>NZ_CP109153.1:3482500-8712700 GCF_035963215.1 Dactylosporangium sp. NBC_01737
GTAGCGGCGGACTCCTGTAATCTGCCGTGAATCTGCCAGGACCACCTGGTAAGCCTAAATACTCCCTGATGACCGATAGCGGACGAGTACCGTGAGGGAAAGGTGAAAAGTACCCCGGGAGGGGAGTGAAATAGTACCTGAAACCGTGCGCCTACAATCCGTCGGAGCGTCCTGGCCTTTTGGGGTCGGGGGTGACGGCGTGCCTTTTGAAGAATGAGCCTGCGAGTTAGTGATACGTGGCGAGGTTAACCCGTGTGGGGGAGCCGTAGCGAAAGCGAGTCTGAATAGGGCGTTCAGTCGCGTGTCCTAGACCCGAAGCGGAGTGATCTAGCCATGGGCAGGCTGAAGCGCGGGTAAGACCGCGTGGAGGGCCGAACCCACCAACGTTGAAAAGTTGGGGGATGACCTGTGGTTAGGGGTGAAAGGCCAATCAAACTCCGTGATAGCTGGTTCTCCCCGAAATGCATTTAGGTGCAGCGTCACGTGTTTCTTGCCGGAGGTAGAGCACTGGATGGCCTAGGGGGCCTACAAGCTTACTGAAGTCAACTAAACTCCGAATGCCGGTAAGTGAGAGCGTGGCAGTGAGACTGCGGGGGATAAGCTTCGTAGTCGAGAGGGAAACAGCCCAGATCACCAGCTAAGGCCCCTAAGCGTGTGCTAAGTGGTAAAGGATGTGGGGTCGCATAGACAACCAGGAGGTTGGCTTAGAAGCAGCCACCCTTGAAAGAGTGCGTAATAGCTCACTGGTCAAGTGGTTCCGCGCCGACAATGTAGCGGGGCTCAAGCACACCGCCGAAGCTGTGGCATTCACATGATAACCCGGCTGATCCTTTCGGGGTGAGGTCCAGGTGTGTGGATGGGTAGGGGAGCGTCGTGTCACCGGTGAAGCGGCGGAGTGATCCAGCCGTGGAGGTGACGCGAGTGAGAATGCAGGCATGAGTAGCGAAAGCAGGGTGAGAAACCCTGCCGCCGGATGACCAAGGGTTCCAGGGCCAGGCTAATCCGCCCTGGGTGAGTCGGGGCCTAAGGCGAGGCCGAGAGGCGTAGTCGATGGATAACGGGTTGATATTCCCGTACCCGCGTAGAAGCGTCCATGCCGGACCCGCTTGTACTAACCTCCGGATGCTTTGAGACCTTCGGGTTGATGGGTTGATGTTGGGAACTTGGGTGGTAGTAGGCAAGCGATGGGGTGACGCAGGAGGGTAGCTGGACCCGGCCGGTGGTTGTGCCGGGGCAAGCGTGTAGCCCGCAGTATAGGCAAATCCGTACTGCTTGAGGGTGAGACGTGAAGCGGAGCCGTTTCAGGCGAAGTCAGTGATCCCATGCTGCCGAGAAAAGCCTCTAGCGAGTTTCGAGCGGCCCGTACCCCAAACCGACACAGGTGGTCAGGTAGAGAATACCGAGGCGATCGGGCGAACTGTGGTTAAGGAACTCGGCAAATTGCCCCCGTAACTTCGGGAGAAGGGGGGCCACCGATGGTGAGACCACATGCTGGTGGAGCGGTTGGTGGCCGCAGAGACCAGGGGGAAGCGACTGTTTACTAAAAACACAGGTCCATGCGAAGTCGTAAGACGATGTATATGGACTGACGCCTGCCCGGTGCTGGAACGTTAAGGGGACCTGTTAGTCCGTGAGGGCGAAGCGGAGAACTTAAGCGCCAGTAAACGGCGGTGGTAACTATAACCATCCTAAGGTAGCGAAATTCCTTGTCGGGTAAGTTCCGACCTGCACGAATGGCGTAACGACTTCCCCACTGTCTCAACCACAGGCCCGGCGAAATTGCACTACGAGTAAAGATGCTCGTTACGCGCGGCAGGACGGAAAGACCCCGGGACCTTCACTATAGCTTGACATTGGTACTCGAATTCGATTGTGTAGGATAGGTGGGAGCCTGTGAAGCGGCCACGCCAGTGGTTGTGGAGGCAAGCTTGAAATACCACTCTGTTGGATTTGGGTATCTAACTTCGGACCGTGATCCGGTTCAGGGACAGTGTCTGGTGGGTAGTTTAACTGGGGCGGTTGCCTCCTAAAATGTAACGGAGGCGCCCAAAGGTTCCCTCAGCCTGGTTGGCAATCAGGTGTTGAGTGCAAGTGCACAAGGGGGCTTGACTGTGAGACTGACAGGTCGAGCAGGGACGAAAGTCGGGACTAGTGATCCGGCACTGGCAGGTGGAAGCGGTGTCGCTCAACGGATAAAAGGTACCCCGGGGATAACAGGCTGATCTTCCCCAAGAGTCCATATCGACGGGATGGTTTGGCACCTCGATGTCGGCTCGTCGCATCCTGGGGCTGGAGTAGGTCCCAAGGGTTGGGCTGTTCGCCCATTAAAGCGGTACGCGAGCTGGGTTTAGAACGTCGTGAGACAGTTCGGTCCCTATCCGCCGCGCGCGTAGGATACTTGAGAAGGGCTGTCCCTAGTACGAGAGGACCGGGACGGACGAACCTCTGGTGTGCCAGTTGTTCTGCCAAGAGCACGGCTGGTTGGCTACGTTCGGAAGGGATAACCGCTGAAAGCATCTAAGCGGGAAGCTCGCTTCGAGATGAGGTATCCCACCCCTTGAGGGTTAAGGCCCCCAGTTAGACCACTGGGTTGATAGGCCGGAAGTGGAAGCCTGGTAACAGGTTTGAGCTGACCGGTACTAATAGGCCGAGGACTTGACCTCATACACAAAGCTTTATGAGACAACGCATCCACTGTGTGATTCTGAACCAACACCAGAACGCACCCCTGCAGCCGGCGACGGCGGGCAGGGTGTGCGGTGGTTGACAGGTTCATAGTGTTACGGCGGCCATAGCGGAGGGGAAACGCCCGGTCCCATTCCGAACCCGGAAGCTAAGCCCTCCAGCGCCGATGGTACTGCACCCGAGAGAGTGTGGGAGAGTAGGACGCCGCCGGACAAATTTTCGCGATAGGCCCCCACGGAAGTGGGGGCCTATCGTCGTTTCCTGACCAGAAACGCCGGGCTCAGCGGTGCTCGACCGCGTTGCGCAGCTCCAGCATCGCCTTCGCCGCGTCGGCGACGGGACGGCCGGGGAAGAGGGCGACGGCCACCGAGCCGTTGTCGGCCCAGCCGCACACCGCGATCTCGCCCTCCTTGTCGACGGTCACCCCGCACCGCATGACGCCGCCGAGGCTGCCCGCGTCGACGTCGCGGACGTCGCGCACGGCGCCGCTGTCGTCGGAGATCGCCTTGAAGGCGGTGCTGAGCGAGCTCTCCGGCTTCCACACCCGGGCGGTGCCGGCGACGAGGATGACGGTCTGCGCCTGGTCCTTGTAGATGGCGCCGACGCTCTTGTCGAGGTTCACCTCGGCGGCGATGGCGTCCCGTACGTACTCCGCGGTGTTCTTCGCGTCGTCGGAGGAGTCCATCGTGAACGCGCCGACCTGCGCCGGCGTCGTGACCGTCGTGTCGTTCTGCTGGGTCACGCGCAGGACCGTCGGGCCGAAAACGACCGCGGAGCCGAGCAGCGCGACACCGGCGAGGGCGCCGCAGATGAGCGCGACCTTCTTCACATTGATCGACGAGCCGGTCCCCTCCTCATCGACTGTGGAGGAGTCGTCGTCGGAGATACCCGGAAGATCGACCATCGGCGCAGCGTAGCAAGGGGCGGCACACACAGCGGGGCCGGACCGTTGCGGCCCGACCCCACCCGTACACCTGGGAAAGCGACAATCAGCGGGTCTCGACGGCTGGCCGGATCTGCAGGAACAGGTCCGCCGACTCCTGGAGGTCGCGTCCGATGAAGATCGCGATGCCGACGCTGCCGTGGTCGGCCCACGCGCACAGGGTCATGGCCAGCTCGTCCTCGGTGCCGGTCGCGCACTTCACCGTGCCGCCGAGGTCGCCGGCCGGGTAGCTGGTCTGACCGCTGACACCGCCGTCGGCGGCGGTCGCGTTGAAGCCGCTGAACGCGTCGTCGACCTCGTCGTCCGGGAAGAGGACCGTGGAGGTCGCGGCGACGAGGACGACCAGCTTCTGCGGGTCGCCGTTGCTGTAGATGCCCGCCGCGACCTGGTCGACGTCGCCGACGTCGTTACGCAGGTCACGCTCCATCTCGTCGACGATCTTCTGCATGTCGGCGGACGTCTCCTTGGTGAGACCGCCCGGCAGCGTGTCCGGGGCCGTCACCGCGGTGTTGGCCGCGTCGATGAACGGGTAGAGGAACACGCAGGAGAGCACGCCGCAGACCAGGAACAGGGCGCCGATGATGCCGAGGGTGATCTTCAGCCCTTTGCGCTTGCGCGGCGGGGCCGGCGGGGGCGGCGCGTAGGCGGGCCCGGGACCGGGGAAGGCCGGCTGCTGCTGGTAGGCAGGCTGCTGATACGGCGGCGCCGACTGCTGGTACGGATCCTGATACGCCGGCTGCTGGTACTGGTGCTGGGCCGGATACGACTGCGGCGGGCCGTACGGTCCGGGCTGCTGCTGATAGGACCCGTCACTCGGAGTCTGTTGCGTGCCGAACTCCGGCGCCAGGTCATATGACTGCGGCTGGAACGGCTGCGAACGTGGCTCGTCGTCGGACGGGCGAGGCGGGTAAGTCACCGTCGATCGGTCTCCTGAGTGAGGGGGCACTGGCGAGCGTAGACCCCACATGCGAAGTTCTAGACTCGCTATGTGACGGAGACTCAACGGACGCCCGGCGATGCCGAGCCGACCGCCCCCACTGCCTCGGTGCTCTCGGCCCAGTATGCGCCAGGAGAGGTAGAGCAGCGGCGGTATGAGCAATGGGTCGCCGACGGTCTGTTCAAGGCCGACGCGGCCAGCGACAAGCCCGCGTTCGCGATCGTGCTGCCTCCGCCGAACGTGACCGGGTCGCTGCACATCGGCCATGCCCTCGACCACACCGTCCAGGACGCGCTCACCCGCCGCAAGCGGATGCAGGGCTTCGAGGCGCTGTGGCTGCCCGGCATGGACCACGCCGGCATCGCCACGCAGAACGTGGTGGAGCGCCAGCTGGCCGCGGCCGGCCAGTCCAGGCACGACCTGGGCCGTGAGGCGTTCGTGGAGAAGGTCTGGCAGTGGAAGACCGAGTCCGGCGGCAAGATCCTCGGCCAGATGACCCGCCTCGGCGACTCGGTCGACTGGAGCCGCGAGCGGTTCACGATGGACGAGGGGCTGTCCCGTGCCGTCCTCACCATCTTCAAGCGGCTGTTCGACGACGGGCTCATCTACCGGGCCGAGCGCATCATCAACTGGTGCCCGCGCTGCCTGACCGCGCTGTCCGACATCGAGGTCGAGCACTCCGACGACGACGGTGAGCTGGTCTCCATCCGTTACGGCGACGGCGCCGACGCGATCGTCGTGGCCACCACCCGGGCGGAGACGATGCTCGGTGACACCGCGGTCGCCGTGCACCCCGACGACGAGCGCTACAAGCACCTCGTCGGCACCGAGGTCGAGCTGCCGCTCACCGGCCGCCGCATCCCGATCGTCGCCGACCCGCACGTCGACCCGGCGTTCGGCACCGGCGCGGTCAAGGTGACCCCCGCGCACGACCCCAACGACTTCGAGATCGGCCAGCGGCACGACCTGCCCAGCCTCACCGTCATGGACGAGCACGGCGTCATCACCGTCCACGGCCCGTTCCTCGGCCAGGACCGCTTCGAGGCGCGGCCCGCCATCGTCGCCGCGCTGCGCGCCGAGGGGCGCATCGTCGCGGAGAAGCGGCCGTATATGCACGCCGTCGGGCACTGCCAGCGCTGCGGCACCACCGTCGAGCCGCGGCTGTCGCTGCAGTGGTTCGTGCGGACCGGGCCCCTGGCGAAGGCCGCCGGCGACGCCGTCCGCGACGGGCGGGTCCGGGTGGAGCCGCCGGAGCTGACCAAGCGCTACTTCGGCTGGGTCGACAACATGCACGACTGGTGCATTTCCCGCCAGTTGTGGTGGGGGCACCGGATCCCGGTCTGGTACGGGCCACAGGGCGAAGTGGTCTGCGTGGGCCCTGACGAGCAGGCGCCCACCGGCGACGGCTGGACCCAGGACCAGGACGTGCTGGACACCTGGTTCTCCTCGGCGCTGTGGCCGTTCTCCACGCTCGGCTGGCCCGACGAGACCCCGGACCTGGCGAAGTTCTACCCGACCAGCGTCCTGGTCACCGGCTACGACATCCTGTTCTTCTGGGTCGCCCGGATGATGATGTTCGGGCTGTATGCGATGGACGGCCGGCAGCCGTTCGACGTCGTCATGCTCCACGGCATGGTCCGCGACCAGCACGGCAAGAAGATGTCGAAGTCGTTCGGCAACGTCGTGGACCCGCTGGACTGGATCGACCGGTTCGGCGCCGACGCGACCCGCTTCACCCTCGCCCGCGGCGCCAACCCCGGCGCGGACGTGCCCGTCAGCGAGGAGTGGGTGCAGGGCGCCCGCAACTTCTGCAACAAGCTGTGGAATGCGACCCGGTTCGGCCTGTCCAACGGCGCGACCGTCGAGGGCGACCTGCCGACCGAGGGGCTGTCGACCGTCGACCGGTGGATCCTGTCCCGGCTCCAGCACGTCATCGCCGAGGTCGACGAGCAGTTCGAGGCGTATGAGCTGGCGAAGGTCTGCGACACGCTGTATCACTTCGCGTGGGACGACGTCTGCGACTGGTATCTGGAGCTGTCGAAGCCGGCCATGACCCCGCAGCGGCAGAGGGTGCTGGGCCACGTGCTGGACAACCTGCTGCGGCTGCTCCACCCGATCACGCCGTTCGTCACCGAGGAGCTGTGGACGACGCTCACGGGTGCGCCGACCCTCGTGCGGGCCCAGTGGCCGGCCGCGGACCAGGCGCTGGTCAACGACGCCGCCGAGAAGGAGGTCGCCGACCTGCAGCGGGTCGTCACCGAGGTCCGCCGGTTCCGGGCGGACCAGGGTGTCAAGCCGGCCCAGCGGGTCGTCGCCCGCCTGGAGGGCCTCGACGCCGCGGG
Organism: Dactylosporangium sp. NBC_01737; assembly: GCF_035963215.1. Taxonomy (NCBI): domain Bacteria; kingdom Bacillati; phylum Actinomycetota; class Actinomycetes; order Micromonosporales; family Micromonosporaceae; genus Dactylosporangium; species Dactylosporangium sp. NBC_01737. Next base: position 3,489,408 of record NZ_CP109153.1, read on the forward strand.
TCTCGCCGCGCACGAGGGCCTCATCCGGTCCCTGGCGCGCCTCGAGGCGCCCGGCGCGGAGTTCGCGGCGACCGCGAAGCTCAGCGTGGGCGTCGGCGTCACCGTCGAGCTCGACACCCGCGGCACGATCGACGTCGCCGCCGAGCGGGCCCGGCTGGGCAAGGACAAGGCCGCCGCGGAGAAGGAAGCCGCGCAGTGCCGGGCGAAGCTCGACAACCCGGCGTTCACCGACAAGGCCCCCGAGCCGGTCGTGGAGAAGATCCGGCAGCGGCTCGCCGCCGCCGAGGCCGACCTGGCCCGCATCACCGGGCAGTTGGACGCACTGTGAGCGGCCCGCAGCGCAGCGCGGCGGAGGCGACGGCATGAGCCGGTTCACCGAGGTCGACCAGGAGCTCAACGGCCGGGGCTTCACCCGCATGGTGTTCGACCTCGGCCGCATCGAGGCCCTGCTCGACCTGCTGGGCAACCCTCAGCGGGCGTATCCGGCGATCCACATCACCGGCACCAACGGCAAGACGTCGACCGCCAGGATGATCGACTCGCTGCTGCGCGCCCACGGGCTGCGGACCGGGCGGTACACCAGCCCGCACCTGCAGACGATCCGGGAGCGGATCAGCATCGAGGACGAGCCGATCAGCGAGGACCGGTTCGTCGAGATCTACGACGAGGTCCAGCCGCTCGCCGAATACCTCGACACGCGGCACGACGCGCCGCTGACGTACTTCGACATGACGACGGCGATGGCGTTCGCGGCGTTCGCCGACGCGCCCGTCGACGTCGCCGTCATCGAGGTCGGGCTCGGCGGCGCCGACGACTCCACCAACGTGCTGCAGGCGCAGACGACCGTGATCACCCCGATCGGCCTCGACCACACCGAGTGGCTCGGCGACACCATCGAGGACATCGCCCTGGCAAAGGCCGGGATCATCTACAAGGGATCCACGCTGATCTGCGCCACGCAGCCGGAGGAGGCGATGCGCCCGATCCTGGAGCGCTGCGCCGAGGTCAGCGCGACCATCGCCCGGGAAGGCCGCGAGTTCGGCGTCGTCCAGCGCGACCTCGCCGTCGGCGGCCAGGTCCTGACGCTGCGGGGGCTCTCCGGGACGTATGAGGGCATCTTCCTGCCGCTGCACGGCGAGCACCAGGCGCAGAACGCGGCGATCGCGCTCGCCGCCGTCGAGACGTTCCTCGGCGCCGGCAACGAGCGCGCCCTCAACGCCGAGTCCGTCCGCGACGGGTTCGGCGGCGCGACCTCACCCGGCCGGCTCGAGCGGGTCCGCAAGTCCCCGCCGATCCTCGTCGACGCGGCCCACAACGCCGCCGGCATGCGGGCCACCGTCCGCGCGCTCAACGAGGAGTTCGCGTTCAACGGCCTCGTCGCCGTCGTCGCGGCGCTCGCCGACAAGGACGTCGAAGGCATGCTGGAGCTGCTCGAACCGATCACCGAGAGCATCGTCTGCACCCGCAACAGCTCCCCGCGGGGCATGTCCGCCGCGCAGCTCGGCGCCATCGCCGAGGAGCTGTACGGCCCCGAGCGGGTCCACGTCGTGCCGGACTTCCCCGACGCGATCGACACCGCGGTCACCCTCGCCGAGTCCGACAACGCCGTCCCCGGCACCATCGGCATCCTCATCACCGGCTCGGTCGTCACCGTCGCCGACGCCCGCGGGCTGCTGAAGCGATGAGCGGTCCGGAGCGTAGCGGAGGAGCCGCGCATCATGGGCGCAGGTTTGGCTCACGGCGGCGCCGGAGCGCAGCGGAGGTGACGTTGTGAGCGGTCCGGAGCGCAGCGGAGGAGCCGCGCATCATGGGCGCAGGTTTGGCTCACGGCGGCGCCGGAGCGCAGCGGAGGTGACGTTGTGAGCGGTCCGGAGCGCGGCGAAGGTGACGCTGTGAGCGATCCAGAGCCCGGCCCCGCCGGGCTGAAGAACCCCGGCGGTGCCGTGCGCGGCGTCGGGGCGTCGGCCCTCGTCGTGTTCGGGGTGGTCCTGCTGCTCGCGCTGCTGCCGCTGGCGAAGCTCGGCCAGTCCACCGCGGCGATCTGGCTCTGCGCGGGCCTGGCCGTGCTGAGCTTCGCCCTGTGCGGGCTGCTGCGGCACAACTGGGCGTGGCCGGCCGCGCTGGTCGTGCCGGTCGCGCTCCTCGCGGGCGGCGTCCTGCACTGGTCGCTGCTCGCCCTCGGCATCGTCTTCGGGCTGACCTGGGCCTACGTGTTGTACGTGCGGCGGGCCGTCTACGCGAACAAACCCTGACCCATGCGGGCGAGCCGGCTGCTGTCCACGCTCCTGCTGCTGCAGACCCGGGGCCGGCTCACCGCGCAGCAGATCGCCGACGAGCTCGAGGTGTCCGTCCGCACCGTGTACCGCGACATCGAGGCGCTGTCGGCGTCCGGTGTCCCCGTGTACGCCGACCGCGGACCCGCCGGCGGCTACCAGCTCGTCGACGGCTACCGGACCACCCTGACCGGGCTCACGACCGACGAGGCCGCCGCGCTGTTCCTCGCCGGCAGCGGCGCCACCGCCGGGCACCTCGGCCTCGGGTCCACCCTCGACGCGGCGCAGCTCAAGCTCCTCGCCGCGATGCCGCTCGAACAGCGCACCATGGCGGCCCGCATCCAGGAACGCGTCCACGTCGACGCGCCCGGCTGGTTCCGCGACCCGGAGGCCCCGCCGCACCTCGACGCGGTCGCCGGCGCCGTCTGGGATCAGCGGCGGCTGCGGGTCCTGTACCGCAAATGGGACGGCACCCAGGTCGAGCGGACCCTGGAGGCCCTCGGCCTGGTCCTGAAGGGCACCGCCTGGTACGTCGTGGCCCGTGGGAGGGAACGCGTCAACGCCTACCGGATCTCCCGCATCGACACCGTCGACGTCCTCGACGCCACGTTCGAGCGCCCCGGGGACTTCGACCTGCGCGGCTACTGGACCGAGTGGTCCGACCGGCTCCAGCGCACCCTGTACCGCGGCGGCGACGCGACCGTCCTCGTCGGGCCGAGGGCCGCCAGCATGTGGTGGATGCTCGGCCCCGTCGCCGAACGGGCGCTGCGCGACACCGCCGGCCCGCCCGACGCCGACGGCTGGGTCCGCATCGTCATGCCGATCGAGTCGCTCGAACACGCCCGTGTCGACCTCGGCCGCTTCGGCCCGGACGTGGAGGTGCTGGCCCCGGCGGAGCTGCGCGACCTGATGCGCCGCACCGCCGAGGAGACCCTCCAGCGGTACGCCTAGCGGCGCAGCTCCCACTTCGTCAGGGCGATCGCGTGGCCGTCGGGGTCGCGGAACGTGGCCGAGCACAGCTCCAGCTGCTCGCCCTGCGGGACGACCCGCGGCCGGTGGACGAAGTCGACGCCCTGCTCGCGGAGCCGCTCGTATGCCTCGTAGACGTCGGGCACCTCGAGGTTGAGGTGGACGACGCGGCGGTCGACCGGGGGCATGTCCGCGACCCGCCGCAGCACCACCCTGGCGTCGCCGGTCGCCAGGACCGCGGCCGCCTCGCCGCTGTCGAGCTCGGTCAGGCCGAGCGTGTCCCGGTAGAACCGCCGGGACCGGTCCAGGTCCGACACGATCAGCGTGATGCTCACCCCGTTGACCCCGTCGAGCGGCATCGACTGCTGGCGCTGCTCGGTGGCCAGGAACTGCCCCACCGCACCCTCCGACGGCGGCTGCTCCTCCAGTTGGTCCTCTGGTGCGTCGTCGACGTAGTGCTCCGTCGCGTACGGATCCGGGGTGACGGGCTCGTCGTCCTCGTCGTCGACGGTGGCGGGCTTCGGCCAGACCGGCGGGGCGCCGAACATGCCGGCGCCGAGCGGCACCGCGTCGCGGGAGTGCCCGTTGCCCGACCACGCCGACGTCGTGCGCTCCGGCCGCCCGTTGGCGTCCACCGCACCCCACGGCCGCGTCGTGGCGGCGCCGTCGGCGGACCCGTCACGCGCGCCCGTGGACGCCGGGTCGGTGGCCGGCTCGGTGCTCGGTTCGGCGGTGGCGGCCGACGCCTCGTTGGCGGTCCGCAGCGGCGTCGGCGGGACCACCACGGGTGCCGGCCCCGCCGAGATGGGCGGCAGCGGGTCGGCGGGCGGCAGCGGGTCGGTGTCGGCGACCGGGATGTGCTCGATGCGCGGGACCCTGGTCGGCAGCTGCTCCATCTCGCGGTCCGGCCACCAGGTGATCCCGGACGCGAGGGCGGCGGTGCCCGCCGGGCGGTCGCCGGGCACGTCCGCGCCGCCCTCGACCGCGGTCTCCGCCTCAGGTGCCGCCTCCGCCTCGGGCTCGGCGACCGTGGCGGGCTCGGCGACGTCGGCGCCCGCGGCGACCTCGGCGACCTCGGCAGGGACGGTGCCGGCCGAAGGCCCGGCACCGGTCGTGGTCCGGGTCGTGCCGGCGGGCTTGGTCATCGTCACGGCCTCGGCCGGCCCGGTGCCCGGGTCGGCGACCTGCTCCGCGGGGAAGTCCGAGGCCGGCAGGTCCGGTGGCGGGGAGAGCGGCGAACCGGCCTCCGGGATCGTGTACGTCGTCGGTGCGGCCTCCGTCACCACCGCCGGGGTCTCCTCCGGCGCCGGGGCGGCGGGCGACTGCACGGACCGGCCGGGGCCGCGGTCGTGGGTGCCGGGCCGGGGCCGCGGGCTCGGCCTGCGGCGGGCGCCTCCGCGCACGGGGCTGGACGGGAGCCGGACCACCATCGGCGGGGTGTCCTCGGTGACGACGGCCGCATGCGCCGGCCGTGCGCCGGCCTGCTCTGCGGCGACCTCGACCATCTCGGCGGAGCCGGCGGACGCCTTGGGCCCGGCGGATCCGGAGGGCCGGGCGGACGCGGAAGGCCCGGCGGACCCGCCGGAACTCGCCGCGGGGTCGCCCGGCTCGGCGAACGCGACGGCGGCCGTCGTGCCGGTCGGACCCGCGCCCGTCGCGCCGGGCGACGGCGCGGGGGATGTCGGTCGCGGGGCGGGGCGCGTCTGCCCGGTCCGGTCGCCGCGGCCGGACAGCCGGACCGGCTCGATGACCGGCGCCGTGATCGGGGGCAGGTCGGTGAGCGTGGGGCGGTCGTCGGGCGGCAGGTCGTCGGCCGGCCGCTCGAACGACGGGCCGCCGCCGTTGAGGCCACCGCCGCCGTGCCCGCGGGCGGCCTGCCGGCGCTCGTACTCGTCGGTCGGGGAGTCGGTGATGACGTCGACCTCGTCGCCGTCCAGGGAGTAGCGGGGGGCGCTGCCGCCGGTGGGCCGGCGCTCCGACGCCTGGGCGTCCTGGTGCGACTGGACCTTGTCCCAGACCACGGCGAGCTTGCGCGGGTTGCCCTTGAGGACCTGGACGGGCAGGGTCGCGCCGGCGTCGGGCCACTTGTCGAGCGGGATCGCCGGGTCGACGGTGGACACCGTGACGCCGTTGACGCCGGTGGCCCTGACGACGAGCTTGAGCCGCCCGCGGGCGGTGCGGCCGTCGGTCGTGGGACGCGGCGAGATATCGGCGACCCTCGCTGTGCCGTAGACGTATTGGCGCACCTTGTTGCGCGAGTTCAGGACAAGGATCAGCACCGGACCGGCCGCGGCCAGGATGATGCCCGACGCGACCACCAAGGCGTTGGTCATACCCAATCCGCAGAATGCCAGGAAACCGCCGACCACGATGAGCAGTGCGATCACGAGTTTCCTGCTGCCGGTGTCCTGTGCACGATTGCTGGACGGCAAGTCGACCTCCCCAGACGACTGACATCAGGCTATGCCTGATCATCGCCGGAACGGAAGTCTTCGGCACCCTGGCGGGTCGGGGGCGGTGACGCTCGGTAGGCTCGCAGGCGTACCGAACCCATCTTGGAGGCACGTCGTGGCCGAGCGCTCGCTCGTTTTGATCAAGCCTGATGCCGTGCGTCGTGGACTCGTCGGCGAGATCGTCGGCCGCCTGGAGCGCAAGGGCCTCGCCATCGATGCGATGCGGCTGCGCACCATGGACCGGACCCTCGCCGACCAGCACTACGCCGAGCACGTCGAGCGGGACTTCTACCCGCCGTTGCGCGACTTCATGACCAGCGGTGACCTGGTCGCGCTGGTCGTCTCCGGCGACGAGGCGATCGCCGTCATCCGCACCCTGATCGGCTCGACCGACGGCCGCAAGGCCGTCCCCGGCAGCATCCGCGGCGATTTCTCGCTGTCCAACCGTGAGAATCTCGTGCACGCGTCGGACTCGGTCGACAGTGCGAAGCGTGAGATCGCGCTGTGGTTCCCGGAGCTCGCGGAATAGAAATCATCCTGAACGGGCGAGGAGGGCGGGTGCTGGGACACCCGCCCTCCTCACTGTGTTGGGGAAGAAAGGCTAGGGCAGGGTCGCCAGGTGCGGCTTGACGGTCCTGGCGAAGTTGTTGCCGTTGGTGACGTCCCAGTTGATCGACCAGGTCATGGCGCCGCGGATGCCGGGGTAGGTGTGCGGCGGCTTGAACGTGCCGCAGTTGCTGCCGGTCGCCAGGCAGGACAGCGCCTGGTTGACCAGGGCCGGGGCGACCACGCCGCCGCCCGCGGCGCCGGGTCCGGCCGGCAGGCCGAGGGCGACCTGGTCGGGCCGCAGCCCGTTCTCCAGCTGGATGCAGGCCAGGGCGGTCATGAAGTTGACGGTGCCCTGCGAGTACGCGGCCATCTGGTCGCAGCCGAGCATGCTGCCCGAGTTGTAGAACTGGGTGTACACGACCGTCAGGATGTCCTTGATGGACAGTGCCAGGGCGAAGTAGCTGCCGCCGGTGGACTGCATGTCGATCGTCTGCGGCGCCATGGTGATGATGAGGTTCGCGCCGGCCTTGGCCCGCAGCGAGCGCAGCGCCTGCGCCATGTAGGTCGGGTTGAGGCCGTTCTCCAGGTCGATGTCGATGCCGTCGAAGCCGTACTGCTGCATCAGTGACCAGGCGCTGTTGGCGAAGTTCGTCGCGGCGGTCGCGTCGCCGACGCTGACCCGGCCGGCCTCGCCGCCGACGGACAGGATGACCTTCTTGCCGCGGGCGTGCAGGGTGGCGATGTCGGACTTGAACTCCGCGTCGGTGTAGCCGCCGACTGCCGCGGCGAGCTGCGGGTCGACCGCGAACGTGAGCTGGCCCGGCTGCGAGCCGGTCTCGGCGAACGCGACGTCGATGAGGTCGTACTCGCTGGGCGTGTCGCGCAGCTTCAGCTTCGCCGCGCTGTTGACGAAGTCCTGCCAGTAGCCGGTGAGGAAGTGCTTCGGCAGCGGGCTCGGCGGCGTCGACGTGGACGGCGACGGCGAGGTCGACGGGGACTTCGAGGCCGAGGGCGACACGGACGGTGACGGCGAGGTCGAGCGCGACGGCGACGCCGACGGGGTGGTCGGTTCCAGGGTCGTCGGTGGGGTGCCGCCCGGGCCGCTCAGGGAGAAGTCGTCCGCGGTGTAGGCCGGCTGCCCGTACCAACCGTGGACGTAGACGACCGCGGAGGTCTGCGCCGCCCCCGTGGTGAACGCGACCGACAGCTGCGAGTAGGCGCCGCCGGTGCCGGGCGTCCAGGTGCTCGCGTCGACGCCGCCGGTGACGCCGATGAAGACGTAGGAGCCGTTGACGTAGCCGGAGAAGGTGTACTTCGTGTTCGGCTGGACCGACACCGTCTGCTGGCATCGGGCGGTGGCGCCGCCGGGGGTACCGGCGAGCTTGTAGGAGCCGGACCGGGCTGCGCCGGAGGTGACGGCGGCGGACGGCTCGCAGCTCCAGTTGTTGGCGTTGCCGGTCTCGAATCCGGGGTTGGACAGCAGCTCGGCGGCGGAGGCGGGCAGCGCGATGACGACCCCCGCGAGGGTCAGCGCGGCCGCTGCGGTGCCCGCGAGCAGGGCGATGTTGCGTGGACGCATCGTGGCTCCAGGTGGGGGTGACGTCGATGGGCGTCGACGTTTGGTGTCACGAAACTCCAGCGCGGATTTAATGTCAAGGTTTCTTTACTATTCTTTATGGCAGCCGCCGAAAGCTGCCGGAAACCCGGGTGACCGGCGCGGTATCCTGGGGGGACAGGCATCGACCCGGCCATCACCGGCGAGCCTCCGGAAGAACGGGCCGGTCCATGCCGGCCTCACTAGACCCGGACGGGCACCGGCCCGTGACAGCCGGCCAACGAGCGGCCACCGAGAGGTGGCAAGCGGGGTGGTACCGCGGACCTGCAAGGGTTCGTCCCCGCGTGGAGTTCAGCGAGCTGACAACACGCGAGGAGCGCGACCACCGATGGCCTATCCGATGCACAACGCCGCTCACGGCGTGCCGTCCAGCCCGAACCTGCCCGAGGTCGAGCGCGGTGTCCTGGACTACTGGGCCGCGGACAAGACCTTCGAGGCCTCCGTCGACCAGCGCGACGCCGGCGTCGACGGCAGGGGCGAGTTCGTCTTCTACGACGGCCCGCCGTTCGCCAACGGCCTGCCGCACTACGGGCACCTGCTGACCGGCTACGTGAAGGACGTCGTCCCCCGGTACAAGTCGATGCGCGGCTTCCGGGTCGAGCGGCGCTTCGGCTGGGACTGTCACGGCCTGCCCGCCGAGGTCGAGGCGGAGAAGCAGCTCGGCATCACCACCAAGGCCGAGATCCTGCAGCTGGGGGTCGACAAGTTCAACGCGGCGACCAAGGAGTCGGTGCTGCGCTACACCAACGAGTGGGAGCGCTACGTCACCCGCCAGGCGCGCTGGGTCGACTTCACCAACGACTACAAGACGCTGGACCTGGACTACATGGAAAGCGTCATGTGGGCCTTCAAGACCCTGCACGAGAAGGGTCTCGTCTACGAGGGCTTCCGGGTCCTGGCGTACTGCTGGCGCTGCGAGACGCCGCTGTCCAACACCGAGCTGCGCATGGACGACGACGTCTACCGCGACCGGCAGGACCCGGCGCTGACCGTGGCGTTCCAGCTGGAGACCGGCGAGAAGATCCTCGCCTGGACCACCACGCCGTGGACGCTGCCGTCGAACCTGGCCCTCGCGGTCGGCCCGGACATCGAGTACTCGGTCTTCGAAGAGGACGGGCAGCAGTACATCCTGGCGTCGTCGCGCGTCGCCGCCTACGAGAAGGAGCTGGCCGGCGCCACCTTCCGCAGGACGGTCAGCGGCGCGGAGCTGGTCGGCCGCCGGTACACGCCGCTGTTCGACTTCCTGGCCGAGACGCCCAACGCCTTCCAGGTCCTCGGTGCGGACTTCGTCACCACCGAGGACGGCACCGGCGTCGTGCACATGGCGCCGGCGTTCGGCGAGGACGACCAGACCGCCTGCGCGTCGGTCGGCATCCCCACCGTCGTCACCGTCGACGAGCACACCCGGTTCACCTCGGTCGTCCCCGCGTATCAGGGGCTGCAGGTCTTCGAGGCCAACAAGCCGGTCATCCGCGACCTGAAGGCCGCCGGCGTCGTCGTGCGCCACGACTCCTACACCCACTCCTACCCGCACTGCTGGCGCTGCGACACGCCGCTGGTCTACAAGGCGGTGTCGTCGTGGTTCGTGGCCGTGTCCACGTTCCGCGACCGGATGGTGGAGCTCAACCAGCAGATCACCTGGACGCCGGAGCACATCAAGGAGGGCTCGTTCGGCAAGTGGCTGGCCAACGCCCGCGACTGGTCGATCAGCCGGAACCGGTTCTGGGGCTCGCCGATCCCGGTGTGGAAGTCCGACGACCCGCAGTATCCGCGCGTCGACGTGTACGGCTCCCTCGACGAGCTCGAACGCGACTTCGGCGTGCGCCCCGGCGACCTGCACCGCCCGGAGATCGACAACCTGACCCGGCCCAACCCGGACGACCCGACCGGGCAGTCCGTGATGCGCCGCGTCCCGGAGGTCCTGGACTGCTGGTTCGAGTCCGGGTCGATGCCGTTCGCCCAGGTGCACTACCCGTTCGAGAACCGGGACTGGTTCGAGCACCACTACCCGGGCGACTTCATCGTCGAGTACATCGGTCAGACCCGCGGCTGGTTCTACACCATGCACGTGCTGGCCACGGCGCTGTTCGACCGCCCCGCGTTCAACAACTGCGTCAGCCACGGCATCCTGCTCGGCGAGGACGGCCGCAAGATGTCCAAGAGCCTGCGCAACTACCCCGACGTGTACCGGGTGTTCGACGAGTACGGCTCCGACGCGATGCGCTGGTTCCTGGTGGCCTCGCCGGTGCTGCGCGGCGGCGACATGCCGGTCACCGAGGTCGGCATCCGCGACGCGGTCCGGCAGGTGCTCCTGCCGCTGTGGAACGTCTGGTACTTCTTCTCCCTCTACGCCAACGCCGACGGCCACACCGCGCGCCGGCGCACCGACAGCACGCACCTGCTCGACCGCTACGTCCTGGCCAAGACCGGCGAGCTGGTCGCGACCGTGCAGCAGCAGATGGACGCCTACGACCTGTCCGGCGCCTGCGGCACGGTCCGGGCCTACCTCGACGCGCTGACCAACTGGTACGTGCGCCGTTCCCGCGACCGGTTCTGGTCCGGCGACGGCGACGCGTTCGACACGCTGTACACGGTGCTGACGACGCTCACGCAGGTCGTCGCGCCGCTCGTGCCCCTGACCGCGGAGGAGATCCACCGCGGCCTGACCGGTGCGCGCTCGGTGCACCTGACGGACTGGCCGTCGGCGGCGGACTTCCCGGCCGACCACGCACTGGTCGCCGACATGGACGCGGTACGGGAGGTCTGCTCGGCGGCGCTGTCCCTGCGCAAGGCCCGTGGCCTGCGGGTGCGGCTGCCGCTGTCGACGCTGACCGTGGCGACCCCGCGGGCGGAGGCGCTGCGACCGTTCGCCGCGCTCGTCGCCGACGAGGTCAACGTCAAGGAGGTCGTGTTCACCGACGACGTCGCCGCGCACTGCACGCCGGTGCTGACGCTGGTGCCGCGCGTGCTCGGCCCCCGCCTCGGCAAGGACGTCCAGCAGGTGATCAAGGCGGTCAAGGCCGGCGACTGGCGGCGCTCCGCCGACGGCGACGTGGTGGCCGGCGGGGTCGCCCTGGCCGACGGCGAGTACGACCTGAAGCTCGTCGCGTCGGACCCGACCCAGTCGGCGCCGCTGCCCGGCGGCGAGGGCGTGGTGGTGCTGGACAGCACCGTCACCCCGGAGCTTGCGGTCGAGGGCCTGGCCCGTGACCTGGTCAGGGTCGTGCAGCAGGCCCGCCGCGAGGCGGACCTCAACGTCTCGGACCGCATCACCGTGCTGGTGCAGGGCGACGGGCTGGACGAGGCGCTCGCCGTGCACGGGGCGTTCGTCGCGGGGGAGACCCTCGCGGACTCCGTCGAGCTCGGCGCGGCCACCGGCGGCTTCGCCGGCGAGGTCGGCGACGGCCAGGCGGTCCTGGTCAGGGTCGCGAAGGTCTAGCTTCGCCGGTCGCGTTCGCCCTCGGGCATCACGACCACCATCGTGAGGACCGCCTCCACGGCAGCCGCGTTGCGGTAGGCGTGGGGGCGGTCCGCCCGGAAGTCGATCGTCTCCCCCTCGCCGACCGCGTGCTCGGTGCCGTCCACCGTCACGACGATCGAGCCCTGCTCCAGGTGGATGAGCTCCCGGGTACCGGTGGCGTGGTCGCCGGACTCGTGCGACTCGCCGGGTGGCATCCGCCACTGCCAGACCTCGACGAACGCGGGGTCGTTCACGCCGCGCAGCAGCCGGCCGGTCCCGCCCGCGCCGCCGCGCCACAGCACCGGCGGCTCGTCCGCGCCGACGATCTTCACGACCGGCTCCGGCTCGGACTCCAGCAGCCGGCCGATGCTCACCCCGAACGACTCCGCGATCCGGCACAGCGTGCCGATGCTCGGGTTGGTCCGGGCGCCCTCGATCTGCACCAGCATGCCCTTGCTGACCCCGGACCGGCTGGCCAGCTCGTCCAGCGACCAGCGCCGGGCCTGCCGCAGGCCCCTCACGTGCCGGGCGATCGCCGCCTGCGCGACCTGGGTCACGTCATCGGTCAAAATATTTTCCTCCACGGTCAATATTGTGATACGACATGGGGCATGTTCGCCATCGCCGATGAGGTGCTCGACCTGTGCCGGTCCGTGGGCCATGAGGCTACCGTTCTCGCGGTCCTCGCCGACGGGTTGCGCAACGGTCCCAGCGACGGCGCCGTCCTGCACCAGGCGATCAACGACGCCCGCGACCTGACCGTGCCGCTGGAGGCGTGGCGCGACGTCTACCGGGCGTTCGGCGCGAAGCCGCAGCGCACGCCGTGCTCCGCCGAGGCGCTGCGCAAGCGGGCCGCCCGCGGTGACGTGCCCGTGGTCGACCGGCTCGTCGATGCGTACAACGCCGTGAGCATCCGCTTCGCCGTGCCGATCGGCGGCGAGGACCGCCTCGCGCTCGCCGGGACCGAGCGCCTGGTCCGGGCCGCCGGCGACGAGCCGTTCGACACGGTGAAGGAGGGCGCCCCGGTCGTGGAGACCCCGGAGCCCGGCGAGGTGATCTGGCGCGACGACCTCGGCGTGACCTGCCGCCGGTGGAACTGGCGCCAGGGCCGCCGCACGGCGATCACCGCCGCGACCACGTCCGCGGTGTTCCTGCTCGAAGGGCTGGACACCGACCTGACCCCGGCCGCCACGATGCTCGCCGAGCTCATCGACGCCGACACCGTGACCGTGCAGCGGCTCGCATGACCGGCCAGCGCAGCGTCTCGGGCCGGTCATCGGCATTGCAGTGTGGGTCGGGTCGACGCCGGAGCGCAGCGGAGGTGGCGGCATGACCGGCCAGCGCAGCGTCTCGGGCCGGTCATCGGCATTGCAGTGTGGGTCAGGTCGACGCCGGAGCGCAGCGGAGGTGGCGGCATGACCGGCCCGCAGCGGAGCGAGGAGCTGGTCATCGTGGGCGCGGCCTTCAGATCAGGCCGACGCCGCAGGGCAGCGGAGGTGGCGGCATGACCGGCCCGCAGCGGAGCGAGGAGCTGGTCATCGTGGGCGCGGCCTTCAGATCAGGCCGACGCCGCAGCGCAGCGGAGGCGGCGGCATGATCGGGCTGGTGCTCGCCGCGCTGTCCGGGCTGGTGTGGGGCGTCGGCGACTTCGCCGGGGGCAAGGCCAGCCAGCGCGTCGACGCGGTCACCGTCGTCGTGCTGTCGAAGGCCGCCAGCATCCCGTTGCTGCTGATCTACCTCGTGCTCATGCCCGCACCCCTGCACCTCGGGGCCGTCGGCTGGGGCGCCGCGGCCGGGGTATTCGGCGTCGCCGGGATGATGGTGTTCTACAAGGCGATGGCCGGGGGCGCGATGACGGTCGTCGCGCCCGTCAGCGCCGTCACCACCGCGCTGCTGCCCCTCGGCGCCGGCCTGTTGCAGGGCGAGCGCCCCGGCGGGCTGGCCCTGACCGGCGCCGCCTGCGCGATCGCGGCCATCGGCCTCGTCAGCCTCGCGCCCGGCGGCGGCGAGGTCGGCGGGGTCGGCGGTGAAGGCGGCGGGGTCAAGGTCACCGGGCGGCTCATCGGGCTCGCGCTCGCCGCGGGTGCCGCGTTCGGCCTGTTCTTCATCTGCCTGTCGGGTGCCGGCGACGCGGCCGACGCCGCCGGAGGGGACGCCGGCATGTGGCCGATCCTCGGCGCGCAGGTCGCCGCCGTCGGGCTCGGCGCGCCGCTGCTGCTGCGCCGCCGTGGCGCGCCGCGGCCGTCCGGTGTGCCGCTGCGGTGGCTGCTCACCGCCGGGATGCTCGACATGACCGCCAACGCGCTCTACATCATGGCGGTCCAGCGCGGTGACCTGAGCATCATCGCGCCGGTCGCCTCGCTGTACCCGGTGAGCACCGTCCTGCTGGCGATGCTCGTCGACCGCGAGCGGCTGCGCCCGGTGCAGCTCGCGGGGCTCGGTCTCGCGGCCACCGCCCTGGTGCTCGTCGCGTCGTGATGCTCGTCGCATCGTGATCGGCCGGTAGCGGTAGGACACGGGTGGTGTTGCCCACGGTGTGACATCTCCGGCTGACCGGACGACCCACGCCGTCTACAGTGGGCGGCATCGTCTGTTGAGCCTGGTGGAGGGCATTTGTCCGCGCTTTATGCGGTCGGCAAGTTCGCGATCTCACCAGCTACCCGCCTGCTGTGGCGGCCCAAGGTCAGCGGACTGGACAACGTGCCGACCAGCGGCCCGGCGATCCTCGCCAGCAACCACCAGTCCGTCATCGACTCGGTGCTGATGGGTGCGCTCATGCCGCGCAACGTCTACTTCCTCGCCAAGGACGAGTACTTCGTCGGCCCCGGCGTCAAGGGCGCGTTCATGCGCAACGTCATGTACGGGCTGAACCAGATCCCCGTCGACCGCTCCGGCGGCCGGGCCAGCCTGATGGCGCTCGACGCCGCGCTGCCGGTCCTGCGCGCCGGCCACGTCCTCGGCATCTTCCCCGAGGGCACCCGCTCGCCCGACGGCCGGCTGTACCGGGGCCGTCCCGGCGTGGCGAAGCTCGCCCTCGACGCGCCCGCCCCGATCATCCCGATCGGCATCCTCAACACCGAGAAGGTCCAGCCGATCGGCGCCTCCGTGCCCCGTCTCGGCCCGACCGTCGAGGTCCGCGTCGGCGAGCCGCTCGACCTGAGCCCGTGGCAGGGCGGCGAGGTCGACAGCCGCGGCCTGCGGGAGCTGACCCTGAAGCTGATGAACGCGATCCAGCAGCTCACCGGGCAGGAGTACGTCGCCAGGTACGCGCCGAAACGCCCCGACCAGATCGCCGCGACCAACGGCCACAACGGCACCGCACCCTCGGGCGACTGAGGCCCCTGCCCCGGTTCAGTCGCGGCGGACGATGGAGCCGCGGATGTTCTGGGTCAGGGTCGCCGCCTGCTCCAGGGACTTGCCGGGGAAGACGGCAAGGGCGATGACGCCGTGGTCGGCCCAGCCGCAGAGGGTCGCCGACCGGCCGTCGAAGCGGGCCGCCGCGCAGCGCTGCTCGCCGCCGAACGTGCCCGGGTCGATGTCGCGCACGGTGCCGACCTGCAGGGCCGGCGGGAGCTTGCGGACGCTGGCCTCCAGGTCGCGGGTCGGGTCGGTGATGAAGCGGGTGGCGCCGGCGACGAGGACCCGCAGCGACTTGTTGGACGCGTCGGTGTAGGTCACGGTGAAGCCGGACTCGTCGAGGTGGTCCGAGGTCAGCGCCTTCTGCAGGTCGGTGGCCGCCTTCTTGGCGCCGGCGTCGCTGGTCCGCGTGAGCCCCGGCACCGTCGCATCCACCTGGACCGATGCCGGGTACTGCACCCAGTAGGGGCGGGCCCACGCGTAGGAGCCGCCGCAGCAGCCCGCGCACAACGCGAACAGCAGCAGCATCACCCACGGCCAGCGGCGCTTGCGCCGCCGGTACTGCGGTGGCGGCGGGGGAGCGTATCCGGGCGGCGGCCGGTACCCCGGCGGCGGGCGGTATCCGGGCGGCGGCGGGCCGTACTGGGGGACCGGCACGTACCGGATCTGCGGCGGCGGCGCGGCGGGCTCCGGCGGCAGTGGCACGGTCCGGGGCGCGGCGGGCAGGTCGAGGGTGTCCTCCCACTGCCGGCGCCGCCGTGAACCGCCCGGCGGCACCGACGCCGAACCCACCCACGTCGGCGTGGCGGGCTGGCGTTCGGTCGGCGATTCATCCGGGAGTGTCACACCTCGAAGGCTAGCCACCCCATGCACGAACCGCCGTTCAGCGACGACAGGTTTGATGGGCACCTGGCGCGGATACCGTTGCGGTGTGCTGGGTCTACCGGAACACGTGACCGCCTGCCTGTTCGACCTCGACGGGGTGCTCACCCCGACCGCGGTCATCCACAACAAGGCATGGACCAGGACGTTCGACGACTTCCTCAGGGGGCGTGACGGGCAGCGCCCGTTCGACCCGGTCGAGGACTACAACGACTACGTCGACGGCAAGCCCCGCGAGGCCGGGGTCCGCGACTTCCTCGCCTCCCGCGGCATCACCCTGCCCGAGGGCACGCCCGACGACCCGCCCGACGCGCAGACCGTCTCCGGCCTGGGCAACCGCAAGAACGAGTTGCTGCTCACACTCATCAAGGAAGGCCTGGAGCCGTACCCGGGCTCGGTGCGCTACCTGCAGGCGGCGGCCAAGGCGGGTCTGCGGCGGGCGGTGGTCAGCTCCAGCGCCAACACCTTGCAGGTGATCACGTCGACGGGGCTCGACCGGTACCTGGAGGTCAGGGTCGACGGCAGCACCGTCAAGAAGCGCGGGCTGCGCGGCAAGCCCGCCCCGGACACGTTCCTGGCGGCGGCACAGGAGCTCGGCGTCACACCGCAGCAGGCGGCGGTGTTCGAGGACGCGATATCGGGGGTGGCGGCGGGGAAGGCCGGCGGGTTCGGCTTCGTCGTCGGGGTGGACCGGATCGGCGCCGGACACGCCGAGGATCTGCGGGCGGCCGGCGCCGACGTGGTCGTGGCCGATCTCGACGCACTGCTGGAGGATTGATGGCGATGTTCCCGGTCGAGCCGTGGGTGGTCCGCGAGACCCGGCTCGACCTCGACGACCTGGGGCAGACGGAGTCGCTGTTCGCCCTGTCCAACGGGCACATGGGGCTGCGCGGCAACCTCGACGAGGGTGAGCCGTTCGGGCTGCCCGGCACCTACCTCAACTCGTTCTACGAGGAGCGCCCGCTGCCCTACGCGGAGGCCGGTTACGGCTTCCCCGAGGAGGGCCAGTCGATCCTCAACGTCACCAACGGCAAGGTGTTCCGGCTGCTGGTCGACGACGAGCCGTTCGACGTGCGGTACGGCAACCTGCTCAGCCACGAGCGCGTCCTGGACCTGCGGGCCGGCACCCTGACCCGCGACGTGGAGTGGTCCTCGCCGGCCGAGCAGCGCATCAAAATCCGCACCACCCGCATGGTCTCCCTCGAACAGCGTTCGATCGCGGCCTTCCTGTACGAGGTCGAGCCCGTCGACGGCCCGGCGCGGGTGATCGTGCAGTCGGAGCTGGTCGCCAACGAGGACGTCCCGCAGCCGAGCAAGGACCCGCGGGTCGCGGCGGCGCTCGGCCACGCCCTGGTCCCGGAGGAGCACGACGCCCGCGGCCTCAACGCCCAGCTGCTGCACCGCACGAAGGCCAGCTGGCTGCGGCTCGGCGCGGAGATGGACCACGAGGTCGAGGCCCCGGTGCCGGTGCGCTCGCACACCGAGGCGACGCCGGACTGGGCGAGGACCACGTTCGCCTGCGAGCTGCAGCCCGGGCAGCGGCTGCGGATCGTCAAGTACCTCGCGTACGGCTGGTCGAGCCAACGCTCCCGCCAGGCGATCCGTGACCAGGTCCACGGCGCGATCGCCGGGGCCCGGCTCGGCGGCTGGGACGGGCTCGTCGCCGCGCAGCGCCGCTTCCTCGACGGGTTCTGGGCGCAGGCGGACGTCGAGGTCGAGGGCGACGCGGAGATCCAGCAGGCGGTGCGCTTCGCGCTGTTCCACCTGATGCAGGCCGGCGCGCGGGCCGAGGCCCGGCCGATCGCGGCGAAGGGCCTGACCGGCCGCGGCTACGACGGGCACGTGTTCTGGGACACCGAGGGCTTCGTGCTGCCGGTCCTGACGTACACCCATCCGCAGGCGGCCCGTGACGGGCTGCGGTGGCGCCACGACACGCTGCAGCTGGCCCGGGACCGGGCGGCGCAGCTGAACCTGTCCGGGGCGGCGTTCCCCTGGCGGACGATCCGCGGGCAGGAGTGCTCCGCCTACTGGCCGGCCGGAACCGCCGGGTTCCACGTCAACGCCGACATCGCCGGGGCCGTCGAACGGTACGTGGGGGCCACCGGCGACACCGCGTTCGAGCTGGAGTTCGGCCTGGAGCTGCTGGTGGAGACGGCCCGGCTGTGGCGGTCGCTGGGCCACCACGACCGGCACGGCGTCTTCCACATCGACGGCGTCACCGGCCCCGACGAGTACAGCGCGATCGCCGACGACAACATCTACACCAACCTCATGGCCCAGCAGAACCTGCTCGCCGCGGCCAGCGCGTCCGAACGCCACCCGGACGCGGCGCACGCGATCGGCGTCGACGACGAGGAGATCGCGTCGTGGCGGGACGCGGCGGCCCGGGTGCATCTGCCCTACAGCGACGAGCTGCGGGTGCACGAGCAGTCCGCCGGTTTCACCCGGCACCAGGACTGGGACTTCGCCGGCACACCCGCGGAGCGCTACCCGCTGCTGCTGCACTACCCGTACTTCGACCTGTACCGCAAGCAGGTCGTCAAGCAGGCCGACCTGGTCCTCGCCATGCACTGGCGGGGCGACGCGTTCACCCCGGAGCAGAAGGCCCGCAACTTCGCCTACTACGAGGAGCGCACGGTGCGTGACTCCTCGCTGTCGGCGTGCACGCAGGCGGTCATGGCCGCCGAGGTCGGGCACACCGAGCTGGCGTACGACTACCTGGGCGAGGCGGCCTTCGTCGACCTGTACAACCTGCAGCACAACGCCGGTAACGGGCTGCACATGGCCTCCCTTGCCGGCACGTGGCTGGCGCTGGTCGCGGGCCTCGGCGGCATGCGCGACCACGGCGGGGAGCTGTCGTTCATGCCGCGGCTGCCGGACCGCCTCGAACGGCTGTCGTTCGCGATCACCTGCCACGGCAGCATCCTGCGGGTCGACGTCAACCACCGGGAGGCGACGTACACCCTGGACTCGGGAAAGATGACGCTGCGCCACCACGGCGAGCAGTTCTCCGTCGGCCCGGACAAGCCCGTCACGCTGCACATCCCGCCGCCGCGGCCGGCCACGCCGACGCCCCGGCAACCCGCGGGGCGGGAGCCGCGGAGGCGCCACCGGGAATCGTGACGCGGCGGCGCGTACCCTGGTAGCTCGTGAGCGTCACAAGCGTCTTTCCGCAACTCGAGCGTCTGCTGCCCCGGATCAGCAAGCCGATCCAATACGTGGGCGGTGAGCTCGGTGCGGTCATCAAGGACTGGGACTCCGCCACCGTGCGGTGGGCCCTGTCCTACCCCGACGCCTACGAGGTCGGCCTGCCCAACCAGGGCGTCCAGATCCTCTACGAGGTGCTCAACGAGCAGCCCGACGTGCTCGCCGAGCGCACCTACGCGGTCTGGCCCGATCTGGAGGCGCTCATGCGCGCCGAGGGTGTGCCGCAGTTCACCGTGGAGGCGCACCGCCCGGTGACGGCGTTCGACCTGTTCGGCATCTCCTTCGCCACCGAGCTCGGCTACACCAACATGCTCACGATGCTCGACCTGGCAGGGATCCCGCTGGACTCCCGCGACCGGGACGACCGGCACCCGATCGTCCTGGCCGGCGGGCACGCCGCGTTCAACCCGGAGCCGATCGCCGACTTCATCGACGCCGCCGTCCTCGGCGACGGCGAGGAGGCGGTCCTGGAGATCACCGCCATCGTGCGGGAGTGGAAGGGCGAGGGCTCGCCCGGCGGCCGCGACGAGTTGCTGCTGCGCCTGGCGAAGACCGAGTCGGTCTACGTGCCGCGCTTCTACGACGTCGACTACCTGCCCGACGGCCGCATCCAGCGGGTCGTGCCGAACCGCGCCGACGTCCCGTTCCGGGTGCACAAGCGCACCACGATGGACCTTGACGCGTGGCCGTACCCGAAGCGGCCGCTGGTGCCCCTCGCGGAGACCGTGCACGAGCGCTACGCCGTGGAGATCTTCCGCGGGTGCACGAGGGGCTGCCGCTTCTGCCAGGCGGGGATGATCACCCGCCCGGTGCGGGAGCGCTCGATCACGACCGTCGGGCAGATGGTCAAGGAGGGCCTGGAGTTCTCCGGCTTCCACGAGGTCGGCCTGCTGTCGCTGTCCTCGGCGGACCACTCCGAGATCGGCGACATGTGCTCCGGCCTGGCCCAGCAGTACGAGGGGACCAACGTCTCCCTGTCGCTGCCCTCGACCCGGGTCGACGCCTTCAACGTGACGCTCGCCCAGGAGCTGGCCCGCAACGGCCGGCGCACGGGGCTGACGTTCGCGCCGGAGGGCGGCTCGGAGCGGATCCGCAAGGTGATCAACAAGATGGTCACCGAGGAGGACCTGATCCGCACGGTCGTCACGGCGTACAGCAACGGCTGGCGGGCGGTGAAGCTGTACTTCATGTGCGGCCTGCCGACCGAGACCGACGACGACGTGCTGCAGATCGCCAAGCTGGCGCACGAGGTCATCCGGGCCGGCCGCGAGGCCACCGGCTCGCGCGACATCCGCTGCACGGTGTCGATCGGCGGGTTCGTCCCGAAGCCGCACACGCCGTTCCAGTGGGCGAAGATGGAGACCCCGGAGGTCATCGACCACCGCCTCCGGGCGCTGAAGAACGCGATCAATGCCGACCGCAACCTCGGCAAGGCGATCGGCTACCGGTATCACGACGGCCAGCCCTCCCTGATCGAGGGCCTGCTCAGCCGGGGTGACCGGCGGGTCGGCGCGGTCATCCGGCGGGTCTGGGAGTCCGGCGGCCGCTTCGACGGCTGGTCCGAGCACTTCTCCTTCCAGCGCTGGGTCGACGCCGCCACGGCGGTGCTGCCGGACTTCGGCGTGGACCTGGACTGGTTCACGACCCGCGAGCGCGACCAGAACGAGGTCCTGCCGTGGGACCACCTGGACTCCGGCCTGGACAAGGACTGGCTCTGGCAGGACTGGCAGGACTCGGTCACCGGGTTCGAGCAGGACGACTGCCGGTGGACGCCGTGCTTCGACTGCGGCGTGTGCCCGAGCCAGGACACCGAGATCCAGATCGGCCCCACGGGCAAGAAGCTGCTCCCGCTGACCCCGGTCGGCCCGGGACTGAGGGTGCCCGGCCGTGGCTAAGCGTCAGCCCGAGGGTGGGCAGGACCCCGTCGTGCAGCGGATCCGGCTGCGGTACGCCAAGCGGGGCCCGATGCGCTTCACCTCGCACCGTGACTTCGCTCGCGCGTTCGAGCGGGCGCTGCTGCGTGCCAACGTGCCGATCGCCTACTCGCAGGGTTTCACCCCGCACCCGAAGGTCTCCTACGCCTCGGCGGCGCCGACCGGCGTCGCCAGCGAGGCGGAATACCTGGAGATCGGCCTGCGGGCCGTGGTGGAGCCCTCGGACCTGCGCGCCGCCCTCGACGCGGCGCTCTCACCCGGCCTCGACGTGATCGAGGCCGTCCAGTCGCCGCTCAACGGCGGCGGCAGCCTCGCCGATCGCATCGACGCGTCGGCCTGGCATCTCGAGCTGCCCGGCATCACGCCGGCCGAGGCCGAGGCGGCGGTCCGGGCCTTCCTGGACGCCCCCGAGGTGCTCGTGGAGCGGCTCACCAAACAGGGCAAGCGGGTCTTCGACACGCGCGCCGCCGTCGTCCGGCTGGCCCTGATCCCCGCCCCTTCTACCCCCGGTGAGATACCTTCCGAGGTCACCGACGCACCGTGTGCGATACTCGACCTTGTCGTGCGGCAGGGAACCCCGACCGTGCGACCCGATGATGTGCTGTCCGGTCTGCGTGTAGTAGCCGGCCTGGAGCCTCCGGTCCCGCCTCGTGCGACCCGACTGGCTCAGGGCGTGCTGACCGCGCAGGGTGAGTTCGTCGATCCGCTCGCTGCGGATCGGCCGGCGGTCGTCGTCGGGGCTTCGTCACTGGTGTAGTCGGCGAAGTTGGCAGACTTTCGGCGGATCGTCCGTGCGAGCGGATACCTCCGCCGGCACAACATATAGGTGCCCCCGTGTGGCTGCGTTTGTACGCGCCCGGGAGCGCCAGAACTGGAGAACGTCCGCATGTTCGACAACGAGTCGGCAAGCGGCGAGGCAACCGGCGATGAGCCGGTTGCAGACGCCGCCACCACCGAAGAGACCACTCCCGTCCGCCGCACGCGGCGCCGGGCCACCAAGGCGACCGCCTCGCCCGTCGACCCCGGGACCGGGGCCACGGACGACGCGGCACCCGCGGAGGCCGCGACGTCCGCCGCACCCGATCCGGACGCCGAGCCGGCGCCCGTGCGCAGGACCCGCCGCCGAGCGGTGAAGGCGACAGCAAGCGACGAAACGGGCGAATTGGGCGAGTCCGGGCAGCAGGCGTTGCCGCTGGACACCGAGGAGCCCGCGGTCGCGCCGGTCAAGGCCACCCGCACCCGCCGCCGGGCCGTCAAGGCGGTCCCGGTGGAGGAGCCCGAGCCGCTGCCGGAGGCCGTTGCGCCCGTCCCCGACGAGGAGCCCGTCCTCGAGGAGGACGCCCTCGCCGAGGAGCCGCCGGTCGAGGAGCCGCCCGTCGAGGAGCCGCCTGTCGAGGAGCCCCCGGCCCGCCGGGGACGCCGGGCCGCGCCGATCCAGGTGCTGTTCATGCCGCCGAGCGAGGAGGTCGAGCCGGTCCGCCCGGCCGCCGTCGCGCCCGGCACCGCGTCCGGCATCGACCCGTTCGCCGCGCCGGCACCCGTCGCGGCCTCCGACTACGCCGAAGACCTGGGTGACGAGCTCGCCGAGGAGCCGGTCGGCCGCAGTCGCCGCCGCCGGGGCCGCCGCACCACCGAGGAGGCGCCCGCCGCCGTCGAGGCGCCGGTGGAGACCGACGAGGTCGACGCGGAGGCCGACGAGGACGAGGACGACGACGAGTTCGAGCCCGGCACCCGCCGCCGGCGGCGGCGCGGCCGCCGTGGCCGTGGCCGTGGCCGTGGCACGCTCGGCGAGGACATCGACGACGTCGACGGCGAGGGTGAGACCGACGGCGAAGGCGAGGGCGAGGAGGCCGCGGCCGACGAGGACGCCGAGGCGGCCGAGGACGGCGACGAGGACGCCGAGGGCCTGACCCGCCGCCGGCGCCGCCGCCGGCGCAAGGGCGCCGCGGACACCGAGCCCGCCGACGACCCGCACGTCGTGGTGAAGATCCGCGAGCCGCGACCGGCCGCCCGTGAGCGCGACCGCGACGAGGTCCAGGGCATCTCCGGCTCGACCCGCCTGGAGGCCAAGCGCCAGCGCCGCCGGGACGGTCGCGAGCAGCGCCGGACCCGCCCGCCGATCCTGTCGGAGTCGGAGTTCCTGGCCCGCCGCGAGGCGGTCGACCGCACCATGGTGATCCGCCAGAAGAACGACCGGACCCAGATCGCGGTCCTGGAGGACAAGGTGCTCGTCGAGCACTACGTCACCCGGGCCTCGTCCAGCTCGATGGTGGGCAACGTCTACCTCGGCCGGGTGCAGAACGTGCTGCCCAGCATGGAGGCGGCGTTCGTCGACATCGGCCGGGGCCGCAACGCGGTGCTCTACGCCGGCGAGGTCAACTGGGACGCGACCGGCCTGGAGGGCCGCACCCGCTCCATCGAGCAGGCCCTGAAGTCGGGCGACTCGGTGCTGGTGCAGGTGACCAAGGACCCGATCGGCACCAAGGGCGCCCGGCTGACCAGCCACATCGCGCTGTCCGGCCGGCACCTGGTCTATGTGCCGCACGGCAACGCCTCCGGCATCAGCCGCAAGCTGTCCGACATCGAGCGCAAGCGCCTCCGCGACGTGCTGAAGAACCTGGTGCCCGACGGCGCCGGGGTCATCGTGCGCACCGCCGCCGAGGGCGCCAGCGAGGACGACCTGGCCCGCGACGTCAAGCGGCTGCAGGCGCAGTGGGAGGCCATCCAGGAGAAGTCCGGCAGCAGCAGCGCGCCGGCCCTGCTCTACGAGGAGCCCGAGCTGGTCGTGCGGGTCGTGCGTGACCTGTTCAACGAGGACTTCCACGAGCTGGTCATCCAGGGCAACGACGCCTACGAGTCGGTGGAGCCCTACCTCTCGCACGTGTCGCCGGACCTGGTCGACCGGGTGCGTCGCTACACCGGCGTCAACGACGTCTTCGCCGACCTGCGCATCGACGAGCAGCTGATCAAGGCCCTCGACCGGCGGGTGTTCCTGCCCTCCGGCGGCAGCCTCGTCATCGACCGCACCGAGGCGATGACCGTCATCGACGTCAACACCGGCAAGTACACCGGCGCCGGCGGCAACCTCGAGGAGACGGTCACCCGCAACAACCTCGAGGCGGCCGAGGAGATCGTCCACCAGCTGCGCCTGCGCGACCTGGGCGGCATCATCGTCATCGACTTTATCGACATGGTCCTGGAGTCCAACCGCGACCTGGTGCTGCGCCGGCTGACGGAGTGCCTGGGCCGGGACCGGACCAAGCACCAGGTCACCGAGATCACCTCGCTGGGCCTGGTCCAGATGACCCGCAAGCGGGTCGGTCAGGGCCTGCTCGAGGCCTTCAGCGAGACCTGCGAGGTCTGCAAGGGCCGCGGCCTGATCATCCACACCGAGCCGATCCCGGAGAAGCGTGGCGGCGGCAGCGGTGGCGGCGGTGGCAACGCGAGCAGCAACGGCCACGTCGCGGCGAAGCCGTCGGTGAGCAGCGGCGTGGACGAGTCCGACGCCCCGCCGGCCCGCAGCAGCCGCCGGCGTGGCCGCCGCGGCGGCGCGGCGGTCGCGGAGGAGGAGGTCACCTCCGTGGACCTCGACGCCGACACGGTCGACGTGCCGCACACGGTGGAGGACGTCGAGGAGGAGTCGGAGTTCACGCCGATCGCCTCCGAGGACGACCCCGACAACGTCGACGAGGACGAGGACGAGTCGGCCGGCAACGGTGCCCGCCGCAGGACCCGCCGGGGTGGTCTGCGCAGGCGGACCCGCCCCTGATTTGGGGGGTGCGCCACCGATGGCGTACCCTCTTAAAGGCGCACCTTCGTGCGTCGGGTCTTTGCGTGCTCTTCACAGCAGCGACGCAGATGACCAACCGCCAGTAGCTACGACAGGAGTCCGCGTCCGATGTACGCGATCGTCAAGACCGGCGGCAAGCAGTACAAGGTCGCCGAGGGCGATGTGATCGAGGTCGAGAAGCTCGCGGGCCAGCCTGGCGATTCACTGTCGCTGGTCGCCCTGTTGCTTGTCGACGGCGAAGATCTCATCACCGACGCGGCGAAGCTTGCCAGTGCCGCGGTGACCGCTGAGGTCGTCGCGCACACCAAGGGTCCGAAGATCCGGATCCACAAGTTCAAGAACAAGACCGGCTACCACAAGCGCCAGGGTCACCGCCAGCCGCTGACCCAGGTGAAGGTCACCGGCATCTCCACCGGGAAGTAGGGGCAGCGCGATGGCACATAAAAAAGGTGCGTCCAGCTCGCGGAACGGGCGCGACTCCGCTGCCCAGCGGCTCGGCGTGAAGCGGTTCGGCGGCCAGCTGGTCAACGCCGGCGAGATCCTGATCCGGCAGCGCGGCACCAAGTTCCACCCGGGTGACCTGGTGGGCCGTGGCGGCGACGACACGTTGTTCGCGCTCGCCGCGGGCCACGTGCTGTTCGGCACCAAGCGTGGCCGCAAGACGGTCAGCATCACCCCAGCCGCAGGCTGAAGTTTCGTTTTCCGGACGGCGGGCCGGGGGCATATCTGCTCCCTGCCCGCCGTTCGTGTGTAAGTGAGTGAGGGGATCGCGTCGTGACCACGTTCGTTGACCGGGCCGTGCTGCATGTGAGGGCCGGCGACGGTGGCCACGGTTGCGTGTCCATCCACCGTGAGAAGTTCAAGCCGTTCGGCGGCCCCGACGGCGGCGACGGCGGCCACGGCGGCAGCGTCAAGCTCGTCGTGGACCCGGGCGTGCACACGCTGCTGGACTTCCACTTCCACCCGCACCAGAAGGGTGGCAACGGCGGCGGCGGCGCGGGCAACGACCGGGACGGCGCCAACGGCCAGACCCTCGTCCTGCGGGTCCCCGACGGCACCGTGGTGACCAGCATGGACGGCGAGGTCATCGCCGACCTCATCGGCGAGGGCACCGAGTTCGAGCTGGCCCGCGGCGGTCGTGGCGGACGCGGCAACGCGGCCCTGGCCAACACCCGCCGCAAGGCGCCCGGCTTCGCGGAGCTCGGCGAGCCCGGCGAAGAGATCGACGTCGTCCTGGAGCTCAAGAGCGTCGCCGACATCGGCCTGGTCGGCTTCCCGTCGGCCGGCAAGTCGTCGCTGATCGCGGTGATGTCCGCGGCCCGGCCGAAGATCGCCGACTACCCGTTCACCACCCTGGTGCCCAACCTCGGTGTCGTGCAGGCGGGCGACAACACCTTCACCGTTGCCGACGTGCCGGGCCTCATCCCGGGCGCGGCCACCGGCAAGGGCCTCGGCATGCAGTTCCTGCGGCACATCGAGCGCACCGCCGTGCTGGTCCACGTGGTCGACACCGCCGCGCTGGAGACCGAGCGCGACCCGGTGTCCGACATCGACGCGATCGAGGCCGAGCTGGCTGCCTACGGCGGGCTGGAGGACCGGCCACGCATCGTCGCGCTGAACAAGATCGACGTGCCCGACGGCCGCGACCTCGCCGACATCATGCGCGGCGAGCTGGAGGAGCGCGGCTACGCCGTCTACGCGGTGAGCGCGGCCACCCACGAGGGGCTGCGCGAGCTCATCTTCGCCATGTCCGAGCTGGTGCTGCAGCAGCGCAAGCTGGCGCCGCCGCCGGAGCGCACCCGCATCGTCATCCGCCCGGTCGCCGTCGACGACAGCGGCTTCACGATCACGCAGGACGACGAGGGCGTCTTCGTGGTCAGCGGCGGTGCGCCCGAGCGGTGGGTGCGGCAGACCAACTTCGACAACGACGAGGCCGTCGGCTATCTTGCCGACCGGCTCGCCAGGCTCGGTGTCGAGGACGCGCTCAAGAAGGCCGGCGCGGTCTCCGGATCGCCGGTTCGAATTGGCGTCCGTGAATTCGATTGGCAGCCCAACACGTACACCGCGGACGACTACGTGCCGGGCAACCGCGGCACCGACCACCGCATCGAGGAGCCCAACAAGCGCGTGCGGGCCTCGGAGCGCAAGGCCATGCGGGGTGCCCGCCGCCAGCCCTACGAGGCGCTGGAACTTTCACCCGCGGGCGAGGACGACCTCGACGACTTTTAACCCGGCGCGCAACGAAATTCGCTGGTCAGGTGAAACATCTGGGAAATCCAGGTTGCGTACCGTCGTTCCATGTTGATCGAGCAACGTCCATCGGACGACTCGGAAGTGATCGCGCTTGTGGTCGATCAGCAGGTCGAGCTGCGAGCGCGGGACGGCGGCCGGGAGGGTCACGTCTACGCGGTGGACCCTGCGGCGAGGTATCTCGTCGCGGTCATGGGCGGTGACGCGGTCGCCTGCGGCGCGCTGCTGGCCGCCGACATGGACGTCGCCGAGATCACCCGGCTCTACGTGCGCCCGGCCTACCGTGGCCGGGGTCTGGCCCGGCGGATGCTCGCCGCGCTGGAGGACTTCGCCGCCTCGCGGGGCCACCGCGTGCTGCGGCTGGAGACCGACGTGACCTCATCCGACGCCATCGCCCTGTTCCTCGCCGCGGGGTACCGGCCGATCCCGCGGTTCGGGCCGTACGTGCGGTACGAGGGCAGCCGCTGCTTCGAGAAACGCTTCGACGACGCGGACCGCGAGGTGCGGGTGGCGCGCCGCTCGGCGGGTGACCCTGCGGTCGTGGAGCTGCTGGCCGCGGCCGCCGACGAGATGGCCGGCCGGTACGGCGGACCCGACGCGCGCCGCTTCCCGATCAACCCGGCGGCGCGGTTCGTGATCGCCACGGTCGACGGGGTCGGCGCCGGGTGCGGCGCGATCCAGCCGATCGACGATCAGACCGTGGAGCTCAAGCGCATGTACGTGCGGCCCGCGCACCGGGGGGCCGGCATCGCCAGGCGGGTGCTCGCCGCACTGGAGGACCTCGCGGTCGGCTCGCACTACCCGCTGATCCGGCTCGAGACGGGTTCCCGACAGCCGGAAGCGATCCGTTTGTACGAATCAGCCGGTTACCGACCGATACCACCCTATGGGCCGTACGTACACAGTCCGCTCAGCCTGTGCTACGAAAAACTCGTTATTGCCACCGAGGCCATCGCGTCCGAGCTCGCGTGAGGCTAATGTTCGGTCGGTGGGCATCCTCGAGCGGCTGACCCGACCGGCGCGATCACCTCGTGAGCGCTTCGCCGACCAGGTGCTGGCAGAGCTGCGCAGGCTCGGTGTCCGGGACGCCGAGTTCCGCGCCACCCAGTTCGCGATCGTGTGTGAATGCGGCCAGGACGCGTACAGCTGGCTCTTCCTGGCCAAGGCGTTCAGTCAGTACCAGCGCCGTTCCGGCGACCGCAAGCAGTTCGTGCGCGACTTCGTCGCGAGCAGCCTGGCGCCGCCGGCCCAGCCGGAGACGTTCGACGAGGCGCTGCCCAAGCTCCGCCTCGCGCTGCGGCACGCCGCCCGCGGCACCCGCACCCTGCGCCGCCCCGCGCTGCCGCACCTCGACGAGGTCGTGCTGGTCGAGGACGTCCCGGTCGACCTGGACAGCCCCGCCCGCTGGGGCGTCAGCGTCGAGGAGATCTTCACGGCCGCGCACGACCACACCCTGGCCCGCGCCGAGCTGCCGGCCAGCGCCGCGCTCTTCGGGCCGTCGGTGCTGCACGTGCCCGACTACTCCGGCGAGCACCTGGTCTCCTGGGTGCTGCTGGACGGGTGGCTGGCCGAGCTCGACGAGCAGGTCGGCGGCCGGGCCGTCGCGTTCCTGCCGAGCACCCTGATGCTGCTCGTCTGCGCCGACGAGCCGCGGCTGGTGGAGCAGCTGTTCGACCTGGCCGCCGACGAGTACGCGCGCACGCCCAGGCCGCTGTCGCCCATGGCGTACACCACCGACGACGACGGGCACGTCGTGCCGTTCGACCCGGAGCCGGGGCATCCCGCCTTCCACGCGGCGGCCAAGGCCCGCCGCCGGCTCGCCACCGACGTGGCCGAGCACCAGCGGCGGACCCTCGCCGACCCGCGGCTCGTGGACTGCACCCTGACCGCACGGCCCGACGGCTCCACGTTCACCACCGCCGTCTGGGCGGTCGGCTCGCCGACGCTGCTGCCCGCCGTCGACTTCGTCGGGGTGTCGCTGCCGGGGGAGCGGGTCTTCTACGTGCCGTGGGCCCTGGTGGTCGAGGCGGACCTGCTGGTCGAGGAGATCGACTTCCGCCCGGCCCGCTTCAGCGCGGTCGACCGGCCGTCACCGGCGTCGCTGGGCTACCTGCGGGAGCGCGCCGTCCACCTGTGAGACCGAGCGCGATCCTGGCCCGGCGCACCGTGCGGTCCGCGTGCTCGGCGGCCCGTTCGGCCCCGTCGGCCAGGACCGTCTCGATGTCCTCGTCGGTCAAGGCCCGGTAGCGGCCCTGGATCGGCTCGAGGGTGGCGATCACGGCGTCCGCGACCGCGGTCTTGAGACGGCCGTACCCCATCCCCTGGAAGTCACCGGCGACGGCGCGTGGATCCCGGTCCGTGAGCGCGCCCAGGATGTCGAGGAGGTTCGCGACGCCGGGGCGTTGCTGCGGCTCGTACACCACCTCCGTGCCGGTGTCGGTCACCGCCCGCATGACCTTGCGCCGCAGCACGTCGGGCGGGTCGAGCAGGAACAGCACGCCCGCGGTCGAGGCGTTGGTCTTGCCCATCTTGCGGCCCGGCTCGGCGAGGTCCGCGATCCTCGCGGCGACGGCCGGGTGGACGGCGCGCGGCACCGTGAACGTCGGGCCGTAACGCTCGTTGAACCGTTCCGCGAGGTCGCGGGTCAGCTCCACGTGCTGGCGCTGGTCGTTGCCGACCGGCACCTCCTCGATGTCGTGCAGCAGGATGTCGGCCGCCATCAGGACCGGGTAGGTCAGCAGGGACAACCGTGAGCCGCCACCGCCGCCCTTCTCCTTGAACTGGATCATGCGGTGTGCCTCGCCGTAGCTGGTCACGCACTCGAGCAGGTAGTGCAACTCCAGGTGGGCGGCGACGTCGGACTGCCGGTAGAGCAGGGCGTGGCCGGGGTCGATCCCGGTGGCCAGCAGCAGGCCGGCCACCTCGCGGGACAGCGCCTGGACGAGCGCCGGGTCGTGCTGGACGGTCAGGGCGTGCAGGTCGGCGATGAACGCCACCGTGGGCTGTTCGTGCTGACCACGGACGACGGGTCTGATCGCGCCGACGTAGTTGCCGAGTTGCAGCGGGCCGGTGGGCTTGAAACCGGAGATGCGACGGGACATTTCGGATTCCTCCGTGCTTTTTGCCCGCCCGGGCTCCGCAACAAGGCCGCCCGGAGCGGGCGGCCTGATGGGGATGTGTCTGCGTGCAGGAAGTGGCCGCCCCTAGAGGGCGCGCCAGCTCAGCAGTCGATGCAGCACGTATTCACTCTAGCAGGATGCGTTGAGGGTCGTAATGTCCGAAAATGTCGGCCGGTCAGTGGCCCCCTCTCTGGCCCCTCCCAAACGGCGGATCCGGGTGTTGGCTGGACCCGGAGATCCGATCGGGGAGGGCATGACATGGACGAGATGGTGGGGGCCGGCGTCGACGTGGAGGGGGACCGGCACTGGTTGCGGCTGAGCTGCCCGGGCTGCCGGGGCTGGCTGGGGGTGCCCGGCGAGGTGCCGCCCGGACCGGCGGCGCAGCTGGTCGCGCGGCGCATCGACGCGTTCGTGCAGCGGCACGTGACGTGCGGGCGGTGACCATGCTGCGCCAGTTCCGCCTGACCGTCGCCGGTCCGCTGGACGACGAGCGGGCCGACCTGCTGTTCGGACGGGCCGACGACCTGAGCGTGGAGGTGGTGCCAGCCGACGGCGTGGCCTGGGTCGCGTTCGACAGGGTCGCGCCGACGCTGGTCGACGCGGTCGTGTCCGGGGTCCGCGACCTGGACGCGGCGGGCGTCGGCATCGACCGGGCCGTCGCCGACGACCCGCTCGTCACCCTCGAGGTGATCGCGGCACGCATCGGCCGGCCGGTCGCGGCCGGGCGCGGGTTTCCCGCACCGGTCCGTGACCACCCGCGGCGGCCGGTGTACTCCTGGCCGGACGTCCTGGCGTGGCTCGACCGCCGCCGGGCGTCCGTGCCGCCGGGCGGCGACGCCGAGGCGACTTTGGAGGCGGTGACGCTCGCGCTGCGGCTGCGCGCGCTGGCGCCCCGGCTCGAGCGGATGCCGCCGATCCGGTCGCTGCTGTACCCGTGAGGCGTGGCCGCCGCGGTCGTGCGGCGGCCACCCTGCTCACACGTCGAATTCGCCGTCCTTGGCCCCGGCGACGAAGGCGTCCCACTCGTCCTGGGTGAACACGAGCACCGGACTGTGCGGGTCGGCGCCGTTGCGCAGCCCGATCAGGTCGTCGACGAACGCCACCTCGACCCTGCTGCCGTGGCTCTCGCCGGGGGCGGAGCGCCAAACGGCGCGGGAGCTGTCAAAGGCACCCTTTGGGTGCGACAACGTCATGAACCCTGAGGCTACACGTAGGGCCTCAGGGTCCGGCAACGGAGGCACTCGTCCGGGCGACGTCGTGCCTCCGCGATGCTGATCATTACGATGCCAGGATGCGAGTGGGCATCATGGGCGGGACGTTCGACCCGATCCACCACGGCCACCTGGTCGCCGCGAGCGAGGTGGCCGACCGGTTCGGGCTGGACCAGGTGGTGTTCGTGCCCACCGGGGACCCCTGGCAGAAGACCGGGTCGGTGGTCAGCTCGCCGGAGGACCGGTACCTGATGACGGTCATCGCGACCGCGTCCAACCCGCGGTTCACGGTCAGCCGCGTCGACGTCGACCGCGACGGTCCGACGTACACGGTCGACACGCTGCGTGACCTTCGCGACATGTACGGTGCCGAGGCGGAGCTGTTCTTCATCACCGGTGCCGACGCGCTCAACAAGATCCTTTCCTGGAAGGACGCGCAGGACCTCTTCGACCTCGCGCATTTCGTCGGCGTGACCCGCCCCGGGTTCGAGCTCGACGCCTCCCACCTGCCCGAAGACTCCGTCTCGCTGGTGCAGGTGCCGGCCATGGCGATCTCCTCCACCGACTGCCGGCAGCGGGTCGAGGACGGCAAACCGGTCTGGTACCTCGTCCCCGACGGCGTGGTGCAATACATCGCCAAGCGTGGTTTGTACCGAAAAGTCAGCAACATCTGAGAGGCAGAGTGTCGTGCGGGCGTGAGAGGCTAGAAGCAGCCCGGCGCAGCAGGCCGGGGCAGACCGACGAAGGGAGCCCGGTGCCCGCGACTGAGCGTGCCATCGAGCTGGCGCTCACCGCTGCACAGGCGGCCGCCGACAAGAAGGCTGAAGACATCGTCATCCTGGACGTCGCCGACCAACTGGTCATCACCGACGCGTTCCTGGTCGCCTCGGCGCCCAACGAGCGACAGGTCCTCTCGATCGTCGACGCCATCGAGGAGCAGCTGTCGCTGCTGCCCGACAAGGCCAAGCCGGTGCGGCGCGAAGGCGAGCGGGGTGGGCGCTGGGTCCTGCTGGACTACATCGACATCGTGGTCCACGTCTTCCACTCCGAGGAGCGCGAGTTCTACTCGCTCGACCGGCTCTGGAAGGACTGCCCGGTCATCGAGTTCGTCGACCGCGACCTGCCCGCCCCCGCGTGACGCGACTGATCCTCTGGCGGCACGGCCAGACCGCGTGGAATGCCGGCGGCCGGGTGCAGGGGCAGATCGACACCCCACTGTCCGAGACCGGGCGGGCGCAGGCGGCCGCGGCGGCACCGCGGCTCGCGGCCTTGGAGCCCGCCGTGCTCGTCGCCAGCGACCTGCGCCGTGCCAGCGCCACCATGGCGGCCCTCGCGGCGCTCGTCGACGTCCCGGTCAGCTATGACCCGCGGCTGCGCGAGCGCAGCTTCGGCGAGTGGGAGGGCCTGACCCACGCCGAGATCGGCGGCACCTGGCCCGAGGCGTTCGAGCGCTGGCGGCGCGGCGAGCCGGTCGACGACGCCGACGTCGAGGAGGTCGACGTGCTGAGCAAGCGCATGACCGACGCGCTGCAGGAGATCGTGTCCGCGGCGCCGCACGGCGCGACGATCGTCGTCGCGACCCACGGCGCCGTGGCACGGCACGGCACGGCCGCGCTGCTCGGCTGGCCGCACGCGCTCGCCTCGACCCTGGGCGCACTGCTCAACTGCCACTCCACCGACCTGCGCTTCGACGAGACGCGCGGGTGGCAGCTGGCGGGGCACAACCTGCCATGACGGTGTGGAACCGGGCGGGTGGCGGTAGCGTCGAAAGGGTTATGGCACCTCGCTCCGTCCTGCTCGTGGCCCTCGTCGCCGTTGTCGCCGTCGTTGCGTCGGCGCTCGGTGGTTGTGCGGCTCCGTCCGACGGGACGACGACGCCTGCGGCTTCGTCGTCTGCTGCTTTTTCGGCGGTGCCTTCGCTTGCGGCTCCTGCGTCCCCCGCGTCCCGCGCGCCTTCCGGGTCTGGCATGACCGTCTCCGGTGAGGTCGTCGAAGGGGTCGAGGTGGGCTGCCTGTTGCTCAAGACCCCCGGCACGCTGTATCTGCTGCTCGGCGGCGACCGGGCCGCGATGCAGGTCGGCAAGCGTGTGACCGTCGTCGGCACGCCGCAGCCAGGGCTCATGAGCACCTGCCAGCAGGGCACCCCGTTCCAGGTGGTCTCGGTCCGCAGCGGCTGATCGGCTACGGTGCCGTCATGACCGGCTCACACCCTGCCGTCGCCGTTGTCACCGACTCGACCGCCTGCCTGCCGGCCGACCTGGCCGGTGACCCGGGCCGGCCGCTCACCGTCGTGCCGCTCGCCGTCGTCGTCAACGGCGTCCCCGGCCTCGAGACCGTCGACGTCGACTCCGCCACGGTCGCCGAGGCCCTCAACGCCCGCCGCGTCGCCGTCACCACGTCCAGGCCGTCCCCGGAGGCCTTTGCCGAGGTGTACCGGCGGCTGCTCGCCGCTGGTGCGCCCGCCGTCCTGTCGGTGCACCTGTCGGCGAAGCTGTCCGGCACGTACGACGCCGCCACCCTCGCCGCGGCGGAGTTCGACGGCGCCGTGTCCGTCGTCGACACCCAGTCCACCGGGATGGGCCTGGGCTTTCCCGCCCTCGCCGCCGCCTCGGCGGCCGCATCCGGCGCCGAGCTGCCCGAGGTGCGGCAGGCCGCTCTGGACGCTGTCGCCCGCACCTGGACGCTGTTCTACGTCGACACCCTGGAGT
The DNA here is from genome assembly GCF_035963215.1 of Dactylosporangium sp. NBC_01737. Classification (NCBI taxonomy): domain Bacteria; kingdom Bacillati; phylum Actinomycetota; class Actinomycetes; order Micromonosporales; family Micromonosporaceae; genus Dactylosporangium; species Dactylosporangium sp. NBC_01737. The sequence goes on from NZ_CP109153.1 coordinate 3,523,185, forward strand.
TCCTGCGCCGCGGCGGGCGGATCGGGGCGGCCGCGGCGCTGCTCGGCACCGCCCTGTCGGTGAAGCCGATCCTGCACACCACCGACCAGGGTGTCGTCGTGCGGGAGAAGGTACGCACGGCGAGCCGCGCCCTCGCCCGTCTCGTCGACATGGCGGACGAGGCGGCGGGGTCCTCGGTCGTGGACGTCGCAGTGCACCACCTGGCGGCGCCGGACCGGGCCGACGCGTTGCTCACGACGGTGAAGGAGCGGCTCGGGGAGCGGCTGCGGGGTGCGTACCTGACGGAGGTCGGCGCGGTCGTCGGCGCCCACGTCGGGCCCGGGATGGTGGCCGTGGTGGTGCACGTGCCGTAGTTGTCCACAACGGCTCGGTTGTCCACAGGCGGGCCGTCGCGCGGGGGTCCGTGACCGGTGACCGGTCCTAGCGTGGCCGGGCATGAGGCGCAACGCTGCAGACAGTGGGACGGAGCCGGCGGGGCGGCTGGCCAGGGTGGTCGGCCTCCCGCCGGATCCGTCCCCCGACGCGTATCCATGGGACGGGTCCTTTTCCGTGCCGGCGGATCCCGCCGCCGGCGGCGGGCGGTCACGGACGGCCGCGGTCGACCACGACGATCTCGACGATTCCGGTGGCGGGCGGCGGCCTTGGCTGGCGGCGGTCGATCCGGGCCGGCGGGGCGTGCGGGTCCTGGCGGTCATCGCTGCGCTGGTCGTCTGCGGCGCGGCGTTCCTCGCGTGGCGGTCCCGGCCGCAGGTCACCCCCGCGCCGCCGGCCGCCGCCGTCTCCGCAGTCCCGGCCGTGGCAGCGAGCAGCGCCGCCGCCCGGCTGATCGTGTCGGTCAACGGCAGGTCCAGCGGCCCGGCCTCGTCGAGCTGCCGGCGGGTGCCAGGGTCGCCGACGCCATCGCGGCCGCCGGCGGTGCGCTGCCCGGCGCCGACCTGACCGGCCTCAATCTGGCCCGCAAGGTCATCGACGGCGAGATGATCGCGGTCGGCGTCCCGGCCCCGCCCGGCGCCGCTCCGGGCCCCGCCGCCGGCGGCGGTGGTGGACCCGTCAACCTCAACACCGCGACCGTCGCCGAGCTCCAGACGCTGCCCGGCATCGGCGAGGTCCTCGCGCAGCGCATCGTCGAGTATCGCGACCGGCACGGCGGCTTCCGCGCCGTCACCGACCTGCGCCAGGTCGAAGGCATCGGCGACGCCAAGTTTCAGCAGCTCAAGGACCGGGTGACGGTGTGAGCGCCGACCTGCGCCTGGCCGGTGCCGCGATCGGCTGCTGGCTGACCGCGCTGGCGTGCCTGTTCTGCCCCGCCCGGGCCGGCTGGGCGGTCGGCCTCGGCGCGCTCGCCCTCGCCGCGGCCTGGACCCGGCTCCCCTCGGTCGCGTTGCGCCCGACACGGTGGGTGGTCGTCGCGGCGCTGCTCGGCGTCGCCTGCGGCGCGGTCGCGACGGCCGCCCGGGTCGGCGAGCGCGACGCCCAACCACTCACCATTCTGGCCGCGGAGCACCGCACGGTGCAGGTCGGGCTGCGCGTCTCCGACGACCCGCGGCTGGGCCGCCAGACGGCCGGCCGGGCCCCCACGGTCATCGTGCCGGCCCGGCTGACCTGGCTGCGCACCCCCGACGGCGCCGGCGTCGAGCTGGGGGCGCGGGTGCTGGTCCTCGCGAGCGACCGGGCCTGGCTGGGCCTCCTGCCGGGGCAGCGGGTCGAGGCGACCGGCCGGCTGTCCCCGCCCGACGGCGGCGACCTGCGCGCCGCCATCGTCTCCGTCCCCGGCGCCCCCGCGCGGGTGGCGCCCGCACCGCTGGTGCAGCGGGCCGCGGGCACACTGCGAGCGGGTCTCCAGCGCGCCTGCCGGCCGCTGCCCGCCGAGCCGGGAGGGCTGCTGCCGGGCCTCGTCGTCGGCGACACGAGCCGCCTGGACCAGCAGCTCGCCGAGGACTTCCGCGCCACCGGCCTGACGCACCTGACCGCCGTTTCCGGCGCGAATCTCGCGATCGTGGTCGGGCTGGTGCTGATGCTTGCCCGCTGGTGCCGCGCCGGGCCGAAGGTCGCCGCGCTGATCTGCGTGCTGGCGCTGGTCGGGTTCGTCGTGCTGGTCCGGCCGTCGCCGAGCGTGCTGCGGGCCGCCGCGATGGGCGGCCTGGCCCTCGTCGCGCTCGCGCTCGGCCGCCCCAGGGCCGTGCTGCCGTCCCTCGCCACGGGCGTGCTCGTGCTCGTCGTCGCCGACCCCGAGCTGGCCGTCGACGCCGGGTTCGCGCTGTCGGTCCTCGCCACCGGTGGCCTGGTCCTGCTGGCGCCGCGCTGGGCGGAGGCGCTGCAGGCCAGGGGCTGGCCGGCGTTCGCGGCCGAGGCGGTGTGCGTGCCGCGCCGCGGCTCAGGCGGCCTGCGCGCCGGTGATCGCGGGCATCTCCGGCGGTGTCAGCCTGACCACCGTGCCGGCCAACCTGCTCGCCGCGCCCGCCGTCGCGCCCGCCACCGTCCTGGGCATCCTCGCCGCGGTGTCGTCGCCGGTGCTGCCCGGGGTCGCGCAGTTCACCGCGTGGGTGGCTGCCTGGCCGGCCCGCTGGCTCGTCACGATCGCCCACCACGGCGCCGCCGTCCCCGACGGCGTGCTCCCGTGGCCGGGTGGCACCTTCGGCGGGTTGCTGCTCGGCGGCCTGCTCGCGGTGCTGCTGGTCGCGTTCCGCCGGCCCGTGGTGCGGCGCCTCGCCCTGGTCGTCGCCGTCGCCGCGGTGCTCGGGGCCGTGCCGGTCCGGCTGCTCGCCAGCGGCTGGCCGCCGCCGGGCTGGCTCGTCGTCGCCTGCGACGTCGGGCAGGGCGACGCGCTCGTCGTGGCCGCCGGCGGGCACGACGCCGTCGTCGTCGACGCCGGGCCGCAGGCCGACCCCGTCGACCGGTGCCTGCGGGACCTTCAGGTGCGGCGGGTGCCGCTGCTGATCATCAGCCACTTCCACGTCGACCACATCGGCGGGCTCGACGGCGTCCTGCGCCGGCGCCGGGTCGACCGGCTGCTCGCGCCGCCGTTCGCCGAGCCGGCGGCCGGCCGCCGGGCCGTGCTCGACCGGGGGATCGCCACCCTCGACGCGCCCGCCGGGACCACCCTCACCGTCGGCGCGGTCGGGTTGACCGTCCTCGGGCCCGCGCGGGCCGTGAGCGGCACCCGATCCGACGTCAACAACAACTCACTGGTCGTCGCGGTCACCGTCGGTGGGGTCCGGCTGCTGCTCACCGGCGACGCCGAGACCGAGGAGCAGCTGAGCCTGCTCACCGCGCCCCTGCATGCCGACGTGCTCAAGGTCGCCCACCACGGCTCCTCGTATCAGGACCCGGCGTTCCTCGACGCGGTCGCGCCGAGGATCGCGCTGGTCAGCGTCGGTGCCGGCAACGACTACGGCCATCCCAGCCCGGTCGTCCTGGCCCGCCTCACCCGCGGCGGCGCGCGGGTCGTGCGCACCGACGAGCAGGGCGACGTCGCCGTCGTCCGGGACGCCGCCGGGCACCTCGCGGTGGTGGCACATGGTCCGGCCGCCGCACGCTGAGTTTCTGTCGGGGGGTCGTGACACGATGACTCGCGTGTCTGGTTCTGGTCTGCCCCGCCTCCGCCTGGTGATCGGCGACGAGGAGCTGCTCGTCTCCCGCGCCGTCACCGACACCATCGCCGCCGCCCGCGCCGACGACCCCGACACCGAGGTCCACCGCCGCCCTGGCGGTGAGCTGCTCGCCGGTGAGCTCGCGGAGCTGCTGAGCCCGTCGCTGTTCGGCGGCCGGCGGGTGCTCGTCGTCGACAGCGGCCAGGACACGAAGAAGGACATCATCGCGGCGCTGCTGGCGTATGCCAAAGACCCCGAGGACGACGTCGTCCTCGTCGTCACCCATGCCGGCGGCGCCAAGGGCAAGGCCCTCGCCGACGGGCTCAAGGCCGCCGGCGCCGACGTCGTGCCCGCCGCGAAGATCAGCAAGCACCGCGAGCGCGTCGACTTCGTGCGCAACGAGATCCGCCGCCAGGGCGGCAAGATCGGCGAGGACGCCGCCGAGGCCCTGCTCGGCGCCGTCGGCAACGACCTGCGTGAGCTGGTCGCCGCGTGCTCGCAGCTCGTCGCCGACACCGGCGGCCGCATCGACGTGCGCACCGTCGCGCAGTATTACCGCGGCCGCGCCGAGGTCTCCGGGTTCACCGTCGCCGACGCCGTCATGGTCGGCGACATCGCGGCCGCGCTGGAGGCCCTGCGGTGGGCGATGCACGTCGGCGTGGACCCCGTGCCGATCGCCGACGCCATCGCCGACGGCGTCCGGACCGTCGCCCGGGTGGCCGCCGCGGGCACCGGCAACGCATATCAACTTGCCGGAAGTTTGGGAATGCCTCCGTGGAAGGTCGAACGCGCACAGCGCCAAGCCCGTGGCTGGACGCCCGATGCGCTCGTTGATGCCATGCGAGTGGCGGCAGAGTGCAATGCCGCCGTCAAGGGTGGCTCGGACGACCGCGGCTATGCGCTCGAGCGGGCTGTGTTCGCAGTGGTCGCGGCGCGTGCTGGAGGAATAGGACGATGACGACGAGCAACGGGTTCGCCCCACAGGCGCCGCTGTATGTGCGTGCGCTGCGGCTTCGCCACCTGCACATCGGCGGATTCGTCAGTTTCATGCTGTTCGAGTGCATGATCGCGGCCGGCGTGCTGCTTGCACTCGCCGAGTTGGTCAGCTGGTGGGCGGTCCCCGTCCTCCCGGCGGTCGTCGCGGTCATGGTCAAGGTCAACGACATGGCCATCGGCGGTTCGAAGCGGGTCCGCGCCCAGGCGCGCTCCGCCGCCCGCGGTTCATCCGAACGGGCGTCATCCACCCGGGTGGATCTTCCCACCCACGACGACGACCCGACCTCCGCTACGCGGCGGACCACGACGGCGCTGGACCGCGCGGAGATGGCCCGAGGCTCGGGCAACTCCACCGGCACAGGGGCCGGCGCCGCGGCCCGCGCCGCCGGAGCCGGCGCCGCCGGCCGCGACTCGTCCGGGACCGCGATCTCGGTCGCCGGCTCTGGCCGTGCGGGAGCGGGCAGCGTCGCCAGGTCCGGCTTCGTCGGCGCCACCGTCCCCGGCGGCGCCTCAGGCTCATCCGCGGGCCTCGGCTCGCCCGGCGGTCTTGGCTCGTCCGGCGGTTCTGGCTCGTCCGGCGGTTCTGGCTCGTCCGGCGGTTCTGGCTCGTCCGGGGGCGTCGGCTCGTCCGGCGCTGCGGGGGCGCGGCCGTCTCGGCGGCCGGCGCCGGCACCGGAGGCGGCGCTGCCAATGGCGGGGTGTCGGGGTGCGGCAGAGTGCCGGCGGTGGCACCGGGGCCGGTAGTGGCGCCGGGGTCGGCGGCACCCGCACGGCGACGCGGCAGGCGGCCAGCGAGCCGCCGGCGCAGCGCAAGAAGGTCGGCGTCATCCGGATCTCGGTCCCGGCCCGTGACGGCGGCCCGCGCGGCGCCACCCGCCAGGCGGAGGCGCCTCCAAGCAACGAATACGGGATCTCGCCCGCCGGCGACGTCCCACCCGGCCAGCCGATCACCGACACGGCAGGCCGCCGCGCCGCCCGCAACGGCGACACGGGCACCCACTCGGCGTTCCACGAGGACGAGACCGGCTCCGCCCGGGCGTTCCGCGACGGCGACACGGGCTCCGGCCGGGCGTTCCACGACGGCGACACGGGCTCTGGCCGGGCGTTCCACGATGGTGACACCGGCTCGGGTCGAGCGGTTTGGGACGGCGACACGGGTTCTGGCCGGGCGTTCCGGGAGGGTGACACCGGCTCCGGCCGGGCATTCCGTGACGGCGACTCGGGTCAGCACGCGGTGTTCCGCGACGGGGACACCGGGGTGCACCCGGCGTTCCGGGCAGGGGAGGGCGGGGCACACTCGTCGTTCCACGAGGACGACGCGCACCGGCCGGATCTCCGCGACGGCGACACCGGCGTGCACCCGGCGTACCGCGAGGCGGACACCACCCGCGGGACACGCTTCCGCGACGACGAGACCGGCGCCGAAGGCCGCCACGGCCGGACCGGTGAGCATGAGGGCTGGGACCAGGCGACCGGCGGCAGCACCTGGCCGACCCGCACGGGCTGGGACGAGTCGGCCCGGTCGACGCAGACGGGTGAGCACTGGGACCGTTCCGGCGAGATCAGCCAGGACTGGGACCAGTCGACGCAGGCCGGCCGGCGCCACGACCACGACGGCCGTCCCGGACAGGCATGGGACCACGACGGCCGTCCAGGGCAGGCATGGGACCACGACGGTCAGGATCAGGACGGCTGGGACCGCGACGGTCAGGGCGGGCGTGCCTGGGACCAGGAGAGCGTGTCAGCTCAGGGCCAGGACGGTCACTCCGCGCACGGCTGGGACCAGGGCGGTCAGGCTGGTCACTCGGCTCGTGGCTGGGACCGGGACGGTCAGTCCGCACATGGCTGGGACCAGGAGAGCCGCGCTGCGCAGCGCTGGGACCAGGACGGTCAGGCGCGCCACGACGGGCAGGCCGGCCAGGTCGGTCAGGGTGACGGTGACCAGGTCTGGCACCAGGAGGACGACGGGCAGAGCTGGGATCGCGCCGCTCCCGCGGGCTGGGAGTCGGGCACCGGCTGGGAGAGGGACCCGCGGGCCGCGTCGGGGTCGTCCGGGTACGCGCCGGGCGACGGCCGGGGCGACGGCGCGGCGGAGGGGCGTGGCCGGGACGTTGAGGACGTCACGGACGGTCGCGGGCGTGGGGTGCGCCAGAACGACGGATCGTGGAGTGGGCACCCGGTGCGGGTGGAGCAGGCGGCGACCGGCGAGGGCCGGCAGGCGTGGGGCGAGGACACCGGTGCGGGCTGGGGCAACGAGGCCGCCTGGACCGGGCAGACCGGCGCCGGCGGCGGTCAGGCCAACTGGGGTGACGAGACGGTGTGGGGCGACCGCGCCGCATGGACCAGCCGCTCGGCGGGTCGTGCCGACGCTGCCGCCACCGGCCACTCGGACAGCCATCCGGGCAGGAACGGTCGCCCCGGCTCAGGCGGTCACCCCAGCCCAGGCGGTCACGGCGGTCCGAGCGGTCACAGCAGTCCGGGCGGCCACTCCGGCTTCGGCGGGCAGGCAGGTTCGGGTGAGCACGTGGGCATGAGCGGGCAGGCGGGTTCGGGCGAGCACGTAGGTATGGGCGGGCAGGCAGGTCAGGCCGGGCACAACGGCGGCGGCGACTGGGCAGACCAGGGCTACCGCAGCGACCGCGGCGACCAGGCGGGCCGGGCCGACCAGGCGGGCCGGGCCGACCAGGCGGGCCGGGCCGACCACGCAGGCCGGGCCGACCACGCAGACCGGTCGGATCGGGCCGAGCACGGCGGCGGGAACGGGGCGTCGCCGCATGGGGAGCCTGTCGATCCGTGGGCGGACTGGGACGACGAGACCGGCTGGGCGGATCAGGCGCAGTGGGGCACCACGGCGAGCCGGGGCGCTCAGACCGGCTGGGCGGCGGGGCAGGCGGCGTGGAGCGGGTACGAGCCGGCCGACGAGCCCGACCCGAACGAGCCGACCCGGCCGGTTGAGAACGGCCGTGCGGGCGGCAGGGACGCCGCCGGCGGGCGGCACGCGCAGCGGCAGCCGGGTGGGCGGCGCAGGGCCGATGACACCGGGCACTTCTCGTCGGGGCAGTTCCAGCCGGGCCGGCACGCCGAGCGGCCGTGGCGCACCGATGAGGACCTGACCCGGCAGCGGACCGGGGGCTTCAACCAGGGGCGGTTCGCCTGACGGGAGCGGCGCGCTGACCGTTCAGCGAAGGCCGGTGCCGGGCGACAGGGCACGGAACTGCCGGGGAGAGCGCAACGTCACCTGACCCGGGCCGGTACGGGGCTGTGCGGCCCGGGGACATAGATGATGAGCCGGAGGATCGCCGGGGTGGGTACCCGGGGATCCTCCGGCTCATCGGTGTCAGGTGTGCAGCGGGCGCGCACAGCGAAAGCGCCGCCCGTCCGGGCGGCGCTTTCCGCGGAACGCAGTGCTGGTGGACCGCTCAGGCGGCCAGCGAGCCCAGCTTCTTGGTGATCGCCGACTTGCGGTTGGCGGCCTGGTTCTTGTGGATGACGCCCTTGCTGGCAGCCTGGTCCAGCTTGCGCGTGGCGGCACGGAGCAGCGTCGCGGCCGTCTCGTTGTCGCCGGCGGCGGTCGCCTCGTGGAACTTCCGGATCGCCGTCTTCAGCGAAGACTTGACCGACTTGTTGCGCAGGCGGCGCTTCTCGTTCTGCCGGTTGCGCTTGATCTGGGACTTGATGTTCGCCACGCGACAGACCTCGTCTTGTTAGCTCGGGTTGGAAACGTTGAGGCGCAAGCAACAGGGACGCGTCACCGTGCGCGATGAATCAGGTTACCAGGTCCCCACCCGGCCAGCCAAAACGGCCGCCCTGACGGGGCACCCGGGCGGAGGGTCAGAGGGCGCTGCCCTTCTGGTAGTCCTCCCAGGACAGTTCCCAGTCGGTCCAGCCGTCGCCGTACTTCACGCGCTCCTCGGTGCCCTTCACGATGACGGGGTCGCCGATGTGGGTCACGCCGTACAGCCACTTCGCGAGGTCGAGGGAGATGTTGACGCAGCCGTGGGAGACGTTGCGCTTGCCCTGGTCCTTGACGGACCACGGGGCGGCGTGGATGTACTGGCCGCTCCAGGTGATCCGCTGCGGGAACTCGACCTTCGTGCGGTAGCCGTCGGGGGAGTCGACCGGGACGCCGTAGGTGGAGGAGTCGAACCACTCCCACTCGTTCTTCACCATGACGATGAAGTTGCCGCTGTCGGAGGGGTTGCTCGGCTTGCCCAGGGAGACCGGCATCGTCTTGAGCAGGACGCCGTCCTCGGTGACGGTCATCTGCTTGGTGGCGTTGTCGACCTCCATGATGAGCTTCTTGCCCACGGTGGCGTCGACGGTGAGGTCCTTCTCGCCATAGGACTTGCCGCTGAAGGAGACCCCGCCGACGGCGGCGCGCAGGGAGAGCTTCGTGCCGGCCTGCCAGTACTCCTTCGGGCGGTAGTGGATCTCCTTGGCGGAGAACCAGTTCCAGACGCCCTCCTGCGGCGGGTCCGAGGACATGAACAGGCGTTTCTCGATGCCGGCGCGCTTGTCCTTCGGGATGTCGACGCCGAAGGACAGGATCATGGGCATGCCGACGCCGACGACGGCGCCGTCGCCGATCTGGCTCGACGTGCGGGTGAGGCTGGCGGGCTTGGCCATGGTGGTGAACTTCACCGTGGTCTTGGCGCCGCCGGCGGTGACCGTGGCCGTGTACTCGGTGGCGTACTTCAGCTGCTTGGCCGGCATCCACTCCGTGCCACCAGGGGCAGGCGAGGCAGCGGACGCGGTTTTCAGGGCGACGCCCTCGACAGCGGTGCCGGCGGCGTCCTGCAGCGTGACGGTGGCGTCCGGGGAGGACGCCTCGTAGACGATGGAGGTGGCCGTCGACACGTCCTTGGAGCCGTCAGCGGGCGTGGCCACCTTGACGGTGCCCGCCGCCGTACTGGAGCCGCCGCCGCCCTTCCAGGACGGTGCGGAGTCGCCACAGCCGGCGAGCACCAGGGCGCTCGCCACGAACAGCAGGGTCAATCGTCGTAGTTGCATCAGCAACCATTGTGCCCCGCTCTACAGCGACGGCAACCTGACGAGGAAGGTCGTGCCAGGTTTCTCACCGTGGTCGGTGACGGTGATCGTGCCGCCATGGCGCTCGACGACGGTACGGCTGATGGCCAGCCCGAGGCCGGTGCCGGGCAGGCCGAGGCTGCGGATGTTGGAGCCGCGGAAGAAGCGTTCGAACAGGCGGGAGCGCTCCTCCTCGGGGATGCCCACGCCGGTGTCGGTGACGCGCAGGTCGACCCCCGCCGTGTCCCGCAGCAGCTCGATCTCGACCCGGCCGCCGGCCGGGGTGAACTTCACCGCGTTGGTGACGAGGTGGTCGACGACCTTGCGCAGCCGCGGCTGGTCGCCGGCGACGGGTGCCGGGCCGTCGGGCAGCGTGACTCGCATGTCGATGTCCTTCTCGCGGGCGGCGCGGGTACCGGTGTCGGCGGACGCGCGGACCACGGCGGCGAAGTCGAGGGGCCGCTCGACCAGGGAGACGTAGCCGCTCTCCAGGCCGGCGAGGTCCAGCAGGTCGTCGATGATCGCCCGGAGGTTCTCGGCGTTGCGGGCGATGACCGACAGGAACTGTGACCGGGTCGTCTCGTCGTCGTTGTCGTGCAGGAGCAGCTCGGTGTACGACGAGATCGACGTGAGCGGCGTGCGCAGCTCGTGGCCCACCAGCGAGATGAACTCGTCCTTCGTGCGCGCCAGCTGCCGGGCCAGGTCCTCCGCGCGGCGGCGTTCCAGGAACTGCCCGACGTGCGCGGCGATGCCGGACAGCAGCGCGATGAGGTGCTGCTCCGGCTCCTCGGCGGCGTCACCGAAGAAGCTCAGCGTGCCGGTGACGCCGCCGCCGTCGCGGATCGGCACGGCCAGGCCGACCCGCAGCCCGTGCCGTGCCAGCGACGGCACGTTGAGCCGGCTGCCGACGACGGAGATGTCGGGGATCCAGGTGGGCTGGCCCGTCTCCCAGGCGACGCCGGAGACGCCGACGCCGGGGGCGAGCGGACCGGGCTCGGGAATGACGTAGCCGGGCTCGGTCCACATCCCCGCGTTGCGCAGGACGTTGCCGACCTTGTCGACCAGCCACAGCTCGCTGTGCGGCCACTGCAGGGTGCGGGCGACCGTGCCGAGGAGCTCCGGCGCGGCGTCCTCGATGGTGGGGGCCTGCTCCAGGGTGCGGGCGACCGCGAGCTCGCACTCGATGATCCGCTGCGCCCGGCGCCGGTCGGTGACCTCGTGCAGGGCGGCGACGGCGCCGAGCCGGTTGCCGTCGGTGTCGCGGATCGGCTGCGCGTTGGCGGTGAAGCTGCGGCGGGGCCGTTCGGGCAGGTGGATGACGACCTCGGCCTCGCGGACGTGCTCGCCGTGGAACGCGCGCACCAGCGGCAGGTCGTCTGCGGCGGCGTCGCCGGGCTGGTAGGCGCGGTACTGCTGGACCAGCGCCTCGGCGGTCGTGGTGTCGGCGTCGGCGCCGGCGATCTCCCGCATGGCGCGGTTGAACAGGATCAGCCTGCCCCGCTCGTCGCAGGCGATCACGCCGGCGTCGAGGTTGTCGAGCAGGGCGCTGAGGAAGTGGCGCTCGCGGGCCAGCTGCCGTTCGGCGGCGACGCGTTCGCTGATGTCGTAGACGAACGCGTGGGCGTGCCGGCCGGTCGGGCCCTCCACGACGTTGAGGGTGAGCTCGACCGGGAACTCGTCGCCGGCCCGGTTGATCGCGTAGAGCTGGAGTCGTTGCCCGATGAGCTTCGGTACGCCGCCGCGCGCCATCCGCGTCAGCCCGGCGCGGTGCGCGGCCCGGAACCGCTCCGGGATGATCAGCTCGTCGACCTGCTTGCCGATGGCGTCCTGCGCCGACCAGCCGAAGGTGCGTTCGGCGGCCCTGTTCCAGCGGGTGATCTCGCCGGTGAGCTCGATGCCGACGAACGCCTCGAGCGCGGTCTCCAGGACCGCGTCGGTCTCGGCCGCGGCGATCGCGATGTCCTGGCGGCTGGTCTCGGCGCCGAGCATGACCTCCAGCATCGCGGCGCACTCCGCCACCGCCGCGATGTCGTCGTCGGTCCAGTGCCGCGGCACGGAGTCGGTGACGCAGACCGCGCCCAGCGTGTAGCCGTGCAGGTCGTGGATGGGCTGGCCGAGGTACGCCGTGACCCCCCGGTCCTGCACGGCGCCCAGGTCCCGCAGCACCGGGTGGTCCCGGGCGTCGCTGACGACCAGCGGTGCGTTCTCGGTCACCACGTACTGGCAGAAGGAGCTGGTCGCGGGCTCGGCGTGGACGCGGTCGAGGTCCGGCGGCAGCCCGTGCCGGCCGACGATGTGCATCCGCTCGTCGTCGACGAGGGTCAGCAGGCCGACCGGCGCCACGACGGAGCGGGCGGCGAGCCGGACCAGGCCGTCGACGGGCGCCGATGACGAGGCCAGCAGCAGCCGCGCGCGGCGCAGTGCGGCGAGCCGTTCGGTCTGCGCGAGCACGCCGAGGTCCAGTTGCGGCATGTCACACCCCCAACCCGCAAGCACGTAGCGTTGATCGTACCTGCGCAAAGGGGTGAAATCAGGCTAAAGCCGGAGCTGCGTGGCGCGTGCGAGCGTCGAGGCCGGGTCCTCGCCGGCGGTCAGGTCGATGTCGTCGGTGAGCCGGCCGTCGGTGAGCCGGATCAGCCGATCGCAGCGGGCGGCGATGTGCTGCTCGTGCGTGGCCAGCAGCACCGTCATCCCGTGCGCCTCGCGCAGGTCGAGCAGCAGGTCCAGGATCTGGGTGCCGTTGGCGGAGTCCAGGTTGCCGGTCGGCTCGTCGGCCAGCAGGAGCTTCGGCGACCCGATCAGTGCCCGGGCGATCGCGACCCGCTGCTGCTGCCCGCCGGACAGCTGCGCCGGCAGGGCACGCTCGCGGCCGCTGAGGCCGACCGCTTCGAGGAGCTCGCGGGCGCGCGTCGACTTGTCGAAGCCGACCCGGAACGGCAGCACCGGCGCGATCACGTTGTCCAGCGCGGTCAGGGCGGGCAGCAGGTGGTAGCGCTGGAATACGAAGCCGACCGTGCGCCGGTATTCGCTGAGCTTGCGCCGCCGCAGGGCGGTCACCTCGACGCCGTCGACCACGATCGTGCCGGCGTCGGCGGACTCGATCGCGCCGATCAGGTGCAGCAGCGTCGACTTGCCCGAGCCGCTCGGCCCGGTGACCGCGGTGAAGCTGCCCGCGTCGACGTGCAGGGTCAACTCGTCGGCGGCGACGATGTCCTGCTCGCCGGTGTGGAACCGTTTGGTGAGCCCCGTGACGGACAGCGCGGCGCCCGTGGACGTAGCGGTCATGACCACTACTCTGTCGCAATGCATTGCGACAATGCAAGGGGCGGGTAGTCTCTGGACATGCCGATCCATCACGCGGTGCTCTCGCTGCTGTCGCATGGACCCAGTTACGGGTATGAGCTGAAGGGCGCGTTCGAGAACGCGGTCGGCCCGCAGTGGGGTCCGCTGAACATCGGCCACCTGTATCAGATTCTGGACCGGCTGTCCCGCGACGGCATGGTGAGCTCCGAGCGGCACGCCCAGGCGGTGAAGCCCGACCGGGTCGTCTACGAGATCACCGACACCGGCCGGGGCGAGCTGCGGCGCTGGCTGGACGAGGCGAGCCCGCGCAGCGGCGGGTTCCGCGACGACTTCTTCCTCAAGGTGACGGCCGCGGCCCGCTCCGGCGACCCGGAGACCGTGCGGACCGTCCTGGGCCAGCAGCGCACGTACCTGCTGCGCGAGCTGCGCAACCTCGACGGGCTGCGGCGCAAGGCGGCCGACCCGGTCGTCGGGCTGCTGCTGTCGGCGGCGACCAGGCACGTCGAGGCCGACCTCGCGTTCGTCGACGACGCGGAGCAGGCGCTGCTGCGGGACCCGGCGACGATCGCGGGGCTCGCCGGCGTCCGGCGCACCGCACCCCAGCCGGAGCAACCGCAAAGGCCTGCCCGAGCCGACCGTCAGCCGGAGCAGCTGCAAAGGCCGGCCCGAGCCGACCGTCAGCCGGAGCAGCTGCAAAGGCCCGCCTGAGCCGACCGCCAGCCGGAGCAGCCGCAGAGGCCTGCCTGCACGCGCGGACCCGGAGCGTCTGTCCGGGTGGCACGGAGGGCGCTGGTGCGGGTGCACGGCGTCCACCCGCTAACGCGGGTGCAGGGCTCCCCGCCGCAGGCCGGGGATCTCGAACGGCTCGCCGAGCAGCTCCGCCGCGCCCAGCCGGGCCAGGGCCGGCGCTGTCTGGATGCCGAAGCCGCCCTGCCCCGCGAACCAGTAGAAGCCGTCCTGCACCGGGTCCGGCCCGACGACCGGGTTGCGGTCCGGCGCGAACGTGCGCAGCCCCGCCCAGCTGGTGCGGACCCGGCGCAGCTGCAGGGTCGTGACCGCGGCGACCCGCTCCACGGCCAGGGCCACGTCCTCGGGCGCGGCGACCGCGTCGACCGGCGGCGACGGCGTCTCGTCGCACGGCGACACGAGGAGCCCGCCGCTCTCCGGCCGGAAGTAGAACTCGTCGCCGACGTCATGGACCAGCGGCCAGTTCGGCGCCACGCCCTCGATGGACACGATCGCCACGGTGCGGCGCATCGGCGTCAGCCCGGCCGCCGTCACCCCGAGCCGCCCGGCGACGGCGTCGGCCCACGCGCCGGCCGCGTTGACGACCCGCCCGGCCTCCAGCTCGCCGCGATCCGTGGTGAGCTTCCAGCCCTGCCCGGTCCACTCGCCGGCCTCCAGGCCGATCGCGGTGCGCAGCACCACCCCTGCGGCGATGGCGCGCTTGCGGTACAGCTGATGCAGCGCGTCCACGTCGATGTCCTGCGCGGTGCGTTCGACCGCCGCCCGCGCGATCGCCGACGGGCGCAGCACCGGGCACAGCGTCTGCGCGCTCTCGACGTCGGTCCCACGCAACGAGGGGTTGGCGGTCAGCAGCGCGTTCATGGCCGGGAGCTGGTCCTCGCGGGCGACCCAGACCAGCGGCCGGGCCCGCAGCAGCGGCGTGCCCGACTCGGCGCCGAGCGCGTCGAGGATCGTGCGGGACGCGCGGGTCAGCGCGCGCACCTCGGGCGTGCCGTAGCTCTCCAGGAAGGCGGCCACGGACCGCCCGGTCGTGTGATACCCGAACTGGTTCTCCCGTTCGAGCACCACGATCCGCAACGGCTCACGGTGACCGCCCGCGGCCTCCACCCGTTCGACCAGCCGGCCATCAAGATCGGCGAGCTCGGCGGCGAGGGACAGGCCGGCCATGCCCCCACCGATCATCGCCACGTCTGCGCGTTCGATCCTGTGATTGTCGCAGGCGATGTTTGCAAAGTCGCAGAATGTTCCCTTTCGAGCCGGGTAGCCACGGCGCGTGAAATTCGCCGAGCTCGCCGCCCGCTGGCAGGACCATCCCGTGCTCGTCGTCGGAGACGCCGTGCTCGACTGCTGGCTGAGCGGCACCCCGACCCGGATGAGCCGGGAAGCCCCCGTCCCGGTCATCACGCTCGACGCGACCCGCGAGGTCGGCGGCGGCGCCGCGGCCATCGCCGGGGCGTTCGCCGCGCTGGGTGCCCGGACCACCGTCGTCGGCGCGACCGGCGACGACGACGCGGGCGCCACGCTGCGCTCCAAGGTCTGGGACAGCGCCGCCGCGGACCGCCTGGTCGTCTCGGTCGGCCGGCGCACGCTCACCAAGCGCCGCGTCGTCGCCTCCGGCCAGGTGGTGGCCCGGTTCGACGACGGCGACACCGCCCCGCTGGGCGGCCCGGCGGCCGGGACGCTGCTGCAGCGGCTGGAGGAGTCCCTGGCCGAGGGCCCCGAGGCGGTCGTCGTGTGCGACCTGGGCGCCGGCACCCTCGGACCCGCCGTCCGCGAGCTGCTCGCCGCCCGCCGCCTCGACCTGCCGCTGCTCGCCGTCGACGCCCTCGACCTCGCCCCGTGGGCGCATCTCGGCCCGGACCTGGTCACACCCGGCCTCGACACGGTGAGCGGGGTGGTCGAGGGCACCAACGCCGCCGCCGTCACCGCGGCCCGCGGCATGCTGCTGCGCTCGACCGCGGCCGCCGTCGTGTCCGTCACGCTCGACGCCGACGGGGCGGTCGTGCTCAGCCAGGACGCCGACACCGTCCACACCTCCGCCGCGCCCGGGCCGCGCAACCAGGCCGCGTACGTCGCCGGGTTCGTCCTGGCCCTGCTCACCGGCGCCGGTGTCGCGGAGGCCGCGGCGACCGCGCAGCGCTGCGCCGCCGTCCGCGCCCGGGACCTCGCCCTTGCCGCCGGGAAAATTGGTGTACTGCAGGCGTCTCCGGCCTGATCCTGGTATGCATGCCTCCCGTCGATCCCACCGCCGTGGTCCCGGTCGCGGCCGCCGTGGACGACGCGGACAGCGTCATCGACGTCCTCGACCTGCTGGCGCTGTCGGCGTTCGTTGCCGGCAGCCAGCCGTATGCCCGCACCCGCCACCTGTCCAACCTCCGCCGCGACGCGACCCTGCTCCCCGAGGGCGCGACGGTCCTGCGCGAGGCGTATGACGACGACGACGTCTGCACGCTCGCCGCCGGCGACGGCTGGACGCTGCGCGCCACCCGCTGGAAGCAGGGCCGCCGGGGCAACGTCACGGTCACCGCTGTCTCCCCGGCGCTCGCCGACAGCGTCCTGGCCGGCGCCGTCGACGGCGCCACCGAGCCACCGCCACCCGCGGACGAGTCCGTGTCGATCGGCTTCTGGCACAACGGCAAGCACGGCCCGCAGCGCACGCCGCGCCGGATCACCGCCGAGCCGTGGGCGGACATCCGCACCAACTACGCCACGAAGACCGCCGAGGCCCTGGACCGCCTGATGGGCACGACCGCCGAGCAGGTCAGCGGCCGGATGATCCTGCTGCACGGGCCGCCCGGCACCGGCAAGACCACCCTGCTGCGGACCCTGGCGAAGCAGTGGCGGGACTGGTGCCAGGTCGACTGCGTGCTCGACCCCGAGCGGCTGTTCGCCGACCCCGCGTACCTCATGGACACCGCGCTCGGCGAGGACGACGCCGGCGCGCCGAAGTGGCGGCTGCTCCTGCTCGAGGACTGCGACGAGCTGATCCGCGGCGAGGCGAAGCAGGCCACCGGCCAGGCCCTGTCCCGCCTGCTCAACCTCACCGACGGCCTCCTCGGCCAGGGCCGCGACGTGCTGGTCGCGATCACCACCAACGAGGACGTCGCCCACCTGCACCCCGCCGTGGTGCGCCCGGGCCGCTGCCTGGCCCAGCTGCACGTGGCGCCGCTGCCGTTCGCCGAGGCCGCGACGTGGCTCGGCACCCCCGCCGGCATCGGCCCGGACGGCGCCACCCTCGCGGAGCTGTATGCCCTGCGCGACGGCGCCCCGCGCCTCACCGTCACCGAGGAACCGCCCCGCGTCGGTCTGTATCTCTGACCGTTCAGCCGAGGGTGACCTCGGCCTCCGGGGTCAGGTCCTTGCAGCGGACCACCACCCGGACCTCCCGGCCGTCGGTCTTGAAGGTCACGCGGTACTCCACGTCGGGCCCCTGCTGCGCGTCCTGCACGTGGAAGCCCAGGGCCGGGCTCAGGGCGTCCGCCCAGGTCATGCCGGCGTCGCAGCGGGCGACGACGTTGCCGCCGGGGGTGCGCAGGACCTTCGGCGAGCCCGGCGACGGCACCGGCGACGGCGTCGGTGACAGGGACGGCGACGCGGAGGCGGCCAGCGAGGGACGGGTCGCGGCCAGCAGCGACGACCGAATGGCCTCGACCCTGCCGATGCCGAACGCGCTGATCGCCGCCGTGCACATGGTCCAGGCACCGATCGCGAAAACCCACCGTCTACCTCGCATGGGGGCCGCCCTGCCCGGGCCGTGGGAAAGCACACCGGGGTGAGGGGGAGGGCGGGAAGGAGATCACGGGCGAGCCGGGTTTGGGACGGGGACGACCTTGTTGGTGACTTCCCCGCCTGTGTGTCCGTATCATGCCCGAGACGCGCCACCCCCCTTGTCGACGCGACCCACGAGGATCACATGAAGTCCCGCACGTGGAGAATCCGCACGTGGTCGATCCGCGCCAAGATCGTCACCCTGCTCCTGCCGCCGCTGCTGTCGCTCGTCGTGCTGTGGGTCTTCGCGACCAGCCTGACGTCCAGCGCCGTGGTCGAGCTGTTCGACGCCCAGACCTACTACGAGCTGGCCGCCGAACCGGCCGAGAACGTGATCGTCGAGCTGCAGCGGGAGCGCAAGCTGTCGCTGGTGTACCTCGGTGCCGGCCGGGCCGAGGGCAAGCCCGAGGCGGCGCTGCTGGCCGAGCAGCGGCGCAAGGCCGACGCGGCGCTGAGCAACTTCCGGACGCTCGCCTCGCGCGACGACACCAAGGAAGCGATGCCGGAGGCGGCGGTCGGGCGGCTCGCCGAGATCATGGTGGCGCTCGACGGGATCGTGTCGGGGCGGTCGGGGATCTCGCTCGGGCAGGTCGACCGGGCCGGCGCGATGGAGATCTACAACGGCCCGATCGACGCGATCTACCGGTGGTACAACGCGCTGCCCGGCGTCAGTGACGCGCAGCTGGGCAAGGACGCCCGGACGAACATCGCGATGAGCCGGGCCCGGGAGCTGCTCGCCCGGGAGGACTCGCTGGTCAACGGCGCCGCCGCGGCCGGCAAGTTCATCCGCACCGAGGCCGCCGACCTGATCGCGATGATCGGCGCGAAGCGCAACGCCTACGCGGAGCAGTCGGCCGAGCTGCCGGAGTCGGTGCAGCAGACCTACCGTGACATCGTCGCCGGCGAGGCGCACAAGCGGCTGACCGATTTCGAGAACAAGATCATCTCCGAGGGCAGGCCGAACGCCGCCGTCCCGGTCGACATCGCCGCGTGGCGGGACGCATACGACAAGCTCGCCGAGCAGCTGCGCAAGCTGGACCTGCAGTTCGGCGACACGATCCTCGTGCGTGCCGAGCCGGTCGGCGTGGCCATCGTGGTCAGGTTGGTGCTCGCCGCGGTCCTCGGGCTGCTCGCCATCGCGGTCTCCGTCGTGCTGTCGATCCGGATCGGCCGGTCGCTGATCAACCGGCTGACGGGTCTGCGGCAGGACGCACAGATCCTCGCCGACCAGCGGCTGCCGGAGCTCGTCGGCCGGTTGCGGCGCGGTGAGGAGTTCGACCTCGCCGAGGCGGCACCACCGCTGGAGTACGGCACCGACGAGATCGGCAAGGTGGGCAACGCGTTCAGCGCCGTGCAGCGCACCGCGATCGAGTCCGCCGCGCACGAGGCGCAGCTGCGACGCGGGCTCAACGAGGTCTTCCTCAACATCGCCCGCCGCAGCCAGACGCTGCTGCACCGCCAGCTGGCGCTGCTGGACCGCATGGAGCGGCGTACCGGCGACCCGGAGGAACTGGAGGACCTGTTCCGGGTCGACCACCTGGCGACCCGCATGCGCCGCCACGCCGAGGACCTGGTCATCCTGGCCGGCGCCACCCCCGGCCGGGGCTGGCGCAACCCGGTGCCGATGGTCGACGTGGTCCGCGGCGCGGTGTCCGAGGTCGAGGACTACGCGCGGGTGGGCTTCCTGACGCTGCCGGAGGCGTCGCTGGTCGGCCGGGCCGTCGCCGACGTCATCCACCTGCTCGCCGAGGTGATCGAGAACGCCACCTCGTACTCGCCGCCGCACACCCGGGTGCAGATCAGCGGGCAGCTGGTGCCGAACGGGTTCGCGGTCGAGATCGAGGACCGTGGCCTGGGCATGGCGCCGGAGGCGATCGACGAAGCCAACCAGCGGCTGCTGCACCCGCCGGACTTCGACCCCGCCAACAGCGCCCGGCTGGGGCTGTTCGTGGTGGCGCTGCTCGCCGCCCGGCACGGGGTGCGGGTCACGCTGCGCTCGTCGCCGTACGGCGGGGTGACCGCGGTCGTGCTGATCCCGCCGCACCTGATCACCGGTGCCACCCCGGAGCTGACCGCGTCGACCGCGTCCGAGCTGGCCTCCGAGCTGGCTTCGGAGCTGGCCGGCGAGGTCGCCGCCGAGCTGGTCTCCGGGCCGCCCGCCGGGACGGTCTCCGAGCAGACCGCCGACGGTGAGATCCTGCGGGTCGGGCCGGCCGACGTGGTCCGCCCGGAGACGCTCGGACCGCCCGTGGCCCGCCGCGGGCGCGACGTCGAGGCAGAGGTGCTGCGGACACCGGCGGAGGAGCCGGAAACCGGAGCTCCACCGGTACCGGCGCAGCGAACGCAGTCCGGGCAGCCTGTGGATCTGACCGACGACGGCCTCCCCAAGCGGCGCAGGCAGGCCAGTCTCGCCCCCCAGCTGCGGGAACGACCCGAGGACGAGCACACGATCGACGGGGTCCCGGCGTCGCAGTTCGCGTCCGCCGCGGCCGGCCGGTCGCCCGAGCAGACCCGCGCGATGATGTCGTCGCTGCAGGCAGGGTTCACCCGGGGGCGCCGGGACGCGGCGCTCACCGACGATCAGCCCACAGTTGACAACACCCCAATCGAAAGGGACGCATAGGTGGCACAATCGACGAGTCGCACCGGCAAGCTCGACTGGCTCCTCGACGACCTCGTCGATCGGGTCGAGTCGGCGCAGCACGCCGTGGTGCTCTCCGCCGACGGGCTGCTCATGGGCGCGTCCACGGGTCTCGGGCGGGACGACGCCGAGCACCTGGCGGCGGTCGCATCCGGGTTTCAGAGCCTGGCCCGCAGCGCCGGCCGGCACTTCAACGGCGGCGGCGTCCGCCAGACGATCGTGGAGATGGACGACGCGTTCCTGTTCGTCACCGCCGCCGGGCAGGGTGCCTGCCTGGCCGTGCTCAGCGCCGCCGACTCCGACATCGGCGTGATCGCCTACGAGATGGCGATGCTGGTGACCCGGGTCGGGCAGTACCTCACCGCACCGTCACGAACGGGCGCTCCGTCCGATGCCGCAGGGTGAGCATGACTGGCTCGACTCCGACGCCGGGCCGGTGGTGCGCCCCTACGCGGTGACGGGCGGCCGGGCGAAACCCGTCGCCGGTGCCTTCGACCTGGTCGCGTTCGTCGTGAACGCCTCCGACGGGGTGGGGCCACGGCACCTGCAGCCCGAGCACTATGCGATCCTGGCCCGCACCCGCGAGCCGGTCACGGTCGCGGAGCTCGCCTCACACCTCGATCTCGCGCTCGGCGTGGTGCGCGTGCTGCTGGGCGACCTACTCCAGCAGGGTCTGATCGAGATGCACGAACCGGTGTATGACCAATCCGTCGGGCCGCAGCGGCCCGACGATCGCATCCTCAAGGCGGTTGTCAATGGTCTCCGATCGCTCTGACGGGCACATCCCGCTGGCGGTGAAGATCCTCATCGCCGGAGGGTTCGGCGTCGGCAAGACCACGCTGGTCAGCGCGGTCAGTGAGATCCGTCCCCTGCAGACGGAGGAGGTGCTCACCAACGCCGGTGTCGGCATCGACGACGTCGACGGGGTCGAAGGCAAGACCACCACGACGGTGGCGATGGACTTCGGCCGGATCAGCATCAACGACGACATCGTGCTGTACCTCTTCGGCACCCCCGGGCAGGACCGGTTCTGGTTCCTGTGGGACGAGCTGGCGCTGGGCGCGCTGGGCGCGGTCGTGCTCGCCGACACCCGGCGGCTCACCGACTGCTTCCCGTCGGTGGACTACTTCGAGCAGCGCAGCACGCCGTTCCTGGTCGCGGTCAACTGCTTCGACGGGGTGCAGAAGCACACCGCGGAACAGGTCCGCAAGGCTCTGGACCTCGACCCGGACGTGCCGGTGGTGCTCTGCGACGCCCGGGACCGGCGCTCGATCAAGGACGTGCTCATCGCCCTCGTCGAGCACGTGATGACGATCAAGCAGCCACCGGCACTCGAGCCAGCGCGGCGGCCTGGGTTCTGATCTCCGGCACGGCCGTCGTCTCCCACCAGGCGCCCCGGCGGGTCGGCCCGATCGCGAGGATGTGCTCGGACGCCTCGCCGTCCCGGCCGACCAGGCGGCCGTGCCCGTCGATGTCCAGGCCGGTGCCGGTCGGGTCGCGGCGGGCCAGCCCGTCGTCGAGCAGCGCCCGGCCGAGGGTGCTGGTGGCCGCGCCGCCGGGGCCGGTGCAGTTGACGATCGCGCCGATCGGCCAGCTCTCGTCCCTGCCTTTTTCGGCGCCTTCCTTGAACCGCAGCGTGACGACGAAGCCGCGCTCGCTGCGGCGGATCGCGTGGATCGCGGCCGCGTGCGTGTACAGCGCGCCGCTGTCGCGCAGCGCGGTGACCCGCGACGCGACGGTCGGCGCCATCCGGTGCCGGTGCACCTCCCAGTACGTGGCGACGTGCTGCAGGAACCGGCGCCGGGCGTCGACGGACAACTGCCACCACAGCTGGTCGAGCTGGGGCCGCAGGGTGTCCACGGCGCAGCGCCAGTCGGGTTCGGTCGCCGCGTACCGCCGGACCGCCCGCAGCAGGCCGCCGGCGTCGGTGCCGTGGTGGGCGAAGCTCCCGGTCGCCTTCGGCTGGATCTCCAGGTGCGACTGGGGGAGCAGCCCGCGCCGGGACACCGCGTGCAGCGGCGCCCGCCGGCCCCGGTTGCTCAGCGACATCGCCACGTCCAGCGCGGTGAGCCCGGTGCCGATCAGCAGCACCGGCACGTCGCCCGGGACCCGGTCCAGCGCGCCCGGGGTCCACGGGTTTCCCACATAGTAGGGACGGGTGCGCACGGCCGAGGTGATCGACAGCGGGCCCGCTGGGGCGCCGTGGCCGAGGGCCAGCACGACCCGGTCGGCGGGCACGATCTGGCCGCCGCGCAGGACCACGCTTCGTGATCCCGGCCCGGTGCCGATGCGGATCGCCACGCCTCTCAGGTGCTCGAACCGGACCCGCGACAGCCGGTCGTGCAGGTAGTCGCCGAACACGGCGCGCGGCGCGAAGTCGGCCGGCCCGAAGGGTAGTCCCTGCTCCCGGCACCAGTCGACGAAGTCGGTGGGTGTGTCGGCGAGCGCGCTCATCGCCGCCGCGCGCGAGTTGAGCAGATGCGTCGGGTCGGTGGTCCGATATGCCGCGCCGCGACCGAGCGCATCGGCCGGCGCCGGGTCGACGAGCACGACCCGGTCTTCGGGGCCGCTGACATGGATCGCCGTCAGGGCGCCGCTACAGCCTCCGCCCACGACCACTGTGGTTTGCATGCTCGCCCCTAATTTCTATCTAACCGATAGGTTTTAACGATACTAGACGCGGTCCGCCGGGTGTAGAACCCAGATCCTCCGGGCATGTCGGGTTTGAGGCCCTTGGAGGTGCACCGATGTCGATCTTTCGGACCAAGTCGATCGAGCAGTCGCTGCGGGACACGGACGAACCGGGCAGAGGACTGCGCAAGAACCTGTCGGCATTCCACCTGACGGTCTTCGGCGTCGGAGTGATCATCGGCACGGGCATCTTCGTGCTGACCGGCCAGCAGGCCGCCCGCAACGCCGGCCCCGCGATCGTGCTGTCCTTCGCCCTCGCCGGCGTGGTGTGCGCCCTCGCCGCCCTCTGCTACGCCGAGTTCGCCTCCAGCGTGCCGGTCGCCGGCTCGGCGTACACCTTCTCCTACGCCACCCTCGGGCAGTTCGTCGCCTGGATCATCGGCTGGGACCTGTGCCTGGAGCTCGCCCTCGGCGCCGCCGTGGTGTCCCGCGGCTGGTCGGCGTACCTGCAGGAACTGCTCAACCTGCCCACCTGGCTGGCCGGCGACGACGCGATCCCCGACTTCGGCGCCGCGTTCATCGTCGCCGCCCTGACCATCGTGGCCATCATGGGCGCGAAGCTGTCCGGGCGGGTCACCGGCGTGCTGGTCGTCGTCAAGGTCGCCGTCGTCGTGTTCGTCATCGGCCTCGGCCTGTTCTTCGTCAAGGCCGCCAACTACACGCCGTTCATCCCGCCCGCCGAGCCCTCCTCGAAGGCCAGCGGCGGTGATGCGCCGCTGCTGCAGATCCTCGCCGGGATCACCCCGCAGCACTTCGGCTGGTTCGGCATCGTCGCGGCCGCCTCCATCGTCTTCTTCGCCTACATCGGCTTCGACGTCGTGGCGACCACCGCCGAGGAGACCCGCAACCCGCAGCGGGACGTCCCGTGGGGCATCATCGGCTCGCTCATCATCTGTGGCGTGCTGTACATGGCGACCGCGTTCGTGGTGACCGGCATGGTCCCCTTCGACCAGCTCGACACCGCCGCACCCCTCGCCAAGGCCTTCGACCTCGTCGGGCAGGGCTGGGCCGCCGACCTCATCTCCCTCGGCGCCGTGTGCGGCATCACATCCGTCATCCTCGTGCTGCTGCTCGGGCAGGCCCGGGTCAGCTTCGCGATGGCCCGCGACGGCCTGCTGCCGCCGATCCTCGCCCGCGTGCACCCCCGGTACGGCACGCCGTGGGTCATGTCGGCGATCACCGGGGTCGTGGTCGCGGTCCTCGCCGCGTTCGTCCCGCTGTCGGAGCTGTCGGAGCTGACCAGCATCGGCACGCTGTTCGCGTTCGTGGTCGTGTCGATCGGCGTGATCGTCCTGCGCCGCACCCGGCCTGACCTGCCCCGGGCGTTCCGGGTGCCGGGGGTACCGTGGCTGCCGGCGCTCAGCGTCCTGGCGAGCGTGTGGCTGATGCTCAACCTGCCGGTCATCACCTGGGTGCGGTTCCTGACCTGGATGGCCGTGGGTCTGGTGCTGTTCTTCGTGTACGGCATGCGCCGTGCCGTGCTGGCCGAGCCTGCCGAGCCTGCCGGGCCTGCCGGGCCTGCCGGGCCTGCCGAGCCTGCCGGGCCTGCCGAGCCTGCCGGGCCTGCCGATGCTGCCGGGTCCACCGGGTCCACCGGGTCCAATGGGTCCACCGGGTCCACCGGTTCTGCCGGGGCTATCGAGGACGGTGGGCGATCGGATATCCGGTCAGGACCGGCAGACCCGTCGTAGCGGGCAGGTGGTCGCCGAACCTGGCGCCGAGCGGGGCACGCAGCCGGCGCCTCCGAGGTGGGTGGATTCTCATACCCGCGGGCACGTGTCCCGGGTGGCGCCGGGTTCGGCGATGCTGGAAAGGTGACAGGCATGAGTGACTTCGGCCTGCAGTCCGACGGCTTCGACGTCGACTTCGACCCGGGCGACCTCGACCCCAACGACTACGCCGACCCGCACGCCGTGTTCGGCACGCAGCAGGAGCACGGCATCGACGCCGGCCTGAGCCCCGCGAGTTCGACCACCTCTGGCGAGTCCTCCGGCGAGTCCTCCGACGAACCTCCGTCAACCGAGGGCCTGGAGACCGCCGGCTACGACAGCGACGGCGACGGCACCCCCGACGTCCTGCTGGCCGACGAGAACCACGACGGCGTCACCGACATCGCGATGTGGGACACCAACGCCGACGGCCTCATCGACCAGGTCGCCTACGACCAGGACCACGACGGCCGGATCGACCTGATCTACCACGACGACGACTTCGACGGCGAGGTCGACCGGGTCGAGTCCGCCGACGGCACCGAAGAGGTCCCCGGCTACACGTCCAACTGACGCCCGCGGACCTTGCGCATCTGCTTGGCGTACTGGCGGCGGCCGATCGTGTGCCACAGCAGCCTGGCCGGCACGGGCAGGCTGGACAGGAAGCGCGCCGTCTCGTCCGGCGTGGCCTCCTCCAGCAGCGCGCCGAGCATGAAGAGCAGCTTGTCCTTCGGCGTGTGCGACCGCGCCACCTCGCCGAGCTCATCCCACTCCGCGACGGTGATGTGCTCCGACACCAGCGGCAGCACCGAGCGCTCCTCCTCGTCGAGGTGCACGAGCAGGTCCTGCCGGTGCCGGTCCATCGCGGCGGCAAGGGCGTCACGGGCCGCAGCCGACGCGTCCGCCTCCCACGCGGCGAGCCGCTCCATCACCACGTGCAGACCCTGCGCGACGACCTCGTGCTGCTGCTCCATCCGCAGGACGAGGTCCGCGTCGAGGTCGACCCTGGCCAGGAGCTTCGGCCACAGCAGGGCATCCTCGGACGTGTGATGTGAGTGCAGGCCCTTGTCGTACTCGCGGAACATCCCGGCCAGGAACCGGGCCCGCTCGACGTCGCCGGGCCGGACGCCACGGACCAGCTCGGGCAGCAGCCGCGACTCGCGCCGGAACACGCGGTGCACGACGACCATCTCCTGGACCCACGGACGCTCGACGGTGGTGGTCATATCGGTCTCTCCTCAGTCAGCTCGTTCAGTCCCATCACGGTGCGCGGACTGTCTTGTAGCGGTCTTGGAGACCGCTTGAGGGCGGCTACGATGGCCCGCGTCATGCTGATGCGGGTGCTTGGACCGTTCGCGGTCGACGTCAACGGCGGTGCGGCCGACCTCGGCGGCCCCCGCCAGCGCGCCGTGCTCGCCCTGCTGCTGTCCGCCGGCGGCGAGGTCGTCTCCGTCGACCGGATGATCGACGACCTGTGGCGCGGCGAGGCCCCGCCGAGGGCGATCGCGTCGCTGCAGGCGTACGTCTCCAACCTGCGCCGCACCCTCGAACCCGACCGCGAGCGCCGCGCGCCGGCCCGCCTCCTGATCAGCGCCCCACCCGGCTACGCGATCCGCGTACCTCCCGACGCCGTCGACGCGTGGCGGTTCGAGTCCCTGCTCGCCGCCGCCCGCACGGTCCACATCGCTGAGCCCGGCCGCGCACGCCTGCTGCTGCGTGCCGCGCTGGAACTGTGGCACGGCAACGCCTACGCCGAGTTCGCCGAAGAGTCCTGGGCCCAGCCGGAGGCCGCCCGCCTCGAAGAACTCCGCCTCGCCGCCCGGGAACTGCTCCTGGACGTCGCACTCCGCACCGGCGGCGCCGCCGAGGCGGTCCCGGAAGCCGAGCTGCTGACCCGCCACGCCCCGCTGCGGGAGGAGGGCTGGCGGCTGTTCGCCCTGGCTCTGTGGAGCACCGGCCGTCAGGCCGACGCCCTGGCCGCGCTGCGCCGGGCCCGCGGCATCCTCGCCGACGAACTGGGGCTGGACCCGGGGCCGGCGCTGGTCGAACTGGAGGCCGCGATCCTCGGGCAGCGGGTCGAGATTCTCGACGCCCTGCGTGGTCAGCGGGTCCAGGTCCTCGACAGCCTGCGTGGGCAGCGGGTCGAGGCCTTCGACGGCCTTGACGGCCTTGGCGGGCAGCAAGGCGGCCCAGGTGGGCAGCGGGACGGTCTGCGTGAGCGCCAGGACGGCCCCCGCGAACAGCAGGGCGGCCCGCGTGGGCAGCAGGGCGGGTGGCTCGCCGATCTCCACGGGCGGCCGGTCGACGATCTCCACGCGCCGCAGATCCACGGCTCGCGCGGGCGGCAGGCCGAGGTCCCCGGCGGCCTCCGACCGGCAGCCGGTCGTGGGTCGCAGGTCGACGGCGTGCGCGGGCGGCCCGGCGACAACCCCGACGGCCTCGGCGACGACCTCCGACCGGCACTCGACGGGCAGACGGCGGAGCCGGGTGAGCAGACCGCGGAACCAGCGGCGGCGCCGGGCAGTCCTACCAGCACGCTACCGGAGCCATCCAAATTGATCTCCGAAGCCGTCGCTCTGCGTAGCATACGCGGCTGGCCGGGGCGGGAGGCAAATCAGGAGCAGCGGGAAGGTGAGCTGTTCGTCGGGCGGGGGCAGGAGCTGGCCGCGCTCAATGCCGTCGCCGCCGAAGCTGTTGGCGCCGGGCCGCGGATCGTGCTGCTCAGCGGCGAGGCCGGTGTCGGCAAGACCAGTGTACTCAACCGCTTCCGGCAGGACCTGCTCGACGGCGGGTGGCTGGTTGCCGTCGGCAGGTGTCCCGAGGTCGACGGGGCTCCGCCGGCGTGGGCGTGGGTCGAGGCCCTGCGCCAGCTCGGGGCGGGTGCGGGGGTGCCGCCCGCCGACCTTGCCCCGGCGCTCGCGCCGCTGCTCGAGGACGCCGACCACGTCCACGGCGAGGGCAGCGACGTCGCCGGTGGGCGGTTCCGGCTGCACCGGGCCGTGCGGGCCTGGCTGCGGCGGGCCGCCACGGTGCGACCCGTCGCCATCGTTCTGGACGACCTGCACGCCGCCGACGCCGAGACGCTGTTGCTGCTCGCCAGCGCCGCCGAGCTCACCGACGCGCCGGTACTGCTCGTCGCCGCGCTGCGGCCCGCCGACAACCGGGAGCGGCTGGCCGAGGCCCTGGCGGCGCTCGCCCGGCGGTCGCCGGCCCGGGTCCACCTCGACGGGCTCGGCCACGACGACGTGCAGCGGCTCGTCGGGGCGTTCGCCGACGTCGACGCCGGCACGGTCGCGGCGCTCGCGGAGCGTACCGGCGGCAACCCGTTCTACGTGCGGGAGTCGGCGCGGCTGCTGGCGTCGGAGGGGGCGCTCGTCGCCACGTCGGAGGTGCCGGAGGGGGTCCGTGACGTGCTGCGCCGCCGGCTGTCGCGGCTGCCGCAACCGGCCGTGGCGGTGCTGCGTCTCGCCGCCGTGGTGGGACGGGAGGCCGACGTGGAGACCCTGGTCGAGGCCGCCGACACCGACGAGGGCGCCGTTCTCGACGCGCTCGAGGCGGGGCTCATCGCCGGGCTGCTGACGGAGCCGGCGCCCGGGCGGGTCAGGTTCGTGCACGGCCTGGTGCGCGACACGATGTACACGGACCTGTCGCAGCTGCGCCGCACCCGGATGCACGCCAGGGTCGCCGCCTGCACCCGGCGGCTGCGCCCCGACGACTACCCGGCGCTCGCGCACCACTACGCGCGGGCCGCGTCGTCGGACACCGCCGGGCTCGCGGTCGACTATGCGGTACGCGCGGCCGAGCTGGCGGAGCGGCGCTACGCGTACGACGCCGCGATCGAGCTGCTCACGGCTGCCGTGCAGACCGCGGAGACGGTCACGGGGGACCGGGACCAGCTGCGCATCGACCTGCTCGGCCGGTTGCTGCGGGCGCAGGCGAGGGCCGGCGCGACCGCACCGGCGCGGCTGACCCGCGACCGGGCCCTGGACATCGCCGTCGCCGCTGGGCGGGAGGAACTGCTGATCGCTGCGTTCACCGCCTGGAACGTGCCGACCCCGTGGCAGATCCGCGCGTACGGGGTGATCGACCACCGGGTCGTCGACCTGCTCTCGCGGCTGCTGCGCAAGCCCGACCTCGACCCGGCGACCAGGGTGCGGCTGCTGGACGCGCTCACCAACGAGCTCGACGGCGAGGACGACCCGCGTGGCCCGGCCGCCGGGCTGGAGGCGTACGAGCTGGCCCCGGCCGTGCCGGACCCGGCGGTGCAGGCGCTCGGGCTGGTCGCCCGGGCCAGGACGATGCGCTTCGACCTGGAGGCCGGCGAGCGGGCAGCCGTCGCCGTGCAGCTGCGGGACCTCGCGCGGGCGCACGACATGGTCGCCTACGAGTGGGTCGCCGAGCAGATCCTCACCAACTGCGCCGCGGTGCGCAACGACGCGGAGGAGGTCCGCACCCGCACCGCCCGGCAGGGTGTGCTCGCCGCCGCGTACCAGCTGCCCGAACCCCAGGCGATCAACCTCAGCGGCCGGGCGACGCTCGCGCACGTCGCCGGCGACTACGCCGAGGCGCAGCGGCTCTACGACGAGACGCTCGCCTTCATGCGCCGGCAGGGCTCGCTGCACGCGGACGGGTATCACTTCCTGGCCACCGCGAGCCTGTACATCAGCCAGAACCGGCTCGGGGAGCTCCTGCCGCAGACCTTCGCGGCGCAGGCCGCCATCGGCCCGATCGCTGACGACGCCCTGGCGCTGGCGCTGGCCTCGGCGGGGCGGCTCGACGAGGCCCGGGCCGTCGCGGTCGGCGTCCACCCGCTGCGCCCCGACTACTTCCAGTCCGCGTTCCTGGCGGTGCGCGGGCTGGCGATCGTCGCCACCGGCCGCACCGACCTGGCGCCGGCCGTCATCGAGCGCCTGCTGCCGGTCCGCGGGCAGATCGCCGGGATGAGCAGCACCTCGGTCGCGATGCGCCCCGTCGCGTACGTCCTGGGCCGCCTCTACGCACTCCTCGGCGACCGTGACCGCGCGGTGGAGCACTTCGAGCTCGCCCGCGAGGTGGCCCTGGCGTGGGGCGCCGCTCACTGGGTGGCCGACGCCGAAGCCGAGCTCTGAGTGGCGGACGCCGGAGCCGTGCTCTGACCGTACGCCGCGCCGGGCGGCAGATCGCGGGCCGGCCGAACGTCGTTGCGTACCATCACGTCGCGTGTGGGGACGCGCGGCGCTGGCCGGTCTGGTGCTCGGTGTCCTCGCCTACGCCGCCGACTTCTGCCACGGCCTGCTCGCGGTGGCGATGGTGCTGGTGTCCAGCAGCGGCCTCGCCTGGGGCGCCGCCGCGCTGGTCCTCGCGTTCGCGGCCGCGGACCGCCCGGGCCGGCGGATCGCCGCCACCGGTGTCGCCGTCACGGGGCTCGGCGTCGCCACCCTGGTCTACTACGGCGCGATCGTCATCGACGGGGATCGCTGGCACGGCGGCACCCTGGAGGACGGCACCCCCGCCGACGCGATGGCGCTGCGGTCGATCGTGGTGGCGACCGCGTTCTGGCTCGCCGCGTCGGTCGCCGGCGGCGTGGTCCTCGGCCTGCTCGGCCACGCCGTCCGCCGGTCCCGGCCGCGCGTCGCGGCGATCGCCGCCGGCGCCGCGTGCGCTGCTCGCCGGTCAGGCCGCGCTGCGGCTCGTGCGGGCCGGGGGCTTCGAGTCGCGGTACCTGGCGGAGGTCGCGCCGTGGCTGGTCGAGGCGGCCGCCGAGATCGGGCTCGCCGCCGCGCTGAGCGCCGCCCTCCTGCACCGCGGCGCCGGCCCGCGACCGTGGTGGGGCTGGTTCGCCGCGGCGGCGGCCGGGCTGCTCACCGTCGCCCTGCTCGCCTGGAGCCAGGTCGAGGCGGTCCGGGCCACGGGCTTCTAGTCGTTTCCAAGTCGGCTGAAAGTGCCGCCGGGGATGGTGTGGCTGCATACATCTGACCTGGAGGCCCACATGTCCCGATTGCTCGGCCGGCTCGGAGGAGCGGCCGCCGCCCACCCGTGGCGCACCATCGGCGCCTGGCTGATCGTGCTCGTCGCGTTCACCACGCTGTCGGCCGGCTTCGGCGGCACACCCCACGACGACTACAACGTCCCCGGTACCGAGTCGCAGGCCGGCACCGAGTTCCTGCGTGCGCACCTGCCGGCGATGTCCGGCGCCGACGCCCGCGTCGTGGTGCACGGCAAGGGCCCGGTGGACCCGGCGACCCTCGAAGGGCTGCGGGGCCGGCTCGCCGCAATGCCGAGCGCCGGCGACGTCTCGCCGCCGCGCATGTCGGCCGACGGCGACACGGCGCTGATCGCGGTGCGGTACACGATCCCGGTCACCGACTTCCAGGGCACCGCCGGCATGGACGCGCTGCGCGCCGCCGCCGAGCCGCTCGTCGGCGCGGGCCTGCAGGTCGAGTTCGGCGGCCAGGTCGCCGAGAACATCTCCGCGCCGTCCGGCACCGCCGAGGCGGTCGGCATCGTCGCGGCCCTGCTGATCCTGGTGTTCGCGCTCGGCTCGGTCGTCGCGGCCGGCCTGCCGCTGATCGTGGCGATCGCCGGTCTCGGCGTCGCGACCGCGGTCATCGCCCTGCTCGAGACGGTCACCGACATCAGCGGCACCGCCCCGACGATCGCCACCATGGTCGGGCTCGGCGTCGGCATCGACTACGCGCTGCTGCTGGTCGCCCGGCACGTCGAGGGGCTCCGCGCCGGGCTGGCGCCGCGGGAGGCGGCCGCGGCGGCGAACGCGACCGCAGGCTCGTCGGTGATCGTCGCCGGTCTCACCGTGCTCGTGTCACTGTTCGGGCTGAAGCTGTCGACGCTGCCGGTGTACTCGTCGTTCGGGTACGCGACGTTCGCCGCGGTCGGCGCGGTCATGGTCGCGTCGGTGACCCTCGTGCCGGCGCTGTGCGGCCTCGCCGGCCGCCGCGTCCTGCCCCGCGCGATCCGCAAAGCCGCCCCCGCCGACACCGCCACGCCCGCCGGTCTCCGTACGTCTGCCGGCGCCGCCGCGGCACCGGTTGCGGTCGTCGGGCGGCCAGGGTGGACGGCGCGGTGGGCGGCGCTCGTCGGGCGGCGGCCGGTTGTGGCGGCGCTCGCGTCGCTGCTGGTCCTCGCCGCGCTGGCGGCGCCGGTCCTCGGCATGCGCACCTGGCCGCAGGACGCCGGCAGCCAGCCGACGTCGAACACCACGCGGCAGGCGTACGACCTGACGTCCGCCGAGTTCGGTCCGGGCGCCAACGGGCCGCTCGTCATCGCCGTCGACACGGCCAAGGTGTCCGATGTGGACGGTCTCGTCGCCGCGCTGCGCGCCCAGCCGGGTGTCGCGCTGGTGGTGCCGGCCGCTCGTACCGGGGACGCCGCCGTCATCCTCGTCGAACCGGAGACGGGCCCGCAGGACGAGCGGACCACCGCGCTGCTCGACCATCTGCGCGCGGACGTGCTGCCCGACGGTGCGCTGGTCACCGGTCTCGTCGCGGTCTTCGCCGACATCTCCGACCGGCTCGCCGAGCGGCTGTGGGTCGTCGTCGCGTTCGTCGTCGCGTTGTCGCTGCTGCTGCTCACGGTGCTGTTCCGGGCGCCGGTCGTCGCGGTCAAGGCCGCCGTGATGAACCTGCTGTCCGTCGCCGCCGCGTACGGCGTGATGACCGCCGTCTTCCAGACCGACGCGGGTGCGCGGGCGGTCGGCCTGCCGCACGCGGTGCCGGTGTCGAGCTGGGTGCCGATCCTGCTCTTCACCGTCCTGTTCGGACTGTCGATGGACTACGAGGTGTTCCTGCTGTCCCGGGTCCGCGAGGACTGGCTGGCGACCGGCGACGCGCAGGGCAGCGTGGTCCGCGGGCTGTCCGCGACCGGCCGGGTCATCAGCGGCGCGGCGGCCATCATGGTCGCGGTGTTCGTCGGCTTCGCCCTCGACCCGGACGTCACGGTCAAGATGACCGGCGTGGGCATGGCCGCCGCCGTCCTCATCGACGCGACCCTGGTCCGGCTGGTCCTGGTCCCGGCGACGATGTCGCTGCTCGGCAAGGCGAACTGGTGGCTGCCCGCCTGGCTGGACCGGCTCCTGCCGCACGTGAAGGTCGAGCACGAGGCCGAACGGGAGCTCGAACCGGTCGCCTGACACCGTCCCAGGCCACCCTCGGCAAAGGTCTCGGCTGAGGCCTCGGCAAAGGTCCCGGCAGAGGCCTCGGCGCGGGCCCGAAGCGCGGGTTTCAGCGCAGGCCGAGGGTGGCCAGGACACGGCCGACGGTGTGCCCGACGGGGCGCAGCACCGAGTCGCGGACCCAGCGGCCCGCCGGGGCAACGACCGACTGCCAGGTCCACCGGACCGGCGCCACGACCAGGTAGCGCCACAGCAGGACGACCGAGTGGTTCCACGCCCAGGCGATCGCGTGCCCGACCGGCACGACGACGTGCCGCCAGAACCAGGCGATGAGCAGCCCCGCCGGGCGCAGGCCGTAGTACCCGATGATGCCGACGACGAAGGCGACCGCGAGGCCGAGCGGCCGCAGGACGTAGCGCCACACCGCGACCGCCAGCCAGGCGATCGCGAGCCCGACGGGGCGGACGCCGTAGCGGTACCCGGTCTCGACCAGCCACGCGAGCGCGATGCCGATGGGGCGCAGGACGTAGCGGTACAGCGCGACGACCGTCCACCGGATCGCCACGCCGATCGGGACCAGGACGTAGTGCCACAGCGCCCACAGGACGAACGCGATGCCCTTGCCGAGCAGGATCCAGAACTGCTTCGTGTGCCGGGCCAGCCACACCGTGCCGGCCCACAGCGCCTTGAGCGCCGGCCAGATCGCGTGCACGGCGACCCACGCCAGCGGCACCCACAGCACGTTGCGCAGCACCCACACCAGCGGCACCCAGATCAGGTTGCGCAGCACCCAGCCGAGCGGGCGCAGGATGGCGTAGTCGATCGCGATGCCGATGGGGCGCATGACGTACAGGAAGAACAGCCGCGGGATCGGCTCCAGCACGTACCGGCGGAACGCGACCAGCAGCTCCCAGACGAGCTTGACCGGCACGACGACGGCGACCGCGACGACCCGGACCGGCCACGCCAGCCACGCCGGCAACGGCTCCGCCGACGGCGAAGGCGGCGGCTTCCGCAGCGACGGCCGCGTCATGCCTGCGCCGCCAGGATCGTGCGGGCCCGCATGAGCGCGAAGCCGAGCAGGTTCAGGCCGCGCCAGAGGGCCGGCTCGTCGGCGGACGCGTCGCGGGCGGACAGGCCGATGCCCCAGATCCGGTCCACGGGGCTCGCCTCGACCAGGATCCGCTCGCCGGTGCCGAGCAGGAACGCGCGCAGGTCCGCGTGGC
This sequence comes from Dactylosporangium sp. NBC_01737, assembly GCF_035963215.1. Lineage (NCBI taxonomy): Bacteria > Bacillati > Actinomycetota > Actinomycetes > Micromonosporales > Micromonosporaceae > Dactylosporangium > Dactylosporangium sp. NBC_01737. Next base: position 3,556,991 of record NZ_CP109153.1, read on the forward strand.
CGCCGAACTTCGCCACGCTGCCCGCGACGACGATGTCGAAGCGCTCCCGCTTCCAGACCTTGTCGTCGAACCCGCGGACCTCACGGCCGAGCGTCTTCGCGTCGTTGGGGTGCCCGGCGGTCAGCACCCGGGCCGCGGTCGCCGTGTCGCCGAACAGCATCGCCTTCGACCACATCATGTAGTGCTCGGCGGAGGCGAACCGGACGCCGTCGACGGTGAACTCGACCGGCCACCACTGGCTCAGGCAGCCGGCGCCGATCGAACCGTCGGGCGCCGGCTGGTGTCCCCAGAAGAACAGGAACCGGACGCGGGCGCCGGAGGCCATCAGTTCGATGAGCTCGGCGGTGCTGGCCGGTGGCTCGGTCGGTGCTTGCATGGTCCGAGTCTGCCGGACGCCGGCAAGTCCTTATGTCGGGAACCCGCCGTGATGCGGTGGCGCGGTGGGCAGGATCACGGTGACGACGAGACCGCCGCCGTCGCGGGGCTCCGCGTGCACGTGCCCGCCGTGGGCCCGGGCGACGGCCCGCACGATCGACAGGCCGAGCCCGGCACCGGGGACGCCGGCCGCCACCCGTTCGGACCCGAATCGCCGGAACGGCTCGAAGAGCCGGGGGACCTCGTACCGCGGCACGACCGGACCGGTGTTGCTGACGGTCACCCCGACGGTGCCGTCATGGCGGGTGCCGCACGTGACGTGGACCCAGCCGCCGTCGGGGAGGTTGTGCCGGACCCCGTTCTCGACCAGGTTGTGCACGAGCCGTTCGAGCAGGACCGCGTTGCCCGTCGTCGGCGCCTCCTGCGGCGAGCAGTCCACGGCCGCCTTCCCCGGCGGCAGCTGCGCGGTGACGTGCTCGACGATGTCGGCGAGGTCCACGAACGAGCGGTCCGTCACCTGCCGCTCCGACCGGGCGAGCAGGAGCAGCCCGTCGATGAGCTGCTCGTGGCGGGCGTTGACGGCCAGCAGGGTCCTGCCCAGCTGCCGCAGCTCGGGCGTGGCGTTGTCTGGGTCGATCGCGACCTCCAGCAGCGTCCGGTTCAGTGTCAGCGGGGTCCGCAGCTCGTGGGAGGCGTTGGCGATGAACCGCCGCTGGCCGTCGAACGCCTGGTCGAGCCGGGACAGCATGACGTCGAACGTGTCGGCGAGCTGCTTTACCTCGTCGTGCGGGCCGGCCAGGGCGATCCGCTCGTGCAGCCCCCGGTCCGGGGCGTCCGCGATGCGGCGGGCGGTCTCGGTGACCTGGTGCAGCGGCTGGAGCAGCCGCCCGGCGATCAGCCACCCGAACGCGGTCGCGGCGAGCGCGATGACACCGAGCGCGATCCCGCCCTGGGTGAGCAGCACCTGCCGGGTGTCGGTGGTGACGTCCTCCCTGAGCTGCCGGACGTACATCCCGTTGTCCGGCGGCGCCGCCATGCCCGGCGGCAGGGTGGTGCCGGCGATGAACGTGTTGCCGCTGAGCCGCTGGTACACCAGGACGTAGCAGACGCCGAGCAGCAGCAGCCCGGCGAGCAGGAACAGCCCGCCGTACACAAGCGTGAGCCGAGCCCGAATGGTCAACCTGTTCATGCCGCCACCTCCGCTGCGCTCCGGCGCCGGCCTGAACCAAACCTGCGATGCCGATGGACGGCTCCTGCGCTGCGCTCCGGACCGTTCATGCTCAGACCACCTTGTAGCCGACGCCAGGTTCGGTCAGCACGACCTGCGGGTCGCCCAGCTTGCGGCGCAGCTTGAGGATCGTCATGCGCACGGTGTGGGTGAAGGGGTCCGCGTGCTCGTCCCATGCCTTCTCCAGCAGCTGCTCGGCGGAGACCGCGGCGCCGTCGGCCCGCAGCAGTTCGGCGAGGACCGCGAACTCCTTGCGGGACAGCGGCACGTACCGGCCGTCGCGGAAGACCTCCCGGCGGTGCGGGTCGAGGCGGATGCCGGCGCGCTCCAGCACCGGCGGGGCCGCCGCCCGCGCCCGCCGGCCGAGCGCGGCCACCCGCGCCGACAGCTCGCGGAACGCGAACGGCTTCGGCAGGTAGTCGTCGGCGCCGAGGGCGAGCCCGGCGACCCGGTCGTCGATGTCGGCGGCGGCGGTCAGCATCAGCACCCGCGCGGTCGAGTCACGGGCCGCCAGGGACCGGCACACGTCGTCGCCGTGCACGACCGGCAGGTCCCTGTCGAGGACGACCACGTCGTAGTCGTTGACGTCGAGACGCTCCAGGGCGGCACCGCCGTCGTGGACGACGTCGACCGCGTGCGCGTCGCGGCGCAGCCCCTGCGCGACCGTCTCGGCGAGCAGGGGCTCGTCCTCGACCACCAGTATCCGCATACCCCCATGGTGACGCGTGGTGATGTCACCGCGGCGTCAACGTTTCCGGTTACGGCCGGGTGACGCGCTCCCCGCTTGACTTCGGCGCAGTGGCCGGCGAATGCCCGGCCCGCCAGGAGGAACACACCATGATGCGCGTCAGGACAGCCCTGGTGCTCGGCCTGCTGCTCGTCCTCGGTCCCGCCGTCACCGGGTGCGGCAAGCCCGCCGGCGGCAACGGGGTGGCCAGCGCGGGCGGCACGCCGACGGCGAGCGCCAGCTCCGGCACCGGGAACGGCCAGCGGGACCCGGTCAAGGACCAGGAGAACTTCCTCAAGTACGCCCAGTGCATGCGGGACAAGGGCGTCGACATGCCGGATCCGCAGATGGACGGCGGCGGGATCTCGATGATGATCCCGGAGGGCACCGACAAGGCCAAGGTCGACGCGGCCAACGCGGAGTGCAAGCAGTTCCTGCCCAACGGTGGCGAGCCGATGAAGGCCGACCCGGAGATGCAGGAGAAGATGCGCAAGTTCGCGCAGTGCATGCGGGAGAACGGCCTGCCGGAGTTCCCGGACCCGAGCGAGGACGGTGGCATCCGCATCGACGGCAACGCGACCGGCGTCGACCCGCAGAGCGAGGCGTTCAAGAAGGCCGAGGCGGCCTGCAAGGAGTTCCAGCCGAAGCGGCCGGGCTCCGACGACGAGGGCAAGACCAACACGAAGACCGAGAACGGCGGGAGCGCATGAGCGGCCCGGAGCGTAGCGGAGGAGCTGCGAATCGGGGGCTCAGTGTTGGCTCAGGTCGGCGCCGGAGCGCAGCGGAGGTGACGGCGTGAGCGCGAACCGTCGTAGGCGCGGGCGCGCCGGTCGGGTGGCGGTGACGGTCGCGGTGGTCGCGGCCGTCGGCGCCGCCGCCGCTGCCGGGCTCGGCCTACCGGACCGGGGCAGCGAGGCGGGCACCGGGTCGACGGCGGCGCCGAAGACCACGAAGGTGACCCGGCAGACGCTCGTCGACACGAAGACGGAGGACGGCAAGCTCGGCCACGGCACGACGGCCACCGTGGCGGGGCGGCTCGGCGGCACGCTCACCGAGCTGCCGGCGGTGGGCAGCACCGTCCAGCGTGGACAGTCGCTGTACCGCGTCGACAACACGCCGGTCGTGCTGCTGTACGGCGGCCTGCCCGCCTATCGCAACCTGGCCCCGGGCGTCGAGGGCGCCGACGTGCGGCAGTTCGAGGAGAACCTCGCCGCGCTGGGCTACAAGGGTTTCACCGTCGATGACGAGTACACCGCGTCGACCGCGACCGCGGTGAAGGCCTGGCAGGGCAAGCTGGGGCTGACCAAGACCGGCGTGGTCGACCTCGGCCGGGTGGTGTACGCCGCCGGCGCGGTCCGCGTCGACGAGCACAAGGCGGCGGTCGGCGACCCGGCCAACGGGGCGCTGCTCACCTGCACCGGCACGGGCCCGGTCGTCACCGCCACCCTTGAGGTCTCCGAGCAGCGGCTGGCGACGGTGGGCGCCGCGGTCACCATCAAGCTGCCCACCGGCAAGACCGTGCCCGGCAAGGTCGTCAAGGTCGTCACGGTCATCACGCCGGCCCAGAACAACAACCCGGCCGAGACGAACCTGGAGGTGACCGTCACGCCCGACGACGCGGCCGCGTTCGCAGGGTTCGACCAGATCACGGTCGAGGTCGGGTTCACCGCCTCGCGCAAGGAGAACGTGCTCACCGTGCCGGTCTCGGCGCTGCTCGCCCTCGCCGAGGGCGGCTACGGGCTGCAGGTCGTCGACGGCGGCACCAGCCGGGTCGTCGCGGTGGAGCTCGGCATGTTCGCCGCCGGCCGGGTCGAGGTCAGCGGCGGCGGCATCACCGAGGGCATGCTGGTCGGGGTGCCGTCATGACCGGTCCGGAGCATAGCGGAGGGGCCGGTCATCGGGGGCTCAGGGTCAAGTCAGGGCGGCGCCGGAGCGCAGCGGAGGTGACGTCATGACGGCCATGATCGACCTGACGGACGGCCCGGTCGAGGCCGGTCCGGTCGAGGTGGTGGCGCTGGAAGGGGTCAGCAAGTCCTACCCCGGCGGGGTCACCGCGGTCCGGGACGTGTCGCTGTCGATCGACTCGGGGGAGATGGTCGCGATCGTCGGGCCGTCGGGCTCCGGCAAGTCGACCATGCTGCATCTGATCGGCACGCTCGACCGGCCGTCGGCGGGCACCGTGCGCATCGCCGGGCACGAGGTCGCGGCGCTCACCGACCGGCAGCTGTCCACGTTGCGGGCGACCCGGATCGGGTTCGTGTTCCAGCAGTTCCACCTCGCGCCGGGGCAGAACGCCCTCGACAATGTCGCCGACGGCCTGCTCTACGCCGGGCCGTCGCGGGCGCAGCGGCGGGCGCGGGCGGAGGCGGCGCTGGTCAGGGTCGGTCTCGCGGACCGGCTCGACCACCTGCCGCACGAACTGTCCGGCGGTGAACGGCAACGGGTCGCGATCGCGCGCGCCGTCGTCGGTGAGCCGGCGCTGCTGCTCGCCGACGAGCCGACCGGCAACCTCGACTCCGCGTCCGGCGCGGGCGTGGTCGAGCTGCTGCGGGAGCTGCACGCCGGCGGCACCACGGTCCTGGTCATCACCCACGACCAGGCGATCGCGGCGGCGCTGCCCCGCCAGGTCGTCATGCGCGACGGGGAGGTTGTGGCATGAGCGGGCCGCAGCGCAGGTTCGGCTCAGGCCGCCGGAACGCAGCGGGGGTGACGGCATGACGGCACCGTTGCAGCCGGTGCGGCTGTACCTCAGTGACGTCCTGCGGGTCGGCAGCGCGGGGCTGCGGACCCGGCCGATGCGGGTGTTCCTGTCCGCGCTGGGCATCGCGATCGGCATCGCCGCGATGACCGCCGTCGTCGGCATCTCCTCGTCCAGCCGGGCGGAGCTGGACCGCCAGCTCGACGTGCTCGGCACGAACCTGCTCACCGTCGCGCCGGGCAGCGACCTGTTCGGCGGCGACGCGACGCTGCCCGACGAGTCGGTGGCGATGATCTCGCGGATCGGCCCGGTGACCGAGGTCGCCGCGACCGGCAAGGTCAGCGGCGCGAAGGTGTACCGCAGCGACCACATCCCGGCGGCGCAGACGGGCGCGATCAGCGTGCAGGCCGCGCACCTGGACCTGCCGCGCACCGTCGGCGCGTCCCTCGCCGACGGGATCTGGCTCAACGACGCCACGGCTCGCTACCCGGCGGTCGTGCTCGGTGCGGCGGCCGCCCGGCGGCTCGGCGTCGACACGGCCGGCGAGGGCATCCAGGTGTACCTGGACCGCCGCTGGTTCACGGTCGTCGGGGTGCTGCAGCCGGTGCCCCTCGCCCCGGAGCTCGACGCCGCCGCGCTCGTCGGCTGGGCGGCGGCGCAGACGTACCTCGGCTTCGACGGGCACCCGACGACCGTGTACACCCGCTCCCAGGACGAGCAGGTGGAGGCGGTCCGAGCGGTCCTCGCCGCGACCGCGAACCCGCAGAACCCCAACGAGGTCAAGGTGTCCCGGCCCTCCGACGCGCTCGCTGCCCGGCAGGCCACGGACAAGACGTTCACCGGGCTGCTGCTCGGCCTCGGCGCGGTCGCGCTGCTCGTCGGCGGGGTCGGGGTGGCCAACACGATGGTCATCTCGGTCCTGGAACGGCGGGCGGAGATCGGGCTGCGGCGGGCGCTCGGCGCGACCCGCGGGCAGATCCTGCTGCAGTTCCTCGCCGAGTCGCTGCTGCTGTCGGCGCTCGGCGGGATCGGCGGGGTGTTCCTGGGGGTGTCGGTGACCAGCGTGTACGCGCTCACCCGGTCCTGGCCGGCGATCGTGCCGCTGTGGGCGACCGCCGGCGGGGTCGTCGCGACCCTCGTGATCGGTGCGATCGCCGGGCTCTACCCGGCGGTGCGGGCCGCGCGGCTCGCGCCGACGGAGGCGCTCGCGACGCCCTGAGCGGCTCCTTGAGCGGCTTGGTACACCCGCAGCAGGTGGTCGAGGTAGTGCCGGGTCGAGTACGCCTCGGCGGCGGCCCGGCCGGCCTCGGCCACCTCGCGGTGCAACAGCGGATCCGTCAGGACCCGCACGAGCGCCGCGGCGAACGAGTCGGCGTCCGGCGCGGTGCTCAGCCGGTGCGTGCCGGCGAGGGCCGCGTCGGCGAGGACCACGGGCAGGCCCTGCGCCTCCGCCTCGACCAGCACCAGGCCCTGCGTGTCGGTGGTCGACGCGAACGCCAGCACGTCGGCCATCCGGTAGTAGGCGGCCATGCTGCCGTGCGGCACCGGACGGACCAGCCGCACCGCGTGCGCCACCCCGGCCTGCCGGGCCAGCCGCAGGACCGCCTGCCGGCGCTGCAGCACCCCGAGCATCACCAGGCGTGCGTCCGGCAGCCGCCGCAGTACCCGCGCGAACGAGGCCAGCAGCAGCGCCGGGTCCTTCTCCTTCGTGGCCCGCCCGACGGCGAGGACCACGGGGGCGTCGACCGGCAGGCGCAGCGACCGGCGCAGGTCGTCGCGGCCCAGCGGGCAGTCGGGCAGCGCGACCGACGTCGGCACCGTCCACACAGGAGGGACCCGTTCGAACTCGGCGAAGCTCGCCGCGGTCTTCTCCGACGGCGCGATGATGATCGACGTGCGGTCCAGGAACTCCTGGCCGAGCCGCACCAGCTGGGCCCGCCGCTCGGTGCCCGGCCGGGTCAGCTTCAGGTAGTCGCGCACGGTCCAGCCGAGCGCGAGGCGCTGCGCGGCGTGGGCGGCGCCGAGTTGGATCTCCATGAAGTGCGCCGAGTACGCGAGCAGGTCCGTGTGCCAGGTCATGACGACCGGGATGTCGTGGGCCCGCGCGTACCGCAGCCCGCCGACGCCGACGGGGCCCTGGGTGTGGATGTGCACGACCTCCGGCACCCGCCGCATGCCGGGGAACCGGGGCACGCCGATGCGCACGTTGCGCAGCGGCACCGGGACCGACCGCACCCCGCACGGCTCGTCCCGGCCGCGCAGCAGCGGCGCCGGCTGGTACACCTGCACCTCGTGCCCGGCGTCGCGCAGCAGGGCCACGGTCGTCGCGACCGAGATCGCCACGCCGTCGGAGCGGCCGGCGTGGCTGTCGCAGAAGTGCGCAACTCTCACGCCGGACATGGTGCGGCACACCCGGCGGGTTCGGGGATGGCCCGCGCGAGGTGTACGCCATCTGGAAAGCCGATGTTCATTGATCCAGGGAGACGGCGAGGGCGGCGTCGCGCACCTCCGCGACCGGGTGGCGGCGGAGGGTCTCCACGACCGCCCGCCACGGCGCCGGCCAGCCGAGTTCCCCGCCGCGGGTGGTGTACGCCAGCGCGAACAGCCCCTCGGCCAGGCTCGGGCCGGCGGCCAGCGCGCCGGCGATCCGCCGGGGCACCTCCGGGTCGGCGACGAGACGCTCCAGCCGCTGCCGGAGCCGGTCGGCGAGGCGGGCGGCGAGCACCGGCCGGTCGGCGGTCAGGTCGCGCAGCTCGGTCAGGCCGGCGGGGTCGGTGAGGTCGACGGCCTCCAGCAGCAGCGTCGAGGCCGCCGGCACGAAACCGTCCACCGTGGCCAGCGCCCGCCCGGCGGCGCCGACCGCCTGCCGTCCTGGCGCGTCCGCGGCGCTGCGACCCGACCAGGCCGTGAGCCGTTCGACCAGCGCCTCCAGGCGCCGCCGCGCGGGCCGGTCCAGGGCCGCGCCCACGGCGCCGGCACCGTCGAGCGCCGCGAGGGCGCCGACGGCCGCGACGAGGTCGTCCCGGCGGTCCCGGCGGCGACGAGGCGGACCAGTGCCTGGACGACCGCGGGCCAGACGGCCCGGTCGTCGAGGTCGCGCAGCCGTGCCGTCACCACGTCGGAGACGTCCGCCAGCCACGGCGCCCACGCCGGCAGCACCGCCCACGCCTGCACCGCCACCCGCCGGTCAGGCCCGGCGCCGGCGGCGACGACCAGCGCGGCGTAGTCCGCGCGCAGACCCGCCGGCACCAGCCACGGGTCGGCGGCCAGCAGCGCCAGGACGGCGTCGCGGTCACCGCCCGTGCCGGCGGCGCGCAGGATCCGCCACATCCCGGGCTCGCCGGCGCGCTGCCGGGCCGCCGAGACGACGGCGACCCGCACGTCACGGTGCAGGCGCGGGTCCTGCCACGCCTGCCACAGCGCGTCGGCGGCGCCCGGCACCGACCGCGCGGCGAGCAGCCGGACCGCCTCCTTGCGGGCGGTCACCTTGCCCTGCCCGGGATCCAGCGCGTCCAGCAGCGCCTCCGGCGGAACGAACCGGCTGGCGCGCCCGGCCGCGGCGACCGCGACCCGGGCCCGGTCGCCGCCGATGTGGCCCAGCAGCACCGTGAGCGCGTCGGTGGGCCGGTCGGTCCAGGCGAGCGCGGCGAGCGCCGCCTCGGCGACCATGGTGTCGTCGGCGGCGACGAGCCACTGCAGCACCAGCCGCCGCCCCGCCTCCGGCACCGGCGCCGCGTCACGCAGCGCCGCCGCGCGCCGCTGCGGGGTCGCGCCGCGGTCCCGCACGACGTCCGCGAGCCGGTCGACGTACGCCTGGTGGTGCTCGGGCAGCCAGCGCCGCAGGTACAGGGCGCGGGCGGGACCCAGCGCACCCCGGCGGGCACGAACCGGCCGGCCGGCGGCGGCCTGGTCAGCGCCGCGCCGAGCAGGTCGTCGCGGCGGGCGCAGACGGCCCGCCACACGGCGGGCAGCGCGATCGCCGACGGGTCCTCGCGCAGCACCGCCTCGACCCGGGTGGCGCGGTGCCGCGGGTCGCCCAGCCACAGGTCGACGGCGGTGCGGGTGACGTCGGCGAGGTTGCCGCGGCGGGTCGCGCGCTCCAGCATCGACTGCAGGTCCGGCAGGCGCCACGCCCGCTCGCCGAGCGCCCGGGCGACCGCGAACAGCGGCTCGTACTTCGCCCGCTCGACGCCGCGCAGCACCCAGCCGCGGACCGCCTCGAACGCCTGCACCTCCTGGCCCCGGCGCAGCCCCCGGTCGAGGTTGCCCAGGTCCGGCACCCGGTCGTCGCCGAGCAGCCGCTGGAACGTGTGCAGGGCCCAGCGGACCAGTACCGGGGAGTCGAACCGCTCCCGCAGGACCAGCACGGCGAGGTCGCTGAGCTGGCGCAGCGCGAACGGCGAACTGTCCCGGGCCTGCACGACGTCGGTGACGATCTGCTCCAGCGGCTCCACCAGCTCCGGCCGCAGCAGCGCCGGGCGCACCTGCGCCAGCTGCCACAGCGCGTTGCCGCGGACCGGGTCCTGCTCGTTGCGCAGCCGCTGCAGGTGGTGGGTCGCGGCGAGGACGGCCGCCGGGTCGTTGCTGCGCGCCGCGCACCGGATCAGCAGCCGCCAGCCGGTGATGCGGTCGGCGGCGCCCGCCTGGCGGGTCGCGGCCAGCAGCGGCTCATGGGCCTGCGCCCACGGCAGGTGCGCGGTGAACGACAGGGTCAGCGGCTCGCTCTGGCGCACCGGCTCCAGCGCGAGGGCCCGCTGCGCCTCCGCCACCCGCAGCCGCGCCGGCAGCACCTCCAGCACGTCCGGATCCGGCTGCGACCGGGAACGGTCCACATCGGACATCGCGAGAATGAACAGCTCCTCACGGTCCCGCGGCGCGACGTACCGCAGCAGCCGCGCGAACGCGGCGCCGCGCCGCCGTAACCGGCGGGCCAGGCCGGTCAGCGCCGCCACCGGCATCCGGCTCAGCCGGGCCAGCACCGCGGCCGGCAGCGTCACGCCCGCCAGCCACGCCGCCCGCGACGGCGCCGTTAGCAGCTCGAGGACCCGCAACGGGTCGGCGGCCACGAGCGAGCCGTAGGCGCGCAGCGGCGACGGCAGCGACTCCGCCGGCGCGAACCCCTCCAGGAGGTCCAGGACGCGGTGCGGCAGCGCGGGCGCCGCCTCCAGCACGCCGGGGCCGTACCGCGCCCACCAGGCGGCCCGCGCGGCGGCCGGCAACGCCGCCAGCTCCCGCTCCGCCTGGTCGAGGCAGATCCCCGGGAAGTGCCGGGTGAGGGCGGTCCGCTCGCCGAGCGCGTGGGTCAGCTGGGGCAGCAGCCTGGCGACCGTCGCCGCACCGCACACCGGCAGCAGCGCCGCCGCCTCGGCGTCGCCGAACCGGGCCCGGACCGGGTCGATGAGCGCCTCGGCGAGGTCGGTGCGCCGGCAGACCCGGATCCGCCGGTACAACCGGATCCGGGTGTCGGCGGGCGCGCGGGCGACGAACCGCGCCACCGGCTCCGGTGCGGTCCCGCCCGCCCCGACCCAGGCCATCAGCGCGCCGAGCCGGATCGACGGGTCGACGTCGGTGAGCGCGGCGAGGACCGCCGGCTGGTCCCGCCCGACGACCGCCATGAACAGCGCCACGTCCCGGCTGTGCCGGTCACCGGCCCGCAGCCGCTCCAGCGTCGCGGTCAGCGATCCGTCCGCCGCCCCGGCCAGGGCCCGGGCCGCGAACAGCCGGCGCCGCGCGGGATAAGGCAGATGGTCACCGTCCATGCCCCATATCTTGCTAGACCTTCACCACCGGGGGCGGCTGAAATTCACCCCGCAGGACCGGCGGGCCCGGCTGGTACATCCGCAGCACCGGCCGGAACTCGCCTTCCGGTGCCGGCAGCCAGTTGGCGTCGTCGTCGGGCCGCTCGTGCTGCAGCCGGATGGTCAGCGAGCCGTCGGGGTCGCGCCGCAGCCCGGGCGTGGCAGCGCCGATCGCGCGCCGGTCGAGCTGGTTGGGCACCGGGCGTGAGCCGGGCACGTCGTACATGGCGACCGACCAGCCGGCGTCGGCCGGGGGTGGCCCGGGGAAGCGCAACTCGTAGCGGTGCGCGCCGTTGAGCCGTTCGCCGTCGCGGTCCTTGTGCACGGTCGGCGCGACCACCTCGTAGGCGTGGTTGCCCCACAGGCCCGTCCGCGCCGCCACGGCCCGCATCAGGTGTGCCTCGTCGCGGTCCGGCATCGTCCACTCCGGAGTGTCCAGGGTGCCGACCTCGAAGTAGTCCAGGTTGAAGTCGAACAGGTGCAGGTCGTTCGTCCAGCCGTTGACGAGCCCCGCGTGCCGGGTCGTCGCCTCCTCCTCCAGCTGGTCCCGGGCCGCGGCGAGCCCGTCGCGCAGCGTCTCGCGGAACTCCCGCGGCGCACCCGCGTACGGCGACGTGCGGGGCTCCAGCAGCCCGATCGGTGCGAACCTGCGCTGGTAGCGTCGCTCCGCCGGGGACGGCGGGAACGCCGCCAGGGACCGCCGCAGCGTCTCGAAGAACAGCAGGTCCTCGGGGACACCGGCCTGCGGGTGCGGCAGCCCGTCGAGCGGGATCTGCGGGTACATCGGGTCGATGCGCAGTGCGTCCTGCAGCGCGTGGACCTCGTCGGCATCGCCGGGCCCGCAGGCGAACCGCCCGATCAGCGTCGTCACCATCGTCGGGATCCTGATGACCTGGGCGCCCGGTGCCTCCCGCCCGGCCCAGCCGGGCGGCACCAGCAGGAACTCGCGCTCGCCGGTGCCCGTGGAGCGCCGGCCCACGTAGGCGAAGTTGTCCGTCCACGCGTCGACGAACTGCAGGACGTGGTACCGGTCGCCGGTGTCCGGGATGCCGAGCCACAGGGGGCCGCCGGACAGGTCGAGCCGGGCCGTCGAGTACAGCAGATCCGGGTTCGCGTTGCGCCGGTCGTCGAAACGCCGCTGATGCGTGAACGTGTTGTACGCGCCGCCGTCGCGCTCCACCGCGGCGAGGTTGGTCAGCAGCGGGTAGCCGTACTGGAACGCCTCGGCGGCCAGCGTGGTCAGGTCCATCGCCCTCAGGTCCATGCGTCCCTCCCGGGGTCGGATCGCCTCCTCCTGGACTCCAGCCTGCGCGCCGCCCGCGCCCCGGGTGGGTGAGGCGCCGGGTGGCCTTCACCGCCGTGGGTTCGTTTTCCGCGTGGGTACGGCCGTCGCCGGGTCCTCGGGCCACGGGTGCCGTGGGTACCGCCCGCGCAGCTCCGCACGGACCTGCTGGTATCCGGTGCGCCAGAACGACGCGAGGTCCCTGGTGACGGCGACGGGCCGACCGGCGGGGGACAGCAGGTGCAGCAGCACCGCCACCCGGCCGTCGCCGACGCGGGGGGTCTCCAGCCAGCCGAACGCCTCCTGGACCTTCACCGCGAGCACCGGCGCCGCCGGGTCGCCGTAGTCGATCTTCGCGAGTGAGCCGCTGGGCACCCGCAGCCGCTCCGGCGCCAGCTCGTCCAGGCGCTGCGCTGCGGGCCACGGCAGCATGGCCCGCAAGGTCCGCTCCGGATCCACTGCGGACAGTCTGGCGACGTTGCTCAGGTCGGTGTGCGCGACGACGTTCTCCTCGCTCACGTCAGGCCACGGCGGGCCGAGCACCCGGTGGCAGAAGTCCATCCGCTGCCGCAGCTGGGTGGCCTCCTTCGACCAGCGCAGGCCCTGCTTGGCGAGGGCCTCGCGCAGCGCCCGCTCGACGAGCTCCCGCGGCGGGTTCTTGAGCTCCCGCCGCCGCAACGTGATCGCCCCGAGCTGGTCCCGCCGCTCCGCGCCCTCCGCGGTCACCTCGTCCACCGTGGACAGCAGCGCCGCGCCAGCCTCGCGGGCGGTGTCCTCGTCGATCGCGGCGGCGAGCCGGATCCGCGCGGTCGCGTTGCCGGGCTGCCGGTCCGCGACCGCGATCGCCAGCCACGGATGCCCGGTCAGCGGCGAGCCCTGCGGCAGCGCGGCCTCGGTCCCGCCGGCCATCAGGTACCCGTTGTTGCGCAGGCGGGCGAGGCGCTCCGGGTACGCCAGCCCCACGACCAGTCCCGCCACCAGGTCGTCGGGAAGCGCTGTCGTGTTCGCCGGCAGGCCCCGCTGCAGCCGCTCGGTCTCCGCGCGCCAGCGGGCGTCCCGGGTGTCGCGCAGGTGCCGCCACGCCGCGGCCAGGTCGTCACCCCTGGCGAAGGAGTCGTCGGCGAGGATCGCGACCACCTCGGCGGCCTTGCGCGCACCCACCTTCGGTGCGCCGTCCAGCAGTGCCCTGGCCAGCCGCGGATGCGCGCCGACGCGGGACATCCGGTGCCCGCGCGGCGTCGCCCGCCCGCCGGCGTCCACGGCGCCGAGCGCGCGCAGCGTCGCCTCCGCGACCCGCATCGCGGCGTCCGGCGGCGGGTCCGGCAACGCCAGGCCCGTCCCGCCCGGATGCCCCCAGCAGGCCAGCGCGAGCGCGAACGCGGTCAGTTCGGCGACGGCGACCCGGGCTCGGGCTGGGCCGGCAGCCGCTCGTCGTCCAGCTGGGACCAGCAGCGGTACACCACGCCCGGCGCCTCCCGCCCGGCCCGCCCGGCCCGCTGGACGGTGGAGGCCTTCGCCGCCCGCACCGTGGCGAGGGAGCCCAGGCCGCGCGCATGGTCGGTCCGCGGCACCCGCGCCAGCCCCGAGTCGACCACGACCCGCACACCCGGCACCGTCAGGCTGCTCTCGGCGACGGCGCTGGCGAGGACCACCCGGCGCCGGTCGCCCCTGCGGATCGCGGTGTCCTGGACGGCAGCCGGCAGCCTGCCGTGCAGCACGTCCGTCGGCAGGTCCGCCAGCCGCCGCTGCACCGACGTGATCTCACCGGCGCCCGGCAGGAACACCAGCAGGTCCCCGGTCGTCTCCCGCCACGCCCTGCGCACGACCGCCGCGACGTGGTCGAGGAACGCGGGATCGACCTTCAGCCCGTGCGGCGGCCGCACCGGCCGGTCCGGCGGGCACCACACCACCGCCACGTCGTGCAGCGCCCCCTCGGCGGCGACGACACCCGACCCGAGCAGCTCCGCGAACCGTTGTGCGTCCGCGGTCGCCGACGTGGCGAGCAGCCGCAGGTCCGGCCGCAGCGTCTGCCGGCTCTCCACCAGGAACCCCAGCGCCAGGTCCGTGTCGAGGTGCCGCTCGTGGCACTCGTCGATCATCACGGTGCCCACGCCGGCCAGCTCGGGGTCGGCGAGCAGCCGCTGCACCAGCAGCCCGGTGGTGACCACCTCGACCCTCGTGCCCGGCCCGACCTTGCGATCGCCGCGGACGCTGTACCCCACGCTCTGCCCGACCCGCTCGCCCCGCAGCTCCGCCATCCGCCGCGCCGCCGCCCGCGCCGCGATCCGCCGCGGCTCCGCCACGACCACCGTGCCCTCGAACGCCTCCTCCAGCGCCAGCGGCACCAGCGTCGTCTTCCCGGTCCCGGGCGGCGCCACCAGCACCGCACTGCCCCCCGCCAGCGCCTCGACAACGTCCCCGAGCACCCGACGGACCGGCAACTGCTCCATGCGACCTCTCCGGTGATACTCGTGGTCATCGGACCAGGTGGTGAGGTGAAGCGTATGCCGCCGTCGCCGACAGGACCGGTCTGAGAGCCCGGGACGCGGCGAGGGCGCCCCTCCGGGTGGATAGTGTGGCTCGCCGCCGGCGGCGTGGCGACCGTCCTGGCCGGCGCCACCCTGCTGATCTGGGCCCGCCGCCGCGTATTGCTGGTGATCAAGTAGCGTCCCTGCGGTGTCCGATCTTCGCGAGCTCATCGTCCAGTGGCAGCGCGGCTGGGGAACGGCCCGGGCCGTCCCCGCCGCCGACGACCTCGGCCCTGGCCTGCGGGTGCGCTGCCTGCAACTCGGCCGTGCCGTCGAGTACTTCGCGCTCGACACCGCCCCGGCCGCGCTGCGCGACCTCGCCGGCCGGGTCGCCGGCGAGGCCGAGGTCACGTGGCTGACGGTCCCCACCACCGACCCGTCCGCCACGGCCGCCGTGCTGGATGCCGCCGGCCTGGTGGTGCTGAAGGGCTCGGAGCTGCTGATGACGGCCGAGCTGAGCACCCACCCGCAGCACTTGCCGGCCCCCGGGTACCGGCTCGAAACCACGGCGGACGCGGCCGTGCTCACGACGACCGTCGTGCACGAGTCGGGCGAGGTCGGCGCCCGCGGCACGATGGGCCTGACCGGCCCGGACGCGACCGCCGACCGGATCGAGACCCTGCCGTCCCACCGCCGTCGCGGCCTGGGCAGCGCGCTCATGGGCGCCCTGGCGGCGGGGGCCGTCGACGCGGGCGCCTCGCGGGGCATCCTCGTCGCCAGCGAGGAGGGCCAGCACCTCTACACGAAGCTCGGCTGGCACCCCGTCGCCAGCGTCCTCATCGCCGCCACACCCGGCACCGTCTACCCGGACTGAGCGGCCGGCGGTCAGCCGTCCACGGTGGCCGCCGGTTCGGCGACCACGTAGAAGTACGTGGTGACCGGGTCGAAGTGGGAGGCGCCGGTGCTGTCCTGACCGGCGTAGGTGAGGGTGTGCTCGCCGATCGCGAGGGGTGCCGTCTGGGCTTCGGCGACGCCGTCGGTACCGACCGCGGCGAACTGTTGCGTGCCGCCGTCGACCGAGTACGCGATCCGGGTGATGCCGTTGCCGACCTGCGTCTCGAAGTGCAGCGTGACGACGGAGCCGCCGCTGCCGGCGGGGTCGGGGACCTGCCCCGCCGCCCACGCGGAGACCCCGAAGCTGCGCACGTTCATCTTGTACGCCCGCACCGGTGAGCGCAGGTGCGCGCGGTCGAGGCTCGCCACGTACAGCGTCTGCAGGCCCGTGCCCCGCGGGGCCCACTGGATCGTCGCGGTGCCGCCCGGCTGGGTCGCGGCCACGCGCTGGGAGAGGCCGAACGGCGACGAGCCGTAGAGGAACTCGACCACGTCGTCGGAGCCGTCGGCGGTGAGGACGAACGTCCCCGGGTGCCCGGCCTCACCCGTCGGCGTCGGCGAGTTCTCCGGGTAGTCCACCGAGGAGACGCCCGGCGTGTTCGGGGCGGTGTGGTCCACCACGAAGGTGCAGGACGCGCTCCAGTCCGAGTAGGCCCGCTGGTCGTACGTGCGCGCGTGCCAGCCGTAGCCGCCCTCGGCGAGGCCGCCGACCTGGATGGTGCCGAACCCGAACACCCCGTCACCGCCGCTGCCCTGGAACGTCGGGATCGAGGTCTTCGCCGCCGGGTCGCTCAGCGGCCAGTACTCGACCTCGGTCCGCAGCATGTCACCCGCGTCGGGGTCGGTCTGGTCGGCGCGGACCGTGAAGTCGTAGGCGGCGTAGTAGGTGCCGACGCTGCACGGCGTGTCGAGGTCGTACGCCGGCTTCGTCGGCGTCCCCGGCGGCCTGTTGGTGAGCTCGACGTCGAGGTGGAAGTTGTTCTGGTCCAGGTACCGTCCGTACTCCGGCTTGTTCTCCTTGCCGCCGGGCACCTTGATCTCGACGTACAGCCGGCTCTGCTGTCGCTGCAGGGCCTTGTCGAGCGCGGCGGTCAGGTTGAAGTCGAGCACCGCCTCGCAGCCCGGCGCCTCGGCCACCGGCGTGACCGTGCTCCCGGCCGACGCCGGCGGGCGGTTCCACGAGTTGGCGGTCGTGAAGTCCGCGACCGGCCGGCCCTCCAACGCGCGTGGCCTGGTGCAGTCGGTGGCCGCGACGTCGATGACCCGCAGCCGCGCCGAGCTGAGCCGGGCCCGCGGGACGCCGCCGATGTCGAACCCGAAGTAGACCCGGGTCTTGTGCGTGACCCCGTCGACGACGTGCGCGCCGAGCGGCAGCCACCCGCTCGGGTAGTACGTCGTCGTCCCGGGCGTCGCCGAGTCGGTGGACGCGATGAACGAGGGGGTGAAGGAGAAGTGCGGTTCGGCAGCGTTCGCCGGGGTCCCCGCGAGAACGGCCGCACCCGCGACCGCCAATGCGACGAACCCTTGCATCGCGATCCGCCCGCGTCCCCGTGATCCGCGGGTGTCAGTGCCCACAGTGGTGCCCTTCTGCGATGAGAGTGGATGAGCCGGCATCGCAGCGTATCGACCGGCGCCACATCGCACCGCCCGGTTTCCGTCGATCACACGTCGGCGCCCGCGATCATCGTGGTTTGGTGGGTGGGTGGTTGACGCCGCGCGTGCGCCTGCTCGCGTGAACGGGAGACGGCGTTGAGGGGTCAGGCGACCCAGCCGGCGTGCAGGAATCGAGCGACGAGGATGCCTTGGACGGTCAGGAACAGTGCCAGTGCGGTCCGGTCGATGGTGGCGCGGCTGCCGAGGAGCATGAATGCGGGGAAGATTTCCAGGCCGATGCGGGATGCGGGCAGCAGCGGGTAGGGGACGTCGTCGGTGAGGCGGGACGGGAAGCTCACCATGAACAGCAGGAGGCCGGCGCCGAGCAGTGGCAGGACGAGTTGGTCGCGGCGGACCTGCCATGGGCCGGTGAACATGAGCACGGTCAGGGTTGCCAGGAGCAGGACGGTGCCCAGTTCGAGGAGATTGTGCACCCGCACGTCGCCGAACGCGCCGCTCGTCCGGCCGTGGGTGCGGATGTATTCGTAGGCGAAGGCGAGCAGGAGCAGGATGCCGGCGGAGCGGGTGGCGGCGGCGAGGGCGCCGGCTGAGCCGGCCCACCACCAGTGTCCGCGGCGTAGGCAGTAGACGCAGGCGACGAGTAGTGCGATGAAGAGGCCTTCGTTGTAGGCGGCGGTGAGGTAGAAGCCGGTGGGGAACGCGATCAGGTAGAACGTGGTCCGGCCGGCTGTGGCGCGGTCGAATTCGAGGTCGGTCAGCCGGTACAGCAGGATGAGCGCGGCGAGCATGGCGAGGTTCGCGACCAGGAGCGCGGCGATCCAGGCGTGTGGCCGAGGCACAGTGGTGTGGCGAGGCGGATCAGCAGCGGGTACAGCGGGAAGAACGCTGCCGGGGCGGCGTCCGGGTCGTCCCAGTAGCCGTTCTGCGACAGTGCGATGAACCAGTTGGAGTCGTACTGCGTCGCCCACCGCTGGGCCACCGTCGGGGTGTCGAGTTTCGGGTCGACGGTGCCGATCCAGGCGAACAGGGTGGCTGCGGCGAGTCCGATCTTGGCGGCGAGGAACACCCCGAGCCCGGTCAGTGACGCTCGCCGCCATGGCCGGTCCGCGGCCGGTTCCGCCGCCGGGTGCTGGCAGCTGGAGGTCGCCGGAGGCACACGATCGGCAGATGTGACCTCTTGTGTAGCGATCATGACTGCACATAGTTCCCGGTTTGTCGATGTCCGGCTGGCGGGCTCGGCGTACTGGAAAGCTCCATGTCGGCGTCGGCTCGCTCTGTGTCCGTGATCGAGGGCGATCTGGTCGTCCAACGACCACCCCGTCCGGCGCGTCGCCTGACCGCCGCCCGCCCTGGTCCCGCGCTGACCGGGGCGGGCAGTCCGGACGTTAGGTCCATTGAACCGGTGCGGGGCGGCGTGCGTACCTGTACGAAGGCATCGTCTGCGCATCGTGGACACAAGGGGAGAACGCCGTGGCGGCTGCGAATCAGAGCGTGACAGGACCGGTCGCGACCAGGGGCGGCGGCTCGGCCCTCGCGCATCCGCGGGTCCAGGCCATGGCGATGCTGTGGGGGGCGGTGATCCTCAACCTGATCATCGTCGAGGTGTTGTTCTTCACCACCGACCCGGCCAAGAACGCGCTGCACGCGACCGGCAAGTTCCTCGGCCTGCACGCGGCCCTCGTCATGCTGCTGCAGCTGGTGCTCATCGCCCGGCTGCCGTGGCTGGACCGCCGCCTCGGCATGGACCGGCTGACCTCGTGGCACCGGTGGACCGGCTTCACGCTGTTCTGGCTGGTGCTGCTGCACCCCACGTTCGTGATGCTCGGGTACGCCAAGCACTACAACAGCACATTCCTGGAGCAGGCGTCGAACCTGATCGGCATGGGTCCGACCATGATCGGCTTCATCGCGGCCGGCATCATCGCGGTCGCGGCCGGTGTCTCGGTGCGCCTCGCCCGGCGGAAGCTGTCGTACGAGGCATGGCACGCCGTGCACGTCCTGCTGTACGTGGCAATCGTGCTGGCGCTGTTCCACCAGATGTACGAGGCGTCGACGTTCACCGCCACCACGATCTCCGCCGTGTACTGGTGGAGCCTCTGGGCCTTCGCCGGCCTCTCCCTGATCATCGGCCGGATCATCGTGCCGCTGCGCCGCAACGCCCGCCACCAGCTGCGGGTCGCGGCGGTCGTCCCCGAGGCGGACAACGTCGTCTCCGTCCACATGACCGGCAAGGACCTCGACAAGCTGCCGGCGCAGGCGGGCCAGTTCTTCATCTGGCGGTTCCCCGGGCACAACAGCTGGTGGAAGGCCAACCCGTTCTCGCTGTCGGCCGCGCCCGGCAACAACGCGCTGCGGCTCACCGCCAAGGCCGTCGGCGAGACCAGTGCCGGGCTGCGCAACGTGCCGGTCGGGACGCGGGTCTTCGCCGAGGGGCCGTACGGCGCGTTCACCAGCATCCACAAGACCCGCGAGGGCACGGTGCTGATCGCCGGCGGGGTGGGCGTCACGCCGATCCGGTCGCTGCTCGAGGAGCTCTCCGGACCGATTGCCGTCCTGTACCGCGTGCAGAGCCCCGCCGACGCGGTGCTGCTGGCCGAGATGGAGCAGCTCGCGCGGATGAAGGGTGCACAGGTCCACGTGCTCGCCGGTCGTACCGGCGCGGGCAACCCGCCGAACATCCCCTTCGCGCCGGAGAACCTCGTGCGGCTCGTGCCGGACATCCTCCAGCGGGACGTGTTCGTGTGCGGGCCGCCCGCGATGACGGACGCGGTCCTCAAGAGCCTGCGCCAGCTGAAGGTGCCGCCGTTGCAGATCCATGCCGAGCGGTTCGCGCTGGCGGGCTGACCGGCTTTCCGGCGTTCCTATGGCAGTCCGGCACCTTGCTGGGGCGACGGTGAGTCACGCGTGGGCGGCATGTGGGCGGCCTCGGCCTCGTGCTTGAGGTTGTTGACCCAGTTGTGGAGAGAGTTGTCGAGGGCGGCCTGAAGCGTGGCCTGGTTGGCCACGACGGGGTCGCCGGTCCAGGACTCCTCGGTGTGGACGAGGACGCCGCCGCTGGTGGGGGTGAAGGTCCAGACGTGGATCGCGGTGATGCCCTGGGCGGGGCCACCCCACGCCAGGCGCTTGCAGTACTCGACCTGCTTGACGGTGGAGGTGATGCTCAGGCCTTCGGTGCTCCAGCGGAAGACGGAGCCCGGGCGCAGCTGTCCGGGGGTGTCCTTGACGACGCCGACCACGTCGGGCTGCCAGGACGGCCAGTTCTCGACGTCGGTCTGGATCTTCCAGATGGTGTGCAGGGGCGCCGGGTCGAACATCGGGCCGGCACCGGTTGTGTGCGGGATGGTGGCGTCGTCGTGGCCGTCGGGGATGAACAGGCGAGCAGCCCCGGCGGCTTTCTCGCTGGTGTGCATGCTGACCGCCACCGCAGTCCCGGGCATGTCGAACGTGACGTCGTAGCGACCGCCGGCCGCCAGCAGCAGGACGCCCCCGCTGGGGACCGGGCCCGGCTCGTGCACAGCGTTGCCATCGATGGCGGCGACGTGGAACGTCGTGCCCGTGACCTGGATCCGCTGGGGGTCCTGGGAGCTGTTGACCAGTCTGAGCCGCACGGCCCGACCAGGTTCCACGTTCTGCTGTGTCGGGGTGTCAGTGGTGTCGAAGGCGTCGACCAGGGCCTTGCCGATGGGCCACTGGTGCGCGAACAGCGTGGCTTCGTAGGTACGGTCGTCAGCGGACGCAGTGGGTGGGTCCACGATGAACGCGCCGAACAGACCCCGCGACACGGCGTCCTGCGAGTCTCGGTGGGTGTGGTACCAGAAGGTGCCGGCCCGGTCGGGAACGAACCGGTAGACGAACTGGCCACCGGGCAGCACCGGGTCCTGAGTCCCAGAGACTCAGGGCGACCGCGAGTGTGATCACGGGAAGCAGCAGCCACGGCTCGGACAGCACCATGACGGCCGTCAGGGCGGCGGAGATCCAGGCCAGGGTTTTGGCGACCCGACGCCGAATCCGGCGCTTCTTGG
This sequence comes from Dactylosporangium sp. NBC_01737, assembly GCF_035963215.1. NCBI lineage: Bacteria > Bacillati > Actinomycetota > Actinomycetes > Micromonosporales > Micromonosporaceae > Dactylosporangium > Dactylosporangium sp. NBC_01737. The sequence goes on from NZ_CP109153.1 coordinate 3,578,097, forward strand.
TTTTGGTGTGTACGCCCGTCGACGACTTGACGGAGTCCTGCGCCAGAGCGTCGGCAGGCGGCTGTGTCTCGACGTTGGCCTCGGAGAGGATGGACATAGTGCTCCTTCAGCTGTTGTGGTTCACGGCGGCTTTGCGCAGCAGCTCGAGCCAGGCGATGAGGGAGGCGTCGAGGGCCTGGCGCATGTTGTCGGCGTCAGCACGGACCGGTTCGCCGTCCCAGGACTCTGCGGTGGTGACGATGGTGGACTCGCCGTCGGCCGTGAAGGTCCACTCGTGGATGCCGGTGATGCCATGTGCGGGCCCGCCCCAGAGGATGCGGTGCGGGGCGTCGATGGCGTACACGGTGGAGGCGATCTGCAGGCCGGCGGTACTCCAGTGGAAGGTGGCACCGGGCCGCAGCGGCTCGTCAGCGTGGGCAGTGTCGATGTCGCTCTGCCAGTCGGTCCAGCGGTTGACGTCGGTGTGCAGGGCCCACACCCGCTCGATCGGGGCGTCGATGCGGACCTGGTGACGAGCGACGACGGCCGCGTTCTCGTCGATGCCGGTGATGGTCATGTCGTTTCTCCCTTGGGTTTCAGGCGGGCAGGTCGGAGTCGGGGATCCACGAGCCGTGGATGCCCGCGGGAACACGGCGGGGCAGTTCGATCACGGCGACCGTGTTGAGGTCGGAGGCGTCGAGGATGAGCAGCTCGGAGGAGTTGGAGCCAAGGTCGCTGACGACCGACATCAGTCACCAGGTCGTCCGTCACTTCCTCGGTGACCTTGCCGGTGGCCGGGTCGAGGATCCACCGGTAGGCGGTCATGCCGGTGCCGGGCACCGTGGCGTCGCCGGGCGCGCCGACCCACCACTTCCAGGTGGACTCCCACGAGGTGCGGTCGTAGCGGGGCCCGTCGAGGATGATCCGGCCCAGCTCGTCCACGTAGGCGTTGGTGGAGTGGAGCAGCGCGCTGGGCTCCACGTTGAACCACTGCACCACGGCCGGCCCGGTGCGGGGCATGACCCCGATCCGGGGTGGGTAGTCGTCATTCCACCGGTACGGGATGCCTGACTGCTCGGCTGCGTTGAACGTGACCGGCAGGTCGAAGAAGACGACGTGGTCGGTGGTGATCGCGAAGTCGTGCATCAGCGATGGCCCGGCGCCTTCGATGATTTCGCCGCGGGTGATGTGCCCCGACGGTGAGGCGGTGTAGTAGATCAGGTGTGGCGGGAACGGCGAGTAGCTCAGGAAGTGCAGCTCGCCGGTGACCGGGTCTTCCTTGGTGTGTGCGGTCATCGGCGTCTTGAGTTCGCCGTGGAAGTCGAAGACTCCGACCGTGTCCAGCTCGGGGGTGACCTGCCAGGGCAGGTTCACCTCCTGCAGGGCCAGCAGGCGGCCGCCGAACTCGATGAGGTGGGTGGCGGCGGCGCTGGCGGCCAGGTCCATCGATCCGTCCGGCCGGAACAGTTCGGCGCCTTCGTCCAGGGCGGTGGTGTGCACCCACCGGTTGCGGTACCACTCGGCCTTGCCGTTGCGGAGCCGAACGCCGTGCAGCATGCCGCTGCCGCGGAACCAGTGCGTCGGAACGACCCCGGGCTTCGGATTGTGGCCGTTGCGGATGTAGCGGCCTTCCAGGTCCGGCGGGATGGTGCCCCGGACGGTCAGCCCGACAGCGGACATCTCGTCGGTGACCGGCGTGTTGTGCCCGCTGATGTAGGGCTTCGCCAGCTCGGACATGAGCTTTCCTTTCCTAGGTGGTGGTACGACGGGTGGAAGTGCGCCACGGCGACGGTGCCGTGCGTCAGGAACGAAGCCAGACCAGCGACAGCACGGCGGATACCGCCGCGATCAGCGCTGCGCCGGCAAAGGCGGCGCCGTAGTCGCCTCCGGCGGCGACGGCCGCCAGCACGGCCAGGCCGCACGCGCCGCCGACCTGCCGGGTGGCATTGACCAAGCCACCGGCGAGGCCGCTGTCGCCGGTTGGCCCGCCCACCGACGACAGGCTGGTCAGTTCGACGAACGCCACACCGAGGCCCGCTCCGGCCAGCAGCGACGGGCCGAGGAGACCGGCGAGGAAGGTGCCGTCGTGCGGTGCGCGGGACAGCCCCCAGCAACAGCAGCGCGCCGAACAATAGGACGTAGGCGTTGACGACCCACGACAGCGTCGACGGCGACCCGCACCGGTGTTCGGGCCCGCTCGCCGGTCGCCTCCAGTTCCAGGCGCGCGCCGGGCGAATCCGTCCGCTCCCACCTCGATGAAGAGCTCTTGTGCCGTACGCAGCGCCTCGCGGGCATCGGTGCGTCGTGCATCCCTCCGTAGCCGAACACCGTGGTTCAGGTGAGCCCGGGCCAGCCAAATCCTGCTACCACTGATAGCGAGCCGGTCCACGGCCTCCCGGTACAGCCCTTCCGGCTCCGCGGACAGCAAGGCTCCCATCAGGGCGCGCACGCCAAGGGCCCAATCCGTTCCAGCCGCTTCGGCGTGCTCAGACAGACGTCCGTACCCCTGCTTCGCCATGGCCTGTTCGCCGCACCGCACGGCCGCTTCCACCAACTCCGGAAGGGCAAGAGCCGTCATGCCCAAGTCACCGTCACGCAGGGCGAGACGTGCGGCTTCCAGGGCTGTTCGGTGCTCGGCGAGCCCGTTGGCCAGCACGGCGCTGGAGTAATGAGCGATCGACGTGAGCATGCCCTTCTCACGTTGCCCAGCCTCGGCGGTCACCCTTGCGATCAGAGCCTCCGCCTCGGCCCGCCGTCCGCGCAGCGCCGCCACCTGGAGGTGTGCATACCAGTGCACTGGCACCCCGGTGATCGAGGCGATGTCATCGGCCTCGCTGAGCAAGCTGACCGCCGCCGGTAGATCGCCGCGCAGCGCCGAGCCCATCGCCAACATCCACAGGCTGACGGGCAGGATGACCAGCGAGCCGTCAGCACGGGCGGCAGCCTCCGCGTGCCGGGCGAGCCGCTCCTCCAAGGCGAAGTCCCACAGCTCCACCGCCAGCAGGGCAGCCAGCGACAGGCGCCGGGCCCAGAGCGGGTCGGTGACGTCCGCGAGGATCCGCTTGAGCGCAGGGACGGCGCGCAGGTCGCCGTCGAGATAGCTGACAAGCGAGTCGAGCAGCTGATCGGCGGCCGACGGTGCGTCGGGCGCCGGTGGTGCCTGACGTGCCGCGGCCAGCGCCCGTTGCGTGCCGGACGCCGTCCGGCTGACCACCATCCCCGCCTGGAGGGCGTCCAGCAGATGAAGCCGAGCCCGCGCCGGGTCACGTTCGGCCGCGTGCAGAAGGTGATCCACCGCCTCGGCGGCGCCCCGCTGAAAGAAAGCCGCCTGGGCGCGAAGCAGACTGGCCTGCACGCTCAGCGACTCCTCCAACGCGTCGCCCTCAGCTGATTCGATCAGACTCGACGCCGCCTCGAACGCGCCCGCATCAAGCTTCGCGCGCGCTGCCTGAAGCACCCGACGAACCCGCTGCCCAGAGTCGGGCGTGAGCATCGCCGCCTGTTCCAGGAATGCCGCTTCGGCGGCGGCGCCACCGCGCTGCCGCGCTCGTTCGGCAGAGCGCAACAGGCCTGCAGCGACGTGCTCATCCGGCCGCGCGGCCCCGGCGCCGGTTGGGCAGCCCCGCAGCCGCCATCACACTGCCACGGGCGTGCCGTGGACCGGTCGGCGGTGAAGCCGACGGCCTGGCCGCCCGGCCTACAGTCAGTGATAGTTGACTGCGCTGCGCTTTTGCAGTTCTGTGACGTGCCCCCCGGCGGGGCATGTCACAGAACTGTGCAGGGATCGGCCGGTGGCCCCGTCGTTGACGGGGCCACCGGCCGGTTGGCGTTTGGGGTGGGATTCGCGGGCGCTTGTCATGATCATCTGCGTTCGGCTCACCGGGCCGGCCGGCGACGTCGATCAGACGCGCGGGTCAGAGCTGCGGCACCAGCTCATCGAGCGCGGCGTTGTAGGTCTTGACCGTGAGGCCGCTGTCGCGGAGGGCGTCGAGCTGGCTCGCGAAGGCAGCCTGGTTGGTGTCGTAGTCGCCGTCGGCGCCTTGGCCGGCCGGCACGATCCGGTGGTAGACGAGCACGAGCCAGGTGTTGGTGGCTTCGGCCTGATCGAGCCAGCTGTTGAACTCGGCCACGGTGGTGGTGAGGTCCACGTTCTGCACCCGGACACGAGAGAGGTCGAAATTGTCCTTGCTGTTGTAGCCCACATCCACCGTGCGGTGCGACCGGTACGACAGCTTCAGCTGGTTGAGCACCGTCGTGTCGTAGTCACCGTAGGGCGACGCGATGTTCGGCACCGCCTGACCGGTGAGCTGCTGCAGGTATTGCTGCGAATGGGTGGCCTCATTGGCGAGCTGCGCGGCGGAAAGCGTTGTGAGGAACGGATGCGTGACGGTGTGCGAGCAGATCTCGTGCCCGGTGTTGGCGAAGGCCATGACATTCTCGGGGCCGCCCGGCACGCCCTCGATGTTTCCGGTGATGAAGCACTGGGTGGTCTTGAAGTTCCGCGCCTGGAGCAGGGGCAGGGCCGAGGTGACGTTGTCTTCGTAGCCGTCGTCGAACGTCAGCGAGACAAGTGGCCGGCTGAAGCCGGTGGGCGTGTACTGCTCGAAACCGTAGTCGTCGGTCTGCACCCAGCCGTTGCCGCTGAGCAGGACGAAGACGGAGACAGCGACGGCGTTGCCCGGCACGGTGAACGTGTCACTGTATTTCTGCCAGGTCGTCGCGGCGTCGGCGGCCGGCAGGGGTAGCGGCAGGGTCAGGTATGCCGCCGTGCCGTCGGCGTGGTCGAACTGGGCGACAACGTGCGGCTGCGTGTTGGTCTTGTACCAGGCCGTGAACCGGTACTGCTTGTTGGGCACGAGCGGTTGCGGCTGGTGGATCCATTTCGCGTCGCCGTCCGTGTAGTTGCTGACGGTCACCTTGACGCTGTGCCCACCCGTGTGGCCGTCGGCGATGTAGCTGAAGGCGGCGGTGTTGCTTCCCCAGCTGCCGGTGCTCCAGGACACCGGAACACTGCCGCTCGCCGATTCGACCGACGGGTTCGGAATGGGGTTGGCGGGGATGCCACTGGCAACGGTCAGGCTGGCGTCGTCGAGCGTCAGCGAACCGTTGGCGGCCAGGACGTGGAAGACGGTGAGCTTGTTGACGTCGGACGGGATCGAGACCGAGCTGGTCACCTGCGTCCAGGCACTGCTCACCGCCACGGCGGCCATCGACTGGTAGTAGAGGCTGCCGTCCGGTCTGGTGAACTGCGCGATGAGCTCGGTCCCGACGTCGGACTTGTACCAGTCACTGAAGGTGTAGCTGAGGCCGGGCGTGACGGTCACCGGGGTGAAGTACCACTTGGCGTCGCCGCTGGTGTAGTTGCTGAGGGTGGCCTTGACGCTGCGGGACCCGGTATGGCCGGTCGTGAGATAGCTGAACGTCGCGGTGTTGCCGCCCCAGGCGCCACTGGCCCAATCGGCGGGCTGGCCGGCGGACGCCACCTCGACCGATGGGTTGGGGACGAGCTCCGTCGGCGGGGGCGGCGTGGTCGCGCTCGTCAGGCTGGCATCGTCGATGGTCAGCGTGCCGACCTTGTCGAGCAGATGGAAGACGGTCGCGCTCTGGGCGTTCGCCGGCGCGGTGACGGTCTGCGTGGTCTGGCCCCAGGTGGAGCCGGTCGTGGCCGGCGCGGGCGCCAGCTCGACGTAGCTGGTGCCGTTGCCGGTGGTCGTGAACTGCACGACGAGCCGGGTGCTCACCGTGGCCTGGTAGTAGTCGCTGAAGGTATAGGTGGCGTTCGGCGTGACCGTTACGGGCGCGAAGTACCATTTGGCATCGCCGTCCGTGTAGCTCGTGGTCTGGACCTTCACGCTGCGCGTGCCGCTGTGGCCGGTGCTGAGGTAGCTGAACGTGGTCGCGTTCGTCCCCCATGCCCCCGATTGCCAGGACGCCGGCGTGGTTGCGTTGGCCGCGGTCTCCAGGGACGGGTTGGCGATGAGATTGGTGGCGGCCCACCCGCTTGGCGCGCTATAGACCAGGGCACCCATTGCCATGAGTGCCGCTGAGGTGATGGTGAGTAGTTTCCGCATGGTGCCACCCTTGTCAAATGCTCCGGGCGTATGGGCCGTAAGCCCCGGTTCACCGAATGAAATTGATTCGTGCATGAGCGGTAGATGGCAACAATGCCCCCGCGAACCGGGACGATAGAGGCACTTTCGGCACCTGTCGGCTCGATCAAGAGGGCAGCGCCGGGTGAGGTTACCGCAAGCGCAGTGGTGGTGTGCAGATCCTCACGGTCGGAATCGGTGATGCGGCCGGCCGGACATGCCGGCCGCACGACATCGCCGCGGCCTGGGTCCTAAGGGAGAACTCAGTCATATCTGGTAATTGCGCCCGAGGCCGGATATGGCGACATTGGGGGCCAATGCCCATTTTGGCATCGCGCGACGGCCCCGGCGCTCGACCGTGTCGATTTTTTGTCATATCAGTCGTACTTGCCGCGACGTACGCCCTGTTATATCCGATTTGCCCGGACCATCGTGGGCAAATCCGTGACCGATGCAGATTTGGGGCGGCACTTGCGTGGTCCCTTAAATCCGCTAGTCTTCGTCGCTGCAGACCGACGGTATTTGACGTCACGCGGTCACATGGAGGTCAGAGGTCAATGAGCGCGACCGTGTACCGCTCGAGGCGCTCTGCGCCAGGCGGGCCGGACAGGCCGGCCGAGCGGCGCAGGAAGGCGCGCGCGACCATCTACGGAACGCGTACATTCGCCTACGACACGGTCGTCGTGGTTCCGGCGCGCAATGAGGAAGTCGGGATTCTGACGTCCCTGAACTCGCTGGCCAGGCAGAGCGTGCCCCCGGACCTCATCATCGTCGTGGTGAACAACTCGACCGACAACACTGAGGCCTACGCCGCCAGCTTCGCGGCCCGGTGGCAGTCGCCGAAAACGATCGTCCGGGTCCTGCCGAACAACCCCCACAAGAAGGCCGGCGCACTCAACCACGGCATCGACTGGCTGCGGTCGCAGGTGGGCGGACGCCTGGACACCACCGTCAAGCACCTGCTCACCATGGATGCCGACACCGAGCTGCATCCGAAGTTCATCGAACGGGCCATGCACGTCATGGAATCCGACGAGAGCATCGGTGGCGTCAGCGCGGCGTGCTTCGGCCGGACCGGCCTGTGGCGAAATCCGTGGCAGCGGTATCTGCTCGGGATGCAGATCATCGAGTACGGGCGCGCCGCCAACATGCGCTACCGCAGTGAGGTCCACACCATGGCGGGAGCCGGGTCCTTCTACCGGGGCAGCGCCCTGCAGAGCCTGATCGATCTGCGCGGCAAGGTCTTCTGGGAGGACCACCGCAACCTGGTCGAAGACTACGAGACCACGCTGACGCTCAAGGAATGTGGCTGGAAGGTCACCGCCAATCAGCTCTGTATCGCCTACACCGATCTGATGCCGACCCTGAAAGAACTGCTCCAACAGCGCGAGCGCTGGGTGCGCGGCACCGTGGACGCCCTGCGCCGGCGCGGTTGGACCAAGTTCACCTGGCATTCCATCGTCACGATGATTCTCGGGCTGTTCGGCGCCGCGTACGTTCTGGGTTGGGGAACGACGCAACTCGCCGCATTGGCCGTATACGGCGTTCCCTCGCAACCCGTTTTCTGGGTCCTGGCGGCCTTCTGGGTCATCTATCCGGCAGTACGGGTGCGCAACCTCGGCTGGAAAGCAATGGTCGTCGAGGCGTTGCTCATTCCCCAATTGGTGTACACCGTGGTGCGCACGTACTGGATCGTCTCCTCGATCTTCAAGTCCTACACCACGCGTGTTTCATCGTGGAAATGAGCTCGGAAACGCAATGAACTCCCTCAAGGGCCTGGGCGTCTTCGTGGTGCTCGCTGGCATTGCCGTTGCGGTGAGTCTCGCGGGCCGGGTCCAACTGATCGTCTTCGCCGTCACGATCGGGCTCATCGGTACGTCGATCATCACGTACACCGCTTCCAGGAGGCGCTACCACACCGACCGCCTGATCGCAGGCGGCCCCGACATGACCCAGGTCGTCTCGGCGCGACTGGTGCGCCCCCAGCGGGGTGGCGGGGGCCTCATGTTCGCCGCGGCGGCCATGGTGGTCGTCGGCGTCGCCGCCGCGACGTACGGCGCCCTGCGGATCAACCCGAGCGAGTCGGCCGCCTCCTCGGAGTCGGCGTCCGTCCCGCTCAGCGTGCAGTACCGGACGGACACGCCACCCACCGCCCCGATCGGGCGGCCGTTCCTTCTGGTCGTCAACGCCTCCACCAAGCCGGTCCAGCTGCGCGACGTGAAGCTGCGGTACTACTTCGACGCGGACAACGCCTCGGCGTACGGCGCGAACTGCTTCCAGACCGAGCTGCGGTGCGCGAACATCACGGCGACGGTCGGGGCGGTGGCCAGCCCGAGCCCCAATGCCAGCCACTACCTCCAGATCGGCTTCACGGCCGACGCCGGCGCCCTGGCGCCGCAGCGTAACAGCGGAGGCATCGGGCTGCAGCTGTACCGGCTCGATCACAAGGAACTGAACCAGACCAACGATCACTCGTTCGACTCGAAGGCCGTGGAGTTCAAGGCGTCGCGACTGGTGACCGCATACGTCGACGGCGAACTCAGCTGGGGTGACGAGCCAGGCCCCCAGGCCCCGGCCGCGCAGACATCGGCCGCGCCGAGCGCCCCCGTCGCGCCCGGAGTCATGTTCGACAACTTTCATTACACCGGTCCGACCGACCCGGCGTTGAACGTCGGCGGCTGGCACGTGCGCACGGGGAAGGGCCGGCCGGGGATCGCCGACACGTGGTCGGCCGACATGGTCAGCTTCCCCGCCGATCCGACCGCGCAGGGCGGGCAGGCATTACAGCTGGCGGCCGTCTCGGACGGCACCAAACAGGGCACGAAACAGGGCGAGCTGGCGACGGCGAGCAACGTTTTCCAGACCGGGACCCTCGCCGCCCGGATCTTCTTCGCCGACAAACCGGTGACCGGCAAGGCCGGCGACCATATCGTCCAGGCGTTCTGCGTGATCTCCTCCTCGGCGTCGTCGCCGACCTACAGCGAGCTCGACTACGAGTACCAACCCAACGGCGGCTGGGGCGCCCCGGGGCCGAAGCTGGACACGACGAGCTGGCGGAGTTCCAAGGACGGGGACCGGGTCACGCGGGCCACCAACAAGACTCTCGCCGGCTGGCACGTGCTGATGCTCACCGCCGTCAACGGCGTGGTCACCTACTCGATCGACGGTAACAAGGTCTTCACCAGTGACGGCGCGGCGTATCCACGCGAACGGATGGGCATCCAGTTCAGCGCCTGGTTCATCGATCTTCCCATGACCGGGGACCGTACCTGGAACATGCGGGTCAACTGGGTCTACCAGGCCGAGCAGGCGATGTCGCTGACGGACGTCCAGAACGCGGTGAACGGCTTCTACGCCAGCGGTATCAACCACGCGCAGGGCAAGACCACCCCCTGACGGCCGGCGCCGTACAGGCCGCCGGACCGGGCGGCGCGGGGAGCGGTTCACAAAGTGGTCACAGCGCGCGCCGCGAAGGGCCTCGATGTCCAGACCATCGGCGGGGTGTACGGGCAGATCGTGCAGTGGGCGCAGGCCGGCGAGTTCACCTTCGGCGTCGAGCGGTCCCCTTGCCGGCCTGACGGTCGGGGGCATCGAGCGATCAACGCCGGGTTCGCGGCGGTAGCAACGGGCACGTGCTTCAACCATGAGCGTGCCCGTTGGCTGCGCACAGTTCTGTGACGTGCCCGGCAGGATTCGAACCTGCGTCAGTGGTTTCTGCGCGACTGTAGCGCTATGCGACCACTGTAAACGTTCATCCGGTATCGCCCGATATCGGGCAGTGGCGGCCCGTCGCGGGCGCTATAGATCACACACGGATCACACAAGCGTCCACTGTAGACAGCGAACGAGCCATGACCGTTGGGGTGTTGTCCCAGGTCATGGCCCGTGTCGTGCTGTACGCCGCGTAGGACTTGAACCTACAACCCGCAGACTAAGAGCCTGAACCGACCTGTGCTGACTGGTGCCATATCGTTCCTATATGTGCTGGTAAGTGATGCGTTCGGCTTTTGCTGCTGTGTCAATGGCTGGTGCTGTCGTTGGCTGTCGGCGTGTGCGAAAGCGTTCGATCACACGTCGATCACATTTGGCCCGCTGTGGTCGCGATCCTGCGGGTGGGGTGGCTGTGCGGGCGCCGTTCGCGGCAGGCAGGCGGGCAGGCGTTGCGTGCGTAGCGGCCGAGGCATGTGCGATGGCGACGGGGCTGACGGCGTGGTCGAGTCCACTTTGGTGAAGGGGCGGCAGGTCGTTTGGGGAGCTGGTCGAGTTCCGTGACACCGCGTATCTCGGGGATGTGATGCCGGTCACCGAACTGCTCGGTATCCGCGGCTCTCACACGGAGAGGCCGCGGATGAGCCGGTGACCGCGTGTAGTGGGTCTTTCAGGCGCTTCCATGGATCGGCGGTCGTCACTATCGTCCTGCCTGCATGATCGTTGCGGGGGAGGCACGCATGGTGGGTCGTCAGGACGCTTTCTCGGTGCGCGGGTCGGGGCGTGGCCGGGTGCGGCGGTGGTTGACCGCTGTGTCGGCGGGTGCGTTGTTGGCCGCGGTGCTGGTGGTGTTGCCGGCGCATGCGGCGCCGGCCAATCCGTCGGGGGTGGTGAATCCTCAAGAGCGGTCGGTGGCGGTGTCTGGTGTGCCGGGCCGGGCCCGGCCGGCGGTGGAGTCCGACACGGCGGCGTTGGGGAAGGTGCCTGCGCCGGTGTGGCCGGTGGCTGCATCAGCGGTGGTTCCGGTGTCCGGGACTGCTCAGGCTCAAGCAAAGCAGCAGGGGCCGGTGGTGGCGCCGGGCGGGTTGCCGGTGGTGGCGCGGCCGGGTGGTCCGGTGTCAGAGCCGCGCACAGCAGGGGAGCAGTCCGCGCAGGCGGCTGCTGGGGCCGTGTCGCAGGTGCGGGTTTCGGTGCTTGGCCAGGACGCGGCCGCGGCGCTGAATGTCAAGGGTGTGGTGTTGACGGTGGCCCGGGCGGACGGCGCTGCGGGGTCCGCGGCGGTGGGCCTGGACCTGGATTATGCGGCCTTCGCGACGGGGTATGGCGGTGACTACGGGGGTCGGTTGCGGTTGGTGTCGTTGCCGGCGTGCGCGGCGAGTACGCCTGGGTTGCCGCAGTGTCAGGTGCAGACGCCGTTGAGGTCGGTGAACAACCCGGTGTCGAAGCGGGTGTCGTCCGATGCGGTGTCGGTGCCGGGTGATCCGGCTGTGGTGGCGGGCGGGTCGAAGTCTGCCAGTTCGGGGTCTGCTGGTGCGGTGTTGGCGTTGACGTCGGGTACGGCGTCGCAGGCAGGTGACTGGTCGAAGACCTCGCTGTCGCCGTCGGGGTCGTGGTCGCAGGGCGGTTCGTCGGGTGACTTCACCTACTCGGTGCCGTTGAAGGTGCCGCCGTCGTTGGGTGGTCCCACCCCGAATCTGCAGTTGCAGTACAGCTCGGGCGGTCTGGACGGCAAGACGGTGGCCACGAATGCGCAGGCGTCGTGGGTCGGTGACGGCTGGGACCTCGATCTGGGCTATATCGAGCGGTCCTACCGTGGTTGTTCCGATGACGGCAATGCCACTGGTGACTTGTGTTGGACGTCGGCGAACGGTGACAACGAGCCGATCTCGATCGTGCTGGACGGCGTGTCGGGGCAGTTGGTGCGGGACAGCGCCACTGGTGAGTACAAGTCGGCGCTTCACACGGGTTGGAGTTTCAAGAAGTACACCGGTGCGGTCAACTATGACAACGACGGTGAGTTCTGGCAGGTGATGTCGCCGGACGGGACGCAGTACTTCTTCGGTCACGGCGGGGCCTACAGTGCGACGGCGGCGCAGACGTATTCCACGGGGATCGTGCCGGTGTACGGCAACAACAGTGGGGAGCCGTGTTACAAGACGTCGGCGCAGGGTGGGTATGCGGCGTCGTCGTGTCCGCAGGCGTACCGGTGGAACCTGGACTATGTCGTGGACCCGCGCGGTAACAGTGAGACGATTTTCTATCAGAAGACCACGGCGAAGTACGGCCACAACAACAACAACGGTGTCGCGGATTACGACGTCAACGTGTACCCGGTGCGGATCGAGTACGGCACCCGGCAGGGTTCGGAGGGTGCGCCGGGCAAGCCGGCGCCGATGCGGGTCGACTTCGGCATCGAGTCGCGGTGTAACGATGTCGGGACCTGTTCGATCGACGTGCCGTGGGATCAGTACTGTGTGGCGACGTCGTGTCCGAACCTGACCAGCCCGGCGTATTTCATGCAGTGGTCGCTGGCGTCGGTGACGACGAAGGTGTTGACGGACCCGGCCACGGCCACGTATCAGAACGTCGACCAGTGGACCCTCGATCATGACTTCCTGAATCCGGGTGATGCCAGTCCGGCGGCGTTGTGGCTGGAGGGGTTGCAGCACACCGGGTTCAAGGGCGGCACGGCGTTGTCGGAGCCGCCGATGGCGTTCGGTGGTGGGGCGTTGGACAACCGGGTCGACTACAACATCGCTGCTGGTGTGCTCAAGCTGCGCCGGTTCCGGCTGAGCAGTATCGAGAACGGCACCGGTGGTCTGGTGACGGTGTACTACGCGGGAACGGACTGCAGCCCGACGAGCATCCCCGAGGGCAGCGCGAACAACAACATCTACCGGTGTTTCCCGCAGTACTGGTCGCCGGAGGGCGGTACGGCCGGGTTCGGCTGGTTCCACAAGTATGTCGTGACCGCGGTGCAGCAGACGGACCTGGCGGATTCAACGGCGCCGCCGGTGCTGACCAGTTACAGCTACAGCCTCACGCACTCCTCGACGCCTGTGCTGTGGGGGCACGACCCGTCCGAGACCTCGCCGCTGTCGCGGCGGTCGTGGTCGGACTGGCGCGGCTACACCGATGTCACCACCACGACCGGACCGGTCGGCGGCACGCAGACGGTGTCCTCGGCGCTGTACTACCGCGGGCTGCACGGTGACCGGGCCAGCGACACCGGCGGCACCCGGACAGCCACCATCACCGACTCGCAGGGCACCACGACCGACTTCTACATGCTGCGTGGGAAGCTGCGGGAGGACACGTCGTTCCGGCCGGGTGGTCTGGCGTACTCCTCGACGCTGCACAGCTACGGCTACGGCACGGTCGCGACGCGTCCCCTGGCGTACGGGATGGGGAACCTGGTCGCGAACAACTTCGCCGAGACCGAGACCCGCACCCGCACCCATACCACCACTGCGGGGGTTGAGGGATGGCGGTGGACGAAGACCACGACCACGACGGACAGCTACACCCTGCCGACCCTGATCCGCGACTGGGGCGACGAGGCCGACCCGATCGACGACCGCTGCACCGAGATCACCTACGCCGACCGCAGCATCGACCCCGCCAGCGGCCGTTACCACGTCAACTACCAGCGGCAGACCCTGCAGACCGTCTGCAACCTGATCGGGGCCGGCCGAATCATGGCCGGGACGTTCACTTACTACGACGGCAACACCACCGGCACCGGTCCGGTCGGCCAGGGCCTCGTCACCAGGACCGATGCGCTGAGCAGCGTCGACTACAGCGTGCCGGCGAGCCCGGTCCTGAGCTGGCAGAACACCGCCAACACCGGCTACGACAGCTACGGCCGGGTCGTGTGGACTCGCGACCCGATGAACGACAACTTCCACAAGACCATCACCGAGTACACCCCTGCCGCGGACGCCCCAGTCACCCAGACTCTTGTCACCAACCCGTTGGGGCATCAGATCGCCACCATCATCGACCCGTCGCATGGTTTGCCGACGCAGATCGATGATGCCAACCACAAGAAGATCAACGCCCGCTACGACGCGTTGGGCCGGCTTACCGACGTGTGGCTGGATAACCGGTTGACCACCGGCACACCGAACCTGCACTACAACTACCAGTTCTTTTCGCTTTCCCCGGTGACCGCGAACATGATCAGCACGGTCGCGCTGGGCCCGAACGGCAACACGATCGTCAGCTATGACCTGTACGACGGGAATCTGCGGCAGCGGCAGCATCAGAGCCGCGCCCCGCAGGCCAACGGCGGGCGGATCATCACCGACACCCAGTACGACGGACGCGGGCTCACCGCCAAAACGACCACGTTCTGGAACTCAAGTCCTCCCGCCGGTCTGATCGCTGGCTTCGCGGACACCGACGCTGGTATCAAGAACCAGCACCGGTACACCTACGACAGCCTCGGCCGGCAGACCGTCGACGCATTGTACTCCGTCAATATCCTGCAGTGGCAGACGACCACCGCCTACGATGGCAACTTCACCACCGTCACACCACCTGCTGGCGGCACCCCCACTACCACCTACGTTGACGGCCGCGGCAACACCACCGAATTGCGCCAGTACCTCGGCAGCACGCCTACCGGTAGCTACCACGCCACTACGTACGCCTACGATCTCCTGGACCGCCTCAGGCAGGTCCAGGACCAGTCCGGCAACACCTGGACCACCACCTACAACCTGCTCGGCCAGGTCGTCTCCACCACCGACCCGGACAAGGGCACCACCAACACCAGCTACGACCTGAACAGCCGGCCGACAACAGTCACCAGCGCGCGTCCCGTCAGCACAACCATTAAGTACGACGAAGCGGGTCGCAAGATCGGGCTGTACGACGGGGTCGGCACGACCGGGTTCAAGCGGGCGTCGTGGGCGTATGACACGGTCGCCAAGGGGCAGCTGACCTCATCCACCAGGTACGTCGGCACCGATGCGTTCACCAGCACCGTCACCGGCTATGACGACGGCTACCGGCCACTCGGGACCACCACGTTGATCCCGTCCAGCCTGACTATGCCGTGGCTGCCGAACGGCTCCTACACCACGTCAATGACGTACAACGTCGACGGGTCCACGGCCACGCTGACCTACCCGGCGGCAGGCAACCTGCCCGCGGAGACGCTGACCAACACCTACGACAACACCGGCAAAGCGCTGACTGTGAGCGGGCTGGAAACGTACGTCGCCGGGACGAGCTACCACGCCTTCGGTGCCCCCTACCAGCAGATCCTCGGCTCTGGGAGCAAGCGGGTCCGGCAGACCACCGTCATCGACGAGACCACCGGCCGGCTCACCAGCGCCAAAACCGAGACCGAGAACGCCGCCAACCCCAACACGTGGATCGAGCGGCTCACCGAAGGCTACGGCTACGACGCCTCCGGAAACGTCAAGAACATCACCGAAACCCTCGGCGGGCCGGTCGTGTCCAACCAGTGCTTCGGCTACGACGCGCTGCGCGAACTCACCGAAGCGTGGACCACCACGGCCGCGACGTGCCAGGCCAACCCGTCCACGGCCGTGGTCGGTGGACCCGACCCGTACTGGACGAGCTACCAGTACGCCACGGGCACCAGCAACTACAACAGCGGCAACCGCACCCAGGAGATCCGCCACGCCATCGGCGGTGGCACCGACACCACCCGCACCTACACCTACCCCACCACCGGCAAACGGCACACCCTCACCAAGGTCGACACCACAGGCACCAGCACCAGCACCGACAGCTACACCTACGACAACGCCGGCAACACCCTCACCCGCAACATCACCGGCAAACCCGACCAGTCCCTCGACTGGGACGGCGAAGGCCACCTCGCCACCGTCACCGACAGTGCCGGCGTCAGCAGCTACATCTACGACGCCGACGGCACCCGCCTGGTGTCGAAAGACCCCGCCGGGGCGGCGGTGTACCTGCCCGGTTACGAACTGCGCAAGGTCGGCGGCACCGTCACCGGCACCCGCTACTACGGTGTTGCCAGCCGCACCCCGTCCGGGTTGACATGGCTCGCCGCGGACCATCACGGTAGCGGGCAACTCGCCATCGACGCGGTGAGCCAGACCGTCACCCGGCGCAAGACCGATCCGTTCGGCAACCCCCGCGGCACCGACCCGACCTGGCCCAACACCCAAGGGTTCGTCGGCGGCACCCGAGACAGCACCGGACTCACCCACCTCGGCGCCCGCGAATATGAACCCGCCACCGGCCGGTTCATCTCCGACGATCCCATCACCGACGTCACCAGCCCGCTGCAGATCAACGGCTACACCTACGCCAACAATAGTCCCGCCACTTTGAGCGACTCCACCGGTCTGGAACCACGACCCTGGCATAACCCGAATTACGACCCGAATACCTGCGCAGGTGGCAGAGGCGGCTACGAGTGCCACCCTCGCGGCGTCAACAACAACCAGGACTCCAGCACCGTGAGCAGGAATAATACTCTTACACCGAGAGGATCGCAGACACCCGGCAACGACGAAGTTAACCAGGCAGACTACAACTCGGCCAACTGGGCCCAGCAGCTGGGGAACTACGACTACATCGACGGGCAACTCGCCCAAGCGCAAGCAACGTTGGCGGCCATGTGCGCGATCGGCAAGACCGCGTGCGACCTGTGGACACATTGGCTCCTAGGTACGGGAATGCCGTATTACGTTAACCCGGACGATTTTATGTCCAACGAGTCTTTCGCTTATGGAGTGAATCGGGAGATCGACTACTATAAGCAGATGGCCTTGGCGCAGTGCGCGGACACCTGCAGCTACACCTTCAATGGTGGATGGGTCAAGGCGGAGACGAACGGTCACGGCAAGCTCGATCGAAATCTTGGCTTCGGTATCGGCGACATGCAAATGAAAGTGAACGGCTCGATCACGGTCGTACGGAACGCGGACGGCACCGCGAAAGTCACCGGCTCGTACGACGTCACTGTGTTCAAGGCGTGGAACTTCGACGTCGGGGGAGCGCCCGAGGTGATGGGAGTGACAGTCCCGCACGAGTTCTACAAGCTGCACGAATATGGCATGGCGCGCAACTATGCGATGCTAGGTACGGGCGGGGTCCACAGCATCTCATGAGCGCTTCGGAGGGCCGGCGGGTGAAGGTCGAGACGGGCGCACGCCGGCAGATCGTTATCGTGCTTGCCGTGACAGTGATAACGCTGCTGGCTGTCGCAGTCGGGGCGCTGCTCGTCCGTCCGACCGATCCTCGGGCCTATCCCGAACACGATGGGTCGTCGTTGTCGGCCAGTCTGCACTGGGCCAATCTGCAGCTGCCCGTGTGTGCCGAGGAGTCGGTGCGATACGCGAAGTACTCCGACATGTTCGGAGTCAAGATGTGGTTGCGGATATCCGCAAGCCGCGGCTGTATCGACGAGTTCCTTAAATTGAATTCCTTTGATGGGTCGTGGACTAAAAGCAAGGGTGCTTTTGTTGTTTTCGCTCCGAAAGGTTTTGGTTGGCCAGACTCTGACGAAAACATTTACACCGTTGTCAGCCCAGACTTCGACCACACGTCCCCGCTACTGGTTGAGCTTGCTGGCGACTTCGAGAAGGACGCGCCGGACCTGTTCGTCAGAGTGGGCAATGTGTGAAGTATCAACCCACGGGGACGCTCTCGGTCAACCGATCTGAACTGGGAGGTCCAGCCTAGTGTCCTGAGTCGTTAATTCGGCCGCAGTACGCGGCGAGTGTTTCGAGGATCTCGTCGGCGGTGCGGGTCCAGACGAACGGCTTCGGGTCGGTGTTCCACGCTTCGATCCAGGCGGTCACGTCGGCTTCGAGTGCGGCGACGCTGCGGTGCGTGGAGCGACGGAGCTTGCGGTTGGTGAGCTCGGCGAACCAGCGTTCGACGAGGTTGAGCCAGGACGAGTAGGTCGGTGTGAAGTGCAGGTGGAAGCGGGGGTGCTTGACCAGCCACTGCTGGATCTGGGGTGTCTTGTGCGTGCTGTAGTTGTCCAGGATCAGGTGAAGGTCCACATCGGACGGTGTGGCGTTGTCGATCGTCCTGAGGAACCGCAGGAACTCCTGATGCCGATGTCGTCGCTGGGTCTGCCCGATCACCTTGCCGGTCGCCAGGTCCAGAGCTGCGAACAGGCTCGTGGTGCCGTGCCGGACGTAGTCGTGGGTCTGCCGGGCGGGCGCGGCCGGCATCATCGGCAGCACCGGCGCCGTGCGGTCCAACGCCTGCATCTGGCTTTTCTCGTCCACCGCCAGGACCATCGCCCCGACCGGCGGGTCGAGGTACAACCCGACAATGTCGCGGACCTTCTCGATGAACTGCGGGTCCGTCGACAGCTTCCAATCGTCGACCAGGTGCGGCTTGAGCCCGAACGCACGCCAGATCCGCGACACCGCGGTCTGATTCAAGCCGACCGCCCTGGCCATCGATCGGGTCGACCAGTGACTGTCACCCCGCGGCGGCGCCTGCTCCAACGTCGCCACCACCACCGCCTCGACCGCATCATCAGTCAGCTTGCGCGGCGCTCCCGGCCGCGGCTCGTCCGACAAACCCTCCAAACGCCTGGCGATGAACCGGGACCGCCACTTCCCGACCATGTCCCGAGACACCCCAAGCCGCGCAGCAACAGCGGTGTTCGGCATGCCGTCCGCACACGCCAACACGATCCGCGACCGCATCGCCAACGCCTGCGATGACTTCGCCCGCCGCGTCCATCGCAACAACGTCTCACGCTCATCGTCGGACAACACCAACGACCCCTGCGCCTTCCCTGGCATACGCAAAGTGTAGGCGAATTAGCGACTCAGGACACTAGTAGGGCAGCCGCACTTAGCGAGTTTTGGCGGGTAGCCGGGTCGTTCGGGGGTTGGGTGATCATGGAGGCAGCCGCCTCGCGATGATCATGTCGCCGACCCGCACGGGCGCCAGGATTGCTGCAAGCTCCTTCGCTGCGGCCCGATCCGTCCGGCTCACAGCGCATCGACCAGCACATCGTTCCCGTCGACTAGGACCGAAGACGGGTTCTGCTCGGTGATCGCCCCTCTCGTCGAGGTGGACGAGACTTGGCCTGGCAGGCAGTCCACCGGTTCAACACCGGCATCGACGATACCGCCGACCAGCACTGCGGATGTCTGTGGTCAGGGTATGAGTCGCGGTGGACGGAGTTGCTCGGCTGTACATGTTGGCTGTACAGCCTGAACACGAAAGGCCCAGGTCCGGCAGAGATGCCGTGACCTGGGCCTTTCTCGCGTACGCCGCGTAGGACTTGAACCTACAACCCGCAGATTAAGAGTCTGCTGCTCTGCCAGTTGAGCTAGCGGCGCCTGGCTGAACGGAGGAAACTCTAGCACGCCCTTGTCGGGCCCCAAAAACGAGATACCCCCGTCCGGCCTGTGCGGTGCGTTACTCCTCGTCGTCCTCCCAGAAGAAGTCCGTTGGTGTGGGCTGCTCCGGCTCCTGGTCCATCAGGTCCGTGTCGGGGCCGATCAGGTCCTCGAGCTCGTCGTCCGGCTGTTCCCAGGTCACCGGCATCTCGGTCATGGCACTAACCCCCTGAAGTGCTACCGAAGAGAATCCAACGGGCGGCGAGCTACCCGGTGCCGGCGGTCCTAACCGCGACGGGCCAGGTTGAGGCGCGCAGGACGAGGGTGGTGGGCATGAGGAGCTCTTCGGGGGTCCAGTCACTGACCGTCATGGCGCGGCGGAGCATGCCGGCGGCGAGGACGCCCTGTTCGAAGACGCGCTGGCGGACGGTGGTGAGGTCGAGCAGGGCGCTGAGCTCGTGGTCGTCGAAGCCGATGACCGAGACGTGCCGGCCGGTGCGGCGCAGGGCGGAGAGGGCGCCGAAGGCCAGTTCGTCGGATTCGGCGAAGACGGCGGTGGGTGGGTCGGGCAGGGCGAGGAGGCGGCGCATGGCCTGTTCGCCGCCGTCGAGGCCGTGGGGGACGGACATGACCAGCTCGTCGCAGATGGGCAGGCCGGCAGAGCGCAGCGTGTCGAGGTAGGCACGGCGGCGGGCGTGGGCGACGGGCAGGAACATCGTCTGGTCGGCGTACGTGGAGATCATCCCGATCCGCCGGTGGCCGAGGCCGAGAAGGTGCTGGATGGCGGATGTGGCAGCGGCCATGTCGTCGATGCGGACGCAGCCGGCGCCGGGGACGTCGTGGCCGATGGCGACGATCGGCACGCCGAGGCTGCGCAGGTCGGCGATCTCGGGGTCGCTGAACTGCATGGCGACGACGAGGACCGCGTCGACGCGGCGGCGCAGGGGGAGCTGGCCGAAGAAGCGCTGACGGGCGGCGACGTCGCCGAGGTTGTAGAGCAGCAGGTCGAGGTCGTGTTCACGCAGGACGGACTCGGCGCCGGCGACGATCTGGCCGAAGAACCAGCGTGCGGCGTACGGGACGATCACCCCGACGGTGTGGGTGCGGCCGCTGGCGAGGCGGGAGGCGATCGGCGACACGACGTACGAAAGCGACGCCGCGGCCTGCAGCACGCGGTCGCGCGTCTCGTCGGAGACGTTGGGCAGCCCTCGGAGGGTGCGTGACACGGTGGCGGAGGAGACCCCGGCCAACCGGGCCACGTCCTCCATGCTCACGGGCACGGGAACGTCGGCCACACGGGGAGGCTAGCAACACTCTGCGCAACAGCAATATGTCCACCGTGTTGCTAACTCGTTATCGATCAATCCTGCCGAAGGGCTCGACAAACCGACCTTGCAAACGCTTACATCCGAGGGACACAGCACACCGGTACGTGGGCGGAGCTGTTCGCCCGGACCGGGTCTAGCCAAAGGAGGCTAACCATGGCTGTCCTCTCGAGGCGGCGTCGGGCGTTCGCGCTCGCCGGTGTGGCCGCGCTGGCACTTGCCGCCGCCGCTTGCGGTGACAGTGGCAGTGACACCGGCTCAACCAACGCCGACAAACCCGAGTGCGCGCCCTACGCGCAATACAAGGTCGACAAGAAGAAGACCGTCTCGATCTACGCGACGATCCGCGACGCCGAGGCCGACAAGCTGACCTCGTCGTGGAAGCAGTTCGAGGACTGCACCAACATCAAGATCGAGTACGAGGGGTCCGGCGAGTTCGAGACCCAGGTCAAGGTGCGCGCCGACGGAGGTCAGCCGCCGGACATCGCGGTCTTCCCGCAGCCGGGCCTGCTCGCCTCGTTTGCGACGAAGGGCCAGCTCAAGGAGCTGCCCGCGCCGGTGAAGGCCAACCTCGACAAGAACTGGTCGAAGGACTGGGCCAAGTACGCCACCGTCAACGGCAAGATCTACGGCGTTCCGATGGGCGCCAACGTCAAGTCGCTGGTGTGGTACTCGCCGCAGCTGTTCAAGGAGAAGGGCTACAAGGTCCCCACCACGTGGGACGAGATGATCAAGCTCTCCGACGACATCGCGGCGACCGGCATCAAGGCGTGGTGCGCCGGCATCGAGTCCGGTGACGCGACGGGCTGGCCGGCCACCGACTGGATCGAGGACATCGTCCTTCGTGACCAGGGCCCGGACGTGTACGACCAGTGGGTCAACCACACGATCCCGTTCAACGACCCCCGCATCGTGTCGGCCGCCGAGCGGACCGCCTCGATCCTCAAGAACCCCAAGTACGTCGGTAACCCGAAGACCATCGTGACCACCTCCTTCCAGGAGGGTGGCCTGCCGGTCAAGGACAAGAAGTGCGGCCTGCACCGCCAGGCGAACTTCTACTCCAACCAGTGGGCGAAGGGCACGAACGTGGCCGAGGACGGCGACGTCTTCGCGTTCTACTTCCCGGCCGTCGACCCCGCCAAGGGCAAGCCGGTCCTGGTCGCGGGCGAGTTCGTCTCCGCGTTCTCCGACCGCGACGAGGTCGTCAAGGTGCAGACCTACCTCGCCTCCGTCGAGTGGGCCAACAGCAAGGCCAAGCTCGGTGACTGGATCTCGGCCAACAAGAACCTGGACACCAGCCTGGTCACCGGCACCATCGACAAGCTCTCGGTGAAGATCCTGCAGGACCCGGCCACCGTGGCCCGGTTCGACGGCTCGGACCTGATGCCCGCCGCGGTCGGCTCGAAGTCCTTCTGGACCGGTATGACCGACTGGATCAACGGCACCAAGGACACCAAGGCGACGCTGGACTACATCGAAAGCACCTGGCCCAAATAAGTGAGCTGAGGTCCGGCTCCGGCGCGGTGGTGTGCACGTCGGCACCACGGCGCCGGAGCCGGCCAGTCGGAGGACACCCCCATGGAATATGACTTCTCCGAAGACGTCGCGAAGATCTGGCCGGCACTGCTCTTCATGGGCGGCTTCATCGCGGTGGTCGGCGGGCTGTTGTTCGTGCTCGACGTCCTGCCCAGATGGGGTAAGGGCAGGGAACGCCTGCACATGTTCGGCTTTCTCGGACCGGCGCTCATCCTGCTCTGCATCGGCCTGGTCTATCCGCTGATCCGCACGATCACGCTGTCGTTCTACAACAACACCCGCGGCAAGTTCGTCGGGATCGACAACTACACGTGGATCGTGACCAACCCGGACACGCTGACGATGCTGCGCAACACCCTGTTCTGGGTGGTGTGCGTGCCGCTGCTGGCCACGGCGTTCGGCCTGACCTACGCGGTGCTGGTCGACAAGGCCCGCGGCGAGGGCATCGCCAAGTCGCTCATCTTCATGCCGATGGCGATCTCGCTCGTCGGCGCGACCATCATCTGGAAGTTCATCTACGCCTTCCGCGAGGCGGACGTCGAGCAGATCGGTCTGCTCAACCAGATCCTCGTGTGGCTGGGCATGGAACCCCGGCAGTTCCTCACCGAGTCGCCGAGCAACACCTTCTTCATGATCGTCATGATGATCTGGATCCAGGCCGGCTTCGCGATGGTCATCCTGTCCGCCGCGATCAAGGCGATCCCCGCCGAGATCGTCGAGGCGGCCCGGCTCGACGGCGCCAACCCGTGGCAGATGTTCTGGCGGGTGACGATGCCGAGCATCCGGCCCGCGGTCGTGGTGGTCACCATCACCATCACCATCGCGACGCTGAAGGTCTTCGACATCGTCCGGACGTCGACCAACGGCAACTTCAAGAGCAGCGTGCTCGCCTTCGAGATGTACAACCAGGCCTTCCGGCTGAGTGACGATCCCAGCGGTGAGGGCCGCGGCGCCGCTCTCGCCGTCGTGCTGTTCCTGCTCGTCGTGCCGGTCGTCGCGTACCAGGTCCGGCAGCTGCGGAAACGAGCGGAGATCCGATGAGCAGCGTTTCGTTCGACAAGGCCGCCCCCGAGGCCAGTCCGCTCGCCAAGCCCGAGGCGAGCACCATGGCCGGACGGGTCCGCCGCAAGCTCACCTCCCGCACCGCCAGCGTGGTGTCGATCATCATCGCGATCCTCTGGACGATCCCCACGTTCGGCCTGTTCGTCTCGTCGCTGCGACCCGAGAACGACATCAAGACGACGGGCTGGTGGAAGTTCTTCACCAACCCCAGCCTGACCCTGGACAACTACAACGAGGTCGTGTTCGGCACCTCGGCGACCTCCGGCCGGCTGGCCAGCTACTTCATCAACTCGCTGACCATCACCGTGCCGGCCGTGCTGTTCTCGGTCAGCCTGGCGGCGATGGCCGCCTACGCGCTGTCGTGGCTCAACTTCCGCGGCCGGGACTGGATCTTCATCGGCGTGTTCACGCTGCAGATCGTGCCGCTGCAGATGGCGCTCATCCCGCTGCTGCAGATCCTGGGTGACTACACCACCTGGGGCGGCGGCTTCTTCGCCGTGTGGTTCGCGCACACCTGCTTCGGCCTGCCGCTCGGCGTGTTCCTGCTGCACAACTTCATGTCCGAGCTGCCGAAGGACCTGTTCGAGGCGGCCCGGGTCGACGGTGCCGGACCGGCGATGACGTTCCGGCGGATCGTCCTGCCGCTCATCACGCCGGCCCTCGCGTCCCTGACGATCTTCCAGTTCCTGTGGATCTGGAATGATCTTCTGGTGGCCCTGGTGTTCACCTCCGGTCCGGACACCCGGCCGCTGACGGTCCGGCTCGCCGAGCTGGCCGGCACCCGGGGCAACGACTGGCAGCGGCTGACCTCCGGCGCGTTCGTGTCGATGGTCATCCCGATCATCGTGTTCCTGTCGCTGCAGAGATATTTCGTTCGCGGCCTGCTGGCCGGTGGAGTCAAGGGGTGAGTTCGCTGGTCTGGTGGCGTGATGCCGTGATCTATCAGGTCTACCCACGCTCGTTCGCGGACGCGGACGGAGACGGCATGGGGGATCTGCGCGGCATCACGTCGCGCCTCGACCACCTCGCCGAGCTGGGTGTCGACGCGCTGTGGATGTCGCCGTTCTACCCCTCGCCGCAGCACGACGCGGGGTACGACGTCGCCGACTACCGTGACGTCGACCCCCGGTTCGGCACGCTGGACGACTTCGACGCCCTGGTCGCCGCGGCGAAGGCCCGCGGGCTGCGCGTCGTGGTCGACCTGGTGCCCAACCACACTTCCAGCGACCATGCCTGGTTCCAGGAGGCCCTCGCCGCCGGACCCGGGAGCAGGGCGCGGGAGCGGTACCACTTCCGCAAGGGCCTCGGCCCCGACGGGGAGCAGCCGCCCAACGGCTGGCAGAGCGTCTTCGGCGGCCCCGCCTGGACCCGCGTGGCGGACGACGAGTGGTATCTGCACCTGTTCGACTCCAGCCAGCCCGACCTCAACTGGGACCTGGCCGAGGTCCGGGACATGTTCACCGACGTCCTGCGGTTCTGGCTCGACCGGGGCGTCGACGGCTTCCGGGTCGACGTCGCGCACGGCCTGATCAAGGAGAGCGGCCTGCCCGACTGGACCGAGGCGCAGGTGCCGATCACCAGCCCGGGCGCGGAGCACCGCACGCCGCCGATGTGGGACCAGGACGGCGTGCACGACATCTACCGCGAGTGGCGGCGGGTCCTGGACTCCTACGACGGCGATCGGATGATGGTCGGCGAGGCGTGGGTGTCGCCGGCCGAGCGGATGGCCCGCTACATCCGCCCCGACGAGATGCACCAGGCGTTCAACTTCAGCTACCTGATGGCCCCGTGGACCGCCGACGACCAGCGCGCCGCGATCACCGAGTCGATCGAGGGCGTCGCGCCCGTCGGTGCCGCGTGCACCTGGGTGCTGTCCAACCACGACGTCGTGCGGCACGCCTCGCGCCTCGGGTACGAGCCCGGCCACAGCACCCAGGGCGGCATCGGGGTCGGCGACCCTCAGCCGGACGAGGCGCTCGGCCTGCGGCGGGCCCGCGCCGCCACGATGCTGATGCTGTCGCTGCCCGGCTCCGCCTACCTGTACCAGGGTGAGGAACTCGGGCTGCCGGAGCACACGACGCTGCCCGACGAGGAGCGGCAGGACCCGACCTGGTTCCGCTCCAAGCACGAGGTCCGGGGCCGCGACGGCTGCCGGGTGCCGGTGCCGTGGGAGGCCGCCGCGCCGTCGTTCGGCTTCGGGCCGGGTGCCGCGTCGTGGCTGCCGCAGCCCGCCGACTGGGGACGCTTCGCCGCCGACGCCGAGCGCGGCGTGCCGGGCTCGACCCTGTCGCTCTACACCGAGGCGTTGCGCCTGCGCCGGACGTACCAGCTGGGCCGTGGCGTCCTGGTCTGGAACGAGGGTGAGGACCGGGTCGACTTCCGCAACGGCGGGATCCGGGTGATCACCAACTTCGCTCAGGTGCCCGCGCCGCTGCCGCCGGGTGAGGTCCTGCTCGCCAGTGGGGACCTGGCCGCCGACGGCAGCCTGCCGCCCGACACGACCGCGTGGATCAGGGCGTGACAGCACCGGATACCTTGACGACATGACCGCTCTCGTCGCATACGTCGTCAGCTACCTCAACCCCTCGGTGCTCGAAATCAGCGGCGAGGTCGCGAAGAAGAAACCGAAGGTGAGCGGCGGCTTCGGTGGCCTCATCGGCGGGTGCTGCTGCGCCGTCGTGGTGATCGCCGCCATCGTGGTCGTCGTCATCGTGATGCGCCGGCGGCGGTCGGGCTCATAAAGCGGCAAGTGTTCACGTGGTTAAAGCGGCAAGTGTTCACGTGGTGGGGTTCCCCGGCCGATGAGACGGTTGCGATCCGTCGGGAAGGGAACCCTGCTGCCATGGCCCGAGTGCTGCTCGTCGACGACGACGCGGAGATCCGCGAGACCACCGCGATCAGGCTGCAGATCGGCGGCCACCACGTGATCACCGCGGCGACGCCGCAGGAGGCCCTCGACGTCGCCTCCGGGCAGCCGCACTTCGACGTGGCCGTGCTGGACCTGCACCTGCCCAGGGTCGACGGCGACGAGCTGCTCAACCTCTTCCGCGGCAACCAGGCGACCGCGGACGTGCCCGTGGTGTTCTACAGCGCGAACGCGCCGCACGCCACGTCGGTGCACGGGCTGTCCCTCGCAGACACGAAACTCACCCGCGGCCGCCCCCTCAACAGCCTCCTCGCCACCATCAACTGCCTGTCGCACTGAGGAAAACGCCGCAACCGCACGGCAACCCGCGGTGAACCGGCCACGCACCACCCGCTCCCGAACATTGGTGACGCAAGCAACGTCACCACTTCGGGAGGGGCCAGCCAGATGCGAGTCACCCTGCGCGCCACGTTCGTCGCCGCCACGGCGGTCGCCGGCATCGTGGCCGCCGGTTCTCCGGCCCTGGCCGCCCCGGCGGAGGGACAGATCCGCGGCGCCGGCAGCCCCGGCGCGATCCGCGACCGCTACATCGTCGTGCTCAAGGACACGGTGGCGGCCGCCGACACCGCCGGCAGCGCGAGCCGGCTCGCCGACCGGTTCGGCGGGAAGGTGCGGCGCTCCTTCGGCAGCACGCTCAAGGGCTTCTCGGCGCAGCTGACGGAGCGCGGCGCCAAGCGGCTCGCCGCGAACCCGCTCGTCGACTACGTCCAGCAGGACCGCACCGTCGCGCTCACCGGCAGTCAGAGCGGCGCGCCGTGGGGCCTGGACCGCCTCGACCAGGCGGGCCGCCCGCTGAACGGCACCTACACCTACCAGGCCACCGGCGCCGGCGTCACCGCGTACGTGCTGGACACCGGGGTACGCCTGACGCACAGCGAGTTCGGCGGCCGGGCCCGCTCCGGGTACGACTTCGTCGACAACGACACCGACGCGAGCGACTGCCACGGCCACGGTACCCACGTCGCCGGCACCGTCGGCGGCAGCACCTACGGCGTGGCGAAGTCCGTGAACATCGTCAGCGTCCGGGTACTGGATTGCGAGGGCTCCGGCTCGTACTCCGGCATCATCGCCGGGATCGACTGGGTGACCGCGAACGCGCGGAAGCCGGCGGTCGTCAACATGAGCCTCGGCGGCTCCGCCAGCCCGGCGCTGGACCAGGCGGTCCGCAACTCGATCGCCTCCGGCGTCACCTACGCCATCGCCGCCGGCAACGAGGACGTCGACGCCTGCGGCATCTCGCCGGCCCGCACGCCCGAGGCGATCACCGTCGGCGCGACCGACTCCAGCGACAACCGGGCGTCGTTCTCCAACTACGGCTCCTGCGTCGACGTGTTCGGCCCCGGCGTCGCGATCACCTCGGCCAGCAACAGCGGCGACACCGGTGCCGCGATCATGAGCGGCACCTCGATGGCGACCCCGCACGTCACCGGCGCCGCGGCGCTCTACCTGTCGGCGTTCCCGTCGGCGACCCCGGCGCAGGTGCAGAGCGGGCTGCTGTCCACGTCGGTGCCGAACGTCGTCGGCGACGCCGGCGCCGGCTCCCCGAACCGGCTGCTGTCCACCGCCGCGCTGGCCGCCGCGGTGCCGGTCAGCCAGCCGGTCAGCCAGCCGGTCAGCCAGCCGGTTACGATCGTCGCCACGCCCGCCCCGGCGGCCGCACCGTGCAACGTGCGCACCAACGGCGCCGACGCCACCATCCGCGACCGGGGTACGGTCACCACCGCCGTCACGGTCAGCGGCTGCGCCGGGAAGGCGTCGTCGAAGGCCCGCGTCGAGGTGCACGTCGTGCACGGCAAGAAGGGCGACCTGGTGGTCGAGCTGATCGCGCCGAACGGCTCGGTCAAGCGCCTCAAGGCCGCGAGCACCAAGGACAAGGCGAAGAACCTCGACGCCGCCTACACCGTGAACCTGAGCAGCCGTATGAAGAACGGCACCTGGAAGCTGCGGGTGCGCGACTCGTACAAGGGCAACACCGGCCGCCTGGACAGCTGGACCCTGACGGTCTGACCCGCGGGATCACCCGCCGCATGAGCCCGGCCGCACCGGTTTCGCCAAGGATGGCGGGCCGGTGCGGCCGAAACGCCGTTTCAGGCGACGGTCGCGCGCCGCTCGACCGTCTCGACCAGGCGCTGGGCGACGGCCGACAGCGGCAGCCCGAGCCGGCCCGCGGTGCCGCGCAGCACCTCCAAGGCCGCCTCCGAGGAGCAGGCCCGCTGCACCATCATGATCCCGATGGCCCGGTTGACGGTCTCGCCGTCGGCCAGGGCCTCCGTCAGCTCCGCGTGCAGGTCCGCCTGCCGGCCCCGGTCGACGACCGCGGCGAGCAGCAGCCCGGCGTGCTCGGCGATCAGCATCGCCGTCAGGCCGGCGTCGGGGGTGAAGCGTCCGGGCTGCGCCGCGTACACCGTCAACGCCCCGATGACCTGCTCGTCGATGTCGACCGGGACGGTGAGCACGCCGTGCACCCCGGCCTCCAGCGCGTGCTCGCGCCAGCCCTGCCAGCGCTCGTCCGAGGACAGGTCGGCGCTGACGATCAGGTCCCGGGTACGGATTGCCTCCATCGACGGGCCTGTGCCGCTGTGGTACTGGCTGTCGTGCAGCGTCGCCGGCAGTTCGGGCGATGCGGCGGCGGTCGACGGCCCGCCCGCCCGCACCAGGGTTACCGCGCACCACGACGCACCGTCCACCAGGTCGGCAGCGGTCTCGACGAGGTCCTCGAGGGCCTCGTCGAGGTCGTCGCTGGCGATCAGGCGGGCGGTGAGCTGTCGTAGCACTGCGGCGATCTCCACCGTGTGGAGGTCCGTCACGATTCCCCCTTCAGCCACACCGGCGACGGTGCCGGCGGTGCACCGGGGGCTTCCTACCCGGTGGTACGAGATCTCAACCGTCCAGCAGCGCCCGGCGCAGGCCCTCCAGGGTCCGCGAGAGCAACCGCGACACGTGCATCTGGGAGATGCCCAGGTCGGCGGCGATCTGCGCCTGCGTGCGGTTGCCGTAGAAGCGCAGGGACAGGATCCGCCGTTCCCGCTCCGGCAGCCGGGCGATCAGCGGCTTGACCGCCTGGCGGAACTCGACGCCGTCGATGTCGCGGTCGTCGTCGCCGAGCACGTCGGCGAGGGTGCCCGCGTCGTCGTCCCCGCCGAGCGGTGCGAACAGCGACACCGGCCGGTATGCCGAGGACGCCACGAGGGCCTCCAGGATCTGGTCCTCGGCGACGCCCAGGTGCTCGGCGACGTCGCGCGGCGTGGGGGAGCGCCCCAGCCGCTGCCCGAGCGTGTCCCGCACCCGGTTGATCTCGATCCGCAGCTCCTGGAGCCGCCGGGGCACGTGCACCCCCCAGCCCTTGTCCCGGAAGTACCGCTTGAGCTCCCCGACGATCGTCGGCGTCGCGTACCCGCCGAAGTCGGTGCCGTAGTCGGGGTCGAAGCCGTCGATGGCCTTCATCAGCCCCAGCGCGGCGACCTGGCTGAGGTCCGCCGGCGACTCGCCCATCCCGTGGAACCGGCGGGCCAGCCGGTCGGCCAGGGGCAGGCTGTGTTCGATCGCCCGCTGCCGCAGCGCACCACGCCGGGCGTCCTTGACGTCCATCGTGGCTGCCTGGCGCAGCAGCTCGTTGACGGTCGTCCACTGGCTCGGCGGCTCGGACTCGTCCGGTACCGGCGGTGGAGCGCCGAGGGGAGGGTCGTCGTAGGCGCGCAGGCGTTTCGCCGCCCCGATGATCTCCAGGACGTCCAGCACCAGGTCGGACGCGCCCGGTGTCCGCAGCCCGCCACCGCGCTCCTGGGCCTCCAGCTGGGCCCTGAGCAGGGTGTCGGCGGCGGCGCAGTCGAGCAGACGCAGCCGGGACAGGTCGACGGTCAGGTTGACCTGGCCGGCGTCGAGCCGCTGGCTGAGCGCGAGTCGAAGGTCGAGGCTCGCCGCGTGGTCGAGCACTCCGGAAGGGCGCAGGATCTCCTCGTCCCCATGACGCCAGGATTCCAGTGAAAGTGCCGAATCGAATCGGTCTTTGTATATGGGCATTGTCTCCATGGTGGAGACTCCCCCCTATCCCATCGCGTTGCGCAGCAAGCGATTCGCGGTTGAGCGTGCGGTCGTGGAACCGGGCGGAATTGCTTTCCCGGTCACTGTACGCACGGGGGAATTGCCAATGAATATGTGAAAGGGTGAGGTCGTGGGTGACCTTTACTGTGCCCTCAGGGTCGCCCAGACGACTTTTCCGTCGGGCACCGGCGTGCAACCCCACCGGTGCGTGAGCGCCTCGACCACGAGCAGGCCGCGGCCGCTCTCGGCGAGGGTGTCGCCGGTGGCGCCCCGGACGGGGAGCTTCGGGCTGCCGTCGCGCACCGACAGGTGCAGCTGCCGGCGGCGCAGCGCGACCCGGACCTCCAGGTCGGTCCCCGCGTGCCGGACCCCGTTGCTGACCAGCTCGGTGACGATGAGCTCGGCGAGGTCGGCGACCCGCGCGACCCCCCACGACCGGCAGGCTCGGTCCACCAGGTGCCGGGCCGCGGCGGTCGCGTCGACCATGGGCTGCAGCCGGGCCCGCATCCCCTGCGGCTCGCCGCCGGGCGCGCCGGCACCGCCGTGCGCGATCGCCGCGTCGGTGGTGGCGAAGAGGGGGATCTGCCGCGCGACCGCCATCCGGTCCAGCGCGGAGCGCAGCGGGGCGGGGGCGGCGGCCATGCTCACCGTGCTGCCGGGCCAGGCCGCGGCGTGCTGGGCGAGGGCCGGGAGCACGGTCAGCGCCACGTCTTCGTGGGCCCGCAGCTCCGCGACGTCGAGCACGATGAGCGCCGGCTCGTCGGCGAGACATTCCAGGACGGTGGTGCGCAGCACCGGCGCGGTGCTCACGCCGAGACTTCCGGCGACGTGCACCACGGTCGCATCTCCGCGGACCTCGACGGTCGCGGCAAGACTCGCCCTCATGGGGTGACGCTCTACCCGCCCCTGGTGCGTTAAACCCTGGGCGGGCAGAGCGTCGGTGTGACGTGGTTGTGCGTGCCGGATCAGACCGGCGTGGGCACCTTGGCGGTGCCCCAAGCCATGGCGCAGATGTCGGTGACGTGTGTGTCGGTGACCGGGGTGAAATCGGTGTAGTACAGGCCGAGGGCGTGGAACTCCCGGGGGGAGTGGATGTCGATCACGGCGTTGACGTCGCCGGCGAGCAGGTCCACCGACTCCGCCGCGCACACCGGCGCCGCGAACACGACGTGCGCCGGCTTGCCGGTCTGCAACGCCCGGATCGCCGCGCGCGCGGTGACCCCGGTTGCCAGCCCGTCGTCGACGAGGATGACCACCCGTCCGGTCACCTCCGCCGCCGGCCGTGATCCGCGGTACCGCTCCTGTCGGCGCCGCAGCTCCACCCGCTCCCGCTGGACGGCGGGCCCGAGGTCACTGGTGCTCAACCCGACGCACGCGAGGGCGCTGCGGTCGAACACCGGTGGGCCGTTCTCCGCTATCGCGCCGACGCCCTGGTCGGACTGCCACGGCAGCCCGATCTTCCGGGCGATCATGAGGTCGAAGTCGGCGCGGATGGCCTCGGCCACCGCGTGCCCGACGGGGACCCCGCCCCGGGGGAGCGCGAGCACCAGCGGGGCCTGCGTCATGTCGAGCTGCCGCAGGTGCGCGGCGACGGCGGTGCCGAGCAAGCGGCCCGCGGTCGTCCGGTCCGCGAACCGCTCCGCCTCAGGCGGCCACATGGTCGTAGGCTTTCACTCGGGCGACCCGGAGGTCGGCCAACATGATCCGCAACAAGCGGACACCCCCTTCGATCGGCGCGGTGGGGCCACCGCCTCGCTGGGCCTTGTCCCCTGTTGGCCGCTCTGCCGCGGCCGCCACGCCCGGTGCGAAGACTACGCCTGTTGAGCTGCGGAAACGTCCGCTTGGCGTACTTCGTCGGGGGTGAAAGGAGCAGGCCGGGGACAGGTGTGACCTGCCGTTGCCGAAGTGACGGCGGGCAGAATGAGCGGGTGGACACGCCAGAGCAGCGCGACGCGGCACTCGCCGTGTTCGACATCGACGGGGTGGTGGCCGACGTGCGGCACCGGCTCCGCCACCTCGACAAGCGGCCCAAGGACTGGGCCCGCTTCTTCGCCGCCGCCGACCGGGACCCGGTGCTGCCCGAAGGTGTCGAGCTCGCGCTGCGGCAGTCGGCCGAGCACGTCCTGGTCTGGCTCACCGGCCGCCCGGAGCACCTGCGGCCCGTCACCGACGCCTGGCTGCGCCGCGCCGGGCTGCCCGCGGAGCTGCTGTTCATGCGACCGGCCAACGACCGCCGCCCCGCGAAGGAGTTCAAGGCGGGCGTGCTGGCCCGGCTGGCCCGGGAGTCGTCGATCGCCCTCGTGGTCGACGACGACCCCGAGGTGGTGACGAAGCTGCGCAAGCTCGGCCACCCCGTGCAGCTCGCCGACTGGGTCCCGCACTCCTCGACGCTGCAGGCCGCGCAGGAGCGCGAGGGCCGCACCTGATCCGTCAATCCGTCAGGACGCGCGACCGCCGACAGCTGGGTCGACAGGAGGGCCCGCAGCGCGTCGGCGGGCATCGGGCGGGCGAACAGGAAGCCCTGCGCGTAGCCGCAGTCCAGCTCCCGCAGGGCGGCGGCCTGCAGCAGCAGCTCGTCGCCGGCCGGTTGCGCCGCGGGGTGCGAACAGGATCGACGCTTCCGGCTGAATGGCGACCGAAGCTCGTTGTGCCCAAATTTCAGCGCCTATAGTCCGTTTTGTGGGTACCGGCAGAGGCGGCGACCGGACGACGCGCCTGCTCCTGATCGCCGCCGTCCTGCTCCTCGCCTCGGGCGTGGCCGCCGGCGGCGTGACGGCGTGGAACTGGTGGGGTCGGGTCCGCGCCGTCCACGCCGCGCAGGAGCGGCTCGCCGCCCAGTGGGCCGGGGACGGCCGGGATCCCCGTACCGGCGCGACCGCCGCCGCCGAGGCCGCCGGGCGCAGACCCCCGGCGCCCATGCGGCTGCCCGGGAGCGCGGGGGACACCGCCGAGGCCGCCGCCGAAGAAGGCGGCCCGATCGCGCTGCTGCACGTGCCGACGCTGCGGCTGCGGCTCTACGTGGTCGAAGGATCCGACGAGCAGCGGCTGATGCTCGGCCCCGGCCACATCCCCGGCACCGCCGCGTTCGGCGAGACCGGCAACGCCGGCATCGCCGGGCACCGCTACCCGGGCGTCTTCTGGAACCTCGACGAGCTCGAGGTCAGCGCGCCGGTCGTGGTGGAGACCCGCGACACCTGGTACGTCTACCGGGTCGTCGACGCGAGCGTGGTCCAGCCCGAGCGCAGCGACGTCCTCGCCCCGCCGCCACCCGGCGCCGGCCCGCTGCTCACGCTGGTCACCTGCGAGCCGAAGCTCAGCACCGCGCGCCGGCTGATCCGGCAGGCCACCCTGATCCGCCGCGACCCGGTCGGCGGCCCGCGCCCCGCCGAACTCGGCTGACACACCACCGGCAGCAGCCCTGCGTGACGGTTCGCTTACCGTAACGCAACGAATCTCCTTGACCGGCCCCTCATCGTGCCGATTGTCCAGTGAGTTTGCCGCTGGGCTTGCTGCTGAGGTCTGCTCCGGACCTTCGCCCGGCGCGCAGGCCCCATGCGTGGTTTGTCCCGGTGAGGGCTGAAGGGAGCCTGGCCGTGAGCGACTTGGGTGACATCGTTCAGGAGTTTCTCGTGGAGTCGCACGAGAACCTGGATCAGCTTGACCGGGACCTGGTGGCATTGGAGGCCGCGCCGGGATCGCGGGAGCTGCTGTCGTCGATCTTCCGCACCATCCACACGATCAAGGGCACCTCGGGCTTTCTGGCGTTCAACCGTCTGGAGAAGGTGACGCACGTCGGTGAGTCGCTGCTGTCGCGGCTGCGCGACGGCGCGCAGGGCATGACGCCCTCGACGACCGACGCGTTGCTGCGGATGGTCGACACGGTCCGTGGGTTGCTGTCGGAGATCGAGGAGCACGGCCAGGAACTCGAAGGCGACGACACCGGCGTGATCGCGGCCGTCAACGCCTGCATCACCGACGGGTCGACGCCCACTCCCGCCCCGCGCACTCCCGCCCCGGCCGCCGCTCCCGCCGCGACGCCGATCGCCGAGGTGGTGCAGGGCGCGGTCATCGACCCCACACCCGTCGTCGAGGTCGTCGTGGTCGAACCGGTCGTCGTCGTGAAGACCCCGGCGGCCGCGCCGCCCCCGCCACCTCCGCCACCCGCACCGGCCGCGCCCGCCGCGGGCCGCCCCGCCCGCACCGGCCGCTCCCGCCCCGGCCGCCGCAGCCAAGCCCGCCGCCGGCGAAGGCGGCGAGGACATCGTCTCCAAGCGGAGTGTGGCGGATCAGTCGATCCGGGTGGATGTGGATCTTCTGGACAAGTTGATGAATCTGGTGGGGGAGTTGGTGTTGACCCGGAATCAGTTGATCCGGGCGATCGGGTCGGTGGCGGATCCGGGGATGACGCGGACGGGTCAGCGGTTGAATCTCATCACTTCTGAGTTGCAGGAGTCGGTGATGAAGACGCGGATGCAGGCGATTGATCATTTGTGGTCGAAGTTGCCGCGGGTGGTGCGGGATCTGTCCTCGACGTTCGGTAAGCAGATCCGTCTGGCGCAGGAGGGTAAGGAGACTGAGCTGGACCGGTCGCTCCTCGAAGCGGTGAAGGACCCGTTGACGCACCTGGTCCGTAACGCTGTGGATCATGGGATTGAGTCGCCGGATGAGCGGGTGGCGGCGGGGAAGCATGCTGAGGGGACGTTGACGTTGCGGGCCTACCACGAGGGTGGGCATGTGATCGTCGAGGTCCGCGATGACGGGTCGGGGATTGATCCGGACAAGATCGCGCGGATCGCGGTGGAGAAGGGCCTGGTGTCGCGGGATCAGTTGGCGACGATGGATCGCCGGGAGATTCTGGGGTTGGTGTTCCGGCCGGGGTTCTCGACCGCGAAGGCGGTGACGAACGTGTCCGGTCGTGGTGTGGGTATGGATGTGGTGAAGACGAACATTGAGCGCATCGGTGGTGCGGTTGATGTGGACTCGGTGGTGGGTCAGGGCACGACGTGGCGGTTGACGATTCCGTTGACGCTGGCGATCATTCAGGCGCTGACGATCGAGTGTGGTGACGAGCGGTATGTGATCCCGCAGGTCGCGGTGCATGAGCTGGTGTATCTGGACGGGCAGTCCGGCCGCGTCGTCGAACACGCCATGGACGCACCCGTGTACCGGCTGCGCGGCAAACTCCTCCCGCTCGTCTACCTCGACGACACCCTCGGACTCCACCGCGACGGCGAACACGACAAGGACGTCTACGTCGCCGTCCTGCAGGCCGAAGGGAAACGCTTCGGGCTGGTCGTCGACCGGGTCCTCAACACCGAGGAGGTCGTGGTCAAGCCGCTGACGTCCAGGTTCAAGGACATCGGTGTGTACGCCGGCGCCACCCTGCTCGGCGACGGCCGCGTCGCGTTGATCCTCGACGTCGCGTCGCTCGCCCGCCGGGCACAGCTCGCCGCCGGCGTCGAACCCAAGGACGCCGACACGACGGTTCGCCGCGGCGGCGGCAACGGCGGCCGGCTCCTCATCGCCGGAGTCGGCGACCGCCGCGTCGCGATCCCCCTCGACATGGTCACCAGACTCGAGGAGTTCCCGGTGGAGCGGATCGAGCGGACCGGCAGCCGCGAGGTCGTGCAGTACCGCGACCAGATCCTGCCCGTGCTGCGCCTGTCCCACCTGCTCGGCGCGTACGAGACCGAACCCGGGCCGACCGTGCCCGTGGTGGTCTACACGGAGAACGGGCGCTCCGTCGCCCTCGCCGTGGAGAAGATCCTCGACATCGTCGAGGAAGGCCTCGACGACTCGCGCCGCGACTTCGGCGACGACGGGCTGCTCGGCTCCGCCGTCATCCAGCAGCGCGTCACCGAACTGCTCGACGTGCGCCGCGCCATCCTCGCCGCCGACCCCCTCTTCCACACCAAGATCGACACCACCACCGACCCCTACGACCCGTACCAGTCGGACACCAACGCCGACTACACCTACCAGCACGCCGGAGCCTGATCATGGCCAGCCGCCAGTACGCCACCTTCGAGGTCGCCGACCAGCTCTTCGGGCTCGACGTCGCCAAGGTGCAGGAGGTCCTCTCCTTCGACCAGTACACGCCCGTGCCGCTCGCCCCGGAATCCGTCGGTGGGCTGTTCAACCTCCGCGGCCAGGTGATCGCCGCCGTCGACCTGCGGGTGCAGCTCGGCCTGCCGCCACGCACCAAGAGCGCCGAACCGGCCATGAACGTGATCGTGAAGACCGACGAGGAGTCCGTCTCCCTGCTGGTCGACCGGATCGGCGAGGTCGTCACGCTCCAGGACGACACGTTCGAGCCGCCGCCGGACACCCTGCACGGGCCGAGCCGGCACCTCATCACCGGCGCGTTCAAGCTCGACGGCCGGCTGCTGCTCGCGCTGGACACCACCAAGGCCGTCAACACCAGCCAGCCCGGCACCGGCAACCGCGAGGAATGAGTCCATGAACTGGTTCACCAACCGCGGTGTGCGCACGAAGGTGCTCAGCGCCCTCGTCGTGGCCGGGATCGTCATGATCGCCATCACCGTCGGAGCGCTCCAGGGACTGAGCGACGCCAACGACACCATGCGCAAGGTCACCGCGAAGAGCGCGCAGTTCGCGGCGCTGTCCGACATCCGCGACGGGATCACCGACACCCTGGCCGCGCTGTCGCCCGACCAGCAGCAGGCCGCCGCGGAGAGCATCACGGCGGCGATCGCCCGGTACAGCGCCGGCGCCGCGGCCGACCGGGCCGCCGACGCCGACGCCGTGGCCGCGGCCATGAAGACCTACCAGACGGTCCGCGACACCGAGATGGTGCCCGCCGCCAACGCCGGCCGGCTGGACCTCTACGTGCAGATCGCCGCGGCGAAGGGCACCCCGCAGATCGTCAAGGCCCAGCAGTTGATCGACAAGCTGCAGGCGACCGAGTTCGCCGAGGCCGAGCAGTGGCGCGCCGCCGCCCAGGACGACTACGAGCAGAGCCGGATGATGCTGATCGGCGCGGCCGTGCTCGGGCTGCTCGCCGCGTTCGGCATCGGCCTGTGGGTCACGTCGCTGGTCGTGCGGCCGCTGCGCCGGGTCGCCGAGGTGCTCGGCGCCGTCGCCGCCGGTGACCTCAGCCACCGGGTCGAGGTCGGGTCCGCCGATGAGGTCGGCGTCATGGCCGAGGCGCTCAACAAGGCCACCGAGAGCATGCGCACCACCGTGCAGACGATGGATCACACCGCCTCGTCCCTGGCCGCGTCCGCCGGCGAGCTCACCGGCGTCAGCGCGCAGATCGCCAGCGGCACCGGCGAGGCCAGCGACCAGGCCAACCTGGTCGCCGCCGCGGCCGAACAGGTCTCCCGCAACGTGCAGACCGTCGCCGCCGGCGCCGACGAGATGGGGCTGTCGATCCGCGAGATCGCGCAGAACGCCAGCGAGGCGGCGAAGGTCGCGTCCCAGGCCGTGATGGCGGCCGAGTCGACCAACCAGGCCGTCGCCCGGCTCGGCGAGTCCTCCACGGAGATCGGCAACGTCGTCAAGGTCATCACATCGATCGCCGAACAGACCAACCTCCTCGCGCTCAACGCGACGATCGAGGCGGCCCGGGCCGGAGAGGCCGGCAAGGGCTTCGCCGTCGTCGCCAACGAGGTCAAGGACCTGGCGCAGGAGACGGCCCGGGCGACCGAGGACATCTCCCGGCGGGTCGAGGCGATCCAGGCCGACACCACCGGCGCGGTCGCCGCGATCGGCGAGATCAGCCAGATCATCTCGCGGATCAACGACTACCAGCTCACCATCGCCTCCGCGGTCGAGGAGCAGACGGCGACGACCAACGAGATGAACCGCAGCGTCAGCGAGGCCGCGACCGGCTCCGTCGAGATCGCCACCAACGTCTCCACGGTCGCCGCCGCCACCCAGAACACGTCACTCAACGTAGCGGAGGCGCAACGCGCGGCTTCCGATCTGTCCCGCATGTCGAGTGAGATGCGCTCACTCGTCGCACGGTTCAAGATCTGACCCGGCGGAACGGGGTACGCTCAGGGGGTGACGCCCGGCCGCCCGCCGGACGTCGCCCCCGACCCTTTTGGCTGACAGACCGGGGTGCAGCTGCGTTGCAGACTAGTTGCCATGTACAGCCTGGTTAGCGCCCCCGTTCTCGGCTTCGACCTCTCCCGTCTGCAGGGCGGATCGGCCGCAGCCGATGTGCTGCTTCGCGGACTCTCGCTCACTCAGAGTGACCTTGACGCGGTTGCGTCGGCGCGTGCCGACGACGACTGGGACCGTGTCGACCTGTGGCGTGACGTCGACGCCGCCGCCCAGGAGCGTCGCGCGGTGAACGCCGACGCCGGTGCGCTCGCCGTGGTCGAGCGCGCCCCGCTCGGCACCCTCGACGGGCTGCTGCACTGCCTGCGGTACGACATCCTCGACTGGACCTGGGGCAACCGCCCGGCGCAGGCCACGATGCCGACGCCGCAGGTGCGCGCGCCGCGGCAGCGCCAGAGCGAGGTCGCGAGCAAGGCCACCGGCGTGCTGTCCGACGCCGCGGCGGCCGCCTACCTGCGGGAGCTGCTGACCGACGAGTCGCGGCGCCGGCTGAGCGCCCCCTACACCGCCGCGCTGCGCGCCCTGCCCGAGCGCGAGCACGACCTCGGCCCCCAGGCCGACGACCTGCGCCAGATGCTGACCCGGGTCGGCTCGCTGTCCCCGGCCGAGATGCGCCAGCTCAACAAGGTCACCGACACCTCCCGCCCGGGCCTGACCGACTGGGCGCCGGCCGTGCACTCCGCGTCCTGGGCCGTCTTCCTCTCCGGCCGGGTCCGTGCCGGCGCCGCCGCGCAGCTGCTGCTGGTGCAGGCCCTGGACCGCTCCGGGGTGCCGGTCAGCGACCGGGCCGGCGGGGTGTGGAACCTGCTCAGCGGCGCCGTCCAGGCACTGATGGTGCGCGACCTGCTGGACTCCACGACGGCCCGGCGGCTGCTCGACCCGTACTTCACCGCGATGGGACCCCTGTCGGTCTGACGTATCGCCCGCGAGGCCCCCGAACATCGCCCCTGTCCGGAATGCTCCGGGCAGGGGCGGTTCTTTTGGAATTTCCCTCATCGTCCCCCGAGCACCGCCGATTAGCCCGCTGGAACGTGACGGGCCTCGCATTTGCGGTGAGGCCCCCGGTGCTGGAGGCAAGGGCGCGTGATCTCGGTTCTGGTGGTGGACGACTCAGTCGTCGTCCGGCGTCTGATCACCGACGCGCTCAGCGACGACTCGGAGATCCGCGTCGTCGGCACCGCCCCGAACGGGAAGGTGGCGCTCACGAAGATCGAGCAGCTCCGCCCGGATCTGGTGACCCTGGACATCGAGATGCCGATCATGGACGGTCTCGAGACCCTGCGCGCGATCCGCGCCCTGTACGCCCGGCTCCCGGTCATCATGTTCAGCACGCTCACCGCGGCCGGCGCGACGGCGACCCTGGACGCACTGTCGGCGGGCGCCAGCGACTACGTCACCAAGCCGGCCAACGTCGGCAGCGTCGCGGAGAGCATCCGGTCGGTCCGCGAGCAGATCATCCCGCGGATCCACGCCCTGTGCGGAGGACGCCGGGCGGCGCTCGCGCCACCGACGCGACCGATCGGCATCGGACCCAACATCGGGCCCAACACCCGCACGTTCGGCACCGGCCACACCGTCGCGCCACCCCTGGCCCGCCCCGGCGGCAACCCGCTGCCCGGCTCGACCCGGCCACCGGTGACCGCGCCGCCCACGACCGCGCCCGTGCGCACCTCGCCGCGGGCCGACCGGGTCGAGGTCGTCACGATCGGCTGCTCGACCGGCGGGCCGGACGCGCTGACGACCGTGGTGCGGGCGCTGCCGGCGAACCTGCCGGTGCCCGTGGTCGTCGTGCAGCACATGCCGCCCGTGTTCACCAAGATGTTCGCGGACCGGCTCGACCGGACCGCGGCGCTGACCGTCGTGGAGGCGACCGGTGAGATGGTCGTGCGGCCCGGCACCGTGTACATCGCGCCCGGCGACTTCCATCTGGAGGTGCACCGTCGCGGGACCGAGGTGGTCACCAAGCTCAACACCGGCCCGCCGGAGAACTTCTGCCGGCCGGCCGTCGACGTGCTGTTCCGCTCGGTGGCGAAGACCTACGGCGGCGCCACCCTCGCGATCATCCTCACCGGGATGGGGCAGGACGGGAAACGCGGCGCCGAGCAGCTGCGCGGGGCCGGCGCGGAGATCGTCGCGCAGGACGAGGCGACCTCGGTCGTCTGGGGCATGCCCGGCGCGGTGGCGACGGCCGGACTCGCCCACGCCGTCCTGCCGCTGGGCGAGATCGCCCACCATCTCATCAGCCGTACCGCCGGTGGTCGGGGTGCGAAGTCCATGGAGGTGACCCGATGACATTGACTGCCCAGGAGTTCGCCTTCATCAGCGGCCTCGTTCGGCGCGACGCGGCGATCGTGCTCGAGGCGGGCAAGGAGTACCTGGTGGAGGCGAGGCTGCTGCCGCTGGCCCGGCAGTCCGGCCTGCCGAGCGTGTCGGAGTTCGTCGCCCGCGCCCAGCAGCGGCCCGAACCGGAGGTCCACCGCAAGATCGTGGACGCGCTCACCACCAACGAGACGTCGTTCTTCCGCGACGGCGAGCCGTTCAAGCAGCTCGTCGACACCGTGCTGCCGGACCTGCTGGTGCGCAGGGCCACCACCCGCTCGATCAAGGTGTGGTCGGCGGCGAGCTCCAGCGGCCAGGAGCCGTACACGATCGCCATGGTCCTGCAGGACAACCTGCCGCCCGGCTGGTCCTTCGACATCATCGGCACCGACATCTCCACCGAGATGCTCACCCGCGCCGAGGCGGGCCAGTACACCCAGCTGGAGGTCAACCGGGGACTGCCGGCGCCGCTGCTGGTGAAGCACTTCGAGCGCAACGGGGCGCACTGGCAGATCGCCCAGGCGTTGCGCAAGAACGTCTCGTTCCGCCGGCTCAACCTGGCCGCGCCGTTCCCTTCCATGGGGCCGTTCGACATCGTGTTCATCCGCAACGTGCTGATCTACTTCGATGTCCAGACGAAGCGGACGGTGCTGCAACGGGTCGCCGGCACCTTGCGGCCCGACGGCTGGCTCTTCCTGGGCTCGGCCGAGACCACGATCGGCATCGACGACAGATTCGAACGGGTGGTTGCCGGTCGGACGTCCGCCTACAAGCTGCGGACCGCACCGAAGACCGCCGCTTCCGTGAGCGCAGTAGGAAAGGGGTGACGCCAGATGCTCACCATGGTGATCGACGATTCGCGCGCGATGCGCCTCATTTTGAAGCGGATCGTGGCACAGCTCGGCTTCGACGTGGTCGAGGCGGGCAACGGCCAAGAGGCGATGGACTACCTCACGGCCAATGTTCTCGACGGTGACGGCGAGATCCCGGGCCTGGCGCTGGTCGACTGGAACATGCCCGAGATGAACGGGCTGGAGTTCGTGACCGCGGTCCGTGCCGAACCCCGCCTGCGCGGGATGACGTTGATGATGGTCACGACGGAGAGCGAACAGAGCCAGATCGTGCGGGCCCTCGCATCGGGCGCCCACGAGTACGTGATCAAGCCGTTCACGCCGGACGCGATCATCGACAAGCTGGCACTGCTTGGCCTCGTCCCGAACGGAGTCGCAGCATGACGACGAACCCAACCGAGGATGACCTGAAGGTCATTGCCGAACAGGTCTGGTCCTCCTACCTCGACCTGGACGGCTCCAGTCCGCTGGTGCCGGTCCCCGCGGAGAAGCACCAGGCCGACGTCACGGCCTCGG
This sequence comes from Dactylosporangium sp. NBC_01737, assembly GCF_035963215.1. NCBI lineage: Bacteria > Bacillati > Actinomycetota > Actinomycetes > Micromonosporales > Micromonosporaceae > Dactylosporangium > Dactylosporangium sp. NBC_01737. The sequence continues at coordinate 3,619,863 of NZ_CP109153.1, forward strand.
TCTCCGTCACCGGCGCCTGGCGCGGCCACGTCCTGGTCAGCTGCTCCGACGCGGCGTCGAAGAACGTCGCGGCCGCGCTGCTGGGCATCGAGTTCGACGACGTCGCCGAGGAGGACGTCGCCGACGCCCTCGGCGAGCTCGCGAACATCATCGGCGGCAACGTGAAGAGCCTGCTGCCGGAGCCCAGCGCACTGTCACTGCCGCACGTGCATGTCGAGGGGACGCAGGGGCGCTACCCCGCGGTCACCGAGATCTGTCACCTGGACGGCACCTGGATGGACGAGTCGGTCACCGTGACCGTTCTGGAGAGCACCACCGATCTTGCTGGAGCAAGCGCATGAAGATTCTGATCGCCGACGACAGCCGGGTCATGCGGCAGATCGTGACCCGGACCCTTCGCCAGGCCGGCTACGAAGGACACGATCTGGTCGAGGCGTGTGACGGGCAGGAGGCCTTCGACAAGGCGGTAGCGGAGAAGCCGGACCTGGTGCTGTCGGACTGGAACATGCCGCACATGACCGGCGTCGAGGTGCTGCGGATGCTGCGTGCCCAGGGCGTGCAGGTGCCGTTCGGCTTCGTCACCTCGGAGGGCACGCCGGAGATGCGACAGGCGGCAGAGGACGCGGGCGCGCTTTTTCTGGTCACGAAGCCGTTCACAGCGGACACATTTAAGGACGCACTCGACCCAATTTTGGGATGATTTGAGCTATGTCGCATGTTCTGCCCGTTCCTAAGGCGGTCAAAGACCTCTTTGACGACCTTCTCGGCCGGCCGGTCACGGTCAACCCGGCCGAGCCGCTCCGATCCGCCGACGTCCCCAAGACCCTGGTTGCCCTCTACACCGACGAACGCCAGCAGCTGCTGGCCGTGATCGGGATGGACTTCGCGCTCACCGCCTTCGCCGGTGCCGCGATCGGTCTGATCCCGCCCGGTGGTGCGGAAGCCTGCATCGAGGACAACGAGATCTCCAAGATGATCGGCGAGAACGCCATCGAGGTGTGCAACATTCTCGCCGGCCTCCTCAACCGTGAGGGCGTCCCGCGCCTGAAGCTGTACCAGACGTTCCTCCCCGGGGAGAGCGCGCCGGCGGACGCGGTGAACTGGCTGATGGCACTGGGGCGGCGGCTCGACCTCAAGGTCGACGTCTCGGGGTACGGCGCCGGGAAGATCTCGATCGCTCTCGCCGGCTGATCGTTGCGGCTGCGGCCTTTGTACCGGTTTTCCGGCGGCCGCAGCCGCATGATCAGCGCCGGGGCGGTTGGGTGGGCGACATCGTGCAAAAAATTGCGTAGACATGCACTACGCTTGCGAGCATGACTCGACGACTCGCTGAGGTGGCGAAGTACGCCGGCGTGAGCGAGGCGACCGTGAGTCGGGTGCTCAACGGCAAGCCCGGCATCTCCGACGCCACCCGCACGGCTGTGCTCACCGCGCTCGACGTCCTGGGCTATGAGCGCCCGACGAAACTGCGTGGCGAGCGCGCCCGCCTGGTGGGCCTCGTGCTACCGGAGCTGCAGAACCCGATCTTCCCGGCGTTCGCCGAGGTGGTTGCCGGCGCGCTGTCCAAGCGCGGCTTCACGCCGGTGCTGTGCACCCGCACCGCGGACGGCGTCTCGGAGGCCGACTACGTCGAGATGCTGCTGGACCAGCACGTGTCCGGCATCATCTTCTGCGGCGGGCTCTATCACCAGGCCGCCGCCGAGCACGAGCACTACCACCGCCTGCACGAGCGCGGCCTGCCCGCGGTGCTGGTCAACGCCGCGATCGACGACCTGGGCTTCCCGCGGGTGTCGGTCGACGACGGGCACGCGGTGGACCAGGCGTTCAACCACCTGGTCTCGCTCGGGCACAAGCGCATCGGGCTGATCCTCGGCCCCGCGGACCACGCGCCGTCCAACCGCAAGCTGACCGCCTTCGAGGCGGCCGCGCGGTTCAACGACACGGTCAACGAAGAGGACGTCGAGCGGGTCATCTTCTCCATGGAGGGCGGCCGGGCCGGCGCCACGCGGCTCATCAAGCACGGCGTCACCGGCATCATCTGCGCCAGCGACGTGCAGGCCCTCGGCGCGATCCGGGCGGCCCGCCGGCTGGGCCGGGAGGTCCCCGACGACATCTCCGTGGTCGGTTTCGACGACTCCCTGTTCATGAACTGCACGGATCCGCCGCTGACCACCGTGCGCCAGCCCATCCAGGCGATGGGGCAGGCCGCGGTGACCCTGCTCGTCAGCCAGGTCGCCGGGACTCTCGTGCCGACCGAGGAGATGCTCTTCGAGCCCGAGCTCGTCGTGCGGGGCTCCACGGGCGCACTGAAGGTCGCCGCGCCCAAGCCGACGAAGGCCGCCTCGGCCGCGTAGTTCCCGCGTCTGTCGCGCGGCTGCGGCCGCGCCGTTGTGTAGCTGCATGAAGCGCCACGACTCCTGCATGGAGTCGTGGCGCTCTTTCGTTGCACCCGCAAGTGTCGCCTCGCTGCAAGCCGTGGCGCCGCCGGTACGGGCCGTCAAGGACCCCTGGCCCCCGCTGCGCGATTTCGGCCGCTTTCGTGCAAGTCCACGGACCATGGGAGCGGGTCCATGCAAGCCGCTGCCAGTGGATCATTAAAATTTTGCAACGGCCCATGGACTTCTTGTGGCGAGTGAGCCTAATCTCTTGCCTACGTCAGGCCGAAACCCTGACGCGATACCACGGAAACCGATCAGTAACGCGCCTGAAGCACGTGTGAATACCCCGGCAGCCGACGCAAGGCTCCGCACCCGTGCGCAGCGGTCCAGGTTGGACGCCCCACCGCCCCGCAGGCCCTCCCACGAAGGCCGGATCTCTCCACACCCCAACAAGGAGCGACGATGAAGTACTCACGTACCACGATGGCGTTCGCCATCGCGGGTGCGCTTGCGCTCAGCAGCACGCTCGTCGCGTGCGGCGATGACGACAGCAAGAGCGCCGACTCGAACGCCAAGGTCACGCTCAACGTCGTGGGCCTGCTGCCCGGCGCCAAGCCCGAGGCGCAGACGGCGCTCGCGGCCGAGGTGGCGGACTTCCAGAAGGAAAACCCGAACATCACGATCCAGACCAAGGACTACGAGTGGAAGGCCACGACGTTCGCGGCCGACCTCGCCGGTGGCACGCTGCCGACGGTGTTCGAGATCCCCTTCACCGACGCGAAGACGCTGATCGCCAACGGCCAGATCGCCGACATGCAGGCGAGCGTGGACACGCTGTCGTACGCGAAGAACTTCAACCCGAACGTCCTGCAGTACGGCCAGGGCCCGGACGGTCACGTCTACGCCATCCCCGCTAAGAGCGTCTACGCGGTCGGCCTGCACTACAACCGTGACCTGTTCACCAAGGCCGGCCTCGACCCGGCCAAGCCGCCGACGACGTGGGACGAGGTCCGCACCGCCGCCAAGGCGATCGCGGAGAAGACCCAGCAGGCCGGCTTCGCGCAGATGGCCAAGGACGGCACCGGCGGCTGGCAGCTGACGGTCGACACCTACGCCCGTGGCGGTCGCCTCGAGGACGGCAAGAAGGCCACCCTCACCAACGACGCCACCAAGGCCTCGCTGCAGTTCCTGAAGGACATGCGCTGGACCGACAACTCCATGGGCGCGAACTTCGACTACGACTGGACCGGCATCAACCAGGCGTTCGCCGCCGGCAAGATCGGCATGTACACCTCGGGTCAGGACGTCTACACGAGCCTGGTGCAGACCAACAACATCGACCCGAAGACCTACGGCCTCACGATGATCCCGCTGACCGGCAGCGACGCGGGCGTCCTCGGCGGTGGCACCATGGCGGCCGTCTCCGCCAAGGCCAGCGCCAACGAGAAGGCCGCGGCGATCAAGTGGATCGACTACCACTACCTGCGCAAGTACACCAGCGAGGCCGCCGCGAAGAAGGTCGCCGACATCCAGATCGCGAGCAAGCAGCCCGTCGGCACCCCTGAGCTGCCGATCTTCTCGCAGCAGCAGTACGAGACCTACCAGGGCTGGATCAAGCCCCTCGTCAACGTGCCGCTGGACCAGATGACCACCTTCACCAGCAAGGTGTTCCAGGCCAAGGTCGTCAACGAGCCGGCCATCGCCACCCAGGACGTCTACAAGTCGCTCGACTCGGTCGTCCAGGCCGTGCTGACCGACAAGAACGCCAACATCGACCAGCTCCTCACCGACGCCAACACGAAGGCGCAGCGCGCCATCGACTCGGCCGGCTGATCACTGCCCACACCACCGCCAAACCCACAGGTGTGGGCCGCCGGGAGACTGGCGGCCCACACCGGGGCTCTGCCCCGAAAACCAGGACGAGGAGTGACGTCGTGAGTGCATCGGGAGCCCTGCGGCAGACCGGCGGCTCCGCCGGCGGGGGCAACCAGGACGGGCCACCGGGACGGAAGGTCCGCCGGCGCGACCCGGTCACCTGGGTCCAGCGTGGCGGGCTCAGCTCGCTGCTGTTCGCGCTGCCGCTCCTGATCATCTTCGGGGTCTTCTCGTGGTGGCCGATCGTGCGGTCGATCGTCATGAGCTTCCAGAAGACCAACCTCGTCGGGACACCGACCTGGGTCGGCTGGAAGAACTTCGACTTCGTGCTCACCGACCCCGACCTGCCCACGGCGATCCTCAACACCCTCTACTTCGCACTGCTCGCCCTCGTGTTCGGCTACCCGATCCCGCTCGTCGCCGCGGTGCTGATGAGCTCGGTGCGGCGGCGCAAGGGCCTGTTCTCAGTGCTCGCCTACCTCCCGGTCGTGGTACCGCCGGTCGTCGCCGTGCTGCTGTGGAAGTTCTTCTACGACGGCGCCGCCGACGGCGTGTTCAACACGATGCTCGGCTACGTCGGGCTCGGCCCGTACGCCTGGCTGTCGAGCCAGTCACTGGCCATGCCGTCCCTCGTCGTCGAGGCGACCTGGGCCGCCGCCGGTGGGACCGTGATCATCTACCTGGCCGCGCTGCTGAGCGTGCCGGACGAGCTGTACGACGCCGCGGAGGTCGACGGCGCCGGCATCTGGCGCAGGGTGTGGCACGTCAGCATGCCGCAGCTGCGCGGCGTCCTGCTCATCACGTTCATCCTGCAGATCATCGGCACCGTCCAGGTGTTCCTGGAGCCGTACCTGTTCACCGGCGGCGGCCCTGCGAACGCCACGCTCACGATCCTGCTGATGATCTACGACTACGCGTTCGGCAGGTCCCTGGGCGGGAACTACGGCGCGGCGACGGCACTGTCCGTCATGCTCGCGACGTTCCTGGCGATCCTGTCGCTGGTGTACTTCAAGCTCACGTCCGGCTGGAGCAAGTCATGACCGGCCAGCGCAGCGTCTCGGGCCGGTCATCATGGGCCCAGCATTGGGTCGTGCCGACGCCGGAGGCGGCGGCATGACCGGCCAGCGCAGCTCCGAGGGGAAGAGGACCACCATGACCGTCACCGATCCCGCCCGGCAGCGGGCGGACGCCGGCACCTCGCGGCGGGCACCCGGCGCCGTGGTTCCGGGCGGTGCGGCAAGGGGCGGGCGGCCGGCGCGCAAGCGCAAGAAGTCCGACTTCGACGGCGGCCGCGGCTACGTCTCGGCGCAGGACTGGCGCAACCCGCGCGTCCGGGCGACCATGGCGACCCTGCACGCGGTCCTGCTCGGGCTGCTCCTGCTGGTCGGCATCGGGCCGATCCTGCTGCTGGCGAAGTACGCGATCACACCTACCCAGGACATCATCCGCACGCCCCTGGCGATCTTCCCGCACGGCGTGCGCCTGGCGAACATCTCCGAGGCGTGGAACGACGTCCAGATCAGCCACTACTTCCTCAACACGATCTGGCTCGCCGCCGGCTCCTGGTTCGTGCAGATGCTCGTCGCGACCACCGGCGGCTACGTGCTGTCCGTCCTGCGGCCCGCCTGGGGCAAGATCGTCAACGGGCTGGTGATCGCGACGCTGTTCGTGCCGAGCGTCGTGCTCCTCGTACCGCTGTACCTCACGATTCTCGACCCGCCGGTCGTCGGCACGTCAATGATCAACAACTTCCTCGCCGTCTGGCTGCCCTCGGGCGCGAGCGCGTTCAACGTCGTGCTCATGACGCGGTTCTTCGACGGCCTTCCGCGTGAGGTGTTCGAGGCGGCCAAGGTCGACGGCGCCAGCACGTTCCGGCTGTTCTGGTCGGTCGTCCTGCCGATGTCCAAGCCCATCCTCGGCGTCGTGTCGGTGTTTGCGACCATCGCCAGCTGGAAGGACTTCCTGTGGCCGATGCTGGTGCTGAAGGACCCGTCCAAGCAACCGCTGTCGGTGCGCCTGCCCGCGATCGCGTCGCAGACGGACCTCGGCGTGTTCCTCGCCGCCCTCGCGATCTCGACCCTCATCCCGATCGTGTTCTTCATCGCCTTCCAGCGCCTGTTCCTGTCGGGTGCAGGATTGGGTGGGGCCGTGAAGGGATAGCCCGCGACCCTTCGCCAGATCCCGGGGATCGCCCCGGCCCGCGCCGCCGACAGTCGTGTACAGGCAATCCGAGTGTGAGAAAGCAGGTTCCACGTGGCCGACCAACACCACCAAGCTTGGTGGCGCAGCGCCGCTATCTACCAGGTCTATCTGCGCAGCTTCGCCGACGGTAACGGCGACGGCATCGGCGACCTGGCGGGCCTGCGTTCCAGACTGCCGTACCTGGCCGGTCTCGGTGTCGACGCGATCTGGATCGTGCCGTGGTACCCGTCCCCGCTCGCCGACGGCGGCTATGACGTCGCCGACTTCCGCGCCATCGACCCCATCTTCGGCACCCTCGCGGAGGCCGAGAAGCTGATCGAGGAGGCGCACGCCGCCGGCATCCGCGTCATCTGCGACATCGTGCCCAACCACTGTTCCGACCAGCATGCCTGGTTCCAGAAGGCTCTCGCGTCCGCGCCCGGCTCACCCGAACGCGACCTGTTCTGGTTCCGCAAGGGGCGCGGCCCCGACGGCGACCAGCCGCCGACCGACCTGCAGTCCATCTTCGGCGGCTCCGCCTGGACCCGGGTCCCCGACGGCGAGTGGTACCTGCACCTCTTCGCGTCCGAGCAGCCCGACTTCAACTGGGACCACCCGGCCGTCCGCGACGAGTTCGAGGACATCGTGCGGTTCTGGCTCGACCGGGGCATCGACGGCATCCGCATCGACTCCGCCGCCGTCCTCATCAAGGACCCCCTGGTCAGCGACGTCTACGAGGACAACGAAGGCATCCACGACGTCTACCAGAGCTGGCGGCGCATCTCCGACACGTACAGCCCGCCGCGCGCCCTCATCGGCGAGGTGTGGCTGCCCGACCACGAGGCGTTCGCCCGCTACCTGGCCCCGAACGAGCTGCACACCGCCTTCAACTTCGCGTTCCTCAACGCGCCGTGGGAGGCCGCCCGGCTCCGCTACGAGATCGACATGACCCTCGAGGTGCACGCGCCGGTCGCCGCGCCCGCCACCTGGGTCCTGTCCAACCATGACGTCACCCGCGAGGTCACCCGCTTCGGGCGCGAGTCGACCAACTTCTCCTTCGCCGAGAAGCGCCGCGACGTGCCGTCCGACCTGGAGCTCGGTACCCGCCGCGCCCGCGCCGCCGCGCTGCTCATCATGTCCCTGCCGGGCGCGGTCTACCTGTACCAGGGCGAGGAGCTGGGACTCGAAGAGGTCGAGGACCTCGACGACGCCCTGCGCGAGGACCCGATGTTCCACCGCTCCGGCGGCACCAACCCCGGCCGCGACGGCTGCCGGGTGCCGCTGCCCTGGTCCGGCGCCGAGCCGCCCTTCGGCTTCAGCCCCGCCGACGCCGCCGGCGAGCCATGGCTGCCGCAGCCCGCGACCTGGGCCGGCAAGACCGTCGCCGCGCAGGAGGGCGTGCAGGGCTCGTTCCTGGAGCTGTACCGCGACGCCCTCCGCGTCCGCCGCACCGAGCCTTCCCTCGGCGACGGCCCGATGCGCTGGCTTGACTCGGCGCCGGACGTGCTGGCCTTCGCCCGTGACGACACCTTCGCCAACGTCACCAACCTCGGCACGGCGCCGGCAACGCTGCCGCCACACCGCGAGGTGCTGGTCAGCAGCGTGCCGCTCAACGACGACGGCACCCTGCCCGCGGACGCCTCGGCCTGGCTGCGCCTGTCCTGACCCTGCTGGGCTGCCCTCTGTCTCGCAACACGCCGCAGTCGCCGTCTGGAACCTGGCGCTGGGCCCCGGCCGCCACCGGGCCCAGCGCCAGCCAGCCGGCGGCACCCTGATCGCCGGGCGGTCGCACAAGTTGGCGGGTGCGACCGCCCGGTCTGTGCTGTTTCTTCCGCGGCGGCCTGACGGCCGGAAGAGCAGTGGGGGATTCTCACCCCACACCCCCAATGCTTGCTGCCGCTCGCACGCCCTGCGCCCTGGAGGGCGCGGGCGACTCACACGCGTGCGCGCTGCATCCGAACGACCGGTGGTCCGGGTTGCGGCTCAGACAGGTCTGTCGTCCAACTCGCCTGCCCTTCGCGCGAGACGCGGAGGCAGGCCCGTCCTCCCGCGGACCCGGAAAGTGCGCAGGCGCGGGTGGCTTCGGTCAGGATGCCGGCTGGCGGATGGCCGGGGCATGATCGGCTTTGTGAATGATCTGTTTCATACACTTAACTGTTAACGGCGGTCAAACGTCGAGCGTTAACTGTTAAGCCGGGGGTAGATCTTGCCGGTGGTTCGCGGGCAGCCATAACGTCATTGGCAAGGAAAACGAACTTCCTTGTGGAGGCGGCACATGCGTTCCACCCTTACCGTCGCGGCGACATCCCAGCCGTTCAGATGGTGACGCCGGTAATGTCCGGGAACAGAGGCGGGGCGCTGGCCACACCGGCGCCCCGTTGTTCTCAACTGCCCAAGACCATCTGAGCAGCCAACTCAGTCCCAGTCCCATCGGAACCCGTATCGACCCGGGCCGTAGTCAAGCGCGATCGCGTGGACCGAATTGCCCACGTCGACCTCGTAAGAGGTGACCTGTTCGGTCTGGCCGTCCATCTGCTGGAACTGATAGACGGCCCGCGGCAGCGCTGCCGGGTCGAAACACACCTCGAGCACGTATTCACGCACCGGAAGCCGGAACTTGCGCTCATAATTGGTCGCCGTCGGAAACGGCGGATAATTGTGCAGCGCATGTTCGGTGATGACCGTCTCGCCCTTCGCGAGCGGGCGGTCGAAGAGCAGCTCCGCCAGCAGCAGTCCGCTTTCAGGGTGCTCGACCACCCGGCCGAGGCGGCAGTTGCGGACTGCGGTCACCAGTGGAAGCGGGTGCTCCTGCTCGTCGAGGCGCAGGATCACCACCCACCGGTCGGGCCCGTCGGCCTCGGCCCGCAGCACCTGCCGGACGAGGAACGAGACCTCGCCGCGCTCCGGCCCCACGTTGACCCGGTCGTGCTGGCTCAGCCGGGTCAGCCGCTCGTCCCAGCGGGTGTCGACGCCCTGCGCGAGGTCGGTGATGAGGTCCCGCTCGGACCAGAACGCGCCCAGGGCGTGCGCCTCCTGGCTCTTGTGCAGGTGCCGGCCGCGTGGGCGCGGAGGACCCACCAGGGCGGCCAGGGACCCCGGCTCGACCTCCAGGATCTTCTCGAGCTCGGCGAGGGCAGCCAGGGACTCACGCCGCTCCGGGCGGCTGCGTCCAGTCTGCCAGTAACTCAACGTGGCGAGACTCACCGAGAAACCCTCGGCGCGAAGCCGCTCCTGGATGCGTTCCAGTCCCAGGCCCCGTGCCTGGATGGCGTCACGTAGCGCGCCGGCGAAGTCGACCATCAGCCCCCCGGGTGCCATCCTCGCGGTCGGGGCGGGGCGCACGCAAGCGCGCGTTTGCGTAATTGCCGATTCGGTAACCCCGAGCCCATGGGCGAGCGCTGGTACACCGAGAGTGTCATCTATTGCCTGGACGTCGACACGTTCCAGGACTCCAACGGCGATGGCATCGGCGACTTTCAAGGTCTCATCAGCCGTCTCGACTACCTGACCAGGCTCGGGATCAACTGTCTCTGGTTGCATCCGATCCATCCGACACCCGGCCGGGACGACGGTTACGACGCCACGGACTTCTACAACGTCGATCCGAGGCTGGGCACGCTGGGCGACTTCGCCGAGTTGCTGCACGAGGCGGCGAACCGCGGGATCAAGGTCATCATCGACCTGGTGGTGAATCACACGTCCGATGAGCACCCGTGGTTCCAGTCGGCGGTCGCGTCGAAGGACTCGCCGTACCGGGACTGGTTCGTCTGGACCGACAAGGAGCCCGCCGACCGCTACCAGGGGATGGTGTTCCCCGGCGAGCAGGCCGAGACGTGGACCTACCACCGCCGGGCCCGCGCCTGGTACTACCACCGCTTCTACGACTTCCAGCCGGACCTGAACTTCGCCAACCCGCTGGTGCGTGCCGAGGTCAAGAAGATCCTGGCGTTCTGGATCCAGCTCGGCGTCGCCGGGTTCCGGATGGACGCGGTGCCGTTCATCATCGAGCTGACGGAGCCGGGGCGGGCCGAGCCGCCGATGGACTTCGACTACCTCAGCGAGCTGCGGCAGCACATCCAGTGGCGGCGCGGCGACGCGGTGCTGCTCGCCGAGGCCAACGTGGAGCCGGAGAAGCTGCCGGAGTACTTCGGCGACGCGGGCGGGTCGGCGAACCGCATCCACATGCTGTTCGACTTCATGCTCAACGGCCGCCTGGTCCTCGCCCTGGCGCGGCAGAACCCGGAGCCGGTCATCGACTGGCTGAAGACCACCCCGAAGCTGCCTGCGGGCGGCCAGTGGGCCACGTTCCTGCGCAACCACGACGAGATCGACCTGTCGCGGCTCACCGCCGAGCAGCGCGAGGACGTGTTCGAGCAGTTCGGCCCCGACGAGGACATGCGGCTGTACGACCGGGGCATCCGCCGCCGCCTCGGCCCGATGCTCGGTGGTGACCGCAGCCGCCTGGAGCTGGCGTACTCGCTGCAGTTCACGCTGCGCGGGACGCCGGTGCTGCGCTACGGCGAGGAGATCGGCATGGGGGAGGACCTGAGCCAGGTCGGCCGGTACGCCATCCGGACGCCGATGCAGTGGTCGTTCGCGACCAACGCGGGGTTCAGCGACGCGGAGCCGATCCGCCCGGTCATCAGCAAGGGCGAGTACAGCTACGAGCAGGTCAACGTCACCGCCCAGCGGCACGACCCGGCGTCGCTGCTGGCGTGGTTCGAGCGGATGATCCGGACCCTGCGGGAGAGCCCCGAGGTGGGCGGCGGCGCCTGCGCCTGCGTGGACAAGCCGATGCCGCCGGGGGTCCTCGCACACCGCGCCGACGGGCCGACCGGCTCGATGCTGTTCCTGCACAACCTCGGCACGCAGGACGTGACGGTGGACCTCGGCGACCTGGCCAAGGACACGCACCTGCCCAACGACGTCTTCGCCGACCAGGAGTACGGACCGGTCGGCGACTTCACGCAACTGCACCTGTCGGGCTACGGGTACCGCTGGATCCGCCTGCGCCGCAGCAACGCCTAGGCTCCGCGGATCGCGTCGGGGGTGACGGGGCGGCCGAAGTGCCAGCCCTGGCCGAGGTCGCAGCCGAGGGCGGCGAGGCGGGCGGCCTGGTCGGCCGTCTCGATGCCCTCGGCGGTGACGGTCATCTGCAGCGTGTGCGCGAGCCGGATGACCGTCTCCACGATCTGCTCGTCGACGTGGTCGCTGGCCAGGGAGCGGATGCCGGCCATGAAGGCGCCGGCGAGCTTCAGCCCGTGCACCGGCAGGTGGCGCAGGTAGGCGAGGTTGGAGTAGCCGATGCCGAAGTCGTCGATGACGATGCGCACGCCGAGGTCGGCGATGGTGCGCAGGGTCTGGATCGGCTGGCCGGTCGACTGCATGAGGACCGTCTCGGTCAGCTCCAGCTGCAGGTTGGCCGGGTCGAGGCCGGTGTCGGACAGGGCGTGCCGCACGTCGTCGAGCAGCCGCGGGTCGGTGCACTGGCGGGGCGAGACGTTGACGCTGATGAGCAGCGGCGTGTCCGGGTGGGCGCGCTGCCAGTCGGCGGCGACGCGGCAGGACTCCCGCAGCACCCAGCGGCCCAGCGGGTGGATCATTCCGGACTGCTCGGCGACGGGGATGAACGTGTTGGGCGAGACCGTGCCGAGGTCCGGGTGCCGCCAGCGCAGCAGCGCCTCGGCGCCGCGCAGCCGGTTGTCGGCCAGGGCGACGAGGGGCTGATACACCAGCTCGAACTCGCCGCGGTCCAGGGCGCCGGCGAGCCGGCCGGTCAGCCCGTAGCGCAGGACCTGCTGGGCGTTGCGCTTGACGTCGAACAGCGCGTAGCGCGCCCGGCCCTCCTCCTTCGCCAGGTAGAGGGTGGCGTCGGCGGCGCGCAGCAGCTCCTCGGGCTCGGCGTCGCGGCACGGCTGCTCGACGATGCCGATGCTCGCCGACACCGACAGCTCGTGACCGTCCAGCCGCACCGGCTTGCTGAGCTCGGCGAGCATCGCCTCGGCCAGCTCGGTCAGCTCGGCCGGCCCGCTGCTGTCGCGGACGACCACGACGAACTCGTCGCCGCCGACCCTGGCCACGAAGTGTCCCGCGCCGTTGACGCAGGCCCGGAGCCGGTCGGCGAGGGCGACCAGGAGCCGGTCGCCGGAGCCGTGCCCGAGGGTGTCGTTGATGGTCTTGAACTCGTCGAGGTCCAGGAAGCAGACCCCGATCCGGTCGCGGGCACCGGCCTCGGTGAGCGTGTCGGTGAGGTGCCGGTAGAGCAGGACGCGGTTGGGCAGCCCGGTCAGCGGGTCGTGGTGCGCCTGGTGGTGCAGCTCCAGCTGGAGGCTGTGCTCGGCGTCGGTGAGCGCCCTGGCCCAGGCGCGGCGGATGCGCTCCTGGTCGTCGAGGATGCGCTGCCGCCCGGCGCGGGTGAAGCCGGCCGCGACCGCGCCGAGGATCGCGCCGATCCGGTCGTCGTCGGGCTTGCCGTCCGCGGCGGCGGGCAGCCCCGCGAGGACCGCGATCGTGCGCTGCAGCGCCTCTGGGCTGGACAGCCCCACCTCGACGAGCGCGACCCCGGCGGCGGCGGCCGGCGCGGGGTCGAAGGGGTCGGAGCGCAGCACGTCGGCGAGCCGCGCGACGAGGTCGTCGAAGCGGTCGCGGAGCACGTCCGCGCCCACGTCGAGGTAGCTGGTCTGGCGGACGGCGGCGACCCACCGGTGCGCGAGGTCGGACAGCGCAGGCTCGATGAACACATCGTCCTGGCCGTCGCCGCCGGTCACCCGCATCACCTCTGGCGCGAAGATTACCGTGCCGGGCAGCAATGAAGAATCGACGCTCAGTGCCGCTGTCCAGCCGTTTCGGTGAGACCCGCGACGAAGCGGGTCAGGAGCAGGGCGAACGTCTCCAGCTCCGCCGGGGACCAGTCGCCGGTCGCGGCGGCAAACCTCGCCCGCCGGGCCGCGTGGACCCGCTCGGACAGTGCCAGGCCCTCCTCGGTGCGCACCAGCAGCGACCGCCGCCCGTCGCCCTGGTCCGCCTCCCGCCGCAGCCAGCCGGCCTCGACGGCGGCGGCGACGAGCTTGCTCGCGCGGGGCTGCGCGACGTCCAGGGCGGCGGCCACCGACATCACCGTCGCCTCCTCGGCCAGTCCCTCCACGGCGTCGACGACGTCGAAGACGGCCGGGTCGACCCCGCCGGTCGGGCCGCTGCGGGCCAGCGCGCGGCGGGTCTGGCTGCGCCGGATCGCGACCATCGCGGTCTCGACCGCGCCCAGTGCATCATGCATAATCTTTGTTATCTACATTCCTTCGACATGTACAGGAGGATCCCATGAAAGCAGAGGACCGGCCGATCGGCTACTGGCTGCGCGAGCTCGACCGCCGCATCGAGGACGCGTTCGTGTCCACACTGGGCGCGCGGGGGCTGGCCCGGCGGCACTGGCAGGTGCTCAACGGGCTCGGCCCGCACGACCCGTTCTGGGGCCCGGGGGAGCGCCCCCACGAGGAGGTCGCCGCCGACCTCGCCGCCCGTGGCTGGACGACGCCGGACGGCGCGCTCACCCCCGTCGGCGAGCAGGCCCGCGCGGCGATCGCGGCGGACGTCGCCGTGGTCCGCCGGCGGGCCGCCGAAGGGATCCCGGACGAGGACTACCTGACCACCGTGCGGACCCTCGCCCACATGGCCGGAAACCTCAGCGGCGGGTGACGGCGTGGCGGGCGATGGCGCCGACCGTGCGCGGGGTCAGCGTGCCGTCGCCGAGGCCCAGCTCGATCAGGTCGTCGAAGACCGCCTGCCGGCGCTCGGCGGCCCGCACCGCGGCGTTGACGATCCACTGCCGGCCGCCGAGCAGCGCCGCCGCCCTGGAGTGCCGCAGGTGCCGTCCGAGCCGCCCTTGGAACGCGGCGGCATACCGGTGCCCCGGCGCGTCCCCGGGCGCCGCCGCGGCCGCACCGGCCAGGGCGCCGGACAGCACCGCGTAGAAGATGCCCTCCCCGGTGAACGGGTTGATCAGCGACAGGGCGTCACCGGCGAGCAGGAGCCGCCCCCGGGCCGGCGCCGGGCGGCGGGTCGACAGCGGCAGGTGGTGCGCGCGCAACCCGGTCGCCGCGCCGACGTCGACGTCGGGCAGCAGCGCCGCCAGCCGGTCCAGCAGGTGCGCGCGGGAGATCGACCGGCCGTGCAGGACCTCGCCGTAGCCGATGTTGGCGGTGCCGTCCCCGATCGGGAAGGCCCACGCGTACGCCGGCCATTCCCGCGCGGCGGTGACGATGCGCTGCTCGATCGGGCCCGCCGGGGCGGGCGCGTAGCCGCGGATGGCGAGCGCCAGGTGGCCGGGGCCGTTCGGCGGCTCGCCGAGCGCCTTGCGCACCACCGAGTACGCGCCGTCGGCGCCGATGACCGCGCGTGCCGACACCACACCGTCCAGGACGACCCGGGTGCCGCGCTCCTCGACGCGGCGCACCGTGTGACGGCGCAGCACCGCACCGGCCGCCACCGCCGCATCGACGATCCGCTGGTCCAGCGTCAGGCGCGGGATGGTGTACGTGGGACGCGCGTGCGCCCGGGCGACCGCCGCGCCGGCGGGGCCGACGAGCCGCAGCGAGGGCACCGGTGCGTAGCCGTCCTCGACGCCGGTCACCCCGAGCCCCGCGAGCACGTCCAGGGCGTGCGGCGCGACCCCGTCACCGCACGGCTTGTCCCGGGGGAAGTCGGCCTTGTCCAGCAGCAGCACGCTCGCGCCGGCCCGCCGTGCGGCGAGCGCCGCCGCCGCACCCGCCGGCCCGGCACCGACCACCACGACGTCGAAGTCGTCCATGGCAGCAACCTAGCGAGTGTCCGGGACGGTGTGCACGCCCGCGGCGGAACCCTTCGACTTGAGCATCATGATGAACGCCAGCACGCGGGCGACCGCCCCGAAGAACTCCGCCGGGATCTCGTCGCCGATGTCGCACGCTCCGTAGAGCGCCCTGGCGAGCGGCACGTCGGAGACCATCGGCACCCGGTGCTCCTCGGCCACCTCACGGATCTTCAGCGCGATCACGCCGACGCCCTTCGCCACCACCCTCGGGGCGCCCTTCGTCGGGTCGTACCGCAGCGCCACCGACACGTGCGTCGGGTTGACCACCACGACGTCGGCCCGCGGCACGTCGGACATCATCCGGCTGCGGGCCATCTCGTGCTGCCGCTGCCGGATCTGGCCCTTGACGTGCGGGTCGCCCTCGGACTTCTTGTGCTCCTCCTTGACCTCCTCCTTCGACATCTTCAGCTGCTTGTTGACCCGCCGCTTCGCCACGAAGTAGTCGGCGAAGGCGAGCACCAGGCCGGTCACCGCGGCGACCCGGATGACCTGCAGCACGGTGTCGGCGACCAGGCCGATGATGGTCTGCAGCGGCATCGCCGTGGCCCCGAGCAGCGTCGGGATCAGGGTCTGCATGGTGTTGTAGACGACCAGGCCCAGGATGATCACTTTGACGAGGGACTTGACGGACTCCCACGCCGCCTGCCCGCCGAAGGTCCGCTTCAGCCCCTTGAACGGGTCGAGCTTCTTGAAGTCCGGTTTGAACATCTTCGTGGCGGGACGCAGGCCGCCCTGCGCGGCGGTGCCGAGAATCGCGAACAGGAACAGGCTCACCGTGATCGGCGCGGCCACGACGACCATGTCGGTCGCGCCGGCCTTGAGCAGCTCCAGGGCCTTCGCCGGCTCCGGGTCGACGAACGCCTGCGTGCTGCGCGTGAACAGCGCCTGGGTCCGCGACATGACGGCGCGGGCCGTCCAGGGCAGCAGCATGCTGGCCAGCAGCACCCCGCCCCACGCACCCAGGTCCGGCGTGCGGGCCCGGGTGCCCTCACTGCGCGCCTTCCGCTTCTTCTGTTCGGTAGGCTCCTCGGTCTTCTCACCCGCCATCAGCGGCCGAGCGCCCCCTCGATCGTCCGCATCGACCAGCCGACCGCCGACAGGTACGCCTTCGCCAGGTCCACCGAGGACACCGGGGCGGCCGCCAGGGCGTGCTCGTCGGCGATCTCGTACGCCCGCACGATCGACAGCACCTGGCCGAGCCGGCCGTGCCCGTCGACGAGCGCGTCGGCCACCTCCACGGTCAGCGGCAACCGGTTGACCAGCTCCGCGACAGGCTCCGAGATGAGCTCGGCGACCCCGGCGAGCAGCCCGACGGTGAACGCCGCCTCGCCCTGCAGGCCCAGCCGCTCCGCCACGGTCTGGCACAGCCGCGCCCGGGCCATCGTCGTGGACAGCTGGTCCTCGGTCGCGGACTCCGCCACGTCACTGACCAGCATCAGCGCCGCCCACTGCCGGATCTTCGCCGAGCCGAGCAGCACGACCGCGTCGCGGACCGACGCGACCTTGCGCGGCAGGCCGGACGCGGCGGAGTTGGTCGCCCGCAGCACCCGGTAGGACAGCGCCGGGTCGCTCTGCACGATCGTGGACACCTTCGCGATGTCGGCGTCCTCGGCGGGACCGCCGTCAGCACCTGGGGCCGGCCGACCGCGTACCCCTGCAGCAGGTCGAAGCCGAGCCGCTGCGCCAGCAGGATGTGCTCCTCGGTCTCGACCCGCTCCGCGACCAGCTTGATGCCGGGGTACCGCCGGCACCGCGCCACCACCTCGGTCAGCTCGTCCGGCTCGCGGATGAGCAGGTCCAGCTTCACATAGGAGGCGAGCCCCAGCAGCCGCTCGTGGCCGAGGCCGAACACGAAGTCGTCGAGGGCGATCTCGTACCCCTGCTGCACCAGCCGCGCGGTCCCGGCGAGCACCGCGTCGTCGATCTCGACCGTCTCCAGGATCTCCAGGATGGCGTGGTCCGGGTCGAACGGCAGCGGCAGCTCCCCGACGAGGAAGTCGCGGGTCAGGTTGATGAAGCACTTGCGCCCGCCGACGAGCTGCTCGAGGCCGAACTCGGTGAAGGCGTTGACGATGACCTGGCTGGTGGCGTACGCGGTGCGTCGGGACGCCTCGACCTCGTCCGCGGCACCACGGAACAGCAGCTCGTAACCGACGACGTGCCCGGCCCAGTCGTAGAGGGGCTGCCGGCCGATGTGGACGAGCTGCGTCGAGTCGGGGGAGGTCGTTGCGGGCTGCACGCCCCACCGATCGGCACCGGGCGCTGCAACCAAAGGAAAACCCTCAGAACTACCCGTACGGCACCGATCAGGGGATCGCGTCACATCAGAAAGACGGGGAGAGCGTGCCCAAACGCCTGTCGCAGTTCGTCGTGCCCATCGGCATCGTGATGATCATCCTCATGATGGTCGTGCCGTTGCCGGCTCTCCTGCTGGACACGCTGATCGCCGCGAACATCACCCTGGCGCTGGTGATCGTGCTGGTCAGCATGTACGTGAAGCGGCCCCTCGAATTCTCCTCGTTCCCGTCGCTGCTGCTGATCGCGACCCTGTTCCGCCTGGCGCTCAACATCAGCGCGACCCGGCTGGTGCTCACCGACGGCTTCGCCGGCGCGGTCATCGACGCGTTCGGCCACTTCGTCGTCGGCGGCTCCCTCATCGTCGGCCTGGTCATCTTCCTCATCCTGTTCATCGTCCAGTTCATGGTCGTCACCAAGGGCGCGGAACGCGTCGCCGAGGTCGGCGCGCGCTTCACCCTCGACGCGATGCCCGGCAAGCAGATGGCGATCGACGCCGACCTCAACGCCGGCCTCATCGACGAGGCGACGGCCCGCAAGCGCCGCACCGAGATCACCTCCGAGGCGAGCTTCTACGGCGCCATGGACGGCGCGTCGAAGTTCGTCAAGGGCGATGCGATCGCCGCGATCATCATCACGCTGGTCAACCTCATCGGCGGTTTCGCGATCGGCATGCTGCAGCGCGGCATGTCACCCGCCGACGCGATCGCGACCTACTCGCTGCTGTCCGTCGGTGACGGCCTCGTGTCGCAGATCCCGGCGCTGCTGCTGTCGGTGGCGACCGGCCTCATCGTGACCCGCTCCGCCAACGACGGCGACATGGGCACCACGGTCAGCAAGCAGCTCAGCCAGAACCGCCGCGCGCTGCAGATCGGCGGCGGCGCCGCGCTCGCGCTGTGCCTGATCCCGGGGCTGCCGAAGCTGCCCTTCCTGCTCGTCGGCGCCGCGGTGCTGATCGTCGCGCAGCGCCTGCCGAAGCCGGTCAGCGAGGCCGAGGAGCAGGCCGCGGCCGCCGCCGAGGCCGAGCCGCCGCCGCCGGACCCGACCGAGACGCTGCTCGGCGAGATGCGCGTCGACCCGCTCGAGCTCGCCCTGGCCCCCGACCTCGTCGACCTCGTCGACGCCAGCGGCGGCGACCTCCTGGAGCGCGTGCGGGCGTTGCGCCGCAAGGTCGCCCTGGAGCTCGGCATCGTCATGCCGCCCGTGCGGACCCGTGACGACCTGGAACTGCCGCTGTCCACGTACGCGGTGCGCATCAGCGGCGTCGAGGTCGGCCGCGGCCAGGCGCCGCCCGGCACCGTCCTGGCCATCGGCGACGGCCTGGAGTTCCTGCCCGGGCGCGCCGGCGTCGAACCGGTCTTCGGCCTCGCCGGCAAGTGGGTCCCGGCGGAGCTGCGCCACCAGGCCGACCTCACCGGCGCCACGGTCGTGGACCGGGCATCGGTCATCATCACGCACCTGGCGGAGATCGTCCGGGTGCACGCCAGCCGCCTCCTCGGCCGCGAGGACGTCCGCGCGCTCACCGAGATCGTCAAGCGCACCCACCCCGTGGTGGTGGAGGAGCTGACCCCGTCGGCGCTGAGCCTCGGGCAGATCCAGCGGGTGCTGCAGACGATGCTGGACGAGGGCGTGCCGATCCGCGACCTGGTGCGCATCTTCGAGTCGCTGTCGCTGCAGGCGAAGCAGTCCACCGACCCCGACTCGCTGGTCGAGGCGGCGCGCGCGTCGCTGGGGCCGGCGATCGCCGCCAGGTACGCCCACGACGGCACTCTCACCGCGATCACGTTCGACCCCCGACTCGAGCAGCAGCTGCTGGAGTCGCTGCGCCCCACCGACAGCGGACTGCAGCTGCTGATCGACACGGCACGCGCCGAGTCGATGCTCGCCGACCTCACCAGAATCACCGAACTCGGCGAGGAACGCGGCACCAGCCCGGTCCTCGTCTGCTCACCGCAACTGCGCAACGCACTGCGAAAGCTGGTGCAGATGGCGCTGCCGCGTTTGCCGGTTCTGTCTTACTCAGAGATCACCGGGAGTACGCTGCGGATTGAGACTATTGGGGTGGTGAATGGTGCCTACCCGGTTGCTGCTTGAGGGTCGTGACCTCGAAGAACTGCTCGCGCAGGTCCGCGCGGAGCACGGACCGGACGCTGTCATCGTCTCCGCCGAGAAAGTGCGCACCGGCGGTGTCGGTGGCCTTTTCGGCACCCAGAAATATGAGCTGACGGTGGAGGTCCCGGATGCCGCTTCGACAACTCAATCATCCGGCCGGCCGGCCCGCAAAGGCGACACGCCGAATCGCTCGCTGAGTATCCAGGATCTGGCCGCGATGGCGGACGCCGCCGAATCGCAGGGCAGGAATCCGACGTTCGCCGACGTGCTCGCCGAGGCCCGGGACGGCAGTCCCGGGTGGCCGGCCGCCCCGGACGCGCGCACCGCCGGCGGCGGCCCGCCACGGCCACCGGCCGCCGCTGCGGACACCCGCGACGGCGGCGGCGCCGCAGGCCGCCGGCCGCCCCCGGCGGTGGTCCTCCACGGCCGCCGACCGCGGCCGACGCGCTCAACCGGCTCCTGGCCGACGCACCGCAGGCCGAGGCGCCCGCCGGCGCGCCCTCGGTGCGGCCGTTCCGCCCGGCGGCCAACCAGCCGATCGCGAAGCTCGGCGTCCGGCAGGTCAACGCCGACCCGCGCTTCGAGCAGCGCCCCGAAGTGCCCCAGCCACAGCGGTACCAGCCGCCACCGGCCGACCCCCGCGGGATGCCGTGGGGTCCCGCGGATGGCGGCAACCGGCCCGAACAGACGCGGATGGACCCGCGACGGCGCGCCCCGGCGCGCCCGAACCCGCCCCGCCCACAGCTGTCCGACCCTGAAACCGAATTCTGGCAGGAGTCCCCAATGCCTGTTGAAGCCACCGCCACCGTGGAGAAGCCGCGGACGCCGGACGTGAGCGAACGGCTGGCCAGTGCCTACAACCCGCACACCGCGGCGCCGGCCGCCGCGCAGGCGACGGAGCGCGCCGCGCCCGCGCCGGAGCGCACGGTCGCCGAGCGGCCGGCCGCCGCGGCCGAACGTGCGGTGCCCGAGCGCGCCGCCGCGGAGAAGCCCGAACGGCAGACCACGCTGGGCCGCCGGCTGCAGTCGCTGGGCGTGCCGACCGACATCGCGTTCCGGGCCGGCGCCGCCGACACGTACACCGCGGTCGTCGACGCGTTCTCGGCGCTGCCGGCCGCAGAACCGGCGCCGGACGGTCCGGGCGAGACGCTCATCGTCGTCGGCGAGTCGACCCACGCCGTCGAGGTCGCCCGGTGGGTCGCCGAGGCGCAGCGCCTCGACACCAGCCACATCCTGTTCGCCGGGCGCAACGCCGCCGCCGCGGGCATCGAGGCGAAGCGCCGCATCACGGGCGCCCACGACGCCCGCCTGTGGGCCAAGAAGCTGCGCAAGTCCGACGCGCCCAGCGTCGTGGCCGTCGAGGCGGCGCTGGACGAGTCCGCCTGGGCGGCCGCGATCGTCGAGGCGGTCCGGCCCGTCGCGGTCTGGGTCGTGGTCGACGCCAGCCGCAAGACCTCCGACGTCGCCCACCACCTGCAGGGCCTGCGCCGCGTCGACGCGATCTGCCTGCGCGGCACGATGTCCAGCGGCGACCCGGCCAGCCCGCTGTCGCTGCGCCTGCCGGTCGCCCTGCTCGACGGCCGCCCGTCCACGCCCTTCCAGTGGGCCGCGATGCTCTGCGAGCGCCTGAGCCTGGTGGGCGGCTGACGTGCTCGGCATGGCGCGGTTCTCCACGCTGTTCCTGGCGTTGCTGATCGCGTCGCCCGCCCTGTACGCCACCTTCGTCACCCACCAGCTCGACCTGGAGACCGGTCTGCTGCGGCTGCTGATCGCCGTGCCGGTGGCCGCCGTCATGCTGGCCGTGTTCCGGCTGGTCACCCGCGACTACGGCAAGCCCGACGTGAAGCAGAAGGAGCCCGCGCCCGAGCCCGGCGCCGATGAGGAACCGTTGCGCGCCGAGGCGGTGGCCGGCGACCCGTTCCCGCAGCGCCGCGCCGAGGATGCCCCCTGACGCACCCGCGCCCCTGTTCCGCCGCCCCTGGCCACGGCCCGGCCTTCACCACTCGGACCGGCGGGTCCCTCCGCCCCAGGCGGCGATCTCCCGCCCCCGGTGCGTGATCGAAGTCGTTCTGTGGTCGTCTGGGTGACCGCCGGGGTCCTTCGATCGAGTGCCGGCCGGGGGTGGGCGCGGTGTGGGTTCTGCCGTCGCCGAAGGGATGCGTCGCGCGGCCGCCCTGGCGGCGTTCTCCCGCCCCCGGTGCGTGATCGAAGTCGTTCTGTGGTCGTCTGGGTGACCGCCGGGGTCCTTCGATCGAGTGCCGGCCGGGGGTGGGCGCGGTGTGGGTTCTGTCGTCGCCGAAGGATGCGTTGCGCGGCCGCCCTGGCGGCGTTCTCCCGCCCCCCGGTGCGTGATCGAAGTCGTTCTGTGGTCGTCTGGGTGACCGCCGGGGTCCTTCGATCAAGTGCCGGCCGGGGGTGGGCGCGGTGTGGGTTCTGTCGTCGCCGAAGGATGCGTCGCGCAGTCGTTGACGCGGTGGTCTTGCGCCCCGGTGCGTGATCGAAGTCGTTCTGTGGTCGTCTGGGTGACCGTCCGGGTCCTTCGATCAAGTGCCGGCCGGGAGTGGACGCGGTGTGGTTCGGCCGCCGCCGGGGATGGGTCAGGCGGCGAGCAGGCGCAGGACCAGGGTCACCGAGCGGTCGGTCAGGTTGGCCACCGCGTTCGGCAGCAGCATCATCGCGGTCCCGACGACGGTCAGCGTGAGCAGCACCTTGGCGGGGAAGCCGAACGAGAACGGGTTGAGCGCCGGCGCGGCGCGGGTCAGCAGGCCCAGCGCGACGTCCACCGCCAGCATGATCGCGATCAGCGGCGCCGCGATCTGCAGGCCCGCCAGGAACATCTCGCCGAGGCCGCCGTTGATGATGTCGGCGAACGTCTTGAGCGAGAGCGCGTCGTTGAGCGGGATCGCGGTGTACGAGCGCGCGAACCCCCGCAGGATCAGCTGGTGGGAGTCGGTGGCGAACATCAGCGCCATACCGATGAGGTTGTAGAGCCGACCGAACACGGAGTTGCCCTGCTGGGAGAACGGGTCCATCGAGAAGGCGAGGCTGAAGCCGCCGACGAGGTCGATGAGGTTGCCGGCGACCTGGACGGCGGCGAAGAGCAGCGCGGTGATGAAGGCGAGCGCGGCGCCGACGACGGCCTGCTCGACGGCGTTGGCGACCAGGACGCCGGTGGACATGCCGGCCGGGATCTGCGGGGCGAGGCGCGGGGCGAGCGGCAGCGCGATCGCCACCGACAGCAGGGCCTTCACGGGGGCGGGCGCGCCGCGGTTGTTGAACGGCGGGCACAGCGCGAGCCACACGCCGGCGCGGATCGAGCCGAGCAGGATCGCCAGGACCGTGCTCAGCGGCACGGTGTAGGTGTCAGGCACCTTTGATCAGGTCGGGGATCTGGGCGTACAGCTGCTCGGTGTAGCTGATCATCTCGTGCAGCATCCAGTTGCCGGTGAAGAGCAGGGCGAGCCCGATCGCGGCGGCCTTCGGCACGAAGGACAGCGTCGACTCCTGGATCTGGGTGACGGACTGGAACAGCGAAATGGCGAAGCCGACGATGAGCGCGGTGAGCAGGATCGGCGCGCCGAGCTTCGCGGCGATCGTCATGGCCTGCAGGCCGAGTTCGATGATCTTGGTGTCGGTCATGCTGGGTGCACCTCGTCAGTGATAGCTGGCCACGAGCGCGGTGAGGATCAGCCCCCACCCGTTGACCAGGACGAACAGCAGGAGCTTGAACGGCAGCGCGATGGTGACCGGCGGCAGCATCATCATGCCCAGGGACATGAGGGCGGCCGAGACGACCATGTCGATGACCAGGAACGGGATGTAGATGACGAAGCCGATGATGAACGCGGCCCGCAGCTCCGACAGGACGAACGCGGGTACCAGCGTGGACAGCGGCACGTCGTCCTTGTTCTTCGGCAGCGGGCGGTCGGCGATCTTCGTGAAGAGCGCGATCTCGTCCTTGCGCGTCTGCTTGAGCATGAACGTCTCGAGTGGCTGGACCCCGTCCTTGAAGGCCACCGACTGACTCTTCTCCCCTTTCAGGTACGGCTGGAGCCCGACGTCGTTCACCTCGGAGATGACCGGCGACATGATGAACAGGCTCACGAACAGCGCCATGCCGGCGATCACCTGGTTGGGCGGCACGTTGCTGAGGCCGAGCGCGTTGCGGGTGATCGACAGGACCACGAAGACCTTCGTGAAGCTGGTCGTCATCAGCAGCAGCGACGGCGCGATCGACAGCAGGGTCAGCAGGATGATGATGGTGATCGACTGGCTGGGCTGCACGCCGCCGACGTCGATGTTGACGGTGCCGTCGGGCGGGCTGGGCGACACCGGCGGCTTCGGCGTCGGCGCGCCCAGGGCGGTGCCCGGCAGCAGCAGCACCGTGCAGCAGGCGGCGACGGTGAGCACCGCGGACCTCATCGCCGGCCCCGCAGGAACCGCCACGCGTCGGCGGAGAACAGTGAGCCCGCCAGGAGCGGCGGCGGGGCCTGTTCGACCGGCTGGTCGAACAGGTGCGCGTCGGCGTCGGCCAGCAGCGACACGCCCGCGTCGCTGACGCCGAGGACCAGGGCCCGGTCGGCGACCTTGACGACCGCGACCGACGAGCCCCGGCTGAGCTGCTGGCGGGCGATCACGGTGAGCAGCCCGGCGCCACGGCTGCCGGCGCCGCGCCGAGCCAGCCGCGCGAGCGCCCAGAGTAGTACGAAGACAACTGTGAGTGAGCACAGGACGCGCAATGCCAGCTCGATCATGGCGGGGGGTCCTAGGCCCGATCCGTCGGGCCGACGATCTCGGTGATCCGGATGCCGAAATTCTCGTCGATCACGACCACCTCGCCGCGGGCGATGAGCCGCCCGTTGACGAGCAGGTCGGCGGGGCCGCCGGCGGCCCGGTCCAGCTCGATCACCGCGCCGGGGGCGAGCGACAGCAGCTCCCGCACGCTCATGCGGGTGCGGCCGAGCTCGGCGGTGACCTCCATCTCCACGTCGTGGAGGAGGTCGAACGCGGGCCGGCCGCGCTCGCCGCGCTCCGGGCGGGGCTCGTCGCCGCCGCCGGGGCCGCCGGTGACCTCGACCGCGACGGCGAGGGCGACCACGGCCTGCACGACGCCCTCGTCGGTGCGCAGCGGCACGAGGATGCCGTCCGCGTCGACCAGCTGGCCCATGGCGTCGGCGGGTTCGAGGACCTCGCCGGGGTCGACGACGACCGGGCCGACGGTGGCCGCCGCGGCCTCCAGGGCGGGCCGGACGGCCTGGCTGAGGTCCAGGGCGCCCATGGGGGAGTTGGCGAGGGCCTCGACCAGGTCGGAGGTGACGACGATCGCGACCTCGCCCTGCGCGGTGCCGGCGAACCGGGCCCGGACCGCCTGGCCGTCGATGGCGAGTTCGTCGACGTTCTGGGTGGGCGCACCGACGGAGAGCGGGGAGCTGGCGGGCAGCAGCGCCACGGCGGCCTGCGCGGCCGCCTCGGCGCGGGCCAGCAGGGCCTCGTTGGTGGCGGTGGTCATCGGCGGGTCTCCTCAGCGCGGTTCTGGCCGAGCTGTCCGGCGGGCCGGTGTGTCGGTCGTTGACCCGGCTGCGGGCTCGGCACCACGAGACAGGCCAGCCGGTTGCCCTGCGCGCCGGGGACGGCGTAGGCGAACGTGATGTCCGCCGTGGTCACGGCGAGGGGCGTCGAGGTGGTGTGGGCGAGGGGGACCACGTCGCCGGGGCGCAGGCCGATCAGGTCGGCGGGGTGCATGCGTACCGTCTGGAAACGGACCGCGACCTCGATCGGCGCGCCCTCCAGCCCGGCGACCACGTTGCGGTACGCGGCCTCGCGCGCCAGCCGCTGCGCCTCGGTGAGCACCGCGCTGCCCTGCTCGCCCTGCAGCTTGGGGAAGATCGAGCCGAACGGCAGGCAGATGCTGGCCACACACTCCTCGGTGCCGACCCGCATCTCGAACGAGGCGACGATGACGGCGTCGGACGTCGCGCCGGCCTGGGCGAACTGCGGGTTGTACTCGATCGTGGTCATCTCCGGCCGTAACGCCACGATTCCCTCGAAGGCATAGCGCAGCTCGCCGAGCGTCCGTTCGATGAGGCCGTGCAGCAACGGCGTCTCGATGTCGCTCAGTGGGCGTTGAGGCTGCGGACCGCCCGGACCGCCGAGCATGTGGTCGATGCAGGCCATGGCGGTGCTCAGGGAGAACTCCAGAATGGCTGTGCCGGGTAGAGGGTCGATGCTGAACATGGCGACGATGGTCGGGCTCGACAGGCCGCTGATGTACTCGTCGTAGGTCAGTTGCTCGATGGAGATCAGGCTGACCTGCGACACCGCCCGGAGGCTGGTGGTCAGCAGCGTGGCGTACTGGCGGGCGAAGGTCTCGTAGGCGATCTGCAGGGTCCGGATGTGTTCGCGGGAGAGTTTGGTCGGACGCCGGAAGTCATACGGCTCGGGGCCGGAGCTTTTGCCGCCGCGCCGGCTCATCTTGCCGGGCGTGCGGCCGCTACCGGTCGCCGACGTTGACTGCGTCACTCTCTTACCATCGGTCTTTTAGGGTGCAGCTTGAC
The DNA here is from genome assembly GCF_035963215.1 of Dactylosporangium sp. NBC_01737. Taxonomy (NCBI): domain Bacteria; kingdom Bacillati; phylum Actinomycetota; class Actinomycetes; order Micromonosporales; family Micromonosporaceae; genus Dactylosporangium; species Dactylosporangium sp. NBC_01737. The sequence goes on from NZ_CP109153.1 coordinate 3,646,103, forward strand.
GGAAAACGGCCGAAACGGACCTGGAGGTTTCCTTGAAAACCCCCAGATCCGCCGGTTCGGGCCTACTGGATCACGAACGACGTGAAGTACACGTCCATGATCTCTTTCTCCTTCTCGACCGTGTACGCCTTCTCGATCTTCTCCTTGAGCTCGGTCTTCAGGCGCTCCCGCTCCGCGTTGGACATCAGCTCCGCCATCTCGCGGTTGCTGTACAGGTCGATCGCGATGTCCAGCGCCTTGCTGCCGTCCGGCACCTCGGCGGCCGCCGCGGTCGCCTGCAGCGACAGCTTCAGCTTCAGGTAGTGCCCGTCGGCCAGGTTGATCGTGATCGCGTCCAGCGGGACCACCACGCCCGGCTCGGGCTCCGGCTCGGCGGTCGCGGAGGACGGCTTGAGCATGAGGTAGCCGCCCGCGCCGCCGCCCAGCAGCACCACCGCGATCGCGATGATCATGATGAGCTTCTTCTTGCCCTTCTTCGGAGTCTCTTCGGTCTCCGGCTTCCCGTCCTTCGCCATCTCCTCCGCTCCTCACTCGCTCGGGGCGGCCGAGGGCAGCAGCGCCCGGGTGTCGGCCGGAAGGGACGACAGCACGATGATCTCCACCCGCCGGTTGAGCGACGCCGCTCGCGGGTCGTCCGCCGGGTACAGCGGCTTGGTGTCGGCGAAGCCGGAGGCCATCAGGCGGTTCTCCGGGATGCCGGCGTTGCCGTGCAGGAAGCGCACCACGGTCGAGGCGCGGGCGGTGGACAGCTCCCAGCCGCTGGGGTAGCTGCCGGTCGTGCCGGCGAGCTGGTTGGTGTGCCCGTCGACCTCGATCTTGTTCGGCAGGCCGGCGATCGCCGGGCCGATGCCGGCCATGATCTCCCGGCCGGTGGACAGCAGCTGCGCCTCGCCGCCGTCGAACACGATCGCGCTGGTGACGACGGTGACGACCAGGCCGCGCTCGTCGATGGTGAACTTCACCGAGTCGGCGAGCCCCTGCTTCTTCAGGCTCTCCTCGATCTTGGCCTTGATCTTCTCGAAGTTCTCGACCTCCTGCTGCGCGGCCTTCTGCTTCGCCGACGCCGACGCCCGCTCCTTCGCCGCCACGGCCTCCTGGATCGCCGTCGCGTCACTGGTGGTGCCGCCGATGCCCGAGGACATGTCCATCGGGGAGTCGCTGTCGGAGGACTCCATCAGGGTCGACTCGCCGCCGTCGAACGCCACCGACGGGGAGCCGAAGCCGACCGCCAGACCGTTCTTGAGCTCCGCGAACTTCTTCTGGTCGACCTGGCTGATCGCGAACAGCACGATGAAGAGCACCATCAGCAGCGTCATCATGTCGGCGTAGCTGACCAGCCAGCGCTCGTGGTTCTCGTGCTCCTCCTCCTGCGCCCCGTGCTTCTTGCCGTGGCCTTTCGCGTGCGCGCCCTTCGTACCGCCCTTTGCCGCGTGCCCACCTCCGCTCACGCCGCCGACTCGCTTCGCTCGCCGGCGACGCGAGGCTCCGGGGCGCGCTGCAACATGATTCGTTCGCTCCGCTCACTCATCAGGCGGCCTCCTTCTTGTCATTGGCGCTGCCCGGCGGCAGCAGGCTCCGGAGCTTCTGTGCGACCAGGCGGGGGTTGGCCCCAGCCTGGATGTTGATGATGCCGGCGATCACGAGCTCCATCTGTGCGCATTCGAGCTCGGACAGCCGTTTCAACTTGGCTCCCATCGGCAGCCACATGACGTTTGCTGAGAGAACTCCCCACAGCGTCGCCACGAAGGCGCCGGCGATGAGGTGACCGAGCTTGTCCGGCTCGCTGAGGTTCTCCAGGACGTGGATCAGGCCGATGACGGTGCCGATGATGCCGATCGTCGGCGCGTACCCGCCCATGCCCGTGAAGATCGTCGCGGCCTGCTTGTCGGCCTTGCGTTTCGCGTCGACCTCGGCCTCCAGGATCGCCGCGAGCTCCTCGGAGTCGGTGCCGTCGATGGCGAGTTGCAGGCCCTTCTTGAGGAACGGGTCCTGCACCTCCTTCATCGCGTCCTCCAGGGCCAGCAGCCCCTCGCGCCGGGCCTTCTCGGCGAGCTTCACGATGTCGTCGACCAGCGCGTCGGCGGTGCCGACGTTGCCCAGCAGCACCCGCTTGAACGAGTCGACCAGCGCGACGGTGTCCTTCAGCATGCCGCCGGCCATGGCCGCGCCGAGCGTGCCGAAGAAGACCAGGATCAGCGGCGGTACCAGGAAGATGGAGCCCGGGCTGCCGCCTTCAAGGATCATCGAGGCGAAGATCGCGATGAAGGCCAGCACGATGCCGATGATGGTTGCCGGATCCATGTGTTAGCGCTCCCGACGGTGCAGATGGACGACGTTGGTCTCCTTGACCCGTTCGCGGGCGTCGTCGGCGCGCTCGGCCGAGGTCTGCCCGACGAGCTGCTGCGCGTCGACGACGACCTGCGCCCGGTACTGGCGGATCAGCGCCACCAGCTCCGGCAACGACTCGGCGATCAGGTACTTGGTGCCGTCGACCAACGTGACGACGGTGTCGGGGGTGCAGTCGGCCCGCTCGACCAGGTCGGGGTTGAGTGCGAACACCGGGCCGTTGAGTCTGGTCAGCAGGATCATCGACGCGCTCCCGTCCTTGGTGGTAATGGGCCAGGCCCCCTCCGTGGTGCCTTCGGAGTTCACATCGGACCGATCGGCCGACAGGTGAGGAGTTGACGGTTGCCGGGCAGGTGCACGACAAAGGCCCGCCACGAGTGGCGGGCCTTTTGCGGTGCAACGTCCGGTTCCTGGCCGCCCCACCGCTTCGCGGCGGGTCCCGCCGGGGGGTCCCACCCCGGACCCCCCATGCTCGCTCCGCTCCCACTCAAGCCTGTTACCGCTTCAGGTTCACCAGCTCCTGCAGCACTTCGTCCGACGTGCTGATCACCTTCGAGTTCGCCTGGAAGCCGCGCTGCGCCACGATCAGGTTCGTGAACTCCTGCGCGAGGTCGACGTTGGACATCTCCACCGCACCGCTCTGCAACGTGCCGAGACCCACCGTCCCGGCCACGCCGACCTGGGCCAGACCCGAGTTCACCGTGAAGCGGTACAGCGAGTCGCCGACCTTCTCCAACCCCGGCGGGTTGTTGAAGTTGGCCAGGGCCAGCTGCGCCACGGTCTGCTTGTTGCCGTTGGAGAACACGCCGACCAGCTGACCGTCGGGGTTGATGCTGAACGACTGCAGCGTCGCCGCCGGCGAGCCGTTCTGGCTCAGCGGGCTCACCGTGGTGTTGCCGGTGTACTCCGTCAGGCCGGCCAGGTCGACCTCGACGCCGACGCCGTCGTTGTCCGGGTCGTACAGCAACCCGATCTTCGTGTCGCCGTTCGCGTCGGTGTACGTCGGTGCGCTGACCTGCCCGTTGGGCAGGAACGTCAGGGGCGTCGACGCCGATGGCGTGCTGCCGTCGCTGACGACCACCTCCCACCCGCCGGCGGTCAGCGTGAACGTCGACGTCAGCGTGACCACGTTGCCCTGCACGTCGTAGGTCTTGATCGCGCGCGGGATCGTCGTGTTCAGCGGCGCGTCCGCCGGCAGGTTCCCGGCCAGGACCATGTTGCGGGTGGCGTTCGGCGCGATCAGCGTGCCCATCGGCAGCCGGATGTCACCGATCGGCGCGTTGGTGTTGACCTCGCCGTTGACCGCCGGCCAGCCCTGCACCGCGGCGCCGGTCGGGGTGACCAGCTTGCCCTCGGCGTCGAAGTTGAACGCACCCGCCCGCGTGTACAGCTGCTCGTCGACGGAGTTGACGACGAAGAACCCGTCACCGGAGATCATCACGTCGGTCGCCCGGCCCGTCGTCTGCGCGGACCCCTGCACGAAACTGGTGTTGATCGCGCCGAGCCGCACGCCCAGGCCGACCTGCGCCGGGTTCGTGCCGCCCTGCCCCTGCTGCGGGGCGCCGGCGGCCCGCATCATCTGGCTCAGCGTGTCCTCGAACACCACCTGCGACGACTTGAACCCCACGGTGTTGACGTTGGCGATGTTGTTGCTGGTGACATCCATCATCTGCTGGTGCGCCCGCAGACCGCTGATGCCGGAGAAGAGTGAGCGGAGCATAGGGGAGGGGTCCTTTCAGGATGCCGGGCCGCGGACTTCCTTGACCGCACTGAGCGCGACATCCTTGTCGCCGACCCGCAGGGTGGGGCTGGTGCCTGAGAACGCCGCCGCGGTCACCACGCCGGACTGCTCCTTGCCGTCCTGGTCCGTGTACGCGACGGTCTTGCCGATCAGGTTGCTGGCGCCGAGCTGCAGCTGGGCGGTGAGCAGGCTCTGCTGCGCCGCCACCAGGTCCGACAGCTTCTCGACCGTGGTGAACTGCGCCGTCTGCGCCAGGAACTCCGAGTTGTCCATCGGCTTCATCGGGTCCTGGTACTTCAGCTGCGCCACGAGCAGCTTCAGGAACGCGTCCTTGCCCAGGTCACCGCCGGGCTTCGCGGGCGTCTCCTGTTTCGTGCCGTCGGTCTTGCCGACGTCGGCCGGCGCGTTCGTCCTGGGCACGTAGTCGCTGACGTTGCCAGGGACCGGCTTCGGGACGTAGTCGCCGACGCTGCCGCTGACCGGTGCCGTCGGGCTGGTGATGGCGGAACCCCCTCCTAGATGCGCACGTCGACCAAGACGTCCGGGGCGTCCGGATCGCGGGCCGGTTCCGTCGCCCGCGGTTCGGGTGCCTGCTGTTGAGATCGACCCTGCGACTGCCAACCTGAGAACTGTTGCGATTGGTTGCCCGGCCGGTCCCGGTCCTGGTGCAGATCCAGCGTGCACTGGCCGAACCCGGCGTCGCGCAGGTCCTGCCGCAGGTCCGGCAGCGCCGCCTGCAGCGCGACCCGGGCGGCCTCGCTGCCCGCCGCCAGCTGCACGGCGATCGCCCCGTCACGCACCTCGGCGACGATGCTGACCGGCCCGAGGTCGCCGGGGCTGAGCTGGATCGTCATCCGGTGCACCCCGTCTGGTCCCTTCCGCAGCGGCGTCAGCACCATCGCCACCTGCGTCGCCACGGGCGGCTGTGCCACCGGCGCCTGGCCGGGGGTTGCTGTCGCCGCCACCGCTGACGTCAGTGGTGTCTGCTGCGGGGGTACGGCCACCGCCGCCCCCTGGTCCGCACCGACGGCCTGCTCGATCTGCGTAGCGGTGCGAGGCTGCCGCCCACCGTCGTGCCCGCCGCGGCCCTGGGCGTCACCGGCCAGGGCGCTCTGCGCGGCCTGCTGCGCGGCGAACTGCGGCACGCCGGTGACCTCGCCCGGGCACTCGGCGGCGACCGGTGCCCCGGTGCCGCTCTCCGCGTCCGCCGGCGCGCCCGCGCCGGTGCCGGTGCCGGTCTGGACGGTGGTGGCCTGGACCGCTGCCTGCATCGCTGTCTGCGCTGCGGTCTGTTCGGCGGTTTGTGCGGCGGTCTGTGCGGTGGCGGCCTGGCCGGCGCCCGGCGGTGCGGAGCCGGGCTGGGGGAGCGGCTGCGGGGCCGCGCCGGCGGTCGCTTCGGCGCCGGTGGCGGCGGCCGGTGCTGCGGCCTGCGCACCGGCGCCGGTGCCGGCCTGGGTGCCCGCTTGCGCCCCGGCCTGGGTGCCCGCTTGCGCCCCGACCTGCGCCGCCTGCGCGGCGGCCTGGGCGGCCGCTTGCGCACTGGCTTGGGTACTCGCCGATGCAGCGGCTTGGACGCCCGCCTGTGCGCCGAGTTCGAGCGCGGCAGGTGCGGCCCGGTCGGCCGAGGCGGCGGCGTGCGCGGCTTCGGCGGCGGTCCATGTGGCGTCGGCGGGTCCGGTTCCTGTGGCGCCGGCAGCGGCCCGCGCGGGGTTGCCGGTGGCCTGCGTGACGCTCGCTGCGGCCTGTGCGGCGGTCGCGGCGCCAGGTGCCTTCTGCGCGGCCACGGTCCGCCCGGCCACTGTCTGTGCGGCCACGGTTTGTGCGGCGCCGGTCTGCGTGGTGCCGGTCTGCGCGGCGCCGGTCTGTGCGGTGCCGGTCTGTGCGGTGCCGGTCTGTGCGGGCGTGGCTGCGGCGGTGGTCTGTGCGGCGGCCGTCTCTGCGGTTTGCGCGGGCGGGGTGGCGGTCGGGGGAGCGTTCAGGGCGTTCGGGATGCCGCTGCGGGCCGCCTGGGTCGCGCCGGTGGTCTGTGCGGCGGCGGGGCCGGTCCCGGCGTGACCGGCACCTGCGAACTGCTGCCCGGCCGTCGGCGTCGCGGTGGCCCCGATGTCCGCCGTCGCGGCCGGTGTCGCGGCGACCTGGCCGGCGGGGAGTGCCGTGAGCTGTGCGCTGACCGGCTGGGCGGCGCCGGGTACCGCACCGGCCGGAGCGGTCCGCACCTCGCCGGCCTGGTCCGTTCCGGTCGACGCCGCGCTGGCTGGCATCCCGGTCGGCGCCGTGCCGACTCTGGTCAGCGCTCCGCCGGCGCCCGCCACGGTCGGCGCTGTGCCGGCCCCCAATACGGTCGAGGCCGTGTCGGCCCCCAACACGGTCGAGGCCGTGCCGGCTCCCACCACGGTCGGCGCCACGCCGGCCGCCACCACGGTCGAGGCCGCGGTGGGCGGCATGCCGGTCGATGCCGCAACGGCCGACGTCCAGGTCGGCGCCGCAGCGGCCGGCTTCCAGGTCGACGTTGTGGTGGCCGGTGCTCCGCCGGCCGTTCCGGATCCGGGGGTGACGAGAGCCGTGCCGGGCGCCGGGTTGCCGGTCCAGGCGGCCAGTACCTGCGGCGGACCGGCCGGGCCCGGCGTCACAGCCGGGTGCCCGGCCAGGGCACCGGTCTGCGGCGCGGCCTGGAGCGCCGCCGCCGGGGCCTGGGCGGCGTCGGCGGGCACGGTCACCGCGGTGACCTCCTGCCGTGCCGCCGCGGCGGCGAGCATCGTTTCGAGGGGGCTGCGCTCGGCGGGCCGCGCCGCGGCGGCCGGTCGTCCGGGTGCCGGGTCCGGTCGTTCGCCGGACCCGCGATCCACGGCGGCCGGGCGTGCCACGTCCCGGGGCGCACGGCGGGGCGGTCACGGCGGTCGGGTTCGGGACGCCGTACCACCGCGTCGTGCTGCTGATGCACGGCCACGCCGGACGCCACGGGGTTCGGGTCGGGGGTCCGGGGGCGCTCGTCGCGGGCCCGGCGGTCCCGCACCGGGAACCGCTGCTCCGGCTCGCGGTCCTGATCCCGGGAGCGGTCGGGCCGGCGGTCGGGAGCGTGGTCGCGGGCGCCCTGGGTCGGCGCGCCCAGCGAGGCGCGGCCGTGGGTCGCCGCGGCGAGGGCGGCGGTGAAGGCGTCGGAGGGACCGGTGGCCGAGGGCGTGTCCGAGGACCGGGCGGCACCGGCGCCCTTCAGGGCGTCGAGCGGGGCGGTCATGCGAACCCTCTTCCCGCGAGCTGTTCCATGGCGGCCTTCACCTTCGGCACGTACGCCTGGGTCTGCACGAACGGTGGGATGCCGCCGTAGCGGCTGACGGCACCGCCGCCGGCGTTGTAGGCGGCGATGGCCAGGTCGAGCGAGCCGAACCGTTCCAGGTTCGACGACAGCATCCGGGCGGCGCCGTCGACGGCCTGGGCCGGGTCGAGGGCGTCGACGCCGAGACCGCTGGCTGTCGCCGGCATCAGCTGCATGAGTCCCTGCGCGCCGGCGCCGCTGACGGCGGCCGGGTTGTAGCCGGACTCGACCTTCGCGACCGCGGCGAGGAGCGCGGGCGCGAGGCCGTACTTCGCGCCGGCCCGCTGGAACAGGTCCGCGTACGGCACGCCGGTCAGCGACGCGGGTCGCAGTGCCGCCGCCGCGACCATGGACCGGGCCTCGGCCGCGGTGGATGCGGTGGTGGGCGGGTCGAGGGAGGTCGTGGGCACGATCCGGCGGATGGCGGCCGGCGTCTCGTACACCTGCTGGATCTTCACCACGTCGCCGGCGTGCGGGGCGGCGATCATGCGGTTGTCGCCGAGGTAGAGGCCGACGTGGTAGACGGGGCTGCCGAATGCGAGCAGGTCACCGGCGCGCGCGTGGGCCAGGTCCGGCACCGCGGTGCCCTCGCGGGCCTGGTCCTTCGCGACCCGTGGCAGCTTGACGCCGAGGTCGGCGTAGACGCGCTGGACGAGACCCGAGCAGTCCAGGCCGCTCTCCGGGTTCGTGCCGCCGAACACGTACGGCGTGCCGAGGTACTTCCTGGCCGCGTCCACGACGGTGGCGCCGGTGACCGCCCGGGAACTGTCCATCGTGGACCGCAGGGTCGCCGCGAACGCGTCGCCGCCGCCGGTCGTGACGGGCACGCCCAGCCCGATCCGGCTGCGGATCTCGGCGACCCGCGCCTGCGCCTCATGTACCGTCATGCCGTCACCTCCGCTTCGCTGCGGTGCCGGCCTGACCGACCGCGCCCCTGATGCCCGGCTCCTCCGCTGCGCTGCGGCCTGGTCATGCGTCCCCCCGGCGGTTGAAGGCGGCGGCCGTGGTCAGGTCGTCGACGGCCTTGGCCTCGATCGCGGCCGCCGTCTGCTTGCGGGTCAGGTCGTGGCGCTCCTGGAGCTTCTCGATGGTGCGGCGCTGCACGGCCGCGTCGGTGAGGTCGTCGAGCCGGTCCTGGACGGTCTCGTCGGCCAGGGCCGCCGCGCCGATCGCGGCGGACAGAGCGCCCGCGATCGCCTGGCGGGCCATGAGGGTCGCGGCGAACGCCGCCGACGACGCCCCGTCCGGGACCCGGCGCCCGTCCAGGTCGCGTTCGCGGGCGTGGACCGTGCCGTGCGCCGACGTGGCGTCGCTGCGGGCCCGCACGACGGCCGCCCTCGCCGCGTCCTCCTGTGCCTTGCGGGCCCGCAGGACCGCGCCGAGCCGGAAACCGTTCTTCGCCATCAGGACCTCACCAGCGCATCCAGCATCGACCACGCCAGCGGAGCCGGGGTGGTGTCGTCCATGTCCTGCCGCAGGAAGTCGTTGATCTGCGGCCACAGCGCCCGGGCGCGGTCGGCGTCCGGGTTGGTGCCGCTCACGTACGCACCGATCTCGACGAGCTCGCGCACGTCGCGGTGCGCGGCGAGCATCCGCCGCAGGGCGGTGGCGTCGGCGCGCTGGTCGCGGGTGGTGACGGCGTTCGTGACCCTGGACACCGACTCCAGCACGTCGATGCTGGGGAAGTGCCCGGAGGTGGCGAGCCGCCGGTCGAGGGTGATGTGCCCGTCGAGGATCGAACGGGCCGTGTCGGCGATCGGCTCGTTGTGGTCGTCGCCCTCGACGAGCACCGTGTACAGGCCGGTGATCGAGCCGATGGGCGCCGGGCCGGCCCGCTCCAGCAGGCGGGGCAGCAGCGCGAACACGCTCGGCGGGTAGCCACGGGTCGCGGGCGGCTCGCCGGCGGACAGCCCGACCTCCCGCTGCGCCATGGCGGTGCGGGTGAGGCTGTCCATCAGCAGCAGCACGTCCCGGCCGCCGTCGCGGAAGTACTCGGCGATCCGCGTCGCGACGAACCCGGCCCGCAACCGCACCAGGGGCGGCTGGTCCGACGTCGCGATCACCACAACGGACCGAGCGAGCCCCTCGGGCCCGAGGTCGTTCTCGATGAACTCCCGCACCTCGCGCCCGCGCTCGCCGACCAGCCCGATCACGGAGATCTCGGCGTCGGTACCCCTGGTGATCATCGACATGAGGCTGCTCTTGCCGACGCCGGAGCCGGCGAAGATGCCGATGCGCTGCCCCCGGCCGCACGGCACGAGCGTGTCCAGCGCACGCACACCCAGCGACAGCGGCTCCTGGACGCGGCCGCGGGCGAGCGCGTCGGGCGCGTCGTGCTCGACCGTCACCCGTTCCAGCCCGGTGAGCGGCGGCCCGCCGTCCATCGGGCGGCCCAGGCCGTCGAGGATGCGGCCGCGCAGCTGCGGGCCGACGGCGATGCGCAGCGGGGAACCTGTGCTGCGGACGGGACTGCCGCTGCCGATGCCGGTGAGCGCGCCCAGCGGCAGGCAGGCGAGCCGGTCGCCGTCGATGGACACGACCTCCGCCGGTACCGGCGAGGAAGGGTCGCCGGTCTCGACGAGGTCACCGACGCGGCCTTCGACCCCGGCGACGGTGATCGACAGGCCGACGATCGCACTGACCCGGCCGGTGACGCGCGGGTTGGCGGCCTGGCGGGCGGCGGCGATGCGCTGCTGGAGCGACGACGTCACTGTTCGAGCACCTCCCGCACCCGGTCGAGTGCCGGCCCCAGCCGGGCGTCGACCGTCGTGGCGTCGCACAGCGCGAGGGCGTCACCCGGTCCGAGGCCCGGGTCGTCCACGAGGGACACCGTGCGGCCGTCCATGACCAGTTCCGTCCGTCCTATCGTCAGCCGGTCCGCCGGGTTGAGCCGGACCGTCACCGGACTTCCCGACGGGACGAGCGCGAGCGCCCTGGCCAGGGCCTCCCGGCCGGGTTCGGCGGCGGTGCGCAGCTCCCGGCCGAGGACCGCCTCGGCGATCGCGAACGCCGTCGCCACGATCTGGTCCTCGATGTCCTGCGCTGCCGGCACCGCCCGGCGCTCCAGCTCACCGGCGGCGGCGCCGATCGCCCGCAGGGCCCGCTCGACGCGGGCATGGTGCAGCTCGGCGACCTCGGCGGCCTCGGCGGCGACCCGGGCGGCCGCCTCCTCGGCGCCCCGCTGCGCCTCCCGCCGGCCCTGCGCCCATCCGGAGGCGTAGCCGGCGGCCTCCGCCTCGGCACGGACCTGCGCGACGAGCTCGGGCGGGAACGCCTCCCGCTCGCGCAGGTCGACGTCGAACCGGGCCGGTGGTGCGGCGCCCGCACGGTCGTCGGTGAGGACGTTCTCGCCGTACCGGACGGTGGCCGGCACGTCCGGCGGCGGGAACGCCCGGGTCGCCGGGGTCGGTGGCGGCGGAGGCGGCGGCGGGAACGCCGGTCGTGGCGTGCCCTGCCGCTTCGGCGGCGGGGGAGGGAACGCGAGGGGGTACTCAGCCGACGAACTCATCGTCGTCCCCTCGGCGGATGGTGATCTGACCCGACTCCTCCAACGTGCGGATCGCCTGGACGATCTTCGCCTGGGACTCCTCGACCGTGCGCAGGCGGACCGGGCCGAGCATCTCGATCTCGTCGGCGAGGTTCTCCGCGGCGCGTTCGGAGAGGTTCCGCATGACCTTCTGGCGGACCTCCTCCCGGACGCCCTTCAGCGCGGTGGCGAGGTCGTTGGTCTCGACCTGGCGCAGCACGAGCTGGATGGACCGGTCGTCGAGGGACACGATGTCCTCGAACATGAACATCTTCGAGCGGATCTCCTCCGCCAGTTCCGGGTTGCGCCCCGCGAGCCCTTCGAGGATCAGCCGCTCCGTGGCCCTGTCCGTCCGGTTGATGATCTCGACGAGCGGCTCGAGCCCGCCGACGGCGGACAGGTCGCTGGGCTGCAGCACCGAGGACATCTTGCGTTCCAGGGTCGCCTCGACCTTGCGGATGATGTCGGGCGACGTGCGGTCCATGACGGCGATGCGGTGCGCGACGTCCGCCTGCAGCTCCGGCGCGAGCCCGCCGAGGATCTGCGACGCCTGCGTGGCCGTCATGTGCGCCAGGACCAGCGCGATCGTCTGCGGATGCTCGTCCTGCAGGAACGACAGCAGCTGCCGCGGATCGGCCTGACCGAGGAAGCCGAACGGCACGTCCATGAAGACCGTGTTGAGCCGGCCGACGATCTCCCCGGCCCGCTCCCGCCCGAGCGACGCCTCCAGCAGGTCCCGCGCGAAGTCCAGGCCGCCCTGACCGACGTACCGGTGCCCCGTCGCCATGTCGTGGAACTCCTCGAGCACCACGTCGGCGACGTCACCCTCGACCTGCCCCAGCCGCATGATCTCCGCGGTGAGCTCCTCGACCTCCGCCTCCCGCAGATGCGACATGATCTTCGCCGCGTCCTCCTTGCCCATCTGCACGAGCAGGATGGCCGCCTTGCGCAGCCCCGACAGCTCCCCCGTGCTCATGCCGGCTCAGCCGCGGCGGTCGGCGAGCCAGCCGCGGAGCAGCTGGGCCACCTCGTCGGGCTGCTTCTCGACCATCTGGGTGATGTCGCGGAAGCGGCCGTCGCGGTCGAACTCCTCGTCCGGGCCGCCGGCGCCCTCCAGGGCGTGGGCGCCGCCGACGCCGCCCTGGCCCTCCAGGGCGAGCTTCGCGCGGGCGGCCTCGATGGCTGCCTGCATCTCCTCCAGGGCGGCGTTCTGCTGGTCGGTGAGCTTCTGCTTGTCGGCCTTGCGCCGGCGGCGGCCGGAGATCGCCGCGACGATCAGCAGGATCAGCAGCGCCAGGATGATCAGGCCCATCTGGACGTACTTCTGCTGCAGCTGGCTCTGCTCGGCCTTCGCCGCCTCCTTGGCGGCGTTCTGCTCCGCCTCGGCCTTGGTGGTGTCGAACGCCATCGAGCTGACCGCGATCTGGTCGCCGCGGGTCGCGTCGAGGCCGACGGCGGAGGAGACCAGCTGCTGCAGCTGCGCCTCGTCGATCTTCGCGACGCCGCTGTCGACGATGACGGCGACGGCGAGCTTCCTCACCGCGCCGGGGGCCGACTTCTTCGTCTCGGTGACCATGCCGACGGCGTTGTTGCGGGTCTCGGTGGACTGCTGGTACGTGCCGTCGCCGCCGGCGCCCGTGCCGTTGGGCACCTGGATGTTGTCGGGGCCGAGGACGCCGCCGACGGGGGTGCCGTTGCCGCCCGTGTACTGCTCGGAGGTCTTCGACTCCGACAGCGGCGGGACGGCGGGGTCCGCGACGTACCTCTGCGTCTTGGTCTCGGTGGCGGCGAAGTCGAGGTCGGCGGTCACCTGCACGACGGAGTGCCCGGGCCCGACGACGGTGTCGAGCATGTGCTGCAGCGCGGTGTTGAGCCGCTGCTCGTAGGCCGACGTCTGCCCGGACTGCCCGTCGGGGGAGGACCCGGCGCCGTCGCCGGAGCTGGACAGGACCTTGCCGTTGGCGCCGACCACGGTGACCGCGGCCGGCTCGAGCCCTTCGACGCTGGAGGACACCAGGTGCACGATCGAGGTGACCGCGCCGCCGGGCAGGGTCCTGGTCCCGGTGTCGACGAGCACCGACGCGGTCGGCGCCCGCTGGTCGTCGGTGAAGACGTCCTTCTGCGGGATCGCCAGGTGCACGGTTGCCTTGTTGACGCCGTTGATCGCCTCGATCGTCTTGCCGAGCTCGCCCTCCAGGGCCCTGCGGTAGGTGACCTGCTGCATGAACTCGCTGGTCATGATGCCCTGCTTGTCGAGCAGCGCGTAGCCCGCGTCGCCGGAGGCGGGCAGGCCGGCGCCGCTCATCGAGATGCGCAGGTTGTACACCTGGTCGCTGGGCACGTTGATGGTGCTGCCGCCGTCGGACAGGCTGTAGGTGACGCCGTCGGCGTTGAGCTTGTCGACGATCGCGCTCGCGTCGCTGGCCGCCAGGTCGGAGAACAGCGGGGCCATGGCCGGCTTACCGGCCCAGGTCGCGAAGAAGTAGCCGCCGATCGCGAGGGCCAGCACGGCGAAGACGGTGACCGCCCTCTGCCCCGGGGTGAACGCTGCCCAGCCGTCCTTGCCCCGCCGCATGAGGGCGGTGAGCCGGTCCCGCATCAGGCCTGCATCCTCATGATCTCGTTGAAGGATTCGAGGGCCTTGTTCCGCACGGCGACGGTGAGGCTGGTGGCGAGGCTCGCCTCGGTCGCGGCGATCATGTAGTCGTGCACGTCGGTGAGGCGGCCCGTGGCGGCCTGCACGGCGAGGTCGTCGGCGGTCTGCTGGACCTGCTGGAGCCGCTGGAGGCCCTGCGCGACCATGGCACCGAAGTCGGCGCCGGAGGACGACGGCCCGGTCACGTCGGACGTGGTGATCGGGGCGATGGCGGGCAGGGCGCTGACCGCCCCGACAGCGGAGACGGTCATGCCGTCACCTCCGCTACGCTCCGGCGCCGGCCTGACCCAACACTGCGCCGGCCATGACCGGCTCCTCCGCTACGCTTCGGACCGGTCATCGTCAACCCTTCCCGATCTGGATCGCGGCCTGGTAGGCGTCCTTCGCCCGGTCGACCACGGTCAGGTTCGCCTGGTAGCCGCGCTGCGCCATGATCATCTGGGTCATCTGCGAGCCGAGGTCGATGTCGGGGTACTTCACGTAGCCCTCGTGGTCTGCCAGGGGGTTCTCCGGCTCGTACACCAGGCGGCCCTTGGCGTCACCCAGCGCGGTGCCGGCGACGGCCACGCCACCCTCACCCGTGCCGTAGCCGACGGCGCGGGCCTGCACGTACCGGGCGCGGAACACCTCGCCGGACGTCGACTCGGCGTCGTTCATGTTCGAGACGTTGTCGGCGATCGCGTCGAGCCACTTGCGGTAGACGGTCACGCCCGTGCCGGCGATGCCGATCGCACTGAAGATGGTCATCGTCAGCCCCTGATCGCGGTCCGCAGCAGCACGAACTTGTCGTCCGTCGCGCGCAGCATCGTCTGGTACCGCAGACCGGTGTCGACGTTGGACAGCACCTCATGGTCGAGGTTGACGTTGTTGCCGTCCTCGCGGGTCGGCTCCATCGAGCGGGCCACGGCGATCGTGGCGTCCTTGGGGCTGCCGGCCTCGACCGCATTGAGCAGCGAGTCCTCGAACGACACCTTCCCGGCGAGGAAGCCGGGCGTCTCGATGTTGGCGATGTTGTCGGCGATGACCCGCTGCCGCTTCGACAGCCCCGTCAGGGCGCTGTGCAGGGTGACCGACGTGACGTCTTCGAACACGACAGGGATGCTCCCGTCCACCGGAAAACGGTTCCGCTTGCGGTGTGTCGCCGGTCCCTGGCTGCTGCGGTGAGCGATCCTTGCTCGTTAGAGCCATCGGCGCAGGCTGCCGGGGGTTGAGGAATTCGGCCTCGGGGAAAACCCCCACGGCGCGAATCCGGGTGTGAGTCGGGTGCAGCCCGGATGTTTCCGGCGCGGCCGATCCATAGCGTCTCTCTACGTGGAGAAGAGACCAGTTACCGTACGGGTGGCGCGCTGGAGCGCGGAGCACCCTTGGCGCGCAATCGCACTGTGGGTCGTGTTCGTCGCTGTCTGCTTCGCCGGCGGCAACATGGCAGGGACGGTCGAGGCGAGCAACTCCGACCAGGCCATCGGCGAGTCCGGCCGGGCCGACATCATCGTCAACGACGGCAAGTTCGACAACCCGGCGACCGAGAGCGTGCTCATCACACCGCTGTCGGGCACCCTGGACCGCGCCGCCGCGGACAAGGCCGCCGCCGACGTCGCGACCGCGATGAAGGCGCTGCCCGAGGTCGCCTCGGTGAGCGACCCGCTGCCCTCCCACGACGGCGGCGCGCTGCTGGTCCGGGTCACCATGAGCGGCGACCCCGAGACCGCCCAGGACCGCGTCGGCAAGCTGCGCGACGCGACCGCCGACGTCCAGCGGGCCCACCCCGAGCTGCGGGTCGAGGAGACCGGCGGCGAGTCCATCGGCCAGGCCATGGACGAGACGCTCGGCAAGGACTTCCAGCGGGCCGAGTTCCTGAGCCTGCCGGTGACGTTCGCGATCCTCATCGTCGCGTTCGGCGCACTCATCGCCGCGAGCGTGCCGGTGGTGCTCGCCCTGATGTCGGTCGCGGCGGCCCTGGGCCTGTCGACGCTCGCCTCCCATCTGGTCCCGTCGACCGACACGACCGCCAGCGTCATCCTGCTCATCGGCATGGCCGTCGGCGTCGACTACTCGCTGTTCTACCTGCGCCGCGAGCGTGAGGAACGGGCGAAGGGCCGCACGCACCTCGACGCCGTCGAGATCGCGGCCGAGACGTCCGGGCACGCCGTGGTCGTCTCCGGCATCGCCGTGACGATCGCGATGGCCGGCCTCTTCCTCGCCGGTGACGTGGTCTTCTCGTCCCTCGCGGTCGGCTCGATCCTGGTCGTGCTCGTCTCCGTGATCGGCTCGCTCACGGTCCTGCCGGCGCTGATGTCGAAGCTGGGCCGCTGGATCGACCGGCCCCGCGTGCCGGTGCTGTGGCGCCTCACCCGGCCCCGCGGCGCGGGCGAGGGCCAGTCCAAGGTCTGGGGCTTCATCCTCCGGCCCGCCCTGCGCAAGCCGGCGATCACCCTCGCCGTGTCGGTCCTGGCCCTGCTCGCCCTCGCGGCGCCGGCCCTGACCATGCGGCTGAGCTTCCCCGGCATGGAGGACCTGCCGCGCACCACACCGGCGATGCAGGCCTACGACCGGCTGGTCAAGGCGTACCCGAGCAACGGCACGGTCCACACGGTCGCCGTCCGCGTCCCGGCCGGGCAGCTCGACGCCACCAAGGCCGCGCTGACGGAGCTGGCCAGGAAGGCCGCCGCCGACCCGCTGTTCGCGCCGCTGGACGAGGACCCGGACATCGAGGTCTCCGCCGACGGCACGGTCGCGGTGCTCGACGTCGCCACCCCGTTCGCCGGCCGCTCCGAGCAGGCGAAGGAGTCCCTGGACCGGCTGCGCGAGGTCATGGTCCCGCAGACCGTCGGCCACGTGCCGGGTCTGGCACTGGGCACGGACGCCGCCGTCGGCGGGTTCGTCGGCGCGGACGTCGACTACGCCGGCCACGTCAAGCAGAAGCTGCCGCTGGTCGTCGGCTTCGTGCTGGTACTGACGTTCCTGGTGATGGCGTTCACGTTCCGCTCGGTGGTCGTCGCGGTCACCTCGATCGGGCTCAACCTGCTCTCCGCCGGCGCCTCCTACGGCCTGGTCGTCCTGATCTTCCAGGGCACCTGGGCCGAGGGCATCCTGGGCTTCAAGTCCATGGACGCGGTCGTGTCGTGGCTGCCGCTGTTCCTCTTCGTGGTGCTGTTCGGCCTGTCGATGGACTACCACGTCTTCGTCGTCAGCCGCATCCGCGAGGCGGTCCGGCAGGGCATGTCCACCCGTGAGGCGGTGGCGCACGGCATCACCGGCTCCGCCGGCGTGGTCACCAGCGCCGCGATCGTCATGGTGGCGGTGTTCTCCATCTTCGCGACGCTGAGCACGGTGGACATGAAGCAGCTCGGCGTCGGCCTGGCCGCGGCGATCCTGCTCGACGCGACCATCATCCGCGCGGTCGTCCTGCCGTCGCTGATGACGCTGCTCGGCAACGCCAACTGGTGGGCGCCGCGCTTCATGCGCCGCCGCGAGGTGCCGCCGCCGCCCGCGCCGGTGGTCGAGGGGGAGCTGGTCGGCGCGGGACGCTGACCCGTTCGAAACGCGGGCGACCGGGGGTCTGATCGCACGCGACGGGGGTTGTGAACAGCGCGGCGGGGGGTGCCGGCGCGCGACGGGGGGCGACGCCGTCCGGTCCACAGGGCCGGGCGGCGTCGCTTCACGCGTCGGCGAGCTCGATGGAGGCCGACACCCGCGGGGCGAGCACGCGCATCTCCTCCAGCACCGCCAGGCTCTGCGCGTCGGGCACGGCCGCCAGCGCGTCGTTCAGCAGCGGCAGGGCGGCCTCGTCGTGGAACATCTCCAGGGCGATCGCCGCGGCGAGGGTGCGCTCCCGCGGGGTGCGGCGCCGGTCCTCCGACAGGGTGAGCAGAGTGCACTGCTCGGCGAAGCCGTGCTGGCGCAGGCGGGCCGACCACTCCATGGCCCGGATCAGCGGCACGAGCCGGCCGACGCGCGCCGCCAGGGCCAGCACCGTCGGCTCGCTCGGGTAGCGGCGCCACAGGGCCTCGAGCAGTTCATCGGCCGCCTCCGGCGGCGCCTCGGCGATGCTGAACAGCAGGCCGCGCAGCCCTTCGCGGGGCAGGAGCTCGGCGACCTCGGCGAGGCTGCCGTCGGCGGCGCCGAGGACCTGCGCCATCCGGGCCACCGGCACCGGGACCTTGCCCTCCCGCAGCGACTCGCGGAGCTGCACCGCGGCCTCGTCGTGCCGGTCGAGGCGGCTCAGCGCGTCGACGTGCAGCCCGGCGAAGCGGCCCTTGCCGACGCCGTACAGCAGGTCGCTGGTGCCGGAGACGGGCAGCTCGTCGAGGATCTGCAGGACCCGCTCGTAGTCGCCCTCCTTGAAGCTGAGCTTGATCTCATGCTCGCCGACGGTGAGCGGGTTGTTCACGATCCCGCGCAGCTCCTCGATGACCTCGCGGGCGTCGCCCAGGCGGCCCTGGGCGAGGTACGCGTCGGCGAGGACCTTGCGGAACAGCACGTGGTGGCTGTGCTCCTTCGCCTCGGCGATGCCCTGCAGGGAGGTCTTGATCGCCTCCTCCAGGTGACCGGAGCTGAGCTGCGAGCGGGCCAGGTTGCCCATGGCGGTGAGGCCGTTGAGGTCCTCCGCGGCCAGGTTCGCCAGCCGCAGGTTGCGCGCCGCCTTGTCCTTCACCACGCTGCGCAGCCGGGTGTAGCCGTGGTGGTCCAGCACGATGTCGGGCAGCATCTGGCCGCTCAGTGCCCGCCCGGTGACCCGGTCGACGACCTGCTCGTGCAGGCGGCCGTAGAGGCGGGTGACCGGCCGGCGGAACAGCCGCGGGTAGTAGATGGTGCTGAAGCCGGCGCCGCCCTCGTGCCCTTCCCGGTTGTTGATGGTGATGAAGAACGCGCTGCGGTCGGTGGTCCGCACGGCCTCGCGCACGATCGCGGCGTCGCCGGTGAAGACCTCGTCGGCGTCGATCCACAGCGCCCAGCGGCCGCGGCAGTGCGCCAGCGACCGGTTGCGGGCATCGCCGAAGTGGTCGTTCCAGAAGCCCTCGATCACCTTGGCGCCGTGCGCCAGTGCCACCTCGACGGTGTTGTCGGTCGAGCCGGTGTCGTACACGACGATCTCGTCGACCAGGTCGTGGAGGGCGTGCAGGGATCGGCCCAGGACGTCGGCCTCGTCCTTCACGATCAGCGTCGCGCTCAGCAGCGGGGCGTCCGGGCCGGGATCGTCGTCCAGGCCCTCGCGCAGGGCGCAGGTGGGGGAGGCCACGTGCGCCACCAGCGCGGCGTGCGCGACGGTGATGCGGCCCTGCTCGGCGAGCTCCTCCCAGGGCAGGTCGGCGGTCGGTCCGCCGGCGATGGCCATGGCGTCGCGCCGGATCGCCACGCACACCGGCCCGAGCCGGTCCACGTCGCTGAACTCGTCGCGGTGCTCCTGCCGCCACGCCCGCGCGTAGGTCTTGAACGCGGCCGGGCTGGTCATGGCGTCGTCGGGCAGGTCGGCCTGCTGGGGGCCGTAGCTGTGCTGGCAGCGGGGGCCGGCGGCGACCACCGACGGGTCGAGGAACGGCTCCACCACCGGGTCCAGCCAGTGCGCCGACACGATCACGTCACCGTCGAGCAGCACGACGATCGGGTGGCGGGTCGCCTCCAGCCCGGCGGTCCACCGCTGCGCGACGCCCGCGACGGGGTCGAGCACCTGCAGCCACGCCTCGCCGCGCAGCTCGCGGAGCAGGTCGGGGCGGCCCGGCGGCAGTACACACACCACCTCGTCGCGCAGGCCGAGGGTGGGCCGCAGCGACTCCAGACAGGCGTGGAAGTCGTCGGGACTGCCCCCAGCGGCGACGATCACGGACACCGGGATGTGGGTCATGCCGGTCTTATCGGCACGTTCGAGGGCAAATGCAGTGCTTTTCAGGTGCGGTTGTCCACGAAGACCGGCACGTCGTCGACCGCCTCGCGGTGCAGCCGGCCGACCAGCCGGGCCTGCTGGCGGTTGCCCGCCATCGCGATGGTCAGCTCCCGGGACAGGTCCAGCTGCCGCTGGACGAGCCGCCGGGCCCGGTCCGCGAGCGCGAGCGGCAGCGGTCCGAGCCCGTCCGGCGGGGTGAACGTGACGGGTGTCAACGGCGCGGTCTCCAGCACGTCGCGGTGCCGCAGCATCCGCTCGACCTCGTCCGCCTCCAGCTCCAGCGCGTCGAGGGCGGCGCCCCACGCGGCGTCCCAGCCGCCGGCCGCGGAGGTCACGGCCCGGCCCCGATCACCCGCGCCGCCGCCTCCCGCCACGCGTCGCGCAGCTGCTCGGCGAAGTTCTGCACCGTCTCGATCTTGCTCCGGTCGCCGCTCACGTTGGCCTGGACCAGTTCGGTGATCAGATAGCTGTAGAGCGAGGCCAGGCCGGGGCCGCCGCTCCACGCGGACGTGTCCAGCGTCGCCCGGAGCTCCATGATGATCTCCTGGGCGTGCTGGATGCGCCCCGACGCGGTCTGCCGGTCGCCCTGCTCCAGCGACTGGCCCGCGATCATCAGGTCCAGTACGAGCCGGTCGTACAGCATCACGAGCAGCCGCGAGGGGGGAGCGGTTGCGACGCTGTCGCTGACGTAGCGGTTGCGCAGCGCTTGTGTAGTCATTCGATCTCCAGGGCCTGAGGGGGAATCGGCCTAGCCGAGCGAGGCGAGCTGTCCTGACAGCCAACTGCCCTGGTTCTTCAGCCTGCCCAGCGCGGTCTCCATCGCGCCGAACTGTTTCTGCAGCGTCGCCTGCCGGGCCTGCAGCCGCACGTCCCAGTCGTCGACGCGCTGGTTGAGGTCCTTGATGGCGTCGTTGCCGCTGATGATCAGCCGCGACAGCGTGCCCGTGTTGGTCTGCGTCGTCACGTCCGCGACGTTGGCCAGCTTGTCCGCCAGGCCGGTCTTCTTGGTGACGTCGGGCTCGGCGGAGTCGATGAAGTAGGCCTGGGTCTTGACCGGGTCGGCGTTGAACGCCGCGACGAACTTGGCCTTGTCGAACGTCAGCTTGCCGTCGCGGGTCAGCTCGATGCCGATCGCCTTGAAGCTGCCGTTCGCGCCGGCGCCGCCGGACACGGTGGTCAGCACGCTGGTGGAGACCTGCGACATGATGCTGTTGCCGGCGAGCGGGCCGCCGGCGACGGCGCCGCTCTTGTTCTTGGTCTGGGTCCCGATCTCCGACAGGGCCGAGTTGGCCGCGTCGATCATCGCCTGGACCTTGGCGGCGATGCCCTCGCTGTCGGGTGCGACGGTGACCGTCACCGGCGGGTCGGTGTCCGCCTGCTTCTTCGTGGCCGTCACGGTCAGGCCGGCCATCAGGTCCTTGAACGTGTTCGTCGACGACGTCACCTTGAGCGGGGTCAGCTCGTCACCGATCGCCAGCTCGGCGTCGGCGCCCACGGAGACGGGGGTGACGGCGCCCAGGGCGGCGAACGGGGAGGCGTTGCCGTTGGGGAAGTTGAACTGCGACGCCAGGCCGGTCGTGGTCGACGTCAGCTGCATCGTGTAGTTGCCGGGGGAGATCTGGAACGCGGTGGCCTTCACGCCGAGGTCGGCGGTCTTGTTGATCGCGTCGACGACGCCCTTGAGCGACTTGTCGGTGACGGTGACCGTCTTGCTCTGGCCGCCGACCTCGATGTCGAAGGACGGGTCGCTCATGATGATGTCGGACGTCGCGCTGACGGTGGTGCCGAAGACCATGGAGTGTGCCGCGGCGAGTTGCTTCACCCGGAAGGTCAGGGAGCCGCTCTGCGTGCTGCTCGACGCCGTGGTCGTGGCGGTGGCCGCGTCGGAGCTCGACGTGGCGGTGCCGGCCTTCCATGCGGTGGGGTCGCCGATGGCCTTGGCCGCGCTCTGCAGTGCCTGCATCTTGGCGTTGATGCCCTGGTAGGCGGTGACGACCTTCTGCTGCGTGGCGACCTTGGCCTTGAGCGCCGTCTGTGGCGCGGCCTCGACCTGCATCAGCCCGCTGATGACCGAGGAAGTGCTCATCCCTGAGATGAGGCCGTCGACGCTTCCCATGCTGGAACCTCCGTGTGACAAAACGTGCGGGGAGGAAACCTGGGTCCCCTCCCCGCCTTACCGACGCTGTCAGCGCAGCAGTGACAGGACGTTCTGCGGCGCCTGGTTGGCCTGGGCCAGCATGCTGGTGCCGGCCTGGGTCAGGATCTGTGAGCGGGTGAAGGACACCATCTCCTGCGCCATGTCGGTGTCCCGGATCCGGGACTCCGACGCGGACAGGTTCTCGACGGCGACATTGAGGTTGTTGATCGTGTGTTCGAAGCGGTTCTGGTAGGCACCGAGCGTGGCCCGGGCGGTGGAGACGCCCTTGATGGCGGTGTCGATCGCGCTGATGGCCGCGGTGCCCGCGGTGCTGAGGTCCAGCGTGCTGACGCCGAGCCCGATCGAGTCGAAGCCGCTGACGGCCGTGACGGCGCCGAACGCGGTCGCGGTCAGCTCGACCGAGATCTGGTCCGCGTCGGAGGAGTTCGCGCCAACCTGGAAGACCCCCGTGAACCCGGTGCTGCTGTTGGTGCCGAGGTCCAGCAGCTTCTGGCCACCGAAGGCGGTGGTCGTGGCGATGCGGTCGAGCTCCTTGTTGAGCTGGGCGAACTCGGTCTGCGCCGCCGAGCGCGCGTCGGAGTCCTGCGACCCCGTGGAGGACGCCTGCACGGACAGGTCACGCATGCGCTGCAGGATCGAATGTGTCTCGGTGAGCGCGCCCTCAGCCGTCTGCACGACCGAGATGCCGTCCTGGGCGTTGCGCACCGCGACCTTCAGGCCGCCGATCTGGGACCGGAGACCTTCGCTGATGGACAGGCCGGCCGCGTCGTCGGCGGCCCGGTTGATCCGGAAACCGGAGGAGAGCTTCTCCAGCGACTTGCTCATCTGGTTGTCGGTCACCGACAGGTTCCGGTAGGAGTTCTGCGCGGCGATGTTGTTGTTGATCCGAAGACCCATGTCAGTTCCTCCTTGAGCTCTGCTCGGCCGTCCTTGGCGTGGTCACCGTGGACATCGGCGGCCGGGGCCGGCAGTTGAGGAAAACGGGTCACACGGCAGGGCACGGCGCCCTGGCTGGGTGCCGTGCCCTGTCATGCCTTCGTCAGGTCATCCCTTCATCGCCTAGCGCAGCAGCGACAAGACGTTCTGCGGCGCCTGGTTGGCCTGGGCCAGCATGCTGGTGCCGGCCTGGGTCAGGATCTGTGAGCGGGTGAAGGACACCATCTCCTGCGCCATGTCGGTGTCCCGGATGCGCGACTCCGACGCGGAAAGGTTCTCCACTGCGGTGTTCAGGTTGTTGATGGTGTGCTCGAAGCGGTTCTGGTAGGCACCGAGCGTGGCCCGGGCGGTCGACACACCCTTGATGGCGGTGTCGATCGCATCGATCGCCGCGGTTCCGGCAGTGCCGAGGTCCAGCGTGCTGACGCCGAGCCCGATCGAGTCGAAACCGCTGACGGCCGTCACGGCACCGAACGCGGTGGCGGTCAGGTCGACGGCGATCTGGTCCGCCGCCGACGTGTTCGCGCCGACCTGGAAGGTTCCCGTGTAGCCCGTGCTGCTGTTGGTGCCGAGGTCCAGAAGCTTCTGGCCGCCGAAGGCGGTGGTCGTGGCGATGCGGTCGAGTTCCTTGTTGAGCTGCGCGAACTCGGTCTGCGCCGCCGACCGTGCATCGGAGTCCTGCGACCCCGTGGAGGCCGCCTGAACGGACAGGTCACGCATACGCTGCAGGATCGAGTGCGTCTCGGTGAGAGCACCTTCAGCGGTCTGCACGACCGAGATGCCGTCCTGGGCGTTGCGCACCGCGACCTTCAGGCCGCCGATCTGGGACCGGAGACCCTCGCTGATCGAGAGGCCTGCTGCGTCGTCGGCGGCCCGGTTGATCCGGTACCCCGACGACAGCTTCTCCAGCGACTTGCTCATCTGCGCGTCCGTCACCGACAGGTTCCGGTACGAGTTCTGAGCAGCGATGTTGTTGTTGATGCGAAGACCCATGCTGAGTTCCTCCTTGAGTCGGGTCATTGCCCTGGCCATCCGTGGCCCGGTCGAACTCCTCATCGGCACGGACCCTTGCGGCATAAGGGTTTTCGGCGGGTAAGGAAGCCGGCAGAAAGCACCGCAGACAACGGCGGCGCCCCCGTGGGTGGGGACGCCGCCGGCGTGTCATCTTCTGAGGAGGGTGGTGTGGTTGGGGGTTATCGCAGCAGGGACAGCACGTTCTGCGGCGCCTGGTTGGCCTGGGCCAGCATGCTGGTGCCGGCCTGGGTCAGGATCTGTGAGCGGGTGAAGGACACCATCTCCTGCGCCATGTCGGTGTCCCGGATGCGCGACTCCGACGCGGACAGGTTCTCCACCGCGGTGTTGAGGTTGTTGATGGTGTGTTCGAAGCGGTTCTGGTAGGCACCGAGCGTGGCCCGGGCGGTGGAGACGCCCTTGATCGCGGCGTCGATCGCCGTGATCGCGGCGCTGGCGGCGGTCTGCAGGCTGAGGCTGCCGACGCCGAGGCCGGCCGAGTCGAACCCGGTCATGGTGCCGCTGCCGAACGCGGACGCGCCGAGGTCGACGGCGATCTGGTCCGCGGAGGAGGTGTTGGCGCCGACCTGGAACGAGCCGTTGTAGCCGGTGCTGCTGCCCGAACCCAGGTCGAGCAGCTTCTGCCCGCCGAAGGTCGTGGTGGAGGCGATGCGGTCGAGTTCCTTGTTCAGCTGGGTGAACTCGGTCTGCGCCGCCGCGCGGGCGTCGGAGTCCTGCGAACCGCTGGAGGACGCCTGCACGGACAGGTCACGCATGCGCTGCAGGATAGAGTGCGTCTCGGTGAGCGCGCCTTCAGCGGTCTGCACGACCGAGATGCCGTCCTGCGCGTTGCGCACCGCGACCTTCAGACCACCGATCTGCGAGCGCAGACCCTCACTGATCGACAGGCCGGCCGCGTCGTCCGCCGCCCGGTTGATCCGGAAGCCCGACGACAGCTTCTCCAGCGACTTGCTCATCTGGCTGTCCGTGACCGACAGGTTCCGGTAGGCGTTCTGCGCGGCGATGTTGTTGTTGATACGAAGACCCATGGTGATTCCTCCTTGAGACGGGCCGTGCTGCGCGGGCCGTCCTTGGCCCGCTCGCTCAAGACATCGGCGTCAGGCCCCGGAGGATGAGGAATCTGCTTGAGAAATTTTCCGCAACGCAACTACAACGCGAAGAGACCCGGTTCCGACGGAACCGGGTCTCTCGTCACACGCTGTACGGGATGCCGAGCGGCGTGGTGTGCGCCAGCCGGGTGCTCAGGTTGCCCTGGTCCGCGATCTGGTTGTAGTACGCCTCCCGCCGGCGGGCGATGCAGCCTCCGGCGCGCTCCTGCGCGGCCACCAGGTGCGGGTCGAGGTGGTTGTTGAGCCCGTCGCGCAGCAGGACCAGGGCCTCGGAGCGCAGCTGGCTGATGCGGCTCTCCGTCACGCCCAGCTCGCGCGCGATGTCGTTCATCGGGCGTTCGTCGAAGAAGTACGCCGTGATGACCTGGCGCAGCCGCTCCGGCAGCGCGCCGATCGCGTGGTGCAGATAGCCGATCCGCTCCCGGTGCAGGATCAGGTCCTCCGGGCCCGGGGTGCGCTCGGGGACGAGGTCCTCGGCGGTGCCGGCGGCGAACCCTTGCAGCGACAGGACCACGGCCCGCTGGACGTCGTCGTCGATCGTCTTGAGCTCGTCCGGGGCGACGCCGAGCGCCTCGGCGAGCTCGGTCTGGGTGGGTGTGCGGCCGAGGGCGGTGGTGAGTTCCTGCTGGGTGGTTTCGACCTTGCGGGCGCGGGTGCGCACGGATCGGCTGGCCCAGTCCAGGCCGCGCAGCTCGTCGAGGAGGGCGCCGCGGATGCGGGTGGTGGCGAAGCTGCCGAAGGGGATGCCGCGGCTGGGGTCGAAGCCCTTCGCGGCGTGCGCGAGCGCCGCCATGCCCGCCGACACCAGGTCCTCGCGGGACACGTGGGACGGCAGTCGGCTGAGCATCTCGCGGACGAGATGCCCCACCAGTGGCAGGTGGGCGCGGACGAGGTCCTCGCGTTCGCGGGCGGTGGTGCTGCTGGGGCGGGCCTGGGTGGCGGTGCTGGTCACGGCAACCTCTTCGTGGCAGGAGTGGGTCTTCGTGGGCCGGGAAGCTCCCGGCAAGATCCAGCCTCTGTCACTTTGGGTACACAAGCGGTCGCGCTTGGTTGCGAACCGGTTGTTGTCCTCAGGCGGCGAGCGGCATTCCCAGCGCCGTCGTGTGCGCCAGCCGGGCGCTCAGGTCCCCCTGCCGGGCGATCTGGCTGTAGTACGCCTCCCGCCGGCGGGCCACGCAGCCGTTGCCCCGCTCCTGCCGGGCCACCAGCTGGGGGTCGAGGTGGTTGTTGAGCCCGTCTCGCAGCAGGACCAGGGCCTCGGAGCGCAGCTGGCTGATCCGCGACTCGGTGACGCCGAGCTCGGCGGCGATGTCGGTCATCGCCCGCTCCTGGAAGAAGTACGCGGTGACGACGTGCCGCAGCCGCTCCGGCAGTGCGTTGACGGCGTGGTGCAGGTAACCGATCTTCTCCCGGTGCAGGATCAGGTCCTCCGGGCCGGGCGTGCGCTCGGGGACGAGGTCCTCGGCCGTGCCGGCGGTGAAGCCCTGCAGCGACAGCACGACCGCGCGCTGCACGTCGTCGTCGATCGCCTTGAGTTCCTCGGGCGCGACGCCGAGCGCCTCGGCCAGTTCGGTCTGGGTGGGTGTGCGGCCGAGGGTGGCGGTGAGTTCCTGCTGGGTGGTTTCGACCTTGCGGGCGCGGGTGCGCACGGATCGGCTGGCCCAGTCCAGGCCGCGCAGCTCGTCGAGGAGGGCGCCGCGGATGCGGGTGGTGGCGAAGCTGCCGAAGGGGATGCCGCGGCTGGGGTCGAAGCCCTTCGCGGCGTGCGCGAGCGCCGCCATGCCCGCCGACACCAGGTCCTCGCGGGACACGTGCGCGGGCAGCCGTCCCAGCATCTCGCGGACCAGGTGCCCCACCAGCGGCAGGTGGCTGCGCACGACGGCGTCGAGCTCGGCGGGGCTCAACGCGGTCGGCCGGGCGTCGCTCTGTGTGTCGGTTTGGGCGTCGGTCTCGGCTGTGGTCTTGGCTTCGGTGGTGACGGTCACGGCAACCTCTTCGTGGCAGGAGTTGGTCGAGCACCAGCCTCGGTAGCCACGGGTGCAGCACGTGGTGACGCAAAGTTGCGGGGAGGTTGTACTCAACCCTCGTATCGACCTGCCGACCTATGTGGGTGAAGCGATCGATGACGTGGTGAAGGGCGGCACACGCATGGGGCTGGCGGATCTCGCGAGCATCCTGTGGCGCGAGCGGGAGATGCTGGAGCTGCTGCTGTTCAAGCTCGAGGAGGAGCAGCTCGTCCTCGCGGGCGGGCGCACCCGCTGGCTCGCGCACGCCACCCGCGAGGTCGAGGTCGTGCTCGAGGAGATCCGGCGCACGGAGGTCATCCGCGCCGCCGAGGTCGAGGCGATCGGCGCCTCGCTCGGGCTCGGCCCCAACCCGAGCCTCACCCAGCTGGCCGAGGCGTCCCCGGCGCCGTGGTCGGACCTGCTCAACCAGCACCGCATGGCGTTCCTGACGCTGACCGCCGAGGTCAGCGCGCTCGCCGAGGCCAACCGCGACATCCTCACCACCGGCGCGCGGGCCGCCCGCGAGACAATGCTGGCCGTCGCGGGTTCCGTCGAGACCTACGGGCGGCGGGGGCAGACCGTCGGTTCGGCTCCCCGTACCCGGCTGATTGACGAGGCGATGTAGATGAGCACCTTCTCCGGCCTGAACACCGCGCTGTCCGCCCTGTACGCGCAGCGCCGGGCGCTGGACATCACCGGCCAGAACGTCGCCAACGTCAACACCGAGGGCTACTCGCGGCAGCGGGTGGAGCTTTCCCCGGTCGAGAACGTGACCGAGCCGGCCCGCTACTCGCTGTCCAGCGGCGTCGGCGACGGCGTCAGGATCACCGGCGTCACCCGGCTGCACAACGAGTTCATGACCAACCGCACCCGGGCCGAGCACGGGCTCAACGAATACCTGCAGGCGCAGAAGACCGTCTACGCCAACATCGAGCAGGCGCTCGGCGAGCCCAGCGACACCGGCCTGCAGGCGCAGCTGTCGGAGTACTGGTCGGCCTGGTCCGATGTGGCGAACCGCCCCGGCGACACCTCCTCGCGCACCGCGCTGCTGTCGCGGGCCAGCACGATCGCCGGGTCGATGCGCACCACCAGGGCCAACCTGGGGGAGCTGTACTCCGCCACCCGTGAGCAGCTCGACGCCGACATCGACGTGGTCAACCAGACCAGCAGCGGCATCGCCGACCTCAACGCCCGCATCGCCCTGGCGAAGGTCGCCGACATGCCGACCAACGAGCTGACCGACAAGCGCGACCAGCTGGTGCTGCGGCTGTCGGAGCTGACCGGCGCCACCTCCCGGGTCAAGGAGGACGGCAGCACCGACGTGCTGCTGGCCGGCGCGGTGCTCGTGCAGGGCGACACCGTGCGGGAACTGGAGGCGGTCGGCTCGACCACGGTGGACGGGCGGACGCTCGCACCGGCGCAGGTGCAGTTCGTCGGCGGCCCGGTCGCGGCCATCACCACGGGCAAGGTCGCCTCCCGGCTGGAGGCGCTCACCAGGACCGTCCCGGACGCCGTCGCCGGCCTCGACGGGGTCGCCGGCCTGCTCATCTCGAGCGTCAACACCCAGCACGCCAAGGGCTGGGACATCACCGTCGTACCGCCGGCCACGGTCCCCACACCGGTGCAGGGCGGCGACTTCTTCTCGGGCACGGACGCCAGGGACATCGGCGTGGCGATCGACGACCCGTCGAAGGTCGCCGCGTCCAGCACGGCCACCAACCCGTTCCAGGGCGACAACGCGATCGCCCTCGCCGACCTCGCGAAGGAGCCGATGGGCGCCGACGTCACGTACCGCAACTTCGTGGTGGACGTCGGCATCGCGGCGCAGACGATCAACCGGCGGGCCGACGCGCAGCAGATCATCTCCGACGACGTGAGCGCGGCGGAGCAGGCCGAGTCCGGCGTCAGCCTGGATGAGGAGATGACCAACATGCTGCAGTTCCAGCGCGCGTACGAGGCCGCGGCGAAGGTCATCTCGGTGGTCGACACCACGCTCGACTCACTGATCAACATGAAACGGTAGGGGGACGGATGCCCGGCTTCCGCGTCACGGAACGCTCCATGGCCAGCAACACGCTGGCGAACCTCCAGATCAACCTCTCCCGCAACCAGCAGCTGCAGGAGCAGCTGTCCAGCGGCAAGCTGCTCACCAAGGCGTCGGACTCGCCCGGCGGCGCGGTGATCGCGATGCAGCACCGTTCCGACATGGCGACGCTCGATCAGTACTCACGCAACGCCGACGACGGGATGGGCTGGCTGAACATGGCCGACACGGCACTGAAGAGTGCCTCGACGCAGCTCAACCGGGCGCGCGAACTGGTGCTCACCGGCCTGTCGAGCGGCACGGCCAGCAGCCCGGAGGCGCGGGAGGCAATCGCGCTGGAGGTCGACAACCTGCGCGAGTCGATGATCAACCTGTCGAACACCTCATACCTGGACCGGCCGATCTTCGGCGGCAGCACCCCGGGCTCCGTCGCCTACGACAAGGACGGCGTGTATCAGGGCGACGACGGGAAGATCAACCGTTCGATCAGCGGCAACGCCACCGTGCGCGTCGACACCAGCGCCGAGTCGGTCTTCGGCCCCGAGACCGGCAACGTGTTCAGCCTCCTCGGCCAGATCGCCGAGGACCTGCGCAGGAACCCCTCCGGGCTGAACGCCGACCTGGCCGGCGTGGACACGGCGCAGAAACGCGTCCAGGCGGGGCTCTCCGGCGTCGGTTCCAGATACAATCAAGTGTCCGAAATGCAGCAAACTGCCCAGAATCGGGTGCTCGACCTGAAGGCGCAGCTCTCCGACGTCGAAGACATCGACCTGCCCAAGACGATCACCGAACTCGCCCTGCAGCAGACCGCCTACCAGGCCGCGCTTGCCGCCACCGCGAAGGTGATCCAGCCGTCGCTGGTCGACTTCCTGCGGTAGGCCGCGCCGCAAGCACACACGTGAGGAATCCATGAGCGTCGCGACCGTGGGACACCAAGAGACCACCACGCTGCCGGTGATCGACTTCGTAGCGCCGATGCCGGGCTTCCCGGACGACCGCCGGTTCGTGCTGGTCCGCCTCGAGGACACGGGCATGCTGTACGCCCTGACCTCCGTCGACTCGGCGGGCCTGCGGTTCCTCGTGGTGCCGCCCGCGCAGTTCTTCCCCGACTACGCGCCGGAGATCGACGACGACGCGCTCGGCGCGCTCGGCGCCGGCGACGAGACCGACCTGCTGGTCCTGCTCGTCGTCACCGCCGGCGACGGGGTCGAGGACGCCACGGTCAACCTCATGGCGCCGATCGTGCTGGACCAGCGCAGCCGCCGGGCCGTGCAGCTGGTCCTGAGCCGCAGCGGCCTGTCGGTGCGCCAGAAGCTCGTCGTCGCCTGATCGGGGCTTCTCAACTTGCAGAACCGGCAAATCGGGTACTGTTCGCATATCGCCCAGCGAAGGAGCGGCTTGTGCTCGTCCTGACCCGACGTCCCGGGGAAAGCGTGATGGTGGGTGACGATGTCGTCGTCACCGTGCTCGACGTGCGCGGTGACGTCGTGCGGCTGGGCATCAAGGCGCCGCGCAGCATCCAGGTCCACCGCGAAGAGGTCTACCGGGAGCTGCAGAAGGTCAACCGCGAGGCCGCGTCTCCCAGCGACGTCGCCGTGCGGGCCCTCAGCCGCATGCTCCGCGCCGACGTCGAGCAGCAGTAACAGGGAAAAACCCGACTTCTCACGACGTCTCCGCCGATGCCGATAGGCCGGATGGGTAACGCCTCGAGAAGGGCACGTCCATGGCCGCTCTGCGCGGATGGCTTCGAAACCGGCCGATCGTCGTCAAACTGGGTGCGATCTTCGTCGTCTCCCTGCTCACCGTTGTCGCGCTGCTGTTCGCGGGGACCCGCGCGCTGAACGACAGTGAGGACCGGGCCCGGCAGCTGGAGCAGGTCGGCCAGCTGACCAGGCAGACCCTCGAGGCCGACATGGCGCACGACGCCATCCGCGGCGACGTGCTGCGCATCCTGCTCGCGGTCTCCCGCGGCGGCGACACCGCCGCCGAGGCCGCCGAGGTGCAGTCCGACCTCACCGACCACACCGCGATCCTCGGCGGCGTCGTGACCACCTTCACCACTCCGGGCATGGACGCCTCCGTCCGGTCGGCCGCGCAGGGCGTCGCCCCGGCGATCACGAACTACATCGACCTCGCCGGCAGGACCGTGCAGGCCGCCGTCGGCGGCGAGCGGAACCCGGCGAGCTACGCCGGATTCCAGACCGCCTTCTCCGAGGTCGAGGAGCAGCTGCCGGCCGTCAGCGACGCCCTCGAACAGGTCGCCGCCGCCGCGTCCAGGTCCGTCGGCGACGAACGCGACGAGGCCGTGTTCACCCTGTCCGCCGCCGGCGTCATCGGCATGCTGCTCACCATCGCGATCAGCTGGCTCGTCATGCGGGGCATCATCGTGCCGCTGCGCGACGTGTCCGTCGTGCTCAACGGCATGGCCGAGGGCGACCTCTCGCACACCTCGACGATCGAGTCCACCGACGAGGTCGGGCGGATGGCCCGCGACCTCAACCGGGCCATCGGCAGCGTCCGCGGCACCGTGCAGTCGCTGTCCACCACGGCGCGTACCGTCGCCGTCTCCGCCGACGAGCTCACCGGCGCGTCGCAGCGGATCTGCTCCGCCGCCGAGCTCGCCCGCGACCGGGCCGGCGCCGCGAACCACGCCGCCGGCGAGGTCTCGCAGAACGTCGACACCCTGGCGTCGGCAAGCGAGGAGATGGGCGGCTCGATCGCCGAGATCTCCCGCAACGCCAACGAGGCCCTGCGCGTCGCCGGCGACGCGGTCGCCATGGCCGACCAGACCAACACGATGATGTCCCGCCTGGGCGCCTCCTCCGCCGAGATCGGCAACGTGGTCAAGGTGATCACCTCGATCGCCGAGCAGACCAACCTCCTGGCCCTCAACGCCACGATCGAGGCCGCCCGCGCCGGCGACGCCGGCAAGGGCTTCGCGGTCGTCGCCGGCGAGGTCAAGGAGCTCGCCCAGGAGACCGCCCGCGCCACCGACGACATCAGCCACCGCGTCGAGCAGATCCAGGCCGACGCTGACCGGGCCATCGAGGCGATCAGCGAGATCGGCTCGATCATCGCCCGCATCAACGACTTCCAGGTCACCATCGCCAGCGCCGTCGAGGAGCAGACCGCCTCCACCCAGGAGAGCAGCCGGACCGTCAGCGACGTCGCCACCCGTACCGGGGAGATCGCCGCCACCATCGCGGACATCTCCGACGTGGCCGGCCGCAACACCGCCGAGGCCGACACGTCGCTGACCGCCGCCCGCCAGCTCGCTGGCATGGCCGAGGACATGAACGCCCTCGTGGCCCGTTTCCGTTTCTGACCGAATTGCCAGACGTTACCGTCCGTTACGCCGGAAACTTGGAATCATGCTCTACAGCGACGCTGACCTGCGGACGCTGAGCGCCCCGGACCGTTGGCGGCGTATCGCGCCGTTCCTCACCGTGGCGGTCCTCGCCTTCGGCATGGCCCTCTTCCCGCCCAGAGTCGACCGGGCCGCCCTCGCCTGCGCCCTCGTCGTGCTCGCCCTGCTGCTCGGCCTCGTCGTCGTCGTGCCGTGGCGGCGCCTGCCGGCCATCTACGAGGCGATGCCGCCGCTGGGCTTCTTCGGCGTCGTCGCACTGCTCAACATCCCGGAGCGCGGCGACGACCCGGCCGGCTACGGCGCCCTCGCGCTGCTGCCCGTCTTCTGGCTCGCCCTGTACCACGGCCGCGCGGCCACGGCGATCGGCGTCGTGGCCCTCGCCGTCGTCTTCGCCGCCCCGATGCTGCGCAGCGCGGAGATCCTCGAGCACGAGTGGCGCCGCGGGGTGCTCGTGTTCGCCCTGGGTGCCCTCATGGCCTCCGCGGCGCAGAGCTGGGTGCGCCGCAACCGCGCCAGCGCCGCCGAGCTCGCCGCGCGGACCCGCGAGGTCAGCCGCGAACGCGACTTCAACCGCGCGATCCTGGACAGCGCAGGCTTCCTCGTCATGGTCCTGGACACCGACGGCCGGATCACCGCCTTCAACCGCCGCTGCGAGGAGGTCACCGGCTTCACCGCCGCCGACGTCGTCGGCCACCCGTTCTGGAGCGCCGGGCTGTCCATCGACGACACCGGCCGCGGCGACGACGCCTTCGCCCACCTCACCGCCGACGCGTTCCCGAACACCTTCGAGAACGACTGGCTCGCCGCCGACGGCAGCCGCCACCGCATCGTCTGGAGCAATACCGCCCTCACCGACGAGCAGGGCCGCCTCACCCACGTCATCGGCACCGGCCTCGACGTCACCGCGCAACGCCACACCGAGCGCCTTTTCGCCGACGTCCTGGCCGCGGCCACCGAGCAGTGCATCATCGGCACCGACCGGCGCGGCACCGTCACCGTCTTCAACGCCGGCGCCGAACGCCTCCTGGGCCACCGCGCCCACGACGTCGTCGGCACCGCCACCCTCGACCGCTTCCACCTGCCCGGTGAGCTGCCCGGCCTGGCCACCCTCTTCGAACCCGCCCAGGCCGGCGACTCGGAGCCCCGCGAGTTCACCTACGTGCGGCGCG
Source organism: Dactylosporangium sp. NBC_01737 (assembly GCF_035963215.1). Lineage (NCBI taxonomy): Bacteria > Bacillati > Actinomycetota > Actinomycetes > Micromonosporales > Micromonosporaceae > Dactylosporangium > Dactylosporangium sp. NBC_01737. The sequence continues at coordinate 3,679,387 of NZ_CP109153.1, forward strand.
ACGGCACGGCACTGCCCGTCGCCCTCACCGTCAGCGTCATCCGCGACGAGTCCGGGGAGGTCACCGGGTACCTCTCCGTGGCGCGCGACGTCACCACGGAACGGCGCACCGTCGAGGCGATGCGCTACGCCCTGGACCGCGAACGCGCCGCCACCGCCCGCCTCCGCGAGCTCGACAAGGTCCGCGCCGACCTCGTCGCCACCGTCTCCCACGAGCTGCGGACCCCGCTCACCAGCATCCTCGGCAACGTCGAGGTCATCGTCGACGGCGACGCCGGCCCCCTGCAGAAGCCGCAGGCTCGCCTCCTCGCCGCCGTCGAACGCAACGCCCGCCGCCTCCTCGCCCTCATCGAGGACCTCCTCATGCTGTCGCGCATCGAGGCCGGCCAGGTGAAGATCAACGCCCGTCCCGTCCAGATCCGTACCGTCGTCTCGGGCGCCCTCGAAGCCCTCCAAGCCGTGCGCGGCCAGCGCGACGTCCACCTCGACATCGACCTGCCCGACACCCCCCTCGTCGTGCACGGCGACCGCGACCAGCTCGAACGCGTCGTCATCAACCTGCTCGACAACGCCCTCAAGTTCACCGCCCCCGGCGGCAACGCCCGCCTCACCGCCGACCTCGACGGCGCCCAGATCCGCCTCACCGTCGCCGACACCGGCATGGGCATCCCCCCGGACGAGATCGATCAGATCTTCGACCAGTTCTTCCGCTCCAGCCGCTCCCACGAACGCCAGAGCCAGGGCACCGGCCTGGGCCTGGCCATCACCAAGTCCATCGTGGAACGCCACGGCGGCCGCATCTGGGCCCGCCCCGCCCTCGGCCGCGGCACCGTCGTCACCTGCCTCCTGCCGCACCACGAGGCGCCGGTCCCGGCCCGCTCCGCGCCAGCCTCCGGTTGAGGTACCGCTGCTCGGGCAGGCTCGCCGTCAGCCGGGCGGCGATGCGGTACTGCTCGTCGGCGGCCTCGGCGTCGCCGCTGAGGTCGAGCAGGTGCCCGCGCACGGCGTACAACCTGTGGTGCCGCTGCATCGCCGGGTCGTCCAGCAGCGGTCGCAGCATGGCGAGACCGGCCGCGGGCTCGTGCGCCATCGCCACGGCGACCGCATGGTTCAGCGTGACGGCCGGACCCGGCGCGACCCGGCTCAACATGTCGTAGATCACGCTGATCTGGAGCCAGTCGGTCTCCTCGTACGCCGCTGCCTCGGCGTGCACCGCGGCGATCGCGGCCTGCAGCTGGAACCTGCCCACGTGCCCGAGGGGCAGCGTCCGCTCCAGCAGCCCGACCCCCTCGGCGATCAGATCCCGCCGCCACAGTGCCCGGTCCTGCTCGGCGAGCGGCACGAGGTCACCGCCCTGGCCGACCCTGGCGGGGGACCGGGCGTGGGTGAGCAGCATGAGCGCGAGGGCGCCGGCGACCTCGGCGTGCCCGGGCAGCGCGGCGTGCAGCTGCCGGGTGAGCCGGATCGCCTCCTCGGCGAGCCCGGCGTCCAGCAGCGCCGCGCCGGAGGTCCGCGCGTACCCCTCGGTGAACACCAGATGGCACACGTCGATGACCGCCGCGACCCGGTCGGGCAGATCCCGCTCCGACGGCATGACGAACCGCGCCCCCGCCTGGCGCAGCACCGTGCGCGCCCTGGTGAGCCGCTGCGTCATCGTGCGGGCCGGCACGAGGTATGCGGCCGCGATCTGCTCCACCCCGAGCCCGGCCACCGCCCGCAGGCAGAGCGCGACCTGCGACGGCCGCGTCAGCGCCGGATGGCAGCAGAGCAGGAACAGCCGCAGCGTGTCGTCCCGGTCCTGCACGGCGAGATCCTCCACCGCGTCCGGGCGCTGGGTCGCGTCGAGCGTCTCGCGCCGGGCCCTGGCCGAGTCCGCCCGGGCACGGTCGATCAGCCGCCGCGACGCGACCGTGATCAGCCACGCCCTCGGCGCGTCGGGCACACCGTCGACGGGCCACTGCGCCGCGGCCGCCTCGGCCGCGTCCTGCAGCGCCTCCTCGCAGTCGCCGAGGTCGCCGTACCGGCGCAGCAACGCCCCGAGGACGTGCGGCGCCTCCCGGCGCCACACGTCGTCGAGCACCTTCACTGGTCGTCGCCGCCCGGCCACATCAGCGGCCGCAGCTCCACCGTCTCGTCCGGCCCGGAGAACCGCGCGGCCACCTCCTCGGCGCGCTGCCTGCTGTCGACGTCGATCAGGAAGAACCCGGCCAGGTGCTCCTTCGCCTCCGAGTACGGCCCGTCGCTGGCGAGGGGCTCACCGTCACGCCACCGGTACAGCCGGGCGCCGACCGGGTCGCCGAGCGCCTCCCCGCCGAGCAGCTCACCGTTGGCCTGCAGCTCGGCCATCACCTGCTCGAACTCCGCGTTCAGCCGCTTGCGCACCTCGTCGGGCAACGCCTGGTGCGCGGCCAGGTAGTCGCTGGTCGGGTGCCCCCACGGCTGCGGGTTGGAGTGGATCAGGATCACGTACTTCATCGGAATCTCCTCGCCTGCACGACGGCCTCTCCGCCGCTCACCCGATACGTCGGAGCGCCCCCACCGATGTCTACATCCTCGCCCGAATCCTCCACCGCGTCCCGTCAAGCCCGGGCGGACCCACTCCCGGCCTCCGCAGGCGTGAGGTCCGGCTCCTCCACCAGGTCCCCGGCGGCCCGCACCAGGCCGGCGAAGCCGGTGAGGACGGGCCAGGGCACCTGGCCGCCGCCTGCGCGGACGACGGCGTGCCGGGCCGGCGCCGGCCCGAACGAGCCGGTGGTGACGCCGGGGACCACGATCGCGAGGTACAGGCCGGCGCCGGTCAGCTCGTACCGCCGGGCGGCGGGCGGGTCGTACGCCGAGGCGGCCTCGTACACGTTGCCGTCGTGGCGCCAGACCGTCATCGCGACATGGTCGCAGGCGGGGCTACCAGGTGGAGGCGTCGCCGCCGATCAGGGTGATGGCGGCGACCGTGGTCACGCCGACCAGGACGGCGGCGAGGCCCACGTCGAGGGTGGCGGCGCCGCGGTCGTCGCGCACGAGACGGGCGTGCAGCTTGGCGATCAGGTTCGTCATCCTCAACTCCTCCTGGGTGGCTTTCGGTACGCCAATCATGACGGAACGTGATGGCACCGCGCTGTCCGATCGGGGTGCGGTGAGCGGGGGGTGAACGCCTGACATGAGGTTGCCGTGCAGGTGTCGGCGGGCGGCAGAAGGGCATCCAGCGAGCCATGTCGGCACCTTGTTTGCGGAAAGTCACCTCTTCGGGGTGGCGCGCGGACCAGAATGAGTCTGTGCCAAAGATCGACAGTGGTCTGGCAAAGCTGCTCGCGCTGGTCCTCGTGGCCGGCTCATTGACGGCCCCTTCGGCGTCGGTGAGCGTGTCACGCTCCGCGGTCGCGCGTGGCTGGTTGCCGGTCATACCGGGTCCGCCGGTCGGCGAGCCTGCGGGCGCCGCGGACAGCGGCGGGCGGTGCGCGGACCCCGCGGGGACCTGGCTCGGCATGCGCTGGCGCAACGAGCTGCGATGGCGGGTCAACGAGCAGACGATCCCCGCGTACCTCGGCGACCGCACGAAGGTCGTCGAGTCGTTGCGCAGCGCCGCCACGACGGTCGACACCGGCCGCAACGACTGCGGGCTGCCCGCAAACCTCGGCATCCTGGAGTCCTACGCCGGCCGCACCGACCACAAGGCGGGCGTGACCGCGGCCGGTGGCTGCGGCGAACGCGACGGCCACAACGCCGTGTCCTTCGGGCGGCTGGAGCAGGGGCTGCTCGCCGTCACCTGCATCTGGTGGTTCGGCGGCAAGGAGAACGGCCGCAGCGTCGAGACGGACATCCTCATCGACGACACCGAGGGCCTGTTCTTCACCACGACGCCGGCGGACTGCTCGTCGCGCTGGGACCTGGAGGGCACGGTCACGCACGAGTTCGGGCACGCGTTCGGGCTCGGGCACGTGGCCTTCGCCGAACACGGCACCCTGACGATGACCGACGGGCTACCGGACTGCTCCACCGCCTACCGCGGGCTCGGCCTCGGCGACTATCTGACACTCAAGCAGCAGTACGGTACCAACTAGCCACCGTCCATTGCAGAGCTTCCCGCCGCAACGCTCCGGCACCCGGCGGGAACCTGGTCGCGCTACCCGCACTGGCGACCTTTGAGGGGACCACCCACCCCTCATGGGAGATCAGTGCATGTTGCGCAACTTCAAGAAATACGTCCTCGTCCCTGCAATGGCGCTCGCCGCGACGGCGACGACGCTCGTCACGACCACCGCCCCGGCCGACGCGGCCGTCATCTCAGTCCGCGTCAGCGGCACCCTCGCCGCCCGCAACGGCGCCGCCAACTGGTTCACACAGACCCGGAAGATCAAGAACAAGCAGAAGGTCACCGTCACCTGCAAGGTCAGCGGCCAGTACCTGCGCGGCAACATCCGCCGCACCGCCCAGTGGGACCGCACCGCGATCGGTGACTACATCTCCCACGCGTACGTGTCGGGCAACCCGAAACTGCCCAACTGCGTCGTCCCGGCACCCGCACCCACGCCAACGGTCGTCGCAGCCCCCGTCGCCACGGTCCCTCTGGGCCCGACCGGCACGATGACGAACGAGCAGTTCCTGGCCGCGTCGATCCCCGCCGCCCAGCAGAGCCAGCGCGACACCCGCGTGCCGACCTCGGTCACCCTCGCCCAGGCGATCCTCGAGTCCGGCTGGGGCCGCAGCTCACTGTCGGCGAACGACCGCAACTTCTTCGGCATGAAGTGCTTCAACAACGTGTCGGGCGCGTACGCCTCCGGCTGCCACGCCTACAGCACCCAGGAATGCAACGCCGCCGGCGTCTGCAGCACGACGGTCGCCACGTTCCGCACCTACGCCACGTCCGCCGCCTCCTTCACCGACCACGGCATGGCACTGAAGAACCTGGCCCGCTACGCGGCCGCCTTCAACTACACCGGCAACCCGAACCAGTTCGTCGCCGAGGTCCACAAGGGCGGCTACGCCACCGACCCGCTGTACACGACGAAGCTGGTCAACCTGATGACCAAGTACAACCTGTACCAGTACGACCTGGCCCTCTAAGCACTCTGACCAGGAACGGAACAATCCGGGGACCTCGCCGGTACAGATCCGGTACGGCACGGATGGCGGCGGTCATGCCCGGTTCACCCCGGGCATGGCCGCCGCCGGCTCACTGGCATCTACAAGAACAGCACGATCGGCGTAGTTGCCCTTGTCCGGCCAGGGCCTGCATCGAAGTCGGTGAGGTAGCTCTTCTCGGCCTACTCGGTGAACGCGGGGAATGAGCGCATCTTGTCGAAGTGGCCGGCGGCCAGGTCGTCGAATCTGATCAAAAAGCGTCCGAAGTGAACAAAGTATTCGGTGGGGAACTGGGCGAGCGGCATCCATTCCCGAATCAGTCGGGATTCCTCTTCGTGGCGCCAGCGGATCCTCTCGGACCGGGGAAGGTCAGGCTCGGTCTCCAGTCGGGCCCGGAGGCCGGCACGCGCCATCTGCTCCTCCGGAGAGTACGAGCCTCCGATTCTTTTCGTGTATCCACCGATGTACAGGGATGACAGGCCCATCTCCGTCGGCCAGAGATCCTGGACCAGTGCGATGAGTTCATCGGTGTGCGTCAGCTCACTCACCAGCTGCTTCACGGTGTCCGACGCGAACATGAGGGGATCGTCCATGTCCTCGCCGTCGGGCTCGAGCCCGGGTGGCAGCTCCGGCACGACCTCGGCATACAGCCTGTACTCGGGGTAAGGGCACGGGACTGCACCGTCGGACGGCAGCTGCCGGACCGCTGTCTCGGTGCCTGCGGGCACGTACAGGACCCGCGCGTACGCGTCGTAGCCGCGACTACACGCGTCAAAGGCCTTCTCAGGATCCAGGAAGAAGAGCAGCGAGCCGTCCACCGGCAGGGGAAGCTTCTCGACCTTCGGAAGGGCCGCGCAGTCGAGGGACGCGACGAACGGCAACGCAATCCCGCGCTCGGACGGCCACTCCGTGCCGGCAGGTAGCCGGGGCAGCCCGCCGCTCTGCCCGACAACATCCTCGCCGCGGTCACCGCCACCCACCCAGATCGCGAATCGCAGCTGCTCGGCGAACCTGTCAACCTGATCCGCCGGAACGCCCCGCTCAATCGCCTCGCGGCGAAACGGCCCGTATAGTTCCATAGCGGAGCATCATCGCAGATGGGGCGACTACTCCTGGTTCGACCTGACTACGGTTGATCCCGTCGTCCGCCACCAGGCGCTCGCCAGCCATAGGGCAACCCTCGCGGCGGGCCATCGCTCACCGGTGGGTGTGCCCAGGCGCCTCGTAGCGGGCGGCGACCGCGGTGGCGCGGTGGTGCAGGGCGGTGCGCAGCCATTGCGGGGCAAGGGCTTCCGCGTTCGTGGAGAGCTGCCACAGTGCCCACTCGGCGTGCCTGGCGTCCTGGAAGGTCACCTCCAGCCGCAGCCGGCCGTCCGCGTCCGACTCCTCGGCGAGGACGGCCAGGGCGGTGCCCACCAGGTCCTCCCGGCGGGCCGGGTCCAGCCGGACCTGGACGGTGACCTGGTCGCCGCCGGCGCGGAACCGGGTGCTGCGCTCCTGCCAGGCGCGGTCCAGGTCGACCCGGTCCGGTCGCTGCGCCGGCTCGGCGAGCTCCTCGGCGGCCAGGACCCGTGACAGCCGGTAGGTGCGGTCCGCGCCGCACCTCGTGGCCAGCAGGTAGCCCTGCTCGCGGACGGTGACCAGGCCGATCGGGTCCACCGTGCGCCACTTCGGGGGCTGGCCCGCGGCCGCGTAGTGGATGCGCAGCTTGTGGCCGGCGAACACGGCCCGCCGGACCTCGGCCACGGTGCGGTCGGGGACCTCCTCGGCGACCAGCCGGCGTGACAGCAGATCGGTCTCCGGGTCGATGAGCAGGCGCTCGATCGCGCCGGCGGCGGTGTCCCGGTAGCGCTCCGGCAGCGCGTCGATCACCTTGAGCATGGCGGAGGCGAGCGCCGAGCCGAGACCGAACGCCTGCGCGCCGCGCCGCGAGCCGGCGACCAGCAGGGCGAGGGCCTCGTCGTGGTTCAGGCCGGTGAGCTCGGTCTGGAAGCCGGGCAGCAGCGCGAAACCGCCGTGCCGGCCGCGTTCGGCGTAGACCGGGACGCCGGCGGCGGACAGCGCCTCGATGTCGCGCAGCACGGTGCGGGTGGACACCTCCAGCTCGCGGGCGAGGGTGGCCGCGGACAGCCGGCCGCGCTGGCGCAGCAGCAGCACCAGTGACACCAGGCGGTCGGCGCGCATGGCGAAACTATGCCAGCAATACACGACACAGGATGTCGTGAATCGCTGCGAGGCTCGGGGCTCTCGACGAAACGGAGCTGAGATGGCATTGGATCGATCGGCGGTCAACCCGTGGACCTGGTCGGTGGGGCTGGGGTACAACCAGGGCGAGCTCGTCTGCGGGCAGACCCGGACGCTGTACTGCGCCGGGCAGACCGCGATGAGCGGCGAGGGCAAGCCTGAGCACGCCGGTGACATGGCGGCACAGCTGGCGCTGAGCCTCGACAACCTGGAGGCCGTGCTCGGCGGGGCCGGCATGTCCCTCGCCGACCTCGTCCGGCTCAACGTGTACACCACCGACGTCGACCGGCTCTTCGAGCACTACGGCGTGCTGGCGTCGAGGCTGGGCGCCGCAGGGGTCGCGCCGGCCACCACGATGCTCGGGGTGGCCCGGCTGGCGATCCCGGCCCTGCTGGTCGAGCTCGAGGGGACCGCCGTCGCCTGACGCGCGGACGACGAGAACGCGGACCGGCGAGGGGGCGCCGGTCCGCGTTTCGTGGCCGTGGAAGCGTTGTGGGAGACGTCGTCGAAGCGTCGTCGAAGCGTTGTGGGAGACGTCGTGGGAAGCGTCGTCGAAGCGTCGCGGGAGGCAGGGTCAGGCGGCGTCCGCCGAGACCAGCAGACCCTGGTTGACGGCGGCCATCAGCGCCTGGGAGCGGTTGTTGACCCGCAGCTTGCTGTACAGCCGGGACACGTACGTCTTGACCGTGGCCTCGGAGACGGCGAGGCGCTCGGCGATCGTCGGCAGACTCAGGCCGTCGCGCATGAGGGACAGCACCTCCTGCTCGCGCTGGCTGAGCAGGCCGGTCTGGCCGCGGCGGCGGGACAGGGCGGAGGACAGGCCGGGCGCGGTGAAGGAGTGCGGGGCGACCGCCGCGTGGCGGATGGCGGCGAGGACCGAGGGGATCGGGGCGGCCTTGGTGACGTAGGCGGACAGGCCGGCGTCCAGGGCGCGGTAGAGGAGGTTGTCGTCGCTGACCGCGCTGAGCAGCACGACGCCGAGGTCGGGGCTGGAGGCGCGCAGGCGGCGGGCGAGACCGATGCCGTCGCTGTCGGCGAGGGAGGCGTCGATGGTCACGACGTTGGCTCGGGTCTCGGCGACGACGCGTTCCGCCTCGGCGGCGCTGCCGGCCTCGCCGACCAGAGTGATGTCCGGGACGGTCGCCACGACACGGTTGAGACCGAGTCGGAGAAGGACGTGTTCATCGACGGCGACCAGTCGGATCGTCATCTGGGCTCCTCAGGAAGGTGTGCCGTGGCCTGCACGTTTACGGCGTGGATCATTGCCACGTAAGCGTCGCAGCCGACACCACCGGGTCGCCAGGTGCTGCAATTGACCTGCGCTCGTCCGCACCCGTGCTGCACCAGAGGACAATCGGACACCGGTGGACACCGTCCACTCTTCGGGTATTTCTCCCGGCGGCGCGCGGTCAGGGGCGGGGCAGCGTGATGCGCATGGTGGTGCCCCCGCCTGGGGTCTCGTCGATGACGAGGGTGGCGTCGTGCGCCTCCACGATGCGCTGGCAGGTGGCCAGGCCGATGCCGGAGCCCTCGACGTCGGTCCGCAGCCTGGTGAACATCTCCAGCACGCGGGGCCGGTCCTCGGCGGGGATGCCGATGCCGTTGTCGGCGATGGCGACGGTCCAGCCGTCCGGGGTCTGCGCGCCGGTGACCGCGATGTGGCAGGCGCGGCCGCGGTCACGGAACTTCAGCGAGTTGCTGACCATGTTCTGGATGAGGACGCGCAGCTGGGTGGCGTCGCCGTACACCATGGGCAGCGCACCGACGTCCACTGTCGCCTGAGCGGTCGCGATCGCGGTGCCGACGTCGTCGACGACCTGCGTGACGACGGCGCCGAGGTCGACGGGGGCGAAGGACGGGCGTCCGCCGAGCGACGCGTGCGACAGGACGTCCTCGATCATGCGCCACATCCGGGTCGCGGAGGACAGGGCCCGGTCGATGCAGCGTTTCGCGGTGGGGTCGGCCATCACCGCGTCGGTGTCGGCGAGCATGGCCACGAAGCCGAGGACGCCGGTGAGCGGATTCTTCAGGTCGTGGCTGACCTGACCGGCGAAGTGCTGCAGGGAGGCGTTGGAGCGCTGCAGTTCGCGGGTGGTGCGCTGGACCTCGTCGAGGGCGCCGGTCAGCAACCGGCCGTGCCGGTGCAGGTCCATCACGTCCATGACCATGCGGGCCAGCTTGTCCAGGCCCTCGCGCTGCTGCGGGGTGAGGTCGTGCGGCCGCTGGTCGAAGACGCACAGCGAGCCCAGGACGTGGCCGTCCCGGTCGCGCAGGTGCGCGGAGGCGTAGAAGCGCACGTCGTCGATCTCGCCGGTGACGAACGGGTTGCGGGCGAAGCGCGCGTCGAGGGTCGCGTCGCGCACGACGACGGTCTCCGGTTCGACGATGCTGATCGCGCACATCGAGTCCTCGCGGGCGCAGACGCCGGCCTCGAAGCCGTACGCGGCCATCTGGTGCTGCTGCGTCGCGGAGATGATGTTGACGACGGCGTTCGGCACGCCGCAGATGTAGGCGGCGAGCTCCACGACCGACGGCAGGTCCGGCAGCGGGGGAGACCCGATGACGCCGTAGTCCGCCAGGGAGCGCAGCCGCTCCTGCTCGTCGGCCGGGACGGGGTAGGGGCGCGTCGTCGTGCTGGTCATGGTGCCGACGATAAGCGCCGGAAGTTGCTGCTCAGCCCAGTTCGTACGCCAGCACCAGCGTGTGCGCGCCGTCCTCGGCGACGACGATCTCACCGGCGCCGCTGATGCCCGTGAGCTCGCCGGTGCCGGTGTCCGGCACGATCGCCCAGGAGCCGCCGCGCTGCCCGCCGGAGCCGGACGCGGTGTGGTGCAGCACGAAGCTACCGGTCCTGCCGTGCAGGCTGCCGAGGAGGCGTTCGAAGCCGACGTATGCCGCGGAGCCCTCGACCGGGGCACCGCACATCAGGGTCTCGGCCTCGCTGGTGCCGGCGAAGTCGCCGGTGAACGTCTTGGTGATCCTGGTGCGGGACAGGCGGGCGCCGGGGCGCTCGTCGTACACGTCCTCTTCCCAGCCTTCGATACTGAACGGCGCGACGGCCTTGATTGCCATGCCTCACAGCGTGCCGCAGCTACCTGACAGGGCGTGTCAGGAATGCGGAAGCGTGATGCTCACGGTGACCCCGCGCTGCTCGACCGACGTGACCATGCCGCCGCCGTGCCGGGCGGCGATCTCCCGGCCCAGCATCAGCGCGAGCGCGCCGGTGCGGTGCTCGCCGGGGTGGTCGGGGTGCGGGATGCGCATGGAGAGCAGCCGCTCTGCGCTCAGCGGGCCGGCCACCGTGGCGATCACCTGCACCGTCCAGACCCGCGCGTCACGGGTGGCGGTCACGGTGATGGGGCGGTCGGCGTCGTTGACCACGCCCGCGACGTCGACCGCGGTGCGCAGCAGCTGCCGCAGCAGCGGCTCGTCGCCGAAGAGGTGCGCCGCGTCCGGGACGTGCAGCGCCACGGCGAGCCCGCCGGTGACCTCGTTGAGCAGCGGCCGCAGGTCGACGCGGACCGCGTCCAGCGGTGCCTCGGCGGACTCCAGCTCGGCCAGCAGCATGAGGTCGGCGACGGTGAGCTGCATGCGCTCCGCGTTGCGCCGGATGGCGTTGAGCGCGGAGTGCCGGTCGCTCGGGTCGAGCGTGAGGATGTCGTCCGCGGCGTCGAGTATGTCGGCGAACGTGATGATCGACGTCAACGGGGTCCGCAGCTCGTGCGCGGCCACCCGGATGAACTCGGTCCGCAGCTCCGACATGCCCCGCGCGCCCTTCGCGTCGGGCGATGCGGTCATTGGTGTGGCGGTGTCGTCAGCGATGAGCACCCCCTCGGTCCTCCGGAAACGTTACAGGACATGTCATTACATTGCGTAGTATATGTGTGTACCGACAGTAAGCGGCGAATGTCGCGAGGGCTGCCGGCCGAGGAGAGCTTTGCGTGGAGAGACCGACCGTCTGGTTGACACGGGCCTTATCGAGGGTGCCGTGGTCGACCTGGTGGTCCGTGCCGCGAACGCGACCACCGTGGTGGACGCGCAGCGCCTCGTCGCGCAGTTCCGGGGCTTCTCCGGGGTCCGCTCCGCCGAGATCGTCTCCGCGCTGACGCCCGTCGTCGGCGAGCTCGACCTCCTCGAGCGGCTCCCGGTCGGGCCCGCGCAGTGGGGGCAGGAGCTGCGCGTCGAGTTCAGCGCCGCGCCGGCCCGCACCGAGCTGCGCACCGCCGCCGCGGAGATCGCCGCCGCCGCCGACCGCGCCCTCGCCCAGCCGTGCCGGGCCGTGCCGCCACCGCCGATGCTCGGCTCGCCCCTGGCGTGGGCGATCACCATCGGCGCCCGGGCGATGATCCTCACCGTCGACCCGGCCCGCGGCTGGAGCGCGCTGTCCGACTCGTTCGGCACGGTCCTCGGCTACGACCGGCACAGACCCCCCGACTACCGCATCATCGACCTGATCCACCCCGACGACCGTCCCGCGGCCGTCGCCATGTTCCTCACCTGCTGCACCGGCCGGCATCCGACCGGCACGGTCGACCTGCGGCTGTGCACCTCCGCCGGCCGCTGGCGCACCATCGAGGTCGCCGCCCGCAGCTTCGTCGACGACGCCCAGGTCGGCGCGGTCGTGTTCTTCGGCATCGACGTCACCCGCCAGCGCGAGACCGAGCGGACCATGCTCGTCGAGCGGCAGCGTCTCGCCCGCCTCGTCGAGACGATGGGCGACGGCCTGCTGCTGCTCGACGAGCAGGGCCGGGTCTGCCTGGCCAACCTCGCCGCGCACCGGCTGCTGGACACCGGCATGGCCGGCGAGCACAGCCACGTGACCGACGACGACCCCCTCGACTGGGCCGCGGTCATCGGCCGCGCGATCGAGCGGCTCGGCGCCGACTCCACCCGCGTGGAGCGGCTGCGCGAGGCGTTCCGGCTGCGCAACGCGATCGTCGGCGAGGAGATCCCGTTCGACGACGGCCGCGCCCTGGAGATCGATCTGGTGCCGGTGGCAGGCCCGGGCGAGACGGACTCCGGCACGCTCGTGCACATCCGCGACGTCACCGCCAGGGTCGCGGTCCGCCGCGGGCTGGAGGAGCGCAGCCGGGGCCTGGAGGAGCGCAACCAGGCGCTGATCGAGGCGACCGCGCTCAACAACGAGTTCGTGGCCAGCGTGTCGCACGAGCTGCGCGGCCCGCTGTCCTCGGTCGTCGCGTTCGCGCACCTGCTCGGCGACGCCACCACCGGCGAGCTGTCCGAGGACCAGCGCACCTACCTCGACGTGATCGACCGCAACGCCAACCGGCTGCTGCGCCTGATCGAGGACCTGCTCCTGCTGTCCCGGCTGGAGGCCCGCACCTTGCAGCTCAAACCGATGCCGACCCGCCTGCCGGAGCTGCTCGCCGTCGCCGTCGCCGAACGCACCCCGGCGGCGCTCGCGGCCGGCCTCGAGCTGGTGCTCGACTGCGCCGAAGGGCCCGAACTGGTCTGCGACGACACCCGGGTGCACCAGGTCGTGGACAACCTGGTGAGCAACGCCGTCAAGTTCACGCCGAGCGGCGGGCAGGTCACCGTCCGGGCCGGGCCCGCCGAGGACGGCTGGACGATCGCCGTGGCCGACTCAGGGGTCGGCATACCGGCCGCCGACCTGCCCCGGCTCTTCAGCGCATTCTTCCGCGGCTCCAATGTCGCCGCGGCCGTCGGGCGGCAGGTCATGCCCGGCACCGGGCTCGGGCTCGTGGTGAGCCGGGCCATCGTCGAACTGCACGGCGGCGGCATCAGCGTCGCCAGCACCGAAGGGGTCGGCACGACGGTCACGCTGTCGTTGCCTTCGCGACCAGCACGAAATGGGGGATGATCGTGAGCCGACTTCTCGTCGTCGAGGACGATCCGGATATCGCCATGGCTCTGCGCCTGCTGCTGACGCGGGCCGGACACCAGGTCGCACACGCCAAGGACGGCAGGACCGGACTCAGGGACGCCTACACGGAGCGCCCGGAGCTCGTCATCCTCGACATCGGCCTGCCCGGCATGGACGGCTGGCAGGTCCTGGAGCGGCTGCGGGACGTCAGTGACGTCCCCGTGCTGCTGCTGACCGCGCACGGGCAGGAGTCGGACAAGGTGCGTGGACTGCGCGGCGGCGCCGACGACTACCTCACCAAGCCGTTCACCAACGCCGAGCTCGTGGCGAGGGTGGAGGCGCTGCTGCGGCGCAGTGCCGGACCCGCGTCCTGGGCCGACGAGGTGTACGACGACGGCGTCCTGCGCATCGACCCGGCCGCCCGGCGCACGTTCGTCGCCGGGGAAGAGGTGCGGCTCACGCCGACGGAGTTCCGGTTGCTCAACGTGCTCGTCAGGCACGCCGGTGCGGTGCTGTCGCCCAACCAGCTGCTCGCGCAGGCCTGGGACGACCCGACCGGCATCGGGCCGGAGCGGGTCAAGTTCGCGGTGCTGCGGCTGCGGCGCAAGCTCGGCTGGACCGACCCTGACGCCTCACCGATCGAGTCGGTGCGCGGTTTCGGGTACCGGTACCGGCGCCCCGTGCTGGACCGGGCCGGCGAGTAGGACCGGTGTCAACCCAAGCGCAACTGGCCGGGACCGGGGCGGGGGACCCGGGCCCGGCAACCTGAGACTTGAAAGAGCAGCCCGCCCCAGGGAAGAGAGCCCACATGATCGACCTTGCCGCCGACGGCCACGTCCACACCGCCTTCTCCTCCGGCCGGGACAGCGTCAGCGTCCTCGTGGCCAGCGCCGAGCAGGCCGGACTGACCGAGGTGACGTTCGCCGACCGCGTGGGACCCGACACCAGCTGGCTGTCGCCCTACCTGTCCTCCATCCAGCGCGCCCAGCAGCGCACCGACCTCGTCCTGCGCCGCGGCGTCGAGGTCGAGGCGATCGGCATCGACGGCTGGCTGGCGTTCCCGTCGGACCTCAACGGCCTGGAGGTCATCTCGGTCGGGCTCAACCGCCTGCCGCTGCCCGCCGGCCTGCTCAGCCCCGACGCCGTGCGGGGGCTCATCGACAACGGCACCATGCGCGCCCTGGACGTGATCGACCAGGTCGTCACCGTGACCGGGCTCGCCGTGGAGCGGGTCTCCCGCTACGCGCCGACCCGGCTCGCCCGTCCCCTGGACTTCCTGGCACGGGCCGGGATCGACGAGGCCGCGGTGCCGGACGCGGCCATCGCGGAGCTGGTCGAGGCGTGCCGCGCCAACGGCACCGTCGTGGAGATCAGCGAGCGGCACCGCCTGCCCGGGTTGCGCTTCGCTCAGGCGTGCGTCGAGGGCGGCGTGCGGCTGGTCGCGGTGAGCGACGGCGTCCGCGCCAGCGAGGTCGGCTACTACCGCTACGTGCGTGAGATCGCCGCGGCGCTGCACCGCTCGCCCGCCACGGCCTGAACGGTCCCCATCCCACCCCTGGCACGTCCGGACCCGCCGTGATCAACCCAAAACGGGCTGATCGCGGCGGGTCCGACTTTAGGATCGAAGATGTGTCGAAGGATCGCGAACCCGTCCTCGTCTCCCTGTTGCAGGAGGCGACCCGGATCGCGAACGAGGCCGACCACATCGCCGACGCCGGACTGCCCGTGATCAAGGCGGTCTGCGCGGCCACCGGCTGGAACGCCGGGCACCTGTGCCTGCCGGACGAGCGCGACCGCAGGGTCTTCGTGTCGACCGACCTCTGGTTCGAGGACGTCCCCGGATCGTTCGCCGGCCTGCGGGCGGCGAGCGAGGGGTTCCGCTTCACCTATGGCGGCGGCATCGTCGGGCGGGCGGCCCGCAGCGGCAGGCCCGTCTGGAGCCCGGACGTCGCCGCGGACGCCAACTTCATCCGGTCCCGGATCCCCGGCGCGATCGAGGGGGTCGGCGCCGCGATCGCGTTCCCGATCACCGCCCGTGGCGTCGTCTCGGCGGTGCTGGAGTTCTTCACCCACGAGCCGGCCGAGCCCGACGCGAGGCTGCTGGAGATCATGGCCGACGTCGGCGTCCAGCTCGGCCGGGTCGCCGACCGGATGGCCGCGACGCGGGCGCTGCTCTTCGGCGCGGAGCGCCTGGAGCGCGTCCTCGACAGCTGCGTCGAGGCGTTCGTCGCGATGGACGAGGGCGGCATGATCACCGGCTGGAACGCCGCCGCCGAGAAGGTCTTCGGCCTGTCGAAGGAGGAGGCGCTCGGGCGCCGGCTCGCCGACACGATCGTGCCGCCGCGCTACCGCGAGGCCCACCACCTCGGCGTCGGCCGGTTCCTGACCACGGGCGAGAAGCGCGTCCTGGACAACCGGATCGAGATCGTCGCGTGGCACGCCAACGGCTACGAGTTCCCGATCGAGCTGGCCGTCTGGGCCGTGCAGGACGCGATGCAGGGCTGGAGCTTCAACGCCTTCGTGCACGACATCACCGACCGCAAACGCACCGAGGACGCGCTGCGCGCCGCCTACGAGCACGAGCGCGAGGCGGTCTCCCGGCTGCGCGAGCTGGACGTGGTCAAGAGCGACTTCGTGGCGACCGTGTCGCACGAGTTCCGCACGCCGCTGACCAACGTCATCGGCCACCTCGAGGTCCTCACCTCCGGTGACGCCGGCGAGCTCAACCCCGCGCAGACCCGGATGCTGCAGGTCATCGGCCGCAACTCCGACCGGCTGCGGGCGCTCATCGAGGACCTGCTCACCATCTCCAAGGTCGAGGCCGGGGTCTTCGACCTGGAGCTGGTCAGGACCGACCTGACCGAGGTGCTCGTCGCGGCGCACGCGGCCGTCGAGCCGCGGGCCAAGCGCCGCGACCACCGCCTCGGGCTCAACGTCGCGCCGCGCCTCGGCGCGATCGACGCCGACCCCGAGCAGCTCGAGCGCGCCCTGGTCAACCTGCTGGTCAACGCGATCAACTTCACCCCGGACGGCGGGCTCATCGAGTTGACCGCCAAGCCCGACGGTGACCAGGTGGTGATCACGGTCCGCGACACCGGTGTCGGCATAGACCCGGCCGAGCAGAGCCAGCTGTTCACCCGGTTCTTCCGCGGTACGTTCGCCGTCCGCGAGGCGGTGCAGGGAGCCGGGCTGGGCCTGGCGATCACGAAGACCATCGTGGAGGGCCACGGCGGGGAGGTCGCGGTGGACAGCGTCGTCGGCGCCGGCACCACGTTCACGGTCAGGATTCCACGCGAACGTCCTCTTTGGCTGTGACGGGCTTCTGCGGCGCCGGCTGCGGGTCCGGTCGGGCCTGCGCGGCCGGGGTCAGCACGGTCTGGAAGCCGGTCCGGGTCATCTGACCCCACTCGTGCCTGCCGCCGCGGATCGCGGCCCACATGCCCATCGTGCGCCAGAACGCGGTCAGCTGCCGGTAGCCGAAGTTCTCCAGCACCGACGCGAGGACCGAGGCGATCAGGTCGGTCCAGCGGTGGTACCGGTGGAACGAGTACTCCTCCACCGTCAGCGCGATCAGGTTGAGCAGCAGCGCGTAGCCGTACGCGACGGCGACGAACACCAGGGCGAACCTGGCGTCGATCGCGCCGACGTACAGCCCGAGGGGGACCAGGACCACCCCGGCCAGTTCGATGATCGGCGCGAGCAGCTCGAACAGCACGTAGTAGGGCATCGCGAGGAGCCCGATCCGGCCGTACCTCGGGTTGAGGATCATCGAACGGTGCTTGCCGAGGATCTCGGTGATGCCCCGGTGCCAGCGGCGGCGCTGCTTGCCGAGCACCTTGAGCGAGCTGGGCGCCTCGCTCCAGGACACCGGCTCGGCGACGAACACGATCCGGTAGTCGCGGCGCTGCCGGCGCAGGTGCCGGTGCAGCCGCACGACGAGTTCGGCGTCCTCGCCGATGCAGTCGTGGTCGAGGCCGCCGACCTCCACGAGCAGGTCCCGGCGGAAGATGCCGAACGCGCCGGAGATGATGAGCAGCCCGCCGATGCGCGACCAGCCGGTCCTGCCGAGCAGGAACGCCCGCAGGTACTCCACCACCTGCACCCTGGCGAGCCAGTTGCGGGGCATCCGGACGTCGACGATACGGCCTGCCACGACGGTGCAGCCGTTGGCGACCCGGATGACCCCGCCGGACGCGACCGTGCGGACCGGGTCGTCGGTGAACGGCTTCGCCACCGACAGCAGCGCCTGCGGGTCGAGCACCGAGTCGGCGTCGACCATGCAGACGAGGGGGTACTGCGCGACGTTGATGCCCGTGTTGACGGCGTCGGTCTTGCCGCCGTTGTGCTTGCGGACCACGACGAGGGGGTCGGGGCGTTCCCGGGGTACGTGCACCGACTGGATCCTTCCCCGGGTCGGCGTCGCGTCCGGGACCACCCGGGGCACCTCGACCAGGCCGAACTCCTGCCGCAGCCGTTCGAACGTGTCGTCGGTGGATCCGTCGTCGATGACGATGACCTCGAACACCGGGTACCGCAGGGCCAGCATCGCCTGACCGACTGCACGATCCCGGCCGACTCGTTGTGCGCCGGGACCAGCACCGAGACGGGCTGGGTGAGGGGGCTGCGATAGGTCTCCTCGTGCCCGGCGAACGGCACCCGCCGCATGTGGTGCACGAACTCCGCGGAGGCGAGCACGATCAGCACCAGGTAGCTGGAGTTGATCAGCAGGAAGTACGTCAGGATGAACACGTCCGTGACGGTCAATACCTGCCGAACCAAATCAGCGGTCATGCCGCCACCTCCGCTGCGCTCCGGCGTCGGCCTGACCCGAGGACTGCGCTCATGATGACCAGCTCCTCGCTGCGCTGCGGGCCGGTCATGGCACGAGTTGCCTGCGGTGGTCTTCGAGCTCGGCGGCGGCGAGGGCCTCTCGGGCGTGCGCGGCGCCGAGCAGGACCCGCTGGTCGTGCGGCTCGGTCTCGGCGCGGTGTTCCGACGCGGCCAGGGCGGCCCGGCCGGGCCTGCCGAGGCGCAGCAGGGAGCGGGCCGCGTTGTGGGCGACCGCGTACTCGACGTCGGACAGCAGCACGGTCAGCGCCGACGCGGCGGTGACGGCGCCCAGCTCCCCGAGCGCCTTGGCGGCCTCGGCGCGCAGGACGACGGGCCGGTCCGGTTCGAGGGAGTCCAGCAGCGGCGCGAGGGCGGTGCGGGTGCCCAGCCGGCCGAGCGTGCGGGCCGCGCTGATCCGCACGTCGATGGACGGGTCCGCGCGCAGCGCGCTCTCCACCCGTACCGTGGCGCCCGCCGCACCGATGAGACCCAGCACCTCCGCGGCGGTCGCGCGGATCGGCGCCCGTGGATCGTCGAGGCTGGCCAGCAGCGCGCCCTGCGCGGCGGTGCCGAGCCTGGTCAGCGCGGTCGCGACCACCTGCTGCGGGACCATGCGCCGGCTGGCGAGGGTCGCGAGGAGCGGCTGGGTCGCGCCGGCGTCGCCGATGCGGCCGAGCGAGCGCGCGGCGACGACCCGGACGTCGGGGTCGGGGTCGCCGAGCAGGTCGCACAGCGGCAGCAGCGCGTCCTTGCGGCCGAGGTTGCCCAGGACCTCGGCGGCCTGCGCGCGGGCGACCGGGTCGCGGCGGCGTAACCGGCTGCGGGCCCGCCAGGCCGCGCCGCGGCGCTCGAACACGTCGACGAGCGTGGTGTGCGCCTCGCCGCGGACCTTGCCGAGCAGGGCGATCGCGTTGGGCTCCACCGCCTGCCAGACCTCGTCGGGGAGGCGGACGAGCGCCTCGACCTGCTCGGGGTCGTCGTCCCCGGCGGCGATGGCCAGCAGCAGCCGGCGGGCGGGCTTGGCCAGCTTCGCGCGGCGGGCCTCGCGGGCGCGGCGCACGGTCCTGCCGCCGACGATGAGGCCGCCGAAGACCAGTGCCGCGACGAGCAGGACCGCCAGCGCCACGATGGCGGCGCCGGCGAGCGTCACGTGCGCATCCGCGCCAGCACGGCCTCGACGCGGCTCACCAGCTCCCGGGGGCTGAAGGGCTTGACGATGTAGTCGTCGGCACCGGCGCCGAAGCCGACCTCGACGTCGCCCTCCTGGGCGCGTGCGGTGAGCAGGATGATCGGCAGCGCCTTGGTGCCGGCGTCCTGCCGCAGCTGCCGGCACACGTCGATGCCGGACATGCCGGGCATCATGACGTCCAGCACGACCAGGTCCGGCGGGTTCTGGGTCGCCTCGGTGAGCGCGGCGAGCCCGTTGTCGACGGCGACGACGTCGTAGCCGGCCTGTTCGAGCTTGAAGGCGACGAGGTCCCTGATGTCCATGTCGTCGTAGGCGACCAGGATCGCGGTCATGGAATCGTCGCTCCTCTCGGGCGTGAAACTTCATGATATGTGGCATTCGGCCTGGATGTCGGAGATCCAAAAGGACGCCGGCCGACCGGCCGGCGCCCTGAAAGCCTTGTGGGGCCTAGAAACGCGTCTGCTTGGTGCGCGCCGCGCCGCGGTCCAGCGTGTGCTGCATCGGCCCCAGGTTGCCCGCCGCCGGCGGGCCCTGCGGCGGCCGCTCGTTGCTGGCGTGGGTGATGCCGGAGGCCGACGCGATGCCCCGCGCGATCGTCGCCGGGGTCGCGGTCACCGGCTGGTTGACCGTCGTCTTCGTCGCGGCCTCCTCGCAGAACCGCTTGAAGCCCTTCAGATCCGCCTTGAGCCGGCGGTTGAGCACCTCCACGGCATGCTGCTCGGTCGGCATCAGCTCGCGGGCGTCGATCTGCAGCTCCGCGATGACCCTGGTCATCCCGTCGGCCATCGGCTCCAGCCGCAGCGCCTCGCTGACCTGCGGTCCGTCGAGGGCCTCCCAGCACAGGAACTCACCCGGCCGCGTCTCGGTGATCCTGGCGTCGAACTCCGCCCGGTTGCCACCGATGTCCAGCACCATGTGCGCGGTCGAGGCGTCGATCGGCGCCATGCTCATCACCCCGGACATGAACTGCGGGTAGTTCTCGAAGTGGGTGAGCTGTTCATATGCGACCCCGGCCGGGACGGCCACCTCGATGGACTCTCGCGCGGTGCTCATGGTGTCCCCCTAGCTCTCGGATGACCAACACGGTACCGACGGGTACGCCCTAGTTGAGACCGATTCGCGGTTTCTGCAACGCTGACGGCCCCCGCGAGATCGCGGGGGCCATCAGTCACCGGGGGAGGTGGGATCAGACGGTCAGGGTCCAGGTGTCCAGGGTGCCGGTGTCGCCGGCGAAGACGTCCTGCACCCGCAGGGACCAGACGCCGTTGCGGGTCTCGGCGGACAGGTCCACGACGTAGGTGGCGTTCAGGTTGGCCACGTCGTCACCGGAGATCGAGCTCTTCAGCTTGTACGCGGTGCCGTCCGGGGCGATGAGGTCCAGGCGCAGGTCGCCGCGGTCGGCGTGCTTCACGGTCACCTTGACGGCCGCGGCCTTGGCGCCCGTGCCGGCGCAGTTGGCGACGGTGACCTTGCTGGTGACGACGGCGCGGTCGGCGATGAACACGTCGGTGCCGTTGGAGGCCGCGGCGCAGGTGGCCGGGGTGGCCGGCGTGGTAGGGGTCGTCGGGGTCGTCGGGTTGGCCGGCGCCGGGGCGGAGATCAGGCCGGCGGTGTAGAGCAGCTTGTTCGGCGAGCCGCTGCCGGCGCCGGTCACGGCGTTGCTGACGGCGCCGTTGACCAGGGCGTCACGGACCTGCGCGGGGGTGGCCGTCGGGTGACCGGCCAGGTAGAGCGCGGCCGCGCCGGCGACGTGCGGGGTGGCCATCGAGGTGCCGCTCATCTTCTGCGTGCCGGTGTTGCTGCTGTTCGCGCTGGACAGGATGTTCACGCCGGGGGCGAAGATGTCCAGGCAGGAGCCGAAGTTGGAGAAGCTGGCGCGGGCGTCCTTGCTGTCCGTCGCGCCGACGGTGATCGCCTCGGGCAGGCGGGCCGGGGACTTCGTGCAGGCGTTGGCGGAGTCGTTGCCGCCGGCGACGGCGTACGTGACGCCCGACGCGATCGACTTCTTGACCGCCTCGTCGAGGGTGCTGCCGGCCGAGCCGCCCAGGCTCATGTTCGCCACGGCGGGCTTGACCGCGTTCTTGGTCACCCAGTCGACGCCGGCGATGATCTGCGAGTAGGAGCCGCTGCCCTGGCAGTCCAGCACCCGGACGCCGACGAGCTTGACGTCCTTGGCGACGCCGTACGTGGCGCCGCCGACGGTGCCCGCGACGTGCGTGCCGTGGCCCTGGCAGTCGGTGGAGTCCGCGTCCTTGTCGACGAAGTCGTAGCCGGAGCGGGCCCGGCCGCCGAACTCGGTGTGGCCGGCGCGCAGCCCGGTGTCGATGATGTACGCCGTGACGTTGCTGGCCGGCCCGTACGTGTAGGTCCCGTTCAGCGGCAGCGCCTGCTGGTCGATGCGGTCCAGGCCCCACGTGGCGCTCGTCTGCGTGGTCGCCTCGACCTTGACGATGCGGTCCTGCTCGACGTACTTGACGGCCGGGTCGGCCGCGAGGCGGCGCGCGCCGCTCGCGCTCATCGTGCCGGAGAAGCCCTTGACGGTGCTGTCGAACCGGGTGCCCACCGAGCCGCCGACCTTGCCCGCGAGGGCGTCGGAGGTCGTCGTCGAGCCGTCCTTCAGGACCACGATGTAGCGGTCCTTCATCGTTCCGGCCTCGCCCATGCCCCGCACGGTGCCCTCGGCGGGCGCGGCGACGGCGGCGGAGGCGAAGGAGAGGGAGCCGGCAGCGGCGGCGGTCATGGCCAGAACGGTGAGAACGCGGCGGTTCAGCATATGTCTACATCCCTTGCTTTCATGTTTTCCGTCATTGCCTTGCACACATAAGATTCGGGCCCTCCGGTGGCACCTCCGGGACCCGTGCAGGTGCAGGGAAGTTGCCTGCTTCCGCCGCGTCGCCCGGCCGGCGCGTGCCTGCTGAGCGGGCGGTGGACAGCGAAAAGGGCCGCCCGGACGGGCGGCCCTCTTCGTGCTCGGGGGTCAGAGCTTCACGTTGAAGCGGGGGTCGGCGGCGATCTTCCTGAAGCCGGCGAGGGCCTCCGGGGTGTCGTCCATGCGGATGTCGTGACCGTTCTGGTCCTTCGCGGTCTCGAAGTAGACCAGGCCCTTGACCTGCGGCATCTTCGCCAGCTGCGGCAGGACGGTGGCGTACACGTCGGCCTTGTTCTTGCCCACGACGGTCTTCGAGGAGTCGTAGACGCCCCACTCGGCGACCATGATCGGCTTGCTGGCGTGCTTGGTGGTGGCCCAGGTGTACCAGCCGGGGAACTTCGCCTTGTCGGTGGTGCGGTTCATCATGTAGTTGAAGTCACCGGTGTGGAAGCCGCCGGGCTGCGCGTTGTTATAGGTGTCGATGCCGACCCAGTCCACCACGTCGTCGCCGGGGTACAGGTCGCCCCACCAGGAGGTGTTGTTCCACTTCTCGTAGTTCATGTAGGCGACGACGAAGACGGCGTTGCTGACCCCGTTGGCCTTCATGCGCAGCGTGGTGTGGCGGAACATCGCGGCGTAGTCCTTGGCGGTCATGCCCGAGCCGGCGGTGGCGACGACGTCGTTCTCCGGCTCGTGGTGCAGCACCATGAAGAACGGCCTCGTGCCGTAGTTGGTCTTGATGAAGGTCGAGAGGCGGTCGATGCGGGCGTCCTGGTCGCCGTTGGCGACGTTGGCCCACTTCGAGCCGTAGCCGACCTTCCAGTTCAGCATCAGGGTGCGCGGGCTGGCCGGGTCGCTGCTCATCGCGATCTCGTCCTTGGTGGGGAAGAGCTCGTCGCCCTTGTGGTACGTGTGGTAGATCGTGGACGTCCGGCCGGTCTTCTGCTCGAACGTCTTGAGCGCCTCGTCGCGGGGCACGTCGGAGAAGCCGCCGGCGGCCGCGCCCCACAGCACGCCGCAGGACGGCACGAGCTTCGCGTCGACCTTGCACTCAGCCGGCCTGGTCGGGGTCGGGGTCGTCTCGACGGGCTTGGTGACCGGGGGCTTCGTCGCGGCCGGGCGGGCCACGGTCAGGTTGAGGGCCGGCTGGCCGGTGCCGGCCTCGGCGGACCTGAATCGGGCGGGGCTGTTCGCGACCCGGGACGTCACGGCGAACGTGTAGGTGCCGGCGCCCTTGACGACCGAGCTGACGTCGAACGAGACGGTGGCCGCGTCGCTCTTCGGCTTGACGGTGCTCACGGTCGCGCCGATCGCCGGGTCGTTCTTCGCGGAGAGGGCCCTCTCGGTCCACGCGGTGTCGGCGACCTTGCTCAGCGTCAGCGCGCTCGGCAGCGCCTTGCTGTCCCGGGTCAGCGTGACCCGGGCGGACCTGACGGTCACGCCGGTGCTGAGGCCGGCAACAGGGGAGGCGACCGTGAACTTGAGGTAGGTGACCATCGTGTCGCCGCCGGCGCGGCCCGCGACGAGGGTGTCCGACGCGCCGAAGTTGTACGTCGGGCGGCTGCTGGAGCTGTAGCCGTCCTCACTCGCACCGGTGCGGACGATGTCGGTGGTCTCGGCGCCGGCGTGGCCGGAGAAGAAGACGGTGCCGGCGGCGGCACCAATGGCGAGGGCGGCGAGCGGCATCAATGTGCGGGTGTGGCGGCGAATCATGTATGTGGGCCCTTCCGTGGATGACGAATCCTGGTGGAGCGGTGGTGCCGTCCGGCGTTGTCATCCGGACCTCCACAAGATTCGGCAGCCCGGGTTACACCCCCGGTTCGCCGTTCGTTGCCGTTCGGGTGTCCGCACCGGAACCCGTGTGTCCACAGTGGATGCCCCGAGCGTGGCCTGAGCGTGGACCCGGCTCATGGGCGGCTGGCAGGGCGGATGGTGTCGAGAAGTTGCGGGGCGGGTATGTGACGTCCGCCGGTGATGCATCAGACGAACGGACAGAGTCGGCAACCCGGCAGTGACCAAATGCCAACGCTTCCGAACTAGTCGCTCAAATCAGGCGAACGTAAGGTTAGGTAGGTAAGGCGCAACACCCAGAAAAGCCACATTTCAATTTGCAGCTGACCGCTTCGACTCGAGGAGACTGAGATGACCCCGATGCTGATCTCGCGCCCGGCCGTTCACGTCGTCCCCGAGCTGACGGGGGAGCGCTGCGACAGCTGCGGTGCCGCCGCCAAGGCTCGAGTGACGTTCGGCGCCGCGGGCGACCTGTCCTTCTGTGGGCACCACACCAACAAGTACGCCGACCGGATCGCCGCCACCGCGGACAAGATCGTGGTCGAGGCGGGCTTCGACTGGCGCGGCTGACCACCTCGCAGACCTGGGCGGGCCTCCTGCAGTGGAGGCCCGCCCTTTGCGTGCGCGCGTGTTGTCCGTTAGGTGGCGAAAAATCGGATATGTGATAGCTAGCATCGGAGCGTGCGACGCAAGCCGAGCCCCCACCCGCGACCAGCCCCGATGGCGGGCCGGCCGTCCACGCTGCTCGCCGTCGCCGGAGTCTTTCTCATCGCGTTCTCGGCGGCGGTACCGGCGATGCTCCGCCAGGCGCTGTCCGGCTTCGCGATGCTCGTGGCCCTGGGTGCCGCAGGCGCCGCCGTGCTGCTGGTCCGGCAGCGCTCCGACCGGCTCAGACGCTCCCTGGCCAGATCGTCGGCGCGCAGCAAGGGCCTCGAACGGGAGCTGCGGCAGCGCGCCACCCGGGACCCGGTGACCGGGCTGGCCAACCGCCGGCAGCTCACCGAGCGCCTCGACCAGGTGCTCACCGGCGTGACGCCCGGCGTGACGGTCGCGCTGCTGGACCTCGACGGCTTCAAGGACGTCAACGACACGTTCGGCCACGCCGCCGGCGACGAACTGCTCGTGCAGGTGTCGCGGCGGCTGCGCGCGGCGCTGCCCGACGCCGACGTCCTGGCCCGCCTCGGCGACGACGAGTTCGCGGTCGTCTGGCGCGGCGCCGACCACGCGTTCGAGGACACCCTCGCGCAGCTGCGGCCCTCGTACCCGGTCGCCGGCAGGCAGGTGCACCTCACCGGCAGTGCCGGGATCGTTGCTGTCGGCGACCAGCGCAGCTCCGCCGACGTGCTGCGCGACGCCGACCTGGCCCTCGACGCGGCCAAGCACGCCGGCAAGGACAGAGTCGTGCGGTTCGACCCCGACCTGCGCGCCGCCGCGGCCCGCCACCGTGATCTTGCCACAGGGCTGCGCCGGGCCCTCGCCGACGGCGAGTTCACGCTGCACTACCAGCCGGTCGTGCGCCTCGCCGACGGCCGGGTCACCGCGGTCGAGGCGCTGCTGCGCTGGCCGGCCGGCGGGGTGCCGCCGCTGACCTTCATCCCGGTCGCCGAGGCCACCGGGCTGATCGTGCCGCTCGGCTGGTGGGTGCTGCGGCAGGCCTGCACCGACGCGCGTGCATGGTTCGAGCGCGACGGCGTCGCCGTCACCGTCAACGTGTCCGGTCACCAGCTGCGCGAGCAGGACTTCGTCGAGCGGGTCCTGGCCGTCCTCGACGAGACCGGCCTGCCGCCCGCCGCGCTGGTCCTGGAGCTCACCGAGTCCGTCCTCGTCGACGACGCCGAGCGCACCGCACGCCTCGGCCGGCTGCGGGAGCGGGGCGTCCGCATCGCCGTGGACGACTTCGGCACCGGCTACTCGTCGCTGGCGTACCTCGTACACCTCCCGGTCGACATCCTCAAGATCGACCGGACGTTCACCGCGTCGGGCGTCGACTCCACCCTGATGCGCGTGATCCTGCAGCTCGCCGAGGGATTGTCGCTGCACACCGTGGCCGAGGGCGTCGAGACCGCCGGGCAGGCCGCCGCGCTGCGGGCGCTGGGCTGCCAGTACGCGCAGGGGTACCTGTACTCGCGGCCCTTGCCGGCGGACGAGCTGTTCGATGCCTTGCCGGCGCGCTGATACGTGTCATCTGTCGCCTGTTCAGTGTCACCCTGTCCGCAACCTGGCGGACACGCCGGTACACCTGCGGGAGCGTGTGATTGGAGGAAGCCGAAGGGGGTAGAAGATGACGCCACAGCTTCTGGAGCACGTCCGGGCCGAAGCGCTGTTCGTCTCCGACGTGCAGTCCTCCGATCCGATGAGTCCCGAGCACATCCGCACCGCGGTGATGCGCAGTGTCCGGCGGCACGGGCCGCGGGGATGCGCCGCGCTGGTCGCCCACGAGTTCGGTGAGCACCCCGACACCGCGGTCAACCGGATGGGCTGGGTGCTGGGGGTCGTGCGGCTCGCGTACGCCGCCTGAGGTTTTTCTGTCGTACCCCTGGGTCAAAATCCGGGTATGAGATTCGTCGAGCTGGCCTCCGTCTCCGCCGATGTCGCGCGGACCTCCGGGCGCAACGCCAAGATCGACCTGCTCGCTGACGCGCTGCGGCGGCTGGAGCCCGATGAGCTCTCGCCCGGCGCCTCCTACCTGTCCGGTGAGCTGCGGCAGCGCCAGACCGGCGTCGGCTATGCCGCCCTGCGGGACCTCCCGCCACCCGCACAGACCGCGTCGCTGTCGGTCACCGACGTCGACGAGGCGTTCGCGGCGATGTCGCAGCTGGCCGGCAAGGGCTCCCAGGCCGCCAGGCGGCAGCTCGTCACCACCCTCTTCGGCGCCGCCACCGAGCCCGAGCGCCACTTCCTGATCGGCCTGCTCAGCGGCGAGCTGCGCCAGGGCGCGCAGGCCGGCCTCCTGGTCGACGCCGTCGCCCGCGCCTCCGGCGTCCCCATCACCGCCATCCGCCGTGCGCTGCTGCTCGCCGGCGACCTGAAGATCGTCGCCGTCGACGCCCTCACCGCCGGCGCCGACGCCCTGGACGCCTACCGGCTCACCGTCGGCCGCCCCCTCTCGCCGATGCTCGCCCAGAGCGCCGCCACCGCGACCGACGCCCTCGCCGACACCGGCACCCCGGCCGCCGCCGACGTCAAGATCGACGGGGTGCGCATCCAGGTGCACCGCGACGGCGAGCAGATCGCCGTGTTCAGCCGCAGCCTCGACGACCTCACCGCCCGCATGCCCGTGGTCGTGGAGGCCGTCCGCGCCCTCGCCGTGTCCGCCGTGGTCCTCGACGGCGAGGCCGTCGGCGTCGACGACACCGGCCGTGCCGTGCCGTTCCAGGAGACGTCGAGCCGCGCGGCCCGCCGCGACGGCACCGCCGTGCTCCAGCCGTTCTTCTTCGACATCCTGCACCTCGACGGCGTCGACCTGCTCGACGAGCCGGCGTCGGTGCGCTGGGAGGCCCTCGAGCGCGCCGTGCCGCCCACGCTGCGGGTCGAGCGCACCATGCTCACCTCGCCGGAGGACGCCGAGCGGGTGTTCGCCGCCGCCGTCGCCGCCGGCCACGAGGGCCTCGTCGTCAAGTCCGCGGCCGCCCCCTATGACGTCGGCCGCCGCGGCTCCGCCTGGGTCAAGGTCAAGCCCCGCCACACCCTCGACCTGGTCGTCCTCGCCGTCGAGTGGGGCCACGGCCGCCGCAAGGGCTTCCTGTCCAACCTGCACCTCGGCGCCCGCGACCCGCAGACCGGCGGCTTCGTGATGCTCGGCAAGACCTTCAAGGGCATGACCGACGAGATGCTGCGCTGGCAGACCGACCGCCTGCGCACCCTCGCCGTCGAGGAGTCCGACTGGGTCGTCAAGGTGAAGCCCGAGCTGGTCGTGGAGATCGCCTTCGACGGCGTGCAGACCTCCCCCCGCTATCCGGGCGGCGTCGCACTGCGCTTCGCCCGCGTCCTGCGCTACCGGGAGGACAAACGCCCCGAGGACGCCGACACCATCGACGCCGTCCGCGCCATCCACACCCCACCCCCACTCCCTGACGCCTCCTGACCCCAGCCCCAGCGGGCGGCTCCTGTCCCGTCGGTCGGCGGGATCCCGTCAGGCCAGCTGACGCCGGTGACGTGCGCGTCTGCGACGCGACCCGACGGGCGCGGCTGCGTGGCCAGGAGCGACCCGGCGCGCCCGCTTGCGGAGGCGTTCGTGGGGCGCCACTGCTCGCTCGTCCTGCCCGCCGCCGCCGTGCCGCGTGCTGCCGTGGCGCTTGTCGCCGTCGATCTGGACAGACGTTGGCCTGATTCGCGGCTCCTGTGTGCACTGGACGGGGGTGGCGTTGATGCCCGTGAGGAGCGGCCGACAGCTGGCACACCCGCCGCGAAGACGTCCACGACGTGGCCGACCATGGCCACTGCACTCAGGTGCACCGCGCCGGCGGGCAGATCGCCGTCTGACGCGGGCATCCTTCGCTGCACACCTCGCGAGGTGCATACCGGACCCGTGCGCCACGACGGCGCGCCCGGCTGTCGATGTTCCAGTGCGGCTGCATAGCCAGGAGCGACCCGGCGACAGGCGCGCCGCTTGCGGGCGCTCGCGGGGCCACTGCTCGTTCGTCCTGCCCGCCGCTGCCGTGCCCGCCGCGAAGACGTCCACGACGTGGTCGGCCACGGCACTGCGCCCGGGTGCATTGCGATGGCGAGCAGGTCGACGTCTGGCGCGTGGTATCCCTCGCTTCACGCCTCACTGTTGCCCGTCCGTCGCGACGATGCGAGTCTGTCCGTGGCTGTCCAGATTGGGCTTTTTGTATGGCTATCTTTTCCTGAAAGTGGATCTTGCGGTTTGATCGAAGTCGCGGGCTGGCCGCATGGACGACCGCTGGGCGACTTCGATCACGTCGACAAGATCGAATCCGGGTGAAACGGGGTTGCGGCGTCGGGACGATCCACGCTTTGTCTCCGTGATCACGAGATGCGATCAGAGTCGATCACCGTGGCGAGCGGGCGCGCCGTCGCCGGGGCCGAGTGCGTGTTGCCGGGCGGCGACGGATCAGGCGGGGGCGTCGTGGAACTCGTCCAGCAGGTCTTCCGGCTCAGGGCCGCGTGCCTCGCGGCGGGCCAGGTAGGTGAAGCCGTAGAGGGTCAGCGCGGCCAGGAGCCACCACTGCAGCACGTAGCCGGCGTTCTGCAGGGCGTTCTGCTTCTCCGGGGTGACCGCGATCAGGCCCGGTGGAGGCTGGTCGGTGCTGACGTAGGCGTCGTAGATGGCGTACGGCATGGCCGGTGCGATCGCCGACGGCGTGATCCGGCGGATCTCCAGGCGGCCGTTGACCTCCTTCGGCGGGCCGCCCCGGCTCTCCGGCGGGCGCAGCCGGCCGAGGACGGTCTGCTCGCCGTCCGGGGCGGCGGGCACCGTGGGCATCGCGAGGGCGCCGGCCTCGGCAGGGGCCACCCAGCCCCGGTCGACCAGCACGGCGGTGCCGTCGGGGAGGACGAGGGGGGTCAGGACCTCGAAGCCGACGCGGCCCTCGACCGTGCGGCCGCGCACGAGGATCTCCCGGGAGGCGTCGAAGCGTCCGGTGACCTGGACCCGCAGCCACTCCGTGTGACTACCGGGCGCCGCGCCGACGGTGCCGGGCGCGCCGGTGGGGCGGGGCACGACGCCGGTCAGCGGCACAGGGGTGGCCGAGGTGCCGGCCGTGATCCGTGCGTTGATCGACGCGCGCTGGTGATAGCGGTCCAGCTGCCAGAAGCCCAGGAGCACCATGACGGTCGCCGCGGCGACGGTCAGCGCGGCGTAGCCGAGCCACCGGGGCGACGCGAGAAACCGGTACACACCAAGCACGGTATCCGGTGCGTTCCGGACAGTTGCTGTGGCGCCCACCCGGTATCGTCCGGGACACACATTTGCCCCAGCGCCAGAGGAGCATCATGAGCACCATCCCGAGGCTGGTGATCAGCGCGCCATCCTCCGGTCACGGCAAGACTGCCGTCTCCGTAGGTCTGTTGTCCGCGCTGTCGGCCCGGGGTTACCGGGCCGCCGGATTCAAGATCGGCCCCGACCACGTCGACGCCGCCTATCTGGGTCTGGCTGCGGGTCGTCCCGGGCGTAACCTCGACCCGCGCATGATCGGCGCCAAGCGGATGGGCCCGTTGTTCGCCCACGGTGCCGCGTCGTTGGACATCGCCGTGGTCGAGGGGACCATGGGGCTCTTCGACGGGCTCGCCGGCCGCACGGACAGCGAGTCGACCGCCCAGATCTCCGGGTTGCTGCGCGCGCCCGTGGTCCTCGTCGTCGACGTCGGCGCCATGGGGCAGTCGGTGGCCGCGCTGGTGCACGGTTTCCGCGCGTACGACGAGCTGCTCTGGCTCGGCGGTGTCATCCTGAACCGGGTTGCCTCCTCCCGGCACGAGCAGCTGCTGCGTGAGGCGCTCGACGACATCGGCGTGCCGGTCCTCGGGGCCCTGCGCCGCCACGCGCTCACCGACATCGGCGACGCCGGCGCGCCGCTGCCGTCGCGGCATCACGGTGTGGCCCCCGTCGTGCACCACAACCTCGACGCGATCCGCGCCGTCCGGCGCCTCGGTGAGGTCATCGCCGGTGCCGTCGACATCGACAGGGTCATGGCCCTCGCGCGTTCCGCGCCCCGGCTCACCTCCGACCCGTGGAGCGCCGCGGAGGAGGTCGCCGCCGCCCGGGTCGCCGAGCCGGCCGTGGCCCGCATCGGCCGCCGCCCGATCATCGGTGTCGCCTTCTCCTATCCGGAGACCGCGGAGCTCCTCGCCGCCGCCGGTGCCGAGGTCGTCCCGTTCGACCCGCTGCGCGACGAGTTCCTCCCCGACGGCGTCGACGGCCTGGTCGTCGGCGGGGCGCTGCCCGAGTCGTACGCCGAGGAGCTGGGCTTCAACACCCGCCTCCGCACCGCCGTCGCCGCGCACGCGGCCGCCGGCAAGCCCATCGCCGCGGAGGGTACCGGCCTCGTCTGGCTCTGCCGCGACTTCAACGGCCGCCCCATGTGCGGCGTCGTGGACGCCTCCGCTCGCGAGACCGACCTCGTGGTCCTCGGGTACCGCGAGGCGACCGCCCGCAGCTCCTCCGTCCTGCTGCCCGTCGGCGCCCAGGTCGTCGGGCACAAGATGCACCGCACCACGATCAGCCCCCGGGCCGGCCTGCAGGCCGCGTGGACCTGGGCGGGCGGCCCCGCGGAGGGCTTCGTCCACCGCGGCGTCCACGCCTCCTACCTCGGCCTGCACTGGGCCGGCACGCCGTCCATCGCGTCCCGGTTCGTGGCCGCCGCCGGTGCGACCGCCACCCCGGTCCAGGGCCAGTGGACGACGCCCAGCACGCACCCGTACAACCGCCCGTCGGTGGTGCCGGCCTCGCAGGCCCCGTCCGGCAGCGGCACGACCCTGCAGTTCCCGGCCACCGCGGGTGCTCCGGCGAACCTGGCCAAGACCGCGGGCGCGACCAGGCCCGCTGCGGCCCCGCCGGTCGGTCCCGCCGTGCCCGGCCCGAGCCCCGTCTCGGCCCCGGCCGCCTTCGCCTCGCCGCCCGGCACCGCCCCGGCCGCCAGCCCCGTGTCGGTCCCCGGCCCGGTCTCGGCGCCCGGTGGGTACGCCGCGTCGCCGCCGGCCACGTATTCGCCGCCCGCCTCCGTGGTGGGACCGGGCGCCGTGTCACCGGTCTCGGCGCCGTCCACGTACGCGCCGCCCAGCTCCATGCCGTCCGCGCCGGTGTCGACGCCCTCGGGCCCTCGGCCGCCGGTCGGGCCTCCGCACGCCGGCGGCCGTCCCGCCGCGCCGACGAGGCCGCTCAGCGGCACCGGTGCGCCGGACGGTGTGACGGTCCCGGCATGGCTGGCGTCCGCCGAGGAGGCGCCCACCGAGACCATCCAGACGGCGGGGGCCGCACCGGCCTCGCCGGCGGTGCAGACCTCGGGCGGCCCGGCCGACGCCGGGGACGCTGGGGACGACGGGGCGCTTGACGAGATCGCGTCGAGCCCGTTCGGCCCGACCAGCCGGGCAGGCGTCGCCCTCGCGTCCGCCAGCCACGCCGCCGTCGCAGGCAGCCAGGCCGCCGAGCCAGGCAGCCAGGCCGCCGAGCCGGGCAACCGGACCGCCGGGTTCACCAGCCAGGCGCCGGAGGACGGCCGCGAGGCGGAGGACGGCAGCCAGGCGGAGGACGACGGTCAGACGGAGAGGGCGGGCACTGCGGTGACGCCAGGGGCTGGGCCGTCCACCGCGTCTGCTGGGGCGAGCGTTGGGGTGCCTTCCACCCCGAACGCGCCCGCGGAGGCCGCCGGGCTGCCATCGTCTGGGGTTGTGTCGACGACCCTCTCCGCCCCGCCCCCATCCGTCCAGTCACCGACCTCACCCGCTGCGCCGCCCGCGGCCGCGGCACGGTCCGAGGCCGGCGCGTCCGGTCCCGTGTCAGGAGCCGGCGCCGCCGGGTCGCAGCCCGTGGCCGGCGCCGGCGTGCAGCCGGTGTCGACGCCGCCGTTGAGCGGGCAGAGCGGGCACCAGTGGTCCGACGCGCCGGCGACGTCGTCCGCGGTACCGGTGTCCTCGGCGCCGATGCCGAGCGTCGCGGCGCCCGTGTCGGCGGCGCCGGCCGGGATGACCGTGATCGCCGCGGCCGGCTCGGACCTGGTCGCGTCGGACGAGGCGCCGACCGCGTACCTGCAGCTTCCGGCCCAGGGCGGCGACCCGCTCGGCGCCGGCGACCACAGCCCCGTCTCGGCCCCGCCCGCCCCGGCCCCGCCGCCGCAACGACGCCCACCGGGTCCCACGAGGCACGGCCGGGCGAGCGCACGCCGGGTGAGCGGGCGCCGGGTGAGCGGGCGACGGGTGAGGACGGATCACCGACGTCGGGCCCGCCCGCCGGCGGGGCGACGGAGGCCGCCTAGTGTCGACCTGGTCGGTGGCGTTGCGCCGCTTCCCGTCGCTGTCGGTCCAGACGCCCAGGTTGTCGGTGCGGCCGCTGTGCGCCGACGACGACAAGCGGGTCGGTGAGATCTTCGCGGACCGGCTGGTGCGGCGGTGGCTACCGATCGCGCAGGACGACAACAGCGAGTTCGACGGCTACTCGTGGTGCACGGAGCTGGCCGTCGAGCGGCGCGACAGCGGCGCCGGCGACCACTACGGCATCGTGCGGCGCGAGGACGAGCGGCTCGTCGGCTGCCTCTGGACGAAGAACACCGACTGGCTGACCCGCTCGACGGAGATCGCGTACGCGGTGGCCGCCGACGCCCGCGGCTACGGGGTCGCACCCGAGGCGGTCGACGTCCTGGCGCTGTCGCTGCTGCTGGAGCACCGGTTCCAGCGCATCGAGCTGCGGGTCGCGCCCGGCAACGTGGCGTCGCGTCGGGTGGCGGAGAAGGCGGGGTTCACCTACGAGGGGCTGATGCGCAACGCCGGGTCCCTGCACAGCGGCCGCGTGGACCTGGAGAGCTGGTCCCTGGTCCCTGCCGACATCCGCTGAGCAGCCGGACGAGCAGGGCGCGGGTCAGCGGCGGTTCTTGTACGCACGCGGCTTGGCGTTCGCGCCGTACGCCACGACCGTGCTCGGCGGGGTGAACTGGCGCACGGCGGTGCCGGCGAGGGCTTCGCGGAGCGTCTCGGCGACCGTCTCGCGGGGCTTTCCGGCGTTGGCCGAGCCGACCCGGTGCAGCGGGTTGTCGGGGTCGGCGATGAACCCCGCGACCGTCAGCCCCGGCGTCATGCCGACGAACCACGCGGCCCGGTTGTCGTCCGTCGTGCCGGACTTGCCGGCGACCGGGCGGCGGACCGTGGGGTACACCCTCGACGCGGTGCCCCAGCCGCCGCAGTCACCCGCGGCGGCCTTGAAGCCGGTGACGCAGCGGGCCGCGTCGACCGCGCCGCGCGCGACGTCGGGGGACAGGACCTGCGCGCAGCGGGGGCGGGCCACCGGTACACCGTTCGCGTCCACCGCCTCGACGCCGTCGACCTGCCGGATCGAGACCACCGGGATGGGTTCGCAGTGCATGCCGTCGGCGGCGACGGTCGCGAAGGCGCCGGCCATCTCCAGCGGCGTGGTGTCGGCGACGCCGAGCGTGAACGCGCCCCACGTCTTCGCCTTCGCCGGGGAGGCCTGCAGCCGGTCGATGCCGGTGCGCCAGTGCAGCCCGAGGCGTTCGGCCATGCGGACCGCGGACTCGGCCCCGACGCGCTGCTCGAGCTGGACGAAGAACGTGTTGACGGACTTGCCGAAGCCGGACCACATGGTCTGGCGGCCGGTCATGGAGGCGGAGGCGTTGGAGGGGCACCAGCTGTCCACGCCGCAGCGGGCCGGGCTGTCGCGGCCGGTCTTGTACTTCGACACGAACGTCTTCGGCGAGTTGATCGCGGTCGACAGCGGCATGCCCTGTTCGAGGGCGGCCAGCAGCGTGAACATCTTGAACGTGGAGCCGGCCTGGTAGCCGGCCATGTCGCCGCCGCCGAGGAGCGGGTTGACCGTGTTGGGGTAGTTGCCGCGGAGGCGTTTGCGCTGGCGGGGGTCGGAGTGCGGGCCGTTGCTGGCGCGGTCGAGGGAGTAGGTGCGGTTCACGGCCATGGCGCGGATGAGGCCGGTGCCGGGTTCGACGGCGACCTGCCCGAGCGCGTACGGGCTGCGCGTCTTCTCCCGCTTCAGCACCTGCGCCTGCGCGACCGCCTGGATGCGCGGGTCGAGCGACGTGACCACGGTGTACCCGCCGCGGCGCAGCCGGTCGAGCCGCTCGTCCGGGGTGGCGCCGAGGCCGGGCTGGTTGCTCCACCACGACCGGAACATCGCGCAGAAGAAGCCCCAGCCGGGCGCGGTGGCGAGGCAGTCGTTGGGTGGTTCGCTGAGCTGCAATGCGATCGGGGTGGCACGGGCGGCGACCGCCGAGGCGGCGTCGAGGTAGCCGAGGTCGGCCATCCGGTCGATGACATAGTCGCGCCGCTCGGTTGCCGCCGCGACGGAGGCGGCGGAGCGGCCCGCGGGGTCGTACGAGGACGGCGCCTGCACCAGGCCGGCGAGCAGCGCGGCCTCGGGGACGGTGAGGTCGGCGGGCCGCTTGGAGAAGTACACCTCCGCGGCGGCGAGGACGCCGTAGGCGCGGTGCCCGAAGTACGCGACGTTGAGGTACCGCTCCAGGATCTCGGTCTTGCTCATGTGCTTCTCGAGCTCGATCGCGAGCTTCATCTCGCGCAGCTTCCGGGCGCCGGTCTGCTCCGTCGCCTCGGAGACCTCGGCCGGGGTGTCGGCGCTGTCGCGCAGGACGTTGCGCACGTACTGCATGGTCAGCGTCGACGCGCCCTGCGAGACGGCGCCGGCCTTCTGGTTCGCGACGAACGCCCGGGCGACACCCTTGAAGTCGACGCCGTGGTGCTCCCAGAAGCGGGCGTCCTCGGCGGCGACGATCGCCTTCTGGATGTTGGGCGAGATGGTGTCCAGCGCGGTGTACGTGCGGTACTCCTCGTAGAACTGCGCGAGCAGCGTGGTGCCGTCGGCGGCGTACACGTGGCTGGTCTGCGCCGGCAGTGAGGAGCGCAGCGCCCCGACCGGGGTGGCGAGCGCGTCGGTGCCGCGTTTCACACCCACGCCGGTGAGGGCGACCATCGGATAGACCAGCACGGCGATCGCGAGCCCAACGATGAGCCCGGTCCGGACGAGGGCCAGGAATCCTCCGGCCACTCGCAGCGTGCGCGCGATCACATCTCCAAGCTAGGACAAATCGCCTCCGCGTACGCGACGATCGCCTGATGCTGCGGTTCCACGGCGATGCCGAGGTCGCGCCGGGTCTGGTCGACCTGGCGGTCAATGTGCGACAGGAGACGCCGCCGTCGTGGCTCACGGGCCCGATCGCGGCGTCGCTGGCGCACCTCGCGCGGTACCCGGATCCGGTGGAGGCGACCGCGGCGATCGCGGCGCGGCACGGCCGGCCGGCGGACGAGGTGCTGCTGACGGCGGGGGCGGCGCAGGCGTTCACGCTGCTGGCGCAGGCGCTGCGCCCCCGGCACGCGGTGGTGGTGCACCCGCAGTTCACCGAACCGGAGAGCGCGCTGCTGACCGCGGGCCACGCGGTGGACCGGCTGCTGCTGGACGCCGGGGACGGATTCATGCTGAAAGATCCGCCAGGGTCGGCGGATCTGGTCGTCATCGGAAATCCCACCAATCCAACCTCATGTCTGCATAAATCCGTGCAGATAGCGTCATGGGTGCGGCCCGGCCGGACGGTCGTCGTCGACGAGGCGTTCGCCGACACGGTCCCCGGCGAGCCCGAGACCCTCACCGGCAACCGCGACGTCGTCGTCATCCGCAGCCTGACCAAGACCTGGGGCCTCGCCGGCCTGCGCATCGGGTACGTCCTGGGCCCACGCGAGCTGATCGCCGAGCTCAACCGCCACGCCCCGTTGTGGAGTGTCTCCACCCCGGCCCTCGCCGCCGCCGTCGCCTGCGCCTCACCGCGCGCCGTGCGGACGGAGCGGGAGATCGCCGAGCGGCTGACGATCGACCGCGACCACCTCGTCGCCGCGCTGCGCCGGGTGGGCGTCGAGGTGGCCGGCGTACCCCGCAGCTCGTTCGTGCTGATCAACGTCGCCGATGGCACGAGGGTCCGCGAGGAGCTGCGGTCGCACGGCTTCGCGGTGCGACGTGGCGAAACGTTCCCGGGACTGGGCCAGGACTGGTTACGTATTGCGGTGCGGGACACTGCCACGAGTGACGCGTTCGTCGCGGTGTTGTCGAAGGTACTGGGAGGGTGAAGATGCTCACGGAGACACTCGCGGCGATCCGGCCGCTCGACGACGAGGCGATCGCCGCGGCCAGGGCGCTGCAGGCCAGGCTGACCAAGCCCCCGGGCTCGCTGGGGGTGCTGGAGATGCTGGCGGTGCGGCTGGCGGGGCTGGCCGGCACGTGCCCTCCGCCGATCCCGGAGCCCGCCGCGCTGGCGATCTTCGCCGGCGACCACGGCGTGCACGCGCAGGGTGTGACGCCGTGGCCGCAGGAGGTCACGGGTCAGATGGTCGCCAACTTCCTGGCCGGCGGCGCGGTCGTCAACGCGTTCGCCCGGCAGTGCGGCGCGACCGTCACCGTGATCGACGTCGGCGTGAAGAGCACCCTCGACCCCGCCGTGGGTCTGGAGTTGCGCAAGGTCCGCGCCGGCACCCGCGACCTCAGCGTCGAGCCGGCGATGACCCGCGCCGAGGCGCTGCAGGCCGTCGAGGTCGGCATCGAGATCGCCCAGTCCCTGGTGGACAAGGGCGCGAAGGTGCTGCTGACCGGCGACATGGGCATCGCCAACACCACCCCGTCGGCGGCTCTGATCGCCGCGTTCACGCACGCCGACCCGGCCGCCGTGACCGGCCTCGGCACCGGCATCGACAGCGAGACCCACGCGCGGAAGGTGGCGGTCGTCACGTCCGCGGTCGTCGCGCTGCGCGCCGAGGACCCGATCGACGTCCTCGCCGCGGTCGGCGGCCTGGAGCACGCCGCCCTCGTCGGCTACATCCTGCGGGCCGCGGCGCTGCGCATCCCCGTGATCATCGACGGTGTCATCGCCGCGTCGGCGGCCCTCGCCGCCGCCGCGCTCGCACCCGCCTGCACCACGGCCATGGTCGCCGGGCACCGGTCGGCCGAGCCCGGCGCCAGCGTGGCGCTCAGCTATCTTGAGCTGGAACCGCTCGTCGACCTGGGCCTGCGCCTGGGCGAGGGCACCGGCGCCGTCCTGGCGCTGCCGATCGTGGCCAGTGCTGTCCGCGTGTTGCACGAGGTAGCCACTTTCGACTCAGCTGGAGTTGCCCACAAGTGAACCCATACCCCCTCGGTCTGGTGCTCCAAGGTTTGCGCGTCCTGGTGGTCGGCGGCGGTGCCGTGGCCACCAGGCGCGTTCCCGCGCTGCTCGACGCCGCCGCGGACGTCGTGCTGGTGTCACCCCACATCACCCCCGCGCTGCAGGCCCACGTCGACGCGGGGCGGGTCACCTGGCGCGCCCGGCGCTTCGAGCCGTCCGACATCGACGACGCGTGGCTGGTCCACGTGGCGGTCAGCGACGCCGCCGCGGCCGCCACGATCAGCGAGCTCGCCGCGGCCCGCCGGGTCTTCTGCGTCCGCGCCGACGATCGGCACGCCGCCACCGCCTGGACCCCGGCGGTGACCCGGCAGGGTCCGGTGACCGTCGCCGTGCTCGGCGGGGGCGACCCGGCCCGCTCCGTCGCCGTCCGCGACGCGATCGGCGAGCAGCTCGCCGCCGGCGCGATCGTGGCCGCGACCCCGCCCGAGGCCGGTCCCGGCCGGGTCGCGCTGGTCGGCTCCGGCCCCGGCGACCCGGAGCTGCTCACGGTCCGTGGCCGCCGGCTCCTCGCGGCCGCCGACGTGGTCGTCATCGACCGGCTGGCCGCCGGGCTGCTGCTGGACGAGCTGCGGCCCGAGGTCGAGCTGTTCGACGCCTCGAAGATCCCCTACGGCCCGTCGGCGGCGCAGGAGGAGATCAACCGGGTCCTGGTCGACCGGGCCCTGCAGGGCAAGTTCGTGGTCCGGCTCAAGGGCGGCGACCCGTATGTCTTCGGACGTGGCGGCGAGGAGCTCCTGGCATGCGTTGCGGCCGGTGTACCGGTGAGCGTCGTGCCCGGCATCAGCAGCTCGATCGCGGTACCCGCGGCGGCCGGCATCCCGATCACCCACCGGGGCCTGGCGCACGAGTTCACGGTCGTCTCCGGGCACCTCGCCCCGGCGCACCCCGAGTCGCTGGTCGACTGGGCGGCCCTGGCCCGGCTGCGGGGCACGCTGAGCATCCTGATGGGCCTGAAGAACCTGCCGGCGATCGCCGCCGTCCTGCAGGAGCACGGCCGCGCGCCCGACACCCCCGTCGCGGTGATCCAGGAGGGCACGACCCGGGATCAGCGGGTGGTGCGCGCGCAGCTGTCCACGGTCGCGGACGCGGTGAAGGAGGCGGCACTGCGCCCGCCGGCCGTCATCGTCGTCGGCCCGGTCGTCGACGCGCTCACGACATGACGAAGGGGCGCCCCGTGGGCGCCCCTTCTGATGTGCGTTCAGGAGCGGTCCAGCTCCAGCGCGCAGCGGATCAGACCCAGGTGCGAGTACGCCTGCGGGTGGTTGCCCAGGGCGCGCTCCGTCAGCGGGTCGTACTCCTCCGGCAGCAGGCCCGTCGGGCCGGCGCACTCGATGAACTGGGCGAAGAGCTCCTCCGCGTCGGCCCGCCGGCCGGTGCGCAGGTACGCCTCGATCATCCACGTGGTGCACAGGTGGAAGCCGCCCTCGACGCCGGGCAGGCCGTCGTCCCAGCGGTACCGGTACACCGTCGGACCTTCCCGCAGGTCGGCCTCGACCGCCAGGACGGTGGCGAGGAACCGCGGGTCGTCGTCGGCCAGCAGACCGGACAGCCCGATCCACAGCACCGACGCGTCCATCTCGTCGTAGCCGTAGGCGACGGTGTATGCGCCGAGCTTCTCGTCCCAGCCCTTGTCCAGGACGTTCTCGGCGATGGTGGTGCGCAGCGCCCGCCACGCCTCCGGCACGGTCCGGCCGGCCCGCTCGAAGAGCTGGATGCCACGGTCGACGGTCATCCAGCACATGACCTTCGAGTAGACGTAGTGCCGGGGCCGCCGGCGCGCCTCCCAGATGCCGTGGTCGGGCTCGTGCCAGCGCCGCTCGACCGCCTCGACCATCGCCTCCATGAGGGCGAAGTCGCCGGCCTCCGGCGGGCGGAGCTCGGCGAGCGTGGTGACCAGGTCGGCGACCGGGCCGAACACGTCGAGCTGCACCTGACCGTTGGCGGCGTTGCCGACCCGCACCGGTCGGGAGCCCGCGTAGCCGGGCAGCGCCTCGATGACCGCCTCCGGGCCGAGCTCGGTGCCGTCGAGCGTGTACAGCGGGTGGAGCCGCTCCGGGTGCCCGTCGGTGTTGTCGGCGACCTTCAGCGTCCACTTCAGCAGCGACTCGGCCTCCTCGGTGGATCCGAGGTCGACGAGGGCCTTGGCGGTCAGCGACGCGTCGCGCAGCCAGCAGTACCGGTAGTCCCAGTTGCGGGACCCGCCGACCTCCTCCGGCAGCGAGGACGTCGCCGCGGCCAGGATCGCCCCGGTCGGCCTGTGCCACAGCCCGCGCAGCGTGAGCGCGCTGCGCTTGACCAGGTCGCGGGCGACCGACGGCAGCTTCAGCGCGTCGGACCAGTCCCGCCACGCGGCCTCCGCGGCGACCTGCCGCTGCTCGGTGCGCTCCTGCGGCGCCTCGATCGAGTCGGTGCCCAGGCGCAGCTCCAGCATGGCGCTGCCGCCGGCGGCGCCGAGGTCGACCGTCGCGCGGGCCAGGTCGCTGTGCCCGTCGGAGCTGATGTCCCAGGTGATGCCGGGGGAGTAGAGCACCATCGGCTCGTTGGAGCCGAGCACCAGCAGCCCCTCGTCGCCGATCGGCTGCAGCCGGATGTGCACCTGGCCGAAGTCGGGCCGCGGCACGAAGTCGATCCGGGCCCGGGAGCTGCCCGACAGCACGCGGATGAGCGAGTTGCCGGTGGCGTGGTGGTCGAGCCAGTCGGTGACCGTCAGGCCCGACCAGCGGGTCTCCACGGTCATCGTGCCCGGCCGGTACCGCTGGCCGAGCGGGATGCCGCCACGCTCCGGCTGGACCGTGAAGTGGCCCGCTGCGGTGTCGCCGAGCAGGTCGGCGAAGACCGCGCCGGAGTCCGGCTTCGGGTGGCACAGCCAGGTGACCCGGGCGGCGGGCGTGAGCAGGGCGACGGTGTGCGTGTTGGACAGCATCGAGTGCCGCTCGATCGGCACCGCCTGCTCGCCGAACAGCCAGCGCCGCCGGGTGTGCAGCAGCAGCTCCAGCACGCCGACGGCGACCTCGGCGTCGGTGATGCTGAAGCGGGCCTGCGTCTCGCCGGGCCCGACCTTGATGCCGAGGTCGGGCCCGTGCAGGTGGGCGAACGCCTTCTCGTCGGTCGCGTCGTCGCCGAGGTAGACGATGGCGCTGGCGGAGACCTGCATCCGCAGCGCGTCGACGGCCAGGCCCTTGTCGGTCGGCACCACCGACAGCTCGATGACCTCCTTGCCGGTGGTCACCTCGATGTCGGGCCACAGGGCCGCACCGCTGCGGACCGCGTCGAAGACCCGCCCGGCGACGTCGCGGGGCGCCGCGCGGGTGTGCACCGCGACGCTGGCCGGCTTCGCCTCCAGCCGGACACCCGGCTGATCGCGGCAGATCGCGTTGAGCGCCGCCTGCAGCTCCGCACGGCGCTGCTGGCGCTCCGGTGGCAACTCGTCGACGTAACCGACGTCGAACTCGGAGCCGTGGCTGCCGACCAGTCGCACCTCGGCGGGGAGGCGCGACAGGGCGGCCAGGTCGCGCAGCGCGCGGCCCGAGATCACACCGACGGTTGTCTGCGGCAATGAGGACAACGCGCGGACGGCGGCTACGGATTCTGGGCTGGGTGTCGCCTTCGTGGGGTCGGCGACGATAGGCGCGAGAGTGCCGTCGTAGTCACATGCCACCAGGAGGTTCGGCACGCGGGCGACGCGCAGCACCGCCGCGCGGAGGTCCGGGTCGAGCGAGAGGACGGTGCCTGTCGCCGAGTGTTGGTTCATGTCCGGCCTGTTCGTGGGAGCGATGGAGGTCGTTGGAGCGATTGACGTGCACACGGCGGTGCAAAGGCGGGCGTGTGGTGGTCAACATGATGGTCACGATGCTGCGCCGAGAGCGTCGAGAAACGCGTCCGCCCAGGCGCGGACATCGTGTGAGCGCAGGTGGGAATGCATAGCATGCATGCGTTTGCGCCCTTCGACCGGGTCGACGTGGATCGCGCGCATGAGTGCGTCCTTCACCCCGTCGAGGTCGTGCGGATTGCACAGGAATGCCTGGCGCAGCTCGGCCGCCGCACCGGCGAACTCCGACAGCACGAGGGCGCCGCCGCCGTCGGCGCGGGCGCCGACATACTCCTTTGCCACGAGATTCATGCCGTCCCTCAGCGGAGTCACCATCATGACGTCGGCCGCGACGTACAGCGCGGCCAACTCAGCCCGACTGTACGACTGATGGAGATAGTGCACGGCCGGTTGGCCAACTCGTCCGTACTCCCCATTGATCCGCCCGACCTCACGTTCAACGTTCACCCGCAGCGTCTGGTAGTGCTCCACCCGCTCCCGACTCGGCGTAGCCACTTGTACCATCACCGTATCCGGCGCTGTGAGTCGTCCATCCGACAACAGTTCGCGGAAGGCCTTCAACCTCCGCTCGATCCCTTTGGTGTAGTCCAGCCGGTCCACCCCGAGG
The DNA here is from genome assembly GCF_035963215.1 of Dactylosporangium sp. NBC_01737. Lineage (NCBI taxonomy): Bacteria > Bacillati > Actinomycetota > Actinomycetes > Micromonosporales > Micromonosporaceae > Dactylosporangium > Dactylosporangium sp. NBC_01737. The sequence goes on from NZ_CP109153.1 coordinate 3,721,525, forward strand.
ATGATGGTCTTCGGCTCACCCAGCTCCGTCCTGATCGCCTTCGCCCTGGCCTGCACTTCCGGTGAGGCGGCGAGCCGCTCCATCTCCTCGACGTCGATGGAGATCGGGAAGGCCTCGGCCCGCACCGTGCGGCCCTCCCACTCCACGACGCCGCGCCGCACGCGGGTGCCCAGCAGATGTCGGGACAGTTGGACGAAGTTCTGCGCGCCGAGTGGCCGTTGGAAACCAACCAGATCGGCACCGAGCAGACCCTTGAGAAGTTCCGCCCGGCGGGGTAGTTGCATGAACAGTTCGACCGGGGGAAATGGGATGTGCAGAAAAAACCCGATCTTGAGATCGGGTCGGGTCTCGCGCAACAAGGCCGGCACGAGCTGCAGCTGGTAGTCCTGGATCCATACGGTGGCGCCGGGTGCCGCGTCGTCGGCGACGGCCTTGGTGAACCGCTCGTTGACCAGGCGATACGACTCCCACCATCGTCGCTTGAAGATCGGTGTCTCCACGGCGTCGTGGTAGAGCGGCCACAGGCTGGAGTTGGAGAAGCCCTCGTAATACCGCTCGACCTCACCTGCGCTGAGCGCGACCGGGTGCAGCTTCACCCCGCCGGCCTCGAATGTCTCCTCCGGAAGCTGTGAGTCGCCGGTGCCACCCGACCAGCCCACCCACGTCCCGTTGCGCTGCTGGAGCACCGGCTCAAGCGCGGTGACCAGGCCTCCTGGACTTCTGCGGAAGCTGACCTCGCCGTCCGGTCCGACAACCTTGTCGACCGGCAGTCGATTGGCGACCACCACGAATGCACTGTTTCCAGCCACGTGTCGTGTCCTCCCCCTGGGTGATCCACCCTCGTACTTTCAGCCTACTGATCCCCGAAGGTGCCCGGCAGCATGCAGCGTGCTGGCTCACAGGTGCGATCCTGCTGGGCATGTCCTCGCACGATGCCTACGCCGAGCCCGAGCGGGGCCGGACGCTCACCGTCGTCCTGCTCGCGTTGCTGATCCTGACCGTCATCGGTGCATTGTTCGGTTTCGTGCTGGGCCGTCGAGACATTGATGATCCTAAGTCGAACGCGGGTAACGGACAGTCTCCACGACCGGCTGTTTCCGTGACGAGCCAGGGTGCCCCCACGCCCGCCGCCGATCCGTGCCCGAACTTCATCGAGGCCGCCGTCAAGCGCCGCGACGCCAAGGCCGCCACGCCGCTGACCCTGCAACTGTTCATCCGCACGGACAAACGCGAGGCCTGGGTCTGCCTGGAGGCCGACGGCCAGGGGCTGTGGTACCAGGGGCACGACAAGCGCAAGAGCTTCTACAACGGCGGCGCCGGCGAGACGCCGGTCGAGGGCGAGAACGGCCTGCTGCTCGGCGGCGGCAGCGTCAGCGCGTCCGGGACCGACAAGTTCATCGCGAGCAACGGCGGCACCAAGTACGCCCTGTCCCGGGACAAGCTCGTGGTCACCGGCGACCAGAACTTCACGGAGGACGTGAAGGAGTCCCTGCCCAAGAAGTGACGCCCGATTTGGGTGCCGGGCCGGGGCCTGGAAAGATTGGCCCGACGCGAACACAGACTCACCGGAGGTAGGGGCGCCCCGTGGCTCAGTACATCTACGTGCTCGAGAAGGCGCGCAAGGCGCACGGCGACAAGGTCGTGCTCGACAACGTCACGCTGTCGTTCCTGCCCGGCGCGAAGATCGGTGTGGTCGGCCCCAACGGCGCCGGCAAGTCGAGCCTGCTCAAGATCATGGCGGGGCTCGACAAGCCGAGCAACGGTGAGGCCCGGCTCATGCCCGGCTACACCGTCGGCATGCTGCTGCAGGAGCCGCCGCTGAACGAGACCAAGACCGTCCTCGGCAACATCGAGGAGGCGGTCGCGGGCACGAAGGCGAAGCTCGCCCGGTTCAACGAGATCGCCGAGCAGATGGCGACCGACTACACCGACGAGCTGATGGAGGAGATGGGCAAGCTCCAGGAGGAGCTCGACCACGCCGACGCGTGGGACATCGACTCCGCCCTCGCCCTGGCCATGGACGCGCTGCGCTGCCCGCCGCCGGACGCCGACGTCACCACCCTCTCCGGTGGTGAGCGCCGCCGCGTCGCGCTGTGCAAGCTGCTGCTCGAGGCGCCCGACCTGCTGCTGCTCGACGAGCCCACCAACCACCTCGACGCGGAGAGCGTCAACTGGCTGGAGCAGCACCTGCAGAAGTACGCGGGCGCCGTGCTCGCCGTCACCCACGACCGGTACTTCCTGGACCACGTGGCCGAGTGGATCGCCGAGGTCGACCGCGGCCAGGTCCACGGCTACCAGGGCAACTACTCGACCTACCTGGAGAAGAAGGCGCAGCGCCTGGCGGTCGCCGGCCGCAAGGACCAGAAGCTGCAGAAGCGCCTCACCGAGGAGCTGGAGTGGGTCCGCTCCAATGCCAAGGCGCGCCAGACCAAGTCCAAGGCCCGCCTCGAGCGCTACGAGGAGATGGCCAACGAGGCCGAGAAGACCCGCAAGCTGGACTTCGAGGAGATCCAGATCCCGCCGGGCCCGCGCCTGGGCAACCTGGTCATCGAGACCAAGGACCTGCTCAAGGGCTTCGACGAGCGGGGCGTGCTGATCGAGAACCTGTCCTTCTCGCTGCCGCGCAACGGCATCGTGGGCATCATCGGCCCCAACGGCGTCGGCAAGACCACGCTGTTCAAGACCATCGTCGGGCTGGAGCAGCCCGACGCCGGCCAGGTCCGCGTCGGTGAGACGGTGAAGCTGTCCTACGTCGACCAGAGCCGCTCCGGCCTCGACGGCGACAAGACGGTCTGGGAGGTCGTCTCCGACGGCCTGGACCACCTCATGGTCGGCAAGGTCGAGATGCCGTCCCGGGCGTATGTCGCGGCGTTCGGCTTCAAGGGCCCCGACCAGCAGAAGCCGACGAAGGTCCTGTCCGGCGGCGAGCGCAACCGGCTCAACCTGGCGCTGACGCTGAAGATCGGCGGCAATGTGCTGCTGCTCGACGAGCCGACCAACGACCTGGACGTCGAGACCCTGTCGTCGCTGGAGAACGCGCTGCTGGAGTTCCCCGGCTGCGCCGTGGTCATCTCCCACGACCGGATGTTCCTGGACCGGGTCGCGACCCACATCCTCGCCTGGGAGGGCGACGAGAAGGACCCGGCCAAGTGGTTCTGGTTCGAGGGCAACTTCGAGTCCTACGAGAAGAACAAGGTCGACCGCCTGGGCCAGGAGGCGGCGCGGCCGCACAGCGTCACCTACCGCAAGCTCACCCGCGACTGAGGTGGCCCGCTTCGTCTACCACTGCGCCCTGCGCTGGTCCGACCTGGACGCGTACGGGCATGTCAACAACGCGCGCTTCCTCACCCTGTACGAGGAGGCGCGCGTGGCATTGATGTTCACCGCGGCGAAGGCGGCCGGGCTGCAGACGTTCGAGGACGGCATCGTCATCTCACGTCATGAGATCGACTACCTGCGGCCCATCGACTACGGCGATCCCGTGCGCATCGAGCTGTGGCTGGAGGAGATCAAGGCGAGTCGATTGACCGTCGCCTACGAGCTCTTCGACGGTGACGCGGTCGCCTCCCGGGCGCGGACCGTCTGCGTGCCCTTCGACCTGGCCGCCGGCAGGCCCCGCCGGGTGAAGGACGTCGAGCGCGAGTTCCTGTCCCCGTGGCTTGGCTGAACGGGATCGCAGCCGCTGACGCCCGGGCCTTCGTGGCCCGGGCGGCCCGTCTGGACGCGGGCGCACTGGTCCGGCTGCGACCGGCCGGTGACGACCGCGTCACCCTCTGGTCGCACCTGCCGTGGGGCGTCCTGGTGAGCCGCGGCGTCCCCGGACGCGTCGACGGCGATCACACCGTCCTGGCCCGCGAGCTCCTGACGTCCCTCGATGGAGAGCTTCCCACACTTCGGGACAGTGAGTGGCGGTGGTCCATCCCGGGGGGTGCCGGGACCGTCGTGGAGCGGATCCCGGGTACCGACATCCGGCGCGTCGGGGAGGCCGCCGCGGCCACGTTGCGGACCGCCGCGGCGGAGGGCGTCGGGGGTCGCGCGGTCGGTTCGAGGGTGCTCCGGGACGCGCTTCTGGATCATGTGCCGATCGTCGTGACGACCGCCTCCGGGGAACGCGTCGAGATACCGCAGCGGCTCGTGCAGGCGGTCGTGCGAATGGGGTTCACGATGAGCGACCGTGCACCTGCACGAGACTTTGTCGATGTTCGGAAATTGGGTCCATGGACGGCTCTGGCCTGCGCATATGGCTCTGCCTGGCATCGTGCTGCCAAGACTCTCCTCATCGGATAGACGGTGGTAAGACCCTCACCCGAACGGGTGGGGCAAGGGTGAAATTGGGGGCTGCTGAAACTCGTCCGAACGGGTACCGTCCTCTTTCGGGTCCACCGCCGAGCGAATTCGTTTGGCGACGGACCGCAATTGCGGGTGGAGGCCACGGGGGAGCTAGGGAGCGCGGGACGATGCCAAAGTGGCCATGGCGTGCCGAGCAGACGGACGGGTCGCAGACCGACACGACCGTCGCGCAGCTGGCACGGGAGGAGCCGACTCCGGTGACCGACGCGGTGTGCGACGGAGCCCCGGACGTGGGTGCGGGCGTGATCGCACCGGTGACGTTGCTGCGGGTCGCGGAGGCCCTCGAGCAGCTTGAGATTCGATACCTGACCGATGGGGATGGCAGCCTTCTCGCGCTCTGGGAGCGCCATGCCGTGCTGTTCGCCCTCGAGGGACCGTCGGACGAGATCCTGGTCGTCCGCGCCCGGCCGCACGCCACGGTGCCGCCGGACTGGGCCGACCGCTCCTACCGGGTGGTCAACGAGTGGAACCACACGCGTCGCTTCTACAAGGCATATGTCGGTGACCCCACCGACCGCGGCCAGCTCCCGATCTACGCCGAGATGCAGGTGCCGCTGCTGTCCGGCGCCCACCCCGAGCTCATCGCCGAGCTCGTCGACTGCGCGGCCGTCGTCGCGATGGGGTTCGTCGACTGGCTCCACGACGAGGGCGCGCTGCTCTGACGTGCGATATGCCCCGCCATATCCGGACTTGTCCGGTAGCGGCGGGGCTTCGTACCGGCGGCGCTTCGGCGAGATCCCCGGGCATGGGACGATAGAGGTCTGATCCCCACCCTCATGGAGAACGGACGCCTGTGCCACCGACGAACGACCCCGGCGTGAACCGCCCCGGTGCCACCGTGCCGGACCGGATCCGCAACTTCTGCATCATCGCGCACATCGACCACGGTAAGTCGACGCTGGCCGACCGGATGCTGCAGCTCACCGAGGTGGTCGACGCGCGGCAGATGCGGGCGCAGTATCTCGACCGCATGGACATCGAGCGTGAGCGCGGCATCACCATCAAGAGCCAGGCCGTGCGCATGCCGTGGGTGGTCCGCGAGGGCGACCTGACCGGCGAGCAGTTCGTGCTCAACATGATCGACACCCCGGGCCACGTGGACTTCACCTATGAGGTCTCCCGCAGCCTGGCCGCCTGCGAGGGCGCCGTGTTGCTCGTCGACGCGGCGCAGGGCATCGAGGCGCAGACCCTCGCCAACCTGTATCTCGCGCTCGAGAACGACATGACGATCATCCCGGTGCTCAACAAGATCGACCTGCCGGCCGCGCAGCCCGAGAAGTACGCCGAGGAGCTCGCCCACCTCATCGGCTGCGACCCCGACGACTGCCTGCGCGTGTCGGGCAAGACCGGCGTCGGCGTGCCGCACCTGCTCGACGAGATCGTGCGGCAGCTGCCCGAGCCCCAGCCGGGCAACGACGGCGCCGCCCGCGCGATGATCTTCGACTCGGTCTACGACGTGTACCGCGGCGTGGTCACCTACGTCCGCGTCGTCGACGGCCGGCTCGGCGCCCGTGACAAGATCAAGATGATGTCGACCGGCGCGGTCCACGAGCTGCTGGAGATCGGTGTCATCTCGCCCGAGCCGATCAAGAGCGACGGCCTGGGCGCCGGTGAGGTCGGCTACCTCATCACCGGCGTGAAGGACGTGCGCCAGTCCCGCGTCGGCGACACGGTCACCATCAACGCCAAGCCGGCCACCGAGGCGCTGGGCGGCTACAAGGACCCGAAGCCGATGGTCTACTCGGGCCTCTACCCGATCGACGGCTCGGACTATCCGCTGCTGCGCGACGCCCTGGACAAGCTCAAGCTCAACGACGCCGCTCTGGTGTACGAGCCGGAGACCAGCCTGGCACTGGGCTTCGGCTTCCGCTGCGGCTTCCTCGGCCTGCTGCACCTGGAGATCATCCAGGAGCGCCTCGAGCGGGAGTTCAACCTCGACCTGATCTCCACCGCGCCCAACGTGGTCTACCGGGTGATCACCACCGACGGCACCGAGGTCGCGGTCACCAACCCCAGCGAGTTCCCCGACGGCAAGACCGGCGAGATCTTCGAGCCGACCGTCCGGGCGACGGTGCTGACCCCCAACGACTTCGTCGGCGCGGTCATGGAGCTGTGCCAGGGCCGCCGCGGCGTCCTGCTCGGCATGGACTACCTGTCCGCCGACCGGGTCGAGCTGCGCTACACGCTGCCGCTCGGCGAGATCATCTACGACTTCTTCGACCAGCTGAAGAGCCGCACGAAGGGCTACGCCAGCCTCGACTACGAGCCCAGCGGCGAGCAGGCCTCGGACCTGGTGAAGGTCGACATCCTGCTGCACGGCGAGCCCGTCGACGCGTTCAGCTCGATCGTGCACAAGGACAAGGCGTACAACTACGGCGTCACGATCGCCGGCAAGCTGCAGAAGCTCATCCCGCGCCAGCAGTTCGAGGTGCCGATCCAGGCCGCCATCGGCAGCCGGATCATCGCCCGCGAGACGATCCGCGCCATCCGCAAGGACGTCCTCGCCAAGTGCTACGGCGGTGACATCAGCCGCAAGCGCAAGCTGCTGGAGAAGCAGAAGGAAGGCAAGAAGCGGATGAAGATGGTCGGCCGCGTCGAGGTGCCGCAGGAGGCGTTCATCGCCGCCCTGTCGACCTCGGACGCCCCGACCTCGGACAAGCCGAAGAAGTGAGGCACTGCCCCCGCTGCGGGGCGTCCACGGACGCTCCGCCGGTGGCGTGCGCCGCCTGCGGCTACGCCGTCTTCGTCAACCCCCGCCCGACCGGCACCCCCATCATCGTCGACGGCGACCGCTTCCTGGTGATCCGCCGGGCCCGCCCGCCCCAGCAGGGCTGGTGGGACCTGCCGGGCGGCTTCTGCGACGGCTTTGAGCACCCGCGTGACGCCGCCGTCCGCGAGGCCCGCGAGGAGCTCGGCGTCGACATCCACCTCGGCGCCTTCGTCGGCATGTGGATCGGCACGTACGAGTTCCAGGACGAGCCGCTGCCGGTCCTGGACTGTTTCTGGCTGGCCACTCTCGCCCCCGGCGCCACGATCACCCTCGACCCGGCCGAGGGCACCGAGCTCGCCTGGATGCCCTTGTCCGATCCGCCACCTCTCGCGTTCTCCACGATGGAGTCGGCGATACGCGAAGTTCGTCGATCGTCGGGGCGTTTGGTCCCCTGACGTCACGGGCAATAAGAGCGCAACCGCAACTGCAAGACCCCCTGGTTGAGGCTCTGAAGGAGGACACCGTGACTGTCACCGGAATCATCACGGCACTGATCGTCGGCCTGATCGTCGGTGCGCTCGGGCGGCTGGTAGTTCCCGGCCGCCAGAACATCCCGATCTGGCTGACCATGGTGATCGGCGTGATCGCCGCGCTGCTCGGCACCGTCATCGCGAACGCCATCGGCATCTCCACCGACACCCCCGGTGTCGACTGGGGCGAGCTGCTGATCCAGGTGCTGGTCGCCGCGATCGGCGTGGCCCTGGTGGTCGGCGTGATGGGTCGCGGTCGACGCAGCACCCTGTAACACCGCATCACAGCAGAAGGCCCCCAGCCCCCCGGCCTGGGGGCCTCTTGCTGTGATGTCCCTAGCTTCGGCGGCTGCCGCAGTTACCAGCTTCGGCGGCTGCCGCCGCGGCGGCCGGGGGTTCCCACCCCGGAGCCCCCCATGCTCGCTGCGCTCGCACGCCCTGCGCTGCGCGCGGCCGCAACACGCGCGGGCGCGCCGCAACCGAAGGACCTCGGGGCAAGGTGTTCGAGCCTCACGACAGGTCTGACGTCCGATCCGAGTGGAAAGATCGTTCATCCGCCGCGAGTCGTGCGTTCGGCCGCGGGGCGGGCGCCGGTCCGACCCGCCCATGATTGGTGTTTGCCACCTCGTTGGGTGTCGCCGCGGCCGCCGGGCAGTCGCCGGACGATCTTGCGGCCGTGATCGGAGGACGGCGGTGGTCGTCCCGGTGGCCAGGGGCGTCCTTCGATCAAGCGGGGCGGGGAAAGGTCGCCGTCTGGAGCGTGGTACCCACCGGTCCAATCGTCGATGGCCGCGAACTTCGCAGTGATCCGGGAGGCTGGGTGGCAGCCCGCGCACAGGAGCTTTCCTGCCGGTGACCGCGGTTCGGTGCCGTCGGACGGTCTTGCGGCGGTGATCGAAGGACGGCGGTGGTCGTCCCGGTGGCCGGGGGTGTCCTTCGATCAAGCGGGGCGGGAAAGGTCGCCGTCTGGAGCGTGGTGCCCACCGGGCCGGTCATCGACGGCACGACTTTCCCGTGATTCGGGGACGGCACCTGCCGGAACCCACCGATTGACACAACCCTGCACAGATCGAAGTCGCGGGCTGGTCGCGTGGACGGCCGCCGGGCGACTTCGATCACGATGGCAAGATCGAATCCGGGTGAACGGGGTCCGTGGCGGGGGCGGCGCAGGGTCGTCTCTTTGTCGCGGCCGGAGGTCGCGGCGTGGCCGTTCACGGCCGCGTGTTTGTCGCGGCCGGCAGGTCGCGGCTGCGTGACTGTGCGCGGAGGTGGCAGGGAGGCCGTTCACGGCCGACCGGTGGCTGACGGGAGCGACGGTCGTGCCCACGGCGGACCGGAGTCATGCGCTTGCTGATGCAATCCCGAAGCGGCCGTGCGCCTCGGAAAGTGAGGTGCACGGCCGCTTCGGCGGAGCAGCGAGGGCTAGCGGAGCCAGGGGACGGAGCGGTCGAGCAGGCCGCGCGTCTTGAGCTCCTTGCGCAGCGGGATCTCCTCGTCGATGTACCCGTTCCAGTTGATGCCCCAGTAGTTGGCCGTGTGCGTCGCCTCGCCCAGCAGCTGGCGCTGGACGGGGGTGCGGTTGGCCCACCACTCGCCGTCGTAGTCGATCGGCATGTCGTCGAGGTTGCGGATCCACCGGTAGGTGTACCCGACGAAGAGCATCTTGCGGGTGATGTCGGAGTAGTTCGGCGAGCGCGAGTGCCAGAGGCGCCGGTCGAAGATGAAGCAGTCGCCCGGGTTGGCCGTGATCTCCACGGTGCCCTCGGGGTCGGGGTTCTCGATCGTGGTGTCCGCGGGGCGGGGCAGCGAGTTCCAGAGGTGGCTGCCCGGGATGACCTTGGTGGCGCCGCGGCCCGTCTCCGAGAGGTCGGAGATGACGTAGCCGATCTTCAGCGAGAACATGGGGCGGGGCAGGTTCGGGTCCATGGTCTCCGGGTCGGAGTTCTGGCGGTACCCGTCCTGGTGCCAGCCCCACGAGGGGGCCTCCGTCGCCGCCGCGGGCGGGGTGACGTCGAGGTGGTTGTGGTGCGTGTAGATGTTCCAGCCGGCCAGGCCCCACATGTACGGGAAGAGGGTCGGCTGGGTCAGCAGGTGCCCGAACAGTTCGTCGCGCGTGAGGAAGCCCAGCAGGTGCAGCGTGCCGTCCTTCTTCATGCTGCTGGAGCCGGCCGCCTGCTCTTCGGCGTAGACCCGGTCCATCGCCGCTTCGAGCTGCGCTCGGTGGTCTTCCTTCAGAACGTTGCGGACCAGCAGGAAGCCCTGATCCAGGAATTCCTTGCGGTCGGCCTCGCTGATCGGCTCATAGCCGGTCAGACCGCCGTAGTCGGGTGCAGCGGACGTCATGTCCTCCCCTTACTTTCGTCGACCAGGGAACGACCGATGGTAACGCGAGGTGCACATGGGACCGATTCCGGAGTTGGGGTGCGGACAGTGCGCGAAAGTCATCCGAACGGCCGACAACCTGCGGCTCGTCCGCAACGTCGAGGTCTGTCAGTAGACCTCGGCGACGACCTGCCCGGCGGCGGTGCCGCCACGCTGCGTGACCCGGGTCCAGCCGCCGCTCTTCGCGGTCCACTCCATGTCGTTGAAGACGACCCGCTTGACGCCGTGGTCCTGGGCGTGCGCGACCAGCCAGTGCGCGTACTGCCAGCCGGTCTTCTGCTCGCGGACCTTGAGCGCGACGCCGACCATGTCGGTGACGTCGGCGGTGCTGACGTTGCCCCAGTCGAGCTTGACGCCGGCGGTGAGGGTCTTCGCGGCCTCGGTGCCGTGGCTGGCGGCCTCGGTGACGGTGCAGGCGACCGCGCTGGTGGCGTCGCCGCTCAGCGCGCGGGCCATGATCTCCGACTCGTCGACCCACTTCTCGTACGCCTCGGGGTGGGCGCTGCGCTGGACCTCCTGCGCGGCGTCGGTGACGCGCATCTTCTCCCAGCCCTTGACCTTCAGCAGGGCGGTGTAGAAGGCGTTCGCCGCGAAGCGCGGGTCGGCGATCTGCTCGGGCTTGCCCCAGCCCTGGCTGGGCCGCTGCTGGAACAGGCCGATCGAGTCGCGGTCGCCGCCGCTGAGGTTCTCCAGCTTCGACTCCTGCCAGGCGGTGGCGAGGGCGACGACCAGGGCCCGCTGCGGCACGCCGCGGCGCAGCCCGACGGCGGTGATGGTGGCGGCGTTGGCGACCTGCTCGGCGTCGAGCGCCACGGCGCTGTCGGCGCCCGAGGAGGTCGCGGCGGCACTGACCGACGCGTTGCCGGCGTTGACGACGCAGGCGCGGCCTGGCGGCAGCAGCTGCGGCAGGTGGTCGCCGATCCGCTGCACGAGCACGTAGACGCCGACGGCCGCTACGACGACGAGAGTCGTCAGCACCATCAGCACGTGTCGTGTACGCATCGTCACCTCCCAACCCGAGAACTTGACCAGCGTACGTCCCGTGTGCCACTGCCTCCCCGCGGTACACACGAGGTCGAGGCGAGTAGGACCGTTCAGACGACGCCGTCAGGGATCCAGTTTGGGTCTCTTTTGTCCCTGAATGCCGTGATTCCCTCGATTCCCTCCGCCGAACCGAAATACGACACGGACAGCTCGGTCATGGCCGCAACCTCGTCACGGAACGTGTCGGCTTTCCGTCGGCGCAACAGCTCCTTGGTGCCGCGCAGGGCACCCGGCGCTCCCCGTACCAACGCCGCGACGAAGGACGCGACGGCCGCGTCGACCTCCTCGGCCGGCACCGCCGCCGTGACCAGTCCGATCTCCCGCGCCCGGGCACCGTCGAACGTCGCGCCGGTCAGGAACAGCTCGGTCGCGGCGCGCGGGGACAGCCGCGGCAGCACAGTGGCGGAGATCACTGCCGGGATCACGCCGATGCGCACCTCGGAGAACGCGAACGTCGCCTCCAGGGAGCACACCGCGAGGTCCGCGGCGGCGATGAGACCCAGGCCGCCGGCCCGGGCCGGCCCGGTCAGCCGCGCGACGACCGGCTTCGGGCCCTCCCAGATCGCGGTGAGCACCTCGCCGAGGCGGTTGATCGGCGGCCTGCCCGACCCGAACGCGGCGGCGGTCTCCTTGAGATCCGCCCCGGAGCAGAAGACCGGGCCGGTGTGGGTGAGGACCACGACCCGCACCGCGTCGTCCTGCGCGGCGGCCGCGAGCGCGGCCAGGAGCTCCTCGATCAGGGCCGTCGACAGCGCGTTGCGGTTCGACGGGCTGTCGAGCGTGACCGTCGCCACGCCGTGCGCCGTCTGTGACCGTACGAGTGGCATGCGGGCACACTAGTGAAATGCCCGGAACACTGCCAGAAGGCGAGCCGATCCCGCGCGACGGCGCGCTGCCCGACGGGGTCGCCGACGCGGCGGGGGAGGCCGGGTTCGGGGTCTACGTCCACGTCCCGTTCTGCGCCACGCGCTGCGGCTACTGCGATTTCAACACCTACACCGCCGACGAGGGCGTGCTCAGCGCCGGCTACGCCGAGCAGGTCCTGGACGAGCTGGCCCTCGCCGCGAAGGTGGTCGCGCCGCCCCGGGTCGACACGGTCTTCTTCGGCGGCGGCACACCGACGCTGCTGCCGCCGTCGGAGCTGGGCCGGATCCTCGACGGCATCGACCGCACCTGGGGCCTGGCCGGCGACGCCGAGGTGACCACGGAGGCCAACCCGGAGTCGGTCGACGCGGCCGGCCTGCGGCAGCTGCGCGCGGCCGGGTTCAACCGGATCTCGCTCGGCATGCAGTCGGTGGCGCCCGGGGTCCTGGCGGTGCTCGACCGCCGGCACACGCCGGGACGGCCCGCGGCCGCGGTCGCCGAGGCGCACGCCGCCGGATTCGAGCGCGTGAATCTGGATCTGATCTACGGTACGCCCGGCGAACGGCCCTCCGACTTCGCCGCGTCGCTGCGCACGGTGATCGATTCCGGGGTCGACCATGTCAGCGCCTACGCGCTCATCGTCGAGGACGGCACGCGGCTGGCGGCACGCATGCGCCGTGGGGAACTGCCGTTCCCCGACGACGACGTCGCCGCCGACCGCTATCTGGCCGCCGAACAGGCCCTCACCGAGGCGGGGATGTCCTGGTACGAGGTGTCGAACTGGTCCCGCGACTCGCCCTGCCGGCACAACGAGCTCTACTGGCGCGGCGGCGACTGGTGGGGGCTCGGGCCGGGCGCGCACAGCCACGTGCGGGGCGTGCGGTGGTGGAACGTGAAGCACCCGCACACGTACGCGGCGCGGCTGGCGGACTCGGCGTCGCCGGGGCAGGCCCGCGAGGTGCTGACGCCGGACGAGCGGCACATGGAGGACGTCCTGCTGCGCATCCGCCTCGCCGACGGGCTGCCGCTGGGGGTGCTGGACGCCGCCGGGCTGGCCGGGGCGCGGGAGTGCCTCGCCGACGGGCAGCTGGACCCGGCCGCGTTCGAGGCCGGCCGGGCGGTGCTGACCCTGCGCGGCCGCCTGCTCGCCGACGGGGTCGCCAGGGCCTTGACCTGACCCCTCCGGCACGCGGAAAGGGGCGGCCGGGGCCGCCCCTTGAGTGTCAACGCGTGCGTCTTTGACGTGATTACTTGATGAAGCGGTACGTCATCGGGTAGCGGTACAGCTCGCCGCCGTTGGCCTTCATGCCGGCGATGATCGCGAACACGATGATGATGATCCACGGCACGATCAGCGTGAGGCCGAACGTGCACACGGAGAGCAGGGCACCCACGAACAGGATGATGCCCCACGTGATGTGGAAGTTGAGCGCCTCGTTGGCGTGCGCCTTGACCGTGGGCGACTCGTTGCCCTTGGCGAGCAGTGCGATGAGCGGGGCGATGAAGCCGATGAAGATGCCACCGAAGTGGGCGATCAGGGCCCAGGTCTTCTCGTCGCTGTTGGCGTAGCCGACCGGACCGGCGCCACCGTACTGGCCAGGCTGCTGGTAGCCGTACTGGCCCGGCTGCTGGTAGCCACCGGGCTGCTGGTAGCCACCCGGCTGCTGGTAGGCGTTCGGGTCCTGGTAGCCGGCGCCACTGGTGGGCGGCGGGTAGCCGCCACCGGAGACCGGCGGCTGCTGACCGTAGTCGGGGCCCGGCGGCGGATACTGTGCCCCGCCCGGCATCGAATAGGGGTTGTTGGGGTCCTGCGGTACGCCGTATTCCCCGGGGCGAGGTGGTTCACTCATGGGGGCCACGGTAGGGGTACCGATCAAGTATGGCCAGCGACGCGGCATGACTTCTTTGGGACAAACTTGGCGCAGACCATCCCAATAGCGGCGGTTCGCACACATGACGATCATTCCGTGGGCGGCGGGGGCGACGTAGACTGGCACTCGCAAAGTGGGAGTGCCAGTTTCCTGAGGAGGTGCGCATGGCTCTCGACGAGCGCAAACTCGAGGTGCTGCGCGCCATCGTCGAGGACTATGTCGCCACCCAGGAGCCGGTCGGCAGCAAGGCCCTCGTGGAGCGGCACAACCTGCGGGTCTCCCCGGCGACCGTCCGCAACGACATGGCCGTCCTCGAGGAGGAGGGCTACATCCGGCAGCCGCACACCAGCGCCGGCCGCGTGCCCACCGACGCCGGTTACCGGCTGTTCGTCGACAAGCTGTCCCGCGTCAAGCCGCTGAGCCCCGCCGAGCGGCGGGCCATCGAGCGGTTCCTGATCGGCGCGGTCGACCTCGACGACGTCGTGCACCGCACCGTGCGGCTGCTCGCGCAGCTCACCCGGCAGGTCGCGGTCGTGCAGTATCCGAGCCTGTCGCGCGCCAGCGTCCGGCACTTCGAGCTGGTGCCGATCTCCACCACCCGGCTGATGGTGGTCATGATCGCCGAGACCGGCCGGGTCGAGCAGCGCCTCGTCGACCTGCCCGGCCCGATCCCCGCCGACGACGTCACCGAGCTGCGCCGCAGGATCAACGAGAAACTGGTCGGCAAGCGCCTCGTCGACACCCCGCCCCTGGTCGAGGCGCTCCTCGAGGAGACCGCGCCGGGCCTGCGCCCGCCGATGACCGCCCTGTCGACCGTGCTGCTGGAGACCCTGGTGGAGCGCACCGAGGAGCGCATCGCCCTCGCCGGCACCGCCAACCTCGCCCGCGGCGGCCTGCTGGACTTCCAGGGCTCGCTGCGCCCGATCCTCGAGGCGCTCGAGGAGGAGGTCATCCTCCTCAAGCTCTTCGGTGAGGTCGAGCCGAGCATGACCCGCGTCCGCATCGGCGACGAGAACGAGATCGAAGACCTGCGCAGCGCCTCGATCGTGGCGACCGGCTACGGGCCGGGCTCCATCGTCGTGGGCGGCATGGGTGTGCTGGGGCCGACCCGGATGGACTACCCCGGCAACATCGCCACGGTGCGCGCCGTGGCACGCTACGTCGGCGATCTGCTGGGACAAAGTTGAACCTCATGGACGAGTCAGGGGCATAGGACTCAGTGGCGAAGGACTACTACGGGATTCTCGGTGTCAAGCGGGACTCCACGGCCGATGAGATCAAGCGCGCCTACCGGCGGTTGGCGCGCGAGTTCCACCCGGACGTCAACCCGGACCCCGTGGCACAGGAGAAGTTCAAGGAGATCAACGCGGCCTACGAGGTGCTGTCCGACCCGCGCAAGCGGGAGATGGTCGACCTCGGCGGCGACCCGCTGGCGCCCGGTGGCGGCGGTGGCGGCCCGCAGGGCGGCGCGTTCGTCGGCTTCCAGGACATCATGGACGCGTTCTTCGGCACGACCGCCAGCCGCGGGCCACGCCCGCGGATCCGGCCGGGCGCCGACGCGATCCTGCGGCTCGACCTGGACCTGCACGAGACCGCGTTCGGCGTCGAGGCACCGATCACGGTCGACACCGCGGTCGTCTGCACGACCTGCGCCGGCGCCGGCACCGCGCCCAACACCCACCCGACCACCTGCGAGATCTGCGGCGGCCGTGGCGAGGTCCAGTCGGTGCAGCGCACGTTCCTCGGCCAGGTCGTCTCGGCCCGGCCGTGCTCGGCCTGCCAGGGCTTCGGCACCGTCATCCCGCACCCGTGCGCGACCTGCGGCGGCGACGGCCGGGTCCGCACCCGCCGCACGCTGACCGTGAAGATCCCCTCCGGGGTCGAGGACGGCATGCGCATCCGCCTCGCCCAGCAGGGCGAGGTCGGCCCCGGCGGCGGCCCGCCCGGCGACCTGTATGTCGAGATCCACGAGCGCCCGCACGACGTGTATTCGCGCAAGGACGACGACCTGCACTGCCGGGTCACGGTCCCGATGACGGCGGCGGCGCTCGGCACCCGGCTGACGATCAAGACCCTCGACGGCGAGGAGACGGTCGACGTCAAGGCCGGCACCCAGCCCAACCAGACGCTGCGCATCCGCGGCAAGGGCGTCCCGCACCTGCGCGGCGCCGGCCGCGGCGACCTGCACGTCCACCTCGACGTGCGGACCCCGACGCGCCTGGAGCCGGAGCAGGAGAAGCTGCTGCGCGACTTCGCCCGCACCCGCGGCGAGGAGGTCGCCGAGCTGTCCAAGCAGGGCGGCTTCTTCTCCCGGGTGCGTGATGCCTTCAATGGACACGCGTGAGTGTTCCGGAGCGTTGCGGTGGACGCTCACGCGTGAGCGTTGCGGGGCGTAGCGGTGGGCGTTCACGTGTGCTTTCCGCGTCTGGTATCGCGGCGTGAGCCTGCCGCTCTTCCTGGTTCCCGCGCTGCCGTCCGGGGACCGGTGGCGGCTGGACGGCCCTGAGGGGCACCACGCGGCCAACGTGCAGCGTCTCTCCGCAGGGGAGGCGCTGCTGTTGTCCGACGGCCGTGGCGGCCTGCTGCGAGCCGTGGTCTCCGCCGCGCACAAGGGTGCCCTGGACGTCGACCTCCTCGACCGGGAGTTCGTGCCGCCGCACGATCCCCAGGTCACCGTCGTGCAGGGGATCGCGAAGGGCGAGCGGGCGGAGCTCGCCGTGCAGCTCATGACCGAGCTCGGCGTCGACCGCATCGTGCCGTGGCAGGCGGCGCGCAGCATCGCCCGGTGGAAGGACGCCAAGCCGGTCGAGCGGTGGCGCTCCACGGTCCGCGAGGCGGTCAAGCAGTCCCGCCGGGCCTGGCTGCCCGAGGTCACCGACGCGCGGACCACGAAGCAGCTGACCCTGACCGGCACGGTGCTCCTGCTGCACGAGGAGGCGTCGGTACCGCTCTCCGCCGTCCCCCTCGCCGGCGACATCACCCTGGTCGTCGGCCCGGAGGGCGGGATCGCGCCGGAGGAGCTGGCCGCGTTCACGGACGCGGTGCCGGTCCGGCTGGGCCGCGAGATCCTGCGCACGTCGACCGCCGGGGCCGCCGCGCTCGCCGCCCTGTCGATCCGCCTCGGCCGCTGGTGACCCGCCGCCGGCTGGTCAGCTGAAGCCGACAGGTCAGCGGAAGCCGTCCGGGTCAGCGGAAGTAGGACGCACCGTTCAGGTCGAGCACGGCACCCGACGACCACTGCGAACCGGCGAGGAACAGGACCGCCTCGGCGACCTCCTCGGGCCGGGCGACCCGGTTGAACGGGCTCTGCGCCCGGATCGCCGCACCGTCGCCGGCGTCCATGATGGCGTTGCCCATGTCGGTGGCGACGAACCCGGGCGCGACCGCGTTGACCGCGATCCCGCGCGGCGCGAGCGCCAGGGCCAGGGACTGGGTCAGTGAGTTCAGGCCGGCCTTCGCGGCGCCGTACGCCGGGTAACGGGGCTCGCCACGGTACGCGCCGCGGGAGGACACGTTGACGATCCTGCCGCCGTCGCCGAGGTGCCGGGCGGCGCACCAGCAGACGTTGGCCGGGCCGGTCAGGTTGGCCGCCAGGGTCCGCTGCCAGGCCTCCTGCCAGGCAACGTAGCCCTGCTCCAGGATCGGGTGCTCGAGCGCGACGGCCGCGTTGTTGACCACGACGTCGAGGCCGCCGAGGGACAGGGCCGCGCCGTCGACGAACGCCTGGACCGCGCCGGGGTCGGCGAGGTCACCGGAGACGATCACGTGGCCGTCGCCGGGCAGCGCGTCGCGGACCTTCTCCGCGAGCTCGGCGGAGTCGCGGTGGTGCACCGCCACCACGTCGCCCCGTGCGGCGAACGCCTGCGCGATCGCCTCGCCGATACCGCGGGAAGCCCCTGTCACCAACACCTTGCGTCCAGACATGGCAGCACCCTACAAGCCGAATACGATGCGACTGTGACTGATGACTGCCTGTTCTGCCGCATCGTCGCGGGGGAGATCCCGGCGACGGTGGTCCACGAGACCGACGACACCCTGGCGTTCCGCGACATCGGGGCGAAGGCACCGGTGCACGTGCTGGTGATCCCGAAGGCGCACCACCAGGACGTCGCCGCGCTCGCCGTCGCCGACCCCGGGCTCGCCGGCCGGGTCCTGGCCACGTGCGCCGCGGTCGCTGAGAAGGAGGGGCTGTCCGGGGACGGGTACCGGGTGATCTTCAACACCGGCGGCTTCGGCGGCCAGGAGGTCTTCCACGTCCACGGGCACGTCGTGGGCGGCCGCCCGCTCGGCCCGATGCTGTCGGCATGACGGCGCACGAGCGGTACGAGCGGCTCGCCCGTCAGGTCCAGGCCGATGCGCGGGTCCCGGCGCTGAGCGTGGCGATCCACCGCGCCGACCGGCCGCTGTGGACGTTCACGGTCGGCGCGGATGTCGACGCGGCCAGCCAGCTGCGGATCGGCTCGGTCACCAAGACGTTCACCGCGGTCCTGGTGATGCAGTGCCGTGACGAGGGGCTGCTGGACCTCGACGACCCGATCTCGCGGCACCTGCCGGTGAAGGCGCACGGCGACCTGACCGTCGGCCGGATGCTGTCGCACCTGTCGGGGCTGCAGCGGGAGCCGTTCGGCGACGTCTGGGACACCATGCAGGCGCCCGACGTCGACACGCTGCTCGACCAGCTGGACCGGGCCGAGCGTGTGCTGCCCGCCGGGCAGCGGTTCCACTACTCCAACCTGGCGATCGCCCTGCTCGGGCACCTCGCCGGGCGGCTGCGCGGCGGCACCTGGGAGGAGGTCCTGCGGGAGCGGATCCTCGATCCGCTGGGCCTGGACGACACCGCCGTCACGCCGAGCCGCCCGGTCGTCGGGTACCAGGTGGACGCCTGGTCGGACTACGCGCACCCGGAGCCGCCGGACGACTTCGGCGCGGTCGGCCCGGCGGCGCAGCTGTGGAGCACCGCCGCGGACCTGGCGAAGTGGGCCGCGTTCCTGGCCGACCCGAAGGCCGTCGACCAGTCCTCGGCGGTCCTGGCCGCCGAGACGGTCGAGGAGATGCGGGCGCCGCGGGCGGTCACCGAGGACGTCCTGTGGGCGCGGGGGCTGGGACTCGGCCTGATCCTGCAGCCGCAGCCGGGCGCCGAGCGGATCGTGCACGTCGGGCACGACGGCGCGATGCCCGGGTTCCTGGCCGGCGCGTACGGCCGGGTCGGCGGCACCGGTACCCCCGGCGCGTTCGGGGCCGCGGCGCTCGGTTCGTCCGGCACCGCCGGTGAGGTCATCGACCTGGCGCACCAGCTGCTCGCCGCCGCGGTCGAGAGCGACCCGGCCGACATCACGCCGTGGTCGCCGGCGCCGGCACCGCCGCAGCGATACCGCTCGGTGCTCGGCCGCTGGTGGGGTGAGGGCTTCGAGTACGTGTTCAGCTGGCACAACGGCGCGCTGCACGCCCGGTCGGTGGACCAGCCGGCCAACCGGCCGCCGGCGGTGTTCGCGCCGGTCGACGGCCAGCCGGACGTGTTCCGCACGGTGTCCGGGAGGGAGACGGGGGAGCTGCTGCGGCTGACCCGCGCCGAGGACGGCACCGTCGAGCGGCTGCACTGGGCGACGTACCGCTTCACCCGTGGCCAGGAGACGTTCGACCGGTACCGGTTCTAGCGGGAGATGACGGTGAAGACGGCGCCGTTGGGGTCCACGACGACCGCGATGCGGCCGTGCGGGGAGTCGAACGGCCCGTGCTGGACCTGGCCGCCCGCCGACCGGACCAGGTCGGCGGCGCGGTCGGTGTCGGCGGCGGCGAAGTAGACCATCCAGTGCGGCGGGATGCCCTCCCACGCCTCGGTCATGGTGAGCCGCCCGGCGACCGGGTCGGCGTTGCCGAGGCTCCACGCCGTGTAGTCGAACTGCTCGTCGGCCTCGACCCGGGTCTGCCGGTAGCCGAACAGGCCCTGGTAGAAGCTGTCGACGGCGCCGGGGTCGCGGGTGTTGACCTCGGCCCAGCACAGCGCGCCGTCCTCGTCGAACAGCTGCGAGCCGGTGTGCTGGCCGGGCTCCCACGCGCCGAACGCGGCGCCGGACGGGTCGAGGGCGAAGAGCATCCGGCCGTTGCTCGGGATGTCCATCGGCGCGACGATGATCTTGCCGCCGCCGGCGTCGACGCGCCGGGCGGTGTCCTCCAGGTCGTGTGACATCAGGTACAGGCTCCAGGCGGCCGGTGTCTGCCCGGCCCCAGGCATCGGCGGGCTCATCCCGGCGACGACCTTGCCGTCCTTCAGGCACATCACGTAGTGCCCGAAGTCGGCGCCCGTGTCCAGGAACGTCCAGCCGAACAGCGTCGCGTAGAACCGCTGGGCGGCGGCCAGGTCGGCGGCGACCAGGTCGGCCCAGCAGGGCTCACCGTCGACGTAACCGCTGCGCTCGACCATCCGTGTGGGCCCTCCTGTCGATGTGTTCACCTGCCTCAGTACCACTGTGCGAACGGGCCTGTCCGGACTTTCGGCGCGAACGGCATGATCGGGCGACCCCGATCCGGGCGAGGCGGATATTGCCCGCATCAGGCATGAACCGGACATCGGCAAGAAATGGGAACGGCCTGAGGGGCGGTCAGCCGATACCATGAAGAGCCTGGACATGAGTCCAGCAGGAGCGAGCCCCGGAAGCAGGTGCTTGAGGCCCCACGTGGCCGACGTATGACCGAGACCCCGACCCCCGCACCGGCAGTGTCGTCGGAGCCGCCCGTGCGGGCCATCAGCAAGATCACGGTCCCCGACCCGCACACGATGGTCAGGTTGCTCGGCGCGGGAGACGAGATCCTCAAGCTCGTCGAGCGGGCCGTCAGCAGCGACGTGCACGTGCGGGGCAACGAGATCACCATCACCGGCGCGGCCGCGGACAACGCCCTGGCCGAGCGCATCTTCGCCGAACTCATCGAGCTGGTGCGCAAGGGGGAGACCCTCACCCCGGACAACGTCCGGCGCACCGTCGGCATGCTCCAGCAGAACACCACCGAGCGCCCCGCCGACGTGCTGACCCTCAACATCCTCTCCCGGCGCGGCCGCACCATCCGGCCGAAGACCCTCGGGCAGAAACGGTATGTCGACTCGATCGACCAGCACACGATCGTGTTCGGCATCGGCCCGGCCGGCACCGGCAAGACCTACCTCGCCATGGCGAAGGCGGTCCAGGCGTTGCAGGCCAAGCAGGTCAACCGGATCATCCTGACCCGCCCCGCGGTCGAGGCCGGCGAGCGGCTGGGCTTCCTGCCCGGCACGCTCTACGACAAGATCGACCCCTACCTGCGCCCGCTGTATGACGCGCTGCACGACATGCTCGACCCGGAGTCCATCCCGAAACTGATGGCCGCCGGGACGATCGAGGTCGCGCCGCTGGCCTACATGCGCGGCCGGACGCTCAATGACGCCTTCATCATCCTGGACGAGGCGCAGAACACCACGCCCGAGCAGATGAAGATGTTCCTGACCCGGCTCGGCTTCGGTTCGCGGATCGTCGTCACCGGCGACGTGACGCAGATCGACCTACCCGGGGGCACCCGCAGCGGCCTCAGGGTCGTCCGTGAGATCCTCGGTGACGTCGAAGACGTGCACTTCGCCCAGCTCGGCAGCGCCGACGTCGTGCGGCACCGGCTGGTGAGTGAGATCGTCGACGCCTATGCCAAGTGGGACGAGGCGCAGGAGGCGCAGCAACAGGCGCCCGTGCGTGCCGTCCCGGACCGCGGGCGACGCAGGTAAAGCCCCCTTCCAACAGGAGCAGTTGTTGTCCATCGAGATCGCCAACGAGTCCGGCGTCGACGTCAACTCCGACACCATTCTCGCGGTGGCGCGGCACGCCCTCGACGAGATGGGGGTCAACCCCCTCGCCGAGCTGTCGATCCTGCTCGTCGACGTCGAGTACATGACGGAGCTCAACCACCGTTGGATGGACGGCGACGGCCCGACCGACGTGCTGGCCTTCCCGATGGACGAGGGCAGCGTCGACCACGGCCCCGGTGAGGGCGGCGGCGAGCCCGCGCTGCTCGGCGACATCGTGCTGTGCCCGGAGGTGGCGGCGAAACAGGCCGCCACCGCCGGGCACGCCACGATCGACGAGCTGGCCCTGCTCACCGTGCACGGCACCCTGCACCTGCTGGGCTACGACCACGCCGAGCCCGAGGAGGAGGCCGAGATGTTCGGCCTGCAGGCGCGGCTCCTGGAGAGCTGGCGCAAGTGAGTGACGTGACCTTGCTGACGACCGCCGCCGGGCTGGTCGTGCTGGCAGGGTTGTTCGCGATGTCCGACGCCGCGCTCAACGTGGTGTCGCCGGCCCGCGCCCACGAGCTGGCCCGCGAGGGCAAGCCCGGCGCCAACGCCCTGCAGGTCATCGCGGCCGACCCGGCCCGCTACATCAACCTGCTCCTGCTGCTGCGCCTGCTGTGCGAGCTGACCGCGACCACCCTGGTCGCCCTGGTCACCGCCGCGGCGGTCGGCGGCGACCGCGACTGGCTCGCCGCGCTCATCACGGCCGGCTCGATGACGGTGGTCAGCTTCGTCGTCGTCGGGGTCGGTCCCCGCACCATCGGACGCCAGCACGCCTACGCGGTCGCCCGGGTCGCCGCGCCACCGGTCCGCTGGCTCGGCACCGTGCTCGGCCCCCTCGCCCGGCTGCTGATCCTCATCGGCAACGCCGTGACCCCCGGCAAGGGATACCGCGAGGGCCCCTTCGCCACCACGATCGAGCTGCGCGAGCTCGTCGACCTCGCCGAGCAGCGCGGCGTCGTCGAGCACGGCGAGCGCGACATGATCCACTCGGTCTTCGCACTCGGCACGACGATCGCCCGCGAGGTGATGGTCCCGCGCACCGAGATGGTCTGGATCGAGACGCACAAGACCGTCCGCCAGGCGCTCATGCTCGCGATGCGCAGCGGGTTCTCCCGCATCCCCGTCGTCGGCGAGAACGTCGACGACGTCCTGGGCATCGCCTACCTCAAGGACCTGGTCCGCCGCACCTCCGGCGGCGACACGGCCGCCGGCGACATGCCGGTCGCCCAGGTCATGCGCGACGCCACCTTCGTGCCAGAGTCGAAACCCGTCGACGACCTGCTCCGCGAGATGCAGGCCGCCCGCACCCACATGGCGATCATCATCGACGAGTACGGCGGCACCGCCGGCCTCGTCACCATCGAGGACATCCTCGAGGAGATCGTCGGCGAGATCACCGACGAGTACGACGTCGCCGAGCGCCCCCCGATCGAGGAGCTGCCCGACGGCGCGTACCGCATCACCAGCCGCCTGCCGGTCGAGGACCTCGGCGAGCTGTTCGACGTGGAGCTGCCCGCCGACGAGGTCGAGACCGTCGCCGGCCTCCTCGCGCAGGCCCTCGGCCGCGTCCCGATCCCCGGCGCCACCGCCGTCGTCGGCGGCCTGGTCCTCGTCGCCGAGGGCACCACCGGCCGCCGCAACCGCATCGACACCCTCCTCGTCCGGCGGGCCGACCCCGACGACGAGGACCAGGCCAGCCACGACAGCGAAAGGCAGCACGCCGATGCCTGAGTCCCAGGTCCCCGCGCCTCTGTCGGCGGAGGACGCGAAGCTCGTCACCCTGGCCCGTGCCGCCCGCGCCCGCATCGGCGCCGTCGAGGGCGCCGCGGTCCGCGACGGCGACGGCCGCACCTACAACGCCGCCTCCGTCGCCCTGCCCTCCCTGTCGATCACCGCCCTGCAGCTGGCGGTGGCGACCGCGGTCGCGTCAGGCGCCGGCAAGCTCGAGGCGGCCGCGGTCGTCACCGAGGCCTCGTCCCTGGACACCGTGGGCCGCGCCGCCGTCCGCGACGTCTCCCCGTCCGCCCCGATCCACCTCGCCGCCCCCGACGCCACCGTCTTCGCCACCGTCACCGACTGACCCGGCCCCGCGGGCGGTCCACGGATCCGACCGCCATCGAGCCGGCCGTCCGGTAGCCCATCCTTCCTGGCTCCGGTCCGCGCCGAGTGCCCGCGGCGGCCCGGTGCGGCGGGCAGCGGCCGGCGGTCGTTGTGCCATGCCAGCCGTGATCGAAATCGTGCGGTGGTCGTCCAGCCCAGCCGTCGAAGCCAGCCACCGTCGCACAACCCAGGAACCATCACTCGGACCGGAGCGACGCGGACGGGCCTGCCTACGCGTCTCGCGCGAAGGGCAGGCGAGTAGGACGACAGACCTGGCACGACCCGCAACCTCAACCCCGGCCTTTCGGGTGCCGCGCGCATGCGCGTGAGTCGGCCGCGCGCAGCGCAGGGCGTGCGAGCGTAGCGAGCATTGGGGGTGTGGGGTGAGAATCCCCCACTGCTCTTCCGGCCGAAGGCCGCAGCGGAAGAAAGGCCGCAGCGGAAGAAACAGCAGCCACGGCTAGGATTTCGGGGTGCGCAGGGACCGGGTCGATGAGGTCGTCGACGAGTGGCGGGTGCAGCTGCCCGACACCGTCGGACCGGCGATGGAACTCGGCAAGCGGATCCACCGCCTCGCCGGCCGGTTGCAGGAGGTCGTGCGCGCCGAGACCGCAGCGGTCGGGCTGACGCCGGCCGAGTTCGACGTGCTGTCGGCGCTGCGGCGGGCCGGTGCGCCGTATGCGCTGAAACCGTCCGACCTCGCCAGCGGCCTGCTCCTCACGTCCGGCGGGATCAGCAACGTGCTGCGCCGGCTCCAGCAGGACGGCGTCATCGAGCGTGAGGCCGACGCCGCCGACGCGCGGGTCGCCTGGGTCAGGCTGACCCCGAAAGGCGTCGCCGTCGCCGAGCGCGTCGTGCGGGCCGTGACGAAGGCGCAGGCGCGGCTGTTCGCCCCTGTGCCGGAGCAGCTGCAACACGACACCGTCAGCAGCCTGCGGGAGCTGCTGATCGAACTCGGCGACGAAGCCACCGAGGCCGTCGGAGCCGCAGAGGCTGGCGGAGCCGCAGAGGCCGGCGACGCCGTACACGAAGGAGCCTGACGAACCGTGCTGCAACGCTACGACCCGCGCAACGCCGACATCCGCTACTGGGTCGACGGCGTGCTGCGGCACCGCGACGAGCCGGGCATCTCACCGTTCGACTCGGTGGTGCAGGGCGGCGACGCCGTCTGGGAAGGGCTGCGGATCTACGACGGCGGCGTCTACGGCCTCGACGAGCACCTCGCCAGGCTGCGCCGTTCGGCGCGGGCGCTCGGCTTCGAGCGGGTCCCGGCCGACGCCGACATCGTGGCCGCGCTCCGGGCCACCCTGGAGGCCAACGACATGCGCGACGGCGTGCACGTGCGGCTCACCCTGACCCGCGGTGTCAAGGTCACCAGCGGCATGGACCCGAGGCTCAACCAGGCCGGCTGCACGCTGATCGTGCTCGCCGAGCACAAGCCGCCGGTGTACGACACGGGCGGGCTCACGCTCGCCACCTCCAGCGTGCGGCGGCCCGGCCCGGACGTGCTCGACCCGAAGATCCACCACAACAACCTGATCAACTCGATCCTGGCGAAGATGGAGGCGAACCTCGCCGGCGCCGACGACGCGATGATGCTCGACGGCCGCGGGTTCGTCGCCGAGACCAACGCGACGCACCTGTTCGCCGTCGTGGACGGCGGCCTGGTCACGCCCCGCGCCGTCGCCTGCCCGGAGGGCATCACCCGGGACACGGTGCTGCGTCTCGCACCCGGCGAAGGGCTCCCGGTGCAGGTCCGCGACGTGTCGCAGGTCGAGATGTACACCGCCGACGAGGTCTTCTGCACCGGCACCATGGGCGAGATCGCGGGCGTGGTGGCGATCGACGGCCGGCCCATCGGCGACGGCACGGTCGGCCCCGTCACGGCGCGCCTGGCCCGCACCTACCGGCAGCACGCCCGCGAGCACGCTCAGAGGCTGTGGGCGGACAGCTCCGTGTAGAGCGGGGCGGCGGCCTTCACCAGCCACCGCAGGCGATCGGGGACGTCGGCGGGCCGCGGGTCGTACGCGGCGAACCCCGTCGACGCCTCGACCGCGGCGTACCAGTGCGGCGCCCACACCCCGTCCGTGTCGCGACGGCCGGCGGGCCACGCCAGCATCGCCGGATCCCACGGGATGCCGAGCGCGCCGCAGAGCCGCCCCAGGGTGCCCGCCGGGTCGCGCA
The DNA here is from genome assembly GCF_035963215.1 of Dactylosporangium sp. NBC_01737. Taxonomy (NCBI): domain Bacteria; kingdom Bacillati; phylum Actinomycetota; class Actinomycetes; order Micromonosporales; family Micromonosporaceae; genus Dactylosporangium; species Dactylosporangium sp. NBC_01737. The sequence continues at coordinate 3,747,370 of NZ_CP109153.1, forward strand.
GCACGTCGGCGGCGTCGACGACCGGGCCGCCGTGCGCGCGGAAGATCTCGGCCTGCTGCTCGTAGCCGAGGTCGGCGAGGGTCGGCTCGCCGCGGACCTTCGCGTACGACGCGACCACGTACGCCGGATCCCGGATCAGGAACGCGTTGTGCACCGAGCCGAGCCACTCCCGGCCGACGTCCGGCAGCAGGTGGTGGGTCATGTGCTTCTGGTAGAACACCCCGGCCGGCACCGGCGCGAGCAGCGCCCCGGCCGCCTCCCGCCAGTCGACCGGCTGGGACGCGAGGATCTCCTCACGGCCGGGATGATCCAGGCCGGTGGCGGCCAGGTAGTGCGCGTAGAGCGGCTCGTCGACGACGACCGTGTCACCCCTTGCGCCGAAGCTGCGCATCATCGCCGTGGAGATGTTGCGGGGCCCGGACCACATCGCCACTCGTACCGTCATGGGCAACGAGGGTAACCGACGTGGCATTCAGCCAGTTTTACTCCTGTATGTGACGGAATCCTGGTGCGCGTCGATGCGATCCACTGGGGCTTCCGACGCCTACTGTCGGATGCGGAGCCCTGCAGTGCGCCCGCCCCGCCACCAGGCCTACTGGACAACGCCGACAGGTAGCCACGGACAGCACTGCGCGGGAAGGAAGGGGCCGGTCGATGGACCTGCTGATCGACGTGCGAGTGGCGCGACGAGATTCCACGACGTCTTCCGAGACGGCCTGGTCGGCTCAGGACCGGACGGTCCGCCTCCGGGCCGACCACACCGGCACCGTCGCCGACCTCATCACCGCCCTCCTCGGCGGCCTCGACCCCGCCGACCGGCCACAGCAGGCGACCTGGGCCTGGAACCTGCGCACCGGCCGGCGGCTCGACCCGGCCCGCCCCCTCGGCGCGCAGGGGCTGCGCTGCGGCGACACGGTCGTGCTCGGCCCGCCCGAGCAGGCCCCGGACACCCCGGCCACACCCGCCGGGCACCGCCCGCGGGACCCGCCGCCGACCCCGCGCACGTCGAACGCACCGACGCCCTGCGGGAACGCCACGCCGTCGACCGGGACGTGCCCGTCGAGGCCGACCTGCGGGTCCTCGGCGCGCTCGGCGCCGCCGGGCCCGTCGACGTCACCGACGGGGTCCTGCGGTCCTGGCTGACCCAGCTGGCGACCCTCGCCAACCCCACCGACCTCGCCGTCGTCGTGCTCAGCGACGCGCCCGAGTGGACGTGGACCGGCTGGCTGCCGCACACCCGGACCCTGACCGCCGCGATCGCACCCGGCGCGCGGACCGTCGCCGCCGCCGAGGAGGACCGCATGCAGGTCCTCGCGCTCGTCGAGGCGCTCCTGCGGCAGCGCCGCCGCGGCCGGCACGCCATCGCGGAGTCGTTCGTGCCGCACGTCGTCGTCGTGCTGCCGGACCCGTCGATGGTGCCGCCGGCGTCCCTGGCCCGCCTCGTCGAGGAGGGCCCGCGCTGCGGCATCAGCCTCCTCGTCGGCGCGCCGACCCTCGCGGACCTGCCGCCGGGCGTGTCCGTGCAGGACGGCGAGCCGCTGCCCGCCGACGTTGCGTCACGTGTCGCGCACGCCCTCGCCGCGACCCCGGACGCCGCCGGTGGGGCCGCGCCACGGGTCGCGCCGCTCGCCGAGGTGCTGAACCTCACCGACCTGAGCCCCAGCGCGATCGTGAAACGCTGGGTGCCCTCGACCCGCGACCGGGGGCTCGCCGCGCCGATCGGCCTCGGCGGCATGGCACCCGGCGGGGTCGGCCCGTCACCGTCGACCTGCGCCGCGACGGGCCGCACGGGCTCGTGGCGGGTGTCGGCGGCTCCGGCCGGTCGTGGCTGCTGCGGTCGTACCTGGCCGCGCTGGCCGCGACGTACCCGGCGAACCGCCTCACGTTCGTCCTCGTCGACTGGCCGGCTCCCGATGCCACGGGCGCCGAGGAACCCGCTGCCGGCGCGGCTGTTTCCGGCGCGGCCGCTTCCGGCCCGGCCGTTTCCCGCACTATCGCTTCCGGCGCGGCCGCTTCCGGTGCGTTCGCTTCCAGCACGGTCGCTTCCGGCACGGTCGCTTCAGGTGCGTTCGCTTCGGGCACGTTTGCGGAGTGCGTCGACCTGCCGCACACCGTCGGGGTGTTCACCGACACCGACGCGCACCAGGCCCGCCGGGTCCTCGTGTCGCTCAATGCGGAGCTGCGCCGCCGGGAGGCGGTCCTGCGCCGGCACTCGGTCAAGGACATCGTGGAGATGGAGCGCAAGTTCCCGGCGGCGGCGCCGGCGAACCTGCTCATCGTCGTCGCCGAGTTCGTCGACGCGCCCACGGACTTCGTACCGGGGCTGCGCGAGCTCGCCCGCCGCGGCCGGCACGCCGGCGTCCACCTGCTGCTGGCCACCGCGAAACCGCACGGCGCCGTCGACGACGACCTGCGCGCCGAGGCCGACCTGCGCATCGCGCTGCGGGTCGAGGAGGAGGCCGACAGTCTCGAGATCCTGGAACGCCCCGACGCGGCACACCTGTCGCCACTGCTGGCCGGCCGGGCGTTCGTCCGTACCGTCGAGGGTGGCTTCCAGGCGGTCCAGGTCGCCTACGGCGGGTTCCGCTCCCCGGCCGGCCGCCGCGCGACCCCGACGACCGTGACCGAGGTCCGCTTCGAGTCCGGGCTCGTCGACCGGGAGGCGCTCGACGCGCCCGTCGGCGGCGACGACTCGGCCCCGACGGACCTGCAACGTCTCGTGGAGGCGATCACCGCCGCGCACCGCGAGGCCCGCGTCCCCGACCAGCACCGGCCGTGGCAGCCGCCGCTCGCGGCGACCTACACCCTCGCGGACCTGGCCCAGCCGGGGACGGCCGGGTTCGCCGCCGCGATCGGCATGGTCGACCTGCCCAACTCCCAGTCCCGCCAGGTCTGGCAGCTGGACCTCGACGAGCTCGGGCACCTGCTGGTCTTCGGACCCACCGGCGCCGGGAAGAGCACCCTGCTGGACACCGTCGCCGCGTCGTTCGCCGCCCGCTTCGACGGCACCCGGCTGCGCGTGTACCGCGTCGACGGCACCGCCGTGGAATCCGCGGAGGCGCTGCTCGCCACGATCGAGAAGCTCGTCGTGGAACGCGCCGCGCTCGCCGAGCACGACGGCGCCCGCGTCCTGGTCCTCGTCGACGGCCACGACGTGCGGCTCAACGAGGCGCTCATCCGCCTCGCCGGCGGCGGCAAGGCCGTCGGCGTCCACGTGGTCCTGGCCACCGAGCAGCGCAGCGCCGTGCCGACGTCGCTGTCCCGGCTCATGCCGGGCCGGATCGTGCTGCGCTCCGCCGGCCGGGGACTCGTCGAGGGCACGATCGAGCTGCAGGTGGCGCTGTCCGCATCACCGGGCGAGACGACGCACACAACACCTGCACAGCGCCCCCGCCAGTTGCAGCTCGAGGTCTGAGTACGCTGAACCATCGTGCAGCACAACTATCACGCAGGCTTCGCGTGTTTCGTCGGCCGGCCCAACGCGGGCAAGTCGACGCTCACCAACGCGATCGTCGGGCAGAAGATCGCGATCACGTCGGACAAGCCGCAGACGACCCGCCACACCGTGCGGGGTGTCGTCCACCGGCCCGACTCCCAGCTGGTCCTCGTCGACACGCCGGGGCTGCACCGGCCGCGGACCCTGCTGGGGGAGCGGCTCAACGACCTGGTCCGGGCCACCTGGAGCGAGGTCGACGTGATCGGGTTGTGCCTGCCCGCCGACGAGGAGATCGGCCGCGGCGACCGGTTCATCACCGGTGAGATCGCCGAGCTGAAGGCAACCGTCGTCGCCGTGGTCACCAAGACCGACCTCGTCGACCGCGGCAAGCTCGCGCAGCGGCTCATGGCGGTGCAGGAGCTCGGCGAGTTCGCCGACATCGTGCCCGTCAGCGCCGTGTCCGGCGCCCAGGTCCAGACCCTGGTCGACGTCATGATCAAGCACCTGCCGACGTCGCCGCAGCTGTACCCGGACGGCATGCTCACCGACGAGCCCGAGCACGTCCTGATGGCCGAGCTGATCCGCGAGGCCGCCCTGGAAGGCGTCCGCGACGAGCTGCCGCACTCGATCGCGGTCCTCGTCGAGGAGGTCGTCCAGGAGGAGGGCGGGCTGACCAGGATCTTCGCCGACATCTACGTGGAGCGCTCCAGCCAGAAGGCGATCGTCATCGGCCACCAGGCGAGCCGCCTCAAGGACGTCGGCACCCGCGCCCGCCGCGAGATCGAGGACCTGGTCGGCGGCCGCGTCTACCTCGACCTGCACGTCCGGGTCGCCAAGGACTGGCAGCGGGACCCGAAGCAGCTGCGGCGCCTGGGCTTCTGAGGGCACTGACATGTCCGGCGTCGGGTTCAAGGGCAAGCTGTACCGCGACGACGCGGTCGTGCTGCAGGTGCAGAAGCTGGGCGAGTCCGACCGGATCATCACCCTGTTCACCCGCCGGCACGGCCGGGTCCGCGCGGTCGCGAAGGGCGTCCGGCGCACCATGTCGAAGTTCGGCGCCCGGCTCGAACCCTTCGGCCACGTCGACGTGCAACTGCTCGAAGGCCGCAGCCTCGACGTCGTCAGTCAGGTCGAAGGCATCGAGCTGTACGGGCGGCGCTTCCTCGACGACTACCCGCGGTACACGGTCGCGTCCGCGATCGCGGAGACCGCGATCCGGCTGACCCCGGTCGAGGAGGAGCCGTCGCTGCGGCTGTTCCACCTGACCCTCGGCGCGATGCGCGCCCTCGCCCTCGGCGAGCACGGCAGCAGCCTCATCCTCGACGCCTACCTGCTGCGGGCGATGGGCGTCTCGGGCCTGGCCCTCGCCCTGCGGGAGTGCGCGGTGTGCGGCACCCCCGGACCGCACCGCGGCTTCTCCCTCGCCGCGGGCGGCGTGGTGTGCCCGGACTGCCGCCCGCCCGGCGCGTCGCACCCGGCGCCTGCGACGATCGAGCTCATGGCGGCGCTCGCGGAATCCAACTGGCTGATTGCCGACGCCAGCGAGCCCAACCATCGGCGCGAGGCCAGCGGGCTGGTCGCGGCGCATCTGCAGTGGCACCTGGAGCGGGCGTTACGCTCACTCCCGCTCGTAGACCGGGACGACACCGCCCGGGGCCGAAAGGACAGCACGTGAGCAAATTCCGCCCGCCGTCACAGCACCCGACCGGGGCCCGCCCGCCGGCGCTGCCGAAAGAGACCGTGCCGCAGCACGTGGCGATCATCATGGACGGCAACGGTCGCTGGGCGAAGCAACGTGGCCTGCCACGCACGGCCGGGCACACCGCGGGCGAGGCCGCCCTGTTCGACGTGATCGAGGGCGCGCTGGAACTCGGCGTCAAGTACGTCAGCGCCTACGCGTTCTCCACCGAGAACTGGAAGCGCTCACCGGACGAGGTCCGCTTCCTGATGAACTTCAACCGCGACACGATCCACCGCCGCCGCGACGAGTTCCACGAGATGGGCATCCGCGTTCGCTGGGCGGGCCGCCGCCCGAAACTGTGGCGCAGCGTCATCAACGAGCTCGAGTATGCCGAGGAGCTCACCAAACGCAACGACCTGCTCACGTTCACCATGTGCGTCAACTACGGCGGCCGGGCCGAGGTCGCCGACGCCGCCGCCCGGATCGCCGCCGACGTGCAGGCCGGACGGATCAAACCGGACCGGATCACGGAGAAGACGTTCGCCCGGTACCTCGACGAACCGGACCTGCCGGACGTCGACCTGCTGGTGCGCAGCTCCGGCGAGATGCGCACCAGCAACTTCATGATCTGGCAGGCCGCGTACGCCGAGTTCGTCTCCGTGGACACACTGTGGCCGGACTTCGACCGCCGTCACCTGTGGTACGCCTGCGAGGTCTACGCAAAACGCGACCGCCGCTTCGGCGGCGCCATCCCCAACCCGGTGGTGCCGACCCTCACCACGTGATGACAGCTGGTGACTGGATCGTTACCTGGCTTGAGATCAATTATGGAGCCTGGTGTACGGTTGGAAGACAGCAGCCCGACCGGCACCGAGGACGCGTCCGTGCGATTGTGGCCGCTGACGTGCGTTTGTAGTCCCTGGTAGCGGGGCGGTCCTGGGTAGCGCAGCGGTCCTCGGCCGCGTGGGGTGTCTTCGGGGTCGCACCGGCTACCTTCGGCCGCACGGTGGCGACCCTGGTCGCAGGGTTGGTTGCGGGCTGGTCGCGGGCTGATTGCAGAGACGGCGGCGTCCCCGGTAGCGGCGCCGTCCCTGCTCGCGCGGCCGTCCCGCTCGCAAGGCCGGGCGAGGCGCCGGGCCAGGCGGCGCGCGGCATGGCCCGAACCACATCGGCCTGGTCGCACGGCCGTCCCGCTCGCAAGGCCGGGCGAGGCGCCGGGCCAGGCGGCGCGCGGCATGGCCCGAACCACGTCGGCCTGGTCGCACGGCCGTCTCCGGCCGCGCCGGGGCGGCCCTGGTCGCAAAGACGGGCCACCCCTGGTTGCAGGCGGGCCCGTCTCCGGACGTGCGGGCCGTGCCTGGGCATGCGGGTTCACATGAGCCCGTCTCTGGACGCACCGGGCCGGGCGTCCAAGGGCACGCTGGTTCACACGGGGCGTGCCTGGGCGAGCGGGTTCAGTGGTCCTCGCAGCACGGCCGCTGGGCGGCCGACTCGAACGGGATCAGGACGCTGCCGCGGCCGAACTGGGTGACCAGGGTCAGCACGCCGCCGCGCCAGATCGGCCGGACGAAATCGTCGGTGTCGATCAGCATCTCGGGCACCGCGGTCAGCCCGCCGAGGATGACGACGCTGTCGATCGCGGACTGGGCCAGGACCGTCGACACCGCCACCACGCCGGTCAGTTGCTCCCAGCCGGCGAAGGGCACCGCCCGGGCGCCCTCCGGCGGGGTGCCGTCGTAGCCGACGCGGACCTCGCCGGCCTCGAAGTACGTGAACGCGGGGCGGCCGCCCACCTGGATGTGGTGGTCGGCCGCCTTGACGTCGGGAAATCCCATTACCGGGGGAGCACCCAGATCGGGTTCGCGTAGAACCAGAGGTCCTTCCACGGGTCGGCGTCGCCGACGACGTCGATCGCCGGGCCGGCAGGGTCGACCGCCGCGCCGTGGTACCCGGGGGCGCTGCGGTTGCCGTCGGTGCCGCGCAGGCGCACGTAGAACGGCTTGTCGACCTGGCCGAGGTCGTACGTGAACGAGACGGTGCCGGTCGACTTGTTGACCTCGAACGACTTGACGACCTTGGTGTTCGGGGCGGTGAGCGTGTCCTTGTCGGCCACGGCGCCCGTCACGTCGCCCTTGATCACGTCGACGCGGGCGAGGGTCGGCACGAAGTTCGCCCAGTTCGGCGTGTTCGCCAGATTGATCTTGATGACGAGCTCGGCGCGCTGGCCGCGGCGGATCACCAGGGAGTCGCCGAGGGTGACGCCGCCGCCGTAGCTGCCCTTGACGCGGACCTGCACGTCCAGGGCGCTGATCAGGCCGCCGTGGTCGACCCAGACACGGCCGGCGCGCAGGCCGTCCATGACCGAGGCGTAGCTGAAGTTGCGCGACCCGACGTGGGTGCGGCTGTAGTAGCCGGGCCAGAAGTCGCCGGGAGTGAGGCTGGTCGGCTGACCGTACACCGGGTCGGAGTGGAACCCGTTGGTGTTGAAGTCGCTGTTGTCGGGGCGCTTCGCGGTCTCCTCGTAGACGACGTGGGAGTCCGAGTTCGCGCTGATCCACCACGCCTTGCCCTCGGCGAGGAGGCTGTCCCAGAGGCCGCCGACGGTGGAGGTCATCCAGTCGAAGCCGCCCCACGTGCGGTAGCTCTCGAGGGGGTAGCCGGGGAACGACGCGGCGCCGGGCGCGTTGCCGTAGAAGCCGCGGGCGGAGCCGCCGCCGTTCGGCTTGGCGATGCCGGCGGCCTGGTGGCCGGGGGCACCCTCGAAGCCGATCGCGATGCGCGGGTTGGCGTCGCGCCAGCCGCGGATCTCGTGCGGCGAGTCGATGCCGTTGCGGGCCGGGTGGTTGGCCAGGAACAGCGCGTCCTGGACCCGCCGCTTCGTGACCTGCTCCCCGAGGAACTTCACGCCGGCGATGGCGAGCGCCTCGGTGACCAGCGCCGGGTTGACGGCGCCGACGGCCGAGCCGTCGAAGGTGTTCTCGAACTCCTTCAGCACCGCGACCTCGTTGGCGCCGGGGTGCACGAACACGGTGCCGTGCTCCGCGGCCGGGATGTTCCACTCCAGGCCCTGGAAGACCAGCATGTCCTTGTAGTCGTCGCGGGCCGCGCGGATGCCCGGGTTGACCTTCTCCACGCCGATCTTGGCGTGCTGGACGCTGCCGTGGTCGGTGATGACCATCCAGTCCAGGCCGTACGCGGAGGCGTGCTTCACGTGGTCGCCGACCCGGTACATGCCGTCGCTGGAGAACTGGGTGTGGATGTGGTGGTCGCCGGCGAGCCACTTGTAGCCGTTGCCCAGCGGGCGGCCGTGTCCGTGCCGGTCGTAGCCGTCGAAGCCGGCGTGGTCCTCGTCGTCGCCGTGCGCGTGGGCGACACCGGCATTGGCGAGCGCGCCACCGGCCGCCGCCGCGGCACCGAGCAGGCCGGCGCGGCGAAGGAAGCCACGGCGGGAGACGTCGCCGGGGGAGAGCTCACTGTCGGGGATCGAGGCGTCGAACACCGCGGGGACGTCGCCGCCGCCGAGCGGCATGTCCTCGTGGTGATGGTGGTGGCCGTGGCCCATGTGTGGGGCTCCGTTCAGGTCGATGGTCCTCACCCCGGAATCTCGACCGCCCGAACGAACATCAGGTAGCGACGTGGCTATGTATGCACGAACTTCAGCAAGATCAATGCTGCCGCGAGGGTCGCGCCAACGAGGACCACCGATCCGTCGGACCAGCCGAAACGGGCTTCCCGGGCACTGCTGCGCGGCAGCCCGCGGTCGAAGCCCCGGGCCTCCATCGCGGTCGCCAGCCGGATCCCGCGCCGGATCGCGCCGACCAGCAACCCGAACGTCGCCGACGCGAACAGCCGCAGGTGCGCGACCGGGTTCCAGCCGCCGTCGATGCCACGGGCCCGGCGGGCGAGCAGGATCAGCCGGTACTCCTCGGCGAGCAGCGGCACCAGCCGGAACGCCGCGAGGGCGCCGATCGCGAACCGGGGCGGCACCTTCAGGTGCGCGATCAGCGAGTCGGCGAGGTCCGTCGGGTCGATCGTCGCGAACACCACGAAGCCGGGCAGCCCGATCGCGATCAGCCGCAGCGCGTACCCGAGCGCCGGCCCGTGCACCTCGAACCCGGCGACGGTCCCGACGACCGGCCCCTCCTTCGCGCCGAGCAGCACCGTGAAGACCAGCACGACGGTCGCGGACAGCAGCAGCGGCCAGCCGCGCCGCCACAACTCGGCCGGGCGCAGGCCGGTCAGCGGCAGCAGCGCCAGCTCGACGCCGATCGCGACGGCCGTGACGAACGGGTCGACGGTGCTGAGCACGGCGGCGGTCAGCAGCGCCGCCGCGAGCAGTTTCGCGGTCGCGTCCCGGTCCCGGATCCAGGCGGTCACCGGCGCTCCGATCCGAGCCGGCGCTCCGACCCGAGCCGGCGCTCCGACCCGAGCCGGCGCTCCGACCCGAGCCGGCGCTCTGACCCGAGCCGGCGCTCTGACCCGAGCCGGTGCTCCGATCCGAGCTGGCGCTCCGACCCGAGCCGGCGCTCCAGCCGCAGCCGCCGGTCGCCGAGCGCCCCGACCAGGTCCCGGTCATGGGTCACGATCACCAGGCCGCGCCCCTCATCGCGCAGGTCCGCCAGGAGATCGACCAGCTCCCGCCATGTCATCGGGTCCTGGCCGAACGTCGGCTCGTCGAGGACCAGCAGCTCGGGGGCCGCCGCCAGGGCCGTCGCGACGCTGAGCCGGCGTTGTTCGCCGCCGCTCAAGGTGTACGGGTTCGCCAGCGCCAGCCGGTCCAGGCGCAGCCGGCTCAGCAGCTCGTCGACGACCCCGGCGCTGCCACCGCCGAGCAGCAGCTCACCGCGGACGGTCGAGGTGACGAACTGGTGCTCCGGGTTCTGGAACACCGAACCGATCTTCGCGGCGAGCTTCGCGGCCCGCCAGCGGTGCGGCGGGCGCCGCTCGCCGCTCGTGATCACCCTGCCCGGCTGCGACGGTTTCGTCAGGCCGCCGAGCAGCAGCGCCAGGGTCGACTTGCCCGCCCCGTTGGGGCCTTCGACGACGAGGGCCTCACCGGCATGGACCACCTCGTCGACCACGTTGCCCGTGTGCCGCAGCGCCAGCCGCTCCGCGGTCAGCAGGACACCACCCGGGGCGGTGCGTGCCCTGCGGTCCGGCACGACCAGCGGCGGCTGCTCCTCGCCGAGCGTCACCACCCGATCGACCAGGGTCAATGCCTCCTCGAGCCGGTGCTCGACCAGGATCATCGTGGCGTCGACGTCGTGCAGCGCCTTGCCGAGCGCTGCCCGTACCAGCTGCGCACCGTCGGGATCGAGGTTCGCGGTCGGCTCGTCGAGCAGCAGCAGGTGCGGCCGTGACACGAGCACCCCGGCGATCGCGAGCCGCTGCTGCTCCCCGCCGGACAGTGCCGCCGTGTCGCGGTCCCGGCCGTACGGGAACCCGACGGCGGCGAGGGCGGCGTCGACCCGTGGCCAGATCTCGGCCCGCGGCACGCCCCGGTTCTCCAGGCCGAACGCGACGTCGTCGCCGCATCGGCTCATGACCAGCTGCGTCTGTGGGTCCTGGAACACGATCCCCGTGCCGGTCCTTGCCTGCCGGGCCGGCACGCCGTCGACCAGGACCTCGCCCTCCTGCTCGCCGGAGTCCTCGGCGAGCAGGCCGGCGAGGGCGGCGAGCAGGGTGCTCTTGCCGGCGCCGGAGGCACCCGCGAGCAGCACCCGCTCGCCGTGTTCGATCCGCAGGTCGAAGTGGCGGACCGCCCAGGCCTTGCGCCCGGCGTGCCGCCACCCGAACCCCTTGAACTCGACCGTGGCCACGTGCTCAGACGATTGCCCGTTCGCGGCCTGACGGGAACCGGTCCAGCACGCCGGTCGTGGCCAGGGACCGCTGCAGCGCCCACGAGCCGGCGCCGGCGATGACCGCGCCGCTGGCCATGACGATCGCCGCGTACAGGGCCTTGTCGGTGTTGCTGAACGCGCCGTAGTACACGTTGAGGTCCAGCAGGGCCGCGCCGCCGCCCGCGAGGGCACCCGCGACGAGGGCATTGCCGAGCTTGAAGCTGCGGTACCCGGTGAACGCGAAGCCGAACTCGCCGCCGACACCCTGTACCAGACCGGACAACAGCACGCCCAGACCCCAGGTCGAGCCGAACAGGGCCGAGACCAGCGCCGCGACGAACTCGGTGTAGAGCCCGGCGCCCGGCTTGCGGATGACCAGCGGGCCGAGTACGCCCGGGATCAGCCACACGCCGTAGATGAAGGCACGCCACGGCAGCGCGACGCTCTCCATGGCGTTCCACAGGTTGTTCCACGCGTAGAACACGGCGGCGAACGCCACCGCGATGACCGAGGCGACGATGATGTCGACGGTCCGCCAACGGGTTTCCATTGCAAGTGCCTCCTGGTTCGGGGGTGAGCCAGAAGGAGACGCGACGCTACGCCCTGGGTAACCTGGACGTAGCGTCTTGCGTGAGGTGACCGAGCTCCCTGCGCTGGCATTACCCAGATCAGGTTCGAGGGTCTGCGTCGGCCGTCCTCTGTCGGCCGCCGCACTCTCAGCGCTGTGCGCTCCCCTGTCGGATGTGCAGTTGTTTCCCGACGGTAACAGTGAAGGATGTTGACTTGGAGTGTCAGGTCACGAAAATCACGGTGAGCTGGTTCCGGTGATCGTCTGGTTCAGGGCATAGCTTGCGCTACCCGCGGGTAATAACCTGGTGTGACAGGACTGACACCTGGGGGTGCCGCATGACGCAGGTTGCCGACGCTTCGTCGCACGCTGACGCTTCGGTTCACACGGAACGACAGGCCCGGAAAGTCATCGAAGCCAGCCGCGAGACGGAATGGCGCAAGCCGAGCTTCGGCAAGGAGCTGTTCCTCGGCCGGTTCCGCCTCGACCTGATCGACCCACCGCCCGCCGACACGCGCGCTGCGGAAGGGCAGGAATTCCGCGACAAGCTGCGGGAGTACCTCGCCGGCGTCGACGGCCAGCAGATCGAACGCGACGCCCGCATTCCCGACGACGTGCTGCGCGACCTCGGCGCGCTCGGGGCGTTCGGGATGAAGATCGACCCGAAGTACGGCGGCCTCGGCCTGTCCAACCTCGACTACTGCCGGGCCCTGGCCCTCGTCGGCTCGGTGAACCCGTCGATCGGCGCGCTGCTGTCGGCGCACCAGTCGATCGGTGTCCCGCAGCCGCTGAAGCTCGTCGGCACCGACGAGCAGAAGCAGCAGTTCCTGCCCCGGCTCGCCGGCGGTGAGGTGTCCGCGTTCCTGCTGACCGAGCCCGAGGTCGGCTCGTACCCGGCGAACCTGCGCACCTCGGCCGTGCCCACCGACGACGGCGACTACCTGCTCAACGGGGTCAAGCTGTGGGCCACGAACGGCACGCTCGCCACCTTGTTCGTCGTGATGGCGCTGGTACCGAAGCGCGAAGGTCACCGCGGCGGCATCACCGCGTTCGTGGTCGAAGGCGACGCCCCGGGCGTGACGATCGAGCGGCGCAACGCGTTCATGGGCCTGCGCGGCCTGGAGAACAGCGTGACCCGTTTCCATGACGTACGGGTGCCCGCTGCCAACGTCATCGGCGGCGAGGGCCAGGGCCTGCGCATCGCGCTGAGCACCCTCAACACGGGCCGGCTGTCCCTGCCCGCGATGTGCGTCGGCGCCGGCAAGTGGTGCCTCAACGTCGCCCGCGAATGGGCCGCCGAACGCGTCCAGATGGGCCGCCCGATCGGCACGTACGAGGCCATCGCGAAGAAGATCGCGTTCATCGCCGGCTCCACGTACGGCATGGAGGCGATGCTGGAGCTGTCCTGCCGCCTCGCCGACGACGACCGCAACGACATCCGCATCGAGGCGGCGCTGGTCAAGCTGTACGCGAGCGAACTGGCCTGGAAGGTCGCCGACGAACTCGTCCAGATCCGCGGCGGCCGCGGCTACGAGACCGCCGAGTCCCTCGCCGCCCGTGGCGAACGCCCGATCCCCGCCGAGCAGATCCTGCGCGACCTGCGGATCAACCGCATCTTCGAGGGCTCGACCGAGATCATGCACCTCGCCATCGCCCGCGAAGCCGTCGACGCGCACCTCTCCGTCGCCGGCGACATCATCGACCCCGACGCCGGCCTCGGCGCGAAGGCCAAGGCCGCGGGCAAGGCCGGCGGCTTCTACGCCAAGTGGCTGCCGACCCTGGTCGCCGGCAAGGGCCAGCTCCCCTCCGGCTTCGGCGCCTTCGGCCCCCTGGCCCAGCACCTGCGCTACGTCGAGCGCTCCTCCCGCCGCCTGGCCCGCGAGACCTTCTACGCCATGGCCCGCTGGCAGGGCAAGCTCGAACACAAGCAGGGCTTCCTCGGCCGCATCGTGGACATCGGCGCGGAACTGTTCGCCATGTCCGCCGCCTGCGTCAAGGCCCGCAGCGAGCAGGAGGGCCGGCCCGAGGGCGTGGAGCTCGCCGACCTGTTCTGCCGTCAGGCGACCCTGCGCGCCGAGGCGCTGTTCCGCGACCTGTGGGACAACGCCGACGCGATCGAGACCGCGGCGGCGAAGCGGGTCATCGCCGGCAGATACCTGTCCCTGGAGGACGGCATCATCCCGCCCGCGCCCGCGGGGCCCTGGCTGGCCTCATGGGAGCCGGGCGAGTCGGCCGCCGAGGACGTCCGCCGCCGGTTCTGAGGTCGTCGTGGTGGGGTGTGTCGCTGGCTGCTTCTGACACTACCCGGCCGGATCCAATTGATCTCCGACGCCGTCACCAACCGTAGTTTACCCTGCTGAACGTGGGTGGCCCCGCCGGGTTCCGGTGGGGCCACCGCTCGTCACCGCAGGCCGAGGCTGCGCAGCTCCAGGCTGGCGAGGGCCTCGACCGCCTGCTTGTCGCCCTTGCGCCACAGTGCCGCGATGTCCGGGTCGATCTTCACCAGCTTGCCCAGCGGCTGCGTCGCCAGCGCCCGCAGCGCCAGCAGGTCCCGGCCGGCGGTCGCGTTGCGCATCCTTGTCGCGGAGCCTGCCCGCCGCATCCACCGGATCCGCAGCGGCAGCCACACGAGCACGACCGCCGAGACCGTGAACCCGATCAGCATCACCGCCAGGATCCAGGCCAGGTCGTTGATGATCTCCTGCTGCTGGCGGCCCGCGTCGGCGAGTGACCTGGCCGCGTCCGCGGCGCTGTTGAACGGGGCGGCGACCGAGTCCGGCACGCCCGGCACACCGTTGATCTTGTCGCCGGCTCCCTTGAGGTTGTCGGCGAGGCCGTTCCCGGCGCCCTCGAGCTTCTGCCCGGGCACCGCCAGCTTCTGGATGAGGTCGAACAGCATCAATCCCAGCCTGACCCAGACGTAGATCCACACGACCACGAACACGTCGGTGAGGAACTGCCGCAGGGCGGTGGGGGCACGGTCGGCATAGAGCTTCACCGTTCAAGCCTGACGGACCGACGCTGTGCGCGCACTGTGGCGTCAGTGGCTGTTGCTCTCCCGGGCGTGGGAGACGGCGTCGGCGACGATGTGGGCGATGTGGTCGTCGGTCAGCGCGTACGCGATCTCCCGCCCGCGCCGCGAACCCCGCACGACGCCCGCGCCGCGCAGGACCCGCAGGTGCTGCGAGACCAGCGGCTGCGGCGCGCCGAGGGTGTCGACGAGCTCGTGGACGCAGCGGGGACCGTCGGCGAGTTCGGTCACGATGCGGATGCGCAGCGGGGCGGCGAGGGCACGCAACAGCTCGCCGGCCGCTTCGTAACCCTCAATGCTCGACATATGCGCAACGGTAACCGTTGTCAGTAACCATGGTCCACACGGTCGAGCACCACCTCGGGTGTGGTGCGGTCCACGACCGCCGGTTTCGGTCTCGTGCGGCGCCGGACCGCCCGCCACGTGGACATGCCGACGGTGACGGTGAAGAAGCCGGCGATCGCGAGGAGGACCACGGTCGCGCCGGGGCCGGTGTCGGCGGCGGTGGAGATCCAGATGCCGCCGCCGGAGACGGTGAGGCCGAGCAGGACCGCGACGAGCATCGTCATCTTGAAACCGCGGGTGATCTGCTGCGCGGTCGCCACCGGTACCACCATGAGGGCGCTGACCAGCAGCAACCCGACGGCACGCATGGCCACGGTGACGGTGACCGCGGTCGTCACGGCGAGGACGAGGTTCAGGGCGCGGACCGGCAGGCCGGACACCCGCGCGTACTCCTCGTCGTGGCAGACGGCGAAGAGCCACGGCCGGAGCAGGACGGCGACGGCGAGGACCGCGCAGCCGAGGATGAGCATCACCGTCAGGTCCTGCCGGCTCGTCGTCAGCGGTGAGCCGAAGAGGTACGTGACGAGGCTGCGGTTGCTCTGCTCGTCGGACAGGTTGACGAGGATGACGCCGCCGGAGATGCCGCCGTAGAACAGCATGGCGAGGGCGACGTCGCCGGAGGTCTTGCCGCGTTCGCGGACGAGCTCGATGACGACCGCGCCGAGGGCGGCGGCGACGACCGCCATGAGCACGGGGGACTGGTGCAGCAGCAGGCCGAACCCGACGCCGGTGAGCGCCACGTGGCCGAGGCCGTCGCCGATGAGTGACAGCCGCCGCTGGACGAGGTAGATGCCGATGGCGGGCGCCGACGCGCCGGTGATCAGCGCACCGACGAGGGCGCGGATCATGAAGTCGTACGCGAAGATGCTCATGCCGCCACCTCCGCTGCGCTCCGGCATCGGCCCGAGCTGAACCTGCCATGCCGATGAGCGGCCACTCCGCTGCGCTCCGGGCCGCTCATGTGCTGCCCAGGAGGCCGGGCGCCTCGACGGCGGCGTGGGGGTGGACGTGGTCGTGGCCGGGCTCGGCGTGGTGGCCGGCGGGCTCCGGGGGTGCCCCGTCGTGGATGATCTCGCCGTGGTGCACGACGACCGCGCGGGTGATCAGGGGCCGCAGCGGGCCGAGCTCGTGCGCCACGAAGACGACGGTGCCGCCCTGGCCGACGAAGCGGTGCAGGCACGCGGCGAACGCCTCCTGGCTGGCGGCGTCGACCCCGGCCGTCGGCTCGTCCAGGACCAGCAGCTCGGGCGCGCCGGCGAGGGCGCGGGCGATGAGGACCCGCTGCTGCTGCCCTCCGGACAGCACGGACACGGGCTCCCGGGCGCGGTCGGCGAGGCCGACGGCGGTGAGCGCCTCCTCGACCGCGCGCCGGTCGGCGCCGGACGGGAAACGCAGGAAGCCCCGCCGTGCGAGGCGGCCTTCGGCGACGACCTCACCGACAGTGGCGGGGACGCCGCTGCCGGCGCCGACGCGCTGCGGGACGTAGCCGAGCCGGTGCCACGAGCGGAAACGCTTGAGCGGCGTGCCGAAGAGGCGGACCTCGCCTTCCGCGAGGGGTACCAGACCCAGCGCCGACTTCACCAGGGTGGACTTGCCGGATCCGTTGGCGCCGAGGATCGCCACGACCTCCGCGGGGTCGACCCGCAGGGACACGCCGTCCAGCACCGGCCGCCCGTCGTAGGCGACGACGGCCCGGTCCACCTCAAGTACCACGCTCCGAGCGTGCCCGATAATGGGAATCGTTGTCAACTTCAGGTGAGCTTGGCGACGGTTCAGGTGAGCTTCGCAACGGCCAGGAGCACGACGAGGGCCAGGATGGACAGCCGGATCACCCGCGCCCGCGGCGGATGCGCCCGCCACGTCTGGGCGAGCAGCCACCCGGCGCCGGCGGCCAGGGCGAGCAGTATGAGACCGCCCAGGGCGCCGGGCAGGACCAGTGCCACGAACACGAGCACGCCGACGCCGAGGAACGCGGCCGTCGGGCTGATCCGGCCCAGCCGGGTCAGAACACGCTGGGTCATCTCGGGTGGGCTCCTCGGGTCCGTATGCTCGCGGCATGCTGGTGGTGACAAGGTTCGTGCTGGACGGCGGCGACGAAGGGTTCGTGGAGCGCGCGCACACCGCGCTCGGCGCCCTCGCGGCCTGCCCAGGGTATCTCCGCGGCCGCCTGGCCCGCGCGTTCGACGACCCGGCGCACTGGAGCATCGTGACCGAGTGGCAGTCGGTGGGTGCCTACCGGCGGGCGCTGTCGGCCTTCGACGTGAAGATGTACGCCACGCCGCTGCTCGCCCAGTCCCTCGACGAGCCGTCCGCGTTCGAGGAGCTCGCCGAGGTAGCCCCGGGCGGCGCGCTCACGGTCACCGAGAGCGACCGGGCGTAGTTGGCTAATGTTGGGGGCATGATGCCCTCGCCGACCGAGGTGCCGGCGCCGCCACCCGGCCCCGGTGTGGTGACGCCGTTCGCGGCGCCGCCCCGTGACCGGGACATGCGCGGCCTGTGGATCGGCCTCGGCATCGGCGGTCTCGTCCTGGTGCTGTGCTGCATCGGCGGCGTGCTCGGCGGCGGGTTCCTGCTCGCCGGCCTGGAAGGCGTCGCCCGCTCGCAGCTGGCCAGCGTCGTGGACGACTACCTCACCGCGATGCGGGCACAGGACTACGACACGGCCCGCGCCCAGCTGTGCCCCGAGCAGCAGCGCACCCACACCGTCGCCTGGTATGAGGACCACTACGGCGGATCCGAGGTCACCAGCTTCACCGTGCACGAGGACGAGGTCGACGTGAACCTCCTGCAGGTCCCGGCGACGGTGAAGCGCCGGGGGCAGAGTGAGTCCGTGATGACGTTCACCATGCTGCAGCAGACGACCCGGTGGGTGATCTGCGGAGGGGTCGACTGATCCCACCCCGCGGCACTGCGGATAATCTGGTGCGGCTCGCCCGGGCGTAACCGTACCGTCGATGTGGACGTTGACGGTTTGCCCGTCTTGACCGACCTTTCAGCACCCGACACCCGCCTTGCCGACAGCCAGTCGCCGTGAGGCCGAGGAGGAACCATGGCCGCAGATCGCATCGATTCCGTCGTCAGCCTCGCGAAGCGCCGCGGCTTTGTCTTCCCGTCCAGCGAGATCTACGGGGGCACCCGCTCCGCCTGGGACTACGGCCCCCTCGGCGTCGAGCTCAAGGACAACGTGCGCCGTCAGTGGTGGCGCACCATGGTCCAGCAGCGCGACGACATCGTCGGCCTGGACTCCGCCGTCATCCTCTCCCGGGACGTGTGGGTCGCCTCCGGCCACGTCGACGCGTTCGTCGACCCGCTGACCGAATGCGCGTCCTGCCACAAGCGGTTCCGAGCGGACCACCTCGAAGAGGCGTTCGTCGAGAAGCACGGCGCCGACAAGCCCTTCGCCCTCGGCGAGATCAACTGCCCCAACTGCGGCAACAAGGGCACGTTCAGCGAGCCGCGCATGTTCAACGGCCTGATGAAGACCTACCTGGGCGCCGTCGAGAACGATGAGGGCCTGCACTACCTGCGGCCCGAGACCGCGCAGGGCATCTTCATCAACTACAAGAACATCGAGGGCGCCGCGCGCAAGAAGCCGCCGTTCGGCATCGCGCAGGTCGGCAAGAGCTTCCGCAACGAGATCACCCCCGGCAACTTCATCTTCCGCACGCGCGAGTTCGAGCAGATGGAGATGGAGTACTTCGTCGAGCCCGGCAAGGACGAGGAGGCCCACGAGTACTGGCTCCAGGAGCGCTGGAACTGGTACCTCGACCTCGGCCTGTCCGCCGACAACCTCCGCTTCTACGAGCACCCGAAGGAGAAGCTGTCGCACTACTCGAAGCGCACCGTCGACATCGAGTACCGCTTCCGCTTCGGTGGCCAGGAGTTCTCCGAGCTCGAAGGCATCGCCAACCGCACCGACTTCGACCTGACCACGCACTCCAAGCACTCCGGTGTCGACCTGTCCTACTTCGACCAGGACAAGAAGGAGCGCTGGGTCCCCTACGTCATCGAACCCGCCGCCGGTCTCACCCGCGCGGTCCTCGCGTTCCTGCTCGAGGCGTATGACGAGGACGAGGCGCCGAACACCAGCGGCAGCGTCGACAAGCGCACGGTCATGCGCTTCGACAAGCGGCTCGCGCCGGTCAAGGCGGCCGTGCTGCCGCTGTCGCGCAACGCGGACCTGTCGCCGAAGGCCCGGGACCTCGCCAAGCGGCTGCGCAAGCGCTGGACCGTCGACTTCGACGACGCGCAGGGCATCGGCCGCCGGTATCGCCGGCAGGACGAGATCGGCACGCCCTACTGCCTGACGGTGGACTTCGAGACGCTCAACGACAACGCCGTCACGGTCCGCGACCGCGACACGATGACGCAGGAGCGGGTGTCGCTGGACCAGGTCGAGACGTACCTGATCGAGCGCCTGCCCGGCTGCTAAGGCATGTTTGGTGCCTGGGTCCGCCTCAAGCCCGGCATCCACTGACCAAACACGCCTTAGAACGTATGGCCGCCAGGGCGGCCGTTACGGTCCGCGAGGAGGCCGGCGAGGGTCGCGAGCGCGATCTCCGCCGGCGTCTTCGAGCCGATGTTGAGCCCGATCGGGCGGTGCACCCGCGCGATCTCGTCCTCTTCCACGCCGAGCTCGCGCAGCGCTGCGACGTGCGGGCCGGCGTGCCGCGGGCTGCCCATCACACCGATCCAGCGGGCCGGCGTCCTGAGGGCGTCACGCAGCACCACCCCCAGCTCGGGGCGGTCGTGGTCGGTGACGACGACGTCGGTCCCGGCATCGACGGTGACGTCGTCCAGGCCGGGCTCCGCGAGGGCCACCCGGTAGCCCAGCGTGGCCGCGAAGTGCAGCAGGTGCGTGGCGACGGGGGAGTCGAACACCGCCACCAGGGCCCGGCCGTCGGCGGCGGGCTGGATCGCGCCGTGCGCCAGCGCGCACGCGGCGGTGTCGAATTCGGGTGCGTGGCTCATGCGCTTCGCCGAACTGTCATACCGGAACGGTAGCCTCCAGGCGTGACGTTGACCCAGCAGTCGGACCCGCCGGCCGCCGCCGCCAGACCGCGGCGGCGCAGGATCGGCTCGGTCGAGGTGCTCGCCGCGCTGCTCGTCGTGGTGGTGCTGTTCCGAGGCCCCCTCACCGACTCCCTGTCGGCACCCGCGTTGCAGACGTGGCTGACGGTGTTCGTGTCCGTGATGACCCAGGCGATCCCGTTCCTGGTGTTCGGGGTCGTGCTGTCGGCGGTCATCGCGGTGTTCGTGCCGCCGTCGTTCTTCGCCAAGGCGCTGCCGAAGCATCCGGCGCTCGCCGTGCCGACCGCCAGCGTCGCCGGGGTCGTGCTGCCCGGCTGCGAATGCGCGTCGGTGCCGGTCGCCGGCGCCCTGGTCCGCCGCGGTGTCACGCCCGCGGCCGCGTTCGCGTTCCTGCTCGCCTCGCCGGCGGTCAACCCGATCGTGCTGGTCTCGACCGCGGTCGCGTTCCCCGGCCAGCCGCGGGTCGTCATCGCCCGTGCCCTGGCCAGCCTCGTCGTCGCGTGCCTGATGGGCTGGCTGTGGCAGGCGTTCGGCAAGGGCAGCTGGCTCAAGATGCCGTCACGGGCGCACCTGGACGGGATGGACAAGTGGCCGGCGTTCTGGGCCAGCGTCCGTCACGACGTGCTGCACGCCGGCGGGTTCCTGGTCATCGGCGCCGCGTCGGCCGCCGTCATCGGCGTCGTCGTGCCGAAGTCGTGGCTGTCGCAGCTCGCCGCCGACCCGGTGATCGCGATCGTCGTGCTGGGCCTGCTTGCCGTCCTGCTGTCCATCTGCTCGGAGGCCGACGCGTTCGTCGCCGCCTCGCTGACCCAGTTCTCCATGACCGCCCGGCTGGCGTTCATGGTCGTCGGTCCGATGATCGACCTGAAGCTCTTCGCCATGCAGGCCGGCATCTTCGGGCGCGGGTTCGCGCTGCGGTTCGCGCCGGCGACGTTCGTGCTCGCGATCGGGGTGTCCGCGGTGGTCGGGACGGTGCTGTTGTGAACAGGCAGGCGCAGGCCGTCATCCTGCTGCTCGTCGGGGGAGCGGTGCTGCGCGCCAGCCTCACCGACCAATACCTCAACTACGTCAAACCGGGTCTCCAGCCCTATCTCGTCCTGGCCGGGGCGATCCTGGTCATCGCCGGGCTGTTCTCTCTCTGGTACGAGTTGCGCCCCGCCTCGCCCGCACCGGCCGGCAGGCCCGCGACGGGCGGCGGTCCGGCGGTGCCCGCCGGGTCCGCAGTGGGCGGCGGAGCTGCGGCCACCGCCGGGCAGGCAGACGCTGCCGGCCCGGGCGACCACGTCGGGCAGGACCACGACGGGCATGACCACGACGGGCACGACCACGGCGACGGTGACGCCCACCTCGACGACGGGCACGGGCACGGCCCCGGCGGGCCGAAGGTCGCCTGGCTGCTGCTCGCCCCGGTGCTCGGGCTGCTGCTGGTCGCACCGCCGGCGCTCGGGTCGTATGCGGCCGGCCGGTCCGGCTCGGCTCTGGTCGAGAAGTCCGACTTCGCGCCGCTGCCCGCCGGCGACCCGGTCAGGCTGACCATGCTCGACTACGCGTCCAGGGCCGTCTTCGACCGCGGGGTGTCGCTGGGCGAGCGCCGCATCGAGCTCATCGGGTTCGCCATGCGAGGGCCCGAAGGCACCTGGCTGCTGGCCCGCATGATGGTCAGCTGCTGCGCCGCCGACGCCCGGCCGGTCAAGGTCGCCCTGTCGGGCCAGCTGCCCGACGACCTGCACGACGAGCAGTGGCTGCGGGTCACCGGCGGCTACACGGGCCGCCAGGTGAAGGACACGGTCAACGGCGAGACGATCCCGTTCATCGAGGTGGCCGACGTCGCGCTGATCCAGGCCCCGATCGAGCAGTACGAGTCGTAACCCGCAACAACTCCGGGTGTCCCGGGCCGGACCGGCTTCCGCCGCCGCGCGTCCGGCAGAGCATCGCGGCCAGCGCGGCGCCGTGGTGCAGGGCTTCAGCGGGGCCGTGTCGCAGGACGAGCGTCTCGCCGCGCAGGTCGCCGCGGTCTGGGGTTGCGCGCCGCCGCCGTCGCTGCCGTCGTCGTTGCCGCGGAGACGATTCGGTTCGTCGAGGTGGTCGAGGCCGTATTGCTCTAGGCGAAGGTCGAGCGGCACGAGTCGTAGTCCGGCAGCGACCCCCGGTTTCCTGGCCGGCTCGGCTCCCGCCGCCGCGTGTCCGGCAGCGCACCCCGGCCAGCGAGGCGCCGTGGTGTGTTACTGAGCACCATCGCCGCCGCTGCGGAGACGATTCCGTTCGTCGAGGTGGTCGAGGTCGTGTTGATCCAGGCGCCGGTTGAGCGGCCTGAGTCGTGGTCCGGCAGCGACTCCCGGTTTCCTGGCCGGATCGGCTTCCGCCGCCGCGTGTCCGGCAGCGCACCCCGGCCAGCGCGGCGCCGTGGTGCAGGGCTTCAGCGGGGCCGTGTCGCAGGACGAGCGTCTCGCCGCGCAGGTCGCCGCAGCCTGGGTTGAGCGCCATCGCGGTCGCTGCGGAGACGGCTCCGTTCGTCGAAGTGGCCGATGTCGCGCTGATCCAGGCCCCGATCGAGCAGCACGAGGCGTGTCCGCAGCGACCCCGGGTGCCCGGGCCGGACTGGCTTCCGCCGGCAGGGGATCGTGGCCTGCGTGGCGCCGTGGTGCAGGGCTCTCTGCGTGTCGTGCTGCGGGAGTTCCGTGTGCCGTCTCACAGGACTGGGTTGAGCACCGCTGACGGCGAGACAGTCCATTCATCGACGTGGTCGAGGTCGTGTTGCTCCAGGTGTCGGTCGAGCAGCATGAGTCGTAGTCCGCAGCATCCTGGGTGTCCCGACCCGACCGGATTCCGTGGCCGCAGGGCGACGCGGTGGGTTGCAGCAACCTTCTGCCGTGTTGTGGCAGTAGGCGTGCTGCCCACGGGTGCATACCCCCACGTGGCCGTTCCAGCGCCTGTGTCCAGGTGGGGGGCGGGCACGGTCCTGCGGCGCAGGTCGCCGTCCCGGTGTGTGCAGTTCCCGGCTGGCGTCGACGCTGACCCCTTTCCGTGATCACGGGACGGGCGTGTGCCGTTCTCGACAGTGAACCCGTTCATCCGGGTTGGTCGCCGTCGGTGGGAGGTGCGTGGTGGTGGGACAGTCGAGGGGGTGAAGGTCGCTACGGTCCGGCCGAAGGCCGCTGAGGAGGAATACGTTGACGAAGCGTCCGGCGTTACTGGTGCTCGTGCGGCATGCCGAGTCGGCACGGAATCAGGCGAAGAAGGGCAGTGTGTACTTCGCTGATGACGCGGCGCGGCAGGTGGTGCGGGGGGTGCCCGATCATCTCATCGAGCTGACCGCTGATGGGCGCAAGCAGGCGGAGCAGACGGGGCACGCGATCCGGGAGCGGTTCGGGGTGTTCGACTACGTGTACACGAGTGGCTACGCGAGGACTGTGCAGACCGCGGAGGGTTTGCTCGGGGCGTACACGGCGCAGGAGCGGGAACGGATGCGGCTGCGGACCAACCTGTTCGTGCGTGAGCGTGACCCCGGGTTCGCGTACGACATGACGACCGCTGAGGCCGAGGCGGCGTTTCCGTGGCTGAACGAGTACTGGCACACGTTCGGCGGGTTCATGGCGCGGCCGCCCGGTGGGGAGAGTCTCGCCGATGTGACCGGGCGGGTGCACACGTTTCTGGACACGCTGTTCCGGGACAGGGCGGGGCAGAAGATCATGGTGGTCACGCACGGCGGGACGTTGCGGTGCTTCAGGTTCCTGTTGGAGCGGTGGGGGTATCAGCAGGCGCAGCGCTGGCCGGAGGGGCAGACGCCGGCCAACTGCGGGGTGACGACGTACCGGGTCGCGGCCTCCGGTGAGCAGCTGGAGCTGGAGGACTACAACCGCGTCTACTGGACGGTCGGGTCGGCCACCGACGGCATCTGAACCGGCCCGGTTCCGTCCGGGAGGACGCGACCGTGCCCCGTCGCGCGGACCGCACCGGTGTACGGTGTGCGCGGCGACGGGGGGAGAACGATGCACATCAGCTTCACGGTCGAGCCGGACCAGGCTCGCGCCCGTCGTGCCATTCAGACCACGATGGGCGGGAAGCTGCTGCGCCTGTCCATCCTCGGCGCGGTCGTCGCCGCCATCGGTGTGGTGATGTTCGTCAATGACATTCCGTCGGGGGCGGCGCCGGTCGCGCTCGGGGCCGGGCTGCTGTGCTTCCCGTGGCTGGTGTCGCGGGCCGCGGCGCAGGCCAGGACCGGGATTCTCGGGGAGACGGCGACGTACGAGCTGACCGACGTCGACGTGCAGGCGCACACCAGGAGCCTCAACGTCGGGTACCGGTGGGAGTCGGTGCAGGCGGTGCGGGAGACGCCGGAGTTCTGGATCGTGACGGTCGCCGGGATCAACCCGCTGGTGCTGCCGTGGACGCAACTGCCGCCCGCCGAGGCCGCCGAGGCCAGGCGGTTCCTGGTCGGCCGTGGCCTGCTCGCGGTGGCCGGGCGCGAGTCGACCCTGGGACGCTGAGACCGCGAAACCGTCAGGTCGTGCGGTCGGCCAGGGCCAGGAAACGGCCGGGGGCGTCGTCGTAGCCGGTGAGCCGCCAGCCTGACCGGGCGGCCGCCGCGGTCAGCGGGCCCTCGGCGAGGGGCTCGTCCGGGCGCAGGACCCGGCCGTGGCGGGCGGCGAGCGCGGCGCGGCCCGTCGGGTGGAAGAGCACCAGCCGCCCGCCGGTCCTGATGACCCGGGCGAGCTCGCGGAGCCCGTCGACGGGGTCCGGCAGGTGCATGACGAGCCCCGCGGCGAACACGGCGTCGAGGCTGCCGTCCGCGAACGGCAGGCGGCCCGCGTCGGCGAGCACGAGACCGCGGTTGCCCTTCTCGCGGGCCTTGGCGAGCATCTGCGGCGTGTGGTCCAGCCCGATGACGGTCCCGGCCAGGCCGACGGCGGCGCGCAGCGCGGGCAGGGCGCGGCCGGTGCCGCAGCCGGCGTCGAGCACGACCCCGCCCGGCGGCAGGGCCGCGGCCTCGACCGCGGCGGCGTACGCGGGCAGGTCGTCGCCGAACTTCGCGTCCCAGGTGTCGGCGCGGACGCCGAAGAACGCCCGGGACTCCGCCAGGTGCCACCGGTGGTGCGGCAGGAGCCGCGCGGCGAGGTGCCGGATCACCGGCCACTCGGGGTCGTGCAGGTCGACGACGACGTCCGCGGTATCGCCCCTGGTGCCGTCGGCGGCGTGCTGCCGGCGTGACGTGCGCAACCAGACGACCACGTCCCAGCCGCCGGCCGGCGGGCTGTCCCGCGCGCCGGACCCGTCGGCGACCAGCACCGCCCCGGAAGCCGGCGGCACCGCCCCGGAAGCCGGCCCCGGAAGCCGGCGGCACCGCCCCGGAAGCCGGCGGCACCGCCCCGGAAGCGGGCGGCAGGCGGGTGGAAGGGCGGCCGGCCGAGCGCAGCGCCGTCATCAGGCGGTCAGCCACCTGGCCGGTCCGCTCGTCGGTGCCGTCGACCACCACGGTCGCGGGCCCCGGCGGGACCGCCTCCACGAGCAGCGTCATGACCTCGTTCCACCGGTCCTGCGTCATCGGTCCATCATGCAGAACGGCCCGCGCCGCCTGACATCATGGGCCGGTGCGAAAGGTACTGATCATCGGAATCGGCGCGGGCGACCCGGACCACGTCACCGTGCAGGCGGTCGACGCCATGAACGCGGTCGACGTGTTCTTCGTCCTCGACAAGGGCGACACGACCGCGGACCTGACGGAGGCGCGGCGGGCGATCTGCGAGCGGTTCGCCACGCGGCGGCCGTTCCGGACGGTGGTCATCGCCGACCCGCCCCGCGACCGGACCGCCGCGGACTACGAGGGCGCGGTGCGGGACTGGCGCGACGAGCGGGCCCGGCTGATCGAGGAGGCGCTGCTGGCCGAGGAGGGCGTCGTCGGCATCCTCGCCTGGGGGGATCCGGCGTTGTACGACGGCACGATCCGCATCCTGGACACGATCGCCGCCCGGGGCAACGTGGCCGTCGACTATGAGGTCATCCCCGGCATCACCAGCGTCCAGGCGCTCACCGCCCGGCACCGGATCATGCTGAACCGGGTCGCCGGGCCGGTCCACATCACGACCGGGCGGCGCCTCGCCGCAGGCTGGCCCGACGGGTGCGAGGACGTCGTCGTGATGCTCGACGCGGACCTCGCCTGCCGTGCGTACCGCGACGAGGACATCGACATCTACTGGGGCGCGTACCTCGGCACCCCGGACGAGCTGCTCGTCGCCGGCCGCCTCGGCAAGGTCGTCGACGAGATCGACGCGGTCCGCCGCGAGGCCCGCGCCCGCAAGGGCTGGATCATGGACACGTACCTGCTGCGGCGGGTCTAGCGCCGGGCGCCGGGTTCAGGCGGCCCGTTTGACGCGCGCCTGGCCCTGGATCAGGCGCAGCGGCGCCGGGGCCGGCGGCTCGTCGACGGCGTCGAGCGCCGGCGGGCGGCCGAACCGGCGCGCCGGGCGTTGCCGGTCGGCGGGCGGGCCCCCGGGGTCGAGCGCGGGACGGGACAGGGCGACCACGATCGCGTACCCGGCGAGGACGAACCCGTGGCTCACCAGCCGCGCCGTCTCCACCGCCCCGGCGAGCAGGTCGTTGGCGGACAGCAGCGCCAGCAGCGCCACGAACGCGGTCAGCATCGGCAGCGCGCCGGCCGGGGTGGCCCGCCGGGTCGCGATCCAGGCGAACCCGGCGCCGATCGCCACGTTCCAGGCGGCCGACTCGTGGAACACGTGACCGGCCTCGTGCACGTGGGCGGTCGCCGCGTTCGCCGCCTGGGCGATGCCGAGCACGAACTGCGCCGCGCCGAACCCGCCGAGCAGCACCCGCAGCGAGAACACCAGCCGCCGCCGGGTGAGCACCTCACGCAGCGAACGACGCGACGACGGGGCGAAGCCCGCCAGGAGGCGTTGCGCCGGTGGCGGAGCGGCGTGCAGCGGCCACAGCCGTACCATCCGCGTCGCCGCGAACGCCTGCTCCTGCCACTGCCGGCACGCCGCGCACTGCGACAGGTGCGCGTCGACCAGCGCCGGCGCGACCGCCTCGTCCTCGCCGTCCATCCGCGCGGACAGCGCTTCCCGGTACCGCATGCACTCCACGGACGGGTAGTCGCCGCCGAACCAGGGGAAGTTCCCGTGTGGCTACGATTGGCGCCGGGCATCGGGCGAGATCATGGGGGTTGCGATGCGGTACCGGACGTTCGGGCAGACCGGGCTGCGCGTCTCGGAGCTGTTCCTGGGTGCGATGACGTTCGGCGAGCAGGGCGGGGTCGGCGCGCCGATCGAGGAGTGCCGCAGGATCCTCGACGCGTACGCCGACGCGGGCGGCAACGTGCTGGACACCGCCAGCAACTACCGGGGCGGCGCGAGCGAGGAGATCCTCGGCGAGCTCCTGGAGGGCCGGCGGGACCGGTTCGTGCTGACCACGAAGTACAGCGTCACGCGCGACGCGGCCGACCCCAACGGCGGCGGCAACCACCGCAAGAACCTGCGGCTGTCGCTGGAGACGAGCCTGCGCCGGCTGCGCACCGACCACCTCGACGTCTACTGGGTGCACATCTGGGACCGGCACACGCCGATCGAGGAGACGATGCGGGCCCTCGACGACGCGGTACGGTCCGGGAAGGTGCTGCACGTCGGCATCTCCGACGCGCCGGCGTGGGTCGTGTCCCGGGCCAACACCCTCGCGCAGTGGCGCGGCTGGACCGCGTTCGCCGGCCTGCAGGTGCCCTACAGCCTGCTCAACCGGGACGTCGAGCGGGAGCTGCTGCCGATGGCGGAGTCGTTCGGGATGACCGTCGCCGCGTGGAGCCCCCTCGGCAACGGGGTGCTCTCCGGCAAGTACACCGGCGGCAGCTCACCGACCCGGCGGCTCGACCCGTCCTCGATCTCCGAGCACGACCTGTCCGTGGCGCGGGCCGTGCAGGCGGTCGCGGACGACCTCGGCGTCACCCCGGCGCGGGTCGCGCTCGCGTGGACCAGGGTCCGGTCCCGGGCGGTCCACCCGATCGTCGGCGCCAGGTCCCTGGAGCAGCTCACCGACAACCTCGGCGCGCTGGACGTGGAGCTGCCGGCGGAGCACGTCGCCCGCCTGGAGGAGGCGACGGCGTTCACGCTCGGCTTCCCGGCGGACTTCATCGCGCAGACCACGCCATGGGTGTTCGGGGCTGCCGCCGCGGTCGAGGACTGAAACCGGGAACCGTGGCGCGGCGGTCGGGCAAGTACCGGGTGTACTGACCGACAGCCGAGAGGCCTGATGCCCGATGACCAGACCAACCGAGACAGCGGTGGCCACCGAACCGGTGGGCGATGCCGTGATCATCGCGCGGTCCCTGGATGAGCCCGAGCTCTTCGCCCTGATCTTCCGCCGGCACGCGCCGGTGATCCAGCGGTACGTGACCCGCCGCCTCGGCACGGCATGCGCCGAGGACGTCTGCGCCGACGTGTTCCTCGCGGCGTTCCGGCAGCGGCACCGCTACGCACCCGACCGGCTCGACGCCCGGCCGTGGCTGTTCGGCATCGCCACCAACCTGATCGGCCGGCAGCGCCGCGCCGAGATCCGGGCGCTGAAGGCCCTCGAACGCACCGGCATCGACCCGGTGACGGAGGGGTTCGAGGTGCTCAGCGACGCCCGGCTGGGTGCGGATGCCGTCAACCGGCGGCTCGCCGCGGCGCTCGCGGACCTGCGTCCCGGGTACCGCGACGCGCTGCTGCTGGTGGCGTGGGGCGACCTCACGTACGAGGAGATCGCGGTCGCACTCGGTGTGCCCGTGGGAACGGTGCGGTCCCGGGTGAACCGGGCTCGAAGCAGGATGCGCGTGGCACTCGGCGGGGCGGACCCGACGTCCATCCAGGAGGACCTGTGAACGACATGCGACAACTCCGCGAGTTCCGCGGCGAGGTGCCGGAGATGTCCGGTGCCGTACTGACGGAGGCCGAACGGTCCTTCGTGACGACCCTGCGGGCGCAGCGCGCTGCCCGGCCCAGGTCCCGCCGCCCGCTGCTGGCGGTCGCGGGCCTCGCCACGGCCGGGGTGGCGGTGGCGGTGGCGGTGCTGCTGACCACGACGACCCCGCCGGCGGCCCCGCCGTCCGCGGTCGGCTCGGCGTCGGCTTCGGCGAAGGCCGGGCTGCGGCCCGTCTCCGTCGCCGAGGTGCTCGACCTCGCCGCGGCCGTCCCCGGGGTCACACCCGGCCCGGGGCAGTTCGTGGTCACCGAGTCCATCGTGCAGGACCAGGCGTTCTTCGGCGACGACGGGCGCTACCTGTACCGGATGAAACGGACGACCTGGATCTCCTCGGACAACACGAAACAGGGTGCGATCCGGTCCGAGAACCTGGCGCCGCTGCCGTTCCCGGGGCGCGCCGTCCCGGCGGGCGTGCCCGCGGCCGGCTCGGTCGACGAGAACGTGCTGTGCCCGGCGAAGGGCGGGGAGATCAGGCAGGACTACGCGTTCTACGGCACCCTGCCGGCCGACGCGCAGGGCATGCTGACCTACTTCAGGAAGTTCCCCGGCGGCGGCGCCGACAAGAACTTCTACCTGTGGAAGGCCGGCACGGAACTGGCCGGTGCGGCGATGCCCGCGGCCCAGCACACGGCCGTGTACCAGGCGTTGAAGCTCGTCCCCGGTGCGCAGCTGGTCGGCGACGCGCAGGACGCCGCCGGCCGCGGCGGCGTCGCGGTCGGCTACGTCAACGCCGCCCAGGGCATCCGCTACGAGCTGATCTTCGACGGGAACACGTTCGCGTACCTCGGCTCGCGGTCCGTCGTGGTCGACGCGGCCAAGGCCGGGGCGCCCGCCGGCACCCAGCTGGCGGCGACCGCCCAGCTGTCGGTGACGGTGTCGGACGCGGCGCCCCCGGTGGCGCCCGGCCCGAAGCAGGCGCCCTGCGCGTAGATCCATGACGGCGGGCACGGGTGCGGACACATCGATTAACCTGAACGTCATGACGGGACAGGACCGGATCGACACATCGGTGCCCCACCCGGCCCGCCGCTACAACTACTGGCTCGGCGGCAAGGACCACTTCGCCGCCGACCGGGCCTCCGGCGACGAGATCGCCGCCGCGTTCCCGACCGTGCGCACGGCGGTGCTGGCCAACCGGGCCTTCCTCCGCCGTGCCGTGCGGTTCCTGGCCGAGGAGGCCGGCGTGCGCCAGTTCCTGGACATCGGCACGGGCCTGCCCGTGCCGGACAACACCCACGAGCTGGCGCAGCGTGCCGACCCCACATCCCGCGTCGTCTACGTCGACAACGACCCGATCGTGCTCACCCACGCGCGGGCGCTGCTCACCGGTACCCCCGAGGGGAAGACCGCGTACCTGGAGGCGGACCTGCGCGACCCGGCCGCGATCCTGGGCCATCCCGACCTGCGCGCCACGCTCGACCTGGACCGTCCCGTCGCCCTGCTGCTCGTGGCGATCCTGCACTTCGTCCACACCGACGAGGCCGCCCTGCCGATCGTGCGGACCCTGCTGTCCGCGCTGCCGTCCGGCAGTTACCTGGTCGCCACGAACGCGACCGTCGACTTCGCCGACGAGGCCGGCGCCGCCGCGTACCGGGCGATGTTCGCCGCCGGTCGCACCGACGGTTACGCGCGCACCGCGGCGCAGTTCGGCGCCTTCTTCGACGGCCTGGAGCTGGTGCCGCCCGGCGTCGTCGCGGTCTGCGACTGGCGGGGCAGCTACCCGGACGCCACGCCCGCCGAGGTCGCGATGTACGCGGCGGTGGGCCGCACACCATGACGGCGCGCTTCGGGCCCGTGCGGCGGCTCGCCGTCCTGTCCGACTGACGGTGCCGCCGGTGTGTTGACACACCGGCGGGTGAGCTGAAACTGTCGTCCGCGACGATGCATTGACGAGTGAAGCATTGACAAGAGTCGGCCGACGGGGGCAGCAATGGGCCAAGGCATCAAGTTCAAGATCGACGACGTCCGGCACGGGGCGACCACCATCAAGGCCGACGGCGAGCGGTTCAAGACCGAGATCCAGCCGCGGCTGGAGGAGCTCAACCTGCCGTGGACCGCGTTCCCGATCGGCGTGCCGGTGCTGCACACCTCCTACGAGCAGGCACGCACGGGCCTCAACGAGGTCGCGGCCGGGATCGGCGACGCGTTGATCGCGGTCGGTGACGCGCTGGGAAAGGTCGCCACCTACTACGAAGAGGTCGAGCGCCGCCACGCCAAGGAACTGGGGATCAGCTGATGGTCAGCAGCACACCCGCGTCCGGGCTCGCCCTCGCCGGGATCGACGAGGCCGCCATCATCGCCCTCGGCGTCGTCCTGTCCCGCATCGGCGCGCCCAGCCCGGTCGTGTTCGCGGTGCCGGCCGCCTGCGAGGCGTTCGCCCTGGTCTATGCCGACCCCAAGCCGTGGTATGAGGCGGCGGACTACTGGTCGGACATCCGCACGGTGACGTCCGCCGCCGCCACGGACCTCACGAACACCCAGAAGGCGCTGCTCGCCGACGCCTGGCAGGACGACGGCGCGCTGGAGTTCCGCAAGTACGGCGACCGGCTGTACAACATGGTCAACTCGCTGAACAAGCTCGTCGACGTCACCGCGTCGGAGTGCTCCGCGGTCGGCGGGCTCTTCCTGGCCGTGCAGATCGAGTTCCTCATCGCGATGGTCACCGCGATCCTCGAGTGCATCGCTGCCAGCCTCGCCCCGGACCCGACCCTGACGACGCAGGTCATCCTCAAGACGATCATCCTGGGCGTGGCGATCGCGATCGTCGGCGCCATCGTCGGGACCATCGTGGCCTACCTGTCCACCATGGCGAGCATGAAGCAGAAGATCGCCGGCGCCTACGCGGAGCTGGCCGGTCACCTCAAGGACCAGAACGGCAACCTGAGCGGCAAGGCCGCCGCCCTGGACCCGGAGCGGCTGTCCGCCATCGGCAACCCGGGCGGCTGGAAGCTGGCCGAGATCCCGCCCAGCCTGCTGCACTGACGGCGACGGAGCACCCGTGAACGACGACCCATTCGCCCGGCTGACCGAGCTGACCCGGCGGCTTGCCCGCACTGGCCTGCTCGAGGACGCCGAGAAGATGCAGCAGGAGACCAGGGCCGCCCAGGCGGCCATGGCCGAGCAGCTGAGCGCCACCGGCACCGCCACCGACCCGACCGGCCTCGTCGAGGCGACGGTCCGCGTCGACGGCACCGTCGAGGGCGTGCACATCACGGCGTACGCGATCCGTGACCTCGACCACGAGCAGCTGCAGAAGGCCTGCGCCGACGCGATCCGTGCGGCCCGCGCCGCCGCGGCCGCCGAAGCCGGCGCCTGGCTGGCCAGGCCCGGCGACCAGGGAGACCCGCGGTGAACGACGAGGAGCTGCTGCGCGGCGTGCCGGACCTGATCCGGCCGATGGTGAACGACGTGCTGGGCCTGCGGTCGCAGCTGACCGAGCTGGAGTGCGAGGGCTCCGACGCGACCGGGCTCGTCACCGCGGTCACCGACGCCTGGGGCGGCCTGCGCGAGATCCGGCTGCACCCCACCGCCCGCCGCCGCCTGGACAACCTCTCGCTCGGCGACGCCGTCCGCGACGCGGTGAACGCCGCGGCCGCCCAGTCACGCCAGGAGTACCGCCGCGTGCTGGACACCATCAACGTCTTCGGCATCCCCCTGGGCGAGGCCAAGGCCGACCCCGGCGCCGCCGCCCGCCGCGTGATCGACGAGTCCGCCAGGGGCGGCACCGGGTGAGGCGCGCGGGTTCCGGCTTCGTGGCGCTCTACCTGGCCCTGTTCGGCCTGGCGATGCTGGCGTACGGCGCGTACACCTGGATCCGCAGCGCACAGGACGGCGACCCCGGCACGCTCCTGGGTGGCTGCCTGGTCGTGTTCGGCCTCGTGTTCGCGGGGCTCGCCGCGCTCACCTGGTCCCGCCGCTGACCCCGCCGGTCCGGGGACACGTGGTCAGGTGCGCCCGGCGACGACGTCACGGATGCTCATGGGTGGCCGGCCGATGACGGCCTCGACGTCGTGGGTCAGGCGGTCGTAGCGACCGTCGTGGTGCAGCCGCGCCATGGTGACGAGATGGTTCTGCAGGTGCTCCGGCAGGCCGAGCGGTGTCAGCACCTCGTCGATCCATTGCCGCAGCGGGACGTCCACGTAGGTGACCGGCCTTCCCAGCGCGGCCGTGAGCTCCGCCGCGATGGCGGTCATGTCCTGCGAGCGGGCGCCGGTGAGCTCGTACACCTTCCCGGCGTGCGGCACGGGCCCGATCAGCAGGGCCGCGACCACCTCGGCGACGTCACGCGCCGCCACCGGTGAGGTACGCGCGGACCCGAACGGCAGCCGGAGCACGCCGTCGCCGGGCACGTCGAAGATCGGGTTCTCCAGGAAGGCGGTCGGCCGCACGTGCACGACCGGTAGCCCCGACCAGTTGAGCACCTGCTCGCCGAGCCAGTGCAGCCGATGCTGCTTCGACTCGGTGGTGCTGGTCAGCGTCATCTGCGAGACCGTCATCTGCGACATGTTCACCAGCGCCGTCACGTCGCCCTGCGCCCGGGCGGCGGCCGCCACGGTCGCCGTCGCCTGCAGGTACCGCGCCGACACGCTCATGCCGAAGTACACGCGGCGGCACCCGTCGAGGGCCCGCACGACGTCGCCCGCCTCGGTGAGATCCCCGGCGACGACCTCGGCGCCGGTGGCCCGCAACGCCTCGGCCCGCTCGTCCTCCCGGTGCACCATCGCCCGCACCGGCACGCCCCGCCGCCGCAGCAGCTGCACGACGGACCGGCCGACCGCCCCGACACTTCCGGCCGCGCCGGTGACGAGCACGGGCGCGGCAGGCCCGTCCGGGGATGCCGTCATGTGCGCAATGCTCGTCGCGACCCGCACCGCCGGCGACACCCGGCCCGGGGGAACCGCCGCCTCCGGCCGCGGTCCTGCGGGCCGTCCACCGTGACGGTCGGGTATGCCGCAGTTGGCCGTGTGTATTGACAGCGGCCTAGCGGTCATCCTATGTTTCGCCGAGCATGTCCGTAACCCGTCGAGAGGTGCGACCGCCAAACGCACCGCAGGGTGGTCTGCGTCTATCAGGCTGCCGTCAAGCTGTGTTCGACGACCGAAATACATCCCATGTATGCGCCGCCTTGATCGTCCGGGATGCGTGACACGCCGGGGTCTTCGGCGAGCCCCTGAAGGATTCAGCGTCATCGGCCTCACGTAGTCCGACAAGGAGCCGCGATGTCCCCCACCCCCTGGCGCCGGGCGCTCACGCCCGCCGTCGTCGCCGCCACACTGACCGGCACGTTGTTGCTCGCAGTCGTCCAGTCCGGGCCCGCCAACGCCTCGACGACCGACGCCGCGTTCAACTCGAGCTCCGGCACTCTGGACGTGAACTACGGTTCGTACCTGTCCAAGCACGACGTCGTCTACAACTCGCCGAACACCAACCCGCTGTACGGCCTGACCGTCGGCAACGGCCGGACCGGTGCGATGGTCTGGAACGCCAACCAGCTCTCGATGCAGGTGTCGGGCGTCGACCTGTCGGAGCAGTCGGCGTACGCGGCCGGCAACGTCAACCTCACCACGACGCCGGCGATGAACACCGGGTATTCGACGTTCCAGCAGCGGCTGTCGCTGTACGACGGCACGCTGACGACGAAGTACGACACCAACCGCACGGTCACGATCATGGGCTCGCCCAACTCCGAGGTCATGGGCATCCACGTCGACGACACCCGGACGGGCGTCTCGAACATCACCCTCGAGCTGAGCCTGTGGGATCTCAACGCGGTCACCAACTCCGCTGACGTGCCGAACCTGACCACCTGGAAGACCGCGTCGACCTTCGCCGACGCGGGCGGCATCGGCATCTCCCGCGGCCAGGCCGACCCGAACGGGTTCGGCTACACGCTCGCCGCGTCGGTGGAGGGCGCCGGCTACACGTCCTCGACCGTCAACGGCACCCGCGTCCGGCTGACCATCACACCGTCGTCGAGCTACACCATCTGGTTCACGGCGGCGTCGCGGATCAACGCGCCGAACCGGGACTCCGTCGCCCAGGCGCGCAACCAGCTCTCCTCGGTGAAGGCCACCGGCTACGGCACCACGCTGAACAACTACAAGAACTGGTGGCACAGCTTCTGGGGCAGGTCGTTCGTGCAGTACGGCGGCAGCAACGACGCCGACTACCTGGAGAACGCCTACTACCTGTCGACCTACATGATCGCCGCCGGCGGGTTCGGCAACTACCCGGTGCACTTCATCAACGGGGTGTTCCGCGCGACGCAGGACAACACGAAATGGTCCAACGGCTACTGGTACTGGAACCAGCGCGACGTCTACAACTCATTCCTGGCATCGAACCATGTCGACATGATGTCGACGTTCAACCGCCTCTACAGCCGAAATCAGGGTGCGCTGACGTCGTACACCCAGACGCGGTACGGGGTCGGCAACGCGCTGTGGGTGCCGGAGACGATGGGCTGGGACGGTAACGCGCGCGGCACCGTCGGCAGCGACTACGTCAACGACATCTACTCCACCGGCACCGAGGCCGCGTACAACATGTACCTGCAGTACCGGTACTCCAACGACACCGCGTACCTGCA
The DNA here is from genome assembly GCF_035963215.1 of Dactylosporangium sp. NBC_01737. Classification (NCBI taxonomy): domain Bacteria; kingdom Bacillati; phylum Actinomycetota; class Actinomycetes; order Micromonosporales; family Micromonosporaceae; genus Dactylosporangium; species Dactylosporangium sp. NBC_01737. The sequence goes on from NZ_CP109153.1 coordinate 3,782,855, forward strand.
GAACACGGTCTACCCGTTCATGCGTGACGTGCTGCGCTTCTACCAGAACCGGTTCCAGCTGCAGAACAACGAGTGGGTCATGCCCAACTCCAACGCACACGAGACCTACTGGGACGTGCGCAACGCGATCACAGACCTTGCCGCCGTGCGGCTGCTCGCCCCGATCGCCATCCAGGTGTCCACCGACCTCGGCGTCGACAGCGGGCTGCGCTCGCAGTGGCAGGACCTGGTCAACCGGATGCACCCCTACCAGGTGTCCAACGGTGCCTGGCTGCCGCACGACCCGCCCGCGCCGGCCCAGCAGCGCAACGGCGAGAACGTGTCGGCCGAACTGATCTGGCCGTACGACCGCACCGGCATCGGCGCGAGCGACTACCAGACCGCGCTCAACACGTGGAACAGCCGGCCGAACCCGTACAGCAACGTGTGGGCCAACGACCACGCCCAGGCGGCCCGGCTGGGCCTCGGCGACCAGACCTTCAACGGCATGAAGACCATGCTGCAGCGCTACCAGAACTATCCCAACGGCATGACCAACAACACCAACGGCGTCTTCGAGTATCTCGGCATCCACCTGGTGGCGATGAACGAGGCGCTGATGCAGAGCTACAACGACAAGATCCGGGTGTTCCCCGCCGCGCCGACGTTCGGCGGTTTCACCGGCAAGTTCACACTGCTGGCGAAGGACGGCTTCCTGGTCTCCTCCGAGCGTGAGGGCGGCGAGATCAAGTACGTCGGCCTGCGCAGCCTGCACGGCAAGCAGGCCCGGGTGGTCAACCCGTGGGGCACCCAGCAGGTCCGGGTCCGCCGCACCTCCGACAACGCGGTCATCACCACCGCAGGCGCGTCGGAGATCAGCTTCGCCACCGCGGCGAACACCAACTACGTCGTGGAGCGCACCGCGAAGCTGCTGTCGGCGTACTCGGCGACCACGCTGACCGGCACCCAGAACAACGGCGTGAAGTCACTGTCCGGCACCGCATCGACCCTCGGCATCGGTGGTGGCGGCCAGCCCAGCGGCGGCCCGACGTTCTACGGCGACATCAACTTCGGCGGTCCGGCGGTCTCGCTCGGCGCCGGCAACTACGACCTCTCGCAGTTGCAGGCGGCCGGGATAGCCAACGACAGCATCTCGTCCATCCGGGTCCCCAGCGGTTACACCGTCACCGCGTTCCAGCACAGCGGCTTCGCCGGGACGCAGTGGACGTTCACCGCCGACAACTCGAACATGCTCAACACGGGCAACAACGACGCGATCTCCTCGATGCGCATCACCCAGAACTAGCCGGCGGTGCGCCGGCGTCGTCGATGCCCTCCCGGTCGCGGCGTCGGCGCGCTGGTCCGGCTCGTCCGGCAGCACACCGGCGCCGGCGTGCTGCCGGCATCGGCGTGCCGCACAGCGAAATCAGTCCGACAAGGAGCCGCGATGTCCACCACTGCCTGGCGCCGGGCGCTCATGCCCGCCGTCGCGGTCGCCGTCCTCCTGGCCGGCGCGTTGTTGTACACGGCCGTCCGGTCCGGGCCCGGCGACGCCGGCCCGACGTTCTACGGCGACATCAACTTCGGCGGTCCGGCGGTCTCGCTCGGCGCGGGCGACTACGACCTCCCGCAGTTGCAGGCGGCCGGGAAGGTCAACGACAACATCTCGTCCATCCGGGTCCCCGCCGGCTACACCGTCACCGCGTTTCAGCACAGCGGCTTCATCGGGACGCGGTGGACGTTCACCGCCGACAACCCCGACATGCGCGACACCGGCAACAACGACGCGATCTCCTCGATGCGCATCACCCGGACCTGACGACGCGGCGCTCAGCCGCCGCTGTCGTCGAGTTCGGCGCCTTCGGGGATGGTGTCGTCGTCGCGGTCGGCGAGCCAGTCCTGGGGGAGGACCACCTTCGCCGGGGTGCCGGTGCGGCCTCTGGGTTGGCCGAGGATGTCGCGGGGGAACGGGACCGCCGGGTCGAGCTGGGCGAGCAGGGCGCCGAGCTCGGCCAGGGACGACGCGGTGGCCATGGCGGCGCGCAGTTCGCCGCCGACCGGGAAGCCTTTCAGGTACCAGGCGACGTGCTTGCGGAAGTCGGTGACGCCTTCCTTTTCGCGGCCCCACCATTCGACGAGCAGGGTCGCGTGGCGGTGCATCAGGGTGGCGACCTCGCCCAGGGTGGGGAAGGCGCGGTCGGCGCGGCCGGCGAAGGCGGCGGCCAGGTCGGCGAAGAGCCACGGGCGGCCGAGGCAGCCGCGGCCGATCACCACACCGTCGCAGCCCGTCTGCGCCATCATGCGCAGCGCATCCTCGGCTTCCCAGATGTCGCCGTTGCCGAGGACGGGGATGTCGAGGGTCTGCTTCAGCGCGGCGATCGCGTCCCAGGAGGCGATGCCCGAATAGCGTTGGGCGGCGGTGCGGGCGTGCAGCGCGACCCACGCGACGCCGGCGTCCTGGGCGATGCGGCCCGCGTCGAGCATCGTCACGTGCGAGTCGTCGATGCCGATGCGCATCTTGATCGTGACCGGCAGGCCCTGGGCGCCTTCGACGGCGGACGTGACGATGTCGCGGAACAGGCGGCGCTTCCACGGCAGGGCGGAGCCGCCGCCGCGGCGGGTCACCTTGGGCACGCTGCAGCCGAAGTTCATGTCGATGTGGTCGGCGAGGTCCTGCTCGACGACCATCTCGACGGCCTTGCGGATGGTGGCCGGGTCGACGCCGTACAGCTGCAGGCTCCTCGGCCGCTCGGCCGCGCCGAACTGGATCATGCTCATGGTCTTGGGGTTGCGTTCGACCAGGGCGCGGGTCGTGATCATCTCGCAGACGTAGAGGCCGGCACCCTGTTCGCGGCAGAGCTGGCGGTACGCCACGTTCGTGATGCCGGCCATCGGGGCGAGCACGACGGGCGGGTCGACGACGTAGGGGCCGAGCTTCAGGGTCACGTCTCCGAGCATGCCATGCGGGGCTCCGAAGCACTGCGGGGGCCGACGGCACCGCGCAGAAATGATGCTCAGTGGTGATTGAAAATGCGGCGGAGAATGCAGGTGTACGCATCCCGAAGTGCGGGAATGCAAGAAGCCGTAAAACGGGCATGAAGCCGAACGGTGCGCGAAGCTGCTTGGTGGAGCGCTCCCAAATGCACTGGTAAGAGCCTTGTATGCCGTTCCTTGTGCGACTTGTCATAAGGCCGTGCCAAAGCGCGGAACACCGCTTTACGGTGTGCCGCACACGGGAACCCTAACGATGGCTTAGCCCGCACCAGTAAGGGTAGTGGAGGCGTCAGTGGAGAAGTTCGTCTACGACTTCGAAGAGGGCAACCGGGATCTCAAGGATCTTCTCGGAGGCAAGGGAGCCAACCTCGCCGAGATGACCAACCTCGGCCTGCCGGTGCCGCCCGGGTTCACCATCACCACCGACGCGTGCCGTGTGTACCTCAAGACCGGCAGCCTGCCCGAGGGGATGGACCGCCAGGTCGGGGAGCACCTCGCCGCGCTGGAGGCCAAGATGGGCCGCAGGCTCGGCGACCGGCACGACCCGCTGCTCGTCTCGGTCCGGTCCGGGGCGAAGTTCTCGATGCCCGGCATGATGGAGACGGTGCTCAACGTCGGGCTCACCGACCACAGCGTCGCCGGCCTCGCGGCGCAGGCCGGCGGGGACGAGCGGTTCGCCTGGGACTCCTACCGCCGGCTGATCCAGATGTTCGGCAAGACCGTGTGCGAGGTCCCCGGCACCGAGTTCGAGCACGCGCTCGACGACGCGAAGCACGCCGCCAAGACCAAGGACGACCTGGGCCTCGACGCGGCCGCGTTGCGGCAGCTGGTGCAGCGGTACAAGGAGATCTTCCGCGAGCACACCGGCCGTGACTTCCCACAGGACCCGCGCGAGCAGCTCGACCTCGCCGTCAGCGCCGTCTTCGGCTCCTGGAACGCCGACCGTGCCGTGCTGTACCGGCGGCAGGAGCGCATCCCGACCGACCTCGGCACGGCCGTCAACGTGGTGGCGATGGTCTTCGGCAACCTCGGCGCCGACTCGGGCACGGGCGTCGCGTTCACCCGCGACCCGGCGACGGGTGAGCCCGGCGTCTACGGCGACTACCTCGCCAACGCGCAGGGCGAGGACGTCGTCGCCGGCATCCGCAACACCACCCCCCTCGAAGGCCTGCGGGACAAGGACCGGCACAGCTACGACGAGCTGATGGCCATCATGGCGAAGCTCGAGGAGCACTACCGGGACCTGTGCGACATCGAGTTCACCATCGAACGCGGCAAGCTGTGGATGCTGCAGACCCGGGTCGGCAAGCGGACCGCCGCGGCGGCGTTCGTCATCGCCACGCACCTCGTCGACGAGGGCGTCATCGACATGGACGAGGCGCTGCGGCGGGTCAACGGCGCGCAGCTGGCCCAGCTGATGTTCCCGACGTTCGACCTGAGCGGCGAGCCGGAGCAGCTCACCCGGGGCGTCGGCGCGTCGCCGGGCGCCGCCGTCGGCAAGGCCGTGTTCGACGCCGGGCACGCGGTGGCCATGGCCAAGGAGGGTGAGCAGGTCATCCTGGTGCGCCGGGAGACCAACCCCGACGACCTGCCCGGCATGATCGCGGCGCAGGGCATCCTGACCAGCCGCGGCGGCAAGACCTCGCACGCGGCCGTGGTCGCCCGCGGCATGGGCAAGACGTGCGTGTGCGGCGCCGACGACCTCGACGTCAACCTCCACAAGGGACAGTTCACGGTGGACGGTCACGTGGTGTCCGAGGGTGACGTCATCTCCGTCGACGGCACCACCGGGCGGATCTACCTCGGTGAGGTGCCGGTCCAGCCGTCGCCGGTCGTGCAGTACTTCGAAGGCACCCTCGACGCCGAGGCGGACCCACTCGTCAGCGCGGTGCACCGGATCCTCACCCACGCGGACGACACCAGGAAGCTGAGGGTGCGCACCAACGCCGACACCGGTGAGGACGCCGCGCGGGCGCGCCGGTTCGGGGCGCAGGGCATCGGGCTGTGCCGGACCGAGCACATGTTCCTCGGCGAGCGCCGGGCACTGGTCGAGCGGCTCATCCTGGCCGGCACCGCGCAGCAGCGGGACGCGGCCCTGGCGGAGCTGATGCCGTTGCAGCGGGCCGACTTCATCGAACTGTTCCGTGAGATGCGGGGCCTGCCGGTGACGGTACGGCTCATCGACCCGCCGCTGCACGAGTTCCTGCCGCCGCTGGAGGACCTCGCGGTGAAGGTCGCCGTCGCCGAGGAGCGCGGGCAGGACCCGGGGCACGACAAGGACCTGCTCGACGCGGTGCGGCGGATGCACGAGGAGAACCCGATGCTGGGCCTGCGCGGGGTGCGCCTCGGGCTGGTCATCCCCGGGCTGTTCGCGATGCAGGTGCGGGCGATCGTCGAGGCCGCGGCGCAGGTCGACGGCGCACACCCGGAGATCATGGTGCCGCTCGTCGGCGCGGTGCAGGAGCTGGAGACGATCCGCGCGGAGGCCGAGAAGATCATCGGCGAGTACGACGTCGAAGTGAAGATCGGCACGATGATCGAGGTGCCCAGGGCGGCGCTGACCGCCGGCGACATCGCCCAGGCCGCGGACTTCTTCTCGTTCGGGACCAACGACCTGACCCAGATGGGCTGGGGCTTCTCCCGCGACGACGTCGAGGGCGCGTTCTTCTGGCGGTACCTGGAGCTGGGCATCTTCGGGGTGTCGCCGTTCGAGTCCATCGACCGCGACGGCGTCGGCCGGCTGGTGCGCATCGCCGTCGACGAGGGCCGGGCGGCCCGTCCCGAGCTGCACTTCGGGGTCTGCGGCGAGCACGGCGGCGACCCCGAGTCGGTGCACTTCTTCCACGAGGTGGGCCTGGACTACGTGTCGTGCTCACCGTTCCGTGTGCCCGTGGCACGGTTGGAGGCCGGCCGCGCGGCCGTGACCGAGCAGTCGACCTCCGACACCCGTTAGACAGGCTTCAGGGACGGGGACCGTCAGACGTCGAGCTCGTCCTCGATGCGGGACAGCTGGTGCCGGGCCAGCGCGAGGTTGGCCCGGGACCGCAGCAGCGCCAGGTACAGGAACAGCCCCTTGCCGGAGCGCCCGGTGACCGGCCTGATCAGGTGGTACTGGTTGTTCAGCGTGATCAGGATGTCCTCGATGCCGTCCTTGAGGTTGAGCATCTCGATGGTGCGCATCTTGGCGCGGACCACGTCGGTGTTGCCGGCCGCCGCGACGGTGAGGTCCAGGTCCTTCGAACCGCCGAGCACGCCGAGCGCCATACCGCTGTTGTAGTCCACCAGCGCGACGCCCATCGCGCCGTCGATGGTCATGAGTTCCTTGAGCGCCGTTTCCATGTCCGCCATGGCTACCTCCGTGAGCTTGATAGGGGGAGTGTCACTGGGTTTCGGTGCCGGGTCGCTGGTTCGTCTCGGTCGTCGGTGGACCCCGCCGTTGCGGCCTACCATCGGGCCGGCTCGGGCAGCGCCTGGGAGAAGGTGAGCGCGGCGGTGGCCACGACCCGCGAGACCACCGCGATCGCCCGCCGTGCCTCGTGATGCAGCCGCGCGACGTTCGCCTTGTCGCCGGCCAGCAGCACCAGCACGGCGCCGTGGCCGGCCATGTACATGGCGACGTGGCCGCCCGTACTGCTGATCAACACCTCCTGGAAGTCCTCGTGGCCGGCGCTGTCGGCGATGCGCTGGCTGACACCGAGGCAGGCCGCCGCCAGCGCGGCGACACCCTCGACGACCACCGACTCGGCGTCCTCGACGATGAGCAGGCCGTCGGTGCTGGCGACCAGGCAGCCGGTGAGCTCCGGCACGGCCCGGCGCAGCCGGTGCAGCTCCGCGAGCAGCTCGCCGCGCAGTTCCGTATCGGTGGTCATTGCCGTTTCACCTCCATCTGAAGAGCCGGCCTCATCGCAGGGATTGCAGCGCCGAGCGGATGCGCTTGAGCAGTGAGTCGTCGGGGGCCTTGTCGATCGCGCCCGGCAGCACGGCCAGGGCGCTGACCCCCGCCGGCAGGTGCCGCCGGGTGCCGGACGGCGGGTCCTCGAACGTGAACGTCCCCGGCACCCGCCGGGGCAGGACCTCGCGGATGTCCGCACCCCCGTTCGCCGGCGCCTCGGCGCCACCGGCCGCCGGGGCGGTCGGCGCGGACGCGGCGGCGGGCTCCGCCGGCTCCGTCGCCTCGGGCGGCTCCGGCGGTTCGAGCAGCCCCGCCGCGGCGAGCCGCCGCACGTCGAGGGTCACCGCGTACGCGGAACGCCCCAGCAGGCCGGCCAGCTCCAGCGGGGTGCGGTGACCGTCGGCGTGCAGCACGATCTCCCACTGCAGCCCGGACACCAGCACCCGGTCGAGACCGGGTCGCAGGACCGGTCTGACCGCGGCGGTGTCGGTGACGTCGGAGGGGTGCACTTCGTCGAGGATGTGCCGCTGCCGCACGACGTGGTCGCACAACTGGTCCGCCGTCACGGTGCAGTCGGCGCCGAGCCAGTGCTCGATGTCCGGGGCGAAGCGCAGCTCGGCCCGCTCGGTGGACAGCACGAAGTACGCCGCGTCGTAGAGGGCGTTGAGCGCGCACAGCTCGATCCCGGTGGCGCTGACGTGCCCGCCCTCCACCAGGGCCCGGGCGGGCCGGGACGGGATGGTCTCCCACACCCGCTCCTCGACCAGCCCGGCGGCGGTGAGGAGCCGGTCGACGCTGGGCGCGGCCGGCGACTCGACGCCGTTGACCAGCCCGTCGCGGATGAAGATCACGCCGCCGGGCTCGCCGACGACGGTCAGCGCCCCGGTCACGCCCAGCGCGGCGAGCTGTGCGAGCGCCTTCGCCGGTGTGACGCCCTTGCCGAGCTTCGGCTGCTGCCGGGCGCCTTTCTGCACGGTGCCCACGCTGTTCATGCCAGATCTTCGGCGAGCGAGCGGATGCGGCGGCGGGCGATCGCCAGGTTGCCCTCGGTCCGGTCGAGCCAGACGTACAGCACCAGCCGCGAGTCGAAGCCGGTGCGCACCGGGCGGATCAGGTGGTACGCCGCCGAGGTGCTGATGATGACGTCCTCGACCGTGTCACCGGGCACCGCCGGGGCGTAGGCGGCGGTCTGCATCGCGGCGTGGATGACGCTCGCGGTGCCCAGCGCCGCCGCGGTCGGATCCGCGTGCGGTGCCACCGGCTCCTTCCCGCCTTGCATGCCCAGCGACTGCCCGGTGGTGTAGTCGATGAGGCTCGCCCCGATGGCGCCGCGAATCGTCATCGCGCGTCGCAGGCAGTCATCGATAGCAGGCACTGAGTCCCCCGTTCGCGGGCGGGCAGAGGATGGAAGAAGCAGGCACGGCGCAGCGGCACACGACGACCAGGACGTGGGGGAGCGGCCGTAACGATGCGCTTCCGGCAAATTACCCCGAGCCACTTGATCAGCTACTCCATGCATTCGGGCGGTAACCGGAGCCTGGTCAGTCATTGCCTTTTGCAAAAATGCACGTTTAGCCGTCACGGTCCCTGGAAAGCGACTAAGGTGACGTCCCCTCGCGCATCGGCGCGGCTGCGACGCCCGACGACCCGGCGTATGGTGAGTCCCCACGCCGACCACGGAGGTACGCATGGGGAGCCGCTGGGATGCCTTGATCGTCGATGCGCTCGACCCTGAGCGGCTCGGCCGGTGGTGGGCCGAGGTGCTCGACCACCGGGTCGAGAGCGTGTCCGCGCGGGAGGTCGTGGTCGGCCCCGGCGTCGACGGCCATCCGCGGCTGGTCTTCCTGCGCCACCCGGACGCCAAGCACGCCAAGAACCGGCTGCACCTCGACCTGCGCCCCGACGACCTGGACGGCGAGATCGAGCGCCTCGTCAACATGGGTGCCCGCCACGTCGACGTCGGCCAGCCCGAGGACGCCACCTGGTTCGTCCTCGCCGACCCGGAGGGCAACGAGTTCTGCATCCTGCGAACCCCCGGATGACGCCCGTGACGGATTTCGGCAGGGCCTACCGCCTGGCCGTCGCCGCCGGCCTCGGCCTGCTGACCGTGGCCGCCGGCGCGTTCGCGCTGTACAACGTCCGGCAGATCCTGGTGCAGGTCGTCATCGCGGTCTTCGTCGCGGTGAGCCTCGACCCCGCCGTGCGGCTGCTGATCCGCCGCGGGGTGCGCCGTTCGGTCGCGGTGGCCGTCATCGTCGTGCTCGCGCTGCTGATCCTCGTCGGGTTCGTCTGGTCGCTGGTCCCGCCGCTGGTCGGCCAGGGCGGCGACCTGCTGCGCAACATCCCGCAATACCTGCAGGAGCTGCCCGAACGGTCGCAGACCTACCGCGAGGTGGCCGACCGCTACGGGCTGACCGAGAAGCTCACCGAGTACGCCAAGACCCTGCCCGGCAAGGTCGGCGGCGGCGCGCTCGGCATCATCGCCGGCATGTTCAGCGCCGTGCTCAACGTCCTGCTGGTCACCGTGCTCACCATCTACTTCATGGCCGACCTGCCCCGGATCCGGCGGGGCATCGTGCGGCTGGTGCCGCGGCAGGGCCGCCCCCGCGCCGCGCAGGCCATCAACGTCGTCGTCGACAAGGTCGGCGGTTACATGATCGGCAACCTGATCATCTCGCTGTTCGCCGGGGTGTCGTCGTTCGTGTGCCTGTTCGCGATGGACGTGCCGTTCGCGCTGCCGCTCGCGTTCTTCGTCGCGATCACCGACCTGATCCCGCTCATCGGCGCCACCGTCGGCGCCGTCGGCTGCACGGTCGTCGCGCTGGTGACCGGCGACGTGTGGCCCACCGCGATCGTCGTGGCGGTGTTCTTCCTGCTGTACCAGCAGCTGGAGAACTACCTGATCGCCCCGCGCGTGCTGCGCAACACCGTCGACCTGTCCGCGATCGCGGTGCTGCTCGCCGCGCTCGTCGGCGGCGCGACCCTCGGCGTGGTCGGCGCCCTCATGGCGATCCCGATCGTGGCCGCGATCAAGGTCCTGATGACCCCGGTCGTCGAGGCCCTCAACGAGCCGCCCGCCGACCGGGACCCGCCCGCGGCGCCGCCGGTGCCCGTCCCGGCCCCACTTCCAGCGCCGCGAGATCAGCAACCCGGGGAGACCTCTAAGCTCGAGGCGTGAACCCGGACCTCGACCCGGCTATGGAACGCTTCGTGCACGAGCCGCAGAAGGACCGCACCACGACCTCCGCGGACAACGGCCGCGGAGCGTTCCAGCGCGACCGGGCCCGCGTGCTGCACTCCGCCGGGTTCCGCCGCCTGGCCGCCAAGACCCAGGTGCACACCGCCGGCGCCGACGCGTTCCTGCGCACCCGCCTCACCCACTCCCTGGAGGTCGCGCAGATCGGCCGGGAGATGGGTGCCCGCCTCGGCTGCGACCCCGACGTGGTCGACACCGCCGGGCTCGCCCACGACCTCGGCCACCCGCCGTTCGGGCACAACGGCGAGGACGCCCTCGACGAGGTCGCGCGGCCGTGCGGCGGCTTCGAGGGCAACGCACAGACCCTGCGGGTGCTGACCCGGCTGGAGGCCAAGGTCCTCGCCCCGGACGGCACCTCCGCCGGGCTCAACCTCACCCGCGCCGCGCTGGACGCGGTGTCGAAATACCCGTGGCCCCGCCGCGCCGAGCTCCGCAAGTTCGGCGTGTACGCCGACGACGCCGCCGTCTTCGGGTGGTTGCGCGCCGGCCGTACCGATGATGAACGGTGCCTCGAGGCGCAGGTCATGGACTGGGCCGACGACGTGGCCTACTCCGTGCACGACGTCGAGGACGGCATCCACGGCGGCTACGTCCACCTGGCCACGCTGCGCGCCGACGCCGGCGAGCGGGCCGCGCTGTGCGAGGACGTCGCCGCCGCGTACTCCACCGAGCGCCCCGCGGACCTCGAAACCGTCCTGCTGGACCTGCTCGCCGACCCGGTCCTGGCACCGGTGGACCACTACGACGGCAGCCACGCCGCCCAGGTCGCCCTGAAACGGGTGACGAGCGTGCTCACCGGGCGCTTCGCCGCGGCGGCCGTGTCGGCGACCAGGGCGGTGCACGGCGACGAGCCGCTGCGGCGCTACGCGGCGGGGCTCGTCGTGCCGCCGGCTGTGCGGGCGCAGTGCGCGCTGCTGAAGGGCATCGCGCTGCGGTACGTGATGCGCCGCCCCGGCTCGAAGCAGCGCTACGCGCAGGAGATCACCATCCTGCAGGAGCTGGTGACCGCGCTCGCCGACCGGGCGCCGGACGGGCTCGACGCGGTCTTCGCCCCGATGTGGCGGGCCGCCGCCGACGACGCGGCCCGGCTTCGGGTCGTCATCGACCAGGTCGCCTGCCTCACCGACCTGTCCGCCACGGCGTGGCACCAGCGGTTGAACCCGGCGGCCACCGCGGGCGTGTGATCGGTGGCAGATCGCGGACCGGTAGGGAAGGCTGGACGTATGGCTGACGAGCGGACATTTGTGATCGTGGGCGCGAGCCTCGCCGGGGCGAAGGCGGCGGAGACACTGCGCGCCGAAGGCTTCACCGGGCGGATCGTGCTGATCGGCGAGGAGACGGAGCGCCCCTACGAGCGCCCGCCGCTGTCCAAGGGCTACCTGCAGGGCAACGAGGACGCCCGCGAGAAAGCGTTCGTCCACCCCGAGGGCTGGTACGCCGAGCACGACGTCGACCTGCGCCTCGCCACCCGCGTCACCCGCGTCGACCCGGTCGCGCACACCGTCACCCTCGACGGCGTCGACGAGCTGCGCTACGACAAGTTGCTGCTCACCACCGGATCGCGGGTGCGCACCCTCGACGTGCCCGGCGCCGACCTGACCGGCGTGCGCTACCTGCGCACCGTCGACGAGTCCGACGCGCTGCTCGCACACCTGCGCGCCGCCGCGCACGTGGTCGTCGTCGGCGCCGGCTGGATCGGCCTGGAGACCGCCGCCGCGGCCCGCAAGCACGGCGCGACCGTCACCGTGGTCGAGGTCGCCGACCTGCCCCTGCAGCGCGTCCTCGGCGACGAGGTCGCCACGATCTTCGCGGACCTGCACCGCGCCAACGGCGTGCAGTTCCGCTTCGGCGCGTCCGTCGCGGAGTTCCGCGGCATCGACGGCACCCTGACCGGCGTCGTCCTCGCCGACGGCACCGAGCTGCCCGCCGACGTGGCCGTCATCGGCATCGGCATCCAGCCCAGCACCGAGCTCGCCGTCGATGCCGGGCTGGAGGTCGACAACGGCATCCTCGTCGACGCCGGCCTGCGCACCTCCGACCCCGACATCTACGCCGCCGGCGACGTGGTCAACCTCGACCACCCGGGCCTGCGCCGGCGGGTGCGGGTCGAGCACTGGGCGAACGCCCTCAACGGCGGCAAGGTCGCCGCCGCCGCACTGCTGGGTGAGGCCGTCTACGACCGGGTGCCGTACTTCTTCTCCGACCAGTTCGACCTCGGCATGGAGTACTCCGGCTTCGCCGCGCCGGGCGACCACGACGGCGTCGTGTTCCGTGGCGGCACGTCGGTCGCGGACGGGTTCGTCGCCTTCTGGGTCAAGGACGGCCGGGTCCTGGCCGGCATGAACGTCAACGTCTGGGACGTCACCGACGACATCCAGGCCCTCGTCCGCGCCGGCTGGAAGGGCACCGCGGTGGACCTGGCCCGTCTCGCCGACCCGAAGGTGCCGCTGGGCGAGCTGCTCGGCTGAGCCTCACGCGGTCAGCTCCCGCACCCGCGGCACGACCTCCTCGGCGAACCGGCGGACCTGGCCGAGGTGGTCCGCCACGGGCCAGAACACGAAGGTGTCGAAGCGCAGGTCGTGCGCCCACCCGGCGAGCACCCGCGCCCACGTCTCGCTGTCGCCGCGCAGCCCCTGACCGGCGCTCGCGCCGATCGCACCGAGCACGTTGTACAGGCGGCGCACCGCCGACGGGTCCCGCCCGGCCCGCTCGGCGGCGGCGTCGATCGCCGCCTGCCGGGCCGGGACCTCGGCGGGCGGGACGTAGATGTTCAGCGGGCTGACCCAGCCGTCGGCGAGCGCGCCGAGCACGCCCAGCATCCGGGGGCCCTGCGCGCCGAGCCAGATCGGCACGGGCCGCGCCGGACCCGGCCGGTATCCGCCGACCCGGTGGTGCTCGCCGTCGAGGACGACCGGGGCGTCCGCCCGCAGGGCCTCCCGCAGGATCCGCAGCGCCTCACCGGCGGCGGTCACCGCCGCGGCGCCCCGCCACGGTGTGCCGCCCATGCCGGCGACCGCGTCCGGGTAGCCGCCGGTGCCGACGCCGAGGTCGAACCGGCCGCCGGTCAGCACGTCCAGCGTCGCGGCAGCCTTGGCCAGCATCGGGGCGGGCCGCAGCGCGAGATCGGCGACGCCGGTCATGAACCGCACCCGGCTGGTCCGGCCGGCGAGGTGACCGGCGAACAGCGGCGCGTCGAGATGATCCGGCTGGTACGGGTGGTCCTGCACCGTGACCAGATCCAGCCCGGCGGCGTCGGCGGCCCGGGCGAGCGCGACGGCGCCGGCGACGTCCCGCGCGTCCGGGGTGATCGAGACGCCGAAGCGCAGGGGCCGCTCAGCCATGGAAGGGCCACGCCTTCCAGGAGGCGAGGACCGGCGCGAGGGCCTGCTCCTCGAAGGCGAGGTGCTCCAGCAGGTGCGCCGACAGGGTCTCCAGGGCGTCCACGAGCCGGGTCCGCGCGGCCGTGTCGTCGCCGTCGAGGGTGCGGGCCGTTGCCTCGATCTCGTCGAGGAGGCCGGCGACGACGCGGTGGTCGGCCTCCAGGCGGTCGACGGTCGCCCCGAGCTGCGGCGCGGAGCGGCGGACGGCGGGGAACAGGGCCACGTCCTCGTTGGTGTGGTGCTCGTGGACGAACGCGCAGTAGCGCAGGCAGTTCACCCGGAGCTGGAACAGCCCTCCCCGCGTGCGTAACCCGAGCAACCCCTCCTGGATCCCGGGGGCCGGCGCGCCGCGGGCGGCCTCCCGGGCGAGGTCGCGCACCGCGGCGAGATCGCGGCGGACCATGTCGTGCACCCATTGCAGCTGGGCGAGGAGCGGGTTCTGGCCGGCCTGTGTCTGTGTCATGTCTTCCAGCGTCCGGAGCGGCGGGGTGGTGGGCAATTGCGATATTAGCTACTAACCTTTGGTAAGTGACCTCGATCGCGCACGCACCGCTCGGCACCACGGGCGACACCACGGGCCTGGACACCACGGGCCTGGACACCACGCCCAGCGATGCCGCGTGCCGCGCGTTCCAGCCGGCGCTGGAGTTCGTCGGCCGGCGCTGGGTCGGCATGATCCTGCTCGCGGGCCTGCGGGGAGCCCGCCGGTTCGGGCACTACCGCGCCTTCACCGAGGGGATCTCCGACCGGGTGCTGGCGCAGCGGCTCAAGGAGCTCGAGCAGCGTGGGCTGATCGAGCGCTCCGTCATCCCGAGCACACCGGTCCAGGTGCTCTACGCGCCCTCGGCCGCGGCCGAGGAGCTGATCGCCACCCTCGAGCCGCTCATCGCATGGTCGATGCGGCACCCCGAGGTGATCTGACCGCGGCGCCGGCGCCCGCTATCCTGCACACATGTCGGAGCAGGTCAGGCTCGTGATCGCCGACGACCAGGCGATGATCCGGGCCGGCCTGCGGCTGGTGGTCGAGACCGCCGCCGCGGCGACGATCACCGTGGTCGGCGAGGCGTCCGACGGGGCCGAGGCGGTCGCGGTGGCCCGGCGGCTGCGGCCCGACGTGCTCGTCATGGACATCGCCATGCCCCGCCTGGACGGCCTGTCCGCGGCGCGGCAGCTGCTCGCGGACCCGAGCCCGCCGAAGATCGTGCTGCTGACCATGTTCGACACCGATGAGCACCTGCACGCGGCGCTGCGGCTCGGGGTCAGCGGGTTTCTGCTCAAGGTGTCGCCGCCGGAGCAGCTCGTCGACGCGGTCCGGGTCGCGGCGGCCGGTGACGCGCTCATCGACCCGGCGGTGACGACGCGGGTCATCGCCTCGTTCGCCGCCCGGCCCGAGCCGGTCCCGGCGCCGGAGCTCGCCACGCTGACCGGCCGGGAGCGCGACGTGCTGGAGCTGCTGGTGCGTGGGTTGTCCAACGCCGAGATCGGCGGCCGGCTGCTGGTGGGCGAGGCGACGGTGCGCACCCACGTCGGCCGGATCTTCCAGAAGCTGGGGCTGCGCGACCGGATCCAGGCCGTGGTGTACGGCTACGAGGCGGGCCTCGTCAGCCCGGGCGCCGCCGGTTCGGGTGTCACCGGTCCGGGTCTCTCCGGTCCGGGCGTCACCGGATCGGGTGTCACCGGTCCGGGTGCCTTCGGTTCGGCTGGATGACGGCGCCACGCTGGCGGCCGTCGTGGCTGGACGCCGTGCTGGCGCTCGCGGTCGGCGGGGCGGGGGTCGTCGAGGCGTACGGCCGGGCGGGCCCCGGCGCGGGGCAGATCCACCGGCCCGGCCTCGTCGCCGCGGGTGCGCTGGTCGCCGGGGTGCTCCTGCTGCTGCGCCGCCGGTCCCCGGTCGGGACCCTCGCGGCGCTGACCGGGCTGTCGGCCGTGTTCCGGGTCGCGGTGACCGACGACGACTATCCCCTCGCGGCCTGGCAGTTCTACTCGAACCTGATCCTGGTGCACACGGTCGGCAGCCAGTCGGCGGGGCCGCGGGTGCGCGCCGCCGGGATCCTCGTCGTCCTCGCCGCCTACGCCCTGCTGCAGACCCTGCCCGGCCAGGACGTCGCCGAGAGCCTGATCGGCGCCATCTTCATGAGCGTCGCGTACGGCAGCGGGATCCTGCTGCGCCGCCAGACCCGGCGGACGATCCTGATGGCGCAGCGGGCGGCGGTCGCGGCCACCGAGGAGCGCACCCGCATCGCCCGTGAGCTGCACGACGTCATCTCCCACAACGTCAGCCTGATGACGTTGCAGACCGGCGGGGTGCGGATGCTGCTGGCCGCCGACCCCGCCCGCGACCGGGAACGCGACCTGCTGCGCGGCGTCGAGCGGGCCGGCCGGGACACCGTGGAGGAGCTGCGGATGCTGCTCGGCGTCCTGCGGGACGGGCGGGCCCCGGCCGGGCTCGACCGCCTCGACGAGCTCGCCGGGCCGTTGCGGGCGGCGGGCCTGGACGTCAGGGTCGTCACCACCGGTACGCCGCGGTCGCTGCCGCCGTCGCTCGGGCTGGCCGTCTACCGGGTCGTGCAGGAGGCGCTGACGAACACCCTGAAGCACGCCGGCGCGGCGGCCGTGGACGTGACGATCGGCTTCACCCCGGACGCGCTGGCCGTCGAGGTCCTCGACGACGGGGCCGGCGCGTCCCCGGGCGGTGGCGCGCCGGGGCACGGGCTCGTCGGCATGGGGGAGCGGGTCGCGCTGCACGGCGGCACCCTGCACGCCGCGGCCCGGGCCGGTGGCGGTTACGCGGTCACCGCGACGTTCCCGCTCGGCGCCTGAGCCCACTCGGCGTCGCTCATCCGCAGCATCCGCACGCCGATCACGCCCGCGCCGGCGATGTACAGCAGACTCCCGGCGATCATGCCGATCGGGTACACCGGCCCGGCGAGCATCCCGGCCACCATCGCGGGCGGGGCCCACCACGGGACCTGCCGGTCGTACGCGAGCGTCAGGCCGAGCAGCAGCACGCCGAGCAGCCCGAGGAACCCCGGCACCTGGAAGCCCCACAGCGCACCGCCGGCGGCGAACGCCGCGTCGGCGAGACGGTCGCCCTCCGCCGTGCCGAGGTCCGCCTCGAGCCGGGCGTAGAAGAAGTCGCCGAGCATCAGCGCCGAGAAGTTGACGACGCCGAGCAGGGCGACCGCCCCGGCGATGTGCCCGAAGAGCACCGCGCGCCGCCGCACCAGGTGGATCATCCCGATGATGCCGGGGACGAGCAGCACCCAGCTCCAGTGCAGCAGTACGGCGCTCACGGACACCTGCCCGGGGTGGCGCCCGTAGGCCCCGTCGGCGGCGTCGCCGGCGCGCAGGGCGGGGTCGACGAGCAGCCCCGCCACGTAGAGCAGTGGCGCGGCGACGAGGCAGGCCCCGGCCAGGAGACGTCGAAGGTTGTGCGGCATGACGACCTTTCGGCTCGAACGGAATCGGTGTCGAGCCGGAACCGTAGGCCGCGCCGCCGCGAGCCGTCGTCAGCCGCGACGCTGACCGGGTCAGCGCCGCGGCGGACCCGCCCGGGCCGTTGCGCGGCGCGGGGGTCGCAGCGCCGCGGCGGACCTGTCCGGGGCGTTGCGCGGCGCGGTCGTCTCAGCGGTCCGGGATCAGCGCCGTCAGGCCGTCCAGGAGGCGGGCCAGGCCGAACTCGAACAGCGTGTCCAGGCCGAAGTCGACGGCGCCGTCCGGCTCCTGCGCCAGGCGGACGAACATCGGATAGTCCCCGCCTGCCACGATCTCGCCGAAGCGGTCCATCTGCGCGGCGAACCACTGCTCGTTGGTGACCCCGCTGTCCTGCTCGGCGCCGGCCTCCCACTCGAGGTTGACCGCGGTGCCCCGGGCGTGGTTGGCCAGCATCATCGCGGTCTGCATCGCCACGGGCAGCGGCAGGCCGGTCTCGTCCAGCGCGGCGAGGACCCACTCGGTGTGGGCCATCGCGTGCGGCGCCATCGGCGGCCGGGTGAACGACATGACCTCCGCCGCCCACGGGTGCCGCCGGTAGATCGACCACTGCAGCCGCGCCACCGTCTCCAGGCGGCGCCGCCAGCCCTCCGGCGCCGGCGACGGCAGCGGCGACGCGGCGAACGCCGCGTCCGTCATCAGGACCAGCAGCTCCTCCTTGCCGGCCACGTGCCGGTACAGCGTCATCGTCGGCATCCCCAGCGCCGCGGCGACCCGCCGCATCGACAACGCCGCCAGCCCGTCGGTGTCCGCGATCGCGGTCGCCGCGGCGACCACCTGCTCACGGTGCGCGGGCCGGCGATCCCGGGACGCGGGGGGTCGGGCCACGACGGTGCCGACCCCCGGGACCGCCTCGACGAGCCCCTCGTGGCGCAGCGCGCCGAGCACCTTGGTCGCGGTCGCCATCGCGACGCCCCACTCGCGGATGATCTCCCGGGTCGACGGCACCCGGTCGCCGGGCCGCAGGTCGCCGGCCCTGATCCGGTCGCGGATCAGCCCGGCGATCCGCAGGTAGTGCGCTTCGGTCACGAACCGATTCTAGTGCACTAGTGCACCGGACCGTAAAATGGCAGTTGACAGTGTTCGTACGCTGTACGCATGGACATTCTCATCTCAGGTGCGAGCGTCGCCGGCACGGCGCTGGCGTTCTGGCTGCGGCACGCGGGGCACGCGGTCACCGTCGTGGAGCGGGCGCCCGCCGTGCGCGACGGCGGCTACGCCATCGACGTGCGCGGCACCGCCCTGCGGGTCGCCGAGCGCATGGGCATCGCCGACCGGGCCCGCCGCGCCGGCACCGACACCCTCGGCACCAGCTTCGTCAACGCCGCGGGCAAGCGGATCGCGACCCTGCCGCTCGGTTTCGGGGTGCTCAGCCCTGACGACATCGAGATCATGAAGGGCGACCTCACGCGCCTGCTGTACGACACGGTCCCCGGCGGCGTGGAATGGATCTTCGGCGACACGGTCACGGCGCTGGACCAGGGCGCGGGCGGGGTGCGGGTGACCTTCGCCCGGAGCGCGCCGCGCGGCTTCGACCTCGTCCTGGGCGCCGACGGCCTGCACTCCGCGGTCCGGGCGCTCGCGTTCGGCCCGCCGGAGCGGTTCGTGCACGACCTCGGCAGCCGCATGGCGATCTTCACCGCCCCCAACGAGCTCGGCATCGAACGCTGGCAGCTGATCCACAACGCGCCCGGGCGGGTCGCCAGCGTCAAGACCGACCCGGGCAACGCGACGATCAAGGTCAACCTGCTGTTCGGCGGCACCGGCGGCACCGGCGGCGCCGACCACCGCGACCGTGACGCCCAGCGCCAGCACGTCGCGGCGGCCTTCGAAGGCTGCGGCTGGCACGTGCCGCGCCTCCTGGAGCACCTGCGGACCGCGCCCGACTTCTACTACGCGCCGAACGCGCAGGTCCGCATGGACGCCTGGACCCGGGGCCGGGTCGCGCTGGTCGGCGACGCCGGCTACTGCCCGTCGCCGCTCACCGGGCAGGGCACCGGCCTCGCCCTCGTCGGCGCGTACACCCTGGCCCGCGAGCTCGCCGCCGCCGGCGACGAGCACGTGGCGGCGTTCGCCCGGTACGACACCGTGCTGCGCGACTTCGTCGAGGTCAACCAGCGGGCCGCGCTCGCACCGGCGAAGGGGTTCGCGCCGCGGACCGCCCGGGAGGTGTGGCTGCGCGACCTCAGCATCCGCATGCTGCCGCACGTGCCGTGGCGGCATCGGATCTTCGAGGCCATGACGAGGGACGCCAAGCGCGCCTCCGAAGCGTTCGAACTCTGCACGGACGACGCACATTTGCTTAGGATCGGGGGTGATACGTCGATGTGAGGGTGCAGGGTCGGCCGGATCGGGGTAGGCAGCCGTGGATCGTGATCGGGACATGGCGATGGCCGCGATCCGCTCCGTCTACACCATCACCGGCCGCATCAACACCGGCAGCACCGTCGCCGAGACGCTGCACCGCATCGCCGAGGCCGTCGTCGAGAGCGTCGGGTTCGGCGCCGCGGTGGTCAACTACCTGCATCCCGAGGGCGTCTACGAGGCGGTCGCGATCGCCGGCCCCGAGGAGGCCCGCGCCGAGCTGCTCGGGGTGCGCTACCCGGCGGCCGAGTTCGACGCGCACCTCGCCGACGCCGACGAGTGGGGGCAGCTGCGCTTCCTGCCGCACGAGCGGCACAACGACGGCATCCAGTCCTGGATCCCCTCCCCGGCCGAGGGCGCCGACCAGGTCCCCGACGAGGAACGCTGGCACCCGCTGGACGCCCTGTTCGCGCCGCTGTGCGCACCGGACGGTTCGCTGGTCGGGATCCTCAGCGTCGACCTGCCCGCGGACGGCAGACGCCCAGGCGCGTTCCAGCAAGAGCTGCTGGAGATGCTCGCCGCGCAGGCCGGCATCGCGATCAACAACGCCAACCTGGTCGAGGCGCTGCGCCAGGAGCGCCGGCACCTGGAGGCCAGCGAGGCCGCGTTCCGGCTCGCGTTCAACGGCGCCGGCACCGGCATGTGCATGATCGGCCTGGAGGGCGCTGACCTGACCCGGATCGTCCGGGTCAACCCGACCCTGTGCGAGCTGCTCGGCCGGGACGAGGACGTCCTGGTCTCGATGCGCTTCGGCGACTTCATCCACCCCGACGACTTCGACCACAGCCGGGAGGTGTTCGCCGGCGGTACCGGATCCGTCCGTGACTACGAGGTCCGCTGCGTGCGCGGCGACGGCGAGACGATCTGGATCTCCGCCACGATGTCGGTGGTGGCCGGCTCGCCCTCGTTCGCCATCACGCAGGTGCAGGACATCACCGGCCGCAAGGCGACCGAGGCCGACCTCGTGCGGCGGGCCTCCCGCGACCCGCTCACCGGGCTGGTCAACCGCGACGCCTTCACCGAGCCCCTCGCCACCGCGATCCGCCGGGCCCGCACCGAGGCCGTCATCAGCGCGCTGCTCTTCTGCGACCTCGACGACTTCAAGGTCATCAACGACACCCTCGGCCACGACGCCGGCGACGCGGTCCTCGTCGCCGTCGCGCACCGCCTCGTCTCCCTGGTCAGGCCCACCGACACGGTCGCACGCCTCGGCGGCGACGAGTTCGTCGTCCTCACCGGCAACGTCACCGTCACCGACCTCGGCGCGCTCGTCGACCGCCTCGAACGCTCCGTCTCGGCACCGGTCACGCACCAGGGCCACATCATGCGGGTACGGGTCAGCGTCGGCGTCGCCGTGATCGATGACACGGTCGACGATGCGGGCGCCGCACTGCGCGCCGCCGACCGCGCGATGTACCTGGTCAAGGGCGGGCGCCACGCCGGAGGGGTGACCAGGCGGGTGACCGCGTTCGGTGATCGTTCGGGTGCGCCGGGTGGTATGCCGTTGCTGCGGTTGGCCCGCCCCGAAGCCGCCCAGTAGGGTCGTGAGGTCCGCTCCGGTCGACCTGCACCGCATCCGGTGCTGCCGGGCGGGCGCCGTCGAGTCGCGAGACGTTCGCGAGCCGGGGACCCACGTAGTCCTCTGGGGTGTATCCGTGGCCGAGCCACGGTAGGGCGAAGCTTCCCGCCCGAACCCGTCAGCTAACCCGGTAGGCGGCACCGGAAGGAGTCTGCCGATGATGGCCGCCCGCCCGCCGTCGTAGCGCCTCACCACTGATTCCCCCCTTCCAGCACGCCGCCGTCCGGCGCCGTGCCGATGCCGCATGTCTGTCTTCGATGAAGGACCTTCAGTAGTGAAGCCATTGCCACGTCAATTCCATCCTCGACATCGCCGGCCGGCGCTCAGTGTGAAGACCGGCACCGTCTCGGTCGCCGTGCTGTCCGCCACGCTGCTGGCCACCCTGCCCGCCGACTCGCCGTCGATGTTCACCGGCTCCGCGTATGCCGAGTCCGGGGCGGTCGCGTCCGCGTCGCCGTTCTCGTCCCCTGCCGCGTCGCCCTCCGTGTCCGCGTCACCGTCGCCGTCCTCGGCCGGGCCGCTCGCGGTCGCGGTGCCGGCGGCGCCGCCCGTGCCGCCGGCACCGCCGGTCGTGCGGCCCGTCGCCGGGCTGAACCAGCGGCAGATGGACAACGCCGCGCTCATCGTGAAGCAGGGCCGGGCGCAGGGCATGCCCGACCGGGCCCTCGTCGTCGCGATCGCGACCGCGATGCAGGAGAGCAACCTGTACAACGTCGCCAGCGCCGCGGTGCCGTCCTCGCTGCAGCTGCCGCATGAGGGCGTCTCCTCCGACCACGACTCGGTCGGGCTGTTCCAGCAGCGGGCCAGCCAGGGCTGGGGCACGGTGGCGCAGCTGATGAACCCGTCGCACTCGGCGATGCTGTTCTACAACGCGCTGTCCCGGGTGCGGGGCTGGGAGCGGATGAGCGTGACGGCGGCCGCGCAGGCGGTGCAGCGCTCGGCGTTCCCCGGTGCGTATCAGAAGCATGCCGGCCGTGCGGAGCAGGTGGTCGGCGCGCTCAGCTGAGATGCCCGCAGTGACCGGCCGGCGCCCGTGGGGTCCCGGCCGGTCGCGGCTCTGCGACGGCGCGGTAGTGGCTGCCGGGTGCGACCGGCTTCGATGACTACTGCGCCCCGGACGCCGATCTCCTCTCTTTCCGCATGATCGAAGGACGCCCCAGGCCGCCGGGGCGACCACCGCTGTCCTTCGATCATGCCGGCAAGATCATCCACCCGTCCCGGAACCCGCGACCGCCGGCAGGACGATCCAGCGCGTGACCCGTCGCACGTCGCTCCCGCCGTGATCAACGCTGCGTGTTGGTCACCCGGGCAGCCGCGGGATGACTTCGATCACACCGCAAGATCGCGCGGGTTGTGGGTTCCGCGGCTTTGTGGGTCGCGGGTCAGGCCGGGTGGCGGGTCAGGCCGGGTGGCGGGTCAGGCCGGGTGGCGGGTCAGGCGGGGTGGCGGGTCAGGCGGGGTGGCGGGTCAGGCGGGGTGGCGGGTCAGGCGGGGTGGCGGGTCGCCCAGCGGGCCAGGGCGATCAGCTCAGCGACCGCGGCCGGCTCGGGGATCGCCAGGTCGAGCGCGAGTAGTGCCTGCGCCAGGAGGTCCTCGCCCTGCTGGACGCACCAGGAGCGGGCGCCGGACCGTTCGATGACCTTCGCGGCGCGTTCGAGCTCGGCGTCGCCCAGCCGGCCGTCCCGGCGCAGCAGGTCGGCGAGCTCGTCGGCGCCCGCCGCGAGCGCCGCCGCGACCGGCAGCGACCGCCGCCGGCGGCGCAGGTCGGAAACGTCGGCCGGCCCGTCACGGCCGGATCGCCCCAGATGCCGAGCAGGTCCTCGGTGAACTGGACGGCCAGCCCCAGCCGCACGCCGAACAGCCGCAGCTGCTCCACCCGCGCCGGGTCGCCGCCGCCGGCGATCGCGCCGAGCGCGCACGCGCAGCCGAGCAGGGCACCGCTGCGCTGCTCGACCGCCGTGATGCACTCGCGCAGCAGGTCGCTGCCGGACCGGCGGCCGGTGGTGGTGTCCAGGGCCGTGCCGAGCACCGTGTGCTGGCTGTGCAGGAGCTGCTGGACGGTGTCGCCGAGGACGCGCACCCCGGCCCGGTCGACGGGGGCCGCCCCTGACTGTTGCCGCCCGCCGTCGGCGCACGGATCGGCGGCGCCGTCCCGCTCGACGAACCGGTCGCGGGTCGCCTGCTCGTCCCGCATGCCGCCGATCGCGCGCGTGTCGCCCGTTTTGTGCGTGTCGCCGGCCGCGGGTGTACCGCTGAGCGCCGGTGTGGCGTCCGATGCCTGCGGGTCCGCGCCGCGCGGTCCGCCGCCGGCGGCCCGCCGGTCACCGCCGGGCCGCAGGTCGGTGGGCTGCTGCCCGTCGACCACGAGCGCCGGCCGGGTGTCCCGCGTCGCCTGGCGCAGCGGGCGTGGCACGCGCCTGGTCGGGTCGCCGGTGGCCGCCACGTCGAACGCGAGCGCCAGCATCGCCTCGCCGCCCAGCGTCGCCGGGTG
This sequence comes from Dactylosporangium sp. NBC_01737, assembly GCF_035963215.1. Classification (NCBI taxonomy): domain Bacteria; kingdom Bacillati; phylum Actinomycetota; class Actinomycetes; order Micromonosporales; family Micromonosporaceae; genus Dactylosporangium; species Dactylosporangium sp. NBC_01737. Next base: position 3,806,282 of record NZ_CP109153.1, read on the forward strand.
CGGGCCGACCACGCTCCACGCCGTCGGCCGGTGCCGGCGGGTCAGGTCGCCGTCGAACAGGTCCTGCTGGAGCAATGACCAGTGGTGCACCAGCTCGACCGCGACGGCGCCGGCCACCGCGTCGTGCGGGTCACCACCGACCGCGCCGGCGCAGACCAGGCTGAGCGCGGCCCGGGTACGCACGCCCGGCGGATCCTCGTCCAGCCTTCCCAGCTGCAGCTCCGCCACGTCACGCGACGGCGCCGGCAGCCGGCCGACGGCGGTGCGCAGCGGCGGCTCGACCAGCAGGCCGGTCCAGGCGAGGACGTCGTCGACGGTGCGCAGCACGGTGACCATCAGCCGGACACCGCCAGGCAGGGGACACTCACCGGAAACGCACCACCCGTCGGATCAGAGCATGGACAGGCGCCGATCAGTGCCGGCGCCGTGGACTGGTCAAGTATGCCGGTGGTGCCCGTCGGACACGCCCAAAACCCACCGATGGTGGGCGGGTCATCGCGTCGCTTGCAGCAGCGACGGATCCGGTGGCGACACGACTGTCGCCTGCCGGTGCCGGAATGCCTCCCAGGCGGCCTTCGGGGCGGCCGCGACGTCCCTGAGCGTGTTGTACGCGATCGTCACCCGCTGGCAGCCCTCGCAGAGCGCGGGTACCCCGTACGCGTCGACCCCGAGCCGCCGGCACAGTGTGACCGCGCGGTGCAGGTGCAACTCCTGGCTCACGAGGAGGGCTTTCGTCACGCCGTACACATCGTGGGCGCGCCGGCACGTGTCATAGGTGTCCAGGCCGTGCGGGTCGACGACCATCCGGGCCGGGTCGACGCCCTGACCGGCCAGGTAGTCCCGCATGACACGGACCTCGTCGCCGGAGCCGCCCTGCGCGTCGCCGGAGATGAGCAGCGCCTTCACCTTGCCGGTGGTGAGCAGCCGCGCGGCCACGTCCAGCCGGCCCTTGAGGAACGGCATCGGCACCTGCCCGCCCGGCGCCACCTGCGCACCGAACACGATCGCCACGTCCGCGGCCGGTGCACCGGCGGCCGGTCCGATCCGGCCCATCGAGCCGAGCCGCACCCAGAGCGTCGGCGCGAGCACCAGCGCCGCGACGACGGTGCCGGTGAGCACGACCCGCAGCAGGATCCGGCGGTGGCGCTCCAGGCGGGTCTCCCGGCCGGCGGGGAGCCGCTGCCGGTCGCGCGCCGCCCACCTGGCCCGTTCGACCTCGAACAGGAACCATGCCGGCACCTTCTGCCGGGTGCGCAGCGTCTCGCGCTCGTCGTCGTCGAGGTAGCCGGTGACGTGGTCGACCGCGAGCGAGTACGCCGCCATCCGCGCCGCGCCCCGGGCCTGGGACCGCAGCACCGCCCACGCCCCCAGCGTGGCGATCGTCACCACCCAGCCCAGTGGCCCCAGGCGGCGGCTGCGTCGGCGCAACCGGTCCTGTACGGCGAGCCAGGCGGCGCGCTCGTCACGCAGTTTCGGCATGGCGGCAGCATCGCACGGCGTTGTGATGTGGTGGTGCCCGTGTGGTGTCGGTCGTGTGGAGTCGTAAATTGTCGGTGGCGCGAGGCAGGATGTACACCTCGGGTTGGGGAGGTGGCGTCAGGTGGCCGGCAAGATCAAGGACGAGGACATCGCCTTGGTTCGTGAGCGCACCGCGATCGCGGATGTGATCTCCGAGCATGTGACGCTCAAGTCGGCCGGGGGCGGCAACCTCAAGGGGCTGTGCCCGTTCCACGACGAGAAGACCGCGTCGTTCAACGTGTCGCCCGCGCGCAACGTGTATTTCTGCCACGGCTGCGGCCAGGGCGGCGACGCGATCAAGTTCCTGATGGACCACGACCACCTGTCGTTCGTCGAGTCCGTCGAGCGCCTCGCCGGCCGTGCCGGCCTGCAGTTGCAGTATGTCGAGGCGGGCAGCGCGCCGATCCGCCAGACGGGGCAGAAGCAGCGCCTCATCGCCGCGCACGCCGAGGCGGCCCGCTTCTATGCCGAGCACCTCGGCTCGCCCGGCGCCCGCTTGGCCCGGGAGTTCCTCGCCCAGCGCGGCTTCGGTCGCGAGGAGGCGGAGCGCTACGGGTGCGGCTTCGCGCCTGAGGGCTGGGACCCGCTGAGCAAGCACCTGCGGCTCAAGGGCTACACGGCGCAGGAGCTGATCACGGCGGGGCTGTCCAAGGAGGCCCGCTCCGGCAGCCTCATCGACCGGTTCCGCCGCCGCCTGCTGTGGCCGATCAAGGACATCTCCGGCGACGTGATCGGTTTCGGCGCGCGGAAGCTGTTCGACGACGACGACGGCCCGAAATACCTGAACACCCCGGAGAGCCCGCTCTACAAGAAGTCCCACGTGCTGTATGGCGTGGACCAGGCCAAACGTGAGATCGCCAAGCAGAGCAAGGTCGTCATCGTCGAGGGGTACACCGACGTCATGGCCTGCCACCTGTCCGACGTGCCCGTGGCGGTCGCCACCTGCGGCACCGCGTTCGGCGCCGACCACATCGCGGTTCTGCGCCGCCTCCTGCTCGACGCCGACGGCTACGGCGGGGAGATCATCTTCACGTTCGACGGCGACGCCGCCGGGCAGAAGGCGGCGCTGCGCGCGTTCGAGGACGACCAGCGTTTCGTCGCCCAGACGTTCATCGCCGTCGGCCCCAACGGCATGGACCCCTGCGAGCTGCGCATGGCGAAGGGCCCGGTCGCGGTGCGTGACCTCGTCGCCGACCGGCAGCCGCTGCTCGACTTCGCGCTGCGCTCCGTCATCCAGCGCTTCGACCTCGACACCGCCGAGGGCCGCGTCGGCGCTCTCAAGGCCACCGCCCCGCTCGTGGCGAAGATCAAGGACCGCACCCTGCGCCCCGAGTATGCTCGCAAGCTCGCCGGTGACCTGGGCATGGAGCTCGAGACGGTCCAGCGCTCCGTCGGCGCCGCCGCGAAGGGCCTCGTCGAGGCGCCCCCCACCACGACCCGCAGGATCCTGGCGCCCGACAGCGCCGAGGCCCTCGTCGAGCGCGAGGCCCTGAAGCTGGCCCTGCAGCAGCCCGCCATGGCCGGCCCCATGTTCGACGTCATCGGCGCCGACATCTACGCCCACCCCACCTATGCGATCCTGCGCGCCGCGATCGCCGACGCCGGCGGCGCGTCCTCCGCGACCGGCGGCGCCGTCTGGATCGAGCGGGTCCGCGAGGCCTGCACCGACCCGGCCGCCGGCGCCCTGGTCACCGAGCTGGCCGTCGAGCCCCTGCGCCTCGACGGCGAGCCCGACCCGCGCTACGTCGAGGCGACCATCGTGCGGCTGCAGCTGCCCGCGCTCAACCGCCGCATCGCCGACCTCAAGTCCAAGCAGCAACGCATCAACCCCGTCACCAACGCCGAGGAGTATCTGCGCCTGTTCAGCGAGCTGGTGTCCCTGGAGCAGCACGCCAGGGCGCTGCGCGACCGAGGCGCCAGCCGCTGGTGACGGCGTGCCCCCGGCGGTCGGGCCCGGGCGGTTCAGTAGAAGGAGCGTGTCGTGTTCGGCTTCCTGAAGAAGCGCCGCCTGCCGGCCGGGCAGCGCCCCGCCCTCGCCGCCGACGAGCGGGTCCTGTCATGGGCCGGCACCACCGGCGACAACGTCGTGGTCGTCACCAACCTCGGCCTGTGGCTCCCCGGCGCCGGCGAACGCCTCGGCTGGCACGAGATCCACAAGGCGACGTGGTCGGGCCGGCAGCTCGCCCTGATCGCCGCCCGCGAGCTGCCCGCCGAAGGCCCCGGCGACTACGCCGTGATGGAGGACCTGCCGCCGCTGGTCCTCGCCCTGATCGACCCCGACCGGGTGCCCGAGCAGGTCCGCACCCGCGTCAACAAGTCCATCGCACACACCTCGCACCACCCCCTCACGACCGGCTTCGGCGTCCGCGTCGTCGCCCGCCGCGTCAGCGGCGTCGACGGCGTGCGTTGGACCGTCCGCTACGACGAAGGCGTCGACCCCGGCGCCCCGGGCGTCGCCGAGCAGACCGCCGCCCTCGTCGCCTGGGCCCGAGAGTCCCTGGGCACCCCTGCCACCGCCTGACGCGCTGGCCTGACGCGCTGGCCTGACGCGCTGGCCTGACGCGCTGGCCTGACGCGCTCACCGTCCGGCTTGCCCGCCTGGCCCGCTCATCGTCTGACCTGCCCATCGTCCGGCTCGCCCGTCTGGCCCGCTCACCGTCTGACCCGCTCATCGTCTGGCCCGCTCATTGTCTGGCCCGCCAGGTGCGCCGGTCGGCGCCGACCGCCGCCGACGTTGGTCCGGCCTGGCTCAGGGGGCGGTGTGGTCCGCTCGGGTCAGTCGGCCGCTCCGATGTCGCCGGGTTCGGCCCGCGACGCCGATCGCCGGCCCGCCTGCCCAGCGCCCCGCCTGCCCAGCGGCTCGCCGGTGGTGATCGCCAGAACTGTCCGTTGATCACGAGTGACAACCCCCGTGATCGGAAGCGGCGGCTGCGGCTAGGTGCGTTCGGTGGCGGCGGGGGAGTCCGCTGCGGCGGGAGGGGCCGCCGGAGATGTGAGCCCGCCTCGCCGGCGACGGAGCAGGTGGACGGTGGCGGCCGTGACGAGCGCGACGTCGAGGAACGCGCCCGGGACCTTCGTCTTCGTGGCAAGGCCGAGGCTGTCGGGCAGCGTGAGCAGCGGCAACCCGGCCGCGGCGACGTGCACGACGGTGCGCAGCCGGCCGGTGAGCGTGGTGCCGGCCAGCAGGGCGATGCCGCCGATCGCGTACCAGGCGTAGAAGACCGGGCCGAGCACCGCCACGGCGAGCATCCCGACCCCGGCCGCCGTGAGCACCACGTCCTGACCGCGGCGCCCCGTCGCGCCACCGTCCCGCCCGTCGCGGCCGAGCGTGGCCAGGGTGCGCGCGGCCCGCCACCACAGTGCCAGGAGGATCGCGGCGAGGGCCAGCAGGCCGGCGGCCCTCGCGACCGCGACCGCCGTCGCGAACCACTCCGGCCGGCCGGCCACGCGCAGCACGTAGCCGGCGGCCATGCCTACGCCGGTCGGGACGGACAACCACTGCACCATGGTGCTGGTCGAGCCGAGGGCATGCAGGAAGCCGAGGCCGTGCCCCGTGAGGAGGGCGAGGATGGCGTACGCGGCGCCGGCCGCCCCGGCGAACGCCGCAGGAGCCGTCCAGCGGGCTCTGGTCGTACCGGCGAAAAACAGCAACAACAGCGCAAAAGGTGCGGCGGCGATGGCGGTGACCTTGACGGCGACGGCGAGGCCGAAGGCGACCCCGGACGCGGCGCCGGCCACGGGCCCCGGACGCCGCGCGGCGACGAACCCGGCCAGCACCAGCCCGGCCAGGACGACGTCGTTGTGGGCGCCGGACACGACGTGGACCAGCACCAGCGGGCTCGCGGCCAGCAGCGCGTTGCCGCGGGACAGGCGGTGCACGGCCGCGATGCACAGCAGCAGGCCGAGCAGGGCGGCGACGCGCAGCAGCAGGACGACGGCGGGCAGGCTGCCGTGTGCGAGCCAGGCCGCGGCGCCCTCGACGGCGATCCACAGTGGACCGTAGGGCGTCGGGGTCTCCCGCCACAGTTCCGGCACGTCGGACAGCCACGTGCAGGGCAGCTCGGCCGGGCCCACCCGATAGAGGTCCAGGCCGGCGTTGAAGAGCTGGCCCTGGCAGGCGTACGCATAAACGTCGTGGCTGCCCAGCGGTGGTGCGAACAGCAGCGGCACGCTCCAGAGCGCGGCCGTCAGCAGCAGGCCGCGCTGGTCGGTCTCCGCCCGCAGCGTCCACCAGGCGCGGATCAGCATCGCGAGGGCGACGAACCACACGACGACCCCGAGCAGCCACGCGCCGTCGTGCGGGACCGGCTTGCCGGCCAGGAAACCGCTGGCGGCGAGCAGGACGGTGGCGGCCAGCCCGAGCCAGCGCGGGTTGACGCTCACCAGCACATCGTGCCAACCGCCCTTCACCGGCCGCAAATCGCCCCCGTTTTTGTCAGACCCCTGGGTTAGTGTCGCGACGTGGCTGAAGACGGGGCATTGATCGCGGCGACCGCGCTGGTCAAACAGTTCGGTGACTTCACCGCGGTCGATGGCATCGACGTGCGGGTGCAGGCGGGGGAGGCGTTCGGCTTCCTCGGTCCCAACGGGGCCGGCAAGTCCTCGACGATGCGGATGATCGGCTGCGTGTCCCGGCCGACCGGCGGTTCGCTGCGGATCCTGGGCATGGACGCGGCCAGGGACGGCTCGGCGATCCGGGCGAGGCTCGGGGTCTGCCCCCAGCAGGACTCGCTCGACCTGGAGCTCACCGTCCTGGAGAATCTCACGGTCTATGCGCGCTATTTCAACATCCCGCGCAAGGTGGCGCGGGCGCGTGCCATGGAGCTGCTCGACTTCGTGCAGCTCGCCGACCGCGCCGGCGACAAGGTCGAGCCGCTGTCCGGCGGGATGAAGCGCCGCCTGACGATCGCGAGAGCGCTGGTCAATGAGCCGGAGATCGTGCTGCTCGACGAGCCGACGACCGGCCTCGACCCGCAGGCCCGGCACCTGGTGTGGGAGCGGCTGTTCCGGCTCAAGCAGCGCGGCGTGACCCTGGTGCTGACCACGCACTACATGGACGAGGCGGAGCAGCTGTGCGACCGCCTGGTCGTCATGGACTCCGGCCGGATCGTCGCGGAGGGCTCGCCCCGGGAGCTCATCGACCAGCACTCGACCCGCGAGGTCCTCGAGGTGCGGTTCGGCAACGACCCGCTCGACGGGTTCGCGGACAAGCTCGACGGCATCGGCGAGCGCACCGAGGTGCTGCCCGACCGCATCCTGGTCTACACCGACGACGGCGACGCGGCCGCGGCGCAGCTGCACGGCAGAGGCCTGACGCCGTCCAGCGTCCTGGTCCGCCGCGGGTCGCTCGAAGACGTGTTCCTGCAGCTCACCGGCCGGACGCTGGTGGACTGATGGCACACCCGACGACCCTGGCACTCGAATACCACCTGGTGTCCTACCGGCGCACGTGGCGGGGGAGCGTGTTCAGCTCGTTCGCGCTGCCGGCGATGTTCCTGGTCGCCATGGGGATCACCGTCGGGCACTACATCGACGAGCGGTCCACCACGATCGGCGTGCCCTATCTGGACTATCTCGGGCCCGGGCTCCTTGCCTCGACCGCGCTGCAGGTGGCGGTCGGCGACTCGACGTGGCCGGTGTTCAGCGGGTTCCAGTGGACCCGGGTCTATCACGCGATGCGGGCCTCGCCGCTCACCGTGGGTGACATGCTGCGCGGCCATCTGCTGTTCGTCACGCTGCGGGTCGCGCTGTCGGGCGCCGGGTTCCTGGTGGTGCTGCTGCTGTTCGGCGCGCTGCACTCGTGGTGGGCGCTGGCCGCCCCGCTGATCTGCGTCCTGCTCGGCGCGGCGTGCGCGGCGCCGTGCTTCGCGTTCGCCGCACGGGCCGAGAGCGACGGCGCGTTCGCGGTGCTGTTCCGCGTGGCGGTGGTCCCGATGACCTTGTTCGCGGGCGTGTTCTTCCCGGTCGACAGCCTGCCCGTGCCGGCGCGCCTGCTGGCGTGGGTGTCACCGTTGTGGCACGGCGTCGAGCTGTCCCGGGCCGCCACCCTCGGCACGCCGACCGCCTGGGGGCTGCCCGCCCACGTCGCGGTCCTGCTGCTGTGGTGCGCGGTCGGCTATGTGCTGGCGCTGCGCTCGTTCACCCGGAAGCTGGTCGACTGATGGTCACCACACTCCTCTTCCCGCGGGCCATGTCCCGCCTCGACCACCAGACCTCCGGCGCCCTGTCCGTCACCGGGCGTAACCTTGCCGCGGCCAGGCACTCCGCGTACTGGTGGGTGCTGCTGTCCGGGTTCGTCGAGCCGCTGCTCTACCTGCTGTCGATCGGCGTCGGCGTCGGCCGGCTCGTCGGCGACATCGCGCTGCCCGACGGGCGGCTCGTGACGTATGCGCAGTTCGTCGCGCCGGCGATGCTCGCGGCCTCCGCCATGAACGGCGCGCTCGCCGAGACCACCATGAACTTCTACGGCAAGCTCAAGTTCATGCGCATCTACGATGCGACGCTCGCCACCCCGATCACCCCCATGCAGGTCTCCGTCGGCGAGCTCATCTGGGCGATGTGCCGGGGCGGGGTCTACTCCGCGGTCTTCCTCGTCGTCATGGCCGCGCTCGACCTCACCACCTGGGGCTGGGCCCTCGTGGCGCTGCCGGTGACGCTGCTCGTCGGGTTTGCGTTCGGTGCCCTCGGCATGGGCCTGTCGACGCTGCTGCGCTCCTGGCAGGACTTCGACTACATCAACGTGACCCAGTTCGGCCTGTTCCTCTTCAGCGGCACCTTCTCACCCCCGTCGGACTTCCCGGCGCCGCTGCAGGTCCTGATCGAACTGACCCCGCTGTATCACGGCGTCGCCCTCCTGCGAGCCATCACGACCGGCTCACCCGACTGGTCGATGGTGTGGCACGTGGCATACCTGATCGCCCTCGCCGCCGCCGGCCTGACGATGGCCAGCCGCCGCATGGGCCGCCTGCTCCTGAAGTAGCTTCACACCGGCGTGCCCACGCCGCCACGTCCCGCCGTGACGTGGCCGCCGCGGCAGGTTCCGTGCCGCCGTGCCGACGCCACCGGCTCCGCAGCGCGCCCGCGCCGGCAGGTCCCGCGGCCGAACGACTGCGTCGGCACGTTCTGCGCCGGCGTGCCGACGTCGCTGGTTCCGCGGTGTGACCGCGTCGGCAGGTCCCGCGGCCGTATGACTGTGTCGGCACGTTCTGCGCTGGCGTGACAATGTCGCTGGTTCCGTGGTGTGACCGCGTCGGCAGGTCCCGCGGCCGTATGACTGCATCGGCAGGTTGCGCAGCGGCGTGGTCGCGTCGGCGGGCTCAGCGCTGGCGTGACGACATCGCGGGTTCCGTTGCTGCGGCAGCAGTTTCCGCCCGGGCGTGACGACGGTCGCACGTTCCGCGGCGTGACCACGCCGGCCTGCCCCGGCTGCGGCGTAGTTGCGTCGGCAAGTTTCCACGGGTGGCGCTACTGCGGCGGCGGGGTCGCGTCATCGACGAACGTGGTTCGAGCGCTGCTTCGCGTGATCCTGCCGCCGCAGACAGCAGGGCACGCTGTGGTGTCATCTCACGCGCTGCTCGGGCGATCAGCTTCGGTAACTGGACGGGCCGGCCACGTCCGGGCCAACCACAGCCGCAGGTGGAGCCGGCGGCCGGCTGATGCCGCTCGAAGGCGGATCCACGGAACCGGCGGTCCCCTCTGTCCGCCCACCCGGAACACCAGATGTCCGCCTTTGCGCGGATCGTTCGACCCGTTGCCGAGGACGACTGTGATCAATGGCAGATCTGGTCGTCATGACCGCCAGCGGCACGACGCTGATCTTCCGGGCGCGGGTGATCGTGCGTCGCGCCGCCGTGATCGAAGTCGTGTGCTGGTCGTCCGGGCGGCCACAGGGCGACTTCGATCAATCCGACCGTGATCGAGCACCTGCCGGCCGGCTACGGGGGGTGTCGGGCGTCCCGCCGGAGCGGGCCAGCGCGCGGGATAAGGCTCGCGAAAGCGGCGAACCGCCCACGCCCGGGAGAGGGAACTTCCGGCAGAAGAAAGTCGGCGGCGAGATCGGAGGGCGGGAGCGGTTGCCACCGTGACCGGAGTCGGCCTTGGATCGTGAGGGCTCCGGAGTGGCGTTCAGTCGGCGGGGGATTTGTCCGCAAAGTGGGTGCTTGGTGGAGCGGTAGCACGCCTGGTGACCAGGGGGAAGTTGGAAACGTTTGGAAGTGGGCCAACTTCCGTTGGATTGAGCAAAAGTTTGGTAACGGGGGATAGAAGACCTAGACGCGGCGCTTTGAAGGGCCTAAAGTCTCGACGCAACACGGGTGTAACGCACGGCACACGACCCGGCAACCAGCACCTCAGCGGAGGTGTGGTGGTGTAGCCGCGTGTCGCGGACGCCTGCCTGCGACCAGACGAGGAGGTGCCATTGTGAACACGGTCAGTGCGGTAGACGGCCCGGTCCAGTCGCGCCTGCTCCGCTTGTTGCGGGACACCGGTGCGTTGTCGCGTGCGGAGCTGGCGGATCGCCTGGAGGTGCCGCGGCCGCGGCTGCTCGCGGACCTGGACGCGCTTGTCGCGACCGGGCTGATCCGCGAGGCCGGCCCCGCGGCCAGCCGGGGCGGGCGCAGGTCGACGCTGGTGGAGCTCAACCCCGAGCTGCGGTTCGCCGCGGTGGACCTGGGTGCCAGCTCGATCGACGTCGAGATCACCGACGGGCGGCTGGAGCCGGTCACGGCATACGGCGAGCCCGCCGACATCAGGTCGGGACCGAAGGTGATACTGCAGCGGGTCAACGAGATTCTGCACAAGTTCCGTGCGGAGGGTTCGTTCGAGCGGTTGCACGCCATCGGCATCGGGGTGCCCGGGCCGGTGAGCTTCCGGGACGGGGTGCCGGTCTCGCCGCCGATCATGCCGGGCTGGGACAGGTTCCCGGTGCGGGAGGTGCTGGGGCGCGAGTTCAACTGCCCCGTCGTCGTCGACAACGACGTGAACATCATGAGCATCGGCGAGCGCTACGGCGGCGTCGCGCACTCGGTGGACAACCTGCTGTTCCTGAAGGTGGGGACGGGCATCGGGTGCGGCATCTACCTCAACGGCGAGGTGTACCGGGGCACCGACGGGTGCGCCGGCGACATCGGGCACATCCAGGTCGACAGCCACGGGCCGGTGTGCTCGTGCGGCAACGTCGGGTGCCTGGAGGCCCTGTTCGGCGGCGGTGCACTGGCCCGTGACGCGACGGCGGCGGCCCGCAGCGGTGCCTCGCCGGCACTGGCCGAGCGGCTCAACGCCAACGGCGTCGTGACCGCCAAGGACGTCGCCGACGGCGCGGCCGAGGGCGACGTCACGTGCATCCGTCTCATCCGTGACGGTGGGCGCCGGGTGGGTGGGGTGCTGGCCGGTCTGGTCAGCTTCATCAACCCGTCGATGATCGTGATCGGCGGCGGTCTCGCCGGCCTCGGTCACATCCTGCTGGCGGAGATCCGCAGCGTCGTCTACCGGCGTTCGCTGCCCCTCGCGACCGGCAATCTGCCGGTCGTCCTGTCCGAGCTCGGCCCCCGCGCCGGCGTTGTTGGCGCCGCGGTGCTGGCCAGCGAACTCGCATATGGACGGCCATCATGACAATTTCGGACGAGATCGTCCTCAAACTTACCGATGTGGTGAAGACCTTTCCCGGGGTCCGGGCGCTGGACGGTGTGCAGCTGGAGGTACGGGCAGGGGAGGTGCACTGTCTCCTCGGGCAGAACGGCGCCGGCAAGTCGACGCTGATCAAGGTGCTCTCCGGTGCGCACATCCCGGACTCCGGCGACATCACGTGGCAGGGGCAGCCCGCCGCGTTCAACAGCCCGCAGACGGCCATGAAGGCCGGCATCGCCACCATCTACCAGGAGCTCGACCTCGTCGACGGGCTCAGCGTCGCCGAGAACATCTACCTCGGCCACGAGCCGCACAGCGCCGGGTTCGTCGCCCGGCGCACCATGCGCCGCGGCGCCGCGGAGATCCTCGGGCGGCTCGGCCACGCGGAGATCCCCGTCGGCCGGGAGGTCGGCAAGCTGCCGGCCGCCGCGAAGCAGATCGTCAGCATGGGCCGGGCGCTGTCGCGCGAGGCGCGGCTGCTCATCATGGACGAGCCGAGTGCCGTGCTCGCCCATGACGAGGTGCACAACCTGTTCCGCATGGTCCGTGCGCTGACCGCGCAGGGCATCGCGGTCATCTACATCTCCCACCGCATGGAGGAGATCCGCGAGATCGGCGACCGCGTGACGGTGCTCAAGGACGGCCGCACCACCGCGGCCAACCTCGACGCGAAGACCACGCCGACCCGCGAGCTGGTGAGCCGGATGACCGGCCGCACCATCGAATACGTCTTCCCCGACAAGCCCGAGGCGAAGGTCCTGGGCGAAACCCTGCTGCAGGTCGACGGTCTGAGCCTGGAGGGGCGGTTCAGCGACATCTCGCTGACCGTCCACGCCGGGGAGATCGTCGGCATCACCGGCCTCGTCGGCTCCGGCCGGTCCGAGGTCCTCGAAACCATCTTCGGTGCCCGCCGCGCGACCGCCGGCACAGTGACGATCGGCGGGCAGGCCCTGCGCCGGGGCAGCGTCAACGCCGCGGTGAAGGCCGGCATCGGCATGGCACCCGAGGAGCGCAAGAGTCAGGCGCTGCTGCTCGGCGAGCCGATCTACCGCAACGTCACCCTGGCCGGTTTCACCCGCTTCGCGCGGGTCGGCTTCACCGACTCGGGACGCGAGCGCGCCGAGGCCGAGAAGATCACCCAAGGCCTCGACCTGCGCCCGAACGACGTCCGTCGCCCGGTGCGCACCCTGTCCGGCGGCAACCAGCAGAAGGTCGTCGTCGGCCGCTGGCTGCTGGGCGGCACCAAGCTCCTGCTGCTCGACGAGCCCACCCGGGGCGTCGACGTGGGGGCCCGCGCCGAGCTGTACCAGGTGATCCGCAGACTCGCCGACGAGGGTGTCGGCGTGCTGCTCGTGTCCAGCGAGGTGCCCGAGGTGCTGGGCCTGTCCGACCGCGTGCTCGTCATGCGTGAGGGACGGCTCGTGCGCGAGGCGCCCGCGGACGAACTCGACGAAGACACTGTGCTCGACCTGGTGATGGCCGGCTCGCTGCTCGACGGGGCCGACCTGGCGAGCACCGCCCCTGAAGGGACCGCAGCATGAGCACCGCGACCACACCGTCCGCCGACCCGGTGGAGCTGAGCAAAGGCACCGCGGGCACAGCCGCCGGGCAGGGCTGGTGGCAGCGGGACGGAGCCGACTCCGCCAAGCGCAACCTCGCCCTCATCGGCGTGCTGGTCCTGCTGCTGATCATCGGTGCCGTCACCCGCTCCGACATCTTCCTGGACATCGACCGCCTGTGGTCCAACGAGCTGACCGTGCTGACCCAGGCGTCCAGCATCGGCGTGATCGTGGTCGGCATGACGTTCGTGATGATCAGCGGCGGCATCGACCTGTCGGTCGGCGCGCTGCTGGCCCTCGCCAGCGTCTGGTGCACGACCGTGGCGACACAGGATCTCGGCCCCGCCGCGATGGTCTTCACCGCACTCGCCGTCGGCGCGATCGCCGGCCTCGTCAACGGCGGCCTGATCGCCTACGGCAAGCTGGTGCCGTTCATCGCGACCCTCGCGATGATGCTCTCGGCCCGCGGCCTCGCCCAGAACATCTCAGGCTCGCACACCCAGATCACCTCGGACCCGTTCATCAAGAGCCTTGCCGGTGACCGGCTGCTCGGGGTGCCGTACATGGTCATCATCTTCCTGGCGGTCACCGCGATCGGCTGGGTCCTGCTCAACCGCACCACCTTCGGCCGGCGCACCGTCGCCATCGGCGGCAACGCGGAAGCCGCCCGCCTCGCCGGCATCAACGTCCGCCTGCAGACGCTGCTGCTGTACGTGCTGTCCGGTGTCTGCTGCGGCATCGCCGCCCTGATGGTCGTGTCCCAGACGACGTCGGGCAGCAACACGCACGGCGACCTGTACGAGCTCAGCGCGATCGCCGCGGCGATCATCGGCGGTACCGCCCTCACCGGCGGCCGGGGCACCATCGTCGGCTCGCTGCTCGGCGTGCTGATCTTCACCCAGATCACGAACCTGTTCATCGTGAACAACCTGCAGCTGGACATCCAGCGGATCATCAACGGCGGCATCATCGTCGCCGCGGTCCTGATCCAGCAGTTCCGGGTCGGCTCCTTCTTCAGGACCCGCCTCAACAGATAGGCACCACGGCCCCAACGCCATACAGGCCATACCACCGCCAAACACGCCATCACGGCCGTCGTCGACGGCAGTGTGGATCAACGCGCCCAAAATGCTCCGAAAAGTACACACCCCCATCCCACAGACGACCAGGAGGTCGTGATGAGCGCATCCTCGGCTGACATGTCCCGCCGCAAGCTTCTCCTCGGCGGGGCGGCGGTCGGCGCCGGCGCACTGCTCGCCGGCTGCACGTCCAACGACACCAAGGACAGCAACACCGGCACCAACACCAAGGAGAACGCCGCCACGGAGGCGCCGGGCAAGGCCGTCACCATCGGCTTCTCCGCCCCGGCCGCCGACCACGGCTGGATCGGCGCCATCACGGCCAACGCCAAGGCGCAGGCCGCCAAGTTCTCCGACGTGACCCTGAAGGTCGTCGACGCCGGTAAGGACGCTCCCGCGCAGATCGCCGCGCTGGAGACCCTGATCGGCTCGAAGCCCGACGCGATCGTGCTGCTGCCGCAGGACGGCGCGCAGCTCACCGAGATCGGCAAGAAGGCCACCGCGGCCGGCATCATCGTCATCAACCTCGACCGCGAGTTCTCCGACTCGGCCGCGTCGTTCTCCCTGATCAAGGGCGACAACTACGGCATGGGCATCGCCGCCGGCAAGTTCATCGGCGAGAAGCTCAAGGGCAAGACGGACGCGGTCATCGGCGAGATCCCGGGCATCGACGAGCTCCAGCTGACCAAGGACCGGTCGAAGGGCTTCGCCGACGCGCTCAAGACGTACGGCCTGACCGTCAAGCACCGTGTGGCGGCCGGCTTCACCGTCGAGTCCGGCCAGAAGGCCGCGGCGAACCTGCTGCAGGCGGCGCCGAAGCTCGACGCGGTGTGGAACCACGACGACGACCAGGGCGTCGGCGTCCTCGCCGCGATCCAGCAGGCGGGCCGCAAGGAGTTCTTCATGGTCGGCGGCGCCGGCTCCCGCGACGCGATGGACCACATCAAGGCCGGCGACACGGTGCTCACCTGCACGGTCACCTACCCGCCGTCGATGGCCTCCTCGGCGATCATCCTGGCCCGCCTCGCCGCCCAGGGCAAAGGCATGGGCGACCTGGTCGAGCTGCAGGTGCCGAAGCTGATCGTCCTGCAGTCCGAGACGATCACCAAGGACAACGTCGACAAGTACCTGCCGCTCGGCTTCAAGTCCTAGCAGGTCGTCAGGTAGAGCCAACCACCAGAAAGGAACCGCCAAGTGTCCACTCAGGGCAGCAGCGGGGAGCTGCGCGTCGGCATGGTCGGCTACGCGTTCATGGGCGCCGCGCACTCACAGGCGTGGCGCACCGTGAACCGGGTGTTCGACCTTCCGGCGCGGGCGACCATGGTCGCCGTCTGCGGCCGCGATGGGGCGAAGGTGGCGGAAGCCGCGAGCCGGCTCGGGTGGGCCGAAGCGGTGACCGACTGGCGCGAGCTGATCGCCCGGGACGACATCGACGTCATTGACGTCTGTACCCCGGGCGACAGCCACGCCGAGATCGCCATCGCCGCGCTGGAAGCGGGCAAGCACGTGCTGTGCGAGAAACCGCTCGCCAACACGGTCGACGAGGCACGCGCGATGGTCGCGGCCGCGGTGAAGGCCCGGGCGCTCGGCGTCCGGTCCGCCTGCGGGTTCAACTACCGCCGGGTCCCCGCCGTCTCGCTGATGCGCAACCTCATCGCGGACGGCCGGCTCGGCGCGATCCGGCACGTCCGGGCCGTCTACCTGCAGGACTGGATCACCGATCCGAACTTCCCGCTCGTCTGGCGGCTCCAGAAGGACAAGGCCGGCTCGGGCGCGCTCGGCGACATCGGCGCGCACATCATCGACCTGACCCAGTTCGTCACCGGCCAGCAGATCACCGGTGTCACGGGCCTCACCGAGACGTTCATCAAGGAACGTCCGCTGCCGGAGGCGTCCAGTGGACTGAGCGCCAGCGCCGGTGCGGCGACGGGGGAGGTCACCGTCGACGACGCGGCTGTCTTCGTCGCCCGGCTCTCCGGCGGCGGCCTGGCCACCTACGAGGCGACCCGCTTCGCGACCGGCCGCAAGAACGGCCTCAAGGTCGAGATCAACGGCGAGCTCGGCTCGCTGGTGTTCGACCTGGAGCGGCTCAACGAGCTCGAGTACTACGACGCCACCAGGCCGACCGCCGAGCAGGGCTTCAGCCGCATCCTGGTGACGGAGGGGGAGCACCCCTACGTCGCCGCGTGGTGGCCACCGGGGCACATCATCGGCTACGAGCACTCGTTCACCCACGAGATGCGGGACTTCATCGAGGCGGTCGCCACCGGAGCGGATCCGACGCCCTCCTTCGAGGAAGCGCTGCAGGTACAACTCGTGCTGGACGCCGTGGAGAAGTCCGACGCGTCCTGGGTCAGCGTGCTGGCATGAGCGGCCAGCGGAGCGGCTCGGGCCGCTCATCATGTGGCAGGTGTGGTTCAGGCCGGCGCTGGAGCGCAGCGGAGGCGACGGAATGAACGATCCCTACGCCCCCACCCCCGCCGACCGGTTCTCGTTCGGACTCTGGACCGTGGGCTGGCAGGCCCAGGACGTCTTCGGATCGGCGTCGCGTGCGGCGCTCGACCCGGTCGAGTCCGTGCACCGGCTGGCGGAGCTGGGGGCGTACGGGGTGAGCTTCCACGACGACGACCTGATCCCGTTCGGCAGCGACGACACGGTCCGCGACAAGCTGATCGGCCGTTTCCGCGAGGCCCTCGACACCAGTGGCCTGGTGGTGTCGATGGCGACCACGAACCTGTTCGGGCACCCCATCTTCAAGGACGGCGCGTTCACCGCCAACGACCGTGCCGTCCGCCGCTTCGCCCTGCAGAAGGTCCTGCGCAACATCGACCTGGCCGCCGAGCTCGGCGCGCCGACCTACGTGCTGTGGGGCGGTCGAGAGGGCGCCGAATCCGGTGCGGGCAAACAGATGCGGGCCGCCCTGGACCGGTACCGTGAGGCGATCAACGCGCTGTGTGCGTACATCCGGGAGCGCGGCTACGACATCCGCCTCGCGATCGAACCGAAGCCGAACGAGCCCCGCGGCGACATCCTGCTGCCGACGATCGGTCACGCGCTCGCCCTGATCTCGACCCTGGATGAGCCGTCGCGGGTGGGGCTCAACCCGGAGGTCGGGCACGAGGAGATGGCGGGGCTCAACTTCGCCCACGGCATCGCCCAGGCGTTGTGGCACGGCAAGCTGTTCCACATCGACCTCAACGGCCAGCACGGCCCGCGCTTCGACCAGGACCTGCGTTTCGGCGCCGGCAACCTGCGCGGGGCGTTCTGGACCGTCGACGTGCTGGAGAACAGCTCCGGCTACCCGACGGCGTACGCCGGCCCCCGCCACTTCGACTACAAGCCACCACGTACCGAAGACGCCGCCGGGGTGTGGGTCACCGCAGCGGCATGCATGCGCAACTACCTGATCCTCAAGGACAAGGTCCGGACGTTCCGCGACGACCCCGAGGTCTCGGCGGCGCTCGCGGCGGCCCGTGTCGACGAACTGTCGGTGCCGACGCTGATGCCGGGGGAGTCCCTGGCGACGCTGCGGACCGAGGAGATCGACGTCGACGTGGTGGCCGCCCGCGGGATGGCCTTCGAACGCCTCGACCAGCTGGCCATGGAACACCTCCTGGGAATCAGGGGGTAGACGAAGCTTTCCCCCGCCGGCAGCGAGGGCCCGGCCGCGGTTGCGCCCCGCGGCCGGGGACGCAGGTGGGGGAAGGTCTGTCAGGCCGGCGCGGCACGCGAGTGCCGCGCCGGCGGACAGGCACAACTGCAGACGACATCATGACGGCGCGACGGCGCGCGCTCACGCCCATCGTGAAGGAACTGTCATGCCCACACGCTCAGCCCGGAGATGGTTCGCCGCCGCTACGGCGGGCCTGCTCGCCGCAGCCTCACTCAGCCCGGCGCCCGCCAGCGCCGCCGACGCCCCGTACAAGGTCCTCGTCTTCTCCAAGACCGCCGGCTTCCGCCACTCGTCGATCGGCACCGGCATCGCGGCCGTCCAGTCGCTCGGTGCCGCCAACAACTTCACCGTCACCGCCACCGAGGACGCCGCCGCGTTCACCACCGCCAACCTGGCCCAGTACCAGTCGGTGGTGTTCATGTCGACGACCGGTGACGTGCTCAACGACGCCCAGCAGACCGCCTTCGAGTCCTACATCCGCGGCGGCGGCGGGTACGTCGGCGTGCACGCGGCGGCCGACACCGAGTACAGCTGGCCGTTCTACGGCACGCTGGTCGGTGCCTGGTTCGCCTCGCACCCGGCGATCCAGCAGGCGAGCGTGAACGTCGAGGACCGCAGCCACCCGGCCACGGCCCACCTCGGCGCCACCTGGACCCGCACCGACGAGTGGTACAACTACCAGACCAACCCGCGGGCCACGGCACACGTGCTTGCCTCGCTGAACGAGTCGTCGTACTCGGGTGGCACGATGAGCGGCGACCACCCGATCACCTGGTGCAAGACCATCGACAGCGGACGGTCGTTCTACACCGGCTTCGGCCACACCGAGGAGAGCTACGCCGACGCGAACTTCAGGAACCTGCTGCTGGGCGCCATCCGGTACACCGCGAAACGCGTCGACGGCAACTGCGCCGCACCGGTCGCACCGTCCGGCAGCGTCTACCAGGGCGAGGCGTGGTCCTCCACCGGCGGCGTCCAGGTCGCGAACCACACGCCCGCCGTCGGCGGCAAGACGGCCGGCTACATCGACAACAACGACTGGATCGCGTTCAACGGCGTCAACCTCGCCAACGTCACCGGCGTCACGGTGCGCACCTCGTCGGCAGGCGCCGGCGGTACCGTCGAACTGCGCGCCGGCAGCACCACCGGAACCCTGCTCGGGAGCGTCGCGGTCGCCAACACCGGCAGCTGGGACACCTTCCGCGACGTGTTCACGCCGCTGGCGACCAGCACGAACACCACGCTGTACCTGGTGTTCAAGGGCACCGGCAGCTCCCTGTTCGACCTCGACCAGATCACCCTGACCCGCGCCGCCACCACCCGCCAGGGCGAGGCATGGTCCTCCAACAGCGGCCTGCAGGTCGCCGCGCACGGCACCGCCACCGGTGGGCAGACCGCCGGCTTCATCGACAACAACGACTGGGCCGCGTACACCGGTCTCACGCTGTCCAGCGCGGCCGGCGTCCGGGTCAAGTGGTCCTCGGCCGGTGCCGGCGGCACGATCGAGTTCCGGGCCGGCTCGGCGACCGGCGCACTGCTCGGCAGCGTCGCGGTCGCCAACACCGGCAGCTGGGACACGTTCCGCACCGCGGCGGTCCCGCTGAGCACCAACGCCTCCACCAGCCTCTACCTCGTGTTCCGTGGCGGCAGCGGATCCCTCTTCGACGTCGACGAGTTCACGTTGTTCAACGCCTGAACTTCAGCCGTGGGCCTGCCGCCCACGGCTGGACAGACGGGTGGCGGGGTCGCGACGCCGACCGGCCCCGCCGTCCGGGCCCCGTCCGCTCGGATGCACCACAGCACCTGCCACAACGTCCCCGGGTGGTGACGCCGACTCCCCCCGTGGCCGGGCAGGTGCGATCCGGGCGGACGGGTCGCCTTTTTTGGCTGTTGTACTGGCATCGCCTGGTTCTTAGACTGGACGTTGCACCTGGTCGGCCCTTGGACAGGTGCGGGTGGGAGGCGCAACCCACCCGCGCCGTTGTTGCGTTCATAGGCCACTTTCAGGTCCCTCCCTCGCGCCCTCATCACCGCCGTTACATCGGAGGAACACTCATGGCGCGTCCGATCACGCTGTTCACCGGCCAGTGGGCCGACCTGCCCTTCGAGGAGGTCTGCCGGCTGGCCTCCGAATGGGGCTACGACGGCCTCGAGATCGCCTGCTGGGGCGACCACTTCGAGGTCGACAAGGCAATCTCCGACGAGTCCTACGTGGACCGCAAGCTGGAGACCCTGGCCAAGCACAACCTGAAGGTCTTCGCGATCTCCAACCACCTGGTCGGCCAGGCCGTCTGCGACCACCCGATCGACCAGCGCCACCAGGGCATCCTGCCCGCCCGCATCTGGGGCGACGGTTCCCCGGAAGGCGTGCGCCAGCGGGCCGCCGACGAGATCAAGGACACCGCCCGCGCCGCCCGCAAGCTCGGCGTCGACACCGTCATCGGCTTCACCGGCTCGTCGATCTGGCACACCCTGGCCATGTTCCCGCCGGTGCCGCCGCAGATGATCGAGGACGGCTACCAGGACTTCGCCGACCGGTGGAACCCGATCCTCGACGTCTTCGACGAGGTCGGCGTCCGCTTCGCGCACGAGGTGCACCCCAGCGAGATCGCCTACGACTACTGGACCACCAAGCGCACCCTCGAGGCGATCGGCAACCGGCCCGCGTTCGGCCTCAACTGGGACCCGTCGCACTTCGTGTGGCAGGAACTCGACCCGGTGAACTTCATCTTCGACTTCGCCGACCGGATCTACCACGTCGACTGCAAGGACGCGAAGGTCCGCACCGGCGACGGCCGCCGCGGCCGGCTCGCCTCCCACCTGCCCTGGGCCGACATGCGCCGCGGCTGGGACTTCGTCTCCACCGGCCACGGCGACGTGCCCTGGGAGGACTGCTTCCGCGCCCTGAACGCCATCGGGTACAGCGGGCCGATCTCCATCGAGTGGGAAGACGCCGGCATGGACCGGCTCATCGGCGCCCCCGAGGCCCTCGCGTTCGTGCGCCGGCTCGCGTTCGACGCTCCCGCGGCCGCGTTCGACGCCGCGTTCTCGTCCTCGTCCTGACGCTCTCCCGCTTCATACAGAAGGCCGGCCCGGTGACGGGCCGGCCTTCTGAGCTTTCGTGCGTGTCCTAGAAGCTGGTGCCGCCGCTGGGTGTCGTCTTCGACGGTCCCGTCGTCGCCAGCACGTCCCGCTCGATCGCGGGCGTCTCCTGCGTGCCGATGAGCCGCTGGCCGAGGTCGCTCTCAGCGAACCGGCTGTTGGCCAGCTTGTCGGTCACCTTGGTCTTGCCCTCGCTGTAGAGCCGCGTCGCCTGCTCCTGGACGACCCCGGCGGCTTCCTGCACCGTCGGGCTCTCCTTGATCTTCAGGGCAGTAGCCTTGAGCTCTTCGTACTTCTCCCGACCGGCCCGGGCACCGAGCACAAAGCCCGCGGCCAGTCCGCCGAGGAACAGTAGCTTGCCGCGCATAGCGACGAACCTCCTTCTGAGCGGCGCCCCGTCATCGTTACGTTGTCAGCGCCGTCTGCCCATGAGTTACCCGTCCATCGTCGTTGCGACACATCGATCATGTGCCCGTTTGCAGAGATCTGGCACACGATGGGATGGTCTCCGCCGCGCCGGGCGCAACCCGCTGGCGCGACCCCCGGGTCCGTGCTGTACTCTTTCCCGGTCGCCCTGATTCGCCGGGGGCGCTGCAATCCCGCGTAGCTCAATTGGCAGAGCAGCCGGCTGTTAACCGGCAGGTTATAGGTTCGAGTCCTATCGCGGGAGCTCCAAACGGCCCCTTACCGGGGCCATTTTAGCGCCCGGACCCCTTTCCGGGCGGCGTCCCGGTTGCGCAGGTCGGTAAGCTTGCGACGCTCGGGGCGGTAGCTCAGCGGGTTAGAGCAGGGGACTCATAATCCCTCGGTCGCGGGTTCGAGTCCCGCCCGCCCCACGGACCTGGGCTCACCCTGCTCGCGCGGCCCTTCGGGCCTCGCTCGCCGGGGGTCCGTGGATTCTCCGCGCACGGCTTCGCCGTGCTCCCCAGTGGGGGAGCTGCGCTCCACCCACACCCCCTCAAGAGCGTCGCGGGCTGGGCTTGTCGGGTCGGTTGCTGAGTGTGGCTGTGGTGAGCGGTTGACCTTCGACATTGATCGACTGGTTCGCATGGTGCATCGTGCGCTCCACAGGCTTGGGCGCTCCCTGATCGCGGGTCCCTTCGGGAACCCGCTCGCCGGGGCGCCTGTCATTCCCCGCGCACGGCTTCGCCGTGCTCCCCAGTGGGGGAGCTGCGCTCCACCCACACCCCCTCAAGAGCGTCGCGGGCTGGGCTTGTCGGGTCGGTTGCTGAGTGTGGCTGTGGTGAGCGGTTGACCTTCGACATTGATCGACTGGTTCGCATGGTGCATCGTGCGCTCCACAGGCTTGGGCGCTCCCTGATCGCGGGTCCCTTCGGGAACCCGCTCGCCGGGGCGCCTGTCATTCCCCGCGCACGGCTTCGCCGTGCTCCCCAGTGGGGGAGCTGCGCTCCACCCACACCCCCTCAAAAGCGTCGCGGGCTGGGCCTGTCGTGTCGGTTGCTGGACGTGGCTGTCGTGAGTGGTTGGCCTTCGACGTTGATCGACCGGTTCGCGTGGTGCGTCGTGCGCTCCATCGGTGCGCTCACCTGCGCGTTCGTGCTGAGCGGACGATGCACTGCGCGAACCGACCCTCAGGGATCGCCAGGATCACGGGTGGATGACCACCGTACGACGATCAGCCCGGTGATGTAGTAACCGTCTTCGTCAACGCAAGTTGCGACGTCGAGTTCGACGGAGGTTGCCGTAACGCGTAGCCAGTGGGCCTCCCAGTAGTGGTAGCGCAGGTCGCGCAGCCAGGTTTCCTTGATCTCGTACGCCACGCGTGCAGGTGACGCCGCCGGCTCAGCGACACAGACGGCGGTGAGCTGTCTGCCAGGGTCCGGTGTGGTGGTCACAGTCACCTTACGAATCGAAGAGCACCGCCACAGGTAGTAGTCGAAGTCGATCGACATGCCTGAGAGGTTGTCCGGATCGGCAGGCGGTGCCACGGAAGCGACGGCATCGACGGCAGCTGCGAAGGCGGCGGCGTCGGTATCACCTTCTGGACTCACGGCGAAGTTGACGGTCGGCACGTCATCCCACCAGGCGCGGCCCGGACGTCTGCGCCACCAGTACAGGACGGTCCGATCGTCGGGCCACGCCGCGAGATGGCCACCTGCCGGCTCAAACCGGTCCCGATTCGGGTCGATGGGCCGCCAGTACGGCTCCCGGTCGTAGTCGGCTGGATCGGCTCGGTCCTCGGCCGGTCTCTGCTCGTCGCAGGAACCGTACGTCACGAAGTTGCGCTGCGCGTCGATCAATGAGGGCTTGTTCGCACCTTGCGCCCGGTACGGCCAACGCAGCTGGTAGACGTCGTCTTCCCACCAGCACACCGGGCAGATTTCACGCGATCCCGGCGGTTCCGTCAAAGATCGGTAACCGCAACACGCGCAAGGGTATGCGGGAGGCATCTGTCAATCGTGCATGACGTCAGCCGTATTGATCACGGCATTACGCAGTGGTGTCTGTGGCTGGGATCGAAGCTCCCGGACCGGTCATGCGTCCTCCGCTCCGCTCCGGCCGACCGACGAGGATCGACGCTCATCCGGCAACTCGGCCGAGGCGGGTTGCTGCTCGGGGCCGACGGTCGGTTCGGCCTTCGGCCGTCCCTTGTGGGTGTCCCAGGTGTCGCGGGCGATGATCTGGATGATGCCGGCGACGGGGATGGCGAGCAGCGCGCCGAGGAGGCCGGCGAGTTCCACCGCGAGCAGGATCGCCACCAGGACGGTCAACGGGTTGAGCTGCACCGTGCGGGAGAAGATGAACGGTTGCAGGAGGTGGTTCTCCAGCTGTTGGTACACGATGAAGAACACCAGGGTGATCACGCCGGCGATCACCGACTCGGTGAAGGCCGCGACGACGCCGACGACCGCGCCCAGGGTCGCACCGACGAGCGGGATCAGGTCCGCCAGCGCGACGAACAACGCGATCAGGCCGGCGAACGGCACCCCCAGCACCGTGAGGACGAGGAATGTGAGCAGGCCGCAGATGACGCTGATGAGCAGGTTCCCGGTGATGTACCCGGTGACCGTCCTGGCACAGTCGCGGCCGACCCGGCGGATGCGGTCGGCGCGCCGGGCGTCGAACAGGGCCAGGAAACCGTCGACGACCTTCGGTGCCTCCAGCACCATGAGGTAGGACAGCACGAAGATCGTGACGGTGCCGGCGATCCCGGTCGCCGTACTGCGGAGCAGGGCGAGGGTCGACGAGCCCAGCCCGGACAGGTATCCGCGGATCTGGTCGGTGTGGCTGCGGACGTACTCGATCACGTGGAAGCGCTCGGCGAGGCCACCGATCGGCCCGCGGCCCGTACGGATGTCGGCCAACGCCTTGGGCAGATCGGTGGCGAGCTGGGTGCCCTCCCGGACCAGGGGGATGACCATGACCGCGATGAGGCCGCCGGTGAGCGCGAACGCCACCACGAAGACGATGAGGGTCGCCAGCCAGCGCCTGCACCACCGTGCCCTGCTCTCCAGCCAGGTGACCGCCGGGTCCAGCGCCACGGCGAAGAAACCCGCGATGACGATCCAGGTGATCGCCTGGCGCACCTCGTACACGAGTGACAACAGCAGTGCGGCGGTCAGCACCAGCGCGACGACGACCATCGTGTACCGCGCGACTGTCCGATTGTCCACACCCGCCACGAGGGCCGCGCTACCCTCCAGATCGTTCCGCAAACAGCACCCCATGGCGCGTGCCAGCAGCGACAATGGGACGTATCAGGAGCGGGCAAGATGCCGCTGGGGTGGCTGCTACAGACAGCACCGGCCGATCACATCGACTGACAACGCGGCACCGGCGAGCGTCACGGCGCGGTTCGCATGGTGCATCGTCCGCTCCACCGACCTGGGTCGACCCTGCTCGCCGGACCTTCGGTCCGGCTCGCCACGGGTCGGTGGGATTCTCCGCGCACGGGCTCCGCCCGTGCTCCCCAGTGGGGGAGCTTCGCTCCACCCACGCCCCCTCAAGACCGTTCCGGGCGGGGCGTGTCGCTTCGGTTGAAGCTGGTCGCTTCGATCGTCGGGGCGCACGGGTTGGTCACCTTGCTCTGCTGGTGCGCCATCTCGGGTCCGGGGGTCGCCTCCCTGAGCCGACAGGCGCATCTGCAGCCCGGGCTTGGGCACATCCTGCTCGCGCGTCCTTTCGGGGATCCGCTCGTCGGGCACCTCGGTTGCCGCCGCTGTGGGCAACTGTTTGCGGGTTGTTCTTTGGTCAGCCTAGTCACCGGGTACGACAGTTCGTGCCAGCCGCCCACCCCGCCGGAGCGTGCTCGCTCAATACCCGATGGATCGTTGGTCGCCCGCGCACGGTGATCCACCAGCTCCATCATGTGGGTCTTGCACAGGGTCGTTTCGCTCTACCCGCACCCCTCAAGACTGTGCCGGGGACGGAGTGGGGTCGGTGGCCGCTTCGCTCAGGTGGATGTAGGTCCGGCGGGTGAAGTTGATGTCCGCGTGGCCAAGCCGCGCGCTCACGGTCTCCAGGCTTATGCCGCCTCGATCCACCAGCTACCGGCCGTGTGGCGGAGGTCGTGGAACCGGACCGTGGGGAGACCCAGCTTGATGGCGGCCGGTTTGAACACCCGCTTGTAGAACGTCCCCGGATCGAACCGGCGGTTGGGGTCTGGCCGGGCGTTGTTGTCCCGCCCGCAGAACAGTGGCGCGGTGGGGGTGGCGTTGGGGTGCGCGTCGAGGTACGGCTGGAGCCTCGTGGTCAGCGCGGAGCTGTAGTCCACCCGCCTGTCCCGGCTGCGGCGACTCTTGGTGCCCCGCACGGTCAGGAAGCGATGGAGGGTGTTGAGGTCCGCGAGGTCTACCCGCGCTAGCTCTCCCGCCCGGACGCCGGTCAGCGCCACGAACCAGACCACGAGGTCGCCGTGCTCGTGCTTCTTGCCGCACTCGGTCGCTATCGCCTGGATCTGTTGCGGCGTCAGCGCGATGCCCTCAAACGGCTCCTGCCCGAGCGCGTCCGGTTCTGGGTTGGCGACCTTCCGCGCCGGGTTGCGGGTGATGTAACCCTCGTCCAATGCGTAGGCGAAGACGGCGCGCGCGGGGTACATGATCCGCTCGATCCCGCTCGCGGCACGCGGCTTGCCGTTGGCGGTCGTGTACAGGCTTTCCACGAACCGGCCCAGATCAGCCGCCGTGATGCTGCCGATCCGCCGTGGGCCGAAGGTGGGGAACGCGTGGTTCCGTGCATGCCGGACAGCAACGCCGGCTTCTCTTCCAGCGGCCGTGCTCAGCATGCGGGGATATCAGTCGCAGGGCCTCACGCAGGTCCTTCGGTTGCCACCGACAGAGCGTGCTGCGATCGTCCGCCCAGAGGGACTCGGCCAGCACCACGACCGTGAACGGATCGGCGTCCTGGCGCATCCAGCGCCCCCAACGGACAACGGCATCGATGAGTGCTGGTGCTCTCCGTGTCGGCGAAGGTTTCCCAAGGGCGAGGACCAGACCATCCTCGAGGCCGGGTTCGTCGTGTCCCGGCAACTGCCTACCGTAACGTTGCCGGGGGCGTCGCGGTCCTGGCACCCCTAGGCGCCCACCCTGCACGACGCGCCACGCTGGGGTTGCCTCCGATGGCTGGTCGCACGTCATCCTCGACGGCGAACTTTTCTTCGATACCAACAGCCTCGCCGAGACCCCCGGCCGCGCACTCGGCGACATCGTCGCCGCAGCTGTGCACCTCACCCACTTCGGATATTGCCGCCTACCGCAATCTCGTTGAGAGCACCCCAGTGATCATTTTGGTGGCCGCAGCATCCGTGCCGTGGCGATGCGGGGGCGCGTTTTGGGGCGTTGTCACCTCCTGGAAGCATCCCGTTGTCGCGATCTGCGAGCACGTTCAGGCCGAGGGGCGTCCGTGCAGAACATCGTCGGCCGGCGCGAGGGATGACGCCTCGAGCAGCCATGTGACCCTGATGCCTGGGTCGATCTCCGAGTCGGCGAGATCGCGGTACAAGCCAAGTAGGGAGTGGATGACGTCACTGCGAGCATCGCTAATCCATTCTTGGTCCCATACGGCCGCAAAGTCCGGCATTGGCAGGCTGGCCGCCGCGCGGAGTAACGCGAGCCGCGACGACAGTTGGACAGTGCTTGCGGCTGTACCGATCAGGTCCCGCAGCTGCCACAAATCAACCTGCACAGTTTTTGCTCCGAGCCAGTACCGAGCTCCTCTTGAGGCGTTTGCGTCACCGCCCTGTCGGAGCACCGGCATCCCGGCTGCCGTGTTGAGAATTCGGCGCAATTCCGAAAGGCTGGTAAGAAATCGTCGGTGGGCCGCGCGGCACTGTACATCTGGCCAGATGGATTCTTTGAGGTCGGCGCTGTGGAGTCCTTCTCGGTGCAGGGCGAGTAGAAGCAGGATCTTCTGACTTGCCGACCGGCGAATTGCCACGACGTCGTAGTTTCCGTCTGGGTGTGGGCGGAACACCGTCAGCTGGCCCAATACCCGAACTAGCAGGCGGTGAGTCGGTTCCACCGCTGGCCACGGTATATTGTCAGGCCGCACGTCCGAATCGCGTTCGTGGGTCCTCGCCGGCATTCGTGGGTAAGTCGCCATGTGCGCCTCCACAGCGGGCCGCGACCGGAATGTGTTACTGCCCGGAGGCTTTCGGGGTAATCCAGTCGACAAGCTGCCCTGTTACCGCAGCGATGTGATCGAAGTCGGCGTCGTAGTGCAGGACGGAAGCGCCGTAATGCTCGGCGGCTGCGGCGGTGAGTAGGTCAACTACGCCCGCGGCTCGATGCTGACTTCGGGTTGCCATCAATGCCTGGACTTCGCGTGCACGCAGAGCGATCTCATCGAGCGCGGCCAACTGGACGAGTTGGCCGCGCACGCGGAACACTCCCTGGTGCTCGGCTGGAGTGCGGGCCGAGTAACCCAGTTCAAGGTCAATCGTGACAAATGTAGCAAGGACTCCGTCCGCCGCTAGCGACCTCAGGCGCGCCTCTGCCGCGGGCGACCGGCGTGCGATCGTGTAGGCCGAGGTGTCGGCTAGGTACAACGTAGTCACCGCCGAGCGCCGCGCATCACCTCAGGATCGGCCAGGTCTGATCCGCCAAGGAGGAAGGGATCGTCAAGGACAGCACGCGAACGATCCCTGCGCTCGGCAACATACCGAAGTGCTTCGTTGACGGTGTCCTTCTTGGTCGCCGTCCCCAACTCGATTTGCGCGGCCTCGAGCAGGTTGTCGTCTACGTCGATGATGGTTCTCATGTCATCGATGATATCAGGACCACGGCTCTGTATATATGGCCTCCGTGAGCGGACCTGTTGGGCCCGATCGCCGTGGCAAGGCGCCTGAGAGTCTCTGAACCTCAAGTCCCGTAATCGTATGACCGGCAACCATGATCGCGCGGTTCGTATGGTAAATCGTGCGCTCCACCGACCTGGGTCGACCCTGCTCGCGCGCAGTTCGGGTTTGCTCGCCGCGGGTCGGTGGCCGTCACCGCCTGCTGTCTCTCTCCGCCGTCCAATGCATCACCGAGGTGGTCTACGGAGAGCTTGTCGCTGTACACGATGGCTGAGTCGCTTGCAACCACTGGTGTGGTCGTGTGCGCATCTCACCCGGACATCATCGCGCCCCGGGCGGTCTCGTGCCGCCCGGGGCGCTGAGGATGGGCCCCCACTATGGCTGCGCCGGGCGTCCGGCGTTGCGTCGGCGGCGCGCCAGCAGCAACAGGAAGGCGCCGGCACCGACCAGGCCCGACCCGGCCAGCACCATCCCGCCCAGCGCGACGCCGGTCACGGGAAGGGGGGCACCTGATCCCGGCGTTGCGGTGCTCGCGGGCGTCGTCGTTGCGGACGGCGACGGGCTCGCGCCGGTGGGGGTGGCGGTCGGGGTGCCGCCGGCACCCGAGAGCTTGAGGTCCTCCGCCATGCTGCTCGGCAGATAATGCCCGGCGGGCTTGGCGTTGGCTGCCACCGTGTAGTCGCCGGCCGCCTGTGTCAGCACGAGCTTGCACTCGGCCTGGCCGGTGCCGTTCGTCGTGCCGGTGCATGACTGCGCGCCGACAGTGAAGGTGATCGGCGCGCCGGCGATCGGCGCCCCGCTCGGGTCGGTCAGGACCGCCCGCAGGTCCAACTGCTCGCCGATGACGCCCTCGCGGGGCCCGGTGTATTTGGTGGTCGTCGGCACGAGGATCTCCGTCGGTGCGCTCGCGGTCGCGCTCTGCGGCTTCGCCCCGTCCGTCGTGATTCGCACGCCGACGGCGCCCGAATAGGGAGCCGTGAAGACGTGGCTGATGGTCGGCAGCGTCGTCGTTTCGTCGTAGATGTTGTCGCCGTTGAAATCCCACTGATACTGGGCGATCGCGGCGCCCGTCGCGGTCGAGGCGCTGGCGTCGAACGTGACTGGCTCGCCGACGGCGCCGCGGTACGGGCCGCCAGCGTCCGCGATCAGCGTGGTGATGGCGGTGATGGCGTCCGTGATCTGGTCGACTGCGGTACTCGGGTCCTCCGCGACGTACACCTGGCCGTCGTTCTGCGCCGCGAGATCGTCGAAGTAGGGCGACGCCGCGCCGTTGATGTTGATGGCGTAGATCGTCGCCGGGTCGACGGCCTTGGCCGCCGCGGTGACCGCCGCGAGCGTCAGCCCGGTGACCGGCTCCGGGTTGTGCGGCGGCGCGTCTCCCATCAAGATGATTGCCTTCTTGCCGCCGTCGCGCCACGGCAGGTGGATAGCGGCCATGAGACCGGAATAGACCGACTCCGGGGTGTCGCAGCCGCCGTTGGCGGTCAGCTTGTTCACCGCTGTGTCGAAGGCTGCCGGGTCGGTCGAGAAGGGTAGGTCCACCCGGGCGGCATAGCCGTCGCTCGGACATTCGGCGTGGAGATCCTTGTAGTCCACCAGTGCCACCCGCGCGTCGGCCTTGCTGAACAGGCCCGCGGTGATGAGCCGGGCCGATGCCTGGACGCCCGCGATGTACGGGTCCATGCTGCCAGTCGTGTCGATCGCGAAGACCAGGTCGACCTTCGGCTTACCGGTGCCACCGCCGGGCGCGGCCGCGCACGCGGTGCCGTTGCTCGTCGCGGTGAACTTGTGCCCCGGCAGTCCCTGCCAGCTCGCCATTCCGGCGCCGAACTCCTGCGGGTACGTGACCAGCTTCGAGCCGTGGCAGGCCTTCAGCGGGCCTGGGTCGACCGACTTGGCGAACGCGCCCGGCCGGCGCTCGAAATGCAGATGCGGAAACGACGGGGTGGTCCAGCCGCTGATGCCGACCGCGCCGATGGGCGTGTTCTCGTCGACATCCTTGCCTTTGTCCACCGCCACCGACTGCAGGTGCCCGTAGTAGCTGAAGACGCCGCCGCCATGATCAATGAGAACGTAGTTTCCCTTGGAGCCGTTCGGACAATCGTTGAAGGTTGGATGATCGGCGGGGTTACAGTTGCTGCCCTGGTTTCTCTCGACCTGGTAGACCGTGCCTTTTCCGGTGGAGTAGACGGCTTCTCCGATGCTGCCCTTGATGTCGATGGCCCAGTTCGGATGGTAGGTCCCGCCACATATCGCGCGCCCGCCGGCATTGCCGTCGGGGCTGAGGTACGAGCAGCCGATGAGGTGGTCACCGCGCAGCGGGAACCAGTCCGGCACGCCGGCGACGGCCGCCGAGGCCGGGCTCGGGGCGAGCGCCACGATAGGGAGCGTTGCGGCGGCCAGTGCAATACCGAGCAGAATTCGCAATTTTCGACGCGCTGCCATGTCAATGGCCCTTCATACGTCGTAACGGGAAGAGGAAGCGGGTTCTCTACCCGAGACATCGAATCACTGTCGGTATTCGGATCAGCACGTCCGAACAGTCACGGACAGCTGATGATCAGATGGCCGTCACCACCCGTTCACGACCAGGAAATGTCGGAGACGGCAACGTCCGGGGTATGCGGGACAGATCGTGCAGCGCCTTTGTGTACAGTGTCGGGTCGCCGCGCCGGTGATGATCGTGCGGAGGCGGTGCGTCGCCCTGCGATGCCGGCGCGCACGTCAACGGCCGGGTTCTGCTTTCGGGCCAGGGAAAGCGAGCCGTCAGCAACGATTTCTGGTTCCGTTGCCGCTGACCGGGTCGGTGGATTTCTCGCGCCCGGCGTCGCCGCGCTCCCCAGGGAGCTTCGCTCCACCCACACCCCTCAAGACCTTGTGCCGCTGTCACGACCTGCGTGCATCGGTTGTCCGTCAGGTTCATCTGTGGCCGTGCCAGTTGGTGGTGGGTCGGAGGTCGTGGAGGTCGAAGCGGTGGACATCGTCATTGCAATCGTGTCTGGGGTGTTCAGCCTGACGATCGCGGTCATCAAAGGGTTCTTCTCGATCATCACGGCGCTCATCCGGGCTGTCTCCCGCTGAGGAAGCACGCTTACCGCCGGAGCGCTTGCTCGGTGCCGGGGATCGCCGTGCTGGTCCGACCAGGTGCAGCCGCGTCGGTGATCAGGATCGTGCGGTTCGCGTGGCGCATCGTGCGCTCCACGGACCTGGGCTGACCCTGCTCGCGTGGCCCTTCGGGACCGCGCTCGCCGGGGTCCGTGGAATCCCCGCGCACGGCTTCGCCGTGCTCCCCAGTGGGGGAGCTTCGATCCACCCACACCCCCTCAAACCCGTCCCGGGGTGCTCCTGTCGCGGCGGTTGCTGGGGGTGTCGGTGGTGAGTGGGTGGCCTTGGATGTTGATCGACCGGTTCGTATGGTGCGTCGTGCGCTCCACCAACCGGGGTTGACCCTGCTCGCGGTCTCTTCGGGACCACTCGCCGGCGGTCGTTGGATTCCCCGCGCAGCCTTCGGCTGCTCCCCGGTGGGGGAGCTTCGCTCCACCCACACCCCCTCAAGACCGTCGCAGCGCCATCCTGTCGCAACGGCTGGCGCTGAGTGGCCGGCCTTTGCCGTTGATCGACCGGTTCGGCTGGTGCATCGTGCGCTCCACACGAAGTGCAGGTCAGAGCCGGTGCGACGAGCGCCGGACGCGGTCACCCGGCTCGGCGTGCAAGCGGCGCCCGGCGCAAGCGTCGGCGCCGTAAGCCCGTCCGGCCGGGACGCCACGCCGGGCCAGACGATGCGCTCTTGAAAGACACCCGGCGGCTCGCGGCTCGTCCGAACTCGGCCAGACGATGACTCGGGTTCATCGGGCGTGTTGCTCGTAGCTCCCGTTACTCGACCTTGTGGCCCGTGGTGATCTCCTCGCGCTCTTCGGGTTCGCGCCGGGCCGACTTCGGCGGGGCGGCCTTCTCGATCGGGAACCAGAAGCCCCTCACCGGCGGGGCGAGCGCGCCGACGCGGTTCATCTTCTTCGGCACCACCCAGCCGGCGTACTCTGGGCCGTGCTCCTCCTCGGCGCCCCGCCCGTCGCCGGCCACCGGGAGCGGCTGGTGGATCTCAACGAAGCGGCCGTCCGGCAGGCGCTGGATGATGCCGGTCTCGATGCCGTGGACCAGCACCTCGCGATCGTGCTGCTGCAGGCCCAGCGCGATCCGGTACGCCAGGTAGTAGGCCAGCGGCGGCAGGATCAGGATGCCGATACGCCCCGCCCAGACGATCGCGTTGAGGCTGATGCTGAGCTTGTCGGCCACCACGTCGTTGCCGCCGGAGACCAGCAGGACCATGTAGAAGGCGATGGCCATGGCCCCGAGCGCGGTGCGGGACGGGTTGTCCCGCGGGCGCTGCAGCAGGTTGTGGACAGCCTTGTCCCTCGAGAACCGCTGCTCGATGAACGGATAGAACATCGGCAACATCGCCAGGAGACCGGGCAGCACAACCGTGGGCCAGAAGATCGGCGGGAGGGTGTAGCCGTTACCGAACAAGTGGAACCGAATCTCCCACGCCGGGAAGAGACGGGCCGCGCCGTCGAGGAACATGACGTACCAGTCGGGCTGGCTTGCCGCCGAGACCACAGCCGCCCTGTACGGGCCGAACAGCCAGATCGGGTTGATCTGGAAGAGGCCGGCCAGCGCAGCCATTATGGCGAACACGATCATGAAGAAGCCGCCGGCCTTGGCCGCGAAGCCGGGGAACATGCGCACGCCGACCACGTTGGTGTTGGTGCGGCCGGGGCCGGGCCACTGGGTGTGCTTCTGCTTGACCAGCAGGCCCATGTGCACGCTGATGAGGCCGAGCAGCGCGCCGGGGACGAGCAGCACGTGGACGATGTACAGGCGGTCGAGGATGACCTCGCCGGGGAACTCGCCGCCGAACAGCGACGTGGTCACCCAGGTGCCGACGATCGGGATTGACAGCATGATCGCGCTCGCGATGCGCAGGCCGGTGCCGGACAGCGCGTCGTCGGGCAGCGAGTAACCGGCGAAGCCCTCCAGGAAGGCCATCCAGAACAGCAGCGTGCCGACGATCCAGTTGGCCTCGCGCGGTTTGCGGAACGCGCCGGTGAAGAACGCGCGGAACATGTGCACCACGATCGCGGCCACGAACAGCAGCGCGGCCCAGTGGTGCATCTGCCGTATGAACAGGCCGCCGCGCACGTCGAACGAGATCTGCAGCGTGCTGTTGTACGCCTGGGACATCTCCACGCCGCGCAACGGGGGATAGCTGCCCTCATAGACGACCTCGCGCATCGACGGGTCGAAGAACAGCCCAAGAAAGGTACCGCTGAGCAGCAGCACGATGAACGAGTAGAGCGCGATCTCACCCAGCAGGAAGGACCAGTGGTCTGGGAAGACCTTGTTCATCAGCCGCCGCAGCGGGGTGGCCGCCTGGAACCGCTCGTCGAGCGCCCGGGCGGACTTGGCCGGCAGGGCCCGGACGTCGGTCTTACGCCGTTTCATGACCGCTCCCCGAGGGCTGGTCTGGCCGCAACTTTTGTAGTCCCTTTCGGGGCTTGCGTACGCTCCAGCGGACTGGGACGTGAGCCCCGCCTGAGCATGGCCACAAGCGGTGACGCCGGCATC
This sequence comes from Dactylosporangium sp. NBC_01737, assembly GCF_035963215.1. NCBI lineage: Bacteria > Bacillati > Actinomycetota > Actinomycetes > Micromonosporales > Micromonosporaceae > Dactylosporangium > Dactylosporangium sp. NBC_01737. The sequence goes on from NZ_CP109153.1 coordinate 3,839,714, forward strand.
AAACCCCGAGGACGCCGGACTGCTCGAGCAGCCACAACGCCGCAATCGCCATGACAAACCACACCAGTAGCCGCCACCCGGCGGCGTTCAATATCCCCGCTTGCCAGGCTGCGATCGCTCCTGCGTCGGGCCTTGGGGGTTCGTTTTGGGGCTGGTGCGGGTCTACCACGGCGCACCTCCCGTGATCGAAAATGCAACCCCGGCTACATACATTCTACGAGGTCGGCCGCGCTGAAGCTCCTCGCGGAGGTGGTTGAGCACTGCCCCACCGCGGCCGTCAACGGTCCATCGCACCTACAAGATCAAGCATCCGGGGCAAGTACGGCATCCAGAGCACTTGGTTCGTGTGTCATCGGGCCTCACCCCGCCCACCTGACCTGCGAAGACGCAGTGGCAGCGGGTCACCGACTACAACATGAGCCAGGTCCGCATGGTGATGACTCTGACCCACCGACCTGGGTCGACCCTGCTCGCTTGCCCTCCGGGGCGCTCGCCTTCGGCGGTGGATTCCTCGCGCACGGCTTCGCCGTGCTCCCGGTGGGGGAGCTTCGTTCCACCCGCGCCCCCGCAGACCGTCCTCGGCCCGGCGCGGTCCTTCGACAGTTCTGCGGTGCGCGGACCGCAGAACTGTCGAAGGCGCGGAGCGAAGACCGGGACGGCGCCGTCGCGTCTTGTGGGCTAGTTGCGGTAGCGGAAGAGGATTCGGCCTCTCGTCAGGTCGTACTGGCTGAGTTCGACCAGCACGCGGTCGAAGGGCAGGATCTTGATGTAGTTCTTGCGGATCTTGCCGCTGATGTGGGCCAGGACGATGTGGCCGTTGGGGAGCTCGACGCGGAACTTGGCGTCGCGCAGGCACTCCAGGACGGTGCCTTCGAGCTGGATGCCGTCGGTGGCCTTGGGCATCAGCGGATCACCAGCTCGAGGTTGCTGCCGGTGCGGTGGGCGCCGGCGGTCTCGAAGAGGGCGATGGCCGCGGTGTTGGCCTCGTGGACGTCCGCGGAGACCGTGCCGACGCCGCGGGCCCGGGTGGCCGCCAGGATCTCCGCGAGCAGGGCGCGGGCGATGCCGCGGCGGCGGTGGTCGGACCGGACCGCGATGAGGCCGATCCTCGTGTGCCTCGGCAGCAGGGCCAGCCGGGCCAGGCCGACGTAGGTGCCGAGCGAGGCGGCGACCGCGTACGGGGCGGGGTCGAGCGGGCGGGACAGTACCGCAGCCGGCAACTGGTCCCAGCCGATCGTGGCCTCGATCTCGGCGCGGATCGTGTGGTCCAGGTCGCGCAGCGGGTCCAGGTCGGCGGTGCCGATGGGTAGGAGTGTCAGACCCGGCGGTGGTGGCGCACCGTGGCCGCCGCTCGGCATGACGTACTCCCACTCGCGCCGGCGGGTGGTCAGGCCGGCCTGCACCCACCGGGTTCGCAGGTCCAGGTCGGCCTCGTCCACGACGGTGTACAGCGGCCGCGGCAGGGCGGCCAGCATGGCCCCGGCGAGGCGGGCGAAGACGTCGTCGTGCCAGGCGTCGACGCTCAGGAACAGGCGGCCGTCCGGGCGGGGCGAGGCGTCGCCGCGGCCGACCACGAGGTCGTCGTCGAGGGCATGCCACTGCCGCTCGGCGACGCGTGTGATGACGAGTGTGTTCATCGGTGTCACCTTTCGGGAGATCCCAAGGGGACGCTCCCGGGCGGCACCTACCGCAGTCGCCCGACCGTGACGGGAATGGGGAGCACCCACATCGCTACCAGGTTCACGGTGCTCACCTCCTCAGTCCGGACCACGGTCGCCGGGACGGTACCGCCGCCGCCCGCCGCCCGTCCAGCGATTAAACGATCTCAGGCGGGCGTGGATCGTGGCCACGAAGGACACGATCCACGCCCGGAGGTCCGTGCGGCGGCCGGGCCGGAAGGTCAGCGGCGCAGGGTCAGCAGGCCCGGGCGCCACGGCAGCTGGTCGTAGGCGCCGCCCGCGCTGGGGTCCTTGCCCTGGTACAGCAGCTGCAGGTTGCACGGGTCGACGGTCATGGTCTGGTCGGGGTTGGTCCGGACCAGGTCGCCGTGGCTGATGTCGTTGGTCCAGGTGGCGCCGCTGTTGGCCTTGCCGGCGAAGGGGTTGCTCTCACTGGCGGCGTTCGGCGTCCACGAGCCGCTCAGGCTGGAGGACGTGAACGAGCGGAAGTAGCGTCCCTGGCTGCCCATCGCCTCGACGATCATGAGGTACTGGTTCTGGCCCTGCACCTTGTACACCTGGACCGCCTCGAACAGGTTGGCGGTCGAGTCGCTCATGATCGTGGTGTAGTTCGAGCCGAAGCTGCCCGGGAAGTTCCCGATCGGCATGCTGGCGCGGTAGATCTTGCCGTTGTCGCCGGCGAAGAACAGGTACATGTTCTGGCCGTCGGCGATCAGTGTCTGGTCGATCGGGCCGGTGCCGGAGCCGGAGATGCTGCCGGTGAACAGCGGCTGCGGCGAGGACCATCCGTTGGGGTTGGTCGGGTCGCTGGAGGTCCGGTAGATGAACGGCCAGGCGCCCCACTGGTACGCCAGCACCCAGATGTTCTTCGGGGCGAAGTAGAACAGGGTCGGCGCCACGGCGGCCTGGCTCATCCCGTTCTGGCTTGCCGAGGCCATGCCGGACCAGTCGCTGAAGAGGCTGAAGTTCATGGAGCCGTACGTGGAGCCCGACACGTTGGACGCGTACACCAGGTGCTTGCCGTTGTGCACGACGGTGGTGAAGTCCTTCAGCGACACCCAGCCCGACTTCGGGTTGGCCAGCGAGCCCGTCGACGTCCAGCGGTATGTGGAGGGAAGCGTGCACGCCGGGTTGGAGCTGGTGGAGGCGCTGGGGCTGCTCGGCGGGCTGCTCGGCGGGCTCGACGTGTTGCCGACCGGGCCGTTGCAGCTGGTGCCGTTGAGCGCGAAGTTGGTGGGCACCGGGTTCGAGCCGTTCCAGGAGCCGTTGAACCCGAAGGACGCGGTGCCGTTGCTCGGGATGCTGCCGTTGTAGCCGGCGTTGGTGACGGTGACCTGGGCGCCGGACTGCGTGTAGGAGCCGCTCCACAGCTGGGTGACGGTCTGCCCCGAGCCGAACGACCAGGTGAGGTTCCAGCCGTTGACGGGGTCGCCGTAGTTGGTGACGGTCACGTTGGCGTTGAAGCCGCCGGGCCACGAGCTGGCGATGGCGTAGTCGACGCGGCAGCCGCTCGCCGCCTGCGCGGTGGTCGTGTTCAGCACCGCGACGGCCCCGGCCATGGTGAGGCCGGCCGCCGTGGCGGCCAACACCCGGTACCGGGTGTGAGGAGATTGCATCGGATCCTCCGTGGGGACAGGCGTCGGGATACGCGTCTCGTGACGTTCCCGCCCGTCGAGCGGGCGGAAGAGGCCAACTGTGATCGATCACATTCGACGCGTCAATGAGCCCCGTTCTGATGGTCCTTCACTGCGGAATGACCCGGCACCGAAATGTGGCGCTCCTGGCTCGGAAAATGCCGTGCGGGCCGTGCCGGAATCCCCGCGGTAACGCCGTGATCGATCCCTGTCCGGTGCTGAAAGTTTCCGCATACAGTTTCGAAGTGCCCTGTCCGGGCTTCAGATAATCCAGGTACATCGATTTGCATGGAAGAATTGTTATGACGCACATGGCTGTGAGGTCGGCGCGCATGCGCATTTGGTCCGGACTATTTCGAAACAGATCCTCCGCCGTTTCGGTTGAGTGTTTCTGCCCGCCTTTGGCAGCATCGCAGGACGTGGATGTGAGCGGTCTCCACGGTAAAAGTGGCAACGGGGAATGAAGGAGGTGCCGTCGTGAGTCCGAGCAGGTCTCGGACGGTGCCAGGTCGGCCGGCGGGGCCGGGACGGTGCTGCTGCTGTCCGGGCCGGAGAGCGTGAGGTCGTCGGCGCTGAACGCCGCCTGGGCGTACCAGCCGTGCACGTACACGCGGACGCTCGTCGTCGCCGGGCCGGTGCTGAAGGCCACCGACAGCCGGGTCCATTGACCGCTCGGCGGCGACCAGGTCCCGCCGTGCTCGGTGCCGAGGAAGGCGTACCCGCCGCGGACCCAGCCGGACAGCGTGTAGGAGGAACCGGGCCGCACCGGCACCACCTGCGCGCATTCGGCGGTCGACGCCGGCGTCGGGGTGCCGGTCAGCGAGTACTGGCCGGAGTGCCCGCCCCACGTGGTGGTCGCGTCCGCGGCGCAGGTCCATCTGGCGAGCGGCCGGCCGTAGACCGCCGACTCGAACCCTGGGTTCGCCAGCAGATTGATTTCCGGCGGTGGCGGCGGTACGGCCGCGGCGGCCCCCGATGGTGCGGCGCTCGCGCCGACGAGGGCAGCCACGACGGCGAGAGTGGTCAGCCGGCGCACGCCGTGCTCCTTCCTGCGAACCGGATCGGCCTGGAGTCGACCGCGGTTCTGTAAGGAAAGCTTTCTAAACCACGCATGTCAATGCATGGCTATGCCGCGGAGCAGGTCGCCGGCAGGACCTCCGGGGTACCGGCGAGCGCGGCGGCGACCACGGGCAGTGCGGCGAGCCGGCCGACCAGGTAGCTGACCCTGCGCGGGTCGCCGGTGCCGTCCGACGACTCGACGCCGGGAACCGCGTAGGCGGGCAGTGCAGCTGCCATCGGTACCTGTCCTCACCGCGTGGGCGTGATTTCGACCAGGGTGCCGTCGGCCGTGTACCGGAACGTGCGGGGACGGCCCATCTTCGCGAGGGCCTCCCGGTAGGTCGCCTCGCGCCGCGCCTGCTCGGCGCCGGTGGGGTCGGTCACCCGGAAGCCGAGCAGCCCGATCTCGCGGGCCGGCACGTCATCATCGAGGTGCCGGCCTTCGAGGATGAAGCCGTACAGGTGGCGCAGCGCGTCCTCGCCCAGGTCGAGCGGATGGAACGGCAGCGGGTAGGGGCCCTCGACCGGCCAGCCGGGGACGTGCTCGACGGGGTGCTCGCCGGCCCAGTACGTCGCCTCGAACGGCAACGGCTCGCCGATGTTCTCGACGATGCCGCCGTCGGGGGAGAGGCTGAGCGAGCGCGTCAGGACCCCGCCGGCCCACGTGGCGTACGTGAGGTAATCGGAGACGGAATGCATCGCGTGCAGCGCGCCGTGGCGGCCGTCACCGAGGCGCAGCAGGTGCCCGGGCAGCTCGGACGGCTGCAGGTGCATGAGCCGCTGATCGCAGGCGATGTCCAGCCCGGGGACGCTCAACGCGTACATGATGTCGTCCGGCGGGTAGGTCGCCTCGTCGAGCGGGCAGCCGTCGATCGGCTCGACGCGATAGCCGGGAAGGATCCGCTCGACCAGGGCCCGGGTGAGACCGGCGTCCGCGACCGGCCGGCGCCGCAGCCGCCCTACCAGGTCGCCGTCCCAGAACGCCAGGATGCCCGTCTTCGCGCCCACGCCTTGCCTCCCCGCAGCACCAGCCGTCAGCGCACCCTATCGGGGACCGGCACGTCAGGCGACGACCATGAACAGGTGGTGCGTGCGGCAGAAGTCGAGGTGGCCGAGGAGTTCCACGACCGTCTCGCGGTCGCCGTCGTAGTCGCCGCTGTCGATCTCGTCGAGCACGTGGTGCATGCCGGTGATGACGGGCTCGACCGGGGTGTAGAACCAGCGGTCCAGCGGCGAGCCGTCCGCCTCCACGTTGCCGGCCCGGTCGGTGGTGCAGTTGGGGATGAACAGGTCGTGGTCCATGGCGGCCGGCCACTCGTCCCTGGTGTCGCCGAAGGAGGGGCCGGCCTCCAGGATCGGCGCGGCCTCGTCGTCCGGCAGCCACCGCCACGCGACGTGCCCGTCGTCGTTGGTGAACTCCGCGACCCGGTCGCCGACGAAGTCCCGGAAGCGGCGGCTCAGGCCGATCGCGGCGATCTCCAGCAGCCAGGCGATGACCGCCTCGCCGGTGGGGTCGCCCTCGACCATGTCGGCCTCCGCGACCATGTGCACGATGCCCGCCCCGTACGAGGTGCCCATCCGACTTCACGCTCCGCAACAAGGGGCCGTCGCTAGATCTTCGGCCAGCCGTCCGGGGAATCCTCCCAGTCCTCCTGGCGGCCGTACACGGTGAGGTCCCGGATGTTGGTGACGAAGTTCAACCGGTCGACGCCGCGGGAGGTCGTCGAGTAGGTCTTGTAGACGGCGTCGCCGTCGCGGAGGAACGCCGTCAGGACGAACCCGCCGCCGGCGCCGCAGTCCGCGGCGAACGTGGTGCCCCGCGACGACACGAACGGCAAGGTCCACCCGCGCTGCGCCTTGTAGGCCTCGATCTGCGCCAGCGGCATGTCCGACACCGTCACCCAGGTGACCCCGCGTTCGGCGAGGACCTCGGGCGCCCTGGCCGGGACGTTGTCGGTGAGGTACGTGCAGCCGGGGCAGTAGTGGTCGGGCCCGTTGTCCATGAACTGATAGGTGACCAGCTGGGGGCGCCCGTCGAACAGGTCGGGCAGGCTCCGCTCGCCGTGCGGGGTGTCGAAGGTGTACGAGCCGTCGAAGCGCACCATCGGCAGCCGCCGGCGGCGCGCGGCCAGGGCGTCCTGCGTCCGGGTGGCCTCCTTCTCGGCCCGCAGCAGCTCGTCGCGGGCCGCCTGCCATTGCTGCGCTGAGACGATCGTCGGATGCTCCATCCGCCGATCCTGCCTCACAGGCCGACGGGGCGTCCGGCGATCGTGAGATACGTGTAGCCGAGCCGGCTCAGTCGCTGCGGGTCGAGCACGTTGCGGCCGTCGAGGACGACCGGGGTGCGCATCAGGCCGACGTACTTGCCCCAGTCGAGCTCCAGGTATTGCGGCCACTCGGTGACGAGCACGACGGCGTCGCTGTCGTCGAAGACCTCGTCGACGCCGGCGCACAGGCTCGCCGCGAGCTCCGGCTCCTCGACCCGGAAGCGTTCGGCGGCGATCGGGTCGTGCAGCTTGACCCGGGCGCCACGGGCGATCATCAGCCGGGCGATGTCGATCGCGGGTGAGTCGCGCAGGTCGTCGGTGTTGGGCTTGAACGCCAGGCCCAGCAGGCCGATCTTGCGTCCCTTGAGGATGCGCAGCTCGTCGAGGAGCTTGTTGACGGCCTCCTCGCGCTGGCGCTGGTTGACCACGCGGGCGGCGGACACGATCGGCATGTCGTAGCTGTACTCGGCGGCGGTCGCGATCAGCGCCGCGGTGTCCTTGCCGAAGCAGGACCCGCCCCAGCCGACCCCGGGCTGCAGGAACCGTGAACCGATCCGCGCGTCCAGCCCGGTGCCCCGGGCGACCTGGTTGATGTCGGCGCCGACCTTGTTGGCGAGCTTGCCGATCTCGTTGATGTAGCTGATCTTCAGGGCCAGGAACGCGTTGGCCGCATACTTGATCAGCTCGGCCGACGCGAGGTCCGTCGACACCAGCGGCACCGCGCCGACCTCCTCGGGCCGCGGCAGGAACGTCGGCGCCGTGAACGACTGGTTGAGCACCGCCCGGTAGAGCCGGTTGAGCACGTCGAGGCTGCGCGGGTTGTCCGAGCCGATGACGATCCGGTCCGGATACAGCGTGTCGTGGATCGCCGAACCCTCGCGCAGGAACTCCGGGTTGGACGCGACCGCGAACTCGCCCGCGGCCCGCCGCGAGTGGAACTGCTCGAACGACTCCCGCAGGATCGACTCGACCCAGTTGCCGCTGCCGATCGGCACCGTCGACTTGTTGACCACGACGGTGAACTCGCCGTCGATCGTCGTGCCGATGCGCTCCGCGGCCATGCGCAGATACCGCAGGTCGGGCTGCCCGTCCGGCAGCGACGGCGTCTGCACGGCGACGAACACGACCTCGGCGCCGGGGACGCCCTCGGCGTAGTCGGTCGTAAAGGTCAGGTTGTGCGCCGCCTCGTGCATGAGCTCGTCCAGGAACGGCTCGTAGATCGGCGAACGCCCCCCGCGCAGCAGGTCGACCTTCTCCTGGTTGAGGTCGACACACGTGACCTCGTGACCGAGATAGGCCAGGCAGATGCCGGTGGTGAGGCCGACGTAACCCGTTCCCACGACGCATACCTTCACCGGGCGATGATACACAGCCGTGACCTGCGGCCGTCCCGACCGATGCGGGCGAACCAGGGCAGACCCGGCACGGCGGGCAGTCCGCTTCCGGACCGTGCCGCCCGTCGTGCCGGTGCCCCTGCCCGCTACGCCCGCGGCTGGAAGATCCCGAAGTGGTTGCCCTCAGGGTCGGTGATGTTCGCGAAGACGAGCCCGTCTTCGCTCGTGGTCGGCGGCACCAGCACCTTGCCGCCGGCCGCCTCCGCCCGCCCGCACACCCCCGGCACGTCCTCGACGACGACGCAGAACACCGCGTGCGCCGGCTGCCCCACCGCAAGCCCGCCCTTGATCGACTGCTCGTCGGGTGTCGTGATCATCTGGTACGCCTCGTCCTCGGCGAACGTCCAGCCGAACAGGTCTCCGTAGAACCGGTGCGCGGCCTGCGCGTCGCTGACGCCGATCTGGAACCAGCCGATGCCGTTCATCCCGTTGCGCTCCTTGTGGTTGGGTCCGGTTGACTGGAGCCCACCCTGCGCCGCTTCCGCGACACCGTCCTGTCGGTGTTTCCCGCCGATGCGCCGGTCGTCTTCCGGTTGGACTCGGGGGGCCGGCACCGGTGCGGCGATCTCCGCGTCCGCTCGTGATCGAAGGATGGCCGTGGCCGTCCGGGCAGCCATCCCGGTCCTTCGATCATGAGCGGGGCCGGCGCGGTGCGGACGTTCGGGCGATTTGGGCTTTTTTGAACCAGCGACAGTGTGGGCACCACCGAATGACGACCTCGACGGCGCTGGACGCTTCTATGGAGATGGTGATCGTGCCCGGGGTTCGTGATCCGTCAGGTTCGATGCCGGTCGTGTGGGTGTGACTCACACATGATGCAACCGCGGTGACGTGTGTCCTTCGTTCTGGACCTGTCCATCCGCGCGGCCGGCGTCGACCCGGTGTGCCATGCCGGCCTGCCCCGGCCTGCTCGGCCTGCCCCGGCCTGCTCGGCCTGCCCCGGCCTGCTCGGCCTGCCCCGGCCTGCTCGGCCTGCCCCGGCCTGCTCGGCCTGCCCCGGCCTGCTCGGCCTGCCCCGGCCTGCTCGGCCTGCCCGGCCTCGGACCGGTCACCGCCGCGACGCTGCTCACGCCTGGTCCCACCACGGCCGCGTCCACAGCGAAGCCGCGTTCGCCGCCCTCGCCGGCACCAGCCCACCGCCCGCCAGTTCCGGACGTGTCACCCGGCACCGGCGCAACCGCGGCGGCGACCGCGCCCTCAACGCCGCCCTGCACACCATCATCACCGCCCGCCGCCGCATGAACCACACCGCCACCAGCGGCTACAACCGCGGGGAGCATCAGGCAGCGATGGCAACCCGGGTCACCAGATGACCGGGAATGTCGATGGCGCGGTCCGGCAGTGGCCGGCGAGCGGCCACCTCCAGCGTGGCGGCCACCTCGTGGATGCGGTCGACGCGAAACGAGCGCATCCCGTCCCGCAGCCGGCACCATGCCAGCAGATACCAGCCGGACGGCCCGCCCAGGTAGCCGACGGGCTCGATGTGGCGGCGGGTGGTGGCGCCGGTGCGGTCGGCATAGGCGATGTCCAGGACGCGGCCGGTCGTGAACGCCTCCACCACGACGGGGGAGACCGGGGCGGGGCCGGGGTCGGCGCCGTGGACCAGGTGGATCCGGCCGGCGAGGTCCTCGGCGCGGTGGACGTCGGCGGCGGGCATGACGGCCAGGAGCTTGTGCAGGGCCGTGCGGGCGGCGTCGTGGAACGGGGTGCCGTCGAGGCGGTGCAGGGCGACGGCGATCGCGACCGCCTCGGCCGGGGTGATGTTGAGCGGGGGCAGGGTCCTGGAACGGTCCAGTGCATAGCCGCCGGTGCGGCCGAGCGAGACCCAGATCGGCACGCCGGACTCCTGCAGGGCGCCGATGTCGCGCTCGATGGTGCGGGTCGAGACCTCGAAGCGGGCGGCGAGCCAGCGGGCGCTGCGGGGGCGGGGCGACACCGCACGCAGCTCCTCGACCAGCGCATACAACCGATCCGTCCGATTCACGCGGCCAGACTAGCCCCGAGGTACGACAGAAAATGGTCGAGCCAGGTCTACCACCGGGGCTCCAGGCCGCACCCGTTCACCGGCGGCGCCGCGGCCGTATGGTCGGTGCGTGACGGGTGTGTGGCAGGCGATGGCGGCGCGGCCGCACCGGTTCCTGCTGTCGCGCTGGCCGGTGCTGTGCGTGGCGTACCTGTTGAGCAGCGTCGTCGTCGGGGTGGCGCTGGTGATGGCGCTGGTGATGGCGATCCTGTTCCCGCCGGCGGTGGCGTTCCTGGGGCTGCCGGTCGGCGCGCTGGAGCGGCGGCGGCTGCGGATCCTCGACCGGGCGCCGGTGCCCAGCCCGCACCCGGTGCCGCCGCCGGGGCTCGCCGCCTGGTTCCGGGCGCGGCTCGGGGAGGGCGCGACGTGGCGGGAGCTGGGCTACGTGCTGACGCTGTCGTCGGTGCTGCTGCTCATCGACCTGATCAGCCTGGGCCTGCTCGTCGACGTCCTGATCGTGGCGGCGGCGCCGCTGTTCGTCGCGGCGGGGGTGCCGTTGCAGTTCGGCGGGTTCGTCATCGACGGCCGCGGTGAGGCGCTCGCCGCGACGGCGGTTGCCGTGCCGGCGACGCTGATCGGGGTGTACGCGGTGTGCGCCGTCGCCGGGACGCAGGCCGCGCTGGCCCGGTGGTGGCTCGCGCCGCGGGACGCGGAGCTCAACCGGAGAGTCGAGGAGCTGGCCCGGTCGCGGGGGCGGCTGCTCAACGCGTTCGAGGCGGAGCGCCGCAGGATCGAGCGGGACCTGCACGACGGCGCCCAGCAGCACCTCGTGCTGCTCGCGATGACGCTGGGGCTGGCCCGGCTGGAGCTGGACGTGGACGGGGACGGGGGACGCGACAAGAGCAGGATGCTGCTCGACGACGCGCAGCGGCAGGCGCGGCAGGCCCTGGCCGCGATCCGGGAGCTGATCCACGGCATCCACCCGCAGGTCCTCACCGACCTGGGGCTGCCGGCCGCCGTCGGTGAGCTCGCCGAGCGCTGCCAGGTGCCGGTCGTCATCGACCTGCCGTTGCCGCGGCGGCTGCCGGCGTCGGTGGAGACCACCGCGTACTTCGTCGTGTGCGAGGCGCTGACCAACGCGGTCCGGCACGCCCGCGCATCGAGGGTCACGGTGAGCGGGCGGCTGACGCAGCGGCGGCTCACGCTGACGGTCACCGACGACGGCGACGGCGGCGCCGACCCGGCCGCCGGCACCGGGCTGCGCGGGCTCGCCGACCGGACCGCCGTCATGGACGGCACGTTCACCGTCACCAGCCCGGTGGGCGGACCGACGACCCTGCGGGTGGACCTGCCGTGCGGACTGACCTGACGTCGGCCGGTGTGAAGATCGTGCTCGCCGACGACGCCGTCCTGCTGCGGGAGGGCCTGGCGAGCCTTCTGGAGCGGTTCGGGCACACCGTCGCCGCCGCCGTCGGTGACGCCGAGGCGCTGCTCGCGGCCGCCGAGGAGCACCGGCCGGACCTCGTCATCACCGACGTGCGGATGCCGCCGACGCACACCGACGAGGGGCTGCGCGCGGCGCTGACCCTGCGCGCCGGCGACCCGCAGCCGGCGGTGCTGGTGCTGTCGCAGTACACCGCGACCGCCTACGCCGCGGAGCTGCTCGCGCCGGCCGGGCGGGCCGGGGTCGGCTACCTGCTCAAGGACCGGGTCGGTGACATCGCCGAGTTCGCCGACGCGGTCGCGCGGGTCGCGGCGGGGGAGACCGTCATCGACCCGGACGTGGTGCGGCAGCTGCTGACGCGGCAGCGCGCCGCGGATCCCCTCGCGCGGCTCACCCCCCGCGAGCGGGAGGTGCTGGGGCTGATGGCGCAGGGGCGCTCCAACGCGTGGATCGCCCGCACGCTGCTGGTCGGCGACGCCGCCGTCGCCAAGCACATCGGCAACATCTTCGCCAAGCTCGACCTGCCCGGCCCCGACGACGGCCACCGCCGCGTGCTGGCCGTCCTCACCTATCTGCGAGCCTAGCTGCGAGCCTGTCTGCGGGCCTGTCTGCGGGCCTGTCTGCGGGCCTGTCTGCGGGCCTGTCTGCGGGCCTATCCGTGAGCCCTGGCCGCGGGCCCAGCCGCGAGCGTCGGGGAGAGACCCGTGAGCGAGGCCGACAGCGCCCACAGCCGCGAGGCATCGGCCGGGGACGGGCGGAACGGCGTGACGGCGCAGTCGTTGCAGTGCCGCCCGGCGGCCGCGTCGTTCGTCGCCGCCCACACCTGCGTCGCCGCGCCCTGTGCCGGGGTCTTGAAGTACGGCGCGGCCTGTCCCGCCTCGTCGATCCAGCCGGCGGCGAGCATCTCGTCCCGGGTCAGGTGCCGCTGCAGTGGAGTGAGGATCGCGCCCGGGTGCGTCGAGCTTGCCCGTACACCGGCCGCCGCCTGACCCAACAGATCGAGGTGCGCTGCGAAGAGGGCGTTGGCGGCCTTCGACTGGCCGTAGGCCTGCCACTTGTCGTAGCCGGTGGTGAAGTGCGGGTCGTCCCAGCGGATCGGGGCGTCGGGCACGGCGTTGGAGGACACGACGACGACCCTGGCGTCCCGCCCGCGCAGCAGTGCCGGCCACAGGTGGTGCACGAGCGCGAAGTGCCCGAGGTGGTTGATGGCGAACTGCGCCTCCCAGCCCGGGCCGACGCGGGTGAGCGGGCACGCCATGACGCCGGCGTTGGCGATGAGGATGTCGACGGCGTCGAACCCGGCGGCGAAGTCACGCACCTGGTCGAGGTCGGCGAGATCGAGCCGGCGGACATCGATGCCGGCCACCGTCGAAGGGTTGCGGGTGGCGGCCACGACCGTGGCGCCGGCGCGGGCGAGCGCCGAGCAGGTCTCCAGGCCGATGCCCGACGTGCCGCCGGTGACGATCGCGGTCCGGCCGGTCAGGTCGACGCCGCGCAGGACGTCGTCGGCGGTGGGATGTGTCATACGGCGGACGCTATTTCCTAGACCGTGGTCTAGGTCAACGGCGCTATCCTCGCCGTCATGACCGAGCCCAGCAACGACCTCAGCATCGGCCAGGTCGCCGGGCGCACCGGCCTGAGCGTGCACACGCTGCGCCTGTACGAGCGGGAAGGGCTCTTCACCACCGAGGTCCGCCGCACCGCGACCGGCCGGCGCGTCTACGGCCAGGCCGACCTCGACTGGCTCGAGGTCTGCACGAAGTTCCGCGCCTCCGGCATGCCGCTGGAGTCGATCCGCCGCTTCGCGGCCCTCGTCAAAGCGGGCTCCGGCAACGAGAAGGAGCGCCTGGAGCTGCTGCGCGCCCATCAGTGCCGCATCGAGCGGCAGGTGGCCGAGCTCAACGACTGCCTCGCGCTGATCGCGGGGAAGGTCGCCACCTACGAGCAGCACGTCGACGCCGGCACCGCCGCCGACCTGTGGACGGGAATTGGGCCCCGGGCATGAGCATTCGGGCTCAGGTGCGAGCCACGCACGGCTTCTAGCGTGGAAGGTGGTCAATCCCCCTTCCCCGCCAGGAGGAGCATCATGTCCAGATTCAGGCGCGCGGCAGGCGTTCTCGCCGCCGTGCTCGCCGGTGTCACGGTCACCGCGGTCAACATGGCCGACGCGGCAACCCCACTGATCGTCCAAGCGGAGGCGTTCGCCGCGCAGTCCGGCGTCCAGGTCGAGACCACCGTCGACACCGGCGGCGGGCAGAACGCCGCATACCTCGCCAACGGCGACTGGATGCGCTTCGACGGCGTCGACCTCGGCGCCGCCGGGACGCTGACCGCCGCCGCGCGGGTCGCGTCCGCCACCGGCAACGGCACCGTCGAGCTGCGGACCGGGTCGCTGACCGGGCCGCTGCTCGCCAGTTTCCCGATCGCGGCGACCGGTGGCTGGCAGGCGTGGACGACGCTGTCCGCGGCCGGCACCCACGCGACCGCGGGGACGCAGGCGGTGTTCGCGGTGCTGCGCAGCCCGGGCGGCGGCGACTTCGTGAACATCAACTGGTTCTCGTTCACCGCCGGCGGCAGCGGTACCCCGTCCGCCACGCCGTCCGCCACCCCCTCGGGCACCGGCTGGGTCGACGTCGACCAGGCCAAGTGGAACGCGCAGCTCGCCGCGTTCAACGCGATGCCCATCGACCCGGCGCCCGCCAACGCCGTGCGGGTCCCGGAGTTCAACGCGTCGTGCACCTACAGCCACTCCCGCAAGGACGACCCGATCGTCTTCCCGGGGCTGCCCGGCGCGTCGCACATGCACAGCTTCATCGGCAACCGCAGCACCGACGCGAACAGCACCGCCGACACGCTCCTGGCCAACGCGGGCACCAGCTGCGCGCCGGCGCCGGACCTGTCCGCGTACTGGGTGCCGACGCTGTACGAGCACGGCGTGGCGGTCGAGCCGAAGGCCGTCGTCGTCTACTACGGCTCGCGGCTCACGGACTCCAGCAAGACGGTGCCGTTCCCGCAGGGGTTCCGGATGATCGCCGGCGACGCGAAGCTGCAGGCGCCCACGCCGGCCGGGTCGGTCAACCAGTTCTACTGCGCGGGACCCGGCGGCGAGGTCGGCCGCAGCGCCGACGGGAACTGGCCGCGGTGCGCCCCCGGTGCCTCGCTGCTGTTCCAGCTGGTGTTCCAGGACTGCTGGGACGGCGTGCACCTGGACAGCCCGACGCACAAGGGGCACGTCGCCTACACCTACGACGGGAAGTGCTCCGGCGCGTTCCCGGTGGCGATCCCGTCGGTGTCGTTCGTCATCGCGTACCCGACGCCCGGGTCCGTCGACGGGTTCACGCTGTCGTCGGGGATGGCGTCGTCGTTCCACGGTGACTCGTTCTTCGCCTGGGACAACGCGGCGCAGGGGCACCGGGTGAAGAACTGCATCGTCCAGAAGGCGAAGTGCAACACGGCCGGCACCTTCTGACGCCCCCGGCCCCCGCCGTCAGGCGCGTCAGCGCAGTTCGATGCGGTTGACGTCGGGGGCCGGTCCGGCGTCGTTGAAGAACCGGACCCAGCTCGTGCCCGCCGGCAGGTGCACGCGCAGCGACACGGTCGCGGGGATGAGCCAGTCGCCGGCGCCGCTGAGCGTCAGGGTGTGCGCCGGGCCGTCGTTCACGGCGACGCGCAACGTGCGGGTCTCCGCCGTCTCGTACGTGACGGTCAGGGTCCGCTCGCCGGCGGCCGGCACGTCGGGCACCCGGATCGCCAGGGTGTTCGGTCCGCCGATGTAGCCGACCCGGCTGCCGCCGTCGCAGGTGGGGCACTCGATGACGCGGGCGCCGTTGCGCAGGTTGGCCGCGCCGGCCGCGTGCAGGCTGATCACGGCGAAACCCGGCGGGCTCGACGGGGTGCGCCTCGCGGTGGGGGACGGCGGCGCCGAGGTGCGTGGCAGCGCCGAGGCCGGCGCCGTCGGGACCGGCACCGCGGTGGTGGTGCCGGACGGCGGGGGTGTCGGCGGGGTGTCGAGGCGGTCGCGGCCGGCGGGAGGCCGCGACCGTCCGGCAGGACCAGCGGCGGCACGAACGTCGCCGTGGCGCCGACCGCGACCGCGAGGGCCGCCCAGCCGAGCCGCCGCGGCCACTCCCGCCCACCGTCCACATCGGACGCCTGGGCCCCGGTGGTCACCGGCGGCCGGTCCACAGCAGGACGGCCTCCATGCGGCCGTGGACCCCCAGCTTGGCGAAGACGTGCTGCAGGTGGTTCTTCACCGTCTTCTCCGTCAGCAGCAGGCGGTGCGCGATCGCCGCGTTGGACAGGCCCTCCGCGAGCAGGTCGAGCACGTCCCGCTCGCGGCGGGTCAGCCGGAACCGCGCCAGGGTCTCCTCCTGCCGCTCGGCGAGGTCCTGCCGGGACGCGTGCGCGCGCACGGCCGCCGTGGCGACCGCCGCCGCGACCGGCGACAACCAGCCGTGCCCGGCGGCGACGGCCAGGACCGCCCGGCGCAGCTCGTCCGGGTCGAACGCGCCGTGCACGAGGTAGCCGCGGGCACCGCCGCGCAGCATCCGGCCGATGAGGTCGGGGCCGGCGTCGCTGGTGATGACCAGGACGTCGCTGAGCCGGCTCAGCTCGCTCAGCGCCGACAGCCCGTCCGCGACCGGCATCCGGTGGTCCAGCAGCGTCACCTGCGGGCGCAGGGCGCGAGCCTGGGCGACGGCCTCGCGACCGTCCGCGGCCTCGGCGACGACCCGCACGCCGTCGACGCCGTCGAGGTACCCCCGCAGCGCCGCCCGCACGATCGGGTTGTCGTCGACGACCAGCACGCCGATCGGGTCCCCGGTCATGCGTCCTCACTTCGTTCCGGGCGCGTGACCTTAGACTGCCCTGCTGGTGACCGGCCCGAGACGCTCCGCTGGCCGGTCACGCGGGCACCGTCACTTCGACGGTCGTGCCGCGGCCCGGCGCCGACGCGACGTGCAGGCTGCCGTCCACGGTCGCGGCCCGCTCGTACATGCCGATGAGCCCGAAGTGCTGAGCGGCGCGCAGAGACGCCAGGTCGGCGGGGATCCCGAAGCCGCGCCCGTCGTCGTGGATGCGCAGCAGCAGGTGCCGCCCGCCCCGTTGCAGGCTGACGGTCGTGCGGCCGGCCGCGGCGTGCCGGGCGACGTTGTGCAGCGCCTCCTGCAGGATCCGCGCCAGCTCGTACCGTACCGCGACCGGCGGGTCCACAGGGGTCGTGGCCAGGCGCACCGGGATCCCGTAGGACCGGGACCACTGCCGGCAGATCGCCTCCACCGTGTCGGCGAAGTCGCCGTCGAGGGTGTCCAGGCGCAGGCCGTCGACGAGCTCGCGGGCCTCCTGCGCGGCGGCCTCCGCACCGCGGGAGACGGTGCCGGCCAGCTGCTCGGCGAGGGCCGGGTGGCGGCGCAGCGACTGCGGCAGCGCGAGTGCGGCGAAGGACACCCCGCGCAGCGTCTTGGTGACCGAGTCGTGCAGCTCCCGGGCGAGGCGGGCGCGTTCGGACGCGGCGGCGGTCCGTTGTGCCGACGCGACCACGCGCACCGACAGCTCCACGTAGCGGCGCAGCGCCGCGGTCGCCACGGCCGCGCCGGCGGCGGCGAGGACGCAGGCGATCGGGAAGGTCAGCACGAAGCCGGCGAGCCTCGGGTCGGCGCCGGCGGGCAGGACGGCCGCGGCGACGGCGTAGCCGAGCGCGGTGTGCGCCGCGGCCGGCAGCAGCGCCCACATCCGGCGAGGACCCCGGCGAGCGCCGCCGCGCCGACCGCGCAGCAGTAGAAGGTGACCCCGCCGCCGTCGAGGGCGAGGACGGCGAGCACGGCGGCGGTGTCGGCGGCCAGGACCGGCACCGGGCGGCCGGCGACGTGCGGGTGCCGCGACAGCAGGGCGAGCCCGGCGGCGGTGGTCACGGCGACGACGGCCAGGGCGGCCAGCAGCGGGCGGGGGTCGGCGACCAGCCGCAGCCCGGCGGCGCCCGCGGTCAGCGTGGCGGCCGCCCGGCCGAGCAGCACCGCACGTCCGAGGGCGGCCGGCGCCACCACCCTGTCGACATGCTGCCTCACGGGCGGGACTCTACGCGGTTCGGAGCTGGTCACATAGACAGCAGTCGGCGCCCCGCCCATGATCGGACGGGGCGCCGACGGCCGGTTACGGCAGGACGTAGTTCTCGTTGAGCGCAGCGCCCCGGTCCGGCTTGTACTGGTCGTAGCCACGCGGGTTGCACTGCAGGCCACCGACGATGCAATGGGTGGTCAGCGCGGCCAGGGTCGGCACGTCCCACGCGTTGTACACGTCGTAGTGGAACGAGTAGCCACGGCCGCTGGAGAACTGCACGCCCGACATGTTGCCGCTGACCGGCCACGCCATCTTGAACTCGATCATCGGGATGGCGACCGGGTGCGACGACGGGCAGACCCCGACGACCGCGTAGGCCATGTGCGCCTTGTGGTCCGGCGAGTCCAGGTGGACGCCGTCCCAGCAGCCGGGGGCCTGGAACCGGACGTTGAGCTGGCTGCCCGGGGTGCAGTTCGCGGGGATGTCCCACTGCCGGGTCAGGTCACCGCACTCGAAGCCCTCGACCGCGCCGGGGTGGGTCCGGAACTGGTCGAGCGTCGAGGACGGGCTGCCCACGACGTACCGCAGGCCCGGCGGGAACGGCCGGACGCTGCGCCAGTCGAGCACGCCGCTCTTGTAGTAGATGACCTGGCGGTCGACCGGCTGCACGGCGACGCCGTTGTTGAGCAGGGTCGGCATCCAGTACGCGGACTTGTCGCCCGGCGTGATGCAGGCGGTGCCACCGGCCTGCAGCGACGACAGGGTCGTGTTCGCGTTGGTGGTGGTGTTGCCCATGAAGGTGTGCGAGTGCGAGGCGCCCGGCAGCCCGAAGAAGACGATCGGGTCGTCGGGGAGGTTGCTGCGGCTCACCGAGCAGTTCGCCTGGAACTCGTGGTGGGTCGTCGGCGGGTTCGTCGCCGGCGGGGTCGCCGTCGACGGGGTGACGCCGGTGACCGGGTTCGGTGCCATGACCCAGCCGGGGCCGGTGGTCGCCGGCGGGGTGCCGGTCGACTCGCCGTAGACCTTGAACTCCCACAGCGAGTAGCCGTAGCCGGTGCCGCGCTGCGTGCCGTACATCCGCACGTAGCGGCCGGAGCCGTTGACGTTGAGCGTCTGCGTGCCGCCGGTGCCGGTGGTGGTGCTGTAGATGCTCGTCCAGGCGTTGCCGTCCGGCGAGGTCTGGATCTGGAACGACTTGCCGTACGCGTTCTCCCACTGCAGGACGACCTGGGAGATGGTCGCGGTGGCGCCGAGGTCGACGCGCAGCCACTGCGGGTCGCTCCACTGGCTGCCCCAGCGGGTGCCGGGGTTGTTGTCGAACGCGCCGGCCGGCGGCGACTCGCCGAGCTCCTGCGAGGACGCGAGGGCCGGCTTGTTGAGCGAGAGCAGGGTGGGTGCGGCGGCGTCGGCGGCAGTGAGCTGGATCGCGCCGACAACCATCGATGCGACCACCGCGGTGGTGACCCCGATCGGGGCCAGGATTCTTCTGAGCCGTCTTGTACTCATGGAGCTCCCAGGGTGTGGGCGGGCGCCGTCGCCGGACCGTGGTGGTGCACGACGGCGTGAGGCGGTCACGCGCGTCGCCGGGCCGGCGAGGAACCAGTGGCGGGAAGCGCCCGTTGGAGAGCGCTCTCCCAAATGTTGCGCCCGCATGGCCGGTCCGTCAATACGTGGCGACGTCCTGCCGGTGCGTATCCGGATATATCAGGCGTACTTCAGGCGAACTTCAGACGGGAATGGAGAGCGCTCTCCAGTTTTCGGCGTTACAGCCAGCCGTGGCGGTGGGCGAGGAGGTACGCCTCGGCCCGTGAGGTCACCCCGAGCTTCTGGGTCGCGGCGGCCAGGTAGTTGCGCACCGTGCCGGCGGACAGCCGGGTCCGGCGGGCGATGACCGCGGCCGGGGTGCCGTGCTCGGCGAGCCGGAGCACCTCCAGCTCGCGCGGGGTGAGCGGGCACGACGGCGCGGCGAGCGCTTCGGCGGCGAGCGCCGGGTCGACGTACCGCCCGCCGCCGTGGACCCGGCGGATCACGTCGGCGAGGGCGCCGCCCGGCGCGCCCTTCACCAGGAAGCCCTTCGCGCCGGCGGTGAGCGCCCGGGTCGGGTGGGCGGGCCTGCCCCGGCCGGTGAGGATGACCACGGCGCACGCCGGGAGCGCGCGGGCCAGTTCGGCGGTGACCTGCAGGCCGTCGAGGACCGGCATGCCCAGGTCGACGACCGCGACGTCGGGCCGGTGCGCGAGGGCGGCGTCGACGGCGGCCCTGCCGTCGGCGGCCTGCGCGACCACGTCCAGGTCCGGCTCCAGCCCGAGCAGGGCCGCGAGGGCGGCCCGGATCAGCTCCTCGTCGTCGGCGAGCAGGACCCTGATCACGCGGTGGCCCGCAGCTCGAACCGGTCGCCGTCGCGCCGGTGGGTGAGGGTGCCGCCGACGCCGGCGAGGCGCTCCGCCAGGCCGCGAAGCCCGGAGCCGCCGGCGCTTTCCGGCCCGGTGCCGCCGGCGCTTTCAGGCTCGGCGCCGCCGGCGTGCGGGCCGGCGCCGTCGTTGGTGACGGTCAGGGTGGCGCCGGACGGGCCCGCCTCGATGTCGATCGTGCACCAGGTCGCGCGGCTGTGCCGCAGCACGTTGGTGGTCGCCTCGCGCAGCACGGCGGCGAGCTGCGCCGCGGGGTCCGCCGGCACCGTGCCCCGTGTCGTGACGGTGCAGGCGACGCCGCAGGAGCGCAGCAGCCGGCCGATGTCGGCGAGGTGCGCGGCGAGGTCGACGGCCCGGTAGCCGTGCACGGCCTCGTGGACGTCGGTGAGGGCGCCGGCGGCGAGGCGCTGCACCTCGGCGGCCTCCTGCCCGGCCCGGGCCGGGTCGACGGCGGCGAGCCGGGCGGCGAGCTCCGCCTTCAACGCGATGACGGTCAGGCTGTGGCCGAGCAGGTCGTGCACGTCGCGGGCGAAGCGCAGCCGCTCCTCGGTGGCGGCCAGGGAGGCCTGGGCGGCCCGGCCCTGGTCGAGCTCGACGATCAGGTCCCAGAACCACAGCTGCAGCCAGCTCATCAGCGCGATGCCGGCGCCGACGGCCGCGGTGAGCAGCACCGGCGGGACCGGGTCGTGGGTGTGCCACCAGCCGAGCCCGCCGGCGACGATCAGGGGCCCGAGGGTGGCGAGCAGGGCCGCGCCGCGGTGGCCGAGCAGCGGCGCGGTGCCGGCGATCAGGCGCCGATCCACGCCCAGGCGCCCGGGCCGGCGGGGACACCGACCATCGGCACGGACAGGGCGGCGGTCCCGGCGTACCACAGCAGCCGCCGCGACCTGGTCGCCTCCGGCAGCCACGGGGTCAGGGCCGCGTGCACCGCGACCGCGTGCCCGGCGGCGAAGGCGAGGACCCCGGCGAGCGCGACCGGCACCAGGGCGGCGTCACGCAGCACCAGCCACCCGGGGGCGAGGAGGCTGCCGCCGACGCCGGTGGCGAGCGAGGCCAGCGCGACGAGCCTGGCCCGGCGCAGCCGCCGGTCCGCCGCGAGCATCGCCATCAGCCGATGCTAGCGGCGGCGACGAGCGAGGCGGCGACGAGCAGGTCCAGCGGCAGGCAGAAGTCGACGTACCAGCGTGGCACGACCGATCCGTCGCGGTGGGCCCAGTCCCAGGCGGCGTGGCCGGCCCAGCCGGCCGCCAGGACGTACTGGCCGGCGGCGGGGTCCAGCAGCAGCGCGGCGAGCGCGACGGCGGTGAAGAGCGCGACCCCGGCGAGCTGGCGGCGGCGCTGCGCGGACCGGGGCACACCCCCGGCGCCCGGCTCGCCCCGCAGGTGCGCGGCGACGAGGTAGCCGAGGGCGACGAGCGGCAGGAGCCAGGTGATCGGCCCGCCGGGGGAGAAGGGGCCGAGGTCGGTGAGGCCGATGACGCCGAGGAGGACGCCGGCGGCGACCCAGGGCCGGTGCAGTGTTCGTGTCATGCCCTCGACGGTGCGGGACCGCGGCGCCGCCGGGCAGGTGCGTGCTGTCATCGGAAACCCGTGCGTTCCGCCCGGGTGATCCGCGTGGCATGTCCTTACTTACCGTATTTCGACTGATACGTTCCGTACAGGTGGAGGTGCCCGCCGTGTCCGCCCGTGGGCCGTCCGCCGCACCGCAAGCGGGAAGGGACGAGACATGCGGCGAGAGACCCCGCGCATCCTGCACGTCACCGAGTCGATGGGTGGCGGCACCGCCGCCGCGATCGTCGAGTTCGTCCGGTCGACCCCGCAGTTCGAGCATCACCTGCTGTTCCGGCGCCGCGCCGGCAGCGACGTGCCCGTCCGGCACGAGGACCTGTTCGCCGGCAGCCGCGACGCCGGCGGCGGGCCGGTCCGGCTCGCCCGGGCGCTGCGCGAGACGCTGCCCGCCGTCGCGCCGCGCATCGTGCACCTGCACGGCACCTGGGCCGGCCTGATCGGGCGGACCGTGATCCCGGCCGGCGCCCGCGCCGCGACCGGACCCGCGATCCTGTTCACGCCGCACTGCTTCAGCTTCGAGCGCACCGACGTGCCGCCGGTCGCCGCGCGCCTGCTGCGCGCCGCCGAGCGGGCCGTCGCCGCCTCCACCGACCTCGCCGTCTGCGTCAGCCCCCGCGAGGCGGACCTCGCCGCGGAGCTGGGCATCGCCGCCGTCGTCGTGCCCAACACCACCAGGGCCCGCACCGCCCGGCCCGGCCGCCGCCACGACGGGTCGATCGTCACCGCCGGCCGGGTCGGCCCGCAGAAGGACCCCGGCTTCCTGATGCGGGTCAAGGCCCTGCTCGCCGGCCATGCCGGCGTCACCTGGACATGGGTCGGCGGCGGCGACGCGCGCACAGAGGCCACGCTGCGCGCCGCCGGGATCCGCGTGACCGGGTGGCGCTCGCCCGCCGAGGTGCGCAACCACCTCGCCGCCGCCGACGTCTACCTGCACACCGCCGCCTGGGAGAGCTGCCCGCTGCCGCTGCTCGAGGCCGCCGCGGCCGGGCTGCCGCTGGTCGCCCGCAGCATCCCCGCGCTGGACTCCCTCGGCCTGGATCCGGACCTCGGCACCGCCGAGGCGGTCGCCGCGGAGCTCGCCACGGTCCTCACCACCGGTCGCCCCGGCCGGCCGCGGCTGCAGGAGGCGTTCGCGGCCCGGCACACCCCGCAGGCCCAGGCCGCCGCCCTCGCCGACGCCTACGCGCGGGTCCTCGGCCCGATCCCGTCGCCGCCCCTCACCAGGGTCGGCTGAACATTTCCGGCGAACCGCGCATCTCGGCTCCGGCGCGGATCGTTGTTCCAGGTCAGGGGCACCTTCGGTGCCGCCATCACGTCTCCACGGAGGTGACCCGCCGGTGAGTGTCACGGTCAGCGTCATCATGCCCGTCCATCACGCCGCCCGGCACGCCGGACGCGCCCTCGCCTCGGTGCTCGCCACACGGATCCCCGACGGTGTCGGCGTCGAGCTGATCGTCGTCGACGACGCCTCCACCGGCGGGTCCGCCGCCGTGGAGCCGCTGCTGCGCGACGCGCCGTTCCCGGCCACGGTGCTGCACCACGACGCGCCGCGCGGCCCGTCCGCGGCCCGCAACACGGGCCTGGCCGCCGCCACCGGCGACTACGTCTGGTTCGTCGGCGGCGAGGACTGGGTCGACCCGGGGCTCCTCGCCGCGCTCACCTCGGCCGCGCCGGACGCCGACATCGTCGTGGCCGGGACCGTGCCGGTCACCGAGGACGGCGTCACCGGCCCGCCGCTGCCCCGCCGCGCCACCGGCGTCGTGTGGACCGGCCCGCAGGCCGTCGAGGAGTTCCTGTACCGGCGGATCCGTGCGGGCGTGACGAACAAGCTCATCCGCCGCGGCCTGCTGGACGGGCTGACGTTCCCGCTCGGCCCGCGGCACGAGGACGTCGCCGTCATGGCGTGGCTGCTGCTGCGGGCGAGCACCGTCGCGTACGTCGCCGGCCCCGCGTACTTCCACCTCCGGCGCCCCGTCGCCGGCTTCGACCCGCGGGTCGCCGACCGGGCCGCCGCCGTCGACGAGGCGCTGTTCGTCCTGGCCGGCGCCGGGTCGCCCGCCGCGCGGCTGCACTTCCGCCTCCGTGCCGGCGCGCTCGGCGTCGCCGGCGCCGCGGCCCGCTCGGCGGCGGGGGAACTGTCCGTCGCCGCGTGGAGGCCGTCCGCGCCGCCGGCCGCGACCTGCGCCCCCGCGACGCCTGGACGGCGCTGCGGCACCGGCAGCCGGTGCTCGCCGCGGGCGTGCTGCTCATCCGGGCGGCGCCGGCGCTGTACGTGCGGCTGTACCGGGCCGCCCGCGCCGCCGACCGCCACCGCGACGACCGCCTGGGCCGCCCCTGGCGCGCCGCCGCCGCTGCCGTCCCGGCCGCCGTGCACGGTTGCCCGCGACCGGCCGCCGACCTCGTCGGAGCCGGCAGTGCCTGAAGCGGCGGCGCCGCCGGAGCCGGCGGTCACCTGCGTGGTGCCCACCCACGACCGGCCGGAGCTGCTGCCACGGGCGCTGCGCTCGGTGCTCGCGCAGACCCTGCCGCCCGCGTCGGTCATCGTCGTGGACGACACCGGCTCGGCCCGGCCCGTCGTGGACCGGTTCGACGGCCGGGTCGGATACGTGCGGTCCTGGTCCTGCACGGCCGGCGCCTCCCGCAACCTGGGCGCCGCGCTCGCCGCGACGCCGCTGCTCGCGTTCCTCGACGACGACGACACGTGGCACCCCACGTTCCTGGCCCGGTGCACCGCCGAGCTCGGGCCCGCCGCGCAGTCCACAGTGGACTTCGCGGCGGCGTGGACGTGGCGTTGCCGCGCCGGGCACCGCCGTCCCGGTGGCTCGCTGCCGGCGGTCGTGACCCCCGGCGACTGGCTGCACCGCAACCCGGGCCTCACCGGCAGCAATTTCGTCGTGCGCGCCGAGGCGTTCCGGCGGCTCGGCGGGTTCGACGCCACGCTGCCGGTCAACAACGACCTCGACCTGTTCGTGCGGGCCCTCGACCTCGGGCTGCGGTACGCGGTGGTGCCGGAACGGCTCGTCGTGCAGTACCGCACCGGCGGCCACCCGTCCGGTGCCGGGCGGGCGTCGGGGCTGGCCGGCTACCGCGACAAGTACCGCGACCGGCTCACCGTCGCGCAGCGCCGCTTCCTGCGCCGCGAGCAGTACGCCGCGCTGCGGTTCCCCGACCAGTTGCGCCGCCGCCGGTTCGGCTACGCGCTGCTCGGCTGGCTCAACGCCACCCCGCGGCAGTGCGTCGAGGTCGTGCGGCACCGGCTCAACGGCGCGGCCCTCTACGACTGACCGGCGGCCGCCCGCCTCAGCGGGCCCTGACGCCGGCGTCGCGGTGCACGTGCTCGATGAGTGCGGCGTAGGAGGCGATCATCCGCGTCTGCGAGAACCGCCCGCGGCTGCGCAGCAGCGCCGGGCCGAGCTCCTCACGCCGCCGCGCGGCCTCGGCCCAGGCGGCGCCGATCGCGTCCGGGTCGCGGGACGTCACCAGACCGTGCCCGGCGACCAGGTCGGCGGAGTCACCGACGTCGGTGGTGACGGGGACCGCGCCGCACATGGCGCCCTCGATCAGGCACAGCGGGGCCGCCTCACCCCGCACCGACGTCAGCGCCACCACGTCGGACGCGGCGTAGACGGCCTCCATGTCGCGGCGGATGCCCAGCAGGTGCACCCGGCTCAGCAGGCGCGGCTCCTCGGCGAAGACGTCCGTGAGCCGCCCGCACAGCTCGGCGTTGGCGGTGCTCATGCCGGCGCCGCACAGCAGGACGTGACCGGACGGGGCACGCCTGAGGAAGGCCCGGGCGGCGCGCAGGAACAGCGGCACGTCCTTCATCGGGTCGTACCGGGCGGCGAGCGTCACCACGGTCGCCTTCACCGGCACCCCGACGGCGCGGCGCACGGCGGCGCGGCGGCCGACCGGCACGGGCCGGAACCGGGACAGATCCACGCCGTTGGGGATGACCCGCAGCAGGCCGGAGGGGATGCCGGCAGCCTCGTAGGCGGTGCGGGCCGACTCGGCGCAGCAGATCGCGGCGGCGATGCGGCCGCCGGCGACGGCGGCCCTGAGGTCGGCGAGGGCGCCGTCCTGGTGCTCCGGGTCGGAGCGGTGCAGGCACACGATCACCGGCCGGTGCGGGAATTCGGGCCGGTTGACCAGCCGCAGCGGCTGTTCCTTGAGCGTCAGCACGATGTCGGCCCGCTCGGCGTGCACGGCGGCGGTCGCGACCTCGGCGGCGCTGAACGTCCTGCGGGCGCCGCCGCCCCCGGTGCCGCCGATCCCGCCGCCGGCCCTGGTACCGCCGGCCCTGGTACCGCCGGCCCTGGTGCCGCCGGCTCCGGTGCCGCCGACGCTTGTGCCGCCGACCCGCCGGCGGAGCGAGGTGACCGTGACGCCCGCGGCGGTCAGCGCGCGGTAGGAGGCGTCGTCCTCCATCCGCTGCAGGATCGTCTCGCGGTGCATCGCACCGTAGATGCTCAGCACCGAATGGCGGTGGCTGCCGCCGGTGTGCAGACCGGCGACGACGGCGCTGTGCAGGGCACGGGCGCCGCCCGAGAAGAACCCTTCATAGATCGACATCACGCGCAGTTCGCTCGTCACCGGCACATCATCACCCGACATGCCCGATCTGGCAGGGTGAAAGGGGCTTCCTCCGGTGAACTGTAGGTTTCGGAGAATTCACAGGCGTTGCGGAGCGGCGATCCCCAGGAGGCCGAGGCCGGTCGACAGGGTCCGTGCGGTCAGCGCGCACACCGCGATCCGGTTGTCCCGCACGGGCTGCGGCGCCTTGAGCACCTGGCAGCGTTCGTAGAACGCGGTGACCGTCTGCGCCAGGTCGTAGAGGTAGGTGCACAGCCGGTGCGGCTCGCAGTGCCCGGCCACGCCGGCGAGCACGTCGCCGAACCCGTCCAGCCGCAGGATCAGCGCCCGCTCGGCGTCGTGCAGCGGCACGCCGGTGACCGTCACCGCCGCTGCCGCCGCCGTCGCCGCGGGGTCGCCGGCCTTCGCCAGGATCGAGCACAGCCGGGCGTGCGCGTACTGCAGGTACACGCCGGTGTTGCCGGTCAGCGCCATCATCCGGTCCGGGTCGTACAGGTAGTCACGGGTCCGGCTGGTGGACAGGTCGGCGTACTTCACCGCGCCGATCCCGACGTCGCGCCCCCGCGCCGCCAGTTCCGCCGCCCCGAGCCGCGGGTTCTTCGCCGCGACGACCGCCGTGGCCCGCTCGACGGCCTCGGTGAGCAGCCCGACGAGCGGGGCCGTGTCACCGGACCGGGTTTTGAACGGCCGCCCGTCCGCGCCCAGCACCATCCCGAACGCGGCGTGCACCGCCTCGACCCGCGGCGGCAGCCAGCCGGCCCGCCGTGCCGCGTCGAACACCATCCGGAAGTGCGGCGCCTGCCGCGCGTCGACGACGTAGACGATCCGGTCGGCGTGCAGGACCGCGACCCGGTGCCGCACCGCCGCCAGGTCCGTGGCCGGATAGCCGAACCCGCCGTCGCTCTTGCGCACGATGAGCGGGGCGGCGTCGGCGTCATGCGCTCCGAACACGCACAGGGCGCCGTCGCTGATCCGGGCGACGCCGAGCCGCTCCAGGTCCTCGGCCACACCGGTCAGCATCGGGTTGTAGCTGCTCTCACCGGCGGTGTCGGCGCCGGTCAGCAGGACGCCGAGCCGGTCGTACACCTCGGAGAAGTAGCGGGCCGACTCCTCGACCATCGCCCGCCAGGCGGCGAGACTGTCCGGGTCGCCGCCCTGCAGCGCCACCACCCGCCGCCGGCTGCGCTCCGCGAACGCCGGGTCACTGCCGAAGAGCGCATAGGCCGTCTTGTACCGCACGGTCAGCGCCGACGTGTCCGCCGGGTGCTCCGCCAGGTACTGGATGAGCATCCCGTACTGGGTGCCCCAGTCGCCGATGTGGTTCTGCCGCACGACGGTGCCGCCGAGGTGGGTCAGGACCCGGGCGAGGGCGTCGCCGATGATCGTCGAGCGCAGGTGCCCGACGTGCATCTCCTTCGCCACGTTCGGGTGCGAGTAGTCCAGCACGGTCCGCACGCCCGCCTGAGGCTCGCCGAGCCCGAGCCGAGGGTCGGCGAGCCGCTCCGCGACCCGGCCGAGCAGCGCCGCGCCGCTCAGCGTGACGTTGACGAACCCGGGCCCGGCGACCTGCCGGTCCGCGATCAGGCCGTCGGTGCCCGCGAGCCGCCCGGCGACCTCGGACGCCAGCTGCCGTGGGTTGCGGCCGAGGGCCCGGGCGAGGCCGAGGATGCCGTCGGCCTGCAGGTCGGCGTGCTCCGACAGGCGGACCTGCGGGTCGAAGCCGGGCTCGGGCAGGGCAGCGGCGAACCGGTCGGTGAGCAGGGCGGCGAAGGACGGAACGACCATCGTGGACTCCAGAGGAGATGACGGAGCGGGAAGGAAGGGACGCACGGCGGTGTGGTCACCGTCGTCGTCGCGAACCCGCAGTCGTCGTCATCATCATGGTCCGCCCACCGTACCCGGGGACCGCGGGCTCGCGGCAAGCGATTTCCAGTAGGGTCGGCCGCATATTCTCGCGACGGGCCAGGTGGAGCTTGCTGGCGGTCGCCATCGGCCTGGTGACGGTCGGTGTGCCACCGCTGCTGCTGCCACGCGCGCCGGCCCCGGACGTGGCCGTTCCGTCGTTCGCGTCGTCCCCGGCGCCGCCCTCGTCCCCGGCCCCGCCCTCGTCCCCGGCGGGGCCGTCGCCGTCGTTGTCGCCGTCCGTGCCGCCGTGCGGCACCGGTGGCAGCGGCCGCCCGGCGTGCACCGTCTACGGCGCCGCCGTCGGCACCGGCTGGACGGTGCAGAGCACCGGCGTGAAGGTGGTCACCAACGGCGTCGTGCCCGGCACCGACCAGGTCGCGCTGCGGGTCGAGCCGAAGGAGAAGACGGCCTCCGTCGCCTTCGTCGCCGCCGGGCCGGTCACCGCGACCCGCCTCACGTTCCGCGTCTACGGCGGCCGGGTCCACGGCACGGTCCTGCGGGTCACGGTGTCCGCGACGGCGGCGCCGGCCGGCACCGAACCCGTCGTGCTGACCGCGCCGGTCGACGTGTGGACCCCGTTCGAGGTCGACCTGCGCGAGGTCGCTCCCGGGCGGCCGGTGCGCCGCGTCGACCTGGTCGTCGCGACGGACATGCTGCCCAACGCGTACCGCTTCTTCGTCGACGACCTGCAGTTGCGCTGATGGACCCACGAGCCGCGCCCGCCGCCATCGCCCGCGCCGTGCTGCTGGGCCGGGCCGCGATCGCGTGCACCGCCGCCGGCGCGGGGCTGCTGCTCGTCGAGGACTGGTGGCGGATCCTGGCCGTCGTCGTGACCGTCGCCGCCGGCACCGTCGCGGAGGTGAGCGTCCTGACGCGCTGGCCGGCGGTGACCCGCCACCCGTGGCCGGCGCTCGCCGCGGACCTCGCGGTCGCCGTCGCGGTGCTCCTGCTCAGCCGGGGCGGGATGGCGTTCTTCTGCTACGTCGCCGGTTCCGCGGCGCTGGGCGGCGCGCTGCTCGGCATGCGGGCGCTGCCGCTGTGGGCGGCGCAGACGGCCCTCGGGTTCGCCGCCGCGGGCGCGGTCCTGCGCGCCAACGACCCACCGCCGGACGTGGCGGCGTTCATCGTCGCGTTCCCGACGATCAGCGTGCTCGCCGGGATCGGCGCCGCCGCCGCGACCACCGCCCTGCAACGGCACCTGGACCTCGCCGTCGAGGTGATCGCCGCGGCGCAGCGCTCGGCGGCCGCCTCCGAGCGGGCCCGCCTCGCCCGGGAGCTGCACGACTCGGTCGCCAAGACGCTGCGCGGGGTGTCCTTCGCCGCACTGGCCCTGCCGCAGTCGCTGCGCCGCCACCCGGCCCTCGCCGAGCAGCTGGCCGGCACCGTCTCCCGCGGTGCGGAGGCCGCCGCGCGGGAGGCCCGGCAGCTGCTCGAGGGCCTGCGCATCGACCAGCTCGACCTGGGCTTCGCCGAGGCGGTCCGGGTCACCGCCCACGACTGGTCGGACCGTTCGCGGATCCCGGTGCGGGTCGACGCCCAGCCGGTCGAGCCCGGGGTCGAGGTCCGCTACGAGATGGTCCGCATCCTCGCCGAGGCGCTGCAGAACGTGGCCCGGCACGCCGGCGCGGGCCGTGTCGACGTCGTGGTCCGCGCCGCCCGCGGCCGCCTGGAGGTCAGGGTCCGCGACGACGGCCGCGGTTTCGTTCCGCGCGACCTGGCCGACCTGCAGGCCGACGGGCACCTCGGCATCGTCGGCATGGCCGAACGCGCCCGCAACGTCGGCGGTTCCCTGCGGGTGTCCGCGGTGCCGGGCGGCGGCACCGAGATCGTGGCGGTCACCCCCTTGGAGGTCGCATGACCGGGCGGGAGCGCGGCGGAGGTGGCAGCATGACCGGACCGGTCCGGAGCACGGCGGAGGTGACGGCATGACGACGTCGGTGCTCATCGTGGACGACAACCCGATCGTGCGCGACTCGCTGCGCGGCGTGCTCGACCTCAGCGACGACGTGCGGGTCGTGGGGGAGGCCGGCAACGGCCGCGACGCGCTCATCCTCGCGCTGCGGCACCGCCCCGACGTGACCCTCCTCGACTACCGCATGCCGATCGCCGACGGGCTGTCCATCGTGGACGAACTGGCCCGGCACACCGCGGTGCTCGCCCTCACCAGCGACGCGAGCGCCGGTGTCATCGCCTCGATGCTGCGCGGCGGTGCCCGTGGCTACCTGGTGCACGGCCACTTCGACCCGCCGGACCTGCTCCGCGCGGTCCTGGCCGTCGCCGCCGGGCAGGGCTGGCTGTCGCCGGTCGCGGCGTCGGTGGCCACGTCGGCGCTGCGCGAGCAGGGCTCCCGCCGCCTGGCTCGGGACGGGTTCGGCCTCACCGACCGCGAGCGTGAGGTGCTCGACCTGCTCTGCGACGGGCTGTCCAACGCGGCGATCGCCGAGCGGCTGCGGCTCACCGAGAAGACGGTGAAGAACCACCTGTACCACGCGTTCGCCAAGCTCCAGGTCGGCAGCCGCACCGAGGCGGTGCTCCGGTGGGGCGCTGGGACTTTCGACTCATGACCGCACGGGCGGTGCGGCCATAGGTTCGCACGGTGGGTGGCACCGTCGATCCGAAAGGCACCGCAACCGTGCGCAGACGCTTAGGGTTCCTGCTGGCAGCCGGCCTGTTCCTGGCCGCATGCGATCCGAACCAGGGGCCGATCGTGACCTCCCAGCCGGCGCCGTCGTCGGCCGCACCGTCCGGCGCCGCACCGTCCGGCACCGTGCCGTCGCCGTCGGCCACCCCGTCGCAGGCGGTCCCCGTGCCGACCGCGACCGTCTCGCCGGTCAAGACGTTCACCGACAAGCCACCGCAGGCGCAGTACCGCGAGTTCCACGCCAACTGCACCGAGACGCACCGCCTCAGCGACGACCCGATCGTCTTCCCCGGGCTCGCGGGCGCCGCGCACAACCACACGTTCGTCGGCAACCCGGGCGCGAACGCCACGTCCACGCCGCAGAGCCTGCTGCGCGGGAAGACCTCGTGCGAGGACACCCTCGACGCGTCGTCCTACTGGTTCCCGACCCTGACCCAGAACGGCGTCGTCGTGAAGCCGGAGAAGGTCACGATCTACTACAAGTCCGGGGTCAAGGACTACCGGACGGTGCAGCCGTTCCCGGCCGGGTTCCGGCTCATCGTCGGCGACATGCGGCTGCAGGACGCCGCGCAGTTCAGCGGCACCTGGAACTGCGGGGACTACCTCGGCAAGGCCATCCCGCCGTCGTGCCCGTCTGGGTCGTCGCTGATCGTGCGGATGCAGGCGCCGAGCTGCTGGGACGGCCGGAGCCTGGACAGCGCCGACCACAAGTCGCACGTGGTGTGGCCGGTCGGCGGGGTCTGCCCGGCGGGGAACCCGGTGCCGCTGCCGATGTTCGAGATGAAGGTCCCGTACAAGCTGCCCGGCGGCAACACGTCCGGCCTCGCGTACTCGTCCGGCAACGGCTCGTCGTTCCACTACGACTTCATGAACGGCTGGGACGCACCCCGCCAGGCCGCCCTCGTGGCCCACTGCATCAACGGCGGCAGACAGTGCAACGGCTTCGGGATCGACCAGCACAAGCCGTAACTGGCTCCGGCGGCTTCGCCGGCGGTTCCGTGGGGGGTTCCCACCCCACACCCCCCCATGCGACGCTGCGCGCCGCACTCAAGCCCTAGGGCACCAATCCTTCGGCATGGGCGAGGATCACCAGCTGCACCCGGTCCCGCACGCCGAGCTTCGCGATGGCCCGCGTCACGTGGGTCTTCGCGGTCAGGGGACTGATGAACAGTTCCCGGGCGATCTCATCGTTGGACAGCCCGGCGGCGACCAGGCGGACCACCTCGACCTCCCGCGGGGTCAGAGCGGCAAGCCGGCCCTGAGACGGTGACGGCCCGGCGGCCGGGCGGTGTGCGAACTGCCCGATCACCCGGGCCGTCACGCTCGGCGACAGCAGCGCCTCCCCGGCCGCCACGACCCGCACCGCGCGGCGCAGCTCGTCGGGCTCGACCTCCTTGGTGAGGAAGCCGCTCGCGCCGGCCCGCAGCGCCGCGAACACGTGCTCGTCGGTCTCGAACGTGGTGAGGATGACGACGCGGGTGCCGGCGAGGTCGCGGTCGGCGACGATCTGCGCGGTCGCCGCGATCCCGTCCAGGCCCGGCATCCGGATGTCCATCAGCACCACGTCCGGGCGCAGCCGCCGGGCCTCCCGGACCGCCTCGTCGCCGGTGGACGCCTCGCCGGCGACGGTGATGTCGCGGGTGCGCCGCAGCAGGCTGCTGAATCCGGCGCGGACGAGCGCCTGGTCGTCGGCGAGCAGCACGTGCACGGTCATGACGGGATTGTCGCGTGTACGGCGAAGCCCCCGGCCCCGTTCGTGGTGAGCGAACCGCCCAGCGCCTCCACCCGCTCCCGCATCCCGGTCAGCCCGTGCCCGAACGGCGCCTGCGAGCCCGTGCCGTCGTCGGCGACCGTGACCTCCGTCAGCGGTCCATAGTGGACGGTGACCGTGACGGACCGCGCCGTGGCGTGCCGCACGGTGTTGGTGAGCGCCTCCCGGACGATGAGGCCGACGGCGGTGCGTACCGGCAGCGCGGCGCCGTCACCGTCGACGTGCAGCTCCGCGTCCAGCCCCGCGGCCCTGACCTGCGCCACGAGCGCCTCCAGGTCGAGCGGCTCGGCGGTCGGGTGCCGGTCGTCGCGGAGCACCCCGACCAGCGAGGACAGGTCGCCCATCGCCTTGCGCCGCACGTCCTGCGCCAGCCGCAGCGCGGCCCGGGCCTCGTCCGGCGCCGTGTCGAGGGCGTCCGCGGCCACGTTGAGGTGCACGCCGACGACCGCGAGGGTGTGCGCCACCGTGTCGTGCACCTCCCTCGCGACCCGCAGCCGTTCCTCGGTACGTTGCTGGTCGATCTCGGCGCGCTGCTGCTGGAACGCGGTCTGCGTCCAGCGCCGCCAGTTGCCGATCGCCACGGTCACCGCGAGCGCGGCGGTCAGCCACAGCACGTCCGGGCCGACGCCGGCGAACGTCCGGCTCGCGCTGTGCTGGAGCACTGTCCACTCCAGGTTGAACGCGCACACGGCGTGCAGGGCCGCGATGCCGACGACCAGCCGCAGCCGCGGCCGCGGGCCGATGACCACCGACACGTACAGCAGCGTCACCGGCCACAGCCAGCCGCCCGTCGTCAGGTCGGCGACCCGCATCGCCACGACGCTGCAGATCCCGGTGACCAAACCGGTCAGCGGCCACCGGACCTGCGCCCACACCAGCATCGCGAGCCAGGTGCCCAGGGGCAGCGACGCCTCGGCGAGGCGGTCCCCGGAGCCGCTGAGCACGGCGATGAACGTGACCGCGGCGAACGCGGCGACCATCTGCTTCTTCGTCATGCCGCCGAACGCTAGGCGTGGCAGCGCGCCGGGTCGTCGTCCGCGCGGAGGCACCGTCTCGTACACCATATGGAGTATCAGGCAGCAGGCTGATGTATCCGCGGTGCCATCGCTAGCGTTGCCGCCCATGGAGCACCGCTGCGGCAAGCATGCCGTCCTGGCCAACCCGGCGTCGCGCATCCCGATCTGGATGGATTGCGCCATCCACCGGTACACCGGCTACCAGATCGACCGCCGTTTCGCCGTCGTCGTCTCTCTGGAGTTCTCCTACGAGGAGACCGCGTCGTTCGACTGGATCATCGAACACGGCATGCTCTAGCTGGTGTATCCGGGATAGAGCAGCGCCAGCTCGCCGGGGTACATGGCGATCAGCCGCAGCTCGTCGTCCGTCAGCGGCCTGCCCGTCGCCGCGTTGCACAGCTGGACCAGCTTGAACGTCAGATCCTCCTGCCCGACCTCGACGCCGAGGTCGTCCATGACGTGACGGAAGCCGGCGAGGCCGCCGTACTCGCCGGTGAGCACCAGCCGGCCGCTGCCGGCGTGCCGGTCGGCGTGGAACGGGCCGAGGGTGTCCTCGTCGTACAGCTCGTAGTTGCGGTGGTCCTTCAGGGCTCCGTCGGCGTGGATGCCCGACTCGTGCGCGAACGCGTTGACCCCGACGCCCGGCTGGTGCTGTGGCAGCGGCTGCCCGAACGCGTAGGACGCCCAGTGCGCGAACCGCCGCGCCCAGGTCAGGTCGATCGGGTCGCCGATCTGCGCGTCCCCGGGCACGCCGAAGCCGTGCCGCAGCGCCAGGATGCAGCTCACCAGGTCCGCGTTGCCGGACCGCTCGCCGATCCCGTTGACGCACGTGTTGATCCACGCGTCCTGCCCGGCCGCCAGGTCGCCGAACGCCCCCGCCAGCGAGTTGGCCACGGCCATGCCGAGGTCGTTGTGGCAGTGCGTCTCCACCGGCATCCCGGTCGCGGTGGCGAGCGCGGCGAACCGTTCCCCGATCCGGCCGGGGGTGTCGCCGCCGATGGTGTCGCAGTACCGCACGCGGTCGGCTCCCGCCTCGCGGGCGGCCAGGGCGAACTCGGTGAGGAACGCGTCGTCGGTGCGCGAGCCGTCCTCGGCGTTCACGCCGACGGTCTCCACGCCGGCCTGCTTCGCCGCCTGTACCGCGGCCACCATCTCCTTGATGACCGCCTCCCTGTCGAGGCGCCCGCGGAACTTCCCGCGCAGCATCTGATCCGACGTCGAGATCGACAGGTTGTAGTGCCGCAGCCCGAGCGGCGCGGCCTTCTCGACGTCACCGGCGACGGCCCGGCACCATCCTGACAGCCGCAGGTCCCCGAACGCGCCGGCGGCCTGCAGCGCGGTCTGCGCCCGCACGTACGGCACCTCGTGGAACAGGAACGGGAACCCGATCTCCGACTGGGCCACCCCGAGCCGCCCCAGGTAGAAGTTGACCATCGTCTTGCCGAACTTCGACAGCCCGGTCCGAGCCGTCTGCACCCCGTCACGGTTGGTGACGTCAAGGAAATGAATCTGTGGCATACCCCGAGGTTGACTGCCGCTCGTGCACTGTGTCAATGTTGATGAAAATCAAGCAGGAGGTGCCGGTGGCCAGGTGGATCGGGGCAGACGAGGCGTCCCGCCGACTGGGTGTGAAACCCGCCACCCTCTATGCGTATGTCAGCCGCGGCGTCCTCGCCCGCCGCAAGGGCGACGACGGCCGCAGCGTCTTCGACTCGGAGGAGATCGAGCGCCTCGCCCTGCGCGGCCGCCCCCGCCACCGCCCCGGCGCGGCATCGGAGCTGGTGATCGAGTCGGCGGTGACCCTGCTCGGCCCGGACCGCGCGTACTACCGCGGCCGCGACGCCATCTCCCTCGCCGCGACGACCACCTTCGAGGCCGCCGCCACCTGGCTCTGGACCGGCGACCCCACCGCGCTGCCCACCGTCACGCCCCAGGCGTCGGCCGCTCAGACGTCGGCGGGGGCGTCTGCTGGTTCCACGCAGACGTTCGCCGACACGGCGGCGGGCCCCGGCTGGGCCGCCGATCCGGTCGCGGTGGCCGCCGCCCGCGCCGCCCAGGAGCGACTCCCGCCGGGAGTGCTGCCACTGGAGCGCCTCCAGGTCATCACCACGACGCTCGCCGCCGCCGACCCGGTCCGCCTGACCCTGGACCCGGCCGCGGTGATCCGCACCGGCCAGACCCTGATCGCCGGCCTCGTCGACGCCCTGCCCACCCCCATGCCCACTCCCGGGGCCGATGCCGGCCGGCAGGTGCCGGAAGGGGACGCGGACCGGGGTGCGATCGCATCGCGGTTGTGGGAGAAGCTCGCCGCCCCGGGCGCCGATCCCGCCCTCGTCGATGTGCTGCGGTTCGCGATGGTGCTGCTCGCCGACCACGAGCTCGCCGCGTCGACCCTGGCCGCCCGGGTCGCCGCCTCGGTCCGCGCCGACCCGTACGCCGTCGTCGCCGCCGGCCTCGGCGTCACCAGCGGCGCCCTGCACGGGGGCGCCTCCTCGGCGTTGAGGCGATGCTCACCGAGGCCACCGACCCCTCCCTGGCCGCCGCGACGATGGGCCAGCGCCTCCGCCGCGGCGAACGGATCCCAGGCTTCGGCCACGCCGTCTACCGCTCCGGCGACGCCCGCGCCACGGCCCTCCTCGACCGCATCCGCGCCGCGCCCCGCCCGGCGCCGACCGCCGCGCCCATCCTGCGCTCACCGTCGCCGACGCGATCCTCGACGAGGCCGCCGCCGCCACCTCCCGCACGTCAACGTCGACTTCGCCCTCGGCCTGCTCACCACCCTCGCCGGCATGCCCCGCGGCGCCGGCGAGGCCGTCTTCGCCGTCGCCCGCACCGCCGGCTGGCTCGCCCACGCCATGGAGGAGTACGCCCACCCGACCCGCCTGCGCCTGCGCGCCTCGTACACCGGCCCGCTCGCCTGAGACCCAGGCCGACACGCTCGCGCCGGCGCGAGACGAGCCCCCGGCGCCGGCCCGGACCGCCCTGACCGCTTGAGCGCGCCCGGACCACCACCTTCGACGACCGCGGAAACAGGGGGCTGGGATGGACACAGATCCGAGACGTCCGGCGTGGGCGCCCGGCGTGCTGGCGCAGATCGGCCAGGCGTTGGGAGGCGCGTGCCGGCCGTGCGGCTGCCAAGTCGGCGAGGGCCGACTCGGCTGGCATCCTGCGTGCGGGCTGCCTGGCGTGACGGTGCGGCGTCGGTGTGGGCGGGTCTGGGAGGCGCCGCGCATGCCGACGCCGGTGTCGGATCGGCGGTCGCTGGGTGGGTCGGTGTCGGGCCTGCAGGTGGAGGGCCGTCGAGCGCCGCGCTGGCCGTCGCTCGGCGTGCGCGTGTCCGGCCCGCCGGCACCAGGCCGACGCGGGTGGGATGGGAAGTCACCAGGCGTGATGGTGTCGGGCCTGTCGGCATCGGATTGGCGGGCGTTGGGTGGGTCGGTGTCGGGCGTGCAGGTGGAGGGTCGTCGAGCGCCGCGCTGGCCGTCGCTCGCGTGCGCGTGTCCGGCCCGCCGGCGTCGAGCCGATGGGGGTGGGATGGGGAGTCGCCAGGCGTGATGGTGTCGGGTCTGTCGGCATCGGGTTGGCGGGCGTTGGGTGGGTCGGTGTCGGGCGTGCAGGTGGAGGGTCGTCGAGCGCCGCGCTGGCCGTCGCTCGCGTGCGCGTGTCCGGCCCGCCGGCGTCGAGCCGATGGGGGTGGGATGGGGAGTCGCCAGGCGTGATGGTGTCGGGCCTGTCGGCATCGGATTGGCGGTCGCTGAGTGGGTCGGTGTCGGGCGTGCAGGTGGAGGGTCGTCGAGCGCCGCGCTGGCCGTCGCTCGGCGTGCGTGTCCAGCCCGCCGGCGTCGAGCCGATGGGGGTGGGATGGGGAGTCGCCAGGCGTGATGGTGTCGGGCCTGTCGGCATCGGGTTGGCGGGCGTTGGGTGGGTCGGTGTCCGTCGTGTGGGTGGTGGGTCGATGAGCACAGGGGCAGCCGGTGCTCGCCGTGCGCGTGTCTGGCCCGATGGCGTCGAGCCGATGGGGGTGGGACGGGGAGTCACCGGGCCGGATGGTGTCGAGTCATTGCATGCGTGCGGCGGAGACGTTGGGCGTGCCGGTGCCGGGCTCGCGGGCGCTGGGTGGGTCGGTGTCAGGCATGTGGGTGGCGGATCGTTGAGCGCGGTGGCGGCCAGTGCTCGGCGTGCGGGTGTCCGGCTTGACGGCGCAGGGCCGATGCGGGCTGGATCTGGAGCTGCGGGGTGTGATGGTGGCGGGTCGTGGAGGGCTCGTGTCGGAGCCGCCGGGCGTGAAGGTGCCGGGTCGTGGAGGGCTCGTGTCGGAGCCGCCGGGCGTGAAGGTGCCGGGTCGTGGAGGGGTCGCGGCGGAGCTGCCGGGCGTGAAGGTGCCGGGTCGTGGAGGGGTCGCGGCGGAGCTGCCGGGCGTGAAGGTGCCGGGTCGTGGACGGCTCGCGGCGGAACTGCCGGGCGTGGCGGTGTCAGGTCATGGGCGGCTCGCGGCGGAGGCATCGGGCGTGAAGGTGCAGGTGTGGGCCTGGCGGACGCCGTGGTGCGGGAGCCGGTGGCGGCCGGCCGCCCCGCAGCAGAGGCGTCGATCTCCGCCAGCAGCCGGGCATTCCGCAACCGCGTCAGCTTCGTTGCGTGACGGGCCGCCAGCCCATGGGTCCGGGCCTCCGCGAACTCCGCCCCGGCCCGCAACCGCTCCGACCGGCGCCGCGACCACGAAGCCCGCGCCGCCGCGAGGCGTGCGTCCCAATCGATCGGGCCAGGAGCCGCGGCAGACCCGCAAGACGGTGCGTCCAAAGAGAAATACGGTCGTGGCACGTGCCGCCTCCCCCCGGTAGGCGCTACCCCCTCATCCTCGAACCCGCACACCGCCACGTCCAGCGCGATCACCTTCAGCAACCGCCGACATGCTCCCCGTGGTGATGAGGAAGAGGGCGGCGATGTAGGTGGTCATGACGATCAGGTCGCGGGCGGGGAAGTCCAGGTCGGCGGCGCCGAGGCCGATCAGCAGGTCGGAGAGCAGGAACAGGGCGGCGCCGGTGGCGACGGTGCGGGAGACGGCGGCCGCGGCGGCGGCCATCGCGGACAGGGCGAGGCTGTACACCAGGATCGGCACGCGCAGGGCGCCCAGCGACGGCCAGAGCAGGATGTTGAGCACGGCCCACAGGACGCCGTAGGCGGCCGCGGCGGCGGGGTGCAGGGGAGCGCGGCGCAGGAAGGCGAGCAGGAAGCAGACCTGGGTGCCCAGGAAGCAGGCCATGCCCAGCAGGAAGGGCACCAGGCCCGGCACGAGCAGGGCGACGTCGCCCGCGAAGGCGAAGACCAGGCCCCAGCCGATCAGGGACATGCCGGCCTTGCGCACGAGGTACCAGAGCAGCAGCGGGGCAAGCAGCGGCTTGGCGATCCACTGCAAGGGGTGCCAGGCGAGGGCGACGCCGGTGAGCTCGACCAGGGCGGCCCCGGCGAAGAGCCAGAGAACCAGCCTCATGAAGGTTGCCAGCCCGGGCGGCCGAACACGAAGCGCAGGCGGTGCCGCCAGGTGGACGATGCGCGCACGTCGCGCCAGATGTCGCGGTACTCGTGGGTGGCGACGCGCAGGGGGTTGTACGTGGCGATGTTCTTCGTGAGGCCGTAGACGACGCGGGCCCGTTCGGGTTCGAACGTGCCGAAGAGGCGGTCCCAGACGATGAGGATGCCGGCGTAGTTGCGGTCCAGGTACTCGGCGTTGGCGCCGTGGTGGACGCGGTGGTGCGACGGGGTGTTGAAGAACCACTCGACAGGCGCCCAAAATCGGCCGACCCGCTCGCTGTGCAGGAAGAACTGGTACGCGAGGCTGATCGACTGCTGCAGGAACACCATCCACGGCGGGATGCCCAGCAGCGGCAGGAACAGCCAGAACGGGGTGCCGGTCATCGGGGTCCAGCTCTGCCGCAGCGCCGTGGAGAGGTTGAAGAAGACGCTGGAGTGGTGCACGACGTGGCCGGCCCAGAAGATGCGGACCTCGTGGTGCAGGCGGTGGAACCAGTAGTACGCGAAGTCGTCGGCGAAGAACAGCAGCGCCCACGTCCACGGGCTGTGCGGGTCGAGCTTGAGCGGGGTGAGGACGTAGAGGCCGGCGTAGGCGAGCGCGACGACGATCTTCCACGGCACGCCGATGATCTGGCTGCCGAGGCCCATGGAGAGGCTGGTGGTGGTGTCGCGGACCTCGTAGCCGCGCTCGTCGTCGTCGGGCAGGAACCGGTAGGACACCGCCTCCATGACGATGAGCAGCAGGAACGCGGGCACGGCATAGAGCACGGCGGGGATCATCATGCTCGGGTTTCCTTTCGAGCCTGAACGGCCAGGAGGGGGGCGGTGAGCAGGGCCTGGGCCTGCGTGAACGCGGAGGCGGCGGCGCCGGCGGTGATGTGGTCGCTGAGCCGGCGGTGCCCGGCGACGTCCAGCAGCTCAGCGGTGCGCAGCGTGGACGGGACGCGGCCGACGGCGAGCGCGCCGCTGACGAGGCTGTTGAACGCGAGGAGATACGCGGTGTTGCCGCTGCCGGCGACGACGGCCCGCCACAGTGCGACGTTCGCCTCGCCCATGCGGTCCAGGTCCGGGGCCGCGGCGGCGAGCGCGTCGACCGAGGCGGCCACGCGTTGCTTTGCGGCGGGTGTACCCCGCAGCGCGCACAACCTGGCCGAATCGGCCCCCAGGCAGGCACGCATCTCCATCATGTCGCGCACGAGCGTGCTGACCGGCAGGATGTCGCCGCTGGACATGGCCAGGTCCAGACCGGCGTGCAACCGCCAGTCCAGGACCCTGGTCGCGCCGCCCTGGCTGACCTTGACCAGACCGAGCTGCTGGAGCCGGCGCAGCGCCTCGCGCACCGCGTGCCGGTTCACCTCGAACGTCGCGGCGAGCTCGCGCTCGCTCGGCAGGGCGGTGTCCGGCGCGTAGGCGCCGCTGAGCACGGCGTCCCGCAGCTGCGCGAACACGTGGTCGGACACGGAGCTGCGAGGTGCGGGCGTCAGGGTCACGCCGCGACTGTCTCACACATCAACTGGTTGGACCAGTCCCGGCGAAGAGGATCAGGGCCGGGGTCAGGTGGGCTCAGTCCGTCAGGCTGTCCACGATCTTCTGGGCGGTCGTGGCGTGTTTGGCGTACGCGCTGGCGAAGGCGCTGCGCTGGACCGCCTGCGCGGCCCCGGTGACGCTCATCGACTGCCAGCCGGAGACCTTGATCAGCTTCGTGTAGAACTTCGCCGACGCGAACGCCGGGTCCATCAGCTGCTCGACCGTGCCCCAGATGCTCACCCGCTGCTGGAAGATGCCGAGCGAGTCGTAGTTGGTGCCGGTGCCCTCGTGGGGGAGCTTCAGCGACGCGGGGACCTTCGGGTTCGCCAGGTTCTTCAGGTACGTCTCCTGCAGCGCCGTCGCGATCGCCACGACGAACGCGCGCTCGGGCAGGCCCATCTGGCGGCCGACCTCGATGACGATGAACGCGTTGTTGGTCGCCGCCTGGGTGAGCCCGGCGACCGGCTTCGGCACCAGGGAGGCGCCCGGCGCCGAGGCCAGCTCCACACCGCGGGCCGCGCTGGCCCGGGCGTGCGTCTCGTAGAACTTGGCGGCGTCGAAGGAGGTGTCGTCGGTGACCGCCGCCGGCTCGTTGGGGAAGATCGCCCAGGAGACGCCGACGCTGATCAATGAGGCGACGAGGCTGATCGCGGCAAGCATCGCCATCCTGCTGAAATGCAGGCGGCGTGCGGCAGCGCGCCTACGCCGGGGGGTGGCGCCACGCACCGCGACAGCTTATGGACGCGGCGCCCCATCCGGAAGACGTCTTAACAAAACCTAAGGAACACTGATCAATCCGCGCCGCTTGAGTAGTGGCTCGATCAACGGATCGCGACCACGGAAGGCCCGATAGACCTCCATCGAATCGGCGCTGCCGCCCTTGGCGAGCAGGCCGTCACGGAACGTGTCCCCGAGCTCCCGGCGCAGGCCGCCCTGTTCGGTGAGCCAGTCGACGGTGTCGGCGTCGAGGACCTCACTCCAGATGTAGGAGTAGTAGCCGGCGCTGTACGCGGCGCCACTGAAGATGTGCGCGAAGTACGCGGTCCGGTACCGCGGCGGCACGAACGGCACCGCCACCCCGGCCTGCTCCAGCGCCCGGGCCTCGAAGGCGGGCACGTCGGTGACCGCCTGGGCCTCCTCGACGCTCAGCGTGTGCCAGGCCAGGTCCAGCAGCGTCGCGGCCAGG
The DNA here is from genome assembly GCF_035963215.1 of Dactylosporangium sp. NBC_01737. NCBI lineage: Bacteria > Bacillati > Actinomycetota > Actinomycetes > Micromonosporales > Micromonosporaceae > Dactylosporangium > Dactylosporangium sp. NBC_01737. The sequence continues at coordinate 3,881,353 of NZ_CP109153.1, forward strand.
TACTCCGTGGTCGCGAAGCCCTTGTTGAACTGCTCGGCCGCCTGCAGCCGCTCCACCACCGACTGCGGCAGCGGCTCGCCGGTGCGGTGGTGCGTGGCGTAGTTGGCCAGGACCTCCGGCCACAGCATCCACACCTCGTTGACCTGGGACGGATACTCGACGAAATCGCGGGGGACCCGGGTGCCGGCGAACTTCGGGAAGTGCACCTGCGAGAAGAGGGTGTGCAGCGCGTGACCGAACTCGTGGAACAGGGTCCGGACCTCGTCCAGCGTGAGCAGCGTCGGCTCGCCCGCCGGGGCCCGGTTGATGTTGAGGTTGTTGACGACGACCGGTGCGGTGCCGAACAGCCGCGACTGCGGGACCAGGGCGTTGGCCCAGGCGCCGCCGCGCTTCGACGCACGGGTGAAGAAGTCGCCGATGAACAGGCCGAGGGGCCCGCCGTCGCGGTCGAAGACCTCGAAGACGCGGGCATCGGCGTGATACGCGGGGAGGTCCGGCCGCTCCTCGAACCGGATGCCGTACAGCCGGCCGGCGGCGAAGAAGACCCCGTCGCGCAGGACCCGCTCCAGTTCGAAGTACGGCCGCAGCTCCGCCTCGTCGATCGCGTAGCGCTCCCGGCGGATCTGCTCGGTGTAGTACGCCCAGTCCCACGGCTCGAGCGTGAACGCGTCGCCGATCGTCTCCTGCAGGTCCTCGGCCTCGATCCGGGCGTTGGCGACCGCGGCCGGTGCCAGCTTCGCCAGCATCTCCTGGACGGCGTCGACGCTGCGGGCGGTGTTGTCGGCGATGTTGTACGCCGCGTGGTGCTCGAAGCCGAGCAGCCGCGCCCGCTCCGCCCGCAGGCGCACGATGCGCAGCACCGACGCGGTGGTGTCGTGCTCGCCGCCGCTGGAGCCGCGCCGGACGGAGGCGGTGTGCAGCCGCTCACGGACCGCACGGTTGTGCAGCGACGCCAGGGCCGGCTGAGCGGTCGGCAGGATCAGGTTCAGCGCGTAACCGTCGGCAAGGCCCCGGTCACGGGCCGCCACCTCGGCCGCGGCGACCGCGTCGGCGGACAGCCCCGCCAGGTCCTCGGCGTCCTGCACGACGACGGCGCTGGCCTTCATCTCGTCGCGGACGCTGTTGCCGAACTCGGTCGCGAGGGCCGCGAGCTCGGCGTTGAGCTCCCGCAGCCGCACGTGCTCCTGCTCGGTCAGCCGCGCCCCGGCGCGGACGAACTCGGTGTGGTACCGCTCCAGCAGCCACGCCGCCTCGCCGTCCAGGGCGAGGGCGTCGCGGGACGCGTACAGCTGCTCGATGCGGGCGAAGAGTCGCCGGTCGAGCATGATGGCGTCGCCGTGCGCGGACAGCAGCGGCACCACCTGCGACTCGATCTGCTGCAGGTCGGGGCTGGTGTCGGAGCTGGTGACGTTGAAGAACGCGGCAGACACGCGTTGCAGCACGCGGCCCGAGCGCTCCAGCGCGACCAGGACGTTGTCGAACGTCGGCGGCTCCGGCAGGGTGGCGATGGCCTCGACCTCGGCCCGCTGCTCGGCCATGCCCCGCTCGAACGCGGGCAGGTAGTGCCCGATCTCGATGCGGTCGAAGGGCGGCAGCTGATAGGGCAGGTCACTCGCGGCGAAGAACGGGTTGTCCGTGGTCACCTACCGACTGTACTGGGGCGGGACTTTTCCGGAAGTCCGTGCAACCGATCCGGCCGCGGGCACCGTGAGTAACGCATGACGGATCGGGACACGGCGTTCGCCGAGTACTTCGCCGCGCGTTCGGACGCGATGCGCGGCACGGCGTTCCTGCTGTGCGGCGACTGGCATCGGGCCGAGGACCTCACCCAGGTGGCGTTCACCAAGCTGTACCTGGCGTGGGACCGGGTCAGCCGGCACGAGGCCCTCGACGGCTACGTCCGGCAGACGCTCGTCCGGGCGTTCCTGGACGAGCGCCGGCTCGGCTGGTGGCACCGGGTGCGGGTCACGGACCGGCCCCTGGACGCCGCCACCCACGACCGGGCGCCCGACGACCGGATCGCGATGCTCGCCGCCCTGGCCGTCGTGCCGGCGCGGCAGCGGGCGGTCCTGATCCTCCGGTACTGGGAGGACCTGTCCGTGCAGGAGACGGCGGCCCTGCTCAGTTGCACGACCGGCACCGTCAAGAGCCAGGCCGCGCGGGGGCTGCAGACCCTTCGCTCGCATCTCAGCCCAGCCACCCGCGACCATTGAGGACGCAGTTATGAACGAGGACGACTTCCGGGTGTCGCTGCGCGACGCCATCGACAGCTCCACCCCGCCGCCGCCGATGTCGGCCGCGGTGGCGGTGACCACCGGCCGCCGGGCCGCCCGCCGCCGCAACCTGCTCGCCGGTGGCGCGGCGGCCGCGGTGACCGTCGTCGTCGCCGCGGTCGCGGCCGCCGTGGCCGGCGGCGGCCTCGGCTCGGCCGCGCCGCAGCAGGCCGGCGCGCCGGGTGGCACCCCGGCCGTGACCGCCGGGACACCGGGCAACGACAAGCAGGTCTGGCCGACCGGGCCGGACGGTCAGCCGCAGGAGGACCGCACCGCCCGCGCCGGCACCAGGTTCGACCAGGGCGAGCAGCTCCTCGTCGACCTGCTCGCGGTCGTGCCGGCCGGTTACACGGCGCTGAACAACCCCGGCACCGATCAGCTCGTGCCGTCGCGCATGTCGCAGGCCCAGTTCGAGAACAAAGTCGGCGGCAAGGACGCGTGGTCGTATCTGGCCAGCACCCAGCTCGGCAGGGACGGCGGCGTCGGCCAGCTCCTCGTCACGGTGTACGAGCCGGGCCTGATCACCGCGACCGGCGATGCGTGCGCGGTCGCGGGCGCGTTCTGGACCACCCCGGCGAGCTGCAGGCCGGTGACGACCACGGCCGGTGTCACCGTCGGTGTGGCCGTCGGCACCTCGGACGGCTACGAGCAGTGGGCCGCCTACCGGCACGCCGACGGCACGGTGGTGTTCCTGGCGCAGACGAAGGCCGACAACCGGCCCGGCGGCGGCGGCAAGGGCCTCACGGCGCTACCCCTGCCCGAGGACCGGCTCGCCGCCCTCGTCGTGGACGAGCGGTTCCACATCACGGCGTGACGCGTGCGTGGCCGGCCGGACGACCCGGCCGGCCACGTGGGCGAGCCCCGCACCGAGAGTGTTGACCAGCACGTCGTCGGTGGCGCTGACCCGGCCCAGGTCCAGCACGTACTGCAGCACCTCCACGGTGGCGGATCCGAGCGCCGCCAGCAGCAGCACCCGCCACAGGGTGAGCCGTGGCCAGCGCAGCGGGGCGAACGCGCCGAACGCCGCGAAGACAGCCAGGTTGCCGACCATCTGCACCACGGCGGCGCCGGCATCACCGGACAAGACCCCGTGCAGACCCGCGACCGGGTCGAGCTGGATCCGGCGGGGGGCGTCGGCGGGGGTGAGGATCATCCAGATCCACGGCAGCGTGCCGCAGACCGCCGCCACCAGGCCGAACGTCCGCCGGCGGTCGGGGGAGCGGCGCCCCGCGACGAAGCACCACAGGACGCCCAGCGCGGTGAAGACGGCAAGGACGGTCAGCCAGCGAAGCATCAACGCGCTGTGCCCCCATGATCACAAAACCTGCGCATGTCGGCGGCGGAGCGTAGCGGAGGCGTCGACATGCGCCGGAACGCTGGCCGTGAGGCTGTCGGCCAGGACGGTGATCTCGTCGCCGGGGCAGTAGTCGAACCGGATCCGCACCTCGTCGCCGGTGAGGACCTCGACCGGCTCCCGCAGCGGCACCACCAGGTAGTTCATGGTCCAGTCGACGCTGCCGGGCGGCTCGTACAGCAACGACAGCAGGTTCTTCGTCACCACGCGCACGGCGTTGACCAGTGCCGGTCGCTCCGCGACGAACCGCAGGTCGCCCGTGCAGTGGTGCGGCAGCGGGTCGGTGTAGAAGAACTGCTGGAAGACCTGCGGCGCGGCGGCCTCCACGGTGCGGGGCTGGAGGCTCTCCGGCAGTTGGAACACCGGCGCCGGCACCGTGTAGCCGAAGTAGGTGAAGTCCTGCTCGACCGGCTGCACCGCCTGCACGCACGCCTCCGGCACGAACCGTGGCAACGGGCCGCCGATGTGGCGCAGGTAGCGGCGCTTGAAACTGTTGATGACCTCGATCTGCCGCTCGCGGAGCAGCCCCACGTGCAGCATCTCGCACAGCACCACGTCGACCGGCTCCTCCGGCAGGTAGTCGCGGGCGTCGGCGTGCAGGACGGTGACGGCGTCGCCGACCGAGGCCCGCAGCGCCGCCTCGGCGGTCGCGAAGACCCGCGGCTCCCGCTCGATCGCGATGACGGTCCCACCCTGCCGGGCGGCGAAGTAGGACAGCACACCGGTCCCGCAGCCGAGGTCCAGGACCCGGGTCCCGGGCCGGACGGCGTGCGCGATCGCGTCGGCGAACGCCGCCATCCGGCGGTCGTCGGACAGCAGGAGCGCCTGATACTGCAGCGGGATCACGTCCGCCGGGAATCCGAGGTGTTCTGCGGTGAGCTCCCGGTCGGGGTGTTCCATGTGCAGATCGTAGGCCCTATCGAACGGTCAGGCCGTCCCATCCGGCATAGCCGCGAGGGGCCTGCCGCTCCCGGGCCCGCAGGACGAACCAGCAGGTCGCGGTGAGTGTCGCGCCGGCGATCGCGTCGATGATGTAGTGGTTCGCGGTCAGCACCACGGCCGTTGCCATCAGCACGGGCATCGCCGCGCCGAACGCGCGCAGCAGCGGCCCCCGCGCCGCGGCCAGGATCGCCAGGCCGATGAGCAGGTCCCAGCCGACGTGCAGGCTCGGCATCGCGGCGTACTGGTTGGTGAACATCGTCGGTTGCAGCACCCGGTACGCGTCGGAGGACTGCGTCACGGTGTCGACGAGGCCGAGCTCGGCCAGGCGCGGCGGCGCGAGGGGGAAGAGCGTGAAGATGACCAGGCCGATCCCGCCCGAGACCAGCATCGCGTTGCGGGTGCGGTAGTAGATCTCCGGGTTGGTGCGGGCCAGCCAGATCAGCGTCGCGACGATGACCGGCCAGTGACCCCAGATGTAGATCCAGTTGAAGAACGTCGCGACGGCGGGCGTGCCCGCGAACGTCGACTGCAGCCACGGCTCGTGGAAGAGCCCGACCGATCGTTCGAAGTCCACGACGGTCGCGGCGTTGGCCAGGGCACGGTCCGTGGCGGCCTCCGTGGCGCCGCGGACCCCGAAGTACGCGGCCACCGCCGCCGTCACGATCGCGACCTGCCGGCCGAGGCCCACCCGTCGCAGAGCGGGTTTCTCCCAGGTGATGGTCATGGCATCCAGCCTCGTCACCGCGAGGTCGTACGCCATCCAGGCGATGCACGGACCCGACCCTGATCTCCGGCGGCGCCGTGGCTCAGGAGGTCCCCTACGGGGTCGTCACTTCTCCCCGATGTTCTTCAGGGGCGTCGGATCTTCGATGTTCGCCGGCGCGTTCCACTTCTGCAGCTTCGAGCCGTCGCACGTGGCCGCCGTGAGTTTGCTGACGACGGTGCTGCCCTTGAAGATGTCGGCCGCGGGCAGCGCCGGGTCGTCCATGTTCGTGGGGCTCAGGCACTGGTCCTGGTAGTCCCTGATGACGTAGCTCGTCCCGTAGGTGCCCTCCTGATACGACACCTTCCACTCGACGGCGTCCCGGTTCTCCTTGGGGTCGGTGGGGGCCGGGCACACCTTCATCGTGACGAAGTGCGGGTTGGTGTCCTTCTTGAACGTCGTCAGGCAGTAGGTCTTGTTCGTCTTGGTGTTGTCGTACGTGGTGATGCGCCCACTGACCGTGCCGGTGTCGTTGACGGCGAGCGGCACCGTGAACCGCTGGTTCCACGCGACGCTGAGCGGGTTCGGCGCCTGCTTGCACGGCCACACGATGAGGTAGCCGAGCGTCGTGTCGAAGTTGGTGACGTCGACGCACCGGCCGAACTGCTTGAAGTTGACCAGGTTGTAGGGCGCGGCGGCGGCACCGGCGCCGACGCTGGCCTCCGGTGCGAAGGTGCGGGTGTTGTCCGCGGCGCCGCCGCACCCGATGACCTCCATGAACGCGCCCTTCGTGCTGCCGGCCTTCGCGTGCATGCAGAAGGAGCCGAGGCCACCGGTCGACGACGTGGCCTGGAAGTTGGAGCTGTCGTTGAGGTTCCAGCGCTGGTGGTACGGCACGGTGGTCGAGGTCCCGCACACCTGGAACTGCAGCAGCGCGCCGGAGACCGGGCCCGGCAGCGAGTCGATGCACATGCCCAGCGGGTTCGCCGCGGTCCGCGACGACACCAGCTGCAGCGTCAGGTACTTCGTGTACGCGAACGTCTGCCGCGAGCTGCCGGGGTTGCACGGCTGGGTCGTGACGATCGTGCCGACCCCCGGCGAGCCGGACCCGGCGTCCAGGCAGTACGCCCCGCCGTAGAAGCGGACCAGGCCGCCCTCGATGTTCGCGTTGGTGAACCGGAAGACGTAGGTGGCGCTCAGCGTCCGGGTCTGGGAGTCGCCCGCGTCGATCGCCTGCCCGTCGGTGCCCTTGACGGTGCCCTTCGACGTGATCACCGCATAGGACGGCACCGCGGCGAGGACCTTCGTCGCGCAGGACAGCGGCTTGTGCGCCGCGTCCTGGTATTCGACGGTGACCGAGTACCTGCCGGGCAGCCCGCCGCCGATCGTGCCGAGCAGCGGCGAGGTGGCGGGCATGAAACAGAGGTTGGCGATGCTGCCCGCCGACGCGCGGATCGCGCCGATCACCAGGTCGATGCCGGCCTGGGCGGCGTGCAGCGCCCTGGTCCGCTCGATCACCGACGCGGTGTCGCGCACCTGCTCGATCACCACCGGCACCATGAGCGTGGACAGCGACGTACCGACGAGGGTCAGCATCATGGCGAGGGGCAGCGAACCCCGGTCGTCGCGCAGCGGCCGGAGCCGTTCGAGGATGCTCATGTGCGCGCCTCCGGGCAGACCTTGCTGGAGTCCGTGGCTCTGGTGCTGTTCAGCGCGGTGAACGTGATCTCGGTCTTGGACTCCGCGTGTCCTCTGCCGGGGTTGCTGGCCACCACGAGGGTGATCTTGAGTCGCTGGAAGCCGGTGTCCGACAGGGGGGCCAGCAGCTCGAACGAGCTCTTCGCGACGTTCACGTTGCTGGCGAGCACGGCCCACTTGCCGGTCGGTTTCGTCGTCTGCGGCCACACCTGCCGGCGCAGCACCTGCCTGGCCGCGTTCAGCTCCAGCTGCGCGCACTCCGGTTCGCCGTTCGCGGTGTCGGTGTTGACGTACTCCACGAGACGGTCGGGGCCGCCGACGGGATGGACCGGGCCGATCCCGGCCGCGTAGCGCAGGTTGCGGTCCAGCCGCAGGAACGCCGTATTGAGCTGCGACTCGGTCATCGCCACCAGCTCGTTGTTGTTGCCGGCCTGGAAGAGCTGGATGACACCGGTGGTGAAGATGGCCATGACCGCGGACATGATGCTGGTCGTCACGGCCATCTCGGCGAGGGTGACGCCGTCGTCGCGGCGCAGCCGAGCCAGCGCGCGCTGGATCGGGTTCATGTGATCGTCCAGAGGAACATGAAGGTCGCCTTGGCGCCGACCTTGTCGGTGACGGTCATGGTGACCGGGTAGCTGCCGGCCGTCGTCGGCGTACCGGCGATCTTGTTGCTGGCGGTGCTGAACGTCAGGCCGGGCGGCAGCGCGCTCGTCGCCGCCCACGTGTACGGGGCGGTGCCGCCGGACGCGGCCATCGCGAGCGCGGTGATCGCCGTGCCCTTGACGTTGGTGCGGTCCGGGGTGGGCGTCATCGCCGGCGACGTCACCTGCAGCTGCCCCGCGGGGGTGGTGATGTTGACCGGCACGAGGGTCGAGTTGGTCGCGCCGAGGCTGTCGGTCACCGTCAGGGTCACCAGGTACCGCGACGACGCGGTCACCGTGCCGGTGACCACCCCGGCGCTGGACACCGACAGCCCGGTCGGCAGGTCCTTCGCCGTCCACGTGTAGGTGCCGGAGCCGCCGTACGCGCTGACCGTGCCGTTGTACAGGGTGCCCCTGGTCAGGCTGATCGGCGTCGAGGCGTTCGGGAACTGCACCGCGACCCTGGTGTTCCACTTGAACGTCACCGAGTGGGTCTTCGCGTTCTTGTCGGTCACCTTCACGGTCACGTTCGCCGCCGCGGCCGCGCCGGTCGCCGTGGTGGTGCCGGTGATGAGCCCGGTCGTCGCGTTGATCGTCAGGCCGTTCGGCAGGCCGGTCGCCGACCACACGTACGGGCCGATCCCACCGGTCAGCGGCACCTGGTAGGACACGGCCGAGCCGGCGTCCCAGGTCTGCACGACGGGCGCCACGACCGGCAGCGCGGCCACCGTCCAGTTGAACGACGCGTCGTTGTTCGAGGCGGCGTCGGTGACCATGACCCGCACCACGTAGATGCCGGCCACCGTCGGGGTTCCGTCGATGACCCCGGCGGGCGTGATCGTCACGCCCGGCGGCAGGTTCTCCGCCTCCCAGGTCAGCGGCGGGTACGCCGTCGTCGCGGTCAGCACCAGCGGCTTCGGCATCGGTACGTCGACCTCGTCGCCGGCCTGGTTGCCCGGGTTGTCCGGCAGCGGCGGCGTGATCGTGACGCTCGGGTTGAAGACCGGGTCCGTCGCCGCCGCGCTGACCATGGTCTGGGTCACGTAGGAGCACACGCCGTCGGTGCTGGCGCAGGCCCGGTCGTTGGGCCAGGTGACGGCGACGACGACCCGGTAGAAGTTCAGCAGGGTGCCGGGCGGCGACAGCAGGCTGCAGACGGTCCCGCCGAGCGGCATCTTGCACGAGCCGACGAAGTAGTACCGCTTGAACGTGGTGTTGTTGACGATCGCCGGGTCCGCCAGGGTCGGCAGCACCGGCGACGCGTTGACGCCCAGGGTGCCCAGTCTCGAGTCCGACGCCGGTGTCATCGTGTCCAGCAGGCCCTGCACGTCCAGGTTGCCCAGGCCCGGGATCTCGCCGTCCTTGAGCTGGCGGATCTGCTCGGCCACGTCCTTCGCGCCGCGGCCGGACACGATGCTCGAACCCGGCAGCGACTTGACCAGGTCGACGCCGTCGTGGGCGACCCGCACCGCCGTCTGCAGGCCGCGTTCCTTGTTCAGCGTCGTGGTCGTGGAGACGAAGAACGTCGTCAGCGCCGTCATGACCACACCGATGATCGCGATCGACGTGAGCGTCTCGACCAGGCTGAACCCGGCGTCGGAGGCTGGGGTGCGTGGCATGGCGCGGGCTACTTCCCGGTGGCGTAGAACGCCTGGACGGTGAGCGTCATGGTCGTGCGGTCGCCGGTGGTCGCGGCCACGTTCATGCTGTTGATGAGCAGCGCCCGGGGCTGCGTCTTCTGCAGCTGGTCGAGGAACGGGTTGAGCTTCGCGGACGGACCGGCGGCCGTCAGGCTGATCGGCAGCGCGTGCACCGTCAGCGGCCCGCCGGCGTCGACCTCGGCCGCGCTGCCGACGGTGATCCCGCTGACGGTGATCCCGCTCAGCTCGCCCGCCGTCTGCACCTCGCGCAGCAGCGCCGCCACCGAGTCCGTCTCCGGCAGCGCGGCGAGCTCCGCCGTCAGCTGCGTGCGGTACTCCTCGATGCGCTTGTTCTGGGTGTCCAGGTCCGCGATCTGGCTGCGCAGCTTCGCCACCTCGACGGTGGTGTCGTCGGCCAGGGCCTTGAGGTCCTCGGCCTCCTGATACCGCGGCGCGATGACGAAGTAGTAGCTGAACGCCAGCAGGACGATCGCGGTGAGCGCGCCGCCGAGGAGCCAGAGCCGTTCGGGTCGCATCACTTGCCTCCCGGCGCGCTCGGGGTCGCGCTCGGTGACGCGAACCGCCCGCCGAGCGATGCCTTGGTGACGTCGACGCGGATGGTGAAGTCCAGTCCGTCGTCGCTCTCGGTCACGTCGGTCGGGAACGGGTTGGCGAGCCCGGCGACCCCGCCGAGGGTGTCGACGTAGGTCGCGACGTCCTTCTTCGACGGGGCGGTCCCGGTCAGCGTGACCATGCCGATCACGTCGGCGGCGGCGTCGGTGCCGTCCCCGGTCTCCAGCGCGCCGGTCACGCTCTTCACCCCGACCCCTTTCGGCGCCGCCTTCTGCAGCGAGGTGAGCAGGGCCGACCAGGGCAGGTCCCGCTCCATCAGGATCACCAGCTGGGCGGTGATGTCCTTGCGCTGCTGGCGGATCTGCTCCAGCTCCGTGTAGGTCGCCTTCTTGCGGTTCAGGTCGCGCCGGCTGTCCTGCACGGCGTTGAGCTCGCGCTGCGCCTGGTCGGTCTTGCCGTCGGCGACGACGTACCAGCCGAGCAGCAGCGCCATGAACGCCGCCACGCCCGCGATCACCAGGCGCCGCACCGTGCGCAGCCGCCGCAGTTCGGTGATCTCCAGCGGCAGCAGGTCCGCGGCGATCGGCAGGATGCGCATCGTGCGCGCGGTCGCGTCCGGGAACGCGGGATGCGGCGCACCTTCGCGTCCCTTTCTCGCCGGTACGGCCGGCGCCTGCCCGTCCTGTCCCGTGGCCTCGTGCGGCGCGCTCGGCACGCTCTGCTGCGCGGCGTGCACCACGGCGGGGACGGCGGGCTGCACGGCGGTCGCGGCCTCCGGCGGCGCGCCGGCGCCGGTCGCGGCGGCCGCCCGGGTGCGCGGCCGCCGGCACGGCGGAGGACTGCATGCCCGGCGGCATGCCCGGCGGCATGGTCGCGGGCTGCATCGTGTGCCCGGCGGGCGGGATGGACGGTGGCGCCGGTCGCGGCGGCGGCGGCACGCTGGCCTCCGGCACGCCGGGCGGCGGCGCGGCCGGGTACGGCGGGCGGGTGCGCCGCCCGCGCCCCACCCGGTTGCTGTGCCGCCGGTTGCGGCGCGGCATCCAGGGACGCAGCGGCGGAAGGCCCGGCGGCCGGCGGCATGGTCGCCGGCGGCATGGTGCGGGTCGCGGACGTGGGCTGGCCGGCCGGCCTCGGCGCGGCGGGCCTGGCGGGGGCGGTGAACTGGACGCCGGGCAGCGGCGGCGGGGACCGGCGGGCGTCTCCGGCCCGTCCGGCAGCGGCGGGTCCGCCCGCGGGACGGCGGCGCGCCGTACCGGTCGGCCGACGGATACGACGCCGGCTGCGGGGTCCAGGTCGAGGCGGTGGGTGCCTGCGCCGGGGGCGGGGCCCAGGGCTGTGCCGGTGGCGTCCTGGTCTCGGCCGCGGTGGCCCGCGGCCCGGTGGCGCCGGGCAGGACGAGCTCGCCGGCGATGTACCGGGGAACTCCCGCCGTGGCGCGGCCGGCTCCGCCGCCGGTGCCGCCTGGGCTGTCTGCGCCGCCTGCGCCGCCTGCGCCGCCTGGGCCGGCTGGGCCGTCTGCGAGACGAGGGCGTCCCCGCCTGCGAGGGGCTCCGCGAGCGGGGCAGGTCGATGCGGGCCCGCGGCTCGTCCGTGGGTGGCGGGTCCACCGGCGGCCACATCGGCGGCGGGCCTGACGGCACGACCGGCACGAGGCGCTGCTCCGCGGCGAGCGGTGTTCCTGCCGCCAGCCGCCGGGCAGCGGTCCCGTCAGCGGGTCGTTGAGCGGGTCGTTGAGCGGGTCGAGGGCCCGACCCGGCGCCGCGCCGCCCGGGTGCCCGCCGGAGCCACCGCCGTCCGCGGCGGTGAGGTCACCGCGAGGCGCGGCGTCGCGGTCGAGGTCGTCGGGGTCGTCGTCGCCCCAGGACGGCAGGACGATGCCGGTGAGCTTGCGCTCCGGCTCCTCGTCCCACCACGGACCGCCGCCCGGGCCGGTCACGACGCCGCTCCCAGGGTCAGCCCGACCGACACCGCCGCCGAGGCGCGGATCTGCTCGAGGCTGCCGTGGCGGACCCGCCGCAGGCCGCGCACCCGCATGACGGGGTCGACCGCGATCACCTCCACGTGCAGCTGGGCGTGCAGCGCTTCGAGCAGGCCGGGCAGCATCGACCCGCCGCCGGACAGGGCGAGCCGGCTCACCCGGGCCTGCCGGCCGCCGGCGGTGAGGTACGCGAACGAGCTGCCGATCTCGTTGATGAGCGGCCGGACCGCGTCCTTGAGCGCCGAGGCGGTCTGCCCGTCGGTGTCGGTGCGCAGGCCGATGCGGCACTTGAGCTCCTCGGCCTGATCGACCGGCACGTCGAGCCGATCGGCGATGGTCTTGGTGATCTCGTTGCCGCCGCGGGGGATGGTCCGCACGATGAGGGGCTCGCCGTCGTGGTGCACGATGACGCTGGTCGCGTGGGCGCCGATGTCGACCAGTGCCTCGACGTTCTCGTCGAGCCGGGACGCGGCGCGCAGCAGCGCGAAGGTGGCCAGGTCGACCCGGGCCACGTGCAGCTTCGCCGCCTCGATGGCCCTGATCGCGGCGAGGACCGGCTCCTTGGGCGCGGCGATGAGCAGCCCCCGGACCGTGTCGGCGTCGCCGGGCTCCTCCAAGGGGTAGAAGTCGATGAGCGACTTCTCCGGGGCGAGGGGCAGCGCGTCGCGGACCTGGAAGGGCAGTGCCTTGCGCATCTCCTTCGCCGGCAGGTTGGCCACCGTGGTCTCGCGCACGACGATCTGCTGGTGGGTGACGCCGAGCGCGACCTTGCGGCTGCGGAATTTGAACGTCGACCACAGCTGCTTGAGCGCGCCGGTGACGGCCGGCTCGTCCTGCACGGCGCCGTTGAGCACGACGCCGGGCGGCAGCAGGATGTGGCCGAAGTTGCTGATGACCGGCCCGTCCTTGCTGTTGCTGGTCTCCGCCGCGCGGATGGACATCGTGCCGATGTCCAGTCCGATCAGGTTGACGGCAGCCATCGTGCTCCTTAGATAAACCGTCAGGCGGGCAGGAGGATGGAGGTGTACCAGTCGGTGATCGGCGCCGCGGCGAACAGCGCGATCAGCGCCCCGGCGAGCATCGACGGGCCGAACGGCAGCGCGGTCCTGCGCCCGGCCCGGCCGCCGGCCATCAGCGCGACCCCGGCGATCCCGCCGAGCAGGAACGCCGCGAGGGTCCCGACGGCGAGGGGCGCCCAGCCGAGCCAGCCGAGGTAGAGCCCCAGGACGCCGGCGAGCTTGACGTCGCCGAAGCCCATGCCGCCCGGGTACACCACGGACAGCAGCAGGTAGAACGTGAACAGCACGGCCATCCCGACCAGCCCGCGCAGGCCCGCGGCCCAGTCCCGCTCCAGCACCACGGCGGGCAGGAACAGTGCCGGCACGACGAGGTAGGACGGCAGGACGATCGCGTTCGGCAGGCGCAGCACATCGAGGTCGATGAGGGCCAGAGCGACCGCGATCGCCGCGAAGTACAGCCATGCGGGCAGCGTCGCCGACCAGCCGAACCGGGCGGCGACGGCGACGAACAGCGCCGCCGTGCCGGCCTCCACCAGCGGGTAGCGGACGCTGATCGGGGCGGCGCAGCCGGCGCAGCGGCCGCGCAGCAGCAGCCAGCCGAGGACGGGGACGTTGTGCCACGGCCGGATCGGCACCGTGCACTGTGGACAGTGCGAGGCCGGCCGCAGGAGCGACGCACCGCGGGGGACGCGGTGGATGACGACGTTGAGGAACGACCCGATCGCCAGGCCGAGCACGCCGACGAGCGCGAACAGCATCTGCGTGCTCCTTTCTGCCGGTGTCAGGTCCCGCTGGTGTCAGGGAGTCGAGTCGGGTGTGGCGGCCCGCGTCGCCGCGGGCCGCCACATCGCCGGTCGGGCCGGCTCAGCCGTTGGTGGCGCAGGTGTCCAGGTCGGCGGACGCGGCCTTCTTCACCGAACCGCCCTCGAGGCTGCTGTAGACGTAGACGGTCTCGCCGTCCTCGTTCACGCCGCAGATCCGGTAGGCGCCGTCGCCGAGGTTCGTGAACGACAGCCGGTTGTTCGGGGAGACGGTGGCGACCTGCTCGATGGACGTGCCGGTCGCGAACTTGAACGTGAGCTTGTCGCCCGCGTTCACGGACTTGACGTCGGCCGGGTACTTGTTGCCGTTCTCCGTGTAGAACTGCTCGGCGGCGCTGACCGCGGCACGCACGTCGGACTCGGCGGACTTGTTCGCCGCGCCCTTACGGTAGTTCAGATACATGGGAACGGCGATCGCGACGAGTACGCCGATGATGACGACGACAACGAGGAGTTCGACGAGCGTGAATCCGCCGTCTCCGGCGGCACGCTTCTTCTGCATCCTGCGCAGCGTTTCCTTCATGGGTGAGCCTCCTGCTCCTGCATGGGGTGTGGTGGTGGCGAGGCTCCGCTGCCTTGCGCCAGTCATGTGCACCGACGTTCTTCTTCAGTTGCTCTGGATGTTCTGGTAGATCGAGAACATCGGCAGGTAGAGGCAGATGATCATCCCGCCGACCACGCCACCCATGACGAGCACCATGATCGGTTCGATGGACGCGGTGAGTGCCTCAGCCGCGCTGTCCACCTCTCGGTCGTAGAAATCGGCAACCTTTTCCAGCATCTGACTGATTTGGCCGCTCTCTTCGCCGACTTCGACCATTTGCACGACCATCGATGGGAAGATCTTGTGCGCGCCGAGCTGCGAGGACATCGGCTGGCCCTCGCGCACGGCGTTCTGCAGATCGGTCATGGCGGCGGTGATCACGGCGTTGCCCGTCGTGGCGCCGACGACGTCGAGGGCCTGCAGCACCGGCACGCCGACGCCGAGCAGGGTGCCGAGGTTGCGGGAGAACCGGCTCAGCGCGATCTTCGTGAACAGCGGCCCGAAGACCGGCAGCTTGAGCTTCACCCGGTCCAGCCACAGGCGTACGTCGGGATTCGCCGCCGCCGCCTTCTTCAGCGTCACCGTGGTCACGACGATCACCGCTATGACGAGCGGTCCCAGCCAGTACAGGGTGTGACTGGCGTTGACGATGATCTTCGTGGGCAGCGGCAGCTCGCCGCCGAGCTGCTTGAACATCTTCTCGAAGATCGGCACGATGAAGATGAGCACCGCGCTGATCATCACGACGGTGAAGATCAGCACGATCACGGGGTACGTGAGCGCGCTCTTGATCTTCCCGCGCAGGTGCGCGTCCTTCTCGAAGTTCGTGGCGATGCGCTCCAGGGCGCTGTCGAGGAAGCCGCCGGTCTCGCCGGCCCGGATCATCGCCACCATCAGGGTCGGGAAGATCTTCGGGTGCTTGCCGAGCGCGCCGGACAGCGACGTGCCGCCCTCGATGTCGAGCCGGACCTCGCTGACCGCCTTCTTCAGGCCCGCCTTCTGCGCCTGCTCCTCCAGCACCGCCAGGGACCGCAGCAGCGACATGCCGGACTGCGTCATCGTGGCGAACTGCCGGGCGAACACCGACAGGTCCTTCAGGGTGGTCCGGTCGCCGAGGCCGGGGACGCGGATGTCGCGCTGCATCAGCGAATCGGCGCTGGTGATGGCGAGCGGGGTCAGGCCCTGCTGGCGCAGCAGCTGCGCGGCGGCCAGCTCGTTGGAGGCCTCGATCCTGCCCTTGCCGCGTTTCCCGGCATTGTCGATCGACTGGTAGTCGTACGTCTTCGTCGCTGTCATGACGGCTCACATCCGGCCGGCGAGACGGCGGAACTCCTCCGCCGAGTGACACAGCTCCAGCGCCGTCTCGTAGGTGACGAGCTGCTGGCGGACCCGCTCGGCCAGGTGCTGGTCGAACGAGAGCATCCCCTCGTTGCCGCTGGACTGCATGAACGACGGGATCTGGTGGTTCTTGCCCTCACGGATCAGGTTCCGGATCGCCGGCGTGGCGAACATGATCTCCGTGACGATCGTGCGACCCTGCCCGTCGGCGCGCGGCGCGAGGGCCTGCGTGACGACGCCCTGCAGCGCGTTGGACATCTGCGCCCGGACCTGCTGCTGCTGGTGCGGCGGGAAGATGTCGATGACCCGGTCGACGGTCTGCGCCGCGCTCTGCGTGTGCAGGGTGGCAAGGACCAGGTGGCCGGTCTCCGCGGCGGTCAGCGCCGTCGAGGTGGTCTCCAGGTCGCGCAGCTCGCCGACGAGGATGATGTCGGGGTCCTGGCGCAGCGCGTGCTTCAGCGCCATCGAGAACGACGTCGTGTCCGCGCCGACCTCGCGCTGGTTCACCAGGCACCGCTTGTGCTCGTGCAGGAACTCGATCGGGTCCTCGATCGTCACGATGTGCGAGGAGCGCGTCCGGTTGGCCAGGTCGAGGATCGCCGCGAGGGTCGTCGTCTTGCCCGAGCCGGTCGGCCCGGTGACGAGGACCAGGCCGCGGTGCAGGTGCGCGAAGCGGGCCACCTGCTCCGGCACGCCGAGCTGGTCGAGGGGTTTGATGTTGTGCGGGATCGCCCGGAACGCCGCGCCGAACGAGCCGCGCTGCGCGTACAGGTTGACCCGGAAGCGCGACACGCCCTCGATGGCGTAGGCGAAGTCGAGCTCCTGGACCTGCTCGAAGTGCTTCCACTGGCTCTCGTTGAGCACGGCGGCGCGGACCAGCATCTCCGTGTCGTCGGGGGTGAGGTCGTCGTAGCCCGGCAGGTACCGCAGGCCGCCGTTGATCCGCACCGTCGGCGGGGCCCCGACGGTCAGGTGCAGGTCGGAGCCGCCGACGCGGACGAGCGACACCAGCATCGCGTCGAGCGAGGCGCGCTCGTCGCTGGTCACCATGGTCTCCACACGCGGCCCATCGGCAGGCGCACCCCTGTGCTGAGGGTTACACGGCTACCCGGACCACTTCAGGGATCGAGGTCTGCCCCTCGGCGGCCTTCGCCAGGCCGTCCAGGCGCAGGTCGACGAGGCCCTCGGTGCGGGCGACCGCCTGGATCTCGTGCGCGGAGGCCCGGTCGATCGCCAGCTTCTCGATCTCGGCGGAGACCGGCATGACCTCGTGCAGGGCGATGCGCCCCCGGTAGCCGGTGTTGGCGCACGACCGGCAGCCGACGGGGCGCCACAGCTTCTCCGGCGGCCCGAGGACGTCGTACGGCCAGCGCGCCCCGACCAGCTCCGCCTCGCCCGGCTCGTACTCGGTGCGGCACCAGTCGCACAGCCGGCGCGCGAGACGCTGGGCCAGGACGCAGTCCACCGACGAGCCGACGAGGAACGGCTCGATGCCCATCTCGACGAGCCGGGTGACGGCGCTGGGCGCGTCGTTGGTGTGCAGGGTCGACAGCACCAGGTGGCCGGTGAGTGCCGCCTCGACCGCCAGCTGCGCGGTCGTGCGGTCCCGGACCTCACCGATGAGCACCACGTCGGGGTCGGAGCGCAGGATCGCCGGCAGCACCGCCGCGAACGTCAGGCCCGCCTTGTGGTCCACCTGCACCTGGTTGACGCCCGGCAGCCGGTACTCCACGGGGTCCTCGACGGTGATGATGTTGACCGTCGGCTTGCTGATCTCGGCGAGGGTGGCGTACAGCGTCGTCGACTTGCCCGAGCCGGTCGGGCCGGTCACCAGCAGCATGCCGTGCGGCTTGCTGTAGGAGGCCGCGAACCGCTCCGCGTTGGCCTTGCTGAAGCCGAGCTTGGACAGCTTCAGGTCCATGCCGCTGGTGTCCAGGACCCGCAGCACGATCTTCTCGCCCCACACCGTCGGCAGCGTCGCCGTGCGCAGGTCGACGGCCCGCCCGTTGATCTCGACGGTGATGCGGCCGTTCTGCGGGATGCGCCGCTCCGTGATGTCCACGTTCGACATGATCTTCAGCCGGGAGATCAGCGCCGACTGCACGTGCTTGGGCACCGTGTCGACCTCGTGCAGGACGCCGTCGATGCGGTACCGCACCCGCATGCTGTGCTCGCCCGGCTCCAGGTGCAGGTCCGACGCGCGGTTGACGATCGCCTGTTCGATGAGCGAGTTGACGTACCGGACGATCGGCGCGTCCTCGTTGATCGTCGTCAGGTTCGAGACGCTCGGCGCCGCCTCCGCCCGCAGGCTCTCCGCGACCTCGCCGAGGTCGTTCTCCTCCCGCTTCAACCGGTCGATGATCTTGCGCAATTCGGAGCGCGCCACCACCACCGGCCGCACCGTGAGCCCGGTCGCGGCGCGGACGTCATCCAGCGCCAGGACGTCACCCGGGTCGGTGATGCCGACGGTGATCTCGTGCTCGTTGAGGGCGATGCCGAGCACCCGGTGCTTCAGTACCAGCGCCATCGGGATCTTGGTGATCGCCGCCGGGTCGATCGGGTAGCCGACCAGGTCGAGGGTCTGGATCCCGTACGCGTCCGCCGAGGCCTCGGTGAGCTGATCCTCGGTGACGATGTGGTCGTTGATGAGCACGGCGCGGATCGAGCGGCCGGTGCGCTCCGCCTCCTCCGCCGCCCGGTCGACCGCCTGCGGATCGGCCCCACGTTCCTTCAGCGCGTCCAGCAACGGACTGAACGTCTGGTACATCTCACCCCCGAGTCCTCAACGGCATCATCGGCACCGGGCCGGGTGACTTTCGAGAATCACCCCCGCCGGATGGATGGCGCTCGTTGACGCGCCCCGGCGACATCGTGAGGATGCTTCGCTGTGTCGGTTGCCGTCGTCGAAGATCCGTTGCCCGGCAAAATCAGTGTGTGGCGCGCCAGATGGGTCCTGATGCGCTACGGACGTCCCGCGGAGGCCCCACCGGAGGGAGTCACCGCGACCGGACAGCTGCTCACCCTGGTCACCGAGGTCGCCGCGCGGGTCGGCGTGGCCGCACCGGACGCGGTGCTGCTGACCGGCCACGGGGTGATCCGCTCCTGGGCCAGCCGCCGGCGGCGCCTGCTGTTCGTCGGGCTGCCGCTGCTGTACTGCCTGACCGTCGACGAGATCCGCGCCCTGGTCGCGCACGAGCTCGCCGTCGTCGACCACCGCCGCGCCCACCTCGTCGCGCGGCTGCGTGACCTGTACGAGGAGGCCTCCGACCCGTCCCGCGTCGAGCTGCCACCACGCACCGCGGCGGTGCTGCGCGCCACCCGCGAGTTCGCCACCGCCCTGGAGCGCAAGGCCGACCAGGCCGCCAGCAGCGCCTCCGGGCTGCACACCGCGGCCCGCGCCGTGGTCAAGGCCGACCTGGCCGAGTTCGAGTTCGCCGACCTGGCCTTCGACCTGGAGGAGCAGGTCTGGCAGCACGCCTCCGCCGCCATCCAGGACGTCCATGACGGCTGGCGGTCCGCGGTCCGCGCCGGCGCCGTCATCGCGTCCGTCGACGACGACACCCGTACCGCGCTGATGAGCCGGCATCCCAACCTCGCCGGTGCCATCGCGCCGCTGACCGACGCGCACCTCACGCTGCGGGCCGTGGACCTGGTGCCCGTCGACCCGCTCCCGGCCGCCGACGAGCGCGCCCTTGCCCGGCACGTCCTGCGCCGCTCACCCGCGGAGTGGACCACGTTCGCCGCGGTGCCGGCCACCGCCTGGCCCGGCTGGGTCGTGCGGCAGGCCCGCGCCGTGCACGACCAGGTCGCCACCCTCCTGGGCCGCGAGCCGATCGGCCCGGCCGAGGTCGTGCAGGTGCTGCTGACCCGCCTGGACGAGCTGGTCGCGGCGAACTGGCCGGCCCAGCCCGAACCGCCCACCGAACCCGAGGACCTGGACGCCACCCCGTCGGTGGTCGTGGTGATGGAGGCGGCGCTGACCTCACGCGGCTGGCGCCGGGTCCACCCGGCCACCCCCGGCGTCCTGGTCTCGGAGACGGCGGTCGAGTGCAACCTGCATGAGCTGGCCGCCGCCCCGACGGCCCTGCCGGACCTCCTTGCCCTGCTGGAGGCCAGTAGTCGGGGCTAGCCCCAATACCGCTGACTTAGGCGGTCGTTGCCCGTGGTTTTCGCTTGGTGGGGTTGGGTTTGGTGGCTTCCACGATGGTGATGCTGTGATCGGGACGTGCTGGGTCGCGGTGTTGTGCTCGTTTGAGTTTCCAGTTCGACATCTTGCGTTTGATCACTCGCGGGTTGCTGCGGGCGCGGCGGGTGGTCAGGTGCCGCAGGATTTCACGGACGCCTCGGCGCAGTGCCCGGGTCAGTCGTGAGGGGGGAAAACGCCGCTTGGGCGGTGACCTGGCGGCGTACGAGGCGCAGGGTGCGGGTGAATGACACCCGGTCGGGGTCGATGTCGGCGCCGGCTGCGGCGTGATGCATCAGGGTGCGCACGGCGTAGTGCACGAGGAGGAAGCCGTAGATTTCCTGTTCGACCCCGGTCGGGGTCTGCGAGCGCAGGACCATGTCTGGCTGGCCTTGATGGGTTTTCAGTTCATCGAGGGACGTTTCGATCTCCCAGCGTTGGGCGTACAACGCGGCCAGGTCGAGTGCCGGAGCGGCGTCCGGGTCCAGGATCGTGGTGATCAGCCGGTAGACGGTGGCCTGGCCGGGCATGGTGTATTCCACCACCCGCACGGTGATCGGGTCGGCGTGGCGGTTCTTGTCGCGGGCGGCGAAGATGTGCGACAGGTACGAACCGTCGTGCAGTTGCTCGATCACGGGCAGCACGGCAACGGACTTGACCCGCCAGAGCAGGTCCGCGCCGGTCGCGGCGGCTTCCCGCCACAGATCGAAGCCGAGGAATCCACGGTCGGCCAGCAGGAGCATGCCCGGGCCCAGCGCACCGAATAGCTGCTGCGCCAGGACGGTCTCATGAGTGGATAATGGCCCGGTCGTTGCAGCGAAGATGGCGTGGGTGCCACATTCGGCGATCGCCGCGACCCGAGCCTGCGGGTAGGCGCTTCTGCCGTTGCCGCGGCCCGAACCCGGCCGGCCGAAGAAGTCCACATTGGACACCGTGTCGGGCAGATCGAAGGTGGTGCCGTCCACCGCGACCAGGCGCCACTCCCGGTAGAACGCACCGACCGTCGCCGGGGTGGCCACCGGCCGGCAGACCGAGGCGAACAACGCCTTGATCGGCTCCGGGCCTAACCGGACCCGGGCCCGGGTGATCGCCGCCGTGGTCGGCACCTGCCACGAACCCCGCCAGCCACGCGCCCAACCGAGGCCCTCGGTCAGCAACCGGGCCACCTCCTCGTAGCCCTGACCGAAGAACAGGCACATCGCCAGGACGTAGTAGACCACCGCCCGCGCCGGCAACAACCGGCTGCGCTGCTGCGTACGACCCGCCTCAGCGACCACCCGATCCACCAACTCCGGCGGAAACGTCGAGGTCAACAACCCGATCGCAATCCGATCCGACAACCGCTCACCCAGCGGCGGTTTCACCTGTCCAGCACGCGGCACACCGCACTGTAGCAGCCAACACGCTTAAGTCAGCGGTATTGGGGCTAGCCCCGCAGTTCGGTGCGCCAGGAGTGCTGCGGGTCGTAGCCGAGGACCTCGCGGGCCCGGTCGATGCCCAGCAGGGTCTCGAAGCCGTTCAGCTCGCGGGTCAGCGGCACGCCGGGGAAGACCTCGCGCATCAGCTCGGCGGACGGCCGGTCCATGATCGTGTCCGCTGCGGCGATCACGTAGGAGCTGGCGCCCGTGACCGGGGCGTCCAGCGCGAGGCGGCACGCGGCGGCGACGTCGCGCACGTCGACGTAGCCCCACAGGTTCCACTTGCGCAGGTGCGGGTCGGACCAGTACCCGGGGACCGCGGCGTACTCCTCGGGGGTGTGCACGTTGGACAGGCGCAGCCCGACGAACGGGATGCCGCTCCACGCGGAGATCTCCCGGGCGAGGGTCTCGCCGACGACCTTGGACAGCGCGTAGGTCGTCGTCGGGAACGGGTAGTGCTCCTCGTCGACCGGCGCGTAGCGCGGGGGAGTGTCGAACGGCAGGCCCAGGGTCGTCTCGCTGGAGGACCACACGACCCGGCCGACCCCGGCCTGCTGCGCGGCGTGGAACACGTTGAAGTTCATCGTCGAGTTGCGGTTGAACGTGACGGCGGGCGGATACATGCCCGGCGCCGGGATGTTGGCGAGGTGCACGACGGCGTCGGCGTCGGTCAGGACCTCGACCGCCTGCCCGTGGTCGGTCAGGTCGGCGACGATCATGGGCGTGCCGAGCTCGCTGAGGTGCCCGGCCCTGCCCACGGCGTCGGTCGCGACGACATGGTGGCCGTGGGCGAGCAGGTCGGTGACGACCGCCCGTCCGGTCTTTCCGTGCGCTCCGGTGACGACGATCCTTGCCATGCCTATGTTTCTACTTGGCCGCGCGGGGTGACCCGGACGCGGGGTCACCCCCGCAGGCCGCGCAGGAGCAGCGCGGTCAGGGTGTCGATGGCCTCGTCGTCGGGGAGGCGGGGCTCGGGCGCGGTCAGGTGGGCGTAGGCGAACATGGCCAGCATCGCCCCCATCGCGTCGGCGACGACCGCGGGGCGGCCGGGCAGCCGGTGGCCGCGTGCCTCCAGGAACTCCAGGTGCTGCCTGAGCATGCCGGTGTCCTCGGCGAGCCGGGTGCGGGCCAGGCCGCTGAACGGGGACTCCAGCATCGAGGACTGGAAGAGGGCGACCATCACCGGCAGGTGGGTGCGGAACGTGTGCCAGGCCGCGGCGACGTGGAACCGCAGCTGCGCCTCGTCGGACAGGTCGTGGTCCGGGTCGTGGTCGGGCAGCGCGGCGTCGGCGGTGTCCTGCATGTCCGCCAGGAGCGCCTGCAGCAGCTCCTCCTTGCTCGCGAAGTGGTCGTAGAACGAGCCCACCGCGCGGCCCGCCTCGGCCGTGATGTCGCTGATCTTGGTGTTGAGGTAGCCACGGGTGGCGAACAGATGGCGGGCCGCGTCCTTGAGGGCGGCGGAGGTCTGGGCCGCCTTCTCCTTGCGCGTCGCCATCGCTCTCACAACCTTGTCACGCCGTGACTCTTGACGCCCGACGGTAGCAGCCGTAAAACTGAATCATAATTCACCGAATACAGATTCACTAAGGGGTGCGGCATGGAAGCCATGGTCATCGGCGGCGGGGGTCGCGGGACCGGTTGCGGCGATCGCGTTGCGCCGGATCGGCTGGGACGTGACGGTGTTCGAGGCGTACGCGGACCCCGCCGGCGACGTCGGATCGTTCGTGAGCCTCGGCGACAACGGGCTGCGGGCCCTCGACGCGATCGGCTGCCGGGCGGCCGTGGCGGCCCGCAGCATCGAGCTGCCGCTGCTGCGGCTGCGCAGCGGCCGGGGTAAGCAGCTCGGCGAGGCGTCCCGGCGCCGGGTGACCCTCATGCGCGGGCACCTGGTGGAGACCCTGCGCGGCCTCGCGGAGGAGGCCGGCGCGAGGATCGTCACCGGGCGGCGACTGGTTGACGCGGCCGGCGGGACCGCCACGTTCGCCGGCGGCGGCACCGAGAGTGCGGACCTCATCGTCGGCGCCGACGGCATCCACTCCCGGCTGCGCACCGTCATCGACCCGGACGCGCCGGTCCCCGGGTACGCCGGGCTGTGGACCGTCGGTGGCCGCTCGGCGCACCCCGTCGAACCCGGCGCGTTCACCATCATGTTCGGGGCCAAGGCGACGATGGTGTCCGCGCCGACCGCGGACGGCACCCTGTGGGCCGCGCAGGTCCCCGCGGACCGCCCGCCCGCCGGGACGCCCGGGCCGGAGGAGCTCGCCGCGCTGTTCGCCGGCGACCGCGGGCCGGCGGCGGAGCTGATCCGGCAGACCACGCAGTGGCATCCGCGCACCGTGATGCAGGCGATGCCGGGTGGCGTGCGGCGCTGGCACCGCGACGGCATGCTCGTGCTCGGCGACGCGGCCCACCCGATGGGCGCCGGGCAGGGCGCGAACCTCGCCGTCGAGGACGCCGTGGTGCTGGCGAAGTGCCTGCGGGACGTGCCGTCGGTCGGTGCGGCGCTCGCGCGGTATGAGCAGCTGCGCCGCCCCCGCACCGATCAGATGCTGAAGGTGGCCGGCGCGAACCGGGACGCGAAGGTCGCGGGACCCGTCGCGGCCCGGCTGCGCGACGTCATGATGCCGTTGCTCTTCAAGCGGTTCGCGGAGAAGGGCGGCGCCTGGATGTACGACTACGACGTCGAGTGGAACGCCGTCAGCGCCCCGGCCTCCGCGTCGACCTGACGGCGCACCGCCGCCGGCAGCTTCGCGAACGGCTCCCACGACACGACGCCGCTCTTGCTGACCGTCCAGGTGCCGGCGACCTGGCCGTCGACGAGGAACGTGCCGATCGACTGCGGCATCCGCACGTGGAACACCTTCGTGCGGTGCTCCTCCGGCAGGATCAGGCTCCGGCGGGCGTGCGCGAGGAGGGTCGCGTCGTAGGTCGGCAGGAACCGCACCGGCGCCGGGGTGCCGGGGTCCGGCAGCGGCTGGTCCGGCAGGTCGACGAGCTCCCGGCCCCGCTCGTCGCGGAAGCGGCGCAGCTCCATCGGCGCCAGGACCTTGGTGATGTCGGCGACGCTCAGGCCGGCCCAGTCGGCGATCTCGGAGCGGTGGGCCGGCCCGAAGCCGCCGAGGTACCGCCGCACGAGCAGCTCGCGGCCCTCGGCGACGGTGACGGCGGTCGGGGCGACCCAGTCCTTTGCGAGCCCGAAGAGGTCGGCGCGCCGGCGGGCCCAGGTGCCGGACGGTGGCACCCGGACCATGTCCAGATACATGCCGACGCCTCCGCGGACCGCCGCGCCGTAGCGCTGGTCGATCTCGGTCCGCCGCAGCGGCCGCTCCCGCAGCAGCGCCTCCAGGCCCTTCGCGGCCTCGGCGAGCTCCTCGGGCCCGACGTTGTTGCGGATGACGCGGTGGTACCAGTCGCGCCGGGCATCGCGGACGCCGACGACGAACGGCCAGAAGTCGGCCCGCGACACGAGATGGATGGTGGCCCGCAGCAGCGTCGCCTGGACGACCTCGCGGGACTCCAGGAGCCGGGTCAGCGACTCCCGCTCGAACCCCTCGATCCGGGTCCACAGCCCGATGTACATCGAGGGTGCGTACTGCGCCTGCAGACCGGCCATGCGCTCGAGCACGGTCGCGGGGTCATCCCGCACCCGGGAGATCAACGACTGCCGGGCCAGCAGGGCGCGATTGAGATCCCGCCACGTCAGTGTCCGCTCCATGCGGCCCAACGGTAGCCGTCAGGCCACGTCGCGCAGCGCGGCCTTCACGAGGTCCATCGTGCGTTCGTAGCTCATGCCCTGCTCACGCAGCAGCCGGCCGCCGGTGCCGCGCTCGTCGCGCAGGACGCCCAGCAGGAGGTGCTCGGTGCCGATGTAGTTGTGCTTCATCGACAGCGCGACCCGCAGCGACAGCTCGAGCGCCTTCTTCGCGTCGTTGCCGAACCGGCCGGACAGCTTGCTGCGCCGGAACAGGAACCCGCCGCGGCGGGGTGGCTCGGCCCGCTCCAGGGCGCCGGGCCCGAACGTCTGCTCGACGCTCTCGCGGACCGCGTCGAGGTCGATGCCGACGGAGCGCAGCGCGGCCGCGTCGTCACCGGCGGCAAGGGTCGCGCGCAGTTCGGCGGCCTCGATGCCGCAGGCGTGCAGCACGTCCGCGGCGATGCCGCCGGCGGTGAACATGGCCAGGACCAGGTGCTCGGTGCCCACCGTGCGGTGGCCGAGGGCGTCGGCCTCCTCGTGGGCGGTGTGGACCACCGTGCGGGCCCGGGTCGTGAACCGCTCGAACATCACTGCTCTCCTATCACTGGGGTCCGGCCGGCGTGCTTCTTGTGCACCGCCTGGCGCGTCACGTCGAGGGCGTCCGCGATCTCCTGCCACGACCAGCCGTGCAGGCGCGCGTTGTCGACCTGGAGGTTCTCGAGCGCGTCGGCGAGGCGGCGCAGCGCGACCGCCGCCCGCAGTCCGATCCTGGGATCCGGGCTTGCCGCGGCGTCGGCGAGATCGCCTGCTTCCGTCATGTGTCAACCGTAGTTGACAGCATCGCGAGTGTCAACGTTGGTTGACAGCGGTTCGGGGCGCATATTCTCCGTCGCATGGACGCACTGCCGGTCATCGACATCTCCGACCCCGCCACCGCCGCCCCGGAGATCGAGGCGGCCTGCCGCAGCAGCGGCTTCTTCTACGTCAAGGGCGACGGCGTGCCCTCGTCGCTGACCGACCGGCTCGACGCCGCGGCGCGGACGTTCTTCGCCCTGCCTGCGCCGGACAAGATGGAGATCGCGATGGCCCGCGGCGGCCGGGCCTGGCGCGGCTTCTTCCCCGTCGGCGCCGAGCTGACCTCGGGTGTCCCCGACCGCAAGGAGGGCATCTACTTCGGCACCGAACTCGGCCCCGACGCCCCGCAGGTGCGCGCCGGGCTGCCGCTGCACGGCGCCAACCTGTTCCCCGGGCAGGTGCCGGACCTGCGGCCGGTGGTGCTCGAGTACATGGCGCTGCTCAGCGAGGTCGCGCAGCGGGTCCTGCGCGGCGTCGCGCTGAGCCTGGGGCTGCCGGCCGGGTACTTCGAGCAGTCCTACACCGCCGACCCGACCGTGCTGTTCCGGATCTTCCACTACCCGCCGTCGGAGCCCGGCAGCGACGAGTGGGGCGTCGGCGAGCACACCGACTACGGCCTGCTGACGCTGCTGCTGCAGGACGGCAACGGCGGGCTGCAGGTGCGCACCCCGGACGGCTGGCTCGACGCGCCGCCGATCCCCGGCACCTTCGTGTGCAACATCGGCGACATGCTCGACCGCATGACCGGCGGCTGGTACCGCTCGACCCCGCACCGGGTCCGCAACCTCAGCGGCAACGAGCGGCTGTCGTTCCCGTTCTTCTTCGACCCCGGCTTCAGCCAGGAGGTCCCGCCGCTGCCCGCGACGGGGCACGCGGGCGGGCAGCGGTGGGACGGACAGGACCTCCGGGCGTTCACCGGCACGTACGGCGCATATCTGGTCGGGAAGGTGGGCAAGGTGTTCCCAGAACTGCGCGCGGACACCCGTCACCAGGAGGCCCCGAACATCGGTTAGACCCTGCAAAAGCGCTGTTCGGGGGGCTGGCACGATGACGGGAGCAAACCTGTGGGCGGTGTCCCTACCGTTTGAGTCACCACACCGCAACAGGAGGCCCCCGATGACCACGCCGACCCCCACCACGACCCGCAAGCTCACCAACCTCGACAGCGAGCAGGGCATGCTGGTGTTCCTCGCCGTCCTCGTCCTGGTCAGCGTCATCGGCGTGATCGTGGTCGGCGGCTGAACTCCCAGGTGACTACGAGGCAACACCAAGTGCAATCACTGGCGCCCTTCATACCGTCATTGGGGTATGACCTCCGACGCCACGCTCGAACAGGAGCTGCGGGACGTGTTCCAACGCCACGAGCATCTCGCCGGGGACGTGAGCCTCGACGACCGGCCGGCCGACGACTCCTCGTCGAGCCGGCCGCCGTCGTCCGCTCGCGCTCCCCGTTCGAAGTCAGGCTCGAAGTCCCGCTCGAAGGGCGGGCCCTCGAAGGGCGGCTCGCTGCGGCGTAGCCACAAGGACCCCAGATGGGCGCGTGCGCTGGTGGTGGCGGGCGCGCTCATGATGGTGCTGGCGGGCGGCGCGTTCGTGGCGAAGGACGTGGTCATGAACTACGCCACGCGCAACGTCAAGCAGGAGGACCTGATCGTCCCGGCCGCCGAGCAGCAGGGCAAGCACGTCACGATCAGCGGCGCGAAGAACATCCTGCTCATGGGCATCGACCCGCGCCCCGGCCAGGACGAGTCCGAGGCGATCCGCTCCGACTCGATCATCATCCTGCACATCCCGGCGAGTCACGACTCGGCGTACCTGGTCTCGATCCCGCGTGACACCTGGGTGAAGATCCCCAAGTTCGACAACGGCAAGAACCGCTACACCGGCGGCCACGACAAGATCAACGGTGCGTTCGCGATCGGCGGCCTCGGCACCACGGGCAAGGAGCAGCGCAAGTTCGGCGTCACGCTGCTCGCCGAGACCATCGAGGAGAACTGGGGCATCACGTTCGACGCCGCCGCGATCATCGACTTCACCGGCTTCCAGAACGTCGTCAACGTGCTCGGCGGGGTCGACATGTACGTCGACCAGGAGGTCAAGTCCGTCCACATCGGTCACGACGCCAAGGGTGAGACCAAGGTCCCCTTCATCCAGCGCGACAACGGCAGCGGCGGCACCGCCCTCATCCCGGTCGCCGGCGTCACCCCGCAGACCTACCACGTCGGCTACCAGCACCTGGAGCCGTGGCAGGCCCTGGACTACGTCCGCCAGCGCGAGACCCTGCCCAACAGCGACTACGACCGGCAGCGTCACCAGCAGCAGTTCATCAAGGCCCTGTTCAAGCAGATCCTGAGCAAGGACGTGCTCACCGACCCCGGCAAGCTCAAGAAGGTCCTCGACGTCATCGGCCAGTCGATGACGATCGACTCCGGCGGCATCGGCCTCGACGACTGGATCTTCGCGATGAAGGGCATCAGCGGCGACAGCCTGCTGACCGTCAAGACCAACAACGGCACCTTCTTCTCCTCGTCGGAGAACCCGGGCGCGGAGGCGCTCGACCCGACGACCTTGGAGCTCCTCGCCGCGGTCAAGGGCAACACCTTGGAGGAGTTCATGGCCCAGCACACGAGCCTGATCTCCAGCTAGGCGCCGCCCCGCCTACTCGGCCCGGTCCTGCATCTCCCACAGGTGGTCCAGGACGTGCCAGGCGTACCTGCGGGCGGCGTACCGCGAGGTCCAGCCGTTGTCGACCAGGGGACCGCCGTCGTGCGGCCGGCCGAGGATCGCGACGACCTCGTCGTGGATCGCGGCGATCGCGGCGGTGTCGTCGATCGCCGGCTGGGGGAGCTTGAAGCCGATCTTGCGCCCGTAGCCGGCCTCGGCGCCGTAGACGTGGTCGATCATCTTGTCGCGGTCCCGGCCGCCGCCGCGGGGCCCCTTGCGCAGGGACGCGGGCGCGGTCGCGGCGAACGCGGCGAACGCCTCCCATGCGGCGGTGAGCAGCTTCCTGTGCCGGTCGGCGACGGCCTTCGTCACGGCGCGGTTGTCGGCGTCGGGGTGGGCGTCGGGGACGCCGAACTGGGTGGCGGAGGTCCCCGGGACCCGTTCGACGACCTTGAACGTGGGTGAGGCCGGGAAGGCGTAGCCGGCCGCGGCGGCGATCGGCGCGTACCGCGTGCCGTAGTCCGCCAGCGCGCCCATCGCGTCGTCCTCGGTCTTCGCGAAGCGGCCCCAGCCCGGCCAGTCCAGACTCGCCGCGAACACCTTCTTGTCAGTCACCTCGAGATACACGTCGGCCATGACTGTGACCTTAGGCCGCTTTCCTCGGCGCCGCAGAGGTGCTTGCATACCATGGGTCACATGCCTGAGCTTGTGAGTTATCTTCGGGAAGCACTCCTCGCCGGCGATGTCGAGACCACCCGGGCCTCCAACCATGGCAACGCCGCGGCGTTCGCCGACGGTCACGAGGGATACCTGTTCGGCCTGGCACCGCTGAAGACGTGGACACTGGCGCAGGTGCTGGGCGTGATGGCGGAGCGGGTCGGCATCGACCCCGACCCGGTGCGGTCGACGGGCACCGACGTGATCGACCCGTACAAGACGGTGGCGGCGCTGGACCGGATGCGGGAGCGGCTGCGGGTCGCGGCGCAGCGCCGGGAGCGGGTCCTGGTGGCGTCCGGCCATCCGGCCGGGATCGTCGAGGTCCACCTGGCGGTCGTCGCGGCGTTGCGGGCGGCGGGCTGCGAGATCCTGATGCCGGCGCCGGGGGTGGCGCTGCGGCGGCCGGGCCGCTACGACAACCGGGAGTTCCCCCTGGCCGTGCGGTACGTCGGCGGGGTCGCCATGGCGGCCGAGCGGGGCATCGCCCTGTGGCACACGCATTCGCCGGACGGCATGCGCGCGATGCTCGACGAGCTCGAGTCGACCGGTGCCGCGATGCCGGACCTGGTCTTCGCCGACCACGGGTTCGCCGGTGCGGCGGCCGCCGCGGGGCTGGACGTGGTGTCGTTCGCGGACAGCAACGACCCGGCGCTGTTCGTCGGCGAGGCCGAGGGCCGGGTGTCGGTGACGGTGCCGATCGACGACAACGTCCAGCCGCATCTGTACGGACCGATCAGCGCATACCTCCTAGAAGGGATAGCCGCTTAGTGATATGACACGGGTGCTATGGGGCAATTTGGACCCCGTACCTTGTGGGCCTCCCCGTCCGATGACAGCATCGGTCGCGGCCGATATTTATCGGCTCCGATATAGGGGAGGCTCACGTGAGACTCACAAGGTCCAGACTCCGTCGCGCCGTGGTCATCGCCGCGGGCACCGCCCTCGTCGCAGGCTCGGTCCTCACGCCGTCACCGGCACAGGCCGCACCGATCGGCAGCACCGACGCGCTCGTCGAGCAGCTCGGGCTCGCCACCGCGGGCTCCTACTGGGACGCCCAGCTCGGCAAGATGGTCGTCACCGTCACCGACGCGAACACCGCCAAGAGCGTCGAGTCGACCGGTGCCGTGGCCCGCAAGGTCAAGCACAGCGGCGCCGAGCTGGCCCGCATCACCTCTGCCCTCGACGCGAAGGTCTCCGTCCCGGGCACCGCCTGGGCCGTCGACCCGGTCGCCAACCAGGTGGTCGTCTCCATCGACCCGACGGTCACGGCCGAGCACGTCAAGACCATCGAGGCGACCGTCGCGGCACTCGGCAGCGGCGCGACGATCGAGCGGCTCCCCGGCGCGCTGCAGCCGACGATCTCCGGCGGCCAGGCGATCTACGCCGGCGGTTCCCGGTGCTCGCTCGGGTTCAACGTGGTCAGCGGCAGCACGTACTACTTCCTGACCGCCGGGCACTGCACCAACATCGGCGCGACGTGGACGACGAGCAGCGGCTCGGTCCTCGGCACCCGGACCGGCACCAGCTTCCCCGGCAACGACTACGGCATCGTCCGGTACGCCGCCGGCGTCGCGCACCCCGGCAACGTGTCGCTGTACAACGGCTCGTTCCAGGACATCACCGGCGCGAGCACCCCGAGCGTCGGGCAGTCGGTGCGCCGCAGCGGCTCCACCACCGGCGTGCGCAGCGGCTCGGTGACGCAGCTCAACGCGACCGTCACCTACTCGCAGGGCCGGGTCACCGGCCTGATCCGCACCACCGTCTGCGCCGAGCCCGGCGACAGCGGCGGCTCGCTGTTCTCCGGCTCCACGGCCCACGGCCTGACCTCCGGCGGCAGCGGCAACTGCAGCAGCGGCGGCGTCACGTACTTCCAGCCGGTCACCGAGGCGCTGAGCGTCTACGGCGTCAGCGTCTACTAGTACCGGCCCCACCTGTGCCACCCGCCGCGGCAGGGCGGGTGGCACAGTGGTGCGCATGCGGGTGGGGATCCTGGGGCCGTTGACGGTCACGATCGAGGGCCGGTCCGTCGACGTCACCGGCGCCCGGCTGCGCACGCTGCTGGTCCGGCTCGCCTGCGAACCGGGCCGGTTCGTCTCCGTGGAGCGGCTCGCGGCGGCACTGTGGCCCGGCACCACCCCCACCGACCCCGCCAACGCCGTGCAGTCGCTGGTGTCGCGGCTGCGCAAGACCCTCGACGGGCACCCGGCGCTGGTGTCCGGCGCCGGCGGGTACCGTCTCGACGTCCCGCCCGGCGACGTCGACGCGCACCGGTTCGAGCGGCTCGCCGCCGAGGGCCGGCGGGCGCTGCGCGACGGCGACCCGGCCCGCGCCGCGACCCTGCTGGCCGAGGCCCTGGACCTGTGGCGCGGCCCGCCGGACGTCGACGACGCCCTCGCCGCCCGCTGGCAGGAGCTGCGGCTCGCCGCGACCGAGGACCACGCCGAGGCCGTCGGCCCGCGCGCACCCGGCCTGGTGGCCCGGCTGCGGGAGCTGACCGCCGCGCACCCGCTGCGGGAGCGGCTCGCGGCGCAGCTGATCACGGCGCTGCACGCCGACGGCCGGCGGGCCGAAGCCCTGGCCGCGTTCGAGGAGTGCCGCCACCACCTCGCCGAGGAGCTCGGCGTCGACCCGTCGCCGCAGCTGCGCCAGGCGCACCTGCTGGCGCTCACCGACCGCCCCGGCGGCAACCTGCGCACCCCGCTGACCAGTTTCGTCGGCCGCGACGACGACGTCGAGCGCCTCGCCGCGCAGATCCTCGACCGCCGGCTCGTCACGCTCGTCGGCCCCGGCGGCGCGGGCAAGACCCGGCTCGCCACGACCGTCGCCGCCCGGGACCCGCACACCGCCTGGCTGGTCGAGCTCGCCCCGGTCGCCGAGGCCGCCGACGTGCCGTCCGCCGTCCTGCGCGCCCTGGACACCGGCGGCCAGCTCGACCCGCCGCAGCGGTTCCGCCGCGGCGACGTCACCGGCCGGCTCGCCGAGCTCCTCGCCCCCGCCGACGCGCTGCTCGTCCTGGACAACTGCGAGCACGTCGTCGAGGCCGCCGCGAAGCTCAGCGAGGACCTGCTGGGCCGCTGCCCGAAGCTGCGCATCCTGGCGACCAGCCGCGAGCCGCTCGGCATCCTCGGCGAGACCCTGTTCCCCGTCGGCCCCCTGCCGCCGGGGCCCGCCGTGCGGCTGCTGCGGGACCGCGCCGAGGCGGTGCGGCCCGGGTTCGAGGTGACCCCGGCCGCCGAGGAGATCTGCCGCCGCCTCGACGGGCTGCCCCTCGCGATCGAGCTGGCCGCGGCCAGGCTGCGCTCGTTCACCGCCGAGCAGCTCGCGGCCCGCCTCGACGACCGGTTCCGGCTGCTCACCGGCGGCAGCCGCACCGCCCTGCCCCGGCACCGGACCCTGCACGCGGTCGTCGCCTGGAGCTGGGACCTGCTCGAGGAGCCGGAGCGTGACTTCGGCGCGGCGGTCGCGGTGTTCCCCGGCACGTTCGACGCCGGAGCCGCGGCCGCCGTCGCCGGTGTACGGGACGCCGAGCCGCTCCTGGACATGCTCGTGGACCGTTCGCTGCTGCAGGTCGTGCCGGGCGGGACGGTCCGGTACCGGATGCTGGAGACGATCCGCGAGTTCGCCCTGGAGGAGCTGATCCGCGCCGGCCGGGCCGCCCCGGTCAGGTCGGCGCACGCCGCGCACTTCCTGGCCCTCGTCGAGCATGCCGAGCCGCACCTGCGCACCGCCGCGCAGGTCGACTGGCTGGCGCGGCTGCGGCCGGAGCGGGCGAACCTGCACGCCGCGGTCACCCACGCCTGCGACACCGGCGACGCCGCGACCGCGTTCCGGCTCGGCGCCGCGTGCGCCTGGTTCTGGACGTTCGAGGACAACCACGCGGAGGCGGCCGGCCTGCTCGGGCGGATCCTCGACGTGCCCGGCGACGTGCCCGCGCACGTGCGCACGGTCGTGCTCGCCGTGTACATCATCAACAGCGGCTTCGCCGGTGACTTCCAGTTCGCCGAGGGGCTCCTCGACGGCTGCCTCGCCCTCGCCGCGCAGGTACCGCCGGGCACCGGGCACCCGTTCGTCGGGCTGATCGAGCCGGTCGTGATGATGTTCCGCGACGACAGCACCAACGGCGCCACCGCGATCCGGCGCCGGCTCACCGAGCCACTGGAGCCGTGGTCACGGGGCATGCTGCTGTCGATCCTCGGGCACCTGCGGGAGAACGACGGCGACATGGACGGCATGCTGGCCGCCCAGGAGTCCGCCGCGGTCGAGTTCCGGCGGGTCGGGGAGCGGTGGGGGCTGTCGATGACGCTCGCCTCGATCGCCGACGCGCGGGCCCGCCGCGGCGACTTCACCGCCGCCGCCGCGCTGTTCGCCGAGTCGATCGAGCTGCACCACCAGCTCGGCGTCCGCACCAGCGAGGCGTACCAGCGCATCCGGCTCGCCGCGATCCGCCGCCACATCGACGGCCCCG
This sequence comes from Dactylosporangium sp. NBC_01737, assembly GCF_035963215.1. NCBI lineage: Bacteria > Bacillati > Actinomycetota > Actinomycetes > Micromonosporales > Micromonosporaceae > Dactylosporangium > Dactylosporangium sp. NBC_01737. Next base: position 3,914,876 of record NZ_CP109153.1, read on the forward strand.
CAGTCGCCCGCGCCGAGCTGCAGCGTTTCGCCGGCGACCCGGCGTCGCTGCCGCGGGACATCTCCCACGCGATGCTGGAGCTCGGCCAGCTGGCCAGGCACGACGGTGACCTCGACGAGGCGGAGCGCTGCTACGTGGAGGCGTGGCGCCGGCAGGCGGAGTCGCCGCTCGTCGCGCCGCAGTACCGGGCGATCGTGCTCGTCGGCCGGGCGCAGCTGGACCTGCGCCGCGGTGACCTCCCGGGCGCCGCCGCGCGGCTGGCGGAGGCCCTGGGGCTGGCCGTCCCGGTGCGGGACATGCCGGTCGTGGCGCAGATCGCGGTCGGCGCGGCGGCCCTGGCCGCGGGCCCGCGAGCCGGTGACCGCGGCCGAGATCCTCGGTGTGGCCCGCGCCCTCGCCGGCGGCGACGACCTGTCCAACGCGGACCTGCTCGCCCAGTCCGCGGCGCTGCGCGAGCAGCTCGGCGCCGCCCGTTACGACGACGCCGTGCGCCGCGGCGCGGAGATGGACCGCGCCGCGGCGATGTCGCTCGTCTCAGGCCTTGCGCCGGTAGGCACGCACGGCGAGCGGCGCGAAGACCGCCAGGATGCCCAGTGACCACAGGACGGTCTTGACGACCGCGTCGAGCACCGGCCCGCCGACCATCAGCCCGCGGGCGGCCTGCATCGCGTCGGCGACCGGGTTGACCTTCACCCACGCCTGCAGCCAGCCGGGCAGCGTGTTCGTCGGCACGAGCACGTTGGTGCCGAACGTCAGCGGGAACATGATCACGAAGCCGAGGCCCTGGACCGCGCCGGGTTCGCGCACCAGCATGCCCAGCAGCACGAACATCCAGCTGAAGCTGAACGCCAGGAACATCACCAGCAGGCACGCGGCGAGGACGGCGAGGGGGTTCGTGCCGAAGCGGAAGCCCAGGAGGTACCCGAACCCCAGCATCACCACGATCGACACCACGAACCGGATCATGTCGCCGAGCACACCGCCGATGAGCGGCGCGGACCGGCCGATCGGCAGGCTGCGGAACCGGTCGAAGACCCCCGTCTTGATGTCGGTGTTGAGGCTGACCCCGGTCGGCGCCGAGGCGAACAGCACGTTCTGCACCATCAGCGCCGGCAGCAGGAACTGCAGGTAGTCGTGCCGGGAACCGGCGATGGCGCCGCCGAGCAGGTACACGAACAGCACGATGAAGATGATCGGCTGCAGCGTCACGTCCAGCAGCTGCTCGGGGGTGCGCATGGTCTTGATGAGGCTGCGCCGGGCCATCACCAGGCTGTGCCGGACCAGCCCGAACGGCCGGCCGGGCACGGCCGCGATCAGCGTGGTCACACCGTCACCTCCTGTTTCTTGTCGGTGCCGCGGGTCAGGGTGAAGAAGACCTCGTCGAGGCTCGGCAGGTGCAGCGAGAGCTCGATGACGTCGATGCCGGCCTCCTCCAGGCGGCGCACGACGGTGCCGAGGGTCCGGCCGTCGTCGACGGGCACCGACAGCACGCCGCGGCCGCGGGACTCGACCTGCCCGCCGGAGATCCCGGCGAGGATGGTCGAGACGGTGTCCAGGTGCGCCGGGTCGGCCGGCCGCACGCTGATCGTCTGGCCGCCGACGATGTGCTTGAGCTGCGCCGGCGTGCCGTGCGCGATCACCTTGCCGTGGTCGATCACGGAGATCTCGTCGGCGAGGGCGTCGGCCTCCTCCAGGTACTGCGTGGTGAGCAGCACCGTGGTGCCCTCCGCCACCTGGGCCCGGACCATGTTCCAGACGTCCTCGCGTTTGGCGGGGTCCAGGCCGGTGGTCGGCTCGTCGAGGTAGACGATCGCGGGCCGCCCGACGAGGCTCGCGGCCAGGTCGAGGCGGCGCCGCATGCCGCCGGAGTAGGTCTTGACCGTCCGGTCGGCGGCCTCGCTGAGGTCGAAGTCGGCGAGCAGCTGCGTGGCGCGGGACTTCGCGTCGCGCCGGCGCAGGTCGAGCAGCTGGCCGATGAGGACCAGGTTCTCGGTCCCGGTCAGGTCCTCGTCGACGGAGGCGAACTGCCCGGTGAGCCCGCTGATGCGGCGGACCGCTGCGGGGTGTTTGACGACGTCGTACCCGCCGACGACCGCGGTGCCCGCATCGGGGCGCAGCAGGGTGGCGAGGATGCGCACGGCGGTGGTCTTGCCGGCGCCGTTCGGCCCGAGGACACCGAGCACGGTGCCGGGCTCGGCGGCGAGGTCCACGCCTGCCAGGGCGGTGGTCCTGCCGAAGCGCTTGACCAGGCCGGTGGCCTGGAAAGCGAAGCTCATGGTGCGTTCCCCCTTTGGTGTGTCCTCCGTCAGGGTGCCGCACGCCGCTGTCATTTCACGCACATCCGCCTGTTGCCGTCGCGTCCGGCGGTGGCGTGTGATAGTAATTCATACTAAGTAGATGAGAATAATGGAGTATCTGCCATGACTGTCTCGACCCGGACGGACCTGCTCTCCGTCGCCCGCTGGCACGCCGAGGACCCGTCGGCGTGGCCGTTCGCGCCCCGCTACGAGGAGAGCCAGCGGTGGTACGGGCGGTTGCACACCGCCGACGACCACGAGGTGTGGCTGCTCACCTGGCTCCCGGGCCAGGCCACCGACCTGCACGACCACGGCGGCTCCGCCGGCGCGTTCACCGTCGTGTCCGGTGCGGTCGTCGAGCAGACCGTGCGGAACGGCTCGCTGCTCAACACCACGATGGCCGAGGGCAGCGCCCGGCGCTTCGGCGCCCACCACGTGCACCGCGTCGTCAACGCCGGCACCCGCCCCGCCGTCACCGTGCACGTGTACGGGCCGGCACTCACCGTCATGACCCGCTACCGGCTGCACGAGGGCCGCCTGAGCGTCGAGTCCGTCTCCCAGGCCGGAGCGGACTGGTGAGCGCGCCCGGTCGCTCGATCGACGACATCCTGGACGCCGCGCGGGCCCGCCTGACCCGGGTGACGCCCGCCGAGGTGGCGGACGGCGCGATCCTGGTCGACATCCGCCCCGCCGCGCAGCGCGCCGCCGAGGGCGGGATCCCAGGGGCGCTCATCGTCGAACGCAACGTCCTGGAGTGGCGATTCGACCCCCGCAGCGACGCGCGGCTGCCCATCGCCGACCGGTACGACCTGCCCGTCGTCGTCTTCTGTTCCGAGGGCTACACGTCCTCGCTCGCCGCCGCCGCACTGCAGGACCTGGGCCTGCACCTCGCCACCGATCTGGCCGGTGGCTTCCAGGCGTGGAAACGCGCCGGGCTGCCAGTGTCAAACTAGTGGCGTGAAACTGAAGCTGGACCTTCACGACATCTTCAACCGCAGCGGCGACATCGACCGCGCGTTGAAGGGGATCATCGACGAGGCGGTGGCCAAACGGGCCACCCTCGTCGAGATCATCCCCGGGAAAGGCTCGGGAGCGCTCAAGAAGCGGGTCCTGCGGTTCCTGGACCAGCGCGAGATCAAGGCGCTGTATCACCGGGTGGAGAAGGACTCGGACAACTTCGGCCGGGTCTTCGTGCATTTCCGCTGGAACGAGTCCGCCGGTCGGGGCCGGCGGTAGCTTTTGTTGTGTCCTTTGCCGGTCAGAATGCGTCCGCGGCGTCGGCCAGGGAGCACACGGACACCAGGCGCAGCACCGTCCAGTCGGCGTCGGACCAGTCGATGCTGTCCGGGGTCGGCAGCGGCCGGCCGTGCCGCTGGTGCACGGCGATGACGCTGCGGGCGTAACCGGCCAGGGAGATCGAGTCGATGTTCCGCCCGGCGGCGGTGATGCTCTGCCGGACCGCGGCGGCGTGCTGGTCGACCTTCGCCAGCAGGAACGGCTGCGCCAGCGCCTCGACCAGGCCGTCGACGCCGACCATGGCCATCACCTGGTCGAGGTAGTACCGGGCGTCGAGCTCGGCGGTGGCGAGGTAGCTCGCGTCGAACGCGGCGGGGGCGGGGGTGAGTTCGTTGCTCATGGACGATGACGCTAGGCAGTCCGGGGCTCCCTGGGATCCCCAACAACCATCCGGCACCCGTTCATGACCCACTGCACTCCGTCCGGGCGACGCCCCTTGCCTTCCCGCGCTGTTTCTGTCGGTGGTCCCGTGCAGAATGTGGGCACCCCACAGGAGGCACACCTTGTCCGACCGAAGCTTCGCCGCACCGCCGCGGCGACCCCTCGCGGCCGCCGCGACCGTCGCGGTGCTGGCACTGCTCGCGTTCCTCGGCATCGCCGACGTCCAGCCGCCGGCGCCCCGCCCCGCCTCGGCGCCCGCCGGTGACTTCTCCGCCGCCCGCGCGTTCACCCACGTCGAGCGCATCGGTCAGGAGGTCCACGTCACCGGCAGCCCCGCCGCCGACCGGGTCCGCGAGCACATCGTGTCGACCCTCACCGGCTACGGGCTGCGCCCGGAGGTCCAGGACACCGTGGGGGTCAACGCCGGCAAGTTCGGCGACGGCGGCATGGCCCGCGTCCGCAACGTCGTGGCGGTGCTGCCCGGTTCCGCCTCCACCGGCCAGGTCGTCCTGCTGGCGCACTACGACTCCGTCCAGGTCAGCTACGGCGCCAACGACGACGGCGCCGGCACCAGCACCCTGCTCGAGGTCGCCCGCGCCCTGACCACCGGCGCGGCGCCCCGCAACGACGTCGTGTTCCTGTTCACCGACGCCGAGGAGGCCTGCCTGTGCGGCGCCGAGGCGTTCGTCAGCCGGCACCCGCTGGGCCAGAAGCCGTCCGTCGTGCTCAACTTCGAGGCCCGCGGCAGCAGCGGCCCCGCCGTCATGTTCCAGACGTCCGTCGGCAACGCCGACCTCATCGACGTCTATGCCCGCACCCCACACCCCGTCGGCACCAGCCTCGCCGTCGAGGTCTACCGGCTGCTGTCCAACGACACCGACTTCACCCCGTTCCTCGCGCAGACCCGCTTCACCGGCCTCAACACCGCCTACATCGACGGGTCCAGCGTCTACCACAGCCCGTTCGACCGGCCCTCGACGATGGACAAGGCCAGCCTCCAGCACCACGGCGACAACGCCCTCGCCCTCGCCCGCGAGCTCGGCGGCGCCGACCTCCCGCCGCTGCTGCGCCCCGCCTCCGGCGACGCGGTCTACTTCCCGTTCGCGGGCCTGCTGCTGCGCTACCCGTCCGCGCTCACCTGGCCGATCGCCGTCCTCGCCCTGCTCGCCGTCGCCGCCCTGGTGTTCCTGGCCCGCCGCCGTGGCCTGACCTCCGTGCCCCGCACCCTCGCCGGCCTCGGCCTCGCCCTCGTGCCGCTCATCGCCGTCGCCGTCGCCGCCCAGCTGCTGTGGACGCTGCTGGTCGCGCTGCGCCCCGGCTATGGCGAGCTGCCCGACCCGGCCAGGCCCACCTGGTTCCGCTTCGGCGTCGTCGCGCTCACCGCCGCGGTCCTGCTGGCCTGGTATGCCCTGACCCGCCGGCGGGTCGGGCCCGTCCCCCTGGCGACCGGCGCCCTGGCTCTCCTGGCGGTCCTCGGCCTGGTCTTCGCCGCCGCCATCCCCGGCGGCTCCTATCTCGTCGCCCTGCCCGCCCTGTTCGGCGCGCTCGCCGGCATCGCCGCGCTCCACGTGCCGAAGCCCTGGCTCGCGACTGTCGTCCTCACCGCCGGTGCCGGCGTCGCCGTGCTGATCCTCGCCCCGACCGTCGCCCTGTTCTTCCCCGCCCTGGGCCTCGCCACCGGCGCCGCCCCCGCACTGTTCGCCGCGCTGCTCGGCCTCGCCGCCCTGCCCGCGCTCGAGCCCCTGTTCCGCCCCGCCGACGCCGCCCGGCACCGCCCGCTCGGCGCCGCCCCGGCCGCCGCCGCCCTCGCCGTCGCGCTCGCCTGCACCACCACCGGCATGGTCGTCGACAGCTGGGACGCCGGCCACCCCGAGCCCACCCACCTCATGTATGCACTGGACCGCGACACCGGCACCGCCGAATGGGTCAGCCTCGAGCGGTCCCCGGGCGCCTGGACCTCCCGGTATGTCCGCAACCACCAGGCCCTCGACCGCCTCTTCCCGGTCCTGCCCGCCGGCCGGCTCTCCGTCGGCCCGGCCGAGGCCGCCCCGCTGGCCGCCCCGGCCGTCACCGTCCTGTCCGACACCACCGCCGGCGACCGTCGCACCGTCCGCTTCCGCCTCGCCTCCCAGCGCCCCGTCCGCTTCGTCTCCTTCTACGGCGAGGTCGGCTCACACCGCGTCCAGCAGGCGACCGTCGCCGGCCGCGACGCCCTGACGTATCTCACCGAGCAGGATCGCTTCGGCGTCGTCTTCCACGGCCCACCCACCGACGGCATCGAGGTCACCCTCGTCCTGCAGGGCACCGAGCCGTTGAAGCTCCGCCTGGTCGACGGCAGCGACGGCCTCGACGCCCTGCCCGGCTTCACTCCCCGCCCGCCGACCGTCGGCGTCTTCGGCAGCCACTCCAGCGAGCTTGCCGCTGTCGCGGTGACTGTCACCGTCTGACCGTTTCCGGTTGTCCGGGTCTGACGCGGTTTCAGGCCCGGGCCGGGTGTTTCGTTGCCGCCCGTCGTCCCCAAGGATCGTGTGGTCGTCTTGCGGTTGCTCGTCCGCTTGGGGGTACGCCGCTTGGAGTGGTTCCTGGTGTCGGTCCTCGGGGCTCGGTGGTTTCGCGCAGCCTGCGGCGGCGCGGGCGGGTAGCGCGGTTGCCGTCCGTGCCGTAGTTGCGGTGATGCCAAGCCAGGTCCGCGCTCACATGGTCCGGCGCCGTCGGGCGCATCATTCGGTGCTACAACACCGTCGCTGGTCAAAGCCATCACAAATCGCCCATATCGCGATGTTCCCGGGGTGCTCACTGGGATCCGCCAGGACTCCGTCTTGATCGAAGGACCGGGGTGGCCGCCTGGGCGACCATGGCCGTCCTTCGATCATGAGCGGCCCTCGGAGATCGCCGTCCGGCGCGCGGTACCACTCGGTCTACTCATCGATTAGTTTCGCTTTTTGACTGCAAACGGTGTTATAGCGCGGGCCTGGCTTGGCATCACCCCAGGCGCGGCACGGGCGGTGGCCGAAGGCCGTCGTCGCTGGTTAAGTCATCGCAAATCGCCCATATCGTAACGTTCCCGGGGTGCTCACTGGGATCCGCCAGGACTCCGTCTTGATCGAAGGACCGGGGTGGCCACCCGGGCGGCCATGGCCGTCCTTCGATCATGAGCGGCCCTCGGAGATCGCCGTCCGGCGCGCGGTACCACTCGGTCCAGTCGTCGATGGGTTTCGCTTTTGACTGCAAGTGGTGTTGTAGCGCGGGCTGGCTTGGCATCACCCTGGGCACGGCACGGGCGGTGGCCGAAGGCCGTCGTCGCTGTGGTCGAAGTCATTGCAAATCGCCCATATCATAAACGTGTCGAGGCGCTCGCCGGGATCCGTGAGGACTCCGTCTTGATCGAAGGACCGGGGTGGTCACCCGGGCGGCCATGGCCGTCCTTCGATCATGAGCGGCCCTCGGAGATCGCCGTCCGGCGCGCGGTACCACTCGGTCCAGTCGTCGATGGGTTTCGCTTTTTAACTGCGAGCGGTGTTGTAGCACGAATGATGCGCTCGACGGTGCTGGATTTTCTATTGCGGGCATGCCAAACAGGTACGCGAAGAGCAGGCACCAGAGTTATCCACAGGAGAAAGATCTTGCTTCCCCGGTGGGAGCGGGCGCCTTTACCGTCGAGTCATGACGGCGGCGGTCACGGTCGACGATGTGTGGCGGGTCCGCGGCGACTGGCGGGCGATGCGGGAGGCGGCACTGCGGCTGCGGGATGAGCGCCGCGCGACCGCCGATGCGCTGCGCAGGTCGTCGGCGGCGCTGCGGCATGGGCAGGAGCTGCTCGGCGTGATTCTGGACCGTGTCGACGTGCCGATGACGTTGCACGACGACGGCCGGTTGACGTTCTACCCGGCCGACGCCGAGGACCTGGCGGCGCTGCGGAGGGCGGAGCTCGCCGCGCGGGAGATCCAGGCGGCCCTGGAAACCATCCTCGCGCAGCACCGAGCGGCAGCCCGGTGAAGCACCCGAGCGCCAGCCTGGTGAAGCGTCCCGAGCGGCGGTCCTGTGAAGCGTCCCGAGCGCCAGCCTGGTGAAGCGTCCCGAGCGGCGGTCCTGTGAAGCGTCCCGAGCGGCGGTCCTGTGAAGCGTCCCGAGCGCCAGCCTGGTGAAGCGTCCCGAGCGGCGGTCCTGTGAAGCGTCCCGAGCGGTGGCCCTGTGAAGCGTCCCGAGCGGCGGTCCTGTGAAGCGTCCCGAGCGGCGGTCCTGTGAAGCGTCCCGAGCGGCGGTCCTGTGAATGCGCCGGCGAGGTGCGAGCCCCCGCATCCGGCCGATGGCAGGCCGAGTGTGTGGGGCCGCCCCGTTGTGGGTGGCGGGGCGGCCCGGAGCGGAGGTGCGTTACTTCGCGGCGCCGGCCTTGTCCAGGGCGGCCACGGCGCCGCGGTGCAGGGGGACCGGGTCGGTCTTGCGGACCGTTTCCAGGGTGATGCCCTTTGCGGCCGCGTTGGCCCGGGCGAGTTCCTCGCGCTTCTCGATGAGGGTCTTGGTCAGCACGCAGGCGAGGTTGGCGTCCATGTCCTCGCGGACGAGCAGGACGTTGGGGACCACGATCGTCTTCACGTCCGCTGCGGTCTTGTAGATGGCCGCGGGGATCGTGCCCTCCTGGTAGGCGGGGCCGAGCTTCTGCATCTCCGGCAGGAGGCTGCCGAGGTCGAGCAGCTGGACCTTCTCGGCGGTGGTGGTGAACAGGTCGGTGACGCCGCCAGTGGGCAGGCCGCCGGAGAAGAAGAAGGCGTCGATCGTGCCGGCCTTCATCGCCTCGGTCGTCTTCGGCAGGTCGAGGCGCTGCGGCTGGATGTCGGTGTCGGGGTTGAGGCCGGCCGCGGTGAGGATGCGCTTGGCGATGACCTCGGTGCCGGAGTTCGGCGAGCCGGTCGAGATCCGCTTGCCCTTCATGCCGGCGACGGAGGTGATGCCGGAGTCCTTGCGGACGACGACCTGGGTGGCGTTGTCGTAGATGCGGCCCAGGGCGGCGATCTTCACCGGCTTGCCGTCGAAGGCGGCCTTGCCCTGCACGGCGTCGGTGGCGCTGTCGAACAGGGAGAAGGCCACCTGGTATGTGCCCTTGTCGAGGCCCTGGATGTTGGCGACGGAGGCGCTGGTCTCCGCCGCGGTCGCCTTCACCTTGTCGTTCGTGGCCTTGGTGACCTGGGTGGCGAGGGCGTTGCCGACGACGTAGTAGACGCCGGTGGTGTTGCCGGTCGCGATCGAGATGCGGGTGTCGGCGGTGACCTCGCACGTGATCGCCGCGGCGGTGTTGGTGTCCTTCGTGTTCGCGTCCTGCCGGCCCCCGCAGCCGGCCAACGCGACGAGGGTCAATGCGGCGACCAGGATCCGGGATTTCACGCGGGTTCCTCCTCCAGAGATGGGGTTGCACGAGATGCGGAGACGATCACCAGCAGGGCCGCGACGAGCAGCAGGGCGACGCCGGCGACGACCGTCCACAGGGAGAGCCACAACAGGGCCAGGGCGGCGAGGCCGGCGATGACGCGGGCCACGATCCCCGCCGGGCCGGCGCCGAGGAGCCAGCCGCCGGCCGCGACCGACAGCGCGAGCACCCCGAGCGCGGACGCGGCGAACGCGAACCCGATGTCGTCCCAGCCGCCGAAGCCGAGCAGCCCGCGGCCCGCCGGGGTGACGACGAACGCGATCGGCACGAGGTACGCGGGAAGGGCGTACCGCAGCGTCTGCCACATCGTGGGGAACACCTTGCCGCCGGTGACGGCCGCGGCGGCGACGGACGCGAGCGCGGTCGGCGGGGTCGCCTCGGACAGCACCGCGAAGTAGAAGATGAACATCGCGGTCGCGGGCTTGTCGATGCCGAGTTCGAGCAGCGCCTGCCCGATGATGACCCAGCCGATGATGAACGACGCGGTCACCGGTACCGCGAGCCCCAGCAGTGTCAGGGCGACCGCTGCGAACACGGCGGTCAGCGCGATCACCGCCGTGTGCCCGCTCGCCAGTGACTGCGCCCAGTCGACCATCAGCCCCGACATCTGCGGCCCGAGACCGGTCTTGGTGGTGCTGGCGGTGATGATGCCGGCCGCGACGCAGACCGCGACGACGGGCAGGACCCCGCGGACACCGGCGGCGAGGGACGTGACCAGCCGGCGTGGGGTGAGCCGGTGCCGGCGGTCGAGGAACGACAGCAGCGCGGCGAGGATCGTGGCGTAGATGACCGCGCGGGTCGCCGGCTGCTCCAGCGCCAGCAGCACGATGATCACCAGCAGCGACGCGAAGTGGTACCCGAACCGGCCCAGCAACGCCCACGGCGACCGGACCCGCAAGGCCACCGGCCGCGCCCCGAACCGCCGGGCGTCGATCTCGACCGCGAGCAGGATGCCGAGGTAGTACAGCAGCGTCGGGATCGTCGCCCAGCCGAGCACCGCCAGGTAGGACACGTCGAGGTACTCGGCGATGATGAACGCGGCCGCACCCAGCGTCGGCGGCGACAGGATCGCCCCGACCCCGGCGGCCGCGAGCATGCCACCGGCCCGGTCCGCCGGATAGCCGGCGCGGCGCAGGATCGGCCACGTGACCGCGCCGATGCTGACCGTGGTCGCGGCGCCGGACCCGGAGACCGTGCCGAGCAGGAACCCCGACGCGACGGCCGTGCGTCCCGCGGCGGACCGCGACCGCCGGAACGCCGCCACCGACAGCTCCACGAAGAACGCGCCGGCCCCGGAGGCGTCCAGGACCGCGCCGTAGATGGTGAACAGCACGATGTACGACGCGGCCACGTCCAGCGGCGTGCCGTAGAAGCCGCTCTGCGAGTTGTACAGCGCGTCGACGATCTGATCGAAGTCCAGCCCGAGATGCGCCAGCGACCAGTGCTGCGGCAGGTACCCGCCGTAGTAGTCGTAGGCGAGGAACAGCCCGCAGACGACGGGCAGGACCCAGCCGGTGGTACGCCGGCACGCCTCGAGCACGAGCAGGAGCAGTGCGGTACCCATGGCGACGTCGAGGGGATCCAGCTGCCCCTGCCGGTCCAGGAACGCGTTGTAGCCGCCGCTGGCGAACGGCAGCAGCGGATAGGCGCACGCGGCGAGGGTGACCGCGGCGAGGATCCAGTCACCGGCGGTCGGCCCGGCGGCGGGCTTCGCGGGTACGTCGTCCGCGTCTGCGTCTGCGGGTGCTTCGCTTGCGAATGCGTCTTTTTTAGGGGAACGGCGGAGCCGGATACCGGAGGGATAGACCACGAACACGAGCGGCAGGACGCCGCTGAGGAAGACGGCGAGGTAGTACTGGCCGCCTTGGGCCAGGGGCCGGAACACCTGCCACAGCACCAGCAACGCCGACGCGGCGGCGACGGCCGTGACCCCGACCTCGACCACCCCGCCGAGCCGCCGGCCCGGCTTCTCGTCCTCGAACTGGGCAGCGAGCTCCCGGACGCTCTCATCCTTGAGCGTCGCGTCCACATCCTCGACGGCCGCGGGCGCGACGCCCTCGCCCGGGACGGCGTCCACCACGCCCGGCCTGGCATCTTCAGGTTCCGGCACGGCCGGAGAGTACAAGATTTCATGAATATTCGTAACCGTGATAGTTAAGCTTTTGGTCGCGAATCGGCAACGGTAGGTCACCGGGCATGATTTGTGGCGTGTATGAGCTCGACGTGATCGCCGACGACAGCCTCGGGCGCTTCGTCGCCCGGTGGTACGGGCTGCCCGACCGCCCCCGCCAGCCCCTCGACCAGCCCGGCGTCCCCGACCTCCTGCCGGAGCCCCTCGCCGAGTGGCACCGGGTCGCGGCCCGGTACTCGCTGCCGCTCAGCCGCGACCACGTGATGATCGGCCCGGCCGACCTGGTCGAGTCCGGCGGCCTCGTCCGCTTCTGGGTCGGCGCCGAGGACTGGTACTCGTACACCCCGGGCGCCGCCGACCCGCTCGTGGTCGAGAACGACACGGTCGGCACCGGAATGCCGCTGTCGCGGTTCCTGGTGTACGCGGCCGTGTACGAGGCGACGTACACCCCGCTGCACGGCCTCGTCTACATGTCACCGACCCCCGACGAGCTGCGCCAGGTCCGGCTGCGCCTGCGCGAGCTGGACGATCCGCTGTGGCGCTGGCCGGAGCCGGGCACCCGGTACTACGGCGACGACGACCTGCTAGGCCACCTCGGCCCGGACCGGATCGTCCTGGCCGCCCGCCACCGCGACGCCCTCGGCCGCTTCGACGGCCTCGGCCTGCCGTGGGACTGGGACACCAGGACCGTGTGACGGGTCCGAGCCGACACGAGCCCTGTGAGACCGGCCGGAGTCGACACCGTCGTGCGACCGGCCCGAGCCGACACAAGCGCTGTGAGACCGGCCGGGGCCGACATCGCCGTGCGACCTGCCGGAGCCGATCGCACGGACCGCGTGGCAGACCCGAGCCGGCACGAGGGCCGCGTGACCCGCCCGACCCCATGCCGGGACCGCGTGACCGGCCCGAGCCGACGCGCAAGGACCCTCTGCGGGCGGCGGGAGCCGTGCGACCCGGTCTGCGCCAGCACGAGGGCCGGTGCGACCCGCCCGGGCCGACACCAGGACCGTGTGACAGGCGACGTCGTCGGGTCCGCAACCGGACCCGGCGATGAGAGCGGCCCTGCGCCGGTGGTGCCGGGCCGTTCTCCTTGCACCGTACTCCTGCCGTCCTAATTGACCTTGAGCCGCGTTACCGGCCGGTCACCGAAGGTCAGGGGACGTGCACCAGCATCGCGCAGACGTCCTCGTCGTCGGGGAGGTTGAGGCTGGTGATGAGGTGGGTCACGACGGCGTCGAAGTCGCTGAGGTCGACGTGTTCGCCGGCGCGGCGGACCAGGTCGAGGCCACCGCCGCGGCGGCGGTCGACGCGGGCCTGGCCGCCGGTGTAGAGCAGGACCCGGTCGCCGGGCTCCAGGGCCACCGTCGTGTCGGTGTACCGCATCTCGGTGACCTCGCCGAGCGGCAGGCCCAGCGGCCCGGACAGCACGGTGCCCTGGCCCGCCGCGGTGTAGCGGATCGGGGCGACCTGCCCGGCGGCGGCCCAGCGCAGCTCGCGGGTAGCGGGGGAGTAGCGGGCCACGACGAGGCAGGCGGTGTGCTCGACCTCCATCGCGCACAGCATGCCGTTGACGGCGCTGAGGATGTCGCCGGGTGTCATGTCCAGGGCCGCATAGGCGCGCACTGCGTACCGCAGCCGCGCCGCCGTCGTCATCGAGGACAGGCCGCGGTCGTCGACGTCGCCGAGGACCAGGATCGTGCCGCCGTCGGGCAGGGACGTCGCGTCGAACCAGTCGCCGTCGACGGTGCCGACGCGCTCGGGGGAGCGGCAGTGGCCGCAGATCTCGACGCCCTCCATGTGGCCGAGCTCGGGGTCGGTCGGCAGGAGCGCCTTCTGCAGCGCCTGCGCGGCGCGGCGTTCGTCGGCGAGGCGGTGCCGCTGCGCGGCCAGTGCCTCCTCGGCGCGGCGGAGCCGGGCCTCGATCGCGCGCTCCTCGGTGACGTCCTGGACGGTGCCGCGCACGGCGGTGACGTTGCCTGCGTCGTCGAAGAGCGGCTCGGCGGTCAGCCGCAGCCGGCGGCCGTTGACCCGGCCCGCGCCGCGGACCTCGGCGAGCAGGTGCTTGCCCTCCACGACGGTGCGGCGTACCGCATCCTGCACGGCGAGCAGGTCGTCGGCGTGGACGCTGGCGGTGAGCTCGTCGACGGGGACGCGGGCGGCGTCGCGGCCGCCGTGGAAGAGCCGGATCAGCTCCGGCGAGCAGCGCGGCTCGGGGTCGCGCAGCTCCCAGCAGAACGAGCCGACACCGGCGATCCGCTCCGCCTGCAGCAGCTGGTCGTAGAGCAGGTCGGCCTCGGTGGCGATCCGCCACACCGCGAACACCCGGTCCCACAGGCGCACGGCGTGCACGGAGATGGTCTGCGCCGCCGGTACGCCGTCGGTGCGCGGGTCGGCACGCAGCCCTTCCAGGCGGCGGGGCTGGCCGTCCTGCAGCATCCGGGCGAACTCCGGCAGCAGGGTCGCGCTGCCCAGCGTCGGATACGCCGCCAGCAGTGTCGCCTCGTCGGGGTCGACCCGGGCGGTGGCGAAGACCTGCCGTGCCATGACGTTGGCGTACTCGACGCGGAAGTCGACGAGCTGGCCGTCGACGGTGACGGGGGACAACAGCGCCGCGGGGTTGTGCAGCACGTCCACGACCGTCGGCAGCCACACCTGCGCCGGGGCGGCCTGCGCGCTCTCCTCGCCCTCGACGTGGAACCAGGCGCTGGCGATCTCGTCGCCGATGAGCGTGTCGATCTGCCGGGCGACCGGCTCCAGCAGCGCCGCCACGTACCGCCGCAGCTCGTCGCTGTCGGGCAGGCCGTCGGCCCAGCTCATGATGATCGCGCCGAGGACCCGCTCACCGGAGATCAGCGGCGAGGCGAGGACGGTGTCGCCGCTGAACGGCAGCTGGTCCATGACCGGGAACCGGCGGGTGACCTCGCCGCCGCCGACGAGCCAGATGGTCTCGACCTCCTGGACGGCGACGACCAGCGGCAGCGCCGGGTCCGGGGGGATCCGCGACCAGCGGCTGCGGACCTCACCGGGGATGCCGAACGCGCCGACGGCGCGCTGCGCACCGTCCGGGTCGAGCAGCGTGATCATGATCGCGGTCGGTGCCGGCCATGCGGTCGGTGCGGTGCCGAGGACCTCGGCGATCTCGTCGTACCCGCGTGCCGAGGCGATCCGGGCGCTGAGCAGCTGGTGCTGCGACTGCAACGCCTCGACCTCGGGGGGGCGGCTGGCCCGGCGGCGGGGTTTCCCGGCGGCCGGGGCCGGCATGTCGGAGGCCGGGGCGGTCCTGGTCCGGCTCCGCGCGACGTGCTGACGCAGCTCGTCGTCGATGAGATTCACCACATCGGGCGCGTCCGGGTCGGGGGACGTGGTGCCGACGATCGCGGCGGCGACCTCGATCAGCTTGATGTTGGTGCGCTGCGACAACCGGACCAGCTGGTCGAACCCCTGGTCGGGGCTCACCCCGAGCCGCTCCACGAGCACACCCTTGGCCTGCTCGATCACGGCACGGTTGCGCATCGCGGTGCGGACGCCGGTGAGCTCGGCGCGCAGCTTGGCGACGAGCGCGGCGAGCGCCTCGGCCGGTTCGGCGCTGCCGCCCTCGGCGGGCGCCTGCCCAGGCGCCTGCACAGCCGGCTCGGCACCCGGCCGACCAGTGCCCGACGGCTTGGCCACCATGCCCTCCACATCCTCGCCCCGTGCTGCCGCACGACCAGCGTCCATACCTGCGTTCATACCCGTGTCACCCGAGCCGGTTGCGACTCGACCGTTGATGTTTACCACCATCCTGCCCGGGTAGGGGCGTTGGCAGGTCAGCGCAGTCGGCCACGTGGAGGTGCGCGCAGTGCAACAGGCATCTTCGTCGCGGGCGGGTGCGGGTTGAGGATCGCGATCGTGTCCGTGCACGCGAGCCCCCTGGCGCTCGGGGGTTCGGGCACCGGTGGCCAGCACACCCACGTCACCGCCCTCGCCGAGACCCTCGGGCGGCGCGGGCACGACGTGCGGGTCTACACCCGCCGTGCCGCCGCGGCACCCGACGACGTCGTCAGGACCGAGGGCGGCATCACCGTCGAGCACGTGCCCGCCGGGCCCGCCGAGGACCTGCCCGTCGACGCTCTGCTGCCGCACGTCGGTGACTTCGGCCGGTGGCTCGCCGCGCACTGGCGCGACGACACGCTCCGCCCGGACGTCATCCACGGCCACTTCTGGCTCAGCGGCCTCGCCGCCCTCACCGCCACCGCCGAGCACCGCATCCCGGTCGTGCAGACGTACCACGGTCTCGGCACGGTCAAGCGGCGCATGCTCAAGGAGCACGACAGCAGCCCCGAGTCGCGCATCGGTCTGGAGCGCACCCTCGGCACGATGGTCGACCGGGTCGTCGCGCAGTGCGAGGACGAGGTCACCGAGCTCGGCCGGCTGGGCATCCGCCGCTCCGACACCGTGATCGTGCCGTCCGGCGTCGACGGTGAACGGTTCGCGCCGAGCGGCCCCCGCGCCGATCACCTGCGCCCCGGCATGCGCCGGATCCTCAGCGTCGGGCCGCTGGTGCCCCGCAAGGGCTTCGCCGACCTCGTCGAGGCGCTGCGCCGCGTCCCGGGCGCCGAACTCGTCGTCGTCGGCGGGCCGGCACCGGACCGGATCGACCGTGACCCCGAGGCGCGCCGGCTGATGGAGTTCGCGGACCGGTGCGGCGTCGGTGACCGCGTCAGGCTCGTCGGTGCTGTCCCGCAACACGAACTGCCCGGCTGGTACCGCTCGGCCGACGTGCTCGCCTGCGCGCCCTGGTACGAGCCGTTCGGCCTCACGCCCCTCGAAGCGATGTCGTGCGGGGTGCCGGTCGTCGCGTACGAGGTCGGCGGCATCGCCGAGAGCGTCATCGACAACGTCACGGGTCTGCTGGTGCCGCCCCGGGACGTGCCGGCGTTGGCGGGCGCGCTGCGGGGGCTGCTCGGCGACGAGGTGCGCCGGATGAGCTACGCCAGCGCCGCGATCGACCGGGTGCGCTCCCGGTACACCTGGGAACGGACCGCTGCCGACGTCGAACGGATCTACCGGGCGGTGACCGGGGAGGGCGCCGCGACCGGTGACGCCGAGGCCGACACCGACGCGGACGCCGACGACGAGGCGCTCACCGACGTCACTTCGTAACCTTGTCATCACAGGGTGGTAGGCGTACGTTTGTATGACCCGCAACATCAGCTGAACAGCTGATCGGCGCGATCGTCAAACAGCCGCGATCGCCGGTGGCGGGAGCGCGCCGGACGCTCGAGACCAGGGCGTCATCTGGCGACATCCTCACGTGGCCCGCCGCCCGCATCCGTGGTGGACGGCCATGCAGCAGGCAGGGGGATCCCCCATGACCGTCACCGCCCATCGTCCCGTGGCCAAGTCCGCCCGCCGTCCGGCCGCGAAGCCCACCGCTCCGGTCGCAGCCCCGGCCACCGCTCCGGTCGTCGCGCAGTGCGTCGAGCCCGTCCCCGCCGTCCGTGCCCCCGCCCCCGCCCCCGTCCCCGCTCCCGCCCGCGGCCGGGTCAGTCACCGGGACGTCGAGGTCGAGGCGCAGGCGCTGCTGCAGCTCCTGCCCGGCCTTCCCGCCGGCAGCCCCAGCCGGGAGCGCACCCGCGCCCGGCTCATCGAGCTGCACCTGCCGCTCGCCGAGTACCTCGCCCGCCGGTTCCGCAACCGTGGCGAACCCCTCGACGACCTCGTCCAGGTCGCCAACGTCGGGCTCATCAAGTCCGTCGACGGCTACGACCCGTCCCGCGGTGCCGCGTTCACCAGCTACGCCATCCCGATGATCGTCGGGGAGCTCAAGCGGTACTTCCGTGACAAGGGCTGGGACGTGCGCGTGCCCCGCCGCCTGCAGGAGCTGCGCCTGGAGATCTCGAAGATCTCCGGTGACCTCGCGCAGGAGCTCGGCCGTTCACCGACCGTCGCCGACCTGGCGAAGAAGCTCGGCGTGAGCGAGGAGGACGTCATCGAGGGCATCGAGTCCGGTCACGCGTACCGGGCCCTGTCCATCAACGCGCCGGCCAACGGCGAGGAGGCCGGCGCCGAGCTCGCCGACCTCCTCGGCGGCGTCGACCAGGACCTTGAGGCCGTCGACGACCGGGAGTCGCTGCGGCCGATCATCGCCCAGCTGCCGGAGCGCGAACAGAAGATCATCGCGATGCGGTTCTTCGGCAACATGACGCAGACACAGATCGCCGACCGGCTCGACATCTCCCAGATGCACGTGTCCCGGCTGCTCGCCCACGCCCTGACCCACCTGCGCGGCGCCCTGGTGACGCCGCTCTGACCTGCACGACCGTCAGCCGGCGACACGGCGGTCAGGCCGGTCGGAGTCAGGCCGGCGTGAGGACCGGGGCCAGCTGGTACACGTTGTACGCCTGCTTGATCACCGGGTGGGCGACGTTGCGGACGGGAACACCGCCGGGCGTCGTCCCCCGCTCGGATCCGGCGTGCGCGTGGCCGTGCAGCGCGAGCCCGACCGCCGGCGCCGAGTCGATCGCCTGCGCGAGCAGGTACGAGCCGAGGAACGGGTAGATCTCCAGCGGCTCACCCAGCAGCGTCTCCGGCACCGGCGAATAATGCGTCAACGCGATCCGCACGTCGCACTCCAGCTCCGCCAGGGAGACCCCGAAGCATTCCGCCAGCTCCCTGCTGTGCCGGGTGAACGCCTTCATCTCCGGCTCGCCGAACTCGCTGGCGCACGCACCCGCGAACCCACCGCCGAACCCCTTCGTCCCGGCGACGCCGACCCGCACGTCACCGACCCGCAGGACGGTGCCGGAGCACTCCAGGACGGTGATCCCGCCGTCCTCGAGGACCTTCGTCACCTCGGCCGGTTGGTCGCAGTGGTAGTCGTGGTTGCCGAGGATCGCGATCACCGGTACGGCCAGGCCGCCGAACTCCTGGGCCACGCACCGCGCCTCGTCGGCTGTGCCGTGCCGGGTCAGGTCGCCGGCGAGCAGCAGCATGTCGGCCTTGTCGCCGAGGTGTTCCAGGGCCGGGCGGTACCGGCCGAGGACGTCGGCGTCGAGGTGGACGTCGCCCACCGCGGCGACTCTGACACCACCACTGACACAACCGTAGGACGTCATAGTTCCTCCACGTCGTGCGGCTCGTGGACCCTGGTGAGCCCGATGTTGCAGCGCACCGGCAGCTCCGGGAACGCCTCGGCGATGACCTGGCAGATCAGGTCGCGGCGTTCGGTGCTTTCCACCTCGCCGACGAGGCTGACCCCCTCCTCGGTACGGACCACCCGGATGCCTTGTTCGGCGATGCGCGCGTCTTCGATCAGCAACTGGTGCAACTCGCTCTCGACGTGCTGGTCAACGATCATCAGTGCCTCCTCACAGGGAAGCGGCGAGAGCGCTGGTCTCGTCCAGCGACATGACGCCGAGGCGGTCGATCAAGAACAGGAAAGCATGCGCGTACGGGGAGTGTGCCGTTTCCCGGTAGACGCGGGGCCAGTCGATCTGCTCGCGCAGTGACCGCGCGACCGGCAGCCCGCGGGCGTAGTCGCAGTAGTGCGCCGACCACGTCAGCACCTTGTGGATCATCAGCTCGGTCGCGGACAGTACCGGCATGTGGCACGCGTTGACGGCGATCACATCGGTGTCCGCGAGGGTCGCGTCCGTCACCGGCCGCTGCACCGGGCAGAAGATGAAGTCGATGAGGTTGTCGTCGTCCCACGCCTTCACCAGCCAGCCCTCGGGCGGTACCTCACCGCGGAACCCGACCTCCGCGAGGGCCGTGAGCACCCGTTCGGCGTCCTCGGCCTTGATCAGGAAGTCGATGTCGTGGTCCACCGACTCGCCGCCGCGCGCGTAGACCGCGAAACTGCCGGCCAGGCAGAACGGGATGCCCGAGTCCTTCAAGTGGAACGCCGCCCGCTTGAGCGTGGCGATGAGCGGCTGCCTGTCCTCCGGAACTGCCATGAACAGTGGCTTACCCGTCAGGTCATTCCGTCACACGCACCGATTGCGGCAGCCGCGGGAAGAGTTCCGTCTCCTCCTCCTGCACGTGCTCTCGGACGGCCTCCAGCAACGCGGCCAGCAGCAGCCCGAACTGGGGGTCGACGTCGTTGAGCTCGGTGAGCCGCGCCACGAGGTCGTCGATGCGGTGGTGCTCGGCGGCCTCGTACTCGGCGAGCTCCGCCGGCAGGTGCGCGTGCAGCAGCCGCTCCTCCGTCGCCGTGTGCGCGGCCAGCATGGTGATCGCGGCGTCGAGGGCGGTGCGGCGCGCCGCCGGTGACCCTGCCGTCTCGATATCGGCGAACAGCGACTCGAGCCGGCGATGGTCGGCGACGAGCAGGTCGACGAGGTCCTGCTCCATGGTCAGCTCCCCAGATTCCGTGGCTCAGGCAAGCGTTGGCGTACCCGGCGCGCCACCCGGCTAACCGTCATGCAGCAGACTTGATCGATATCGGCGTGGCGGGCTTCCGCGGGGGTTGGCACGTGTGTTCGAATGTCTCCCCATGGAGCGAAGGAAGCACTGGTGGAACGGCACCTGGGGGCGGCTCGCCCGCCGCGACGTCTATCTGTTCGAGGATGCCGGCCACTGGTGGGTCGAGTCCCGTGAGGGCGGCGCCGACGGGCGCGCCCGCACCTACGAGTTCGACGCCGAGGAGCCCGCGATGGACTGCGTCTCCGGCCTGCTCGCCCAGCCCGGCGACTGGCGGGAGCTGCGCTGAGCCCGTCGGTGCTCGGTGCGCAACGAATCGCCGTATTATGCGCTGACTAGACAATGAAAGTGCGGCAAGAAGCAAACTTCCGCAATGGAACGCCGGGCCCGGCGGGCCTACGTTTGAGCGCATGAGCCGTCGCTACCTGATGTGTCGACCCACGTACTTCGCCGTTGACTACGCGATCAACCCCTGGATGGACCCGACCGCGCCCGTCGACGCCGACCTCGCCGTCGCACAGTGGACCCGGCTGCACGAGCTCTACCTGTCCCTCGGCCACACCGTCGACCTCATCGACCCCGTCCCCGGCCTGCCCGACATGGTGTTCGCCGCCAACGGCGCCACCGTCGTGGACGGCAAGGTCTACGGCGCCCAGTTCCGCCACCCGGAGCGCGCCGACGAGGGCCCCGCCTACCTGGCGTGGTTCGAACACAACGGCTTCGACGTCCACGCGGCCAAGAGCGTCAACGAGGGCGAAGGCGACATCCTCCTCGCCGGCGAGCACCTGCTCGCCGGCACCGGCCTGCGCACCGAGCTCGCCGCGCACGCCGAGGCCCAGGAGCTGTTCGGCCGGCCCGTGATCACCCTGCAACTGGTCGACCCGCGCTACTACCACCTCGACACCGCGCTCACCGTCCTGTCACCGACGAACGTCGCCTACTACCCGGGTGCCTTCTCGCCCGGCAGCCAGGCGGTGCTGCGCCGCCTGTACCCCGACGCCGTCATCGCCACCGCCGCCGACGCCGCCGTCCTCGGCCTCAACGCGGTCAGCGACGGCCACCGCGTCGTCCTGCCGTCCGCTGCCACCCGTCTGGCCGGAGCGCTAGCGTCGAAAGGGTTCCAGCCGATGCCGGTCGACGTGTCCGAACTGCACAAGGCCGGCGGCGGACCGAAGTGCTGCACGCTGGAGGTGCGCGCATGACCACCGCTGTTTCCGGTCAGACCGGCCACTTCATCGATCAGGCCGAGCGCTGGACCGCGCACAACTACCACCCGCTGCCGGTCGTCCTCGCCTCCGGTGAGGGCGCCTGGGTCACCGACGTCGACGGCCGCCGCTACCTGGACTGCCTCGCCGGCTACTCCGCGCTCAACTTCGGCCACCGCCACCCGGCGCTCATCGCCGCCGCACACGCCCAGCTGGACCAGATCACGCTGACCAGCCGCGCGTTCCTGCACGACCAGTTCGGCCCGTTCTGCCAGGAGCTCGCCGAGCTGTGCGGCAAGGACCTCATCCTGCCGATGAACACCGGCGCCGAGGCCGTCGAGACCGCGATCAAAGTCGCCCGCAAGTGGGGCTACAAGGTCAAGGGCGTCCCCGACGGCCAGGCCACCATCGTCGTGGCCGCCGACAACTTCCACGGCCGCACCACCACGATCATCAGCTTCTCCACCGACCCGGACGCCCGTGCCGACTATGGCCCGTACACGCCCGGGTTCCGGATCGTGCCGTACGGCGACCTGGCCGCCCTCGCCGACGCCCTCGACGACACCACCGTCGCCGTGCTCATCGAACCCATCCAGGGCGAGGCCGGCGTCCTCGTCCCGCCCGCTGACTACCTGCCCGGCGTCCGGCAGCTGTGCACGTCCCGCAACGTGCTCTTCGTGGCCGACGAGGTCCAGTCCGGCCTCGGCCGCACCGGCGAGACGTTCGCCTGCTCCGGCGTCATCCCCGACGTGTACGTGCTGGGCAAGGCCCTCGGCGGCGGCATCGTGCCCGTGTCGGCGATCGCGGCGAACCAGGACATCCTCGGCGTCCTGCGCCCCGGCGAGCACGGCTCCACGTTCGGCGGCAACCCCCTCGCGTGCGCCGTCGCCCGCGCCGTCATCGAACTGCTGAACACCGGCGAACCCCAGGCCAACGCCAGGCTCGTCGGCGCCCACCTGCACGAGCGGCTCAACGCCCTCGTCGGCCACGGCCTCACCGCCGTCCGCGGCCGCGGCCTGTGGGCCGGCATCGACATCGACCCCGCGCTGATGACGGGCCGGCAGGCCTGCGAGGCTCTGATGCACCGCGGCGTCCTGGCGAAGGACACGCACGGCTCGACGCTGCGCCTGGCCCCGCCGCTGCTGGTGACGAAGCAGGACGTGGACGTCGCCGTCAACGCGCTGGCCTCCGCCCTGAAGGCGGCGTAGGCCGTGGAGCCGCGGGTCGCGCGCCGGACCCCGCTCCCGAGGCCCGTGTGCTCAGGTGCGGTGGAACAGCCGGCCGAACCAGCCGCGGTGCTCGGGTGGCGCGGCCGGCTCGGGCTCGTGGAACGGGCACGCCGTCGGCTCGTCCGGGACCTGCGGCACGACCGGTGAGCGCCCCCGCCGGCCGAGTTCGCGGGCGTCGGTGTCCAGGTAGAAGGCGGGTCGCTGGTCCGCCTCGTGGTAGTACCGGTGGAAGACGCCGGTCGCCGCGCCGCTCATCGGCGGGACGATCCAGCTCCAGTCGGCGGGGGTCTCACGGCCGGCGCGCTCCTCGCTGGCGATGTGGGCGAGGAAGCGCTCCGACTCGCTGTGGTGGTCGCTGATGCGGGCGCCCGCCTGGTCGAAGGACCACAGCACGGCCCGGTTGAGTTCGAGCAGGGCACCGTCGCGCCACAGGGAGCGTTCGGTGCTGGTGTCCAGGCCCATGCGCTCGGCGATGACCGGCAGCAGGTTGTAGCGGTCGGCGTCGGCGAGGTTGCGGGCGCCGATCTCGGTGCCCATGTACCAGCCGTTGAACGGGGCGATGGGGTAGTCGACGCCGCCGATCGTGAGGCGCATGTTGGAGATGGCGGGGACGGCGTGCCAGCGCAGGCCGAGCTCGGCGAACCAGCGCAGCGTCGGGTGTTCGATCGGCACCTCCCAGACCGCGGATTCGGGCAGGTCGTAGAGGTTGACGTCGCCGCCGGGGCCTTCGATCGCGATGGGGAGCACGTCGAAGGGATTGTCGGGTTTGCCGCGCCAGCCGTACTGCTGCAGCGTCTCGGTGAACTGGGTGTAGCGGGGGTCGCCGACGGTCGTGCCGGCGTGGGGGCCTTCGGCGTGGCGGTGGCCGGCGTAGCGGATGAGCTGCTCGTTCCACAGGCGGGAGCCGTCGCGGCCGGGGACGTGCTGGGCGAAGACGGAGATGACGGGGCGGATCACGTTGCGTTCGCGCTGGCCGGCGAGGCGCAGGTGGCGCACGAGCTCCTCGAAGATCTCGTCGGGGGCGCCGATCTTGCGCAGGTCACGCACGACCAGGCTGCGCCAGTAGAGCCGGCCGATGCAGCGGCTCGCGTTGCGCCACGCCACCCGGCAGCCGAAGACCAGCTCGGCGTACGTGTGGGTGTAGGTGCCCGTCTCGGCGATCTCGTCGGTGATGCGCGCGAGCCGTTCGCTGATGTCGCCTCGTTGTGGGTTCTCCCGGTAGTACTGGTCGAGGAAGTCCTCTGCCTCCCGAGGATCCACGGGCATGTGCGGATCCCACTGCTGACCTGGCATGTCACGGTATCCAGGCACGCTCACACTGACCTCCCAACGCCGACGGGGGTTCCCAGGGGGTAATTCCGACGCGGCAAGGAGTTCATGTTGGGTGCCTCACACCCGCCAGAGTCGCACAACGTGTGCGCTCTGTGTCGGTGAGTCAGCGATGCAAGATGCAAAACGACAGGGGCACTCTGGCCGAAAGTACGACCGGAGTGCCCCTGGCCTCGGGAACGCGGAACGCTATCCCGAGGCCACGCGCCGCAGCCTGGCCAGGTACGTCTGGGCGACGACGACCAGCGCGATGAACGCCCCGCTGATCACCGTCTGCCAGGCCGACGTGACCCCGCCGTCCTGGTTGATCAGGTTCTGGATCACCTGGAGCAGCAGGACGCCGGCGATGGTGCCCCCGATGGTGCCTGCGCCGCCGGTCAGGAGGGTCCCGCCGATGACGACGGCGGCGATCGCGTCGAGCTCCATGCCGGTGCCCAGGACGGTGACGCCGGAGCCGAGCCGGGCCGCGTTGATCGCCCCGGCGAGCCCGGCGAGCAGCCCGGACAGCACGTAGACCCGGATCTGGGTGCCGCGGATCCGCACCCCCATCAGCCGGGCCGCGTCCTCGCTGCCGCCGATCGCGTACACGGACTGGCCGAAGCGCGTGCGGTACAACGCGACCATGCCGACCGCGAAGAGCACGACGACCAGGTACACGGGGTATTTGACGCCGAGCAGCTCGCCCTTGCCGAAGTCCTTGAACGCGCCGGGGTCCACGAGGTACGTGGTGCCGCCCTCGTCGGACAGGGCGAGCATGAGTCCCCGCGCGCCGAGCAGCCCGGCGAGGGTCACGATGAACGGCGCGAGCCTCGCGTAGGCGATGACGAGCCCCTGTACCAGCCCGAACAGCCCGCACACGGCGAGGGGCACGGCGAACGCGGCCGCGATGCCGTACTGCGACGCCCACGCGGCGAGGACCCCGCCGAGGACGTAGAGCGAGCCGACGGACAGGTCGATCCCGCCGGTGATGATGACGAAGGTCATGCCGAGCGCGATCAGCGCGGCCGGCGCGGCCGAGATGAGGATGGTGCCGGCGTTGTCGACGCTGCGGAAGTTGTCGTACGCGACGAGGCCGGCGACGAGCACGATGCCGAGGACCGCGAGGGCGCCCTGGCGCTGGACGAGCTCGACGATGCGTTCGGTGCGCAGCGAGGCCGCCTCGGCCTTCTCGAGCTGTGGTTCGGCGACGAGCGTCATCGGGTCCTCCGTTCGCGGGCCGTGTAGACCGCGACCAGGATGATGACCGCCTGGACCATCTGGGCGGTCGAGTCCTTCAGGTTGTTGGCGATCATCGTCGCGGTCAGCAGCTGCATGAGGAACGCGCCGGCGACGGTGCCGAGGACGCGGACCTTCCCGCCCGTGAGGGGGGTGCCGCCGACGACGACGGCGGTGATCGCGGACAGCTCGATGAGCAGGCCGATGCGGGACGCGTCGGCGGAGCCGATCCGCGACACCTGGATCACGCCGGCGACGGCGGCGAGGACCGCGGCGATGACGTAGACGGTGATCAGGACCCGGCGCACGGGGACGCCGGCGAGCTGCGCGGCGGCCCGGTTGTCGCCGACGGCGAGCAGCCGCCGGCCGAACACGGTGCGCCGCACGACGAACCCGACGACGACGGCGAGGACGGCGGCGATCCACACCGTGTAGGGCACGCCGAGGACCGCGTCGGTGCCGATGGCGAGGAAGTCCTTGTCGCGGATGTCCTTGTACTTGCCGTCGGACAGCACCAGGGCGACGCCCCGCCCGGCGACGAGCATGGCGAGGGTCGCCACGATCGGTTGCAGGCCGACGAACGCGACGAGGCTGCCGTTGACGAGGCCGACGAAGACGCCGCCGAGGACCGCGAGCAGGATCGCCGGGAGCATCCCGTAGCCGAGGTACAGGGGGATGAGTGCCGCGCCGAGCGCCATCACCGAGCCGACGGACAGGTCGATGCCCTCGGTGCCGATGACCAGGGCCATGCCGAGCGCCACGATGACGACCG
Source organism: Dactylosporangium sp. NBC_01737 (assembly GCF_035963215.1). Taxonomy (NCBI): domain Bacteria; kingdom Bacillati; phylum Actinomycetota; class Actinomycetes; order Micromonosporales; family Micromonosporaceae; genus Dactylosporangium; species Dactylosporangium sp. NBC_01737. Next base: position 3,940,556 of record NZ_CP109153.1, read on the forward strand.
GGGTGACCTGGACCAGCTGGATGCGCAGGTTGTTCCAGGCGAGGAAGTTGTCGGTCCAGACGACGTTGAACAGCACGAGGAGGGCGAGGGCCACGTAGACCCCGTACAGCGGCAGCAGCCGGCGGACGGCGGCGCCGTTGAAGGCCGGAACGGTGGCGGTGGTCATGAGGCCGCCGTCGCGATCACGTTCATCAGATGCTCCGTAGTCACTTCGTCGCCGCGCAGCATGCCGGCAACGGCGCCGTCGCGCAGCACGACCACACGGTCGGAGCCCTCGATGAGCTCCTCGGCGTCGGAGGAGACGAGCACGACGCCGAGTCCTTCGGCGGCGAGCTCGTCGATGAGCGCCTGGACCTCCGCCTTCGCGCCGACGTCGATGCCGCGGGTGGGTTCGTCCAGCAGCAGCACCTTGGGCCCGGTCGCGAGGAGCCGGGCGAGGAGGACCTTCTGCTGGTTGCCGCCGGACAGGTCGCCGACGCGCTGGTGCGGGCTGGAGGCCTTGATCCGCAGGCGTTGCATGAACGTCTCGACGATCTTGTCGATCTTGCGTTCGGAGACGACGCCGGCGGTGGACAGCCGGGGCAGGACGGCCAGGGCGATGTTCTCCCGGACGGACAGGCCCAGGGCGATGCCTTCGGCCTTGCGGTCCTCGGGTTGCACGGCGATGCCGGCCTTGAGGGCGGCGACCGGGTTGGGGCGGCGCAGGACCTTGCCGTCGATCTCGACGGTGCCGCGGTCCAGCGGCAGCGCCCCGGCGACGGCCTTGATGGTCTCGCTGCGCCCGGCGCCGAGCAGGCCGCCGAGGCCGACGACCTCGCCGGGGAGCACCTCGAAGCTGACCCCGGTGAGCTTGTGCCGGCTGGTGAGGTCGCAGGCGCGCAGCACGGGCCGGCTGTCGGCGGTGGCGTGCTCGCCGGCGAAGCTGGTGAAGCCGGCCTTGCGCACGTCGGACATCGGCCGGCCCAGCATGTGCGAGACGAGCTGCAGCCGGTCGAGGTCCTTGATGCGTCCGGTGTGCACGAGCCTGCCGTCGCGCAGGACGGTGACGCGGTCGCAGATGCGGTACAGCTCGTCGAGGCGGTGGCTGACGTAGATGATGCCGACGCCCTGGTCGTGGAGGCGCTGGATGACGCCGAAGAGCGTCTCGACCTCGCGGGGTTCCAGCGAGGACGTCGGCTCGTCCATGACGACGACGCGGGCGTCGACCATGACGGCGCGGGCGAGGGCGACCATCTGCTGCGCGCCGAGCGCCATGAGGCCCAGCGGGCGGCGCACGTCGGAGGTGATGCCGTAGCCGGCGAGGATCCCGGTGGCCTCCCGGTTCATCCGGGCGACGTCGACGAGGCCGAGCCGGTTGCGCGGTTCGCGGCCGAGGAAGAGGTTGCGCGCCACGCTCATCAGCGGGACGAGGTTGACCTCCTGGTAGATGGTCGAGATCCCGGCCGCCTGCGCGTCGAGCGGGCCGTGGAACGTGACGGGCCGCCCCAGGTGCCGCAGGTCGCCGCCGTCGGGCTGGTAGACGCCGGTGAGGACCTTGATGAGGGTCGACTTGCCGGCGCCGTTCTCACCGACGAGGGCGTGCACCTCGCCGGCGCGCAGGGTGAACGAGACGTCGTCGAGGGCGCGCACCCCCGGGAACTGTTTGCTGACGCCGAGCACTTCGAGCAGCGGCGCGTCCGGAGCGGACATGCGAGGGGTCCCATCTAGAAAGCAGCGTTCTTGAAAGCAGAGCCCAGGCCGGGACATCCCCGACCTGGGCTCTGTGGCAAACAGTCAGCTGCAGCGGGTCAACGGGTCAGTACGCGAGGCCCAGGTCGGCCGCGGCGTTGGCCGAGTCGTACTCGCGGTCGGAGATGATGATGTTCTCCGCGATCGCCTCGCCGTTGAAGAACTTGGTGGCGGTGCCGAAGGCGAGCGGGCCGAAGCGCGGGTTGGACTCGATGACCGAGTAGATCCAGCCGTCGACGATGCCCTGGACGGCGCCCTTGGTGCCGTCGATCGTCACGATCTTGACGTCGCCGGCCTTCTTGGTGGCGCCCTTCAGCGCGGTGATCGCGCCGAGGGCCATCTCGTCGTTCTCGGCGTAGATGCCGTTGATGCCGGGCTTGGACTGCAGCAGCTGCTCGGAGACCTTCTGGCCCTCCTCGCGGGAGAACTGCCCGGTCTGCTCGAACTCGATCTTGATGTTCGGGGCGACCTTGGCGATCTGCTCCTTGAACCCGTTGGTCCGCAGCGTGGTCACGTTGTTGCCGGGGGCGCCCAGCAGGATCGCGACGGTGCCGGTGTTGTTCAGGGCCTTGGCCATCTTGTCGGCGGCGCGCTTGCCCTGCTCGTAGAAGTCGGAGCCGATGAACGTCAGGAAGTCGGTGCAGTGCTTCGCGTTGATCTTCCGGTCGATGGTGACGATCGGGATCTTCTTCGCGGCCGCCTTCTGGAACACCGAGTCCCAGCCGTCGGAGTTGAGCGGCGCGATGACGAGCAGCTGCACGCCCTGGTCGATCAGGGTGCTGACGTCGGTGATCTGCTTGTCGAACTTCGAGTCCGCGTTGGTCACCTTCAGGTTGGCCGCCGGGATGCCCAGCTTCGCCGCCTCGTCCTTGATGGACTGGGTCTCGGCGATGCGGAACGGGTTGGCCTCCTTCTCCGACTGGGAGAAACCGATGGTGGCCGTCTTCAGGTCGACCTTCTGGCCGCCGAACTGCGTCAGGGTGCAGGTCGAGCCTCCGGCGGCGGCGGACTTCGTCGTCTGCACCGCGGCGGAGCTGTCGGCGGTCGTCTTCGCGGCCGGGTCGTCCTCGGACTTCGCGCAGCCGGTCATCAGCAGGGCGGAGGCGCTGAGAACGGCCAGGGCGGGCCGCCAGCGGCCACGCATATCGATCATCTCGGTCACTCCCTTGAGCGGAGGGGTGGACCGCGGCGCGAGGTGCGCCGCGTTGGGGCGTACCGCATTCACTCATCCTCCAACTTTTTCTGTCAAGAGTTTCCACCCAGCCACCCAAAACCAAACAACAACTGTCACATGTTCGAGACCTTGGCGAGGTTGTCCCAACATCGCGGCGATCGATCGTGTTCAACCGCTGGCGGGTATGCCACAATATTCAACACTTTCGATCTTCTCGACCCTGGGAGCTTGGATGGACCGAAATCCCCGGGCGTTGAGGCGCGTCCTCACCGCCGCCGCCACGGCGCTGCTCGTATCCACGTTCATCACTTCAGTTGGGACGGGACCGGCGGCCGCCACCGCCACCCCGGCGCCCGGCCCCGTTGCGGCACCCGTCATGGGCTGGAACAGTTGGAACAGGTTCGGTTGTAACATCGACGAGAACCTCATCAAGGCGACCGCCGATGCCATGGTGAGCACCGGGCTGCGCGCGTCCGGCTACACGTACGTCAACATCGACGACTGCTGGATGGCGCCGACCCGTGACGCGCAGGGCCGCCTGCGCCCCGACCCGGTCCGCTTCCCCGGCGGGATCGCCGCCGTCGCCGACTACGTGCACGCCCGCGGGCTCAAGCTCGGCATCTACTCCTCGGCGGGCACCGCCACCTGCCAGGGACTGCCGGCCAGCCTCGACCACGAGACCGTCGACGCGCAGACCTGGGCGTCGTGGGGCGTCGACCTGCTCAAGTACGACAACTGCAACAACCAGGGCCGCCCCGCCGCCGCCCGGTACAAGGCGATGGGCGACGCGCTGAAGGCCACCGGCCGGCACATCGTCTACAGCATCTGCAACTGGGGCGACGACGCACCATGGGAGTTCGCGCCGAACGTGGGCGGCAGCCTCTGGCGCACCACCGGCGACATCAACGCCAGCTGGGGCAGCGTCACCTCGCTGCTGGACCAGCAGGCCGGCCTGGAGACCTTCGCCCGCAAGGGCTACTACAACGACCCCGACATGCTCGAGGTCGGCAACGGGCCGCTGACCCAGGACGAGAACATCGCGCACTTCTCGCTGTGGGCGCTGCTGTCCTCGCCGCTGCTGCTCGGCAACGACCTGCGCAGCGTCCCCGCCGCCACGCTCAACGTGCTGCGCAACGCCGACGTCATCGCCGTCAACCAGGACTGGGGCGGCTCACAGGGCCGGCGCGTCGCCGACAACGGCGACACCGAGGTGTGGGCGAAACCGATGAGTGACGGCTCCGCCGCGGCGGTGCTGTTCAACCGTGGTGGATCGGCCACCACCGTGTCCACGACCGCCGCGGCACTCGGACTCGGCGGCTCCACCTCGTACACCACGAAAAACCTCTGGACAGCAGCCACCGGAAGCACGGCAGGAACGCTGTCGGCGACCGTGCCACCGCACGGCGTCGCCATGTTCCGGGTCACCCGCGCCGGGACCCTGGCGGCCCCACCGGCCGCCGGCACGCTCCAGGTGAGCGACCTGCCCTGGCTCGCCTCCAGCGGCGGCTGGGGACCCGTGGAACGCGACCGCGCCAACGGTGAACAGGCCGCCGGGGACGGCGCGGCGCTGAACATCGGCGGCACCGCGTTCACCAAGGGCATCGGCGGGCACGCCGACGCCGCCGTGCACGTCTACCTCGGCCGGGCCTGCCGCACGTTCACCGCCCAGGTCGGCGTCGACGCCGAGGCCGGCACCAACGGGTCGGTCCGGTTCGCGGTGTACGGCGACGGCCGGCTCCTCGGCTTCACCGGCGTGAAGACCGGCGGGCAGGCGCCGACCAGGCTGACCGTGTCCACCGGCGGCTACCTGACCCTGGAACTGCGGGCCACCGACGCCCGTGACGGCATCGCCTACGACCACGCCGACTGGGGAGCACCGACCCTCGTCTGCGGCGGCAGCGGCGCCGGTACGGCCGTCAGCGACCGCACCTGGGGCACAGCCGTGAACGGCTGGGGACCCGCCGAACGGGACACCTCCAACGGCGAGCAGGCCACCGGCGACGGCAGCCTCATCACCGTCGGCGGGGTCAGCTACCCCAAGGGCGTCGGCGTCCACGCCGCCGGCGACCTCAGCGTGCCGCTGGGCGGGGCGTGCAGCAGGTTCACCGCCGTCGCCGGCATCGACGCCGAGGTCGGCACGTCCTCGACCGGTGTCGTGTTCAGCGTCGTCGCCGACGGTGTCACGCTGTGGACCAGCCCGACCGTGACCGCGGCGGCCCCCGCCGCCGTCGACGTCGCCGTGGCCGGGCGCAGCACGCTGCGCCTGGTCACCGCGGGCGCCGGCTCCATCGACTTCGACCACGCCGACTGGGCCGACGCACGGCTCATCTGCTGATCAGCCGCCGACCTGGTACGTCCCCCGCCCAGGGGTGACCACGAAGGTGTCGGGAGGCGTGAAGCCCTCAACGGCGAACGCCTCCCGCACCGCCGCCTCCACCGCGTCGCACGCGCCCTCGTCGACCAGCGCCAGCACGCAGCCGCCGAAGCCGCCGCCGGTCATCCTGGCGCCGTGCGCGCCGTGCTCCAGGGCCACCCGCACCGCCGTGTCGACCTGCGGCACCGTGATCTCGTAGTCGTCGCGCATCGACGCGTGCGACGCCGTCATCAGCGGCCCCGCCGCGCGCAGGTCACCGGCGCGCAGCACGGCGACCGTGTCCAGCACCCGCTGGTCCTCGGTCACCACGTGCCGGACCCGGCGGCGCGTCGTGTCGTCGTCGAGCTTGGCCAGGGCGTCGGGCAGCGCGTCCACGTCGATGTCGCGCAGCGCCGCCACCCCCAGGACCCCGGCGGCCTCCTCACAGGCCTTGCGGCGGGCCGCGTACTCCCCGTCGACGTGCGCGTGCGGCGCCTTGCTGTCCACGACCAGGATCTTCAGCCCGGCCGCGGCGAGGTCGAACGGCACCTGCTCGGTCGCGAGGGACCGGCAGTCCAGGAACAGGGCGTGGCCCTGCTGGCACAGGGTCGACGCGGCCTGGTCCATGATGCCGGTCGGCGCGCCCACGTACTCGTTCTCGGCGCGCTGCGCCAGCCGCGGCCGGTCCCGCATCGGCAGGCCGGTGCCGCCCAGGCCGGCGAGGTCGGCCAGGACCGCCATCGTCGCGCACTCCAGGGCCGCCGAGGAGGACAGCCCAGCGCCGAACGGCACATCGGAGGCGATGTTGAGCTCCGCGCCCGGCACGTCGACGCCCGCCTCGCGCAGCACCCACACCACGGCGGCGACGTACGCGGCCCAGCCCTCGACCTTCGCGCTCAGGTCCGCGAGGTCGAACGTGACCGTCTCACCGGTCTGCTCCGACGTGACGACCCAGCGCCTGTCCGTCCGCCGGGTGCCGCTGACCGCGGTCGCGTGCGGCAGCGCGAACGGCAGCACGAACCCGTCGTTGTAGTCGGTGTGCTCGCCGATGAGGTTGACCCGGCCAGGGCTCACCCAGAGGCTCTCGCCGGGCTCCAGACGCTCCGCCGCCGTTGTCACAGCCGGACCTCCCGCAGCATCTCGGCGGCCTGCTCCGGCCGCACGTCGTTGACGAACACACCCATGCCGGACTCGGATCCGGCGAGGTACTTGAGCTTGCCCGGCGCCCGGCGGGTGCTGAACAGCTGCAGGTGCAGGTATGCCAGGTGCCGGTCGACGCGCACCGGGGCCTGGTGCCAGGCGGAGATGTAGGGCATCTGCAGCCCGAACATGCCGTCGAGGCGGCGCAGCACCTCCAGGTAGATCGGGGCGAACGCGTCGCGCTCGTCCGCGCCCAGCGCCGGCAGGTCCGGCACCTGCCGGTGCGGGTACAGGTGGACCTCGAACGGCCAGCGGGCCACCGCCGGCACGAACGCCGTCCAGTGCGCGTTGCCCGCCACCACCCGCGACCCGTCGGCACGCTCGGCGGCCAGCACGTCGGCGAAGAGGTTGCCGCCGGGGCGTTCGCTGCCGTACGCGCGGGCCGACGCGAGCATCCGGCGGGTCCGCGGCGTGACGAACGGGTACGCGTAGATCTGCCCGTGCGGGTGCGACAGCGTCACGCCGATCTCGGTCCCGCGGTTCTCGAAACAGAAGACCTGCTCGATGTCGTCGCGGGTCGACAGGTCGGCGGTGCGGTCCGCCCACGCCTCCATTACGGTGCGGACCCGGGCCTGCGACAGCGACGCGAACGACACGTTGTGGTCCGAGGTGAAGCAGACCACCTCGCAGCGGCCCGCGCCCGGCCGGGTCGGCACCAGGCCCGGCAGGATGTCGCCCCGCTCGGGCCCCACCCGGTGGCTGAACGAGGGGAACCGGTTCTCGAACACCACCACGTCGTACTCACCGGCCGGGATCTCGCTCTGCCAGTCCGGTGTGGACGGGCACAGCGGGCACTGGTCGGACGGCGGATGGTAGGTCCTGGACTGCCGGTGCGCGGCGATGGCCACCCACTCATCGAGGATGGGGTCGTGACGCATCTCTGACGCTGCGGGCGGGGGCGGCAGCTCCCGCTGGTCGACGTCGTCGCGGGACGCGTCGTCGCGTTCGTCGAAGTAGATGAGTTCCCGACCGTCGGCGAGGTGGGTGACCGTGCGCTTCACTCGTTCTCCAGTTGGGGTGGCTAACCGTTCGGATCGACCACGATGAGTTCACCGACGCGCTCAGCGAGCTGCACCCGTGCCTCGGCGGGAAGCCCGACGTCGGTGATGAGGATGTCCGCCTCGTCGAGCGGGGTGATGGTCGCGATGCCGACCATCTCCCATTTCGTGTGATCGGCCAGCACGACCAGCCTGCGGGCGGCGGAGACCATCAGGCGGTTGGTGCCGGCCTCCATGAGGTTCGGCGTGGTGAAACCGGTGCGGGGGCTCATGCCGTGCACACCGAGGAACAGCACGTCGACGTTGAGCGAGCCGATCGCCGCCTCCGCGACCGGGCCGGCGAGGGCGTCGGACGGGGTGCGGATGCCGCCGGTGAGCACGACCGTCTGGTCGGGCCGGCCGGCGTGGTACAGGGTGTCGGCGACCGGGATCGAGTTGGTGACGATCGTCAGTCCGGGGACGTCGACGAGATGCGCGGCGAGCGCCGCCGTCGTGGTGCCGGCGGACAACGCCACCGCCGTGTGCGGTTCGATGAGCTTCGCGGCCCGCTCGACGATGGCGGCCTTCTCGTTGCGCTGGCGCACCGACTTGGCGTCGAAGCCGGGCTCCTCGGTGGATCCGGGGCCGGCGATGGTGGCGCCGCCATGCACCTTGTCGACCAGCCCGCGGTCGGCGAGGGCCTCCAGGTCGCGGCGGATGGTCATGTCGGACACGCCGAACTGGCGCACCAACTGGCTCACGCGCACGCCACCGTGACGGCGCACCAGATCCAGAATGGCCGTTTGACGTTGCTGTGCGAGCATCACGCCGTTCCCTTCGCAGGCGCAGCGGCTTGCGCGGCTGCGCGGATGGCAAAACCCATCGCAGATTCCAACGCAGACGTTACGTCGCCAGAGACGGTGTGCACCCCGGTGGCCCGGCCGAAGTTGACGGCCGGGTGGACACCCCCACGAAGGGCGGCTGGGTGCGCTCGCATGCGCTACAGCTTCGAACCTAGCCGACCAGAAGTCAACAAACTCGAACAGAGAACTGTGCGAACGATGTTCAGAAGGGTGTGGTTCCGACCGTGGTCAAACGTTGGGTCGCCCGGGACAACGCCACGTAGAGCGTCCTGAAACCGGTCTTCGCCTCGTCGCGGATCTGCGCCGGCTCGACCACCAGCACCGCGTCGTACTCCATGCCCTTCGAGTCCAGCGCACCGACCGTCTGCAGCCGCCCGTCCCCGGCGAGCTCGTCGACCCATTTCGCGATCTCGTCGCGGCGGGCCGTCGGCGTGATGACGCCCACCGTCCCCTCGACCTGGTCCAGGAGCGTCCGCGCCGCCGCCCGCGTCGCCGCCTCCAGCTCCGGCGCCGTGACGGTGCTCAGCACCGGCTGCTGCCCGGCCGTGCGCACCGCCGTCGGCAGCTCGATGTCCGGCTGCGCCTTGCGGATGACCCGCGCGGCGACCTCGAAGATCTCCGCCGAGTTGCGGTAGTTCGTGGTCAGCGTGAACGCCGAGCGCCGCCGGCTGCCGATCGCGCCGTCCATCGCGCGCTCCGCCTCCGCCGCGTCACCCCACGCCGCCTGCGCCGGGTCGCCCACGATCGTCCACGTCGCGTTGGGCCCGCGGCGGCCGATCATCCGCCACTGCATCGGCGACACGTCCTGCGACTCGTCGACGATGATGTGCGCGTAGTCGCGGTAGTCGGTCGGGCGCTCCACCGCCTGCGCCCGGGCCGCCGCCATCCGGTCCGAGTACGTCGTGACCTCCCGGACCCCGTCGGCGACCTGGAACGGGTCCCGCGCCGCGCGCTTGCGCACCGGCGGGTCCCCGAGCAGCTCGTGCAGCTCGTCCAGCAGCGCCACGTCCTCGACCGACGGGTCGTCGGGGCGGATCGCGCCGGCGAGCACCGCGATCTCCCGGTTGCTCAGCACACCGTTCGCCCAGCGGGACAGCCGGTGACGGTCGGTGAGCCATCCGAGCACCTGCGCCGGGCGCAGCACCGGCCACCAGGCCCGCATGAACGCCACGAACTCGGGGCGCTCGGCGATGTCCGGCGCGAACTCCTCACGCTTCTGCTGCCGCCCCGACGGCAGCAGCTCCACGCTCTGCCGCCACAAGGCGTCCAGCACGTGCCCGGCCGCCTTCGCCCGCGCCGCGTTGCGCCGCACCCCGAGGTTGAGCACCGTGCGGCGCAGGTCGTCCAGCGCGGGGCGCTCCAGGACCAGCAGCTCGCCGCGGTACAGGATGCGCAGCCGGTCCGGCGAGTCAGGGACCGGTCCACGGGCCGCCCGGCTCAGCACCCGCTGCATGCGCAGCGAACCCTTGATCGCCGCGACCTCCGGCGGCTCGTGCCGGCTGCCCTGCACGCCTTCCAGGAGCTGCCCGAGGGAGCGCAGCGACGCGGTGTCCTCACCGAGGGAGGGCAGCACCCGCGACACGTACCCGACGAACACGTCCGACGGGCCGACGACGAGGACCCCGCCCGACTCGTAGCGGTTCCGGTCCGCATACAACAGGTACGCCGCGCGGTGCAGGGCGACCGCGGTCTTGCCGGTGCCGGGCCCGCCGCGCACGATCGTCACGCCCAGGCTGGGTGAGCGGATCGCGTCGTCCTGCTCCCGCTGGATCGTGGCAACGATGTCCTTCATGCCCGTGCCGGTCGCGCGGGACAGATTTGCCAGCAGCGCCCCGTCGCCGATCACCGCCATCTCGCTCGGCGCGGCCTCCGGGTCGAGCAGGTCGTCCTCGATGCTGATGACCTTCTCGTTGCTGCTGCGGATGCTCCGCCGGCGCACGACCCCCATCCGGTCGGCGGGGGTGGCGCGGTAGAACGGCGCCGCCGCCGGTGCCCGCCAGTCCACGACGAGCGACTCGTAGGTCTCGTCGCGCAGCCCGAGCCGCCCGATGTAACGAACCTCACCCCCGGGGACGACCGGATCCGCCGAAGCGGCGTCCTTGCCGTCGCCGGAGCGCCCGTCCGGGCCGAGGTCGAGCCGGCCGAAGACCAGCCCGTCGTGCTCGCTCTCCAGGGCCCGGCGCCGCTTCGCGGCGTGGTAGACCATCGCGTCGCGCTCGACCAGCGCACCGAAGTTACCCACCCTGGCCAGGCTGTAGCCCTCGCGCTCCACCTCGGCGGCCGTGATCCGCAACTGGTCGAGGCGGGTGTAGACCCGGACAAGGTATGCCTGCTCGGCGGCGATCTCCGACTCGCGAACCGCGTCGTTCAACGCCCCACCCCTAGCACCCGGGTTGAAAAAACAACCCTACGAGCCTACTTCACGGCGTGGGTGCCGGCGTTTTCTCGGCTTCCTCGCGCAACGCCCGGGCCTCCGCGGCCGCCTTGCGGCGCAGCCACACGGTCGTGGCAAGGCCCGCGACGACCGCCGCGGCCAGGGCGATCCAGGAGAAGTCCTTCAGCCACTTCTCCGCCGCCTGCCCCACGTAGTAGATCGCGAAGACGGTGCCGAACGCCCAGGTCAGACCACCGAGGGCATTCGCGGCCAGGAACTTGCCGTAGGGCACGCGCAGCGCGCCCGCGAGGGGCCCGGCGAGGATGCGCAGCAGCGCGATGAACCGGCCGAAGAACACCGCCCACACGCCCCACCGCTGGAACGCGCGCTCCGCCTTCGCCAGGTGCGCCGGCCCGAAATGCTTCGGGAACCGCCGCCCGACCCGCTCCAGGAGGTGCCGCCCGCCGCGCCGGCCGATGAAGTAGCCGATCGAGTCGCCGATAATCGCGCCCGCGGACGCCGACCCGGCCACCAGCCACGGGTCGATCCTCGTCGTCACCGACAGCAGCGACGCGGTGACGAGCGTGATCTCGCCAGGCACTGGGATCCCCATGCTCTCGATCCCGATCACACCGCCGACCAGCAGATAGACCCAGACGGGCGAAAGGGTCGCCATCCACGTCTCGATGTGGTGCACAGTGCCTCCCCGCGGTGGTCTCGGTCTCCACCATCTCATACCGTGACGACCGTGACGTGGATGGTGTATGGAGCAAACGGTTACAGCGGGTCACTGCTTGCCCGCCTCGCGGCCGGCCGCGGCGAACGCCCGGTGCTCGCCGGCCGGTCGGCCGCCGTGGCGGGTCTGGCAGGCGAGCTCGGGCTGCCGCACCGGGCGTTCCCCCTCACCGCACCCGACCTGGACGGCGTCAGCGCCGTCGTCAACTGCGCCGGGCCGTTCGCCGCCACCGCCCGCCCCCTCGTGGACGCCTGCCTCGCCGCCGGCGTGCACTACCTCGACATCACCGGCGAGCTCGATGTCTTCGACTGGATGTTCGCCCAGTCGTCACGCGCGGTGAGCGCCGGTGTCGTCCTGTTGACCGGCGCCGGCTTCGACGTCGTGCCGACCGACTGCCTCGCCGCGATGCTCGTCGCCGCCCTGCCGGACGCCGTTTCACTGGAGCTGGCGTTCGACGCGCCCGGCGGGCTCAGCCGCGGCACCGCCCGCACCAGCCTCGGCGAGGCCGCGTCCGGCGGCCGCCGCCGCGTCGACGGCGCCCTGGTCGCGACGCCGTTCGGCACGCCGTCGCGGACGGTGCCGTTCCCGTCGGGGGAGCGGACCGTGGGCGCCACCCGGTGGGGCGACCTCGTGACCGCCCACCACTCCACCGGTGTCCCCAACATCACGGTGTACATGCGGCTGCCGCGCAACGCCGCCTCGCCGCTGGTACGGCTGCTGCGCCTGCGCCCGCTGCGCGCCGTCGCCCAGGCCCTCGTCCCCGCCGGCGGCCCGTCCACGACCCGCCGCGCCGGGACCGGCTGCGAGGTGTGGGGCTCGGTGACCGACGGCGCGGGGAACACGCGCACCGCGACGCTGACGGGGCCGAACGCCTACGCCCTGACCGCCGACGCCTCCCTGCGGGCCGTGCAGCGGGTCCTCGAGGGCGGGATCACCCCCGGCACCCACACCCCGGCGACGGCGCTCGGCGCCGACTTCGTGCGTACCCTGGACGGCGTCACCGTCACGCCGCCGCACTGACCACCGCACGTTTCCGCGGTGTATCCACAATGAGTGATGGCACGGTGACTGGGGTTGCCGCCAGTTTGGTACGATGCGGTACGGTGCAAAGCAAGCGGTCGCCGTCACCGGGACGCAGCGGTGCCGCCTTTCCGTTGTCCTGCGTGCCGGTTCCGCTGATCCGGGTCGTCAGGCCGCCGCGACGACCTCTCCGCCGCCGACCTCCGCGGCGCCTGGGCCGTCGACCTCCGCGCTGCCCGGGCCGGGCCCGCCGGGGGTCGCCGCGCCGCCGCAGTGACTTCCGCGGCGCCTCGGTGACCTTCGCCGCGGGGTTCGTCTCGGCTGCGGGGCTGGTCTCGGCTGCGGGGCTGGTCGCGGCCGCGGCGCCGGCCGTGGCTGCGGGGGCCGTGGCCGCGGCCGGCCGTTGCCGTGGGGGCTGTCGCCGCAGGACCGGCCTTCGCCGTGGGGGCTGTCGCTGCGGGGCCGGCCTTCGCTGCGGATGAGCTTCGCCGCGGGGCGGCGGCGCGCTGCCGGACCACGCGGGTCCTGCCGGCCGCCCGGCGGATCACGCCGACGATCGCGTCGGTGACCACGTCGGGGCGCTCGATCGGCAGCATGTGCCCCGCGTCCTCGCACGTGATCAGCTCGGCGCCGGGCAGCTCGCCGGTGATCGTCGCCGCGCAGGCCGGTGGTGTCAGCCGGTCCAGGGTGCCGACCAGGACCGCGGCCGGCAGGCCCCGCATCGCGGCGAGGGTGTCGACGCGGTGGTGCAGGTCGACCGACGGCCGGAAACCGCCGATCGCGCACAGCGGCGCGTTGCCGACCATCGACGCGGTCAGGGCCACCCAGGACGTGTCGACGCGGTGGCCGAACACCAGCCAGCGCACCCCGGGCGCCAGCAGCGGCATCAGCCTGCGGTGCGGGCGCCAGGCGCCGGAGCGGGCGAGCAGGCCGGCGCCCTGGACCTCCAGGATCCGCATCACCCGGGCCAGCCTGGGACTCAAGCCGTAACTGGTCCGCGACGAGCCCTCGGCCGAGGTCGACACGAGGACCACGCCGACCGTGCGGGCGGCGAACGCCTTGGCGTGGCGTTGCGCGTACTCCATGATCGCCATGCCGCCGAGCGAGTGCCCGACGAGGACGATGGGGCCGTGGGGGACGACCTGCGCCACGACCTCGGCGAGGTCGTCGCCGAGCTGCTCGAGCGTCGCGTCGGTGCCCGACGTGGCGGAGGAGCGGCCGTGGCCGCGCAGGTCGAAGGCGAGGATCCGGACCGGGGCGCCGAGGCGGGCGGGGAGGTCGGCGATCTGCTGTCGCCAGAGGCGGTTGTCGAGCGTCCAGCCGTGCAGGAGGACCACCGTCACCGGGGTTTGCGCCGCACCGCCGCCGTCACCGTCGTCCGAGGCGGCCGGGTACAGCACGCTGTACAGGCGGGCGCCGTCCGGGAGCCTCACGGCGGAGGGGGAGACGACGGAACCCATGGACCATTGTTACCCGGAAGTACGTCAAATTACCCCGGTGGTCCCTGGGAGCATTTCGCGAGTGAACCCGGCGCAGCACGCAGCCGCCGCCCAGGACGTCCCGGGCGGCGGCTGTGAAGTGAACGTCAGGCGGCTTCGAACACGCCCGCGTCGACGAGGCGCTGCTCGGTCGCGTCCCAGCCGTGGCCGGGGTGGGCGGTGTTGAGCGCCTGCAGCTCGACCCGCAGCTTCGCGGCGTGGCCGGCGCCCGCGAGGACGCGGATCTCGTCGACGAACGCGTCGGAGGAGGTGCTGAGCCGGTTGGTCTTGCCGTTGGTCAGGTTGCGCACGTAGACGTGCTTGCCGCCGTTGAGCGGGATGAGGTACTTGAACTCACCCAGCACGCTCAGGGCGCCGGATGCGCCGGCCTGGCCTGCGCGGACTGAGGCCCGCGCGGTCTTGGAGGTGTTGTTCGCCACGGCGGGAACTCCTTGTCGAGCCTGAAACTGCGAAAGACAGCAAAACTGTAACACCCGGCCGGTCCGGCCAAAAAAGTGAGTTACCTGGTGGAGGCTCCACCCGTTGGACATTTCGTAGGAGCCGAGTTGGCGATTCTCTGGCGCACCGCGGGCAACATCGTCATCATGGGTCCCACAAGCACATAGCCACAGGGCAGACCGTGCCGGGTTCGAGGTCGTAGGGGAAGACGCACCTCGGTCTCCGGGAGGTCATACGTGCCCACGCGTGGCGTCATATATGTTCACTCGTCACCGCTCGCCGTGTCATCGCACGTCGAGTGGGCGATCGCGCGCGTCCTCGGAGCGCCGGTCAGACTCGAGTGGACACCGCAGCCTGTCGAGCCGTCGGCTCGCCGGGCCCAATGCTCATGGTCCGGCGCGACGGGGACCGGGGGCGAGCTGGCGGCTGCCCTGCGGCAGTGGCCCATGATCCGTTTCGAGGTCACCGAGGAGCCCAGCTCCGGTGTCGACGGCGAGCGGTTCATGCACGTGCCCGGCCGCGGCCTCTTCCACGGCTCGACGAGCGCCAACGGCGACATCGTGCTGTCCGAAGACCGACTCCGGAGCCTGATCGCCACGTCACGGGGGTACGAGACGCTCGCCCACGCGATGGAGAAGGCGCTGGGTGGACCTTGGGACGCCGAGCTGGAGCCGTACCGGCACGCCGCCGACGGCGTCCCCATGACGCTGCTCACCCGAGTTGGGTAACTTGCACGTGCGTGGTTGAGTGGCACGGTGCCGCGCCTTGGACCCATATCACGCCTGCTCGTGGCGACCGCCGTCCTGCTCGGCGGGTGCACCGACGGCAGGCCTGAGACGCCGTCACCGTCCGCGACGGCGCAGGACTCCGCCGTCACCCCCGGTGGCGACCCGGCGAAGCAGGCCGCGGAGCTGGTCGCCCGGCTGTCCGACGAGGAGCTGATCGGGCAGCTGCTGATGCCCTACGCGTACGGCAACGACGCCGACAAGGTCTCCTCCGGCTCCGCGTCGGCGAACAAGGCCTACGCCGGCGCGTCGACCCCGGCGGAGATCGTGCGCAAGTACCACCTCGGCGGCGTCATCCTGGTGTCCAGCAGCGCCGACGACCCGACCGCCGGCACCAACAAGACCACCAACGTCGAGTCGCCGGCCCAGGTCACCAAGCTCACCGGTGGCCTGCAGGCCGCGGCGCTCGGCCTCCCCGCCAAGATCCCGCTGCTCATCGGCACCGACCAGGAGTACGGGCAGGTCACCCGCATCCGCGACGGCATCGTGCAGCTGCCCAGCGCCATGGCCCTCGGCGCCGGCGGCGACCCGGCGCTCACCGAGGCCGCGTGGAAGGCCGCGGGCACCGAGCTCGCCGCCATCGGCGTCAACGTCGACTTCGCCCCCGACGCCGACGTCCTCGGCGCGCAGCCCGGCGGGGTCATCGGCTCGCGGTCCTTCGGCAGCGACCCGAAGCTCGTCGCGGCCCAGGTGGCCGCCGCGGTGAAGGGCCTGCAGTCCGCCGGCGTCGCCGCGACCGTGAAGCACTTCCCAGGGCACGGCCACACCACCGTCGACAGCCACAGCAGCCTGCCGGTGCTCGGCCAGAGCCTCGCCGCGCTGGACAGCGGCGACCTGCCGCCGTTCGTCGCCGCCGGGGACGCCGGCGTCGGCCTGGTCATGTCCGGCCACCTCGACGTCAAGGCGGTCGACCCGGGGGTGCCGGCGTCGTTCTCCAGCAAGGTCCTCGTCGACCTGCTGCGCACGAAGCTCGGCTACACCGGCGTCGTGGTCACCGACGCGCTCAACATGGAGCCCGCCGAGCAGTGGGGGCCCGGTGAGGCCGCCGTGCGCGCCGTCCTCGCCGGCAACGACATCCTGCTGATGCCGCCGAAGCTGACGGAGGCGTACAAGGGGCTGCTCGACGCGGCACGCTCCGGCCGGCTGCCGAAGCAGCGGCTCACCGAGGCCGCGACCCGCATCCTGACGCTCAAGTTCCGCCTCGCCGCCGTGCCCCGTCCCGGCGCGTCGGCCGTCAACAGCGACGCCGGGAAGGCCGCCGCGCGGGCGAGCGCCGCCGCGGCGGTCACCGTCCTGCGCGGCCCCTGCTCCGGTGCCCTCGTCACCGGCCCGGTCCGGGTCACCAGCGCCGGCAGCGAGACGGCCCGCGGCTGGCTCGAGGCGGCCCTGACCGCCGCCGGCGCGACCGTGGTGAAGCAGGGCGGCACGGAGGTCCGGCTCGTGGGGTACGGCAAGGGCACCTCCGACCTGTCCGGGTCTGCGGCGGTGACGGTGGCCCTCGACACGCCGTACGTGCTGCGCTCGGCGAAGGGCACCCTCGTCGCGACGTACTCCTCGGCACAGGCGTCGATGCTCGCCCTCGCTGACGTGCTGGTCGGCAAGGCGAAGGCGCCGGGCCGCTCGCCGGTGCCGGTGCAGGGACTCCCGGCGTCCGCGTGCGCCTGATCACCGGTTCGGTGGATGCCCGCCTGTAGATCGGCCGTTCCGCACACTGACGACCGGTGATCTTCATCCGTCCGGTGTCACGGACACACCCGTTCGGCAGTTGCGGCGCGGGGTGCCGCATCGAGAACGTTGTCACAACACCGGTGAATGGGGGAGTACTGATGCCCGGCCTCGTCATGCAAGTCGTTGCGCACCCAGACGACGATCTGTTCTTCATCAACCCTGATGTGTCCGCCGCGATCGACGCGCAAGTGGCGGTGGTCACGGTGTACGTCACCGCGGGGCAGCTCACCGGCAACGGCAGCACCGACGGGCAGCGGGCCCGGAACCGGCAGCTCGGGGTGATGGCCGCCTACGCCCAGATGTGCGGCATCAGCATCCCGACCTGGACCGGCGGCACGGTGTGGGCGTCCGGGCGGCAGGCCGAGCGGTACACCCTGCAGGGCACCGCCGCGCTCGTCGAGCTGGTGTTCCTGAACCTGTCCGACGGCACCCTCGACGCGATCAACGCCGGGCAGAGCAGGACCACGGTCCTGGTCACCGGCGGCCAGGTCACGCGGACCTTCAGCTGCGTGAAGGCCGACGTCGTCGGCATGCTGACGGGGCTGATGGCCCGCTACCAGCCGACGGTCGTGCACACCCTGGACCCGGTCCCGGACGCCCGGTACGTGGCCGACCACGGCGACCACGTGGCCGTGGCCAAGTTCGCCGGGCAGGCCGCCGCCACGCACTGCGACGCGATGCCGCTGGTCAACCACCGCTGCTACAACGTCCAGGACGAGCCCGCCGACCTGCACGCGACCGACCGCGCCGCGAAGCAGCTGACGATCAACGCGTACGCCGCCTTCGACAGCGGCGCGTACAACACCGGCTGGGTCGACTCGACGTACCTGCGGTGGCCGCGTGGCAACTCGTGGATCGGGCGCAACGTCGACGGGCGGCTGCAGCTGTTCGTCGTGCGCGGCGGCCTGCTGTGGACGTGGTTGCAGTCCGCCGGCGGCGCCTGGAACACCGCGCCCGCGGTGCTCACCGGCTCGGGTGGTGAGCTGGCGCCCATGGTGTCGGTCGTGCCGAACGCCGACGGCCGGCTGCAGGTGCTCGCGCGGCGCCTCACCGACCACAAGATCGTCAGCACGTACCAGACGGCCGTCAACGGCGGGTGGTCCACCTCATGGACCGACCTGGGCAACCCCAACAGCGCCTTCGGCAACGCCGACCAGGTCGGCGCGGCCACTGGCGTCCTGCTCGGCAACGGCCGGATCGTGGTCGCGGTCCGCAACGGCGGCGGTGGTGTGTCCGCGAAGAGCCAGACCGGGCCGAACGCGGGCTTCCCGGCCTCCTGGACCGACCTCGGCGGCACCGACGTGCAGGGCGAACCGTCCGGGGTCAACAACCCGGGCGGCTGTGTGGAGCTCGTCGCGGCGACCCGGACCGGCATCCTGCACTGGTACCAGAACACCATGGGCGGCGCGTTCGTGCTCAACTCCGCGTTCCCCGGGGTGGTGCCGTCCTCGCCGCCGTCCACGGTGCTCCTGCAGGACGGCACCGCGGCCGTCGCCTACCGCGCGGTCGGTGGCGAGGTCGTGGTCAACCGGCAGAGCGCGCCGGCGGCCGGCTGGAACGCGGCGGTGACCGCGACCGGCCGTCCCGGGGCGACGGGACCCGTGGTCACCGGCCGGGATCCGATGCTGCTGAGCCGCACCTGCGACGGGCTGCTGGCCGTGGGCGTGCCCGCCGGAGCGTCCTGGACGTGGAGCGACCTGGACGGCGGCCCGTTCATCGACGTGCCCGCCGCCGCGGTCGACGCAGCCGGCGCGGTGGTGATCGCCGCCGTCGGGCTGGACGGGGTGGTGCGGGTCCGCAGCCAGGTCGCGCCTGGCGTCGCCCAGCCGTTCGGGGCGTGGCAGACCCTGCCCGCCTGACCAGCGGCAGAAACCGCCGGCGCTACGGCGCCGGCGGCCCTGCCCGTCTCGGGCGGCGCCAGGAACCGCCCCGGCCGGCGGCGGAAGGCTGCCGGTGCTCGCACCGGCGGCCTCGACCGGCGCCAGGAACCTGCCCAGGGCGATGGTGGGAGGCTGCCGGCGCGAGCGCCTGGCAAAGCCCTACAGCGGGATGTTGCCGTGGGCGCCGCGGGCGGCCGGTGCGTCGGCCAGGGCGGCGGCGATCCGGCCGCGGGTCAGCTCCGGCCGGATCACGGCGTCGACCATTCCGAGCTTCAGGGCCCGGTCGACGCCGGTGACCGCCGCCTGCTCCTCGATGAGCCGGGCCCGCAGCTGCTCCCGCTCCTCGTGCGGGGCGGCCGCGAGGCGCTCGCGGTGCAGGGCGTCGACCGCCGCGGCGGCGCCCATGACGGCGATCTCGGCGTCCGGCCAGGCGAGGACGGCGGTGGCGCCCAGCGAGCGGGAGTTCATCGCGATGTACGCGCCGCCGTAGGCCCTGCGGGTGACGAGCGTGACCCGCGGTACCACCGCCTCCGCGAACGCGTGCAGGAGCTTCGCGCCGCGCAGGACCACGTCGCCGGGCTCCCGGCCGGGGCCCGGCAGGTACCCGGGGACGTCGGCGAGGACGACGAGCGGCACGCCCAGCGCGTCGCACGTGCGCACGAACCTGGCCGCCTTCTCGGCGGCGGCCACGTCGAGGCAGCCGCCGAGCCGCAGCGGGTTGTTGGCGACGACGCCGACGGTACGGCCACCGAACCGGCCGAGCGTGGTGACGACGTTCGGTGCCCACCCCGCGTGCAGCTCCACGCCGGGTGCGTCGAGGAGCCGCTCGATGAGGGGGCGCACGTCGTACGCCAGGTGCCGCGGCGGCAGCAGCGCGCCGAGGTCCGCCTCGGCGACGTCGTCGACGCGCAGACGGCCCTGCCGGCCCAGCAGCACGGCGAGCTCGCGGGCCGTGGCGAGCGCCGCCGCGTCGTCGCCGGCGCGCACGTGCGCGACGCCGGGGCGGGCCGCGTCGGCCTCCGCGCCCGCGTCGCTCATGATCACGATGTCGGTGAGGGCGGGGCCGTACGCGGCGGGGCCGAGCACGACGGAGAGCTGCGGGACGCGACCCGACGCGCGGACCACGGCGGCGAGGACCTGCCCGACGGCGTCGAGCGTGGCGACGTCCCCGGCGAGGCGGGCGGCCCCGCCGCCGCAGTCCCACAGGCCGACGACGGGGAGCCGCTCGCGGATGGCGGCGTCGATGGTGTCCACGACGAGGCGGCAGCCCGCCTCGCCCATCCGGGTGGTGGCGGCGAACGCGATGACCTGGGTCCCGTCGACCGTGCCGCGCCCGGCCACGGCACCGTCGTCGTCCGACGGTGCCGTGGGCCGGAGCGTGTCCTGGTCGAACAGGGCGCGCAGGCGTGCGGTCGCGGTGCCGGACTGAGCGGACGCGAGCGTCATCGCGGCTCCCGGACGTCAGGCGCGGGCGAACACCAGCGCGGCGTTGTGGCCGCCGAACCCGAAGGAGTTGTTCAGGGCGGCGGGGATGTCCAGGTGGCGGGCCTTGTGGGCGGCCACCTCCAGGTCCAGCTGGTCGTCGGGCTCGTCGAGGTTGATCGTCGGCGGGACGACCCCGTGGTAGATGGCGAGGATGGTGGCGATCGACTCGACCGCACCGGCCGCGCCGAGCAGGTGCCCGGTCATCGACTTGGTGGAGGTGAGCAGCGGGTGGTCGCCGAGCGCCCGGTGCAGCGCCTTGATCTCGGCCAGGTCGCCGACGGGGGTCGAGGTGGCGTGCGCGTTGACGTGCACGACGTCGGTCTTGGCGATCCCGGCGTCGCGGATCGCGAACTCGATGGCGCGCACGGCGCCGTCGCCCTCGGGGTGCGGCTGGACGATGTCGTACCCGTCGGAGGTCATGCCCGCGCCGGCGAGCCGGGCGTAGATGCGGGCGCCGCGGGCACGGGCGTGGTCGGCGCGTTCGAGCACGATGACGCCGGCGCCCTCGCCGAGGACGAAGCCGTCGCGGCCCTTGTCCCAGGGGCGCGACGCGCGCTCGGGCTCGTCGTTGCGGATCGACATGGCGCGCATCGAGGCGAACCCGGCGATCGGCAGCGGGTGGATGACGGCCTCGGTGCCGCCGGCGACCACGACGTCGGCGCGGCCGAGCCGGATCAGGTCGAGGGCGTGCGCGATGGCCTCGGCGCCGGTGGCGCAGGCGCTGGCGACGCAGTGCACGCCGGCCTGCGCGCCGAGCTCGAGTCCGACCCAGGCGGCCGGGCCGTTGGGCATGAGCATCGGCACGGTGTGCGGCGACACCTTGCGCGGGCCGCTGGCCTCCAGGATGTCGTCCTGGTTGAGCAGGGTCTGGGCGCCGCCGATGCCGGTGCCGACGCTGACGGCGAGCCGCAGCTTGTCGACCTCGGGCGAGCCGGCGTCGGCCCACGCCTCGCGGGCGGCGATGATCGCGGTCATCTCGGAGCGGTCCAGGCGGCGGGCCTGCACCCGATCGATCACTTCACTCGGCTCGACGGCCAACTGCGCGGCGATCCGCACGGTCAGCTGCGCGGCCCAGTCCTGGGTCAGCGGCGACACACCCGACTTCCCGGCGAGCATCGCATCCCACGTGGACGCGACGTCCCCGCCCAGGGGCGTGGTGGCCCCGAGCCCGGTGACGACGACCTCAACACTCACAGCACAACACCTCTCTGGCTGACCCACATGGCGCGGTCTCGGGCAGGTCCGGGGTGACCGTCCAGACCCGAGACCGCGACAACGGCTCTCAGGCCTGCGACTTCACGATGTACGACACGGCGTCACCGACGGTCTTGAGGTTCGGCACCTCGTCATCCGGAATCTTCACGCCGAACTTCTCCTCCGCCGCCACCACGACCTCGACCATCGACAGCGAGTCGACGTCCAGGTCGTCGGTGAACGACTTCTCCTCGGCGACGTCGTCGGGGTTGACCCCGGCGACCTCTTCGAGGATTTCGGCGAGACCGCCGGCGATCTCTTCACGGGTGGACATAGAGCTTTCCTTCCTTGGGTTGACGCAACCTCGACGCAAAGTCGAACGCTGTTGAAACAAAACGGACCGCTGAGCAGAACCTCAGGGGCAGCGGATGACCTGTCCCGCGTACGTGAGGCCGCCGCCGAAGCCGAACAGCAGCACGGGGGCGCCCGAAGGTACCTCACGCCGCTCGATGGCCTTCGACAATGCCAGCGGGATGCTGGCCGCCGACGTGTTGCCGGACTCGACGAGGTCCTTGAGGATGATCGCGTTGGGCAGGTCGAGCCGCTTCACGATCCCGTCGATGATGCGGGTGTTGGCCTGGTGCGCCACGAACGCGGCGATGTCCTTGCCCTGCACGCCGGCCCGGTCCAGGGCGGCCTGCGCGAACGGCGCGATGGCCGTGGTCGCCCAGCGGAAGACCGCCTGGCCCTCCTGCTTGATGTAGGGCCGCCAGCCCTCGATCTTCAGCACGTCGCCCTTCTCGGGCGCCGAACCCCAGACGACGGGACCGACGCCGGTCTCCTCGCCCTCGTAGGTGGCGGTGACGACCGCGGCGCCGGCACCGTCGCCGAACAGCACGGCCGTGGTGCGGTCGGTCCAGTCGACCACGTCGGAGAGCTTCTCGGCGCCGATGACCAGGGTGTTGCGGCTGGCGCCGGCGCGGATCGCGTGATCGGCGCCGGCCAGGCCGTAGCAGAACCCGGAGCAGGCGGTGTTGAGGTCGTACGCGGCAGGCGCCATGATGCCGAGCTTCGCGGCGACCCGGGTCGCCACGTTGGGGCAGCGGTCGATCGAGCTGCAGGTCGCGACGATCACCTGGTCGATGTCGGCGGCGGTGAGCCCGGAGGCGGCGAGGGCCTTGCCGGCGGCGGCGGTCGCCATGTCGGCGACGCTCTCGCTGCCGGCGACGCGCCGCTCGGCGATGCCGACCCGGTCGCGGATCCACGCGTCGTTGGTCTCGATCACCTTGGACAGGTCGTCGTTGGTGACCACCTGCGACGGCTGGTAGTGCCCGAACGCGAGGATCTTCGACCCGGTGGGCTGGTTCATAGCTGGTCTCCAATACGGGCGAGCGGCTGGCCGGGCGCGACCGGGTCGTCGAGGGTGACGAGCCATTCGGCGAGCGTCCCGGCGCTGTGCGCGGTGACGTCGACCGGTCCCTGGGGGGTCTGGACGGCGCCGATACGCTGGCCGTCGCCGACCTCGGCGCCCTCGACGAGGCCGTCGGCGGGGGTGAAGGTGCCTGCCGCCGTCGACAGCACGACGCTGAACTGCGGGTGCGGCTCGTGGGTGGGTGGCGGGCCGCCGTGCCGCGCGAACACGTCGCGGGCGGCGTCCAGGTCGTCCGGGGTGTTGACGGTGACGATCTCGATGCCCTTGATGGTCCGCTTGACCAGCCCGGCGAGGGTGCCGGCGGGCGCCAGCTCGATCACGGCGGTGACGCCGAGGTCGACGAGGGCGGCCATGCACAGGTCCCAGCGCACCGGCGCGGTCACCTGCCTGACCAGCCGCTGCAGCATGCTCGGGCCGTGGTCGACGGCGGCGCCGTCGCGGTTGGACAGCAGCGTCCGGGTCGGGTTCGCGGTGGTGACGCCCGCGGAGATCGCGGCCAGGGCCTCCTCGGCCGGCGCCATGTACGGCGTGTGGAACGCCCCGGCGACCTGCAGCGAGATGATCCTGGCGCGGGCCGGCGGGGCGGCGGCGAGCTTCTCCAGCCCGGGCAGCGAGCCGGCGGCGACGACCTGGCCGGCGCCGTTGCGGTTGGCCGGCACCAGTCCGGCGGCCTCGATGGTGGCGATCACCTCGTCGGGGTCGCCGCCGAGGATCGCGCTCATCCCGGTCGGCTCCAGGGCGCACGCGGCGGCCATCTCCCGGCCGCGGACCGCGGCGAGGGTGACGGCGGCCTCGGAGCTGAACACTCCGGCCATGGTCGCGGCGGCGAGCTCACCGACGCTGTGGCCGGCGATGACGCCGGCGTCGTAGGTCGGCAGCTGCTCGGCGGTGAGCAGCGCGGCCGCGACGAGCAGCGGCTGGGTCTTGGCGGTGTCCTTGATCTCCTCGGCGCCGGCTTCGGTGCCGAGGTGCACCAGGTCGACCCCCGCGAGGACCGACCACCAGCGCAGACGGGCCTCCGCGCCGGGCAGCGCGAGCCACGGTGTCAGGAAGCCGGGTTTCTGGGAGCCTTGCCCTGGGGCGAGTACAGCGAGCACGTCTATGACTTTTCCGGATTCCGGGCAATCGCGCGGGTAGCGCTACGCACCAAAGTGGACCACGTCGTTTGTAGGAACTCTACAAAAGATTGCGTGGTGTTGCCCCAACAGAACCTCGCCGTCACCCACCGCAACCCTTCGTTCACCTCAGCTGCGACCTGCGTCACTGTGGCTGCGATGTGCGTCACCGGTGCGGGGTGCGACATGTGTCACTGCGGCGGCGGGCTCGACGGTGCGGGCGCGAACGGGTCCAGTCTGCCGATCGTCAGCGCGATCCGCAGGGCAAACGCGTCACGTGGTACCAAAGGAACAAATCCGGTGACCTCGCCGATGCGGCGCAGCCGGTACCGGACGGTGTTGGGGTGCACGAACAGCCCCCGGGCGGCGCTCTCCAGGACGCCGCCGCCGGCGTAGAAGGCGTCGAGGGTCTCCAGGAGCTCACCGCCGGCGCGGACCAGGGCGCCGTAGATGTCCTGGCGCAGGATCCGCCGCGCCTCCGCGTCGCCGGCCAGGGCGCGCTCCGGCAGCAGGTCGGCGGCGGCCACCGGGCGGGGCGCGGCCGGCCACGCGGGCGCGGCCCGGAACCCCGCCAGGGCGGCCCGGGCGGACTCGGTCGCCTCGTCCAGCGACGGCACCGCCGGGCCGACCACCACCGGGCCGTCGCCGAAGCCGACCAGGAGCCGCTCGGTCGCCGCGATCGGGTCGGGTGCGCCGCCGAGGACCACGACCAGGCGGTCGCCGTGCACCCCGCCGAGGATCTCGACCCCGATGCGGCGCGCCGCCCGGTAGACGGTGTGCAGCACCGCCGTGGCCTCCCCGCCGGGCGACCGGCCGACCGCGACCGCGACCGGTGGCGCGTCCGCCCAGCCCAGCGCCGCCGCCCGGCTCGCCAGGACGTCGGAGGAGTCGCCGCGCAGCAGCGCGTCGACCAGCAGCGCCTGCAGCCGCGCGTCCCAGGCGCCCCGGGTCTCCGCGGCCCGCGCGTAGACCCGGGCCGCGCCGAAGGCGACCTCCCGGCTGTAGTGCAGGACCGCCTCGCGGATCCCGGACTCCTCGCCGGCCGCCGCCAGGTGCGGCAGCTGCTCCTCGACGACCTCGATGGTCACCCTGATCAGCTGGACCGTCTGGCCGAGGTTGATCGAGCGGGCCAGGGCCCGGGGTGCCGCGTCGAAGAACTCGTCGGAGTTGTCCGGCGGCAGCGCGCCGCCCTCCTGCCGGTTGCGCAGCCACTCGACCAGGGACCGCACGCCGGCCTGCGCGACCAGCATCACCCACGCCCGCTGGTCGGCCGGCAGCTCCCGGAACCAGGGCAACGTCTCGTCCATCCGCGCCACGCTCGCGGTCGCGAGGGCGCCGGCCGCACGCTCGATCGAGCGCACGCTCGCCTCGAGGCTCCTCCCGCCGTAACGCCCTTCCGGCCGCTCCTGGTTCGTCACCCGCACAGCTTTTCATCGTCTGGCCGCCAACCAGAACCCGCCATAGATCCCGGCCTCCCTCGAGGTCTGCCGCAGCCCGTCCGGGCCGTCGATCAGCCGCCGCCCCCAGTCGGTCCGCTTCGCCGGCCGGAACCCGTCGACCATGTCGAGATAGTGGTACTCGGGGCTGTTGCCGCTCCACGCCCAGCCGAGGTACCCGAGGTCGTGGTGCTGGCAGTACGCCATGATCGCGTCCTCGTCGGGGTCGCCGTACTGGTGGATCGAGGAGAACTCCCCGACGACGATCGGCAGCCGCTGCCGCACGAACACGTCGAGGTAGTCGGAGACCTTCTGCGCGGTGTTGAACGGCCCGTACATGTGCACGTCGAAGATCGTGTTGTGCTCCGGGTCGGAGGCGAACACCTCAGCCGCGTGGTCGCGCATGACGTGGAACGAGTCGTTGCCCCAGTTCGGCGCGTCGACCATGATCGCGTGCAGCAGCCCGGCGGAGCGCAGCCGCTGGATCGCCGTCTTCGTGTCGCCGATCCAGTCGACGTTCACCGCGTGCCCCGAGGGCTCGTTGGCGATGTTGATGATGACGTAGGACTCCTGCCGCAGCAGCACCTTGCGCAGCGTCAGCCAGTAGTCGACGGCCTGCGCGATCGTCGCGGCGCCCGGCTCGGTGCCGTAGCCCATCGTGTCGTGCACGTCGAGCACGCAGATCAGCCGGTTCTCCCGGCACCGGCCGATGACGTCGGCGACCTCCGCCGGGGGCGTCGCGGGGAACCCGGTGCCGCTGGACAGCGCCACCCGCACCGAGTTGGCGCCGGATGCCTTGATGTCGGCGAACACCGACGAGGGTCCCTTGCCGAAGTAGTACCCGTGGTTCACCCCCCGCAGGACCAGGCGCTCCCCGTTCGCCTCCACGAGATGCCCGCCGGTGGCCTTGATCCCGGTCGCCCCGTAGGCGGGCTCCACCGAGACGTACGCCGCGCCGAGCAATGACAGCAGCAGGGCGAGGAACGCCGCTCTGATCAGCACGGCCCGCCGCTACCCGCCCGTTTGCCGGCGAACCGTCAAGGCGGGAAAGAACAGTATCGACCGCAGTCCCTGCCCCCGGGTAATCTGGAGATCACGTACCGTGTGCATGATCGCGGAGAGGCGGCCCGTGGCGTCCAAGTCGGCTGAGCTGGCGGCTGAGCAGCAGCATTTCGACCTGGCCCGCAAGCACCGCGAACGCGTCCGCGCGGAGCTCGGCGAGGTCCCCGACGCCGCCGCCAACGCCGGCGCCGGCCGCCGCCTCGCGCTGTTCCGCCGCAACCGCAAGGACGCCCTCGCCGCGCCCGAGGAGCAGGTCGCCTTCGGCCGGATCGACTGCACCCCCGCCGATCCCGGCGGCTCCTCCAACATCGAGGACACCTTCTACATCGGCCGCGAGACCGTCCTGGACGATTCCCGGCAGGTCCTCGTCGTCAACTGGCAGACCCCGATCGGCGCCCTCTACTACGAGGCGACCCACGAGGACCCCCGCGGCCTGCAACGCAAGCGGACCTTCCAGTGCACCGGCAACCAGATCCAGGACTTCGACGACGTCGTCTTCGCCCGGCTGGCCGAGGCGGTCGCCGAGCTCGAAGGCCCCGACAGCGCGCTGCTCGCCGAGCTCGACCGGGGCCGCACCGGCACGATGACCGACATCGTCGCCACCATCCAGGGCGCCCAGTCCCGGCTGATCCGCTCACCCCTGGACCAGGTGCTCGTCATCGAGGGTGGCCCCGGCACCGGCAAGACCGCCGTCGCCCTGCACCGCGTGTCGTGGCTGCTGTACAACCACCGCGACCGGCTGCGCCCGCAGGACGTCCTGGTCGTCGGCCCGCACCCGGCCTTCACCCGCTACATCCGCACCGTCCTGCCGAGCCTCGGCGACCAGGACGTGGCGCAGCTCGACATCGACCAGCTCGCCCCGCCCGTACAGCGGGGAAGGCCGGAGGACCCGCAGACCCGGCGGCTCAAGGGTGAGGCGAGGATGGCCCGCCTGCTCGCCCGCGCCCTGGAGAACCGGGTCGGCACGCCCGAACCCGCCGAACGCCTGCTCTTCGACGGCGCGTTCGTCACCCTCTCCGGCGTCGAGGTGGCCGCCGCCGTCGCCTCCGCCCGCCAGGCCGGCGGCCCCTACGCGCAACGCCGCCAGCGGCTGCGCGCCCAGCTCGCCGACCTCGTCCGCGGCCGCGGCGGCCCCACCGACCCCGAACGCCTCGGCCCGGTCGAGAACCTCCTGGAACGCCTGTGGCCGCTGCAGTCTGCGGCCGCGTTCCTGCGCACCCTGCTCGGCTCGCAGGCCAGGCTCGCCAACGCCGCCGCCGACGAGTTCACCCCCGCCGAGCTGGCCCTGCTGCACCGCCGCGGCGCCGACAAGCTCTCCGAGCAGATCTGGAGCAACACCGACCTGCCGCTGCTCGACGAGCTCGAAGAGCTCCTCAACGGGGTGTCGCGCCGCTACCGGCACATCGTGGTCGACGAGGCCCAGGACCTCTCCCCGATGCAGCTGCGCGCCGTCGCCCGCCGCTCCTCGACCGGCTCCCTCACCGTCGTCGGCGACCTGGCCCAGTCCACCGGCGCCTGGGCCCGCGACCACTGGGGTGAGGTCACCGAACACCTGCCCTCACAGCTGCCGCAGGTCGTCGTCGGGCTCCGCTACGGCTACCGGGTCCCGCGCCAGGTGTACGAGCTGGCCGCGGAGCTCCTGCCCGTCGCCGCCCCGGACGTCGAGCCGACCAGGGCGGTCCGCGAGGGCCCCGCCGACCCCGGCGTCCACGTCGTCGAACCCGCCGAACGCGCCGGCCGGGCCGCGCTCATCGCGAAGGACCACGCCCTCGGCGGCCGTTTCGTCGGCATCGTCTGCCCGGCCGCCTGCCGCGCCGAGCTGGAGTTCGCCCTGCACGCCAACGACCTGCAGTGGGGCCGCGCCGACCAGGGTGAGCTGGATCGCGCGATCAACCTGGTCAGCCCGCAGGAGGCGAAGGGGCTGGAGTTCGACGCGGTCATCGTCGTGGAGCCGGAGGAGATCGTCGCCGAGGACGACCGGGGGCACCGGCTGCTGTTCGTGGCGCTGACCCGCACGATCCGGTACCTGGACATCGTGTGCGCCGGTGATCCGTTGCCGATCGAGTCCGGTGCTGATGTCACGTCCCGGATTCCGCGGCAGCGGGTCGTGGTCGAACCGGACGCTGATCCGACGGTGGACATGGCGCAGGTGGACCGGCTCGCCGAGGATCTCGCGGCGATGGTGGTCGGGGGTGTGCCGGTGCCGATGTGGGATGAGGTGCTGCACCGGACGGCGGCGTTGCTCGATGAGCGTGCCGACCGTAGCCGTCCTTCTGGGAGGCATCGTCGTTCTTGACCCCCCAGGATCGTGTGGTCGTCTTCCTGCTGAGCGTCCGCGTGGGGGTACGCCGCTTGGAGTGGTTCCTGGTGTCAGTCCTCGGGGCTCGGTGGTTTCGCGCAGCCTGCGGCGGCGCGGACGGGTAGCGCGGTCACCGTCCGTGCCGTAGTTGCGGTGATGCCAAGCCAGGTCCGCGCTCACATGGTCCAGCGCCGTCGAGGTCGTCATTCGGTGGTGCCACACCGCCGCTGGTATCAAAACCATCGCAAATCACCCAAATCGGAGAGCGCTCAAGGTGCGCACCAAGATCCAGCCTCGCCCCCTTCATGATCGAAGGCTCCGGGTGGTCGCCCGGACGACCACCGCCGTCCTTCGATCATGGGCCGGGACGGAAGATCGCCGTCCGAGTGCTGGTACTCCCCGGTCTAGTGATCGATGGTCTTCGCTCTTTGACTGAAAACGGTGTTGTAGCACCGAATGATGCGCCCGACGGCGCTGGATCATGTGAGTTCGGACCTGGCTTGGGATCACCGCAACTACGGCACGGACGGTGACCGCGCTACCCGTCCGCGCCGCCGGAGGCTGCGCGAAACCACCGAGCCCCGAGGACTGACACCAGGAACCACTCCAAGCGGCGTACCCCCAAACGGACGCTCAACAGGAAGACGACCACACGATCCTGGGGGGTGAAACGGGATCAGCGAGCAACCATCCGATCGATCGCCGACGAATCCAGACGCCGGCCCACCACCGAATCCACGATCTTCGTGGTGATGCCGTCCTTCGTGACCTTGCTGGGCAACGCCACACCCAGCACCTTCGCCAGCTCCCGGAGCTGGGCGACCGTCAGTCGCTCATCGTTGAGGTACTGCACCGCCGCCGCCCGCGTGCCGATCTCCGCCAGCATCGTCTCGATCTCGGCGACCGGCTTCGACAGGGGACGCGACGGCGCCGGGGTGGTGGGCCGGCCGCCGCGCGGTACCAGCGACAGGCGGGAGACGCCCGAGGCGAGGTCGGCGAGCTGGTCGGCCGGCAGGGACTTGACGAACGCGGCGACCTTCAGCAGCACGTCGTGCGCGAGGTCGGCGGGGTCGGTCATCGCAAGACGCTCCTCAGATCCTGGTGCGCGCCAGGAACTCGCTGGTCAGCTGCTGGAACTCGTATCGTAGGGTCTCGATCGAGGCGGTGCCGGGCGGGGCGAGGACGACGGGCAGGCTGCGTTCGCCGGCGTCGGTGACGGCGGTCTTGTTGTCGCGGACGGTCTGGCGGAAGACGGGGATCTCGATCCGGGAGGTCTCGTTGACCGAGGTGCGCTGCGAGATGAGCGGGCCCGAGCCGGTGTACTGCACCATCGTGTAGACCACGCCGATGATCTCCGGGTTGATCGGGTGGGGCGCGACCGCGTTGTACTCCTCGACCAGGCGGGACATGCGGGCCCGCAGGTAGTCGATGCCGCGGGTCGAGAGGTAGTCGGGGCGGGCCGGCACCATGACGTGGTCGCTGGCGACCATCGCGGTGCGCGTGACCATGTTGAAGTTGGGTGCGCAGTCGATGAGGACCGAGTCGTAGCCGTGGAACGCGCGGTCGGTGAGGGCGTCGGCGATCAGCCGGTGCACCGGCAGGTAGCGGGGGTTGCCGGTCTGCAGACGGGCGCCGCCCAGGGCAGCCGCCAGGTTCAGGTCGACCTCGATGAGGCCCAGGTCGCCGGCGAGCAGGTCGAGCTGCCCGCCCAGCGGCTGCACGACGGCGTTGACCTCGCGCGGGCTCACCACGTACTTGTGCAGCGGCTCGGCGACGCGGGTGGCGAGGTATCCCTCGAACCACGGCAGGACCGTGGGCCGGGACTCGAACTCGGCGGGCCGGTAGAAGGAGAACGTGAGGCTCGACTGCGGGTCGAGATCGACGAGGAGCACCTTGCGGCCCCGGGCGGCGAGCTCGGCGCCGATGTTCGCGGTCAGTGTGGTCTTGCCGACCCCGCCCTTGTAGTTGATCACTGAGACCACGCTCATCGCAGCAGCATGACATCGGCACGCTCCGTTGTCGTCCCTCGATGGTGGCGGTTAGGCTGTATTCCTACTGACCCGATGGGTAAAGGGGACTGTGATGGCGCTGCCGGACTTCCTGGTCGCCGGGGTGCCGAAGGCGGGCACGTCGGCGTTGCACGCGGCGCTGGTACGACACCCGCAGCTCTTCCTGCCCGAGGTCAAGGAACCCAAGTTCTTCCTCTCCGACGGGCCGCCGCCGGACCGCGGCGGGCCGGGCGACCGGCAGACCTACCAGGAGCACGTGTGGCGGCGGGAGGAGTACGAGGCGCTGTTCGACCCGGCACCCCCGGGCACGCTGCGGGGCGAGGCGACGCCGTTCTACCTGTACGACCTCGAATCCCACAAACGCATCCGGCGCCTGGTCCCGGCGGTGAGGATCGTCCTGCTGCTGCGCGACCCGGTCGACCGGGCGCACTCGAACTGGTCGCACCTGTGGGGCGCCGGGCTGGAGCCGGAGGCCGACTTCGAGAAGGCCGTGGCCCTGGAGCCGGCCCGCACCGCCGCCGGCTGGGCGGACTTCTGGCACTACACCGCCCTCGGCCGGTACGGCAGCCAGCTGCGGCACCTGCTGCAGTACTTCCCCCGCGAGCAGATCCTGCTGCTGCGCTACCGGGACCTGCGCGACGACCCCGCCGGGACCGTCGACCGGGTCTGTGCGTTCCTGGGCGTCGCCACCGGGCACGTCGCGCAGATCCCGCCGGAGAACGTGCGCCACTACGTGGCCGACACGCGGGTCAACGCGGGTCTGCGGTTCCTGCTGCGCAACGGTGGGAGGATCGGGCATCACTTCCCGGTGCCGGTGCGGCACGCGTTCAGCGGGCCGCTGCTCGCGCTGCTGCACCGCCAGCACGGCCGCCGCCCGAAGGTCACCCCCGAGCAGCGGGCCGCGCTGCTGCCCCGGTTCGTCGAGGAGATCGAACTGCTGCAGGAGGTGTCCGGCGAGTCGTACGCCGACTGGCTGAGCCTCGACCACGCGAGCAACTACCACTGAGCGTTTGGAGATCCGCACGTGCCACAGCTGCCCCGCCGCACCGGCTCCGAGATCGTCGTCAGCCCCCCGGAAGCGGGCCCCGGCAACTGGGCCGGTGGACCGAGCGCGATCACCGCCGGATCGTCGGTGTTCCTGGCGTACCGGCTGCGCAGGCCGATCGGCGAGGGCCGCGGCTACGCCAACGTCGTGGCCCGGTCCTCGGACGGCGTGCACTTCACCACCGTCTCCGAGGTGTCCAAGGAACGCTTCGGCGGCGCCTCCCTGGAACGCCCGGCACTGGTGGTCACCCCGGAGGGACGGTGGCGGCTGTACGTCAGCGTCGCCACCCCCGGCACGAAGCACTGGCGGGTCGACCTGCTGGAGGCCGACGAGCCGGAGAAGCTGGGGGAGGCGCCCGCGATCACGGTCCTGCCCGGCTCCGACGAGGCCGGCGTGAAGGACCCGGTCCTGCACTTCGACGGCCGGCGCTGGCACCTGTGGGCCTCCGTGCACCCCCTGGAGACCGCCGAGCACGCCGACCGCATGTCCACCTGGTACGCCACCAGCCCCGACGGCATCGACTGGGCGTGGCAGGGCGTGGCACTCGCCCCGCGCCCCGGCACCTGGGACGCCCGCGGTGTCCGGCTCAGCGCCGTGGACGTCCGCGACGGGGTGCTCAGCGCCACGTACGACGGCCGCGCCACCGCCGGGGAGAACTGGGAGGAGCGCACCGGCACCGCGCAGGGCACCCTGCAGGCCGACGGGCTGTTCTCGCCGCTGACGGCGTCGGCCGCCGGCCCGTGCGGCTCACCGCACGCGCCGCACGGCCTGCGCTACCTGACCGCCGTCCCCGGCCGCCTGTACTACGAGGTCACCCGCGAGGACGGCGCCCACGAACTGCGCACGGAAACCGTCCAGCTAACCGCCTAGTCACAGGCCGCACTGCTCCAGCAGGTGCAGCCAGACCTCGCTGACGGTCGGGAACGGCGGCACGGCGTGCCACAGCTGGTCCAGGGTGAGCTCGGCGTTCACGGCGATGGTCGCCGAGTGCAGCATGTCGGCCATGTCCGGGGCGACGAAGGTGGCGCCGAGCAGGACCCGGCGGTCCTCGTCGACGACGAGCTTCGCCCGGCCGGTGAAGCCGACGCCGCGGACCGTGGCGCCCTCGACGGCGCCGATGTCGTACTCGGCGGTGCGCACCGCGAAACCGTCGGCGCGGGCCCGGGCCTCGGTGCGCCCGACCATGCTCACCTGCGGCTCGGTGAACACGACCTGGGGAGCACCCCGGTCGTCGGCGGTGTCACGCAGCCCGGGCGCGTCCTCGGGCGCGCCCGTGGCCCTGGCGGCGATCACGTCGCCGCACACCCGGGCCTGGTACTTCCCCATGTGGGTGAGCAGGTTGCGGCCGTTGACGTCGCCGACGGCGTACAGCCAGCCGTCCCCGACGGCGGTGGCCCGCATGCTCGCGTCGACCTCGATCCGCCCGTCGGGGTGCAGCCCGACCGTGTCCAGGCCGATGTCGTCCACGGCCAGGCGGCGGCCGGTGCCGACGAGGATCTCGTCGGCCTCGATCCGCCCGCCGTCGGCCGTGTGCACGGTCACCGGGCCGCCGGCGCCACGCCGCTCGACCCGGGTGACCGGCAGGCCGAAGCGCACGTCGATGCCCGTTTCCCGGAACGAGCGCGCCACCAGCTCACCGGCGAACGGCTCGGCCGCGGTGAGCAGGCGGTCACCGCGCACGAGCACGGTCGTCTCCCGGGCGCCGAGCGCGTGCAGCGCCTGGGCCATCTCGCAGGCCACCGGCCCCGCGCCGAGCACGACCAGCCGCTCCGGCACCCGCTCCACGCTGGTCGCCTCCCGGTTGGTCCACGGACGGGCCTCCGCCAGCCCGGGGATGCCGGGGATCGCGGGGCTGCTGCCGGTGGCGACGACGACGGCGTGCCGGGCCCGCAACGCCCGGGTGCCGCCCTCCGGCAGCGTGACCTCCACCCGCAACGGACCGGCCAGGCGCCCATGTCCGCGCACGAACTCCGCCGGGAACTTCTCGATCACGTTCACGTTGTGGCCGTCGTCGCGGTGGGACACCGTCTCGTCACGGCGGGCCAGCACGGCGGCGGTGTCGATCGGACCGCGCAGCTGCAGCCCCGGCATCCGGGCGACCTCGGCGGCCAGCTCCATCGGCCACAGCAGCGCCTTGCTCGGTACGCACGCGTAGTACTCGCACTCGCCGCCGGCCAGGCGCTCCTCGACCACTGCCGCGGTCAGGCCACCCCGCGCGGCGCGCGCGGCGGCGATGATCCCGACCGGCCCCGCACCGATCACCACCACGTCGAAAGCATCATCCCTGTTCGCCATTGGACCCTCCGATGCTCGAAGCCAGCCTGCTGTGACTTCCCCGGCAGGCCGGCTCGAACCCGCCACAGCGTCACCGCGGGCCGTCCCCCGCTCCTGCCGGACGGCCGGGTCCTGGCAGGATGAGCCGGTGACCGGCAGCGACCTGGTGTTGATCCTGCGGTACCGCAAGGCGGTGACGTACGGCTTCCACACGCTGCTCGCGGCCCTCGAGGAGCACGTCACGGACACCCGGTACGAGGTGGTGTTCGCGGAGTCGGCGCAGGCGACGATCGACGCGATCACCACGCGGCAGGGCCGCAAGCTGGTGCTGTGGTCGTTCTACTCGCCGGACGCCGCCGCCCTCGCCGAGGAGCTCGCGACCATCAAGGCGCAGGCACCCGGCGCTATGCACCTCGCCGGTGGCGTGCACGCGACCGCGGAGCCGGTGCAGACGCTCGACGCGGGCTGGGACATCGCCGCGGTCGGGGAGGGTGAGCGCACGCTGCTCGACCTCGTCGACGGCGGCG
The DNA here is from genome assembly GCF_035963215.1 of Dactylosporangium sp. NBC_01737. Lineage (NCBI taxonomy): Bacteria > Bacillati > Actinomycetota > Actinomycetes > Micromonosporales > Micromonosporaceae > Dactylosporangium > Dactylosporangium sp. NBC_01737. The sequence continues at coordinate 3,975,189 of NZ_CP109153.1, forward strand.
GCGACCCGGCGGGCATCACCGGCCTGGTGTACCGCGACGGCACCGGCCGCCTCGTGCGGACCGGCAAGGCACACAAGGAGCCGCTCGGCACATACCGGGCGTTCCCGCTGACGTACAAGCGGATGAACCCGATCGAGATCACCCGCGGCTGCGTGTACGCGTGCCGCTTCTGCCAGACGCCGTTCATGTTCTCCGCGAAGTTCCGCCACCGCAGCGTCGAGAACGTGCGGTGGCACGTCGACCGGATGCGGGAGTTCGGCAAGCGCGACGTGCGGTTCATCACGCCGACGTCGCTGTCCTACGGCGCCGACGGCGAGGAGCCGGACCTCGACGCGGTGGAGGAGCTCCTGGCCAGCTGCAAGGAGGGGATCGGGCCGGACGGGCGGGTGTTCTTCGGGTCGTTCCCGAGCGAGATCCGCCCCGAGCACATGACCGTCGAGGCGTTGCGGCTCGTCAAGCGGTACTGCGCGAACGACAACCTCATCGTCGGGGCGCAGTCCGGCTCCGAGCGGGTCCTGGCGGCCGCGAAACGCGGGCACGACGTCGAGTCGGTCCGGCGGGCAGTGCGCATCGGCATCGCCGAGGGGTTCCGGATCAACGTCGACATGATCTTCGGGATGCCGGGGGAGGACCCCGAGGACGCCGCGGCGTCGCTGCGGCTCGCCCAGGAGCTCGCCGGTCTCGGCGCCCGGATCCACTCGCACGTGTTCATGCCGCTGCCCGGCACGCCGTGGCGGGACGCCCCACCCGGCGACGTCGACCCGGAGACGATCCGCGCCGTGTCCCGCCTCGCGCAGCAGGGCGCGCTGTACGGGCACTGGCAGAAGCAGCGCGAGCACGCCAACCGTCTCGCCGCCGCGGCCGTCGAGTACCCGCGGCCCGGCCGCAGCCGCACCCTGCTGCCGGTCGCCGAAATCCGACCGTCCGGCGAGACCTGCTGACCCTTACGCTCGGCGCGTGGAGATCACGGTCCGGCAGAAGGCCGCGGGGTGGGTCGGGCTGGCCGCGGTGGTCTGCCTCGGCTACGGCGGCTACGCCTTCATCGTCGTGCAGGAGCTCAAGGGACGCTACGGCGATGACGACCGCATCCTTGTCCAGCAGGGGCACGCCGCCGCCGGGTTCCTGGTCGGGGTCGTCGCCGCCGGTTGGGGGGTGAACGTCCTGCGCGGCGGGCCGCTGCCGGCGTGGCGGTCCCGCGACTGGTCCGGCTGGACCCGCGGCACCGCCCTGGCGCTCCTGGTCGGGGCCCTGGCCTTCGCCTACGACGGCTCGCGGGCACTGGAGGACTTCTACCAGGCGGTCGAGGGGCGCGGTGTGCACGGGTCGCTCACCGTCACCGAGTGCACCCCACTGGAGCACGGCTTCGAGTGCCAGGGCACGTTCCGCGCCGGCGACGGGTCGTTCGAGGTCGAACGGGTCAGCGCCGGCGCGGAGGAACGCCCGGACGGCCCCATCGACGGGTGGGTCAGCGGGCCCCGCCCGCTCGGCATGACCGACGGCACCGACGGCGCCTGGCACAACGTGGCCCTGCAACTGGGCGTCCTGGCGGTGTTCTGGCTGGCCCTCGCCGGGTTCCTGACCGCCGCGGTGTGGCCTAGGAGGGGCGGGCCGGAGGTGTGACGGCAGCGACCAGGGTCGAGCGCGGCGAGCGGGTGCCGAGCAGGTCCCGGGAGTAGACCGCGTACGTGTAGTCGGTCGAGCCGCGCAGCCGCGACAGCGTGACCGTCGGCCGGCTCGTCGTCGCCACCGGGGTCTCCACCGCGCCGTCGACGGCGACGACCTGGTAGACGGCGTACCGCCGGGGCTTCCAGGCGAGGGTGATCGTCGAGGCGGTGACGTCCGTGACCCGCACCTGCTGCGGCGCGCGGGCCGGGGCGGCGGCCGTACCGGACCGGTAGACCGTGGCCTCACGGGTGTCGGTGTTCAGGCCGTTCGGGCCGGAGATGAACCGGCGGCCCCAGGCGGTGAGCCGGCCCGCGTCGAAGTCGTCGACCAGGTCGAGGTAGCTGAACTGCTTGTCGTTGCCGCTCCACGACCAGCCGAAGTAGCCGAGCTCGCGGGCCTCGGCGTACGCCATGATCGCGTCCTCGTCGGGGTCGCCCCACTGGTGCTCGCCGGAGAACTCGCCGACGAGGATCGGCAGGCGGCGGTCGGTGAACGAGCTCAGGTACGCGTTGACCTTCGCGGCGGTGTCGAACTCGCCGTACATGTGGATGTCGAAGAGTGTGTTGCCGGTCGGGTCGGCGTCGCGGACCTTCTCGGCGTTGTCGCGCATCACGAACGACTCGTCCTGCCCCCAGCCGGGCGCGTCGACCATCAGCGTGTGCCGGAAACCGGCGGCCCGCAGCGCACGGATCGCGTCGGACGTCTGCTGTACCCACGGCATCGTCGCGCCGTTGCCGAACGGCTCGTTGGCGATGTTGACGATGATGTGGTCCTCATGGCCGATGAGGGCGCTGCGGACCCCGAGCCAGAACTGGACGGCCTGCGCGATCGTCGCGGCCTTCTTGTCCTGGCCGAAGCCGGTGGTGTCGTGCGCGTCGAGGATGCAGATCAGCCGGTTCGCCTTGCACAGGCTGACGACCTTGGCGACGTCCTCGACGCCGCTCTCCCGCCACTGGTGGCCGATGCCGAGCGGGAGACGCACCGCGTTGGCGCCGGCGGCCTTGATCCCGGCGAACGAGCCGTTGCGGTCCGGGTACCACATGAAGTCGTGATTGACGCCGCGCAGCACGAGGTCGCTGCCGGTCGCCTCGACCAGCCGGCCGTCGCGCACCTGGATGCCGGTGCGCGGGGCGGCCGTCTCGGCGTGCGCGGTCGCCGGCACCAGCAGGGCACCGGCGAGCACAGCGACCCCGAAGGCACAGACCAGGCTTCTCACGAGGCGAACCGCTACCCGCGCCGGGCCGTGTTACACACGTGGACATGGAGACGCTGCTGCACGACTTCTTCCGGGCCGTGTCGTTCGAGCCCGGCGAACGCCCGCACTACGACGCGATCCGGGACCTGTTCGTGCCGGAGGGACTGCTGGTCAAGGCCGTCGGCGCACCTGACGTGGCGACCGTGGACGCGTTCATCGCTCCTCGGCTGGCGCTGGTCGAGTCAGGGGCGCTGACGCGGTTCCACGAGTCGGAGCTGTCCGGGGAGACCACTGCGTTCGGCAACGTCGCGCAGCGCTGGTCGGTGTACGACAAGCGGGGCGTGCAGGACGGGGTGGCCTTCGCGGCTGTCGGCCGGATCTCCACGCAGTTCGTCCGCACGCCATCGGGATGGCGGATCACCTCGATGGCGTGGGACGACGAACGCTGAACTTCTGCAGCTTCTGCTTCTGCCGGACTTCTGGAGCTTCTGCTTCTGCCGGTCGGCGACGTTCGGAGCTTCTGCCGGTCGGCGACGTTCAGAGCTTCTGCAGGGCGGCGCGCAGGCGGGTGAGGGTGCGGTCGCGGCCGAGGACCTCCAGGGACTCGAACAGCGGCAGCCCCACCGAACGGCCGGTGACCGCGACCCGGATCGGGGCCTGCGCCTTGCCGAGCTTCAGCCCCCGCTCGGCGCCGACGGCCTCCAGGGTCGACTTCAGCGACTCCGCGTCCCACGCCGCCGTCTCGAACGCGGTGACCGCCGCGCCGAGGAGGTCGGCGGCGCCGTCCTTCATCGCCTTCGCCCAGGCGGCCTCGTCGACGATCGGCTCGGCGAGGAACACGAAGTCGACGTTGGGCACGATCTCGGCGAGCAGGGCGATGCGGGTCTGCGCGTGCGGGGCGAGGGCGTCGAACACCTTCGGGTCGTAGTCGGCCGGGTCCCACGGGGGAGCGGCGACGGGGGTCCCGCCGGGCGCGACCGGGGTGCCGGTCAGCCACGGCCGGCACGCCTCCGCGAACGCGTCCGGCGACAGCGCGCGGATGTACTCCCCGTTGAACGCACGGAGCTTCTTCTCGTCGAAGAACGCCGGCGACGGGTTGACCTCCTCGAGCCGGAACTCGTCCTCGATGACCGACCACGGCACGATCTCGCGGTCGTTGGACGGGGCCCAGCCGAGCAGCATCAGGTAGTTGCGCATCGCCTCGGCGAGGTAGCCCTCGTCGCGGTACTGCTCCAGGGCGACCTTGTCGCGGCGCTTCGACAGCTTCTGGCGCTTCTCGTTGACCACCACGGGCACGTGCGCCCACACCGGCGGGGTGCGGCCCAGCGCCGCCCACAGCAGCTGCTGCTTAGGCGTGTTGGGCAGGTGCTCCTCGGCGCGGATGACGTGGGTGATGCCCATCGTCATGTCGTCCACGACGTTGGCGAGCAGGAACACCGCGGAGCCGTCGGCGCGGGCGATGACGAAGTCCTCGATGAGCTTGTTGTCGAACGTGGGCTCGCCGCGGACCAGGTCGACCACGACGGTCGAGCCCTCGTCGGGGGCGCGGAAGCGCAGCGCGCGGCCCTCGCCGGGGCCGAGCATGCGGTCGCGGCAGAAGCCGTCGTAGCCGCGGAACTGGGCGCCCGAACGCTCCTGGACCTGCTCGCGGGTGCAGTCGCAGTAGTACGCCTTGCCGGCGATGTAGAGCTCGTGCGCGGCGGCGGAGTGCGCCTCCGCGTAGGCCGACTGGAAGTAGGGACCCTCATAGGTCTGCGGGGCGATGCCGATCCACGCGAGGGCGTTGATGATGCCCTCGGTCCACTCCGGACGGTTGCGCGCGGCGTCGGTGTCCTCGATCCGCAGCACGAACACCCCGCCCTGCTGCTTGGCGTAGATCCAGTTCTGCAGGGCCGAACGGGCACCGCCGACGTGGAACATCCCGGTCGGGGAGGGGGCGAAACGCACGCGAACCGTCACACCTCCAGACTAGTGGCTGTGATTTTCGAGGTCATCCGGGATTACGATGCCCTGCTCCAGGGCGTCGGCGCGGGCCGCTTCCAGCAGCCGCTCCAGCACCGTCTCCAGCATGAGCAGGGTCTCGTCGTCGAGGCGGGCGAGCAGCCGCTGCTGCGCCCGGTTGCCGCTGTCCATGATCTCGGTCAGCACCTCACGCCCGGCGGGTGACAGGTGGATGCGGCGGATCCGGCGGTCGTGGGGGTCCTCGGTGCGGGTCACGTAGCCGGGCGCGACGAGGCGGTCGACGATGCCGGACAGCGTGGCCAACGTCACGCCGAGGTGCCGGGTCAGCTCCTGGGAGGGGATCCCGTCGTGCCGGCTGAGCAGAATTAGCACCTTGAGCTGCTGCATCGTGAGGTTTACTGAGAAAATCCGGTTGGTCCGGTCGTAGGCGAACAGGGTGCGCAGACGCTGCTCGGCCGTCATCACGCGCAGCAGCAGCGCTTCCCTGAGAGTCGTCACAGGAATGTTTTACTCCCTGGAAAAACTTTGCGCGAGGCGAACGGTTAGCATCACACGAACTAACGTCTGTCTTAGCCGATCGGAAGAAGACTCCAGACATGTCGTTCCTCGCCCGGCTCAGTTTGGCGAACCGGGGGCTGGTCGCGATCATCGCGATCGTCGTCCTGGGCTTCGGCGCCATTGCCATCCCGTCACTGAAACAACAGCTCATCCCGTCGATCGACTTCCCCGCCGCGTTCGTGCTGGCGCCCTACCCGGGCGTGTCACCGGACATCGTCGAGGAGCAGGTCACCACGCCGATCGAGAACGCCCTGCAGGGCGTGCCCGGTCTCACCGACATCACCTCCACCACGCGTGAAGGTGTCGCGACGGTCCAGGTGTCCTTCGAGTTCGGCTCGTCCATCGACGACATCACCAACAAGATCCAGACCGCGATCAACCGGATCAAGTCGACGCTGCCGTCGACCGTCGAGCCGCAGGTCATCGCCGGCTCGACCGACGACCTGCCGGCCGTGGTGCTCGCCGCCAGCAAGTCCGGCGACCAGGTCGCGTTCGCACAGCAGCTCGACGCCATCGTCGTGCCCGCGCTGCAGGGGATCGAGGGCGTCCGCGCCGTCGAGGTCACCGGCGCGGCGACGCAGGACGTGGAGATCACGCTCGACCCGGCGAAGGCCTTCCCGGCCGGGGTCAACGCCCAGTCGGTGACCGCCGCGCTGAAGTCCAACGGCGTGTCGTTCCCCGCCGGCACCCTGACCGAGGGCGACCGCTCCCTCGCGGTGCAGGTCGGTGGCACCCTCAGCACCCTCGAGGACCTCAAGGGCCTCAACGTCACCCCGACGGCGAAGCTCGGCGACGTCGCGAAGGTCGAGCTCAAGACCGCCGACACCACGTCGATCACCCGCACCAACGGCAAGCCCAGCCTCGGCATCGCGGTCACCGCGTCGCCCGACGGCAACGCGGTGAAGATCAGCCACGAGGTGCAGGACAAGCTCGACGACCTGAAGAAGGAGCTCGGCGGCGACGCCGCGATCACCTCGGTCTTCGACCAGGCGCCGTTCGTGGAGAAGTCCATCAAGGGCCTCAGCACCGAGGGCGCCCTCGGCCTGCTCTTCGCCGTCCTGGTGATCCTCATCTTCCTGACATCGCTGCGCTCGACGATCGTCACAGCGGTGTCGATCCCGCTGTCGGTCGTCGTCGCCCTGATCGGCCTGTGGGTCGGCGACTACTCGCTGAACCTGCTCACCCTCGGCGCGCTCACCATCGCCGTCGGCCGGGTCGTCGACGACTCCATCGTCGTGCTCGAGAACATCAAACGACATCTGGAGTACGGCGAGGAGAAACGCCAGGCGATCCTCACCGGCGTCCGCGAGGTCACCAGCGCCGTCGTCGCCTCCACCCTGACCACGGTCGCGGTGTTCCTCCCGATCGGTCTCGTCGGCGGCTTCGCCGGGCAGCTGTTCCGCCCGTTCGCGATCACCATCACCGTGGCGCTGCTCGCGTCGCTGCTGGTGTCGCTGACCGTCGTGCCCGTCCTCGCGTACTGGTTCCTGCGCCCGCCGAAGCAGGTCGGCGCCCTGGAGCGTGAGGCGATCCTCGCCAAGGCGCTGGACAAGGAGGAGCGCAGCCGCCTCCAGCGCACCTACGTGCCGGTCATCTCCTGGGTCACCCGCAGCCGCGGTACCCGCTGGATCACCGTCGGCCTGAGCATCCTCGTGTTCTTCGTGACGATCGGCCTGGCCGGCCTGCTCAAGACCAACTTCATCGACCAGAGCGGCCAGACGGAGTTCTCCATCTCGCAGGAGCTGCCGGTCGGCTCCAGCCTCGCCGTCACCGACGCCGCCGCGAAGAAGGTCGAGGACCTCCTCGGCGCCCGCGGCGACATCGAGTCCTACCAGGTCACCGTCGGCGCCTCGGCCGGCTTCGGCTTCGCCGGCGCCCAGTCGGGCAACACGTCCAACTTCTCGGTCACCGCGAAGGAGGACGCCGACGTCGACAAGGTCATCGAGCAGCTGCGCCAGCAGGTCACCGACCAGGCCGCGTTCGGCACCGTGAAGATCGCCGCCGGCGGCGGGGGCGGCGGCTCCACCGACCAGCTCGAGGTCGTCGTCAAGGCCAACAACACCGACGACCTGGCCACCGCGGCCAAGCTGGCGCAGGAGGCGATGACCGGCACCCCCGGGATCGCCGACGTGGAGAGCAACCTCTCGGCCAGCAACCCGCGCGTCGACGTGAAGGTCAAGCGTGACGTCGCCGCGAAGTACGGACTGTCCGACGCGGCGGTCGGCGGCATCGTCAGCGCCGCCTACCGCGGGCAGAACCTCGCCCAGCTCACCGTCGACGGCCAGCAGCGCGACCTGATCCTGCGCTCCGGCCCGCCCCCGGCGACCCTGGCGGCCTTGAAGGCCCTCGCCATCCCGGTCCAGGGCGCGACGACGCCGTTCGTCCGGCTCGACCAGGTCGCCGACGTCAAGGAGGGTGCCGGCCCGATCGCCATCACCCGCATCGACGGCAACCGCAGCGCCTCGGTCACCGGCCGGTCCACCGGCTCCGACCTGGGCACGGTCTCCGCCGACCTGCAGAAGAAGCTCGACAAGCTGACCCTGCCGGCAGGCGCGACCGTCACCCTCGGCGGCGTCACCCAGGACCAGCAGGAAGCGTTCGCGCAGCTCGGCCTGGCCATGCTCGCCGCCATCGCGATCGTCTTCATCATCATGGTGGCGACGTTCCGCAGCATCGCCCAGCCGTTCATCCTGCTGGTGTCGATCCCGTTCGCCGCGACCGGCGCGATCCTGCTCCTGCTCGCGACGAACACCCCACTCGGCCTGCCCGCGATGATCGGCGTCCTGATGCTCATCGGCATCGTCGTCACCAACGCGATCGTGCTGATGGACCTCATCAACCAGTACCGGGAGGGCGGCATGCCCGTCCGCCAGGCGGTCATCGAAGGCGGCCGGCACCGGCTCCGCCCGATCCTCATGACGGCCGTCGCGACGATCTGCGCCCTCGCCCCCATGGCGATCGGCCTCACCGGCGAGGGCGGCTTCATCTCCCAGCCCCTGGCCATCGTCGTCATCGGCGGCCTGGTCAGCTCAACCCTGCTGACCCTGGTCCTGGTGCCCACGCTGTACACGATGATCGAGGGCGTGAAGGAGCGCCGCCGCCTCAAGCGGGAGGGCCGGCACGCCGCCGTCACCGCCCCCGAGGCCCCGGTCTCCGACGAGGACGGCGAGGGCAGGCACCGCGTCGACCCCCTCGAACCGGCACCGTCACACTGACCCGCCGGACGCATTGCCGGGCCGTCACCGGCTGGTACTACAGTCGGTGACGGCTCCGTCGGAAAATTAGGTAGCCGGCGCTACCGTAACGAAGAGCGGAAGCGCCGGTGCGGGTCCGGGCCTCAAGCGTGAGTATCGCGATTGACGTCCGATCGGCCACCTCGCGAGCTGCGGGGTGGCCGGTCGCGTTCCTGGTCACGCACGTGTGTTCGCGCCCGCGGTCGGGAAACGCGCGACGATGGTCGAGGCCCGGAAACGCGCGGTCTGGGACGCGCTCGCGGCGCGGGAACGTGCTCGCGGCTCGGGAACGTTCGGTTGCGATCGGGGCTCGGGAACGTGCTCGCGACTCGGGAACGTGCGATGGCGGTCAGGGTCCCGGAACGCGCTTGCGGGTCGGTAACGTGCGGTGGGGGCCAGGGCCTGCGAACGCGCTCGTGGATCGAGAGCGTGCGGCGGCGGTCGAGGACCGCGAACGGGCGCTCGCATCGCGCTTGCGTCGCGCTCGCTCTTGCGTTCGCGCTTGCGCGCGCCGTGGAAGTTCCGCTCGTGTCCACGTCCGCGGGTTCGTGGCAGCCCCGCGCCGCTCGCGTCCGCGCCCCCGTCCGCGCCCCCGCCCCCGTCCGCGCCCCCGCCCCCGCCCCCGCCCGCGTCCCCGCCCGCGTCCGCGCCCCGCCCCCCGCCCGCGTCCGCGGTCCCGGTCCCGGTCCCGATGCGTCAGCGGGCGAGCAGGGCCCGGATCGCCCGCACGACCTCCGTCGGCGCTTCCTCGGCCATGAAGTGCCCGCAGGTCACGGTGGTGTGCTCCAGGTCGGGTGCCCAGGCGCGCCACAACGCCGCCGCGTCGAAGCCGAGGGCGGCGCCCCAGTCCTGCTGCAGCACGCTGACCGGCATCCGCAGCGTCGTGCCCGCCGCCCGGTCGGCCTGGTCGTGCTCGACGTCGACGCCGGCCGAGGCGCGGTAGTCCGCGACGATCGACGGGACGGCGGCGCGGCTGGCGGCGAGGTACGCCTCCCGCACCGCGCCCGGGATCGCGGCCGGGTCCCGCGCCCACAGGTCGAGGAAGTAGCCGAAGAACGCGTCCGGGCTCGCGCCGATCATCGTCTCCGGCAGGCCCGGCGGCTGGGCCATCAGGTACAGGTGGAAGCCGATCGCGGCGGTCGTCCCGTGCATGACGTCCCACATGTCCAGCGTCGGCAGCACGTCGAGGGATGCCAGGTGCGTCACCGCGTCCGGATGGTCGAGGCCGGCCCGGAACGCGACGAGAGCGCCCCGGTCGTGCCCGGCCAGGGCGAACCGGTCGTGGCCCAGCGCCCGGGCGAGCGCGACCACGTCGGCGGCCATGACCCGCTTCGCGTACGCGTCGGTGCCCGCAGGTTTGCTGCTGGCACCGTACCCGCGCAGATCGGGACAAATGACAGTGTGGTCGGCGGCGAGGTCCGCTGCCACGTGCCGCCACATCAGGTGCGTCTGGGGGAAGCCGTGCAGGAGCACGACCGGCGGGCCGTCGCCGCCGACCGCGGTGTTCAGGGTCACCCCGTCGGCGACCGGGACCTGCTGGTAGTCGAAGCCGTTGATCCTCATGCGGCACAGCCTGCGCGGCGCCGATGAGTGTTCGATGAGCAGTAGATTGCTGGGGTGACCAGGTTCGGCGTGCTCGGTCCGGTGGAGGCCGAGACCGGCGCCGGGCCCGTCGCGATGCAGGGTGCCCGCCAGCGGGCCGTCCTCGCCCGGCTCGTCGTCGCCCGCGGGCGGGTCGTCCCCGTCGGTGTCCTCGTCGACGATCTGTGGCCGGAGCATCCGCCGCACGGCGCGGTCGCGGCGATCCGCACGTTCGTCGCCGACCTGCGGCGCGCGGTCGAGCCTGACCGGGCGCCCCGCCGGCCGCCGGTGCTGCTGGTGACGGAGCCGCCGGGGTACGCCCTACGCCCCGGCACCGCGGACGTCGACGCGTGGCGGTTCGAGGCGGCCGTGGACGCGACCCGGGACCTGCCGCCGGATGCCGCGCTGCCGCTGCTGGCAGAGGCGCTCGGGTGGTGGCGCGGCCCCGCGTACGCCGAGTTCGCGGCGGCGCCCTGGGCCCGCGCCGAGATCGACCGGCTCGACGAGCTGCGGGCCCTCGCGGTGGAGCGGCACGGCGGCGCTGCTCGCCCTCGGCCGGCCCGCGGACGCGGCGACCGAGCTGCAGGCGCACACGACCGCGCACCCGCTGCGGGAGACCGCCTGGCAGTCCCTGGCGCTCGCGCTGTACCGCTCCGGCCGCCAGGGCGACGCCCTCGCCGCGCTGCGCCGGGCCAGGGCGGTGCTGGTCGAGGAGCTCGGCATCGACCCGGGGCCGGCCCTGCGCGCCCTGGAGAGCGACATCCTCACCCAGTCGCCACGGCTGGACGGCGCCCCCGCCGATGCGCAACCAGCCCGATGGCCGGACCAGGGAGCGCGGTCATTGCCGGCCCAGGGCCTGCCGTCCCGGCCGTGGTCGCCGTCGCGGGCGCCGGACCTGGTGGGCCGGGACGGCGAGCTGGACCGCCTCCGGGCCGCGGCGGCGCAGGCGGTCTCCGAGGGCCGGCCCGTCCTCGCCCTCGTGTCCGGCGAACCCGGCGCCGGCAAGACCGCGCTGGTCTCGGCCCTCGCCCGCGACCTCGCTGCCGAAGGCTGGACGACGTCGTGGGGCCACGCCCCCGAACACGACGGCGCCCCGACCGTCCACCCCGACATCCTGCAACCGCCCCCCGGAGTCCGGGCCGCCGAGACCCCGGCCACCAAGACCCCGGCCCCCGAAGGCCGGCCCCCCGAAGGCAAGGCGCCCAAAGGCAGAGCCACCGAAGGCGAGGCCGCCACCGAAGGCAGGGCCACCGATGTCCCGGTCGGCGACCCCGCCACCGCCCGCTTCCGCCGCCGCCGCGCGACCGTCGAGGCGTTGAGCGCCGCGGCCCGGGCCAACCCCGTGCTGCTCATCGCCGACGACCTGCACCGCGCCGACGAGGGCACCCTCGACCTGCTCGCCGACCTGTTCGCCGAGCGCGGCCCCGCCACGGGGCCGGTGCTGCTCGCCGGTACCTTCCGCGCCACCGAGATCGGTCCGGCGCTGACCGCCGCGCTCGCCCGGTTCGCCCGCGCCGAACCAATGCGGATTCTCCTCGGCGGCCTGCCGGAGCCCGCGACCGCGACCCTCGCCCGCGCCGTCGCCGGCCGTGACCTGGACACGGCGGCGGTGCACCGGCGCACCGGCGGCAACCCGTTCTTCGTGCGGGAGCTCGCCCGGCTCGTCAAGGACGAGGGCGACGCCGCCCTGCAGACGGTGCCGGCCGGCGTACGCGACGTGCTGCGCCACCGCCTCGCCCAGCTCCCGCCGGACGCGCAGACCGCGCTGCGGCTCGCCGCCGTCCTCGGCCGCGACGTCGACCCCGACGTGCTCGCCGCCCTCGTCGCGGACCCGGCCGCCCTGGACCCGGCCGTCGACGCCGGGTTCCTCACCGACGGCGGGCTGCGCTTCACCCACGTGCTGACCCGCGACACCATCTACGGCGACCTGTCCGCCCTGCGCCGCCGCGCCTGGCACGCCGACGCGGGGCTCGCGCTCGCCCGCGTCCACCCCGCCGACGTCGGGTCCCTCGCCCACCACTTCGGCCAGGCCGGCCCCGGCCACGCGGCCGCGGCGGCCCGCTACGCCCGCGCCGCCGCCGTCCAGGCCGAACGCCGCGGCGACCCGCACGAGGCCGCCCGGTACTGGCGCCAGGCCGGCGACGACCCCGGAGCGCTGATGGGGTTGTCCCGCGCCCTCGCCGTCACCGGGCACATGGCGGAGTCCCGCCGCCTGCGTGCCGCCGTCGCCCCCGACCCCGCCGCCCTCACCACCTTCGACGTCCCCGCCGTCTGGCCCCGCAACGACGACGAGCACCTGTCCGGGCTTCTCGTCGAGGCGGCGACCCGCGCCCTCGCCGGCCCGCTCGACGAGCCGCACCGGGGCCGGCTCCTGAGCACCCTCGCGCTGGAACTGCGCGGCACCACCACCCACCGCGGCCTGCTCGCGGCGATCGTGGCGGAGCGCATCGCCCGGACCACGGGGGACCCGCTGCAGCTGGCGCTCGCCCTGAACGCCCGCTACATCCACACGTTCCACCGGCCCGGGCTGGCACCTGCCCGCGCCGCCGTCGGCGCCGAGCTCACCGACCTGGGCGCCCGCCACGACCTGGTCACGTTCGAGGTCCTCGGGCACCTGATCCAGCTGCAGTCCGCCGCCGCCCTCGGCGACCTGACCCTCGCGGGGACGCACGCCACCGCCGCCGACACCCTCGCCGCACGGTACGACCTGCCCCTGGTCGGCGTGTTCACCGCGTTGTACGCCGCACTGCGGCAACCCTCGGAGCCCGCGTACCGTGCCGCGCACGCCGGCCTGGCCCGCGCCGACATGCCCGGCATGGCCGACGGCCTGCTGAGCCTGTCCCTGTTCAGCCTCGGCATCCACGCCGGCGGCGGCTGGGGCCCCTACGAGCCGTGGGTCCGCCCGCTGCTCCTGCTGCGCGCCGACCGGCCGGGCGAGGCGCTGGCCGCCCTGCGCGCGTTGGCCCCGTCGCCGCACGACGCGCTGCTGGAGGCACGCCTGTGCCTGGCCGCCCAGGCCGCGGTGGCACTGGACGACCGGCCCACGATGCGCACCCTGCACGCGGCCCTGCTCCCCGCCGCCGCCGAGCACGCCGGCGCCCAGTCCGGCGTGCTCACGTTCGGTCCGGTCGCGGAGTACCTCGACGCGCTGGCATGACCCGCCGGGCCCGGCGGGTCAGAGACGGGACGGCGGCGGCCCGCTCCGCGTGGCAGGATCTGCGCAACGCCGCAGAGCTGGAGGTTCGGGTGGGTGCGTCAGGGTGGGACTATCTGGTCCCGTTCCACGAGAGTGTGGCCGTCACGCTCCAACGTCTCCGGGCCGGCGTGCTCGCCGAGGGCGACTACTACTGGCCGGACGGCAGGGACCGGCCGAAGCCGGCGACGGAGGACGAGCTGTGGGCCGACGAGTCGGTCCGCGAGAGCATGACGCACTCGATCCTGGACATCTTCCAGGTGGGCACCGGCGATCCCGCGGACCGGCGGGCGTTCGGCAGGACGTTCGAGGTGACGGACGCCGAATGCGCCCGGTTCTTCGGCACGGCCCGCCCGACCGCGGACGACCTGGCCCGGCTGGAGCCCGACCCGCCGGAGGCCCTCAACCCCCTGCTCACCGACCGCGGCGTCGGGCGTCACCTGATCGTCTACGCCGACGGCGGGCCCGATCAGATCTACTTCTTCGGCTGCTCCGGAGACTGACCCGGGGCGCGGGAAACGACGGGAGGCCACGATGTCGACGCGCCTGGAGGACTACGACGGTGCGTGGCAGCTGCTGGGTGAGGTCGTCTACGAGCCCGACTGGTACCTGCTGAGCGTCCCCGCCGAGGCGCACGCCGGGCTCGTCGCGCTGGTCGAGGCGTCCGGGGTGGTGTTCAAGGCGGCGGCCCGCCCGCACATCTCGGTCATGAAGGGCGAGGCGCCGAGCCGGAACGCGGCGGACTGGGGCACCGCGTTCGTCGGCGAGCAGGTCACGTTCCGCGTGTCGCCGGTCGTGAAGGACGAGAACGGGCTGCACCTGTGGGTCGACTGCCACAGCGGCCGGCTGTGCGAGATGCGGGAGCACTTCGGGCTGACCACGCTGCGGCGCGAGGACGGCGCGTACCTGGTCAACTTCCACCTGACGGTCGGCCGGCGCAAGCAGGCCGTGCAGCCCAGCCACCGGCGGCCGCAGCTGCGCCTGTCGCCGCAGAGCCACATCGACGTCGGGACCGGCATGCAGCACCTATGACGGGTAGCGGGCGAGGGCGGCCCGCAGGTCCTCGGGAAGCGGCTCGCCGGGCACGTCGGCCAGCCAGCTGTCCCGGTGCGCGGCGACGTGGGCGCGCAGGCGGGGATCGCCGGTCGACGCGGCGATCGCGTACAGGGCCTCGTGCACGTTGTACGCCAGGTCCTCGTCCACGGGCGAGTCGAGTACCTCCAGCAGCGGCCGGACGGCCCTGAGGTCGCCGCGGACCGCCAGGCCGTGGATCGCCTCGGCGCGCGTCTCCAGGTCCGGGTCGTCGACGCGGGCGACCAGCGCTGCGCGCAGCGCGGGGAAGTCCTCGGTGCTCTGGCGGGCCAGGCCGAACGTCGCCCAGTCGCGGACTTTGTCGTCCGGGTCGGCCGACAGGACGATGAGCACGTCCAGGGCGGCCCGGTCGGGCAGGCCCAGCATCCCGAACACGACCCCGTACCGCACCTCGGGGTCGGCGTGCGCGATGTGGCGGCGCAGCGGCTCGATGCCGCGGGGATCCTTGCGGTGCCCGAACGCGACGGCGATGGCATGCAGCACCGCGGGGTCCCGTTCCCCGGTCACGGCATCGAGCAGGAGGCGCACCGGTTCGTGCAGCGCGTCGCCGGCGAGCTGGGAGAGGATGTCCGCGGCGAGGGCCCGGCCGGCCGCCGCGTCGCCGCCCAGCAGCGGGGCCGCGGCGTCGAGGGCGTCCCGGCCGCCGTGGCGGTGCAGGTGCCAGACGATGTCCCAGCGGCGGTCCTCGTCGCCGGCGGTGTCCGCCTGGCACGCCGCAACGACCAGGTCCGCCACCCGCATGCGGTCATCGTCGCGGGACGCGAGCGGCGCGGGCAACGCGTTTACCGCGTCACGGCTGCTTGTGCGGGCACTGGTGCAGGGGCCGCCGGGGGATGCGGGCGGCCGGCGGATCGACACGAGCCGGGCCGGGCGCAGCACCGGCTGCTTCGCCGACAGCGGCGCGGCGGCGGAGGTCGCGGTGCGGGACACCGCGGCCAGGTGCGAGGAGAGCGCGGCGTGCAGCAGCGTCGGCGACTGGTGGGGCACCGCCGTCGAGCGACGGTTGCCGCCGGCGTACGACGAAGCCCCCGCCGAAGGTGACGGGCTGTAGCTGCGCTGCGCCGGGATCCGCCGGGTGGCCGGGATCGCGTCCAGCGGCGCCCGGGCCGGGGCCGGCTCGTCCTTCTCCGGCCTGGTGACCACGAACGCGACGACGGCCGCCACGATGACCGGGACCAGGTAGAGCAGGGCTCCGGCGTATTGCTCGGTCACGACGACTCCCAACGCTGCGCACAACTGACCTGCGCAACGCTACGGATTGCCCCGCATCGACGATGTCATCCGGTCGGTCCGCCCTGCAAGTCCGGGCGGGGTGCAGCTGAGGTGCAAACCTCCTGGAACCACGCGAATGACCGGCGCCGCGTCCGCTCCTGGGTCGCGAAGTCGACGTGCACGAGGCCGAAGCGCTGCTCGTACCCCTCGGCCCACTCGAAGTTGTCCAGCAGCGACCAGGCGCAGTAGCCGCGCACGTCGACACCCGCCGCGATCGCCTCGCGGACCGCGTCGAGGTGGCCGGCGTGGTAGTCGATGCGGAACTGGTCGTCGACCGGCGCGTAGGAGCAGCCACTCTCCGTGATCCAGATCGGCGGGAGCTTCGCACCGTACGTGTCGCGCAGCGTCACCAGCAGGTCCCGCAGCGCCGACGGCACGACGGGCCAGCCGAAGTCGGTCGTCGGGTAGCCGGTGATGTCGAGGCGGCTGAACGGCAGGTCCTCACCGGGCAGCGGGGCGCTGATGAGGCTCGGGTTGTAGTAGTTGACGCCGAGCGCGTCGATCGGCTGGGAGATGACCTGCAGGTCGCCTTCGAGCACGATCGAGTCGATGTCGGCGGTGCTGAGCGCCTCGACGACCGGCGGGTACGCGCCGAGCAGGATCGGGTCGGTGAAGAGCCGGTTCTGCACCAGGTCGTAGAACATGGCGGACATCTGGTCGTCCTCGGCGTCGCTCTTCGGCCACACCGGCGAGTAGTTGTTGGCGAGGGTGATCGGCGCGGCCGACACCCGGCGCAGCGCGGACACGGCGAGGCCGTGGCCGAGCAGCTGGTGGTGGATGACCGGCAGCAGGTCCATGCCGAGCTGCTGGCCGGGGGCATGGATGCCCAGGACGTGACCGAGCACCAGGTGGATGTACGGCTCGTTCAGCGTCACCCAGAGCTTCACCCGGTCGCCGAGGGCCTCGCCGACGAGCTCCGCGTACTCGCCGAAGCGCATCGCCGTGTCGCGGTTGCCCCAGCCGCCCTGGTCCTGCAGCGCCTGCGGCAGGTCCCAGTGGAACAGCGTCACGAGCGGGTCGATGCCGCGGGCGAGCATGCCGTCGACGAGCCGGTCGTAGAACGCGACGCCGGCGGCGTTGGCGGGGCCGGCGCCGGTCGGCTGGATGCGGGACCAGGCGACCGAGAACCGGTACGCGGTGGCGCCGAGCTCCTGGATCAGGTCGAGGTCGGACTCCCACCGGTGGTAGTGGTCGCAGGCGACATCGCCGGTGGCGCCGCCCCGGGTCGTGCCGGGGGTGCGGCTGAACGTGTCCCAGATCGACGGGCCGCGGCCGTCCTCGTCCGCGGCGCCCTCGATCTGGTACGCGGCGGTCGAGACACCGAACTGGAACCCTGTTGGAAAGTCCGACATGATCGCACGCTACCGGCTCACGGCGCGGCGCGGTACCGGCTCACGGTGTGGTGCGGTACCGCGCCAGCGTCCGGCGCAGCGCCACCCCGAGCCGGTCGGCGCGCACGTGCAGCTCGTCGCGGTGGCGCAGCGGCAGGCCCGGCAGCGTCATCGTGGCCTGCAGGGCCAGGTCCTCGGCGAGGACGGCCTCCTCGAACGCGACCTCCCGCGCCACCACGTCCGGCCCGGGGTCGGCGACGCCGCCGATGCCGTGCAGCAGCATCTTGGTGTAGATGCGGGTGCTGGTCAGGGTCTCCGGCTGGGCGAAGAACAGGATGGTCTTCACCGCGCCCGCGTCGAGCTCCTCCAGGCGCAGCATCAGCTGGAACGGGGCGCGATGCACGTAGGTGGCGCGCCGGCGTTGCCGGGCCGGCCGGATCCCGGCGGCGACCCCCGGGTCCTCCGGGTTGTCGAACCACTGCTCCTGCACGCTGCGGCAGCCGTCGTCGCCGGTGTCCATGGTGTACGGGGCGACGACGCGCTCCTCCCCGGCGCCGAACGTGCCCGCGTGCACGAACGGGAAGTGCGCGACGTCGAGGAAGTTGTCGGCGACGATCCCGGCGCTCACATTCGTGCGGGCCGGTGGGAGCCACGCGCCGACGTACGCGGCGTCCTCGGTGTCGGGGTCGTCGAACAGCGCCACGAGCGGGGCCGCCGGGGCGACCCACACCAGGCCCCACCGCACGGCGGTCGCGTGCGGGGCGGGCTCCACCCGTACACCGTCCGCCGCGACGGACACGTCGAGCTCCTCGCCGAGGAGGGTGGCGCGGCACGGCAGCTCCGACAGCAGGGCCACCGGGTGCCAGGCACGGGCCAGCCCGGGGTCCACGTTGGACAGCACGCCGACCGGCGCCGGGGCCGTGACGTCCTCGCGGCGGACCCACACCTCCCCGGCGTCCTCGCGGACCGCGGGGCCTTCCGGCAGCGCCGCCCGCGGCGGGACGGCGGTGCCCGGCGGGTTGGACGGGATCGCGACGCAGGCACCGCCCGGGTCGAACTCCCAGCCGTGGTAGGAGCAGCGCAGCACCCCACCGGCGAACGTCCCGGCGGACAGCGGGACGAGCCGGTGCGGGCACCGGTCCGCGAACGCGACCACCGGCCCGCCCGGCTCCGGCCGCAGCAGCACCAGCGGCGCGCCCGCGACGGTCACGGCGAGTGGTTGCGCCGACACCTGCGCGGAGCTCGCGACCCGGACCCAGTTCACGCCCGCCAGTCTCGGGCAGTATGGGGTGCATGGCACACGAGATCCCAACCGTCGAGCTCGGCCCGGGGGTGCAGCTGCCGACGATCGGCTTCGGCACCTGGCAGATCACCGGCTCCTCGGCGTACGAGTCGACCCGCACCGCGCTGGACGTCGGCTACCGGCACATCGACACCGCCACCATGTACGGCAACGAGGAGGAGATCGGCAGGGCGCTGCGCGACAGCGGCGTGGACC
Source organism: Dactylosporangium sp. NBC_01737 (assembly GCF_035963215.1). Classification (NCBI taxonomy): domain Bacteria; kingdom Bacillati; phylum Actinomycetota; class Actinomycetes; order Micromonosporales; family Micromonosporaceae; genus Dactylosporangium; species Dactylosporangium sp. NBC_01737. Next base: position 3,993,769 of record NZ_CP109153.1, read on the forward strand.
GCTCGGAGGTCTTCATCACCACGAAGCTCCCGCCGTCGCAGTCCGGCCTGGAGCGCCAGACGATCGAGGCGAGCCTCAAGGCCCTCGGCGTCGACTTCGTCGACCTGTGGCTCATCCACTGGCCGCCGTCGCGGGCGAAGTCGGTGCCGACCTGGGAGGCGTTCCAGGCGGCCCGCGACGCCGGCCTGACCCGCTCGATCGGCGTCAGCAACTACGACGCGGCGCTGATCGACCAGCTCATCAAGGACACCGGTGACGTCCCCGTCGTCAACCAGGTCGCGTGGAGCCCCGCGCAGCACGACGAGCGGTTCCTCGCCGACATGCGCGACCGCCGGGTCGTCGTGGAGGGCTACAGCTCGCTGAAGAACACGCCCCTGGAGGACCCGCGGCTGGTCGCGATCGCCGCGGCGCACGACGTGACGGTGCCGCAGGTGGTGCTGCGCTGGCAGCTGCACCACGACATCGTCATCATCCCGAAGTCGACCCGCCGGGAGCGGATGATCGAGAACCTGTCGGTGCTGGAGTTCTCGCTGTCGGCGGAGGAGCTGGAGACCATCAGCTCCCTGTGACGCCCGGTCTGCCGGGTCCCGGCCCCTGGTGACGGCCCGGTCTGCCGGGTCTCAGCTTCTGGTGATGGCCCGGTCCACGCGCGCCCGCCAGCCCCCGTCGCGGGGCTGGCGGCGCAGCTTCGCCAGGGCCTCGACCGCGCCGGTCACCAGCTCGGGGAAGTCGGGGTCCGGCCCCTTCTGGATGAGAAACGCAAGCCCGTTGGAGTTGCTGACGGCCCACCCGGTACGCCGCCCCAGCCGGTGCGCCGCGTCCGCGCCGTGCGCCGTGACCAGCTGGATGTCGAACGGGAACCGCACCTCACCGCCGTCGCGGGTCACCACGATCCGCGCCTGCGCCAGGGCGTCGTCCCGGTTGAACAGCGCCCGCCACCAGCGCAGCCGCGGCGCCTCCACGACCACCTCGACGCCCTCACCGTGCTCACCCGGGTCACGGGCGTCCGCGACCGCACGGACCAGGTCGACCACCTTCGCGGTGTCCGACCGGCGGAACGGCACCCAACTGTCCACGCCGACATCTTCGCGCACCCGCCGCCTCCCGTGATCAGCTCGTCGGCCGTTCAGCCGGGCAGAACGTCCGCACCCTCCCGCCGCCCGCTCGTCGGGTCCACCCGTGGCGCCGCTCCGCGACCCGCCCAGGCAACCACCCCACGGCGAAGATGCCGACCCATGCGCAACCCCGACGGCGCCCCTTCGGGGAGCAACCCCCGACGAGACCAAGTCGATCCAACGCTCAGGCTGGTGACCCGTGTGCGCAGCGCAGCGGAGCATGGGGGGGCCGCGGGGTGGGAACCCCCTGCTGGGGAGCAGGCGAAGCCTGCGCGAGGAATCCGGACCGGAACGGCGAACGCCCCCTGCGTGAGCAGGGGGCGTTCACCGGTCCGGTGGGCACGGTTGGGTTCGAACCAACGACCCCCCGCTTGTAAGGCGGGTGCTCTTCCACTGAGCTACGCGCCCCGAACTGCTGTCACGGCGACGCGAACCCGGGTACCCAGGATGCTACCTGCCGCGCCTCATCCGCCCCAGTCGGTACCGGATGTGTATCAGCTCTGCAACGATGCGATCGCGTTGCGCCAGGCGTCCTGGTCGCGGGCCTGGCCTGGGGCGTGCTGCTCGGCGAACCGGACGATGCCGGCGGTGTCGATGAGGAACGTGCCGCGGTTGGCGAAGCCGCGGGTCTCGTTGAAGACGCCGTACGCCTGGGCGACCGCGCCGTGCGGCCAGAAGTCCGACAGGAGAGGGAAGTCATAGCCTTCGCGCTCGGCCCAGACCTTGTGCGCGTACGGGGAGTCGACGCTCACCGTGAGCACCTGCAGGGTGTCGGACTGGAAGTCGCCGATGTTGTCGCGGACGGAGCAGAGTTCGCCCTGGCAGGTGCCGGTGAAGGCGAGCGGGTAGAAGACCAGGAGCACCGCTTTGCGCCCGCGGAAATCCGACAGACGGACCTCCTGGTTGTTCTGGTCCTTGAGTACGAAGTCCGGCGCCTCACCGCCGACGTCCACCGTCATGGGCACGAGCATGCCAGGTGTCGTACCGGGGGCCTACACTCGCCCGCATGGCTGCCGGTCCGCGTCTGGGCATCGACTTCGGGACCTCCCATACCGTTGCGCTGCTGGCGTGGCCGGATGGGCGGGTCCGCCCCTTGCTGTTCGACGGTTCGCCGTTGCTGCCGTCGTGCGTCTATGCGCAGCCCGACGGGCAGGTTCTCGTGGGCCGCGACGCGGTGCACGCCGCGCGGGTCGACCCGGCCAGGTTCGAGGCGAGCCCGAAGCGGCGGATCGACGACGGCACGGTGCTGCTCGGCGACCGGGAGTTCACGGTCCCGGCGCTGATCGGGGCGGTGCTGTCACACGTCGCGTCGGAGGCACGGCGGGTCGCCGGTGGGCAGGTCGGCGCGGTGACGCTGACGCACCCGGCGGCGTGGGGCGTGTCACGGCGGCTGGCGCTCGTCGAGGGCGCGACGATCGCGGGGCTGCCGCAGCCGGCACTCATGCCGGAGCCGGTTGCCGCCGCGCACTATTTCGCCGGGGTACTGCAGAAGCCTCTGACCGCCGAGCAGGGTCTGCTCGTGTATGACTTCGGCGGCGGCACCTTCGACGCGAGTGTCGTGACCCGCGCGGGTGAGGGGTTCGACGTGCGGGCCGTCGACGGCATCGACGACCTGGGCGGCATCGACCTCGACGCGCTGATCGTCGACTACGCGAAGCGGAAGCTGGAGGACCCGCCGGTCTGGGCGCGGCTGGAGAGCCCGCAGACCACCGAGGACCGCCGGCACCGGCGGCTGCTGTGGGACGACGCCCGCGTGGCGAAGGAGATGCTGTCGCGGACCCCGTCGACGGGGCTGCACGTGCCGATCGCGGCCGCCGACGTCGACGTCACCCGTGAGGCGTTCGAGGACCTGGCCCGGCCGATGCTGGAGCAGACCGTGCGCACCACGGCCGCCGTCGTCCGCTGGGCCGGGCTGGACAACAGCAAGCTCGCCGGGTTGTTCCTGGTCGGCGGTTCGAGCCGGATCCCGATGGTGGCGACGCTGCTGCAGAAGGAGCTCGGGGTCGCACCGACGATCATCGAACAGCCCGAGATGGTGGTCGCCGAGGGCAGCCTCCGCGCCTGGGTCAACGTCGGCGTCCCGCCCGGCGACGGCCAGCAGCACGCCGTCCCGGCCGCCGGTCAGGGCCAGCCCGGGGGAGGCCAGCCCGGGGGAGGCCAGCCCGGGGGAGGCCAGCCTGGAGGAGGCCAGGCCGGAGGAGGCCAGGCCGGAGCGTTCGCGGCCGGGGCCGCCGCCGCGGGAGCGGCCGGCGCGGTCTACGGCGCCGGCGGACCGGCAGCGGCCGCGGGCGCCCAGGGGATCCCGGCAGGCCAGGTCGCGCAGGCGGCGGCGTTCCAGCAGGGGACCGGCACACCGCCCGGCGGTGTCGCACCCGTGAGTGCCGTGCCGATGAGCGCGCCACCCGTGAGCAGCCCCCCGATGAGCGGACCGCCGATGAGCAGCCCGCCCATGAGTGGACCGCCGATGAGCGGGCCGCCGATGAGCGGGCCGCCCATGAGTGCGCCGCCGATGGGTGGCCACCAGATGGGTGGCCAGCCGATGAGCGCGCCACCGGCGAGCAACGCGCCGGTCAGCGCGCCGCCGCCGGTGAGCGGCGGGCCCGGCTACCCGGCCGGTGCCCCGGTGAGTCCCGGGTTCGGCGACGCCGAGGCGACCCAGCGGATCCGTCCGATGACCCCGCCCGCCGGGCCGCAGGCACACCGCGGCGCGCCGCAGGCGGGCCACCAGCAGGCCTACCAGCAGGGTCACGCGCCGGTCCAGCCGCCGCAGCCGCCGCGGTTCGTGCCGCCGCCGCAGCAGTTGCCGCCGCAGCAGCCGGCGTACGTGTCGCCGTCGCTGACGCCCATGAACTATGCGCCGCCGATCCCGCGCGAGGAGCCGCTGCCACCGCCGGCCCCGCGGCGCAGCGTGGCGATCCCGTTCCTGGTCGGCATCCTGGTCCTCGCGCTGGCGCTCGCCGGCTACGTGGTCTACAAGGAGGTCGGCAACAAGACCGACAACACCGCCGGCCAGGATCCCTCGACGTCGACGACCACGGCGTCCGGGCCCACGCCCACGTCGACCAGCCAGGTGCTGGAGATCCCCGCGAGGCCGCGGGAGGACCGCCCGTCGTGGCTGCCCAGCAACTGGAAGCTGTTCCAGCAGCGTGGCCTGCACGAGCTCTGGGTCACGCAGGACGAGTCCGAGGGCGGCCGCTGCGACGCGACCGACAGCGCGCTGCACGTCGTGACGGATCGGCAGGGCCTGACCGGCTGCACGCTGAAGGACCCGCTGAACGTGTCGATGGCCGACGTCGGGATCGAGGCGAAGGTGCACCGCGAGAGCGGCTGCGCGGGGATCTGGGCACGGACCGGCGACAAGGGGTACACGGTCGGCGTCTGCGACGGCGTGGTCCGGCTGCACGCCCTGGGTGACTTCGCGCCCAGCCAGGACAACGAGCTGGCCTCGTGGCCCGTGAAGGTCACCGGCGACCCCTACGTGGCCCTGGTGGTCATCAGCAACGAGGTGTCGGTGTACGTCAACGGCACGAAGCTCGGCACGAAGACCCACGACCTGATCAGGCGCGGCCGGGTCAACCTCGGGGCGTTCACCCCCGGGGACCCCGCCGACGTCACCTTCTCGGAGGTGCGGGTCTGGCAGCCCCCGTCCAGCTCGGGCGGCGGCAACCCGACCACCGCGCCGAGCCCGTCGAAGACCACCTCGACCAGCCCGACGGCGACCCCGTCCTGGAAGCCGACGTCGACCCGCTCGTCGACCTGACACCGGTCCTCTTGCCGTGATCACGGAGGAGGGCCGTGCGCCGGCAGGCGAGCTTCGCCGCGGGGCGGTTGCGTGCCCGCCCAGCCACCGGCTCTGATCACGGAACTTCGCAGGGTGCCGGGCGCCACCGGAGCTCCGTGATCAGGGCATCGGGCGCCATTGCAGCGCTCAGCCTCCGTGGCCGGCGCGCGAAGCGGATGCGATGTCGGCCTGGTGCCGGTCGCTCGCGGCAGGAACCGCGCCGGGTGCGCCCGGACCGCCACCGGGCCGGCGCCCGGGAGGTTCCGTGATCATCGCGACGAGCCCGCACGCCATCCGGCACCCGGCCCGGACGGTGCCAGGGGTGCGCCGTCCCGGTGGTGACCGGAGGCTCGTAGCGGCAATGCCGCAGATGTGCGCAGAAAGCATCGGCCCGAGCACCTCGCCGTCGCCGGCGGGATCGGGCTGGGTCTGGCTCGCCTTCGGCTCCTCCCTCGCGGGAGCAGACGCCGGCGAGCACACCGACCGGCTGGCGACTAGCGGCGGGACCTCGCGGCGCGCGGCGCGACCAGGCGCGCCGCGGTCCAGTCCTTGCCGGCGTTGACCGTCGAGGTCTGCTGCAACCCGGCGGTGGGAGCCGACTCGTTGATATCGCTCGGCTCGACGTGCCCGGGACGGCCGGCCTTCGGGGTGAGCAGCCACACCACGCCGTTGTCCGCGAGCGGGCCCAGCGCGTCGATGAGCGTCTCGACCAGGTCACCGTCGTCGTCGCGCCACCACAGCAGCACAACGTCGACGACCTCGTCGGTCTCCTCGTCAACCAGGTCCCCGCACCGGTCGATCAGGACGTCGCGGAGATCCTGGTCGACGTCGTCGTCGTACCCCATCTCCATAACGACCATGCCCGGTTCGACGCCGAACCGGTCCGCCAGGCTCTTCACCTCGGCCTGACCCGCGGTCGCGTTCACTGTCCACTGCCTCCTGTCGCAACACCACTGTTAGCGCGTAGTCCACACAGTACGGGCCGTCAACGCAAGTGGCGCACCGATGCGATCGAAAAACTAAAGGTCCAAACTACCGGGCCAACAGCGATTTTGCTCCCTGGACGATCTGTTCCTCGGAGACCAGGACGTGGTTGGCGGCGGGTCCGAGCGGCACGAACGAGTCGACGGCGGCCACCCGGCGGGCCACGCCGACGTAGCCGGCGTCGACGAGCGCGGCGATGATCCCCTCGCCGACACCGCCGGAGCGGCGGGTCTCGTCGACGACGAGGACCCGGCCGGTGTCGGAGGCGTGCTTGATGATGTCGCCCACGGGCAGCGGCGACAGCCAGCGCAGGTCGACGACCCGGCAGCTCACGCCCTCCTCGGACAGCCGGGCCGCGGCCCGCAGCGACATCCGCACGCCGTTGCCGAACGTGATGATCGTCAGGTCGTCGTTCGGGCCGCTGTGATAGGCGCGGGCCCGGCCGATCGGCACGTGGATCGCCGACCACTCGCTCGGCGGCGCGTACTCCGACAGCCACCAGTTGTCGCGGTCCGTGTGCAGGTCGCGGGTGTGGTACAGCGCGATCGGCTCCAGGAACACCACGACGCTGCCGTCGACGACGGCGCTGGCCAGGCAGGTGCGCAGCATCGGCGCGGCGTCCTCGGCCCGGGCGGGCGCGGCCACGACCAGGCCCGGGATGTCGCGCAGCACGGCGAGGGCGTTGTCGTTGTGGAAGTGCCCGCCGAAGCCCTGCTGGTACGCCAGCCCGGCGACCCGCACGACCATCGGGTTGTGGTACGCGCCCTGGGAGAAGAACTGCATGGTGGCGGCCTCGCCGCGCAGCTGGTCCTCGGCGTTGTGCAGGTACGCCAGGTACTGGATCTCCGGCACGGGCAGCATCCCGGCCAGGCCGGCGCCGAGGCCGAGCCCGAGGATCGACGTCTCGTCCAGCAGTGTGTCGAAGACGCGGGTGGCGCCGAAACGGTCCCGCAGGCCCTTCGTCACCCCGTAGACGCCACCCTTGGCGGCCACGTCCTCGCCGAAGACCACCATCTGCGGGTACGCGAGCATGGCGTCGGTCAGGGCGGCGTTGATGGTCTGCGCGAGGGTGAGCGGGCCGGCGCGTTCGGGCAGCCGCCCGTTGAACGCCGCCGCGCGGGTCGGCGGGTGGCCGTTGCCGTTGGCCCGGTTGTCGTCGGCGGGCTCCGGCGCGTCCCGGTCGGCGTGCTGCTCGCTGTCGGCGGGCTCCACACCATCGTCCCCGCCCGGCGAACCCGAAGCGCCCTGCGGACCCGCAGCGGACGCCGGGCCCGCAGCGGACGCCGGGCCCGCAGCGGACGCCGGGCCCGAAGCGCCTGCTGAGCCTGCGGCGCCGGCCGGAGCCGCGGCGCCGGCCGGACCCGCGGAGGCCGCCGCATCCGCGGCGCCGGTGGAGTCCGCCGGGTCGCCGGCCGCCTCGTCCAACGGCTCGGCGGGGAGGGCCCCGGTGCCCGGATCCGGCCACTCGTCCCCACCGGCGGCGTCATCGGTGTCCTCGGACGGATCGTCCAGGGCGTGCTGGCCGGCGCCGGCGGACGACCGCAGCGCCGGGACGGGGGCGTCGTCGTCGGCGGAGGGCGCCCGGTGCGACGGCACGACACGGTGCGCCGGCGTGCCCGCCTCCGAAACCGCGGACACGCCCGCCTCCGAAACCGCCGGCGCGGTGCCCTCCGGCACCGCGGTCGGCACGGCCGCCGCCGGCGACGGTGCGGCGGTGTCCTCCGCCACGGGCCGCGCCCGGTGCGCCTCGGCGAACTCCAGGTCGTCGCCGATGTCGCTGCCCGCGTCCGGGTCCACGGCCTCGTCGATCAGGTCGGCGGCGGCGTCGGCGACCGCCCGGGACATCAGGTCGCGGACCGGGCGCCGCGGCGCGAGCGGCGCGGTCACCTCGGAGGCGCTGCCCAGCTTCGGCTCGCCGAGGACCTCCTCCGCGACCCGGCGCACGTCCCAGCCGAGCTCGTCGTAGCGGGCCATCAGCTCGGCCGGGGCGGCGACGCCGGCCTCGACGAGGAGCCGGGCGGTGCGGACCAGGGGGTCACGGGCCAGGTCCGCGGCGATCTCCACCGGGGAGCGGTACGCCATCTCGGCGTCGGCGCCCGCGTGACCCATCAGCCGGACGGTGGTGAGGTGCAGGACCGCGGGCCGCCGGAAGCGGCGCACCCACGCGGCGGCCTCGGCGGCACGGTCGTAGGTGGCGGCGCTGTCACAGCCGTCGGCGGCGTAGTACCGCACACCGGGGCGGCTGCTCAGGGCGGCCGTGACCCAGCCGTCGGGGGAGCGGACGCTGATGCCGAGCGAGTTGTCCTCGCAGACGAACAGCAGCGGCAGGCGCAGGCCGACGTGGTCGCACCAGCCGGCGGTGTTGAACGCGGCGGTCGCGGCGGCGTGGTTGACCGACGCGTCGCCGAAGGAGCACACGACCAGCGCGTCGCCGGGCCAGCCGTGGCTGTTGCCGAGGCCCGGGCCGACACCGGAGCCGGAGCCGGCCGGGGTGCGCCGGCGGCCGCGGCCGAGCGCGTAGGCGACGCCGACGGCGCGCGGCAGGTGCGAGGCGATCGTCGAGGTGGTGGGCACGACGTGCAGGTCGGGGTGGCCGAAGACCTTGTGCCGGCCGCCGGCGATCGGGTCCTTCGACGAGGCGACGACCCCGCGGAGCACGTCGCGGATCGGGTCGCTGCCGGGGACCTGCGCGGCGCGCATGCAGTAGAAGCCGCCGGAGCGGTAGTGCAGCAGGGCGGGGTCGGTCGGGCGCAGCGCCGCGGCGACGGCCGCGTTCCCCTCGTGGCCGGACGAGCCGATCGTGTAGTAGCCGGCGTCGAAGCTGCGCAGCCAGCGGGCGGCGAGGTCGAGGTGGCGGCTGGTGCACTGGGCGTCATACAGCGCCCGGGCCTGCACGCCGGTGAGTGCGGTGTCGTCGCGCACCGGCTCGTCGAGATCCCGGATGACCGTGGCGGCGACGAGCCCGGCGAGCTCCGCGCGGAACCGCTCGTCGAGATCCTGAGGGGTGGTCACGCTCGACAGCATGGCCGAAATTGGTCTTCGGTTGCCAGTCCGATGCGGCCGGGGGTGCCGCGGCCGTTACGGCGTGCCGCGCTCCGCGAGGGCCCTGTACTGCGAAGACGCCAGGAAGCCCGGCACCAGAAGCGCCGCTGTCACGCCGAGGTCCAGCGCGAGTGCCTCCTCAGGTGTGAGGAACACCATTGCCTGGCCCTCGCCGAGGACGATCTCGTCCTGGGTGGCGTCGGTCGGCGCGTAGTACACATGCATCTCCACGAGGCCGTCGGCGGTGGTCACCGAGGGTCGCGTGCTGGTAACGTAGTGCTCCAGGGTGGTTACGGTGAGTCCGGTCTCCTCCCGCACCTCGCGGCGGGCGGCCTCCTCCGGCGTCTCCCCCTCTTCGATCTTGCCGCCGGGCATCGCCCACTGGTTGGGGGAGACCTTGGCGTGGGAGTCGCGGTGCTGCATCAGGACCCGCCCCTGCGGGTCGACGAGGAACACGACGGCGACGCGACGCTCGATCACGCCTGTGATCCTCCCGCCTGGTGGCCGGGACGCCCGGCAGAAACGCGGTTCATCCGCGCAGGAAGCTGAAACGGACCTGACGGGTGGCGTTGTCGCCGTTGGGGTCGACCAGGCAGATCGACTGCCAGGTGCCCAGCGCGATCCGCCCGCCGATGACCGGCAGCGTCGCGTACGGCGCGACGAACGCCGGCATGACATGGTCCCGGCCGTGGCCGGGGGAGCCGTGCCGGTGCCGCCACCGGTCGTCGGCCGGCAGGACGTCGTCGAGGGCCCGCAGCAGGTCGTCGTCGCTGCCGGCGCCGGTCTCGATGATCGCGATCCCGGCGGTGGCGTGCGGGACGAACACGTGCAGCAGCCCGTCGCCGTCCGGGGCGTGCGCACCGACGAACCGTGTCGCCTCGTCCGTGATGTCGCGCACCACGGGGCGGGCGCCGGTACGGACGGTGATGACCTCCGAGTCCATGGATGACAGTGTGTCAGTCGCTGGAGGAGGACGACGACGACCCCGAGTCCGACGACGAGGACGAGCCGGAGTCCGACGAGGACGACGAGCCGGAGTCGCTGGAGGAGGACCAGCCGGAGTCGGACGACGACGACCAGGACGAGCCGGAGTCGTGCCCGTGGTGGCCGTGGTGACCGTGGTCCATGCCGTGCCCCCAGCCGTGCACGTGCCCGCCGTGCGAGCCGTGGTGCCCGGAGGACGGGCCGGGGAGGCCGGAGCCGCCGTCAGGGGTCCAGTCCGGCCCGAAGGGCGTGGCGCCGGAGCCGGTCCCGGGCCGGTACCCGCCGCCGGCCGTGTTGTTGAACGTGCTGCTGACGGCACCGCGGACGGTCCGGCGGACCACGAAGACGATCGTGAGGACCACGGTGGCGATCGAGGCCACGACGCAGAGCACGGGGATCAGCAGCCACCAGGCGGAGTTGTCGGACACGGCCGGACCGTAGCCGACGGGCTCCCCATGATGATCGCTGAGTCGCGGTTCTGTCACCCAGAAGTTACCCGCCGGTATCGTGTCGCGCGTCGCAGTTGACGCCCCGTAGACGTGACGGATTGCACTGGGGGCAGGCAGGATGGGACATGGGCTCACACATTGCCTCAACACGCACACCCCGAGGCCATCCCGACCGGCCATCGCCGTCCTACCAGCAGCGCGGCCGGTCCTACACCTAGAAGGAACGCCTGTGTCCACCGAACGCAAGCGCCCAGTGATCAGCGACGGCCTGCCGAGTCAACTGCCGGACATCGACCCGGAGGAGACCACCGAATGGGTCGAGTCGCTGGACGGAGTGATCGACGAGCGCGGCACGAAGCGCGCCCGATACGTGATGCTGCGCCTGCTGGAGCGCGCGCGGGAGCGACAGGTCGGCGTGCCCCCGCTCACCACCACCGACTACATCAACACGATCCCGCCGGAGCGTGAGCCCTGGTTCCCCGGCGACGAGCACGTGGAGCGGCGCATCCGCGCCTACATCCGGTGGAACGCGGCGATGCTGGTGCAGCGCGCCCAGCGCCCCGACGTCGGTGTCGGCGGTCACATCTCGACCTTCGCCAGTGCCGCGAGCCTGTACGAGGTCGGCTTCAACCACTTCTTCCGCGGCAAGGACCACCCCGGCGGCGGCGACCAGATCTTCTTCCAGGGGCACGCCTCGCCGGGCATGTATGCGCGCGCGTTCATGGAGGGCCGCCTGAGCGAGCAGCAGCTCGACGGGTTCCGCCAGGAGCTGTCGCACCGCGGCATGGGCGGCGGTCTGCCCAGCTACCCGCACCCCCGGCTGATGCCGAACTTCTGGGAGTTCCCGACCGTCTCGATGGGCCTGGGCGGCATCAACGCGATCTACCAGGCGCGGTTCAACCGCTACCTGCACAACCGCGGCTTCAAGGACACCAGCCAGCAGCACGTATGGGCGTTCCTCGGCGACGGCGAGATGGACGAGCCGGAGTCGATCGGCGCGATCGGCGTGGCCGCCCGCGAGGAGCTGGACAACCTCACGTTCGTCATCAACTGCAACCTGCAGCGCCTGGACGGCCCCGTCCGCGGCAACGGCAAGGTCATGCAGGAGCTCGAGGCGTTCTTCCGCGGCGCCGGCTGGAATGTGATCAAGGTCGTCTGGGGCCGGGAGTGGGACCCGCTGCTGGCCGCCGACACCGACGGCGCGCTGGTCAACCTCATGAACGTGACCCCCGACGGTGACTACCAGACGTTCAAGGCCGAGTCGGGCGCGTACGTGCGGGAGCACTTCTTCGGCCGTGACCCGCGCACCCGCAAGATGGTCGAGCACCTCTCCGACGACCAGATCTGGCAGCTCAAGCGGGGTGGCCACGACTACCGCAAGCTGTACGCGGCGTACAAGGCGGCGACCGAGCACACCGGCCAGCCGACGGTCATCCTGGCCAAGACGATCAAGGGCTGGACGCTGGGGTCGCACTTCGAGGGCCGCAACGCGACCCACCAGATGAAGAAGCTGACCCTGCAGGACGTCAAGGACTTCCGCGACCGGCTCTACCTGGACATCCCCGACAGCGCGATCGGCGACAACCCGTACGCGGTGCCGTACTACCGGCCCGACGAGAAGTCCGACGAGATGCAGTACATGCTGCAGCGCCGGGCGGAGCTGGGTGGCCCGGTGCCCAACCGGCGCACCAGCCACGTGGACCTGAAGCTGCCGGAGTCGTCGGTGTACGGCGACATCAAGCGGGGCTCGGGCAAGCAGAAGGTCGCCACGACGATGGCGTTCGTCCGCATGCTCAAGGACCTGATGCGCGACAAGGGCATGGGCAGGCGCTGGGCGCCGGTCATCCCCGACGAGGCCCGCACCTTCGGCATGGACTCGCTCTTCCCGACCGCGAAGATCTACTCGCCGCACGGGCAGAACTACACGCCGGTCGACCGGGAGCTGTTCCTGAGCTACCGGGAGTCCACCAGCGGGCAGATCCTGCACGAGGGGATCAACGAGGCCGGCTCGGTCGCCTCGTTCACGGCCGCCGCGACCAGCTACGCCACCCACGGCGAGCCGATCATCCCGGTCTACATCTTCTACTCCATGTTCGGCTTCCAGCGCACCGCCGACGGCATCTGGGCGGCCGCCGACCAGATGTCGCGCGGCTTCCTGCTGGGCGCCACCGCCGGGCGGACCACGCTCAACGGTGAGGGCCTGCAGCACGAGGACGGCCACTCGCTGCTCATCGCGGCGACGAACCCGGCCGTGGTGGCCTACGACCCCGCGTTCGGCTACGAGATCGCGCACATCACCGAGCACGCGGTCGGCCGGATGTACGGCGAGCAGCCCGAGGACCTCATCTACTACCTGACGGTCTACAACGAGCCGATCTTCCAGCCGGCCGAGCCCGCCGAGCTCGACGTGCAGGGGCTGCTCAAGGGGCTCTACCGGTACCTGCCCGCGACGGTGCAGGAGGGCCCGAAGGCGCAGATCCTCGCCTCCGGCACCGGCATGCAGTGGGCGCTGAAGGCGCAGAAGCTCCTGGCGGAGGAGTGGGGCGTGGCCGCCGACGTGTGGTCCGCGACGTCCTGGACCGAGCTGCGCCGCGACGCGGTCGTGGCCGAGGAGCACAACCTGCTGCACCCGGGCGACGAGCCGCGTGTGCCGTACATCACCGAGGCCCTGGAAGGTGCGGAGGGCCCGGTCATCGCGGTCTCCGACTTCATGCGGGCCGTGCCGGACCTGATCGCCCGCTGGGTACCCAACGACTACACGTCGCTGGGCACCGACGGTTTCGGCATGTCCGACACCCGGCACGCGCTGCGCCGGCACTTCCACGTCGACGCCGAGTCGATCGTGGTCGCCACGCTGCGCCAGCTCGCCCGCCGTGGCGAGGTCCCGGCGTCGGCACCGGCCGAGGCGGCGAAGAAGTACGCGATCGACGACGTCAACGCCGCCCCGGTCGGCGAGACCGGCGGCGACTCGTAGCACCCGCGGCACGCGGAGGGGGACCGGGCATCCGGTCCCCCTCTCTTTCGGCAAAGAGGTTTATCGCATAAAGTTCTTTGCATGACGCCCGTCGACGACGACGCACCACCCGCCTCACCCGCCGAGTCCCTGGCGCTCATCCAGCAGGAGCAGGCGGCCGTCACCAGTCGCGTCGGGCTCAACCCGCTCGCCTACTACCTGCCCTGGGGCGTGGCGTGGCTGGTCGGCTACGGCCTGCTGTTCCTGCGTTACGGCCCGGACGGGCGGATCTTCGTCGGCCTGCCGGACTGGCTGCCCCTGGTCGTGCTGTTCGTATGCATGGCCCTCGCCATGGTGTCCACCGTCGGGGTCTCCGTGCGGCGCGGCCGTGGCGTCGAGGGCCGCTCGTCGTGGCAGGGCACGGCCTACGGGCTGTCCTGGTTCCTCGCGTTCGCCGGGGTCGGCAGCACCCTGGGCCGCTTCGCCCCGCTCCTGCCGGATCAGGAGCGGGGACTGCTGTGGGCGTCGGTCTCCGTCGGCACCGTCGCCGTCATGTACATGGCCGGCTCGGCGATCTGGCTGTCACGCGACATGTTCGTCCTCGGCGCGTGGCTCACCGTCATCAACATCGCCGGCGTCGCCCTCGGCCCCGGCTGGCACTCGCTGCTGGTCTCGCTCGGCGGTGGCGGCGGCCTGTGCCTGCTCGGCGTGCTGCTGTGGCTCCGCGGACGCCGCAGCGCCCAGCCGGACGGACGCCGGCGTGGCTGACCTCGACCCGGTGATCCACGCCCAGGCGAGACTGCGCATCATGGCCGCGCTGTCCGGCCTGCCCGACGGCGACCGGATGACCTTCCCGCGCCTGCAGCAGATCCTCGACATGACCGCCGGCAACCTGTCGGTCCACCTGACCAAGCTCGAGCAGGCCGGCTACGTCGACGTCGCCAAGTCCTTCCGGGGTCGCACCCCGACCACCTCGGCCGCGCTGAGCGCCCGCGGGCGGGTCGCATTCGACGACTACACCGCCGCGGTCCGCGCCCTCCTCGACCCCCCTGCCGCCCCCTCTGCCACCCCCTCGAAGGAGACCTGATGCTCGCCCGCACCGTCGACGTCACCCGCCGCTACGGCGCCGGCGCCGATGCCCGCCTCGCGCTCGACGGCGTCAGCCTCGACATCCCCGCCGGCGGGGTCGTCGGCCTGCTCGGCCCCAACGGCGCCGGCAAGTCGACGCTCATCAACCTGCTCGTCGGCCTGCGCCGCCCCACGAGCGGCACCGCTGAGCTCTTCGGCGGCGACCCCCGCGACCCGGCCAACCGGCGCCGGATCGGGGTGACGCCGCAGGAGACCGGCCTGCCCGCGACGCTGCGGGTCAGCGAGTGCGTGGCGTTCGTCGCGGCCCACTTCGCCGACCCGGTCCCGGCCGGTGAGCTCCTGGAGGACTTCGGCCTGGCCGAGGTGGCCCGGCGGCAGACCGGCGGGCTGTCCGGCGGGCAGAAGCGCCGCCTGGCCGTCGCGCTGGCCTTCGTCGGCCGCCCCGAGCTGGTCTTCCTGGACGAGCCGACGACCGGCCTGGACGTGCAGGCCCGCCGCGAGCTGTGGTCCTACATCCGCGGCTACGGCCGGACCGGCACCGTCGTGCTCACCAGCCACTACCTGGAGGAGATCGAGGCCCTCGCGGACCGGGTCGTGGTCATCGGCGGCGGCCGGGTCCTCGCCGACGACACCGTCGCGGCGATCCGCGGCATGGTCGGCATCCACCGGGTCAGCGTCGCGGCGGCCGACCTTCCCGACCTGCCCGGCGTCGTGGGCGTCGAGCACGCCGACGGCCGCACCTCCCTGCTCACCCCTGACGCCGACCAGCTGGTGCGTGACCTCGTCCTGGCCGGCGTGCCGTTCCACGGGCTGCAGGTCCAGCCGACCACCCTCGAAGAGGCGTTCCTGACCCTGACCGGTTCGAAGACTGGAAGCTGACCAATGTCACTGGCACTCACCCACGCCCGGTTCCGCATCCTGGAGACCATCCGCATCCCCGTCGCGGTCGTCGGCGGGGCGTTCTTCCCGGCCGCGTCGATGCTGTTCTTCGTCGTGCCGTTCGCCGGTGACGACGCCGTCGGCGCCACCTACGCGACCGCGTCGATGGTCCTGTTCGCCGTCATGACCAGCTCCCTGTTCACCTACGGGGTCGGCGTCGCCGAGGACCGCGCGCAGCCGTGGGACCCGTTCAGCCGGACCCTGCCGGCCGGCCCCGCTGCCGCGTTCACGGGCAGGGTGCTGTCCGGGCTGACGTTCATGTTCCTGTCGCTGATCCCGGTGGTCATCATCGGCGCCGCGCTCACGGCGGCCACCGCCGGCGCGGCGCAGCTGCTGCTCGCGCTCGGCGCGGTGGTGCTCAGCGCGCTGCCGTTCACGTTCATGGGCCTGGCGATCGGCTACGCCCTGCCGACCAAGGCCGCGCTCGCCGTCGCGCAGATCATCTTCTTCCCGCTCGCGTTCGGCGGCGGGCTGCTCTCCGCGCCGGGCGACGCCCCCGGCTTCGTCGAGACGATCGCGCCGTACCTGCCGACCCGCGGCGCCGTCGAGCTGGTCTGGGCCGCCGTCGGCGACTTTCAGGTATCGACCACCGCGATGGTCGCCCTGGCCGTCTGGACGGTTGCGGCGGCGGCCCTGGCGGCCTGGGCGTACCGCCGCGACGAGGGATCCCGCTTCAGCTGATCCGCGCATCGGCGCCCTCCAATCGGTGTTCCACCGCCGATTGGAGGGCGCCGATGTGTGTCACAAAGAACATCATTACCTTGATTCCGGCGTTTCGCGCACAAGGGATCTTCCCTGGTCGCTAGCCTGGAGAGGCAGGCCTGCGACAGTGCAGGCCGAGGCGATGTCGAGGTGCCGACAGCCCACGGCCGGAAATTGCCGAACCATCGAGCTGGACGCACCGTTTCTCCGATCGCCGGTGAATCCTTTCTTCAGGGAACATGAAATGTATCTTTGGTACCGCGACCTGGCGGTGCGGTTGCCGTTCACATCGAGAGGGAACTCACGAGGGAAACGGCCAGGAGTGGCGGCGACGGTGACGGGGGGCAGGACGCGTGAGGTCGGGCGCCTTGCCGAGGGGGCGGTGACGGCCGTGGCACAACTGGACGCGGTCGGGCTCGTGGTGGCATACCTGCGTGCCCAGCACCACCTGTCCGGCGCGACCCTGGTGACCGAGCGCCCCGATGACCTGGGCGGGAGCCTGCCGGTGCTGCTCGTGGAGGCGGTGGGGGAGCCGGCCCGCTCGCGGCTGCCCTGGGCCCGGCAGGTGCGCTGGCGTATCGGGCTGCAGGCATGGGCCGAGGCCGACCAGGTGGAGAAGTTCATCTATGGTGCGTTGACGGCGCTGTTCGCCGCGCGCGGTGTCCGGCTGCCCGAGGGTGGCCGGATCATGCGGGTCGACCCGGCGGCGGAGCCGACCGAGGTGCCCGATCGCAAGATCAGCGACGGCGTCCGAAGGGTAGTGACAACCGTCGACGTGTCTGTCAGTTACTGATCTTTTCGGTAGATCAACACTCAACTATGAGTAGGTAGACACGCAACCGTTGAGTAACTCGGCCGAGTTACAGGGGTCGACGTAGGGCTACACCGGCGCTACGTTGGGCAGCGACATGAATTCTGCACGTGAATCTTTTCCGAAGCCTAGCGTGCTCGGGCACCACCGCCGCTCGGTGGGTACGGGGTGCGCACACGGCAACGGCCGGTCCCCCCGAGAGGATCGGCCGCCGGCTTTGTGCGGGTTACGCGGCGGTGCGCCAGGTGGCCCTTGGTCCTGTTGCCGCGAGCGGGCCCGCCCCGATGGCGTCGAGCATCAGCGCCTGCACGGCGTAGGGCTCGGCCGGCCGCCAGCCGTGCGTCTCCGGGGACAGCTCCCAGCGCACCCGCCCGCCGAACTGCGGACTCGGTGCCGCCGGGACCCAGGAGCCCTGCCCGTGCAGCACCACGTCGGGCTGCTGGGCGAGCTCCGGCAGCAGGCCGTGCCCCGGCAGCACCAGGAAGAACCAGCGGTCGGCCTGACCTTTCTGCTGCGCGACCGCGACCGGTCCCCGCGCCGCGACGAAGCCGTCGCCCAGCAGCGCGGCCCGGCCCAGTGCCGCGGAGACCTCCAGGACGTCGAAGGCGTGCCCGGTGGGGAACAGCACGCTGTAGGGATGGACCCGCCACCACTCGGCGACGACGGAGGGCGAGCGGCTCGGCGCGTAGGCCGCCGGGTGGCAGGCCACGGTGCGGCAGCCGGCCTCACCGCAGTCGAAGCGGCGCTCCTTGGCGTGCCGGCCGGCGTGCTGTCCGACCAGGTAGGCACCGGGCAGGACGTGCCACCCGTGCTCGACGTACCGGATCGCCGCTTTGCGCAGTTTGGCGCGTTCCCAGGACCGCATGTGCTCCTCCTAGCAGGGGAGATCACTCGAAAGTGCGCAGAGGACCACGTCGCGTCACCGGACGCCGTGTGCGTCGTTGACATTGGCGACGGGGGCTGCAACTTGCACATCGGAACGTATGAGCAGGCACGCCGGACGAACCGCACAAAAGGTGCGATGTCGGCCGGGCGGGTGACCTCCGGAGGTGAGCGGCGTGGATGAGCTGCCGATCGGCCGGCG
Organism: Dactylosporangium sp. NBC_01737; assembly: GCF_035963215.1. Lineage (NCBI taxonomy): Bacteria > Bacillati > Actinomycetota > Actinomycetes > Micromonosporales > Micromonosporaceae > Dactylosporangium > Dactylosporangium sp. NBC_01737. The sequence goes on from NZ_CP109153.1 coordinate 4,011,702, forward strand.
CGTGGCCTACTGGCGAAACCGGCGCAAGATGTCCCAGCAGGTCTTCGCGGACCGGCTCGGGAAGTCGAAGAGCTGGGTCGACAAGGTCGAGCGCGGCGTGCGGCGGCTGGACAAGTTCTCGGTGGTCTACGAGATCGCCGACGTGCTCCAGCTGGACGTGCAGATCCTCCTCGGCAAGGACCCGGAGCGGCGCCCCGACAGCGTCAACTGCGTCGACCAGGTCGAGGTCGAGGAGATCCGCGCCGCCCTGGAGCGCTACGACCAGATCAGCGCCTTCTTCTACGCGCCGCCGGAGCCGCCGCCCCTGGCGGAGATGCGCAAGGCCGTCACCCACGCGTGGCTGAGCTACCAGCACGCCAAGTACGGCATGCTCGCCCGGACCCTGCCGCGGCTGCTGCGCGAGTCCCAGGCCGCCGACACCGCCTACGCCGACGGCTCGCAGGGCCGCGAGGCCGCCCACCTGCTCGGGCAGGTCTACCAGATCGCGTCCTCCGCGCTGCGCAAGCTCGGCGAGCACGAGCTGGCCTGGCTCGCCGCCGACCGGTCGATCGCGGTGTCCCAGCGCGCCGGCGACCAGCTGCTGGCCGGCACCGCCACCACCCGCGTCGCCCTCGCGCTGCTCGCCCTCGGTCGCTCCCGCCCGGCCCTGGAGATCAACGTCAACATCGCCAGCCGGCTCGCACCCGGTACCGGCGGCAACGACTGCGCACCGGAGCGCCTGTCCGTCTACGGCATGCTGCTGCTGCAGGGCGCGATGGCGGCCGCCCGCATCGGCGACGGCGCCACCGTCCGCGACCTGCTGGGCGGGGCCGAGGAGGCCGCCCGTGGGCTCGACGGCGACCACAACTACTACTGGTCCTGCTTCGGGCCGACCAACGTGCTGCTGCACCGCGCCGCCGCCGCCGTCGAGCTCGGCGAGGGCCGGGTCGCGGTCGAGGTCCACGACGCCCTGGACCGGGACGCGTTCCACGCGCTGCTGCCGGAGCGCCGCGCGCACCATTACCTCGACCAGGCCCGCGCCCACGCGATGCTCGGCGACATCGACCTGGCCAGCGAGATGCTCCTGGAGGGCGACCGGCTCGCCCCCTCGGAGATCCGCTGCCGGCCCCTCGCGCGGGAGGTGCTCAGCGACGTGCTGCGGCGCACCCGCGGTGCGCCGTCGGCACCCGTCGCGGAACTCGCCGAACACATGAGCGTCGGCGTCTAGACGCGGGGTAGCACAATGCCCGCATGGCCGGTCATGTCCTTTTCGCCGTGATGTGCGGATCGCCTGTCACGCAGGATGCCAGCAAGCTCGTGTCGCTCGCCCAGGCGAGAGGCTGGGAGGTCTGCGTGGTCGCCACGCCGGACGCCCTGAAGTGGCTCGACGTCCCCCGCCTCGTCGCGCAGACCGGGCACCCCGTCCGGCACCGGTACAAGTACCCCGGCGACCCCGACATCCTCCCGCAGGCCGAGGCGATGATCGTCGCCCCGGCAACCGTCAACACGATCAACAAGTGGGCCGCGGGCATCGCCGACACCCTCGCCCTCGGCCTGCTCGTCGAGGGGCTCGGCATGGGCCTGCCGATCGTCGCGGTGCCGTTCACCAACGTCGCCATGGCCCGGCACCCCGCGTTCGGCGAGTCGATCGAGAAACTGCGCGCCTGGGGCGTCACCGTCCTCTACGGCCCGGACGTGCTGCCCCTGCACCCGCCCGGCACCGGCGAGCGGGTGCTGGACTCCTTCCCGTGGCACCTGCCCGTCGAGGCGCTCGACCGGCAGACGGGCAAGGACGGCGTGGAGTAACGTCGCGCCGTGCTTGTCGCCGAACTCGTCGAACTGCTCGAACAGCGCTACCCGCTCTCCTGGGCCGAGAGCTGGGACCGGGTCGGCCTCACCCTCGGTGAGCCGTCCGCCGAGGTCACCAAGGTGTTCCTGGCCGTGGACTGCGACCCGCGGACGGTGCAGGAGGCCGTCGCCGCCGGGGCCGACTTCATGTTCACCCACCACCCACTGCTGCTGCGCGGCGTGTCCAGCGTCGCGCCCACCACGTACAAGGGCGCCGTCGTCCACCGTATGATCAAGGCGGGCGTCGCCCTGTACACCGCGCACACCAACGGCGACGTCGCCAGCCCCGGCGTCTCCGACGCGCTCGCCGCCCGCCTCGGCCTGCTGGACGTCCGCCCCCTCATCCCGGTCGGCGACGACGGCCGTGGCCACGGCCGCATCGGACGGCTGCCATCTGCGATGGCACTGGCGGACCTGGCCGCGCTCGTGTCGGCGTCGGTCGGTGGTGTACGGGTGGCAGGCCCCCGCACGGCCACCGTCGAGACGGTCGCCGTCGCCGGCGGTGCCGGCGACGCATGGCTCGCCGACGCCGCCCGGGCGGGCGTTGACGCATACTTGACCTCGGATCTGCGCCACCATCCGGCACACGAGCACCTCGCGGCCGGCGGGCCCGTGCTGCTCGACGTCTCGCACTGGGCGTCCGAGCGGCCCTGGCTCGACGACGTCGCGGCGTTCCTGCGGCGCGAGACCGGCCTGCAGACCATCGTGTCCGATGTGGACACCTCACCGTGGACGTTCTTGGAGGACGGTAATTCGTGAAGGCTGACCCAGAGGCTCAGCGTCGCCTGCTCGACCTGCAGGCGATCGACATCGCGCTCACCCAGCTCGCGCACAAGCGCAAGTCGCTGCCCGAGCACGCCGAGCTCGACCGGCTGGCCCGCGAACTGTCCACGATGGAGGACCAGCGCGTCCGCGCCCAGGTCGCCGTCGACGACCTGGACCGCGACATCAGCCGCCTCGAGCGCGACGCCGAGCAGGTCCGCGCCCGCAAGGACAAGGACCAGGTCCGGCTCGACGCCGGCACCGGCCCCTCCCGCGAGCTGGAGGCCCTCCAGCACGAGATCGCCACGCTCAACCGGCGCCAGAGCGAGCTCGAGGACGCCGAGCTGGAGCTGATGGAGCAGCGGGAGACCGCGCAGGCGACCCTCGACGACATCGCCGGCCGCCTCGTGGAGACCCGGTCGGTGCGGGCCGCCGCCGAGCAGCGCCGCGACGAGGCCCTCGCCGGCCTCGCCAAGGACGAGGAGTTCCGCCGCTCCGGCCGCAAGCCCCTCGCCGCGGACCTCCCCGCCGACCTCATCACCCTCTACGACAAGATCCGCGAGAGCAGCGGCGGCATCGGCGCCGCCATGCTCCGCCACGGCCGCTGCGAAGGCTGCCGGCTGGAGCTCTCCGGCGGCGACAAGGCCCGCGTCAAGGCCGCCGCCCCCGACGAGGTCGTCCGCTGCGAGGAGTGCCGGCGCATCCTCGTCCGGACCGCGGAGTCCGGTCTGTGAAGGTCACGGTCGAAGCCGACGGCGGGTCCAGGGGCAACCCCGGGCCCGCCGGCTACGGCGCGGTCGTGCGCTCCGACACCGGCGAGGTCCTCGCCGAGCGTCTCGGCCGCCTCGGCGTCACCACCAACAACGTCGCCGAGTACACCGGCCTCATCGAGGGCCTGCGCGCCGCGTCCGAGCTCGGCGCCGACGAGGTCGACGTGCGCATGGACTCCAAGCTCGTCGTCGAGCAGATGTCGGGCCGCTGGCAGATCAAGCACCCCGGGCTGCGCCCCCTGGCGGCCCGGGCGGGCGACCTGGCGCGCGGGTTCCGGACGGTGCGCTACTCGTGGATCCCGCGCGAGCAGAACAAGCACGCCGACCGGCTCGCCAACGCCGCCATGGACGGCAAGGACGCACCTGACCCGCTGCCGCCCGCCGCCGCCGCTGCGCCCGTTGCCGCTGCTGCGGTCGCGGGGCCGGACTCGCCCGGCCGCGCTGCCGCCAGGGCCGCTGCCGCCGCGGCGTCCACCTCCGTCGCCACCTCCGTCGCCACCGCTCCCGCCGCCGCATCGCCATCCTCCGCGCGGACGGTCGTCACCGTGCCGGACGCCGGCGCCGCGGCCGGGGAGCCCGCTGGGCAGGGGGTGCGGTCGTGGGACCCGCCGTCGACCGGGTCAGCACTGCGGATGGTGCTCGTGCGGCACGGCGAGACCCCGTACACCGTGGAAAAACGCTATTCGGGCCGCAGCGACATCCCACTCTCGGACCGCGGCCGTGACCAGGCCGCGCGAGCCGCCGGCCGGATCCGCGCCGTCGCGCCCGACCTCGCCGTGGTCGTCAGCTCGCCGCTGCGCCGCTGCCTGGAGACCGCGGCCGCGCTCGGCGACGTCGCGGTCGTCGTCGAACCGGACCTCGTCGAGTGCGACTTCGGCGAGTGGGACGGCCTCACGTTCGCCGAGGTGCGCGCGTCGTACCCGAACGAGCTCGACCGCTGGCTCGCCTCACCCCTCGTCGCGCCACCCGGCGGCGAGTCCCTCCAGCAGGTCACCATCCGCGTGCGTCGCGCCCTGCGGCGCCTGCAGCAGCAGTACACCGGGCAGCAGATCGCCGTCGTCAGCCACGTGACACCCATCAAGTCCCTACTCCGCGACGCCCTGGCCGCCGGCGACGCGTTCATGTACCGCCTGTACCTCGACCCGGCCGGCGTGTCGATCGTCGACTCGTGGCCCGACGGCGGGGTCGCCGTGCGCACCGTCAACGACACGGCACACCTGAGCTAGCTAACCCACGGCCCGGTAGAGCAGGACCAGGCCCACCCCGGTGCCGAAGACGACGATCAGCCACTTCAGCACCGCCGACGGCAGCCGCCTGGCGAGGCGGGCACCCGCGTACCCGCCGACCATCGCCGTCGGCGCCACGACGAGGACGTCCGCCCAGTCGACGGGCCCGAACGCCGCGAACACGCACACCGTGACGAGCCCGCCGAGCGCGGACACCACGTTCTTCAACGCGCTGACCCTGGCCATCGACTGATCCAGCACCAGCCCCAGCGCCGCGACCAGCATCACCCCGAGCGCGGCGCCGAAGTAGCCGCCGTACAGCGACCCCGCGAACACCATCGCGTGCAGGCTCAGCGTCCTGCGCCGCGGCGACATGTCCCGCGGATGCCCGACCAGCTTCCGCAGCCTGTCCTGGAACGCCAGGGTGGTCGAGGCGGCCAGGACCAGAAACGGCACCACCAGGTCGAACGCCCGCGCCGGCGTCGCCAGCAGCAGCACACACCCCAGCACCGCCGCCACGACGGACGTCGGCACGAGCTGCCACAACCCCGCCCGCTCCCGCGCCAGGTCCCGCAGATCCGACCTGCTGCCGAACACCGACGCCGTGTACCCGGGAAACACCGACACCGAGTTCGTCACGTTCGCCGCCACGGGACTCAACCCGGTCGCGATCAGCGCCGGGAACGTGATCAGCGACCCCCCGCCGGCGATGGCATTGACCGTGCCGGCGGCCAGCCCCGCCCCGGACAGGAGCGCGATGTCTACAAGGTTCATGGTCCCGCCTACCATAGTCAGCACGACGGACGAGTCGACCGGGCGGCCGCGTCGGCACCTTCACCGGTGCCGCCGAGGAACGTCCGGGCTCCAAAGGGCAGGGTGGTTGTTAACGGCAACCCGGGGCGACCCGCGGGACAGTGCCACAGAGAACAGACCGCCCGACCCTCGGGTCGGGTAAGGGTGAAACGGTGGGGTAAGAGCCCACCAGCGCCCCGGGTGACCGGGGCGGCTAGGTAAACCCCACCCGGAGCAAGGTCAGACGCAGGCGTTCGAGGGCTGCCCGCCCGAGCCTGCGGGTAGACCGCTAGAGCCTGCCGGCGACGGCAGGCCGAGATGGATGGCCGCACACCGCCTTCGGGCGGGGACAAAACCCGGCGTACAGGTCGACTCGTCCGTCTGTACCTCTCCGCGCCTGTCGGTGCGGGGCGGGGGGTTCCCACCCCGCACCCCCCATACTCGCTGCGCTCGCACCGCCTGCGCCTGGCGGCGCGGCGGCTTACGCGCCTCACGCGCCCGATCCGCGGTGTGGCCGCTCGCCTTTTGTCGTCGACCTTGGAGGCTCTGGCCGCCGCTGACCGGTCACAGTACCCAAGGTCAACTGGCCGCCGCGGCGCCAGGGGATCGCTGTGCGATCCCCTGCCTTCGGCGTAAGCGCACGGGCCGGGGCAAACCCTCGGCGCCTGCACCGGAGTCAATAACGGCGAGCAAGCAGAAGCGACAGCGCCCTGAACCGCCATGGATCGAGAACCACGGTACAAATATCGCTCGGTGGGACGACTCAAGCGAACGCCGATCTCGCGGTGGGCAACACCCTTCCCCGCCGCTGTGAGTGGTCGTCTTCTTCCCTGGTCACTTACTTGACTGTTGGTCTGAACTTCTCCACTAGCGAAAGAGCAAGAGAATCCAGCTGGTGAGCTCTGCTTCTCGGACACGCACCGCATTCGCTTGATGGTGAGCGGCTACCGCCATCTCGTGCGCCGCGTGTGCCGCTGCCATTTGTTGCTGCTGATGCCATGTAAGAGCGTTAACTGCCTCAATGGATCCCCAAGGCGGTCCGCCGGGCATCCCGGGCAGTGGTCCAAATGGCGTCGTCATTTCTCCTCACCAAACGCTACTTTCGTGACTTGACCAATACGGTGGTCCGCGAAACGCCAGTATCGCAAAACCTCTGACAGCGTGACCTCAAGCATGGCTGGCGGGACCACGCTGAGGCCGCTTGAACAGATAGCTCAGGGCCACCGGAACGGACGCGGTGGTCTGCCATCCCAGTTCGTCGCCCGGTCGGACCGCACTTGAAGTAACGTTCGTTGAAACGAGTTCCCACCCCAGATCGCCGAGATGGTCGACTGGGCCCTGCACCACCCGATTGTGTTCACCTGCCGGCGTCCCTACTGGGTGCCATGACACTTGATAAGGTATTTCCAATTCGCTTTGGTTGCCCTTGACCTGGCGAACATTTCGCCACCGGGCGATCCTTCTCGCTCGCATCGATAGTACGGCCGTCCACGTGAATGTCCAGCTGTCGTCAGAAGGGCTTTTCTTTGCACGGAATTCAACCTCCAGAAAAGCGTATTCCCATCGCTGCATGAGGGTCATTGTCATTGGACTTCCTCAACGGGTTCGAGATCTGTGTCAATGACGATAGTATCCTCCGGCCGGCCGTTCAATCGTCCGTTTGGTGCCGGTAGTCAGCGGTCTGGTCTGAGGCTGGCCAGCGGTGCATCCGCCGATCGCGGGGTCGAGCATTCGAACGCCAGCAAACGGACCGTCCTTAACGGCGTGGTGTTGAGGACGCAGTTCACCATCCCCCGATTTGGCGCGGCAAATGCATGTCATGATCTTGCTGGAGTCGACCGCAGCTCAGACGCGCACGCAGGCCAGGCGCCTGATGGACGCGAGCCGCCTTTCCGTTCCTGAACCGTGTGTCGGCAAGGTGGCTGAATCAAGGCTTCGGTGCTACTGGATCCGGGAGCTTGTCGGCCCACGACTTGAGCACCGCGGCGGGCTGGTCGTGGAGCTCGTCGGCGGCGGCCTGGACCGACGCGTACGCGTGGAACCTGGCATCGACGTCGCCGGGACCGAGCGCACCCGGGCGACTGGACGCCCGCGCAACGCCACTACTACGCGTCGGTGCTGCTCGGCGCGGAGGCGGGCGTCAATGGCGCTGTCGGAGTTCCTCGGTGACCGGGACGACCGGCTCACGCTGCGGTAGAACACCCACCTGATGCCTGCGAGCCTGGGCCGACCCGCGAAGCGATGGGATACGGCCCAGTAGGGCCGCCAGGATCGAAAGCGGTGTTTCCCTGGCAGGCGGATTGTGTCCCGCTCCGGGGTCGCACGGAACCATGCCTCGGTCAGTGCCGCCGCGGCCTGTCGGGACCGTCCTGTCGGCGGAGCCAGGAGGCACGCGTTCCTTGTACCGTCTGGCCATGTACTCCGCGCACTGGATCCGGGTGTCGGACGCGGACCGCGAGACTGTCGTCGCGCACCTCACCGTGGCGGTGGCTGAAGGGCGGCTGACGCTGGAGGAGTTCAGTGAGCGGTCGCAACTGGCGTACGCGTCCCGTACGTGGGGTGAGTTGACCCGCCTGGTAGACGACCTGCCTGAACTGCCCGGCGCGGACACGAGCCCAGCGGCTGCTGTCTCCGCGACGGCAGGACAGGCCAGCAACCTGCCGCTGGCCGCACTGATCGTCGGGATCGCCTCCATCCCGCTGACCTCGTGCGCAGTCCTGGGCGGCGTCGCTGGACTGCTGGCGATCGTTCTCGGGGTTGCCGCGCTCCGCAACGATGGCCAGGGAGTGCCCGGTCACCGCGGCATGGCCATCGCGGGCCTGCTGTGCGGATCGTTCGGCGTCGTGCTTCAGGGTGTGATGATCGCGTTCTTCTCCATCCTCGAGTGACGCGGCTGGTGCGTTCCGGCTCCGTCCTGTTGCTCAGCGCCGTTTGGACCGTCGGCGCGATCGGCAGCTACCGGGCGGCGCGACGTCTGGAGAAACGTGCCAGGGCGGGCTCGCAGGCTGGCGGTCATGATCGAGAGGCCGAGTCAGCGGTGGCGGCACGAGGTCGCGCGGGAGGAGGCCGCGGTCGCGGCGGGCATGTTGCCGCGTGAAGAGGCGAACGCCGCGGAGTTCTGGCCGCTGGCGTTCGTCGAGGCGGTCGAGACGGCGCTGGTGGCGTACGAGCGGGAGATCGAGCAGCTGCCGGACAGGGACCGACGAGCTCGTGTGGGCGGCGGTGCGACGGGTGGTCCTGGCGTTGAACGACACCGGCGGCGACGAGTTCATCGAGACCGGTGAGCGGGAGGAGCTGGCGGCGTTCATCGACCGGGTCCTGACGGCGGCCGGTGTCGACGTCGAGGCGCTCACCGCCCGCAGCGGCCGGGACCGCGCCGAGCTGACCGACCAATGGAGGGACTGGTGGCGGCGGGACCGGTAGCGGGGCGACAGTTACAGGACCGTCAGGTCGAGGCGCTCCAGCGTCGACGGGTCGCCGAGGAGCTCGATCTCCACGACCCGGCCGCCGGCGACGACGAAGTCGAAGACCACGCGAGGCTTGCCGCCCGCGGACCAGACCGCGCCGACGAAGCCGTCGATGAGGGCCGCCTGGGCCACCCGGGCGCGGCCGGCGAAGGTTGCGGCGACCGCGTCGGCGCCGTGGACCTCGGGGGCGGCGCCGGCCAGTACCGTGGCCGCGTCCGCCCGCAGGACGACCTCCGGGTCCAGCAGGGCGAGCAGGGCTTCGAAGTCGCCGCCGCGGGCGGCCGCGAGGAACGCGTCGACGACCTCGCGCTGGCGGGGCAGATCGGAGGCTCCGGAGACGTCGGAGACGCCCTGGACGCGGCGGCGGGCGCGGCTGGCGAGCTGGCGGGCGGCGGCGGGGGAGCGGCCGACGACGGTGGCGACGTCCTCGAACGGCACCGCGAACAGGTCGTGGAGCACGAACGCGAGCCGTTCGGCGGGGGTGAGGGTGTCGAGCACCACGAGCATCGCCAGGCCCACGTCGTCGGCGAGGAGGGCCTCCTGCTCGGGGTCGACGGGGGCGGGCGGCGCCACGAAGTCGTCGGGGCGGGCCTTGCGGCTGCGGAGCATGTCGAGGCAGATCCGGCCGACGACGGTGGTGAGCCAGCCACCCAGGTTGTCGACGGCGGCGTGATCGGCGCGGCTCAGCCGCAGCCACGCCTCCTGGACCGCGTCGTCGGCCTCCGTGCGGGAGCCGAGCATCCGGTACGCCACGCCGAGCAGATGCCCCCGGTGTTCCTCGAACCGCGCTGCCAACCGGTCGGAGTCGTCCACGGCCACAGCTTAGGCTGGCGGCATGACCGTACCTGCACGCGGCGCGGCACAGCGCGTCGCTGACACCCTGCACCGGCTCGAGCACGACGTCGACGCGTGGGTGGCGACCGCCTCACCGCAGGGGGAGCCGTGCATGGTGCCGCTGTCGTTCCTGTGGGACGGTTCGACGCTGCTGTTCTCGACCCTGGACAGCAACCCGACGGCGCGCAACCTCGCCGCGAACGGGCAGGCCCGTGTCGCCGTCGGGCCCACCCGCGACGTGGTGCTCATGGAGTGCGCCGTCGAGACGGTGCCCGCGGCGCAGCTGCCGCCGGGGGTCGTGGAGGCGTTCGCGGACAAGACCGGGTTCCGGCCGGGTCCGCGGTACGTGTACCTGCGCATGACGCCGCTGCGGGTGCAGGCGTGGCGCGAGGTGAACGAGCTCGCCGATCGCGACCTGCCGCCGCTGTGACGGAGCCGGCGACGCGCCTCACGCCACCGACGTGAAGGCCAGCTGCTCCCAGGGTCCGGCGCTGCCGCCGTTGCCGCGCAACATGTTGGCGGAGCTGCCGGTCAGGTCGACCCGCACGCTGACCCAGCCCTGGGTGGCCTGGTTGCGCAGGAAGTAGCGGCCGTTGTCCGACCACACCTCGAAGACCTCCCAGTCGCCCGGCCATTCGCCCCGGCCGCGCAGCATGCCCTTGGAGTTGCCGGCGTAGCCGTACTCGGCGGTGACCAGGTAGCCGGAGGACGCCTGGATGAAGATGAGGTCGGTCCTGCCGTTGTAGGAGCAGATGCTGAACTGCTCCCAGGTGCCCAGCGCGCCGGCCGAGGAGCGGGCCCGCAACATGTTGTGACTGCTGCCGGTGTACCCCTGCTCCTCCGAGACGTAGCGTCCCGCGCGGTAGCTGAAGATGTAGTACCGCCGGCAGATCGAGGCGCCGGGGATGCTTGCCGGGCCGAGCGCGTTGAGCTGCTGCACGCCGTCGCCGCCGCCGAGGTCCAGCGGGGTGCGGGTGAGCCCCTTCGTCGCCGGGTCGTCCTCGGCCGTCGCGCCGGGCGGTGCGGCGCTCTGCTCGGCGTGTGCGGTCCCGGTCCCCAGCAGCGCGGCCAGGACAACGGCAGCGGACAACAAGCTCCGAGCATGACGCACGACGACCCCCAGCATGGATGGTGACTGACCCCGCCGGACATGCTGGACGAATGCATCGATGAGTGTCAAGACCCGCCGAGAAGCTTCAGCGTGGCCGTGTGCAACAGGGCGCTGCGGGAGAACAGCGACGGGCCGGCGCCGGGGCTCGTGCGCCCGTCGAGGCCGCTGTACCGGCCGCCGGCCTCCCGCACGATCAGCGACGTGGCCGCGAAGTCCCAGACCTGTCCCCGGGTCTGCACGGCCAGGTCGAGCCGCCCCTCGGCGACGAGCAGCGCCGCGTGGGTCGGCCACGGCGCCTTGCGCGCGGTGGCGGTCAGCGGCGCGAGCATCGTCCACTCCGCCGGGAACACCTGCCCGTCGTCGGGGACGACGCCGAGCGAGGCGCCGTCGGGTGTGTCCGAGCCGCCGGGGTCCACGTGCAGGCGCCGGGTGGACGTCGCGTCGCCGATGCGCGACCGGTACGCCCCGGCGCCGCGCCCGGCCCACCAGATGGTGCCCTGTGCCGGTACTGCGGCCACGCCCGCGACGATCTCGCCGTCCTCCTCGAGCGCGACGAGGACCAGCCACCGGTCGTCGCCGGCCACGAACATCGCGGTGCCGTCGATCGGGTCGACGATCCACCGCCGGCCACCGGCGCCGGTCAGGCCGCCCTCCTCGCCGAGGATCGCGTCGGCGGGGCGGGCGGCGGCGAGGACGTCGCGCACGGCGGTCTCCACGGCCCGGTCGGCCTCGGTGACGACGCTGCCGTCGGCCTTGACCTCCCTGGGCAGCTGCGCGAGTGCCGCGAAGTACCGCAGGCCGACCTCGGCACCGGCGAGGGCGGCGTCGCGGGCCAGTGCGACGTCGCTGTCCGCCAGGGTCACAGGCGTGCCAGGTCGATGAAGTACGTCGGGTAGGTCTTCGCCACGCATCTGGGGTCCCGGATCCGGATGCCCGGCACCCGCAGGCCGAGCAGCGCCAGGCTCATCGCCATGCGGTGGTCGTCGTAGGTGTGGAAGTCCGTCGGCGCGGGCGTGCCGGGCGTGACGGTGAAGCCGTCGGCGTCCTCGACCGCGTCGATGCCGGCGCGGCGCAGCTCGGTGACGACCGCGGCGATGCGGTCGGTCTCCTTCTTGCGGATGAAGCCGATGCCGCGCACCCGCGTCGGGGAGTCGGCGAACACCGCGACCGCCGCCAGGGTCTGCGCGGTGTCGGAGATGTCGGCCATGTCGACGTCGATGCCGTGCAGCGTGCCGGTGCCGGTGACGGTGACCCGCTCGGCGGTCCGCTCGACCCTGGCGCCCATCTGCTCGAGGAGGTCCGCGAAGCGCACGTCGCCCTGCAGGCTCGCGGTGCCGAGACCCTCGACGGTGACCCGGCCCCCGCTGATCGCGGCGGCGGCGAGCAGATACGACGCGGCGCTCGCGTCGGGCTCGATCGCGTAGTCCGTCGCGCGGTACGCCTGCGGCCGCACCCGCAGGCCGTCGACGGTGACCCCGAACGACGCCATGACGGCCGTGGTCGCCTCGACGTAGGGGACCGAGACCAGCGGTGAGGTCAGCTCCACCGACAGCCCCTCGGCCATCAGCGGTCCCGCCATCAGCAGCCCGGACAGGAACTGGCTGGACAGGTGGCCGGGCACGGCGACCTTGCCACCGGCGACCGGCCCGGTGACGGCGACGGGCAGGAACCCGGGCTCGCCGAGGTCCTCGACCGTGGCACCGAGCTCGCGCAGCGCGTCGGTCAGCGGGCCGAACGGCCGCGCCCGCAGCTGCGGCGAGCCGTCCACGACGCTGCGCCCCGGCCGCAGCGCGGCGGCGGGGACGACGAAGCGTCCCGTGGTGCCCGACTGGCGGGCGTCGACGGTGCTCGGCGCGGTCTGCGAGCGCGGGTCGACGCCGTCGACGACGACGGTGTACGCGGGCTCGTCGACCGTCAGCGTCGCGCCCAGCGCGCGCACGGCGCCGAGCATCGCGTGGGTGTCGTCGGCGAACAGCACGCCCGTCAGCGTGCTGCGGCCCGGGGCGAGCGCCGCGCAGATGAGTGCGCGGTTGGTGATGCTCTTCGAGCCCGGCGGCCGCAGCGACACGTCCGGCGGTGCGCTCAGCGGGGTGACGGCAAGGACGTCCGGCAACTCATCGGCATGAAGACTCACACACCGATTGTCCCGCAGCCCGCGGGGCGTGCGTGGGGCGACCTCACCCCGTCCCAAATCCCTTCTGCATCTGGTACGAGCCGTCCCCGGTCGCCTCGAGGGGCACCGTGCCACCGAGCAGTTCGGCGGTGGCGGCGCCGATGCGCAACCGTCCCGGCGCGGCGAGGTCGGCGAGGCGGGTCGCGGCCGACACCGCCGGTCCCGTCAGCCGGTCGCCGGCAGCGTGTGGCGGCGCTCCGACGCACAGGCCGAACCGGACCATCGTCATCGCCCGTGGCCGCAGGTATCCGGCGACGTCGCGGACCGCGGCGCCCGGCTCGTCGTAGAGGACCAGGACGTGGCCGTCGGCGGCCCGCGCGACCCGTCCGGCGCTCAGGTGCACGGCGACGTCGTGCCCCGCGGCCGAGCCGCCGATGGCGAGGACGGCCGTGCTGGGGGAAGGCATGGACTCCACGGCAACGAGTATCTGGTGCGGGCCCGCCGCGGTGAAGAGGCCGGCGCCGGAAACTTCCGCGGGACCGTCGTCCACGGTGGACCGTTCGTCTCCTAACGATGATGGAGGGTCGCCCGACCGACTCGAATCTCGATCCACCGAACGGCTCACCCTCGGGTGATCGTGACCACACGCATCCGCCGCCGTCGGTGCGTCGCAGCGCCCGGCGGCGCCGTCCCGTCGATTCCCGAAATCGTTGCTCCACAACGACTTCCGGCCGCCGGAAGGACGATTTGCGTCACCTTCCGGACGTTCTGCGGGCGTCTGCTCCCCGACTCGGCCGGTTGCGTCTACTGTGGAATCCCAACCAGCTATTTGCCGGTTTCGGTGGCGCGTGTTGCATTTGCGGTGCACAGTGATGTCATGAGCAGCAGCGGTGCTGAGCGGTACTACTGGTGCCTTTCCCACCATCGGGTCGAGTCCGAGGCCGACATGTGCGCCGGAAGGGATCGGCTCGGCCCCTATGATTCGGCGTCAGAAGCCGAACAGGCGCTGACAACAGTCCAGCAACGCAACGAGGCGTGGGACGCCGAAGACGAACGGTGGGAAGGCAAGCACTAGCAACACGTCGGAGCCGACGGCGACCGCGAACCGCCCCGGCACACGACACGTTCGATCCGTCTCCACCCGCACAACCCAACCGCGAACATCCCGCAGGATGCGGGAGAACTCCTCCAGGAGGACCACGATGGCCGCAGCTAAAAAGGCCACCACGAGATCGGCCGCAACGAGCGCGGCCGCGACGACTCCCGCCGCGGACGCGGTGACGTCCACCGCGACCCCCGCCAGGGCCGCGAAGACGGTCGCCGCCGCCGCTCCCCGTCGGCGCGCGACCAGCAGCACGGTGGCCCAGCCCACCGACGCGACCAAGCCCTCTACCCGCACGCGCGCGACCGGCACCGCGTCGGCGACACGTGCGACCCCGTCCGCGACCAGGTCGGCCGCGGAGAAGAACACGACCCCTGCCACGTTGGCGGTCGCCACCCCGGCCGCCGCCAAGGCGACCGCGGCGAAGCCGGCGACCCCGGCGGCGAAGTCCGCGGCGTCGAAGTCGTCCGCGGCGAAGCCGGCAGCGGCGAAGCCGGCAGCGGCGAGCCCCGCCGCGAAGCGGGCCGCCGCGGCAAAGGCGACCCCGGCCGCTTCCAAGGCTACCGCCGCCAGGACCGCCACCAAGGCGACTGCGGCGAAGTCCGCGGCGGCCAAGCCGGCGGCGAAGTCGACGGCGGCGAAGACGGCCACGGCCAAGGCGACCCCGGCCGCCAAGTCCACGGCGGCGAAGGCCACCACGGCGAAGGCGACCCCGGCGGCGAAGTCGACGACCGCGAAGGCAACTCCGGCTGCCAGGTCCACGGCCGCGAAGACGGCCACGGCGAAGGCGACCCCGGCTGCCAGGTCCACGGCGGCGAAGGCCACCACGGCCAAGGCGACCCCGGCGGCGAAGTCCACGGCCGCCAAGACGGCGAAGGCGACTCCGGCGGCGAAGTCGACGGCGGCGAAGTCGACGGCGGCGAAGGCCACCACGGCGAAGGCGACCCCTGCCGCCAAGTCGACGGCGGCGAAGGCCGCTCCGGCGAAGACCGCGAAGGCCACCACCGCGGCCAAGGCGGCTCCGGCCAAGACCGTGACCGCGAAGGCGACCCCGGCGAAGACCGCCGCGAAGTCGGCCGCAGCGGCTCCCGCGAAGGCGGCCACGAAGTCGGCAGCGGCCAAGGCGACGAAGGCCGCTCCGGCGAAGACCGCGAAGGCCACCACCGCGGCCAAGGCGGCACCCGCCAAGACGGCGAAGGCCACCACGGCCAAGGCGACCACGGCGAAGGCGACCACGGCGAAGGCGGCCCCGGCCAAGGCAACGGCGACCAAGGCGGCCGCGAAGTCCACGGCCAAGGCGACCACGGCGAAGGCCACGCCGGCCAAGGCGGCGACCAAGGCCACCGCGACGAAGGCCACCGCGACGAAGGCCACCGCGACCAAGGCGGCGGCGAAGTCGGCTCCGGCGAAGGCCGCTGCGACGAAGGCAGCCGCCAAGGCCGCACCGGCGAAGACGGCCACCAAGGCGGCCGCGAAGTCGACGGCGGCCAAGGCGACCGCGAAGGCCGCCCCGGCGAAGACCGCCAAGGCGACCGCTGCCAAGGCCACCACGGCGAAGGCCACCACGGCGAAGGCGACCGCTGCCAAGGCGGCACCGGCGAAGACGGCGGCCAAGGCGACCGCGACCAAGGCCCCGGCGAAGGCCGCGGCCAAGGCGACGGCCACCAAGACCGCCCCCGCCACCAAGACGGCGGCGGCCAAGGCCACGACCAAGGCGGCTCCGGCGGCCAAGGCGGCCACGGCCAAGGCGGCACCGGCCAAGACGGCGGCGAAGGCGACCGCGGCCAGGTCCACGGCGGCCAAGGCGACGGCAGCCACCAAGGCCACGGCCAAGGCGGCTCCGGCGGCCAAGGCGGCCACGGCCAAGGCGGCACCGGCGAAGACGGCGGCCAAGGCGACCGCGACCAAGGCCCCGGCGAAGGCCGCGGCCAAGGCGACGGCCACCAAGACCGCCCCCGCCACCAAGACGGCGGCGGCCAAGGCCACGACGGCCAAGGCGGCCCCGGCGGCCAAGGCCACGACGGCCAAGGCCACGACGGCCAAGGCCACGACGGCCAAGGCCACGACGGCCAAGGCGGCCCCGGCGGCCAAGGCGACCGCGAGCAAGGCGGCCCCGGCCAAGACGGCGGCGAAGCCCACCGCCGCCAAGGCGACCGCGGCCAAGTCCACGGCGACCAAGGCGACCGCGGCCAAGTCCACGGCGGCGAAGGCGACCGCGGCGAAGGCCACCACGGCCCCGGCGGCGGCCCCCGCTCCGGCCACCGTGACCGAGACCGTCCCGGCCGCGCCGGCGACGGCCCCGGCCAAGGCGGCCCCGGCGAAGACCGCCAAGGCCACCACCGCCAAGGCCACCCCGGCGAAGGCGGCCAAGTCGACGGCCAGCAAGCCGGCCCCGGCGAAGAAGGCCACCGAGTCCACCGCGCCGGCGCCCGTCGTGGCGGCGGAGCCGGTGACCCCGCCGGCCGTCGTCTCCGAGGGCGGTCTCGACGCCGGCACCGCCGGTGACGTCGAGGGTGCCGCGAGCGTGCCCGTGGGCGGTGCGGCCACCGAGGCGATCCCCGGCCGCGAGAACGGCAACAACGTCGAAGGGGCGTCGAGCATGACCCCCGAGGACTGGGCCAGCCTGGCCCGCCCGTAACGGCACAGGCAGCAACGGCGGCGCCGCGGTCAACCCGACCGCGGCGCCGCTGCTTTTTGCGGTGCCGGTGTAAGACTGTGCCGTGGCCTTACGACGTATCCGAGCCGCCCGCATCGACTTCTCCGGGCTGCGCCGAGAGCTCGACCTGCCCACCGCGTTCTCCGAGGCGGCCGACCGGGAGGCCGAAGCCGCCGCGAAGGACCGGCACGAGGACCGTGAGGACCGCACGGCCCTGGAGTTCGTGACGATCGACCCGCCGACGTCCAGGGACCTCGACCAGGCGCTGCTGCTGCAGCGGCAGGGCACCGGCTACCGGGTGTTCTACGCGATCGCCGACGTGGCCGCGTTCACCGCGACGGCGCCCGCGATCGAGGCCGAGACCTGGCTGCGGGGGCAGACCGTCTACCTGCCCGACGGCAAGGTCCCGCTGCACCCGGCGGTGCTCAGCGAGGGCGCCGCGAGCCTGCTGCCGGACGAGGACCGCCCGGCGGTGCTGTGGACGATCGACCTGGACGGCACCGGCACGACGACCGGGGTGGACGTGCGCCGGGCGACGGTCCGCAGCCGCGCGAAGCTCAACTACGAGCAGGTCCAGCGCGACGTCGACGCGGGCACCCCGCACCCGTCGGTGGCGCTGCTGCCGGTGATCGGCCAGTTGCTCATCGAGCGGGGGCTGGAGCGGGGCGCGGTCAACCTGCCGATGCCGGAGCAGGAGATCGAGCCCGACGGCGACGGCTGGCGTCTCGTCGTGCGGGGGCCGGTCCCGGTCGAGGAGTTCAACGCGCAGATCTCGCTGCTGACGGGGATGGCCGCCGCGCGGATCATGCTCGACAACAAGACGGGGCTGCTGCGCACGATGCCGCCGCCGCAGGAGGACGCGGTGCGCAGGCTGCGGCTGGCGGCGAAGGCGCTGCGCCTGGACTGGCCCGACGGCAGGAGCCCGGGCGCGGTCATCGCGGCGCTCGACCCGATGGACCCGCGGGCGCAGGCGCTCATCGACCAGGCCGCGGAGATGATGCGCGGCGCCGGCTACACCCCGTTCGACGGCGAGGCGCCGCAGCAGCCGCTGCACGGTGCCGTGGCGGCCCCGTACGCCCACGTGACGGCCCCCCTGCGGCGCCTGGCCGACCGGTACGTCACCGAGGTGTGCCTCGCCCTGCACGCTGGCGCAGACGTGCCGGCGTGGGCGCGGGAGGCGCTGCCGCGGCTGCCGGAGGTGATGAGCCGCACCGACCGGGTCGCCAACGCCGCCGAGCGCGGCGCGGTCGACCTCGTGGAGGCGGTCCTGCTGCAGCACCGGGTGGGTGAGGAGTTCGACGCCGCGGTGCTGGACGTGGAGAAGAACCGGGCCGACATCGCGCTCGACGAGCCGCCGGTGCGGGCCCGCTGCGAGGGTGACGGCGAGGGCAGGGGACTGCCGCTGGGTGAGCGGATCCGGGTGCGCCTCACAGAGGCCGACCCCGCCCGCCGCAAGGTCCTCTTCCACACGGTAAGACTTGAGGCATGAGTGGACCGGAGCGCAGCGCAGAGGCCGCGAATCAGGGGCGCAGTATCGGCTCAGGCCGACGCCGGAGCGAAGCGGAGGTGGCGGCATGAGCTATGAGCAGATCGAGCTGCCCGACGTGTCATCGCTGCGGGTCGGCATCATCGGCGGCACCGGGCCGCAGGGCCGCGGACTCGCGTACCGCTTCGCCCGGGCGGGCCAGCGGGTCCTGATCGGTTCGCGGTCGACGGAGCGCGGCACCCAGGCGGCCGATGAGCTCAACGCGCTGCCGGGCGTCACCGCACCGGCCGAGGGTGGCGACAACGCGTTCGCCTGCCAGGCCGACGTCGTCGTCATCGCGGTGCCGTGGGAGGGTCACGCGGCGACCGTGGCGGAGCTGGCGCCGCTGCTGACCGGCGGGAAGATCGTGGTGGACTGCGTCAACCCGCTCGGGTTCGACAAGCAGGGGCCGTTCGCGCTGCCGGTGCCGGAGGGCAGCGCCGCCGAGCAGGCCGCGACGCTGCTGCCGGAGGCGCGGGTCTGCGCCGCGTTCCACCACGTCAGCGCGGCGCTGCTGACCGACCCGGAGGTCGACCGGATCGACCTGGACGTGCTCGTCCTCGGCGACGACCGGGAAGCGGCGGAGCAGGTGCAGGCCCTCGCGGCCCGGGTCGCCGGCATGCGGGGCGTGTTCGCGGGGCGGCTGCGCAACGCGGGCCAGGTCGAGGCGCTGACGGCGAACCTGATCGCGATCAACAAGCGGTACAAGGTGCACGCCGGCATCCGGGTGACCGACCTGTGAACACGTTCGACCCCTGGTCGCCGGCGTTCGTCGCGCACCCGTACGACGCCTACCGCCGGCTGCGGGAGCAGGACCCGGTCAGCTGGTTCGAGCCGAGCGGGCAGTTCCTGGTGTCCCGGCACGAGGACGTCAACGCGCTGCTGCGCGACCGGCGGCTGGGCCGCACCTACCTGCACGTCGCCACGCACGAGGAGATGGGCCGCACGCCCCCGCCGGCGCAGGACGAGCCGTTCTGGCGGCTCAACAACAACGGCATGCTGGACCGGGAGCCGCCGGACCACACCCGGCTGCGGCGCCTCGTGTCGCAGGCGTTCACGCCGCGGCGGGTCGAGGCGCTGCGCCCGGTGGTGCAGCGCCTCGCCGACGGCCTGGTCGACGCGTTCGTCGCCAAGGGCGGCGGGGACCTGATCGCCGAGGTCGCCGAGCCGCTGCCGGTGACGGTCATCGCGGAGCTGCTGGGCATCCCCGAGCCTGACCGGCACCTGCTGCGGCCGTGGTCGGCGGCGATCTGCGGGATGTACGAGCTGAACCCGTCACGGGAGACGGCGGCGGAGGCCGTGCGTGCCGCCGAGGAGTTCTCCGAGTACCTGCGCGGCCTGGCCCGGCACCGGGCGGGCGAGCCGCAGGACGATCTGATCAGTGCCCTCGCCGCCGTCGAAGGGCTCAGCGAGGACGAGCTCATCGGCACCTGCGTGCTGCTGCTCAACGCCGGTCATGAGGCGACCGTCAATGTGACCGGCAACGGATGGTGGGCCCTGTTCCGCAATCCGGAACAACTGCAAAAAATTCGGGCCAACCCCGCATTGGTACCGGTGGCGATCGAAGAACTGATGCGCTTCGACACGCCACTGCAGATGTTCGAACGGTGGGTGCTGGAGGACATCGAACTGCGCGGCCGCACGATTCGCAAAGGGCAGGAGGTCGCGCTGCTGTTCGGTTCCGCCAACCACGATCCGGCCGTGTTCACCGACCCGCAGCGCCTGGACGTCGAGCGCCGCGACAATCCGCACATCTCCTTCGGCGCCGGGATCCATTACTGCCTCGGCGCCCCCCTCGCCAGGATCGAGCTCATCGCGTCATTCGGTGCGCTGCTGGCCAAGGCGCCCGGTCTGCGCCTTGCGCGGGAGCCGCAGTGGAAGCCCGGATATGTGATCAGAGGGTTGGAAGGCCTCGAAGTGCTGCTCTGAGGAAATGCCTCAACTGGCGCAGATGTCACAGGACCTGCGCCAGCTGGTCCAGCACTTCGAGTTCTAGCTGCTAGAAGGTGTGCTCCTGAGCCGGGAAGGCGCCGGAGCGCACCTCGTCGGCGAACGCCCGCGTGGCGTCGCCGAGGGCGCCGGCCAGGTCCGCGTACGCCTTCACGAACCGCGGTGCCTTGCCGGTGCGCAGCCCGGCCATGTCCTGCCAGACGAGCACCTGGGCGTCGGTCTCCGCGCCGGCCCCGATGCCGATCGTCGGGATCCGCAGCTCGTGGGTGACGCGCTTGGCGACCTCACCCGGCACCATCTCCAGGACCACCGCGAACGCGCCGGCCTCCGCGACCGCGTGCGCGTCGGCGATCACCTCGTCGGCGGCGTCACCGCGGCCCTGCACCCGGTACCCGCCGATCGCGTGCTCGCTCTGCGGCGTGAAGCCGACGTGCGCCATGACCGGGATGCCGGCCCCGGTCAGCGCGGCGATCTGCGGCGCGACCCGCACGCCGCCCTCCAGCTTGACGGCGTGGCAGCCGCCCTCCTTCATGAACCGCACCCCGGTGCGCAGCGCCTGCGCCGGCCCCTCCTCGTACGAGCCGAACGGCAGGTCCCCGACGACCAGGGCCCGTCGCGTGGAGCGGACCACGGCCCGCACCAGCGGCAGCAGCTCGTCCTCGGTGACCGACACGGTGGAGGCGTAGCCGTACACGTTGTTGGCGGCGGAGTCGCCGACCAGCAGGACCGGGATGCCGGCCTCGTCGAAGATGCCGGCCGTGTACTGGTCGTACGACGTCAGCATCGGCCACCGCTCACCCCGCTCCTTGGCGGCGAGCAGGTCCCTGGTGCGCACCCGGCGGTTGACGGCACCGCCGTACAGCGACTGGACTTCGGACATCGGTGTCCTCCTTCGGTTCCTCGAGGCCCCGAACGGGGTCCCCGGGCTGTTCACCCCGATGGTCGCACCGCACCCGGCCACCCGGCAGGGTGCATGCGAAATGTCACTTGCTTCTGCTGTTTCTTCCGCTGCGGCCTTCGGCCGGAAGAGCAGTGGGGGATTCTCACCCCACACCCCCAATGCTCCCTCCGGTCGCACGTCCATGCGCTTCGCGCGGCCGACTCACACGCGTGCGCGTGGCGATCAAAGGACCGGGGGTCGAGGTTCGAGGCGCACCAGGTCTGTCGTCCAGCTCGCCTGCCCTTCGCGCGAGACGCGAAGGCAGGCCGTCCACCCGTCCGGCAGAAGTGTGAAGCCCCCGGGCCTCACACTTCAGGCAGACAGACCCTGCCGGGAGGGTTACGTCATGGTGACTGTCCGGCGCGGGGTTCGCTGGACGGGCCTGCCTTCGCGTCCCGCGCGCAGGGCAGGCGAATCGGACGAAAGACCTTGCAGCCCCCGCAACCTTGACCACCGGTCTTTTATTGCAGCGCGCATGCGTGTGTTTCGGCCGCGCGAAGCGCAGGGCGTGCGAGCGCGGAGCGCGAGCATGGGGGGTCCGGGGTGGGAACCCCCCGGCGGCCGCGGCGGCAGCCGCCCAAGCTAGTTATTAAAGCGGTTGGTGATCGGTAGGCGGCGGTCGCGGCCGAAGGCCTTGATGGAGATCTTCGTGCCGGGGGCGCTCTGGCGGCGTTTGTACTCGGCGAGGTCGACCATGCGCAGGGTCTTGTCGACGACGGCGGGGTCGTGGCCGGCGGCGACCAGGTCGTCGCGGCCGAGGTCGCCGTCGACGTAGCCGGCGAGGATCGCGTCGAGGACCTCGTAGTCGGGCAGGGAGTCGGCGTCGAGCTGGCCGGGGCGCAGTTCGGCGCTCGGCGGCTTGGTGATCGAGCGCTCCGGGATCGGTGGCACGTCGCCGCGGCGTTCGGCCTCCTCGTTGCGCCACCGGGCGAGCTTCCAGACGAGGGTCTTCGGCACGTCCTTCAGCGGGTTGAAGGCGCCGACCGAGTCCCCGTACAACGTGGAATAACCGACGGCGAGCTCGCTCTTGTTGCCCGTGGTCAGGACGAGGGGGCCCTCCTGGTTGGAGATCGCCATCATGATCACGCCGCGGACGCGGGCCTGCAGGTTCTCCACGGCGAGGCCGGACAGGGCCATGTTGGCCAGGAAGCTGTCGACCATCGGCTGGATCGGCTCGACCCGGTAGTCCAGGCCGGTGCGGCGGGCCATGTCCTCCGCATCGTCCTTGGAGTGCTGCGAGGAGTGCCCGCTGGGCAGGGACACCGCCACGACGTTGGCCGGGCCGAGCGCGTCGCAGGCGATGGCGGTGACGACGGCGGAGTCGATGCCGCCGGACAGGGCGACCGCGACGCCGCGGAAGCCGTTCTTGCGCACGTAGTCGCGCAGGCCGAGCACCAGCGCCTGCCAGACCTCGGCCTCGTCGGTGACCCGGGCGGCGATCTCCGGCGCGGGCGCGGGCTGGTCGCTCGCCACGACGCTGTCGGAGATCAGGACGTTGACGACCTGCATCTCGGCGTCGCGCACGACCGGCGGGACCGGCGCGGCGGCCGGCAGGTCCAGGTCCAGGACCATCAGCTGCTCGGCGAACTGCTGCGCCCGGGCGATCAGCGAGCCGTCCGGGCGCACG
This sequence comes from Dactylosporangium sp. NBC_01737, assembly GCF_035963215.1. Taxonomy (NCBI): domain Bacteria; kingdom Bacillati; phylum Actinomycetota; class Actinomycetes; order Micromonosporales; family Micromonosporaceae; genus Dactylosporangium; species Dactylosporangium sp. NBC_01737. The sequence continues at coordinate 4,034,404 of NZ_CP109153.1, forward strand.
ACCATCGAGTCGCCGTCGAAGACCAGCTCGTCCTGGGCGCCGACCGTGTTGACGTAGGCGACGGTGGCGCGGGCCTCGGCGGCGCGGCGGGCGACGAGGGTGAGGCGGGTGTCGTCCTTGTTCAGCTCGTACGGCGAGCCGTTGATGTTGATGACAAGACCGACGGAGGCGAGGGCGGCGACGGCGAACGGGCCGCCCTCCTGCCACAGGTCCTCACAGATGGTGAGGGCGATGTCGACGCCGCCGACCCGGATGACGGTCAGCGTGTCGCCCGGCTCGAAGTAGCGGTCCTCGTCGAAGACGCCGTAGTTGGGCAGGTGGTGCTTGAAGTAGGTGGCGACCTGCGTGCCGCGGTGCAGCACGGCGAGGGCGTTGCGCGGGCCGACCTCGTCGGCGTCGAGGTAGCCGACGATGACGACGGTGTCGCCGAGGCCGTCGGCGGCCAGCTGCGCCGCGAGGTCGTCGACGGCGCGCTTGGAGGCGGCCACGAACGACTTGCGGAACACCAGGTCCTCGACCGGGTAGCCGGTCAGCATCATCTCCGGGAACGCCACGACGTGGGCGCCGGCACCGGCGGCCTTGCTGGTCCAGCCGTGCACCAGGGACGAGTTGCCGGTGAGGTCTCCGACGGTCGGGTCGATCTGGGCGAGCGCGAGTCGCAACCGGGGCATGCCTCAAGTGTGGACCAAGCCCGGCGCGGCTGCCCCTGTGACCTTCACTCCAGTGCGGCGGGCCGACATGGGACGTTCACACCCGTGCCGGGCGGCGTGGGCAGGTCCGGTAACTTGTGCGTAACACCTTCGGGCGAGACTTGCCCGAATTGGCCGTAGACACCGCAGCTCGTGGGGGAACCACCGTGGACCGTCAGCAGGAGTTCGTGCTCCGGACGCTCGAAGAGCGGGACATCCGCTTCGTCCGTCTGTGGTTCACCGATGTCCTTGGCACGTTGAAGAGCGTCTCGGTCGCGCCGGCCGAGCTCGAGTCGGCGTTCGAGGAGGGCATCGGTTTCGACGGCTCGGCGATCGAGGGCTTCGCCCGGGTCTACGAGTCGGACATGGTCGCCATGCCGGACCCGACGACGTTCCAGGTCTTCCCGTTCGAGGGTGGCATGTCGGGGGAGAGCGCCCGCATGTTCTGCGACATCACGCTGCCCGACGGCTCGCCGTCCTGGGCCGACCCGCGCCACGTGCTGCGCCGGGCGCTGTCGCGGGCGGCGGAGAAGGGCTTCACCTTCTACACCCACCCCGAGATCGAGTTCTTCCTGCTCGAGTCGCTGGGTGAGCACGGGTCGCTGCCGACCCCGGTCGACACCGGCGGTTACTTCGATCACACCACCCACGCCGTCGCCCGCGACTTCCGCCGCCAGGCGGTCCTCGCGCTGGAGCGGATCGGCATCTCGGTCGAGTTCAGCCACCACGAGGTCGCGCCGGGCCAGCAGGAGATCGACCTGCGCTACGCCGACGCGCTGACCACCGCGGACAACATCATGACGTTCCGGCACGTCATCAAGGAGGTCGCGCTCTCACACGGGGTGCACGCCACCTTCATGCCGAAGCCGTTCACCGACCAGCCGGGCAGCGGCATGCACACGCACCTGTCGCTGTTCGAGGGGGAGCGCAACGCGTTCCACGACGCGAGCGACCCGATGAAACTTTCGAAGGTCGGGCAGGCGTTCATCGCCGGCCTGCTGGTCCACGCGCGGGAGTACACCGCGATCACCAACCAGTGGGTGAACTCCTACAAGCGGCTCTTCCCGCAGACCCTGCCGAACCGGATCACCGAGTCGCCGGCCTACGTCTGCTGGGGCCACACCAACCGCTCCGCCCTGGTGCGGGTGCCGGCCTACGGCAAGCCCAACTCGGCCCGCGTCGAGGTCCGCTCGCTCGACTCGGCCAGCAACCCCTACCTGGCCTATGCGGTCATGCTCGGCGCCGGCCTGCGCGGCATCGAGCAGGGCTACGAGCTGCCCCCGGGCGCCGAGGACGACGTGTGGGCACTCACCGACGGTGAGCGGCGCGCCGCCGGCTACGAGTCGCTGCCGGAGAACCTGTCCCAGGCGGTCGACGCGATGGCCGGCTCCGAGCTGGTCGCCGAGATCCTCGGCGAGCACGTCTTCGACTTCTTCCTGAAGAACAAGCGGACCGAGTGGGAAGAGTACCGCCGGGTCGTGACCCCGTTCGAGCGCGAGCGCTACCTCGGGATCATGTAGGTCGCGTCAGCCGTAGCGCTCGGTCCTGATGCCCCTGGCGTCATGGCCGAGCGCCACCATGATGTCCGCGACGGTCTCCACGAAGCCGGTCGGCCCGCACACGAAGACCGAGGGCTTGAAGTCGGCCGGCCACGCGTGCGTGTTGACGTCCGCGACCCCGACCCGGGAGCCGCGGACCCTGGTGTACACGTATTCGACGTCCAGGCCGCGGTCGTCGCGGGCGCGTTGCCGCAACTCGTCGGCGTAGATGACGTCCTGCGGGGTGCGCACCGAGTAGAGCAGCCGGAACGGTGTGCGCACCCCGTGCTCCGCCCGGGACCGGATCATCGCCATCAGCGGCACGATCCCGGAGCCGCCGGCGATGAGCTGCACCGGCGCCGGGTCGGTGTGCCGCCACACGAACCAGCCACCGACCGGCCCGCGCAGCTCCACCGGCTGCCCGATGTCGTAGATATCCGTGAGAAACGGACTCACCTCGCCGTCGTCGAGGCGCTGGACGGTGATCTCCAGCCCCGACGCCGACGCGATCGAGTAGCTGCGTTGCGCGGTGTACCCGTCCTCGGCGGTCAGCCGCACGTCAACGTGCTGGCCGGGCAGGTGCCCCGGCCAGTCGGGCACGTCGAAGACCAGGGTCCGCGCCGTCGGCGTCTCGAAGGAAGCCGACACCAGGGTCGCCTTCCGCCAGGTCAGTCGCCCTCCGCTGCGCTCCGGCCGCCTGACCTCCTGGCTGTGCTCCTGCTGCACGGCCTCTCCGCTCCGCTCCGGTCCGTTCAGCCGCCCTCCGCTGCGCTCCGGCCGCCTGACCTCCTGGCTGTGCTCCTGCTGCACGGCCGCTCCGCTCCGCTCCGGTCCGTTCAGCCGCCCTCCGCTGCGCTCCGGCCGCCTGACCTCCTGGCTGTGCTCCTGCTGCACGGCCGCTCCGCTCCGCTCCGGTCCGTTCAGCCGCCCTCCGCTGCGCTCCGGCCGCCTGACCTCCTGGCTGTGCTCCTGCTGCACGGCCGCTCCGCTCCGCTCCGGTCCGTTCAGTCGCCCTGGTACCGCTGCTCGCGCCATGGGTCTCCGTAATCGTGATAGCCGGCCTGCTCCCAGAACCCCGGCTCGTCCTCGAGCATCAGCCGCAGCCCGTGCACCCACTTCGCCGACTTCCACAGGTACAGGTGCGGCACCAGCAGCCTCGCCGGGCCGCCGTGCTCCGGCGTCAGGGGCTCGTCGTCGTAGCGGTAGGCCACCCAGGCCTTCCCGTCCAGGAGATCCTCCAGGGGAAGGTTGGTGGTGTAGCCGTCGTAGGAGTGTGCCATCACGAAGTCGGCGGCCGACTCGACGTCCTCCATGAGCGTGTCGATCGCCACGCCCCGCCAGCCCGTCTGCAGCTTCGACCACTTGGTGACGCAGTGGATGTCGACGGTCACGTCCTCGTGCGGCAGCGCGGTGAACTGCGCCCACGTCCACTTCGTCTGCGCGCCGGCCTCGGTGGTGATCACGAACTCCCACCGGTCGGTGCTCAGTTTCGGCGTCGGCCCGGCGGACAGGACGGGGAAGTCGTGGGCGAGATACTGCCCGGGCGGCAGGTCGGGCTCCTGCTGGCGCCGCCGCCCGCCGAACCCGGTGGTCACGAAACTCATGCCGCCGCCTCGCTTCGCTCACCGGCGTCATGAGCGCCAAGTCCACGCTGCATCATGATTCGTTCGCTCCGCTCACTCATGGTCCTATCCTGCCGCAGCGCTGTTTCCGATCTCATCCGTCACTCGACTGGTGAGGCAGCCCACGTTCACGTCCAGGACCGCCGGCGCGCCCAGCACGACGGTCTCCTGCCCGACGCCGTGCCCGACGCGCAGCCCGCCGAGCACCGGCACCCCCAGACCGCTGAGCTGCTCCCGCAGCACGTCCACGACGGTCGTGGGCCCGCCGCCCACGCAATTGGTGAACTGCCCGACCGCGACGCCCGCCACGCCGTCGAACGCGCCCGCCCGGCGTAGGTGCGTCAGCATCCGGTCCACCCGGTACGGCGCCTCGCCCACGTCCTCGATCAGCATGATGTTTCCGGAAAAGTCGGGCATGTCAACAGTGCCGGTCGTGCTCGCGAGCATCGCCAGGTTGCCGCCCAGCAGCACACCGCGCACTGGCGGGCCCGGCACGCTCACCGCGCCGGTCTCCTCGTTTTCGCCGGTGTACGAGCACAGCGGGCCGGACGAGAACAACGCCGCCCGCAGTGACGCCGCCGACGTCGCCGGGAGCCGGTCGTCGAACCAGGCCGCGCCCGGCCCGTGCACGCTCGGCCACCCGCCCGTGCGCCAGACCGCCAGCTGCAACGCGGTGATGTCGGAGAACCCCACGAGGGGCTTCGGCGCGCCGAACCGCACCCGGTCGACGATGCGCTGGGCCCCGTACCCACCCCTCGTACACACGACCGCCCGCACCGCAGGATCCTCGAAGGCGTCGTTGAGGTCGCGGAGCCGGTCGTCGTCGTGACCGGCGAGATACCCGTCGCGGTCGAACACGTGCCGCCCGACCCGCACCCGCAGCCCCCAGCTTTCGAGCAGCTCGATGCCGCGGGCCACCCGCTCGGGCAGGGTCGGCCCCGACGGCGACACGAGCATGACGGCATCCCCGGGCTTCAACGGTTCCACGGTCGTTATTGTCGGGTCGTGACGATCGAAGGGTCCCCGCGGGGACGGTTGGCGCTCGTGGTGGAGAACGATCCCAGCGACGGACCGGCGCGCCTCGGCGACTGGCTGACCGGCGGCGGCCTGGAGCTCGACGTCGTGCGCCCCCACGCCGGCGACACGCTGCCCGCCGACCTGGACGGCTACGCGGCCCTCGTGGTGCTCGGCGGCCATCAGGACGCGTTCCCCGGCCCCGACGGGCAGCGGGCGGCGCCGTGGTTCCCGCAGCTCGACGGGCTGCTGCGCAAGGCGGTCCGGCACAAGGTGCCGACCCTCGCGGTCTGCCTCGGCGCGCAGCTGCTCGCGCAGGCGCACGGCGGGACCGTCGAGCGCAGCGCCGCCGGCCCCGAGATCGGGGTGCGGCTCGTCGCCCGCCGCGACGTCGCCGACAACGACCCGGTCTTCGCCGCGGTGCCGTTCGCACCCGACGTGCTGCACTGGCACCGCGACGAGATCGTCGAGCTTCCGGTCACCGCGACCCTCCTGGCGGCGTCCACCCACTACCCGGTGCAGGCGTTCCGCATCGGCCCGCTCGCCTGGGGCCTGCAGTTCCACATCGAGTGCGACCTGGAGATGTTCGCCGGGTGGGCGATGGACGGCGTCGGCACCCTCGGTGAGCTCGGCATCGACCCGATCGAGCTCCTGGAGAGCGTCGAGGCGGCACTGCCCGACGTCGCCGAGGTGTGGCAGCCGTTCGCGGAGCGGTTCGCCGCCGTCGCGCTCGGCCGGGTGCCCAGAGGCTCGCAGGGCGACGGCGGCCTGCGGTCCCTGCCGCTGCTGGGGCCCTCCTGATGCCCCCGACCGGCCATCTGGCCCGCTACGGGTTCACCGACGACGCCCGCTCCTCGGCCCTCGCCGGCCCCGACGGCCTGCGCCTGTGGGACCCGGAGGGCCGCCGCCCCGTCGACGACGACGCCGCGACGCTCCTGGAGACCCTGTACTTCGCCGCCGACCCCGACCTGGCGCTGTTCCAGCTGCACCGGCTCGTCGAGGTCGCCGGGGCGGAGGTCCGCGAGGCCGTCCTCGCCGACCGGCCGCTGCGGCGCCGGCTCATCGGGGTGCTCGGCGTGTCCGCGACCCTCGGCGACCTGCTGGTGTCCAACCCGCCGGACTGGAAGGAGCTGCAGGGCGAGCAGAACAAGCGCCCCGCCGGCTACGCCACCCGCGACGTGACCACGGTGCCGTTGCTGCGCAGCGGGTACCGGCGGGAACTGCTGCGCATCGTCGCGGCCGACCTCACGGGGGCCGCCGACGTCGACGTCACGATGCGCCGCCTGACGGAGCTCGCCGACGCGACCCTGTCCGCCGCGCTGACGATCGCCCACGCCGAACACCCCGGCCTCGCGGACACCTGCACCCTGTCCGTCGTCGCCATGGGCAAGTGCGGCGGCCTGGAGCTCAACTACGTCAGCGACGTCGACGTGGTGTTCGTCGCCGAACCCGCCGACGGCATCGACGTCGAGGTCGCGATGCGGGCCGGCAGTACCCTCGCCGCCCGCATGATGGAGATCTGCGGCTTCGTCGCCTGGCCCGTCGACGCCGCCCTGCGCCCCGAGGGCAGCCGCGGCGCCCTCGTGCGGACCGTCGCCTCGCACCTCGCGTACTACCGCAAATGGGCCAAGACCTGGGAGTTCCAGGCGCTGCTGAAGGCCCGGCCCGCCGCCGGCGACCTGGACCTCGGCGCCCTGTGGCTGCAGGAGCTCCAGCCGCTCATCTGGTCCGCCGCCGAGCGCCCCGAGGCGGTCGACGAGGTCCGCGCGATGCGCCGCCGCATCATCGAGCAGATCCCGCGCACCGAGGTCGACCGCGAGATCAAACGCGGCCCCGGCGGCCTGCGCGACATCGAGTTCGCGGTGCAGCTGCTGCAGCTCGTCCACGGCCGCGCCGACGAGACGCTGCGCACCCCGACCACCATCGCCGGCCTGCGCGGCCTCATCGAGGGCGGGTACGTCGGCCTCGCCGACGGCGAGGCGCTGCTGCGGGCGTACCGCTTCCTGCGCACCGTCGAACACCGCCTGCAGCTGCAACGCCTGCGGCGCACCCACACCGTCCCCGACGACCCGGCGGCGCTGCGCTGGCTCGCGCACGCCCTCGGTTACCGGCCCAACGCCGCCCGCGACGCCGTCGAGTCCTTCCGCGCCGACTGGGTCCGCCACGCCCAGGAGGTCCGCCGGCTGCACGCCAAGCTGCTGTACCGGCCGCTGCTGGAGGCCGTCGCCCGCGTCCCCAGCGAGCAGCTGCGGCTCACCGCGGCCGCCGCCAAGGCCCGCCTGGAGCTGCTCGGCTTCGCCGACCCCGCCGGCGCGCTGCGCCACATCGAGGCCCTGACCGGCGGCGTGTCCCGCACCGCCGCGATCCAGCGGCAGCTGCTGCCGGTGCTGCTCAGCGAGTTCGCCGACGCCCCCGAACCAGACCGGGGGCTGCTGGCCTACCGGCAGGTGTCCGACAAGCTCGGCAACACCCCCTGGTACCTGCGCCTGCTGCGCGACGAGGGCCCGGTGGCGCTGCGGCTGGCCCGGCTGCTCGCCCTGTCCCGCTACGTCACCGAACTGCTCGTCCACGACCCGGAGGCGCTGCGCCTCCTCGCCGACGACGCCGAGCTCGTCCCCCGCACCGCCGCGCAGCTCGCCTCCCAGTTCGCCGCCGCCGCGGCCCGCCACGACGACCCCGAGACCGCGATCAACGCCGTGCGCGCCTCCCGCCGCCGCGAACTGTTCCGCATCGCCTGCGCCGACCTGCTGGGCTTCCTCGACGTGTCCGCCGTCGGCGTCGCCCTCTCCGCCGTCATCGACGCCACGCTGCGCGCCACCCTCGACGTCACCGCCGTGCCCGCCGTCGACCGCGGTCTCGACTTCACCATCATCGGCATGGGCCGCCTCGGCGGCGAGGAGACCAGCTACCCCTCCGACGCCGACGTCCTCTTCGTCTACGAACCCCCGCCCGGCATGGCCGACGACGCCGCCAGCGGCCTCGCCCTCACCGTCGCCGAGGACCTCCGCCGCCTGCTCGCCCGCCCCGCCCCCGACCCGCCGCTCGGCGTCGACGCCGACCTGCGCCCCGAAGGCCGCCAGGGCCCGCTCGTCCGCAGCCTCGGCGCGTACCAGCAGTACTACGCCCGCTGGTCGAAGGTCTGGGAGGCCCAGGCCCTGCTCCGCGCCCGCCACGTCGCCGGCACCCCCGACCTCGGCGCCCGCTTCCTCGCCCTCGCCGACACGATGCGCTACCCCGACGGCGGCCTCACCCGCGACCAGATCCACGAGATCCGCCGCCTGAAGGCCCGCGTCGACAGCGAACGCCTGCCCCGGGGCGCCGACCCCGCCACCCACACCAAACTCGGCCGCGGCGGCCTCGCCGACGTCGAATGGACCGTCCAGCTGCTCCAGCTCCAGCACGGCCGCACCGTCCCCGAGCTGCGCACCACCCGCACCCTGTCGGCGCTGACCGCGGCCACCACGGCGGGCCTGATCGACGACGTGGACGCCGCGGCCCTGCGCGCCGCCTGGCAGCAGGCGTCCAGGGTCCGCAACCTGCTGACCCTGGTCCGTGGCCGTGCCACCGACCAACTGCCCCGCCAGGGCCCCGACCTGGCCGCCGTGGCAAGAATCCTCGGCGGCGTCGAACCCCAGGAGTTCCTGGACGAGTACCTGCGCGTCGCCCGCCGCGCCCGCCAGACCGTCGAACGCATCTTCAGCAGCTCCTAGCCGCCCCTCCCCGTCCCCGACCCCACAGCTCGATCACGGCGCCCGGTGCAAAACGGACACGATCGCCGTGGCGCCCCCGGTCGCTTCTCGTGATCACGGGGCATGCACCGTTCCGAGCGCTCGACCCGGTCTCGTTGCGCTCGACCCGCGTTTCGTTCGGATTCTGATCTTGCCGTCGTGATCGAAGTCGCCCGGTGGCCGTCCACGCGACCAGTCCGCGACTTCGATCAACCGCAAGGTCTCCTTCCGGAGTGAGGCAACCTTGCAAAAGTCCCAATCTGGACATTGGTGAACGGCGCGCGACATTGCGAACCTGATCGAAGTCGTCCCGCGGTGTCGGGGCGGCAATCGGCGGCCTCGATCACGGAATGGTGGCGTGAGGTGATCCGGGTGCCGGAAGCTCTCCGCCCCGTGCCCGCATGTTCGGCGCGAACGGACACGATCTCCGCGGCGCCCTGGTCGCTTCTCGTGATCACGGACTTCATGGGGCTGGGGGTGCCATCGAAGTTCCGTGATCACGGGGGCCGGGCGTGCGCGCCGGCCGGTCAGGCCTGCGCCGCGAGGCGGCTGCGGCCCCTGGCGCCCGGTGCCGGGCGTTCTCCGTGGACCTGACCGAAGTCGTCCCGGGGTCGTCCGGGTGGCCGGCAGGCGGCTTCGATCATGGCCGTTGCCGGGTGCGGGGGAGGGGAGGGAACGCGGAACGGCGGTCGTGGCCGGCTGGTGAGAGCCGGGCGCGACCGCCGTCCTGACGAGCGACCTCACTGCCGCGCCGGTCGGCGCGGCGGCGCGGGATCAGACGTCGTAGTACATCGCGAACTTATCCTCGGTGCGTGGCGACCTGCGCTGTTTAGAGAAATGGAACCTTGACCAGCCCAAATGCTTGCCGACGGTTATCGTTGTTTCTCGGTGCCGTACAAGGCCATCTGTGCCGGCGCTGTACCCAATGATCTTGTTGGCTTGTCAGAGAGGTGTGAGACCACCTAGCGTGTTCGCGATATGGGGCTGTTGCAGTGGATCGCGAAGCGGAGGCTGGCGGAACGCGTCAGCTATTGCCTCGGTGTGCTGGATTCCGGCGAGGAGGCAATAGACAGTCAAACGTCTCTGTTCAGAACCCGGCAAGGTTGGGTCGAGGGCTATCTCCTTCTGACCAGCCGTCGGGTGGTCTTCGCGCCGTTGCCCATTGCGACCTGGAACTGTGAGATGCCCCTCGAAGCCACGTACGGAATCACTCGAGCGGGCGGAAGCGCCGCAACTGCAGGAATGTCGCATATCTGGACAGTTGAGGTGGCAGGCGACGGCGGCCTCGTAACGATCGTTCTCGACACTACCGCTTCGTTTGTAGCGGTTTGGGTAGACCTGCTGCCGTAAGATGTCGACGTCAGTGCAGGGGTGCAGCTACTAGTCGGGACTTCCTGATGGGCCACTGGGGCTGATCATCTCGATGCGAACCACCCGCAAGGCAGATCGGCGGGGTGTCGCATGTAGATAAGCAGCCTGTAAACGGTCGGTCCGGTCGGGTTCGGTGGTATCGGTTGCTGTGCTTTGCTGCTGTACATCGCAACGCGCCGTCCACCGCTCGGATGCTCTCAGCACCTGAAGGGCACGCCGGCACCGAAGACGAGTCGTCTTGCCGTGTATCACGTCACCAGCGGTATCCTCACGAGGAGATCGCGTACTGACCACGAGCGGGAGGAACGGACACATGACACCGCTCCTCGGCCTTGGCGTCTCTCATCGCCCGTCGATACGACCGAGACCCATCAGCGCAAGTAACAAGGCGCCCACTGCAACACCCACGGTCAACGGGTTAGCCCACTCTTCGCTCACGCGGACAAGCCAGACTGCACCCACAACGCCAGCGGCGAGGATCAGCCACTTGATGTCGATCTTCAACGTCGTCCCCCTCGGGAAGCATGACCGGTCATGAGGTCAGCGAAGCTTTGGGCATGCGCGACCGAGCGTCGCGGACCCGCTGTCTTGTATTGTCTTGTCTTGTCTTGCGTGACGCACGGTACACCTTGCTGACCCGGACGGCAACACCGTGGGGATATCGATGAACACTGATATGGACCCAGGAGGCGAGTTTCGCGCCCACCTGGAGGAGCTCTACCTTGCCGCCGGATCGCCAGCGGTCCGGGAGATTTCGCGACGCACCGACCAGAGGGTCAGCCACTCGGCCGTGGCGGCAGCACTGAGTGGTAAGTCCATGCCGCGGTGGTCCGCAGTTGAAGCCATCGTGGAGGCTCTGAATGGAGATCCAGAGAATTTTAAGGACTCCTGGAGTAGGGCGAGCAAAAAGAGCCAGATTACCCCGAGTTCGCAGCCATATCTATTTCTGTCACCATTTCCCATTACGCTTCACATGCTTGGTGAGCCGCTCAGTTCAGCAAATGAACAGGACTTTCTGAGGCCTTTACAAAGTCGATTGACGCGCACAATCAGTGACATGACCGGACTCCCGGTACGCGCCAACTTCGATTCACGGCAAGACATCCCCAGCTGGCGTCAGCAATCGTTCGACGGCACCAGTCGAGCTTCCGCCTTGATTGTTTTGATTTCCCCACATCAACTGCGACATTATGATAGCCGTCAATCAATTCGGGCGCATTTAGTCGCCCGCGATGCCGCAGTCAGTCCAGGCGTAGTGGTCCCGCTCTTGCTCATAGAGTCGGAACTAATCTCTCTCAGCTTCCGTAATGATTCGCTGTGGACCGACCTTCAAGAGCACGCGACTTTTGATTGTCACCGCCTAGCCGGCCATACTGCCGAATGGGCGGACTGGACCGATTTTATTCGCACTATTGCTCGCCACGTGGTCGAACAGCTGGCATCGCTGACGAAGTCTCGGTACGTCGAGGTGGACTCTGCAACCAGCCAGCGGAGGCATATTGAAGCAACTCTTGGGGCACTCGAACAGGTGTCGCGCGACCTAACAGAGGTGCAGATTTATGCTGACCAGTTGTGGGAAATGCGGGACCTGCATCGACTCTTCCCATCATCGCCTGCGACGATCAAAGCCAGTAACGAAATGAGAGTTGCAAGCGAGGAGTTGGCCGAGTGTACGGCCTCCATTCGGTCACATTGGCAATCTATTAGTCGAAATCTGAGCTCGCTTCTTCGGATGTCTTACGTAACCCCTACGGTCGCGCGATTTATAGATGAAGCAGTGCACGCCCTCGATCGCACCCTAAGGGGTTTCGATGGCTTTAATTCGCTACGATTTATGACGGAGAGATGGTCCGACGAAGTCGCTTGGGGACCGTTTGAAGAGCCCATGCAGATTACGTACGCCAGCACCCTCTCTTTGTTCGATATCCAGCGAGGACTGGCAGCTTGGGGCGACCAAATTAAGACGCGACGCGGTCTCATAGATTAGCCTGGATTATGCCACTTCGGTGCCGTGTGGGCGACCGGCGATAACTTAGTCTGAGCTATCCGAGCATGCCTCAACCCCCCGTTTCGGTATGACCACCGCGATGGCGAAACCTGGTGTCAACACGACCTTGACACCAAAATGGCTAGGCGATGATGCCTCTAGGCGGGGCGGCGTGCGCCATCGAGGGCAGGCCACCGGCCTGCCCGCCCCCACTGCCCGAAGGGTCGCAGAGGCTCCGGGGTCCAGGGCGGCCCGCAGGGCCGTCGCTTGCGACGCGAAGCGCCCTTGACCTTGGAGGGGCGGCCCGGCACACTGCGCGCCGCCCCGCCCGCCTTGTCATGTCCGGCGCTGGGCGGCCCCGACTCCGCACCTCCGCGCCAGCCGATGGGCGTCGGCCTGGTCGCCGGCGAGCGGCTGAGCGAGCTGGCGGCCAGGCGCCCAAGCGGCGGCGCGTGCGGCCCGTTTCGGGCCGCCTTGAAGACGTACAGAAAGTTTGCACAGTGCAGCAGCCAGCTGGCCGGCTGATCCCCGGCGACCGCGTTGCGAACAGAACCCGGTTGCAGCTCCCCCTACCATCGAGCTATGCCCAGTCTGGCCCTTACCAAAGCCGAGGTCCTTCGCCAAGTCGTGCTCGGCGAAGGGCAGAATATTGAGTTCAAAGAGACAACCGGCCAGATTCGTCCTGCAGTGAGGACAGCAGCCGCCTTCGCAAGTCAACCCGATGGCGGCATCATCATTTTCGGAATCAATGACAACGGTACCTTCAATCGGCGATTTCAAATCGGCAAGAATACTCAGACGGACGTTGCTCAGGCCGTTAAAGCAAATACGCTATCTATGGTGACCGCACAGCCGCTTGTTCCGCGAATTCACCAGTTCGACGACCCCGTCATGCTAGTCGTTGAGGTGGACGCCGCACTTTCTGCCGACGGGCCATATCTAGCGTATGGGGAACGCTGGAGGCGCTCCGGCGCGAGCACCAATCGTGTCAACATTGACTACAAGCAGCTCGCACGCGCCTACAATCATCACCTCTACGATGAAGACGACCACATGGGCTATCGGTTCTGCCCTACATGCGGCAACGACCGCCTAGAACGTGGACAATACGTAGACCGTCAACACGATCGCCTGTACTACGTGATTAAATGCGATGCCTGCGGCTGGAGTGACTGGAGCGAATAGTCTGCGTCGTCTCGTTAGCCGCCCAGCGGTATCGATGCCAGCGTGATCCACCTGTATGTGGATCCTTCACGGCGCAACCGGACAAGATCGACCGCCCGTACCGTTACGTCAATTGTCGGCAGCCGTCGAAGATTCCGGACTGTTTCGATTAATGGTTGAGCTGGTACGACGGTGTTGCAATATGCGATGCCGACATGCGGACTAAAATCGGCGCTGCCAATTCCGTCCACGCCAGCACTGGCTTCAACGAGATGGCGGGAAAGTTCCAGTACTGGTTCCCAGGGCGTGGCACTGAAGCGCACAGCGCCTGGGGAGCCGGCCAACGGTCCGACTGTCAATATGAACGGCTCCAGCTTGGCGCAACGCCGCGCCGCCTCGCTTGTCAGCTCGTCCAAGGCCCCTGGTTCGACCTGGTCCGACCATCCAACCTTTGGCAGCGTCATGTGCAGCGCGTCCAGCGGAACCGGATCGAGGAATGGCAGCGTCAAGCTGCGCTGGCAACGATCCGCGAGGTCTCGTAGCTCCTGTGAATCCCAGGTTAGATACCAATAGTAGGCTTCACGACCTGGAGTCCATTCTGGACGGTCCCAGTGGTTCTGCATCGTTGCGAGCGAGGAGAAGCGCCTCCAGTCGTCCTCTTGTCGGGTCACGAGTGGAGGATACGGCGCTGGGGCGGTCAACGTCGTTCAGCGATCTGTAGCGTTTCGGCGACCTCGCTCACGGCGGCCAGCTCGTTCCACCTGGACGCAGCGTGGACGAACTCCCGGCTGCGCTTGAGAACCGACGTGATCGGCCGCTCCGCTGAGATGGTCAACGCCTCAACCACCAGGTTGGCGGCCCGTTCGGGCTCGGGCGACTCCGACAACACCATCGACTTGGCGAGGTCGAGTCTTACAAGCGACTGACTCCACACCGAGTCCGACGCCTCGAAGGTCGGCATGACCTGATCAGCGTACTCACGGACCCGCTCGGGCAAGCCCAAGTCGACGTAGGCGGTTGCCGCGTTCGATGCCGTCCGAGCGTTGCTGTACAGGCCGAATGAGATGCACGGGGACACGCCAGGAACCGGCTCGAAGCGCTCTGCCAGGCGGTAGGCCCGCTGTACAGCTTCATCCACCCCTCGCGCGTCGCCGAGCTTGCCCAATGCTCGGGCCTCGCCGTTGCTGGCGAGCCGGACCGCTTGTGGGCCGTTCTTCGCATACCGCTGGCCGTCGCGAGCCAGGTCGACCGCGGCCCGGAAGTCGCCGGCGTAGTACGCGCAAAAGCTCTGCGTGCCCCGAACCCACGCCTGTAGGTCGCTGGACTCGATGATGTGGCCGAGCTGGAACGCCTCGCGGTTGTACGCCGTGGCCGTGCTGAACTTGCCCAGGTTCACCGCCATGTAGCCCAACAGTGCCGAGAGCTTGCCCGCGATCAGGTACAGCCGATCCCGCTGGCGGGGATGCTGCGGCCCCTCCAGCAACTGCTGCACCTGCTGCCGCTGGCGCACGACCCTGGCCGCCAGCGCCGCCGGCCCCTGCATCTCGTACGCCTCGACGACCGCATCAACGACCGACTCAAGTTGCGTGACGGTCTGGTCATTCACGTTCGAGCCCGACAGGAATTGCAACCGCTCGACGATATCGAGCGGCGATTCGAACATGGGGTCAATGGTTGAAGCCTCGAAAAGAGCCGGGCTAAGCAGAGCGTTTGAGCAAAATCCAAGCTGCTGTTCAGTCATGCCGTACAGCGAGCACAGAAGCTTGCGGTACTGTTTGTCCGGCGCTTTTACCTCACGCTCCCATTTCGAGATCATCTGCCGTTCGACGCCGACACGCTGCTTCGACTGGACCCACGCCAGTTCGACGAGCTTGTCGGCGAGTCCTTGCTGCGTAAGACCGTGTCGCTCCCGTGCCTGCTTGAGCTGGTGGCCGTAGTCCGTGCCGGTCATCGCGCGCCTCCCCATGTTGCCCGTCACCAATGTAGCGCTCTCCGCAACGCATTCAAGTGACCGGGACTACAAACGGGACTACAAGGAGACTACACGCCGGACCTGTGGCATTCCTGCTCCGCGACGTTCCATGGATCTGCGAGCAACAAGCCCGCACAGAGCAGTCGCCCGAAACGGGCGCGCATCCAAGGAGGACGTTGTGAAGTTGTACGTCGATCTCAGTGGCAAGCAGGTGACGGTGTCGAGGGAGCCGGAGCCGAAGAACGACCAGAACGGCAGTCAGCGTTCGGAGAGGGGAACGGGCCGGCTGATGTGGTCGACCCAGGTCTTCGTGCTGGACGAGTCGGGGGGCGAGGTCGTCACCATCACCACGGCGGGTGAGAAGCCGGGCGTGAAGGTGGGTCAGATCGTCGTTCCTGTCCAGTTGGAGGCCATTCCGTGGGCGACCAATGGTCGCAACGGCACCGCGTTCCGCGCGACGGAGCTGAAGCCGGCGACGGCGTCGGCGGCCAAGTAGTTGCTCTTCGCACATCGTGCTGTGTGAGCCACTGCGTCCGTGGCGTACGTGAAGCGGCCTGACTGGTCCGCTGACTGAACTACACCGGCTGGCAGACATCGAGGGTCTGCTGTCAACGCCGGATTGACGACTCCGGGTCGTCTCGTTGCTGGCGCGGGGCCGGTACTGCCGTAGGGCTGCTGGCCTCGTGCTGACTCATGCGTAAGGCCGGCCACGGCTGCATACCTGCCGGCCTCACGACTTCAACCCATCCAAGCCCTGTGCAAAGGGAGGACGTGTCGTGTCCAAGTCTAGTCGTGGCCTCTTCGGAAGGGGAGGCTCCAAGACGGTGACGGTCCTTGAGACCAAGGTTCACCGCGCCTCGGAACGCAACGCGAAGATCGCGTTCTGGCTGTGCCTGTTCGTGGTCGGCGTGCTCACGTCGGCGATCGCCTCGGACTACCTGCACCCGATCCTGGCGCTGTTCTTCGGTGCCGCAATCGGGGTCGTTGTCGGTGGCGTCGCGTACGTGCTGGTCCGGATCTGGCCAGCGATTCGGCTGCTGTGGTGGTGGACCCCGGAAATCCTGCTCGCCTCCGGCGCGCTGTGGGGGTTCGTCACCCTTTCCCGGCACACCGACCTGTGGCTGCGCCTGGTCGTGATCGGTGTGGTGGTCGGTGTCCCGGCCGCTGTTCCGGCGATCCGGTCGAGGATCGTGGCGATGGCCTGGTGCCTGATCGTGCGGCATCGGCTGCGGTTGTGCTTCGCGCAGTTCATCACCGCGAACCGCGCCGGCAGTCTCCCGCTGATCTTCTGGGCCGTGCCGACCCTGGTCGGGGAACGCGTCTGGGTGCTGCTGCGCCCCGGCCTGTCCCTGACCGACCTCCAGGCTCGTCTCGACAAGATCGCCGTCGCCTGCTGGGCGTCCACGGTCACCGTCGAGCGGGCCAACGACAGCAACGCCGCCTACGTGCGGATCGACGTGAAGCGCCGTGACGCGCTCGTCGACACCATCGCCTCACCCCTGGTCGACGCCGTAGAACCCGGCACTCCGACCGTCCAGCGTGTACCGGCCCGGGTGCCGACTGCGCTTGACCTGCCCGACGTCCCCGCCGCTGCTGCGGCCGCTGAGGGACAGCCCGCCCGGCTTCGTTCGGTTCCGGCCCAGAACGGCGGGCGCTCGGCTGCTGCCTCATCGACGGCGGCTGCGAACGACAAGGGCGACGACGTTGACGACTGGATCTGACCCTGCCGTCCCGACTGGGAACGGCTTCTGCGTGCTGGGGAGACCTTCGCCGGTCTCTCCAGCACCACCCGTGACAAGGAGGACCTCATGTCCACCGCGCCGTTGAGCGCTGTTCCTGGACCCGATCCGGTCCCGGCCTATGACCCTGCGTGGGAGGAGGCCGCTGTGCCGGTCGGGTCGATGCTGTCCATGTTCGACCCGCTGTTCATCGGCGTCGACGAGTTCGGTGAGCCGGTCTACCTCGACATCGTCTTTCACAACCTGCTCATCGCCGGTGAGCCCGGCGGTGGCAAGTCCGGCCTGGTCAACAACGTGGCCGCCTACGCGGCGCTGTGCGCCAACACCCGGATGGTCTGCTTCGACGCCAAGCTCGTCGAGCTCGGCCCGTGGATGGACATCGCCGACGAGTTCATCGGCCCCGATGTCGAGCACGCCCTGGAGGTGCTGCGCCGGCTGCTCGTCGTGGCGACCAACCGGTACGCGTGGCTGCTGGCGAACCGTCGCCGCAAGGTCGCCCGCGAGGACAACATGTCCACCATCGCCGTCATCCTCGACGAGATCGCGATGTACTCCACCGTCCTGGGCACCAAGGCCCAGCAGGAGGAGTTCTCCACCCTGCTGCGCGGCCTGGTGTCGCTCGGCCGTGCCTGCGGCATGCCGGTCATCGCCGCGACCCAGCGCCCGAGCTGGGACATCATCCCCGCGTCGCTGCGGGACCTGTTCGGCTACCGGGCAGCGTTCCGCTGCACCACGACCGGTTCCTCCGACGTGATCCTCGGCCAGGGCTGGGCCGATCAGGGCTACTCGGCCAACGACCTCAGCCCCGCCAACCGTGGCGCGGCCTACATGTTGACCGAGGGCCGGACCCCGTACCGGATCAAGGCGGCCTACCTGTCCGACGCGGACATCTACTCCATCGCCGACTACGCCGCCTGGACGCGGCGCACCGACCGGCTCGACCCGCAGCACGCCGTCACCGGCCTGGCTGCCTGACGCCGAACACACGCTCGGGACCCGCACAACGCCCGCGAAGCAACGACGGGTCCCGAACCATCCACCACCCACGAAAGGACGTGGATTCCATGCACCCTACCCAAAATCAGGTCGACGCCGAATCCGGCACGCGTACGGACGAACTGTCCGCAACGCCGGCTGACACGCTGCGTGTCGCCGCGACCTACCTCGAAGCGCATGGCTGGACCCGGTGCCAGTTCTTCGACTTCGCCAACCAGCTGGAGCCGGCCGCCTGTGTCGTCGGCGCCATCCGGTACGCCGTCTACGGCTACCCGGAAGACTCGCTGCGCCTCGACGGGCCGCTCGGCCGTCACGTCGAACTCGCCCTGTGGGCCGTCGCCGACTCCCTCGGCGTCGACGTCCTCGCCGACCTCGAACCCTGGCTCGACTGCACCGCAGACGCCGTCCAGGCCTGGAACGACCGACCCGACCGCAGCGCCGTCGAGGTCATCCAGGCGCTCCGTGAGGCAGCCGACAGCTATCTCGGCCCCCGCCACATCGGCGGTGCCGCATGAGCCCTTCCACCGTCAACCGTGCCTTGACAGGCAACCGCCGCCGACGGGTCGTCGAGAACGACGAATTCGGCCAGTTCATCCGCCGCGCCATCCGCGCCTACGGACGTCGCATCGCCACCGGCGACGTCGAAGCACTGCGCGACCTGCTCGGCCTGGCCCGTGAGATCGAGGCCGCCACCGACAACGCCGTCGAAGGCCTTCGCGACTTCGGCTACTCCTGGACCGAGATCGGTGACCGGCTCGGCGTCACCCGCCAGGCAGCCCACCAGCGGTGGGGGCAACGCGATGCCTAGCGCCACCGCCCTTGCGGCTCAACCGGACCCGATGCGGGTCGCCTACCTCGACACCCTCATCAGCCTCGGCCGGCACCTGGAGTTCTACGACCCGACCGGCGTCAGGTTCGGGCTGCCGACGTACCCGTTCAAGTGGGCACCGACCCACCTCGCCACCCGCCGCCAACTACGCAACCAGCAACTGCGGCCCGGCGGACAACCGATCACCGGCCAGATCCTCTGGCGTCACCGCGGCACCCTCCGCGTCGCCTACCTCTACGACGTCAACCACGCCAAGACCAAACGCGCCGCCACACCGGCGCAGCTCGTCGCGATCCGCAAGGCCCTCCGAGCCCGGTGCACCTGCACCACCTGCGGCGCGATCAAGCCCTACTACATCCCCCGCTCGCTCGGCGAGTGCCTCGACTGCGCCCCCGGAGGTGCCTGATGCCCATCTACAACACGCTCGACCACGACTGCGAGCTGTGCGTCGACGGGTTCCAGCCCGCTGGCATCCACCCGATCCTCGGCCCGGTCTTCATCTGGTGCCTGGCCGACATCACCTGCTCCGGCTGCTACGGCCACGCCGTCTTCCCGGCCAACTCGATGGCCCACATCCACAACGGCTGGCCGGTCATCGACATCGACCACACGGTCACGTTCTGCCGCGTCTGCCAGGGCGTCACCCACGTCCACACCTACACCGGCGGTGACCCGCGATGACCACACCAACCCGTGAAGGCCGATTCGAAGGCCTCGTCCAGGTCGTCATCCTCATCGGCGTCGCCGGCATGGCCGGAGCCGCGTCCTTCACCCACGTCCACGACTGGACCATGCACAACAGCCCGGACGGTACCGGCGACTGGTTCGGCTGGGCCAACGCCATGGTCAGCGAACTGATCCCGCTCGCCGCAGCCCTGGAAATCCGGCGCCGCCGCCGCAACGGCATGCCCGTCGGCAGATACCCGGTAGCGCTGATCCTCGCCGCCGTCGCCCTATCCCTCGCCGGTCAGTTCGCCGAGGCCAAACCCGGCGTCTCCGGCTGGCTCATCTCGGCGGTACCCGCACTCGGGTTCCTCGCCCTCGTCAAACTCGTCCTCTCCTCACCGACCACCCCGGCCGCGCCGGTCACCACGGTCGACGAGGACCACGCCGAAGAACCGGCTCCGGTCTACGACGTGCCGGCAGTCCTGACACCTGCCGTCGACACCTGGCAACCGACCTCCGCCGCCGTCGAACCGGCGCACCTGGAGACAGCCGCTGTCCCGGCGCATCTGCTGCCGGCCACGCGGTTCGTGGCGGTTAACCACCAGCAGACCACCGGGCAACACATCACCGCCGACGAGCTCGCGACCCGCATGAATGTCGCACCCGACCTCGCCCGGCAACTCCTGAACGCCATCGACGAGCCGACCCCGGCCCGCCACAACGGCGCCACCGTCACCACCACAGCGACCCGGTGACCTGACCGACCGCGCGGGAGCCCACCACAACCGGCGGGCTCCCAACCGGCCAACCCCGTTCACACACGCGAGATGGAGCCACCATGCCCAACACCACCGTGGCGGTACCGGTCCAGTTCCGCGACATCGACGGCGACCGCGTCATCACCACCACCGGCCGACTCGTCCACCCCGGCCTCGCCATCACCGTCCTACCCGACGAGCACGGCCGGATGACCGACCTCTACACCCTTACCCACGTCAGTAGCGGCCTCGCTCTGACCGCTCACGGCCTGTGCGACTACTGCGTCCACCACATCGCCACCCAACCGCAGATCACGGCCATCGACTGGACCCGCAACGCGACCACCCTCCGAGCCGACATCGACGTCTACACCGCCTGCCAGGACATGCGCAACGCCGCAGACATCTGCGGCCAACCATGCACCCTCGCCATCGGGCTGCCCCGATGAGCATCTACCGCGTCGACGAACACCACCGCACCCATACTTGCCCGGCCGACCCCGACCCGCACCCGATCGACATCGCCCGGACCGTCGTCCACATCACCGAAGGCCGCCCCTGCCTCGCCCCCGTCACCATCCGCTGCGGCAACCGCACCGTATCGATCGCCTGCAGCCGACAACAGCCAGCGCACCGGCAGTGCAGCGCCTGCCGCACCGTCATCACCGTCGGCACCATCACCGTCGAACACCTCGGTGCCGCAGAGCCGTGCCCACGCGCCACCATCCACACCGCACCGACGACCTGCTCGGTCTGCGGCGAACCGCTCAACGCGGTCCTCGCCGACTGGGGCACCCACCTGCTCTGCCACCCACGCACCGCCCACGCCCCGACCCGCGAGGCCGCCGCGTGACCGGATCGACGCTGGACACCACACCCCGGGCCAACACCGTCCGGGGTGCGGTGTCGAACGCCGAACCCGTCCTCGACTACATCACCCATGGCCAAGCCCTCACCCGCGCCGCCCAATCCGACTACTTCACCTGGCTCGACCACGTCCAAGCCGCCGCCGGCTGCACCCGCCCGATCCGCCTGACCGGCGACGTCTACACCGTGCGGCGTGCCAGCCCGGACAGCGCCGAAATCATCGGCCACCGCTCCACCGACACGATGCCCGACACCGCCATCTATAAGGCCTGCGGCAACCGACGCCACGCCCTCTGCCCCTCCTGCGCCCGCACCTACCAGGCCGACGCCTACCAGCTGCTCCGCGCCGGACTCGTCGGCGGCAAAGGCGTCCCCGCCACCGTCGCCCAGCACCCCGCCGTCTTCGCGACCCTCACCGCACCGTCGTTCGGTCCCGTTCACACGCGGTGTGTCAAGGTCCACACCTGCACCCGGAAGGACCGCTGCACCTGTCGACCGGAGCCGTGTCACGCCCGCCGCGCCGTCGGTGTGTGCGAACACGACCGGCCCGCCGTCTGCTGGCGCCGCCACACCGCCGACGACCCCCAACTCGGCCAGCCACTGTGCCTG
This sequence comes from Dactylosporangium sp. NBC_01737, assembly GCF_035963215.1. Taxonomy (NCBI): domain Bacteria; kingdom Bacillati; phylum Actinomycetota; class Actinomycetes; order Micromonosporales; family Micromonosporaceae; genus Dactylosporangium; species Dactylosporangium sp. NBC_01737. Next base: position 4,055,953 of record NZ_CP109153.1, read on the forward strand.
GACTGCTACGACTACACCGGGCACGCCGTCTTCAATGCCTTCGCCGGGAAGCTCTGGCACCGCACCAAACAGGCCATCGAACGCCACCTCGAACACCTCTGCCGCCAGCGCCGCATCCCCTTCACCACGGTCGTCACCGCCACCGGCCGCACCCGCATCGCGCCCCCGGTCCGGGTCTCACACGGCAAGGTCGCCGAGATGCAACGCCGCGCCGCGGTGCACTTCCACGCCTTGCTCCGCCTCGACGGCGTCGACACCTTCGACCCGGCTGCCGTCGTACCACCCCCGCCCGGGATCACCGTCGACGACCTTGAGGCCGCCGTCCGCGCAGCCGTCGCCCACGCCGCCTACACCACCCCCGCCCACGCGGACCGCCCGGACGGCTGGTCCGTCACCTGGGGCGAACAGGTCGACGTCGAGCAGCTCGCCCTACGCGGAGACGCCTCCGTCACCGACACCAAGACCGCCGGCTACCTCGCCAAGTACGCCACCAAGGCCACCGAAGCCGCTGGCCACAACTCCACCCGCATCACCAGCGACACCATCGACCGCTACGCCGACCCCGAAGGCGACCACATCGCCCGGCTCGTCCACGCCTGCTGGACCCTCGGCCGACCCACGGGACCCCGCCAGCCCCTGCGGGAACGCCCGTCGAAAGACCGCCCCGCGAACCGGCTCCGCTCGCCGTGGACCTGCCGCACCTGCGGCACCCGGACCCGACTGGCCGTCTGCCGGACATGCGAGCCGACCTGTCAACCCCGCCTTGACGCCAAAACCGCTGGCCAAGACACGTCGACGAGCAGCGACAACCCGTACTTGCGGCTGCGCAGATGGGCGCACATGCTCGGCTACGGCGGTCACTTCCTGACCAAGGCCCGCCGCTATTCCGTCACCTTCGCGCACCTGCGCGCCACCCGGATCACGTTCCGCCGCACCCAACCAGGCGGCCAGCCCGAACCGATCCGCATCGCCGACGAGCACGACGACGACACCGTCGTCATTATCGGCACGCTCACCTTCGCCGGCGCCGGATGGCGCAGCTTCGGCGATGCCCTCCTCGCCAACACCAGCGCCGCCCTCGCCCGCGCTCGACGCGACATCGGCAGACAGGAGCTCGCACATGAACTCGGCGCCACCCCGGCCGTCCCGGCCGCCGCCTGACCCCTCGTGACCGAAAGTGAGACCACCCACCATGAGCACGACCCGTCCCCGCCAACCGGCCGCCGACCAGGGCAGAGGTCACCTCCTCACCGTCGACGAGGTCGCCGCGTACCTGCGTATTCCGCAGGCCACCCTCTACCAGTGGCGCTATCACCGCACCGGCCCCCGCGCCATCAAGGTCGGCCGCCACCTGCGGTATCGCGCCGTCGACGTCGAAACCTGGCTCGACAGCCAGGCGGCGTAGCCATGGCCGTCGACGATCTCTGGTACCTGGCCAAGCGCGCCGCTGACGGCCAGCGCATCCCGTCCAAACGGCACGGTCGGGGCAAGCGATGGCGGGTCCGCTGGGTCGATGACCGTGGCGCCGAGCGCGCGCAGCTCTTCGAACGCAAGAGCGACGCCGAACGGCATGACGCCAACGTCCATGCGGACCTCAGCCGAGGCCAGTACATCGACGACCGCGCCGGCCGGATCACGCTGGCCGAATGGGCGGGGGAGTGGCGCTCCTCGCAGCTGCACAACGACAGCACCACAATCCGGGTGGAGCATGCCGTACGGCTGCACATCGTCCCCCAGCTCGGCGGGCAGCAAATCGGCCGGATCCGACACAGCCACATCCAGGGATGGGTGAAGGACCGCGCCGGGGAACTCGCCCCGTCGACGATCAGAGTCGTGTTCGGCTACCTCAACGCCATGATGAGCGCCGCCGTGCGGGACCGGCGCATCGCGGCAAACCCGTGTGTGGACGTCCGCCTGCCCGATCTCGACGGCTCACCCCGGTTCATCCCGTCCCCGGCGCAGATCCATCGGATCGCCGATCTGCTGCCCGTCAGACTCGCTCCGATGGTCTACATCGCCGCCGGCTGCGGTCTGCGTCTCGGCGAGGTCCTCGGCCTGGAGGCGGGCGACGTCGACTTCGGCGCGCAGGAGCTGCACGTCCGGCGGCAACTGAAGGTGTTAAAGGGGCGCACCCCGTTCCTGGGACCGGTGAAGACCAAGACAAGCGTGCGAACGGTCGAGCTGCCCAAACTGGTGTGGAACGCACTCGATGCCCACCTGCAAGACGGCGTCGATCCGGTCGACATTGACGACGACACCGACCCCCGCCGCCCCACTCGGCGACCGGCGCACCTGCTGTTCCGTGGTGCCAGCGGCGACCCGATCAACGCGGCCACCTTCTCCCGCACCTGGGCAACCGCCCGGATCCCGGTGGGCCTGCCGGACCGGTGGGGCTTCCATGGACTGCGGCACTACTTCGCGACCCTGCTCATCCATGCCGGCGCCAGCGTCAAGACGGTCCAGTTGGCACTCGGCCACTCCACGCCGACCGTCACCCTCAACACGTACGCGCACGAATGGCCCGACGTGCTCGACCGGACCCGTTCGCTCGTTGACGAGGCGCTCGGTACACGCGAAACGGCGGCCATACCGGCTGAGCGCCGGACATGACCGCCGTCCCGTGCGTTGTACCGGATCTGTTCCCGCGATCTTGTCAGCGGGTCGAGGCCCAGGTCAGAGCGCTAACACTGCTTACACGTCGTAGTACATCGCGAACTCGTGCGGGGTCGGGCGCAGGCGCACCGGGTCGACCTCGTTGGCGCGCTTGTAGGAGATCCAGGTGTCGATCAGGTCCTGGGTGAAGACGCCACCCTCGAGGAGGAAGCCGTGGTCGGCCTCCAGGGAGCTGAGGACCTGGTCGAGCGAGCCGGGGACCTGCTTGACGTTGGCGACCTCCTCCGGCGGAAGGTCGTAGAGGTCCTTGTCGATCGGCGCCGGCGGCTCGATCTTGTTCTTGATGCCGTCGAGGCCGGCCATCATCATCGAGGAGAAGGCCAGGTAGACGTTGGCCGAGGGGTCCGGCACGCGGAACTCGACGCGCTTGGCCTTGGCGTTCGTGCCCGTGACCGGGATACGGGTGCAGGCGGAGCGGTTGCGCTGCGAGTAGACCAGGTTGACCGGGGCCTCGTAGCCGGGGACCAGGCGGCGGTAGGAGTTGACCGTCGGGTTGGTGAACGCGAGCAGCGACGGCGCGTGGTGCAGCAGGCCACCGATGTACCAGCGGGCGATGTCCGACAGGCCGCCGTAGCCGGCCTCGTCGTAGAACAGCGGCTCGCCGCCCAGCCAGAGGGACTGGTGGGTGTGCATGCCGGAGCCGTTGTCGCCGAAGAGCGGCTTGGGCATGAACGTCGCGCTCTTGCCGGCGGCCCACGCGGTGTTCTTGATCAGGTACTTGAACAGCTGCATCTGGTCGCCGGCCTGCAGCAGCGTGCCGAAGCGGTAGTTGATCTCGGCCTGGCCGGCGGTGCCGACCTCGTGGTGCGAGCGCTCCACGACGAAGCCGGCGCCGATGAGGCGCTGGACCATCTGGTCACGCAGGTCCGAGTAGTGGTCCAGCGGCGGGACCGGGAAGTAGCCACCCTTGTAGGCGGTCTTGTAGCCGCGGTTGCCACCCGGCTCGTCCTTGCCGGAGTTCCACCAGCCCTCGACCGAATCGATGTAGTAGAACGACTGGTTGGCCGAGGTCTCGTGCCGGATCGAGTCGAAGATGTAGAACTCGGCCTCGGCGCCGAAGTAGGCGGTGTCCGCGACGCCGCTCGACTTCAGGTACGCCTCGGCCTTCTTCGCCACGTTGCGCGGGTCACGCGAGTAGGCCTCACGCGTGAACGGGTCGTGGATGAAGAAGTTGAGCGCCAGGGTCTTCTCGACCCGGAACGGGTCGATGAAGGCCGACGTCGCGTCGGGCAGCAGCATCATGTCCGACTCGTGGATCGCCTGGAAGCCACGGATGGACGAACCGTCGAACGCGAGGCCGTCGCTGAACACGCTCTCGTCGAACGACTCGGCGGGGACATTGAAGTGCTGCATGACGCCCGGCAGGTCACAGAAGCGAACGTCGACGAAGCGGACGCCCTCGTCCTTCACGTATCGCAGCAGCTCGTCAGAATTGGCGAACACTCGTCCTCCAGGTCGCAGGCAATGCCAGTCGTGGTGATCACTTCAGTGTGAAGGTGGCTGGTTGGTCGCGACCGTAGAACTGCGCGATTGCCCGGGCATGTCTCGATTGTTTCCACTGTGTTTCGGCGCAGGAGGTTCGGGCAGATCATCGACGTGTGACGGTTCGGTAGGCTGACCCGCCGTGGAACTCACCGCGGCATCGTTGTCCCGACGGTTCGGTGCGCTGCTCGTCGACTGGCTGCTGTGCCTGCTCATCAGCAGCGCGTTCGCAGATCCCGTCGATGCGCCATGGCTCGCGCCCGGGCTGCTGCTGGTGGTGTACGGGCTGTTCCTCGGCTTCTTCGGCCAGACGCTCGGGATGCGGCTGCTGCGCATCCGGTGTGTGTCAATGGCCACAGGCGGACCTATCGGGGTGCCCAGGGCGATCCTGCGGGGCGCGTTGCTGCTGCTGGCCGTCCCGGCGCTGATCATGGACAAGGACGGCCGTGGGCTGCACGACAAGGCCGCCGGCTCGTGGATCGTCACCACGGTGCCGACGGCCTCATAGGGCGGCCTCAGCGGCCGCGCATCGCCTTGAACGCGCCCTTCGGCGGCTTCATGTTCTTCGGCATCGCGCCGCGGGGCATCTGCGGGCGCGCCGACAGCGCGGTGAGCCGCTTGTCGAGCGCGTTGACGTCCTTGCCGGTGATCGTGCGCGGCAGCCGGACGAGCGTGTTGCGCAGCTTCGCGAGGGGCAGCTGGCCCTCCTCGTTGCCGATGACGAAGTCGCGCAGGTCGGCGTTGCCGATGACCTTCACCAGGCGGCGGCGCTCCTGGTTGATCAGGCCGCGGACCCGCGACGGGTTGCCCTCGCCGAGCAGAATCACGCCGGGCCGGCCGATGACCAGGTGCACCATGTCGAACTGCGTCGTGGAGACGATCGCCGGGGTGACCCGCCAATCGCCGCGCATGTTCTCGATGATCGAGGCGGCCGCGCCGGGCTGGCCCTCGGCCTCCCGCATCATCGCCTTCTGCGAGCGCAGGTTGAGCACGATCACCGTGCCCAGCAGCGCGGCCAGGACGCCGATCGGCGCCCACACCCAGGAAACGCCGAGGGCTACAGCCACGCCGACGGCGATGAGCGGCACGAGGATCACCACCAGGACAAGCGGGACGAACAGCTTGTCGCGCTTGGCGGTGAAGGAGAACACCATGCCGATCTGCTTGAGCCGAGTGAAGAAGGAGACCTTCTCCGGCTCCTGGGCCTTTGCCATGTCTCCGAGTCTAGTGGGAGACGGTCAAGCCTTCAGCGCCCGGCTGTCCAGGGCCTGCCGGTAGAGCCGGCCCGCCCGGTAGGACGAACGCACCAGGGGACCGCTGAGCACCCCGGCGAAGCCGATCTGCTCGGCCTCCTGCGCCAGCTCGACGAACTCCTCGGGCTTCACCCAGCGCTCCACCGGGTGGTGCCGCGGGGTCGGCCGCAGGTACTGCGTGATGGTCACCAGCTCGCAGCCGGCCTCGTGCAGGTCCCGCAGCGCCTGGGACACCTCGGCCCGCTCCTCGCCCATGCCCAGGATCAGGTTGGACTTGGTGACCAGGCCGGCGGTGCGGGCCTGGGTCAGCACGTCGAGGGAGCGGTCGTAGCGGAACGCCGGACGGATCCGCTTGAAGATCCGCGGCACCGTCTCGACGTTGTGCGCGAGCACCTCGGGCCTGGCGTCGAAGACCTCGCCGAGCAGCTTCGGCTCGCCGTTGAAGTCGGGGATGAGCAGCTCCACGCCGCAGCCGTCGACCAGGCCGTGGATCTGCCGGACGGTCTCGGCATACAGCCAGGCGCCACCGTCGGGCAGGTCGTCGCGGGCGACACCGGTCACCGTCGCGTAGCGCAGGCCCATCGTCGCCACCGACTCCGCGACCCGGCGCGGCTCGTCGGCGTCGAACTCGGCCGGCTTGCCGGTGTCGATCTGGCAGAAGTCGCACCGCCGGGTGCACTGGTCGCCGCCGATGAGGAACGTCGCCTCACGGTCTTCCCAGCACTCGTAGATGTTGGGACAGCCCGCCTCCTGGCACACCGTGTGGAGGCCCTCGCGTTGCACGAGGCCTCGCAGGTGCGTGTATTCAGGCCCCATCTTCGCGGAGACCTTGATCCACGGCGGCTTGCGCTCAATCGGCGTCTCCGCGTTACGCGCTTCGATGCGCAGCAGACGACGGCCTTCCGGAACTACGGCTGTCACACGGGAAAGCCTACGCCCGGGGCCTGCCCAGCCGTCGGGAACGCGATTGACGTCACGTCTGCGAGGTTTCCAGATCCGTACACCAGGCAATCACGCAACCGTGGCGTTCAACGACACCTTGGTGGTCTACTCCGACGGCAACCCCATCGATGTCCTGCGGGCCTGTCCCGTGCTGGACAAGCCCGCGACCCGCCTGCTCGCGCAGCGGCTGTTCCCGGGCGCGGCCGTGGAGGAGATCGGCGACGAGCTGCTCGCCGACGCGCTCAACCCACCCCGGGACGTCGTGTACGTCGGCTGCTTCACCGGCCTCGACCTGGTGTGCAGCTGGACGCTGACGCCGCAGCGGCCCTCGCAGCTCGCCCCCGCGGTGCTCGAGGCGTCCGGGCGCAGGCAGGTCCTGCTGCACGCCGCGCACAGCGACGCCGAATGGTGCAGCTTCGGCGTGTGGCGTGACGGTACGCTGCTGCGCGCGCTGAGCGTCTGCGCCGACCCGGGCGTGCTGGAGGACGAGGGCGAGCCGCTGGCCTTCGAGGCGGCCGTCGAGCACCCGGTCGAGCTCGGCGACCGGTCGCTGCAGGCCCTGATCGGCTTCAGCTGCGCCGGCCACGACCGCCTCGACGACGTCGACCCGGAGCTGATCCCCGTGGTCGCCTACCGGGTCAGCCTTCCCGCGACGCCTGGAACAGCGTCGTGAGGTGCCGCTCGACCACCGGCAGGACCTCCTCGACGGTGACGTCGCGGCCCAGCTCCGCCGACAGTGACGTGACACCCGCGTCGCGGATGCCGCACGGGACGAAGACGTCGTAGCGCGACAGGTCACAGTCGGCGTTGATGGCGAAGCCGTGCAGCGTCACCCCCCGGGCGACCCGGATGCCGATCGCGGCGACCTTGCGGTCGGGCCCGCGCCCGTCGGCGGCGACCCACACCCCGCTGCGCCCCACGACCCGCACCGTGGCCAGGCCGAACTCGGCGCACACGTCGATGAGGACCTGCTCCATGCGGCGCACGTAGGCCACCACGTCGATCGGATCCGCCAGCCGCACGATGGGGTAGCCGACCAGCTGCCCCGGGCCGTGCCAGGTGATCTTGCCGCCGCGGTCGACGTCGACGACCGGGGTGCCGTCGAACGGCCGGTCCGCGGGCTCGGTCCGCTTGCCGGCGGTGTAGACGCTGGGGTGCTCCAACAGCAGCACCGTGTCCGGTGCCGTGCCGTCCGCGACGGACTCGTGGATCCGCCGCTGCTCGGCCAGGGCCGTCTCGTAGTCGACGAGACCGGCCCGCTTCACCTCAAAACCCAGAATGCTGGTCACGCCTCAGCCTAACGCTCACGCCCACCGGCCGAGAATGTGTGGACAACGGACATAGTGGTGCGTGCAGCATCACACCTAGCGTGGGCATCCCCCGAGAGGAAGGGCACCGCCATGCCCCGCATCCTGCGTTTCCTGCTGCCCGTGATCGCCGCCGTCGCCACCGCCATCGGATTGACCGTCGTCTCCACACCCGCCTATGCCGCGACGCTGACCGCGGTGTCCGGCTTCGGCTCGAACCCCGGCAACCTCACCATGTACAGCTACCGCCCCGACGGCCTGCCGGCGAACGCGCCGCTGGTCGTGGCCATGCACGGCTGCACCCAGAACGCGACGGACTACTTCACCAACGCCGGCTGGCGCAAATACGCCGACCTGTGGCGCTTCGCGCTGGTGCTGCCGGAGCAGAAGTCCGCCAACAACAGCTCCAGCTGCTTCAACTGGTTCGAGACCGGCGACACCGCCCGGGGCGGCGGCGAGGCCCTCTCCGTGAAGCAGATGGTCGACTACGCCGCCACCAACTACCAGGTCGACCGCGGCCGGGTGTACGTGACGGGCCTGTCCGCCGGTGCCGCCATGACCGCCGTGATGCTCGCCACGTACCCCGACGTGTTCGCCGGCGGCGCGATCATGGCGGGCCTGCCGTACCGCTGCGCGACCTCGACGACGAGCGCCTTCGGCTGCATGAACCCGGGCGTCGACAAGACCCCGGCGGCCTGGGGTGACCTGGTCCGCGGGGCGTACAGCGGCTACAGCGGCGCCCGTCCCCGGGTGTCGATCTGGCACGGCACGTCGGACACCACGGTCGCCCCGGCGAACGCGACGGAGCTGCGGGACCAGTGGACGAACGTCCTCGGTGTGTCGCAGACGCCGACCTCCACGTCGTCGCTGCCCGGCGGTACCTCGCTCGCGAACTACGGCGACAAGGTCAAGGTGTACCTGGTGTCGGGCATGACCCACGCGACACCGGTCGACCCGGGCAGCGCCACGGAGCAGTGCGGCACGGCCGGCACCTACTACAAGGACACCATCTGCTCGTCGTACTACCAGGCCCGCGACTGGGGTCTCGACGGTGGCGCCCCCTCGTCGCCGACCGCTTCCCCGACCGCTTCCCCGACGGCGTCGCCGACCGCTTCGCCGACCCCGACCGCCGGTCCTTGCGTCCGGGCGTCGAACTACGCGCACGTCACCGCCGGCCGGGCACACATGAGCGGTGGGTACACGTACGCGAACGGCTCCAACCAGGCGATGGGCCTGTACAACGTGTTCACCACGCACGGCCTGCAGCAGACCGGCCCGAACTTCTACGTGGTGGCCGACACGGCCTGCTGAAGCGCCGCCTCGATGGTCCGGTGCGCGAACGGGAAACCCTCGCGCACCAGGACCCCCGGCAGGACCCGCTGGCTGGCCAGGGCCTCCCCGCCGAACTCGCCGACGGCGACCTTCAGCGCGATGCCCGGCACCGGCAGCAGGCTCGGCCGGTGCAGCACCTTCGCCAGGGCCGCGGAGAACGCGGCGTTGGTCACCGGCTCGGGCCCGGTGAGGTTCACCGGGCCGGAGATCTCACGCTCGAGGGTGAACATGACCGCGTCCAGCCAGTCCGGCAGCGACATCCACGGCAGGTACTGCCGGCCGCTGCCCATCCGGCCGCCGGCGAACAGCTTGAACTGCAGGTACAGCGGCTTGAGCAGCCCGCCGTCCTTTGCCAGGGGGAAGCCGGTGCGCAGCAGCGCCACCCGTGCCCCGGCGTCCTCCGCGGGCCGGGTCGCGGCCTCCCACACCTTGCACAGGTCCGCGAGGAACCCGTCGCCGGCGGGGGACTGCTCGTCGACCGCGCGGTCGCCGGTGTCGCCGTAGAACCCCACGGCGGAGGAGTTGAGCAGCACCCGGGGGCGCGGCTCGGCGGCCGCGATCGCCTTCGCGAGGGTCGCGGTCGTGTCGACCCGGCTGGTCAGCAGCGTCCGCTTGTACTGCTCGGTCCACCGCCGGTCGCCGACACCGGCGCCGGCCAGGTTGATCACCGCGTCGCTGCCGGCCACGGCGGCCGCGTCCAGCAGCCCGGCGGCCGGGTCCCAGCGCAGCTCACCCGGGTTGCGGGCGGGCCGGCGAACGAGCTGCGTGACCTGGTGCCCGGCGGCGCGCAGGTGCGGCACGAGCCGCCCGCCGAGGAAGCCGGACGCGCCCGCGATGAGGATCTGCATGCGGTCATCTTGCCCAGTCGCCGCCCTCGAACCACAATTCGACGCAACGAAAAAGGGGCGCCCTGAGGCGCCCCCTTCCCGCGGTCCGGTGTTACACGCCGAGGTCGGCCTCGAAGTTGCCGCCCTCGAGGCGCTCCTTGACGGTGGTGAGGAAGCGGGCGGCGTCGGCGCCGTCCACGATGCGGTGGTCGTAGGACAGCGCCAGGTACACCATCGAACGCGGCGCGATGATCTCGCCGAGCTCCGGGTCGTTGATGACGACGGCCCGCTTGACGACGGCGCCGGTGCCCAGGATGGCCACCTGCGGCTGGTTGATGATCGGCGTGTCGAACAGGGCACCGCGGCTGCCGGTGTTGGTCAGCGTGAACGTGCCACCGGTGATGTCGTCGGGGTTGAGCTTGTTGGTCCGGGTCCGCTCGGCCACGTCCGCGATCCGCTTGGCCAGGCCACCGAGGTTGAGGTCGCCCGCGTTGCGGATGACCGGGACGATGAGCCCCTTCTCGGTGTCGACGGCCATGCCGAGGTGCTCGGCGTCGTGATACGTGACGGTGCCCGCCTCCAGGTCGATCGAGGAGTTCACCGACGGGTGCACCCGCAGGGCCTCGACCGCCGCGAGGGCGAAGAACGGCAGGAACGACAGCTTCACGCCGTGCGTGTCGAGGAACTGCTGCTTGGCCCGGGCCCGCAGCTTCGCCACCTTGGTGACGTCGACCTCGACGACGGTGGTCAGCTGCGCCGACACCTGCAGCGACTCGACCATGCGGCGGGCGATCAGCGCCCGCATGCGGGTCAGCTTCTGCGTCTGGCCGCGCAGCGGGCTCGGCGCCGCCTTCGCCGCCGGGGCGGCCTGCTTCGTGGCGGCGGCCGGGGCGGCCGGAGCGGGTGCCGCGGCGGCCTCCTTCGCCTTGGCGGCCGCGTCGAGGACGTCCTGCTTGCGGATGCGCCCGCCGACACCGGTGCCGGACAGCGACGACAGCTCGACGCCGTGCTCGGCGGCGAGCTTGCGCACCAGCGGCGTCACGTAGCCGGCCTCGTCGCCGTCGACCTTGCCGTTGGCGGTGACCGTGGTGCCCTGGCCGGCGGCGACCGGCGCGGCGGCGGCCGGCCTGGTCTGTGCCGGCTGCGCGGGCGCCGGGGCGGCCGACTGCGCCGGCGCCGCGGCCTGCTTCGGCTCCGGCTTCGCCTCGGCCTTGGGTTCCGGCTTGGGCTCCGGCTTGGGCTCGGCGGCGGGCTTCGGCTGCGCGGGTGCGGGCGCGGCGGCCTGCGGGGCGCCGCCGGCGGCACCGATGACGGCCAGCTCGGCGCCGACCTCGACGGTCTCGTCCTCGTTGACCTTGATCTCCAGCAGCGTGCCGGCGACCGGGGACGGGATCTCCGTGTCGACCTTGTCGGTGGAGACCTCCAGCAGCGGCTCGTCGGCCTCGACGGCGTCGCCGACCTGCTTGAGCCAGCGGGTGACGGTGCCCTCCGTGACCGACTCGCCCAGCGCCGGCATCTTCAGCGACGTGGTCTCACCGGAAGCGGCGGGCGCGGCGGGTGCGGCCTCCTCGGCGGCGGGCTCCTCGGCGGGCGCCTCGGCTTCGGGCTCCTCCGCGGCCTCCTCGGCGGCGGGCTCCTCGGCAGGCTCCTCGGCGGGCGCGGCGTCACCGGAGGCGGCCGCGTCACCGGCGTCGGCGATGACGGCCAGCTCGGCGCCGACCTCGACGGTCTCGTCCTCCTGCACCACGATGCGCGTGAGCACCCCGGCGGCCGGTGACGGGATCTCCGTGTCGACCTTGTCGGTGGAGACCTCGAGCAACGGCTCGTCGGCCTCGACCTGGTCGCCCTCCTGCTTCAACCAGCGGGTGACGGTGCCCTCAGTGACGCTCTCGCCCAACCGGGGCATGGTGACCGATACCGGCATATGAACAGTCTCCTCGAACAGTGCTTGTGGCGGTCGGGTCCCAGATGATCAGTGGACGTGCAGCGGCTTGCCGGCGAGCGCCAGGAACGCCTCACCGATCGCCTCGTTCTGCGTGGGGTGCATGTGCACGAGCGGGGCGACGTCGCCCGGGAACGCCTCCCAGTTGTAGATCAACTGGCCCTCGCCGATCAGCTCGCTCACGCGCGCGCCCACCATGTGGACGCCGACGACCGGGCCGTCCTTGACCCGCACCAGCTTCACGAAGCCGGCGGTCTTCAGGATCTGGCTCTTGCCGTTGCCGGACAGGTCGTACTGCACCGTCTCGATCTTGTCGCCGTGCAGCTCGCGGGCCTTCGACTCGTTGAGCCCGACGGAGGCGACCTCAGGCTCGGAATACGTCACGCGCGGGATGCCGGCCTCGTCGATCACCTGCGGGTGCTGCCCGGCGATCTCCTCGGCGACGAAGATGCCCTGCTGGAAGCCGCGGTGCGCGAGCTGGACGCCAGGCACGATGTCGCCGACCGCGTACACCCCCGGGACGCTGGTGCGCAGGCGCTCGTCGGTGATCACGAAGCCGCGCTCCATCTTGACGCCCTGCTCCTCGTAGCCGAGGCCGGCGGTCGTGGGGCCGCGGCCGACGGCGACGAGCAGCAGCTCGGCCTCGATCGTGTCGCCGCCCTGGATCTTCACGCGGACGCCGGCGTCGGTGCGCTCGACGCTCTCGAACGGCTTGCCGACCTTGAACGCGATGCCGCGCTTGCGGAACGCCCGCTCCACGGCCTTGGAGCTCGCCTCGTCCTCGACCGCGATGAGCCGCGGGAGGGCCTCGACGATCGTCACGTCCACCCCGAAGGACTTCCACGCGCTGGCGAACTCGCAGCCGATGACGCCGCCGCCGAGAATCACCGCCGACGCGGGCACGTGGTCCAGGGTCAGGGCGTGCTCGCTGGTGATCACCCGCTCGCCGTCGATCTCCAGGCCCGGCAGGGTCTTGGAGTAGGAACCGGTCGCCAGCACGACGTTCTTCCCCTGGTACCGGGTGCCGCCGACGTCGACCGCGTCCGGCCCGACGAGGCGCCCCTCGCCCTCGATCAGCGTCACCTTGCGGGCCTTCGCCAGCCCCTGCAGCCCCTTGTAGAGCTTGCTGACGACACCGTCCTTGTAGGCGTTGACCGCCTTCATGTCGACGCCGTTGAACGTCGCCTGAACGCCGAACTGCTCCGCCTCACGGGTCGCGTCGGCGACCTCACCGGCGTGCAGCAGCGCCTTGGTCGGGATGCAGCCACGGTGCAGGCAGGTGCCGCCGAGCTTGTCCTTCTCGACCAGGCCGACGGACAGGCCCAGCTGCGCCGCGCGGAACGCCGCCGCGTAGCCGCCGCTGCCGCCGCCCAGGATCAGGACGTCGAAGGAGTTGGCGTGTGGGTCGCTCACGAATTCTCCCAGGTGATGCACGGACCTGTTGGGTCCGTGATGGCATGACGATCCTTGGCCATCTTGTCACCACTGCTCCTCGCCTGCGACGGTAGGTGCCCTTACGTCGTACGCTGGGCGCCCGCTCGCAGGGGATCGTCACGGGGAGGGAAACGGATCGTGGCCTGGTTCCGCCGACGCAAGCCCGCCGCAGGTGGGCGCACCGCGAGCCGTGATGATCTGCGGCACCTGGAGGAGTTCGTCCGGTCACGGCGGGGCGTCGAAGGGTTCATCGAGCCCCGCACCACAGTGACCGAAACGACACTGTTGCTGATCGCACACGACGGCGAATGGACCCGCCGCCGTGTGGACGACCCGCAGGCGGCGCGGCAGTTCGCGCACAGGCTGAGCATGCCGATCTACGACGTGGCGCTGGTGGGGTACCCGCAGCGGATGCGCGACTACAACGCCCGCAACAAGCGCGCCTGACCCCGCCGCGGCGGCCTGCCCCGCCGGGGCGGTCCACCCTGCTGCGGCGGTCCACCCCTCTGCGGCGGTCCACCCTGCTGCGGCGGTCCACCCTTCTGCGGCGATCTACCCTTCTGCGGCGATCTGCTCGACCAGGCCGATCAGGGTGCGCACCGGCACGCCGGTGCCGCCCTTGGCCCAGTAGCCGAACGCCTCCCCGGAGTGGTAGCTCGGCCCGGCGATGTCGATGTGCGCCCACTGGACGCCCTCGGCGACGAACTCGGACAGGAACACGCCACCCTGCAGCATGTGCCCGGCCCGGTCCATGCCCGCGTTGACCTGCGAGATGTCGGCGACCTCGGAGTCCATGCCCTTGCGCACGTCCTCCGGCAGCGGCATCGGCCACGCCGGCTCGCCGGCCAGGTCACCGGCGTCGCGGACCCGGTCGCACAGCTCCGGCGTGCCCATGACCCCGGCGATCCGCTTGCCCAGCGCGATGACCTGCCCGCCGGTCAGCGTCGACACCTCGAACAGGTAGTCCGGCTCGTCCTCGCAGGCGCGGGCGATCGCGTCGCCGAGGATCATGCGGCCCTCGGCGTCGGTGTTGAGCACCTCGACCTTGTGCCCGTTGTACATCGTCACCACGTCGCCCGGCCGGTACGCACTGCCGGAGGCCATGTTCTCGGCCATCGGCGCGTACGCCACCACGGCGACCTTCGGCTTCAGCGCCGCGATCGCGATCATCGTCGACACGACCGCCGCCGCGCCGGCCATGTCGGACTTCATCTCCCACATGCCCTGCGCCGGCTTGATCGACACGCCGCCGGTGTCGAACGTGATGCCCTTGCCGACCAGCGCCACCCGCCGGGTCGCACCCGCCGGCTCGTACGCGATGCGCACCATCCGCGGCGCCGCCGCCGAGCCCAGGCCGACGGCGAGGATGCCGCCGTATCCGCCCTTGGCCAGGGCCTTCTCGTCCAGGACGGTCACGTCCAGCTGCGCGTTGGTCGCGGCCTCCGCGGCCTGCGCGGCGAACTGCGGCGGCCGCAGCTCGTTCGGCGCGGTGTTGATCCAGTCGCGGGTGCGGGTCACCGCCGCCGTGACGGTCCCGGAGCGCTTCACCGCGGCCTTGGCCAGGCGCGCCGCCGCGTCCGGCACGTGCAGCACGACCTTGCGCACCGGGTCCTTGCGTGCCGCCGACGCCTTCGTCTTGTACCCGGCGAAGCGGTACGCCCCCAGCACGGCACCCTCGGCGACGGCCCGCACCCCGGCGGTCAGCTCCTCGTCGGTGGGCGCGTCCCGGTCGGACAGCGGCAGCACCATCGCCACGGACGCCGACCCGGCCAGCGCCCGCGTCGCGGCACCGGCGGCCCGCCGCAGCGTCTCCGCCGCCGGGGCGGCCCCGGCCGGCTCCGGCCCGAGCCCGACGGCCACGACCAGCGGCGCCGCCACGGCACCGAACGCGGCGACCTTCGTCACCTCACCGACCGCGCCGGTCGCGCCGAGCACACGCAGCGTCTCGGCCAGCCCGCCACCCGGCCGGTCGCTGAACGCCGCCGCGACACTCTCCGCACCGGAGGCGAGCAGCAGCTTGGTGTCACCGCCGTCGTGTGCGTAGACGCCGACGACGACAGCGTCGACGGCGAGCTCGGCGGGGTCGGTGTCGACCAGGTTCAGGGCGGTCACTCGGGCTCCACATCACTGATGGTGTTCTGCGTCAGCGTTCACTGCGGCTGCACCGCACCTTCAGCATGCCGCCGATTCGGGTGCTGGACACGATAACCAACGCGATAGGTTGCGGGCATGACGCAACCCTTGCGGCACCCCGCGTTGTATCACCGCCATGCGGCGCTCGGTGCCAAGTTCGCGGCGTTCGGTGGCTGGGACATGCCCCTGGAATACGCCGGAGGCGGCGTGCTCAAGGAGCATACGGCCGTCCGGGAGGACGCCGGCGTGTTCGACGTGTCGCACCTGGGCAAGGCCCGGGTGCGCGGCCGCGGCGCGGCCGACTTCGTCAACCGCTGCCTCAGCAACGACCTCAATCGTATCTCCGCAGGTCAGGCCCAGTACACCCTGTGCCTGAACGACGACGGCGGCGTGGTGGACGACCTCATCGCGTACCGGTTCGGCGACGACGACATCTTCCTGATCCCCAACGCGGCGAACACCGCCGAAGTGGTCCGGCGGCTCGTCGCGGCGGCCCCGAACGGGATCAGCGTGGTCGACCAGCACGAGATCTTCGCCGTTCTCGCGGTCCAGGGCCCCCGCTCCAAGGAGCTCCTCGAC
Source organism: Dactylosporangium sp. NBC_01737 (assembly GCF_035963215.1). Lineage (NCBI taxonomy): Bacteria > Bacillati > Actinomycetota > Actinomycetes > Micromonosporales > Micromonosporaceae > Dactylosporangium > Dactylosporangium sp. NBC_01737. The sequence goes on from NZ_CP109153.1 coordinate 4,071,857, forward strand.
GGGATCGGCCTGCCCACCGACCACGACTACATGAGCTTCACCGTGTCCGCGTTCCAGGGCAGCGACGTCGTGGTCTGCCGGACCGGGTACACCGGCGAGCACGGCTACGAACTGGTCGTGCCCTCCCACGACGCGCACAGCCTCTGGGACGCGGTCATCGCCGCCGGCGCCCGCCCGTGCGGCCTGGCAGCCCGCGACACGCTGCGCACCGAGATGGGCTACCCACTGCACGGCCAGGACCTGTCGCCGCAGATCAGCCCCGTCCAGGCCCGCTCCGGCTGGGCCGTGGGCTGGGGCAAGGAGCAGTTCTGGGGCCGCGACGCGCTGCTCGCGGAGAAGGCCACCGGCCCGCGCCGCCTGCTGTGGGGCGTCGAGGCCCTGGACCGGGGCATCCCGCGCGCCCACATGACCGTCCTGCCGGCCGAGGGCGACACCCCGATCGGCGAGGTGACCAGCGGCACGTTCTCCCCGACGCGCAAGGTGGGGATCGGGCTCGCCCTGATCGACACGGCGGCGGGGGTGTCCGAGGGGGCGGAGATCGCCCTGGACGTGCGCGGGCGCCGCTCGAAGGTCCGCGTCGTGAAGCCGCCGTTCGTGAAGTCCAACGTCCGCTGACCCACCCGCCCGGGAGGACGCCCCCACGGCGTCCTTCCCCGGGCGCCGGATCCACGCCTTCCGCTCCCGCACGGCCCCGGGCTTCGATGCCTGATCATGGGAGTTCTGATCGAAGTCGCCCCGTGGCCGCTCGGGCGACCCGCACGCGCCTTCGATCATGACGGTAGGTCCAACGTGCGCTGACCCGCCCGTCCGGGAGGATGCCCCCACGGCGTCCTCCCCCGGGCGCCGGATCCACGCCTTCCGCTCCTGCATGGGGCCGGACCTCGATGCCTGATCACGGGAGTTCTGATCGAAGTCGTCCCGTGGCTGCCCGGGCGACCCGCACGCGCCTTCGATCATGACGGCGTGCCCGGGCGGCGCTTCTTGGGTGCCATCCGAGGCGACGATCGATGACGCCGCTGCCTCTTGGTGGCAGTGGGCACCTGCCCGGTCGCTAGCTGTCACTCGCGGGAATGGGCGGTGGGCGGCGTAAACTACGGACAGCAACGACGTCGGAGATCAATTTCCGTGGCACCGGTACGGTTGCCAAGGCAGCGGTCGACCGGCACAACGGCCATTACGCCACCGAGGTCCGCGGCGTGGTTCGGCCCAGCCGGGCCGGGTCGAGCAGGGCCGGGTCGAGCAGGGCCGGGTCGAGCAGGGCCGGGTCGAGCAGGGCCGGGTCGAGCAGGGCCGGGTCGAGCAGGGCCGGGTCGAGCAGGGCCGGGTGGGCAGACCGGGTCGAGCCGCGCAAGCTGGGCCGCGCCGGCGGGAGCCGGGCCGCGCTGGCCGGGCTGGCCGGGTCGAGCCGCGAAGCTGGGCCGCGCAGGCGGGAGCCGGGCCGCGCAGGCAGGGCTGGCCGGGTCGGGCAGGCCTAGGCAGGGCGGGCGGGTGAAGCCGGGCCGCGCAGGCCGGGCAGGCGGAGCCGGGCAGCGCAGGCGTCAGGGCGTCGTCGCGAGGACCAGCCAAGCGGTCATCGTGGCGAGCTCGACCGCGGCGCCGATGACGTCGCCGGTGATGCCGCCCAGACGGCGCCTGGCGTGGCGGGTCAGGGCCCAGGCGACCCCTGCCGCGAGCAGCACCGCCAGCGGCCCCTCACCGGGTCGGCGAGGACGGCGGCCGCGGCGAGCAGCAGCGTGATCCCGGTCACCGCGGCGCGGGGAGCGTCTCCGCGACGAGGGCGCCGAGGCCGTCCGGGCGCGCGGCCGGCAGGCCCGCCCGGCAGGCGACGGTCGCGCCGAGGCGGCCGGCCGCCGCGCCCGCCGCCACCAGGGTCAGGGCCTCGGGCCATGGCCGGGTGAAGACGCCGGCCAGCGCGCTCGCGTCGATCAGCAGGACGGCGGTGATCGCCACCACGCCGAACGGCCCGATGTCCGATTTTTTCATGATTTCGAGGGCTTTTGCGGCGCCCTGGTAGGAGCCGAGGCCGTCCGCGGTGTCGGCGAGGCCGTCCAGGTGCAGTGCCCGGGTGCTGAGGGCGAACAGCCCGACCGTCACGGCGGCGGCCAGCAGTGGTGAGGCGCCGCCGAGGCGGAGCATGAGGGCCGCGGCGCCCAGTACGACTCCCAGCAGGAGACCGGCCACAGGGGCGAAGATCATCGCCCAGCGCGCCGTTGCCCGGTCGACCCGCGACGCGCCCAGCGGGGCGACCGTGAAGAGGGTCAGGGCGAGCCTCAGGCCTCCCACGACGGTTTCACGTAGGGCATCTCGGCGGTGGGGGAGTCCGCGACGACGCGCTGGATCTCGTCCTCGATGCGCTCCTGCTCGGTCCGGCCGTCGGCGGGCTCGGCCGGCTCGGCCGACGGGGTCCGCTGCGGGGTCGCCGCGGCCAGAGTCAGCGCCGTGTTGACCAGCGGCAGCGTCGCCAGGGACGTGCCGCCCTCGCCGAGGGCGAGCTTGAGCTGCAGGAACGGGGTCACGCCGAGGACGTCGGCGCCGAGCTTCACGGTCGGGTTGTCGCCGTGGTCGGCCATCAGCAGCCAGTGCCGGGTCTGCGCGCCGTAGTCGCGGGCGACGAGACCGGCGGCGATGCCGACCGGGCCGTCGACCATGACGGGCAGCCGGCGGGACGCGGCGCCGAGCAGGACGCCGGTGGCGACCGCGATGTCGCCGCCGCCGAGCATCGACAGGACGGTGTGCGGCTCGCGGCTGCGGGCGCGGATGCGGTGGCGGGCGTCGCGGATCGCGCCGACCTTGCGGATCCAGGCGGCGTCGTCGACGAACCCGGATGCGTCGACGACCCGGCCGAGCAGCGCGGCCGGCTCGCCGCCGGTGAGCACCGCCACGATCGCCGCGGCCGCCGCGTCGGAGCCGGCCCCGCAGGCCCGAGGACCAGCAGGTCGACGCCCTCGTTCGCGGCCGCGTCGGCGAGGCGCCAGCCGAGGGTGAGGGCCGCGTCGACGCTGCCGTCGTCGAGGGCGTCGTGCAGCTCGGCGGGGCCGGCCTCGGGGCAGTCGATGGCCTGGACGCTGGCGCCGGCGGTCGCGGCGAGCATCGCCAGGGTGCCGGTGCCCTCGACCACGTCTTCGAGGCGCCGGTCGGCGGCGGCGGCCGAGTCGCCGGCGGCGAACGCGCCGGTCCGGTCGCCGCGCAGGACCAGGACCCGCGGCTGCTGCCAGGGGCGTGGGTCGGGCCGGCCCTGGGTGCCGCCGGCGAAGCGGACGACGGGGACGAGGCCGCCCAGTCCGGCGCCGTTGAGCTTGAGGGTCAGCAGCCGCTCGGCGGCCTCGGCCGCGGTCGACTCGTCGGGCAGTGGCAGCTCCATGCCCGGCTGGAAGGACAGGGTCTCGCCGCCGTCGGCCGTGGACAGCACCGCGCCGGCGACCGCCCCGGTGAACTCGAACGGCGTGCTCTGCACCACCGGCGACGGCGGGGAGACGAAGCGCCCGCCGGCGTGCCCGACGGTGTCGCCGCCGCGCAGCCAGGTGACCTCGCCGGCGACGACCATGGCGACCCCGTCGCTGGCCGCCGCGACCCGCTGGTTGAGCAGCCCGTTGGCGTCGGCGAAGGTGCGTCCCGCCTGGGTCACCGGCATGACCGCGAGGCCCACCTCGGGCGCGACCATGACCAGCAGCGCGGCCTGGCAGGCCCGCACGGCGTCGCCGAGCGCGCCGATACGGCCGTCCAGGGCGTGCGGGTCCGACCAGTCGCCGCTGGCGTCGAACAGTGCCGTGAGCCAGCCGCCGAGGTCGTCGACGAGCAGGACGTCCTCGGGTTTCGCGGCGTGCAGCAGGTCCGCGAGGCGCTCTGGCTCGGTGCCGATCTCCTCGGTGCTCCAGCCGGTGGGCCGCCGCTCGCGATGCCTGGCCAGCCGCGCCGACCACGCGTCGTCGCTCAGGCCGCCGGGCAGCTCGGCGGCGGTCGCGACATAGCGCACCCGCTCCGCGTCCGCGACGAGCGACTCCGCCACTTCCGACTTCCCGGACCGGATTCCACCGAGCACCAGCAACCGCATGCCCCGTACTTTATGGCCCGGGGTTCACTTTCCGGTGGGCGGCATCGGCACTGCGCCGTCAGCCCGATACGCTCGAAACTACCTACCTGGGACGGGAGCGTGACTGATGGCGTGGACATGGCAGTTCGAAGACGCTGAGAGCCGGGCGGTCGACGGCCCGAACGAGGCGTTTTCCAGCCAGTCCGACGCGGAGTCCTGGCTCGGCCAGAGCTGGCGTGAGCTGGTCGCCAAGGGCGCAACGACGGCGATCCTGGCCGAGGACGAACGCACGGAATACAAGATGAGCCTGTTGCCGGCGGGAGGCTGAGACGCATGTCGTTCGGCCGGTCGCCGGGCCGCGTCGGGGGGCTTCCCCGTGAGGCGTTCCGGCCGAGCCCGCTCTTCCTGGGCATTCTCGCGCTGTTCGGCGTCTCCGGATGGATGACGTGGGCCGGCTTCGGCAACGTGCGGATCGACGTGTTCCTGTTCGTCGTGACCGGCTGGACCGTCTCGCTGTGCCTGCACGAGTATGCGCACGCGCTGGTCGCGTTCCGGGGCGGCGACCATGACGTGGCACACCGCGGTTACCTGACGCTCGACCCGTTGAAGTACACCCACCCGCTGCTGTCCTTCGTGCTGCCGGTGGTGTTCCTGATGATGGGCGGCATCGGCCTGCCCGGCGGTGCGGTGTGGGTCAACCACTCGGTGATCCGCAGCCGCGCCGTGGACAGCCTGATCAGCTTCGCCGGCCCGGCCACCAACCTGTTCTTCGCCGTGGCGCTGATCGCGCCGTTCAGCCTCGGGCTGGACGGCGGTGACTCCGCGTTCTGGGCGGCGCTGGCGTTCCTGGCGTTCCTGCAGCTGACCGCGAGCATCCTCAACTTCCTGCCGGTGCCGGGCATCGACGGCGGCAACCTGCTGTTCCCGTGGCTCAGCCCGCAGTGGCAGCGCGGCTTCAACCACGTCGCGCCCTACGGGATGCTGCTGCTCATCGCGCTGCTGTTCTTCTCGCCCGTCATCAGCGGATGGTTCTTCGATCTCGTCTACGGCCTCGGCGACGTCATCGGCCTGCCGTCCTACCTGGTCTCCGACGGCTACGCCCTCTTCAAGTTCTGGTCGTGAGAAGGGGCCGCCCCAGAAAAGCGGCGGCCCCCAGAGCAACGACAGCGATCAGGGACGACGAGCGGGGCTCTGCGTCCGGGCCGGGTCACGCTCGACGACCGGGTCGAGGATCTCGTCGATCCGCTTGAGCAGCTCCGCGTCGAGCTTCACGCCCGCCGCCTTCACGTTGTCCTGCAGCTGCTCGGGGCGGGTCGCGCCGACGATCGCCGAGGACACGTTCGGGTTCTGCAGCACCCACGCCACACCCAGCTGGGCCATGGTCAGCCCGGCCTGCTCGGCGAGGGGCTTGAGCTGCTGCACCGCGGTCAGCACCTCGTCGCGCAGCAGCGCGGAGATGAACTGCGCACCCGACTTCTCGTCGGTCGCCCGCGACCCGGCCGGCGGCGGCTGGCCCGGCAGGTACTTGCCGGTGAGGACGCCCTGCGCGAGCGGCGACCACACGATCTGCCCGATGCCGAGCTCCTCGGAGGTCGGCACGACCTCGGCCTCGATGACCCGGTACAGCGCCGAGTACTGCGGCTGGTTCGACACCAGCTGAATCTTCAGCTCGCGAGCCAGCTCGAAAGCGGCGCGGATCTCGTCCGCCCGCCACTCCGAGACCCCGATGTAGTGCGCTTTCCCACTGTGTACGACGTCCGCGAACGCCTGCATGGTCTCGTCGAGCGGGGTCTCGTAGTCGAAGCGGTGCGCCTGGTACAGGTCGACGTAGTCGGTCTGCAGGCGGCGCAGCGACCCGTTGATCGACTCGGCGATGTGCTTGCGGGACAGGCCCCGGTCGTTGCGGCCCGGCCCGGTCGGCCAGTAGACCTTGGTGAAGATCTCCAGGCCCTCACGGCGCTGACCTTTCAGCGCCTCGCCGAGCACGACCTCCGCCCGGGTGCCGGCGTACACGTCGGCGGTGTCGAACGTGGTGATGCCGAGGTCGAGGGCGGCGTGGACGCAGGCGGTGGCCTGGTCCGCCTCGACCTGTGAGCCGTGGGTGATCCAGTTGCCGTACGAGATCTCGCTGACGAGCATCCCGGACCGGCCGAGGTGACGAAACTCCATACCCTCTTGCTTACAGGACCGGACGGCCGAGCGTGTAACTACATGACGGGCCGGGTGTCGGCGAGCAGGCGGTCGATCTCGTCCGTCACGCCCATGCGGCTCGGGAACGTGGCCTCGATCACCGTGCGGCCACGCCGGTCCAGGGCGCCCCACCGCTGCGCGTCGTCCGCGAACAGGAACGCGACCGGGTGGATCATCAGCGTGTGGTGCACCGGCGGCACCAGGACCCGGCCCGAGCGGTCCACGATGCCCTTGCGGCCGTCGAGGGACACCACTGCGAGACCTTCGTCACTGAACCCGTCGATGTACCGCCCGTCGAGCAGCGCGGTGGCGAACCCGTCGTACTGGAACGACACGACGACCCGGCCGATGCTGTCCACGGCGCCCCAGTGCTCGCCGCGCCGGACCGCCGCGACGCCCCGCCGGAACGGCCGGACGTCGTCGAACCCGGTCGAGATGAGCACCGCGTTGGTCTTGTCGATCGCGATCCACCGGTTGGTGCCGTCCCGCGACACCCAGGCCACGCCGTCGGAGAAGCTCCCGACGCCCAGGTACCCGGCGGCGGGCTCGATCAGCAGCTTGCCGGTGTCGTCGATGAGCTCCCAGTTCTGCGAGCCCTGCCGCTGCACCCACGCGACGCCGTCCCGGAACGGCTGCACGTCCAGGTATCCGGGGCCGATGCAGAAGTTGCCGTCGGGTTCGATGTACCCCCACCGCTGGGTCTGCTCGTCGAACGCCGGCGACGGCGACTTGCGGATCTGCAGGATCTCGTCGCGGCTGCGCGGGTAGGGCCCCCAGCCCTTCTCGGCGACCCGCCGGAACACGGCGTCCAGCGCCAGCTCGGTCTGCGCGATGAGCTCCGGGTCCTCTTCCTTGCGCAGGTCGAGGGCCCGTTCGAAGTGGTTGCACGCCTCCATGTAGCGGCCCTGGTCGTAGGCGCACTTGCCGGCGTGCTGGTGCATGGTGGCCCGCAGCCGGTCCGGCAGCTCGCTGCTGTTGGCGAGGGTGAACAGCCGGTCGGCCTCGTCGAACTCCTCCCGCCACTGCAGCACGTGCGCGAGCCGGGCCTGCGCGATCGCGATGCGGCGCAGCTCCCCGGTCGCCTCGGCGTGCGCGAGGGCGAGCTTGCCGTCGGCGAACGCCTTGGGCAGGTCGTTGAGGATCCGTGACACCACCGCGCGCAGGCTCAGCAGCCGCGCCCGGGTCGGGTTGTCGGCGACGCCGTTGAGCTTCGCGGTCAGCAGGTCGCGGATCTCGGTGAGCTCCTGGACCTCGTCGCCCTCGACCTGCTCCCGCAGCGTGTCGGGGTCGAAGCGCCACACGTACCCGGCGAGCACCTGCTCCGGGTCGGGCCCGGCGGTCTCCTCGGCCTTGGCCTCGGGTCGCGGCGCCGGCGAGGTCGGCAGCAGCGCCGCCAGCTCGGCCGGGAAGCCCTCCGCGCCGGGCCGCACGATCGGCAGGTAGCCGGTGGCCTGCAACCCGTCGACGCCGGCGCCGGTGAGCGGCGCGGACCGGTAGGCGTCCATCGCGGTCTGCTGCACCGCCGCGGCCCCTTCTGCTTCTTCGTGCTGCTCCGGTACGACCACTGCCGCCTCGCCCGTCCCGCCGCCTTCGGCGGGGCCGAACGCGTTGAACGGCGCGTCCGGGGTGACCAGCGGCGGCGCGCTCATCGGCGCCACCGTGACGACCGGCAGGTCGGCGGGCAGCGGCTCCGGCGTCACCAGGGCGCGCCTGCTGCGGGGCCGCGGACACCGGCACCGCCGACACGGGTGCGGCGGAGACGGGTACCGCGGAGACGGGCGCCGCCGAGACCGGCGCCGACGACACGGGCGCCGCCGAGACGGGCCGGTTGCCGGGGTCGTTCCAGCCGGGGGCGGGCGCGGCGGACACGGGCCGGTTGCCGGGGTCGGCGCTCCAGCCGGGGCCGGGCGCGGCCGAGACGGGCCGGTTGTTCGGGTCGGCGGTCCAGCCGGGCCCGGGGGCCGCGGACACCGGCCGGTCGGCGAGGTCGTCCTGCCACCCGTGTCCGGGCGCCGGGGACTGCGGCGCCGCCGAGACCGGCGCGGACGACACGGGCGCGTCGGCCATGGACGGGTCGCCCTGCACTGGGGCGCCGTACGTGCCGGCGCAGCGCCCTGCGGCGGCCCTCCGTAGGTGCGGCCCTGCTGCGGCGCGCCATAGACCGTGGCGCGGCCCTGCCCGCCGTACGTCGTGCCGGCCGGCGGTGCGCTCATCGGCGCGTCCACCGGCGGGGAGCGCCGTAGACCGTGGCCCGGCCCGTGCCCGCGGGGCCGCCGCCGGGGCGGTCGCGCCGGCGGCGCCGCGGCGCACGCGGGGACCTCGTCCGTCGGCTCGTCCAGCGCGGGGTTGCGCGGCCGGCCGTGGCCCTGCTGCGGGCGGCCGTACCCGGGCGGCGGGCCGTCGTGCCCGCGCCGGTCGTCGTATCCGCCGTCGTAGCCGCGCCGGTCGTCGTACGGGCCGTCGTGGCCGCGCCTGCCGTCGTCGCGCCGGTCGTCATAGGGGCCGTCGTGGCCGCGCCGGTCGTCGTACCCCTGCTGCGGGTGCCGGCCCGGCCCGGGGCGCCCCTGCTGCGGCACGGGCGGGTAGCCCTGCTGCGGGTGCGGCTGCCCCTGGTAGCCCTGCTGGGGGCGTCCCTGCTGCGGGATCGGCGGCGCCTGGTAGCCCTGCGGCGGACCCTGATGCCCGGACTGATGCCCTGATTGGTGCCCGGGGTGCTGCTGCGGGTACCCACCCTGCTGCGGCTGCCCCTGCCACCGTGGCTGCGGCGCACCGTGCGGGCGGCCGCGCTCATCGACGGGCCCGCCGTGCCCACGCGGGTCGCCGCCGCGGGGGTCGCCGCCGCGGGGTCGGCACCGCGAGGGTCGGCACCGCGGGGTCGAAGCCGCGGGGATCCGCACCACGGGGGTCGCCGCCGCGCGGGTCGGCCAGGCGGGGGTCGCCGGCGAACCGGGGATCGGCGAGCCGGGGATCGTTCAGGCGGGGGTCGCCCTGCTGGCGGGGGTCGCCGTACGGCCGGCCCTGCGGGCGGCGCCCTGCGGGGTCCTCGCCCCGGGCCTCGCCGCCCTGCTGGTCGGAGCGATGCTCCGGCCCGCCGCGACCCGGCGGGGTCTGCTCGTCACGTCGCTGCTCCGGCACCCTGGTCCACGGCATGGTCGGCACTGCCGCCCAGGTGGGCGCGGCGGTTCCCGGCTCTTCCCCCGGGTACTCGTCGCTCACAGCTTCGCTCTCCTCGCCCCGCTCCGGCACCAATCATGCACCGGTCATGCACCGGCGCCCGCCACGCGCCTACCCGGTGAAATCGTGGTCCGGTCGCGAAGGGAGGGTACGGCTTGGGAGCCGTCCAACGCCACCGTCGGGCGGGGCGCCGCCGCCGAATCGTTGTCGCCCGTCGGGCCGGATCCGGCCGCCGATCGGCGCTCAGATGCTGGCGCCGACCTTCACCTGCGGTTTCGGGTTGCGGATGAAGCGGAACGAGATCGCCCGCATGATCGCGTAGAAGTACAGCCGGCCGAGCTTCTCGCCCGAGGCGGGGAAGCGCTCCTTGACGAGCCGCTTGATGGTCCGCGAGATCAGGAAGCTGTCGATCGCGGTCGCGACGGCCATGACGCCGAAGAGGGCGTTGGCGGCGAAGTAGATGCTCGGGTTCAGGTTGCGGTTGAAGCCCACCAGCATCACCAGGAACGTGGTGCCGAAGAAGAAGGTGCCGATGGTCCGCCGCGAGTCGACGATGTCGCGCACGAGCTTGCGCTCGGGGCCCTTGTCGCGGGGGAGCAGGAAGCGCTCGTCACCGTTGGCCATGCCCTCGCGGGCCTCGAGCCGCTCGGCGCGCTGCCGCTCCCGCATCTTCTTGGCGGCCTCGCGGCGGTTCGCCGCGGGCGGCTCGGCGACCCGCCGGCCGGCCACGGTCCGCTTCGGCGTGGTCTTGCCCAGGTCGCGCTTGCTCAGCGTCTGGCGCTTACCGGACGCGACCTCGGACTCCGCGGGCTCGGGGGTGGCGGCCACGGCGGGCTCGGCTGACTTGCGGGAGAACAACGACGGCACGCCGTGAAGGGTAGCGGACAGTAGGCGGGCGACCCAACGCTCGGGGCCGCCCGCCGCACAGATCTGTCGTTACCCCAGCTCGACGTGGGCGCCGAGGGCGTTGAGCTTGCCCTCGAAGTCCTCGTAGCCGCGCTGGATGAGCTTGACGCCGTACACCCGGGAGGTGCCCTCGGCGGCGAGCGCCGCGATCAGGTGGCTGAACCCGGCCCGCAGGTCCGGGATCACCAGGTCGGCGGCGTGCAGCTTGGACGGGCCGGCGATGACGGCCGAGTGCATGAAGTTGCGCCGGCCGAAGCGGCACGGGGTCCCGCCGAGGCACTCCCGGTACGTCTGGATGGTGGCGCCCATCTGGTTGAGGGCGGCCGTGTAGCCGAGGCGCCGCTCGTACACCGTCTCGTGCACGATCGACAGCCCGCGGGCCTGGGTGAGCGCCACGACCATCGGCTGCTGCCAGTCGGTCATGAAGCCGGGGTGGACGTCGGTCTCCATCGCCACGGCGTTGAGCTCGCCGCCCGGGTGCCAGAAGCGGATGCCGCCGTCGCCGGGGGTGTCGTCGATCTCGAACGCGCCGCCGACGGACGTGAACAGGTTGAGGAACGTCATCATGTCGGCCTGCCGGGCGCCGCGGACGAAGACGTCGCCGCGGGTGGCGAGGGCCGCCGCACCCCAGCTGGCCGCCTCGATGCGGTCCGGGATGGGGCGGTGGCTGTAGCCGGTCAGGCGCGGCACACCCTGGATCTCGATGACCCGGTCGGTGTGGACCTTGATGATCGCGCCCATCTTCTGCAGCACGCAGATCAGGTCGATGATCTCCGGCTCGACGGCCGCGTTGCGCAGCTCGGTGACGCCCTCGGCGCGCACGGCGGTGAGCAGGATCTGCTCGGTCGCGCCGACGCTCGGGTACGGCAGCTCGAGCTTCGCGCCGTGCAGCCCGTTGGGCGCGGTGATGTCCATGCCCTTCTCGGACTTCTCCACGACCGCGCCGAACTCGCGCAGCGCCTGGATGTGGAAGTCGATGGGGCGCCCGCCGATGTTGCAGCCGCCGAGGTCGGGGATGAACGCGTGGCCGAGGCGGTGCAGCAGCGGCCCGCAGAACAGGATCGGGATGCGGCTGGAGCCGGCGTGCACGTTGATCTCGTCGACGTTGGCAGACTCGACGTCGGAGGTGTCGAAGTGCAGCTCGCCGTCGAGCGGGCCGCGGGTGACCTTCACCCCGTGCAGCTCGAGCAGGCCGGTGACCACTTCGACGTCGCGGATCGCCGGCACGTCGAACAGCCGGCTCGGGGTTTCGCCCAGCACCGCCGCGACCATCGCCTTGGAGACGAGGTTCTTGGCACCGCGCACCCGCAGCTCGCCGTTGAGCGGCGCGCCGCCGTGCACGGTGAGGACGTCACCGGCGTCGTAGTTGGTCACGGAAAAACCCTCCTGCAGGCAGGAAATGAAGAGGAGACGTGCTGACGGAGCGTGAACCCGCGCAGCAGCATAACCACATCTACGGCATGCGAGCGCTGACCGCACGTCCGTCATGGCACGAAGACGTGACTCCGACAGCGATCACCCTTCGATCACCACAGAGGGTGACGGGACGATCTCCGTTACGGCAGCGCCAGCATCCGGTCGAGCGCCACCCGGGCGTGGTGCGCGGTGTCGGCGTCGACGGTGATCTCGTTCGGCACGCGGCCGGCGACGAGTTCCTCCAGGGCCCACACGAGGTGCGGCAGATCGATGCGGTTCATCGTCGAGCAGTAGCAGACGTTCTTGTCCAGGAACATGATCTGCTTGTCGGGGTGCGCGAGCGCGAGCCGGCGGACCAGGTTGAGCTCGGTCCCGACCGCCCACGCCGAACCGGCCGGCGCCGCCTCGATCATCCGGATGATGTACTCGGTCGAGCCGACGTGGTCCGCGGCCGTGACCACCTCGTACTTGCATTCCGGGTGGACCAGCACGTTCACGCCGGGGACCCGGGACCGCACGTCCCGCACGCTGTCGAGCGTGAAGCGGCCGTGCACCGAGCAGTGCCCGCGCCACAGGATCATCTTCGCGTCGCGCAGCTGCTGGTCGGTCAGCCCGCCGCCGGGCTTGTGCGGGTCGTAGAGCACGCAGTCGTCCAGCGTCAGGCCCATCTGCAGCACGGCCGTGTTGCGGCCCAGGTGCTGGTCGGGCAGGAAGAACACCTTCGAGCCGCGCTCGAACGACCAGGTCAGCGCGGTCTTCGCGTTCGACGAGGTGCACACCACGCCGTCGTTGCGCCCGACGAAGCCCTTGATGTCGGCGGTCGAGTTCATGTACGTGACCGGCACCACGTCACCGGCGATGCCCAGCCGGGTGAAGTGCTCCCAGGCCTTCTCGACCTGCACGAGGGCGGCCATGTCGGCCATCGAGCAGCCGGCGGCCAGGTCGGGCAGCACGACCCGCTGCGACGCGGACGTGAGGATGTCGGCGCTCTCGGCCATGAAGTGCACGCCGCAGAACACGATGTATTCCGCGTCGGGCCGGGCGGCGGCCTCGCGGGCCAGCTTGAACGAGTCGCCGGTCACGTCGGCGAACTGGATCACCTCGTCGCGCTGGTAGTGGTGGCCGAGCACGAACACGCGGTCGCCGAGGGCGGCCTTGGCGCGTGCGGCCCGCTCGACGAGGTCGGGGTCGCTGGGTGCGGGCAGGTCACCGGGACACTCGACGCCCTTCTCGGTGTCGGGGTCGGTGCCGCGGCCCAGCAGCAGCAGTGCGGTGGCGGTTGACGACGGTTCAGCCCAGGTCACCCTTCGATCGTCCCACGCGTGTGGTAGCGCGGAACTGTGACCTACGAGACGTGCACAATGTCCGGATGCGCGTCCTCGTCTGCCCCGACAAGTTCGCCGGGACGATCTCCGCGGTCGACGCGGCGGAGGCCTTCGCCGACGGCTGGCGCAGGGTCGCGCCGGGCGACGAGCTGATCGTGCGGCCGCTGTCCGACGGCGGTCCCGGGTTCGCGGGGGTACTGGCCGCGGCGCTGCCGCACGCCCGCGTCCTGACCGTGCCGACGACCGGCCCGCTGGGCCGGCCGGCCGAGGGCCACGTCGTGCTGGACGGCTTCACCGCGTACGTGGAGAGCGCCGAGGCGTGCGGCCTGCACCTGCTCACCGTGGCCGAACGTGACCCGAAGCACACCAGCACCTTCGGGCTCGGCCCGCTGCTGCTCGCCGCGGTCGAGGCGGGGGCCACCACGCTCGTCGTCGGGCTCGGCGGCAGCGCCACCAACGACGGCGGCGCGGGCCTCCTCGCCGCCCTCGGCGCCGCCCCGCTGTCCCCGGCCGGTTACGCACTGCCGTACGGCGGCGCGGCCCTGATCGACTGTGTCGCGCTGGGTGGCGTACCCCGGCTGCGGGGAGCGACGGTGATCGCCGCCACCGACGTGGACAGCCCCCTGCTCGGGCTGCACGGCGCCAGCGCCGTCTACGGCCCGCAGAAGGGCGCCACCAGGCAAGACGTGTTCCAGCTCGACGCCGCGCTGACCCGTTTCGCCGGCGTCCTGCAGACCCTGCCGGGCGCCCCGGCGGGCCTGACCTGCCGGGCGCGGGCGCCGCGGGCGGGCTCGGCGCCGCGCTGCTCGCCCTCGGCGCTCGCGTCACCTCCGGCATCGGCCTGGTCCGGGAGCTGACCCGCCTGGACGCCGAACTGGAGGAGGTCTCCCTGGTCGTGACCGGTGAGGGCGCCTTCGACGAGCAGTCGCTGCGGGGCAAGGTCGTGGCCGGTGTGGCGAACGCCGCACGTGACCTCGGCGTCCCCTGCGTGGTCGTCGCCGGGCGGGTCGACGCGGGCCGGCGGGAGGCCGCCAGCATCGGCGTCACCGAGGCCCACGCGCTGGTCGAGCACTTCGGCAGCGTCGCGGAGGCGCTCGCCCGGCCCGCCGATGGGCTGCGTGAACTCGGCGAACGCCTCGCTCGCCAGTGGAGCCGCTAACACAAAACCGTGTCACTATGAGAGGGAATGCCATCGGAAGCTGCTGCGTTGGCAACCGGTGGAACTGTAGACATCACCGCAGGGAGCCTTGATCGTGACCGCTTCGAAGTTTGCCGAGCCTGTTCAGACGGACAATCCGGCCGGCATCGGCCTCACCGCGGATGCCGCTCTCAAGGTGAAGGGCCTGCTCGAGCAGGAAGGGCGGGACGACCTGCGGCTCCGCGTCGCGGTCCAGCCCGGCGGCTGCTCCGGCCTGCGTTACCAGCTCTTCTTCGACGAGCGTTCCCTCGACGGGGACAAGATCAGCACCTACGACGGCTTCGAGGTCGTCGTGGACCGCATGAGCGTGCCCTACCTCACCGGCGCGACGATCGACTTCGCCGACCGGATCGACGCGCAGGGCTTCACCATCGACAACCCCAACGCCCAGGGCTCCTGCGCCTGCGGCGACTCGTTCCACTAGGCCCCGCACCCCAGAGCCGCTCTCCACGTCCGGAGGGCGGCTTTGTGCTGTCCGCCCACGGCGGCCGCCTGAGCCCGGCAGTACTCTGTTCAGGCCCTGCTGTCTTGAGACCGAGGTTTCCATGAAGATCGTCGTCACCGGCTCGATCGCGACTGACCACCTGATGCACTTCCCGGGCCGTTTCGCTGAGCAGCTCCTGCCCGACCAGCTGCACAAGGTCTCGCTGTCGTTCCTGGTCGACGACCTGACGGTGCGGCGGGGCGGGATCGCTCCCAACATCGCGTACGGCATGGCGCTGCTCGGTCTCAAGCCGATCCTCGTGGGTGCCGTCGGCGCCGACTTCGGCGACTACCGCAGCTGGCTGACCAGGCACGGGGTCGACTGCGACTCGGTCTACGTGAGCGAGATCGCGCACACCGCCCGGTTCGTCTGCACCACCGACGACGACATGTGCCAGATCGCCTCATTCTACGCCGGCGCCATGTCGGAGGCCCGCAACATCGAGCTGTCCCCGGTCGACACCCGCGTCGGCGGCATCGACCTGGTCCTGATCAGCGCCAACGACCCGGTCGCGATGGTCCGGCACACGGAGGAGGCCCGCGCGCTGGGCGTGCCGTTCGCCGCGGACTGCTCCCAGCAGCTGGCCCGGATGTCCGCCGAGGAGATCCGCAAACTGATCGACGGCGCGGCGTACCTGCTGACCAACGACTACGAGAAGGAGCTGCTCGAGTCGAAGACCGGTCTCACGACCGAGCAGCTGCTGGACAAGGTCGGGGTGCTCGTCACGACCCTGGGCAAGGACGGCGCGCTCATCCGTGGCCGGGGGCTGCCCGGCGAGATCCACGTGCCGGTCGTGAAGGGCGTCGTGGCCAACGATCCGACCGGCGTCGGTGACGGCTTCCGCGCCGGGTTCTTCGCGGCGCTGTCGTGGGGTCTCGGCCTGGAGCGCGCCGCGCAGGTCGGCTCCATGGTGGCCGCGCTGGTCCTGGAGACCGTCGGCCCGCAGGAGTACGAGATCTCGCCCGCCGAGTTCACCAAGCGCATCGCCGAGTCGTACGGCGACACCGCCGCCGACGAGATCAAGGTCTACCTGCCCGCCTGAACCATCCCTATCGGTGTAGTAGGAACGGGCGTACAGTTGCCGCTGTGATGATCGTGGTCGTGGCGCTGCTCGCCCTCGCCACCGTGGTCGGGCTCGTCTACCGGGCCCGCTACGGCAGCCTCCGCACGGCCGGGGGTGACCTGCCGGCGGGCCTGCTGACCCCGGCCCCCGACACGGTCACCCTGCTGCACTTCTCCTCCGCGACGTGCGCGCCGTGCCGGCAGGTCCGCCGCGTCTGCGCCGACCTCGCCGGCGAGTTCACCGGCGGCGAGTCCGGCGTCCGGCACGTCGAACTCGACGCCGACGAGCACCTCGACGCCGTGCGTGACCTCGGCATCTGGCGCCTGCCGACGCTGCTGGTCGTCGACCGGCGGGGCAACATCGCCAAACGCACCGTCGGGGTCCCCGACCGCGCCTCCCTGCGCGCCACCGTCACGGAGGTCCTCGCGGCATGAGCGGTCTGGAGCGAAGCGGAGGCACCGCGATGCAGGATGGCAGCCCGGGCTCAGGCCGACGCCGGAGCGAAGCGGAGGTGGCGGCATGAGCCTCGACCCGCGCGGCCCCAGGTTCTCCGCCGGCCTCACCACGATCGTCTTCGTCGTCGTGCTGCTCACCGGCAGCGGCTGGCTCGCCCTCGCCCAGGCGGTGGTGTTCGCCATCGGCGCCTACGACCCGCGGCTCACGCCGTACGGGCTGCTCTACCGGTACGTCGTCGCGCCACGGCTCGGCCCGCCCGCGGAACGCGAGGACGGCGCCCCGGTCCGCTTCGCCCAGGCGGTCGGGCTGGCCTTCACCGTGCTCACCGTCGTGGGCTATCTGTCCGGTGCCACCGTGCTCGGCGTGATCGGGGCGTCGTTCGCGCTGGTCGCGGCGTTCCTCAACGCCGTGTTCGGTCTGTGCCTCGGCTGCGAGGCGTACCTGCTGCTCAAGCGGCTGCGCACCGCGTAGCGGCTATCGCAGCTCGACCGTGTGGCGGTGGCCCTCGGTCGACACGAACGTGTGCCCGCGCATCCGGCACCAGGCCGGGATGTCGACCGCGGCGGCCGGGTCGTCGGCGAGGACCTCGATGCGGGTGCCGGGGGACCGGCCGGCGGCGAGCTTCGCCAGCATGATGACCGGCAGCGGGCAGCGCCTACCCAGCGCCTGCACGACCAGCGGCTCGCTCACCTGCCCATCTTCGCTCACATCCCCGCCTCCGCCCGCACGCCGGCGACCAGGCCGGGCAGCACCGCCAGGAACCGGCGGACGTCCTGCGCGGAGACTCCGCTGTGGAGCGACACCCGGACGTTGCCGTGGGTGAGCACGCCCATCGCGGCCAGGACGTGCGACGGCCGCAGCGTGTCGGCGGTGCAGGCCGAGCCGGAGGACACCGCGAAGCCGGCCCGGTCCAGGGCGTGCAGGAGGACCTCACCGTCGACGTACAGGCAGGAGAACGTCACGATGTGTGGCAGCCGCTCGACGGGCTCGCCGACCACCTCGACGTCGGGCACCGTCGCGGCGACCGTGGCGCGGATCTCCTCGACCAGGGCGCTGAGGCGCTGCGCCTCCGCCGCCGCCTCCGCGTGCACGGCGCGCAGCGCCGCCGCGGCCGCGACCGCCGCCGGGACGTCGACCGGCGACTCCCAGGGCTGCTCCCACCGGGTGCCCTTGCGCACGGCGAGGACGCCGACGCCGGCCGGGCCGCCCCACTTGCGGGCGCTGCCGGCGAGGAGGGACCACCCGGAGGGCAGCGGCGAGCGGCCGATGGACTGTGCGGCGTCCACCAGCAGCGGTACCCCGGCCGCAGCGCACAACCGGGCGGCGGCCTCGACCGGCTGGACCGTCCCCACCTCATGATTCGCGCTCTGGACCGCCGCCATGGCCACGTCCGGCGAATCCAGCGCCGTTTCCAGGGCGCCGAGGTCGACCCGTCCGGTCAGCGACACCGGCACCGCGACGGCGTCGCCGCCGGCGGCCTTGATGACCGCGGAGTGCTCGACCGCGCTGTGCACCACGAGGCGCCGCTCGCGGGCCAGCCTGACCCCCGCGACCGCACGCCGGACCGCGTCGGTGCCGCCGGCGGTGAAGTGCAGCTCGTCGGGGCGCGCGCCGAGGACGTCGGCGACCGCGCCCCGGGCCGCGTCCAGCAGCTGCCGGGACCGCCTGGCCTGCGTGTACAGCTTGCCGGGGTCGGCCCAGCCGTCGTCCAGCGCGGCCAGAAACGCTTGCCGCGCAACGGGATGCGCCGGCATCGCGGTGGCGGCGTCGAAGTAGACACCCACCCCCGCAACGCTATCGCGAGCCGGACACGACCACCCCAAGCCGGGCGGACCACGCATGGTCGAGTACGCTCGCCAGCGTTGGTGAGGCTTGCCGTGAGAGGTCCTGCAGAAGGACCGCACGGCGCTGCTAAGGAGGCAGGAGCAGGTGGTCTCAAGAGGTTTGAGCCCCGCGCGCGCCGTCGGGCTCGCCGTCTCGGCCGTCGCGGTGACGACCCTGCTCGCCGGGTGCTCCGTCGACAGCGCGTTCGCCGGGTTCGGCTGGCCGAAGGGCATCACCGAGCAGGGTGACCGTATGTATGACCTGTGGATCGGGTCAGTGGTCGCCGCGCTCGTGGTCGGTGTCTTCGTGTGGGGCCTGATCTTCTGGTGCGTCGTGCGTTACCGCAAGCGCGGCGACGAGCTGCCGCCCCAGACGCGTTACAACATGCCGTTCGAGATCCTGTACACGGTCGCGCCCTTCGTGGTCATCGCCGTGCTGTTCTTCTACACCGCGGTCATCCAGACCGACGTCGACCGGCTGTCCAAGAACCCCGACGTCCACGTCGAGGTCATCGCCTCGAAATGGAACTGGCAGTTCGTCTACAGCGACACCAAGGGCCCGGACGGCAAGCCGATCACGACCGTCGGCGCCGACGACTACATCCCGGTCCTGGTGCTGCCGGCCGGCAAGTCGGTGCAGTTCCTGGAGACCTCGCGGGACGTCATCCACTCGTTCTGGGTGCCGGACATCCTGTTCAAGCGCGACGTCATCCCCGGCGTGGAGAACAGGTTCGAGATCAAGCTCAAGGACAACGCCGCCGGTGCCTATGTCGGCCGCTGCGCGGAGCTGTGCGGCACCTACCACTCGATGATGAACTTCGAGCTGCGGGTCGTCTCCGCTCAGCAGTACCAGCAGTACCTGGAGCTGCGCGGCGCCGGCAGGAGCACCCCGGAGGCCCTCGCGCAGCTGGGCTTCCCCAACGGGGGCTACGCGACGAAGACGCAGCCGTTCGACACCGACCGCACCAAGCGGTCCTCGAGCTGAGAAGGGGCGCACGGCGATGAAGTCAGAAGGACGTCTGTTCTTCGTGCTCGCGTTGTTCGTGTTCGCCATGGCCGGGTTGTACGGCTGGTGGACCAACGTCGCCCCGCACGAGCAGACCGGGCACCGTGGCGTCGAGTGGATCGGCGTGGTCGCGCTGGTCCTGTCGGGCCTGCTGCTGACCATGATCGGCAGCGCGCTGTGGCTGATCTCCCGCCGCATCGAGCCGCGTCCCGAGGACCGGCCCGACGCGGAGATCTACGAGGGCGCCGGCGACCTGGGCTTCTTCAGCCCGGGCAGCTACTGGCCGATGGGCATCGCCCTGTCGGCGGCGATCGCGTGCCTCGGCCTGGCGTTCGACCAGTGGTGGCTCGTCGCGGTCGGCCTGATCGCGGTCCTCGTCGGGACCTGCGGCCTGATGTTCGAGTACTACACCGGCACCCGTCGCGGCGCCGAGCACTAGATTCCTCGACGAACAGAGGGGGCCTCCTCGGAGGCCCCCTCTGTTCATGCTCTCGTCTTCGCGGCGGCGAGCTCGCCGCGTTCCTTGAGGTCCGCGGCGCGCTGCAGGTCGGCGTCGCGCACGACCAGGTTCCCGAACGCGACCACGGCCTGGTAGTAGGTCCAGGCGAGGCTGGTGCAGGCGGGCCGGACGAAGGCGTTGTACGTGGCGCACTTGGCCTTCAGGTCGCGGTAGAACGCGTCGTCGATGCGGGACTTGTTGGCCGGGAACTGCCCGACCGCCTTGTAGTTGCGGTAGCCGAAGTCGTGCCGCTGGCACGACAGCCGGAAGTCGAAGCCGAGCGGCTGGTCGGGGCTGGTGGAGCAGTAGTCGGTGGACCAGTCGAAGCCGTAGGACGCCCAGTCGGACTGGTGCTGGCGGGCGGCGTTCCAGGCGTTGTAACTGGTGGCGGTCGGCTGTGACCAGGACGACATGACGGCCAGCTTCTCGTCGATGCCGGCCGCGGCGGCGGGGGATGCGGTGCTGACGATGCCGGCCAACGCGAGGACGAACGCGAGGACGGCGGCGCGCCGGAGCTTCATGCACCAGATTGTTCAGTCTCGATGCGTACGGGCGCGCCGGACTTGCGCCGAACGGTACCCACCGAGAGCTGAACGGTCGTTCAGGCGGCGCGCCGCTGCTGTTCGCGCCGCTGCCGTTCGCGCCGCTGCCGTTCGTGCCGCTTGACGAAGACCCGCGAGCGGCGGTCCATCAGGAGGATCACCGGCGCCACCACGATGGCCGCGCCGCACGCCGTGCAGGCCCGGTCCGGGCAGGACCCACGGGGATGATCGGTGCAGGCCGGCTGCTCGAAGATCCGCTGCCGGGCGCAGGTGTCGCAGTGCAGCTCCATGCCGGTCACGCTGCCACCGTCCGCCGCACCGGCCCGGGACGGCGGGCGGCGTGTCGCATCACTTTTCGGTACCACTCGGCGCCGGCTTCGGGCTCGCTGTCCTCGTGGGTGCCTTGGTGGGTGCCTTGGTGGCCGCCGGTTTCGCGTCCGGCTTCGCGGTCGGCGGCACGAACGCCTCGTCGCTGACGCTCGCCGTCGTGTACTGCAGGGTGAGCTGGGTGGACTTCCCGGCGTCCGTGGTGCCGTCGAAGTACGCCAGCAACCCCGCCGGGTTGACGCACGCCGTCTCCGTGCGGACCCCCTTCGCGGTCACCGACACGCACTGCGCGTCGCCCCGCTTCGACGTGCCAGTCCGCACCTCCTCGCCCTGCGCGATCGTCGCGAGCCGCCCCATCGCCGCCTCGGGCGCCATGAACTCGCCCCCGAACGCGTCGCTGATCGCCTTGGCCTGCGAGGGTGACATGGCGTCCACCC
Organism: Dactylosporangium sp. NBC_01737; assembly: GCF_035963215.1. Taxonomy (NCBI): domain Bacteria; kingdom Bacillati; phylum Actinomycetota; class Actinomycetes; order Micromonosporales; family Micromonosporaceae; genus Dactylosporangium; species Dactylosporangium sp. NBC_01737. Next base: position 4,092,733 of record NZ_CP109153.1, read on the forward strand.
CGGGCCCCTCGTCGCACTGCACGACCGGTTGAGGGCTCTTCTTCGCCTTCGGCGTGGGGGACGGCACCACGGCCCGGCACAGGTACGTGCCGTCCGGCGTCGAGATGTACGTGACCCCGCCACCCCGGTACGCCCGCCGCGGCACCGACTGCGACACGATCACCGTCGTCCCGCCGGCCGTCGTGTACTGGATCGTCGCGTCGGACTGCAGGCCGAGCACCAGCCGTGAGGCGAGGCTGTCGACCAGCTCGAGGGCCGGGTTGGCGGCCTCGGCCTGCTCCTTGACCGGCGCGCCGCACGACTTCGCCATCATGCCGGCGAACCCGAGCGTCAACGCACCGGCGACCACCGCCGACAGCAGCGCCTTCTTCTGAGAATTGGCCATGTTCGGTCAACGCCGGTGGGTGACCTGCGGTCACGGACCGGCGTTGGCTGTTTCTTCCGTTTCTGCTGCCTCTTCCGCGGCGGCCTCCGGCCGGAAGAGCAGTGGGGGATTCTCACCCCACACCCCCAATGCTTCGCTTCGCTCGCACGCCCTGCGCTTCGCGCGGCCGGAACACGCGCGTGCGCGCTGCATCCGAAGGGCCGATGGTTGAGGTGTTCGAGCCTCACGACAGGTCTGACGTCCAATCCGACGCGATGCCCGCCCACTCCCGCCCGGGGCTCGCCGCTCGCTCCCGGCTCGCTCTCCGGTTCGGACGCCTCGTGATCGAAGTCGCGTTCCGGTCGTGCCGAAGTCCTCTGGGCGGGCGGCACGCGAGGCCGCCACCGGCGTGTCCCGTGTGGCGCTGGGGTGTCGCGCGTGCCGGTTCGTGATCGATGTCGTGGGTTGGTCGTCCAGGCGGCCGTGGGGCGCCTTGAATCAGCCTGCCCGTGATCGAAGTCGCGTTCCGGCCGTGCGGGGTCCCTGGGCCGGAGCGGCGCGCGGAGGCCGCAGCCTGGGTGTCCCGTGTGGCGCTCGGCCTGGGTGTCCCGTGTGGCGCTGGGGTGTCGCGCGTGCCGCGTTGTGATCGATGTCGTGGGTTGGTCGTCGGGGCGGCCGTGGGGCGCCTTGGATCAACTTGCCTGTGATCGAAGTCGCGTTCTGGTCGTGCGGGGGTCGCCGGGGTGTCGTGCGTGCCGCGTTGTGATCGATGTCGTGGGTTGGTCGTCCGGGTGGCCGTGGGGCGCCTTGGATCAGCCTGTCCGTGATCGAAGTCGCGTTCTGGTCGTGCGGGGGTCGCCGGGGTGTTGCGCGTGCCGCGTTGTGATCGATGTCGTGGGTTGGTCGTCGGGGCGGCCGTGGGGCGCCTTGGATCAGCCTGTCCGTGATCGAAGTCGCGTTCTGGTCGTGCGGGGTTTCTTGGGCCGGAGGCCGTGGCCTGGGTGTCCGTGGCCTGGGTGTCCGTGGCGCTGGGGTGTCGCGCGTGCCGCGTTGTGATCGATGTCGTGGGTTGGTCGTCGGGGCGGCCGTGGGGCGCCTTGGATCAACCTGCCTGTGATCGAAGTCGCGTTCTGGTCGTGCGGGGTTTCTCGGGCCGGAGGCCGTGGCCTGGGTGTCCGTGGGGCTGGGGTGTCGTGCGTGCCGCGTTGTGATCGATGTCGTGGGTTGGTCGTCGGGGCGGCCGTGGGGCGCCTTGGATCAACTTGCCCGTGATCGAAGTCGCGTTCTGGTCGTGCGGGGTTTCTTGGGCCGGAGGCCGTGGCCTGGGTGTCCGTGGCCTGGGTGTCCGTGGCGCTGGGGTGTCGCGCGTGCCGCGTTGTGATCGATGTCGTGGGTTGGTCGTCGGGGCGGCCGTGGGGCGCCTTGGATCAGCCTGTCCGTGATCGAAGTCGCGTTCTGGTCGTGCGGGGTTTCTCGGGCCGGAGGCCGTGGCCTGGGTGTCCGTGGCGCTGGGGTGTCGCGCGTGCCGCGTCGTGATCGATGTCGTGGGTTGGTCGTCCGGGCCGGTCGTGGGGCGCCTTGGATCAACTTGCCCGTGATCGAAGTCGCGTTCCGGTCGTGCGGGGCCCTTGGGCCGGAGCGGCGCGCGGAGGCCGTGGCCTGGGTGTCCGATGTGGCGCGGGGGTGTCGTGCGTGCCGCGTCGTGATCGAAGTCGTGGGTTGGTCGTCGGGGCGGCCGTGGGGCGCCTTGGATCAACTTGCCCGTGATCGAAGTCGCGGGCTGGGCGCGCGGACGGGTGCGTGCGGCGGTGGTGGCGGCGGCGGCGGAAAGGCGTGATCACGGAGCTTCGGCGGGCGGTGGGGCCCGGCGGAGGTCCGTGATCACGGGGAGGAGCAGGGGTTACGGCTTGAAGGCGGACCAGCGGGCCACCAGGGCGGTGGCGGCGCCCGAGTCGACGGCGGTGGCGGCGCGGGCGATACCGGCGCGCAGCTGGGACGGCAGGTCCGTGGTGGACAGGCCGGCGCGGGCGGCGATGGCGGCGGCGGCGTTGAGCAGCACGGCGTCGCGGACCGGGCCGGGCTCGCCGGCGAACATGCGCCGGGCCACCTCGACGTTGTGGGCCGGATCACCGCCGCGCAGGTCGCCGGGGGCGGAGCGGGGCAGGCCCAGGTCGACCGAGTCGAGGACCGTCTCCGTGACGGTGCCGCCGGTGACGACCCACACGCGGGTGGGTGCGCCGGTGGTGAACTCGTCCAGCCCGTCCTCACCGCGTACCAGCAGCACCGAGAAACCGCGGCCGGCCAGCACCGACGCCATCACCGAGGCCATGCGCGTGTCGAAGCAGCCGATGGTGGCGGCGGTGGGCTGCGCCGGGTTGGTGAGGGGGCCGAGGAAGTTGAAGACCGTCGGCACGCCCATCTCGCGGCGGGTGGCGGAGGCGTGGCGCATGCCGGGGTGGAAGCGGGCGGCGAAGCAGAAGCCGATGCCGACCTCCTGCACGCAGCGGGCGACCTCGTCGGGGCCCAGGTCGATGGTGACGCCGAGGGCCTCGAGCAGGTCGGCGGCGCCCGTGGAGGAGGAGGCGGCGCGGTTGCCGTGCTTGACCACCGGCACGCCCGCGGCGGCGGTCACGATCGCGGCCATGGTGGAGATGTTGACGGTGTTGGCGCGGTCGCCGCCGGTGCCGACGATGTCGACGGCGGTGTCGCGCTCGGCGTCGGTGAGCGGCACCTTCGACGCGACGGACAGCATCATCTCCGCGACGCCGGCGACCTCGGCGGAGGTCTCGCCCTTGGCGCGCAGCGCGACCACGAACCCGGCGATCTGGCTCGGGGTGGCCGAGCCGGCCATCACCTCCCCCATCGCCCAGCCGGCGTCGTCGGTGGACAGGTCCTCGCCACGGAGCAGGGCGTTGAGCAGCTGGGGCCAGGTCCGCTCGCCCATGCTCAGCCCTGGACGGGGAGCGAGCGCAGGAGGTCCGACACCGTCTTGCCGGTGATGACGGGATCCAGGGGATACATGATCGTGCCCTCGACCCGCGCGTAGGAGGCCAGCCAGCGGTCGGCGGCCCGGGCGATCGCGAGGACGACCGGCGGCGGGTCCGTGATCTCGTCCTTGAGCTGGCGGGCGATGCCGAGGCCGCCGCCGGGCGTCGCCTCGCCGTCCAGGACCAGCAGGTCGACCTCGGTGTCGTCGACGAGCTTGACGACCTCGGCGTAGGTGGAGGCGTCGACGAACTTCACCGACAGGTCGGCCGCGGGACGGCCGCCGATGGCCATCCGCATGCGGTCGCGGACCTCGGGATCGTCGCTGTACAGCAGGACCGTGTGCTGTGTCATGTGCGCGCTGCTCCTCGTGTGGCGGGTGCCTCCGGGATCGTACCGTCACCCGCGATGGTGATGCCGGTGCGGGCGGACCACTCCTGCTCCTCGCGCCGCTGCCGCTCCTCGCGGTCCAGCTGCCGGTCGACCCGGGTGGCCTCCCGGTCGGACTGGCGCATCCACTGCACGACGAGCACCGCGAGCATCGTCACCGAGACGATCTCCCCGCCCGCCCACAGGATGCCGCCGGCCACCACCTGGTCGTGCGCCGGGTCGGCCCAGGGCAGCCCCAGCGACGGGTACCAGTCCCCGCCCAGCAGCTCCTTGCTCTGCATGATGGTCAGCCCGAGGACCGTGTGGAACGGCGTGGAAAGGAACATCAGCAGCGCCCGCGCCGGATACGGCCAGCGCCCCGGCAGCGGGTCCAGCCCGATCAGCGGCCAGAAGAACAGGCAGCCCACGGCGATGAAGTGCGCGTGGGTCAGCTCGTGCACCCACTCGTGCCGCATCGTCAGCTCGTACAGGCCGGTGAAGTACAGCGCGAACGGCGTGACGACGAAGAAGCCGAAGGCGACCAGGGGGAACGCCAGGACCCGGGCGACCCGCGAGTGCACCACGGCCAGCAGGGCCTTGCGGCCCCGCGGCGGCAGCGTGCGCAGGGCGAGGGTCACCGGCGCGCCGAGGGCGAGGAAGATCGGCGCGATCATCGACAGCATCATGTGCTGGATCATGTGGACGCTCAGCAGCGTCGTGTCGTACTCCTCGACGCCGGTCATCGTGACCGCCGCGATCGAGCCGAGGCCCGGCCCGAGGAAGAGCACGATCCTCGCCGGGGGCCAGCGGTCGCCGCGCCGGCGCAGGCTCAGCACGCCCGCGACGTACAGCCCGGCGGCGACCACCAGCAGCAGGGTCAGCCATGACACGTGGAACGAACCGAGGATGCCCGCCACGGACGGAGGTCCTGGTTCTGCAGCTCGTAGCACGTGCCCAGCCTATGCCGGGGTGCGAAACGTCCCCGTCTGGTGGACCCCGTGAAAAGTCGGTGATGATCGGGGGGCAATAATGACGGCGTGACTGCGGCCCCAGCGATTGCCAAGAGCCAGATCCACTCACTGACCAGGCCCAACATGGTCAGTGTCGGGACGATCGTGTGGCTCTCCAGCGAGTTGATGTTCTTCGCGGCGCTGTTCGCGATGTATTTCTCGATCCGTGCGGCGGCTCCGGAGCTGTGGCACGAGCACACCGAGGTCCTCAACGTCTGGTATGCGTTGACCTTCACCACGGTCCTCGTGCTGTCGTCCATCACCTGTCAGATCGGCGTGTTCCGCGCCGAGCGCGGTGACGTGCACGGCCTGCGCCGGTGGTTCGCGCTGACGTTCGTGATGGGCCTGATCTTCGTCCTGGGCCAGGTCAACGAGTACGTCACCCTGGTCGGCGAGGGTGTGAAGATCAACGGCGACGGCTACGGCTCGATGTTCTACCTGACGACCGGCTTCCACGGCCTGCACGTCACGGGCGGGCTCATCGCCTTCATCATCTATCTGATCCGCACGACCATGGGCCGGTTCACCCCCGCCCAGGCGACCGCGGCGATCGTCGTGTCCTACTACTGGCACTTCGTCGACGTGGTGTGGATCGCACTGTTCGCAATGATCTACTTCCTGCAGTAGCAGTCGGGCCGCGCGTCACACGCTCCCGGGACCACGCACTTCTTGAGACGACATAGGTGATGACGACAAAGGTGAGGCCATGACTTCTGAGCAGAGCAAGCGGCCGCTTGCCCGGCTGGTGCCGGGTGGCGCGCGCGCGGCACGGGGCAAGCTTCGCCGGCGGTTGTCGGCGGCTGTGCGCCTGGTCGCGGCGCTCACGCTGGTCGGCGGCCTCTACACGGCGTACGCACCGGGCGTCGGCCGCGCCGAGGAGACCGTGAAGCTGTCCGACGCGGCGGCCAACGGCAAGGCGATCTACGAGGTCAGCTGCATCACCTGCCACGGCCGTAACGCCCAGGGCGTGGAGAACCGGGGACCGAGCCTCATCGGTGTCGGCTCCGCCGCCGTGGAGTTCCAGGTCAACACCGGCCGCATGCCGCTGGCCCGCCAGGAGGCGCAGGCCGAGCGCAAGCAGCCGCAGTTCAACCCGGACCAGGCCGCCGAGCTCGGCGCCTACATCCAGGAGCTGGGCGGCGGCCCGCAGCTGCCGAGCGCGGAGAGCCTCGACGAGCAGGTCAAGAAGGCCCAGGGTAGCGACAAGATCCTCGCCCACGGCGGCGAGCTGTACCGGGTCAACTGCTCCTCGTGCCACGCGTTCTCCACCGGTGGCGGCGCGCTGTCCTCGGGCAAGTTCGCACCGTCGCTGAAGCAGTCGACCAACCGCGACATCTACGCGGCGATGCTGACCGGCCCGCAGAACATGCCGGTGTTCGGCAACAACCAGCTGAGCCCCGACGACAAGGCCGCGATCATCGCCTACATCCAGGACCTCAACAAGAACGAGGCGGCCGACCCGGGCGGCTGGGCTCTCGGCCGCTACGGCCCGGTGCCCGAGGGCCTCGTCATCTTCCTCATCGGTATCGCGGCGCTCGTGTTCGCCACGCTGTGGATTGCAGGGAAGTCATGACCACCCACCACCCGTCCGACGACGAGTTCGACGCCGGCGACGCGTCCTTGACCAGGTTCGACCTGGTCAAGGAGGGCGCCCGCCGCGACGGCGTGCAGATCGTGCACTACGCGCCGCGGTTCCCGGTCCCGGGCACCCGCGCGGAGCGCCGCATCGAGCGCGTCCTGGCGCTGCTGTTCCTGCTCACCGGCCTGGCGTCGACCGCGTTCGTGGTCGCCTACATCGCCTGGCCGTGGAAGTACGGGGAGGGCGACGAGACCTACCGCTCGCTGTACCCGTTCTACACGCCGGTCCTCGGTGCGACGCTCGGCCTGGCGCTGCTGACCCTGGGCCTGGGCATCGTGGTGTGGAGCAAGAAGCTCCTGCCCGAGGAGGTCTCGATCCAGGAGCGGCACGACGGCCCGTCGGAGAGCACCGAGCAGGTCCTGACCGCCGCCACGATCCTGAACATGGGCGACGAGCTCGGCCTCAAGCGCCGCCGCTTCGTCGGCCTGGCGTTCCTCGCCGGTGCCGCGCCGCTCGGCGCGGTCGCCGGTGCCCTGCTCGTCGGCTCGCTGATCAAGGCGCCGACGCAGGACGGCGAGAACGTCTTCTTCACCACCGGCTGGGACCCCAAGCACAACGACGGCAAGCCGGTCCGTCTCACGCACGAGGACGGCACCCCGATCCGCCCCGCCGACGTCAGCGTCGGCGGCCAGATCACCGTCTTCCCCGGCATCCCGCACGGCGCCACCAACAAGTGGGCCGACTCGCCGACGCTGCTCATCCACCTCCGCGAGGAGGACGCCGAGGCGACGCTGGGCAACGTCAAAGAGATCAACAAGGGGTCGCAGTACCAGAACTTCGTGGCCTACTCGAAGATCTGCACGCACGCAGGCTGCCCGGCGAGTCTCTATGAGCAGCAGACCAACCGCCTGCTGTGCCCCTGCCACCAGTCGCAGTTCCAGATCACGGACAATGCGCGGCCGATCTTCGGTCCGGCCAGCCGCGCCTTGCCCCAACTGCCGATTACGGTGGACGATGAGGGTTACTTCATCGCAACGCAGGACTACAAGATTCCGGTTGGACCGGCCTTCTGGGAGCGGCCATGAAACGGCGCAAGATCGACGTCCGGGCACTCCCGGCCAACTCCGCAAAGGCCCTCGACGAGCGGTTCCAGGCGGCCACCCCGCTGCGGCGGCTGATGAACAAGGTCTTCCCAGACCACTGGTCCTTCCTGCTGGGTGAGATCGCGCTCTACTCGTTCATCGTGCTGCTGCTCAGCGGCATCTTCCTGGCGCTGTTCTTCGACCCGTCGCTGCGCGAGGTCGTCTACGACGGCAGCTACGCGCCCCTGCGCGGCGTGGAGATGTCGCAGGCGTACAACACGGCGCTGCACATCTCGTTCGACGTGCGCGGCGGTCTGTTCATGCGCCAGATGCACCACTGGGCCGCGCTGCTGTTCATGGCCGCGATCGTGGTGCACATGTTCCGGGTGTTCTTCACCGGCGCGTTCCGCAAGCCGCGCGAGGCCAACTGGATCGTCGGCGTCCTGCTGTTCTGGATGGGCTTCCTGGAGGGCTTCGGCGGCTACTCGCTGCCCGACGACGCGCTGTCCGGCACCGGCCTGCGCATCGCGAGCGCGATCATGCTGTCCATCCCGATCGTCGGCACCTGGGTGACCACGTCGCTGTTCGGCGGCGAGTTCCCCGGCGAGGTCATCCTCGACCGCCTGTACATCGTCCACGTGCTGCTCGTCCCCGGCGCGCTGCTCGGCCTCATCAGCGTGCACATGGGCCTGCTGGTCAAGCAGAAGCACACCCAGTGGCCCGGCCCCGGCCGCACCAACACCAACGTGGTCGGCGTGCGCATGTTCCCCGGCTTCGCGGCCAAGGCCGGCGGCTTCTTCATGATCGTGTTCGCCATGATCGCCGCGCTCGCGGGTCTCTTCCAGATCAACCCGATCTGGCTGTTCGGCCCGTACAAGGCGGCCGTCGTGTCGGCGGCGAGCCAGCCCGACTGGTACGTCATGTTCCTCGACGGCTCGACCCGCCTCTTCCCGGCCTGGGAGATCCGCTTCGACTTCTTCTACGGTGACGGCTACACCATCCCGCCGATCTTCTGGCCCACGGTGGTGCTACCAGGCATCCTCACGATGCTGCCGATCTTCTATCCGTTCATCGAGGCGCGGTTCACCAAGGACAAAGCGGTCCACAACCTGCTGCAACGCCCCCGCGACAACCCGCTGCGCACCGCCCTGGGCGCCATGGCCATCGCGTTCTACGTGGTCCTGCTGATCTCCGGCGGCAACGACGTCCTCGCGGACAAGTTCCACATCAGCCTCAACGCGATGACCTGGGCCGGCCGCATCGGTATCCTGATCCTGCCGCCGCTGGCGTACTACGTGGCGTTCCGCGTGGCGCTCGGCCTCCAGCAGCACGACCGCGAGGTCCTCGTCCACGGCGTGGAGACCGGCATCATCCGCCGCCTCCCCGACGGCAAGTTCGTCGAGATCCACCAGCCGCTGCCGTCCGGCAACGGCCACGAAGAGGACCACCACGGCCTCGAATACGCCGGCTGGGTCGTGCCGAAGAAGATGAACCGCCTCGGTGCCCTGGCCCCGACGGTGAAGGGCTTCTTCTACCCGATCGAGAAGGCCAGCCCGCCCCCGAAGCCGCGCCAGCTCGACGAGGACCGTGACCGCGAAGAGATCACCAGCGGCCACTGACCCACCTCGACGCCCCCGGCCCTCTTCAGGCGCCGGGGGCGTCGCCGTTTTCCTGCTCCGGTCCGTCGTGGGCACGACCGTCGCTCCCGTCAGCCACCGGGCCGGGGCCCAGCTTCGCCGGCCCTGGCCCTGCCACCTCCGCGGACAGTTGCGCAGACACGACCTGCGGTCGTGACGGACCCGCGGCCGTGAACGGCCGCGTTCCGCCGTCGGCGGATCTGCCGAGGGCGAAGTGACCTGGGCCGCGGCGCACGGTGGTGCCTAAGGTCCGGGCATGGACCTGGTCGAGCTGCTGCCCCGCCGCCTGTACCTGCTCGCGTTCCCCGTCGGCCACGCCTACCTGTGGTGCGCCCCCGACGGCCTGACCCTCATCGACACCGGGATGCCGGGCTCCGCACCCCGGATCGCCGAGGCCGTCACCGCACTCGGACACACCCGCCACGACCTGCGACAGATCCTGCTGACCCACGCCCACGTCGACCACATCGGCGCCGCCGCCGACCTCGCCGCGTGGGGCGACGTCGTTGTGGCCGCACACCACGACGACGCCCCCGTCGTCCGTGGCGAGGCGGCGAACCCGCCACCCGTACTGGCCGAATGGGAGCAACACCTCTACGACCAGATCCACGCCGACCTGCCCGCCGACCCGCCACCCCCCGCCCGCGTCGACCGCGAACTGCACGACGGCGACATCATCACCCTCGGCGGCGGCGTCGAGGCCGTCGCCGTCGCCGTGCCGGGCCACACCCCGGGCAGCGTGGCGTTCCACCTGCCCGACCAGCGCGTCCTGTTCACCGGCGACACGATCGCCCGCGCCCCCGACGGCACCGTCATGCTCGGCGTGTTCAACACCGACCCGGCTCGCGCCGCCGACTCCCTGCGCCGTCAGGCCGCCCTCCGCCCGGACATCGCCTGCTTCGGCCACGGCACCCCCCTCACCGACCACACCGCCACAACCCTGGCCACCGCCGCATCCCGCCACTGACACCGCACGGGATCGCCCCCGAGCAGGATCAGGCACGCGGGATCGTGGGCTGCGGGGAGTGGGACGGCTGAGGGCAGAACGGACCACGGGCAACCAGGGCCACAGGATGAGACCCTGGTCACCCGCCTGCGGCCGGGCGTCCGATGGTCTCGGCCCAGAGGCGACCCAGCCCGTGAGCGGTGTGCCGCGGCGCCCGCCGGCAACCATGCGTGACGAGCGACCATGCGTGACGGGCCATGCGTGACCAGAGACCGTGTGAGACCGGTGGCCATGCGACCGACGGCTGCGGGACCAGGGAGCGACGCGCGGCGAAGGGTCACGCGCGGCCGGGGCGTGCATGGCGAGAAGGCCGAGTGGGACCGGTGGCTGCGTGAGACCTGCCGCGATGCGCGGTCTGCGACCGCGCTACCTGGCGCCGTGGGGGCAGTTGCCGCGACCGGCGACGGGCGGCCGTGCGTGGCGAGAAGGCCGAATGAGAATGGTGGCCGCGTGAGACCTGCCGCGATGCGCGGCCGGCGGCCGCGCTACTGGCACCGCGGGCCAGAGTTCCGGCGCGCGGCGGGCGGGCGTGAGGCCAGCGCCGCCGGCGCGCGTCGGGCGGGCGGCGTGTGAGGCAACGGCCGTTGTGGGGCGTCAGGTGGTTGTGGCCCAGGTGGCGACGCGGGCGGCGAGGGGGGTGCCGTGGCGGGCCCAGGTGAAGTGGTCGATCGGGGAGCCGGCGTCGGCGGCGGAGTAGTGCTGGCGGACGACCGTGGCGCCGGACAGTTTTGCGGTCAGGTGGTCGACCGTCGGGGCGGGCGTGTACTGGTCGGTCTCCATGTCCACGGCGAGCACCGGCAGCCGCACGCCGGGCAGCGCGGCCTCCACGTCGACGCCGGCCAGGGCGGGGTAACGGCCGGTCCGGGCGGTGTGGGCCCAGCCGCGGATCACGGAGCGGGACTGGCGGCCGCCGAAGCCCCAGCCGGGCCACACGCCGAGCACGGCGGAGGTGACGGCCAGGGTCTGGGTCAAGGCCAGGGTGCCGGGGGCCATCCGGCCGGGGTAGCGACGCCAGTACGGCAGGCCGACCGCGAGCAGCGCGAGCCCGTCGACGCCGGGGTCCAGGCCGGCCGCATGGCGCAGGGCGAGGTGCAGCGCGCAGAGCTGGCCGCCGAGGGAGTGCCCGACGAGCAGGGTGCGGCGGCCGGCCCGGCGGGGCTTGAGCGTGTCCAGGACCGCCTCGACGTCGGTGGTGAGCTCGGCGAGGCCGTAGCGGGAGCGGCGGGAGGGTCGTGGCGTGCTGTCGCCGGTGCCGCGCAGGTCGGCGACGACGACCTCCATGCCGGTGTCGTTGAGCGCGGCGGCGAAGTGCCGGTAGTAGCGCGCCGGGACGCCCATCGCGGGCCACAGCACGGCGAGGGTGGCGGCATCGTCTGCCGGATACGTGTGCAGCGCGAGGCGATCGGTGCCGCGGTCCACGAACTCCATGGATTCGTAGGGTAGAGGTAGGAGGTTACCGGTGAGTAAGAAGTGTGACCCAGGCTACTGTGCGGGACGTGAAGCCAATCGATCTGTCCCAAATGCGCCTGCCCGGCGCGCCTACGGTCAGCCCCGACGGCACAAGCGCCGTCGTGGCGGTGAGCCGGCTCGAGTTCGCGGCCGACTCGTACACCTCCCAGCTCTGGCTCCTGCAGACCGACGGGAGCGCCGCACCGGTCCAGCTCACCCACGGCTGGCACGACAGCGCCCCGCGGATCTCGCCGGACGGGCGGTGGCTTGCGTTCCTGCGCGCGACGAAGGCGGCGGGGAGCCGGGCGGGCGGCGCGAAGGCGGAGCACGACAGCGCGCCCCAGCTGTGTGTGCTGCCCCTCGCGGGCGGCGAGCCGCGCCGCCTGACGGATCTGCCGCTGGGCGCCGGCACGCCGGCCTGGGCACCGGACAGCGCCCGCCTGGCGTTCTCCGCGCGGGTACCGCAGGAGGGCCGCTACGGCACGGGCAAGACCGAGGACGGCGAGACGATCGGCCCGGACGGCGAGCCTCCCCGGCGGATCACCCGGTACTTCTACCGGGTCGACGGGCTCGGGTTCCTGCTGGACCGCCCCGCGCACCTGTTCGTGACCGACCTCGACGGCACGGTGACGCAGGTGACCGACGGTGAACGCAGCCACGGCGACCCGGAATGGAGCCCCGACGGGCGGTCCCTGGCGTTCGTCTCCGAGCAGCACGACACGTGGGGCGACGACTTCGCCGCGGACGTGTGCGTCATGCCCGCCGGCGGCGGCGAGATCCGGGCGCTGACCGACAGCACGTTCAACGTCGGGCTGTGCCGCTGGGCGCCGGACGGCGGGTCGCTGCTGTTCACCGCGAACCTGGCCGGCGCGGGCCGCGTCGACTCGACGATGCGCAACGAGTCGCTGTGGTCGGTGCCCCTCGCGGGCGGGACGGCCCGGCAGCTGCTCGACCCGGAGGCCTACACCCTGGCCGCGCCCGGCGGTGACATCGTGCCGACGGAGCGCGGAGTGCTGTTCAGCAACGAGCACCGCGGCGCCGTCCAGCTGCTGCGGGTGCCGTTCGACGGTGGTACCCCCGAAATCCTGCTGGACGGGGAGCGTCAGGTCGCCGGGTTCGCCGTCACCGGTGACACGCTCGTGGCGACCATCGCGGGCCCGGCGGACTGGGGCGAGGTCTACGCCGGCGACGTCAAGCTCACCGACTTCTCCGCCGGTGTCAGCCCGCTGGAGCAGGTCGAGGTGAACGGGACCGCCCCGGACGGCTACCCGGTCCACGGCTGGGTGGTCAGGCCCGAGGGCGACGGCCCGCACCCGGTGCTGCTGATGATCCACGGAGGGCCGTTCGCGCAGTACGGCTGGCGGCTGTTCGACGAGGCCCAGGTGTACGCCGGCGCCGGGTACGCGGTCGTCTACGGCAACCCCCGCGGCTCCTCCGGCTACGGCGAGGCGCACGGCCGGGCGATTCGCGGCAACGTCGGCGAGGTCTCCGCCGTCGACCTCCTGGCGCTGCTGGACGCCGCCCTCACCGCCGACGACCTCGACGGCGACCGGGTCGGTGTGCTCGGCGGGTCGCACGGCGGGTTCATGACCACCTGGCTCGCCGCGATGCACGGCGACCGGTTCAAGGCGGCGATCTCCGAGCGGGCGGTCAACGCGATCGACAGCTTCCAGGGCAGCTCAGACATCGGATGGCTGTTCGCGGACTCGCTGTACGGCGCGGAGGGCGGCTCGTTCGAGCAGCAGAGCCCGCTCACGTACGCCGGCAAGATCGACATCCCGATGCTGATCGTCCACTCGGAGCAGGACTGGCGCTGCCCGGTCGAGCAGGCCCAGCGGCTGTTCGTGGCGTTGAAGCGGCGGGGGACCCCGGTGGAGCTGCTGCTGTTCCCGGGGGAGGGGCACGAGCTGTCCCGCTCGGGACGCCCGTCGCACCGGCTCGCCAGGTTCGACGCGATCCTGGATTGGTTCGGCCGGCACGTCTGACGTGTGGCAGGGGGCGGGACCCGCCCCCTGCCACAGCGCACTACTTGACGAGGAGCTCGGCGATCTGGACCGCGTTGAGCGCGGCGCCCTTGCGCAGGTTGTCGTTGGAGACGAACAGCGCGAGGCCGTGCTCCACGGTCTCGTCGAGCCGGACCCGGCCGACGAAGCTCGGGTCGGCGCCGGCGGCCTGCAGGGGCGTCGGCACGTCGGTCACCACGACACCCGGCGCCGCGGCGAGCAGCTCCAGGGCCCGCTCGACGCTGATGGCCCGCTCGAACCGGGCGTTGAGCTGCAGTGAGTGGCCGGTGAACACCGGCACCCGCACGCACGTGCCGGACACCTTCAGGCCCGGGATCTCCAGGATCTTACGGCTCTCGTTGCGGAGCTTCTGCTCCTCGTCGGTCTCGAACGAGCCGTCGTCGACGATCGAGCCCGCGAGGGGCAGCACGTTGAACGCGATCGGCTGGCTGAACTGCTTCGGCGCGGGGAACTCGACCGCGGAGCCGTCGAACGCCAGCGCGGCCGCGCCGTCGGCGACCTTGCGGACCTGCTCGTCGAGCTCGGCGACGCCGTTGAGCCCGGCGCCGGACACCGCCTGATACGTGGCGGCGACCAGCGCGATCAGGCCGGCCTCGTCGTGCAGCGGGCGCAGCACCGGCATCGCGGCCATCGTGGTGCAGTTCGGGTTGGCGATGATGCCCTTCGGCCGGTCCGCGATCGCGTGCGGGTTGACCTCCGCGACGACGAGGGGCACCTCGGGGTCCATCCGCCAGGCGGAGGAGTTGTCGATGACGACGGCACCGGCGGCGGCCACCTTCGGCGCCAGTTCCTTCGACGTGCCCTTGCCCGCGGAGAACAGCACGATGTCCAGGCCGGAGTAGTCGGCGGTCGCCGCGTCCTCCACCGTGATCTGCTGGTCCTGCCAGTCGATGGGCCGGCCCGCGGAGCGGGCGGACGCGAACAGGCGCAACTGGGTAGCCGGGAACTGACGCTCGGCCAGGATGTGGCGCATGACGCTGCCCACCTGACCCGTGGCTCCGACGATGCCGATCCTCATGGGCGTCGAGATTACCGCCTCGCCGGAGGTGCCTCGATGCGATTTCGCGCACTACCGAGGCCTTCACCAGCGCTTTTCCCGGTTTCTTCCGGCTTGCCGACAGCTGCGGCGCACGGCTTGCGGCCGGTGCGCCGAAATATGCCGGAAATTCGCAGACCCGGGTCAGTCCGTGTCGGGCAGCCCGATCGAGAACGCCTCTTCCAGGTCGTGCTGCGAGTAGGCGCGGAACGCGATGTGCGTGTCGGTGTCGACCACGCCCGGCACCTTCGAGATCCGGCCTGCGATGACCTCGGCGATCTCCTCGTATTGCCGGACGCGCACCATCGCGATCAGGTCGACGTTGCCGGCGACGGAGTAGACCTCGCTGACGCCGGGGAGGTTGGCGATGGTCTCGGCCACCTCGGGGATCGAGTCGGTCGCGCAGTCGATGAGGACGATGGCGGTGATCACCTGCGGTGCTCCTTCCGGCAGCGGATCCAGCATGTGGACATCGTCATGCTAATCGGCCGCGACGGTGAGCTCCCGCCCGACCCGGATCGCATCGCGCAGCACCTCGCCGGCGCGCACCTCCGCGCCCGGCCACACCACCCCGCGGGTGACCTGACCGGCCACGACGGCACCCGCGCCGACGACCGCCCGGTCCACGGCACCGGTCACCACGGCGTCCTGTGCGATCAGGTTCCCCTGGTGTACGGCGTGCAGGTTGGCCTGCAGGTAGTCGCGCGGGGTGCCGGTGTCCAGGTAGGTGCCCCGGTACTCGACGACCTCGAGCCGCCCCTCGCGCTCCGCCGGCCGCCAGGCGGTCCGCACCAGGTCCGACGGGACCGGCTCCAGCCGCGTCACGAAGTCCCACGGCAGCAGCGAGAACCCGGCGAACCGGTGGCTGCCGAACTCCTTCGGCGGCCCGGGCACGCCGAGCATCCGCACCGTCGTGCCGTCCCAGCCCGCGAGCAGCTCCGCCAGGTCGGACACCTCGGCCGCGTCCGCCGGCGCCAGGTACGCGTCGGCGTTGCCCGCCAGCACCGCCCGGCCGCCGATCCACTCCTTGAGCAGCGCGACGCCGCCGGACGTACCGAGCGGATCGCCCGGCTCGACGGAGAGGTGTGCGCGGTCACCGACGTGCGCGACCACCTGCTCCGCGAGGTAGCAGGCGTTGACGGCCAGGTCGGCGGGGCCGGTGAAGCCGAGCGCCGCGACCCTGGCCAGGGCCCGGTCCAGCAGGGTCACGTTGCCGACGGGGCACAGCGCCTTCGGCAGGTGCTCCGTCAGCGGCCGCAGCCGGCGGCCCTCCCCGGCGGCGAGGATCACCGCACAGACGCCGGTCGTCGCGCTCACCTGGTCAGCACCTCGGGGTAGTCCTTGTACGGCCCGATCCCGTAGTGGGCCAGCAGCTGCGACGTCGACACCGTCAGCGGCGGCAGCGCGTCGAGGCGGTGCCAGGCGGCCTCGATGACCTCGGCGGCGTCGATCTCGAAGTCGTCGGACGGCTCGACCTCGGTCTCGAACACCATGTCGACCCACTGCCCGCGGGTGTGCACCACGGCGTTCGGGTTCGCCGGCCGGAACCCCTCGAGCGGCACCTTGATCCCGGTCTCCTCGGCCAGCTCGCGGGCCGCCGTCTGCACCGGCCGCTCACCGCGGTCCATCAGCCCCGCCGGCAGCGACCAGCCCGCGCCCGGCGGCTGCCGCAGCAGCAGGATCCGGCTCGCCGCGGGGTCGCGCACCAGGATGACCGCGCCGATCGTGTACGTCGGCTGGAACGTCCGCACGATCCGGCGCTTCCAGCGGGCGGGAAGACGGTAGAACGTCCGGTACGCCACCATGCGCAGTTGTTGTTTTACCGCCATCCGCAGAAGGCTAGTGCCCTACCGGGGCGAATGGTCGACCAGGGCGATCAACTCCTCGACCACCTCGTCCGCGGTGCGGCTGTGGTCGGCGACGGCGACGAGCAGCGTCTCCAGGTCCGGGTAGCCGAGCCTGGTCGCGAGCCGGACCAGGGGCAGGTCACTGGCCAGGCCGCGGCCCTGCCGGCGCAGCGCCAGCCCGATCGCGAGCCGGCCCAGGCGCACCTTGTTGGCGACCGTGATCGCGGGTGCCTCGTGTGCCTCGAACCACCGGCTGATGTGCAGCCGGGCGTGCGGCGTTTTCACGAACTCCAGCCACTCCGGCGACGGCCCCCGCGCGGGGGCGTCCGCGTCGAAGTCGAACTCGTCGCGCTGCCCCGTCCGCGTGATGATCTCGACCGTGTCGCCGTCGGCGAGCGGCGACGACACCGCGATCAGCCGCCCGTTGACCTTCGCGCCGATACATCGGTTGCCGACGTCCGCGCCGAGGATGTACGCGAGGTCGACCGGCGTCGCGTCCTGCGGCAGCAGCACCGGCCGGCCGCCGCCCTCGGCGAGCACCAGGATCTGGTCCTCGGCGAGGTCGCACCGCAGCGACGCGATGAACTGCGACGGGTCCGACGCCGCCGCCTCCCAGTCCAGCAGGCGCCGCAGCCAGTTCAGCTGCTCCGCCTTGCTCGCCGGGCCGAACCGCGCCGCCGTGTGCGGGTACCGGAAGTTCGCGACGATGCCGTACTCCGCCGCCTGGTGCATCTCCTCGGTGCGGATCAGCACCTCCAGCGAGCGACCCTCGGGCCCGAGCACCGTGGTGTGCAGCGACTTGTAGTTGTTGCCCTTCGGCGTGGCGATGAAGTCCTTGAACCGTCCTGGTACCGGCCGCCACTTGCCGTGCACCGCACCCAGCGCCGCGTAGCAGTCCGTCTCCGGCCCGTCGACGATGATGACGACCCGCGGCATGTCGTGCGGGTCCTCGTAGTTGCCGTCGACCGTGTCCTTCCAGATCGAGTACAGGTGCCGCGGGCGCGGGGACACCTGCGCGTCGATGCTGAACTTCCGCAGGTCCGTGGTCATCGCGGAGATGACCCGCTCCAGGTAGCCGTCCCAGCCGGTGCGCTGCCGGACGTACTCGTCGATCAGCGCGTACCCGCCGGGGCTGACGGCCCGCAGCACCCAGTCCTCGAGCTCCCGCTTCAACGCCTGGATGCCGAGCCGCTCGCACAGCGGGATCAGCACCTCCCGCGTCGCCGTCGCGATCCGCACCTGCGACTTGATCGACCGCGCGTCCAGGGTCCGCATGTTGTGCAGCCGGTCCGCCAGCTTGATGACCAGCACCCGCACGTCCCGCCCGGCGGCGACGATCATCTTGCGGATCGTCTCGGCCTCGGCGTCGGCGCCGTAGAACATCTTGTCGAACTTCGTCACGCCGTCGACGAGCAGCGCCACCTCGCCGCCGAAGTCCCGCTCCAGCGCCCCGAGCGTGTAGTCCGTGTCCTCGACCGTGTCGTGCAGCAGCGACGCCACGAGCGTTGTCGTGTCCATCCCCAGGTCGGCGAGGATCTCCGTCACTTCCAGGGGGTGCGAGATGAACGCCTCGCCGCTCTTGCGCATCTGCCCGCGGTGCATCTGCTCGGCCATCGCGTACGCCCGCCGCAGCAACGCCACGTCACCGGTCGGGTGGATCGTCTTGTGCGACCGCAGCACGTTGCCCAAGGGGTCCTCGGCCGTCTGCCACGGCAGCATCGCCCGCAGCCGCGACCCGATGATCGCCGAGTACGTCGCCGTCGGGTCCCCGGGCACCGCCCCGCCCACCAGCGCCGAGTACGTCGGCGGCGGCGGCACCGCCGGCGAGTCCTCGGTCGGCGGCGCGGTGAGCCTCGCCCGCGGCGCCGCGAACCGGTCGTCGACGGGCATGGCCCGCCGCACCGTTGCGCGGTCCGCGTCCTTGCCCGCCCGCTGCCGCTTGTCCGCCCGCTCGCCCGCGGCCTGGTCCGTCGCGGGCTTCTCCACCGCGGGTCCTGCCGTCGCGGGCCCTTGCGTTGCGGGCTTCTGCGTTGCGGGCTCTTGCGTCGCGGGCGTGTCCGTTGCGGGCCGGTCGGTGGCTCGGTTGTCGGTGCCGGTCCTGTCGGCGGTGGGTCGCTCGTTGGTGGACCGTTCGTTGCGGGGCCGTTCGCCGCCCGGCCGATCCGCCGCGGGCCGGTCACCCGCCGGCCGCTCCCCGGAGGTCCGCTGCCCACCGGGCCCGGGCCGCGTCACGGGCGGCCGAGGGCCGGCGGGCCGTTCGTTGGCCGGCCAGTCCCTGCGCGTGTCGCTCTGCTCCTGCGGCCCCCGCTGGCTCTGCGGCGTCCGCGGCCCCTGCGCCGCCCACTGCCCGGGCGTCGCCTGCTCGTCCCGCGGCACCCGGCGCTCCTGCGCCCCGGGCTCCCGCCGCGAGGGCCGCTGCCCAGGTGCCACCTCGCCCTGCCCCGCACCGCCCCGCTCAGCCGCACCGCGCTCGACCGGCATGCCGTCGCCCGCGACCCCACCCGCTGCCGTCTCGGCCCCGGCGGCGCCGGCACTCTGCCAGGCCGTCAGCTCCTGACGGCTCTCGTCGTCCTGCGGCACACGCTGCCCGGGTGTCGCGTCGTTCGTCTGGTCGTCCCGCGCGGCCTGCGCTGCCGGGTGGCTCTCGGCCGTCTGCGCCTCCACCCGGCCCGGCTGCGAACGCTGCTGCCCGCCGCCACCTGCACCGGCAGCCCGTATGTCCTCGCGCCCCCGACCACCGCCACCCGGATCGGCCCGCTCCCGCGAACCCCGGTCCTGCGCGCTGTAGTCCTGCGGCTCTCGGTCCTGCGGCTCCCGGTCCTGCGGCTCCCGGTCCTGAGGATCCCGGTCCTGCGCGCTGCGCTCTTGCGTGCTGCGCTCCTGCGTGCTTCGGTCCTGCGGCCCGCGGTCCTGAAGGTCCCGGTCCTGGGCGCTTCGTTCCTGTGCGCCGGGGTCCTGCGCGCTGCGGTCCTGCGTGCCGTAGCCCTGCACGCCGTGGTCCTGCGTGCCGTGGTCCTGTGTGCTTCGGATCTGCGCACTGCGGTCCTGAGGGTCCCGAGCCTGGGCCTCTCGTTCTGGCGTGCTGCCGTCCTGTGCACTCCGGTCCTGCGGCTCCCGGCCCTGCGAACTGCGGTCCTGGGCGCCGTCCCCCTGGGAGCCTCCGCCGTAGGCGCCGGACTCGTCGGTGCCGGACTCGAGCGCCTCAGCCTCATGCACGTCGGAGTCATGCGCGCCGGGTTCGTGCGTGCTGGGGTCGGAGCGGCCGGCGTCGGACTGGTCTGTGGAGGACCTGTCCACGTACGGCTGGTCGGCGCGTTGCCGCTCCTGCTGGAGCCTGCCCCGGGTGTTGCGGTCCGGGTGGTGGCGATCGGTCGGGTGGCCGGGCCGGCGCCGCCGGGTCGGTGCCTCCGGCGCGTTGATGGCCGCGGTCGGCAGCCCCCTCGGCCCGAGCAGCGCCTCGCCCACCGCGTCGAGCAGCTGATGGGCGTCCGCGGCGCCAGGCACGGGGGGCGGAGGCGACGCGCCGCCGATCGTGAAGCCCGTCGGCAACGTGTGCACGAAACCCGCGGGCTCGTTGGGCTTGCCCCCGGGCGCCAGTGGGTCCAACATGAACTCGCTGTGCGCGGACGCGGACCCGGAGTTGGCGCCACCGGCGCCGGTGACCGTGGAGGGGCCAGCATCCAGGGGCGCGCCGGACTGATGCAGACCGGGCTCCATGCGGCACCTCCTCACCGACGGGCCGGGCGGGCCTGGGTTTGGGTAGGTTCCAGCCTAGTTTCCCTCGTGGCATCCGATCGGTCATTTGAGTATGTGCGATCGTCCGATGTGCTTACCCCTCCAAGTCGATCCGGACCGACGCAGCGGCCTCCACGCGGGTGAGAAAAGGGCGCCAGCGACCGGCGCCCGTGGCCGGCGATGACCACCCCATGTCGGCCTTGACCAGCCGAGTCTCCGGTCGCTCGAGCCACGCGAGGATCCGCTCGGTCTCCTCGGGCGTCGCGCGGGGCGTCGGGCCGTGCCCGGGCTGGACGGTCTCAGCTGTGGCGAGAACCACATCGAGCGTCGGCTGTGGATGCACCCTAGGGGGTGACACGCCCGCCGCGGCGAGCCTGCCGTGGCGCACCACCGCGAGCTCCCAGCCACCCTTCGCGGACGGGCGGGCGGCGATCAGCTCGGGCAGGCTGGTCAGCGAGACGAGCCGCTGCATGCGGATCGCGGTGCGCAGGAACGCGATCATCCGGGTGCGGATCGTGGCCGCGTCCTCGAAGCGCTCCGCGGCCGACAGCGCCTCGATGCGGGTCATGAGCCCGCGCACGACGGCGCCGGGGTCGCCGGTCGTCGCGGTGCGGAAGGGCTCGGCGGCGGCGGTCTCATAGTCGCCGGGGGAGATCTGGTGCTCGCACGGCGCCGGGCAGCGGCCGAGCTCGGCGAGCGCGCAGGCGGGGGTCTTCGTGCGCAGGGACAGCTTGTGGGTGCACTGGCGGATCGGCAGCGCGTCATAGATGCCGGCGGCGGCGAGCTCGGCGCCGCGCCGGGAGCCGAACGGGCCGAGATATGCCGCGCCGTCCGGCTGCACGTCGCGCACGACCGACAGTCGTGGATAGGCCTCGGCGGTGAGCTTGAGCCACATGACCCGCTCGGGGAACTTGGACCGGCGGTTGTACGGCGGTTTGTGCGCGGCGATCAGCCGCAGCTCCCGGACCTCGGCCTCCAGGGAATGGGCGCAGAGGATCGCCTCGACCCGCTCCGCCGCGTTGATCATCTCGTCGATGCGGGCGCGTTTCTCGGCGGCGGTGAAGTAGCTGCGGACCCGGGTCGCGATCGACGAGCTGGTCCCGATGTAGAGCGGGCGGTCCTTGTGCCCTCGGAACACATAGACCCCGGGGGCGTCGGGCAGCCCCTCGGCGAGGTGCCGCTTGCGCCGCTGGGACGGGCTGACCGCCTTCACGAACTCGATCGTCTCGCCGATGGTGTGCACCTTGTGGCTGCCCAGCCGGGCGATGAGGCCGTGCAGCACGTCGACGGTGGCGCGCGCGTCGTCGAGGGCGCGGTGGATCGGCTGGGTGCTCGCGTGGAAGTGCCGGGCCAGGGTCGACAGCTTGTTGTTGGGCACCTCGTCGGCGACCAGGGCCCGCCGGGCGATCGCCGCGGTGTCCAGGACGATCGGCTTCGGCCACGCGTAGCCGTGCTTGGCGCAGGCGGCCTTGAGGAACCCGGTGTCATACGGCGCGTTGTGCGCCACGAGCACGGCACCGGCGGCGAACTCCAGGAACGCCGGCAGCACCGTGTCGATCGTCGGCGCCTCCACCAGCATCGACTCGGTGATGCCGGTCAGGACGGTGATGAACGCCGGCAGTCGCTCCTGCGGGTTGACCAGCGTGCCGAACTCGCCCAGGACCTCGCCGCCGCGGACCTTGACCGCGCCGATCTCGGTGATGCCGCCGCCGTCCGGCGCGCCGCCGGTCGTCTCCAGGTCGACCACCACGAACGTCGACGCGAAGAGCGTCGCCGCACGTGGGTCGTCGAACAGGGCATCGAGCGTTTCCTGGTGGTAGTCGGCCACGGGCGCACACTACGACCAGGGTGTGACAAAAAATCGTTCAGTGCGGCGGGAACCGCAGTTCGAACCGGACGTCCGGCGAGCCGAGCGGGGCGTTGGTGCGCACCACGGTCGAGCCGTGCGCCCGCAGGATCTCCGCCACGGCCCGCGGGACCAGCTCGTCGGCCTCCCGGGTGCCGTCCAGGTCGGCCTGCCATTCGGGGGCGATCGACCCGCCGGCGTGACTGATCTCGACCGTGGGTGCCGGCGCACCCAGCACCCGCACGGCGACCCGTCCACCCGCTGGAGCGACCTTCAGTGCCGAGAACACGACGTAGTCCAGGGCTCTTGACAGTCTGCCTGGATCCGCCTGTACCGAAGCAGCATCCGTCACACCGAGGGTGATGGCGATGTTGCGGGCGTCCGCGATCGGCCGCAACTCACGGATGCGGGCCTCGGTGAGGTACGTGAGATCCACCGACCGTGATTCCGGCTGCCCGTCCAGGACTGAGGCCACGACCAGGTGGCGCAGCTCCAACAGCTCTGTGACCTGCTTGGCGAGCGCGCGCAACGCCCGCATCTGGTCCAGGTTCAGCCGGTGCGGTGCGTGGTCGACCACGCAGAGCGTGCCCAGCGCCGCGCCCTCACTGGTCAGCAGGGGAGCGCCGGCGTAGAACCGGATGCCGTCCTCGGCCTGCACGTAAGGGTTGTCGGCGAACCTCGCGTCCTCGGTGGCGTCCGGCACGACCATCAGGTCGCGGCCCATGATCGCGTGGGCGCAGAACGCGACCTCCCGGGGCGTCTCGGTCGGGCCGTCCAGGCCGATCTTCGCCTTGAACCACTGGCGTTGGGTGTCGACCAGGGTGACCAGGGAGATCGGCGCGCCGCAGATCTCGGATGCGATCCGGACGATGTCGTCGAAATCGGTCTCCGGAGGAGTGTCGAGGACCGCCAGCCCTCGTAGCGTCGAGATCCGCTCCGCTTCGTTCTCGGGTACCGGCGGCTGCATATCGGTGCCTCCTCGCTGGCATACCCCAATCGGGTGAAATAAGGATATGTCAGCTTTTAGCCTTTCGAGGGAAGCCGGCGGTGCTGGAGACCATCCGGGGCGAATCTGGTCGACAATGCGACACTGGAGTGATGCCCGCGCACGACGCTCCCGACGACCTCGACGACGAGGCCGCGGTGATGTCTGCGCCCGGGGAGGTGGACCTGCCGGACTCCGACGGCGGGATCGAGCCGGTGCTGCCCGAGATCATCCGCCAGCGGGTCATCTCCCTCGCCGCCGGCGCCATGACCGGCCTGCCCCTCGACGAGCTGCCGATGCCGCTGCGGCGGGTCGCGAAGTTCGCGCCGAACCGGCGCGCCCGCCTCGGTGGACCCGTCATCGCGATGCAGTTGTCCGGCGATCCCCTGCTGCGCCAGCGCCTCGCCACCAGGGTGGTCAACGACGCCGGTGACCTGGGCGCCTCCATCCTGGAAGGGCTCGCGCCACCCGCCGCCGACCCCGTCGAGGTCGCCGCGCTGGCGTACCTGGCCCGGCCC
The DNA here is from genome assembly GCF_035963215.1 of Dactylosporangium sp. NBC_01737. NCBI lineage: Bacteria > Bacillati > Actinomycetota > Actinomycetes > Micromonosporales > Micromonosporaceae > Dactylosporangium > Dactylosporangium sp. NBC_01737. The sequence goes on from NZ_CP109153.1 coordinate 4,116,205, forward strand.
GACGGCTGGCGCGACATGGTCGAGCGGGCCACCGACACCGTCCGCGCCGAGGCGCAGGGCGCCGCTGCGTCCGAGCGGATCCGCGACGTCGAGCAGCGCCTCGCCCGCGCCGAGCACGACCGAGCCGTCGCCCGGGTCGAGGCCGACAAGCTCCGCGACGAGCTGGCCAGGCTCCGCGACGAGACGTCCGGCCTGCGCGAGGAGGTCCGCTCGCTGGGCAAGGCGCTGCGGGAGAGCCAGGCCAAGGAGCGCAAGGCGACGGAGATGCTCGCCAGCGAGAAGGGCCGCGCCACCCGGGCCACCGCCGACCACGACGCCGAGCTGCGCCGCATGCGCGCCAAGCTCGCCGAGGCGGAGACCGCGGCCGGCGCCCAGCGGCAGAGCGCCAAGGACGCACGGGCCGTCGACGACGCCCGGCTGTGGCTGCTGCTGGAGACGATCGGGCAGGCCGCCGTGGGACTGCGCCGCGAGCTGGCGCTCGACCCCACCGACCGGCTCCCGGCGGACTTCGTCGCCGACCACGACGCCGACCGGCCGGAGAACGCCACCGGCGCCGGATCGGCCCGCGCCCTGGACGCCGACGACCCCGCCCGGCTCGACCAGCTGCTGAGCCTGCCGAAGGCACACATGATCGTCGATGGGTACAACGTCACCAAGAAGGGCTACGGCGAGCTCTCCCTCGAACAGCAGCGCAACCGCCTGGTCGCCGGGGTCGGCGGCCTGGTCGCGCAGACCAGGGCCGAGGTGACCGTCGTCTTCGACGGCGCCGAACGGGTCGTCGGGCTGCCACCCGCACCACGCGGCGTGCGGGTGCTGTTCTCGAAGAAGGGCGAGACCGCCGACGAGCTGATCCGGCGCCTGGTCAGGGCGGAGCCCGCGGGCCGGCCGATCGTGGTGATCTCCTCCGACAAGGAGGTCATCGACGGCGTCCGGCGCCACGGCGCGTATCCGCTGGGCAATGACACCCTGCTGCGCCGCCTGTCGCGGTCCTGACCTGCGGAAACTCATTTTTGTCATACCCCCCGCTTACCGTGGAGCTACGGACGGTCAACGGAGGAGGAGCAATGCTCGTCGACTGCGAGACCTGCTCAGTGCGCGGCACCGCCTGCGGCGGTTGCGTGGTGACCCTGCTGCTGGACACCCCGCCCGCGCTGCACCAGCTCGGCGCCGCCGAGGTCCGCGCGATCGAGGTGTTCGAGCGCGCCGGGTTCGACGTCACCGTGCTCGACCCCACGCACGTCGAGGCGGCGGCACCACGCCGGTCGAGGCGGCACCGCGCCGCATAAGCTTGCGGAGTTTCTCACCAGGAGGTGCGGCGTGACCCCTCGCGCATGGGCGGCGATCACCCTCGCGGTGCTGCTCGTCGCGGTGGTGGTGGTCGCGGTGCTGCGGGTGCCCTGGTCGGCGCCGCCGGCCCCGCGCACCGACCAGCTCGCCGCGCTCGACACGCTGCCCGCCGACGCGGTCGCCCGCGGCCGGGCGTTCCACGCGGCGCTGCGCCCCGGCACCTACCTGTCCATCGCGCTCGGCCTCATCGTCGCGCTCCTGCTCGGGCTGACCCCGGCCGGCGCGTGGATCGTCGAGCAGGTGTCCCGGCCGTTCGGCGGCCACTGGCTGGCCCGCGCGCTGCTCGGCGGCCTCGCGGTCGTCTTCATCGGCGAGATCGTGGCGCTGCCCCTCGCCGCGTGGCGCCAGTCCATCCTGCGCCGCTATGGGCTCTCGACGCAGGACTGGTCCGGCTGGACCGTCGACATGCTCAAGGGCTACGCCGTCGGCGCCGTGATCGGCGCGGTCGCGCTCGTCGGCTTCTTCACCGTCACGCACTTCGCGCCGCGCTGGTGGTGGGCGTGGGGAGCGGTCGGTGCGGCCCTGCTCACGGTGCTGCTGTCGTTCGTCTTCCCGGTCCTGGTCGAGCCGGTGTTCAACAAGTTCACCCCGATGCCCGACGGCGAGCAGCGGACCCGGCTGATGGCCCTCGCGGCGCGCGACGGCGTCCCCGTCCGTGACGTGCTCGTCGCCGACGCGTCCCGCCGCACCCGCGCCGTCAACGCGTATGTGTCCGGCCTCGGCCCGACCCGGCGCATCGTCGTCTACGACACCCTGCTCGAAAAGGCGCCCCAGGAGGAGGTCGAGTCGGTCGTCGCGCACGAGCTCGGCCACGCCAAGGACGGCGACGTGTTCACCGGCACCCTGATCGGCGCGTTCGGCGCGGCCGCCGCCGTGTGCGCCCTCTACCTGCTCGGCTCGTGGGGCGCCCTGCTGCGCCGCGCCGGCGTCGACGCGATCGGCGAGCCCCGCGCGGTCGCCCTGCTGGTCGCCGTCGCCACCGTGGCGGGCCTGCTCGCCGGGCCCGCACAGGCGTTCGTGTCCCGGCGCGTCGAGGCCCGTGCCGACCGGCACGCCCTGCAGCTCACCGGCGACCCGGCCGGCTTCGAAGCCATGCAGGGCCGGCTCTCCCTGGTCAACCTCGGCGATCCCGACCCGAATCCGGTCGAGCAGTTCCTGTTCGGGTCCCACCCGACCGCCGTGGAGCGGATGGCGGAGGCGCGGGCCTGGGCGCGGGGCGAGCGATGACCACCCTGCTCATCACCAACGACTTCCCGCCCCGCCCCGGCGGCATTCAGCAGTTCGTGCACAACCTCGCCGTGCGCCAGCCCGCCGGCTCGGTCGTCGTCTACGCCTCGACGTTCCGCGACGCCGAGAAGTTCGACGCGGAGCAGCCCTTCGAGGTGATACGAGCACCGACCGGCATGCTCCTGCCCACCCCCGGCGCCGCCCGGCGCGCCGCCGAGCTCGCCCGCGCCCACGGCTGCGACAGCGTCTGGTTCGGCGCCGCCGCCCCGCTCGGCCTGCTCGCCGACGGCCTGCGCCGCCGCGCCGGGGTCGAGCGGGTCGTCGCCCTCACCCACGGCCACGAGGTCGGCTGGGCCGCTCTGCCGGGCGCCCGGACGCTGCTGCGGCGCATCGGCCGCGGCGCCGACGTCGTCACCTACCTCGGCGAATACACCCGCAGCCGGCTCGCCCGGGTCCTCGACGGTCACACGTCCCTGCAGCGGCTCGCCCCCGGTGTCGACGTCGACGCGTATTCACCCCAGGTCGACCGCCACCTCGTCCGCGCCCGCCACCACCTCACCGACCGCCCGGTCATCGTGTGCGTGTCCCGCCTCGTGCCCCGCAAGGGCCAGGACGTGCTGATCCGGGCGCTGCCCCTGATCCACCGCGCGGTCCCCGACGCCGCCCTGCTGATGGTCAGCGGCGGCCCCTACCGCGCCACCCTCGAGCGCCTCGCCCGGGAGACCGGCGTCGAACGCGACGTCGTGTTCACCGGCGCCGTCTCCTGGGCCGAGCTGCCCGCCCACTACGCCGCCGGCGATGTCTTCGCCATGCCCTGCCGCACCCGCCGCCGCGGCCTCGACGTCGAAGGCCTCGGCATCGTGTATCTCGAAGCCTCCGCCACCGGCCTGCCCGTCGTCGCCGGCGACTCGGGCGGCGCCCCCGACGCAGTCCGCGAGGGTGAGACCGGCTTCGTCGTCCCCGGCCGCGACGTGCCCGCCGTCGCCGACCACCTCACCACCCTCCTGCTCGACCGCGCCCTCGCCACCCGGATGGGCGCCGCGGGGCGCGCGTGGGTCGAGTCGGACTGGCGCTGGGAAACCCAGGCCGACCGCCTCCGCACCCTGCTCACCACGCCCCCGCCCCCGAACCCCTGACCCCTCTGGCCCAGGCGAAGGCCCAGGTTCGGGTCGGGCGGGTTCGGGCCGGGTTCGGGTCGGGGTCGGGTTCCGAGCCTGGTGGACCCGAGTCTCGCGTCCGAGTCCGTGTTGCGCCGGGTCCGTGTTGCACCGGGTCCGCGATCAGCTGATGTTCGACCGTGCCTGATGTTCGGAGACGGGCGCCTCGACGCTTGTGCACGGACTGCCTGGAGCGGCTCCGCTCCGCTCGGGTCGGGTCGGGTCCGAACCTGGCCGACCCGAGTCTCGCGCCCGGTCTGTGTTGCGTCCGGTCGGTGTCGCGCGCCCGGTCCGCGTCCGCTCTTCCCGCGCCAGGGTGTGATCCAGCTGATGTTCGACCGTGTCTGCTGCTCGGGGACGAGCGCCTCGACGCGGCGGTGTCGTCGCCATGATCGATGGTTCGACGGCACCACCCGGGCCAGGATCGCCTTGCGTCACGCGTTCAAGGCGTGGCGGCTGGGCTGAGTGCCGGCCCGGTGCGCGCGGGCCGCCGCCGTGATCACGGAACGTCGGTGGCGCCCAGGCCCGTGAAGTCTGTGATCACGGAGAGGTGGCCGGGTCGGCGGCGGCACCGCACGGCAGGCAGCGATTCTCGCCGGAGGGTCGCCCGCCAGGCAGCCAGGATCACTTTGCGCCAGGCGTTCAGGCGTGGACGCTGGGCTGAGTGCAGGCCCGGTGCGCGCGGGCCGTTTGCTGTGATCACGGAGAGTTGGCCGGGCCGGTGGCGGCATCACATGTCAGGCGGCCGGGATCACCTTGCGTCAGGCGTTCAAAGCGTGGCGGCTGGGCTGAGTGCCGGCCCGGTGCGCACGGGCCCGTCGCTGTGATCGCGGAACTCCGATGGCACCCCGGCCCCGTGAAGCTCCGTGATCACGGAGAGGTGGCCGGGCCGGCGGGCGCCGTCCACCCCGTGGAGTGCCGTGGGTCCGAGGATCAGCGAACCGCGACGCCCGGGTAAAGGCGCCACCACAGCATCAGTGCCATTTTTTTGCAAGCGCCCGATCGGGGGAATATTCAGCGCCGTCGCGGGCGAACATTTCCCCGCATTTCACCGGTGGCGCGACCGGGGTCAATGCCGCGCGCAGGGCCACCGGGCAGGTCGCGGAGTGGAGAAACGACAGGCTGGCCGTTCTGGGGGTTGGGGGCAGATCGGCCAGCGCCTATCGAAAGGGGGTCAGAACTTCGGGGCGTCGGGGGCTTCGAGCAGGCCGAGGCGCAGTGCGGTCATGAGGGCCTGGGCGCGGTTCGCGGCGCCGAGCTTCTCGTACAGCTTCGAGATGTGTGTCTTCGCGGTGGACTCGGAGACGAACAATTGCTTGGCGATGCCGGCGACGCTCATGCCGTCGGCGAGCAGGCGCAGCACCTGACCCTCGCGGGGGGACAGCTGCGGGCCGCTGGGGGCGAGCCGGCGCTTCATCGCCTCGGCCAGGTCGGCTGCCGTGAATGCCGAAGGGGCGGAGGCCGCGTGGCGGGCCGCCGCGACGACCTCGTCGGCGGGTGCGGTCTTCGGCACGAACGCGGACGCGCCGGCCTCGAGGGCGCCGAAGAGCTGGTCGTCCCCGGCGTACATGGTCAGCACGACGATGCCCATGGTGTTGCTGGTCTTGCGCAGCGCCCTGGTCGCCTCCAGGCCGCTGCCGTCGGGGAGGCGGAGGTCCATGATGACCACGTCGGGCTGGAGCGCGCCGGCCTGGCGGATCGCCTCGGCGGCCGTCGCGGCCTCGCCCACCACCTCGAACTGGCGGTCACGCTCGAAGGCGTGCCGCAGGCCTCTGCGGATGAGATCGTGGTCGTCGACGAGCAGAACTTTGGTGCGTGTCGTCGGCGTCGCGGTAGTCGACATTCCCGGTGCTCTCTCCCTCTGGTGCCTTCACGCTACCGCGCACGCGGTGCGGTTCCGAGCACAACCGCCACTGTTGTCCCATTCGGCACGCGCGGTGTGATCTCCAACCGGCCTCGGATACGTTCCGCTCTCTCGGCCATGATCGCAAGACCATAGCGTCCGTCAGGGCGGTTCTTACCTATGCCGCTTCCATCGTCGGAGATTTCTACCTGTGCGAACGGTGGATCGACCGCGCACGTTACCCAAAGATTCTCCGCGCCGGCGTGTTTCCGCGCGTTCGTGATGGCTTCCTGGGCAATGCGCAGCAGTTCCGCCTCGACCGCGGCGGGCAGCCGGGCGGTGGTTTCGTCGAGCGAAAGATGGACGCGCAGGCCGGCGGAGGCGCCGACGGTGCGGGCGTAGTCGGCGATCGCGGCGGTGAGCCCGCCGTACCGGTCGACCTCGCTGCGCAGCTCGAACAGCGACAGCCGCAGCTCGGTGATGACGCGGGTGACCTCGGCGCGCAGGATGCGCAGCTCCTCCTCGGCGGCGGTGGCGTCCGGCAGCGCGGCGACCGCGTTGTCGATGCCGTAGCCGACCATGACGAGCTCCTGCGCGACGCCGTCATGGATCTCGCGGGCGAGCCGCTGCCGCTCCTCGGTGGTGGCCAGGGAGCGGACCTCGTCGAACAGCAGCGCGGCCTCCAGGCGCAGCGCGGCGGCGCCGGTCAGGCCGGTGACCCGGGCGAGGACCGGCGGCGGGTACGCCCCGGCACTGTCACTCTCCAGAACGATCAGCCCGACGGTGCGTACCCCGGCGACGAGGGGCACCACCATCGAGGAGATGTCACGGCTCGGCGCGACCGACCGGGCCTGCGAGCGGCCGGACACGACCGGCTGCTGGGTGGCCCACGCGTCGGCGACGGAGCTCTCGGTGTCCAGGGCGGTCTCCCAGTCCAGGCGCTCCACGCCGGCCTGGGCGAGCACGACGAGCCGGCCGCCGCCGCTGCCGGACAGCACCGCGCCCCGGGAGGACGGGACCATGGCCCGGACCTCGTCGAGGAGATGCTCGGCGAGGCCGCCGGGGTCCAGGGTGGCGCCGGGCAGCTGCCGGGCGACGCTGCGCAGCTGGGTGAGCAGGCGGGTGGCCTCCACGTACGGCTGGGGGGTCTCGTCGGTGCGCCGCGCCAGCAGGGCCCGCTGCAGGATGGCCGCCTGGTAGGCGCCGGCCCCGGCCAGGACCAGCCACTGCAGGCAGGTGCCCAGGTAGCCGCGGTCGGACAGGAGCCCCTCCGATGCCCCGCCGGCGGCAAGGACGACGGCCGCGAGCCCCAGCAGGAGGCCGGCGACGCGCCGCCCGCCGGCGAGCACCGCGCCGATGACCGGCACCGGCAGGAAGACCAGGAAGTTGTCGTCGGCGGTCGAGGCGGCGAGGGTGACGACGAGGACCTCGGCGGCGCGGCCGAGCTGCGCGACCCGGTGCGTGGGCGGCGCGACCGTGGCGATCGCCACGGCGACCAGCAGCAGGGCGAGCCACAGCAGCTCGGCCGTGTGCATGCCGTCGATGAGCAGGAGTGTCGCGACGAGCGCGAGCATCAGGACACGAACCGCGATCACGGCGCCTCGTGGGCGGTCGCCCAGCACCGTCAGCTCGGTCAACGAATGGCCCTCCCTACCGTAGGTGACAGCATCAGCGCTCGTAGATGGCGGCGATGTCGCCGGCGTACTCCTTCAGGACCACGTTCCGCTTCACCTTCAACGACGGAGTGAGTGTTCCGGTCGCTTCGGTGAAGTCCTGCGGCAGGATTCGGAAGACCTTGATCGCCTCGGCCTTCGACACGGCGGTGTTGGCCTCGTCGATCGCCTTCTGGATCTCGGCGCGCAGCTCGGCGTCGTCGACCAGGGCGGCGGCGTCGGTGCCCGGCGCCCTGCCGTGCGCCTCGACCCAGGCCGGCAGCGCGTCGGGGTCGATGGTGACCAGCGCGGCGATGAACGGCTGCCGGTCCCCGACCACCATGCACTGGCTCACGAGGGGGTGGGCGCGGACCCGGTCCTCGAGCACGGCCGGGGCCACGTTCTTGCCGCCGGCGGTGACGATGAGCTCCTTCTTGCGCCCGGTGATGCGCAGATACCCGTCGTCGTCGAGCTCGCCGATGTCGCCGGTGTGGAACCAGCCGTCGCCGTCGATCGCCTCGGCGGTGGCGGCGGGGTTGTTCCAGTACCCCTTGAAGACGATGTCGCCCTGCACGAGGATCTCGCCGTCGTCGTCGATGCGGATCGTGACGCCGGGCAGCGGGCGGCCGACGGAGCCCATCCGGGCGCCGGTGTCGCGGTTGGCGTTGGTCGCGGGGGAGGTCTCGGTCAGCCCGTACCCCTCGAAGATGGTGACGCCGATGCCGCGGTAGAAGTGTGCGAGCCGCTCGCCGAGGGGCGCGCCGCCGGAGATCGCCCGGGAGCACTGCCCGCCGAGCGCGGCGCGCAGCTTGCCGTAGACGAGCCGGTCGAACAGTGCGTGCTGGACCTTCAGCAGCGCGCCGGGCCGCTCCGCCGAGGACCAGGCGATCGCCACCTGCTCCGCCCGGTCGAAGATCGCGCCCTTGCCGTCGGCGTGCGCCCGCTGCTTCGCGGTGTTGTACACCTTCTCGAACACCCGCGGCACCGACAGCACGAACGTGGGCCTGAAGCTCTGCAGCGTCGCCGCCAGGTTCTTGGTGTCCGCGGTGTGCCCCATGGTGGCGCGGGCCTGCACGACGCCGATCTGGATCAGCCGGGCGAAGGAGTGCGCCAGGGGCAGGAACAGCAGCGTGCGGGCGCCCTGGTGGAACAGCGACTGCAGCTCCGGGATCGCGTTGACGATGTCGGACAGCATGTTGCGGTGCGTGATCATGCAGCCCTTGGGGCGGCCGGTGGTGCCACTGGTGTAGATGATCGTGGCTAGGTCGTCGGCGCGGGTCTCGGCGCGGCGGCGCTCCACGTCCTCGCGGGGGACGGCGGCACCGTCGGCGCCGAGCACGTCCACCGCGCCGGGCGTGCCGTCGATCTGCCACAGGTGGGCGACGGCCGGCAGCCGGTCGCGGATGGCCGACACCGTGTCGCGGTGCGTGTCGGTCTCGATGAAGCAGGCGACCGCGCCGGAGTCCTCGAGGATCCAGGCGACCTGCTCGGGGCTGGACGTCTCGTAGATCGGCACGGTGACGGCGCCCACGGACCAGATCGCGTAGTCGATCAGGGTCCACTCGTAGCGCGTCTTGCTCATCAGCGCGACCCGCTCGCCCGGCTCGATCCCGGCCGCGAGGAGTCCCCGGGCGAGGGTGACGACCTGCTCGTGGAACTGGCCGCAGGTGACGTCCTGCCAGACGTCGCCGGCCTGGCGCTGGAACTGCACCGCGTCCGGCGCCGTGACCGCGTTGTCCCACACCGGGTCGGTCAGCGTGGCGTGATCGCCGACGGTGACCGCCGGGGGCACGGTGAACTCGCGCACGTGCGACTCCTTCTTCCAACCGTATTCGCCGAAACTACCCTGCCGACGGATCGCCAGGTACACCGCAGAGGTAGCCTGCCACGCATGGCCGACACTTCGACGCAGTCGATCGTCATTGACGCGCCCCCGGAGCGCATCGCCGAGGTCATCGCCGACTTCGCCCGATACCCTGAGTGGGTGGCGGCCGTGAAGTCGGTCAAGGTGATCGAGGAGTATGAGGACGGCTACGCGAGTCAGGTCAGCTTCGTGCTGGACTCGGGCCCGGTCTCCGACGAATACACCCTGCGATACGAATACGCGGAGGACCTGACCCGGATCGAGTGGAGCCTGGTCGCGCCGTCGAAGATGCAGAAGCAGCAGGAAGGCTCCTACGACATTACCGCCAACGCGGACGGGACCTCCACGGTGACCTATTCCCTCGCGGTGGAGCTGGCGATCGGCATGCTCGGCATGTTCAAGCGCAAGGCCGAGAAAATGATCATGGACACCGCGCTGAAGGAGCTCAAGCGCCGCGTCGAGGCCGGGGCGCCGGCGTGACCCGCGACCCGCGCGAGGAGGCCGAACGCCTCGTCGCCACCGCCCTCGCCGCCCTGTCGGTCGCCGCGAACAGCACCGCCGGGTTCGCCACCGGCTCCGCCGAGTGCTGCGTGTGCCCGGTCTGCAAGGCCATCGCCGCCGCCCGCGACCCCGACCCCGACTTCGCCGAGCGCCTTGCCACCGGCGTCGGCGACCTCGCCGTCGGCCTGGCCGGCGTGCTGCGAGCCTTCGGAAGCCCGGAAGCCGGAAGAGGCCGGGCAGAGGAAACCCGTACACCAGAACCGCCGGAACCGGAAGACGTTTGGCAACACGCCACCACGGAGACACCGATGTCGCCGAAACCGATGGCCAAGAAGGCCGTCAAGCCCAAGATTGATCCCGAGGCATAGCGCCTGTACGAGAGGAGACGGCCGCGGTGGGGTTGACCATCGGAGTCGACATCGGTGGAACGAAGGTGCTCGGCGGCGTCGTCGACTCGGCGGGTGACGTCCTCGCGCAGACCCGGCGTGACACGCCGGCGCAGGACCCGGCGCGGACGGCGGACCGGATCATCGAGGTGATCAAGGAGCTGGCCGAGGGGCACCCGATCGACGCGGTCGGCATCGGCGCGGCGGGCTGGATCGACGCGACGCGTTCGATCGTGCAGTTCGCACCCAACCTGGCCTGGCGCAACGAGCCGCTGCGCGACAAGATCACCGCCGCGGTCGGCCTGCCGGTCGTGGTGGAGAACGACGGCAACGCCGCGACCTGGGCGGAGTTCCAGTTCGGCGCCGCCCGCGACGCCGACAACTCGATGGTGCTGTTCACCGTCGGCACCGGCATCGGCAGCGGCATCGTCATCAACGGCAGCCTGATCCGCGGCACCAACGGCATCGCCGCCGAGCTCGGCCACATGATGATGGTCCCCGGCGGCCACCCCTGCGGCTGCGGCCGGCACGGCTGCCTGGAGCAGTACGCCAGCGGCAACGCCCTCGTCCGCTTCGCCAAGGCCGACGCACGGGACAGGCCGGAGCTCGCCGAGCAGCTCCTCGGCCTCGTCGGCGGCGACGTCGAGGCGATCAAGGGCCACGCCGTCACCCAGGCCGCCCGCCTCGGCGACACCGTCGCGATCGGCGCCTTCGAGCAGATCGGCCGCTGGCTCGGCGTCGCCCTCGCCGACATCGTGCAGATCCTCGACCCGCAGGTCATCGTCGTCGGCGGCGGTGTCATCGACGCCGGCGACCTGCTCATGAAGCCGGCCCGCGCCAGCTACGAGGACCAGCTCGCCCAGCGCGGCAGGCTGCCCGTCGCCGAGGTCCGCCCCGCACTCATGGGCAACCTCGCGGGAGTGGTCGGAGCCGCCGACCTGGCACGCGTATGACCAAGCTCCGGGTGCTGTCCTACAACCTGCACAGCCTGCGGGACGACCGCCGCGCGCTCGCGCAGGTGGTGCGGGAGATCGCGCCCGACGTGGCGATCCTGCAGGAGGCACCCCGCCGGTTCCGGTGGCGGCAGAAGTCGGCCGACCTGGCCCGCGACTTCGAGCTCGTCGTCGCCGGCGGCGGGCTGCCGGCGCTGGGCAACCTGATCCTGACCAACCTGCGGGTCCGCGCGTTCGGCGGGTTCGACATCCGCTATCCGCTGACGCCCGGCCGGCACATGCGGGGCGCCGCGTTCGTGCGCTGCAAGGTCGGCCGGTCCACGTTCGCCGTGGCCGGCTCGCACCTGTCCACCGACGCGACCGAGCGCCCCGACCAGGCCGCCGTGCTCAAACAGCACCTGTCGGAGCTGCAGGAGCCGGTCGTCTTCGCCGCCGACCTCAACGAGAACTCCGGCGGCGCCGCCTGGCGGACCCTCGCCGACGGCCTGGTCGACAGCGCCGGCGCCGACGAACGCCACACCTACCCGTGCACCGCCCCCCGCGAACGCCTCGACGTCGTCTTCGTCGACCCGCGCATCACCGTGCTGTCCTACGAGGTCGTCGACACCCCGGCCGCCCGCCTCGCGAGCGACCACTTCCCGGTGGTCGTCGAGCTCGACCTGCCCGACTGAGGCCGCGGCCGGCCCGCTGCCCGACCGGGTCGCGGCCGGCCTGCGGAGCCTGGGCCGCCGTGGTTCGTGGTCCTTCCTGCTCCGGTCCGTCGTGGGCACGCGCCGTCGCTCCCGTCAGCCACCGGTCGGCCGTGAACGGCCTCCCTGCCACCTCCGCGCACAGTTGCGCGGCCGCGACCTCCGGCCGCGACAAGCCCGCGGCCGTGGACGGCCGCGACACGACCTGCGGTCGTGACAGGCCCGCGGCCGTGGACGGCCGCGACACGACCTGCGGTCGTGACAGGCCCGCGGCCGCGACACGACCTGCGGTCGTGACAAGCCCGGCGCCGCGACGTGCGGGACTGGACAAAACAGCGCCGAGCGGACGAGGATCTGGCCGCGAAAGCACGAGCGGCATTTGGGAGACGACGCGGGTGACAAGCTTCGACGAACTGGCCGGCGGCGCGACCCACTGGCGTGACGGCGAGCCCGTCTACGACCGCGGCGACACCGTCTGCGTGATCGGCGCCGGCGGCACCGGCCTCGCCGCGATCAAGAACCTCCGCGAGGCGGGCTTCGGCGTCGACTGCTACGAGCGCGAGACCGGCGTCGGCGGCGGGTGGAACTGGCGGCACGACCGCAGCCCCGTCTACTCCAGCACGCACCTGATCTCCTCGAAGCCGTTCACCCAGTTCCCCGACTTCCCGATGCCGGACGACTGGCCCGACTACCCGCACCACTCGCAGCTGCTGGCGTACTTCGAGCGGTACGCCGACCACTTCTCGCTGCGTGAGCACATCTGGTTCGGCACCGACGTGGCCAGGGTCGAGCCCGCCGACGACCCCGACGGCGGCCCGCCGCGCTGGGACGTCACGGTCCGGGGCTCCCGCGGCGGGGCGCCACGCACGATGCGCTACGCCGCCGTCGTGGCCGCCAACGGGCACAACTGGTCGCCGAAGATGCCCGAGTACGAGGGGCTCGCCGAGTTCCGCGGCAAGGTGATCCACGCCAGCCAGTACAAGGACGCGGCCCAGCTGCGCGGGCGCAAGGTGCTCGTCGTCGGCGCCGGCAACAGCGGCTGCGACATCGCGGTCGAGGCGGCCCAGCAGGCGGCGAAGTGCTGGCACTCGACCCGCCGCGGCTACTGGTACGCACCCAAGTACGCCCTCGGCAAACCCGCCGACCAGGTCAACGACCGGATCCTGGCGATGCGGCTGCCGTTCCGGCTGCGCCAGTGGCTGCTGCAGCGCACGATCGCGATGACGGTCGGCGACCTGACCCGCTTCGGCCTGAAGGCACCCGACCACGGGCTGCTCGAGATGCACCCGCTGGTCAACAGCCAGCTGCCGTACTACCTCGGCCACGGCGGCATCACCCCGCTGCCGGACATCAAGCGCTTCGAACGCACCGAGGTCGTCCTGTCCGACGGCCGCACCGTCGAGCCGGACCTGGTCGTGTTCGCCACCGGGTACCTGCCGAACTTCGACTTCCTCGCCCCTGAGCTGCTGTCGACCGACGCGTCGGGCCGCCCGCGGCTGGCGCTGCAGATGCTGTCGCGCACCCACCCGACCCTCGCCGTCGCGGGGCTGCTGCAACCCGACTCGGGCGTGTTCACGCTCTCGCACTGGCAGACCGTGTTCATCGCCCAGTGGCTGCGGGTCCTGGACGCCTCACCGGCCAAGGCGCAGGCGCTGTGGGCCAAGATGCGCCAGGACGGTGACCGCCGCTTCACCGCCGGCAAGGTCACCGACTCGACCCGGCACTGGTTCGAGGTGAGCCACTTCGTGTACCTGCAGGAGCTGGAGAAGTCCCTGCACGAACTGGAGGCGGTCCGTTGACCACCCGAGTGATGCGCTCCGACGAGTGGTCCTCCCCGCCGAAGCCCGTCCAGCGCGAGGTGCTCATCGAGCAGCCCGACTCGCCGCAGGACCGGCCCCCGGTGCTGTTCGTCCCCGGGTACGGCCACGGCGCCTGGGCCTACGCCCAGCACTGGCTCGAGCACGCCGCCCGCCGGGGCTTCCCCGCCTCCGCGATGAGCCTGCGCGGCCACGGCGGCAGCGGCGCCGACCCCGCCGCCCGCCTGCGCGACCACGTCCACGACGTCACCCAGGTCGCCGCCGGCCTGCCCAAGCAGGCGGTCCTCGTCGGCCACGGCACCGGCGCCCTCATCGTCGCGATGGCCCTCGCGAGGTACCCGGCCCGCGCCGGCGTCCTCGTCGCCCCCTCTTCGGCGGCGTCAGCACCGCCCTCGGCCTGCTGCGCCGCAACCCCGCCGGCACGCTGCCCGGCCTGTTCGGCGGCCGCGTCACGCTGCGCCCGGCGCAGCTGTTCAGCCGCTCGCTGCCGGCGAAGGAGGCCCAGTCCTATACCGCCCGCCTCCAGCGCGTCCCGGCCGGCGCACAGCGGCAGCTGATCCGCCGGCAGGAGCCGGAAACCCCGGTCGGCGCCCCGCCGGTCCTCGTCGCCGGCAGCCCCGACGACCGCATCGTGTCGGCATCCGCCCTGGAGTGGGTCGCGCGCCGCTACGGCGGCTCCCCGCTGCTCTTCCCCGGCATGGGCCACGACCTGATGCTCGACGCCCGCTGGCAGGAACCCATCGACGCCATCCTGGACTGGCTGGAAAAACCCAGCTACGTGGGTTGAGCGGGCCGGGCTTGCCGGGCCAGCGGACAGGCCTGACGTCCGACGGGACATCAGGGTCGATATCGCGGCTTTTGTCCGGCGCCGCACGGCTGAGTGATCGTCGGGGCCCGGACAGGTGATCTTGCGGTCGTGATCGAAGGACGGCGGTGGTCGTCCTGGCGGCCAGGGCCGTCCTTTGATCTACAGGCGGGGTGGAGATCGCGGCGGTTCGGCGCGGGCGGCCTGCGCGCCGAAGTGTTCGTGCTGGTGGGTGGGCGGGTTCGGGGCTGGCGGGCGGACGGATGGTCTTGCGGTCGTGATCGAAGGACGGCGGTGGTCGTTCCGGCGGCCAGGATTTGCCTTCGATCAAGCGGGCGGGGTGAAGATCGCCGCCTGAAGCGTGACGTTCCCGGCCCAGTCTTCGAAGCTGTTCGCTGCGGGGAGGTCTCGGAGGATCGCGCCTTCTCCGCGCAGGGTGGATCTTGCACGGCGGGTGTGGGTTCAGGTGGCAGACGATCTTGCGGTCGTGATCGAAGGACGGCGGTGGTCGTCCTGGCGGCCAGGGCCGTCCTTTGATCTACAGGCGGGGTGGAGATCACGGCGGTCCGGCGCGGGCGGCCTGCGCGCCGAGGTGTTCGTGCTGGTGGGTGGCGGGCGCGGGTTGGCGGACGGACGGTCTTGCGGCCGTGATCCAAGGATGGCGGTGGTCGTTCCGGCGGCCAGGATTTGTCTTCGATCAAGCGGGCGGGGTGAAGATCGCCGCCTGAAGCGTGGGCGCTCCCGGTCCAGTCATCGAAGCTGGTCACTGCGGGGAGGTCTCGGAGGATTGTGCCGTCTCCGTGCAGAGCGGATCTTGCAGGGCGTGCGTGGGTTCAGGGGGAGACGATCTTGCGGTCGTGATCGAAGGACGGCGGTGGTCGTCTCAGCGACCGCTGGTGTCCTTCGATCACGCGGGTGGGGTGAAGATCGCCGTCCGGGGCGTGCTCCGCTGCAACAGACGCCGCGTCGTAGATGGCTCAGCGCGGCGGTGGCTCAGCGCGGCGGTGGGGCCGAGCGGCGCGGCGCTACACGCGGGCGCCGTTGTCGGGGTCGTCGTCCTCCTCGTCGCCGGGGCGCAGGCGCAGGATCAGCGTCACGAAGCCGCTCAGCAGCATCGCGAAGCCCAGGAACAGCGTCGACTGCGGCCCGAAGACCGGCAGCAGGTCGGGCCAGATCAGCAGCATCAGCCCGCCGACCAGGCCGATGACCGCCAGGAGCGTCGACGGCGCGATCCGTGGCAGCGGCGGCGGGGGAGGGGGCGTGTAGCCGGCCTCGTCGTCCTCGTCGTCGGGCAGGTCGGCGCCGAACGTGTCCAGGCCCTCCAGCAGCGACCGGTCGACGGCGTCGGAGGCGCGCCGCAGCGGCGTGCGGGGTGCCGGCTCGGTGTCCATGTCGGCGGCGGCGGAGCCGGACGAGTCGAGGTCCTCGGCGGCGGGCCAGGGCGCGCTGGTCGGATCGACGGTGGTGTGGAAGCCGGCGATGATGCTGGCGAACGTCTCGTCGTCCGATTTGCGGCTCGTCTTGGCCTCCGGGGCGGGGGTCGCCTTGGCCGGCTGGGGTGCCTCGGCGGGTGGGGTGTGCTGCTCGGGCACGGCGGTGAGCTGGCTGAGATAGTCGCGGGCCGTTGCGAGATGGTCACGATCAGCGTAGAGCCGGTCGGTGGGTCTGGCGGGCAGTGTCGTGGTGCGCGTCACCGGGTGCAGATCGGTGGCAGGCTGGAGGTATGCCGCGATCCCGCCGGCCGCCAGGACGTCCAGCAGATGCTCACCGACCCGAGGGTCGACGTCTCCGACGACCGCATACTCCTGCGCCACCAGGCCGTTGTCGCGCCGGCCGCGCCGCGCCCCACCCCCTGGCACCGCCTGCCCCTCCCCGCGGCCGACACCGCGACGACCGGGTCCGCCGCGAAAATACCGCTGACCGAAATCCTGACATGCGCAGTGGTGCTTCCGGGAGTGCGTTGTGGTGTGCCGAACTGGTTCGTAGGCTCTTTGCGACGGTCATCACCGATTGTCGGCAGATCTTGGAAGGTTGAGCGGTGCTCTACTGGTTCCTCAAGTACATCGTCCTCGGGCCTGTGCTGAAGCTCATCTTCCGCCCCAAGGTGGAGGGACTGGAGCATGTCCCCGCCGAGGGGCCCGTGATCATCGCCAGCAACCACCTGTCGTTCGCGGACTCGATCTTCATGCCGCTGAGCGTCAAACGCCGGGTCACCTTTCCCGCGAAAGCGGAGTATTTCACCGGGAAGGGGATCAAGGGCCGGCTCGTGAAGCTCTTCATGTCCGGGACCGGGCAGATCCCGATCGACCGCTCCGGCGGCAAGGCGGCCAGGGCCGCCCTGGAGGTCGGGCTCAAGATCCTGCGGGCCGGCGGCGTCTTCGGCATCTACCCGGAGGGCACCCGGTCCCCGGACGGGCGGCTCTACCGGGGCAAGACGGGCGTGGCGCGCCTCGCCCTGGAGTCCGGGGCCGTCGTGGTGCCGGTCGCGATGATGAACATGGACAAGGTCCAGCCGATCGGGCAGCGCCTGCCCAACCTGAAGCGCGTGCACATCCGCTTCGGCCCGGCGCTGGACTTCTCCCGCTACGCCGGGATGGCCGGCGACCGGTTCATCGAGCGGGCGGTCACCGACGAGATCATGTATGAGCTGATGACGCTGTCGGGCCGCGAGTACATCGACATGTACGCCCAGAAGGTGAAGAGCACCCCCGAACCGGCCAAGGCGGAACCTATAGCGGCGTAGGCGGCAGCTCGGCGAGGGTCAGCAGCAGCGGCGCCCCGGCCTGGGTGGCGAAGGCGACCAGCTCGCTGCGCCACGGCTCGAGCCGGTCGGCGGAGGAGGGGCCCAGCCGGCCGAGCGCCTGCACCGCCCAGGTCAGCGACAGGATGCGGGCGGAGGCGTTGGGGATCTCGCCGTAGAGCTCCGCGGCGGCCAGGTGCATGTCGGCGGCCCGGGCGAAGTCGCCGTCGACGAAGGCGATCGCCCCGGTGATGGTCCGCATCGCCGCCTCGACCCAGGGGGTGCGGTGCGGCACGTCGGCGAGCATGTCGCGGATCGCCATCATCGCGACCCGGCCGGCGAGGACGGCGGCGTGCGCGGTCGCGTCGATCCACTCGCCGCTGGCGATGGCCCGCACCTCGCGCCAGGTCTTGGCGAGCTCGACGATGAGCGCCTCCGCGTCGCGCTCCCGGCCCTGCAGGGCACGGCAGAGGGCACCGTGGCCCAGGACGGTCCACTGGAGGCGGTAGAAGCCGCTGCGCCGCCCGGCGGCGACGAGGTCCTCGATCTCCTCCGGGTTGACGAGGGGCTCGCCGCGCAGGATCTTCATCCAGGCGTGGGCGCCGCGCACCTGCAGGTCCCACTCCGACGCGGGGGCGCGTTCGGCCACGTCGATCAGGGTGGCCCAGTCGCCGGTGAAGTACGCGACCTGCGCGACGTTGGAGTAGCCGGTCGCGAGGGTGTGGCTGCCGGGGACGGTGTGGCGGGTGCTCTCGTACATCGCCGCCGATGCGGTCCAGTCGCCGTCCTCGAGCAGCGCCCACGCCACGTTGCGCATGGCCCGGTGCTCCGACAGCAGCCGCCGCTCCCGGCACACCTCCAGGGCGGCCTGCAGCTCGACCAGGCCGGAGCGGTCGCCGGCCTGGAACAGCGCGGTGCCGATGGTGATCCGGGCGCTGGTGGCGACCTCGATCAGGCCGAGACGGTCGGCGATCTCCGCGGCGGCGCTGGCCGCGGCCACCGCCGGCTCGACCTCGAAGTTGGACATGTGCAGCCGGCCGAGCTCCGCGTAGGCGTCGGCCTTCTGCGGCGCGTCCGGCAGCTCGTCGAACAGCTCCACGGCCCGGTCCAGGCAGGACAGCGCGCCGAGCCGGTCGGCGCGCAGCCACGCGGCCTGGCCGCGGATGGTCCAGGCCCGGGCGGCGCTGGCCTGCTCGCCGGCCGCGTACAGCCGCTCGGCCAGCTCGGCGAGCTGGTCGGTGCCGCCGGTGCCGAGGAAGGACTCCGGGTCGGCGTAGAAGGCGATCTCGGTCCCGAGGAGCGCGATGCGCAGCCACTCGCCCTGCTCGGTGGTGTCGTCGCAGAGGGCAAGCGCCTTGCCGGCGTGCGCCGCGGCCGCGTCCAGGGCGTGCAGCGCGTAGGTGCGGCGGGCCGCCCGGTGCAGCGCGTCGCGCGCGGGCACGCTGTACCGCGGTGCGTCCAGCCCGAGCGAGCCGGCGATCTCGTAGGCGGTGTAGCGGTGGTTGGCGACCACCTCGGCGAGGTCGGTGTCGCGGTCGGCGGCGACGCTGTCGAGCCAGGCGGCGGTCAGTTCGTGCCGGGCGACCCGCTCGGTGCGGGGGAGCCGCTGGTAGCACACGTCACGGACGAGGACGTGGCCGAAGCGGTACTCCGTCTGCCCCTCCATGGTGGAGGCGGCCTGCTCGTGGATCAGGTCGCGCTGCTCCAGCCGGCGCAGCGAACGCTCGATGCCGTCGGCGGGGCGGCTCATGGCGGCGGCGACCGCGCCCGGCCAGAAGTTCATCCCGACCACGGCGGCGGCCTGCAGTACCGCCCGATCCGCCGCTTCGAGCAGGTCGACCCGGTTGGCGATGACGGCGTGGACGCTGTCGGGCATCGGCAGCACCCGGCTCAGCGCGTCGGAGGTGCGCAGGTTGCCCTGCTCGGCGAGCATGCGGGTGTACTCGAGCGCGTACAGCGGGTTGCCGTCGGCGAGCTCGACGAGGGAGTTCAGCGAGTGGCCGGGGAACGCCGCCTGGCCCAGCAGGTGCGCATACATGGTGGCGATCTCGGCGTCGCGCAGCGGCGGCAGCGTGATGGTGACCGACCCCGCGATCGCGCCGGCCCAGCTCGCGTTGCGCTCCAGGAACTCCGGCCGGGCCGTGGACAGCAGCAGCAGCGGCACGTCGCGCACCGAGGCGCCCAGGCGCTCCACGAAGCGCACCATCGACTCGTCGGCCCAGTGCAGGTCCTCGAAGACCAGGACGGTGGGGCGGTGCGCGGCGAGGGCGACCACGAAGCGCCGCCACGCGGACTCGGTCTCGTCCGGGGCGAGCTTCGGCCCGGGCAGGCCGACGAGGGGGCTGAGCGCGTCGGAGAGCCGCTCGGCCTCCGACGGGGTGACGATCACGCTGAGCGCGGTGTCCAGGCGTTCCCGGGCCGTCTCGGCGGTGTCGGTGTCCAGGATGCCGGCCTGCGCCTTGACGATGTCGGCGAGCGCGGCGTAGGTCACGTTCTCCCCGAACGGCGGGCAGCGCCCGGTGCGCCACGCGACCGGCGCGTCGAAGAGCCGCTCGGCGTGCAGGAACAGCTCGTGCACCAGGCGGCTCTTGCCGATCCCGGCGTGGCCGATGACGGTGACGAGCTGCGGGGTGCGCTCGCGCAGCCCCCGGTGCAGGGCGTTGACCAGCAGGCTCAGCTCGTGGGTGCGGTTGACCAGCGGGGTGGAGCCGGCCTCCCGGTCGGGGTGGTTGCGCCGCAGCGGTGCCAGGGCCAGCCACACCTCGGTCGGGGTGGAGCGCCCGCGCAGCGTCGCCGGTGGCTGCGCCTCGTAGCGGATCGAGGACTTCGTCAGCGCGTACGTGCTGCCGCAGACGAGGACCCCGCCGGGCGGTGCGAGGGACTGCAGCCGGGAGGCGGTGTTGACCACGTCGCCGGCGACGATCGCCTGGCCGCCGTCGCGGGCCGCGGCCACGTCGACCAGGGCCTCACCGGTCGCGACGCCGACGCGGAAGCGCAGCGCGCGCTCGCCTTCGCCGGTGCTGGCGTACCGCGCCAGGACCCGCTGCAGCTCCAGGCCGGCCCGCACGCAGCGCACCGCGTCGGTCTCGGTGGCCACCGGCGCGCCGAAGAGGGCCATCACGGCGTCGCCGATGTACTTCTCGACCACCCCGCCGTACTGGCCGATGACCTCGCGGGCGGTGGAGAAGAAGCCCTTCTGCAGCTCGCGGACCAGCTCCGGGTCGGCGCGCTCGACGTAGGGCGTGAAGTCGATCAGGTCGACGAACAGCACGCTGATGCGGCGGCGGTCCTCGCTGCGGGTGGCGGGGATCGGCACCGTGGCGCGACCCATGTGACCACCGCCACGGTCGGACCGGCTCCGCCCGCCGCCGGCGGACCCTGACGAGGCGCGGGGGGTGCCGCAGCCGGTGCAGAACGACGCGTCCCGGCCCAGCGAGCGCCCGCAGGTCGCGCAGGCAGGGCTCAGCTCGGCGCCGCATCCACCGCAGAAGCGGTCGCCGTCGCCCGACTGGCGGCCGCAGCGTGCGCACTGACTGGAAATCGCCGACACTCCCTGACTCAGGTCCCCGCACATCCTCACATGCCGGGAACCCCACCGGCCACCGCGTTGCGCTCCGCAGCGCGGTGGTGCGAGACGCAGGTCAGCGGTCGGTCATCCCGGCGCGGCGGCGCAGGGCGCTGAGGTCGGTCACGACGATGCGCCGGCCCTCGGTGCGCAGCCAGCCGCGGCTGGCGAACGAGCCGATGGCCTGGTTGACGCTCTGCCGGGAGCCGCCCGCCATCTCGGCCAGCTGGCTCTGGTTGAGCTCGATGGTGACCATCGGCGCGTTGGTCTCGCCGGCGAGGCGCACGAGGGTCTTGGCGACCCGGCCCGGCAGGTCGAGGAAGACGTGGTCGGCGTTCTGCTCGGTGAGCCGCCGGATGAGCGCGCCCAGGGAGCGCATGACGGCGTCGAGGATGCGCGGGTTGGCGTGCACCAGCTCGATGAAGGCGTGCCGGGACAGGGCGAGGGCCTGGCAGTCCTCGATCGCCTCCGCGGACGCCGAGCGGGCCGCCCCGTCGAGCAGGGACACCTCGCCGAGCGTGTCGGGCGGGCGGACCACCGAGAGGACCGCGCGCTCGCCGGTCGGCGCGGTCCGGAACACCATCACGGCACCGCGCTTGAGCACGATGAGTGATTCGCCCGGATCGTTTTCGACGAACAGCAGCTGGCCCTTGCGGTATGTCCGTGGCACTGCCGCCTGGATGACCCGCTGACGCACGTCGGGCTCCAGACCACTGAACATTTCCACACCGGTCAGTGCGTCGCCGGGATCTGGCAGCCGACCCTCCACGGTCAAACCCCTCCCGGTGCAGCGTTGATCGGACTCATGATCACCGTAGGTGATCACGAGCACAGTACGGAACTTCTACCAGATCATGACGCGCGTGTCGGAGTCTGTACATCCCCCGCATCGGCTCACCGACAGCCCGCGCATGAGCCCGCAGGCAGGCTAGTGCCAGCACGCAAACCGCTGGGGGGCGGGGTTGGTGTCGGGTGCCCGGGGTGCCGGTGGTGCGAGCACCGGTTCCCCGGGTATCTGCGTTTTTCCAGACACGTGCGCCGATGCGGGCGCATAATGCGCTGCGTGGCACCCGCTGCCGACCAGGTGCACGCGACGCTGCGCAGGAGTTGGCAGTGCAGTCCCGGTCCGTGCATTCCTCTCGGCGACGACGCCTGGCGGGTGGGGATCGACGACGGCCAATTTGATGCGACTCGGCTCGACGGCGACCAGTTCGTGGTGAAATGGGCCCCGGTGGCCCGGCGGCGGGGGTTTGAGGCCGGCCTGTGTGCCGCGGAACACGTCGACGCCTCCGGGGTGTGCGCCGGCCGTCCGGTCCGCGCCGCCGACGGCGCGCTCACCACGCGGGCCGGTGACGGCGTGCTGGCCCTGCTGTGTCTGGTGCCCGGCCGGCCGCTGCGCGCCGACGACCCCCTGGACCAGTCGTGGTGGGGCGGCGCGCTGGGCGCCGTGCACCGCAGCCTGCGCCGCTTCGTGCACCCCGACCTGGCGAGGTTCCAGGCGGCCACGGCGCCGGCGGCGGCACCGCACCTGGCGACGGAGCCGTGGCTCGGGCCGGCCGTCGCGGACACCGCGGCCGTGGTGCGCCGCATCATGATCACCGACCAGCTCACCTACGGGGTCCGGCACGGCTCGCCCGCCGCCGCCCGCTTCCGGCTCGACTCCGCCACCGGCCGGGTCGGCCTGGTCGGCTGGGCCGGCTCCGGCACCGGTCCGCTGCTGTACGACCTCGCCCACGCCGTGCTGTGCGCCGGCGGCACCGGCACCGACGCCCTCGTCGAGGCCTACGTGCGGGCGGGGCCCGTCCCGGCCGACGAGTGCGCGGCGATCCTGCCGCCGATGCTCGCCCTGCGCGCCGCCACCCACGCCGTCACCGTCGCCGCGAAGATCCACGCCGGCGTCGGTACCCCCCGCGACCACGCCGAACTGACCCGGCTGGCGACCCTGCTGCTGTGAGGCCGGGCGCCGCCGGGCAGGATGGGGGCGGTGTCGGCCTATCGCTACTTCTACGACTGTGAGTTCATCGAGGACGGTCGCCTGATCGACCTGGTCTCCATCGGGGTGGTGGACGAGCACGGCCGGGAGTACTACGCGGTCTCCACGGAGTTCGACGGCTCACGGGCGGTGCCGTGGGTGCGCCGCAACGTGCTGGACAAGCTGCCGTCACCCGCCGACAAGGCGTGGCGCTCCCGCGAACGGATCCGGGAGGAGCTGCTGGAGTTCCTGGTCGAGCCGCTGCGCGCCGGCGAGGCCGACGAGCTGGAGCTGTGGGCCTGGTACGCCGCCTACGACCACGTCGCCCTCGCCCAGCTGTGGGGCCCGATGCCGACGCTGCCCCGGGAGATCCCCAGGTTCACCAAGGACCTGCGCCAGCTGTGGGACGAGTCGGGCCGCCCGCCCCTGCCCGCGGCGGAGGGGCGGCACGACGCGCTCGTCGACGCCCGGCACAACCTGGCCCGCTGGGCCGTCATGCGCCCGGCGTAGCCCTCGTCAGCGGCACCCGCAGCAGGAAGTACAGCGGCATCCCGATCGGCGACAGCAGGATCGTCAGGACCAGGACCGGCGCCATGACCAGCGGATGGATCCGCCGTTCGCGGCTGTCCAGGTAGATCCACCGGCCGATGAACAGGTCCCAGGCGAGGACCTGCGCCCAGACGGCGGCGACCACGTCGTCGTCGGCGAACAGGGCGCGCACGCCGGCGAGGTCGGGGTTGAGCATCTCCGCGGCGAAGTCACCGAAGACCGGTGCGATCGCGAAGGCCCAGACGACCAGGGCGGGCAGGACGACGTACGGCGACCCGGCGATGCGCTCGCTCCACCGCCACCCGGGCGCGACGATCATCAGCGCCCAGAACGGCACGACCACCAGGAACGCCAGCTGGAACAGGGTGCCGGCCATCAGTGGACCTCACTCAGCATCGGTGCGGCGGGGGTCTGCACCGTACGGGGACGGGCCAGGGCCCAGGTCAGGCCGCCGCCGGCGGCCAGCAGCAGGCCGGCGAGCGCGGCCAGGGTCAGGGCGTCGGGGTGCGCGACCGACTGCCCGCGCAACGCCTGCCACACGAACAGGACGGTGAGCGCCGCGTACGCGCTGCCGGCGACGATCACGAGCCGCGACCGGACCCGGTCGAACCGCAGCCGGGCGAACCGCCGCGAGGCCAGGACCAGCAGGAACCCGAGCAGCGGCAGTGCCTGCAGGGCGTGCATGCCGATGAAGTGCCCGGCGCGCAGGTCGCCGCCGGTGGTGCTCCAGTTGACCAGTGGCAGCCCGGGCCCGCCGTCGGGCACGCCGACGCTGTGCGCGCCGATGATCGTGGGCTGCTGGCCCTCGGGCAGGTTCAGCTGCGCCTTGGTGGGCATGGTCATCAGGAAGCCGACCATCATGCCGCCGAGGCCGACGAGCAGGCCGAAGCGCACGGCGAGGGCGTTGGCCCGGTCCGGCAGCCGCTGGATCAGCAGCAGGACGGCGAGCCAGGCGGTGCACAGCCAGGCGATCGCGATCGTGGCGCCCATCACGCTGAACAGGGTCGAGTCGAGCGGGGTCTGGTTGTTGAAGTGGCTCTGCCGGCCACGTGCCGCCTGGCCGACGATGATCACCATCTCGCCGATCATGGCGGTGGCGATCACGGTGCCGAGCCACCAGCCGAGCCGCTGCCGGCGATCCAGCAGCGACAGCAGCCACGCGATGGTGACGGCGTAGATCGTGATCGACACCGCGAACTTGAACGGCTTGAGCCAGATCGGGACGCCGAGCAGGTCCCGGTCGTCGACGACGAGGCCGGCACCGGCGAAGATCGCGATGAGGACCATCACCGCGGCGGAGAAGATGAGGGGGCGGTGCAGCTGTGCGAGACGCATCAGAAGCTCCCAGCAGTATGGATAGCGGTGCTGTCCACTATTGGAGAGCTACACTATCCATGTCAACCCTGAAAGGACCCTGATGCGCATCGCGGAACTGAGTCAGAAGACCGGCGTGCCCGTGCCGACCATCAAGTACTACCTGCGCGAGGGGCTCCTCCCGGCCGGCGAGCTGACCAGCCCCAACCAGGCGCACTATGACGATCGCCACGTCCAGCGGCTGCGCCTGGTGCGGGTGCTGCTGGACATCGGCCGGCTGCCGATCGCCACGATCCGTGACCTGCTCACCGAGCTGGACCAGCCGGATCCCGACGTGCACGAGGTGCTCGGCCGGGCCCTGCCGGCCACCGTCGGCACCCGTGAGACCAGCGATCCGGCCATGATCGCCGCGGCCCACGAACGGGTGAGGACGCTCATCAAGCAGCGCGGCTGGCTCATCTCCGACAACGCCCGCACGCGGCAGGCGGCGGCCGAGGTCGTCGCCGCGTTCCAGCAGGTCGGCGCCGATGTCGAGCACCTGCTGGAGCAGTACGCCGACCTCGCCGAGCAGATCGCCGTGCACGACCTGCGCTTCGTCGCCCGGGCGGCGGACAACGAGGGCAAGCTGCACGCCGCCGTGGTGGGCTCGATTCTGGGGGATTCCCTGCTCGCGGCCCTGCGGCGGATGGCGCAGGAGCACGAGTCGGCCAAGATGTTCGGCATCCGCGACGACACCTGTTAGGCGCGATGTGCTGACTGATGCGACGTCGGCGGGTTCAGGCGGAGCGACTACAGTGCGCTGTGAATCGGCAGCGTCGCCAACGAGTGGGACCCTCCGGCTCGGCTGTGCCCCTCAACAGGGCCCGTCAGCATGGTCGAGCAGCACCGCAACCAGGAAGGCAAGATCTAGCATGCGTATCGGCGTACTGACCGGGGGCGGCGACTGCCCCGGCCTCAACGCGGTCATCCGTGCCGTGGTCCGCAAGGGAATCTCCACCTACGGTCACGAGTTCGTGGGCTTCCGTGACGGTTGGCGCGGCCCCCTTGAGGGCAACACCCGCGAGCTGGGCATCGCGCAGGTCCGTGGCATCCTGCCGCGAGGCGGCACCATCCTCGGCTCCTCCCGGACCAACCCGTTCAAGATCGACGGCGGTGTCGAGAGGATCAAGTCGAACCTGGCCGAGCTGGGCATCGACGCGCTCGTCGCGATCGGCGGCGAGGACACCCTCGGCGTCGCGGCGAAGCTGACCGACCTGGGCGTCAACGTCGTCGGCGTGCCGAAGACGATCGACAACGATCTCGGCGCGACCGACTACACGTTCGGCTTCGACACCGCGGTCAACATCGCCATGGAGGCGATCGACCGGCTGCACACCACCGCCGAGTCGCACCACCGCACCCTCGTCGTGGAGGTCATGGGCCGCCACGCCGGCTGGATCGCGCTGCACGCCGGCCTCGCCGGTGGCGCCAACGTCATCCTCCTGCCGGAGCGGCAGTTCGACGTCGAGCAGGTCGCCGGCTACGTCGAGAAGCGTTTCCAGACGCAGTACTCGCCGATCGTCGTCGTCGCCGAGGGCGCGCAGCCGCTCGACGGCCAGATGGTGACGCACAACCAGGAGCTCGACGCGTTCGGCCACGTCCGCCTCGGCGGCATCGGCCAGTGGCTCGCCGAGCAGCTGGAGGCCAAGACCGGCAAGGAGGCCCGCACCGTCGTGCTCGGCCACATCCAGCGTGGTGGCACCCCGACCGCGTTCGACCGGGTCCTCGCGACCCGCTTCGGTCTCGGCGCGATCGACGCCGTGCACGAGGGCGACTTCGGCAAGATGGTCGCGCTGCAGTCCACGGACATCGTCCGCGTGCCGCTGGCCGACGCGACCCGTGAGCTCAAGACCGTCCCGGTCGAGCGGTACACCGAGGCCGAGGTCTTCTTCGGCTCCTGAGCCCCTGACGTGGGTCCGGCCCTGGGTGCAGGGCCGGACCCGTGCTGCGCCGCCAACCTAGGGAGTGCGTTCGTGCGGACCATCGCCGTCTTCGGCGCCGGCAAGCTCGGCGAGGTGCTGCTGTCGGGGCTGCTGCGGGCCGGCTGGCCCGCCGACCGCCTCCTCGCCACCGCCCGCCGCCCCGAGCGGGCGAAGGAGCTGCAGGAGCGCTACGGCATCCGGGTCGTGGACAGCGAGACCGCGCTGCTGGAGGCCGACGTGCTCACCGTCGCGGTGAAGCCGCAGGACGCCGGGGCGCTGCTGGCCGACCTCGGCCCGAAGCTGCCCGCCGGCAAGCTCGTCGTGTCGCTGTGCGCCGGCCTGCCGACCGCGTTCTTCGCCCGGCACCTGCCCGAGGGCACCCCCGTGGTCAGGGTCATGACCAACACCCCGGCCCTGGTCGACGAGGCGATGACCGCGATCTCCGCCGGGCCGCACGCCACCGCCGAGCACCTCGCCCTCACCGAGGAGATGTTCCGCCCCCTCGGCCGCACCATCCGGGTCCCCGAGTCGCAGCAGGACGCGGTCACCGCGCTGTCCGGCTCCGGCCCCGCGTACTTCTACTTCCTGGTCGAGGCGATGACCGACGCCGGCATCCTGCTCGGCCTGCCCCGGCAGGTGGCGCACGACCTCATCGTGCAGACCGCGATCGGCTCCGCGGTGATGCTGCGGGAGTCCGGTGAGCACCCGGTGAAGCTCCGCGAGGCCGTGACGTCGCCGGCCGGCACGACCATCAACGCCATCCGCGAGCTGGAGAACCACGGGGTCAGGGCCGCGTTCCTGGCCGCGCTCGAGGCCGCGCGGGACCGCGCCAGGGAGCTCGCAGCGCAGAGTGGTTGAATCTGCGGCGTGACCGTCATCACTTGCACGTGCTGCGGCGTGGAGCTCGGCGACGTGCCGAGCATGTGGTCGTTCTCCGCACCCGACACCTGGGGTGTGCCGGGCGTCGGCGGTGCGTCGTTCCTGGAGGAGGAGCTCTGCTTCGTGGAGCTGCCCGACCTCGATGAGCAGCACTTCTTCATCCGTGGCCTGATCGAGGTGCCGATCCGGGGCGCGCAGGAGGCGCTGACCTACAGCGTCTGGGCCAGCCTCAGCCCGGCCGGCTTCGCGCGGGCCGTCGAGCAGTGGGAGGACCCGGACCGGGCCGCCGAGCCGCCGTTCTTCGGGCAGCTCGCCAACCGCATCCCCGGCTATCCCGAGACGCTGCGCCTGCGGGTGCGGGTGCACACCCGCCGGCCGGGGCTGCGGCCCCTGGTGGAGGTGCGCGCGCACGAGCATCCCCTGGGGGCGCGGCAGCGCGAGGGCATCGACGCGCATGAGCTCAAGGAGATCGCCGCCGTGTGCGGCGCCTGACAGTTCGTTCATTCAGGTATTCACCGGTATCCGCACACGGTGTGGTGCCCGTACCGTTACGTGCAGTGAAGCTGATGTATGCCGTGACCGGTGGCCCCCCGCCCGTCACGTGTCCCGCGCTCGGTGCCCTTCCCCAGCCGACGAGCGCGGCGCAAGGCCCGCCGTCGGCCGCAGAGGTGGTCGACGGCGGCTTTGCGGCATGATAACCGGGTGCGATTCGAAACCAGCCGTGCCCTCGACGCGGTCGAGCGGAGACTGAGTGTCGACCCCCTCGCGGTGGGCGGGGTCATCGACCTGGTGGAGGCTGCCCGCAGCGTCGACCTCGACGGCGGCCGCCCCGCCTCCCTGCTGCGGCTCGGCATGTTCATCGACGCCCTGAGCCGGCAGCTCGGCGACGGCAACGTCGCCCTGTACGCCGTCGCCGAGCGCGGTGCCATGTCCGACACCGACTTCACCTCCAACGAGCGGATGGTGCTGCGCCGCTGGTCCGACGACGGGCTGATCGAGATGCTGCCGCCCGGCGCGCGGACCGGTGCCAGGGTGCGTGAGGCGGCCGCGCTCACCGGCCTGCCGCTGATCAGCCGCACGCCGCTGCCCGGCCACCCGGGCCCGGTCTACCTCACCACCGGCGCGGCCGGCGGGATGGAGCTGGCCCTGGCCCCGTCGACCGGCTCCTCGCCGCGGCCGCACCCCGTGCTCGCCCGGTTCTGGCGCTGCCCGGCCGCGGACTGCCCGACGTTCGGCCGGCAGCCCGCCGCCGGCGCCGGTCAGCCACCGCCCGCGCTGCCCAGTGGCGCGCCGCTGTGCCCGCGCCACGGCGACCGGCTGATCGACGCCGGCCCCCGGCCGCCGGCGATGACGATGGCGGTGCGCATCGACGGCACCGTGCGTGCCCGCTTCCCGCTGACCGCGGCCCGCCCGGTCGTCGTCGGCCGGGCCCCGGAGGAGCCGGGCGGCATCACCATCGGCAACTGGCTCAGCGACGAGTCGACCCGGCGGGTCAGCCGCAACCACGTCCGGCTCGAGCTGCGCGACGGCATGATCCTGGTCACCGACGTCAGCACCAACGGCGCCGCGGTCCTGGCCCGCACCGGCTCCTCGGTCCCGCCGCGCGAGGTCGACCTGCACCGAGGCGAGCCCAAGGCGATGGGGGAGTGGGACGAGGTCGAGCTGTATCCGGAGGTCACCGTCGGCCGCGCGGACCGCCCGCCGTCGACGGTCGCCAAGGGCGGCGCCCCCAACTCCGTCATGGCCGACGCGCCCACGATCGCCCTGCGCCTGCCGAAACAATAGGCGTGAGTGCGTCGCGGCAGCGGCGCATGGGGGGTGTGGGGTGGGACCCCCGCACCCAACCGCGGGCGAAGCCCGGGAGCTGGAAACTGTGTTGCCGTTGCAGCGACGGCGAGCTATCTTTCGAGCGTGATCACGACGACCGCCCTCTTCGAGTCAGGCCTATCGGCCGGCTCGGCGGTCGCGCGCGCCTCGGCACTGCGAAGCTGACCCTCCTCCCGCAGCCTTCATTGCGGAACCTACGGAGGAGGGTGGTTCGGCCACCCTGACGACGTGGCCGCACGGTTCTGCACACCCACCACACATCCACTGTGGAGTGTCAGATGGCCAAGCAGACGTTCACGAGGAACAAGCCTCACCTCAACATCGGCACCATGGGTCACGTCGACCACGGCAAGACGACCCTGACCGCCGCGATCACCAAGGTGCTCGCCGAGCGCTACCCGACCGTCAACCGGTTCACCTCGTTCGAGGGGATCGACCGGGCGCCGGAGGAGATCAGCCGGGGCATCACCATCAACATCGCCCACGTCGAGTACGAGACCGCGACCCGCCACTACGCGCACGTCGACATGCCCGGCCACGCCGACTACGTGAAGAACATGATCACCGGCGCGGCGCAGGTCGACGGTGCGATCCTGGTGGTCAGCGCGGTCGACGGGGTCATGCCGCAGACGCGCGAGCACGTCCTGCTCGCGCGGCGCATCGGCGTGCCCCACCTGGTCGTGGCGATGAACAAGGCCGACGCGGTCGGCGACGCCGAGCTGCTCGACCTCGTCGAGCTGGAGATCCGCGAGCTGCTCACCGGCTACGGGTTCCCCGGCGACGACGTGCCGGTCGTCAGGGTGTCCGCGCTGCGGGCGCTGCAGGGCGACCCGGCCGGCGTGCGGTCGGTGTCCGACCTGCTCGACGCGGTCGACCGGTACGTCCCGGTGCCCGACCGGGTCCTCGCCGAGCCGTTCCTGATGCCGATCGAGAACGTGCTCACGATCACCGGCCGTGGCACCGTCGTCACCGGTGCGGTCGAGCGGGGCACGCTGCGGCTCAACGCCCCGGTCGAGGTCGTCGGGCTGGGCCCCACCCGGTCCACCGTGGTGACCGGCCTGGAGACGTTCGGCCGGCAGCTGGAGCAGGCCGAGGCGGGTGACAACGCGGCGCTGCTGCTGCGCGGGATCCGCCGCGGCGACGTGCAGCGCGGCCAGGTCGTGGCCGTGCCGGGCTCGGTCTCGCCGCACCGCCGGTTCACCGCACACGTGTACGCGCTGACCACGAAGGAAGGGGGCCGGCACACGCCGTTCTTCGCCAACTACCGGCCGCAGTTCTTCTTCCGGACCACGGACGTGGTCGGCGCGGTCGACCTCGGCGAGGTGAGCATGGTCATGCCCGGCGACACCGTCGACCTGACGGTCGAACTGGGCAAGCCGGTCGCCATGGCCACCGGGCTGGGCTTCGCCGTCCGCGAGGGTGGCCGCACGGTTGCCGCCGGTACGGTCACCGAACTCTTGGATTGAGTGCGAGCTCAGCGAGCATGGGGGGGGTGTGGGGTGGGAACCCCCCCCCAACGGAACCGCTGGCGAAGCCGCCGGAGCCAGGAACAGCATGAAAATCCAGGGGGCGGGCAGGTGGCCGGTATGGACACCGATCACGTGCAAGGACCGGCCGACGCACCGCTGACGCTGCTCGAGTACGGGGACTACCAGTGCCCGTACTCGGGCAGGGCGTTCGGCGTGGTGGAGCGCCTGCAGCTGCACTTCGCCGGGCGGCTGCGCTTCGCGTTCCGGCACTTCCCGCTCGTCGACCAGCACCCGAGGGCGATGCCGGCGGCGCTGCTCGCCGAGGCCGCCGCCGACGCCGGCTCGTTCTGGGGGATGCACGCGCTGCTGCTGTCCCACCAGGACTACCTGGAGGACACGGACCTGTCCCGCTACGCCGAGCAGTTCGGCCTGCCGGGCACCGGCGGGACCCGCGCGCACTACCAGCGGGTCGACGACGACCTGGCCGCGGGCCGTGCCGCCGGGGTGCGAGGGACACCCGCGTTCTTCGTGAACGGAGTGCCGCACGAGCGCGGCTTCGAGTTCGAGTCGCTGCGCGAGACGCTCGATAAAGTAGCAATCGGGTGAGATAAGGGTGAACAGTGTCGATTGCCGGACCGGTTACGGCTTGTCCTCCCTAAGATTTTTGAGAAGAAACACAGCCAATTTTGAGCTGAACGAAGGTTGCCGCTAAGAACGTCAGGGCAACCTGTAGGGGATGCGGAACCGGTACGTAGACCTCCTGCGAGCCGTCGCGATCATCCGGGTGGTGACCTACCACACCCTGGGGTTCGCGTGGCTGACCGTTGCGTTCCCGGCCATGGGCCTCATGTTCGCGCTCGGCGGCTCCCTCATGGCCGCCTCCCTCGACCGTGCCGACGGCATCGGGCTGAAGGCGATCGGCCGGCGCATGCGCCGCATCGTCGTGCCGTTCTGGGTGCTCGGAGCGTTCGCCGTCGTGCTCATGTCGTTCATGGGCGGCCTCGAGCACACCTGGCGCCTCGTCCTGTGGTTCCTGCCGCTGGACGACCCGCCGACGTCGGAGAAGGGCGGGGTCTGGTTCAGCCAGATCTGGTACGTCCGTTCCTACCTGTGGTTCATCATCCTGTCGCCGGTCATGCTGTGGCTCTTCCGGCGGGCGCCGATCCCGACCGTCCTCGTGCCGTTCGGGATCCTCGTCGCGCTGTGGGAGACCGGCCACGGCACCGGCGGCATGATCCGCGACTTCTTCATGTACGCGCCGATGTGGATGCTGGGCTTCGCCCACCACGACGGCACCCTGCAGCGCATCTCGAAGAAGGTGCTCTGGCCCGCGTGCCTCGTCATCGGCGGCATCGGCCTGGCCATCCTGTACAGCCACCCCGGGCCGCGCGGGTACGACATGAACGACGCGCCGATCGCCGACGCGCTGTGGTCGACCGCGTTCCTGCTGGTGATGCTGCACGCGGCGCCGGCGGCGCTGAGCCTCGGCGCGGCCGAACCGGCGGTCGAGGCGGTCAACCGGCGGGCGCTGACCATCTACCTGTGGCACGAGGCGGTCATCACGGCCGTGCGGCTCGCGGCGGTCGCCGCGGGCGTGTCGCTGCTCGGCCCGTACGGCGGGCTGCTCCAGGTCGTGCTGGTGTTCGCCCTGGTCAGCCTCGTGGTCCTCGCGCTGGGCTGGGTCGAGGACCTGGCCGCCAGGCGCAAGCCGAAGCTCATCCCGCTGCCCTCCCGGGCACCGGCCGGCCGGCTCGAGGACCGGGTGCAGCCCGTACCGGTGTAAAAAGCAGGACGACACGCCGACACTGGTCTTTGCTGGAACTTGCTGGAACCCGCTACCGTGCCGTTCGTGTCCGAACCGATCACCATCGAGATGCTCGAGCGGCGGATCGACCGGTTGCGTGGCGAACTGCGACGAGCCGCCACCACCGGTGACCGGATGCAGGCCCGTGCCCTGCGGGCCGAGCTGCGCCAGGCGGAGCACGCCTGGGACGACGCCCTGGCCGACCTGGAGGACCAGGCCCGGCCGGCGCCGCAGCCGGTGCACAAGCCGATGCTGTCCATCCGTGAGCAGGTCCATCACGCGCTGACCCTGCTCACGGTGCCGGCCGCGCCGAAGCTCATCATCGCCGTCCACGACGCCTTCTTCCCGGGTGAACTGGTCGCGGCGCGCCTGACCAGCCTGCGCCGCGACGAGGAACGCTCGTTCCGCGTCCAGCCGTTCGGCCGGCCGTACTACCTGTGCCCCGCGCTCACCGCCGACCTGCTGTCGCCGGCGCGCGGGCTCCTGGCGCTGTCCACCTGGCCCCTGGAGACCAGGGTCGTCGGTCCGCTCAGCGCCCGCGTCGACTTCCTCACCGGCGCGATCAGGGTGGCCCAGCGGGTGGCGCAGCTGCCCGAGGACGCCCACGACGCCCAGCGGCTGCTGTGGCGGTTCGCGGCCAGCATCCCCGGCGCCGGCAGCGCCGGCATCACCCCCGAAACCGTCGCCGGCCTCGCCCAGGCCGAGCTCGACGTGCACCTCGAAGCCGACACCGCGGACCGCACCGCGGCGGCGGCCAGGGCGCAGGAACGCCTCGACGGATCCGAAGCACTGTTCGGTGCCCGTCTGCAACGCCTGCGTCGTACCGCGAGCACGACATGAACACGAGCACCACACCGCGAACAGCTTCCCCGAAAGAAGACCGCTCATGGACCCACTGGTCGACCGGTTGGACCGCATCCGCGGCACGGTGGCGCCGCGCAACCACAACGCGCGCACCATCGCGGCCCTCACCAGCAACCCCGGGTGCGGCCGCCGCGGGCTGATGGACGCCGCCGGGGTCAACAAGGGCGCCGTCGCCGGGCAGCTCGGCTTCCCCGCCGGCTTCGGCCAGTCCCGGTTCGCGATCGCCCGCGGCAACGCGTTCGAGGCGCAGGTGAAGGCCGACGGCGCCGCCGAGCTGCTGCAGCTGCTGCGGGAGCGGCTCGGCCTGGCGATCCCCGAGGTCGCCTACGACGACCTGTCCAACGTCGGCGGCAACGCCAGCCGCGAGGTCCGCTACGCCCGCACGAAGGCGCTGCTCGCCCGCGCCGCGTCGGAGCGTGACGACGCCGGGACGCTGTTCGACCACCCGATGCTGCGGCTGGAGATCGCCGGGTACTACGCGTACCTGGAGCCGGACCTGATCGCGTTCCGGGCCGGCGGGCGGTTCCACGTCGTGGAGATCAAGTCGTTCGCGGTCATCGACGGGCAGGCCGACCCCGGCAAGACCGCCGCCGCCGCGACCCAGTCCGCGGTGTACGTGATGGCGATGCGCGAGCTGCTCGCCGAGCTCGGCCACCCGCCGGAGACGGTGTCGCACGACGTGGTCCTCGTCTGCCCGGAGAACTTCGCCAACCGGCCGACCGCCACCCTCGTCGACGTGCGCAAGCAGCTGACGGTCCTGCGCCGGCAGCTGTCCCGGCTCACCCGCCTGGAGGCGATCCTCGACGCGCTGCCGGCCGGGCTGTCCTTCGACCTCGCCTACGACAGCGACCAGCAGGCCACCCGCCCCGCCGACGAGCTGCGCAAGGCGGTCAGCACGATCGACGCCCGGTACAGCCCGGACTGCCTCGGCACGTGCGAGATGGCGTTCTTCTGCCGCGACGAGGCGGCCGGCTCGACGTCCGCGCTGGGTCGTTCGGTCCGGGACGACCTCGGCGGGGTCGAGAGCATCGGCACCGTCCTGGGCCTGGCCCGGGGGACTCTGACGCCGGGTGCCGGCCAGGAGGAGATCGCCGGGCTGCTGCGCTTCGCGCACAAGCTGCGCACCGAGTGCCTCGACGGCATCGGATAGCACGACGTGAGTATCTTGACGGCCCTGGCACGGGCGGAGGCGGTGGAGTCCGGCAGGGCGCAGCCGCTGACCACGGTCCGGCACACGCACATCGCCGAACGGCCCCTCGTGCTCGTGCCGCTGAGCCTCGCCGGCGAGGCCGCCGCGCCCCTGGCCGCGATCGTCGGCACCGACCCGGCGCAGCCGCGGCTGCTGGTCGTGGCCAACCCGCGCGACCGCACGCAGCGCTTCGACTTCGTCGCCGAGCTCGCCCGGGTCGTGCTGTCCTATGTGGACGGTTGCGCCCGCAGCGTCGACACCGGCACCGGCGGCACGAAGCTGCGCTACGCCGAGGCGCCGCAGGTCATCGTGCCGAACCGGGGCGGCGTCGAGTTCGTGCGGCTGCTGGGCCGCTCCACCCGGTTCCGCCGGCCGTTCGGCCCGTACCCGGTGCACCGCACCGTGCCGATCCTCGGGCAGTGGCTGACGTTCCTGCGGGAACGCGCCGACCACCCGGGCTCCTCGATGCTCCTGGCGATGACCGAGGTCCTCGGCAACCACTGGGCGACCGGGCAGAGCGGCCTGGAGGACGCGAACCTCGCGGCGCTGCTCGGCTGGATCGACCCGCCCGGCGGTCTGGACGGCGCCTCCGCCGCCGCGCTCGCCGAGGACCCGCTGCGCTCCCCGCCGGCCGGGCCGAGCACCGACCCGACCTTCGACAACGAGATCCTCGCCCCGGCGCTGGCCGCCGTGGCCCGCTCCGACACCGACGACTTCGCCCGGGAACGGGCCCTCGCGGCGCTGACCGCCGCCGTCGCCGACCAGATGCGGCCGACCTGGGACCTGACCTGGCAGGCGGTCCGGCTCCTGCGCGGCCGGCCCGCCGGCTCGTCCGTGCAGACCCGATGGGCGATGGACCGCGACGTGTTCACCATGTACCACATGGCCCTGGCCGAGGGGACCGCGCTGCCGCAGCCCCGCCGGGACAGTGCGGTCGCCGCCGCGGGCCGCCTCGACCGGCTGGAGCGTGAGCAGGCCCGCTACGACGCGCAGCGCGCCCTCGACGACCCCTTGGTGATGGCCGAGTTCCGGCTGTCGGGGGAGGCGTTCACCGGTACCGTCGTGGCCGCGTCACCGAACCGGGTCGACACGTCGGGCAAGAAGGCCGCGCTGCGCCCCCACATCACGGTGCAGACCGACGACCCGGTGCGCCTGGAACCGGGTGCGCACCTGGTGTCCCCGGCCCGCCTCGCGCAGCAGGCGACCGTCGTGTCGGTGTCCAGTGTGGACGTGGTCCTGGAGCTGTCCAAGGGCATGGGCCGCTCCACGAAGCAGCCGGCGCCGGGCTCGGTGCCGGAGGTGGGGGAGCGCGTCACGTACGGCCCGGTCACCGACGCCTACCAGCCACCGGGCCGCTTCCCGAGCCGCGACGACACCCCGTGGACGCACGGCGGCCCGCCGCCGGTCGTCGAGTACGGACCCAGCGAGAACGACGCCGTGGAGGACTGGTCGTGAGCAACGTGATCGACGACATCCTGCGCGACTTCGGCTCCGCCGCGGGGCGGGGCGTGGTCGTCGACTCACCGCCCGGCGCCGGCAAGTCGACCCTGGTGGTGCGGGCCGCGCGGACCCTCGCGGAGGCCGGTGAGCGGCTCATGGTGGTCGCGCAGACCAACGAGCAGGTCGACGACCTCATCGACCGGCTCGCCACCGCCGCACCCACGCTCGCCATCGGCCGGCTGTCGGCGTCGACCTACGTACCGGCGCAACGCGTCGTCAAGCACGGCACCGTCACCGTCAGCGGCGCGGTCGGCGACATGAACGCCAGCGCCGTCACCATCGGCACCGCCGCGAAGTGGGCGACCGTCACCGACGGCAGCTGGGAGCGCGCGATCGTCGACGAGGCGTACCAGATGCGCTCCGACATGCTGCTGCGCGTCGCCGGCCGGTTCTCCCGCGCGCTGTTCGTCGGCGACCCCGGCCAGCTCGACCCGTTCTCCGTCGTGGCGGTCGAACGCTGGGCGGGCCTGTCCTGGGACCCGATGCAGAGCGCCGTCGCCGTGCTGCTGCGGCACAACCCGGACCTGCCCGTGCACCGGCTGCCGGTGTCGTGGCGGCTCCCGCCGTCGGCGGCGTCGGTGGTGTCGGCGGCGTTCTACCCGTTCACCCCGTTCGAGGCGGGCACGAAGCCGGCGGACCGGCGCCTCGAGTTCTCCGCCCGGGCACTCGGCGGCGCCGGCCGTCCTGACACGGGCCTCGACGCGACCCTGGAGACCGCCCGGCGGACCGGCTGGGCGCTGCACGAGCTGCCGCCCCGGCACACGGTGCGCACCGACCGGGAGGCCGTCGCCGCGATCGCCGACCTGGTGACCCGCCTGCTGCAGCGCGGGCCCGTCGCCTACTCCGAGCACGCCCCCGGCGGCGCCCCGTCACCGTCGACCGGGTCGCGGTCGGCGCCGCGCACCGCGACCAGGTCGCCGCGATCCGCCAGGCCCTGGCCGGCACGGTCGCCACCGACGTCACCGTCGACACCGCGAACCGCCTGCAGGGCCGCGAGTACGACGTGACGGTCATCCTGCACCCGCTGTCCGGCCGCCGCGACGCCAGCGCCTTCCACCTGGAGGCCGGCCGCCTGTGCGTGCTCGCCTCCCGCCACCGCCACGCGTGCATCGTGGTGGCCCGCGCCGGCATCGCCGAGCTCCTCGACACCCACCCGTCCGCCGAACCGGTCCACCTCAACGTCCCGGTCCGCTTCCCCGACGGCTGGGAGGCCAACCAGGCCATGCTCGCCCATCTTTCCTCCGCTGCGGCCTGACGGCCGAAAGAGCAGTGGGGGATTCTCACCCCACACCCCCAATGCTCCCTTCGGTCGCACGCCCTGCGCTGCGCGCGGCCGGAACACACGCATGCGCGTGGCGATCGGAAGAACCCGGGTCCAGGTTCGAGGTCGTGCCAGGTCTGTCGTCCGATTCGCCTGCCCTGCGCGCGAGACGCGAAGGCAGGCCCGACCCCAAAAGATCCACCACAGCCCTCGACGGACGTGACCCTCCCGGCGCGTCTTGCGCGCAGCGCGGCGGCCGGGTGGCTCGGCGCGGCGGCGGCAGGGTGGTTCAGCGCAGCTGCGGCAGGGTGGTTCAGCGCAGCTGCGGCAGGAAACGGTGCCGGGCGAGCGCCGCCGTCGTCTCGGCGGCGAGTGCGGCGACGAACGCGGTGATCGCGAGGATGACGATCCACGCCCAGATCCGGTAGCCCGGCGGGTGGGCGTAGGCGACCCAGTGCAGCGTGAACGTGGCGACCGCCGCGTAGGGGAAGGCGTACGCCCAGAATCCCGACGTGAAGTGCAGGCGGCGGTACACGCCGATGAGCCGGAGCTGGACGAGCGCCGCCAGCAGGGTGTAGCCGGCGAGCCCGAAGGTCACGGCGTCGACCCTGTTGTGGGTGACGGCCAGGTACGCCAGGCCGGCGAGGGCGGGCGGAGCCGCCTGGATCGCCAGGGTGGGCCGCAGCTGCGGCGGGAGCGGCGGCCGGAAGTACAGCCGGGCCAGGATCATCGAATCGATGACCAGCCACGACACGACACCGAGGCCGAAGCACACCCGGGCGGGGCCCGGCCAGCCGGCGAGGGCCGCGCCGATGGCGGCGATGAGTCCCCCGGCGACGGAGGGCAGCACGTATCCGGGGTGCAGCTTGTCCGGGTCGAGGCCGGCGGAGATCCACTGGCCGGTCATCCATCCGGCCAGCACGATCGTGACGGCGGCGAACACGCCGAACAGCCACTGCCCCGCCGTGCGTTCGTGCCGCATCAGGCCGATGGCCAGCAGCATGCCGACGATCGGGATCAGCGCGACGAACGGCCCCAGCACCGGGTCGCTCAGCTCGGCGGCCCAGCCGCCCGGCCGCCGCGGCACCTGCGACACGTAGGCGGCCAGGAGCGTCAGCCAGACGGCGGCGGCCAGGACGCACAGGATGTCGGAGACGACCGCGGGTGCGAAGTGCAGCAGCGCGGCGTAGCCCCAGCAACCGGCCAGGCCCGTCAGGCCGTACGCGATGCCGAACAGGTTCGGGGTGACCCCGACGGCCGGCTCGCTGGTCCGTGTGTCCACGCCCGCGCAATACCCGGCGCCGCGGCGGATATCCCGGCCCGCCCGTGGCCACGACAGCAGCCGCCGCTGCCGCCAGCGGACGGTGTACACGCACGCCTCGGCACCCTCGACCTGGCAGATGTCGTGGGTGACGGTGGCGGCGGGCAGCCCGAACAGCGCCGGCAGCTGGGTCAGCAGCCCGCGGGTGTAGTCGCAGTCGTAGCGGCTGGGCCGGTAGCCGGCGCGCAGCCGGTACTGCACCCGCGCCGCGCCGTGGCCGGTCGACAGCGTGGACATGTCGGCGGTGGTGTTGAACTTGGCGCTGGTGGTCGCGATGAGCCGGATCAGCCTCGTCGGCC
The DNA here is from genome assembly GCF_035963215.1 of Dactylosporangium sp. NBC_01737. Taxonomy (NCBI): domain Bacteria; kingdom Bacillati; phylum Actinomycetota; class Actinomycetes; order Micromonosporales; family Micromonosporaceae; genus Dactylosporangium; species Dactylosporangium sp. NBC_01737. The sequence goes on from NZ_CP109153.1 coordinate 4,154,960, forward strand.
CGCCGGGCATCAGCAGGCCCAGCCGCAGCGGGGTGTTCACCGAGTAGGACAGGATGCTCTGCCCGACCCGCAGCCCGACGGACTCGTCGCCGAGCACCTGCGCCGCCGCGCCGAACACGTTGATCTTCGTCTCGTAGGACCACCAGCGGCGGGCGTCGTCGTATGCCTCCGGCGGCTCGTGTTCGCCGGCGAGGTTGAGCACGTGCGCGACCGCGGTGTCGCCGCCCCTGGCGCGCACATACCGCACAATGGCGCGCAGGGTGACACCGGCCGTCTCGCGGATCTGTTCCATGGCGCCTCCGGTGCTCGACATCGGCGCGATCCGGGGACTGCGGAGGATGTCCGGCGGGTAAGACTGCTCACATGGATCCTGAGCCGCTCATCGTCGTGGACGGCGCCAACGTCGTCGGGTCCGTGCCGGACGGCTGGTGGCGCGACCGGCGAGGGGCCGCGACCCGGCTCCGCGACGCACTGGCGGCCCGCGACACCGCCGCACTGCCCGCCTCGCTGCTCGGTGCGGTGACCCTGGTGGTGGAGGGCGCCGCCCGTGGTGTGCCGCCGGTCGCGGGTGTGGCGGTGCAAGCCGCGCCGCAATCCGGTGACGACCACATCGTCGCGCTCGTCGCTGACAATGTCGGCCGCCGTCCTGTCGTGGTGGTGACCTCCGACCGGGAGCTCCGCCAACGAGTGCGCGAGCTCGGTGCGAGTATTGTCAGCCCTGGTGAGTTGCGCGCGTCGATCCCATATGGTGGGCGACGTGAATCTATCTAGCGGATAGGATTTGTCGGCAACATGTGCGCACCTTGGCATGGGTTTGCCGGTACCCGGAGGTTCGACCTTCTCAACATGCGGGAAGAGATTGACCGGGCGTCGTACGGTGACAAAGCTGAACTCGTAGACGTGTCGTGAATGGCCGGTGAATGTCGGCCGAAAACATCAGACAAATTGTCATCGATCTATTCTGTGCGGCAGGTTACAACTCTGTCGCGCGGCGTGACGATGCTGGTAAGGTCGGTGCCATGTGCCATGAGGTACTCCTTGACCCACTCTGGGTCTCGCGGCGTGCACACCATTTCGACGGCCTTTGTCGAGCGGCTGTCCGTTGATTCGGCGTCATTCCAAAGGCTTTTCGAGAGGAATTGAAAATGGCCATTTCGGTCGTCGGCGCTCCAGAGGTGACGCCATCGGTGGTCACCATCACCGTGCACATCACCCTCAACGGTGACGAACTCCCACCGGAGGCGTCCCGCCTGATCAGCGACCTCGAGGCGCTCGCCGCCAGCCAGGCCAAGCAGCAGATCCAGCGCGGCCCGCAGACCTCGGCGCCGCTGCAGCGCGCCACCGCGCCGGCGCACACGCTGCAGCACGGGCCGTCCCAGCACACCGGCCGTAACCTGCGACTGGTCGAGACCCCCGACTCCGGCGGATCCGGCGCGGCCGAGCCCACAAGGGTCAAGCGGATCGGCGCCGCCGCACCCGACGCGCCGTCGCTCTACCTGTGCACCGGCTCCCGGCTCGTCCTGCGCGACGGCGCGCCCGTGCCGCTGACCCGCCGCGAATACGACCTGTTCCTGTTCCTGTGCGAGCACCCGCGTCGCGTGTTCAGCCGGGCGCAGCTGCTGCGCCAGGTGTGGGGCTACGACATGGTCGGCACCGAGCGCACCGTCGACGTCCACGTGCGGCGCCTGCGGGTCAAGCTCGGTGAGGCCGCACGGATCATCGCCACGGTGCGCGGCGTCGGCTATCGTCTCGACGATGACGCCGCCGTCCAGGTTGTCGTTCGCGAGGACTGACCTCCGGATCCCCGCGCTCGCCGCGGGGATCCTCCTGCTCGTCGACCTGCTCAGGGTCTGGCTCCCGTCGATCATCACGATCTTCGGGCAGGCGGCGTCGACGCCGGCCGAGCTCATGGGCGCCTTCGCGCTGCTGTGGTTCCTCGCGCCGTTCGCGGTCGTGCCGCTGGCCGTCAGGTGGGACGCGGCGAAGGTCGCGATCGCTGGCGCCGCGGTGCTCGCCGCCGCCCGCTTCGCGCTGCTGTTCGTCCACGGTGGACAGCCGCAGCTGTATGTCGCCTCCGCCGGCCTGCTCGGGGGGCTGTCGTGGCTCGCGGCGAGCGCCGTGCGCGGCGGCCGCCGCCGTCGGCGTCCCGCTCGGCCTGGCCGCCGCCGCGCTGCAGCACGCCGCCCTGCGCACCGTCGACCTGACCTGGCAGCCACGCTGGTGGGCCGCTCCACTCGTCGCGCTCGAGTGCCTCGTCCTCATCTGGTGCCAGTGGCGCACCGCACCGGGGCGCAGCTCCGCCGCGGCCTGGTTCCTGGTGGGGCCGGCGATGCTGCTCACGGGCATGTTCGCGCTGTCCCCGGCCGTCGCGACGCTCGCACTGTCCTACCGCTTCGACCCCGTCGCAGGCACGGCCCCGCCCGTGGTGCCGGAGCTGCTGCTCGGCCTGGCCGTGGCCGGGTTCCTGGCCGGCGCCACCGGCCGGCTCGCCGGGCGCTTCGACCGTGCCCTCGCGGCGGTGCTGCTGCTCGGCGCCGCGGTCGTGTTCGGCTGGCTCGGCCCCGACGGGCTGTTCCTCGCGCTGCTGCTGGGCTGCGGCGCCTTCGGCCGGGCGTTCCGTGCCGCCGCGGCCGACGCCGCACCCGACGCGGACGCGGGCCGCGGGGCGGCGGCCGGGCACGCCGCGGTCGCCGGGATGGTCGTGTTCGCCGTCGCCGCCGTCGCGTACTACGCCGCCTACGACCTCGGCTACCCCAACCGGTGGGTGCCGGTCGCGGTGGCCCTCGCGCCGGCGTGGGTCCTGCTCCGCGCCGGTGGTGGCGCCCCCGCCGTCGGGCTGTCGTGGCGCCCCGGGCTCGCCGCCCTCGGCGTCTGCCTGCTCGTGCCGCTGCTCGGGATCACCACGACGCCGCCGGTCTCCGCCGCCTCCGGCGCCGCGCCGGAGCGGGGGCTGCGGCTCGTGGCGTACAACATCCGCATGGGCTTCGGGCTCGACGGCACCTACCGTCCCGCCGTCGCCGCCCGGGCGATCGCCGCGTCCGACCCTGACGTCGTGGTCCTGTCCGAGGTCGACCGGGCCTGGCTGCTCAACGGCGGCCACGACGACCTGCGGGTCCTCGCCGCCGAACTCGGCATGCGCTCCTGGTTCGCCCCGGCCGCCGACGCCGTCTGGGGCGACGCGGTGCTGACGAACCTGCCGGTCAGCGCGGTCGAGACGGTGCCGCTGTCCGCGGTGGGCGCGCCGACCGGTGCCCAGGCCCTCGGCGTCGTGGTGCGCTTCGGCGGCCGCGACATCGCCGTCGTCTCCACCCACATCCAGCCCCCGCCGGACGCCGAGCCCCTGGTCCAGGTCGCCGAGATCGCCGCGTTCGCGACCCGCTTCGGCGCCGGCCGCCCGACGTTCATCGCCGGCGACCTCAACATCGAACCCGGCGACGCGTCGATGCGGGCGTTCGCCGACGCCGGGTACGCCGACGGGTTCGCGGCGTTCCGCCCGGTGCGCACGTTCCCCGCCGACCTCCCCGTCAAGCAGATCGACCACGTCCTCGTCCGCGGCCTGACCTGCACCGATGTCAGCGTCGGCACCGCAGTGACGTCGGACCATGCGCCGATCGTCACAACACTGCGCTGATTGAGCACGCCCATGAATGGGCAACCTGACGCTCAGAGAGAGAAAGGGGCAGCGATGAGCGTCACACATGCGAACACGAACGGGAGCACGATCGGTGGCCTGGCCACCGAGCGTCGCGACGACCTTGGCAACACGGTCGACACGATGTCAGCCAAGACCGAGCAGCGCGCGGCCGAACTGGCCGAGCAGGGCAAGGACGTGGCACGCCGTCGGCCCGTTCCGCTGGTGACCGCCGCCGCGGCCGGTGTCGCCACCGTGATCGTCGCGGTGGTCACGGTCGTGCGACGCCGCCGGAAGCCGACGCCGCGTCAGCGGGCCGTCAACGCCTGGCGGAGCACCAGCAAGAGCGTGAGGAAACGGGTCAAGCGGTAACTTCCTCTCCAAGGAACGCGCCCCCGTACCGGGACACCGGTGCGGGGGCGCGCCTGTTCAGCGGCTCAGGATGCGGGCATGCGGTAGGCGGCGAGCTGGGTGGCCTGGGCGACGATGCGGTCCTCGGCGTCCCAGATCTCGCAGACCTGGTCCACCAGGCTCTCGGTGAGCAGCCGCGCGCGCTGGCGGACCCGCAGCGGGCCGGGGGCGGGCAGCGCCCGCACGTACACCGTGAGCTCCAGGGTCGGCGTCCAGCCGTTGCTGCCCAGGGTGAACGTCGCCGGCGGGAAGGCATCGGCGGCGAACAGCAGGGACACCGGGTCCCAGGCGGCGCCGTCCGGCAGCCGCAGCCAGCCGCGCAGCTCGCCGGGCGGGTCACCGACGGCCTGCCAGTCGATGCGCTGCTCGAACTGGTCCAGCATGTCGATGCGCAGCCCGGTGCCGGGTGCCTGCGAGGGCGTGGCGAACAGGGCGTCCTCGGCGGCGACCGGCGGGGGAGCGGCGTCGACCCAGCGGGGCTCGCCGGCCGCCGCCAGGGCGCCCAGGGTGAACAAGGCCTCGACGCACGTGCGGTCCTTCTGGCTCAGCCGCGCCCTGACCTGGCTGGCGGAGCGGCCGGCGCGCAGCACCTCGACGGTGACGGCGGCGGGACCGGGGTCGGGCGGTGAGAGATACACCGCGCTCGCCGACAGCGGGTCGGGGTGGGTGCCGGCGGTCTCGATCGCGGCGCGGGCGAGGATCGCCAGGAGGTAGCCGCCGTTGGGCTTGCCGCCGACGGTCCACAGTGGATCAAGGTCGGTGTCGAAGCTGTCGTCGTCGGCGCGCTGCACGCTCGTCGCGTCGGTGAACCCTGCCACGCCTGCCTCCTTCTGGTTGGATGACGGCATGGCTCGCACGCGGCTCTACCGCAACGGTGACCTGGTAGCCGAGGATTTCCCGATCGACGATATCTCGGATCACCTGCAGGCCGACGACACGGTGGTGTGGCTGGACCTCACGGCACCGTCGCGGGAGCAGTACGAGCAGGTGCAGGAGGAGTTCGGGCTGCACCGGCTGGCGATCGAGGACGCCGCCTCGCCCCGGGAGCGGCCGAAGCTCAACCACTACAGCGGCCACCTCTACCTCAGCGCGTATCAGGTCGCCTTCGACGGCGGCACCAGCGAGCTCGTCGTGCACCAGGTGTCGGCGTTCCTCACCGACCGGGCGCTGATCACCGTGCACGGCGACGGCTTCGACATCGACGCGGTGGTGCAACGCTGGGACACGACCACCGAGCTGGCCGTGCACGGCGTCGCGTACCTCGTGCACGGGCTGCTCGACGTCGTCGTCGACGGGCACTTCGACGCGGTGCAGGAGCTCGACGACGCGCTCGAGGCCCTGGAGGACAAGCTCTTCGAGGAGACGCCGCAGGCGGTCCGCGACGTGCAGCAGCGCAACTTCCGGCTCCGGCGGGTCCTCAGCCACCTGCGCAAGATCGTGCTGCCGATGCGCGAGGTGGTCAACGGCCTGGCCCGGACCAAATTCGTCGACGAGGACATCGCGCCCTACTACCAGGACCTCTTCGACCACGTCATGCGGGTCACGGAGTGGACCGAGAGCCTGCGCGACTTCGTGTCGAGCATCCTGGAGTCCAACCTCGCCGTGCAGGGCAACCGGATGAACAACATCATGAAGAAGGTCACCAGCTGGGCGGCCATCATCGCGGTGCCGACGGCTGTTACAGGTTACTACGGGCAGAATCTTCCGTTTCCCGGTTACGAGCACCGCACGGGCTTCGTGACCTCCGCCGTGCTCATCGTGCTGCTGTCCGTAGGGCTGTACGTCACCTTCAAACGCAAGGATTGGCTATGACTGACTTCGATGTGGTGGTGCTCGGCGCCGGTCCGGGCGGCTACACCGCCGCCGTGCGCGCCTCCCAGCTCGGGCTGCGGACCGCGATCGTGGAGGACAGGTACTGGGGCGGCGTCTGTCTCAACGTCGGCTGCATCCCGAGCAAGGCCCTGCTGCGCAACGCCGAGCTGGCGCACATCTTCACCGCCGAGGCCAAGACGTTCGGCATCCAGGGCTCGGTGACCTTCGACTACTCCGCCGCGTTCCAGCGCAGCCGCAAGGTCGCCGACGGCCGGGTCAAGGGCGTGCACTACCTCATGAAGAAGAACGAGATCCGCCAGTTCCACGGCCGCGGTGTCTTCCTCGACGACCACACGCTGCAGGTCGGGGACGAGACGGTGACGTTCGCCAACGCCATCATCGCCACCGGTGCCACCACCAGGCTGCTGCCCGGCACCTCGCTGTCGGACCGGGTCGTCACGTACGAGGAGCAGATCCTCAGCGAGGAGCTGCCGTCCTCGATCGTCATCGCCGGGGCGGGCGCGATCGGCGTCGAGTTCGCGTACGTGCTGCACAACTACGGCGTCAAGGTCACGATCGTGGAGTTCCTGGACCGCATGGTGCCGCTCGAGGACGCCGAGGTGTCCGCGGAGCTGGCGAAGCGGTACAAGCGACTCGGCATCACGGTGCTCACCTCGACCCGGGTCGAGTCGGTCTCCGAAACGGACGCCGGGGTCAAGGTCACCGTTTCCTCGGGCGGCAAGTCGCAGGTCCTGGAGGCGGACAAGCTGCTGCAGGCGATCGGCTTCCAGCCCCGCGTCGAGGGCTACGGCCTGGAGAAGACCGGGGTCGCGCTGACCGAGCGGGGCGCGATCGCGGTCGACGGGCGGCTGCGCACCAACGTGCCGCACATCTACGCGATCGGCGACGTCACCGCGAAGCTGATGCTCGCGCACGCCGCGGAGTCGATGGGCATCATCGCGGCGGAGACCATCGCCGGCGCGGAGACGATGGAGCTGGACTACGTCATGATCCCGCGGGCGACGTACTGCCAGCCGCAGGTCGCCAGCTTCGGCTGGACCGAGGCGCAGGCGCGCGAGCAGGGCTTCGACGTGAAGGTCGTGAAGTTCCCGTACACCGCCAACGGCAAGGCGCACGGCCTCGGCGACGCCACCGGCTTCGTGAAGATCATCAGCGACGGGAAGTACGGCGAGCTGCTCGGCGCCCACCTGATCGGCCCCGAGGTCACCGAGCTGCTGCCGGAGCTGACCCTGGCCCAGCAGTGGGACCTCACGGTGCACGAGGTCGCCCGCAACGTCCACGCCCACCCGACCCTCGGCGAGGCGGTCAAGGAGGCCATCCACGGCCTTGCCGGCCACATGATCAACATGTAGTCCAGTTTCTAGGACCGGCGGGATGGCGACAGCCGCCGGTCCTGGGCGGTCGGTAGGCTTTGCGGTATGCGGCAGGAGTGGCACCACTTCACATATCCCGGTCCCGAGATCTCCCGAGTGGCCGTCGCGGGCAACCTCGACGACGACGCGGAGTTCGGTCTGGACCACTGGCGCACCCTGCCCCGCGCGCAGACCCCGCCGTGGCCGGACCAGCAGGCCGTCGACGAGGTCGGCCAGCTGCTGTCCTCCGTGCCGCCGATCGTCGCGCCCTACGAGGTCGACCAGCTCCGCGAGCGGCTCGCCCTCGTCGCCGACGGCAAGGCGTTCATGCTGCAGGGCGGCGACTGCGCCGAGACGTTCGCCGACAACACCGAGGCGCACGTCCTGGCCAACGCCCGCACCCTGCTGCAGATGGCGGTCGTGCTCACCTACGGCGCGTCCCTGCCCGTCATCAAGCTCGGCCGGGTCGCCGGCCAGTTCACCAAGCCCCGCTCCGCGGCATTGGACTCGCTGGGGCTCCCGGCATACCGCGGCGACATGATCAACTCCTTGGACAAGGACCCGCAGGCGCGCATCGCCGACCCGCAGCGCATGGTCCGCGCCTACGCCAACTCCTCCAGCGCGATGAACATGCTCCGCGCCTACCTCGGCGGCGGCATGGGCGACCTGCACGCCGTGCACGACTGGAACAAGGGCTTCGTCGTCACCTCACCCGCCGGCCAGCGCTACGAGGCGATCGCCCGCGAGATCGACCGCGCGCTGCGCTTCATGCAGGCGTGCGGCGTCAACGACGACGAGGCGCTGCGCACCGTCACCCTGTACTGCTCGCACGAGGCCCTGGCGCTGGAATACGAGCGCCCCCTGGCCCGCATCGCCGGTGGCCGTCCCTACGGGCTGTCCGGGCACTTCCTGTGGATCGGCGAGCGCACCCGCCAGATCGACGGCGCCCACGTCGACTTCATGTCGCGCATCGCCAACCCGATCGGCGTCAAGCTCGGCCCGACCACCGCCCCCGAGCAGGCCCTGGAGCTGTTCGAGAAGCTCAACCCCGACAACATCCCCGGCCGGCTCACGTTCGTCGCCCGCATGGGCAGCACCAAGGTCCGCGACGCGCTCCCGCCGATCGTGGAGAAGGTCACCGCCGCCGGCTGCCGCGTCGTGTGGCAGTGCGACCCCATGCACGGCAACACCCACGAGTCCTCCAACGGATACAAGACCCGGCACTTCGACCGGATCGTCGACGAGGTCCTCGGCTACTTCGAGGTCCACCGGGAGCTGGAGACCCACCCCGGCGGCCTGCACGTCGAGCTCACCGGCGAGGACGTCACCGAGTGCCTCGGCGGCGCCCAGGCGATCGTCGACGAGGACCTCCCCGACCGGTATGAGACCGCCTGCGACCCGCGGCTCAACACCCAGCAGTCCCTGGAGCTGGCGTTCCTCGTCGCGGAGATGCTGCGTGGCTGAGGGCCGGGTCGCGGACCTGCGCTCCGACACCGTCACCCGGCCGACGCCGGCCATGCGCGCCGCCATGGCCGACGCGCCGGTCGGCGACGACGTGTTCGACGAGGACCCGTCGCTGCACGAGCTGCAGTCGCATGCGGCCGCGTTGTTCGGCCACGAGGCGGCGCTGTTCACCCCGTCCGGCTGCATGGCCAACCAGATCGCCCTGCAGCTCGTCGTCCCGCGCGCCGAGGAGCTGCTCTGCGACGCCGACGCCCACGTCGTCACCTATGAGATGGGCGCGGCCGCGGCGTACGGCGGCATCTCCACCCGCACCTGGCCCGCCGTCGGCGGCGCGCTGGACCCCGCGGTCGTCGCCGCGATGATCCGCCCGCCGGGCGGTTACACCGTCGCCACCCGTGCCATCGCCGTCGAACAGACCCACAACCGCGGCGGCGGCACCATCATCCCGCTGCCGGCCCTGCGCGACCTGCGCACCGTCTGCGACGACGCCGGCCTGCTCCTGCACTGCGACGGCGCCCGCATCTGGCACGCGCACGTCGCCACCGGCGTCCCCCTCGCCGAATACGGCCGGCTCTTCGACACCCTGTCCGTCTGCCTCTCCAAGGGCCTCGGCGCGCCCGTCGGCTCCCTGGTCATCGGCTCCGCCGCCCGCATCGCCGAGGCCCGCCTGATCCGCAAGCGCCTCGGCGGCGGCATGCGCCAGGCCGGCATCCTCGCCGCCGCCGGCCTGCACGCCCTGCGCCACCACATCGGCCGCCTCGCCGACGACCACGGCAAGGCCCGGCACCTCGCGGCGTCCCTCGCCCCGGCCGGCGTCGTCGACCCGGCCCGCGTCGAGACCAACATCGTCCTGCTGGACCTGCGCGACGCGCCCCTCGACGCGGCGCAGCTGACGGCGGCCGCGCGTGAGCACGGCGTCCTCGTCTCCGCGTTCGGCCCGCGCACCGTGCGCCTGACCACGCACATGGACCTCACCGACGACGACGTCGCCACCACCGCGGCGGTCCTCACCAAGCTCCTGACCTGATCGTCCCTCCCCGCCACCGCCGCGGGGTCAGCGAGGTGCGGGCAGACCTCGCAGCAGCGCGATGTCGGCGGCGTGGTCGGCGGACAGTTCGCCGCCCGGGGTCTCCACGATCAGCGGCACGCCCGCCGCGGCCGGGTGGCGGACCAGCTCCGCGAACGCCGCCGCGCCGATGGTGCCCTTGCCGAGCGACTCGTGGCGGTCGCGGGTGGAGCCGCAGGTGTCCTTCGAGTCGTTGGCGTGGATCAGTTGCAGCCGGCCGGGCCCGGCCGCCCGGACCAGGGCGTCGAGGGTCGCGGTCATGCCCCCGGCGGTGGCCAGGTCGTGGCCGGCGGCCCAGGCGTGGCAGGTGTCGAAGCAGACGCCCAGGTGCGGGTGGTCGTCGACGGCGGCGAGGTACGCCTCCAGGTGCTCGACCCGCGACGCCAGGGAGCGGCCACCGCCGGCGCTCGGCTCGACCAGCAGCGGCGGCCAGCCCTGCCCGGCCGCACGGTCGAGCAGGGGGCGCAGCACGTCGCGTACCACATCCAATGCCTTCTCGGCATGGGCGGCGTCGACCGCCGAACCGGCGTGGAACACCACACCCCGCGCGCCGATCGCCTTGCCGCGGCGCAGGGCGTGCTCAAGGGTGGCGACGGACCGTTCGACGGTCGCCTCGGTGGGGGAGCCGAGGTTGACCAGCAGCGCGGCGTGGATGTACGCGGTGACGCCGCGCTCGCCGCAGCCGGTGAGGAACGCGGCGTCCTGCCCGGGGTCGCCCTCGGTGAGCGCCCACCCGCGCGGGTTGGACACGTAGACCTGCACGGCGGTCGCGTCCGTCTGCTCGACGTAACGCAGCGACGCCTTGGCCAGGCCACCGGCGGCGGGCGCGTGCCCGCCGACCGGTGTCGTGCCATGCACTAGAAGTACGCCAGCAGGCGGATCCGCGTGCCCGGTGGGACCTGGGTGTTCGGCGGCGGGTCCATCTGGCGGACGGTGCCGAAGCCCTGCGCGTCGACCGCGAGCCCCATCGCCTCCAGGGTCTGGCGGGCCTGGTCGAGCTGCATACCGCGGACCTCGGGGACGGTGAGGAGCGCGGGACCCTTGGAGATCTGCAGATCGATGACCATGCCGTCGGTGACGCTGTTGCCGTCGCCGATGCTCTGCGAGACGACCTGGTCCTTGGGCTTGTCGTTGTCGACCGCCTCGATCTTGCCGACGGTGATCTTCACCTTGGCGAGGGCCTGCTTGGCCTCCTCGATGTTCTTGCCGATGACCAGCGGCACCTTCACCGGGTTGGGGCCCTTGCTGACGTTGACCTTGATCGTCTGGCCGGGCTTGACCTCGGCGCCGATCTTCGGGTCGGTGTCCACGACGTATCCCGCGGGGACCGCGTCGTCGAACTTCTCGGCGCGGGTGGCCTGCAGGCCGGTCGCCTGGAGGTCGACGACGGCGAGGTCGTACTCCTTGCCGGCGATGTCGGGGACCTTGTGGATCTCCGGTCCGAGCGACAGCGTCAGCGTGATCGTGCCGCCGTCCAGGATGCGCGCGTGCGCGGCCGGGTCCTGGGCGAGGACCTTGTCCTTGGCGACCTTCGCGTCGAACTTCGGCGGGCCGAACTTCACCTTGAACCCGGCGGCCCGCGCCTGCTGACCGGCCATGTCACTGGTCATCGTGGTCAGGTCGGGGGCGTCGGTGTACCGGCCGACACCGATCCAGTAGCCGCCGACGGCGACCAGCAGACCCAGCGTGAGCATCGCCGCGATCACCGTGAGGCGGGTCCGGGGGTTGGCGTTGACCTGGGCGAGCAGCTCCGCGAGCTTTGCGGCGGGCCCGGCCGGCTCCGGCTGCGCCCGGCGGCGACGGGTCACCTGCTGTGCGGGGGCGGGGCTGGGCAGCTTCGCCCACGAGGGCCGGGCCGGCTCCATCGTGCCGGTGCGGTACACGTTCTGCGGCACCGACTCGATCTGCGGCACGATCACCGTCGGCTGCGACAGCGGCCGGGACCGGGTCGCGAGCTCGACGCCGACGTCCTCGCGGGCCGCCTGCACCTCGGTGAGCATCGCGCCCGCGTCGGTCGGGCGGGCGCCGGGGTCGCGGCGGGTCGCGCGGATCACCAGGTCGTCGACGGCCGGCGGGAGCCCCGGCGTGTACCGCGACGGGAACGGCACGTCCCGGTCGACGTGCTGCCACGCGACCTCGACGGGACGGTCCGCCTCGTAGGGCACCCGGCCGGTGAGCATCTCGAACAGCACGATGCCTGCGGAGTACACGTCGGTGCGGGGATCGGCGTGGCCGTCGGTGACCAGCTCCGGCGCGACATAGGCGACGGTGGCCATGAGGTGCGAGCCGGTCTCGTCGGCGCTGGCCTCGACCGCGCGGGCGAGCCCGAAGTCGGCGACCTTGACCACGCCGTCGATGAGGTTGTGCGCGTCGCCGGGGGCCTCCGCGACGAGGACGTTCTCCGGCTTGACATCGCGGTGGACCAGGCCGGCGCGGTGCGCGGCGGCGATCGCGGCGAGCATCTGCTCCATGATCGCGAGGGCTTCCTGCGGCTGCAGGCGGCGGCGCTCGGCGAGCACCTCGCGCAGCGTGCGACCCCGCACGAACTCCATGACCAGATACGGCAGCCCCTGATGGTTGCCCTGGTCGTAGACCGCGACGACGTTGGGATGGGTGAGCCGGGCGATCGTCTTCGCCTCGTCGGTGAACCGGCTGACGAACTGCGGATCGTGCGACTGCGCAGGGTGGATGATCTTCAGGGCGACGGTCCGCTCGAGCCGCTCGTCGAGAGCGGTGTAGACCGTCGCCATGCCGCCTTTGGCGACACGGGAGCGAACGCGGTAGCGCCCGTCTACAAGCGCACCGAGAAGGGGATCGGCGACCGTGGTATCCATTGGCTGCGAGTGTACGGCTGGTGAACCGGTTTCCTCAGCGTCCTGCCATACCGACATTGCTTTGTCCCTGTTTCGGGGTTTTCGAGGCCGTACGCGTCGGCGACGGTGCCGATACGGACGGTGACGGACTGGCCGAAACGGTCGCGCTGGGGCTCGCCGTGGGCGTCGGCGTGCTCTCCGGCGTGTTCGTCGCAGGGGTCCCGGCGGGCGGCGGCACAGCCGGCATCGCCAGGACCGGCGGCGCCACTGACCGGCGCACCTGCGGCCGGGCGTGGGTCGGCTGGGCCGCCGGCCCCGGCGACACGCCGCCGATCACCTCGGGGGTCGGGCCGGCCGTGGCGGCGGCGGCCGCGACCGACGCCGGCGGCGGCGTGCGCAACGCGGTGAGGCTGCCCGCGACCGCGAGGTACGTCCCGGCCGCCCCACCGGCGACGAGCAGGGCGACGCCGCTGGTCGCCGCGACCCGCCGCGGCCGGCGCGGCTCGTCACGGGCCCGGTGCCGCGCCGCGAACTCGGCCGTCTCCGCGGTCAGCAGAGAAGCCAGCTGGCGCCGGCTCACCTGCCGGTAGACGTCGTAGCACGCGGAGCGCCAGGCACCGGTGACCTCACGGTGGACCTTGAGCCAGAGCCCCACAGCCGTTCCCCTCCGTCAGTTGTCGTCGCAGCGACATGGCACTGTGTTCCCTGTGACCGAACAACCTGTGGGCCCCACCGACTGGCTGACCATGCCGGACGTCGCTGAACGCCTCGGCATCCCGGTGAACCGGGTGCACCAGCTCGTCCGGGAGCGCAAGTTCCTCGCCGTGCGCAAGGACGGCGTGCTGCGCGTACCGGCCGACTTCATCAGCGACGACGGTGTGGTGAAGCACCTGCCCGGCGTCCTCACGGTGTTGTACGACGCTGGGTACAACGACGATGAGGCCCTGCGGTGGCTGTACACGCCCGACGACACCCTGCCGGGCACACCCGCCGCGGCGTTGCGCGGCAACCGGGCGACCGAGGTCAAGCGCCGCGCGCAGGCGCTGGGCTTCTGACGGTGCTGGCGCACTGCACGTACCTGCTGGTGCTCGCCGGCTGTCTCTTCGGCGCGCTGTGGCTCGAGCCGCTGCTGAAGGTCGGCGTGCTCCGGCAGGTACGCCGGCTCGTCCTGACCATCGCGCCGGTCGCCGCCGTGTTCGTCGTCTGGGACCTCCTCGCGATCCGCGCCGGGCACTGGACGTTCGACCCGCGGCAGATGCTCGGCGTGGTCCTGCCCGGCGGGCTGCCCCTGGAAGAGGTGCTGTTCTTCCTCGTCGTGCCGGTCTGCGCGATCCTCGGCTTCGAGGCGACCCGGCAGACCCTGCTGCGCCTCTCCCGCGCCTCCGGCGCCTCCCGGTCCTCCCGGCGCCGGCCGTGACCTACACCGCCGCCGCCGTCACCGGGGTCGTCGCAGCCGTCCTCATCGACGTGTTCGTGCTGCGCAGCCGGGTCGTGCTCGGGCGGGTGTTCTGGTGCACGTACCCCATCGTCTTCGGCTTCCAGCTGCTGTCCAACGGCATCCTCACCGGCCGGGGCGTGGTCCTCTACAACCCCGCGGACATCCTCGGCCTGCGGCTCGTGTACGCCCCCGTCGAGGACCTCGCGTTCGGCTTCGCGCTCGTCGTCCTGACGTTGTCGCTGTGGGTCAGACTGTCCGCTGCGTCGCCGCCTGGGCCAGACCCGTCAGAACCTCCCGCGCCTCCGCGGTGACCTGCGCGCCGTCCAGCGCCGCCAGGGCCTCGGCGGTCAGGTCCTCGATCCTGCGTTCGGTGCTGCGCAGCGCCCCGCTGTCCACGATCACCTCCCGCAACCGCGCGACGCCGCCGGCGTCCAGGCCGGGGTTGCCGAGCAGCTCGTCGAACAGCTGCCGGGCGCCGCTCTTCTCGAGCGCGGCCGCGACCAGGTAGGTGCGTTTGCCCTCCCGCAGGTCGTCCCCGGCGGGCTTGCCCGTCACCGCCGGGTCGCCGAACACCCCCAGCACGTCGTCGCGCAGCTGGAACGCCTCGCCGAGCGGCAGCCCGTACCCCGAGTACGCCTTCGCGAGCGTCTGCGACGCCCCGGCGATCGCCGCGCCCAGCAGCAGCGGCTGCTCGATCGTGTACTTCGCCGACTTGAACCGCGCCACCAGGCTCGCCCGCGCCGTCGACGTGTCACCCGTCGCCTGCGTCTGCACGTCGAGGTACTGCCCGATCGTCACCTCGGTCCGCATGTCGTCGAACACCGGCCGTGCCCGCGCCACGGTGTGCGGGTCGAGCCCGCTCGCGTGCAGCATCTCGTCCGACCACACCAGGCACAGGTCACCGAGCAGGATCGCCGCCGCCGTGCCGAACCCGGCGGGGTCACCACGCCAGCCCGCCCCGGCGTGCAGCCTCGCGAACCTGCGGTGCACGGCCGGCTCCCCGCGGCGGGTCTCCGAGCCGTCCATGACGTCGTCGTGGATCAGGGCACTGGCCTGGACCAGCTCGAGCGCCGCGACCGCGGCGACCACGGCGTCGTCGTCGGCACCCCCGGCGCCGCGATACCCCCAGTACGCGAACGCCGGCCGCAGCCGCTTGCCGCCCTGCAGCACGAGCGCCTCGATCGCGTCGGCGACCGGGGCGAGGGCCTCCAGCTCGATCTCGGCCAACCGGCTCCGCCGCCGCTGCAGGAAGTCACCGAGCGCCTGCCGCACCCGCGTGCGAAGCTCGGCCCGGTCGAGAAAGGGGTGGGTCACGGCAGAGACGCTAGCCCGAAACGGCCGCGACCGCCGCTCCGGTCCCCGCCTTCGCCCACCGGTCCAACCACTCGGCCGACACATTCCCGCCTGCGACAACCCAGCGAAACCATTCCTGCGCAGACCGTCATCGCACTCGGGTCGCCCCTCCCGGCCGCCGCCCAACCCACCCCGCTCCGGACCGCGATCTTCCGCCGGGCTCGGCGGCGCTGGATCAGGTGAGCGCGGACATGGCGTGGCATCACCTCGACACGGCGCGGACCGTCATCGCGCTTGGGTCGCCCCTCCCGGCCGCTGCCCGGCCCACGCCGCTCCGGACCGCGATCTCCCGCTGGTTGCGTGGGCTCTGCCGGTGTTGCGATGTGGGTGATTTGTGCTCGTTCTTGAACCAGCGACGGTGTGGCACCACCGAATGACGACCTCGGCGGCGCTGGATCAGGTGAGCGCGGACCTGGCTCGGCATCACCTCGACACGGCGCGGACCGCAACCGCGCCACCCGTCCGCGCCGCCGGAGGCCGCGCGGAACCACGAAGGCCGCAGCCGTGCCGGATCTTCTGTTACGGGCATGACGAACACCGCACGCGAACCGCAGCACAAAGGCGGCCACCGCACCGGTGCACCGGGTCGCTGCGTCAACTGGCCACCCGCCCCGGAACCTGGGCCGTGCCGATCGGGATCACCGCCGGCCGCCCCGACGCTGACGCACCACCCGGCAGATACGCCGCGGCCGAGCCGGCCAGGTCCGCATAGACGCGCAGTGCCGCGGCCGGCCGTCCGGCGCCGATGGTGGCGTGCAGGGCCGCATCGACACGCCGCAGCCGGCGCAGCACCCGGAACGAGCCCGAGTCCACGCACGTGAGCAGCGTCTCGGTGGCCGCGTCGCAGGCCGCGTCGAGGTCGCCGACGCCGAGGTGGGCGTGGGCCGCGGCCGCGCTCACCAGACCGACCGTGCGGTTCCGCGCGGTCGGAGCGCGCAGCGCGGCGGCGAGCCGGGGCAGCGCCGCCGCGGACCGGCCCGCCGCGGCCAGGCTCAGGCCGGCGAGCGCGTCCACGTGGGCGCCGTCCAGCCAGTAGAGCCAGGGCGGGTCGGCGCCGGGCACCCTGCGGCTGTGCATGTCCTCTGCGGCGGCGAGCGCCGTGTCGCAGGTGCGCCGCTCGCCGGCGTGCGCCGCGCGAACGCGACCCGCAGCGACAGCACCGTCGCGGTCGCCGGGTCGCTGCCGGCCGCGACCCGCTCGGCGGTGGACGCGACCCGCAGCGCGGCCGGCCGTCACCGCGCTCCGCGACGGCCTGGGCGTGGCAGCCGAGCAGGTGGCCCGCCAGGGCCGGTCACCGGCGGCGAGCGCCGCCCGCACCCCACCACGCTGGACGCCGTCCGGCGGGTGCCGGCCTGCGTCGGCGGCCACCCAGGTGTGCAACTGGGCCAGCTCCGCGACCTGCGCCGGCGCGCCGCACCCGGCGGCGGTGTCGCGGGCGGCGGCCCGCAGCTCGGCGAGCACCATGGCGAGCAGCTCGGGCCCGGCGAGGAGATCGTCCATGCGGCGCAGCTCGGCGATGCGTGCACGGCGGTCCGGACCACCGCCCCCACCCTGTCCTGCCCCACCCTGCCCTGCCCCACCCTGCCCTGCCCCACCCTGCCCGCGCGTCACCGCAGCCGGTGCCAGAGCCGGTGCCAGAGCCGTTGCCGTCGGTGGTGGCGGTGCCGTGATGGTGGACATGGTGGTGGACATGGTGGTGGTCAAGGTCATGGTCGGCTCCCTCTGCCGGCGGGTCAGCGCCGCGGCGCGCTCCAGGTCGTCGAGCGGGGTGTCGAGCACGAACGCGAGCCAGCCCAGCCAGACCCGGCTCGGGACGCGCTCCTCCCGCTCCCATCTGGAGATCTCGTGACGGGTCAGCGTCGGCAGCCCCGACGCGGCGCACAGCAACCCGGCGAGCCTCACCTGCGACTTGCCCTGCGCCTGGCGCAGGCGGGTCAGCAGCTCGCCGAGCGACTCGCCCGGACGCGCGGGCGGGTCGATCCTCTGGGACATCGGTCACGACCTCCTGGAACCAGCGACCCCCGTCCGCTCGCGGTCCAGCCGGACACCCGCCACCCGCGGGCCTTCGCGATGCCCGCGGACGTCGAACCGTCCAACGTCTTTTCTACCCCGGGGGTACGACATGATTCGGTCGCCGCGGAGCTCCCGGCCGCGGCGCCGGTGGCACTACAGTCGGGACGTGGCTTCTGGACTTCCTTCTGTGATGGGTGGTGGACCCGCGGCGATCGGTGACCTGATCGCCGGGGACGCACCGACGTTCTCCTTCGAGTTCTTCCCCCCGAAGACCCCCGAGGGCGAGCGCCAGTTGTGGCAGGCGATCCGGGAGCTGGAGCCGCTGCGCCCGTCGTTCGTGTCCATCACGTACGGTGCCGGCGGCACCACCCGCGACACGACCGTCGCCGTGACCGAGCGGGTGGCGACGGAGACGACGCTGCTGCCGATGGCGCACCTGACCGCCGTCAACCATTCCGTCGCCGAGCTGCGCAACGTCATCGGCCAGCTCGCGGGCGCCGGCATCCGCAACTTCCTGCTGGTGCGCGGCGACCCGCCCGGCGACCCGATGGGCGAGTGGGTCCAGCACCCTGAGGGCGTGCTCTACGCGGAGGACCTGGTCCGCCTCGTCCGCGAGTCCGGAGACTTCAGCATCGGGGTGGCGGCGTTCCCGTACAAGCACCCCAGGTCGGCCGACATCGAGTCCGACACCGCCAACTTCGTCCGCAAATGCCGGGCCGGCGCCGACTTCGCCATCACCCAGATGTTCTTCGACGCCGATGACTACCTGCGGCTGCGGGACCGGGTCGCCGCGAGCGGCTGCACCACCCCGATCGTCGCCGGCGTCATGCCGGTCACGGCCATCGGCACCATCGCGCGGTCCCAGCAGCTGTCCGGCGCGCCGTTCCCGCCGGCGCTCGCCGCCCGGTTCGAACAGGTCGCCGACGACCCGCAGGCGGTCCGCAGCCTCGGCATCGACCTGGCCAGCGAGATGTGCGAGCGGCTCCTCGAGGAGGGCGTACCGGGGATCCACTTCATCACACTCAACCGGTCGACGGCCACGCGAGAGGTCTGGCAGCAGCTCGGTGTCGGCGCCCGCGTCTGACGTCCGCGACTGGGACGGTTATGCCGTGCGGTGGGCGGCGGCGCACGGCGGCTACGACCCGAGGTCCGCGCCGCCGCTCGTGCGAGGCTGGCTGCGCATGTCCTACGAGATGGGCGCCGCCCTCGCCCGCATCGGCGTCCGCAGCCCCAACGCCGTCACCGTCCTGGGGCTGCTGCTGTCCGCCGCGGTGCCCCTCACCGTCGCCGTCCCCGGCGGCACCGGCTGGGCCTTCGCGGGTGCCGTACTGGTGCTGCTGTCGGCGATCGCGGACACGGTCGACGGCGTCCTTGCCGTGGTCACCGGCCGGGCGACGCGTCTCGGCCAGGTCTACGACTCCGCCGCCGACCGGATCGCCGAGGCATGCTGGCTGGTCGCACTGGTCATCCTCGGCGGGCCGGCCTGGCTCGCGGCGGGCTGCTGCGGCGTGATGTGGCTGCACGAGTACGTGCGAGCCAGAGCCACCGTCGCCGGCATGACCGACATCGGCACGGTCACCGTCGCGGAGCGGCCGACCCGCGTCCTCATCACGATCTTCGGCCTCCTCGCGATCGCGGGCGCAGGCGCGGCAGGCCGGTGGGAGGAGCAGACCGTCCTCGCCGTGCTCGTCGCCATGGCCGTGCTGACCGTCGCCGGCTTCGTCCAGCTCATCGCCGCCGTCCGCCGCGCCCTGTCCTGACCTCATGGCAGAATCCTGCAAGGGGTGTGAACCGGCGGAATCACGGAAGGTGATGCACCGGCCACGATTCCGAGGGGTGCTTTTTCGGGGGGTGTACGGTTGCTTGGAAGCAGTCAGCCGGCACCGGACCGGGTGCCGGGCCTGAGGCTACGCGGGGCCGATCCGGCCGGCGACGATCTTCGCTGACAGCATCACCAGCGGCAGGCCGCCGCCCGGGTGGACCGACCCGCCGACCAGGAACAGGTCGCGCACGGCGCCGCGGTTCGGCGGGCGGAGCAGGCCGGTGAGGCCGTGGCTGGCGGTGCCGTAGATCGCGCCGCCGGGGGAGCGGGTCGCCGTCTCCAGGTCCGCCGGGGTCAGCACGTCGCGGAACAGCAGCCGGTCCCGCACGTCGAGGCCGCGTTCGGCGAGCGTGGCGAGGACCCGGTCGGCGTAGCCGTCGGCGACGCCGGGCGCCCGCCAGTCGAAGGGGCCCTGCGGCGGGGCGTTGACCAGGACGAACCACGCCTCGTGGCCGTCCGGGCGGGCAGCGGGGTCGTCGGGTGACGTGACGAAGACGGCGGGGTCGGACGGCGGGCGGGGCGGGGCGCTGGTCCGCGACACACCGGCCCCGGCGGTGCCGAAGATCGCGTCGAACTCGGCGTCGTAGTCGCGGGGGAAGAACACCGTGTGGTGCGCCAGTTGCGGGGTGGTGCCGCGCACGCCGAGCAGCAGGACGAACCCGCCGAGGCTGCGCTGGGCGAGGCCGGCCGCGCGGCGGGGGGACGGCAGCAGGTCGCGGTAGACGTGCAGCGCGTCGGCGTTGGCGACGACCAGGTCGCTGCGGACCGTGGTCCCGTCGGCGAGGACGACGCCGGCGGCCCGGGAGCCTTCCACGAGCACGGATGCGACGGCCGTGGCGAAGTGGACGGTGACGCCGAGCGCGGCGCACCGGGCGAGCAGCGCGTCGGCGAGGGTGCCGAGGCCGCCGCGCAGGTACCAGCCGCCGAACTCCAGCTCCGCGTAGGGGATCGCGAGCAGCGCGGCCGGTGCCCTGCGCGGGTCGGCGCCGGTGTAGGTGGCATAGCGGTCCAGCAGCATCCGCAGCCGCGGGTCGCGCAGGTGCCGGCGGCCCAGGCCGCGCAGGGTCCGGCCGGGTGCGATCGCGGCCAGGTCCCGCAGCCGCCACGCCAGGCCGGCCAGTTGCAGCGGGCTGTCGAGCGGGGCCGTGAGGACGTGCCGCCACGAGGTGTCCCAGACGCGGCCGGCGCGCCGCCACAGCCGCCGCCAGTCGTTCGCTGCCGAAGGACCGAGCGCGGCCTCGATCCGGTCGGCGAAGCCGGGCCCCGCGCACGAGTCCAGGGTCGTGCCGTCGGGGAAACAGTGCCGTACCAGCGGATCCAGCGCGACCAGGTCCAGTTCCGGCGCGGGGCCGCCGGTGTGCGCGAACAGCTCCGCCGCCACCTGCGGCAGCGTGAACAGGCTCGGCCCGGTGTCGAACCGGAACGTGCCCTCGGCGGTCACCCGTGACCGCCGGCCGAGCTTGCCGCCGGCGGACGTGGCCTGCTCGAAGACGGTGACGCGGTGCCCGGCCGCGGCGAGCCTGGCGGCGGTGGCGAGCCCGCCGACGCCGGCGCCGATGACGGTCACGGTCGCCATGTGGGGCGCCCCTTCCAGGTGACCCGGCCGCGGCGCCGGTAGGACCGGGCGACCAGCCAGGCGAACAGCAGCACGGAGACGGGGTGGGCGAGGGCGTCGGGCCAGGCCCGGCCGCCGGTCGTTCGGGCGCTGACGACCCGGCCGGCCACGCCGAGCAGGTAGCCGGCCAGCCCCCACCAGGACCCGGCGAGGACGGTGAGCGGCAGCGCGACGTACAGCAGGAGCAACAATGCCACGACGGCCGCCGCACCCGCGGGGGAGCCGAACGACGCCCACAGCGACTTGCTGTAGCCGTCGACCACCTCGCGCCACGACGTGTACATGCGGCACGTGGCAAGGCCGGAGCCGTCGGCGAGCGCGATCCGGCCGCCGGTGCGTTTCACCGCGCGGGCCAGTTCGATGTCCTCGAGGACCTTGTCGCGGACCGCGGCGTGCCCGCCGGCCCGGTCGTAGGCGGCCCGCCGGACCAGCAGGAACTGCCCGCCGGCCGCGGCGAGCGACGGCCGGGGCGAGCGTTCCACGGCCCGCAGCGGCAGGAACGTCAGCCACGACCACTGCAGCAGCGGCTGCACGAGCCGCTCGCCTGCACGTTCCGCGGTGATCCGGGGGTACGGGCTGAGCAGGTCCACGCCCGCACCGGCCAGTACCGCGGTGGCCGCGTCGAGCGCGTCGGGGCGCAGTACCACGTCGGCGTCGAGAAACACGAGGACGTCGGCGGCGGACGAGACGGCGGCGTCGGCGAGCTGCTGGCAGGCGTGCGGCTTGCCGAGCCAGCCCGGCGGCAGCGGCCTGCCGGTGAGCAGCGTGACCCGGTCGCCGGCGGGGGCGAGCACCGACCGGACGAGGTCGGCGGTGCCGTCGGTGGAGCCGTCGTCGAGGATCAGCAGGCGGGGCGCGCCGCGCAGGGCGAGCAGCGCCCGCAGGCACGGCTCGACCCGGTCCGCCTCGTCGCGCAGGGGCAGCAGCACCGCGACCCGGTCGTCCGCCGGCCGCGAACCGGCGGGCGGCCTGCGCAGCAGCAGCGCGTTGACCAGCGTGTGCACGGTGAGCGCGAACACCGCGACGGTCAGGATCGCGAGCGCCACAGCGTCACCGCCAGGGGGACCGCGACCAGGCCCATGCCGAGGGCGCCCCACGCCGCCGACGCCGGCATGCCGAGGAACACCGCGTGCGCGAGGACACTGGAGCCGTACGTCCACAGGTAGAGGGCGTACATCGGCCGGTCATCCGCGCTTCGAAAGCCGACGGCGGTCAGGGCGGCCGCCAGTACCAGCGCCACCACCAGCCAGCCGAGATAGTTGGTGAGCGGGATGCCGGGGACACCGGGCAGCGCCGCACCCGGGGCGTCCCAGTGCCAGTGCCCCTCGGCGACCATCTGCGGGTCGAGGAAGAGGTCCCAGGCGGCCAGCCCCACCCCCGCGGCGGCGACCCGCAGCCACGGCCGTGCGGTGAGGCGGGCGGCGGCGACCCACGCCGGCCACGCCATCCACGTCCAGGCCAGGGGGATCACCAGCGGCACACCCAGCAGGCGCGGCCCGAGCGAACCGGTGTAGTCGTAGTCGCCGAACGGGAAGCCGGTCGCCCGGCCGAGCGCCTCGACCGCGAACCCGCCGCCGGTCGTGACCGCCACGAGCCACGCCGCGGCGCGCGGGCCGCGGGACAGCCAGGCGTGCCCGACGGACAGGACGTAGCCGGTGACGACGGTGGCGACGGTCAGCGCGGCGCGGGTGCCGCCGTGCACGAGCGGGTAGGCGATCTCGACGAGGACCAGTGCCGCGAAGATCGCCCAGAGGGCTTTCACAACGGCAGTTGCCGGCCGAGGACGGCGAACGGGCGGTCGTCGCCCGGGAAGTTGAAGTGCCGCAGGACGTCGACGAAACCGAACCGCCGGTAGAGCCGCCAGGCGCGCGACGTGGCCTCGGGTGCCTCGGGCGTGGACAGCAGCGCGGTCTGCTGCGGCGCGTTGCTGAGCAGGTCGTGCAGCTGGCGTGCGCCGATGCCGTGGCCCTGCGCGTGCGGGCGGACGTGCAGCTCGACGAGCTCGAAGCAGTTGCCGAGCCAGAACTTGCGGTGCTCCCGGCGCAGTGCGTTGCGCACCTGGTCGTGCCACCACTGCCCGGACGTGCCGCGGTAGCCGTAGCCGAAGCCGAGCAGGTTGTCGTCGTCGTCGAGGGTCGCGACCGCCTGGAACGACTCGCGCCGGGTGTGGCCGGCCACGTAGCCGCGGCGGGTCTGCAGCAGCTGGACCGAGTAGCCCATCGCCTCCCCGTAGACGGCGATGACGTCGTCGAGCCGCGCGAGGAGGTCGTCCCCGCGCCACCGCACGAGCCTCACGGGCTGTCCCTCCAACCGATCACCGCACGGTCGCCGGTGACGTCCAGCACGCGGAACCGGGCGAACAACTCCTCCGCATACCAGCCTTCCCGGGTCGTACGGTCCACGACGGCGGCATGCTCGGGCTGACGGTACGCGAAACGGACGACATCCGCCGCACCGCGCCAGAGGCTGACGGTGCCCTGGAATCCTACGGGTGCCTCACCGATGCCGAACGCGCAGATCATGCCCTCCGCCTGAGGGAGTGCCCGGGACACGGGGTCGATGGCCTTCCAGAACGCGGGCGCCTTGCGGGCCTTCAGCCGGGCCCTGGTCAGCACGGCGATCATGCCGTCCTGTTGCGGGGCGCGCCCCGGTACGAACGGTGCCTGCCCCGCCCACGTGCCGCGGCTCGCGACCGGCTCCAGCGTGATGACGCAGCTGGCAGTGACGCCGCGCATCGGCGGGGTCACCGTGGCGTCGCCGACGATGAGCGCGGCCCAGCGGGTCAGGTCGGCCTTGCCGGCGCCGAACTCGCCGCCCCGGCCGGTGCCGAGCAGCTTCACGAACGTGGCGTCGCGGCGCAGCCGCCGCCGGTCGGCCGCCATGCCCCACAGCGCCCGGGGCACGGCGGCGGGCCGCACCCGCCAGACGTGCAGGCGGACCGTCACGCGACCTCGGCGGGGGTGCCGGCGGTGATGCGCACCAGCTCGGCGTACGTGATCGGGAAGACCGCCTGGGGGATCCCGCCGGCGGCCCAGATCTCCTCGTACTGCCCGAGGTCGACGTCGACGAGGGTGTGCACGGGCTTCGGGTGGCCCAGCGGCGACACCCCGCCGATCACCTGGCCGGTGTGCTCACGGACGAAGTCGGCGGTGGCCCGCCTGACCTTGTTCTTGCCGATGCCGAGCAGCGCGGCGACCTTCGCGGTGTCGACGCGGTGCGCGCCGGACGTGAGGACCAGCAGCGGGTCGCCGGCGGCGTCGAAGATCAACGAGTTGGCGATCTGGCCGACCTCGACCCCGACCGCCTCGGCGGCGGCCGGCGCGGTGTGCACCGGCGCGGTGAGCACCGTGACCTGGCAGGGGGTGCCGGCGGCGGTGCGGGCGCCGGCGGCGTCGAGGGCGTCCTGGATCGCCTGCACGTTGGGATGAAGCTGCATGCGTCGACTCTAGTTCGCGGGCAGGTGCGCCGGCCCGGACGGCTCGGCCTTGATCCGCGCGGTCTCGGCGAGCCCGACCCCGGCGAGGATCAGCACGCCGCCGCAGATCTGCGCCACGTTGAGGTGCTCGTGCAGGACCAGCCACGCCACCGCGGTGGCGATCACCGGCTCCGATATGCCGATGATGCTGACGCTCGTCGGCGGCAGGTGCCGCATCGCGCCGGCGAGCAGCAGGTACGGGGCGATCGACCCGCCGATCACCACGTAGATCAGCAGCAGCCACACCGGGACGCCGTGGGTGGTGACCGTGGTGCGGGCGAAGTCGAAGTCCCACCACGGCCGGACCACGGAACCGGCGAGGGCGGACACCCCGAACGCGTACGCGGTCAGCGACAGCGTGTCGCGGCTGGCCACGCCCCGGGCGCTGAGCAGGTAGTAGACGGCGAGCAGCACGGCGGCGCCGAGCGCGGCGCTCACCCCGACCGCGTCCAGGCGCAGTTCGCCCCAGATCTCCGCGACGCAGGCGAGCCCGGCGAGGCTCGCGGCGAGCCCGGCCCACAGCCTCGGCCGCACCGCGTGGCCCTGGACGAACCGTGCCCACAGCGCGACCAGGACCGGCGCGGTGTACTCGAACAGCAGGCTGATGCCGACGGGCAGCCTCCCGATGCCCACGAAGTAGAGCATCGGGACGAAGAAGAAGCCGGCGAGGCCGTACGCGACGAGCATCGGCACCTCCCGGCGGGTGATCCGCAGCCGGGCCGGGCGCAGCAGCAGCGCCAGCGCGAACAGTCCCAGCGCGGCGCCGCCGGCCCGCAGCGTGGTGAGCTGCGGCGCGTCGATCCCGGTCTCGGCGGCGAGCTTGGAGACGGTGCCGTTGACGGCGAACAGGACGCTGCCGGCGAGGACCATCGCGACACCGATGGCGGGGCGGGGCTGGTGGGTCACCCGCAGAGGGTACAGGTCAGGGGTGGGTGGCTTGAGACTCCTTACGGGGTTGCGAGCCAGGCAGTGCGGCTCGCCTGGACGGTGAGGTCGGCGCGGTGCGGCACGGCCTCGGCGAGGGCCTCCAGCGCGGCCAGGTCCTCCGGGCTCAGCCGGCCCTCGAGGCCGTCGCGCAGGCGGCGCAGGGTCGCCTGCGCGTACCGGCCGGTGGCCTCCGGCAGCGGCGGGCGCAGGTCGATCTCGAAGCGGTGCTCGTCCTGCACGGTGAAGCCCGCCGCGCGCAGCAGCGGCGCCCAGTCGGCGCCGAGGTGCGGCATGTCACTGACCCGCGCCTCGGTCACCGCGGCGTGGCAGCGGGCCTCGAGCGTGTCGCCGGGCAGGAACCGCGGGAACGCGCTCATCTCCAGGGCCACGAGGTGCCCGCCGGGGCGGATCGCGGCGCGGATCGTGCGCAGCGTGCCGACGGGGTCGGCCAGGTGGTGCAGGGAGTTGGCGGCCCACACCAGGTCGGCGGAGGTCTCGCCCGGGATGTCGCCGCGGGTGTCGAGGTCCGCCTCGACGGTGCGGATCCGGCCGGCCACGCCCGCGGCGTGCGCCTTGTGCCGCAGGTACTCCAGCATCTGCGGGGACACGTCGACGGCGGTGATCCGCGCGTCCGGGAAGCGGCGGGCCAGCGCCAGGGTGCCGGCTCCGGTGCCGGCGCCCAGGTCGAGGACCGTCGCGGGGTCGCCGGCGCGCCCGTGCACCCAGGCCATGACCTCGGTGAGGTGTTCGTGCAGCACCTCGGCGTCCAGGTCGAGGATGTCGGCGAGCCCGGCGTGGTGCTCGTTTTCATGGTGTACGTGGTGACGGTGGTCGTGTGCCATGCGCCGACCATAGCGGGCGATTGCGCGAATGACATAGCATCTTGCGTATGACGCAAGACGGTGAGCTCGACGGACTGGTCCGCAAGCGGATCCGGGGGCTGCGGGTGGCCAAGGGCTGGTCCCTCGACGACCTCGCCTCCCGCTGCTACCTGAGCCCCTCCACGCTGAGCCGGATCGAGACGGGCCACCGGCGCATCGCCCTGGACCAGCTCGCCCCGATCGCCCGCGCGCTGGGGACCAGCCTCGACCAGCTCGTGGAGGGCGTCGACGACGAGGACGTGGTGATCCGGCCGCGGCGCGACACGGCGCACGGGATGACCACCTGGATGCTGACCCGGGAGCCGGGACCGCACGGCGTCTCCGTGGCCAAGATGCGGGTCACCCGCCCGGTCCCGGAGGAGCTGCGGGTGCATCCCGGCAAGGACTGGTTCACCGTGCTGTCGGGGACGATCGTGCTGCGGCTGGGGGAGCGGACCATCCTGGTCGAGACCGGTCAGGCGGCGGAGTTCTCCACCATGACGCCGCACGCCTTCGGGGCGCACGGCGGCCCGGCGGAGATCCTCTGCATCTTCGACCACGACGGCGAGCGCACCCATCTGCACCCCTCGACGGGGGCCGACACGACCGGATGATCGTGCGAACGAATGTTCGAAAAATCTGTCCCCACCGTTGCACCTCCCCCGCCCCCCGGGTGTAGTCTTATCCCAGTCGAACGAGTGTTCGAACTGCTTCGGGAAGGCGATTCGCGGCGTTCTTCCCGAGCGCGGTCCGCGACACCGCGGAGGCCGGATTTTCGCGGGTCTGGCCTCAGGTGGGGTCGCTGCCCGCCGCCCACGACCCCCGGGCGGCGGGCAGCGGCCCAGCCGGCTCGCCGGCCGGGGGTGGTGTGGGGAAGCTCCACGCCCGGTCGGCGACGTCGCCGTTCGACCCGCTGTCCGAGCACCGTTCGACCCGCGCGCGTCACCGCTACTCCCCCAGCGGCGACCCGCACGCACCACGGGCACCCATGGCGGGGCCCGCCGACGCACCACAGAGGGAGACACCGATGCCGACGAACCGTTCGACCCACTCGTCCAACGTCAGTCGATTCCCGACCGCCCCGGCCACCTCAGCGGTCGCCGGCCCGGCCGGCGGTGCACCCCGACAGCAGCTTCCGGTTCCCGCACACGCGCTTCCCCACCGCACTCCGCGGGAGCTGTTGACCCTCGCCCGCCGCGGCCTCGAAGAGGCGGCGGAGATCCGCACCGACGGCATGCGCTATGCCACCGCCCACCTCGCCGCCCTGCGCGCCGCCGCCGCCGTCCTCGCCGCCCGGGCCGTGCCCGCCGCGCCGGGCCGCCGCAGCCGGGTGACGAGCGTCTGGTCGCTGCTGGTGCTCGTCGCGCCCGAGCTGACCGAGTGGGCGGCCTATTTCGCCGCCGGCGCCAGCAAGCGCTCCGCCGCCGAGGCGGGCATCCCGCGGGTGGTCACCGCCCGGGAGGCCGACGACCTCATGCGCTCCGCGGAGCAGTTCATCGCCGTCGTCGAGGTCGGCCTCGGCTTCTCCTATCAGCCCAGGATCGAGGGCCTGGCCAGCTGACCCGCGGCCGGTGCCAGCACCCGACCGGCCCAGGCCCGCGCCGCCACCATCCCGGTTCCGGCGCCCACGCCGCGGTGACGACGACCGCAGCCGCCCGGCATCGAAGCTGCCGTCCAGGGTCCCGGTTCGTGGTGCCGGTCGCAGGTCTCCGGTCGCGGCCGGGTCTCGCCCACCTCGCGCCGGACCGGCATCAGGTCCCACCGCGGGACCGGTCGGACCGGGTCGGGAGGCGGTGGCCGGCGTCGCAGACGGTGGCCGGTCCGGGCGGGAGCCCGGGGCACGTGCCCCGGACCGCGCCGCGGGCCCTGCCGGGCCGGCGGTGCGGAGCGTTCGGACCGGCCGCCATCTGCGACGCCGGCCACCCGGCCTCGGCGCCGACGGGAGCTTCGGTCGCAGGCAGGATCCGTCAGCCGCCCGCACCGTTCCTCCGCCGCATCGTTTCTCTCGCAGGCCTGTTCAGCGCGGCACCCGACCGGCACCCGCCGGTCGACCGGCATCCACGAGCTGACGGGACGGCGTCGAAGGTGCGGGACCTCTGGCCCAGCAGGTGTGACGGCGGGACCGGCAGGTGGGCAGCGGGATCTGACGGCACGGTTTGACGGCGCGGGCCTTGGCCGGCGGCACGGCGGGACAGCATCGCAGCAGGACAGCGTCACGCAAGGCCGTCGCAGCGGGCGGGCCGGAGCGCGGCGGGAGAACAGCACAGACAGTGGGGGAGCAGGTGCCGTGGCTGGCATGTCGGCTTCGGTGGCCGCCGAGTCCTACGACGCACACGTCGGCGCCGACGCTGTGCTCAGGACCGACGGCATGACCACTCCTGCCCACCTCCAACCGGACCCCGGCCCAGCCCGCCCTCAGCCGGACCCCGTTCCCGTTCGCCTTCGGCCGGACCCTGCTCTGCGCGCCCCGGCCGTCCGCCGCGGGCTGCAGCCCGGGTCTCCCACCGCGAGCGGCCAACCCCAGGACATGCCCGCCGTCCCGGGTCCGCTGCGGCTCGCCGCAACTTCCGCTCCCGCGCTCGCTCCCGCACCGGCCCGCGGTGAACAGCCGGTCCGCGGTGAGCAGCCGGTCCGCGGTGAGCAGCCGGCGTCGGTCTCCGGGCGCGTCGAGCAGCCCGCCGGTGGGCCCGGCCGTTCCGGCGGCCGGCAGGATCCGCCGGCAGACTCGGGCCGGTTACGGCTCGCTCCGGTGCCCGGCTCCACCCACGGTGGACGTGGGGGCGGTGCTCCGGTGGCCCACCCGGAGCCGGCGGGCGGGGCCGGACAGGTCCGGGACCTCAAGGAGCAGCGGGGCAGGGGCGAGCCGGTTCGTGGGTTGGCGGGGCTGGTCAGCGCCGGGATGGTGCGGCCGGCGAGCGAGCACACCGCCGAGGCGGGGATCGGGGTCGGGAAGGTCCTGCCGGTGCTTGCTGGGCTGCGGGCGTTGCTGCCCGGCGGGGGGCTGCGGCGGGGCGCGACGATCGCGGTGCAGACGTCGTCGGTGCTGCTGGCGTTGCTGGCGGCGGCGAGCCGGGCCGGGTCGTGGTGCGCGGTGGTGGGGATGCCGGCGCTGAGCCCGGTGGCGGCCGCCGAGATGGGGATCGCGCTGGATCGGCTGGCGCTGGTGCCGGACCCGGGGACCGAGTGGGCGAGCATCGTCGCGGCGCTGCTCGACGGGGTCGACATCGTGGTGGCGGCGGTGCCGGGGACGGTCGCACCGGCGGTGGCGGGCCGGCTGGCGGCGCGGGCCCGCCAGCGCGGCAGCGTGCTCATGCCGGCGGGGGTGTGGGCGGGCGCGGACGTGACGGTGACCCCGGTCCAGCAGAGCTGGGGCGGCCTCGGCGAAGGCCGGGGACGGCTGCGCTGCCGGGAGCTGACCATCCAGGCCCGCGGCCGCGGAGCGGCGAGCGCCGCACGCGAGGTGACGCTGTGGCTGCCCGCGCTGGAGGGGCCGCTGCCACCGGTCCGTGACGCCCGGATGCCACGCAAGGCCGCCACCGTGCTGCGAAGGGTCGGCTGAGATGCCGCCGGGGTGGCCACGGCACGACTTCGACCACGGATGTGCGGTGTGGTCGCGGGCCTCGGTGGCTTCGGTGGCTGGCGGTGGGCGGCGTGTCGTGATCGAAGTCGCGTGGTGGTCGCGGGGGTGGCCACGGCACGACTTCGATCACGGGTGGGTGGTGTGGTCGGTGGCTTCGGTGGCTGGCGGTGGGCGGCGTGTCGTGATCGGAGTCGGGTGGTGGTCGCGGGGGTGGCCACGGCACGACTTCGATCACGGGTGGGGTCGGTGGTCGGTGGTGGGTGGTGCGGGCGTGATCGGGGTCGGGGGGTGGGGGTGATGGTGCGGACGATCGTGGTCTGGTGCCCGGACTGGCCGGTGGTTGCCGCGGAGATCGTCGACGGGTACCCGGCGGACGAGCCGGTGGCGGTGCTGCACGCCAACCGGGTCCTTGCCACGTCGCCGGCGGCGCGGGCCGAGGGGGTGCGGCGGGGGCTGCGGAAGCGGGAGGCGCAGGGGCGGTGCCCGCACCTGATCGTCCTTGAGCACGACCCGGGGCGGGACATGCGGGCGTTCGAGCCGGTGCTCATGGCGGTCGAGGAGCTGGTGCCCGGGGTGGAGACGCTGCGGCCGGGGGCGTGTGCGCTCGCGGCGCGGGGGCCCGCGCGGTACTACGGCGGCGAGGCGGAGGCCGCAGAGCGGATCGTCGAGCAGATCGCGCAGCGGTGCGACGTGGAGGCGCAGGCCGGGATCGCCGAGGGCACGTTCGCGGCGGGGCTCGCCGCGAGGGCCGGGGTGCTCGTCGCGCCGGGGGAGACCGCGGGGTTCCTCGCGGACCTCAGCATCGCGGCGCTCGGGCGGCCCGCGCTCGCCGACCTGCTGCGGCGGCTCGGGATCCACACGCTCAGCGAGTTCGCGGCGTTGCCGGGGGCGGACGTGCTGGCACGGTTCGGGTTCGACGCGGCGCTCGCGCACCGGCTCGCCGGTGGGCGGGACGAGCGGCCCCTCGCGCCGCGGCGGCCGCCGCCGGACCTCGACGTGACGGAGACGTTCGACGAGCCGGTCGAGCGGGTCGACGCGGCCGCGTTCGCCGCCAGGGCCCTCGCGGAGCGGCTGCACGAGCGGCTCCAGCAGCACGGGCTCGCCTGCACACGGCTGGGGATCGAGGCGACCACCGTCACCGGGCAGGAGCTGCTGCGGACCTGGCGGCACGACGGGCTGCTGAGCGTCAACGCGATCGCCGACCGGCTCCGCTGGCAGCTCGACGGCTGGCTGAAGAGCCGGTACAGCCCCAACAGCGGCATCATCAGGCTGCGGCTGGTGCCCGAAGGGGTCGTCGAGCACCTCGGGCTGCAGCCGGGGCTGTGGGGCGAGGCGGGGGAGGAACGCGACCGCGCCCACCGGGCCCTGACCCGCGTCCAGGGGCTGCTCGGGCCCGATGCCGTCCTGACCGCGGTCCTGGACGGCGGGCGCGCCGACAGCAGCCGGATCCGCCTTGTGGCGTTCGGCGACGAACGGGTCGCGCAGGGCACGGACGCGCCGTGGCCGGGGCGGCTGCCGTCGCCGTCGCCGGCGACCGTGTACCCGGTGCCGCTGCCCGCGGTCGTCGCGGACAAGGACGGGCAGGTGGTGCGGGTCAGCGGGCGCCTGGAGCTCAGCGGCGCGCCGGCGAGCGTGCGCATTGGCGAGGAGCAGGCGGTCGGGGTGGTCGCGTGGGCCGGGCCGTGGCCGGTCGACGAACGCTGGTGGGACGAGGACGGGGCCCGCCGCCGCGCCCGGTTCCAGCTCCAGCTCGCCGACGAGCGGGCGATCCTGGCGGTCCTCGAGGAAGGCACCTGGCACGTGGAAGGGCTGTACGACTGATGGGATTCTCCAACCCCGACATCCCGTGGCGTGAGTTCGAACAGAAACTCAGCGGGAGAAGAGCCGAGTACCACCCCGACCCCCTGGCCGCCGACGACGGCGACGGCGGGGACTCCCCGGCGTGGACCCGCAAGCGCGCCGGGTACACGGCACCGCCGGAGCTGGAGAAACCCGCCGACGTCGTGCCGTACGCCGAGCTGCACTGCCACACCAACTTCAGCTTCCTCGACGGGGCCAGCCACCCCGAGGAGCTCGCCGAGACCGCGGCGCGGCTCGGGCTGTCCGCGGTCGCGATCACCGACCACGACGGCTTCTACGGCGTGGTCCGGTTCGCGGAGGCCGCCAGGGAGCTGGACATCCGGACCGTGTTCGGCGCGGAGCTGTCACTCGGGCTGCCCGGGCCGCAGAACGGCGAACCCGACCCGCACGGCCGGCACCTCCTCGTCCTGGCGCGGGGGCCGGAGGGGTACGCGCGGCTGTCGCGCACGATCAGCGACGCGCACTTCCGGGGCGGGGAGAAGGGCCGGCCGGTGTACGACCTGGAGGAGGCCGCGGCGAACCTCAAGGACCACGCGCTGGTCCTCACCGGCTGCCGCAAGGGGCACGTCCCCGCGGCGCTGCTGGAGCACGGCCCGGAGCAGGCAAAGAAGGAACTGGACCGGCTGATCGACCTGTTCGGCCGGGAGTCGGTGGCGGTGGAGCTGACCTCGCACGGCGGCCCGTACGACGACGAACGCAACGACGCCCTCGCCGAACTGGCTGCGGCCGGACGGCTCGGCACGGTCGCGACGAACAACGTGCACTACGCGACCCCGGGCCGCCGGAAGCTGGCGACCGCGCTCGCCGCCGTGCGGGCCCGGCGCAGCCTCGACGACATCGACGGCTGGCTGCCCGCCGCCGGCACCGCCCACCTGCGCTCCGGTACGGAGATGGCGGCCCGGTTCGCGGCGTGGCCCGGCGCCGTCGCCAGAGCCGCGCGGTTCGGTGAGGAACTCGCGTTCGACCTGCAGCTGGTCGCGCCGAGGCTGCCGGACTACGCGGTGCCGGTGCCCGGCATGTCGGAGATGGACTGGCTGCGGCACCTGACGATGACGAAGGCCGCCGACCGGTACCGCGGCAACGCGAAGGCGTACGCGCAGCTGGAGCACGAGCTGGCCCTCATCGAGGAGCTCAACTTCCCCGGGTACTTCCTCGTCGTCTACGACATCGTCACGTTCTGCAAGGAACACAACATCTACTGCCAGGGGCGTGGCTCCGCGGCGAACTCGGCGGTCTGCTTCGCGCTCGGCATCACCAACGTCGACGCCGTCAAGTGGGGGCTGCTGTTCGAGCGGTTCCTGTCCCCGGAACGCGACGGGCCCCCGGACATCGACATCGACATCGAGTCCGACCAGCGGGAGAAGGTCATCCAGCACGTCTACGCCAAGTACGGCCGGCGGTACACCGCGCAGGTCGCCAACGTCATCTCGTACCGGCCGAAGTCCGCCGTGCGGGACATGGCGAAGGCGTTCGGGCACTCACCCGGGCAGCAGGACGCGTGGAGCAAACAGGTCGAGCGGTACGCGGCGATGAGCGACGCCGACCACGACGACATCCCGCGGCAGGTCGTCGAGCATGCCAACGCGCTGCTGACGTTCCCCCGGCACCTCGGCATCCACTCCGGCGGCATGGTCATCTGCGACCGGCCGGTGATCGAGGTCTGCCCCGTCGAGCACGCGAGGATGGCCGACCGCACCGTCCTGCAGTGGGACAAGGACGACTGCGCCTCCGTCGGCCTCGTCAAGTTCGACCTGCTCGGCCTCGGCATGCTGTCGGCGCTGCGGTACGCGTTCGAGATGATCGGCGGCGAGCTCGACATCTCCACGATGCCGCTGGACGACCCCGAGGTGTACGACATGCTGTGCCGCGCCGACTCCGTCGGGGTGTTCCAGGTGGAGAGCCGCGCCCAGATGGCGACCCTGCCCCGGCTGAAACCCCGCGAGTTCTACGACCTGGTCGTGGAGGTGGCGCTGATCCGGCCCGGCCCGATCCAGGGCGGTTCGGTGCACCCGTACATCCGCCGCAAGAACAACCTGGAGCCGGTCACGTACCCACATCCGCTGCTGGAGCGGTCCCTGGAGAAGACGAAGGGGGTGCCGCTGTTCCAGGAGCAGCTGATGCAGATGGCGATCGACGTCGCCGGTTTCAGCCCCGCCGAGTCCGACGAGCTGCGCCGCGCCATGGGCTCGAAGCGGTCCATGGAGCGCATGGGCCGCATCCGGCGGCGGCTGTACGAGGGGATGGCGGCCAACGGGATCACCGGCGCACTGGCCGACGACCTGTTCGACAAGCTCGCCGCGTTCGCCAACTACGGCTTCCCGGAGAGCCACGCGATGAGCTTCGCGTACCTCGTGTACGCGAGTGCCTGGCTGAAGCGGTACCACCCGGCGGCGTTCTGCGCGGCGCTGCTCAACGCGCAGCCGATGGGGTTCTACTCGCCGCAGTCGCTCGTCGACGACGCCCGCCGGCACGGTGTCACCGTCCGCCGCCCCGACGTCAACCTGAGCGCCGACGCGGCGACCCTGGAGGACCCCCTCCCCGGCGAGACACCGGGCAACGGGCCCAGCGGGTGGGGGCGGGGCGGGCCGGTCGTGCGGCTCGGGCTGTCCGCGGTCCGGTCTCGCCGCCGTCGCCGAACGGGTCGCCGGCGAACGGGCGGAGCACGGCCCGTACACCTCGATGAGCGACCTCGCCAGAAGGGCCGGGCTCACCACCGCGCACCTGGAGGCCCTCGCGACCGCGGACGCCTTCGCGGGGCTCGGCCTGCGCCGGCGGGAGGCGCTGTGGGCGGCGGGCGCGGCGTCCCGGGAGACGGCGGGGCGGCTGCCCGGCACGACCGGCGGCCTGGAGGCGCCGATGCTGCCCGGGATGGACGCCGTGGAACGCATGGTCGCCGACGTGTGGGCGACCGGCCTGGCACCGGACGCGCACCCGGCGCAGTTCGCCCGCGAGTACCTGGACCGCATCGGCGCGGTGTCCGTGGAGCGGCTGCACACCGTCGAACACGGCCGCAGGGTCTCCGTCGGCGGGGTCGTCACGCACCGGCAGCGACCGGCGACCGCCGGTGGGGTCACGTTCATCAACCTGGAGGACGAGACGGGGATGCTCAACGTCACCTGCACGCCCGGGTTGTGGCAGCGGCACCGCAGGGTCGCGCGCACCGCGAGCGCGATGGTCGTCCGCGGAATCCTGGAGAAGGTCGAGGGCGTGCTCAACCTGCGCGCCGACCACCTCGCCGTGCTGAGCCTGCCGATCCGCTCGGCGTCACGCGACTTCCGCTGAGGGGTCGACCCGCTCGCACGCCGACCAGCCCCGCGGGTTGCCGGTGACGGCAGACGCGCCGGCGGGTTCCTTCATGCAGAGGGGCGGGCCCGCAGCAGCCACCACAGGCCGATGACCGGCAGGACGAGCGGGACGTACCCGTACCCCTGCCCGAAGTCCGACCAGACGGTGGCGTCCGGGAACGCCTCGCTGTCCACGACGCTGAGCGTGCCGACGGTGAGTACGCCGAGCAGCTCGAACCCGCAGGCGGCGAGCGCGACCCGGCGGGCGCCGCGGGCCAGGGCGACGGTCGCGACGATGTACACGGCGCCGGCGAGCGCCGACAGCGAGTACGCGAGGGGCGCGTCACCGAAGCTCGTCGCGATCTGCACGCCGGCGCGGGCGGTCGCGGAGAGCGCGAACACGCCGTAGATCGCGACGAGGACCCGCCCGGGTCCCTTGTTGAGCCGTTCAGCCATTCCAGATCTGTCCCAGTCGCAGGATGAGCACCGGCACGATGACGGCGGCGCTGCCGATGAGCAGAGAACCCCAGCGGGTCGGCTCCATCCTGGCGAGGACGGCACCGGCCGGCGGCAGCAGCAGCGCCGTCAGCATGTACCCGACGAGGGTGACGACCTCGCCGCCCTCGCCGGGCCCGTGGCCGCCGGCGAGACCGACGACGAGCGCGACGACCTGGACCGCGACGAGCACCCCGACGACACCGAGCCCGGTGAAGAGCGGGCGGGTCGGCTCGCGGTGCCGGAAGAACTCCACGAACGCCCAGGCCGCCAGGGCGAGCGACAGCACGTGGATGGCGACTGCCAAGGGCCCGATCACGGCCGACAGCGTAATGCGGCGGGCCCGGAGCGCCTGCCCCGGGCCCCTCCTGCTCTATGTTCCGGGCTGGTTACCGGCCTCGTGAGGGGTTGACGACGCTGTGGACACCGCAGGACATCGGGTTCGAGCGGTGTCCCCAGCTGCCCGGTGACACGGCCGCCGGCGCCGGTGCGGTTCGGGACTGTCGCCTACCTTGCACAGCGCTGGGCGGTGGCACGTTTCGGGGATTCAATGCAGTCCAGGATTGCCTAACGTTCATGGCAACGGAGCAACGCGATCACAGATGAGCTGGGGGATGTAATGAGCGAGTGGGACAGCGGCGACAACGGCGGCGTCGACTACGGCCACGTTGAGGCCGGCCAGGAGCACGAGTCGCTGGACCAGCTGCACCAGGTCCACGCGGCGGAGAACGACTACGACTCGAACTTCGGCGTGTACGAGCAGGACCACGCGTCGGCGGAGTCGACGTCGTTCGACCAGGGCCACCACGTGGAGTACTCGAACCCGTCGGGTGAGCACTACGAGGAGTCGGACTTCACCTCGTACGACCACAACGAGGCCGAGACCGACCACGTGTTCGCCGCGGAGGGCTCGGAGTCGTCGCACGCGTCGGAGTACGACCAGCTCGACGCCCTGCAGGCCCGCTTCGACAGCGCGTTCGCCTCGGGCACCGAACTGCACACCGACGGTGGCAGCGCCGCCCTCGGCGTGGCCTCCAACTGAGCTTGCGCTGCCCGAAGGCCGGCACCCCCGGGGTGCCGGCCTTCGGCGTGTCAGTGACCCAGGACCGGGTGCGGCACGTACGGCGCCTCGAGACGCTCGATCTCCTTCTCGTCCAGCGTCAGCCCGGTCGCGGCGATCGCGTCGTCCAGGTGCGACAGTTTCGTCGCGCCGACGATCGGGGCGGTCACCACCGGCCGCGACAGCAGCCACGCGAGCGCCACCTGCGCCGAGGGCACGCCCCGCTCACCGGCGACCTCCGCGTTGACGTCGACGACGGCGAAGTCGTCATCGGTGTACATGGAGGTGAACGCGTCGTTGGCGGAGCGCACCGTGCGGCGCTCGTCGCCGCGGCCCCGGTTGCCGGCGAGCAGCCCCCGCGCCAGGGGGCTCCACGGGATGACGCCGATGCCCTGGTCGGCGCAGAGCGGCAGCATCTCCCGCTCCTCTTCCCGGTACACCAGGTTGTAGTGGTTCTGCATCGACACGAACTCGGTCCAGCCCCGCTCACGGGCGGTGTGCTGCATCTTCGCGAACTGCCACGCGTACATGCTCGACGCGCCGATGTAGCGGGCCTTGCCGGCGCGCACCACGTCGTGCAGTGCCTCCATGGTCTCCTCGACCGGGGTGTCCGGGTCGAAGCGGTGGATCTGGTACAGGTCGACGTGGTCGACGCCGAGCCGCCGCAGCGAGCCGTCGATGCCGGCCAGGATGTGCTTGCGGGACAGCCCCGAGTCGTTGGGCCGGTCGCTCATGACGCTGAACACCTTGGTGGCCAGGACGTAGTCGTCGCGGCGGGTGAAGTACTTCGCCAGCAGCCGCCCCGTGACGGTCTCGCTGGCGCCGAGGGAGTAGACGTCGGCGGTGTCGAAGAACGTGATCCCGGCCTCGACGGCCCGGCGCACGAACGGGTCCGCGGCCTCCTCGTCGAGCACCCAGTCACGCCACGCTGGATCGCCATAGCTCATCATGCCGAGACAGATCTCGGAGACCTTCAACCCGGTCCGGCCAAGTCGCACCTGCTTCATGTCTGAAAAACTATCGCGGTGCAGACCCTCGGACGACTCCATCTCATCACCGACACCCGCCCCGGGCGAGACGTGCTCGGCGTGGTCGCGCACGCCCTCGCCGCCGGGTTCGGCGTCGTGCAGGTCCGCCCCGAGGACGCCGTCACCGACCGCGAGGCGTTCGACCTGACCGTCCGGGTCGTCGCGCTGTGCCGCGCCGCAGGCGCGACCTGCCTCGTCAACGACCGGCTGCACATCGCCCTCGCCGCCGGCGCCGACGGCGGCCACGTCGGCGCCACGACCGCCCGTCGCCGCGGCCCGCCGCGTCCTGGGGCCCCGCACGCGATCCTCGGCGCGACCGCCCGCAACCCGGTGACGGCGCGGCAGGCGGTCGCGGACGGCGCCACGTATCTGGGTGTCGGCCGGCCGTACGCGACGACGACGAAGACCGGCCTGCCCGACGCGATCGGCCCCGCCGGGGTGCGTGCCGTCGTCGAGGCGGTCGACGTGCCGGTGATCGCGATCGGGGGCGTCACCCCGGAGCGGGCCGCCGAGCTGTTCGCGGCCGGTGCGCACGCGGTCGCCGTCGTCGGCGCGATGAGCGCGTCCCCCGACCCGGCCGCGACCGCGGCCCGCTTCGCGGCGGTCCTCGCCTCGGCGCCTGCTACCGGCATACACGAAATGTCGGACATATACGGGCATTTGCGCCTGGACATGTCCGGGGAGGACGGGGCGGCTGCGGGGAGGGGGCGGGCGTGAAGGTCGGGGTCGTCGGGGGCGGGATCATCGGGCTCTGCGTCGCGTGGGAGCTGACGCGGCGCGGGGAGCAGGTCACCGTGTACGACGCCGATCCTGCCCGCGGCGCGGGACGGGTCGCGGCCGGGATGCTGGCGCCGACGGCCGAGGCGAACTTCGGCGAGGAGGCGCTGCAGGAGCTGATGCTCGACTCGATGCGGCGCTGGCCAGGGTTCGCCGCCGAGCTGGGCGCCGCGACCGGGATGCCGCTCGGGTACCGCACCGACGGCACCCTGCTCGTCGCGCTCACCGACGACGACCTCACCGAGGTGCGGCGGCTCGTCGACTACTACCGGCGGGCCGGGACACCCATCGAGCCGCTCGGCGGCCGGCAGCTGCGCGAGCTCGAACCCCTGCTCAGCCCCCGGGTCCGCGGCGGCGCACGGGCCGGCGGGGACCATCAGGTGGACCCGCGGCTGCTCCTCGCGGCGCTGCGGAGCCTGCCGGTGCGGCACGAGCGGCGGGACGTGACCGACCCGGGCGACCTGCGCGACGATGTGATCATCGTCGCCAACGGGTGCGGGCTCGCCGCGTCGGCCGGGCTGCCGGTGCGGCCGGTGAAGGGGCAGCTGCTGCGGCTGCGGGGGCCGGAGCCGCTGCTCACGCACGTGGTGCGGGGGGTGGCGCTGGGCCGGCACGTGTACCTGGTGCCGCGCGCCGACGGGGAGCTGGTCGTCGGGGCGAGCGAGGAGGAGCGCGGCGCCGACACGACGGTGACCGCCGGTGGGGTCCTCGACCTGCTGCGACCCGCCGCGGACCTGCTGCCGGGCGTCGCCGAGCTGGCGCT
Source organism: Dactylosporangium sp. NBC_01737 (assembly GCF_035963215.1). NCBI lineage: Bacteria > Bacillati > Actinomycetota > Actinomycetes > Micromonosporales > Micromonosporaceae > Dactylosporangium > Dactylosporangium sp. NBC_01737. Next base: position 4,193,880 of record NZ_CP109153.1, read on the forward strand.
CGCCGAGACCCTCGCGGGGCTGCGGCCCGGCACCCCCGACAACGCCCCGATCCTCGGGCACCTGCACGGCAACGTGTACGTGGCGGGCGGACACTACCGGCACGGGGTGCTCCTCGCGCCGGTCACCGCGCACGTCATCGCCGACCTCGTCACCAAGGGATCGACAGACGTAAACGTCACGCCGTACCGGGCGAGCCGCTTTACCTGAGGACCGCGACGGGGTTATGGTCAGCGCGTACCCCACGGGAGTCCGGTGTGACCGGGCTGAGAGGGGGGCTGTCAGCCCCCGACCGTCGAACCTGATCCGGATCATGCCGGCGCAGGGAGTCAGGAGTGAGCCGCATGCAGCTCGTGGTCAACGCCGTCACCGCCGACGTGGACGACACCGCCACCATCGCCGACGTCATCCAGGGCCTGGTCGGCGACGCCGGCCCACGGGGGATCGCCGTCGCCCTCAACGGGGCCGTCGTCCCGCGGGACACCTGGGCCGCCACCAGGCCCGCCGACGGCGACACCATCGACGTGCTCACGGCGGTCCAAGGTGGCTGACGATCTGACGATCGCCGGGGAGCAGCTGCCGTCGCGACTCATCCTCGGCACCGGCGGGGCGACCAGCCACGCCGCCCTCGAAGCCGCGATCCGCGCCAGCGGCACCGGCCTCGTCACCGTCGCGCTGCGGCGGCTCGACCCGGCCGCCCCGTCGCTGCTGGACGTCGTCGACCGGTGCGGGGTGCGGGTCCTGCCCAACACCGCCGGCTGCTACACCGCCACCGAGGCCGTGAAACTCGCCCACCTCGCCCGCGAGGCGTTCGACACGGCGTGGGTGAAGCTGGAGGTCATCGGCGACGAGGAGACCCTGCTGCCGGACGCGGTCGAGCTGGTCGCCGCCGCGGAGCGGCTCGTCGAGGACGGCTTCACGGTGCTGCCGTACACCACCGACGACCCGGTCCTCGCCCAGCGTCTCGCCGACGCGGGATGCGCCGCGGTCATGCCGCTGGGCAGCCCCATCGGCTCGGGGCTCGGCATCCGCAACCCGCACAACATCGCGCTGATCCGGCAGAAGGTGACGGTGCCGGTCATCCTCGACGCCGGGATCGGCACCGCCTCCGACGCCGCGCTCGCCATGGAGCTCGGCTGCGACGGGGTCCTGCTCGCGTCCGCGGTCACCCGCGCCGAGCACCCCGCGCGGATGGCGGCGGCGATGCGGCTCGCCGTCGAGGCCGGACGCCTGGCCCACGCCGCCGGGAGGATCCCGCGCCGCCTGTACGCGACCGCCTCGAGCCCGACTGGAGGGTTGCCGTGGTGACCCGATTGATCCTGTTCACCGACCGGCTGCAGGCACACCGGCCGCTCGACGAGGTGGTCAACCGCGCGATCGACGGGGGCGCGCGGCTGGTCGTCCTCGGCGAGCAGGACCTCCCAGCGCCGCAACGTCAGGACCTCGCCGACCGGCTGCGGGTCATGCTCGACGGCGTCAAGGGCCGCCTGGTCCTCGCCGAGGACACGACCGCGTTCCGCAAGTGTCACAACCTCGGCGACCTGGTCGCCGCCGCCGAGGCCGAGGTGGGGTTCGCGACCCTGTCACCGATCTACCCGACCCGCTCCAAACCCGGCTACGGACCCCCGCTGGGCCTCGCCGCCCTGGGCAGGATGGCGCAGGTCGTCCCGCTGCCGGTGTACGCCCTGGGCGGCGTCGACTCGCCGCAGCGCGTCCGGGACTGCCTCGACGAGGGGGCCACCGGGGTGGCCGTCATGGGCGCGGTCATGCGCGCGGAGGACCCCGCGAGGTTCGTGAAGGAGCTGATGACCGCATGAGCGGCCAGCGCAGCGGTTCGGGCGGCTCATCAGCATCACAGGTTGGCTCGGGCCGGCGCCGGAGCGCAGCGGGGGTGACGGCATGAGCGGCCAGCGCAGCGGTTCGGGCCGCTCATCAGCATCACAGGTTGGCTCGGGCCGGCGCCGGAGCGCAGCGGAGGTGACGGCATGAGCACCCCGGTCGTCGCGCTGACGATCGCCGGTTCGGACTCCGGCGGGGGTGCCGGCATCCAGGCGGACCTGAAGACGTTCGCCGCGCACCGGGTCTTCGGCACCAGCGTGATCACGGCGCTGACCGCGCAGAACACCACCGGCGTCAAGGGGATCTCCGCGGTCGGCCCCGGGTTCGTCGGCGCGCAGCTCGACGCGGTCCTCGACGACCTGCCCGTCGCCGCGGTCAAGACCGGCATGCTCGCCACGCCGGAGACCGTCGCCCTCGTCGCCGGGTACGCGCCGCGGCTGCCGGGGCTGGTCGTCGACCCCGTCCTCGTCGCCTCCTCCGGCGACCGGCTGTTCACCCGCGACGCCGAACGGGCGTACCTGGACCTGCTGTTCCCGCACGCCGCGGTGGTCACCCCCAACCTGCGGGAGGCGTCGGTGCTGCTCGGCCGCGACGTCCTCGACGTCGACGACGCGATCAAGGCGGCCCAGGACCTGGCCGCGACCGGGGCCCGGTGCGTCGTGGTCAAGGGCGGGCACCTGCGCGGCAGCCGCGACGCCGTCGACGTCGTCTGCGCCGGCGACACCGTCGAGCTGCTCAGCGCGCCGTGGGTCGACACGGCCAACAACCACGGGACCGGCTGCACGCTCGCCGCGGCGACGGCGGCCCGGCTCGCGCTCGGGCAACCCGTCGCCGAGGCCCTTGCCGGGGCGAAGGAGTACGTGCACGCGGCCCTGACCGCATCGTCCGGCTGGCGGCTCGGCACCGGCCACGGCCCGCTCGCATGGGGACCGTTCGAGCCGCCGCTCACCTAGACACCCGGCCGAAGCTCACCCAGTACACCTGCCGAAACGCGGAACAGGTGCGCCTCCGGCGTGCCCGCTCCGCCGTGCCCGAGAGAGGATCCGCATGAAGCGCAAGGTCCACGTCCAGGGGTCCCGCGACGACGTCCGGGTGCCGTTCGCGGAGATCGAGCTCAGCGGCGGCAACCCGCCGGTGCGGCTCTACGACACCTCCGGCCCGCTCAACGATCCGCCCGTGGGCCTTCCGCCGCTGCGGGCGCCGTGGATCGCCGAGCGCGGGGTCGAGCGGACCCAGCTGTACTACGCGCGGCAGGGGATCGTCACGCCGGAGATGGAGTTCGCCGCGATCCGTGAGGGCGTTTCTTCAGCGGTCGTGCTGGAGGAGATCGCGGCCGGGCGGGCGATCCTGCCCAACAACGTCAACCACCCGGAGAGCGAGCCGATGGTCATCGGCAGCCGCTTCCTGGTGAAGGTCAACGCCAACATCGGCACGTCCGCCGTCTCCTCCGGTGTCGAGGAGGAGGTCGCGAAGCTCACGTGGGCGACGAAGTGGGGCGCCGACACGGTCATGGACCTGTCCACCGGCAAGCACATCCACGCGACCCGCGAGGCGATCGTGCGCAACTCGCCGGTGCCGATCGGGACCGTGCCGATCTACCAGGCCCTGGAGAAGGTCGGCGGGGACCCGCTCAAGCTCACCTGGGAGGCGTACCGCGACACCATCGTCGAGCAGGCCGAGCAGGGCGTCGACTACATGACCGTGCACGCCGGGGTGCTGCTGCGGTACGTGCCGATGACCGTCGGACGGGTCACCGGCATCGTGTCCCGCGGCGGTTCGATCATGGCCGCGTGGTGCCTGGCCAAGCATCGCGAGAACTTCCTGTATGAGAACTTCGCCGAATTGTGTTCGATTTTCGCCCGGTACGACGTCGCCTTCTCCCTCGGCGACGGCCTGCGGCCGGGCTCCATCGCCGACGCGAACGACGAGGCCCAGCTGGCGGAGCTGCGCACCCTCGGCGAGCTCACGACGATCGCGTGGAAGCACGACGTGCAGGTGATGATCGAGGGCCCCGGCCATGTGCCCATGCACAAGATCAAGGAGAACGTGGACCTGCAGAAGGAGTGGTGCCACGAGGCGCCGTTCTACACGCTCGGCCCGCTCACCACGGACGTGGCACCCGCGTACGACCACATCACCAGCGCCATCGGCGCCGCCATGATCGCCATGTACGGCACGGCGATGCTCTGCTACGTCACGCCGAAGGAGCACCTCGGGCTGCCGAACCGCGAGGACGTGAAGGCCGGGGTCATCGCGTACAAGATCGCCGCGCACGCCGCCGACCTGGCCAAGGGCCACCCGGGCGCGCAGGCGTGGGACGACGCGCTGTCCAGGGCACGGTTCGAGTTCCGCTGGGAGGACCAGTTCAACCTGGCCATGGACCCGGACACGGCCCGCGCGTATCACGACGAGACGCTGCCGGCCTCGCCCGCGAAGACCGCGCACTTCTGCTCCATGTGCGGACCCAAGTTCTGCTCCATGAAGATCTCCCAGGATCTGCAGGAGTACGCGGCGCTCGGGATGGAGGCGAAGTCGGCCGAGTTCGCGTCGTCGGGCGGTCAGGTGTACCTGCCGGTCGTGTCGTAGCGGGGTACTAAGGTCGTGGGGGTGGAGTCCTCTGTGGCGTCGCCACGCACCGCGGTGGTCTGGCAGGTCCTGCGTCGCGAGATCGCCGGGGCCGACCACCCCCTGACCGCCCTCGACGTCGGCGGCGGCACCGGTGGGTTCGCCGTGCCCCTCGCCCGCGCCGGGCACTCCGTCACCGTCGTCGACCCCAGCCCCGACGCCCTGGCCGCGCTCACCCGGCGGGCCGCGGAGGCCGGGGTCGCCGACCGGATCACCGCCCTGCAGGGTGACGGCGACGACCTCGTCGACCTCGTCGCGCCGGACAGCGTCGACCTGGTCCTGTGCCACAGCATGCTGGAGGTGGTCGACGACCCGCACAAGGTCGTCACCGCCCTCGCCGCGACCCTGCGCCCCGGCGGCGCCGCCAGCGTCGTCGTCGCCAACCGGGCCGCGGCCGTGCTCGCCAAGGCCATCGGCGGGCACCTCGCCGCCGCGGCGCTGCTCGTCGCCAGCCCCGACGGGCGCGGCGACACCCGCGACCGGCTCCGCCGCCGGTATGACGTCGACACGGCCAAGGCACTGCTGTCCGGCTGCGGGCTCGCCGTCGAGCAGGTCCACGGCGTGCGGATCATCGCCGACCTGGTGCCCGGCATCGTCGCGGAGAGCGAGCCGGAGGCGCTGCAGGCGTTCGAGCTGGCCCTCGCGGGCTCGTCGCCCTACCGGGACATCGCCACCCAGCTGCACCTGCTCGCCCGGCGAGCCTGATGGGCCTCCTCGACCAGGTCGCACCCCGCTACGGGCAGGGCAGCCTCGCCGAGGTCATGCCCAGCGTGCTCAGCGTGCTCGGGATGCCGTATGAGCGCGACGCCCTCGGCCTCGGCGCCACCCTCGCCGGCGTCGACCGGGTCGCCGTGATCCTCCTCGACGGCCTCGGCTGGCACCAGCTCGGGATCGCCGCCCCCCACGCGCCGACCCTCACCGACTTCCTCGGCGGCCGGCTCGGCACCGCCCGGTCGATCACGGCGGGCTTCCCGTCGACGACCCCGGTCAGCCTCGTCACCCTCGGCACCGGCGCCCCGCCCGGCGCCCACGGCATCGTCGGCATCGTGCTCAACCAGCCCGGCACCGACCAGCTCGTCAACCACCTGCACTGGGACGGCCGGCCGGACCCGGCGCAGTGGCAGCCGCTGCCGACCGCGTTCACCCGGGCCTTCAACGCCGGCCTCGCCCCGACCGTGGTCAGCAACCCGCAGTTCGAGCGGACCGGGCTGTCCGTGTCGGCATACCGGGGCGCCCGCTTCGGCGCGGGTGTCGCCGCTGACGAGGTCGCGGCCGCGATGCTCGCCGCCCTCGCGACGTCCCGGCTCGTCTACGGATACCTGCCCGACGTCGACCGCGCCGGCCACGACCACGGCATCGGCACCGGCGAGTGGCGCACCGCCGTCGGCAACGCCGACCGGCTCCTCACCCGTCTCGTCGACGGGCTGCCGCCCAACTCGGCGCTGGTCGTCACCGCCGACCACGGCCAGATCGACGTCCCCGCCGACCGGCGCCTCGACCTCGACCAGGACGCCCGGCTGCGGGCCGGGGTGGCCGTCGTCGCCGGCGAGCCGCGGGTCCGCTACCTGCACACGATCCCCGGCGCCCGCGCCGACGTCATCGCCGCCTGGCAGGGCGTGCTCGGCGCGGCCGCGACCGTGCTGAACCGGGAGGAGGCGGTGGCGGCGGGCTGGTTCGGGCCAATCCCGCAGCAGCACCTGGCCCGCGTCGGCGACGTGGTCGTCATCTGCCACGACCGGTGGGTGGTGATGGCCTCGGAGCACGAGCCGCGCCGGCTCTCCCAGATGGTGGCGTTCCACGGCTCCAGCACGGCGGCGGAGATGCAGATCCCGCTGCTGGTGGTGCGCCGCTAGCTTTTTCCTCTTCGTCTTCGTCTTCGTTTTGTCTCTTGCTTCGTCTTTTGTCTGCCGTCTGCGTCTTTTGTCTGCCGTCTGCCGTCTGCCGGCCTAGCAGCCGGCCGGGGTCCTTGTCGCCGTCAGTCGGTGCATCGTGGCCCGCAGCTCCGGGCCGGCGTCCACCGCGTGCTCCAGCACGATCGCGAACAGATCCTCGCGGGTCGCGGCGACCACCACGCCCGGCGCGCCGGCCACGGGATCGTCGCAGAGCACGGCCACCCTCGCCCGGCGGATCCCCAGCTGGCCGGCCTGGTTGAGGAACGTCTCGCCCTCCACCGGCAGCGGCACCCGGCGCGCCCTGGTCCAGCCCGCGACCAGGAGCACGGCGAGGGCGCACCGGTCCGCTCCGGGCCGCCAGCCGTCGCCGCCGCCCGTCATCAACCCCGGCGCGACGCAGCGCACCAGATCCGGATACTGCAGCCGCAGCCCCTCAACGGCCGCGACGACCGGCGCCAGCGGCGAGGTCAGCGCGAGGAGGGCCATCTCAGGAAGGTAAGGCAAACCTAACTTTTCGTCAATTCGTTCAGGTGTACGGCTCGCCTCGCGTTTTTGTCGGGGGGTCTGGTTAGGGTGCGGGGGTGGGACGCAGTCAGGTGGTGCCGAGGGACGGTTCGGGCGCGGGGGAGTTCGGCCCCGACGCCGACGACACCGGCTGCACGATGCTGCACGTCGACATGGACGCGTTCTACGCCTCCGTCGAGATCCGCCGCCGCCCGGAGCTGCGCGGCAAGCCCGTCATCGTCGGCGGCGCCGGCCCGCGCGGCGTCGTGTCCGCCGCCAGCTATGAGGCCCGCAGGTTCGGCGTGCACAGCGCCATGCCCGGCAGCCGGGCCCAGCGGCTCTGCCCGCACGGCATCTTCCTGCCACCCGACTTCGCCGCGTATACCGAGGCGTCCCGGGCCGTCATGGCGATCTTCCGCGACGTCACCCCGTTGGTCGAGCCGCTGTCACTGGACGAGGCGTTCCTCGACGTCGCCGGCGCCCGCCGGCTCCTGGGCCGCCCCGCGCAGATCGCGGCCCTGATCCGCCACCGGGTCGCCACCGAGCAGCGGCTCACCTGCTCCGTCGGGGTCGCCTCGACCAAGTTCATGGCCAAGCTCGGCTCGACCCGGGCCAAGCCCGACGGCATGGCGGTCGTCCCCGCCGACCGTGCCCTGCAGTATCTGCACCCGCTGTCCGTCAGCGCGCTGTGGGGCGTCGGCGAGCGCACCGCCGAGACCCTCCAGCGGCTCGGCCTGAAGACCGTCGGCGACCTCGCCGCCGCCCCGCTCGGCATGCTGCGCGCCGCCGTCGGCGACGCCGCCGCGCACCACCTGCACGAGCTGTCCTGGGCGAGGGACCCCCGGCGGGTGATTCCCGACCACGTGGAGAAGTCGATCGGCGCCGAGACCACGTTCGACGTCGACGTGAGCGACCTGTCAATCATCCGACGCACGATGCTCGCCCTGTCCAACAAGGTCGCCCAGCGCCTCCGCCACGCCGACCAGGCCGGCCGCACCGTCTCGGTCAAGATCAGACTCGCCGACTTCCAGACCCTCAGCCGGTCACGCACCGTTGATGTCCCGACCGACGTCGCCCGCGAAATCTTCGAAATCTCATGGGCGTTGTTCTCCGCCGCCCGCCCCGGCGAGCGCATCCGCCTCATCGGCGTCCGCGTCGAAGGCCTCACCTCCGCCGACGGAGCGCCACGACAGATGACGCTCGGTGAGCGCGACCACGGCTGGCGCGACGCCGAACGCGCCGCCGACGCGGTCGCCGCCCGCTTCGGCACAGGCCTCGTCAAACCCGCCAGTCTGCTGCGCGGCGACGGCGTCCGCCAAGACGGAAACGGCGCCGCACCGCCCCCCAACTCCCCGGAAGGGCCTCCGACACGACACAATGGGGGTAGATAGAGACCGACTCGACGGAAAATCGGCACGGCCGGACCATCGTCCCGCTTTCCGACCCGGTGAGCCCCTCGTAAACTTGCCAGTACGCAGCCCGACGGGCTGTGCCGGACTGTCGGTCCATCAGGGTCGACCTTCGCGACCGGGGAGGAGTGCCGTGCCGCTCTCGGAACACGAGCAGCGGCTGTTCGAGCAGATCGAGCGGTCGCTAGCCGAGGACCCCAAGTTTGCCTCGGCGGTGCGAGCCACCGACCCGCGGTTCCATGCCAAGCGTCGGATGATCGCCGCCGCGGTGCTCCTACTCGCCGGCATGGCGCTACTGGTCTATGGCGTCGCCATCTCAATCCCACTCCTCGGCGTCGGCGGCTTCGTCGTCATGCTGGGCGCCCTGTTCTTCGGCGTCCAGGCATATCGCCGCGGACAGAGCACCGACCTGCACGCCGTCGGCGGCACCGCCACCCGCCGCACCCGGCAACGCAGGGCGGGACTGGTCGACCGCCTGGAGGAACGCTGGCGCCGCCGCCCAGAAGGCGACGCCTGACCAACCAGGCCTGAGGGCGCGTCGACCCCCGTGTCGACGCGCCCACCCGTCTGCCCACCTCCCGTCCATTTCACCCTGCCCGCCACCCGCTCGCATCACCCCGCCCACTGCGTGTTTGCGCCACTCTGCGCACTTCCGGCCCGTGCACTCCCCGCCTGCGCCGGCCACCCTGCCCGCCGCACGCTCGTGCCGCCCCGTCCACCGCGTGCTTGTGCCGCCCCGTCGACCGCGTGCTTGTGCCGCCCCGTCCACCGCGTGCTTGTGCCGCCCCGTCCACCGCGTGCTTGTGCCGCCCCGTCCACCGCGTGCTCGTGCCGCCCCGTCCACCGCACGCTCGCGCCACTCTCCGCCCCCCGCCTGCGCCGCCCTGCCCGGCAGCAGGCTCGCGCCCTCGCCGCCGCCCACCACGTGCTAGCGCCACCCTGCGCACTTCCCGCCCACTCAGCCCTGCCAGCCACGCGCTCGCGTCACCCCCCGCCCGCTGCGTGCTCGCGTCACTCTGCGCACTTCCCGTCCACTCAGCCCTGCCCGCCGCACGCTCGCGTCACCCCGCCCACCGACTGCGCCGCCCCGCCTGCGCCGCCCGCCGTCGATGCCTGTTTGCCGCCGCTTGCACCCGTTTTCGCCGCTTCCGTTCGTCGGCGAACGCCTTGCACGGCCGGAACATGCCGGATCAGGTTGGCTTCGATCCTGCCGGGGTCGTGCTGGTCAGACCGGTGGCAGGTCCCGCCTCGCCTTCGCGCTCATTGCCAGCGGCATCCTGCGCGCCAGCAGGATCGGGCGGCCCACGCCCATCTCGCCACCATCGACCTGGCGCCTTGACGCTGCTCGTCAACCCATGTCGGCCCGCTGGTCGCCGGTCACGGGCCGGCCTTCGCACGGTGCCCCGCCGTCTCCGTCGATTCGATCTCGGGTCCGTGATCGAAGGACGGCCCTGGTCGTCCCCGCGGCCGGAGCGCGCCTTGGATCACTGGCGGGGTTCGCCGCTCGATGCTGGCGCTGCGATCCCGGGAGGTGATCAGGCCGATTGCGGACGTTGGTGCCACGCTCGGGTCGCTGTCTTTCGTTGCGTTCCCCGTCGATTCGATCTTTGTTCGATGATCGAAGGACGGTCCTGGTCGTCCCCGCGGCCGGAGCGCGCCCTGGATCACGGTGGGGGTCGCCGCTCGGTGCTGGCGCTGCGACCTGCAGATGATCGCGGGACTTCGATGGCGCCGCAGGCACAGCGACGTTCCGTGATCACGGGAGGCGATCAGGCCGATTGCGGGCCGTGCCACGCTTCAGGTGGCGATCTTCGCCGGGCTCCCCAGTGATTGGATCTTGGTTCCGTGATCGAAGGACAGGGCTGGTCGTCCCCGTGGCCGGAGCGCGCCTTCGAACATCGGTGGAGTTCGTCGCTGAGTGTCGAGCACTGTGACCTTCAAGTGATCACGGACGTTCAGTGGCACCCCGGGCCCAGCGAAGCTCCGTGATCACGGGGAGGTGATCAGGCCGGTTGCGGGCCGTGCCACGCCCTGATCGCTGTTTTGTCGCGTTCCCGCGATTCGGTCGCGGGTCCATGATCGAAGGATAGGGCTGGTCCGCGTACGCACCAAAGCCCGCAAAAGGGTGCCGCTCAGCGGGAGGCTGCCCGGGGTGCGGGTGATCGTGGGACTTCGGCGGACCAAAACGTCCACCGAAGTTCCACGATCACGGGCGAGCGGTCGGCGGGGTCAGCGGTCGGCTCGGCGGGCGACGAAGCGGCGCACGCTGATCGCGCGCATCAGCTTGTCCCAGCCTCGGCCGAGCCACAGGGACGCGGTGCTCGAGCGCTGGGACGTGGTGGCGCGCCAGCGGCGCAGGACCGACGGGGGCAGGAGGACCGCCAGGATGCGGGTCTTGCGGCTGGCCCGGGCGGCGAACGCCGTGCGGACGTCGTCGACCGCGGAGCGCAGCTGGCCGCCGGTGAGCGGGTGGCGGGCGTACCGGGCGTGCTCCTCGACCGTGCTGAGGAGGCGGACGCCCTGCTCGGCCTGGTCGCGGAGGCGTTCCTTCGTGACGAGGCGGGTGACCGTGGCCCGTGGGGTCTCGGCGTCGTCGGTCGGCACGTGGTAGTCGATCATCGTGTCGACGAGCTCGTCCCAGGCGTGGTGGGCCTGGGAGCGGGCAACGTGGTCCTCGCCGACGAGGACCATGACGCCGGGGGCGGCTTCGTCCGGGGCGAGCTTCGGTGCGGCGGCCGCGGACTGCAGGCGGGTGCGGCGGGTGCGGCCGCGGACGAGGGCCGGTGACAGCAGCAGCGCGACGATGAGCAGGCCGCCGAGGAGCCAGCCGCCGGCCACGGCGGCCGTGGCGAGCAGTGAGCCGGTGTCGCCGGTGACGCCGGTGCCGCCGGTGTCGCCCGGGTTGTTGCCGGGGTCGCCGACGGCGCCGGGGTCGACGCTGCTGGTCGGGTTGGCGCCGGGGCGGTTGCGCAGGTTCTCGTCGACCGGATCGCCCGTGTCGCTGGTCTCGCTGGGCAGGTACGACGGGGACACCGAGCCGCCGATCGACTGCGAGGGGGTCGCGTCGAAGGGCAGCCAGCCGTAGCCCGCGAAGTACACCTCGGTCCAGGCGTGCAGGTTGAAGTTGGTGAGGGTCATCGTCTGGCCCTGGCGGGTGCCGCCGCGGGCGAAGCCGAACGCGACCCGGGACGGGATCTTGGCCTCGCGCAGCAGCCAGCCGAAGGCGGCCGCGTACTGGGCGCAGTAGCCGCGCTTGTTCTTGAGGAAGTCGGCGATGCCGGTGCCGCTGGTGTCGGCGCCGGTGCTGGTGTCGTAGGCGAAGCCGTTGGCGACGGAGAAGTACTCCCAGATCGCCTTGACCTTGTCGTACTGGGTGGTCTTGCCCTTGGTCAGCTCGGCGACCTTGTCGGTGACCACCTTGTTGGCCGGGGCCATCATGGTGCCGCGCAGCGCCGGGTCGTTCTCCTTCACGGCGGGTGCCTTGCGCAGGTCATCGGGGCTGATCTCGGCGCGTGTGTACTCGACCGTGTACTTCTTCTTGGCGGTCGTCTGCTTGCTGGAGTACACGACGGCGGTGTTGGCGTCGAAGGACCAGTTGTTGTCGACCTTCTCCAGCTTCGTCGGCCAGGTGTAGATCGGCAGGAAGTAGATGGCCAGGTCGTTGGTGATCTCGATGCTGGCCTTCTGGGTCGTGGTCTTGACCGAGGGGTCCCAGACGGGGGCCGCCAGGCCGGAGCCGACGGTCTTCCCACCGGTGATCGGCTTCTGGTTGAAGCCGCGGCTGGTGAGCTCCTCGAGCACGTTGAAGCGCAGGTAGTACGGGTTGGGGTCGTTGCTGACGTTGGTCACCTTGACCATGTCGAACGCCTTGTCCCGGTTGAGCTGCCCGGAGAGCAGGGCGAACATGCTGACCTGCTTGCCGTTCTTGCCGCCGGGGCCGATCCCGCCGCCGCCACCCGCGCCGGAGCCGAGCTGGTCGATCACGCCGGCCGGCATCGCGAACGGGATGAGGGGCAGCAGTACCGCGGCGATGACACCGACCGCACCGAGCCGCTGACCGGCGGCGGCGAGGGGGGAGGGCTCCCACAGGTCGACGTCGCGGCCGTCGCCGGTGAAGCGGCGGCCGAAGCGCCGGACCCGGTCGACGTTGTCGGTGACCAGCAGCCACAGGAAGCCCACGGCGCCGAGCACGAACGGGAACCAGTTGGTGCTCTCGGTGGTCACCGTGACCGGCACGGAGTAGATCGCGAGCATCGGCAGGCCGGCGAGCGCGGGCCGGCGCAGCACGACGGCGAACAGGTCGACGACGAGGGCGACGACCGCGACGCCGAGGGTCGCCAGGAACAGGAACCCGGGCCGGTCGCCGACCGGGGTGGCGAACTCGCTCATCTCGGTCGACGCGGTGCTCAGCAGCGAGCCGAAGTGCTTGATCGTGCCGGGGGTCGGGATGATCCCGATGAACTCCTGCGAGCTCGGGTAGAGCCAGGTCAGCCCGAACAGGGCGGCGACGGCCATCGCGGCGCTCGGCGCCCAGCTGGGCGCGCGGAGGCTGCGGACCAGCAGCGCCACGCCGCACATGGCGGCCACGACGAGGAACGCCCGGATCGCCCAGGTGATCTCCTCGAAGACGTTGATCAGCGGCAGCGCCGAGAGGAACGCGGAGCCGGCGGCGATCAGGGTCAGGTGCTTGCGCTGGTTCACCGCACGCCTCCGGCGACGCTCTCCGCCGACGCGGCCCGCCAGGCGAAGCCCTGCGACCCCCGTCCGGCCTGTGGCCACAGTGCGGGGAGTTTCGCACCGTGCGGCACCTCGACGACCCGCCAGCCGCTGCGCAGCAGCGCGAGCGAGGCGACGCCGTGTGCCTTGTCGGCCTCCTCGCGGGCCGCGGTCGGTAGGTTGAGCCACGTCGAGGAGTCGATGAACAGGGCGATGCAGGTGGCGTTGTTGGACCGGAACCCCGCGAGGAGCTCCGCCTCCGCCGAGGACAGCAGCCCGAAGACGCCGATGATCAGGCCGCCGTCGCTGCGGCGGCGGACCCGCTCGATGAGGGTGGCGATGTCGCCGCGCTGGGCGAGCCGCACGTCGGCGAGCTGGTCCAGCAGCGGGCCGTCACCGTCGATCTCGGTCGCGTCGACGTCGACGCCGGCCTCGGTGACCAGGCGCATCTTGTAGCCGGCGTGACGCAGGTGGACCGCGACGCTGGCGGCGGCCGACACCGCCCACTCGAAGCTGGCGGTCGGGCCCTCACCGCGGTGGGCGGTGGAGCGGGTGTCCAGCACGACGGTCGCCCGGCTCTCCCACGGCTGCTCCTCACGGCGGACCATGAGCTCGCCGGTGCGGGCGGTGGAGCGCCAGTGGACGCGGCGCAGGTCGTCGCCGTAGCGGTACTCCCGGGTGGCGGCGTCGTCCTCACCGTGCACGGCCACGGACCGGGCGCGGCTCTCGCCGGAGCCGGCGAACTCGCCGGCGAGGCGCACCGACGGCAGCGGCACCACCTGCGGGATGACGGTGAGCCGGTCCACGGACGGGAACGCCCTGGTCAGCTCGCACAGCCCGAACGGGTCGGTGAGCCGCACGACGAGCGGGCCCACCTCGTAGCGGCCGCGGACGTCGGCCCGCACCGTGTACGCCACGGAGCTGGCCTGATGCGCGCCGAGCTTCTCCAGGACGAGGCGGGGTCGGCTGCCCAGGGCATACGGCAGCCGGTCCTCGAGGAGCATCGTGCCGGTGGGCAGCCGGGACAGGTTCTGCAGGCGCAGGATCACCCGGGCGCTCGCGCCGACCTGGACCCGGTGCGGGTCCAGGGTGCGGCTGCAGGACAGCCGGTAGCGGGTGCGCCCGACGTAGGCGGCGGACAGCAGCGGCAGCGCCGCGAGCAGCACCGCCACCCGGAGCAGGTCACGCTCGCCGAGGATCAGCGACGCGATGAGGGCCGCTGCGGCGGCGGCCAGGAAGCTACGGCCCCGTGTGGTGAGCCCCCGCAGCGCCTCGCGCATGCTCAGCGACCCCCGAACTGTTGTCCGCGTGGCGGCGCGGTGCGGGTGTCATACGGTGACCGCGGCTGCCGGTCCGAGGGCAGCGGCAGCCGGTGGACCAGCTCGGCGATGATCGCGTCGGTGGTGCGCCGCGACAGCTGCGCCTCGGCGGTCGGGATGACCCGGTGCGCGAGGACCGGCACGGCCAGGGCCTGCAGGTCGTCGGGGAGCACGAACTCGCGGCCCTCGAGGGCCGCGACGGCGCGGGCGGTGCGCAGCAGCTGCAGCGTGGCGCGGGGCGACGAACCGAGCCGCAGCTCGCTGGACTCGCGGGTGGCGGTGACGATGTTGACCGCATACTGCTTCACTGCGTCGGCGACGTGCACGTCGCGGACGGTGGCGATCATCCGGCGGACCTGGGTGGCGTCGGAGACGGGCAGGATGTCGTCGAGCGCGTCGTGGCGGCCGTGCACGTCGAGCATCGCCAGCTCGGCACCCATGTCCGGGTAACCCATCGCGATCCGGGCGGTGAACCGGTCGCGCTGCGCCTCGGGCAGCGGGTAGGTGCCTTCCATCTCGATCGGGTTCTGCGTGGCGATGACCATGAACGGGATCTGCAGCGGGTAGGTCGCGCCGTCGACCGTGACCTGCCGCTCCTCCATGCTCTCCAGCAGCGCCGACTGCGTCTTGGGGGAGGCGCGGTTGATCTCGTCGCCGACGACGATGTTCGCGAACACCGCGCCCGGCTTGAACTCGAAGTCGCGGGTCTCCTGGTTGTACACGCTGACCCCGGTGACGTCGCTGGGCAGCAGGTCGGGCGTGAACTGGATGCGCCGCACCGAGCAGTCGATGGACTTGGCAAGGGCCTTGGCGAGTTTGGTCTTGCCGACGCCGGGAACATCTTCGATGAGGAGGTGGCCCTCAGCGAGCATGACGGCGAGCGCGAGCCGCACGGTGGCGGTCTTGCCCTCGATGACCTGCTCGATGTTGGCGACGATCGCATCGGTCGCGGCGCGGAACTCCGGGCTGGGAAGTGGGGCCCCGAGCTCCTCGAACGTGCGGTGCCTGGTCAACTGGCCTCCTCGTGTCCTGCTGTGGCCACCGTTAGGTGTAAGACCCATAGGTGAACCGCCCGGTTGCACAAATAGGTTGGCAAGCCGAGCCGCTTGTATCCCCTCAGGCTAGCCGGGGAATTGACACCGCGCCGCACCGGAAACCGTCATTGCGGACATCACGGTCGTGACTGTCTGCGACGTTTTTTCCGGCGGGCCGGCGGCGAGCCGCACGTACCCCCGCAAATGTTCAACAAACGGATCTGCCGGGATGCGGCCGGCGCCGATTCCGGCAGACTGGGACCGTGGACGAGGGGCAGCTCCTCAACGGTCGCTACCGCCTGGGCGACCGCCTGGGCGAGGGCGGCATGTCGGTGGTGTGGCGCGCCCGCGACGAGGTGCTCGACCGGTCCGTCGCGGTCAAGGTCCTCGCCGGCACGTTCGCCGCCGACGCCGATTGGCGCCGCCGGATCCGGGTCGAGGCCCGGGCCGCCGCAAGCCTTTCGCATCCGAACGTGACCAATGTGTACGACTACGGCGAAACCGCAGAGGGCAACCCGTTCGTCGTCATGGAACTGCTGCGCGGCCCGACGCTCGCCGAGCGGCTCACGGCGGGCCCGCTGCGCCCCGCCGCGGCGATCCGGGTCTGCGCCGAGGTCGCCGCGGGGCTCGCCGCCGCGCACGCCGCGCAGTTCGTGCACCGCGACGTCAAACCCGCCAACGTCGTGCTCACCCCCGCCGCGGCGAAGCTCGTCGACTTCGGCATCGTGGGCATCCCCGGCGACCCCGGCAGCGGTCTGGACGCCGACGGCCTGGTCCTCGGCACCCCCGCCTACCTGGCCCCGGAGCGGCTCGTCGGCGACGACGCGGTGCCCGCCAGCGACGTCTACGCGTTCGGGCTGCTGCTCTACCGCTGCCTCACCGGCCGGTTGCCGTGGGACAGCGAGACCACCACCCAGATGCTGCGCTCGCACGTGACCGTCGCGCCGGATCCATTGCCGGAGCTGCCCGGGGTGCCACCGCAGGTCCGTGACCTGTGCATGCGCTGCCTGGTCAAGGCGCCCGCCGCGCGACCCTCCGCGGAGGAGGCGGCGGCCGTCCTGGCGGCGGCGGCGGGCGTGTCGCCACGTCCGAGTGCCGAAGAGCTGGATGTGGTACACCCGGCGCCACCGTCGCCCGTCGACGCCACCGCCCTGGTGTACGCCGGAGCGGGCCCCGCCGCCGCGGTCATGACGGATGGCACCCCCACCGAAGGTCTCCCGTCCGGGGAATCGACCGGCCTCGTGCGTGCCGGGCAGGACGCGCCCGACGACGGCCCGACCGGCCTGGTGCGGGTCGGGGGCATCGCGGCCGTCGACGGCGCCACCGACGTGATCGGCGACGACGCGGGCGAGCGCCGCCGGGTGCTCGCCGGTCTCGCCGTGGTGGTCGTGGTCGCGGCGCTGCTGGTGACGTTCACGCTGCACCGGCCCACCGGAGGGCCGCAGGCCTCGGCCGAGGCGGCCCGCGGTGGCCCAGGTCGCGGTGCCGTGGCCACCGCGACCGCAGGCCCGGCCGTGCCGCCGTCCGGTGACACCGGCACCCCGGCGTCCGCCGATGCCGAGGTGCCGGCCGTGGAGGACGGCGCCACGGGCGGGCCCGGTGGCGGCCCAGGCGGCGGACCCGGTGGTGGACCCGGTGGCGGACCCGGTGGTGGACCCGGCAGGGGGGGCAGGGCGGCTCGGTCGGCGGGCCCGGCCCCGGCAGCACCGGCGGTCCCGGCAGCGGCGGCTCCGGCGGTGGGGGTACCACACCGGCCGCCGGAAACCCGGTCCGCCTCGGCACGCTCGGTGGCGTCATCGTCGCGGTGTGCTCCGGGAACAAGGTCAACGTCACCGGCGCCGAACCGGCCGCGGGCGCCACGCTGGTCTCCCTGCAGAGCGGCGCCCGCGACAAGTCCCGGGTGGAGTTCAACCTGGCCGGGATGCGGCTGCGCTTCGAGGTCAGGTGCGCCGGGGGAGTCCCGGTGGCCACCCCGGACTGAAACGCGCTGCGACCGGCGGCGGACGCTGCGGTACACTGCGAGACATGACACGGGCAGTCCGGCTTCTTAGTGAGCCGTGCTGACGCACTGACAGCGTCCGCACGGCGACCCCTCCTGCGTGAGGGGTTTTTTCATGCCCGGACAATGACGCCGGGTGAAGCGTGCATCCCCGAGACATCCGGCGAGACCGAAGGCGGCGAGAAGCTCATGAGCGAGGCTGTGACCGACGGAGCGGTCGACATTCCGCCCTACCGATACACGGCGGCGATGGCGGCGGACATCGAGGCGTGCTGGCAGGACTACTGGTCCGAGCACAGCACCTTCTACGCGCCGAACCCGACCGGCCCGCTCAGCGACCCGAGCCACCCCCGCGCGGGCGCGCCGAAGCTGTACGTGATGGACATGTTCCCCTACCCGTCCGGCTCGGGGCTGCACGTCGGGCACCCGCTGGGCTACATCGGCACCGACTGCTACACGCGGTACTTCCGCATGGCCGGCTACAACGTGCTGCACCCGATGGGGTTCGACGCGTTCGGCCTGCCCGCCGAGCAGTACGCGGTGCAGACCGGCACGCACCCGCGGATCACGACCGAGGCCAACGTCGAGCGGTACCGCGGGCAGCTGCGCCGGCTGGGCCTGGCCTACGACGACCGGCGCAGCGTCGCCACCACCGACACCGAGTTCTACCGCTGGACACAGTGGATCTTCCTGAAGATCTTCAACTCGTGGTTCGACACCGACGCGGGCAAGGCCCGGCCGATCGAGGAGCTGATCTCCGCTTTCGCCTCCGGTGAGCGGGTTGTGCCGGACGGCCGCGCGTGGGCGGACCTGACGCCGATCGAGCGGCGCGAGGTGATCGACGGGTACCGGCTGGCGTACATCTCCGAGGCGCCGGTCAACTGGTGCCCTGGGCTGGGCACCGTCCTGGCCAACGAGGAGGTCACCCCCGACGGGCGCAGCGAGCGGGGCAACTTCCCCGTGTTCAAGCGCAGCCTGCGGCAGTGGATGATGCGGATCACCGCGTACACCGACCGCCTGCTGGACGACCTGGACCGGCTGGACTGGCCGGACAAGGTCAAGACCATGCAGCGCAACTGGATCGGCCGGTCCCGGGGCGCGCACGTCGACTTCGCCACCGACGGTGACGAGCCGATCCGCGTCTTCACCACCCGCCCCGACACGCTGTTCGGCGCGACGTACATGGTGCTGGCCCCCGAGCACGAACTGGTCTCCTCGCTGATCCCGCCGGCGTGGCCCGCCGGTACCAACGACAAATGGACCGGCGGCGCGGCCACCCCGGCCGAGGCGGTCGCGAGCTACCGCGCGTTCGCGGCGGGGAAGTCCGACGTGGAGCGGCAGGCCGACGCCAAGGAGAAGACCGGCGTCTTCACCGGCGCGTACGCGGTCAACCCGGTCAACGGCACCCGCATCCCGGTCTTCATCGCCGACTACGTGCTGGCCGGCTACGGCACCGGCGCGATCATGGCGGTCCCCGGCCAGGACGAGCGCGACTGGGCGTTCGCCGAGGTCTTCGACCTGCCGATCATCCGCACCGTGCAGCCCTCCGCGGACTTCCCGTCCGACGGCAAGGCCTACACCGGTGACGGCCCGGCGATCAACTCCGCCTTCCTGGACGGCCTGGGCGTCACCGAGGCCAAGGCGAAGATCATCGACTGGCTGGAGGCCGAGGGCCACGGCGTCGGCGCGATCACGTACCGGCTGCGCGACTGGCTGTTCAGCCGCCAGCGGTACTGGGGCGAGCCGTTCCCGATCGTCTACGACGAGACCGGCCTGCCGATCGCGCTGCCCGAGTCGATGCTGCCCGTCGAGCTGCCCGAGGTGGAGGACTTCTCGCCGCGCACGTTCGACGTCGACGACGCCGACAGCATGCCCGAGACGCCGCTGTCGCGCGCCAAGGAATGGGTCGAGGTCACGCTGGACCTGGGCGACGGGCCGAAGTCCTACACCCGCGAGACCAACGTCATGCCGCAGTGGGCCGGCTCATCCTGGTACGAGCTGCGCTACCTGGACCCGGCCAACAAGGACGACCTGGTCGACAGGGAGAACGAGCGCTACTGGATGGGCCCGCAGCAGCCCGGCGACGTCGGCGGCGCCGACCTGTACGTCGGTGGCGTCGAGCACGCGGTGCTGCACCTGCTGTACGCGCGCTTCTGGCACAAGGTCCTGTTCGATCTGGGCCACATCAGCAGCGAGGAGCCGTTCCGCAAGCTGTTCAACCAGGGCTACATCCAGGCCTACGCCTACACCGACGAGCGCGGCGTCTACGTGCCCGCCGAGGAGGTCGAGGAGCGCTCCCCGGGGCAGTTCTTCTACCGCGACGGCCGCGTGAAGCGCGAGTACGGCAAGATGGGCAAGTCGCTGAAGAACGTCGTCACGCCCGACGAGATGTGCGAGCGGTACGGCGCCGACACCTTCCGCGTCTACGAGATGTCCATGGGTCCCCTGGACGTGTCCCGCCCGTGGGAGACCCGCGCGGTCGTCGGCGCGCAGCGCTTCCTGCAGCGCGTCTGGCGCCTGGTCGTCGACGAGCAGACCGACGCCACCCGCGTCGTGGACGCCCCCCTGGACGACGAGACCCGCCGCCTGCTGCACCGCGTCGTGGACGGCGTCCGCGTCGACATCGAGGAGATGCGGTTCAACACGGCGATCGCGAAGCTGATCGAGCTGACGAACCGGGTCACCCAGGTCTCCGCCGCCGGCGCGCCCCGCGAGGTCGTCGACCCGCTGGTGCGCATGGTGTCACCGTTCGCGCCGCACCTGGCCGAGGAGCTGTGGCAGCGGCTGGGCAACGACACGTCGATCGCCTACGCCGACTTCCCGGTCGCGGACCAGGCATACCTGGTCGCCGAGTCGGTGAAGTACCCGGTCCAGGTCAACGGCAAGGTCCGCGGCACGTTCGAGATCGCCGCCGACGCGGGGGAGGACGCGGTGCGCGAGGCCGCGCTGGCCGAGGTCGCCACCCACCTGGCCGGCAAGACCCCGAAGAAGGTCATCGTCGTGCAGGGCCGCATGGTCTCGGTCGTCGTCTGACCCTGGCTCGCCCAACTGGTTCCGCGAAGACGTCGGTCGCTACGATGCCGGTCGTAGCGACCGACGTCTTTCGTCGCGCAGCGCCGCTCCGGCTTCGAAACGGCCGGCGAGGCCCTGGCGGGCCACCGGCCAGTCTTGCTGGCGTGATCGAAGTCGCCCCGTGGCCGCCCGGGCGGCCACGGGGCGACTTCGATCACGCCGGGGCCGGGCCTGGGTTGCGAAGCGAGCGACCGGCGGAGGCCGACGTTGCCGTAACGGACGCAGACAATGCGGAACGTGAGTGGGTGGTGACGGCGCCGGAGATCAATTAGGTCGGGTGCGGTACGGTGCTTTGGAAGCAGCCAGCCGTCACCGGCCCGGGTCCGTGTCCGTCACGGTGGCAGGCACGGACGCCGCAGGACTGTTGGACGTGGGACTGCCGGGCCGCGGAACTGCAGGGCCGCGGGACGTGGAGACGTGGGACCGCCGGGACGTGGGACCGCGGAACGTGGGGACGTGGGGACGTGGGGACGCGGGAGTGCGGGGCGTCAGGGCTTGAGGACGGCGGCGAGGCGTTCGTCGCGCAGGCGGGTGGGCCAGCGGTCGTCGATCGGCTCCATGGTCATGCCGGTCGCCCAGCGCAGCAGCAGGTCCGCGATCCCGGGGTTGCGGGCGAGTGCCGGCCCGTGTGAGTACGTGCCGAGGATCCGGCCGTGCCACGCGCCCTCGGAGCGGCCGTCGTTGCCGATACCCGCGGTGACCCGGGCCAGGGGACGCACGCCGGGGCCGAGGTGGGTCCGGCCGCCGTGGTTCTCGAAGCCGGTGAGGGTCGGCAGGCCCAGCGACGGGTCGACCTCCCCGGCCAGCTCGCCCACGGCGCGGGTCTCGCCGCGGTCGGAGTCCAGGTCGAGCAGGCCGAGGCCCGCGCACTTGGCGCCCTTGGCGAAGAACGAGTTGCCCATGAGCTGGTAACCGGCGCACACGGAGAAGATGGTGGCGCCGCGGTCGACGGCGCGGCGCAGGCCGCCGTCGGCGATGAGCCGCTGCGCGGCCAGGGCCTGCGGGCCGTCCTCGCCG
This sequence comes from Dactylosporangium sp. NBC_01737, assembly GCF_035963215.1. NCBI lineage: Bacteria > Bacillati > Actinomycetota > Actinomycetes > Micromonosporales > Micromonosporaceae > Dactylosporangium > Dactylosporangium sp. NBC_01737. The sequence goes on from NZ_CP109153.1 coordinate 4,215,304, forward strand.
CCGCCGATGAGGTAGACGTCGCCGTCGGCGGGCACGGCCTGGTCGGCGCGGACCTCCGCGCACTCGACCGGCAGGCCGCGCAGGTCGGCCCGGCGGGCGAGGATCAGCAGGTTGCCGCGGTCGCCGTAGGTGGACAGCAGGTCCGGGTACAGCCAGATCAGGCGCAGGCGCGACTCAGTTGACACGGTCCAGCTCCGCTCTGATGTCCTGGAATGCGGTGTAGTTGGCGATGACCTCGAGCCGGCCGGGCGGGATCACCGTCAGGGCCTGCGAGAAGGACTTCACGTGCTCGAAGGGCACCTCGTTGACCTCGAGCCGGACCGCGAGGTCCATGGCCCGGTCGCCGGTGACGAGGACCCGCCGCCCGCGCAGCGGGGAGAAGTCGACGTCGTAGAGCCACGAGGTGTCCAGGCCGTCGGGGTCGCGGGCGTTGATGGACAGCAGGGTCGGCACGTCGTCGGCCATGTCGAACGCCTCCAGCCAGCCGGCCGGGTTCTTCGACAGCAGCAGCCGCACGACCCGGCCGTCGCGCTCGACGACCGCATACCGCCCGGCGATCGAGGCGACCTTCGCCAGCTCCGGCACGGCCTTGGCCGGGGGCACGCCGAAGTGGGCGGCCACGGCCAGGGCGGTCGCGGCGTTGGCGCGGTTGACCCGGCCCGGCAGCTGCAGCTCGATGTGGTGGTAGGTGCCGGTGTTGTCCACGACCCCGTCGCCGGAGACCGCCCAGTGCGGCACGGGACGGCTCAGGTTGCCGGCGACGCAGGCCCACTGCTCGCCGTTGCGCTCGATGGAGGCGCCGCACTCGGGGCACACCCACGAGTCGTCGTGGAAGCGCTGGCCGGCGGCGACCCAGGTGACGCTGGTGCCGGCGGCGACGGCCTTGCCCGCCGCCCACACCACCATCGGGTCGTCGGCGTTGGCGACGAGGTGCAGGTCGCGGCCGGGCAGCGCGTCGCGCCACAGGGCCGCCATCATCGCGACCTCCTTGGCCCGGTCGAGCTGGTCGCGGCTGAGGTTGAGCAGCGCGACGACCTTCGGGTGGGTCGCGTCGAGGACCTGCTTGAGGTAGTGCTCGTCGACCTCGAGCACCGCATACGGCGTGGCGCCCGCCTTGGCCAGCGCCGACGTGTGCCCGGTGGGCATGTTGGCGCCGAGGCTGTTGGTGGCGACGTCGCCGAGGACGCCCATGGCGGCCGCGGTGAGCCGGGTCGTGGTGGTCTTGCCGTTGGTGCCGGAGATCAGCGCGATCTCCCGGCCCGCCGCGAGCTCGGCGAGCAGGTTGGGGTCGACCATCAGGGCGATGCGGCCGCCGATGACGGAGCCGTCACCCCGGCCGGTGGCGCGGGACAGTGCGGCAGCGCCGCGCGACAACGATGTGGCGAGCTTCGCCCGCATCGGGAGCTTGTGGTCCGTCATCTCACTTCCACGTCTTCCGGCGATGCGCCAGACCCTACCTGCCACCGATCACGCACCCAACGCCTCCACCGCCGAACCGCTCACCCCGCTGGTCGTCCCAGAACGCTCCACTTCCCTCCACCGTGCCGGAGCGAGGGCCCGGGCCGACCTTAACGGAGCCATAAAGGGGCGGTAAAGTCCGACCTCATGGGCGGTTTGTCCTCATTTACGGTCAGCCGAAACGACCGGACGAGTGACCGGCCGGCCAATCCCCCTCCACCCAGCGACACCCCGTCTGACGTGGGATTTCTTCACGCGTACCGATGTCACTTCCGGTGTTTTCTCGTTGACGGTGGAGGGAAGTGGAGTACAGTGGAGCGCGATGGCGGAGCCGGGGGGCTCGGCCGGCCCCGGGGGGACCGTTCGCGGTGGGAAGGGGTGGTTGTCGATGTTTCTCGGCACCCACACTCCTCGCCTGGACGACAAGGGCCGGTTGATCCTGCCGGCCAAGTTTCGGGATGAGCTGGCGGGAGGTGTCGTGATCACCAAGGGGCAGGAGCGCTGTCTGTACGTGTTTCCCGGCGCCGAGTTCGCCCGGATCGCCGAGCAGCTTCGCGCAACACCGATGACCCACAAGGCCGCCCGGGCCTACAGCCGGGTGTTCTTCGCCAGTGCGCACGACGAGGTTCCCGACCGTCAGGGTCGGGTCACCATCCCGCAGCATCTCCGCGAGTATGCCGGGCTGGACCGCGAACTCGTCGTGATCGGCGCGAGCACCAGGGTTGAGATCTGGGACCGGCAGGCGTGGGACTCCTACCTCGCCGAAAGCGAAGACGACTTCGCCGGCATCGAGGAGGGGGTGCTGCCGGGCGGGCTGTGAGGTCCATCTGCAGACACCGGATCGACCGCCGTACCGCGAGCTCTCCAGCCGCTCCAAGGTCCTGACGCCACTTCCCCGGCGCCAGGGCGGAGTGGGCGGATGGGGAGCTGGCGGTACGGCGCTCGTGCACTACCGCACCTGTACGCCGCCCGACGATGCCCGACGACGACCCGTGAAGCAGGACGTGAATCACGTTTCAGCTCAGCGGCGCGCTGGGCAACACCAACGTTCAGTACGACGGCGGGCCGCGAACCCGCCGCGGTAGGGGGTCGACGATGGGGGAGCGGGACATTCACGTTCCCGTGCTGCTCGAGCGCTGCCTCGAGCTGCTCGCCCCGGCGTTGGACCGCACGGGCGCGCTGCACCTGGACGCCACGCTCGGCCTCGGTGGTCACGCCGAAGCCGTGCTCCTGGCACATCCGCAGGTGCGGCTGCTCGGCCTGGACCGCGACACCCAGGCGCTGCGCCTCGCGGGGCAGCGGCTGGCACCGTTCGCCGACCGGACCCGCCTCGTGCACGCCGTCTACGACGAGCTCGAGGACGTGCTGGACGGCGAAGGGCTCGACGGGATCGACGGCGCGCTGTTCGACCTGGGGGTGTCCTCGATGCAGCTCGACGACGCCGACCGCGGGTTCGCCTACGCCCAGGACGCACCGCTGGACATGCGCATGGACCAGACGCGGGGAGTCACCGCGGCCGAGGTGGTCAACACCTACAGCCACGGCGACCTCGCCAGGGTCCTGCGGGTGTACGGGGAGGAGAAGTTCGCCTCCCGGATCGCCCAGGCGATCCTGCGGGAACGCGCGAAGGGGGAGCTGAGCTCCTCGGCCAGGCTGGCCGAGCTGGTCAGGGACTCGATTCCGGCACCGGCGCGGCGGACCGGGGGGCATCCGGCCAAACGCACGTTCCAGGCGCTGCGGATCGAGGTCAACGGCGAGCTCGCCGTGCTCGAGCGGGCGCTGCCGGCGGCGCTCGACGCGCTGAAGCCGGGCGGCCGGATGGTCGTGCTGTCGTACCACTCGCTCGAGGACCGCCTGGTCAAACAGGCGATCGCCGGGCGGACCCGCTCCACGGTGCCGGTCGAGCTGCCCTTCGAACCGCCGGGCAGCGAGCCGGCGCTGCAGGTACTGACCAGGGGAGCCGAGCTCCCCGACGCGGCCGAGGTGGCGGCCAACCCGCGGGCGGCATCGGTGCGCCTGCGGGCCGTCGAGCGCAAGCCAGCCACGGACGGCAAGCAGGACAGCAGGTAACAGCAACAGGCACAACCTCTGGGGGAGGTGTGAGATGAACGTGACGACACTGCCGGCCGACCGGCCGCGCAGGACTCAGCAGGGTGCATCGCGGTCGGGGGGCCGGACCACGGCGCGCCAGGCTGAGCAGAGCAGCGACGCCCCGACCGTCGGCGCGACGGCGCTCCAGCCGGAGCGGGGGACCACCCAGCCGGCACCGCCGGCCCGCGACGAGAAGCGGCCACGGCTGCGGGTGGCACCACCCGCGCCGGTCAGCGCACCACGCGCGCCGTTCGTGGCGCTCGTGCTCGTGCTGGTGCTCCTCGGCGTGATCGGCATCCTCGTGCTCAACACGCGGATCGCCGAGAACGCCTTCAAGCTCGACGCGCTCAGAACCAAGCAGAGCACCCTGGACCGGGACGAGGAGCGGCTGCGCAGCGACCTGGCCAGCAAGGAGTCCCCGGTGACGCTCGCGTCGCGGGCCAAGCAGCTGGGTCTCGTGCCGTCGCGCACGCCGGCCTTCCTGCTGCTGCCGGACGGGACCAAGCTCGAGATGCCCGGGCCGAGCAAGTAGACGACGGCACGGACCGGGCAGGTGGGCGACGGCACGGACCAGGCTCGACCGAACTCGGGATGTCCGGGCCGAGCAGGTAGGCGACGGCACGGACCGAAGGCGCCAACTCAACAACGGGAAGTTGCAGGACGATGGCTGGCGACACTCCTGATCGGCGGGGCAGCACCGAGCGGCGCGGGGGCGCCGGGCGGGAGGCCGGTCGTGACGCCGGTCGGCAGCGGACGGGCGGTCGCGCCGGCGCGGGGGGTGCCGGTGCGGCCCCGTTCCCGTGGCGGCACCGACCAGCCGGCCGAGCCGCCGGTGCGGGGCACGATGTCCGAGGCGCGCCGCTACACGCCCCGGGGCCGCTCGGTTCGCGACGCGTCGGTCGAGCACGCCGGCTCGGGACGGGGCGACCCGTTCCGGCCGGCCCTCGAGGTGCTGCAGGGCGGCCGCACCGACACGGGCCGCCGCGCCGCCGGCCGCGCCGCGGACACCCGCGGGCCGCCACCCCGAAGACGCAGCCGCAGCCGCCGGCGGCGAGGACCCCGAAGACCCAGCCGGCGGCGAGGACCCGGGAGAGCACGCCACAGCTACGGATGCAGGCCAGGACGCCGCAGCGGGTGCGCCGCACCGCGACGGACGTCGACGACGAACCCCGCACCGGCCGGACCAGGGCACCGCTGAAGCGGGCCGTGCCAGGGCGCGGCGCCGGTCGTACCCCCGTGCGCAAGACGACACCGGTGCGCAAGCCGCGTAAGCAGAGCCGGGTGCGGGTGCCCCGCCTGCCACGCACCACCCGCGCGCCGAAGCTCGCCGAACCGCGCCGCAGGCTGCGCCTGGCCACGGTCCTGGCGCTGCTCATGTTCGCCGCGATCGGCATCCGCCTCGTCCAGCTGCAGCTCACCGACGCCAGCGCGTACGCCGCCGACGGGCTCAAGGACCGGCTCGTGCACGACGTCCTCCCGGCGTCCCGCGGCGCGATCCTCGACCGCACCGGCAAGATCCTGGTCCACTCGGTCGAGACGCGCTACGTCGCCGCCGACCCGATGGTGATCAAGAACCCGGAGAAGACCGCCGACCAGCTGTTCGCGATCCTCGACCGGTACGGGGTGCTGCGCTCCGACCTGGTGCGCAAGCTGACCCCGCACAAGCGCGACGACGGCAAGACCGACGTGCGCTTCGAGTACCTCGTGCACCAGATCGACATCGAGGACGGCGACCGGATCCAGGCCCTCGGCTACGGCGGCGCGCTCAAGGTCGCCCGCGACGAACGCCGCGAGGTGCCCGGCTACGACCTGGCCTCCAACGTCCTGGGGTACACCCAGAAGAGCGATCTGTCCGGCCAGCTCGGGATCGAGAAGGCCTACAACGACCAGCTGCGCGGCGTGGACGGCATGCACACCTACGAGCACGGCGAGGGTGACCTCGACAAGCCGCTGCCGTATGGCGTCCAGGAGCTCAGGCCGGCCCGCCCGGGCAGCTCGGTGGAGCTGACCATCGACGCCGACCTGCAGTACTCGGTGCAGAGCACCCTCGGCGCCAAGATGACCGCGCTCGGCGCCAGCTTCGGCACCGCCATCGTGCTGGACCGCAGGACCATGGAGGTCATGGCGATGGCGAGCTACCCGTCCTTCGCCGCCGCCGACCCGGGCAAGTCGCCGCCGGAGCAGCTCAAGGACCAGTGCACGGCGACGGTCTTCGACCCGGGGTCGATCCACAAGGCGATCATCATGGGCGCCGCGCTGCAGGAGGGCCTCATCACGCCGTCCTCGACGGTGACCGTCAATTCCCGGGTCAAGAAGGGCGACACGACCTACACGGACCACCCGCCGCAGAAGGACGGCACGGCGATGACCATCCCGGGCATCCTCGCGCTGTCGTCGAACGTCGGCACGATCGCCGTCGCGGACATGCTCGGCAAGGACAAGCTGTACGAGTACCAGCGCAAGTTCGGTCTCGGCGAGCGCACCGGCGTCGGCCTGCCCAACGAGTCGCCCGGGCAGCTGCTGCCGCCGGACAAGTGGACCGGCTCCAGCCCGGGCTCGATCCCGATCGGCAACGGCGTGGCCACGACCGCGATCCAGATGGCCGCCGTCTACGGCGCGATCGCCAACGACGGCCTGTGGGTCCAGCCGACCCTGGTCAGGAAGATCATCGCGCCGGACGGCACGCAGACGAAGCCGGCCGCGCAGGTGACCCGCCGTGTCATGGATCCGGTGTACGCGCAGCAGCTGCGCGTCATGCTGGAGGGCGTCACGACCCTCGACGACGCGACCGGCCACCAGGCGGCGATCCCCGGCTACCGGATCGCGGGCAAGACCGGCACGTCGAAGCTGCCGCAGGACGGCGGCTACGCCCCCGGCGACGTGGTGTCGTTCATCGGCATGGCCCCGGCGGAGGCGCCACGGTATGTGGTCGCGGTCACCGCGCACGTCCCGGGCGGTGCCGGCGGGTCGGTCGCCGCGCCGTTGTTCAAGGAGATGATGGCGGTCACCCTGAGCAACTTCGGTGTGGTGCCGACGGGCACCGAGGCGCCGAAGCTGACGATCTACCCGTGACACCGGCTCTGGCACTTCGCCACGGGACGGGTAGGGTCTGACCCCGTGCCCGGCTATCCCCGCCCGAGGAGTGTCCGTCCCGTGCTCGCCGTCGAGCTGGCGGCCCTCGTAGGTGCGCCCATGGCGGCGCAGGACGGCGAGACCGCCGTCACCGGCGTGACGCACAGTAGCTCCTCGGTTCGTCCCGGTGACCTCTACGCGGCGCTGCCCGGCGCGCGGTTCCACGGCGCGCAGTTCGCCGACCAGGCCAGGGCCGCCGGCGCGGTCGCGGTGCTGACCGACGCCGCGGGCGCCGCGCAGGTGCACGACCTGCCGACGATCCTGCCGACGATCCTGCCGACGATCGTCGTCGACGACCCGCGCGCGGTGCTCGGCGCCGTCGCCTCGCACGTGTACGGCGAACCGACCCGGCAGCTGACCACGATCGGCATCACCGGCACCGCCGGCAAGACCTCCACCGCCTACCTCATCGAGGCCGGTCTGCGCGCCGCCGGGCAGGTCACCGGTCTGATCGGCACCGTCGAGACGCGCCTCGGCGACCTCACCATCGACAGCGCCCGCACCACGCCGGAGGCGACGGACCTGCACGCGCTGTTCGCCGCCGGGCTCGAGCGCGGCGTCGAGGCGGTCGTCATGGAGGTCTCCAGCCACGCCCTGGAGCTCGGGCGGGTCAACGGCGTGCGGTTCGCCGCCGCCGGCTACACCAACTTCGGCATGGATCACCTCGACTTCCATCCCGACGTCGAGGCGTACTACGCGGCGAAGGCCCGCCTGTTCGACGGCCGCGCCGCGACCGAGATCCTGAACCTCGACGACGCGCAGGTCATGCGGCTGCGCAAGCCCGCGACGTGGACCTACTCGGCGGCCGGCTACTCCGTCGCCGACTTCCGCGCCACCGGCATCACACCCGACGGCTACGGGCAGCGCTTCACCGTCCACCGGCACGACCACGCCGTCGCCTCCGGGATCGGCCTGCCCGGCCGGCACAACGTGGCCAACGCGCTGCTGGCGATCGCCGCGCTCGTCGCCGTCGGCGTCGACATCGCCGTCGCCGCGAAGGCCGTCGCGCAGGCACCCGGCTCGCCGGGCCGGATGGAGCGCGTCGAGGCCCCCGGTGACGTGCTCGGCGTCGTGGACTACGCGCACAAGCCCGACGCGATGGTCGAGGTCCTCGCCGCGCTGCGGACCCTCGCCGCGTCCCGCGGCCACGGCATCTGCGTCGTCGGCGCCGGCGGCGACCGCGACCGCGGCAAGCGGCCCCTGATGGGGCGGGCCGCCGCGTTCGGCGCCGACCTCGTCGTCATCACCGACGACAACCCCCGCACCGAGGACCCCGCCTTCATCCGGTCCGAGGTCCTCGCCGGCACGAAGGGCGGCTCCGCCACCGTCGTCGAGGTCGACGGCCGGGGGGCCGCCATCGCCCACGCCGTCGCCGAGGCCAAGCCCGGCGACGTGGTGGCGCTGCTGGGCAAGGGCCACGAACGCGGCCAGGAGGTCGGCGGCGAGGTCCTGCCATTCGACGACCGGGTCGAGCTCGCCGCGGCGCTGCGGGCGGCCGCGTCATGATCGCCCTCACCGTCGCCGAGATCACCGCCGCCGTCGGCGGTACCCTGCACGGCGGCGACCCGTCCGCGGTCGTCGACGGGCCCGTCGAGTACGACTCGCGCAAGGTGGCCCCGGGCGGGCTGTTCGTGGCGTTCGCCGGCGCGAAGGTCGACGCGCACGACTTCGCCGCCAAGGCGGTCGCCGACGGCGCCGTCGCGGTCCTCGGCAGCAGAGCCGTCGACGGCGTGCCCACCATCGTGGTCGAGGACCCCCTGACCGCCGTCGGGCTGCTCGCCCGCGCCGTCCTGGCCCGGCTGAGCGACCTGACCGTCGTCGCGATCACCGGCTCGTCGGGCAAGACGAGCACCAAGGACCTCATCGCCGCGCTGCTGCGCACCGCCGGGCCGACCGTGGCGACCACCGGGTCGGAGAACAACGAGCTCGGCACGCCGTACACGGTGCTCAAGGCCGGCGCGGACACCCGCTTCCTGGTCCTGGAGATGGGCTCGCGCGGGATCGGGCACCTGCGGTACCTGTGCGACATCGCGCCGCCGGACGTGTCCGTGGTCGTCAACGTCGGTGTGGCGCACATCGCCGAGTTCGGCTCGGTCGAGGGCACCGCCGTGGCCAAGGGCGAGCTCGTCGAGGTACTGCGGCCGTCTGGGCTGGCCGTGCTCAACGCCGACGACCCCCGGGTCGCCGCGATGGCCGCGCGCACCACCGCCACGGTCGTGCTCGCCGGCGAATCGGCACTGTCGGATTTCCGCGCGACCGACGTGACGGACCTGGGCCGCGGGCGGTTCGGGTTCACCTTGCACGTCCCCGGCGCCGCCGCCGTGCCCGTCCGGCTCGACGCCGCCGGGCGGCACCAGATCGGCAACGCGTTACTCGCCGCTGCCGTGGCGTCGCACGCCGGTGTGGATCCGGCCACGATTGCCGCCACACTCGGCGATCTAGAGGGCTTGTCGACCCGAAGGATGGATGTCTTCGACCGTGCCGACGATGTCACGGTCATCGACGACTCGTACAACGCCAACCCGGCGTCCATGGCGGCGGCGCTCCGCGCGCTCGCCACGGTGGCCGGCGGGCGGCGGATGATCGCGGTGCTCGGCTTCATGGCGGAGCTCGGCGAGTATGAGCGAACCGGGCACGAGGAGGTCGGTCGCCTCGCCGCTGAACTCGGCGTCGACCGTCTCGTGGCCGTGGGCGAGCAGGCCGCGCCGATCCTGCACGGTGCGACCGTCGTGGCGAGTTGGGGAGGAGACCCGGTGCTCGTGACCGATCAGGAGGCTGCCGTCGCGCTGCTGCGCGACGAGCTGCGCCCCCGCGACGTGGTCCTGGTCAAGGGATCCAGGTACCGGACGTGGGGCATCGCGGACGCCCTGCGCGCAGAGGCGGCGTCGAAGTGAGGGCGGTCTTCGTCGCGGCGTTCGTCGCGTTCCTCATCTCGCTGTTCGGCACCCCGATCGCGATCAGGTACTTCACCCGGCTCAAGGCCGACCAGCCGATCCGCGCCGACGGGCCGCAGGGGCACCTGGGCAAGAAGGGCACGCCCACGATGGGCGGCGTGGTGTTCATCTTCGCCACGCTCATCGCCTACACCGGCGGGCACGTCGCGCTGACCACGCTGCCGGACCAGCAGCTGCGCCCGAGCGGCCCGACCGCGACCGCGGTGGTGCTGCTGGGCCTGTTCGTCTTCACCGGCCTGCTGGGCTTCCTCGACGACTACCTCAAGGTCGCCAAGCGCAACAGCGACGGGCTCAACAAGCGCGGCAAGCTCATCGGCCAGGCACTGATCGGTGCCATCTTCGGCGCGATCGCGCTGTACGTGCCGGCGGAGAAGACCGGCGACGCGGTCGTCACCACGGTGGCGAGCCCGAAGCTGTCGTGGGTCCACGACATCGACTGGCTCAACATCACCAAGATCGGCGCGGTCGTCTTCTTCGTCTTCGTGGTCATGTCGATGTCCAACGCGGTGAACCTCACCGACGGCCTCGACGGCCTCGCCACCGGCACCTCGATCCTGGTGATCGGCAGCTACATGGCGATCGCGTTCTGGCAGTACCGGCACTGGTGCGCCGACCCGGAGTACACCGCCAACTACTGCTACGACGTGCGCGACCCCCTGGAGATGGCGCTGATCGCCGGCGCCGCCGTCGGCGCGCTGGTCGGCTTCCTGTGGTGGAACACGTCACCGGCGCGGATCTTCATGGGCGACACCGGCTCGATGGCGCTCGGCTCCCTCATCGCGGGGCTCGCCGTGGCGACCAAGACCGTGCTGCTGCTGCCGCTGATGGGCCTGCTGTTCTTCATCATCGTCGTGACGTGGATCATGCAGATCGGCTCGTACCGCACGACCGGCAAGCGCATCTTCCGGATGGTGCCGCTGCAGCACCACTTCGAGCTGGCCGGCTGGAGCGAGGTCAACATCGTGGTCCGCTTCTGGATCATCGCCGGGCTGGGCATGGCCGCGTCGCTGGGCCTGTTCGCCGCGGACTTCCTGCGGGTGATGAGCGGCTCCGGCTGACGCCCCGGACACATCGAGCCGTCCCGACACGCCGGGACCCGCACGGTCGGCCGACCGCGGGGGTCCCGGCTGCATGATGGTCCCCATGCGGGGCGATGCGGAGCGGGACGCGGCGGCACCATCCGCACCATCGGCGCCGGCACCGCCGGGCAGCGGCATCCTCGGCTGGTTCGACGCGCTGCGGGGGCTGCTCGACCGGCCCCTCGCCTCCTACTACCTGCTGCTGTCCAGCGTCGGGCTGCTGGTCTTCATCGGCCTGGTCATGGTGTTCTCGGTGACCGGCGTCGACAACTACGCCACGACCGGCAGCCCGTTCGGCTCGGTGCTCAAGCAGACGATCTTCGCCGTCGTCGGCCTCATCGCGTTCTGGGTCTGCCAGCGGCTGCCGGTGCGCACGTTCCGGGCCGTCGCCGCGCCGCTGCTCATCGCCGTGTTCGTGCTCATGAGCTTCGTCGACCTGATGGGCTGGCTGTCGGCCAGCCGCACCCCGCCGGGGCAGGAGGTGAAGGCGATCCACCTCGGGCCGATCTGGGCCGAGGACCTGTGGCTGCACCTCGGCGGCGTGCAGATCCAGCCGGCCGAGCTGGCGAAGGTCGCCCTCGTCGTCTGGGGCGCCGACCTGCTGGTGCGCAAGGGACGCACGATCCTGTCGTGGCGTGAGCTGTTCATGCCGCTGCTGCCGGTCACCGTCGTGCTGCTGCTGCTCGTCGGCTACAACGACCTCGGCTCGATGATCTGCCTGGTGGTGCTGTTCACCGGGCTGCTGTGGGCGGCCGGGGCCAGGCTGCCGGTCTTCGGCTGGCTCGGCGGCCTGGTGGTCGCCGGCGTGCTGGCACTGATCCTCCTGCCGGCCGAGAAGGACTACCGGCTGGCCCGCATCAAGGTCTTCTTCGACCCGTCCATCGACGCCGACGCGACCGCCGGGCGCTACCAGTACCTGCGGGGGCTGTGGGCGATCGGCAACGGCGGCTGGTTCGGCGTCGGGCTCGGCGAGGGCCACCTCAAATGGGGCCGGCTGCCCAACGCGCACAACGACTTCATCTTCGCCATCGTCGCCGAGGAGCTCGGCGTGGTCGGCTGCGTGGTCGTGCTGATGCTCTTCGGCATGCTCACCTACACCGGGCTGCGCATCGCCCGCCGGGTCGAGGACCCGTTCCGCCGGCTCGTCGCCGCGGCGATCACCATCTGGTTCGTCGGGCAGGCGATCATCAACATCGGCGGCGTCGTCGGCCTCATGCCGATCACCGGCCTGCCCCTGCCGTTCATCTCCGACGGCGGCAGCGCCCTGGTCGTGGCCCTCGGCGCGGCCGGGATGCTCAGCTCCGCGGCCCGCGCCGAGCCCGACTGCGCCAGAGCCATGCACGCCCGTCCGCCGCGAAAGTGGGTGCGACTACTCTGGGCGCCGTTGCCGCCGCTGCCGCGCGCACGCTCGGAGAGCGACGGTGACGTCCCCTCGACACGCGCGACGGGTCGTCCCCTGGTGCCTGACGGCAGCAGCCCCGGGCGGACCCGCGGAAGGAGCTCCTGATGGCAGCGCTGCGCTCCGTGGTGCTGGCCGGCGGAGGCACCGGCGGGCACATCTACCCGCTGCTCGCCTTCGCCGACTGCCTCCGCCGGCACGATCCCGGCCTGCGGATCACCTGTATCGGTTCGGAGCGCGGGATGGAGGGCGAGATCATCCCGCAGCGCGGCTATGACCTGCGCCACGTCCCCGCCTTCCAGCTGCCCCGCTCGGTGAACATGAATCTGGTCCGCACCCCGGACCGGATGTACAAGTCCGCGAAGGCGACCCGCGAGATCCTCGACGAGGTCGAGGCGGACGCGGTGGTCGGCTTCGGCGGTTACGTCTCCGTCCCGGCGTACATCGCCGCGTGGCGGCGCAAGACGCCGACGATCATCCACGAGGTCAACGTCCCCGTCGGCGTGGCCAACAAGATGGGCATGCGCTTCACCAAGCACATCGTGCTCGGCTTCCCCCACCAGGCGCAGCAGATCCCGTCCGTGGCGCACGCCGAGGTCGTCGGGGTGCCGCTGCGGCAGAGCATCGCCACCCTCGACCGGGCCGCGCTGCGGGAGCGGGCCCGCGCCCACTTCGGCCTGGACCCGCACCTGCCGACGCTGTTCGTGTTCGGCGCGTCGGCCGGCGCCCGCTCGATCAACCTCGCGGTGTCCGGCGCGGCGAAGCAGATCACCGGCTCCGGGGTGCAGGTGCTGCACATCATCGGCGCCCGCAACGACGACGTCGAGGTGCCCAGCGGGCTGCCCGCGCCCTACGTGAAGATCAAGTTCCTGTCGGAGATGGAGCTCGGCTACGCCGCGGGCGACCTGGCGCTGTGCCGGGGCGGCGCGATGACCTGCGCCGAGACGGCCGCGGTCGGCATGCCGGCGATCTACGTGCCGCTGCCCTGGGGCAACGGCGAGCAGCGCCGCAACGCGCTGCCGGTCGTGGAGGCCGGTGGCGGCCTCATCGTCGAGGACGGCGACCTGTCCCCGCAGTGGGTCACCGACACCGTCGTCCCGCTGGTCCGCGACGGCGCGAGACTGGCCGGCATGAGCCGCGCCGCGGCGGGGTACGGCCGCCGCGACGGCGACGAGGCACTGCGCCGGTATCTGCTGAAGGTGGTCGGAGCATGACTGAGGCACCCGCACTGACGGCCGAGGACCTCGGCACGGTGCACCTGGTCGGGGTCGGCGGGGTCGGCATGAGCGGGCTCGCCCGGCTCCTGCTCACCCGGGGAATCCCCACCTCCGGCAGCGAGCTGCGCGAGTGGCCGCAGCTGGCGGCGCTCAAGGCGCTCGGCGGCACCATCTTCCGCACCCACCTGGCGTCCAACCTCGACGGGGTCGACACGGTCGTCTACTCCACCGCCATCCCGCAGGACCACATCGAGCTGGCCACCGCCCGCGAGCGGGGGCTGCGGCTGATGCACCGCTCCGAGGCGCTCGCCGCCACCATGGTCGGGCGGCGGGCGGTCGCGGTCGCCGGTACCCACGGCAAGACGACGACCACGTCGATGATCACGCTGATGCTCCAGCACGCCGGGCTGGACCCGTCGTTCGTGATCGGCGGCGAGATCTCCGAGGTCGGCTCCAACGCCCACCACGGCAGCGGCGAGCTGTTCGTGGCGGAGGCCGACGAGAGCGACCGGTCGTTCCTGCTCTACAACCCGCACGTCGCGGTCGTCACCAACATCGACGCCGATCACCTCAACACCTACGGCGACCTGCAGGGCCTCGAGGACGCGTTCGTCGAGTTCTGCGCCCGCACCGAGCCCGGCGGGTTCGTGGTGACCTGCGCCGACGACCCCGGCGCCCAGCTGATGACGGTGCGGGTCCGCGCCGCCGGCGGCGACGTGGTCACCTACGGCACGGCCCCCGACGCCGACCTGCGCCTGTCCGAGGTGCGCTCCTCGGCGCAGGGCGTGCGCTACGTGGCGCACCACAACGGGGTGCCGCTCGGCGAGGTGTACCTGCCCGTGCCCGGCGCGCACCTCGGCCTCAACTCGGCCGGGGCGCTGCTCACCGCGCTGCGGCTGGGCATCTCCGCGGAGTCGGCGATCGAGGCGCTGTCCACGTTCCCCGGGGTGCGGCGGCGCTTCGAGTTCAAGGGCGCCGAGGCCGGCGTGCGGATCTACGACGAGTACGCGTACCACCCGGTCCCGATCGCCGCGGCGATGCACACGCTGCGCGAGGTCGCCGCGGGCGGCAGGCTGATCGTGGTGTTCCAGCCGTACCGGATGTACCGCACCCGCGACTTCCAGACCGAGATCGCCGCCGCGCTGTCCCTGGGCGACGAGGCGATCGTCATGGAGGTCTTCGGCCCGGGCGAGGTCCGGGAGCCGGGGGAGGGCGGGGTCGCGCTGACCGCCGCCGTCGACCTGCCCGAGGACCGCAAGGTGTTCGTGCCGTCGTGGGAGGACGTGCCCCGTGAGGTCGTCGCCCGGGTCCGGGAGGGCGACGTCGTCGTCACGATGGGCGCGCCGCCGATCTCCCTGATGGGCGACGAGCTCCTGGCGGCGCTCAAGGACGCCGGCGCCGGCTACGTCGGCAGGCACAACCGGCCCGAAGGAGACTGAGACGCCCTTGACGTCCACGCGCGGCTGGCGGCTCGTCCTGGCACCTCGCACCGCGCCCGCCGGCTCCTCCCAGCGGCGGTTCGCGCAGCGGGCCCGGCGGCACCGCCTGCGCGCGGTGCTGTCGTGGCTGGTCGGGCTGGGCGTGCTCGCGCTGCTCGGCGGGGTCGTCGCCGTCGTCTACGCCACGCCGGTCCTCGGGGTCCACGGGATCCGGGTGACCGGCGTGTCGGCGCTGACGGCCCAGGACGTCCGGGACGCGGCGCGGGTCGGCACCGGCACGCCCCTCGCGCGGCTCGACCTGTCCGCCGTCGAGCGGCGCGTCCGCGAGCTCAAGCCGGTGCTGTCCGTGGCCGCGTCGAAGGACTACCCGCGCACGCTCGTGCTCGCCGTGCGGGAGCGGACCGCGATCGCCGTGGTACCGCGGGCGCTCGGCTTCACCCTGCTCGACGCGGCCGGCGTGGCGTACCTGCCGGTCGGGTCGGCCGCCCGGCCTGCCGGTGCTGCGCATCGGCAACCCCGGGCCCGGCGACGCCGCGACGAAGGCCGCGCTGAACGTCCTGGCGGCGCTGCCGGACTGGCTGCGCGAGCCGCTCGTCGCGCTGGTCGCCGGCGCGCCGACCCGGATCCGCCTGGAGCTCACCGGCGGCCGCACCGTGATCTGGGGCGACGCGACCGAGAACGAGGCGAAGATCCGGGTGCTGCAGTTCACGAAGATCGAGCCGGGCAAGACCCTCGACGTGAGCGCGCCCGGGGTGGTGCTGGAGCGATGAGCCGGGACGACGTGCCGTTCACCGGCGACGAACGGAGCCTGGTGCTCGGCTGGCTCGACTGGCACCGCGAGACGGTCCACGTCAAGTGCGCCGGGCTGGCCGAGGCCGACGCCTGGCGCACCCCGCTGCCGCCGCCGTCGCTGACCAGCGCGGCCGGCCTGGTGTCGCATCTCACGGCGGTCGAGTCGTACTGGTTCGAGCGGGTCCTCGCCGGGCTCGAGGTGCCGGTCCCCTGGACGGACGAGGACCCGGACGCGGACTGGCGCCGCCCGCCGGGCGCGACGCTCGCCGGGACCCTGCTGCGGTACCGCCGGCAGTGCGACGTGTCGCGGGCCCTGATGGACGGTGTGGATCTCGGCGCGGCGTGCGCCGTGCGGCGCCACGGCGCCGTCGTCACGGTCCGCTGGGTGCTGCTGCACATGATCGAGGAGACCGCCCGTCACAACGGACACCTCGACGCCGTTAGGGAATTGGTCGACGGCATCGTGGGCGAATAGCCGACACGCCGGGCGGCGGTCCTTGGATCACGACAGTCGGGCCCTTACCTTGCGATAAGGCATTAGTTGACATAACTATAAGCCTCTAGTAAAGGGTGAGGGTTTGCGGGACCCGCATCCAGTGCGTCTGCATGGCGGACGCCGCCCGTCGCGGGGTCGGGCTTCACCAGTTCGACGGCTCCGGGAAGGATCGGCGCTCGCCAACCTCGAAAGGAAAGGCAGTCCGATGACACATCCGCACAACTATCTCGCGGTCATCAAGGTCGTCGGCATCGGCGGCGGCGGGGTCAACGCCGTCAATCGCATGATCGAGGTTGGCCTCAAGGGCGTCGAGTTCATTGCGATCAACACCGACGCCCAGGCCCTGCTGATGAGCGACGCCGACGTCAAGCTCGACGTCGGCCGGGAACTGACCCGCGGGCTCGGCGCGGGCGCCAACCCCGACGTGGGCAAGAACGCCGCCGAGGACCACCGCGACGAGATCGAAGAGGTGCTCAAGGGCGCCGACATGGTCTTCGTCACCTGCGGTGAGGGCGGCGGCACGGGCACCGGCGGCGCGCCGGTGGTGGCGAACATCGCGCGCAAGCTCGGCGCGCTGACGATCGGCGTGGTCACCCGGCCGTTCTCCTTCGAGGGCAAGCGCCGGCAGGTCCAGGCCGAGGCGGGGATCGAGGAGCTGCGCAACCAGTGCGACACGCTCATCGTCATCCCCAACGACCGGCTCCTGGCGCTCGGCGACCGGGGCATCTCGATGATGGACGCCTTCCGGCAGGCCGACCAGGTGCTGCTGTCCGGTGTCCAGGGCATCACCGACCTGATCACCACGCCCGGCCTGATCAACCTCGACTTCGCCGACGTGAAGAGCGTCATGAGCGGTGCCGGGAGCGCCCTCATGGGCATCGGCAGCGCGCGCGGGGACAACCGCGCCGTGGAAGCGGCCGAGTCGGCGATCTCCAGCCCGCTGCTGGAGCAGAGCATGGACGGCGCGCGCGGGGTGCTGCTGTCCATCGCCGGCGGCTCCGACCTGGGCCTGTTCGAGATCAACGACGCGGCGCAGCTGGTCACCGACGCGGCACACCCCGACGCCAACATCATCTTCGGCGCGGTCATCGACGACGCGCTCGGCGACGAGGTCCGCGTCACGGTGATCGCGGCCGGGTTCGACGGCGGCGCGCCGGCCTACCGGCCGGTGGAGGCCCGCCCGCCGCGCTCGCACCACCAGCCCAAGGAGCCGGCGCCGGTCGAGCGCCAGGCACCGCCGCCGCCCCGGCGGGTGCTGTTCGACGACGTCGACGTGCCGGACTTCCTGAAGAACGGCGCCTGAAAGACTTGGGTGGGTCCCCCGGGACCCACCCGGTTTCTGTTCCTGGCTCCGTGGGCTTCGCCTGCGGTTTCGTGGGGGGCTGCGCCTCCCCACACCCCCCATGCGACGCTGCGCGCCGCACTAGATCTTTCGGCGGCGGGAGACCTCAGTGAACGACGCGCGGACCGAGGAGATCGGGCGCAACCTGGCCGCGGTGCGGGCACGCATCGCGGCGGCCTGCAAGGCCGCGTCCAGGGACCCTGCCGAGGTGACCCTGGTCGCGGTCACCAAGACCTACCCCGCGCAGGATGTGGCCCGCCTGGCGTCCCTGGGGGTCCTGGACGTGGGGGAGAACCGCGACCAGGAGGCCGCGCCGAAGGCCGCCGCCGCGCCGGGCGGCCTGCGCTGGCACTTCATCGGGCAGCTGCAGCGCAACAAGGCCCGCTCGGTCGTGCGGTACGCCTCCGTCGTGCACTCCGTGGACAGCCTGCGGCTCGTCGACGCGCTCGTGGACGCCGCGGTCAAGGCGGAGCGCGACACCCCGCTCGGCGCGCTCGTCCAGGTGAGCCTCGACGACGACGAGCATCGCGGCGGCGTGGTCACCGGCCTTATCGAACAAATGGCCGAATCAATCGCGGCGAGCCCCGTTCTGGCACTCAAAGGTGTGATGGCGGTCGCGCCGCTCGGGTGGGAACCGGACGCCGCATTCGCGCGACTCGCCGACCTATCCGCACGGCTGCGGATCGCCTTTCCCGGCGCGGACTGGATTTCCGCGGGCATGAGCGACGACCTCGAATCGGCGATTTCGCACGGCTCGACACATGTCCGTGTCGGTAGCGCATTGCTCGGAAATCGACCCCCACTGGGGTAGCCTGACCGCGGGAACGGAAAAACTACACGGGTGTGGTTCTGCGCCGGCGGGTCGGTGTCGCACCAGGTGATCGGTGGCACCGACAACGGGGGGAAGTGCCGCATGGCGGTGGACGGAGGAGCGCGCATGGGTGCTCTGCGCAGGGCGGGCGTATGGCTCGGACTCGTCGAGGACGAAGACGAACGGGGTTACGACGACCGTCACTACCGGGGTTACGGTGACGACTTCGCCGACGACGAGGACGACGTCGACGAGGTGCCGGCGCCGCGTGCCCGCACGATGTCCGAGCGCCTCTCCGTGTCGGACCGGCTGTCGGCGTCCGACCGGCTGTCCGACAGGCTGAGCGGGTCCGACCGGCTGAGCGGGTCCGAGCGGCTGTCCACGTCGGAGCGGCTCACCGCCTCCGAGCGCCTCGCGGCCACGGAGCGGATGACGGCGTCCGAGCGGCTCTCGGCCGCCGAGCGCGACGCGACCGCGAGCCGCAGCACCGTGCGCTCGATCACCCGGCCCACGACCGTCAGCTACCCGACACGAGACAATCTGGCCATTGCGCCGCAGCCGTCGACGAGGGAGCGGCCGGTGGTCGAGGAAGACGCCGAGGACCGTCGCTACGCGATCACCACGCTGCACCCGACCACGTACAACGAGGCCCGCACCATCGGCGAGCACTTCCGCGACGGCCACCCGGTGATCATGAATCTCACCGAGATGGACGAGTCGGACGCGAAGCGACTGGTCGACTTTGCGGCAGGACTCGTATTCGGCCTGCGTGGTAACTTCGAGCGGGTGACCAACCGAGTCTTCCTGCTCTCTCCGGCAAATGTCCAGGTCACCGCTGAGGACAAAGCTAAGATCGCCGAGGGCGGGTTCTTCAACCAGAGCTGATGCGAGGACTCAACGGCCGTGGTGTCCATCACCCTGCAGATCGTGTATCTGCTGCTCTACCTGTTCTTGGTGGTGCTCCTCACGCGCTTTGTCATGGGCTACGTGATGCAGTTCGGCCGCCGCTGGCAACCGGGCCGGGGAGCCGCGGCCGCCCTTGAAGTGGTGTGGAGCGTCACCGATCCGCCGCTCAAAGCGTTGAGGCGGGTGATCCGTCCGCTGCGTATTGGTACCGTGGCCGTGGACCTGTCTTCGCTTGTGCTGCTGGTTATCCTGTTCGTGCTGATGAACGTCGTGGTAAGGCAACTGATCGAGGTGTTCTCGTGACCCGCCCCGATCGGCGGCCACGCGGCCGCAACTGACCCGAGGAGTTTCGATGCCGCTGACCCCGGCCGACGTCCACAACGTCGCCTTCAAGAAGCCCCCCATCGGTAAACGGGGCTACGACGAGGAGGAGGTCGACGCCTTCCTCGACGAGGTGGAGCGCGAGCTCGCCCGGCTGATCGAGGAGAACAACGAGCTGCGCGCGCAGCTCGAGCGCGGCGGTGGCGGTCGTGCCCCCGCCGGTCCCGGCGGCGGTGACCCGCGCCTTGCCTCGGAGCTCGCCGACCTCAAGACGCAGTTCGAGCGCGTCCAGCGGGAGAAGCAGTCCGCCGAGCAGGCCGCCCGCGGCATGCAGCAGGAGCTCGACCAGATCCGCTCGCAGGGCGGGCCGACCGGCGGCGACGGCGAGCAGCAGGCGCTGCGCGTGCTGATGATGGCCCAGCGCACCGCCGACGACCACGTGTCCGACGCCCGCCGCGAGGCCGACAAGCTGCTGTCCGAGGCCCGCACCAAGGCCGAGGAAGTCACCCGCGACGCGCGGGCGAAGGCCGACGCGCTCGAGCGTGACGCCCGCCAGCGCCACCAGGAGGCGATGGGCGGCCTCGACGCCAAGCGCACCGCGCTGCAGAAGCACATCGAGGAGCTCAAGCAGTTCGAGCGGGAATACCGGACCCGCCTGAAGGCCTACCTGGAGAGCCAGCTGCGCGACCTGACCGGCCGCGAGCAGAGCCTCGAGGCCGAGATGGCCGCCCGCAACGAGGGTGCGACCCGTGCCGCCGCCGGCGGCGCCGGCCTCGCCACCGCCGGGCTCGCCGGTGGCTACGAGGGCGCGGGACGGTAGTCCCGTCCCACCCAGCACGGTGACCAGCACAGAGCACTGATCCGACACGCCGGTCAATGCGACACGCGGCGCCCCAGCCGAAATTCGGCTGGGGCGCCGGTCGCTATCCGGGGTCTCGTTCGTTGTACGGGCGAGAGACACTCGCCCGGGTATGTGTGTGCATGTGCCGGGTTCAGCTTGCGGAGGGGTAGGCCGTGATCGTCGGAAGTCTGCTGCTGATCGTCGTGGCCGTGGGCCTGCTCGTGGTGGGCCTGCTGCAAGGCGCCGACGCCCTGCTGGTGGCGTCCATCGGGGCGAGCCTCCTCGCGGCGGTCGCGCTCATCGTCGGCGGGCGCCAGGCCGCCGCCGCCCGCTCGTCCCGCGCCGGTCGCATCGGCCGGCAGGTGCCCTCGGACGAGCGCTACGACCCGTTCGAGTCCCGCCTGGACGGCGACGGCGGCGTGGGCGCGAGACCCGCCAGCCGGTCGGCGCCGGCGCCCGCTCCACCGGCGGGACCACCTACGGCCGCGGCGGCGCCGCGGCCGGCGGCGCGACCCGCCTGGGCGGCAGCGCCCGGTCGGACGCCAACCTGCCGCCGGTGGACGAGACCGCGATGACGGCGCCGGTGCGCGGCGAGCCCGCCGCGCCGCAGCAGCCGGAGGTGCCCCCGTTCGAGGAGTACCCGCCGGCCGCCGGCGGCGACTGGTCCGTCGACGGCGACGACTACGACGACGAGGACCCGGAGGACGAGCCGCCGATCCAGCCGTCGTCGCCCGCCGACATCGCCCGCGTCTCCGCGATGACCGACGAGGTGCTGGTCATCGACGGCCGTCCCCGCTACCACATGCGCGGCTGCGTGCACCTGCTCGGCCGGGAGAGCGAGCCGCTGCCGATCGGCGAGGCGGTCGAACTCGGCTTCACGCCGTGCAGCGTCTGCGAGCCCAACGACGTGGTCCTGGCCGGTCAGGGCTGATGCTCACCGATCCGGGCTATCGTCCTCGATCGGGTGAACCTTCACAATGAGGCATGCCAACCATCGCGATCCGCGTCAAGCCTGGTGCCTCGCGCACCGCGGTCGGCGGTAGCTACGCCGGCCCCTACGGCCCCGCGCTGGTCGTCGCGGTCGGTGCCCGGCCGGTCGACGGTCAGGCCACCAAGGCGGCGCTGAAGGCGCTCGCCGCCGCGCTGCGGGTGCGGCCCTCGGCGCTGCGGCTCAAGGCGGGCGCCGCCAGCCGGGACAAGCTCGTCGACCTGCCCGACGGGCACGCCGAGGTCGTGGCCGCGCTGATGGACCCCGCGGCGACGGACCCCGGGCGTTGAGCCACGAGCTCAACCTGGCGCTGCTGATCGGTGCGGCGGTGCTGCTGGTCTGCGTGGGCGCGGTGCGCCTGTCCGTGCGCCTCGGCCTGCCCAGCCTGCTGGTCTACCTGCTGCTCGGCGTCGTGATCGGCGAGGCCGGGTTCGGCATCGAGTTCGAGAACGCCGAGCTCACCCGGACCCTCGGCATCTGCGCGCTCGTGGTGATCATCGCCGAGGGCGGCCTGACGGCCCGCTGGTCCACGCTGCGGCCGGTGCTGGGTCCGGCCGTGGTGCTGTCGACGGTCGGCGTCGCGGTCAGCGTGGCCGTCGTCGGCGTGATCACGCACTACGCGCTCGGCGTCGGCTGGCAGCAGGCACTGCTGTACGGGGCGGTGCTCTCCTCGACCGACGCCGCCGCCGTGTTCTCCACGCTGCGCCGGATGCCGGTGCGGCCCAGGCTCGCCGCGATCCTGGAGGCCGAGTCCGGCATCAACGACGCCCCCGTGGTGATCCTGGTGCTGCTGCTGTCGCTGCCGGAGGGCGTCACCAGCCCGTGGTGGCAGCAGCTGGGGCTGGTCGGGTACGAGCTGCTCGCCGGTGCCGTCATCGGCCTGGTCGTCGGGCTCGGCGGCGCGTGGGCGCTGCGCCGGGCCGCGCTGCCGTCCGCCGGCCTGTACCCCCTCGCGGCCGTCGGGCTCACGGTCCTGGCCTACGCGGTCGGCTCGGTCGCGCACGCGTCGGGCTTCCTCGCCGTCTACGTCACCGGCGTGGTGCTCGGCAACGCGCATCTGCCGCACCGGCGGGCGATGCTCGGCTTCGCCGACGGGCTGGCCTGGCTCGCCCAGATCGGCCTGTTCGTGCTGCTCGGGCTGCTCGCCTCGCCCAGTCAGCTCAGCAGGGCGGTGGTGCCGGCCATGGTCGTCGGGCTGGTCCTGATCCTCCTCGCCCGCCCGCTGTCGGTGCTGGTCAGCGTCACCCCGTTCCGCTTCGGCTGGCGCGACCAGGCGTTTTTGTCCTGGGCGGGGCTGCGCGGCGCGGTGCCGGTCGTGCTCGCCACCATCCCGCTGTCGGCCGGGCTGCCGGGCGCGCAGACCCTGTTCAACGTCGTGTTCGTGCTGGTCCTGGTGTTCACCGCGGTGCAGGGCGTGACGCTGCCGCCGGTCGCCAAGCGGCTCGGGGTGGCCGCACCCGGCGAGACCACCGACCTGCAGGTCGAGTCGGCGCCGCTGGAGAAGATGGGGGCAGATCTGCTGCAATTGGAGGTACCGGCCGGCTCGAAGCTCAACGGTGTGCACGTGGACGAGCTACGATTGCCTGTCGGCGCGGTCGTGACGCTGGTGCTTCGCGACGGCGGCGCGTTCGTTCCGGCGCCGCAGACCCGGTTGAAGACCCGCGACAGTCTCTTGATCGTGGCCACGGAGCAGGTGCGTGACGCGGCGGAGCGCAGGCTCCGTGCAGTAAGCAGGCGCGGAAGACTTGCCCGTTGGTTTGCCGAACATGGCGAGGATCGGCGCCAATAACTGATCCAATTGGTCGGAATGCGTGTGGCATGTTTGTCGGACGCGTGTACATTCCGTATTCTTGCCAGCCACTGGAGTGCGCGACGGCGCGTCGCGCGCCCATTTTGCATCTGGGGGAGCCATGGCCGAGCGAGCGGGTGGCGTGCCGAAAGGCAGGTCCGCGAGCACCGCCGGGCAGGAAGACGCCGCTGAAGTGACGCGAGTGACCACTGTGACAACAGCACAGAATCGCGGCACTCGGCAAGCGGCGGCTCGGGGGAGCAGCACCACGTCGGCGCAGAGCAAGCGCGGCAACACTGGGGGGCTTGCGGAGGACGCGGGCAGCTCAGGCACCACATCCAACACGTCGACGATCGCCGCTCGTGCGGCCAAGGGAGCCACGATGGCCAAGACCGCCGAAACGAAGACCGCCGCGGCCAAAGCCGCCGTCGCGAAGGCCGCCCGTGGCACGCGCACCGCGGCGGAGACGGAGAAGATCCGGGTGGCGTTGATCGAGCGGCGCGACGAGCTCAAGGCCGAGCACGACCAGACCCTGGTCGAGATCGCCGAGCTCCAGCAGCACCGGCTCACCGACTCCGCCGGCGACGACCAGGCCGACACCGGCACCAAGACGTTCGAGCGCGAGCAGGAGATCACCCTCGCCAACAACATCCTGGAGCGGGTCAACCAGGTCGAGCGCGCCCTGGAGCGGCTCGACGAGGGCGGCTACGGCTGGTGTGAGAAGTGCGGCAACGCGATCCCGGTCGAGCGGCTGGCCGCGTTCCCATCCGCTACGCTCTGCGTCACCTGTAAGCAGTTGGAGGAGCGACGCTGACCACCCAGGACGACATCACCACGACCACCCCTCGCGGCAGCCGGCGCAGAGCCTGGGGGCTCTTCGGCATCGTCGCGGTCGTGGTGATCGGCATCGACCTCGCGGTGAAGGAATGGACCACGTCCGTCATCGCGCACCGCGAGCCGATGAAAGTGCTCGGCGGGCTGATCTACGTGATCTACGCGCGGAACAGCGGCGCCGCGTTCAGCATGTTCAGCGACCTGACCTGGGTCTTCCCGATCATCGCCACCGCGGTCATCGTCTGGCTCCTCGTCATGGTCCGCACGACGGTGTCGCTGCCGTGGGCGGTGGCCCTCGGCCTCGTCCTCGGCGGGGCCGCCGGCAACCTCGGCGACCGGATCTTCCGCGCGCCGAAGCCGTTCCACGGCCACGTGGTGGACATGTTCAGCTTCCTCGACGACCACGCCGGGCACTTCCCGGTGTTCAACATCGCCGACTCGGCGCTCACCGTCGGTGTGGCCCTCGCGATCCTGCTGGAGTTCACCGGCCGGCGCCGCGACGGCCGGCGCGTCACGGGGAAGGACGACACCCCGGATGCGTGAGACCCGATCGCTGCCGGTGCCCGACGGCCTGGACGGCACCCGGCTCGACCAGGCGCTGACGCGGCTGTTCGGCTTCAGCCGGACCGTCGCCGCCGCGCTGGTCGAGGCCGGGGACGTGGCCGTCGACGGGCAGGTCCGCCCCAAGTCGGACAAGGTCTCCGCCGGTGCCTGGCTCGAGGTGACGCTGCCCGCGCCGCCGTCGGAGATCGCCGTCGAGGCGACCCCGGTCGACGGCCTGCGCGTCGTGCACAGCGACGAGGACATCGTCGTGGTCGACAAGCCGGTCGGGGTGGCCGCGCACCCCAGCCCCGGCTGGACCGGCCCGACCGTCATCGGCGGTCTCGCCGCGATGGGGCTCACGATCGCCACCAGCGGCGCCGCCGAACGCCAGGGTGTCGTGCACCGTCTCGACGTCGGCACCACCGGCCTCATGGTGGTCGCGAAGAGCGAGATGGCATACAGCGCCCTGAAGCGCGCGTTCAAGGAGCGCGAGGTCGAGAAGCGCTACCACGCGGTCGTCCAGGGCCACCCGGACCCGCTGCGCGGCACGATCGACGCGCCGATCGACCGGCACCCCGGCCACGACTACAAGTTCGCGGTCGTCTCCGGCGGCCGGCCGAGCGTCACCCACTACGACATGATCGAGGCGTTCCCGTCGGCGAGCCTGCTCGACGTGAAGCTGGAGACCGGGCGCACCCACCAGATCCGGGTGCACTTCTCCGCGCTGCGGCACCCGTGCGTCGGCGACGTGACCTACGGCGCCGACCCGACGCTGTCCGCCCGGCTGAAGCTCGGCAGGCAGTGGCTGCACGCCCGGGAGCTGGGCTTCATCCACCCCCGCGGCGGCGAATACGTGTCGTTCCTCAGCGACTACCCGCCGGACCTGACCAAGGCGCTGGAGATCCTCGCCTCCTGAGACAGGGGCGCCCGATCCGTGCAAGTTGCCTGTGCGACGCTCGGAAGGTCATGAACTTTTTCCAGCGGCTCGATCAGCGGCTGCTCCCCGCCGCCGGCAACGTCCTCGCCCGGCTCTTCCGGGGTGCCGTGCGGCTGCGCGTCTTCACCGCCGTGACCGCGGTGGTCGCGGTCACGGCGACGCTCCTGGTCGTGCACGGTGCGCAGCGGCACCAGCGCAGCGACCCCTCGCTGGGTGACGTGCTGCGCGTCGGCGTCGACGAGGGTGGCTCGATCCCGGTGTACGTGCAGCGCGCGGGCGACGAGCTCGCCGCCCTGCAGGGTGAACAGTCCGTCTACGCGCTGGTCTCGTTCACGGCCTACCTCGGGCCCGACCGGCTCACCCCGGTCCTCACCGGGGTCGCGCTGTCCAGCGTCTTCGCCCGGGTGCCGCTGCCGGGCACCCAGACGGAGCTGGTCCGGCTCGGCGCCTACGAGGTACCCAGGGACGTGGTCGCGGCGATGGACGCGACCGCCGCCCGCAAGGCCGAGGAGGCCGTGCACTACCGGCGGCTGCTGGACAAGGCCGCCAACCAGCCCGGGGACGTGCGGGCCGTGTACCTCGACGGGGCGATCATCGCGGACAAGGAGGCCACCGCGTACAGCGAGCACTGCTCATGCGTCTACGCCGCCGTGATCTACGCCGCGCCGGCCGGTCTGCGCGCCGTCGCGGCCCGCCCGGAGACCCGCGCCGTCGATCCGATCACCGACCTGCGCCGCCTCGACCGGACGGTGTTCCTGCCGCCGCTGCCGGAGCAGGCACAGGTCGCGGGGCCGCTCTCCTCGGCGGCCGCGTCGCCCGCACCGTCCTGAGGCGATATCCCTTCGGCCTGTCGTGCAGTTGATGCAGGGGATGGGCGCGCAGGTGTGGTCCGAATAGTGTTCGGTCCGTAGCCTGAGGTACGGGTGGACGCTGCGGTGTGAGGGAGGGCCAGCGTGGCAGAGCGGGCCGATGCCAGGTGGGACAGGTCTTCGGAGCCGCCCGCCCGTTGGCGCTCGCTGCTGGACCGGGCGTTGCTGGGCCGGTCAAGCCCGGGTGATCTGGATTACGACGGAAGGTTCGAGCGCCCCAGCGCCCCATATCCGCCCGCGCGGCCCTACGATGACGAGCCAATGCATCCCAACGGTTCGCGCCCCCTCGCCGACGCCCCGCCGGTCCGTCGCGCCGACCCTTATGACACTCGTCGAGGTCCCCAGGTGGAATATCAGACCCGCCCGGCGGACCCGACCGAGCAGATGGTGCAGGTCCTGCGCCAGGAGATCCCGACCCCGAAGGTGCTCGCGTTCGCCAACCCGAAGGGCGGGGTCCACAAGACCACGGCGACCGTGCTGACCGCCGCCACCATCGGCAGCGTCCGCGGCAAGGGCGTCATCGCCTGGGACGACAACGAGCTGCGCGGCACCCTCGGGCTGCGCGCCGGCAGCGCCCGGCACGCCCGGACGATCCGGCACCTCATCGCCGACCTCGTCCGGGTGGAGAACGCCTCCGGCTACGACCTGTACGACCAGCTCGACGACTACCTGCGGCACGCGTCGGACGGGTCGTACGACGTGCTCGCCGGCGAGGAGAACCCGCGCTTCGCGCAGCGCCTCGACCCGCACACGGTGCGCCGCGTCCTGGAGCTGCTGCGCCGCACCCACGACGTGATCTGCGTCGACACCGGCAACAACGTGGAGAGTCCCAACTGGCAGACGGTCCTGCAGACCGCGGACCAGCTGGTCGTCACCAGCGTCCCGCGGGAGGACGCGGCGTTCACCGCCGACTGGATGCTCGACCTGCTCGACGAGGCCGGCATGGACGAGCTCGTCGCCAACGCGGTGACGCTGCTGTCCTGCCCGACGCCCAACCCGACGCCGCTCATCGACGACCTCGCCGGGCACTTCCGCACCCGGACCAGGGCCGTCGTCGTGGTCCCCTACGACCCGGCCCTGGAGAGCGGCTCCAACATCGAGTACACGATGCTGGCGCCCGCGACCAAGCGTGCCTGGCTGCGGGCGGCGGCCGTGATGATGGATCCCTATGCGCGCTGAAGTTCGCTGATCGCTGTCCCGAACTTCTGGGTGTGCTCGTCGACCTGTGCCGCCGTGGTCGCCGGTGACATGAGGGCCATGTTGTGGAACGGGGTGAGCAGGATGCCCCGGTTCGCCAGATAGACGTGCAGGTAGTCCTCCAGGTCCGCGTCGGCTGCGTTCGCGCTTTCCGTGCCGGTCCGGGGTGCCGGACTCGCGAAGCGGTACTCAGCTCTGGCGCCGAGCTGGCTTACCGACCATGGCAGGCCGTGCGTGTCGATGACGCGCTGCACGCCTTCGGCGAACCTGCTCGCGAGGGCTTCCATCCGGGCGAAGGCTTCGCCCGTGAGGACGTGTTCGAGGGTTGCTCTGGTCGCGGCGATCGACAGCGCGTTGCCCGCCAGGGTGCCGCCGACGCCGCCCATGTCGACCAGGTCCAGATCCTTCATGTCGTCGAGCTTCTGGGCGATCTCCTGCGAGATGCCGTATGCGGCGGCGGGGATGCCGCCGCCGATCGCCTTGCCGATCGTGACGACGTCCGGCTGCAGCCCCCAGCGGGCGGTGGCGCCGCCGGGGCCCGCGGAGAACGTGTGCGTCTCGTCGTTGAGCAGGTACGTGCCGTACTTCCTGGTGAGCTCGCGGACGCCCTCCAGGTAGCCGGGCTCGGGCAGCACGATGCCGATGTTCGTCAGCGCCGGCTCCATGACCACCGCGGCGACGTCGCCGTGCGCGAGTTCCCGGTCGAGGCCTTCGAGGTCGTTGTACTCCGCGACCCGGCTCGTCACCGTCACGTCGCAGGGGGCGCCGACGTTGCCCTCCCGTTCCCCGGCCCGTCCGTCTTTCACCACGATGAGTGATTCGTCGACGGAGCCGTGGTAGCAATAGCTGTTGAACAGGATCTTCGGTCGTCCGGTGACCGCCCGCAGCAGCCGGATCGCCCACCGGTTCGCGTCGGTGGCGGTGAGCGCGAAGCTCCACTGGCTGACGCCGAACCGCCTGGTCAGCTCCTCGCCGACCCAGGCGGCGTCGGGGGTCGGCAGCATGGCGCAGGCGCCGTCCTTGAACTGGTGCTGGACTGCTCCGGCGACGATCTCGGACGCGTGACCGGCCATGGCCGCCGTGTCGCCCAGGCAGAAGTCGGTGTAGTCGTGGCCGTCCACGTCCGTGAGCGTCGCGCCGCGGGCCTTCGCCAGGTAGAGCGGGAAGCCGGCGGCGTTCTTGTTCATCCAGGTCATCGGCACGCGGCCGAACAGGTGGGTCGCCTTCGCGTACTCCTGCGCGGAGCGGGGGTTACGGTCGGCGAAGGCGGCTCGCTCGCGGCGCAGCAGTGCGCCCAGACGGTCACGGTCGATCATGCTGCGAGTCTCGCAAAGTGTCGTACCCCGGGGATAGGTTCTGCGGCGTGGGGTCGTTCGTACATCTGCACGTGCACACCGAATATTCGATGCTGGACGGGGCCGCCCGGCTGGGACCCCTGTTCGCCGCGGCGGCGAGGCTCGGGCAGCCGGCGCTCGCCATGACCGACCACGGCAACATGTTCGGCGCCTACGACTTCCACCGGCATGCCGTCGCCGCCGGGATCAAGCCCGTCCTCGGCATCGAGGCCTACCTGACCCCGGGCACCCACCGGGGCGACCGCACCCGGGTCCGCTGGGCCGGTGGCGGCGAGGACGACGTCTCCGGCGGCGGCGCCTACACGCACCTGACGATGCTCGCCACCGACGCCTCCGGGCTGCGCAACCTGTTCCGGCTGTCGTCGCGTGCCAGCATCGAGGGCTATTTCTACAAACCCCGCGCCGATCGTGAGCTGCTGGCCGAATACGCCGGCGGGGTCATCGCCACCACCGGCTGTCCCTCGGGCGAGGTGCAGACGTGGCTGCGCATCGGCGACTTCGAGCGGGCCTGCGCCGCCGCGGCCGACCTGCGTGACATCTTCGGCCCCGGCAACCTGTATCTGGAGCTGATGGACCACGGCCTGGGCATCGAGACGCGGGTCCGCAAGGACCTGCTGCGGCTCGGCAAGCGGCTCGGGCTGACCCCGGTCGCCACCAACGACCTGCACTACACGCACGCCGAGGACGCCGACGCGCACGAGGCGCTGCTGTGCGTGCAGTCCGCCACGACCCTCGCCGATCCGAAGCGGTTCAAGTTCGACGCCCGCGACTTCTACCTCAAGTCCGCCGAGGAGATGCGCCGCCTGTGGGACGCCGAGGTCCCCGGCGCGTGCGACGCGACCCTTGCTGTTGCCGAGCGGATCGGGTCCTACGCATCGGTGTTCGCCCACCGCGACCTGATGCCGCGATTCCCCGTGCCCGACGGCGAGACCGAGGACTCGTGGTTGCGCGCCGAGGTGCAGCGCGGCCTGGCCCGGCGCTTCCCGGCCGGGGTGCCCGCCGAGCATGCCCGCCAGGCCGACTACGAGCTGTCCGTGATCAGCAGCATGGGCTATCCGGGCTACTTCCTCGTCGTCGCCGACCTCGTCGCGCACGCCCGCGGGTCCGGGATCCGTGTGGGTCC
Organism: Dactylosporangium sp. NBC_01737; assembly: GCF_035963215.1. Taxonomy (NCBI): domain Bacteria; kingdom Bacillati; phylum Actinomycetota; class Actinomycetes; order Micromonosporales; family Micromonosporaceae; genus Dactylosporangium; species Dactylosporangium sp. NBC_01737. Next base: position 4,245,217 of record NZ_CP109153.1, read on the forward strand.
CGGCCGCGGGTCCGCCGCCGGCGCGCTGATCGCCTACGCCCTCGGGATCACCCAGCTCGACCCACTCGAGCACGGCCTACTCTTCGAGCGGTTCCTCAACCCCGAGCGGGTCAGCATGCCCGACATCGACATGGACTTCGACGAGCGCCGCCGCGGTGAGGTCATCCGCTACGCGACCGAGCGCTACGGCGACGACCGCGTCTCCCAGATCATCACGTTCGGCACGATCAAGGCAAAGGCCGCGATCAAGGACTCGGCGCGGGTCCTCGGCCTGCCGTTCTCCGTCGGCGAGCGGATCACCAAGGTCGTGCCGCCGCCGGTGCTGGGCCGCGACATGCCGCTCAGCGGCGCCTTCGACCCGGCCCACCCGCGCTATCAGGAGGCCGTCGAGCTGCGCCGGCTGTATGAGGGCGAGCCAGAGGTCCGCACCGTCGTGGACACCGCCCGCGGCCTCGAAGGTCTCAAACGGCAGTGGGGCGTGCACGCGGCCGGCGTCATCCTGTCCCGCGAGCCGCTGCTGGACGTGCTGCCGATCCAGCGCCGCGAGCAGGACGGCGCGATCATCACCCAGTGGGACATGGGCGCCTGCGAGGACATCGGCCTGCTCAAGATGGACCTCCTCGGCCTGCGCAACCTCACCATTCTCGACGACGCCCTCGAGGCGATCCGGCAGAACCGGGGCGTCGACCTCGCCGTGGAGGACGTGCCGCTGGACGACGCGGCGACCTATGCGCTGCTGTCACGCGGCGACACGATCGGCGTGTTCCAGTTCGACGGCGGCCCCGTCCGTGCCCTGCTGCGCTCCATGGCCCCCGACACGTTCGCCGACATCTCCGCCGTCGGCGCGCTCTACCGGCCAGGCCCGATGGGCGCCAACGCGCACAACGAATACGCCGACCGCAAGAACGGCCGCCGCCCGGTCACCCCGATCCATCCCGAGCTCGCCGAGCCCCTCGCGGACATCCTCGGCGACACCTACGGGCTGATCGTCTACCAGGAGCAGGTCATGGCGATCGCCCAGCGGGTCGCCGGCTACTCCCTCGGCGCCGCCGACCTGCTGCGCCGCGCCATGGGCAAGAAGAAGAAGGAGATCCTCGACCGGGAGTTCGCCCCGTTCTCGGCGGGGATGCGCGAGCGCGGCTACTCCGACGGCGCGATCCGCACCCTGTGGGACCTGCTGGTGCCCTTCTCCGACTACGCGTTCAACAAGGCGCACAGCGCGGCATACGGCCTCGTCGCCTACTGGACCGCCTACCTGAAGGCCAACTATCCCGCGGAATACATGAGCGGCCTGCTCACCTCGATCGGCGGCGACAAGGACCGCTCCGCGTTCTACCTCGCCGAGTGCCGGCACATGGGCATCCGCGTCCTGCCGCCCGACGTCAACGCCTCCCAGGGTCACTTCTCCGCCGTCGGCACCGACATCCGCTTCGGCCTCAGCGCCGTGCGCAACGTCGGGCCGGCGGTCGTCGCGGCGATCGTGCGCGCCCGGCCGTATCGCGGCTTCTCCGACTTCCTCGCCAAGGTCGACCAGGTCGTGTGCAACAAGAAGACGATCGAGTCGCTCATCAAGGCCGGCGCCTTCGACTCGTTCGGCCACACCCGCCGCGGGCTGCTCGCTGTCCACGCCGACGCCGTCGAGGCCGTCATGGTCACCAAACGCAATGAGGCCATCGGCCAGTTCGACCTCTTCGGCGCCACCGCGCTGGACGCGTCGCCGCCCATCCCGGCCATCGAGTGGGACAAGGCGGAGCGGCTCGCGTTCGAGCGGGAGATGCTCGGCCTCTACGTCTCCGACCACCCGCTGCGCGGCTTGGAGACGGCGCTGCGCCGCGCCGCCGACCGGTCCGTGGCCGCCCTCGCCGACGAGGACACCGTCCCCGAGGGCACGACCGTGACGCTCGCCGGCATCCTGTCCGGCGTCCAGCGGCGCGTCACCCGCCAGGGCCGCCCCTGGGCCTCGGCGACCCTGGAGGACCTGGACGGCGCCGTCGAGGTCATGTTCTTCCCCAACACGTATGAGCTGGTCGGGCAGTATGTCGCCGAGGACGCCGTGGTGGCGGTCCGCGGCCGCGTCGACCGCCGCGAGGAGGCGCCCCGGCTGATGGCCAGCGACCTGGGCGTGCCCGACCTGACCGCCACCGACCCGGCGCCCCCGGATGCCGTGCCGGCGCCGGGGTCTGTGGGGCCGCTGGTCCTGTCGCTGCCGCCGCAGCGGTGCACGCCGCCGCTGGTGCAGCGGCTCCGGGAGGTCCTCGGCCGGCATCCCGGCGACACCGAGGTGCAGGTCGAGCTGGCCGACGGCGAGCGGCGCCCGCTCCTGGCGATCGGGCTGCCGCGCGTGACGGTCTCGCCGGGGCTGCTCGCCGAGCTCACGACGCTGCTCGGCCCGTCCGCCGTGCCACGGTCCGTTCCCGCCGGTCCGCCGGGCGGGCCGGCCGCGGAGCACCCGGCGGGGGCGGCCGGCGCGGGCGTCCCGGCGGTCGGTGGTGGCGGCACGGGTCGGGGCAAGGACGCGGCGCCTGGCAGGATGGGATGGTGAGCATCGCCCCGATCGAGCCGATCGACCAGCCGGAGCTGCCCAAGCCGTCCCTGCCGCGGCGCCGGTCACCCGGCCTGGAGGCACTGTTCGGCCTGGTCGTCGCGGTCGTCGTGACCGTGCTCGGCGCGCCCGTCGGCCTGCTCTGGTCCTGGATCGCTCCGGAGGTCGAGCTGATCCAGACGCCGTACGGGCCCTATCCGATCGAGGGCGAGCCCGAAGGCTACTTCGCCGACGACGGCTGGTTCATGATCATCGGTGCGGTGGTCGGGATCCTGATCGCGGTCGTCGCCTGGATCGTCCTGCGCCGCTACCGCGGCCCGCTGATCCTCGCCGGCCTGGTCGTCGGCTCCGCGGCCGGTGCGGCGCTCGCCGCCTGGCTCGGCAACAAGATCGGCTACGCGCACTACCTCGACCTGGTCGAGCACGCCCCGGTCGACACCCACATCTTCCGCCCCGCGAAGGTCCGCGCCGGCGACTCGGGCCTGCTGTATGGCTTCGTCCCATGGGTCCAGGGCTCACTGCTCATCCAGGCGATCCTGGCCGCCGTCGTCTACACGGGCCTTGCCGGCTTCCACGCCTCACCCACCCTGACCTACGACTCGGACCCCGCGCTGCCGGGCGACCCTTATCACCCCGCTTACGCCGGCTACCCGTACGGCGCCCCGAACCAGCCTCCCGCCTACGGCCAGCCCGGCTACGCTCCTCCGCCCGGCGACGGCGATCCCGGGCCGGGCCCTTGGCAGCCCGGCACCGGCCAGCACGGATCGGGGCCTTGGCACGGCGGCGGTCAGCCCGGGCCGGGTCCCTGGCCCGGCGTCGGTCAGCTCGGTTCCGGTCCCTGGCCGGAGGGTGGTCCGGCTGCATACGGACCGTCCGGAGGCGACCAGGCGCCGACCGGCCCGCCGGTGAACGGTCAGCCGGCCTCCGGGCTGCTCGACCTCCGCAAGCAGGACCACGCCTCCACGCAGGGCGCGCCCGATGCCCCGGGCGGATCTGCGGCCTCCACCCCGGCCGGCGCCGCTCCTGCTGCCGGGCCTGCGCATCCCCAGCCAGGCTCCGCCGACCCGGCCCACCTGCCGCCGGACCCCGCCCGCGAGGACTGGCAGGCTCCGTGACCCCTGCGCTCCCACCCTTCAGGGTGCGGCAGCGTCCGGTCCCCGCCTGACCCGCACCCGATCACCCGGTCGCCTGGTCACGGAGGAAGTTCGAGCGACCGGCAACGGGCGCGGCACCGTCTTGGGATGACGATCGCCGTCCGAGCCGTGGTCTTTCCGGGCCGGCCATCGGCTCACGCCACGCTGCCGGCCGCCACCTGCTCAGCGCCCGCGGCGTGCGCCCCGACATCCGTTCCTGCGGGTCACCAGGGGCCGGCCCTGCGAACGCGCCACCGTCGCCTCCATCGGCAGACAGGTGAGCGGCGCCGCGCAGCCGGTTGCGGGCAGTGGAAGGGGTCAGTTCGGGCTGGAGGGGACCGCGAGGTCCGACAGCGCGACCGGCACCGCCCTGACCTGGGCGAGCAGGGTCGCCTCGCGGCGCAGCAGGGTGCGTTCGGCCTTCAGGCGGCTGACCGTGTCGGGCTCGGCGAGCAGTGACTGGCGGTCCTCGAGGGTCAGCGAGGCGGTCGCCGCGACCAGGTGCGACAGCACCGTCGGGTCGTCGGGGAGCTGCTCGCCGTCGCCGTCGTCGTCGCTGCGGACCGCCTTCAGGTACTGCTGGAACGCCGCGAGCACGCCCGCCGCCAGTTCCTCCTCGCGGTCGGGCTCGCCCTTGGGCTCGGGGAGCCACTCGACCTCGCCGGTCAGGTACGGGGCGTCGTTGCGGGCGAGGGCGAGGAGCCGGAAGCGGCGCCGGCCGACGGTCATGAGGTCGAAGCGGCCGTCGGGGAGCTCGGTCATCTGGCGGATCTCGGCCGCGCAGCCGACCTCGTACAGCGACAGGGCCTCGCCGGCGGTGATCGACGCGTCGGTCGTCTCACCCTGCTCACCTTCGACCCGGCCGACCTCCCAGCCGCGGCGGATCGCGATGACGCCGAACTCGCGGGGGAGGCTGGCGGGCAGCTCGGCGAGGTGCTGCACGAGCGTGCGGTAGCGGGGCTCGAACACGTGCAGGGGCAGGACCAGCCCCGGGAACAGCACGGTGCCGAGGGGGAACAGCGGCAGGAGGGTCCGCTCGGGTTCGTTCGCTTCCTCCACGGGGCGAAGCCTAGCCGAGCGGACCCGGCGCCGTTCAACGCAGCGCGGCGAAGAATTCGCGGATGTCGTTGACGAGCAGGTCCGTGGCCTCGTGGGCGGCGTAGTGGCCGCCGGCGTCACGTCCTTCGGGGCCGGGCCGGCCCGCGTCGTACGAGTGCCAGCTCACGATGCGGGAGTGGTCACGCTCGGCGAACGGGCGGATCGACTGGAAGTCCCCGGCGAACATGGCCAGGCCCGTCGGCACGGTGGTGGGGCCGCTGACGGTCTCCTCGGCGTGCGCGTCCTCGTAGTAGAACCGCATCGCCGACGCGGCGGTGCCGGTGAACCAGTACACGGCGACGTTGGCGAGGATGAAGTCCGCGTCGAGCGAGGCGCCGAACAACTGCGCGTTCCAGGCGAGCAGCCCGACGGGTGAGTCGGCGAGCGCGAACGCGAGGGTCTGCGGCTGCTGGCTGTGCAGGATGTTGAACGACATGAGGTTGTCGTAGAACCACTGGAGCTTCGCCAGGGCCGCGTGGGCGGTCTCGTCGAGGGCGGCGAACTCGGCGGGGTCGCCGCTGGGGAACGAGAACAGCTGGGTGACGTGCACGCCGATCACCCGGTCGGGGGCGTTGCGGCCCTGCTCGGGCGCGATCATCGAGCCGGCGTCGTTGCCGACGGCGCCGAAGCGGTCGTAGCCGAGGAGGCGCATCAGCTCGTTCCAGGCGCGGGCGGTGCGGTGCCGGTTCCAGCCGCGGCTGCGGGTCGGGCCGGAGAACCCGAAGCCCGGCAACGACGGGATGACCAGGTGGAAGTCCCGTGACAGCGGCTCGATGACGTCGAGGTACTCGATGATCGAGCCGGGCCAGCCGTGGGTGAGGATCAGCGGTACGGCGTCCTCGCGGGGCGAGCGGATGTGCAGGAAGTGGATGTCCTCGCCGTCGATGTCGGCGATGAACTGCGGGTGCCGGTTGATGCGCGCCTCGACGGCCCGCCAGTCGAACCGCTCCAGCCAGTGCTCGGCGAGGGCGCGGACGCGGTCCGCCGGCACGCCGTAGCTGTCGCCCACGCCGGGCAGCTCGTTGGGCCACAGCGCCTTGCGGAGCCGGGCGTGCAGGTCGTCGATCGCGGTCTGCGGGACGTCCACGGTGTACGAGCGGATCATTGCCGGCCTCCAGGCATCGAGCGGAATGTTCTGTTCCGTTTCGAGACTAGCAGACCGGAACGATCCGTTCCAGTCCTGGGGTACAGTGATGGCATGACGACGAACCTGTCCGGCCGGCGCGTGCAGGCGGCCCGCAACGACGGCGCGATCCTCTCCGCCGCGCGCGACGTGTTCCTGGAGGACCCGAAGGCGCCGATCGCCGCCGTGGCGGAGCGGGCCGGGGTCGGGATCAGCGCCTTGTACCGGCGGTACAAGGGGAAGGACGACCTGCTGCGCACGCTGTGCCATGACGGTCTGCGCACCTTCATCGCCGAGGCGGAGCGGGCCGCGGAGGAGCCGGACGGGTGGGCGGCGCTGGTCCGCTTCCTCGGCGGCGTCGTCGAGGCGGACGTGCACTCCCTGACCGTGCACCTGGCGGGCACGTTCACCCCCACGCCGGAGATGAGCGCCGACGCCGTGCGGGCGGGCACCCTCGCGGGCGGCCTGGTCGCCAGGGCGCACGAGGACGGTGGACTGCGCCCGGACGTCGTGGTGGCGGACGTCACGCTGATCCTCGAGGCGTGCGCCGCGGTGCGGGTGCCCGACCGCGACCGCACCGTCGAGCTGCGGCGGCGTCACCTGGCCCTGATGCTGGACGGGATGCGGCGCGGGGACGCCGCCGCGCTGCCCGGGCCGCCACCGGACGCGGCCGAACTGAACTGGCGCTGGGCGCAATCCCGACAGCCCGCACAGCGGGACGCGACAGAATAATTGTCAGCGGTTCCGCCTAGACTCCCAAGGGTGCTGAACCGGATCGACCTGCGCGGCTCCACCACGGATCCGCGCCGTCTGCTGCCCCGCGCCGCCATGGATGTCTCCGTCGCCACCGAGCAGGTGCGCCCGATCGTCGAGGCGATCCGCGAGCATGGGGCGAGCGCGGTCCGCGACGCCACCCGGCGTCTCGACGGGGTGGAGCTGACCGACCTCCGGGTGCCCGCCGAGGCGATCGCCGCGGCCGAGGCCGGCCTCGATCCCGCCGTCCGCGCCGCGCTGCTGGAGTCCATCAAGCGGGCCCGCAAGGTCCACGGCGACCAGCGGCGCACCGAGGTGACGACGCTGCTGAGCACCAGCGGCACGGTCACCCAGCGGTGGGTCCCGGTCCGCCGGGTCGGGCTCTATGTGCCGGGCGGCCTCGCCGTCTACCCGTCCAGCGTGATCATGAACGTGGTGCCGGCCCAGGTCGCGGGCGTGCCGTCGATCGCCGTCACCAGCCCGCCGCAGAAGGGCACCGGCCTGCCCAACGTCAACATCCTGGCCGCGTGCGCGCTGCTCGGCGTCGACGAGGTCTATGCCGTCGGCGGCGCCCAGGCGATCGCGATGTTCGGTTATGGCGACCAGGAGGGCTGCGAGCCGGTCGACATGATCACCGGCCCTGGCAACATCTGGGTCACCGCCGCGAAGCGCATGCTGCGCGGCGTCGTCGGCATCGACGCCGAGGCAGGGCCGACCGAGATCGCGATCCTCGCCGACGACACCGCCGACCCGCGGCACGTCGCCGCCGACCTGATCAGCCAGGCCGAGCACGACCCCCTGGCGGCGAGCGTGCTGGTCACGCCGTCCATGGAGCTCGTCGAGGCGGTCGAGCAGGAGGTCGCCCGGCAGGTCGCGGCGACCAAGCACCTGCAGCGGGTCACCGAGGCGCTGACCGGCACCCAGTCGGCGACGGTGATCGTCGACGACCTGGAGCAGGGCCTGCGGGTCGTCGACGCCTACGGCGCGGAGCACCTGGAGATCCAGACCCGCGACGCGCGGGCCGTCGCCGAGCGCGTCTGGAATGCGGGCGCCGTCTTCGTCGGCGCCTGGTCGCCGGTGTCGCTCGGCGACTACTGCGCCGGCTCCAACCACGTGCTGCCGACCGGCGGCTGCGCGCGGCACTCCTCGGGGCTGTCGACGCAGACGTTCCTGCGCGGCGTGCAGCTCATCGAGTATGGCCGCGACGCCCTGGCCGAGGTCGCCGACCACGTGGTCACCCTGTCCGAGGCCGAGGACCTGCCGGCGCACGGCGCCGCCGTGAAGGTGAGGTTCGCATCGTGACGACCCTTGACGACCTGCCGCTGCGCGACGAGCTGCGCGGCCTGACGCCCTACGGGGCACCGCAGCTCGACGTGGCCGTGCGGCTCAACACCAACGAGAATTCCTATCCGCTGCCCGAGGCGGCCGTCGCGGAGATGGAGAAGGCGCTCTCCGCGGTCCTGCGCGACCTCAACCGCTACCCGGACCGCGACGCGGTCGCGCTGCGCACCGACCTCGCCGCCTATCTCCAGCACGGGCTGACCTGGCGCAACGTGTGGGCGGCCAACGGCTCCAACGAGATCCAGCAGCAGCTGCTGCAGACCTTCGGCGGTCCCGGCCGCACCGCGCTGGGCTTCACCCCGTCCTATTCGATGCACCCGCTGCTCGCCGCGGGCACCGGCACCGCGTGGGTCGACGGGCGGCGCGACGCCGACTTCTCGCTGACCGCCGAGCACGCCGTCGCGAAGGTCCGCGAGCACCGGCCCGACGTGGTCATCCTCTGCTCGCCCAACAACCCGACCGGCACGGCGCTGCCCCTCGACGTGGTGCGGGCCGTCGCGGCCGCCGCCGACGGCATGGTGATCGTCGACGAGGCCTACGCCGAGTTCGCGCGGCCCGGCACGCCGTTCGCGCTCTCGCTGATCGAGCAGTTCCCGCGCCTCGTCGTCACCCGCACCATGAGCAAGGCGTTCGCCCTGGCCGGCGGGCGGGTCGGCTATCTGGCCGCCGGACCCGCCGTCGTCGACGCGGTGCAGCTGGTGCGGCTGCCCTATCACCTGTCGGCGCTCACCCAGGCCGCCGCGCGGGCCGCGCTCGCGCACACCGCCGCGCTGCTGTCGACCGTCGACGCGGTCAAGGCCCAGCGGGACCGGATCGTGGCGACGCTGCGCGGCTGGGGGCTGCGGGTCGCCGACAGCGACGCCAACTTCGTGCTGTTCGGCGCGCCCCGCGACGACAGCAAGGGGATCTGGCAGGCGCTGCTCGACCGCGGTGTGCTGATCCGCGACGTGGGCGTCCCCGGATGGCTGCGGGTCACCGCCGGCACGCCCGAGGAGACCGACGCTTTCCTGAACGCACTGGAGGAGTTGCTGTGAGTAGCAACGCACTGGAGGAGTCGCTGTGAGTCGCACCGCCAAGATCGAGCGGGTCACCAAGGAGACCAAGGTCTCCGTGGAGCTCGACCTCGACGGCACCGGGATCGGCGAGATCTCCACCGGCGTGGGTTTCTACGACCACATGCTCAACCAGATCGCCAAGCACGGCGGGTTCGACCTGCGGGTCGCCACCGTCGGCGACCTCGAGATCGACGCGCACCACACGGTTGAGGACACCGCGCTGGCGCTCGGCGCCGCGTTCGCCGAGGCGCTCGGCGACAAGGCCGGCGTCACCCGGTATGGCAATGCCCAGGTCCCGCTCGACGAGGTGCTCGCCTCCGCGGTCGTCGACCTGTCCGGCCGGCCCTACATGGTGCACGACGAGCCGGCGAACATCGCCCCGCACATCGGCGGCAACTACCCGACCAGCCTGACCCGCCACATCTGGGAGTCCTTCGCCCACTCGGCCCGGGTGACGCTGCACGTCAGCATCCTGCGCGCCGGCCGGCACGGCGCCCAGCCCGACGCGCACCACATCGTCGAGGCGCAGTTCAAGGCGGTCGCCCGGGCACTGCGCCAGGCGTGCGCGCTCGACCCCCGCAACGCCGGCGTGGTGCCCAGCACCAAGGGCGCCCTGTGAGCATCGTCCTGCTCGGGCTCGCCGGGCTGCTGGTCGGCGGCGCGATCACGCTGCGGCAGCAGAGCACGTCCAAGGTCCCGTTCGTGATCACGCTGCTGCTCGCCGCGCTGTCAGCGGCCGGCGGCCTGCTCTGGCTGTAAAGGGGACGGCATGAAGAAGGTGGTCATCCTCGACTACGGCTCGGGCAACCTGCGCTCCGCCGAGCGGGCCGTCGCCAGGGTCGGCGCCGACGTCGAGGTCACGTCCGACCTCGGCAAGGCGGCCCGCGCCGACGGCCTGGTCGTGCCCGGCGTCGGTGCGTATGCGGCCTGCATGGCCGGCATCGACGAGCTCGCCGCCGGACCGACGATCGCCGAGCGGGTCCGCGTCGGCGCGCCGGTCCTCGGCATCTGCGTCGGCATGCAGGTCCTCTTCGAGGAGGGCGAGGAGCACGGCGTGGTCACCAAGGGCCTCGGCCTCGCACCCGGCGCCGTCACCGTCCTGCACGCCCCGGTCGTGCCGCACATGGGCTGGAACACGGTGGACTGGCCCGCCGGCACCGTCCTCGGCGCGGGGCTGCCCGCCGACACCCGCTTCTACTTCGTGCACTCCTACGCGCCGACCCCGATCGACGCCCAGCGGGCCGCGGGCATCAGCGTCGCGACCACGGTGCACGGCGAGCCGTTCGTCGCGGCGTTCGAGTCCGAGGTGCTGCGCGCCACCCAGTTCCACCCGGAGAAGTCCGGCGACGCGGGCGCGACGCTGCTGGCCAACTGGCTCGGCAGCCTTGTCTAAGGAGCGCGCCAAGCGGCGGGCGGTGCTGGAGGCCGAGCGGGCCGAGCGCCTGCTCAAGGCCGAGCAGCGCCGCCGGCGGCGGATCGCGGTCCGCCGGCTGGTGCCGAGGGTCAAGGTCGGCCGGACCGGTAAGCTCTTCGCACGTCGCTCCCGGGGGCAGCGTTCCGTCATCGTCCTGCTCGTCCTGCTGGCACTCACGCTGATCTGGTTGCTCGTCGAGTCCGTCGCGGCACGGATCGGGCTCAGTGCCCTCGTCATCGTCGCCACCCCGGCGCTCACCGTGCTCGTCCTCGACCGCAGACTCTGACCGCCGAACCTGACCGAAGGATCTTGAACCATGGCCCTGCAGCTCCTGCCCGCCGTCGACGTCGCCGACGGCCAGGCGGTCCGTCTCGTCCAGGGTGCCGCCGGCAGCGAAACCACGTATGGTGACCCGCTCGAGGCCGCCCTCGCCTGGCAGCGGCAGGGCGCCGAGTGGATCCACCTCGTCGACCTCGACGCCGCGTTCGGCCGGGGCTCCAACGCGGAGCTGCTCGCCGACGTCGTGCGCCGCCTCGACGTGCAGGTCGAGCTCTCCGGCGGCATCCGCGACGAGGCATCGCTGCGCGCGGCCCTGTCGACCGGCGCGACCCGGGTCAACCTCGGCACCGCCGCCCTGGAGAACCCCGAGTGGTGCGACCACGTCTGCGCCACGTATGGCGACCAGGTCGCGGTCGGTCTCGACGTGCGCGGCCACCAGCTCGCCGCGCGCGGCTGGACGAAGGAGGGCGGCGACCTGTTCGAGGTGCTCGACCGTCTCGAGCGGGCCGGCTGCGCCCGGTATGTCGTCACCGACGTCATGCGCGACGGCACCCTCACCGGTCCCAATCTGACCCTCCTGCTGGAGGTCACCGGCCGCACCAAGAAGCCGGTCATCGCCAGCGGCGGCGTCTCCAAGCTCGACGACCTGCGCCAGCTCGCCGCCCTCGAACCGGCCGGCGTCGAAGGCGTCATCGTCGGCAAGGCCCTGTATGCGGGCGCGTTCGACGTGACCGAGGCCCTCAAGGTCCTGCAGGAGACGGTGTGAGCGATTTGCAGCGCAACGCAGCTGGGGCGGCGGCATGAGCGTGGCCGTGCGGGTCATCCCGTGCCTGGACGTCGACGCCGGCCGCGTGGTCAAGGGGGTCAACTTCGTCAACCTCCGCGACGCCGGCGACCCCGTCGAGCTCGGCGCCGCGTATGACGCGGCGGGCGCCGACGAGCTGGTCTTCCTCGACGTGACCGCCTCGTCCGACGGGCGGTCCACCATGCTCGACGTGGTCCGCCGCACCGCCGAGACGGTGTTCATCCCGCTCACCGTCGGCGGCGGCGTCCGCGCCGTGTCCGACGTCGACACCCTGCTGCGCGCCGGCGCGGACAAGGTCGGCGTCAACACGGCCGCGATCGCCCGGCCCGAGCTCATCGCCGAGATCGCCGAACGCTTCGGCAACCAGGTCCTGACCCTCTCCCTCGACGTCCGCCGCGCCGCCGGCCAGCCCAGCGGGTTCGAGGTCACCACCCACGGCGGCCGCCGCGGCGCGGGCCTCGACGCGGTCGAGTGGGCCGCGCGGGTCGCCGAGCTCGGCGCGGGCGAGATCCTGCTCAACTCGATGGATGCCGACGGCACCAAGGACGGCTTCGACCTGGAGCTCATCCAGGCCGTCCGCGCGGTCGTGACCATCCCGGTCATCGCCAGCGGCGGCGCCGGCGCCCTGGAGCACTTCGCCCCGGCGGTCGCATCAGGCGCCGACGCCGTCCTTGCCGCCAGCGTCTTCCACTTCGGCGACCTGTCCATCGGTGACGTGAAGACCTCACTGCGCGAGGCCGGCCACCCGGTCCGCTGACCCGCACACCGCCCGCCCCTGCCCCGCACGTCGTCCAGCCCCGGGCATGCGCGTCGTCCGCCTCCGCCCCGCGCGGCGGGCAGTCGTGACCTACGCGTCGTGCGGCTCCGGCCTGCGCGGCGTCCGCCCTGACCCGGGTGTTGTGCGGCTGCGGCGTGCGCGGTGTGCCTCGTCGTGCGAAGCGCGGGCCCTGAGCTGCGCGTTTTGCAGGCCCGGTATGTGCGTCGTGCGGCTCCGGCACGCGCGGCGGGCGTTCGTGATCCGCGTGTCGTGCGGCTGCGGGGTGTGCAACTGCGGCGTGTGCGGTGGGCGGCCCTGACTTGCGTGTCGTGCGGCCCGGTGCGTCGTTTGCCTCTGGCACGGGCGGCGGGTGTTCGCCCTGACCCGCGTCGTGCGGTTCCGGCCTGCGCGGCGGGTGGCCTGACCCGGGTGTTGTGCGGCTGCGGCGCGGGCGGCGGGTGGCCTGACCCGGGTGTTGTGCGGCTGCGGCGCGGGCGGCGGGTGGCCTGACCCGGGTGTTGTGCGGTTCCGGCGCGGGCGGCGGGTGGCCTGACCCGGGTGTTGTGCGGTTCCGGCGCGGGCAGCGGGTGGCCTGACCCGGGTGTTGTGCGGCTGCGGCGCGGGCGGCGGGTGGCCTGACCCGGGTGTTGTGCGGCTGCGGCGCGGGCGGCGGGTGGCCTGACCCGGGTGTTGTGCGGTTCCGGCGCGGGCGGCGGGTGGCCTGACCTGCGTGTCGTGCGGCTGCGCCGGGACCGCCCGGCGCGGGCCGCCGGTGGCCCTGACCCCCGGGTTGTGCGGTCCCGGCATGCGCGGCGTCCGTCCCCGGCACGCGCGGCGGCTGCACGCACGTGTACGGAAAGGTCTCGGTTGCCTGGATGCGGCTTTTGTCCGGCGTGGCGTTCGCGGCTTGTCTCGTCGCCGTGATCGAAGGACGGGTCCGGTTGTGATGGCGGCCAGGGCTGTCCTTCGATCAACGGGGGTTCTGCCGCAGGTGTGCCGAGGTGAGGCGGGGGCAAACCGCTCCAAAAGCCGAGGAAGCTCAGGTTGCTGTGCTCCGCGGAGACGTGGGTCGGTGCCCGTGTTCGCGGCGGCGTCCGTCCATCCCGCTCGTCCTACGGCTCGTCCCGGGGAGGTGGCTGCCGGTCGCTCCGTTGGCGTGATCGAAGGACGGGGGCGGTTGTGGCCAGGACCGTCCTTCGATCAAAGGCGGTCCTGGCGCGGGGGATGGGGTCAGTCGCCGCGTTTGCCGGTGGTGACGGCGATGCCGACGATCCAGCCGACGAACAGGCCGTAGCCGGCGGCGGCTGCTGCGGCGGCGAACGCGCTCAGCAGGGTCGGGTTGGCGGTGATGAAGTCGGTGGCGAAGGCCGCGAGCGCCGCTCCGAAGATCAGCGACGCCCAGCCGAGGATGAAGGCGCCGCCGCCGGTGACGATGGAGCGGCCGGCGATGGCGAGGATCAGGGCTGTGAACAGGACCAGTAGGAGGGCCTTGAGGTCGTTGGCCAGGAGCTCGCGGGCGGCGTTGCCGGAGTCGTCGCGGGGCACGAGCCACCAGCGTGGCCAGGTGAGCAGCTTGAGGAACCAGCCCCACACCGTGTCGGTGTCGGCGTGGCGGTCGGCCCATTCGGTGAAGATCTGGTTGCCGAAGATCAGGACGAGTAGCAGCGTCGCCAGGACGCCTGCGCCGGTGGCTGTGCGGGTGCGTCCGAAGATGGCCATGACATCAATGTAAGGGGCGCCGACGAAACGCGCAGAAGTGAATCGAGTGAGTGAATGATCACGCGGTGAAACTGCTGCTGAGCTGGGGTTATACGACGTGAATGGACAGGTCGCCGGCCCAGTGGTCGCGGTGTGACCAGGCCTCGCGCAGGGCGGCGACGGTCGCGCCGATCGCGGGGCGGCCGCCCGAGGCGGCGCGCCAGACGACGCTGACGCGGCGGGCCGCCTCGGGGGTGATCGGGCGGGCCACGACGCCGGGCGGGAGGGTGCTGCGGGCGAGCCGGGGGACGAAGGCGACGCCGAGGCGTTCGGCCACGAACGTCAGCTGGGTCTCGAACTCGTTGACCAGGATCGTGGGGCGGGCGCCGGGCAGCATCCGCTGCAGCCACTCGTGGCAGACGGTGCCGGGCTTCGAGGCGATCCACCGCTCGCCGCGCAGCAGGTCCAGCTCGACGGGGCCGGTCGCGGCGGCCAGGGGATGGTCGACGGGCAGGATCAGGTCGCCGACGTCGAGGCCGAGCTCGAGACTGGCCAGCCCGGCGGGGAACGTGGCGGGCATGTCGAGCCACTCGTCGATGACGGCCACGTCGATGGTGCCGCGCAGGATGCCGTCGAAGCCGGCCTCCCGGTCGCCCTCCTGCAGGGTCGGCTCCAGCAGCGGGTGGTCGACGGCGAGGCTGCGCAGGGCGTGCGGCAGCAGGCCGCGGCACGCGGTCGGGAACGAGGCGATGCTCAGGTGCCCGGACACGGTCTCCTGATGCGCGGCGAGGGCGGCCTCGGCCTCCTCGACGACGGCGAGGATCCGCCCGGCGTGCTCGGCGAGGACCCGGCCGGCCTCGGTGAGCCGCAACCGGCGCCCGTCCTTCTCCACGAGTGTGCTCCTGGTCTCGCGTTCCAGCTTCGCGAGGTGCTGGGAGATCGCCGACGGCGTGCAGTGCAGGGCTCCGGCGGCGGCCGTGACCGTGCCGAACGTGGCCACGGCCCGCAGCGCCTGGAGCCGTGGCAGGTCAAGCATGAAGCGATACTACAACGATGTTGTAGAACCTTTCGATGGTGCTTCACGGTTGGGTGCGCCGACGATCGGGGCATGAAGCATCGTGACGTCGCCCTGGCGATCCTCGTCTCGGCGATCTGGGGCGTGAACTTCGTCGTCATCCACGTGGGGCTGTCCAGCATGTCGCCGCTGCTGTTCTGCGCGCTGCGCTTCGGGGTGGCGGCGCTGCCCGCGGTGCTGCTGGTCGGCCGGCCGAAGGTGCCGTGGCGGTGGGTGATCGCGACCGGCGTGGCGCTGGGCGTGGTGAAGTTCTCGCTGCTGTTCGCCGGGATGGCGGCCGGGCTGCCGGCGGGGCTGTCGGCGCTGGTCCTGCAGAGCCAGGTGATCTTCACATTGGTGTTCGCCGTGGTACTGCTGCGCGACCGGCCGGGCAAGCGGCGCGTCGCCGGGGTCGCCCTGTCCGGGGCGGGGATCGTGCTGATCGCCTCGCAGCTCGGGCTGGACCGGCCGCTTGGCGCGTTCCTGCTGGTCGTCGCGGCCGGCGCGGCCTGGGGGCTGGCCAACATCGCGATGCGTAAGGCGAAGGCGACCAACATGCTCAACTTCATGGTGTGGGTCAGTGCGGTCGCGACCCCGCCGCTGGTGCTGCTGACCCTCGCCGTCGACGGGCCGGCCGAGGTCTGGCGCACCCTGGCCGGCCTGGATTTCACGGCCGCCGGTGCGATCGCGTACATCGCGTACCTGAGCACGCTGTTCGGCTTCGGCGTGTGGGGGCGGCTCATCGCCCGCTACGACGCCGGGACGGTGGCGCCGTTCGCGGCCCTGGCCCCGGTGTTCGCCATCGTGTCCTCGGCGGTGCTGCTCGGTGAGCGCATCCACTGGTACGACGCCGCCGGCGGCGCCGCCATCCTCGGCGGTGTGCTGCTGGGCGCGGTGCGGCTCAGGCCAGTGCGGGAATCGCCGCCGGCGCAGGATCCCGGACCGCGAACAGCGGTAGGAACAGCTGCGTGAGCGGCCCGATGCCGAACGCGTACAGCACGGTCGCGACGCCCACGGAGCCGCCGAGCAGGAACCCGGCGGCGAGCACGGTCACCTCGATCGAGGTGCGCGCGACCCGGATCGACAGCCAGCCGAAGCGCTGCGACAGGCCGGTCATGAGGCCGTCGCGCGGGCCGGGTCCCATCCGCGCGCCGATGTACAGGCCGGTCGCGGCCGCGTTGAGCACCACGCCGCCGACCATCAGCGCGCCGCGCAGCCACCACGCCCCGGCGTCCGGCACGACGCGCAGCGCCAGGTCGGCGGCGACGCCGATGACCACGACGTTGCTGATCGTGCCGAGCCCCGGCCGCTGGCGCAGCGGGATCCACAGCAGCAGCACGAGCGCGCCGACCGCGCAGACCACCGTGCCGAAGCTCAGCCCGGTATGTCGGGAGATCCCCTGCTGGAACACGTCCCAGGGGTCCAGCCCCAGGTGCGCCCGGACCAGGAGGGCGAGGCTCAGCCCGTACACCAGCAGACCGGCCTGCAACTGCACGAAGCGACGCCCGAAACGGTGGCGCAGGGGGATGGGATTGGTCTTGCCTGGGGCGTCCATGCATGCCACCCTAGGGCCAATCCATCCCGTGCAAAGAGCCAATTGAGGGGGACTGGCCTTGTCAGCGATCGTCCGCGGCGCGCAACTGGCCCGCATGCTCAACGCCTGGCAGGTCGCCGTCGGCGTGCGTGGCCCCGCCGGCCGCCGCCCCGAATACGTGGTGCTCGCCAACGCCGTGCGTGGCCTGCTCATCGACGGCCGCCTGGCACTGGGCGTGCGGCTGCCCGCGGAGCGTGAGCTCGCCGCCGCGCTCGGCATCAGCCGGACCACCGTCACCGCCGCCTACCGTGAGCTGCGCGACAGCGGCCACCTCAGCAGCCGCCGCGGCGCCGGCAGCTGGACCGCGCTGCCCGCCGGCCACCGCGTCGGCACGTCCGGGCTGTGGACGCCGAGCGACGACGCCGACCTCATCGACCTCGGCTGCGCCGCGATGCCCGCCCCCGCGGAGCTCGCCGAGGCGGCCACGGAGGCCGTCGCCGACCTCGCCCCTTACACACTCGGCGCCGGATACCAGCCGATGGGGCTGCCGGTGCTCCGCGAGGCGATCGCCGCCTGCTACACCGAGCGGGGCCTGCCGACCGACCCTGACCAGGTCATGGTCACCGGCGGCGTCCAGCAGGCCCTCGACCTGCTGCTGCGGCTGCTCGTCGCGCCGGGGCAGCGGGCCCTGGTCGAGACGCCCACGTATCCGAACGCGCTGAGCGCCTTCACCGCCAGCCGCGCCCGGATCAGCGCCTACGCGATCGGCCCCGACGGCTGGGACGAGGACCTGCTGCTCTCGACGGTCCGTGCGGCGCAGGCGCGGGTCGCGTACCTCATCCCGGACTTCCACAACCCGACCGGCCACCTCATGCAGACGGCGCTGCGGGAGCGGCTGCCGTCCGCCGCGCACGCCGCCGGCACCGACCTCATCATCGACGAGTCGTTCGTCGACCTGGCCCTCGACGACGTCGTGATGCCGCCGTCGGTGGCCGCGTTCGACCGCAGCGCCCGGGTGCTCACGATCGGCGGCATGAGCAAGCCGTACTGGGGTGGCCTGCGCATCGGCTGGGTGCGCGGCGCGGCGCCGCTGATCGCCCGGCTCGCGGCCGCCCGGGTCGGCGTCGACATGGCCTCGCCGGTGCTCGACCAGCTCGTCGCCGTGCAGCTGCTGCGCCGCCGGGAGGCGATCGTCACCGCCCGCCGCCGGCAGCTCCTCGCGCGCCGGGACACGCTCGCCGCCGCGCTGCGCGCCGAGGTGCCCGACTGGCGCTTCGTCCTGCCGGGCGGCGGCATGGTGCTGTGGGTCGAGCTCGACGCGCCCGTGTCCAGCGCCCTGGCCCGGGCCGCGGAGGAGCTCGGGGTGCGGGTCGCGCCGGGGCCGAGGTTCGGTGCGGACGGGACGATGGAGCGGTTCCTGCGGCTGCCGTACACGCTGCCGGAGGCGGACCTGGTCGAGGCGGTCCGCCGGCTCGCCGCCGCCCGCGCCGACCTGGACCGCCCGCGCCGGCACGCCTGGTCGTCGCCGGTCGTCGTCGCCTGACACCGCACTGCTCCTGCGTGCCGCACCGGCGGGAAAGCGGGGTGTTCGCGGCCGTCAGGTCGCGTCGCGGCCGTTCACGGCCGCGGGCCTGTCGCGGCCGGAGGTCGCGGCCGCGCAACTGTGCGCGGAGGTGGCAGGGAGGCCGTTCACGGCCGACCGGTGGCTGACGGGAGCGACGGCGCGTGCCCACGACGGACCGGAGCAGTGCGCTCCTGCTTGCAAAAGCGTCATGGCCCCCGGGATGGCGGATCCCGGAGGCCATGACACTGTGGGGTGTGATCAGAGTTCGGCGAGCGACCCCGCATACATGCGGTCGATGTCCGATGCGAAGGACTTCTCGACCACACGTCGCTTGACCTTGAGCGACGGTGTGAGCTCGCCGTCCTCGATGGAGAGGTCGCGGCTGAGGATGGTGAACTTCTTCACCGTCTCCCAGCGGTTGAGCCTGGTGTTGAGCTCCTTGACGTAGCCCTCGACGAGGGCGTGCGCCTCGGGTGACGCGGCGATCTCGTCATAGGACTTCCCCGCCAGCGGTGTGCCTTCCGCCCAGCCCTTGATGGCGTCGGGGTCGAGGCTGACCAGCATCGTGACGTAGTTGCGGGCCTGGCCCACGACGATGCACTGGGAGGTGTACGGGCAGACCGACTTGAACAGGCCCTCGATGTGGCTCGGCGCGACGTACTTGCCACCGGAGGTCTTGATCAGGTCCTTCTTGCGGTCGGTGATGCGCAGGTAGCCGTCGGCGTCGAACTCGCCGATGTCGCCGGTGCGGAACCAGCCGTCCTCGGTGAAGGCGGCGGCGGTCTCGTCGGGCAGGTTGTGGTAGCCGCGCATGATCGGTGTGCCCTTGAGCAGGACCTCGCCGTCGGTGTCGAGCTTGGCCTCCAGGTCGCCGAGGGGCTGGCCGACGGTGCCGATGCGGGGCGTGGCCTCGCGGTTGACGAACGAGCCGGCGGACGTCTCGGTCAGGCCGTAGCCCTCCAGGATCGGCAGGCCGGCGGCGAAGAAGAACTCGCCGATCTCCTTGGACAGCGGCGCGGAGCCGGACACCATGGCGCGCATCTTGCCGCCGAGGCGGGCGCGGAGCTTGCTGAAGACCAGCTTGTCGGCGACGCCGGCCTGGACCTTGAGCATGCCGCCGGGCTGCCGGCCGGCGAGGCGCTCCGCGGAGGCCTGCTTGCCGACCTTCACCGCCCAGGTGAAGATCTTCCACTTGGCGCCGCCGTCGGCCTGCGCGCCGGTGACGACCCGGTTGTAGACCTTCTCGAAGACCCGGGGCGCGGCGCACATGATCGTCGGCTGGATCTTGCCGAGGTTGTCGATGAGCTTGTCGACGCGGCCGTCGACGTACGTGGGGAGCCCGACGTACACGATCCCGCACAGCAGGGTCTTGCCGAACGAGTGCGACAGCGGCAGCCACAGGTACTGCAGGTCGTCGGCGGTCAGCAGGCCCATGTCGACCTGGGTGTAGCCCTGCCAGACCCAGCCGAGGTGCATCAGCTCGACGCCCTTGGGGCGCCCGGTCGTGCCGGAGGTGTAGATCAGGGTGGCGAGCTGGTCGCCCTGGATGCCGGCGACGATCCGCTCGATGAGCTCCGGGTCGTTCTTGAGCGCCGCGCGCCCGGCGTCCTCCAGCTGGGCCAGCGACAGGGTCTTCGTGTGCTCGCCGCCGCCGGGGACGCCGTCGATGAGCACGATCGCGACCAGGTCGGGCAGGTCGGCGCCGTCGAGCTTGGCGGCCTGCGCGGCGTTCTCGGCGAACAGCACCTTCGAGCCGGAGTCGGCGACGATGTAGACCGCGTCCTCGGGCTCGGTCGTCGGGTACACCGTGGTGGTGGCCGCGCCGGCGAGCATGATGCCGAGGTCGGCGAGGATCCAGTCCAGGCGGGTGTTGGCCAGGATGCCGACGCGGTCCTCGGGCTGCACGCCGAGCGTGGTGAGGCCGGCCGCGATCGCGCGGGCCTGCTCGTCGACCTCGCGCCAGGTGAGCCAGACGGGGTCGCCGGCGTCGTCGTCGGCGGGCTTGCCGAACGCCCGCTTGTCCGGGGTCTCGGCCACGCGGTGCAGGAACATGTCCGGGATCGAGCGGTAGGGCAGTTCGAGCCGCTTGGTCATGTGGAAGGCCTCCGGGGCTGGCGTGGACGTAACGGTGACTGGCATCACGTCCCGTCGGTTACTGGAGGGTAAATGGTCGGTCGCGTTACCGGCTAGACCCGAAACCGAAACGTAGTGGAATGCTCAATCCCTTGTCTGGAACCAGATTCAAGACCCAGCGCGGCTGCCGCGTCACAATCCGAGGCGGGCGCCCTTGAGCCTGTCCGCGAGGGCGTCCGGACCGGTCACGGTGACGTCCGCTGCCGCCTGCCGTCCGGTGAAGAACAGGAGCAGTTCCGACGGTTTCCCGTGTACGTGCAGCTCGTCGCCGCCCTTGCCGACGGTGAACGGTGTGCCGTGCTGCGGCTCGACCGTGATCGCGGCCGGGAAGCGGCGGGTCGACAGGCGCGCCGACTGCTTGAGGCGGCCGGCGAGGGCCTGCTCGTACGCGGCGTCGAGAGCGCGCGGGGTCCAGCCCGGCGCGGCGCGGCGCACGTCCTCGTGGTGGACGAGGAACTCGGTGATGTTGACGGCCTCGTCGGCGAACGCCGGGCGCACCCACAGGGCCGGCCTGCGGACCTTGCCGACCAGTGCCGCGTAGTCGCCCGCGGCCAGGCGGTCCTGGACCTGCTTCGTATGGCGCTGCACCGCCGTGATCAGGATGCCGGCGGCCGCGTCCGGGCGGCGCTCCCGCAGCACCAGATGCGCGGCGAGGTCGCGGGTCGCCCAGCCGTCGCAGAGCGTCGGCGCGTCCGGACCGGCGGCGAGGAGGGTGTCGGCGAGCGCCAGGCGCTCGGCCCGCGCGAAGGAAGTCATGAACGTAACGCTAGCGGGGTTCCGTCAGGGCCGTTTTCTGTCGTACCCCGTCGGTAAGGTTGCAAGCGGCCGGGGCGACTTACCGGCGGACGCTACGGAGGGCGGAACGTGACCAGCGGCAAGGTGCTCCTCAAGGGGCTGTGGGTGCTCGGGCGGGCCGTTCGTGACGAGCCTCACATGTTCGCGATCTCGGTCGTCGGCAGCGTCGTGTTCAGCCTGCTCACCATCGCCACCGCGTTCGTCTCCGGCTGGGTGGTGGGCGAGATCGCCCTGCCCGCGATCGACGAGCGGCACGTCACGACCGGCACCCTGCTGCTCGGCGGCGTCGCGATCCTCGCGGTCAGCCTCGGCAAGATCATCGGCATCTTCGGCCGGCGGCTCGGCGCGGGCGCCATGCAGTTCCGTCTCCAGGCGCGCTACCGGCAGGCCGTCACTCGGCGTTACCTGCGGCTGCCCCTGGAATGGCACCAGCGGCACGCGACCGGCACGCTGCTGTCCAATGCCAACGCCGACGTCGAGTCCGCGTGGTATCCGATCGCGCCGTTCCCGATGGCGGTCGGCACCGTCGTCATGCTCGTCGCCGCGATCGTCTCCCTCTTCGCCACCGACTGGGCCATGGCCCTCGTCGGCGTCGCCGTGTTCCCCTCGCTGCTCGGGGTCAACGTCGCCTATTCGCGCCGGATGGCGCCCCGCGTCGCCCGGTCACAGCAGCTGCGGGCCGAGGTCAGCGCCGTCGCGCACGAGAGCTTCGACGGCGCGCTGGTGGTCAAGACCATGGGCCGGGAGGCCGCCGAGACCGAGCGGTTCTCCGCCAAGACGGTCGAGCTGCGCGACGCCACGATCCAGGTCGGGCGGGTCCGGGCCGTGTTCGACCCGGTGCTCGACGCGCTGCCGAGCATCGGCACCCTCGCCGTGCTCGTCGTCGGTGGCCTGCGCTTCCGGCAGGGCGCGGTCGACGTGTCCGAGGTGGTCAGCGTCGCGTTCCTGTTCACGGTCCTCGCGTTTCCCGTGCGGGCGATCGGCTGGGTGCTCGCCGAGCTGCCCCGCAGCGTCGTGGGCTGGGAGCGGATCCGGCACGTGCTGGACGCCGAGGGCGACATGGTCTACGGCACGACCACGCTGCCGGAGGTGCACAAGCCGGCCGCGCTGCGCTTCGACGACGTCCACTTCGCCTACGCCGGCGCCGACGGCGAGCGCGGCGGCGACGTGCTCAGCGGCGTCACGTTCGACGTGCCGGCCGGGCGCACCGTGGCGCTGGTCGGCTCGACCGGCTCCGGCAAGTCGACGGTCGCCGGCCTCGCCGCCCGCCTGGTCGACCCGCACAGCGGCGCCGTCCGTCTCGACGGGGTCGACGCCCGCGAGCTGACCCAGGAGGCGCTCGTCGGCACCGTCGCGCTGGTCGCCCAGGTGCCGTTCGTCTTCGACGACACCGTGCGGGGCAACGTGACGCTCGACAGGCGCACCGCCGCGGGCCACGCCGTGGACGACGAGGCCGCCTGGTCGGCGCTGCGGCTCGCCCAGGCCGACGGGTTCGTCGCCCAGCTCGGCGAGGGGCTCGACACGAAGGTCGGGGAGCGCGGCACGTCACTGTCCGGCGGGCAGCGGCAACGCCTCACCATTGCCCGGGCCCTGGCCGGCGCGCCTCGGCTGCTCGTCCTCGACGACGCGACCAGCGCCGTCGACCCGCGCGTCGAGGCGGCGATCCTCGCCGCGCTGCGCCGCGACGACGACCGGCAGGCCTCGATCCTCGTCGTGGCGTATCGGCGGGCCACGATCGCCCTCGCCGACGAGGTCGTCTATCTCGAGCGGGGCAGGGTCGCCGCCCGCGGCACCCACGCCGACCTGCTCGCCACCGTCCCCGGCTACGCCGACCTCGTCACGGCCTATGAGAAGGCCGAGGCGGAGAAGGAACGGGAGCACGTCTTCGACGACGAGGAGAGCGTGACCGCATGACCGGTCCGGAGCGTAGCGGAGGAGCCGGTCATCAGCGGCTCAGTGTTGGGTCAGGCCGGCGCCGGAGCGCAGCGGAGGTGACGGCATGACCACGGTTCTGGACGCCAAGGGGACCGAGGTCGCCAAGCCGGGGGTGCTGCGGCGCGGGCTGAGCCTGTCGCCTGAGCTGTTCACCGGGCTCGCCGGCACGCTCGGGCTCGCCGTCCTCGCCACGACCGGCCGGGTCGCGATCCCCGTCGCCATCCAGCAGGGCATCGACAAGGGGCTGCGCGCGCCCGGCGGCCCCGACGTCGGCGTGCTCACCGTCATCGTGTCGATCACCGTCGGCGTGCTGTTCCTGACGATGCTCAGCGCGGCGATGATGAATGTGCGGCTGTTCACCGTCAGCGAGACGGCGCTCGCCGGCATCCGCACCCGCACGTTCCGGCACATCCACGACCTGTCGATGCTGCACCAGCAGTCGGAGCGGCGCGGCGCGCTGGTCTCCCGGGTCACCGGCGACGTCGACCAGATCAGCCAGTTCCTGCAGTTCGGCGGCCTGATCTTCCTGATCAGCCTCGGGCAGCTGATCGTCACCACCGCCGTGATGTTCTTCTACTCCTGGCAGCTGACGCTGGTCGTGATCGTCGCGTTCGCGCCGCTGGTCTTCGTCGTGCGGCACTTCCAGCGCCGGCTCAGCGTGCTCTATCTCGACGTGCGGGAGAGCATCGGCGCCATGCTCGGCGCGATCGCGGAGAGCGTCGTCGGCGCCCCCGTCGTGCGGGCCTACGGGGTGCAGCACCGCACCGCCGAGCGCCTCGACACCGCCATCGACCGCAGTCGCCGCGCCCAGTTCCGCGCCCAGACCAACAACGTCGTCAGCATGAGCTTCGGCGAGTTCGCGGCCGGCCTCGCGCTCGGCAGCGTGATCGTCGTGGGCACCCTGCTCGGCGTCGACGGCCAGCTCAGCATCGGGCAGCTGACCGCGTTCCTGTTCCTGGCCACGCTGTTCGTCCAGCCGGTGCAGGTCGCCACCGAAGTGCTCAACGAGGCGCAGAACGCGATCGCCGGCTGGCGCCGCGTCCTGGACATCATCGAGACGTCGCCGGACGTCGCAGACCCCGGCGCGGCCGGCCGGGACCTGCCCGAGGGCGCGGTCGACGTCCGGTTCGACCACGTGCACTTCGCCTACCCCGACGGCCCCGAGGTCCTCACCGACGTCGACCTGACCGTGACCGCCCGCACCCGCGTCGCCGTCGTCGGCGAGACCGGCAGCGGCAAGACCACGTTCGCCAAGCTGCTGACCCGGCTCATGGACCCCACCACCGGCAGTGTCCTGCTGTCCGGGGTGCCGCTGACCGAGGTGCGGTTCGAGTCGCTGCGCAGCCGCGTCGTCATGGTGCCGCAGGACGGGTTCCTCTTCGACGCGACCGTCGCCGACAACGTCCGCTTTGCCCGGCCCGACCTCAGCGACGTCGACCTGGAGCTGGCGTTCACCGAGCTCGGCCTCCTCGACTGGGTCGACGGGCTCAGCGACGGCCTGCAGACCCAGGTCGGCGAGCGCGGCGAGGCGCTGTCCGTGGGGGAGCGGCAGCTGGTCGCCCTGGCCCGCGCGTATGTCGCCGACCCCGACCTCCTCGTCCTCGACGAGGCCACCAGCGCCGTCGACCCGGCGACCGAGGTCCGCCTCCAGCGCACCCTCGACGCGGTGACCCGCGGGCGCACCACGATCGCGATCGCGCACCGGCTGTCGACCGCCCAGAGCGCCGACGAGGTCATCGTCGTCGACAAGGGCCACGTCGTGCAGCGCGGCCCCCACGTCGACCTCGTCACCGACCCGGACTCGATCTACGCCCGCCTGTACGCGTCCTGGCTCGAACAGACCCGCTGACCTTCCCGCCCCGCCCGCGCTACGGCCTGCCCGCGCTGCGGCCTGCTCGGGCTGCGGCCTGCTCGGCTCGCGGCCCGGCGGGGCCGCTGCCGGTTTCGCGGGGCTCGGCGGTGCTGGAGCGCTGCCGGCTCCATTGGGGCGTGTTGGGGTGGTTGCTTCTGACGCGAGTCACCGTCGGCCTCTGGCAGCGGGTTGCTCGCGGGATGCCCGGCAACCCGAAGGATCGCTGGTGTTCTGCCCCGCGGATCCTTCGGGTTGTCCTGGTCGCGCGAAGCGCGGCACGTTTCGGCGGTGTCGCGTGCCGGTGGGTCGTGAGGCGCGCCGAGGGCTGTTGCTGTCCCGTTTCGTGGCTGCGTGGTCAAGTGTCGGCGAGTTGCTCGCGCCGGTGTCGGTGCTGGGTGGCGTTGCTTTGGGTGGGTCGTGGGATTTCCGGTAACCCGAAGGATCGTTGGTGTCCTGGCCCCGGGGATCCTTCGGGTTGTCCATGTTTCGCCGGTGCCTGGTGCCGGCGGGTCGTGAGGCGCGCAAAGGCTGTTGTCGTCCCGGTTCGTGGCGGCGCGGTCCAGCGGTTGACCGTCCAGGTTGAGTCGTGCTTCGCCGTCTGCGCCGGGCGCCTGGGCAGCGCTTGCCTGTTGGTGTCCTTCGATGTCGCCGTCGATGCGGGCAGGCGCTGGGCAATGCCCCGGTTTGTGGCTTTCGTGTGATGGGGGCGTGCGATCTGTGCGTGGGGCACGAAGAGCCGGGGTTTCGGGGTACACCTGCGGGCCGGTGATCGACGGGGGTGCCGCGCGTCGAGGGTGGTGACGTGGGGCGCAGGACCTACAGTGGCTGGTGTGCCAGCCGGGGGGCGTCGATACGTGCCGATGCAGGTCCGGGTCGCGGTGACGGGGTTCAACGCGATCGGCGGGGTCATGCTGACCCTTGCGCTCACGGCGCTCGGGGTGCTGCTGTCCGGGATGCAGGTCGATCCGGTCAATCAGGGTGGCACCGGGTATCTCGACTTCGTGCTGTTCTTCAACGCCGTGCTGTTCCTGTTTCCGCTGGCCGTGGTGCTGGTGTTCCTCGGGATGCGGATCAAGCGGGGCGAGCACTGGGCGTGGCTGGCGAGCCTGGTGTTCTGGGCGTTCGTGGGGACGATGGCGCCGCTGCTGACGTGGCTGCTGCCGGCGCCGCTGCCGTTCGCGGTGGTGCCGATGTGCTTCGCGGCGGGGCTGGTCGGGTTGCTGCTGACGCGGCAGGCCAGGGCGCACTGCGCCGAGGTCGACGACTAGGGCTTGTGCAGCGGCTCGGTGAGGTACCGCTGGATCGTCGGCGCGATGCTGTACACGATCTCGTCCTGGGACATGGACGCCATCGGCTCGACCTTCAGGATGTAGCGGACCATGACGATGCCGGCCATCTGCGACGCGACCAGCGCGGCGCGGCGCGGGGCCTCGGCGGGGTCGAGCTGCAGGTGGCCGATCGCGCGGCGCAGGACCTGGGTCACGAGGAACTCGCGCAGCATCCGCGCGGACCACTCGTGCTGCAGGGCGCTGCGGAACAGCGCCGCCGCGGAGGAGCCGGCCGGTGAGTCCCACACGCCGAGGAACGTGCGGACGAGCCGCTCGCCGATGCCGTCGAGGCCTGCCTCGAAGATCTTCGGGATCAGCTCGCCCGGGTCGATCGGGGCCTCCATCGTGGCGAGGAACAGCTTGTCCTTCGCCCCGAAGTAGTGGTGCACCAGCGCCGGGTCCACCCCGGCGCTGGTCGCGATCTGGCGGATGGACGCCCCGTCGTAACCACGTTCGGCGAACGCGTGGCGGGCGGCGGTCAGGATCGCCTGGCGGGTGTCCTGGTTGCCGGGGCGTCGTCCGGTGCGTGCCATGGGCCTCTTTCCGTCGTCTTTCCGTGGCGCAGGGTGCCGTCGTGTCGTTTGCTCAGGGGGTACGCCGGCGGAGCGTGGCTGCCCCGAGCAAGAGTGCCACGATCACGCACCCGACGATGACGCCGAGGTCGCGCCACATCACGCCGGTCGGCTCGGCGTGAGCGCCGAGCTCCGTGAGCGCCTGCACCGCGTAGGACATGGGCAGGACGTCACTGATCGCCTGCAGCCAGCCGGCCATCTGGTCGCGGGGCTGCAGCAGCCCGCAGAGCAGCACCTGCGGCAGGACGACCGCGGGCATGAACTGCACCGCCTGGAACTCGCTGTTGGCGAACGCGCTGACCAGCAGGCCGAGCGCCATGCCGAGCACCGAGTTGCCGACCGCGATCACGCCGACGAGCCACGCGGGGCCGAGCGTGTCCAGGCCCAGGAGGAGGTACGCGAGCGCCGACACCACCGTTGCCTGCACCGCCGCGGCGACGGCGAAGGCGATGCCGTACCCCAGCAGGATGTCGACCTTCCCGATCGGCGTGGTGAGCAGGCGCTCGAGGGTGCCCGTGGTCCGCTCCCGCAGCATCGCCACGCTGGTCAGCAGGAACATGATCACCAGGGGGAACACGCCCAGCATGATCAGGCCGATGCGGTCGAACATCATGGGGCTGGCGTCGTACAGGTAGCGCAGGAGCGTCAGCAGCACCGTCGGCACGACCAGGATCAGCGCGATCGTGCGCCGGTCGTGCCGCAACTGCCGGAGAATGCGGCCAGCGGTCGCGAACGTCAAATGGGCGGACATGGCTCAGGCCACCTTTTCCTTCTCTGACTCCTGCGCCTGGACCAGCCGCAGGAACGCCTCTTCCAGGTCGTCGGTGCCGGCGCGCTCCCGCACGGCGGCGGGTGACTCGTCGGCGATGAGCAGGCCCTCGCGGATCAGCAGGAGCCGGTCGCAGCGCCCCGCCTCGTCCATCACGTGGCTGGACACCAGCAGCGTGGAGCCGGCCTTGGCCAGGGCGTGGAACCGCTGCCACAACTCGTTGCGCAGCACGGGATCCTGCCCGACGGTGGGTTCGTCCAGTACGAGCAGTTGCGGCTTGCTCACGATCGCGCATGCGAGCGAGGCGCGGGCCCGCTGACCACCCGACAGGGTCCCGACGAGCTGGTCCTTCGCCTGGCTCAGGCCGACGTCGGACACGGCCGCGTCGGCATCGGCGGCGCCCAGCCCGTACAGCGAGGCGAAGTACCGCGCGTTCTCCCTGACGGTCAGATCCGCGTAGACGCTCGGCGCCTGCGTCAGGTATCCCACCTTGTCCCGCAGCGGCTTCGAACCGGCCGGGTGCCCCAGCACCGTGACCGTGCCGCTGACGATCTTCTGCACGCCGACGACCGCGCGCATGAGCGTGGTCTTGCCGCTGCCGCTCGGTCCGAGCAGCCCTGTGACGCTCCCGCTGGGCACCGAACAGGTGAAGTCGTGCAACACCCGCCGTTTGCCGCGCGCGATGACGAGGTGCTCGACCTCGATCGCGTTGGTCATCTTCGATTCCTCCGGTCAGGAAATAACTCAACGGTTGATGAACTCAACGGTAGATGAAATCTTGGACGTGCGTCAAACACGAAATCGGGGCGGACCGATGACTCGGTCCGCCCCGCTGCCTTCGTTGCCGGGTGGTGACTAGAGCGCGAGGACGCGCTCCAGGAACTCCTTGTACTGCCGCAACGCCACCCGCAGCGCCTCGGTGTCGGGGTTCTTCGCCGACCGGTGCGGGTCGATCGCGAGCTGCTGCTCCTGCAACTTCTCGGCAAGTGTCTCGATGGCGTCACTCACCACCGCGGACGCCCGCGTCAACGCCTTCACCGGGTCGTCGACGAACTTCGACTCCGCCTTGACCAGCCGCGACCGGAACTTGTCCGCCCGCTTCGGCTTCCACAGCACGATCCGCTGCTCGGCGACGTCACCGGGGCGGAGGGGGAGGGCGGCGACGGCCGCGTACTCGAGCTCCTCGTCGAGCTCGTCCACGTCATCGTCATCGTCGTCATCGGAGTCGGCCGCTTCGGCGGTGGGCTCGTCGTCCTCGTCCTCGTCCTCGTCTTCGTCGTCGGCTGCTGCTGCGACGGGCTCGTCGTCGTCGTCGTCCTCGGAGTCGTCGCTGTCGGCTTCGGCGGCGGGCTCGTCGTCAGCTTCCTCGGCGTCGTCGTCGGTTTCGGCGGTCGGCTCCGCGTCCTCGTCCTCGTCCGCGTCATCGTCGGCTTCGGCGGTGGGCTCGTCGTCAGCTTCCTCGGTGTCGTCGTCCGCTTCGGCGATGGGCTCGTCGTCAGCTTCCTCGGCGTCGGCCTCGGCCTCGGCGGTGTCGGCGGTCAGCTCGTCGATGTCGGCGACGAGGTTGACGTCGTCGGCCGTGTCGTCGTCCGCGTTGTCGACACCGGCGTCGATCGCCTCGGCCAGGACCTCGGCCGGGGTCTCGTCGGCGCTCGCCTCGACCTCGTCCGCGGCGTCCTCGGCTTCGGCTTCGGCGGCGGGTTCGTCCGCGACCTCGTCGGCCTCGGCTTCGGGCTCGGTGCCCTCGGCGTCGGCGTCTTCGGTGTCGGCGGCCTCGGCCTCGGGCTCGGCGGTCAGCTCGTCGATGTCGGCGACGAGGTTGACGTCGTCGGCCGTGTCGTCGTCGGCGTTGTCGACACCGGCGTCGATCGCCTCGGTCAGGACGTCGGCAGGGGTCTCGGCCTCCGCGACCGGCTCCGCGCCGTCCGGCTCCTCGTCCGTGTCCGCGGTGGCGTCGGCCTCGTCCCTGGCCTCTGCCACGACGTCCTCGGCGGCGTCGTCGTCAGCGTCCTCAGCCGCCTCGGCCTCGAACACCGCCTCGACCTCCGGCTCGTCCTCACCGGACTCGTCGGCGTCGGTCTCCGCAACGACCTCCTCGGCCTCCGCACCCGGCTCGTCCTCGGCCGCCACGTCTTCGGCGGCTGCTTCGGCGTCAGGCTCGGCGACGGCTTCGTCGTCATCGCCGGCTGCTTCAGCGTCGGGCTCGGCCGTGGCTTCGGCCTCCTCGGTGGCGGCTTCGGCTTCCGGCTCGTCTTCGGCGGTGACGTCTTCGGCGACCGCGTCCTCGGTGGCGGCGGGCTCCTCCTCGACGGCCGCTTCGGCGTCGGGCTCGGCGGCCTCGGCCTCCGCTGCGGGCTCGTCCTCGGTGTCGGCCTCGGCGTCCGTTTCGACCGCGGCGTCGGCTTCCGGCTCGTCGGCCGCTGCCTCTTCCTCGGCGGCGGGCTCGTCCTCGGCGGACTCCTCGTCAACGACGGCTTCGGGCTCGTCGGCAACCGCTTCGTCGTCCGCGGTGGCCTCGTCGGCCACGGCCTCGGGCTCCTCGTCGGACTCCGACTCGGCCGCCGGCTCCTCGGCGGCCGTCTCCTCCTCGACGTCAGCCTCCGCTGCTGGCTCCCCGTCGGCGTCGGTCTCCTCGGCGGTGACTTCTTCGAGGGCCTCGGGCTCGTCGGCGGTCTCGGACTCTTCGGCGTCGGCCTCTGCTGCGGGCTCCTCGTCGGTTTCCGCGGTGGGCTCGTCGTCGGTTTCCGCGGTGGGCTCGTCGTCGGTGTCGGCGGCGGCCTCTTCGGCGGTGACTTCTTCGAGGGCCTCCGGCTCGTCGGCGGTCTCCGACTCCTCGGCGCCGGCTTCCGCGGCGGGCTCCTCGCCGGTTTCGGTCTCTTCGGCGTCGGCCTCTGCTGCGGGCTCCTCGTCGGTTTCCGCGGCGGGCTCGTCGTCGGCGGCCTCTTCGGCGGCGACTTCTTCGAGGGCCTCCGGCTCGTCGGCGGTCTCCGACTCCTCAGCGTCGGCTTCCGCTGCGGGCTCGTCGGCGGCCTCTTCGGCGGCGACTTCTTCGAGGGCCTCGGGCTCCTCGCCGGCTTCGGTCTCTTCGGCGTCGGCTTCCGCGGCGGGCTCCTCGTCGGCTTCCGCTGCGGGCTCGTCGGCGGCCTCTTCGGCGGTGACTTCTTCGAGGGCCTCGGGCTCCTCGCCGGCTTCGGCCTCTTCGGCGTCGGCTTCTGCTGCGGGCTCCTCGTCGGTTTCCGCGGCGGGCTCGTCGTCGGTGTCGGCGGCGGCCTCTTCGGCGGTGACTTCTTCGAGGGCCACCGGCTCGTCGGCGGTCTCCGACTCTTCGGCTTCAGCCTCGGCTGCGGGCTCGTCCTCGGCAGCGGCCTCCTCGAGAGCGTCGGGCTCCTCAGCCGTTTCGACCTCCTCAGCGTCGGCCTCAGCGTCGGCCTCGGCTGCGGGCTCGGCTGCGGGCTCGTCCTCGGCGGAGACCTCTTCGGCGGCTGCCGCTTCGAGGGACTCGGGCTCCTCGGTGGTGTCGGCGGGTTCCGCTTCGAGGGTGTCGGCCGCTTGGAGGTCGGCGGTCGGGGCGGACTCGGCGGCGTCTGCGTCGACCCCAGCGGCCGGCTCCTCGTCGGTGGGGGCGGCGGACTCCTCCGTGGCCGGGCCGACGATGTCGGAGATGTCGTCCGGGACGGCGACCGTGATCGCGTCGGTGTCCGCGAGAGAGGCCTCGGTGGTCACCTCCGCGGCGGGCTCGTCGGTGGTGTCGGGCGTGTCGGCGGCGTCGGTGGTGACGGCCTCGACGGGTGGGGTGATGTCCTCGACGGGCTGGCGCTGCTCGGGGACGCCCGGTGGGGTCGTGACTTCCGGGGAGGGGCTCGACTGGTCGTTCGGCGGGGTGAAGTTGGGATGCATGGCGGGTCCTCCGTCCGCTCGGTCGGAACGGGGGGAGGGGGCCACCCGTTCAGACTGCTGTGGGCTCAGCGCTGGGGTCGCGGACGCCGGGAGGCCAAACGGCGCCCGGCCCGGAGCCGCCGCGCCGACGGCAAGCGGGACCCCCGGGCGAGGAGGGTCGGCCGACGGCAGGCGGGGAGGGATGAGCGACCGCCCAGACTTCCGTGCGGCGCACCGTCAAGGTACTCCGCAAACACGACCAGCCATAGACCCCAAACCGAGGAGAGAGGGCCGTGCGGGAGAATTCATGATGTGTCGTCGAACCTTGATCCAGAAGTCGCGGACCGTCTCCTTCGCAACGAGGCCGGGTTGGTGCCTGCGGTCGTGCAGGAGCACGGGACCGGGCAGGTGTTGATGTTGGCCTGGATGGATGACGAGGCGTTGCACCGGACGCTGACGACGGGGCGGGCGACGTACTGGTCGCGCAGCCGCAACGAGTACTGGGTGAAGGGCGAGACCTCCGGTCACGTCCAGCACGTGCGGTCGGTGGCGATCGACTGCGACGGCGACACGCTGCTGGTGACCGTCGAGCAGACCGGCGCGGCCTGCCACACGGGCAACCACACCTGCTTCTACACGGACCTGAAGGTGGGCGGATGACGACCGGTGCCGTGGCGCCCGACGAGGCGACGTTCCGTGAGCTGGCCAAGGCGCGGAGGGTGGTGCCGGTGACGCGGCGGCTGCTCGCCGACGGGGAGACGCCGGTCGGGGTGTACCGGAAGCTGGCCGGCGGCCCGGGCACGTTCCTGCTGGAGTCCGCCGAGCAGGGCGCCGGCGCCGCGGGCGCGGTCTGGTCACGGTACAGCTTCATCGGCGTACGGAGCGTGGCGACGCTGGTCGAGCGGGACGGCGGCGCGCACTGGCTGGGTGAGCCGCCCGCCAACGTGCCGGCGCAGGGCGACCCGACCCAGGTCCTGCGGGCGACCATCGAGGCGCTGACCGCCGACGACACGGACCTGCAGGGCCTCGGCCTGCCGCCGCTGTCCGGCGGGCTCGTCGGGTTCCTGTCCTACGACGCGGTCCGGCGGTTCGAGAAGCTGCCGGAGCTCGCCGTCGACGACCTGCACCATCCCGAGCTCGGCATGATGCTGGCGACGGACCTGGTGGCCCTGGACCACTTCGAGGGCGCGGCGCTGCTGATCGCCAACGCCGTGCTGCCGGAGCAGGGCGCCGACGAGGCGACCGTCTCGGCGGCGTACCACCAGGCGATCGGCCGGCTCGACGCGATGACGACGGCGCTGTCCCGCCCGACGCCGCCGATGGTGTCCACAGTGGAGAAGGCGGCACCCGGGGACGTGGTCAGCCGGACCCCCGCGGGCGGGTACCCGAAGGCGGTCGAGATCGCGAAGGAGGCGATCCGCGCCGGGGAGTGCTTCCAGATCGTGGTCGCCCAGCGCTTCGAGCGGGCCACCGACGCCGACCCCCTCGACGTGTACCGGGTGCTGCGCTCCACGAACCCGAGCCCTTACATGTACCTGCTGCGCTTCGACGGCTTCGACGTCGTCGGCTCCTCGCCGGAGGTGCACGTCAAAGTCGACGGGCGGCGGGCGCTGCTGCACCCGATCGCCGGGACGCGGTGGCGGGGTGCGACGCCGGAGGAGGACAACGCCCTGGCCGCGGACCTCCTCGCGGACCCGAAGGAGCGCGCCGAGCACGTGATGCTCGTCGACCTGGCCCGCAACGACCTGGGCCGGGTCTGCAAGCCGGGGACGGTCGAGGTGCCGGAGTTCATGACCGTGGAGCGGTACAGCCACGTCATGCACATCGTCTCCACCGTGGTCGGCGAGCTCAACGACGACCGGACCGCGTTCGACACGCTGGCCGCGACGTTCCCGGCGGGCACGCTGTCGGGGGCACCGAAGGTCCGGGCGATGGAGATCATCGAGGAGCTCGAACCGACCCGGCGCGGCCTGTACGGCGGTGTCGTCGGCTACTTCGGCTTCGGCGGCGACATGGACACGGCGATCGCGATCCGGACCGCGCTCATCCGGGACCGGATGGCGTACGTCCAGGCCGGCGCCGGCATCGTCGCGGACTCCGACCCGCTGTCGGAGGAGACGGAGACACGCAACAAGGCCGCCGCCGTCCTCGCCGCGATCGCCACCGCCGAGACCCTGCGACCGGCCCGATGAAAAGGCCGCTGATACAGAGGCCGCCGAGGCAAAGGCAGCCGATGCGAAGGCCGCCGATGAAAGGCAGCCGATGAACGGGCGCCGGGGACTGACCGTCACGACCCTCGCTACCGCGGTCGCGTCGGCGGTCGTGCTGTTCGCCGCGACCCGCAACTGGGACGCGATCATGACGCACCAGGTGTCGCCGCTGCCGCCGACGACGGACTACCGCACCGGCGCCGAGATGTCGCCGTGGCTGCCGGCGCTCGGCGCGGTCGGCCTGGCCGGCGCCGGCGCCCTGCTGGCGACCAGGAGACGGCTCAGGACGGTCGTCGGCGGGCTGCTCGCCCTGACCGGCATCGGGATCATCGGCGCGGTGATCGAGACCCTGCAGCACCGCATCGACGTGGGCTGGCCGATCCTCACGCTCGTCGCGGCGGCGGTCGTCGCCGTCGCGGGCGTGCTGACCATCCGGTACAGCGACACCTGGCCGGAGATGGGCGCCCGCTACGAACGGCCACAGGCCGGGCGTACCACGGCGAAGAAGGCACCGCAGACAGAGCTCTGGGACGCCCTGGATCGGGGCGAGGATCCGACCGCCGACAAGTAGGGTTCGCCTATGGCGAGCAGCAGCAAGGAAGTCCTCGAGGTCGCCGGGCGTGAGGTGACCGTCACCAACCCCGACAAGGTGTACTTCCCGAAGTCCGGTCGCACGAAGCTCGACGTCGTCCGCTACTACATCGCCGTCGCCGACGGTGCCCTGCGCGGCGCCGGGGGGCGGCCGATGGCGTTGAAGCGGTACGTCAACGGCATCGAGGGCGAGGCGTTCTTCCAGAAGCGGGCGCCGGAGAAACGCCCCGACTGGATTGAGACGGCGCAGCTGCGGTACCCGTCGGGCCGCACCGCCGAGGAGGTCGTCCTGCGCGACGCGGCCCAGCTCGCGTGGGTCGTCAACCTCGGCTGCCTGGAGCTGCACACCCACTCGGTCCTCGCCGAGGACGTCGATCACCCCGACGAGCTGCGCATCGACCTGGACCCGGTGCCCGGGGTGCCGTGGTCGCAGGTGGTCGACGTGGCACTGGTCGCCCGTGACGTCCTCGCCGACCACGGGCTGATCGGCTGGCCGAAGACGTCCGGTTCGCGCGGGTTCCACGTGTACGCCCGTATCCACCCCAACTGGACGTTCGCCGAGGTGCGCCGGGCGGCGGAGGGTTTCGCCAGGGAGGTGGCCCGCCGGGCGCCGGAGATCGCGACCGGCGCCTGGTGGAAGGAGGAGCGGCACGGGGTCTTCGTCGACTACAACCAGAACGCGAAGGATCACACCACGGCGTCCGGGTATTCGGTGCGCCCCTCCGAGGAGGCGCGCGTCTCCATGCCGCTCACCTGGGACGAGGTACCGGGGTGCGACCCGGCCGCGTACACGATGGAGTCCGTGCAGGACCGCCTCGAGACCGGCACCGACGCGTGGGCCGGCATCGAGGACAGCCGCGGGGACCTGACGGCGCTGCTGGAGCTCGCGGCCACGCATCGGAAGCAGGCGCCGGCGAAGAAGGGCACGGGCCGCCGCGCGCCGAGCATGCCCCTCATCGAGATCGCCCGGGCCGCGACGAAGGACGAGGCCCTGGAGGGTCTGGAGCGGTGGAAGGCCCGGCACCCGGCGGTGTGGCCGCTGCTGGAGCCGGCCGACGTGCTCGTCGACTCGATGCGCGGCATCAACAGCCTGTGGACCCGCATCCGGCTCAACCTGGTGCACGTGCCCGAGGCCGACCGCCCCGCCCAGGAGCCCCTGGAGGTCGACTACGACCCGTTCGCGAAGTGGAAGGAGCTGCAGGCCCGCGGCGAGATCCCGGCCCGCTGGCGCCGCCCCGCCGACGACGCCTGAACGCCCCGCTGCAAGATCGAGGCTAGACCCGCAGCAGGTGGCCGTCGCCGAGGTTGGTCCCGGCGTCGCGGTGCACCGCGCCTCCCCAGATGAACACCAGGTCGGGGCCGGCCACGATCGTCGCGGCGAGCCGGCGGCCGCCGGGCGGGTCCGCCAGGCGCAGCCAGCCGCCGGTCGCCGGGTCGAGCAGGTGGCCGCCGACCGTGACCCGGCCGCCGGTGCTCAGCGCCGGGTCGATCGGCAGCGGACCGGCCGGCCGCGGCGCCGGCGGCAGGGGACGCCACCGGCCGGTGGCGACGGTGAGCATGCCGCCCTCCGGGTAGGAGCGGCCCCAGTTGCCCACCTGCCCGCCGTCCGCGCTGCCGGTGCCGGTCCAGACGACCGTGCCGGCCGCCACCGCCGGGCTGGAGTGCAGGATCTCGGTGCCGGTGGGCGCCGACCACGTCGTCAGCGCCGCGTCGAGCGTGGCCAGCCGCACCAGTGACGGCCGGGTGGCGCCGGGGTCCGGGACCAGGTCCTGCGCGCCCAGCAGCAGCCGGTCGCCGGTCCACACCGCCATCCGGTTGAACGACGGGCCGAGCGAGTCGTCGGGCAGCACCCGCCACGCGCTGGTCGCGACGTCGAACGCGGCGTCCACGCTCCCGCCGTGCTCGTCGGTCCCGGCGACGAGCACCGGCGTGCCGCCCGCGTCGAGCAGCTGCCCCGCACCCGGCGGCGACGGCAGGTTCGTCCACGCGGCGCCGTCGTACCGCAGGAACGTCGCGTCCCGGGTCAGCGCGTAGACCCGGCCGCCGGCGGCGATGAGCTGGTCGCCGGGGCCCAGCGCGACGGGGGCCGCGGCGATCGGCTGCCAGGTGCCGGTCGCCGGGTCGTACGCGGCGCCGTCGGTCAGGGCGTGCCCCGGCGCGCAGTCCGCCTGGGGCGGGCACGGCGCGTCCGCCGATCCGCCGACGACGACGAACCGCCCGCCGTCCCACACGCCGAGCGCGTCGTGCCGCGCCGGGAGGGTCCCGCGGCCACCGCGGTCCACGAGCGGTCGGCCGCCGCGGAGAGCCCGACGGCCGCGCAGCCCGCCGCGGCGGTCAGGACCGTCAACGCCGCCAGGATCCTGCGCATGCGAGCAGTATGTCGCGGGTCGCGCCTCGGGTGGGGGCGGTGTACGGGCCGGGGTCCCGACCCGGCCCTCGAACAGGACCGGGCCGGTCGGACGTCACCCGGACGAGCCGGTGCTCATCGAAGGGGCGGCGCCCGCCGTCCATCCACGCGGCGGCGGTCCCGGACGTCATGCGGTCATGCCGGTTCACGGCGTCCAGCCGGTTGGGTCGGTGACCCAGCCGGCGACGAGGACGAGACCGGTGGGGCGGTGCACGGAGAAGAACCCGAACGGCCGGTCGAACGTGACCGTGACCCGCAGTCTCCGGGTGGTCGGCGGGCGGAACGCCAGGGGGTACATGGCGAGGGCCGTGACCGTCGCGGCCCGGAAGCCCAGGGCGGTGAACGAGGCCACGGCCTGCTGGCGGGCGGAGGTCACGGCCAGGTCGACGGGGCTGATGCCGGGGAACGTGCCGTCGCGCGACGCGGTGCGCAGCCCGAACAGGTCCGCCCGGGCGAGCAGGTCGTGGCTCGCGGTCACGTCGAACGACGGCAGGCTCACCACCAGCTCCGGCGCCGGGTCGGTGGCATCGACCTCCGCCGCGGTGACGCCCGGCCCGGCGGTCGACGGCGCGGCGGAGGCCCAGCCGTCGACGCCGGCGCGCAGGACGTGTCCGGGTGCGGCGGCCGCGGTACCGAGGGCGAGCACCACGTCGACGTCGTTGCCGCCGGCGACGGTGAGCAGCGTGACCGGCCCTTCGGGGCGGCGAGGACCCGCAGCGGCGCCAGGGCGTCCCCGGCGGCACGCTTGCGGTGCAGCGCCGCGAGCCGCCGGCCCTGCCACGGCCCGGCGGCGGGGGACAGGATGCCGTCGTCGAACGGCTGGACCCATTCGGTGAGCACCGACAGCGCCGAGG
Organism: Dactylosporangium sp. NBC_01737; assembly: GCF_035963215.1. Classification (NCBI taxonomy): domain Bacteria; kingdom Bacillati; phylum Actinomycetota; class Actinomycetes; order Micromonosporales; family Micromonosporaceae; genus Dactylosporangium; species Dactylosporangium sp. NBC_01737. The sequence continues at coordinate 4,282,689 of NZ_CP109153.1, forward strand.
CGAGCACGACGCCGGTGTCCTCGTCGACGGCGACCGGCATGGCCGGGATGAGCCCGCCGGTCCGCTCGGCGGCCCACGCGTCCAGGCGCGCCTGGTCGGCGGCGGGGTCGCCGCTCAACGGGGAGCCGGCCGTCCAGGAGGGATCGAGGGGCAGGTCGTGGCGGGTCCAGACGCCGAGCGCCGCGCGGACGCCGTCGGTGTCCGGCAGGTCCAGCGGCGACGGCGCGACCGCGAGCAGCTCGTCGCGGGCGGGCCCGGACGCGACCCCCGCAAGCAGCGCGAGCAGCGGATAGACGCCTGCGCCGGAGAAGACGCCCGCGCCGTCGGCGGCGGCCGCCCAGCGTGCGGTCAGAGCATTGCAGGCCTCGACGGTCATGGCTCCAACCATACGAACGGCAAGGCATTATGCCCTAGTCCATCAGGTGACGTCGGCCATACCCCCACGGCCATCCACTGACCGGGGGGCTCCTAGCATCGGACGCATGACCACCGGAGAGGGGAGCTCCTTGATCAACGCGGAATCTGGCCGTGTGCTCGACGAGATCCTCGCCGGCGTGCGCGAAGACTTGGCCATCCGCGAGGCACAGGTGCCCCTGGACGAGATCAAGCAAGCAGCGGCGCAGGCGTCACCGCCCAAGGATGCCTACACCAAGCTGAGGGCCCCCGGCGTGGGGGTGATCGCCGAGGTGAAGCGCGCGTCGCCGTCGAAGGGGCAGCTCGCCGAGATCCCCGATCCGGCCGAGCTGGCCAAGGAGTATGCCGCCGGTGGTGCCCGCGCGGTCAGCGTGCTGACCGAGGGCCGCTGGTTCGGTGGCAGCCTCGACGACTTCGCCGCCGTGCGCGCCGCCGTCGACGTGCCGCTGCTGCGCAAGGACTTCATCGTGTCCTCCTATCAGGTGCACGAGGCCCGCGCGTATGGCGCCGACCTGGTGCTGCTGATCGTGGCCGCGCTGGACCAGAACACCCTGTCGGGTCTCCTCGACCGCATCGAGAGCCTGGGCATGACCGCCCTGGTCGAGGTGCACGACGAGGAGGAGACCGACCGTGCCCTGGAGGCCGGCGGCAAGGTGATCGGGATCAACGCGCGCAACCTGCGGACCCTCGAGGTCGACCGGACGGTGTTCGAGCGGATCGCGCCCGGCCTGCCCAACGACGTGGTGAAGATCGCCGAGTCGGGTGTCCGCGGCCCGCACGACCTGATCCGCTACGCGTCCGCCGGCGCCGACGCGGTCCTGGTCGGCGAGGGGCTCGTCACCCAGAAGAGCCCGCGTGATGCGGTCGCCGAGCTCGTCACGGCCGGTAGTCACCCGGCGACGCCGCGGCCGGCGCGATGAACGCGTTCCTGTCCGCCGCCGGGCTCCTGCCGGACCAGTCCGGGCACTTCGGCAAGTACGGTGGGCGTTTCGTCCCCGAGGCGCTGATCGCGGCCCTGGACGGGCTGGACGCCGCGTACCGGCACGCACAGGCCGACGAGGCGTTCCAGGCCGAGTTCAACCGGCTGCTGCGCGACTACGCGAACACGCCGTCGCCGCTGTACCGCGCCGACCGGCTCTCCGCGCACGCCGGCGCCCGGGTGTTCCTCAAGCGCGAGGACCTCAACCACACCGGCGCGCACAAGGTCCGCAACGTGCTCGGCCAGGCGCTGCTGACCAAGCGGATGGGCAAGCAGCGGGTCATCGCGGAGACCGGCGCCGGCCAGCACGGCGTCGCCAGCGCCACCGCCTGCGCCCTGCTGGACCTCGAGTGCGTCGTCTACATGGGCGAGGAGGACACCCGCAGGCAGGCGCTCAACGTCGCCCGCATGCGGATGCTCGGCGCCACCGTCGTGCCGGTCACGACCGGCAGCAAGACGCTCAAGGACGCGATCAACGAGGCGCTGCGCGACTGGGTCACCAACGTCGACACCACCCACTACCTGCTCGGCACCGCCGCCGGCCCGCACCCGTTCCCGGCGATGGTCCGTGACTTCGTCAGCGGCATCAGCGTCGAGGCGCGCCGGCAGATCCTGGAGCAGACGGGGCGGCTGCCCGACGCGGTCGCCGCGTGCGTCGGCGGCGGCTCCAACGCGATCGGGGCGTTCCACGCGTTCGTCCCCGACGAGGGTGTGCGGCTGTTCGGCTTCGAGGCGGGCGGCGACGGCGTCGACACCGGCCGGCACGCGGCCAGCATCACCGGCGGCTCCACGGGCGTGCTGCACGGCGCCCGCACGTACCTGCTGCAGGACGAGGACGGCCAGACCGTCGAGTCGCACTCCATCTCCGCGGGCCTGGACTACCCGGCCGTCGGGCCGGAGCACGCCTACCTGCACGACACCGGCCGCGCCACGTACGAGCCGGTCACCGACGCCGAGGCGATGGACGCGTTCAAGCTGCTGTGCCGGGTCGAGGGGATCATCCCCGCGATCGAGAGCGCCCACGCGGTCGCCGGCGCGCTGCGGGTCATCCCGAAGCTGTCGGCCGACCTGGGCCGCGAGCCCGTCGTGGTGATCTGCCTGTCCGGCCGCGGTGACAAGGACATGGACACCGCGCGCGACTTCTTCGGGGTGTGACGACAGTGAGTGTTTCGATCGCGTTCGAGAAGGCCCGCGCGGAGGGTCGCAGCGCGCTGATCGGCTACCTGCCGGCCGGGTTCCCGACCGTGCCCGGCGCGGTCGACGCGATCAAGGCGATGATCGACAACGGGGTGGACATCGTCGAGGTCGGCCTGCCGTACTCCGACCCGGTCATGGACGGCCCCGTCATCCAGCGCGCCACCGAGGCGGCCCTGGCCGGTGGCTTCCGGGTCGCCGACGGGCTGCGCACCGTCGAGGCGGTCGCCACGGCCGGCGCGCCGATCCTCGTCATGACCTACTGGAACCTGGTCGAGCGCTACGGGGTGGACCGGTTCGCCGCGGACCTCGCCGCCGCCGGCGGTGCCGGGCTCATCACGCCAGACCTCATCCCGGACGAGTCCGCGCCGTGGCTGTCCGCCTCCGACGCGCACGACCTGGACCGGGTCTTCCTGGTGTCGCCGTCCTCGACGGACGCCCGGATCGCGATGACCGCCGGCAGGTGCCGCGGCTTCGTCTACGCGACCAGCGTCATGGGTGTCACCGGCGCCCGCAGCAGCACCAGCACCGCCGCGCCCGCCCTCGTCGAGCGGATCCGCAAGGCGGACCCGAAGCTGCCGGTCGCGGTCGGTCTCGGCGTCTCCAACGGCGATCAGGCCGCGGAGGTCGGCGCGTTCGCCGACGGGGTCATCGTCGGCAGCGCCCTCGTGCGGTGCCTGCAGGACGCCGCGACGCCGGCCGCCGGGGTCGCCGCGGTCGCCGCGCTCAGCGCCGACCTCGCCGAGGGCGTCCGCCGCCGCTGACACCGGCGTGAGTCACCGGGCCCGACGACCGTCGTTGAGCCCGACGTGCGCCGATTTTTCCGTTTGGTACCTGTAGCGCTCCTGCTGTCCGCGGCCCCCGCCGGCCTCGCCCTGGCCTTCCCGGGCGTGGTGCCGCCCCCGGCGGCGGCGGTGACCGAGACCGACGCCGGCTGGCGGCAGGACGGCAACGGGCCGGGTCGCGCCGGATACCAGCCGGTCACGCCGTACCTGACCACCGGGTCCGCGATCCGGCTCGGCACGGTGTGGACCGCGCCCGCGTCCCGGCCCGAGGAGCAGGTCGGCGGCGCGGTCGTCGCCGACGGCACGCTGCTGCGCTCCTCCGGCGGCCCGACCGGCCAGATCCGCCGCTACGACGCGGTCACCGGCGCCGACCTCGGCCCCGTGCTCGACGTGCCCGGGCGGTGGTTCGGCCGGCTCGCGGCGCCACCCGCCGGCCGGCGGGCCGGGCTGCTCGTGGAGTCCCAGACGTACGACGCGGTCAGCGGCAACCTGCTGCAGCGCCACCTCAGCGCGTACACCACCGGCGGCGAAGCGGTGTGGGACGTCCTGCTGCCCGACGAGGTGTCCGGCGGCTACACCGTCGCGGGGGACGTGGTGCTGCGCGCCGCGGGCACGACCCTGACCGCGTCGCGGCTCACCGACGGCACCACGGCGTGGACCGCGCCCCTGGACGGCGAGGCGGGCCTGCACCCGCCGGTCGCCGACGCCGGGCTCGCGCTGCAGACGTTCGAGACCGCGGGCGGCACCGGGCTCGCCGCGTTCGACCTGCGCACCGGCACCCGGGTGTGGCGCCAGGACGTGAGCGGGCCGTGGCTGATCGCGGCCGGCGGCGTCGCCTACACCACCGGCACCGGCGGGGTCTGCGCTTACACCGCCGCCGACGGCGCCCGCCGCTGGTGCGACACGACGACCCTGCGTGACCCGCGCTCGGCGACCACCGACGGGCAGACGCTCATGGTCTTCGACGCCCACGGCCACGCCGCGGGGTTCGGCGCCGGGGACGGCAAGGTCCGCTGGACCCGCGACTGGGGCGCGGCCGGCGCGGAGGTCTCCACGTCCTACTGGTCGCCGGTCAACGGCGGCGGCGTGCTCTACGGGGTCGTCTACCAGTTCCTGCTGCGCGACGGCGCCCCCGTGCACCGCACCGAGCTGCTCGCCCTCGACGCCGCCGACGGCACCGTCCTGACCCGGCAGGACCTCGCGTTCGACGCCCTGCACGGCGCCGAGCCGCTGCTGCTGTCCGGCGACCACGTGTACTTCGCGGCCCTCGAAAAGCTCATCGCGCTCGGGGTACGCTAGGCACATGGACAACCGCCGGATGATGCGCCCCGTCACGGGGTCGCTCGGCGTGCGCTAAGTCCGCTCACCATCCGCCCCTGCACGCAGGGGCGATCGCGGATCAGGTCCGTTCCCTGCCATGGCAGGGCACACAGACCGGAGATCCGTCATGAGCTTCTACGTCACCACCGCCATCCCGTATGTCAACGCCGCCCCGCACCTCGGGCACGCCCTGGAGCTGGTCCAGGCCGACGTCCTCGCCCGGCACCGCCGGCTGCGCGGCTCCCGCGTGCGGTTCCTCACCGGCACGGATGAGAACGCGTTGAAGAACGTCACCGCGGCCGCCGCCGCGGGCGTCGACGTGACCGGCTTCGTCGCCGCGAACGCCGACCGGTTCGAGGCGCTGCGCGACGTGCTGGACCTGTCGTTCGACGACTTCATCCGCACCTCCCGGGACCCGCGGCACGCCCGCGGCGTCGAGGAGCTGTGGCGGCGCACCGCCGAGCACGGCGACTTCTACCGGCGCGACTACGAGGGCCTGTACTGCCCGGGCTGCGAGCAGTTCTACGAACCCGGTGAGCTGACCGCCGGCCTTCGTTGCCCCGAACACGGCACCGTGCCGGAGACCGTCACCGAGTCCAACTGGTTCTTCCGGCTGTCCGGGTACACCGAGCGCATCCTGAAGGCCCTGCTGTCCGGTGAGGTGCGGGTCGAACCGGCCGCGAAACGCAACGAGGTCCTCGCGTTCGTCCGGGCCGGCCTGCAGGACATCAGCGTGTCGCGCCCGGCCGCCCGCGCCGGCGGGTGGGGCATCCCCGTGCCCGGCGACCCGTCGCAGGTCGTCTACGTGTGGTGGGACGCCCTGGCCAACTACGTCACCGCGCTCGGTTCCTCCGGCGGCGCGCTGTACGAGCAGTGGTGGCAGGACCCGGCCGAGCGGGTCCACGTGATCGGCAAGGGGATCGTGCGCTTCCACGCCGTGTACTGGCTGGCGCTGCTGCTGTCCGCGGGCCTGCCGCTGCCGACGGCGATCTTCGTGCACGAGTACCTGACCGTCGGCGGCGCGAAGCTGTCCAAGAGCGCCGGCAACGCGGTCGACCCCGCCGCCCTCGCCGGCCGGTACGGCAGCGACGCGCTGCGCTGGTGGCTGCTGCGGGAGGTCGCCCCGCTCGGCGACACCGACTTCACCGAGGAGCGGCTGCTGCAGCGCTACCACCAGGACCTGGCCAACGGCCTGGGCAACCTCGTCAACCGCACGATCAGCCTGGTGCAGCGGTACCGGGGCGGCGTGGTGCCGTCCGCCACCTCCCCGGGTGCCGCCGCGCTGCCCGCCGCCGTCGACCGGGCCCTGGCGGTGTTCGACCTGCGGGCCGCGACCGACGCGATCTGGGCCGCGGTCGCCGCCGGCAACCGCCTGGTCGAGGAGACCCGGCCGTGGGAGCTGGCGAGACGGGGACAGGCCGGCGAGCTCGACACGGTCCTGTCCGACCTCGTCGCACTGTGCCGGGTGGTCACCCGCGAACTGGGGCCGTTCCTGCCGGCGGGCGCGGCACGGCTCGCCGCGCAGCTCGGCGACGGCGCCCTGGTCGGCACCCCGTCGCCGGTGTTCCCGCGCCTGTGACGCGGGTGTCAGGCGCGCAGCGCAGCCCGCCACGCGTCGCGGACGGCCTCGGCGCCCCAGGCGTTGGGTTCGATGTGCCCGCACAGCCACAGGTCGCGGTTGTCGGGGCGGGGGTCGGCGGCGGTCACGTCGCCGGCCTTGGCGCCGTGGCCGAGGAACGCGGCGTGCAGGTCGGCGACCGCCGTCCCGTGGCGGGCGGCCGCATCGCGGATCACGTCGTTGAGCGACGCCAGGACCCGCAGGCCACCCTCCCAGGCGGGCAGCCCCACCCAGGACAGGTCGCCGGTGCCGTCCGTCGGGTCGTACACGGTGCTGAGCACCAGCTTCGCGCCGGTCGCGACGAGGGCCGGCATGGCGATCGCATAGTTCGCCGCGACCTGCGCCACGGTGCGCTGCGCCGCGTCCAGGTCCGGCGGCAGGCCGAGCTTGGCGGGCGAGAACAGGGTCGTGAGCAGGTCGTTGCCGCCCATGGTCAGGGTGATGAGGGCCGGCCGTCCCTCGATCTTGTCCAGCTGGGAGCGCACGACGTCGTCGCTGGTCGCACCGTCACGGGCGAGCAGCGTCAGGTCGATGCCGAAGTCGTCGGCGAGCAGCGAGGCGGCACCCAGGCCCGGACCGCCGGCATAGTCGTCGATCGAGATGGAGTCGCCGAGCGCGTAATAGGCCACGGGACCAGTAGATCACCCGCGGGCCCGTGCACGTTTCACGCGTCCACGGCCTCACGCTCGACTTCACGCAGCACGTCACGTTTGATCTGGCGGATCACACCCGCGCGGCCCGCGCCCGCGTCGGCGATGGCGGTGCGGGTGGTGGCGGTCAGCGGCTCCGGCAGCGACGCCGGGTCGTGCCACGCCAGGCGGCTGATCCGGCCGGGCGCGTTCAGCGCCGGCCCGCCGCCCTCCAGCCGGCCGCTGAGCCGGCCGCGGAACACGTGGACGAACAGGTCGGGGACCGCCTCGCCGCAGCCGTCGCCGGTCACCTCGTACATGCCGACGAGCTCGACGATCTCGGCCTCCAGGCCGGTCTCCTCGAAGATGTCGCGGACCGCTGCGTGCACGGGGCTCTCCGCCGCACGGATCCGGCCGCCGGGCAGCCCCCACAGCTGGTGACCGCCGGCCTGCTGGCACAGCAGCACGCGGCCGGAGGCGTCTTCGATGATCGCGGCAACGGCAGACGTGACTTCGTAGCTCATATTCGCACTCTAGGCGCCATAGCGGACCGTTGCGATACCTTCGCTGGTGGTGATCTTCGCCGGTCGGAGTGGGTTTCCGGGCGCGGCCGGGTGGCGAATTGGGCGAACCCAGGGCATCGCGTTTCGGCGGATCGGCGGTAGCGTGTGCACCCGTGGATGCTGCCCTTACCCCGCTGGCCGTGATCCCCAGCCCCACGCAAGGTGTCTGGGACCTCGGACCGGTGCCGTTGCGCGCCTACGCGCTGTGCATCGTGCTCGGCATCGTCGCCGCGTGCTTCATCGCCGACCGGCGGCTGCGCCAGCGCGGCGCCCCGCCGTGGGTGATTCTCGACATCGCGGTGTGGGCGGTCCCCGCCGGCATCATCGGTGCCCGGATCTACCACGTGATCACCTCTCCCGAGGCGTATCTCGGTGAGAACGGTGACCTGCTCAAGGCGTTCAAGATCTGGGAGGGCGGCCTCGGCATCTGGGGCGGCATCGCGGGTGGCGCCGTCGGGGCGTACATCGCCTGCCGCCGGCTCAACCTGCCCTTCGCGATGGCCGCCGACACCCTCGCCGTCGGCCTGCCCGTCGCGCAGGCCCTCGGCCGCTGGGGCAACTGGTTCAACAACGAGCTGTACGGCAAGGAGACCGACCTGCCGTGGGGGCTCAAGGTCTACAACTGGGACGCGAGCGCCGGCCACGCCCAGACGGTCAACGGTGAGCCGATCGTGCTCGGCATCTTCCACCCCACGTTCCTGTACGAGTTCCTATGGTGCCTCGGTGTCGCCGCCGCCGTCTGGTATGCCGACAAGCGCTGGACCCTCGGGCGGGGCCGGGCGTTCGCGCTGTACGTCGCGCTGTACTGCGTCGGCCGGTTCTGGATCGAGGCGCTGCGCATCGACGACGCCCACCACTTCCTGGGCATGCGGCTCAACAACTGGACCTCGATCGTCGTCTTCGCCGCCGCCGTCGTCTACTTCCTGCGGGTGAGCGGCCCGCAGGAGCGCGTCACGTACGACGAGAACGGGCGCATCACGGTCGTCACCGGCGCCCCCGAGGACGCCGACGTCTCCGGTGCCGCCGTCGCCGAGCCGACCCCGGCCGACGCCGCCGAGGAGCCCGCGGCCGGCGCGGAGCCCGTCGAGGACACCTCCGAACCCGACGACGCGGACAGTTCCTCCAACAGCTCTTCGAGCAAGGGCTGAGGTAGCGACCGGATGCGCACCGCTGTCGTGGTGGGCGCCGGCATCGGCGGGATCGCCGCGGCCGGCGCGCTCGCCCGGACCGGCTGGCAGGTCACCCTCCTCGAACGCGACGACCGGCTCCGCCCGGGCCGCGGGGCGCTCGTCCTGTGGCCCAACGGGGTCCGGGCGCTGCGCGGGCTCGGGCTCGCCGGCGGCCTCGACGGCATCGCCACCCCGTCCCCCCGGTCGGCATCCGCCGCCGCGACGGGCAGTGGCTGGTGCGTCCCGGCGCCGGCACCCCCGACGGTGCGGGCGACGACGTCGAGTCGCCGCCGGTGGTCGTGCACCGCGAGGACCTGCACGACGCGTTCATCGCCGGGCTCAGCGACCAGGTCGACATCCGCAACGCCATCGAGGTGCAGCCCGCCAGGGTGCGCCGGGAGCGCCCCGCCGTCGGCGACGGCCGCACCACGTTCGAGGCGGACCTCGTCGTCGCCGCCGACGGCGTGCAGAGCGCGATCCGCCGCCGGCTCGCCCCGGCCACCAGCTTCGCTAGCGCCGGGTTCGCCGCGTGGCACGCCGTCATCCCCTGGTATCGCATCCCCGACCTGCCGCCGGGCCTGCCGCCGCACGGCGAGACCCTCGACGGCGGCCACCGCTTCACCTTCGCCTCGCTCGGCGAGCGCGGCTCCTCCGGCGGCTCGACCCGCGGCGGCATCTCCTGGGTCGCGACCGTCCCCGGCGCGCTGCGCCCCGAGCCTCCCGCGGGCCAGCTGGCGCTGCTGCGCCGGTGGTTCGCCGGCTGGCACGCCCCGATCCCGCAGCTGCTCGCCGCGACCGAACCCGACGACCTCGTCCAGGAGCCGATCGGCGAGCTGGCCCCGCTGCCGGAGACCTTCGGCGTGCGGGCCGGCACCGGCGGCTACGCGCTGATCGGCGACGCCGCCCACGCCATGCCCCACCACCTCGCCCAGGGCGCCTGCCTGGCCCTGGAGGACGTCGCGACCCTGCAGGCCGTCCTGGCCAACGTGCGGGGGCCGCTGGCGCCCGCCCTGGACGAGTACAGCCGCCTGCGCCGCCCCAGGGCGGCCAGGGTCCTGCAGCAGACCCGCAAGGCGTCCGCCGTCCTGCAGCCCCGCGGCGGCCTCACCAGCCGCGCGATGGGCGCCGCACTCGGCCGCGCCAACCCGCGCACCCTGGACCGGGCCGCCGCCGCGGCGGCCGAGTGGGCCGGCCCGACGTCGCCGTAGCGGCACCGCTCAGTGCGGTCACGCGGTGGTCAGGAGGCCAGGTGGCCGTGTTCGACGCAGGTGGCGGACCAGCCCTTCGGCAGGACCTGCACCTTCATGCGGCGCCGGCACTGCGGGCAGAACCGCGGCGGCTCGAGCTCCCGCGCCGCCGCGCACGCCGGGTGTGGCGTGCCGGCGGTCAGCGCCTCGCCGCAGCGGTCGCACCAGACGGCGGTGTCCACGGCGCTCACAGCGTCGCCGAGAGGGCCTTGACCGGCATGCGCAGCTCGTCGAGCAGGGCGAGGTCCTGGTCGGGGGAGCGGCCCAGCGTCGTGAGGTAGTTGCCGACGATGACCGCGTTGACGCCGCCGAGCAGGCCGTCGCGGGTGCCGAGGTCGCCGAGGGTGATCTCGCGGCCGCCGGCGTAGCGCAGCAGGGTGCGCGGCAGGGCCAGGCGGAACGCGGCGACGGCCCGCAGCGCGTCCTTCGGGTCGAGCACCGGCTGGTCACCCAGCGGGGTGCCGGGGCGCGGGTTGAGGAAGTTGAGCGGGACCTCGTGCGGGTCGAGCTCCTGCAGCTGGATCGCGAACTCGGCCCGCTGCTCGACGGTCTCGCCGAGGCCGAGGATGCCGCCGCAGCAGACCTCCATGCCGGCGTCGCGGACCATGCGCAGCGTGTCCCAGCGCTCCTCCCACGTGTGGGTCGTGACGACCTGCGGGAAGTGCGACCTCGCGGTCTCCAGGTTGTGGTTGTAGCGGTGGATGTCCAGCGCCGACAGCTGGTCCACCTGTTCCTGGGTGAGCATCCCCAGCGACGCGGCGATGTTGATGTCGACCGCCTCGCGGATCGCGGCGACACCGTCGGCGAGCTGCGACATGAGCCGCTGGTCGGGCCCGCGCACCGCGGCGACGATGCAGAACTCGGTGGCACCGGTCGCGGCGGTCTGCTTCGCCGCCTCGACGAGCGACGGGATGTCGAGCCACACGGCCCGCACGGGGGACGTGAACAGCCCCGACTGCGAGCAGAAGTGGCAGTCCTCGGGGCAGCCGCCGGTCTTGAGCGAGACGATGCCCTCGACCTCGACCTCCGGGCCGCACCACGTCATCCGCACCTCGTGCGCGATCGCGAGATATTCGGGCAGCTCCTCGTCGGAGCAGCGCAGCACCGCGAGGACGCCTTCGAGGTCGAGCCCGACCCCGGTGTCCACGACAGCCTTGGCAGCATCAAGCATGCTCGTACCTTACAAAACGTTAGGGGCCGACGGGTCAACGGTGAAATTGTGCACATCAGACAATCGATGTGGTAGGGGTTCGACAACGGCGATGCGAGGATGTGGCGATGGAAGACGGATCCTGGCTGTCCACGCTGGACGGTGAGGCCGCCGCCCGGCAGGCCGCCGGGCTGCGCCGTGAGCTGCGCCCCCGCACCGCCGGCGACGACGTGATCGACCTCGCCGGCAACGACTACCTCGGGCTGTCGCGGCACCCCGCCGTCCTCGCCGCCGCGGCGCGGGCCCTCGCCGACTACGGCCTCGGCGCGACCGGCTCGCGGCTCGTGCGCGGCTCGACCGAGCCGCACCGCGCCCTGGAGGACGGCCTCGCCCGGCTCCTCGGCGCGCAGACGGCCCTGGTCTACTCCTCCGGCTACCTCGCCAACCTCGGCGCGATCCGCGCCCTCGTGCGCCCCGGCACCCTCGTCGTGTCCGACGCGCACAACCACGCGTCGATCGTCGACGGCTGCCGGCTCGCCTGCGCCGGGCGCGCCGCCGCGAGGGCGCCACCACCGTCGTCGCGCCGCACGCCGACCCGGCGGCGGTCCGGGCGCTGCTCGCCGCGCACCCGCGGCCCGCCGTCGTCGTCACCGAGAGCGTGTTCTCCGTCGACGGCGACCTCGCCCCGCTCGCGGACCTGCACGCCGCGTGCCGTGCGCACCCCGGCGGCGCGCTGCTGCTCGTCGACGACGCCCACGCCCTCGGCGTCATCGGCCCCGGCGGTGCCGGTGGGGTCGCCGCGGCCGGCCTGTCCGGCCGCCCCGACGTGATCGTCACCGCGACCCTGTCGAAGTCCCTCGGCGCCGCCGGTGGCGTCGTGGCCGGGCCCCGGCAGGTGCGCCGCCACCTCGTGGACACGGGCCGCACGTTCATCTACGACACGGCGCTGCCGCCGGTCGTCGCCGCCGGTGCCCTCGCCGCCCTCGACCTGCTCGTCGAGGGCGACGACCTGCGCGCGGACCTCGCCGCCCGGTCCCGGCACGCCGTCACCCGGCTGCGCGCCGAAGGCCTCGACGTCTCCGACCCCGACGGCGGCGTCATCTCCGTCGCCGCGCCCAGCGCCGACGAGGCCTTCGCGTGGGCGGCCGCGTGCCGGGACCGGGGCGTCGCGGTAGGCTGCTTCCGCCCACCGTCCACACCGGACGGTCGGTCGCGCCTGCGGCTCACCGTCAACGTCGGTGTGCCGCCGGAGGCGTTCGAGCACGCGCTCGACATCATCGTCAAAGAGCGCCCCTGAGAAGGACAGCCGTGACCGACCCGCGCCCCGAGCCCCGTGACGTCCTGCCCGCCGAGGCCCTCCTGGCCGAGGCGCTGCGGTCCGAGGCGCTGCTGTCGGAGGAGGCGACCCCCGCCGCGGTCGAGCCGATCACCGGGGCCGTCATCGTCACCGGCACCGACACCGGGGTCGGCAAGACCATCGTCACCGCAGCCATCGCCGCCGCCGCGACCGCCGCCGGGCGCAGCGTCGCCGTCGTCAAGCCCGCGCAGACCGGCACCGCCGAAGGCGACGAGCCCGACGCCGCGACCGTCTCCCGCCTCGCCGAGCCCGTCACGGTGCGGACCCTCGCCAGCTACCCCGACCCGCTCGCGCCCCTCGCCGCGGCGCGGGTCGCCGGGGACGACCCGCTGACCGCGGTCATGGCGCAGCTCGCCCTGCGCACGATCGTCGAGGAGCACGACGTCACCCTCATCGAGGGCGCCGGCGGGCTGCTCGTGCCGATGGGGGAGGGCGGCTGGACGGTCCTGGACCTCGCCGCGGCGCTCGGCGCCACCGCCGTCGTCGTCGCCCGGCCCGGCCTCGGCACGCTCAACCACACGGCCCTGACCCTGCAGGCCCTCGCCCACCGGGGCGTGCCGGCCGCCGTCGTGCTCGGCTCGTGGCCGGCGGAGCCCGAACTGGTCCACCGCACCAACCTGCACGACCTGACCGGCGACCTCGCCGGCGCGGTCCCGGAGGGCGCGGGCGCGCTCGCCCCGGCGCTGTTCCGGCGGGAGGCCCCGCACTGGCTCGCGCCGCTGCTGCACGGCCGCTTCGACCCCGTCGCGTTCCGGTCCCACAGCCGCTGACCGGGTCCCGCAGCCGGTGGAAGGTCGGCGCTTCGGGGGACCGCGGCGATCAATGTGACGCGGTACGGTCACGCCATGACCGAGATCGACCCCGGTGCCCACCCGGCCGCGGTGCCCACACCGGACGAGGAGCGCCGCGCCCACGCCCGCAAGCGGCTCGACGACGCCGTCGCCCGCGTCACCGCGGAGGCCCGCGCCGAGTCCCGCGAGCAGGTCCGCGAGCTCATGGGCTGGTCATGAACGACCGGCCAGACACCACCGGGCTGGTGCTCGACCCGTCCGCGGTCCTCGCGTACACCCAGGGCAACACCGGCGTCGACGACCTGGTCAGCACCGTCCTCGCCGACGGCGGCACCGTCGTCGTGCCGGCGGTCGCGCTCGCCGAGACCCGCAGCGAGCTCGCCTACGCCGAGGAGCTCGCCCGCCTCGACACCCTGCTGCGCGCCGTCACCGTCGCACCGCTCGGCGGCGACGACGCCGTCGGCCTCGGGCGGCTCGCGTCGCGGCTCAACAGCGGTCTCGGCCTCGCCCACGCCGTCGCCGAGGCCCACCGCCACGAGGCCCGCCTGCTCACCGCCCACGGCTCCGCCGTGCGCCGCACCGTCGGCGAGCTCGACGGCATCGTCGACCTCTGAAGCCGGCCTCCGGGAGCGGGAGCTACGGCGAGCGCCGGCTCACCGTCGCCAGCACGCCGGCGGGCAGGGTGAGCCGGAACGACGTCTCGTCCAGGCGGACCTCGCCGCCGCACAGGCTCGCCACGGCCCGCGCGACCCGCAGGTCCGCGGGCTTCTGCGGGTCGCTCGGGCGCGGCTGCGGCGCGGTCAGCTCGCCGTGCGCGACGATCTTCGCGTCGATCGCCGGGACCGGGTCCGCCCGCAACGCGATCTCGATGTGCGCGCGGCCGGGCGCGGCCGTCGCCAGCCACAGCACCAGCTGCCCGACGAGGTGCCGGCAGACGAGGTCGTCGACCGCGACCAGGACCGTCGCCGGCGCGTCCGCGTGGATGCTCACCGCACCGGCGACCGCGACCCGCCGCGCCAGGTCGACGGCGTCGTGCAGCACGGCGACCAGGTCCGTCGCGCCCGGCCGGTGCGAGCCGTCGTCACCGGCCGCGTCACCGGCGAGGTTCGCGGCGGCGAGCGGCAGCACGACACCGTCGACGTAGCGCTGCAGCCGCACCGCGTTGCGGTCGATCGCGTCCAGGCACGCGACGCCCTCGCTCAGCGCGTCCGCCGCGGGAGCGCCGGCCAGGTCGTCGCGCAGCAGCCGCGTGTACGCGAGGATCGACGTCAACGGGGTGTGCAGCTCGTGCCGCAGCCGTGCCGCGGGATCGTCGCCGGTGGAGAACACGCGGGCTCCTAACTGTCGCTGCCCGGGACATCGACGCTAACCGGCGTCCGAGCCGCCGGGTCCGCGACCGGCGATCAGGTCACCCGATCGGGAGCAGGTGCTGCGCGGCGCGCGACGGGTGACGCGGCGCCGCGCCCGGCAGCGGGTCACGCTGCAGCGCCTCCCGCAGCGACGCCTGCACCGCCGACGGGTCCGCGCCGGCGTCGACGACCGTGAAGCCGACCGCTTCCGGCAGGCCCCGGTACGCCGCGTCCGACGCCGTCAGATAGTCGAGCTCCTCGTGGTCCTTGCCCCGCGCCTCGACCCGCGCCTGCGCCACCAGCGGCGGCACCGCCAGGTAGAACACCAGGTCGGGCTGCGGCAGGAGCCGGAACAGCATCCGTGCCACGCCGGGCCTGCCGCCGCGCACGGTGATGCTGGTGTACTGGCAGTAGGTGTACCTGTCCATGACGGCCACCGTGCCGGTCAGGCGTGACAGGATCAGCGCCCGCGTGATGACCAGGCCCCGCAGCACCGTCTCCACCAGCAGGAACAGCCGCACCCCGAGCAGATGCTCGGCGTCGCGCCGGCCCAGCCGCTGCGCCACCCGGCCGAAGAAGACCCGTCCGGCGGCGTTGCGGTGATAGCGGGCGGGGGTGCCGCTCGCGTCGAGCCAGTCGGCGAGCCACCGCGCCTGGGTGGACTTGCCGGCGCCGTCGATACCAATCAGTGCCACTGTACGGATCACCTCCCCAACGGTAAGCCGTCGGCTGTGAAATACCAGTGAAGGTGATTGGATCTGACTCAAGGTCAGGGCAGGACGACGACGCTGGTGCCGCTGGGCACCGAGTCGAGCAGGACCTTCTGGGCGGCGGGCGGCATCCGGACGCAGCCGTTGGACCTGCGGAAGCCGAACTCGTTGCGGTACCAGGCGTGGATGCCGGTGTGGGCGTCCTGCAGCCCCTCGGCGACGGCGCCCTTGTCGTCGGGGACGGCGCCGAGCGCGAGGACGTCCAGGCCCGCGTAGACCTTGCTGGGCAGCGTGGAGCGGCCCAGGACGAACGTGCGGCCCAGCGGGGTCTGGGTCGCCGCCGCGCCGACGGTGACGGTCCACGTCTGCTGGGCGACGCCGTCGCGGACCCAGGTGAGCGTGAACGCGCCGCGGCGCACGACGAGCTGGTCGCGCAGCGGCACGGTGCTCCAGCCGCCGCCGGGGAGCCAGCCGACGCTGCGGTTGATCGTCGGCAGCAGCACCGCGACCCAGCCGGCCTGCCGCGCCACGATCGGCATGACCAGCTGCACGCCGCTGATCTCGGGGGTCAGGTAGGCGCGGGCGTTGCCGCCGGGCGCGTCGTACGCGGCGAGCTTCGCGGTGGGGTGCAGCGCCTCGGTCAGCGGCACCGTCGAGGACTGGTCCGGGTCGGCGGGGAAGCCGGACGCGGCCCGCGTGTAGGTGATCGTCGGGATGCCGGCGGCGGCCGCGGCGGCCGGCGGGGTGGTCGCGGGCGCGGCCGGTGACGCCGGTGCGGACGCCGACGGCTCCGCGGCGGCGGTGGCCGTCGGCTGGGCTCCGGCCCGCGGCTGCTTCGCCTTGCCGCAGGCGGTGACCCCGCCGGTGAGGCAGACCGTGAGCGCGGTGAGGGCGGCGGCGCGGCGCACGAGCATCCGTACACCGTAGCGGGCGCCGCCGGGGTGCCCTGTCATCCCGTCGGGCGGGAGGCGCGGTCGAGGAGGTCCAGGGCGACCGGCAGGTCGGCGGCGGTGATCATGCCGTAGCCGATGACCAGGCCGTCCGGTGGCTCGCCGGTGCTCCCGCCGGCGGCGTAGAAGCCGGCGAGCCGCTCCACGGCGACCCCCGCGTCCCGCAGCCGCGTCACCACCCCCGGCACGTCGAGGCCCGGGGCGGCGAGCAGGGTCACGTGCAGCCCCGCCGAGGACGGCACCAGGGTGAACCGGTCGGCGAGCACACCCCGCGCGGCGGTGGTCACGAGGTCGTGGCGGGTGGCGTACACCCGCGTCACCGTCCGCACGTGCCGCCGCAGCAGACCCTCGTCGATGAAGTCCGCCAGGGCCGCCTGCGCGGCGGGCTCTGCGTGCCAGTCGGTGAGGCGTTTCGCCGCGACGAGCGCCGGGCGCAGCGACGCGGGCGCCACCAGGAACCCCAGCCGCAGCGCCGGCAGCAGCGTCTTGGCGAACGAGCCGACGTAGACGACCCTGCCCGCCCGGTCCAGGCTCTGCAGCGGCTCCAGGGGCCGCTCGGAGTAGCGGAACTCGCTGTCGTAGTCGTCCTCGACGACCGCGGCGCCGTGCCGCTGCGCCCAGTCCAGCAGCGCGGCGCGCCGGGGCAGCGACATGGGGACGCCGAGCGGGTACTGGTGCGACGGCGTCACGTACACCAGCCGCGCCTGCCGGGGCAGCGCCTCCACGACCAGGCCCGAGCCGTCCACCGGGACCGGGACGACGCGGGCGCCGAGCGCGGTGAAGGCGAGCCGCGCCGGCGGGTAACCAGGCTCCTCGACGGCGACCACCGACCCCGGCTCGACCAGCACCCGGCCGACGAGGTCCAGGCCCTGCTGGGCGCCGTTGGTGACGATCACGTCGTCCGCGGACGCCCGCACCGACCGGGACAGGCCCGCCGACCGCGCCACCGCCGACCGCAGTGCCTCCAGGCCGGCCGGGTCGGCGTAGTCGGCGCCGCCGCGCAGCGACCGGGTCAGCAGCCGCCGCCACGTCGCCAGGGGGAACAGGGAACCGTCGGGGTGCCCGGCCCGCAGGTCGTAGCGGGCCGCCGGGACCGGGGCCGCAGGGCGAGGTCGCCGGCGACGGCGGCCCAGCGCGGCGAGGGCCGCAGCGCCCCGACCGGCGCCGTGCGGGACCCGGCCCTGGCTGACGGCATCGACGGCATCGACGGCATCGCCACGAACGTGCCCGCGCCCGCCCGGCCCTCCAGGAACCCGTCGCCCACCAGGCGGTCGTAGGCGGCGGCGACCGTGTTGCGCGACACCGAGAGCTGCCGGGCGAGGTCGCGGCTCGGCGGCACCCGCTCCCCGGCCCGCAGCCGCCCGTCGAGGATCGCGTCGCGGACCTGCCGGTAGATGCGGGCGGCCTGGTCACCGCGGCCGCCGAGACTGATGTGCAGCTCCAACTTGGCCCAACGCAATCCGTGATCAATTGGCACTTCAACCAGGCCAAGCGCGGGCCTAGCGTCGATCGTATGCTCACCGTCAAGCAAGGCGCCGCACTGTCCGTCGGCGCCGTCCTCGGCACCGGCGTGATCGCCCTGCCCGCCCTCGGCGCCCAGGTCGCCGGCCCCGCCTCGCTGGTCGCGTGGCTCGCCCTCGTCCTGCTGTCCGCGCCGCTCGCGGCCACCTTCGCCGCCCTCGGCGCCAGGTATCCCGACGCCGGCGGCATCTCCACCTACGTCGCCGAGGCGTTCGGCCCGCGCGCCGCCGCCGTCGTCGGCTGGACCTTCTACCTCGCCGTCCCCGTCGGCGTGCTGCCCGCCGCGACCTTCGGCGGCGCCTACGTCACCGCCGCCGTCGGCGGCGGCTACCGCACCACCCTGCTCACCGCCGGTGCGCTCGTCGTGCTCGTCGCCGCCATGAACTTCGGCGGCGTGCGCCTGTCCGGCAAGGTCCAGCTCGGCCTCGCCGCGGTCCTCGTCGGGCTGCTGCTCGTCGCCACCCTCACCGCGCTGCCGCACGCGAGCCTCGCGAACCTGCGGCCCTTCGCCCCGCACGGCTGGCTCGCCGTCGGCCCGGCGATCACGGTCCTCGTGTGGGGCTTCGCCGGCTGGGAGGCGCTCACCTCGCTCGCCGCCGACTACCGCAACCCGCGCCGCGACGTGCCCCGCGCCACCTGGATCGCCGTCGCCGTCGTCGGCGTGCTCTACCTGCTGGTCGCCACCACCAGCCAGCTCGTCCTCGGGCCCCGGGCCGGCACGGTCGAGGCGCCGCTCGCCGAACTGCTCACCATCGGCCTCGGCCGCGACGTCACAATCCTCACCGCGGTCGTCGCGCTGCTGCTCACCGCCGGCGCCATGAACGCCTACTTCGCCGGTGCCGCCAAGCTCGGCGCGGCCCTGGGCCGCGACGGCGCCATGCCCGCGTGGCTCGCCAAGGGCGCCGGCGCCGGCCAGGTGCCGCGGCGGTCCCTGGCCGTGGTCGCCGGGCTCGCCGGGACCTGCATCGCCGTCGCCGGGCCCCTCGGGGTCGGCGCGAAGCCGCTGCTGCTGGCCACGACCGCGTCGTTCGTCGTCGTGTACGTCCTCGGCACGGCCGCCGCCGTCCGGCTGCTACCGGCCGGGAGCTGGTCGCGGCGCACCGCAATGGTGGCGTTGCTGTGCGTAGTCGGGCTGCTCGCCCTCACCAAATGGTATGTGGTGTGGACGGTGGGGGTGGCGGTGGTCGCTCTCGGTTATCAGGCGGCCACCGCCAGTCGCGTCAGGGGACGTCAGCGGTCGACGTCGATGATGTGCATGGCGGCCTCCTCGGCGGACGCGGCGCCGCCGTCGATGCCGACGTCGGAGCCGATCTCGTCCTTCTCCTCGTCCTCGCCCCAGCCCTCGTCCGGGGCGACGAGCCGCCCCGCCCTCCTGTCGCCGACCTCGCCGGCGTCGAAGAACTCGTCGGACTCGGTCGTCGTGCCGTAGTCGTCGAGGTCGGGGCGGGCCGCCGGGTCCGGCTCCTCCTGCGCGATGCGCTGATCCCAGGACTCACCCCGCTGCGCCTCCGCCTGGGTGACGCCGAACGCGTTGAGTCCCAGGGGCTTCTCCGGCGGCGAGTATCCCTCGTCCAGGGCGTCGACGAGCCCGCGGTCCGACAGGGTGTCCTCGGCGGACAGCTGGCCTTCCTCGTCCGGTGCCGGGTCCCAGCTCGCGGTGTCAGAGCTCATGATCACGTCTCCTCGATGGCAGGGTTTCGCGGTGCTGCCGGTCTGCATACCCGGCAGCACCCACAATCGACCCTAGATGACCGAATCGTGCGCGACAGGGTGTGCGGCGCGATGGGCGCGGATCAGCTCCGCGTACCGGTGGCCGCTGGCCTTGATCGTGCGCTCCTGCGTGTCGTAGTCGACCCGGACCAGCCCGAACCGCTTGTCGTAGCCGTAGGACCACTCGAAGTTGTCCAGCAGTGACCAGGCGAAGTAGCCGTCGACCGGTGCGCCGCGCACCACCGCGTTGCGGACCGCGTCCAGGTGCTGCTCCAGGTAGTCGACCCGCTCCTTGTCCTGCACCTCACCGTTCGGCTCGACGGTGTCGGCCCACGCCGAGCCGTTCTCCGTCACCAGGATGCTGCGCGGCTGGTACGTCTCCGCGACCCGGACCAGGATCTCCTCCAGGCCCCTGGCGTAGACCTCCCACGGCATGGCCGTCTCCACCGACCCCGGCACCGGGATCTGCCGCACGTTCGGCGCGTGACCGTCCGGGTCGTCCACGATGATCTGCCGGAAGTAGTAGTTGATCCCGAGGAACTCCGTCGGCGCCGCGATCAGGTCCAGGTCGCCGTCGCGGACCGGCACGTCCACCCGGTACGTGTCCAGCATGTCCGACGGGTAGCCCAGGCCGTGCAACGGATCCAGCCACCAGCGGTTGACGTGCCCGTCGGCGCGGTGTGCCGCCGCCACGTCCTGCGGCCGGTCGCTGCCGGGCTCCGTCGGGCTCAGGTTCAGCACGATCCCGACGTTCGGCGGCAGCTGCGCCGACGCCCGGACCGCCTGGTTGACGAGGCCGTGGCCGAGCAGCACGTGATGCGACGCGCGGACCGCCCGCGTCAGGTCCCGCTCACCCGGCGCCATGCGCCCCTCGAGGTGACCGATCCAGCACACGCACAGCGGCTCGTTGACGGTGTTCCAGTCCGCGACCCGGTCCCCGAGCCGGCCCGCGACGACCGCCGCATAGTCGGCGAACGCCTCCGCCGTGGCCCGCTGCGGCCAGCCGCCGGCGTCCTGCAACGCCTGCGGCAGGTCCCAGTGGTACAGCGTCGCGAACGGCCTGATGCCCGCGTCGAGGAGCCCGTCGACGAGCCGGTCGTAGAAGTCCAGGCCGGCCTGGTTCACCGCGCCGGTCCCGGTGGGCAGGACGCGTGACCACGCCACCGAGAACCGGTAGGCCGCAAGGTTCAGCCGCGACATCAGCGCGATGTCCTCGGGCCAGCGGTGGTAGTGGTCGCAGGCCACGTCCCCGGTGTCGCCGTTGTCGACCGCGCCGGGCAGATGGCTGAACGTGTCCCAGATGGACGGTCCGCGGCCGTCTTCCGTGACGGCGCCCTCGATCTGGTACGCCGCGGTCGCGGAACCCCAGATGAAGTTCGGTGGGAGGTTGGACAGATCCAGCACGGGGTGGTTCTCCTCTTGGTGGCGGGAGGACGGGTTACTTGACGGCGCCGGCGGTCAGACCGGCCACGAAATACCGCTGCAGTGCCAGGAACCCGGCCACGACCGGGATGCTGACCACCAGGGACGCGGCCATCACCTGGTTCCAGTACACCTGGAACTGCGTCGAGTAGGCCTGCAGGCCGACGGCGAGGGTGCGGCTGTCCTGATCCGTCATGATCGAGGCGAACAGCACCTCACCCCACGCGGTCATGAACGCGTACACGGTGACCGCGACGATCCCCGGCACCGCCGTGGGCAGGATGACGGTGAACAGGGTGCGCATCGAACCGGCGCCGTCGACCTGCGCGGCCTCGTCGAGGCCCCGCGGGATCGAGTCGAAGTAGCCGACCAGCATCCAGATCGAGAACGGCAACGAGAACGTCAGGTACGTGATCACCAGGCCGAGGCGGGTCTGGTACAGCTCGATCCCGGTCGCCGTGCCCAGGTTCACGTAGATCAGGAACAGCGGCAGCAGGAACAGGATGCCGGGGAACATCTGCGTGGACAGCACCGCGACGGAGAACACGCCCCGGCCGCGGAAGCGGTACCGGCTGATCGCGAACGCCGCGAACACGGCGATCGCCACCGAGAACAGCGCCGCCACCGACGACACGGCCACGCTGTTGAGCAGGTAGTTGCCGAGCGGGACGGTGCTCCACATGTCCACGAACGCCTGGAACGTCAGCGTCGAGGGGAACCAGGTGAAGTCGTCCTGCACGTCCTGCAGCGGCTTCAACGCCGAGCTCACCATCACGAACAGCGGGGTGAGCACGAACAGCGCCAGCAGGCTCAGCACGATCCAGCGGGCGATCCGCTCGCCCCTGCCCTCACGCATGGTTCCTCCCCCGGTTCGTGACCATCAGGTACACGGCGGTCACCAGCAGCAGGAACAGCAGCAGCACCACCGACATCGCCGAGCCCATGCCGAAGTCCCAGGTGCTGAACGAGCTGTTGTAGATGTGGATCGAGATCAGGTCCGCCTCCTGCGGCGCGGACCCGCCGAACAGCACGTACGGGGTGTTGAAGTCGTTGAACGTCCACAGGAACAGCACCAGCAGCAGCACCTGGTTGATCGGGCGCAGCGACGGCAGCGTCACCGAGCCGATGCGCCGCCAGAACCCGGCGCCGTCGATCGCGGCCGCCTCGTACATCTCCGTCGGCACGTTCTGCAGCCCGGCGGTGATGCACAGCAGCGCGAACGGCCACGTCCGCCACACCGACACCACCAGCAACGCCCAGAAGCTGTTCTCGCCGATGAGCCAGAACGGCCGCTCGCCGTCGACGAGCCCGAGCTGGTCGACGAGCACGTGGTTGACGAGGCCGGTGTCGCGCTGGAACAGGAAACCCCAGGTGATGACGGCCGCGTAGACGGGCAGCGCGTACGGGGTCAGGAACAGGGTCCGCAGCAGCGCCCGGCCCTTGAACGGCCGCTGCAGGAACACCGCCGCGGACAGCCCGAACAGCCACGACAGGAACACCGACAGCGACGTGTACAGCACGGTGATGCCGAACGAGCGCAGCAGCGCCTTGCCGGTCTCGCTGTTGAAGTCGACGGTCGCGGCGTAGTTGTCGAACCCGACGAACGGCGCCGTCGACCAGTCCTGGATGTGGAACTGGGTCAGTTCCAGCAGGCTCATCCACACGCCGACGAGCATCGGCACCACGTGGATGCCGATCTCCAGGACCACGGCCGGGGCGACCAGCAGGTACGGCAGGTACCTGGAGCGCAGCCGGCGCCGCCGGCGCTGACGCTGGGTGCGGTTCGGTGGCGCACCCACCGCGCGGGCGTGATGCTGGCGCACGTCCGGGGCGGCGTGCATGGGCCGGCGGACCGGTACCGCGGCGGAGCCCCGCACGCTCATCGGCGTCACGTGGCCGCGGCCGGGGCGGGTCATCCTTTCATCCGTTGCTCGACGGCCTTGAGCTTCGCGCGGATCGCGGCCTCGGTGATCGGCTTGTTGTTCGCCGCGTTCGCGAACTGCTCCTTCATCACCGCGCCGACCAGCGTCTCGAACTGGCTCTCCGTGGTGACCTGCGGCAGCGGCGACGCCGTGGAACCGAGCACCTCGGCGAGGACCTTCTGCTCGGGTGCCGCGAACGCCGGGTCCGCCAGGGCCGCCTTCACCGACGGCAGCGAGCCGTACACCTTGTTGAGGGCGACCTGCTCGGCGTCGCTGGTCATGAACTTCACGAACTCCATCGCCCCCTCCAGGTTCCTGCTGTGCCGGAAGACCGCGATGTTGATCCCGGCGACCATGCTGTTGACCTTCTTGCCGCCGGCCGGTGGGTTCGCCGGGAACGGCACGTGGGCGATGCCGTACTCCTCGGGGCTCATGCCCTGCGCCTGGAACGCCGACCCGGCCGCCTGCCACAGCAGCATCGCCGCCTTGCGGTTGGCGAAGTCGGACAGCGACTCGTTCTTCGCGTACTCGGCGTTGCTCGGGTTGACGATCTTGTCGACGGCCATGAGGTCGATGTACCGCTTGATCGCCTTGACGTTCTGATCCGTGTCGAACGTCGGCTTGCCGCTGGCGTCGAACCACTCCCCGCCGTACTGCTGGCTGAACGTGAACGCGTGGTGCGCGTTCTCCGACGGGTTGGCGCCCTCGATCGCGAGGCCCCACTGCTTGCCGTTCGTGAGGCGCTTGCCGACCTCGACGAGCTCCTCCCACGTCGCCGGTGGCTTGCTGATGCCGGCGTCGGCGAACATCTGCTTGTTGTAGTAGAGCGCGTACGACAGCGAGTACAGCGGCACCGCCGCCGGCGCCTTCCCGGGCGCGCCCGCCGCGGCCAGGGCCGCCGGCACGAACCGGTCCCGGCCGCCGATGCGGTCGAACGCCTGCGCGTCAAACGCGATGAGCGCGTTCGTCGCCTGCAGCGACGCCGACCACGTGTTGCCGATGTTGACCACGTCGGGGCCGCGCCCGGAGGTCGCCGCGGCGAGGAGCCGGTTGAGCAGGTCCGACCACGGCACGACCTCGACCTTGACGTGGATGCCGGTCTGCTGCTCGAACCGCTCCAGGACCGGCGCGAGGGTCTGCTTGTCGAACTCGAGACTGCTGCCCTGGTTGCTCGCCCAGTACGTCAGGGTCCTGGCGTCCGCCACAGGGTCCCCGCACGCGGTGAGGGAACCGGTCAGCAGGGCGGCCGCCATCAGTAACGCGAGCCTGTGTCGTCCCGACACGGTGTCTGCCCTTTCGATGGGTGCCGACCGGCGTGCCGAAGCGACCGCAGGGGTTGGGACTGCGGTGTGACGGTCGCGCGCTCGACAGGGGTGGGGTGGTGCTGGTCCCAGCCGAACGGGGGGTGTGTTGCCGCGACCAGTTTCTATCGAGACTTAAATAATGTCGTCATTAAAGTGGGGCGCCTTGAGGACGTCAAGGTCGGGCCGGATCCGCAAACGCCGCAAAAGGGATTGTTCACGTCGCGATAGAAGTTTGTCTTGACGGCGGTGCAACGTCGGCGTAACACTCGTGGTTCTGAGAGAGCGCTCTCTCACTCCTGCTCCGCAAGCCGGCATGACGATGCCGGCCGACCGGCCGGCGCACCGCCTTGCGCCGTCCGCGTCACCCCCTCACGGTTCCGTCCGCCCAGATCACGACCGGGAGACCAACGAACCTCGCCCGGTCTGGATCCCCGCCAGGTCCCCCGATTGACAGGCAGGATCATGAAATTTCCGCGTATGTCGCGTTACGCCTCGGCGCACGCTGAGCCGGCCGAGGTGAGTCGCCGCTCTGCCCTGCGGCGCTGGCTCCTCGGCGGCGCCGCCACGCTGATGCTCTCCACCGTCGTCGCCGCCATCGCGCTGCCCAACGCGAGCGCCGCGCCCACCCTGCTGTCGCAGGGCAAGCCCACCACCGCCTCGTCCGCGGAGAACGCCGGTACCCCCGCCACCGCCGCCACCGACGGCAACACCGGCACCCGCTGGGCCAGCGCCTTCAGCGACCCGCAGTGGATCCAGGTCGACCTCGGCGCACCCGCCACGCTGTCCCAGGTCGTGCTCAACTGGGAGGCCGCGTCCGGCAAGGCGTTCCAGGTCCAGGTCTCCGCCGACGCCGCCACCTGGACGTCGCTCTACTCGACCACCACCGGCGCCGGCGGCGTGCAGACGCTCAACGTGACCGGCACCGGCCGGTACGTGCGCGTCTACGGCACCGTGCGCAACACCGCCTACGGCTACTCGCTGTGGGAGTTCCAGGTCTACGGCGAGATCTCCCCGACCGGGCAGACCTGCGGCCCCGTCAACCGCGCGATCAGCCGCCCGGCCACCGCCTCCTCGACCGAGAACGCCGGCACGCCCGCGGGTTCCGCGGTCGACGGCAACACCGGCACCCGCTGGTCCAGCGCCGCCTCCGTGCCGCAGTGGCTGACCGTCGACCTCGGCGCGACGTACCAGGTCTGCCGGGTGATCCTGCGCTGGGAGGCCGCCTACGCCAACGCCTTCCAGATCCAGGTCTCCGGCGACAACGCCAGCTGGACCCCGGTCTACTCGACCACCACCGGCACCGGCGGCGTCCAGACGGTCGACCTGACCGGCAACGGCCGCTACGTGCGGGTCAACGCCACCGCCAAGGCCACCCAGTGGGGCGTCTCGCTGTGGGAGTTCGAGGTCTACGTCCTCGGCGGCGGCTCCACCTCGCCGTCCAGCAGCCCGTCGACCAGCACCGGGCCGATCGAGCCGACCGACCCGAAGAACCCCAACTTCGGCCCCAACGTCTCCGTCTACGACCCGTCGCAGCAGGCCGCCGCGCAGGCCCGGCTCAACCAGATCTTCGCCGGCCAGGAGACCAACCAGTTCGGCACCGAGCGGTACGCGGTGCTGTTCAAGCCCGGCAACCACACCATCGACGCCAACATCGGTTTCTACACCCAGGTCGCCGGTCTCGGCTTCTCACCCGACGACGTCAACATCAACGGCCACGTGCGGGCCGAGGCCCTGTGGTTCGGCGGCAACGCCACCCAGAACTTCTGGCGCGGCGCGGAGAACCTGTCGGTGACCCTGCCGAACACCGGCAACGGCGTCCAGGTCGAGCGCTGGGCCGTCTCGCAGGCCGTGCAGTACCGCCGCATGCACCTGCGCGGCGCCAACAACGAGATCCAGCTCTGGAACGGCGGCGACGGCTGGTCCTCCGGCGGTCTCATGGCCGACACGAAGGTCGACGGCCGGGTCGTCTCCGGTTCGCAGCAGCAGTGGTACACCCGCAACAGCGAGCTCGGCAGCTGGGCCGGCTCGGTCTGGAACATGGTCTTCCAGGGCGTGACCGGCGCCCCGCCGCCGAACTTCCCGAACCCGTCGCACACCGTCATCAACCAGACGCCGCTGCAGCGGGAGAAGCCGTTCCTGTACATCGACGGCACCGGCACCTACCGGGTGTTCGTCCCGGCGCTGCAGGCCAACACGACCGGCACCAGCTGGTACAACAAGACCCCGGCCGGCTCGTCGATCTCCCTCGACCAGTTCTTCGTGGTGCGCCCCGGCCACACCGCCGCGCAGATCAACGCGGCCCTCGCCGCCGGCCGGCACCTGCTGGTGACCCCCGGCGTCTACCACCTCAACCAGACCCTGCAGGTCAACAACCCGAACACGATCGTGCTCGGCCTCGGCCTGGCCACGTTCGTGCCGGACAACGGCATCACCGCGATCAAGGTCGCCGACGTCGACGGCGTGAAGCTCGCCGGCATCCTCGTCGACGCCGGCACCGTCAACTCGCCCACCCTGGTCGAGCTCGGCCCGGCCGGCTCGTCGGCGTCGCACGCCGCGAACCCGACCTCGCTGCACGACGTGTACTTCCGCATCGGCGGCGCCCACGTCGGCAACGCCACCGTCAGCCTGCAGGTCAACAGCAACAACGTGATCGGCGACCACATGTGGATCTGGCGCGCCGACCACGGCAACGCCGGCACCTACGGCTGGACCGTCAGCAAGGGCCAGAACGGCATGGTCGTCAACGGCAACAACGTCACCATGTACGGGCTGTTCGTCGAGCACTACCAGCAGTACCAGGTCATCTGGAACGGCAACGGCGGCCGCACGTACTTCTTCCAGAACGAGATGCCCTACGACCCGCCGAACCAGGCCGCCTGGATGAACGGCTCCACCCGCGGGTGGGCCGCCTACAAGGTCGCCGACGCCGTCAACACCCATGAGGCGTGGGGCCTGGGCAGCTACTGCTACTTCAACGTCAACACCGCCGTCGTCGGTGAACGCTCCTTCGAGACGCCGGTCAAGTCCGGGATCGCCTTCCACAACATGGTCAGCGTCTCCCTCGGCGGCGTCGGCACGATCAACCACGTCATCAACAACACGGCGGGACCCGCCAACGCGGCCAACCAGATCATCTACGTGACCAGCGGGCCATAACGCCTTTCCCCGGAAACAGTCGAGCCGGAAGACCTACCCGCCCGGGTCTTCCGGCTCGACGCCGTCTGTCCACCGGTCGGTTGACAACCGGGTTCCGTCGTCCGGTCGTCCTTTGCCGGTGGGCGCAGGCGGTTCGATGGGTCCATGACACCGATCGAAGTGCACGGGCTGCGCAAGGCGTACGGGGGCAACCCGGCCGTCGACGGGATCTCCCTCTCCGTCGGGCCCGGGGAGATCTTCGCCCTGCTCGGGCCCAACGGAGCGGGCAAGAGCACCACCATCGAGATCCTCGAAGGCCACCGGCGCCGCGACGGCGGTGACGTGCTCGTGCTGGGGGAGGACCCCGGGGTCGCGGGGCGGCGGTGGCGGGCCCGGATCGGCATCGTGCTGCAGACCGCCACGGACGCGGCCGACCTCACCGTCCGCGAGACCGTCCGGCACTACGCGCGGTTCTACCCCTCCGCACGGGACCCCGACGAGGTCATTTCGCTGGTGGGCCTGTCATCCAAGGCGGGAGCCCTCGTCCGGACGCTGTCCGGCGGGCAGCGGCGGCGCGTCGACGTGGCCCTGGGCATCATCGGCAACCCCGCCCTCGTCTTCCTCGACGAGCCGACGACCGGGTTCGACCCGCAGGCGCGGCGGCAGTTCTGGACACTGATCCGCTCCCTCGCCGCCGACGGGACCACGATCCTGCTCACCACCCACTACCTCGAAGAGGCCGCCGCCCTCGCCGACCGGCTCGCGATCATCGCCGGTGGCCGGGTCGTCGCCGCCGGTACACCGTCCGACGTCGGCGGACCCGCCCGGGCACAGGCGACCGTCACCTGGCGCGATGGCACCGGACTGCACGAGGTCCGCACCGACACGCCCAACAGCGTGGTCGCCGCCCTGCCACCCGACGCGCTCGACCTGCAGGTGCGCCGCCCCAGCCTGGAAGACGTCTACCTCGACCTGATCGGAGCCCCGTCATGACCGCTCTGCTCGCGCACGGCCGCTCCCGTGGCCACGTCGAGATCCTGCAACTGGTGCGGCAGAAGGACGCGGTCATCTTCACGTTCGCGTTCCCGGCGCTGCTCACCGTGCTGCTCGGGCTCATCTTCGACACCCCGGTCGTGCCCGGGTCGCCGACCACGCACAGCCAGGTGTTCGCCGCGGGCATGATCGCCTACGGCATCCTGTCGACCGCGTTCATCAGCATGGGCGTCGGCATCGCCGTCGACCGCGAGGACGGCACGCTGAAGCGCCTGCGCGGCACCCCCGTCACCGCCGGCGCCTACTTCCTCGGCAAGATCGTCCTGGTCTTCTTCGCCGCGCTCTTCGAGGTGCTGCTGTTGCTGCTGGTCGGGGTCCTCATGTTCGACCTGCCGCTGCCCTCCGGGTCCCGCTGGCTCACGCTCGCCTGGATGCTCGTCCTGTCGGTGGTCGCCTGTACCCTGCTGGGCATCGCCGCGTCGTCGATGGCCCGCTCGGCCCGCAGCGCCCCGGCGGTGCTCAACCTGCCCGTCCTCGTCCTGCAGTTCACCTCCGGCATCTTCGTCCACATCGCGGCGCTGCCCCCGGCGATGGTCAACGTCTCGGCGCTGTTCCCCGTCAAATGGATGGGCCAGGGATTCCGCTCGGTGTTCCTGCCCGACACCCTCGCCGCGCAGGAGGTGGCAGGCTCATGGGAGCCCGGCAGGACGGCTCTGGTGCTGGGGGCGTGGTGCGTGATCGGACTGGTGCTGAGCCTGCTGACGTTCCGGTGGTCGCGTTCATGAAACGCCGGCATTGGGACTTGGGCTTCACCGTCGTGGCCGGCGCGGTCATCGCGTTCATGGCCTTCGACGACGGCCCGGGTCCCCGCGCCGCGTTCGTCTCCTCGGTCCTCGTCGCCGCCGCCCTCGCCTGGTACTTCCTCTACGGCCGCCGCCACATCTTCCGCACCGTCACCCCGCGCGGCGCCTGGATCTTCGTCCTCGTCCTCGCCGTGCTGCACCTCACCGCCGTCTGGATCGACCACACCGCGTCCTTCGCCCTCTTCGCCTGGGGCACCATGGTCTTCTCCGCGGTGCCCCGCCGCCCCGCCGCCGCGATCGTGGCCGCCCTCACCCTCCTGCCGGTCCCGATGACCTACCTGCGCGACGGCACCCTGTCCCTCGTGCACGGCCTGCTCCCGCTCACCGTCCTCGGCCTGGCGTTCGCGCTCCTCCTCGGCAGCTTCGTCTCCCACCTCGTCGAGCAGAACGAGGAACGCGCCACGATGATCGCCGAACTGTCCGCCAGCCGGGCCGAGGTCGCCCGCCTCTCCCACGAGGCCGGCGTCGCCACCGAACGCGCCCGCCTCGCCGCCGAGATCCACGACACCCTCGCGCAGGGCTTCACCAGCATCATCACCCTCGCCCAGGCGGCCGCGGCCGATCCCGCCCAGGCCGCGCACCGCCTCGAGCAGGTCGCCGGCACCGCCCGCGACAACCTCGCCGAGGCCCGCGCCCTCGTCGCCGCCCTCACCCCGGCCGACCTGCACAACTCCGGCCTCGGCGACGCCGTGCGCCGGCAGCTCTCCCGCCTCGCCTCCCAGACCGGCATCCGCACCGCCTGCCACCTCGATCGCCGCCTCGACCAGGGCCTGTCCGACCTGCCGACCGCGCTGCAGGTGGTGCTGCTGCGCTGCCTGCAGGAGGCCCTCACCAACGTCCGCCGCCACGCCCACGCCACCACCGTCGACGTCCACCTCACGCTCACCGGCACCACGGTCGTCCTGACGATCACCGACGACGGCATCGGCTTCACCGTCCCACCCCCGGCCGCCGCTGTGGCCCCCGCCCCGGCTGCGGTGCTGGGTGTGGACTCCGGCGGTGCGGCTGCGGGCCCGGCCGCGGCTGCGGTGCCTACCTCTGCGGCGGCGCCTGCCCCTGCTGCGGTTCCGGTTCTGGGCTCCGCCGATGCGGCTGCAGGGCCGGGTGCGGCTGCGGTGCCTGGTTCGGGCGCGGTTCCGGATGTGGGCTCCGGCGGTGCGGTTGCGGGCCCGGCCGCGGCTGTGGTGCCTGGTCCGCGTGCGGTTCCGGATCCGGGTTTGGGCTCCGGCGCTGCGGCGTCCAGTGCTGCCGGGTCGGCGTCTGGGCCCGAGCCCGGGTCCGGGTCCGGGTCCGGCGGGTCCGCAGCCGGGTCGGGATTCGGGTCGGGGTTCGGCCTCGCCGGAATGCGTTCCCGGGTCGAGCAGGCCGGCGGCCTGTGCACCGTCGAGAGCCGCCCCGGCGCCGGCACCACCGTCACGGTGCAGTTCGCATGATCCGCATCCTGCTGGTCGACGACCATCCTGTCGTCCGCGACGGCCTGCGCGGCATGCTGGAAGCCGAGCCCGACCTGACCGTCGTCGGCGAGGCCGGCTCCGGCGACGAGGCCATCACCGCCGCGCACACCCACCACCCCGACGTCATCCTCATGGACCTGCGGATGCCCGGCCTCGACGGCGCCGACGCCACCGACCGCATCCTCGCCGCCCTCCCACAGACCCGCGTCGTCGTCCTCACCACGTACGACACCGACGCCGACATCCTCCGAGCCGTCGAAGCAGGCGCCAGCGGCTATCTGCTCAAGGACGCCACCCGCACCGATCTCACTGCCGCCGTCCGCGCCGCCGCCCGTGGCGAGACCGTCCTCGCCCCGTCCGTCGCCGGCCGCCTCGTCCAGCAGGTCCGCAACCCACCCCGCCCGGCGACCACCCCGATCCTCTCGGCCCGCGAACTGGAGGTCCTGTCCCTCGTCGCCACCGGCCACACCAACGCCGCCATCGGCCGCGCCCTGCACATCACCGAGGCAACCGTGAAGACCCACCTGCTGCGCGCCTTCAACAAGCTCGACGTCAGCGACCGCACCGCCGCCGTCACCACCGCGATGGCACTAGGCCTCCTCACCTTCTGACCCCGGCTCACCTTCTGACCCTGGCTGACGTTCTGGCCCTGGCTGACGTTCTGGCCCGGCTCGCCCCTGCCCTCGGCACTCACCCCTGGCCCGGCTCGCCCCTGCCCTCGGCGTTCACCCCTGGCCCGGTGCGACCGCACCACAGCGCTTCCGGCCAACCGTGCCATGGCCCTGTCCAGCCGCACCTCCGTCCGCTGTCTCCACCCCAGAGCACCCGATCGGCGGCCGTTCCCGGTCGGCGTTGCGTGCGATCAAAGGGCTGCCGAGGTCCACGATGCGACGTCAGCGGCCGAAGTCGTGGATGGCGGTGGTGTGTTCGACACGCATGGTCCTCATGTCCCTGGCGATGACCGCGGCGGCCATCACGAGCAGGACCGCCGTGAGCTGTGCGACGGCGCGCCAGTGACCCAGCGGGATCGCCGCCAGGACGCCGGCCGCGGCCGCCACGCGATACCAGGCGCCGGGCAGCTTCAGGATCGACAGGAACAGCGCGTGGCCGAGCAGGAACGTGGCGGCGCCGGCGCTCAGCGCGATCGCGCTCGGCCAGTGCAGCGGCTCAAAGGCATGACCGACCGACAGCTTCACCCCGACTGCGGTGAACACGATGCCGGCGATCAGGAAGTAGTGCGCGTAACCCCACGCCTGGACCGCGACACGGGCCTTGCGGGCCGGGTCGGTGATCGCGTGCAGGGCGTGCTCGGCGCGGGTCTCGTCGCCGGAGAAGTAGTTCCAGTACAGGTAATACGCGATGCACAGGCCCAGCATCGCCACGAGGAGCGTGGACGGGTTGAGGTGCATGCCGGCGAAGGCGAGGCCGATCGCGACGACCGACTCGCCGATGGCGACGATGACGACCAGGCCGTGCCGTTCCGCGAAGTGTCCCGCGTTGATCGTCCAGGTGCCCATGCTGCGCTGCAGATACGGCGCGGCGATGACCACCACCAGTGCCGCGGTCCACAGCCCGTAGTGCCACGCGCCGTCGAGGAATCCGCCGGCCAGCACCAGAAGCGCGGCGGTGCCGTTGATCGGGGCCAGGCCGCCGATCGCGGCGCCGATCGAGGCGTTGTCGTCGGCCTGCAGGAACAAGGCAGAGTGGACGGCGGTGACGATGAGATAGCCGACGCCGAAGGCCCATCCGTCGCCGTCGAACGCATACGGGATCGACAGGGCGATCACCATGAATCCGGCCATGCCGGTGAGCAGCAGCGTGCGGCGCGTCGTGCTGCTCGGGGCCACCGCGTTGGTGAGCCAGGCGTAGCCCGCATACATCCACCAGACGATGCCCAGCATCAGCAGCACCCGGAGCGTGTGAACCACGTCGACGTGCTTGACCAGCACGGTGGCGAACTGGGTCACGGTGAAGACGAACACGAGATCGAAGAACAACTCGATGGTGGAGACCCGGGGTCCCCGCACCTGGGATGTCACAGCGATCACTGTAGCGACGGGCACCGACAATTTTTCTTGTCTTGACAGAAGAAGTTGTCGGTAGGTACGGTTCTCACATGTTCGAAGTGGGAGTCATCGAGGAGCCCGGCGCCGCCGAGGTGGCGTTGGACCCGATTCGGGCGCGGCTGCTGGCGCTGCTGGTGGAGCCGCACTCGGCGACCAGTCTCGCGGCGATCGTCGGCCTGCCCCGGCAGAAGGTGAATTACCACCTGAAGACGCTTGAGGCGCACGGCCTCGTCGAGCTGGTCGAGGAGCGGCGCAAGGGCAACGTCACGGAGCGGGTGCTGCGGGCCACCGCAGCGTCGTTCGTGATCTCGCCGACGGCTCTCGCCGCCGTGGCACCCGACCCGGCCAGATCACCCGACAAGCTGTCCGCGCGCTGGCTGCTTGCGATTGCGGCACGCCTCGTCAAAGAGGTCGGCACGCTCATCACCGGTGCCGCCCGGGCGGGCAAGCCGGTCGCGACGTTCGCGCTCGACGGCACCGTGCGGTTCGCCTCCGCGGCCGACCGGGCCGCGTTCGCCCAGGAGCTGACCACGGCGGTGGCCGCGCTGGTCAGCCGCTACCACGACGAGCGCGCCGAAGGCGGACGCGACCACCGCGTCATCGTCGCGATCCACCCCAGCCTGCGCCCGGACGCCCCGGGTTCGATGGACGCGGCAGCCACCGCCACAGACATCGACGTTCAGATCGAACCGCACCGTCCCGAGACCAAGGAGTCCTGACATGTCGCACGAATTCGAGCTCACCCACGACATCGACATCGCGGCAACGCCCGAGCAGGTCTGGGACGCGATCGCCACCGGCCCCGGCATCGACTCGTGGTTCATGGGCCGCAGCGAGGTCGAGCCCCGCGTCGGCGGCCGCGGGTCACTCACGATGCCCGGTTTCACCGCCGAGTCGACGGTCACCGCGTGGGATCCGCCGCACCACTTCGCCTACCAGAGCTCGCCCGACGAGAGCGGCGCGTTCATGGCGTTCGAGTATCTCGTCGAAGGCCGCGACGGCGGCAGCACCGCGCTGCGGCTCGTGCACAGCGGGATCATGACCGGCGACTGGGAAGAGCAGTATGACGCGCTGCGCAAGGGCAACCCGCTCTACCTGCGCACCCTCGAGCAGTATCTGCTGCACTTCCCGGGGCGCACCGCGGTGCCGGTCACCGCGTTCGGGCCGCAGCAGTCTGACCCGGAGCGGGCGTGGGCAGGCATCGTCGCCGCCGTCGGTCTGACCGTGCCGGTCAGCGAGGGCGACAAGGCACAGTTCACCGTCGACGGGCAGGACGTCACCGGCGTCGTCGACGTGGCGTTCGAGCCCGGCTTCCTGGGCGTGCGCACCGACGACGCGCTGCTGCGGTTCCTGGGTGGCGGTCCCATGATCCTCACCGGACACCACGTGTTCGCCGACATCGACCAGGAGGCCGCGCAGCAGACCTGGTCCGAGTGGCTCGCCGCCGTCTACGCCTGACCAACGTCACAGGGGCCGGCGACCGCGTCGGCTCCTGTGCTCGGGCAAGGAGCGCACCGTGCACACCGCCGAGTATTCGATCACCCGCAGGCTCGCCGCGGACCCGAAGCGGGTCTACCGGGCGTGGACAACGCCCGCGGGTTTCAGCCGGTGGTTCGGCCCGCGGGAGTTCACCACGCCGGAGGACCGCATCGTCATGCAGACCCGGCCGGGCGGCGCCTGGCGGGTCGTCATGCTCGACGGCGCCGGCAACGAGCACCCGCTCGGCGGTGTCTACCGCGAACTCGATGCCCCGCCCGGCTCGTCATGACGACCCGCGACCCCGGTGCCGCCGCAGGTAGCGGCGCCTGGACGGTGAGCGTGATGTTCAAGCCGACCGGTGACGGCGGCACCGAGATGACCATGCGGCAGCAGGGCGTCACCACCGACGCCGCCCGCGCCGAGAGCACCGTGGCCCGTTGGCGCCGGTCCTTCGACCGGCTCGCCGAGCACCTGGAGGAGCGGTGAACCTCGCCTGGGCCGTTGTCCTCCCGATCGTCGTTGCCTTCCTGTTCGTCGTTGTCGTCCTGGTCGTTTGCTGCTCTCCTGGCGGTCCCGGGCGGCATCGCCCAGCCGGCGTGGTTGCCGCTGCTCGACGACAGCGGCGCGCGTCCGGCCGTGCCGCGACGGTGCCGGGCCTCCGGTCAGGCCGCGACGAAGCGGTGGCAGGCCACGGCGGGGATGTTGCCGAGCGAGGCACTGAGGCGAGCCGAGGCGGGGTGGGATGCGGGGAGCAAGCCACGGTGGGGATGTTGGCCAGCGCGGCGTTGAGGCGAGCCGGGCGAGGCGGGATGCCCCCTAGGGCATTAGCGGGGGAGTCGGGGTGGGTTGTGGCGGGGGAGCCGGGGTGGGTTGCGGGCCGGGGTGGTGTGGGCGGTGCCGGTCATCGTGTGTGCGGTGGCGCTGCTCGTCATGCGCAGCTCGCGCGGCAGGCGGTCACCGGCGGCGGCAGTCACCGGCGGTCGCTGCGGCACCTGTTCGGCCGGGGTGCCAAGCCGGGTGAGGGGTCCCGCCGGTGGCTTGCAGGGGTCACAATGCTCACGTGACGTTGCCCATCCCCTACAGCGGCGGCGGCGGTGAGCTGCCCGCCTACACCGGGCCCGACGTGCAGATCGGCGACGTGCGGGTCGACGGCCGCGCCATCTACACCCCGGTCGGGGTCTGGCCGATCCACGGCAGCCGGTGGCTGGTGATCTCGCAGCCGGTGCCGATCACGACGACGCCGGGCTGGGCGATCGGGCTCGGTGTGGCCAGCGCGATCATCGCCGTGATCATGGCGCCGTTCACGTGCGGGCTGAGCCTGTTCCTGCTGTTCGGCCTGTTCTTCCTGACCGCGAAGGCGCACACGATGTCGGGGCCGATGATCGTGTCGATCCAGGCGGGACAGTTCCACTACATGGCGCGCGAGGTGGTGTATTCGCCGCTGCACGCGGCCGAGGCGCTGCAGCGCGTCAACTTCGCGCAGGCGCTGGCGTCGCGGTACTGAGGACGGGGGCGCCGCCGGGCGGGCTCAGGCGTCCGGGTCCTCGTCGTAGCCGGCGAGCAGCTGCGACCTGGTGCCGACCAGGTGCGGCTCCAGGTCGCCGACCCTGGCGAGCCTGATCTCGGCCGGCGCCAGGTTCGACACCCGCAGCAGCAGGCCGGGCACCTC
Source organism: Dactylosporangium sp. NBC_01737 (assembly GCF_035963215.1). Lineage (NCBI taxonomy): Bacteria > Bacillati > Actinomycetota > Actinomycetes > Micromonosporales > Micromonosporaceae > Dactylosporangium > Dactylosporangium sp. NBC_01737. Next base: position 4,318,452 of record NZ_CP109153.1, read on the forward strand.
GTCGAGGACCGCCAGCCAGCCCTTCTGCGCCGGCATTACCTCCTGGTCCGGCCAGCGCTGGAACGGTTTCGGCACGCCGTCGACGGTGATGCCGACCCGGTGCGGCGCGGGTGTGGACGCGGCGCGCAGGTTGCGCTCGTACGTCCTGCGGTCCTCGGGTGGCTGCGGCATCACGGCCGCGACCCGCATGTCGATGAGCAACGGCAGCGGCGGGCCGGCGGTGGTGACGACCTCGACCCAGCCGCCGCCGGCCGCCGGGTCGCCGAACGTCAGCCCGGCGTGCACGAGCCGGTCGTCGTCCCAGGCCCAGCCGCCGATGCGGCACGGACCGGACCAGCCGGCCATCCCGTACAACGGCAGCGCGGCGGCGCTCGCACGGATCCGGTTCGCCCGCTGGTCGATCAGCGCAGTGAACTCGATGCGGTTCAGCCGCCCCCCGTATCGCATGGGATCGATCGTGCAGCATCACCGGCGTCTGTGGCGTCCCGCCGCCCCTCGCGCGAACCCCCGCTGTTTACCCCGTGGCGCCGTACTCACGACCCGGCGCGGCGGGGCCGGATGGCGCACCGCCACCGGGCCCGGCGGGCCGGCATCGGCGGGCGGTCAGCGTGCCTCCGGGTCGGCGCCCCTGGCGGCGCGGCCGCCGTCGACCGGCAGCACCGCACCGGAGACGAACGACGCCGCCGGTGACAGCAGGAACGCGACCGCCTCGGCGACCTCGTCGGCGCCGCCGGGCCGCCCGAGCGGGTGCAGCCGGGCCAGCTGGTCCACGATGTGGGCGGCCTCGTCCGGCGGGCGGGCAGCGAGGTACGCCTCCGAACGTTCGGTCCCGATCGAGCCGAGGGCGACGGCGTTGACCCGGATGCCGTGCGGGCCGTGGTCGACGGCGAGGGCGCGGGTCAGGCCCTCGATCGCGGCCTTCGCGGTCGCGTAGGGCAGTGCGCCCCGCACCGCGCGCTGCGCCTGGTGCGAGGACACGTTGACGATCGCGCCGCCGTGCCCGGCCGCGCGGAAGCGTCGCACGGCGGTGCCGCTGCCGGCCACGGCGGGTGCCAGGTTCGCCACGATGAGTGCGACGAGCTCGCGCGCCGGTACCGCGTCGATCCAGGCGTCACGGAAGACGGCGGCGTTGTTGACCCAGCCCGTGAGGGGCCCGCGCGCCTCGGCGAGGTCGGCGGCGCGCTCGGTGACCGCCTCGTCACCCGCGTCCCCGGCGAGTCCGACGACGCGCCCGCCGTCGAAGACGCTGCCGGAAGGGCTGCCGGCGCCGCCGGTGATCCAGGTCAGTGCCGAGGGGTCGTGCTCCAGGACGACCACGGCGGTGCCGTCGTCGCGCAGCAGGCGCGTGACGACCGCGCGGCCGACACCCCGGCCGCCGCCCGTGACGACGTAGGACCGCACCGGACTCAGAGCACCTCTTCGATCTTCGCGGTGCCGACGTCGAAGATGAACCCGCGCACGTCCTCACGGTGCGGCAGCCACGCGCACTCGCGGATCGTCTCGATCGAGGTGCGCATCGTGTCGTGCAGGTCGCTGAAGCCGGGCACGTCCCAGCTCGGCGCACGGCCGGTCTCCTCGGTGAGCGTCGCGCGGAACTCCTCGTCGTCGAAGCCCTGCATGCCGCATTCGGTGTGGTGGATCACGACGATCTCACGGGTGCCGAGCCGCCGCTGGCTGATCGCGAGCGAGCGCAGCACCTCCTCCGTCGGCAGGCCGCCGGCGTTGCGGATGAGGTGCGCGTCACCGATGTCCAGACCGAGCGCGCCGAAGAGGTCCAGTCGCGAGTCCATGCACGCGATCACGGTCAGCCGAAGGCGCGGCCGCAACGGGCGCGGCCCGGGGAACGTGCTGGCGTACTGCTCGTTGGCGTGGATGAGATGGTCGATCGCCGACATCCCGCCAGTGAAACAGATCGGTCACTCATTCGGATGACGTCTGCATCACACGAGGCCAATCTCACCTGTGAGCGTGGACCTCTACGCTGCTCGAGTGAGCGTGAACGTGAACGGACCCGACAGCGCGGATCGGCAGGACTGGGACGTGGTCGTCGTCGGCGGGGGGCCCGCCGGGCTGTCCGCGGCACGCGCGGCGGCGCTCGGCGGGGCACGGACGCTGGTACTGGAGAAGGCGGTGCACCCCCGGTACAAGACGTGCGGTGGTGGTCTGATCGGTTTCAGCGTCCAGGCGGTCGCCGGCGCGATCGAGATCCCGGCCGACGACCACATCGTGCGGGCCGACTTCACCCATGACGGCCGGCGGGCGTTCACCCGGACCGCGCGCCGCGGGCCGCTGCTGCAGATGGTGCGCCGGCCGCAGTTCGACGACGCGCTGCGGCTCGCCGCGGAGAAGGCCGGCGCGGTCGTGCGGCAGTCGGCGACGGCCCGGTCCCTCGAACAGACCGGCGGCACGGTGACGGTCCGGCTCGCGGACGGCTCGACCGTCATCGGCGCCACCGTCATCGGCGCCGACGGCTCGTCAGGGATCACGGCCCGCCACGCCGGCGTCGAGTACGGCCAGGTCGACCTCGGCCTGGAGGTCGAGCTGCCGGTCCCCGCCGGCGTCGCCGCCGACTGGAAGGGCCGGCTGCTCATCGACTGGGGTCCGCTGCCCGGCTCCTATGCGTGGGTGTTCCCGAAGGACGACGTCCTCACCGTCGGCGTGATCGCCTCCCGCGGGCAGGGCGAGCGGACGAAGCGGTACCTGCGCGACTTCGTGACCCGGCTCGGCCTGGACGGCATCGAACCCGTGCACGACTCCGGGCACCTCACCCGGTGCCGCACCCCGAGGTCGCCGCTGCGCACCGGCCGGATCCTCGTCGCCGGCGACGCGGCGGGCCTGCTGGAGCCGTGGACCCGCGAGGGCATCAGCTTCGCCGTGCGCTCCGGCACCCTCGCCGGCGCGGCCGCCGCCTCCGGCGACCTCGACGGCTACGTCACCGGCGTCGAACGGACCCTCGCCCCGGCGATGACGGCGGGGCGGCGGCTGCTCGACACGTTCAGCCGCCGGCCCGGGCTCTTCCACGCGATGCTGCGGACCCCGCCGGGCTGGCGCATGTTCGAGCGCTTCTGCCTCGGCGAGACGTCGTTCGAACGTACCGTCGAACGCCTGCCGATCCGGACCGCCCTGCAACTGCTGCGCTGAGCGCTACCGTCTGCAGGCATGAGGTTTCGCGCGACGCTGTTCCTCGGCGGGAAGACCGCCACGGGCATGAAGGTCCCCGCCGAGGTCGTCGAGTCCTTCGGCCGCGGGAAGAAACCGCGGGTCCTCGTGACGATCAACGGTTACACGTATCGCAGCACGGTCGCGGTGTACGGCGGGGAGTACATGCTGCCGGTGTCCGCCGAGGTCCGCGCCGGTGCGGGGATCGCCGCCGGTGACGAGATCGACGTCGACCTGGAGCTGGACACGGCGCCCAGGGTCGTCGAGGTGCCCGCCGACCTCGCCGCCGCCCTGACCGCGGATCCGGCGGCGAAGGCGAGGTTCGACGGGTTGTCGTACAGCAACCAGCGGCAGCACGTGCTGGCCCTGGACGGCGCGAAGACGGCCGAGACGCGGCAGCGCCGGCTGGACAAGACCCTTGCGGCGCTGCGTGTGAGCGCGTCGGGGCGTTGCGCGTCAGCTTGACATGAGGGCGTTGAGCTCGCCGTACCCGATGGCGCCGTCGAGGCTCGTGTAGGTGCCGGCGCTGAACGCCTCCTCGGCGGCGCGCCGGGCGACCGTGTACGCCGCCTCCGCCACCCACGAGCCGAGGCTGACCCGGGCCACGCCCAGCTTCGCGAGGTCGGCGACGGACGGCGCGGACGGGCCGACGAGGATGTTCAGCGGCGCGGGGATCGCCGCGGCGAGCGCCGCGATCGTGGTCGCGTCCACGACCCCGGGCACGAAGATCCCGCTCGCCCCGGCGTCCAGGTAGGCGCGGGCCCGCGCGACGGTGCCGTCGATGTTGCCCTCGCCGCGCAGGTACGTGTCGACGCGCGCGTTGATGTAGACGTCCGGGGCGGCGGCCCGGGCGGCCGCGATCCTCGCCGCCTGGTCGGGGACGGCGCGCAGGCCGGGGTCGTCGCCGCGCACGGTGTCCTCCAGGTTGACGCCGACGGCGCCGGCCGCCGCGACCCCGCGCAGCGTGTCGGCGACGTCGCCGGGGTGGCCCCGAAGCCGGACTCGACGTCCGCGGTCACCGGCACGTCCACCGCGGCGACGACCCGCGCCAGGTGCGCGAGCATCGCGTCACGGGTCAGCGCGTCGCCGTCGGGCACGCCGAGCGACCAGGCGACCCCGGCGGAGGTGGTGGCGACCGCGCGGGCACCGGCGGCGGCGACGATCCGCGCGGAGGCGGCGTCCCACGCGTTGACGAGCACGAGCGGGTCGGCGGCGTTGTGCAGCGAGCGGAACAGTGCGGCGTTGGTCATGCCGCCATCCTTCCGGCCGCTGCGGTGCCGTTCCAACGTTTTAGCCTGGACTGCATGGTTGCCATCGGGCTGTCCGCCGGCGGGGTCGCCCGGGTGCGGTTCGCGATCTCGCCACTGTGGGAGACGATCGCCAGCATCCGCGTGCTGCATGACCCCGGCGCGCACGCGATCCACCTGCCGTGGGTCCGGAAAGTCCGGCCCCGCCTCGGGCGGCTGACGCGCAGCGAGCTGTGGCAGCTGGTGCCGCCGGGCCCGGCGTACGTGCCGGACTTCCTGACGCCGGCGCCGGCGGGCCTGTTCACAGACCTGTCGGCGGAGCTGGACGCGCTGCTGGCGACGCCGCCTGCCGAGGTCGCGGCGCAGCTCGGGGTCGCGGCGCGGCCCGGGGTCACGGCGCGGCCCGGGGTCACGGCGCGGCCCGGGGTCACGGCGCGGCCTGGGGGTTGGGTGCAGGGGCCGTCGCTGGACGGGTTGCTGCAGCGGCTCGCGGAGCAGATCGCCGACTACTTCGACGTGGCGCTCGCCGCCGACTGGCCGCGCATCCGGCAGCTGCTCGAGGCGGAGGTGTTCACCCGCGCCCGGGCCCTCGCCGCGGACGGGGTCGGCGGGCTGCTCAACGACCTGCACGAGCAGGTCCGCTGGGCCGACGACACGCTGTCGGTCGCGCAACGGTGGTGCACCGCCGACGACGTGCCGGACGGCGGCGGGCTGGTGCTGATCCCGTCGGTGTTCGTGTGGCCGTCGATCCTGACCGTTTCGGCGGGGCGGCTTGCCCAGTTGGCGTACCCCCCACGGGGGACGGGCGCGCTGTGGGAGCAGCCGGCCCGCACCCCGGACGGGCCCGCCGCGGTCCTCGGGCGCAGCCGGGCGAGGCTCCTGGTCGAACTGTCGGCGCCCGCGTCGACGACGGCGCTCGCGGCCCGGACCGGGCTGACCGCCGGTGGCGTCTCCCAGCACCTGGCGGCGCTGCGGTCGGCCGGGCTCGTCACCGCCCACCGTGACGGCCGCACCGTGCTCAACGTCCGCACCGACGTCGCCGACGCCCTGCTCGGGAGCAGGAGATACGGCTGAGGTGACCAACGGGATGCGGCAAGGCGGCTCGGGGATACGGCCGGGGGACTCCGGTCGGTGGCCGGGCAGCTTCATCTCGACCCTACCGCAGCCAGAGAAATTGATCTCCGGCGTCGTCGCTGTCCGTAGTTTACGCTGCCAGACCGGGGCCGGAACGAGCGCATGCCGGCCTGCGGGAGTGGCTCCCGCGGACCGGCATGCGAAGCAGTGAGGATCAGCCGGCGGCGATCGACGGCGGGGTGTCGGTGTCGATGACGGTGGCCTGGGAGAAGGCGGAGTCCAGCTGGGCCTGCAGGGCGTCGAGCTGCGAGAACTCGGCCTGGTGCGACGACTCGCTGCCCTCGGCGGCGAAGACGTGGTCCGACTCGGCGGCCGAGTGGTCGTAGGACGTGAAGTCCGACTCCTCGTAGTGCTCGCCCGACGGGTTGGAGTACTCGACGTGGTGGCCCTGGTCGAACGAGGTCGACTCGGCGGCCGCGTGGTCCTGCTCGTACACGTTGAACTGGTTGTTGTAGTCGGCCTCGCTGGCGTTGACCTCGTGGAGCTGGTTCAGGGACTCGTGCTCCTGGCCGGTCTCGACGTGGCCGTAGTCCGCGCCGGTGTCGCCGCCGTCGTACTCGCTCATGGTGGATCCTCTCGTATTGCGGGGGTGATGTGGTTTGCGATGCAGATGGGGTTCTTGGCGCTGGTGTTGACACTAGGAGCGCCGTCGTGGCGTCGAATCCCGGATACGTGCCAGCCGTTCAACTGCCGTGGCCGGGAGCGTATACCGTGCTCAGGGGCCTGGACTATCCCCGAAACGACAGTTGTCCTCCTGCCGGACACCCGACAGTGTGCGCCCGCCATACTGCGTGCCGTGCGAAAACACTGCTGCGACGGCATGCGTGCTCAACTGGCCCGGTCCGAGTCGGAGGACGGCGAGGACGACCCGGACGTGGTCGTCGTCTATGACGCGAAGTTCGACGAGTACGGGCTGCCCGTCCGGGACGGCGGCACGTCGATGGTCGTGATCGGGTACTGCCCGTGGTGCGGCGGGCGCCTGCCGGCGTCGCGGCGCGACGCGTGGTTCGACGCGATCGAGGGGCTCGGGCTCGACCCGTGGGAGGACGAGGTCCCCGTGGAGTTCCACGACGGCAGCTGGTGGGCCCATGACCTGGTCGAGGACGTCACCAGCCGCGAGTTCGTCGAGCCGGACAAGGTGCTGAGCCCGGTCTAAAAGCCAGGACTCAAGAAGGCCAGAACCACAGAAGGCAAGAAAAACTAGCGGATCAGCTCGACCACGGGGATCTTCCGTTCGACGCCGTTCTGGTGGTCGGCGAAGAACGGGTAACGCTCGCAGATCCTGGTCCACAGCACGGGCCGGTCCTCATCGGTGACGGGACGAGCGGTGGCGGGGAACTCCTCGCCCTCCGCCTCGACGGTGACGGCCGGCCCGGCGACCAGGTTGCGGTACCAGTCCGGGTCGGAGACCGCGCCCGCGTTCGAGGCGATGACGTACAGCTTGTCGTCGACGCGGATGTACATCATCGGGCTGGTGTGCGGCTTGCCGGTCGTGCGGCCGACGGTGGTGAGCAGCAGCAGCGGCCTGTCCTCGAGGCGGCGGCCGTTGGCGCGGAACTCCGCGATCAGCTTGCGGTTGTACTCGCGCTGGTCGATCGGCAGCTCAGTCATGCCTGCCAGCCTAAGCGGCGGCGCGCAGCAGCGCCCGCCATCGGCAGGCCTGAGCGGCAGCGCCCGCCATCGGCAGGCCTGAGCGGCGGCGCGCCCGCAATCGGCAGGCCTAGGCGGCGGCGCGCAGCAGCGCCGGCCAGCCGCCGTCGACGAAGCGGACGTCCTGCTGCGCCGACGGTGGCGCGAGGAACCGCAGCAGCCGGGCGCCCTCCTCGGCGACCTCGTCCAGGTCCGCGGAGGACAGGTCCGTCAGCGGCGCCACGTACAGCACGGCGCTGCCGCGGGTCAGGACAGGCCGCCACAGGGCGGCGGTGAAGCCGTCGACGAGGACGACCGCGGGCATCGGGCCGTTGTCGCCGAACGGCTGGCTCAGGTACCCGGTGGTGAGGACGCGGCTGCGGTCGGCGTGGCTGAGCAGCAGGTTGTCGAAGTCGTACAGGTACCGCACCGGCGCCGGCGTGTCCGGGTCGGGCCGCGGCGCGTCGGGCAGGTCGAACAGCTCCCGGCCGTCCTGCCCGGCGAACGTGACGGTGGTGAGGCGGGCGAACACCTCGGCGAGGCGGGTCAGCCCGGACCAGACCTGCGCGTCGCGGACCGTCGCCGGGCCGAACGCGCCCAGGTAGCGGCGTACCAGATCGTCCACGGACATCGGGGCGGCCGTGACGTGCGGCAGCCACGCCGACGCGGGCGTGTGCGCGGCCTTGCCGCTGCGCCCCCACAGCCCACGCGGCGGCACCTGCACCAGGGTCTCGAAGACGCGGACGGTCTGCGCGAGGGCGGCCGGGTCGCGGCCCGGAAAACACGTGCCCAGCGCGGCGCCGAGCTCCCCGAACGTCATGGGGGTCCCGGTGAGCAGCCGCCTGCCCTCGGCCACGATGTCGTCGAGCGGCGGGTCGGCACCGAGGCGGCGGCGGAAGTTGGTGGACCACATGCGCTCGCCGGCGACGGCGACGAGCGGCCGCACGGCCAGGGCGTCGCGGCCGGTCATCAGGTGGATCGTGGAGCGAAGGCTGGCGACGCGGACCAGGCGGCCGTCGGCGAGCAGGTCCGAGGCGTGCGCCGGCGCGAACCCGGCGAGGCGGGTCCACAGCCCCGTGTACCAGGTGTGCGGGGTCTGCGCCTGCAGCCCGGCGAGGTGCTCGACCGCCTCGGGGACCGTCATCGTGGCGCGGTCCAGCAGCAGCTGCCGGGCCAGCGTGGCCCGGTTCAGCGCCCGGCGGTCGAGCAGCACCTCGACAGCGTAAGCGCTACACGGGCTCCAGAAGTTTCGATTTCTGCACGATCGGCACCGACAGCGTCTTGTAGCCGACCTCCTCGAACAGGACCACGACCCGGTCCTGTTCGTAGGCCATGACGGTGCCGGTACCCCACGCGGTGTGCCGGACCTCGCTGGACACCGGGAACGGCCGGGCGGAGTCGGTGAGCGCGACCTCGTCCGCGGGGAGGGTCGCCGCCGGCCGGCGGAACAGGCGCCGGTACCAGGGGAGCTTCGGCACGACCGGGTCGACGACGACGGTGCCGTTGGCGCAGTTGTCGCAGTGCCCGCACGCCCGGTCGGCCTGTTCGCCGAAGTAGGCGAGCAGGGTGTTGCCGCGGCAGTTGGCGCTCTCGGCGTACTGGCGCATCATGTCGATGCGGGAGCGCCGCAGCGTCTGGTGCCGCTCGAACTGGGCGAGGGCGAGCCGTGACGCCTCGGCCGGGTTCGGCGCGTAGCGGGGCGTGGACAGCTTGTTGCCCGGCAGGACCTCGACGGCGCCGACCTGTTCGAGGAGGCTCAGCAGCGAGGTCACCTTCCGCGCCGGCAGGCCGCTGCGGGTCGCGAGGGCGGTGCGGCTCACGGGGCCTTCCCGCAGCGCCGCGGCCAGCTGCGTGAGCTCCTTGCCGTCGGGGGCGCCGGCGGCGAAGAACCGTTGCAGCGACACGTCCTCGGGCCGGAAGAACAGCACCGTGCGCGACGGTGCGCCGTCCCGGCCGGCCCGGCCGATCTCCTGCAGGTAGCTGTCGGGGGAGTCCGGCAGTGCCACGTGATGCACCCAGCGGATGTTGGGCTTGTCGACGCCCATGCCGAAGGCGCTGGTCGCGACCATGACGGGGATCTTGTCGGCCATGAAGTCGGTGTACCGGCGGCTCCGCTCGCCCGACGCGAGCCCGGCGTGGAACGCGACCGCCTCGACGCCGTGCTCGGTGAGCCGGGTCGCGTACTGCTCGGCGATCGCCCGGGTCGGCGCGTAGACGATGCCGGGCTGCGGCTCCCGCCGTACCTGGGCGAGCAGCCGCTGCCAGCGCTGCTCGTCGCTGGTGCAGTGCACCGTGGCGAGTTCCAGGTTGGCCCGGTCCAGGCCGGCGACGTGCGTGAACGGGTCGCGCAGCCCGAGCGCCTCGGTGATGTCGGCGCGCACCGGTGGTGACGCGGTCGCGGTCAGCGCCACGATCACCGGCCGCCGGTTCCCGTCGCCGAGCTCCCTGATGAGGTGCCCGAGCTGCAGGTAGTCGGGGCGGAAGTCGTAGCCCCAGGCGGAGACGCAGTGCGCCTCGTCGACCGCCACCATGCTCGGCCGCAGCGCGCGGACCTCGGCCAGCCGCGCGGGGTTGCCGAGCTGCTCGGGCGTGATGAACAGGAACCTGGCCGTCCCGGCGCGCAGCGCCTCCAGGGCGGCCTGCTGCTGGTTGGGGGTCTCGGCGGAGCTGATCCTGACCGCCTGACCGGCCTGGCGGCGGTTCAGTCCGGCGATCTGGTCCTGCTGCAGCGCGAGGAGTGGTGAGATGACGACGGTGGGTCCTGGCAGCAGCATCGCCGGGACCTGATAGATGGCGGACTTTCCACCCCCGGTGGGTAACACCACGAGGGCGTCACGCCGCTTGAGCAGGGCGCGCATCGGCGGAAGCTGTCCTGCGCGCAGCTGGTCCCAGCCGAAGTGCTGGCGTGCGGCGCGGCGTAGGCGGGGTGCGAGCGGTACAAGATTCATCGCGGGCGACTGTACCGGTGTTCGAATCACTCGGCGCGTCGAGCGCGTCGTTGCGACACGCCGGTCTTGAGCACTCTCACCGTCTCGCAACCAAAAGGCACCCGAAAGTGACGGCGCCAGCACCCTTCGTAGCCGAAAGTTCTTCGTGTCAGCAGGTGGACCGCCTGCACGGGGTTCACCACAGACACGAGGGGGAACCGATGACAGCGACCCTTGAGGGTGCCACGCTCAAGGTCCAGTTGGAAGGCCGCGAGCTCGAGGACATGATCCGCGAGCACCTGCCACTCGTCGGGCATCTGGTCCGCCAGACGCTCGGACGCCTACCCGCCCACGTCAGCCGCGAAGACCTGGTCTCCGCCGGCATGGCGGCCCTGGCCGGCGCCGCGAAGGCGTTCGACCCGAGCCGGGGCATCCCGTTCGGCAGCTTCGCCACGACCCGCATCCGCGGCGCGATCCTCGACGAGCTGCGCGGGCTGGACTGGGCGAGCCGATCGGTGCGGGCCAGGGCCAGGCAGGCCGACGCGATGCAACAGGAACTGACCGCGGCGCTCGGACGCACCCCGGCCAACCACGAGCTGGCCGAGGCGCTCGGCGTCAGCGTCGATGAGCTCCAGTCGATCGACGACGACGTGCAGCGGGCCGCGGTGCTGTCCCTGCAGGGGTTCGCGGCCGGCAGCGCCGAGGACATGGTCCCGGAACGGGCCGCCGGCCCGGAGGACCTGATCCTGCACCGCGAACGGATCGGCTACCTGCACAACGCCGTCGAGGCCCTCCCCGAACGGCTCGGCAAGGTCGTCAAGGGGTACTTCTTCCAGGAGCGCCCCATGATGGAGATCGCCCACGACCTCGGCGTCACCGAGTCACGGGTCTCCCAGCTGCGCGCCGAGGCGCTCATGCTGCTCCGCGACGGCCTCAACACGCACCTCGACCCCGATCTGGTCTCGGTCAGCGACAAACCGACGGGCTGCGTCGCCCGCCGTCGCGAGGCGTACCACGACAAGATCGCCAGCGCCGGCAACCTCAACAGTCGGCTGGCGCAGACCAACCACCACGGCATGCCGTTCCTGCAGTCCGGCCGGCACGCGTAGGAGTCCTTGTACCCTCGGGCGGTGCTGATCCTGCTGCCACCGTCCGAGGGGAAGGCCGCCGCCCCGCGCCGCGGCGCCGCGCTCGCCCTCGACCGGCTGTCGCTGCCCGCGCTGACCGAGGCCCGCACCGCGGTCCTCGACGACCTGGTGAAGCTCGGCACCGACCCCGTCGCCGCGCTCGGCGTGCTCGGCCTGACGCCGGGCCTCGCGGACGAGGCGGCCCGCAACACCGTGCTGTGGACCGCGCCGACGCAGCCGGCGGCGACGCTGTACACCGGCGTCCTCTACGACGCGCTCGGCCTGGCGTCCCTGACCGGCCCGGCGCTCGCCCGCGCCCGCAGGCAGCTGCTGATCTTCTCCGGCCTGTGGGGCGCGGTCCGGCTCGGCGACCGGGTCCCGTCCTACCGGTGCGCGATCGGGGTGCGGCTGCCGGGCGTCGGCCCGCTCACCGCCCACTGGCGCGCGGCGCTGCCGCCGGTCCTCGACGGCCTGGCCGGCGACACGCTGGTGCTGGACCTGCGCTCCTCGGCGTACACCGCGATGTGGACGCCGCGCAACGCCGTCACCGTGCGGGTCCTGCACGGCGGCAAGGTCGTCAGCCACTTCAACAAGGCCACCAAGGGCCGCCTGGTCCGGGCGCTGCTGCTGGCCGGAGCCCGCCCGCGCACCCCGGCCGCCCTCGCCGCCGCCGTCCGCGACCTCGGCTACACCGTCGACGTGCGCGGCCCGCACGAGCTGGACGTCACCGTCGACACGCTGTGACGCCCAGGACCGCCCCATTGATCACCCTGCGTCGTTGACCGGTGGCAGTACGGTCATTGCATGTACCCGTCGCCGTCGTTCCGGGCGTCCGACGCCGACCGTGAGGCCGTCGTCGCGCACCTCAGCGCAGCGGCCGCCGACGGCAGGCTGAGCCTGTCGGAGTTCGACGCGCGCACCCGCCACGTCTACGCATCGCGGACCTGGGGTGAGCTGCTGCGCATCGTGCGCGACCTGCCACCGCTGCCGCCCGTCGCCGTGCCGCCGCGGTCGGCGCCGGAGCCGGCGTGGCCGACGGTCGCGCTGGTCCTCGGCATCATCTCGGTCCTGATGATGTTCTGCGCGCCGATCAGCGTGATCGCCGGGCTCGCGGCGGTCGTGTTCGGCGTCCTGGGCCTGCTGCCGGGCACCCGCGGCGCCGGCACCAGGCGCGGCATGGCCCTGGCCGGCCTGATCTGCGGCGCGTCCGGCATGCTCCTGTCGATCGCGCTGACGATCTTCATCGCCGGCATCGACTGACGGGCGCGGTCACCCGGGCTCGGTCCACCGCACGACGGCCTCCATGCGGCTGCGCACGTGCAGCTTCGCGAACACGTGGTTGAGGTGGTTCTTCACCGTCTTCTCCGTCAGCAGCAGCTGCCGCGCGATCTGCGCGTTGGACAGCCCCTGGCACAGCAGGCCCATCACGTCCTCCTCCCGGTCGGTGAGCCCGAAGTGCGACCGGGCCAGCCGCCGCCGCTCCGCGTGCCGGTGCTGGACGCGCTCACGGTCGATCTGGTCACGCACGACCGACGCGGCCACCGACGCCGCGACCGGCGACAGCCAGCCACGCCCCCGGGCCACCTCGTGCACCGCCCGCAGCAGCTCGAGCGGGTCGAACTCGCCGTGCACCAGGTAACCGCGGGCGCCGTGGTGCAGCATCCCGCGGATCAGCTCCGGATGGTCGTCGCTGGTCAGCACGAGCACGGTGGAGTACTGCGAGAGCCGGCCGATGACCGACAGCCCGTCGGCGACCGGCATCCGGTGGTCCAGGAGCGTCACTGCGGGCCGCAGCCGCCGCGCCGCGTCCAGGGCCTCCCGCCCGTTGGCCGCCTCGGCGACGACCCGCAGCGCGTCGTCGCCGTCCAGGATGCCGCGGACGGCGGCCCGCACGATCGGGTTGTCGTCGACGACGAGCACCCCCACCGCAGCGCTCACGGCGCGCTCACGAACCGCTGCCCGCCCCGGCGGGGCTGATCCGGCCGGCCGTCCGGGGGTGCCAGGGGCACGTGCACGGCGACGGTGCTGCCGGCGCCCGGGGCCGAGTCCAGGTATAGCCGGCCGCCCGCCATCCGGGCCCGCTCGGCCATGCCGACGATGCCGAAGTGGTTCGCCGACTGCAGCCGCGACAGGTCATCCGGCACGGTGAACCCGGCGCCGTCGTCGGTGACCTCCAGCAGCACGCCCCGCCGGGCCGGCGCGAGCCGCACCACGACCTGCCGCGCGCCCGCGTGCCGGGCCACGTTCGCGAGCGCCTCCCGCAGGATCCGGGTCAGCTCGTACCCCACCATGACCGGAGGGTCGCACGCCGTCAGGTCGGTCCGCACGGGGATGCCCGACGCCGCGCTCCACACCGCGCAGATCTCCTCGACGCCGGTGGCGAAGTCCCGGTCCGGCACGTCCAGGCGCATCTCCTGCAGCAGCTCCCGGGCCTGCCGGGCGGCCGCGGTCGCGCCGGCGGCGACCGTCGTGGCCAGGTGCTCCGCGAGGGCCGGCTGGCGGCGCAGCGACGACGGCAGCGCGAGCGCGGCCAGGGACACCCCGCGCAGCGTCTTGGCCACCGAGTCGTGCAGCTCCCGCGCCAGGCGGGCCCGCTCCGACGCCGCCGCCGAGCGTTGCGCGGCCACGAGCAGGCTCGTGGACAGTTCGAGGTGCCGGGCCAGGGCCGTCGTCGCGACCACCGCGCCGAGGCCCGCGAGGGCGCCCGCCATCGGGAACGCGACGACGAACGCCGCGATGTCCGCCGGCGGGTCGTTGCGGCGCAGCACCTCGGCGGTCACCGCGAAGCTCAGCGCGGCGTGCGCGACCCACACCGGCAGCGCCCGCATGCCGAGCACGACCCCGGCGAGCCCGCCGGCCCCGGCGGCGAAGCAGAAGTAGGCGATCCCGCCGCGGCTCACCGCGAGGACCGCGAACACCAGGGCGAAGTCGGCGGCGACGACGACGGCGGGCCGGCCGACCAGCCCGGGACACCGGGTCAGGGCACCCAGCTGGCCGGCGGTGGCGAACGCCACCAGCACGAGCACCGCGACGACCCTCGACCGGTCCTCGACCAGCAGCAGCCCGGCGGCCGCCGCACTCAGCGTGGCCGCCGCGCGCGCGATGAGCGCCGCGCGGGTCAACGCCGCCGCGGCGATCTCGCGACCTGACGAGGGATCGGACCGTGCCGATCTCATCACTGAACACCCGCCTGAGCCTGGAACGCGACCGCGGTACCGAACGTTACTTGCCGTCACGCCCCCGCCGAACACCCGGCGGGGGCGCTTAATGCGAATTTGAGCCCTGCTTGATCGGCGGCTAACTCAGCTGATCGTGACGACGTCGATGTCGGGCGCCGGGGTGTCGTCGTTGAAGAACACCAGCCGCAGGTCACCGGCCGGCAGCTCGGCGGTGAACTGGAAGGACCGCGGCGCCGTCCACTCCGGGCCGGTCACCTGGAACGTGCGCGCCGGCGCCCCGTTGACGGCGACCTTGACCGCGCGCGGCCCGTCCACCTCGTACCCGACGGTCACCGTCCGTGTCCCTGCCACCGGCAGCACCGCGCGCACCTCCAGGGTGCAGGTGAAACACAGGTAGCGGACGCGGGCGCCGCCGTGGCACGTGCCGCAGGCGGTGACGCCGGCGCCGCCGGTGAGGCGGTTGCCGGGGTCCTCCGCCTCGACGACGATCGGCGTGAACCTCGCCGGCGCGCTGCCGGTCGCCGGTCCCTGCACCGCCGGGGAGCTCGGCGCCGCCGGCGAGCTCGGCCCCGCCGGTGCACCGGACGGGGTGGCACCGGTCGCGCCGGGGTCCTTGTCCGGGGCGATCAGCGGGGGTACCAGTACCGTCGCGGCCGCCATCCCCGCGGCGACCACCGTGACGCCGAGCCACTGACCGGGCGGTCTCCGGCGGGCACGGCCGCGGGTGAGACCCCGCAGGCTCCCGTCGGTCAACTGGCGCTCCTCGTCCTGCGGTGGCCAGGCCGGCCCTCCGACGGACCCTACGTCACGGGCCGGGCGCACCGACAGCGCCGCCGCCCACTGCCATGGACGGCGGCGCTGCATGCCCTGTGGAGGGTCAGGGCAGGAGATACTGCTCGTTCAGGACGTACGGGGCGGGCTGCTGGTCGTCGCGGCCGTCGTGCCCGCGCGGGTCGCACTGCCGCGCCGCCACGATGCACCCGTCGACCATCGCGGCCAGGGTCCGGTCGTCCCACGCGTTCATGAAGTCGTAGTGGAACGTGGGGCCGGCGCCGCTGGTGAACCGGACCTTCGACATGTCACCGTTCACCGGCCACGCCATCTTGAACTCCAGCTTCGGCACCGCGACCGGGTGGCTGTCCGGGCAGACCCAGCCGGACGCCGTGTGGGTGTCCACCGGGTACGACATGTGGCTCTGGTGGTCCGGCGAGTCCAGGTGCAGCCCGTCCCAGCAGCTCGGCGCCTGGTACCGGATGTTGAGCTGGACGCTGCGCTCGGCCGGGCAGGTCAGCGGGATGTTCTTGTTCTTGTAGCTGTCGCCGCACTCGAAGCCCTCCTCGGTCGCGGCGAGGAACCTGTCCGCGTCGGTGTTCTTCGCGTTGCCGACCACGAACCGCAGCCCCTTCGGGAACGCGCGGACGCTGCGGTAGTCGCTCACCCCGGCCTTGTAGTAGATGGTCTGCAGGCCCACCGGGTTGACCACGGTGTCACCGTTGAGCAGCGTCGGCATCCAGTACGCGGACAGGTCGCCCTTGGCCTTGCAGGTCGTCTGGCCCTTCGTCAGCGAGTCGATCGTCGTGGCCGCGTTCGTGGTCGTGTTGCCCATGAACGTGTGCAGGTGCGACGCCCCGGCGAGGCCCGGGAAGACGATCGGGTCGTCGCCGAGGTTGGTCCGGCTGACCGAGCAGTTCGCCTGGAACTCGTGGAACCCGCCCTTGTTCGGCGGCACCTCGTGCGACGGCTTCACGTTCGTGACCGGGTTCGGCGCCATGATGTACCCGGCCGCCCCGGTGCCGCCAGTGCCGCCGGTGCCGGTGCCGCCCGTCGGCTGGGCCGTCGCGCTCTGCGACGCGCTCGACGGCGGGTTCACCGTCGCGGTCGCCGGCGCCGAGGACGACCCGAACACCTGCAGCTCCCACAGCGAGAAGCCGTACCCGCTGGACCGTTTGGTGCCGTACATCCGCACGTACCGGCCCAGCCCGCTCACGGAGAGGTTCTGGGTACCACCGGTGCCGGTCGTCGTGGCGTACACCTGCCGCCAGTTCGTCCCGTCCACGGACACCTGGAGCTCGAACGCGGTGGCGTAGGCCCGCTCCCAGTTCAGCACCACCCGGCCCACGGCGGCGGGCGCGCCGAGGTCGACCTGGATCCACTGCGGGTCGCTGAACGCGCTCGACCACCGGGTCTTCGGATCCCCGTCGACCGCGGCCTTCGCCGGGTACCCCTGCCCCTCCAGGGACGACGCCGTCACCGGCTTGCCCTGCGACAGCGGCTTGTCGTCGGCGCTGGCCAGGTGCAGCGGCCCGGTCGCGAACCAGCCGAGGAACCCGGCGAGGGCCACCACGATGCCGGCCAGCACGAACAGCCGCGACCGCGGCGCGCCTCGCAGGGACAGGGAACCGGATCTCATCGCATCTCCTGTGGGTAGACCGCCACTGGCGTTGACCACCCGGCGTTCGACACGCCAGGTGACCAGGACGCTAGCGGCGCGCCGACCCCCGCACCTGAGCCCAAAGACCCAGACCGGGGCCCAGAGCACAGTCACGTGCCGGCGCGTGCCGGGCCGGGACGCGGTGCTGCGACTGGTGCGGTTTCCGGGTTCTCCTGCGGGAGGCACGGCGGTGCGGGCAACGTCGCAGTGGTGGATCACGCAACGGGGCTGAGCCGACGTGGGGTGCTGCTCGCGGCGGGGGCCGCCGTCGCCGGGAGCGCCCTGCCGGGGGCGAGACCCGCTGCGGCGGCGGCGAAGCTGGTGCCGGTGAGCATGGCGACGCACATCCACGGGCCGTTCAGCGAGGGCGTGGCGAGTTACGCGGCGCACCTGGAACAGGCCCGCAAATACAAGGTCGACGTGGTCTGGTTCACCGATCATGACTTCCGGATCGCGGCGTACGGGCACCGCCAGGCCGTGCACTTCGACGGTGCCGACGAGCCTGAGCACGGGCTCGCCTGGACGTGGAAGCAGCACGTCGTGGGCAGGCCCGACAGTCACGGCGCGGACTTCGTCGCGGTGCCGCACTCGCCGCAGGACGGCACCGGGAAGGCGTTGCGGCTCGCCGCCGCCGGGGCGGGGTCGGTGCGGCTGGACGGGGTGGCGTGGAACGCGATGGCGAACGCGTGCGTCGCCGACACCGAGCTGACCCTGGACGTGCTGCCGGAGCAGGTCGGCGCGGGCGGCGGGCTGACACTGGACGTGCAGCTGTCCAACCAGCCGGGCAAGGGGATCCTGCGGGTGGCGTACCACATCGGCGGCGTCGGCAAGGTCACGCACAAGGTCGACGGGGCACGGGGCACGGTGCGGCTGCCCGCGAGGCCCGGCGTGTGGCAGCGGCTGACGTTCTTGCTCCGCGACGACATCGCGAAGCTGTGGCCCGACGTCGTCGCCGGCGACAACGCGCTGACCGGGCTGGCCCTGGAGGTGCGGCAGGGCCGTTTCGTGGTCGACCGGCTGACGTTCGTGCGCAGCCGCCGGGCGGGGCAGGCGGGCGAGCAGCTGCGGGCCGAGGTCATCGCGGCGGTCGCGGGGAAGTACCCGGACGTGACGCAGTTCCGGGCCCTGGAGGTGTCGATGGTGCGGCACCTGAACTGGTTCGGCGGTGACCTGACGCTGCCCGCGTTCCCGACGCCGCCGCTGCGCGACAACGACGCCGCGCTGACCGCGTCGATGGTCCGCTGGCTGCACGCGCACGGGGGGCTGGTCTGCTGGAACCACCCGATGGACGTCGCGAAGCGGGACGAGCTGGCGAAGCTGATCGTGTCGCAGGCCGCGCTGGGCGCCGACCTCGTGGAGATCGGCAGGGACCCTGTCGAGGATCTGCTCTGGGTGTACGACGTCGCCTCCCGCAACGCCGTGTTCCTCACCGCGCTGGGCAGCAGCGACGACCATGACGCGACCGACTGGGCGGCGAACGAGGAGCACTTCGTCAGTCACGTGTGGTCGCCGACGAAGCGCCGCGCCGACCTGCTGCGGGCGTTGTCGGCGGGTGCGGCCTGGTTCACGGACCTGACCTCGTACCGCGGGGCCATGGACCTGCGCGTCGGCGGCGTGTCCTGCATGGGCGCGGTGCTGGTCGGGCCGGCACCGGTGGCGGCCGATGTCTCTGCGACGAAGCTGCCGAAGGGCGCGACCTTGGAGATCGTCGTCGGAACGGTCGGCACCGGCCTCAAGCCGTCGACGACGGTCACTGTCGTAAAGACGGGAAAGCGGCAGGTGAAGCTGCTGCCCGGCACCTATGTGCGGTCGCAGGTCCGGTTGAAGGACACGACGATCGCCGGAGCATCGAACCCGTTGTGGCTGCTGGCGAAGGCGCCTGCGGCACCGATCCCGGCGGCCCGGAGACGGGCCCTGCCGTATTGAACGGTGTCGCTGAACATCAAGAGCGGACGACGAGATTCGAACTCGCGACCCTCACCTTGGCAAGGTGATGCGCTACCAGCTGCGCTACGTCCGCGTTGCCATTTGACTGTAGCGCATCATCGCGTTGCGCTCCCGCAGGGGGTGGTCACCCGTTAGCGTGATCCGCGTGAGGCGAATGGTGCCCGTGCTGTTGCCGCTGCTGCTCGCCGCCTGCTCGGCGACGGCGGCCCCTTCCACGCCGGCGTCGCCGCTCGCGTCGGCGCCGCCTTCTCCGGCGGCCCCGCCGTCCTCGCCGGCCCCGGTCGACCTGACGCTCGTGTTCGCCGGGGACGTGCACTTCATGGACCGCACCGCGAAGCTGCTCAAGGACCCGGCGACCGCGTTCGGCCCGATCGCGTCGCAGCTGTCCGCCGCGGACCTCACGATCGTCAACCTGGAGACCGCGATCACGTCCAGGGGCACCGAGGAGCCCAAGACGTACCACTTCCGCACCACGCCGGTCGCGATCGACGCGTTGAAGGCCGCCGGCATCGACGCGGTCAGCATCGCCAACAACCACACCCTCGACTACGGCCGGGTCGGCCTGCTCGACACCCTCGACGCGCTGCGTTCGGCGTCCTTCCCCGCGTTCGGCGCCGGCGCCGACGCCGACTCGGCGTACCGCCCGTGGCTGACCACCGTCCGCGGCGTGAAGATCGCCGTCCTCGGCTTCAGCCAGGTCGGCGAGCTGTCCTCGAGCTGGGCCCCCGGCCCCTCGAAGCCCGGCATCGCGATGGCCTTCGACACCACCCGCGCCCTCGCCGCGGTCACCGCCGCCCGCCGCGAGGCCGACCTCGTCATCGTCTTCAACCACTGGGGTGACGAAGGCAACAGCTGCGCCAACAGCACCCAGAAGACCTTCGCCGGCAAACTCTCCGCCGCCGGCGCCGACCTGATCATCGGCGCCCACGCACACACCCTGCAGGGATCGGGCTGGCTGGGCCCCACGTTCGTCGCGTACGGCCTCGCCAACTTCCTCTGGTACGGCACCTCCAAGAGCACCGAGACCGGCGTCCTGCGGCTCACCGTGCGGGACCGCCGTGTCACCAAGCGGGAATTCCTGCCCGCCGTCGTCTCCGGCACCGGCCAGCCCACCCTGCTCACCGGCGCCGCTGCGACCAAGCTCAGCCAGCGCTACGCAGGCCTCTCAGCCTGCGCCGGCCTCACCGCCACCCCCGCCTGACCCCCACCGCGACGCGCCGGATCCGATACCGGTTTGGCATGGGGGATGAGGGTCGGCTAGAGTTTGCATCCGTCGCCGGGTGCAAGACGGGCCGGGCGGTGCGGACGTAGCGCAGCTGGTAGCGCATCACCTTGCCAAGGTGAGGGTCGCGAGTTCGAATCTCGTCGTCCGCTCGGGATAGGGACCACGGTGGGGTGGCCGAGAGGCGAGGCAACGGCCTGCAAAGCCGTGTACACGGGTTCAAATCCCGTTCCCACCTCGAGAGGCCACACCACGGTGCGGCACCTCAGCTAGGGCGATTGGCGCAGTGGGAGCGCGCTTCCTTGACACGGAAGAGGTCACTGGTTCAAACCCAGTATCGCCCACGTTCCTGAACGGCCCCTGCTCACGCAGGGGCCGTTCGCCGTTTGGAACGTGGATTCCTCGCGCAGCCTTCGGCTGCTCCAGGCGGGGGGCTGCGCCACCCCGCACCCCCCATGCGCGCTTCGCTCGCACTTCGGGTCGACCCGCGCTCTGGTAGCGACAGTGCTCTCGTCGGTGGGCTGCCGTCCGGTGATCTTCTGTTGGACGCTTGGTTTCATGCTGCGGGACCTGTCTCACGCAGCAGGCGGATCCCACGCACGTGTCCGCGGACGGGCGCTCGTCCGGGATCGGTGCCGGCTCGGTGCCGGCGGCGGCGCGGCTGGGCCATCCCGGCGTGCGATGCCGGCGGGCGTCGGCGATGCTGTGGGCGTGGAGTACGTGTCCAGAGTGCCGCGACCGCCGCTGGACGGGCTGATCGACGACCTCTACTACCTGGAGGGCGCGCCGCCGTACGCCCGGCTGACGCTGCCGCCCGCGCCGTCGGCGTTGCTCATCGTCAACCTCGGGGCACCGTTCCGCATCCGCGGCAGCACCGACATCGAGACAGCCGAGTACGCCGACGGCTGCGTGGTCACCATGCCCACCCGCGCGTGGGAGTTCGGCTACCCATTGCCGACCCGGTCCGTCGGCGCGCACGTCAAACCGTGGGGGCTGGCGCCGTTCCTGCCGATGCCCGCGGCCGAGCTGTGTGACCGGCCGGTGACGGTGGAGCAGGTTTGGGGGCGGGTCGCCGTTGCCGAGTTGCGGGACCGGCTGGCCACGGCGGACGGACCGCACGAGATGCTGACGCTGCTCGAGGAGGAGCTGATGCGGCGGTTGTGCGAGACCGCCGGCCTGGGGCTGGTCCGCCATACGAGCAGCGTCATCGCGGCGACCAGCGGGGCGGTGGCGATCGGCGACCTGAGCGTGGCAGCCGGTGTCAGCAGCACGCATCTGGCACAGCGGTTCAAGGAGCTCATCGGCGTCACGCCCAAACGGCTGGCCCGCACCCACCGCTTCACCGCCACCGTGTTCGCGATCGACCCCGCCGGACCGGTCGACTGGGGCGAGCTCGCCGGTGGCGCGGGCTACTTCGACCAGGCCCACTTCGGCCACGAGTTCCGGGCGTTCACCGGGCTCACGCCGACCCGGTACGTCGAAGTCCGGCGGCAGTTCCTGCGCGAACATCCCGGTCACGCGATCGAGGGCTGGCCGCTGCCGGCCGATTGATTTCTTACAAGAGCGGCAGCTCACGACCCGCTAACTTGGGGGCATCCCGAAGCAGAGGAGAGCCCCGTGGGCAAGGTGGTCATGTACAGCACGGTGTCGGTGGACGGCTTCGTCGCGGACGAGAACGACCAGCCCGGACCGCTGTTCGACTGGTTGTCCAGCGGTGACGTCCCGTTGGACGACAGCGGCGTCTTGAAGGTGTCGCAGACGTCCTACGACTACACCCGGCCGTACTGGGACGCGATCGGGGTGACGATCGCCGGCCGGCACGTCTTCGACATGACGGACGGCTGGGACGGCAAGCCTCCGAGCGGGATCGACCACGTGGTCGTCGTGACGCACCGGCCGGCCCCCGAGGGCTGGGACCCCGGGGCGCCGTTCCACTTCGTCGCCGGCGTCGAGGCAGCCGTGGCCAAGGCGCAGGAGCTTGCGGGTGACCGCATCGTCGAGGTCGCCGCCGGCGACGTCGGTGGCCAGGTGCTTGCCGCGGGCCTGGTCGACGAGGTGCGCATGGACGTCGTACCCGTCGTGTTCGGGTCCGGCAAGCGCTTCTTCGGGTCTGTCCACGCGCAGCACCTGCTGGAGGATCCTGACGTGGTGCTTCAGGGCAACCGGGTGCTTCACCTGCGCTATCGGGTGCGCCGTTGACCGATCTGAGCGGGCACGCGAACAAGTCCACTGCGAACGGGGACGGCTGGATCTGTTCGCCAGCCCGTCCAAGCCTTCCCCCCGGTACCAACCGATCCAGCGATGCACCGCCTGCCGCGACACCCCGAACCGCTCGGCCACTTCGCTCAGCGGCAATCCGGCATCGACTTTCGGCACGGCGCGGTACCGCTGTTTCTGTCATGGTCAACTCCACCAGCACTCGGCGGAGTGTCACCCATGTCCTGATACCGATGGATCAGCGTCACGCGATGCGTGACAGCTCCGGCTAGGAAGATCTTGTCGGTCAGAGTAGCGGGGGCGTTGGAACTCGTGATGTTCCTGTTGGCCGAAGGCCGTCCTGGGCATGGCGGTCCTGGCTCGGGCCTAGCATGTGCGGGTGCCCGGTCGTTGGTCCGTTCCGCGCGCGGTCAACCGTGTCCATCGTGATGTCCTGGTCCCGCTTGGGTTCGACCGGCGGGGAAGCGTGTGTACGCGGTCGGACAACGGTCTGCTTCGGGAGATCTGGTTCTACTCGCCTCGCTGGGGCAGTCCAGAAATGAAGGGGATCCAGGTCTTCCTGATCGTCCGGATCGTCGGACTTCCGGATCCGGTGAGCGAGTTTCGGCGGGATGCGTTGTGGACGCACCTGGAGCCCGTGCGCGGCCTGTCGGAGTATCCGCGGCCTGTCGCCACCGATCCACCTCCGGCAGAGCTGATCGAAGATGTTGCTGGTCCAGGGGTGGACTTCCTCTGCCACGCGGCGGATCTGCTGGGCTTTGTCGCCATGGCCCGCGAGGTTCACGAACAGTCGGCCACCTGGGGGCCGTTCAAGCATGTGTACCCGCAGGGCACCGCGCCATTGCAGGCGGCTGCGTTTGCAGCGGCGTTGGCGGGCGATAGCGCACTGTGTGAGCAGATGGCGGCGGCAGTGCTGGCGGAGGAGCAGGACCGTCGGGAGGTACGTGACTTCAAGGCGGAGCTAGCACAAGTTCGGCCCGGCTAGCGCTGCTACCACGAGGTCCGGGTGGCAGCAGCGCGGGCGTTGGCGTTGCGCAGTCGAGGGGGCGGGATCTGCTGCCCCTGAACGCGATCCGGCATCCGGCGGTCGGGCGGACCAACGGGTGGTACGTGTGGCGGGGCGGGCCGATCCCGCGGGAGCAGGACGACTTCTTCGCGCCGAGCCACATCGAGCACATCCTGGACACCGCGCCCGAGCTGGTGCCGTATCTCGCGTTGCCGCCGGGCCGGGTGTCGTGCTCGCCCCGGGCTACGAGGACGTGTGGTTCGACGAGTCCTTCCTCGAGCAGTGAACGCTACGAGCAGCAGTGAACGCTACGAGGTGTGTGCCGGGATCTGCAGCAGGGCGGTGACGGCGGCCTTCAGGTGGTCGCGGTCGAGGGGGTCGCCGGTGACGAGGGACTGCACCATGGCGCCGTCGAGCAGGGTGGCGATCGCGCGGGCGGCCGGTGCCCCCGTGCGCGGGGTCAGCATCGCGTGCACCGTGTCGAGCCAGGTCCGGGCGAGGGGCCGAAGCAGCGGGTCGCGGGCGGCGGCGAGGTACACCTCGTACTCCAGCAGCGCCCGCTCGCGGTCGGCGAGATACTCCTCGACCAGCCCCGTCAGGACCGCGGGCAGGTCGGCGGCGCCGGCGATCGCGGTCTGCCAGCTGTCCAGCTGGGTGCGCAGGTCCGCCATGGCGAGCTCCATGCCGCCCGTGACCAGGTCGGCGAGGGTGGGGAAGTAGTAGGTCGTCGCGCCGAGGGGGACGCCGGCGCGGGCGGCGACCGCGCGGTGGGTGGTGCGGCCGACGCCGACCTCGGCGATGACCTCGCGGGCGGCGGCGGACAGGGCACGGCGGCGGCCCTCAGGATCCCGGCGGGCCGGCGGGCGGGCGGGCGGAGGGGTCAATGCGCACCGCCGAGGTTGAGCACGACGACGCCGGCGATGACCAGGGCGATGCCGGCGACCTTCGACACGCTGAGGGGCTCGCCGAGGAACAGCGCGGCGATGGCGACGATGGCGGCGGTGCCGATGCCGGACCACATCGCGTACGCCACGCCGATCGGCACGCTCTTCACGGCCTGGGAGAGGAGGACGAACGCGACGCCGTAGCCGAGCAGGACGCCGAGCGTGGGCCAGAGGCGGGTGAAGCCCTCCGACGACTTGAGCAGGCTGGTCGCGACCACCTCCGCCGCGATGGCGAGGAGCAGGAACACATAGGCCATAGTACAAACGTACATGTACGATCGTACTAAAGGGAGCGCGGCACCGTCAGGGTGATCAGGACGACGCACGCGGGGCAGCGCCAGACCGATCGGCCGGGACCGCGCGAACTCCAGGCTTTCCGCGGGCATGGCAGTCTACGAGGGTCGTACGCCCTCGGTGGTAGTCTCATCGGGCCGTTCTTCCGGTGCGATCCGGTGCCGGCCGGCGCCGCTCGCACCCTCGGCGGGCATCGACACGCCAGCCGGCGCACCTGGCAGACCGGGCCGACGCATCCAAAGGTGCTGACGTCTCGCGAAGCGCATGACTTTCGCGTCCCGGCCGCCGATCATGCAAGGGGTCGGCGCAGCGGCCCGCCCGATCGGGCTGCGACACGGCACGGCGAAGCGAGCATCTGAAGGAGGAGCGTTTCCGGCAATGGCCGACACCACGTTGTGCACGTTCGCGGAGCTCGAGTTCCTGCTCCGCTCCGCCGCCGGCCCGCACGGCGAGCGCACCGCCGGGATGGACGCCGTCCGGCGCCGGCTCGGCCTGCAACCGGAGACGGCCACCGACGTCGTCACCGCCGCCGGGGTCGCGTCGCTGCTCGCCCGGGGCCTGTGCACCGACGAGGGCGGCAACGTCGTGCCGGGCACCCTCGTGCTCGGCGCCGTCGCCGCGCTGTCGACCCTGCACACCACGACCGAGGCGGCCGGCTCCGCCGGTGACCGCACCCTGGCGATGTTCCTGTTCAGCGGCACCGCGGGGCGTCTGGCCGCGTATCCGGGCCCGTTCGGGCTCTACGGCGTCGAGGCCCTCGACGCGGCCGAGCCCCTGGCGGCGCCCCTCGCCCGGTTCGTCGACCGCTGCACCGCCGGCGACGGCGAGGCCGCCGTCGTGATCAGGTCCGGCGCCGGTGACGGACCCGAGACGGGGCTCGCGATTGCCCGGGCCGCCGACGGCACCTGGCTGGTGTCGGACGGGCAGTCGGCCACGCCGGGACTGCCGGCCGACCGGGACGACGTCGTCGCCGCTCTGGTCGAGCGCTTCGGCGCCCCCGTCGCGGCGGGTGCGTGATGGCGAGGGTCCGGGCGGGCGCCGCCAGCGACATCGGCCGGGTCCGCCGGCGCAACGAGGACAGCGCGCTCGTCGCCGACGGGGTCTTCGCCGTCGCCGACGGCATGGGCGGGCACGCCGCCGGTGACATTGCCAGCGACCTGGCCGTGCGGGCCCTGCGGCGGCTCGCCGACCGGCCCGACCGCACACCGCAGGACGTCCACGAGGAGATCGCCCGCGCCAACGGCGACATCCTGGCCTCCGCGGTCGAGCACCCGGTCCGCACCGGCATGGGCACCACCCTCACCGGCATCAGCCTCGTGCTCGACGGCGGCGCCGAGCGGTGGGCGGTGTTCAACGTCGGCGACTCCCGGGTGTACCGGTTCGCCGGTGGCGTCCTCACCCAGCTCACCGTCGATCACACCGCCCCGGAGAGCGTCACCCGCCGCCGTGGCGTGATCACCCGGGCGCTCGGCACCCGGCCCGCCCCGGACGCGGACCTGTGGGTCCTGCCGCCGGTGCCGGGGGAGCGGTTCGTCATCTGCTCCGACGGGCTGTCCCTGGAGCTCACCGACGAGGAGATCGCCGCCGTCCTGCGGGGCGAGCCGGCCGCGCAGGCCGCCGCGGAGCTGCTCGTGCGGCGGGCCGTGCTCGCCGGCGGGCGCGACAACGTCACCGCCGTCGTCGTGGACCACCTTACCACCGCCGGCACCGACACCGGCTCCTTCACCCGCGGCGCCCACGCCGCACCCGAGGACGAGGACACCGACCCCGGCATCGTCGACCACCGGGGCTACCAGGGCGTCGACACCGACCCGCTCGGCATCCCCACCGGCCCGTGACCGCCGCCCCCGGACGGCATCGGCCGGGGGCGCCGCGACGGCGGGCGACCTGACACCATCGTGCGATGCACCTCGGCATCGACTTCGGTACATCCAGCACGTCCGCGGTCCTCACCGGCGACGGCGGGGCGGTCACGCCGCTGCTGTTCGACGGCTCGCCGCTGCTGCCGTCGGCGGTCCACCTCGACGTCACCGCCGGTGTCCTCGCGGTCGGTGGCGACGCCGTGCGCGGCGGGGCCCTCGACCCGGAGCGCTACGAGCCCCACCCGAAGCTGCGTGCCGCCGACGCCACCGTCACGCTCGGCGGCACCGGCGTGCCCGTCGTGCACCTGTTCGCCGCGGTCCTGTGGGCCGTGCACGCCGAGGCGCTGCGGGTCACCGGCGGGGTCGCGCCCCTGGAGGTCGCGCTGACCCATCCCGGGTCGTGGGGCGCCCATCACCGCGGCGCGCTGCTGACCGCCGCGTCCATGGCCGGGCTGCCGGCCGCCAGGCTGGTGCCCTCACCGGTCGCGGTCGCCCGCACGCTGCTGGAGCGGCTGCGGGTGCCGTGCACCGCCGGGCAGTGCCTCGTCGTGTACGAACTGGGCGCCGGCACCTTCGAGGTCACCGTCCTGCGCCCCGCCGCCGGTGGCCCGCAGATCGTGGCCACCGCCGGGCTGGAGGGCACGGGCGGGCTCGACGTCGACGCGGCGATCGCGGCCCACCTCCTGGCCGTCACGCCCGGCGGCCCGATCGGCACCCGGCAGCGGCGGGTGCTGCTGGAGCAGGCCCGGCTGGCGAAGGAGCTGCTGTGCGTGGGGACGGCCACCGTCGTGCCCGTCGACGGCCGGGGCGAGGTGACGCTGACCCCCGACGACCTGGACCGGATCGCGACACCGCTGGTGCGCCCCACCGCGGAGCTGACGCTGCGCACCATGCGCGCGGGCGGCGTCGGTTCGTCGTCGGTCGCCGGGGTGTACCTGGCCGGCGGCGGCACCCGGATGCCGCTCGTCGCGACGCTCCTGCACCGTGTCGCCGGTGTCCTGCCGGTCGCCGTGGACCGCCCGGAGCTCGCCGCCGTCGAGGGCAGCGTCGCGGTCCTGACGGCGGCGCACCAACCCGCGGCGCCGCCACGGCCACGCACCGCGCCGGACCAGCCGTCGGCGCCGGACAGGGCAGCGCCGGACAGGGCAG
Organism: Dactylosporangium sp. NBC_01737; assembly: GCF_035963215.1. NCBI lineage: Bacteria > Bacillati > Actinomycetota > Actinomycetes > Micromonosporales > Micromonosporaceae > Dactylosporangium > Dactylosporangium sp. NBC_01737. The sequence goes on from NZ_CP109153.1 coordinate 4,345,926, forward strand.
CGCCGGACAGGGCAGCGCCGGACAGGGTAGCGCCGGACAGGGTAGCGCCGGACAGGAGGGCGGCCGGCCGGGCGGTGCGGGACGCGGCCGACGGGGACGGCGGGCCGCTGTGGAGCTGGCTGCCGGCGTCCGCCGGGCTGGTGCCGGGCGGGGCGTGGCGGGACGCGCCGTTCCACCCGCTGCAGCTCGGGCTGCCGTCCGGCAACGGCTGGACGATCCGGGCGCGGTTCATCGAACCCGACCAGACCGTGTTCCTCGGCCGGGGCGGCGGACCGCTGCTGTTCCACACCGTCGACGGGCTCGCCGCGTACCTGCTGCGCGACGGCGACCACGAGCTCGCCGCCCTCGACGGCTGGGACCAGGTCCGGGACCGGTTCGTGTCGCTCGTGCGCGACCCCGGCGACGAGGACCAGATCGACCTGGACCTGGTGCAGTACAACCTGGGCTTCCCGCCGCAGCGGTGGATGCCGGACCTGATCATCGCCGCCCGGGACGTCGCCGTCGAGCTGGCCGAGGCGTTCGACCTGCGCGACATCGGCCAGCTCCTCGCCGGGGGCGGCCTGCTCGACGAGGTCGACGAGCTGCTGCGCGACGCCGAGCGGACCCTCGTCGGCCGGTCCGCACGCCGCCGCCTGGACGCTCTGGACGCCGACGCGGTCCGCTGGACCTGGCACGCGATCGTCACCCGCCTCGACGGGATCGCCGCCTGGGCCGACTGAGCCACGGTCCCAGGCGACGGTCTCAGCTCCAGCGCAGGCCGAACCGGTCGGCGGGGTGCAGCTGCTCCCCGTCGCCGATGCGCACCACCAGGACCGGCACGCCCTCGGCGAGGTCGAAGCGCTCCCGCTCCCGCGGGGTCGGCATCCGCGCCGACACGACACCGCCGGGCGGGAGGGCGAGGACCTCGCCGGGGCCGCTCAGGGGGTGCCGGGTCGGCCGGGCCGCGACCGGGCCGACCCGGATCGACTTGTCGGGGGCGAGGAACAGCAGCCCCTCCCGGCGCAGCACGGCGATGCCCTTCAACGCCGTGTCGCGGCCGACATCGTGCTCGTGGGCGAGCGCGCCGGCGCTGGGCACCGTGGCCCCGGGCGGCAGCGTCCCGGCCATGATCTGGGCCCGGAGGGCGTCGGCGACCCGCTCGTAGCGTGGCGGCATCCGAGCACTGTAGCCACTAGGCCACAGGAGACGTCAAGGGTCAGACAGTGGCCGCGCCCAGGGCGCGAAACGCGAAGTCGGCGACCTGCTCGGCGGCCCGCACCGCCGAGTCGGCGCCGTCCGCCGGGCGCTGCGCCATCCGCTCCTGGAACGCCGCGGACAGCGCCGCCGTGATCGTCCGGGCGTCGGCGTCCGGGTCGGCCCACGGCAGCGTCCCGTCGGCGCGGCCCCGCTCCAGGATCGCCGCGATCGCCGCGTGGTGCGCGGCGGTCATCCGGGCCCGCTCCATGGCATAGCCGGCGGTGCTCATCAGCTCGCCGCACGACATCACCAGGACCCGCCGGCGGCGGTGGTTGTCAGCGGTCAGCGACAGGAACCCGAAGATCCACGCCCGCAGCGCCTCCGGCGGGGTCGGCGCGGCGTCGGCGGCCGCCGTCAGCTCGGCGTGGACCCGGTCGCTGTCGCGGCGGAACATCGCCAGCAGCAGCGCGTCCTTGGAGTCGAAGTGGCGGTAGAACGCCCTCGTGGAAAGGCCTGCGGCGTTGAGGACGCCGGTGACGGACAGGCCGCCGCCATTGGTGTCGACCAGGCAGCGGTATGCGGCCTCGATGATCCGCGAACGCTCGCCGGTGTCTGCGGTCACGGACATCAGCCCATGCTATCGCCTGCAACGGCGACGCAATCCGATCGCCGTATCATCCACGTTCGTCACATCGACCTATAGAGGAGCGTCCATGACGGAGACGGTGGAGCCCATCGGTCGCCCGGTCCGCACACCGAAGACGGCCGAGCTGATCGCCACCGACCTCCGCAACCGGATCGTGCGGGCCGAGCTGCGCCCCGGCGACGCCCTGCCGTCCGAGACGCTGCTGATGGCGCAGTTCGGGGTGTCCCGGCCGACGCTGCGGGAGGCGTTCCGGATCCTGGAGACCGAGTCGCTCATCGCGGTGCGCCGCGGCGTGCGGGGCGGCGCGCACGTGCTCGCGCCGGACCGCGCCGTCGCGTCGCGGTACGTGGGGCTGCTCCTGCAGATCCGCGGCACCACCATCGACGACGTGCACCAGGCGCGGGCGGTCCTGGAGGCGGCGTGCGCGGCCAGGCTGGCCCGGACCCGCACCCGGCAGGACCTGCTGGACCTGCGGGCGTGCGTCGATGACCTGCGGACCGCGGCGGACGCGGCGCTGTGGGCCCGGCACGCGGCCCGCTTCCACGACCTGGTGCTGCAGCGCTGCGGCAACCGGACCCTCGCCGTGCAGTGCGGCGTCCTGCAGGACATCGTGGCCACCCACACCGGTCGCGGGCCGGCCGGGGCCGCCCATGACGGCCGGCTGCTGCGCTCGTACGCGCGGCTCACCGACCTGGTGGAGGCCAAGGACGCCGACGGCGCGGAGCGGCACTGGCGCACGCACCTGGAGTTGCCCATCCGTGGGGCGCAGCGCTCCAAGGCGATCGTCGACTTGTTCCGCTGAGCCGGTGCACCGGGAATAGGCTGCGGCGGTGAATCCGTACTTCGTCTGGGAGGACCACGCACCGGACGCCGGGTGGCGCCCGTTCACGGACCTCCTCGACCCCGCCGTGGTCGCGGAGCGGGTCGCGGTGGCCCGGGACACCCTCGTCACGATGTTCGGGCTCGACCCGGCCACGGTGCCGGTGCGGGTGGTGGCGTCGGTGACGTTCCTCGGCGTCGCGTCGCGGCTCCTCGCGCCGCCGCTGATCACGCCGCGGTACCCGGCGCCGGAGCAGCTGTACTGGAGGCCGGTCCCCGGCGGGCCGTGGCCCATGGCGTGCGACGCGCCGGCGGCCGGCGGGCGCAGCACCGCCGCCCTCCACGAGCGGGTCCTGCTGGGACTGGTCGCGCCGCTGCTCGCCGTGTTCCAGGACGGGTTCCGGCTCTCCCCGAAGGTGCTGTGGGGCAACGTCAGCTCGGCCCTCGCCGGCGCCGCCGGCCAGCTCGACGACCCCGCCGCCTGGGCGACGGTCGCCGAGCTGCTCGACGTCGCGCCCCTGGCCGGCACGGCGGACCTGCACGGTCGGGCGCTGCGCCGCCGCAACTGCTGCCTGTACTACCGGATCCCCGGCGGCGGCACCTGCGGCGACTGCGTCCTCAGGCGATCTTGATGACGTGCCGGACGCCCTGGACGACCTCCCCGGTGGCCTGACCCGGCGCGGTGTCCTTGACCCGGCGGCGGCCAGCTGACCGCGCGCTGGTCGACGCAGGCGGACGTCGTCGCGGTGTCCTTGTCGAACATCCGTTCGTCGCCGGAGGCTCAGGCCTGCGCGGCCGTCCCCAGCAGGTGGCCGTCGTGGTCGGAGACGGTGACCTTGTCGACGTTCGGCAGCTGGATCGAGCTGGCCCCGGTCACCCGGGCCGAGGCGGACGTGGTCCGCCCCCAGCACGCCGCCTGCTCCTCCTGGCCGCCCCGCCCGACCACACGCAGCACGAACGGCCCCTCACCGGGCAGGCCGCTCACCTCCAGGGCCACCGACACCCCCCACTGCCGAGGGGTCAGCGTCGCCCGGCCCGACAGCGCGCTGCCCGCGGCGGCGACGAACTGCACGACCGTGCCGGCCGGGGCGCTCCCGCTGGGTTGCACCGTCTGCTGGGTCGGGCGCGGGGAGGCCTGCTGTACTGCGGCGGAGCGCGACCACACGACGGACCCGGCGACGAGCAGGGCGATGATCGCGGCGGCCGCCCCGGCGAGGATCCGGGTGCGGCGGCGGGACCGCGGCGCCGAACGCCTGGTCCGGCGCAGCAGCGCGTCCAGGCCCTCCCGGGTCGGCGCCTCAAGGGCCTCCACGGGACCGCGGGCGGGGCCGGCGGGCAGCCGCTGCAGCAGCTCCGGCACCGGCGAGAACCGGTCGACCTCGGCCCGGCAGGCGGTGCAGTCGCTCAGGTGCGCGTCGACCCGGAACCGGTCGGCCTCGTCCAGCCCGCCCAGGACGTACCCCCCGAGCAGCGGGCGCACCGCGTCATGTTCGACGGTCATGCCGTCACCTGCGCTTCGCTCCGGCGCCGCCCCGGCCTCAACCTGCAACGCTGATGAGCGGCCCCTTCGCTCCGCTGCGGGCCGCTCATCGCAGCACCCCCATCTCCTCGAACACCGCGCGCAGGGCCCGGACCGCGTAGTAGGCGCGGGACTTGACCGTGCCCTCCGGCACCGACAACCGGCGGGCGGTGTCGGCGACGGTACGCCCGTCGTAGTACACGGACTCCACGACCTGCCGGTGCTCCACCGACAACCGGTCCAGGGCGGCGCGGACCAGCCAGCCCTCGACCAGGTCGTCGACGTTGTCGGCGTCGGCGACCGCGGCGATCGCGTCCGGGTCGTCGACGAGCCGCGGCCGGCGCTGATCGGCCCGCCACGCGTTGCTGACCACGTTGCGCGCGATCGTCAGCAGGTACGAACGGGTGGTGTCACGGCTGACGTCGATCCGCCCGATGTGCTTCCAGGCCCGCAGCAGCGTCTCCTGGACGAGGTCCTCAGCGCGGTGCCGGTCACGTTCATACCGCGAGACGAAGCCGAGCAGCACACCGTAATGCTCGGTGTACAGCGCGGTCATCAACTCCTCGTCCCTGGTCAACCGGGTCTCCTCGTCTGGTCCGGCGTGCGGATCCTGCTGAGGTCTACACCACCAGACGGTTGCGGGTTCAACAACCGGGGACGGGGAGTTCAGGCGGCGGTACGCGCTCCCGCGCGGCGATAGGCGAGGACGCCGACAACCAGGCCGGCCAGCCCGAGGACGAGACCCGCGGCGCCGAGCCCGACGGCGGTGCCGTCACCCCCGTCGTCCTCGGCCTCGACCGCGGGCCCGCCCATGGCGGCGGCCGGCGGGGCGGACGGGTCGGCCTTCTTGGCGAGCTTCAGCACCGGGGCGGGGTGCTCCGCCTCCGCGCCGGCGGCGGGCTCGTCGATCCAGCGGACGATCTCACCGGTGGAGTACGTCTGCAGGGCCTTGAACACGATCTGGTCGGTGACCGGCAGCGGGCCGAGCGACACGTCGAACTCCTGGAACTGGTGCGGCTTGATCGCCGCGTCCGCCGCCGCCGTCCAGGTGATCTTCAGCACGGCGTCGGTGATCTCGCCGTCGGCGGTCTTGATCGGCGTGGCGAGCTTGCCGCTCTCGGCGACCGCGGTCCAGCCCTGGACGGGCTTGAGCGACACGGAGGCGATCGGCTTGTCGGCCGGCAGCGCGATCTCGACCTTGGTGGTGGAGGCGTCGTCGCGCTCGTTGGGCACCCGGAACGTCACCTTCGTGTAGCCGCCCTGCGTGGCGGTGTTCGGGTTGACGGTGACGTGGGCGGAGGCGGCGGCGGGGAAGGCGAGTGCAGCGGCGGCGGCCGCGGCGACGGCGACACCCGCGCGGACCACATGGGTCAGGCGCATGATGCGGGCTGTCCTCTCGGAGACTGGAAACTGGCACGGTCTGCGAGGTAGTCGCCGCGGCCCGCCGGAAAGTTCCCGGCCGTCCGCTCAGGTCAGGTCGGCCGGGTCCGCGTAGGCCGTGCCCAGGGCGGTGACCGCGAACAGGCCGACCGCCAGCACGTGCACGCCGGTGCACCACAGGCAGATCGCGTCGAGGGTGAACAGCTCGGCGTAGACCAGCCAGGCGACGAACAGCACCCCGACGCCCGCGAACGCGAGCCGACCCAGCCGGACCTCCGGGCGCGGCGAGCGCCACAGCAGCGACAGGCCCGTCATGACCGCGAAGTACAGCAGGCCCAGGACCGCGACCGGCACGCCGAAGAGCTTGGACTGCTCGCTGGTGGTGACCTTCAGGCAGTTCAACGCCCCGGTGTCCGGGCAGGCGAGGGTCGTCGAGGACGAGTAGTGCTCGATCGTCAGGTACACCGACACGGCCAGGCCGAGGACGGACAGCACCAGCGACACGGGCGGCACCCACCGCTGCACCAGCGGATCGGTCACCGGGCGGGCGACGGTCTCGGTCATCTGTCTCCTCCTCAGACCTTGCCCTGGAAGGCGGTCACAGCGGGCGTCGTGCAGACGTTCGCCGGTTTGCCTGCGGTGAGCTTGCACAGCACGGCGGTGATCGCGTTGGCGTTGCCGTTCACCGCCTTGGCGACGGGGCTGCCAGGGTCGGACAGTGCCGTCGCGACCTGCTGTGCGGTCATGCCGGCCAGCAGCTGCGGGCTGAAGGACGCCCCACCGGCGATGGCCTGGTTGGCGAAGTCGATGAACGGGATCGACCCGGCGGACTTCGCGTCGACGTACGGCGGGGCGTTGAACTTCTGCACCAGCTGCGCCTGCTGTGGCGTGAGCTGGTCCAGCGGCGTGTAGGAGCCGCCCTTGCGGGTGCGGCTGCTGGTCTCCACGCCCTGGAAGGTGAGCACGTCGCTGGTGTACGTGCTGCCGTGGAACGACACCGTCGGGGTGTTCGGATACACGTCGTCCGACGCCGACGCGGTGATCGTCAGGCCGCTGAACGTCCCGAAGCGCGACAGCGCCACCACCACCGGCCAGCGTTGCGCGGCGCAGAACGGGCAGTACTCGGCGCCGACATACAGCACCAGGGGCTTGCCGCCGTCGGTGAGCACCTGCTGGCCGGTGACCGGCTGCGGCAGGACCTCGGCGGAGCCGGTGCCGACCTGGTCGAGGACCGCCGGCGGCACCGACGTCAGGGTCGTGACGATCGCGGCGGCGGCGTCGCCGGTCGGGAACGGTGAGGCCTGCTCGCCACCGCCGCCCTCGCCCGCCCCGCCGAGCTTCGCCACGATCATGACGGCGAACACGACCAGGACCGCGGCGATCGCCGCATTCGCCCGGCGCATCCGGCCATGCCTGGCGGTCGCCCGCTCCTGGATCATCCGCATCCGTCGCGCATATTCGCGCGAGTCCCGCTGGCGCTTCGACACGCGCAACCCCCACTCGTCTGCCTGGTTAGTCGTACGGGAGCACCCACAGGTTCCCTGCGTCGCCGACTTTAGGCTGGAGGGTGGCCGTCGCCCTGGGTCGAAGGTCCCGCCACGCCGGGTACACCGGCAGATCTTGCGCGGGCCGGTGTCCCGGTGCAATGTGGCATGTCGGCACTTCGAGCACCGACCCAGAGCACGGACGCGAGGGGCGAACGCACATCATGCAGCGACGACACCTACTGACAGCGGCAGCGAGCGGTGCCGTGGCCGGCGCCGCGGGCCTGGCCGGCAGCGCGGCGGCCGCCGAGAGCGGGGGAGGCGGAGCGTTGAAGCCAGGCAAGACCCGGCTGATCAGCCTGTCCCACGTCAACGACCCGGCCAGGACCAACATCTACCCCGGCGACCCGGCCTTCGAGCTGGAGACCATCGCCACGATCGAAGAGGACGGCTACTACCTGCAGTTCGTCCGCGAGGGCGAGGCGACCGGCACCCACTGGGGCGCGCCCGGCCACTTCAACGCCGGCGAGCCCCTGGCCGACGACCTCGACCCCAACGACCTGTTCCTGCCCGCGGTCAAGATCGACGTGCGGGACAAGTGCGCCCGCAACGCCGACTACGCGCTGACCATCGACGACGTCAAGCAGTGGGAGCGCCGGCACGGCCGGATCCCGGACGAGTCGATGATCATCATGTGGACCGGCTGGGAGTACAAGTGGGGCACTGACGCCTTCCCGAACCTCGACGCCGACGGGGTCCTGCACCAGCCGGGCTTCGCGCCGCAGACGGTCCAGTGGTTCATCGACACCGGCCGGATCGGGCGCAACGGCGGCACCGGCATCGACACGTTCGGGCCCGACCTCGGCACCGACCCGGAGTTCCTGGCGTCGCTGCTGGTCTACCAGCGGCACCGGATCAGCCTGGAGATCCTCGCCAACCTCGCGAAGTTCCCGACGACCGGCGCGTCGATCCTGTGCGGCGGCTTCATCAACGCCAAGGGCTCCGGCTCCACGGCGCTCATCTACGGGGTGATCCCGCCCGGCGTGCACGTCTGAGCCAACTGCCTCAAGTCGCGGCTCCGGGTGCCGATGCGGTGCGTGTGGAAGGCATCACCGGCATCGCCACCCGGATGGCAGAGATCCGCTACCAGCTCGCCGCGTTCCGCCCGCCGGCCGCCGCGCCGGTCGAGGGCGCCGCGTTCGCCGGGGCGCTGAGCGCGGCCTCCGCGGCGACCGAGGCCACGCTCAAGGCCCGCTATGACAACGGGCGCATCCCGGCCGACGCCCTGACGCAGATCGGCTCGACCGGTCACCGCCTCGCCGCGCCGGCCGCGACCGCCATGGAGGGCCTGCTGCGCGCGGCGGGCCGCGACGGCGTCACGATCGGCATCACCGACTCGTACCGCAGCTACGACGAGCAGGTCGACCTCGCCCGCCGCAAGGGCCTCTACGCCCAGGGCGGCCTCGCCGCCGCGCCCGGCACCAGCGACCACGGCTGGGGCCTCGCCGTCGACCTCGACCTCGACGCGAAGGCGCAGGCGTGGATGCGGGCCAACGCGGGACGCTTCGGGTTCACCGAGAACACCCCGCGCGAGCCGTGGCACTGGAAGTTCACTGCCGGCTGAGCGGGACCCGGCCCGCTACGCTGCCGGGATGGTGCTGTCGTTGCTGCTCACCGCACACCTCGGCCTGGCCGCGATGTGGTGCGGGTCGATGGGGTACAGCCTCCTCGTCGTCCAGCCGAAGGTCGCCCGGTTCGGGTTCGACGACGAGCGCCTCGAGGAGTTCCTGACGCTGCTCGCCCAGGGCAACCGGTGGAAGGTCGTGCCGATCGTCGCGGCGCTCCTGGCGACCGGCGCCGGCGTCGCGGCCCTCACCGGTGGCGGCCCGCGGCTGGCGTTCCTCGGGGTGGTCCTGCTGTACTGCGCCGCCGCCGCCGTGTTCGCCGACGTGTCCTGGCGGCACTGGCCGGCGCGGGTGTTCGCGCTGCCCGAGGAGCGCCCGGCGCTGCGCCGCGGCCTGCGGCTGCGGGCGTGGACGATGCTGGTGCTCGTCGGCGCCGCGTTCGCCACCGCACTGCTGACCACGACGTTCACCGGGCAGTGACGACGCGGCGACGCTGCTAGGGTTCCCGGGCGACCCGCATCGACGCCTTGCCCCAGCCGCCGGCCACAGGAGGACCTGATGTATCCCGCACCCGCCCGCCCGGGGTTCGGCTGGAAGCTGCTGCAGAGCTGGTGGGTCCTCATCTCGATCCTCGGGTTCGGCTGCTTCAGCGGCGCCGGGCTCGTCCTGGTCGGCCTGCGCGCCCGCAAGCCGGTCTGGTGGGGCTGCGGCGTCGGGTACCTCCTGATCGACACCGGCCTCATCGTCGCGTTCGACAAGGTGTCCGACCCGACCGACACCTCCAGCGGCGGCGGCTTCGCCGTGCTGTGGCTGCTGGTGTGGATCGTGTGCATCGTGCACTCGTTCGTGCTCAACGTGTACTGGCTGCGCTGGCAGGAGCAGCGCCTCGCGGCGGCGGCGCCGGTGTCCGGCTACCCGCAGCAGGCGGCGTTCGGCTCACCCGTCGCGTTCGGCTCACCGGTCGGCCCGGCGTCCGCCGTGCCGTACTCGAGCGTGCCGTACGCGGCACAGGGCACCCCGCCGCACGGGTTCGCGCCGCCGCAGCAGGTCCCGTCGACGTCGAGCACGCCGTGGCCGGCCGCGACGCCGTGGACGCCGAGCGGGCCGGTCGACGTCAACACCGCCGACGCCGCGATGCTCAGCACCCTCGACGATTTCGACGCCGGCCGGGTCGCCTACGTGCTGTCCGAGCGGCAGCGCCGCGGCGGCTTCACCAGCCTCGCCGAGTTCGCCGCGACCGCGCAGCTGGCGCCGCACCAGTTCGAGCGGATCCAGCACCGGCTGACGCTGTCGCTGCCGCGCCGGTACTAGGGCGCGTCCCGCACCAGCAGGACCACCAGGGTGCGCGGGCCGTGGACGCCCTCGACGCGGTCGAGCTCGATGTCGCTGGTCGCCGACGGCCCGCTGATCAGCGTCAGGGGGCGGGTCGGGGTCAGCGCGGCGAGCAGATCCGGCACGGAGCGCACGACCTGGCCGGCGCGCACCACGCAGAAGTGCCGGTCCGGCACCAGCGTGATCGCCCGGCGGCCCTGGTCGGGGCCGCCGTCCAGGGCGATCGTGCCGGTCTCCGCGCACGCGGCCGCGCACGCCGTGACCACCCCCGCGAAGCCGTCGAGGTCGCGGGGGCCGAGCGTGCCGTCGTCGGTGACGACACCGTCGCCGGCGTCGGGGAGCCAGTCGCCGGGGAGCCCGTCCGGGACGATCAGGCGGCCGCCGGGCGGCATGGTGGCGTCCAGCGCGGCCCGCAGGTCGGCGGGCAGGTCCGCGGCGGTCGTGGTGATGACGGTCGCCTTGTAGTCGACGAGGCGGTCGACCAGCAGCTCCAGGAGCTCGGCGGCGCCGGTCGGGACGGCGCCGGAGCGACGGTAGTCGCGTGGCACCTCCGGCGCGACCGGGCCGGGTCCGAGCGCGGCACGGATCCGGGCCAGGACCGCCTCCCGGGCGTCGCTCATCGGTCCTCCCCAGCGGTGGCCGGACCGGCGGCGGCAGGACCAGTGGTGGCAGGGCCGGTGGTGGCCGGACCGGTGGTGGCAGGGCCGGTGGTGGCCGGACCGGTGGTGGCAGGGCCGGTGGTGGCAGGGCCGGCGGGGGCGCGGGCGGCGGCGGGGCGGGGCGGGTGCGCCACCACTCGCGGAACGTCTGCCCCGGGGGCGCGGCAGGTCGCGGCTCGCCGTCCACGCCGACAGCGGCGGCGGCAGCGTGGTGATCCGGTCGTCGCGCCGGCCGAGGACCCGCCCGAGCCGCATCAGCCGCTCCGCGCGGCGGAACCTCCCCGGTTTCGCCATCACCCACGCCATCGCGGCCATCGCGACCGCCTCCGCGGACGGCACGACCCGCTCGGAGCGCTCCTCGACGTGCCGGGCCCGCAGGTGGACGAGCATCGCAGGGATGTCGATCCGCACGGGGCACGCGTCGAAGCACGCGCCGCAGAGGCTGGACGCGTACGGCAGCGACGCGTTGTCCTCGACCCCGGTGAGCTGGGGGCTGAGCACGGCGCCGATCGGGCCCGGGTACACGGAGCCGTAGGCGTGCCCGCCGGTGCGCTCGTAGACGGGGCAGACGTTGAGGCAGGCGCTGCACCGGATGCAGTGCAGCGCGGCGCGGCCCAGCTCGTCGGAGAGCACGGCGGTGCGGCCGTTGTCGACGAGGACGAGGTGGAAGTCCTGCGGGCCGTCGCCGGGGGTGACGCCGGTCCACAGCGACGTGTACGGGTTCATCCGCTCGCCGGTCGAGGAGCGCGGCAGCAGCTGCAGGAACACCTCGAGATCGGTCCAGGACGGCACGACCTTCTCGATGCCCATCACGGTGATCAGGGTCTGCGGCAGGGTCAGGCACATCCGGCCGTTGCCCTCGGACTCGACCACGGCGAGGGTGCCGGTCTCGGCGACGGCGAAGTTGGCGCCGGACACCGCGACCCGGGCGGTCAGGAACTTCTCCCGCAGGTATGCCCGGGCGGCCATGGCCAGGTCGCGCGGCTCGTCCGACAGGCCGGCCGTGCCGGGCATGGTGCGGCGGAAGATGTCGCGGATCTCGGTGCGGTTGCGGTGGATCGCGGGGACCAGGATGTGCGAGGGCTTGTCGTCGCCGAGCTGCACGATGAGCTCCGCGAGGTCGGTCTCCCACGCGGTGACGCCGCCCTCGGCGAGGGCCTCGTTGAGCCCGATCTCCTGGGTCGCCATCGACTTGACCTTCACGACCTCGTCGGCGCCGGCGGCCCGGACCAGGCCGAGCACGACCGCGTTGGCCTCGGTCGCGTCGCGGGCCCAGTGCACGGTGCCGCCCCGGGCGGTGACCTGCTCCTCCAGCTGGATCAGCAGCTCCGGCAGGCGGGCCATGGTCGCGGCCTTGACCGCCTCACCGGCCAGCCGCAGCTCCTCCCAGTCGGGCAGCTCGGCGACCACGGCGGCGCGCTTGCCGCGGATGGTGCGGGTGGCGTGGCCGAGGTTGCGCCGCAGCTGGCCGTTGCCGAGCGCCGTGCGGGCCGCGTCCGGGAAGGACTCCTCGCCGCGCAGGGCTCCGACGCCGCGTGGTGCGTACACCGGCATGCCCAGAAACGTCTCGCTCATGTCGCCGCCAGGATCTCGGCGAGGTGCACGGGGCGCACGTCGGTGCCGTTCTCGGCGCCACTGGACACGCTGGACAGGCGGGACAGGCCGCCGCCCATGTGCATCAGGCAGGACGAGTCGCCGGCCGACACCACGTCGGCGCCGGTCGACAGGACGTTGCGGAGCTTGTCGCTGAGCATCGCCGCGGACGTGTCGGCGTTCTTCAACGCGAATGTGCCGCCGAAGCCGCAGCACTGGTCGGCCTCGGGCAGCTCGACCAGGTCGATGCCGCGCACCGCCCGCAGCAGCCGCAGCGGCCGGTCGGCGACCCGCAGCATGCGCAGCGAATGGCAGGTCGGGTGGTAGGTGACGCGGTGCGGGTAGTGCGCGCCGACGTCGGTGAGGCCCAGGACGTCGACGAGGAACTCCGACAGCTCGTAGGTGCGCTCGCCGAGCTCCTCGGCCCGGTGCGACAGGGCGACCCGCCCGGCACGGCGGGCGACGGCGGCGTGCTGGTGGCGGATCGAGCCGACGCACGACCCGGACGGCGCGACGATCGCCTCATACCCGGTGAACGTGTCGACCTGGTGCTCGACGAGTTTCACGGCCGCGCGCTGATAGCCGGTGTTGATGTGCATCTGGCCGCAGCAGGTCTGGGCCTCGGGGAAGACCACCTCGTGCCCGAGCCGCTCCAGCAGCTCGACCGTGGCCCGGCCGACCTGCGGGAACATGGCATCGGCGAGGCAGGTCACGAACAGTGCAACACGCATCGATCACCGCCCTTTCCGAGAGGGCCGGCGGGTGCGGGGCCGGCCACTCGACTCGCGGACGATCAGCTCCGGCTGGAACACCACATGGCGGTGCTCATGGCGGCCGTCGTCCTCGATCTCCTCGAGCAGCAGGGCCGTGGCGGTGCGACCGAGCTGTTCCCGAGGCTGTCGGACGGAGGATAGCGGCACCGCGGCCGCGGCGGCGAACTCGATGTCGTCGTATCCCACGATCGCCACGTCCTGGGGCACGCGGATGCCACGCTGGGTGAGTCCTTGCAGCACGCCGAGTGCGACGAGGTCGTTGGCGCAGAAGACGGCGGTGGCGTCGATCTCGGCAGCGGCGGCCCGGCCGGCCGCGACGGTCAGGTTGGGGGTGGTGACCACCGACAGCTCCGCCCTGCCCTCGACGGCCTCGGCGATGCCGGCGTGCCGGTCGCGGACCTGGGTGATGCTGGCGGGCCCGCCGACGAACGTGATCCGCTGGTGGCCCTGCTCCAGGAGGTGCTCGCCGGCGAGGCGCCCGCCGAGCAGGTCGTCGACGGCGACCGAGCAGCGGCTGTGCCGCCCCGAGCCGCGGTCGACGAGCACCACCGGGGTGCCGCGCTGGATGAGCAGCTCCAGGCGCGAGTTCGGCGACTCGTCGACGGGCGTGATGAGCACGCCGCGGACCCGCTGCTCCTCGAGCAGGTCGAGGTGACGGTGCTCCCGGCCGGCGTCCTCGCCGCTGTTGCAGACCACGACCATGACGCCGTGCTCCTCGGCGGCGGCCTCCGCGCCGCGGACCACGTCGGTGAAGAACGGGTTGGTCACGTCGAGCACGACGAGGGCGATCTGCCGGCTGTGCCCGGCCCGCAGCTGCCGCGCCGAGTCGTTGCGCACGTAACCCAGCTCGGTGATGGCGTCCAGGACCCGCTGCCGGGTCGACGAGGCGACCAGCTCGGGCCGGTTGAGCACATTGCTGACGGTGCCGATGGAGACGCCCGCACGGCGGGCCACCTCCTTGATGCCGGTCGTGTTGGACATCGATCTCCCGAGATGTTCTGAAACGTGTCAACCCGAAGGCGGCCGGATCACATGTATCAAACCGGTAACGCGATGGAAACCCTTGACGCCGTCGCGGGTTCCCTTCTACCGTCACTGTAGTCACTGCATGAAACGTTTCACAAGAGCTGTTCAGGGAGGGTCGGTTGCTGGTTCTCGAAGGCGTCAGCAAGTCGTTCGGCGCCGTCGCCGCGCTGCGTGACGTGCGCCTGGAGCTGCGCGGCGGCGAGGCGCACGCCCTCGTCGGCGAGAACGGCGCCGGCAAGTCGACCCTGGTGAAGATCCTCGCCGGGGCGCACGCCCCGGACGCCGGGACGATCACCCTGGACGGGCAGCCGCTGCGGCTCGGCGGCCCCGCCGACGCCCGCGACGCCGGCATCGCCGTCATCTACCAGGAGCCGACGCTGTTCCCGGACCTCACCGTCGCGGAGAACATCTTCATCGGCCGCCAGCCGCTGCGCTCGATGCGCCGCGTCGACACCGCCGCGATGCGGGCGCGGGCCGCCGAGCTCTTCGACCGCCTCGGCGTGCACATCGACCCGGACCGGCCGGCCCGCGGCCTGTCGATCGCCGACCAGCAGCTGGTCGAGATCGCCAAGGCGCTGTCGTTCGACGCCCGGATACTGGTCATGGACGAGCCGACCGCCGCGCTGTCCGGCGTCGAGGTCGAGCGGCTCTTCGCCGTGGCCCGCGCGCTGCGCGACGGCGGCGCCGCGGTGCTGTTCATCTCCCACCGCTTCGACGAGGTCTTCGCCCTCTGTCAGCGCATCACGGTCATGCGCGACGGGCGCTGGGTGTCCACCGACGCCGCCGACGCGCTCACCGTCGAGCAGGTCGTGCGGCGCATGGTGGGCCGCGAGGTCTCCTCGATGTATCCGCAGCGCAGCGCCAGCCCCGGCGCGGCCCGGCTCGAGGTCGACGGCCTGACCCGCGCGGGCGCCTTCACCGATGTCAGCTTCACCGTCCACGGCGGCGAGATCGTCGCCCTCGCGGGGCTGGTCGGCGCCGGGCGCTCCGAGGTCATCCGTGCCGTCTTCGGCGTGGACCGCTACGACGCCGGCGAGGTCCGCGTCGACGGCAGACCCCTCGCCAAGGGCAGCGCGGCCGCGGCGATCGCCGCCGGCCTCGCGCTGGTGCCCGAGGACCGCCGCCAGCAGGGCCTGGTCATGGAGCTCTCGGTGGAGCGCAACGCCACGCTGCCACGGCGCTGGTCGCTGAGCCGCCTCGGGCTGCTCTTCGGCCCGTCGGAGCGCCGCGACGCGCGCACCTGGACCGAGCGGCTGCAGGTGAAGGCGGCCCGCCTCAGCGACCCCGTCGCGACCCTGTCCGGCGGCAACCAGCAGAAGGTCGTCCTGGCCAAGTGGCTGTCGACGTCGCCCCGGGTGCTCATCGTCGACGAGCCCACCCGCGGCATCGACGTCGGCACCAAGGCCGAGGTGCACCGGCTGCTGAGCAGCCTCGCCGACGACGGCGTCGCCGTGCTCATGGTCTCCAGCGAGCTGCCCGAGGTCCTCGGCATGGCGGACCGGGTCCTCGTCATGCACGAAGGGCGGCTCGCCGCCGACATCCCCCGCACCCGAGCCGACGAGGAGTCCGTGATGCTGGCCGCAACCGGGCAGGCGGTCGCGAAGTGACCGCCGTCGACACGGCGCCGGCCGCCCCGCCCCGCGCCGGGGCCGGCGCGAAGCTGACCCACCGGGTGTTCCTGGTGCGGGAGCTGGGCATCCTGGTCGCCCTGGTGCTGCTCATCGGCGGCACCGCGATCAGCAACCCGCGGTTCCTGTCCGCGCAGAGCGTCAAGGACCTGCTGCTCGGCTCCACCATCCTGGCGATCCTCGCCACCGGCCAGGCGATCGTGGTCATCACCCGCAACGTCGACCTGTCCGTCGGCTCGGTGCTCGGCCTGTCGGCGTTCGCGACCGGCACCCTGTTCCTGGACCACCCCGGGATCCCGATCCCGGCGGTGGTCGTGGCCGGCGCGGCACTCGGGGCGGTGTGCGGTGCGGTCAACGGTGCCCTGATCGCCGCGGCCCGGGTGCCGGCGCTGGTCGTCACGCTCGGCACGCTGTACGTCTTCCGCGGCATCGACTACCGCTGGGCGACCGGCAAGCAGATCAACGCCGCCGACATCCCGCACGGGTTCCTGCGCATGGGCACCGCCACCGTCCTCGGCGTGCCGGTGCTGACCCTGTTCGCGCTCGTCGTGGTGGTCTGCGCCGGGTACTACCTGCGCTCCTACCGCAGCGGCCGTGAGCTGTACGCGATCGGCTCCGACCCGGCCGCCGCCCGGCTGTCCGGCATCCAGGTCGGCCGGCGGGTCTTCGCCGCGTTCGTCGCCAGCGGCGCCCTCGCCGGGCTGGCGGGCGTGCTGTACGTCGCCCGGTTCGGCACCCTGGACGCCAACGCCGGCCTCGGCCAGGAGCTCAACGTCGTCGCCGCGGTCGTCGTCGGCGGGGTCGCCATCTTCGGCGGCAGCGGCTCGGTCTACGGCGCCGCCCTCGGCGCGGTGCTGCTCACCACGATCGCCAGCGCGCTGCCGGTGCTCGGCATCAACCCTTTCTGGCAGCGGGCCGCCATCGGCGCGCTGATCCTGGCCGCGATCGGCCTGGACCGGATCCTGTCGCTGCGGGTCGCACGCAGCCTGCAGCAAGGAGGCGGCAATGGTTGAGCTGAGCACCGCACAACAGACGGTGCCGGTCGCCCCGAAGCGGCGGATCCTGCCCGCGGTCGGGTCCTGGGACGTCGTCGTGCTCCTCGCGCTGGTCCTCGTCGCCGTGATCGGCGCGGCGAGCATCGACGGCGTCGCCAGCCCCCGGTTCTGGCGGTTCGTGACCCTGGAGGTCGTGCCGATCGCGGTCATCGCCCTGCCGATGACCCTGGTCGTCATCACCGGCGAGATCGACCTGTCCGTCGCCAGCACCCTCGGTCTCACCTGCGCCGTCATGGGCGACCTGTGGGCGCACGGGGTCACGTCGCTGCCGCTGCTCATCGCGCTGTGCCTGCTGCTCGGCGCCGTCCTCGGCGCGGTCAACGGCCTGTTCATCACGGTGTTCGGGCTGCCGTCCCTGGCCGTCACCATCGGCACCCTGGCGTTGTACCGGGGCCTGGCCTACGTGGTGCTCGGCGACAAGGCCGTCGCCGACTACCCGGTCTCCTGGACCGACGCCGCGATCAGCCCCATCCCCGGCCTCACCATCCCGTGGGTGATCATCGTCGTCGCGGTCCTCGCGGTGCTCTTCGGCGTGGTGCTGCACGCCACCCCCGTCGGCCGCGGGCTGTACGCCATGGGCAACAACGCCGAGGCCGCCAGGTTCGCCGGGATCGCGGTCGCCCGCACCAAGTTCTGGCTCTTCGTCGCCACCGGCATGATGGCGTCCCTCGCCGGGGTCTTCTGGACGTTCCGCTTCGCCAGCGCCCGTGCCGACAACGGCACCGGCCTGGAGCTCGCGGTCGTCGCCGCGGTCCTGCTCGGCGGCGTCTCCATCTTCGGCGGGCGCGGCGGCATGATCGGCGTCATCGGCGCGGTCCTGCTGCTCAGCACGCTGCGCAACGCGTTGCAGCTGGCGTACGTGCCGGCCAACACGCTCACCATCATCACCGGCTCACTGCTCATCGCCTCGGTCGTCGGACCGAACGTCGTCGGCATGGCGCGCGAGCGCCTGCGCCGGCGGCGCACCACCGAACAGCGCACCACCTGACTGGATTCCGCCCCGTCCGTGCCCACACCCCATCCTGTGCGTCCCCCGCTGAAAGGATTCAATCCCATGAGAGCTGGCAAGCTCATCGCGGTCGCGGTAGCCGCCGCGCTCGCGTTCAGCACCACCGCCTGCGCCGAGGACTCCGACCCCGGCACCGGTGACAACGGCACCGCCACCTCCGACAGCATCAAGAGCGGCCTGAAGGTCGCGTTCCTGCCCAAGCAGGTCAACAACCCGTACTTCGACACCTCCGACAACAAGGGCGGCAAGGTCGCCGTCGAGGAGTTCAAGGGCGTCTACAGCGAGACCGGCCCGTCCGAGGCGAGCCCGTCGGCGCAGGTCAGCTACATCAACACCCTGTCGCAGCAGGGCACCAACGTGATCGCGGTGTCCGCCAACGACAAGGACGCCATCTGCGGCGCCCTCAACGAGGCCCGCAAGGCCGGCGCGAAGGTCGTCACGTACGACTCCGACACCAAGCCGGAGTGCCGCGACCTGTTCATCAACCAGGCGACCTCCGAGGGCATCGCGAAGGTCCAGATCAAGCTCATCTCCGAGGCCATCGGCGCCGAGGGAGGCGAGATCGCGATCCTGTCGGCGACGGCGAACGCCACGAACCAGAACGCCTGGATCGAGATGATGAAGACCGAGCTGGCGAAGCCGGAGTACAGCAAGCTCAAGCTCGTCGACACCGTCTACGGCGACGACGACGACCAGAAGTCCTTCCAGGAGGCGCAGGGGCTGCTCGCCAAGCACCCCAACCTGAAGGGCATCATCTCGCCGACCACCGTCGGTGTCGCCGCCGCCGGCCGGTACCTGTCCGGCTCCACCTACAAGGGCAAGGTCCAGCTCACCGGCCTCGGCACCCCGAACCAGATGAAGGCCTACGTCAAGGACGGCACGGTCAAGGCGTTCGCGCTGTGGAACCCGGCCGACCTGGGCTACCTGGCCGCCTACGCGGGCGCCTCGCTCGCCTCCGGCGTCATCAAGGGCAAGGAAGGCGACAAGTTCAAGGCCGGCAAGCTCGGCGAGTTCACCGTCGGCAAGGACGGCACCATCCTGCTCGGCGACCCGTTCACGTTCAACGCGACCAACGTCGACCAGTTCAACTTCTGATTGCCGTTTCTCAGGGGGTACGGCGTGCGCCGGGTTTGCTTCACCCTTCAGGTCAAGCCTGACCGGCTGGACGAATACCGGCGCCGCCACGCCCACGTCTGGCCCGACATGCTCGCCGCGCTGCGCGACGCGGGCTGGCACGACTACTCGCTCTTCCTGCGTGACGACGGCCTGCTCGTCGGCTACCTCCTCACCGAGGACTTCGCCGCCGCGCAGGCCGCCATGGACGCCACCGACGTCGACCGGCGCTGGCAGGCGGAGATGGCGCAGTTCTTCATCAACGGTCGGCACTTCGTCGTCCTCGACGAGGTGTTCAACCTCGAACACCAGCTTGGAGCGTTGCAATGACTGAGCTCGCCCCGGAGACGCGCACGCGTGTCGCGGCACGACTGCGCGACCAGCGGATCGAGACGGCGTCCTGGGCATACGGCAACTCGGGCACCCGGTTCAAGGTGTTCCCGCAGGAGGGCGTGCCCCGGGACCCGTATGAGAAGCTCGCCGACGCGGCGACCGTGCACCGGTTCACCGGCGTCGCGCCGACCGTGGCGCTGCACATCCCGTGGGACCTCGTCGAGGACTACACCGACCTGGCCCGGCACGCGAAGGACCTCGGCGTCGCGCTCGGCACCATCAACAGCAACGTGTTCCAGGACAACGACTACAAGCTCGGCAGTGTCACCAACCCGGACCCCGGCATCCGCCGCAAGGCGATCGGGCACCTCCTGGAGTGCGTCGACGTGATGGACCGCACCGGCTCGCGGGACCTGAAGCTGTGGTTCTCCGACGGCACCAACTACCCCGGCCAGGACGACGTGCGCACCCGGCAGGACCGCCTCGCCGTGGCTCTCGCCGAGACCTACGACCGGCTCGGCCCCGACCAGCGGATGCTGCTGGAGTACAAGCTGTTCGAGCCGGCCTTCTACATGACCGACGTGCCCGACTGGGGCACCGCGTACGCCCACTGCGTGACCCTGGGGGAGCGGGCCCAGGTCGTCATCGACACCGGCCACCACGCGCCCGGCACCAACATCGAGTTCATCGTCGCGGTCCTGCTGCGCGCCGGGAAGCTCGGCGGCTTCGACTTCAACTCCCGCTTCTACGCCGACGACGACCTCATGGTCGGCGCCGCCGACCCGTTCCAGCTGTTCCGGATCCTGCACGAGATCGTGCTCGCCGACGCACTCACCAGTAAGGGCATCGCTTTCATGCTCGACCAGTGCCACAACCTCGAACCGAAGATCCAGGCGGTCATCCGCTCGGTGCTCAACGTGCAGGAGGCGACGGCGAAGGCGCTGCTCGTCGACCACGCCGCATTGAAGGCCGCGCAGGACGCAGGCGACGTCCTCGGCGCGAACGAGGTCCTCATGGACGCCTACAACACCGACGTGCGGCCGCTGCTGCGCTCCGTGCGGGAGGACATGGGCATCGACCCCGACCCGATCGGCGCCTACAAGCGGTCCGGCTACCTGGAGAAGGTCCGCGCCGAGCGCGTCGGCGGCACGCAGGCGGGGTGGGGCGCGTGAACGAGCTCATCGAACGGTCCCGGCGGCTCGGCGCCGACCCCCGCAACACCAACTACGCCGGCGGCAACACCTCCGCGGTGGGCACCGCGGTCGACCCCGTCACCGGCGGCGACGTGGAACTGCTGTGGGTCAAGGGCTCCGGCGGTGACCTCGGCACCCTCACCGAGGCCGGGCTCGCGGTGCTGCGCCTGGACCGGCTCCGCGCGCTCGTCGACGTCTACCCGGGCGTCGAACGCGAGGACGAGATGGTCGCCGCGTTCGACTACTGCCTGCACGGCCGCGGCGGCGCCGCACCGTCGATCGACACCGCGATGCACGGTCTCGTCGCCGCACCGCACGTCGACCACCTGCACCCCGACGCCGGCATCGCCATCGCCACCGCGGCCGACGGCCCGGCGCTGACGAAGGAGTGCTTCGGCGACCGGGTCCTGTGGGTGCCGTGGCGGCGCCCCGGCTTCCAGCTCGGCCTGGACATCGCCGCCGTGCACCGGGCCAACCCGCAGGCGATCGGCGTCATCCTCGGCGGGCACGGCATCACCGCGTGGGGCGCCACCTCCGCCGAGTGCGAGGCCAACTCCCTGGAGATCATCCGCACCGCGACGGAGTTCCTCGCCGCACGCGGGCGTCCCGAGCCGTTCGGCGCCGTCGTACACCCGCCGCTGCCGACGCACGAGCGACTGTTGCGGGCCGCGGCGCTGATGCCGGTGCTGCGTGGGCTCGCATCCACCGACCGGCCGCAGGTGGGACACTTCACGGACTCCCCGGAGGTCCTCGACTTCGTGTCGCGCGCCGCGCTGGAGGAGCTCGCGTCCCGGGGGACCTCATGCCCGGACCACTTCCTGCGCACCAAGGTCCGGCCGCTCGTGCTGTCCCCGGCGGACGTCGCCGGGCAGTTCGCCGCCTACCGCTCGGACTACGCGGCCTACTACCAGCGCCACGCCACCCCCGACTCGCCGGCGATGCGCGGCGCGGACCCCGCGATCGTGCTCGTCCCCGGCGTCGGCATGTTCAGCTTCGGCGCCGACAAGCAGACCGCCCGCGTCGCGGGGGAGTTCTACGTCAATGCGATCAACGTCATGCGCGGCGCCGAGTCCGTGTCCACCTACGCGCCGATCTCCGAGTCGGAGAAGTTCCGGATCGAGTACTGGGCCCTGGAGGAGGCGAAACTCGCCCGCCGACCGGCGCCCCGCCCGCTGGCGTCGCGGGTCGCGTTCGTGACGGGCGGCGGCTCCGGGATCGGGCGGGCCATCGCGCTGCGGCTGGCCGCGGAGGGCGCCTGCGTCGTCATCGCCGACCGGTCCGCTGACTCGGCCGCTTTGGTTGCGGCGGAGATCGGCTCCTCGGACGTCGCCGTTGCCGTCACCGCCGACGTCACCTCTGAAGAAGCGATCAAGGCGGCGTTCGACGCGGCCGTTCTGGCGTTCGGCGGGGTGGACCTGGTGGTCAACAACGCCGGCCTGTCCATCTCGAAACCGCTGCTGGACACCACCGCCGCCGACTGGGACCTGCAGCACGACGTCATGGCCCGCGGCTCGTTCCTCGTCGCCCGCGAGGCCGCCCGCGTCATGATCGACCAGGGCATGGGCGGCGACATCGTGTACATCGCCAGCAAGAACGCGGTCTTCGCCGGCCCCAACAACGTCGCGTACGGCGCGACCAAGGCCGACCAGGCGCACCAGGTCCGGCTCCTCGCCGCCGAGCTCGGCGGCCACGGCATCCGGGTCAACGGCGTCAACCCCGACGGCGTCGTGCGCGGCTCCGGCATCTTCGCCTCCGGCTGGGGCGCGCAACGCGCCGCCGTCTACGGCGTGCCGGAGTCCGAACTCGGCGCGTTCTACGCCCAGCGCACGCTGTTGAAGCGCGAGGTGCTGCCGTCACACGTGGCGGACGCCGTCTTCGCCCTCGTCGGCGGCGAACTGTCGCTCACCACCGGCCTGCACGTCCCCGTCGACGCGGGCGTGGCCGCGGCCTTCCTGCGATGACCGGCCGCTTCGCCGCCGTGGACCTCGGCGCGTCGTCGGGCCGGGTGATGGTCGGCGACGTCGCCGACGGCCGGGTCCGGCTCGCCGAGGTCGCGCGCTTCGCCAACCACCCCGTCCGCGTCCAGGGCACCCTGCACTGGGACATCCTCGCCCTGTACCAGGGAATCCTCGACGGCCTGCGAGCCGCCGGGCGCGACGGCGCCGTCGACTCCGTCGGCGTCGACTCGTGGGCCGTCGACTACGGCCTGCTCGACGGCGACAACCGGCTCCTCGGCAACCCCGTGCACTACCGCGACGCCCGCACCGCCTCGGTGGTGTCCCCGGTCCCGGCCGCCGCCCTGTACGCGGCGACCGGGATCGCGACCCAGCCGTTCAACACCGTCTACCAGCTGCTCGCGGCGGCCGGCACCGCGCAGCTCGCCGCCGCCCGCACGCTGCTGCTCATCCCGGACCTCATCACGTACTGGCTGAGCGGCACCACCGGCGCCGAACGCACCAACGCCTCCACGACCGGCCTGCTCACCGCCGGCGGTGCCGGCTGGGACCTGCCCCTCGTCGCGCGCCTGGGCATCCACGCGTCGCTGCTGCCGCCGCTGCGCGACCCGGGCAGCGTCGCCGGCCCCCTGCTCCCCGACGTCGTCGCCACCACCGGACTCACCCCCGACACCCTGGTCACCTCGGTCGCCTCCCACGACACCGCCTCCGCCGTCGCCGGCATCCCGGCACGGACCAGGGACTTCGCGTACATCTCCTGCGGCACCTGGTCCCTCGTCGGCGTCGAACTCCCGTCCCCGGTCGTCACCACCGACAGCTACGAGGCCGGCTTCACCAACGAGATCGGCGTCGACGGCACCGTGCGCTACCTGCGCAACGTCATGGGCCTGTGGCTGCTGCAGGAGTGCATGCGCGACTGGGGGTCCTCCTCGCTGCCCGCGCTGCTCGCCGGCGCCGCCGCCGCACCGGCGCTGCGCAGCGTCGTGGACGCCACCGACCCGCGCTTCCTCGCACCGGGCGACATGCCCGCCCGCATCGGCGCCGCGCTGCGCGAGACGGGCCAGCCGGTGCCCGCCGACCCGGCCGCGATGACCCGCTGCATCCTGGACAGCCTCGCCCTGGCGTACCGGCGGGCCGTCCACGACGCCCAGCGCCTCACCGGCCGGCACGTCGACGTCGTGCACCTCGTCGGCGGCGGCGCCCAGAACGCCCTGCTCTGCCAGCTCACCGCCGACGCCTGCGAACTGCCCGTCGAGGCCGGCCCGGTCGAGGCCGGCGCCCTCGGCAACGTCCTGGTCCAGGCCCGCGCCCTCGGTCTCGTCGCCCCCGACCTGCCGTCGATGCGCGCCCTGATCCACGCGTCCCGCACGTATCAGCCCCGCCCCGGCTCCGGTCCCGACTGGGCCGCCGCGGACCGGCGCTAGCGCGTCACCTCTGGACGTATCCCGCGGTGCGGATCAGGTCCGCCTCGGCGACGAACCGCCCCCGGAACACCTTCGGCGCGCCCGGCGACTCGTCGAGCTTCTCCTGCAGGATCGCGGCCTCGAACGTCCCCGCCGCCACGTCGATGGTCAGCCTGGCATCGTGGAAGTCGAGCCACGTCCCCATGATCGGCGACCACATCTTGTACACCGTCTCCTTGGCGCTGAAGTGCACCGCCGACCACCACGGCTCCTCCGGCCGCTGCGCACACCAGGCGATCTCCTCCGGCAGGCAGATCGCCGGCACGATGTTCGCCGGCAGCACGGTGCGCCGCTCCGCGTCGATCCCGACGGCCCGCAGGTCCGTCACCGCCCCGACGGCAACCGCGCAATACCCCTTGGTGTGCGTGATGCTCCCGACCGTCCCCGCCGGCCAGACCGGCGCCCGGCTCGGCGCCGACAGCACCGGCTCACCGTGGATCCCGACCTTCTCCAACGCCCGCCGCGCACACACGCGCCCCGCGGTGAACTCGCGCCGCCGCCCCTCAACCGCCCGCGGCGACAGGTGCACGGCCTCATCGGGCAGCAACGCCCCGGTCCAGTCCTCGTCGGCCGCAACCTCGACCACGACGAACTCGGGCAACAGGTCACGCACGAGCCGGAACTCTACCGCACCCCACCCCCTGCACCCCGCCCACAATCGACCCCCGCAAATCCCCACCTCCCCGAACAACCACACCCGCCGTCGTTATCCCTGCACTTCGACGACCCCCAGCCCTCGTGAAGTTCCGTGATCACCAAAGTGGCCGAGGTGGATGACTGGACCGGAAAGGCCCTGCGCGCGGACGGCCGTTGGGCGACTTCGATCACGGGTGGCCAGATCGAATCTGGGCGAACGGGTTGAGCGTCGAGACGGCGCTTGCCCGTCTCCGTGATCGCGGAACCCTTGACGGCGCCCCAGCCCTCGTGAAGTTCCGTGATCACGAGAGGTGTCCGGTGTCGATGCATGGACCGGGAAGGCCATGCGTGCACGCCAGGGCCCCTGCACTGCGATGGCGCACGCCTGTCTGCCAATGTCCGGCTTGGGCTCTTTGCTGGGTTGCCCCGCCCTGGTGGTGGACCTTGCGGTCGATCGAAGTCGCGGAATGGTCGCGTGGGCGGCCACCGGATGACTTCGATCACGGGCGGCAAGATCGAACGTGGGTGAACGGGCCGAGTTCTGGGATGGCGCATGCCCGTCTCCGTGATCGCGGAACCTCGGTGGCGCCTCGGCCCAGCGAGTTCCGTGATCACGAGTGGCCAGCGTTGATGACTGGGCCGTCTGTCGATGTCCAGGGTTGCCCGGCCCTGGGAAGGGATCTTGCGGCTGATCGAAGTCGCCCGGCGGCCGTCCACGCGACCAGCCCCCGACTTCGATCAATGCGGCAAGACTGCATCTGGGTGAACGGGGTTGAATCCTGGGACGGCGCATGCCCAAGAGTGACCCAGGTCGATGACTAGACCGGGTGGTACCACGCGCGGGACGGCGATCTTCGACCCCGGCCGGTGATCGAAGGACGGCCGTGGTCGTCCGAACGGTCATTCCGGTCCTTCGATCATGCGCGCGGATGAGTGGATCTCGGCGCGGGCGAAGCCGGCGCTGCGATATGGGCGATGTGTTCGTGTCTTTGAACCAGCGACGGTGTTGCAGCACCGAATGATGCGCCCGACGGCGCTGGACCATGTGAGCGCGGACCTGGCTTGGCATCACCCAGGCACGGCACGGGCGGCGACCCCGCTACCCGTTCGCGCCGCCGAAGGCTGCGCGGAACCACCAAGGCCGCAGCCGTGCTGGATTTTCTATTACGGGCATGACGAACCCGGACGCAAGGCAACCAGCGCACCGGCGGATCAGTCCAGCGAAGCCGGCCGGTGAGCAGGCAGGGCACCGAGGACAGCGCCCGCCAGGCTGGTCAGGACGATGACCCCGGCCCAGAGCTCCTCCGACCACGCCACCCCCAGCGACGCCTGCACGCCGATCAGATGTGTGGTCCAGATGAGCAGCGGCGTCAGGGCGCCGACCGCGACCGGGACCCGCTGCGGGCGCCGGACGGCGACCCACTGCACGGCCACGTCGGCGATGGCGGCGCCGGCGAGCGGCCACAACTGGGAGGCGAGGTTCTCGAAGTCGTTGAAGACGCCGTTGGGGACCGAGGCCGCGGCGACCACGAGCGTGAGCAGGCCGGCCGGGACGCGGCCGAGGCGGGTCCAGACGAACAGGGTCGCGGCGACCACGAGCGTGGTGAAGGTCAGGTACTGCGCGATCCCGAACGCCTGGCCGTTGCCGTAGCCGTCGAAGGCGGCCGGCGCGTCGATGAACGGCGACAGGTAGTCGAGGAAGAACGCGGCGATGCCGACCGCGCTCAGCATGCACAGCAGGACCGGCAGGTCACCGCCGAAGGAGGCAGGACGCCGCGTGGTGGCGCGGCGGGCCGCGGCGGCGCGGACCGGGGTGCTGATCATCAGCATGCCGGAGGTCAGCAGCAGCAGGTGCGGGGGGCTGAGGAGAGCCTCGATGCCGACCTCGATGCCGAGCAGGGTGTGCCAGGTCATGTCGATGGCGCCGCCGACGGCGAAGAGGATCGCGCCGAGCAGGCCGGGGCCGTAGCCGGCGGGGACCCAGTCGCGGACGGGGCCGTCGGGGCGGCCGCGCCACAGGCGCGCCGGGACGAGGGCGAGGGCCAGTGCCGCGTAGCCGCTGTAGAGCACGCCGTGCCACGGGGTGAAGAACGTCTCCAGCTCGGGCACGTGCGAGTGCGCCCAGCCGTCCAGGTACAGCCCGGAGGTGAGCCAGAGGGTGGCGAGCGCGACGACCAGGTCCCGCCGCGGAGTGGACACCGGACGGCCGGGGTCGAACGTCACGTGCGAAGCGGTGGTGGTCGCCATGGATCGATCCTGACGTATCGACGGGTCGGAGGCGACCCCGTTGGATGGAAATGCACGCAGCGTACGAAGAGGGACACGTTCAGTCGGGGAGGCTCGCGCCCTGGGCGCGCAGGACCCGCTGGACGTGCGCCACGGGGATCTCGCGCGGCGGCTTGCCGGCGCGGGACGCGAGGGCCGCGCACACGCCCGCGGCCTGGCCGGTGGCCATCGAGATCGGCATGATGCGGTAGGAGCTGTGCGCCACGTGGTCGCCGGAGATGCAGCGCCCCGCGACCAGCAGCCGGTCCACGTCGCGGGGCAGCAGCGTCCGCAGCGGGATGTCGTACGAGGTGCCCTGCGGCAGGCGGCGCAGGATCGTACCGGGACCGTTCGGGTTGTGGATGTCGACCGGATATGCGCCGCGCGCCACCACGTCGGGGAACTTCCGCGCGTCGAGGACGTCCTGGCCGGTGAGCTGGTAGTCGCCGAGGACCCGGCGGGTCTCCCGGACGCCGACCTGCACGCCGCTCTGGATGACGTACGAGGACTCGAAGCCCGGCACCCGGGTCTTCAGGAACCGGGAGATGCTGGCCAGCTGGCGGTGCATCGTCAGCTCCGCCCGGGTCAGGTCCCACACGCTGACGCCGAGGCCGCCGAAGCGGGTCGAGTTCACCGACACCTCGCGGTCGTGCGGCGTGGCGAAGAACAGGATGTCCTCCCGCGGCAGGTCCAGCTCACCCGCGTCACGGGCGGCCCGGATCAGGTCCCACAGGCCGTGCACGCCCTTCCACTGGTCGGGGTGCTCGCGGACGTAGCCGGCGAAACCCTCGCGGTCCAGGTTGCCGATGCGGAACATCAGCGTCATCGGCTGGGTCAGCCCGTCCTCGGGGCGGCCGACCTCGTACGGCGCGCCCGCCGATGCCGCCAGGTCGCCGTCGCCGGTGCAGTCCACGACGACGTCGGCGTCGATCACGACGGGGCCGGACTTCGTCTCGAACACCACACGGGAGGAGTCCGGCAGCGTGATGAGGTCGGAGGCGAACGCGTGCAGCAGCAGCTTCACGCCGGAGCCGCCGAGCATGTCGTACGTGACGAGCTTGAACACCTCAGGGTCGAACGGCACCGTGTAACCGGTCTCCTTCGCCGGCGTGATCGCCCCGCCGGCGCGGACCAGGCGGTCCAGCAGCATCCACAGCACCCCGGCGACGACCGGCTCGCCCTCGCCGTGGTCGGTGGGCAGCAGCCGGCTGTCGTCGCCGCCGACGGCCTGCTTGATCTCGTTGTGGAAGCTCATGAGCGGCATGACGAGGGCCGCGGTGGCGTTGCCGCCGAGGAACCCGTACCGCTCGACCAGCACCACGTCGGCGCCGGCGGCGGCGGCGCCCATCGCCGCACCGAACCCGGCCGGGCCGCCGCCGACGACCAGGACCTCGGTGTGCCCCCCGTACTCGGCGGTTCTCGGCGGCAGGTGTACCCGTTGCGCGCCGTCGGGTCTGTCCAATGCGCTCACGCCGTCACCTCCGCTTCGCTCCGGCGCCGGCCTGAGCCAACACTGCGCCCCTGGTTCGCGGCTCCTCCGCTGCGCTGCGGACCGCTCACGCCGTCACCTCCGCTTCGCTCCGGCGCCGGCCTGAGCCAACACTGCGCCCCTGGTTCGCGGCTCCTCCGCTGCGCTGCGGACCGCTCACGCCGGCTCCTCCGCTGCGCTCCGGACCGCGCTCATGCGGCCACCTTCGTCCGCTCCAGCTGCGCGCCGAGGCGGCGTCCGGTCTCCGTGGCCCGCTGCTTGAGGGCCGCGACCCGCGACGCGGTCTCCTCCAGACGCTGCGGCCGCTCGTCCCACAGCCGGTCGACCTGGGCCAGCAGCGGCCCCGCCGCCTCCCGGACCACGCCGCGCGGCACCGGCGCGCCGATGCGCTGCGCGAAGTCGAAGACCTTCCCGGCGTACGGCAGCGCCAGCAATGGCACCCCGGCGAGCGCGGCGAACATCAGGAAGTGCAGCCGCATGCCGACGGCCAGGTCCAGGTGCTTCATCAGGTCCAGGATCTGCCCTGGCCGGTATTCGCCGTGCAGGACCCGGCAGTGCTCCGCGGCCGTCATCCGGGACAGGACGGCGTGGGCGTGACGGATGTCGGAGCGTTCCATGGGTACGAACAGCAGCGCCGCGTCGAGGCGGTGCACGATGAAGTCGCCGACGTGGGCGAGCAGCTGGTGGTACCCGTCGGCGTCGAGGTGCTGCGCGGCGCGGCCCGGCTCGCGGACGCTCATGCCGACGACCCGCCGGTCGGGCGGCAGTGAGTCACGCAGCAAACCGGCGTCGAACTCCTCCGGGGTCAGCAGCAGCGCCGGGTCGGCGGTGACGGAGACCCGGCAGGTCACCCCCGCCTCCTCGAGCGCGACCTTGGACTCCTCGTCGCGGACGGTCACCTCGACGGCCTGGGCCAGGACGTCACGCGCCATCGCGCAGTCGGTCTCCTCCGTCAGCGGGCCGGCGCCCAGCGCGTAGGTGAACACGGGCACCTGATGCTGCTGCGCGGTGCGCACCACGCGGAGATACCGGCGCGCCTCCGTGTCGTACAGGATGCCGCCCCCGCCGAGCACCAGCAGGTCCAGGCGCTGCAGCTCCGCCGCGGTGCGGTCCCGGCTGACCCCCTCCCACGGCGCGACCTCGACGTCCGGGTGCGCCGCGGCCGTGTGCCCGGGCTCGCGCGAGAACACCAGGACGTCGACGTCCGGCCGGCGGGCCCGCAGGTCGGCGAGGATGCTCGTAAGGATCGCCTCGTCACCAAGATTGCAGCCGCCGTACGAGCCGAGCACGCCCACTCTTGTCATGGGCGCCCGCTACCCAGCGGGCGTCGTGTCATACCTGGCCCGTATGGTGGGTTTCGACTATTCAGCAATCCGTGGGCGGGGCACGTGATCCAGTTTCCGGCTGTGCGGCGTGGCCCGCTGCGGGCGATCAGCGCGCGGCTGGGTTTCGCGGTCCTGCTCGTCTCCGTGATCGTCGCCGTCATCTTCGTCGACCGGGACGGCTACCGGGACGTCAACGACGACGGGCTCACCCTCCTCGACTGCTTCTACTATGCGGTTGTCACCCTGTCGACGACCGGTTACGGCGACATCACGCCGGTGTCGGATTCGGCCCGCCTCGCCAACATCCTGATCATCACCCCGGCCCGCGTGCTGTTCCTGATCATCCTGGTCGGCACCACCCTGGAAGTCCTGACCGAGCAGTACCGCACCAACCTCAGGTTGCAGCGGTGGAGGAAGCGCGTGAAGAACCACGTCATCGTCTGCGGCTACGGCACCAAGGGCCGGGCGGCCGTCAGCACCCTGCTGGAGAACGGGCTGGACAAGTCCCAGGTGGTCGTGGTGGAGAGCAGCTCCGCCGCCGTGCGCCAGGCCCAGTCCGACGGCCTCGTCGTCGTCGAGGGCTCCGCGACCCGCTCGACCGTGCTCAAGGAGGCCCGGGTCGAGGACGCCAAGGCGATCATCATCGCGACCGACAGCGACGACGCGTCGGTCCTGGTCACGCTCACCGTGCGGCAGCTGACCGCCGGCAAGGTCTCCATCATCGCCGCGGCCCGCGAGGCGGAGAACGCGCCGCTGCTGCGCCAGTCCGGCGCCCACCACGTGATCGTCTCCTCCGCCACCGCCGGCCGGCTGCTGGGCCTGTCGACCACCGCGCCGCCGCTCATCGAAGTCGTCGAGGACCTGCTCACCCCCGGCCAGGGCATGGCCCTCGCGATGCGCTCGGCCCGCCGCGACGAGGTCGGCTCGGCGCCGCGGGAGCTGACGGAGCTGGTCATCGCCCTGTTCCGGCGCGGCAAGGTCCTGGCCCTCACCGACCCCGAGGGCACCACGATCCAGACCGGCGACATGGTCGTCTACGTCCGCGACGACCGACCGCAGGCCGCCCCGGCGATGCCGTGAGCAGGCCGTGAGACGGTTCGCCGTCATCGCGCTGGTACTCCTGGCGGCGGTGCTGGGCCAGGCTTCGCCCGCGGCCGCGCACGGTGGTGCCTCGGTCACGATCCACTCCGACGGCCGCGGCTCGGTGTGGATCACCGCGCAGTGGCAGGACGGCCACCCGATCAACGAGCCGACCCCGGTGACGCTGACCGCCACGCCGGCGGAACCGGCCGCGGGCTCCCCGATCGCGGGGTCGAAGCTGACGCAGACCGGGGACGAGCGCGGCACGCAGACGTGGAGCGGCGTGCTGCCGCCCGGCTCGTGGCGCGTCGCGATCGACCTCGGCGCCCCCGTCGAGGGCCACTGCCAGGCGCTCGTCCCGTCCGCGCCCGGCGGCACCGGCGCGGCAGGCACGACCGGCGGCGCCAGTGGTGCGGCCGGCAGCCCGCAGCCGGTCGAGGTCGCGTGCCTGATCCCGGCGACGGGCGCGACCGGCCCGGCCGGGGACGCGCCGGGAGCGGCGGGCAGCCTCGCGCCGCTCTGGGTCACCCTCGGGGCCCTGCTCGTCGCAGGCCTGATCGTCGCCGAGGTGGTGCGCCGCCGGCGCCACGGCGGGCCGCCGCAGACGTAGACGGTGGTCACTGTGTGGGACGTCTGGCGAGGCGCCCGCCCGGTTCGCAGGAACGGGCGCTACGCTTCCCGCGTGACTGGTGAGGCCGGCGGGGGAGCAGCGGACCCGACCCGTGACCCTGCCACGGTCGCGCTGCTGGCGGCGCGTGACGGTGACCGGGCCGCGGCCGCGGTGTTCGTCCGGGCGACGCAGCCCGAGGTGTGGCGGTTCGTCGCCGCGCTCGTCGGCCCGCACCACGCCGACGACGTGACCCAGGACACCTATCTGCGGGCGTTCCGGGCGCTGCCGGAGTTCGCCGGCCGCTCGTCCGGGCGGACCTGGGTCCTCGCGATCGCCCGGCGCGCCTGCGCCGACCACGTCCGCGCGGCGGTGCGCGGGCGGCGGCTCGAGGCGCGGGTCGCCGCGGAGCCCGAGGAGCTCGCCGGCGCCGACCACGCGGGCCTGCACGCCGCCGCCGACCTGGTCGCGGCGCTGCCGGCGGAGCGGCGGGTCGCGTTCGTGCTGACCCAGGTGCTGGGCCTGTCGTATGCGGAGGCCGCCGAGATCGAGGACGTCCCCGTCGGCACGATCCGCTCCCGGGTCGCCCGCGCCCGTGCCGACCTCGTCGCCGCGATCGCCGCCGCCAGAGCCGGATGACCCGCACGCGACCACCCACCGCGGTTCCGCCGCGGGTCCCGCCCCAGGTCTTGCTGCGGTTCCTGCCGCGGTTCCTGCCGCGCAGAGCGCTGCGCGTGGCGCTGCTCGGGATGCTGCTCGGGGTGCTCGCCGCGCTCGGGTACGTCACCCCGGCCGCGGCGCACGGCGCCGACGCGCCCGCCGCCGTCGACTACGTGGTGCGCGTCGACTCGGTGTCGGTGCCCGGCGTCGCCGTCCGCGCCGTGGAGGGCGGTGCCCGCCTCGAACTGCGCAGCACCACCGACCGGACCGTCGTCGTGCTCGGCCTGCAGGGTGAGCCGTTCCTGCGGATCGGCCCGGACGGCGTCGCCGGGAACCACCGCTCCCCGACGTGGGCCGCCAGCCGCTCCGTGACGGGCCGGGCCGACCGGACCGCCGGGCAGGCGGGCGAGCCGGACTGGCGGCGGATGTCCACGCAGCGCACCGTCCGCTGGCACGACGAACGCGCCCGGGAGCTGCCCGCCCGCGCCTGGAGCGTCCCCCTCGAAATGGACGGCACCACACCCGGGATCATCCGCGGCACCGTGCGCCGCGCCGACCCGCCGCAGACCGGCTGGTGGTGGTCGGGCGCCCTCCTGGCGGCGGTCGCGATCGGCGCCCTCGCCCTGGCGAGCCCCGTCCCCAGCCGCAGCCCCTGCCGCAGCCCCGGCCCTGGCCCCGGCCGCGACGTCGGCCGCTGGGCCCTGGCGGCGATCGCCGTTGTTGCGGGCGGGGTGACCGTCGCCTGGATCGTGGCGGGCGCCGACCTGGCCACGTCGCCGGCGGAGAGCCTTGCCACCCAGCTCCTCGCCAGGCTGTGGCCACTGCTCACCGGCGTGGGCGTCCTTGCCGCCGCCGTCCTGCAGGTGCTGCGTCGCCCGGTGGCGGACATCGTCACGGCCATCGCCGGGGCGTGCCTGGCGGTGATGACGGGCTTCGCCGACGCGGCCGTGTTCAGCAACGGCAGCCTCGCCGGCCCCGGCTGGTCCCGGTGGGCGGTCGCGACCGCCCTCGCCGGCGGCCTCGGCCTCCTCGCGGCCGGCGGCATCCGCTGGTACCGCGCCGCGCCGACCACCGCGCCGACCACCGCGCCGGCCGATGCCGTGGACCACACACTCGCGCAGGATAAGTGAACAAAATCCAACGGGTTCTTTCATAAAAGCGCGCTTCTGCGCATAATCGGGCATCGATGTTCCCCGCCAGGAGCAAAGGAGTCCGGTCTCATGGACCGCAGAACGTTCGTCGCGAGCGGTGTCGCCCTCACCAGCGGCGCGATCGCCCTGTCCACCGCCGTCGCCAGCCCCGCGGGCGCCGCCGTCCGCACCGCGAAGACCGTCACGCCGGGCGCCAGGGGCGGTCACTACCAGCCGAACCTCGCCCCGCTGAAGGCCACCGCGTTCCTGAAACTCCCGCCGGGCGCGGTCCAGCCCCGGGGCTGGCTTCGCACACAGCTCAACATCGAGGCCGACGGGCTCTGCGGCCGGATGCCCGAGGTGTCCGACTACCTGCAGCTGAACAACTGCGGCTGGGTCGACAAGACCAAGGGTGCCTGGGAGGAGCTGCCGTACTGGCTGCGCGGCTTCGGCGACCTCGGCTACGTCACCGGCAACGCCCGGATCCTGACCCTGGCCCGCCAGTGGATCGATGGCATCATCAACAACCAGGGCACCGACGGCTTCTTCGGGCCGAACGCCCTGCGCACGAGCCTGGAGGGCGGCCCGGACTTCTGGCCGCACATGCCGCTGCTGGACGCGATCCGCTCACACGCCGAGTACAACGAGCGCAACGGCACTCCTGACGCCAGGGTCGTGCCGTTCATGCGCAGGTACTTCCAGTTCCAGAACGCGCAGCCCGCCGCCGTGTTCAACCGCAGCTGGGCGGCGCTGCGCTGGGGCGACAACATCGACAGCGTGTACTGGCTGTTCAACCGCACCGGCGAGGCCTGGCTCCTGGACCTGGTGCGGAAGATCCACGCGGGGTCCGCGGACTACACCAACGGCATCCCGAACTGGCACAACGTGAACCTCGCCCAGGGCTTCCGGGAGCCGGCGCAGTTCGGCCTGCTCGACCCGGACCCGAAGTTCCCCGCCGCCACCTACCGCGACTACGACACCGTCATGGGCCTCTACGGCAACTTCCCCGGCGGCGGCTTCGCCGGCGACGAGAACTGCCGCCCCGGCTACACCGACCCGCGGCAGGGCTTCGAGACCTGCGGCATCGTCGAGTTCATGCACAGCCACCAGCTCCTGGCGCGGATGACCGGCGACTCGATCTGGCTGGACCGCTGCGAGGACCTCGCCTTCAACCTGCTGCCCGCCTCGCTCGACCCGGCGCAGCAGGGCATCCACTACATCACCTGCGCCAACAGCATCGGCCTGAGCAACGCCACGCTCACCCAGGGTCAGTTCCAGAACGGCTTCCCGATGCTCGCGTACATGCTGGGCATCCACAACTACCGCTGCTGCCCGCACAACTACGGCATGGGCTGGCCGTACTACGCGCAGGAGCTGTGGTTCGCGACCTGGGACAAGGGCCTGTGCGCGGCGATGTACGGCAACTCGCAGGTGACGGCGAAGGTCGGCGCCGGCGCCACCACGGTCACCGTCACCGAGGACACGGACTACCCGTTCAGCGACACGATCACGCTGACCATGGGCACCCCGGGTGCCGTGGCGTTCCCCCTGTACCTGCGGATCCCCAAGTGGAGCACCGGGGCGGTCGTGCGGGTCAACGGCACCGTCGTCACGGGCACCGTGGAGGCCGGCTCGTTCGTGATCGTCGACCAGACCTGGAACAACGGCGACAAGGTCACCGTCACGCTGCCGATGCGCACCACCGTGCGGACCTGGGCGAAGAACGGCAACGCGATCAGCGTCGACAACGGGCCGCTGACGTTCTCGCTGTCGATCGCGGAGCGCTGGCAGCGCATCGGCGGCACCGACGCGTGGCCGACGAACGAGGTGTACGCCAACTCGCCGTGGAACTACGGCCTGCTCATCGACCCGGCCAACCCGCAGGCGACGGTGACCCGCAAACCGGGCGCCCTGGCGGCGAACCCGTTCACCCGCGACGGCGCCCCGGTCTCGCTGAGCGTCACCGCCCGGAAGATCCCCAACTGGCAGGCCGACGCCGAGGGGGTCGTGCGGACGCTGCAGCAGAGCCCGGCCCGCTCCACCCAGCCCGACGAGACCGTGCAGCTGCTGCCGATGGGCGCGCAGCGGGTCAGAATCACCACGTTCCCGCGGGTCAGCGACGGCGCCGACGCCGTCGACTGGGTCATCCCTGCGACCGCGTCGGCGTCGCACTGCTGGAGCGGCGACTCGGTCGCGGCGATCAACGACGGCAAGGTGCCCAGCAGCTCCGCCGACCAGACGATCCCGCGGATGACGTTCTGGGACCACCTCGGCACCAGCGAATGGGTGCAGCTGACCTACCCCAGCGCGATCACCACCGGCGCGGTGTCGGTCTACTGGTTCGACGACACCGGCACCGGGCAGTGCCGCACCCCGCAGTCGTGGCAGGTCCAGTACCGCAACGCCAGCGGCGCGTGGGTGCCGGTCAGCGGGGCGTCGGCGGCCGGCACCGCCACGAACACCTTCAACCGGGTCACGTTCACGGCCGTGAGCACCACCGCGCTGCGCCTGGCGATCCAGCTCAAGGCCGGCGTCTCGGCCGGGATCCTGGAGTGGCGGGTCGAGGGCACGACCACCCCGGTCGCCTGGAAACGGATCCAGAACAGGAACAGCCTCAAGGTCCTCGGCGTCGACGGGATGTCCACCGCCAACAGCGCCAACGTCGTGCAGTACGACGACAACGGCACCGCCGATCACAACTGGCGCCTCGTGGACGCCGGCGGTGGCTGGTACAAGATCCAGAACCAGAACAGCGGCAAGATGCTGGCGGTGCAGAACATGTCGACGGCCAACTCGGCGCTCGTCCAGCAGTTCGACGACAACGGCTCCGCCGATCACCTGTGGCGCCTCGTCGACAACGGCGACGGCTGGTACCGCATCCAGGTGCAGCACAGCATGAAGGTGCTCGGCGTGTCCGGCATGTCGACGGCGAACTCCGCGCAGGTCGTGCAGTACGACGACAACGGCACCGCCGACCACCTGTGGCGGCTGCTCTAACGAAATCGAGGCCGGGGCAGCAGCCTGGTGGTGGGAAGGGCGGGGGCCGGCAACGGCTCCTGCCCGCCCGGCACCACGGCGAACCGGGACGACCCGGCCTCCCACTCGTCGCGCGCCGCCACGATCTCCTCGTGGGAGCGCGCGACGAAGTTCCACCACATGACCAGGTCCTCGTCGAGGGGTACCCCACCGATCAGGAACAGCCGGGCGGAGCCTTCGAAGCGCAGTGACGCGCGGCCCTCGGGCAGGTGCAGCAGCGAGCCGGGCGGCACGTCGAGCCCGTCGACCCGCGCGGCGCCGTCGGTGACCACCACGCCGTGCTCGAAAGCCGGATCGATCGCGATGTCCGCCGGTGTACGGGCGTCGACGGCCAGTTCGGCGCCGACGAGCGCGCTGTGCATCACGGCCGGCGACGTCACCCCGCCCAGCGACCCGACCGCGACGGTCATCCGGACCCCGGGGACCTCGGCCCGGGGCAGGTCCGCGAGGTGCTCGAACCGCGGCTCCTGCCACCGGGCGGCGTCCGGCAGCGCCACCCACAGCTGCAGCCCGTGCAGCAGCGGCGGCTTCTCGCCGGGGGAGTCCTCGGAGTGCGCGATCCCGCGCCCCGACGTCATGATGTTGAGCTGGCCGGGGCGGATCAGCTCGTCGGAGCCGAGGCTGTCGCGGTGCCGGATCTCCCCGTCGAACAGCCAGCTGACCGTCTGCAGCCCGATGTGCGGGTGCGGCGGGACCCGCATCCCCGGCTTGCCGGTGACCTCCTCGGGCCCGAAGTGGTCGAGGAAGCACCACGCGCCGACGGTCCGCCGGACCTTGTTCGGCAGCGTCCGGCGCACCACCGAGTAGCGGCCCAGCGGCACGTCCCGGCCTTCGAGGAGTTCCATCGTCCGATTCTCCCTCGGCTTCTCCCTCTGTGGCCCGGCGGCAACCAGCGGCGGGTAATTTGTCCGATATGATGGCATTGGTGGTGGCGGCGCTCGCGATGCTCGTCGCCGGTGCCGCCGCGTTCCTCGGGTTCCAGGCGCTGCGCGGCGTCCAGCGCGCCGCGGCCGCCGCCGCCGGTCTGCTCGCCGCGTATCAGCTCGCCGAGTCCCGCGCCGACGCCGAACGGGTCTGCGCGTGGGCGGTCAGCGAACGCGAGACGTTCGAGAAGATCATCACCCGGGGCGTGGTCGGCGCCGCCGTCCGCAACGCCGGGCAGACCCCCGTCTACGACCTGGAGATCGTGTTCCGGGACCCGCCGGCCGCGTGGACCGCGATCCGCCGGGTCCGCATCGTGCCGCCGTCGGAGCAGCCCGAGGTGTACGCGGGCTTCGACGAGGAGAACACCGACGGGCCGGTGGAGCGGGGCCGGATCAACGAGGACGGCACGATCCGGCTCGCCCCGTCCGCCGACATGCACGTCGAGGTGCGCTTCACCGACAGCCGCGGGCGCCGCTGGCAGCGCGACGACCACGGCATCCTCGCCCAGGTCGGCGAGAACGTGGCCCGCGCCCCGGCGCCGGTCGAGCAGGCGTGAGCTACAGGCTGTCGGCGGCCGCGATCGCGGCGCCCCGGGCGCCTGCCATGTCGCGGTCCGGGACCAGGGCGAACGTGGCGACCGCCGCCTGCTCCTCGCGCAGCAGCGTGTGCTCGCGCACCTTGGCCAGGAACCACTCGCGGAAGTGCGGCGCCGCCTCGACGACCCCGCCGCCGACGAAGTAGCAGTCGGGGTCGGTGAAGTTCGCCGAGATCGTGAACAGCCGGCCCAGGCCCATCGCCTGCTGCTCGAAGATCCGCAATGCCAGCTCGTCGCCCTGCTCGGCGAAGGACCGGACCTGCTTCGCCGCGGCCCGGATCGTGTCGGCGTGGTGCAGCGGGTGGTCCGGGAACCGGGTCAGCCAGTACGGCAGCAGGTTGCGCACGATGCCGGTGAGGGAGCTGACGCTCTCCACGTCGCCGAGGAAGCCGCAGCCGCACGACGGCAGCGGCTGCCCCTCCTCCAGCAGGCCGTGCATCGGGATGTGGACGTGGCCGAGCTCCCCGGCCATCCCGGCGGCACCCTTGATGACCTTGCCCTGCTCGATGACGCCGCCGCCGAGGCCGGTGCCGACGATCGCGGAGATCGAGGAGCGCCCGGCCGCGTCGGCGCCGAAGTGGACGTGGTGGGCGTACAGGGCGGCGGCGTTGCCGTCGTTGTTGTAGACGACGGGCAGGCCCAGGCGCTGCTCGAGGGCGCCGCGGAAGTCGAAACCCCACCAGGCCGGCTGGGAGAAGTTCGTCGAACCCTTCGAGGAGATGACCCCGTCGGCGCTGGCCGGGCCAGGGGTGTCCAGGCCGACGGCGGCGACCCGCTCCCGGTCGATCTTGGTCACGGCGAGGATGTTGTCGAACGCGCCGGCGAGGGCCTCGACCGCGATCGCCGGCCCCTCCAGGACCCGGCTGGGCACCTCGACGAGGCCGTCGACGAGGAACGCCCCGTCGTGGGAGAGCACCGTGGCGTTGTTGGCGGTGCCGCCGTTGTCCAGGCCGACCACGACCCGGTCCTGCGCGATCCCCATCGGTCCTGCTCCTCGGTGACGACGAAGGTGAGCGGCGAACACGGTACCGCACGGCGTACCCGGTCGGCCTCCGCGATCGTTAGGAACCTCATGGCGGTGCGGGAGCGGCAGCGGCACCGGACCACCTGGTGGGCGGGGCTCGGCCCGCCGGCGGCACTGTTCGCGGCCACCGTCGCGCAGGGACCCTCCGGCGGGTTCGTCTACGACGCCGCCCGCTACTTCAACGGCTCCCTGGCGCTGTTCACGCACGCCGACGCGGCCCGCGAGGGCGACCTGGACTTCCGCGGCGCGCTGACGCCGGTCGTCTACGCGCCCGCCGCCCTCGCCGAGCACCTGGTCACCGGCGCCGGCCGGTACGGGGTCCTGGTGCAGAACGCGCTGCTCGTCGCGGTCATCGGGGCGGTGCTGCTGCCCGGCGTCGCCGGTCGCCGCGGCCCGGCCGCCGTGTGGCTGTGCGCCGCATTGACGTGGCTCGCCGCGGCGAGGTTCGCCCCGTACCCGCTGATGGACCTGCCCGCCGTCGCCGGGTTCCTGGCCGCCGCCCGGCTGGCGCTGGGCGAGCGGACCCGCTGGGCGCTGCTGACCGCGGGCGTCGCGGCGGGCGTGACGCTCAACCTGCGGCCCGCGTACCTGCTGCCGCTCGCCGCGCTCGGCGGCCTCGTGGCCGTGACCCGGCGGTGGCCGGCGATCTGGTTCGCGGCGGGGGTCGTGGCCGGGTCGCTGCCGCAGCTGGCGCTCAACCTGGCGCGCGGCCACCCGCCGGGCCTGACACCACCCGGCACGGCGGGGCTCGCCGGGTTCCAGGCCGGGTACGCCTCCTACGTGGTGCGCTACGACACCGTCACCACCGGCGGGCCGCCGCAGCAGTTCTACTGCGACCCGTCGATGGCCACGGCGGTCGCCGGGCACCCGGTCGAGTCCACCGGCGGCCTGGCCGGGGCCCTCGCCGGCAACCTGCCGGGCTCGGCGCTGTTCCTCCTCGACAAGGTCGCCGCCGCGCTCGCCTGGTCGTTCTCGACCCCGTACAGCACGGCCGCGACCGCCGAACGGTACGAGCTCGCCGTCCCGGTCGTGCTCATCGTCGCCGCCGGGATCGGCGGGTTGTGCCGCACGCCCGGCGCGCGCGCCCCGGCCGTGCTCGCCGCCGGCGTCTGCGGCTCGCTGATGACGTCGGCCACCGAGACCCGCTTCGCGCTGCCCCTCGTCCTGCTCGCCGTCGCCGGCTGCGCGCTGCTCACCCCGCCTGCGTGGCTGCCGTCGCTGACGTGGCGGCGGGTGCCGCTGCTGTTCACCGCGGCGGTGCTGGCAGCCGCCGCCGTGCTGTTCGCCGCCGCGTCGGCGGGCGTCGCGCATCCGCTGCCGCCGGGCCCGGCGACCGCGGCCGCCTGTGCCGCGAACGGGTGATCCGGCGCGACCCACCCGGCATCCGCCGCGTTGGGCGGTGCAGTGAGCACGACACTGGACGCGACACGTGACCCCGCCGCAGGTCCGGGCGAGCCACCGGTGACCACCGGCCGCCGCCGGGAACGCGGCGTCGCACCCGCACCCCTGGTGCCGCTCGCCGCAGGGCTCACCGGGATCGCGTTCACGCTGCGCTTCTACGGGGTGTCGCTGCCCACGACCCTCGCGTTCGCCGGCTGGCTCACCGCCGGGGTCGTGCTGCCGGGGCTGCTGCTGTGGCGCACGCTGCGGGGCCGCTCCGGCTGGCTCGTCGCCGACGTCGTCGCCGGCGCGGCCGTGGGCTACGTCGTGGAGGTCCTCGCGTACGTCGCCGCCCGCGCCGCCGGCGTCCCGCTGCTGGTGCTCGCCTGGCCCGCCGCGATGATCGGCGCGTGCCTGGTCGTGCCGCGGCTGCGCAAGGCCTGGCGGGGACCGGCGGACCCGGCCCGCACCCCCGCGCTGTGGGCCTGGTCGATGCTGCTGGTCGTCGGCGTGCTCGTCCTGCGCAGCGTCCGCATGTTCCGCTCGCACGGCCTCGGCTGGCCCGTCACCGGCCCGTCGGACGCCGACACCCCGTTCCACCTCGCGCTGATCGCCGAGGCGCGGCAGCACATGCCGATGCAGGCGCCCTGGGTGTCCGGCGAACCGCTCGTCTACCACTGGTTCGTCTACCCGGAGATGGCCGCGACCAGCTGGGTCACCGGCATCGACCCGCTGACGCTGCTGGTCAGGCTCACGCCCCTGCCGATGCTCGCCGGGACGCTGCTGCTCGTCGCGGTCCTCGCCCGGCGCCTCACCGGCGGCTGGTGGACCGGCCCCGCCGCCGCCGCCGTGACGCTGCTCGTCCTCGCCCCCGACCCGTACGGCTGGCCGCACTACGACGGCTGGTTCGGCTTCGGCGCGTACGAGGACGGCTCCATGTTCCGGATGGTCGCCTGGACCAGCCCGACCCAGACGTTCGGCGCCCTGCTGTTCGCCGCCGTCGTCCTGGTGCTGCTCACCACGTTCGACGGCCACGTGTCCAAGGGCACCTGGGTGCTGCTGACGCTGCTGCTCGCCGGGCTGGCCGGGGCGAAGTCGCCGTACCTGCCGCTGCTCACCGGAGCCCTCGTCCTCATGGTGCTCGTCCGGCTCGCCGCCCGCCGCGGCC
Source organism: Dactylosporangium sp. NBC_01737 (assembly GCF_035963215.1). NCBI lineage: Bacteria > Bacillati > Actinomycetota > Actinomycetes > Micromonosporales > Micromonosporaceae > Dactylosporangium > Dactylosporangium sp. NBC_01737. The sequence continues at coordinate 4,387,026 of NZ_CP109153.1, forward strand.
TGCACCGCCCGGCGCTGCTCGCGGCCGCGCTCACCGCCGCGTGCGCCGCCGCCGCGCAGGTCGTCCTCTACGACGGCGGCGCCAACCAGGGCCTCGTCGTGCGCCCCCTCGCCACCATGGACGGGTTCGTCACCGTCGCCGCCACGTGGACCGGGTACACCGGTGCGGGCACCCCCGCCGGGCACGCCCGGGTCGCCGCCGGGCTCACCGTGCTGTGCTGGCTGTTCATGTGGGCCGGGGTCCTCGCCCTCGGCCGGTCGGCGCTGGAACCGCCGGTGCTGCTGCTCCTCGCGATCGGCGCCGGCGGGATGGCCGGGGTGCTGCTGTTCGGCCACCCCGGCGGGTCGCAGTCGTACCTGATCGTGTCGGCCCGGCCGTACCTCGCCCTCGCGTCGGTGGCCGGGCTGGCCGCCGTGGCGGGCGCCATGACCCGGGCCCGCGGCGGCGTCCTCGCCCTCGCCGCGACCGCCGGTGCCACCGCGGTGCTGCTGCTGCGGCGGCACGACACCGTCCAGCCGGCGGGGCCGGGGCTCGGGTGGGAGCTGGCCCGGCCGTACCTCGTCCTCGCGGGACTGACGGCCCTTGTCGCCGTGGCGGGACTGGTCCGCCGCGACCGGCGCGCCGTCGCGGTGGTCGTCGCGCTGTGCGCCGGGTTCGGCTGCCGGCCGCCTACGACCAGACCGCCGTCGTCGTCACCGACACCGCCGCCGGCGGCTGGCGCGCCGTGCCCGTCACCGACCAGGTCGCCCTCGACGGCCGGACCAGCGCCATCGACCGCGACACCTGGACCGCCGGGCGCTGGCTGCGGGCGCACACCGCACCCGGTGACCTCCTGGCCACCAACGCGCACTGCTTCGGGGCCCGCCCCGCCGGCGCCGGTGACAGCGCCGGTGACAAGGGGCCGTGCGACAACCGGCGCTTCGCGCTCGCCGCCGCCAGCGGCCGCCGGGTCCTCGTGGAGGGCTGGGGCTTCACCAACACCACCTACGAACGCGCCGCCGCCGACGGGGTCCCGCCGTGGTTCGCCGACTTCTGGGACCCCGACCGGCTCGCCGCGAACGACGCCGCGTTCACCGACCCGAACCTGTCGACGGTCGGCGTGCTGCGCGAGCGGTACCACGTCCGCTGGCTCGTCGCCGACCCCACCGCCGGCCCGGTCGGTGACCTCGGGACCGTCGCGGTGCCGCGGTTCACCGCCGGTCCGCTCACCGTCTATGAGGTGACATGAACGATCTCGTGGCGCTGCACGCCCCGCTGTCCGACGCGTTGACGGCGGCCGTGCGGCGGGTCGTGGACAGCGGCTGGTACATCCTCGGCCCGGAGGTCGCCGCCTTCGAGGAGGCGTTCGCCGCGTACTGCGGCGCCGGCTACCGTGCCGCCGGGCCCGGCGGGCTGCACGCCGTCGGCGTCGGCAACGGCACCGACGCGATCGAGCTGGCCCTGGCCGGCGTCGGCGCGGGCCGCGGCAGCCGGATCGCCCTGGCCGCGAACGCGGGCGGCTACGGCACCACCGCCGTGCTCGCCCTCGGCGCGGAACCCGTCCACGTCGACGTCGACGAGGACACCGCCACCCTCGACCCGGCGCTGCTGGAGCGTGCCGGCCGCGAGACGGGGTTCGACGCGGTCCTCGTCACGCACCTGTACGGCCGGCTCGCCGACATGCCGGCGCTGCGCGCCGTCGCGGACGCCCACGGGGCGAAGGTGGTCGAGGACTGCGCGCAGGCGCACGGCGCCGCCCACGGTGGCCGGCGCGCGGGCGCGTGGGGCGACGCGGCGGCGTTCAGCTTCTACCCGACGAAGAACCTCGGCGCGCTCGGCGACGCCGGCGCCGTCGTCACCGCCGACCCGGACGTCGCCGAGCGGGTCCGGCGGCTGCGGCAGTACGGCTGGGACCGCAAGTACCACCAGGTCGACGGCCCGGCCCGCAACAGCCGCATGGACGAGCTGCAGGCCGCCGTGCTGGGCGTGAAACTGCCGCACCTGGACGCGTGGAACGCCCGCCGGGTCGCGGTCGCCGCCCGCTACGCCGCCACGATCCGGCACCCGAAGCTGACCCTGCCCGACGTCACCGCACCGTCGCACGCCGGGCACCTGTACGTGCTGCGCACCACCGACCGCGACGCCCTGTCGGCGCACCTGCGCGCCCACGGCGTCCCGCACGACGTGCACTACCCGGTGCCCGACCACCGCCAGCCGGTGCACGGCGACCGGTTCGCCTGCCTCGACCTGCCGGTCACCGAACGGTGGTGCGCCGAGGCGCTGAGCCTGCCGTGCCACCCCGGGCTGGACCCCGCCGAGGTGGACAGGATCGCCGCCGTCCTCAACGTGTTCGGAGCCTGAGCGTGTTCTCCCTGATCGTCCCCGTGTACCGCAACGAGGCGTCGATCCCCGACCTGCTCGACGCGATCGACGAGCTGCACGACGCCCTCGACGGGCGCCTGGAGGCGGTGTTCGTCGTCGACGGCAGCCCCGACCGGTCCGCGGACCTGCTGCAGGCGCTGCTGCCGGCGCGGCGGTTCCCCGCGCGGCTGGTGCTGCTGTCACGCAACTTCGGCTCGTTCGCTGCGATCCGCGTCGGCCTGCAGCACGCCACCGGCGAGCACTTCGCCGTCATGGCCGCCGACCTGCAGGAGCCGCCGGAGCTGGCCCTGGAGTTCTTCCGTACCCTCGCCGCCGACGAGTACGACGTGGTCGTCGGCACCCGCGAGGGCCGCGCCGACCCGCTCGGCAGCCGGCTGGCCGCCGGGGTGTTCTGGGGCGTGTACCGCCGCCTCGTGGTGCGGGACATGCCGTCGGGCGGCGTCGACATCTTCGGCTGCAACCGGGCGTTCCGTGACTGCCTCCTGGAGTGCGGGGAGGCCAACACGTCCCTCGTCGCGCTGCTGTTCTGGCTCGGGTTCCGCCGCAAACAGGTCGCGTACACGCGCCGGGCCAGGGTCCACGGCGGCTCCGGCTGGACGCTGCGCAAGAAGGTCACGTACCTGATGGACAGCGTCTTCGCGTTCACCGACCTGCCGGTGCGGGTGCTGATGACGTTCGGGCTCACCGGGCTGCTCGTGTCGGCGACGCTCGGCGTGGCCGTGCTGTCCGCGCGCCTCGCCGGGCTGTTCGACGTGCCCGGCTACGCCGCGACGATCCTGGTCGTGCTGTTCTTCGGCGGCATCAACGCCCTCGGCCTCGGCGTCGTCGGCTCCTACGCGTGGCGCGGCTACGAGAACACCAAACGCCGCCCTCTCGCCGTCGCCGCGCGGGAACTGACGTACGCGGGCAGCCACAAGGTGACCGTCCTGCAGGGAAGGCAGCGCTGATGTCGTACTTCACCCACCCGAACGCCCTGTGCGAGAGCACCGCTGTCGGCGCGGGGACCCGGATCTGGGCGTTCGCACACGTGCTGCCCGGCGCCCGCATCGGCGCCGACTGCAACGTCTGCGACGGGGTGTTCGTCGAGAACGACGTCGTCGTCGGCGACCGGGTCACGGTCAAGTGCGGGGTGCAGCTGTGGGACGGCGTGACCCTGGAGGACGACGTGTTCGTCGGGCCCAACGTCACGTTCACCAACGACCGGATGCCGCGCAGCCGCCAGTACCCGCAGGCGTTCGCCCGCACGACCGTCGCGGCCGGGGCGTCCATCGGCGCGAACGCCACGATCCTGCCCGGCGTCACCGTCGGCCGGCACGCCATGGTCGGTGCGGGCGCCGTCGTGACCCGCTCGGTGCCGCCGTACGCCATCGTCGTGGGCAACCCGGCGCGGCTCACCGGCTACGTCGACGCCGCCCAGCCGGTCCCCGCGCAGCACGGTCCACATGAGACACCGCTGGGGGAGCGGGTCAACGCCACCTTGGTCCGCGGGGTCACGGTGCACCGGCTCGACTACGTGCGGGACCTGCGCGGCGACCTGTCCGTCGGGGAGTTCGAGCGGGACATCCCGTTTCCGGTCCGGCGCTACTTCATCGTCTTCGACGTGCCGGACGAGAAGGTCCGCGGCCAGCACGCGCACCGCGAATGCCACCAGTTCCTGATCTGCGTCAAGGGCCGCTGCAGCGTGGTCGCCGACGACGGCGTGTCCCGGCAGGAGTTCCTCCTGGACAGTCCCGCGACCGGGCTGTACCTGCCGCCGATGACGTGGGCGACGCAGTACCGCTACTCACCCGACGCGACCCTGCTGGTCTTCGCGTCGCACTACTACGACGCCGCCGACTACATCCGCGACCACGCCGAGTTCGTGTCGGCCGCTTCGGGCGCCGCCTCAGGTGCCTTGCAGGTGCGCCAGCACGGCTAGGACCCGCCGGTTGTCGTCATCGGACACGGGCAGGTCGAGCTTGCCGAAGATGCTGGCGATGTGCTTGCCGACGGCGCTGTCGCTGAGGAACAACTGCTTGCCGATCGCGGCGTTGGAACGGCCCTCCGCCATCAGCGTCAGCACCTCCCGCTCCCGCGGCGTCAGCGTGCCCGTCGTCGCCGACGGTTTCGCGACGAGCTTCGCGATGACCGTCGGGTCCATCACGGTGCCGCCGCCGGCGACCCGGCGGACCGCGTCGACGAACTGGTCGGCGTTGAACACCCGGTCCTTCAGCAGGTACCCGACGGCGCCGGTGCCGTCGGCGAGCAGCTCCCGCGCGTACAGCTGCTCGACGTGCTGCGACAGCACCAGGACCGGCAGGCCCGGCACCTCCCGCCGGGCCGCCAGGGCCGCCTGCAGACCCTCGTCGGTGAAGCTCGGCGGCAGCCGCACGTCGACGACCGCGACGTCCGGGCGGTGCTCGAGCAGCGCCGCGAGCAGCGCCGGCCCGGTGTCGACGGCGGCGACGACCTCGAAGCCGTGGCTGCGCAGCAGCAGGACCATGCCGTCCCTCAGGAGGTAGAGGTCTTCGGCGAGGACAACACGCACGGCAGCTCCAGCGTCGCGACGGTCGGCCCGCCCGGCGGGCTGCTCAGGGTCAGGGTCCCGTCGAAGGTACCCAACCGCCGTTCGATGCCGCGCAGGCCGGTGCCCCGCGACGGGTCGGCGCCGCCGCGGCCGTCATCGTAGACCGTGACCCGCAGCAGCCCGTTCTCATGGCGCAGGTCGATCGTCACCTTCCCGGCGCCGCCGTGCCTCGTCGCGTTCGCGATCAGCTCGCTGACCGCGAAGTAGGCGGCCGACTCGACCGGCGCCGGTGGCCTGCCGGCCAGCCGCCCGGTGACGGTGACGTCGGCGGTGACGTCGTCGAGGTCCAGGGCGAGCGCGCGGATCGCGTCGGCCAGGCCCCGCTCGGACAGCACCGGCGGGTGGATGCCGCGGACCAGGTCCCGCAGCTCCCGCAGGGCCGCCTCCGCGGTCTCCTTCGTCTGCGCGACGAGCTTGCGCGCCGCGGCCGGGTCGGTGTCCATGAGCCGTTCGATCGCGCCGAGGGTCAGGCCGACCGCGATCAGCCTCGCCTGCGCGCCGTCGTGCAGGTCCCGTTCGATCCGGCGGACCTCCGCGGCCTGCGCGTCGACCGCGTCGGCGCGGCTGCGGGTGAGCTGCTCCACCCGCAGCCGCAGCGCCGCCTCCCGGGTCGGGCGCAGCAGCAGCGACGTCCACCAGGCGTGCGCGATGAGCTGTGACCTGGCCAGGAGGAGACCGGCCGCGACGAGCGCGACGCCGAGGACCAGGCCGGCGGTGCGGTTGCCGGCGGCGGCGCCGTACCAGGCGGACCAGTCGGCACCGAACGCCGTCGTCCACACCCACGGCAGGACCAGCCCGAACGCGCCGTAGACGGCGGCGGCGACCGGCGGACCGAGCAGCGCGACCGTGACGACCGGATCGGCGGCCAGCCACACCAGGTCCCGCCACGACGCGACGTCGTGCCAGGTCCACAGCCAGCGGGCGTTGAACGTGGCCCACGCCTCGGTCTTGTACAGGGTGTTGCGGACCTGCAGCAGCCCGTCGGGACGCCGCTGCGGCACCAGCTCGGGGGTGTACGGCCGCTCGATCCGCGCCCCGGCCCATCCGGCGGCGTGCCGGCGCAGGTCGGCCAGCCAGCGGTAGTGCATCACGGCGAGCGGGATGAGGAAGACGAGGCCGAGCCCGAAGCCGAGGCTGAAGCAGGCCATGCTGAACGCCAGCAGCAGCACCTCCAGGGGTGCGCAGCACAGCAGCAGCGCCGCCCGTCCCCAGTCCAGCAGCACCCGCTGGGTGCGCTCGCCGCGCCGCTGCCGGCGGGCCGCCCGCGCCGGGTCCATCGGGGCGAGCATCCACGCCGACCAGCTGGCGACGAGCCGGACCGTCCACGGCGCCACGACCAGCCCGACCGGCACCAACGCGAGTACGACGACGGGGAACCACAGCTGCCACGTCAGGTCCCGTTTCGTCGCCGGGTCCTTCATCACCCAGTCGAGCCGGTGGAAGAACGCGGGGAAGCGCGGCGACTTGTAGAGGGTGGTGTCGTGGCGGTACAGGCCGTCCGCGTCCGGCTGCGGCGGCGCCGGCGGCGGCTGGTACGGCTCCGGCACCGCCCGGCCCGTCCACGCTGCGAACATCGCCCGCCACCGGTTCGTCAGCCGCCGCCCGTGCTGGATCGGCGGCGGGATCAGGAAGACCAGGCCCAGCAGGACGCCGGGACCCATCATCACCACGGTCAGCGCGAACTGCACGAGCACGACGACGGCGACGCCCAGCAGGACGGCGCTTCGCTGTACACCCCTCAACCAGGTCATGCGTCCAAGTCTCTTGTCACGGTGCGGCCCGCACATCGGCCCTGACCGCCGTCTGGGGGTGCACCTAACCCCACCCCCCCGGCTCCCGGCCCATTGTGCCGTTAGCCGACACGGCTGTGACACACCGTGACCACTATGATCGGCGGACAAGGGGGTGGCTCATGGGGGCAGTGGCAGAGGCGGTCGTCGATCTCGATGCCGTGGCGCACAACACCCGGCTCCTGGCGGATCTCGCGGCGCCCGGCGCGGCGACCCTTGCCGTCGTCAAGGCCAACGGGTTCGGTCACGGAGTGTTACCGGTTGCGCGCACCGTCCTGGCCAGCGGGGCCACCTGGCTCGGCGTCACCTCGATCGCCGAGGCGCGGCAGGTGCGCGACGGGGGGATCGACGCGCCGATGCTCGCCTGGCTGTACGGCACCGACGACGACTTCGCGTGGGCGGTGCGCCACGACGTCGACCTGTCCGTGTCGACGCCGGAGCACCTCGACGCGATGCCGCCGGGCGCCGCCGTGCACCTCAAGGTCGACACCGGGCTGACCCGCAACGGCGTCGCCTGGGCCGACTGGCCGGACCTCGTGCGCCGGGCCGCCGACCTGGAGCGGCGCGGCACGCTGCGGGTCCGCGGGATCTGGTCGCACCTCGCGTCCGCGGACGACCCCGGCAACCCGTCGGTGGCGCTGCAGCTGGAACGCTTCGAGGAGGCCCTCGCCGTGGCCGGCAAGGCGGGGCTGTCGCCGCAGGTGCGGCACCTGGCCAACTCCGCCGGGATCGTCGACGTGCCCGCCGCCCACTACGACCTGGTCCGGGCCGGGCTCGCGCTCTACGGCGTCGAGCCGATCGACGGGGTCGTCGCCGGGCTGCGGCGGGCGATGACGCTGCGCGCCCGCGCTGTCAACGTCAAACGCGTCCCGCCCGGGACCGGCGTGTCCTACCTGCACCAGTACGTGACGGACCGTGACACCACCATGGTCCTGGTCCCCGCCGGATACGCCGACGGGGTGCCCCGCCTGCTGAGCAACCGGGGCGCGGTCGCGATCGGCGGGGTGCGCTGCCCGATCGCCGGGCGCGTCGCCATGGACCAGTTCGTCGTCGACGCCGGTGACCTGACCGTGGCGCTCGGTGACGAGATCGTGCTGTTCGGACCGGGCGACGGCGCCGAGCCGACCGTGGAAGAGTGGGCGGCCTGGGCGCAGACCAACCCGCACGAGATCCTGACGGGCATCGGCGCCCGGGTACCGCGAACGTACGTGAGCGCGTCGGAACCCGGTCGCGTCGGCACACAGTAAGGAGCAACCGCATGACTGGACGTCGCATCCGCGTCGCCGTCGTCTTCGGAGGGCGTAGCGGCGAGCACGAGGTCTCGTGCAAGTCGGCGCTGAGCATCGTGCGGTTCCTCGACCGCGGCCGCTACGACGTCGTGCCGGTGCGCATCACGCCCAGCGGCACCTGGGTCTTCGGCCGCGACGCCGAGTCGCCCGAGGCCCTGGACCTCGAAGGGCTCCTCGCCCTGACGAAGGAGACCGAGGCTCCCGCACTCGCCAGCCTCGCCGACGCGATCGGCACGATGCGCGAGTGCGACGTGGTGTTCCCCGCCATCCACGGCCCCTACGGCGAGGACGGCACGATCCAGTCGGTCCTGGAGATGGTCCGCCTGCCGTATGTCGGCAGCGGCGTGTTCGCCAGCGCCGCCGGCATGGACAAGGAGTTCACCAAGCGGATCCTCGTCGCCGACGGCCTGCCCGTCGCCGACGGCGTCGTCCTGCGCGGCGGCACCGGCACCGTGACACCGCAGGAGCGTGACCGGCTCGGCCTGCCCGTGTTCGTGAAGCCGTCCCGGGCCGGCTCCAGCCTCGGCGTGTCCAAGGTCGACGACTGGGCCGAGCTCGACGACGCCCTCGCCGAGGCCCGCGACAGCGACGCGAAGGTCCTCGTCGAGGAGATGGTGCACGGCCGCGAGGTCGACCTCGGCGTCCTGGAGCACCCCGACGGCTCGCTGCAGGTCGGCCCGCCACTGGAGATCAGCTTCCCGGACAAGCACGAGTTCTTCGACTACGAGGCGAAGTACCTCGACCCGACGACCATCTTCGACATCCCGGCGAAGCTGGAACCGGCGATCATCGAGCGGCTGCAGGATCTCGCGGTGCGCACGTTCCGCGCCCTGGAGTGCCGGGGCCTGCTGCGGGTCGACTTCTTCCTGCGCTTCGGCACCGAGCCCGTCATCAACGAGGTCAACACCTTCCCCGGGTTCACCGCCGTGTCGCAGTATCCGCAGATGTTCCGGGTGGCGGGGCTGGACTATCCGGCGCTGCTGGACGTGCTGATCGCGACCGCCCTGGCCCGCCGCCCGAATCCCGCGCTCGGCGCCTGATCGCCGGTTCGGGCCCGTTTCCGGTTTGGGCCCGCTCCGGGCTTTTTGAGCGCCGGTTTGGGCCCGCTCCGGTTTGGGGCCCGCTCCGGGGCCTTTTGAGTGCCGGTTCGGGCCTGCTCCCGGTTCAGGCGCGCACGAACCTTGCGGCGTCGGCGATCACGTAGCCGTCGGTCTGCTCGGTGCGGATCAGCACGCTGCCGGCGCTGCCGGCGGTGAACTGGAACGTGCCGAGCGGCACCCACTGCCCGCCGGAGGAGCGCTGGTCCACGCTGTGCGTGCTCAGCCCGCCCGCGTGCACGACGTCGACCGGCACGTTGCTGGCGCGGTTGGCGTGCGCCGTCCACCGCAGCTGCACCGTCCACGTACCCGCGGCGGGCAGCGCCGGGGTGTACCGCAGCCGGTTCACCCCCTTGGCGGTGTTGCCGTCGTGCTCGTAGTCGCTGCCGTAGTAGCCGCCGATCGACGTGCTCGACAGCCACGTCCCGGCCCGCGTCACCCCGCTCCCCGCGCGGCTGTCAAGAACGATTTCCGAATTGCCCGAAATGTCAATTCGCTGGCCGAGGGTGCGCAGCTGCGCCTGCAGCGTGGCGACGTTCACCTGCTGCACCGGCACAGTGTTGCCGATCGCGAGCCGGGCCGCGACCGCCGCCGACTGGCCCAGCACCATGAACACCGGCTCCATCCGGATCGACCCGTACGCGATGTGGCTCGCCGACAGGCACACCGGCACGAGCAGGTTCGCGCACTGCGCCTCGACCGGGACGATCGAGCGGTAGCTGACCTGGTACGGGCCGGGCACGCCGACCTGCACGTCACCCTCGTTCTTCGCCACGCCCCCGACGACGAGCCGCTGGCAGTTGTGCGAGTCCATCGTGTAGCTGGCCAGGCCGACGGAGTCCGCGACCGTCGCGGCGCCGCGGCAGTTGTGCTCCGTCATCACGTACGCCGACACCATCCGCCGGGCCTCCCGCACGTACAGCATCGGCGGCCAGTGACCGGTCGCGGTGAACTCGTCCGGGGCGAGCCCCCAGGCTGCGGTGGCGGAGCGGATCGCGGCGGGCACCCTGGCGTCGTTGCTCAGGAACCACATGAGCCCCTGCTGGTACGTGCGGTGCTCGGCGACGATCGTGTCGCGCGCCGCGAACGACGCGGCCGGGTAGGCGGCGTTCATGCCGATGTCGTCGGTGGAGAACGCGCCGTCGTTGTTCGAGTCGGTCTTGCCGCCGCCGACGCTCACGGCGTTGAAGAACGGCCCGGTGTAGCCGGCCTCGATGTAGCGCAGCAGCAGCGCGTACCTGCCCGCGTCGTAGCCGGCCGGCTGGGGGAACGGGACCCGGTCGGCGGCCTTGGTCAGGCACATGCGGAAGTTGTACGCCTGGATCCTGCCGTCCGCGGTGCCGTTCGGCGCGAGGACCGCGGCGGAGACGCCGGGCAGCAGCCCGCTCGCCGGGTTCCCGGGCGTCACGTACGGGTCGACCGGCCTCGTGAACTGGTGCTTGTCGCGCAGCTGGACGCCGTTGATGCTCTCGCCGTAGGTGGTGTTGCCCTCGCGGCCCACGGTGCTGGCCACCCCGGCCTTGTCGAGGAGGTCGCCTTCGTAGCTGGCGTCCACGTACATCAGCCCCCGGTACACCTGACCGTCCTCCGTGGACAGTTCCGTGATCCGGTTGCCGGCCTTGGTGACCGTGGCGAGCCGCCGTCCCGTGTGGACGGTCACCCCGGCCTCGGCGAGCAGGTCGGCGAAGACCGCGGCGGCGACGTGCGGCTCGAACGTGAACCGGGCCGGCGACGTGGCGGTGACCGGGGTGCCGTTGTACTTGCCGTAGACGCGCCGGTAGAACTCGTGCGACAGGCCGCCGATCGCGGCCGTGTTCCCGGTGTCGGTCGCGCCGAGCCCGGCGGTGGTCATCCCGCCGACGTGGGTGCCCGGCTCCACGACGACCGCGGAGCCACCGGAGCGGCGGAACTGGATCGCGGCCGCGAGCCCGCCGGGCGTTGCCCCGTACACCACCAGATCGACGCTGACCACAGGACCTGCCGCGGTGACGGCCTGCGCGCGGGCGCCGGGGGACAGGATGACCGCGCCTGTGCCGAGGAGGGTTGCCTGGAGTCCGGTGCGGATGAGCTGACGGCGGGTGTGCGGCATGCTGCTGGCTCCCTTGCCTGTGCCGATGGTGGCTGCACGGGGTCGCCGCACCCCTGAGATTGAAGGGAGTCTAAACGTTAGGCTGGCGGGCGTGAAGCTGCTGCATTCGGGCAAGGTCCGCGACGTCTACCTCGACGGCGACGACCTGATCCTCGTCGCGTCGGACCGCATCTCCGTCTACGACGTGGTGCTGCCCACCCCGATCCCGGACAAGGGCGCGGTCCTCACCCGGTTGTCGCTGTGGTGGTTCGAGCAGCTCGCCGACCTGGTGCCCAACCACGTCCTGTCCGCCACGGACGTGCCCGCCGAGTTCGCCGGCCGCGCCATCCGCTGCCGTCGCCTCGACATGGTGCAGGTCGAGTGCATCGCCCGGGGATACCTCACCGGCCTGGGCCTGACCGAGTATCGCCGCGACGGCGCCGTCAGCGGCATCACCCTCCCGCCGGGCCTGGTCGAGGCCGACCGCCTGGACGAGCCGATCTTCACCCCGACGACGAAGGCCGCCGTCGGCGAGCACGACGAGTTCGTCACGTTCGACGACGTCGTCGCCCAGGTCGGCAAGGAACTCGCCGAGGAGCTGCGGGATCTGACGCTGCGCGTCTACGCCCGCGGCCGGGACATCGCCGCGGAGCGGGGCATCATCGTCGCGGACACCAAGCTCGAGTTCGGCCGCACCCCGGACGGCACGCTGGTCCTCGCCGACGAGGTGCTCACCCCGGACTCGTCACGCTTCTGGCCCCTGGACGAGTGGGAGCCGGGCCGCACCCAGCACTCCTTCGACAAGCAGTCCGTGCGGGACTGGTCGAGCGGCACCGGCTGGGACCGGACCGCGCCGGGCCCCGAGATCCCGTCCGACGTCGTGGAGCGCACCCGGTCGCGCTACGTCGAGGTCTACGAACGCCTGACGGGCCAGCCGTTCTGACCCCCACCGGTCCGGCCTCGCCGTTCTGACCCCCACCGGTCCGGTCTCGCCGGTCGGGCCTTGCCGGTCGGGCCTCGCCGGTCCGACCGGTCTGACCTCGCCGTTCTGACCACGCCGGTCCTACCGGTCTGGCCACAGGGGTCTGACGATGCCCGCGACCGTTCTCACGTCCTGGACCATGCCGGCCGACCGTTCCCACGCCACGGTACCGCGGGCCAGCAAATTGATCTCCGGGCTCATCACGCTTCGTGATGGTGCCTGTGTCGCCTACGGGTTCTCGTCGTTGCGGGTCTGCTCGGCGAGGAACCGCTCCAGCTCCGCGCCGATCTCGTCGGCCGTCGGCAGCGGCGCCGGCGAGTCGGCCAGGAGGTTGTTGCCCTGCCTGCCGCGGGTGTAGGCATCGTACTGCTCCTCCAGAGCCCGCACCAACGCCGCCGCCTCGTCGGCCTGGGCGATCTGCACGTCGATCTCGGCCCGCACCGACTCCGCGGCCGCGTGCAGCTCCTCCGTCGGCAGCTGCAGCCCGGTCGCCTCCGACACGCAGCCGAGCAGCTTCTCCGCCGCCGACGGGAACTCCGCCTGCGCCACGTAGTGCGGCACGTGCACGGCGAAGCCGAACGCGTCGCGGTCCTGCTGGCCGATCCGGAACTCCAGGAGGTTGCCGACGCTGCCCGGCACCTGGACGCGCTGCAGCCACGGCTCGAACCCGGCGATCAGGTCACGGCTCGTGCCGTGCGCGGTCACCCCGGTCGGCCTGGTGTGCGGCACCGCCATCGGGATCGCGGTCAGCCCGACCGTCGCCCGCACGTCGAACCGCTCGATCAGCTCGATGACCGCCGCCGTGAACCGCTCCCACTGCAGGTCCGGCTCCGGCCCGTCCAGCAGCAGGAACTCGGTGCCGGTCGCGTCGCGCAGGACCCGCAGCAGCAGTCGTGGCTGCTCGTAGTGCTCCCAGTGGTCCTCGACGAACAGCATCGCCGGGCGCCGGCTGCGGTAGTCGTAGAGCTGGTCGAGGTCGAACGTCGCCAGGGTGCGCGGTGAGCCGACCGTCAGCAGGTGCTCGCGTGCGAGGCGGCTCGCGTTGCCGGCGTCGACGAAGCCCGTCAGCGCATGCACGAGCACCGGCCGGTCGACGGCCGGCAGGTCCTCGGTGAGCGTGTAGAGCTCGCTGGGGTTGAGCACCGGAACGCAGCCTCCTTGTGGGTCGTGGGTCTGGTCGGGTTGCCCTTTGTCGCTGCAACCCGGCGACCGCCACGATCATTCCATCCCTGCGGACCAGGGATTCGTGAGGATCGCGTAGACCAGTTCGTCGACGGCGGTGGCCAGGGAGGTGAACGACGCCCCCGCGCCGGTGTACGGGTCGGAGACCTGCAGCATCATCTCGTGCACCCCTCCCACCAGGGCGATCGCCAGCAGCTGCGACAGCTTCGGGATGGCCGGGTCCGCGGCGCGGGCCGCATCGACCACCTCCACCAGCGTATCCGCGAACCGGCGCTGCATCTGCTGGCGCAGCCGGTACGCCTTCGGGCCGGCCGCCTGGATCTCCACCAGCAGCGTGCGGGTCACCGCGGGCATGCTCTCCAGGGCGTTGAGGTAGGCGGTCACCCCATCGTTGATCATGCTCTTCCAGGTGCCGCCGCCGGTCGCGGCGCTCTTCACGACGGCGAGCAGGTAGACGCACCCCTGCTCGTACAACGCCATGAGGCACGCCTCCTTGTCGGTGAAGTGCTCGTAGAACGTGCGCTTCGACACCCGCGCGTGCATGACCACGTCGGCGATGGTGGTCGCCGCGTAGCCCTTGTCGGCGATCGCCGCCGCCAGTCCGCCGGTGAGCGCCTCCCGGACCTCCTCGGCGGTTCTCGTGCTCGTCATGCGCGTGCCTTGGCCTTTCGCCAGAATGTCCGTGGGTGTTAGTTTGCCTGGTACTGAACGGTACCGCCGACGGGAGGCCTCACGGTGCAGCAGAGCTTGTCCGGCCAGGTGGTGCTCGTCACCGGAGCCGCGCGGGGCATCGGGGAACACACCGCCCGCCTCGCCGCGGCCCGCGGCGCCAAGGTCGTCCTCACCGGCCTCGAACCCGAACGCCTCGCCGCCCTCGCGGCCGAGCTCGATTCGGTCTTCTTCTCGTGCGACGTCACCGACCAGACCAGTCTCGCAGCCGCCGTCGAGGGCGCCGTCGCCGCCCACGGCCGTATCGACGCGGTCGTCGCCAACGCGGGCGTGGCCAGCCGCGGCACCGTGGCCACCGGCGACGTCGAGGCCCTCGTGCGCACCGTCGAGGTCAACCTGATCGGCGTCATGCGCACCGCCGCCGCCGTCATGCCGCACCTCATCGCGTCGCGCGGCTACCTGCTCATCGTCGCGTCCGCGGCGTCGTTCGCCGCGCTGCCCGGCATGGCGCCGTACTGCGCCTCGAAGGCCGGCGTCGAACACTTCGGCAACGCCCTGCGCCTGGAGGTCGCCCACCACGGTGTCCGCGTCGGCACCGCCCACCCGTCGTGGATCGACACCGATCTCGTCCGCGACGCGCAGGACGACATGCCCACCTTCCGCGAGACGCTGCGCAAGCTGCCACCCCCGCTGGGCTCGACGACGTCGGTGCAGCGCTGCGCGGCCGCGTTCGTCGACGCCCTCGCCCGCCGGCGCCGCAAGGTCTTCGTGCCGCGCACGGTCGCCGTCGTGTACTGGCTGCGCACGATGGTCAACAGCCGCCTGGCCGAACGCGTGATCGAACGGCAGGCACGCACCAGCGTCCCCGCCATGGAGGAGCAGGTCCGCTCCCTGCGGCGCGGCTTCGGCGCCCACACCGCCCCCGCCCTGCCCGCCCCCGCGCCCGCATCTTCAGCCGCACTCGCCGAGCAGGCGACCCCCGGCTTCATCGCCGACCGCTACCACCGCTAACCGCCGGCTCCCGGCCGCGCAGGCGTGCGAATCGGGTGCGTGGGCCGGGCGTGCGGGCCGGGCGTGCGGGCCGGGCGTGCGGGCCGGGCGTGCGGGCCGAGTGCGTGGGCTGGGCGTGCGGGCCGAGTGCGTGGGCCGGGCGTGCGGCTGTGTGCGAGTCGGCTGCGTGGGCCGACGTGCGCGAGCTGTGTGCGAGTCGGGCGTGCGGGCTGGGCATGCGGCCGAGTGCGTGGGTGGGCCTGCGTGCGGCTGTGGGTGTGGGCCGGGTGCCTGGGCTGGGCGTGCGAGTCGGGTGCGTGGCCGGGGGTGCGGCTGTGTGCGGGCCGGGTGCGTGGGCTGGGCGTGCGGGCTGGATGTGTGGGCGGGGTGCGGATCAGCCGTTGCGGCTCTCGTGGACGAGGATCGCGACCTGGACGCGGTTGGCGCAGCCGAGCTTGGCGAGGATGCGGGACACGTAGGTCTTCACGGTCGCCACGCTCATCAGCAGCGCGGCGCTGATGTCGGCGTTGGAGCGGCCCTCGGCGACGGCCTCGGCGACCTTCAGCTCGGCCGGGGTGAGCGACTCCAGTGCCCGCCCGGCCGCGGCCCGGCGGGCGGCGGTGTCGTCGCGGACCACGTGCTCGACGAGGCGCCGCACCACCGACGGCGACAGCATCTGCTCGCCGGCCGCGACCCTGCGGACCGCGTCGAGGATGGCGAGGGGCGGGGTGTCCTTGAGCAGGAAGCCGTGCGCCCCGAGGCGCAACGCCCGCAGCACGTGCTCATCGGTGTCGAACGTGGTCAGCACGACCACGGCCCCCGGCAGCCCTTCGGCCCGCAGCGCTTCGAGGGCGGCGAGCCCGTCCATCCGCGGCATCCGGATGTCCATCAGCACCACGTCGGGCCGGTTGGCACGCACGACCCGGACCGCCTCTGCGCCGTCCCCGGCCTCACCGACCAGCTCCAGGTCGGCGTTGCCGCCGAGGACCATGGCCAGTCCCGCCCGGACCAGCGCATCGTCGTCGACGACCACGACCCGGATCACGCCCGCCACGGCAACCACGCCTCCAGGTGAAAGCCGACCTCGCCGGGCTGCGCCGGCTGAGCGGGCTGAATGGACTGCGCCGGATGAGCGGACTGAGCCGGCTGAGCGGACTGAGCCGGATGAGCGGGCTGCGCCGGCTGGGGGCGCGGCTCGGCGTGGCGGGGGCCGTGTTGCAGGCGGCCGCCGGCCAGGGTGACGCGCTCGGCGAGGCCGACCAGGCCCGACCGGGAGCCGGGCAGCGCGGGGCGCACCGGCACGGCCGGCAGGGGGTTGCGCAGCCACACGTGCAACTCGCCGCTGCTGGTCCGGTCGAGGCGGACCGCGACCTCGGCGCCGGGGGCGTGCTTCCGCGCGTTGGTCAGGCCCTCCTGCACGAGGCGGAACGCGGTCCGGTTGACCGCGGCCGGCAGCGTCTCCGGGGCGGCGTCGCCGTCGACGGTGAGCCGGTTGTCGAGGTGGACCGGGGTGCCGGCGCGGCGGACCTCCTCGATCAGGTCGTCGAGGTCGGCGAGGTCCTGCCGGGGGCGCAGCTCGTCGTCGTCGCTGGTGCGCAGGACACCGAGGATCTCGCGCAGCTCCTCCATCGCCTGGTGCGCGCTGGCCCGGATGGTGCCGCCGGTCTCCGCGACCTGCTCGCGGGTCAGGTCGCGGCGGATCTCCAGCGCGCCGGCGTGCAGGCTGATGAGGGAGATCCGGTGCGCGAGGACGTCGTGCATCTCGCGGGCGATCCGCTCCCGCTCCAGGCCGCGCAGCAGGTCGGCGCGCTGGGCGGCCTCGGCCTCGGCGCGCACCGCCCGCACCCGCAGCGACGCGATCAGCTCCCGCCTGGCGCGGACCGTCACGCCCCACGCGACGACGATCGCGAGGATCGCGACGGCCGCGGTGCTGGCGCCGACGACCTGCAGGTCCGGGTCCGGATATCGCAGCGTGAGCGGGATCGGCACCAGGAAGTGCGCGACGGCGACGGCGAGCGCCACCCGGAACGGCCGGTGCACCGCCACGGTGAACACCGCGATCGCGGTGGCCCCGCCGACGAAGTCGGTCAGCGCCGCCGGGATCAGCAGCAGCAGCGCCACCTGCACCGGCCACCGTCGCCGCCAGAACAGCAGCACCAGCGCCGGCAGGGTCACGGCGGTCGACAGCAGCAGCCGCTGGTCGCTGAGCGTGCCGTTGTCCAGGCCCGAGCTCGCCGCGACCACCATCGTCATCGCCGAGATCACGAACACGCTGACGTCGACCAGGACGTTGCGCGTCCGGCGGCCCGGCACCGCGCCGGCGGTCGCGTCGGCGGCGCTCACGAGCGCACCAGGGGGCGCCAGTGCTGCGTGGTGCCGTCGTCGCGGACCGTGTAGCCCAGCTTCTGCACCTCGTCGCGCAGCTCCGCGGCGTCGGTGACGCTCTTGTTGGTCAGGGCGACCGCCCGTGCGGCGAGGACCGCGTTGACGGAGCCCGGCAGGTCCGGCAGGTCCGGCACCCAGCGGCGGAACAGCGCCGCATACGGGTCGTCCTTCTGCCACGGATAGCCGTGTGCCTGGAACGCGGCGGCCACGCGCGTCCCGCCGGCGCCCTCCAGGCGCTCCCGCACCACCTGGCGCGACTCCCGGTCGAGCACCACCAGGTGCCGCCCGTCGACGAACACGGCCGAGACCTCACCGCGCGGCACCGTGCGGGCGGTGTCACCGAGCCGCAGCCGCAACTCGGCGTCCGCGACGGTCACCCGCAGCGTCTCGTGCACGGCGACGAACGCGAAGACCAGGCCGAGCAGCAACCCCGCACCGATCAGCGCGGCCCGGCCGAACCCGGAGTCCAGGGCTGCGACGAGCCGCAGCGGCCCGCCGAACGGCACCCACGGCAGGCTCAGCAGCCACCGCGCCAGCACCGGCAGCACCCACCCCACGGCGAGGCCGGCCACCGGGAACCCGGCCCAGATCAGCCACCGGTCGCTGCGGGACAGCCCCAGCTCGTGTTCTGCCATACGCATCACGGTAGGCAGCCGGGCGGTCCCCGGACAGTCTCCGAAAGTCGTCGCGTCCATCGCGCTCAGCCGCCCGCCGTGCCGGCGGCCGGGCTGCCGGTCGGGGTGATGTGCACCGACTCGACCCACGCGGGCGGCAGCGGCGGGTTTGCGCCGATCAGCCCGGCGATCAGCCGGCAGGCGGTCGGCTCGTCCGGCCACGGGGTGCCGCCGTCGGTGAGGACGACCACGATCTGCGGCCGGTCCGGCGAGCGCAGCGCCGCGGCGATCCCGACCCGCATGTCGGTGCCGCCGCCACCGCCGAGCTCGACCTGCTCCGTCTTCACCACGCGGGTCACGGCGTGCACGTCGGCGTCGCAGGCCACGACGGTCACCCGGTTGCCGCGGATGCCGACGGTCCGCAGCACGCCGGTCACCTCGCTCAACGCCGCGGCCAGGTCGTCGGTGCCCATCGAGCCGGACGTGTCGACGACGATCGCGACCCGCGGCAGCGGGCGGCGCAGGCTCGGCAGCACCACGCCGCGCATGGCGCCGGTGCGCCGGCCGGGCCGCGCATACGTGTAGTCGACCGCGCCGCTGGCCCATGCGACCGCCTGGCGCAGCGCGCCGGTCAGCAGCCGCCGCCAGTCGACGACCGGCTCGGCGATCTCGTCGGCCCAGCGCTGCCAGCCGCCGGGCACCGTGCCCCGGGACCGCACGTGCGCGCGGATCGCGTCGGCGGTCTGCCGGCGGATCGCGACCGCCTCGACGTCGCGGACACCGGGCCCGGTGCCGATCGCGTCGTCGAGCTCGCCGCGGACGGGGATGCCGTGCGCGCCCGACCCGCACTGCACCAGGTGCTCGTGCGTGTGCGGGATGCCGGCCAGATACTCCTCGAACAGCCGCCCCTCCGGCAGCCCGAACGTCGAGGGCTCCACCCGCGACGCCGGCAGCGCCAGCCGGTCGGCGACCAGGTCGTCGTTGATCTCGCAGTCCTGGGCGAGGTTGACCCGCAGGTGGTCGGCGCGGTCCGCGGCGGGCAGCCGGTCCGCGCGGCCGTGGTGGTCGCGCAGCAGGTGCGCCACCTCGTGCACCCACACCCCGGCGAGCTCCTCGACGCTGTGCCCGTCGATGAACTCGGGCGACACATACAGCCGCCACCGCCGGTCGACACCCATCGTCGCCAGGTGCCGGCTCGGCACGACCGACAGCGCATACAGCGCCGTGGCCAGATACGGCCGCAGCATCGCCGCCTTGTAGCGCGCAGCGAGCAGCTTCGTGCGGTCCAGCGCCCGCGCCGCGGGCACGAGCGCGGGCGCGCCGGGCACGGGCGTGGGAGTCATCGCAGGGCGCCGGACAGGCTCAGGATGTCGATGAAGGCGTCGATCGTCGCCGGCACCGGCCACGCCGCCTGGCGCATCGCGGCGAGGTCGGCGGCGGCGCGGGCCGCCACGTCGGGCACCCCCGCGTCGACGGCCTTGCCCAGCACCGTCCAGCCGGCCTCCCACCGCTCGCGGGTCGTGTTGCTCTGCACGGCGGACACGACCGCCGTCAGGAACGCCAGCTGCCGGTCGCCGCGGGTGGGCAACTGGAACGCGTCAGGGTTGGCCAGGACCCGGTTCGGGTCCGGCAGGTCGAGCTCGTCGAGGTAGTTGACCAGCTCCAGCCCGGCGCCGTCGCCGATCGCGCCGATCAGCGCCGTGGACAGCGCGGCCCGCGACGTGTCGCTGGCCATGCCGAACGTGAGCAGCCGCAGCGCCATCTCCCAGGTGCGCGGCGACGGCCACGCCCCGCCGCGGGCCTCGGCGTCGGCGGGCAGGTGATGGGCCAGGCCCGGCCGCGCGGTGAGGAACCCCGACAGCGTGCCCCGCGCCCGGGCGAGCGCCGAGGCCCCGCGCTTCGGGTCGACGGGGGGATGTCGGCGGTCGGCCAGGTGCCGGCGAGGCCGCGGGCCACGACCGCCGGGTCGTGCGTCCAGTGCAGGTGGACGAACCGGTTCGCCAGGGGCGGGCTGAGGTGCCAGCCGTCGGCGGCGCTCGCGGGCGGGTTGGCCGCGGCGACGACCCGCACCGCGGGCGGCAGCTCGAGGCTGCCGACGCGCCGCTCCAGGACGACCCGCAGCAGCGCCGCCTGCACGGCCGGCGGTGCCGAGGACAGCTCGTCGAAGAAGATCAGCCCATAGCCGCGCTTCGCGAGCCGCACCGCCCAGTCGGGCGGCGCCATCGGCACACCCTGCGTGGCCGGGTCGTCGCCGACGACGGGCAGCCCGGCGAAGTCCGACGGCTCGTGGATGCTGGCGATGACCGTCTCCATCGGCACCTCGAGGCGGTCGGACAGCTGCTGCAGCGCGGAGGACTTGCCGATGCCGGGCTCGCCCCACAGCAGCACCGGCAGGTTGGCGGAGACGGCGAGTGCCAGCGCCTCCAGCTGCGTGTTGTCGCGGCGCTCCACACGGGTCGAACGGGTCGCGGCGAGCAGCTCGTCGGCCGCCGCGAGCAGGCTGAGCGCCGTGGGTTCTGCTGTCATGCGCGACACGGTAGCCGCCGGGTACGACATTTCCCGACCGTATTCCCACGCTCACAGTTCGACCAGGAACCACAGCTGCGAAAGGCGTCCCGCGGCACGTGCCAGGTCGGCCCAGCCCGCGCCGCTGAACGTGACAGCGCTCACGTCCGCGCCCATCGTGACGAGTGCCCGCACCGTCGTGACCGTCCCGCCGTTGGCGACCGCGTACAGCAGCGGCGTCAGACCCTCACGGTCCCGCGCCTCAAGGTCCAGCCCCGCGGCGAGCAGGTCCAGCAGCAGCGTCTCGACCCCGTCGTCCCGCAGATAGGCCAGGAAATGCAGCATCGTGCGCCGCGCGGGATCGCGGAGGTGCGGGTCGCCGCCGGCCGCCAGCCACGCCGCCAGCGCCGGGGTGTCGCCGTGCCGCGCCAGCCGCACCACCGTGTCCCGCCGCAGCCGCAGCGCCTTCGGCAGCGAGGCCAGGGGTCGTACCAGCCGAGATCACCCGGATCCGCGAACCGCCACGCACCGTCGTCGCGGCGGACCCGCACCGGTCCCGTCCCCGGCGACGGCGCGGGCGGCATCGTGGCAAGGCCGGGGAACAGCGCCGCGCCGACGAGCGGGTGCAGCGCCGAGGCCGGCAGCATCCCGAGCCGCACCAGGTCGGCGTCGACGGGCCGCTCGACCAGCGGCGCCGGCAGCCGCGGCAGCGCACCGGCCGCGGACGTGGCAGCGGACGTGGCAGCGGACGTGGCGTCCCCGCGCACCGTGCCCGCCGAGACCACGGTGGTGTACGCCCCGTCCACGTGATCCAGCAGCGCCTCCGGCGCGCCCACGACCCGCAGCGCCGCCCGCAGCCCGGTCAGGTCCAGCCGCCACACCCTGCGGGCGGATCCCCGGGACCGCAGGTCCGCCCGGCGCCCCAGCAGCGCGCTCAGGTCGAACCCGGCGAGCCGCCACGCCCCGATCCAGTCCCCGGCGTCCTGCAGCGTGATGACGTGCTCGGCGAGCCCCCACCGCTCCGGCGGCAGCCGCGACCCGTCGGCGTCCAGGAACGGCACCCGCGAGACCGCCCCGCCGCACCGCTCGCCGAGCGCGGCCGTGTGCCTGCTGTCCCAGTGTTCGCGGGTGTACAGCAGGCACCCCCGCCACGAGTCGGGCGGCACCGCGCCGTAGCGCAGGGCCAGCCGTTCGGGCTCACGCCGCACCACGAACAGCGCCCGGTCGCCGTACTCGTCGAGGACCGTGACGGGCAGCGCCGGGTCGAGGTGCCAGCGCAGGAGGTCCGGTACCAGATGCCGCAGGTCGTCCTCGACCCGCGCCGCGACCGCGCCGCCGTCGCCACGGGCGATCGCCGACGGATCCAGCTCGACGTCGACGTGCGCCGCCGCGCAGGCACCCCGCCAGTCCCCGGCGCGCCGCCGCGCCGTGGCCGCGGTGATCATCCACGCGGGCACCCCGAGCCGCCGCGTCCACCGCGCCGCCGCGAGCTCACGCCGCCACATCACGCAACCCCGGGCGTGGCCGCCTGCAGTGCCGCGAGCACGGACGGTTGCGCGTCGTGGTCCCGGGCGTGCTGCAGCGGTGTCCGTCCATTGTGGTCGGTGGCGGCCGGGTCGAGCCCGGCGGCGAGCAGCCGCGGCAGCAGCGCCGCCGACGGCAACCAGGTCAGCATGTGCAGCAGGGTACGTCCGTCGCCGTCGCGCAGGTGCGGGTCCAGACCCGCGTCGAGCCAGGCGGCGATCCCCGGCTCGTCGCCGAACCGCGCCTGCAGCACGACCAGCGAGCGCCGCGCCCGCAGCGCCTTCGGCAGCCGGCCCGCCGGCCGCCGCCGCCCCGTCGGCCGCCGCGACGCGGGGTGCGCCAGGCGTGCCGGACGGCGAAGCAGCCGTGCGGGCGCCGCCGAGCGCCAGGAGGGTCTCCTCGCGCCGGAACTCCTCGGCCGTGTGCGGGAAGCCGGTGTGCCACGCGCCCATGCAGCGCACCCGCACCGGCGCGGCGTCCGGGACCGGCACGGGCGGGCACGCGCGGCCGGCGTACCCGGGGAACATCGCCGCCGCGACCGCCGGGTGCAGGTCGCCGACCGCGACGGCCCCGGCGCGCACCAGGTCGGCGTCGACGGGCCGGTCCCGCTCCGGCGCCGACAGCACCGGCAGCCACCGGTCGGAGGCCCACACCTGCTCGACCCGCAGCGTCGCGGCGTCGACGCGCACCTGGCGGTTCCCGGTCAGCGGGACCACGGCCGCCGGCTGCCCGGCCCGCGCTGCGGCGGCCCGGACCGTGGCGGGCAGCGCGGCGAGGTCGACCGGCTGCGAGGCGAGCGCCGCCAGATAGGCGCCGCGCAGGTGCGGGTACTGCGGGTTCAGGGACGTGAGCAGCGGCTCCAGGTCGAACCCGGCGAGCCGCCACGCCGCCAGGGCCTCGTCGGGTCCCTGCTCCTGGAGGGTGACGAGCCGCTCGGCGACGCCGAACGCGGACGGCGGCAGCGGCACGCCGGCCGGGGTCAGGAACGGCGCACCGGCGGGCGCGAGCCGCCCGGCGGCCCGGGCGTCCCACCGGGACCCGGGCAGCCAGGGCGGCGTGTCCTCGGCGACGTGCAGCACCGGGCGCTGGTGGTGCGGGGCGGCCCGGGTCGTGACGAGCAGCGCGTGCCGCTCGTACCGGCGCAGCGTCAGCGTCCCGCCGAGGAACGTGCCGCCCCGGTCCAGGTCGCGCGGCAGGTGCCAGCGCAGCAGGTCCGGCGCCAGGTGCCGCAGGTCGTCCTCGACCGCCCGGGCGACGGCCGCACCGGCGTCGCGGGCGACCCGGCGCAGGCCGAACCCGACCTCGACGTCCGCCGCGGCGCACGCACCGGCCCAGTCGCCGGCGAGCCGCGCCCGCGTCGCCCGTTCGATCATCCAGCCGGGCACGGCGTACCGCCGGATCCGCTGCCAGGCGGCGACCTGCGCCCGGCCCGTCCTCACCTGAGGTCCTCCGGGTCGGCGCCCAGGTCCAGCAGCGCCCGGATCGCCTGCGGGGTGCCGCCCATCGTGACGGCGTGCCGCAGCGGGCTCAGCCCGAGCCGGTCACGGGCCCGGGGGTCGAGCCCGGCGTGGCGCAGCCGCGCCACCACCGGCCCCGGCTCCGGCAGCCACGCGAGCAGGTGCAGCAGGGTCCGGCCGAGATGGTCGCGCAGGTGCGGGTCGAGCCCGGCGTCGAGCCACGCGGCGATCGCCGGCCCGTCGCCGTTGACCGCGTGCAGGATGACCTGCTGGCGGCGCAGCCGCAGCGCCTTCGGTGTCCACGTGTCGGGGTCGTGCCATCCGGCCCGTGCCGCGAAGCACCCGCGCAGCGGCGCACCGCCGAGCGCCCGCAGCGCCAGCTCGCGGCGCATCTCCTCCGCCGTGTGGTGCCCGTCGCCGAGCACGTGCCACACGCCCTGGCAGCGGACCCGCACCGGCGTCACGTCGGGGACCGGGTCCGGCGGCCCGTCGAAGAGCCCGGCCAGCCCGGGGAAGAGCGCGTCACCGACCAGCGGGTGCAGCTCCTCCAGGGGCAGCAGCCCGTGCCGGACGAGGTCGAAGTCCACCGGCCGCTCACCGCGGACCGCGGGCACCTCGGGCGGCGGGATCGGCGCGCTGACGTACTGGACCCGCAGGTCCGCCCCGACCGTCAGCGGGAGGCTGACATGGGCGCCGAGCGGGACCCGGACCGGCCCGCCGCGCTCCTGCACGGCGGCGCGCACCTGGGCGAGGTCGTGCCGGGCGTCGCGCAGGTACGCCGTGATCCAGTGCCCCGCACCGATCATCGTCCGCAGCGGCTCGACGTCGAAGCCGGCCAGGGTCCACGCGGCGGCCCAGTCGCCGGCGTCCTGCGCCGCGATCACCCGCTCCGGGCCGGTCCACGACGCCTCGGGCAGGCGGTCACCGGTCGCGGTGAAGAACGGCAGGTGCCCGTCATAGCCGCCGCACCGGGTCAGCAGTCCGCCGGTGTACCGGGTGTCCCACCGCTCCCGGGCGTGCTCCATGCGGTGCCGGCCCGGGTGCGCCGCGCCGTCCGGTTCGCTCAGCACGAGTTCGAGCCGCTGGCTGGGTGTGCGCGGATGCCGGGGGCGGACGGTGAGCTCCAGCCGCCCGTACACCGCCAGCGGCACGGCGACCGGCAGCAGCGTCGTGGCGGGCAGGTCCCGGAACAGGTGCCAGCGCAGCAGGTCCGGGGCGAGGTGCCGCAGGTCGTCCTCGACCGCCTCGGCGACGGCGGCGCCGTGCTCGCGCCGGATCAGGACCGGGTCGAGGGCCACGTCGACGCCCGCCGCGTAGCAGGCGCCGCCGCCAGTCACCGGCGAGCCGCGCCGCCGTGGCCCGCTCGATCATCCAGCGCGGCACGGCGAGCCGCCGCACCCGGCGCCACACGCGCAGCTCGCGGCTCACCGGCACGGCCGCGTCACTCCCGCTGTGCTTGCAGGAACTCGAGCTCCGGCCGGCCGAAGCGGTCCAGGGTGTCGGCGAGGGAGACGCCGTTGTCGTCGACGGGCTCGGGGTCGGCGCCGGCGTCCAGCAGGGCACGGACCAGCTGCGCGGAGCCGGTGTCGTACACCGCCGTCTGCAGCGGGGTCATGCCGCGCCGGTCCCGGGCGTCGAGGTCCAGGCCGGCGGCGACGAGCCGGTGGAGCAGCGCCAGGTCACCGGGCCCGGCCATCAGCCCGCTGATGTGGTGCAGCAGCGTGCGGCCGTGCGGGTCGCGGGCGTGCGGGTCGACGCCGGCGTCCAGCAGCTCCAGGACACCGGGCAGGTCGCCGTGCTGGGCCCGCAGCATCAGGTCGCGGCGCAGCTCGTGCAGGGCGCGGGGGAGCGTCGAACCCGGTTCGCGCCAGGCCCGTTCGGCGGCGACACAGCCGTACACCTGACCGCCGAGTGCCAGCAGTGCCTGTTCGCGGCGGCGTTCCTCGTCGTCGTGCGGGATGTCGAAGCGTCCGCCGGTCATCCGCACGTGATGCCACGCACCGTCACGGCACCGCAACCGGGTGCCGCCGGCGGGTGCCGCCGATGCCGCTGTCACCGCCGGCGCGACCGGTGGCACGAGCGGCTCGGCCTCGGGGAAGAACGCCGCGTGCACGAGCGGGTGCAGCGACGGTACGGCCAGCACGCCGGCGCGGATCAGCTCGCCGTCGATCGGCCGCTCGTAGGACTCCGGGTCGAGGTGCCAGTCGGCGTTGCGGTCCCGGTAGCCGGTCTCCAGCCACTCGCCGGTCAGCTGCGGGCCCTCGAACCCGGTCAGCCTGACCAGGTGGCTCCAGCCGAACGGGATGCCGACCTGCCCGGTGCCGGTCCGATGGGCGCTGTCGCGGGCGGCGCCGACGACCGTTGCGTGGTCGGCGAGGAAGCCCTGCCAGTGCTGCTGCAGGATCCGGTTGCTCCAGCGGCTGGTGGGCTGCGGCGCCTCGGGGATGTCGGCGCCGGCCGCCTGCCACGCCTCGCGGAAGCGCCCGGCGTCGTGCAGCGTCAGGATCCGTTCGGTGAGCCCCCATGCCCGCTCCGGCAGCGGGTTGCCGGCCGGGTCGAAGAACGGCAGGTGCGTCCAGCCGCAGCCGGCCAGCAGCTTCCCGGACTCGCGGGCGTCCCACAGGTGGCGCCGGGCGCGGTAGTCGTGCAGCGCGTGGAACGGTCGCGGGCCGTCGTCCCACTCCCAGTCGTCCCACACGTCCGGGTCCAGCGGCTCCGCGGTGACGAACAGGCGCAGCCGCTGGGAGCCGAAGCCGAGACGGGTGCCGCCGGCGTACAGCGCGGGCCCGTCGCCCTTGCCGCTGCCGCCGGCGAGCTGCACGACCTGCCGGGCGTCGAGGTGGGTGTCGCCGCGGCCAGGTTTGCGCGGCAGGTGCCAGCGCAGCAGGTCGGGCGCGAAGTGGGCCAGGTCGTCCTCGAACGGCGCGTAGTCGCCCGCCGCGACGGCCGAGTCGGGCACGTCGACGTTCGCGGCGGCGCAGGCGGCCCGCCAGTCACCGGCGAGGCGGGCGGCGGTCGCGGCCCGGATCATCGACGGGGGCGTCGCCCAGCGCCGGATCCGGCCCCAGTTTCCGGCGCCGGCACGGGTCAGGATCGTCACCGGTACACGCTCACGATCTCGCTGCCGCCGCCGGCGTTCGGCTCTGCCGGCGGGAGCAGCGCGGTGATGGCCCGTTTCACGCGGCGCGGGACGTCCGGGCCGAGCGCGAGACGGGTGAGGTCGGTGGAGGGCAGCGCCGCGAGGAGCGCCTTGGCGCCCCGGCCGCCGACGCCGGTGTGGCGCAGGTCGAGCCGGCGCAGCGGGGTGCCGGGCAGCGCCGCGGCGAGCAGCGCGGCACCGTCGTCGCCGACCACGTTGTCGGCGGCGCCGAGCACCCGCAGCGACTGCGGCCGGCTCAGGTCGAGACTGTCCAACATGGACAACCGGTCGGCGATCCCGGCCACCGCGGCGGGGGACAGCCCGTTGCCGCCGAGCCCGAGCGTGCTGCCGGCGCTGGTGACGGCGTCGAGGACCGGGCGTGTCCCGTCGTCGCCGAGCCGGTTGGCGGCCAGGAACAGGCCGCGGACCCCGGCCTCGCGCAGCAGCCGCGCCAGCAGCGGCCCGGCGGACGGGCCGAGGCCGTTGCCGCCGAGGAACACCCGGGTCACCGGGGCCGGGCGGGCGACGAGCGCGTCGACGAGCGTTTCGAGCCCGGCGGTCGTCAGCCCCGTGTTGACCAGGTCGACGGTGTCGATGGTGGTGTTGCGCCGCAGCGTCGCGGCGAGCGCGGCGACCCCCTCGTCGCCGAGCGGGTTGCGCTTGAGCCACAGCGCCCGCACCCGGTCGTCGGCGGCGAGCCGCTCGAACAGTGGTGCCGCGCCGGCCGCGTCGATGGCGTTGCAGCCGAGGTACAGCGTCTCCACCCGATGCCCGGTGGGCAGCCCCTCGGCGAGGGCGGCGGTGCCGGTGGCGCCGAGGCCGTTGGTGCCCAGCAGCAGGTGCACGGCGTGCGGCGAGCCGACGACCCGGTCCAGGACCTGCGTCACGCCGGCCGCGCCGAGGCCCTGCTTGCACAGGTCGACCCGGCCGTCGGGCTGCAGCGTGCCGAGCGGGAAGCGTTCGGTGCCGTTGACGGGTGCCGGGTCGGCGAGCCGCCGCAGCAGCGGCGACAGGTCCGCGAGGTCGGCCTGCGGCACGGCCGGCACCGCGATGACCGGGCACGCGATCTCGGGGCTGCGCTCTACCATTGCACCACCTGGTAGTCCTTCAGGAAGACGCCGGAGATCCGGTCGCCGTGCACGCCGCGGACGATCGGGTCGTAGACCCGGGCGGCGCCGTCGACGACGTCGAGCGGCACCCGGAACCCGGCCTCGTGGAAGGCCTCCTTCGTGCCCTGCGGCCGCTCGTCGGTGACCCAGCCGGTGTCGACGCTGGTGACGTGGATGCCGTCGCGGGCGTAGTCCGCGGCGACGGTCCGGGTCAGCATGTTCAGGCCGGCCTTGGCCATGTTCGTGTGCGGGTGCCGGCTCGTCTTGTTGCGGCGGCTGAAGCTGCCCTCCATCGCCGAGACGTTGACGACGTACCGGTCGGGGTGCGGCGAGGCGAGCATCAGCGGGCGCAGCCGGGCGGTGAGCAGGAACGGCACGAACGCGTTGACGACCTGCACCTCCATCCACTCCCGGGGGCTGACCTCGTGCAGGTGCAGCACCCAGCTGTTGACGGGGCGCAGGTCGAGCGGCTCGCCGGTCTCGTCGACCGCGCCGAGCGGGAAGTAGTCCACTGTGGAGCGCAGCGCCGGCACCTGCGTCGCGGGCACGACGGGGACCGGCGGCGGTCCGCCCGGCTGGGTGCCCTCGATCGCGGCGGTTTCCGCGGCGCGCAGCGAGCGGTGGTATTCGAACGGGCGGGAGATGGTCTGCGCCGCGTTGTTGACGAGGATGTCGAGGTGCCCCCAGCGGGCGGTGACCGCGTCGACGAGCCCGACGACCGCGGGCAGGTCCAGGAAGTCCACGCCGTGCACCCGCAGCCGGTCCTGCCAGTCGCCGAAGTCGGCCTCGGCGGCGAACCGCCGCGCCGCGTCGTGCGGGAAGCGGGTGGTGACGATGACGTCGGCGCCGTCGCGCAGCAGCTTCAGCGCGGTCTGGAAACCGATCTTGATCCGGCCGCCGGTGACGAGCGCGCGCCGGCCGCGCAGGTCGCAGCGGGCGGTGCGCCGGGCCGTGTTGCCGGTCGAGCAGGGCCGGCACATCAGCGGGTACGCCCGGTTGACCGTGCGGTAGTGCTTCTTGCAGACGTAGCAGCGCCGGGCCCGCAGCAGCGCCGCGTCGTCCTCGGCGTGCTCGGGGCCGGTCAGCAGGCGGAGGTCGTGCGCGCCGGTGGCGGAGCGCCTGGCGGTCTTCTGCTGCTTCTTGCGGCTCTTGTACGCGCTGACGACCGCCTCGCGCACCGCGGGCGCTGACGGGTCGTCGTCCGCGCCCTTGAGTGCGGCGAGCACACGCAGGCACGCCGCGACGTCGGAGGGGTCCAGACGAGGCACCGGCAGAGCCTAGCCCCTGAGCGCAAGCGGCGAACGCGGGTATTGGGTGGACCGGCCGGAATCGAACCGGCGTCCTCCGCTCTGGCAAAGCGGTGCGTCGACCTCTGCGCTACGGCCCACCGCGGTCGAGCATAGACGCGCGGGCACAGCGTTTCGGGGCAGAGCCGGTCGGAATCGAACCGACGTCCTCCAGCGTGCTGTGCCGGCGCGACGACCTCTGCGCTACGACCCTGCCGGCGGGAAGCTTAGTACCCTCGTGCGAGGTTGGTAGAGCTGGTGTAGCACGAAGGTGTTGCCGTCGGGGTCGGAGAAGCTCGTGACCCGCGAGAACGGCCCCTCCTCGATCGGTCCGTCGAAGATGATGCCCCGCTCGGACAGCTCCTCGAAGGTCTTCTCGATGTCGTCGGTGTCCAGCACGATGCCGCGCAGGGAACCCGCGGGCATGGTCTCGAACCAGGTGACGAGGGTGAACGCGGTCTGGCCGTGCTTCGGCGCCACCTCGACCCACCGGCGGTCGCCGGAGTCGTTGTCGCTGACCAGCTCCCAGTCCAGCGCGTTGACGTAGAAGTCGCGTGCCCGGTCCTGGTCGCTCACCGGGATGGACACGATCTGCACGTGATCGATCGGCATGCTTTGCAGGGTACCGTCGGAAGTGTCCGTCTCGTGGCGAATTGCACCTCTTAGAGCAGCACCCATTCGGTGTGGACCGGCGCACCCTCGGCGGGCTCGCACCGCAGCCGCACCGACCCGGCCACGACACCCTGGAACCGGAACCGGCCCTCGTCGTCGACGTCGGTCTCGTGATTGCCCGAGGGGGACTCCAGCACCACCCGCGCAGGCACCGCCGGCGACACCTCACCGACCATCTCGACCGCGCCCTCACGGATCGTGGCCTGCACGTCGATCGTCAGTGAACCGCCGAAGAAGGACAGCAGCCGCGGCGAGCCGCCACCGCGGACCGCGACCAGCCGGGACGCCGCGGAGTCGGCGGTGAGCCGCGCCAGGGCCGCGTCCGGGTCGCGCCAGGCGATGCTGGCCCGCGCCGCGGACAGGACGTGGTCCGGCACCGGGTCGCGCCGGCCGGCGATGTCGCGCAATGCCCTCAGCACCTCTTCCTCCCCGATCATCGGGTCGGTCCTGCCCAGTACGTCATGTCGAACCCAATCTGCGTCGCAGCGTGCCGAGGCAGCGCTGCCGGGTCGGTCCGATGCTGCCGACCGGCACGTCGAGGGCGGCCGACACCTCGGCGTAGCTCGGCGGGGGATCGGCGATGAGCACCCGCAGCAGCTGCTGGCAGGGCTCCGACAGCGTGCGGAACTCGTGCCACAGCGCCGCGTCCCGCTCGTCGCGCAGCACGCCCGCGTCGGGCTCCTCGTCCTCGCCGGCGGTGCCGCCGGTGAGCGTGCCGCCGATGATCCCGACGAAGTCGGTGGCGGCGCCGGCCGGCACGTCCCGCCCGCCGCGGCGCAGCAGTGCCAGGGCCTCCCGCCGCGCGGTGGTCGCCAGCCACGAGCCGAGCTTGTCCGCGTCGCGAACGTCGTCGATGTGCTCGATCAGGCGCAGCCAGGTGGCCTGGCTGATGTCGGCGGCGTCGGAGGTGCCGAGCTGGAAGCTGCGCGCGACCGACCAGACAAGGTTGGCATATCTGTCCACGATGGACTCCCAAGCCTTCTGGTCGCCGGCGGCGGCCGCCCTCAGGACCGCGGCGTTTTCAGGCTCAGCCATGGTCTCGAAGGCTATCATCGCGCCCCCGGGGTGACGGGACGCGGCGACCTGCGTGCCGCACCCCGTCACCCCCCTCCCCCTGGTGTGGCTGCCGTGTCTGTGGTGTGCGCTGTGCCTGCCGTGGACGAGGATCACGCCAGCCCCGCATATCGGCCGTATCTGCGGGCCGCGCCCGCGATGACCGCCTCCGCCGCCAGCCGGGCCGAACCGGCCCCGGGCAGCGCGTCGGCGATCGCCGCGGCGACGAACGGCGCCGCGAACGACGTGCCGCTCCACGTGGCCCAGCCGTCGTCGAACCCCTCGTGGTTGACGAAGGTGCTCGTGACGTCGGCGCCCGGCGCCGCGAGCGTGATCCACGTGCCGGTGTTGCTCCAGTCGCTGATCCGCCGGCCGTCGTGCGCCGCGACGGCGATGACCCGCCGCCGCCACGACACGCTGGTGCCGGCGTAGGCCGCGGGCCAGAACGGCCGGTCGTGCTGCCCGTCGTTGCCGGCGGCGGCGACGACCACGCGGTCGCCGCTGCCCAGCAGCCGTGCCAGGGCCGCGGTCAGCAGCAGGGGCGGCCGGTCGTCGAGCGTGTAACCGCCCAGCGACAGGTTGATGATCTGATGGTCGTACGCCTGCCCGAGACCGGCGATCAGGTCGCTCTCACGGCAAACCCCGAACGTGTCGACGATCTTCATCACCCGTGGCCGCACCCGCTCGGACCTGGTGAGCAGCACCCCGGCGACGAAGTTGGCGTGCCCGACGTCACCGTCGCGCACCCCGTCCCCGCCGGCGTCCGTGCCGTCGCTCAGGTCGGACTCGAAGTCGTCGGTGACATACCGGTCCTTGGGCAGCGGGCTGTTCAGCCACACCCCGGTGTCCAGCACGAGCACCTCGACCTCCGGCACCTCATGGTCACGGACCGTGAGGTGGCCTGGTGCCGTCGGTCGCGGCGGGCCATACGGCCCGGCGTGCTCGAACGGCGTCGATACGAACACGTGATTGGGTCCGGCGGCCACCCTGGTGTCACCGGCCGCCTCGGCCTGGACCCGCACCCGCCTCGCGGCGCGCGCGACGTCCAGGCCAGGCAGCCGCACCCGCCGGAACCCGTCCGGGACATCCCCCTCCTCCACGATGTCCCCGACGATGAAGCCCTGCTCCACGAACGCCTGACGAGCGGTGGCGAAGTGGTCGTCGAGCACCAGGAGCTCATCCGCGACGAACCGCACCGGGGTGCCGTCCGCCCGGTCCTCGCGACGCACCCACCCCAGCCCGGCGAGCCGGCGGGCGCGTCGCGACCGCCACTGCTCCGAACGGGCGTCCGCTGGTGCCATGGCTCCTCCTCACGTGGTCTGCAGAGAAGAGGAGGCCCGTCGGGTTCCTGATACAAAAAACCTTGCCGACGTGTTCCCCCCGCTGTTTTCTGTCGTACGCGGGCGGCATGATGATGCCCGTGGCGAGCAATGACCAGCAGACCGTGACCCGTGAACTCACCGTCCTCGAAGTGACCGTCGCCGGTGCTTCCGGGCAGGCGCGCTCGCTGGTGCGCCCCGACGACACCGTGACCATCGGCCGCGACGCCGCCAACGACCTGGTGGTCGAGGGCACGCTGATCTCCCGCAGGCACGCCGAGGTGATCTGGAACGACGACAGCTGGTTCCTGCGCGACCTCGGCAGCCGCAACGGCACCTACGTGGCCGGCGAGAAGGCCGCGTTCGTCGCCGCCGTCGACGGGGGAGTGGTGCACCTCGGTGCCGCCGACGGCCCCGCCGTCTCGTTCAAGGTCGTCACGATCACCGAGCAGGTGCCGGTCCAGCCGCCGGTCCCGCAGCAGCCGGGTCACCAGCAGCCGGGGCATCAGCAGGCCGGTCACCAGCCGCCGGCGCAGCAGCGGGAGACGGCGCTGCACAACGCGGGCGCGCTGATCCGGCTCGGGCGCGGACCCGACAACGACATCGTGCTCAGCGACCTGCGCACCTCACGCAACCACGCCGAGCTGCGCCGCACCCCGACCGGCTACGAGGTCGTCGACCTCGGCAGCCGCAACGGCACGTTCCACAACGGCAAGCAGGTCACCCGCCAGGCGATGCAGCCCGGCGACATGATCTCGATCGGCAAGCACGAGTTCATCTTCGACGGGATGCGGCTGCACGAGTTCGAGGACGCCGGGCCGTCCTCGCTCATCGCCGACGACCTCACCGTGCGGATCAAGGACGCGATCCTGCTCGACGACGTCAGCTTCGCGCTGACCGAGGGCAGCCTCCTGGCCGTCATCGGCCCGTCCGGCTGCGGCAAGTCGACCCTGGTCAAGGCCGTCGCCGGGCTGCGGCCAGCGACCCAGGGCACGGTGCGCTATGACGGCCGTGACCTCTACGCCGACTACGCGGAGCTGCGGTATCGCATCGGCATGGTCCCGCAGGACGACGTGCTGCACCGCCAGCTCACGGTGCGCCGGGCGCTGCGCTTCGCCGCCGCGCTGCGCTTCGCCGACGACGTGCCGCGCAAGGAGCGCCGGGTCCGTGTCGCCGAGGTGCTGCGCACGCTCAACCTCACCGAGCGCGCCAAGATGCGCATCGACAAGCTGTCCGGCGGCCAGCGCAAGCGTGTCTCCGTGGCCCTCGAGCTGCTGACCGAGCCGTCGCTGCTGTTCCTGGACGAGCCGACCTCCGGGCTGGACCCCGCCCTGGACAAGGAGGTCATGGAGGAGCTGCGCGACCTGGCCGACAAGGGCCGCACCGTGGCCGTCGTGACCCACAACGTGATGCACCTCGACCTGTGCGACCGGGTCCTGGTCCTCACCGTCGGCGGCCGGATGGGCTACTTCGGCCCGCCCGCCGACCTGCTGTCCTTCTTCGGCGCCGAGGACTACGCCGAGGTGTTCCGCGAGGTCACGAAGAACGCGGAGCACTGGACCCGCACGTATCGCAGCTCCGAGCTCTACACGCAGTATGTGACGGCCCAGATCGCCGAGGCCCCGCTGCCGAAGCCGGCCGTGGTCGAGCGCGTCACCGTCCCGCTGCCCCGCGACCCGGCCGACGCCGCGATCGCCGCCGCCGCGGCTTCCGATGCCGCGACGCCAGGTGCCACGACGCCAGGTGCCGCGACGCCCGCCGCGGCGACCACGGCGCTGCCGGCCGGCGACCCGGCCGCGCTCGAGTCACCGACGGCCGAGCAGGCGATGCCCAAGCGCCCGGCAGGTCCCGCCGGTGCGGATCCCGGCGCCGGGTCGGCTCCGGGGTCGGCGCCCGGCGGGAAGCCGGCGCGGGCGGTCGGGCGGGCGCGGGTCAAGCTCGGCGGGGCGTCGCTGCGCAGCCGGGCGCTGCACCCGGCGGCGCCGATCCGGCAGTTCCTCACCCTGTGCCTGCGCATGTTCTGGGTCATCGGCGCCGACCGCGGGCTCGCCCTGTTCACCGTCGGGCTGCCCCTCGCGCTGGCGTTGCTGACCCGCACCGTCCCCGGTGAGAACGGGCTGGCGCCCGGGCTGACGAAGTTCAGCCTGGAGGCGCAGCGGCTGCTGGTCGTGCTCGCCGTCGGCGCCGCGTTCCTCGGCACCGCCGCCGCGATCCGCGAGATCGTCAACGAGGCGACCATCTACAAGCGGGAACGGGCCGTCGGGCTGTCCGCCGGGGCGTATCTGGCGTCGAAGGTCTTCGTGTTCTCGATCATCATCGTCGGGCAGACGGCGCTGTTCACCTGGCTCGCGCTGCTGGGCAAGAACCCGCCGAAGGACCCGCTGATCTTCCAGGACCACTGGCTGCTGGAGATCGGCATCCCGGTCGCGCTGGTCGCGCTCGCGTCGATGGCGTTCGGCCTGCTGGTCAGCGCCCTGGCGAAGACGACCGAGCAGACGACCCCGGTGCTCGTCGTGGTCGTGATGGCGCAGCTGGTGCTGTCCGGCGGCCTGTTCGAGCTGGAGGGGCAGAACGTCCTGCAGCAGATCGCGTGGCTGTTCCCGACCCGCTGGGGCCTGGGCGCCGGCGCCTCCACGGTCGACCTGCAGTCGATGATCCCGTTCAAGGACTCCCTGTGGGAGCACACCACCGGCGCGTGGTGGCGCTCCGTGCTCATCCTGGTGCTGCAGATCGCCGCCCTGATCGGCCTGGCCCGCCTGGCCCTGCGCCGCCTGGAGCCCGGCCGGCAGTGACCCGGGCGGGCAGTGACCCGGGCGGGCAGCGATCCGGGCGGGCAGCGATCCGCGCCGGCGGTGATCCACAGTGGCAGTAGGTTTGCAGGCATGTCTGATGCGATCCGCGCCGGGACGGTGCACGTCGGGGACGAGAAGATCCAGGCCTACCAGGCGGTGCCGCTGGGCGCCGGGCCGTTCCCCGGCGTGGTGGTGATCCACCACCTGCCCGGCTACGACGAGTCGACGAAGGAGATGGTGCGGCGCTTCGCCGCGGGCGGCTACCTCGCGATCTGCCCCAACCTGTTCTGGCGGGAGGCGCCCGGCGCGTCCCCGGACGACGCGTCGGCGTTCGTGCGGGGGCAGGGCGGCATCCCCGACGAGCAGATCATCCGCGACGTGCGGACCGCGGCCGACGCGCTGCGCGGCATGACGGGTGAGGACGGCACGCCCGCCCACAACGGCAAGGTCGGCGTCATCGGGCACTGCTCGGGCGGGCGGCAGGCGCTGCTCGTCGCGACCGCGCTGCCGCTCGACGCCGCCGTCGACTGCTACGGGGCGTTCGCGCTGGAGCCGCCGCCGGCGTCGACCGGGCTGAAGATGACCTCGATCAAGGACCGGCTCGGCGACCTGAGCTGCCCGGTGCTCGGCCTGTTCGGCGACGACGACAAGAACCCGTCGCCGGCCGAGGTCGACCGGCTCGCCGGGATCCTCGCCGGGCACGGCAAGCAGTTCGAGCGGCACAGCTACGAGGGCGCCGGCCACGGCTTCTTCGCCCCGGACCGGCCCGGCTACCGGCCGCAGGCCGCCGTCGACGGCTGGCAGCGGATCTTCGCGTTCTTCGACCGCCACCTCGGCGGCAAGCGCCTCGAAGTCTGAGCAGGGAAGTCTGAGCAGGGAAGTCCGAGCAGGAAGGTCCGACCATGTGCACGTACGACACCGAGACCGTCGAGCTGGAGGGCAGCGCCAAGGGGCCGGCCGGCTGGTTCCCGGTCACCCGGGCCGCGGTCTACGTCGACCACCCGCACCACGCGCCGTTCGGTCACACCCTCAACATCGACTTCGCCGACCCGGCGCAGGGGCCGTCGGCGCGGGTCGCGGTCGAGCTGACCGAGGAGGCGGCCCGCGCGCTGATCGCCGCGATCACGGCCGCCCTGGACAACGCGCCCGCGGGGCTGGCCAGCGCGAGCGCCAGCGGGTAGGCCTGGCCAGCGGGGTGAACGCGGTGTAGACATCGAGGGATGGGCGCTTATCGCGACACGTACAAGCGCAGTCTCGCCGACCCCGACCTGTTCTGGCGCGACGCCGCCGCCGGCGTCGACTGGGAGCGCATGCCGATCCGGGTGCTGGACGGCGACCGCCCGCCGTTCTACCGCTGGTTCCCCGACGCGGAGCTCAACACCTGCCACAACGCCGTCGACCGGCACGTCGCCGCCGGGCGCGGCGAGGACACGGCACTCATCTACGACAGTCCCGTCACGGGGACCCTGCGGACGTACACCTTCCGCAGGCTGCGGGACGAGGTCGCCACGTGCGCCGGGGCGCTGCAACGCCTCGGCGTCGGCAAGGGGGACCGGGTCGTCGTCTACATGGCGATGGTGCCGGAGGCGATCATCACGATGCTCGCCTGCGCCCGGCTCGGCGCCGTGCACTCCGTCGTCTTCGGCGGGTTCGGGCCGAAGGAGCTCGCGGCCCGCATCGACGACGCCCGGCCCAAGGTCGTCGTCGCCACGTCGTGCGGGATCGAGGGCAGCCGCGTCGTGGCCTACAAGCCGCTGCTGGACGCAGCGCTCGCCGAGGCCACGCACCAGCCCGCGCACCGCGTGATCCTGCAACGCGAGCAGGCACCCGGGCAGCTGCGCCCGGGCGACCTGACGTGGGACGACGCGCTCGCCGGAGCGCCGGCCGCCGCGTGTGTACCGGTCGCCGCCACCGACCCGCTGTACATCCTGTACACCTCGGGCACCACCGGCCGGCCGAAGGGCATCGTGCGCGACAACGGCGGCCACGCCGTCGCCCTGACCTGGTCGATGGCCAACGTCTACGCGACCGGGCCGGGGGACGTGTTCTGGGCCGCGTCGGACGTCGGGTGGGTCGTCGGCCACTCCTACATCGTCTACGGGCCGCTGCTCGTCGGCGCCACGACCGTGCTGTACGAGGGCAAGCCCGTCGGCACCCCGGACGCCGGCGCGTTCTTCCGGGTCGTCGAGCAGCACGGGGTGACGGCGCTGTTCACGGCGCCGACCGCGATCCGCGCCATCCGCAAGGAGGACCCGGACGGCAAGCTCATCGCGAAGTACCGGACCGGCACGCTGCGGACGCTGTTCCTCGCCGGTGAGCGGCTCGACCCGCAGACCTACGAGTGGGCGGGGCAGACCCTCGGCGTGCCCGTCGTCGACCACTGGTGGCAGACGGAGACAGGCTGGCCCGTCGCGGCGAACCTGCGCGGCCTGGAGCCGATGCCGACGAGGCCCGGCTCGCCGTCGGTGCCGGTGCCGGGGTTCGACGTGCGGGTCCTGCAGCCCGACGGCACGCCCGCGCCGCCCGGCGTCGACGGCGCGATCGTCATCGGCCTGCCGCTGCCGCCCGGCTGCCTGCCGACGCTGTGGCAGGACGACGAGCGGTTCGTCGCGTCGTACCTGTCGGCGTTCCCGGACACCTATCTGACCGGCGACGGCGGCCGGTTCGACGACGACGGCTACCTGTACGTGATGGGCCGCACCGACGACGTCATCAACGTCGCCGGTCACCGCCTGTCCACGGGCTCCATGGAGGAGGTCCTCGCCGCCCACCCCGCCGTCGCCGAGTGCGCGGTGATCGGGGTCGACGACGAGCTCAAGGGGCAGGTGCCGCGCGGGTTCGTGGTGCTGAAAGCGGGGGTGGACACCGGACCCGGCTTCGACGAGGAGGAGCTCGAGCGGGAGCTCGTCGCACTGGTACGCGGCCGCATCGGCGCCGTCGCGTCGCTGCGCCGGGTGCAGGTCGTGCCGGCGCTGCCCAAGACCCGCTCCGGCAAGATCCTGCGCAAGACCATGCGCGGCATCGCCGACGGCGGCGACCCGGCGGTCCCGTCCACGATCGAGGACGCGTCGGTCCTGGACGCGCTGCGGCCCATCCTGCGCGCACCCCGGCCGTGAGCACAGTGAGGGTGAACACGCTCACAGCGAACACGCTGTGAGCGAACCGGTGGTCCGTTCCCGCGGCGCTGTGCATACCGTCGGGTCATGGCTGACACAGAGATCCCCTTCGACAGCGCCGTCTTCGACAGGCTGCTCACCAAGCGCATCATCGTTCTCGGCACCGAGGTCAACGACGAGAGCGCCAACCGCATCTGCGGCCAGCTGATCCTGCTCGCCGCCGAGGACAGCGAGAAGGACATCAGCCTCTGGATCAACTCCCCGGGCGGCGTCATCAGCGCCGGCCTGGCCATCTACGACACGATGCGGTTCGTGCCCAATGACGTGTCGACGGTCGTGATGGGCATGGCGGCCTCGATGGGGCAGTTCCTGCTCAGCGCCGGCACCCCCGGCAAGCGTTATGCCCTGCCGCACTCGCGGGTGATGATGCACCAGCCGTCCGGCGGCATCGGCGGCACCGCGGCCGACATCGCGATCCAGGCCGAGCAGATGCTGTTCACGAAGAGGACCATGCAGCGGCTCATCGCCGAGCACACCGGGCAGACGAGCGAGCAGATCGAGGAGGACTCCGACCGGGACCGCTGGTTCACCGCGCAGGAGGCCGTCGACTACGGCTTCGTCGACCGGGTCGTCGCCGGCGCGGAGCAGCTGGCCGTTTCCTGATCGCGCGTTTAGGCTGCCGGGCGTGAGCATCGAACGTGAGGTCGCGCCCGAGCAGGTCGGCTTCGACGCGAAACGGCTGGCCGCGCTGGACACCCACTTCGCGCGCTATGTCGAGGACGGCAGGCTCGCCGGCTGGCAGCTCGTGATCAGCCGGGACGGCCGGGTCGCGCACGCCTCGACCTGCGGGCGGCGCGACCTGGAGGCCGGCCTGCCGGTCGAGCCGGACACCCTGTGGCGCGTCTATTCGATGTCGAAGCCGATCACGTCGGTGGCGGCGATGATGCTCTGGGAGGAGGGCCGCTTCGAGCTGACCGACCCGATCAGCCGGTGGCTGCCCGAGTTCGCCGCGCCGCAGGTCTACGACCGTGGCTCCGCCGGCGCGCCGTTCACCGTGCCGGCGGCCGAGCCGATCCGCGTCTGGCACCTGCTGACCCACACGTCGGGCCTCACGTACGGGTTCCTGCAGACGTCGGTCGTCGACGCGCTGTACCGCAAGGCCGGCTACGACCTCCTGCCGAAGGCCGGCATCGACCTGGCCCAGGCGTGCCGCGACTGGGCGGCGCTGCCGCTGCTCTTCCAGCCCGGCACCGGCTGGGGCTACGGCGTGTCCACCGACGTCCTCGGCCGGCTCGTCGAGGTGGTGTCCGGGCAGTCGCTCGGCGACTTCATGCGCACCCGGATCTTCGAGCCGCTCGGCATGACCGACACCCGCTGGTGGGTCGACCCGGGCGGCGACGAGGCGAAACGGCTCGCCGCGCTGTACGTGCCGGGCCCGGCGGACGGCAGGGCGGTCCGGTTCGACCCGATCGGCCAGCACGCACTGCAGGAGCCGGCCCTGCAGTCCGGCGGCGGCGGGCTGATCTCCACCGCCGCGGACTACCACCGGTTCACCTCGATGCTGCTGCGCAACGGCACCGGCCCGGAGGGCGAGCGCCTGCTCAGCAGCCGGACGGTGCGGTTCATGACCCGCAACCACCTGCCCGGCGGCGTCGACCTGGACCGGCTGCAGACCGGCGGGTTCGCCGAGACCACGTTCGAGGGCATCGGCTTCGGCCTCGGCTTCGCCGTGGTCCGCGACCCGGTGCCGGCGCGCACGCCGAGCACGCCCGGCACGTACTACTGGGGCGGCGCGGCCAGCACCGCCTTCTGGATCGACCCGGCCGAGCGGCTCACGGTCGCGTTCTACGCGCAGCTGCTGCCGTCCAGCACCCACCCGATCCGGCCGCAGCTACGCCAGCTGATCTACTCGGCACTCACCGACTGAAACGTGCTCACTGGCCGAAGGTCAGGTTGCCGCCGCTGGTGACCACGTGGACCTTGTGCAGCGAGGCGGCCTCGGACTTCACGGTGCCGGTCTGCTGGCCGCCGTCGAGCTCGACGTCGAGGGCGTAGCCGTCCTTCGTGAGCTTCAGCGACACGTTGCCGCCGCCGCTGTCGACGTCGACCCGGTCCGGGGCCTGCGTCACCGCGAGCTCGACGGCGCCGCCGCCGGTGCGGGCGGTCAGCTCCGGCGGGGCGAGGCCGTCGCCGGTCAGCGCGCCGCCGTCGGAGGACACGTCGATGATGCCGGTCAGCCCGGACAGCTTGATCGCGCCGCCTGCGCTGTCCAGGCGCACGCTCAGCGTGGAGGGGATCTCCACCGTGTACGCGATCGAGCAGTCACCGCTCGCGCAGCCCGTCGAGGCCAGCACCAGCTCACCGCCGTCGACGCTCTGCTTGCGGCCCGGCTTGTCGGTCTTGAACGTCGACGTCTCGGTCACCTTGATCGTCGGGCCGGCGCCGACCTTCACCGTGATCGCGCCGCCGACGCTGTCGATGTCGACCACGCTGACGTCGTCCTTGACCTCGAACGTGTTGGTGGCCGTCTGCGAGCTGCCGTCCTTCGCGCGGTCATTGCCCGTCGACGGGGTGTCGGAGCCGCAGCCGGCGAGGACCGGTGATGCCGCGAGGGCCAGCAGGGCGGCGAGCGTCAGGATCCGCGGTGACTTCACGGAGGTCAGCTTCGCACGCGCCACAGGGCTCCCTTGCGTAGGGTCGGTGCGGTTCGAACCGCCTCGATAGGGTCGGTGCATGGATCTCGTCGATGCCGCCTACGCCCGCGCCGAGAGCAGCGGCTTCCCCATGTCCTGCGAGCGTCCCGTCGGTCAGCTCCTCGCGGCCCTCGCGGCGGGCGTGCGGCCGGGCGGGCACATCCTCGAGCTGGGCACCGGTGCCGGGGTCGGGGTCGCCTGGCTGGTCCGCGGGCTCGGCGAGCGCACCGACGTGACCGTCACCTCGGTCGAGCTCGACCCGCGCACGGCCGCGGTCGCCGCGACGCAGGCGTGGCCGTCCTTTGTGGACCTGCGGGTCGCCGACGCGTGTGTGTTCCTGCCCACCGCGGCCGGCGCGTTCGACCTGATCTTCGCCGACGCGCCGGGCGGCAAGACCGAGGGGCTCGACCTGACGATCGCCGCGCTGCGGCCACGGGGCATCCTCGCCGTCGACGACATGCGGCCCGCCGCGGACTGGCCCGAGGACTTCACGGCACGGCAGGACGGCGTGCGCCGCACCCTCGTCGAGCACCCGCACCTCGTCTCCGTCGAGCTCGACCACGGCTCGGGCATGGTGCTGAGCACCCGGCGGTGACTGTTTGCCCTGCTGGCGGGCGGGTACTGGGGAGCTGTCAAGCCCCGCCCGTGAGGAGACCCGATGTCCACCGACGCCATTGTCGTGCTGAAGGAAGACCACAAGACCGTCAAACGGCTGTTCAAGGAGTTCCAGGCGGCGCAGGACGGGCCGGCGGCGACGAAGGCACGCATCGTCAAGCAGATCCTGAGCGAGCTGACCGTGCACACGTACCTGGAGAACGAGGTCATGTACCCGGAGGTCCGCCGCCTCCTGCCCGACCTCGACGAGGACATCCTCGAGTCGTACGAGGAGCATCACGTCGCCGACGTGCTGTGCATGGAGCTGTTCACGATGACGCCGGACGACGAGCACTTCGACGCGAAGGTCACCGTCCTCATCGAAAGTGTCACGCACCACATCGACGAGGAGGAGCAGGACTGGTTCCCGAAGGTCCGCGAGGGCCTCGGCCGCAACCAGCTGCAGGAGATCGGCGCCCGGATGCAGCAGCTGCGCCCCGACGCGCCGACGACCCCCGCCGAGCCGAAAGCACTGAAGAAGGCGCTCGACGCCATCCGCGCCTGATGGTGGTGCGCGCCTGAACCAACGGCCCTCGCGGGGTCATCCGACCGAACGAGGCGCTGGGGTCGGGGTGTGCCGGTACCGTCGAAGCCGATGAACGCCGTGGTGCTTGCCCTGCACGGGTTGCTCGTGGAAGGGACCGTCGAGACCGTGGAACCGGTCCTCGCCGGTTGTCTCGTGGCGGCCGAGCCGCGCCTGGTCCTGGACGTCTCCCAGGTCACGGTCTGCGACACCGCCGGCGCGGCCCTGCTGGTCAGGGTCGCCGAACTCGCCTGGCAGCGGGGCGGTGAGCTGCGGCTCGCCGCCCCGTCGCCGGCGATCCGGTCGTGGGCCCAGGTCGCGGCCGGGATGGACGGGATCGCCGCCTTCGCCTCCGTGGAGGGGGCGGTCGAGGCGGACCCGCGCGACCTGATCTTGGCGGGCCCGGCGATGAGCGCCGCGTGCATCGACGAGCCCGCCTACCCTGCCCGCCGCCGTCCCCGCTGGCGGGTCAACCCTTCGGCCCGCGGACGATCACGCCGAGGTCCCGCATCACCGCGTCGGTGAGCCCCGGCAGCTGCGCCGGCTCGATGGTCACGCCGCGCAGGCTGCTCACGCCGCTGACCTCCGACAGCTGGTTGCCGCGCAGGTCGGCGCCGCGCAGGTCGCAGCTCTCGAACGACATCTGCCGCAACCGGCACCCGGACATCGCCGCCTGGGGCAGGACGCAGTCCCGGAAGACGGTGTTGACCAGGACACAGCCGACGAAACCGGTCGGGCCGATCGTGGAGATGTCGTCGAGGGTGGCGGCGTCCAGGCGGCACCCCTCGAAGAGCACGTCACCGAGACGGGACTCGGCCAGATGCGCCCAGGTGAGCTTGCAGTTGACGAAGTGGACCCGCTCGAAGGTCAGGCCGGTGAGCCGCGCCGCGGTGAAGTCGACCTTCTCGAAGCGGCAGCCGGTGACCGTCACGTCCTCCCACACGACCCCGTTGAGGTCGAGGTTCTCCAGGTGGGAGCGCCGCAAGCGGGCGTCGATGAGGGTGGTGCGGATGGCGCGGCCGGTCTGCACGTGCGCGTCGTTGAGGTTGCCGCCCCACGGCGCGCTGACCGGCTCGAGCTCACCCTGGTCGATGACGGGGAGATCGATGTCGAGTTCATGCACGGTGCGCAGTGCCACGCAGCTCACCGTACACACGTAGGCTGATGCGTCATGAACAGTGCACGTCATGAACGGTGCCCGTGGGGCTTGGCATGAGTGAGGCAGCAGTCGG
The DNA here is from genome assembly GCF_035963215.1 of Dactylosporangium sp. NBC_01737. Lineage (NCBI taxonomy): Bacteria > Bacillati > Actinomycetota > Actinomycetes > Micromonosporales > Micromonosporaceae > Dactylosporangium > Dactylosporangium sp. NBC_01737. The sequence continues at coordinate 4,430,093 of NZ_CP109153.1, forward strand.
GCAGCGGCGGATCGACGGGCGCACGCTGCGGGCCGAGCGGACCCGGCGCGCCATCGTCGACGCCCACCTCGCGCTGCTGGAGGAGGGTGACCTCAAACCGACGGCCGAGCGGATCGCGGAGCGCGCCGGGGTCTCCCTGCGGGCGCTGTGGACGAACTTCAAGGACATGGAGCGGCTCTTCGCCGCCGCCGGTGCACGGCTGATGGAGCGTCAGCTCGCCGAGCACCGCCCCGTCCCGCAGGAGCTGCCCCTGCCGCAGCGCATCCAGGTGTACTGCGAGCAGCGCGCCCGGCTGCTCGAACTCATCGCCCCGGCGGCACGGGCGGCCCGCCTGCGGGAGCCGTTCTCCGCCGCGCTGCGGCACAACCGGACCTGGTACGTGACGAACGCCCGCGAGGAGCTGGAGAAGCTCTTCGCCGACGAGCTGGACCGCGTGGGCGGCAACACTGCCGGCGGCGGTGCGAACGCCCGCGAGGAGTCCCTGCACGCGCTGACGGTGGCCACGACGTTCGCGTCGTGGTCGATGCTGCGCGACGAGCTGCACCTCGACGTCGACGCCGCGACCGCCGTGCTGCGCCGCGCGGTGACCGCGTTGCTACAACCCGGCACGGCGGACGGCACACCGGACGCCGAGGCATAAGTTTCGCTTAGATCGTCGTGAAATCGGCGCCCTTGGTTGGGAAAGGCGGCGGCCGGGCTCATAGGCTCGGTGCGGTGGTAGTCGTCTGTGCCTCAGGAGGCAGCTGGTGTCCGCGTACGGCCCGTACGACGACGCGTATCGCGAAGAGCCGGTCTACGGTGCAGGACCCGCCTACGGCGCAGGACCGGCCTACGGCGCAGGACCGGCCTACGGTGAGCAGCCCGCCTTCGGCGAGGAGCCGGACACCGAGGGGCACGCGCCCCGCCACCGCCGGGGCACCCGGCTCGCCGTGATCGTCGGGGTCGGCGTCGCCGCCCTGCTCGTCGTCGGTGCGACCGCGTTCGGCGGTGCCGTGCTGCTCGGCAACGACGGCGACGCCGCGCGCACGTCCGTCGCGGGCGACACGACCGGCGAACCGGCGAACGCCGGCGACCCGGCCGCCGGTGACCCGTCCGCCGCGGGCGGGGTCGAGGGCGCCTCCGCCGAGCCGAGCACCGCCGCCCCGACCAGCGCGACGCCGACGAAGGCGCAGACCACGCCGCCCGCGAAGCCGAAGACGACCGCCCCGGCCGCCGGCAACCTCTCCTACGAGCAGCAGGTCCTCGTGATCGTCAACACCGAGCGGGCGAAGGCGGGCTGCAAGCCGCTGGCGTACAACGCGAAGCTGACCACCGCGGCGCGCAAGCACTCGCAGGACATGGCGACCAACGACTACTTCTCACACACGTCGCTGGACGGCACCAGCTTCGCCACCCGCATCACGAACGCCGGGTACAAGTGGTCCGGCGCGGCGGAGAACATCGCGAAGGGGCAGCGCACGCCGGCGGACGTCATGAAGGCATGGATGAACAGCTCCGGGCACCGCGCCAACATCCTCAACTGCGGGTTGAAGGACCTCGGCGTCGGCCTGGCGTACCAGGGCAAGACCCCGATCTGGACCCAGGACTTCGGCAGCCCGCGGTAACCCGGCGGCAGGGCCGCGTGCAGTGATCACTACCGATCGGTATACCGCTCGGTAGTGGAAAAAGACCGTCCAGCGGTTGCGTTTCGGCGCGCCATTCGGCATCGTGCACATCGGTCAGTGCTTATGGTGCCCGGGCGGATTACTCAATTTTGCCCTTCGCGCGGGTGCGCACCACCCGCATCTCGAACCTGCCTTTCGAGCAAGGGACTACCAACGTGATCGCTGCCTCCCTTCGACGAGCCGGGGTGCTCGCCGCTGCGACGCTGCTGGGCCTCGGCGTGTCGCTCGTCGGCGCGTCCCCGGCCGCCGCGGCCGGGGTCGGCTACGTCCGCCTCGCCCACCTCTCGCCCGACACCCCTGCCGTCGACGTCTACCTGAGCTCGGTCAGCGGCTCGATGGCGACGCAGAAGTTCGACGCGGTCGGCTACGGCGTGGTGTCGAAGTACCTGCCCCTGGCGCCCGGCACCTACGCGGTCGCGATGCGGCTGCCCGGCGCGGCCGCCGACAGCCCGCCGGTGCTGAGCACCCAGGCGACGGTCGTGGAGGGCAAGGCATACACGGTTGCCGGCGTCGGCAAGTTCACCGACCTCGGCCTGCGGGTCATCCCGGACGACCTGGCGCTGCCGGACCCGAGCAAGGCCAAGGTCCGCGTGGTGCAGGCGTCGGTGAAGCAGCCGACCCTGGACGTCTCGATCGCCAACGGCGCGAAGATCGCCGGTAACGTCCAGTTCGCCACGACCACCGACTACCAGCTGGTCGACCCGGGCAAGTGGACGCTGCGGCTCACGCCGCCGAGCGTCACCACCGCCGCGACCACGGTCACCGCGCCGCTCAAGGCCGGCAGCGTGTACTCGCTGATCGTCCTGGACGGCAAGAGCGGCCTCACCGCCCAGCTGCGCACCGACGCGACCAGCAACGGCGTGCCCGCCGGTGGCGTCGACACCGGTGGCGGCGGCACCGCGGACCTGGACGGTGCCGGCTTCGGCGTCTGGCAGGGCGCCGCGGTCGCCGCCGGGCTGCTGGTGCTCCTGGCCGCCGGTGGTGTGCTGCTCGTGCGCCGCAGGCAGGTCATCGCAGGCTGAACACCCGTGCGCTGAACAACTCGTAGGCTGAGAGCATGGTCAGGTCCGCCGATCAGGTCGTCAGGCATCGCGCGTTGCGCCTGAGCCCTGGCCGGCGGCGGACGCTGACCCTGATCGCGTGCGTCCTTGCCCTCGCCGCGCCGGTCTACATCGGCGCGGCGACGCTCGTCGGCCGCCGCGTCGACATCGACGCCGGCGAGTCGACCTGGATCGTCCCGCACCGCATCGACCTGAACTTCGGCGTGGAGTCCGCCGACGCCCCGCCGACGCGGCTGCGGATCGCGTCGCTGGGGGTCGACACCGGCCTGGAGTCGCTCACGACCGACGCGGCCGGGCAGTTGCAGAGCCCCAAGGTCTACGAGGAGGCCGGCTGGTTCGCCGCCGGCACCGCACCCGGCGACCCGGGCCCGGCGGTCCTGGCCGGGCACGTCGACTCCCGCACCGGCCCGGCGGTCTTCTACAAGCTGCACGAGCTGAAGGCGGGGGACCGGGTCGAGGTGCAGCGCGGCGGCGCGTGGCTCACCTTCACGGTGACGGCCCGGGAGCACTACGCGAAGGCGAAGTTTCCGAGCGAGAAGGTCTACGGCCCGACGCCGCTGCCGGAGCTGCGGCTGATCACCTGCGGCGGTGACTTCGACGCGGCCCGCCACTCCTACCGCGACAACGTCGTGGTCTACGCGGTGCTGAGCTGAACGGGTCTGAGCTGAACGGGTCTGGGCTGCGTGCAACCCAGAGAAGTTAAGGTCGGTGTGCCAGGTCGCCTCGCGGCGATAGGCGCATCACGGCTCCAGCCGAACGGTATTCCGTGAAGGCAGTGTGGTGAGGCCCGGGGACACACAGCACACCGACTCACTCGACAGTAGCGCGCCCGGCACGCATCGTCCCGTGATCTGGATCTCCCAACCCGTGCGTGTCAGCGCTTGCGCACGCCCCGCAGGAACAGCACCGCACCGACGATCGCGGTGATCGGGCCGATGACCGCCCACATCTTGTTGCCGCTCATCGAGCTGCCGCCGACCATGTCGAGCCCCTGGAGCGTCCAGACCACGCCCGAGAGGATCAGCAGCGCGCCGACGATCACCAATACCCACTTCATGGCGCTCACAGTAGCGCCGCGGCATCTGCTGGCCTAGATCAGTGCCGATGCCCGCCAGAGCCGCCTGGCCGGGCCCTCGACGAGGCCGAGCTCCTGCAGGTATGCCGTGACCCGCTCCGCCGACCAGCGCAGCGTCTCGCGGAACACCGGGTTGCGCCAGGCTGCGGCCCGCGCCTGGACCGGGTCGAGGCCGACCGCCGCATACGCGCCCGGGTGGATCAGGGAGTGGGTGACCGTCCACGCGGCCCGGCCGATCATGAGCCGCGAGTACGCCAGGGACGCCCGGCCGGCCCAGCCGCGCCGGCTCGCCGCGACCTGGCGGGCCAGCTCGTCGCGGGCGAAGCGGATGTGCCTGGCCTCTTCCACGACGTGGATCCGTGACACCATCCGGACCAGCGGCTGGAGGCTGTCGTCGGCCATCGCCTCGCGCTGCAGGGCGTCGAGGATCTCCTCGGCGATGAGGGCCGCGGCGAACGTCTGCACCCCGCCGGCGGTCGCGCCGAGGTACTTGCCGAGCGCGCGTTCCACGGGCGCCGGCCGGTACGCGGGCGCGCCGAACGCCTCGATCATCCTCGCGAACATGATGGAGTGGCGGCATTCGTCGCCGACCTCGGTCAGCGCGTACTGCACGTGGCCGGTGCGCGGGTCCTGGTCGCTGACGTGCCGCAGCAGCAGCCGCATGAGCAGCATCTCGAACCAGATGCCGATGCTGGCGATGCTGGCCACCTCGTGCTTGGACAGCTCGATGCGCTGCTGCGGGGTGAGCCCGTCCCACAGGGCCGTGCCGTACAGCGACAGCCGGTGCTCGGGCGCGAACATGCGCTCCGGGTCCAGCGGCGCCCGCCAGTCGATGTCGACGTCGGGGTCGTAGGAGTTGCCGGCGGAGATCTTCAGCAGCCGCGCGGCGGTGGCCTCGCGCTGTGGCGTCTGTGCTGCGGCGGTGGCTGCGGACACGGTCGGCATCGCTGCTCCTTGACGGCTCCGGCAGGACTTGGTACTCATCAGTACCATGCCTGAGGAACCGCAACCGGTCAAGGCCGAGCTGCTCGTCGACGGCGCCGCCCACGCCGTCGAGCTGCACCTGACCGGGCACTTCCAGCCGCTGGACGGCCGGTACCACTGGGGCGGCCGGATGCGCGGCGACGCGGCGGTGGCCGCACTGGTGCGGGCGGGGCGCCGCGACGTGCGACTGCGCTGCGCCCCGGCGGAGCCGGTGCCGGCGCGCCTGCTGGAGGTCGACCCGTGGGGCAACGTCAGGTTCTGCGGCACCGGCGCCCCGCCGCACGGTGCGCCGTGAGAAACGTCGGGCGCCACCCTCCGACCGTGCCCTCGGCAGCTGGCGGGCTGCTCGCGGAGGGTGGTCGTCGGTGTGGCGCCCGGTTGACGCGGTCCCGGTGGTGCTGACTCCTCGGTGCCGGACGCGGTCAGCGGCCGGCGAGGAGCCTGTTCACCGCGTTGTCGACGTCCAGGTGGTCGGTCTCGTGCCCGCGCGGCACGACGCTGTACGTCCGGCGCAGGAAGCGCACCAGCACGCTGCGTGGAACCTCGAACAGCGCGTTGCCGTCCGGTGAGGACAGGGCCAGCGCGACGAAGTCGCCGCGTGGTCCGTTCCACGGCCAGACCCGCACGTCGCCGATGCCCGCGGGCTCGTCCAGGCCGGTGAACAGCAGCTCACGGGCGAAGGACCAGCTGACCGGCTCGCCCCCTGCCGATTCGGCGTGGAAGAGGACGTGGACCGCGTACGGGTCGTTCGGGTCGTATCGCAAGCTGGCTCGCACCGGCAATGCAGTCGCGTCGGGCGCGACGAGTCGTAGGGATGTCTCGACCTCGACGGTCGATGGTCGGATAGCGCTCATGTCGTACTCCCCCCGGCACCGCTGCGGAGCATGCCGTGCCCCGCCTCTCTTATGTTGAGGCGATTCCCAGTGTTACGCGTAGTGATTCTGCGATCTCACTCTGTAGTGTTTCTGGGCCCGATTTGCCGTCAACCGAACAACCTGCGCGCGATGTCCGGTTTTCAGAGCGTGACCGGGGTCCTTGACGTGACGTGTGGGTCGTACGTCAATTCATTCGGGTAACGTCCAGTGGTTCGTGGGAGTGACGGGTTATCCAGTGATGGGAACGGAAATTGCGCGACAGTGAGGCGGACGGGTCGGGCGTTACGCCTGATTCCGGACCGCTTGGCTCCCCACCGGGTGACTTCCGGCGTGTCGCTGCGCCGGAGCAGGGCTCCGGGACGGGTATTGGGACCCGGCTGCTGCGCTGGCGCGAGCGGCTCTACGCGACCAGGGCCGGCCGGTTCGGGGTGAAGCTCGTGGTGGCGCTCGTGGGCACCCTGGTCATCGCGGTCGGCGTGGTGCTGCTGCCGCTGCCGGGCCCCGGCTGGGTCATCATTCTCGGCGGCCTGGCGATCCTGGCCATGGAGTTCCACTGGGCCCGGCGGCTGCTGGCGTTCACCCGCCGGCAGTTGCTGCGCTGGACCCGTCTGGTGCGTGACGGCTCCTGGCTGGTGCGGATCGTCTCCGTCGGCGGTGTGCTTCTCGTCGTCGGTGCGGCGTTGCTGCTCTCGCTGCGGATGCTCGCCTGACTTCACGACAGCGATCATGCTGCGGTCGAGGATGAGCCAAGGACATCCGGGCCGGGTGATCGGTGCCGGCCGTGATCTGCGTGCCGGATCCGCGTTGCCGACTTAACCGATTGTGCGCGTTTCATGTTGTCTGCGTTTCGTGACGCGGTGATTCAGCGGCAGGTGGGCGAGAACGGTACGGTGGGAGTAATCTCGCCCGGTATCAGGGCGTAGTATCCCGCTGAGTATCTTGGTTCGTGTCCGAATGATGCGACGCCGTGTCGATGATGCGGCGCATTGGCAGCACCTGAAAGAAAGGCCACTCATGGCAAAGCGCGTCATCCACGAGCTGATCGACGACATCGACGGCAAGCCCGCTGCCGAGAGCATCGTGTTCGCGCTCGACGGCGTGCAGTACGAGATCGACCTGTCCGCGTCCAACGCGGCGAAGCTGCGCGACGCCGTCGCTCCCTTCGTCGCCGCCGCGACGAAGATCGGGCGTGGTGGCGTGGTCAGCACCGTGCGCGGTCGCGACGTGCGCGGCCGGGGCGTCACCCGTGGCGACCGCGACCAGAACCGTGCCATTCGGGAATGGGCGCAGGCCAAGGGGATCGACGTTTCCGACCGGGGCCGGATCAAGCAGGACGTGGTGGACCGCTACCACGCCGAGGCCGGCCGCTAAACACCGGCGGCCTGCCCGCCGGGCCGCACCGAATTACCACGAGTTGAGAAACCGGTCGATGCAGTGTCGCATTCCGGCGGAAACGAGATCGAGCCGCGGCCCGGCAGGGCCGCGGCTCGATCGCAATCACGACCGGGAAACGAGGGTGGCGCCGGCGTGGATAGCGCAGGGCAGCAGTCGCTGCGCAACCGCACTGCCTGCCGCACCGCCGCCGGCGGCCGCCGTAATGGCAGCGGTCAACTGCTCCACCGCCTGCCAGCCCATCTCGCGGCGCGGGATCCGCAGCCTCGTGACCGCCTCGTCGAGGGGGCCGGCGCCGCTCGGCTCGCCGAGCGCCACCACCGACAGGTCGCCGGGCACCGACCATCCCCGGGCGCGGGCCGCCTCGATCAGCGCCGCCGCGTCGGCGTACTCCTCCAGGAACACCGCCGTGAGGTGCTCCCGCTCGATCGCGTCCAGCCAGCCGCGCTGCGGCGGGCGCAGGTGCACGGCGCCGCCCGCCGCCTGGAAGCCGCGGAGCCGGTCGGCGTGTGACTCGGCGGGGCCGCCGGTGCCCAGGTATCCGACGCGGGTGTGCCCGAGCCCGCCCGCCCGCTGCAGCAGCGCCGTGACCGCGGCCGGGTAGTCGGCGCCGACGTAGGGGACCGGGCCGCCGGCGTCGTCGCGCCGGCCGACGGACACGAACGCGTGCCCCTCCCCGACGAGCCGGACCAGGTCGTCGCGGTCGACGCGGCGGCCGAGCAGGATCGTGCCGTCCGCGATCCCGATCCTGCTGTCCGCGTGGAAGATCTTGCGCCCGCCGCCGCCGGCCCCTGACGCCTGCGAGCTCGACGTGAACAGCAGCAGGTCGCAGCCCAGCTGCTCGGCCCGCTGTTCGATGCCGACCAGGAACGGGTGGTAGAAGTCGGCCGCGGTGCTGGGGAACACCGGCTCATACGTGAACACGCCCAGGATCCGGTTGCGCCCCGACACGAGCCGCCGGGCGACGGGGTCGGCGACGTAGCCGGTGGCGCGGATCGCGTCGAGCACCCGCTGCCGGGTCTCGGGCGCGATCCGCACCTCGTCACCGGTGCGGTTGTTGAGCACCAGCGACACGGTCGCCTGGCTCACCCCCGTCATCCGCGCGATGTCCCGCTGGGTGACCCGTCTGCTCATGCCGCCACCTCCGCTGCGCTCCGGCGTCGGCCTGAGCCACTTCTGCAACGCCGGTTCGCGGCCACTCCGCTGCGCTCCGGTCCGCTCACGCCGCCACCTCCGCTGCGCTCCGGCGTCGGCCTGAGCCACTTCTGCAACGCCGGTTCGCGGCCACTCCGCTGCGCTCCGGTCCGCTCACGATCGAAGGTGTATCACCCTTTGAGCCCCGTGTGGGCGAGCCCTTCCACGAACTGGCGCTGCGCGATGACGAAGACGACGAGCACGGGCAGCGCGGTCAGCGACGCGGCCGACAGCTGCACGTCCCACATCGGGCCGCCGTACGCGTCGACGTACTGCGTCAGCGCCTGCGGCAGCGTGAACTTGTCCTTGCTCGACAGGTACACCACCGGCTCCAGGAACAGGTTCCAGCTGTTGAGGAACGTGAAGATGCCGACCGCGCCGAGCGCCGGGCGGGCCAGGGGCAGGGCGATGCGCCGGAACGTGGCGAACCGGCCGAGCCCGTCGACGCGGGCCGCCTCCTCCAGCTCCTTCGGCAGGGTCACGAAGAACTGCCGCATGATGAACGTCGCCAGGACGCTCGGCGCACCGAAGATCGGCACCAGGATCAGCGGCCAGTGCGTGTCGATCATCCCGAACCGGTTGAACAGCTGGAACAGCGGCACGATCGTCACCTCGCTCGGGATGAGCAGGCCGGTGAGCACCACCACGAACAGCACGTTCTGCCCGGGGAAGCGGATCCTGGCGAACGCATACCCGGCCAGGGACGCGACCGCCATGGTGCCGACGGTGACGATGGCGGCGATGTACAGGCTGTTCCAGTACTGCTCCGCGAACGGCTGCAGCCGGAACACCTCCCGGTAGGCGCCGAAGTGCCACTCGGAGGGCAGCAGCCGCGGCGGGTACGCGAAGATCTCGCTGGTCGGCTTGAACGACGAGGTCACCATCCACCACGTCGGGAACACGAACGGGATGCAGAGCACCGAGAGCAGCCCGTACACGAGGACCTTGGCTCTACTGCTCATGGACGACCCACTTCCGGCGCAGCTGCCACTGCACGAGCGTCAGGGCGAGCACGATGACGAACAGCAGGATGGCCAGGGTCGAGCCGTAGCCGAAGTGATGGAACTGGAACGCCTGCTGGTAGAGGTAGTAGACGAGCACCGTGGTCGAGGTGCCGGGGCCGCCCTGGGTGAGCACGGCGATCTGCGCGAACACCTGCAGCGAGCCGACCACCGTGATGATCGACGTGAGCAGGATCGTGGGGCTGATCATCGGTACGGTGATGCGCCGGAACCGGGTCCACGCCGACGCGCCGTCCAGCTGGGCCGCCTCGTACAGCTCACCGGGTACCCCCTGCAACGCGGCGAGGAACAGCACCATGTTGAGCCCGACGTTCTTGAACACCTGCACCGCGATCACCGACACCATCGCGGTCGGGCCGGTCCGCAGCCAGTTCGGTCCCTCGACGCCGATCGTGTCGAGCAGGCCGTTGACGCCGCCGTTGGACTGCAGCAGGAACCCCCACACGATCGTCCAGGCGACCAGCGACACGACGACCGGGGAGAAGAACAGCGTCCGGTACACCGCCAGCCCCCGCAGCCGCTGGTTGAGCAGCACCGCGAGCAGCAGCGCCAGGCTGAGGTTGAACACGACCAGCCCGACGGAGAAGATCCCGGTCGCCCGCAGCACCGACGGCAGCGACGGGTCGTCCAGCAGCGCCTGGTAGTTGTCGGCGCCGACGAACTCGAAGCTGTCGGCGAGGACGTTCCACTCGTGCAGGCTGTACCAGAGCACCATGCACAGCGGTGCGAAGACGAAGACGGCCGAGCCGGCCAGCTGGGGGGCGATGAACAGCCACCCGGCCAGCCGGTCCACCGTTTGTGACCTGAGCCTCACTGCTTCGCCAGTTGCGGGGCGATCTTCGCGCACACGCCGGACAGCACCGCCTTGACGTCGGCCTGCGGCTGCCACAGCGGGTCGAGGCTGGCGCGGACGGTCTGCGACAGCTCCGCGAACCCGGCGTGGCTGGGGCCGACCGCGCCCTTGGCGATCCCGTCGACGACGACCTTCTGCAGCTGGTCGGGCTTGAGCAGCGGGTTGGTCTTCGCGAGGGTCTCCGCGGTCTGCTGCGAGGTGCGCGGCGGCGGGAAGTACGCGGCGAGCTTCGCGGAGTTCGCGGGGCTGGTCATGAACGCGAGGAACTCCTGCGCGGCGTCGGCGTGCCTGCTCTTCTTGAACACCCCGATGCCGGCCTGGCCGAAGACCGCGTAGTCGCCGACCTTGCCCTTCGGCAGCGGCACCAGGTCCCAGCCGAACTGGTTCTTCAGCAGCGACGCCCGGCTGATCTGGGTGATCGTCATGGCGGCGTCGCCGGCGAAGAAGTCGGCGCTGACGCCGGGGCCCGGCAGGGCCTTGTCGGTGAAGATCGCCTTGTGCAGCGTGGTCATCGCCTCGACCATCTCCGGTTTGTCGAACCCGCAGGTCTTGCCGTCGGTGCTCCACGCCTGCGCGCCCCAGCCGCCCCAGAAGCTGGCCAGGTTCTGCCACGACTTGTAGTCGAAGTCCCGCACGACCAGGCCGCCCTTGCCCGTCGCCGCGTTGACGGCGGACGCGGTCTGCAGCGCGGTGTCCCAGGTCCAGTTCCCGGCCGCGATGAGCTCCGCGGGGGTGGGCTTACCGGCCTTCTTCACCAGGTCATTGTTGACGAACACGCCGAACGGCGAGGTCGAGAACGGGTACGCGTACAGCTTGCCCTGCTGCTGCCAGAGCTTCATCGGGCTGGCGCCGAGGTCCTCGAACTGGTACCCGGGCGTCTTCTTCAGCGTGTCGTCGAGCGGTACCAGCGCGCCGGAGGAGACGAAGTCGGGCGCGGAGTTCTCCAGGATCCAGGCGAGGTCGGGCTGGTTCCCGCCGGCGATCTGCGTGGTGAGCGCGGTGGTGTAGGTGTCGAACGGCAGCGAGTCGAACTTGATCTCGGTGACGTTCGGGTGGGCCGCCTTGTACTCGCCGGCGATCTCGTTGAACAGCTTCAGGTGGGCCTCGTTGGCGGTCCAGATCGTCATGCGCAGCGAGACCGGTCCGGTGTCCTTCGGCGCCTTGTCGTCGCCCGAGCCGCACGCGGTCAGGCCGAGCAGCGCGACGGTGGCGATCGCTAGCGCTGGTTTCAGTCGCATCGGATTCTCCTGGGGTGTCGGGGGGTGTGTCAGTAGCCGGTGACGTCGGGCCAGGCGAGCTCGACGCCGCCTGCGGTCAGGCGGGACTGGAACGCGGCGAGCCGGGCGGGGTCGTCGCGGACGGCGCGGGGGGTGGTGCGCCGGCCGCGGTCGGTCTCGTCCAGGCAGAACGCCGCCAGGGCGCCGGCGGCCTCGCCGATGTTCCACTCGACGGGGTGCAGCCGGTAGCAGCCGTTGGTGATGTGGGTGGTGCCGAGGTTCTTCGCCGCCGGCAGGAGGTTCTCGACCCGGCGGGGCAGCAGCGCGCCGAGCGGGATCTGGAACGGGCTGCTCGGCACGTCGATGTACGTGTCGCCGCCCGTGGACGGGTGCAGGTCGATGCGGTACATGCCGACGCCGACGGAGTCGGGGTAGGCGACGCTGCCCTTGTCGCCGCGCACCGCGTAGGACAGGTCCTGCTCCACGACGGTGTAGTCGGCGAGGATGCGCCGTGACTCGCGGATGTACGGCGCCTGCGCCAGCCCGTCACGCGACCCGGTCACGTCGCCCCGCAGCCGCAGCCCCGGGAAGCCGGTGCCGCCGTCGGGGCGGGGCGCCTCGGTCTGCAGCCAGTACAGCACCGACATGGACAGCTCCCGGGCCCGCGCCAGGTGCTCGGCGGCGTCGGGCACGTCGATGACCGGCGACTCGAAGTAGTCGATCATCGGCCAGTTGACGAGCGTGATGTCGCTGGCGTACGCGCCGGGCGTGAACAGGTTCCTGGCCGCGATCCGCCGGAACGTCCACAGGTTCGCGTCGCCCGGGTCGAGCCGCTGGTCCGCGACGACACCGACCGGGTCGTCGTCGGGGTTCGGGGTGAAGCTGCGCTCCGAGATCTCCAGGGTCCGCGGGTGCGGCGACCGCCACGACAGCAGCGGGCCGCCCCAGAACGGCGGTGCGTACGCCCGCCAGAACCCGTACGCGTCGGGCCGGTCGATCGTGTGGTCGCCGTCGACGTGGTCGATCGCGAAGCACACCGAGACGGCCTGCATGTTGCCCGGCTGCGCGACCGGCGGGGCGCTGGGCTCGCCGGTGTCGTCCTGCGACTCGAACCCGGTCACGTACTCGGTGCCGGTCAGCGGCAGCAGCTCGCCGGTCTCGGTCGCGTCCAGCACGTACCGCGCGGTGACCGTGGTCTGCTCGTGGCTGTCGCGGTGCCTGCCGGTCACGGCGGTGACCCGGTCGCCGTCGGTCTCGGCACCCGTCGCCGTCCAAGGCTGCAGCACGGTGAGCCGGCCGCCGCCGCGGTACGGCTGCAGCATCGCCTCCAGGACGGCCTTCGCGACCGCGGGCTCGTGGCACAGCCGGCTGACGCCACCGGCGCCCGGGTTCAGGTGCGTCCAGCGCCGGGCCGCGTCGGTGAGCGGGTAGTAGCGCCGGTAGTAGTCGCGGATCCCGTCGCGCAGCGCCCGGTAGCTCGCGGTCACCCCGAACTGTTCGACCCAGCTGTGCTCGTCCGGCGGGACCGCCTGGCTGGTGAGCTGCCCGCCGAGCCAGTCGTACTCCTCGGTGAGCACGACCGTCCGCCCGGCCCGCAGCGCGGCCAGTGCCGCCGCCACCCCGCCGAGCCCGCCGCCCACGACGAGGACGTCCGCCGCCAATTCCTTCACGTGCTCTCCTTGCTTGCGCTTGCGCTTTTCAGGGTTTCACCGGGTACGAGCTCGCAGGCGAGCAACGTCTGCCTGGATGCCGTGTCACTGCCGCTGCCGCCGCCGACGATCTCGGTGAGGCGGTCGACCGCCTGCCAGCCCATCTCGCGGCGCGGGGTGCGGAACCGGGTCACGTCGAACGGCGGGGGAGTGGCGCCCGCCCGGGTCGGCTCGCCGAGCACCACAACCGACACGTCGCCGGGGACGTCCCGGCCGTGCCCGGCCAGCGCCGCGATCAGCTCGGCCGCGTCGGCGGGCTCCTCGAGGAAGATCCCGGTGACACCGGCGGCGAGGACCCGGCGGACCGCGTCGGTGAGGGTGTCGTCCCTGCGCGGCTCGTGGGTCGCGAACACGCCGGCGGCCAGGCACGCGTCGGCGAAGCCACGCAGCCGGTCCAGGTGCGACTCGGCGGGCCCGCCGGTGCCCACGTACGCGAGGCGCCGGTGCCCCAGCCCGACCGCCGACGCGACCAGGGCGGCGGTCGCGGCACCGTAGTCGGCGCCGACGTACGGCACGTCGGGGGAGTCGCGCCGGCCGACGCTGACGAACGGGTGGTGCTCGGCGACCAGCCGTGCCAGCTCGTCCCGGCCGATCGAGCGGCCCAGGACGATGCAGCCGTCGGCGAGGCGCATCCGGTGCGGGCCGGACGTGAACAGCAGCAGGTCGCAGCCGAGCTGCTCGGCCCGCTGCTCGATGCCGACCAGGAACGGGTGGTAGAAGTCGGCGGTCGCGCTGGGAAACACCGGCTCGTAGGTGAACACGCCGAGGATCCGGTTGCTGCGGTCGGCGAGGCGCCGCCCGACGACGTCGGCGACGTAGCCGGTGGCGCGGATCGCGTCGAGCACCCGCTGGCGCGTCTCCGGCGCGATGCGCACCGTGCCGGTCTCGTTCAGCACGACGGAGACGGTCGCCTGGCTGACGCCGGTCATCCGCGCGATGTCGCGCTGCGTGACTCGACGTCCCACGGGAATCTCCTTGGCTAATGCGTATCAGCAAGCTCTGGGCACGAATCGTGCGCCGGAGCCCGCTGGCCCGTCAAGCCGTGGGAGGGGTTTCGTTACCCGTTCGCGTCAGATACTAATACGCATTAGCCCCTGCTTCTCGTCGCTTCCCGTCGCGTTCCCCGGGTCAGGCGTCGCTCCTGGTGATCATCTCTGCCAGGCCGATCGGGAGCTCGCGGACGCGGACGCCGGTCGCGTGGTGGACCGCGTTCGCGACGGCGGCCGCCGTGCCGACGATGCCGATCTCGCCGATGCCCTTCACGCCCATCGGGTTGAGGTGCGGGTCGTGCTCGTCCAGCCACGCGACCTCGATCCGCGGCACGTCGGCGTTGACCGCCACGTGGTACGCCGCGAGGTCGCCGGTCACGAAGTCGCCGGTGCGCGGATCGAGCACGGACTGCTCCAGCAGCGCCCCCGACAGGCCCATCGTCATCCCGCCGAGCAGCTGCGACCGGGCCGTCGTCGGGTTCACGATCCGCCCGGCGGCGAACACACCCAGCAGGCGGTCCACCCGGACCTCACCCGTCACCGTCGACACGCGCACCTGGCAGAACTGGGCGCCGTACGCGTGCCGCGCGAACTCCTGCCGGTCGCGGATCTCCAGCGTCGTGTCGGCGCGCACGGCGACGCCGCCGGCGGGCACGTGACCGCCGTGGTCGCGTTCGATGCGCTCCCGCAGCAGCCGGCACGCCTTCGTCACCGCCCAGCCCCACGACGCGGTCCCCATCGAACCGCCCGCGACGGTGGCCGGGCCGATCGCCGAGTCGCCGACGGTGATCTCCACGCAGTGGATCGGCACGTCGAGGGCGTCCGCCGCGATCTGGCGCAGGACGGTGCGGGCGCCGGTACCGATGTCGGCGGCGTTGACCTCCACGTCGAACCGCTGGTCGGCCGTCGCCCGGGCCAGGGCCGTCGACGGCCACGTCAGCGCCGGGTACGTCGAGGCCGCCACCCCGGTGCCGACCAGCCACTCCCCGTCGCGGCGCACCGCCGGTCGCGGGTCCCGCACGACGCGGCCGGAGGCATCCGTCCAGCCGAACCGTTCCGCGCCGTCACGCAGGCACTCGACCAGGTGCCGGCTGGAGAACGGGATCTGCTCCTCCGGGTGTACCGGCGGCTCGTTGTCGATGCGCAGCCGCACCGGATCCCAGTTGCCGGCGAACGCCAGCTCGTCGATCGCGGACTCCAGGGCGAACGCCCCCGGGCACTCCCCGGGCGCCCGCATCCACACCGGCGTCGGCACGTCGAGGGCCACGACCCGGTGCGTCGTGAGGCGGTGCGGCGCGGCGTACATGTGCCGGGACAGCACCGCGCTCTGCTCGACGAACTCGCTCAGCTGCGACGTCTGGCTGACCGCCTCATGCCCGATCGCGAGGAGCCTGCCGTCCGCGGTCGCGCCGAGCCGGATCCGCTGGATCGTCGGCGTGCGGTACCCGGCGATCGCGAACAGCTGCTGCCGGGTGAGCGCCAGCTTCACCGGCCGGCCGACGAGGCGCGCCGCCATCGCCGCGAGGACCACGTTCGCCCTGGGTGAGGCCTTGCTGCCGAACCCGCCGCCGATGTGCTCGTTGACGACCCGCACCGACTGGGGCGGCAGCTCGAACAGGCCGGCGAGCGCTTCGTGCACCGCCGTCGAGGACTGCGTGCCGTCGAACACGACCAGGCAGCCACGCTCCCAGAACGCGGTCGTCGCGTGCGGCTCCATCGCGCAGTGGTGCTCCGCCGGCGTGCGGTACGTCGCGTCGATGCGCACCGCGGCGGCGGCGAACCCGGCGTCGACGTCGCCGATCGCGGAACGCGCCGGGTAGCCGGCGTTGACCTGCACCGGCTGGTACAGCGCGGGATGGTCGATCCGCAGGACGGTGTCCGGTTTCGTGCCGTCCTCCCGGACCCGCACCAGGTCGGCGCCGGCCCGCGCGGCCTCCGGCGACGTCGCCACGACCACCGCGACGACCTGCCCCCGGTACGCGATCCGCGGCGACTGCAGCACCATCAGCTCGGGTTCGCCGATCGGCTCGAGGCGCGGCGCGTTGCCGTGCCAGAGCACCCCGAGGACGCCGTCCTCCGCGAGGGCGCGCGACGTGTCGACGTCGACGACCACCCCGCGGGCCACCGTCGACTGGACGACCCACGCGTACGCGGCACCGGGCACCGGGTGGTCGACCGCGTACGGCGCCCGGCCCGTCACCTTCTCCCACGCCTCGAGCCGCGGGCCCGCGGCCCCGATGCTGCGCCGCGCCGCCTCCGGGCGGGCCTGCGGCTGGGTCTGTGGCTGGGTCTGTGGCTGGGTCTGTGCGCGTGTGCTGGTCACCAGCTGGCCTCCGTCATCCCCCGCAGGACGCCGACCGTCAGGTTGCGGATCAGCGGCACCTTGTACGCGTTGTCCCGCAACGGTCTCGCCGCGGCGAGCTCCTCGTCGGCGGCCCGCTCGAAGCTGTCGACCGTCGCCGCCTGCCCCCGCAGCAGCCGCTCCGCCGCGTACGCCCGCCACGGCCGGTGCGCCACCGCGCCGTACGCCAGCCGCACGTCCCGCACGATCCCGTCGCGCACGTCGAGGGCGGCCGCGACCGACCCCGCCGCGAACGCGAACGACGAACGGTCCCGCACCTTGCGGTACGTCGACATCCGCGCGATCGGGGTCGCCGGCAGCACCACGGCGGTGATCAACGCACCCGGCGGCAGGTTCGTGTCGCGCTCGGGGCGGTCGCCGGGCAGCCGGAAGAACTCGTGCACGCTCATGGTCGCGGGCCCGTTCGCGGTCAGCAGCTCGATCTGCGCGTCCACCAGGGCGAGCGCGACCGCCAGGTCCGACGGGTTCGTCGCGATGCACAGCGGCTGCCGCGCCGGCCTGTCGGTGCCGTTCCCCGCGCCCATGATCGCCAGGTCGCGGTGCTCGCCGTCGAGGGCCGCGCAGCCGGCGCCCGGCTGCCGCTTGTTGCACGGCTTCGTGACGTCGACGAAGTACCGGCACCGGGTGCGCTGCATCAGGTTCCCGCCGACCGTGGCGCGGTTGCGCAGCTGCGCCGACGCCCCGGACAGCAGCGCGAGCGCCACCGCAGGGAACCTGGTCCGCAGCACCGGATCGATGGCGAGATCACAGTTCGCGGTGAGTGCCCCGACCCGCATCCCGCCGTCCGGCAGCGCCTCGATGTCCCGCAGCGGCAGCCCGGTCACGTCGATCAGCAGGTCGGGGGCGGTGACGCCGAGCTTCATCAGGTCGACGATGTTCGTCCCGCCGGCCAGGAACGCGGCACCGGCACGCGCGACCGTGGCGACCGCCGAGTCCGCCGCCTCGGCCCGCTGATACGCGAACGGCTTCACGGCGCGGCCACCTCCTGCGCCGCCACCTGCTGGACGGCCGCGACGATGTTCACGTACGCGCCGCAGCGGCACAGGTTGCCAGACATGCGCTCGCGGATCTCGTGCTCGTCGAGCGCGACGTCCTCCGCCGCCGCCTCGTCCAGCATGCCGACGGCGGAGCAGATCTGGCCCGGCGTGCAGAAGCCGCACTGCAACGCGTCGTGGGCGACGAACGCCTCCTGCATCGGGTGCAGCGGCGGCCGTTCGTGCGGCGGCGTGGCCATCTGGGTCGTCGTGCGGCTGCTGAGTCCCTCGACGGTCGTGACCGCGGCGTCGTGGCAGGTGACCGCGAGGACGAGGCAGCTGTTCACCCGCCGGCCGTCCAGCAGGACCGTGCACGCGCCGCACTGCCCGTGGTCACAGCCCTTCTTGGTGCCCGGCAGCGCCAGCTGTTCGCGCAGCACGTCGAGCAGGGTCGCCCGGTTGTCGACGCGCAGTTCGTGCGTGTGACCGTTGACGCAGAACATGAGATCGCTCGTGTGCTGTCTTTCCACGGTCTTCGTCCTGCCCCACGGCGCCGCGCCCATGCGTGCGCGGCGCCGCCCGCCCCACGAAGTCACCCGGACTGTGGGACCGTAACCACGTGGACGGTGCGGTGACCCGGGACGGCTGCCCCGTCGACCTGTACGCGCTGCTCCCGGCCACCGGAGAGCCCGCGCTCATCCACGCGGCGGTCCCGCCCGGCGCGGAGATCCTCGACCTGGGCTGCGGCGCCGGCCGGCTCACCCACCCGCTCATCGAGCTCGGTCATCCGGTCACCGCCGTCGACAACTCCGCCGGCATGCTCGCCCACGTGCGCGGCCCGGCCGCCGTCCTCACCACCGTCCTCGCCGACATCGAGACCCTCGACCTCGACCGGCGGTTCCCGGCGGTCCTGCTGGCCAGCCACCTCCTCAACACCCCCGACGACCGGCTGCGCGGGCGGCTGCTCGCCGCGTGCCGCCGGCACCTCGCCGCCGACGGCCGGGTGCTGATCCAGTGGCTGCCGCCGGCCTGGTTCGACCGGGTGTTCGCCGACATGCGTGCCGTCACCGGTCGCATCGGCGGCATCGAGGTGACCGACACCCCGCTGTCCCACGACGGCACCGTGCTGCAGGCGGTCTGCACGTACCGCGCCGAGGACGGCGGGGCCTGGTCGCACCGGTTCGCGACCCGCCGGCTGAGCCGCGCCGACCTGCACGCCGCCCTCGCGGGCGCGGGCCTGCGCTTCGAGCGCCACCTCGACGCCGGCCGCCACTGGCTCACCGCCACCGTCTGAACGGCGCTGCCCGGACAGCACTTGACCTCAACCGTGCTTGAGGTTTCAAGCTGGAGCGCATGAAGGCGATCGAGGTGGCCCGCTTCGGCGGTCCGGAGGTCCTGCAACCCGTCGAAGTCCCCGATCCGGACCCCGGCACCGGGACGGACATGGTCGTCGTCGACGTGGACGCGGCGGACACGCTGTGGCTGGAGACGATGGTCCGCTCCGGCGGCGGTGGCGCGTACTTCCCCGTCACGCCGCCGTACCGTCCCGGCGTCGGTGTCGCCGGCGTCGTGTCCGGCCCGTCCGGCTCATCCGGGCGGCGGGTGGTGGCGCGGCTCGGGCACGCCGGCGGCGGGTACGCCACCCGCGTCGCCGTCCCCGCGGACGCCCTCGTCGACATCCCCGACGGTGTCGACGCGCGCGCCGCGGCCGCGGTCCTGCACGACGGCGTCACCGCGCTCGCCCTCATGGACGTCGTGAAGGTCGTCGCCGGCGACCGCGTCCTGGTCACCGCCGCCGCGGGCGGCATGGGCGCGCTGCTCGTCCAGGCCGCGAAGGCCGCCGGGGCGACCGTCGTGGCCGCTGCCCGCGGCGCCGCCAAGCTCGGCGCGCTGCGCTCCCTGGGCCCGGCGCACGTCGTGGACTACGGCGGCGCCGACTGGACCGACACGGTGTGGGATGCGACCGGCGGCGTCGACGTGGTCCTCGACGGCGCCGGCGGCGACTACGGCCGCGCCGCGTTCGACCTCGTCGTCGAAGGCGGCCGGTTCTCCGCGCACGGCACCCCGGCGGGCGGGTTCGCCACCGCCGACCCCGTGCTCGCCCGGTCCCGTGGCATCACCGCGACCGGCCTGGAATCCGTGCAGCTGGCCCCCGACCGGTTCCGTGCGTACCTGATCCGCGCGCTGCACGACGTCGCCGCGGGCCGGTTCACGCCGCTGATCGGGCAGACGTTCCCGCTGGAGCGCGCCGCCGACGCCCACGCCGCGATCGAGTCCCGCACCGCGATCGGCAAGACGGTTCTTACAGTCACATGACTGGGCTAACAGTCACATGAAACGGCCCAGCGTGGCGCGGTGAGCTCGTCGGCCGGGCGGCGGTCCGGCCCGGCCGGCGTCTGGAACGTGAAGCCCTCGCGGACCCAGTACTCGTATCCGCCGAGCATCTCCTTGACCTGGTAGCCGAGCTTCGCGAACTCGAGCGCCGCCCGTGTCGCGCCGTTGCAGCCCGGCCCCCAGCAGTACGTGACGACCTGCACCCCGTCGCCCGCGGGGACCACCTCGGCGGCGCGCGCGGCGATCTGCGCCGTCGGCAGGTGCACCGCGCCCGGCAGGTGCCCCTGCGCCCACGCCTGCGCGCCGCGCGAGTCGACGACGACGTAGCCGGGCGTGCCCGCTTCGAGGGCCGCGTGCACGTCACTGACATCCGTCTCGAACCGCAGCCGCTCCTCGAAGTGACTGACCGCGGCGCTGTTGCGGGTTGCTGTGTTTGGCATGGATGCATCGTGCGGCAGCGGGCACGGCGCCGAATAGTGGCGCGAATGCCACTGTTCGCTAAGATACCGCCATGGCTGGGACGGAAGCTGAGATGACGGTGTCCGTGCTCGTGTTCCCGGGCATGTCGGCGTTCGAGACCGGCATCGTCACCGAGGTGTTCGGGCTGCCGCGCCCCGAGTTCGACCGCCCCTGGTACCGGCTGGCCGTCTGCGCGCCGAGCGACGCGCCGGTGCCGATGATCGGCGGGGCGACCCTCACCACGCCGTTCGGGCTCGACGACTTCGCGGCCGCCGGCACCGTCATCGTCCCCGGCGTTGCGAACGTCCACGCCGACCCGCCGCCGGCGGTGCTCGACGCGCTGCGCACCGCGCACACCCGCGGCGCCCGCATCCTGTCGATCTGCTCCGGCGCCTTCGCGCTCGCCGCCGCCGGGCTGCTCGACGGCCGGCGCGCCACGACCCACTGGCGCTACGCGGAGCTGCTGCAGCGCCGGTTCCCCGCCGTGCACGTGGATCCCGGCGTCCTCTACCTCGCCGAAGGCGACGTGTGGACCAGCGCGGGCAGCGCCGCCGGCCTGGACCTGTGCCTGCACGTCATCCGCGCCGACCACGGCGCCACGATCGCCAACGCGGTCGCCCGCCGGCTCGTCGTGCAGCCCCACCGCGACGGCGGCCAGGCCCAGTTCATCGAGGCGCCGATGCCCGCCGGCACCGGATCCGGCGGTGACGGCGACGAGCGCATCGCCCGCAGCGTCGACTGGGCGCTCGAGCACCTCGCCGAGCCGCTCACCGTGGACGTGCTCGCCCGGCAGGCGCACATGTCGCCGCGCACCTACCTGCGGCACTTCACGCGCACGACCGGCACGAGCCCGATCCGCTGGCTGATCCGCCAGCGCGTGCAGGCGAGCCTGGCGCTGCTGGAGTCCACCGGCTCCCCGATCGAGCAGATCGCGACGGCCGTCGGGTTCGACACGCCGGTCACGTACCGGCACCACTTCGCGACCATGATGCGCACGTCGCCGTCCGCGTACCGCCAGGCGTTCCGCACCCGGACCCACGACCGGTAGCGGGGCACACCCCCGTCGCGGCGCGATCCGGGATAGCGTTACGCGTCGTGCGCCTCTGGTTGACGCTCGTCGGCATCGGGTTCCGGCGATGGTCGACCTACCGCCTCGCGGCATTCGCGGGCGCGTTCACCAACAGCGTGTTCGGCCTGATCCGGGCCGGTGTCATCACCGCGACCGTGGCCGCCGCCGGTGGCACGCTCGGCGGCTACGACGCGCTGACCGGCGTCACCTACGTGTGGCTCGGGCAGGCCCTCATCGGCCCCGTGTTCTTCTTCGCGTGGAACGAGCTGGCGCAGCGGATCCGCACCGGCGACGTCGCCGTCGACCTGGCCCGGCCCGTCGACCCGATGCTCGCGTACCTCGCCGCCGACCTCGGGCGGGCCGCGTTCGTGTTCCTGCCCCGCGGGCTGCCGCCGCTCGCCGTCGGCGCCGCCGTGACCGGGCTCGCCCTGCCCGGCGACCCGGCCGCGTACGTCCTCGGCCTGCTCAGCGTCGCGTTCGCGGTCGTCGTGTCGTTCGCGTGCCGGTGGCTGGTGAACCTGACCGCGTTCTGGCTGCTGGACCTGCGCGGCCCGATGACGCTGTACCTGCTGGTCACCAACATCCTGTGCGGCCTCGCCGTACCGGTGCGGTGGTTCCCGGAGTGGCTGGCGACGCTCGCCGCCGCGACGCCGTTCCCGTCGATGCTGCAGACCCCGATCGACGTGCTCATGGGCCACGCCGCCGGCTGGGAGGCGGTCCGGCTGCTCGCCGTGCAGGCCGCGTGGGCCGCGTGCCTGCTCGTCGCCGGCCGCGTCGTCTTCACGGCCGGCACCCGCAAGCTGGTGATCCAGGGTGGGTAACCCGTACGTGGTCCTGGTGCGGCTGCGGATGCGGGCGCAGACGGTGTACCGGGGATCCTTCGCGATCGACGTCGTCGCCAGCCTCGGCGCGACGATCAGCGGCTTCGGCGAGATCTACGTCATCTTCGCCAACGTGCCGGCGCTCGGCGGGCTCGACTTCGCCGCGGCCGTGCTGGTGTTCGCGATCGGGCACGTGGCGTTCAGCATCGCCGACCTGGTCGTCGGGCACCTCGACGCGCTGCCGAACTACCTGCGCACCGGCACGCTCGACGCGTTCCTGCTGCGGCCGCTGCCGGTCCTCGCCCAGCTGATCACCGCCGAGATCTCGTTGCGGAGGTTCGGGCGCACCGCGGCGGGCTCCGTGCTCGCGGTCGTGGCCCTCGCACACTCCGGCGTGGTGTGGTCGCCGGCGAAGGCGGCGCTGCTCGCGGTGACGGTGTGCGCCGGCGCGGCGCTGTTCGCGGGGCTGTTCGTCGGCGCCGCCGCCGTGCAGTTCTGGCTGGTCGAAGGGGCCGAGTTCACGGCGTCGTTCGTGTACGGCGGCAACTACGCCGCGCAGTTCCCGACGAGCGTGTTCGGCACGCCGGCGCGGGTGCTGTTCACGTTCGTGGTGCCGGCGGCGTTCGTCGCGTACCTGCCGGTGCTGACCCTGCTCGACATCCCCGGCACCCTCCCGGGCGGGATCTCCGGCACCGTGCTCGGCTGGTGCTCGCCGATCGCGGCGGTGGCGGTCTGGACGGTGGCGCTGCTCGGCTGGCGGGCGGGCCTGCGGCACTACACGGGAGCCGGATCATGAGCGGTGGCAACATCATCGAGCTCGACGCGCTGCGGCGGGTGTTCGGGGCGAAGACGGCGGTCGACGGGCTCACGTTCAGCGTGCCGAGGGGTGCCGCCGTCGGGTACATCGGCGCGAACGGTGCCGGCAAGTCCACGACGATCAAGATGCTCACCGGCATCCTCAAACCGACCTCGGGCTCGGCGCTGACCTGCGGGCTGGAGCCGCTGCGGCACCGGCGGCAGCTGGCGCGCCGGATCGGGGTCGTGTTCGGGCAGCGCAGCCAGCTGTGGTGGGACCTGCCGCTGCGGGACTCGTTCCGGGCGCTCGGCGCGATCCACCGGCTGGGTCGCGACGCGCTGCGCGAGCGGACCGCCGAGCTCGTCGACCGGCTGGACCTCGCAGAGTTCGTGGACACGCCGGTACGCCAGCTGTCGCTCGGGCAGCGCATCCGCGGTGAGGTCGCCGCCGCGCTGCTGCACGGGCCGGAACTGCTCATCCTCGACGAGCCGACGATCGGCCTGGACGTGCTCAGCAAGGAACGGCTGCGGGTGTTCCTCACCGAGCAGCGTGCCCTGCACGGCACCAGCCTGCTGCTCGCGACCCACGACATGGGCGACGTGCGCCGGCTCACCGAACGCATCCTCGTCGTCGACCACGGGCGGCTCGCGTTCGACGGGACGCTGCCCCAGCTGGTCGGGCAGGTCGGCGCCGAACGGATCGTGGTCGTCGACCTCACCGAACCGGCGCCGCCGCTGGACGGCATCCCCGGCACGCGCCTGGTCGGGACGGAGGCGGACGGGCTGCGGCAGCGGCTGTCGTTCGGGCCGGGCGAGACGACCGTCGCGGCGATCCTGACCGCGGTGACGCAGCGGGCACAGCTGCACGACCTGACGATCGAGGAGCCGGACATCGAAGCGGTGGTGCGACGCCTGTACGCGTCCTGACGGGACATTTGTCACCGCCGGCGTGCGACACACGCATCTGCCGCCACCGGAAGCCGGACCCTAGCGTCGATGCATGACCACGATCGAGCTGGATCACGTGTCGTACGCCTACAGCAGCACCAACGGGGGCGTCCCCGCCGTGCAGGACGTGTCACTGCGCGTCGGGGCGGGAGAGATCGTCGCGATGCTGGGGCCCAACGGCGCCGGCAAGTCCACGACGCTGCTCCTGCTGCTGGGCATGCTGCCGCCGCGGGCCGGCACCGTGCGGCTGTTCGGCGGCTCCGCCGACCGGGCCGTCGCCGCCGGCCGGGTCGGCGCGATGCCGCAGGTCGGCGGCATGCCGCCCCGGGCGAGCGTCGGTGACCTGCTCGAGTTCCTGCACGCGGTGTACCCGCGGCCGATGCCGGTCCGGGAGGCCCTCGCGCTCGCCGACCTCGGCGGGCTCGCGGGACGGACCGTGGAGCGGCTGTCCGGCGGGCAGCAGCAGCGGCTCCGCTTCGCGATGGCCGTCATCGGCCGGCCCGACCTGCTGATCCTCGACGAACCGACGGCGGCGCTGGACGTGCAGTCCCGGCGGGCGTGCTGGACGGCGATCCGCGAGTACGCCGCGCAGGGCCGCACCGTGCTGTTCTCCACCCACAACCTGGAGGAGGCCGACGGCAACGCCGACCGGATCGTCGTGCTCGACCGTGGGCGGATCATCGCCGACGGCACCGCCGCCAGCGTGAAACACCAGGTCGGCGTGCGGACCGTGAGCGTGGCGGGCGCCGCGTCGTCCAGCGGGTTCGCCCAGCTGCCCGGGGTCGTCGCGGTCGCGGACCGGGCCGGGCGGGTCGTGCTCACCACCACCGACTCGGACGCGACGGTGCTCGCGCTCGCCGCCCTCGGCCGGCTGCGCGACCTCGAGGTCACCGGCGTCGGCCTCGAAGAGGCGTTCCTTTCCCTCACCGGCACGAAAACAGGAGTCTGACATGCGCGCATATGTGCGGCTGGAACTGCGGCGGCTGGCCCGGATGCCAGGGCTGCTCATCTTCGCGGTGCTGATGCCGCTGCTGAGCTACCTGCTCTTCACGAACATCGACGGGTTGACGGGGCAGGAGCGCGACGTCGCCGCGACGTACACGATGATCAGCATGGCCGGCTACGGGGCGATCGGCGCCCTGCTCAACTACGCCTCCGGCGTCGTGGTCGACCGGTCGATCGGCTGGATGCGGCAGCTGCGGCTCACGCCGCTGTCGCCGGTGCGGGTCGTCGTCGGCAAGGGGCTCGCGGCGATGGTGACCGCGATCGTCCCCGTGGTCGCGTTGTGCGTCGCCGCGTCGGTCGTGAACGGTGTACGGCTCGACGCGGGGCAGTGGCTGGCGATCGTGCCGCTGCTGTGGTTCGGGGCGCTGCCGTTCGCGCTGCTCGGCCTCGGCATGGGGTACCTCGCGACCGCGCAGACGGTGCAGCCGCTGAACCTGCTCGTGTACCTGGGGATGTCGATCGTCGGCGGGCTGTGGCTGCCGCTGGACGCGCTGCCCGGCTGGGTCGCGGCGGTCGGGCGGTGGCTGCCGACCCACGCGTACGCCGACATGTCGTGGCAGGTCGCCTTCGGTGGTTCGCCGACGGTCACGGACCTGCTGACGCTCGCCGGCTGGTTGGTCGCGTTCACGGCGCTCGCCGTCGCCGGGTTCCGCCGGTCGGTCCGCAGCACCGCGAGCCTGTGAACGCCGGGCCGGAGCACGCGGAGGCTAGGGTGGAGCGCATGCCCGTGCAGCGGTGGAGGCCGTCAGTCGGCGGGCTGGTGTGGGTCGGGGTGTGGACGTTTCCGCTGCTGGACCCGCTCAGCACGATCGACGCCACGCACGGCGGGGTGCTTGCGGGCGTCGGGCTCGGGGTGTTCACGCTCACGTACATGGTGATCACCACGCTCGGGTTCGACCACCGCGACGACCTGCGCCGGGTCTCCGGCACCGGGTTCGGGGTCGTCGCCGCGCTCGGGGCCGGGCTGGCCGCCGCGTACGGCGAGCACTGGCTCATCCTGATGCTGTTCGTGGCGACGTGCGGGATGGCGGTGTACGCGGGCCGGGAGCGGGTGACCGTCGCGTTCGCCGTGCTCGTGTCGGTGCTGGCGGCCACGGTCCTGCTCGGGCTGCTGCACGACGCCCTGGCCACGGCGCTGACCACCGTCATCGGCACGGTCCTCGCGTCGGGGCTCGTCGGCGCGGTACGCCAGATGCAGCGGCTGATCCGGGAGCTGCGGCAGACCCGGGACGCCCTCGCGACCGTCGCCGTCGCGGAGGAGCGGCTGCGGTTCTCCCGTGACCTGCACGACCTGCTCGGCCACACGCTGTCGGTGATCGTGGTCAAGGCCGAGGTGGTGCGCCGCATCGCCGAACGGGACCCGCCCGCGGCCGCCGCGCAGGCCGCCGACATCGAGGACATCGGCCGCAGGGCGCTGGTCGAGATCCGGGAGGCGGTCACCGGGTACCGGGAGAGCGGGCTGACCGCCGAGCTCACCCGGGCGAAGGGGGTACTGTCCAGCGCGGGGATCACCGCGACGGTGCAACGGACCGCGGACCCGCTGCCGGAGGCCGCCGACCGGCTCCTGGCCTGGGTGCTGCGGGAGGCGACGACGAACGTGGTCCGGCACAGCGGCGCGCAACGCTGCGACATCGAGATCTCCACCATGGACGGCGCGGCGGCACTGAGCGTCGTGGACAACGGCGGCGCGGCTGAGCGTGCCGCGTCCGGCGGTGCCTCGTTCGGCAACGGGCTGCGGGGGCTCACCGAGCGGCTCGGCGCCGCCGGCGGCACGCTGCAGGCGGGTGCCCGCGACGGCGGCGGGTTCGCGCTGGTCGCGAGACTGCCGCTGTGACGGGCGCCGCGATGATCAGGGTGTTGCTGGCCGAGGACCAGGGCATGATGCGGGGCGCGCTCGCGCTGCTGCTCGGCCTGGAGCCGGACCTGGAGGTGGTGGCGCAGGTCGCGACCGGTGACCAGATCGTCCCCGTCGCGGAGCGGGTACGGCCGGACGTGGCGCTGCTCGACATCGAGATGCCCGGTGGCGACGGGATCACCGCGACCGCGCAGCTGCGCCGGCGGCTGCCCGGATGCAAGGTGCTGATCCTGACGACGTTCGGGCGGCCCGGGTACCTGCGCCGCGCGATGGAGGCCGGCGCGAGCGGCTTCCTCGTGAAGGACGGCCCGGTCGAGGACCTGGCCGCCGCGATCCGCCGGGTCCGCGCCGGTGGACGCGTCGTCGACCCCGCCCTGGCCGCCGCGGCCCTCGCCGCCGGGCCCGACCCGCTCACCGACCGGGAGCGCGACGTGCTGCGCGAGTCGGCGGGCGGCGCGACGGTCGCCGACGTCGCCGCCAGGCTGCACCTGTCGGAGAGCACGGTCCGCAACTACCTGTCGGCGGCGATCACGAAGACCGGCACCCGCAACCGCATCGAGGCCGTCGGTGTCGCGCAGTCCAACGGCTGGCTGTGAGCGCCCGGTCCGGCGGCGGCGCTACGGCAGGATCGCGTCGACGTAGCCGCCGTCGACGCGGACCGCGCCGCCCGTCGTCGCGGAGGCGAACGTGGAGCTGAGGTAGACCACGAGGTTCGCGATCTCCTCCGGCTCGATCAGCCGCTGCAGCAGCGAGTTGGGGCGGTGCCGGCGCATGAACTCCCGCTGCGCCTCGTCCCAGGGCAGGTTGCGGCCGACCAGGTCGTACACGAAATCCTCCACACCGCCGGTGTGGGTGGGGCCCGCGATGACGGAGTTGACGGTGACGCCGGTGCCGGCGGCCTCCTTCGCGAAGCCGCGCGAGACCGCGAGCAGCGCCGTCTTCGACATGCCGTAGTGGATCATCTCGGCGGGGATGGTGACGGCGGAGTCGCTGGCGATGTACTGCACCCGGCCCCACCCCCGCTGTTTCATCCCCGGGAGGTAGGCGCGGGTGAGGCGCACGCCGGTGAGGACGTTCGTCTCGAAGTACCTGCGCCACTCGTCGTCGGTGATCTCCAGGGCCGGCCGGGCGCCGAAGATGCCGAGGTTGTTGACGAGGATGTCGACCTCGGGCAGGACCTCCAGCGCCGTGCGGGTGCCGTCGTCGGTGGTGACGTCGGCGGCGACGGCCACGAACCCGGCGCCCGGCGCCTGTTCGCGCAGCGTGGCCAGGGCCTGCTCGACGGACCCGGCGGTGCGGCCGTTGACGCCGACCGTGGCACCGGCGCGGCCCAGGCCGAGCGCGATCGCGGCGCCGATGCCCTGGGTGGAGCCGGTGACGAGTGCGGTACGCCCGGCAAGCTCGATCTTCACGCCGTCAATCGTGCCACCGCCGGACCGGTCCGGCGCTGTGTCCGGCCGAGGCTCCCCCCGCAGCGCTGCCAGTGCCGCAGCATGGGGGCGACGTCCCAGCCGAGCTCGCGGGAGCGGTACACGGCGTCGGCGCACCGCACCGTCCAGCTCTGCCGTGCCGTGTCGCGTGCCGTGCCGGGTGGCAGCAGCTCGTCGCGCAGGTCCTGCAGGACGCGGATCGAGTGTTCGAACGCGGGCACCTCGCACTCGCGGTCGCTCAGCGCGGCCATCCAGTCCACGTCGCGGCCGTCGCAGACGGTGCAGGCGCAGCCGAACAGGTCCGGGTCGCCGTGGCGGCGGTGGGCTCTCGCGATGGCGCCGATCCGGCGGTACGACAGCGTCGGGCGGAACACCGCCGACGGCGCCGCGGGCCGGAAGCCGCGTGGCTGGGCGCCGGCGGCGACCGGTGCCGGGCGGGGGTCAGGTGGCGCAGCCCGGCGACGGTGCCGACCGCCGCGGCCTGCGCGCCGTGGCACAACGCGCCGAGGGCGGACACGTCGCAGCGCAGCAGCAGCGTCGGCACGCCGCAGCCGAGCACGGCGAGGAGGCCGTCGACCACGCCGGGCAGGGCGAACGGGTCGCGGTTCGCCTCCAGGACCAGCGCGACGGGGGCACCGGCGGCGCGGATGTGACCGGTCAGGACCGTGCGGTGCAGCCGATCCTGCAGCCAGGTCGGGTGCAGCGGCAGGACGGCGATCGTGTCGGGCAGCACGGCGGCGCGGTGCAGGATGCCGGCGAGCCCGGGTTCGTCGCCGCTGTCGACGTACCCGGAGTCGGTGAGCACCGGCACGCCCAGCTCCCGCTGCCGGCGCAGCCACCGCGGGTTGAACGGCGCGCTCGCCGGCAGCCGCGCCTGGCCGGCGTAGCGGGCCGCGTCGAGCAGCAGCGGCGCCTCGAACCGGCGCTGGCGCAGCAGGTACGCGGCGGTGGCGAGCAGGCCCGCCTCGTCGCGCTGGTACGGCGAGATGACGAGGCCCGCGCCGGGACGTCCGGCGATCGGCGCGCAGCGCAACGCCTGGTTGGCCGAACAGTGCACCAGCAACGTGCCGTCGGTGATCATGGCATTCGTCGATCCCGTCACTATTGGTACATCAAGCGTAACCAGTAGTGCGGGATTCACGAACATTCACGTTCGTACGTGTGTGCTATCTGAGTTTCCCGCGGCCCTGAGGCGGCTCAGTCGCAGGTGTACTTGAACGTCGCCGTGTCGGAGGCGGCGCTCGGCGCGGTCACCTTCAGCGTGGAGGTGTAGGTACCGGCCGCCCGCCTGGCGTTCGCCTCCCAGGTGTCGGTGTACGTCTTGGACCGCATCGTGGTGCCGAGCTCCTTGCCGCCGTCGACGGTGTACCGCAGCCGCACGTCCGGCACCGAGACGGTGATCGTGACCTTCATGGTCACCCGCACGTACCGCTCCTGGCGCGGGCACGGGCCGGTGACGCTCGCCGGTTCGACGCTGATCGACGCCGCCGTGACCCGCGGCCCGCCGGACGACGCCGTGACGGTCGTCTTCGCCGCGGCGGGTGTGGTCTTCGCCGGGCTGCCGCCCGGCGTCGCCGGCTCGGCGGCCGCGACGGCGTCCGGGTCCGCCGAGCCGGTCGGCACCAGCACGATCGGGTCGGTGGCCGCCGACTTCGGGCGCGGGCGGGCGGTGTCGGCGGACGCGCTGTACAGGCCGAACGCGGCGAGACCGGCGACGAGCACGAGGATCACCGCGCCGCCCCCGACGAGCAGCAGCGTCTGCCGCGACCCGGCCGCGTCGGACCGGTGACTGCCGCCTGCGCCGCCCTCGGCGCCTGGATCGCGGTCGTTGTCGCTGCCCGGGGTCAGCCACATCGGCGGCTCCGGCTGCTCGCTCTCGATCACGGGCAACAGTGCACCACGGCATCAATCCGAAGAACCCTCGGGAAAACGGCCAGAGCGGAGCCGACCGATCAGAAACCGGCCGGTTCCGTGCCGCTTCCCGTCGCGCGGTCCCGGGTGCTCAGCGCAGCGCCGGGTAGCCGCCGAGCGGGTTGCCCTGCGCCTCGGCGCGGACCGCGGCGGCCGCTGCCGTGACCGAGCCGGCCGTCGCGACGCGGTCGACGATCGCGGCGACGACCTTGGGCGTGGCGAACGA
The DNA here is from genome assembly GCF_035963215.1 of Dactylosporangium sp. NBC_01737. Taxonomy (NCBI): domain Bacteria; kingdom Bacillati; phylum Actinomycetota; class Actinomycetes; order Micromonosporales; family Micromonosporaceae; genus Dactylosporangium; species Dactylosporangium sp. NBC_01737. Next base: position 4,460,317 of record NZ_CP109153.1, read on the forward strand.
TGTGCCGCTCCACGCCGCCCAGCCGCTGGTGAACAGCTCATGGTTGATGTACGTGCTGACGATGTCCGCGCCCGGTGCGGCGACGCTGACCCACGGCCCGGTGTTGCTCCACTCGCAAATCGCGGTGCCGTCGTGCGCGGCGACCGCGAGCACCTGCCCGGCCCAGCTCGCACCGCCGGCCGCCTGACCGGCGGCGAACGCGGCCGGCCAGAACGGGCGGTCGGCGATGCCGTTGTTGCCGGCGGCCGCGACCACGACCCGGTCACCGCCGGACAGGAACGTCTGCAGGGCGGCGGACAGCGCGGCGGGCGGCAGGTCCCCGATCGAGAAGCCGCCGAGGGACAGGTTGAGCACGTCGGTGTCGGTGAGGCCGGTGATCGCCACGGCGAGGTCGGCCTCGGTGCACACGCCGAAGCTGTCGAGGATCTTCACGATGCGGACCTGCGCGCCGGCGGTGTCCTGCGCGACGACCCCGGCGATGAAGTTGGCGTGCCCGACGTCGGAGTCCAGCATGCCGTCGGCGTCGCCGTCCAGGACGGTCTCGTGGTTCTCCGGCGTCGCGCTGTAGCACCCGGCCGGCAGCGGACTGTCCAGCCAGATGCCGGTGTCCATGACGACGACGCGGACCGGCGACGCGTTGTCCGGGGACGGGGCCAGCTTCGCCGGCGGGGCGTCCGCCGCGACCGGCGGGCCGAACGGGCCGCCGTGCTCGTGCGGGGTGGACATGAAGACGTGGTTGGGGCCGACGACCGAGCCCTGCGGCAGCTGCCCGCGCAGCCGGCGCACGGCGGCGGACACGTCGAGGCCGGACGTGCGCAGGCGGCGCAGCCCCGCCGACGGCTCGTCCTCGGCGATCTCGCTGGTGCGGTGGCCGAGGCCGGCCAGGGTGCGGTGGGCGATCGCGGTGCCGGTGTCCTGGACCAGGATCTCATCGGCGACGAACCGCACCGTCCGCCCGGCGTGCGTCTCGGTGCGCAACCACGGCAGCCCGGACAGGCGCTCGTCGCGGGTCTGCAGCCACCGTTCGAGACGTTCTCGTGCAACGGACATGCTCGCTCCTCTTGCTGGCAGCAACGTGCGTACATTCATCAACAGACGGACCGCTGACAAGAGACGCTACCGACCACCCGTGATACACATCGGGGGTGTCCTCCACCGCCGATGAACTGGCGCAGCGGCTGCTACCGATTGTGATGGCCGATCCCGGCAAGGCCAAGGCACTCGCCGAAGCGGCGCTGCGTGACGCCCGGCGCGGCGGCGACCGCGCCGCGCAGGCGGTGGCGCTGCGGACGCTGGGCCTGGCCGCCCGCGCCCGGCACGACGCGGCCGACGCCGCCCGGCACCTGCGTGCCTCGATCGCCGTCGCCCGGCGGCACCGGCTGACGCAGTACGAGGCGGAGGCGCGGATGAGTCACGCCCTGATCCTCGACGACCTCGGCCGCCCCACCGCGGCGCTGCGGGAGATCGACCGCGCCATGGCCGACCTGCGGGGGCAGCGCCGGACGCGGGCCACGATGCAGCGGGCCCTGATCCTGCGCCGGCTCGGGTTCGACCAGGAGGCGATGGAGCTGTACCGGGGGGCGCTGCGGGCGTTCCGCCAGTCCGGTGACGAGGTGTGGGAGGCCCGGACGCTGACGAACCGCGGGGTGCTGCACGGGTTCCGCGGCAACCTCCGCCTCGCCGAGGCCGACCTGCGCGCGGCGCAGACGCTGTACAACCGGCTCGGGATGGCGACCGCGGCCGCGCAGGTCGAGCACAACCTGGGTTTCGTCGCGGCGCAGGCCGGTGACGTGCCGACGGCCCTCGCGCGCTACGACCGGGCACACGACCGGCTGTGGAACACCGGCGTCGACGCGGTCAGCCTGCTGGACCGCGCGGACCTGCTGCTGTCGGTACGCCTGCTGCCCGAGGCCGACACGGCGATCCGGGCCGCGATCGCCGCCTGCACCGACGGGCACCTCGACTCGGTCCTCGGCCAGGCACACCTGATGATGGCCCGCCTCGCGCTGGCCCGCGGCGGCGTGTCGCCGGCCACCGAGTCCAGGGCCGCCGCGGCCGCGGCCCGCAAGGTGTTCGCGCGGCAGAAGCGCGGCGTGTGGATCGCGCGGGCCAGGGTCGCCGAGCTCGCGGCGGTCGTCGCGTCCGGCCGGGCGCACCGCGGCACGCTGCGGGACCTGCGCACCGCCGGGCGGGCGCTCGTCGACGCCGGCTGGCCGCAGCCGGGCTGGGAGGCGCTGCTGGACGCCGCCCAGCTCGCCGTCGACCTCGGCGAGTGCGACACGGCCGCGCAGCTGCTCGACGAGACCGCCGCCGCGTGGAAGCTCGGCCCGGCGCCGCTGCGGGTGCGCTGGTCGCACGTGCGTGCGCGGCTCGAGCTCGCCTGCGGCGCGACGGCCGAGGCCGCCAGGGCCGCCACCGCCGGGCTGCGGGTCGCCGACGAGTACCGGGCCAGCCTCGGCGCGACCGAGCTGCGGGTCCGTGGCAGCGTCGAGGCGGCGGCGCTCGCCGGGCTGCGGCTGCGGCTCGCTCTGGACCACGGCGGGCCGCGGGAGGCGCTCACCTGGGCGCAGCGGTGCCGGTCGGCGGCGCTGTCCCTGCCGCCGACCCACCCGTCCAGCGACCCCGTCGTCGCCCGGCACCTCAGCGAGCTGCGCCGCATCACCGGCGAGCTGACCGCGGCGCCCGCCGGGCCGCAGCGCGCCGGGCGGCTCCTGCGCCGGCAGCGGTCCCTGGAGGCGGAGATCCGCCGCCGCTCGTGGCGGGTGCCCGGCTCCGGCCCGACCGTGCGGACCGACGTCCCGTTCGCCGACCTCGTCGCCGCGCTCGACGGGCGGGTGCTGCTGGAGCTGCTCGCCATCGACGGCGTCCTGCACGCACTCGTGGTGAGCCGGATCCGGACCCGGTACCGGGTCACGCACCGGGTCGTCGGGCCGATCGCCGCGGTGGCGACGGAGCTCGAACACCTGCGGATCGCGCTGAGCGGTCAGATCCTCGGGCACGGCGGCACCAGCGCCGGGCGGGTCGCCCGCGGCGTCGAGGCCCTCGAACGGCTGCTGCTCGACCCCGTGGCCGACCTGATCGGCGCCGGGTCCCTGGTCCTGGTCCCGACGGGCGCGTTGCACGCGATGCCGTGGACGATGCTGCCCCGGTTGCGGGGACGGTCGATGACCGTCGCCCCGTCCGCCGCGATCTGGTGGCGGGTCGCGACCCAGCCGCCCGTCGACGGCCCCACCGTCCTCGTCGGCGCGCCGTCCGCGCCGCAGGCCGGCGCCGAGGTCGAGCAGATCGCGGCCGGCCGGACCGGCGCGACCGTCCTGGCCGGCGAACGTGCCCGGGTGGCGCCCACGCTCGCGGCCCTCGACGGGGCCGCGATCGGGCACATCGCCTCGCACGGTGAGTTCCGGGTGGACAACCCGCTGTTCTCGTTCCTGATGCTGGCCGACGGCCCGCTGACCGTGTACGACCTGTCGGTCCTGCGCCGCCCGCCCGCGCTGCTGGTGCTGTCGGGCTGCGACACCGGGCTGGCCGAGGTGCACCCGGGCGACGAGCTGATGGGCCTGGTCTCGGCGCTGCTGAACATGGGCACCGCGACCGTGGTGGCGAGCACGGGACCCGTCGACGACGGCGCGACCAGGTTGCTGATGCGCGACCTGTACACCCACCTCGGCGCGGGCCATTCGCCGGCGACGGCCCTGGCGATGGCCCAGTCGACCGCGCGGGCGTCGGCGCAGGCCCTCGACGACCCGGCGCTGCGCGCGAGCACCGACAGCTTCGTCTGCTTCGGCGCCGGCTGAGGTACGAATTCTTCTCTGGCTCGGCTCGCGGATTTGTCGGACCCCGGCCCTACGATGTGCCGCATGCGACGCCCGTGGACCCCGCTGACGGCAGCCGTGGTGCTGCTGATGCTCGGCGCGCTCGTCGCGTGGGGCGTGGGCGGCGCGCTCGGGCTGTCGTTCAGCCCGGTGGCCGTCCCGGCCGAGCGGCCCGTCGCCGCGCCGGTGACGCCGCTGGTCGCGGCGCCGCGGATCGGCACGATCAGCGTGCAGCACGACCCGCGGCTCACCCTCGCCGCGACCGCCGTCGCCGACGCACTCGTCCAGTGCGGCCACCCCCGGCCCGCGATCACCCAGGAGCCGGGCGCCGGACCTCCGGGCGCGGGGGAGCTGCGGGTCGTCGTCGGCGGGGCGCCGTTCGACCCGTCCCCGGAGGCGTATCGACTCGCGGGCGACGCCTCGGGGATCACCGTCGAGGCGGCCGGCGTCAGCGGCGCCGCCGCCGGGTTGTATGCGATCGCCGACCGGATCCGCTCCGGTGCGGCGGTGCTGCCCGACGTGCCGCCCGGCGCCGCCCCCGCCGTGTTCGCGCCGCGGCTCGGTCTGCGGCTCACCGACGCCGGGGCCGTCGGCCGGGAGCCCGACGCCGCCGCGTTCGCCGCCGGCACCGACTATTCGCTCAACACCGACGTCGTCGGCGCGGCGCTGCTGCCCGCGGCGCCGTGGGTCGACCGGGCCGCCGTCGACCGGATCGACGAGCAGTTCGGGCAGTTCGTCGAGCACTCCCTCGCGCAGGGCTACAACGGCGTCGTCGTCCCCGGCTTCCTGGAATACGTGACGTTCTCGCTCGTCGGCGACGGGCACGCCGTCTACCCGGCGGGCGACGACCACGTCGCCCGCGCGCAGGCGCTCCTCGCCGCGTTCGGCCCCGTGTTCCGACGCGCCGCCGACCTCGGCATGCGGGTCTACCTGCTCACGGACATGCTGGCCGTGTCGCCGCCCCTGGAGCGCTACCTGCAGCGGGAGTTCGGCGGGATCACCGGCGAGACCCGGCTGGCGGACCCGCGGTTCTGGCAGGTGTATCAGCTGGGGCTCGCCGAGCTGTTCGAGGCGATGCCGTTCGTCGCCGGGCTGATGGTCCGCATCGGCGAGGGCGGCGACGTCTACTCCCAGCCGGGCTGGGACTACTCGTCGAAGCTCGCGGTCACCGGCGTCGAGGCCGTCCGCGCCATGCTGCGGGCCCTGCTGTATGCCGTCGGCACCGCGGACAAGGACCTCATCTTCCGCACCTGGACCGTCGGCGTCGGCGCCGTCGGCGACCTGCACACCAACCCCGGGTCCTACGAGGAGGTCCTCGGCGGCATCGACGACCCGCACCTGATCGTCTCGACGAAGTACACGCTCGGCGACTTCTACAGCCACCTGCCGTTCAACGGCACCTTGGAGACGGGGACGCAGCGGCGGATCGTGGAGTTCCAGGCCAGGCGCGAGTTCGAGGGGTTCGGGGCACTGCCCAACGACCTGACCGGGCTGCACCAGCAGGCGCTGCGGCGGTTCCTCGCCGCCAACCCGCACGTCGAGGGCGTCTGGACGTGGACGCAGGACGGCGGCCCGCTGCGGGCCGGGCCGATGACGCTGTATCTGCGGACCGGGTTCTGGCAGCTGTATGACCTCAACGCCTACACCCTCGGGCGCCTCGCGTGGGACCCGGATGTGCCGGCGGAGCGGCTGACCGCCGACTGGGTGCGGCAGACGTTCTCGACCGACCCGGCGACCGTGGCCGCCGTCTGCGAGATGCTCGCGATGTCCCGGGAGGCGGTGACGAAGGGGCTGTATATCGGTGCGTACGCGGACCGCTCGGTGCGTGCCCTCGGCCTCGAACCACCACCCATGATGTGGATCTTCGAGTGGGACATCGTCACCGGCGACTCCGCCGCTCTCGACAGCATCTACGCGGTGACCCGCGACGCCGCGAGCGGGGGCACCGCGGACGGCGGCGCGGTCGAGGCCGCCGTCGCCGAGGGGCAGCGGGCCGTGGAGGTCGCCGACCGCATGCGGGCCCTGATCACCGCGACCGACCCCGCCACCTGGCGTGACCCGGTGCTGCGGGCGAGACTGATCGACACGCTGACCTATGAGGCCGATCTGTTCGGCACGCTCGGGGCGTACCGGACCATGGTGCTGCGGCACGCGCAGTGGCTCGACACCGGCGACGACGCCGCCTACGACGCGTGGCGCAAGGCCGAGAGCCGCTACATGGCGGCCCGCGACGCGCACGTCACGCGGTATGGCGGCGACGTGGACCTGCCCGCGTACAACTTCACCGCCGCCGACCTGGGCGCCGCCCGCGCCGACCGCGACCTCTGGATGGCGTGGCTGGCCAGGGCACTGCTCGTGGCGCTCCTGGCAGTGCTCGCGGCCGGGGCGCTGCGCGGACGGCGTGCCGGCGGCCCGGGCGTCGGCGGCTCGGGCTCTGGCGGTCCGGGCGGCGGCCGTCCGGGCGCTGCCGGGCTGCGGGCGCTGTGGATCGGTGCGACCCGGCCGTGGCGGCTCGCCGACCTCGACGCGATCCCGGCGCGCGCCGACCGGGTCGTCGTGCTCGCCGTGCCGGCGGCGGCGCTGGTCGCGAGCCGCCTCGCCTACACGTGGTTCGCCGCCCCGGCACACGTCGCCGCGACGCTCGGCGCGTGGCTGGTGTTCGCCGTCACGGCGAGGCTGCTGATCGGCCGGCACGACCCGTTCCATCTGTGGGCGGCGATCGGCGGGGTGGCGCTGCTGCGGACCGTGCTGCTCCTCGCCGTGCTCGCGGTGCGCGGGCCCGGGCACTACTGGCTGGAGTTCTGGACCGCGCCGACGGCCCGGTCCGTCTACATCTGCGTGGCGTTCGCGGCGTTCGGCTGGCTGTTCGTGGCGACGGGACTCGTCCTGCGCGACCGGCACGGGCTGCGCCGCCGCCGGGTGGCCGGCACGCTGCTGGTCGCGGCCGGGACACCGCTCGCGCTGCTCGGCGGCCTGGTCACCGCCACCGGCCTGGAGCGGGCGCTGACGGTCTGGAACGACCAGCTGGCGCTGCTGCCGTGGGGACTGTCGCGGATCCTGGGGATCACCGTGTATCTCGGCATCCCCGCCGCCCTGCCGGCCGTCGCCGCGGCGGCCGGGCTGCTGCTCGCAGCCCTCGGCGGCGCCCTGTGCCTGGGCAGGCCGGGCACGGGGCTGCAGCGCGTCAGCTCGTGAGTGCGCGGAGCACAGCCCCGGCGGTGGGCATGGCGGCGAGCTCGGTGCGGACCGTGGCCGCGGCCGTCGCGAACGCGGGCTCCTCCAGCAGGCGGGTGACCCCGTCGGCGACCGCGGCCCCGGTCACCTCGGCGGGGTGCAGGGCCAGGCCGGCGCCGGCGAGCTCGATCGCCTCCGCGTTCATGAACTGGTCGCCGCCCTGCGGCAGCACCAGGTGTGGCAGGCCGTGCGCGAACGTGCCGAACATGATCCCGGCGCCGCCCTGCGACACGACCGCGGCGCAGCGCGGCAGCAGCAGCGTGTGCGGCAGGTACGGGGCCAGCAGCACGTGCGCGGGCTGCCGGCCGAAGCCGGTCGGGTCGACGTCCGGGCCGACCGTGGCGACCACGTTCACCGGCAGCGCCGACAGCGCGGCGATCGCGGTGTGCAGCACGTTGCGGTTGTCGTGGAACACGGTGCCGAGCGTGACGTGGACCGTCTGCTCGTAGGGCAGCGCGTTCACGGCGGCGGGCAGCCGCTCGCCGGGCGCCGGGGCACCCGCGACCGGCCGCAGCGGCACGGCGTCCGGCCAGATCCGCTCGGCCGCCGACGCCCCCGCGGGTGGCCGGCGCAGGCTCGGCGGGCACAGCTCCAGGTAGGTCGCGGCGCGGTGGTCGCCGCTCGTGCCGAACCGCTCGAACAGCTCGTCGAGGATCGGGCCCAGCGCGCCCCACACCTGGATCGGCGGCATGATGCCGATGCCGTGCACGACCTGCCGCGCCCCGGTGACGGCGGCCGCGACGGGACCGGCCAGCTCGGTGTCCTCGGAGACGACCAGGTCGGGTTTCCAGTCCACGGCCCGCGGCACGAGGTCGGCGGCGCGGGACCGCGCCGACTCCGCGAAGTACGAGAGCCAGTTCGTGCCGGGACCGCCGCCGGCCTCGCGGTGCGACGGTCCGACGGTCCACGTGGTGACGCCGCGGCCCTCCGTGCGCGCCTCGAGGTGCGCGATCACGTCGGCGCCGGTCGCCACCACGACGTCATGGCCTGCGTCGCGGGCGGCGAGGACCAGCGGCAGGATCGGGTTGACATGACCGAACATCGGGCACGCGCTGAAAAGGATCCGCATACCTCGTCCACGCACCCCCGCCCGGTCCGGTTCAGGCCCCTGTCGAAATCCGGGTCCGCCGTTCGACGCGTCGGTGAGCGCACGAACCGCGGCGCTCCCGGCGAGACCGAAGGGGTCCGATCATGACCGTCACCGCCATCCACACCACCGCCACCACCAGCACCACCGCCGCACCGAGGCTGCTCGCGGCCGGGGTGCTCGCGGCGCCCGTGTTCACCGTTGCCGCCGTCGTGCAGGTGGCGACCCGCGACGGGTACGACATCACCCGCCACCCTGTCAGCATGCTGGCGCTCGGTGACCCCGGCTGGGTGCAGACCACCAGCTTCGTGGTGACCGGCCTGCTCAGCGTGGCCGCAGCGGTCGGCGCCCGCCGGGTCCTTCAAGACGGCCGGCCCGGCCGGAGCGGGCGCGGGCGCACGTGGGGGCCGGTCCTGCTCGCACTGATCGGGGTTGGGTTGCTCATCGCGGCGGTGTTCCGGATGGACGCGAGCGACGGGTTCCCGCTCGGCACCCCGGCCGGTCGCCTGACCACGATGAGCGGCCACATGATCCTGCACAACGTCGGCGGCAGCCTGTCGTTCTTCTCGATGATCGCGCTGTGCTTCGTGCTGGCGGCGAGGTTCCGCGCCGCGGGGGAGGCCGGATGGGCCGCGTCAGGCCGGGTCGCCGGGGTGCTGTTCGCGCTCGGCCTCGGGTGGGCGATGACCGGCGGTCAGGGCGGCGCGCTCACCCTGTTCCTGGGTGTCGCGGTCGGGTGGAACTGGATCGCCGCCGCGCTCGCCGCGCTCGTGGTGCTACAGCGCGGGGCTGGTCGCGGGGTGCGGTGAGCGTCCCAGCGGCAGCAGCCCGGCGAACAGCAGGACGGCGGCGAGGGGGATCAGGTCGAGGTTCACGCCGATCGCCGTGAACGCCGCCACCACCAGCACCGGGCTCCACACCGGGACGAGCCGCGCGAGCACCAGCAGCACCAGCAGGGTCAGCATGCCCACCTGGAACAGCGCCGGGCCCGCGATCTGCAGCGCGTCCGGCAGCTCCGGGAACGACGCGAACAGGTCCCCGACGATCACCCACAGGAAGCACGCGGCGCCGAACACCCCGGCGACCGCCGCGGCGAGCGCGACACGACGCCGCGCGGCCGTGCCGTGTACCGGGGGCAGCGCCCGGTACACGTGCACGGTCAGCACCGCCAGCAGGGCGAACGCGACGAAGAAGCAGACGTGACCGACGTTCCAGAGCGCGCCGTCCTTGTCGTGATGGCCGTCCCAGCCGTCGATGAGCCGCAGCGTGCCGTAGACGAAGAGCAGGACGGGAGCACCGAGTCGTACCAGCGGGGGAGTCATAAGGGCAGACTCGCAACCGTCGATCCGCACCGGCATCAGGGCACAGCCCGGACAGCACCCTGAGAAGCGCACCCCGAGAACGCGGCAGCCCGGACGTTGCCTTTCCGGCTACTGCCACACGAGCCGGTCCGCCCAGGCTCCGTCACCTTGCGCGTACCGCTGGAACGCCACGATGACGTCCGCGAGGTCCGAGGTGCTCGCCGTGTCCCAGTGGTCCACGACGTACCGGCCCTCTGCGCGTTCGACCTGAGGGAACCGTCCGTCGATGTGCGCCGGCGCGGGGTTGGCCGACCGGGGAGCCGTCGCAGGACGTCAGGACCAGGCGCGCACCGGTACGGACGAAGTCCGGGATGCTCGTCGTGCCGGTCCGCGGGGCGTGGCAGACCAGCTCCAGCTCATGCACGAAGCGGATGCGTCGGCGGCTCGTCCTCGACGGCTCCGGCGCGGAGGTCCTGGTGCCGGTCCACCACCCGCTCCTCGGCGATCGGTGCGGGCTCGAACCAGACGCCCATGTCGATGCTCATCGGTTTCCCGGGCAGGTGGTGTGATCGTCAACCTGACCCCGCACCCGATGCACGTCTTCCCTCCGGACTGCCCCGATCGGATCGCGCCCGACAGCTGATGGTCGGCGGATCAGCGGTGCGCGCCGATCGCCGGTTCGACGGCAGCGGCAACCAGCCCCTGCGCCTTGGTCTCCTCGCCACCAACCGAGACGCTGTAGCCAGTCCGCTCGGCGCGAATATCAGCAATCCCATGCCGTATCCATCGTTTCAACAAAGCCGACACAGGCCGTTCAACGAATCTGTGCACAAGCCACGCCAGCACCAGCATGGCGGCGAGGAGACCGAGCATCAGCGGCCAGTGCGGTATGGCGCGGTGGAGCCAACGGATCATGGTGAAGCCGATGACGTCATGAAGCAGGTAGAGCGGATACGTCAACGCCCCAGCCACCGTCAACCACTGCCACCGCACCCAGGACAGCCAGCCGAGCGCGACTCCCGCCATGGCGGCGTAGAAGATGGTCACCAGCAGTACGCTGATCCACCAGCGCTGCGTCGCCCCGGTGGACAAGGTGGCGATAGGTGCTTGGGCCGCCATGACGTACTGGGTTTGCAGCCACGAGAAGCCGACGATGCCCCAGAGAACGCCGGTCGGCCGGAATCGATACATCAGGTAGAACGCTATTCCGCCGACAAAGAACATGGACAGGTTCGGCGTGAAGACCGCCGTTAGCAGGGCGTTGTGCGATGCGGTAGCGGCCAGTGATGCGACTGCCCACAGGACGCAGAAGAAGACGACCCTTCGATAGGTCACGCCGCGCCACACCACCAGCGCAAAGAGGAGATAGAACTTCAGCTCGGTCCAGAGTGTCCAGTAGACGCCGTCGACGAGCGGAACATTGGCGGGCTCGGCGATCATCGTCAGGTTGAATGCTACCTGCGACCAGGGCAACCGATGGGTCTGCACTGGCAGCAGGGTCACCACCGCTGTTGTTGCGAGGACGGAGAACCAGAACGCCGGGTAGAGCCGCACCACGCGGGAGAGAAAATAGTCCCCCAATGACTTTCCCCAGGCGGTCATGCAGATGACGAAGCCGCTGATCAGGAAGAAGAGGTGAACACCCATCCAGCCGTACTGTGCAAATGTATGGAGGATGGGAAAGAGTTGCGGCATGGACGCCTCTTTACCCCATGCCTGTTGACCCTGACCCACCCAGTGGAAAAATACGACGAAGAGGGCGGCGAAGATTCGCAGCCCGTCGAGTACAAGTAGCCGGCCGGTTTTGTTGGGCTGCTGGGGGGTTTGGGCCGGGGAGGATGGCTGGAGCATGCGGCATCGTAGCGTACGGATGCTGCCGGCTGGGCGCGGCCGAAGCGGGCCGAGGTGGTGCGGGTGACGAACGCCGTGCTGCAGGGTGCGCGGGCGGTGTTCGTGGCGCTGGGTGAGGCGCTGTCGTGAGACTGCCGCGGTGCCCGGAGTGCTGGGTGTGGTGGTGCCTCGTCTGGTGGTTCGGGGGTGAACGACGCTGGTACGGCAGCCGCCGTTCGCGATCATCGCCGGGGCGGTCGACGCCACGGTCATTTTACTGGGGCTTCACCGATGTCGGCGGAGGTGTGGTCAGACTTTGGAAGCACGGGCGCAGTAGGTCGATGATCTGCTCGGGTGAGGCGTCCGCGAGGTGCGTGAGGCGTAGCAGGTATCGCTCGGCTATCACGCCGTGGATGATCGCGCTGAGCAGGCTTGCGCGCAGGTCGGCGTCGGCCGTCGGTATCGCCTCGGTGAGTTGGTTGAGTTGGGGCTCACCGGCGGTCCGGTAACGATCAGCGGCGTCGGCATTGGTGAGCATCGAGCGCAGTACCGCCAGGGAGGCCGCAGGCTCGCCGGTCAGGCGCCGGCCCAGCGATGCGAGCAGCGCCTCGGCCACCTCGCCTGAGGTGCCGTCGGGCAGCTCATCGGCGGGCACCTCGACGGCCCGGGCGAAGAGCAGGTCCTTGCTGCCGAAGTAGTGCATGACCAGACCGGCGTCGACACCGGCAGTCGACGCCACGGCCCGGATCGTGGTCCGGTCGTAGCCGAGCTCGGCGAAGATGTGACGGGCCGCGGCGAGGATGCGCTCCTCGCTCTGGCGGCGCTGCTGCGTCCTGGTGGGCCGGGGGCTCGATTCAGTCACGGGTTCATTCTACGGCCGTTGACCGACGGGCCTGTACGTTCTACGCTCGTTCAATCAACAGGCGTTCAATGAAGGGGGTGGCCGTGGCCTCCACATCACGCGAAGTCGTCGAGCGGATCCTGCGCGCGAGCCGCGAGCAGGACACTGAAACGTTCGTCAACCTGTTCGCGGCGGACGGCTATATCGAGTGGCCGTACCGACCCGAAGGCGTCCCGGGCCGCGTGGAGGGCCGCGACCAGATTCGCGAGTTCCTGACCGCGCTAGCCAACGGTCTCGTCAAGTTCGACGAGTACCGCAACACGGTCATTCACGAGACCACCGACCCGGAGGTGGTGATCGTCGAATACGAGGCTCACGGCACCGTGATCCCCACGGACGCACCTTTGCACCAGACGATCATTGCCGTTTTGCGGATCAGGGACGGCCTGGTCGTCTCGTACCGCGACTACCTCAACCCTCTGGTACTGGCCGAAACCCTGGCCAGCGTCGGCAACGTTGAACGGCGGCCTTCGTTCGGAACCTTGGACCGGTCCGGTGGACGCAGGGCGGCCACCGCGTAGACGCTGCTGGCTGGCAGCAGGTCCTGGATCAGGTGCTGGGCGCGTTCGCGGGCCGATTCGCGCGGGTCGAAACGCGTCGCGCGGCGGCCGGGTTCGTGACCGGCCTGCTGGCCGATCTCGAGGGTGAAAAGCAGTTGGCAACTCGCGGAACATGCCGGACACGCCCGGACGCGATGCAGCGGCTGCTGTACCGGGCGGTGTGGGACGCGGACGCCGTCCGCGACGACGTGCGAGCAGAGCTCGTGCAGCGCCTCGGTGATCGTGATGGCGTACTGGTCCCCGATGAGACCGGGGATCTGAAGAAGGGGACCCACAGCGTCGGGGTCCAACGTCAATACACCGGCACCGCAGGGCGGATCGAGAACGCTCAGGTCGCCGTATTCATGACCTACGCCGGCCGGCATGGGCACACTCTGATCGACCGTCGCTCCTACCTGCCAGTGTCCTGGACCGACGACCCGGAGCGGACGAGGCCTACGGCAAGTCCGGCGCTGGAACTCCTGGCACCGCTTCACGACTCTGGCCATGGCCACTTTGGCCGTCCCGGCAATCTGCGTCGCCGACAGCCGCGGTCGCGGCAACGACCCTGCCCCGCCGACCATGATCGAGCTAACCGTCAACGAGATCCGCCGTCTTGTCAACGCGTTCCTCATCGAACCCGTCCGTGACCGTATCCATCGTTTGCGCTGGTCAGGATGGCGACGCCAACACCAACTCCGCGCCAAACAATCCCACTACGCCCGCCGCCTCAACCTTGAACCCCAGCCATGATCTCGAACGACGGATGCCGTATTAGTCGCGCAATCAGTCATGCAGGGTACGAAAGAGGCCGTTTCCGATTATCGGAAACGGCCTCTGACCTGCGGTGGGCGATACTGGGATCGAACCAGTGACCTCTTCGGTGTGAACGAAGCGCGCTCCCGCTGCGCCAATCGCCCGCGACGTCTGTGCACTCTACCCGATCCACCCGGCAAACCGCACATCGGTTGCCGGGTGTCGTCGGGGACGGTGCGGGCGGGTCACACCAGAGTGAGGGTGAAGTCGTCCGCGTAGTAGGAGGGCTGGCCGTACCAGCCGTGGACGAAGACCGTCACCGACGTGGTGGTGGCGCCGGTGGTGAAGGTGACGGTGAGCGGGGCGTAGGCGTTGCCGGTGCCCGGGGTCCAGGTGCTGGCGTTGACGCCGGTGCCAGTGGCGCCGATGTACACGTAGCTGCCGCGCACGTACCCGGTGAGCCGGTACGTGCGGTTCGGCTGGACCGCTACCGTCTGCTGGCACTGCGCGGTGTCGCCGGCCGTCACGTCGCCGGCGAGGGCCTTCGTGCCGGAGCGGACCGGGGTGCTCACCACGGAGCAGCGGCTGCCGGTCCACGGCGCGAGCGACCCCGTCTCGAACCCGCCGTTGGCGAGCACCCCGGCGGGCGGCGACGACGCGGAAGGCGAGGTGGAAGGCGAGGCGGACGACGACGCGGACGGCGAGGTGGACGGCGAGGTGGACGGCGAGGTTGACGGCGACCGCGACGGCGACGCGGAGGGCGACGGCGACGCGGAAGGCGAGACCGACCGCGACACCGAGGGGGACGCCGACGGCAGCGTGCCCCACGGCACCTGCGGGGACCGGTAGTAGTTGATCCCCTGCACCGTCCAGCGCGGCCCCTGCGCACCCAGCCGCACCTTGAACGTGTCCCAGTTGCGGGCCGACTGCGGCGACCACGCCAGCTCCGCCAGGGCGGGCAGGCGCGGGAAGGCCATGAACTCGATGTCCGCCATGGTGCGGATGGTCTCGGTCCACAGTGGAGCTTCGACGCCGAGGACGGAGGCGGCCGGGACGCCCGGCAGGTAGGTGGCCGGGTCCCAGTTGTAGGCGGTCTGCACCTCGATCAGGCCCGCCCAGGTCAGGCCCAGCGGGGTCGCGTTGGTGTACTTCATGTCCAGGTACGTCTTGTTCGCCGGGGACAGCAGGACCTTGTCGCCCTTGGCGACGGCGGAGCTGAGGTCGGCGTCGGAGGTGGTGGTGCCCCAGTACTGCGCGACGCGGCCCGCGGTGTGGTCGGCCTGGCCGATCTGGTGCCAGCCCATGACGGTCTTGCCGGCGGCGCCGACGAAGGGCTGGACGCGGTTCATGAACGTGCGGTAGTCCGCCTCGGGGGTGCTGTGCGCCTCGTCGCCGCCGACGTGCAGGTAGGCGCCGGGCGTGATGGCGGCCAGCTCGTTGAGCACCTGCTGCACGAAGGTGTACGTGACCTCCTTGGCGACGCACAGCGAGCTGAAGCCGACCTCGGTGCCGGTGTACGGCGCGGGCGCGACGCCGTTGCAGTTGAGCTCGGCGTACGAGGCGAGCGCCGCGTTGGTGTGGCCCGGCATGTCGATCTCGGGCACGACGGTGATGTGGCGGGCGGCCGCGTACGCGACGAGGTCGGTGTACTGGGCCTTCGTGTAGTAGCCGCCGGCGCCGCCGCCGACCTGGGTGCTGCCGCCCACGGTGGCCAGGCGCGGCCACGCGTCCACGACGATGCGCCAGCCCTGGTCGTCGCTGAGGTGCAGGTGCAGGACGTTCATCTTGTACTGGGCGATCTCGTCGATGTACCGCTTGACCACGTCGACGCCGAAGAAGTGGCGGGAGACGTCGAGCATGGCGCCGCGGTACGCGTACCGGGGCCGGTCGATGATCCGCCCGCCGGCGACGGTCCACGGGCCGCTCTGCACGGTCCTGGCCTCGACGGCCGGCGGTAGCAGCTGCCGGAGGGTCTGGATGCCGTGGTAGAGGCCGGCCGCCGTCTGCGCGCGGATCGTGAGCAGGGACGCGGTGACGTCGAGCTGGTAGCCCTCGGCGCCAACGCTGGCGTCGGCGCCGGACAGCAGCAGCGCGATGCCGCCGGCCGGCGTGCCGCTGCCCACGGTGACCGGCAGCGCGAAGCCGGTCGAGGGGCGCAGCAGCGCGGCGAGGGCGTTGCCGACGTCGGCGGACTCGCTCTGGATGCCGGTGCCGGCGGTGACGGTGAACGTGACACCGGCGGCCGGCTGCACGGACGCCGGCGCGGGCACCACGTCCTGGAGGCTCACCACGGCGGCGTCCGCCGGCGGAGCCGCGACGGTCCACACGACACCGACGGTGACGGTCGCGAGGGCGAGCGCCGCGGCGAGCAGCGCGGGCCGGGGCGGGGTGGGACGGTGCACGGCGTCCTCCAGTGAAACTCATTGTAAAGTTTCCTGTTAATTGATGTCCTCCACTGCCCCACTGTCAAGGGCGTCATAGCTGTGTCATCGCAGCAGCGCCGCGAGCAGGTCCACGCCGAGCGCCGCGGTCGCCGTGATGTCGAGGTGGTGCCGCACGTACCGGCCGCGGCGCGTCGTCTGCAGCAGCCCGGCCTGCTTCAGCACGGCCAGGTGCCGCGACACCTCCGGCGGGGTCAGGTGCCACGCCTCGGCCAGCTCGCCGGTCGTGTGCGGCCCGCGCGCCAGGGTCCGGCACAGCCGCTGCCGCACCGGGTGCGCGAGCGCGTCGAGCCGCCGCCGCACCAGATCCATCGGCAGCGGGCGCCCGTCGTGGCGATCGGCCGCCGGGTACTGCACCACCGGCCGCCAGCCCGGCGCGTGGACGGTGAGCAGGTGCGGCCGCCCGTACACCGACGGGATGAACGTGACGCCGTCACCGACGGCACTCGTCGCACTGTCCTGGAGCTTGTCGAGGCGGATCCTGCTGCCGGCCGCGTCGGTGACCAGGGTGACGGCCGGCGACACCGCCGCGAGCGCCGCCGCCAGGCCGTGCCGGGCGAACAGGTCGGCCTTGTGCCGGGCGTCGGCGGCGAGCTGGTGCTCGACCTGCCGCCAGGCGTCGTGGAAGAACGCCTCCGCGCACGCCTGGAGCAGGTCCCGGACCGCGGCCCGCACCGCCGCCGGGTCGATGATCAGCCGCTCCGCGAACGCCGCCTGCCGCGGGCCACGCGCGAGCGCCAGCTCCAGCGCCCGGTCCAGGTCTCGGGCCAGCCGCGGAGAGCCGCAGCTCATGACCAGCGCAGCCGCCACGTACGTCTCGTCGGGGATGGCGTCGACGGCGTCGAGCTCCGCCTCCAGCGTCGGCCCCGGACGCCCCGGCACGAGGAAGTCCGCGCGCGAGGACCGCCACAGGAACTCGGCCTCCAGCAGCCGGTCGGCCAGCGCCGGCTTGAGCCCCGCGAGCGTCGCGCCGGCCCACGCCTGCAGCGCCGGGTGGTGCGCCGGCTCCGCGAGCACGTGCAGCATCGACGTGAGCTCGGCCAGGGGCGACGGCGCGAACACGCACCGCTCCGCGGGCATCGCCGTGATGTCGATCGTCAGCGCCACCCCACCATCGTGCCAGCGGACGGCCCGCGCGTGGCGCCGCTTGACGGGTCCCGTCAATCCGCGTGCTCCCGCGAGGGGCGCCGCCGCACCGTGGCCACCATGCGATTCGGTCCCCGTTATGCGGCCGCCCTCACCGTCGACGCGATCGGCGCGGGTCTGTTGCGCCCGTTTCTCGTGGTGTACGGCCTGAGCGTCCTGCACCTGCCCGCGGCCGCCACCGGTCTTGCCCTGTCCGCCGGTCTCCTCGCCGGGCTGGTCGCGGTGCCGCTCACCGGCCGCTGGATCGACGCGGGCACCCACCCGTTCCGGAGCCGGGTCCTGCCGGTCGTCGCGACGCTGCTGATCCGGGTCGCCGGCGTCGGCGTCCTGCTCGCCGCGCACGGCGTCCCCGCGTTCAGCGTCGCGTCGCTGCTGCTCGGCATCGGCAACCAGGTCTGGCCGCCCGCGCACGCCGCGCTCGTCGCCACGCTGACCGCTCCCGAACCGGCCGACGCGCCCTCGCCGCGGCCCGCTCCCTGCGCAACGCCGGCCTCGGCGCGGGCGCGCTGATCGCGGCGCTCGCCGTCACCGGCGGCCCGGACGCGCTGCGCCTGCTGGCCGCGGGCACCGCCGCCGGGTACGCGGCCGCGGCGGTCCTCGTCCTCACCGTGCCGGTGCCCGCGACCGCCGCCGCTGTGCGCACGTCGCCGGACGCCCCGGTCCCGGACGCCCCGGGTCACGGCACCCGGGTGCCCGGCATGGCGGTGCTCGTGTGGGCGAACCTGCCGTTCGCGCTGTGCTTCGCCGTCCTGGAGGTCGCGATCCCGGTCGTCCTGACCGACCACCTCGGCGCCTCCCCGGCATGGTCGGCGATCCTGTTCGCCGGCAACACCGTGCTCGTCGTCGCCCTGCAGGTGTACCTCGTCGTGCGCCTCGGGCACCGCTCCCGCCGCGCCGTCCTGGCCGCTTCCGGCGTCCTGCTCGCCGCCTCCTACCTGGGCTTCTGGGCCTGCGGCGCGGCGGGCGGCACCGCGACCGGACTCGCCGCCATCTGCGCCGTGGCAGTGGCGTACACCCTGGGCGAGATCCTCTACGCGGGCAGCGGCACCGCCCTCGTCACCGCTGCCGCTGCTCCGCACCGCCTCGGCCACGCCCTGGCGCGATGGCAGCTGTCCACCGGCCTCGCCAACGCCGTCGCCCCCGCGCTGCTCCTCGCCCTGCTCGCCGCCTCCCCGGCCCTGCTGTGGTCACTGCTGGCGGGCACGACCCTCCTCGGCGCGTACGCGGTGCACCGCTGGGCCCCCGAACCGGCAGCGCCCTCAACTCCCGCGGCGCCCTCAACTCCGCAGGTCCCCCGGCGCCCGTGGGCGCCGAGGGAGCGGTCGTGGGGTCAGGCCGGGTCGTAGGCGAGGTTGGGGCGCAGCCAGCGCTCGATCTCGGCGACCGGCAGGCCGCGGCGGGTGGCGTAGTCCTCGACCTGGTCGCGGTTGATGCGGCCGACCGTGAAGTAACGCGAGTCCGGGTGGGCGAAGATCAGGCCGCTGACCGCCGCGGCCGGGGTCATCGCGAACGACTCGGTCAGGGCGAGGCCGAGCTTGTCCGCTTCGAGCAGGTCGAACAGGGCCTGCTTGAGCGAGTGGTCGGGGCTTGCCGGGTAGCCCAGCGCCGGGCGGATGCCGCGGAACCGCTCGGCGTGCAGATCCTCCAGGGCCGGGGTCGCGCCGGGCTCGAACCAGGCGCGGCGGGCCTCGAGGTGGATGTACTCCGCGAACGCCTCGGCAAGCCGGTCCGCGAGGGCCTTGACCATGATGGCGCGGTAGTCGTCGTTCTCCGCCTCGTACCGGGCGGCGAGGTCCTCGGCGCCGTGGATGGCGACCGCGAAACCGCCGAGGTGGTCCGGGAACGCCGCCTCCGAGGTCGCCGGGGCGATGTAGTCGGCGAGGCTGCGGTTGGGGCGGCCCTCCGGCTTCTCGGTCTGCTGGCGCAGCATCGGAAACGTGACGCGCCGCCCCGCCACGTCGGCGTCCAGGACGATGTCGTCGCCGACGGCGGCCGCGGGCCAGAAGCCGTAGGCGCCGCGGGCAGTCAGCGAGCCGTTGGCGATGATCTCGTCGAGCAGGGCGTTGCCCTCGGCGAACAGCTCGGCGGCCACCGGCTGGTCGAGGATCGCCGGGTACTTGCCCTTCAGCTCCCACGCGAGGAAGAAGAACTGCCAGTCGATCATCTCGCGGAGCGTCTGCAGGGCGGGCTCGACGATCCGTACACCGGTGAAGTCCGGCGCCGGCAGCTGCGCGAACGACACGTCGGAGGCGTTGCCGCGGGCCTGCGCGAGGGTGAGCAGCGCGGTGTGGCGGCGCTCGGCGTGCTGGCGGCGCAGGCGCTCCTGCTCGTCGCGGTTGTCGGTGGTGAGCTGCTCGACCCGATCCGGGTCCAGCAGGCCGGCGACGACCCCGACCACGCGGGAGGCGTCCTGCACGTGGACGGTGTTGCCCTCGTACGCCGGAGCCACCCGCACCGCCGTGTGCTGCCGCGACGTGGTGGCGCCGCCGATGAGCAGGGGCAGCTTCAGGCCGCGGCGCTGCATCTCGGCGGCAACCGCGACCATCTCATCCAGCGACGGGGTGATGAGACCTGACAGGCCGATCGCGTCGGCGCCCTCCGCGACCGCGGTGTCGAGGATCTTCGCGGCGGGGACCATGACGCCGAGGTCGATGACCTCGTAGTTGTTGCAGCCGAGGACGACGCCGACGATGTTCTTGCCGATGTCGTGCACGTCGCCCTTGACGGTCGCCATGACGACCTTGCCCTGGCCGCTGCGGCCGGGAGCGGCCTCGGCGAGGCCCTGGGCCTTCGCCTCGGCGCGGGCGAGCTCCTTCTCGGCCTCCATGAACGGCTCGAGGTAGGCGACGGAGCGCTTCATCACGCGGGCGCTCTTGACGACCTGCGGCAGGAACATCTTGCCGGCGCCGAAGAGGTCACCGACGACCTTCATGCCGTCCATCAGCGGGCCCTCGATCACCTCCAGGGGGCGCTTCGCCGAGAGGCGCGCCTCCTCGGTGTCCTCCTCGATGAAGTCGACGATGCCGTGCACGAGGGCGTGGGAGAGCCGCTCCCGGACAGGGGCCTCACGCCACGACAGGTCCACGACCCGGGCGGTGCCGGAGCCGCTGACCGTGCCGGCGAACGTGACGAGCCGGTCCGTGGCGTCCTCGCGCCGGTCGAACAGGACGTCCTCGACGAGCTCGAGCAGGTCGGCGGGGATGTCGGCGTACACGGCCAGCTGGCCGGCGTTGACGATGCCCATGTCGAGGCCGGCACGGACCGCGTGGAGCAGGAACGCGGAGTGCATGGCCTCGCGGACGACGTCGTTGCCGCGGAAGGAGAACGACAGGTTGGAGATGCCGCCGCTGGTGCGCGCGCCGGGGCAGCGCTGCTTGATCAGAGGCAGCGCGTCGATGAACGCCTTGGCGTACCCGTTGTGCTCGGCGATGCCGGTGGCGACGGCGAGGACGTTCGGGTCGAAGATGATGTCCTCGGGGGCGAAGCCGGCGCGGTGCACGAGCAGGTCGTACGCCCGGCCGCAGATGTCGACCTTGCGCTGGGTGGTGTCGGCCTGGCCGAGCTCGTCGAACGCCATGACCACGACGCCGGCGCCGTAGGAGCGGATGACCCTGGCCTGCTCCAGGAACGACTCCTCGCCCTCCTTGAGGCTGATCGAGTTGACGACGCCCTTGCCCTGCACGCACTTGAGGCCGGCCTCAAGGACGCTCCAGCGGGAGCTGTCGATCATGATCGGGATGCGGGCGACCTCAGGCTCGGTGGCGATGAGGTTGAGGAACGTGGTCATCGCCTGCTCGCTGTCGAGCAGGTCGGCGTCCATGTTGACGTCGAGGAGGTTGGCGCCGCCGCGGACCTGCTCGAGGGCGACGTCGACCGCGCCCTGGTGGTCGTCGGACTCGATGAGCCGGCGGAAGCGCTTCGAGCCGGTGACGTTGGTCCGCTCACCGATCATGACGAAGCCGGTGTCGGGGCCGATCTCGAACGGCTCCAGCCCGCTGAACCGGGTCGCCGGGACGCGCGCCGGGACCTGCCGGGGAGCCATCCCGCGGACCGCCTCGGCGATCCTGCCGATGTGTGCGGGCGTCGTGCCGCAGCAGCCGCCGACGACGTTGACCAGCCGGTCGGACACGAAACCGGCGAGCAGGCCGGACGTCTCGGCCGGGGTCTGGTCGTAGCCGCCGAACGCGTTGGGCAGGCCCGCGTTGGGGTGCGCGGCGACGTACGTCTCGGCGAGGCGGGCCAGGTCCGCGACGTGCGGGCGCATCTCGGCGGCGCCGAGGGAGCAGTTGACGCCGACGATGAGCGGCTCGGCGTGCTCGACCGAGCGCCAGAACGCCTCGACGGTCTGCCCGGACAGCGTCCGGCCGCTCAGGTCGACGATGGTGACCGAGATCCACAGCGGCAGGTCCGGCGCGACCTCGCGGGCGGCGGCGACGGCGGCCTTCACGTTGAGCGTGTCGAAGATCGTCTCGATGAGCAGCAGGTCGACGCCGCCCTCGACGAGCGCGCTGATCTGGTCGGCGTACGCGGCGCGGACCGTGTCGAACGTCACCGCCCGGTAGGACGGGTCGTCGACCCGCGGCGACAGCGACAGGGTGACGTTGAGCGGGCCGACCGAGCCGGCCACGAACCGCGGGCGGTCCGGGGTGGAGCATTCGTCCGCCGCCTGCCGGGCCAGCCGCGCGCCCTGCACGTTCATGTCGCGGACCAGCGACTCCAGGCCGTAGTCGGCCTGGGCGATCGTGGTGGCGGTGAACGTGTTGGTGGTGGTGATGTCGGCGCCCGCGGCCAGGTATTGCCGGTGCACGTCGAGGACCACGTCGGGCCGGGTGAGGTTGAGCAGATCCGGGTCGCCGGTGACATCCTGGAGGTGATCCGGGGCGATCAGGTCCGCGCGGTAGTCGGCGGGCTTGAGGCCGGCCATCTGCAACATGGTGCCCCATGCGCCGTCGAGGACGACCACCCGCTCGTCGAGCAGCTTGCGCAGGCCTGCAATCGCCGCCGCTGTCATCGTCACGAGTATCCACCTTCCGTGGGTGAGACGGAAGGCGCCCTTACAGAGAGTGAATCCAGGTCGAGCGTGGCGGATCGTCGATGACCCGTCGCAGCGCCTCTCGCCCCGACCGTAGATTCTAGCCTGTTACCGTGGTTGGCCGTCACACAGTCAAGGGGTCCCGTCATGAGCGCGCAAAGTTCGGAATCGATCGCGGTCAATGCCGCACTCGACGTGGTCCGGGCCGTGGAGCCGCGGATCGCGGATGCCATCGCCCGTGAGCTGACCGCCCAGCGCGAGTCCCTCAAGCTCATCGCCAGCGAGAATTACGCCTCGCCGGCCACGCTGCTGGCGATGGGCAACTGGCTCAGCGACAAGTACGCCGAGGGCACCGTCGGCCGCCGTTTCTACGCCGGCTGCCAGCAGGTCGACACCGTCGAGTCGATCGCCGCGGAACACGCCCGTGAACTGTTCGGCGCATCACACGCATATGTCCAACCACATTCTGGGATCGACGCCAACCTCGTCGCCTTCTGGGCGGTGCTGGCCCAGCGCGTCGAGGCGCCGTTCCTCAAGGAGACCGGCGTCCGGCAGGTCAACGACCTCACCGAGAGTGACTGGGCGAGGCTCCGCCACGACTTCGGCGACCAGCGGATGCTCGGCATGTCCCTGGACGCCGGCGGGCACCTGACCCACGGCTTCCGGCCCAACATCTCCGGCAAGATGTTCCACCAGCGCAGCTACGGCACCAACCCGGAGACGGGCCTGCTGGACTACGACGCGCTGCGCGAGACCGCCCGCGAGTTCCGCCCGATGATCATCGTCGGTGGCTATTCGGCGTACCCCCGGAAGGTGAACTTCGCGATCATGCGCGAGATCGCCGACGAGGTCGGCGCCACCCTCATGGTCGACATGGCGCACTTCGCCGGGCTGGTCGCCGGCAAGGTCTTCACCGGCGACTTCGACCCGGTGCCGCACGCCCACATCGTCACCACCACGACCCACAAGACCCTGCGCGGCCCGCGCGGCGGCATGGTCCTGTGCCAGCCGGAGCTCGCCGACCAGGTCGACCGCGGCTGCCCGATGGTGCTCGGCGGTCCGCTGCCGCACGTCATGGCCGCCAAGGCCGTCGCGCTCGCCGAGGCCCGCACCGCGTCGTTCCGCGACTACGCCCAGCGGGTCGTCGACAACGCCGCCGCCCTCGCCGACGGGCTGCAGCGCCGCGGGGTCCGCCTCGTCACCGGCGGCACCGAGAACCACCTGGTGCTCATCGATGCCTCGCAGCTGGGCGGCGCCCCCACCGGTCTCACCGGGCGGCAGGCGGAGGCGGCGCTGCTGGACGCGGGCATCGTCACCAACCGCAACGCGATCCCGCAGGACCCCAACGGCGCGTGGTACACCTCCGGCGTGCGCATCGGCACCCCGGCGCTGACCACCCGCGGCCTGGGCGTCGCCGAGATGGACACCATCGCCGAGCTCATCACCACCGTGCTGACCAGCACCCGGCCGGCCGCGGACTCGAAGGCGAAGTACACCCTCGACGGGTCGGTCGCGGCGAAGGTGTCCGGCCAGGCGTCCGACCTGCTCGCCGGATTCCCGCTGTACCCCGAGATCACCCTGCACTGAGTACCCGCCGCCGTACCCGCCGGACATCGACCGGCGGGTACGGTTTCGGGCCACGGGGGTGGGTGCATGCTGGGTGTCATCGGTGGCGTCGGTCCGGTCGCCACGATCGAGTTCTACCGGTTGCTCGTCGCGGAGGTCGAGGCCCGCACCGGGAGCTGGCCGGACCTGCTGGTGCACAGCCAGCCGCTGCCGCTGCGCCTCGTCCACGCGGCCCTCGCCGGCACCCTCGCCGCCGCGGAGCACGCGGAGATCGACGCGCTGCTCGGCACCGCCCTCGACACCCTCGAACGGGCCGGCTGCGACCTCGTCGCGATGCCCTGCAACACCTTCCACCGCCACCTGCGCCCGCTGCTCGCCGGGCGGCACCTGAAGCTCATCGACATGGTCAACGAGACCATCGACGCCGCGGCCGCGCGTGGCCTGCACCGGCTGGTCCTGCTCGCCACCGGCACCAGCGTCGACCACGAGGCGTACGCGGCGGCCCGGCTGCGCGGCATCGAGATCCTGCGCCCCGCCGACCAGTCCCATGTCGTCGCCCTCGTCGAACGCTGCGTCGGCGCACTGCACGGCCCGCGCGACCTCGACGCCGCCGTGCGCGCCGCGGCCTCGGCGGCAGGCGCCGTCACCAACGCCGACGGGGTGCTGCTCGGCTGCACCGACCTGACGGTCCTGCGCGACGGCCTGTCGCGCGTCACCCCGGTCGTGGACAGCCTCACCTGCCTCGTCGCCGCGTGCGCCGACGCGCTGACCCGCGCATGAGGGCCGTCGCGGTCTGTCTCGGCTTCTTCCTGGTCATGCTCGACAGCACGATCGTGACCGTCGCGCTGCCGTCGATCGGTGGCGGCACCGCGACCCTGCAGTGGGTCGTCGACGCGTACACGGTCGTGTTCGCGGCGCTCGTCCTCGCCGGTGGTTCGCTCGCCGACCGGTTCGGGGCGCGCAGGTCGTACCACGGCGGCGTGTCGATCTTCGCGCTCGGCTCGGTCCTGTGCGCGTGCGCGGGCAGCCTGCCCGGCGGCGGCGGTGCGTGGCTGATCGCCGGGCGGGTCGTGCAGGGCGTCGGCGCGGCGGTGCTCATGCCGAGCTCCCTCGCCCTGATCCGCTCCACGTACCCCGAACCGGCGGCGCAGGCCAGGATCATCGGCCTGTGGGGCGGTCTCGGCGGGGTCGCGGCCGCCGCAGGCCCGTTGCTCGGCGGCGCGCTGCTCACCGTCGCCGGCTGGCCGTCGCTGTTCCTGCTCAACGTGCCGTTCGCCGTGCTCGTCCTGTGCGTCGGCAAGGGCCTGGTCGACCCGCCGGTGGTCCCGGGCGCCCGCGTCGACGTCCGCGGCGTGGTCACATCGGCGGGCGGGCTGGCGCTGCTCGTCGCCGGCTGCATCGCGTACCGCGCCGATCCGCTCACCGGCGCGGCCCTGGTCGCCGGCGGGGCGGCGGTCCTCGGGCTGTTCGTCGCGCTCCAGCGCCGCCACCCGGCCCCGATGCTGCGCCCGGACCTGCTGCGCCACCGCGCGCTGCGGGCGACGGTGATCACGGGGTTCGCCCTGAACTTCGGCTTCTACGGGCAGTTCTTCCTGGTCACGTTGTACCTGCAGCAGCAGCGCCACCTGTCGCCGCTGCTCACCGGTGTCGCCCTCGCGGTGCAGGCCGCCGGCGCCGTCGTCGGGTCCCCCTTCGGCGGCTGGGCCACCCACCGCTTCGGCCCGCGCACCGCGATGCTGACCGGCCTGCTCACCGGCGCCGCCGGCTTCGCCGCGCTCGCGGCGTGCATGCAGGGGGCGCTGCCGGCGGTGCTCGTCGCGCTGTTCGTCGTCGGGTTCGGCATCGACACCGCGATGACCGCCGCGACCTCGCTGACGCTGCAGGTCGCGCCCGACGGCCACGCGGGCGTGGCGAGCGGGCTGCTCAACACGCTGCGCCAGGTCGGCAGCGCCCTCGGGGTCGCGGTCCTCGGCGCGATCGGCGGCTTCGCCACCGCCATGCTGGTCGCGGCCGGCACCTATCTGCTGGCCGCGGCCCTCGTCGCGCTGCGCACCGCAACCCCGGTGAGCGCACCTACACCGCGGGTTCCGGCGCCGCTCGCAGGTCCGCGTGGGCGTCGTACCCGTGAATCCAGCTGACCATGTCGGGCAGGTTGGCGAGGCGTTCGTTGCGGGCCTGGGCCTCGGGGCCGTCGGGCACCTGGAAGCACTTCGCGTTGCCCCGCGACCCGATCTGCAGCTGCCGGGCGCGTGGCTTGCGGACCGTCTCGTACGCCGCCAGGGCCTCGCCGACCTTCAGGTCCGGCTGCCCCAGGAAGTGCGCGAGCACCGCCACGTCCTCGACGGCCTGGTTGCTGCCCTGCCCGGCGTGCGGCAGCATCGGGTGCGCCGCGTCGCCCAGCAGCGTGACCCGCCCGGTGCTCCACTGCCGCAGCGGCTCCCGGTCGAACAACGCCCAGCGGCCCGTGTCCTGCACGGCGCCGAGCATCGCGAGCACGGTGTCGTTGAACCCCTCGAACGCGGCGACCGCCTGGCTCGCGTCGCCCTTCGCCGACCACGACTCGTCGGTCCACGCCTCGTCCCGCGTGTACGCCACGAAGTTGATCAGCTCGCCGCGCCGTACCGGATAGACCACGAGGTGACTGACGGGCCCGAGGAAGAACGTCAGCCCCATCTGGTCGCCGCCCGGGACCCGGTCGACCGGGACGAGACCACGGAAGCAGCTCATGCCGGCGAACACGGCCTCGTCGGGCCCGGCGACGTGCTGCCGGACGGTCGAGCGGACCCCGTCGGCGCCGATGAGGACGTCGGCGCGGGTGCTCGTGCCGTCGGCGAACGTGACGTCGACCCCGTCGGGCAGCTCGTCGATCGCGACGCAGCGCCGGCCGAGCCGCACCTCGCCGCCGCCGGCCCGGAACGCGTCCAGCAGCACCTGCTGCAGGTCGGCACGGTGCAGGCCGAGGAACGGGGCGCCGAAGCGGTCGGTGTACCAGTCGCCCATCGGGTGCTCGTAGAACAGCTCACCGGTGCGCCACTCGTGGAACTGGATGCGGTGCAGGTCGGAGCCGACCTCCCGCAGGGCCGGGCCGAGACCGAGCCGCTCCATCAGCCGCGAGCCGTTCGCGCCGAGCGACACCCCCGCCCCGATCGCGCCGAACGTGGTCGCCTGGTCGTACACCTCGACCTCGTGTCCCTCGGCCAGCAACGCGATCGCCGCGGTGAGACCACCGATTCCGGACCCGATGACTACGATGCGTGAAGTCATGACACCTTCTCGACGTTTGAGGGTCTGCCGAACAGCGACGGGAGCCTATCAGTGGGCCACGGGTAGCCTTGCCCGGTGCAGACAGGCGCAACACAGACGGCAAAAGAACAGATCAGGGCGGTGCTCGACGGCAGCGTCGGGTACGAGCGCGGCCTCGACGCGCTGACCGTCGCGCCCGCCGCGGAGGTCGACCCGGTGCTGTTCACCGCCCTGCAGTCGGCCTGCGCACGGCTGTTCGACCGCGGCTGGCAACCCGGCGAGCTGCACCGGGTCGTCGGGCGGCGCGGCACCGCCCCGCACACGCTGCTCGTCATCGACGCCGTCGCGGCCCACCTGCGCGGCTTCCGGCCCGCGGCGGTCGACCCGCGCTGGCGGGCCCAGGCCGACGCGCTCGGCGCCACCGTCTGGTGGCCGGCCGACAACGTCTACTTCGACCGGCTGCCCGCCCGGTGGCGGGTCGACCGGATCGAGATCCTCGACACGGTCCTGGTGCTGCTGGGCATCCTGCGGACCCTGCCGGCGATCGAGGTGCTCGTCCCGGCACCCGGCACCGCCGCCGCGGCGGCCGCTGCCGCCGGCGCGTCCCGCGCCTCCCGCGGCGGCCGGCCCGGTGTGGTCGACGTGCGGCTGCTCGATCGGGTGCGGGCGCTGCTGGCGAAGGCCGAGTCGACGACGTATCCGGCCGAGGCGGAGACGTACACGGCGAAGGCCCAGGAGCTGATCGCCCGGCACAGCATCGACGAGGCGCTCCTCGTCGCGCGGGGCGCGGCGGCGACGGTCGTTCCCTTCGCGCGGCGGATCGGCGTCGACCACCCGTACGAGAGCGAGAAGGCCTCCCTCCTCGCCGCCGTCGCCGACGCGAACCGCTGCCACACGGTGTGGTCGCCAGAGCTGGGATTCACGACCGTGTTCGGTTTCGACAGCGACATCGACGCCGTCGACCTGCTGCACACGTCGCTGCTCGTCCAGGCGAACCGCGCCATGTCGGCGGCCGAGCCGCTGGGCGGCCAGGCGAACGGCAAGGCGGGCCGCGCCCGGCTGAAGACGTTCCGGCAGTCGTTCCTCGTCGGGTTCGCGGTCCGCATCGGCGAGCGGCTCAGCCAGGCGAGCGACGCCGCGGTCGCGGAGGCCTCTGCCGGCTCGACGGGCGGCTCCGGTGCCGCGGCCGCGCTGCCGCAGGATCTGCTGCCGGTGCTCGCCGCCCGCGACGCACAGGTCCGCGAGACGATGGACCGCGTCTTCCCCCGCACCGTGCGCGGCCGCGGCACCCGCGTCGACAGCGACGAGGGCTGGGACTCCGGCCGCGCCGCCGCCGACCGCGCGGCGCTGCACAAGGCCTAGGTGGGTCAGTCGGGAACGACACGTCTTCAAGGCGGCCCGGCGGGCCGCTGCGCGGGACACGCCGAAGCCCCGGACATCCTCAGCTTCACGCCGTCCATCGTGATCTGCGGACCGATCAGCGCGTCAACCGCCACGCAGTACAAGGCCTCCGCGCGGAAATACGCCGTCACATGCGGGTATGAAAGTATTCGAACGCCCAAACTCCCGCCAGAGGAAACGCCCGGCCCGGAACCCAGCGCTGCCACCACCTCGTCGGGATTCATTCCGAACCGCACCGGCAGGTGGACCCGCGTCGCCGGTCCGCGCTGTCGTGGGTCCCATCCGGCGTTCCTCGCATCGGTGGTGCACCGCACGACCGGTGCTGGTGTCACGAGAGCGGCGCGTTGCCCAGGCCCTGGCGACATGACGGCCGCCGCCCAACTGTCCACCGATACGCCACGCCGTCGATCACCGTCAGACGCGAGTTTCTTGCGGGCGAGTGCCATCCCACCTCCGTTCCGGGCCGCCGCCGTGGGCTGGGCGGGTCCGCGGACCCGGGGCTCCGGGTCCGCGGACGCGCGGGGGTCACAGGGTCTTCACGTACATTCCGGACGACACCCACGGCTGGATGGCGTCGATGAGGTCGGTGAACCAGAACGCGGTCCAGCAGTCGCGGATGCCGCCCCGGACCTGGTCGAGACAGTCGTACCTGGGGAAGTTCCCGCTGGCGTTGTCGGGGCTGCTGTGGATGATCCCGCGGGCGTTGACGCCGCTGTTCGGGTTGGTGATGCCGTTGATGGGCAGCCAGACCGGGCCGCCGCTGTCGCCGTCACCCATGACCTTCTGGCCGACGCTGGAGATGCCGCCCTCGACCCGGACGCAGACGCCGTCGATCTTGTTGTAGCAGTCGAGGGTGGGGCCGGAGGCGCGGATGGAACAGGCCCAGCCGGTGAACGCCCCGCTGACGCAGAGCCAGTCGCCGACGTTGGTGTGCGAGGCGGTCTTCACCGGCAGATAGCCCTGCGTGCCCTGGGCGTAGGCGCCGACGCCGGTGAAGATGCGGCCCAGGCTGCCGCCGGGCGTCTGGATGAACGCCAGGTCGTAGAAGATGCCCGGGCCGGGTGTGCCGTGGCCGATCACCCGGTCGCCGTTCTTCACGTCGTACCCGGTGAAGCGGCAGTGGTCGGCGGTGGTCAGGTAGTCGCCGCCGTTCCAGCGCACCGCGAAACCGGAGGAGCACCAGGAGACCTCGTCCGGGAGGACGGCCCTGACGAGCGATCCGCCGGAGAGGCCGCCGTACCCGTCGTCGTACTGGCGGCTCGCCAGGGCCGGCGGGTCGCCTGCGGGCGTGACCGTCACGTGGCCGTTGGCCTGTGCGGCCCGCAGGTGGGGCAGGGAGTGGCCGGGCGGCGAAGCGTTCGGGTCGATCCCGGGTGCCGCGGCCACCGCGACGTCGACGCCGCTGCCGTCCGGGCGTTTGGTGATCCGCACGATCTGTTCGCCGGCCGCCCCGGCGTCCTGGGCGATCAGCGAGACCTGCGCGTCCAGCTGCGCCCGCGAGTACCTCGCCGGTACGAGCCGGACCTTGATCCCGCTGCGGCGCACCGCGGCGAGGACCGTCGCCTCGGCGGCCGACGGCGGGCCGTTCCAGTAGACGGTCAGCGACGCCGTCTCGGGATCGACGCTGAGGCTGGTGAATCCGGAGCCGGGCCGGGCGCCGGCGGCGTCCTCGATCCGGGTGGCCGCGCTGTCCAGCACCTGCTGCACGGCGAACAACTCGTCCCAGGAGCGGAACTTCGCGGGCAGACCGGCCAGGCTCGGCCCGTCGGCCGCGGGGTCGGGCACCGGTGCCGCCCCCGCGGGTGAGCCGGCCACGGCCAGCCCGGCCGCGACGATGAGCGTGAGGAGGGATGTTGACAGTCGTCGTTCTCGTCCCACGTGTGCTCCCGCATTTGCCTGCGTAGGCGCCGGCCCCCGAATGGAACGGCACTCGACGATGTAACGCCGAGTATGGCCGCGGGAGATCACGGGAGTCGATCCCTACATCGCGGTCACGACCTCCTCGACGAGGTCGCGGGGGATGCCGTGGGTGTCGTGCAGGTAGTGGTAGTCGTCGTCGGTGAGGGGGCCGCGCTGCAGGAGGCGTTCGATCAGGGGGCGGCCGCGGCGCAGCAGGGCGCTGAAGCGGCGTTCCTCGTAGACCAGGACGTCGTGGACGTAGAGCGGGTCGATGCGCAGGTCGTGGTGGTCGACGGTGGACGCGATCGGTTCGGTCGGCAGGTCGAGCAGGGTGCGGGACGGGTCGTCGCGCCAGAGGGTGGTCAGGACGCGGCGGATGAGGCGGCGCAGGACGTAGCCGCGGCCGGTGTTCGAGGGGTGGACGCCGTCGCCGATGACGACGACGGAGGAGCGCAGGTGGTCGTAGACCAGCCTGGACGGGGTCCACAGGGATGACACCGTGCGTTTCCATGGTTCGAAGACGTCGGTGTCGAAGACCGAGGAGTGGCCCTGCAGCACCATCGCCATGCGCTCGAGGCCCATGCCGGTGTCGACGCTGGGGTGTTCGAGGGCGGTGAGGGTGTCGTCGGGGTGGCGGCGGTACCGCATCATCACGTGGTTCCACACCTCGACCCAGCGGTCGTCCGTCGATGGGGTGCCGGTGGGTTCCGTGTCGCCGGTCCAGATGAAGATCTCCGAGTCGGGGCCGCAGGGGCCGGTCGGGCCGTTGGACCACCAGTTGTCCTCGCCGAGCTGTTCGACCGGTACCCCGAGTCGCTGCCAGGTGTCCAGGGAGCCGGGGTCGTCGTGGTGCACGGTGACGTGCAGCCGCCACGGCGGGATGCCGAACCCGTCGCGGAGCAGCTCGTATCCCCAGCGGAGACTCCGGTCGCCCGGATAGTCACCCAGGGACCAGGAGCCGAGCATCTGGAACATGGTCAGGTGGGTGTCGTCGCCGACCTCGTCCAGGTCGGTGGTGCGCAGGCAGCGTTGCACGCCGGTGAGACGGCGGCCGAGCGGATGCGGCAGGCCCTCGATGTACGGCGTGAGCGGGTGCATGCCCGCGCTGGTGAACAGCACCGGGTCGCCCTGCGGCGGGATGAGGGTCGCGTCGCCGACGACCTGGTGGCCGCGGTCGCGGTAGAAGTCGAGGAACGTGCCGGTGATCTGCCGCGTGGTCAGGGTGGTGGTCGTGTCCATCGTGGTCCTCCTGGGATGGACCGGAAACGGACCCCACGGCACACAAAAACGCCGGCGACCGTTTCCGGTCGCCGGCTGAAGCGGGAGAAGATCAGGCAGCGGCGTCCGGCGAGCGGTGAGCTCGCGCGGCAGCAGCGGAGAAACGCCTGATACGCATGCGGGGGAGTCTACCTCCTCAGAAGCGCGACGAGTACTCGACGGTGAAGCCGCTGTTGACGGGTGCGCCGGCGTTGGTGAAACAGTTGATGCGGATGCCGAGCCCACCGGCGCCGGGAGTCCACGGCAGGTGCAGGCCGCAGTGGTCCGGCGTGGTGCCGAACGCGGTGACCTGGACGTTGCCGGGTGGGGACGCGACGCCGCCGAACGTGGCGGTCCAGACGGGCGGGCCGAAGGCGAGCGCGCCCACCGGGCCGGCGGAGTTGAAGTTGGTCAGCGGCGGGCCGAGCGGCGGGACGTTCCACAGGTAGGCGAACTTGTAGGGCGGGGCGGCGCCCCCGTACAGCGCGCGCTGGTAGTGCCAGGTGAGCGTGAACCGGGTGTTGGCGGTCGCCCCGGCGGGGTTGAAGCAGTAGACGCGGAAGAACTGGCCGTTGGCGGACGACTGCCAGCTCGCGACCTTGCACCGGGCGCCGGAGGCCGGGTTGACGGCGGTGACCTGGACGTCGCCGGCCTGGGGGCCGGCGGTGCCGAGACCGGGCAGCGCGACGGAGTAGAGGCCGGGGGCGACGTTGGCGACGGTGTTGGCGGCACCGACGGAGTTGTACTGGGTGATCGTGCCGCCGGCCGGGTTGGCGTCCACGTAGCCGTACCGGGTCGCGGCGAACACGCCGGAGCTGCGGGCGAACTGCACGGAGAACCCGGGCAGCGCGTCGAGGAACCCGCCCGGCCGGTAGCAGCTGACCCTGACGATCTCGTCGGGGCCGACGGGACCCCACGAGTCGGCCTGGCACCAGCGGCCCGGCGGGTTGCTGACCGCGTCCTGGACGGCGGTCACGTGCACGACGCCACCGGCGGCGGCGACGCCGGGGAACCTGACGGTCCACCGGCCGGGGACGCCGGGACTGACGCTGGTCGCGACGGGCCACTGCTGCGACACGACCCCGCCGGACCACAGGGCGAAACCGAACGTGTCGGGCAGCAACGCGGCGGCGGGCCGGGCGGCGCCGAGGGTGCCGGCAAGCGCGCCGGCGAGCACGACGGCGACGATGCCGGCCATCCGCCGGTACCTCATGGGCAACGTCATACAGGTGCCTCCATCCTGGGAAAGGGGGAGGCAGCGTATCGACCAGCGTGGATGAGGATGGGTCGGATCAAGGACTCCCGGCGGCGCGCCGCACAAAGAGTCGTATGGGGTGAAACCTCAGCGGGTCTTCTGCTGGGGGCGGCGCTGCAGCTGCGGCGGGAGCAGCGAGCCGCCCTGCTGCTGGCGCTCGCGGGCCTTCGCCGCCAGACGGGTCAGGTAGATCAGGGCCGCGCCGAGGACGCCGACGTCGTCGAGGTAGATCGGGTCGGGCAGCAGGTCGACCGGGGACACGGTGTAGATGAGCGCGCCCCAGAAGGCGAACTTGCCGCCTGCGCCCATCGCCTGCAGATATTTGCCGGTCTTCCACACGCGGGTGGCGAGGACGATCGCGGCGATCAGCACCCCGATCAGCAGCACGCCGCCGATCACGATGAGCGCATAGAACACGGTGTCGTCCATGGGCCTGAGTCTACGGGCGATACTCGCACCATGCCCGTTGACGCACCCCCGCCACGCATCCGCAGTGACGACCCGGCGTCCTTCGCCGCGTCGGTCCTGCGCGACCGCCACCCGGCCATCGTCGCCCGGGTCCTGGCCGACCTGCCGTTCGCGGCGCCGGTCCGTGACGGGCTTGCAAGGCTCTTGCAGGACCCGACCGTCACCCCGCTGCCACGGGACGCCCACGACCATGAGGACTGGGACCGCTGGGGGGAGCCGTACTTCGGGCAGTCGATGTTCGACGTGCCGTTCCTGTGGGCGGAGAACTACTTCTACCGGCGGCTGCTGTACGCGACCGGCTACCACGAGCCGGGGCCGTGGCGGGGGATCGACCCGTTCGGGCCGCAGAAGGCCGCGGACCTGCCGGGGGAGGAGGAGCTGCGGGCGCTCGACGCGCTGCTGGTCCTCCCTGAGGATGAGCAGGCCTCGGCACTGGTCGCGGCGGCGCTGTGGGGCAACCGGGCCGACCTCGGCTTCCAGCTGGCGCAGCGGCACGCCGCGGAAAGGGCCGCGGAACGCGACGCGGAAAGGGCCGCGCAACGAGACGGGGAAAGGGCCGCGCAACGAGACGGGGAACGAGACGCGCAACGAGACGGGGAACGAGACGGGGAACGAGGGGCGGCAAGGGCCGCGGAGCAGGGCGCCGGAGACGGCGCGCCGCAGCGGGTCGACGAGCTCGTCGCCGATGACACCGAGCGGCTCTGGAAGCATCTCGGCGGCGGCACCGTCTGCGTCGTCGCCGACAACGCGGGCCGGGAGCTGCTGCCGGACCTGGTGCTCATCGACTTCCTGCTGCGCACGGGGCGGGCCACGCGGGTCGAGCTGCACGTCAAGCCCGCGCCGTATTTCGTCTCCGACGCGCTGACCGCCGACGTGCTCACCGAGCTGTGGCGCTTCCCGGCCGACAGTGCCATCGGCCGCCGCCTGTGGGCGGCGCTGCGCGCCGGGGTCCTGGAGCTGGTCACCGACCCGTTCTACTGCGCGCCGCTGGAGTTCCCGCAGATGCCGGCCCGCCTCGCCGCCCGCTTCGGGGCGGCGACGCTGACCATCCTCAAGGGGGACCTCAACTACCGGCGGCTGGTAGGGGATCGCAGCTGGTCGCCGGAGACGTCGTTCTCAAGTACTACCGGATACTTTCCCGGGCCGGTCGCGGCCCTGCGGACGGTGAAGTCGGACGTGGTCGTCGGGTTGGCCGCGGGCGTCGAGGCGAAGCTGCCCGCGTCATGGCGCACCAGCGGCGCTTTTGCCATGGTCCAAGTGCGCGGCTGAAACACCGGCGGTGCCGGTGGGAGCGGCGGCGGTCGTCGTGGTGAAGGTCGGTCCGGCCCAGATGCGCTTCGTCGTCATGGTGAGCACTCTGCCGGGCGGTACTTGGCGGGCACTTGCGGTCGGCTTGCGAAACCCCTCAAGCGTGGCGGGCGTCACGCATCGACCGCCGTCTTCACCGGAAATGTCCGACATGCCGGTCGCATGCGCGCGGTGTCATGCGGGCGTGCAAGCCGTGCGCCGGGCGTTGCAAGGTCATGGGCGCCGCGCTGCAAGCCTTAAGCCAGACTTGAGGGCCCCTTCAT
Organism: Dactylosporangium sp. NBC_01737; assembly: GCF_035963215.1. Lineage (NCBI taxonomy): Bacteria > Bacillati > Actinomycetota > Actinomycetes > Micromonosporales > Micromonosporaceae > Dactylosporangium > Dactylosporangium sp. NBC_01737. The sequence continues at coordinate 4,495,056 of NZ_CP109153.1, forward strand.
TGACGCTCCTGCACAGGTAGGCGAAGCATTGCCACCGGCGAGGCGGTCGTACCTGTGGAGGAATCATGGGTCATCGCATCGGCAAGTTCGTTCCGTTCTCGGTCCAGGTTCTGGTACTTGCGGTGGTGGTGGCCGGGGGCACGGCCGTCGCCGCTGAGATCACTGCTGACCGCGTCTCCGGCCGGCAGCGTCCACCTGGGCGCGGCGGCGGCATCGACCTGGAGGTGCAGAGCCTCGACGGGTCCGGCAACAACCGTGCGCACCCCCGGTGGGGGCGGGCCGGGCTGCCGTACAGCAGGGTCGCGCAGGCGCGGTACGCCGACGGACGCGGTGCGATGGTCCAGGGACCCGACGTGCGCTGGATCAGCAACCGCGTCTTCAACGACAGGAACCAGAACATCTTCACCGACCGCCGGGTGAGCCAGTGGGGCTTCGTCTGGGGACAGTTCGTCGATCACACGATCGGCCTGCGCGAGGAGGGCGGCCCGAAGGACCCCGGCGTCGAGAAGGCCGACATCGCGTTCAACGCCAAGGACCCCCTCGAGTCGTTCGTCAACACCGTCGGCGGCATCCCGTTCACCCGCTCCAAGCCCGCGGCGGGCAGCACGTCCAGGTCCGGCGGGCCGCGCCAGCAGACGAACCTCGTCAGCTCCTACGTCGACGGCTGGGCCGTGTACGGCGGCACCCAGGAACGCCTCGAGTGGCTGCGGGAGGGCCCCGTCGACGGCAACATGAGCAACAACGGGCCGCACCTGCTGCTGCAGGGTGGCTACCTGCCGCGCCGCGACAGCCGCGGCGACCCCGGCACCGCGCCCGCGATGGCGGTCGACGGGATGCTGCTCGGCCGGCCCGGGAAGGCCGCCGTCACCGGCGACCAGCGGGCCAACGAGAACATCGCGCTCACCGCCGTGCAGACCCTGTTCGCCCGCGAGCACAACCGGGTCGTCGACCTGCTCCCCGCCACGCTCAGCGCCGAACAACGCTTCCAGATCGCGCGCCGGGTCGTCATCGCGGAGCAGCATTACATCACCTACGAGCACTTCCTGCCGGCGCTCGGCGTCGACCTGCCGCGGTACCGCGGGTACCGCCCCGACGTCGACGCGACGCTGTCGAACGAGTTCGCGACCGTCGGGTACCGCGCGCACAGCATGATCCACGGCGAGATCGAGATGTCCTCGGACGTGGACCGCTACAGCACCGCGACGCTCCAGCAGTTCGAGCGCGGCGGCGTCGAGGTCACCGTCGACGGCGACGAGGTCGAGCTCGCGGTGCCGCTCAACGTCGCCTACTTCAACCCCGACCTGGTCCCGGCGGTGCAGCTCGGGCCGCTGCTGCAGGGCATCGGCTCGGAGTCGGAATACCGCAACGACGAGCAGATCGACAACCAGTTGCGCAGCGTGCTGTTCCAGATCCCGGTGGCCGGCAACCCGCAGTGCCTCGACGGGCCCACCCTGCCGGAGTGCTTCCGCGGCGTCGTGGACCTCGGCGCAATCGACGTGCAGCGCGGCCGCGACCACGGCATCCCGAGCTACAACGAGCTGCGCCGCGCGTACGGGCTGCCCGCCCGCCGCACGTTCCGCGCCATCACCGGCGAGGCGACGGAGGCGTGGCCGCGCGACCCGGAGCTGACCGCCGGCAAGGAGGTCGACGACCCGTCGGCGCTGGACTTCGTCGGGCTGTTCGACGCCGACGGCAAGCGGGTCGACCCCGCGTCGGACGCGGCGGAGGCGTCGGTCACCCGCGGCGTGCGACGCACCGCGCTCGCGGCCCGGCTCAAGGCGGTCTACGGCTCCGTCGACCGGGTCGACGCGTTCGTCGGGATGGTCGCCGAACCGCACGTGCGCGGCAGCGAGTTCGGGGAGCTGCAGCTGGCGATCTGGGCCCGCCAGTTCCAGGCGCTGCGCGACGGCGACCGGTTCTTCTACCGCAACGACGCCGGCCTCGACATGATCAGGAGGGTGTACGGGGTGGATTTCCGCCGCAACCTGGGTGACATCATCGCCCTGAACACCGACATCCCCCGGGCCGAGCTCACCGCGGACGTGTTCATGGCACCCGCCGCCTGAGCGCGCGGTGCCGCCACGCGCCGCGCGCCGCGCCGGTGGTTTTGTTCCGTGGACCTGGGTAGGACCGCGCAATGCAACCTGAAGCCGACGAGTCGGTGCCGGAGCTGGCGACTCAGCCTGACGACGAGCCGCCGGCGCCCGCGCCACCGTCCCCGCAGATCAACGGCGCACCGTTTCGCGCGAACACCGGCGGCACGCCCGCCGCGACCCTGGCGTCCCTGTGGAATGACACCGACCGGCAGCGTATCCGCGGCAAGTGGCAGGAGCTGCAGCTGAAGTTCCTCGACGACCCGCACCTGGTCGCGGGGGAGGCCGAACGGCTCGTCCAGGAGGCGGTCATGTCCCTGACCGCCTCGCTGGACGCCCGGCGGACGCAGCTGCACCAGCAGCGGGCCAGCCGCGGGGTCGACACCGAGAACCTGCGTGCAGCCCTGCGCGACTACCGCGAGTTCCTCGACCGCATCCTCGGTCTCTGATGAGCAAGGGGTCCACATGAACTCGACGACGATCACGATCGGCCTGGTCGTGCTGGCCCTGGCGGTCGGCGGCTGGATTCTGCTGCGCGGCGGCAAGGAGGAGGAAGAGGAGGAGGCCACGTCGGGCCCGCCCGCGCCCCGTCCCCCCGCGCCGGCCAACATGCCCGCGAGCGGCATGTCACCCAACGGCATGGCAACGAACGGGATGGTACCGAACAACATGGCACCCAACGGGATGGCGGCACAGAACGGGATGGCGGTACCCAACGGCATGGCCGCGACCGGGATGGCCGCGCCGGGCGGATACGGTGCGCCCGCCGCGACGTACGGCGCCGCGTACGGTGCGGCCGCCGGTCCCGCGGTGCCCACGCCGATGTCGTCGGTGCCGGCGCCCGGGTCGACCTACTTCTCGTCGGCGACGTCGCCGTTGACGTCCGAGGCCCACGTGTACGAGGTCCGCACCCGCTGGCAGGAGCTGCAACTGCGGTTCATGGACGACCCGCAGACCGCGGCGGGCGAGGCCGAGCGGCTCGTCGACGACGCCCTGGCCGGGGTGACCGCGTCGCTGAACGCCCGCAAGGACCAGCTCAGCACGTGGCGGGCCAGCGGGCGCGACGACACCGAGCAGCTGCGGGCGGCGGTCCACGGGTACCGCGACTTCCTGACGCACCTCGTGGGGCCGTGAGTGCCCCTCGCCGTGAGCCGTAGCCCATGAACGAACTGCCCGTAATGACCGTTCTCGTTTGATACTTCGTGTCATGCGGAATACCTCCTGTGAAGGAGGACCGCCATGACAACCACCCAAGTTCTCATCACGATCGTCGTGCTTCTGGTGATCGCGGCGATCGGTTACGGCATCTGGTTCGTCACTCGGCGGCGGGCGCTGCAGCACCGGTTCGGCCCTGAGTACGACCGGGCCGTCGCCGAGGGTGACAGCCGCGTCGCCGCCGAGCGCGAGCTCCGCGAGCGGGAGCGCCGCCACGCCGAGCTCGAGCTGCGTGACCTCGCCCCTGAGGCGCGCACCCGGTACACCGCGGCGTGGGAGGAGATCCAGGCCCGCTTCCTGGATGACCCGGCCGGCGCCGTCCGCGACGCCGACGCGCTCGTCACCGAGCTGGTCGCCGAGCGCGGATACCCGACCGGCGAGTACGAGGAGCAGATCGCGCACCTGTCGGTGGAGCACGCCCGCACCCTCGGCCACTACCGCGACGCGCATGAGATCAGCCAGCTCAGTGACCGTGGCGAGGCCACCACCGAGCAGCTGCGCCAGGCCGTCGTGCACTACCGCACGCTCTTCTCCGAGCTGCTCGGCACCGACGCCACCCCCGGCGTCGCGAGCACCACGGACACGCACGCCACGGACACTCACGCCACGGACACGGACGCCGATGTCGACGTGCCCGTGCAGCGTGACCCCGCGGACGCCCCCCACGACACCAGCCGCCGGTCGTAGGGCCGGGAAAGGAACCCCCGATGCAGGATCAACGCGGCACCTTGGACGAGGGCCACGTGCCCGGCCCCCGCAACCCGGCCGACGACGATGACGTGGCAGTGGGCACCGCCCACACCGACCACGCGACCGGCGACACGCACGATCACGACACGCACGAAGGCACGCACGAAGGCACGGATGAGTCGTACCCGGCCGGCACGTACGCGTCCGGTTCCGCGGTCGCCGACACCGACCGTGACGACCTGGCCGACCGTGACGACGTCGAGGTCGTCGACCACGACCAGGCGCTCGCCGAGGAGCAGGCCGACGAGCGGGACGAAGAACGGGACGACGAGCGGGCCGAGGCGGACGAGGCGACCGACGACGAGACGGCCGACGAGGTCGAGGCCCGCCAGGAGAACGAGGACCGCGGCGACACCGACTTCGTCCCCGCGGACGTCGCCCCGCAGGCGGACGAGCGCGACGAGGTCGAGGCCGCGGCCGAGGAGGAAGCCGAGGACCGCGCCTGGACCGCCGAGCACACCGACGCGGCCGGCACCGACGTGGACAACACCGACGTGGACAACACCGACGTGGACAGCACCGAGGCGGTCAGCACCGATGCCGAGGACCGCGCCTGGGCCGCCGAGCACGCGACCCAGCTGCGAGCCGGCTCCCTCACCGAGGACGACACGACCACGGCCGACACCACCGACCACTACGACACGACCACGGCCGACACCACCGACCACTACGACACCGCCGACCATGACACCGCCGGCACCGACACCGCCGACCACTACGACACCGACAGCGACACCGCCGACGCTGACGCTGACGCCGGCCGCTACGACGACACCCTTGCCGAGCCGGTCGCCGCCAGCGAGGCGCTCGAAGGTGGCGAGGCGCTCGACGCGGGTGACGTGGTCGCGGTCCCGGTGCCGGACGGGTCGGCGCAGGACACGGCCGGTGCCGGGCAGGACCTGCGGCCCGGCGCGGTCGAGGCGCTGCCGGTCGGGGCGATCTGGGCCGACGGCGCCGGCGACGGGCTGCGGGAGCGGTGGCGTGAGCTGCAGCTGCGGTTCATCGACGACCCGCGTTCGGTGGCCGGCGAGGCGGACCAGCTCATCGCCGAGGCGGTCTCGACCGTCACCGGCGCGCTCGAGTCGCAGCGGGCGCAGCTGAGCGCCTGGCAGAGCGAGGGCGGCGAGGACACCGAGCGGCTGCGGGCGGCGGTCCGGCAGTACCGCGACTTCCTGAACCGCCTGCTCGACCTGTAACGCACGCTTCCACGCGAAGCTACCCGGTGGTAGCCTCCCTGGTACCAGTCGGTACCAGGGAGGCTGCATGCATGTCAGGGTCGCGATCGTCGGGGCCGGGTTCGGCGGGCTGGGCGCCGCGATCCGGCTCAAGCAGCGTGGTCACGACGACTTCGTCGTCTTCGAGCGGGCCGGTGACCTCGGGGGCACGTGGCGCGACAACGCGTACCCGGGCTGTGCCTGCGACGTGCCCTCGCACGTGTACTCGTTCTCCTTCGCGCTGAACCCGCGGTGGAGCAGCACGTACTCCCCGCAGCCGGAGATCTGGGACTACCTGCGCGACTGCGCGGACCGCTTCGGGCTGCGGCCCAGCATCCGCTTCGACACCGACGTGCGGCAGGCGTCCTGGGACGACGCCGCCGGGCACTGGCGGATCGAGACGTCCCGGGGCGGATCGCAGGGCGAGTGGACGGCCGATGTGCTGATCAGCGCCGGCGGCCCGCTCAACGAACCGGTCATCCCGAAGCTCCCGGGCCTGGAGACGTTCCGCGGCGAGACGTTCCACTCCTCCCGCTGGAACCACGGGCACGACCTCACCGGCCGCCGGGTCGCGGTCATCGGCACCGGGGCGTCGGCGATCCAGTTCGTGCCGGCGATCCAGCCCGAGGTCGGCCGGCTGACCCTGTTCCAGCGGACCGCCGCCTGGGTGATGCCGCGCAACGAGCGGCCGCTGCGCAGGTGGGAGCACGTGGCGTACCAGCGGATCCCCGGCGCCCAGCGGCTGATGCGCACCCTCGTCTACTGGGGGATCGAGTCCACCGTCATCGGCTTCCTCCGGCCGCGGGTGATGCGGCTGGCGCAGCGGATCGCGCTGCGCAACCTGCGCCGCGCCGTCGCCGACCCGGTGCTGCGGGCGCGGCTCACCCCCGGCTACGCGATGGGCTGCAAGCGGGTCCTGAAGTCCAACACCTACTATCCGGCGCTCACGCGGGACAACGTCGACGTGGTGACCGAGCCGATCGCCGAGGTCCGTCCACAGGGGATCGTCACCCGCGACGGCGTCGAGCACGAGGCCGACACCATCATCTTCGGCACCGGGTTCCACGTCACCGACCTGCCGATCAGCGAGCGGGTCCGCGGCCGGGACGGGCGCAGCCTCGCCGAGGTGTGGCAGGGCAGCCCGCAGGCGTACCGCGGCACCACCGTGGCCGGCTTCCCCAACCTGTTCCTGCTGCTGGGCCCCAACACCGGTCTCGGCCACAACTCCGTGGTCCTGATGATCGAGGCGCAGATCAACTACGTGCTCGGCGCGCTGGACACGCTGCGCCGCACCGGTGCCCGCAGCCTGGAGCCGCGCGCGTCGGCGCAGCGGGCGTTCACCGCCGCCGTCGACCGGCGCATGGCAAGGACGGTGTGGGCGACCGGCGGCTGCAGCAGCTGGTACATCGACTCGACCGGCCGCAACTCGACCCTGTGGCCCGGTTCCACCTGGCGCTTCCGGCAGCGGATGCAGCGCTTCGACGTCAAGGCATACGAGGTGACCGCGTGACCCTGTACACCGTCCGCAAGGGCGCCGGCGAGCCGCTCGTGCTCATCCACGGCATCGGCCACCACTGGCGCGCCTGGGAGCCCGTCATCGACCTGCTCGCCGCGCACCACGACGTGATCGCGATCGACCTGCCGGGCTTCGGGCGCTCGCCGGCCCCGGCCGAGAACCACGGCATGCCGAGCGCCGTCGAGGCCCTCGCGGCGTACTTCGCCGAGGCGGGACTCGACCGGCCGCACGTCGCCGGCAACAGCCTCGGCGGCGCCATCGCCCTGGAGCTCGCGGCGGCCGGCCACGCCCGGTCGGTGACCGCCCTGTCGCCGGCCGGCTTCTGCACCCCGGCCCAGGTGCGCCGGGCGCTGAGCATCCTGCGCGGCCACCGCGTCGGCGCCTTCACCCCGGCGCCGCTGCTGAAAGTCTTCTACCGCACCGGTTTCGGCAAGGCGTTCTCCTTCGGCTGGCTGGTGCGCAACCCCGGCGTCCTCACCGCCGAACGCGCCCTCGCCGACACCCTGGCGCTGCGCGGCGGCCGGGGCTTCGGCGCGGTCGCCCGCCACGGCCGCGCCTACACCTTCACCGCGGACCCCGGCGTCCCGGTCACGATCGCGTGGGGCTCCCGCGACCGGATCTTCCTGCCGGTCCAGGCCGGCGTCGCCCGCGACCGCCTGCCCGGCGCCCGGCACGTCACCCTCGACGGCTGCGGCCACGTCCCGATGAGCGACGACCCCGCCCTGGTCGCCGGCGTCATCCTGCGCACGACCGCCGCCGCCCGGCGGATGGACCGCCTAGAAGTGGACTAGCGTGCGGGCGCCGACGCCGTTGCGCATGCGGTCGAAGGCGTCGCCCACCTCGTCCAGGGAGACGTGGTCGGTGACGAGGGCGGACAGGTCCAGCCTGCCCGCGCGGTAGTGCGACAGCAGCACCGGGACGTCCACGGCCGGGTCGGTGCTGCCGTACATGCAGCCGGTCAGCGTGCGGGCGAAGTACGCGACCTCCAGGGCGCTGAACGTGACCTCGTCGGTGGTGGAGCCCAGGCCGAGGACGGTGGCCCGGCCGCCACGGCGGGTGACGGACCAGGCGGCCCGGATCGTCGCGGCGCGGCCGACGCACTCGATCGCGTGGTCGGCGCCGCGGCCGGAGGTCAGCGCCCGGATCTCCTTGGCGAGGGAGGTGCCGGGCGTGAGGAAGTGGGTCGCGCCGAGGGACAGGGCCAGGTCCTCCTTCGACGGTGACGCGTCCACGGCGATGACGGTCGAGGCGCCGGCGATGCGCGCCCCCTGCAGCGCGGCGAGGCCGACGCCGCCGAGGCCGATCACGACCACGGACTCGCCGGCGCGCACGCGGGCGGAGTTGAGGACCGCGCCGACGCCGGTGAGGACGGCACAGCCGAGCAGGGCCGCCTCGTCGAGGGGGATGTCGGCCGGCACCGGGATGCAGGCGTTGGCGCCGATGACGGTCTCGGTCGCGAACGCGCCGGTGCCCAGGCCCGCGTAGACGTCCTCGCCGCCGGCGGTGCGGGCGAACGGCACCCCGCGGGCGTCGTCGGCGTGCGCGCACAGGTACGGCTCGCCGGCCTCGCAGAACCAGCAGGACCGGCACGGCGGCGACCAGTTGAGCACGACGTGGTCGCCGACGGCCAGGCCGGTGACGGCCGCGCCGACCTCCACGACGACGCCGGCGCCCTCGTGGCCGAGGACGACCGGGAACGGCTGGCGCAGGGTGCCGTTGGCCAGGGACAGGTCGGAGTGGCAGACCCCGGCGGCGGCGAGCCGCACCCGCACCTGGTGCGGGCCGGCCGGGTTCAGGGTCAGCTCCTCCACGGCCGCGGCACCGTCCACGGCCCGCAGGACCAGGGCGGCGGTCACAGCTGGATCGCCTTCACCGACGTGAACTCCTCGTAGCCGTGGACGCCGAGCTCGCGGCCGTATCCGGAGTCCCCGATCCCGCCGAACGGGGCCAGGGGGTTGAACGACCCGCCGTTGACGTCGACCTGCCCGGTGCGCATCCGCCGGGCGACGGCGAGGGCGTGCTCCTGCGAGCCCGACCAGACGCTGCCGGCGAGCCCGTACGGCGTGCCGTTGGCGATGCGGACGGCGTCGTCCTCGTCGCGGTACCGGATGATCGACAGCACCGGGCCGAAGATCTCCTCCTGGGCGATGGCCGACGCGGGGTCGACGTCGGCGAAGACGACCGGGGCGACGTAGTAGCCGACGCCGGGCACGGATGCGTTGCCGTGCGCCAGTTTCGCGCCGTCGGCGAGGCCGCGCTCCACATAGGACAGCACCCGGTCGCGCTGGGCGGCCGAGGCCAGGGGGCCGAGGCGGGTGGCGGGGTCGGTGGGGTCGCCGACGGTGTAGCGGGAGGCCGCGGCGGCGGCGAGGGCGACGACCTCGTCGTGCTGCGACTCGTGCACGAGCAGGCGGGTCCAGGCGGTGCAGGTCTGGCCGGAGTTCAGGTAGCAGTTGCCGACGCCGACCTTCACCGCGGCGGCGAGGTCCGCGTCCGGCAGGACGACGTTCGCGGACTTGCCGCCCAGTTCGAGTGACACCCGGGTCAGGTTCCTGGCTGCCAGTGCCGCCACGGTACGACCGGCGCCGGTCGAACCGGTGAACGACACGAGGTCGACGCCGGGGTGCCCGGCCAGCGCCGCCCCGGTCGGGTCGCCGTATCCGGTGACGAGGTTGTAGACGCCCTCGGGCAGCCCGGCCTCGCGGACCAGGTCGAGCAGGCGCAGCGCCGACAGGGGCGCGACCTCGCTCGGCTTGTGCACGACGGTGTTGCCGGCCGCCAGCGCCGGCGCGAGCTTCGCGACGGTCTGGTGCAGCGGGTAGTTCCACGGGGTGATCGCCGCGACGACCCCGACCGGGTCGCGCACGATCAGCGAGTTGCCGATCCGCTCGTCGGCGCCGCCGGAGAGGCCGCCGAGCAGGTCGACCATCGAGGACAGCACCGCGATCGGCAGGCCGACCTGGACCTTGCGGGCGATCGCCAGCGGCGCGCCCATCTCGGCGGTGATCAGCGCCGCGAGCTCGTCGGCGTGCACGGCGAGGAGGTCGCGCAGCGCGGCGAGGTGCGTGGCGCGCCGGGCGGGCGACAGCGCCGACCACGGCCCGAGGGCGGCCCGTGCGGCGGCGACGGCCGGGTCCACGTCGGTGGTCTCGGGCACGGACCCGATGACCTCCTCGGTCGCCGGGTTGTAGACGTCGATACTCATCGTTGAGATCCCCTTTGTGCGGCGCGGCTCAGACGAACGCGTTCACGCCGGTGAGGGCGCGACCGATGATGAGCTTCTGGATCTGGCTCGTCCCCTCGTACACGGTAGTGACCCGGGCGTCGCGCAGGTATTTGCCCACCGGGTACTCATCGATGTAGCCGTAACCGCCGAAGACCTGCAGCGCCGCGTTGGCCGAGCGGACCGCGGCCTCGGAGGCGTAGAGCTTGGCGGTGGAGGACTCGGTGGCGAAGGGCAGCCCCCGGTCGATCAGGTCGGCGACCCGCCAGGTCAGCAGCCGCGCGGCGTCGGCCTCGACGGAGATGTCGGCGATGAGCTGCTGCACCAGCTGGAACGAGGCGATCGGCCGGCCGAACTGCTCACGCTGCTTCGCGTAGGTCACGGCCGCCTCCAGACGCAGCCGGCGGCCAGGGACATGCGGCCCTTCGCCAGCGCCGACATCGCGATCCTGAATCCCTCGCCGATGCCGCCGAGCAGCGCGTCGTCGCCGACGGTCACGCCCTCGAAGGTCAGCGCCGCGGTCGCCTGGCCGCGCAGCCCGAGCTTGCCGTGGATCTCCTCGATGCGCAGGCCCGGTGTCGCCGTCGGCACCAGGAACGCCGAGACGCCCTTCGGGCCGGGGCCGCCGGTGCGGGCGAAGACCAGGGCGACCTGCGCCCAGGTGCCGTTGGTGATGAACATCTTCGACCCGTCGAGGCGCCAGCCGCCGCCCTCGGCGTCGCTCAGCTTCGTGGCGCGGGTCGCCAGGGCGCCCGCGTCGGAGCCGGTGTCGGGCTCGGTCAGGGCGAAGCAGCCGAGGGCGTCGCCGGCGCACAGCCGCGGCAGCCAGGCGGCCTTCTGCCCGGCGGTGCCGTAGCCGTTGATGCTCTTCGCGACGAGTCCGAGGGACACCGACACGATGCCGCGCACCGACGAGTCGCCCTTGCCGAGCTCCTCCAGCACCAGGCAGTACGTGGTGTGGTCGCCGCCGCTGCCGCCGTGCTCCTCGGGGATCGTGATGCCGAGGATGCCCAGGTCGGCGAGCTTCTTGATGATCGACAGGTCGACCTGCTCGGCACGGTCCCAGGCGGCGGCGTGCGGGGTGATCTCGCGGTCGACGAACTCGGCGGTCACCTGGCGGATCGCGCGCTGTTCGTCGTTGAGCGTGAAGTCCATGGCCATCCTTCAAACCCGGTCCGTTAACTAACGCCGTTAGTTTCTAAGATCGTAGCCATGGTCCGCCCCAGAACGCCACTGCTCAGCCGAGACCGCATCGTCGAGGTGGCCACCGCGATCGTCGACGCCGACGGCCTCGACGCACTGTCCACCCGGCGGCTGGCCCGTGAGCTGGGCGTTCAGGCGCCCTCGCTGTACAACCACTTCGCCACGAAGGAGCAGATCGTCGACGCGATCGGCGACAGCATCGTGGCCGGCGTCGACCTGTCCATGCTGGGGCGCGACCCGTGGCCGGAGGCGCTCAAGGCGTGGGCGCGGGCGTACCGGGCGGCGTTTCGCGCCCATCCGAACGTGGTGCCGTTCCTGGCCCGGGGCCCGGCCCGCCGTCCCGCGTCGCTGCGCCTCGCCGACGCGGTCTACGGCGCGCTGGTCAACGCCGGCTGGCCGCCCGGGTACGCCACCCGCATCGGCGCGACGATGCGGTTCTTCGTCGCGGGGTCGGCGCTGGGCTCGTTCGCGCTGGGGTTCGTCGACGACCCCGACCTGTACGCGCGCGACTACCCGCACCTGCGCGACGCGCACCGCCTCGCCGGCCAGCACGCCCACGTCGACGACAGCGCGTTCGAGCTGGGCCTGGAGGCCCTGGTGGACGGCCTGGAGCGCAGGTTCCTGCAGCTGCCCGCGAGCTAGGCGGCCGCCGCCTGGGGCATCACCAGGAGGATCTGGCCGCCGGGGCGGGTGCTCATGCGGACCGGCATGCTCAGCATCCGGCCGGCGCGGATGAGGACCGTGGCGGTCTCCAGGTCCGCAACCCGCAGGCCGGGGGAGCCGGACCGGGACGGACCCGACACCAGCAGCACGCCGCGCCACGCCGACTCGGCGAGCTGGCGGGCGTGGCGGATCTGGCGGGTCGAGCGCGGCAGCTCGGGCGCGCCGCACAGGTCGGCGTAGCCCTGCTGCCAGGCACGGTCCAGGGACGCGGCCGTCGTGGGCGCGGTGAGGACGCGGAAGATCTCGTAGCGGTGCCGCGTGCCCGCGGTGTAGCGGTGCACGCTCGCCGAGTGGCCGGCTGCCCCTAGCAGCTCGACCAGCCGGTCCGCGGCGACGGACCGGTTGAACTCGGCGAGCACCCCCGCTGGTGCGTGTGCGAAGGCGGCACGGACCCGGGTGCCCCCCAGCGCCCGGGCCCGTCCTCCTCCGCCACACACCCCTGTGCACCGCACCAGCACGGCCGCCTCGAACGCGGCGACGGTCGAGGCCCGATAACGCTCGCCGGTTGAGGAGCGCTCGCCGGTTGACACGATGTTCACCTGTTCACCGTGGCCGGTCCGACCACGCCGGCGGAATCGCGGGAGTCGTTCCTTGAGGGAAACTTGACGCTGCGAAATCAGGCGGACATCAAGACCTGGGTGCAGCGGCTGGCGGCGAGGGTGGTGCCGCCGGTGTCGTACAGCTCGGCGGCGCAGAACACGACCTTCCTGGTGCGGCGCAGCACCGTGCCGACGGCCCGCAGCGTCCCCGGCCGGGTCGGCCGGAAGAACTCGACCCGCAGGTCCGCGGTCAGGAACAGCTCGTCCCGGCCGAGCGTGGTGAAGCAGGCGCCGCCCATCGCGGAGTCGAGGATCGCGGTGACCAGCCCGCCCTGGATCACCGGGCCGCCGGGGGTGGTGAAGCCGTACTCGACGGTCGCGTCCCACTCGACCGTCGAGCCGCCGGGCTCCCACCCGGTGCGCCGGAAGCCCAGCGTGCGCCACAGGTTCGGGCCCTCACCGCGGCTGTTGTTCCAGTCGCCGACGTCGGCGAAACGTTCACCGGCGGTGATCGGACGATCGGTCATCGTTGTGGCTCCCTGAGACTCGGCATTGACACTAGACAGGTATCGGCATAGGCAGTGTAGAAACCTGGACTGGAGGTTCGTCGATGTCCAACCTCGCCCGTCTCGCGGAGGCGTCACTCGACCGGCACGGCGACTACCCCGCGCTGTGCTTCGAAGGGTCCTGGCACACCTCGGGGGAGGCACACGACCGCGCGACCCGCATCGCCGGAGGGCTCCGCGAGCTCGGGGTGCGCCCCGGCGACCGGGTGGCCGTCGTCATGGCCAACTGCCCCGAGGTCTCGCAGGTGTACCAGGCGGTGTGGCGGGCCGGTGCCGTCGTCACCCCGGTCGTCTTCCTGGTCACCGCCGACGAGCTCGGTCACGCCCTGCGCGACTCCGGTGCCGTCGCCGTGGTCACCTCGCCGGAGTTGATGCCGAAGTTCGGCGAGCTGTGCCGGGGGCTCGGCGTGCCGACGGTCGTCGTCGGCACCCCGTCGTTCGAGGCGCTCCTCGCCGCGGACCCGGCCCCGATCGTGGACCGCGACCCGGGCGAGCTCGCGGCGCTGCTGTACACCGGCGGCACCACCGGACGCAGCAAGGGCGTCGCGCTGAGCCACGCCAACCTCGCGTACGCGGGGCGGGTCTCCCGGGAGGCGGCCCACACCCCCGGCCTCAACACCGGCATCACCGCCCTGCCGCTGTCACACTCCTACGGCCTGATGGTCACCGTCGGCGCGATGCAGGCCGCGGAGCCACCCGTCGCCGTGCTGCAACGCTGGTTCGACCCGGCCGGCTGGCTGAGGCTCGCCGCCGAGCAGCGCGCGCAGACCGCGGCCGTGGTCCCGTCGATGATCGTCATGCTGCTCGGCCAGCCCCTGGCGGAGGTGGACCTGAGCGCCCTGCGGTACGTCTTCTCCGGCGCCGCCCCGCTGCCGCCCGCCGCGGCGGCGGCGTTCGAGCGGCTGGTGCCGTCCGCGCGGGTCCTGGAAGGCTACGGCTGCACGGAGACCGGCGGGATCGTCAGCGGCAGCCCCCTGGACGCGCCCCGCCGGGGTACCGTCGGCAAGCCCCTGGAAGGCATCGAGGTCCGCCTCGCCGACGACGGCGAGATCCTCGTGCGCGGCCCCAACGTCATGCGCGGCTACTGGGGACCGGCGCCCGGCGAGGGGATCACCGACGGGTGGTTCGCCACCGGCGACATCGGCGCGATCGACGAGGACGGGTACCTCAGCGTCATCGACCGCAAGAAGGACCTCATCATCCGCGGCGGGTTCAACGTGTACCCGCGCGACGTCGAGGACGTGCTCACCGGCCACCCGGCGGTCGCGATGGCCGCAGTGGTCGGCCGGCCCGACGACCGCCTCGGCGAGGAGGTGATCGCCTTCGTGTCGCTGTCCGGCACCGACGGTGCGCACGGCACGGCCACCGCCGAGGAGCTCGACGCCTACGCCCGCGCGCACCTCGCCCCGACGCGACGGCCACGGGAGATCCGCATCCTGGAGCAGATCCCGCTGACCTCGGTCGGCAAGCTCAACCGTAAGGCGCTGCGGGCCCTGCTGTGAGGCTGCGGGCCCTGCTGTGAGGATGCACTCCATTACCATGAGCGCACGATGCGAGTGATGCTGGTCGAAGACGACGCTCGGGTGGCGGCCGCGCTGGCCACCGCCCTGCGCCGCCGCGGGCACGACGTCGCGCACTGCCCGACGGCGCAGGCCGCCCTCGACACGTTCGCCGGTGAGCCGTTCGACCTGGTGCTGCTCGACCTCAACCTGCCCGACGGCGACGGCATCGAGGTGTGCCGCACCCTGCGCCGCAAGGACGAGACGGTCGCGATCATCGCCGTCACCGCCCGTGGCGAGGAGCGCGACCGGGTCATCGGCCTGCAGACCGGCGCCGACGACTACGTCGTGAAGCCCTACTCGATGGCCGAGCTCAACGCCCGCATCGAGGCGGTCCTGCGCCGCGCGTCGCGGGCGCCGCAGACCGCCGTGGAGGTCCTGGCGGCCGGCCCGGTCCGCGTCGACGTCGGTGCCCGCCAGGTCGCCGTCGCCGGGCGTGACGTCGCGCTCACCCGCAAGGAGTTCGAGATCCTCGCCGTGCTCGTGCGCACCCCGGGCGTCGTGGTCTCCTACGACCGGCTGATCCTCGCCGTGTGGCAGACCAGTTTCGTCGGCCGGCACACCCTCGATGTGCACGTCGGCTCGCTGCGGGCGAAGCTCGACGTGCCGGGCCTGGTGCAGACCGTCCGCGGCGTCGGATACCGCCTCGTGCCGGGGCTCTGAGCCGTGCGGATCCGCCTCGTCACCACATACCTGCTGCTGCTGTTGCTGGTGCTCGCCGCGCTGGAGGTGCCGCTCGCGCTCGCCATCGCGGGCCGCGACACCCAGCAGCTCGTCGCCGACCGCCTCGCCGACGCGACCCGCTTCGCCGCGCTCGCCGAACCGGCCCTGCGGGCCCGGGAGACCACCGAGCTGGAGGCGGAGCTCACCCGCTACGACGAGGTGTACGGCGTCACCGCCGTCGTCGTCAACCAGGACGCCTTCCGCGTGGTCGCCTCCCGCCAGGAGGTCGACCTCACCGACCGGGCCGTGCAGCGGCAGGCCCGCCGCGCCCTGGAAGGCCGCGAGGCCAGCGACGACGGCACCGTGTGGCCGTGGCGCCTCGAGCCGTTCGTGGTCGCGATCCCCGTCGGGCGCGGCGGGGAGGTCGTCGGCGCCGTCGTCACCATCTCGCCGACGGGCCGGCGCGTCGCCGGGGTCCGCGCCGCCTGGAGCATCCTGGCCGGCGGCGGCCTCGTCGTGCTGTTCGCCGGGATCGTCGCGGCCTGGTCCCTCGCGCGCTGGACGCTGCGGCCCGTCGCCGAGCTCGACGCCGCCGCCCACGAGCTGGCGGCCGGTGACTACGCCGCCCGGGTCCCCGCCGCCGACGGCCCGCCGGAGCTGCGCCGGCTGGGCGCCGCGTTCAACGAGATGGCCGCGACCGTCGCGGACTCCCTGGAGCGGCAGCGCGCGTTCGTCTCCCACGCCAGCCACCAGCTGCGCAACCCGCTGACCGCGCTGCGCCTGCGGGTCGAGGACCTCGGCGTCGACCTCACCGACCCGCAGGCCGTCGAGGGGCACCGCCTCGCCCTGGAGGAGGCCGAACGCTTCGGTGACGTCCTGGACAGCCTCCTCGCCCTCGCCCGCGCCGAGCGGGGGCGGTATGAGCTCGCCGACATCGACGCCGGCGAGGTCGCCTGGACGCGGGTCGTCGCGTGGCAGCCGGTCGCCGCGAAGAAGGACATCACGCTGCGCTACGTCCGCCCGCCGCGCCCGCTGCGGGCGCGCGCCGTGACGACCGCGCTCGACCAGGCCCTCGACGCGCTCATCGACAATGCCGTGAAGTTCTCCACCTGCGGCAGCACCGTCACGGTCCGGCCCGTCGCCGCCGACGACGACGGGGCCGGCGGGGTCGCCGTGCACGTGGTCGACACCGGGCCGGGGCTCACCGAGCAGCAGCGGGAGCTGGCCACCGAGCGGTTCTGGCGGGCGCCCGGCACGCAGAACGTCGACGGCAGCGGCCTCGGCCTGCCGATCGTCGCGGTCCTGGTGGAGGCGTCGTCCGGCCGCCTGGACCTGCTGCCGAACGACCCGAGCGGGCTGCACGCCCGGCTGTGGTTCCCGGCGCCCTGAGCGGACGGCGAACCCGGGCCTAGGCCTTCTGCGCGCGGTAGTAGCGCACCGCGCCGGGGTGCAGGGGCAGCGGCGGAGTGCTGATCGCGGAGCGGATGTTGAGCCGGGCCGCCGCCTGGTGGGCCTTCGCGAGCTCGTCGCGGCCCTCGAACAGCAGCCGCGTCACGCCGTACGCCAGGGGCTCCGGCATCGACACCCGCACGACGAGGTAGTTGGCGATGCCGATCGCGACGGTGGGGTTGATGCCGGCGTACGCCGAGGCCGGCACGATCCGCTCGGCGTAGTAGTCGCCGAAGCTCGCGCGCAGCTTCAGCACCAGCGTGTCGAGGGCGATGAGCTGGATGGCGAACGTCTCGGCCAGTTCCTGGATCAGCGACACGGCCAGCCCGCCGGAGAAGAAGAACGCGTCGATCTCGTCCTTGCGCAGCGCCTCGACCGACTCGTTGAGGCTGAACGGCTGCGGGATGACGGCGTCCTTGAGCCCGGCGACCTCCAGGATGTGATCGGCGGTGACGGCGGTGCCGGAGCCCTTCTGGCCGACGGACACCCGCCGGCCCCGCAGGTCCTGCACGGTCTTGATCGGGCCGTCGCGGGCGACGACGAGGTGCACGTAGTCGTCGTAGATGCGGGCGAGGGCGGCGAGCTGGCCCGGCGCGGCCTTGTTGCCGTCGCCGGCGATGTCGGCCTGGGTGAACCCGACGTCGGCGACGCCGTTGAGCACGGAGTCGACGTTCTCCTTCGACGCGTTCGTGGGCAGGACGCTGGCGGTCACGTGCGGCAGGTACCGCTTCGCCAGCTCGGCGATCGCGGAGCCGTACGTGTAGTAGACGGCGCCCTTGCTGCCGGTCGCGATGCGCAGCGTCCCGGTCGCCTCGTCGCCGCCGGACTCGCACGCCGCGAGCAGGGCCGAACCCGCCCACCAGCCGAGTCCGCCGGCCACCAGCGTCCGCCGTCTCATTGCAGGCAGGCCTCGAGGAACTGCAGCGTCTCGTCCGGGGTGCGGTGCCGCACCGTCGTCATCCCCAGGGCGCGCGCCGGTTTCAGGTTGCCCGGCAGGTCGTCGACGTAGACGCATTCGTGCGGCTGGAGGCCGATCGCGGCGGCACCCAGCACGTAGATCGCCGGGTCCGGCTTGCGCACGCCGACGTCGCCGGAGATCACGATGCCGTCGAACAACTCGTCCAGCAGGATCCGGTCGTACCGCTGCGAACCCCATGAGTTGGAGATCAGTCCCGTGCGGATCCCGCGGCCGCGGGCGGCCCGGACGAAGTCGAGCATCGCCACGTCGGCGGTGGTGCTGCCGAGCAGCCGCTCGATCAGGCCCTCGGGGGGCACGCCGAGCAGCGCCGCGAACCCCGCCTCGAACTCGGCGTCGGGCAGCGTCCCGTCCTCCAGGCCACCGAGCAGCGAACGGGCCGCCGGGTCGTCGCGGAACAGGTCCCGGACCGTGCCGGGCGGCAGGCCCTCCCGCGCGCAGAACGCGTCGAACGAGGCGAACACGTCGGTGGTCAGGACCCCGCCGTAGTCGACCAGCAGCCCGCGCAGTGTCACGAGGATCCCGTCCCCTCAGCAGTTTCCGCCGCCAACGACTGTACGACCTCGCGGGCGTCCCTGACCGCCCGCTGCCGGGTCGCCGACGTGCCGCGGGCGCGCAGGTCCTCGAGCAGGTCGACGGCGATCTCCCACTCGCCGCGGGCCTCCAGGGCGGGGCGGATGTGCCGCATCAGCGCGTCGACCCGGGCGCCGGCCGTCACCGCGGAGCGGGTCGCCGGGTCGACCAGGTGGCCGCTGAGCCCGGACCGGGCGGCCCGCCACGTGGCGGCGCGCAGCAGCACCTGCGGCGCCTCCGGCAGGGGCCGGCCCGCGGCGTCCTCCTCGGCGGCGACGGTGACGAGGCCCCGGGACAGCGCGGCGAGCAGCACCGCGTCGTCGACCCGCGGGCACGAGTCGGCGACCCGGACCTCGACGGTCGGGTACCGCGCCGACGGCCGCGCGTCGAAGTAGACCATGCCGGCGTCGCTGATCACGCCGCTCTCCACGAGCGTCGCGACGACCCGCTGGTACTGCGCGTCGGAGTCCAGGTCCGGCGGCGGCCCGACGGTCGGCCAGCGGGACGTGACGACCGTGCGGTAGGAGGCGTACCCGGTGTCCTGACCGGCGAAGAACGGCGAGCTGACGCTGAGGGCGAGCAGCGCCGGCAGCCACTCCCGGATGCGCCGGGTGATGCGCACCGCCAGGTCCCTGTCGGGCACGCCGACCTGCACCTGGCAGGCGGCGACCTGCTGCTCGTCGACGAGCTGCCGGTACTCCTGCGCCATGCGTTCGTACCGCTCGTCGGGGTACACCCGGCTGGGGCCGCTGCCGGAGCCGGGGACCGAGCCGGCCGCGACGACGGCGAGGCCGAGCCGCCCGGCGGCACCGACGAGGGACCGGCGCTTCTCGATGAGGTCGGCGCGCAGCCCGGTCAGGCCGGTGTGCACGCCGGTGGCCGTCTCGACCATCGAGCGGTGCAGCTCCGGCTCCGCGTCCGCGCCGCGCAGGACCCGCCGGGCGGCGGGCTCCAGGTCACCGGTCTCCGCGTCGACGACGTGGAACTCCTCCTCGACGCCGATGGTGTCGCCGGCCTTGACCGTGCCGCCCGCGTCCGCCCTCGCGGGGCTCACCATCGACTGTGCACCGACGTGCGGATCAGCTCGTCGTAGATCTCACGGACCGCGTCGTGCGCGGTGGCGGGCAGCGGCTCGGCGGCGCCGACGGCGGCATTGGCGCGGGCCTGGTCGCCGTTGCGGGCGCCGGGGATGACCACGGACACGGCCGGGTGGTCGACGATCCAGCGCAGCGCGAACTGGGCCATGGTCAGCCCCTCGGGCTTGAGCGGCGCGAGCCGGCGGACCGCGGCCAGGCCGGTGCCGTAGTCGACGCCGGAGAACGTCTCGCCCTGGTCGAACGCCTCACCGTGCCGGTTGTACGTGCGGTGGTCGTCGGCGCCGAACGTGGTGTGCTCGTCGTAGCGCCCCGACAGCAGGCCGCTGGCCAGGGGTACCCGGGCGATGATCCCGACGCCCATCTTCTCCGCCGCGGGCAGCACGTCGTCGAGGGGCTTGAGCCGCAGCATGTTGAAGATGATCTGCACGGTGGCGACGCCGGGCCGGGCGATGGCGGTCAGCGCCTCCGCGGCCGTCTCGACGCTCACCCCGTACGCCTTCATCCGGCCTTCCTGCACCATCAGGTCGAGGCCGTCGAACACCTCGTCGGCCGAGTACACCTCCGACGGGGGGCAGTGCAGCTGGACGAGGTCGATGGTGTCCACGCCGAGATTCTCCCGCGAGCGGTCGTTCCACGCGCGGAAGTTGTCCAGGTTGTACCGGTCGGCCTCCTGCGGGACGCGGCGGCCCATCTTGGTGGCGACCGTGACGCCGTGTCCTTCGGGAAGGCCGGCGACGAACCGGCCGACGAGGCGTTCGCTGCGGCCGTCGCCGTACACGTCGGCGGTGTCGATGAACGTCACGCCCGCCTCGTGCGCGGCGGTCAGGGTCGCGAGGGCCTGGTCCTCGTCGACCTCGCCCCAGTCGGCGCCGAGCTGCCATGCGCCGAGCCCTACCACGCCGACCGGGGCACCGGTCCGTCCTAAGATCCGTTCCTGCATCCGCCCAGAGTATGGCGTTACGCGAAGACCGGCACGTTCTCCCGCACCAGCCGCCAGTTCGGGGCGTAGAAGTCGGCGGGGTTGATGGAGCCCTTTGCCTGTGCCCAGTCGATCAGCAGCTGCCGGATCTCCTGCTGGGCGTTGTACACCTGCGTCTTGACGATGCCGGGGAAGTTGCCGCCGCCGGAGCGCCGGTAGTTGTTGACCGCGACCACGAACTGCTCGGCGTCGCCGACCGGGGTGGTGGTGCCCGGGTGCACGAGCCTGGTGATGCGCTGCCCGACGGGCCTGCTGATGTCGATGTCGTAGTCGACGCCGGAGATCGTGTCGTAGTTGTAGTCCGGCACGGCCGGGTCGTTGATCGTCGCCGGGTCGACGGGCGCGCCGACCGGCAGCGTCACGAAGTACTTCGCCGAGTACTCCAGGTAGGCGCGGACCTCGGCGCCGGTCAGGACGACGGCCTCGAGGGTGTTGTCGTAGATGTACAGCCCCGCGACGTCCTTGATCTTGACGTCGCCGGCGGGGAACACCGCGGTCCGCGAGAACGGCGCCGCGATCGACAGCACCGGCAGGGCCGTGCCGAGCGCGGCGGTGACCGTGTCGGTCTGGACCTTGTTGATGTAGTCCAGGATCGGCGTGTCCTTGTAGCGGGACTCGGCCGCCGACAGCGTCTCGGTCGACGTGGCCACGACCTGGTTGACGTAGGCGACGGTCTTGGTGTGCTGCGCGCGCACGGCGGCGATGACCTTCGGGTCGGCCTCGACCGTGTTGGTGTTCAGCGACGTCGCCGCCTTCGACGTGATCGTCCAGCGGTTGCGGTCGCGGCTGAGCTGGAAGTCCATGCGGGTCAGTCGCTGACCCCACCGCGACGGCTCGGACAGCAGCACCTGCGCACCGGTCGCGGTGTTGGTCACGAAGCGCTGCGGGATGTCGCTGTGCGCGTGGCCGAACAGGATCGCGTCGATGCCCGGGACCTGCTCGGCGATGAGCGCCGACGGGTTCTCGTTCGGCAGCTCGGGGCCGTAGCTGGACTTGCCGCTGTCGCCGCCGTGCGCGGAGATGAGCACGATGTCGGCGCCGCGGCGGCGCATCTCCGGCACGTACCTCGCCGCGGTGGCGACCAGGTCGTCGAAGCGCAGCCGGCCCTCGACGTTGGCGCGGTCCCAGATGGCGACGCCGGGGTTGGTGAGGCCGAGGATGCCGACGCGCAGGTTCGGCGCGCCGTGCCCCAGGTCGACCTTCTTGATCACGTACGGCACGAACGCCGGCCGCCCGGTCTGCACGTTGACCGCGTTGGCCGCCAGGGCGGGGAAGCCCAGCTGCCGGATCCACAGGGCGAGCAGCGGCAGCCCGTAGTTGAACTCGTGGTTGCCGAGGGTGACCGCGTCGTAGTCGATGATGTTCATCGCCCGCGCCATCGGGTGCTTCTCGCCGGTCGTGGTGATCGGCTCCTGCTTCGCGTAGTACGTGGCCAGGGGCGTGCCCTGGATCGTGTCGCCGGCGTCGAGGACGAGGGTCGCCTTCCCGCGCCGCTCGGCCCGGATCTGGTTGACCAGCGTGGCGACCTTCGCCAGGCCGATGTCGTTGTGGGCGCTGTCGTCGTACTCGGCGTCCTTGTAGTAGTCCCAGTTGTAGACGTTGCCGTGGGTGTCCGACGTGCCGAGCAGCGTGAGGTCCCAGGTCCTGGGTTTCGCTGCGGGTGCCGCGCCGGCCTCACCGCCGGCGACGAAGGGTGCCGCCGCCGCGGCCGCCGCGACGGCCAGGACGGTCCGCCGTGAGGTGCCTGAAGGGTTGTTCATGGCAGGCACCCTATGCAGCTGCGGCCCGCGACGCGCGCGCGGGCCCACCCGATACCTTGACGCCAGTCGATGTCCACGCTGACGATGGTGGATGTGAAGAAGCTCTGTGCCGCGGCCCTGGTGGTTGCGCTGACGCTGGCCTCCGCCGGGACGGCACCGGCGTCCGCCGCACCGGCGAAGATCCTGCTCGCCGCCGCGCCCAACATCTCCGTGACCAGCGTCAAGGCGCACCTGTCGCAGCTGCAGAGCATCGCGACCGCCAACGGCGGCAACCGCGCCCACGGCCGCCCCGGCTACCTGGCCTCGGTCAACTACGTGAAGGGCCAGCTCGACGCCGCCGGATACACCACGGCCGTGCAGTCGTTCACGTACAACGGCGCCACCGGGTACAACCTCATCGCCGACTGGCCCGGCGGCGACCCCGGCGACGTGCTCATGGTCGGCGCGCACCTCGACAGCGTCACCGCGGGACCCGGCATCAACGACAACGGCTCCGGCTCCGCGGCCAACCTGGAGGTCGCGCTCGAGGTGTCCCGGCAGTCGCTGAGCACCACGAAGCACCTGCGCTTCGGCTGGTGGGGCGCGGAGGAGCTCGGGCTGCGCGGCTCGACCGCCTACGTCAACAGCCTGCCGGCGGCCGAGAAGGCGAAGATCAAGGCGTACCTGAACTTCGACATGGTCGGCTCGCCGAACCCCGGCTACTTCCTGTACGACGGCGACAACTCCGACGGCGTCGGCTCCGGTCCCGGCCCCGCCGGCTCGGCCGCCCTGGAGCAGACGCTGAAGGACTACTTCACCTCGATCAGCGTGCCGACCGAGGGTACCGACTTCGACGGCCGCTCCGACTACGGCCCGTTCATCGCCGCCGGCATCCCCGCCGGGGGCATCTTCACCGGCGCGGAGGGCCGCAAGACCGCCGCCCAGGCGACCAAGTGGGGCGGCACGTCCGGCGCCGCGTTCGACGCGTGCTACCACCGCGCGTGCGACACCACCGCCAACATCAACGACACGGCCCTGGACCGCAACAGCGACGCGATCGCCTACGCGGTGTGGACCATCGTCACCGCGCCCACGACCCCGCCCGGCAGCACCGTGTACAGCGACACCTTCGAGACGGCGACCGGCTGGACGGCCAACCCGTCCGGCACCGACACCGCCACGGCGGGCGGGTTCGAGCGGGCCGACCCGGCGGCGACCACGTCCGGCGTGACGCTGCAGCTCGGCACGACCGTCAGCGGCTCCTTCGACCTGGTCACCGGCGCGGCCGCGGGCAGCAGCGCGGGCACCTACGACGTGGACGGCGGGTCACCAGCATCCGCTCGCCCGCGATCACGCTGCCGTCGACCGGCACGCTGACGCTGACGTTCTCCTGGTACCTGGCGCACCTCAACAACGCCACCAGCGCCGACTACCTGCGGGTGCGGATCGTGGGCAGCACCACCACGACGGTCTTCACGCAGGCGGGTGCGGCGTCCAACCGGGCCGGTGCCTGGGCGGCAGCGAGCGTCAGCCTGGCCGCCTATGCGGGCCAGTCGATCCGGATCCTGGTGGAGGCCAACGACTCCGGCACGGCCAGCCTGGTGGAGGCAGGCGTCGACGACGTGAAGATCACCCAGTCGTGACCTGTGGGGGCCGGTCGTCGCGGCCGGCCCCCAGCAGGGCGCTGATGCCGCTGACGTACGTCTCGCGGTCGATCTGGCCGATGAGGACCCGCTGCAGGATGTACCCCTGGATGAGCCCGAAGATCGCAGAGCCGATCGCGACCGGGTCGATGTCGGCGGCCAGTTGGCCGTCCTCCTGAGCGCGCCGCGCGAGGGCGACCGCGTTGCGCCGGATCCGCGAGTAGATCTCCGAGACCAGCGCGGCGAACTCGGGATCGTGCACCGCCTCGCCCCACACCTGCACGGCGATGCGGACCGTGCCGTCGTCGGTGAGGTTGGCGTCGATCTGGCGCAGCAGGTCGTCGATCACCACGAGCAGCGGCGGCGCCGGGTCCTGCGCGAGCAGGTGGTCCGCGGTCGCCTGCACGATGCTGATCTTCTCCCCGGCGATGGCCTTGATCAGCGCACCCTTGCTGTCGAAGTAGCGGTAGAACGCCCCGACCGACAGCCCCGCCTCCTTGATGACGTCCTGCATCGACGTCTGATGGAAGCCGTTGCGCAGGAAGCAGCGGGTGGCCGCGTCGATGATCTGTTCGCGGCGGGCGGCGAGGTGGGCTTCGGAGACGCGGGGCATGACTCCATTGTAAAGCGAATGTTCGCTTTCTGGTCCTGGTGCCACAATCCCTCGACTGCGGGGCCGCGTGCTGCTGGATCGCCTGGTGCACCAGGGAGGGGGCACGAACGGTTCACCCGCGCCGCGGAGCTGCGCGCGCCGGGCCGGCCGGTCAGGGAGCAGGTGGCCGGGGTCTCCGTCGCGTGCCTGCGGCTCGAACTCGGTGGTCGTCAGTGTCGAGAAACAGGCGGGCAGGGCTCAGACGCGGGTCGCGTTGAAGATCATCGCGGTCATGACGACGCCGCCGGCGCCCGCGTTGGACAGCATCAGCCGCGGTGACAGGCGGGTCACCGGGTTGGTCTTGTCGATCGCGGTCGCCTTGCGGTTGCCGGTCGAGAAGGCGGTCAGCTCCATCCCGCCGTCGGCGGTCGGCTTGCAGGTGACCTGCAGCGGGGTCGAGGCGGTCGTCGGCGGCCCGGCGTTCTTCGGCTTCGCCGACGCGGCCAGCTTCGTCGGCTGCCCGCCGACGAGCTTGTCGATCTGGATGACGCCGTCGGCGCCGACCTCGAACGTGTAGCCGTTGCCCAGGTCGGCGCCGTCGAGGCAGGCCGCGCCGATCTTGGCGCCGCCGGCGGTCTTGCCGATCGCGGCGAACTCCAGGTCCATCGCGAAGCCGCCGCCCTGCACCGCCAGGCGCTGCTCGGGGCCCGGCGCGACGCAGCGGGTGTTGGGCTGCTCCGCGGTGATCCGCAGCGCGTCCGGCACCTCGACCTTGCAGCCGGTCGCGGCGCCCCACGGCACCTTCTGCTGCAGCGCGGCGACCGTCTTGGTGCCCTTCAGCGTCCACGGCCCGACCGCGCCGACGGAGCACGCGATGACCGGCCGCGCCGTCCAGCCCGGCGGCAGCATCGGCTTCTCCAGGGGCAGGAACGACTGGCCGTACGGCACGCCGAGGTACGCGCCGTAGGACTGCTCGCAGACGGCCTTCGCGGCCGCGTCGACGGCGTCGCGGCCCGGGTCGTCGAGGAACGGCAGGTGCCCGACGTAGGTGACCTCGCCGATGTGCGCGGCGTTGCACGGCGTCACGTACCGCAGCTGCGACGACCCGCCGATCCAGTCGAAGCACTCGCCGGCCTTGAGCTCGAACTGGTCGCCGACGAAGATGTCGGCGGCCGCCTGCGACGGGTCGGCCAGGGCCTTCGCGATCCGGTCGCCGTCGTCGTTGCCGGTGACCTGCAGCCCCTTGTCCAGCAGCGCCAGCAGCGACGGCGACAGCCCGTCGACGGGGACGGCCGTGTCGTGGACCGCCTGCCGGTGCGTGGGGGACAGGCCCGCGACCACGACCACCTTGCCCTGCTCGGTGCGCAGGTAGTACTCGAAGCCCAGCCAGTGCCCGGCGCCGATGCCGAGCAGCGGCACGGCGACGGCGACGGCGAGCACCGAGTATCCGGCGGCGGTGCCCCAGGCCCGGCCGACCGACGCCGCGATGACCGCGGCCGCGCCGACCAGGATGCCGCCGAGCACGCCGATCGCGCCGCCGGTGGCGAAGATCAGGCCCAGCGGCTCGGCGAGCAGCCAGCCGATCAGGCCCCCGGCGCGGGAGGTGCCGCCGTCCAGCAGGCTCGGGTTGCCGCGGACCAGGTGCAGCAGGCCGAGGGCGGCCAGGGCGATGCCGGTCGCGCGGGTGAGGACCCGCTCGCGCAGGTAGTGGCCGGTGGCGACGGCGAGGGTCCGCAGCTCGGCGCCGGTCCACAGCCGCCGGTCGACGAACGGCACCAGCGGCAGCTGCCACGGCCAGGTCGCGCGGGGCAGCCGCGGCAGGGGCCACAGCAGCAGCAGGGGCAGGACCGGCAGCGCGTAGGCGGCGTAGCCGAACACGAACGTGAAGATCGCCGTCGCGACGCCGTGCACCGGCACCTGCGGCACCCACAGCAGGGCCACCAGCGCGGCGACGATCAGCGCGATGATCCCGATCCGCGGCCACGAGGGGCGTTGCGGGCGCGGCCTGGCCGGCTTTTCGAGCGGTTTCTCCAGTGGTACGGCCGGCTCGTGGGCCGCGCCGCCGCGGCGGGTGCGGCGGTGGGTGCCGGCCTCGGCGGCGGTGGCGCCCTGCCAGTCCGTGAGCGCGGCGCGGACCTGGTCGGTGGCGGCGACGCCGAGCAGCAGCCCCGCCACGAGCGTGAGCACGACCTGCCAGACCGGCGGCGCCGGGGCGATCCCCAGCAGTGTGGACAGCCCGAGAACGGCCGCGGTGGCGAGCGTCAGCAGCGCGACCGCGGGTAACGCAGCGCGAACGCGTTCACCGACCTCGGACATGGCTCTGGAGCATGGCACCCGCCGTACCCCATCGCAACTGGCCTAAGTCTGCCTTAAAAAAGAGAGTTCGAGTGCGGCGCGCAGCGTCGCATGGGGGGTGTGGGGTGGCGCAGCCCCTCACAGGGCCGTGGGCGTCAGCCCGCGGAGCTGGTGACAGCTACATCTCGGTGCGGTTGGCTGCGCAGGCGTCGATCACGGGCTTGAACGCGTCACGCTCCGCATCCGTGATCTTCAGTTCCGTGTACAGCGGCGGGCCGCCGTCGAGGCTGAGCCAGGCGGGGAACACGTACGGCTTCTTGATCTCCGCGAGGGCGTGCGGGGTGCAGCGTTCGCCGTCGACCACGACCGGGACGATGACCTCGTTCTGCCCGGGCTGCAGCACGGCGTACGGCTTCGGCGTCTGCTCGCGGGCCGGCAGCGGCAGGACCTCCAGCAGGATGCTGCCGACGAACTCCTGCAGCGTCACGGTCCCGGTGTACCCGACCCGCTTGAGCACCACGGTGCCGTTGAGCCAGCCACTGGGCAGGTGGGTCCACGGGCCGAACGTCAGGGTCACCTGCCGGTCCAGGTACGCCTGCTGGCAGTCGATGGCGAGCAGCTTGTCGAGCATCGGGTCGGGGTCGGGCAGCGGCAGCCGCAGGTCGTGCAGTTTGCCGTCCTCGGTGCGCACGGCGAACGCGACGTGCGAGGCGGCGCTGCGCGGCTTGAGCTCGTCACCCTGGCAGACGCCGGTGCCGTAGGAGACCGGCACGTCCACGCGCAGGCCGCCGACGGGCAGCGGGGCGTCGACCTGGACCGGCCCGACGCCCTTGAACGACGGCGCCTGCAGCTCGACGCGCTCGACGGTGACCTTCGCGGGCCCGTCGTTGTGCATGGAGATCTGCACCGTGTGCCGGACCTCGTCGACCCGGCCCTGGGTCAGCTCGACCCGCAGCTTGACCGGGCTGTCCTGCGCCTTGCCGTCGGGGCTGGAGCAGCCCGTGCCGCCGGCGAGCAGGGCGACCACCATGACGAGCGCCAATCGCTTCATAGCCGCCTATGTTGGCACGATCCAGTGCAGCAGCGCACGGGCCGCCTCCAGGACCAGGTCCCGGTCGTACGTGAGGGCGTAGGTGAAGCGCCGGTCGGCGTCGGGGCCGTCGTCGGCGAGGTCACGCGCGACCAGGGCGCCGGCGAAGTGCGGCCCGACCACCACCACGTTCCACTCGCCGCGCAGCGGGTCGTCACCGGCGATCGCGGCGCCCCTGACCCCCGGCACCGGCCGGCTCGGCACCTCCGTGCCGAGGGCGGTGACCAGGGCGGCGGTCTGCGCCACCGTCGCGTACCGGCGGGCGGTCGCCGCGGTCAGGAACCGCGCCTCCTGGAAGCAGCCGAGCAGGATCGGTGGCTCGGCCGGGTCGAGGGCCTTCTCCTCCAGGTACCGGCTCAGCGGCATGAGCATCCGTTTCGTCGCCTCGGCCGTCGGGCGGCGGCCGGCGACGATCTCGTACGGCGTCCGCGTCCCCGTGCCGGCCGGCGGGGCGACGAACGGCACGGGCAGCGTCGCGCTGCGCTCGGCGACGCCCGCCGGCAGCGGGCCCGGCCGGCCGAACAGCCAGCCCTGCCCGAGGGTCGCGCCCATGCCGAGCGCGGCCGCGACGTGCTCGCGGGTCTCGACGCCCTCGGCGAGGACCGCGGCGCCGGTCCGTTCGGCGTACGCGACGATCGCGTTGACGACCCGTGCGGCGTAGGCGCCTCCGGGCTGCTGCGTCAGGTGCCGGTCGACCTTGACCACGTCGGGGTGCACGAACGGCATGACCGCGAGGGACGCGGGTTCGGTGCCGACGTCGTCCAGGGCGACGCCCCAACCGGAGCCGCGGCACGCCTCGGCGGCGGTGAGCAGGGCCGCCGGGTCGTCGGTGATGGCCCGTTCGGTCATCTCGACGACGACCCGCAGCCGCAGCTGCGCGTCGAGGATGGTCGGGGCGAGATCCGCCGGGCACGGCACGCCGAGGGCGGCGGGTTCGGCGTTGACGAACAGGGTCAGGCCGAGGGGGAACCCGGCGTCGATCGCGGCCCGGTACGCGGCGGCGCGGCAGACCCAGTCGAGCTCGGCGAGGCGTCCGGCCCGGCCGGCGGCGGCGAACAGCTCCAGCGGCGCCTCCCACGGCGTGCCGGCGGGGCCGCGGGCGAGGGCCTCGTAGCCGACGACCTCGGGCCGGTGGCGGCGCCACGAGTCGAGCCGCACGATCGGCTGGAACACGGTGGTGACGGCCCGCGCATCGATGACGTCGTCGATGCCGCGGATGATGGTGGTGCCGTCCATGCCCTTCATCTCGGCCCGGCCGGACCGGAACTGAGGGTTGTTTGCCCGAAACTGAGAGTAATCGCCGGTTTGGCGGGGGGTGGGGTCGCTCCGGTAGGTTGGGCGCCGATGCGACGTGTACTGGTGGTGACACTGCTCCTGGGTCTGACGGCGTGCGGTCTGACGGCGTGCACGGAGGTCGACCCGTCCACATCCGCCTCGTCGAGCGCCTCCGGCGCGCCGGGTGCCGGGCTGCGGACCGCCGGCTGCGGTGCGTCCGCGCCGGCTGCTTCGGCCGCGGCCGACCCGGTGGACGTGACCGGGCAGATCGGCGCCCGGGGCGAGGCCGACTTCGCCGCCGTGTTCGCCGGTGCCCGCGTCGGCGACGAGGGCGTGGAGGTCTACCGCAAGCCGTCGGCCGAGTTCGACACGTGGGTCACCTCGACGTTCGCCGCGTCGTGCGTGATCGTGCGTGACGCGCGGTTCTCCGCGGCCGAGCTGGCGAAGCGCTACCAGCAGGTCAGCGACGACAACGTGTACTGGAGCGAGCAGGGCGTGCACGTCAACAGCGTGTCCTCGGACTTCGTGCGCGGGGTGGTGGTCGTCGGCACCCAGGAGGTCGACAAGGCCAGGCCGCTGTTCGCCGCCCGCTACGGCGACGGGCCGCCCGTGGAGCTCGTGGACGAGGCACCCGCGTAAATGGGCGCGTTCCGGACGGGCAGGTTCTAGATGGGGACGTGGCGGGAGATCATCGACGGGATCGGCGAGCGCACCGAGTTCGGCAACGCCAGGCTGGTGCGAGACCCCCGCCGCAAGGGTGGCTGGACGCTGCTCTTCGAGGAGGTCCAGCAGTCCTACGTCGACGTCGCCGACCCGACCTACCTCAGCTTCGAGTACGCCAGGCGCATCGCCGCCGTGGTGGACACCATGGCGCCCGCCGGGGCGCCCCTGGAGGTGCTGCACCTCGGCGGCGGCGCCTTCACGATGCCGCGCTACGTCGCCGCGACCAGGCCCGGCTCCACGCAGGTCATCGTCGAGCGGGACCGGCAGCTGGCCGAGTTCGTGCAGCGGGTCGTGCCGTTCGCCGACGCGACCGGCATCTCGTTCGTGTTCGGCGACGCCCGGCAGGTCGTGTCCGACATTCCGGCTTCGTCCTACGACCTCGTCATCGGTGACGTGTACGACGCCGCCCAGATGCCAGAAAGCGTGTCGGACGTCACGTTCGCCGCCGAGGTGGCCCGGATCCTGCGCCCCGAGGGGATCTACGCGGTCAACGTCGCGGACCTCGCGCCGCTGGCGTTCTCCCGGGGGCAGGCGGCCACGCTGCGCACCGCCTTCGACGACCTGTGCCTGCTGGTGCGCCCGGAACTCCTGCGGGGCCGCCGCTTCGGCAACGTGGTTTTTGCGGCGGGGAAGGCCGCCGACCGGCTGCCTGTCGGCCGCCTGGCCGCGATCCTCGGGCGGGACCGCCAGCCCGCGCAGGTCGTCAGCGGCGCCGGACTGGACCTGCTGACCGCCGGGGCGGAGCCCGTGGTGCTGCCCTAGCGGTGGCGCACTGATGCCGTAATGGGTGAATCGTGCGTGCCCCGGGTGGGATTCGAACCCACACTGTCGGAGGTTTGAGCTCCGTTCCTCTGCCGATTGGGATACCGGGACGAGTACGCCGCACCAGGGTACCCACTAGTCTGATCGCGTCGGTAACCGCCGTCAGTCGTATCAGTCTGTCCAGTCGAGTCGGATCGGGAGTTGCGCGTGGCCGAGGCACAGAGCCGCCGGGTGCTCATCGCGGAAGACGAGGCGCTCATCCGCCTCGACCTGCGCGAGATGCTCGTCGAGGAGGGCTACGACGTGGTCGGCGAGGCCGGCGACGGCGAGACCGCCGTCCGTCTCGCTGAGGAGCTCAAGCCCGACCTCGTCATCATGGACATCAAGATGCCGATCATGGATGGGCTGGCCGCCGCGGAGAAGATCGCCGGCGCCCGCCTCGCGCCGGTCGTCATCCTCACCGCGTTCAGCCAGCGTGACCTGGTCGAGCGCGCCCGCGCCGCGGGCGCCATGGCCTACCTGGTGAAGCCGTTCCAGAAGAGCGACCTGGTGCCGGCCGTGGAGATCGCGGTGTCGCGCTTCGCGGAGCTGGCGGTGCTCGAGGAGGAGGTCGCCACGCTGACCGACCGGCTCGAGACCCGCAAGGTCGTCGAGCGGGCCAAGGGCCAGCTGATGGCGACCTACGCGATGAACGAGCCGCAGGCGTTCAAATGGATTCAGCGCACCGCGATGGACCATCGAATGACCATGCGCGAAGTGGCTGATCGGATCATCGCGGAAACGGCCGGTGGTAACAGCCCCGTAACCCCGGAGTCCTGACCTTTTACCTGCGCACGGCACGTTTGGGCATGTGGCGCTCAAGGGCGAATAACGGCTTGGTAACAGCCCGCAATTGGCTTGTGGCGCGGGCTATGATCCGCCAGTCCCGAGGGTCGGGACGGATTGCCGCCATCAGTTATTCGAGGAGCACCATTGCGTAGAGCCGTGATCATGCTCACGGCCTTCCTGGCCTGCCTGATGCTGTCCTTCGGTCTTGGCGCCACGAGCGCGTGGGCCGAAGGGGAAGCACTGCAGGGGACGTTGACCAACAGCGGCGCTCCGGTCGCCGGTGTCAAGATCAAAGCGTTCACCCAGGACGGCGCGCCCGCCGGTGAGGACACATCCGACGAGCAGGGCAAGTGGAGTATTCCGGTAACCGGTCCGGGCACCTACAAGGTGGAACTCGATCTGACGTCGCTGCCCTCCGGTGTCGGGCTCACCAACAACCGGCCCGTCCTGACCCCGACCGTGGCGGAGGGACAGGCGCGTAACGTGCTGTTCCCGCTCGGCGCGGCCGGCACCAGCACGGGCGGCAACCAGCCGGGGACGAGCGACTCGGGCGGGGGTTCGTCGTTCGACCGCTTCGCCGACCTGCTGTACTCCGGCCTGCACTTCTCGCTGATCATCGCGCTCGCGGCGCTCGGCATCTCGTTGATCTTCGGCACCACCGGTCTGACCAACTTCGCCCACGGCGAGATGGTCACCCTCGGTGGTCTCGTCACGTTCCTGTTCAACGTCACGATCGGGATGCCGCTGGTGCTCGCCGGCGTGATCTCGGTCGCGATCGGCGCCGCGCTGGGCTACTTCCAGGACCGCGCGTTCTGGGGCTGGCTGCGCAAGCGCCGCACCAACCTCGTGACCATGATGATCATCTCGATCGGCCTGTCGCTGCTGGTGCGCTACGTCTTCCTGTACTTCTTCGGCGGCGAGTCGCGCAACTTCGCCGACTACAACGCCCAGGCGGGCGTGCAGTACGGACCGTTCCTGATCGCGCCGAAGAACCTGATCGCCGACGGGGTCGCCATCGTCGTCCTCGCCGCGGTGTCCTTCGCGCTGGTCGGCACCCGGCTGGGCAAGGCGACCCGCGCGGTCGCCGACAACCCGGCCCTCGCGGCCGCGTCCGGCATCAACGTCGACCGCATCATCCGCCTCGTGTGGACGATCGGCGGTGGCCTCGCCGCGCTCAGCGGCGTGATCCTCGGCGCCTTCCAGGGCGTCGGCTACCAGATGGGCTTCCAGATCCTGCTGCTCATCTTCGCCGCGGTGACCCTCGGCGGCTTCGGCACGGCCTGGGGCGCGCTGATCGGCAGCCTCGTCATCGGGTTGTTCATCCAGATCTCCACGCTGTGGATCCCGACCGAGTTGAAGTCTGTGGGCGCCCTCGCGGTGCTGATCGTGATCCTGCTCTTCCGGCCGCAGGGCATCCTCGGCCGCCGGGCCCGGATCGGCTGAGGGGACGACGATGAACTGGGACAGCATCTTCAGCGTGTCGCTGGAATCGATCGTCGGTTCCACGACTATTGCCTACGCCCTCGCGGCCATCGGCCTCAACGTCCACTTCGGCTACACTGGCCTGCTCAACTTCGGCCAGTCCGCCTTCCTCGGCGTCGGTGCCTACGGCATCGCGATCACCGTGGCCACCTTCGGCCTGCCGCTGTGGCTCGGCATCGGGATCGGTCTGCTGGCGGCGGTGGTCCTCGCGCTGCTGCTCGGTATCCCGACGCTGCGCCTGCGCGCGGACTATCTGGCCATCGTCACGATCGCCGCGGCCGAGATCATCCGGCTGTTCTACCGCGCCACCGACCTGCGCAAGTGGACCGGTGCCTCGGACGGCCTGCAGAGCTTCTCGCAGGACTTCTACGACCTCAACCCGTTCTCGGGTGACGGCGTCGAGTTCTGGGTCATCAACTTCACGCCGCGCGAGCTGTGGGTCATGCTCGTCGGCTGGACCCTGGTGCTGATCAGCTGCCTCGTGGTCTACCTGCTCATGAGCAGCCCCTGGGGCCGGGTCCTGAAGGCGATCCGTGAGGACGAGGACGCCGTGCGCAGCCTCGGCAAGAACGTGTTCTCCTACAAGATGCAGTCGCTGGTCCTCGGCGGCGTCATCGGCAGCCTCGGCGGTTTCGTGTTCGCCCTCGACCGCGCCGCGGTCCAGCCGGACACGTACGGCACGGAGTTCACCTTCTTCGCGTACACCATCGTGATCCTCGGTGGCGCGGCCCGGGTCTTCGGCCCGGTCGTCGGCTCGATGATCTTCTGGGTCCTGCTGGTCTTCATCGACTCGACCCTGAGCGAGGCGTCCAACAACAAGGTCTTCCCGGAGTGGTTCATGACCACCTCGCAGGCCGGCTCCGTCCGGTACATCCTGGTAGGCCTCGGCCTCATCCTGCTGCTGATCTACCGGCCGCAGGGCATCTTCGGCGACAAGAGGGAGGTCATGCTCGATGGACGTTGAGAAGAAGTCCGACCGGGCCGCCCGGACGCGAGCCGTGCAGGCCCTGGCCGGCCTGCCGTGCGAGCCCGGCGTCCCGAAGCCGGACCCGATCCTCGTCGCCGACAACGTGATCCGCCGCTTCGGCGGCCTCACCGCGGTCGACGTCAAGCACGTGGAGATCCAGCGCGGCTCCATCACGGCACTGATCGGCCCCAACGGCGCCGGCAAGACGACGTTCTTCAACCTGCTCACCGGCTTCGACGTGCCGGACGAGGGCAGCTGGACGTTCAACGGCAAGTCGCTGTCCGGGGTGGCCGCGCACAAGGTCGCGCGGTCCGGCATGGTGCGCACCTTCCAGCTCACCAAGGCCCTGTCCAAGCTCAAGGTCATCGACAACATGCGGCTCGGCGCCACCGGGCAGCGCGGCGAGACCTTCTGGCGCGCGCTGCTGCCCGGTTCCTGGAAGCAGCAGGAAGCCGAGATCACCGCCCGCGCCGAGGACCTGCTGACGCGGTTCAAGCTCATCGCCAAGCGGGACGACTTCGCCGGCAGCCTCTCCGGCGGCCAGCGCAAGCTCCTGGAGATGGCCCGGGCCCTGATGGTCCAGCCGGAGATGGTGATGCTCGACGAGCCGATGGCCGGGGTCAACCCGGCGCTGACGCAGTCGCTGCTCGGCCACGTCAAGCAGCTGCGCGAGGACGGCATGACCGTGCTGTTCGTCGAGCACGACATGGACATGGTCCACGACATCAGCGACTGGATCATCGTCATGGGGCAGGGCGGCGTCATCGCCGAGGGCACCCCTGACAAGGTCATGGCCGACCCTCGGGTGATCGACGCCTACCTGGGCGCGCACCACGACGGCGCGGTCAAGACCGTCGGCGGCGAGGAGATCGACGCCGGGGACCTGCAGGAGACCGACGGCGTGACACTGATCGGTGCAGTCGACGAGCTCTCGCAGGATGATCCTTCCGACGACACGAAGAGGGGGCCGGCATGACCGATCCGATCGAGGACGACGCCGCGGCCACCGGCAACGAGATCGTCGACCGCGGCGACCACCTGGCGCACGCCGACGGGGCGGTCCTGCGGGCCGACGACGTCGTCGCGGGCTACCTGCCGGGCGTCAACATCCTCAACGGCGCCGACCTGTACGTGCACGACGGCGAGCTCGTGGGCATCATCGGCCCCAACGGCGCCGGCAAGTCGACCCTCCTGAAAGCCATGTTCGGCCTGGTCAACATCCGCTCGGGTCAGGTGACCCTGCGCGGGGAGAACATCACCAACCTCAAGGCGCACGGCCTGGTGGAGCGGGGCATCGGCTTCGTTCCCCAGAACAACAACGTGTTCGCGGCGCTGACCATCGAAGAGAACCTGCAGATGGGCACGTTCCTGAAGCCGAAGCGCTACAAGGAGCGCTTCGACTTCGTGACCCAGCTGTTCCCGACCCTGGCCGAGCGGCGCAAGCAGCGGGCCGGGCTCATGTCCGGCGGTGAGCGGCAGATGGTCGCCATGGCCCGGGCGCTCATGATGGAGCCCACCGTGCTGCTGCTCGACGAGCCCTCAGCGGGTCTCTCGCCGGCGCTGCAGGACGAGGTGTTCTTCCGGACCAAGCAGATCAACTCGACCGGTGTGACGGTCGTGATGGTCGAGCAGAACGCCCGCCGGTGCCTGCAGATCTGCGACCGGGGTTACGTGCTCGATCAGGGCCGCAACGCCTACACCGCCTCGGGACAGGACCTCATCAACGACCCGAGGGTCATCGAGTTGTACCTGGGCACGCTGGCCCGCGCCTGAACCATCGTTTTTTCAATCCCGCGCCCCGACTTCGGGGCGCGGGATTTTTTTGTTCCCCCGTTTGTTCCCGGGCATGGAAAAGGGCCCCACCGCCGTAGCGGTGAGGCCCTTTTCGTTATTCAGATCAGATCTTGCCGGTCTGGTACTTCACGTCCGACGTGAGCTTGTTGTTCTCGTCGTAGGTGTAGACACCGATGGTGGCCTCGGCCGGGTCGCCGGCGTCGTTGAAGGAGATCGGGCCGCTCAGGCCGTCGTAGTCGATGTCCTTCTTGGCCTTGAGCAGGTCGGCGCAGGACTTGAAGTCCGTGCACTTCTCGCCGCCCTTGGACACGGTGCCCAGGTGCTTCGCGATCTCGCCCGGGTTGTCGCTGCCGGCCTCGATGGCCGCGAGGGCCGCGAGCATGGTGGCGTCGTAGGACTCGACGGCGTAGTTCCAGTCCTTCAGGTCCTTGTTGATCTCAAGGGCCCGCTTCTTGAAGTCGTCCTTGGTCGCGGCGCCGGGCTGGGTGCCCTTGAAGCCCTTCAGCGTGCCGGGAGCGAAGTCCTTCGAGTAGTCGGCGATGTTGCCGTCCACGAAGTACCACTTCTTGCTCTTGAGGCCGGCCTCGATCAGCTTGGGGACGATCTTCTTGGTCTCGTCGAAGCCGATGATGGCGATGGCGTCCGGGTTGGCCGCCTTGATCTTCGCGACGTCGGCCGAGAAGTCCGCGGCCTTCGGGTCGTAGGTCACCGACACGGCGACCTTGCCGCCGCCGCTCTCGATCTCCGCCTTGGCGTTCTCGGCGAGGCCGGTGCCGTAGGAGTCGTTGAGGACCAGCATGCCGGTGGACTGGTTGCCGTCGGCGACGATCAGGTCACCGAGGACGCGGCCCTGCAGCGTGTCCGGCGGAGCGGTCCGGAAGTAGAGGCCCTTGTCGTTGTAGGTGGTCAGGGCCGTCGACGTGTTGGCCGGCGAGATCTGAACCACGCCCGCGCCGGTGATCTTGTCGATCACGGACAGCGAGACGGACGACGAGGCAGCACCGATGATGACATCGGTCTTGTCGGTGAGCAGCTTGTTCACGGACTGGGTGGCGATGTCCGTGGAGGTGTCGCCCGAGTCCATGTGCTGGATCGTGACGGGCTTGCCCAGGACACCACCGTTGGCGTTGATCTCCTTGATCGCGACGTCGACGCCGGCGAACTCCGGGGGGCCGAGGAAGGCCAGCGAACCGGTCTGCGGCAGGATCGTGCCGATCTTGAGCACGCCGTCACCGGGGGCGGCACCACCGGTGGTCGCGCTCGTGCTGGGGCTATCTGCATCGTCACCACATGCACTGAGTGCCAGGACGGCAGCGCTCAGCACGGCGACCGAGCGCCATGCGAGGTTGGGGCGGATCATCACCTGTCTCCTTTTTACAGCGCGGTAGGCGTGGTTGCGCCTAGATGCCAAGACGCTGATGAAGGCAGAACCTAATGAAACTCCTGGGCTGGCACTAGGGCTTCGGGGCAACACGCCCTAGGAAGTTGCGCAGTCGTAATCTTCCTGTTCGCAACCGTCGCGGGAATCACTTTGTCGCGTCACTGTGTGGGGTCCGCCGAAGGTTCCTCTGTGAGATGCTCGCGCGATCCCCCGGTGATCACCGCGGGGTCTGTGCCGGGAAGTGTCATACCCCCGGACTAGGCTCGCCAGTGTGACGGGTTCAACAGACACCAGGCTCCTGCTGCTCGACGGGCACTCCCTCGCCTACCGGGCGTTCTTCGCCCTCCCGGTGGAGAACTTCTCCACCAAGACGGGGCAGGTGACCAACGCCGTCTTCGGCTTCACGTCGATGCTGATCAACATGCTGCGGGACGAGAAGCCCACGCATGTGGCGGTCGCCTTCGATGTGTCACGTCAGACGTTCCGCCTGGAGAAGTATGCGGAATACAAGGCCAACCGGTCCACGACCCGGCCGGAGTTCTCCGGCCAGCTCGACCTGATCAAGGAGGTCCTCAACGCGCTGCGGATCCCCTTCATCGAGAAACCGGGTTATGAGGCCGACGACGTGATCGCCACGCTCGCCCGCGAGGCCGTCGCGGAGGGCATCCCGACCTCGATCATCACCGGCGACCGCGATGCGTTCCAGCTGGTCACCGACCTGGTGACGGTGCTCTATCTCAAGCGCGGCGTCTCCGAGATGGACCGAATGACGCCCGCCAAGGTCGAGGAGCGCTATGGCATCCCGCCGTCGCTCTACCGGGCGAAGGCCGCCCTCGTCGGCGAGGACAGCGACAACCTCTCCGGCGTCCCCGGCGTGGGCGACAAGACCGCCGCCAAGTGGATCCTGCAGTTCGGCGACCTCGACGGGATCATCGCCCGGGTCGACGAGATCAAGGGCAAGGCCGGCGAGAGCGTGCGTGCCCACCTCGCCGACGTCATGCGCAACTATGAGCTCAACGGCCTGGTCGACGACCTGGACCTGCCGATCACCCCCGGCGAGCTGCACTGGCGCGGCTGGGACCGCGAGGCGGTCCACCAGGTCTTCGACGCCCTGGAGTTCCGGATCCTGCGCGACCGGCTCTACCAGTATCTCGACGCCGTCGAGCCGGAGGCCGAGAGCGGCTTCGACCTGGCCGGCAGCGTCCTGCGCGAGGGCGTCGGCGCCTGGCTCACCGAGCACGCGCCGGCCGGCACCCGCGTCGGCGTCGCCGTCGCCGGCAAGTTCGGCCGCGGCACCGGCGAGGTCACCGGCATCGGTCTCGCGGTCGCGGGCGGCCCGGCCGCCTGGTTCGACCCGACCGAGCTCGACGCCGCCGACGACGCGGCCGTGGGGGAGTGGCTCGCCGCCGACGACCGGCTCAAGGTCCTGCACGACGTGAAACCCGCCCGGCTGGCCTTCGGCGCCCGTGGCTGGGACCTGCGGGGCGTCGCCAGCGACACCGCCCTCGAGGCGTATCTGGCCCGCCCCGACCAGCGCTCCTATGAGCTCACCGACCTGGCCCTGCGCTATCTCAAGCGCGAGCTGCGGGTCGACACCCCGGACAACGGCCAGCTCGCGCTGGACGGCCTGGGCGGCAACACGGGCGAGGCGGAGGAGAACCTCATGCTCCGCGCCCGCGCCACCCTCGACCTCGCCGAGGCGATCGCCGAGGAGCTGCGCCGCGACGGCGACTCCTCCGCCCGGCTGCTCGCCGAGGTCGAGCTGCCGCTGGTCACGGTCCTCGCCGAGATGGAGCGGGTCGGCATCGCCGCCGACTCCGACTACCTCAGCGAGCTGGAGTCGAAGTTCGCCGGCGACGTCAAGGCCGCGGCCCAGGGCGCCTATGAGGTGATCGGCCGGGAGTTCAACCTCGGCTCGCCCAAGCAGCTGCAGGAGATCCTGTTCAACGAGCTCAGCCTGCCGAAGACCAAGCGGATCAAGACGGGCTACACCACCGACGCCGAGGCGCTGCAGAATCTGCACAAGCAGACCGAGCACCCGCTGCTGGCGCATCTGCTGCGCCACCGCGACGTGGCCAAGCTCAAGACCACCGTCGACGGCCTGCTCAAGTCGATCAGCGACGACGGCCGCATCCACACCACCTATTTCCAGACCGTCGCGGCCACGGGCCGGCTGTCCAGCACCGACCCCAACCTGCAGAACATCCCGATCCGCACCGAGGAGGGCCGGCAGATCCGCCGCGCCTTCATCGTCGGCGACGGCTTCGAGACCCTGCTCACCGCCGACTACAGCCAGATCGAGATGCGGATCATGGCCCACCTGTCGAAGGACGAGGCCCTGATCCAGGCGTTCAACTCCGGCTTCGACTTCCACGCCGCCACCGCGTCCTCGGTCTTCTCGATCCCCGCCGACGAGGTCGTCCCCGACCAGCGCCGCAAGATCAAGGCGATGAACTACGGCCTGGCCTACGGCCTGTCCTCCTACGGGCTGGCCGCGCAGCTCGGCATCACCCCCGCCGAGGCCACGGTCCTCATGGAGGAGTATTTCGCCACGTTCGGCGGGGTCCGCGACTATCTGCGCCAGATCGTCGTGCAGGCCCGCCGCGACGGCTACACCGAGACGGTGCTGGGCCGCCGCCGCTACCTGCCCGACCTCAACAGCGACAACCGGCAGCGCCGCGAGATGGCCGAGCGGATGGCGCTCAACGCCCCGATCCAGGGCTCCGCCGCCGACATCATCAAGGTCGCCATGCTCCACGTCGACGCCGCGCTGCGCGCCGCCGGCCTGCGCTCGCGCATGCTCCTGCAGGTCCACGACGAGCTGGTCTTCGAGGTCGCCCCCGGCGAGCACGAGACCGTCGAGGCGCTGGTGCGCGAGCAGATGGGCGCCGCCTATCCGCTCGACGTGCCGCTCGGCGTCTCGGTCGGCTCCGGCCGCGACTGGAACGCCGCCGACCACTGACCCGCGCACCGCGACCACGCGGCCGCGCACCGCGGCCGCGGGCGGTGCGCGGCCGGTGGCCGCGCGGCTGTGCACCAGTCCGGGTGGCCGCTTACCGCTCCGCTGCTCCGCGTGGCCGTTGCCCCCTCCGCGGGGCCGTGTGGCCGTGCGCTGCTCCGCGTGGCGGTGCGCTGCTCCGCGTGGCCGCTAACCGCTCACCGCTCCGCGTGGCTGTGCGCCGGTCCGTGCGGCCGTTCACCGCTCCGTGCGGCCGCGCGGTGGTGCACCGGTCCGCGCGGCCGCATCGCCGCACCGCCGCCCGGCCGCGCGGCGCGGGTCGGGTCGTGGTGCTCAGGCCGGCTTGCTCAGGTCGGCTTGGTGGCGATGAAGATCGCCGTGCCGGGGAAGATCCGGCCGCGCAGCGGGCTCCACTGCCCCCATGTGCCCTTGTGGTCCTCGGGCCACTCCGGCTCGATGAGGTCGTCGAGCACGAAGCCGGCCGCGACGAGCTCGCGGATGCGGTCACCGAGGGTGCGGTGCTGCTCCACATAGGTCGGCACGTGCGCCTCGTCCTCCTCGACGTAGGCGCGGCGGTCGAAGTACGAGTGCACGGCGACCAGGCCGCCCTCGCCCGGGTCGTCGAGGAACACCCAGCGCATCGGATGGGTGATCGAGAACGCCCAGCGCCCGCCGGGCCGCAGGACCCGGAACACCTCACGCATGACCCGTCCCGAGTCGGCGACGAACGGCACGGCCCCGAATGCGGTGCACACGACGTCGAATACGCCGTCGGCGAACGGCAGGGCGGTCGCGTCGGCCTGCAGCAGCGGCACCGGTACGCCCGATCGGATGGTTCCGGCGCTCGCGTGGCGGAGCATCCCGGCGGAAAGGTCGCTGGCCACGACCCTCGCGCCCTGCGTGCGCAGCCAGCGGGAGCACGACGCGGCGCCGCAGCCGATCTCCAGGACGTCCTTGCCGGCGACGTCGCCGAGCAGGCGCGCGTCCGCCTCGCGCAGGCCCTCCGGGCACCAGACGAAGTCGACGTCACCGAGGAACGCGCCGTGTTCGGCCTGGTAGGCGTCGGCGTCAGCGTCCCACCAGCCCCGGCTCGCGCGGCGGCTCTCGGCCGGGTTCACTGCGCGTCGTGTGACGCCTGCGTCTGGTGACGTTTCCATGGACTGCAACGGTAGGCCCCGCAAAAGTCGGCGGATCGGGTCTGGGGGAGGGTTGGACCATGTGGTATTGCGCAGGGTAGGCTGATCGGTGCACTCGTGGGTTGTGCGCCTCGGCATGGAGCAGGCTCACGGTCGTCCGACACATCCTGAGCTTCCAATGCACTGATCCTGCACTGCGACAGGCGGGTTGTGCCCGACGATGATCCGCGGGAGCGCAGGTCCACCGAAGTCACCCACCGACCGGAGCAACAACCCACATGACGAGCAGCATCGAGGCCACCTCGAGCGCCAGCAGCAACAAGGTCGTCGACGAACTCGCGTCCGATGAGGCGTTCCTCGCCGCGATCGACGAGACCATCAAGTACTTCAACGACGGCGACATCGTCGAAGGCACCGTCGTCAAGGTCGACCGGGACGAGGTCCTGCTCGACATCGGCTACAAGACCGAGGGTGTCATCCCCTCGCGCGAGTTGTCGATCAAGCATGATGTCGACCCTGCTGAGGTCGTGTCGGTCGGTGACCACATCGAGGCCCTGGTCCTTCAGAAGGAGGACAAGGAAGGGCGCCTGATCCTCTCGAAGAAGCGCGCGCAGTACGAGCGGGCGTGGGGCACGATCGAGAAGATCAAGGAAGACGACGGGATCGTCCGCGGTTCCGTCATCGAGGTGGTCAAGGGTGGTCTCATCCTCGACATCGGACTCCGTGGCTTCCTGCCGGCGTCCCTGGTCGAGATGCGTCGGGTCCGCGACCTGCAGCCCTACGTGGGCCGCGAGCTCGAGGCGAAGATCATCGAGCTGGACAAGAACCGCAACAACGTGGTCCTGTCCCGCCGGGCCTACCTCGAGCAGACCCAGTCCGAGGTGCGCACCGAGTTCCTGCACAAGCTGCAGAAGGGCCAGGTCCGCAAGGGCGTCGTGTCCTCGATCGTCAACTTCGGTGCGTTCGTCGATCTCGGTGGCGTCGACGGCCTGGTGCACGTGTCCGAGCTGTCCTGGAAGCATATCGACCACCCCTCCGAGGTTGTCGAGGTCGGCCAGGAGGTCGAGGTCGAGGTGCTCGACGTCGACCTGGACCGTGAGCGCGTCTCCCTGTCGCTGAAGGCGACCCAGGAAGACCCGTGGCGCCAGTTCGCCCGCACCCACGCGATCCAGCAGATCGTCCCGGGCAAGGTCACCAAGCTCGTCCCGTTCGGCGCGTTCGTCCGCGTCGACGACGGCATCGAGGGCCTGGTGCACATCTCCGAGCTGGCCGAGCGCCACGTGGAGATCCCCGAGCAGGTCGTGCAGGTCGGCTCCGACGTCATGGTCAAGGTCATCGACATCGACCTCGAGCGTCGCCGGATCTCGCTCTCGCTCAAGCAGGCCAACGAGGGCTTCGTCGAGGGCGAGGAGCACTTCGACCCGACCCTCTACGGCATGTCGGCCACGTACGACGAGCAGGGCAACTACATCTACCCGGAGGGCTTCGACCCGGAGACCGCCGAGTGGATGCCGGGCTTCGAGAAGCAGCGTGAGGCGTGGGAGCAGCAGTACGCTGAGGCCCGCCAGCGCTGGGAGGCCCACACCAAGCAGGTGCAGACGGCCCGCCAGGCCGACGCCGCCGAGCCCGCCGCCGCAGCCGCGGCAGGTGGCTCGACGAGCAGCGGCCCGGTGACCTCGTCGACCCCGACCGCGGCCCGCGCCCCGGAGGAGCCGGCAGGCACCCTCGCAACGGACGAGGCCCTGGCCGCCCTGCGCGAGAAGCTGGCCGGCGGCAAGAGCTGACGGCTCGCACAACATAAGAAAGGCCCCGCAGCCACCCGGCTGCGGGGCCTCTCTTTGTGCCACGCTCCCGCGGCCCACACCCTCGCGGCCCACGATCTGGCCCGCACCGCTGAGGCCCGCGATGCGCGGCGTCGATGCCGCGTCGGCCGGAACGCGGTCGCCACCTGCCAGCACTGGTCATCTCGTCGGTCGGAACTGCGTCGTTCGGAACGGCGCGATCGGAGCTGCGTCGTTCCGAGCCGTGCGGTCGAAATGGCGCCACGGCTCTGGGAAACGTGGCCGACGTGCGCCTACTGGGCTCCAGGAAGAGACGGAGCGCCTCACCGACCTGCCTGCGCGCTCCAACGGCCGATTCGACCGGCCAGACACGTCGGCGCCGGGCCGCCAGGTCGGCACGCGGTTGAGCCGCCAGGCGGTTGGACCCAGGGGGCGCTGGACCGCGGTGCCGCGGGGGCCGGGTCGTGTCCGTGGGCCGCTGGCCTGCGGGGCCGCTGGACCGCCAGGTTGCTGGGCCCCGGGGGCTGCTGGCCTGCCGGGGCTGCTGGCCTGCCGGGACTGCTGGCTTGCTTGGCGGGGACTGCTGGGCCGCCGGGCCTCTGTGGCGCCGGGCGGCGGCGGTGCGGCTGCGGTGGCGCGCGTGGCCGAGTCGCCGGATCTGTGTGCGACGGTGATTCGGCACTCGGGCGGGTCGGTGGTGGGTTCGGTTCGGTGCTGAGCGGCACGCGGTCAGGATGGAGCGGGCGGTTGTCGAGTGCGGGGCAGCAGACTGGCGCGACGGCTGCGGCGCCGGTCGCCGATGCGCCGATCCGCGGCCGGTGCTGGTGGTGGCGCCCGTTGCGGACATGGCGATCCGTGACTGGCGGCGGCGACAGCGCCGGTCGTGGATGTGGTGATCCGCGGCTGGCGTTGGTGGTGGCGCCCGTTGCGGACATGGCGATTCGTGACTGGCGGCGGGGGCGCCGGTCACGGATGTGGTGGTCCGCGACGGGGTGGGCGGGTAGGTGTGGTTACTTGACGCCGGCTACGTCCATGGC
Organism: Dactylosporangium sp. NBC_01737; assembly: GCF_035963215.1. Classification (NCBI taxonomy): domain Bacteria; kingdom Bacillati; phylum Actinomycetota; class Actinomycetes; order Micromonosporales; family Micromonosporaceae; genus Dactylosporangium; species Dactylosporangium sp. NBC_01737. The sequence continues at coordinate 4,538,878 of NZ_CP109153.1, forward strand.
GCGGAGTTCCTTCTTCAGGTCGGAGACCTCGTCGCGGAGGCGGGCGGCGAGCTCGAACTGCAGCTCGCGGGCGGCGCCGAGCATCTGGTCGTTGAGCTCCTGGATGAGGGAGGCGAGCTCGGCTCTGGCCATGCCGGCGCGGGCGGGGGTGGCGGCGCCGGCGGAGCCCTTGGTGCCGCCGCCCTTCTGGCGGGCGCGGGTGTTCTCGGGGGACTTGCCGCGGCTCATCTGGCGGCCGCCGCCGACGGTGATGGCGCCGCCCGGGCCGTGGCCGCTGACGGCGCCGGCGGTGTCCTCGGCCTCGCGGTAGATGTCGTCGAGGATGTCGCCGAGCTTCTTGCGCAGCGGCTGCGGGTCGATGCCGCGGGCGGTGTTGTACGCGATCTGCTTGTCGCGCCGGCGGTTGGTCTCGTCGATCGCGAGGGCCATCGACGGGGTCATCTTGTCGGCATACATGTGGACCTGGCCGGAGACGTTACGCGCGGCGCGGCCGATGGTCTGGATGAGGCTGGTGCCGGAGCGCAGGAAGCCCTCCTTGTCGGCGTCGAGGATCGCCACGAGACTCACCTCGGGCAGGTCGAGGCCCTCGCGGAGCAGGTTGATGCCGACGAGGACGTCGAACTCGCCGCGGCGCAGCTCGCGCAGCAGCTCGACCCGGCGCAGCGTGTCGACCTCGGAGTGCAGGTAGCGCACGCGGATGCCGTGCTCCAGCAGATAGTCGGTGAGGTCCTCGGCCATCTTCTTGGTCAGCGTCGTGACCAGGACCCGCTCGTCGAGGTCGACCCGCTGGTTGATCTCGTGCATGAGGTCGTCGATCTGGCCCTTGGTCGGCTTGAGGACGACCTGCGGGTCGACGAGGCCGGTCGGGCGGATGACCTGCTCGACGAACTCGCCCTGGGTGCGGCCCAGCTCCCACGGGCCCGGGGTGGCCGACAGGTAGACGGTCTGGCCGACCCGCTCCTCGAACTCGTCGAAGCGCAGCGGCCGGTTGTCCTGGGCGCTGGGCAGCCGGAACCCGTGCTCGACCAACGTCCGCTTCCGGGAGGCGTCGCCCTCATACATGCCGCCGATCTGCGGGACCGTGGCGTGCGACTCGTCGATGACGGTGAGGAAGTCGTCCGGGAAGTAGTCGAGCAGGCAGTGCGGCGGGCTGCCCGCCTCGCGGCCGTCGATGTGACGGGAGTAGTTCTCGATGCCGTTGCAGAAGCCGACCTGGCGCATCATCTCGATGTCATAGGTGGTGCGCATACGCAGGCGCTGCGCCTCCAGGAGCTTGCCCTCGCGGTCGAGCTCGGCGAGGCGCTCCTCCAGCTCGATCTCGATCTGCGAGATCGCCCGCTCCATGCGCTCGGGGCCACCGCCGTAGTGCGTCGCCGGGAAGATCATCAGCTGGTCGACCTGGCGGATCTCGTCGCCGGTCAGCGGGTGCAGGTAGGACAGGCGCTCGATCTCGTCGCCGAAGAACTCGATGCGGATCGCGAGCTCCTCATAGGCGGGGATGATCTCCAACGTGTCGCCGCGGACCCGGAATGTGCCACGGTTGAACGCGAGATCGTTGCGCGTGTACTGGATGTCGACCAGCCGGCGCAGCAGCTTGTCCCGCTCGAGCTCCTCGCCGACGGTCACCTTCGCGGCCCGGTCCAGATACTCCTCCGGCGTGCCCAGGCCGTAGATCGCGGACACGGTCGCCACGACGATCACGTCGCGGCGGGTCAGCAGGCTCATCGTCGCGGAGTGCCGCAGCCGCTCGACCTCCTCGTTGACCGACGAGTCCTTCTCGATGTAGGTGTCGGTCTGCGGGATGTAGGCCTCGGGCTGGTAATAGTCGTAGTAGCTGACGAAGTATTCGACCGCGTTGTTGGGCATGAGGTCGCGGAACTCCTTGGCCAGCTGCGCGGCCAGGGTCTTGTTGTGCGCGAGCACCAGCGTCGGGCGCTGGAGCCGCTCGACCAGCCATGCGGTCGTCGCGCTCTTGCCGGTGCCGGTCGCGCCCAGCAGCACCGTGTGCCGGTCGCCGGCCCGCACGCGACGCGCCAGCTGCTCGATGGCAGCGGGCTGGTCACCGGAGGGGACGTATTCGCTGACCACCTCGAAGCGGTTGTCCAAGCGGGGGATGTCGAGCGCCATGACCCAACCGTACGCGGAGGGTATGACAACTTTCGGGGTCCTCGCCCTGGGTGGTTGATCGTATTCAACATGACGATTGTGTGGGGAAGATCACCGGACTAACGTAGAGCCGTAGGCCGCTCGCGGCGGCCGACCGGAGAGCAGGCCGGCCACCACACGGTCGGCCCTCCCGGCGCCAGGTTGCAGCCCCGGCCCGTCACGGCCGGCGAGCGCACCATGGTGGGATCGCGCGTCACGCGCGACCGGCCGCCGCGAGCGCCCCTTTGCCCGAAAACGTCACAAACCCGGAAACCCGGAAACCCGGAACCAGGAACCAGGAACCAGGAGACCACGCAGCCCGGAAACGGCACGCAGCCCGGAAACGACACGCAGCCCGGAAACGGGCACGCAGCCGGACGCCAGGGCAGCCTGGAAGCGTCACGCGGTACCGGCTATCGTCGGCCAGGCCGCCGCGACCGCCGTGTCAAGATCCTCCGGGGAGCCGTCGTTGACGATGGCGACGTCCGCGACCTCCCGCCGCTGCTCATCGGTGGCCTGCGCGGCGATCCTCGCCTCCGCCTCCTGCGGCGTCATCCCGCGCAGCCGCACCAGCCGGTCCAGCCGGGTCGGGAGAGAGGCGAAGACGACGACCACCGTGTCGTACAGGCGGGACATCTGCTTCTCGACGATGAGCGGCACGTCGTTGACCACCACAGCGTCGCCGGGCGCGGCCGCGATCAGCTCGGCGGTCCGGGCCCGGACCAGCGGGTGCACGATGCCCTCGAGGGTGGCGCGGGCCGCGTCGTCGCCGAAGATCCGCGCCGCCATCGCGGCACGGTCGAGCGCGCCGTCCGCGGTGAGCACGCCGTCGCCGAACGCCTCGACGACCGCGGCCAGCCCGGGCGTGCCCGGCTCCACGACCTCGCGAGCCAGCCGGTCCGCGTCGATGATCACAGCGCCGAGCGCGGCCAGCCGAGCCGCCACGGCACTCTTGCCGGCACCGATGCCACCGGTCAGGCCCACCATCCTCATCGCGCCATCACATCACTGCCCCGTGGGCAGCGCCGCAGCGGACGCCGGAAAGGTGACCTCCCGGCGTGTGATCGCAACAAGCGGCAATTGTAGAGATAACGTCCGTCCCGGGGAATACTTCCCGGGGGCGAACGTAACGGGGCGAACGTGACACAGGGGCGACACTGCATCGGCCGGCCGGGCCTCGGGCGCCGTGACATCACCATGATCCTGGCGGCCGTCGACGTCACCGAACGCCGGCCACGGCACCGCCGCGGGCGTTCCGTGCGCCGCTCGACGACCGAGGCCGCCGGCATCTTCGCCGCCGCCGCGGTGCTGGCGATGCTCGCGGTCAGCGGCTGGTACACGGCCTCCGGCGCCACCGCCGTCGTGCAGATGCTGGCCCGTTGACCAGGCAGGCACCCAAAGGCTGAGCCATCGGCCGTGGCGCGAGGCGCAGGGTGTCAGCGATACTCTGCCGGGCGAGTGCACGAGTGCCGTGCGCAAGTGCACGAACTGCACCGACGCCAGGACCAGAAGGACACGCTGCATGGAGCCGGGACACCCCCCACGGCAGGATCCACCGACGGAGCCGAGCCACGACCAGGTCAACGGGTCGCCACCGCGGCCCGGCAGCCGGCGTGGCTGGATGTCGGATTCGCCGCTCGACGGCGGCTCCGGCTGGCCGACGTCGGCGTACGCGATCGTCCCCCGCCAGGCGACCCCGCAGTCCCAGCCCCAGAGCACGACGTCGCAGAGCAGCACGGCCAAGGACACGGCACAGGACCAGAGCGGGGCACATCAGGTACCGCAGCAAAACGGACAACAGGTCAGGCATGAGACGACCGAGCACGCCGACGCCGAACCACCCCGCGACCCGCAGCACCGTCGCCGGCGGATCACCCTGCTGGTCATCGCCCTGATCGTGCTCGTGGTCGCGGCCGTCGGCGGCGTGCTGGCCGCCCGCGGCTCCGGCGCCGGCACCGAGGAGCCGGCAGGCGAGAGGCGCGCCGTGACCGGCCCGGCGCCGGCGACCACCGCCGGCACCGTTGCCGGCGCCACCGCGGGCGCGAGCGGCGGCCCCGGCCTCGACGCCAGCGGATCGCCGTTGCCGGGCGGCAGTGGCAGCCCGGACCCGAGCTCCGTGGTGACCAGCCAGGTCCCGCAGGGCACGGTCACCGACGTGCTGCGGGCCGGCGCCGTGCGCATGACCGTCCTGGCGGGGCAGCCCGACGAGACCTTCGACTTCGATGCCGGCGCCAAGCAGGCGGTGGGCGCCGACGTGGCCGCGGGCGCGCTCGGCCTGACCGCGCTGGGCGGTGCGGCCTTCGCCCCCGTCCTGCAGGCGCCGACGCTCGCCGCGTGCTCCGCGGTCCCGGCCGCGCAGTGGAGCGACCGGGTCCTGCTCACCGCGCTGCTGCCCACCGCGAAGGTGTGCATCCGCACCGGCGAGCAGCGCTTCGGCTGGTTCAGCCCCCGCTCCGGCGACGCCGTGATCAGCGGGCAGCTCTACACCACGTACCTCGACTTCACGGTGTGGAAGAAGACCGGAGACTGACCGCTCAGGCCGGCACGTCGGTGAAGTGCTCGACCCTCGGTGCGCCGTCGAAGAACGGGCCGAGCAGCGCGCGCCACTGCGTGAACCGGTCGGTGGCGCGGAAGTTGTCCAGGTGCGCGTCGACCGAGTCCCACTCCACCAGCAGCACGAACCGGCTCGCCGACTCGACGCCGCGCGTCATGCGCACCGACCGGCAGCCGGGGGTGGTCGCCAGCAGCGTGTGCCCCTTGCGGTAGGCGGCGGAGAACTCTTCCTCGCGACCCGCGAGCACGTCGATGAGCGCAACTTCCAAGACCATCCGGAAAGGGTAAAGGACATCGTGCTCGACTGGTTCACATCCGCCGCCTTCCATGCTTTCGGAGCCCCGACCACGTGGGCGGAGCTGCTGGGTTTCCTGACCGGTGTCGTCACGGTCTGGCTGGTGGTGCGCCAGCACATCGCGAACTGGCCTGTCGGCATCGCCAACGTGCTGCTGCTCATGGTCGTGTTCTGGCACGTCGGCCTGTATGGCGACGCCTGGCTTCAGGTGGTCTATGTGGTGCTCGGCGCCTACGGCTGGTGGCGGTGGCGTCCCGGTGCCACGACGGTAGTGCGGCGCACGAGCGGTGTCGAATGGGGTGCACTCGCCGTCGCTGGATCCTTGCTCACCGTGATTCTGTGGTGGTATCTCGACCGGTTCACCAGTTCCACCGTGCCGCTGCCGGACGCCGCGACGACCGCGGTCTCGCTGCTGGCGACCTACGGCCAGACCCGCCGGCTGGTGGAGAGCTGGTGGCTGTGGATCGCCGTCGACGTCGTGTACGTGCCGCTCTACGGCTACAAGGACCTCTGGCTCACCGCGGTGCTGTACCTCGTCTTCCTCGCCCTCTGCGTCCTGGGCCTGCGTGCCTGGCGGGAGGCCCTGGCCCGGCAGCCGCAACCGGTGCCGGCATGACGCACGGGCTCGTCGTCGGCAAGTTCTACCCGCCGCACGCCGGACACCACCACCTCATCGACACCGCTGCCCGGGCATGCGACCGGGTCACCGTCGTCGTCGCACCGTCCAGCGCCGAGTCCATTCCCCTCGACGCCCGCCTCGCGTGGCTGCGCGAGGTGCACGCCGCCAGCCCGCACGTGCGCTTCGCCGGTGTCTACTGCGACCTGCCGATCGACTACGACGACCCCGACATCTGGCAGGCGCACTACGAGGTCTTCCGCGGGGCCGTCGGCCCGTCACAGGTCGATGTGGTCTTTTCCTCCGAGGTGTACGGGGATGAGCTCGCCCGCCGGTTCGACGCCCGGCACGTGGCGGTCGACCCGGGACGGGTCGGTGTGCCGGTCTCGGGCACGGCCGTGCGCGCGGATCCCGTGGCGCACTGGGCGTTCCTGGCGCCGCCGGTGCGCGCCTGGCTGGCCCGCCGGGTGGTCGTCGTCGGCGCCGAGTCGACCGGCACCACGACCATGGCGCGTGCGCTCGCCGCCCAGTTCCGGCTGCGTGGCGGGGCGTTCGCCGGCACGCGGTGGGTCCCCGAGTACGGCCGGACCCTGACCGGACACAAGATGGCCGCGGGCGTCAAGGTCGAGGACCTCGTCTGGGACCGTGAGGACTTCCTGACCGTCGTGCGCGAGCAGAACGCCGCCGAGGACGCCGCAGCACGGGCCGGCGGGCCGCTGCTGATCTGCGACACCGACGCGTTCGCCACCGCGATCTGGGAGGAGCGCTACCTCGGCTCCGCCTCGCCGCAGGTCCGTGCCGCCGCCCGCGAGCCCGCCCTGTACCTGCTGACTCCCGATGACGACGTGCCGTTCGAGGACGACGGGATGCGCGACGGTGAACATCTGCGCGCGTGGATGACCGGCCGGTTCCGTGACGAGCTCGCCGTCGGCCGGGTGCCGTGGATCGAGCTGACCGGTCCGTACCGGGAGCGGCTGCGTACCGCGCTCGCGGCCTGCGACGACGTGCTCGCGCGAGGCTGGCACTTCGCGGCGCCGCAACTGCCGCGCGGGGCGGCGGACCAGGTGTGAGGGCGGCCGCCGGGAATTGTCGGTGGGTGCTGTTAAGGTCCGGCGCATGAGGCACATCACGACGTTCGCCGGGCTTCCGGTGATCGAGTTCGGGCCCGGCGTCGTCGACAAGCTGGACGTCGCGGGGACCCCTCGCAGCGCCGTCGCCTGGCGGATCTCGGCGGAATACGAGGACAGTGAGGAGGCGTTCCGGGCCCTCCTCGACCGGTGCCTCGACGTCGTCGGCGGTGAGTCCGTCCACGCGCTCGTCATCGGCGAGTGGGGCGAGGCGTATGACACGCCACCGCCGCTGCACCTGCTCATCGCCGCCCGCGCGCGGCTGCCGCACCTGCGGGCGCTGTTCCTCGGCGAGATGACCGGCGAGGAGTGCGAGATCTCCTGGATCAACCACACCGACGTGGCGCCGCTGCTCGCCGCGTTCCCCGGTCTGGAGATCCTGCGCATTCGCGGTGCCGAGGGGCTGCAGCTGTCCCCGGTGCGGCACATGCGCCTGCGCGAGCTGGCGGTGGAGAGCGGCGGGCTGCCCGCCGGCGTGGTGCGCGGCATCACCGACTCGCACCTGCCGGCCCTGACCGACCTGGAGCTGTGGCTCGGCGTCAGCCAATACGGCGGCGACGTGACGGTGGAGGACCTGGCCCCGGTGTTCAGCGGTGCCGGCGTGCCGCAGCTGCGCCGGCTCGCCCTGCGCAACGCCGAGATCGCCGACCAGGTCGCGGCCGCCCTCGCCGGCGCGCCCGTCGTGCCCCGCCTCGAAACGCTCGACCTGTCCCTGGGCATCCTGTCCGACCGGGGCGCGGAGGCGCTGCTGCTCGGCCAGCCGCTGACCCACCTGCGCCGGCTCGACCTGTCCCACCACTTCATCTCGGCCGAGCTGGCCGACCGGCTCCGGGCCGAGCTGCCCGGCGTCGACGTCGACCTGTCCGACCAGCAGGAGGAGGACGACGGCGAGCGCTACACGGCAGTGTCGGAATGACCGCCGTCACCGTCGTCGGCATCCCCGGCCACCGGCGGGTCCGGCTGTTCCGCGACGCGGCCGTCGCCGCGGGCCTGCCCGAGCCGGCCGTCGTGAGCTGGCGTGACGTCTGCGCCGGCGACTTCGCTCTCAGCGGTGACTGGGTGCGGCTGGAGTCGCCGGGTGAGGACGCCGAGACCGACCGGCTGCTGCGGGGGGCCGCCACGCCGGCGGCGCACGGTGAGATCGTCGGGCTCGCCGCCTGGCACCGCGGTCTCGTCGCCGCGGCCCGCCGGGTCGAGGCCCGCGGGGTGCCGCTGCTGACCGCGGTCGACGAGCTCGACGTCATGTTCGACAAGCGCCGCTGCCATGCGCTGCTGCGGTCCCGGGGCGTGGCCGTGCCCGAGGCGTTCACGGCGGACGGCTATCAGCAGATCCGGGACAGGGGCCGGCAGCAGGGCTGGCGGCGGGTGTTCGTCAAGCCGCCGCACGGGTCGTCGGCGTCGGGGGTCGTCGCGCTCGCGTTCGGCGGGACCCGGGGACCGGGGCGGGTCAGCGCCTACACGTCCGCGGTCCTGGACGGCGACCGGCTCTTCAACGAGCTGCGGGTCCGCCACTACACCGACGAGCGGACCGTCGCCGCGATCATCGACCGGCTCGCCGCCGACGGCCGGCACGCCGGAGGAGGCCCGCCTTTGGCGGAAGGGCCGCACGCGGCGGACGGCCCGCACTCCGTGGATGGCCCGCACTCCGTGGATGGCCCGCACGCCGGCGGTGGGCTGCATGTGGAGCGGTGGCTGCCGAAGGCGTCCCACGACGGCCTGGTCTTGGACCTGCGGGTGCTCGTCGTCGCCGGTCGTGTCAGCCACGTCGTCGTGCGCACCGGCCGGTCCCCGATGACCAACCTGCACCTCGGCAACGCCCGCGGTGACCTGCCCGGCGTCCGCGCGGCCGCCGGTGAGGAGCACTGGGCGGCCGCGATGCGCACCTGCGAGGCGGCCGCCGCCTGCTTCCCCGGCAGCCTGCACGTCGGCGTGGACCTGATGTTCGGCCGGGGCTACGGCACCCACGCGGTCGCGGAGGTCAACGCCTTCGGCGACCTGCTGCCGGGGCTGCTCGCGGGCGGCCGGGACACGTACGCCGCGGAGATCGACGCGCTGCTGACGGGCCGCTTCACGGCCGCGGCGCCCAGCCGCGACGGCGTGCTGGCGGGCGCACCGTGAAGGCGCTCATCGGCAGCCACGACCTGCTTTTCGTCACGCTCGACACGCTACGCCACGACGTCGCCGCCGGGCAGCTCGCGGCGGGGCGCACCCCCAACCTCGCGAGAGTGCTGCCCGGTGGGGTGTGGCAGCGGCGGCACACGCCGGCGTCGTTCACGTATGCGGCGCACCACGCGTTCTTCGGCGGGTTCCTGCCCACGCCGGTGACGCCGGGTCCGCACGAGCGGCCGTTCGCGGCCAGGTTCCCGGGCAGCACCACAGTCGGCGGGGACACCTGGGAGTTCGACGCCGCCGACGTCGTCACCGGGCTGCGCGCGGCCGGCTATCACACGATCTGCATCGGCGGCGTCGGCTTCTTCGCGATGACCTCGGCGCAGGGCGGGGTGCTGCCCGCGCTGTTCGACGAGGCGCACTGGACCCGCGAGTTCGGCGTCACCAACCCGGCCTGCTTCGAGGCGCAGCTCGACCGGCTCAAGGCCGTGCTGCACGAGGACAGGCATGGCGGCGGGCCGCTGTTCACGTTCGTCAACGTCGCCGCCATGCACCAGCCCAACCGGCACTACCTGCCCGGCGCCGCGCAGGACACGGTCGCGTCGCACGGCGCGGCCCTGGCGTATGTCGACCGGCACCTGCCGGCGCTCTTCGCCCTCGTCACGTCCCGCGGCCGGCCCTGCCACGTGATCATGTGCAGCGACCACGGCACCGCCTACGGCGAGGACGGGCACACCGGGCACCGCCTCGCGCACGAGGTCGTGTGGACCGTGCCGTATGCCGAGTTCACCCTCGAGCCGGGGGAGTGGTGATGCTCGGCTCCCCGTATCAGGGCTACCTGTATGCGTATCCGCACAAGACGGCGTACCGGCCGCTGCGGCCCCGCCCGAAGCTCGCCGACGTGTGGGCGGCCGAGCCGACGGACGCGCTGTTCCTCTACGTCCACGTGCCGTTCTGCGAGATGCGGTGCGGGTTCTGCAACCTCTTCACCCGCGCGAGGCCGCCCTCCGACCAGGTCACCGCCTACCTCGACCAGCTGGGCAGGCAGGCGGAGCGGGTCGCCGCCGCGGTGCCGGCCGCGACGTACGCCCGGGCCGCGATCGGCGGCGGCACCCCGACGTATCTGACCGCGGCCGAGCTGACCCGGCTCTTCGACGGCGTCGAGCGGGCCACGGGCGCGGACCTGCGGGCCGTGCCGATGTCGGTCGAGACGTCACCGGCGACCGCGACCGCCGACCGGCTCGCGGTGCTGCTCGACCGGGGCACGACCAGGGTCAGCATCGGGGTGCAGAGCTTCCTCGACGCCGAGGCGCACGCCGCCGGTCGCCCGCAGCACCGCGCCGAGGTCGACCTGGCGCTGGACACGATCCGCGCCGCGGGCCCGGCCGAGCTCAACATCGACCTCATCTACGGCATCCCCGGCCAGACCGTCGACACCTGGACCGCTTCGCTGTCCACCGCCCTGACGTGGCGGCCGGAGGAGCTGTACCTGTACCCGCTGTACGTGCGCCCGATGACCGGCCTGGGGCGGCGGGCGCCCGGCACGCCCGACCCGGAATGGGACGCGCAGCGCCTCGGGCTGTACCGGCACGCCGTGGACCTGCTCGCCGCCGCCGGCTACGAGCAGCAGTCGATGCGCGCATTCCGCCGCCGCGACGCGCCACCGGTCGAGGGCGTTGCCGGGGGTGCGGTCGGGGGTGCGGTCGGGGGCGCCGCCGCAGGCAGGGACAGCGCCGGCGGCACCGGCTACTGCTGCCAGGACGACGGGATGGTCGGGCTGGGGTGCGGGGCGAGGTCGTACACGTCGAGGTTGCACTACTCGTTCGACTACGCGGTGAGCGTGCGGCAGGTGCGGGGCATCATCGAGGACTACCTGGCGCGGCCGGCGGAGGACTTCGACGTCGCCGAGGTCGGGTTCGTGCTCGACGGCACTGAGCAGCGCCGCCGCTGGCTGCTCAAGTCGCTGCTGCGGGCGCCGGGGGTCGTGCCCGCCGACTACCTGGCGCGCTTCGGCACCGACGTCGACGACGACTTCCCGGCGCTGCGCCTGCTCCGCGAGACCGGTCACGTCGACGGGCACCGGCTCACGGCGGAGGGCCTCGCGCACTCCGACGCGATCGGGCCGTGGCTCACCTCCGACGGCGTCCGCGCCGCCATGGCCGGGCACGTGCCGCGATGAGGATTCTCTACCGCGGCCCGCTGGCGAGCTGCAACTACGACTGCCCGTACTGCCCGTTCGCGAAGCGGCGCGACCCGCCCGGCCTGCTGCGCGCCGACCGCGCCGCGCTGGATCGGTTCGTGGGCTGGGTCGAGGCGGGCCGGACCGCCGGGGGGCCGGAAGGTGGTGGGCCGCATGCCGGTGAGCCGGTCGAGGTGCTGTTCACGCCGTGGGGTGAGGGGCTGACCCGGTCCTGGTACCGCGACGCGCTCGTGCGCCTGTCGCACCTGCCGCACGTGCGGCGCGCCGCGATCCAGACGAACCTCGCCGGCCGGCTCGGCTGGGTCGCCGATGCGGACCCGGACACCTTGGCGCTGTGGTGCACGTTCCACCCCGGGCAGGTCGCCCTGGAGCGGTTCCTGCGGCAGTCGGCGACGCTGCACCGGCACGGGATCCGGCACTCGGTCGGCGTCGTCGGCCTGCCGGGGCACCTGGCGGCCGCCGTCGCGCTGCGCTCGGCGCTGCCCGGCGACGTGTACCTGTGGGTCAACGCCGCCGACGGTCACACGTACTCCGCTGCGGAGGAGGCGGCGTGGACGGCGATCGACCCGCTGTTCGGCTACAGCGTCCGGCCGCACCGGTCGCTGGGGCGGGCCTGCCGCACCGGCGACGAGGTGATCTCGGTGCTCGGCGACGGGACGGTCCGCCGTTGCCACTTCGTGCCCGAGCCGCTCGGCAACCTGTACGACGGGACCTGGCGGCGCACCGCGCGACCGTGCCCGAAGGGTGAGTGTGACTGCCACATCGGCTACGTCCATCTGCGGACGCTGCCGCTGTATGACGTGTTCGACGGCGGGGTGCTCGAACGCGTCCCGCACGAACTGCCCCTGTGGTCCGTGCCGCAGGCGGCGCTGGCGGAGACGGCGACGGGGGCCGCGTAGCGGCCCCCGTCGCCGGGTGGATCAGGCGTGCGACCGCTTCCGGGCGGAGCGCTCGCGGTCCTTCTGGTCGAGCATGACCTTGCGGATGCGGACCGCGGTCGGGGTGACCTCGACGCACTCGTCCTCGCGGCAGAACTCGAGGGCCTGCTCCAGGGTGAGCTTGCGCGGCGGGATCAGCTTCTCCGTCTCGTCGGACGCGGAGGAGCGCATGTTGGTGAGCTTCTTCTCCTTGGTGATGTTGACGTCCATGTCGTCGGCGCGGGAGTTCTCCCCGACGATCATGCCCTCGTACACCTCGGTGGTGGGCTCGATGAACATCGAGCCGCGCTCCTGCAGGTTCATCATCGCGAACGGGGTCGCGACCCCGGCCCGGTCGGCGACCAGGGAACCGGTGGCGCGCATGCGCAGCTCGCCGAACCACGGCTCGTACTTCTCGAAGACGTGGTGCAGGATGCCGGTGCCGCGGGTGTCGGTGAGGAACTCGGTCCGGAAGCCGATGAGGCCGCGGGCCGGGACCAGCCACTCCATGCGGATCCAGCCGGTGCCGTGGTTGACCATCTGCTCCATGCGGCCCTTGCGGGTCGCGAGGAGCTGGGTGATCGCGCCGAGATACTCGTCGGGCGCGTCGATGGTGAGCCGCTCCACCGGCTCGTGCACCTTGCCGTCGACCTCGCGGGTGACGACCTGCGGCTTGCCGACGGTCAGCTCGTAGCCCTCGCGGCGCATCTGCTCCACGAGGATGGCCAGGGCGAGCTCGCCACGGCCCTGGACCTCCCAGGTGTCGGGGCGCTCGGTCGGCAGGATCCGCAGTGACACGTTGCCGACCATCTCGCGGTCGAGCCGGTCCTTGACGAGCCGCGCGGTGACCTTGGTGCCCTTGACCTTGCCGGCCAGGGGCGACTGGTTGGTGCCGATGGTCATCGAGATGGCCGGCTCGTCGACGGTGATGAGGGGCAGCGCGACCGGGTTCTCCGCGTCGGCCAGGGTCTCGCCGATCATGATCTCGGGGATGCCGGCGAGCGCGATGATGTCGCCCTGCGCGGCCTCCTCGGCCGACTTGCGCTCCAGGCCCTGGGTCATCAGCAGCTCGGAGATCCGCACGTTCTGCACGGTGCCGTCGGTGCGGATCCAGGCGACGGTCTGACCCTTGCGGATCGTGCCCTCGCGGACCCGGCACAGCGCGAGGCGGCCGAGGAACGGCGACGCGTCGAGGTTGGTGACGTGCGCCTGCAGGGGCGCGCCCTCGGTGTAGGACGGCGCGGGGATCGTGCCCAGCAGCGTCTGGAACAGCGGCTGCAGGTTGTCGCTGTCGGCGGGGACGGTGCCGTCCTCCGGCTGGCTCAGCGAGGCGACGCCGTCGCGGGCGCAGGCGTAGACGATCGGGAACTCGATCTGGTGCTCGTCGGCGTCGAGGTCGAGGAAGAGCTCATACGTCTCGTCGATGACCTCCTTGATCCGGGCGTCGGGCCGGTCCACCTTGTTGATCACCAGGATGATCGGCAGGCGGGCCTTGAGCGCCTTGCGCAGCACGAACCGGGTCTGCGGCAGCGGGCCCTCGCTGGCGTCGACGAGCAGGATCACGCCGTCGACCATGGTCAGGCCGCGCTCGACCTCACCGCCGAAGTCGGCGTGGCCGGGCGTGTCGATGATGTTGATCGTGGTCGGGGTGCCGCCGTCGGCGGGGACGTAGCGCACCGCGGTGTTCTTCGCGAGAATGGTGATGCCCTTCTCGCGCTCGAGGTCCATCGAGTCCATCACCCGGTCGACCTGCTCCGCGCGCGCGTGGAACGCGCCGCTCTGCCGCAGCATCGCGTCGACAAGGGTGGTCTTGCCGTGGTCGACATGGGCGACGATGGCGACGTTGCGGAGGTCTGAACGGGTCTGCATGACCTCCATTGTTCCAGGCGGCCCAGGATTGCCGTCACGCACAGTGCGCGATGTGACGTACCGCGCCTCACCCATCGTTTTCACCTCCGCCGGCGTCATAGGGGACAGCGGGCATCGGCCGTCCGCGATAGCGTGCCAGGACCGGGGGAGGCATCGATGAGCTACGGCGATTTCTACGACGACGACACCGCTGAGCAGCGCTGGGACGATGAGGAGTTCAGGCCGCGCCGGCGGCGCGTCGGGATGATCTTCCTGATCGGCGCGCTGGTGGTGGTCAGCCTGATCGCCGTCGGCGGGCTCACGGTCCTCGTGAAGGGCCGCGACCGGGTGCCGGTGTCGGCCGGTTCGAGCCAGTCCAGCTCGCCGGCCGAGCCGAGCGCCGAGCCGACCGAGGTGGCGCTGGAGGTCACCTCGGCGCCGCCGAGCCCGACGCCGTCCGCCACGCCGTCGAAGACCCCCGCCGCGAAGAAGTCGATCGCGCCGCCGAAGCAGACGGCGCTGCCCCCGCCGCCGCCGAAGGTCAGCACGAAACCCGGCTGTCAGCCTGAGTACAAGGGCACCCAGCTGCCGAAGTCGACGGTGCGCGGATACCTCGACGCCGCCTCCACCAAGCAGTTCTGGGGCAGCGCCACGCCCGCCGAGGTGCAGGCGATCCGGGTGCCGAAGCGGCTGCTGTACGGCGTCGCCGATCAGGAGAGCGGCTGGCAGTCCAACATCTACGCCTGTGACGGCGGCGTCGGCGTCATGCAGATCATGCCCGACACCGAGACGTGGATGAACCAGCGCTTCGGCACGTCCTGGAAGATCGGGACCCCGCAGGACAACGTGATGCTCGGCGGGCAGTATCTCGCCTGGGCGATCCGCTACTTCGGCGAGCAGCTCGGCACCTTCGACGTCATGGGCGCCGACCCGACGCTGCTCAACGCGGTGATCTCCGCGTACAACAACGGCGCGGGCGCGGTCGACCTCACCAAGGGTGACGCCGGAATCACCAACTGGAGTTACGTGAACAACGTCAGAGCGCTCATGACCCGCTGCTGCGCCGACTACTGAGGCCACGGCTAACGTAGGGCGGCATGAGGCTCGACCCGGTAGGCCGACTGCTGAAGCTGCCGCCCGCGCTGACCGGGCGGGTCCGCGTCACCAAGGGCATCCCGGTCCGTATGCGCGACGGCGCGATCCTGCGCGCCGAGCACTACGGGCCGGCCCTGGACGCCGAGCTGCCCACGGTGCTGGTGCGCACGCCGTACGGCAGGGGCGCGCCGACGAGCCTGCTCTGCCGGGCCGTCGCGCAGCGCGGCTTCAACGTGCTCATCCAGTCCTGCCGGGGCACCGGCGACTCCGGGGGCACCTTCGAGCCGCTGCTGCAGGAGCGCGAGGACGGCCTCGACACGCTCGACTGGTTGCGCCTGCAGCCGTGGTACGACGGCCGCCTCCTCACCTACGGCCCCAGTTACGTGGGTTTCGTGCAGTGGGCGCTGGCCGCCGAGGCGGGCGACGAGCTCAAGGCGATGGCCACGATCGTCACCGCGTCGGACTTCGGCCCGCCGACGTATGCCGGTGGCGCCTTCTCCCTCGACACGGTCCTCACCTGGTCGGCGCTGCTCGACGCGCAGCGTGGCCCCCGGCTGGACAACGCCGTCGAGCTGCTGCGCGGCCAGCCGAGGCTGCAGCGCGGGCTGGCCCGGGTGCCCCTGGCCGAGGCCGACCGGATCACCACCGGCGCGGAGATCGAGTTCTTCCAGCGGTGGCTCGCCGAGGCCGACCCGACGTCGGCCTACTGGACGCAGCGCGGCCACACCCACAGCCTGCCGAAGATCACCGCACCCGTGCTGATGATCGGCGGCTGGTATGACATCTTCCTGCCGTGGCAGCTGGTCGACTACGCCGCGTTACGGGCCGCGGGCCTCCAGCCGTACCTGACGATCGGCCCGTGGCACCACGGCAGCGCCGGGCTGTTCCAGCACTCCGCGGCCGAGGCCGTCGCCTGGTTCCGGGCCCACACCGGCGGGCCCGAACGCATCCGTGAGCGCCCCGTCCGGGTCCACGTCGGCGGCACCGACGCCTGGCGCGAGCTGCCCGAGTGGCCTCCCGTGACGAGCCGGCAGCAGGCCTGGTACCTGGGGAGCAACGGCACCCTGAGCACGGCACCGGCGGCGGCCGACGGCGAACGTCTCGACGGCTTCATCTACGACCCGAAACATCCCACGCCGGCGCTGGGCGGCCCGCGGCTCATCGGCAAGATCTCCGGCCGGCGCGACAACCGCCCCCTGGAGACGCGGCCCGACGTGCTGACGTTCACGTCGGAGCCGCTCACCGAGCCCCTCGAGGTGGTCGGCCCGATCTCCGCCGAGATCACCGTGCGCGCGACCTGCGTGCGGCCGGACGGCTCGGCACCCCCGGCCCGCGGCCTCGTGCCGTACTTCGACGTGTTCGTCCGGTTGTGCGAGGTCGACGAGCAGGACCGCTCGTGGAACATCTGCGACGGCCTGGCCCGCGCGGCGGCGGCCGAGGCCGGCGAGGCAGGCCCGGCGGCCGGGGCGGGCACCGAGGCCGGCGAGGCGGGACGGATCGTGCGGGTGGAGCTGTGGCCGACCGCGTACCGGTTCGCGGCGGGGCGCCGCATCCGGGTGCAGGTCAGCGGGGGAGCGCACCCGCGCTTCTCCCGGAACCCGGGCACGGGCGCGCCGCTCGGCCACGAGCTGGAGCTGCGCGCCGTCCGGCAGGACGTCCTGGCCCCGTCGTCGATCAGCCTGCCGGTCGGTGCTCAGTCCTCGAACGTGGACGGGCCCACGTCGGTGTAGGTGCCGGCGTCGGCGTCCCACTCGAACTGCCGGCCCTCGGAGCCGGCGCTGACGATCTTGCCGAACGCCGGGTACCGCTCGACGAGCCACTCCAGATCGGGCATCAGCAGCTCACCGGCGTCGGCGAGCTGCTCGTCGGTCTCGTCGCCGACCAGCAGGTTCCACCCGCTGGCCTTCCGGCCGTCGGGCGCGGCGGGCAGTGTGGCGTCCTCGGGATCGTGATACACGTACCCGGGGAGCAGCGACTCGTCCTCCACCAACCGCCGCGACGCGAACGCGATCAAGTAGCTCATGCGCTCAAGTATCCCCACGCCCGACCGTGACCTCGGCGGTGGGGAGCCCCCGCGCCGCCGCCAGCCACTGCGCCTCGGCGTCGATCGCGTCCCGGACGGCGGCCCGCAGCGGCGCCCAGGGCTCCACGGTCACCGCGAGCCGCTTCCCCGCGATCCGGGCCCGCCACGTCCCGGCGAGGTCCCCGTCGAGCAG
Source organism: Dactylosporangium sp. NBC_01737 (assembly GCF_035963215.1). Classification (NCBI taxonomy): domain Bacteria; kingdom Bacillati; phylum Actinomycetota; class Actinomycetes; order Micromonosporales; family Micromonosporaceae; genus Dactylosporangium; species Dactylosporangium sp. NBC_01737. The sequence goes on from NZ_CP109153.1 coordinate 4,555,999, forward strand.
CAGCGCGCCCGGGTTGCCCAGGACCCGCCACACCTCCTTCTCCCGCGCCTTGTCGGGGGTCAGCACCGACCGGTCGCGGGCCTGCAGGAACGGATCCGACGACGGCAGCAGCCGCACGCCACGCACCGGCTCCGCGTCGAGGAGGCCGGCGAGGCACTCCTGCGGTATCCACGCCCTGCGCCCGTCGACGGTGACCTCGGCGAGCCCGCCGGGCCAGGCCGGCTTGAGCGCCGTGACCGTCGTGCCGAGGTACTTCGCGACGTCGGCGGGCGCGGCCGGCCCGAGCAGCCGCAGGTACGCGAGGATGAGCCCGGACGGGTCGCCGGGCCCGTCGGGGACGGCCGGCGCACCGTCGATCGGCAGCAGCACGGTCGTGCTCGCGGCCTCGTCGAGCTGGACCCCGCCGGCGAGCCCGGCCTGCTGGAACACCGAGCCCGAGATGTGCCGCGCCTCGCACGGCCCGCAGTAGTAGGTCAGGGCCTCCGGAACCAGGTCGCTGACGCCGCGGCTGGCGTCGCCCTTCGCCGTCGGCCCGCCGACGACGGCCGCGAACGCCTCGGCGGTCGCCCGGAACGCGGCGATCCCCAGCTTCCCGCCGTCGGGGATCTGCCTGCTGCCGAACCGCGCCTCCGCGTCGGCGTCACTGATCGGCCACAGCGCCGTGACCAGGCCCGGCAGGTCACCGGGCCGGTGCAGGTGGCGCGCGCCCCGGGCCGACCAGACCAGCGCGAGGGGCCCGTCGAACCGGCTCGTCCGCGCGGCCAGGGCCTGCCGCGCGGTCCCGGCCGGCACGTTGGGCACCCCGAGGTCGAGGACCGCCAGGTCGCCGGGGTCGGCGTCGACCCGCTCGTGCAGCTGGTTGGTGACGGTCCGGTACGCGAGCACCTTCGCCCGTCCGACAGTCGGCATCGACCCATTCTCGTGCGGCCGGCCGCACCTCGCACCCCGGCGCACCCTGGCGCACTCCTGGGCGCACCCCCGGCGCACCGGGCCTTCGTCGCCGGAGTGCTTGCGCGACCCGTCCGCAGGGGCGGACGATTGTCACCATGAGCAGCGAGACGGACCGGGCCGGGGACGGCTCGGCCGAGATCACGTTCACCGATCCCGACCTGGCATTCCTGCGCCACGTCAGGTTCGGCGAGCTGCCCGGCAGGGTCCGCCCGGCCGACATGGTCGAGCTGGTCGAGACCGACCCCCGCCGCGACTGGCCCGACACCGGCCCCAGCCGGGAGCAGAACGACGCCCACTGGGGCGGCGGCTGACCGCGTCGGGCGCCTGATCGCGCCAGGCGGCGGCCAGCCCGCCAGGCTGGGTGGCCCGCCAGGCTGGGTGGCGCTCAGGTCTGCACGAGCGGCTGATACTCCTCCTCGGTGAGGCCGAACGTCCACGCCACGCCCGCCCGCGCGGTGCGGGTCGTCGGGGGGACACGCAGCCAGTAGACCCGGCTGGTGCCGTCGGGCTCCGGGGTGCTGTTGATGACCTCGACCATCGTCAGCGGCTCGTCGTCGTTGAAGCTCAGCTGCCACAGCACCCCGCACGCGTCGGCGCCGAGGCGGCGGGCGCCGGCCTCCCGCAGATAGCGCTCATAGCCGAAGTGCTCCAGCATGACGCGGCGGAGCTCGGCGTTGCGCTCGGCGGCGATCTGCGCGTGCGTCAGGTGGGCGAGCCGGTCGACGAGGTCCGACGGGATCGGCATGCCCCGCCACGCGTGCAACGCGAACCCGTCGCTGTAGCGCAGGGCCGGCGTCTCCGCGGCGTGCAGCCGGCCGACGTTGTCCCGGTGCAGCTGGTCGGGGCGGTCGGTGAGGACGGCGACATTGGCATACGGCCACCACCAGCCGGCGGACCGGGCCACCCCGGCCAGCCCGGCGAGGCGCTGCGCCGCACCGAGCACCGCCGCGGGAGCCTCGCCCCGGACGCCCCGGGAGCCCTGCGAGTGATCGGCCCGGGAGGCGGCGGCGTCGAACGCGGCCAGCCAGCCCGCGTCGTGCTGGCCTCCGACGGCGTCCAGCAGCACGGCGCGCACGTGGGTGGGCAGCTCGTTGCGCAGGTGCGTGCGCAGCGGCGTGGCGACGCGGTCATTGACCATCCGCCAGACGTCGGCGCCGCACGCCGCCCACAGGCGCGCCCAGCCGTCGGGGCCGAGCGAGTCGTGGACCTCGGCGCGGGCCGCCGCCCACGGCGTGGTGCGCACCGCCGCGCGCACCGACACGCCGGCGGTGCCCGGGACCGGCGGGCAGCCCTGCGCGCGCAGCTCCTCGGCGACGATCGCGTCCGCGGAGGCGGGGACCACGCCGGTGGAGACGCCCAGCCGCGCGGTGGGCAGGGTGAGGCCGGCCCGGGCGGCGCGGCGGGCGGCGGTGGTCATGGGCCGGGGGCGCGCGGGAGCCGGGTCGTGGACGGTGCCAGGACCGGCAGCTGAGCCGGGCAGGTCACGGCGCCCGGTGAGCAGCGCCGCCGCCCTGGCGCCCGCCGCCGGCGAGGCGAACCACACCACGTGCGCGGGCTCGGGCAGGCCGGCGGCGCGATAGGCGAGGCGGACCGCGTCCGCGGCGGCGTCACGGTCGGCGGGCGCCGTGGACAGCCCCGCGGCCAGCCACTTCGCCGCGTTGGCGCCGAGCACCGCGGCGCTGGTCTCGTCGGTGAGCGGGGTCGTGGTCATCAGTCGGCCACCGGTCGCCACGAGCCCGGCACGTATTCGCGCTGCCGGATGATCCGATACGACCCTGCGGGGATCGAGATCGCGCCGTGCTCCTCGTGCACGACCCTCGCCCGGGACACGACCTTGACGAAGAGCCGGTCGATGTCGTCGCGGTCGGCGAGCAGCAGCGTGTCGGGGCCGACGATCACGTGGGCGTGCCCGGTGGCCTCGCCACGGGCGAGGATCATGCGGCCGGAGCGGTCGCGCGGGGCGGGCACCGCGGTCGGGGGCACCTCGCCCGCGGCGATGGGCACCAGCAGGACGTCACCTTGTCGATACACGGCCGGACCTCCCAGCGGGAAAAGACGAACCAACAGACGTTCGAACCAGCAACGGGCACGATATCCGGGGGGTACGACACTTTTCCGCGCGCCCGCCGCCCGGACGCGGCCCCCCGTCCGGTCAACCCCGTTAGCGACGTCTGTGCGGGGAACGCGTAAGCAGACAAGGGCTGAGAAACCGGGTCGAAGCCATCGAACAGGGTCGCGGAAAGCGTGAAAAAACGCGACCATGAAGATCTCGCGGCGCAAGGGGGTGCATCATGCAGTCGACACTCGCGGTCCTGTGCCCGTTCACGCCGCGTCTCTCGCCGCACGTCGATCTCGTGCAGCGCTGGTCGCTGCACTGGGCCACCAGGCACGGCCTGCTCGACCGGCCGGGCGCCAGGGCCGCGTTCGCCCGGGCCAGGTTCGCCAACCTCATGGCCCGCACGTATCCGGACGCCGACCCCGTCGACCTGCAACTGGCCACCGCGTGGCTGATCAGTGTCTTCGCCCTCGACGACCACCTCGAGCGGGCCGGCGACCCGGGCGCCACCAGACGCCTCGTCGACGAGGTCCTCGACCTGCTCGAGCGGGACGAGCAGGACCCGCACGAGCCGCCGAAGGGTCACCTGCGCGCGCTCGGCGAGGTGTGGCGCCGGACCAGGCCGAGGGTCAGCCCCGCCTGGCGGGCGCGGTTCGCCGGGCACGTCGGCGACTACCTGGAGGCCACCGTCTGGGAGGCCGGCAACCGGGCCGCGAACCGCCCGCCGTCCCTCGCCGAATACCGCACGATGCGGTTCCGCACCGCCGCGATCGACATGTTCTTCGACCTCATCGAGCCGATGCACGGCGTCGAGCTGCCGGCGGCGGTCTTCGCCGACCACGACTTCGCCGCGATGCACCGCTCCGCCGGGATGATCACCGCGATCTTCAACGACCTCGTGTCGTGGCCGAAGGAGGAGGCTGCCGGCGACCACCACAACATCGTGCTCGCGCTGCGGCACGAGCGCCGCCTGCCGGTGGAGGCCGCGGTCCGCGCCGCCGTCGCGGAGCACGACGCGCTGGTCGAGGACTTCGTCGCGGCCCGGGCCCGCTTCGCCGACGGCCCTCTCGCCGCCGACCCCGCGGTCGCGGCGGTCGCCGGCGACTTCGCGCACTGGATCCGCGGCAACGTCGACTGGTCGATGGAGTCCGGCCGCTACACGCCGTCGGACGACGAGGCCGCTGACGCCGCCGACCCGCACGCCAGGCGGATCGCGATCCCCGCGCAGCGCCAGCCCGTCGACTAACTGCGTCGAACAACCACCGCGGCGCTGGTACCGTCGGCGCAGGTTCTCTTTTCTGGAGGATGCCATGCCTGCCCGGGCCCCAGTCCCGGGTCGCCGCTGACCACGGACCTGCCACGGTCCGCTGGTGTGCGCAGGTGTGCCCGGGCGACGACCTTCCCCGATCATGCACGCCCAGGAGGAGATCCTCAGTTGTCCCAGCACGTCCCGTCCGCGTGGTACGCGGACTTCTTCACCGAACTGCCCAACGAGTTCTGGCGCCGTGCCGCGGCGCCGCAGGCGACCGCCGCCGACGTGGCCTTCGTGCAGGACCGGCTCGGGCTGGCACCCGGGTCGCGGCTGCTCGACGTGCCGTGCGGCAGCGGCAGGCACAGTCTCGCCCTCGCCGCGGCGGGTCACCGGGTCACCGGCGTCGACCTCTCCGCGGAGGCCGCCGGGCACGCCCGGCGGGCCGCGGCCGAGCAGGGCGCCGATGTCGAGTTCGTCGTCGCCGACATGCGGGACATCCCGCGGACCGGCGACTTCGACGCGGTGCTGTGCCTCGGCAACAGTTTCGGCTACCTGGAACCGGCCGACCTGACCGTGTTCGTCGCGGCGGCCGCCGCGGCGCTGCGGCCCGGCGGCGGGCTCGTCGTGGACTTCAACGCGACGGCGGAGACCGTCCTGCCCGGCTTCACGGGGCAGGACCGGGTGATGCGCACCGGCGACATCACCGTCGAGGCGGCCACCGAGTACGACGTCGCCGCCAGCCGGCTGCTCAGCCGGTACACCTTCGTCCGCGGCGGGGAACGGCTCACCGCGACGGCCGTGCACCACGTCTACACCAGCGGGCACCTCGGTGCCATGCTGCGCGACGGCGGGTTCACGGACGTGACGCTGTACGGCGGGCCGGACGGTGCGCCGTACACCGTGGGCAGTGACCGCCTGCTGATCACCGCGCGACGGGCCTAGCCCGCACACGCACGCCGGCCGGTCAGCGCGAACGCTGGCCGGCCGGCCTTTCCGGTGCGGTGGAGAGTGAGGCTCAGATGGCGTGCCGGGAATCGTCGGGGTCCGGCATGCGGTGCACGTCCGTGCTCTGGGTCATGTCGGGTGCCGCCTGAATGGCGTCGGACTGGTACGTGCCCGGCTGGTCCGCGTCGGGGGAGCGCAGGGCCGCGCCGGGCGGCGTGCTGCCGGGCGCGATCCACGAACCCGGCTTCGGGACGGCACCGGAGGTGCCGGGAGCGGCACCGGGAGCGGCCCCCGGGGAGGCGGACGGCTGGGCGACGTCGCCGCGCCACGCGCCGGTCTCGCTGCCGCGCTGCTCGATGAACTCACGGAACTTCGCCATGTCGGACTTGATCAGCCGGTCCACGATGCCGGCCCTGTCCGCGACGTTCTCGACGAACCCCTCAGGGTCGATGTCGAGCTGCGCCGTCACCCGGCTGTGGGTGTCGTCGAGCCGGTGGAAGGTGACCACCCCGGCGTGCTTCGGGCCCTCGGTCGACGTCCATGCGACCCGCTCGTCCGGGTGCTGCTCGGTGATGCGCGCGTCGAACTCGCGGCGTACCCCGCCGAACTCGACCACCCAGTGCAACCTGGTGTCATCGAGCTGGCGGATCTCCCGCACGCTGTGCATGAACGCCGGGAACTCCTCGAACTGGGTCCACTGGTTGTACGCGGTGCGGACGGGCACGGCCACGTCCACGGTCTCCACAACCTGACTCATGTGCGATCAACTCCTCTCGGTGCTCACCTTTGGCTACCCCCGCAGGGTGAGGGCAAACCCGCACAAGTTGTCCGACCGGCCGAACCATCGGGCTGGCTGAATGGGCGTTCGTGGAGCACTTCGCCTACGGCGCCATCACGCCCGCGCTCGCCCTTGCCCTGTCGTTCTTCGGCTGCCTGCTCGGCGTGTTCATCGCCGCCCGGTCCCGGGCGTCCAGCGGCGGCAGCAGAGCCCGGTGGCTGACCCTGTCCGCGGTCGCGATCGGGGGAGCGGGCACGTGGGTGCCGCATTTCATGGCGTTGCTCGGCACCGACGTGCCCAACTCGGTGGTGCGCTACGACGTGCCGATCACCGCGCTCGGCTTCGGCATCGCGGTGGTGGTGTACTGCCTGGGCCTGTACGTCGTCGGCTTCGGCCGGCCGTCGCTGTGGAAGGTGCTGCCGGCCGGGATCGTCACCGGGCTTGGCCTGACCGCCGTCTACAGCACCGCGCCCCTGGCCATGCGGGTGGCCGGGACCGTCGGCTACGACCCCGCGACCGCGATCGCCGCCGTCGCCGCGTCGGTCGTGGGGGCGACGGTGACGCTGTGGTGCGTGTCCACGGTCCGTGGCAACAGGGCCCTCGCCGTCGCCGCCGGGATCATGGCCGTGGCGGCGTGCAGCACCCACTACACGGTGATGGCGGCGGTGCGTCTCGACACCACCCCGGCCGCCGGGGAGGTCCAGGGCGCGAGCCAGCTGGAGCTGCTCACCCCGGTCTGCGTGGTCGCGTGCCTGCTGCTGAGCGTCCTGGCCTACACGACCGTCGGGTTCTCGGTCCGGCAGAACACCGCCTCGGAGGAGGAACTGCTGCGCCGGGCCCGGGACATGTACTCGATCGCGACGTTACATCGCGCCGCCGCCGCCAGGCACGAAGAGAGGGACCGCGGCAACGCCGCGGTCCCTCACTGATTGCGGTCCGTTACTTCAGTGCGGCTGCCGGGTCGGCGGCCACCTGCGAGAGCCGCTCGGGGGTCACCGCGCCGACCAGGACCCGGCCGTCGTCGGTGATGAGGACGCTGAACAGCTTGCTGTTGAACGTCCGGCCGCCGTTGCCCAGCGGGAGCTGGTTGATGGCGTCCTGGGCCTTCTTGGCCTCCGCGTCGCCGGGCGCGGCCTGTGCCGGGGTGCCCGTCCGCAGGACGAAGACCGAGGTCCAGCCGGTACCGATGACGGCGCTCTTGGGCTTTTCACCGGAGGCCGACTCGTCGACCTTCGGCTGCCCCTCGGCGCCGGCCTTCGCCGGGTCCGCCTCCTCGACCTTGGTGCCGGCCGGAGGGTTGAACACGAACTGCCCGTCGTCGGGCCGGGCGAAGCTCACCTGCGTGAACGCCACCTCGAACGCCGGGTTGGACTGCCCCTTCGCCAGGATCTGCACGCGCAGCGGCAGCTTCTCCTGGGCGTCGATCGCCAGGCGGACCTGGCCGATGAGCGACGCCGTGTCCCGCGGGCGCAGGATGAGCTCGTAGGCGTCCCGTCCGGCGATCTTCGCCGAGTTGCCGATGGAGACCTGCGTGGTCGGGTCGATCGCCTTGAGGGCGAGGTCGGCCGCTTCCTGCGGGCTCTTCGGGATGTCGCTCGGGATCGCCCCCGGGCCCTTGTCGGCCGGGTGCTCACTGTCGCCGGAGTCCTTGAAGTGCTGCGCCTTGCCGGACTTGCTGTTCCAGGTCCAGGTGTCGGCGCCGTTGTGGATGATGTCGCTCTGCCCCTGCGTGCCCAGCAGCGACACGCGGGCCTTGTCCGGGCCCGAGTACCACACGCGCAGGGTGTGCTTGCCCGACACGAGCGACGTGAGCTCGGAGCTCTGGTCGCCCAGCAGGGACGGCAGGGCCGGCAGGCCCAGGTCCGCGCGCTCCACGACGGTGCCGGACAGTCCGTCCAGCTGTGCGGTCTGCAGGTCGACCAGCAGCTGCGCAGCGGTGCGCGGCGGCAGGTTCGGCTCGGCGGCGACGGCGAGGGTCTTTGCGGCCACGCCCGCACCTACCACAGCGACCGCGGCAAGCACGGGCACCGCCCACCGTAGGACAGGTCGTGACGTGAACTTCGACATTGGGTACACCTCCTGCCGACCATGGTGCTCGGGGTCGGCTGTGACATCGCTGAGACCGCCTGTGCGTTCCCACAGCACAGCGTGCCACGCTGGTGCTCGTGCGGCTGCTGGTGGTTGAGGATGAGATTCGTATGGCGGGAGCGCTGCAGCGCGGCCTGCAGGCGGAGGGCTTCGCCGTGGACGTGGCCGGGGACGGGCCCACGGGCCTGGAGCTGGCCAGGCACGGCGGCTACGACGCGGTGATCCTGGACATCATGCTGCCCGGTCTTTCCGGGTACCGCGTGGTGTCGGCGCTGCGCGCCGAGAAGAACTGGGTGCCGGTGCTGATGCTGTCCGCGAAGGACGGTGAGTACGACCAGGCCGACGGCCTCGACTGCGGCGCCGACGACTACCTGACCAAGCCGTTCTCCTACGTGGTGCTGGTCGCCCGGCTCCGTGCACTGCTGCGCCGCGGCGCGCCGGAGCGGCCGAGCGTGCTGACGGTCGGGGAGCTGACCCTGGACCCGGCGCGGCGGCGGGTCACCAGCGGCGGCGAGGAGATCGTGCTGACGGCGCGGGAGTACGCGCTGCTGGAGTACCTGATGCGCCGCCCGGGGCAGGTCGTGTCGAAGACGGAGCTCCTCGATCACGTGTGGGACGCGAGCATCGACACCGCGCCGAACGCGGTCGAGGTGTACGTCGGCTACCTGCGGCGCAAGCTCGGCCGCGACGCGCTCGAGACGGTCCGCGGGGCCGGATACCGGCTGAGGACGGCATGAGCGGTCCGGAGCGCAGCGGAGGAGCCACGAGCCGGCCGGCTCGTGGTCGAGGGCCGGGTCGCCGGAGCGAGGCGGAGGCGGCATGACCTGGTGGTCGCGGTTGTCGCTGCGCGGGCGGCTGGTGCTGCTGGGCACCAGCGGGCTCATCGTCGGGCTGGCGATCGCGGGCGTGGCGATGGCGACCGCGATGACGTACAGCTTCCGGGGCACCCTGGACCGCTCGGCCGATGCGACCATCCTGGAGATCTCCGCACTGCTGGAGGAGGGCTCGACGCTGCCGTCGCCGCTGCCGGCGCCAGCGGGTCAGGTCGTGCAGGTGCTCGACGCCCAGCACCGGGTCGTCGCCGGCGACCGGAACGCGGACCTGCTCGTGCCGCTGCTGCAGCCCTCCGAGGTCGCCGCGGCCCAGCACGAGCGGATCACCGTGCCCGGAGACCGGGCGCTGCAGCGGGACCCGTTGCGGGTCACCGCTCGGCAGGTGCAGGACGGCCGGGTCGTCGTGGTCGCGGTGCCGCTCGGCGACTACAACCGCAGCCTCGAGCTGCTGAAGACGTCGTTGTGGGTGACGTACCCGGCCCTGGTGACCATCCTGGTCGCGATCGCCTGGAAGGTGGTCGGGCAGGCCCTGGCGCCCGTGGACCGGCTCAGCGCGTCCGCGGAGCGGATCACGGGCGCGGCGACCGACGAGCGGCTGCCGGTGCCGCCGTCCAGCGACGAGATCCAGCGCCTCGCGGTGACGCTCAACCACATGCTGGACCGCCTCGCCACGACCCGGGCCAGGCAGCGCTCGTTCATCGCGGACGCCGCGCACGAGCTGCGCAGCCCCCTGGCCAGCATGCGCATCCAGGTCGAGGTGGCGCAGAAGCTGGGCGACTGGGACGCCGTCGGCGACGACCTGCTGACCGACCTTGACCGGCTGTCGCGGCTGGTCGACGACCTGCTGCTGCTGGCCAGGGCGGACGAGCGCGACGGGCGCCGGGTGGCGCGGGAGCCGGTGGAGATGCAGAGCCTGCTGACGAATCTGGCGAAGCGGTACGCCACCGTCACCGTCGAGCCGTCCGGGCAGCCGCTGTGGGTCGAGGGTGAGCAGGACGCGCTGATCAGGGTCGTGCTCAACCTCGTCGACAACGGGGTGCGCCACGCCCGCACGGGGGTCGTGCTGCGCGCGGAGGCCGAGGGCCAGGAGGTCCTGGTCACCGTCACCGACGACGGGGAGGGCATCCCCGGCCCGCTGCGGGAGCGGGTCTTCGACCGTTTCACCCGCCTCGACGACGGCCGGGCCCGCGACGCCGGCGGCACCGGCCTCGGCCTGGCGATCGTCCGGGAGCTGGTCCGCCGGCACGGCGGCACGGTGCGCCTGCTCGACGCGCGTCCCGGGGTGCGGGCCGAGGTGCGGCTGCCCCGCTTTGTTGACAGTGTCATGTGACAGTGTCATAGTTGTCGTGTGACCGCGACGGGATGGACGCTCGACGAGCTGACGGCAAGGGTTGCCGCCGCGCTCGAAGGCACCGCCTATGCGGGCGCACCCAACGGCCGGGTGCGCGACGTTCCCGACGCCCGTGCCATCAGGTGGTATGCGACGATCGGGCTCGTCGACCGCCCGACCATGCGGGGCCGCACCGCGCTCTACGGTCCGCGACACCTTGCGCAGCTGGTGGCGATCAAACGCCGCCAGTCGGAGGGCAGGCGGATCGCCGACATCCAGATCGAGCTTGCCGAGGCACCCGACGCGCTCCTGTGGGAGATCGCCGACCTGCCGAAGCACGAGCAACCGCACAGAACCAGCCTGCGCGGCTCCGCCGCGGTCAGGTTCTGGACCGAGCCGCCCGCACCGCACACACCGCCACCGGCGCCGCCGCCCGCACTGCTCAGCGGGGTGCCGTTGAGCGGCGACGTGACGCTGCTGCTGCCCGGCACGCCGGGACCCGACGACATGGCCGCCATCCAGGCGGCCGCCCAGCCGCTGCTGGACCTGCTGGCCGCCCGTGGGCTGACGCGGGAGCCCGTCCGTGATCCGAGCCCCGAGCGAGGGAGTGTGCAATGAGAGTCGCCACGATGAGCGAGGCGGAGGCCCAGCGGGTCGCCGCGCCGAAGGACGACGCCGGTCTCGGCGCGCTGCGCACCGAGCGGGGCAACCTGCCGCTCGACCGGATCGACGTCCGCACGGCCATCACCGGCCTGGTCGCACGGATCGACCTGACCCAGGAGTTCGTCAACGTCCACGACGAGGCCCTCGAGGCGACCTACGTCTTCCCGCTGCCCGACCGCGCCGCGGTGACCCGCATGGCGATGACCGCCGACGGGCGGGTCGTGGAGGCGCAGCTGCAGGAGCGCGGCGCCGCCCGTGAGACCTATGACCAGGCGATCGCCGCCGGTCAGCGCGCCTCGATCGCCGAGGAGGAGCGGCCCGACGTGTTCACCATGCGGGTCGGCAACATCCTGCCCGGCGAGCGGGTCAGCGTGTCACTGTCACTGGCCGGGCCGCTGTCGTTCGAGGACGGCGAGGCGACGTTCCGGTTCCCCCTGGTCGTCGCCCCGCGGTACATCCCGGGCGGCGCGCTGGACGGTGACAGTGTCGGCGTCGGCCACGCCCTCGACACCGACGCCGTGCCCGACGCGTCCCGGATCACGCCACCGGTGCTGCTGCCGGGGTTCCCCAACCCGCTGCGGCTGAGCATCGAGGTCGACATCGACCCCGCGGGGCTGCCGCTCGGCGAGGTCCGCTCCAGCCTGCACACCGTGCAGCAGACGGAGCGCACCGTGTCCGTGCTGCCGGGGGAGCGGGCCAACCGTGACTTCGTGCTCCGGCTGGCCTACGGGCCCGGCGAGGCCGGGCTGGCCCTGGTGCCCGACACCACCGGCGAGGAGGGCACCTACCGGCTGACCGTGCTGCCGCCTGCGTCGCAGGCGCCGCCGAAGCCCAAGGACGTGGTGCTGCTGCTGGACCGCTCCGGCAGCATGGGCGGCTGGAAGATGGTCGCCGCCCGCCGCGCCGCCGCCCGCATCGTCGACACGCTCACCGTCGCCGACCGGTTCGCGGTCCTCGCCTTCGACGACCGGGTGGAGACGCCCGCCGCGCTGCCGTCCGGCCTGGCCGACGGCACCGACCGGCACCGCTTCCGGGCCGTGGAGCACCTGTCGCGGGTCGACGCCCGCGGCGGCACCGAGCTGCTCCAGCCGCTCCTCGACGGGCTGAAGCTGCTCGATGCTGCCACCACGGGCGCGGGCAGTGCCGGCAGCGGCCGTGACCGGGTGCTCGTGCTGGTCACCGACGGGCAGGTCGGCAACGAGGACCAGATCCTGCGGACCGTCAGCGCGGCGCTGCGCGGGGTGCGGGTGCACACCGTCGGCATCGACCAGGCCGTCAACGCCGGGTTCCTCGGCCGGCTGGCGATCGCCGGCGGCGGCCGGTGCGAGCTGGTCGAGAGCGAGGACCGGCTCGACGAGGCGATGGACCGCATCCACCGGCGCATCGGCGCGCCCGTCGCCAGCGGCGTCACCGTCACCGCCGAGGGGCTCGACCTGATCGACGGCACGCAGGCGCCGGCCCGGCTGCCCGACGTGTTCCCGGGCGTGCCGTTCGTGGTCACCGGGCGGTATCGCGGCCCGGCCGGCGCCGCGGAGGGCACTGCGGACGACGGCGGGGACGGCGGCGGGGACGGCGCGCTCACGGTCGCGGGCACCATGCGCGACGGCACGCCCTGGTCGAGCACGGTCCCCGCGACCCGGCACGACAACCCGGCGCTGACCGCGATCTGGGCCCGGGCGCTGCTGCGCGACCTCGAGGACGCCTACGTCTCGGGGCTGGCCGGCGGCGAGGAGCTGGAGCGGCGGATCACCGAGGTGTCGCTGCGCTTCCAGGTGCTGTGCCGGTTCACCGCCTACGTGGCGGTCGACAAGCGCGTCGTCACCGAGGGCGGCGAGCCGCACCAGGTGGTCCAGCCCGTCGACATGCCGGCCGGCTGGGAGCTGCCGACGGCGGTGCCACCGCCGCCGCTGCACCCGACGTCGATGCCGTATGCCGCGCCGCTGCGGCGCAGCACCGCGATGCCGGCGTCGATGCCCGCCCCGGGCGGGCCGCCGCCCATGCCGCCGATGGTGCCGTCACCGGCGCGCCGGACATCGACGGGTGGCGTGTTCGGCGGTGGCGGGGTCGGGCGGGCGCTGCGAGGCCGGGGCTCCGTGCGCCCGCAGGCGCCGGCGGCGGCGCAGCCGTCGGTCGAGGCGGAGCAGCGGCGGGCCGACTCGGCCGACCTGCGCGAGCTCGCGTCCGGCGAGGCGCGGCGGCTGCGGGACGCCGGGGGCTGCCCGACTTCGAGCGGCGCGAGCTGCTCGAGGACCTCGGGTCGCGGCTGGCCGTGCTCGGCATCGGGGTGCTGCGGGCCCTCGCGGAGCGGCTCACGCCGGCGGCGATCGCGGCGCGGCCCCTGGAGGAGCTGTGGCGGGAGGTCCTGGCGGAGCTGGACGCGGTGGCCGGCGGCACACCCGAGCGGCCCGCCGGCCGGGGCGCGTTCTGGAAGCGCTGATCAGCACGGACTGAGGCGGCCGGCCGATGTACTTCAAACGGGGGAGTGCATCGGCCGGCGTCTCTCTATGTACGGTACTGCGGTGATCTTCCAGCGCATTGCCCGCGCCGTGACCGAGCTTCTCGCCCCGGCGGTGCTGGTGTCGGTGCTCCTCGTGCTGCTCGCCGTGCACGGTGCGCCGGGCGTGGGGCGGGGGCTGCTGCTCGGGGTCGTCGCCGCGCTGTTCGAGAGCGTGCTGCCGTTCCTGTACATCCTGCGCGGGGTCCGGCGCGGCGACCTGACCGACCGTCACGTCGGCGACCACCGGCAGCGGCGCGGGCCGCTGCTCGTCGGCCTCGCGTCGGTCACCGCCGGGTTCGTGGTGCTGCTCGCGCTGGACGCGCAGCGGGAGCTCCTGGCGGCCGTCGTCGCCGGCGGGATCGGGCTCGTCGTCGCCGCCGTCGTCAACCACTGGTGGAAGATGTCGATCCACACCGCGGTCGCGGCCGGCGCGCTGGTCATCCTGGTGCTCGTCTACGGCTGGCCCCTGGCGGTCACCGCCCCGCTCGTCGCGGCCGTCGGATGGTCCCGGGTGGCGTTGAAGGACCACACCGTGGCGCAGATCGTCGTCGGCGCGCTCGTCGGCGCGGCCGTGGCGGGCGGGGTGTTCGCGGCCCTGCGGTAGCCCGGCGGATAGAGTTCGGAGGAATCAGACCTCTTCACGCTTGGGAGCAGACCGTGTCCACAGTGCGCTCGAATACCCTCGTGGTCACGGCCGGCACGACCGCCGCCGCCGCGGTCGCCGAGGCCGGGCTGCCGGCCAGCGGACCCAAGGCCATCGTCGTGGTCCGCGAGGCCGACGGCCGGCTGCGTGACCTCGACTGGACGCCGGAGCAGGACACCGAGGTCGAGGCCGTCGACCTGTCCTCACCCGACGGGCTCAACGTGCTGCGGCACTCGACCGCGCACGTGCTCGCCCAGGCCGTGCAGGACCTGTTCCCCGAGGCGAAGCTCGGCATCGGCCCGCCGATCGACAACGGCTTCTACTACGACTTCCAGGTCGACAAGGCGTTCCACCCCGACGACCTGGTCAAGCTCGAGAAGCGCATGCAGGAGATCATCAAGTCGGGCCAGCGGTTCCGCCGCCGGCGGTTCGACTCGGTCGAGCAGGCCAAGGCCGAGCTGAAGGACGAGCCGTTCAAGCTGGAGCTCGTCGACGTGAAGTCCGACAGCGGCCAGGCATTGGACACGAGCGAGGTCATGGAGGTCGGCGGCGGCGAGCTGACGATCTACGACAACCTCGACGCCCAGTCGGACAAGGTCTGCTGGTCCGACCTGTGCCGCGGCCCGCACCTGCCGTCGACCCGCATGATCCAGGCGTTCAAGCTCACCCGCATCGCCGCCGCCTACTGGCGCGGCTCGGAGAAGAACCCGCAGCTCCAGCGGGTCTACGGCACCGCCTGGCCGACCCGCGACGCGCTGAAGGAATACCAGAAGCTGCTGGAGGAGGCGGCCCGGCGCGACCACCGCAAGCTCGGCGCCGACCTGGACCTGTTCAGCTTCCCCGACGAGATCGGCTCCGGCCTCGCGGTCTTCCACCCCAAGGGCGGCATCATCCGCCGGGAGATGGAGGCGTACTCCCGCCAGCGGCACGAGGAGTCCGGCTACGAGTTCGTCAACACGCCCCACATCAGCAAGGCCAACCTGTTCCAGACGTCGGGCCACCTGCCGTACTACGCCGACACCATGTTCCCGCCGATGGAGATGGAGGGCGCGGAGTATTACCTCAAGGCGATGAACTGCCCGATGCACAACCTCATCTTCCGGGCCCGTGGCCGCTCCTACCGGGAGCTGCCGCTGCGCATGTTCGAGTTCGGCACCGTGTACCGCTACGAGAAGTCCGGCGTCGTGCACGGCCTCACCCGGGTGCGGGGCCTCACGCAGGACGACTCGCACATCTACTGCACCAAGGAGCAGATGCCGGGCGAGCTGCGCGACCTGCTGCAGTTCGTGCTCAACCTGCTGCGTGACTACGGCCTGGACGACTTCTACCTGGAGCTGTCCACCCGCGACGACTCGCCGAAGTTCATCGGCGACGTGGCGGACTGGGAGGAGGCGACCGAGGCGCTGCGCAACGCGGCCCTCGAGTCCGGCCTGGAGCTGGTGCCGGACCCGGGCGGCGCCGCGTTCTACGGCCCGAAGATCTCCGTGCAGGCCCGCGACGCGATCGGCCGGACCTGGCAGATGTCCACCATCCAGGTCGACTTCAACCAGCCGAAGCGTTTCGCCCTGGAGTACCAGGCGTCCGACGGCACCCGGCAGCAGCCGGTGATGATCCACCGGGCGTTGTTCGGCTCGATCGAACGGTTCTTCGGCGTGCTCACCGAGCACTACGCGGGCGCGTTCCCGGCGTGGCTCGCCCCGGTGCAGGTGGTCGGCATCCCGGTGCGCGCCGACCACGCCGACTACCTCGCCGAGTTCGCCGCCCGGCTGCGCAGGGAAGGCATCCGGGTCGAGGTCGACGCCTCCGACGAGCGGATGCAGAAGAAGATCCGCACCGCGCAGCAGCAGAAGATCCCGTTCATGGCGATCGCCGGCGACGACGACGTCAGCGGGGGCACCGTCTCCTTCCGGTACCGCGACGGCTCGCAGCGCAACGGCGTCGCCCTCGACGAGGCCGTGGCGCACGTCGTCGAGGTCGTCCGGTCCCGCACCAACCAGGGACCGTCGGCGGCCGGGGCGACGGCTCCGGCGGAGGCGGCGGAGGAGACGGCGTGACCGGACCGGAGCGCAGCGGGGAGGCAGCGTGACCGGGACCCCGGATGATCTCGAGCGGTTGTGGACGCCGCACCGGATGGCCTACATCAAGGAGGACCGGGCCGGCGACCACGACGAGCCGACCGGGTGCCCGTTCTGCCGGGCGCCCGGGCTGCCGGACGACGAGAGCCTCGTCGTCGCCCGGGGTGAGGTGGTGTTCGCGGTGCTCAACCTGTACCCGTACAACCCGGGGCACCTGATGGTCTGCCCGTACCGGCACATCGCCGACTACACGGACCTGACGGCCGAGGAGACGGTGGAGCTGGCGACGTTCACGCAGACCGCGATGCGGGTGATCCGGCGGGCCAGCGGCGCGCACGGCTTCAACCTCGGCATGAACCAGGGCTCGGTCGCCGGCGCCGGCATCGCCGCCCACCTGCACCAGCACATCGTGCCGAGGTGGGGCGGCGACACCAACTTCATGCCCGTCGTCGGCCGGACCAAGGTCCTGCCGCAGCTGCTCGGCGACACGAGGAAGCTGCTCGCCTCCGTCTGGGAGTAGGGGCCGTTCAGGCCAGGTGCGCCACGGCCTCCAGACCGGGGTCGTGGGCGCGCTTGACCGTCGCCTTGCCGCCCGGCCAGCCGGCCGCGGCCGCGGTGAGGTCGTCACCGGCGGACGAGGTGCCGTCGACGTAGAAGTGCAGCGTGCGCCGGCCGCCGCCGGTCTCATGGGCGAGCAGCTCGCCGTTGCCGTGCAGCGCCGCCTCCAGGGTGCCGTCCTCGAAGGCGACCAGCGCCTCGGCGACCTCGTCGGAGGGCAGCCCCGCGACGGCGCCGGCGAACGGCAGCACCACCGCCACGTGCGTGTCGAACCGTGGCCAGCGGGCCGAGCGCAACGGCCGCTGCGCGATCCCGGTGACGGGGCGGCCGCGTACCTCGGCGGAGAAGACCACCCACTGCGGCTCGCGGTGCTCCTCGCGCAGCGCGTCGACCGCGGCGGCCAGGTCCAGGGGGTCGCGGGCGCCGGCGGGCTCGTCGGCGCTGAAGTCGACGGAGCCGATCCACAGCTCGACGCCCTCCTCGCCGAGCAGCCAGTCCAGGGCAAGGAACGTGATCTGCCCGCGGACCGGCTCCGGCAGCTTGCGGAACAGCGGGTGGTGGCCGACGACGTCGATCGCGGCGGAGTCCTCGTCGCGGCTGAACGCGAAGCGCAGCAGCGCCAGGTCGAGCTTCGCGCCGGCGATCTCAATGGTGGCGCTGAGCGTGTCGTGGTCGGGCTGGCGGGCGGTGTGGAACTCCCAGTCGGGGTCGGCGGCGGGGGCGAGGGCACCCCAGCGGGCGACGACGGCGCGCAGCGCGGGGTTGCCGCCGGGGGAGACGACCAGCGCGTGCCGCGAGTCCGTGCCCTTGCTGAACTCCCAGGTCAGGTCCTTGTGGATGGCCGCGACCCGCTTGCTGATCTGCGGGGTGAGCGGCTCGAACCCGCCGGTGGAGATGGCGTCGGTGACGGCGGGGCGGATCGTCGGCCACCAGGCCCAGAACTCGACGACCGGATCCTGTTTCCTGCCCCGCGAGAAAATCATGCCGCGCAGTGTAGGCCGACCTGGGAGGGTGGGCGTCGTGCGAGTGGTGGAGTACGGCGGCGACCGGGCCGAAGTGCGGTGGCTGTTCGAGCTGGCCGAGGACTCCGCGGCCGAGCTGGACGGTTACCTGCACGAGGGCCGGGTCCTCGTGGCCGTGGCGGACGGGCGGCCGGTGGGGCACCTGCAGCTGGTCGACCTGGAGATCAAGAACATGGCGGTGGTCGAGGAGCGGCGGGGCACCGGCGTCGGCGCCCGGCTGGTCGAGGCCGCCGCGGACCTGGTCCGGGCGGCCGGCGGGGGGACCATGCTCGTCGCGACCGGCGCCGCCGACGTCGGCAACCTGCGCTTCTACCAGCGGCAGGGCTTCCGGTTCCGGTCGATCGAGCGCGACGTGTTCACCCCTTCGAGGGGGTACCCGGCGGGCATCATGGTCGACGGGATCGAGCTGCGTGACCGGGTCTGGCTGGACCGGGAGATCCAGCCAGACCGTTGAGCGGTCACCGCGACGCGGCGTGCTCCTTCTTCACCGCGTCCGCCAGGTGCGACGGCATCGGGTCGTGCCGGGCGAAGACGCGGCTGAACGTGCCCGAGCCCGACGTCATCGCCCGCAGCTCGACCGCGTAGCGGACCAGCTCGGTCGCGGGGACCTCGGCGCGGACCAGGGTCCGCTCGTGCCCGGCGGGGTCCGGCTCGTTGCCCAGGACCCGGCCGCGGCGGCCGGACAGGTCGCTCATGACCGCGCCGACGAACTCGTCGGGGACGCGGATGGTGACCTCGTCGATCGGTTCCAGCAGCGTCGTCTGGCCCTGCTCGGCGGCCTCGCGCAGGGCGAGGGCACCCGCGGTCTGGAACGCCGCGTCGGAGGAGTCCACGGAGTGCGCCTTGCCGTCGACGAGGGTGACCCGTACGTCGACGACGGGGTAGCCCGCGACCATGCCGCGCTCCATCTGGTGGCGTACGCCCTTCTCCACCGACGGGATGTAGTTGTGCGGCACGACCCCGCCGACGATCTTGTCGACGAACTCGAAGCCGGTGCCGCGCGGCAGCGGCTCGACCTTGATGTCGCAGACCGCGTACTGGCCGTGGCCGCCGGACTGTTTGACGTGCCGGCCGTGGCCCTGGCTGGGCGCGGCGAACGTCTCGCGCAGCGCGACCCGGACCGGCTCGGTGTCCAGCTCGACGCCGCCGGAGCGCAGCCGGTCCAGCACGACGTCGGCGTGCGCCTCGCCCATGCACCACAGCACCAGCTGGTGGGTCTCGGCGTTGCGCTCCAGGCGCAGCGTCGGGTCGCCGGCGACGAGCCGGCCGAGGTTCTTGGCCAGGGCATCCTCGTCGGAGCGGGTCTTGGCGACGATCGCGATCGGCAGCAGCGGCTCCGGCATCACCCAGGGCGCCATGAGCATCGGGTCGTCCTTGCCGGAGATCGTGTCCCCGGTCTCGGCCGTCGTCGACTTGGTGATCGCGACGATGTCGCCGGCGACCGCGTAGGGCACCTCCCGCAGGGTCGCGCCGAGCGGGGAGAACAGGTGCGCGAACCGCTCGTCGGCGTCGTGGTCGGGGTGGCCGCGCTCGGCCATGCCGTGCCCGGAGATGTGCACCGGCTGGTCGGGCCGCAGCGTTCCGGAGAAGACCCGCACCAGCGACACCCGCCCCACGTACGGGTCGATCGTCGTCTTCACCACCTCGGCGATCAGCGGACCGGCGGGGTCGCACCGCAGCGGGGCGTGCGGGTTGCCGTTGACGTCGGTGACGGGCGGCACCACGTGCTCCAGCGGTGACGGGAACCCGCTGGTCAGCACCTCGAGCAGGGCGTCGATGCCGAGGCCGGTCTGCGCGCAGACGGGCACGACGGGGTAGAACGTGCCGCGCGCGACGGCCTTCTCCAGGTCCTCGATGATCACCGACGTCTCGATGACCTCGCCGCTGACGTAGCGCTCCATGAGCGTCTCGTCCTCGCTCTCGGCGATGATGCCCTCGAGCAGGCTGTTGTGCGACTCCTCGATCGCCGGCAGGTGCTGCGGCTCGGGGTCGCGGACCACCGGCGGGTAGCCCGCGGAGTAGTCGAAGACCCGGTGGGTGATCAGCCCGATCAGCCCTTCCACGGCCGCGCCGTCGTCGCCGAGCATCGGCAGGTACAGCGGCAGCACGTTGTCGCCGAAGACGTCCTGGCAGAGATCGAGGGTGTCCTGGAAGTCGGCCCGGGGATGATCGAGGCGGGTGACGGCGACCGCGCGGGGCATCCCGACGGCGGCGCACTCCTCCCACAGCGCCGCGGTGGCGGCGTCCACGCCGTCCACCGACGACACGACGAACAGTGCCGCGTCCGCGGCCCGCAGGCCGGCGCGCAGCTCCCCGACAAAGTCGGCATAGCCGGGGGTGTCGAGCAGGTTGACCTTCGTCTCGCCGTGCACCAGCGGGGCGCAGGACAGCGTCACCGACCGCTGCTGCCGCACCGCCGCCGGGTCGTGGTCGGTCACCGTGGTGCCCTCGGCCACCGCGCCTGCCCGCCCGATCGTGCCGGTCGCTGCGAGCAGCGCCTCCACGAGGGTCGTCTTCCCGGCGCCGGAATGCCCGACGACGACCACGTTGCGTACCCTGCCGGGGTCATCAACCGCCGGCACCGGGCCGGCGACACCCTTCTCCTGGACCTTCTGCGCCATCACGCGCCTCCCGTCCTGCCCGCTGTGAGCAGTCTCACAGTCACGACCTGTTCACCGATCCCACACCCGAACCATCACCGACACAAGCCCGTCGGCTCCCACCGGCGTCATACGGTTTACTCAAGCACCGTGAGCAGGCCCACGCGCAGGTATCCGGCAAGCTCCGCCGCCGTTATCGTGGGAGCGC
Organism: Dactylosporangium sp. NBC_01737; assembly: GCF_035963215.1. Classification (NCBI taxonomy): domain Bacteria; kingdom Bacillati; phylum Actinomycetota; class Actinomycetes; order Micromonosporales; family Micromonosporaceae; genus Dactylosporangium; species Dactylosporangium sp. NBC_01737. The sequence continues at coordinate 4,576,498 of NZ_CP109153.1, forward strand.
CATGGCGAAGATCCTCAGCGTAGTCAGCAAGGCCGGACTGGCCCGCATCGTCAACCCCGTCGCAGCCGCGTTGCTGCGTGCCAGGGTGACGCCCAACGCGGTGACCGTCGCCGGCACGGTCGGCGTGCTCATCGGCAGTGTCGGCTTCGCCACGCGCGGCCACATGGTCATCGCGCTCGTTATCGTCACCGTGAGCTGCCTCACCGACATGCTCGACGGGTCCATGGCCCGGCAGCTCGGCGTCAGCAACAAGTTCGGCGCCCTGCTCGACTCCTCCATGGACCGCGTCTCCGACGGTGCCATCTTCGGCTCCGTCGCGTTCTGGTATGCCTCGCAGGGCCAGCTGCGCGAGTGCTCCGCGGCGCTGCTGTGCCTGCTGACGGGGCAGGTGGTGTCCTACGTGAAGGCCCGCGCGGAGGGTCTCGGGATGACCGCCAACGTCGGGCTGGCCGAGCGCACCGAGCGGCTCATCCTCGTCGGCATCGGCGGCCTGCTGTTCGGCTTCGGCGTGCGGCACGGCATGGAGGCGGCGCTGTGGCTGCTGGTGCTGTTGTCGGTGATCACCATCTGGCAGCGGATGTCGCACGTGTACCGGCAGGCCCGCGACATCGCCGAGGCCGCGTCCCGTGGTGACGCGGCTGCCGCCGCCGACGATCGGGTCGCTCAGTGAACCTGGCGGAACTCGGCTACGGCGCCGCGTTCTCGCTCATCCCGAAACTCCCCCGGTCCGTGGTCTGGCCGTTCTTCGCGGCTGCCGCGGCGCATGGCTCCCGCCGGTACCGCGGCGGCAACGGTGGCAAGGGCACCCTGACGCTGGCGTCCAACCTGCGACGGGTCGTCGGCGACGGGCCGTCGGACGCCGAGCTCGCCGACCTGGTCGGCCGCGGGCTGCGCTCCTATGCGCGCTACTACCTGGACGCGTTCCAGCTGCCGGGCCGCCCCAAGGCCGAGCACCTGACCGGGTTCCGCCTGGAGCGCGGGGAGCTGCTCGGCCAGCACGTCGCCGACAAGGTCGGTGCGGTCGTCGCCCTGCCGCACGCCGGCAACTGGGACGCGGCCGGCGCCTGGGTCGCCGCCAACGGCTGGCCGATCGTGACGGTCGCGGAGCGGCTCAAACCGGAGAGCGTGTACCGGCGGTTCCTGCATTTCCGGCGCTCGCTGGGTATGGAGATCCTCCCGATGACCGGCGGTGACCGGCCCGCGTTCGACGTGCTGGAGGAGCGCCTGCGAGCCGGTTACGTGGTGCCGCTGCTCGCCGACCGGGACCTGACGGCCCGGGGTGTCGAGGTCGACTTCTTCGGCGGCCGGACCAAGATGCCGGCCGGCCCCGCGCTGCTGGCTCTGCGCACCGGCGCCCCGCTGTACGTGGTGTCGATGTGGTTCGACCCGGACGCGGCCGCCGGGCGCCTGGAGGGTCCGATCCCGCTGCCGGCGCCGGATGAGGGTGCGCTGGACGTGCGGGTGCGGCTGCTCACCCAGCGCATCGCGGACGTCCTGGCCGAGGGGATCGCCCGCAACCCGCAGGACTGGCACATGCTGCAAAGACTCTGGATCGACACCCCCGCTGTCGTGAACCCGGCCTAGGAGGCGTGTTGCGCATCGGGATCGTCTGCCCGTACTCGTTCGACGTGCCCGGCGGCGTGCAGAACCACGTCCGCGACCTCGCCGAGACGCTCATCGCGCTCGGCCACCACGTCAGTGTCCTGGCGCCCGGCGACGAGGAGAACGGCGAGCAGCCCTACGTGGTGCCGGCGGGCCGCGCGGTGCCGGTGCCGTACAACGGCTCCGTCGCCCGGGTGTCCTTCGGCCTCATCTCGGCGACCCGGGTCCGGCGGTGGATGGCGGCCGGCCGGTTCGACGTGCTGCACGTGCACGAGCCGCTCATCCCCAGCCTGTCGATGCTGGCGGTGCTGTCGGCGCGCGGTCCGGTCGTGGCCACATTCCACACCGCGATGACCCGTTCCCGTGCGCTCGCCGCCGCGCAGGGGCTGCTGCAGCTGGTCCTGGAGAAGATCACGGGGCGGATCGCGGTGAGCGAGCTGGCGCGCAAGGTCCAGGTGGAGCACCTCGGCGGCAGCGCGTGGGAGATCCCGAACGGGGTGCAGGTGTCCCGGTACCGTTCGGCCGTGCCGCTGCCCGGGTGGCCGGGCTCCGGCGGGACCCTCGGGTTCCTCGGGCGGTTCACCGAGCCGCGGAAGGGCTTCCCGTTCCTGCTGCGGGCGTTCGCGTCCCTGGCGGCCGAGCGGCCGGGGCTGCGGCTGCTGGTCGCCGGGCCGGGCGACGTCGACGAGGTGATGTCCGATTTTCCGGAAATATCACCTTATCGTGATCGGATCGTGTTTCTCGGGAAGGTCTCCGAGGAGGACAAGGCGCGGATGCTGCGCAGCGTCGACCTGTACGTGGCGCCCAACACCGGCGGCGAGTCCTTCGGCATGATCCTCACCGAGGCGATGTCGGCCGGCACCACCGTCGTGGCCAGCGACCTCGACGCGTTCCGGCGGGTCCTGGACGGCGGGCGGGCCGGCGCGCTCTTCCCCGTCGGCGACAGCGCCGCCCTGGCCAGGACGGTCGCCGGCCTGCTCGACGACCCGGCCCGGCGGGCCGCCCTCGCGGCCCGGGCGACCGCGGTCGTCTCCGCCTACGACTGGCCCGTCGTCGCCGAGCGGGTCCTGGAGGTCTACTCCACGGTGATCGAGGTCGCCGGCGCCGTGGTGGAGCAGCCCGTCCCGTAAGCCCCGTCCCGTAAGCTGCGTGCCGTGTGGTGGGTGATCACGGTGGTGGCGGTGGTGGTCCTGGTGGCCACGTACCTCACCTGGCTCGCGGCCCGCGTCGACCGCCTGCATGCGCGGGCGGTCGCGGCCTACGCCACGCTCGACGCCCACCTGCTGCGGCGGGCCGTCGCGGCGGTGGCCCTCGCCGAGGCGGCGCAGCTGCCGACGCTCATGTACGCGGCCCGCATCGCCGTGGACGCCGAGCCGGAGGACCGCGAGGTCGCCGAGAACGACCTGACCCGGCACCTGCGCGAGGCCCGCGAGGCCGGCGCGGATGAGGTCATGGACGGGTTGGTGCAGGTCAGCCGGCGGGTCGCGCTCGCGCGGCAGGTGCACAACGACGTGGTCCGCGACGCCCTCGCAGTCCGGCGGCGGCTGTTGGTCAGGCTGTTCCGGCTGTCCCGGAAGCACCCCCGTCCCGCGTACTTCGACGTCGACGACCCGTCGCTGCCGTGACTTCTGCCGTTTTCCGGTTTGTCAGGTTTCCGGTTTATCAGGCGCTCCGCGCCCGCTAAACCGGAAATATCATCATCTGGGTTTGTGGGCCGCGAGGTTGCCATTGGACGTCGGCCGTGGTCACCCCCTCGGCGTAAACTGAAGGTGAATCCCGCTCATCCCTGTTAGGAGTGCTTCGTCGTGTCCGAGTCGCCCACCACCAGCACGTCAGTCACCGGCACCGCACGCGTCAAGCGGGGCATGGCAGAGATGCTCAAGGGCGGCGTCATCATGGACGTCGTCACCCCCGACCAGGCGAAGATCGCCGAGGACGCCGGCGCCGTCGCCGTCATGGCCCTCGAGCGCGTGCCCGCCGACATCCGCGCGCAGGGCGGGGTCTCCCGCATGAGCGACCCGGACATGATCGACGGCATCATCGCCGCCGTCTCGATCCCCGTCATGGCGAAGGCCCGCATCGGCCACTTCGTCGAGGCCCAGATCCTGCAGGCGCTCGGCGTCGACTACGTCGACGAGTCCGAGGTCCTCACCCCGGCCGACTACAGCAACCACATCGACAAGTGGGCCTTCACCGTGCCGTTCGTCTGCGGCGCCACCAACCTCGGCGAGGCCCTGCGCCGCATCACCGAGGGCGCCGCCATGATCCGCTCCAAGGGTGAGGCCGGCACCGGCGACGTCTCCAACGCCACCACCCACATGCGCAAGATCCGCGGCGAGATCCGCCGGCTCACCTCCCTGCCGGAGGACGAGCTGTTCGTCGCCGCCAAGGAGCTGCAGGCGCCGTTCGAGCTGGTCAAGGAGATCGCCGAGACCGGCAAGCTGCCGGTCGTGCTGTTCACCGCAGGCGGCATCGCCACCCCCGCCGACGCCGCCATGATGATGCAGCTCGGCGCCGAGGGCGTCTTCGTCGGCTCCGGCATCTTCAAGTCCGGCAATCCCGAGCAGCGCGCCGCCGCCATCGTCAAGGCCGTCACCTTCCACGACGACCCCGACGTCATCGCCAAGGTCTCCCGCGGCCTCGGCGAGGCCATGGTCGGCATCAACGTCGAAGAGATCCCGCAGCCGCACCGTCTCGCCGAGCGCGGCTGGTGACCGGCAGCATGATCATCGGTGTGCTCGCCCTGCAGGGCGATACCCGCGAACACCTGCACGCCCTCGCCGAGCTGGACGTCATAGCCAGGCCGGTGCGCCGCCCCGACGAGCTCGACTCCGTCGACGCCCTGGTCGTCCCCGGCGGCGAGTCGACGGCGATGAGCAAGCTGGCGGTCGAGTTCGGCATGACCGAGCCGCTGCGCAAGCGGATCGCCGGCGGCATGCCCACCTACGGCTCCTGCGCCGGCATGATCATGCTGGCGACCACGATCCTGGACGGCCGCGCCGACCAGGTGCCCTTCGGCGGGATCGACATGACCGTCCGGCGCAACGCGTTCGGCAGGCAGGTCGACTCGTTCGAAGGCACCGTGGACATTTCCGACATCGACGGCGGCCCGTTCTCCGCCGTCTTCATCCGCGCGCCGTGGGTCGAACAGGTCGGACCCGACGTGCGGGTGCTGGGGCGTGTGAGCGCCGGACCGGCCGCCGGTAGGATTGTCGCGGTTCGGCAGCAGCACCTGCTCGCGACCGCTTTCCATCCCGAGCTCACCGGCGACCTCCGAGTCCATCGGTACTTCGTGGAGATGGCGCGTGAGGCGGGCCAGACGACGGAGGGTTAGGCCATGTCCGGGCACTCAAAATGGGCGACGACCAAGCACAAGAAGGCGGTCATCGACGCCAAGCGCGGCAAGCTCTTCGCCCGCCTGATCAAGAACGTCGAGGTCGCCGCCCGCACCGGCGGCGGCGACGTCAACGGCAACCCCACGCTCTTCGACGCCATCCAGAAGGCGAAGAAGAACTCGGTGCCCAACGACAACATCAACAACGCGGTCAAACGCGGCTCCGGCCAGATCGGCGGCGGCGCCGACTGGCAGACCGCGATGTATGAGGGCTACGGCCCCAGCGGCGTCGCCATCCTCATCGAGTGCCTCACCGACAACCGCAATCGCGCGGCGACCGAGGTCCGGGTCGCGCTCACCCGCAACGGCGGCAACCTCGCCGACGCCGGCAGCGTCTCGTACATGTTCACCCGAAAGGGTGTCATCATCGTGCCCAAGGCCGGCGAACTGACCGAGGACGACCTGCTCCTCGCCGTCCTGGACGCCGGCGCCGAAGAGGTCAACGACCTCGGCGAGGCCTTCGAGATCATCAGCGAGGCCACCGACCTCGTCGCCGTCCGCACCGCCCTGCAGGACGCCGGCATCGACTACGAGTCCGCCGACTCCTCCTTCGTCCCCAGCGTCACGGTCCCCCTGGACGAAGAGGGCGCCCGCAAGGTCTTCAAGCTGATCGACGCCCTCGACGACTGCGACGACGTGCAGAACGTCTACGCCAACTTCGACGTCAGCGACGAGATGCTAGCACAACTCGCTTAGATCGCTGTAGGGTCCGGGGCATGACGCCCCGGACCGCCCCTCAGCGCGCCAGCCTGTATGTCCGACTGTCGAAGGCTTCCGATGATCGGAACCTCAGCCGGCAAGGCATGGCGGATGACCTCCGGAAGCTGTGTGCTGACAGGGGATTCGTTGAGGTAGCCCTCCATGTCGACGACGGCAAGTCAGGGGCTGTCCGCAACCGCCCGGAGTTCCGGGCATGGCTGGCGGACGCTGTTGAGGGCCGCGCTGACGTCCTGGTGGCGTGGCACGTGGACCGGCTTAGCCGTGAAGGGCTCAACGTCGCAGCGACGATCCTGGACGTCATAGAGGGGAAAGATCCCGATACGGGGAAGGAAGTTCGTCCCCCTGTCCGGTTGATCGGCTACGACGATCGGCTCGATTCGTCAGACGGTGACGGCTTCCGACTCAACTTCGTCATCAAAGCGGAGCTTGCTCGTGCCGAGCTTGCCCGCATGAAGTCGCGTAGTCAGTCAAGGGTGCGAAGGATGCGTGCCGAGAAACGGTCTACGGGTGGCCTTACGCCTTACGGCTTTCAGCGTGCCCAACGGGGTCCGATGGAGTTGGAGCACGATCCCGTGAGCGCTCCTGTGTTGCGGGAAGCAGTCCGCCGCGTCATTGATGGTGCCAGTGTCGCCAGCATCGCTAGAGACCTGAACGATAAGGGAGTGCTATCCCCGAGGGACCATGCCGCTATGCGCGACACGGGCGAGGCACGCAAGGACAGGGAGACCGGGGAGCCTCTTCCGCCTCAACGTTGGACTGATGAGACGTTGCGCCGAATGCTCGGTAATGAGGTCCTTCTCGGAAAACTGACGGACAACGGCAAGGTTGTCCGTGACTCGGAGGGTAAACCCGTGCTGCGGGGTGAGCCGTTGATCTCTGAGGACGATTGGCTCGCTCTGCGAGCCGCTATCAACGGCTCGAAGAGGCCGAAGTATCGTGCCGCCCCGGATGCTCTTCTGTCCGGCGTTGCCTTCTGTTTGCTGTGTGGGGAGCCGCTGCACTTCCACTGGGCTGTAAAGCCTGAGCGTAACCAGGAATACCGCTATTACCGGTGTTCGGGACGTACCCGGAAGGGCAACAATTGTGAGGCCGGCGCTCCGAGGGCCGAACGGCTGGAAGAGGTTACGGAGGAAATTCTCCTGTATCTCTTGGGTGACCTTGAAATCATGGCCAAGAGATTTGTTCCCGGTAGCGATACCGGGCGGGAGCTTGCCGAGGTTGAACAGACTCTCAGTGAGCTACGCGCGGACCGGGCGGCTGGCCTCTACCGTGGCGAGCGTGGAACGGCCGAATACCGGGAGATGTATGCGAACCTTGAGGCACGCCGTGAAGGGCTAGAGGGAACGCCGAGTGTTCCCGATTCCTGGGCGATGATCTCTACTGGCGTCACGTACAGAGCGAAATGGCAGGCTTCCGACGTTCAGGAACGGCGGAAGTTGCTCCTTGACTCTGACATCCGTATTGAAGGTATGAAGGCCGCTGGTGTCGGCGCCGTGTCTTTTGGCGTACGTGATCGCCCGGACAGCATGCTTACGGTGACTGCGACTGAGGGGGTTCAGGTCGCGTTGCTCCTTCCTCGGGACCTGGCCGCGCGTGTCACTGGCGACCCTGGCGCACAGGTGACGTTCCGGCAACGGTCGCTTATCCCTGGTGAGCCTGGCAGGACCATCACCATCTAGCCTCATTCGGCCTGTGGGACGCTTTCAGCCCTGGAGGGTACCCGGCTAAGGGTGCAGCTTTCCGGGCCTTCTCTGTGGGTTCCTGTGCGTCCCGTTTAAACGGCGTACACGGGATGTCACACCCCCACGCGGTACAGTCAGGCAAGGATTCAAGACAGCACGAGCAACCAAGGCCACGCAACCGCGTGGCCTTTTTTCGTCCCGAAGGAGAGTTTATGGACTTCCCTACCCTTTGTTGCGTGGGCTGAGTGAGCACCGACGTTACCGATATCGACTTTGAGTCCATGTCATGGAGTGAGGCTATACGGGAGAGTGAAGTGCGACAGCCGTTCATCGTTGAAGGCATCATTTCGGCATCCTCGACCCTCATCTACGGGGAAGCGAAGGTTGGTAAATCCTTCCTCGTGTCGAGTCTTGTTGCTTCTCTCGTGACCGGCAGCGACTTCCTTGGAAGGGAAGTTGAAGATAGAGACTGGAAGGTCGCCATTTGCTGGACCGATGATGACGGGGTGGCCGAATACGGGGAACGGATCGCAACCGTTCTCCCTGACGGGATTGAGCCTGCCGTTCGCTTCTACGGGTTGCCCGTGATGCGGACTAGGCGGCACTGGGAGGCGCTGTTCGCCAGGGTGATGGCTGACGGCTCTAACTTCCTCGTCATCGACAATCTGTCTCAGGCTTCCCGTGGGAGCCTGAACGATGACAACGCGGTAAAGGACTTCTTTGACGGTGTGCGCATCTTTACGCGCGCCGGTATCCCCGTGGTAATCGTCGGTCACTCCTCCGAGAAGCGCAGCGACACCGGAAACAAGTCTGATCTACCGTTGGGTTCCTCTGTCATCTCGCAGTCCGTCCGTTGGCGCTGCTTCTACTCTCGCAGTCGAGGGAAGGTCAACGTTCGATTCTCCGGTAACCATGCTGAGGCTCACAGCATGACCTTGGATCACGGGGTCGGGGCACGGTTCACCGTCGTTGAGAAAAAGGACGCTCAGGCCGTGAAGGACGAGCAACAGGAGCGCACCCGTACCCGGGATAGCGCCACGCTGGACCGCAACGCGGACATCGCCCGCTGGGTAGTCGCTGAGTGCCAGGGGAAGGGCCGTAACGCTGCCGCTGAGGCCATTGCTGGCCAGTTCGGTGGAACGCTGAGCACTGCCAAGACTCACCTGTCCAAGCGGTCCGCGTACGGGTGCCTGCTGGCCCCTCTACCAGGCAACCGTTGGGCCCTGGCTGGGCCGCTAGCGGCCTGAGGTGGTGGTGGTGGTGGTGTGGTGATGTGGTGACCCTATAGGTGATGGTGTACCACCACCACCAACCCACCTAACTATCTATCTCTTCTCCCTCTGCGAGAAGCAGAGGGGTAGGTAACGTTTAAACAGTTAATAGGGGACGGCTTGACGGCCGTCCCTTTTGACTATCCATCATTAGTTACTCAGCGAAGGCTTCCGAGCCTTCGTGTTCCATTACTCAGGTAACCGTTAAAGTAAGCCCTTCCCGGGCTTACGTAACTGATAGCTATTATCCGTCGCTTACCGCAACGGCTATCACTTAGGTACCTATTACCAACGAAGGCATAGAGGGCAGGCCCTAAGCCTGCCCGATAAAGAGACTAATTGTTATTCAATACCAATTCATTCCCTTTATGCAGGGCATGCATAATATGCAGCCATAGGGGTAAGGGGGGTCTGAAAGGCTGAGCGGATCGCTTCAGGAACCCAGGTACTTAGCGGCGCTAACGCGCCCGCGGTGCGGCCGGCTCTGTGGGAATGCATAAATACATCCACCTGTCAAGCATGAATATTATGCAACCCCACTCGACCATTCTCAGAATGGTCTGAGATGCCTTAGTGGAGGGTTTGTTGCTTGCGTGAGTTGAGAAACCGCAGGTCAGAGGACGTGACAGGGATCACTCCTCGGACCGTACGGATTTGAAGGCCGTATTAATACTGAAGGCAGAAAGCGTTTCGGTAAGCGTAACGGAAACGTGACCCGGATCACTCCTCCAGGCATCCCAGCTCGGAGGACTTTTAAGACAGTGGAAGCACAACTACAGAAAGGCGGTGGATAGATGATCGAGCGCACATGCTTCATATGTGGTGCGGCTGTGACGCGTGAAGCGTCCACCGGCAGGATTTCGCGTTACTGCTCAGATGAGCACCGGGCCGAAGCTCGGAAGCTCCGAGCACGAAGGGCACGGCAACGGCGGTATGACGCCACGTACGCCGCTGAGCGGTTCGCTTGGCAGGCTACCTACGACAGGTATGCAGCGTGACGCACGCTGACAGCGTTTCTAGCGCGGAGGCCGTGTGGGTGAATCGCCACGGCGAGCCTGACGCTGTGCGCCTGGACCGATAACAGACTTCCTGGCGTCGCCAGGAAGATTCTAAATTGTGTGAAAGGGGTTCCCGGAAGGGTCCTTTTCGAATTGGTTAGGCAGTGACAGTCAGGGCCTTGACGCGATTTAGGATCGAACGCCACCATGGGGCGCGCAAGAAATCCATGGGACCTCCTTTCAGGTAAGCGCGCTGTCGCGAGCGTGCGCAAAGGAATCGTGACATCGGCCAGCCGGCTACCACCGGCCGCTTTGACCGCTAGCCCCACGGGAGAGCCATCACGGGGCCTCATCTCGCGCTAGACGATCGCGCGCAAATCAGATCGTCAATCAAGGGTCACGGCTGCCGTGGCCCTTTCTTTTTCCCCAAATCACCGGGCCAACGGGTCCGGCGCTACCTATCCGATCGGAGATTTTTATGGACTACCTTGCACTGGCTGATGCTGTCCTTGAGAAGCGTGCCGCGCTCTGGGAGCAGCGAAAGGTGGTAATTGCTGACGTCAAGCTGGCGGACGCTGAGAAGCGTGCCAAGGTCGAGACTATTGACGCGGAAATGAAGGCGATGGCGAAGGAAGCCACCGACCACATTCGAGCGGGTGAGCAGGAGGCCCTAGAGCACCGTGCGGCCGTGCTGGCGTCTACCCGGGGTCGCAAGGGTGCGAGTGAGTGGCGCTCGATCGTCCCGAGTGCGCACGAGTGGCGGGCCCTGGTCGCGGAGGGCACTCCGGCCGCAGGTGGTTACGCCGTTCCGACCAAGGTTTCTGAGCAGTGGATCGATAAGCTTCGCGCTCAGTCGACTTTCCTGCGTGCCCCGGGCCTGAATGTCATCCGCTACGACTACGGTAAGTCGTTTACTATTCCCCAGCTGACCGCCTCGACTGATCCGGCGGTTGTGGGTGAGGGTAACGCGATTCCTGAGGGTTCGCTGACGTTCGCTGGTGTCTCTCTGGACCCGGTCAAGTACGCCGCGCTCTACCGCGCGTCGTCTGAGATCGTAGAAGATTCCTCTGTTGATATCGAGGATCTGATTGGTCAGACGCTTATCCGCGATGTCGCAAACATTGTCGATAAGGATGCTTTCGTTGGCGCTGGCAGTACGACTGCTCTTGCTGGTCTGACGCTTGCGGCTAACTCGACTGCTGTCAACCTCGCCACGGGTAACACGTCTGTGAAATGGGATGACGTCATTGATGCTGTCGGCGCAATCATGGGAACGGGCGGCACGCCTACCGTGGTTTGGGCGAACGTGACTGAGTGGAAGAACCTCATTAAGCAGCGTGAGGGTTCGGGCGCTACTGCTGGCGGTTATCTTGCCGGTTCGGTGACTACCGATCCGTCTAAGGCTGCGATGGGGCTTCCGCTTCTGCCGACGATCAACCTTCCTGCGAGGACGGTGATCGTGGCTGACGCTACCCGGGTTTGGGTTGGTGTGCGTCGTGATGTTCGGCTGGCTCGCTCTGAGGAGTGGAAGTTCCAGGAGGACAGCCTCGGCTACCGGGCCACGTACCGAATCGCTGGCGTCCGCGTTGCTGAGGCGACCTCGATTCAGAAGATTGTTGCTTCCGCCACCTGATTCGACGGTGTAGCGGATTACGGAGTGGAGTCCCCGGGAAATCCCGGGGTTCACTCGTTTAAACGGCTTCTCTGTTGTCTGTGATGGCTTTACGTGGGGTTTGCCAACCTTCCTAACCCCGTAGGGCTTTCTCGGTTCGCAGGGTGGGCCGGATTAGGTGGGTAGCTGGGGAGCGGGGAGTCGGACCGGAATGTTTTCCGGTCCGCTCTTTCTTTTGCCCGTTGAGTTGTAATCCATTGCTAACGATAGGGGTTAGGTGACGTGACTAGGTCAATCGAGAAACGAATTATGGAGCGGGTATGCAAGATGCCGGCGAGCGAGGGAGCGTGCCACATCTGGACTGGGGCCACGACAAAGGGTGGCTACGGAGCTATCCGCCACAAAGGCAAGGTGGAATACGTACACCGGATTATGGCGGAGCACTACGGAATGAACATCGACGGTCAGACCGTCGATCACCTTTGCCGTAATCGAGCGTGTGTCAACCAAATGCACATCATGACGTGTAGTCGTGGGGAAAATTCGCGCCGAATGATGTCTGAGGCGTGGCAAAGGGTAGCGGCCGACCTTATCGCACAGCAGAACAAGGAGGCTCAGGAATGAAATACCAGGTAACGCATCTCGCGTACGTTCCCGACGCTCACTCAATCGGTTTGCCTGTCGAGGAATTCCCTAACGGTGTTGGGCTTGTACTTATCGCTGCCGGTCCGATCAAAGCGACCAGGGCAGGCACCCCTGAGGCCGTGATGAAGCTGGAACTAGCCGGATTCAAAACCGCTGAGGCTGCGCTAGCGGCCTTTCCGAGGATTGCTGTTGGGCATCCTCACGACTGGGGGAAGGCGCCGGATTGGAAGCGGAGGGGGAAGCTGTGAGCAGACAGGAGACGATTGCTCAGCAGATGGCGAAGTCCGCCAGAATTCAGGCTGAGGCTTTCGAACAGCGGTCCACCCGGGAAGTTGATTGGGATTTCGCGATCAATAACCGCTGTGAGTGCCATATGTGGGAGCTGTGGCGCTGCCACGTAGTCCAGGCCGACGACACCGCGCGCCACGTCGAGCGGAAGCGGTACGGCCGTGGAACGGTCACAGAGTGACCCTAGAAGCGTTGTGGGCAAACAGAACCCCTGTCGTACCCATGAGGTACGGCAGGGGCTTTTCGTCGTTTACGGGCCCCCTCGGGGCCGCTACCGGGCGGGGGTGGCGCCTCCAAGGTCAGGGAACTGGAGGACGTTCCCGGACGCGCGTCTACGGACACCCTCAGCTCTCGCTTCGATGAGGTCTAGGAACTGGTCAACGTCAGCCCGAAGGCTCTTGAGCGCGTCGACAGCTTCAGTGGAGAACCTGCCCGCCCCCTGCTCGATGATCATTATCATGTTGTCATCGCCGACCGTGAGGGCGAACTCGTCGCCTACGGCTTGGAGTCGCGAACGAAGTTCCCGCGTGTCCACGATGAACGCGACGTCCGGCTCAAACTTCTTAGCCACTGTGCGGCCCTCCGTTTGGCTTGCTGCTGGAAGGGCGTCCCGCCCGTGGCGATCGGACCAGACGGACGGGACACCCGCTCCCCAACCTATCTAGAGAGCCTAGGGAACACAAGGTATGTGTGTTATCTACCCTCGGTAGGTTGGATGATCGAGTAGTGCCAGCAATTCCAATGTCGTCCGGTCAGATAGTCGATGACCTGGCGGAGCGGATCCGTGCGGGAGAGTACGAACCGGGGTCGCAACTGCCGACGTACGCCGCGCTCGCGAGCCTGTACGACGTGTCGCCCGCTACCGTCGCGATCGTGGTCCGCATCCTGCGGGAGCGTGGCCTTGTCGTCGGTGTCCCCGGTCGCGGTACGTACGTGGCGGACCGCCCCCGAATCTGAGCAGCAGCAACGCTTCCATCGATTCGGTTGCGCTAGAAGCCTTTGCCAGCACCATTTTGCCGAACCTGCTTCGCTGAAAGCGTTGTGACACAGCAGGAAAACGGCACCCTCGAAGAGTGCCGTTCCTCCGTACCGCTCTGGTCAGTCGACCGTGACGCGGTGAACCTCCCACGTCATCAGCAGGTGCCCACCGTCCTGCTCGACGTCAGTAAGGGCAGCGTCAGCCGGAAGGCTGCCGGCAAGCTCCGTCAGGTCAGCCGGAGTAACGGGCGCGTCCAGAACAGCAACGTAGACGCCGGGCGAGGGTTGCGTGATCTCCATTGGGGGTACTTCCTTACGCCGTTTGAGTGTTGAGGACGCTACGGAGGTAGCGGGGGGTTACGGACAGCCGGGCGGCTACTTCCTCCCGGGTGATGTTCGGACGTTCGGACAGCATGGCTTCCGCCAGGCGCCGAGTCTCGGCGACCGGTCGACGCTTCCGCTTCAGGTTCGCCGTAGGCGCCTTGGGTTCTCCGCTGGTGGGCTGCCGGTTCCGCCGGAAGTTCCGGGGGCTGTGCGGCGCTCTCAGGGGCTTCCGTAGGCGCTTCCACCGGCTGTGCCGCAACGGGTCTCACGGGTTGTGGAACTTCCTCCGGAGCCTTCCCCGAACGGGTCAGGATCTCCACCGTCAACAGCAGTGCGAGAGCAGGCCACGCGGACACCACCCGGGCAACCGGGTTCGGATCGGCAACCATCACGTTGGCGGCGAGCGAAGCGGTCACGCCGATCAGGAACGCCAGCCATGCCGACCAGCGGGACCGGCGACCATCCCCGAGGGCAAGCGTTGCGACCAAAAGCATTCCGTCGACGGACAGCGGCAGAAGCGTTGCCAGCAAAGGAGTTTGACCGGCGATCAGTGCTAGTTCCCTTTGGTGATCGTAACTTCCGACAGCGGCAATGACCGTAACCGCTACGGTGCCAGCGATCGACGCGAACCTACGGGCGTTCACGCCGCCCCTCCAAGAGCCTCAGAGCGGCAGGGGCCGCAGTTGTGGGCAGGGGAACCGGGATGGGATGCGCACCGACTGACGTGACGCTCAGGCGGCAGGGCCGCACCTCGACGCTCGGGGTAGCCGTACGTCTGTTGCTGCGGTTCAGGGGTTTTGCTCTTGAGGAATCGGCGCCAACTCGGCGCGTCAGCGCCGTTCTTCTTCTTCGAATAATCTTCAGAACTTCGGGTGACGCTCTGGGTGTCACCTTCGGGGTTCCGTTCCGTCACCCCGTCGCTCTGGTTGTCACCCTGACCCGTCACCAGGCGGTAGACCCGGGTAGTGATGTTGGCGACCTGGCGCACGACCAGGCGGCCAAGCTCAACCAGCTTGGCGAGGCACCGTTGCACCGTCCGGGCGGAGACACCCGCATACTCGGCGATCGTGGCGACGGACGGCCAGGCGTCCCCGTCGCGGTTACTGTGGGCAGCGATGGCAACCAGGATCAACCGCTCATTGGGGCGGAGATCCTTAGAGGCCAACATGGCGGCCTTAACAGCCTGGCTCATCGCTTGCAGCCCTTCGCCTCAGCGAGACGGGCACGCTCGATCAGGGAAACGATCGTCCTGGCGGTCGAGTCATCGAGGGTCCGGACCATCCACGTGATGATGCGCTCGTCGTACGCGCCGAGGTCGACACCGCGCAGCGCATCCCGGACGGCCTCGACGCGAACCGCGTCGAGAGTGAACGGGCCGGAAGGTTCCGCGTCGAGGCGGGTGGCGGGTGCGTAGGCGCGTGCAGCGCCGTTAAGCTTGGACATGGGCGGAGTGACCTTCCGTCAAGGCTCCGGAGCCGGTGCTACCAACACCGACCGGAGCCGATCTAGTTGTGACGGCGACTCATTCGACGTCTCCGACGAGGTCATGGCCCTGGTCGAGGCCTGACCGGCCATCGCGCGCACGGCGCCCCGCCCGATCCAGGGCCGGGCGCCGTAGCCTTTTGTGGGAACTGATCCGGGTGAACATATGAGCATATGACGGCATGACGGAGTGGTGGTGACCGATATCCCCATCCGCCGCGAATCGATCTGCAGATCGACAAGGCCGATCGATGAGGTATCCGGCCGGCATGAGTGCCGAGACGCTCCTGGCGGCGCCCGCCGAGCGATATGCCGCCGCTGAGGAGGAGTTCCGTGTCCGATTCGCTCGCCGCGCTGGTGCGGTCGTTCCCTGATGAGCCGCTGCGGCTCGCACCCGGTGATCCCGCTGCCGAGTGGTCCGCGAACACACGGTGGTTCGGCATCCCCGACGGGGCGGTGGACGCGCCCGCGGTGACGGTCGCGCTGGACGAGGCCGGGCGGCGGCTGCGGGTCAGGTTCGGTGACGCGCCGGGTCCGGTCACCTTCTACGCCTGGTATGACGAGCAGGCCGGACAGCTCCGCTGCGCGCTGCGCTCCGTCGCACCGGACGCGCTGCCGTTCGGCGCTCGGCACGTGGTCGTCGAGCGCCCGGATCCGGTGGTCGCCCTGATCGTCGCGGACCGGCACCCCGGTGTCGTGCCGTGGGAGGAGCTCAGCGAGAGCTCCCCGCCCGCCGCCGCCGGATCATCGCCGCCGCCACGGCCGTTCCCGGTCTTCGCGATCACGATCGCCGCCTGAGGGCCGCGACCGAGCGGTGCGCCGGCGTGCGGGGCGCGACGGGAGCCTTCGTCCGTGATGGCGATCGGGGGCATCACCGATCGAAGGCGCGCCGACCCACCTGGGGCGGATGACCACGGGGCGACTTCGATCTGTGAAGGGCTGTGTCAATCGGTGGTTCCGGCGGGGTGGCGTCCCCGAATCGCGAGGTAATTCGTGACCGTCGATGACTGGACCGGGGAGCACCGCGCTCCAAGGGGCGATCTTCACCGCCGTCGCTTGATCGAAGGGCGCCCGTGGTCGCGGGTGCGGCCACTGCCGTCCTTCGATCACGCCCGCAAGATCGTCCGCCGGCACCGCACCGCGGCCGCCGGGCAGGAGAACTCCTGTGCACAGGCCGCCACCCCGTCACTCCGGCTCGCCGCTGCGCCGTGATCAACGCCGCGGGCCGGCCGTCCGGCCTGCCGGCCCGCGACTTCGATCTGTGAACGGCCTAACGGCCTTGTCAATCGGCGGTAGCGCCGGACCGAGCGGTCCCGTTCCTCCCGGATCCCTGCGAAGTCGCGGCCATCGATGACTGGACCGGTGGGTACCACGCCCCAGACAGCGACCTTCCCCCACCCCGCTTGATCGAAGGACGCCCCTGGCCACTGGGACGACCACCGCTGTCCTTCGATCACGGCCGCAAGATCGTCCGACAGCTGCCCGCCAGCCACGGCGACACCCGGCGAGGGCAAACACCAATCATCGGCGGGCCGGACCCGCGGCCGGCGCGCTGGTCGCTCACACGGCCACAAGACGACTTCGATCTGTCGTCGATGATCAAACAGTCGCCGGGCGGCCGGATCTCGCCGTTGATCACGACGCGGAGAGCGGCGAAGCGGGAGACGCGGCGGCCGGCGTGGAAGCCCCGGCCACCGGGATGCCGCGCGCATGCGCGAAAGCGGCCGCGCGCATGCGCGAAAGCGGCCGCGCGCAGCGCAGGGCGTGCGAGCGCAGCGAGCATGGAGGCGTGGGGTGGGAACCCCCACCGCGGCCGGAGGCCGCGGGATTCCCGCGCAGGGTTACTGGCCG
Organism: Dactylosporangium sp. NBC_01737; assembly: GCF_035963215.1. Lineage (NCBI taxonomy): Bacteria > Bacillati > Actinomycetota > Actinomycetes > Micromonosporales > Micromonosporaceae > Dactylosporangium > Dactylosporangium sp. NBC_01737. Next base: position 4,593,345 of record NZ_CP109153.1, read on the forward strand.
GGGCGGATCAGGCCTGACTCGTAGGCGTAGACGACGGCCTGGACGCGGTCGCGGAGGGCGAGTTTCATCAGGACGCGGGCGACGTGGGTCTTCACGGTGGCCTCCCCGACGGTGAGGGAGGCGGCGATCTCGCCGTTGGACAGGCCGCGGGCCATCAGGCGCAGGACGTCGGTCTCGCGTGGGGTGAGGTCGGCGAGTTCCGGGGGCGGTTGCGGGCCGGGGGTGCCGGCGTAGGAGGCGATGACCCGCGTCGTGACCGCCGGGTCGAGCAGGGCCTCGCCGGCGGCGACCACGCGGATCGCGGTGATGAGGTGCTCGGGGGAGGAGACCTTCAGCAGGAAGCCGCTGGCGCCGGCGCGCAGCGCCTCGTACAGGTTGTCGTCGGTGTCGAACGTGGTGAGGACGATGACGCGGGGCGCGCCGGGGGCGGCCAGCAGGGCGCGGGTCGCGGTGAGGCCGTCCTGGCGGGGCATCGCGATGTCCATGAGGACCACGTCGGGGCGCAGCCGGCGGGTGAGGGTGACCGCGTCGACGCCGTCGCCGGCCTCGCCGACCACCTGCATGTCGGACTCGGTCTCGATCACCATGCGCAGGCCGGCGCGGACCATGCGCTGGTCGTCCGCGATCACCACACTGATCTTCGAAGGGCCGGGGGCGCCGGAGACGGTCATGACGCCACCAGGAGGGGCAGGCGGGCGTGGACGGCGAAGCCGCCGCCGGGGTGCGGGCCGGCGGACAGGTCGCCGCCGAAGAGGGAGGCGCGCTCGCGCATGCCGATCAGGCCCTGGCCGCCGCCGTTCGACACCACCGTGGCGCGGCCGCCGGAGTCGACGACCGACAGGTGGACGCCGTCGCCGGCATAGCGCAGTTCGACGGTGACCTTGGCGGGGCCGGCGTGTTTGAGCACGTTGGTGAGGGCCTCCTGGACGATGCGGTACGCCGACAGGTCCGCGGCCGGCAGCAGCGTGACGGGGGTGCCCTCGCGCCGGAAGGTGACCGTGAGGCCGGCCTCGCCGACCTGGGCGAGCAGCTCGTCGAGGCGGTCCAGGCCGACCGGGGCGGCGGTGGTGCCGCCGGTGTCGCCGCGCAGCAGGCCCAGGGTGCGGCGCAGCTCACCGACGGCGTCGCGGCCGGAGGACTCGATGCTGCGCAGCAGGTCCGCGTCGACGGTCAGGCCGGCGTCGAGACGGCGGCGGACCACGCCGGCCTGGATCACCATGACGGTGACGCTGTGCGCGACCATGTCGTGCAGCTCGCGGGCGATGCGGACGCGCTCCTCCATGACCGCCTCCCGGACCCGCTGCTCGCGGATCGCGGCGCGGGCCGCGGCGGCGTCGCTGCTCTGGCGGTGCTGGACGGCGAAGGCGGCGCCGAGCAGCCACGGTGCGAACGGGAAGAAGAACGCGCCCATCGGGTCGACCGGGTCGACCTGCCAGAAGACCGAGCCGGTCGCGAAGGTCAGCAGCAGGCCGGCGATCCCGCGGGCCCGGGCCTTCCACCCGTCGGTGCCGAGGATCGGCACGTGCCGGCCGACGGTGTACGCGGCGACGATCATCGCGGCGAGCTGCCAGAGGCGGTAGTTGACGACCTGGTCCGGATACCAGTACTTGAGGCCGGCGATGCAGTTGGCCAGCAGGACGGTCAGCGGGGCGACCCGGCGCAGGGCCACGAGAGGGGCGAACGCCGCGAGCACCCACGGCCACCAGTTGCCCGGCTGGTGCGCGACGAGCTCCTCGGTCAGGGCGAACGCCACCAGGGCGCCCGCCAGCGCGAGGTCTGTCCGGCTCATGTTCACCTGATGACGGTACGGGCTGACCGGCGGCAGGCTCGCCAGTCCACCGGATGACGGGGCGTCCCCCTCGCGGCGGAGGCGGGTTCCGCCGCGGTGCGGGCGACCCGCGGGCCCGCGCGTCCGTACGGTGCTGGTCCAACTTCGGATCGACTCGCTCAGGGGTACCATATGCGGCTTTTCATGCTTCGGTTCTTGCTCTTCCTGGCGCCGGCGGTGCTTGCCGTCGCCACGGCGGTCGACCCCGCCCTCGGCGAAGACCAGGGCGTCGGGATCTACCGGGCGCACCCGGACGCCATCCAGTGGCACTCGGTGCTGCTGCACTGGTCATGGGTGCTGTTCGCGCCGGCGTTCCTGGGGCTGCTGGCGCCGGTCCGGCGCCGCGGCGCGGTCCTCGCCCGGATCACGTGGTGCGCGATCGTGTTCGGGCTGGTCACGTTCTCCGCGTTGATGGCGTACGACCTGGCGCTGCTCGCGATGGAGCAGACGCTGCCCGACGCCGATGTGACCCGCGTCGACGAGGCGTTCCAGTCGATGCAGTGGGCGGCGTGGGGCTGGCAGACGCCGGGCCTGGCCGGCTGGGCACTCGCGCTGATCCTGACCCCGGTCACGGCGGCGTACGCGAAGGTCATCTCGTGGTGGACGGCGGGCGCGGCGCTGCTCGGCACGGTGCTGTACCTGCAGTTCGCGATCTCGCCGCTGCCGGTGAACCTGGCGGGGCCGGTCGTGATGCTCGTCGCGTACGGGTTCGCCGGCTGGGAGGTCGGCAGGTTCTCCGCACCGGCCGAGCCGGACCGGTTCGGCGCGTTCAAGGACACGGCCGGGCGGGCCGGCCTGGTCGCGGCGCCGGTCGTGTTCGGCGCTGGCCTGCTCACCGTCCCCGGCCTGTCGCCGGACATCGCGGAGGCGGTGCGCCACCCGGGCCTGGCGCAGGCGAGCGCGTTCCTGCTGCACCTGTCGTGGCTGCTGTTCGTGCCGGGGATGCTGCTGCTGATGCGGCGCGGCCGCCGGTTCACGGCCGTGGCGGCCGGGGTCACGGCGTTCGCACTGATGCACTTCAGCGGGCTGATGGTCGGCGACTACAGCGACCTGGCGGTGCGCCTGACGGTGCCGGCGGAGCTCGCGACGAAGGTCAGCGACGCGTTCGGCGGGTACGCGCTGTTCACGTTCGGCTGGGCGGTGCCGGCGATGGTGCTGAGCCTGCTCGGGCTGATCGCGGTGCCGATCGGCGCGGCGGCCGACGGGCTGGTCCGCTGGTGGGTGCCGGTGCTGACCGGGCTCGGGGTGGTGGCGTTCCTCGCGGTCGGCGTCGGGCCGCTGTCGGTGCTCAGCCCGCTGCTCCTCCTGGCCGGCTACGGCCTGCTCGCCAAGGCCCTCCCGCCGCGCGACCCGGCCCCGGCGCCGGTGACCGCCGAGGAGCCGGTGGCCGCCTGAGGACCGGAGGCCGCCTGAGGGACCGTGGCCCACTGGTGGACCGGTGGCCGCCTCAGCGGCCACCGGTGTCGCGAAACGGTCAGTCCAGGGCGACGCGCAGGTGGCGCGGGCCGCGCAGGATCGGGCTCGGGCGGTACTCGGGCGGGTCCTCCAGGAGGCGGGCCCGGGCGAGGACCGGGGCCAGGGCCCGCAGCGCCACCTGCGCCTCCAGGCGGGCCATGGGCGCGCCGAAGCAGTAGTGGATGCCGTCGCCGAAGCCGAGGTGCTGCACCGGGCGGCGGTCCGGGTCGAAGCGGTCCGGGTCGCTGACGTGGCCCGGGTCGCGGTTGCCCGCGGCGAGGACCAGGGTGATCGAGGCGCCCCGCGGGATGGTGGTGCTGCCGATCGGGATGTCGTCCAGCGCGGTGCGCCACGGCAGGAACTGCACCGGCGGGTCCCAGCGCACGACCTCCTCGACGAGCGGCACCGCGAACTGCGGGTCGTCCAGGAGCCGGTCCAGCCAGCGCGGCTGGCGCAGCAGCACCAGCGAGGCGTTGGCGATCAGGTTGACGGTCGTCTCGTGGCCGGCGACGAGCAGCAGCAGCGCGGTGCTGACCAGCTCGTCGCGGGTGAGCCGGCCGTCGGGGCCGTCGTCGGTGGCCAGGGCGCGCAGCAGCCCCGGCTCCGGGTCGGCGTCGATGAGGTCGCCGAGGTAGTCGGCGAGCTCGCGGAACGCCGCCGTCTGGCGGGGATGCTCCGGGATGGACAGCGCCGCGTCGATCCATGCCTTGAAGCGGGGCTCGTCCCGCAGGGGTACGCCCAGCAGCTCGCAGATCACCAGGACCGGCAGCGGGTAGGCGAACTGGTCGACGAGGTCCGCGGTCGAGGGCGGGAAGTCGGCGACGAGCCGGTCGACGATGCCCTCGAGGGACGGCTGCAGGTCCGCGACGAGCGTCGGGCGGTGCGGCGGTCCGAACTGCCGGGTGGCGAGGCGGCGCAGCCGGTCGTGCTCGGGCGGGTCGGTGCGCAGGAAGCTGGGAACCAGGCCGATCGGGTCGGCCTCCGGGTCGTACGCCGAACTGATCCGCGGGTCGTGCAGCAGCGCCGAGATCTCCCGGAACGTGGTCACCAGCCAGGTGCCGTCGGGTTCCCGGCCGACCGGGGTACGGCGCAGCGAGGTGTACAGCGGGTACGGGTCGTGCCGGTTCACGGGGTCGAGGACCGCACCGAACACGGAGCCGACGGACGTGGTCATCGGGCCCTCCTGAGCAGCGTCGCGGAGCGGGAACTGGGATCGTGGCCGGTGACCACGACCGTGGCGTCGCGGGCCAGGAACTTCGGGTCCGGCACGTCGGCGGCCACCGGCACCATCGACTCCGGCTGGTCGACGGTGGCGAAGCGCGGCGGGAACGGCGCGGCCTGCTCGATCAGCCGCTCGTAGAACGGCAGCCACTTGCCGTGGTTGAAGGTGACCGCGCCGGTCAGGCGGCCCTTGTACCCGTATGCGGCCGCGAAGCGGCGATCCTGCACCGAGCCCTGCGTGACGACGACCTCGTCGGCGAACGTGGGCACGCCGACGGCCTTGATGTTGGTGCCGAACTGCAGCGACCAGAACGACGGCATGTGCAGGTGCGGCCAGCGGTCGGACTCGTCGCTGACCATGTTGTGCGCGGCGACCTCGGCCTGGGACACGGCGTTCGCCCAGTGTTCGAGGGCCAGGAACTGGTAGCCGAACATCGCGTTCGGTGCCCTGGCCACGTCGCCGGCGACGAACACGTCGTCCAGCACGAGGCCGTTGACGTCGAAGGCGCGGCAGCCGGCGTCGCAGGCGACGCCCCACTCGCCGACGGCGAGCCCTGAGTCGCGCAGCCACTCGACGTTGCGGACCCCGCCGAGCGCGGCGACCACGACGGCGACGTCGGCCTCGGTGCCGTCGGAGAAGCGGGCCCGCCGGACCCGCCCGCCGGGGTCGCCCTCGATGGCCTCGACGGTGATGCCGCAGCGCAGGTCGACGCCGTGGTCGCGCTGCAGGTCGGCGGCGACGGCGCCGACGACCCCGCCGAGCGCGCCGGCGAGCGGGGTCGCGGCGGCCTCCGCGACGATGACGTCCAGGCCCATCGACCGGCACGTCGAGGCGACCTCCGACCCGGCGAACCCGGCCCCGATCACCAGCACCCGCGGCGCCTGGCGGGACCGCGGCGCGACGCCTTCCGCGGGTGGCGGCGTGGTGCGCAGGTGCGCGGCGGCGCCGTGCGGGGCGAGCGCGGCGAGCCGTTCGTGCAGGTGCAGGGCGTCGTCGCGGGTGCGCAGCACGAACATGCCGTCCAGCGCCGCCTCGACCGGGTTCGGCCACGGCCTGGCGCGCACGCCGGTGGTGATGAGCAGCCGGTCGAACGGCACGGACGTGCCGTCGTCGAGCTGGACCCGCCGCTGCGCGAGGTCCAGGCCGATGGCGGCGACGCCGAGCCGCCAGGTGGCGTTCAGGTCGGCGTGCGGCAGTGCGGTCCCGTGCGGCGGCACCCGGCCGCTGAGCGCCTGCTTCGACAGGGGCGGGCGGTCGTACGGCTGGCAGTCCTCGCAGTCGACGAGGGTCAGCGACCCGGTGAACCCCTCCTCCCGCAGGGCCTCGGCGGCGCGCAGCCCGGCCAGGGACGCGCCGATGATCACGATGCGGGACGGGCGGTCCTCGGTGCGGATCGGCGGCATGTCCTGCACCGACAGCCGGTCGATCTGGATCGCCTGCACGGGGCAGGCGGCCGCCGCCCGGTGGACACGCTCGCGCTGGTCGTCGGCGGGTTCAGGGTCGTACATGAGCGCCTCGTCGCCCTGCATCTGGAACGAGGACGGCGCCAGGAAGGCGCACTGGGCGTACCCCTGGCACTTGGTGAGATCAACTACCACGCGCATGAGCCAACGGTCACCCCCGTCGGCGGGGGTCGCCTCACCCCACGAGGACGGGGGCGGAACTGGGCAGGATCGCGCGCACGACGGTGCCGGCGCCCGGCGCGCTCATCACCTCCAGGGTGCCGCCGACCAGTTCGGCCCGTTCCCGCATGGAGCGCAGCCCGAGCCGGCCGAGCCGCGCCCCGCCGCCGGACCCGGCGGCCAGGGCGCCGGGCTGGAACCCGACGCCGTCGTCGACGACCTCGAGGACCACCCGGGTGTCGTCGCCGGCCAGCCGCAGCGTCACCTGCGAGGCGCCGGCGTGCCGGGCGGCGTTGCCGAGGGCCTCCAGGGCGATGCGGTACAGCGCCTCCTCCACCTGCGGGCTGACCGCCGGTTCGGCGTCCAGCTGCAGCCCCCAGCCGGGCGGGACGGCGCCGGTGCCGGGCGCGAAGTGCAGCGCGTCGACGATGCGCCGCAGCGCCGCGGCGAGCCCGGCGCCGACCAGGGTCTCCGGGCGGAGCCGGACGATGATGCCGCGCAGGTCGCTGAGGCCGGCGCTGGCCGTCTCCTGGATCCAGGCGAGGGACGCCTGGGCGTTGACGGGGTCGCCGTGCACGAGCTCGGCGGCGGTGCCGGCGCCGAGGCTGATGCCGTACAGCGTCTGCACGACCGAGTCGTGCAGTTCCCGGGCGAGCCGCTCGCGTTCGCGGGTGGCGTCGGGGGCGGCGGTGGACAGGGTGAGCGCGGCGGCCGCGGCGAACGCCTCCAGGCGCCGCGGGTGCGGCGCCCGGCGCCGGCCGGTGGCGACGATCACCCCGGCGGTCTCGGCCCCGCCGGGACGGGCAGCGGCACGCAGCACAGCGCGCCCCGCCGCAGGGGACGGCCGGTGCGCACCACCGCCGCGACGATCGCGTCGAGGCCGGGCCGGCCACCGTGTGTGCCGGTGGGAAGGCCGGTGGAGGGGCCGGTGAGAGGTCCGGTGAGGGGACGGCCGGACGCGTCGAGGATCAGCACCGCCGCCGCCGGCAGCGCGCGCCGGGCCCGGTCGCACACCGCTTCGAGGACCTCCTGCGCCGGGGCGCCGGCCCGCAGAGCCGCGTGCAGCGCCGCGAGGTGTCTCAACTGGGTGCCGCCGCGTGGACCGGCACGAGCCCGACCCGCATCGCGTACAGGGCGGCCTGCGTTCGGCTCTCCGCGTTGAGCTTCTGCAGGATGTTGCTCACGTGCGTCTTCACCGTCTGCGGCGCGATGTGCAGCTCCCGGGCGATCTGCCCGTTGGCCCGCCCCCGGGCGAGCAGGACGAGGACCTCCTCCTCCCGCCTGGTGAGCTGCGGCGGGGTGGTCGGCACGTGCACGTCGCGGACCAGGCGGGCCGCGACCGCCGGCGACAGCTGCACCTGTCCGGCCGCGGCGGCCCGCACCGCGCGGTGCAGCTCGTCGGAGGAGGTGTCCTTGAGCAGGTACCCGACCGCGCCGGCGTGCAGGGCATCGGCGATGAGCTGCGGTTCGAGGTAGCCGCTGAGGGCGACGACCTCGACCCCGGGCAGCTCGCGGCGGATCACCGTGGTCGCTGAGATACCGTCGAGGACCGGCATGAGCAGGTCCATGAGGACGAGGTCGGGGCGCAGCTCGTGGGCGAGGCGCACGGCCTCCCGCCCGTCGCCGGCGAGGCCGACGGTCTCCAGGTCGCCGCTGAGGGACAGGAAGCCACGCAGGCCCTCACGGACCATGGCGTGGTCGTCGGCGATCAAGATCTTGATACTCATTGCCGCGCGCTATACCCCGGTGCGGCGTCGAATCACCACGTCCCCGGTGCCGTTCGGTGTAGTCCGAATGGGGGAGGACGAAGGTCGCCGCCACCGACCGCCCATGGCGTGATGTAAGGCGGGCCACGGTGCGGGCACCGTTGCACCGTGACGCCCAACTTGCGCCGGCTGGGCCGGTTTTCGCTGGTGGGAGCCGGCGGTGTGGTGGTCAACAACGGTGCGTTGCTCGTGCTGCACGGGATGTTCGGACTGGCGCTGCTGCCCGCCACCGTCGCCTCGGTCGAGCTCGCCATGGTCACCAACTACGTGCTGCACGAACTGTGGACGTTCCGTCACCAACGCAACGGCCGCCGGCTGTCACTGCAACGGTTCGCGTACTTCAGCCTGGCCGGTCTCGCCGCGTTGCCGGTCAACGTGGTCGCCGTTCAGCTGCTGGTCGCCCTCGGCATGCACTACCTGCCCGCGAACCTGATCGGCATCGTCGCCGGGTTCGCCGTCAACTTCGCCGTCAGCTCGAAGTGGATTTGGAGTGAACGCACCGATGGAACAGCTGGTGTTGACCATCCTCACCCTGATCTCGCTGGTGCTGACGGTGCAGGCGGCGCATGCGTTGTACCTCATGATCTACACGTGGGACCGGCCGGAGGCCGGCGACAGGGCGCGGGTGCCCGATCGACGTGCTACGCCGGTACTCTCCTTCACCGCCATCCTCCCGGCACGGCACGAGGAGGAGGTCATCCAGCACACCATCGCCCGCGCCGCGTCCGCTGACTACCCGCCCCACCTGGTGCAGATCCTGGTGGTGTGCTCCGCCGACGACGTCGGCACGATCGAACAGGCCCAGGCGCAGGTGAACCGGCTGCGCGCGATGGGCCGCACGAACGTCGAGGTGGTCGTCTTCGACGACGGCCCGATCAACAAGCCGCACGGGCTCAACACGGCGCTGCGGTACGCCACGAACGACGTCGTGGCCATCTTCGACGCCGAGGACGAGGTCCAGCCGCAGCTGTTCGACATCGTCAACACGATCATGTCGGAGGAGGACGTCGGCTGCGTGCAGGCCGGGGTCCAGCTGATGAACTTCGACTCCAACTGGTACTCGACGTTCAACGTCCTGGAGTACTTCTTCTGGTTCCGCAGCCGGCTGCACTACCACGCGAAGAACGGGGCGATCCCGCTCGGCGGCAACACCGTGTTCTTCAAGCGGGGCCTCATCGAGCGGCTCGGCGGCTGGGACGAGTCGAACCTGACCGAGGACGCCGACATCGGCCTGCGCATCTCCAGCATGGGCGAGAAGGTCCGGGTCGTGTACGACGACCGCTACGTCACGAAGGAGGAGACACCACCGACGCTGCAGAGCTTCATCAAGCAGCGGACCCGGTGGTGTCAGGGCTTCATGCAGACCCTCGGCAAGGGCACCTGGAAGCTCATGCCGACCCGCCGGCAGCGGTTCCTCGCCTGGTACACGCTGGCGTTCCCGCACGTGCAGGCGATGCTCGGGATCTACCTGCCGGTGGCGCTGCTGTCCGCGTTCGTGCTGACGGTGCCGGTGCCGGTGGCGATGCTGTCGTGGCTGCCGGTGCTCATGCTCGGCGCGCACTTCGTGATGAGCGTCGTCGGCCTGTACGAGTTCACCGGCGCGCACGGGCTGAAGGCCACCCCGGGCACCGTCGTGAAGATGGCGATCACCTGGTTCCCGTACCAGATGGTGCTGTCCTACGCGGCGGCACGGGCGCTGTGGCGGCAGGTCAAGGGTGAACGCAACTGGGAGAAGACCGCACACGTCGGTGCGCACCGCACCGCGGCGGAGACGGCGGAGTTGACCAATGTCGGCTGATGTCCTGAACCGGCCGGGGACGCCGGACACCCCGGCTCCGGCCAAGAAGACGCCGGCGCCGCAGACGCGCGGCTGGCCGCTCATCATCCTCAGCCTGGCCATCGGCCTGGCGACGCACGGCTGGAACATGTTCCGCTACCCGCTGTACCTCACCGACGAGGGCATCTACATGGAGCAGGCGTGGTCCGTGCTCCGTGAGGCGAAACTGTCGCCGTACACGTACTTCTACGACCACGCGCCGATGGGCTGGCTCACGATCGCCGGCTGGGTCGCGATCCTGCCCGGCGGCTTCAACGCGTTCGGCAACGCCATCAACACCGGGCGGGTGCTGATGCTGATCGTGCACCTGGTGTCGGTGTTCCTGCTGTGGGAGGTCGTGCGGCGCTTCACCAGCAGCAAGGCCGGCGCGTTCCTCGCGGTGTTCGTGTTCAACGTGTCCCCGCTGGGCGTGTACTACCAGCGCCAGGTCCTGCTGGACAACCTGATGATGCTGTGGATCCTGCTGGGCCTGTACCTGCTGGCCCGCAAGGACGGCCGGATCGTCACCGTGATGGGCGCCGGGCTGTGCTTCGGCCTCGCCCTGGTGACGAAGGAGAACGCGCTGTTCATCCTGCCCGGCTGCGCGTACCTGCTGCACCGCGCGATCAAACAGCAGGCGAACCGGCGCTTCGGGGTGTCGTTCTGGTGGTTCGCCGCGATCGCCCCGGTCGTCGGCTACCTGCTCTTCGCGCAGATCAAGAACGAGCTGTTCCCGCAGAACTTCAACTTCAACCTCGCCGCGGCCACCCCCGGCGACCACGTGTCGCTGCTCTACACCGTGTGGTGGCAGCTGCACCGCAACTCCAACAGCAGCAACGGCCTGTCGTTCACCACCCTGCTGCAGGACAGCTGGCTGTTCAAGGACCGGTACCTGCTCATCGCCGGCAGCGCCGTGGCGGTGCTCGGCCTGTTCGCCGGCCGGCGCAACAAGCGGCTGCGCGGGCCGCTGCTGGCCTGCTCGCTGATGGCCGTCGGGTACGGCTTCTACCTGACCCGCAGCGCCCTGCTCGACTTCTACATCGCGCCGATGGTGCCGCTGTTCGCGCTGAACCTCGGGATGTTCTTCGGCTGGCTCACCCGGCGCACGAAGCCGGCCGGTGCGGCAGTCCTCGTCGCCTGTCTGCTGGTGCCGGTCGTGGCCATGCCGGGCGGCTTCATGGTCAAGTACAACACCAAGGGTGAGCTGGAGTTCAGCGACGCGTACCGGCTGCCGCTGACCCGCCTGCAGGAGCAGCAGGTCGCGTGGATCAAGGCGAACGTGCCGACCGACGCGAGGCTCATCATCGACGACGACATCTGGGTCGCGCTGCACGACAACGACCCGCCGTACAAGTACGCGCACCCGCACTACAAGGCCACGTCCGACCCGGACGTGCGGGACAAGGTGTTCGCCTCCAGCTGGGAGAACGTCGACTACGTCGTGATGTCGAACAAGATGCGCGACGCCCTCGAACGCGGTGGCGAGACCTGGATCATCGAGGCGATCGACCAGCACGGGACACCCGTGTGGCAGGCGACCCGCGGCGACGTCTCACTGCAGATCATCAAGATCGGTGCAACCTCGTGAGCGAGCTGGAGTGACGATGCAGACCCTGAAGCGCCGAATGGCACCGGCGAAGCGCCGGGCACCCACGGGCACGACCGGCAAGCGGCGGTCCCGGAAACGGCTGTCGCGCCCGAAGATCTCCGGCCGCCGGCTGCTCGTCGCCGCCGTCGCCGTGTTCCTGCTGTTCAGTGTCGGGCGGTCGGTGCTGCCGGCGCTCGGCATCGAGGCGCCGGGGCTGCCGTCGTTCGGCGGTGGCGGCGACGACGCGCCGACCACGCCGGTGACCAAGGCGCCGAAGGCGCCGACCGTCGACCTGAACGGCGTCATGGTGCCCGGCGGCGGCGAGCCGATGATCACGCTGAACCCGGGCCTGGTGCGCCTCGGCGGCTCCGTCACCGTCAACGGATCCGGCTTCGACCAGGGGTCCGTCATCGAGGTGTACCTGGGCTCGCCCGCCACCGCCGCGCAGCCCTCCGGCAAGACGAAGCCGTCCAAGGGCGCCGCGGCGAAGCCGGTCCAGGTGGGCACCGCGAAGGCCGGCAAGTACGGCATCTTCACGCTCAACTTCCCGTTCCCCACCAAGATGACCACGCCGGTGCTGGAGGTGACGGCCCAGGCGCGCGGCAGCGACAAGGTCGCCAAGGCCGAGGCGGCGGTCGCGCAGGGCGCCGGGCAGGCGACGCTGTCCGCCATCGTCGGCAAACCCGGCGACGTCATCAACCTGACGGTGAAGGGCTTCTCACCGGGGGAGAGCCTGGCGGTGTACTGGGGGCGCATCAGTGGTGACCCGGCCCTCACCCTCAAGGCCGACGAGGATGGCTCCGTGGGTAAGACACCGATCAAAGTCGGGGTGACGGCGGTCGGGACGACCAGTCTGGTGGTCGTGGGCAAGACGAGTGGCGCGGCGGCGAGTGCGCCGTTCCAGGTGCTGCGGCTGTACCCGTCGATCAAGCTCGCGCCGTACGCGGTGAAGGCGACCCAGTCGATCACCTTCTCCGGCGCCGGGTTCGCGCCGGGGGAGCGGGTCCTGGTGCGGCTGAACGCGGCCGGCGGGCAGCCGGTGATGGCGGTGACGACCGACGGCGCCGGCGGTTTCAAGGGCGCCGGGCTGACCATGCCCTACCAGCTCAAGGGCGCCCAGTCGCTGGTGTTCATCGGCGAGCAGAGCCGGGCCGCGACCTCGTCCGGGTTCACGATCCTGCCCTACACGCCGCAGGCGCGCACCAACGCCTACGGCGGCCTGCCCGGCACGGTGGTCAACTTCTACGCCACCCAGTTCGCGCCGAACGAGGCCGTCCACGTGTACGCCAAGACGTCCAAGGGCGCCAAGGGTGACCTGGTGTCCGCGTTCCGGGTCAACAAGGCCGGCACGGCCCGCGCGGTCGGCCAGTACACGATCCCGGGCAACACGGAGAACAGCGTCATCTTCGAGCTGCGGGGGCAGCTCAGCGGCTCCACCGCGACGGTCAACTTCAAGGTCGACAGCTCCGGCGGACCGGTGGACATCCCGACGCCGAAGCCGTACGTCCTGCCGAAGGATCTGGAGAAGTAACCCCGGTGTACTGGCAGGCTTTTCGGGCCGCCCCGGAGGCGTTGGTCGTGCTCGACGCCGCCGGGGTGGTCCGGCTCGCCAGCAGCGCCGCCGAGACGCTCTTCGACCGGGTGACCGCGGACCTCGTCGGCCGCCGGGTCGAGGAGCTGTTCGTCGCCGACCCGCGCTCGGCCTCGCCCACCGCCGGGGTCACCCCCGGCGGGGACGAGCCGGTCTACACCACCTCCGCGATCCGCCGGCCCGGCGGCGCCGAGGTGCCGGTGGACGTGCGGCTGCGGACCCTGCCGGGTGACCCGAGCGGCCTGGTCGTGCTCGCCGTCGACGACCAGGGATCCGGCGGGCTGTCCCGGGCCAGCCTCGAGCACCGGGTCGCCCGGCTGCAGCAGGCCGAGGTCGCCACGGGGCAGGCGCTCGGCGACGTGATCCTCAACCAGGAGCGGGAACGGGCCCGCATCGCCGCCGGCGTGCACGACGACAGTCTGCAGGTGATCACCGCGGCGATGCTGCGGCTGCAGCACCTGCGCCGCCGGCTGCGTGAGCCCCGCGACCTGGAGCTGCTCGGCAAGCTGGAGGACAGCCTGGCCCTGGCGGCCGACCGGCTCCGCCGGCTGATCTTCGACTTCCGGCCGCCAAAGCTGTCCAGCGAAGGGCTGGCGGCGGCCACCCGAGACCTCCTCGACGGGCTCGCCGAGGACCATTCGCTGGTCGTACACCTGGAGGACCGGCTGCAGGACGAGCCGGCGCTGCCCACCCGCCTGCTGCTGTTCCGGATGCTGCAGGAGGCCGTCGCCAACGTCGCCAAGCACGCCGACGCCGACCGGTGCACGGTGATCCTCGGCGAGCAGGACGACGGCTACCTGGTCCGGGTCATCGACGACGGCGTCGGCACCGAGCACGCCGAGACCGACTTCGAGACCCCCGCCGGGCACCTCGGCCTGGTCCTCATGCGGGAGCGGGCGGCCCTCGCCGGGGGCTGGTTCCGCATCAGCAGCGTTCCCCGGGGCAGTCCCAGCAGCGGCACCACCGTCACGTTCTGGGTGCCGCGCGGCGCCGACCTGCAATCCAAAGGAGCGGCCTGATGCGCTACCGCGTGCTGATCGTCGAGGACCACCAGGTGGTCGCCGAGGGACTCGCCGCGCTGCTCAACGAGCATCCCGAGCTGCGTGTCGTCGCGATCGCCGGCGGCGTCGGGGAGGTCGAGCACCTCGCCGACGTCGAGCGGATCGACGTGGTGCTGTGCGACTACTGGCTGCCCGACGGCACCGGGCCCGAGGCGGTCGCCGCGCTGCGGCTGCACCTGCCGGACGTGGCGATCGTGTTCCTGTCCGCCGACAACAGCGACGAGGTGGTCCTCGCCGCCCTGGAGGCCGGGGCCGCCGGGTACCTGGTGAAGAGCGCCGCCGGGGCGGACGTCGCCGACGCGGTCCGCCGGGCGATCGACGGGGAGATCCTGGTGCCGGCCCGCCAGCTGGCGAAGCTGCTCGCGCGGCGCCGGGAACGCTCGCACCGCTCCGCCGAGCACGCCCGGCGCCTGGACAGCCTCACCCCGAGGGAGCGGCAGATCCTGAGCCTGATGACGTCCGGCATGGACAACCGCGACATCGCCCGGGAGCTGAACATCAGCTACACGACGGTCCGCAGCCACGTGCGGCACCTGTTGTCGAAGATGGGCGCCCGATCGAAACTGGAGGCGGTCGTACGGGCGGCGGACTGGGACGCTCCTACCGTTGCACCATGAACAATTGGGACATTCGTACGCTGCCCCGATATTTCCGAATCCGTAAGGTTTTGACCTGCCCGACGTCGTCGTACGTGAGGACAGGTCAAGTTGAAGCGTTCCCGTCTCGTGTGGCTCAGTGCCACCCTGGCGCTCGCCGCCGCCGTCACCGCCGGTTGCACCGCCATGAACAAGTCCGCTGACAAAACCGAATCCCAGGCCGCCGGCCGGCAGTTGAAGCTGCCGCTGCACACCGACGGCAACCGCATCGTCGACGCTGCGGGCAAGACCGTCACCTTCACCGGCGTCAACTGGTTCGGCCTGGAGACCAACACGTTCGCCCCGCACGGGCTGTGGTCCCGTTCGCTGGACGACATGCTGGACCAGATGGCGGCGCAGGGGTTCAACTCGGTGCGCCTGCCGTTCAGCAACGAGCTCTTCGACGCCACCGCCAAGCCCAACGGCGTCGACTACAAGCTCAACCCCACCCTGGAGGGCCTCACCGGCCCGCAGATCATGGACAAGGTCGTCGAGGGCATCACCAAGCGCGGCATGATGGTGATCCTCGACCGGCACCGGCCGACCTCGCAGGGCCAGAGCAACCTCTGGTACACCGACAAGATCAGCGAGGAGCGCTGGATCTCCGACTGGACGAAGCTCGCGAAGCAGTACCGCGACAACCCCCTCGTCGTCGGCGCCGACCTGCACAACGAGCCGCACGGCGAGGCCACCTGGGGCACCGGCGGCGACAAGACCGACTGGCGCGCCGCCGCCGAACGGGCCGGCAACGCCATCCTCGCCGAGAACCCGAACTGGCTCATCGTCGTGGAGGGCATCGAGTCCTACGACGGCGACGGGTACTGGTGGGGCGGCAACCTGCAGGGCGCGGCCAAGGACCCGGTCCGGCTGAAGGACCAGTCGAAGCTGGTGTACTCCGCGCACGACTACAGCCCCAAGGTGTGGTCGCAGCGCTGGTTCACCGACCCGGCGTTCCCGGCGAACATGCCGGCCCTGTGGGACAAGCAGTTCGGTTACCTCGTCAAGAACAACGTCGCGCCGGTGCTGATGGGTGAGTTCGGCGGCCGCTCCGTCGCCGAGACCGACGCCAAGGGCGGCAAGGACCTCGAGGGCATCTGGCAGCGCCACCTGATCGCGTACCTGAAGGACAACGGGCTCAGCTACACGTACTGGTCCTGGAATCCCAACTCCGGCGACACCGGCGGGGTGCTGAAGGACGACTGGAAGACGATCGACCAGGCCAAGATGGACCTGCTCAAGTCCTACCAGTCGGTGTCCGCGGCGAAGCGGCCGTAAAGATCCATCCAGAGGTCGCTGTGAATGGGCCCTCCCCGCGCTGTTACGTTCAGTGCGGGGAGGGCCCATGCCTGTTCAGGAACGGGACACAACGGTCAAGACCGCCGACGGCGACCTCAACGCGATCGTCACCGCGCCCGGCGGGCCGCCGCGCGCGGGGCTCGTGCTCATCGACGGGTCCGGGCCCGCGACCCGGCATGAGTGGGCCGGCATCCCGGACTGGCTCGGCGCCCGGGGGATCGCCACGCTGCGGCACGACAAACCCGGCTGCGGCGGGTCGCCCGGCGACTGGCGGGCCCAGAGCTTCGCGGACCGGTCCGCCGAGGCGCTCGCCGCCGTCGATGCCCTGCGCGCCGGGACCGGCGTCGAGCGGGTCGGCCTGATCGGCTACAGCCAGGGCGGCTGGGTCTCGCTGCTCGCCGCTGCCAGCCAGCCGCAGGCCGTCGACTTCGTGATCACCGTGTCGGGGCCCGCGGTCGGCATCGCCGAACAGGAACGGGTCTCCGCCGAGCGGTCCCTGCGCCGGGCCGGCCATCCGCCCGCCGTCGTCGACGAGGCGATGCGCTGGGTCGACGAGCGCGCCGCCCGCCTCGCCGTCGGCGACCCGCCCGCGGACGTCCTCGCCGCGCAGGCCGCGCACGCCGGTCGCGTCTGGTACGACATCGTCGCCGCCGCGCCGTACGACACGGTGGAGACCCTCGCGTTCTTCGCCAGGACGCTGGCCTTCGACCCGGCGGCGGTGATCCCGCACCTGCGCTGCCCGATCCTCGCGCTCTTCGGCGCCGCCGACGAGCAGGTGCCCGTCGAGCGCAGCGTCGCGGTGCTCGCCGAGCGGCTGCCCGGGCTGCACCGCGGGCGCAACGCCGTCGCCGTCCTGCCGGGCGCCGGCCACATGCTTTTCGTCGCTGAGGGTGAGCACTCACCCGTATTTCTGCCGATGCTGGGGGCGTTCCTCGACCTCGTGGCGTTCTCGTAGGGCACTGCGCCGGGCAACTCGCCGGACTTGTGTGGCCTGCCCACATAGCTCAGTGCCCGACGCCACTCCTAGCGTGTGCGAACACCGCCAGCGAGCGCTGGCCTTAACAAGGCGTTCACACGGAGGAAGCGTGATTCGGCAGACGAGTGCGCCGCGGCGGCTACTGTTCGCGGCGGTCGGCTTGAGCATGGCGGCGGCGTTCACGTCCGCCTGCAGCAGTCCCCAGGAGGCGGCGCAGGAGCCGGCCGGGGACAGCACCCCGATCAAGGTCGGCCTGGTGTACTCGCAGACGGGTGCCCTGGCCGGTTACGGCAAGCAGTACATCGAGGGCTGGAAGGCGGGCCTCGCCTACGCCACGAAGGGCACCGGCAAGGTCGGCAACCGGCCCGTCGAGGTCAAGGAGGTCGACGACGCCGGCGACCCGGCCAAGGCCGTCTCGGCCGCCAAGGACCTCATCGGGCAGGGCTACAAGATCATCGCGGGGAGCACCGGCTCGGCCGTCGCCGGGCAGGTCGCGCCCCTCGCCGCGCAGAACAAGGTGCTGTTCGTCTCCGGGCCGGCGGCGTCCGACGCGGTCACCGGCGTCAACAAGTACACCTTCCGCTCCGGCCGCCAGTCCTACCAGGACGTCCTCGCGGCGAAGTCCTACCTGCCCTCGCCCACGGGCAAGAAGGTCCTCGTGTTCGCCCAGGAGGGCACCTTCGGCAAGTCCAACGCCGACGCGGTGAAGGCCGTCATCGGCGGCGCCGGCGCCACGGTGGACAACCTGTTCGTGCCGGCCAGCGCGACCGAGTTCACCGGCTTCGCCGCGCAGGCCAAGAACGCCAAGGCCGACATGATCTTCGTGGCGTGGGCCGGCACCACCGCCCCCGCCATGTGGACCGCGCTGGACCAGCAGGGCGTGCTCGGCTCGACGATGGTCGTCACCGGCATCGACCAGCGGGCGTCGTGGGCGACGTTCGGCGCGGCCGGCGGGAAGCTGTCGCTGCTCGCGCACTACTTCGACGGCGCCAGCGACAACGAGGCCACCACCGCGCTGCGCAAGGGTGTCGAGGGCGGCAAGGTCGACCTGTTCCACCCCGACGGCTTCACCGCCGCGCAGATGATCGTGCGGGCGGCCGGCGAGGGCGGCGACGACGTCGACAAGATGGTCACGGCCCTGGAGGGCTGGAGCTTCGACGGCGTCAAGGGCAAGCTGACGGTCCGCAAGGAGGACCACGCCCTGCTGCAGCCGATGTTCCAGGGCAAGTTCTCAGGCTCCGGCGCCGAGCTCAAGCCGGAGCTGGTCAAGGCGATCGACCCGGCCGACGCGACCCCGCCGGTCGTCCAGATGAAGGGCTGAGGGTTGTTCCCCCGAAGCAACACACCGGCGGCCGGGGTGGTTGACGCCCCGGCCACCGGCCTGCTGTCCACCAGGCGGCTGACCTGGAAGATCGGCGAGGTCGCGATCGTCGACCACGTGTCGGTCGACCTGGCCGAGGGCGAGTTCCTCGCCGTCATCGGCCCCAACGGCGCCGGCAAGACGTCGCTGTTCAACCTGATCTCCGGGCTGCGCCGGCCGACGGACGGCTCGGTCACCCTCGCCGGGCAGGACATCACCGGGCTCGCGCCGCACCGCCGGGCCCGCCGCGGCCTCGGCCGCACGTTCCAGTCCTCGTCGGTGTTCGGGTCGCTGAGCGTCGCGCAGAACGTGCGCCTCGCCGTGCAGGCCCGCCGCGGCGGGTCGATCCGGCCGTTTCCGCTGCGCGGGTCCGACAAGGACATCGCCGAGCGGGCCGACCGGGTCCTGTGGCGGGTCGGCCTGGACCACCGCGCCGGCACCCTGGCCGGCACCCTCGCCCACGGCGAGAAACGCAAGCTGGAGATCGCGCTGCTGCTCGCCGGCGAGCCCAGGGTGCTGCTGCTGGACGAGCCGATGGCCGGGGTCAGCGCCGAGGACGTGCCGGGGCTGGTCGCGCTGATCAAGACGCTGACCCGCGACGAGCGGCGCAGCGTGCTCATGGTGGAGCACCACATGGATGTGGTCCTGGACCTGGCGGACCGGGTCGCGGTCATGCACCACGGGGCGCTGCTCATCTGCGACACCCCGGAGGTCGTCATGGCCGACCGGACCGTCCAGGAGGCGTACCTGGGGGAGAAGCTGTGAGCCCAATTCTCGACGTATCCGATTTGTCGGTCAAGGTGGGCGGGTCGCACATCCTGCAGGGCGTCACGTTCAGCGTGCAGCCGCAGGGCGTCACCGCGCTGCTCGGCCGCAACGGCGTCGGCAAGACCACCACCCTCAAGGCCGTGCTCGGCCTGATGCCGCGCGCCGCGGAGATCACCGGCCGGGTCGCCTACGACGGCGCCCCGATCACCCGGCAGCCGACGTTCCGCCTGGTCCGGCAGGGTCTCGGCTACGTGCCCGAGGACCGGGGGGTCTTCGCCGGGCTCACCGTCGCGGAGAACCTCCGCCTCGCCGAGCGCGCCGGCGGTACCCCCGACTACGACACCGTCCACGGCCTCTTCCCGGAACTGCGCAAGCGGGCCCGGCAGCGGGCCGGCACCCTGTCCGGCGGCCAGCAGCAGATGCTGGCGATCGGCCGGGTGCTGCTCAACCCCAACCGGCTGCTGCTCATCGACGAGCCGACGAAGGGCCTCGCCCCGAAGGTCGTCACCGAGGTCGCCGCCGCCCTGGAGGCGGTCGCCGCCGTCGTGCCGATGCTGCTCGTCGAGCAGAACCTGGCGGTCGTGCGGCGCATGGCCCGCCACGCCGTCGTCATCGCCAACGGCCGGGTCGCCTACACCGGCGGCGCGAGCGACCTGCTCGACTACACCGAGAAGACCAAGGCGCTGCTCGGCGTCGGCAAGGGGGACCACGCGTGAGCACATTTGTACTGCTGACGCTGACCGGGCTGGGGCTGGCGGCGCTGTACTTCCTCGTCGCGTCCGGCCTCGCGCTGGTGTTCGGGCTCGCCGACGTGCTGAACTTCGCGCACGGGCTGTTCCTGTCCGTCGGCGCGTACGGCACCTGGTGGGCGTCGGGCAACCTCCCCGGCGCCGGGCCGTCCGGCTGGGGCTTCGTCCTCGCCGTGATCTTCGGCGTCGTGTGCGGCACCGCCGTCGCCGCGCTCGTCGAGCTGGTGCTCATCCGGCCCCTGTACTCCCGCACCATCGAACAGGTCCTCGTCACCGTCGGGCTGTCCCTCGCCGGGGTGGCGCTGCTGCAGGCGTCGTGGGGCGCGGACCCGCGCACCTACCCGCGGCCGCAGTGGACGCAGGAGCTGACCGAGGTCGCCGGCGCCCGCGTCCCCAACGACCGGTTCCTGCTCATCGGCGCCGCCGCGATCGTGCTCACCGGCCTCCTCGCCTTCCTCAAGTACACCCGGATCGGCCTGGTCATCCGGGCCGGCGTCGAGGACCGGTCGATGGTGACCGCGCTCGGCATCGACGTGCGGCGGGCGTTCACGCTCGTCTTCGCGATCGGTGGCGCCGCCGCCGCCCTGGCAGGAGCACTGGGCGGGGTCTACGCCGGCTCGATCTCCCCGACCGGCGGCAGCTCGCTGCTCATCTTCGGGTTCATCGTCGTGGTCATCGGCGGCATGGGCTCCGTCGTCGGCGCCGCCTACGCCGCCGTCGCCGTCGGGCTGCTGCAGCAGTTCGTCAACTACACCTCCCCGGGACTCGGCGACATCTGCGTCGTCGCGCTGCTCGCGATCGTGCTGCTCGTCCGCCCGCAGGGCATCACCGGAAAGGTCGCCACCTCATGATGACGGACACCGCGGTGACCCCCGGCGGCACGTCCACCCGCCCCCGGCGCAAGCTGCACCCCGCCCGCTTCGGGCCGCTGGTCGTGCTGGTCGTGCTCATCGCGCTGCCGTACTGGTCGATCGAGATCCCCGGCGTGTTCGACGCGGCGATCAACAAGCCCGGCACCCTGCAGCTGCTCGCGCTGTGCCTGGTGTTCGGCGCCCTCGCCACCGGCTACGACCTGCTGTTCGGGCGCACCGGCCTGCTGTCCTTCGGCCATGCGCTCTACTTCGCCGCCGGGGTCTACGGCACCGACGTCCTGGTCACCAAGGCCGGCTACCCGCTGTGGCAGGCGGTGATCCTCGCCGTCGTCGGCACCGCCACGATCGCCGCGGCGCTCGGCGCGATCGCGCTGCGCACCAACGGCATCGCGTTCGCGATGGTCACCCTCGCCTTCGCCCAGGTCGGCGCGATCACCATCGGCCGCGACCCGGGCGGCGTCACCGGCGGCGAGGAGGGCCTGCCGATGGACACCACGGGGGTGCCCGACGCCCTCGTCGGCGTCACCAACACCGTCAACCTGTACTGGCTCGCCGTCGGCGTCGCCGTCGTCACCGTCCTGATCGTGCACGCGATCGCGGACGCGCCCGCCGGCCGGGTCCTCGCCGCGATCCGCGACGACGAACGCCGCGTCGGCGTCCTCGGCCTCGACCCGTACCGGTACAAGCTGTTCGCGTTCACCGTCGCCGGCGGCCTGGCCGGGCTGGCCGGCGCCATGTACGCCCTGCTGATCGGCGGCGCCACCCCGCACGTGGCGGCCTCCGACCAGACGCTCACGCTGCTGGTCATGGTCGTCCTCGGCGGGCCCGGCACCCGATGGGGGCCGCTCATCGGCGGGATGCTCTTCACGTACCTCGACTACCGCCTGGTGTCCTTCGGCCGCTCCGACGCCGTGGACAGCCTGCCGGGCGTGCTGAGCGGCCCGCTGTCGCAGCCGCTGTTCGTGCTGGGGACCGTGTTCATCCTCGCGGTGTACTTCTTCCCCGGTGGCCTGGCCGGTCTGCGGACCCGCCTCGGCCCGCTCGCCAGGTGGATCCCCGACCGCCGCTGACGGGATCCACCTGCTCGTCAGGCGCCGATCGGTTCGATGAAGATCGAATCGATCGGCGCCTTTTTCGTGTGGTGGAGGCACACACGGGCACGCCGGTAAATGTATGGATCGCCTCCATGGCCTGGGTGTGGCGCCGGTCATAGCGTTCGCCGCAACGGGCGGGCCACATGTGACCGCCCACCACCAACCGCCCTTCGCCCCGAGGAGGTGTGTCCCTATTGGACGGTCCAGCTCTGACCGCTCGCGGCCTCACCCGTGACTTCCGTGGCTTCCGCGCCGTCGACCAGGTCGACCTGACCGTCGCCGCCGGCAGCGTGCACGCGCTCGTCGGACCCAACGGCGCCGGCAAGACGACGCTGTTCAACCTGCTCACCGGATTTCTCGCGCCGACCGCCGGGCACATCGAGCTCGCCGGTCGCGACATCACCGGGCTGCCGCCGGAGCGGGTCGCCCGCCTCGGCGTCGCCCGGTCCTTCCAGATCACCAGCCTGTTCCCGCAGCAGACCGCGCGGACCCACGTCGAGCTGGCCCTGCAGAGCGCGACCGGGCTCGGCTGGCGGTTCTGGCGCAGCCACCGGCTCCTGGCACGGTTCTCGGCCCATGCCGGTGAGCTGCTCGACCTGGTCGGCCTCGGCGACGCGGGGGAGACCCTCGCCGGCAGCCTCGCGTACGGGCGCAAACGCGCCCTGGAGCTGGCGATCGCCCTGGCCCTCGACCCGAAGGTGCTGCTGCTGGACGAGCCGACCGCCGGCATGGGCCTCGAGGACGTCGACCGCACCGTGGAGCTCATCGCCGCCGTCCGCGACGGCCGCACCGTGGTGCTGGTCGAGCACAACATGCGCGTCGTCGGCCGGCTCGCCGACACCGTCACCGTGCTGCAGGCCGGTCGCGTGCTGGTCGAGGGCCCGTACGAGCAGGTCCGCGCCGACCCGCGGGTCATCGAGGCGTACCTGGGGAGCGCTGATGCTGCGCATTGAGAAGCTGTCGGCCTGGCACGGCGAGGCCCGCGTGCTCACCGACGTCGACCTGCACGTCGAGCGGGGCGAGGTGGTCACGCTGTGCGGGCGCAACGGCGCCGGCAAGACCACGCTGCTGCGCAGCGTCATGGGGCTGCACACCGGCCAGTCCGGCGGCGTACACCTGGCCGGGGAGGACATCACGGCCCGCAAGGTCCACCAGCGGGCCCGCCGCGGCCTGGGCTGGGTGCCCGACGACCGCGGTGCCTACGCCACCCTGACCGTCGCCGAACACCTCACGCTGCCCCCGGTCGTCGGCCCCGCCCCGTGGAGCCTGGAGCAGGTCCACGAGGCGTTCCCGGCGCTGTACACCCGCCGCGCCAGCCCCGCCACCAAGCTCTCCGGCGGCGAGCAGCAGATGCTCGCCCTGGCCCGGGTGCTGCGGATGGGCGCGACGGTCCTGCTCTGCGACGAACCCACCGAAGGCCTCTCCCCGCTGCTGGTCCAGCAGGTCGGCGAGATCCTGCGGCGGGCCAAGGACCACGGCGTCACCGTCCTGCTCGTCGAGCAGAACATCCACTTCGCCACGACCGTCGCCGACCGCCACTACCTCCTCGCCGAGGGGCGCATCGTCGGCACCTTCGACAACACCGACATCCACTCCCGCGAGGCCGAACTCCTCGCACACCTCGGGATCTAGGGGATATTTCATGAGAAAGTCACTCGCGGCCGGTGCCGCGCTCTGCGTCATGCTGGCCGGCTGCGGCGGCGGTGGTCCCCGCTCCGGCGGCGACTCGAAGCTCACCGGCGACAAGCTCGTGCTCGGCGTCCTGAACGACCAGTCCGGCGTGTACGCGCAGCTGTCGGGCAAGAACTCCGTCGAGGCCGTGAAGATGGCCATCGAGGACTTCAAGGCCAAGTACGGCGACAAGGCCGTCACGAAGAACATCACGGTGGAGACCGCCGACCACCAGAACAAGCCCGACGTGGCGAACACCCGCGCCGCGGAGATGTACGACCGGATCGGCGTCGACGCGATCCTCGACGTGCCCACGTCCTCGGCCGCGCTGAAGGTCGCCGACGTCGCCAAGGCGAGCAGGAAGCTCTACTTCAACATCTCCGGCGCCACCACCGACCTGACCGGCAAGTCCTGCAACAAGTACACGTTCCACTACGCCTACGACACCGCGATGCTCGCCAACGGCACCGGCACCGCGACGACCGAGGCGGGCGCCAAGAACTGGTACATCGTCTACCCCGACTACGCGTTCGGCCAGGACATGGAGAAGTCCTTCAAGGCAGCGATCGCCAAGGGCGGCGGCAGCGTCGTGGCCAGCGACCCGACCCCGTTCCCCAACGACAACTTCTCCACGTTCCTGCTCAAGGCGCCGACGCTGAACCCGAAGCCGGACGTGCTGGGCACCATGCAGGCCGGCGCCGACCTGGTGAACCTGGTCAAGCAGTACAACGAGTTCAAGCTGCGCGACAAGGGCGTCGGGCTCGCCGTTGGCCTGATGTTCCTCACCGACATCCACTCCCTGACCCCGGACGCGCTGGCCGGCACGACGTTCACCGACGCGTGGTACTGGAACTTCGACGCGCAGAACCGGGCGTGGGCCGACAAGTTCTCCGCCCGCACCGGCGGGCAGCGCCCCACGTTCGCGCACGCGGCGAACTACTCGGCGGCGACGCAGTACCTGGAGGCGGTGCAGGCCGCCGGTACCGACGACGCCGACGCGGTCGTCAAGCAGCTGGAAGGCAAGAAGGTCAACGACTTCTTCCTGCGCAACGGGGAGTTCCGGGCCGCCGACCACCGGGTCCTGCACGACGCCTACCTCGCCAAGGTGAAGCCCGGCAGCGAGGTCAAGGAACCCTGGGACTACGAGCAGATCGTGAAGACCATCCCGGCCCAGGACGCGTTCCGCGCCCCGTCGGCAGACTGCAAGCTGTAGTCCGATGGGTCTGCTCACCCACACGTTCAACGGACTGGTCGGGGGCAGCTTCTACGCGTTGCTCGCCCTCGGCCTGGCCGTCATCTTCGGCATGCTGCGGGTGGTCAACTTCGCCCACGGCGCGTTCTACATGCTCGGCGCGTTCGGCGCCTACGTGCTGCTGGCCGAGGCGGGCATCTCCTTCTGGTGGGCGCTGCTCGTGGTGCCCGTCGTCCTCGGCCTGCTCGGGATCCTGCTGGAGCGCTCGCTGATCCGGCGGCTGTCCACATTGGACCCGCTGTACAACTTCCTGCTCACCTTCGGGCTCACGCTGATGCTGCAGGACGTGGTGAAGTCGCGCTACGGCTCGCAGTCCAACCCGTACGGCGCACCGCCGGGGCTGCGCGGCACCGTCGACCTCGGGCTGTTCGACTTCCCGGCGTACCGCGTGTTCGTCTTCGGCGTCGCCGTGCTGCTGTGCGTGGCCGTGTGGTGGCTGCTGACCCGCACCCGGGTCGGCACCGTCGTGCGCGCCGCCACCGAACGCCCCGAGCTCACCCGCGCGCTCGGCATCGACGTCGGGCGGTGGATCGCGCCGGTGTTCGGCTTCGGGGTGGCCCTGGCCGCGCTCGCCGGGGTCCTCGCCGCGCCGATGCGGGCGGTGAACCCGCTCATGGGCGCCGACCTCATCATCGGGGTCTTCGCGGTGGTCGTCATCGGCGGGCTCGGCTCGGTCTTCGGCTCCGTCGCCGCCGGCTTCGGCATCGGGCTGCTGCAGGCGTGGAGCGAGGCGTACGGCCCGGCGCTGCTCGCACAGACCCTCATCTTCCTGGTCATGGCCCTCGTGCTGCTGTTCCGCCCGGCCGGGCTGTTCGGACGGGAGGAGACCCCGGCATGACGTCATTGGTGTTACAGCGGGTCCGGACGCCCCGCTGGGCCGGTTGGACCCTGGTCGCGGCCGGCGCCGCCGTGGCGCTGTGGCTGCCCAACGGGCTCTATCCCGCGGTCGCGGTCGACATGCTGTGCTGGGCGCTGTTCGCCGTCGCCATCGATCTGCTGCTGGGGTACGGCGGGCTGCTGTCCTTCGGGCACGCCGCGTTCTGGGGCACCTCGGCGTACACCGCCGGGCTGATCGCCGCGCACCTCGGGGTGCCCTTCCCGGTCGCGGTGCTCGGCGGCGCGCTCGCCGCGGCGGTCCTCGCGGTGCCGATCGGCTACCTGGCGGTGAAACGCACCGGGATCTACTTCGCGATGGTGACCCTGGCCTTCGCGCAGCTGGTGTACTTCGTGGCCAACGAGTGGTCGTCGGTGACCGGCGGCGAGAACGGCCTGCAGAGCGTGCCCCGGGAGCTGTTCGGGCTCGACCTGTCCGACCCGTACTACTTCTACTACGCGGCGCTGCCCATGGCGGCGCTCGGGATGCTCCTGGCCTGGCGGATCGTGCACTCGCCGTTCGGGCGGGTCCTCGTCGCGATCCGGGACAACCCCGCCCGGGCCCGCGCGCTGGGCTACCCGGCGCACCGGTACAAGCTGCTCGTCTTCGTCCTGTCGGCGTTCGTCGCCGGGCTGGGCGGCGGGCTGTTCGCCGTCGCGCACGGGTTCGTGTCCCTCGACGTCGTGCACTGGACGACCTCGGGCAAGGGCGTCGTCCTCGTCGTGCTCGGTGGCATCGGCACGCTGTGGGGCGGGGTGGTCGGCGCGGCGCTCGTGGTCAACCTGGAGGACCAGCTGTCGCAGGCCGGCTTCACCCTGATCGGCCTCGTCACCGGCGGCATCTTCGTCCTGGTGGTGCTGCTCTTCCGGCGCGGCCTGTGGGGATCGGCGCTGTGGCTGCTCCGCAAGCGCATGTGATCACACGCACATTCTGATACGAGACGGTTCCGTATCGCTCGACCTTCCCTTACGTTGGTCGAGGATACGGAACTGTTCCGTATCGTATCGCGTTCGCTCACTGGGGGCACGTACACATGGACGCCACCACCGCTCCACCCAACACCGGACATCCTCGACGCTGGGCCATCCTCGGCGTGCTCGTCATCAGCCTGCTCGTCGTCGTGCTGGACAACACCGTCCTCAACGTCGCGATGCGCACGATCGCCGACCCGAAGCACGGCCTGGGCGCCACCCAGAGCGAGCTCGAATGGGCGATCAACTCCTACACCCTGGTCTTCGCCGGCCTGCTCTTCACCGCCGGCATCCTCGCCGACCGTCTCGGCCGGCGGATCTCGCTGACCGTCGGGCTCGCGCTGTTCGGCATCGCGTCGCTCGTCTCGGCCTACGCCGACACGCCCGACCAGCTGATCTGGGCCCGCGCCCTGATGGGCCTCGGCGCCGCGGCGATCATGCCGTCGACCCTGTCGATCATCGCCAACGTCTTCGACCCGCGCGAGCGCGGCAAGGCTATCGGCGTCTGGGCCGGCGCCGTCGGCATCGGCGTCGCGATCGGCCCGATCGTCGGCGGCCTGCTCCTCGAGCACTTCTGGTGGGGCTCCGTCTTCCTGATCAACGTCCCGATCGTCGTCGCCGGCGTGGTCCTGGTCAGCGTCCTCGTCCCCGAGTCGAAGGACCCGAAGCCCGGCCGCATCGACTTCGTCGGCGTCATCCTGTCGATCATCGGCCTGACCCTGCTCACGTACGGCGTCATCGAGGGCGGCGAGTCCGGCTTCAGCGAGCCGAAGTCGTGGGGCGCGCTGCTCGCGTCCGTCGTCGTGCTCGCCGCGTTCGTGATCTACGAGCGGCGCGTGGAGTTCCCCTCGCTGGACGTGCGGCTGTTCTCCAACCCGCAGTTCTCGGCCTCCACCGCGATGATCGGCCTGGTCTTCTTCGCCGCCATGGGCGCCATGTTCACCAGCGCGTTCTACCTGCAGCTGGTGCGCGGCTACGGCCCCCTGGCCTCCGGCGCGCTGTTCGTGCCGTTCGCGCTCGGCCAGCTGGTCTTCGCCCCGCGCAGCGCCGCGATGGTGAAGCGCTACGGCCCGAAGGCGGTCAGCACCACTGGCCTGCTCCTGGTCGCCGCCGGCCTGGCCGGCTGGATCTTCATCGGTGCCTCGACGCCGATCTGGGTGGTCGGTGCGCTGTTCTTCATCATGGGCGTCGGCATGGCCAACGTGATGCCGCCCGCCACCGAGGCCATCATGGCCGCGCTGCCCCGTGAGAAGGCCGGCGTCGGATCGGCCGTCAGCAACACCATCCGTCAGGTCGGCGGCGCCCTCGGCGTGGCCGCGCTCGGCGCCGTCATCAGCTCCTACTACCGCAGCGGCGTCGAGTCCTCCACGAACGGCCTGCCGGCCGCCGCGAAGCACGTCGCGGACGAGTCGATCTCCGGTGCGTACGGCATCGCGGCGAACGCCGGGCCCGCCGGGCAGGCACTGATCCAGCACGCCAACGACGCCTTCATCACCGCGATGCACTACTCGGCGATCGGCTCCGCGATCTTCGCGGTCCTCGGTGCCGCCGTCGCGTTCGTCTGGCTGCCCGGCAAGCGCCCGGCGTCCGCTCCCGCCCCCACGGTCGCGGAGAGCATCGCCGAGGAGCAGGGCGTCGAGCTGGTAGACGTGTGATGACCGGCGAACGGTTCGTGTGTGGCTTCCAGGTGAGAACTCGGCAACAATGGAAGCCATGACGACGGCGAGCGTGGATGTGGTGGCCGACCAGGACCGCAAGGGTCCCGGCCGGCCCCGCAGCGCCCGTGCCGACGAGGCCATCATCGAAGCGGTCATGCAGCTGCTCAGCGGCGGCCAGAGCGCGGACGCGATCTCGATCGAGGCGGTCGCGGCGAAGGCGGGCGTGGGCAAGGCGACGATCTACCGCCGCTGGCCCAACAAGGAGGCGCTGCTCATCGACGCCGTGACGGCGATGAAGGGCCCCCCGCCGGAGCTGGCCGGCGAGTCCGTCCGCGGCGACCTGGTCACCCTCATCGCCGGGATGCGCACCAAGCGCATGGACCACTACGGCAAGGTGACCGCCTGCCTGCTGCCGCAGCTCGCCAAGGGCGAGGAGATGCACCGGGTGTATCAGGGCGTCATCGAGCCCCGCCGCGACGTGATGCGGGCCGTGCTGCGGCGCGGGATGGCCAGCGGCGAGCTGCGGGCCGACCTCGACGTGGAGCTGACCCTGCTCATGCTGTCGGGCCCGACCCTGGCGCAGAACATCCTGCGGTGGAACCCGAACGTGTCCGACGAGCAGTTCGCCGAACGCCTCGTGGACGCCATCCTCCGCGGCGCCCACGCCTGACGTCCGGACGCTTCCTCCCGGACGCTTCCCGGCACCGTCCCCGCCGCTGTCCTCGGCGCGGTCCTCGGATATGTCGGCCGGCTGCCGCCGACCGACATATCCGAAATTTCAACATATGGCCGCCGCCTTGACGCTGCCGAAGCGCTTGGTGGGCCGCGCGCACGCCGACCTCCGCGCCGGCGCCCTCATCGCCGTGATCGCGGACCTTCGACAGCGCCCACGGCCCAGCGAGTTTCCGCGATCACGGGAGAGCCGTCCGGGCTGATGGCTGGACCGGTGGGTACCGCGCCCCGGGCAGTGATCTCCGGCTCCGGTGCGTGATCGAAGGATGGCCCTGGTCGTCTGGGCGGCCATCTCCGTCCTTTGATCACGGCGGGGGTGCCGGTGTGGCGGTCACGTCGTGTGCGCCGGTCTCCGTGATCACGGGGGACCGGCCTGGGTCGATGACAGGACCGGTGGGTACCGCGCTCCGGGCAGTGATCTCTGGCTCCGGTGCGTGATCGAAGGATGGCCCTGGTCGTCTGGGCGGCCATCTCCGTCCTTTGATCACGGCGGGGTGCTGGTGCGCCGGTCGCGTTGCGTGCGCTGGTCTCCCTGATCGCGGAACTTCGGCACGTGGCCTCGGTGGCGCCCATGGCTCAGTGAGTTTCCGCGATCACGGGAGAGCCGTCCGGGCTGATGGCTGGACCGGTGGGTACCGCGTCCCGGACGGCGATCTCCGGCTCCGGTGCGTGATCGAAGGACGGCCCTGGTCGTCTGGGCGGCCACCCTCGTCCTTTGATCACGGCGGGGGTGCTGGTGCGCCGGTTGCGTCGTGTGCGCCGGTCTCCGTGATCACGGGGAGTGGCCCGGGTCGATGGCTGGACCGGTGGGTATCGCGCCCCGGACGGTGATCTCCGGCTCCGGTGCGTGATCGAAGGATGGCCCTGGTCGTCCGGGCGGCCATCTCCGTCCTTTGATCACGGCGGGGGTGCCGGTGTGGCGGTTGCGTCGCGTGCGCTGGTCTCCGTGATCACGGACCTTCGGTGGCGCCCACGGTCCAGCGAGCTTCCGTGATCACGGGGGAGTGGCCCGAGTCGATGGCTGAACCGGTGGGTACCGCGCCCCGAACGGCGATCTCTGGCCCCGGGTGCGTGATCGAAGGACGGCCCTGGCCGTCCGGGCGGCCACCCTCGTCCTTTGATCACGGCGGGGGTGCTGGTGCGGCGGTCGCGTTGCGTGCGCTGGTCTCTGTGATCGCGGAACTTCGGCACGTGGCCTCGGTGCCGTGATCGCGGAAGTTCGGTGGCGCCCATGGCTCAGTGAGTTTCCGTGATCACGGGAGAGTGGCCGGGTCGATGGCGGGAACGGTGGGTGTCGGCCCGGGCGGTGATCTTCCGCTCGGGGCGTGGTCGACGGTGGCGAGCTGTGAGGGCTCGGTCGTGGGCGGCGGGGGTCAGGCGCGCAGGCGGTGCAGGCGCAGGGCCAGCTGGACCTCCAGGGCCCGCTCCGGCTTCTGCCAGTCGGCGCCGAGCAGCTGGCCGATGCGTTCGAGGCGCTGCGTCACCGTGTTCACGTGGACGTGCAGCAGCTCCGCGGCGCGGGCCAGGCTGCCGCCGACGCCGAAGTACGCCTCCAGGGTCTTGACCAGCGCTGTGCCCCGCCGCACGTCGTAGTCGACGACGGGGCCGATGGTGGAGCCCAGGAACTGCTCGACGTCGCGGTCGCGGCCGTCCGGGGCGGAGCCCAGCAGGAGCCCGACGAAGCCCAGCTCGGCGGTGCTGGCGCCGGCGCCGCCGCGGCCGAGGGCGGCGAGGGCGATGACGCAGCGGTCCGCGTCGCGGTAGGCGGCGGCGATGCCGGCGGGGCCGGTCGCGGGGCCGCCGGCGCCGGCGGTGACCGGGCGGCCGAGGAGCTTGCCGAGGTCGCGGGCGACCGTGCGGGCCAGGGGGCCGGCCGCCTCGCCGGGCAGGAGGAGGACCACGTGCCCGTCCCGGGTGGCTGCGAGGCCGCCGCGGGTCTGGGCGTACGTCTGCGCCCACGACACCGCACGCTGCCGGGCCGAGCCGACGGCCACGGCGTCCTCGCCGACGGCAACGACGACGTTCGGGGCGTCCAGGTCGACGCCGAGGCGTTTGGCGCGGGTGCGCAGGGAGTCCGCGTCGCGGACGGGGCGGGTGATGACGTCGTCGAGCAGCTCGCCGCGGACCCGGCCCTCGGCCTCGGCGACGGTGCGGCGGAAGAGCTGCAGCAGGGCGGTGACGACCGCGGCCCGCTCCAGGATGCGCTGGTCGGCGTCGACGAGGGGACGGTCGGGGCGCAGGACGAGCGCGCCCAGGTTCTCGGCGCCGGCGACGACGGCGGCGACCCACAGCGCCGCGGCGCACGCTGCGGCCCTCGGTCCGGGACGCGGCGAGGGCCTCGGCGATGGCGCTGGCGTCGGGGACGTCCAGGGCCCCGACGCTGGCCTGCCGGCGGCCGTCGGCGTCCAGGACCAGCAGGGCGCCGCCGAGGACCTCGGTGACGACCTCGGCGATGTCCTCGACCCCGGCGCCGCGCAGCACGAGGGCGGTCATGCGGTCGTGGGCGGCGGCGGCGCGTTCGACGGAGTCGCTGTGGGCGCGGACCATGCCGTTGGCCGCGGACAGCTCCTCCAGGGCCGCCTGGGTCTCGCCGAGCAGGCGGGCGGTGTCGATCGCGACGGCGGCGTTGGCGGCGAGGGACACCAGCAGCGACACCTCCTCGCGGGCGAAGGGGCGGGCGGAGCGGTTGGCGGCGTACAGGACGCCGATGATGCGCGAGCCGAGCCGCAGGGGTACGCCCAGGATCGCGACGAGGCCCTCCTCGCCGACGCCGGCGTCGATGTCGCCGGTGTGCCGGAAGCGGGCGTCCTCGGGGTAGTTGGCCGTCACGTACGGGCTGCCGGTCTGCGCGACGAGCCCGCCGAGCCCGGCGCCCATCGGCAGGCGCAGCGCCTGGAACTTGGCCGAGATCGAGCCGTCGGTGACCCGCATGTAGGTGTCGCCGTGCTGCTCGTCGTTGAGCGTCATGTACGCCACGTCGGCGCCGAGCAGTGTCCGCGCGCGGTGCACGATGGCGGCGAGGACGGCGTCGACGTCGCGGAGGCCGGCGAGGTCGCTGGCGGTGTCGAACAGCCCGGACAGCTCCTCCTCGCGGCGCCGCCGCCGCTCCAGCAGCGCCCGGACGCGCAGGGCGACGACCTTGGCCTGTTCGAGCTCGGCGAGGCGGTCCGGGGCGAGGCCGGCGTTGCGGGCGGCGACGAGCGGGCCCTCGAACTCGACCGCGGCGGCCTCCCGCGCGAGCAGCTCCAGGTACTCCAGCATCGTCACGCTCCCATTGTGCTAGTGCCTGCTCAGTGCGCCGTCCAGCCGCCGTCGATCGCCACCGACGCACCGGTGATGAACCCCGCGGTGTCGGTGCACAGGTACGCGACCAGCTCCGCCACCTCGGACGGCTCGATCAGCCGCTTGATCGCCGCGCTGGTGAGCATGATCTTCTCCACCACCTCGGTCTCGTCGATGCCGTGGGTGGCGGCCTGCGCCGCGATCTGGCCCTCGACGAGGGGGGTGCGCACGTAGGACGGGTTGATGCAGTTGCTGGTGACCCCGTGCGGGGCGCCTTCGAGGGCGACCGTCTTGGACAGGCCCTCCAGGGCGTGCTTGGCCGTCACGTACGCGGCCTTGAACGGCGAGGCCCGCAGGCCGTGCACGGAGGAGATGTTGACGACGCGCCCCCAGCCGGACGCGTACATGTGCGGCAGGACCCGGCGGGTGAGCCGGAACGGCGCCTCGACCATGACGGTCTGGATGTAGGCGAAGCGCTCCGGCGGGAAGTCCTCCAGGGGCGCCACGTGCTGCAGGCCGGCGTTGTTGACCAGCACGTCGGCCTGCCAGTGCTCCTCCAGCCGGAGCTCGGCGTCAGCGAGATCGGAGAGGTCGGCGACTACCGGTACCACATCCAGCTCGTCCGCCAGGAGCTTGAGGGCCTCGGCGTCCCGGTCGACGGCGACCACCCTGGCACCGGCGACGGCCAGGCGCACGGCGACGCCCCGGCCGATGCCGCTGCCGGCGCCCGTCACCAGTGCGGTCCGGCCACGCAGGTCCAGGGCGACCACCTGGTGCGGCGGAACGGGATGTGGCGTCGTCATGGCGGGAAACGTACGAGCCTTCGCGCGCGCGTCCCATGGGGCCCGCCCACATACCTTCGCCGGACTCGGTGTGTGTGTCGTGTTCCCGGTCCGCGCGGCACGTCGGCTACTGTGTCGAACACACGTATGAGGGGGTTGTCGGTGCGCGTGCTGGGGGTCGACCCGGGGCTGACCCGCTGCGGCGTCGGGGTGGTCGACGGCGTGCCCGGCCGGCCGTGCAAGCTCGTGCACTACGAGGTGGTCACCAGCGACCCGGACACGGACCTGGCGCACCGGCTGCTCAACCTGGACCAGCGGCTCACCGCCCTCATCGCCGAGCACCGCCCCGAGTCCGTCGCCGTGGAGCGGGTCTTCAGCCAGCACAACGTGCGCACCGTCATGGGCACGGCGCAGGCGGGTGCGGTCGCGATCCTCGCCGCCGCCCGGGCCGGCCTGCCGGTGCAGACCTACACGCCCAGCGAGGTCAAGGCCGCCGTCAGCGGCAACGGCGCCGCGGACAAGGCACAGGTCACGGCGATGGTGACCCGGCTGCTGCGGCTGGCGGTCGCGCCCCGGCCCGCCGATGCCGCCGACGCCCTCGCTCTGGCAATCTGTCATGTCTGGAGGGGCGGCACCCGGGACCGCATCCAGGCGGCGCTGAGGAGAGCACGATGATCGCGAGTGTGCGGGGGCGGGTCGCCGCCGTGTCGCCGGACGGAGCCGTGATCGAGGTCGGCGGGGTCGGCCTCGCCGTGCACTGCTCGCCGCACACGCTGGCGGAGCTGCGGGTCGGGCAGGAGGCCACCCTCGCGACGTCGCTGATCGTGCGCGAGGACTCGCTGACGTTGTACGGGTTTGCCGACGACGACGCGCGACGGCTGTTCGAGCTGCTGCAGACCGCGACGGGTGTCGGGCCGAGGCTCGCGCAGGCGGTGCTCGCCGTGCACACCCCCGAGGTGGTGCGCCGGGCCATCGCCGGCAACGACACCTCGACGCTGACCCGGGTGCCGGGCATCGGCAAGAAGGGCGCCGAGCGCCTCGTGCTCGAGCTGCGCGACAAGATCGGCGCGCTCCCCGGCGACGGCGCGGCGCTGGTCGGCGTCGGACCCGGCGCGGTGTGGGCCGAGCAGGTCCGCCAGGCGCTCACCGGCCTCGGCTGGACCGCCGGCCAGGCGGACCAGGCCGTCGCCGCCGTCGCCGAGCAGCTCGACGGCGGCACCGTCCCGCCGGTGCCGGTGCTGCTCAAGCAGGCGATCCGCATGCTGGGCACCATCCGGTGACGGACCCCCTCGTCAGTGCGTATGCGGCGGAGGAGGACCAGGCCGCCGAGCAGAGCGTGCGCCCGAAGCGGCTCGCCGAGCTGATCGGGCAGCACCGGGTCCGGGAGCAGCTGGACCTGCTGCTGCAGAGTGCGCTGCGCCGCGGCAGCCCGCCGGATCACATCCTGCTGTCCGGCCCGCCGGGCCTGGGCAAGACGACCCTCGCCATGATCGTCGCCGCGGAGCTGTCCGCCGGCCTGCGGATGACCAGCGGCCCGGCGATCGAGCGCGCGGGGGACCTCGCCGCGGTGCTCACCAGCCTGTCCGAGGGCGACGTGCTGTTCATCGACGAGATCCACCGCATCGCGAAGCCGGCCGAGGAGCTGCTGTACAGCGCGATGGAGGACTTCCGGGTCGACGTCGTCGTCGGCAAGGGGCCCGGGGCGACCGCCATCCCCCTGGACGTGGAGCCGTTCACGCTGGTCGGCGCGACGACCCGCAGCGGGCTGCTGACCGGCCCGATGCGCGACCGCTTCGGCTTCGTCGGCCAGCTGGAGTTCTACGACCCGGACGAGCTGGAGATGATCATCGCGCGGTCGGCGCGGATCCTCGACGTGCCGATCACCGACGAGGGCTCCGTGGAGATCGGCCGGCGCTCCCGCGGCACGCCACGCATCGCCAACCGGCTGCTGCGCCGGGTCCGCGACTACGCCGAGGTGCGCGGCACCGGCGTGGTCGACCTGGCCGCCGCGAAGGCCGCCCTCGCCGTGTACGACGTCGACGAGCTCGGCTTGGACCGCCTCGACCGGGCGGTGCTGCGGGCGCTGATCCGCCAGGGCGGGGGACCGGTCGGGCTGTCGACCCTCGCCGTGGCCGTCGGTGAGCAACCCGACACCGTCGAAGAGGTCTGTGAACCTTTCCTGCTGCGGACGGGCCTGCTCGCGCGTACGCCACGTGGGCGAGTGGCCACGCCGAGCGCATGGCGTCATCTCGGCCTGCCGGTTCCCGCTGGTACCGTCGGTGGCGGGAGCCACGCAGGGGGAACATCGCCGCAAATGCCCGATCTTTTCAGCTTGGAGCCGTAGCGTCCCAAGCTGTCGTGATCGGACCGTGATAGATGCCGGTCTGCGTGTCTTCCGACACACCGACTAGACTCGCCGCGGTCCGCCGCGCGGACTTCATACTTCGCTCGGTGCGCCCAGGCCCCTGGGTCCCGAGCCGACCGGAAGGCCATGATCGTGCTGTTCGCCGAGGCACAGGGTTCAGGTGGCAGTGGGTATACCTCCCTGTTGTTCATCGTGGGGATCTTCGCCCTCATCTACTTCATGATGATCCGCCCGCAGCAGCGTCGCCGCCGGGAAGTCCAGAACATGCAGTCCGCCATGGGGATCGGTGACGAGATCATCACCGTGGGTGGGCTGTATGGCACCATTCGCAGCATCGACGAGGACAGCGTCGTGCTGGAGATCGCGCCCGGCGTCACCGCCAGATACGCCAAGGCCGCGATCGGCAAGGTGAACCAGAAGGCCGTCAGCGACGACGACGCCCTCGACGACGAGGCCGCCACCGAGACGACCGAGGAAGAGTCGCCGGCGCCCGGGACCACGCCCAAGTCCCTGGACTGAGCGCCGGCTGACCGCTGACTGACCGCCGCACCACCACGAACAAGCACGCCGCGCACCCCGCCGGCGTTAGTGCAGGGAGACCCGACAGCCGTGGCACAACCTCAGGCACCGATGCACCCGGGCCGTCAGCTCGGTGTGCTCGGCACCATCTTCGTTCTGCTCGCCATCTGGGTGTGGTTCGGCGGTGACGGCGGCTGGCGTGACCGGCTTGAGCCGAACCTCGGCCTGGACCTCATCGGCGGGACCACGGTCACGCTGCAGGCGAAGACCGACAACGGCAAGCCCCCGACGAAGCAGCAGATGGAGACCGCCAAGGACATCATCGACAGCCGTGTCAACGGCCTCGGTGTCTCCGAGGCCGAGGTCCTCATCGAGGGCGACACCAACATCGTGGTCTCCCTGCCGGGTAAGAGCGACGACCGGTTGAAGCAGATCGGCCAGACCGCCGAGCTGCGCTTCCGGACGGTGCTGGGCTCGACCGCCGACATCGGCGACACCAACCCGTCGGCGTCCGCCTCTGCGTCGGCCTCCGACTCCGCCTCCGCGTCGGCTCCCGCGTCGGCCTCGGCCTCGGCGTCCGCCAGTGCCAAGCCGTCCGCGTCCGCGTCGGCGGCCGCCTCCTCGGCCGCGCCGTCCTCCGTCGCGCCGTCCGCGTCGGCGTCTGCGTCGGGCTCCGCGGCCCCCGTGCCGGCGGACGTCGCGCAGCTGCGCGCCGCGGTGCAGAAGAAGCTCGGCGACTCCGTCATGGCCGCCGCGGCCCAGGAGACCGCGCCGGTCGACCTGGCCGCCGACCCGGCGAAGGCACAGCTCTACGCGCCGTTCAAGACGCTGACCCCGGAAGAGGTCGCGGTCCTGCCGGCGGGGGTGCAGTTCAACATCCCGTTCGTCACCTGCGACAAGCTCAACAACCGCCCGGTCGGCTCGATCCGCACCCCCGAGCAGCAGGCCGTCGCGTGCGAGCCCGGCACCAAGTACATGCTCGACGTCGCCAAGGTGCTCGGCACCGACGTCTCCAAGGCCGACTCGTCGATCGACTCGACCAACGGCAAGTGGATCGTCACGATGTCGTTCAACAGCAAGGGCCAGGACCGCTGGACCAACCTGACCCGCGAGGCGTGGAACAACGGCACCGACAGCAAGCAGGTCGCGGTCGTGCTCGACAACACCGTGGTGTCCGCCCCGGTCATCGAGAGCGTCATCCCCGGCGACGCGCGGATCACCGGCTCGTTCACCAAGCGTGACACCGAGCTGCTGGCCAACCAGCTGCAGTACGGCGCGCTGCCGCTGTCGTTCATCCCGCAGGACGCGCAGAGCATCTCCGCCACGCTGGGCAGCTCGCACCTGGAGGCGGGCGTGCTCGCCGCCGGCATCGGCCTGCTGCTGGTCGTGCTGTACTCGTTCTTCTACTACCGGCTCCTCGGCCTGGTCATCACGCTCAGCCTGGTGCTGTCCGGCGCGATGGTCTACATGGCGCTGATCATCCTGGGCCGGACCATGGGCTTCACCCTGACGCTCGCCGGGTTCGCCGGCTTCATCGTGTCGCTGGGCGTCGCCGCCGACTCGTTCGTCATCTACTTCGAGCGGCTCAAGGACGAGATCCGCGACGGGCGCAGCCCGCGCAGCGCGGTCCCTCGCGCCTGGGTCCGGGCCCGCCGCACGATCATCTCCGCCAACGCGATCACCCTGCTCGCCGCCGCGGTGCTGTACTTCTTCTCCATCGGCTCGGTCAAGGGCTTCGCGTTCGCCCTGGGTGTCGCGACCATCCTCGACCTCGTCGTCGTGTTCCTCTTCCGCCATCCGATCATGACGTTGTTCGCGCGCAGCAAAGCGTTCTTGTCACCGAGGGTCTCCGGCCTCGGCCGGATCGTCGAGCAGCGTCCAGGCACCACCGGTGTGGCGCCCTCCGCCCCCCGTCGTAACCGCCCGAAGGAGGTCTGACGATGAGTGGCAAAGGTGGCATCGCAGCCCGGCTCTACCGTGGTGAAGCCAACGTCAACGTCGTCGGTCGCCGGCGGCTCTGGTTCACCGTCGCCGGGATCGCCCTGCTGATCGCGATCGGCAGCATGGTGTTCAAGGGCTTCACGCTCGGCATCGAGTTCGAGGGCGGCAACCAGTACAACGTGCCGGTCAGCGTCGGCTCGCTCGAGTCGGTCGAGCAGGCGTTCGGCGACGCCGGCGTCGAGGTCAAGACGGGCCAGACGGTCGGTGACAAGCAGTACGTCATCAAGACCGAGCTGATCACCGACGCGGCCCGGCAGACCGAGATCAAGGAGAAGGTCGCCGACACCTTCAACATCGACCCGGCCCAGATCAGCGACAGCGCCGTCAGCACGTCCTGGGGCGGCCAGGTCACCAACAAGGCCCTGCAGAGCCTGGTGATCTTCCTGGCGCTGGTGACGGCGTACCTGGTGTTCCGCTTCGAGTGGCGGATGGCGGTGGCGGCGATCGCGTCGCTGCTGCTGGACCTGGTGCTCACCGGCGGCGTGTACTCCCTGGTCGGGTTCGAGGTCACGCCCTCCACGGTCATCGGCTTCCTGACGATCCTCGGTTTCGCGCTCTACGACGTCGTCGTGGTGTTCGACAAGGTGCAGGAGAACACCCGGGGCATCACCGGCAACAACAACAGCACCTACGCCGAGGCCGCCAACCTGGCGGTCAACCAGACCCTGATGCGCTCCATCAACACCGGTCTGGTCGCGCTGCTGCCCGTCGGCGGCCTGCTGTTCATCGGCGCCGGCCTCCTCGGCGCAGGCACGCTGAAGGACCTCGGTCTGGTGCTGTTCATCGGTATGGGCGTCGCGGTGTACTCCTCGATCTTCTTCGCCACGCCGGTCCTCGCCGAGCTCAAGGTCCGCGAGCCGCGCCTGCAGGCACACGAGACCCGGGTGGCGAACCGCCGCGCCGCGCTTGCCAAGCAGGCCACCCAGGCGCCCGTCGTGGACAGCGACGGCGTGGAGATCGGCCGGTCCGGGGAGCGCTCCGAGCTCGCCGGCTCGGCGCCCCGCCCGGGTGCCCGGCCGAACAGCCGCCCCGGGCAGTCGAAGCGGCCCAGGGCCGGCGGCAGGCCCGGCTCCGGCCGTCGCTGACCTTTCCTCACCCAACGTTCACCCGGCACGGGCGTCGCTTCGCAGCGGCGCCCGTGCCGCTTTCCTGTGGAGGTAACCCGGTGGAGATCTCGGAGCTGGTCGCGAGCAAGGTCGTCGACGTGCCCGACTTTCCCAAGCCCGGCATCCTGTTCAAGGACCTGATGCCGCTGTTCGCCGACGGCCCGGCGTTCGCCGCCGTCGTCGATGCGATCATCGCCGAGCACGGCGCGGACAGCTTCGACGTGGTCGCCGGGATCGAGGCCCGCGGGTTCGTGATCGCCGCGGCCGTCGCGTACGCCACCGGCAAGGGCATCGTGCCGGTCCGCAAGGCCGGCAAGCTGCCCCGCGCGACCGTCTCGGCGAGCTACGCCCTGGAGTACGGCTCGGCGGTCATCGAGGTGCACGAGGACGCCTTCGCCGCGGGGGAGCGGGTCCTGGTCGTCGACGACGTGCTCGCGACCGGGGGTACCGCCGCGGCCACCCTCGAACTCGTCGAACGCGCCGGCGGTCGGGTCAGCGGATTCAGCGTGCTGCTGGAGCTCGCGTTCCTCGACGGGCGGGCCCGGATCGCCCCGCGTCCGGTTCATGCCCTGCTGACCGTGTCCTGATCCCGCTTCGGCGTTCTTGCAGCCGTCCGTCGGACTGGGAATGTCGGTGGGGGCGGGTACGCTTGCGGTTCATACGTTGACGGCGATGAGGAGTGGCCGGTGACCGGCGACATCGCATCCCCGAAGGGGGGTACGGTCAAGCGGATGGGCGCTGCGTCGACACCGGAGGCGGTCCACGTGCAGGACGACCAGCAACAGGCACCGCAGGGCGGCGAGCCGGAGACGGCCGAGGCCGGCGGTGTGGTGCTGCAGTTCCCGACTCCCGACGGCGGCGTGGTGCACAACCGGCGCTCGACGGACCCCGGCTACGCCGGGGCATCCGCGACGCCGACCGCCGCACCCACGCCCGCGCCGGCACCGACGCCCGCGCCGGTGCGCCGTGTCGCAGACGACCTCGGCGAGGACACCGAGGACCTGACCGAGGCCGCCAACTCGATGGCCGGCACCGCGCTGGGCCTGGTCGGCGCCGCGCCCACGGGCCGCAGGGTCCGCGCGCGCCTGGCCCGGTTCAACGCGCCGTGGCAGAGCCCGTCGGTCAGCGAGGTCCTCGAGCCGCTGATCGCGCAGCACAAGGCCAGCCACCCGAAGGCCGACGTGCGGCTGCTGCAGCGGGCGTATGACATGGCCGAGCACTTCCACAAGGGGCAGTACCGCAAGTCCGGCGACCCCTACATCACGCACCCCCTCGCGGTCGCCACGATCCTCGCCGACCTCGGCATGGACACCACGACCCTGGTCGCGGCGCTGCTGCACGACACGATCGAGGACACCGAATACACCATCGAGCGGATCCAGGTCGACTTCGGCGGCGAGGTCACGCTCCTCGTCGACGGCGTCACCAAGCTCGACAAGGTGAAGCTCGGCGACGCCGCGAAGGCCGAGACGATCCGCAAGATGGTCGTCGCGATGGCCAAGGACCCGCGGGTCCTGGTCATCAAGCTCGCCGACCGGCTGCACAACATGCGGACCCTGACCTTCCTGCCCCGCCCCAAGCAGGAGCAGAAGGCCAAGGAGACCCTGGAGATCCTGGCGCCGCTCGCGCACCGCCTCGGCATGAACACGATCAAGTGGGAGCTGGAGGACCTGGCGTTCCGCACGCTGTTCCCGAAGCGGTTCGACGAGATCAGCCGGCTGATCGCCGAGCACACCCCGCAGCGGGACTCGCTGCTGCGCACCGTGACCCAGAAGGTCGCCACCGACCTCAAGTCGGCAAAGATCAAGTCTGAGGTGACCGGCCGGCCGAAGCACCTCTACTCCGTCTACCAGAAGATGATCGTCCGGGGCCGCGACTTCGGCGACATCTACGACCTGGTCGGCGTGCGGATCCTGGTCGACACGGTCCGCGACTGCTACGCCGCACTCGGTGTCATCCACGCGAACTGGCAGCCCGTCCCGGGCCGGTTCAAGGACTACATCGCGATGCCGAAGTTCAACATGTACCAGTCGCTGCACACCACCGTGATCGGCCCCACCGGCAAGCCGGTCGAGCTGCAGATCCGCAGCTACGCCATGCACCGCACCGCGGAATACGGCATCGCCGCGCACTGGCGCTACAAGGAGTCCAAGAACGCCACGATCGCCGGCCCGCCCGCCCACATCGACGAGATGACGTGGCTGCGGCAGCTGCTGGACTGGCAGCGGGAGGCCAGCGACCCGTCGGAGTTCCTCGACGCGCTGCGCTTCGACCTGTCCAGCCAGGAGGTCTACGTCTTCACGCCCAAGGGCGACGTGATCGCGCTGACCACCGGCTCCACCCCGGTCGACTTCGCCTACGCCGTGCACACCGAGGTCGGCCACAAGTGCATCGGCGCCCGGGTCAACGGCAAGCTCGTCCCCCTCGAGAGCACGCTGTCCAACGGCGACGTCATCGAGATCTTCACCTCCAAGTCGGAGACCGCCGGCCCGACCCAGGACTGGCTCGGCTTCGTCAAGAGCCCCCGCGCCCGCACCAAGATCCGGCAGTACTTCAACAAGGAGCGCCGCGAGGAGGCGATCGAGGCCGGCAAGGAGGCGATCGTCAAGGCCATGCGCAAGCAGGGCCTGCCACTGCAGCGCCTGCTGACCTCCGAGTCCCTCATGACGATCGCCCGCGAGCTGCACCTCGCCGACGTCGCGGCCCTCTACGCCGCGGTCGGCGACGGCCAGGCCTCCGCCCAGTCGATCGTGCAGCGCCTCGTCGCCGGCTACGGCGGTGAGGAGGGCGCCGTCGAGGACATCGCCGAGACCGCCATCCCCACCCGCCCCTCCCGCACCCGCACCGCCGCCTCCGACCCCGGCGTCGAGGTCCTCGGCGTCGACGACGTCTGGATCAAGCTCGCCCGCTGCTGCACCCCGGTCCCCGGCGACGCCGTCTTCGGCTTCGTCACCCGCTCCGGCGGCGTCAGCGTCCACCGCGACGACTGCGCCAACGCGGGCGACCTCAAGGAGCAGCCGGAGCGCGTCCTCGAGGTCAACTGGAAGCCCACCAGCGCCTCCACGTTCCTCGTCGCCATCCAGGTCGAGGCCCTCGACCGCCACAAGCTCCTCGCCGACGTCACCCGCGTCCTGTCCGAGGAGAAGGTCAACATCCTCTCCGCGACGGTCACGACGACCCGCGACAGGGTGGCGATCAGCAGGTTCAGCTTCGAGATGGCCGACCCGAAGCACCTCAACCACCTCCTCGCCGCGGTCCGCCGCATCGACGGCGTCTACGACGCCTACCGCGTCACCTCCGGCGCCTGACCGCCCACCCCTGCCGCCTTCCTTCGCACCCCGCTCCGGCACGGCGCTCCGCGTCGCAGCGTCGGCCCGAGCAGCGTTGGCCCGAGCCGCGCTTTGATGCGTGCCGTGCTGTGAGTTCGCCGGTTTTGTCCGCCTTACGGCATTCGCCGGTCGCCCGTCGTACGCGGTGGCTTGATCGAAGTCGCCGGGCGGCTGTCCCGGGTGGCCAGATCTCGCCGTTGATCACGGCGGATGGGGAGTCGGCGGGGGAGGAAAGCCGTGAGGCGGGCGGTTCCGGACGTATGTGAGGTGTCCGAATGTCGCTGCGGTCCTGCGTGCCGATGCGCCGGTCTCCGCTGCGGTGGGGCCACATCAGATGGCAGGTCGCGTCAGGCAGCAGGTCGCGCGGCCGTGCCGCGGTGTGGACAGGGGCGCCGGGTGGCGGGCCGCGCTTGATGCGGGCCGTGCCGTGAATGCATCGGTTTGTTCGCCTTTCGGTATTCGCCGGTCACCCGTCGTCCGCGGTGGCTTGATCGAAGTCGTTGGGTGGCTGTCCGGGTGGCCAGATCTCGCCGTTGATCACGGCGGGTCGGGGTTCGGCGGTGAGGAAGCCGTGAGGTGGGCGGTTCCGGACGTGTGGGAGGTGTCCGAATGTCGGCGCGGTCCTGCGTGCCGATGCGCCATTCTCCGCTGCGACGTGGCCACGCTGGGCGGCAGGTCGCTCCTGGTGGCGGGCCGCGCTTGTTGCGGGCCGTGCTGTGGGCGCACCGGTTTTGTTCGCCTTTCGGCGTCTACTGTCGCCCAATCTCCGAAGTGGCTTGATCGAAGTCGTTGGGTGGCTGTACGGGTGGCCAGATCTCGCCGTTGATCACGGCGGATGGGGATTCGGCGGGGAGGAAAGCCGTGGGGCGGGCGGTTCCGGAAGTGTGGGAGGTGTCCGAATGTCGGCGCGGTCCTGCGTGCCGATGCGCCATTCTCCGCCGCGGCATGGCCACGCTGGGCGGCAGGTCGCTCCGGGTGGCGGGCCGCGCTTGTTGCGTGCCGTGCTGTGGGTGCGTCGGTTTTGTTCGCCTTTCGGCATTTGCCGGTCGCCCGTCGTCCGCGGTGGCTTGATCGAAGTCGCCGGGCGGCTGTCCAGGTGGCCAGATCTCGCCATTGATCACAGCGGATGGGGTTCGGCGGGGAGGGCGGCCGAGGTGTTCGAATGTCGGCGCGGTCCTGCGTGCCGATGCGCCGTTCTCCGCTGCGATGGGGCCACGCCAGGTGGCGGGTCGCGCTCGATGCGGGTCGTGCTGTGAGTGCGCCGGTTTGTTCGCCGTTCGGCACTCGACGGTTGTCCACGCTCCGAGTCGGCACGCTCCGAGTCGGCACGCTCCGAGGTGGCACGCACCGGGGTGGCACGCGCCGAGTCGGCACGCTCCGAGGTGGCACGCGCCGGGGTGGCACGCGCCGAGTCGGCACGCTCCGAGGTGGCACGCGCCGGGGTGGCTTGATCGAAGTCGCTGGGTGGCTGTCCCGGTGGCCGGAAGCTGCCGTCGATCACGGAAGGTCGCAGGTTCGGGCGGGGACGAACGGTGCGGGTCGGGCAGGTCTCAGCGTGCCGGAGGGGCGGATGCCACGCTGGCCGGGAATGCGGAAGGGCCGCGGCTCGAGGGGAGCGGCGGCCCTTCCGGTGGTGTGGAGCGTCAGCTGGCGGGGCTCATCGTGAGGGTCTTGATCTTCACTTCGGTCTTCGGGGCGCCGTCGCCGGAGGCGGCTGCGGCGGGGTCGCCGGAGGCGGCGGGGTCCGGGACGGTGCCGGCCTCGGCGACCTTCTTGATCAGGTCGAGGCCCTCGGTGACGCGGCCGAGGACCGTGTAGTCGGCCGACAGGGACTCGATGTCCTTGTAGACGATGAAGAACTGGCTGCCGCTGCTGGCGGGGTTCTGCGTCTTCGCGATCGCGACCATGCCCTCGGTGTACGCGGGGCGGCGGCCGGTCGGCAGGTTCTCCTCGGCGTAGCGGTACGTCGGGCCGCCGAGGCTGGTGCCGGACGGGTCGCCGCACTGCAGGACGTAGATGCTCTGGGTCACCAGGCGGTGGCACTTCGAGTCGTCGAAGAACTTCTTGCTGGCCAGGTACGTGAAGCTGGCCGCCGCGCACGGGGCGTTGGCGGTGTCCACCTTGATCTTGATCGTGCCGACGCTGGTGTCCATCGTCATGGTCTGGGAGCCGGTGCGGGGCTCGCCGGACGCCGGTGGGGTGCCGACGTCCTTCACCTCCTTGGGGATCTCCGGCGCGGGCGACGCCGACGGGTCGACCAGCGGCAGCCAGGTGCAGTTGGTCGGGGTCGCGGACGCGGACGCGGCGGCGGAGGCCTCGTTGTCCTTCTTGTCGTCGCCCTTGGTCAGCACGACCACCAGCCACGCCACACCGAGCAGGACCACCAACCCACCGGCCGTCGCGGCGATCGTCGTGTTCCTGCGCCGTCGGCTGGCTGAGCGCTCTGCGCGGTCGGCCATCTCCCGCTCCAGCCGCGCACGCGCTGCGGCGCGC
Organism: Dactylosporangium sp. NBC_01737; assembly: GCF_035963215.1. Classification (NCBI taxonomy): domain Bacteria; kingdom Bacillati; phylum Actinomycetota; class Actinomycetes; order Micromonosporales; family Micromonosporaceae; genus Dactylosporangium; species Dactylosporangium sp. NBC_01737. The sequence goes on from NZ_CP109153.1 coordinate 4,638,079, forward strand.
TGGCGGTCCCGGTTGGAGGTCACGGTTGGTACTCCTTGCTCAGCAGGGATTGGGTGGAGTTACGACTTGCTGGAGGCGCTGGCCGACGGGCTCGCGGAGCTCGACGCGGCGGGCGCCGACACGGACGCGGACGGGGCAGGCGTCGGGTCCTCCTGCGGCGCGACGTCGGTGACCGTCAGCGAGGTGATCTTGACCTCGGTCTTCGGCTCGCCGTCGGCCGGTGCCGTGCCGTCGGCGCCCGGCTTCGTGCCGTCCGCGCCGATCTTGGTCAGGACGTCCATGCCGCCGACGATCGTGCCGAAGACGGTGTAGTTCGGCGGGAGCTTGATGTCCTTGAAGACCAGGAAGAACTGGCTGCCGTTGGTGTCGACGCCGGAGTTGGCCATCGCGACGGTGCCGGCCGGGTAGAGCACGTTGGTGTCGGCGGCGGCGCTGGGGTCGGCCGAGGGGTCGGTCGACGGCGCGGCGGCCGGCGGGTTGTTCTCGTCCGGGAAGCGGTACGCGGGGCCGCCGCTGCCGGTGCCGGACGGGTCGCCGCACTGCAGCAGCGAGGCGTTGAGCATCCGGTGGCACTTCGTGTCGTCGAAGAACTTCTTGCCCGCCAGGTACGTGAAACTCTCCACCGTGCACTTCGCCTTGCTCGGGTCGAGCTTGACGGTCACGGTGCCCTGGGTGAGCGCGACGGACATGGTCTTCACACCGTTGGTGACGACGTCATTGGTCCGCGGTTTGCCGACATCCTTGACGCCGTCGGCGGCATCGATGGACGTCCACGAACATTGCGCCGCCGGAATCTTCTCGGGGTCGAAGCCCCCGGTTTTCCAGATCACGGCCAGGACCAGCAGAGTCAGTGCCACCGCCCCGCCGATGCCGGCCTGCCATTGCCGACGACGCCTCGCAGCTGCCGCCCGACGGGCGATCTGCCGCTCGGTCTTCGCCCGCGCCAAGGCGCGTTGCCGGCTCTTACTGGAAGCCACCGGTGCTCCCCTCCAGGAAAATACGTTTGGGTGCCATGTCACACGCCCGCCAGAGTGTACGGGTAGAAACCGGAATGGTGGTCGCCGCCCGGTCACGGTTCGCTGTGCCTGACCTCCGGATAGGGTCTGAGGGGTTGTCGCGCGGAAATAGACAGGGAGGAGCGCCGCCTTGCTCGTCGCCGGCTTTCCCGCCGAGGCGTTCGGGACCAACTGCTACGTGGTCGCGCCCGCGCCCGGCGAGCAGTGCGTCGTCATCGACCCCGGGATCGGGGTCGTCGACCGGCTCGACGCCGTGCTCGCTGAGCACCGCCTCCAGCCCGCCGCCGTCCTGCTCACCCACGGCCATGTGGACCACACGTTCTCCGTCACGCCGGTCTGCGGCGCCCGGGGCATCACCGCATACATCCACCCGGACGACGGCGAGATGCTCGCCGACCCGACCAAGGGCCTCAGTGCCGACCTCACGTCGTTGTTCGGCGGCAGGTTCACCTGGGCGGAGCCCGAGGACGTGGCCCCGCTGCATGACGGGCTGATCCTCAAGATAGCCGGGCTGGAGCTGACCGTCGACCACGCGCCGGGCCACACCCGCGGGTCGGTCATGTTCCGCAGCGACGGTGCCGAGGCGGTCTGCTTCACCGGTGACGTGCTGTTCAAGGACTCCATCGGACGCACCGACCTGCCCGGCGGCAGCATGACGCAGATGATGGCGAGCCTGCGGGACAAGGTGCTCACGCTGCCCGACGACCTGGTGGTGCTGCCCGGCCACGGGCCGCAGACCACCATCGGCCGCGAGCGCGCCCGCAACCCGTATCTGCGTGAGGCCACCCAGTCCCCGACCAGAGGTTGGTAGGAAGCGATGACCCGTCCCACGCCGCTGTCCGGGTTTCCGGAGTGGCTCCCTGAGCAGCGCCTCGCCGAGCAGCAGGTCCTGGACCGGCTGCGCCGCACGTTCGAGCTGTACGGCTTCTCGCCCCTGGAGACGCGCGCGGTCGAGCCCCTCGACCAGCTGCTGCGCAAGGGGGAGACCTCCAAGGAGGTCTACACGCTGCGCCGCCTCCAGGCGGGCGACAGCGACGACGAGCAGAGCCTCGGGCTGCACTTCGACCTGACCGTTCCGTTCGCGCGTTATGTCCTTGAGAATGCCGGAAAGTTGCAGTTCCCGTTCCGGCGGTACCAGATCCAGAAGGTGTGGCGCGGGGAACGGCCGCAGGAGGGGCGCTACCGCGAGTTCCTGCAGGCCGACATCGACATCGTCGACCGCGACAATCTCCCCCCACACTACGAGGCCGAGATCCCGCTGGTCATCGGCGACGCACTGCGGTCGCTGCCGATCCCGCCGGTCAAGATCCTGGTCAACAACCGCAAGCTGTGCGAGGGGTTCTACCGGGGGCTCGGCATCGAGGACCCCGAAGAAATTCTGAGAATAGTCGACAAATTGGACAAAATCGGTCCAAATGCAGTGAAGGCCGAAATCGAGCAGAAACACACCGAGGCGCAGGCCAAGGCGTGTCTCGCGCTCGCCGAGATCACCGCGCAGGACCCGTCTTTCGCCGACGAGGTTCGCAAGCTCGGCGTCGAGCACCCGCTGCTCGACGAGGGTGTCGCCGAGCTCGCCGCGGTCGTGGAGACCGCCCGCGAGCACAGCCCCGGCCTCGTCCAGGCGACCCTGAAGATCGCCCGCGGCCTGGACTACTACACCGGCACCGTCTACGAGACCGAGCTCGCCGGTTTCGAGCGGTTCGGCTCGATCTGCTCCGGCGGGCGGTACGACAACCTCGCCAGCGCCGGCCGCGACGTCTTTCCCGGCGTCGGCATCTCCATCGGCGTGTCCCGGCTGCTCGGCCTGCTGTTCAAGGCCGACGCGCTCAGCGTGTCCCGGCCCGTGCCGACCGCCGTCCTCGTCGCGCTGTGGAGCGAGGAGGAGCGCGCCGCCAGCAACCGGATCGCCGCCGCGCTGCGCGCCAGGGGCATCGCCACGGAGGTCGCCCCCGTACCGGCGAAACTCGGCAAGCAGATCCGCCACGCGGAGCGACGCGGCATCCCATTTGTCTGGTTCCCGGCCAACGGGGACAATCCGGACCAGGTGAAGGACATCAGAAGCGGGGCGCAGGTCGACGCCGAAGGGTGGGCACCCCCCGCCGAGGACATGGCCCCGACCCTGCGATGACAGAATGACCACGACCTGCCCACGCCCGAAGGAGAGAGACATCCCGTGATCCGATCCCATCAGTCCGGCGCCCTGCGGGCCGGCGACGCCGGCACGACCGTGACGCTCGCCGGCTGGGTGGCCCGCCGGCGCGACCATGGCGGCGTGATCTTCGTGGATCTCCGGGATGCCTCCGGCGTGGTCCAGGTCGTGTTCCGCGAGGACATGCAGGTCGCGCACGCGCTGCGCAACGAGTACTGCGTCCTCGTCACCGGCGAGGTGCGCGCCCGGCCGGCCGGCAACGAGAACCCCGACCTGCCCACCGGCGCGGTCGAGGTCGTCGCCACCGCCCTGGAGGTGCTGTCCGAGGCCGCGCCGCTGCCGCTGCCCGTCGACGACGGCGACGCCGCCAGCGACGACGTGCGCTACCGGTACCGCTACCTCGACCTGCGCCGCTCCGGCCCGCACAAGGCGATGAAGCTGCGCTCCCGGGCCAACCAGATCGCCCGCAACCTCCTCGCCGACCGCGACTTCGTCGAGGTCGAGACGCCGACGCTGACCCGGTCCACGCCCGAGGGCGCCCGCGACTTCCTGGTCCCCGTCCGTCTGCAGCCCGGCACCTGGTACGCGCTGCCGCAGTCGCCGCAGCTGTTCAAGCAGCTGCTCATGGTCGGCGGCCTGGAGCGGTACTACCAGATCGCTCGCTGCTACCGCGACGAAGGCTTCCGCGCCGACCGGCAGCCGGAGTTCACGCAGCTGGACATCGAGATGTCGTTCGTGACCCAGGACGACATCATCGAGCTCGGCGAGTCGATCGTGAAGGCCCTGTGGTCCGACCTCGCCGGGCACGAGATCACCGCCGACATCCCGAAGCTGACCTGGCACGACGCCCTCGCGCGGTACGGCTCGGACAAGCCCGACCTGCGCTACTCCGTCGAGCTGACCGAGCTGACGGACTACCTGCGCGGCACCGAGTTCCGGGTGTTCACCGGCGCGATCGACGCCGGCGGCTACGTCGGCGCGGTCGTCATGCCCGGCGGCGCCGCGCAGACCCGCAAGGAGCTCGACGGCTGGCAGGACTGGGCGAAGGCCCGCGGCGCCCGCGGCCTCGCCTACGTGGTCCTGGACGCCGAGACCGGCGAGCCGAAGGGCCCGGTGGCCAAGAACCTGTCCGCGGAGCACCTCGGCGGCCTCGCCGACGCCGTCGGGGCGAAGCCCGGCGACGCGGTGTTCTTCGCCGCCTCCACCGAGCGCCGCGAGGCGCAGGAGCTGCTCGGCGCGGCCCGCATCGAGATCGCGAAGCGGGCCAAGCTCGTCGACGAGTCGGCGTGGTCGTTCTGCTGGGTCGTGGACGCGCCCATGTTCGAGCCGACCGACCCCGAGGCCGGTGGCACCGGCGGCGGCGCGAAGGGCTGGACGGCCGTGCACCACCCGTTCACCTCGCCCAACCGCGAGTGGATCGACCGGTTCGAGGAGTCACCGGGCGAGGCCCTGGCGTACGCGTACGACATCGTCTGTAACGGCAACGAGATCGGCGGCGGCTCGGTCCGTATCCACCGCGGCGACGTGCAGCGGCGCGTCTTCGACATCCTCGGCATCGGCGCCGAGGACGCCGCGGACAAGTTCGGCTTCCTGCTCGAGGCGTTCAAGTACGGCCCGCCGCCGCACGCCGGCATCGCCTTCGGCTGGGACCGCATCTGCATGCTCCTCGCCGGCGCCGACTCGATCCGCGAGGTGATCGCGTTCCCGAAGACCGGCGGCGGCTTTGACCCGCTGACCGGCGCGCCGACCCCGATCACCGCGCAGCAGCGCACCGAGGCGGGCGTGGACGCGAAGCCCAAGACGGCAGAGGTCAAGGCTTGACGGTGCTCGTGACCGGCGCCTCCGGGTATCTCGGAGGCGCCGTCGCCGCCCTCAGCGGGGCCGTCCCCGCGCCGAGGGTGGACATCAGGGACCTGGGCGCCCTGTCGGCGTTGTTCGCGGTGGTACGCCCGGCGACGGTCGTGCACACGGCCACCACCCTCGGCAACAAGGGCGGATCCCCCGAGGATCTCTGGCCGGTGGTCGCGGCCGGCGCCGCCAACGTCGCGGTCGCGGCCCGTTCCGTCGGCGCCAGGCTCGTCCACGTCTCCTCCGACGCGATCTTCGCCGGTCGTGACGCACCGTACACGGAGGCGGACGTGCCGTCGCCGGTGTTCGAGTACGGCGCCGCGAAGGCCGCCGCCGAGGAGGCCGTCGCCGCCGTCGACCCGGGCGCCGCCCTGGTCCGGACCTCGCTGATCGTCTCCGGCGGCCGCGGGCCGCTGTCCCGGCACGAGCAGACCTGCCTCGACCTGGCGAAGGGCGCCGCGTCCGGGGCGCTGTTCACCGACGAGATCCGCTGCCCGATCGCCGTCGACGACCTGGCCGCGGCCCTGGTCGCGGTGGCCGCGACCGACTACGCCGGCGTGCTCAACGTCGCCGGGCCAGAGGCGCTGTCCCGCTATGAGATCGGCGTCCGCGTCGCCACCCGGCACGGCCTGGACCCCGCCGCGGTGCCCGCGTCCACACTCGCGGAGAGCGGCCTGCACCGCCCTGGCAAGGTCGTCCTCGACTCGTCCGCCGCCGTCGGGCTGCTGGGCCTCACGCTTCGTAACATCTAGCGAATCTGTTTCGCGGCGCACACAGCGCTTGAGTGCGGACGCGGAGCGTTCGCATGGGGGTGTGGGGTGGCGCAGCCCCCCGCGAAACCGCGGCCCGCAAGGATCGGGGAGCCGGAAGCTGTAGGGTCTGGGGCCGTGGACGGCTTGTTTGAGGTGCAACCCACCGGTGGCGGCGATCCCGCGTACACCGGTGGGTTCGACGACGTCGCCGGCGACGCCCCCCTCGCGGTGCGGATGCGCCCGCGGACCCTGGACGAGCTCGTCGGCCAGGAGAAACTCCTGGTGCCCGGCGCGCCGCTGCGGCAGCTCGTCGGCGGTGACGCCCCGATGTCGGTGATCCTCTACGGGCCGCCCGGCTCCGGCAAGACGACCGTCGCACACCTCGTCGCCGGCGCCACCGACCGGCGGTTCGTCGCCCTGTCCGCGCTGACGTCCGGGGTCAAGGACGTCCGCTCGGTCATCGATGTCGCACGCAAGGAACGCCGCCGCGGCGGCCCGCCGACCGTGCTGTTCATCGACGAGGTTCACCGCTTCAGCAAGACGCAGCAGGACTCGCTGCTGGCCGCGGTCGAGGACCGCACCGTCACGCTGCTCGCCGCGACCACAGAGAACCCGTTCTTCTCCGTCATCAAGCCCCTGCTGTCACGGTGCGTCCTGCTGAAACTGGAGCCGCTGACCGACGACGCGGTCCGCTCCCTCGTCCGCCGCGCCGTCACCGACCCGCGCGGGCTCGACGGCCAGGTCACGCTCGCCGCGGACGCCGAGGCGCATCTGGTACAGCTGGCGTTCGGCGACGTGAGAAAGGCCCTCACCGCGTTGGAGGCGGCCGCCGGTGCCGCCGTCGCGCAGGGCGCCGCCGAGGTCGACCTGGCCACCGCCGAGCAGGCCGTCGACGTGGCCGCGCTGCGCTACGACCGCGACGGCGACGAGCACTACGACGTGGTCAGCGCATTCATCAAGAGCATCCGGGGCTCCGACGTCGACGCCGCCCTGCACTACCTGGCGCGGATGCTGGTCGCGGGGGAGGACGCCCGGTTCATCGCCCGGCGCCTCGTCGTGCACGCCAGCGAGGACGTCGGCATGGCCGACCCGACCGCGCTGCAGACGGCCACGGCCGCCGCGCACGCCGTCGAGTACGTCGGGCTGCCCGAGGTCCAGATCGTCCTCGCGCAGGCGGTGATCCACCTGGCGCTCGCCCCGAAGTCCAACGCCGTCGTCGTCGCGATCGGCGCCGCGATGGCCGACGTCCGCGCCGGACACGGCGGTGCGGTCCCCGCGCATTTACGCGATTCCCACTACAAGGGCGCATCTGACTTCGGCCACGGCAAAGGGTACAAATATCCCCACGACGACGCCCGAGGTGTTGTGCCGCAACGGTACGCCCCGGAAGGGCTCGACGACCGGGAGTACTACCGCCCTACGGGCCATGGCGCAGAGCGCGCTGTGGCGGAACGATTGCCGAAACTGCGGCGTATCGTGCGGGGGACCACAGAGCCAGCAGCAGGACCTGCGACCGACGGCGTGACCAGCATGGTGGAGGAGCGGCACCGGTGACATCGGGTCGAGACGAGGCCAAGAAGCGGCGCGGCCGCGGCAAGGCCGAAGAAGGCCCGAGCGACGAGGACCTCGGCTGGCTCGCCGAACTCCGCAGCGCCCGAGGCGACGAGGACGCCCTCCAGCAGCCTCCGGCCACTCCGCGCGCCGGCGACCGTGACGTGCTGGACCAGCCGCCGGCCGACCCGCGCCGCCGCGCCGACCCGCCACGCCCCGCCGAGCCGACCCAGGCCTGGCAGGTCCCGCGCGAGTCCCCGTCGGGCGGGGTTCCGGCTGCTGGGCGCCGTGGCCCGGCGGAGTCCCCGTCGGGCGGGATCCCGGCCGCTGGGCGCCGCGGTCAAGCGGAGTCGCCGTCGAGTGGGGTTCCGGCTGCTGGGCGTCGTGGTGCGGCGGAGTCGCCGTCGAGTGGGGTTCCGGCTGCTGGGCGTCGTGGTGCGGCGGAGTCGCCGTCGGGTGGGGTTCCGGCTGCTGGGCGCCGGGGTCAAGCGGAGTTGCCGTCGGGCGGGGTTCCGGCCGCCGGGCGTCGTGGCCCGGCCGAGCGGGAGGCGCCGGCGAGCGGAGGCTGGCAGGCAGGCCGGCCCGCCGCCGGCAGGAGCGAGCCGGACCGTGAGTCGCCGTCCGGTGGGGTCCCTGCGGGCGGGCGCCGTGCGGGCGAGCCGACGACCGCGTGGCCAGGCGGCCGTGCCGCCGGTCGCGGTGAGGCCGAGCGTGAGTCGCCGCCGGGTGGAGCTCCCGCCGGTGGGCGCCGTGCCGCCGAGCCGAGCACTGCATGGCCCGGCGGTCGTGCCGCCGGTCGTGGTGAAGCCGAACGTGAGTCGCCGTCCGGGGCGTGCCCGCCCGCGGCCGCGGTGGCGCCCCGGAGGCCGCGCCGTGGCAGCCTGAGACGTCCCAGTCCGCCGGGCGCCGCGCCGCACCCGAACCGAAGCCGTGGCAGTCGCAGGCCGACCCGGTGGGGCGGCGTGAGCCGTCGACCGGTGCGGTGCCCGCCGCGGGCGCCGCACCGCCGGCCGGCCGCGCCGTGCCCGGCGGTCACCGTGCCGCCCGGGACGACGAAGCCACCCGTGCCGCCCCTCCCGGCCGCCCGCCGGCCGCCGGCGCCGCGCCGGTCGCCGGTCGCACATCCGTCCCCGGTGGCCCGCCCGCCGCCGGTCGCACGCCCGTCCCCGGTGGCCCGCCCGCCGCTGGTCGCACGCCCGTCCCCGGTGGCGAGCCCGCCGGCCGAGGTCTCGCCGAGCCCGCCGGCCGAGGCCCTGGTGGCGAGCCGACCGGCCGAGGTCTTGGTGGCGAGCCGACCGGCCGAGGTCTTGGTGGCGAGCCCGCCGGCCGAGGTTCTGGTGGCGAGCCCGCCGACCGTGGCCTGGGCGCCGAGCCCCGGGGCAGGGGCGCCGGTGCTGCACCCGCCGGGCGCACGTCCGTGCCCGGGGTCGCGCCGGCCGCTGGTCGCACAGCCGTCCCCGGGGAGCGCCCGCCACGGGCCGTCCGGCCGGGTCCGTCTCCGGGCGCACCTCCGTGCCCGGTGGGGTGCCCGGTGCCGGTGCGGGAGTCGTTCCTGGTCCGCGGTCGGGGAGCGGCGCCGGGACCGGTGGTGCGCCGTCGGCGTGGGACTCGCCGGCCCGGGAGGCGCCGGCGGGCGGGCACCGTGCGCCCGTCGACGAGCGGCGCGCCGATGACGAGTCGCCGTCGCGTGGGCGGCGGGCCGTGCCCGAGCCGCGTCGTGGCGAACCCGACCTGGAGCAGAGCGGCGGGCGCAGGGCGTTCGAGGCCGCAGCCGGTGACGCAGCCGGGCGGTACCCCGCCGACACCACCGCACCGCCGCAGCGCCGTGGCGGGTCCGGTGCCGAAGTGACCGGCCGCTTCGCCGCGGAACCGGGTCCCGCCGGGGCACCGGGCAGACGCGGGCGCGCGCAGGTCGGTGGCGCCCCGGTCCAGGCCGCGGCCGGCCCCGCACCGGGCGGACCGAAGGGCCCGCAGCACGGCGATCCCCGGCCCGCGGCCAAGGCCCACAGAGCATGGGCCCGCACGGCATCGACGGCGGCCACAGCATCGGCCCGCACAGCACCGGCGGCCAGCGCGGCGGGCCCCAGAGCGGGCCACAAAGCGGGCCCCAGAGCGGGCCACAAAGCAGGACGCCAGGCGGGCCGCAAAGCGCCCCCCAAGGCGGGCCACAAGGAGGACCCCAGGGCGGGCCACAAGGCGGGCCGCACGGCGGTGGTCCGGGGCGCGGTGGCCCGCCGCAGGGTGCGCCGCGCGGCGGGCCGCAGCAGCGCGGCCCCCACGGCGGACCGCAGGGCGGCCCCGGTGGGCGGCCGTCGCCATACGGCGTGGTCCGGCAGCCCGGCGAGGCGCCACCGAAGCCGTTCGTTGACCTGGCACGGTTCGACCCGAACCCGGCGACCACGTACCGGGGGACGGCCACCACCCCGGGCGCGTTCGACTGGGAGTCCACGACGCAGATCGCGCCGTTCGGGCTGCTGCAGCTCGCGCAGGCGAAACGGGTCCGGCAGCTGCGGCTCGCCACGATCATCTTCGTGGTGCTCGCGGTCGTCAGCGCGCCCGCGGCGTTCTTCGTGATCCGCGAGTTCACGCGGGACCCGGTGTTCGTGGAGCTCGACAACCTCAACCTGCCCGAGTGGGCGGCGCGCAACCCGACCGACGGGGCGCTGGGCAGCCGGTGGTGCATCCGGGAATGCCGGTCCCGGCAGCGCACGTGGGAGTCGGCGCGCGGGCCGGAGGAGACCAACCGCGCGTTCGTGGGCAAGCTCAAGGACGCCGGCTGGGTCGAGTGGGACATCCCCGACTGCCAGGCGGAGGGCGTCGACGGCATCGAGACCTGCTGGCAGCGCGACGAGTACGTGCTGGACCTGTGGGTACGCGCCGCCGTCTGCGACGTGAAGAACGCCCGGCCGACGGTGAACCCGTCGCAGCCACCGGCGTCGCCGGGCAAGCCGACGGCGAAGGCTCCGGCCAGCCCGACGACGACGCAGGAGCCGGGTCCGCAGCCGTCGGAGCAGGACAGTCCCGGTCCGGCACCGACCGCGATCTGTCCCCTCGCAGTGGCCACGATCAAAGTCTTCAACCGGATCAGCTACGGCCCTGGTGGGGAGCAGGGCGGCGGCTGAGCACGATACCGGCCGGTCGAGAAGCGCCGCTACATCACGGAGGGTAGGGTTCCTGCGTTGGATGAGCACATCCACGCGGGTGAAGGAGGTCGGGCGTGTCCGTGTCCGTGGGCGGTATCGCGGCGCTGGTGGCGTCGGGTGGGTTTTTCGTGCTCGTGCTCGTGCTCGCCGTGCCGATCCTGAGGGTCCGGCACACGATCGACGCGGCCACCGGTGCGTTGCGCGACATGGCGGACCAGACGACCCCGATGCTGGAGCGGGTCAACACCACGATCGACAATGTCAACGTGGCCCTCAACCAGGTGCACACCACACTTGACGGGGTCAACATGCAGCTGGCCCGCATCGACACGATCACCGAGAACGTGTCGCACGTGAGCGCCAACGTCGCCAACCTGTCCACAGTGGTCAGCGCGGCCGCCGCGAACCCGCTCGTGAAGGTCGCCGCGTTCGGCTACGGCGTGCGCAAGGCCGCCGCCAACCGCCGCGCCGCCGCCGACGAGGCCGAGGTGCGCGAGCAGATCAAGCAGTCGCGGCGCAAGCGGGCCTGACAGGGCCGGGCGCTGCACGTACACCATCCAAAACGAGAACAGAGAGGTTGAGCCATGCGGCGGTTGCTGTGGCTCGGGATCGGACTTGCCGTCGGGGCCTTGGTGGTCCGCGCGGTGACGAAGAAGGCGCAGGCGTTCACGCCGCAGGGCATCGCCGCGCAGGCGCGTGACTCGGCCGCGGGGCTCGCCGGGTCGATCCGCGGGTTCGTCGACGACGTCCGCGACGGCATGGCGGAGCGTGAGGCCGAGATCAACGCCGCGTTCACCGATGGTTCGACCCTGGACGAAGACCTTTACCCGGAAGGCCGGCAGCACCGATGAAGACCGCGGAGATCAAGCGTCGTTTCCTCGCCCATTTCGAGGCCGCGGGGCACACGGTCGTGCCGAGCGCGCCGCTGCCGGCGATCGCCGACCCGAACCTGTTGTTCATCAACGCGGGCATGGTGCAGTTCGTGCCGTTCTTCCTCGGCCAGCGCACCCCGCCGTATCCGCGGGCCGCGTCGGTGCAGAAGTGCATCCGCACCCCCGACATCGACGAGGTCGGCAAGACGTCCCGGCACGGCACGTTCTTCCAGATGAACGGCAACTTCTCCTTCGGCGACTACTTCAAGGAAGGCGCGATCAAGCTCGCCTGGGAGCTGTCGACGAACCCGGTCGACAAGGGCGGCTTCGGCCTGGACCCGGAGCGGATCTGGGCGACGGTCTACCTCGACGACGACGAGGCGATCGAGCTGTGGAAGAAGACCGGCCTGCCCGCCGAGCGGATCGTGCGCCGCGGCAAGAAGGACAACTTCTGGTCGATGGGCATCCCCGGCCCCGCCGGCCCGTGCTCCGAGCTGTACTACGACCGCGGCCCCGCCTACGGCAAGGAGGGCGGCCCGGAGGTCGACGAGGACCGGTACCTGGAGTTCTGGAACCTGGTCTTCATGCAGTACGAGATCACCAACGTGCGGTCGAAGGAGGACTTCGACATCGTCGGTGAGCTGCCGAACAAGAACATCGACACCGGCATGGGCCTGGAGCGCATCGCGTCGATCCTGCAGGGTGTCGACAACCTGTACGAGATCGACGAGGTCAACCCGGTCCTCGCCAAGGCCGCCGAGATGACCGGGAAGCGCTACGGGCAGGCCACGTCGAAGGTGGCCGGCGAGTCGCACCCCGACGACGTGCGGCTGCGCGTGATCGCCGACCACGTCCGCACGGCGCTGATGGTGATCTCCGACGGGGTCACGCCGTCGAACGAGGGCCGCGGCTACGTGCTGCGCCGCATCCTGCGCCGCGCGATCCGCTCGATCCGGCTGCTGGGCTGGCACGAGGGGCCGGCGCTGCCGATCCTGCTGCCGATCGCCCGGGACTGCATGGCGCCCTCCTACCCGGAGGTCGCCGCCGACTTCGACCGGATCTCCTCCTACGCGTACGGCGAGGAGGAGGCGTTCCTGCAGACGTTGAAGGCGGGCACCACGATCCTGGACACCGCCGTGGCGGAGACGCGCGCCGCTTCGAAGTCCGTGCTGTCCGGGGACAAGGCGTTCCAGCTGCACGACACGTACGGCTTCCCGATCGACCTGACCCTGGAGATCGCCGCCGAGCAGGGCCTCACCGTCGACGAGGACGGCTTCCGCCGGCTCATGGCGGAGCAGCGCACCCGCGCGAAGGCCGACGCGAAGGCCCGCAAGACCGGCCACGCCGACCTGTCGCAGTTCCGTGCCGCGCTCGAGCAGGGCGGGCCGGTCGAGTTCACCGGGTACCGCGAGGTCGCCCGCGAGTCGTCGGTGCGTTCGCTGCTCGGTGTCGCCGCAGCCACCCAGGGCGACGAGGTGTCCCTGGTCCTGGACGCGACCCCGTTCTATGCCGAGGGCGGCGGCCAGATGCCCGACCTGGGCGTCATCACCACCGGCGGCGGCAAGGTCGAGGTCCTCGACGTGCAGACCCCGCTGCCCGGCCTGATCGTGCACCGGGTCAAGGTCCTCGAAGGCGAGATCCGCCCGGGCGAGTCCGCGTTCGCGGAGATCGACACCGCGCGCCGGCGGGCCGTGTCCCGGGCGCACACCGCGACCCACCTCATCCACCAGACGATGCGCAACTTCCTCGGCGAGTCCGCGACCCAGGCGGGTTCGCTCAACGCGCCCGGCCGGCTCCGCTTCGACTTCAACACCCCCGGCGCGGTCCCGCAGAGCGTCCTGCACGACGTCGAGCAGCAGGTCAACGAGGTGCTCCTGCGTGACCTGCTCGTCCACGCGTTCATCACCTCGCAGGAGGAGGCGCGCAAGCTCGGCGCCATGGCCCTGTTCGGCGAGAAGTACGGCGACGAGGTCCGCGTCGTCGAGGTCGGCGACTACGCCCGTGAGCTGTGCGGCGGCACCCACGTCGAACGCTCCAGCCAGCTGGGCCTGGTGAAGATCCTGTCCGAGTCGTCGATCGGTTCCGGGGTACGAAGGGTCGAGGCGCTCGTCGGACTGGACGCGTTCGGTCACCTGGCCCGCGAGCACGTCCTGGTGTCCCGCCTCGCCGAGCTGTTCCGGGTCCCGGGCGACCAGGTCGCCGACCGGGTCGAGCAGACCGTCGCGCAGCTGCGCGACGCGGAGCGGGAGCTGGAGAAGCTGCGCACCCAGCTGGTCCTCGCCGGCGCCGGCGGCCTCGCCGACGCCGCGAAGGACATCCGCGGCGTCGCGTACGTCGGCACCGAGGCACCCGAGGGCACCTCCGCCAACGAGGTCCGGACCCTGGTCCAGGAGATCCGCGGCCGGATCCCGGCGGACCGGCCCGCGGTCGTCGCCGTCACCGCCCGCGCCGGCGGCAAGGCCTCGCTCGTCGTCGGGCTCAACGCGGCCGCGAAGGGCCGCGGGCTGTCCGCCGGTGACCTGGTCAAGGGCGCCCTGTCCGGCCGTGGCGGCGGCAACGCCGACCTCGCCCAGGGCGGCGGCGTCCCGGCGGCCGAGGCATCGAACCTGCTCGCCGCCGTCGAACGAGCGCTGTAGATCACGTCGCATGTAGGTAGGTGAATTCGTCGATTCACCTACCCGCGGGCGTTTACGGGGTGCGCGGTGCGCATAGGGTGCTACCCGTGAGGACTGAGCCGTGGACCCGGGGCCGGCGGATCGGGGTCGACGTCGGCAGTGTCCGCGTCGGGATCGCCATCTGCGACCCCGACGGGATCCTGGCCAGTCCCGTCGCCACGCTGCCGCGTGATCAGGTCACCGAGGGTGACAAGGTCCCTTCGGACATATCGGAAATCCTACGACTGGTCGCGGAGCACGAAGCGGTGGAGATCGTTGTCGGCCTGCCAATCAACCTGGCCGGCAACGAAGGGCCCGCAGCCGTCCTGATCAGGCAGTATGCCGACCGGCTGGCCGAGCTCGCGGACCCCGTGCCGGTGCTGCTGACGGACGAGAGGATGTCCACCGCGGCGGCAACACGTAGGCTGTCGGAACGTGGCGTCCGAGGCAGGCGTCAACGCGCCGTCATCGACCAGGTGGCCGCGGTGGAGATCCTGCAACGTTGGCTCGACGCGCGACGGGCCGTTCGCGGCTAGTTGCCAGGAGGCGAAGGACAGATGGGCGAGCTTGACCTGGGCTGGGACGACGAGGAACGGCCCAGCAGACACCGGCGCCGCGCAGCGTCCTCACCGGCCCGCGGCCGGAGAAAGGGCCGCGGCGGGAGGACCTTCCTCGCGCTCTTCATCAGCCTGCTGGTCTTCGGCGGTCTGGCATTCGGTGCGTACATCGGCGTCGACCGGGTCAAGGACATGTTCACCGCTGCCGACTACAACGGTGGCGGCACCGGTGAGGTGACGGTCGAGGTCCTGCCCAACCAGTATGCCGCAGACATCGCCGCCACGCTGGCGGAAAAGGATGTTGTGAAGAGTGCCAAGGCGTTCGTCGAGGCCGCGAAGAAGGACGAGCGCAGCAAGAAGCTGCAGCCCGGCTTCTACAAGCTGCGCAAGCAGATGCGCGCCGCCGACGCCCTGTCGCTGATGCTCGACCCGAAGAGCCGGCTGGTCAACAAGGTCACGCTCCCCGAGGGCCTCACCTTCGTCGAGACGTTCAAGAAGCTCTCCGAGGTCACCAAGATCCCGTACGAGGAGTTCGAGAAGGCCGCCGCCGACACCAAGGCGCTCGGCCTCGGCGACGTCTGGTTCACCCGCCAGGACAAGAAACAGGTCGCCAGGAGCATCGAGGGCTTCCTGTTCCCGGCAACCTACGACTTCCCGCCGAACGTCGACGCGACCGGCATCCTGAAGATCATCATCAACCGGTTCAACCAGGAGATCGAAGCGACCGGGTTCATCGACGGCGTGCGGAACGCGCTGCACATCTCGCCCTACGAGGCGCTCATCGCCGCGTCGATCGCCCAGGTCGAGGGCCTCGACAAGGACCAGGAGGGCATCGTGCGGGTGCTCTACAACCGGGTCTACTCCGGCAAGTTCCCGTGCAACTGCCTGCAGGTCGACAGCACCGTCAACTACTACCTGCGCATCACCGGCAAGGGCGCGAAGCCCTCGACCGAGCTGCTCAACTCCGAGCTGCACAACAAGAACAACCCGTACAACGCCCACGACGTGCCGGGCCTGCCGATCGGGCCGATCAGCAACCCCGGCACCAGCGCGCTGAAGGCGGCGATCAACCCGCCGAAGCACGACTTCTACTACTTCTGCGCCATCGACACCGCCGGCAACACCGGCTACGCGAAGACGTATTCGGAGTTCCAGAAGATGTGGGACCAGGCGAAGAAGAACGGCGTCAAGTAGGTGCGTGCGGCGGTCCTCGGCAAGCCGGTGAGCCACTCGCGCTCACCGGCGATCCACAACGCCGGCTACGCGGCCGCCGGGCTGCGCGACTGGTCGTACACGGCGATCGAGTGCGGTGAAGAGGACCTGCCCGCGCTCGTCGCCGGCCTGGAGGCCGACTGGGCCGGGCTGTCGCTCACCATGCCGCTCAAAGAGGTGGCGCTGAGCGTCGCCGCGATGGTCGACCCGTTCGCCGCCGCGATCGGCGCCGCCAACACGCTCGTGCGCCGCGCCTACGGGTGGCACGCGTACAACACCGACGCCCCCGGCATGGTCCGCGCGTTGCTGGAGGCGGGCGTGGCCCGCACCCCGCGCCTGGCGGTCCTCGGCGGCGGCGGCACCGCCCGGGCCGCGATCGCCGCGGCGGCAGCACTGTCGGCCGACGTGACGCTGTACACCCGGCGCACTTCGGCTTTCGACGAGTTGCTGCCGGTCGCGTCGGCGCTGGACGTCGCCCTGGAGCATGCGCCGTGGTCCTCGCTGGCCGGGTGCACGGAGTTCCCGGTCGTGATCTCCACCGTGCCGAAGGGTGCCGCGGACGGCCTCGCGGTCGCCGACTGGTCCGGGCGGCCCGTCGTCTTCGACGCCATCTACGACCCGTGGCCGACCCCGCTCGCCGCCGCCGCGCAGGCCGCCGGGTGCGCGATCGTGTCCGGGCTCGACCTGCTGCTGTGGCAGGCCGTCGACCAGTTCGAGCTCTTCACGTCGGCGAAGGCGCCGGTCGCGGCGATGCGTGCCGCGCTGCGTTCCCTCTAACGGCCTGGTCATGCCTCGCTGCGTTGCGTTGATGGCCTGGTCATGCCTCGCTGCGTTCCATGTGATGGTCTGGTCATACCTCACTGTGGGATGTGTCGTGGGCGCGTGACAGACTTGCCGACGTGTTGCGCTGGTTGACCGCAGGTGAGTCGCATGGCCCGGCACTCGTCGCGATCCTGGAGGGTGTTCCCGCCGGCATCGAGTTGACGAGCGCGTCAGTGGCGGCAGAGTTGACCCGTCGACGTCTCGGCTACGGCCGGGGCGCGCGGATGGCGTTCGAGCAGGACGAGGTCGAGTTCGTCGGCGGCCTGCGCCACGGGCTCACCCTCGGCAGCCCCGTCGCGATCCGGGTCGGCAACAGCGAATGGCCGAAGTGGGAGACCGTCATGGCGGCCGACCCCGTCGACCCGGAGCTGCTCGCCGCGCAGGCCCGCAACGCGCCGCTGACCCGCCCCCGGCCCGGCCACGCCGACCTCGCCGGCATGCAGAAATACGGGCACACCGACGCCCGGCCGATCCTCGAGCGCGCCAGCGCCCGCGAGACCGCCGCCCGCGTCGCCGTCGGCACCGTCGCCAAGGCCCTGCTGCGCCAGGCGCTCGGCGTCGACATCGTCTCCCACGTCATCGAACTCGGCTCCGTCGCCGCCAAACCCGGCCTGCTGCCCCGCCCCGAGGACTTCGACCGCATCGACGCCGACCCGCTGCGCTGCCTCGACCCCGACGCCAGCGCCCGCATGGTCGAGGAGGTCGACGCCGCGAAGAAGGACGCCGACACGCTCGGCGGCATCGTCGAGGTTTTGGCGTACGGGGTGCCGCCGGGCCTCGGCAGTCACGTCCAGTGGGACCGCAAGCTCGACGCCCGCCTCGCCACCGCCCTCATGTCGATCCAGGCGATCAAGGGCGTCGAGATCGGCGACGCGTTCACGCAGGCCCGCTCCCGCGGCTCCCAGGCACACGACGAGATCATCCCCACCGCCGACGGCGTCCGCCGCGTCACCGACCGCGCCGGCGGCCTCGAAGGCGGCATCACGACCGGCGAGCCCCTGAGGGTCCGCGCCGCGATGAAGCCGATCTCCTCGCTCAACCGCGCCCTGCAGACCATCGACATCGTCACCGGCGAGCCCGCGACCGCGATCAACCAGCGCTCCGACGTGTGCGCGGTCCCCGCCGCCGCCGTCGTCGCCGAGGCGATGGTCGCGCTCGTCCTCGCCGAGGCCGCCCTGGAGAAGTTCGGCGGCGACTCCGTGCCCGAGATCCGCCGCAACGTCGCCGGCTACCTGTCGAACCTGGTGATCCGGTGAGCCCGCGCGCCGTGATCGTCGGCCCGCCCGGCGCGGGGAAGACGACCGTCGGCACGCTGCTCGCCGAGACGCTCGGCGTGCCGTTCCGCGACGTCGACGCCGACATCGAGACCACCGCCGGCAAACCGATCCCCGAGATCTTCATCGACGACGGCGAGGACCACTTCCGCGCCCTGGAACGGGCCGCGGTCGCCGCGGCGCTGTCGTCGTTCGACGGCGTGCTGGCCCTCGGCGGCGGCGCGATCCTGGCCGCCGAGACCAGGGAACTGCTTACCGGGCACACGGTGGTGTACCTGTCGGTCGAGCTGTCCGACGCCGTGTCCCGGGTCGGGCTGGGTGCGGGGCGGCCGCTGCTGGCCATGAACCCGCGGGCCACGCTGAAGTATCTGCTGGATCAGCGGCGGCCGCTGTATGAGCAGGTCGCCACGGTCACGGTCGTCACGGACGGCCGCACCCCCGAGGACATCGCCGCCGAGCTGGCAGGCAAGCTGTGACCCCGCCCGCGGCGTCGTCCGGCGCTTCGTCCGGCGCTTCGTCCGACGCTTCGTCCACTGCTTCGTCCGGCGGTTCGTCCGTCGTCGAGGTTGACGGCTATTCGGTGCTGATCGGCCGGGGACTGTTCGAGCGGGTGCCGGAGCTGGTCGGCGGCGCCGCGCAGGTCGCGGTGCTGTTCGCCGGCCCGGTCCGCGGCCACGCCGAGCAGGTCATGGCCGCGCTGCGCGCCGCCGGCCACGGCGTGCTGCCCCTGGAGGTCCCGGACGCCGAGGCGACCGCGATGTCCTTGCCCGCCGCGGCCTGCTGGGACGCGCTCGGCGAGGCCGCGTTCACCCGCAGCGACGCCGTCGTCGGCGTCGGCGGCGGCGCCGTCACCGACGTCGCCGGATTCGTCGCCGCGAGCTGGCTGCGCGGCGTCCGCCTCGTCCAGGTCCCGACCAGCCTCCTCGGCATGGTCGACGCGGCCGTCGGCGGCAAGACCGGCATCAACACCGCCGCGGGCAAGAACCTCGTCGGCGCGTTCTACCCCCCGGCCGGCGTCGTGTGCGACCTGTCGACCCTGGACACCCTGCCCGCCGACGACCTGCGCGCGGGCATGGCCGAGGTGGTCAAGTGCGGGTTCATCGCCGACCCCGCCATCCTCGACCTCGTCGAGGCCGACCCGGCCGCGGCCCTCGACCCGCACGGCGTGGTGCTGCCGGAGCTGGTCGAGCGGGCCGTCGCCGTCAAGGCCAGGGTCGTCTCGACCGACCTGCGCGAGTCCGGCCTCCGCGAGATCCTCAACTACGGCCACACCCTCGGCCACGCCATCGAGCGCCGCGAGCAGTATCGCTGGAAGCACGGCCACGCCGTCAGCGTCGGCCTGGTCTACGCGGCCGAGCTGGGCAGGCTCGCGGGCCGCCTCCCGGCCTACGTCGCCGACCGGCACCTGCGCGTGCTGACCCTGCTGGGCCTGCCCGTCACGTACGACGCTGCCGCCTGGCCCGACCTGCACGCCGCGATGCGCGTCGACAAGAAGGCCCGGGGCGCGACGCTGCGCTTCGTCGTCCTTGACGGTCTCGCCACGCCCGGCACCCTGGCGGGGCCGCCGGACGAGCTGCTCTTCGAGGCATACGCGGCCGTCGCCTCCTGACCGGCCGTCGCCCGCTGACCGGCCTGCGACTGACCGGCCGTCGCCCGCTGACCGGCAGCGCTGCGATTTGACCCGTAGCGCTGCAGTCGGGCTGATAGCGCTTCGGCCGGGCTGATCCGTGGCGCTGCGATCGAGCTGCCTGACCGGCGGGCGCGCGATCCGGCTACCTGATCCACCGGCCGCCTGATCCGCCGGCTACCTGGCCTGACCCGGCGGCTGCCTGACCCGGCGGTGCTGTGGCCGGATGCGTGGCCGAGCAGTGATACAGATCAGTTGGTCGTGCCGGCCGACCGCTTCGAAACTTACGGTACACCAGCCCCGGAAATTGATCTCGAATCGCCGGCCCGTGCTGTCGCTGTCAGTAGTTTACGCTGCCCGCCGGCATGGTGGCGCGGGGCCGGGCGCAGGGGTCAGGTGGCGGGGACCAGGGCCGGGACCGGTGGGCGGAGGCGGAGGTAGAGCACGCCCGCGACGGTGCCGAAGATCGCGGCGACGACGGCCTCCGGGTACGTCGGGGCGCCGAACGGCAGCAGGAACATCGCGACGCCCACCGACAGGCGGACCGCTGCCGGCGGGGGGCGGTGCAGGCCGGCTGCGAGCGGGACGATCGGCCACAGCAGGTACCACGGGTGCACGACCGGGCCGCACAGGACGATCGCGGCGAGGGCCAGGCCCAGCCCGGCCGCCGGGTTCGGGGCGCGCAGCAGGGCCCAGCCGGCGAGGGTGCAGCCGGCCGCGGCCGCCGCGAGCCGGATGACCGCCATCGCGGACGGGTGGCCGGCCTCGGCCAGCAGCATGCCGACGTCGGTACTGAGGGACAGGCCGTTGCGCACGGTCGTCGGGGTGTGCAGGGCGGCGATCCAGCCGAGGCCGAGACCGGACGCGGCCTGCAGCACGATGAAGGCGAGGGCGGCGCCGGTCGCGGTGCGGATGAGGGCGGGCGTACGGCCGCGGGACAGCGCGACGACGGTGATGAGCGCGAGGATCGCGGGCGCCTTGACGAGGGCCGCGGCGACGATGAGGGCGGCGCCGAGCAGGGGGCGGTCGCGGACGGCGGCGAGCAGGCCGGCAGCGAGCAGACCGACCATGAGGGCGTCGTTGTGGGCGCCGGCGACGAGGTGCAGCAGGAGCAGCGGGTTGAGGGCGCCGAACCACAGGGCCCGCTGCGGTGGCACGCCGAACCGGGCGGCCAGGCCCGGCAGGCACGCCACGACGAGGGCGACGCCGGCGAGGGCGACGAGCCGCATCGCCCAGACGCCGAGGACGGTGTGTTCGCCGGTCAGGGCGAGGATCGCCGACGCGCAGCGCAGGAAGACCGGGCCGTAGGGCGCGGGGGTGTCCTGCCAGATCGCCGGCACGTCCAGGGCGAGGGGGCCGCCGAGGGAGGACGGGCCCCACCGGTACGCGTCGAGCCCGCGGCGGACCATCTCACCCTGGGCGAGGTAGCTGTAGACGTCGCGGCTGAACATGGGGGCGGTCACCGCGAGGGGAGCGGCCCAGCACAGCAGGGTTCTGATCAGGTCGGCGGGGCGTTGGCCGTCGACGGTCGAGCGCATCCGCAGCCACGCGCCGCACAGCAGGGCCAGCCCGAAGTACGTGCCGGCGACGCCGACGAGGGGGAAGGCGCGCAGCTCGCGGATGAGGGGCCAATGCTCGAACGGGTCGCGTTGTGGCAGCGCGCCCGCGGCAATGCCACCCACCGCGATCGCGACGGAACCCGCGAAGCCCAGGGTACGGTTGACGATGTCCGGTCTTCCCACTCCGGCACACTGGCGTAGTCGCATGACCTCGTGGCGACGCACACATGAACGGGCCGGTACACTGCTTCGGGCCTTTCCGCCGGCATCATGCCGCACGGACCAACTGACGAAAGTGACGTCTATCCACATGGCAACCACGAACGACCTGAAGAACGGCCTGGTGCTCAACCTCGACGGCGATCTGTGGGCCGTCGTGGAGTTCCAGCATGTCAAGCCGGGCAAGGGCGGCGCGTTCGTGCGGACCACCCTGAAGAACGTGCTCTCCGGCAAGGTGGTCGACCGCACGTTCAACGCCGGCACGAAGGTCGAGACCGCCACCGTCGACAAGCGCACGATGCAATACCTGTACATCGACGGTGAAGACTACGTGTTCATGGACCTGCAGTCGTACGAGCAGATCTCGGTCCCGTCCGGCACGGTCGGTGAGGGCACCAAGTTCCTGCTGCCCGAGGCCGAGGTGACGGTGGCGACGCACGAGGGTGTGCCGCTGTATGTCGAGCTGCCGACGTCGGTGATCCTCGAGGTGACCTACACGGAGCCCGGCCTGCAGGGTGACCGCTCCACCGGTGGCACGAAGCCGGCGACCGTCGAGACGGGCGCCACGGTCAACGTGCCGCTGTTCATCTCCACGGGCGAGAAGATCAAGGTCGACACCCGCGACAGCCGTTACCTGGGCCGGGCGTGAGCTTTTCCGGAGGTTCGTTCCTGGGCGGTGACGTCACCGCCCAGATGACGGCGCGCCGGAAGGCCCGGAAACGGGCCCTCGACGTGCTCTACTCGGCCGACCTGCGAGGCGAGTCGCGTGCGTCGACCCTGTCGGCGTATGTGGCCAACCTGGAGGAGCCGAAGCCCGGTTACCTGCCCTACACCGTCCAGCTGGTCGAGGGTGTGGACAGCCACGCCGTCCGCATCGACGAGCTGCTGTCCAGCTACGCCGAGGGGTGGACCCTGGAGCGGATGCCGGTGGTGGACCGGAATCTGGCCCGGATCGCGGTGTACGAGCTGCTGTACAACGACGAGATCGACAACCCGGTCGCGATCACGGAGGCGGTCGAGCTGGCGGAGACGCTGTCGACCGACGACTCGCCGCGGTTCCTCAACGGCATCCTCGGCCGGATCGCCGACTACGCCACGTAGGACCTTGCGGTGGCTGGACGAGCGTCGAGCGTGATCCTCCGTCGCACGGCGCGGATCCGCTCGACCGCCTGCTGTTGCGCCGGC
Organism: Dactylosporangium sp. NBC_01737; assembly: GCF_035963215.1. NCBI lineage: Bacteria > Bacillati > Actinomycetota > Actinomycetes > Micromonosporales > Micromonosporaceae > Dactylosporangium > Dactylosporangium sp. NBC_01737. The sequence continues at coordinate 4,660,519 of NZ_CP109153.1, forward strand.
ACCACGGCATCTCCGACACCAGACCCTGCGCGTGATGAGACACAACGCGCTGAAGGTGCCCGGCCTGAAGGGCTATGGGAAGCCTTACACCGAGGTGTTGATCACAGCGAACCGGAGAACAGCGAACCGGAGAGCAGGGCCGGCGGCCGCGGTGATCGCGGCCGCGTTCCGGCAGCGACCGGTCATCGGTGACGAGGTGCCGGCCGTGCTGGGCCTGCTGCGCGTGGGCCCGCGCGACGGGCGGCGCGAGGCGTTGATCCGGCGGGCCGCATCGATGCTGGCGGCGGGGTGGAGACCAGGTCGACCTCGGACAATCCGGCGGTCGCGACCGGTCGGATTGTCCAAGGTCAACTACGGGGTGAAAAAACTAGGACTGGAACAGGCTGCGCGGGTCGGTGACGAGCACGCCGTGCTCGTTGAGCCGCTCGACCAGGCCGGACGGCGACGCGTCGTAGACGATCGCCAGGGCACGCAGGTCGTCCGCGCGGATGGACAGCACGCGACCGTTGTAGTCGCCGCGCTGCTGCTGGATGGCACGCGCGTAGCGGGCCACATAGGCGAGGTCCTCGGCGCCGGCGTCGTAGAGCCGCTCCAGGTCCAGGACGATCTTGTTGGTGGGCTCGTGCCGCACGCCGCTGCCCTCGGGCAGCAGCTCGGCGACGGGGACGCGGTAGAACTCGGCCAGCTCGGCCAGGCGGGACACGGTGACGGCGCGGTCGCCCCGCTCATACGAGCCGACGACGACGGCCTTCCAACGCCCTGCCGACTTCTCCTCGACACCCTGCAGAGACAGCCCCTGCTGCTGTCGGATGGAGCGCAGGCGAGCACCAAGAGACTTGGCGTACTCAGACGGCATACGGACACTCCCAGTCACTGGCCTGAGGGGTTTCCCCAGCGATCGCTACGGAGCGTGACCGTAACTGGCGGAAGACGCGTGGTCAAGTGGTCGAGACCCATCCGTTGCCCAGGTCAGGGCGGTTGTTAGGGTGGTTGCCGTTCGACGTCCTTTAACGACCCGTCCGGTGAGGCGGGGAAGGAGGTCTGGTTTGTCGTCCCCGACAACCGGCGCTGAGCTGGGCAAAACCATCCTAACGGCGGCAGATGTCGCCCGGGTGGTGGACCGGATTGCCCATCAGATTCTGGAAAAGACGTCCGGCGCCGCCGAAACGGTGCTGCTGGGCATACCTACCCGAGGCGTTCCGCTGGCACGCAGACTCGCGGCGCGGATCGCCACTTTCGAGGGTGCAGAGATCCCCGTGGGTGTGTTGGACATCACGCTCTATCGGGACGATCTTCGCCTGCAGGCGACCCGTGCGCTGGGTCACACCGAGGTGCCGCCGGGCGGCCTCGACGGGCGGCGGGTGATCCTCGTCGACGACGTCCTGTTCTCCGGCCGGACGGTCCGCGCGGCGCTCGACGCGCTCAAGGATCTCGGCCGGCCGCGGATGGTCCAGCTGGCGGTCCTGGTCGACCGGGGGCACCGCGAGCTGCCGATCCGGGCGGACTACGTGGGCAAGAACATCCCGACCTCGATCGAGGAGAGCGTCCGGGTGTCGATCGCCGAGCACGACGGCACCGACGCCGTGGTCATCGTCAACAGAGGCAACACCGGCAACGGTGGCAACACCGGCAGCAGCGGAAGCAGCGGCAACGGTGGCAACACCGGCAGCAGCGGAAGCAGCGGCAACGGTGACAGCAGGAGCGGCGACCAGGAGGTCCAGGCGTGATGAAGCATCTGCTCAGCGCCGCCGACCTGGACGCCGCCACCGCGACGCTGGTGCTGGACACCGCGGCGGAGATGGCCAGCATCGCGGGGCGCGAGGTGAAGAAGCTGCCCGCGCTGCGGGGGCGCACCGTGGTGAACCTGTTCTACGAGGACTCGACCAGGACCCGGATCTCGTTCGAGGCGGCAGCGAAGCGGCTGTCGGCGGACGTCATCAACTTCTCCGCGAAGGGCTCCAGCGTCTCGAAGGGTGAAAGCCTCAAGGACACCGCCCTGACGTTGCAGGCGATGGGCGCCGACGCGGTCGTGATCCGGCACCCCGCCAGCGGCGCGCCGCACCGGCTCGCGAACTGGGTCGAGGGCAGCGTCGTCAACGCCGGTGACGGCACCCACGAGCACCCGACACAGGCCCTGCTCGACGCGTACACCATGCGCAGCCGCCTCAAACGGCTCGCCGGGCTGAACGTGGCCATCGTCGGCGACGTGCTGCACTCACGGGTGGCAAGGTCCAACGTGCTGCTGCTGCACACCCTCGGCGCGAAGGTGACGCTCGTCGCACCGCCGACGCTGCTGCCGGTCGGCGTGGGCGCGTGGCCGGCTGCGACGTCCTACGACCTCGACGCGGTGGTGCCCGATTCCGACGTCGTCATGATGTTGCGCGTCCAGCGGGAAAGAATGAACCAGGCGTACTTCCCCTCGGAGCGGGAGTACGCGCGGCGCTACGGCTTCGACGTGCCGCGCATGCGCCGGCTGCCCGAGCACGCGATCGTCATGCACCCCGGCCCGATGAACCGGGGCATGGAGATCGCGCCGGAGGTCGCCGACTCGCCACGCTCCACGATCGTCGAACAGGTCGCCAACGGGGTCTCCGTGCGAATGGCCGTCCTCTACCTGCTGCTCGGAGGCAAAGCGTGATCATCACCGGCACGAACATTGGCGAGATCACCGTCGAGGACGGGATCATTGTCGGCATAAATCCGGACAAAGTGGGCGGCAGGATTGCGCTGCCCGGGCTCGTCGACCTGCACACCCACCTGCGCGAACCCGGCCGCGAGGACGCCGAGACGGTCGAGTCCGGGTCCCGGGCCGCCGCGCTCGGCGGGTACACCGCGGTGTGCGCGATGGCGAACACGTCACCGGTCGCCGACACCGCCGGTGTCGTGGAGCAGGTGTGGCGGCTCGGCCGCGAGGCGGGCCTCGTCGACGTGCAGCCGGTCGGCGCCGTCACCGTCGGCCTCGGCGGCGAGCAGCTCGCCGAGCTCGGCGCGATGGCCGACTCCGCCGCCAGGGTCCGGGTCTTCTCCGACGACGGGCACTGCGTCAGCGACCCGCGGCTCATGCGCCGGGCCCTGGAGTACGTCAAGGCGTTCGACGGCGTCATCGCCCAGCACGCCGAGGAGCCGCGGCTGACCACCGGCGCCCAGATGAACGAGGGCGAGGTCGCCGCCCGGCTCGGCCTCGTCGGGTGGCCCGCGGTCGCGGAGGAGGCGATCATCGCCCGCGACGTGCTGCTCGCCGGGCACGTCGGCGCCCGCCTGCACATCTGCCACGTGTCGACCGCCGGCAGCGTCGAGCTGATCCGCTGGGCGAAGTCGAAGGGCTGGCGGGTGACGGCCGAGGTGACGCCGCACCACCTGCTGCTCACCGAGGACCTCGCCGTCGACTATGACCCGGTGTACAAGGTGAACCCGCCGCTGCGGACCGAGGCCGACGTCCTCGCCCTGCGCAGGGGGTTGCAGGACGGCACGATCGACTGCGTCGCCACGGACCACGCCCCGCACAGCGTCGAGGACAAGGAGTGCGAGTGGGCGTACGCCAGACCGGGGATGCTCGGCCTGGAGACCGCCCTCGCGATCGTCGTACAGACGATGGGGCCGCAGTGGGACCGGATAGCGGACTGGATGTCCGTGGCGCCCGCGAAGATCGCCGGCCTCGCCGGGCACGGTCACGCGCTGCAGGCCGGACAGGCCGCGAACATCACGATCTTCGACCCGGACGTCAGGTGGACGGTCGACCCGACCGCCCTGGCCAGCAGGTCGCGCAACACCCCATACGCCGGGATGGAGCTGCGCGGTCGCGTCGAGGCGACCTACCTGCGCGGCGAGCCGACGGTGTTGAACGGAAAGGCGACTCGGTGAAGCGCAGAGCAGCATTGTTGGTACTGGAGGACGGCCGCACCTTCCGCGGCGAGGCCTTCGGCAGCATCGGGGAGACCTTCGGCGAGGCGGTGTTCAACACCGGCATGACCGGCTACCAGGAGACGCTGACCGACCCGTCGTACCACCGGCAGGTCGTCGTGCAGACCGCACCCCAGATCGGCAACACCGGCATCAACGGCGAGGACGACGAGTCCGACCGGATCTGGGTCGCCGGCTACGTGGTCCGCGACCCGTCCCGGACGTACTCCAACTGGCGCGCCACCGGCAGCCTCCAGGACCGCCTGGCCGTCGAGGGCGTCGTGGGCATCAGCGGCGTCGACACCCGGGCGCTGACCCGGCACCTGCGCGAGCGCGGCGCGATGCGGGTCGGCGTGTCCAGCGTCGACGACGACCGCGACGGCCTGCTGCAGCGGGTGCGGCAGCAGCCGCAGATGCTCGGCGCCGACCTGTCCGCGGAGGTGAGCACCCCGCAGCGGTACACGGTGCAGGCCGAGGGTGAGCACCGGTTCACGGTCGCCGCGATCGACCTGGGCATCAAGCGCAACGTCCCGCGCCGCCTCGCGGCCCGCGGGGTGACCACGCACGTGCTGCCGGCGGCCACCACGCTGGAGGAGATCCGCGCACTGAACGCTGACGCCGTGTTCTTCTCACCCGGCCCCGGTGACCCGGCAACCGCCGACGGCCCGGTCGCCCTGGCGAAATCGGTCATGGCGGCGAAGATCCCCCTGTTCGGCATCTGCTTCGGCAGCCAGATCCTCGGCCGCGCGCTCGGGTTCGGCACCTACAAGCTCGGCTACGGGCACCGCGGCATCAACCAGCCGGTGCTCGACCGGACCACCGGCAAGGTCGAGGTGACCAGCCACAACCACGGCTTCGCCGTCGACGCGCCCCTGGAGGGGCGCACCGGCACCGAGTTCGGCGAGGTCGAGGTCAGCCACGTCTGCCTCAACGACAACGTCGTGGAGGGCCTGCGCTGCCTGGACACGCCGGCCTTCACCGTGCAGTACCACCCGGAGGCGGCAGCGGGGCCGCACGACGCGGACTACCTGTTCGACAGATTCGCGGAGTTGATGAACACCAATGCCTAAGCGGACCGATCTCCGGCACGTCCTCGTCATCGGCTCCGGCCCGATCGTCATCGGCCAGGCGTGCGAGTTCGACTACTCCGGCACCCAGGCCTGCCGGGTGCTGCGCGCGGAGGGGTTGCGGGTCAGCCTCGTCAACTCCAACCCGGCCACGATCATGACCGACCCCGAGTTCGCCGACGCCACGTACGTCGAGCCGATCACCCCCGAGTTCGTCGAGCAGGTGATCGCCAAGGAACGCCCCGACGCGCTGCTCGCCACGCTCGGCGGGCAGACCGCGCTGAACACCGCCGTGGCGCTGCACGAGGCCGGGGTCCTGGACAAGTACGGCGTCGAGCTCATCGGCGCCAACATCGACGCGATCCGCCGCGGCGAGGACCGGCAGCTGTTCAAGGACATCGTCGCCAAGGCCGGCGGGGAGACCCCGCGCAGCCGCGTCTGCCACTCGATGGACGAGGTCCGCGCGACCGTCGCCGACCTGGGCCTGCCGGTCGTCATCCGGCCGTCGTTCACCATGGGCGGGCTCGGCTCCGGCATGGCGCACAACGACGCCGACCTCGAGCGGCTCGCCGGCGGCGGCCTGGTCGCATCCCCGGTGCACGAGGTCCTCATCGAGGAGAGCGTGCTCGGCTGGAAGGAGTTCGAGCTGGAGCTGATGCGCGACAAGCACGACAACGTCGTCGTCGTGTGCTCCATCGAGAACATCGACGCGATGGGCGTGCACACCGGCGACTCCGTGACGGTCGCGCCGGCGATGACGCTCACCGACGTGGAGTACCAGCGGCTGCGCGACCTCGGCATCGCCGTGCTGCGCGAGGTCGGCGTCGACACCGGCGGCTGCAACATCCAGTTCGCGGTGCACCCGCAGACCGGCCGGCTCGTCGTCATCGAGATGAACCCGCGCGTGTCGCGCTCCAGCGCCCTGGCGAGCAAGGCGACCGGCTTCCCGATCGCGAAGATCGCCGCGAAGCTCGCCATCGGGTACACCCTGGACGAGATCCCCAACGACATCACCCTGAAGACCCCGGCGGCGTTCGAGCCGTCCCTGGACTACGTGGTGGTGAAGATCCCGCGGTTTGCGTTCGAGAAGTTCCCCGGCGCCGACGCGGAGCTGACGACCACGATGAAGTCGGTCGGCGAGGCCATGTCGATGGGCCGCACGTTCCAGGAGGCCCTGGGCAAGGCGATGCGGTCGATGGAGACCAAGGCCGCCGGTTTCTGGACCACTGCCGACAAGGCCGGGCAGGACGCGCTCGAAGAGCTGCGGGTGCCGCACGACGGCCGCCTGTACACCGCCGAACGTGCCCTGCGCGAAGGCCACAGCGTCACGGCGGTCGCCGAGGCGAGCGGCTTCGACCCGTGGTTCGTCGACCAGATCGCGGGCCTGGTCGACCTGCGCGCCGAGATCCTCAGCGCCGCCGTGCTGGACGAGACCCTGCTGCGCACCGCGAAGCGGGCCGGCCTGTCCGACCGGCAGATCGCCGCGCTGCGCCCCGAGTTCGCCGGTGAGGACGGCGTCCGCAGCCTCCGGCAGCGCCTGGGCCTGCGGCCGGTCTACAAGACCGTCGACACGTGCGCGGCCGAGTTCGGTGCGAGCACCCCGTACCACTACAGCACCTACGAGGAGGAGACCGAGGTCGCCCCGTCGGACCGGCCGAAGGTCCTCATCCTCGGCTCCGGCCCGAACCGCATCGGGCAGGGCATCGAGTTCGACTACTCGTGCGTGCACGCGGTCATGGCGTTGCGGGCCGTCGGCTACGAGACCGTCATGGTCAACTGCAACCCGGAGACGGTCTCCACCGACTACGACACCGCGGACCGGCTGTACTTCGAGCCGCTCACGTTCGAGGACGTCCTGGAGGTCGTGCACGCCGAGGACGAGTCCGGCCGCGCCGCCGGCGGGCCCGGCGTCATCGGCGTCGTCGTGCAGCTCGGCGGGCAGACCCCGCTCGGCCTCGCCCAGCAGCTCGCCGACGCGGGCGTGCCGATCGTCGGCACGTCACCCGAGGCGATCGACCTGGCCGAGCACCGCGGCGCGTTCGGCAAGCTCCTCGCCGGGGCCGGCCTGACCACCCCGGCGCACGGCACCGCGACCAGCTTCGGCGAGGCGAAGCTCATCGCCGACGAGATCGGCTACCCGGTGCTGGTGCGGCCCTCGTACGTCCTCGGCGGCCGCGGCATGGAGATCGTCTACGACGAGGAGACCCTGCGCGGCTACATCGGCCGCGCCACCGAGATCTCCCCGGCGCACCCGGTGCTGGTCGACCGGTTCCTCGACGACGCCATCGAGATCGACGTCGACGCGCTGTGCGACAAGGACGGCGAGGTGTACGTCGGCGGCGTCATGGAGCACATCGAGGAGGCCGGCATCCACTCCGGGGACTCCTCCTGCGTCCTGCCGCCGATCACCCTGGCCACCGTGCACCTGGACGAGGTGCGCCGCTACACGGTCGCCCTGGCCCGCGGCATCGGCGTGCAGGGGCTGCTCAACGTCCAGTACGCGCTCAAGGACGACGTGCTCTACGTCCTGGAGGCCAACCCGCGCGCGTCGCGCACCGTGCCGTTCGTGTCGAAGGCGACCGCGGTGCCCCTGGCGAAGGCCGCGGCCCGCATCGCGCTGGGCGCCACGATCGCCGAACTGCGCGCCGAAGGGCTCCTGCCGGCGCACGGCGACGGGGGTACCCCGCCCGAGCACGCGCCGATCGCGGTCAAGGAGGCGGTGCTGCCGTTCAAACGGTTCCGCACCGTCGAGGGCAAGGGCGTGGACAACCTGCTCGGCCCGGAGATGAAGTCGACCGGCGAGGTCATGGGCATCGACACGTCCTTCGGCCACGCGTTCGCGAAGTCCCAGGCCGCCGCCTACGGCTCGCTGCCGACCGTCGGCACGGTCCTGGTCACCGTCGCCAACCGGGACAAACGCGGCATCGTGTTCCCGGTCAAGCGCCTCGCCGACCTCGGCTTCTCGATCGTGGCCACCGCCGGCACCGGTCAGGTGCTGCGCCGGTACGGGGTCGCCTGCGAGATCGTGCCGAAGCACTTCGAGGAGGGCAACGGCCGCAACGCGGTGTCGATGATCGCCGGCGGCGAGGTCGCCCTGGTGATCAACACGCCGCAGGGCTCCAGCGGGCGGCAGGACGGCTACGAGATCCGCAGCGCCGCGGTCGTCGCCGACATCCCGTGCATCACCACCCTGCCGGGTGCCGCGGCCGCCGTCATGGGCGTCGAGGCGCTGCTGCGGGGCGAGATGACGGTCCGACCCCTGCAGGAGCTGCACGCGGCCCTGCGTGGGGCACGGTGAGCTACGAACGCCTGGTCCGCCCGGTCCTGTTCCGTCTCGGCGGCGGCGACGCCGAGGCGGTCCACGAGCGGACCCTGCGCTGGCTGGCCCGGGTGCCGTCGCGGCGGTCCGCGTACAGCCCGCCGGGCGCGCGCCGGACCGTGTTCGGGATCGACTTCCCGAACGCGGTCGGGCTCGCCGCCGGCATGGACAAGGACGGCCGGGCACTGCGCGCCTGGCCGCGGCTCGGCTTCGGCTTCGTCGAGGTCGGCACCGTCACCCGGCACCCGCAGCCCGGCAACGAGCGGCCCCGGCTGTTCCGCTTCCCCGGGCAGAAGGCGATCGTCAACCGGATGGGGTTCAACAACGCCGGCGCGGCCGCCCTCGCGGCCCGCCTGGCGGCGCTGGGCCCGCTGCCGGTGCCCCTCGGCATCAGTCTCGGCAAGTCGAAGGTGACGCCGCTGACCGGTGCCGTGGAGGACTACGTCAGCAGCTTCCGCGCGCTGTACGAGCACGGCGCGTACTTCGCCGTCAACGTCAGCTCGCCGAACACCCCGGGGCTGCGCGAGCTGCAGGACAAGGCGCACCTGTCGGCGCTGCTCGGTGCGCTGCGCGCGGAGAACCCCGCGGGCCGCCCGGTCCTGGTGAAGGTCGCGCCGGACCTCACCGACGCCGCGCTGGGCGAGCTGCTGGACGTGTGCCTCTCCCACGGCGTCGCCGGGCTCATCGCCACCAACACCACGATCGAACGGCCCGGCGTGGCCACGGCCGAGGCGGGCGGGCTCAGCGGCCGCCCCCTGGCGCCGCGGGCGCTGCAGGTCGTGCGCTTCGTGGCCAAGGAGAGCGGGCTGCCGGTCGTCGGCGTCGGCGGGATCACCACCCGCGACGACGTGACCCGGATGCTGGACGCCGGCGCCTCGCTCGTGCAGCTCTACACCGGACTCATCTACCACGGTCCCCGCCTCGTCCGGCAGGCCGTGCAAGCCACAAGGGGGAGCGCGTGACGGGTCGTTCCGTTCGCTTCGGGGCCCGGTTGCGGGCCGCCATGGACACGCTGGGGCCGCTGTGCGTGGGGATCGACCCTCACCCCTCCCTGCTGGCAGCCTGGGGGCTCTCCGACGATGTCAAGGGCCTGGAAGCGTTCAGTCGGACGGTGGGGGAGGCCCTGGCCGACCGGGTCGCAGTGATCAAGCCCCAGTCTGCCTTTTATGAGCGTTTCGGCTCCAGGGGCATAGCGGTCCTGGAGTCGACTATCCGACAGTTTGACTCGACGCAGACTCTTGTAGTTCTCGACGTCAAGCGGGGTGACATCGGCTCCACGGCCGCCGCGTACGCCGACGCGTACCTGGATCCGGCCTCCCCGTTGCGTGCGGACGCGATCACCGTCAGCCCCTATCTCGGCGTCGGCTCGCTGCGCCCGATCATCGACAAGGCGATCGCCAACGGCCTCGGCGCGTTCGTCCTCGCGCTCACCTCCAATCCCGAGGGCGCCGCCGTCCAGCGGGCCGTCGGCGCCGCCGGCAAGACCGTCGCGCAGGCCGTCATCGACGAGATTGCGCAGGTCAACGTGGGTGTGGCTCCGCTGGGTGACGTCGGCGTGGTGATCGGTGCCACGCTCGGGCGGCACGGCCACGATCTGACGAACCTCAATGGCCCGATCCTGGCGCCGGGCCTCGGCGCGCAGGGCGGAAGGGCCGCCGGGCTGCGCGCCGCGTTCGGTGATCAAGCCCCTGACGTGCTGCCGTCGTACTCCCGGGAGATCCTCGGCGCGGGCCCCGGCGTCGCCACGCTGCGTGCCGCCGCGGAGCGGGCGCGTGACGAATGCGCGGCCGCTCTGGCGGTCACCGCCTGATCATCTGGCCGCCACCGGCCGTCGATCATGGGACTGCCACGTTGCCGAAATGGCTCGTGACCGCTAGTTTTCCCGGCGCTAGACCATCAACATTCTTTTCAAGGGACCTGAGGAGACCTGGTGCCGCTCCCGTCACTGAGCCCGGAACAGCGCGCGGCCGCTTTGGAAAAAGCGGCCGAGATTCGAAAGGCTCGCGCTGAGCTGAAGGAGCAACTGAAGCAGGGGAAGACCACCCTCGCTGCCGTGCTCGATCGTGCGGAGTCCGACGACGTCGTCGGCAAGCTTCGGGTTTCGGCCGTGCTGCAGGCAATGCCCGGCATCGGCAAGATCCGCGCGACGCAGATCATGGAGAAGCTGAAGATCGCTGACAGCCGCCGTCTTCGCGGCCTCGGCGACCAGCAGCGCAAGGCACTGCTCGGGGAGTTCGCCGGCGGCAAGTGACTGCCGCCAGGTAGGTCCCCCCGGACCAGTGTGACGACCTCGACGCGCCCGGACCCCTGTGGTCCGGGCGCGTTGCCGTCCTGAGCTGCGGTGCTGGTAGGGTTTATGGGTTCGCGAGCTGTCAATTGGAAAGTCGTGAGGTTGTTTCGTGGCCGGAACCGTGGCAGACCCCCAGGGCATCACCAACCCGCCGATCGACGAGCTGCTGGAGAAGACCACCTCGAAGTACGCGCTGGTGATCTTCGCGGCGAAGCGTGCCCGTCAGGTCAACGCCTACTACAGCCAGCTGGGTGAGGGCCTTCTCGAATACGTGGGTCCCCTGGTGGAGACCACGCCGCAGGAGAAGCCGCTGTCCATCGCGCTCCGCGAGATCAACAGCGGTCTGCTGACCGCCGAGCGCATCGAAGAGGTCTAGTCCGACATGCACGCCGGGGACGACGGCGCCGGTGACCGGCCGCGGGTCGTTCTCGGCGTCGCCGGTGGGATCGCCGCCTACAAGGCCTGTGAGCTGCTGCGGCTGCTGACCGAGTCGGGGCACCGGGTGCGGGTCGTGCCGACCGCCGCGGCGCTCACGTTCGTCGGCGAGGCCACCTGGGCCGCCCTGTCGGGGCAGCCGGTCAGCACCGACGTGTGGACCGGCGCCCACGAGGTGCCGCACGTGCGGCTCGGCCGCGAGGCCGACCTCGTCGTCGTCGCCCCCGCCACCGCCGACCTGCTGGCGAAGGCCGCGCACGGGCTCGCCGACGACCTGCTCACCAACACGCTGCTCACTGCCCGGTGCCCGGTGCTCTTCGCGCCCGCGATGCACACCGAGATGTGGGAGCACCCCGCCACCAGGGCCAACGTGGCGCTGCTGCGCTCCCGGGGCGTGGTGGTCCTGGAGCCCGACGTCGGGCGGCTCACCGGCGCCGACACCGGCAAGGGGCGGCTGCCCGCGCCGGCCGCGATCTTCGCCACCGCGCAGCGGCTGCTGCGCCGCGGTCATCTGGCGCCTGACCTGGCCGGACGGCACGTCGTCGTTACCGCCGGCGGGACAAGGGAGCCGATCGACCCGGTCCGGTTCATCGGCAACCGCTCGTCCGGCAAGCAGGGGTATGCGATCGCGCGGGCCGCCGTCGCCCGCGGCGCCAGGGTGACGCTCATCGCGGCCAACGTCGCGCTGGGCGACCCCGCCGGCGCCGACCTGGTCCGGGTCGAGACCACCGAGGAGCTGCGGGTCGCGACCCTGGCCGCCGCCGCCACCGCGGACGTCGTGGTCATGGCGGCCGCGCCCGCCGACTTCCGGCCCGCCGTCTTCGCCACCGGCAAGATCAAGAAGGTGGACGGCTCGGCGCCGACCCTGGACCTGGTCACCAACCCGGACATCGCCGCGGAGCTGGGTGCGGCCAAGCGTGAGGGGCAGGTGCTCGTCGCGTTCGCCGCGGAGACCGCCGCGATCGAGCAGGCCGTCGCCAACGGTCACGAAAAGCTGCTGCGCAAGCGGGCGGACCTCATCGTGGTGAACGAGGTCGGCATCGGCAAGACCTTCGGCGCGGAGCACAACCAGGCGGTCATCCTCGGCGCCGACGGGACCCGCGACGCATTGCCCGAACTGTCCAAAGACGACCTTGCCGATAGGATTTTGGACACGGTGCTCGCCCGTTTGCCCTGATCATGCCGGTTCTGTCGCGTCGTGGCGGTCCGGACTCCACCAGGCCTTTGCCGCTCCACGAGCGCCAGGTCGTACACTGCTGCGAAACCCAGTAACCGACGCCGTATCCCTGAGGAGCACCATTGGCCCGCCGCCTGTTCACGTCAGAGTCGGTCACCGAAGGTCACCCGGACAAGATCGCCGATCAGATCAGCGACGGCATCCTCGACGCGCTCCTCACGCAGGACGCCCGCAGTCGGGTCGCCGTCGAAACGCTGATCACGACCGGCCAGGTCCACGTCGCCGGCGAGGTGACCACGACCGCGTACGCCGACATCGCCAAGATCGTCCGCGAGACGATCCTCGGCATCGGCTACGACTCGTCCAAGAAGGGCTTCGACGGCGCCTCCTGCGGCGTGAGCGTGTCGATCGGTGCCCAGTCGCCCGACATCGCCCAGGGCGTCGACTCCGCCCTGGAGGTCCGCGAGGGCTCCGGCGGCGACAATCTGGACCTGCAGGGCGCCGGCGACCAGGGCATGATGTTCGGCTTCGCCTGCAGCGAGACGCCGGAGCTGATGCCGCTGCCGATCGCGCTCGCCCACCGGCTCGCCCGCCGGCTCTCCGCGGTGCGCAAGGACGGCACGATCCCCTACCTGCGGCCCGACGGCAAGACGCAGGTCACCATCGAGTATGACGGCCTGCGCCCGGCCCGGCTGCACACCGTCGTGGTGTCCAGCCAGCACGCGCCCGACATCTCGCTCGAGTCGCTGCTGACCCCCGACGTGCGCGAGCACGTCATCGCCCCCGAGCTCGAGGGCCTGGGCCTGGAGACCGACGGCTACCGGTTGCTGGTCAACCCCACCGGCCGCTTCGAGATCGGCGGCCCGATGGGCGACGCCGGCCTCACCGGCCGCAAGATCATCGTCGACACCTACGGCGGCTACGCCCGCCACGGCGGTGGCGCGTTCTCCGGCAAGGACCCGTCGAAGGTCGACCGCTCCGCGGCGTATGCCACCCGCTGGGTCGCCAAGAACGTCGTGGCCGCCGGGCTGGCCGAGCGCTGCGAGGTCCAGGTCGCCTACGCGATCGGCAAGGCGCACCCCGTCTCGCTGTTCGTGGAGACCTTCGGCACCGAGGTCGTGCCGGTCGAGCGGATCGAGAAGGCCATCAACGAGGTCTTCGACCTGCGCCCGGCCGCGATCATCCGCGACCTCGACCTGCTCAAGCCGGTCTACCAGCAGACCGCGGCCTACGGTCACTTCGGCCGCGAGCTGCCCGGCTTCACGTGGGAGCAGGCGAGCCGCACCGCCGAGCTGAAGTCCGCTGCCGGCGCCTGATCAATACTTCGACGTTGGCCGATCAATCTGATGCCGAGGTTGATCGGTCAACGTCTATTTCTGGGCAGGTCGGTGACGACGCGTCCGCTCTATCACAGGACGGTCTCTTCCCATCACTGGAACCGGTGACGAAGAACGCCACCGGGCCAATTGCCGCAAAGCCCGAGGGAAGGGCCGCGGCGCAGCGGGTCGCCGGCCGCGCCAATGCCGCGGGAAAGGCCCGCACCGCGAAGTCGGCACCGCCCCGGCAGGCCGCCGCGGCGCTGCCGGTCGCGCGGGTCTGCGTCGACGTGCCCTTGCCGCACCTGGACCGCCCCTTCGACTACCTGGTGCCGGCCACGCTGGACGGTGCCGCCCAGCCGGGCACGCGGGTGAAGGTGCGCTTCGCCGGCAAGCTCGTCGACGGGTACCTCCTCGAACGCGTCGCCGAGTCCGGCCACGACGGGAAGCTCGCGTTCCTGGACAAGGTCGTGTCGCCCGAGCCGGTGCTGCGGCCGCAGATCGCCGTGCTGGCGAGGGAGATCGCCGACCGGTACGCGGGCACCATGTCCGACGTCCTGCGCCTCGCGATCCCGCCCCGCCACGCCGGCGCCGAGTCCACCGCCCCAGCCCCAGCCCCGGCCACCGCCGCTGACGCCTCGGCCGACGCCGGGGGTGAGGGTGATGCCGGGGCGGTAGGCGATGCCGAGGTGGAGGCCGCGGGTGATGCCGGGCCCGCAGGTGATGCCGGACGCGATGGCGATTCCGGCGACGGCGGAGCTGCCGGACCCACAGGCGGAGCCGACGCCGGGGCCGACGGTGCCGTGACGGCCGATGCTGGCGCTGCGGACGCGGCGGTCGCGGCAGCGGCGCCGGGCGGTGACGGCCGGGGCTGGCGCTGTGGACGCGGCGGTCGGGGGCAGCGGCGCCGGTGCGGTGACGGCCGGGGCTGGCGCTGCGGTGACCGCGGATGCTGGCGCTGTGGAAGCGGCCGGTGCCGCGGCGGTCGGGGGCAGCGGCGCCGGGGCGGTGACGGCCGGGGCGAACGCTGCGGTGACGGCCGGGGTCGGCGGTGCGGTGACGGCCAGGGCTGGCACTGTGGAAGCGGCAGGTGCCGCGGCGGTTGCGGGCGGCGGCACCGGGGCGGTCGGGCGGCCTGCCGTGGACGGGGCCGGGTGGCGGCGGTACACGGCCGGTGCAGCGCTGCTGCGTGCCCTCGGTGACGGGCGCCGCCCGCACGCCGTGGACCGCGCTGCCCGGTGAGGACTGGCCCGCCAGGCTCGCCGAGGCCGCCGCGACCACCCTCGCCGGCGGCCGCGGCACCCTGGTCGTCGTCGCCGACGCCCGCGACCTGGACCGCCTCGACGCGGCGATGAGCGTCGCGCTCGGCGGGCCCGGGACGCACGTGGCGCTGTCCGCCGCGCTCGGGCCCGCGGAACGGTACCGCCGGTTCCTCGCCGCGTCCCGCGGGCAGGCCAGGGTCGTCATCGGCACCCGGGCGGCGTGCTTCGCGCCCGTCGCCGACCTCGGCCTCGTCGCGATCTGGGACGACGGCGACGACCTGCACGCCGAGCCGCGGTCGCCGTACCCGCACGCCCGGCAGGTCCTGCTCACCCGCGCCGAGCAGGCCGGCTGCGGGATCATCGTGGGCGGGTTCGCGCGCACGGCGGAGGCGCAGCAGCTCATCGAGGCCCGCTGGGCGATCGACGTCGCCGCCGACCGGGGTGTCCTGCGGCGGCACATGCCGTCGGTGGTGACCGTCGGCGAGGACGACCAGATGGCCCGCGACCCGGGTGCCGTGTCCGCGCGGCTGCCCAGCGCCGCGTGGCGGGCCGCCCGCGACGCGCTGCTGCGGGACGCGCCGGTGCTCATCCAGGTGCCGCGGCGCGGGTACATCCCGTCGGTCGCCTGCGCCGAGTGCTACACCGCGTCGCGCTGCCCGAACTGCTCCGGGCCCCTGGCGCTGCCGTCGGCGACCGCGCCCCCGTCGTGCCGGTGGTGCGGGCGCGTGGCAGCCGCGTACACCTGCCCCGAATGTGGCAGCAGACGCCTGCGCGCGTCCGTCGTCGGCGCGAGACGCACCGCGGAGGAACTGGCCCGGGCGTTCCCGGACACCCCGGTGCGGACCTCCGGGCGCGACGGCGTCCTGGCGACGGTCCCCGGCGAGGCGTCGATCGTCGTGTCGACGCCCGGCGCGGAACCCGTCGCCGACGGCGGGTACGGCGCCGTGCTCCTGCTGGACAGCTGGGCCCTGCTGACCCGCGCGGACCTGCGCGGCACGGAGGAGGCGCTGCGCCGGTGGCTGACCGCGGCGTCCCTGGCCCGCCACACCGGCCAGGTCGTCGTCGTCGCCGACGCGTCCCTCGCCGTCGTGCAGGCGCTCGTCCGGTTCGACCCCGGCTGGCTCGCGGCCCGGGAACTCGCCGACCGGCGCGAGCTGGGCTTCCCGCCGGTGGTGCGGATGGCGTCGCTGACCGGTACCCCAGCCGCCGTCGCCGACCTCCTCGCCGTCGCGAAACTCCCGGCCGGCGCCGAGGTCCTCGGCCCGGTCCCCGCCGACGAGGGGCAGGAACGGATGCTCGTGCGGACCGGCCGGGGCGACGGGCGGGCCCTGGCCCTCGCGTTGCGCACCGCCGCGGGGCTCCGCTCGGCCCGCAAGGCCGGCGACACCGTCCGCATCCAGGTCGACCCCCTGGACCTGCTCTGACCCACCCCGCCACCGTCGCCGGTCACCCCGGCAGGCCGGGGCCGCTGGTCAATCCGTCGGCAGGGGCCGCCGGTCACTCCGTCGGCCGGGCCGCCGGTGATCGAAGTCGCGTGGTGGTTGTGGGGGCGACCAGCGCGAGGCGTTGATCACGGTGGCGTGGCGGGGGTGGCGACGTGCGCTGAAGCGTTCTTGCCGGTTGGTCGCGGTCCGGTGCGCGGCGGGTGATCGTGCGGCCGTGATCGAAGGACGGCGGTGGTCGTCCCGGCGACCACGGGCGTCCTTCGATCACGTGGGCGGGGTGAAGGTCGTTGCCCGGAGCCGACGTTCGAGGTCCGGTGGTGCGTCCTTCGATCACGTGGGCGGGGTGAAGGTCGTTGCCCGGAGCCGACGTTCGAGGTCCGGTGGTGCGTCCTTCGATCACGTGGGCGGGGTGAAGGTCGTTGCCCGGAGCCGACGTTCGAGGTCCGGTGGTGCGTCCTTCGATCACGTGGGCGGGGTGAAGGTCGTTGCCCGGAGCCGACCTTCGAGGTCCGGTGGTGCGCAGGCGCGATCAGGTCGGCACGGCGCGGGGAACGGGATCAGTGCCGGGCGAGCAGGGCACGCAGGGTCGCGGCGAGGGGCGGGGCGCCGTCGCGGTTGTCGACCTCCAGGTGCGGCACGGTCGGCGGGCGGTCCGGCGGGATCGCGGCGAGGAAGTCGTCCCAGCGTTCCAGCTTCTGGCCGTCGCGGTGCGAACCCCGTGCGAGGAGCCGGGCGCGCAGCGTCGCCGGGTCGGAGCGCACCCACACCAGGCGGACCGGGTCGCCGCCGAGCGCGGACACGAACCCCGTCCACCGCCCGGGGTCGGAGATCTGGCCGGTGAACGGCGCGGACAGCACGACCGGGCAGCCGCGGGCGCGGATCTCGCGGGCCGTCGCGGCGAGGCCCGCGTACTCGTGCAGCTTGATGTTCGCGTCGTACCAGACGCCCTCGCGCTCACCCGGCGGGCGGCCGGCGGCGGCGAGGGTCGCGGCGACGAACCCGCCGTAGAGGGTGTCCTTGTCCAGCAGCGCCGGGGGAGGGTCGAGCAGGCCGATCAGCAGGTCCGCGACCGTCGACTTGCCCGCGCCCGGCGGCCCGGCCACCACCCAGGCCGCGCCCGCTTCCCTCACGCCACCAGCAGTTGGTTGGTGGCGAGCTCGCGGTACAGGTCGCTGGACTCCAGGAGGTCCGCGTGCCGGCCGACGGCGACGACCCGGCCGCCCTCCATGACCACGATCTGGTCCGCGTCGACGACGGTCGACAGGCGGTGCGCGACAACGATCATCGTCCGATTGTGCGCCACCGTGTCGATCGCCTGCCGCAACGCCACCTCATTGCGCGCGTCGAGGTTGGACGTCGGCTCGTCCAGCAGCAGGATCGGCGGCGCCGCCAGCAGCGTCCGGGCGATCGCGAGGCGCTGCCGCTCACCGCCGGACAGCAGCACGCCGCCCTCGCCGACCTGCGCGTCGAGGCCGAGCGGGGTGCGCTGCACGATCTCGGCGAGGTTGACCGCGTCGAGGACCTCGAACATCTGCGCGTCCGACGCCGCGGGCGCGGCCAGGCGCAGGTTGTCCCGCAGCGTGCCGGCCAGGACCGGCGCCTCCTGCTCGACGTAGCCGAGCTGGGCGCGCAGCACCTGCCGCGGCAGGTGCTGCACGTCGACGCCGGCGACCCGGACCGTCCCGCCGGTGGCGTCGTAGAACCGCTCCACCAGCTGCAGCAGCGTCGACTTGCCCGCCCCGGAGGGGCCGACGAGGGCGGTGCGGGTGCCGTACGCGACGGAGAACGACACGTCCCGGACGACCGTGTCGAGGGAGCCCGCGTAGCCGAACGTCACCCCGTCGAAGGAGACGGCGACGGGCGAATCCGTCACCGTGGCCGTGCCGGCGTCCTCCTCCAGGGGTACGTCCAGGATGTCGTGCATGCGTTGCAGCGCGCCGAGCCCCGTCTGCAGCTGCGTGTACGCGTGCAGGGCCTGACCGAGCGGCATCACCAGGAAGAACAGGTACAGCACGAACGCGACGAGGTCGCCGACGGAGATGGTCCCGTTGGCGACGCGGGCACCGCCGACGCCGAGCAGCAGCAGGAACGCGCCCTGGATCGCGGCGACGCTGGCCGGGCCGACGAGCGCCTGCAGCTTCGCGATCCGCACGCCCGCCCGGTACGCCTCCTCGGCGCCGGCCTCGACGGTGACGGCCTCACGCTCCTCGGCGTTGCTCGCCCGGATCGTGCGGGCCGCGGTCAGGGCCCGCTCCACGGCGCTGGTCATGTCGCCGATGCGGGCCTGCGCCTCCTGCGACGCGGGCCGCACCCGGCGGGAGAACACCACCGCGATCGACAGGCCCAGCGCCAGGCCACCACCGGCGGTGAGGAACAGGATCGGGTCGAGCAGCAGCATCGCGCCCGCGGCGCCGACGACCATGACGGCGCCGGTGACGGTCTCGAACAGCCCGGACGTGACCACGGCCCGCAGCAGCGTCGTGTCCGCGCCGACCCGCGACAGCAGGTCGCCGGTGCGGCGCTGGTCGTACTCGGTGATCGGCAGCCGCAGCAGGTGCCGGGTCAGCCGCCGCCGGGCGGTGAGGACCAGGCCCTCCGCGGTGCGCTGCAGCAGGTAGTCGCGCAGCGCGTTGAGCAGCGCGACCGCGGCGAGGACCACGACCAGCAGCGCGACGGTCCGCCCGACCGCCTCGGAGGCCTGCAGCCCGTCGAGGACGTCACGGGTCAGCAGCGGCTGGGCGAGGGTCGTGACGGACCCGAGCAGCGACAGCACGGCGACGACGACGAGCGTCGGGCGGTGGTCACGCAGGTAGGGCAACAGGGAGCGCAGCGAGACGGCATCCTTCTTGGTGGCCACCCCGCCGAGGCTAGCGCCGTTTCGCTGAGCGTCCCCTGAGGAGCACCAGTGACGGGTGTCGCAGCACCGCCGGGGACACGCGCGGGTCCTCGGCGACCGCGACGAGATCCGCCGGGGCGCCCTCCTCGATGCCCCGGAACCCCAGGTAGCGGCGGGCGTCCCAGCAGGCGGCGGCCAGCGCCGCGGCGGGGGCGAGACCGGCGGTCACGAGGTGCTCGACCTCCGCGACGACGTCGCCGTACCCGAGCGCGTCGGTGCCCGCGAGCACCGTGACCCCGGCCTCGTGCGCCTCGACGGTCGCGGTGCGCAGGCTCGCGACGCCGCCGAGGAACCAGTCCTTGCGCGGCCCCTCCGGTTTCGTGCGCACCACGTCGACGTGCGGCACGAACCCGGTCCACGTCGGGGTGACGGCGCCGCCCCGCGCGGCGAGCACGTCGAGGAGCTCCGGGGTGAGGAACCAGGCGTGCTCGATCGAGTCGACACCGGCGAGGACGGCGTTGCGGGTGCCCTCCTCGGTCTGGCAGTGCGCGGCGACCCGCCCGCCGGCGGCGTGCACCGCGTCGCAGAGCCCGCGCAGCACCGCCTCCGGTACCTTCGCGGAGTCGAACTCCCAGTCGCCGTAGGTCTTGCACCAGCCGTCGTTGGCGAGGGCCTGCGCCACGCCGGCCGCGGCCAGGTCCCCGGGCACCGTCTGCAGGTCGTCGAGGTCCGACAGCCCCGCCCACGCCAGCCACGGCCCGGCCGTGACCAGGCGCGGCAGGTCCGGCCTGGCCCGCAGGTCCGCCGGGATCGGCTCCCGGTGCCCCGGCACGCGCAGCAGGGTGGTGCCGGCACCGGCGTACTCGAGAGCCGCGGCCTCGAACATCGCCGGGTCGAAGGCCATCGTCGCCGCGTCATGGCCGAGGTGCGCGTGCGCGTCGACCAGGCCCGGCAGGACGAACCCGCCGTTGTGCACCGTGGTCACCTCACCCGCGGGGCGGCGGAACGTGAGCCTGTCACCGAGGACCCAGATGTCGCGGACGTCACCGTCGGGCAGCACGGTGCCACGCAGGTGCAGGCTGCTCATCGCGCCACACTAGACTTGATTGACTCGAACCAGATATGGGGTGCCTCGTTTGACCGTCCAGTCCGTCCGCCTCTTCGGCGACCCGGTGCTGCGCACGCCCGCCGACAGTGTCGTGGACTTCGACCGCGAGCTGCGCAAACTGGTCAATGACCTGCTCGACACCATGCGCCAGCAGAACGGCACCGGCCTCGCCGCGCCGCAGATCGGCGTCGGGCTGCGCGTGTTCACGTTCGACGTCGACGACGTCGTCGGGCACCTGGTCAACCCGGTGCTCGAGTTCCCCGACGAGGAGGAGCAGGACGGCCCCGAGGGCTGCCTGTCCATTCCCGGTGTCTACGTGGACACCAAACGCCGCCAGCACGTCGTCGCCAAGGGCTTCAACCAGCACGGCGACCCGATCCAGATCGTCGGTGACGGCCTCATGGCGCGCTGCGCCCAGCACGAGACCGACCACCTCGACGGGGTCCTGTTCGTCGACCGGCTCGACGCCGACCGGCGCAAGCAGGCGATGAAGGAGATCCGTGCCGCCGAGTGGTACAACCCAGACGCCCCGCCGGTCGTGAAGGCCAGCCCGCACGGTCTGTTCGGCCGGTGAGGATCGTCTTCGCGGGCACACCCGCGGTGGCGCTGCCCGCCCTCAACGCGATCGCCGCCTCCTCCCACGACCTCGTCGCCGTCGTGTCGCGCCCCGACGCGCCGTCGGGGCGTGGCCGCCAGCTCGTGCCGTCCCCGGTCAGCGCCTGGGCCGCCGCACGGGGGATCGAGGTGCTGACCCCCGCCCGCCCCCGCGACCCCGAGTTCCTTTCGCGGCTGGCCGAGCTGGAGCCCGACTGCTGCCCGGTCGTCGCCTACGGCGCCCTGGTACCGCGGACCGCGCTCGACATCCCCCGCTACGGGTGGATCAACCTGCACTTCTCGCTCCTGCCCGCGTGGCGGGGCGCGGCGCCGGTCCAGCACGCCGTCCTGCACGGCGACGACATGACCGGAGCCAGCGTGTTCCTGCTCGAGGAAGGCCTGGACACCGGGCCCGTGTTCGGGACGCTCACCGAGACCATCGCCCCCCGCGACACGTCCGGCGACCTGCTCGACCGGCTCGCCGTCTCCGGCGCCGGCCTGCTCGTGCAGGTCCTCGACGGCATCGAGGCCCACGCGGTCGGCGCCGTGCCGCAGCCGCACGAAGGCATCTCGATCGCCCCGAAGCTCACCGCCGACGACGCCCACGTGCGCTGGGGCGATCCGGCGTTCGCGGTCGACCGGCGCGTCAGGGCCTGCACGCCCGCGCCCGGGGCGTGGACGACGCTGCACGGCGACCGGTTGAAGCTCGGCCCGGTCACGCCGGTGACGGCCGCGTCGGTGATCGGGGGCGGCACCGCGCTCGGCCCGGGGGTCGTCGCGGTCGAACGCAACAGGGTCCTCGTGGGCACGGGCACCGTTCCCGTCGTCCTCGGCACCGTCACCGCGCCAGGGAAGAAGGCCATGCCGGCGGACGCCTGGGCGCGCGGCGCCCGTATCGAGACCGGCACGGTCCTGGGCGACTCCGCTGACGTGCCGTCTGCCACGCCCTCTGCCGGGTCTTCTGCCGCGCCCTCCGGTACGCCATCTGTCGGGTCTTCCGTCACGCCGGGAGCTACCTCTTGAGGTCACCCCGGCGTGGGCCAGGGCCGCGCCCCGCGGGCGCTCGCGACGACCGGCTGGTCAGGCCGCCCCGAGGTGGGCGGCCGGCGATCGACCCGGCCCGGGAGGCGGCCTACGAGGCCGTCGCGGCGGTGCACCGTGACGACGCGTACGCCAACCTCGTGCTGCCCAAACTGCTGCGCGACACCGGGGTCACCGGCCGCGACGCCGCGTTCGCGACGGAACTGACCTACGGCACGCTGCGCCAGACCGGCACCCTCGACGCGATCGTCGCCGTCGCCGCGGACCGGGCCATGGACCGCATCGACCCGCCGGTCCGCGACGCCCTGCGCATCGGGGCGTATCAGCTGCTCAACATGCGCGTCGGCGCGCACGCGGCGGTCGCGACCACCGTCGACCTGGTCCGGTCGCTGGTCCCCGGCGCCGCTGGGTTCGCCAACGCCGTCCTGCGCCGCGTCGCCGAGTCCGACCGCGCCGCGTGGCTGGAGCGGCTCGCACCCGCCGACCCGTTCGAGCGGGCCGCGCTCAACCACGCGCACCCGCAGTGGATCGTGCGGGCGTTCGCCGACGCGCTCGGCTCCCTCGACGAGGCCGAACTCGCCCTCGACGCGGACAACCTCGCCCCGCCGGTCCACCTGTGCGCCCGGCCCGGGCTGCTCGACCCGGCAGCGTTCGCCGCGACGCTGCGCGGTGCGAGCGTCGGGCGGTACTCGCCGTACACGGTCGTGCTCACCGGCGGCGGCGACCCCGGCGGCATCCCCGCGATCGGCGACGGCCGCGCCCACGTCCAGGACGAAGGCAGCCAGCTCGTCGCCGCCGCCCTGGCCACGGCCCCCTCGACGGCCGCGACGAGCGCTGGCTCGACCTGTGCGCCGGCCCCGGCGGCAAGGCCGGCCTCCTCGGCGCGCTCGCCCGCACCCGCGACGCGCACGTCACCGCCGTCGAGGTCGCCCACCACCGCGCGGAACTGGTCGCCAAGGCCACCGGCGGACTGCCCGTCTACACCATCCACGCCGACGGCCGCGACGTCGGCAAGGACGCCGACCTGCCCGAGGGCGGCTTCGACCGGGTCCTCGTCGACGCGCCCTGCACCGGCCTCGGCGCGCTGCGCCGCCGCCCGGAGGCCCGCTGGCGCCGCCAGCCGTCGGACCTGCCGCCGCTGACCCGCCTGCAACGGGAGCTGCTGCAGGCGGCGTTCCGGGCGGTCCGGCCCGGCGGGGTCGTCGCCTACGTCACGTGCTCCCCGCACCAGGCCGAGACCGAGGTGTCGGTCACGGAGGCGGCCCGCCGCTCACCGGTGGCCATGGACCTGCTCGACGCACGGCCGTTCCTGCCGTCGTCGCTGCCGGACCTGGGCACGGGGCCGACCGTGCAGCTGTGGCCGCACCGGCACGGCACCGATGCGATGTTCCTCGCCCTGCTGCGCCGCTCCGGCACCGCCTGACGCCAGCATCGCCTGACCCCGCGATCGCCTGATCCCGGCATCGCCTGACTCCGAGACCGCCTCGGCGGGCGTCGGCAGGCGGGACCGGCGGGCGAGGCTGGCGGGCGAGGCTGGCGGGCGAGGCTGGCGGGCGAGGCTGGCGGGCGAGGCTGGCGGGCGAGGCTGGCGGGCGAGGCTGGCGGGCGAGGCTGGCGGGAGAGGCCGGGACCGGCATCGCGACCGGGCCGGCAGGCGACCCCGGACTGGGCCGTTCCTGCCGTCGTCATTGCCGGACCTGGGCACGGGGCCGACCGTGCAGCCGTGGCCGCACCGGCAGCAGGTTCCTCGCCGGTGACGTCGTGGCCGCGGCCCGCCCGCTCGGCCGGCCGCACCGCGCGGTCGAGGGCGTCGTCGTGCGCGGCGACCAGCGCGGCCGTGAGCCGGGCTTCCCCACGGCCAGCCTGCTGACGTCGCCGAACGCCGCTGCGTCCGCCCGCTCGAGGTGCCAGGGGACACCCGCAGCGTGACGGCCGCGTCAAGGGCCGGCACCCGAGGGTCGGCGCCGAGCGCAGCCTCCGCGAAGATGACCGGCACTGTCAGGGGCAGATCGTCGCCGGTCCGGCCGAAGACCGAGTCGGGCCGCACCCTGATCAACACGAACAGGTCGCAGCCGCGCTGCGGCGATTCCCGCCGATGGCATCTACTGACATCTACGCCGCCTGGATCACCCGCGACCAGGACCGGACCGGCAGGCGACCCCGGACCGGCAAGCGCGACCTGGCCGGCACAGGCAGGGCAGGCAGGCAGGCAGGGCCGGCAGGCAGGAAGGACCGGCAGGCAGGACCGGGACCGAAGGCGAGGCCAGGGCCAGCAGGCGGGCGAAGGCGAGGCCAGGGCCAGGGCCAGGGCCAGGGCCAGCAGGCGGGACCGGGACGGCGGGAACGGAACCGAAGCGAGAGTCGCAAGGCGGGACCAGAAGGTGTTCGATGCCGGCGCTGGCGGGCTGCTCAAAAGCACCATACCGCACCGTTGCAAGTTGATCTCCGGCGTGACTACCAGCCGTAGTCTGCGCTGCCTACGGGGCGTCAGTCCGGCAGCAGGGCGGCAACCGCGGCCCGTGATCCGCAGGACAAGGCGATGAGACGGTCCCGCTCGGCGAGCCAGGCGTCGCCCAATGACTGGCGGACCGTGTGGTCCAGGGCGAGCGCGTCGTTGAGCAGGGTGCGCTCTTCCTCGTCCAGATGGTGGTACAGCGAGTTTGCCAGCTTCCCCAGCGCCTTGTCGAACGCCGTCGAGGTCACGTCAGGCACGTCGAGCAGGGTGAGCAGCCGGCGGTGGCCGTCGAGGTGTTCGTCCTCGCCGTGCTCGACGTGGTCGTCGGCGCCGGTCAGTTCGCGCAGCTTCGGATACACCTCCGACTCCTCCGCGGACGCGTGCGCGACGAGGAGGTCGGCGAGTTCGCTGAGCGTGCGCCGCCGGTGCTCCGCGAGGTCGGGCCGGGAGCGGTCACGCAGGGCCCGGAGCAGCGTCTCGAACCGGATGTGATCGGTGACGATCACATCGACGACATCAGCCATCCGCCGATTGTCCCCCATACCCGGCGGAACCCATACCGGCGGCGGAGCCGGACCGTCGCCTAGAGTGCTGATGTGAGCAACACCGTGATCGCGCCGTCCATTCTCGCCGCGGACTTCGCACGGCTCGCCGACTCCGCCGCGGCGGTGGAGGGCAGCGCCGACTGGCTGCACGTGGATGTCATGGACTACCACTTCGTGCCCAATCTGACGATCGGGCTGCCGGTGGTGCAGAGCCTGCGCAAGGCGACGACGCTGCCGTTCGACTGCCACCTGATGATCGCGGACCCGGCGCGGTGGGCGGCGCAGTACGCGGAGGCGGGCGCCTACAACGTCACGTTCCACGCCGAGGCGGCGACGGACCCGGCCGCGGTCGCCAAGGACCTGCGGGCCGCCGGGAGCAGGGCGGGACTGGCCATCGACCGGGACACGCCGGTCGAGGGGTATCTGGAGCTGCTGCCGCACTTCGACCTGCTGCTCATCATGACGATCAAGGCGGGGTTCGGCGGGCAGTCGTTCATCCCGGAGCTGCTGGAGAAGGTCCGCACCGCGCGGCGGCACATCGACGCCGGCCATCTGGAGCTGCGCATTGAAGTTGACGGCGGGGTGGCCGAAGATACGATCGCGGCCTGCGCCGAGGCGGGTGCCGACACGTTCGTGGCCGGCACCGCGGTCTTCGGTGCCGAGGACCCGGCCGCCGCGGTGCGCAGACTCCGTGCCCTGGCGAGCGGCTGAGGAAGCGAAGCGAATGGGCGAGCCCGACACCATCCTCGTCGTCGATGACGATGTTGACATCGCCCGGTTCATCGAGGTCAACCTGCGCCTGGAGGGTTACCGCGTCCTGCTCGCCCACGACGGTGCGACCGCGTTGCGCCTCGTCGAGGAGCACATGCCGGCCCTGGCCGTCGTCGACTGGATGATGCCGCAGCTCGACGGGCTCGAGCTGACCCGGCGGCTGCGGGCCGACCCGATGACGGCGCCGATCCCGGTGATCCTGCTGACCGCCCGCGGGCAGACCGCGGACAAGGTCATCGGGTTGCAGGCCGGCGCCGACGACTACCTGGTGAAGCCGTTCGACACGCTGGAGCTCGTCGCGCGGGTCCGTTCGACGCTGCGGCGCAACCAGGAGAACCGTGAGGTGTCGCCGCTCACCGGGCTGCCCGGCAACAGCCGGATCCTGCGGGAGATCATCGACCGGGCGCGGGCCGGGGCGGACTTCGCCGTCTCGCACGTCGACATCGACCGGTTCAAGGCCGTCAACGACGTGTACGGGTTCGCCCGCGGCGACGAGTTCATCACCGCGCTCGCCCGGGCGCTGCACCGCGCGGTCGTCGAGGTCGGGCTGCCGCCGGCGTTCCTCGGCCACATCGGCGGTGACGACTTCCTCGTCGTGTGCAGCCCGGAGCAGCTCAAACCGATGGCGTCCAAGGCGATCCTGGAGTTCCAGGCCGCGTCGGACGCGCTCTACGACCCGGTCGACGCCGCCCGCGGCTACGTCGAGGTCGTGCAGCGCAACGGCGAGGTCCAGCAGGCGAACCTGGTCACCCTGTCCATCGGGGTCGCGATCGGGCAGATCGCGGCCAACGGGCAGCTCACCGACCCGCGCGAGGTCATCGCGATCGCCACCGACATGAAGTCCGTGGCGAAGAAGCACAACGGCAACTACGTCGCCGTCGACCGCCGCAGCGCGCTGCAGCTGTGACGAAGCAGCACAACGGCAACGACGTCGCCGTTGAACCGCCGCGGCGCGCTGCAGCTGTGACGAAGCAGCACAACGGCAACGACGTCGCCGTTGAACCGCCGCGGCGCGGTGCAGCTGTGACGAAGGCAAAGGGCCTGTGACGTACGTCCCTGTGTAAGGACCGGGTCGCTCGCCGCGGAAATGTGCAAGACTCGGGTTACGTACCCACCACGCGCTGGCGGGGCTCGGTGAAATTCCGAACCGGCGGTAAGCGGCCAGCATGGCCGCGAGCCCGCGACCCGGTCGAAGCCGTCGACCGGTGGATCTGGTGTGAGTCCAGAGCCGACGGTCATAGTCCGGATGGGAGCTCAGCGCGCGGGATCCGGTGTCCGTTTTGACGGGCGCCCCGGTGTCGGCCTGCGCGTTTGCGCATCCCCGGCGCCGCCCGCAGCCGTCCCCATCAGCCCTCCGCGTGTGATCAGACCGCGCGGAGAGGGCCATGGACGCAGACGCCACCGACCAGCTGCACATGCGGCGCGCCGTCGAGCTGTCCCTGCTCGGCCTCGGCGAGACCAGCCCCAACCCCAATGTCGGCTGCGTCCTCGTCGGCCCCGGCGGCGCCGTCGTCGGTGAGGGGCGCACCGCACCCGCAGGTGGGCCGCACGCCGAGGTCAACGCTCTTGCCGCAGCCGGCGAACTGGCCCGGAGGGCCACCGCTTACGTCACCCTGGAGCCCTGCGACCACACCGGCCGCACCGGCCCCTGCACGCAGGCCCTGATCGAGGCCGGCGTGGCCCGTGTCGTCGTCGCCGTGCGCGACCCGAACCCGCAGGCCGCGGGCGGTGCGGAGACGCTGCGGGCCGCCGGGGTCACGGTCGACGTCGGCGCGGACCACGACGCCGCCCGCGACGCCATGATCGGCTGGCTGACTGCCGTCGGGCGGGGCACGCCGTATGTGATCTGGAAGTTCGCCGCGACCCTGGACGGGCGCTCCGCCGCCGCCGACGGCACCAGCAAGTGGATCACCTCACCGCAGGCGCGGGCCGACGTGCACCGCATCCGGGGCGGCGTCGACGCGATCATCGCCGGCATCGGCACCGTCCTGGCCGACGACCCGCAGCTCACCGTCCGCACGCCCACCGGGCCCACCGCCCGCCGGCCGCTGCGGGTCGTCGTCGACGGCGCGGGCCGCACACCCCCCGGCGCGAGGGTCCTCGACGACGCCGCGGCCACCTGGGTCGTCACCTCCGACGGCGGCGGCAGGGTCGACCTGCCCGGCATGCTGCGCGAGTTGTACGACCGCGGCGTGCGCACCGCCCTGCTGGAGGGTGGCCCGACGCTCGCCGGCGCGTTCCTCGCCGAGGGCCTCATCGACCGGGTCGTGGCCTACCTGGCCCCGAAACTGCTCGGCGCGGGGCCCGCGGCCCTTGCCGGCGCGGGAATTTCCACCATCGCCGAAGCCTTGACGCTCGACGTTGTCGACCTTGCCACGATCGGGCCGGATGTGCGCCTGACGGCAACAGTGAAAGGTGCGTGACCCAGTGTTCACCGGCATCATCGAAGAGCTCGGCACGGTCGTCGCGATTGACCCGCTCGGCGACTCGGCGCGGCTGTCGATCCGCGGCGCGACCGTCACCTCCGACGCCGCGCACGGCGACTCCATCAGCGTCAACGGCGTCTGCCTGACCGTCGTGGACAACGACGGCGGCGTCTTCACCGCCGACGTGATGGGCGAGTCCCTGGACCGCTCCACCCTCGGCTCGCTCACCGCCGGCTCCGCGGTCAACCTGGAACGCGCCGCGACGATGGCCACCCGCCTCGGCGGCCACGTCGTGCAGGGCCACGTCGACGGCGTCGGCGCCGTGCTGTCCCGCGAGGCCGGCGACCAGTGGGAGACCGTCATGTTCTCGCTGCCCCCGCAGCTCGCGCGGTACGTCGTGGAGAAGGGCTCCATCACCGTCGACGGGATCTCGCTGACCGTCATGGCCGTCACCGACGACACGTTCTCGGTCGGGCTCATCCCGACCACGCTCAAGCTCACGACGCTCGGCGCCAAGGGCGTCGGCGAGCAGGTCAACCTGGAGGTCGACATCATGGCCAAGTACGTCGAGAAGCTCCTCGCCAAGGGCGGCAAGTGATGAGCGAGCCGATCACGAACCTCGACCCGATCGAGCGGGCCGTCAAGGACATGGCCGCGGGCAAGGCGGTCATCGTCGTGGACGACGAGGACCGCGAGAACGAAGGTGACCTGATCTTCGCCGCGGAGCACGCCACGCCCGAGCTGGTCGCGTTCATGGTCCGCTACACGTCGGGCTACATCTGCGTGCCGATCACCGAGGCCGAGGCCGACCGGCTCGACCTGCCGCCGATGTACCGCACGAACCAGGACCGCCGCGGCACCGCGTACACCGTGACCGTCGACGCCCGGTTCGGCGGCACCACCGGCATCTCCGCCGCCGACCGGGCCCGCACGATCCGGCTGCTGTCGTCGGCGGAGACCAAGCCGACCGACCTGTCGCGCCCCGGGCACATCGTGCCGCTACGGGCCAAGGACGGCGGGGTGCTGCGCCGCGCCGGGCACACCGAGGCGGCCGTCGACCTCGCCACCATGGCGGGGCTGCGTCCCGCGGGTGTGCTGTGCGAGATGGTCAACGACGACGGCACCATGATGCGCCTGCCGGACCTGCGGGCGTTCGCCGAGCAGCACGACCTGGCGCTGATCAGCATCGCGGACCTCATCGCGTACCGGCGGCACACCGAGAAGCAGGTCGAGCGGGTCGCCGAGACCCGCCTGCCGACCGAGCACGGGGTGTTCCGGGCCGTGGGGTACACGACCGAGTTCGACGACGGTGAGCACATCGCCCTCGTCTACGGCGACCTCGGCGACGGTGAGGACATCCTGGTCCGTGTCCACTCGGAGTGCCTCACCGGCGACGTGTTCGCCTCGGTGCGCTGCGACTGCGGCCCGCAGCTGCACGCGTCCATGAAGATGGTCGCCGCCGAGGGCCGCGGGGTCGTGCTCTACATGCGCGGGCACGAGGGCCGCGGCATCGGGCTGATGCACAAGCTGCAGGCGTACCAGCTGCAGGACCTCGGCCGGGACACCGTCGACGCCAACCTCGACCTGGGCCTGCCCGCCGACGCCCGCGACTACGGCACCGGCGCGCAGATCCTCGTCGATCTCGGCATCAAGACGATGCGGCTGTTGACGAACAACCCGGCGAAACGGGCGGGTCTGGAAGGGTACGGTCTGTCCGTGCTGGGTCGCACGCCCCTGCCGACCCGGCCGCACCCGGAGAACGTGCGCTACCTGCGCACGAAGCGGGACCGCATGGGGCATCTGCTGGACGAGCTCGACGAGGTCGCGGAAGGACTTGCGTGATGGCTGGTAGTGGGGCGCCCGTCCTGCAGCGGGTGGACGGCACCGGATTGACCCTCGGCATCGTCGCCACCCGGTGGCACGCCGAACTCGTCGACCACATGCTCAACCGGGCCATCGAAGCCGGCGAGGCGTCGAACGTCGATCACATCACCGTCGCCCGCGTCGACGGTGCCGTCGAGCTGCCGGTGCTCGCGCAGGCCCTCGCGCACCGCTTCGACGCCGTGGTCGCCCTCGGTGTCGTGGTCCGCGGGGACACGGCCCACTTCGAGTACGTCTGCCAGTCGGTGACCGACGGCCTGACCAGGGTCGCCCTGGACGAGTCGACCCCGGTCGCCCACGGCGTGCTCACGGTCGACAACCTGGACCAGGCCCGGGCCCGCGCCGGCCTGCCCGGCTCCCCGGAGGACAAGGGCTACTCGGCGACCCTCGCCGCTCTGGACGCCGCCCACGCCCTCCGCCTCGTCGCCAAGTCCTGACCGGCCAGGCGATCGTGCGCGGTTGATCGACGTCGCCGGGTGGTCGTCGGGGTGGCCGTGGGGCGACTTCGATCACGGGAATTGACCGGGGCGGCGCAACTCCCGCGCGACGAAAGGGTGCCCGGTGACTGCCGCCTGGCCGGCGGCCGTCTCGGCGGGGAGTGATCTTGCGGAGTTGATCGAAGGACGGACCCGGTCGTCATGGTGGCCGGAGCCGTCCTTCGATCATGAGCGAGGGTCGAAGGGCACGGGCGGGTGGGCAGGGCACCGCCCGGCCGCGTCAGACCTCGAGGACCGCGGCGAGCTCATCCCTGAAGGCGCGTTCGGCCGGTGTCACCAGTTCGCCGCCGAAGCCCAGCACGTCGCCGGACTTGGCGGCGCTGACGACCTGGTCGGCGAGGGTGATCAGCCAGTAGCGGTAGGACTCGGCGTCGGCCGGCTCGGCCTTCGCGGCGAGCAGCTCGTGCGCGGCCCGGGCGCGGGCGATGACGTCGGCGAGGCCCGCGGCCCGGTCCGGAAACTCGATGATCGGCGGGTCCTCGCCCTCCTCGATGTCACCCTGCCGCTCGACCACGTCGGCGGCGATCGTGCGGACCAGGTCGCTGGCGGAGTCGCGGCCGTCGGCGATGGCGGTCATGCCGGCCGTCCACTCCTCGCGGGTGCGGCGGCTGCCGTCCTGCTCGGCCTGGGAGGCGGCGATCAGCACGGACTGCGGCAGGCCCACGAGGAGCCCCCACTCTTCGTCGGTGTACTTCGGCACGGTTTCCACCGGCCCAGGGTATCCAGAGCGGGCGGAGTTCGCCTTTCGGGTGATAGCGGTAAACCTGAACGCCAGCTCGCGCGTCGTAGGTGCGTGACGGCCGACGTGGGGACCACGCCATGGGACGGTAGGGCTGTGCTTGCCGAGACCGCCCGCGACGACGCACGCGTCTGGAGCGCCGACGACGCGGTCACCGCGCTGTTCTCGGCGCACTACCGCGGGCTCGTGCGGCTCGGGGTGCTGCTGCTGCACGACGAGACGGCCGCCGAGGACGTGGTGCAGGACGCGTACGTGGCGCTGCACCGGCGCTGGTGGCGGCTGCGTGACGCGGACAAGGCGCTGGCGTACCTGCGCACCAGCGTCGTCAACGGGGCCAGATCGGCGCTGCGGCACCGGGGGGTCGCCGACCGGTACGTGGCGGCCCGCCGCGCCCTCGACGAGCCGTTGGTGGCCAGCGCGGAGAGCGGCGCCCTGGCGTTGCTGCGGCACCGGGAGGTCCTCGAGGCGGTCCGCCGGTTGCCGACGCGGCAGCGTGAGGCGATCGTGCTGCGGTACTACGGGGAGCTGTCCGAGGCGGAGATCGCCGACGCGATGGGCGTGAGCAAGGGCGCGGTGAAGAGCCACGCCGCGCGGGGCATGGCGGCCCTGCGGGAGAGTCTGGAGCTGGCCCCATGAGGATGTCACCGGAGGACCGGCTGCGGGCGGCGCTGCGCGCCCAGGTCGACACCGTCGAGGTGACGCCCGACGCGCTGCCGAGGATCCGGGGACGCATCCAGCAGCGCCGCCGCGGCGGGTGGGCGGTCATCGGCGCCGCCGCGGCGGTAGCGGCCGTCATCGCCGTGGCCGTCGCGGTGTTCGTGCCGGACCGGGTGCCGCCACAGAACGGGCCGGCGGACCGGGGCACGGCCACGGCGTCGACGCAGGAGCCGGTGGAGCCCTCGGCGCCGGCCGCGGTGTCGGGCACGGACGGGCCGGTGGTGCCGGGGGAGCCCGCGAAGGTCCAGCTGCCGGTGTACTACGCCCGCAACGACCGCCTGGTGCGCGAGTTCCACGACATGACGCTCCCGGTCGACGACGACGCGCACCGCATCGCCGCCTCCGTCGGGGAGGCGCTGCGCGCCGGCACCGCCGCCGACCCCGACTACGTGACGCTGTGGCCGGACCCGGTCGCCGTGCGCGGGGTCACGATCGACGGGAAGGTGATCACCGTCGACCTCGCCGACGTCGGCACCGCGCCCCGGGCCGGCACGCCCGCGCTCGCCGTGCAGCAGCTGGTGTCCACGGTGGCGGCGGCAGCGACGTACACCTCCGTGAAGAGGATCGACGGGGTGCGGATCACGATCGACGGCGCGCCCGCCGCGAAGCTCTGGAACAGCGTCGACATCAGCCGGCCCGTCAAACAGGCACCACCGTCGGAGATCTACGCGCCGGTGTGGGTCATCGACCCGCAGCAGGGGCAGCGGGTCGGCCGGTCGTTCACCGTGCACCTGGCCGGGATCGTGTGGGAGGGCACCGTCAACCTGCGCATGCGCGGCACCGGCGGCGTGGTCGTCGTCGAGCAGGTGGTACAGCTGTCCGTCGGCGCCCCGTCCGTCGGTGAGGCGCGGGTGCCGGTGACGCTGCCGCCGGGGAGGTACACGGTGGAGGCGTACTACATCTCGATGGCCGACAGCAGCGTCCAGGGGGTCGACGACCACGAGTTCACGGTCGGGTGAACGGCCGGTCGGGGACGCGTGAGGCAGGACACGCCTGTCGTGATCTCGATTCCCCTTTCGCGTCCGGGCCTGCGAGAATTCGTGCCCGTGAAGACCTTTGACGCGTTGTTCGCCGAGCTGACCGCCAAGGCCGCCGCGGGCACCCCGGGCTCCGGCACGGTCGCCGCGCTGGAGAAGGGCGTCCACTTCATCGGCAAGAAGGTCGTCGAGGAGGCCGCCGAGAGCTGGATGGCCGCGGAGCACGAGGGGCGGGAGCGCACCGCCGAGGAGCTGTCGCAGCTGCTGTACCAGGTGCAGTGCCTGATGCTGGCGACAGGGCTGTCGCTCGAGGACGTCTACCGACATCTGTAGGCCTGCGCCTCGCGTCCGTCCCGTCACTCCCCGCCCGAGAGGTCTGCCCAGTCATGCTCAGAATCGCCGTGCCCAACAAGGGGACCCTGTCCGGTCCCGCCGCCCAGATGCTGCAGGAGGCCGGCTACCGGCAGCGGTCCGACCCCAAGGACCTGCTCTGCCGCGACGAGGCCAACGACGTCGAGTTCTTCTACCTGCGCCCCCGCGACATCGCCACCTACGTCGGCTCCGGTGACCTGGACCTCGGCATCACCGGCCGGGACCTGCTCATCGACGCCGACAGCGGCGCCGAGGAGCTCCTCGACCTGGGGTTCGGCCGGGCCACGTTCCGCTTCGCCGCCGTGCCCGGCTCGATCAAGGGTGACAACCCCGCCGACCTGGCGGGGCTGCGGGTCGCGACCGCCTACCCGGGGGTCATGCAGCGCTACTTCGCCGAGCACGCCGTCGACGCCGAGGTCATCCGCCTGGACGGCGCCGTGGAGAACGCGATCCGCCTCGGCGTCGCCGACGTCATCGCCGACGTCGTCGAGACCGGCGCGACCCTGCGCCAGGCGGGCCTGTCGATCTTCGGCGAGCCGATCCTGAAGTCCTCGTCGGTGCTGGTGCGCCGCAGCGGGACCGCCGACCTGGCGCCCGCGGCGAAGCAGCTGCTGCGCCGCCTGCAGGGTGTCCTGGTGGCGCGACGCTACGTGATGCTCGCCTACGACGTGCGGGCCGACGCGCTGGACGCGGCGGTGGCGCTGACCCCGGGCATCGAGTCGCCGACGGTGTCGCCGCTGCACCGGGAGGGCTGGGTGGCCGTCCAGGCGATGGTGCTGCGCGACGAGGTGCACCGGATCATGGACGAGCTGTACGAGGTGGGCGCCCGCGCCATCCTGGTGACCGGCATCCACGCGTGCCGCCTGTAGGCTCCTCGGTGTGAGCAGCACCGTTCTCGCCCGTCCGCGGCGCGCCAGGGTCATCGCCTACGTCCTCGCCCCCGTGGTCGTGGTGGTCTTCACGC
This sequence comes from Dactylosporangium sp. NBC_01737, assembly GCF_035963215.1. Classification (NCBI taxonomy): domain Bacteria; kingdom Bacillati; phylum Actinomycetota; class Actinomycetes; order Micromonosporales; family Micromonosporaceae; genus Dactylosporangium; species Dactylosporangium sp. NBC_01737. The sequence continues at coordinate 4,694,653 of NZ_CP109153.1, forward strand.
TCATCGCGCTGGGGCTGCACGGCAAGACCGGCGACGGCCCCGGCTACTTCCAGCGCGGCGACCAGGCCGCGATGATCGGCCTGGGCATCTGCGCGGCGCTCGCCATCCTGCTGATGGCCAGGCCCAAGGTCGAGGCCGACGAGACCGGGGTGCGGGTCCAGAACATCATCGGCTCCTACGACCTGCCGTGGGACGTGGTGCGCGCCGTCACGTTCGGCCGCGGCAGCCCGTGGCTCACCCTGGATCTGCACGACGACGAGCGGGTCGCGGTGATGGCGGTGCAGATGACCGACAAGGACTACGCCGTCAAGGCGGCCCGCCGGCTGCGGGCCCTGCACACCGCGTCGCTGACGAGCAGCGTGGTAGAGTAGCGGAAGTCGACCGCACGCCGCATCCGTGGTGTGTTCGAAGCGGAGTTTCAACACTCCCACCCGTGCAGCTCAAGGCAGCCGGGTCCGGTCTGACCGCACGGCCCCTCGCCAGGGACGGTGTGGTCAAGTGGGCCCTCGCATGCGCGCTGCGCATCCGGGGGCTTTTCCGCTTCGGTCGGCACATCAGACAGCACCGATCGAGGAGGCCACATCAGCGTCGAGCCACGCGTCAACGAACAGATCCGGGCACGTGAGGTCCGGCTGGTCGGCCCGGAGGGTGAGCAGGTGGGCATCGTCCCGCTTGAGCGCGCACTCCAGCTGGCCGCCGACGTGGACCTGGACCTGGTCGAAGTTGCGCCCATGGCACGCCCGCCCGTCTGCAAGCTCATGGACTTCGGCAAGTTCAAGTACGAGAGCGCGCTCAAGGCAAGGGAAGCCAGGCGTAACCAGCAGCAGACCGTCATCAAGGAGATGAAGCTCCGTCCGAAGATCGACCCGCACGACTACGAGACCAAAAAGGGTCACGTCATGCGGTTCCTGAAGGCGGGCGACAAGGTCAAGGTAACGATCATGTTCCGAGGCCGCGAGCAGAGCCGCCCGGAGCTGGGGTTCAGGCTGCTGCGCAAGCTCTCGGAGGAGATCTCGGAGCTGGGCTTCGTCGAGGCCTCCGCGAAGCAGGATGGCCGCAACATGATCATGGTCCTCGCGCCGCACCGCAACGTGAAGGCCGCGGCGACCGCGTCTCGCGAGGGTCGCACGGAGGACAGCACCGCGCCGGAGGGCGAATCAGCCGTCCTGCCCGAGGTCGTCACCGCCGACCAGGGATAACGCACCACCCGGCACCACCAGCACCAACCACAACGACCGCGTCGTGCGGGCGGGACCCGCACAGCGGCGTCCCGGCTGTGCGCCGGTGCGCCACGGCACCCTCCAACCGATCCGTCGGGGAGGGTGCCGGCTCTGGCGTGCCGCACATGGAAGGGCAACATCAGCCATGCCGAAGTTCAAACCGCACTCCGGGATGAAGAAGCGCGTCAAGATCACCGGTCGCGGCAAGATCCTCGCCGAGCCGGCCGGCAAGCGCCACCTGCTCGAGGTCAAGCCCAGCAAGCGGACCCGCCGGCTCAGCGGCACTGTCGAGCTCGCCAAGACCGAGACCCGGCGCGTCAAGAAGATGCTCGGTCTGTAACACGCGGCGTCACAACCCCCTTTCCTGGACTTTTCCGACCGGCCCGCACGCCATGGGCCGGTCTCGCATGAGGAGTAACGAACCGTGGCACGCGTGAAGCGGGCAGTGAATGCCCAGAAGAAGCGCCGCACCGTCCTGGAGACCGCCAGCGGCTACCGCGGGCAGCGCTCGCGGCTGTACCGCAAGGCCAAGGAGCAGGTGCTGCACTCGATGCAGTACGCCTACCGCGACCGGCGCGACCGCAAGGGTGACTTCCGCCAGCTGTGGATCACCCGTATCAACGCCGCCGCCCGCGCGAACGGCCTCACCTACAACCGGCTGATCCAGGGCCTGCGCCTGGCCGGTGTCGAGGTCGACCGCAAGATCCTCGCCGAGCTGGCGGTCAGCGACGCGAAGGCGTTCAGCGGCCTGGTCCAGGTGGCGAAGACGGCCGTTGCCGCAGCCTGACGTGATCCGGCAACCCGGGGCGGTCTTCACCACACGGACCCCCCGGGTTGTTGCTGCCCGGCGCCTGCAGCGCCGCCGCGACCGCGACGAGACCGGCCGCTTCCTCGCCGAGGGCCCGCAGGCCGTCCGCGAGGCCCTGGCCGCCGGCGCGGTCGCCGAGCTGTTCTTCACCGCCGACGGGCGGGCCCGCCACGGCGACCTCGTCGCGCGGGCGGCCCGGGCCGCCGAGGTCGACGACGAGGCCCTCGCCGCGCTCACCGAGACCGTCCAGCCGCAGGGCCTCGTGGCCGTCTGCACGTCCCGGGACGTCCCCCTCGCCGACGCGCTGCGCAAGGCGCCACGGCTGGTCGCCGTCTGCGCCGACATCCGCGACCCCGGCAACGCCGGCACCGTGCTGCGCACCGCCGACGCCGCCGGCGCGACCGCCGTGGTCTTCGCGGGCGACAGCGTCGACCCGTACAACGGCAAGGCCGTGCGCTCCTCGGCCGGCAGCCTGTTCCACGTCGACGTGGTCCGGTCCCGCTCCAGCGAGGCCACCGTCGCCGCGCTGCAGGCCGCGGGGCTCCGGGTGCTCGCGGCGGACGGCTACGGCGAATCGGATCTGTTCGAGCTGCCCGACCTGGCGCGGCCGACCGCGTGGCTGTTCGGATCGGAGGCGCACGGCCTGCCGGACGCGCTGAAAGCCGCCGCGGACGCCCGTGTCAGGGTGCCGATCCTCGGCGGCGCGGAGAGCCTGAACCTGGCTGCGGCTGCCGCGGTCTGCCTGTACGCTTCAGCGAAAGCGTTGAGGGAGTCGATGTGAGCACGCACCTGTTTATGCGGCCCGCCGGTGACGGTGGGCGGACAGGACGTCGCACCTCCTGACACCTTCCCACGGCCGGCGGGCGCCCTTCTCTACACTGTCCGAGGCCAAATCTCGCGTGGGAAGAGTCCGATGACCTACCGCAACGATCCGTACGACCCGAAGCAAGCCATGCTGCTCGCCCAGGACGCCCTGGACGACGCCGTCGCCAGCGCCGACAAGGCGTTCGCCGGCGCGAGCGACCTCGACGCCCTCGCGGCGCTGAAGTCCCAGCACCTCGGCGACCGCGCCCCCATCTCCCTCGCCCGGCGCGAGATCGGCTCGCTGCCCCCGGCCGCGAAGGCCGACGCCGGCAAACGCGTCAACGAGGCCCGCGTCGCCGTGCAGGCGGCGTTCGACGCCCGGCTCGCCGCGCTGACCGCGGAACGCGAGGAGCGCGTCCTGGTCGAGGAGACGGTCGACGTGACCCTCCCGACCGGCCGGCGCCCGCGCGGCGCCCAGCACCCGCTGACCAAGATCATGGAGCGGGTCGGTGACCTGTTCGTCGGCATGGGCTACGAGGTCGCCGAAGGTCCCGAGGCCGAGTGGGAGTGGTACAACTTCGACGCCCTCAACATGCACCCGGACCACCCGGCACGCTCCATGATGGACACGTTCTTCGTCGCCGCCTCCGGCGCGGACGGCGGCCCCGACAGGGACAACGACTCGCGGATCGTGCTGCGCACCCACACCTCACCGGTGCAGGCCCGCACGATGCTCACCCGCCGGCCGCCGATCTACATCGTCTGCCCGGGCCGGGTGTACCGCACCGACGAGCTCGACGCGACCCACACCCCGGTGTTCCACCAGGTCGAGGGTCTCGTCATCGACAAGGGCATCACGATGGCGCACCTCAAGGGCACCCTCGACCACTTCGTGCAGGGCCTGTTCGGCCCCGGCACGGAGACCCGGCTGCGGCCGTCGTACTTCCCGTTCGTCGAGCCGGGCGCCGAGATCGACATGTGGTTCCCGCACCACCGCGACGGCGCCCGCTGGGTCGAGTGGGGCGGCTGCGGCATGGTCAACCCGCGGGTGCTGCGCGCCTGCGGCATCGACCCCGACGAGTACTCCGGGTTCGCGTTCGGCATGGGCATCGAGCGGGCGCTGATGTTCCGCAACGCGGCCGCCGACATGCGGGACATGGTTGAGGGCGACGTGCGTTACGCGCGGGCGTTCGGATGGGAGGCCTGAGATGCGCGTACCGCTGTCATGGCTGCGTGAGCACGTCGACCTGCCGGCGGACCTGACCGCCGACGGCCTGGAGAAGGCCCTCGTGAAGGTCGGCCTCGAGGTCGAGGAGATGACCGACGCCGGTGCGAGCGTCGAAGGTCCCCTCGTCGTCGGCCGGGTCGAGTCGATCGAGGAGCTGCAGGGGCTGAAGAAGCCGATCCGGTACTGCCTCGTCGACGTCGGCGGCGAGCAGCCGCAGGGCATCATCTGCGGCGCCCGCAACTTCGCCGAGGGCGACCTCGTCGTCGTCGCGCTGCCCGGCGCGGTCCTGCCGGGCGGGTTCGCGATCGCCGCCCGCAAGACGTACGGGCACGTCTCCAACGGCATGATCTGCTCCGCGCGGGAGCTCGGCGTCTCCGACGAGCACGAGGGCATCATCGTCCTGCCGCCCAGGCCCGATGGAAGTGACGCAGCCGACCCCGGCGCCGAGGCGCGGCCGGTCGTCGGGCTCGACGACGTCGTGGTCGAGGTCAACGTGACCCCCGACCGGGGCTACTGCTTCTCCGTGCGCGGCATCGCCCGGGAGCTGTCGCACTCGCTCGGCGGCGCGTACCGCGACCCGGTCGCGGCGGTCGTGCCGATCGACGGCGACGGCAGCGACGCGTACCGCATCGACGTGCGCGACAGCGTCGCCTGCGACCGGTTCACCGCCGTCGCCGTGCGCGGCGTCGACCCGGCCGCGCCGACCCCGCAGTGGATGAAGGCGCGGCTCGCCGTCGCCGGGATCCGCTCGATCTCGCTGCCGGTCGACATCACCAACTACCTGATGATCGAGACCGGCCAGCCGATGCACGCCTGGGACCTGGAGCGGCTCACCGGCCCCCTCGTCGTGCGGCGCGCCACGGCCGGGGAGACGCTGACGACGCTGGACGGCGTCAAGCGGGCCCTCGACCCGCAGGACATCGTCATCGCCGACGACACCGGCGTCGTGTCCCTCGCCGCCGTCATGGGCGGCACCACCACGGAGGTGTCGCCGAGCACCGTCGACGTGCTCCTCGAGGCCGCGCACTGGGACCCGCTGTCGGTCGCCCGCACGATCCGCCGGCACAAGCTGCCCAGCGAGGCCGGCAAGCGCTACGAACGCGGCGTCGACCCGCAGATCACCGCGGCCGCCGCCGCGCGGGCCGCGGCGCTGCTCGCCGAGCACGGCGGCGGCACCGTCGACCCGCGGGTCACCGACGTCTATGCCGTCGTGCCACCGGCACCGATCACCATGGCCGTCACCCGCCCGTCGGAGCTGGCCGGCATCGACTACAGCACCGAACGGGTCGTCGAGGTGCTGACGATGATCGGTGCCTCGGTCGAGGTCGACTCCGCCGGTGCCAGCTCCAAGGCCGTGGTGACCCCGCCGAGCTGGCGGCCCGACCTCACCGACCCGGCCGACCTGGTCGAGGAGGTGCTGCGCCTCGACGGCTACGACCGGATCCCCAGCGTCCTGCCGATCGCGCCGCCCGGCGCCGGGCTGTCGGTCACCCAGCGCCGCCGGCGGACCATCGGGCGGGCCCTCGCCGACGCCGGGTTCACCGAGACGCTGTGCTACCCGTTCGTCGGCGCCGGCACCCTCGACGCGCTGCGCATCCCCGCCGGCGACCCGCGCCGCGACATGGTGCTGCTGCGCAACCCGCTGTCCGACGAGGAGCCCGGCATGCGCACCACGCTGCTGCCGCCGCTGCTCGGCGCGCTGCGCCGCAACCTCGGCCGCGGCCTGCGGGACCTGGCGCTGTACGAGCTCGGCACCGTCTTCCTGCCCGGCGGGCCGGTCCGGGTCGCGCCGACCGCCGGCGTCGACGGACCGCCGCCGGAGGCGGAGCTGCGGGCCGCGGAGGCGCTGCTGCCGCACCAGCCGTGGCACGTCGCCGCCGTCATCACCGGCGACGCCGACCCCGCCGGCTGGTGGGGCGCCGGCCGCCCCGCCGACTGGGCCGACGCCGTCGACGCCGCCCGGGTCGCCGCGGAGGCGGCGGGGGTGACGCTCACCGTCCGCGCCGCGGCCGGACCGGACGCGGTCGCGCCCTGGCACCCGGGCCGCTGCGCGGCGCTGCTCGTCGGCGACACCGTCGTCGGGCACGCCGGCGAGCTGCACCCGGCGGTCTGCGCCGACCTCGACCTGCCGCGCCGCACCGTGGCGATGGAGTTCGACCTCGACGCGGTGCCGATCCCCGAGGTGTCGACCGCGCCGCGGCTGTCGGGCTTCCCCACGGCGCTGCTCGACGTGGCGCTCGTCGTCGACGCGGCCACCCCCGCCGGCGACGTCGAGGCCGCGCTCACCGAGGGCGCCGGCGCGCTGCTGGAGTCGGTGCGGCTCTTCGACGTGTACGAGGGCGCGCAGCTCGGCGAGGGCCGCAAGTCCCTGGCCTACAAGCTGACGTTCCGCGCCGCGGACCGGACGCTCACCGGCGAGGAGGCACTCGCCGCCCGCGACGTGGCGGTCGCCGTCGCCGCGGGCAGATTCGGCGCGACCCTGCGCGGGGCGTGATCCGCACAGCCGAAGGAGGGCGGCCGCATCGGACAGATGCGGCCGCCCGAACGGACAGTCACGCACCTGGCGCCGGCTGTCGCGGGCACCGTCAGATATCGGACCGAGAACCGTTTCCCCAGGCCCGGATGGTGTGGGCAGGGCCGCTTCACCCTGAGCGGGTCAAGAACCAGACCCATTGAAGTGGTACCGTCACGGCGCCGAGCCATCCTCCGCCCTGTCACGTGGCGTGAGGTCATCCCGAGGGTTCGGCCCGCGCCAAGCGCCGGTTTCGATCTCGGCTCTCCTGGAGGGGCAGCGCGTGTCAGACGATAGTGCATCGGCAGGCTTTACGACCGACGTCGTGATCATCGGGGGTTGCGGCCGGGTCGGACTGCCGCTCGGCATCGCCATGGCCTCCCGAGGCCTGCAGGTCACCCTGTACGACATCAACGCGGCCGCGGTCGCTGTGGTGAACGAAGGCCGTCTGCCGTTCGACGAGGAGGGCGCGGCCGAGCCGCTGGCCACCGCCGTCAAGGAAGGCAGGCTCACCGCGAGCACCGACCCGGCGAGCGTCGCGTCGGCCGAACACCTCGTCGTGATCGTCGGCACGCCCGTCGACGAGCACCTCAACCCGAACATCGGCGCGGTCCCCGCGGCGATCGAGCGCTGCGCGGAGTACCTCCGTGACGGGCAGCTGATCGTGTTGCGCAGCACCGTCCACCCCGGCGTCACCGCCCTCACCGAGAAGCTGATCAAGCGGCTCGGCGTCAAGGCCGACGTCGCGTTCTGCCCCGAGCGCATCGCCGAGGGCAAGGCGATGACGGAGCTGTTCGAGCTGCCGCAGATCGTCGCCGCCCGCAACCCGGAGGCGGCGGAGCGGGCGGAGAAGCTGTTCCGCAACCTCGCGAACCAGATCGTGCGGCTGGAGCCCGAGGAGGCCGAGCTCGCGAAGCTGTTCACCAACACCTGGCGGTACATCAAGTTCGCCGCCGCCAACCAGTTCTGGATGATGTCCAACGACTTCGGCCTGGACTTCGAGCGGATCCGGCACGCCATCCGCTTCCAGTACCCGCGGGCGTCCGACATGCCGGGCGCCGGGTTCGCGGCGGGGCCGTGCCTGCTCAAGGACACGATGCAGCTGGCGGCGTTCACCAACAACACCTTCGTCCTCGGCCACAGCGCCATGCTGATCAACGAGGGCCTGCCGCTCTACGTGGTGTCGAAGCTGCAGGAGCGCTTCGACCTGTCGGAGATGACGGTCGGCATCCTGGGCATGGCGTTCAAGGGCGGCAGCGACGACATCCGCGAGTCCCTGGCCTACAAGCTGCGCAAGGTCGTCATGCTGAAGGCGAAGGAAACCCTCTGCAGCGACCCGTACGTCAAGGACGACCGGTTCGTGTCCCAGGACGAGATCCTCGCCAAGGCCGATCTGCTGATCATCGCCGCGCCGCACCCCGAGTACCGTGACTTGCAGACCGACATCCCCGTCGCGGACATGTGGGGCATCACGAACAAGGGGGTGCGGGTATGACCGGACCGGAGCGCAGCGGAGGGCCGGTCATACAGTGTCGCAGCGACCGGTCAGGCTGGTGCCGGAGCGCAGCGGAGGTGCCTGCATGACCCTCACGCCGCAGGTTTCTGTGGTCATCCCCGTGTACAACGAGGGCGAGGCGATCGTGCCCTGCCTCGAGCGGATCCTGCGGGCCGTGCTGATGCCGGCCGAGGTCCTCGTCGTGCACGACATGCCGGACGACACCACGGTGCCCTTCGCGCACACCGTCGCGGTCCGCGACCCCCGGGTCCGCACCGTGCTCAACACGTACGGGCGCGGCCCGGCCAACGCGATCCGCTTCGGCATCGACGTGGCGCAGGCGCCCGTCGCCGTGGTCACCATGGCCGACGGCTCCGACGACCCGCGCCAGATCGAGGACCTCGCCCGGCTCGTCGAGCGTGGCGTGGTCGTCGCGGCGGCGTCGCGGTACATGCCCGGCGGCCAGCAGGTCGGCGGGCCCCGGTTCAAGCGGGCGCTGTCGCGCAGCGCGGGCCGGACCCTGCACATGTTCGCGCGGGTCGGCACCCGCGACGCGACGAACAGTTTCAAGGCGTATTCGACGACGTTCGTCCGGCAGGTCGGCATCGAGAGCAAGACCGGGTTCGAGATCGGCATCGAGCTGACCGCGAAGGCGGCGCGGCTGCGGCTGCCCGTCGCGGAGATCCCGACGATCTGGCTCGACCGGCAGCTCGGCGAGTCCCGGTTCGACGTCGGCCGGTTCCTGCCCAGCTACCTGAAGTGGTGGCGGTTCGCGTTCGGTCGCCGCCTCACCATGGAGCAGGTCGCAAAGCGGCCCGCTTCGTCGGCGGCGCGGGACGACGCGCAGGCCGCACGCGCCAACTTTTCCAGCAACGCTGTTCAGAACTAAGGAGTGTTAGTGGCAAAGGTCCTGGTCACCGGCTCGGCCGGCTTCATCGGTGGGTACGTCGTCGAGGAGCTGCTGTCCCGCGGCTACCAGGTGGTCGGCCTGGACAACTACTCGAAGTACGGTCCGGTCACCCGTAGCTACGACTCGCACCCCGACTACCGGTTCGTCGAGGGCGACGCGCGTGACGTCGACCTGGTCACCGAGCTGCTCGACGGCTGCGACCACTTCATCGCCGGCGCGGCGATGATCGGTGGCATCTCCTACTTCCACGCGTACGCCTACGACCTGCTCGCCACCAACGAGCGGATCATGGCCTCGTCGTGCGACGCGGCGATCAAGGCGCACCGCGACGGCACCCTCAAGAAGATGACCTACCTGTCGTCGTCGATGGTCTTCGAGTCGACCACGCACTGGCCGTCGAAGGAGGGCGACGAGCGGCTCGTGCCGCCGCCGCTGTCGTCGTACGGCTTCCAGAAGCTGGCCGTCGAGTACTACGCGAAGGCCGCCTGGGACCAGTACAAGCTGCCCTACACGATCGTGCGCCCGTTCAACTGTGTCGGCGTCGGCGAGGGCCGCGCGCTCGGCGAGGTCGAGGTGCTGTCCGGCAACGTGAAGCTCGCCATGTCGCACGTCGTGCCCGACCTGGTGCAGAAGATCGTCAAGGGTCAGGACCCGCTGCACATCCTCGGCGCCGGCGACCAGGTCCGCCACTACACCTACGGCGGTGACCTGGCCAAGGGCATCATCGCCGCGATGGAGCACGAGGACGCGGTCAACCAGGACTTCAACATCTCCACCGCCGAGTCGACCACGGTCCTCGAACTGGCCGAGGTGATCTGGAAGAAGATCAAGGGCGCCGACGTGCCGTTCAGCGTCGTGTCCGACGACCCGTACGAGTACGACGTGCAGAAGCGCGTCCCGGACGTGAGCAAGGCCAAGGAGATCCTCGGCTACGAGGCCAACACCTCGCTCGACGAGATGCTCGACGAGGTCATCCCGTGGGTGACCCAGGCGGTCAAGGACGGCAAGCTCTAAGCGGTTTTCCGACGGGCGCCTCGCACTGCGGTGCGGGGCGCCCGTTCGTTTGCCTGATGTGACAGTTGTTCTCCGCCGGGCCGCGCTGGTGTTCGCCGTGCTCGCGCTGTGCCTGTTCCGGGGCGGGCTCAACAGCGTCTGGGCCGAGGACGGGCAGGAGTTCCTCACCGACGCGCTCACCCTGCCGTGGTACGAGCCCCTCGCCACCCCGTTCAACGGCTACTTCCACACCGTCGCCCGCGTGTGCTTCGCCGTCATCGCCCTCTTCCCGGTCTCGTGGGCGGCGGCGTTGAACGCGTCCTTCGCCGCCGTCCTGACCGCGCTGCTGGCGGTTGCCGTCTGGGCCGCCGCCCGCGACCGCCTGGGCGCCGGCGCCGCACTGGTCGTCGGCGGGAGCGCGGCCGTGCCGATCGGGTACGTGCCGAACACCCTCGCCCAACTGCAGTTCCCCCTGGTGTACGCGGGACTCTGGATGCTGCTGTGGAGCCCGCGCCACCGCGGGGCGCGGGCCGTCGCCGTGACCCTGCCCGCCCTCGCGGTGCTCAACTCGATCCTCGGGCTGCTGCTCGTGCCCGTCGCGCTGCTGCGCCTGGCGCGGCGACGCGACGACGCGCTGTGGCGGGCCGTCGCGCTGCTGCCCGGCGCGGCGCTGCAACTGATGCCGCTGCTCGCCGGTGGCTCGCGGCGCGACGTGGGGGAGCGCCCCGACCTCGACCCGGTGTCCGTGGCCGGGACCTACCTGCGCTGGGGGTTGCCGCGATCGTTCCTCGGCGACGCGTGGCTCGCCCCGCCGGTCGCCGACCCGCTGGGGCACCGGGCACTGGTGCTGCTCGGCCTGGCCGTCCCCGCCGCCTTCGTCGTCGCGGCCCTGCTCGGCTGGACCCGGCCGCAGTGGCGGCTCGCCGCGCTCCTCGCCGGGTTCGGCCTGCTGGCCGGCGCCTTCCAGCTCGCCGTGCACGGCGCCCCCGAGGGGCGGTACCTGGTGCTGATCACACTGCCCAACATCGCGGCGGCGGTCGCGCTGGCGCTGCCCGCCGACGCTGTGGACGGTCGGGTCGGTGCCGTCCCGTTTGTCGCGTTGGCGACACTCGTGACCGTGGTGTGCGTGGCGAACCTGCGACCGGGTGGCTACGCAGAGGGGCTGCCGCGCTGGGACGCGACCGTCGCGGCGGCACGCGCCCAATGCCATGCGGAGCCACGTTTGCGGAGGGTGACGGTCCATACCGCACAGTGGCCGGTGCTCGGCTGGGAGGCCGTCCTGCCCTGCGACAGGCTCCGCTGACAGTGTTCAACATCGCGTCGCCGGACGGTCCGCGGGCGTTGGGCAGGCGTTGCGGCGCGGTGGCGTTCGGGAGAGACTCGGCGTCGTGGTGGAACAGTGGTGGTGAGCACCTGGCCGGCCGCGCCGTTCGGCCGCGCCGATCTGCTGGCTCACGCCCGCGAGCGGCTCACGGGCGGCGGCGGCGTGCTGCTCTACGGCCCCGCCGGGATCGGCAAGTCCACCATCCTCGACGCGATCGCCGGCGCCGAGACCGACGCCCTCGTGCTGCGCGCCGCGGCCGCCGAGGCCGAGGCCGACCTGCCCTACCTCGCGCTCGTCGACCTGTTCGACGGCGCCCCCGACGCCGCGGAGCACCTGCCGTCGCACCTGCGTGCCGCCCTCGACGGTGCCCTGCTGCGCAGCGCCCTGCCGGCGACCCCGCACGACCAGCTCGCGGTGCGCCTCGCGGTTCTGGAACTGCTGCGCGCCCTCGCCGCCGAGCGCGCCGTCCTCGTCGTCCTGGACGACGTGCAGTGGATCGACGAGCCGAGCGCCGAGGTGCTGCGGTTCGTCGCCCGCCGGCTCGGCGAGGCCCCGGTGCGCATCCTCGCCGCCGAACGCGTCCCCGACGGCGACCCCGCGACCCGCCTCGACCTGTGCCCGCCGCCGGGCACGACCCTGCCGGTGCCGCCGCTACCGGAGAGCGACGTGGCGGACCTGCTGCGGGCCCGGTTCGGCGCCGAAGCCGGCCGGGCGCACCTGCACCGCATCTACGAGGCCAGCGCCGGCAACCCGCTGTACGCCGTCGAGCTCGGCAGGGCGCTGGGCGCCGCGCCGTTCCCGACCACCGACCCGCTGCCGGTGCCCGACCGGCTCCGGTCACTGCTGGCCGCGCGCCTCGCCGCGCTGCCCGCGCCCGACTGGCCGGTGCTGCTGGTCGTGGCCGCCGCCGCCCGGCCCAGCCTGGCGCTGCTGCAGCGGAGCGGCCGCCTCGCCGAGCACCACCTCGACGCGGCCCTCGCCTCGTCGGTGCTGGACGTCGACGCCGACGGTGCGATCCGCTTCAGCCATCCGCTGCTGCGGGAGATGGTGTACGCCGACGCGACCGCCGCCGCCCGCCGCGAGGCGCACGAGCGGCTCGCCGACACCGTCTCCGACCCGGTCGACCGGGCCAGGCACCTCGCCGCCGCCCGCCCCGAGCCCGACGAGGCCCTCGCCGAGTGCCTCGCCGACGCGGCGTCCGCGGCCCGGCTGCGCGGCGCCCCGGCGATGGCCGCCGACCTCGCCGCGCTCGCCGCCGAACGGACCCCGCGCGACACGCCCGGCGTCGGCGCGGTCCGCCGGCTCAGCGCCGCGCAGTACGCGTACGCCGCCGGTTCACCCGCCGACGCCCGCCGGCACGCGACCGCGGCGCTGCGCGACGCCGCCGACCGGCGCACCCGCATCGGCGCCCGGCTGCTGCTCGTGGAGATGTCCGGCGAGGACCACTCCAACTCCGGGCCGCTGCTGGACGCCGCGTTCGTCGAGGCCGTCGACACCCCCGACCTGCTCGCCCACGTCCGCCTGTACAAGGGTGTGAAGGCCTACTACGACGGCGACGGCGAGGGCGCCCTGGCCGAGCTCAAGCGGGCCGAGGAGGCCGCCGAGCTGTGCGGTGACATGGAACGTCTCGTCGAGGTGCTCAGCTGGAAGGGCAACATCCTGCTCGGCACCCAGGGCGACGAATACCTGGAGCGGGCCGGGAAACTCGCCCGTGGGCTGTCGCTGACCCCGGCGACGGTCGCGGCCCGGCAGGTCGCCGCGATGAGCCGCCTGTTCAAGGGCGAGACCGCTGAGGCGGTCCGCCGCATCGAGGCGCTGCGCATCGCCGTCGAACGCGCCGGCACGGTGCGCGACCTCGCCTCCGTCCTCGTGTCCGTGGCCGGCATCTACTGGCGCGCCGGCCGCTGCGCCGACGCGGTCTCCGCGGGCCGCGAATGCGTGCGGCTCTACGTCGACGTCGAGACCACCCCCGGCCCCGGCTACCTCGTCGCTGCCCTCGCCGAGAGCGGCGGCGGCACCGCGACCGCCGCCGCCGGCTACGCGGAGCGCGGCCTCGCCGCCTGCCTCGCCGCCGGCGACGAGGACTGGATCAAGCTCGCCTACGCCTCCTCGGGCCTCGTCCACGTCCTGCGCGGCGACCCGGTCGCGGCGGCCGAGGCGATGCGCGAGGCGTACGCCCTCGACCAGCGGCTCGGCCGGCTCGACCCCGGCATCCTGCCGTGGCACGCCGACTTCATCGAGGCGCTCGTCGGTGCCGGCGCCCGCGCCGAGGCCGCCGAGGTCCTCGACGAGGTCCACAAGCACGCCCGGCACCTGGACCGCACCATCGTGTTCCTCGGCCTGGCCCGCGCCCGCGCCGTCCTCACCGCCGCCACCGGCGAGGCCCGCGAGGGCGCCGAGGCGCTGCACCGGGCGATCGAGGAGTGGCAGGACCACCCGTACCCGCTCGAGGTCGCACGGGCCTACTACACGCTCGGCGGCCTGGAACGCCGCGCCCACCGCCGCGGCGCGGCCCGGGCGGCGCTGTCCGAGGCGGTGCGCCGCTACGCGGCCGCCGAGGCCCACCCGTGGCGCGAGGTCGCCGCCGCGGACCTGGCCCGGCTCGACGGCGGCCGCGGCGCCGGCCTGTCGGAGACCGAACGCCGCATCGTGGAACTGGTCCGCGCGGGCGCCACCAACCGCGAGATCGCCCGCGCACTGTTCCTGTCGATCAAGGCGGTCGAGGCGAACCTGACGCGGCTGTACCGCCGGCTCAACGTCCGCAACCGCGCCCAGCTCGCCAGGGTCCTCGACCCCGAGTAGCCGCCATCGATCCCGGCCCGCGGTCCTGGCGTGGGGGCCTGGTGTGAGGGCCTGGTGTGAGGGCCTGGTGTGGGGGCCTGGCGCGGTGGGTGGTGCGTTCCGGATCAGGGTGAGGGCCGGGGTGAGGAGGGTTCCTAGGATGCCCGGCGGGGTGGTGATGCTTGCCGCAATGCGCTTGAAACACGGCGATGCATAGAGATACAGTGCAGCGCATGGGAATACGAGTGGCTGTCGCCGGGGCGTCCGGGTATGCGGGTGGGGAGTTGCTGCGGCTGATCGCCGGGCACCCGCATCTGGACCTGGCCGTCGCCACGGGGTTTGCGCAGGCCGGGTCGAAGGTCGGGGCGGTGCATCCGCACGTGCGGTCGCTGCGGGACGTGGTCCTGGCGCCCACCGCGCCGGATGTCCTCGCGGACGCCGACCTGGTGTTTCTCGCCCTTCCGCACGGGGAGTCAGCGGCGCTCGCCGCGCAGCTGCCGGACTCGGTGAAGGTCGTCGACATCGGCGCCGACTTTCGGCTGAAGGCCGCGACCGACTGGACCAGATACTACCCGGGCGCGCACGCCGGCACCTGGACCTACGGCCTGCCCGAGCTGCCCGGCCAGCGGGAGCGCATCGCCGGGTCGGGCCGGGTCGCCAACACCGGATGTTATGCGGTGTCGGTGGTCCTCGCGCTCGCGCCGCTGATCGCCGCGGGGGTCGCCGACCCCGAGGACGTCGTGGTGGTCGCCGCATCCGGCACGTCCGGCGCCGGTCGCTCCGCGAAGGTGCATCTGCTGGCGTCGGAGGTGATGGGGTCGTTGTCGCCGTACAAGGTGGGCGCGCACCAGCACGTGCCGGAGATCAAGCAGGCGACCGGTGCGACGTCGCTGTCGATGACGCCGGTCCTGGCGCCGATGCCCCGGGGCATCCTCGCGACCGTCACCGCGCGGCCGCTGACGGACAGGGACCCGCGTGAGGTGCTGGCGGAGGCGTACGACGGCGAGCCGTTCGTGCAGGTGCTGCCGGAGGGGCAGTGGCCGCACACCGCCTCGACGTTCGGGGCGAACGCCGCGCACCTGCAGGCGACCGTCGACGTGGACAGCGGCCGGATCATCGTCGTCTCCGCGATCGACAACCTCGTCAAGGGGGCCGCGGGACAGGCCGTACAGAATGCCAACCTGATGCTCGGGCTGCCTGAGACGGCCGGGCTCACCGCTGACGGGATCGCGCCGTGACAGTAACTGCACCGAAGGGGTTCCGGGCGTCAGGTGTCGCCGCCGGGATCAAGGCAACGGCGGGGGCGCTCGACGTGGCGCTGGTCGTCAACGACGGACCGGACTGGACCGCGGCGGCCGTGTTCACCGGTAACCGGATCAAGGCCGCGCCGGTGCTGTGGAGCCAGCAGGTGCTGCGCGCCGGGGTCGTGCGGGCCGTCATCATCAACTCCGGCGGTGCCAACGCGTGCACCGGGCCGGCCGGGTTCCAGGACACCCACGCCACCGCGGAGCACACCGCGGCGGTGCTGTCCGGGCGGGCGTCGCGGTTCCCGGTCGGGGCCGGTGACGTCGCCGTGTGCTCCACGGGGCTGATCGGTGAGCGGCTGCCGCTGAAGAAGCTGCTGTCCGGCGTCGACGCCGCGGCGCGGGGGCTGGCGCGCGACGGCGGGGCGAACGCGGCCACCGCCATCATGACCACCGACACCGTGCCGAAGGCCGCCGTCCACAGTGGACAGGGGTTCACCGTCGGCGGGATGGCCAAGGGCGCCGGCATGCTCGCGCCGGGTCTGGCCACGATGCTGGTCGTGCTGACCACCGATGCGGTCGCCGACGCGGACGTGCTCGACGCCGCGCTCAGGTCGGCGACCCGGGTCACGTTCGACCGGATCGACTCCGACGGCTGCATGTCGACCAACGACACGGTGCTGCTCATGGCCAGCGGCGCCGCCGGGATCCAGCCGACCCCCGACGAGCTGGCCGAGGCCGTGACCGCCGTCTGCGCGGACCTGGCCGCGCAGCTCATCGCCGACGCCGAGGGCGCGACGAAGGAGATCGCGATCGAGGTCACCGGCGCGGCGAGCGACGACGACGCGGTCGAGGTCGGCCGGTCGATCGCCCGTAACAACCTGGTGAAGACCGCGTTCTTCGGCAACGACCCCAACTGGGGGCGGGTCCTGGCCGCGATCGGCACGACGAGCGCCGCGTTCGAGCCCGACGAGGTCGACGTCGCCATCAACGGCGTGTGGATCTGCAAGGGCGGGGCCGCGGGGGAGGACCGCTCGAAGGTCGACCTCAGTGCCCGCGCGGTCACGGTCACCGTCGACCTGCACGCCGGTGACACGTCAGCGACGGTCCTCACCAACGACCTTTCCATGGGGTACGTGCACGAGAACTCGGCGTACAGCTCGTGAACGGACGCAACCTCGGGATCGCGCTGGGCAAGGCGAACACGCTCATCGAGGCGCTGCCGTGGCTGGAGCGGTTCTCCGGCTCGACGATCGTCATCAAGTACGGCGGCAACGCCATGCTCGACAACGAGCTGAAGCGGGCGTTCGCCGCCGACATGGTGTTCCTGCGGCACGTCGGCATCAAGCCGGTCGTCGTGCACGGTGGCGGGCCGCAGATCTCGGCGATGCTCAAGCGGCTCGGCATCGCCAGCGAGTTCAAGGGCGGCCTGCGCGTCACCACCGCCGAGACCGCCGACGTGGTCAGGATGGTGCTCGTCGGGCAGGTCGGCCGGGAGCTCGTCGGGCTCATCAACGAGCACGGCCCGCACGCGGTCGGCATGTCCGGTGAGGACGCGGGGCTGTTCACCGCGGTGCGGCGGCCCGCGATGGTCGACGGCGCGCCCGTGGACATCGGCCAGGTCGGCGACGTCGAGCATGTCAACATCGGCGCGGTCGCGGACCTCATCGCCGCCGGGCGCATCCCGGTCGTGTCGACGGTCGCGCCGGACGCCGACGGGGTGCTGCACAACCTCAACGCCGACACCGCCGCCGGGGCCCTCGCGATCGCGCTGAAGGCCCGCAAGCTCGTCGTGCTGACCGACGTGGAGGGGTTGTACGCCCGCTACCCGGACCCGGACTCGCTGATCTCGCAGCTGACCACGGACCAGCTCGCGGACCTGCTGCCGACCCTGGAGTCGGGGATGGTGCCGAAGATGGAGGCGTGCCTGCGGGCCGTCAAGGGCGGTGTGCCGGCCGCGCACATCGTCGACGGCCGGGTGCCGCACTCGCTGTTGCTGGAAGTCTTCACATCGGAGGGGTTCGGGACCATGGTGATGGGCTCATGACGCTCGTGCAGCGGTTCGAGGCGTCGGTGATGAACACGTACGGGCCGCCGTCGCTGGGCCTGGTCAGCGGCAGCGGCGCGGTCGTCGTCGACGAGGCCGGACGCTCCTATGTGGACCTGCTCGGCGGGATCGCGGTCAACCTGCTCGGCCACGCCCACCCGGCGGTCGTCGCGGCGGTCACGTCGCAGATCTCGACGCTCGGGCACGTGTCCAACCTGTACGCCTCCCCGCCGGTCGTCGCGCTCGCCGAGCGCCTCCTGGACCTCGCCGGGCGGCCCGGTGCGGTGTTCTTCGGCAACTCCGGCGCCGAGGCGAACGAGGCCGCGTTCAAACTGTCCCGGCGGACCGGGCGCACGAAGATCGTCGCCGCGCAGGCCGGGTTCCACGGCCGCACGATGGGTGCCCTCGCACTGACCGGGCAGCCGGCGAAGCAGGACCCGTTCCGGCCGTTGCCGGGCGAGGTCGTGCACGTCCCGTACGGTGACGTCGCCGCGCTCGAGTCCGCCGTCGACGACGGCACGGCGATGTTGCTCCTGGAGCCGATCCAGGGCGAGTCGGGTGTCATCGTCCCGCCCGCCGGCTACCTCACCGCCGCTCGGGAGATCACCGCCCGGCACGGCGCGCTGCTCGCCCTCGACGAGGTGCAGACGGGGATCGGCCGGACCGGGTACTGGTTCGCCCACCAGGCCGAAGGGGTCCGGCCCGACGTCGTCACCCTGGCCAAGGGCCTCGGCGGCGGGCTGCCGCTCGGCGCGATGATCGCCTTCGACGACGCGGCGACCCTGCTCGGCCCCGGCATGCACGCCTCGACGTTCGGCGGCAACCCGGTCTGCTGCGCGGCGGCCCTGGCCGTGCTCGACACCATCGAGTCCGAGCAGCTTCTGGACCACGTGAAGCAGCTCAGCGAGCGGATCCGCCGCGGCGTGGAGGCCCTGGACCACCCGCTCGTCGGCGGGATCCGCGGCGCCGGCCTGCTGCTGGGCATCGTGCTCAACGGCCCGGCCGCGGGCGCGCTCGCCGCGGTGCTGCGCGACGCCGGGTTCCTGGCCCAGGCGGCGCAGCCGGACGTGCTGCGCATCGCGCCGCCGCTGATCCTCACCGACGGGCAGGCCGACCAGTTCGTCGCGGCGCTCGGCCCGGCGCTCGACGCGGTGCGGGCCTGATGGCCGGCCACCGGCCCCGTCACCTGCTCAGGGACGACGACCTGACCCCCTCCGAGCAGGCCGCGATCCTGGACCTGGCCGCGGCGATGAAGGCCGACCGGTACGCGCACAAGCCCCTCGCCGGGCCGAAGGCCGTCGGCGTCATCTTCGAGAAGCAGTCGCTGCGCACGCGGGTCTCCTTCGAGGTCGGCATCGCCGAGCTCGGCGGGACCCCGGTCATCATCGACGCGCTCAGCACCCACTTCGGCCGGGGCGAGGAGATCGGCGACGCGGCGAAGGTCCTGTCCCGCTACGTCTCGGCGATCGTCATCCGGTCCAACGTGGACGCCAGGGTCGCCGAGCTGGCGGCGCACGCCACGGTACCGGTGATCAACGCGCTCACCGACAGCTTCCACCCGTGCCAGCTGCTCGCCGACCTCCTCACGGTCCGGGAGCGGCTCGGGTCGACGCAGGGGCGGGTGCTGACGTACCTCGGCGACACCGCGAACAACATGGCCAACTCCTACGCGCTGGCGGGGGTCACCGCCGGCATGCGGGTGCGGCTGAGCGGGCCGGCCGGCTTCACCCCGGACCCGGCCGTCATGGACGCCGCGCGGGCGCGGGGCAGCGTCGAATGGGTCCCCGACCCCGCCGAGGCGGTCAAGGACGCCGACGTCGTCGTCACCGACACGTGGACGTCGATGGGTCAGGAGGGCGACGGGCTGGACCGGATCACCCCGTTCCGGCCGTACCAGATCAACGCCGCGCTCATGGCGGTGGCGGGTCCCCAGGCGATCGTGCTGCACTGCCTGCCCGCCCACCGCGGCGACGAGATCACCTCGGAGGTCATGGACGGGCCGCAGAGCGCGATCTGGGACGAGGCCGAGAACCGCCTTCACGCGCAGAAGGCACTCCTGGCGTGGCTGCTGGAACAGTCGTGAGCGGCCCGGAGCGTGGGGGCGGCGCGACGGCGCAGGTGACGTCGTGAGCGGCCCGGAGCGCAGCGGAGAGGCTGCTCACCGGCGTTGCAGGTTTGGCTCGCGGCGGCGCCGGAGCGCAGCGGAGGTGACGTCGTGAGCACGCCGGTCTCCAAGGCGGCGCGGCACGACCGGATCGCGGCGCTGATCCGCGGGTCGGCGGTGCGGTCGCAGACCGAGCTCGCGGAGCTGCTGTCCGGCGACGGGATCCAGGTCACGCAGGCGACGCTGTCACGGGACCTGGAGGAGCTGCGGGCGGTCAAGGTGCGCGGCGAGTACCTGATCCCCGAGGACGGCGAGCGGGCCCTGCGCCCCGCCGAGGAGGCGCCGACCCGGCTGATCCGGCTGCTGCGGGAGCTGCTGACCGGCGTCGACTGCTCCGGCAACCTCGTCGTGCTGCGGACCCCGCCGGGCGCCGCGCAATTCCTGGCCAGCGCGATCGACCGGACCGGCCTGCCGGACATCGTGGGCACCATCGCCGGCGACGACACCATCATGGTCGTCGCCCGCGAGGCGCCGGACCCGCAGGGCCGCCCGAGCGCCGGTGAGCTCCTGGCGGCGAAACTGACCGAGTGGGCGAAGCTCACCGAGCGGGCGCACCTCGACGGCCCGTCAAAATAGACGCGATCTTGCACTATGGAAGGATCGTCGCGTGGCAACTTCGTCTTCTGAGTCCCCGACCCGCCTCTGGGGCGGCCGCTTCGCCGGCGGGCCGGCCGAGGCCCTCGCCAGGCTGTCCGTGAGCGTCCAGTTCGACTGGCGGCTCGCGCCGTACGACCTGGCCGGGTCCCGGGCACACGCGCGGGTCCTGGCCCGGGCCGGGCTGCTGGACGCCGACGAGCTCGGCAGGATGCTCGCCGCGCTCGACGACCTCGAGTCCGCGTGCGCCGCCGGGGAATTCCGGCCGACCGTCGACGACGAGGACGTGCACACCGCCCTCGAGCGGGGGCTCCTGGAGCGGCTCGGCGCGCTCGGCGGGAAGCTGCGCGCCGGCCGGTCCCGCAACGACCAGGTCGCCACCGACCTGCGGCTGTACCTGCGCGACCACGCCCGCGGGGTCGCCGCCCGGATCGTGGAGCTCGCCGACGCGCTCGTCGAGCAGGCCGCCCGGCACGTCGACACGCCCGCGCCCGGGTTCACGCACCTGCAGCCGGCGCAGCCGATCGCGTTCGGCCACCAGCTGCTCGCCCACGTGCAGGCGCTGCTGCGGGACCTGGACCGGCTGCGGGACTGGGACGTGCGCTCCTCGGTCAGCCCGCTCGGCGCCGGCGCCCTGGCCGGCTCGTCGCTGCCGCTGGACCCGACGCAGGTGGCGAAGGAGCTCGGCTTCGCCTCCGCCGCCGCCAACTCCATCGACGCCGTCTCCGACCGGGACTTCGTCGCGGAGTTCCTGTTCATCGCGGCCCTCACCGGCGTGCACCTGTCGCGGCTCGGTGAGGAGGTCGTGCTGTGGACGACCCCCGCGTTCGGCTGGGTGCAGCTCGACGACGCGTTCGCGACCGGGTCGTCGATCATGCCGCAGAAGAAGAACCCCGACATCGCCGAGCTCGCCCGCGGCAAGTCCGGCCGGCTCATCGGCCACGTGACCGGGGTGCTGGCGATGCTCAAGGGCCTGCCCCTGGCGTACGACCGGGACCTGCAGGAGGACAAGGAGCCCGTCTTCGACGCGGTCGACACGCTCCAGCTGGTCCTGCCGGCGCTCGCGGGCATGATCTCCACGATGACGGTGCGGGTCGACCGGCTCGCCGAGCAGGCGCCGGTCGGTTACACCCTCGCCACCGAGGTCGCCGAGTGGCTGGTCCGGCAGGGCGTGGCGTTCCGCGACGCGCACGAGATCACCGGCAAGCTCGTCGTCATCGCCGCGGCCCGTGACGTCGGCCTCGACGAGGTGTCCGACGAGGACCTGCACGCCGTCAGCCCGTACCTGACCCCGGACGTCCGGTCGGTGTTCTCCGTCCCGGGGGCGCTCGCCGCGCGCATCACGCCCGGTTCGACGGGGCCGGGGCCGGTCGCCGACCAGCTCGCCGTCGCCGGTGGCAAGCTCGACCGTTGGCGGTCCTGGGCCGCGGAGGCGGTGCTACCGTCCGAATGATGCGACGGGTGACGCAGAACGTGCTCGGCGACGCGTCGGTGCTGCGGGTCGTCGAGGTCGACGTGCCCGTGCCCGGCCCGACGGAGATCCTGGTCGAGGTGCACGCCGCCGGTGTCAACCCGGTCGACTGGAAGGTCCGCGCGGGCGGCGGGGTCCTGGGCACGCCGCCGTTCACGGTCGGCTGGGAGCTGTCCGGGGTCGTCGCCGCGACCGGCGCCGGTGTGACCCGCTTCGCCGTCGGCGACGAGGTGTTCGGCATGCCGCGCTTCCCCGGGGAGGCGGCCGCCTACGCCGAGTACGTCACCGGTCCCGCCCGCCAGTTCGCGCTGAAACCGCTGAACCTGAGCCACGAGCAGGCCGGTGGGCTCGCCCTTGCCGGGCTCACTGCCTGGCAGGTCCTCGTCGAGACCGCCGGGGTCCTGGAAGGGCAGCGGGTGCTCATCCCGGCCGCGGCCGGCGGCGTCGGGCACCTCGCGGTGCAGATCGCGAAGGCCCGCGGCGCGTACGTCATCGGCACCGCGTCGGCGCCGAAGCACGACTTCGTGCGGTCCCTCGGCGCCGACGAGGTCCACGACCATCGCCAGGCCGACGTCTACGGCAGCGTGAAGGACGTCGACGTGGCCGTCGCCACCGTCGCCGGGCAGATCCCGCAGCTCGCGGCGACCCTCGGCCCGGAAGGGGCGCTCATCGCCCTCAACGGCGCCGACGCCGAAGCGGCCACCGGGGCGGGCGGGGTGTTCCTGCTCGCCGAGCCCGATCGCGCCGGTCTGGAGCACCTCACCGCGCTCGTCCTCGACGGGCGGCTCACCGTCCACGTCGACCGCGTGTTCCCCCTCGACCAGGCCGCGCGGGCGCACGAGCTGGGTGAGCAGGGCCACACCACCGGCAAGCTCGTCCTGGTGCCTCAGCTCGACACGGCGTAGTGCAGGATCACGTTGTGGATGTGCTGGGTCTTCTCGACCCCGCGGACCTCGATCTCGTACGTGTGGGCCCCGACGTGCACCGCGATGTTGCCGCTGCTGAAGAAGTTGCCGGCCCAGGACTTGTTGCTCACGATCGACACGGCCGTGACCTTCTTGTACGGGATCGACGTGAGGGCGAGGCGCTTGCCGACGAACGAGCGGTCCTGCAGGATCACGCGCCGGTCGGTGAGGCCGATGAACCCGGTGCCGATGCCGACGGCGTCGTAGACGGCGATGATGGTCTCGCCGGGCAGGAGACCTGACTGGATCTGCTCGAGCTGTTCCCGGCGGTCGTACTTCACCTGTTGCGCCATACGTCCAACGTAGACGGACCCCTCAACCCCGCCGCTGGCACGCATAGGTCATCCTGGACGGCACCACCACCCCCGAGGAGGACCCGTGCCGATCCTGTTCCGCAAGGCGATGCGCTTCGGCCCACTGGTGCTGAACTTCACCCCGAAGGGCCTGTCCTCCTGGGGATTGAAGATCGGCAAGTGGTCGTGGAACTCGAAGACCAGGGCGCACCGCTACGACCTGCCCGGCCCGTTCTCGTGGCGCAGCCGCGGCCGTCGCGGCGGCAGCTGAGCCGATGACGCCCCGGGCCCGCCGCAGCCCGGGGCGCCGGATGCGTCAGAGGCGGTAAAAGTTCGCGTAGTGATCCGGGGAGTACCAGGTCACGCCGGTGCTGCGGTTGATGATGATGCGTTTCGCGTCGCGGGCCGCGCCCTGGTTGCGGGGGATGACGTCGTACTCGTAGTAGGTCGCGCCCGACGGCAGCTGACCCTCCCGGTTGTAGAACTGGCCGCCGGCGAAGTTGTACTTGCCGGCCGGCCACCGGTACCAGTTGCGTGCGGTCGGGAAGCCCAGGCTGCTCCAGCCGGACCGGGCGGTGCGCGCGTCTGCGCAGCCGGAGATGGTGCACGAGGAGTAGACCGACGCGTGCGCCGCGTCGACGGTCGCGGGCGCCACCACGGCGGGGCCGGCGACCAGCCCGGCGACCAGCACCAGGGCGAGGGTGAGCTTCTGCAGCAGGCGAGTCATGCGTCACAGCCTGCGGCACAGACATTGACGCATGGAAGATTATATTTATGTCCTACTGCTGAACACTCGCACCGGGACGTTCACCGTGCCCGGGTCGACGCTCCACTGCGCCGCCACCCGGTGGACGTCGCCGTCGTCGACCAGGTCGCCGAAGGACCGCTCCAGATCCGAGCGCTCCCCGAGCTCGTCGATCTCGCCGTCCTCCGAGGCGAACGAGCGCAGCAGGTCTCCTTCGCGGGCGCGCTGCCACCGGTACACCTGCAGCCCCCGATGTGACGAGAAGAACTGCACCTCGGTCGAGAGCGCCGCGGACAGGCCCGTCACGTCGGGCCGGTCCTTCAGCAGTGCCATGCCCAGGACCAGGATCCATCCGTCGACCGGCGGGGTGACGATCACCCGGTCGTCGGTGAAGTACGCCAGGTCGACGCCGGAGCGCCAGTCGACCTCGCCGAGCTCCGTGAGCCCCAGCGCCGCCGCGGGATCCCGCTCGCGCACGGCCAGCCACGCCATCTTCTGCACGTCTCGACGCTACCCGTTGACATCGGCGTCCCGAGGTTGCATGGTTCATTACATGAGTAATGAACCGACGAACCTCGCTGATGGATGACGGCCGGCCGATCTTCCTGCAGATCGCAGAGCAGATCGAGACGTCGATCATCGACGGGTCCCTCGCCGAGGAGGCGCAGGTCCCGTCGACGAACGAGCTCGCGGCCTTCCACCGGATCAACCCCGCCACCGCCGCGAAGGGCGTCAACCAGCTCGTCGATGACGGCGTGCTCTACAAGAAGCGAGGCATCGGCATGTTCGTCTCCCCCGGCGCGCAGGCCAAGCTCCGGCAGCGCCGCAAGGACCAGTTCAGCGAGCTGTACCTGCAGCCGCTGCTGGCCGAGGCCGCGAAGCTCGGCATCCACCCGGCCGAGCTCAAGACGATGATCGACCGCTACGAGGAGCAGCGATGACCCCGGTCGTGTCCGTGCAGGACCTGTCGAAACGCTACGGATCGGTCGCCGCCGTCGACGGCGTCAGCTTCGAGCTGCACCGCAACGGCATCTACGGCCTGCTGGGCCGCAACGGCGCCGGCAAGACCACCCTCATGCAGCTGCTCACCGGCCAGCAGTTCGCCGGCGCCGGCAGCATCCGCGTCTTCGGCGCCGACCCGGTCGAGAACGAGCAGGTCCTCAAGCAGGTCAGCTTCGTCAAGGAGAGCCAGCGCTACCCGGACACCTTCCGGGTCCGCAACGTGCTGCTCGCCGGCCGGCTGCTGTTCCCGGCGTGGGACGAGGCGTTCGCCCGTTCACTCGTCGCCGACTTCCAGCTGCCCCTGTCGCGGCCGGTGAAGAAGCTGTCCCGCGGCATGCTGTCCGCGCTCGGCGTCACCGTCGGGCTCGCCTCCCGCGCGCCGCTGACGTTCTTCGACGAGCCGTACCTCGGCCTCGACGCCGCCTCACGCCAGCTGTTCTACGACCGGCTTCTCGCCGACTACGCCGAGTTCCCGCGCACCGTGGTCCTCTCCACCCACCTCATCGACGAGGTCAGCGACCTCATCGAGCACGTGCTGCTCATCGAGCGCGGCCGGCTCGTCCTCGACGAGGCCGCCGACACCCTCCGCGGCCAGGTCGTCACCCTCACCGGCCCGGCCTCGGCGGTCGACCTGCTCACCGTCAACGCCGACGAACTGCACCGCGAACACCTCGGCCCGCTCACCCGCGCCACTGTGCGGGGCGCCGTCTCCGCCGGCCAGGCCCGCGAGGCCGGCGTCCAGCTGGAGCCGGTCTCGCTGCAGCAGCTCGTCGTCCGCATCACCGCCCGGGAGGCCGTCTCATGAACCGCATCATCGCCGTCGCCCGCCTCCAGGCGGTGGGCCGCCGCGACGGGCTGCTGTGGCCCCTCGTGGTCCTCAGCATCGCCTTCGCCGTCAACCTGTTCGTCTTCGGCTCCATGGGCGACGAGATCGGCGACCGGCCCGTCACCGGCGGCCTCGCCAGCGTGTACATCACCGGGCTCGCCTTCGGTGCCGTCGCGATCGCCCAGCAGTTCCCGTTCGCCCTGGGCATGAGCGTCACCCGGCGTGAGTTCGCCGCCGCGCTCGGCCTGTTCACCCTCGCCCAGACTGTGATCTACGCCGTCCTGCTGGTCGTCCTGCAGGCCGTCGAGAACGCCACCGACGGCTGGGGGCTGCGGCTGCGGTTCTTCGGCCTGGGGTTCCTCGACGCGTACGGCGTGCCGACGCAGCTGCTGATCTACGCCGTGCCGATGCTGCTGATGAGCCTCATTGGGATCACGCTGGGCACCGTGTACGTGCGCTGGCACACCAACGGCGTCTTCGGCGCGATCTGCGTGATCGTCGTCGTGCTGGGCGCGACCGCGGGGCTGATCACGAGGTACGGGCGCTGGCCCGCGGTCGGCGAATGGTTCCAGGACCAGAGCGCGCTGACGCTGTTCGCGGGCTGGCCGTCGATCGCGGTGGTGCTGCTGGCCCTGCTGTCCTGGACGGCCCTGCGCCGCGCCACGGCCTGACGGGCCGCGCGGCGGCGGGCGCGGTGCCTGATCGCCGGGCCGGCTGGGCACCACCCGATCGCGGGCCGTGGGTGCACCGCTCGACCGCCCAGCGCGCCGGGCGGTCCGGGCGGTCCGGGCGGTCCGGGCGGTCCGGGCGCGCCGGGCGCGCCGGTCACACCGGGCGGGGCCGGGTTGAGCGTGGCGAGGATCGACCGGCCGCGGCGGCGGTGCTCGGCGGCGGCGATCGGGTCGGCGGCGGCGTCGTGGGCGTCGGCGAGGTGGACCAGGACGCACGCCTCGCCGGAGCGGTCGCCGAGCTCGTGGTACGCCCGCAGCGCGTGGCCGTAGCAGGCGATCGCCTGGTGCGGGTCGCCGAGATGGTGGTGGGCGTGCCCGACGGCGTCCCAGGCGCCGGCCTCGCCGTGCCGGTCGCCGAGCTCGATCGTCTCGGTGAGCGCCTCACGGCAGCGTTGCAGGGCCTGGCGGTGCCCCCCGAGCCGGCCGTGGATCCAGCCGGTGGCGTTGAGGGCGCGGGCCCGCCAGAGCCGGTCGCCGAGCCGGTCGAAGAGACGCAGCGCCTGCCCGGAGTGGGTCAGGGCCTCCGGGTACCGCTGCAGGGCGTGCGCGAGCCAGCCGAGGTGGTAGCTCGCGCGGGCCAGGCCGGCCGCGTCGCCGAACTGCTCATGGACCCACATGGCGGCGCCGAGATGGTGCTCGGCGTCCTCGTAACGGCCGATCCGCGCGTACGTCTGGCCGAGCGCGCACGCGGCGTCGCCGAGGCCGGTACGGTCCCCGGCACGCCGCCGGGCACGCAGCGCCGCCTCCTGGGTGGCGGCCAGGTCGTGCCACTGGCCGCGCCGGTCCAGGTACGTGGTCATCGCCGCCGCCAGGCGCCACGTGTGCGCGTCGAGACCGGCGTCGTCGGCGACGTGGACCGCGGCCAGCAGCGGGCGCCGCTCGGCGTCGAACCAGGCGAGGGCCTCGTCGCGGCCGGCGTGCCGGCGCACGACGGTGCCGGGCCGCGGGTCGCCGAGCGGCTCGGCGGCCAGGGTCGGGTCGAGCAGCCGCGCCGCCGCGTCGGCGGTGTGCAGGTAGTGATCGAGCAGCCGGTGCACGGCGAGCCGGTAGCCGGGCGCGGCGTCGTGCACGTCGGCCTGCTCGGCGGCGTACGCGCGCAGCAGGTCGTGCAGGCAGTACCGGCCTGGGGTGTGCTCGGCGAGGAGGCTGGCCCGCAGCAGCTCGGCGAGGGTGCGCGGGCCGCGCGGCGGGCACCCCGGCGAGGCTGGCGATCGCGTCGGCGCCCAGGTCGGGGCCGGGGGCGAGACTGAACCGGCGCAGCAGCTCCGCGGCGGGCGGGCGCAGCGCCCGGTACGACCAGGAGAACACCGCCCGCGGATCGCAGACGGGGTCGTCGCCGGCGATGGCGTCCAGCGTGCCGGCGGCCCGCAGCGACGCGGCGAGGTCCGCCAGCGGCAGCTCGGGGCGGGTCGCGGCGCGGCCGGCGACGACGGCGAGCGCCAGCGGCAGCCGCGCGCAGCGGGTCACGATCTCCGCGACGGCGGCGGGCTCGGCCGCGACCCGGGCCGCGCCGAGGCGGCGGACCAGCAGGTCGGCGGCCTCGCCGTCGCTGAGCAGGTCGACGGTGACCCCCACGGCGCCCTCCAGCACGACGAGGGAGGTGAGCGCGTCGCGGCTGGTGACGACGGCGAGGCAGCCGGGCGTGCCGGGCAGCAGCGGGCGGACCTGCGCGGCGTCGCGGGCGTTGTCCAGCACGATGAGGACCCGCCGGCCGGCCAGGAGGCTGCGCAGCAGGGCGGCCTGCGCGGCGAGGTCGGCGGGGATGCGCTCGGCGGCGACCCCGAACGCCTCGAGGAAACCGCGCACCGCGTCGGCCGGGTCGACGGGGCGGCCGCCGGGGTCGAAGCCGCGCAGGTTGACGTACAGCTGCCCGTCGGGGAAGTGCTCGGCGGCGCGGTGCGCCCAGTGCACGACGAGCGCGGACTTGCCGACGCCGGCGGTGCCGGTGACCACGGCGACCACGGCCTGGCCGTCGCCGTCGCCGGTGACGAGCTTGTCGAGGCCGGCGAGCTCGCCGGCCCGCCCGGCGAACGCGCGCACCGCCAGGGCAGCTGCGCGGGCACGGCGTCGCGGGCCGCGGCGACGGCGACGGTGTCACCGGCCGGCCCGGCGCCGGGCTCAGGGGCCGGCTCAAGGGCCGGCTCAAGGGCCAGCTCAAGGGCCGGCTCGGGGGCGTCGAGCTCCGGGTCCTGGCGCAGGATCGCGGACTCCAGGTCCCGCAGCGCCGCGCCCGGCCCGATGCCGAGCTCCTCGTCCAGCGTGCGGCGCAGCCGCCGGAACGCGGCAAGCGCGTCGGCCTGGCGGCCCAGCCGGTACAGCGTGAGCATGAGCTGCCCGTGCAGCTGCTCGTCGAACGGGTGCTCGCGGGTCAGCCGCTCCAGGTCCGCCAGCAGGTGCGCGTGCTGCCCGAGGCCCAGCCGGGCGTCCAGCAGCGCGCGCTTGCCGCGCAGCCACAGCTGGCCGAGGCGCTCGGCCTGCTCGTCGAGCCACGGCATGCCGCCGGTGTCGGCCAGGGCGTGCCCCGCCACAGTTCGAGGGCGGCGTGCAGGTGCCGGGCGCGGGTAGCGTGGTCGGCGGCGTGCAGGCCGGCGGCGATGAGCCGCTCGGCGACCGCGACGTCGGTGCAGTCCGCGCCTGCCTCACCACCTGCCCCGCTGCCGGCCTCGCCGCCGCTGAGCAGATAGCCGGGCGGGTGGGAGGTGATCGCGGCCTTGTCGTCGAGGGTGCGCCGCAGGTACGACACGTGACTCTGCAACGCGTTGACCGCGTTCGGCGGCGCGGCATCGCCCCACACCAGGTCGACGAGGCGCCCGGTGCTGACGACCTCGCCGGGGTGCAGGCCGAGGACCGCGAGGACCGCCTTGCGCCGCTGCCCGCGCACGGGGCGTGCGGCGCCGTCGACCAGCACGTCGATCGGACCGAGAAGCCTCACCCGCAAACCGGCCGCCCCCCAACGGTTGATTGGCTCGAATCTATCGACGCGCGGGCCCGGACGCGGCCGGGAGTCCGACTTTTGACGACGCAACCATCTGTGCGCGCCGGCGGTCCGCGCCGGGAGCCGGGGGCGGAAGATCCGGATAGGTTGGACCGATGAGCGCGTTGGAGAAACTCCGGGCCGCCGCGCCCGTCATGCGTGAGGACCTCGCCCGGCTCGTCGCCGTCGAGTCGCCGTCGGCCGACCTCGACGCCCTGGCCAGGTGCGCCGACGTCGTCGCCGAGCTCGGCCGGCGGTGCACCGGGCTGGCGCCGGAGCGGGTCGTCGTCGCCGACCGGCCGCACCTGCGGTGGCGCTTCGGCGGCGGGCCCGCCCGGGTCGTGCTGATCGGGCACTTCGACACGGTGTGGCCGGTGGGGACCCTGGCCCGGTGGCCGTTCACCGTCGACGGCGGGCGCTGCACCGGCCCCGGCGTGGTCGACATGAAGGGCGGCCTCGTCGTGCTGTTCCACGCCCTGGCCGCGCTGCCGGACCTCGACGGGGTCGCCGTGGTGTGCAACTCCGACGAGGAGATCGGCTCGCCGACGTCGCAGGCGCTCATCGAGGACACCGCCACTGGCGCGGCCGGCGCGCTGATCCTGGAGGGCAGCGCCGAGGGGCGGCTGAAGATCGCCCGGAAGGGCATCGCGCACTACTCGCTGCGCATCACCGGCCGGGCGTCGCACGCCGGGGTCGCGCCGCACCTCGGGATCAACGCCGGGGTCGAGCTGGCGCACCAGGTGCTGCGGATCGCGGCGCTCGGTGCCCCTCCCGGCACGACCGTGACCCCGACCGACTCCAGCGCCGGCACGACCAGCAACACGGTGCCGGCCGCGGCGCGGCTCAGCATCGACGCGCGGGCGTTCGACCCGGCGGAGCTGGCCAGGGTCGACGCGGCGCTGCGCGGGCTGCAGCCGGTGCTGCCGGGCGCCGAGGTGCGGGTGGAGCTCGGCCCGGCCCGCCCGGCGATGCCCGAGTCGGCGTCCGCGTCGCTGTTCGCCCTCGCCGGGCGGGTCGCCGCGGAGCTGGGCCTGCCGCCGGTGACCGGCGAGGCGGTCGGCGGCGGCTCCGACGGCAACCTCACCGCCGGGATCGGCGTGCCGACGCTGGACGGGCTCGGCGTCATCGGCGGCAACGCGCACGCCGAGGGGAGTGGTCGGACCTGGCGAGCATGCCGGAGCGGGCCGCGCTCGTCGCGGGTCTCGTCGACGCGATCGGCCGCGAGCCGTGAGCGGGACCCCGGGCGTCCTGCTCGCGGACGCGTGGGCGTGCGCCCGGGCGGCGGGGGAGCGGGCCGGGGTCGAGGTCACCGAGATCGGCGAGGGGGCGCCGCCGGCGTTCGAGGACACGTCGCTGCTGCTGCAGCGGGTGTGGCAGGCCGACCACCCGGCCGAGATCGCCGCGCCGGGCCTGCTGCGGACCTACGCCCACTCGGGCAACTACGTCGCGGGGGCGTACCGGGGCGAACGGCTCGTCGGGGCGGCCGTCGGTTTCTTCGGCCGGGACGAGACCGGCGTGCCGCACCTGCACTCGTTCGTCGCCGGGGTCGAGCCGGGCGGCCTCGGCCGGGGCGTCGGGTTCGCGCTCAAGCAGCACCAGCGGGCCTGGACCCTGTCCCGGGACGTCACGGAGGTGCGCTGGACCTACGACCCGCTGGTGCTGCGCAACGCGTACTTCAACCTGTGCAAGCTCGGCGGCCGGGCCGTGCGCTACCTGCCGGAGTTCTACGGCGCGATGGCCGACGGCATCAACAGCGGGGACCTCAGCGACCGGCTGCTGCTGGTGTGGCGGCTCGACGCCCCCGAGGCGGTCGCGGCGGCCCACGGCACTTCGGCCCGCGTCGACATCGCCGGCGCGGCGATGCTCCTCGACCGGGCCGCGGACGGCGCCGCGGTGAGCGTGCCGGACGTCGTACCGGGGCAGCGGCTGCTCGTGGCGGTGCCCACCGACGTGGAGGACCTGCGGCGGCACGACCCGGCGGCGGCGACGGCGTGGCGGCTCGCGGTGCGCGGGGCCATGGCCGGGCGCCTCGCCGCCGGCTGGCGGGTCGCGGGCGTCTCCCGCGACGGCTACTACCTGCTCACCAAGGAGGCGTAGATGCGGCTGCAGGGCCTGGAGCTGCGGCGGATCGCGATGCCACTCGTCGCGCCGTTCCGCACCTCGTTCGGGACCGAACGCGACCGGGACGTGCTGCTCGTGCGGGCGGTCGGCGCCGACGCGGAGGGCTGGGGCGAGTGCGTGGCGATGGCGTCGCCGCTGTACTCCTCGGAGTACGTCGACGGGGCGGCCGAGGTGATCCGCCGGTTCCTCGCGCCGGCCCTCGCGGGGCGCGACGTGGACGCGTGGACCGCCGAGGCGTTGTTCGAGCCGTTCAAGGGCCATCCGATGGCGAAGGCCGCGGTGCAGACCGCCGTGCTCGACGCGGTGCTGCGGGCCGCCGGCCTGCCGCTCGGCGGGTTCCTCGGCGCGGTCCGCGACCGGGTCCCGGCCGGGGTGTCGGTCGGCATCATGGACTCGGTCCCGGCGCTGCTGGACGCGGTCGCCGGGTACCTCGACGCCGGCTACCTGCGGATCAAACTGAAGATCGAGCCGGGGTGGGACGTCGAGCCCGTCCGGGCGGTCCGGGAACGCTTCGGCGACGGCGTGCTGCTGCAGGTGGACGCGAACACCGCGTACACCCTGGGCGACGCGCGGCAGCTGGCCCGGCTCGACCCGTTCGACCTGCTGCTCATCGAGCAGCCGCTGCCCGAGGACGACCTGCGCGGGCACGCGGCCCTGGCAGGGCTGGTCCGCACGCCGATCTGCCTCGACGAGTCGATCGTCAGCGCCCGCGCCGCCGCCGACGCGATCGCCCTGGGTGCCTGCTCGATCGTCAACATCAAGCCCGGCCGGGTCGGCGGCTACCTGGAGGCGCGCCGGGTGCACGACGTGTGCGCCGCCAGCGGGGTCGCGGTGTGGGCCGGCGGGATGCTGGAGACCGGGCTGGGCCGGGCCGCGAACGTGACCCTGGCCGCGCTGCCCGGCTTCACGCTGCCCGGCGACACGTCCGCGTCGGACCGCTACTACGCCCGCGACATCACGCCGCCGTTCGTCCTGGAGGCGGGTCATGTGGCGGTGCCGCAGGGTCCCGGGATCGGGGTCTCGCCGCTCCCGGACGTCCTGGCGGAGGTGACGACCGACACGTCGTGGATTCCGCTCGGATAACTTTACAGGCGTTAGCTGACGTCGTTAACCTTACGGGCGTAAACACACGTCCGTAAGGGGTGCCTGCAATGTCCGAACATCCGCGCCGGTGGGCCGCGCTCGCGGTGCTCAGCCTCACCCTCGTCGCCGTCACGCTCGACAACTCCGTGCTGAACACCGCCCTGCCGTCCCTGGCGCACGGGCTGCACGCCACCACGTCGGACCTGCAATGGATCACCGACGCGTACACCCTCGTCTTCGCCTCGGCGCTGATCCTCGCCGGCAGCCTCGGCGCCCGGCTCGGCTCGCGGCGGGCCCTCATCGGCGGTCTCGCGGTCTTCGGCGGCGGGTCGGCGGTCGCGGCCCTGTCCGACACCCCGGAGCAGCTCATCGCCTGGCGGGCGGTGATGGGGCTCGGCGCCGCCTTCGTCATGCCGGCCACCCTCGCGATCATCACTCGGATCTTCACCCCGGCGGAGCGGCCGAAGGCGTTCGCGGCCTGGTCGGCGGCGGCCGGCATCGGCGTGCTCATCGGCCCCGTCACCGGCGGCGCGCTGCTGGAGCACTACTCGTGGAGCAGCGCCTTCTGGATCAACGTGCCGCTCGTGGCGTTCGCGCTGGTCGCGGTGTTCTACCTGGTCCCGGCCGTGCCCCGGGTGCGCACCGGCCGCCTGGACGTGCTCGGCGCGATCCTGTCCACGGCCGCCGTCGCGCTACTGGTGGACTTCGTCATCCAGGCGCCGTCGCGGGGGTGGACCGCATTTGCTGGGCTTTTGGAACTCACGGCATTTGCGGTGCTGTCCGTCCTGTTCGTGATCTGGCAGCTGCGGGCCTCGTCGCCGCTGGTGCGCCTGGACCTGTTCGCCAACCGCACCTTCGCGCTCGCGGCGCTGTCCCTGGCGGTCGTGTTCTTCGTCCTGTTCGGCACGCTGTTCGAGCTGTCGCAGTACCTGCAGCTGGTGCACGGGTACAGCCCCCTCGTCGCCGGGCTGGGCGCGATGCCGTTCGCCCTCGCGATGGCGACCACGTCCGCGACCTCGGCGCTGCTGTCCAAGCGGCTCGGGGTGCGCTGGACGCTCGTTCTCGGGCTGTCCCTCGCGGTCGTCGGCCTGCTGTCGCTGTCCACAACCGGCGTGCACACCGCGTTCTGGCAGGTCGCGCTCGGCACCGGCATCATCGGCCTCGGCATGGGCATGATGATGGCCCCCGCCAGCCTGCAGATCAGCGGCTCCGTCCCGGCCGGGTACAGCTCGATGGCCGGCGCCCTCAACAGCGTCATCCGCGAGCTCGGCGGCGTCCTCGGCATCGCCGTCCTCGGCACGGTCGTGTCCTCGGCGTACCGCGGCGACCCCGCCCTCGTCCTGCCCGGCCTGGACCTGCCGGCCGCGCATGCCGCCGCGGCCACGATGCCGCCCGCCGACGCGGCGCGGGTGCTGTCCGCCGCCGACGCCGCGTTCACCTCGGCGATGGACCGCGGCGCGCTGGTCGCGGCCGGCCTCGCGTTCCTCATGGCCCTGGCCGTCGCGCTCGTCCGCCCCGCCGCTCCGGCGCCGGCCGTCGATCCCGCTTCCGCCGTCCTCGTGCCCCAACCGGCATGATGGACCGATGAGCACCTCGGGAGGCCGCACTCGCAACCGCAGGGGCGAGGGCGGCCTCCTGCGTGACGAGATCGTCGCCGCGGCCGAGCGCATCCTCGAACGCGAAGGCGACGAGGCCGCGATCACCCTGCGGTCCGTCGCGCGCGAGGCCGGCATCGCCGCCCCCTCGATCTACGCGCACTTCGCCGACCGCGACGCCATCATCGAGACCGTCCTGGACATCGCCTTCGAACGGCTCCGGCAGCTGGTCGTCGACACCATCGACCCCAGCGGCGACGACCCGGTCGCGTCGCTGCTGGCCGGCTGCCACGCCTACGTCGACTTCGCGATGCGCGAGCCCGCCCGGTACCGGGTCCTGTTCGGCCGGCTCCGCGAAGGCCGGCCGGAGCTGAAGCTGCCGCTGCGCATGCAGGACGTGCCGCCCCGGTGGCGCAGCCGCCTGCAGGCGTTCGAGGTGCTGGTCGACGGGCTCTGCGCCTGCGCCGCGGCCGGCCGCTCCGCCAGCACCGACCCCTTCGCCGACGCGACCATGCTGTGGACGGCGATGCACGGCGCGGTCATGATGCGCCAGTTCGTGCCCGGCTTCCCGTGGCCGCCGTTCGACGAGACCGTCGACGCGCTCGTTCTGCGCATCGGCCGGATCACCGGATGACGGCCCTGGACCTCTCGGGCCCCGTCGACCTCGCCGCCCGTGCCCTGCTGGGCTGCACGCTCACCGCCAACGGGGTGACCGTGCGTCTCACCGAGGTCGAGGCGTACTCCGGCACCGGCGAGGACCCCGCCTCGCACGCCCACCGCGGCCGCACCCCCCGCAACGCCATCATGTTCGGGCCCGCCGGGTACGCGTACGTCTACTTCACCTACGGCATGCACTACTGCGTCAACGTGGTCACCGGCGTCGAGGGCACCGCGTCGGCGGTCCTGCTGCGCGCCGGCGAGATCGTCGGCGGCCTGCCCGCCGCCCGGTCCCGCCGCCCCGCCGCCCGCACCGACGTGGAACTGGCCCGCGGCCCGGCCCGCCTGTGCACGGCCCTCGCCATCGACCGCGACTTCTACGGCACGAACCTGCTCGGCGACCCGCCCCTGCTGCAACCGCCGGCCGTCGCAGCCGGCCCCGTGTCCACCGGCCCCCGCGTCGGCGTCACCGGCGCCCACGACGTGCCGTGGCGCTTCTGGCTCACCGGCGACCCGACCGTCAGCGCGTACCGCCGGCACGTGCCGAAGCGGGTTGCGCCGGGCGTCGGGGACGCGTAGGTTTTTTCTTACCGATGGACGTTGACCTGGACGTCGTGCTGGCGGCGATCGCCGATCCGACCCGCAGGACCCTGCTGCAGCGGCTGGCGTACGGTGCCGCGACCACCGGTCAGCTCGCGGAGCTGCTGCCGATGAGCCGCCCCGCCGTGTCCCAGCACATCAAGATCCTGCAGGACGCCGGGCTGATCCACACCGCCGTGCGGGGGCGGCACCGCTGGCACGAGCTGGCGCCGGATCGGCTCGGCGTCGTCGACCGCTGGACCGCGGGCCTCGCCGCCCGCCATGCCGGCATGCACGCACAGGAGGAGCCCTCATGACCCAGCCGGTCAGCTACGTGGAGCTGCACAGCCCCGACCCCGCCGCCACCAACGCATTCATGTCGGCGGTGTTCGGCTGGCAGCCGACGCCGTTCGCGGCACCCGACTACCTGGTCGCCCCGCACGGCGACGCGCCCGGCGTCGACACGGGGCTGCTCGCCTCGCGGGACGGGCAGCCGCGGGCGGTGCCGGTGATCCGGGTGGATGGCCTGGCGGCTGCGACGGCCCTGGTCAAGGAGCATGGCGGGCAGGTCGTCGTGGAGCCGTTCACGTTGCCGGGGGTGGGGAGTGGGTGCTACATCGTCGACCCGGCGGGGTTGCTGATCGGGCTGCATGCCTATGACGTGTGACCCTCTTTTGCCCGTTTGCTGGTTGCTGTTCGCGTGCGGGTTGAACATCCAGCACGGCTGCGGCCTTTGGTGGTTCCGCGCAGCCTTCGGCGGCGCGAACGGGTCGCGGGGTCGCCGTCCGTGCCGTGCCTGGGGTGATGCCAAGCCAGGTCCGCGCTCACATGATCCAGCGCCGTCGAGGTCGTCATTCGGTGGTGCCACACCGTCGCTGGCTTCAAAGACTGGCACAAATCGCCCATAGCGCAGCGCTGGCTTCGCCCGCGCCGGGATCCACTCGCCCGCGCTCATGATCGAAGGACCGGACTGGCCGTCCGGGCGGCCACGGCCGTCCTTCGATCATGGGGTGGGGTGGGAGATCGCCGTCCGGGTGCTGGTACTCCCCGGTCTAGCGATCGATGTTCGTGACTCCGCGTTGTTAGCAGCTTCGATCTCCGCAAGTCGCCCAAATCGCCGCGCCGTGCCGATTGGCGTCGATCGGTGCCGGCCCCGCTCATGATCGAAGGACCGGACTGGTCGTCCGGGCGACCGCGGCTGTCCTTCGATCATGGGGCGGGGACGGGAGATCGCTGTCCGAGTGGTGGTACTCCTCGGTCTAGTGATCGATGTTCTTCGTTTTTTGCCCAGCGGCGGTGTTGTGGCACCGCGCTGCCGGTCGCGCCGCCGAAGGCTGCGCGGAACCACAAAGGCCGCAGCCGTGACGGATTTGCTATTACGGGCAGGACAAACACCGCACGCGAAGAGCAACCGTCAGAAGCGGGATCGACGATGCATGGAGTTGACCTGCTGCTGCGGCGGCACGACGAGCGGCCGGACATGGGCGCCGCCCTGCGGGCGGGGGAGGCCGTCGAGCAGGTCGTCGAGGCGCTTCACAAGCGGGTCGTCGACGTCGGCGGTGTAGTCCTCCGGCCGGGTCCGGTCGACGCCGCCGGGCACGTTCGCGAGGCGGAGGACCACCGTGCCGGCCACCGTGACGAGGAGGTTCGCGAGCAGGGCGAGGAGCCCCACGTACACCATGACACCGTTGCCGAACGACCAGCTGGAGCCGCCGAAGTGCGCCTTCACCACAACGCCGCCGGCACCGAGCTGGGGGATCTGGTAGAGCATGACGACGGCCGTGATGAGGCCCGTGGCCAGGCCGGCGATGAGGGCGGCGCGGTGGAACCACGCCGTCGTCAGGCCGAACAGGACCGCCGGGATCGTCTGCAGGATGACGGCGCCGCCGATGAGCTGCAGCTCCGCGGAGTACGCGGGGTCCAGCAGCAGGATGACGGCGACCGCGCCGAACTTCACGACCAGCGACGACCAGCGGCTGACCCGGGCCTCCTCGGCGGGACCGGCGTCGGGGCGGATGTACTGCCGGTAGATCGAGCGGGTGAACGCGTTCGCCGCCGCGATCGACATGACGGCCGCCGGGATCAGGGCGGCGACGCCGAGGGTGGCGTAGGCGATCCCCGCAGACCAGCCCGGCAGCAGGCTGTGGAACAGCTGCGGGGTGATCGTGTTGAGGTCACGGCCGACGGGCAGGACGCCGTTGGCGACGGCGAACAGGCCCAGCATGCCCATCAGGCCCAGGGCCAGGCAGTAGACCGGCAGGGCGGCGGTGTTGCGCTGCACCGTGGAGCGGTCCCGGGCGGCGATGATCGCGATGACGGCGTGCGGATACGCGAAGATCGACAGCGCCGAGCCGACGACCATCGTGAGGTAGCCGACCTGACCGGCGTCGGTGAGCAGCAGGCCGTCCGTCGGTGACGGGGTGCGCGCGAAGTGGTCCGCCGCGAGCCGGAACGTGGTGCCCCAGCCGCCGGACATCGCCACGATCAGCACGCCGGACACGACGACCCAGACGAGCAGGATGTCCTTCGCGATCGACAGCAGCGCCGGCGCCCGCAGCCCGGAGCGGAACGTGCTCACCGACACCAGGCCGACGGCGACGAGCAGCGGCCACTCGCCGGCGACGCCGAGGGTCTTGAAGACCGCCTGCAGCGACAGCAGCTGCACCGACACGTACGGCATGGTCGCCACGATGCCGGTGACGGCGACCAGCGCCGCCAGCCCCGGCGAGCCGAACCGCGCCCCGGCCATCTCGCCCGGGGTGACGAACCCGTGCCGGTGCGACACCGACCAGGCGCGGGCGGACAGGACGAACGCGATCGGGGTCGTCGCGATCGCGAACGGCACCGCGAAGAACCCGAGGGCGCCGACGCCGTAGGTCAGCGCGGGCACCGCGACGAACGTGTAGGCGGTGTACATGCTGCCGCCGAGCAGGAACCACGTGACCCAGCTGCCGAACGCCCGCCCGCCGACGCCCCACTCCTCCAGGCTGTGGATGCTCTGCGGCCGCCGCCACCGCGCCGCGGCGAACCCGACGACGATCATCGCGCCCATGAGGACCGTGAACACCGTGATCTCGACGTCGCGGTCGCTCATCGCCGCACCCCGAGGTAGACGATCGAGATGACCACGGTGGCGAGGACCGCGCACGCCAGCTGGTACCAGAAGAAGAACGGCACCCCCAGCAGCTGCGGGTCCATCCGGTTGTAGAGGGGCACGGCCAGGGGCGCAACGGTCGGGACCACCAGCAGCCAGTACAGAGGGCGGCGACGCTGATCAGGGTCGGGCATCGCTTGATAACAGTGTGCGATCACCGAGATTGCAAAGACGAAAAGTCATCGACCCCATAGGTGCGCAGCATCGTCTCGAGCCGCCGCGCCGCCGGCGACAGGTGCTGGTGCTGGCTGACGACCCCGACCTCCACGCACACCGGCGGGTCGAACCTGCGCAGCACCGCCCCGGCCGCCGCGGCCCGCCGCGCGTAGCCGCCGGTGACGATCGCCCCTGCCCCGGCGAGCAGCAGCGGGACGACCGCCTCGCTGTGCCGCGTCCGCACGTCGGTGCCTTCGATCCGGTACCGCTCCTGCCTGCCCAGTGGTTCGGCGCGCACCGCGGGGTGCTCGACCGGCAGGTACGTGACGCCGAGCTCGCACCGCCCGTCGACCACGTGCCGGACCAGGTCGTCCTCGTCGCGGGGCCCGTGGACGCGGACCGGCACCCCCGGATGCCGCCGCCGGAACGCCGCGATCGCCGGCGCCACGTCGACCGCGAGGGGGTCGAGGACGGCGACGTCGAGCCAGCCGGCGGCGAGCCCGACCACGCAGCCCACCGCGGCCCGCGCGTCGGCGAGGTCGGCGAGCACCTTTCGCGCCGGGTCAAGCAGCGCCTTGCCCGCCGCCGTCAACGCCAGCGGCCGCTGCCGCCGGTCGAACAGCTCGACGGCCATGCCCCGTTCGAGCGCCCGGATCGACTGCGACAGCGACGGCTGCGCCACGTGCAACGCAACCGCCGCCGCCGTGACGCTGCCGTGCTCGACGACGGCCACGAAGTACTCGAGCCTGCGCAGATCCATGACCTCGTCACCCCTGCCGCAGCACGTGGTCGATGAACGCCCTGGCCGTGGCGGACAGCTCACCGGAGCGGTGGACCAGCCCATACGGCAGCCGCAACGCCGGCACCACCCTCCTGACCACGGCACCCCTGGCGACGGCTTCGTGCGCGGCGACGTCGGGCATGAACGCGGCGCCGACCCCGGCGATGACCAGCTCGGTGATGAGGTCCCGCTGCCCGCTCTCGACCACGATCCTGGTCCTGACCCCGGCGGCGCGCAGCGCGGACTCGACGAGCAGCCGGGACGCACTGCCCCGCGGCACCCCGAGCAGGTCGACCCCGGCGAGGTCCGCGAGGTGCACGGCTGCCGGCAGATCCGCGCCCTCCCACGGCGCGCGGCCGGACGGCCTCACCCGCCGCACCCGCCGCCCTGCCCTGACCGGCGCACCATGCCGGCCGGGTTCCCCCAGCGCACCACACCGGCGAGGTGTGCCCCTTCGGCCTGACGCGCGACGCCGGCGAGGTCCGTCCGGCCTGCCGTTCCGGGTGGCCCGGGGTGCCGAGTGACGCCGGGTGGGTCCGCCTCGTGTGCCGTGTCGGGTGATCCGGCCGGTCGCGCGTCGCCGGTCAGGTCAGCTTGGCGTGGCGCTTCGGGACGCCCGGGCCGGAGCGCGACGCCGGACGGCCCGGCCTGGCGTGCAGCGCTGTTCACGTCTGCCGGATGTGGCGCGCCGGTCGAGTCTGTCCGGCGCGGCGCGGGGGCTGAGCCTGCCTGGTGGGTGGCGCCGGTGAGGTCCGTTCGGCGTGCCGCGTCGGACAACCCGGCCTGGCTCGCGGCGCTGGTGAGGTGAGTCTGGCGCGTTGCCTCGATCAACCCGGCCTGGTGTGTCGTGTCGGTCAACCCCGCCTGGTGTGCCGCGGTGGTGAGGTCAGTCTGGTGTGCCATGGCGGTGAGGTTTGTCAGGCGTGGCGTGGCGGGAGGGCCTGCCGGTGGTTTCGCGTCGGGTGGGCCGGGGCGGCGTGACGCCGGGCGGGTGCCGCCGGGCCGGGCCGTGTCCGGTGGCGGGAACACCAGGACGAGGTCGTGCGCGCCCAGCTCCACCTCGCACAGCCCCAACCGGGCCGCCGGCAGGTGGACCAGGCCGAGCTCGCTCACCCCGTCCCGGACCCGGGCGAGCAGCGCCTCCTCGGTGTCGCGGTCGAGGCTGACCGAGACCCCCGGATGCGCCCGCAGGAACCCGCCGACGAGCGCCGCCCCCGGGTGTGCCCCGAGCGGCGCCGACGCCACGATCTCCAGGCTGTCGTGCTCGGGCCGCCCGCCGACGGCCTCGCCGGCGACGGCGACGTCGCGCATCAGCAGGCGGGCCGGTCCTAGGAACGCCCGCCCGGCCGCCGACAGCGTCACCCCGTGCGACGCCCGGTGGAACAGCGCCGTGCCGAGGTCGCGCTCCAGGGCCTTCACCGACTGCGACATGGTCGGCTGGGCGACGTTGAGCGCGGCCGCCGCCCTGCCGAACCCGCCGTGCTCCACCACGGCGAGGAAGTACCTGATCTGCCTGGTGTCCACAGATCACACGTCTTTCAGCACGCACCGTGCAGAAAACATTCCGACAGTGTTACGTGCGTGTGCCGAGCGTGTCCAGGATCTGCTCGCCGAACTTCGCCAGCTTGTTCTCCCCGACGCCGCTGACCGTCGACAGCTGCTCCAGGCTCGTCGGCGCCTCCGCCGCGATCTGCCGCAGCGTCGCGTCGTGGAAGATCACATACGCGGGCACCGCCAGCTCCTTGGCCGTCGCCGCCCGCCACGCGCGCAGCCGCTCGAACAGCGGCGCCGCCTCCGGCGGCAGCTCAGCGGTCGCGGCGGCGCTGCGCTGCTTCGCGACCTTGGCCGCGGACACCGGCCGCTCCGGCTCGCGGCGCAGCATCACCTGCCGCCGCCGGCCGAGCACCTCGGCGCTGTCGTCGGTGAGGACCAGCGTGCCGTAGTCACCCTCGACGGCGAGCAGTCCCTGCGCGAGCAGCTGCCGCACCACCGCCCGCCAGTCGGCCTCACGCAGGTCGGCGCCGACGCCGAACACCGTCAACTCGTCGTGGTGCCACTGCACGACCTTGTCGGTCTTCTTGCCCAGAAGGATGTCGATGCACTGCCCGGCGCCGAACTTCTGGTTGCGCTCCTTCTGCAGCCGGAACACCGTCGACAGCAGCTTCTGCGCCGGCACGGTGCCGTCCCACGACTCCGGCGGGCTCAGGCACGTGTCGCAGTTGCCGCACGGCCCACTCTGCTGCCCGAAGTAGGCGAGCAGCTGCACCCGCCGGCACTCCACCGTCTCGCACAGCGCCAGCATCGCGTCGAGGTGCCGGCCGAGGCCCCGCCGGTGCGCGGCGTCGCCCTCGGAACCCTCGATCATCTTGCGCTGCTGGACGACGTCCTGCAGCCCATAGGCCAGCCACGCGTTGGACGGCAGGCCGTCACGCCCGGCCCGGCCCGTCTCCTGGTAATAGCCCTCCACGGACTTCGGCAGGTCCAGGTGCGCGACGAAGCGCACGTCGGGCTTGTCGATGCCCATCCCGAACGCGATCGTGGCGACCATGACCAGGCCGTCCTCCCGCAGGAACCGGGACTGGTTGTCCGCACGGACCCGCGCGTCGAGCCCGGCGTGGTAGGGCAGCGCGGGCACGCCGTTGTCCTTCAGGAACTCCGCGATCTTCTCCACGCTGTTGCGCGACAGGCAGTAGACGATGCCGGCGTCGCCGCGGTGCTCGGTGCGCAGCAGATCCAGCAGCTGCCGGCGCGGCTCCTGCTTCGGCACGATCCGATACTGGATGTTGGGCCGGTCGAAGCTCGACACGAAGTGCCGCGCCTCCGTCAGCCCGAGCCGGGTGCCGATCTCCTTGTGGGTCACGGTCGTCGCCGTCGCCGTCAGCGCGATCCGTGGCACGTCCGGCCATCGCTCGTGCAGCACCGACAGGTTGAGATAGTCGGGGCGGAAGTCGTGGCCCCACTGCGACACGCAGTGCGCCTCGTCGATCGCGAACAGCGCGATGCGCCCCCGCTCCAGCAGCCGCATCGTCTGCGGTGAGGCGAGGGCCTCGGGCGCCAGATACAGCAGGTCCAGGTCCCCGCCGACGAACGCCGCCTCGACCGCCCGCCGGCTGTCGAAGTCGAGCGTCGAGTTGATGAACCCGGCCCGCACCCCCAGCGCCGTCAGCGCGTCGACCTGGTCCTGCATCAGCGCGATCAGCGGTGACACCACGACCCCGACGCCGTCACGGACCAGCGCCGGGATCTGGTAGCACAGCGACTTGCCGCCACCGGTCGGCATGAGCACCAGCGCGTCGCCGCCGCCGATGACGTGCTCGATGATCTCCTGCTGGCTGCCCCGGAACGTGTCGTAGCCGAACACGCGGCGCAGGACCTCTACTGCCGGCCCTGTCGTCTCAACCCCCACGGTGCTGTCCACGCGGCGATTCTACGGACGGCGACCGACAGAAATCGCCGCGCTGACAGTCGGTGCCCTCTCGCCTACTGACTGAACACGATCGGGCGCACCTCGATCGCGTTCCACTTCGCGTCGGGGATCATGGCGGCCAGCTCCACCGCGCGCTCCTTCGAGGCGCACTCCACCAGGTAGAAGCCCGCCAGGAACTCCTTGGCCTCCACGTACGGGCCGTCGGTCACCGTCTCGGCGCCGGCCCTGATCCGGACCACGGCGCTGTCCTTCGGGTCGGCCAGGGCGTGCGTGCTCACCATTTCGCCCGACTCGGTGATCGTCGTGATGAACCGGTCGTGCCCGGCCATCACGTCGTCCACGTCTGCCTGGGTCAGCGTCGCCCAGACGTCGGGGTTCATGTGGATCAGCAGCAGATACTTCACGGGTGCGCTCCTGTCGCGTCGGTGTGCTCTGGTGACAGGTCGGTGCCGGCAGGCGCCGCTCGACATACCTACGGTGCCTTGACCGCGGCCGGCAGTGGCAGCGACTTCGTCAGTTTCGTCAGGGTCGTGGCGGCTTTGGCGAACTGTGTGCCGTTCGGATGGACGGACAGCACCGCGACGATGTACCGGTCGTTGTCGCCGACCGTGCCGGTCGTGTGCAGGACCTCGCCGCTCATGTCGGGCTGGTTCGGCGCCGCGACTCCCACGAAATCCGCGACATCCACGAAATCCGCCTGCGCGGCGGGCCCGGCCAGGGACGCGTTCGCCACGCACGGGGTCTGCGGGTTGTCGCCGAACCCGGACCAGCCCTGCTTCGCCGACCACGGCTTGCGGAACGCGCTCGGGATGCCGAAGGACTGGTCGTACTTGTCGGTCCCGCACTTCGTCGACTCGTGCAGGTTGCCCATGATGTAGTCGCGCACCGGCGCCGGGGCCTTGCCGAGGATGTACTGGTAGATCCGCACGAGATCGCCGGCGCTCACCGCCGTGTACCCCCAGTAGCCCGGCTGGCTCGCCGGCGGCGGCGCCGTGTCCTGCAGTGCGAGCCGCTGCACCATGCGGGTCACGATCTCCCGCTGCCCGTCGGCCTTCCACAGCCCGGTCGCCGCGCTGTCGTCGCTGCTGCGCAGCATCACGTCGAGCTTCGGCTTGTC
Source organism: Dactylosporangium sp. NBC_01737 (assembly GCF_035963215.1). Lineage (NCBI taxonomy): Bacteria > Bacillati > Actinomycetota > Actinomycetes > Micromonosporales > Micromonosporaceae > Dactylosporangium > Dactylosporangium sp. NBC_01737. The sequence continues at coordinate 4,738,454 of NZ_CP109153.1, forward strand.
GGCCGCCGGCACCGCGTACCCCGGACCCTTGTTCCAGAAGTAGTCCAGTGCGATCAGCAGTTTCACCAGCGACGCCGAGCGGAACCGCCAGCTGCCCTTCTGCTGCATCACGAACGTCGAGGACTGCCGGTCGAAGATCACGATGCCCGCCGTCACCCCGGCCGGGACCGCGACGCTCGCCCCGGCGCCGGCGGACGGCGACGCGGCGGCGGAGCCCGACGCGGCACCGAGGCCGGCCACCGCGCCACTGTCCGCCTGGCCCGGTGCCGGCTGCCCGGTGTCCTTGTCCGCCGGTGGGGACCCGCACCCGGCGAGGCCGGCCAGTGCCAGCCACGCGACCACGACGCCGAGGAGGAGCCTGACCCGGGTTGAAGGCATGGCGCCCATCCTCACGCCCGCACCGCCCCAGCACAAACACCCCACCCGGCGGATGAGCCGCAGGCCCGGATCAGGGCGGTCTTGCGCGTTTCCGCGTGCGGCGGCGCCCGCGGGTGGCGCGCCGGGGTGCTGTCCTGGGCGACCATGGCGGGGTGGGGGACAGGGGGCGTCCGTGGTGGGCCGTTCTCGTCCTGGCGGTCCCGGTGGCGTTGCTGCTCGCGGGGCTGTGGGAGGCCATCGCGCTGTTCACCGCCGTGTGCGCCGGCCTCGCGGGGCCGGTGGTGGCCCGGCAGTGGTGGAGCCGCCGCCGGCAACGAGCCGCGCACGCGGACGGTGTACAGGAGTGGCTCGGGCACGTGGCGCTGGACAGTGTCGTCGGGTTCTGGGACGTGAGCGTCGGCTCGGCGTTCCGGTTCGGCGCGGGCGTACCGGTGCGGCTCGCGCCGAGACCGCTCGGGCTCCTCGTCGAGGCCAGGCGGCCAGGTCAGGGCCTGCTGTCCACGGGTCCGGCCGCGGCGCCGGCGCGGGCACCGATGCTCGTCGCATGGGCGGACATCGCGGGGGTACGGTGCAACCCGCGCACCCGCCTGACGGACTGGGGGCGGGTCGGTGTGCTGCCGTTCGCCGTCGTCGAGCTCGACCTGGACGGTGGCAGTGTGCTGCCGTTCGCCACGCTCGACCCCACCGGGCTCGCGGAGCTGATCACCGACCGGTCCGGACCCGGCCCGGACCCCGGGGGACCAGCGTGCGGGTGATCGGCCCAGCACCCTGCGTGGTTGAGTTGCGTCGGTTTCTGACGGTTCCGTACGGTGGCCCCCATGGCAGAGCTGATCGAGATCGGTGTTTGGTTCGAGGCCCGGCCGATCACCGTTGAGCAGGGCGTCGACCGTTTCGAGGCGCTGCGGCGCGGCGACACGGGATGGGTGACGGCCGATCCCGGCGTCGAGCGGTTCCACCGTGAGGTGCTCGCCGGGATCGACGCGGCGTGGTGGGCCGGACCGGTCGTCGCGGCGGACACGCACGTGCTGCTGAGCCTGCGGCCGGACACGCCGGAGGAGGCGCTGCACCTGGTGCACAAGCTCGCCGACGAGTGCGAGCTGCTCTGCTTCCAGCGGCCCGGGCGGCACCAGCCCGCGGCGCTGTGGCAGCCGCGGCGGCTGCTGCGGGTGCCGGTACCGCGGCTGTCGACCGACGACGGTTCGCTCGCGCACCACCCGACCGGCGACGACATCCGGGAGTTCCTCGGGCGCCTGACCGCCGACAACCCGTCGGCGGTGCTGTGGCGCGGCGACGGGTCCTCGATCCGGGTCACGTTCGTGCCCGGGCAGCGCCGCTGGCGCCTGGAGACCGCGGTCGGCGACGAGCGGACCGAGACGGTCCAGGACGACCTGTCCGGCGTGGCCGAGCGGTTCGAGGCGTTCGCCCAAGCATGACGGCGGCCGCTTGTGGCCGAGCACTTGCGGACGTATGCTCGTAGACGAGTAAACGGCGACGAGTAGCTGGGGGGTGGGCATGGCCAAGCGACGCAAGGTCGGCAACCTGCTCGGCCTGCAGCTGCTCGCGATGCTGGTCGAGCGACCCATGCACCCCTACGAGATGGCCACCGAGCTGCGCGGCCGCGGCAAGGAGCACGACCTCAAGATCCAGTGGGGTTCGCTGTACACCGTCGTGCAGAACCTGGAGAAGCACGGATTCATCGAGGCCGCGGAGACGACCCGGGAAGGTCGCCGGCCGGAGCGCACCGTGTATCAGCTGACCCAGGCGGGCCGCGACGAGGCCGCGGACTGGCTCCGCGAGATCGTCGGCGTCCCCGAGCGGGAGTATCCGAGGCTCAAGACTGCCCTGTCGGTCGTCGGCGTGCTGCCACCCGACGAGGTGATCGAGCTGATCGAGCGGCGGGTCGCCGTCCTTGACCGGCAGCTCGCCGAGGCGCGGGCCGACCTGGTCAAGACCCAGGACGTCGTGCCGAGGATCTTCCTGATCGAGACCGAGTATTCGATCGCGCTCGAGCAGGCGGAGACCGACTGGCTGCGCGGGCTCCTGGCGGAGCTGCGCGCCGGCACGCTGCCGGGCATGGCCGCCTGGCGCAACTACCACGACACGGGAGAGCTGGACGTCGAGGCGTTCAAGGACCCCTGAGCGGGCGCCGGGCGTGCACGGACGGCCCGGCGAGCACAACAGGGGAGCCGGGCGTCCTGGAGGCGGCCGGTGCGCCCTGAGCAGGATGCGAAACAGCCCCGGACCGGTGCGGGAACACCGGACCCGGGGCCCGACCTCGACCGATCCCGCGGGAACGAGCCCGGCGAAGGTGTGTGCAGCCGCCAGGATAGCGAACTCCCACGGGACCGGTCTGCGACCTTCGGAACCGGAGACCACCATGCCCGCTGCCGTCACGGCACACGACCTCGTCAAGACGTATCCCAAGGGCGTCACGGCGCTCGACCGGCTGTCACTGACCCTCCAGCCGGGGGAGGTGCTCGGCCTGCTCGGGCCCAACGGGGCCGGCAAGTCGACCACCGTCAAGATCCTCACCACGCTCGCCCGGCCCGACTCGGGCGCCGCGACGGTCTGCGGCCACGACGTGCTGCGCCACCCCGACCGGGTGCGCCGCGTCATCGGCGTCGTCTCGCAGCGCTCCGGCCTCGACCCGGCCGCGTCCGGCCGGGACAACCTCATGCTGCAGGGCCACCTGTTCGGGATGCGCGGCCAGACACTGCGCCGCCGCGTCGACGAGCTGCTCGACACGTTCGGCGTCGCCGACGCCCAGCACCGGGCCGTGCGCGACTGGTCCGGCGGCATGCAGCGCCGCCTCGACGTCGCGATCGGCCTCGTGCACCGCCCGGACGTGCTGTTCCTCGACGAGCCGACCACCGGCCTCGACCCGGTGGGCCGCGCGCACCTGTGGGCGGAGATCGCCCGGCTCGCCGGCGCGGAGCTCGCGATCCTGCTGACCACCCACTACCTCGACGAGGCCGACCGGCTCGCCGACCGCGTCGCGATCGTCGCCGGCGGCCGGATCGTCACGGAGGGCACCCCCGCGAAGCTCAAGGCGGAGCTGCGCGGCGATGCCGTGCACCTGGAGCTGCGGGAGCCGGACGAGGCCCTCGACGCCATGCGGGTGGTGAGGGCGGTGCCGGGCCTGCGGGACGTGTCCGTCGAGCGGCGGCGGCTGTCCGCACGCGCCGACGACGGGGCCGCCGCGGTGCCCGGAGTCCTCGCGGCTCTGGAGACGGCGGGGCTGCCGGTCGCGAGCGTGACCGTCGCCCGTCCGTCGCTGGACGACGTGTATCTCAAGCACGCCGGCCAGCGCATCGAGGCGGAGGTGGCGGCATGAGCGGCGCGGAGCGCAGCGGGGTGGCCGCGAATCGGGATTGCGGGTTTGGCTCAGGGCGACGCCGGAGCGCAGCGGAGGTGGCGGCATGAGCGGCGCGGAGCGCAGCGGAGTGGCTGCGAATCGGGATTGCGGGTTTGGCTCAGGGCGACGCCGGAGCGCAGCGGAGGTGGCGGCATGAGCGGCGCGGAGCGCAGCGGAGTGGCTGCGAATCGGGATTGCGGGTTTGGCTCAGGGCGACGCCGGAGCGCAGCGGAGGTGGCGGCATGAGCGGCGCGGAGCGCAGCGGAGTGGCTGCGAATCGGGATTGCGGGTTTGGCTCAGGTCGACGCCGGAGCGCAGCGGAGGTGGCGGCATGAGCGGCATGTTCTGGTTGACGGCGCGGCGGTTGAAGGTGTTCGTCCGGCAGCCCGCGTTCCTGTTCATCATGCTCATCCAGCCGGCGATCTGGCTGTTCCTGTTCGGCAACCTGTTCCGGCGGGTCGTCGAGCTGCCCGGCTTCGGCACCGGCAGCTACCTGGACTACCTGGTGCCGGGCGTGGTCGTGATGAGCGCCGTGTCCTCCAACATGTGGTCCGGCATGGGCGTCCTGGAGGAGATCGACCGCGGCACCATGAACCGGTTCCTGATCACCCCGGTCAACCGCGGCGCGATCCTCAACGCCGCCGTCGTCGAGCAGGCCATCAGCACCACCGTGCAGTCGCTGATCATCGTGCTGCTCGGCATGGCGGCCGGCGCGAGCTTCCCCGGGGTGCTGCTGATCGTCGCGTCGGTGCTGCTCGGCACCGTGTTCAGCGCGTTCTCCAACACGATCGGCATGCTGGTCCGGCAGCGCGAGACGCTCATCGGGCTCAACACGTTGCTGCTGCTGCCGTTGACGTTCCTGTCCTCGGCGTTCATCGCCAAGGGTCTGATGCCTGGCTGGATGCAGGCGGTCGCCGCCGGCAACCCGGTCAACTGGGCCCTGCAGGCCGGGCGCGAAACGCCCGACCTGGTCGCCGGCGCCGGACTGCTCGCCCTCGCCGCCGCCATGGTGTGGCTGTCGACGCGGACGTTCCGGACGTATCAGAAAGCGGTCTGACTCCGCACGGTGAGCTGGATGCGGTGGTGCGCCGGGGACACCACCTCATCCAGTATCGCCGCGGCCAGATCCGCGTAGGTCGTCGTCCCGTCGACGAGGCGGCCGTCGTCGAAGACCTCGAAGGCGCCGCTGCCCGGCTCGTCCTGCAGTTGCATCGTCGGGGTGAACAGCACCCAGTCGACCGGCCCGCTGTCGAGCACGGCCAGTTCTTCGGCGCGGCCGAGCGAGAACGGGCGGTAGGCGTCGGGGAAGTCGGCGGCCTCGTAGACCTTCACCCCGTCCGGGCCGTCGAGGGTCGTCGCCACCCCCACGACCAGGAGCCGGCCGACCCCGGCGCGGACCAGGCCGTCGAGGAGGGAGCGGGTGCCGTCGCCGTACAGCCGCGCCGGGTCGAGGTCGGCGGTGTAGACGGCGCTGACCGCGACGTCGTGCCCCACGGCGACGGCGGCGACGCTGTCCGCGTCCGTGACGTCCCCGGCGACCGCGCCCTCCACATCCGGGTGCCGCGCCGGATCCCGCACGACCGGGGTCACCCGCAGCCCTCGCTCCCGCGCTCCGGCCGTGATCCGCCGACCGGCCCGCCCACCCGCTCCGAACACCACCAAAGAGGTCATGCCGGCGACCGTAGAACGCGAGACCTCGGTAACTGCAAGGTAACCGGGGCGTGCGTTACGGTCGCCGGGTGAGCTCGCCGCTGCCACGAGACCTGTTCGACCCAGCGTGCCCGTCGAACGCCACGCCGTTCCAGATCGGCGACAAGTGGGCCGGGATGGTCCTCGTCTGCCTGCAGGACGGCCCGCGCCGCTTCACCGAGCTGCGGGTGCCGATGCACCGCGTCTCCGCGAAGGTCCTCGCCGAGACCCTGCGCGCCCTCGAACGCGACGGCATGATCACCCGCACGGCGCACGACGAGGTCCCGCCCCGCGTCGAGTACGCGCTGACCCCGCTCGGCCGGACCCTGTTCCCCGCCATGGACGCCTGCCGCGCCTGGGCCGCGGAGCACCTGCCAGCGGTGCTGAACGCCCGCGAGGACTACGCCGCGAGGGGTGCGTGATGTTCCAGCGGTATGTGGCGATCGGCGACAGCACCACCGAAGGCATGGACGACCCGGACGGCGCCGGCGGCTACCGCGGCTGGGCGGACCGCTTCGCCGCGCACGTCGCCCGCGCGCAGCCCGGCCATCCCCTGGAGTACGCGAACCTGGCGGTCCGCGGCCGCACCACCGCCCGGATCCGCGCCGAGCAGCTGCAGCCCGCCGTGGACCTCGCGCCGGACCTCGCCACCGTCGTCGCGGGCATGAACGACATCCTGCGCGGGTCGTTCGACGTCGCCGCCGTCGCCGGTGACCTCTTCGCGATGCAGGAGGCCCTCGTTGCCCGCGGCGCGACGGTCCTGACGTTCACGCTGCCGGACCCGGCGCCGGTCATGCCGATCGCGAAGCCGCTGCGGGGCCGGGTCATCGCCTTCAACGCCGCGATCCGCAAGGCGTGCGCCGACAGCGGGGCGGTCCTGCTCGACCTCGGCGCGTACCCGGTCGCGTCCGACCCGCGGCTGTGGAGCGACGACCGGCTGCACGCCAACAGCGCCGGCCACGAACGCATCGCCGCCGCCCTTGCACACGCCGTCGGCCTGCCAGGCACCGACGACACGTGGACCCTGCCGCTGCCGTCCGCCCCGGTCCGCCGCCGGCACCAGGTGCTGCGGGCGGAGCTGGCCTGGGGCCGCCGGCACCTGCTGCCGTGGGTGGGCCGCCACCTGCGCGGCCGGTCGTCCGGCGACGACCGCTTCGCCAAGCGCCCCGACCCGTCACCGGTCGAACTCCCCGACCCCTGACCGACCGTCCCGAGGGCGACCCGCACCGTTCCGAGGGTGACCCGCACCGTCTCGTGGGTGACCCGCACCGGCCGGACTTCGTGCCGGCAGACGGGTCAAGATCGCGTTTGCTTCGCGCCTCGAAGTGCACACCTGGACCCTTGCGCTGCGATTGGACGACCACCAGGCGACTTCGATCACGGGCTGCAAGAGCGAACGTGCGTGAGCACTGGGACGTTCCCGTGATCACGGAACCTCGGTGGCGCCCCGGCCCCCGTGAAGGTCCGTGATCACGGGGGCGATGCGTGGGCTTGCTTGGTCCGGGTCTGCGGGACAGGAGCGGTGCGGGACGGGGACAGCGCGGGAGCGGTCCGGGCGGGCTCAGGGGACGAGGATGACCTTGCCGCGGACGTGGCCGGACTGGCTCAGGTCGTGGGCCGCGGGCGCTTCGGACAGGGGGAAGACGCGCTCGACGGGCATCGTGAAGCGGCCCTGCCGGTACAGGTCGGCGGCCTCGTCGAGGGTCTGCCAGGCGCGTCCCTCCGAGCCGTCGGTGACGCGGGCGCCGAGCTTCGGCGCGTCGAAGTCCACGATGCTGACCACGTCGGCGGGGGCAGGGGTCAGCGTGATCAGGTCGGCGACGGCGCCCCGGCCGGCGGTGTCGAGGGCCAGGTCGACGCCCTGCGGCGCGGCGGCGCGGACGCGGTCGGCGAGGCCTTCGCCGTACGTGACGGGGGTGGCGCCGAGCGAGCGCAGGAAGTCGTGGTTGCGCTCGCTGGCGGTGCCGATGACGGTCGCGCCGCGGGCGACGGCGAGCTGCGTGGCGGCGATGCCCACGCCGCCGGCGGCGCCGTTGACGACGATCGTCTGGCCCTTCTCGACGCCGAGCAGCGCGAGCGCGCGGCCGGCCGCCTCGACGACGCCGGGCAGACCGGCGGCCTCCTCGAACGGCATGCCCGGCGGCTTGGCCACCCACAGCTTCATCACCGCGAACTCGGCGGCGCCGCCACCGGCCGCCAGCCCGAACACCTCGTCGCCGACCTGCGGCGCGGCGGCGCCCGGGGACGCCGCAGCGTCGGGCGCCGCGGGGCCGACGGCGTCGATCACGCCGGAGACGTCGCCGTGCGGGATCACCGGGAGGCGGCTCGGGGTCGTGTCGCCGAAGGCGCCGCTGCGGACCTTCCAGTCGAACGGGTTGATCCCGACGGCACGCACCCGGATCCGGACCTGCCCCGGGCCCGGCTGCGGCTCGTCGACGTCGACGACGTGCAGGACGCTGGACGGACCGTACTCGGAATACCGCAACGCTTTCACGTGAGCCACCTCCGGTGGTGAGACGGGCAGAGCGGGCGACGGGCACGACCCCGGCCACGCTCCGGGAGCCGGTGCCGCAACGGTGCCCCGGGAACCGGTGCGGAAACCCGGCCGCGCCGGGGCCAGGTGTCGAACGGGCGGTGCGGCCAGATGTCGAGCGTGCGCGCCGGGGTCAGATCTTGAGCGAGCGGTGCGGTCAGGTGTTGAGCGTGCGCGCCGGGGCCAGGTATCGGGCGGGCGGAGCAGTCAGGTGCCGAACGGAGTGGAGCGGTCAGGTTGAGCGGGCGGGGCGGTCAGGTGTTGAGCGGGCGGCGAGCCACCAGCAGCACGTGCGTGTCGGGCCATGGCAACGGCGTGCCGTCCTGGGACGACAGCTGCGCGACCGGGGCGAGCCGGTGCTCCACGATCCAGTCGTTGCGCCACGAGTGCGACGCGCCGTCGACCTCGAAGCCGATGTCGGTCAGCAGCGCCTTCCAGTCCGCGAACTCCAGTCCGCAGAACTGCTCGTGCGCCTCGGACAGCCAGTTGTCGGGATAGTCCTTGTGGGTGAGGAACTCCATCGCGTCGCTGAGGGCGATGTCGACGGTGCCGTCGGGCCGGGCGTCGAACGGCAACGGGAAGTGGAAGTCGGCGGCGAACCGCTCCAGCCGCGCCCGGGTCGGCAGGCCCTCGACCAGCGCGGAGATCTCGTCGCGGGACAGGCCCGTGAGGTCTGCCTGGCCGGCCGGGACAGCGCCGGGGGCGCCCTGCAGTGCGAGCCGCACCCGCAGGCCGCGGTTGTCGGGGCCGCACACGTCGGAGTTGATCCAGACGCCACCGGGCACCGTGTGGTCGTAGATCGCCTGCGCGAAGCGGCGCAGCGACTCCATCCGGCGCCCGTAGGACCAGATCTCGTGGGTCAGCGCGAACGTCAGCGTGGTGTCGACCGACCGCGGCGCGAACACGGCGCCGCCGAGGACGTTGCGGCAGTAGAAGTAGACGTTGGGGTTGGTGAACCAGCCCTGCGCTTTGCGGTGCACGCACTCCTCGAACAGGTGCCTGGCGACCTCGACGCCGATGAGGTCGCTCTCCCGCAGCGCCGGCTCGCGGTCGGCCAGGGCGAGGACCGCGCCGGCGCCGCAGCCCACGTCGACGATCCGGCCGGGGCGCACGTGCCGGCGCACCATGTCCCACTTGCGCTCGGCGCTCGCCTCGAACGCCTCGGCATAGGTGCGGTAGTCGCGGGTGGTGGTGAGGCCGCCCTCCTCGCCGACGACCGGGTCGTTGACGACCTGCGCGACCTGCTCGCCGAGGTGATACCGGTCGTAGACGTCGAGGCTCGCCGGGTGCGCCAGGTCCCGCCACGCCGGATCGCCGGCGGCGAGGCGCATCAGCACGTCCCACGGCCGGTCCGGCGCGGGGTCCCGCTCGGCCTCGACCCCGGCGATCGTGAACCCGAGCTCGGCATACATCGCCGCGACCTCGGGCGTCGAGCACGCCACCACCGTGTCCCGCGGCGTCAGGGTGTGCCCGAGCACCGACTCGACGCTCTTGAGGGTGACGTCGGCGAACCGGCCGGTGTGCGCGGTGTCGAACACCGGCACGACCAGGGACCGCAGCCCCTCCTGCACGCTGAAGCGTTCGATCGCCGCCTGCCGCCGGTCATAGCCGACGGGGTTGCGTTTGGTGTTCTGGTGGTTGGCGCTCGTCACGGCCCACACGACCGTCTGCCCGCCGTCGCCGGCGAGACCACGCAGGTAGCTCGCCTGGAACCTGGTCAGCAGATGGTGGCGGCCGGGGAACAGGACGAAGCGCTCCAACGCTCAGCCCTCGGCGGCGGGTGCCGGGTCGGCGTGCTGCACGACCTCGAACTCCAGCAGGCTGGAGCCGGAGGCCACCGGCTTGGCCCGCTCACCGGAGTGCGCCTCCATTGCGGGACCCTTCGCCCACGCCTGGAAGTCCTCCTCGGACTCCCACCGGGTGTAGACGAAATAGCGGGTCTCGCCGGCCACCGGGCGTAGCAGCTCGAAGCCCAGGAACCCCTTCGACCCCTCCACGGCGCCGTGCCTGGCGCCGAACCGGCGCTCCAGCTCGGGGCCCGCACCTTCAGGAACCTCGATCGCGTTGATCTTCACAACCGCCATGCCCCAACACTATCGGTCGGCTACGACACTTCCGCCCCGTCATCGGATGAGGGACGTGCGGGTGGTGGCTCAGGTCGTACACCCGCCGCCGATGCCGCGAACAGCACCGGTTGCAATGCGTTGGGCCGTCACCGGGGGTGGGTGCGAGAATCGCGGCGTGACCGATGTGCTTGATGATCTGCAGTGGCGTGGCCTGATCGCCCTCTCGACGGACCTCGACGAGTTGCGCGCCGAGATGGCGAAGGGACCGCTGACGTACTACTGCGGTTTCGACCCCACCGCGCCGAGCCTGCACATCGGGCACCTGCTGCAGGTGCTGACGATGCGGCGGTTGCAGCTGGCCGGGCACCGGCCGCTCGCGCTGGTCGGCGGCGCCACCGGCCTCATCGGCGACCCCCGGCCGTCCGCGGAGCGGCAGCTGCACTCGCGTGACCAGGTCGCCGAGTGGGTCGAGAAGATCCGCGGCCAGATCGAGCCGTTCCTCGACTTCACCGGCGGCAACGCGGCGACGATGGTCAACAACCTCGAGTGGACCGCTCCGCTGTCGGCGATCGACTTCCTGCGCGACATCGGCAAGCACTTCCGGGTGAACAAGATGCTGACCAAGGACGCCGTCAGCGCCCGGCTCAACTCCGACGCCGGGATCAGTTACACCGAGTTCAGCTACCAGATCCTGCAGGGCATGGACTTCCTGGAGCTGTACCGGCGGCATGACTGCCGCCTGCAGACCGGTGGCAGTGATCAGTGGGGCAACCTGACGGCGGGCACCGACCTGATCCGGCGCATCGAGGGCGCGTCGGTGCACCTGCTGGCCACGCCGCTGCTGGTCAACAGCGCGGGGGAGAAGCTCGGGAAGTCCACCGGCGGCGGCAGCCTGTGGATGGACGCGGGGATGACCTCGCCGTACTCGTTGTTCCAGTACTTCGTGAACCTCGAGGACTCGATCGTGGGCGGGCTGCTGCGGCGGCTGACGTTCCTGTCCAGGGAGGAGATCGAGGCCCTGGAGAAGGAGACGGCGGACCGGCCCGCGGCACGGCTCGGGCAGCGGCGGCTCGCGGAGGAGGTCACCCGGATCGTGCACGGCCCGCACGAGACCGAGCAGGTGATCGCCGCGTCGCAGGCGCTGTTCGGCCGGGGTGAGCTCGCGTCCCTGTCCGCGTCGACATTGCGTGCCGCGTTGTCGGAGGCCGGTTTGGTACGAGCAGCGGCCGGGACCTCCGTTGCCGACCTGTTCATCGCCGCCGGGCTCGTCAGCAGCCGCAACGAGGCGCGGCGGACCGTCGCGGAGGGCGGTGCGTACGTGAACAACGAGCGGGTGAGCGACGCGGAGGAGATCGTCGCCGCCGACCGTGCCCTGGCCGGCGGCCTACTGGTGCTGCGTAAGGGAAAGCGGACGTTCGCCGGGGTCGAGCTCGGCTCGATTTGACTCTGTCGCAGCACTCCACGTAGCTTTTGCGAGCGCCACGGGGCACCTGCCCGGTGGCGCTCTGCGCGACCGGGGCCCACGACCACCACCGAGCGAGTGATCGATTTGGTGGAGATCGGGAAGCCGGGTAACGTAGATGACCGGCAGGGAAACGGACGGCGCGCTTGACGCGCCGGGCGGCCTGCCGAAGCTCAGACGACCGATGGCCGGGTGACCGGTCGAAGGTCATGCCCACGAGGCGGACGGCAGCCAGTCGACAATGTCGATTTGGATGCGGGACGCGGAGCGGGTAAGGTTGACAACCGGCAGGGACACGGACGAGGCACGCGGGTCGCTCAAACGAGCCGCAGCGGACGTCCTGCCGAAACCATACGACACTCGACCGGGTTACCGGAAGAGTCGTTGTGTGTCCGCAAAACGGGACAAAGTACGGCGAGCCGGACTTGACACCGCAAAGCGGATGTGCTAGATTAAAGCGGAATGAAGCGCCCTGGGTGAGCGGAACTGGTAACAGTGAGGCTCTGCGGTGTGCGTTGGTTGTTTGAGAACTCAACAGGGTGCTTGTTAAGCCAGTGCCAATTGATATGACCCCGTGACACGGGCCAGTGATGGTTTTCGTGTCCGAGGATTCCTTTGGTGACAAACGATTGTTTGTTGCCAGGACAGGTTTTCCACAAGTTTTGTTGGAGAGTTTGATCCTGGCTCAGGACGAACGCTGGCGGCGTGCTTAACACATGCAAGTCGAGCGGAAAGGCCCTTCGGGGTACTCGAGCGGCGAACGGGTGAGTAACACGTGAGTAACCTGCCCTAGGCTTTGGGATAACCCTCGGAAACGGGGGCTAATACCGGATATTCATTCTTCACGGCATCGTGGGGTGTGGAAAGTTTTTCGGCCTGGGATGGGCTCGCGGCCTATCAGCTTGTTGGTGGGGTGATGGCCTACCAAGGCGACGACGGGTAGCCGGCCTGAGAGGGCGACCGGCCACACTGGGACTGAGACACGGCCCAGACTCCTACGGGAGGCAGCAGTGGGGAATATTGCACAATGGGCGGAAGCCTGATGCAGCGACGCCGCGTGAGGGATGAAGGCCTTCGGGTTGTAAACCTCTTTCGACAGGGACGAAGCGCAAGTGACGGTACCTGGAGAAGAAGCGCCGGCCAACTACGTGCCAGCAGCCGCGGTAAGACGTAGGGCGCGAGCGTTGTCCGGATTTATTGGGCGTAAAGAGCTCGTAGGCGGCTTGTTGCGTCAGCTGTGAAAACCCGCAGCTCAACTGTGGGCTTGCAGCTGATACGGGCAGGCTTGAGTTCGGTAGGGGAGACTGGAATTCCTGGTGTAGCGGTGAAATGCGCAGATATCAGGAGGAACACCGGTGGCGAAGGCGGGTCTCTGGGCCGATACTGACGCTGAGGAGCGAAAGCGTGGGGAGCGAACAGGATTAGATACCCTGGTAGTCCACGCTGTAAACGTTGGGCGCTAGGTTGGGGGGCCTCTCCGGTTCTCTGTGCCGCAGCTAACGCATTAAGCGCCCCGCCTGGGGAGTACGGCCGCAAGGCTAAAACTCAAAGGAATTGACGGGGGCCCGCACAAGCGGCGGAGCATGCGGATTAATTCGATGCAACGCGAAGAACCTTACCTGGGTTTGACATGGGCGCTAAAACCGCAGAGATGTGGTGTCCTTCGGGGGCGTTCACAGGTGGTGCATGGCTGTCGTCAGCTCGTGTCGTGAGATGTTGGGTTAAGTCCCGCAACGAGCGCAACCCTTGTTCGATGTTGCCAGCGGGTTATGCCGGGGACTCATCGAAGACTGCCGGGGTCAACTCGGAGGAAGGTGGGGATGACGTCAAGTCATCATGCCCCTTATGTCCAGGGCTTCACGCATGCTACAATGGCCGGTACAAAGGGCTGCGATACCGTGAGGTGGAGCGAATCCCAAAAAGCCGGTCTCAGTTCGGATCGGGGTCTGCAACTCGACCCCGTGAAGTCGGAGTCGCTAGTAATCGCAGATCAGCAACGCTGCGGTGAATACGTTCCCGGGCCTTGTACACACCGCCCGTCACGTCACGAAAGTCGGTAACACCCGAAGCCGGTGGCCCAACCCTTGTGGAGGGAGCCGTCGAAGGTGGGACTGGCGATTGGGACGAAGTCGTAACAAGGTAGCCGTACCGGAAGGTGCGGCTGGATCACCTCCTTTCTAAGGAGCAACCTCCACCGAAAGGTGGCAGGAGCCCCATACCGGCCGAATGCGCTGGTGGGGTGCTCATATGGCGGAGACACTGGCGAAGTATCGCGGACAACGGTTTCCAATGGTCTAGTACAGCCACGTGAGTGGAGTGGAACGGTCGGAGATGCGGTTCGTGGCACACACAGGCACCCTGTTGGGTCCTGAAACAATCAGCGCGGTGACGCGAGGGTTGGTTCAGACGAGACTCACACTAGGAACAGGACCGCGCCGGCTTCGGCGGAGGCTGTTTCTGACAAAGTGGTGTGGGTTTGGTGTTGGTTGAGAATTGCACAGTGGATGCGAGCATCTTTAAAGCTTTTTGTGGTCAAGTTTTTAAGGGCGTACGGTGGATGCCTTGGCATCAGGAGCCGATGAAGGACGTGGGAGGCCGCGATAGGCCTGGGGGAGCTGTCAACCGAGCTGTGATCCCAGGGTGTCCGAATGGGGGAACCTGGCACCAGTCATGTGGTGTCACTCCTGCCTGAACACATAGGGCAGGTAGAGGGAACGCGGGGAAGTGAAACATCTCAGTACCCGCAGGAAGAGAAAACAATAGTGATTCCGTGAGTAGTGGCGAGCGAAAGCGGAAGAGGCTAAACCGTGTACGTGTGATACCTGGCAGGGGTTGCGTGCGCGGGGTTGTGGGGCATGTCTTGATCGGGCTGCTGACCGGTCGCACAGTCAGAAAATTCTGGGTTAGTCGAAGTTCGCTGGAAAGCGGCACCGTAGACGGTGAGAGTCCGGTAGGCGAAAATCCTGGGTCTGTGTTGGTGTGTTCCCGAGTAGCGGCGGACTCCTGTAATCTGCCGTGAATCTGCCAGGACCACCTGGTAAGCCTAAATACTCCCTGATGACCGATAGCGGACGAGTACCGTGAGGGAAAGGTGAAAAGTACCCCGGGAGGGGAGTGAAATAGTACCTGAAACCGTGCGCCTACAATCCGTCGGAGCGTCCTGGCCTTTTGGGGTCGGGGGTGACGGCGTGCCTTTTGAAGAATGAGCCTGCGAGTTAGTGATACGTGGCGAGGTTAACCCGTGTGGGGGAGCCGTAGCGAAAGCGAGTCTGAATAGGGCGTTCAGTCGCGTGTCCTAGACCCGAAGCGGAGTGATCTAGCCATGGGCAGGCTGAAGCGCGGGTAAGACCGCGTGGAGGGCCGAACCCACCAACGTTGAAAAGTTGGGGGATGACCTGTGGTTAGGGGTGAAAGGCCAATCAAACTCCGTGATAGCTGGTTCTCCCCGAAATGCATTTAGGTGCAGCGTCACGTGTTTCTTGCCGGAGGTAGAGCACTGGATGGCCTAGGGGGCCTACAAGCTTACTGAAGTCAACTAAACTCCGAATGCCGGTAAGTGAGAGCGTGGCAGTGAGACTGCGGGGGATAAGCTTCGTAGTCGAGAGGGAAACAGCCCAGATCACCAGCTAAGGCCCCTAAGCGTGTGCTAAGTGGTAAAGGATGTGGGGTCGCATAGACAACCAGGAGGTTGGCTTAGAAGCAGCCACCCTTGAAAGAGTGCGTAATAGCTCACTGGTCAAGTGGTTCCGCGCCGACAATGTAGCGGGGCTCAAGCACACCGCCGAAGCTGTGGCATTCACATGATAACCCGGCTGATCCTTTCGGGGTGAGGTCCAGGTGTGTGGATGGGTAGGGGAGCGTCGTGTCACCGGTGAAGCGGCGGAGTGATCCAGCCGTGGAGGTGACGCGAGTGAGAATGCAGGCATGAGTAGCGAAAGCAGGGTGAGAAACCCTGCCGCCGGATGACCAAGGGTTCCAGGGCCAGGCTAATCCGCCCTGGGTGAGTCGGGGCCTAAGGCGAGGCCGAGAGGCGTAGTCGATGGATAACGGGTTGATATTCCCGTACCCGCGTAGAAGCGTCCATGCCGGACCCGCTTGTACTAACCTCCGGATGCTTTGAGACCTTCGGGTTGATGGGTTGATGTTGGGAACTTGGGTGGTAGTAGGCAAGCGATGGGGTGACGCAGGAGGGTAGCTGGACCCGGCCGGTGGTTGTGCCGGGGCAAGCGTGTAGCCCGCAGTATAGGCAAATCCGTACTGCTTGAGGGTGAGACGTGAAGCGGAGCCGTTTCAGGCGAAGTCAGTGATCCCATGCTGCCGAGAAAAGCCTCTAGCGAGTTTCGAGCGGCCCGTACCCCAAACCGACACAGGTGGTCAGGTAGAGAATACCGAGGCGATCGGGCGAACTGTGGTTAAGGAACTCGGCAAATTGCCCCCGTAACTTCGGGAGAAGGGGGGCCACCGATGGTGAGACCACATGCTGGTGGAGCGGTTGGTGGCCGCAGAGACCAGGGGGAAGCGACTGTTTACTAAAAACACAGGTCCATGCGAAGTCGTAAGACGATGTATATGGACTGACGCCTGCCCGGTGCTGGAACGTTAAGGGGACCTGTTAGTCCGTGAGGGCGAAGCGGAGAACTTAAGCGCCAGTAAACGGCGGTGGTAACTATAACCATCCTAAGGTAGCGAAATTCCTTGTCGGGTAAGTTCCGACCTGCACGAATGGCGTAACGACTTCCCCACTGTCTCAACCACAGGCCCGGCGAAATTGCACTACGAGTAAAGATGCTCGTTACGCGCGGCAGGACGGAAAGACCCCGGGACCTTCACTATAGCTTGACATTGGTACTCGAATTCGATTGTGTAGGATAGGTGGGAGCCTGTGAAGCGGCCACGCCAGTGGTTGTGGAGGCAAGCTTGAAATACCACTCTGTTGGATTTGGGTATCTAACTTCGGACCGTGATCCGGTTCAGGGACAGTGTCTGGTGGGTAGTTTAACTGGGGCGGTTGCCTCCTAAAATGTAACGGAGGCGCCCAAAGGTTCCCTCAGCCTGGTTGGCAATCAGGTGTTGAGTGCAAGTGCACAAGGGGGCTTGACTGTGAGACTGACAGGTCGAGCAGGGACGAAAGTCGGGACTAGTGATCCGGCACTGGCAGGTGGAAGCGGTGTCGCTCAACGGATAAAAGGTACCCCGGGGATAACAGGCTGATCTTCCCCAAGAGTCCATATCGACGGGATGGTTTGGCACCTCGATGTCGGCTCGTCGCATCCTGGGGCTGGAGTAGGTCCCAAGGGTTGGGCTGTTCGCCCATTAAAGCGGTACGCGAGCTGGGTTTAGAACGTCGTGAGACAGTTCGGTCCCTATCCGCCGCGCGCGTAGGATACTTGAGAAGGGCTGTCCCTAGTACGAGAGGACCGGGACGGACGAACCTCTGGTGTGCCAGTTGTTCTGCCAAGAGCACGGCTGGTTGGCTACGTTCGGAAGGGATAACCGCTGAAAGCATCTAAGCGGGAAGCTCGCTTCGAGATGAGGTATCCCACCCCTTGAGGGTTAAGGCCCCCAGTTAGACCACTGGGTTGATAGGCCGGAAGTGGAAGCCTGGTAACAGGTTTGAGCTGACCGGTACTAATAGGCCGAGGACTTGACCTCATACACAAAGCTTTATGAGACAACGCATCCACTGTGTGATTCTGAACCAACACCAGAACGCACCCCTGCAGCCGGCGACGGCGGGCAGGGTGTGCGGTGGTTGACAGGTTCATAGAGTTACGGCGGCCATAGCGGAGGGGAAACGCCCGGTCCCATTCCGAACCCGGAAGCTAAGCCCTCCAGCGCCGATGGTACTGCACCCGAGAGAGTGTGGGAGAGTAGGACGCCGCCGGACAAATTTTCGATTAAGGGCCGCCCTTTCCTGGGGCGGCCCTTAATTCGTTTACCGGGTCGAGTGCATGCAGCGCACCCCGGTCGGGAAGGATGAAGTCGTGACTGCAGGACCCCACGACCGCGATAACCAGGGCGGCAAGGACCGGGGAGAGCGCCCCGCCTCCGGTGACCGCAAACCCCGTTGGACCGGTGCCGACCGCGACCGCGGCTCGTCTTCGAGCTCCCGGACCCCCCGCGACGGTGCCCCGCGCGGTGACCGCACGGGCGGCGACCGCTCCGGCGGCTTCCGCGACCGTGACGGCGGTCCCCGCACCGGCGGTTCCGGTGGCTCCGGCGGCGGGTACCGCTCCGGCGACCGTACTGGCGGTTCCGGCAGCTCGGGCGGCTACCGCTCGGGTGACCGGACGACCGGCGGGTCGGGTGGGTACAGGTCCGGTGGCGCCGGCGGCGAGCGCTCCGGCGGCTTCCGTCCCCGCGAGGGTGGCGACCGGCCCGGTGGCTTCCGTGACGGTGACGCCGGACCCCGTGACGGTGCCCCGCGCGGTGACCGCGGCGAGCGTCCGGGCGGCTTCCGTTCCGGTGGCTCCAGCAGCTCGGGCGGCTACCGGTCGGGTGGCTCCGGTGGCGGTACGGGTGGTGGCTACCGCTCCGGTGGCGACCGGCCCGGGTTCCGTGACGGTGAGCGCTCCGGTGGGTTCCGCGACGGTGGCCCGCGTGGTGACCGTGGGGACCGGCCCAGTGGTTCGGGTGGGTTCCGCGACCGTGAAGGCGGTCCGCGTGGCGATCGTCCGCCGTTCCGTGACAACGCCTCGCGTGGTGACCGGCCGCCGTTCCGTGGTGGGGCGGACCGTGGTGACCGTCCCGGGTTCCGCGACGGTCCTCCGCGTGGCGACCGGCCGAGCGGCGCGGGCGGCTTCCGCGACCGCGACGGCGGGTCCCGTGGTGACCGGCCGAGCGGCGCCGGTGGTTTCCGTGACCGTGACGGCGGTCCCCGTGGGGATCGGCCCAGCGGCTCTGGTGGTTTCCGTGACCGTGACGGTGGCCCGCGTGGCGACCGTGGTGACCGGCCCGGGTTCCGTGACGGGGCTCGTGGCGAGCGTCCGGGCGGCTTCCGCGACGGTGCGCCGCGTGGTGACCGGCCCAGTGGCTCCGGTGGCTTCCGCAGTGGCGACCGCACCGAGCGGCCCGGTGGCTTCCGGGACCGCGATGGTGGCCCGCGCGATGGTGGCAGTGGTCCCCGTGGCGGTGGGTTCCGGGATCGCGATGGTGGCGACCGGCCGTCGTTCCGCGATGGTGCGCCGCGTGGTGACCGGCCCAGCAGCTCTGGTGGGTTCCGGGACCGTGACGGTGGCCCGCGTGGCGATCGTCCGCCGTTCCGTGACAATGCTTCGCGTGGTGACCGGCCGCCGTTCCGTGGTGGCGCCGACCGGGGTGACCGTCCCGGGTTCCGCGACGGACCGCCGCGTGGCGACCGGCCCAGCGGCGCGGGCGGCTTCCGCGACCGTGACGGTGGCAGTGGTCCCCGTGGCGGTGGGTTCCGGGATCGCGATGGTGGCGACCGGCCGGCGTACCGCGACCGGGGCGACCGTCCCAGCGCCGGCCGTGACGGCGGCGACCGTGGTGGCTTCCGCAGCGGGGACCGCACCGAGCGGCCTTTCCGCAGTGGCGACCGCACTGAGCGGCCCGGTGGGTACCGCAGTGGCGACCGCACCGAGCGGCCTGGTGGCTTCCGTGACCGTGACGGTGCTCCGCGGGGCGACCGGCCCAGCGGGTTCCGTGATCGTGGCGACCGGCCCGTCGGCGGCGACCGTGGGGACCGCCCGGGTGGCTTCCGCGACCGTGACGACCGGTCCGGCTTCCGCGCCGGCGGCGACCGTGGTGAGCGGCCGGGCGGCGACCGTCCGGCGTTCCGTGACCGTGGTGAGCGGCCCGGTGGCGACCGTCCCGGGTTCCGTGACCGTGGCGACCGGCCCGTCGGCGGCGACCGTGGTGAGCGGCCCGGTGGGTTCCGTGACCGTGACGGCGGCCCGCGCTCCGGTGGGTACCGTGACGGCGGCGACCGCTCCGGCAACTTCCGTGACGGCGGTCCCCGGCGCGACCGGGGCGACCGTCCCGGGCAGCGTGACGGCGGGCCGCGGGCCGGTGGGTTCCGGGACCGGGACTCCGGCGGGCGCGGTGCCGGCTCCCAGCGGCCGGAGGCACTGCGGCGGAACGACGCCGGTGGGTACCGGCCACGGCAGAGCGACCCCGGCTTCGTCGCCGAGGAGGTCGAGGGCGAGGAGACCGTCAGCCGCGTCGCGGACCCGGTGCTCGCCGACGACATCGACCCGTCGGAGCTGGACCGTGAGGTGCGCAGCGAGCTGAGCTCCCTCGCCCGGCCCGTCGCGGAGGAGGTCGCCAAGCGGCTCATCGCGACCGGGCAGCTCATCGACGACGACCCCGAGCTGGCGCTCGCCCACGCGCTCGTCGCGCGGCGGAAGGCGTCGCGGATCGCGGTGGTGCGGGAGGCCGCGGGTCTCGCGGCGTACCACGCGGGGGAGTGGCAGACGGCACTCGGCGAGCTGCGGACGTATCACCGGATGACGGGGCGGCAGACGCACATCGCGGTCATCGCCGACTGTGAGCGGGCCCTGGAGCGGCCGGAGAAGGCGATCGACCTGTTCCGGACCGCGGACCGGGAGAAGCTGACGGCCGAGGAGATCGTCGAGCTGCTCATCGTTGCGGCCGGGGCGCGGGGCGACATGGGGCAGCACGACGCCGCCGTGGCGATGCTGCAGGTCCGTGAGCTGACGTCGGCGCCTGACGCGGTGTGGGCGGCGCGGCTGCGGTACGCGTACGCCGACGCCCTGCTGCGTGCCGGGCGCCGGGAAGAGGCCCGCGAGTGGTTCGCGCGTGCCGCGGACCTCGACGAGGACCTCGCCACCGACGCGGCGGAGCGGCTCCTCGAGCTCGACGGCATCGTCCTGGACGGCGACGAGGAGGGTGACGACGAGGACCTCGACGACGCCCGCGCCACCGCCGACGAGGACGACGACCGCGACGACGACGAGGACGACGAGGATGACTACGACGACGAAGACGACGACGAAGACGCGGACGACGAGGATGACGACCGCGACGACGAAGACGACTACGACGACGAAGAAGACGAAGAAGACGAAGACGACGACGTAGAAGACGACGTAGAAGACGACGAGGACGACGACCGCGACGACGACCAGGATGACCAGGACGACGACGAGGACGACGAAGACGAAGACTACGACGACGAGGACGACGAAGCGGACGACGAAGCGGACGACGAAGCGGACGACGTAGACGACGAAGACGCGGACGACGAGGACGACCGCGACGACGATGACTACGACGACGAGGACGACGCCGACGACGACCGTGACGGCGACGCACCCGCGGCGGCGGACGACGACCAGGTGACCGGCGGGACGCGTACCGGCGGCGGCAGCGACGACACGGACGGCGACGGCGAGACCGACGACGATCGCGACGGTGACGCCACCCCTCCGGCCGGCACCGAGCCCGGCGGCGACGGTGACGACAGCGGGACCGCGCGTGCCTGACCAGACGGACGGGACCCCCGCCGGCGACACCGCCGGCGGGGACCTCGTCAGCCACTACGACCTGGTCATCTTCGACCTCGACGGAGTGCTGTACCTGGTCGACCAGGTCATCCCCGGCGCAGCCGAGGCGTGTGCGCGGTTGCGTGAACGGGGCATCCCCAGTGCGTACGCCACGAACAACGCCTCCCGGCTGCCCGGTGACGTGGCGGCGCTGCTGACCAGGATCGGCATCCCCGCCGAGGTGCGGGAGGTCGTCACGTCGGCGCACGCGACGGCGCTGCTGCTCGCCGAGCGGTTCGCGGCGGGCACGCCCGTGCTCATCCTCGGCGCGCCCGCGCTGCAGGAGGAGGTCAGGGCCGTCGGGCTCCGGCCGGTCACCGAGGCCGGCGAGGCCGAGGTGGTCGTGCAGGGGTACGGGCCCGACGTCGCCATGCGGGACCTCGCCGACGCGTCGGTGGCGATCCGGGGCGGCGCGAAGTGGATCGCGACGAACGCCGACAAGACGCTGCCGTCGCCGCGGGGGCCGCTGCCTGGCAACGGGTCGCTGGTCGTGGCGCTCGCGACGGCGCTGGGCCGGCAGCCGGACACGATCGTCGGCAAGCCCGACCCGACGCTGTTCCTCGAGGCGGCGCGGGAGCGGTCGGCCACGCACCCGATCGTGGTCGGTGACCGGCTCGACACGGACATCGAGGGCGCGTACCGGGCCGGGATGGACAGCCTGCTCGTCCTCACCGGGGTCAGCGACGCCGCCGAGCTGCTCGCCGCGCCGGTGGAGCGGCGGCCCACGTTCGTCGCCGAGGATCTGGCGGGGCTGTTCGAGGCGCCGCCGGCCGCGGGGACGAACCAGTGGCGCGTCGAGGACCGTGGCGACGGCTGGGAGCTGACCGGCGATGGTCGCCGCATCGACGCGCTCATGGCGCTGTGCGCGGTGGCGTGGGCGGCCGGCGAGGTGCGGCCCGTGACGGCGGAGGGCGAGGCCGCCACGGCGGCGCTGGAGTGGATGAAGCTCTAGAGGAGCTTGCGGAGCTTCAGCAGGTCGAACACGCCCGCGTCGATCTTGATGCGGCCGCTGGTCCAGGCCTGCATGACGTTGAGCTCACTGTTGACGAGGGCGACCAGGTCGTCGCTCGTCGCGGTGAGCTTGATCTTCGCGCGGGGGTCGTCGCCGTCGGTGAGGCCGGAGATCTGCCCGCCCTGCAGCTGCCCGTGGAACGCGACGCCGAGGTCCGTGACCCGGCAGGCGAGCGAACGGTCGAAGTCGAGCTTCTCCCGGGCCGCCGCCGCGTTCTCGGCGAGCCGGGCCGCGAGCTTCTGCAGCGCCGCCCGACATTCCTCGACCGTGGCCATGTTTTCCCCCGTTTCCGTGCATCCAAATGTCCAATGCGGACACTTGGATTGTGACCGTACCGTACGGCGTCACGGACCGCCCGGTAGCGTGAACGGCGGTACACCACTTGGAGGAGAGGCGCAAGCATGGCTCAGGAAGCCTGGCGGGCATACCTGGAATTGGCCTACGGAATGACCGAGGCGACGACCAAGAAGGCGACCAAGACGGTCCGCAGGCTGGTCGGCAGGAGCGGCGCGACCGCCGAGCAGCTGCAGGTGATGGCCGAGGACCTCGTGAAAGCCGGCACCGCCAACCGTGAGGCGGTGACCAAGCTCGTGCGGTACGAGCTGGACCGTGCCCTCGGCGCAGTCGGTCTGGCCACGGCCGAGGAGGTCGCGGCGCTGACGACCCGCGTGCATGAGCTCGAGGCGCAGCTCAAGGCCGCCTCCGTGGCCGCGACCGCGAAGGTGCCGGCGGTGGAGCCGGAGCCGGCGCTGCCGGTCGGCGCCGAGATCGTGGAGACGACTCCCGCGGCCGCCGCGGTGAAGAAGACCGTCGCCAAGAAGACCGTGGCGAAGAAGACGGCGGCGGCGCCCGCGAAGACGGCCCCGGCGGCCCCGGCGGCGCCCGCGAAGACGGCCCCGGCGGCGCCGGCTAAGACGGCGCCGGCCAAGACGGCCGCGAAGGCGGCCGCGAAGGCGGCGCCGGTCAAGCGCAGCGCCCCGGCGAAGAAGGCGGCGGCGAAGGCCGCGGTCGAGAAGATCGCCGAAGCGTCCGACGTGGCGCCTGTGAAGAAGGCCACGCCGCGGAAGCGGGCGTCGTCCTCGTGAGCGTCACTCCCGGCCCCGTTCCCGGTCCCGTGCCTGGTCACACCCCAGGTCCCATCCCGGGCCCGATGCCCGCCCCGCCGGGTGCCGCGGCGCTCGGGCGGGTCGAGGCGGCCGTCGAGGCCTTGAACGGAGTAGCGTCGCTGCCGTTGCAGCGGCAGGTCTCGGTGTACGCCGAAGCCCACCGCACCCTGCAGGAGACGTTGGGCACGATCGAGGAACGGTGATGGCGCGGCGGACACGACTCGATGCCGAGCTGGTTCGCCGCGGTTTGGCCCGATCGAGGGAGCAGGCGGCCGCGTTGATCGCCGAGGGGCGCGTCGAGGTGCGGGGCGTCCCCGCCGCGAAGGCCGCCGCGCAGGTCGACCCGGCCGACGCGGTCCGGGTGCTGGGCGAGGCGACCGGTGAGGACTACGTGTCGCGGGGCGGGCACAAGCTCGCCGGGGCGCTTGCGGCGTTCGAGGCGCTGCCCGTACAGGGGCGGCGGTGTCTTGACGCGGGTGCGTCCACGGGCGGCTTCACCGACGTGCTCCTGCGCCGCGGCGCCGCGTCCGTTGCGGCGGTCGACGTCGGCTACGGCCAGATCGCCTGGTCGTTGCGCACCGACGCGCGGGTGACGGTGATCGAGCGCACCAACGTGCGCACCCTGACCCCGGAGCTGATCGGCGGGCCGGCCGACCTGACCGTCGCGGACCTGTCCTTCATCTCCCTGCGGCTGGTACTGGCCGCGCTCGCCGCCTGCACGTCCGCCGGCGGGGACCTGGTACCGATGGTGAAACCGCAGTTCGAGGTCGGCCGGGAACGCGTCGGCGAGGGTGGCGTGGTCCGGGACCCGGCCCTGCGGGCGGAGGCGGTGCTGGACGTGGCGGCCGCCGCCGCGCAGCTCGGCCTCGGCGTCGCCGGCGTGACGGTCAGCCCGCTGCCGGGCCCGTCCGGCAACGTCGAGTTCTTCCTGTGGTTGCGCCGCGACGCGCCGCCGGTGTCACCCGACGCGGTGTACTCGGCCGCCGCTGTGGAAGGGTTCGTGGCGTGAGCGTTCGCGAGGCGTTGCTGGTCACCCACACGGGTAAACGCAGCAACAACGAGCACGCCCGTACCGTCGCCGCCGACCTGCTCTCAGCGGGATTCACCGTCCGGGTCCTGGCCGAGGAGGCCGCCGAGCTGGACATCCCGCGTGCGGTGCCGGTGAGCGGGGAGACCGCCGCGCAGGGCGTCGAGATCGTGTTCGCCCTCGGCGGCGACGGCACCCTGCTGCGGGCCGCCGAGCTGGCGCGGCCCGCGAAGGCGCCGCTGCTCGGCATCAACCTCGGCAAGGTCGGGTTCCTCGCCGAGGCCGAGATCGGCGACGTCGACAAGGCCGTGCGGGAGGTCGTCGAGGGCACGTACACCGTCGACGAGCGGCTCACCGTCGACGTGTTCGCCGAGCACGACGGGCGGCCCGTCGGCTCCTCGTGGGCGCTCAACGAGGCCACCGTCGAGAAGGGCGCCCGGGAGAAGATGCTGGAGCTGCTCGTCGAGGTCGACGGCCGGCCCTTGTCCCGCTACGGCTGCGACGGTGTCGTGTGCGCCACTCCGACGGGTTCCACGGCGTACGCGTTCTCCGCCGGCGGCCCGGTCGTGTGGCCGGAGCTGGAGGCGCTGCTGCTGGTGCCGATCAGCGCGCACGCCCTGTTCAGCCGGCCGCTCGTCATCGCGCCGTCCTCGACGATCACGATCAACGTCGAGCCCTTCACCAGCTTCGCGCTGCTGTCCTGCGACGGGCGGCGCGTCATGGACCTCGCACCCGGATCGACGGTCACGGTTCGCCGGGGCGCGCTCCCCGTACGGGTGGTGCGGCTGCGTGAGCGGCCGTTCACGGACCGCCTCGTGGCGAAGTTCGGCCTGCCGGTCGACGGTTGGAGACACAACAAACGGCACGGCTGAGTGGAGAAGTGTCGTACCGCGCGGCTAGTGTCTCTGGTTGTGCTGGAGGAACTCCGCATTACCGGACTCGGCGTGATCGAAGACGCCACACTGCCCCTTGGACCGGGCCTGACCGTCATCACGGGCGAGACAGGCGCGGGCAAGACCATGGTCGTGACCAGTCTCGGCCTGCTGTTCGGCGGTCGCGCCGACGCGGGCCGGGTCCGCGCCGACCCTGGCCGAGCGACCGTCGACGGCCGTCTCAGGCTGCCCGCGCACCTGCGCGCGGCGGTCGAGGGCCGCATCGTCGACGCCGGCGCCGAGATCGACGATGACGGCACCCTGCTGATGAGCCGCACCCTGACGGCCGAGGGTCGTTCCCGTGCGCACGTCGGCGGCCGCACCGTGCCCGTCGCGGTCCTCGCCGAGGTCGGAGAGCGGGTCTTCGCCCTGCACGGCCAGTCCGACCAGCTGCGCCTGCTGCGCCCGGCCGAGCAGCGCGCCGCCCTGGACCGCTACGCGGGACCGGAGCACGAGAAGCTGCTCGGGCGCTTCGCCGAGCTGTATACGCGCTGGCGCGCCGTCGAGGACGACCTCGCCGACCGCCGCGCCAACGCCAGGCAGCGCAGCCAGGAGGCCGACCTGCTGCGCCTCGGCCTCGACGAGATCAGCCGCGTCGACCCGCAGCCGGGCGAGGACGAGCTGCTGCGGGAGGAGGCCCAGCGCCTCGAGCACGTCGAAGGCCTGCGCAGCGCCGCCCAGGTCGCCCACGTGTCGCTGACCGGCACCGGCGACGGGGACGACGTCGCCGACGTGCTGAGCCTGCTGTCGACGGCCCGGCGCACCCTCGAGGCGCAGACCGGCGTCGACCGGGTGCTCGGCGAGCTCGCCGCCCGCCTCGACGAGGTCGCCACCCTCGCCGGTGACGTGTCCACCGAGCTCGGCAGCTATCTCGCCGCGCTGGACGCCGACCCGGGCCGCCTCCAGGAGGTCTATGAGCGCCGCGCCGCGCTGCGCACGCTCACCCGCAAATACGCCGAGGACGTCGACGGCGTCGTCGCCTGGGCCGACCGGGCCCGCACCAAGCTCGGCGAGCTCGACAACTCCGACGAGCTCCTCGAAGAACTCGACAAGGAGCGCCGCCGGCTGCACGGCGAGGTCGCCGAGGTCGCCGCGACCCTGTCCGCGGCCCGGCAGGAAGCGGCGGGCAGGTTCGCCGCCGACGTGACGGTCGAGCTGGCCGGCCTCGCCATGCCGCACGCCCGCATCCACGTCGTCGTCGGCCCCAAGCCCGCCGGTGGCGGCCCCACGGTGCCCACCGCCGGCGGCACCGACGCCGGCGTCGGCCCCGACGGTGCGGACGACATCGAGCTGCGTCTCCTGCCGCACCCCGGCGCGCCCGCCCAGCCCCTGCAGAAGGGCGCCTCCGGCGGCGAGCTGTCCCGCGTCATGCTGGCCATCGAGGTCGTCTTCGCCGGCGTGGGCGGCCCGCCCACCCTGGTCTTCGACGAGGTCGACGCCGGCGTCGGCGGCACCGCGGCGGTCGAGATCGGCAAGCGGCTCGCCCGGCTGGCCCGCGACCACCAGGTCCTCGTCGTGACGCACCTGCCGCAGGTGGCCGCGTTCGCCGACCGGCACCTCGTGGTCGCCAAGGACACCGGGGGCGCCGTCACCACCAGCGGCGTCCGCGTCGTGGAGCACACCGACCGGGCGCGGGAGCTGGCCCGGATGCTGGCCGGCCTGCCGGACTCGGACCTGGGCATCGCGCATGCGGAGGAGCTGCTGTCGGTCGCGGACCGCGAGAAGTCCCACCACTGACGGCCCGCTCCGCCTGGTCGTGCGCTCTGCCTGGTCGTGCGCCCCGCCGCCGTGGCGTGCCCCGACCGGCGGCCGCGCTGTGCCTAACGTGGCCGGGCGGTGCTGTGCCGGGGCAGTCCTGTGCGGGTCCGGTTCGGTGGGCCGGCGCCTGGCCGGCGGTGCTGCGCCTGGCTGGTCGCTCCGACGCGGCCTGGATGTCCGGCCTGGATGTCCGGCCTGGGCGTCCTGCCTGGGCGTCCTGCCTGGGCGTCCGGTCACTCGGCGCCGTGCGGCTGCGGCAACGTGCGGCTGACGGCGACGTCACGCCGGTCGACTGGCGGATCGCGGCGCGACGGTAGCTGGGTGGGCGTCGTCGTACTTCATGCTCGAAGCGTTGACCCGGTTGGCCGGGATGACCGTGCGGCGACCTCGATCACGACGGTGGCGCATGGGGCGGTGAGCGGTGATCCGCCGACTTTTCCAGAAGGCGCGAGGCGGGCGGATCGTTCGCCGTCGCGTCCATCGTCTGATCGAACATGTGCGGCGAGGGGAGTGGTGGGGTGCGGGCGGCGGGGATCTGGCGGTACCCGATGAAGTCGGCGGGCGGCGAGCGGCTCACCGAGGCCGAGGTCGCCGCGGACGGGCTGGCCGGCGACCGGCGGTGGGCGTGCGTCGACGCAGACGGGGTCGTCGTCAGCGCGAAGCAGCCGCGGCTCTGGGAGCGGTTGCTGGAGGTCGGCGTCGAAGGCGACCGGCTGCGGCTGCCCGACGGCAGGGCGGCGGTCCTCGACCCGGACGGGGCCGCGCACGCCGGGGCGGTGCTGTCGTCGTGGCTGGGGCGCGAGGTGACGGTGACCGATGTGGTGCCGGAAGGGGCGGTGCTGCACCGGTTCTGGCCGCGGGAGGCCGGCATGATCCCCTCGTGGGCGGCCGGCGCGGAGGCCGGCAGTGACGCGCTCAGCGTGATCGGCAGCGGGCGGTTCCACGACTTCGGGGCGGTGCACGTCGTGACGACCGGTGCGCTCGCGCGGCTCGCCGAGGTGCACGGTGCGCCGGTCGACCATCGGCGGTTCCGGCCCAACCTGCTGCTCGACCTGCCGGACGATCCCGCGCCGGGGGAGGTCGTGCGGGTGGGCGGGGTGCGGCTGCGGGTACAGGTGCCGACGCCGCGATGTGTGGTGCCGTCCCTGACGCACGGCGGTGCGGGCGGCGCGGCGCGGGACACGGGGCTGCTGCGGGCCCTGGCCAGGCACTACCGGATGCCGGTCGGGGAGTTCGGGACGGCGGCGTGCTTCGGCTGGTACGGCGTCGTCGAGCAGGCGGGACGTATCGAAACCGACGGTTGATGGTCGTCCCCGCGACGGTCGGTGTTCGGCGCGTCGCGAGACAGTCGGGCGATGCGGGACCTCGTGGAGTCGGTCGCGGCGACGCCGTGGGTGGTGCTGGTCGTGTTCGTGGTGGCGGCGCTGGATGCCGTGGTGCCGCTGTCGCCGAGCGAGTCGACGCTGATCGCGGTCGCGGTGGTGTCGGCGCAGACGGGACGGCCGTCGATCTGGCTGGTCGTCGTCGCGGCGGCGGCGGGGGCGTTCGCGGGGGACGTCGTGTCGTTCCGGATCGGGGTCAGGGCAGGGGCCGGGGTGCTGCGTCGGCTGCGGACGAGGCGGCGTGGGCTCCAGGTGTACGGCTGGGCCCGCCGCACCCTGACCGACCGTGGCGGGCAGGTGCTCGTGTTCGCGAGATACCTGCCCGGCGGACGGTCGGCCTCGGCGCTCGCCGCTGGGGTGGTCGGCTATCCCGCCGGACGGTTCCAGGCGTGGACGGCCCTCGGCGTGAGCGTCTGGGCGGGCATGGCGGGGATGATCGGGTACAGCTGCGGGCGGTTCCTGGACGGGCGGCCGTGGCAGGCGCTGCTGCTCGCCTACGCCGGCGCGGCGTCGCTGCTGGTGGTCGCCGAGGTGCTCAGGCGGCTCACGTCACGGGACGCCGACGAGGAGATTGACCCTGGTCCCGCGCGGGGCGACGGTGAGCGGGAGGGTCGACTGCTCCAGCACGATCATGCTGCCGCTGGGACCGACCTCGCGGATCACCCCGAGCTCGAGACCGGCGGCGCGCAGCTCGGTGGCGGCCTCGGTGGGCGACTTCCCGGTGAGGTTGGGCACGAGGGTCAGGCTGATCGACGAGAGGTTCACTGCGGCACTCCTTCCGATGCGTACACCGACAAGAGGCACCCGGGGCCGTCGTGAATACGCGCGAATTGTGTCGCCTGGCTGACAGTCCGCGAAGGTGACGGGCGTCACCCTCTGCGCGAAAAGTGGCGTTCCACCTGCTAGTGGACATGTCGCGCGCGGCTTTTGTCAGAGGTCCATGCCAGGATGGTTGAGATGCGACTTCCAACCTTGCGCCGCACCCGGCCCGCCGAGCCGGGTGTCATCGGTGGCGTCGTGCGGCTGGATCGGCGGACCAAACGCTTGGTGGGGCGGCTGCGGCCTGGCGAGATCGCGGTCATCGACCACGTCGACCTCGACCGTGTCGCGGCCGACTCGCTCGTCGCGGCCGGGGTCGCGGCGGTGCTCAACGCGAAGCCGTCCGTGTCGGGCCGCTATCCCAACCTGGGGCCCGAGGGCCTGATCAAGGCCGGGATCCCGCTCGTCGACGACCTCGGCGAGGAGCTGTTCGACCGGCTCCGTGAGGGCGAGACCGTCCGCATCGAGGGCGACACCGTGTATGTCGGTGAGGACGCCGTCGCCAAGGGGCAGCGGCAGGACGCCGAGACGGTCGCGCTGTCGATGGCCGACGCCCGGGAGGGCCTGTCGGTGCAGCTGGAGGCGTTCGCCGCCAACACGATGGAGTATCTGAAGCAGGAGCGTGCGCTGCTGCTCGACGGCGTCGGTGTGCCCGAGATCCAGACCGAGATCGCCGGGCGGCACTGCCTGATCGTGGTCCGCGGCTATGACTACAAGGCCGACATCGACGTGCTGCGGCCCTACATCCGCGAATACAAGCCCGTGCTCATCGGGGTCGACGGCGGCGCCGACGCGCTCGTCGAGGCCGGCTACACGCCCGACATGATCATCGGCGACATGGACTCGGTCTCCGACGACGTGCTGCGCTGCGGCGCCGAGGTCGTCGTGCACGCCTACCCCGACGGGCGGGCGCCCGGGCTGGCCCGCGTGCAGCGGCTCGGCGTCGAGGCGATCACGTTCCCGGCGGCGGCCACCAGCGAGGACATCGCGATGCTGCTCGCCGACGACAAGGGCGCGTCGCTGCTCGTGGCGGTCGGCACCCACAACACCCTCATCGAGTTCCTCGACAAGGGTCGCGGCGGCATGGCCTCCACCTTCCTCACCCGGCTCAAGCTCGGTGGCAAACTGGTCGACGCCAAGGGCGTCAGCCGGCTCTACCGGCAGAGTCTGTCGGGCTCGTCGCTGATCCTGCTGCTGGCCTCGGCGATCGCCGCGATGGCCGCGGCACTGGCAGTGACGACGATCGGCCGGGCCTACCTGAGCGTCATCGCCGAATGGTGGGACAACCTGATCTTCACGCTGTTCTCCTAGCGCTGTTCTCCTGGACGGGACCGTTTCCTGTGATCAACTTCCGGTACCACGTGGTGTCGCTGGCCGCCGTCTTCCTGGCGCTCGCCATCGGCCTCGTCGTCGGGACCGCGGCGGCGAACGGGCCGCTCGCTGAGAACCTCAACGATCAGGTCAACAAGATCACTGACGAGAAGCAGCAGCTGCGTGACGACCTGGACCAGTCGCGGGCGGAGCTGAAGAAGAACTCCGACTTCGCCACCGAGGTCGCCCCGATGCTGCTCAGCGGCAAGCTGGCCGGTCGCAACGTGCTGCTGGTCAAGATCGAGGGCAGCGACAAGGACATCGACACCGCCGCCGACGGGATCGCCACCACGCTGCAGACCGCCGGCGCCAAGGTCACCGGCACCGTCACCATCAAGGAGAAGTTCACCTCCGCGTCCAGCGACAACCTGCTGGACCTCGCCGAGTCGTCGGCCCCGCCGGCCATCAGCGGTGCCCTGCCCAACCAGGGCAACGGGCAGGAGACCTCGGCCGCGCTGCTCGCCGCGGTCCTCGTCGCCGACAAGCCCGGCACGCCGCAGGTCGACGGCACCCGGATGGTCCTGTCGGCGTACGAGCAGGACGGCTACATCGGCCTCGACGGCGACCTCAAGACCCCGGCGGACGCGGTCATCGTCATCGCCGGCGCAC
This sequence comes from Dactylosporangium sp. NBC_01737, assembly GCF_035963215.1. NCBI lineage: Bacteria > Bacillati > Actinomycetota > Actinomycetes > Micromonosporales > Micromonosporaceae > Dactylosporangium > Dactylosporangium sp. NBC_01737. The sequence goes on from NZ_CP109153.1 coordinate 4,769,477, forward strand.
CGGCCAGCGGCAAGGACGCCAAGGAGCGCAACGCGGTCGCCCTCACCACGGTCACCCGCTTCGCCCTCGCCCTGTCCAACGACATGGTCGTCGCCGGCCTGTCCGCCAACGGCCTGGTGTCCTCGGTCCGCGACGACGCCTCGATCGCCAAGAGCGTCTCCACCGTCGACAACGCCGTCACGGCGTACGGGCAGGTCGCCGCCGTCCTGGCCCTCGTCGAGCGGCTCGGCGGCAAGACCGGCCACTACGGCATCGGCAGCGGCGCGACCAGCCTGCTGCCCAAGACGGCGAGCGTAACCAGTGGTTCGTAAGCTGCTCGCCGCCGCCGCTGGCGCGGCCGCCGCCCGGGCCGCGCTGCGTGAGCTGCGCGGCCTTCCGGCCCTCGACCGCACCAACTTCCGCGGCCGCACCGTGTCCCTGGCGGGCGGCCCCGCCCTCGCTCTTGGCGCCACCGCCGGCGCGCTGCTCGGCGCCGCCGGCCGCTCGGGCGTGGCCCGCTCCTCGGGGGCGGTGCGCTCCTCGGGGGCCGCGAGATCGTCCGGGAGGGTCCGCGTGACCGACTCGCCCGCGGGGTGGAGCGACGGCACCCCGGCGCCGGGCGAGGTGCCCGGCGACGGAGCGGCCGGTGGCAGGACGTCACGGGGCAGCGCCGGCGCGCCCCGCAGGTCCGCGAGCGGGCAGGCCGTGCACGACCGCGCCGCGACCGCCGCAGACACGGATGGCCGCGACGGAAGTGGCCGTGACGCGACCGCCCGCGGCGGAAGTGCCCGCGGCGTCACTGGCCGCGACGCGAACGGCGACGATGCCAGTGGTCGCGGCGTGGCCGGGCGTGGTGCGGGTGGACGTGGCCTGGCCGGGCGCTGGTGGAGCGGTCGCGGGGAGCGCGGCCGCGATGCGAACGGCGACGATGCGGGTGACCGCGGCGTGGCCGGCCGTGGTGCGACTGAACGTGGCGTGGCAGGGCGTGGGTGGAGCGGCCGCGATGCGAACAGCGGCGATGCGAGTGGCCGCAGTGCGAGTGGACGTGGCGTGGCCGGGCGTGGGTGGAGCGGTCGCGGGGAGAGCGGCCGCGACGCGGACAGCGGCGATGCGAGTGGCCGTGGTGCGGGCGGGCGTGGTGCGGGCGGGCGTGGTGCGGGTGGGCGTGGTGCGGGCGGGCGTGGTGCATGGGGGCGGGGCGGTAGGAGCGGGCGGGGGGCCCGGGTCATGGGGGCCGTGGCGGTTGCCGGGCTCGGGGCCGGGGCGGTCGGGTTGTACGACGACCTTGTCGGGGGGCGGCCGGAGCATGCGGCGAAAGGGTTCCGGGGGCATCTCGGTGCGTTGAAGGAGGGGCGGGTCACCAGCGGGCTCGTCAAGATCGCCGGGGTGGGTGCCGCCGGGGTGCTCGCCGCGGCGATGCTGCCCGGGCGGCGGAAGATCGACGTGGTGCTCGGCGCGGGTGTCATCGCCGGGGCGGCGAACCTGTTCAACCTGCTCGATCTGCGGCCGGGGCGGGCGATCAAGGCCGGGATCCTGGTCGGCGCGCCGCTGACCGTGGGGAAGGGCGGAGGGGCCGCGGCCGGGGCGCTCGGGGCGGCCGGGGCGCTGCTCGCGGCGGACCTGGGTGAGGAGATCATGCTTGGGGACGCCGGGGCGAATGCGCTCGGGGCGGTGCTCGGGACGGCGTACGTGGCGCGGACCGGCACGTGGGGGCGGCTCGCGGCGCTCGCCGGGATCGTGGCGCTGACCGCGGCCAGCGAGAAGGTCAGCTTCACGCAGGTCATCGAGAGGACCCCGGCGCTGCGGGCGATCGACCAGTTCGGCCGGCTGCGGCCCACGACCCAACCGGTCATGGCCGCAGCGCCCGCAGAGGCACATCCCGTGGAAGAGCACCCTGCGGCGCAGGAATCAGCGCCGCGGAGCGGGCCCGTGGCCGAACTCAGGACCGGGCAGCGGGCGAAGCCTTCGCCGAGACCGCGTCGCGACGGGTGACCGGAAAGCGGCTGATCGGAGCCGCGGCGGTGGTCGCGGCGCTCACCATGCTGAGCCGGCTTGCCGGATTTGCGCGCATTCTGGTGTTCAACTGGTCGGTCGGGCCGACGTACCTCGGCAACGCGTACACCGCGGCCAACACCATCCCGAACATCATCTTCGAGCTCGTCGCCGGTGGGGCGCTGGCGAGCCTCGTCGTGCCGATGCTCGCCGGGGCGGTCGCGCGGCAGGACAAGCTCAGCGTGGCCCGCACGGTGTCGGCGCTGCTCAGCTGGGTGATCGTGCTGCTGGTCCCGGCCGCGGTCCTGGTCGCGCTGCTCGCCCGGCCGCTCGTCGGGCTGCTGATGCCCGGGCAGCCCGCCGGTGCCGTCGACGCGGGCACGGACATGCTGCGCGTGTTCGCGCCGCAGCTGCCGCTGTACGGGATCGGGATCGTGCTCACGGGCACGCTGCAGACGTACCGGCGCTTCGCGTGGCCGGTCATCGCGCCGCTGCTGTCGAGCCTGACCGTGATGACGGTGTACGTGACGTTCGGCGTGCTCGCGGGGCGCGGCGCGGACCTCGGCCAGGTCGACGACGCCGACCTGTGGCTGCTGTCCGGCGGGACGACCCTCGCGGTGGCGGTGCTGACGTTGAGCCTGCTCATCCCGCTGCGCCGGCTCGATGTGCGGATCCGCCCGACGCTGCGGTTCGACGCCCACGAGGTGCGCGCGCTCCAGCCGCTTGTCATCGCCGGGATCGTCACCGTCGGCAGCCAGCAGCTGGTGCTCGGGCTCGCCATCGCGTTGAGCGGGTACGCGGGCAAGGGCGCCGTCGTCGTGTACAGCCTCGCTCAGACGATCTTCCTGCTGCCGTGGGCGATCCTCGCCGTGCCGGTGGCCACCACCGCGTACCCGGCGATGGCGGAAACCGGCGGGGCGAAGGACGCGGCGGGCTTCGCCAAGGTGCTCGCGCCCGCGCTGCGCACCGTGGTCGTGCTGACCAGCCTCGGCGCGGCCGCGCTCGTGGTGCTCGCGGAGCCGGTCGCGGTGATCCTCGCCGAACTGTCGTCGAAGCCGCCCGACATCGGGCAGCTCGCCGGCGGGATCACCTGGTTCGCGCCGGGGCTGCTCGGCTACGGACTGTTCGCGCTGCTGTCGCGGGCGCTGTACGCCGGGGGGAACGCGTACACGGCGGCCTGGGCGACCGGGCTCGGCTGGGCCGTCGCCGCCGCCAGCGCCGTGCCCCTCGCCGTCGCGCTGCCCCTCGACCGGCGGGTCGCGGCCCTCGCGGCGGCCAACTCGATCGGCATGCTCGTGCTCGCGGCGGCGCTGGTGCTGGCCGTCCGCGCGAAGGCCGGTGGCGACGCGGTCGCGGGCTCGGGTCGTACCGCCGCCGCCGCCGTCGCATCGGCAACCGTCGCGGCCACGGCGGCATTGACGCTGAGGAATCTCGTGTGGGGCGGCGGGACCCCAGATGTCTCCGGGGCGGTTGCACAGGGCATGCTGTGCGGAGTCGCGGTGGCGGTGGTGTTCCTCGCCGGGGTGGCGGTCACGGACCGGCGGACCCTGCAGCGGCTCATACACAGGAGGGGCTGAGGGTGGGCGCCCGCATCGCGGTGGTTCTGGCGTCGAGCACGGGCGGCGTCGGCCGGCACGTCGGCATGCTCGTCGACGGCCTGGTGGCGCACGGCGATGACGTCAGCGTGCACGGCCCGGCGGCGACCGACGAGCAGTTCGGGTTCACCCGGCGGGGCGCGACGTTCGTGCCGGTCGAGATCCCCGCCAGTCCCCAGCCCGGTGACGTGCTCGCCGTCCGGGTGCTGCGCCGGTCGCTCAAAGGCGTCGACGTCATCCACGCGCACGGGCTGCGCGCCGGGTTCGTCGCGGCGCTCGCCCGCCCCGCCGGCACCCCGCTCGTCGTCACCTGGCACAACCTGGTCCTGGCGCAGGGCCTGCGGGCGAAGCTCTACCACCCGCTCGAGCGGCGGGTTGCCCGCGCCGCCGACGTGACCCTCGGCGTGTCCACCGACCTGGTCGAGCGGATCCGGGAGCTCGGCGGCCGCGACGTGCGGCTCGCGCTGGTGCCCGCGCCGGTGCTCCCGCCCGCCGCCCGCGACCGCGACGCGGTCCGCGAGGAGCTCGGCGTCGAGCCGGGGCAGCACCTGGTGCTCGCGGTCGGCCGGCTGCACCCGCAGAAGGGGTTCGAGACGCTCGTCGCGGCGAAGTGGTCCGAGCCGCAGCCGTTCGTGGCGATCGCCGGCAGCGGCCCGTCCTACATGACCCTGGCGCAGCGCATCTCCACCGAGCACGCGCCCGTGCACCTGCTCGGCTACCGCGACGACGTCCCCGACCTGCTCGCCGCCGCCGACCTGGTCGTGGTGACCAGCGTGTGGGAGGGGCAGCCGCTGTTCGTCCAGGAGACCCTCGCCGCCGGGGTGCCGCTGCTGGCGACCGCCGTCGGCGGGATCCCGGAGGTCGTCGGCGACGGCGCCGAGCTGGTCGAGCCGCACGACGTCGAAGGGTTCACCGCCGCCGCGGAGGCGCTGCTCGCCGACCCGCAGGCGCTGCGGGAGCTCGGCAGGCGGGGGTTGGCCCGGGCGGCGACCTGGCCGACCGAACGCGACACCCTGGAGCAGGTCGAGGCGGTGTACGCGCAGCTGCTGGGATCTGCCGGAAGGGCGTGACACAGCACCCGCGGGGAGCGCTGATGCGGCAGCGGCTGCATCGCTTCACGCCGGCGCTGCTCGCGCTGCTGCTCGGGGTCCTCGCCCTGCTCGCGCTCATCCCTCGGCCCGACTCCGACGCGGTCACCCCGTCCGCCGACTACGTGATCATCGTCGGCGTCGCGGGGCTGCGGTGGGACGACGTGAACCCGACCGACACCCCGACGATGTGGCAGCTGGCGCAGGACGGCGCGATCGGCGCGCTGTCGGTGCGCTCCGCGCGGCGGGTCACCTGCGCCGGCGACGGCTGGCTCACCCTCGGCGCCGGCAACTACGCGACGTTCACGACCGGCCCGATCACCTCCACGTGCCCGCCCCTGGCGGTGTCGGTCACGCCCGACGAGACGAGGACCGGCGCGTCGCTGCCCGACCACGGCGGGGTCGTGGCGAAGAACCGGGCCCTGCACTGGGGCGCCCAGCCGGGTGCCCTCGCCGAGGGGGTGCGCTGCACCACCGCCGTCGGGCCCGGTGCCGCCGTCGCCGCCGCCAGGCCGTACGGGCGGGTCGACCGGTACGCCGACACCGTCGATGAGAACCTGCTGTCGGCGTGCGCGCTGACCATCGTCGACCTCGGGCAGATCGCCGGGACCGACGCCGCGTCGCGCGCCGGTGACGCCCGCCGCGCCGACGCCGCCCTCGCCACGGTCATCGCCGCCCGGCCGGACCGGGCCGTGGTCGTGCTCGCCGGCCTGTCCGACCTGGACGCCGGCAGCCGCCTGCACGTCGCGATCGCGCAGGGCCCCGGCTACACCGGCGGCTGGCTCACCTCACCGTCGACGTCGCGGCCCGGGTACGTGCAGGTCGTCGACCTCGCCCCGACCGCCCTCGCCGCCCTGGACCGGCCGATCCCCGGCAAGCTCTTCGCCGGCGGCGCCGCCACGATGAGCGACGGACGGCCCGCCTCGGTCGAGCAGGCCGTCGAGCGCCTCGCCGACGCCGACCGCGAGGCCAGCGTCCAGCAGCGGGTCGGCTCCACGTTCTTCACCCTGCTCGTCGTCGCCGAACTCGCGCTGTTCGTGCTGGTCGTGCCGCTGCTGCGGTGGGCCCGCCGGCCCGCGGGGCCGGTCGCGCACCCGCCCGCGCCGCGGGTCGTCGTGCGCGGCGCGGAGGTGCTGCTCATCGCCGCGTCCCTCGCCGTGCCCGCCGCGCTCGTCGCGGACCTGCTGCCGTGGTGGCGGTGGTCGTCGCCGGGTCTCGGGTTCGGCGGGGTGACCCTCGCCGCCCTCGCCGTCGCGACGACCGTCATCGCGTGGACATCGTCACGCAGTCGCGCCAACGCGCCGCTCGGCGGGGTCGCCGCCGTCGGCGCGCTCGCCGTCGCGCTGGACGTGCTCACCGGGGCGCGGCTGCAGCTCAACGGCGTCGCCGGCTACTCCGCGGCGGCCGGCGGGCGGTACGCCGGGGTCGGGGTCATCGGCCTGGGGCTGCTGGTCACCGGGGTGCTGCTCGGCGGTGCCAGCCTCGCGCAGCGCTTCGAACGGCGCTGGCGGCCGTTCGTCATGGCCGTCGTCGGCGCGGCCGGGCTGATCGTCATCGGCAGCCCGTACCTCGGCGCCGACGCCTCCGGGGCGGTCGCGCTGACCGCCGGGGTGTGCGCGGCCGCCGCCATGGCCGTCGGTGGCTGGCTCACGATCACCCGCCTGATCTGGGCGGTCGTCGCGGCGCTCGCCGTCACCGCCGGCATCGGCGTGCTGGACCTGTTCCGCCCCGAGGACCAGCGCAGCAGCGTCGGGCGGCTCCTGGTGCGCACCCAGGACGGCACCGCGGGGTACATCGCGCGGCGCATCGGCGAGGCCAACGTGGTGACAACGGTCACCAGCCCGCTGACCATCCTGGTGATCGGCACCGTGCTCTACGTGACGTTCGTGCTGCTGCGCGACTGGGGCGGGTTCCGGCGGCTGCTGGGCGTGTTCCCGCCGGTCCGCGGCGCCCTGGCAGGGTTGGTGCTGGCCAGCGTGCTCGCCGGGGTCGTGGAAGGGGTGTCGCTCAACGTCCTCGGCGCCGCCCTCGCCACCGCGGCGCCATTGACGGTCCTGGCGTGCCTGCGCGTCCTGGACCACGCCGATGACCGGACCCGCTGAACGTCCCAACGGCTGAGCAGGCCGGTGTGTCCGGAGCGGGGCCGTTCACCTGCTGTTAGGCTGAACTCCCGTGGATCGCTCTTCGACACGGACCGGTGCGAGCCGGCAGGCTAAGCACATCTTCGTCACCGGGGGCGTCGCCTCCTCACTCGGCAAGGGTCTGACAGGATCCAGCCTCGGCAGTCTGCTCAGCGCCCGCGGTCTGCGGGTCGTCATGCAGAAGCTGGACCCGTATCTCAACGTCGACCCCGGGACCATGAACCCGTTCCAGCACGGCGAGGTGTTCGTCACCGAGGACGGCGCCGAGACCGATCTCGACATCGGTCACTACGAGCGGTTCCTGGACCAGGACCTGTCCGGCAACGCCAACGTCACCACCGGCCAGATCTACTCGGCGGTCATCGCCAAGGAACGGCGCGGGGAGTATCTCGGCGACACCGTCCAGGTCATCCCCCACATCACCAACGAGATCAAGGCCCGCATCCGGGCGATGTCGGCGCCGGACGCCGACGGGGTCGCCCCCGACGTGATCATCACCGAGGTCGGCGGGACCGTCGGCGACATCGAGTCGCTGCCGTTCCTGGAGGCCATCCGCCAGGTGCGCCACGACATCGGCCGCGACAACTGCTTCTTCCTGCACGTGTCGCTGGTGCCGTACCTGGCGCCGAGCGGCGAGCTGAAGACGAAGCCCACCCAGCACTCCGTGGCCGCGCTGCGCAGCATCGGCATCCAGCCCGACGCGCTGGTCTGCCGCTCCGACCGGCAGATCCCTGAGAAGACCAAGAACAAGCTCGCCCTGTACTGCGACGTCGACGCCGAAGCGGTCGTGTCCGCGCCGGACGCGCCCAGCATCTACGACATCCCGCGGGTGCTGCACGAGGAGGGCCTCGACGCGTACGTCGTGCGCCGGCTCGGCCTGTCGTTCCGGGACGTGGCCTGGAAGAAGTGGGACGACCTGCTCGAACGGGTCCACCACCCGCGGCAGACGGTCACCGTCGCGATTGTCGGCAAGTACGTCGACCTGCCCGACGCGTACCTGTCGGTCACCGAGGCGGTCCGCGCCGCCGGGTTCGCGCACCGCGCCCGGGTCGAGATCCGCTGGGTGCCCAGCGACGCCTGCACCACCCCGGCCAGCGCCGCGCAGGCCCTCGCCGGCGTCGACGGGGTCGTCATCCCCGGCGGCTTCGGTGTCCGCGGCATCGAGGGCAAGATCGGCGCCGCCCAGTACACCCGCGAACGCGGCATCCCCACCCTCGGCCTCTGCCTCGGCCTGCAGTGCATGACGATCGAGGTCCTGCGCAACGTCGCCGGCATCGAGGGCGCCAACTCCCTGGAGTTCGACGGCGACGCCACCGACCCGGTCATCTCCACCATGGCCGACCAGCAGGACATCGTGGCCGGCAAGGGCGACCTCGGCGGCACGATGCGGCTCGGCGCGTACCCGGCGGTCCTCGCCCCCGGCACCCTGACCGCCGACGCGTACGGCGAGCCGGAGGTGTCCGAGCGGCACCGCCACCGGTACGAGGTGAACAACGCCTACCGCGAGGCGATGACGTCCGCGGGGCTGCTGATCTCCGGCACGTCGCCGGACGGGCGCCTCGTCGAGTTCGTCGAGCTGGACCGGGAGCGGCACCCGTTCTTCGTCGCCACCCAGGCGCACCCGGAGCTCAAGAGCCGCCCGACCCGGGCGCACCCGCTGTTCGCGGCGTTCGTCGGCGCCGCCGTCGCGTACAACGCCGCCGACCGCCTCCCCGTCGAGCTCGAGACGGTCGACGCGTGACGTACGAGGTCCTCTCACACACGGAGCGCCTCCGGAACAAGGTCTTCGCGATCTTCACCGACGAGGTCGTCATGCCGGGCGGCGACACCGCGCTGCGCGACTACATGGTGCACGTCGGTGCCGTCGGCGTCGTCGCCGTCGACAACGGCGGGCGGGTCGCGCTGGTCCGCCAGTACCGGCCGGCGGTGCGGCAGGTGCTGTGGGAGCTGCCGGCGGGGCTCGTCGACGTCGAGGGTGAGCTGCTCGTCGACGCGGCCGCCCGGGAACTGGCCGAGGAGGTCGACCTCACCGCCGCCACCTGGGACCTGCTGACCGAGGTGCACCCGTCGCCCGGCTGCTCCAACGAGAAGATCCGGCTGTTCCTGGCGCGGGACATCACGCCGGTACCGGACGCGGACCGGCATGCCCGTACCCACGAGGAGGCCGACCTCGAACTGCACTGGGTCGACCTCGACGCCGCCGTGGGGATGGTGCTCAGCGGCCAGATCACCAACGCGGCCTGCGCGGTGGGTGTGCTGGGCGCCGCGCACGCCCGGGACCGCGACTGGAAGACCCTGCGGCCCGCCGCCGCTGCCGTCTGACTCCGGTTTGCCCGGGGGCGGTGCCGCCCCCGGGCTTTCCTCAGTGCCCCCGGGCTTCCTCAGCGCTTCCCTCCGGGCTTTCCTCAGTGCTTCAGCAGTGCGATTGCCAAGGTCAGCAGGGCGCCGGCCGAGGAGATCGTGCGGACCGTGTTCCAGCGGTTCCATGAGGCCTCGAAGGCGGCCCGCGCCGCGGCCGGGTCGGTCAGGCCGGCGGCGTCGAGCTGGTTGTTCAGCGGGATGTTCACCGTCGCGGTCACCATGATCACCACCGCGTAGAGCAGCGTCGCCGCGATCAGCCACGGCAGCGCGGCCCGGTGGCCGCCGCCGAGGTGCAGCAGGACCGCGGCGATCGCGGCGAGGAGCGCGCCGACGTAGGCGCCGAGGAACCAGCCGTTGAGGATCGCGGAGTTGATCTTCTGCATGACGTCGACGAAGGTGCGGTCGTCGACGCGGCGCAGGGCGAGCATGACCGAGGTGGAGTAGGCGAAGAAGACGCCCGCGGACAGGCCGACGAAGAGGGTCGCCGTGGCGAGGACGGCGCTGCGCAACTGTTCCATGCGAATCAGTCAATCGGATGCGGCGCAGACGGGCCATGGTCGAGCATCGCCGATGCATGTGTCATCGTCTACGGTGTGGACGCGTTGACGGCGTTGCTCGACGGGCCTCGGGCCCGAGGGGCGTTCCTGCTGCGCTCGGTGCTGACGCCGCCGTGGTCGCTGCGGATCCGTGACGAGGCGGCCCTGGCGCTCGTCGCGATGGTGCGGGGCGAGGCCGCCTACATCCCCGACGGCGGAGACATCCGGAACATCGGACCCGGCGACGTCATGGTCATCCGCGGGCCCGGGCACTACACGGTCGCCGACCCGCCCGGCACCGCGCCACAGATCATCATCCACCCGGGCCAACGGTGCACCACGCCCGACGGCCAGGACCTCGCCGAGGTCATGCACCTCGGGGTGCGCACCTGGGGCACCGACCTCGACGGCCCCACCCTCGTCATCACCGGCGCCTACGACCTCGCCGGCGAGGTCGGCCGCCGCCTGCTCAACGCCCTGCCGGACGCCCTCGTCGTGCGCGGGGAAGGGTCCCTGGTCGCGCTGCTGGCGCAGGAGATCGCGAAGGACCGCGCCGGGCAGGAGGCGGTCCTGGACCGGTTGCTGGACCTGATGCTCATCTCGGCGCTGCGCAACTGGCTGGACCGGCCCGAGGCGGGCGCCCCCGGCTGGTACCGGGCGCAGGCCGACACCGTCGTCGGGCCGGCGCTGACGCTGCTGCACCACAACCCGGCGCACCCGTGGACGGTCGCCGTGCTCGCGGAGAAGGTCGGCGTGTCGCGGGCGCTGCTCGCGCGCCGGTTCACCGAGGTCGTGGGGGAGCCGCCGATGGCGTACCTGACCGGCTGGCGGCTCGCCCTCGCCGCGGACCTCCTGCTGGAGCCCGGCGCCACGCTCGGCGCGGTCGCCAGGAGGGTGGGGTACGGGGGTGCTTTCGCGTTGAGCGCGGCGTTCAAGCGTGTCCGCGGTGTGAGCCCCCAGCGGCATCGTGGACAATCCTGACATGTCACCGTCCACCCACCCGTCGCCCCGGCTCTGCCCATGCGGGCTCGGCGAGCCCTACGACGACTGCTGCGGCCGCTTCCACCGCGGGACCGAGGCGCCGCCGAGCGCCGAGCTGCTCATGCGCGCCAGGTACAGCGCCTACGTCGTCGGCGACCGCGACTTCCTGCTGCGCACCTGGCACGAGAAGACCCGGCCGCGGATGCTGACGGTCGAGGACGGGCAGCACTGGAAGGGGCTGTACATACTGGCGCGCACCGGCGGCGGGCTGTTCGACACCGAGGGCACCGTGGAGTTCAAGGCGCGCTACGAGGCCGACGGCAAACCCGGGGTGATGCACGACACCAGCCGGTTCGTGAAGACCGACGGCGTCTGGCTCTACGTCGACGAGGTGTGACGTCCAGGTGTGGCGTCCAGGTGTGGCGTTCAGGTGTGGCGTTCAGGTGTGGCGTTCAGGTTCGGCGTTCAGGTCTGGCGTTCAGGTCTGGCGGACCCGCCACTCGCGGTCCAGCATCGCGTACACGTACTGGTCGCCGAACTCGCCCTTGAACAGCTCGTCCTCGACGAAGTGCGCCTCCCGGCGCATCCCGAGCCGGGACAGCAGCTGCCACGACGGCACATTGCGGGTGTCGCACTTGCCGCAGATGCGGTGCAGGCCGAGGTCCTCGAAGCCCAGGCGCAGCATCGCCTCCGACGCCTCCCGGGCGTAGCCCCTGCCCTGGAAACGCGGGTGCAGCACGAAGCCGAGCTCGCCCTGGCGGCTCAACGCGCTCTCCCACTTGAGCACCACCTGGCCGATGACGCGCCCGTCGAGGTCCATCGCGAGGACCAGCCACTGGCCCTCGGCGGTCAGCGCGTCCTGGGCGATGCGGTTCTTCAGCGACGCCCGGGTCATCTCCTCGTCGTGGACGTCCCAGTACAGGTAGCGCACGACGTCCGGGTCGCCGGTGAGGGCGTGCAGGTCGGCGAAGTCGCCCTCGGTGAACGGGCGCAGCGACAGCCGCTCGGTCCGGATGGGGTACGCGGGGCGGAGCACGACAGGATGCTAACCCGCCAGTGAGCTCCGAAGCGTGACAATTGTGCCCGCCGACGTCGAGCGCACGGTGACCTCGTCGACGAGATGCCGGGCCAGCCACAGGCCGCGGCCGCTGACCGCGTTGCTCGGCGGCAGCGCCCCACCGTCGAGACGCTCCGCGGGGATGCCGGAGCCCTTGTCGGTGACCTCGCACAGCAGGGTCCCGTCGAGGGTCCACAGCTTCACCGCGCCGCGCCCGCCGGCGTGGCGGACCGCGTTGGTGACGATCTCGTTGACCGCCAGCACGAAGTCCTCGAGGCGCTGGCCGAGCAGCCCGACGGCCGCGGCGGCGCGGCTCACGGCATGCCGCACCGGGGTGATCTGCTCAGCGTCGAACTCCTCGACCAGCAGCGCCGTCTCAACGGCCTCAGCCACGGTGTCACCTTTCCGCTGCGTCCCCGCCGCGTCTGCGCTGTGACGAAGCCGAGAGTACCCCGAGCCGGTCGGCATTTCGCGCGGAAGTCACCCTGAAGTGCAAGATGCATTCCGGCACCCGCATCCTTGACGGCGTGGACGACGACTTGCGGGTCACCGACGACATTGCACTGCCGCGTGCGGAGCTCGGCTGGCGGTTCAGCCGCTCCGGCGGGCCGGGCGGGCAGTCGGTGAACACCACCGACTCCCGGGTCGAGCTGCGGTTCGACCTGGCCGCGACGCAGGCACTGCCGGAGCCGCTGAAGGAGCGAGCCCTGCTGCGGCTGGGCAACCGGCTCGTCGACGGCGTGCTGTCGATCATCGCGTCCGAGCACCGCTCGCAGCTGCAGAACCGGCGCGCGGCCGAGGAACGGCTCGCCGCCGTGATCGCGCAGGCCATCGCCCCGCCACCCAGGCCGCGGAAACGGACGAAACCCTCGAAGGGTGCGATCGAGCGGCGGCTCACCGACAAACGCCGCACCGCGCTGCGCAAACAGGAGCGGCGCCGCCCCCAGGATTAGAAGATCAGGGAGTGGTACGGGTAGGCGCGACGTTGCTCACCGTGATGGCCCTGGCGGCGTGCTCGCCCTCGACACCGTCACCGGGCGTCACCGTGTCCGAGACGCCCGGCCACCCGCCGCAGACCGGTGCACTGCCCGGAATCTCCGACGTGCCCGTCGCCGCCAGCCCCCTGACCTCCACGGGATGGGAGGTCACCGTCTACTACACGGCCGTCGCCGCCCTGCACTCCGGCGCGACGCAGCAGGTCACCGGCTGCCCGACGATCGACTGCGAGAAGGGCCGCAACCAGCGCGACCTCGGCACGTTCCCGGCGTCGTTCGTCAAGGCCGTCAAGGACGAGGGCACCGGCCGCGTCACCGACGGGCGGTACCTCAACTGGTCCTACGACACCGGATACTGGATGGACACCGCCCCCCGCGACACCGCCGGCCGCGCCCTCGTGCCGTGGGTGTCAGCCGCCGCCGACAGCGACGTCCTGCGCACCGGCACCCGGTTCAGCGTCCTGCGGTGCGGTACCGCGTCGGTCACCGCCGCCGTCTGCGCCAAGCTGAAGGCGCCGACGTGGACGATCGTCGACGAGTTCACCCCCGGCATGGGCGGCTCCAAGCACGTCGACGTCTACATCGGCGAGGAGACCGGCGCCAACTTCACCGGCTCCGATCTCTACACGACCCTGGAGGGCGCGACCCTGTCCGTCCTGCGGGCATGATGTGCGCATGAGGATTGTCGTGTTCGGCGCCACCGGCATGGTCGGCAAGGGTGTGCTGCGGGAATGCCTGCTCGCCGGGGACGTCACCGAGGTCCTCGTCGTCGGCCGCAGCGCGACCGGCCAGCAGCACCCGAAGCTGCGCGAGGTCACCCACGCCGACTTCACCGACTTCACCGGCGTCGACCTCACCGGCTACGACGCCTGCTTCTTCTGCCTCGGCGTCAGTTCCGTCGGCATGTCGGAGGAGGCGTACCGCCGGATCACGTTCGACTACACCCTCGCCGCCGCGCGGGCGGTGTCACCGGGCTCCACGTTCGTCTACGTGTCCGGCGCCGGCACCGGGACCACCCGCCGCGCCAAGTGGGCCCAGGTGAAGGGCGCCACCGAGGACGCCCTGCTCGCCATGGACCTGCGGGCGTACATGTTCCGGCCCGGCTTCATCCAGCCGATGCACGGCGCGGTGTCGAAGGTCCGGCTGTTCCGCGTGATCTACACCGTCCTGCGGCCGGTGAGCGCGGCACTGGTCCGCTTCGCGCCCGGCATCGCCACGACGACCCAGCAGATCGGCCGCGCGATGCTGCGCGTCGCCCGCGAAGGCGGCACCAAGCACGTCCTGGAGTCCCGCGACATCGCCGCCCTCTGATCCGCCACGCCGCCGCTGTTACAGTGGGTGGCCGGCCCGTTCGGCGTGTCGGCCGTGATTAGGTGACGCACGGTACGGTGTGGAAACACGCGCTCACCGGGCCGGAGTTCACGTCCTGAGTCACGGCCCCGCAGCGTGCTACGTCGGGACTGGGTCATGCCGGGATCTGGGTCACGGCCTCGCACGCGGTACACCGGGACGTGCGCCACGGCCCCGCGCACTAGACCGGGACCTGTTGCGCCACGGCCTTGCTAGCGCCACGTGGGGACCTGCGCCAGGGCTCGCACGCGTTGCGCCGGACCTGCGTTACGCCGGAACCTGAGTCACGGCCTCGCCCGCGCTGCGTCGGGGGCCTGCGCCACGGCTCGCACGCGGTTGTGCCGGGACCTGCGGTGCGCCGGGACGTGCGCCACGGCCTCGCATGCGGTTGCGTCGGAACCTGCGCTGCGGCCTTGCACGCGCCACATGGGGATCTGTGCCACGGCCTCGCACGCGGTTGCGTCGGGACCCGCGCTGCGTCGGGGCGTGCGCTGCGTCGGGACCCGCGCTGGGCCGGACCCGCCGCTGCGTCGAGACCTGCGTTACGCCGGGATCTGCCAGCGCTGGTTCGTGGAGTTGTCGCAGTCCCACTGGCGGGCCGCGGCGCCCGGGGCGGGGCTGCCTGAGTCCACGCCGATGCAGCGGCCGCTGTTGAGGCTCACGAACCGGAAGCCGTCGCCGTCGCGCTGCAGGCGCCACTGCTGGTTGGGGCCGCCGTGGCAGTCCCACTGCAGGACCTGGGCGCCGTTGTCCTTCGAGGCGCCGTTGACGTCCAGGCAGCGGTTGTCCTTGGTGTTGACGAACGCGAACACGTCCTGGGTGCCGGGCACCGACTGCGGCATCCACACCTGGGTCGGGTTGTTGTCGCAGGGCATCTGGGTGGCGATGCCGCCGTTGCCCTCGGCGGCCTGCAGGCACAGCCCGGAGTGCGACGCCTTCAGCAGCAGCGGTTTGGCCGGCAGCAGCGCCTGCGGCGGGGTCGGTGACGGCGCGGCGCTCGACGGCGGTGGCGGTGGGGCGGCGCTGGGGGGCGGTTGCGACGGGACCTGCTCGGCGGGCGCGCTGGTCGGCTGCTCGGCGGCGCTCAGGGCGCCGTCGCTGTCTCCGCCGCCCTGGAACGCGAACACCAGCCCGGCGATGATCGCGACGACGAGAAAGCCGAACGCGCCGAAGAGCAGCGGGTCCGGCTTGATGCGCGGCGCACCCGGCGGTGTCGGGCGGGGCCCGCCGTAGACGGTCATGGCCGCACAGCATAGATCAGCCGTGAGGGCGAGTTCAGCGCGCCAGGAGGCGACACTGTGTCAATCCGTCCGTGGAGGAGTTCACACTGTGCTGCCTTCGCGGGCCGTCGCGGCGCCATAGACTGCCGCTTGTACACGCAGCGTCACGGTCGCTGGTGGAGAGGGGTCACGAAACGTGAAGGTCGCAGTTCCGCGCGAGGTCAAGAACCACGAGTACCGGGTTGCCATCACCCCGGCCGGAGTCCACGAGCTCGCCGCGAACGGGCACGAGGTCTTCATCGAGGCCGGCGCCGGCGACGGCTCGTCGATCACGGATCAGGAGTTCCGCGAGGCGGGTGCACAGATCCTGCCGACCGCCGACGACACCTGGGCCGCCGGCGACCTGGTTCTGAAGGTCAAGGAGCCGATCGCCGAGGAGTACCACCGGATGCGCGCCGGGCAGGTGCTCTTCACCTACCTGCACCTGGCCGCGTCGAAGGCCTGCACCGACGCCCTCGTCGAGCGGCAGGTCACCGGCATCGCCTACGAGACCGTCGAGCTCGCCGACCGTTCGCTGCCGCTGCTCGCGCCCATGTCCGAGGTCGCCGGGCGGCTCGCACCGCAGGTCGGCGCGTACCACCTGATGCGTGCCGGCGGCGGCCGCGGCGTCCTGCTCGGCGGGGTGTCCGGCGTCTACGCCGCGAAGGTCGTCGTCATCGGCGCCGGGGTCTCCGGCCTCAACGCGGCCGCGATCGCGCTGGGCATGCAGGCCGAGGTGCTGCTGCTGGACAAGAACATCTCCCGGCTGCGCGGCGCCGACGCCATCTACCAGGGGCACCTGCAGACGGTCGCGTCCAACAGCTACGAGATCGAGCGCGCCGTCCTCGACGCGGACCTGGTCATCGGCGCCGTGCTCGTGCCCGGCGCGAAGGCCCCGAAGCTCATCACCAACGACCTGGTGAAGCGGATGAAGCCCGGCAGCGTCCTCGTCGACATCTCCATCGACCAGGGCGGCTGCTTCGAGGACTCCCGCCCGACCACGCACGCCGACCCGACGTACAAGGTGCACGACTCGATCTTCTACTGCGTCGCGAACATGCCCGGCGCGGTCCCGCACACCAGCACGTACGCGCTGACGAACGTCACCCTGCCCTACGTGGTGGAGCTGGCGAACCGGGGCTGGCGCGACGCGCTGCGCCGCGACCCGGCCCTCGCGCTGGGGCTGAACACGCACGACGGGCACGTGACGTACGGGCCGGTCGCCGACGCACACGGCATGGACCACCTCGCGCTGGCGGACGTGCTGGCCTGACGGGCGTGGCGCGCGACCCGGTGGACACCGCCGCGGCCCCCGACCGGGCCGCGGCGGCCGCCGGCGCGCCGACCCCGGATACTGCTGCGGTGCCCGCCTCGGTGTCCGCCCCGGAACCTGCCCCGGAGTCCGCCTCGCTGCTGCGCAAGGCCGTCGACGTGTACCTGGACCACCTCACCGTCGAGCGGGCACTGGCGGAGAACACCCTGGCGTCGTACCGCCGCGACCTCGACCGCTACGTCGACTGGCTGGCCGCCACGGGCGTCGCCGACCTCGCCGACGTCGGGGCGCGTGACATCGCCGGGCACGTCGCGGCGCTGCGGGCCGGCGACGAGGACCACCCGGCGCTGTCAGCGTCCTCGGCGGCGCGGGCCGCCAGCGCGGTACGGGGGCTGCACCGGTTCCTGCTCCTGGAGGGGCTCGCGCCCACGGACCCGTCGCGGGACGTGAAACCACCGTCGCTGCCGAAGCGGCTGCCGAAGGCCCTCGACGTCGACCAGGTGTCGCGCCTGCTCGCCACCGCCGCCGACGCCGGCCCGCTCGGGCTGCGCGACCAGGCGCTGCTGGAGTTCCTGTACGGCACCGGCGCCCGCATCTCCGAGGCCGTCGGCATCGCCGTCGACGACCTCGACCTCACCGGCACCCACGGCATGGTGCTGCTGCGCGGCAAGGGCGGCAAGACCCGCCTGGTGCCGATGGGCAGCTACGCGCGGACCGCGATGGACGTGTACCTGGTCCGCGCCCGGCCGACCCTCGTCGCCAACGGCACCGGCGTGCCGACCGTGTTCCTCAACGCCCGCGGCGGCGCGCTGTCCCGGCAGAGTGCGTGGACGATCCTGCGCAAGGCCGCGGTCAGGGCGGGGCTGCCCGTCGACGGGCCGCACGGGGTGTCGCCGCACACGCTGCGGCACTCGTTCGCCACGCACCTGCTCGACGGCGGCGCCGACATCCGGGTCGTGCAGGAGCTGCTCGGGCACGCGTCGGTGACCACCACGCAGGTCTATACCCTCGTCACCGTCGACAAGCTCCGCGAGGTCTACGCCACCGCTCACCCGCGGGCGCGCTGAACCAGGATCCGCGCGACGTTGCCGGGCCGCCGCAACGCCCGCACCGGCACCGTGCCGGCGAACACGCCGAGGAACTGTTCGGTGCTTGCCTGCCGGCGGGCCACGGCACGCAGGAACCGTGCGTTGAAACCCTTCGCCGGACGCAGCTCGGCGATTCCGGTGGTCAGGTCGAACATCGGCAGCCGTGCATCGTCTCTCTCGCGCTGGTACCCGGTGCCGGCTCCGGCGATTGCTGACGCCAGCAGCTCCGCGTCGGCCAGGGCGTTGCCGATGCCCTGCGCCGTCACGGGGTCCATGACCAGACCCGCGTCGCCGACGAGGAACCAGCCGGGCCCGTGCGCCCGGCGGACCACGTTGGGCAGGTCGACGGTGGTGCGCAGCCGCTCGACGCGCCGGCCGTCCCGGACCCGCTTGCCGAGGTCGCCGCAGCGGTCGACGGTGTCGAGGAGGTGCCCCTCGACGTCGGTGCGCCAGGTGCCGAACTCCTCGACGGGGGCGGCGGCGTACACCATGGTCAGGCCGTCGTTCGTCGGGAACGCCGCGACGGCACGGCCGGGGCGGTGGTACAGCTCGCCGACGGGCATGTCGACGCCCTCCCAGTAGGAGTAGGACGCGACGGTCCTCGGGGCGACCTCGCGCAGCACCGGCGCGGCGACCTCCTTGGCGACCAGGGAGTGCTTGCCGTCGGCGCCGACCACGACCGGGGCGCGGTGCTCGGTGCCGTCGCGGCCGCGGATCCCGTGCACCCTGTCGCCGTCCTTGAGCAGCCCGGCGACGTGGAAGCCCTCGACGACCTCGGCACCGGCCTCGCGGGCGGCGTCGACGAGGAGCTTGTCGAGGACGGTACGTCGCGGGCTGCACAGGAGCCCTCCCGCCGGGAACCGGCCTTCCAGGACCGTGCCGCCGATGTCGAAGCGGACCTGGCCGGTGACGGGGGTGCCGGCGGCGATGAGCCGCTCCAGCAGCCCCCAGCGCCGCAGGCGGTCGACGCCGGCCGGCTGGATCTGATGGGTGGACAGGGTGTCGCTCGGAAACCGGGCCCGGTCGACCACCAGGACCCGCAGCCCGTGCCGGGCCAGGAGCATGGCGGTCGCGGCACCGGCCGGTCGCGCGCCGACCACGATGACGTCGTACACCCGTCTATGCCAACACGTGTTGACTATCGTGTCAACGGTTGTTGGCCTACGGTTGTGGGCATGACAGACACGCAGCCGGCCGCCCGGCGCTCCGATGCCACCCGCGCCGGCATCCTGCGTGCGGCGCGGGCCAGGTTCGCCGCCGACGGCTACCAGCGGGCCACGATCCGGGCGATCGCCGCCGACGCCGGCATCGACCCGTCCATGGTCATGCGGTACTACGGCAACAAGGCACAGCTGTTCGCCGCCGCCGTCGACGTCGACCTGCGGCTGCCGGACGTCGCCCGGATCCCGCGGGACCGCCTCGGCGAGACCCTCGTCACGCACTTCATCCAGCGCTGGGAGGGCGACCCGACCGACGACGCGCTGCTCACGCTGCTGCGCTCCGCCGCCACCGACGCGTCCGTGGCCGAGCGGCTGCGGGGCATCTTCCGGGAGCAGGTCGCCCCGGTCGCCCTCGCGGTCACCGACGACCCCGCCGAGGCCGCCCTGCGCGCCGGCCTGGTCGCCACCTCCATGCTCGGCCTGGCCCTGTGCCGACAGATCCTGATGCTGCCGCCGATCGTCGCCGCCGCGCCGTCCGTGCTCGTCACGCAGGTCGGGGCGACGGTGCAGCGGTACCTCACCGGGCCCTTGTGAGGCGTGTTACCGTAGGCGCATGCGTTTCTGAGCCCACCGACGCCGCGCGTGCCGCCGCGATCCCGCCTTCAGGGGTCTGCCAGCGGCCCCCGTTGTGGGACTCCCGCTTCGTTCTCAGCGCGGCTGACGCCTGTCCATGCTCCTGCGAGGCCATCCGCACGTCATCCGCGGCCCGTCCGTTCCGGCGCCGCCGCGAAAGTCATCCGCGAAGGAGACGCCATGCCTGCCGCAACCGCAGATAACCAGCCCGACGACACCGAGACCGCCGACGCCGAGACCGAGGCGCCGCCGCTGAACCCCCTGGAGGCGATCCGCCGGGCCCAGGCCAACCGGGCCCTGCCGCCCGGCGTCCAGCAGCACGGCGGCGGCAAGGGCCCCGGCGGCAAGGGCGCCAAGGCCAAGTCGCCCCGCATGTACAACCGGCACAAGTAGACCCACCACCACGGGGCGCTCCCATCACGGGGGCGCCCCGCAGCGTTTGTCGTTCGATCAACGCCCGCGGCGTGAGGTCGCCGATCACACCGGGGCGCCGTGCATGTGCCGAACATGCGGCTCCGGCGTTCCGGTGCGGGTCGCCTGCCCGGGGTTGCCGCGCGGGCCGCCGCCCGGATCGGTGCACGCTGCCCCGCCGCGGTCGAAGCCGTGCGCCGGTCGCTGACCGCAGGCGAGCGTGGGTGGCGGCGCGCCGACAGAACCGGTTGTCGTCCCGCGTTCTGCCGGTTCGATCTTTCCGCGGTGATCGAAGGACGGATCCGGTCGTCGATGCGACCGGGGCGCGACTTCGATCACGGGTGGGTGGCGTCCGTGGACGCGGGGGCGGCGCACTGCCGCGCGCCGTGGCGTTTGTCGGCGGGAAGTTGCCGATCATGCCGGATCGCCGTGTGTCCGTCTTGCGCCGAACGTGCGGCGTCGGCGTCTTGTCCGGGTTGTCGCCTGCCACGCGATCGTGATCGAAGGACGGATCTGGTCGTCGGCGTGGCCGGGGCGCGACTTCGATCACGGGTGGTGGGGGTCGTGGCGTAGGCGTCCCGTTCGGGTTGTCGCTGCCATACCGGCGTGATCGAAGGATGGATCCGGTCGTCGGTGCGGCCGGGGCGCGACTTCGATCACGGGTGGTGGCGGTCGTGTGCGTGGGGGTCGTGGCGTAGGCGTCCCGTTCGGGTTGTCGCCTGCCACGCCGGCGTGATCGAAGGATGGATCCGGTCGTCGGTGCGGCCGGGGCGCGACTTCGATCACGGGTGGTGGCGGTCGTGTGCGTGGGGGTCGTGGCGTAGGCGTCCCGTTCGGGTTGTCGCCTGCCACGCCGGCGTGATCGAAGGATGGATCCGGTCGTCCATGCGGCCAGGGCGCGACTTCGATCATGGGTGGCGGTGGCGGCTGCGCGCGTGAAGCGGCGCGTTGTCGGTTGTGGGAGCAGGCGACGGCGTGGGATCGCTGAACGCGGCGAGGAACCGCCGGGGATTGTGGGTGATTTGCGGCGAACGTGAGGTTGGTGGTGCGAGGTCTCAGCGTGGCGCTGGCCGTTGGGACGTCGCACGCAACGCAGGCGTGATCGAAGTCGCGTGGTGGTCGCCCACGCGGCGCGAACGCGGCGGCGGTCACCGGGGCGCGGCAGTCAGCGGGGGCGGCGGTCACCGGGGCGCGGCTGTCAGCGGGGACGGCGGTCAGCGGCGGTGGGAGAACGCTGGGTGTGGCCGCACGTTACCGGAGTCGATGCGATGACGGCGGGTGCGTGCGGCCACGTGGGCGGGGTCAGAACGTGAAGATCGAGGCGGCCGGGGGCCAGACGGAGCGGTCGGCGGGTGCCTCGGCCGACATGGACTTGAGGATCTGCGCCAGCTCGGTCGCGGTGAAGGACCTGTCGCCGATGCTCTCGACCTGCAGGTAGAACTGGCCGTCGGCGAGGACCGTGGCGCAGACGGTGCTGCCGGGCTGGCAGGTCATCTTGCCCATCTTCTCGGCGGTGCGCGGGTCGGTGGCGCCCAGGGTGAGCACGATCGACGGGTAGTCGTCCAGCTCCAGCGGGGCGAAGAACGGCGCTGTCGGGGGTTTCGCCGAGAGGCGCACGACCGACAGGTTGGTGTTGTCGTAGAACGAGGTGCGGGTGCCGACCGCGATCATCCGGTAGTCCTTCAACGGGCCGGTCAGGCGGATGGCGGTCGGGAAGGCGCGTGGCTCTTCGGCGGGCATGTCGGCGGCGAGGGCGAGGAGCTCGTCGCGGGTCGGGGCGGTCTCGAACGAGGACCAGTAGATGACCGCCCAGGCGTCGGGCAGGTACTGCCAGGCGAGCGTCGGCACGGCCAGCTCGATGCAGCAGTCGTCCTTGCTCGCCGGGGAGGTCGAGGGCATCGAGGGGCCGCCGGCGTGGCGCAGCAGGGCGGTCCTGCCGGCGACCTGGAGCCGTTCGGCCTTGATGAACTCGCGGGTGTCGAAGGCGCCGGTGCTGTACACGACGAGGCGGCCCTCGCGCGCCGCGGGGATGTCGCGGCCGTCGGGGGAGATGCTGCGCGCGGCGCCGGGCGGGGCGCCGGAGGCGGTCGGCTCCATGGTCGGCTCGGCGGGCCGCAGGTCGATGGTCGACTCCTGGTAGCCGGCGGTGACCAGGTCGGGCTCGCTGACGACGAAGCGGCCGGAGGTGTAGCCGGAGTAGTTGGTCTCGAAGGCGCCGGCCGTCGCGAAGTCCGCCCGGCGGGCGGGGGACTGGGACGCGGAGGCGATGCCGAGGTTGCCGTTGGGGCCGACGGACGGCGCGGTGGCGGGCGGGGAGAGCAGCACGACCGCGGCGGTCGCGCCGGCGACCACGACCGCTACCCCACCGGCGACGGAGGAGAGCAGGGCGGTGCGGCGGCGGCGCCGTGCGAGGCGGCGGCCGGCCGAGGTGATGTCGTCAATGCTGAGTCGCGGTGGCGGTGCGTCGTCCCTGGCCGCCGCCAGCAGACTGTGCAGGTCGTGATCCATGCCCTTCCCTCCTGTTCTCCATCTCGTGAGCGCCGGTCTCGGGGCGTGCGTGGCGGCCCGGTCGTGCACCGCCGGGCCCTGAGCCAGATCCGAGGCCGGATCGCAGGCCCGGGACGCCTGGGTCGTCGTCGTCGCGCGGTTCCGCGCCGAGCAGCGCGCGGAGGGCGGTGAGCCCGCGGGCGGTCTGGCTCTTGACGGTGCCCGGCTGCCGGCCGAGCACCTCGGCGGTCTCCTCAACGCTCAGCCCCTCGTAGTACCGCAGGACCAGCACGGCGCGCTGGCCGGGGGCCATCCGGGCGAGCGCAGCGCGGATCCGGATCCGCTCGTCGACCTGGTCGGCGTGGTCCGGGCCGGGCAGCTCGGGCAGGCTGTAGCCCGCCGAGCGCTCCTTGCGCCGCCACGGCCGGCGGCTCTCGTCGACCAGCGCGTGCACGACCGCCCGCCGCACGTAGGCGAGGGGGGTGTCGACACGGTGCCAGTGCACGTAGAGCTTCGCCAGGGACGAGGCGACGGCGTCCTCCGCCGTGTGCCAGTCCCCGCACGTCAGGTAGGCGAGCGAGCGCAGGCCGTCGAACCGTGCGGCGACGAACTCCCGGAACTGCGCTTCGTCGTCTTCGTTCACCCGTTCGGGCTCCCTTCGTCGCGGGGTAGACGGCGCCCCGGGACGAAGGGTTGCACGCGGGTATGACGAAATTTCACCCGCAGGGGGAGAAGTGACCGACCGGCTACGCGGCCGGGACCGAGGTGTCGACAGGCGGTGTCGTGCCGCCACCCGTCGGTTCGACCGGTGCCCCCGTCGTGGGCTGGGGCGCCTGCGTCGTCGGCGCGGGAGGCGCGGCGGAGCTGGTCGCGGTGCTGGGCGTCGCCGACGCGGTCGCGCTCGCCGACGGTGCGCCTGTGGTACGGGTGGCGCCTCCGCCGCCCGGTGCCGGGCCCGAGGTGGCCGCCGCGGGCGAGTGCGAGGCGCTCGGCACGCTCTCGGGGGTGTTCTTCTTGTCGTCGCCGCCGGTCAGCGCGATGACGGCGAGGACGACACCGATGGCCATGACGATCAGGGCCACGCCGACGGCGGCCGGGATCCACGCCGGCCTCGACCTGGACGGCACCGGCACACCCGCGAACGCCGGCGCCGCGGGACGCCTGGGCCTCACCGGTACCGCACCCGGCTCTTGATCTTGAAGGGTCTGGTCCTGGGCGGCGCGGGCGGCGGCGGCCAGTGCGGCGGCCGTGGGGAAACGGTCCTCAGGGTCCTTCTCCATGGCCCGCTCGACCAGCGCCCGGACGCTGCCCGGCAGGTCCGCGGGCAGCGGCCGCGGGTCGTCCTGGAGGTGTTTGATCGCGATCTCGAGCGGCGAGTTGCCGGTGAACGGCGGGCCGCCCGTCAGGCAGTGGTACGCCACCGCGCCCAGCGCGTAGATGTCGGTCGACGGCGCGATCGGCTTGCCGGACGCCTGTTCGGGGGACATGTACAGCGCCGTGCCGATCACGGCGTTGACCTTCGTGACCGAGGTCACGTTGGAGGAGCGGGCCACGCCGAAGTCGACGAGCGTCACCGCGCCGTTGTCGCCGACGAGCAGGTTGTTGGGCTTCACGTCGCGGTGGATGATGCCGTTGCTGTGCGCGGCGTGCAGCGCGTCGGCCGCCTGCGCCACGATCGCCATGGTCTCCGTGGCCGACAGTCCGCCCTCACGAGTGATCCGCTCGCCGAGCGGCCGGCCCTCGACGAACGCCATGACCAGGAACATCGTGCCTTCGGGGGTCTCGCCGTAGTCATAGACGCCGACCACGCCCTTGTGCCCGATGGACGCCATGATCCGCGCCTCGGCCCGGAACCGGCTGCCGAACTCGGCGTCGCTGGTCAGGCCGGGCAGCAGCACCTTCACGGCGACCGTCCGGTTGAGCGTCTTGTCGGTGGCACGGAACACCTGCCCCATGCCACCGCTGGCGACGAACTCATCGAGGCGGTACCTGTCGCCGAGCACGTCTCCTGGTCCCAACACGACGATGACCGTACCCAACGATGGCACTTGCGACACGCCGGGCGCGCAGAGTGGGGTATGTACCCTGCATTGACGTAGAGTCGGGCAACGGCCGTCCCGCTTCCCCAGATCGCCGACGACGAATCGGCCCCGGGTGGAGATGAGCCGCCGGGAGGGGCGAAGAGTTTCGATGACAGGTATGGCGAACCAGGCGGAGTCGTGGACCACCACGATGCGCGCCGAGCAGGCATCGCTTGACCTCGGTGCGGAGCTCGGACCTGCCGACCCGACGGCGTACACGATGCGCAAGCCGATCCCCGAGCCGATGCCGATGGACCGGCACGGCCCGGCGCGGATCATCGCGATGGCCAACCAGAAGGGCGGCGTGGGCAAGACCACGTCGACCATCAACCTGGGCGCGGCCCTCGCCGAATACGGCCGGCGTGTCCTGCTCGTCGACTTCGACCCGCAGGGTGCCCTGTCGGTTGGCCTCGGCGTCAACCCGCACAACCTCGACCTGACGATCTACAACATCCTGATGGACTCCGACGTGACCGTCGAGGACATCCGGATCAAGACCGACATCGCGGGCCTGCACCTGCTGCCGGCCAACATCGACCTGTCGGCCGCGGAGATCCAGCTGGTTACCGAGGTCGCCCGCGAGATGGCCCTCGCGCGGGTGCTGCGACCGGTCCTGAAGGAATACGACTACATCCTCATCGACTGCCAGCCCTCCCTCGGTCTGCTCGCCATCAACGCGCTGACCGTCGCGCACGGCGTCATGATCCCGCTGGAATGTGAATTCTTCTCACTTCGCGGTGTGGCGCTGCTGCTCGACACGATCGACAAGGTCCGCGAGCGGCTCAACTTCGACCTGGAGCTCGAGGGCATCCTCGCCACGATGTATGACAGCCGCACCACCCACTGCCGCCAGGTGCTGCAGCGGGTCGTGGAGGCGTTCGGCGACAAGGTGTACCAGACGGTCATCACCAAGACCGTCAAGTTCCCCGAGTCCACGGTCGCCGGCGCGCCGATCACCACGCTCGACCCGTCGTCCTCCGGCGCCCGCAACTACCGGCAGCTCGCCCGTGAGGTCATCGCCCAGCAGGCTGAGCGGCGGTTGTAGCGGTTTTCCGGACCTTCTGCGCTACGGTCTTCCGGTGACCGACCCTGCCACCGTGGACGCCGCGACGGCGCCGCCGTCAGGCTTCCAGGTGCGGCTGGCCAACTTCACCGGCCCGTTCGACCTGCTGCTGCAGCTCATCGGCAAACACAAGCTGGACGTGACCGAGGTCGCGCTGCACACGGTCACCGACGACTTCATCGCGTACATCCGCGCCATGGGCGACGACTGGGACCTCGACGAGGCGTCGGAGTTCCTGGTCG
Source organism: Dactylosporangium sp. NBC_01737 (assembly GCF_035963215.1). Lineage (NCBI taxonomy): Bacteria > Bacillati > Actinomycetota > Actinomycetes > Micromonosporales > Micromonosporaceae > Dactylosporangium > Dactylosporangium sp. NBC_01737. Next base: position 4,795,249 of record NZ_CP109153.1, read on the forward strand.
TCGCCGCGACCCTGCTCGACCTGAAGGCCGCCCGGCTGCTGCCGTCGGCCACCGTCGAGAACGAGGAGGACCTGGCCCTGCTCGAGGCCCGCGACCTGCTCTTCGCGCGCCTGCTGCAGTACAAGGCGTTCAAGGAGGCGGCGGCACACATCGCCGGCCTCGAGGCGGTCGGCTCCCGCCGCTACCCACGCGCCGTGTCCCTGGAGCCGCAGTACGCCGAGGCGCTGCCCGACCTGGTCCTCGGCGTCGGCCCGGCGAGGCTGCTGAAGCTGGCGCTGAAGGCGTTCACCCCGAAGGCGGACCCGCCGCTGGTGTCGATCGCCCACATCCACATGGTCCGCGTCAGCGTCCGCGAACACGCCAACATCGTCCGCGACCGGCTCATCGAGCAGCGCGAGGCCACGTTCAGCGCCCTGTGCATCGACTGCGAGTCGACCCTGGAGGTCGTCGCCCGCTTCCTGGCGTTGCTGGAGCTGTACCGCGAGGACCTGGTCTCCTTTGAGCAGGTCCAGGCGCTGGGAGAGCTGGTCGTGCGCTGGACCGGCCCGGACGACGCGGCGGCCGCGGTGATCGAGGTCGAGGAGTACGAGGGCTCGCCCGCCCCGCCGGACGCCCCCGATGCCGCTGACCCGGCTGACCCCGCGAACGCGGCGGACACGGCGGACGCCGTGGTCGCGCTGGGCGTCGTGGACACGCCGGACCTGGACGACGTGGATCTGGACGACGTGGATCTGGACGACGTGGATCTGGACGACGCGGATCTGGACGACGCGGATCTGGACGACTTGGACCTGGGCGATGAGCTGGGTCTGGGTGTTGAGTTGGACCTGGGCGAGGAGCCGGGCCCCGGCGAGGCGGACGAGAGTGTGGACGTCGGTCAGGAGCGTGCCGGTCCCGCCGGTATCGACCGGGCCGAGGCGGACAGCGAGGTGGACCAGTGAGTCAGGACGACCAGTCGAGGTCGCTCGCCGACCAGGCCGCGAACTGGGTGCCCCCATGGGCGCGCGTCCAGCCCCCCGCTCCCGCCGAGGAGCCCGCCACCGACGCCGCCACCGACGCCGACGACCAGGAACCGGACACCGAGACGCCTGTCGCTGAGGCGCTGGATGCTGAGACGCCGGTCGCTGAGACGTCGGACGCCGAGACGCCGGACCCCGGGTCGGCCACCGACGAGCCCGCTCTCATCGTGGAGTCCGAGCCCGACGCCGAGGCCGTGCTGATCGTCGAAGCCGAGCCCGGGTCCTTCGCCGTGGCCGAGGTCGAAGCCGAAGCCGAGGCCCCTGCCGCGGATGACGTCGAAGTCGAACCCGAACCCGCGCCGGTCGTCGAGCCCGAGCCCGCGGCTGAGGCCGAGGCTGAGGTCGAGCCCGAACCCGATGCCGAGCCCGCGGCTGACGCCGAGCCCGAAGCGGAGTCCGAGCCTACGGCTCAAGCCGAGCCCGAAGCGGAGTCCGGGCCCGCGGCTGACGCCGAGCCCGAGCCCGGACCTGAAGCCAAGCCCGAAGCGGAGTCCGGGCCCGCGGCTGACGCCGAGCCCGAGCCCGGACCTGAAGCCGAGCCCGAAGCCGGGTCCGAGCCCGCGGCTGACGCCGAGCCCGAGCCCGAGCCCGGAGCTGAAGCCGAGCCCGAAGCCGGGTCCGAGCCCGCGGCTGACGCCGAGCCCGAGCCCGGAGCTGAAGCCGCGCCCGAAGCCGGGTCCGAGCCCGCGGCTGAAGTCGAGCCCGAGGCCGAGCCCGAGCCCGAGCAGGTCGTCGCGGACGACGCCGCGCCGGTCGCCGACGTGGATGCCGGGACCGGCGGCAGCGCGCTGTTCGACCTGCCCGCGGAGGCTCCCGCGGCGGCCGTCGAGGCGGCACCCGCCGAGCCGGCCGCGGTGGAGATGTCGGACGCCGAGCTGCGCGGTGCCGTGGAGGCGATCCTGCTCATCGTCGACGAGCCGGCGACGGAGATCACCCTCGCGCAGGTCCTCGACCAGCCCGTCGACCGGATCCGCGGGGTCCTGGAGGACATCGCGAGCCAGTACACCTCGCTCGGGCTCGGGTTCGACCTGCGGCGGGTCGCCGGGGGATGGCGGCTGTACACGAGGGCGGAGTTCGCGCCGTACGTGGAGAAGTTCGTGCTCGACGGGCAGCAGATCCGGCTGACCCAGGCGGCACTGGAAACACTCGCCGTGGTCGCTTACAAGCAGCCGGTCACCAGATCGCGCATCTCGGCCATCCGCGGTGTCAACTGTGACGGGGTTGTCCGTACGCTGGTGACGCGGGGTCTGATCGAAGAGACCGGCAGTGAGCCCGAAAGCGGGGCGTTCCTGTACCGGACGACGTCGCTGTTCCTGGAGAAACTCGGCCTGGACAGCGTGGACCAGCTGCCGCCGCTCGCCCCGTTCCTTCCCGACGACATTGATGAGATCGCCGATGCCCAGCGTTGACCCGTCCACCAGTCCAGCTACTTTCGAGGGATCCGCGTTCGACGCGCCGCCGGACGCGGAGCCGCCGCGCAACGAGGAGCGGTTGCAGAAGATCCTGGCCGCCGCGGGCCTCGGGTCCCGGCGCAACTGTGAGCGGATGATCGACGAGGGGAAGGTCACCGTCAACGGCAAGGAGGCCACCCTCGGCGACAAGGCCGACGCGGTCCGGGACGTCATTCACGTCAACGGGTCGCGGCTGGTCACCGACACCCGGATGGTCTACCTGGCGCTGAACAAGCCCGCCGGGGTGGTGTCCACGATGGACGACGACAAGGGCCGCGAGGCGCTCGCCGACTACGTGCCGAACATCAGCACCCGGGTCTTCCACGTCGGCCGGCTCGACCTGGAGAGCGAGGGCCTGTTGCTGCTCATGAACGACGGCGGGCTCGCGCACAAGCTGATGCACCCCTCGTACGAGGTGGCGAAGACCTACCAGGTCGAGATCAGCGGGCCGGTGCCGCGCTCGATGGGCCGCGAGCTCAAGGCCGGCATCACGCTGGAGGACGGGCCGGCGAAGGTCGACTCGTTCAAGGTCGTCACCGCGTACGGGAAGGTCGCGCTGGTCGAGGTCGTCCTGCACGAGGGGCGCAACCACATCGTGCGGCGGATGTTCGACGCGGTCGGGTTCCCGGTGCAGCGACTGATCCGCACGCAGATCGGCCCGATCCGGCTCGGCGATCTCCGCCCGGGCAGGACGCGACACCTGTCCCAGGCGGAGATCGGCGCATTGTTCAAAGCGGTGGGCGAGTAGCCCGTCAGGTGCTGCGGCGCATCGCCCGGATGCCGACGACCAGCCCGACGGCTGCCGTCGCCACCGCGGCGATCGCGCCCCAGAGCACGGCGCGGTCGCTGAGCGTACCGGCGAAGAGGAGACGCTCCGCGGTCACCATGTGTGCGAGCGGGTTGAAGTGGGCCACGGCCCGCATCCAGCCCGGCCCCGTTTCCAGCGGCAGCAGCATGCCGGACAGGATCATCAGCGGGAACAGCAGCGTCTGGTGCACGACCCAGAACATCCAGTCGTTGCGGCGCACGGCGACGGCGAGGGCGTAGCTCAGTGAGCCGAGGCCGACGCCGAAGACGGTCAGCAGCACCAGCCCGAGCAGCGCGCCGGCGGGGTGCAGTTCGAAGCCGAACGGCAGCATGACCAGCACGATGACCAGGGCCTGCCCGGCGAGGGGCACCATTTCCTTGAGGGCCCGCCCGACGAGCAGCGCGTGCCGGGCCAGGGGTGTGACGAGCATCCGCTCGTGAGCGCCGGTGACGAACTCCGACAGCAGGTTCGCCCCGACGGTCGACGTGCCGAACAGGGTGGTCATGACGAGGATCGCCGGCACGAACCACTGCCACACGTCGCTGCCGAGCCCGCCCTCCTGGCCCCGTAGCGAGCCGACGAGCAGCGGTCCGAACAGCGCCAGGAACACCAGGGGCTGGATCATCCCGAAGATCAGCGAGAACGGCGAGCGCAGCAGCGGGCGCAGTTCCCGGGTCGCGACGATGCCGACGTCGCGCAGGGCGAAAGTGCTCATGAGTTCTCCCGGAGGTTGCGGCCGGTCAGGGACAGGAAGACGTCGTCGAGGGTGGGTCGCTGCACCTCGGCGGTGCGCACGGCACCCGGTACCGCGGCGATCAGCTCCGGCAGCGCGGCCGGGCCGTCATTGACGCGGAGCTGCACAGCGTCCGACATTTCGGAAACATCGCGTGCGCCGGGCAGCTGCGCCGCGGCCTTGGCGATCAACGGCAGGTCGCCGGTCAGGATCAGCTTGTCGCCGGCGAGCTTCGCCTTCAGCGCGGAGGCGGTGTCGTCGGCGATCACCTCGCCGTTGTCGACGACCACGACCCGTTCGGCCATGGTGTCGGCCTCGTCGAGGTAGTGCGTGGTGAGCACGATCGTCATCCGGTGCTCCTCGCGCATGCGCAGGATGTGCTGCCACAGGTTCGCGCGGTTCTGCGGGTCGAGCCCGGTCGACGGCTCGTCCAGGAAGAGCAGCCGCGGCGCGTGGACCAGGCCGATCGCGACGTCGAGGCGGCGCCGCTGGCCGCCGGACAGGTCGGACACCTTGCGGTCGCGCAGCTCGGTGAGGTCGAGCGCCTCGAGCAGCTCGTCCGTGCGCCGCGCGGCCGCCTTGCGGTCCAGGCCGTAGATGCGGCCCTGGGTGCGCAGCTCGTCGCCGACGCGGTGGATGTGACCGGCACCGTTGCCCTGCCCCACGTAGCCGATCTGCCGGCGTACCGCTGCCGCCTGCGTCGCCACGTCGTGCCCGGCGACCACGGCCGAGCCGCTGGTCGGCGCGATGAGCGTGGTGAGCATCCGCAGTGTGGTGGTCTTGCCGGCGCCGTTGGGGCCGAGCACCGCGACGAGCTCGCCCGGGGCGATGTCCAGGCTGATGCCGCGCACGGCGTGCACCGTGGTCCTGCGGTTGACGACGAAGTCCTTCGTCAGTGCTCTCGTCTGAATCATGTCCATCACGTTGCCAGCAGATGCGGACAGCCTCTGTCCTGAACTGCGGGCGATACTGGATGCATGTTGGAGACCTCGGCCCGCCTTCTGGCACTGCTGTCCCTGTTGCAGGCCCGCCGCGACTGGCCGGGCCAGACCCTCGCCGACCGCCTCGAGGTCAGCCCGCGCACGGTGCGGCGCGACGTGGACCGGCTGCGGGACCTCGGCTACCCGGTGCAGGCAACCCGCGGCCCCGACGGCGGGTACCGGCTCGACGCCGGCTCGGAGCTGCCGCCGCTGCTGTTCGACGACGACCAGGCGGTCGCGGTGGCGGTGGCGCTGCAGACGGCGACGATGTCGGTCGAGGGGGTGGAGGAAGCGGCCCTGCGGGCCCTCGCCACGGTGCGGCAGGTGATGCCGGCCCGGCTGCGCCAGCGGGTCGACGCGCTGCAGGTGACCAGGGTGGCGAAGGCCGGGTGGCAGCCGTCCCGGGTCGACACCGGGGTGCTCCTGGCGATGGGCCAGGCGGTGCGGTCGCGGGAGGTGCTGCGCTTCGACTATGCGGGCGTGCGGGAGATCGCGGCCGGGCTCACCGGTGACCGGCGCCGGGTCGAGCCGCACCATGTCGTGACGTGGGGCGGCCGGTGGTACCTCATCGGCTTCGACCTGGACCGGGTGGACTGGCGCACGTACCGGGTGGACCGGATGACGCTGCGGACGCCGAACGGTCCCCGCTTCACGCCCCGGCCGCTGCCGGCGGCGGACGTGGCGGCGTTCGTGGCGGAGCGGTTCGAGGGCCACGATCCGCTGCCGTGCCGCGGGGAGGCGATCCTGCACGCACCGGCGGCGGCGATCACGGAGTGGACCAGGGGGCAGGCGCTCGTCGAGGTCGTGGGCCCGGACCGGTGCCGGGTGAGTGCCGGGTCGTGGTCGTGGACCGGCCTCGCCGCGTGGTTCGGGATGTTCGACGTGGAGGTGGAGCTGATCGGGCCGCCGCAGCTGCGGGAGGCGACCGCGGCGCTGGCCGGCCGGATGGCTCGGGCGGCGGCGGTCTGACGGGCCGCCTGCGACCGGCCCCGGCGCGCCTGCCGGGGCCGGTCACGTCCGGCGGTTACGCCTTGCGAACCGTCTCGAGGGCCTTCGTCCAGCTGACCGTCTGGTCGAGCACCGTGGTGAGGGTGCCCTCGTGCTGCGGGCCCGGCTTGAACGACGAGAAGTTCTCGAAGTCGGTGAACAGCGACAGCGCCACCTGCGCGCGCACGTCCGCCACCTGGAGCTCGCCCATGATCAGCCGCAGGTGCTCGACGGCGCGGGTGCCGCCCGCGGCGCCGTAGCTGACGAAGCCGGCGGCCTTGTTGTTCCACTCGCCGTAGACGAAGTCGATCGCGTTCTTCAGCGCGCCGCTGGTGGAGTGGTTGTACTCCGGCGTCACGAACACGAAGCCGTCCAGCTCGGCGATCTTCGCGGCCCACTGCTTGGTGTGCTCGTTGGCGTACTGCCCCATGGACGGCGGGACCGCCTCGTCCAGGTGCGGCAGGTTGTAGTCGAGCAGGTCGACCAGCTCGAACTCCGCGTCGGTGCGGCGGCTCGCGAGGTCGTAGACCCACTTGGCCACGGCCTCGCCGTTCCGGCCGGGACGGGTGCTGCCGAGGATGATTCCGATCTTGGTCATTGCACAACCTTCTCGTCGTCATGGGTGACGTGTCACCGACACCGTAGCTCACGACCACGGTGATGTGTCACCCATGCCGGTAGACTTCCGGGTGTGACGGATCCGGCCTGGCTCGACGACCGCGAGCAGCGCGCATGGCGCGGCTTCCTTGCGGTCAACGCCGCCGTCCGGGGGCGCATCGCCCGCCAGCTCCAGCAGGAGACGGGCCTGTCCAGCGCGGACTACGCCGTGCTGGTCAGCCTCTCAGAGGCGCCCGGCGGCCGGTTGCGCGTCTTCCAGCTGCGCGTCGCCGCCGACTGGGAGAAGACCCGGCTGACCCACCAGATCACCCGCATGACCAGCCGCGGCCTCGTCGCCCGCGAGCCGTGCGCGGACGACCCGCGCGGCGCGTTCGTCGTGCTCACCGAGGCCGGCTGGGAGGCGATCACCGCCGCCGCCCCGCGGCACGTCGGGCACGTGCGGCACTGGTTCTTCGACGCGCTGCGCCCCGAGCAGGTCGAGGCGCTGCTCGACATCAACGACACCGTCCTGGGTCACCTGCGCGAGGCCGACCGCACCATGGGTGTGCCATGTTCGCCGTGCGACGTGCCACCCTGTGACGACGTCCTCCCGTGAGGTAGGGCCATTGGCGGGTCAAGTACTGTCGAACAGCAGTGGTCATCGGGGTGAAGGAGCCGGCGTGTCAGGGACTAGCGGCCAGTTGGTGGTTGCCGTCGACGGGCCGTCCGGCTCGGGCAAGTCCACGATCTCCCGCCGGGTGGCACAGGCCCTCGACGCCCGCTACCTGGACACCGGCGCCATGTACCGGGCGGTGACCTGGGCCGTCCTGCGCGACAACGTCGACCTCGGCGACGCGGAGAAGATCCACGCCGTCGCGGCCGCCGCCACCCTCGCGATCGGCACCGACCCGGCCGCGCCGCACATCAGCGTCGACGGCGTCGGCGTCGACACCGAGATCCGCGGTGCCGAGGTCACCCAGGCGGTGTCCGCGGTGTCCGCGGTCCCCGCCGTCCGGGCGCTGCTGGTCGCCCTCCAGCGCGACATCATCGCCGGCGCGGCGCGCATCGTGGTCGAGGGCCGCGACATCGGCACCGTCGTCGCCCCCGACGCCGACCTGAAGGTCTATCTCACCGCCTCCGCGGACGAGCGGGCCCGGCGCCGGAGCACCGAGAATGCCGCCAACCAGGCCGCGACCGCAGCCGACCTGGCCCGGCGTGACAGACTTGACTCGACGCGCGCCGCCGATCCGCTTCGCCAAGCCGACGACGCCGTTGTGCTCGACACCACCGCGCTCGGCATCGACGAGGTGGTCGAGCGCCTCCAGCGGATGCTGGACAAGGTCACCGCATAGGCGAGCGCCGGCCCCCCGGCAGTTGAACAAAGGATCCCCGTGAGCGCTGAGGCATCCACAGGTGCCGAGGTCGACGTCGACGTTGTCGATGACGTCGAGCTGAGTGTGCCGATCGTCGCCGTCGTCGGCCGACCCAACGTCGGCAAGTCGACCCTCGTCAACCGGATCCTGGGCCGCCGTCAGGCGGTCGTCGAGGACGTCGCGGGCGTCACCCGCGACCGGGTCGCCTATGACGCCGAGTGGACCGGGCGGCACTTCACCGTCGTGGACACCGGCGGCTGGCTGCCCGACGCCAAGGAACGCGCCAAGGCCATCGCCACCCAGGCCGAGATCGCGACCCAGACGGCGGACGTCGTGCTGTTCGTGGTCGACGCCACGATCCCGCCGACCGCCGACGACGAGGCCGCCGTCCGGATGCTGCGCCGCAGCGGCCGGCCCGTGATCCTCGTCGCCAACAAGGTCGACAACACCCGCATCGAGGGCGAGATCTCCAGCCTCTGGGGCCTCGGCCTCGGCGAGCCGTTCCCGGTGTCGGCCCTGCACGGCCGCGGCTCCGGCGACCTGCTCGACAAGATCCTCGCCGCGCTGCCCGCCGCGAAGCCCGCCGTCCCGCGCGAGGCCGGCCCGCGCCGCATCGCGCTCGTCGGCCGGCCCAACGTCGGCAAGTCCAGCCTGCTCAACAAGCTGGCCAAGGAGGAGCGCGCGGTCGTCGACTCCGTCGCCGGCACCACCGTCGACCCCGTCGACAGTTACGTCGACTTCGGTGGCGAGACCTGGCACCTCGTGGACACCGCCGGCCTGCGCAAGCGCGTGGCGCACGCCAGCGGCACCGAGTACTACGCCTCCCTGCGGACCAACGCGGCGATCGAGGCGGCAGAGGTCGCGATCGTGCTCCTCGACGCGAGCGAGGTCATCTCCGAGCAGGACCAGCGCATCATCACCATGGTCATCGAGTCCGGCCGGGCCCTGGTCGTCGCGTTCAACAAGTGGGACCTCGTCGACGAGGACCGGCGGCACCTGCTCGGCAAGGAGATCGAGCGCGAGCTGCGCCGCATCCCGTGGGCGATCAAGGTCAACGTCTCCGCGCTGACGGGCCGGGCGGTCGACAAGCTCGCCCCGGCACTGAACACGGCACTGGAGAACTGGGAGCGTCGCGTACCGACGGGACAGCTCAACCAGTGGCTCACCGCGCTCGTGCAGCAGACCCCGCACCCGATCCGCGGCGGGCGGGCCCCACGCGTGCTGTTCTCCACGCAGGCCGGCGTGTCACCGCCGAAGTTCGTCCTCTTCACCACGGGCGTGCTCGACCCCGGCTACGTCCGGTTCGTCGAGCGCAAGCTCCGCGAGGAGTTCGACTTCCTCGGCACCCCGATCCACATCACCGTGAAGCCCCGCAAGAAGAACAGCCCTCGCGGGAAGAAGTAACCCTGGCCGCCGCCCGGCGCGGCAGCAACGCTTCCGTGGCGACGGCCACGACGACCAGCACGGCGAACACGGTCAGTCCCATGCCGGCGAGTTCGGCCGGTGCGCGCCCCAGTTGAGGCGCGCACCGGTGCCGCACCTAGGCTGCTGCCGTCTCCTCCGTCGTGCCCGCCTCGATCTGGTCCTTGGCCGCCGACGCGCTGCCCAGGATGTCGATCTCGAGGCCCTTCGCCAGCCACGACGCACCGAAGCACAGCACCGCCGCCGTCTCGCCGATGATCAGGGTGTACGCGTCGGGCCAGCCGAACGCCTCGGTCAGCGCGATGTACGCCACGGCCGCGGCGATCCCGGCCGCGCACGCGTAGTGGAACGACCGCCAGAACCCGGGGGAGAACCGCGCCCGGTGCCCGTCGCGGCGCTGCGACCTGGCCCCCTCACGGCGGCCGAAGAAGTAGCTGATCACCCCCAGGCAGAGGATGAACGTCGCGGCGCAGACGTAGTGCACCTGCTGGACGAGGGCCTCGCCGAGCTTGTCCTGCAACGGCGACGTCGGGACCATCCCGCCGCCGGGCCGCCCCGTCGCGAACAGCGCCACCCCCACCGCCGCGACGCCGGCGACGGCGCTCAGCGTGTTCTCCAGGTTCCGCTCGAAGAACTTGTAGAAGATCAGGAAGAACGCGGTGACGCACAGGCAGCTGACGAAGATGTCCCGCATGCCGGAGTAGTAGTACGCGCTGAGCGACCCCCGGGGCCTGCCGCCCTCGAACAGGAAGCCGTCGCCGAGCAGCAGCGTCACCGGCAACAGGATGCCCATGACGCCGATCAGGGTGCGCATCAGCAGGAACGAGCGCAGGTAGAGGATCCGGGACTTCAGGTTCTCGTCGGCCTGGTCCTGGGTGGAGTCGGGACGCTGCGGAGCGTCCACCGGTGGGGTGAGGTAGCCCATGGTGCCCTCCAAGTGATGTCACTGGAAAGAGCACGCTGTGACGCATCTGATACGTCCCGTCAGAGCCGCTTTGCGGACACGACCGAGACGCCGCCCTGGGACTCGCCGAACTCCCACCCGGCGATCAGGTCGTACCCCTCGTCCAGGGCAACCGCGCCCGGCGGCCAGTATCCGGCGGCGACGTAGCACGCCCCGGTGCTGCGCGCGTAGTCGTCGTCCAGGGCGTGCAGCCGCAGGTGGTCGCGCAGCCGCTCGTCGCCGACCCCGGCGAGCACCTCCTCCCACCGCGCCGCGGCCCGCTCCCCGCCCGCCGTGAGCAGCCCCTCCGGCCCGTGCGCGGTGAACGTCGCCTGCCGCATCGCGTCGAACAGCGTTCCGTCCGTGGCGATGCGCAGCGACGCGTACACCTGATGCCGCAGCGACTTCGCCTGCCTGCCGGCGAGGTCGACGCCGAGTGCGGTGAGCTGCGCCCCGCTCACGCCGGTCGGGGCGAAGCACGCCTCCGGCAGCCGGTCGCGCAGCTCGTCGTCGAACGCGAACCGCGAACCGGCCAGGTCATACCGCCAGGCGAGCGGTTCGTGCTCCTCGTCGGCCCACGTCGCGTCGACGTCCGGCACGCGCACCGGCGCGCTGCTGGCAAGGGCCTGCGGAGTCAGCCACCGCGCCGGCAGCAGGAACTCGTCCAGGGTGTCACCGCCGTAGTAGACCTCGGCGGGCTCGCCGGCCCCGATGCGCCGGCCGAGCAGCAGCTCGAACGCCGCCCGCAGCGTCGCGTCCCAGTCCCCGCTCACGCGCCCTCCCTCGGTTCCGCTCACGTGCCCTCCCTCGGTTCCGCTCACGCGCCCCCCTCGGCTCCGCGCATCGCCAGCACGACCACGCCCGTCTGGCCCTCCCCGATCTCGAACCCGGCGAGCAGCGTCGCGCCGCGGTACGGCACCGGCGGCCCGACCGGCCAGTGCCTGCCCAGGTACTGCGCCCCGTACGCCCGAACGCCCTGCGCCGTCAGGCAATGCATCCGTAGATGATCGCGCAGCACGCCGTCGCCGACCGTCTCCTCGTACACTCCCTGCGGCAGCGGATGATTCAGGTCCAGCGCCGCGTGCATCGCGCCGGCGAGCGTCCCGTCGCTCGGCAACCGCAGCGCTGCCGTCACCGTGAACTCCAGCGCCTCGCGGGTGCCCGGCGAGCGCAGGTCCACGCCGTGCCGCTCGAGCACCACCGCCAGGTCCCGCCCGTGGACCATCAGCTCCGCGTCGAGGTCCTCGCCGACGGCGCGCAGGTCCCGCACGAACGCCTCGCCGTACACGTCCCTGAGCACATCGGCCTCGAACCCGAACCGCGACGCGTCCAGCACCACCGTGCGCGTCATTTCCGCGATCTGTACGGGTTCCGCCCGCCGCAACGCCTCCGGCGTCAGCCACGCCGCGTCGAGCAGCACCTCGTCGGGCCACGGACCGCCGACGTACGCGGCGTAGACCACCCCTGGATCGAAGCTGTCCAGGGGCCTGCCCAGCAGGATCTCGAACCCGCTCGTCATCACGCGCAGCATGCTGCCACGCCACCCCGCGCCGGGCCGCCCTCGTTGGACACCGTTGGTCACGCCCGCCGGGCGGCTACCTGCGCGGTCTCGGGCTCGGCCTGTGCGCTTCCAAGGCCACGTGGTTGCCGTCCGGTTGTGTGGCCCCAGTCACAGCTTCTGTCTACTATGCCGGTCCCAGCAGGTCCCACCGGTTGCCTGCGATGTCGAGGAAGACGGCCACCTGGCCGTACACCTCGGAGCGCGGCGGCCGCACGAACTCGACGCCGGCCGCCTCCATCCGCGCGAACGTCGCCGCGAAGTCGTCGACCTGCAGGAAGAAGCCGACCCTGCCCTTCACCTGCTCGCCGACCGCCTCCCGCTGCCGCTCACCGTCAGCCCTGGCCAGCAGCAACCCGGTGCCCCCACCGGGCGGCCGCACCACGACCCACCGCTTCGGCTGCCCGTCGGTCGTGGTCGCGGGGGAGTCCTCGACCAGCTCGAACCCCAGCACCTCGGTGAAGAACACGATCGCCGGCCCGTACTCCTCCACCACGATCGTCACGAGATCAAGTCGCATCCAGGCACCCTAGCCCGGGACGGGGATACTCCCGCGCAACGTGACTCGGGCATGCGCTAGTCTGTAGCGGCTGCTCCGGACGGCGTCCGGGTGCACGGGACGTAGCGCAGCTTGGTAGCGCACTTGACTGGGGGTCAAGGGGTCGTGGGTTCGAATCCCGCCGTCCCGACGCAGGTCAGAGGGCAAAGTCCATTGATGGACATGCCCTCTTTTGCGTCCTGAGTAACCAACTGAGTGTCTATCCCTCCTCGGTGCGGTCCGTCTCAGCGGCGAAGATCCGATCCATGGCCACCGCGCCGTGCAGCAGCACCGGCCTCAGTTGGTGGCGGTAGACCGTGCTCGTCACGGTCGTGCCCGAGTGGCCGCACAGGTCGGCGATGTCCTCCAGCCGCACTCCCTCGTCGGACAGCAGCGACACGAAGCTGTGCCGCAGCTCCCGGGGCGCCCACTCGTCGGCATCCAGCCCGGCGAGCTTGGCGACACGCCGGAACGCCCGCCGCACGTTCGCCGCATCGAGCGCCCGGCCCGTGGTCGAGGTGAAGACGAGCCCGGTCTGCTCCCACTTCTTCCCCGCAGCCTCGCGGTCCTCGTTCTGCTGCTGGCGCTGGACACTGAGCGCGTCCACGCACCGTCTCGGTAGGGCAAGAGTCCGCCGTGACTTGACCGTCTTCGTGTCGCCGCCCGCCCTCACCGAGTGCCATACCTCGATCGAGGGGGGCAGCGGCGGGTTCACCTCGGCGCGGCCCTTCAGGTCCACGTGCTCCCATCGCAGCTCGCGCAACTCCTCCGTACGGGCACCCGTCAACAGCGACACCACGAGGTAGGCGTACAGGCGACTTTCCTCACCTGCCGCCAACACCGCCCAGGCCTGATCCAGGGTCAGAGACTTCGACGGCCGGCCGTCCACGCCAGCGGGCACCTCGCAGAGCATGACGACGTTGCGCTTCACCTTGTCCCGAGCCATCGCCCGCACGGCCGCCCGCTCCAACAACGAGTGCAGCAGTCGCAGTGTGCGCGTGCTGAGGTGCTTCGCCTTTGCCGCCAGCCACCGATCGACATCGGATGCGCTGAGATCACGGAGCTTGCGAGCACCGAGGGCACTCACGATGTGGTTCTGCGCAAGGTTTGTGTAGTTGGCCCGCGTCTCGGCCGACCGTCCACTTAGGCCGTACGTGAGCCAGTCAGTCATCGCGTCGGCGACGGTGAACCCTTGCGGCGCTATGGCGAGCCCGTCCTCATGGTCGCGCAAGACCTCCTTCAGCTTCGCGTTGGCCTCAGTCTTGGTCTTGCCGCTTCCGCGTCGCACGATGCGCTTACCCGCCGGGGTGTACCCGATGGTCACGGATGCGATCCAACGCTGCCGCCGCTCGTCCCAGTACAGACCGCCGTCGCCACGACCTCGACGCTTGGTCATCAGGCTGCCCTCCCGGTGCTTTCTCGCTCAAGAAGCGCCACGTAGTCCGCAATGGCCGACGCGGGCACGAGGCGTGCGCGGCCCTGGTGAACCGTCCGCAGGCGGCCAGCGCGGATCTGCTCATAGATCACAGTTCGGCTCATGCTGAGCAGCTCCATCGCCTCTGGTACCCGGTACAACACCCTGCGCATGCCGCCCGTGGCGGGCGCCTCGACTGATCTGTCCACCACCACACCCCGTTCAGGCCGCACGGCCGGTCCCTTCCTCTGACGCAGTTGCCGAAAGTTTTGAGCGCGCCCGGTTGATGCGCTGCCGCCAGCGATCCCGGGCGGTAATCGCAGCCAGGAGCCGGTGCTGGTACGGGCGGACGTCGGGGTCGTCGGGTCGTGCCAGCTCGTAGAGGTACCGGCCGTCCGAGCCGCCCGCAGGCGCGGCGCCGGGGTCGGGTTCGGGCGCGTCGGCCTGGTCGTCGGCCTCGGGGTCGATGGCGAGGACGGCGCGGACCCACGCGGCGTTGTCGGCCCGGATATCCGCGACGGTGCGGGCCGACCACTGGCGGGAGACCAGGACGCGGCGGCCGGTGAAGCCGAGCGAGGCGGGTTGGTGAACGCGGCCTTTGCAGCGGCCGGGGACGAGGCCGGGTTTGGCGTTCTTCGGCTGGACGCCGTAGAGCAGCCAGTTGGCGCAGGTCGGTGCGCACGGCAGTGTCGACAGCTCTTCGCGGAGGCGTTCGAAGTGCGCCTGTTGTGGGTCGGAGGTCGCGCGGGCGGTGCCGGCGACGTCCTTGGTGATGTACTTCGTGACGTAGCGGATCGAGCGTTCCGCGTCCTTGTCGCCGTGGTTGATGCCGCGCGGGTCGATCCGGCCCAGGCGGACCGTGTGCGCCGGGGTCGCGTCCGGGTCCTCGCCGATGGCGTCAAGGCTGCTGTCCCAGTCGGGCAACGGTTCCCGCGTCTTGGGGTCCACGTAGGACGATCGTTCGGCTTCCCAGTCCGGGGTGCGGTCGAGGCGGTACACAGGCTTGTCGAAGTGCGGCCACCACACCTGGTGGTAGGTCGCTTCGGCGACCTGACGCCACAGCTTGCGCGGCAGCGTCCCGCGCACGGCGAAGTGGGCGTGCGGGGCGAGGCGCCGTTGCAGCTCGACGGCCCCGGCGTACTGGACGCGCCACCCGGCGGCGCGGCGCAGGTTCTGCCACCACCGGTCCAGCAGCCCGGCGAAGTGGATCGCATCCAGTGCGGCGCGGCGGTAGTCGTAGCCGTCCGGGTCCAGCGGGGTGCCGAGGACGGGGTCACGTTCGCCGTGGCGGTTCCCGCACTCGCACGGCACGAGGTAGGCGCCGCGCCGCACCGCCGTGTGCACGCTGCCGTAGCCGGGCAGGGTCACGGTCAGCAGCGTGGAGGGGCGCCGGGTCTGCCCGTCGGCGTCGAGGTAGACGCGGCCGACGGTGCGGGCCGCGACCGGCAGCCGGGGCAGGTCCGCGCTGTCCTGCCGCCTGCGGGTCGAGCGGCGCCGGCGGGGCTTGACCCGACGCTCAGCCGGGGCGAGCGTGCCCCGGATCGGTGCGTCGGCGAGCGCGGCGTCCGTCTCGCCGATCTGTTCATCGAGGGCAGCGACCTGCTCCAGCTCGGCGAGCATCAGCGCGCGTTGCCGCTCGAACTCCAGATCGGCGCGTCGGTGGACGAGGTCCACGACGTCGGTGCCGGGTGGTTCGACGGGTGGGACCGGTTCGGTGTCGAGGTGCCAGCCCTCGCGGATCTGCTGGATGCGCAGCCGCCGGTTGCGTTCCGCGCATGGCTTGCACTTCGCGGCCAGCCTCGCGCCGCACGGCACCTCGATGATTTCGGTGCGGCCGGTGTCCTGATCGGTGCGGCGTAGCAGCACCGGGCGGATACACACGCCGTGGTGCTCCGCAGCGGCCCGCAGGACGTCCCGCGCGGCCGGTCGGCGCATCCGGTCAGCCCGGGAACCGGGGCGGGGATCGGTGTCAAGCTCGCCTTGACGCTCGACCGTCGACACAGGCGGAGGGCCTACCAGGGGCGGGGCACCGGGTGGCGGTGCTGTGGGCGGTCGTACAGCGATGGCGGTCACTGCCGCCTGCCCGTTGTCGTGCTGGTGTTGAAGACCTCGGCGAGCAGGCCCGCGTACTCGGCCGGTACCGGCTCGCGGTGGTTCTCCCACAGGAACACCAGCCGCAGCAGTAGCCAGACCTGCGGGAGGTTGACGCCGTTGCGGTCGGCGAGGATCTTCATCCGGCCGACCATCTGCACCGGCTCCCAGCCGCGCGCGAGCCGCATCCGGCGGAACGTCGGCGCCGTCGACTGGTTCACCGGCCCGCCCCCTGCGCGGCGAGCCCGGCAGCGAGCAGGACGTCACCCGGCGGCACCGCGATGCGCTCCCACGCGTCGACCGTGTGCGGCGACGGCGCCCAACCCAGCAGCGGCGCCAGGGTGGCGGCGAACTCTTCGCAGGTCTGCCCGAGCGTCGCACGCGCCGCCGCGACCTGACCGCGAGCCGTGACCGCGAGATCCGGCCGGTCCGCCATGCGCGGCAGGCCCACGCCGGTGCCCGTTCGGGCATGCAGGCGGCTGTTCCCAAGCCGCGCGCCCGACGACGGCCCGCGCGTCGGGTCCTGAACCAGCGTCAGCACCGTCACGCCGCCACCGCCGTTCCCCGCGCCGCCGACGGGACCGGCTCGCCGTTGGCGATTTCGGCCAGCGTCTGAGTCGCCAACGTCGGGGTGAACCCCACGCCGTCGCACCACTCGCACTCGCCGCCGGTAGCGAGGACCCGAAGTCCCGCACACTCAGGGCACGGCTCCCAGAACACGTCGATCGGCTTGCACCGCAGGTGCCGCACCGCGGTTCGCTGCCCACAGCCCAGGCACCGCGCCAGTAGCGTCATGCCGCCACCTCCGCGTGCCACGCGGACCGCGCGGCCGTAGCGCCCTGTTGGCGCCGCATCTTGTTGCGGAAGAGCGTGGCCCATCCCCGGGCCGCGTCCTGCCCATCTATGGAGGGCATCAGGCCCTGCCACGTCGCCCAGTCACAGGCAGCACCGGCCTCCTCGAACTGCCGAGCCACCTCACGCACCAACTCGATCCCGAGCCGGTTCACCTGCTCCACCACGATCGGGACCAGCCGCTCCAGGCACTGGTAGTCGCCCATGCCGATCCACGGCAGTCGAGCGGCGTAGAACACCACCTGCAGCTCAGTGACTGACAGAGTCGACAGGTCAACCGGTGTCGGCGCTCCCGCAGGACGGACCGGCAGGTCCGTCACCGACGCCCAGGCCGTCACCGGCCGACCTCGACCACACCGGACGTGCACACGCACGGCCAGCCGTTGGCCCAGCCGGCGCCGTCGCACACGTCGCAGACCGCCCAGAGGCACACCGCGTGGTAGTCGACGCAGGCCTGCGTCTGGCAGTCCCGCTCGCCGCACACCACACACCGGCCCGCGCAGTTCACCCGAGGCGGACCCGCCACCAGCTCTGCACCCGGGCCAGCCACCAACCCTGCGGGGGACTGGCCTCGGTCGCGGGGCGACCCGTGATACACCGGGCCGTCCGCAGGCGCGAAGGCGAGCCAGCTACCCGAGCCTTCTTCCATGCCGGTCGCGAACAAGGGCCGGGAGTACGTGATTTGCGTGGACGTAACGGGGATACGCTGATCCAGCATCGCGAAGTCCTTCCTAGGGAGCCGATGCACCGGCCTCGACGGGTTGCCGCCCGTCGGGGCCA
Organism: Dactylosporangium sp. NBC_01737; assembly: GCF_035963215.1. Classification (NCBI taxonomy): domain Bacteria; kingdom Bacillati; phylum Actinomycetota; class Actinomycetes; order Micromonosporales; family Micromonosporaceae; genus Dactylosporangium; species Dactylosporangium sp. NBC_01737. Next base: position 4,812,795 of record NZ_CP109153.1, read on the forward strand.
TCTTTTGCTTCAACTGGTGCGCACCAGTTGACTCCATTCTGTGACTGGTGCGCACCAGTGTCAACCTTTGAGCCATGCGCGACGTTCGATCTAAGGATCGTCACCCAAGGAAAGCGTGCGGCTACGCTAGGCGGGAGGGTTGCGCGTTGCCTAAGGGCCACCGGGCAACCAGGCAACGCAGATGATGGAGGCATGGCGCTGTTCGGAGAGATGCTGCGGCACCTTCGGCTCCAGCGAGGGATGTCACTCGCTGAGTTGGGCCGAGCCGTGCACTACAACAAGGGGTACCTGTCCCGTATCGAGACCAGTCAGCGAGTGGTCTCTGAACCCCTTGCTCGGCTCTGCGACGAGGTCTTGGGCGCGCGAGGAGACCTCATCGCGGCCGCCAACCTCGACATCACGGCCGCGCAGGACACTAAGCCGTCGCACACTAGCGAGCTGCTGCGCCGGATTCAGGCGAGTGACATCACCGGCGCCTCGCTTACATCGCTTCATGCCATGGTCTACGAGTTGTGCTGCCAGTACCCGTACCGCAATGCGACCGACCTCCGCGACGAAGCTCACGACTGGCTGCGCGAGGTGGCCAGAACGCTGAGGCAGCCCGTTGGCCTCAGTCAGCACCGAGAGTTGCTCGTAGCCGCCGGCTGGCTGGCACTCCTCGTCGGCTGCCTTGAGTATGACCTTGGCTTGCGTGCCAGCGCCGAAGCAACCCGGGTCGCCGCCCTCCAGCTCGGAAACGAGGCGGGAGCGACAGAGATCGTCGGATGGACCTACGAGATGGCCGCGTGGTTCGCGCTTACGCAAGGCCGGTATCAAAACGCGATCGACGCTGTAGCCGCCGGGCAGTTGGCGGACAAAGGGCACAGCGTCACAGCGCAACTTGCCGGGCAAGAGGCCAAGTCGCTTGCTCGTGTGGGCAGGGTGCACGAGATGCACCAGGCGTTGGACCGTGGCCGCGCCATCCTGGACGGTTTGCCGTACCCGCAGCGAACCGAGCACCACTTCGTCGTGGACCCCGAGAAGTGGGACTTCTACGCGATGGACGCGTGCCGTATGGCTGGTGACGACCAGGCCGCCGCCGAGTACGCACGCGCGGTCCTCAGTAGAGGCACCGGCGTCGACGGCGTCGACCGTTGGCCGATGCGTATGGCCGAGGCGCGGTTGACTCTGGCGGTCGTTGCTGCTCGATCAGGAAACCTCGAACAGGCGCGGGACCTCGGAGTAGCCGCCCTGGGCGGAGACCGGCAGTCTCTGCCATCTCTGCTGATGGTGGCTGGCGAGCTTGACGGTGAGCTAGAGCGCCGTTACCCGAACGAGGGCGCTACCGAGGAGTTTCGAGCGGCTATCAGGGCTTTGCGTTAGCCGGCGCCTGGGGCGGCGCCAGCGGCTCGTCGCGCAGGCAGACGAAGTAAGCCCGCCCATGTTCCGCCCGGACCAACCCCTCGGCGGCCAGCTTTACGAGCACCAGTCGAATTGTCGTACGCCCCGCGCCTAGTTCGGTCGCCAGCGTTCGCTCAGAGGGTAGCCGCTCGCCGGGACGCAGCGATTCTGTGACCATCGAACGGAGTGCGTTCTCCACTCGCGTGGTTACCTCTCCCACCCTCGACCCCCTTTGGGCTACTAATTTACAGTCACTGGTGCGCACCAGGGTAGCCCCACCCGCGAGGTCGAACGACTGCCGATTTGGTCTCTACTTAGATCAAGGCGCCGCTGGCGCGGCGCAGGGTCGGGTGGCATCAGCGTTGCGTCGGGGTGCTCTTGCTGCTTTGAGCTACCGCGATCTCCGTCATGGCTTGGACCGTTGCTCCCGCAGCCTTGTTCTTCGTGGATAGTCGCGCTCTTTGCCTCCGGCGGGACGCTCTGACACCGGGGAGGTCGCTCCGCTCCCGTATGCCATCGACCAGGCCGAGCCCAGCAGACCGGCACCGGGCTGGCCAGACCGAGCCGCTACGCGGTCGCCTCCGGCGAGCCTGGCCAGCCCGGCACCGATCCGCTTCCCCAAGGGGTGTCCGACGGCATACGGGGAGACTCCGCTCAGGTGGGGGAGGGGCGCACTTGGCGGTTCGAGGGCATGGGAAGCCCTCTCGCAGGAACGCGGCCCCGGCGCATAGCGCCGGGGCCGTAAGCCGCGCGAGCGGCACGCCGTGCCCGTAGCGATGACGGCCCAGCCCGATCCGCCGGCATCGGCCCCGACTGTGGGCTGTCCACGCTTACCGTGGGGCGGGTTGCACGCCCGCTCGGGGCACGCCGCGCCTTGCCGCTTCGCTCCCGGCGCGGCGACCCCGGCAGCGTGCTGGCTCCAGCGGTAGCTCATCCGTACGGCCGAAACGGCACCGTCGGGCAGACGAACCTACGCAGTGCGGGCGACCGCGAGAGCCCTGTCAAGGCGAGCTTGACGCCTTACCGCGCAGCCGAGGTGACGCCCTCACCGGGCGGCAACCGGCGACCAACTGGTTTTGTTCGCGAGTATGGGCACCAGATCTCGCTGAGTTTCGGCCCCAGCGAGATCTCACCGATCTCGATGTTCGCGAGTTTAGGCGCCACCGTCGGCGGCAAAGGCTGGGCCTGTCGCCGAATCGGCGTTCCGCTCACGCACCGTGATGAGTGCCGGGCCTCGACGCGCGCTGTCTGCGGATGAGGACTCCCGAGCCAGTGCGATGCGTGGCGGGTGTGGGCGGACTCCGTGGTTGTCAGGTCTCGAACAGCCTTCCCTGGGCGTTGGAGACGCCGAGCGGCTGGAGTCCGTCCGCGAGTCGACTGGCGATGTCTAGATCGGGGAGGGAACGGCCTGCTAACCGGCCTTCGCGTACTTCGACGGTTCCGCGGAACCCACCGCCTCGGAACGTCTCGCGCAGATACTCGACGAAGTGTTCACCGAAGGGGCTCTGGTCGGACATGACCATTCCGTAGATGCGAAAGTCAGCGCTGTCGTCCGGCAGCAGAACTTCGTAGTGATCGCCGCCGCTGTAGTTGGCCTTATGACATTCGTCGGGTGCCAGAAACCATGACCGCTTTCCGAAGTCGGCCTGCCACGCCGCGCGCTTGCAGTTCAACGGCTCCACCATCAGCGGGTCGTACTCGCCCAGGTACTCGATGGGCTCGGTTGGCACCGCGCGCCGCTTGCGCTCATTCCAGCCGACCAACTGCTCCCACGACTGCCGAAAGTCGACCGTACCGACAACCTCGTAGAACGCACGCAACGACAGCGGCAGCGGGCCGTGACGCTGCTCGAAGTTGTCCAGCTGGTCACCCGCATCCGCCGGTGGCGGAACGTGTACCCGGTCGGGTTCCTTGAATCGGTAGCCAGCGTCGTCCAGACGCCGGCGTACTGCCTCAACATTGGAGCGCACCCGGCGCATTGTCTCCACGGCAACACCGTGGGCGTCTTCGAATACCTCTTCACCACGCACCGATGGGCCCAACTCGCGAAGGTCGGCCCAGACCTGCTCATGCTCGCCGCGAAGATAGCGCTGGAGAAAGCTCACCGAGCGATCTTCACGGTCACCTCCGCACAAAGCAAGGTCCAGGCCCGCATCACACAAGAACGTCCGCTCATCGGCAGAAGTGCGCGCGGGAGCCATGGTTCGTCATGACGGACGGCATCTACGGAGAGTAGCTTGGCGTCCGAGCGCCGGCTCGGCCTGTGCCTCAATGGTCAACAAGTGGCGCTCGTTCTCACGGACACTGGCACCGCACGAGCCGGCGAGGTGGAGCCGGAACGGACGAACATGTGGCTCCCGTTCTCGCGAACGAAGTCAACCAGCAGTGCTTCAGCGACCGCTGAGTGTCCAACTGAGTGTCAATCGCGGCACACACCAGCGGACACTCACACACACCGACGGACGCGGATTCCTTACGCCGCAAGGCATCTGGCCAGCTACATAGACCATGATCGTTGCCTGGGGGTCAAGGGGTCGTGGGTTCGAATCCCGCCGTCCCGACCATGGCTGACCAGGCAAGATTCAAGATCTTGCCTGGTTTCCGCTAACGGTTCCGCTAACGGAGATCGCGCACAGTCGGTCGAGTTCTCACCCCGTTAGCGGAGGGGATCGACCCGTGTCTATCTTTAGCTATCAGCTGTCCCGTGGCCAGACGCGCTGGCAGTTCACCATCGACTTGCCCCCGGCGAGCGACGGCAAGCGCCGTCAGATGAACCGGAAGGGCTTCCTCCGTCAGGAGGACGCCCAGGCGGCGGAGACCGAAGCCCGCAAGACCTACGCCCGCGCCGACTTGGCCGCCGACGGCAGCTTCGCCGCGGAGTTGGAGCAGTGGCTCGGCGAGCGGGAGCTGGACGTCCAGGAAACGACCCTCGGCAACTACCGCGACATCGTGCGGTGCTACATCTCGCCCCACCTGGGCAGCCGGCAGGTGTACACCCTCGACAAGCGCGCCATCCACGACCTCTACAAGACGCTGCTGGCACGGGGTAGCAAGCGCGGCGGGCCGCTGTCGCGCACGACGGTAGGCAACGTGCACCGGGTGCTGATGAAGGCACTGTCGGATCTGCACATCGAGATCGAGGGCGTTCGCAAGCCGCGTCGGGAACAGCGGGAGACCGCCGGTCGTAAGGGCGTGTGGACTGCCGAGCAGGCGGGCCGGTTCCTGGCCCACCATGCCGAGCACCGGTTGTATGCGGCGTGGGTGCTCGCCATTGTGGGTGGACTGCGCCGAGGCGAGCTCCTCGGGCTCAAGTGGGACCGCGTCGACCTCGAGGGCGGCGTACTGCAGGTGTACTGGCAACGCACCACCACCTCACGCGATGGCGCCATCGAGAAGGCACCCAAGGGCAAGAGCAAGCGCTCAGTCGCGATCGGACCCGCCGCGGTGGCCGTGCTGCGGGCCCACCTTGTGCGCCAAGATGCGGAGAAGGAAGCCGCTGACGATCTGTACGAGGACGGCCGTTACCTGTTCTGCCGCGAGGACGGTCAGCCGTACTACCCGCGGTACCTGACTCAGCAGTGGGAGCGGGCTTGTCTTGCCGCCGGTGTGCCGGTGATCGCCCTGCACGACGCTCGGCACACCTCGGCTACGGCTGGCGCCGATGCCGGTGTGCCACAGCACATCATGCAGGGTCGACTCGGCCACGCCAGCGGGCGCACAACCGATGAGGTCTACACGCACGTCCTCGACCTCAGTGCGCGCAAGGCCGCGGAACTGATGGAGACGGCCATTTTCGGCCCCGCCCAGCCGCCGGTTGAGAACCGCCAAGCTGGCACGACCCCGCATCCCACCCGGAGCCTGGCTGCCGCCCGCCGCCGTATTCGCCGCGCAGCGTAGGGAAGGAAGGACCGTGGCCGCCGCCTGGTCCGCGGCGGCCACGTCTGACCCGGACCACGCATCACGCACCATCGAGATAGAAGCCGCAGCGGCCTCTCGATCCGTCGGCGTCTGGCGTACGCAAGCGCATGTGCCCTAGCCATCATGGCCGCGCCGGAACGTTGAGCTCCACATCGCCGAACGGCACCCAACGCGTCAGGCTGGCTACTAAATGTGCCGGCCGCGTTGCGCGTTCCGGTGGAGTCCGCAAATGCCCGTTCACCTATTCCGTGTCTACGAGCGGCAGCGAGATGGTCAGTGTCGGCGGTTCGCTATTGACATCGACGGCGAGGTCGATCGCCAGCCCGGTGTCGAGAATCGCGGACACATCAGCGTGATCCTGAGAAGCGATCGTGGCGAGGTGAGTTTGTCCGGCATAAACGGCAAGCGGAGCCGGCTCCGCTGCGTTGCGCGCCGGCTGCAGCCGCAGTCGGCGCCTTGGCCGGGTGATCGTGGCCTCTGGAAGGTCGACGCTAACCGTGCCGTCCTCCAGCAGGGTTCTAAGCAAGCTACGCCGCCGCAGCCGCGTGAAGCCGAGCAGGTCAAGGATTTCCGAAGCGGTGGCGTCGTACCGGTCCCGCCATTCGGCGATCCCCATGCCGGCCAGCCAATGCCGCAGGTTGTTCTGACTGGTCTCGAAGTCGTCGGGGAGGTCGGCTGCGATCGCGTGTACTAGACGGCGGGAGCGGATGCCGCCGGTCATCAGGATCAGCGTGTCGGCGTTGTCGACACCGAAGCGGATGTAGCCGCCGAGATCTGGGCAAAGTCGGTCTGCGAAATCGACGTCGGCTAGACGCATGTTGATCAGCTCGACAAGTGCGCCGACGGTCCACGATAGGTAGTGCTCAAAGTGGCTGGTGACTGCGTCGACCATTTGCTCAATCCGCCAGGACGGCACCGGCACCTGCGCCAGATGCGTCTCTGCCAGCTGCGCCAGCGACGCGCCGCTGAGCCAGTCACGCAGAACGCGGGCGGCCCGCACCTCGATGTCGGCTCCCTGTTTGCTGACCCGAAATCGCCACGTCGGCGCTTCTGGCAGACCCAACAGGGTTCGTAGGACTCCTGGGAACCGGAACAGGAAGCCAGGGGCGGTGATGTCGCCGAGGTCTCCGTCCCGGCTCCGTGTGACGATCGTGCGGGCAAGCCGCTGTGCGAGGTCGTCGATGGATTGTGCCGAGCCGATGCTGGTACCCGTGCGGGGCCACCGGCGGCGCGCTGATTGGTCCGCGGAGATGTATCGAGCCTGCACTGCTCGAGCGACCCGTAGACAGATGGCGCGGACTGGCCCCGACAGCGTTGCGGCCAACGTCGAGTCCACGATGTCGGCGACGTCGATGTCTTCGGGCTCGGTGCCGGAATCCTCCTCGATTGCCAGCATCAACCATACGAAGCCGATAAAATCTGTCGCGGCTCGTCCCTCTGCCGTAAAGATGGCATCCTGATCGTCGCGCAGAGCGGTCTCCAGCGCGGCGAAGGACTCCAACGCCTGCTCGGTGAGCAGTGATGAAGTGACCGCTAGCGCATCGGGATCAGGGTCGAGGTCGGCGAAGTCGTTGCTGGTGGGCTGCGCCGCACGGGTCAGCACGATCCAGCCCTCGGTTTCCTTGCCTGCTCGGCCTGCACGACCCATTGCATTCACGAGCCGCGCACCGCGCATCAGAGTGTCTTCAGGCTGGCCGGCATAGGTCTGGTCGTAGATCACGACAGTTCGTACGGGCAGATTGACGCCGTCGGTCAGGGTAGAGGTGCAGGTTAGGTACCGCAGCTCGTCGTTGCGGACCGCTTGCTCCAGTGCCTCCTGCACCTCGGTCGGCAGGCCCGCATGGTGGAAGCCCACACCGCGACGCAACGGCTCGACCAGCGGATGGGCGTCTCCGAGCTGACCGCGGACAAAGTCGACCAGCGTCGCGAGCGCCGGATTCTCCTCCCCAGACTCGGCCAGACTTCGTGCGATCAGCTGGGCCTGTGAGCGGGTACCGGTGACCACCAGGACAGATCCAGCGTGGCTAAGCATCTCCATCATGTCGCTGGCAATCTTGTACTGGCGGGTGGATTTGCCGCTGTCGGTCTCGATCTTGGGTGGGAACTTGTCGGCAGTGGTCGCGTTACGGATCAAGCGCCAGCCGGTGTCGCCTTGAGTGGTCAGACGGGTGGTCTCGCCATCTGCCAGCCGAAGCCGGACCAACCCACCGATCGGGGTGATGTGGCGGAAGAACCACTTGGTGCGCTTCGTGACCTTGATCGGCTCGATCTCGGTGGCCGCGAAGTCCGCCTGTGTCGTGAATACGGCGTGCAACCGGCGGGGGCCACGCCAGGCCGATTCGTGTAGCAGCGTCTCACCGTCGGGGTTGAGCCATTGCGCGATCGCGCCGGCGTTACCCATCGCCGCGGAGATCAGCACGATCCGGTGGTCGGTGTCATGGGTCAGGTAGTCGAGGATGGCAATCGTCGACTCGAACACGAAGCCCCGGCCGGCCTCCTTGATGTGCTGGGCCTCGTCAAAAATGAACATGCCGAAGCGGTCTAGGACCGCCTGCGCATCGTGGCGGAACATGTGGGCCAGCCGCTCCTGTGTCATGACTTCGACGTCAGGCGGGGGTCCGGCATCAATGACGCCGGGCTGGGCGAACAGTGACCACGGCGAGGTCGGGAAGTCAGGTTGGTCGGTTCCGGTCTCCTTCTGCAGGATCCGGACCCGCTCACTCATTGCCTGGCGGACCTCACGGCACAGGCTCCGGGTCGGAGCGACGTAGCAGACCGCCTGACCGGTACGGTCGAGCTGCTCCACGGCAAGCAGTTGCGCGAGCAACGTCTTGCCACCGCTTGTCGGCACTGCGAGGACCATGCGTCGGACCTGCGGATCAAACGGCGACCGGGGACCCGTGAGCAGGTCCCGCTGCGGCTCCCAGAGGGTCAACACTGCCGGTGCGCCAACGGTAAACGCCTGCCGGACGAGTCGCGGCACAGTCGGCGGTATGACCCCAGGGTTCCACAACGAGCCTGCCTGCGCCTCGCCCGAGAGCGCTAGAAGGTGCGCGGCGACCCACCGTGCATCAACGTCGTCCGGACCTGCCTCGCCGTTGATGACCTGCAGAAGCCGGGTCTGGCCCCGTTCGAGGCGACCGACTGTCCCGGCAGTGAAGTAGGCGAGGAGGTCGTCGGCGCCCAGGACGACCATGTGCGCCGGGCCGAAAATGGTGCTGGTTAGATCAGCCAATCCAGATGCACCCGCCAGCGTTGCCAGCTGCCGGCGCCACGCATTGAACCAGGCGAACAGCGACCGGGTTTGGAACCCGAGAAACGCCAGGCCGGCTTCCAATGCCAGGGTGTCGGCATGGTCGGCCACGGGTTGGTCGACGATGATGAGCTCTCGCAGCTGGTTCATGATTGCCGTGGCGTTCGGCTCCCGCCCACCGCGGCGGTAGCCGATCGCCGCCGCGAACCCTAAGGACAGTTGCTCCGCTGGCGGCCAACCGTCCTGCTGTAACGCAAGGTCGAAGATGTGGGCGCTGACGACGAACGCCTGCCGTTGACGCTGCGGGGTATACCGCTCCCGGGCTTGGTCAACGGAAGCGACGCCGTGCAGGTACCACGCCGCGTCGAGCAACTGTGGGTCGAACTCCGGGCGATGGAGGAAAAGTTGCACCTCCATTTGCCCCATAAGCTGCTGCAACTCCTCAGGCGACGGGATGCCGCTCCGGCCGCCCAGCGCCGCAGTGAGCGTCGTGAGGTCTAGAGCCCGGTCCACACGATCTCCCTGACCCGAACGGCGAAGCCCGGAAAGTCCGGCACCGCGACGATCACGCTCTCGGTCTGCTCAACGGACGTGAAACTCGGAAATGCAGTCCGGATCGATCCAAACGCCCGCGGCGTGCTGGGTGCGTGAGCGTCCGAAGTCCCGACCGACACGCCCACGCCGGCACGGTCACTGCTGTCCAGCCACAATTCGACGACTTCGGCGTAGAAATCGCCGATCGGACCGCGCTGCTGGACCGTGTCCGGACCAGCGAGCTTGGCCAGGTATTCGTTGCCGCGGCGGGCCAGCTGCTTGCTGGCCCGCCCGATTGTGGCCGAGATCGGTTTGGTGGCCTCGTGTTTCTTGATCTCCCACAAGCGGAACACGTAGGCGCCGTTCACTTCGTAGACCACCAGACCATCGCCGCCGGGTTCGAGCGGATCGGGTTTCACCGAATGCGCCTTGACGAGATGACGACCGCCACTACAGTTTTTCCGCTCTTGGATCAGGCGGTTCCACAGCAGCTCAGCAACTAGCCCTTGCAGGTGATCGGCGTTGGCAGGGCTCGTGGGTAGACCGAAGCCGAGCTTGGCGTACGTGGCCACAGTAGCCGCACTCACTACGTCGCCTGGGTCGCGGCCGTCGCGGACGGAACGCCACCGATCGAGCGTCGGCGACTTCCCACACCGCAGTTGCATCGCGTCGTCAGCGAGGAACTGGGCTGCGGTCTCACGGTCGGCGGCGCTCAGGGCCTGCCCGCCGATCACGTACTCGACCTTCGATGAGGTCGGTCCGGCGGTCAGTGCCAACAGCGATGTCAGCGTCCTCCTCTTCGATGGCACCTGCTCTGGACCTCCATCGCGCCGTCGTCACCTCCATGTGGTGCGCTCATTATCGCGTGCTTGACCGCCGTCGGTTGACGATCATTACGAGCGTGGTCCGGGGTTCTCGGCCACTGGGCTCGGCGGTTGACCGATGGCCCGGCGCACGACACCCGGCCGGGCCTTCTCGCAGACTTCTGTCGGCGGCGTTCCGGCGTGCGCGGCGTGACCTACGAGATCACGCTGCGCCGGTGCCGATTCACACGACCCGTCGCCAGGCCGCCGAAACAACCACAACAGGTTCCTGGGCAGTGTGAAGGCGGTTCGGGTTCTGCCACATCGGGTCCCACACCAGCAGCCGAAAGCGGCAGCCCTCATCGCGCTAGAGCTCGATCACCCGTCCGCTCTGCAGGAACTCCTGGACAACGAGCGAGGGACTCTTCAGATCCTTGAACGGGCTCGTCTTGGCGAGGTCCGTGATCGCGCCGAGGAGGTCCGACACCTGGGCGGCCGCGTCGACTCGATCTGAGGTCAGAGCTGTATCCAGATCGTCGAAGAGCCTCCGGAAGTTCTCACGGCGCTCGTCGAAGGTCTTGTCCAGAGCGGTCAGGAGGAAGTCCCTCTGGACCTGGATGATTTCGAGCTGGGTCTTCTCCCACGCTCGGATCTCCTCGCGCCGAGACGCTTCCTGCGCCACGACCGTGTACCACTCATTGGCCGAGGCCACGACTAGCCTAAAGGTATCGACGACCATGGCCGGGCTCGGCTTGGGGATCAACGCTGCGACTCTGCTGGATGTGCTCATGCGTACTTCCTCAGGATCTCGATCGACGCCTCAGTGAGTTCCCCCGACTTAGGGTCGAGGACCGGGGTGTTCAGGACCTCCCTAACTGCGGTAACCAACTGGAGCGCGCGCAAGAACTCGCGCGCATGGAGTTCTGGATCGAACTCCAATGCTTCGAGCACATCGAGAGCGTGAGTCGCTCGCTGGGTCAGGCGACCGAGCAGAACTCGAAGCTCCTCGATACGTCGGTCGGCGGCGCCGAGCATGTCGTGAGCGAGGCCGATTCGCTCGATTTCGACTTCCACCGTCGCAACGAAGTCACGAGCCTTGGTCTTCGTACGAGCGCCTACAACGCCTATGGTCATGCCGCTAATGAGCAGGGCGGGAACGATCGTTACGAGGCCAAGGACGGCCTCTCCAACTGCCACCCCGCCACCGCCCGCTGCCACCGGGCCGCCTCCGAGCCAGGCCAGCGTCGCACGCTGAGCTGCGGCGCCGCTCAGTGATGAGATCGCCGTGCCGGTGCTTGCAGACGCAAGCGTCGAAACGCCCCACAGAGCTGCCGCCTGTGCTGAGACGCCAGCACCGACCGCGCTTGCCAACCCGGTGACTCCCGTGGTGACGTTCTCAACGCTGGCAACGTACTTCGGAATGCTCGGAACCTGGATACGCACGCCGTCGACCGTCTTGAAGTCGAGGCGTTTGACGAGGTACTCGTTCCGTTCGAGCCAGTCCGCTAACCGGCCGACTGCCTCTTGGTGAACACGTATCTGGAAATAGCCGTACTCGTTGACCGCTCGTTCTGTACTTACCCGAGCGGCCTCGCATTCGGCGACCGCCCCCTCGAAACGCTTCTGGGCCTCTTTCCGCATGGTGCGTCCCTTTGCGGTGTCCACACCGCCCTTCACACCAACCCCGACAGCAGCAGCGGCGCCCACGCCGAGTGGAACCAGGAGTTTCCACCCTGCCTTCCCGATCATGGGGATGGCTCTCAACGCAGTCTGGATGACCACCTGTGCACTGACCTCCTCGGCGCGCCTCTGAGGCCGCCCTCACTTCTCCCGCGAGGCCCGAGCTGTGGCCGTCACCATGGCTCTCACGCCGGGTCCGAACCACAGACGTACCGTATCAACCCTGCTCGCGAACACGACGCTACGCCGCCTGAACCTCCGCGTAACTCCGTTGGATCGCGTTGGGACGGGAGCGCTACCGTACGTCGATGAGTTCTTTGCCGGCCCTCCGCGGCTACCTTCTGGAGGAGGCGCTCGCCTGGCTGGTTCGGGCGAGTGGATACCGGCTGCTGACGAACGTTGCCGACGATCCGGATGGTGCGTTGACCTCGGCCGGTAACGGGTTGCTCGTCAAGGGCCGGGGAGCGAACCATCAGGCGGACACGCTCGGCGAGTTCGTGTACGTTCCGCCGTTTTCGCTGCCGATCCGGTTGTTCGTGGAAGCCAAGTTCCGAGATGGCACGACCGGGATCGAGGCGGTGCGCAACGCGTTTGGCGTTGTGAGCGACGTCAACGAGAACTACATCCAGACGGAGCCCGGTCGGCGGCCTCGGCGGCGTTACCGGTACGTCTATACCCTATTTTCGACCTCGGGGTTCTCTGCACCGGCGCAGGAGTACGCGATCGCGCACCAGATCTCGCTGGTGGACCTGTCCGGAGATGCTTTCGACTGGCTGAGGTCTACGGTGCGTCAGGCCGCGGCAGAGGTGTTCGCGCTGGAGCAGTCCGCGAAGGCTCAGGACCCGAAGGCGTCGATCCCTCAGGCTAAAATTCGCGAGGCGATCAGGAGGCAGCTGGAGACCACCGGGCCAGCCCTGACGTCGATCATTGTCCCGAACTGGTGGTCGGAGCGCATCGAGCACAGCTTGACGGAGATCGCGACGGCCATGCACATGGGGCTCCAAGCGGCTGACGGTCAGGAGCTGCTACTCGGCTTTCCACCTGCGCCATTCGTGCTGACGTTGGCGGCACAGCCTCCGTACACGATGAAGCACTTCCTCACCTTTGCCCGGCATCGGCAGCGTCATGCGGTGGGGCTTCGCCGGCAGCGGGTGGACGCTCACGTGACGCAGTGGGAGGTGTTCGCGAGGGAAAGCCCGGATGCGTACCGGTTGTCGTTCACGGTGCCCGATCGGGTCGAGGAGTGGATCGGGCAGAGTGAGAGCATGCGCAAGCGGGTTCTGGTTATCAAGGAGAGCCTGCTGGCGACGATCGTCATGTACCGCGTACGCAACGGCCACGTCACGGTCTACCAACTGGAGTACCAGCCAGCCGAGCTGAGCACCCCCGAACGGCCTACAGCGACGTGACCCACCGGAACGGTGAGGCAAGCACGGTCTGTGCTGCAGGCCCGTCGGCTGCCCGTTCGGCGAGTGTTGTGGTGGCGAGGTCGGCCGGGAGTACTTCGCCGAACTTGAGCCCGGTGACTGCTTCGTCGTCGATCTCCGGTGCCGGCAGCCGGTGGGTGTCGACGGTGTCGATGAGCTGCCGAAGCGCGGGTGCGGTGAGGTCGCCTCGGAGCCGGATCATGTGATCGTCGAGGCGGCCGCCGTCGACCGCGGCTTTCGGTAGCGAGGCGGCGAGAGTGGCGTTGGCGCGTCGCCCGGCCCAGGTCCACCAGCGATGCTCGTCGTCGAGGATCTGGACGACCGTCCCGCCGTCCCAGACTTGGGATGCGCGGTCCTCACGCAACGTCGCGAGGGTCTGCTCGGCGCGGTGGGAGTGGTTGACATCGGGCTGTGTGCCGAGCAGGACGCGACGTTGAGCCTGGGCCAGCTCGTAGGACTGGGGTGGCAGGAAGCCGTGCCACAGGCTCCGGCCTGGCAGGTCGGTGCCTTCGACGTAGCAGCGTTGGCGGTTCCAGTCGACATGGGTGACTTTCCAGGTCCGGCCGCCGAGGACGATGACGCGAGGTCCGTCGACCTTGATGGTGAGGGCGAGCGCGTCGGTGCTGCCGATCTGTTGTCGGCCGTGCAGGACGGTGAACTCGGGCGGGGCTGCGAAGACGGTGAGCAGTTCCATGAAGTGGCGGCGGCCGTAGCGGCGTTCGGTCTCGGGTCCGATGGCGAGCATGCCGGTGTCGAGGTCGAGGTGGCCGGTTGCGACGAGCCAGTCCACGATGCGGGGAGTGGTGTCGTCGAAAAGGGAGAGGTCGCCGTACCAGGCGGGCCAGATGTCGGCGCCGACGCGGCCCTCCTGCAGGCATAGCGCCAGGAGTTGCTGCGCGACGATGTGCCGTGGCGTCGGGGGTGGCGTGACCGGCTCGACGTATCCGTCACGCCACAGTGTCAGCAGGCCAGCTGCTTTCAGGAGCGTGTCCTGTTTGGTGGTGAGGAACAGGGTGTTGCGTGCGGTGCCGGGCCGGCGGCCGGTCCGGCCGAGACGTTGCAGGAACGACGCCACGGTGCGGGGAGCGTCGAGCTGGATCACGCGGTCGAGGTCGCCGACGTCGACGCCGAGTTCGAGGGTCGAGGTGGCGACGATGACGCAGTCGCGGGCCTCGGCGAACGCTTCCTCGGCCTGCCGGCGTTCGTCGGCGGCGAGGGAGGAGTGCGAGACGAACGTCTGGACGCCTCTGCCGCGTAGCGCGAACGCGAGCTGTTCGACCTGGCTGCGGCTGTCGCAGAACGCGAGGCGTTTCTCCCCGTGGTGTAGGGCGGCGATGATGGTCGCGGCGTTGTCCACGCTGCCGACGTAGTCGAGGGTCACGTCCACCCGCGGTGCGGGGCCGGTCGGTGTGTCGGGTGCGACGACGGTACCGGTGCGGTGTCCGACGTTGGCGCCTTGCAGCCAGTGCAGGAGTTGGTCGGGGTTGCCGACGGTGGCGGAGAGCCCGATGCGCTGGAGACGTCGGCCAGCGAGCCGTGAGAGGCGTTCCAGGACGGCGAGAAGGTGCCAACCGCGGTCGTCGCTGGCGAAGGCGTGGACCTCGTCGACGATGACCAGACGCAGGTCGGCGAAGAGTTGCCGTGGGTCGGTGAGGGTCGACACGAGCATCGCTTCGAGGGACTCGGGCGTGGTGAGCAGAAGGTCCGGCCGGGCGATGCGGAGGCGTCGGCGTTGGGTGGCACCTGTGTCGCCGTGCCAGAGTCCGGCGGTGCGGCCGATCCAGCTCGCGTAGCCGGCGATGCGAGGGTGCAGGTTGTTCAGCAGCGCCCGGAGCGGGCACAGGTACAGCACGGAGATGCCGGACCAGTCCCGGTCCGCCATCGCGCTGAGGGTGGGGAAGACGGCGGCTTCGGTCTTGCCGCCGGCGGTGGGCGCCAGGAGCAGCGCGTCGTGTCCGCCGAGGATCGGTTCGATGGCTGCGGACTGCAGCGGCCGTAGGTCAGGCCAGCCGAGGGTGTTGACGATGTGATGGACCAGGCCGGGGTGGAGGTGGTCGACGCCGGTCATGACGGCAGGTGCAGGTCGATGTCGTCGACGCTTTCGATGGCCAGGCCGGCGGCGTTGCGTTCGACGTCGGTGAGTTCGGCGGCGGTGAGGGTGACCGGGTAGTGGCGGCGGGGGTCGAAGTCGGGGAACTGTTCGACGCGGTCGAGGACGTCGGCGACCAGTTTCTTCAGGTACACCCGTGGTGCCACCCCGACCTTGCCGCCGAGTTGGCCGGTGACGGTGTCGGCGAGCAACGCGACGTAGGCGTCGTCGACCGTGGCTGCGACCCGGTCGCGGTCGGGTAGGCCGCTCACGAACAGGTTCCGGACGCGTCCGCCGAGGTCGCGCAGCCCGTCGGTGGTGAACCCGGGCAGTCGCAGTTGGATCGCCCGCGGGTTGTCGAACCGGACGTCCGCGGTGAAGTCGGTGGCCAGCCGCTGCGCCAGCGGGGGTAGCCGCTGCGCGCCCTGCACACCGTCGAAGAACGCCGGGGTGCCGGTGATGACGAGGTAGAGGCCGGGGAACCGGCCGCCGTCGACCTCGTCGATGAGTTGCCGCAACGCGTTGAGCGCTTTGTCCCGGACGTCGGAGCGCATCCGTTGCAGGGTCTCCACCTCGTCGAGGACGATCAGCAGGCCGGGGTGCCCGCAGCCGCGCAGGACGGTGAGCAGCCCTTGCAGGAACGCCAGCGCGCCGAAGTGGTCCAGTTCGCCCTTCAGTCCGGCGGCGCGGCGCACGACCGATGCGACGTTGGGCTGCCCTCCGAGCCAGGCTGCCAGCCCTTCAGCGGTTGCCTGGTCCCCGGCGCCGGTGGCCGTACGGTAGCCGCGCAGCGCGGATGCGAAGGCGGGTGCGTTGCGGGCGATGTCACCGAGCCGCCGGTCGAGCAGTTGGTCGACACCGGCGCTGAGCGCGTCGGTGTCGGTCTCGGCGATGTCGCTGGTGGCGAGGACGTCCTCTTCGAGGGCGTAGATCCAGGCGTCGAGTACCGGGCGCAGCGCCGACGGGGGGAACTCGGCGGTGGCGAGGTTGTCGCAGACGCGGCGGTAGACAGTTTCCAGCCGGTGCAGCGGCGTCTCGGTCTCCGAGATCTGCACCTCCGCGACGGCCAGACCGCGGTGCTTGGCCCGCTCGGCCAGCCAACGGGTGAAGAACGTCTTGCCGGCGCCGTACTCGCCACGTACCGCCTTGAAGACGGCTCCTCCGTTGGCGGCGACCTCGAGTTCGGCGTCGATCGCCGCCTCGAACCGGCCGAGCCCGACCGCCAGCAGATCCAGGCCGTTGCGGGGAACCGTGCCGCGGCGCAACGCGTCGATGACCTCGCGGCGTCGCCGCTCGCTGACGTCCACGCTCACGCCGACGTCCCGAGCTCGAACTGGTCCCGCAGCATTTTCTCGTCGAGCGTGACGATCTGGCCGTCGACCTCCACCGCCTGGTAGCCCTCGACGGCCAGGACGCGCCGCAGGATGGTCACCACGTTTGCGATGCGTTGCGCGGGTACGTCCGCGCGTGCGGCGAGGGTCTCCAGCGGCAACCGGCCCCCGGCCTCGTGCAGCGCGGTCAGCAACGCGGACACCCGCTCGTCGGGCAGCACCGGACGACCGGCCAACCGCAAGGCGCGGTTGCGTTTGTACCGGGTACTGGCCAACAGCGCTGCGACGAACGTGGGCGCGGTACCGATCGTCTCCGCGTGCGGTGCTGCGGGTGCGATGTCGAACAGGGTTGCTTCCTCGATCGGTGTCACGATGCTCGACACGCTGACCGGTCCTCGCCACCACGCCGGGGACGCGACGGGAGCCGCGGACCATCCGGCTGGCGCCGGTTCGCCGGCGGCGGTCAGGATCGTCAGTGGGATCACCACTTCGGCGGCGCTGGCGCCGCCGTGGTAGCAGGCCTTGCGGGCGCTGTAGCGCACCGTCTCCCGCCACGGCAGGATCACGTCGCCGTCGGCGAGGACGACTCGCCGACCCGCGACGCGGATCTCGCCGTCTCCGGCCGGCGGCCCGGCGGCGGTGGGCCGCCACCGGGCGGACAGCACACCGGTACCTCCGCGCAGTTCACCGTCCGGGCCCCGGTCTACCACGTGCCCGTGGTCGGAGAGCATGACGACGACCCGTCCTCTGGCGGCGTCGAGCAGGTGCCGCACCATGCGTACGGCGTCGAGGGTCCACGCGGTGGCCGCCGGGTCGCTGCGGTCCAACGCGTCGTCGATGGTGTTCACCACAGCGGCGACCGTCCGGATCGATGGGTCCCGCAACGCGGCGACGACCGGCGAGGCGAGGCTCTGCCCCGCACCGGAGAGCAGATCAGCCTTGTGAAACAGCACCGCTTCCGACCCCAGTTGCTGCCGCAGCCCGGCCCGCTCCTCGACCTGTCCTCCCCGGCGCAGCTCACCGGCGAACAGACTGGTGCGGCTAACCTCGGTCACCGTCGGCAGCGCCGCGACTACACCGGCCCGGCGACCGCCGGCCGCGGTGAGTTCCCACCAGTCGGCGACCACGGCGGACTCGACAAGTTCGGTGCTGGCTGCGGCCCCCATCCCGTCCACGACGAGCAGGAACACCGGCCGGTCCGCGTCGACGAGGGGTTTCACCACCCGGCGTACCACGTCTTCGACGAAGTACATGCCACCGGCTGGGCTGTCTGCTCTGGTGGTCGCTGCGAGCAGGGCCGCGAACTGCTCGTCGTGGTGGGTGCGGCGAGCGTCCACAGCAGCGTGCAGCTCACGGTAGACGGCGGCGAGCGCCGGGTCACTGACCCCGACCCAGAGCCGCAGCCTGGCCCGGTCGAGCCAACCGTCGGTGGTGACCTGCCGGTCCACCGCGTCGGCGAGAGTCGCCGGTGGCTCGTCGGGCATGGCCAGCCACCGCAGCGCCCGCATCGCCATCAACGCGGTCAGGTGCTGGTCACCAACGGGGGCAAGCCGGTGCTGGGCAACCATCCGCAGCGCGGCCTCGGCCGCTTCCAGCGTCGGCGTACTCATCCGGCGTAGCGCTGCCCGCACTTCCTCGGCGAAGGTCTTGAGCCGGGCGTCGAGGCCGCCGGGCAGCAGGTCGGAGCGGCCGACGAGGCTCGCTGCCTGCAGCTGGCGAACTAGGTCCTCGGCCCGGCCGAGGATGCGTTGGACCTCGTGCTTGTCCTCACCGCCGAGGGCGCGCACGACCCAGGCGAGCACGGTCCGGTTCCACTCCGCCGCCTCGTGCTCGCGTGGTGTGGCGCCGCCGAGGAACTGCTCGAACCGCACCCGCGCGGCGGCCACCGCCGCGGTTGGAGCCCGGCCGTCCCACAGCAGCCCGGCGATCAGACCGAGCGGGATCGCGTCGGTGCCGTGCCCTGCGTCGACCGCGGCGAGCGTCCACCGCGCGGTCGGCCCCGCGGTCTCCGCCAACCAGCCAGCCACGATCGCGCGTAGCCGCGCGTCGACCGCCGTGTATCGCACCACATCGCTGCCCCGTAGTGTCCACTGCACCACACCGGTGGCGTCAAGGTCGTCCGGGCCGATCCCGAGCAGGCGTGCCGACAGCAGCCGCATGGCACCGTCGCGGGTGACCACCCCACCGCGCACCGGCGGCCAGCCACCGGCCGGCGCGTACTCCAACAGTGCTTCGGCCAGGTGTCGGCGCTGCCGCACCAACGCCGGGTCGAGAGCGGCGGCCTCGAAATGGGCCCGCACGATCTCCCACGGGTCGATGTTGAGGACCGTCTGGTTGGAGCAATGGGCGAGCACCCCGGCCCCGAGGTCGTCATCGTCCCGGTCGGTGAGCACTACCAGCCGTTCGCCGGGTGTCAGCTCCACCAGCGCTGCGCGGACCGCCAGCGACGAGCGGGCCGGCTTGATCCGCACCACGGTGTCACCGATCCGCAGTACCGGCTCACCGGTCCACTGTGGACGAGCGAACAGCGCGAGGACCGGTTCGCGCCGCCCGCTGCGCAGCCAGTCGACCACCATGGCCCGCACCTGGGCCTCGGTGGCCACCGGCGCGGCGATCGCAGCCGCGGCGCTGGTCACTCGACCGACCATTCCAGCCGGATCCGCCGACCCGGATGCTCGTCACGGAACCGTCGCAGCGAGGCGACCGCCTTGTCGAAGGACGCGTCGTCGGAGACGTCGGCCTCGCCGCCGGTACGCACCAGCGGCGGCACCACCGGCGGATCTACCACCGGCGGATCTACCGCTGGAGGTGTGACGACAGGCGGTGTCACGACCGGCGGAAGCGGCGGGGGCGGTGGGAGCGCCCGTGCCAGCAGATCGGTCGCCTCCCGCACCGCGGTCCGCAGCGCGTCCGCAAGGTCGGCATGCAGCTGCTCCCGCCTGGCCGAGTCGGCCAGCTTGTCCAGCAGGACCCGTGCCTCCTCCGCCCGAGCGTCCTGCAGGCCTGCCACCGTGCTCAGCAGATGCCACGACGTGCGGACCAATTCCTCGGTCTGCGTCTTCCCCTCAACCAGGTACTTGCTGGCCGTGACCGCATCGACGTCGCCCAGGTCCGGATCGGCCAGTACCTCGACGAGCACCACATCGTCGTGTTCGTTGACAATCTCGTCGAGCAGCGCGGCGACCCGCTTCGCGGTGGCCAGCCGGCTGACCGGGGCGGCCGGGTCGATGCCCAGCTGATCAGCGTGCGACTCCAGACCCTTGACCAGCTCCCGAACATCGGGTGCCGCCTGGCGGGCGTACTCGCGGACCGTGGCGCCGAACCGGGCGAGGTTCGCCGCGGAGAGCCGGCTCGCGGGCCGCAGCGGCGTCAACCCGTTGACGGTCGCCAGGGCGGCCTTCCACTTCGCGCCGTCGGGGCGGCGGTCGATCCGCAGTTCCATGTCGTCGGTGATGTTGTCCAGCCCCGGCGACTGGATTTTCGTCTCGTCCCGGTACCAGGACAGATCCTGGTCGAGTGCGAACACCGCGATCAGCAGGTGCTGCACCACCCGGTCCAAACCGCGTGGCTGCGGCAAGTCGGTCAGCCGACGCAGCAGCGTCACCGGGAACCGGTCACTGGCCCCCTCGGCGGCCTTGGCCTCCTTCAGAAAATGGGCGCTCCACCACAGGTACGTCGGGTTCACCGTGTAGATGCCCTCGTCGGTGCATTCCCCGAGTCGCAGCGGGTTGACGACCCTGCGCACGTTGCGCCGATCGGCCTGCTCGATCGTGACCCGGCGGGCCGGGTCGGCGACCGCCCGCTGCACGTACTCCAAAATCTTGCGCAGCAGCACGACGGGGACGAGCGCCTCGTCCTCGGGCAGGTTCGGGGTTCCCGGGTACACCCAGGCGAGCATCTGCCCGGTCAGGTGGTCGAACGCTGCTCGCAGCGTCCCGCCGATCGGCTTCGCCGGGGTGAAGCCCCGCGCGATGGTCTGCAACACCGGATCCGGGTCGTCGACCACATCCGCCGGCTGTGCCCGGACCACACCGTAAGCCTGCTTGAGACAGTCCACGACGCGGACCCGGGTCGCGCGCAACTGCTGTTCCAGCATCGCCTTCGCCTGCGCCCGCTCCGCCGGGGAAAAGTCCGACGCGAGCGTGTACAGCCGGTCGTCGCCACCGCCAGCGAGCAGGTAGTTCAGCTTCACCAGCGTGCCGACCAGACCCAACCGGTCGTCGGTCAGAAAATACGGCAACCAGAACAATGTCTGACTGTCGAGGTGACCGCCGATCGACCGGATCCGGGCCGTGTCGCTGCGCCGGGTGTGGATCTCGTCGTCGAACGGATAGTCCACCACGATCCGCCATCGACCGCCGACCGCTGTGGCCTCAGCCTCGGGTAGTTCGTTGGCGTCGCGGATGTTGGCGAACACCACGTCGACGTGATGACGCCGGCCACGCCACTCCCGCGGCTGCTGCTGCGCGGCGAACATCCCGTCCGGTGCGGTGATCCCCAACTCGGCGCAGACCAGCTCCCTGATCAGTCGCCGCCGCGCACCCGGCGTGTCCTCCGTCGTCGGGACCCGCTCGATCAGGACCGTGTAGTCCACTTCGGACAACTCAAGGCGGATCACCGGATCGGTGCCCTCACCGATCTGGATCTCCGGAATGTGCACGGCCAGCTCACGCAACCGCTGCAGCACCATCGGCGGCTCCGACCCGATGATCGGGCTGACCATGCTGCCGTAGTTGAGCGCGTTGAGCCGCGCCGCCGTCAAGTTCGTCAACGCCGGCACGTCCGGCACCAACGCCGCTAGCAGCAGCGTCTTCACGAGTTTGTCATCGGCATGGACCTGATGACTGGCCGGCAGCGCACCCACCGTCGCCTCGGTCTGCTTGCTGTACGTCAGCACCAGCGGACGCAACCGCCGGTACAACGTCCGGGCCGTCTCGAAGTGCTTCTTCAACTGCGGGTTGTCCGGCAGCTCACCCTTCGCGACCAACTCGTCGAACAGCTCCGCGACCCCGATGACGTCGTTGACCCGCAACCGGTCCCGCCCCGCGACCAGCAGCCGCGCCATCACCTTCAACGCGGTCCGTTCCCGCTGCAACGCCTGCGACAACGACACCAACGTCGCCACCAACGCCGGGCTGAACGGGTACAGCCGCCGGAACACCGCCGCGTCCGACCCAACCCCCGCGTCGCCGTACTGGTTGCCGGCCACGAGGGTGTCCCACACGTCCCGACGCCGCTGCACCGCCGCGAACGCCTCGTCGATGATCCGCTTGCCGTCCCCGATCGGGCGCAGCAAACGCCGCTCGGCGATCAGCGGCAGGTTCCGGTCCGGCAGCACGATCTCCGCGAACCGTCCCCGCCCGTGCCGGAACACATCGGAGAACGCCTGCCGCTCCGCACCCGGCACGTGCGGGCCGAGGAACTCAACCAGATCCCGCTGCCGCGCCACGAACGACACGATCGGCACCGCGCGGTGCTTGTCCGCCGACTCCACGAACTTCGCGAGCTTGCCGCCCTCCTGGTTGACGAACTCCAGGTTCGACAGGTGTTGCGACAACCAGAGGATCAACTCGTCCAGGAACAGCACGATCACGTCGTAGCCGAGCGACTTCGCGTGCTGCGTGACAACGGCGAGGCCCTCGTCGATGTCCAGGTACTCACCGCTATGGACGGCACCGGTGAACACCGTCGCGGTCAGATCCGAGACCAGCCGGTCACGATCCGGCGTGCCTGGCGGCTGCACCGCCGCCGCCGCGTAGCGGGCAGCGTCCCAACCACCGCGGTAGTTGCCCCACCCGGCCGACCCGCCACCGGACGCGCCGTTCAGCCGCGCGAAGAACCGCTCATCACCCACATCGGCCCGATACTCAGTCGCGTTCACCAGCAGCGTGTCCGAGCGGTGCACCGCCGGCGGCGGTGCACTGGGCTCGAGCTCGACAATCTGCCGACGGTATCCACTGAACACCGCCTCCTCCAGCGACCGCGCGCCGAGCAGATGGAACGTCAGAGGCAGCACCTTGCGGCCCTTGAGCCACCGATCCGCGTCCGCGACCGGACCCGCCAGCTCCGCGATCGCGCGGGCATCCGGGTTACCCCGCAGCAACTCGTGCAGCACCACCATGAAATGGCTCTTGCCCGCACCGAACGACCCGTGCAGGAACGCCGCCTGCGACCGTCCGGTCTCGACCGCCTGACCAACCAGCCCCAACGCACTGACGAAGTCGTCGCGCAGGTTGTCGGTGACCACATATTCCCGCAGCGTCTCCTCGGCGCGGCTCACCCCCTCGGACAGCCGCATCACAAAGTCGGAGTCGGTCACCCGCTCCGGGATCTTGATAACGTCACGCAACAGCGTCACACCAACACCCCCAACGCGATCTCAGCCCGGTCGGCCTCCCAGGACGCCAACTCCGCGTCGACGAACGCTGTGTAGAACTCCGCCGGGCTCCCCGGATAGCCCAGCACCGGCCCAGCGTGCCATTGGTGCAACCAGGGCTCCAGTTCCGCCACACCGGCCAGCAACGGCAGCAACTGCTGCTTCGTCCACCCGTCGTACTGCTTGCGCTCCATGTAGAGGTTCGCCAGCGCCTGTGCCTGCTCCAGATGATCCCAACCGGCCCAACCCAGGATCGGCAACGCGTCCCGGCCGGCGTTCGGGTACACCACGAACCGCTCCTTCGGCACGTCCAGCTTTCCCCGGTTACGCCAGTAGGACGTCCGCGCGAAGTCCGCCTGGGCGTACTTCGGCGGCACCGGGATCGGCGACGACAGGCGCTCGCCGCTGTCCTCCTGGCGCTGCAGGTCCCAGACGTCTTCCCACTGCTTCCGCTTGGCCAGACCCGACGGCTTGTAGCGGTACGCGGCCAGGAACGGCACCGTCTCGTCCGCCACCAGCTTCGTCAGCTCAGCGGCCAGGTCGTAGTCGTCCCGGCCGCAGAACAGCGCCAACACCGACCGGAAATCCGGGTCGACCCCGATCCGGTCGGCGAGGACACCCACCGGCAATGCCCGGCCCGCATCCGGACCCCGCCACAGCACCTCGGCCTCAAGCCGGTCCAGCAGCCAATCGCGCAGCGCCTGGTGCTCCTGCACATCCCAGGGCGTCGACGACCACCGGCGCTTGCACTCCGGACGCTCGATCAACGCAAGATCCGTACGAGACTCGATCACCGCGATCCGCTTCAAAACCATTTCCTTGTACTCCTGCGGCCAGCCCTCCGGCACCAAGGGCGTTGGCTGCGATCGGTGTCGGACGAACCACTCAGGGATCGGCTCGCCCTCACCGATCTCGCGGGCCATGAGAATCTCGAACGCCCGCTGCCCCAACCGAAGTTCCGGCAGCATAGCCTCCGGCACGGTCAGATCCTCATTGAGAAGGCCGTAGACCTGGTAGGCCTCCCAGTCCAGCTCCTCCTGCAACGCGACCATCCGCCCATGGATATGGTCATACTCCACGTGTGCGGCATCAAGCGTCTGACGATTCGGGATAGGGTCGGCGCAAACAGCGGATGGCCGAACCCTGGCAAGCTCGTGTGCTAGCCGATCGAGCAAACCTGCCCGCTCAGATGATGTGATAGCTGGCACTGGGAAGTTTTCAAGCTTGGTCGCGTTAAACTGATATCGCTCCATCCATGGCTCGGGTTGTATGCCGCGCCCAACTCCGCTGCCACCCTTACGATGGCTAACCTGCTTGAGCCAGAAGCACGCAGTCGATGAGTTGAGCAGACCAAGCAATGCAAGGTGCGCATCCTCTGTAGCGGGCGTCGGCAGTTTGATCATCGGCGCAGTCTGCTTAAGTACCTTTCCATCCCGATCTAAGCCGAAGTGGTTGTGCGTCGCCACCTCGCCCCACGTGATCGAAAGTTTAACGCCTGATTTGTCGGCGGTGAGCTGATGCCATTCGTACCACGGCCGACCTTCCTGGAAGTATGTGAGCTTGGCGAATGTCGCTCTGTTGCCCAGAGTAGTTCTAGCTCCCCAAAGGCGCCTCATGATTCGAGGAAAGCTGTCCACCGGTTCGAGGGTTAATGAGTCGCTGTAAGGAAAGAAGACCCGAGAGTGGTTGAGAAATGAGAAGTCACGGATCTCGTCGCCCGATACGGCGATCGCAAATCCCCTGTTTTCCAGCGAATATCGACGTATGACCGCGGACGAGGTGTTCATGATGTCATCAGCATTTGTCATTCCAAAAACGCCGATTCTTGATGCGGCATAGCCCAACGGTTCAGTGGACTCCTCAATTGCCGCACGCATCTCCGATGCGCCTCCGCCGCCAAGGCTCCAAGGATGCTGAGCAAAGCCAGCGGCCGAAACATCTGCAACTGTGACGTATGGGTTGGCCTCACCCGGTTGATCGATGTTTCCTTCAATTGCCGACCAAACCAATCCCCTGGATGGGTCTTCCGGCTCGCCGGGCTCGCCTTGGATGCCGAGCACTGCCCGCAGCGTCGGCCGCTTAGGACGACGCCGCACCCCTATCAGGATAATCGTAGGGGTGCCATGCCCCGGGATGTATGCGCCTGAGGTGTCAATGACGTGACTCAGTTCCACCTTCTTAGCGAAGAAGTCGGTGATGAGCTTCTTGCCGAATTCCCGCTTCATGAAGGAGTTAGACGTGATCTGGCCGACAATCCCAGCACGTCCCGAGGCGTCGCTTCCTCGTACAAGTTCGAAGAAGCGCTCCGCGAATGGCACCGAAAGTGCGTACTTTCCGGAACAGGAGTCGTACATGTCTCGGTACAGGTCGTTGAGGTACTTGTCCTTGACGGTGATGTAGGGCGGATTGCCGACTGCGACGGTGTACTGCGCCGGTTTCAGGAGTTTCTTGAGGGTCGGAGCGTCTTCGGTGTAGTAGGCGTACGCCTCGCCGGTTTCCAGCAGGTGCAGCATGTCGCCCTGGTGGGAGGAGTCCTCGTCCCCCCAACGCAGCAGGGAGTCGCCCACGGCAAGCCGCATCGAGAAGCCCGGCGATTCGGCAAGACTCTTCTCGTCGCAGTACCGCAGGGCCTCGACGAGGAGTCGGAAGCGGGCGATCGCGACGGCGAACGGGTTGATGTCCACGCCGGCGATCTGGTCCAGGACCTTCTGCGCTCGTTCCCGCCGGTTGAGGTCTGGGTGGCGGTGTTCCCACAGTGGCAGCAGGCGGTGGAACGCGCCGAGCAGGAAG
Source organism: Dactylosporangium sp. NBC_01737 (assembly GCF_035963215.1). Lineage (NCBI taxonomy): Bacteria > Bacillati > Actinomycetota > Actinomycetes > Micromonosporales > Micromonosporaceae > Dactylosporangium > Dactylosporangium sp. NBC_01737. The sequence continues at coordinate 4,838,376 of NZ_CP109153.1, forward strand.
TGACCGGAGCCGCAGGTCGGGTCGATGAGCGAGGTTTCCTCGAGGCCGTAGTCCTTGATGGACTCGTCCAGCGTGAGCTTGAGAATGAACTCCTCGACGAACTCCGGCGTCTGCAGCAGCGCATAGCGTTTGCGGGCGTCCAGCGACAGCTTCTCGTAGAGGTCACCGAGAAATCGGGTGCTCAGGTCCGAGTCGGTGTAGTCGTGCACCCCGGCGCCGCGTCGCCAGAAGTCCAGTAGGTCGGTGGCGGCGTCGGCGGAGAGGTCCCAGCGCCAGATCGGGTTGTGTTCGTCGAAGAGTGCCGTGGTGGCACGCAGCGAGGCGAGGTGCGTGAACGCCTGCCGGATCCAGTGCCGGTCGTTGTCGGTGGGGTGCTCCAGGAAGTACTCGGTGGCAGCCTCGACGGCCTCGTCGGTGCGTTGGCCGGGTCCGGCGATGTAGGGCCGGTCGATGAGGTCGTTGTCCTCGCAGAAGCGGACGAACACGGTGCCGAGCACCCAGGCGACCGCGGCCTGGTCGAGCTGTTCCTCGCGCCATGCCTCGTAGGTGGCGCCGGTACGCCTGCCGTACGCCTCCTTGTATTGGGCCTCCAGCCAGCTCTTGAGTGCCGGCACCGCCTCGGACTGATCGCGCAGGTCGGCCGAGACGGTCTTGAGCTGGCGTTGCAAGGCGGCGAGCTGGGTCACGCGTTGGCCTTTCCGGTTGCCGGAACGGGTCGCCACCAGACGTCCGGGAGCCAGGTGAGCTGGCTGCCGGAGGTGACAGGGATGGGCTGGTCGTCGAGAAGTTGTTTGCTGCCGGGCGCTGGCACGAGCAGCAACCGGGCCGCGGGCCGGGGCACGCCGTTGTCCGCCAGCGTGGCGATGAGGTCCATGCAGCCGTACCGGGCCAGCGGCGCCGCCTCGGTCAGTAGCACCGCGTGGCCGGTCGCGAGCGACGACTGAAGACGCGGTACCACCTCGGCTCGGACGGCGCTCTCAAGGTTGCGGCGGTCCGGGTGGGCTGGCTCCCGCGCGTCGGATTCGAGAATGAGCTCCCACGGGACGCCCAGTGACCGCAGCGTCTCGACCAGGACCGCAGTGACGTTCAACTCGGTGAGCCCGAACCGCTCCAGCAGCGCCCGGCGCGCACCGTCGAGGGCGGACGGTTTCACGAGCACGGCCAGGAAGCCGTCCCGGTCGAGGACGGCGGCGAGTCGGGCGTCGGCCTCGGCGGCGGCGTCTGGGCCGGCGGGCAGCAGCGGGCCGGTGGTGGCGCGGGTCCTGCTGGCGAACAGGTCGCTGCCCGGACTGGTCGGTGTGGTGTACCGGTCGTGGCGCCATTCCAGGGCGACACCGTTGGCGGCGAGCAGCCGGTCGAGGGCTGGCCGGCCGGGAAGCTCGGCGGCGCGCGGGAATCGGGCTCGGACCCGTTTGCGGACCTCGTCGATGGACAGCGACCGGCCGGGCGGGACCGCGAGGCTTCCCGCGGCCAGCCGCAGCGCGGTCTCGGCCGCGAGACCAATCGGGTAGAGCTGTTCCTGGGCGTTGACCGCCACCGCCCCCGCCGCAGCGGCGAGGGACAGCAACCGGCTGTCGGACATCTGCGGCAGGCCCACCGGTGGAGGGAGCTCGCGGAGCCGTTCCAGAACCCGGGTGCGGGTGGGTAGCGACGGAGTGGCCGCCAGCCGCTGTGCGATCTTGCCGAGCCGCGAGGCGTACTGCAGGAACTCTTCGGCGGTGTGCTCAGAGTCCGGATCGTCGGGCTCGCGTCCGATGAGGACGGTCGCGCCGATGCGGAGCTGGTCCAGCCGTGCGTCGCCGCCGCGGGCCAACTCCGTCTCCACCGCGGCCCGGACCAGCCCTATCGCCTGTGTGGTGCGTTTCGGTTCGGGGCTGAACGAGCCGTGCGCGGCAATCAGTTCGTCGCCCAGTTCGTCGACGGACATCACGCCACCATTGCCGTCGAGCAGGGCGACGATCTCGTTACGGACCTGGTCGAGCGCGGTGACGTCCAACCAGCGGTCGGTCAGCCGTTCCATGATCTGGCTGACACGCTGCGAGGTGACTCCGCAGTGGCGGGCCAGATCGACCTGGGACGGCCAGCGCAGCGGCTCATGGCCACCGGGCGGCACCGCCGTGCCGAGCAGCAGCGGGACGACCGTCGTGTCGGCCGACCGGCGCCGCGACGACGGCGGCGTCGCCAGCAGTTCGATCAGCGTCTCGACACCCGCCACCGGCAACAGACCAGGGTCGCCGGTCGGCTCGCTGGTTTCGGTCTGCGACACCGAGAACACCGCGCGGAGTTCCTTGGCGCGGCGACGGATCTCGGTCTTCGTCGCCTGGGAGACGCCGGCCAGCCGAGACAATGCCATCTGGTCCTGGTGGACCAGATCGGCGACGGTGTGCACACCGATGCGTTCCAGTGCCGACCGGGCCTTGGGGGTGAGCCCCACCCGTTCCAGCGGCGTGTCCAGCCCGAGTGCCGCCGGGCCGCCGTCGATGACGGTGCCATGATCGGTACCCGGGGCGGGCAGCGCGACGAAGACCCGGCGCCAGGCGTCGGCCATGTCCTCGAAGGTGTCGAACCGCCGGCGAGCATCCCGCGCGAGTGCCTTGGCGAAGAAGGCGACCATGCCTTCGGCAATTGACGGGTCGAACAGCTCCGGCGGGAGGGAGACCTCGTCGGTCAGGTGCGCCGGATAAGTCACGCCATCACCCCAGCGGGGGAGGGTGCCGGTGGCCATCTCGTACAGCGTGACACCGATCGCGAAGCGCTCCGCGGCTGCGTCGTAGCGTGCGCGGCGGGGCGGCCCGAGGAATGGGTCGAGATAGGGCGGGGTCCCGGCGGTCAGCTGGTCGGCGGGTGCGGCGGCGAGAGAGAAGTCGAAGACGCAGAGGTGCAGTTCGCCGTCCTTGGACCTGGGTCGCGCCGCCAGGTTGGCCGGTTTGATGTCCCGGTGGGTGATTCCTTCGGCGTCCAGCGCCCGGATCACGTCGAGGAGGTCCTTGCCATAGCGTTCTAGCTGTTCAAGGTTGAGCCGTCCGCCCGAGGCGAGCTGGTCGGCGAGAGTCTTCGGGCCGGCGTAGTCCAATAGCAGCCCGATCTGGCCACCGACCTCGATCGGTCCCTTGATCAGGCGGATGATCTGCCAGTGCGGCACGCGGTCGAGGACGGCCGCCTCGTCGAGCAGACGCTGGTTCTTCTCCGGGTCGCGAGCGACCTTCAACACGATTTCGGTGCCGTGTTCGTCGCGGACCAGGAACGCGATCGACGTCGCGCCGGCACCGAGCCGGTCGACGACGGTCAGCCCACCTTCGAGGACGTCGCCGCTGCGGGCCTGGAGCGGGTTGATCTGTGGTACCGGGTCCGGGGCGGTGAGGTCCTCCTCGACCTGGTCGAGACCTGCCAGGAACAGCGCAACCGTCTTGGTGCGGCTCGGCACGACGGCGCAGGTGGCGTCGAACACGAGGTTCACCAGGCTGCTCGGCGCGGCATCGAACGATGCGGTGATGTCCAGCCCGCCGAGGAGATCCAACACCGCCTTGCGCTCCGCGACACTCGTGGCCGGCGGACGGCCCGTCAGGATGTGGTACGAGACCGCACCGAGCGCAAAGACATCCAGCAGCACGCCAGGTGCCTCGGGGTTGGTGACCTCCGGGGCCTGGTAGACACGTGACTGCTCATCGACGAGCTGCTCGACGTGTTGCGTGCCCACGATCGCGCCCTGTGACGTCGTGGTGGTGCCGGGGATACGGCCGCCGGTTTGCCAGTCGATGATCACCAGGCCCGGTCGCGACGATGCCGGCTTGCGCACGAAGATCGATCGCGGGTTGAGGTTGCGGTGGACCAGATGGCGGGAGTGGGCGTACCGCATCGTGTCAGCCAGCTCGCGAACCAGGTCCAGGCGTTTGTCGATGGTCAGCTCGGCGTCGTGCTCGGCGAGCCACTGATCGAGGCGTACCCATTCCTCGCCGTGATCGAAGATCACAGCTGGCCCGTGAGCATGCTCGACAAGATCATGGGCCTGCACGATGCCGTCGTGACGGATGCCCTGCAGCAGCCGGAACTCCCGCTCCGCCGCGCGCCGGATCATGTCCTGGTCGGCGTCGGCACGCCCGGTCAGGTAGAACCGCACCCGGCGCACTAGGTCGGTCTGCTGGTGTCCGGCGAGGAAGTCCTGCCAGCCGACACCCTCCGCGAACGGGCGCGGCGCCAGCAGCAACTGGCCCACCATCCGTTTGGACACCGACGGACGCAGCCCACACGCTTCGATCAACGCCACGATGTCCCGCGCCGTCGTGCGGTCGATCCCGCCGCTGGCCGGCCGGTGTATCAACAGCCGCTCCACGTCCTCCAGGCCGGCGGCAGCCGACCCGTGGGGACCATAGACTCGCTGCCGGCCGATCGGATCCAGCGTCGACCGCACGTTCGCGGCATGCAGGAACACGGCTGCGTCGACGTACGGCACTCGAGCACGCCGACCCGGGGTCCGGGTGGCGTACTGCTCCAGCAGCGAGCGCAGCCTGCGCGCCTTGCGGTTCGCCAGGATCACCGGGTTGTCGACGATGCGGACGCGACCATTCGGCATGGTCCGCCGCCACTGGAAGCCGTCCCCACCGATCTCGCCCTGCCAGTGCTTGAGCTCCAGCACGTAGAGCCCCTGCGGCAACAGGATCAGCAGGTCAACCTCGTTGACCGAACCGTCCGTGCCCTGGAACTCGACATTGGCCCACGCGTGGTAAGGATCGCCGTCCGGCAGCAGCGACTGAATCTGCTGCAGGCCCTCACGCTCGTGCGGCCAGTCGCTGGCGTTGATCTCCCGCCAACGTGGTGAATCCGGCCGGATCGTGATCACCCCTCAGTGCCGCACCGTAGTCAAAATCGTCGCAAACAGCGATCTTCACAGTACAGACTGCCGAATGAACGCCCGGGGCGGACTACTCCGCTCGTACGGTGATCGCGCTCGATCAGGTGAACAACCCAACCAGATGTACTGCCCTGCGACGTTCGCCTGCTTGGGCGACTCCGACACTTCCGGCTGCGCGGCCAACTCGGGAGCGTCAGCCTCCGAGTGTGATCGTGGCGTACGGCTCCCAGACATACATGCCTTCGTCCCTGTTCAGGACGATGAGTTGGCACGAGGCAACAAGTGCGTCGGCCGTGATCTGCGGCGCGTCGTCAAGCATCTGCACGAGCGGCGCCCCCGGCCCAGGCGCGTTGATGTACGCCAGACTCATGTGCGGGTTGTACGGCTCGGCCGCTTCCGGTACCCGGTCGTCGCCCCAGACATCCGCGATCGCGGCACGAATCGCTGACCGCAGCTGCCGGACCGGCTCCGCCGGCTGGACGGCGATCTGGATGGACTCCGAGTCGACATGCGGCATCCCGATACTGAGCTTCATCGGGCTGAGGGCCGCGCATCGAACACGTGCGGCTTCGACGATCGCGTCGACCTCCGGCTGTGGGACCTGGTCGACGAACCCGATGCCCTGCATGGTCAGGTGCAGCCACTCGATCGGGATGATGTCGAGGGAGGACTGCGGGGAGAGGACGTCACGGTATTCGTCGGCGAGCAACGCGACCGAAGGCTGGTCGCTGAAGGTGATGTGCCACGTGTAGAACCGGGAGCCGACTCCCCATCCTGGGCGCCAGTACCAGTGGTCGCGAACTTCGGCTGCGTGTGCGGTGGACATCGGGTTTTCTCCAGTTCCTATGCGGGCAACTGGCGGCTGACGCTGCCAGTGCAGAAGTCTCGGATAGCCGCCTGCAGGGTGCGGGCCTCCGGGCTGGTGCGAACCGTCGGTCTGGAGCCGATCAGTCGGTCCACTTCCCGAAGGCGACGGGCGACCGTGTCGAGGCGCTGTTCGGTCGGCAACGCGAGCACGGGGCTCAGCACCTCAATGGCGCCGTCGATGCTGTCGGCTGCGATGTGCGCTGATGCCGCCCAGATGCGTATCTGCGAGAGCGTGCCGTACGCGACGGTCGAGTCTCCCGCGGCGGTGGTCAGGGCCTGCTCCGCGTGCCGGATGGCTGCGACCGGCTGGCCGATGCGCAGTAGGACGGCGCCGGCGTAGTTGTGGTGGCGGATTTCGCCGCAGGCGAGCAAGCCACCGACCGCGTCGGAGCCCGCTCGTTGACGGGCGTCCTCGGCTCGATCGAGTGCTTCGCGGGCTGGATCGACTGCACCGATCTCGGCCCACGCGTCCGCCTCCTGGCAGGCGAGCATGACGCCCGCAGTGCCGTTCGGTGCTTGAGCGAGTCCCCTCGCCGCCACCGCCGCAGCGTCTTCGTACCGCTGATCCCACAGATGGACCTTGCTCATCGTCGACAGGACCCACGCGCGCAACGTGTCGTCGCCGACCATCTCCGCGCACATCCAGCTCGTGCGGGCCTGAGACTCCGCCGCCGCATGATGACCCAGATCTCCTGCCATCCAGGCCAGCAATGTGCACAGGTAACCGGCCCAGGTGTACAGCTCGCGGGTCTGATCGGGGTGCTGGTGGCCGGTCTGCAGCAGGCGGAAGACACGGTCTACCAGCAGACCTGCCCGGGCGTAGATGGGCACCGGCGACTGCGTCAGATAGTCAACGGCGATCCTGCGCGTCGAGGCGGCGACGTCGTCAAGCGTCAGGGGCCCGACGTTCGATGACTCGGCCCAGGCTCCGAACTCCGAAGTCCGTTCCGTCACGGCGATGATCAGCTCCGTCTCGTCGAGTAGGTCTCCAACATTCCACCGCACAGCGCGGCCCTGATTGCCCGAGATGCCCAAAGACGGGGCGGTCCAGGGCTCGACAGCAGCGGTGTTTGGTGCAGCGTTGTGCAGGAGCAGTGAACGCTCCGCTTCTGGCATCGCCGCGAGGTCGTCGAGGTCAACGAGCGCCGTCGGTGTGGTGCCGTACGCCGTCGCGAGGGCGATCAGGGCATGCAGAGTCGGCCGCCGGCCTCCGACCGGCCAGCGTTCGTAGTCGCTGATGCGGGCACCTGTGTAGGCGGCGGATCCGGTGCTGGCGGCGTTGAGCTGGGCCGCTACGGCGTCTTGTGTCCAGCCGTGCGCCTGTCGGTACGCCTCTCGCGGGCGCAGGCCGAATCGGCGCTGCAACTCCGCTGCCACCGCGGCCGGCGTGGCACCGAATCTCGCCAGAGTATGGCGGACCTCGTCGCGCTCAACCTTCGTCCCGGTTGTCCGAGGCATCGCTACGCACCTCCTGACGGCTGCTGTCTGGACGTTATCGCCGTCAGCAGCGTTGCCGATACATGCGGTGGTAGCTCGGGGTGTCTCGCCGTGGGTACCTGGCGCCGTTTTGATCTTCGAATGGCCAGATCAGCGACTTGCGGCTGTGGGGGAAATTCTCACCAATCCTGGTAATCCGCGCAGGTCTATCTATGGGCCAAGCTACCTCCACACCGCACTGAACGTGATGTGTGGATCTACGGAGGGCCAACGCAGTGTGGTCCGCGAGACGAGGAGCCTGCAATGGGCGGTGCAACGCCGGCACGGGTTGGCGTACCACCCGAGCATGCGGCGGCAGCGCGCCGGCTCCGGTCGAGGGCAGGAGACCGCTTCGAGCTCTGCAGGCTCCTCACGTGTGACAACTGCGACCAGCTCTTGCAGCCGTCGTGGGGACCAAATGGCGAACGACAGTACGTGTTCCTCTGCGGCTGCCGTCGAGACAGTATCGACGCCGACCTGGTTGAACGACTCGTCCGCCATCGGGTGGAGGCCGAGTCGGTGCTCCTGGTCGCGGATGTTGCCGACGATGCGCTCGGTCAGGTCGTGCAACGGCTGTTCGTTGCCGTCCGGGTCGCGGCCGCAGCCGACGATCTGGCGTTTGTCTGGCGGTTCTGAAGCTTCTGGTCGCCGTCGCTGCGCTGGCTGACGGCGGCGACCAGATCCCAGCGTTCCAATTTCAACGAACAGAAGCACCGGCGCGTCAGGCGGTGACGCGCGGATGCGCCATGCCCACCGGCGGCCGGTCGGGGGTTCACGAAGTCGATTGGGAGGACGAGCAACGTGAGTACGACACAGCGGCTACCGGTCCCGGCGGGCGGAGGACCAGCGCAGGCGGGCGGTTACCGGCCTGAACTGCGGCGGACCCTCGGGTTCCGGGACCTGGTGGTGTACGGGCTGGTGTTCATGGTGCCGATCGCGCCCTTCGGCATCTTCGGCTCGGTGTACACGGCCTCCGGTGGCATGGTCGCTCTTGCCTACGTCATCGGCATGGTCGCGATGCTGTTCACCGCCGCGTCCTACGCGCAGATGGTGAACGCGTTTCCCCTGGCCGGATCGGTGTACAACTACGCCGGCCGTGGGATCGGCGCCCCGGTCGGGTTCCTGGCCGGTTGGGCGATCCTCCTCGATTATCTGCTCGTCCCGAGCTTGTTGTATCTGATCGCGTCGGTGGCGATGCATGCCACCGTCCCGGCGGTCCCGGTGTGGTTGTGGTTGATCGGGTTCGTGCTGTTCAACACGGTCGTCAACGTGTTCGGTATCCGGATGACCGCCCGGATCACGCTGGTCATGCTGGCCGGTGAGGCGATCGTGTTGGTCGTCTTCCTCGTCGCTGCCGGGCTCGCGTTGCTGGAGGGCAAGGGTCATGGTTCGGTGTGGTCGCCGGTGTTCAACTCGGCGACGTTCACCTCGTCGGTGGTGTTCGGGGCGGTGTCGGTGGCGGTGCTGTCGTTCCTCGGTTTCGACGGCATCTCCATGCTGGCTGAGGAGAACCGTGGCGGCGCCGGGCAGATCGGCAAGGCGATGCTTGCCGCGCTGGGCCTGGCCGGGCTGTTGTTCATCGCGCAGACGTGGGTGGCGGCGTTGCTGGTCCCTGACCCGGCTGGGCTGCTGGCGAACGGCGACCCGGACGGGGTGGCGTTCTACGACGCGGCCAGAGTCGCGGGTGGCTCCTGGCTGGCGACGCTGACCGCGGTCGCGACGGCGATCGCGTGGGGTGTCGCGAACTCGATGGTGGCGCAGGTGGCCACGTCGCGGCTGCTGTTCGCGATGGCCAGGGACCGGCAGTTGCCCAGGTTCCTGCGCAAGGTGTCGATCAAGCATGGTGTGCCGGCGAACGCGATCGTCCTGACTGCCGTGCTGTCGGTGGCGATCGGTCTGTACATGGCGTGGCGGTCGGACGGCATCGCGCTGCTGTCCAGCCTGATCAACTTCGGGGCGCTGTCCGCGTTCCTGGTCCTGCACGTCGCGGTCGTCTGGCACTACGTGATCCGCAACAAGTCCCGGAACCTGTGGTCGCATCTGCTACTCCCGGCGGCCGGGTTCACGATCCTCATGTACGTCGTGATCAACGCCAACGTCGCCGCGCAGCGCCTCGCGCTGATCTGGCTCGGCATCGGCGTCGTCGTCCTGATCGGCCTCTACGCCGCCGGTCGCCGCCCAACCCTGTCCGGGATGACCACCCCGACGGCCAAGGACGCCGCATGACCATCGGAGTGAGTGGCCTGCCGAAGGTCGTCGAGCACACGATGACCGAGTCCGACCTGACGTACCAGTTCGGCGGCCGGTACCCGATCGCGGACGTGTTGCCCGGTCAGGTGCTGCACACGAGCACCGAGGACTGCTTCGGCGGCGCGGTCCTCACCGTCGATGACCTGCCCTCGAAGGTGTGCCAGCGGTTCAACCCGGTCACCGGACCGTTCCGGGTCCCCGGCGCTGAACCCGGCGACACCCTCGCCCTGCACTTCATCGAGATCCGCCCAGCCCGGGACTGGGGGATGTCCGCGACGTTCCCGCACTTCGGCGCGCTGACCGGCACGCACACCACGGCGATGCTGGGGCTGCCGTTGCCGGAAGTCGTGTGGCAGTACGACATCGACACGACCGCCGGGGTGGTCCGCTACCGGGCACGGCGCTCCGATTACATGACCGAGCTCCCGCTGGATCCGATGCTCGGCACGGTCGGTGTCGCGCCGGCGAATGACGAGGTCCGCTCCAGCATCGTCCCGGACGTGCACGGCGGGAACCTCGACACCCCGGAACTGCGAGCCGGCACGACCCTGTACCTGGGGGTGAACGTGCCAGGGGCGATGTTCTCCCTCGGTGACGGCCACGCCCGGCAGGGCCAAGGCGAGGTGTGCGGGGTCGGGGTCGAGTGCGCGATGCACGTCACCGTCGCCGTCGATCTGATCAAAGGCGTCCGGACGGTGTGGCCGCGGATCGAAACCGACCACCAGCTCATCAGCGTCGGCGCGGCCCGGCCCCTAGAAGACGCGTTCCGGATCAGCCAGCACGACCTCACCACCTGGACGAGCCGGCTGACCGGCCTCGACGACCTGGACGCCTACCAGCTCGTCTCCCAGGCGGGCAAGGCCGCGCCGGGCAACGTGTGCGATCCGAACTACACGATGCACGCCGCGATCGACACCGCCGTCCTGCGCGGGGCGACCGGGTACGACGGGGTTCATCAGCGGCTGCGGGTGCTGGCGCGTGGTCTGCCGGCCGAGCTGCTCGGGTCGGCGCGGTGAGCGGCGATGAGTCACGCCTTCGGAGAACCACCCACGACGATCCGGCAGCCGCTACGGGTGGAGCTGTACTTCCTGGCCCACAACGAGGCCGGCGAACCTCTCGCCCACCAGCGGGCGCTGTCCGTGGCGCTCGCCGGGACGATCCTGGCCGATCTGCTCGCCCCGGTGGAACACATCAGCGTCGCCGACGGTCTCGTCTTCGTCCGCAGCCGGGAGCTGACCGGCGACCCGGTCGCGGACTGGGCGCTGCGGCTGCTGCAAGCGCACCGGCAACGCCGCGCCGCCCGCAACTCAGACGGGCTGCCGACGCTTGCGGCGCTGCCTATGCGGGAGGCGCTGCGGCAGCTCGCCGTGGCCGCGCACGAGCGGACCACCGCCGGGCTCGTCGCCGGGGACCTGGTCCGTGAGGTGTCCCGCCGGCGGCTCATCGGCACGAAGGCGGTCACCTTTCCGCCGACGGACGAGATGGTCATTCCCCGGGTGCGGGGGCGGCTGCGCAGCGTGCTGACCGGGTTCACGCAACCGGACTGGCAGACCGACGCGCTCGGCGGGATGGTCCGGGCCCTGGACCTGGTCTCCGAGCTGTACCTCGACGAGGCCGGCCTGGACATCTGGGGCCTGCTCGCGGAGACGGTGCGCCGGATCGGTGAGACCTACCCGGCGGTGCGGGAGGTCATCGACACCACCGAAGCGCTCATCGCCGAGACCGCAGTGTCGGTCTACGGATAGGTGCAACACGCCTGCGCACGGACCAGCACCGAGCCACCGTCAGGCCACGATCCGCGGCGAAGCAGTCGGTCCGACCGCGGCGGCCACCGCGGCGCGGATCGGTTCTATAGGCGCCCGGCCGACCCGCCTACCGGCGGCGGCCGGGCACCGGACGGGCGGCGGTGCACCTCCACCGCCGAGGGTTCGCCCGCCGTCCACGCGGGGTGGTTCGGCCTCGGACCTCCCAGGGTGCCGGACCACCCCGCACCCACCGTCGTACCCGACAACCAGACGGCAACCCCAACTGGGCGCCGGAGTCGACGCAAGACACCACCCCGGTGAGCCGGAGCACCTTTGCCGGACCACCGTCCACACCGATCCACCCCTTTACCTGACAAGGATTTGATGAAGCTCCGCAGACTCTCTGCCCTCGTCGCGGTCGTCCTCGCCGGTCTCACCGGCATCGCCGTGACGGCTGTCGGTGTCGCCATCCCGGCCGCCGCGATCGTCGGCGGGCAGCAGGCCACCCAGCTCTACCGCGCCGTGACCGCAGTGCAGATCCTCTTCCCAGAAGTGGGCACCGCCCTGTGCGGCGGCACCCTGCTCGCCCCGACCTGGGTCCTCACCGCCGCGCACTGCGTCAGCGACGACGCGGCAGCACCCGCCCCGGTCGCAGTCCCCGGCAGCAATGTCACGGTCCGGGTCGACAGCGCCAACCGGACCACCGGCGGCACCGTCGTCACCGGCACCAAGGTCTACCTGTCACCGGCTGGAACTGGGCTGCCAACATCCCGGCCCCGGTTGACGACTACGCCCTCGTCGAACTCGCCCAACCGGTCCCGGTGCCGGGCATGGCGCTCAGCACGTTGCAGGTCCGCGACGGCGACCCCGTCCGGCTGGTCGGGTGGGGCCTCACCGCCTACCCGCCCACCTCCGGAGCCCCGGCGATGCTGCAACAGCTCGACACCCGCCGCCTGCCGAACACGGCCTGCGCGGGCGGGTTCGCCGGTGACGGCGACATCTGCATGGGACCCGGCGCCTGCTACGGCGACTCCGGCAGCCCGGCCCTGCACCAGGCCGGCTCCACCACCGACGGCAACTGGCCGGCATGGGCGGTCGTGGGGATCGGCAGCCGCGAGACCAGCGCCGACACTCCGTGCGGTGCGCCCACCGTCTACACCGACGTCACCACGATGCGGACCCGGATCTGGATCTGGACCACCATCCGCACCCGCCAGCAGCAGCCATGCACGTGCCCACCGGCACACACCCTCGACGCCACCACCCAGGACCGCATCCAGAAACTGCGACCCCACCGCACCCGATGACCGCGACACCGCAGCAGCCGTAAGGACTCCGGCCCGTCTTTCCGGATCGCGGGAAGACGGGCCGGGCCCGCAACCACCACGCCGACCACAGAAGACGCCGGAGGACGCCATGGCCGAACACAGCGGACGCCAGCACAACCGGGCCAGCCGGTGGAGCAGTCCGAAGGTCCGCGACGACATGGTCCGCCGTTACGTCGAGGACCGGCAGTCGCTGCGCCAGATCGCCGCCGCACCAGGTGCAGCTACGGCACGGCGCACCTGGTGCTCACCACAGCCGGAGTGAAGTTGCGCCCCCGCGGCGGTTCACCTCGCCGCACCACCGAACCAGTCACTCCATCTCCAGAACCTCCAACTGTGACCAAGGCCGTCACGGCGCACGACACAACCGTGTCCCACCGTTCTTGGAGCCGATCGTGACCAGCACGATGACCAGCACCCCGTTCGCGGCGGCGGCAACCTCGACGACCGCCCTGGAGCTTCCCGCGCACGACAACGGCCCGGCCGGCAGCGCCTACCGGAATTTCCTGGCCGCCCTTGTCGTGCCGGCACGTCAGGAAGCGGCCCAGACATGAGCTCGCGGATGGACATGTCCCGCCTGTCGCGCCGCGCGACCGTGAAACGCGCCGTGACGCTGCTCGATGAGGGCCGCGACGATGAGGCAGAAGCGCTGCTGGCCCGGACCCTGCGCCACCGTGACCCGGCGACCGCGAAGCCGAACGGGCCCCTGTTCGACGCCGCCGTGGTCTACGTCAGAGCTGTCGACGGGGATCCCGCCGCCAGCCCGCCGGCCCTCGACTGGGCCCGCTACGCGCACCGGGCCGCGCAGCAGCTGCACGGCGGCGACCTGGAAATCCTCCAGGACGGCGCCGAAGTCCTCGCCAAAGCCCTGGAACAACACCAAGCGCCAGCGGACGAGACCGCCGCCGCCTGCCGGGAGGTCGTGCACTACGCCCGCGAACGCGGCGACCTGGCCACGGCCGCGGGCTGGCAGAACGGCCTGGCTACCCTCCTGCACACGGATGGCCAGTGCGCGGCGGCAGCGGCCGACGCCGTCGCCAGCGTGCACGCGTGCCCGCAGCACCCGGCGACGGACGCCTTCATCGTAGTGGCGCAGGCGTTCCTGCTCCTGGACGTCTGCCACCGCCACGAGGAAGCGTCCGCGGTCGCTGCCCAGCTGCGCGTCACCGACTTGCCCGCCGAGGTGCCGCTCACCGACTACCTGGACGTCATTGAACGGCACAGCCCAGCGCTGCACTCGCATACCGCGCAGTTCCACAGCGGCGAACCCTGCGAGCTCACCGGTTGCGGAGCACCGGCGGACGATGGCACCGACGCTGATGCTGTGCCCGTTGCGGTGCCCCGGACCAGCGCAGTGGGCGTCGCCGACAGCGGGGCCGGCGAGGGCGGCGAGGCGGCTGGAACCCGCTCTCCGTCGATCGCGTGCCGGCTGTACGAGGGCCTTCTGACCGGTTTCGACCCGGCACACGTGCCACCACATGGTCCGCTCGCCGAGATCGCCGAGCGGTACGCGAAGTTCGCCGGTCCGCAGGCAGGAGCTACAGCGCTGGCGTGGGCCCGGTATGCGCACCGTACCTGGCTGGCCATGCTCGACCAGGACGCCGTCGTGGCCGTGACGGACACCCACGCGGAGGCCCTGCGCCGGCACGGCCACCCCGACGCGGCGGTGACCGCGTGGCGTGCCGCCGTCCAGCACGCCGCCGACCGCGACGACCAGGACGCCGTCGACATCCGCCGGGCCAAACTCGCCGAGGTCCTCTACACCGACGGCCGGTGCGCTGAGGGCCTCGACGAGATCCACGCCGTGTTCAGCACGTGGCAGCGGCGGCACCCGGAGCCGAGCACCGTCAGCATCGGGTTGGCGGTGCAGGCCGCGTACATGCACGGCGGCTGCCACCGCCATGACGAGGTCGCCCGGTATGGCGGTCAGATCCGCATCGACGGACTCCCGGACCGCCCGGAGCAGGTGCAGGTGCTCGGGCTGGTCGGCTACTTCGCCGACCAAGCGCAGCAGCACACCCGCGCCTACCACGCCGACGACTCGTGCGATGACCCGACGTGCCTGACCGCGCTGGCTGCTGCGGAAGCTGATGCGGCTGCCGGCGCGGCGGGACCACTGGCCGGTGTCCGGGAGGCCGGGGAGGCGGCGCTCGCGTTGCTCGCCGAACAGCGGTTCGCTGACGCGTCGCAGCCGCTCGCCGTGTGCGTCGCCGGCTTCGACCCGGCGGCCGTGACGCCGGACGGTGATCTGGTCGCTGTCGCGGCCATGTATGCCTTCACCACGATCTCGGAGCCTGGCGTTGCACCGTCACAGCTGGCCTGGGCGCGCTATGCCTACCGCGCCGGCCGCGAGCTGTGGCCCGATCAGCCGGAGAAGTGGGTCAGCGCGGGGAGGACTGCTGCCTGCCGGGCAGACGAGGACGGCGAACACGACGAAGCGATCCAGATCGTCACCGAACTGCTCAGCCACGCCTTGGACCACGGCACCCCGACAGAGCAGGCCAGTATCCGGCTCGACCTCGCCGACTACCTGCTCAACGTTGGCCGCTGCGCCGCCGGCATCTCCCACGCCCGCATCGCGTGGACGACGATCCAGCATGGGGAGCCCCCGAGCGGGGACCGGGAACGCTTCGACCGGCTCCTCATCGGCATGCGTGCCACCCTGCTGCTTGGTGGCTGCCACCAGCATGAGGACGCTGTGTCGATCATGTTCGACGCGCTCGAACGCTACACCGGCCCGGACCCAGCCGACCCGGATCCCCTCGATCCGGCAATCCGCGAGCAACGGTGGCAGACCGCTCTGGCCATCTACGGCGAGCGACGGCAAGCGCATCGCGCCGCGCACCGCCACAGCCCCTGCGACGACGAACACCACGGCGAAAACGGGGCCGGCTCCGATGAACACCTCGACCAGATCCTCGCCCTGATCAACGCCCGCCACCACCGCGAGGAGCGACCATGACCGTCACTTCCACCCAAACCCGTCCTGGGTCCGTCGCAGCGACGCTCACACTCGCCGGGTTGCTCGTGCCGCTGGCCGTGCTCACCAGCCCCCTAACCGTCGACGAAGAACAGCGGTCCGGCCACGCCGACCTCAGCGACCGTGCCGCTGTGTCGTTCGTGACAGCCCCACCTGCCGTGGCCTCCGCGCAGAGCCTGCTCCTCGCCATCGCCCAACGGGCGCGACCCAACGCCAGCGATCAGCAACCCGGCACTGGCAGCTGCCTGCACCTGACGCGCCGGGATCGCAACCCCGGCCGACGCTCCATCGAGACGACGTCGATCCGGCAGATCAACGCAGACGGATCGGGGCTGCTGTGGCAGCAGCGCACATCCCACGGGGACCCTGTCCCGCCGCTGACGCTGTATGGGCCCGGTGAACTGCGCAGCCCCATCAGCGAGCCGATACCGACCGACCCGGCCCGCCTCGCCGACGCCGTCACCGCGGTCACGCCGCCCGGCAGCGGCTCGACCGCCGTCGTCGCCGTCCTGCTCGACCTGATCAGCGTCCGCATCCTCGGCCTTGCGCAACGTGCCGCCGCCGTGCGGCTCCTGGCGATGCTGCCCGGCGTCGAACTGGTCGGGTGGTACGAGTTCCGGTTCTCCGACGGCAGCAGTGACCCGATCGACGTGTACCTCGACCCGGACACCGCCGAGATCCTCGGCTACCGGCTTGGCGGATTCACCGACCTGCAACCGAGCACGACCACGCGGATCCTGCGCCGAACCCGCTGCGAATGCCCGCCACCGCCGAGGACCACCTTCGTCGGAGCGGCGCTGCGAACCAACCTCCCACGGTCGGCGAGCTGCACCATCCCGCCCGGTGGCCCCGCTTTCTACCCTGCCGACACATCACAAGGACCACGCCGATGACAACGCCACCGCCTGCTCTCCAGCCGCCTGTCGGCGGCGCCGCCGCCGCGAGGATGCCGATCGACACCAGCGTCGCGCACCCGGCCCGCCGCTACGACTACCTCCTCGGCGGCAAGGACAACTTCGCGTCCGACCGTGACTCTGCCGAACGGCTCATCACGGTGTTCCCGCCCGTGCAGACAGCTGCGGTCGAGAACCGGCGATTCCTCAGACGCCTCGTGCGGTACCTCGCAGCTGAGGCCGGGGTAACGCAGTTCCTCGACATCGGCACCGGCATCCCCACCTCGCCAAACGTCCACGAAATCGCTCAAGGCGTCACCCCGGACGCCCGCGTGGTCTACGTCGACAACGACCCCATCGTCATGACCCACGCCCGTGCCCTCCTCACCAGCTATATACCCGGCACCACTGCCTACATCGAAGCCGACCTCCGCGACCCCGGCGCCATCCTCGGCAGCCCGGACCTTCGCCGGACCCTCGACTTCACGCAGCCGATCGCGTTGCTGTTCGTCGCCGTCCTGCATTTCCTGCCCGACGATGACCATCCATACGAGGCCGTCTCCGAACTGGCCGACGCGATGCCGCCCGGCAGTTTCCTCACGGTCTCCCACGCCACGTTCGACCCGCTGCCCGACGACGTCCGTCAACGGTTGACCGCCATGGCCGACCCAGCCGCCGGGCACGGCCCGTTCCGCCCCCGCTCCCACCCCGAGGTGGCCCGATTCTTCGACGGTGCCGACCTCCTCGAACCGGGCCTCGTGTCGATCGTGGAATGGCACCCCGACGAACACCCCCGGCCAGAAGCCACCGCTGCCGAGGCCATCGGCTACGCAGCGGTCGCCCGACTGCCGTAACCCCGCTTTACCCCGGCCGGCAAGACAGCGTTCGTACAGCGAGACGAGGTCTACCTATCTGGCCACTTCGTCCGTCCGCCACAGCAGCCAAGGACAGCCGTGACCACTGAAACCCGTGCACCCCGCTCGCAGCCCTGGCTCGTCGCCGGTGCTGCGGCGGCCACCCTGCTCGCCCCCACTGGTGTGCCGGTCCTCGCAGCCTGCCAGCCGGCGACCCCTGCCAGTGGTCCAGCCGCGGCGCAGTGAGGCCGCATGCAGTGCCACGCGCTCAGCCATCGCGATGACCGCCCTAACGCAGCGGTCCCGAACCGTGTGCACAGCACGCCCCGGATGTGAACCCACGTTGGACTCCGTACGCGCGACAGCGCACGGACCTTCACGAAGGAGCACCGCAATGACCGCAACCCAGACACGAGCGCCAGCACCGCCTACCGCAGGCGGCGTGGACATCGCCGCTGCCGTGCAGGCCGCGGCAGTGATGCTGGCCGCGTTGGGCGTCGACACCAGCGGAGCGCACGCGCGGCGCACCGCCGAGCGCATGGTCGACTCCTACACCGAGCTGCTGACGCCGGCAGCGGCGCCGTTTGAGGCCACCGACTTCGACAACGCCGGCAAACACCACGGGTTCGTCATCGTGCGGGACGTGCCGTTCGGAGCGGTCTGCGCCCATCATCTGCTGCCGTTCGTCGGCACGGCCACGGTCGGGTATCTGCCTGGTGCGCGGCTGCTGGGGTTGTCGAAGCTGGCGCGGCTGGTCGAGCGCACCGCCCGGGGGTTGCAGGTCCAGGAGGACGTGACGCAGCAGGTCGCCGACACCCTCGGCCAAGTGGTGCCGGACCATGGCGGCATCGGCGTGATCATCGACGCCGAACACCTGTGTATGACGCTGCGCGGGGTCAAGGCGCGCGGCGCCGCAACCGTGACCACGGCATGGCGGGGCGGCCTGGAGCACGACGCTACGCTCCGCGCCGAGTTCCTCGGCCTGACCGGCCGGCGGTGACCGCCGTGACCAAGACTCTCGCACTGCATCCGATCTCGGTCGTGCCGGCGCATGCCGTCGTCATCATCTCGGGCGGCATGGACAGTACCGTCCTGGCTTACGCGCTGCACCGCGCCGGGGCGCGCCTGACGCTGCTGTCGTGTGACTACGGGCAGCGGCACCGCCGCGAGCTCGACTTCGCCGCCCGCACCGCCGATGCGCTGCAGGTGCCCCATGTCGTGGTGGACCTGACCGGCCTGACCGGCGTGCTGACCGGCTCGGCGCTCACCGACGCTCGGGTCGATGTCCCGGACGGGCACTACACGGACGCGTCGATGCGGGCCACGGTGGTCCCGAACCGCAACGCCATCATGCTCGACGTTGCTGTGGCGCGGGCCGTGTCGGTCGGTGCGGACGCGGTGGCGTTCGGCGCGCACGCCGGTGACCACCCGATCTACCCCGACTGCCGCCCTGCGTTCCTCACCGCCTACGAGCAGACCGTCCGGTTGGGCAACGAGGGGTTCATCGATCCCGGCTTCCGGGTGTTAGCGCCGTTCATCGACTTGACGAAGGCGGACATCGCCCAGCTCGGCGACCTGGCGGCGGTGCCGTTCACCGACACGTGGTCGTGTTACAAGGGCGGCGAGGTGCACTGCGGGACCTGCGGCACGTGCGTCGAGCGGCGGGAGGCGTTCACGCTCGCCGGCCTGACCGACCCGACCGAGTACGCCGCCGCGCCGGGGGTGGCCTGAATGTTCCGCATCGCCAAGACGTTCAAATTCGAGGCGGCGCACTCGCTGCCCGGCCTGCCGGAAGGACATCAGTGCGCCCGGGTGCACGGGCACAGCTACACCGTCAAAGTCATCCTCATGTCGCCGGTGCTGACCGGCCCAGGGTTCGTGGTCGACTTCGCCGAACTCCACCCGCTCGGCGCGTACATCGACAACCACTTCGACCACCGCGACCTGACCACCGTGCTGGACGTGCCAGCGACGAGCGAGCACCTCGCGACCCACTTCTACCACTGGTGCAGCAAACATCTGCAGCTGCCAGCAGCGGCGCGGGTGGTCAAGGTGCGAGTGTGCGAGACGACGTCGACCTACGCCGAGTACGAGCCGGAACTGCCATGAGCGCAGTGACCGGGCGAGCCCGCGCGGCCGTGCAGCCGTTGCTGGTCGCGGAGACATTCGGGCCGACGTTCCAAGGTGAAGGCCCGAGCAGCGGGCAGCGCGCGGTGTTCGTGCGGCTGTCCCGGTGCAACCTGTCCTGCCCACGCTGCGACACCCCGTACACGTGGGACACCTCCCGGTTCGACCTCCGCGCGCACACCACCCGGCGGACCGCGGACGACATCGTCGCGTGGGTGCTGCAACAACCGGCAGCGTTGCTCGTCATCACCGGCGGCGAGCCACTGTTGCAGCAGGACCGGCTACTGCCGATGGTGGAGGCGGTCCTCGCGGCGGGGCGTCGGGTCGAAGTGGAGACCAACGGCACGGTCGTACCCGTAGAGGGCCTACTGACGTCCGGGGTGACGTTCAATGTGTCGCCGAAGCTAGCCGGGTTCGCCGGCGCCCGGGACCAGCTGCGGCGGATCAACCCGCAAGCCCTATCCGTGCTGCGGGCCTCCGGCCGCGCCGTGTTCAAGTTCGTTGCCGGCAGCGTCGCCGATCTGGACGAGATCGAGCAGCTGCAGCACCGGTTCGGGCTGGACCCGGTCTGGGTCATGCCCGAAGGCACATCCAGCGGCGAGGTGATGACCCGAGCGCAACTGCTCGCGGATGAGGTGCTGGAGCGGGGCTGGCACCTCAGTAGCCGGCTGCACGTCCTGCTTTGGGGAGATGCCCGTGGACGCTGAACGGCAACCACAACGGGAGGCGAGGGCGTCCGGGCTTGGACGGGGCCGTCGTTCCCGCCGACACGGGCCGCGCGTGTGGAGTAGCGGCCCTGCGATCGTCAGCGGCGGGATCGTTCCTGCCGTCCAAGCGACTCCAACCGTACCCGAGGCGGCCCTTCCGGCGCACTCCCTCATGCCCTATCTGCTCGACATGCCGCACCTGGTGACCGCGGCGCGGCTCTGCATGCGCCGTGCTGGCGCCCCGGGCGCGGACGGGCTCACCTGGGCCGGCTACCGGCAGGGGCTACGCGACCGGCTCACCGACCTGGCACAACGGCTGCGCAACGGAGTGTGGCAGCCCGGCCCGCTGCGCATCGTGGAGATCACCTCATACGCGGGCAAGGTGTTCGAGGCGGCGATTCCGACGGTCGAGGACCGCATCGTGCACCGGGCGATGCGCCGCGCGGTCGAGCCGATCCTCGAGAACCGGGTGTTGGCGGACTGGGTGTCGGCGTATCGGCCGCGCCGCAACCGGATCACCGCGTTGCGGCAAGCCGACGCATACCTGACCAGCGGGCTCCAGTGGGTCGCCGACGTTGACGTGGCAGGCGCCTCCACGGGCGGCGCCACGGAGCAGTTCGTGGACTGGCTCGCCGTGCACGTGGCGGACGGGACGTTTCTGCGGCTGTTCGGCCGTGCCGTCGCGGTGCTGCCGACGCCGCTGATCCCCGGCAGTGGCCTGTGGCCGACGCTGTTCCACCTGCGGCTGTCCCAGGTCGACGCCCTGCTCAACGGCTGGCCGATCGTCCGGTTCGCCGACAACTACCTGATCTTCACCGCGGATCAGTCCACGGCGGTTGCCGCGTTCGACGCCATCACCGCGGCCCTGGCCACGGTGCAGCTGCGACCGCACCCGCGCAAGAGCCGGGTCAGGCCGCCGCATCAGGCCAACACCGAAGACCTGTTCCTCATCGACGGATGAAAGACGCACCCATGACCACCACAGACACCCTGTCCCCGCGCCTCGGCGCCGTCCGTTGGCTGCTGGTCCCTGGCGGCACCTGCCTGTACGGCGACGCCCGCAAACCGCGTACCGTCCCGGATCTGCTCGTCGCGGCGACCCCGCTCACCCTCAGCCAATGCGGCGCGGGCGACGTGGACCTGCCGGTGACCGGCATCAGCTACGACGACGCGGTCCGGCTCGCCGCCGAAGCCGGCGGCCGGCTGCCGTCGTCGGTGGAATGGGAGTGGATCGCCGCCGGGCCGGACCGGCGCGACTACCCCTGGGGCGGCGAACCGTGGACGCCGGACCGGGCATTGCTCACCGGTCCCGGGCGTGCGCCGCGTGGTCCACAGCCGGTCGGGCAGCACCCGGCCGGTGCCACCCCGCACGGGGTACTGGACCTGGCCGGCAACGTCTGGGAATGGACGAGCAGTAGTTCCATGGGCTGCGGAAAGATCATCCGCGGCGGGTCGTACGTGTCACCGCCGCTGTACGCGCGGACCACGTTCCTCAATGCCGCCCCTGCCGAGCGGCGCAGCTGCGGCATCTCCGTCCGGCCGGTCCGCACGCCATGACCACCCGACACCTGGAACTCGTGCACGCCGACCCGCCGCCGCCCGAACTGGTGATCGTCGGCTGCTCAGCGGAGAAGACCGCCACGCGGATCCCGCTGCCCGCGCTCGACCTCTACGACGGCGGCTGTGTCCCGCCGCTGCGCGCCAGGATCGGGCACTCGCCGCAGCACCGCAGCCGGGTCCGGTTCCTGTCCGCCGAACACGGCCTCATCACCGCTGACACCCGCCTGCACCCATACGACCGGCCGCTGGACCCGGACCGCGCCGGCGAACTGCGACCGCAGGTGTGGGCGCAGCTGCAACCCGACCTGCGCCACGACGGCGGACCCGACGACATCCTGATCCTCGCCGAGCCGCTGTACCTGGTCCTGCTCGCCGACCTGCTCGCCATCCCGGGACGCCCGCGGCTGCACTGGATCCCCGATCATGCCCACGGCTGGCCCGACGCCGCGGTCCTGCTCGACGCGTGGGGGTGGTGACCGTGCCCGTCACCCTCGCCGAGGCCCTCACCGCCAACAGCAACGACCACCGGCGCATCACCGCGGCGTTCACCGCCCGCACCGGCCTGGCCTGGCACACCGTCACCCCGGCCGAATACGGACGCGGCACCCGGCTCAGCGTCGTCATCCCTGCCCGCAATACCGCCTACAGCCTCCCCGCGGTGCTCGAAGCGCTCACCAGGCAGCACACCGCCGCGACCATCGAGGTGATCGCGGTCGACGACGCATCCACCGACGCCACCCCGGACCTGCTCACCACCCACCCGCGTATCGACCAGGCGGTGCGACTGGAAACGCCGTGCGGCGCGGCGGCGGCCCGCAACGTCGGCGTCCACCTCGCCACCGGGGACACGATCGTGTTCCTCGACGCCGACATGGTCCTGCCCCCGCACGTCCTGGCCGACATCGCCGCCCGCGCCCGGCACAACACCATCCTGACCGGGTTCCGGCACAACGTCCCGTACCAGGCCGGTCCGGATGGCCACCCGGTGGTGCCAGCCGGTGAGCCGGCCCTGGAGGCGGACCACCGAGTCCGGTGGACGCCACCAGCCGGAGTACCGATGTTCTACACCGGCCAGGTCTACCCGCAGCCGTTCGTCGGCCGGCCCCTGCACGACACACAGGACTTCTTGCACCTCGGCCACGGCCGGATGTATCACGACTGGGACCTGCCCCGCATGGTCGTCACCGCGCTCGTCGCCGTGCCCCGCCGAGTCTTCCTGGATATCGGCGGGTTCGACGACTCCTTCGGCGCGGGCTGGGGGGCCGAGGACACCCACCTCGGCGCCGCGTTGATCGCCCACGGCTGCAACGTCATCCCGCTGCGGCAGGCCCGCGGCTGGCACCTCGACCCCCCGAACGCCGACGCCGTCTGGAAGGTCAAACTCGCCGGCGCCGTCTCCCGCGTCGCGCTCTACCGGCAACTGTGCGAACAGCCCGCCCCGACCGGCCGCGCCGCCGACCTGGCCGAACGCGCCGAATCCCTGCTCCGGAAGGCAGCGACCCTGCGATGATCCGTATCTTCGCCGCACACGGCGACCTTGTCCACGACCCCGCATCCGGGCTGACCCACCGGGCACCCACACCCATCGGCACCGGCCGGGTCACGCTCGCAGGCGGCATGGTGACCGGCTGGCCGGTCGTCGCACCCAGCGACCTCGGCCGCAGCACCCCGAGCAGCGTCTGCTGGTCTCCGATCGTGCGGTGCAACCTGCACTGCCCGCAGTGCCTCGACGACACCACCGTCCCCGAAGCCGACACCGCCGAACGCCACCGAATCGCCCACCTCCTGGCCGGAGCCGACGTCCTCGGCGTCGACGTCTCCGGCGGTGAACCCCTGCTCCTGCGCGACCTGCCCGACGTCCTGGACATCCTGCGCGCCGGCGGGCGCAGCGCCATCTCCGTCACCACCAACGGATGGCACCTGGCCCGCCGCGCAGCCGAGCTGGTGCAGCGCACCGACGCGATCCGGATCAGCCTCGACGGGCCCGACGCCGCCCGCCACGACGCCATCCGCGGCCCGCTCAGCTTCGCCCGCGCCGTCGACGGCATCCAGACCGCCGTCGAACTGCGCATCCCCGTGCAGATCCAGACCGTCGTGATGCGACGCACCGCCGGATACCTGCAGGACATGGTCGACCTCGCCGCCGGACTCGGCGCCTGCGGCCTCAGCGCCCTGCAGATGCTCCCGATCGGCGCCGGCTCCACCCTGCCCGACGAACTGCTCACCGACGAGGAAGCCACCACCGTGTTCGCCGCGCTCACCATCCCGCGCCGGCTGCGGGTCCGGCTCCGCACCCGTGACGTCGCTGGGAACTTCACCGTCATCCGCGCGGACGGCCGGGTCTGGCGCAACAGCGACACCGCGCTGCAGATCGGGGGCCTGCACCCACTGCGGGGTGCCGCAGACCTCATCCTCACCACCCGGGACGGCGCCGCATGAGCACCCACCCCACCACCCACCCGGCCGGCGAACCCGTACGCCCGGCAGTGCCCGCGGCACGGCTGTTCGCCCATCGGCGCATCCTGCGCGTCCAGCTGGACGCGTACGAGCGCGCCATCGAGCTGCTCACCGACGCGGCACGCCGACGATACGGACCGGTCACCGCCACCATCGGCATCGCCAACGGCGGCCTCGCCCCCGCCCGCGGCATCAGCCAGCTGCTGCGCACCCCGACCTACCAGGTCACGGCCAAACACAACCCCACCGACGCCATCTACACCGAAGCGACCGGGACCGTCAGCTACGACCTCGGCCCCCTCACCAGCGCCGTCGACGGCCAGCAGCTCGCCGGCACCGTGCTGTTGGTCGATGACATCTGCGGCACCGGCGCGACCCTCACCGCTCTGCGACCCGACCTCACCACCTACCTCGGCCCCACCGTGACCGTGCGCACAGTGGCGCTGTGCCGCAACGCCGGCAGCACCCTCGACCCAGACCTATGGGCATGGACTGTCGACGACTGGGTTTCCTTCCCCTGGGAACCGGTACCACCCGACGGCACGGCAACCGAGGACCTACCCATCCCGAACCAGGTGCACCCAGCATGACCGTCGCGTTCGTCCTCGCCTCCTGGCGACCCGACGTCCCAGCCGGGATGGAACGCGCCGTCATCGCCCACGCCGTCGGCCTCCGCGAGATGTCCCACGGTTCCCTCATCGTCACGGCAGACCCGACCGCACCGTCCAGCTACCGCAACATCCCCGTACATCGCCTCCGCAGCCTCAACGTCCGGTTCCCGTGCGACGACGCCACCCTCCGCGATGCCATCGACGGGTCGGCTGCCGCGATCGGAGAAGAACTGGGCCGGCTGTCCCTGCTGCACAACGTCTACGCCGTCGTCTACATCGACGCCCTGTGGGGGCTCGGCCGGGTCATGCCCACCCGCTCAGGTGTCCGCAACGTCCTCGCCGCGCACGTCGTCGGCCACGACGGAGACCTGCGCGTGGCACTGTCCCATAACCCGTCCGCGGTTATCGCACCGTCGGCGGCAGTCCTGACCGAAGCCGCAGCCCGCGGCTACGACAGCAGCACCTGGACCGTGGTGCCGAACACGCTGCTCACCGTGCCCGACCCGCAAACCCGCACCGTCCGCGAACACCTCCGCACAACGGCGCCGGCCCGGATCCTCGCGCGGCTCGGGCCGGAGAAAGGCGTCGCCGATCTCCTCGAACCGTTCGCGGTACTCGGCCGACCCGTTGAGATCGCGCTCGCCGACGCACCGTTCGAGCTCACCGACGGCAGCCAAGGCGAGGTACGTCGCCGATGCCAAGCCCTCGCCGACCAGACACCCCACGTGCACCTCCGGCCCGGCCTGGCGTGGCACGAGGTGTCGGACTGGCTCGGCGGAGCGAGCGTCGTCATCGTGCCGTCCCACGCCGAAACGTTCGGCCTGGTCGCCCTGGAAGCCATGGCCACCGGCACACCCGTCGTCGCCTACGACATCGGCAACCTGCCACACCTGATCGGCGACGGCGGCGTCATCGTGCCGTACAGCTCCGGCGCCCGGGGACTGTGGCGCGCCGCCTGTCAGGTGCTTCAAGACCCGGTAAGCTACGCCGCAACATCACGGGCCGCGTACTACCGTTCGCGGGACTATTGGCCCGCCCTTGTCGCTAACCAACTCTTGAAGGTGGTGAGCTGATGGGCGGCTCCGTCCTGCCATCCGCACCCGTAGAAGTCTTCGACGCCTGCCCGCTCCTGCTCGTCGACGGGCACAACCTGCTTTGGGGCGCCACGTTCGGCTTTCCTGCCGAAATCCGCTCCCGCGACAAAACCCGCCTCCTCACCGGCGTGTTCGCGTTCTTTGCCCTCCTGCGCGTCGCCATCCGAGAAGACCTCACCACACCACCCGAGGTCATCGTCGTCTTCGACGGCCAGTACGGCGGCAGCGACCGCAAAGAGATCGACCCCGCCTACAAAGCTCAGCGGCCCACCGACGAAGCCGCGCTCGCCCCGATCCAGTTCCTGCCCGATGTCAAACGCGGCCTCGACCAGCACCGCATCATCTGGACCGAACTCGATCATGCCGAAGCCGACGACGTCATCGCCGCACTCGTCCACATCACCCCGGCACCCCGTGAGGTGGTGGTCATGTCCCGCGACCGTGACTTCTACCAGCTCGTCACCGATCGCGTGCGGGTCCTCAACACCAAAATGCACCCCGGCAAACGCTACATCGGTCCTGCCGAAGTCTTCGCCCGCCACCAGGTCACACCAGTTCAGTGGGCCGACTACCGCGCCCTCACCGGCGACCCCGCAGACAACCTCCCCGGCATCCACGGCGTCGGCGCCAAGACCGCCGCCACTCTCCTTGCCGACGGTCTCACCCTCGATGACCTACTCGCCTCAGGGCGCCTCGACACCGGCCGAGGCCGCATCGTCCGGGACCAACTCGACCTCGCCCGAAAATGGCGCGACATGATCCGGCTCAACCACGAACTTGAGATCCCGGTGACGCCCACCGGTCAACCAAGCCAACTCCTGCCGACCCCGGCGGACGTGATCGAGGCGCTGGGCCTGTGGTGACATCTGCGTCCACCCTCCTCACCGTGATGGCACACCCAGACGACGCTGAACTCTGGGCCGGCGGCACCATTGCCCGGCACGTCCACGACGGCGGAACCGCGGTCATCGCCGTCGCCCGACACGACGCCGTCCGCGACGCCGAAGCAGCAGCCGGCGCCCGAATCCTCGGCGCCGACCTCTACCTTGTCGACCGACTCTCAGCCCACGCCATCACCACAGCCCTCACCGAGATCCGACCCGACATCCTCATCACCCACCCCACCAACGACATCCACCCGCACCACCGACACTGCGCCAACGAGGTCCTCACCGCGCTCCCCGACGTCGTCATCGCCACCGGCCACCCCAAACGCGCCTACCACAGCGACGGCTACAACAACCTCGACCAACACGGCCGACCACTCGAACTGCCCAACATCATCGACGTCAGCGAGCACTGGCAGACTAAGCTCACCGCGCTAGGAGGCCACGCATCCCAGCCGATCACCGACCACTTCGGCCCCATGGCCGACGCCCTCGGAACTCTGCACGGCCAACGGATCGGGACAACCCGCGCTGAAGCATTCCGAGCCATACCTATCCTGGGCCGACTGCCAGCCACAGCCCGGCTCTAGCAACCCATAACGGACGCTACCGATCACTCCTCCAGCGACCGACCTCTGCACGTGCGGCGCGTACCGCAGGCAGCCTATGCATGGTCAAGTGGCGCAGCGCCTCGACTGCCTCCGCCAACGATGCGGCTGGCTCCCGACCACTTAACCAATATGGATTGATGATCGGTTCGGCCAGCGCTGCGAGCTGCTCTGTGGTTGCGGCAGGACCGGCCAGCACAAGCTCAAGGCGCAAAGCCCCGAGCAGTTCGACGCGAGGGCGGTCATAGCGTTCAACTTCACGCGGCAGCGTCGCGAACCACGCATCGCCGCAGAAAGCGACGGCGACGAGCGCGTCGCGAAGCTCCGCAATGAGCTGAACGTCGCTCGTCGCCGCCAGCGCCTGTGTAGCTTCGCTGGGGCCCTGAACGCCGGACGGGTCTGGCACGATTCGAGGTTAGCTGGACCTGCTTGGCGGCGGGTCAAGATGAAACGCTACGCGGACAAGGATCCCGGAAGCGCTCAGCGCCAATTCGGAGCGAGTCGACCATCGATAGCTACCTAGATGCGCCCCAGTCGACGCTCGCAGACGATCTTCGTCACGATGCAACGATGTCGAGCCTTCCGAGCTGCGCCAGAGCCCCCTGACCCGGCCGGTCTCCAGGGCAGGACGAGTCTGTCGGCGGGCGGCGGCGTTCAACGGAGGGTGTGGTGCACCGTGACGATGCAACGGATCTTGTACGGCGCCTTCAGTCGCTGGGACGAACATTGAGGTGACGACATCTGTCCCGACAACGCGGACACCCTGGCCGAACGGCGGCTCACGCAGCGTATTCGGCCCTGTCTAAACTGTGCCCTGGCGCTGGCCGACGCATCAAGGAGTCCGACGTGACCGAGGTGTTTGAGGTGCACTGCCCGGAGCGGGCAGCGTTGGACGTGGTGTTCCTGCACGGCCTTGACGGCGACGCCCGCAAGTCGTGGACATCTGGTAGCGACGATTTATTCTGGCCGCAGTGGCTGGCGGAGGAAGTCCCGGACACCGCAGTGTGGACCGTCGGCTACGACGCCTGGTCAAGCGGGTGGCGCGGCCAGTCGATGAGCCTCCCGGACCGGGCGATCAACCTCCTCGCCCTCCTGCAGAACCATGCAATCGGTGAACGGCCGCTTTGCTTCATTACTCACAGCATGGGTGGCCTGCTGGTCAAGGAGATGCTGCTGCACGCCTCGGAGGGACGCGATGACTACGCCGTCTTCGCCGAAGCCATCGAAGGCGTCGCCTTCCTCGCGACACCGCACACCGGTTCAGGTGTTACCAAAGCCGTCGACAGCCTCGGCCACCTCTACCGCGGTACCGCCGCCGTCGAGGACCTCAAGCGCAACGGTCCACACCTGCGGCAGCTGAACGACCGCTACAGGGACTGGGTCAACGAAGTCAAGATTCGCAACCTGGTGTTCTTCGAGACCCGTTTGACGAACGGAGTCCGGGTCGTCGACGAAGCCTCGGCCAACCCCGGAATCGCCGGTGTGCGGCCGATCCCGGTCGACGCCGACCACGTCACCATCTGCAAACCCTCAACCCGTAGAGATCTGGTGTACGGCCAGGTCAAACGCTTCATCGCCAATGTCAATTCGGCTGAGGCTCCCGGTGTCGAAGTGGCGGCGCGGGAAGCGGGGGAGCATCTGCAGGCGGGAGGGGTGAGCATCGTGGCGGCCGGGGAGCGGTCCGTGGCCGTGGGCACCAATGCCGGGATCATCTCGGCCGGCGACGACGCGACCAACAACCTGTGAGCGAGCCGGCTGCTGCAGGGCCGCGCGCCGTGGGCGAAGGGTCGAGCGCGGCGGGCTCCAACTACGGGATCATGTCGACCGGGGCGCACACGAACAACACTCTCGTGCAGTTGTCCGAGGTGCCCGAACCTTCTGAGGTGCAGGTGTTGCCGGGGACGCACAATCTGCCGGCACCGGCGGCGGGGATGTTTGTTGGCCGCGACGACGCTCTGATTGACCTCCGTGACAAGTTGACGGCCGGTAGTGGGGTGATCGGGCAGGCGTTGCACGGTCTGGGTGGGGTGGGCAAGACCGAGTTGGCGTTGCGGTACGCCCACCGGTACCTGTCGCAGTATCAGCTGGTGTGGTGGGTCACCGCCGAGACCAGCCACCAGCTGACGGACGGCGTGGCGGCCCTGGCGCGGCGGCTGACGTCGGTTCCCGCCCTGGTTGACGGGTACCACTGGGCGGTGGGCTGGTTGCAGTGCCACGACGGGTGGCTGCTGGTGCTGGACAACGTGGAGGACCCGGCGATCCTGCGGGATCTGTTCGGCGTGGTCCAGGGCCACGGCCGGGTGCTGGTGACCACCCGCCGGGATTTGGCCGCGCCGGTGTGGGGGC
Source organism: Dactylosporangium sp. NBC_01737 (assembly GCF_035963215.1). Lineage (NCBI taxonomy): Bacteria > Bacillati > Actinomycetota > Actinomycetes > Micromonosporales > Micromonosporaceae > Dactylosporangium > Dactylosporangium sp. NBC_01737. Next base: position 4,868,012 of record NZ_CP109153.1, read on the forward strand.
GGCTGGGGCTGGCGCCGCTGCGGCTTGGGGTGTTGGACCGGCCCGCGAGCGTTGAGCTGCTGGTGGGGCTGACCGGCCTGGTCGACGAGGGGGCCGAGGCAGGGCTACTGGCCGAGGAGTTGGGGGATCTGCCGCTGGCGTTGGAGCAGGCGGGCGCGTTCATCGCTCAGGAAGGCTGGACCATCGCGGCCTACCGGCGGGAGTTGGCGGGCCGGCCGGGGCGGACGTATGCGGCGACGGCGGTGGGGTTCGACACGCAACGGGCCGTCGACCGGGTATGGGCACTGACGATGGAGCGCGCTGCGGCGCGGGCGCCGCAGGCCAGATGGGTGATGGCGATGCTGGCGTGCCTGGCCCCCAAACCGCTGCCGACCATGGTGCTGACCGCAGTTGTCGAGGCGTCGGAGGCGGTCGAGGACGCGATCCGGGTGCTGGCGTCGTACAGCATGCTTACCCGCAACCGCGGGATGATCGAGGTGCACCGGCTCGTGCAGGCCGTCGCCCGCGCCAACGACATATACCAGGCACAGCACGAGCAGGAAGCGGTTCTGGTGCTCAATCGTGCAGCGCCAACCGACCCGCTGGGCAACGTGTCCGGATGGCCACTGTGGGCCATGCTGGTGCCGCACATCGACGCCATCAACTGCGCGATTCCTGCCGATCAACGCTCACAAGCAATGCTCTACGTCCTTAACCAGGCCGCGACCTACCTGCAGGGACAGGGCCAGGTCGATCGCGCGATCGGCCTGTTCGAACAGGTGCTTGACGACCGGTTGCGGACGCTGGGGGACGACCACCCGCAAACGCTCGTCGCACGTAACAACCTGGCCTACGCCTACAAATTGGTGGGGCGGCTGGACGAGTCGGTCGGCCTGCTCGAGCAACTGGTGGTCGATTCACGGCGGGTGCGGGGAGCAGACGACCCGGGCACGCTGAACTCACTCATCAACCTGGCGGGCGCCTACGAGTCGGCGGGGCGGCTGGATGAGGCGATCGACCTGCTCAAGCAACTGGTCGCCGACACACCGCGGGTGCTGGGCGCCGATCACCCGGACACGCTGACCGCACACCACAACCTGGCCAACGTCTACGGGTTGGCGGGGCGGCTGGACGAGGCGATCGACCTGTACAAGCAGGTGGTCGCCGACTCGCTGCGGGTGCTGGGCGCCGATCATCCGGACACGCTGACCTCGCGCCACAACCTGGCCGGCTTCTACGGGTCGGCGGGGCGGCTGGACGAGGCGATCGATCTGAACGAGCAGGTGGTCGCCGATCGGCTGCGGGTGCTGGGGGCCGATCATCCGGACACGCTGACCTCGCGCCAGATCCTTGCCAGCATGTACCGAGCAGCGGGGCGGCTGGACGAGGCGACCGACCTGTTTGAGCAGGTGGTCGCCGATCGGCTGCGGGTGCTGGGGGCCGACGACCCGGACACGCTGACCTCGCGCCACAGCCTGGCAGGCGTCTACCGGGCGGCGGGGCGGCTGGACGAGGCGACCGACCTGTTTGAGCAGGTGGTCGCCGATCGGCTGCGGGTGCTGGGGGCCGACGACCCGGACACGCTGACCTCGCGCCACAGCCTGGCAGGCGTCTACCGGGCGGCGGGGCGGCTGGACGAGGCGACCGACCTGTTTGAGCAGGTGGTCGCCGATCGGCTGCGGGTGCTGGGGGCCGATCATCCGGACACGCTGACCTCGCGCCAGATCCTTGCCAGCATGTACCGAGCAGCGGGGCGGCTGGACGAGGCGACCGACCTGTTTGAGCAGGTGGTCGCCGATCGGCTGCGGGTGCTGGGCGCCGATCATCCGGACACGCTGACCTCGCGCCACAGCCTGGCAGGCGTCTACCGGGCGGCGGGGCGGCTGGACGAGGCGACCGACCTGTTTGAGCAGGTGGTCGCCGATCGGCTGCGGGTCCTTGGTGCCGACGACCGGGGCACGCTGCGCTCACGCCGGAACCTGGTGGACGCCTACCAGGCGGCGGGGCGGCTGCGCGAGGCGATTGACCTGTTTGAGCAGTTGGTTGTCGACTCGCTACGGGCGCTGGGGGCGGACGACCGAGACACGCTGAATTCACGCCACCTCCTGGCCAACGTTTACAAATCGGCGGGGCGGCTGGATGAGGCGATCGACCTGTTCGAGCAGGTGGTCGCCGACCGGCTGCGGGTGCTGGGAGCCGACGACCCGGACACACTGGACTCACGCCACAACCTGGCCATCGCCTACGAGTCAGCGGGGCGGCTGGCCGAGGCGATCGACCTGTTCGAGCGGGTGGCCGCCGACCGGCTGCAGGTGCTGGGGGCCGATCACCGGGCCACGCTGACGGCACGCCACAACCTGGCCTATGTCTACCGAGAGGCGGGGCGGCTGGATGAGGCGATCGACCTGTTCGAGCAGGTGTCCGCCGACCGGCCGCAGGTGCTGGGAGCCGACCACCCGGACACACTGACCTCACGCCACTGCCTGGCCGTCGCCTACAAATCGGCGGGGCGGCTGGATGAGGCGATCGACCTGCTCGAGCATGTGTCCGCCGACCGGCTGCGTGCGCTGGGCGCCGACCACCCGGACACGCTGCTTGCACGTCAAAGCCTGGCCAGCGCCTACCGAGCGGTGGGGCGGCTGGCCGAGACGATCGAACTGCTCGAGCAGGTGTCCGCCGACTCGCTGCGGGTGCTAGGGGCTGAGGACTCGGACACGCTGACCGCGCGCCTCAACCTGGCCGACGCCTACAAATTGGCGGGGCGAGTGGATGAGGCGATCGACCTGCTCGAGCAGGTGGTCGCCGACCAAATGCGTGTGCTGGGAGCTGACGACCCGGCGACGCTGAACGCGCGCCTCAACCTGGCCGACGCCTACAAATTGGCGGGGCGGCTGGATGAGGCGATCGACCTGTTCGAGCAAGTGGTTGTCGAGTCGCTGCGGGTGCATGGGCCCGATCACCCGGACACGCTGACCGCGCGCAACAACCTGGCCAGCGCCTACGAATCAGCGGGGCGGCTGACCGAGGCGATCGACCTGTTTGAGCAATTGGTCGCCGACCAAATGCGGGTGCGGGGGGCCGACGACCCGGACACGCTGAACGTGCGCCACAACCTGGCCTGCGTCTACCGGGCGGCAGCGCGACTGGATGAGGCAGTCGACTTGTTTGAGCAAGTGGTTGTCGACTCACTGCGGATGCGGGGGGCCGATCACCCGGGCACGTTGACCGCGCGCAACAACTTGGCCTACGCCTACCGGGTGGCGGGGCGGCTGGCCGACGCAATCGACTTGTTTGAGCAAGTGGCCGCCGACTCGCTGCGGATACTGGGAGCTGACCACCCGGACACGCTGACCGCGCGCGACCACCTGGCCGAGGCCTACCAGCTGGTAGGGCGGCTGGAGGTGGCGATCGAACTGCTCGAGCAGGTGGTCGCCGACCAGCTGCGGGTGCTGGGGGCCGACCATCCGGACACGCTCTCCTCACGCCACGACCTGGCCGCCTACTACGGATTGGCGGGGCGGCTGGGCGAGGCGATCGACCAGTTCGAGCAGGTGATCGCCGACCAAACGCGGGCGCTGGGCGCCGATGACCCGCACACGCTGCTCTCACGGCACAACCTGGCCTACGTCTACCGGTCGGCGGGGCGGCTGGACGAGGCGATCGACCTGTACGAGCAGGTGGTCGCCGACCGGCTGCGCGTACGGGGGGCCGATCACCCGGACACCCTGGCCTCCTGCCGCGACCTAGCCAAGGCCTACCAATTGGCGGGTCGGCTGGGCGAGGCGATCGAACTGTACGAGCAGGTGGTCGCCGACCGGCTCCGGGTGCGGGGGACCGACCATCCACACACGCTCAGCGCACGCCAGACCCTGGCGGACGCCTACAGGGAGGCGGGGCGGCTAGGCGAGGCGATCGAACTGTACGAGCAGGTGGCGACCGACCGGCTGCGCGTGCTGGGCACCGATCACCCGGACACGCTGAGATCACGCCACATCCTGGCCTACGCCTACCGGGCGGCGGGTCGGCTGGGCGAGGCGATTGACCTGCTCAAGCAGGTGGCCGCCGACCGGCTGCGCGTACGGGGGGCCGATCATCCGGTCACCCTGGCCGCACGCCACGACCTAGCGGACGCCTACCGAGCGGCGGGACAGTTGGACGAGGCGATCGACCTGCTCAAGCAGGTGGCTGCTGACTTCCTACGGGTGCTGGGCGCTGACCACCCGGACACGCTGGCCGCACACAGCAATCTGGCCTACGCCTACCAGGCGGCGGGGCGGCTGGGCGAGGCGGTCGACCTGTTCGAGCAGGTGGCCGCCGACTCGCTGCGGGTGCTGGGGGCCCACCATCAGCACACGCTGCGCTCACACAAGAATCTGGCGGACGCCTACCATGCGGCGGGGCAGCCGGATAAGGCGATCGACGTGCTGATCGACCTGCTCAAGCAGGTGGCTACCGACTCGCTGCGGGTGCTGGGCGCTGACCACCCGGACACGCTGGCCGCACACAACAACCTGGCCATCGCCTACGAGTCAGCGGGGCGGCTGGCCGAGGCGATCGACCTGCTCAAGCAGGTGGCTGCTGACTTTCTGCGGGTGCTGGGCGCTGACCACCCGGACACGCTGGCCGCACACAGCAATCTGGCCTACGCCTACCAGGCGGCGGGGCGGCAGAGCGAAGTGGTCGACCTGTTCGAGCAGGTGGCCGCCGACTCGCTGCGGATGCTGGGGGCCGACCACCCGGACACGCTGCGCTCACGCAACAACCTGGCCGGCGCCTTCCTGTCGGCGGGGCGGCTGGATGAGGCGATCGACCTGTTCGAGCAGGTGGCCGCCGACCGGCTGCGGGTGCTGGGGCCTGATCACCCGGAGACACTGACCGTACGCCACAACCTGGCCAGCGCCTACGGGAGGGCGGGGCGGCGTGTCGAGGCGGTCGACCTGTTCGAGCAGGTGGTCGCCGATTCGCTGCGGGTGCTGGGGGCTGATCACCCGGACACGCTAAGTTCACGCCGCGCCCTGGCGGACGCCTACCGGGCGGTGGAGCGGCCCGACTGAGCTTCCCCCGCGTTGATGCAGCGGCGGTTGTCCGGCCGCCGGTGGGCGTTGGAGTGACGATAGTTGGTTCGGGTGGGTCGGTGTGCTAAGCCGATTCGTAATCGTCCGGGGCTGTGGTAGCCGAGTCCTTCTGGATACGGCGGGCGTTGGGACTGCCGTGATAGGCAATGACCGCATTCGCGGCTTCGTCACAGGCCTGGCCTGAATTTCGGTAGGCGAGTTCGGATCTTCACATGAAGGATAGATCGACGCCTACCCCGGACGGCATACTTTGTCCATGACCAAGAACTGGGCCCAATGGCACGAGGACTACGACAACCCCAACTCATGGTTGGCGCAGCGATTGGAGATTGTCCAACGCGACCTGCGTCGAGCCTTGGTTCATGCCCCTTGTGACCCTGATGGCACGCGTCGCCTGATCAGCATCTGCGCTGGCGAAGGACGGGACGTGTTGCCTGTGTTGGCCGATGACGACCACGGCTACGCCGTCCGAGCGCTGCTGGTTGAACTCGACCAGAACCTGTCGCAGCGGGCCCGCACAACGGCCGCCACCCTGGGCCTGTCCAATGTCGAAGTGGCAACGGCCGACGCCGGCGAGGTCGAGGTGTACCGCAGCGTCACGCCAGCGCACGTGATCATGGCGTGCGGTGTCTTCGGTAACATCTCATCCGACGACATCCAGCGGACAATCGCGACCTTGCCGGTACTCCTGACCGTAGGCGGCATCGTGATCTGGACGCGCGGCCTGCTCGACAACGGCTACGACCCAAGCCTCGAGGTCCGGAGGTGCCTGGAGAAACACGGCTTTGCGGAATTGTCCTTTAGCAGCCCAGCCGGCTCGAGGAACAGGGTCGGCATGCATCAACTATCTGCTCATCCAGCGTACGCAGCTCCAGTTCACTCTTGCACCCGCATTTTCGATTTCCTCTGAACCGGCAGCCGATCTGAGCTTAGATCACCCTTTGCATGAGGCGGTGGGGTACGACGGCGATACAGCGGCACGTGTCCTTTAACGACGGCCGTCGGACCGACTGTCCCGAAGAGACGATGCGTGCCTGCCAATCGTAGAAGGCAAACGATCCGCACTCGATGTATGGGCAGCAGACCAGACTGCATACCGCGTTATGGGCCGTACCAGCCAGGCCGTCGAGGAATCCTTTCAGCGCAACAGGACGGCCGCCGACCGGAGCCCGGGAGGCGGCCGGTTCGGGTTACCGGAAGACGTCGGTGAAGCTGTACGCCAGCGCCTCGGCCAGCGGGCTGCCGAACACAGCCACGAGGCGACACCGTAGCCGGTGGGTACGACAGAAATGTGTCGGGCGAGGACTTGCGTCACCCCTGCGGTGGGCGAGCGACCCTGGCGACCACGATCACTCGTCATTTGGCTCATGCCAGTTCAGCCGCCGCGTCGTCGAGATAGTACGCAACGCGGGACCATAGCAGCCTCCGGTGCATGGAATCGACCGTCCCGGCGGCTGCCGTCGCGTAGAGCTCGGCGAGACGTTTGACAAGCTCGGTGGCCGCGACACGAAGTTCGGGACCGTCAGGTCCGGCCGGAGCGGTGCTGCGCGCGAGAGCCCCAATGTCGCCGAGGTCAGTTTGCAGTGCTTGGACCGCATGCTGAATGGCCTCGGCGTAGCACGCCCAGTCTTCGGCGGCTGAACCGCTGGCAGCAGCTGTCGCTGCGCGGACAGCCAGCACCAGCGCCTGAAGTACCGACGGGTCGTCCGGGCTGGCTGTCGAGGGCAAGTTGTCCGCCATGCTCTTGAGCAGATCGCAGAGGGTGGTGCTCGCGTTAGGCACTTCTGGTGACCTTCCAGGTGACGTTGACATCCGTGGGCTTCCGCAGATTCGAGGCGGGAGGCTGTGTTGCCGGGGGTGCTAGCTCTAGTCCCACCAGTCCGTTGGTGCGGAGGAGACATCGGGGACGGCGAGCGGCTCGTGCTTGCCGGCCCTGCTGCCTTCGGGCTGGCGGCAGTTGCGAAACGGGCCGTCGATGGCAAGCAGGATCTGCAGGTGGTGGTCGAAGTCGAGCCACCAGCCGGCCTTGGCTTCGGGTTGCCAGCGAGCCGCTTCCCAGCCGGTCCACAGGAGGGTGAGCCGGGCGATGGCTTCGGCGTGGTCCCACCACTCGGCGCACCAGCGCAGTCGGGGGTTGCCGGGGATGCGGTGCAGGAACATCGGGGTGAAGTAGCCGATCACCCAGGCTTCGAGGCTGGGGTACAGCGGCGGGTGCTGCTCCTGCTCGCTCGCGTCGACGCTGGCCGGGGCGGTCATCGGCCCAACCCCGCTGTGCGGCCCGCGGTGTTCGCGGGGGCAGTGGTGGCCGGCGTGCGGCGGGCGACGTCGCGAGGCATGCCATGGGGATGGTTCAACCCATCGGGGTACCACTCGCCAGCGAGCTGCGCCGCGCTGCGCTGCGCGGTGGCGGTGTCGCGGTTGGCGGCGCCGATGTGGGTCGCGTTGTCGGGCATGCCGTCGACGGTGTGTTCGTCGACGCCCTTCGTGGCCGGGTTGTCGGGTGTCGCTGCGTCGGCGAGTCCGTGCGCGGTCTCTCGGCCGGCGCGCTCGAGGAGCGCGGCCCGGAGTGCTTCTGCGGCGGCGTCGCCGCCTGGCCCGAGTCGGCGCAGTTCGGCGAGGTAGTCGGCCGGGTCGATGCCGGTGGCGAGGTGGATCTGTTCGTCGGCGACTGCGGTATCAAACGCCGCCCGACCGACAACGGGTTCGTCTGCGGGGCCGAGGGCGCCGGCTCGGGTTCCCGGGCCGTACGGCCGCATGACGGGGGTATGGGCCATCTCCTCGGCGGCGGCGCGCATCGCGTCGCCGTGTGGCGTGCCGTTGCGGACGGCCTCGTCGTACAGGTGCATCGGCCGCGGGTACATGTCCCGGAGCCGGTCTTCGACCGTTTCCGCGGCGGCGCGCGCTTCGGGGAACTGCTCTTCGCGGAGCCGGGCGGTCCGCCACACGGTGGCAAGGTCATATAGGTCGGCGGTGGCGACCCAGTTCGGGTCGAGCGTCTGATTGATGAGGCGCCGGTCATGCGTCGCGCGTTGCCGGGAGGCGTACTCGGCGAGCCGGTCGCTGTGCTCGCGGAGCTTCCCGGCCTGTTCCTGCCGGCGGCGTTGCGCTTGCGCCTGGGCTTCCTCCCGGCCCTGCTTGCGGCGGCGTTGTTCGGCGGCGAGTCGGGCCGTGGCCTCCCCGAGGGTTCCGAGGACTGCCAGGGCCTGGCCGGCGCGTTGGGTGAGCTCCGCAGCGATGTCTGGATGCTGTTCCTGTCCGAAGTCCATCGGCCTTTCTCCTATCTGCCGTGTCCGACGCCCGGCCCGGGTTGACGCCGAGCGTCGTTGGGGCGCGTTGGCGGCATGGTTGATGGCCGCGTTGACGGCGGCGCTGCGGTCACGTCCGGGATGTGACCGCCGGGCATGCTGTTGCGAGTTCCGGCTGAGCGCAGGAGCCGCGCGGCGGTACGGGCGGCGCGTGCCTGGTGCAGGCGACGTTGGGCGTCGCGTAGCTCGGCGAGGGAGTCGGCGAGCATCGACATCGTGCGGATCAGCCGGAGCATGGCGACCACCGCGTTGCCGTCGGTGAGTTGGCCGGCTAGCCGCATGCGTCGTGACATCGATCGCAGCTCTCCCCGGCGGCTGGTTGGCGGCAGCGGTCGCCGGTACGGCTCCCGGGCGGCCCGGTCGAGGGCCTCGGCCGCGCGGTGCAGCGGACCGCGTCGATCGCCCTCCAGCAGGCGGGCAGCGACGGTGAGCGTGTCGGCTGCGGCGTAGGCGGCGGCGCTCGCCGTGGCCGGGTCCCCGCCTGCCTGTCCGATCTGCTCGGCAGCGGCGCGAACCTCGCTGGCGGCGTGGTCGTACAGGTCGGCCTGAACCAGCCGTGGAGGCGGCGCGTCCGAGGTGGTGGGCTGGCCCCAGCGGCGGTGCAGCTGCGGCAGCGTGAGGTCGGGTGCGAGCCGGCCGCCGCCGTACCAGACTGGTTGGCCCGCAGCTGTGGTGTGGCTCGCCAACGCAACGGCGTACCCGGTGACCCGCCCGGGGTGCACTGAACTTGTTCGGGTCCGAACGAGTAGCCCGGCGTCTCGCAGCAGAGCGAAGAACTGCTCCTGGCTGTCGGCGACGGCGGCAGCGTGGCGGACCTGGCGGCGCAGCTGGTCGCGGGGGCGTTCGCGCCGACCGGTGCGGGCGGCCTTGTGCACCTCGCGGGTGGTCGGACGGGTGTGTGCGGTGCGGTCGGCCGGGCCGACCCGGTGCAGCCCGTAGCGTTCTTCAAGGTCTCGACATGCCGCCTGGGCGAGCCATCTGTCGTTGCGCGCCCACGCGGTGCGCCGGTCCTGCCGCACGAGGGTCGCGACGATGTGGATGTGGTCTGGGGCGTGCCGCACCGCGACCCACCGAACCGCGCGGGAGTCGTCGTGCGGTGCGAGTCCGACCTTGGCCATGACCTCGGCGCCGATCCGGGCCCACTGCTCGTCGGTGAGCCACCGGTCTTCCGGGTGGGTGCGGATCGAGCAGTGCCAGACCGGCTGGCGCGGCGGGTTGATCCCACGCCGCACCGGCTGCTCCAGCAGGTCGACGAGCTTGCGTAGGTCCGGTTTGCCGTCCGGGCCGATCAGCGGCTCCAGGCTCGACAGCGACCCGGCGCCGTCCCACGCGGCGACCAGGTGCGGATCGACGTGCTCCTCGCGTCGCCCCGGCCCGTACAGGTAGCGCAGCAGCCCGTACACCCGACGACCGCGGCCGATCTTGGGGATCATCGCAGGGCCCGGTCGATCCGGGCGATGACATCATCGACGCGCCGCATCCGCTGCTCGCACAGCGCCGCAGCCCGCACCAGCCAGGCCGGTACGTCGCCGGTGGCGTTCAACGCCGCGATGCCCTGATTGAGGTTGGTGCCGATCCGCCCGACCGCGACCCGGGCGTCGAACAACTCGACCTGAAGCTGCGCGAGGGTCTCACGGCTCAACGTTGTCGGCTGTTCACCGCGGGCGGCGGCCAGGCCGGCTTCGCCGACGAACCCCGTAGGGGTCAGCCCAGCGGCGGTGGCTGCCGCCGCGATGGCGGCGATCTCCTGCTCGGTGTACCGCGGAGCGATCCGTGCGGGACGCCCGGGGTACAGGTGGCGGCGGTCGCGGCCCCGACTGGAACGCGGCGACGCGTCGGCATTCTTCGGCGAGTGCTGCTCGATCACCAGGCCACGGTCGCCGACCGCCATTGCCGACACCGTTAGCGCCCACGACCGGCCCCACCCAGCGACGACGCATCGTCGCTGCTCAACGGCTGACCGCGCCCGGTCGGCCGTCGCTCCGGTAACCGGAGCCTATAACTTGCTCCCGCAACCGAGCGGGAGTCCATCCACTGCTGTTCGAGGGCGCTTTTGTCCTGTATCGCCGAAGGTTGCGAATGTCAGACTTAGGTTGCGAGTGATCTTGCGGAGGTCAGAATTACTCTGCGAGTCGCTGGCGGAGTTTGTGTCCGGTCTCCGTGAGGTTGGCGGATTCTCGGACAGCTGGCGGGTTTCCCGACGGATTCTCGTGCATGGTGGCGACAGTGCCAGATATATACACGTATGCCGGGAAGGCGTCTCAGGCAATCTGACGGGTCTCAATGGATCAGTGTTGTCCGGACGGGCTTGACGTTTCCTGCGGGCGCCGCCCGAGGCTGCCGGGGAATGCCTCCCGCGTCCTTGGTAACGCTGCGTAGCGTCGATCGTGGCGGTTCGCTGGTGCCGCGCTTCGCACCGGTAGGTCGCTGGCGAGGTTTCCGTTGTTCGCGGTTCCTTTTCCAGCGACCCCCGGCCCGAACCCGCCGTGCCGGTTGTCCCGGCAACGGGCTCTCCAGTGACTGCTACGTGAGCGTGTTGGCAGGTTGCCGGTGGTGGATGCTGTTGTGGCAGGGTGGGCAGACGATCAGTGTCTTGCGCCGCATCCTGGCCATCTGTTGCGCCCATACCGGTTGTGTTCGTCCCGGGGTCGCGAGTTGGGCGAGTTTGGCGACCTGGTGGACTTGCACCTGGGCGCGTTGCTCGCATAGTTCGCACCAGCCTCGGCGCAGGCGGGCGAGTAGTTCGCTGCCGTTGCGTCGGCCGGCCAGTGGGGCGGGTTGACGGTCGTCGAGGACCGCTTTCCTCTGCCGTTTGAGGGGGATACCGCCGAACCGTGTGGCCCGCGGTTTCCTGTCGGCGCGTTCGACCGTGGCTTGGAAGCACACCCGTCGCCCTGCGGGGGTGTCGATGGTGGCCTGGTACTTGTCGGCCATCTTCGACACGGTCGAGCGGTGCTTGCCGGCCAGGGTCTTGAGCATGGAGGTCAACATGACCCATTGCAGCCGGTTGAGCCTCCACACATCCTGCGCGGGCAGGTAGTACTGCAGATAGCCGCGCCACTGTGCCCCGTACCTGCCGATGATCTCGTGATCGGGGTGGTTCAGCAGTTCGGGGCGCAACTCGGGTTTGCCGAGTTTCATGAACGCGGCGCTCTTGGCAGTGATCACGTCCCGGGGGACGCGCAAGGCGACCTTCCCGTTGGCCGACCGGTGACCACGGGTGGTCTTGTGGTCGGCGTGTTGGACGGTGATCTCGTAGCCGAGGAACCTCGCCGCGCCGGTACGCCCATGAGTGATGAGCGTCTTGTCCTGGTTGAGTTCCAGCTTGAGGTCATCGCGCAGGAACTGCGCCAGCCGGGCCTTGATGTACTCGGCTTCCTGTCGTGGTCCGGTAAATCCCAGCAGGTGATCGTCGGCGTATCTGGTGTACCGGAGCCGCCGGAAGTCGGGATCGCGGGGGTTGCCCCGCGGCAGGGTCCGCAGCTGCTGCCGCAGCTGGCGGACTGCTTCGACGTCGCGGCGACGCCGGGCGCGCTCGATCGCGGCTCTCACCCGCCCGTAGGCCGGGTTGTGTGCCCGGCTCACGCCTCGGGTGTACTCGGGGATGAGCTGTGTTTCGACAAACTGGTCCAGTCGGTCAAGATAGATGTTACTCAATACCGGCGAAGCCACCCCGCCCTGCGGAACACCGGAGAGGGTGGCGTTGAACTCCCAGTCCTCAAGGTACCCGGCGTGCAGCATGTTACGCAGCAGCCGCAGGAACCGGTTGTCGTGGATGTGCTCGGCCAGGATCGACAGCATGACCTCGTGGTCGAAGCTGCCGAAACAGTCGGCGAGATCACCCTCGATGAACCAGGTTGTCCCGGACCAGCAGGTCGCCACCTCGGTCAACGCCGTGTGACACCCCCGACCGGGACGGAAACCGTGTGACCGGGCGGAGAACCTCGGTTCGTAGTACGCCTCCAACAGCAGCCGCACCACCTCACCGACGAGCTTGTCCGCCCATGATGGCAGACCCAACGGCCGCAACTTCTTCCCGTCCTTCTTGGGAATGTAGACACGGCGCGCGGGCATGAACCGGTAACGTTCGTGGCGCAACGCATCGATGATGCGCCCGATCCGGCCCAGGGTCATGCCATCGGCGGTCTCCCCGTCGACCCCGGGCGTCATCGCGCCGTGGTTGGCGTAGATGCGCCCGTAGGCCATCAGGTACAGGTCCGGGTTGAACAGTTGTCGATACAGCTCGGTACACGGCAGGCCACGCCTACCGCGCTCACGCAGGACATCCAGTACCGTTTCGGCGTTCTGCATTACGCATACCTCCCGGAATCGTGGTGTCCGATCACCTGGCCCCCTTCGCCCTGTGTCCGGCTCTCCCGGACCCCCTGGCAGGTCGTGACTCCTGGTAGGGTGGGCTGCCCGACGAGGTCCCAGCGAATCTGGGCCTTTTCCGGGCAGCCTCCCTCCGAACCCGGCGTGCCCGCTTTCCAGGCACCGGGCTCTCCAGCGATTACGCCGCGTTCGCGACCGGGTTTGCGTGGATCCAGCCATGGCAGGGTGCGCAGACGATGAGCGTCTTGCGTCGCATCCTGGCCATGACGGTGGCCCACGCGGGCTGGTCCGGTCCTGGTTTCCCGAGCTGTCGCAGAGCGGCGATCTGGTGGACAACCACCGTGGCGCCGGTCTCACACAGCTCACACACCCGCTGGTGGAGCCGAGCGAGTAGTTCCTTACGAGGAACACGGACCGGGACCGGGGCAGGGTCGTTGATGACCGCCCGCCGGTCTTGCCGCAGGATGATCCCGCCGAATCGTGCAACCAGGTCCGGCTTGCCCAGCCGTTTCCGTCTGGCCTCGAAGCAGGTCCGCAGCCCGTCGCTGGTGGTGGCCTTCGCCCGGAAACGGGCGGCCATCTTCGTGACGGTGGACTTGTGCTTGGCAGCCAGGGTTTTCAGCATGGACGTCTCGGCGTGCCAGCGCAGCGTGCCGAGCCGCCAGACGTCCTGGGCGAGTAGGTAGTAGTTGACGACGCCACGGTATTCGGCTGCGTAGACCCGGACGATGTCGTAGTCGTCCTGGTTTTGCAGCCGGGTCCGGCGCGACGGTTTGCCGTGCTGCCGGTAGCGGGCGCACTGGGCCTTGACCACGTCCGGCGGCACCCGCAGCGCGATCCTGCCATTGACCGATCTCCGGTTTCTGGTGATCTTCGTGCTGGAGTGCTGGACGATGATGTCGTAGCCGAGGAACCGCGCCGGCTGGGTGCGGGCGTGGCTGATCAGGGTCTTGCTGTCGTTGAGTTCGAGTCCGAGGGTCTCCCGGAGGAACTCCGCCAGCCTGGCCTTGATCTGCTCGGCTTCGGCCCTCGGCCCGGTGAACCCCAGCAGATGATCATCCGCGTACCTCGCATAGCGCAGGCGGCGGTAGCCCGGGTCCATCGGGTCGGTGGAGGGGAGCATGCGCATCTGCTTCATCAGGTGCCGGGCCTGTGCCCGGTCCCCGCGTCGCCGTGCCCTCCTGAGCAGAGCGTCTATCTGCCGGTAGGCGGGATTGGCGGCCCGAAGCGCTCCCCGCGTGTACTGCGGGATCAGTTTCTGCTCAACAAATGTGTCGAACTTGTCCAGGTAAACGTTCGAAAGGATTGGTGAAACCACGCCGCCCTGCGGGCATCCGCTGAGCGTGTCGTGGTATTCCCAGTCTTGCAGGTACCCGGCTTTGAGCATGTTTCGAATAAGCCGCAGGAACCGTTGGTCCTGGATCTTCTCCGCCAGTATTCCGAGAAGAATATCATGATCAAAGCTCCCGAAACAGTCGGAGATGTCACCCTCGATGAACCACGTTATCCCGCTCCAGGTGTTGTTTATCTCCCGCAGTGCGGTATGACACCCTCGCCCTTTCCGGAACCCGTGGGACCGGTCGGAGAACCGTGGCTCGTACATCGCCTCAAGGAGCAGGCGAACCACTTCACCAACCAGCTTGTCGGACCATGACGGCATGCCCAGAGGCCGTAGCTTCCCATTCTTTTTCGGGATATAGACGCGGCGGGCCGGGGAGAACCGGTACCGTTCGTGCCGCATCGCCTCGACGATCTGGTCGATCTTGTCCTCGGACATGCCATCAGCGGTTTCCGCGCTGGCCCCGGGTGTCATCGCCCCCTGGTTGGAGTAGATGTTCCCGTACGCCAACAGGTACAACTCCTTGTTGAACATCTGCCGGTACAGTTGCGTGAACGGCAGGCCCTTCCTGCCGCGCTCGCGGAGAACGTCAAGTACCACTACGGCTTCCTGCATTACGCATCCCTCATGGTTGCTTCCCGTTCATCGCCTGTGCCCCTTCGCCCTGTGGACCGTCATTAGCGGTCTCCAGATTGGGCGGACGTTACCCCGCCGACTACTGTGGGCACTCCGTCGCCATAGGACTCGCGTCCCGTAGGCGATCCCATGTTCATCACTGCTGTACGTGTCGAGCGCGATTTAGGCGTCCCGTCCGTCTCCTTGAATGCCCTGACAGGGCATCGCTCCAGCACCCCAAGAGGATTGCAGCGAGTTAGTCGCCAACTCGCCGCAGGGGCCGGTACCGGTTTCAGGCGTCTTTCCGGTAGGTTCCGTATTGCACCTTCTGGAGACTAGGCTTCAGGCAGTATGGCTTTCACCATGTCGCGCGGATCCCCCGGCACGCCACCCCATACGCCTGGGCATGAACTGCCGGTTTCCTGGCATGCTGTTGTCCCCGACTACCCTTTCAGGGCCGGGTCAGCCATCAGATCCAGAGACATCTCCTCCCGTCTCTGCCCGCTGCACGGGCGATACACCAGTGCACCTCATGGCGCACCGACTACTACGAGGCCTCCGTCGCCATAGGACTCGCGTCCCGTAGGCGATCCCGCGTTCGTCCCTGGTGTACGTGACAGCGGAACGTAGGCGGCCCACTCATCTCCTTGAATGCCCTCACTGGGCATCGCCCTGTGCCCCGAAGGTTGCGCCGGCGAATCCGGAACACCAGCGCAGGGCACGGCACCGGCTTCGGGCGTCTTGCCGGTGGATGTCGGCTTGCATCGTCTGGAGATTGGGCTTCGGGCAATCCAGCTCTCGCCATATTCCGCGGGTCCCGCAGCGCACCGCCCCTGACGCCTGGGCGCGACCACTGCTTTCCTGGCATGCTCTTGTCCCCTTCACCTTTCGGATCCAGGTCAGCCATCAGACCCAGGAACCTCCCTCCGAGTTCCTCCCAGCTGCGCTGGGGATACAACAGGACGCCTCGCGGCGCAGCGGATTTGCCGATGAATGCGCACCCGATCTTGTTGTTGAGTCGGTCCTCGGCTGTCGCGAATGTGTTGGTGTCGGACGTGGTGGGTGTTGTGGGTTGCTGTGGTCCGTCAGGATGTGGTTGTTCGGATGCTGTCCGTTGCTGGAGGTGGTGGTCCGGTGGTGATTGAGGCTGGGTTGGTGGCTGGGTATGTGATTGCGTGGGCGGTGCGGAAGGCGCGGCGTGCTGCTGGTCGGCTAGATGCCGAGACGGACGCGGTGATTGATTCGAGTTTGGATCGGTTGCATGCGGTGGTGGTGGACAAGTTGGGTGGTCATCCGGTCTTGGAGGACCTGGCTGACGAGGCCTCGGCCGATGAGGGGCAGGTCAGTGAGTTGACCCGCCAGCAGGTGGAGTTGGCGATCACGGCTGGTGCGCGTAGGGACGACGCGTTCGGGCAGGCGGTCACTGACCTGGTCGCGCAGTTGCGGGTGGCGGAGCAGGCTGCTGGGGTGTCGGTGGTATTCCATGGCGACGCCTACACGCAGGCGACGGGGAACGGGATCGCGTTTGGGCAGGTTGCCGGGGATGTAACCGTGGGGCGTGAGGGACGAGAGCCGCCGGACCCTCGGTAGCCGGACCGGTCCAGTCGCCGACCGCGTCCGGCATTCCCAGCCTTCCCGTATCTGCGGACGCCCGAACCCGCATCGCAGTCGCAGTCACCGATGGGGTTCGGTCGGTGGCGCACGCCGAGGCTGGCGGCACAGCGATTCACCGGGCCGAACACGTCTCGATTCACCACGCGCTGGGCGGCGTGCTGCCGCCGGTTCGGTTGGTTCGGTCGGCGTATCTGGAGCAGGTCCGGCGGATCGCTCCGCCGCAGTTGCTCGGGCGGGATGCGGAGTTGGCGGAGTTGACCGGATTCTGCACGGACGGGCAGCGTGGTCCGTATGTGTGGTGGCGGGCCGGGCCGTGGGCGGGGAAGTCCGCGTTGTTGTCGACGTTCGTGTTGCATCCCCCGGCCGGGCTGTTGGGGCGGGTTCGGGTCGTGTCGTTCTTCATCACCGCCCGGCTCGCCGGGCAGGACACTCGGGACGCGTTCACGACGGTGCTGCTGGAGCAGTTGTGTGAGCTGATCGGCCAGGAACTGCCGGCGGCCGGGAGTGAGGCGGCCCGGGAGGCGTGCCTGCTGGACCTGCTAGCCCAGGCCGCCGCCACCTGCACGGCAGCCGGCGAACGGTTGGTGCTGCTCGTCGACGGTTTGGACGAGGACCGGGGTGAAATCCTCGGCCCGTACGCGCACAGCATCGCCGGGCTCCTGCCCGCGGACCCGCCAGCGGGAATGCGGGTCATCGTGGCAGGCCGGCCGAACCCACCGATCCCCGACGACGTCCCAGACTGGCATCCCTTGCGTGACCCCGGGATCATCCGTCTCCTGAGCGGCTCGACCCACGCCCTCGATTTGCAACGCCTCGGCGGCGCCGAACTGAGGCGGCTACTCAAGGGCAGCACGATCGAGCAAGATCTTCTGGGGTTGCTGACCGCCGCTCGTGGTGGACTGTCCGGTCCGGACCTCCACGAACTGACCGGCGCCGACCTGGTCCACATCGAGGACGTCCTGCACACTGTCACCGGGCGCACGTTCACCCGCCGCGCCGAGACCTGGAGCCCTGATCCCGGGCCAGAGATGTATCTCCTCGGCCACGAGGAACTCCACAACGCCGCCGAACGGTACCTCGGCCGCACCCGGCTGGATGTGTACCGGGAGCGGCTGCACACCTGGGCAAACGGCTACCGGCACTGCGGCTGGCCGACCGGCACTCCGGCGTACCTGCTGCGCGGCTATCCCCGCATGCTCGCCGGCCTCGGAGATGCCGACCGGCTCGTCAACCTAGCCAGTGATGCGACCCGTCACCACCGGTTGTTGAACAGCACCGGCGGCGACGCCGCTGCTCTCGCTGAGATCGCCGCCGCGCATGTCCTCATTGTCGCGCAGCCATCTCAGGATCTGCTTGCCGCGCTGCGCCTGGCATGGTATAGAGACCAACTCGCTGACCGCAATACCCATATCCCCGCCCAACTCCCCGCCGTTTGGGCCAGCCTCGGACAGCCCATCCGCGCCGAAGCACTCGCCCGGTCTATTGCCTACCCTGCCGTGCAGGCGCAAGCGTTGGCCGGCATGGTCGGGCCGTTTACGGCGGCCGGCGACCACGACCACGCCGCGACGTTGACCACCGACGCCGAGCAGATCGCCCGGTCCATCACTAACCCGTACCTTCAGGCAGAGGCGCTGGCTAGTCTGGTTGGGCCGTTGGCGGCGGCCGGTGACCACGACCATGCCGAGCAGATCGCTCGGTCTATCACCGACCCGTCCTTGCAGGCGCGAGGGCTGGCTGACCTGGTCGGGGCAGTGGCGAGGGCCGGTGACCATGACCACGCCGAGCAGATCGCCCGGTCCATCCTCGACCCGTACTGGCAGGCGCAGGCGCTGGTCGGTTTGATTGAGGCGTTAGCGGCGGCTGGCAACCATCTCCACGCGGCGACATTGGCCAGCAGTGCCGAGCAGATCGCCCGATCCATCACCGATCCGGACTCGCGGGGGCGGACGTTGGCTGACCTGGTCGGGGCGATGGCGGCGGCTGGTGGCCACGAGCGCGCCGAACAGATCGCCGAGTCCATCACCGCCCCATGCTGGCTGGCGTTGGTCGGTCTGGTTAGGGCGTTGTCGGCGGTCGGTGATCATGACCGCGCCGAGCAGACCGCCCGGTCCATTGCCGCCCCGTACTGGCGGGCGCAGGCGCTGGTCGGTCTGGTTGGGGCGTTGGCGGCGGTCGGTGATCATGACCGCGCCGAGCAGACCGCCCGGTCCATTGCCGCCCCGTACTGGCAGGCGCAGGCGCTGGCTAGTCTGGTTGGGGCGTTGGCGGCGGTCGGTGATCATGACCGCGCCGAGCAAACCGCCGAGTCCATCACCGCCCCGTACTGGCAGGCGCAGGCCCTGGCGAGCCTGGCAGGGGCGCTGGCGGCTGGTGATCAGGACCGCGCCGCGAAGTTGGCCGGTAGCGCCGAGCGAATCGCCCGGTCCATCACCGACCCGGACTCGCGGGCACGAGGGCTGGCTGACCTGGTCGGGGCGTTGGCGGCAGCCGGTGACCACGACCGCGCCGAACAGATCGCACGGTCCATCACCAACTCGGGCTCGCAGGCACAGGCACTAGCCAGCCTGGTCGAGGCGTTGGCGGCGGCCGGTGATCATGACCGCGCCGAGCAGATCGCCCGGTCAATCACCGCGCCGTACTCGCGGGCGCGGGCGTTGGCTGACCTGGTCAGGGCGTTGGCGGCGGCCGGCAACCATGACCACGCCGCAACGGTGGCCGATTGCGCCGAGCAAGCTGCCCGATCCATCAGCAACCCGTACCCGCAGAACCAGGCGCAGGCGCAGGCGCGGGCGTTGGCCTACCTGGTCGGGGCGTTGGCGGCTGGTGATCAGGACCGCGCCGCGAAGTTGGCCGGTAGCGCTGAGCAGATCGCCCGGTCCATCACTGAGCCGGACTCGGGGGGGTGGGCGTTGGCTGACCTGGTCCGGGCGTTGGCGGCAGCCAGCGACCATGACCGCGCTGAGCAAATCGCCTGGTCAATCACCAACCCGCATTGGCGGGCGCAGGCATTGGCCCGATTGGTTGGGGCGTTGGCGGCTGGTGATCAGGACCGCGCCGCGACGGTGGCCGATAGCGCTGAGCAGATCGCCCGGTCCATCACCAACCCGGACTCGCGGGCGCGAGCGTTGGCTGGGCTGGTCGGGCCGTTGGCGGTAGCCGGTGACCACGACCGCGCCGAGCAGGTCGCGCGGTCGATCACCAACCCGTCCTGGCAGGCGCAGGCGTTGGCGGACCTGGTCGGGCCGTTGGCGGCAGCCGGTGACGACGACCGCGCCGAGCGGATCGCCCGGTCCATCACCGCCCCGGAGTCGCAGGCGCAAGCGCTGAGCAGGATAGCCAGTTTCGTTGAACCGGCAAAAGCCCAATCATTGATCGCTGACGCACTGGCTATCGGCTATTGGACGACTCCACTTCGGGCGCTTGCCCGTAGTGACTCAGCCTCAATGTGTACTTTCGTCATCGAATGCCAACCACACCGAACACAACAATGACATACACCCAGACCGAACATGCGTGTGGATCCGGTGGCGCCTTCTCTCCCGCTGGACTCGCCCGGCTCGCCGGCATTCCGGCCGGTGCCTATATCGCCGCTCTGGACACCTCGGCCGCCCGTCCGCCTCGCCGCGGTGTTTACCGCAGCGTTCGGCACCACTGCCCCGGCCCCCGGCTGCGGCGCTTGTCCACCCTGCGCTCGGCGTGTCGCGGCCATTGACATTCCCTGTCGCCGACCCCTCACATTCAGCGGATCTGGCCCATTTTCCGGGGAGTGGCAACGGAGGGTGAGGTTCGGGGTCAGTTCGGCAGGAGGATGCGGTGACGAAGGAGATCTAGATTCGCTCGGCCGAACATCGACCTCTTCAACGCCTTCACCCTGTTCACTCCGCCCTCGCAGGTCCCCGAACTCCACGTCCGGGTGAGACCGTTAGGGGGTGTCTCAGTTGGTGAGGTTGCGGCCTCAGGCATCATCTTCTGTTTATGGCGGATGTTGTCGAGGACATGATCCAGACCTGGGCGCCGGACGACCTGTGGACGGTGGCGCAACCGTTGATTCCTGTTGCTGCGAAACGACCTCAGGGCGGTGGGAAGCGTCGAGCGGACGACCGGGCTGTCCTGGCGGCGATCGTGTACATGGTGCAGGCGGGGTGTTCGTGGCGGAAACTGCCCGCGGTGTTCTTCGGGGTGTCCCGGCCGACGGTGCACCGCAGGTTCACCGAGTGGACCGAGTACGGGCTGTGGGAACAGATCCACCACGAGTTGCTGCACCGGCTGCAGGTGGCCGGTGGGATCGACTGGTCGCGGGCGATCGTCGACTCGATCAGTGTCCGGGCCTTGAAAAGGGGGACCTGACCGGGCCAAACCCGGTCGACCGCGGCAAACCGGGCTCGAAGATCCACGTCCTGTGCGACCGGCGCGGGATCCCGTTGCAGGTGCTGATCTCCGCCGCGAACACCCCCGATGCGCAACTGCTGTTCCCGCTGCTGGACGCGTTCACCCCTGTGCGTGGGCGGCGTGGCCGCCCCCGCCACCGTCCGGAGAAGCTGCACGCGGACAAGGCCTACGACCACAAGGCGATCCGGGCCGAGGTGCAGCGCCGCGGCATCCGGGTCCGCATCGCCCGCAAGGGCGTGGAGTCCTCCGAGCGGCTGGGCCGGCACCGGTGGATTGTCGAGTCATGCCTGTCCTGGTTCACCAACAACCGCAGACTCGCCCGCCGCTACGAACGCAAAGCCGAGCATTTCCAAGCCTTCGCCGACCTCGCAGCCATCCTCATCTGCCACCGGCGACTCACCAAAATCACCAACTGAGACACCCCCTTAGTGACAGCGTCAAGATCGCGGTTCAGTCACGCAGATCGCATCGGAGTATCCGCTTCTGGCGTACAGCGTGTTTTCATGCCGGTCTTGGATGTCGGCGGATTGACGCGCGGTTGCTAAAAGGCCTTGTGGAGCGTGTCAGGCGGGCTCAGGTCGATCGGGTTGGGGCCGGTCAGCACGCCGCCCTCTACGGGCAGGGTGTGCCCGGTGATCCAGGCGGCGTCGTCGGAGCCGAGGAACGCGACCGCTGCCGCGATGTCCTCCGGCTCGCCGACGCGGCCGAGTGGGTACATCGCCGTGAGCCTCTCGAGCGCGTCCGGCTGGGAGTCCCAGTTCGGCGTCCGGACGGTGCCGGGGGCGACCACGTTGAAGCGCACGCCGAGCGGACCGTACCGGGCGGCGTAGTTCTGCGACATCGCGATCTGGCCGGCTTTCGCCGCGGCGTACTCGATGTTGCCGAAGGCCGCGATGCCGTTCACCGAGCTGATCGTGACGACGTTGCCGCGGGTCTTCACCAGGTGCGGGATGGCCGCCTGGATGCAGCGTGCGGCGCCGACCAGGGTGAGGTCGAGCTGGCGGTGCCAGTCCTCGGCTGAGGTGTCCTCGGGCATCGAGGTGACGATGCAGCCGCCCGCGTTGTTCACCAGCAGGTCGAGCCGGCCGAACCGCTCGACTGTCGCGGCGACCGCGGCGTCGACGTCGGCGCGTGAGGTGACATCGACCTTGACCCCGAGCGCGTGCTCCGCACCGAGCTCCGCGGCCGCGGCCACGGCCGCGTCCTCCCGCAGGTCCGTGACGACCACCGCACCGCCCTCAGCGGCGACCCGCCGGACAACAGCCTGCCCGATGCCCTGTGCCGCCGCCGTGACAATCGCAACCTTGCCATCGAATCGCCGCATCACCACTCCTCCAGAATCTTTGTCGCCATCCTCCGCCGCGATCCAGCCCCGGCTTGGCGGCACAAGACCGCGGCAGAGCACGATCAAACCACCGCCCGCGATCGCCCCGTCCACCGCACCCAGACCAGCCGGCCACACCCGGACCGACCTTCGTGAGCAGCCGATCGGTGAACACCATCGCCTCGGCATCGCACCGGTAGGCCGCTGGCGAGGTTCCTGTGGTGCAGGTCCTTTTCCAGCGGCCCCCGGTCCGAACCCGCCGTGCCAGTTTCCCGGTTATGCCGAGTTCGGCATAACCGGGACTATGCCGAGTCGCGGATTATGCCGAGTTCGTGGGGTCAGGGTGGGTGTTGTGCCTGGCCAGGGTTGCTGCGCATGATCGGCTGCTCGGCATTATTTAGAGGGCTTCGAGGAACGCGAGCAGTTTGTCGGGCGGGCGGTAGCGGCCGGGGGTGGTTCCCGGTGGTGTGGTGCGGGCCAGCGCCCGTTCTTTGAGCGCGAGGTCGGCGTGTAGGTAGATCTGTGTGGTCTGAACGCTTTCGTGGCCCAGCCAGAGCGCGATCACTGAGGTGTCCACGCCGGCTTGGAGCAACCGCATCGCGGCGGTGTGACGCAGGACGTGGGGAGTTACGTTCTTGCTGGCGAGGGTTGGGCAGTGTGGGGTTGCGGTGGTGACGTGTTTGGCCAGCAGCCAGGCGACCGCGTCGGTGGTCAGCGGTCGACCGCGCCGGCCGGGGAAGAGCGGATCGGCTGGGTCACCGGCTCGTTCGCGGAGCCAGACCTTCATCACCGCCACGGTCTGGCGGGTCAGTGGAGTGACGCGCTGCTTTCTGCCCTTGCCCACGCAGTGGACGCAGGCGCCGGTGCCCAGGTGCAGGTCGTTGCTGGTGAGGCTGGTCAGCTCGGACACCCGCAGTCCTGTTTGGACGGTCAGGGCGAGCAGCGCATGGTCTCGGCGGCCGTGCCAGCTGGCGCGGTCGGGCGCGGCGAGTAGCGCGTCGACCTCCTGCGGGGTGAGGAAACAGACCATGGCCTGTTCGTGCCGTTTGGACGGGATGGCGAGCACTCGCTGGATCAGTCCGGCGTGTTCGGGATGACGCAGGGCTGCGTAGCGAAACAGCGACCGGATGGCGGTCAGTCTGGCGTTGCGGGTGGTCACACTGTTACCGCGCTCGGTCTCCAGGCAGGTGAGGAACGTGGTGATCAGCCTGGCGTCCAGGTCGGCGAGGTCCAGTTGGGAGGGCGCCTTTGCGGTGTGGTCCTGCGCGAAGAGCAGCAGCAGCCGCCAGGTGTCGCGGTAGGCGCCGATCGTGTGGGCGCTGGCGTCTCGCTCGGTTGCCAGCCGCTGGGTGAAGAACGCTTCGAGGGTGGGTGCCAGCGTACTCATGCCGGACCCCCACCGCTGGAAGATTCGAGCCGCTCGGCGGCCGGGGTCAGCAGTTCAGGGACGGCCTGCAGGTACCAGTAGGTCGATGATGGGCGGGCGTGTCCGAGGTAGGCCGACAGCAGCGGCAGCCGGGCCTGCACGTCGCCGCCGTCGCGGTACCAGTCCAGCAGGGTACGAACCGCGAAAGCATGCCTGAGGTCGTGCACCCTTGGCCGGCGTGACCCGTTGCGGGGGCCGAGCCCGGCTTGGTCGACCAGCCTGGTGAAGACCGCTCGAAGCCGCCGTCCGGTCAGTCTGCGGCCCTGCACGGAGATGAAGAAGCTGGACGTGGCCGGTCTGGGGCAGAGCCGATCTCGCTGCGCGGCGTAGTCGCGCAGGACCGCGACGGTGGAGGCATGCAGCGGCAGCCGTCTGGACTTGTTGAACTTGCTGTCGCGGATGCTCAGCCCTCCGGTCGCGAGGTCGACATCGTCGCGGTTGAGGCCGATCGCTTCACCTTCCCGCATCCCGGTCACGGCCAGCAGCCCGAACACGGTGCGGTGGGTCGCCACGCGCAGCGGATGCCTGAGCACCGCGGCGACCGCCGCCAGCAGCACGTCGATGTCGGCCTCGGAGAACAGGAACGGGACCGGACGTGTCCGGCGGTAGGCCAGCAGATCGGCGGGCGGTACCTGTGTGGCAGGGTCGATCGCCTGCAGCCAGCGGGCGAACCCGCGCACCACCGACAGCCGCTGCCTCCAGCGGAACCGGTCCACCCCCTGCGGCCCGGTGGCCCAGTCCAACGCGGCCTCGACGGTCGGCGTCGCAGCACCGCGCTGGTCCAGATAGGTCACGAACTGCGGCAGCAGCCGGCTGTGGTCTTCCAGTTTGAACCCCAACGACCGGCGGATCGACAGATACTGCTCGACCCGCTCGTGCAGCGTGTTCATGCCGCACCTCCCGGCCAGGGCCGGGCGACCGCATGCAGCGCCGCCTGGTCGTCTCGGGCGTAGTGCGCCGTGACCGACACATCCCGATGCCGCAGCGCCTGCCCGATCTCCAGCAGCGGCGCACCGGCGGCCCGCATAGCGCAGGCGGCGCTATGACGTAGCCGATGGGCGCCGACGCGCGAAAGTCCTGCACGTTCACACGCCCGGGCGACCACCTGGTTGACCCCGGTGTGTGACAGCCCGACATAGGGCGCGTGGGCGTGCAGGAACAGGCTGCGGCACGCGCCACGGCGCCGGCCCCGCCGGCAGTACTCGGCGATGGCCCGCCCCACATCGACCGGCAGCGGCAGCCGCTCCCGCCGGTTGCCCTTACCGCGCACCTCGATCTCACCGGCGCGCCAGTCCAGGTCATCCACGTTCAGCGCGGCAACCTCACCGGCCCGCAGACCCAGCCGCGCCAGCACGGTCAGCATGGCAAGATCCCGGCGGCCGACGTTGGTACGCCGGTCACAGCTTGCCAGCAACCGACCGATCTGATCGGCGGCCACCGCCCGCGGCAGCCCATCATCCCGCCAGCCCGGAGCAGCCGGCACCGCGCCGACCAGCGACATCGGCGTGTGACCCTCCACATGCAGCCACCGCAGCAGCGCCCGTAGCCCGGTCGTCACGTTGTTCAACGACCCGGCACTGCATCGGGCCGCCTCCGCCAGCACGAACGCGCTCACCTGCTCCGCGCACAGCCCGGCGATCCCGTCCAGCCAGTCGCTCCCGGTAACCAGGAACCGGGCAGCGACGCTGCGGTAGTTGCCGATAGTGGAGTCGGCCAACCCGCGCTCGGCCGCCAGATAGGCAACGAACGCGTCCAGCAACTGCTCCCGCGGAGTCAAGGCAACCACGGGCACCGGCCGCGGCACGACGCCCAGCCCTCGCAGATACTCCAGCAGCGGAGTCATTGCCCGCGCCGTCAGCTGACGATCGTCCCGACTGACCACACGACGATGGGACACGAACTGTTCCAGGTCCACATCGGACAGTTCCCCGGCCTCTCGGCCACGCTCGGCCAGCCACCGGCTCAGACGCGCCATCAACAGCAGCAGCCCAGTCGCCCGACTTCGCGAGTAACCCCGCCCGGCCAACTCCCGCCGGAACCCGACGGCAAACGCCGCCAGCGGCCCGGCCACCTCCACACGCGACGGCTTGTGCATGATCGCCTCCTCCCACCCGAAGCACGACGCTCCGAGTAGAGGAAGCCTCACTCAACCAGCACGATTATGCCGAGCAGCCGATCATGCGCAGCAACCCTGGCCAGGAACAACACCCACCCTGACCCCCCGAACTCGGCATAATCCGCGACTCGGCATAGTCCCGGCAACGGGCTCTCCAGCGACCATTACGTAAGACGCATCAACGACCGCGTCCACGCAGGGCATCGCGTTCCGTTTCGGCGCTCGGCATTCCGCCTACCTCCCGGCTTGCGATGCCCGGTCACCTGGCCCCCTTCGCCCTGATTCCGGCTCTCCCGGACCCCTTGGCAGGTCGCTACTCCTGGTAGGGTGGGCTGCCCGACGAGGTCCCAGCGAATCTGGGCCTTTTCCGGGCAGCCTCCCTCCGAACCCGGCGTGCCCGCTTTCCAGGCACCGGGCTCTCCAGCGATTACGCCGCGTTCGCGACCGGGTTTGCGTGGATCCAGCCATGGCAGGGTGCGCAGACGATGAGCGTCTTGCGTCGCATCCTGGCCATGACGGTGGCCCACGCGGGCTGGTCCGGTCCTGGTTTCCCGAGCTGTCGCAGAGCGGCGATCTGGTGGACAACCACCGTGGCGCCGGTCTCACACAGCTCACACACCCGCTGGTGGAGCCGAGCGAGTAGTTCCTTACGAGGAACACGGACCGGGACCGGGGCAGGGTCGTTGATGACCGCCCGCCGGTCTTGCCGCAGGATGATCCCGCCGAATCGTGCAACCAGGTCCGGCTTGCCCAGCCGTTTCCGTCTGGCCTCGAAGCAGGTCCGCAGCCCGTCGCTGGTGGTGGCCTTCGCCCGGAAACGGGCGGCCATCTTCGTGACGGTGGACTTGTGCTTGGCAGCCAGGGTTTTCAGCATGGACGTCTCGGCGTGCCAGCGCAGCGTGCCGAGCCGCCAGACGTCCTGGGCGAGTAGGTAGTAGTTGACGACGCCACGGTATTCGGCTGCGTAGACCCGGACGATGTCGTAGTCGTCCTGGTTTTGCAGCCGGGTCCGGCGCGACGGTTTGCCGTGCTGCCGGTAGCGGGCGCACTGGGCCTTGACCACGTCCGGCGGCACCCGCAGCGCGATCCTGCCATTGACCGATCTCCGGTTTCTGGTGATCTTCGTGCTGGAGTGCTGGACGATGATGTCGTAGCCGAGGAACCGCGCCGGCTGGGTGCGGGCGTGGCTGATCAGGGTCTTGCTGTCGTTGAGTTCGAGTCCGAGGGTCTCCCGGAGGAACTCCGCCAGCCTGGCCTTGATCTGCTCGGCTTCGGCCCTCGGCCCGGTGAACCCCAGCAGATGATCATCCGCGTACCTCGCATAGCGCAGGCGGCGGTAGCCCGGGTCCATCGGGTCGGTGGAGGGGAGCATGCGCATCTGCTTCATCAGGTGCCGGGCCTGTGCCCGGTCCCCGCGTCGCCGTGCCCTCCTGAGCAGAGCGTCTATCTGCCGGTAGGCGGGATTGGCGGCCCGAAGCGCTCCCCGCGTGTACTGCGGGATCAGTTTCTGCTCAACAAATGTGTCGAACTTGTCCAGGTAAACGTTCGAAAGGATTGGTGAAACCACGCCGCCCTGCGGGCATCCGCTGAGCGTGTCGTGGTATTCCCAGTCTTGCAGGTACCCGGCTTTGAGCATGTTTCGAATAAGCCGCAGGAACCGTTGGTCCTGGATCTTCTCCGCCAGTATTCCGAGAAGAATATCATGATCAAAGCTCCCGAAACAGTCGGAGATGTCACCCTCGATGAACCACGTTATCCCGCTCCAGGTGTTGTTTATCTCCCGCAGTGCGGTATGACACCCTCGCCCTTTCCGGAACCCGTGGGACCGGTCGGAGAACCGTGGCTCGTACATCGCCTCAAGGAGCAGGCGAACCACTTCACCAACCAGCTTGTCGGACCATGACGGCATGCCCAGAGGCCGTAGCTTCCCATTCTTTTTCGGGATATAGACGCGGCGGGCCGGGGAGAACCGGTACCGTTCGTGCCGCATCGCCTCGACGATCTGGTCGATCTTGTCCTCGGACATGCCATCAGCGGTTTCCGCGCTGGCCCCGGGTGTCATCGCCCCCTGGTTGGAGTAGATGTTCCCGTACGCCAACAGGTACAACTCCTTGTTGAACATCTGCCGGTACAGTTGCGTGAACGGCAGGCCCTTCCTGCCGCGCTCGCGGAGAACGTCAAGTACCACTACGGCTTCCTGCATTACGCATCCCTCATGGTTGCTTCCCGTTCATCGCCTGTGCCCCTTCGCCCTGTGGACCGTCATTAGCGGTCTCCAGATTGGGCGGACGTTACCCCGCCGACTACTGTGGGCACTCCGTCGCCATAGGACTCGCGTCCCGTAGGCGATCCCATGTTCATCACTGCTGTACGTGTCGAGCGCGATTTAGGCGTCCCGTCCGTCTCCTTGAATGCCCTGACAGGGCATCGCTCCAGCACCCCAAGAGGATTGCAGCGAGTTAGTCGCCAACTCGCCGCAGGGGCCGGTACCGGTTTCAGGCGTCTTTCCGGTAGGTTCCGTATTGCACCTTCTGGAGACTAGGCTTCAGGCAGTATGGCTTTCACCATGTCGCGCGGATCCCCCGGCACGCCACCCCATACGCCTGGGCATGAACTGCCGGTTTCCTGGCATGCTGTTGTCCCCGACTACCCTTTCAGGGCCGGGTCAGCCATCAGATCCAGAGACATCTCCTCCCGTCTCTGCCCGCTGCACGGGCGATACACCAGTGCACCTCATGGCGCACCGACTACTACGAGGCCTCCGTCGCCATAGGACTCGCGTCCCGTAGGCGATCCCGCGTTCGTCCCTGTTGTACGTATCGAGCGGAACGTAGGTGGCCCACTCATCTCCTTGAATACCCTCACTGGGCATCGCTCCGCGCTCCGGAGGTTGCGTCGGCTGAGCGGAACACCGACGCAGGGCACGGCACCGGTTCAGACGTCTTTCCGGTGGATGGCGGCTTGCATCCGCTGGAGATTGGGCTTCAGGCAATTCAGCTTTCACCATATTCCGCGGGTCCCGCGGCACCCCGCACCCGTACGCCTGGGCACGGCCACCGCTTTCCTGGCATGCTCTGGTCCCCTTCACCTTTCGGATCCAGGTAAGCCATCAGACCCAGGAACCTCCCTCCGAGTTCCTCCCGGCTGCGCCGGGGATACAACAAGGCGCCTCGCGGCGCAACGCTCATGCCGCTGACCAGGCGCGTGTGGGTCGGCGACATCCATCACTCCGGATGCCTCTTCCAGGCCGGAACGGTGCGCAGGGTGTGGTGGGTTACTCGGCATGGTCGATCTGAGGCTGCTTGAGGTTTGTTTCCCCAGTTGGCGTTGGTGCGGGTGGATGAGGTCGCCCGCGATGGTGATCGGGTTTGTGTCCGGGCCCGGGTGAGGCAGGCGACGGGGCGGTGTCCGGCATGCGGGATCCCGGCCAGTCGGGTCCATGACCGCTACGAACGGCAGATCGCGGATACCGCCGTGGCCGGTCAGCGGGTGTTGATCCGATTGCAGGTCCGCCGGTTCATCTGTGACGTCGCCGCCTGCACGCGGCGAACGTTCGTCGAGCAGGCGGACGGGTTGACGTTCCGGTACGGGCGCGTCACCAGGCATCTGCACGAAACGTTGCAGGTGATCGCGGCCGCTCTGGCGGGTCGCCCGGGTGCGCGGCTGGCGGCTAGGACGGCGATCGCCACAAGCAGGTCCACGCTGCTGCGTGTCCTGCGGGCGATACCGCTGCCAACACTGACCGCGGGCCCGCGGGTGCTGGGAGTCGACGAGTTCGCCATCCGCCGCGGCGCGACATACGCGACGCTGCTATTGGATATGGAAACCCACCGGCCGATCGACGTCTTCGACGGCCGGACCGCTGACAGCTTCGCCGCGTGGCTGCGCGCGCATCCCGGAGTGGAGACAATCTGCCGGGACCGGGGCGGGAACTATGCCGAGGGCGCCCGGTCAGGTGCACCCGGCGCGGTACAGGTCGCCGACCGGTTCCACCTTTGGGCCAACCTCGGCGAGGCCGTGGAGAAGACCGTGATCGCCCACCGATCCTGCCTGCCCGAACCCGTCCCCACCGATGAGGAGACCCAGACCGCACCCGCGTTGGTGATGCCCGATCAGGGACGAGATGGCGACGGTGACGAGCGTCGGCTGACCGTGCGCAAACGTGAACGGTACGCCGCTGTTCAAGCGCTGATGATCGCCGGGAACTCACTCAACTCGATCAGCAGACAGACGGGCTTGTGCTTCCGGACGGTCCAGTGCTACGCCCAGGCCGACAGCTTGGACGAACTGCTGGCCACCGCCGAGCGGTCCAGCACACTCGACCGGTTCAAGCAGTACCTCCTCACCCGGTGGAACGACGGCTGCACCGACGTCGGCCGGCTGCATCATGAACTGCAGGGCATGGGATGGCGCGGTAGTGCGAGAACGGTGCAGCGCTACGCTCACCAACTTCGCGGGTTGACCAGTGCGCCGGCACCGGGACCGGTCACGCCCAAGCCGCGCAAGGTCGCCAAATGGCTCATGACCAACCCGGCCAACCTGACAGCCGGCGACCAGGTCCGCCTGAAAGCAGTGATCGCCCGCTGCCCGGAGCTGGAGGCCACCCGCCGGCACGTCGCTGAGTTCGCCTTC
Organism: Dactylosporangium sp. NBC_01737; assembly: GCF_035963215.1. Classification (NCBI taxonomy): domain Bacteria; kingdom Bacillati; phylum Actinomycetota; class Actinomycetes; order Micromonosporales; family Micromonosporaceae; genus Dactylosporangium; species Dactylosporangium sp. NBC_01737. The sequence goes on from NZ_CP109153.1 coordinate 4,898,158, forward strand.
ATGATGCGCGAGCTGCGCGGCGACCAACTCCCCAACTGGATGGCCGCGGTTGCAGCGGATGAACTCCCGGCGCTGCACTCCTTCGTCAAAGGACTGAACCGAGATCTTGACGCTGTCAAGAACGGTCTCACCCTGACGTGGAGTTCGGGCGCCTGCGAGGGCGCAGTCAACAGAGTGAAGGCGTTGAAGAGGTCGATGTTCGGCCGAGCGAATCTAGATCTCCTTCGTCACCGCATCCTCCTGCCGAACTGACCTCGAACCTCACCCTCCGTTGCCACTCCCCGGAAAGTGGGCCAGATCCCGAAAAGGTCAGTGGTCGGCGACAGGGAATGTCAGTGGCCGCGACAACGCCGAGCGCAGGGTGGACATGTGCCGCAGCCAGGTGGCCGGGGCGGTGGTGCCGAACGCTGCGGTAAACACCTCAGCGAGGCTGGCGGGGCGGCCGGGGTGTCCAGCGCGGCGATGTCGGCACCGGCCGGAATGCCGGCGAGCCGGGCGGCGAGCGCGGTCAGGGTCTGCCGGTACTTGGTGGCGATGCCGGTGGACCAGGCGCTGGTGAGGGTGTACCCCAACACAACACACGGGGATTCAGCCGGTCGCATGAGGGCATGCCCGCGAACCGGAGTCGGTTGATGGCAGGTACATCGCGCGTTCGTCGGGGGTGAGGTTACGGTCGACATTGCCGCAGATGCGGTCGATCGCCTCGGCCGGTGTCGAGCTGGTGTCCGGCCATACCCGTACCGTCTGGTCCGAGCTGGCGCTGGCGAGGTGGTGGCCGTCCGGGCTGTACGCCACCGCGTACACCTTGTCGGTGTGGCCGGTGAGGGTGCGGGATTGGCTGGTGTCCAGGTCCCACACCCGTACCGCCTGGTCGTCGCCGGCGCTGGCAAGGTGGTGCCCGTCCGGGCTGTACGCCACCGCGAGCACCGCGCCGGTGTGGCCGGTGAGGGTGCGGGATTGGCTGGTGTCCAGGTCCCACACTCGCACCGTCCGGTCGTTGCTGGCGCTGGCGAGGTGGCGGCCGTCCGGGCTGTACGCCACCGCGAGCACCGGGCCGGTGTGGCCGGTGAGGGTGCGGTACTGGCCGGTGTCCAGGTCCCACACCCGCACCGTCCCGTCCGAGCTGGCGCTGGCGAGGTGGTGACCGTCCGGGCTGTACCCCGCCGCGGACACCGGGCCGGTGTGGCCGGTGAGGGTGCGGTACTGGCCGGTGTCCAGGTCCCACACCCGCACCGTCCCGTCCAAGCTGGCGCTGGCGAGGTGGTGACCGTCCGGGCTGTACCCCACCGCGAGCACCCCGCCGGTGTGGCCGGTGAGGGTGCGGGACTGGCCGGTGTCCAGGTCCCACACCCGCACCGTCCCGTCCGAGCCGGCGCTGGCGAGGTGGTGCCCGTCCGGGCCGTACACCACCGCGAACACCGTGCCGGTGAGGGTGCGGTACTGGCCGGTGCCCAGGTCCCACACTCGCACCGTCCGGTCGTTGCTGGCGCTGGCGAGGTGGCGGCCGTCCGGGCTGTACGCCACCGCGAGCACCGCGCCGGTGTGGCCGGTGAGGGTGCGGGACTGGCCGGTGTCCAGGTCCCACACTCGCACCGTCCGGTCGTTGCTGGCGCTGGCGAGGTGGCGGCCGTCCGGGCTGTACCCCACCGCGGACACCCCGTCGGTGTGGCCGGTGAGGGTGCGGGACTGGCCGGTGTCCAGGTCCCACACCCGCACCGTCCCGTCCGAGCTGGCGCTGGCGAGGTGGCGGCCGTCCGGGCTGTACCCCGCCGCGGACACCCCGTCGGTGTGGCCGGTGAGGGTGCGGGACTGGCCGGTGTCCAGGTCCCACACTCGCACCGTCCGGTCGTTGCTGGCGCTGGCGAGGTGGCGGCCGTCCGGGCTGTACCCCGCCGCGGACACCCCGTCGGTGTGGCCGGTGAGGGTGCGGGACTGGCCGGTGTCCAGGTCCCACACTCGCACCGTCCCGTCGTAGCTGGCGCTGGCGAGGTGGTGACCGTCCGGGCTGTACCCCGCCGCGAGCACCCCGTCGGTGTGGCCGGTGAGGGTGCGGGACTGGCCGGTGTCCAGGTCCCACACTCGCACCGTCCGGTCGTTGCTGGCGCTGGCGAGGTGGCGGCCGTCCGGGCTGTACCCCGCCGCGGACACCCCGTCGGTGTGGCCGGTGAGGGTGCGGTACTGGCCGGTGTCCAGGTCCCACACCCGCACCGTCCCGTCCAAGCTGGCGCTGGCGAGGTGGTGACCGTCCGGGCTGTACCCCACCGCGGACACCGGGCCGGTGTGGCCGGTGAGGGTGCGGTACTGGCCGGTGTCCAGGTCCCACACCCGCACCGTCCCGTCCGAGCTGGCGCTGGCGAGGTGGCGGCCGTCCGGGCTGTACCCCACCGCGAGCACCCCGTCGGTGTGGCCGGTGAGGTGGCGTGCTGCAGGTTGAGCAGCGGCGGGGTACAGGCTGGCGACGGCTTCGTCGGTCGGGCTGACGCGGTAGGCGTGCACGGCGAGCAGCCCGGCCAGGTCGGGGTCACTGGACAGCAGGGCGGTCGACTGTGCGGCGAGCTGCCGGGACAGCGCTACCTGTTGGGCGGTGACCGCGGTACGCCATTGCCACACCGCGACCGCGGCGGCGACAGCGACGACAGCGAGCAGGCCGGCCAGGACAGTGTTCAGTCGTCGAGCACGTCGGGTGCGGGCCTGCTGGTGGTGCTGGCTGGCCGTCAGGAACGCGGTGATATCGCGGGGGAGCGGCCGGTGGGTGGCCCAGTCGAGGCCTTCGGCCAGGTCGGTGCCGTGGAGCAGGTCGTCGGCGGTGGGATGCCGTGCCCAGTGGCGGCGGCGTTCGTCGGTGCGGCGTAGCCAGTCCTGGAAGCGGTGATCGTTGTCGACCCATCCGCGGAGGAGCGCCCAGTCGCGGATGACCGCGTCGTGGACCAGTTCCGCTACCGGCACCCTGCCCTCATCCGGGCCGGCTGGATCCGATGTGGCGGTGTCGGCCTGGGGCAGCGTTCGGGTGGTGACGATGCGATGCCGGGTCAGAGTGGCCAGGACCCGGTCGACCAGCAGCCCGCCAGCTGCATCAGCGGGAGCGGCGCCGCCGGGCACGGTGGTGGGGTCGATCAGTTCGCGGAGGGTGTCGACCCGAACCTGCTGCCGGACGGCGGGCACGTTACGGTCAGCATCCGCCGGGCGCACCAGCGCGGTCAACACCCGTTCGGCGCAGGACTTCTCGGCGGGGGTGAGCTGGTCGATGGCGGCGGTGCACCAGGCTGTCAACGCGCCGCGGACCCCGCCGACGCTCTGGTAGGCGGTACGGGTCAGCCGGGTACCGGTGCGTCGATCCCACACCTGGTACAACGTCAACTCCAGCAGCGGTAACACGGTGACCGGCACACGCCGGGTCGCGTCCGTGTCGTTGTCGGCCAGCAGATCCGTCACGATCTGCTCTGGCAGTCCCGGGTCCCAGGTCAACCCGGCCGTGGTCGCGGGTTCGGTGATGATGTCCCGCAACTGCTCGACATCGAGGGTGGCGGGCAGGTTCACCTGCGGGACCCGGCCGAGCAGGTCCGGGGCCTGGGCTGCCAGCTGCGGGTAGAAGTCGTCGCGCATGACCAGCAGGAGCGTCACCCCGGTCGTGCCGACCACGGCGCTCAGCTGTCCGAGGATCTGCCGGCGTACCCGCTCGAGCTCAGGATCGGTCAGCGGGGTGAGCAACTCTTCGAACTGATCGATGACCAGCAGCAGGCGGCGCCCTGTCGGTTGCCCGGCCAGCTGCTGTGCCACCGCCGCCGGCAGCGAGACACCGGCACCGGGCAGGCCGGCCCGGCCCAGCTCGGCTGGCAGGTCTTGCCTCGGCCGGGCGGACACCCGAAGCCACCGGTCACTGCCCGGCAGCCTACCGGCACCCACTGCGGGTAACACTCCGGCGTGTACCAGTGACGACTTACCCGCCCCGGACGGGCCCAACAGCAACACCGCCGCCCGAGGGTTGTTCAATGCGGCCAGTACCTGTTCGACCGCGCTGTGCCGGCCGTGAAACCAGACCGCGTCCTGTTCGGTGAACGCCTCCAACCCCCGGTACGGATCCCCCGCGGCCGCCGGCAATGACCCCTGCTTGGCGATCGCGGCCAGCATCCGGGTATGCCGGTCACGCCACTGCTGTAGGTCCGGGTCCCGGTCGGTGCCGGCATTCTGGATGCACGCCTGGACGAACGTCTCCACGAACGGCCAGTCCGGGACCGTCTTGCCGGTCACCTTCTGCTGAATCGTGCTGTATGCCTCCGGCCGTTTGAGCTCGCGGAAAAGCCGCTCCAGTGTCCGGAACGGCGGGTTGCCGCAGTCGACTCGGAACTGCTGCAACAGCGTTTTGAAATCCGCGACCGGGTCAGAGTCCTCACCCGGCTCGGCGATCGGGGGTTCCGCCACGCAGGCACCCTACTCGGCGTCACCGTCTCCAGCGCTGTCCGTAATCCGTCCGGACACCTCGACGGACACCCAATAGACAGCTGACATCAGGCTCTACCAGCCACAACACCACCTGGGGAGCCCGCCATGACCAACCAGCTGACCACCCTGATCAACCACGGCGGCCTCATCCTCGCCGCCAGCGGCCTGCTCTACACCGTCAGCACCACCGCCGCCGCCCTCACCGCGCTGGTCGCCCCTACCCCCACACGCCGCCGCGACGCCCGCAAAGTCCTCGCCCTCCTGCTGCGCCGCACGACCATCGACGACAAACCCGGCACGTCGGCCAACGATCGGTGAGGAGATGTAGGTTGTGAGTGATCTTGCGGAGTTCGGACCTGCCTTGCGGATGAACGGCGTGTCTCTGCCGACACGTCGAGCGCTCGGCTGGTCAACTCGATACCCGTAGCCGGCCGCGGCAAGAATCCGCAAGGTAAGTTTGACCAGATCCCTGCCGCGCCGGTCGGAACTACCTTGCGAGCTGCTGGTCAGGGCATCGGGATTCGCAAGGCTCGACTGGAACAGACAGCTACTTGTCCTTTCCGCGCTTAGATTGCGGAGTTCGGACTTAGATTGCGGATGATCTTTCCGTGCTGCTACCGGGTTCGATGAGGTCGACGTCGGCGTGAGCCGGACTGAGCTGGCGCAGGTGCAGCGCGATCTGTTCGCTACGCGGACGCCCGTGGCCGCGGCGGCGGTTGCGCTGGGCGGCGCTACCAGGGCGGGCGCCCAATGCTCGACGCCGAACGCCGACTCACCGGAAGCAAGAAGGCCGCAGCAATAGCCCAGCTCGCTGTCAGCGGTGCTGACAGGTCACGAGGGCCACCTCATCTACGTACTCTCTGACAACCCATCCTGCGGTCTTTGAGTCATCCGTCAAGCACGACGCAGGCACCCATGCATAAGCGTCGCGCCGGCTCGGTGACTTTGCCGTCGCAGTGACGACGGTGTCCGGGCCGTTGCCCTGTTTGGCGGCCTCCAGCGCAAACCATCCGCCGACACCGGTCGATGCAACCAGGCACGAGCCGCCAATACACGCTGCGAGGACAGCCGCGACGGCCGTCAGTTCAGCCGCCTTGCGAGTGGCGTCGCCAGCAACGCGAGCTGCTGTGACTACACCGCTCCTTTCGATCTTGGCCGCACGCACAGCGCCGCGACTTTCGATCCCTGCGGCACGTTCCTCGGGGCTCGGGTTACCTTGCGTCATGTGGCACAAGGTACGACACCGACTCGACTGGGAAGCGGGGCTTCCACGCCTGCCTGCGGCAACTCGGGCCGGATAACCGCAAGGTAGGTCCGGACACTTCTAGTCGCCAGCGTCCGGGCCTACCTTGCGAATTGCTGGTAAACGTCTTGATCATCCGCAACCTTCAGCCGGACGCGGCAACGGCTGTCTGCCCTGTATCGCCGAAGGTTGCGAGTGTCAGACTTACCTTGCAAGTGGTCTTGCGAAGGTCAGAACTAGTCTGCGAGTCGCTCTCGGGGTTCGGGTGGTCGATGTCAAAAATGCTTGTGTGGTGGCGATGTTGAGCGCAGTGGACGAGACGGCTGACGTGGAGCTGGACGGGTTCCGAGCCATGTGCGGGCCATCATGGGCGAAGCTCCCGCACGAGTTTCGCGATAGCGCGCAGGATGTCGGCGCGGTCCTGCGAAGCGGTGTCCCTCAGCGCCGTGCCGGTGATGATCACGGTGGTGATCGCGATGATCATGAGTCCGGCCAGGAGCACCGCTGCCTCCCAGATGTTCATGTGTCTGTCCTTCCGCCAAGCGGCCTCAACCGCCCCGGAGGAGGCGGCCACGAGCACCTTGGCCAGGCTCCCCGCTCGTCGCCTATGGATGCCGGATCGCCGGATTTCTGGCGGCATGCCCCCTGGTCAGGCTGTCGTTCGGCCTTGGGTCGCCGGATCGCGCCGAATTCGATCAGCTCCCGGATGGAAGGTGGGACGTGAGCGGGGCGGAAGAGCCCGTCTCGGGACGTGCCGCTCTGGCGGCGCAGCTCGGGTTGCTTCAGGCCGGGCTGCGCCAGCGGGGGAAGACGCAGAAGGCCGCGGTCGAAGAGGTCAACCGGCGCCGGCGCAGAGCCGCAGGCCGTCCGGAAGACCTGGCCTGGCCGCGTAAGGACGGCGGCGTGGACCTGTCCCTCCAAGCGGTCAATGATTGGTTCCCCAAGCAGAAGGGCTCGAAGGAGCCCAGCGTGCCAGCGGACTTCGAGGATCTGTGGTCCCTAGTTGCCGTGATGCTGGAATGGACCACGCAGCTCACCGACAAACGATCCGTGGGCAGCCTCCGGTACGACTGGAACAAGCTCTACGAGGATGCCCAGCGCGGAACCGGCCTGGATGAGAAGGTGCGCACCTACCTCCAAGCCGTCCGCAAGGTCGCCGAGCAGCACCCGCATCCGGGGATCCCCAGCTGGGCGGCTCCTCCTCTGGCCGAGGTATACGTACGCCAGCGCACCACTCTGCTGGCCCGGGACGGGCGTGACGCATCCCGCGGCGACGACGATTCTGCTGCCGCGGGTAGCGGACCCCGCGTTAACGTTGAGGTCGAGCCTGCGGAGGCGGTCTTCCGGAAGGCCGACCGCGTGTGCGTACTCATCGCCGGCCCGGGATGCGGCAAGTCCACGCTGCTGCGCACCCGGCTGGGCGAGGCGGCCGGTGAGTGGCTCGACGGCGCCGGGAGTGCCGGAAAATCCGGTGCGGCAGTCCCGGTCTGGGTGAGCGCACGCTCCCTCGTCGGGGAGGAGACACAGGTACCGGATGCGCTCGCCGCCGCCACCCGAAACCTCAGCCGGTACGGGCGCCACCCGGAATTGGACGCAGCCCGCTTCCTTGAGCGGCCGTGCACCGGGGCGCACTGGCAGCTGCTCGTCGACGGCCTCGACGAACTCCCCAACGCCTCCGATCGTCGAGCCGTACTGGAGAAGCTGGCTAACGCCGTCGCGGAAGACCCGCCGCTGTACCGGTGCGTGGTGGCAACCCGTCCCCTGGCCGGGAACGAGCTCAACGTGCTCGACTGCGTCCTCGGCCGTCAAGCGCCGCACTACGACCTGCAGCCCTTCACCCCGGGCGACCTTCGCACCTACACCGAAAAGTACTTTGGCACCCGGTGGCAGCAGGAGGAGGCCACCCGCCGCGCCCAGCAGTTCACCGCCGCCCTGCTCAGCGCGTCCCTGGCCGAGTTGGCCCGCACCCCGCTTATGTCCTTCATGCTGTGCCAGCTCTACCTCACCGACCCCGAACGCCCCCCGCCCAATGGCCGCACCGCGGTCTACGAGGCATTCACCGACCTGATCTACGAGGGTAACGAGAGCAAGCGCGTTGCCGACAGCCACGAAAAAGCGATCAAGAACTTCGTGGAAGGCCTCCAGACCGTGAGGGCGCGCCGGGAGGCTGACAAGGCCGCGCGAGAAGTCCACGAACAGCTGCCCGAGCTGATCGACTACCTCGCCCACCAATGGCGGCGCCGCCCCGGTCATCGGGGTTCAGCAGTTGCGACGCTGGCCTCACACAAGACCCTCCGCCGGCCCGGCAAGGTACACCCGCAGCTCTGGGACGCGTTCTTGGAGGACCTCCTGCGGCACACCGGCTTGCTGGTTCACCACGAGGACGGCCTCAGCTTTCCCCACCAGACCCTCCTCGAATACCACGCCGCCCGCCACGCCGCCCGCCACCTGCACGCCCGCCGCCACACCCTCAACTACCTCTTCCTGTCGTTGTGGAGGAATAAGGATCCGTCGTACCTTGGGTTCCTCCTCGACCAACTCCTTACCCCCCGCGACGACCAAATCAGCGAGGAAACCAAAGCCCGCTTGGAAGACCCCACCACCAGCGGAGAACGAAGGTTCGATTTCCTCGTGCAGCAGGTACGGCTCAGAACTAACCTCCCCGCCGAATCAACCGCCCAACAACTCGCCCAATACGCCGCCGACTCCACCATCGCGCCCTACCGTCGCAGCGCAGCGGCCGAAACGCTGGTCATAGTGGACGTGGAGCGGGGCGCGGCGCTGCTCGAAACCCTCGCCGCCGACACCGATTTCTACTATGCCGGCCGCGTGTCAGCGGCCCGGGCGCTGACCGGGGTGGACTTGGAGCGGGGCGTGCGGCTCCTCGAAAAGATCGCCACCAACCCAAACCCCTACCTCCCCTACCTCCACGTCGAGTTACGAATACCGGCGGCTGAGGCGCTGGCCGAGGTGGACTTGGAGCGGGGCGCGGCGCTGCTCGAAACCCTCGCCACCGACACCGACTTCTATGCCGGTCGGTTGTCGACGGCCCGGGCGCTGGCCAGGGTGGACGCAGACCGGGGCGTGGCGCTGCTCGAAACCCTCGCCACCGACCCCACCTTCCATATCGAAGACCGGATATCGGTGGCCACCGAGGTGGCCAGAGTGGACCTGGAGCGGGGTGTGCGGCTATTCGAAACCCTCGCCACCGACCCCACTCAGATCCTCCACTACCAGATGGCGGCGGTCCGGGCGCTGGCCGGGTTGGACCTGGAGCGGGGTGTGCGGCTATTCGAAACTCTTGCCACTGACACCACCGACGACTTTATTCGCTGGGTGGTGACCAAAAACAAGATGAAAGTGAAGCGGGCCGCGCGGGTGCCCGAAACCCGCACCACCGAACCCATCCTCAACGACCCCACCCTCAACCCTTTGGATCGTGTGACGGCGGGCGAAGCGCTGGCCAAGGTGGACGCAGAGCGGGCGGTGCGGATACTCGAAACCCTCGCCACCGACCCCACCCTGGACATCACGATCCGCATGGACGCAGCCAAGGCGCTGGCCAGGGTGGACTTCGTGCAGGGAGACCCCCTGATCAGTGACATCACGCTCGAAATGGCGGGCGGCCACTACTGAGGTGAAGGGGTTACCGCCGGTGGATCATTCGGGCCGGCCCGCTCATCGAATCCGAGGAGTTCGTGACCGAGAACGATACCGGCCACCACCTGTTCTGGCCCGTCGTCCTCGCTGATGCCCGACGCTGCGGCAAGCCATGATCAACCGAATCCGCAAGGTAAGTCTGACCCCATCCCAGCCCACCTCGGTCAGATTCACCTTGCGACCCACAGGCCAGCGCACTGGCCGCTCGCAACTTGAAACTGGATCGGACAGCTTTGTCCCGTCCGCGCCAACGTTGCACCGTTCGGTCCTAGATTGCACATGATCTTGCATGGTCCGGACTTACTTTGCGCATTGTCCGCCGGTCGAGCAGCGCGGCGGCGAAGCGGCGGAGGGCCGTCGTAGCCCGCTCCTCTGCGGCTGTGTCATCCGTCGCCGGCCGGCATGACGACGATGAAGCGGCCCTCCCGGATCGTGCGGTCGACATCGACCGTCAGGTACTCGGGTGGGGCGTACCAACTGGCCGGCTCATTGAAGAACGACTCGAAGTGCGCCTGGTCGATCCCCGGAGCGGGCACACCGTACTCGCGGAAGGCATCGAAGGCCGGGTCTTCGCGGGGTGGCACGCCGCGGTAGACAGTGCCGAGCCCGGCTCGACGGGCCAGCTCGACCAGGTTGTGCCTGGCCACGGGAAGGCCGCCGGTCTCGGCCGGCGTCGTGTAGACGGTGACCTTGACGGTTGGCTGGCCGAAGCGGCGGGCCACGATGACCTCGTTGCAGCCAGCTAGGGCCGGACATACACAGTAGTCGCCACGTCGTCCTTGGAACGGGATAGGGCAGTGGGCCGGGTAGAACGAGCACACACCCCGGTCGAGGTCCACTTGGGCGGGCCGCCCGACCCGGGCCTGCACGCAAAACGGGTGCACGACCGCCCCCCACAGGTGGCTCACCCGGAACGTGTCGCCCTGCTCGATCACCGTTGCGCAGATCGGGCACGGTGGTCGGCCCGCCTCCTCCCAGGCCCGTACGATCGCCCGCCGCGCGCGGCGCTCGTCGGCCGTCTGTCCCATGGGTTCCACCTCTGCCCGGTGTCGACCGGCGCTGGGTGCGGTGAGGTTGCCTGGCTGCGCTCCAACACTCAGTCGCCGCTCCGCTGCTACCGCCACGATAGGCGCCGACCAGGGACAGCAGTACGGCATGCCGTGCCCCACGCGCCTTCGATCCATGATCCGCGGAATGTGCAGGGTAAAGCTGAACAGGTCCCCACGCCACCATCCCGACCTACCTTGCAGCATCCACGTCAGCGCGCATCGCCGCTGCAATCTCTACTCGGACAGGACAGGCGCTACGGGTCGGCTGTGCCGGCGCCAGTGGGCAACGGCGCCGCCTAGCTACGCCTCGTCGGCGCGCTCTTGGTCGAAGCGAGTGAGTACGTACTGGGCGCTGCTCTTCGTCCATTGCCCGCGTCCGGATGGCGTCGCGATCTGTTCGGCGTTGAGGGCGGCGGCGATCTGTGCCAGCGAGTTGCCGGCGGCGCGGAGTTCGGCCGCTCGCGGTGCGCCTTCGGGCAGTGCCGCGGGTGGTCGTCCGAGACGCACACCGCGGTCCCGGGCGGCAGCCATTCCTTCAGCGACCTCGGGTCGGGACGGGCGCGGCTCGTTCTTCGACATCCCCGCAGCGTACAGAAAAAGGTCTAAGAAAAGACACCCGGCTCTATGTTTTTCTATACCTTTTATTATACGCTTGTGGTGAGGCGCCCGGCGGGTGCGGGAACACCAGCCGGGCTGCGGAAACAACCTCTGTGAAAGGCGTTTCCAATGACCAACCCTACGTCCTCCGACTCCGGTCGGGACCGTCAGACGGCGCCGCCGATCGAAGACCTGATTCGCCTGGCGGCGTGCTACTCCAACCGCGACCAGGTGAAGGCCGCCGGATTCACCTTCGGCGCCGACCTCAAGATCGGCGACGTCGCGGCGATCGACTCGCGTGGACGTTGGCGCGTCGGTGTCATCGTGCGGATCGGTCGGCTCAACGCCGCAGTGGAGTACACGACCGAAGGTGCCATCCGCGACGCGGCTGACCCGCGCACCTCCTGGACGGAGCCGTTCCGGTCGATGAAGACCGCCCGCTTCGCGGACATCGCGGTCCGTCCCGACGCGGAGTACGCCCCGTCCGACACGGCCGACCATGAGATCGAGCGGGCCAACGGGCGGACCACCACACCCGTTGCCGAGTACGACCACAACGGCAACTGCGTCGGCTGCGGCACGCACCGCAACGCCCCGTGCCGCCCGGCATGCCCGTTCCAGACCGGTGTCTTCGACGAGTCCACCATCCTGCGGGCGACGGTACGACGCCTGCCAGACCACCGAGTCACCGGCGGCCAGGCCCGAGCTCTCGTCCTGCGTGAGCTGGGCTGCGCCGACTGGACCGTCCGCCGCGGCCAGCGTCACGGTGGTTACCATCTTCGATCCGCCATGGTCGCCACCGCGGTCGAACTCGTCGGCGAAACACACGCCACGTCGCTGGTCGAGCGGGCACGCGAGTTCTTCACCGACTTCCTCGTCGTGGAATGGGGCGCTGCACCCCAGCCGATGCGGGTCCTGGTCGTCTACCTGCACGGGATGACCACCGACCTGCAGGACATCGGCCTCTCGCTGTACGCCGCTGCCGCACGCCTCGACCGTGCCGACTTCAACGCCGAGGACTTCGGCGAAATCGACGGCTGAGCCCCGCCGAATCCACCAACTCTTCGTCACCCGAGCCGAACCCGCCAACCACTGACTGATGGGTCCTCCCATGACCCCGTCAGCGGCCGGTACCACGACGGATTCGTGAAGGCTCGGGCCCACTCTGCCACCACAGTGAAGGAGCTCAAGATGACCAGCACTGACGTATATGGGCTACGGCCCGGGGACCGCATCACGGTATCCCCCGGCGCGGCCATGAGCGGCCACACGTACCGCACCCTCGCCGCCGGCTTCGCCCTCGACGTCACCTCGGTCCGGACCGATCACCGCGGCGACATCGAGGTCAGCGGCATCGAGTTGACCACCCGCGGTGCGTGGCGCCGCGGCGTCCCGAGCCGCTCCGTGATCCTCCCGCGTGGCGCGTACAGCATCCCCGTCCGCGTCGGCGACAGCGTGGCCGCATCGGGCATCAGCACCGCTGCGGCGGTGACCGCGCTCCACGTGCGCGCTGACGGAACCGCGGTCGCGGACCTGCTGCTCCCCGAGGGCGAAACGAGGTGTGGGTACAACCTCGTCGACTTGCAGCACCGCGCTCGGGCCGCGCAGGAGCCCGTGCGTCAACCGTGCCTGCGCACGCACGCTGCCGAGGCACGGTGCCAGCGCTGCCTGGAGGCAGACGAACCGGCCACGATGCCGTGTGACGCGGAGCGATGCTCGGTCACGGCCGTCAACGTCTTGCTCACCCGCCGCGGACACACGCTCGGTGCCTGCGGCTCGCACACCGAGCAGGTCCGCCACATCCTGCAAGACGGCGCTGCCGCGACGATCGTGCTGCGTGCGGGCACGCGTGAGTGCTACGCCGATGGAACCCAGGTGGCCATCTGCCGGCACTGCGGGCACCAGATCTACGCCTACCCGGCCCTGGCCGGCGCCCGGCGCCCGTGGCGTGGCAACCAGTGGGACGAGACCGGGCGGTGCGGTGCGGCGGAAGACCGGACCCGGATTCGCACCCTGCACGCGCCGGCCGAGACCTGCGCCGAGCTGGACCTGGCGATCGCCGGTGCCGTCTGCGGCCCGACTGCCGATCGGCACAACGAGCTGGACTGCCCCGCCCGGAACCTCCGGTAACCGTCCCGCTGTCGGCCGGCCCCGCTGCCGGGGCCGGCCCCGGAGATCTGGAGCGCCAACCGTGACCAGCAATCACCTCGAGTCTGCCGAGCCCGCAGTCCTGGCCGAGGAGCGGCTCGCCCACCCGAACCCGTACGCGTGCGCGGCATGCTCGAACCGGGCGACGCTGCGGCTCCACCTGGCCGGCGAGCTGCAGGTCACCGTGTGCCGGCCACACGCCGCCGCCTACCGCAACGGCACCGTCAACCGTCACGCCACCGTCACGCCCAGCTGGCAGCCCAGGACCCCGCTCGCGATGCCGACCGAGACGTGCACGGAGGTGCCGCTGCCGACCGGGCCGGGCACGGTCGCGCCCGGCCAACGGGTCCGCTGCATGCCCGGCTCGCTCCCGGCGCGGGACGGTGGTCAAGGCGGCGGCATCCTCCGCTCGATCGGGCCCAAGACCTCCCTGGTCGACGTCGACGGCGGCGGACCGCGGCGGATCCGCAACGAACTGCTGCATCCCTCGGCCGGACCGGCGGTCGCGGCCTGGCGACACGGCCAGGGATACCGCACCACCTTCCCCGACGGCCGCACCTGGCTGCCGAGCTGGGCATGGCTGGGCTGGACCGTCGCCGAGCACCAGCAATACGCCGCCGGCCAGCGGCATCTCCCGGAACCCGCTACCGCGCCGCAACGCTTGATCATCGTCGTCTGCGGTGCCCGCAAAGCGGACCGCATCGAAGCACCCGCCGGTGAGCTGTACGTCGGCAGCTACCACCGGGCGGCTCGCCGCGCCGCCGAGGCGATCCGCACGCCGGGCACCAGGGTGATGATCCTGTCCGCCTGGTACGGCCTGGTGGACCTGTCCGACCTGCTGCTGCGGTACGACGCGCGGCTCGGCCAGCGGTACACCATCAGCCGTGACGGGCTGCGCGAACAGGCCGAACAGCTCGGCCTGCTGGATGTCACCGACGTCGTCGTCCTCGCTCCGGCGCCGTACGCACGCCTCGCCCGGTTCGTCTGGCCGCACGCGACCTGCCCGCTGGACGGCACCCGCGGCATGGGCGAACAGCTGCGCCGCTTCGTGGCCCTCGCCTCCGCAGCGGCCACGATCGCGCCCGCTCCCCAAGCCAAAGCCCGGCCCACCCGGTGGGACCGCAGCGTGGCGGGCGAGCGGCACGTCATCGGCGCCCAGGGCGGCGACATCCACCTCGACCTCGCCCGCCTCGCGCCTCCGCGCACGCCGATCCCGGCCTGCCGGGCTCGGCGGCGGCAGACCGGCTGGGTGACGACCCAGGAGCCGTTGAACTGCCCGCGGTGCGCGGTGATCCAGGCCCGTCGCCGGGAACTGCGCCGTTGGTGCGTGATGGTCGAACGGCTTGCCCGCCGCAGCACACCAGGCTCCGCCTGCCGCGGCGCCAGCGCCTCCAGCGCCGATCGACCCCGACCAAGCCGGGGCGTAACGACCGGACCAGGCACGCGACGGAGGGGAGGGCAGCCGCCGCAGTCCTGCGGGCCGGGCCGCTCGCGCAGCCGTGTCGTTCTGGTTCCAGGCGGCGATCCGGTCGCGGCGAGGCGGTCCGGGTCGGCGTACCCGCGGCCACCTGTTGGACGAGCTCCACCTGTCAGCCGAGCCGAAGACCGCCACCGCCAGCGGCGCCCGGACCGCGGCAGCACGTGGCCGGACGCGACGACCTCGGCCACCACCAGGGCAAATGCCCTGACCCGTAACGGGTCCGCTAACGGTTCGCCGACACGATCACTGTGCACCACCAGGTCCGTAGCGCAGCCAACGTTGACGGAAGCGCTACGGCCAGCCGAACCAGAACCTCGGCACCTCCGCAGCACCCCAGAGCACCGCAGCCCGGACACAGCGCCGAACCGGAAGGACCACGCCGTGACCACCCTGACCAGCAACCCCGCCGATGCCGAGCCGAGCGACGCGCTCCAGGCCGCGAGGACGGTGCGAGCGGAGGTCACCGACGCGCGGACGATACGCCAGATCAGCCGAGCGGAACAGGACCGCCTCAACGCCGACGCCGAGGTCGAGCGGCGCGCTCGCGCGGCCAAGCTGGACCTGGAACTCCAGGACGCCCGCCGGGCAGCGGCCCGCCGGGAGCGCGACGCCGCCGAGCGCGAGAAGCGCGAGCGCCGCAAACGCCGGCAAGTCCGCCGAGCCGCCCGCTGGGCGAGGCTGACCACCGTGGCACCCCAGGTGGCGGAGTGGGCGTTGTTCACCCTGCCGATCATGTTTCCGATGGCCGTCGCCTGGGTCGGGCAGATCCGCTTCGCGATGGAGGTCATGCATTGGCCGCTCCCGGCTGCGGTTGTCTTCGCCGCCGGGTTCGAGCTGTCCACCGCCTACGTGGCCCGACTGGACTGGCGCGCCCGCGCGGCCGGCGACTCGTCGCTGCTGTTCCGCGCTGCCACCTGGGGCTTCGCCGCGGGGGCCGCAGTCATGAACTACTGGCACGCAGCCGGCCCGAACTTCGCCCCCACCGGCGAGGCCGTCTCCTACGGGCTGATGTCGCTGACCGGCGTCATCCTCTGGGAGCTCCTGTCGACCTACCGGCACCGCACCCGGCTACGCGCCGAAGGCAAGCTCCCGGCCGCCCGGCCCCGATTCGGGTTGGCCCGATGGCTGTACATGCGCCCGATCACCCGCATCGCCTGGCTCTTGACGGTCCGCGACGGCTACACCACCACCGACCTTGCCTGGCGCGACGCTGTCGACGCGATCGAGCAGTACGGCTCAGCCAAGCTGGCCCGCCAAGCGATCCGCCGTGGACGTCCGGCGTCGCGCCCAGTTGCGGCCGGCCTCGACGGCCCGGAGCAGGCTGCCGACGACCATCCCACGCGCGACACCCGCTCCACGGGTCGGGCCTCGCACGACGACGCCTCGCGAACCGTCGCACCGCCGCGAGACAGCACAGGCGAGCCGACCGAGACGACCGCGAGCCGCGAGACGGAGCCGGAAGACGAGACGACCGTCAGTAGCGAGACGGGTCAGGAAGACGAGACGACCGTCGACGACGAGACGGAGCCGGAAGACGAAGTGCCTGTCGGCCCCGAGACGGAGGGAGACGGAACGCCTGCTGGCCGCAAGACGAACGGCCGAGACGGGAGCGGCAAGCTCAGCAGCGCTACCGCCCGTCGCGGGACTCGTAGCCGCAGCAACGGTCAGCGCGGTAGTGCTGCTGTTAAAGGCAATGCCGCTGGTCTAAAGGGTCGGCGGGGTGGGTCAGGTGCGTCCCTGCGGGCCCAGATGCTCGCCTACGCCCAGGTCCGGATCGCGCAGGGTATGCCCGTTACCGGCAAGGAGCTCGACGTCGCGTTCAGCACCAACAACTACGGCGCCCGAATCTTGCGAGAACTTGCTCGCACGCGAGTCGACGGCACCTGAACGCGTCGCCCGTCGGCGGCAAGACCACGCAACAGAGTCAAGGGCTCACCGGGTCGCCACGCACGAGAGCGAGACATCCGTGGGTATGATCTTCTATCCGGCCGGCTTCGAGCTGTACGTCGACAACCCTGGCCACGGCGAACTGTTCGTCGTCGCTGCGACCGCACCGTGGAGCGGTGAGCCCTTGGTCCATGAGGACTGGCAGCTCGATCTCTATGGGCCGCAACTGGGCGAGTTCCTGGCCCGAGTCACCAACCGGGCACTCGATACCGACCAAGCCCGGACAGGCCGGGTTCGGCTGCCGGCATTCATCACCAGTGCGGTAGCCGCCACGCTGCTGCCCGCGCTACACCGGGCGATCATGTTGGCGATTGGTGGCTCCGACCGGTACGAGCGGACCTTCCCCGAAACCGACGAGGCACCCGCCGGGCCGCTGTGCGTCCGGTGCAACCTTGGCACTCCCTACTCGCCGGGGTGCGCTTCCCTCGACCTGGTGCGAGCAGCACGGCCACCGCGCGTACGGCGTCCGGACCGGCCGGTGGGACCTTGCCCAGGAGCTCCACGGTCACGACCTCGCGATGTGGAAACGGGAACAAGCCCGCGAGCATGAGGGATGGGCCTTGGAATCGCGGGGTTGACGGAGACGCTACCCGTCACGACCTCAGCGTTACGCGGCACCGCTGCATCAACGCTCGCCGAGCACGCTCGGAGCGACATCGAGCGGTGCCGGCCGACAGCCGGCGGCAGGAGGAGCGACCACCATGACCGTCACGACGACGCAGGACCTCGCCGGGGTATGGACGATCGATGCTGTCCGCAAGCTGCCCGCCACGGTGGACATCGAGACCGCCGGTGCTGTGCTTGGCATCGGCCGTTCCAAGTCCTACGAGCTGGCCAAGGCCGGAGAGTTCCCGGTCCGGGTGCTGCGCATCGGCCGACGCTATCTCGTGCCCACGAACCTGCTCCTCAAGCTGCTCGGCGTCGACGATGACACCGAGAGCGGCCGGCAGCCAGCGACGGCGTGAAGGCGGTAGCAGAACCCGAGCGAGATCGAACGCCACGGATGACCACTGCGCCCGGATGGTTCGCCCATCCGGGCGCAGCGCGCTACGAGGTCGCAGCCGGTGACAGCTTGCCGCGTTGCCGCGTGTCGGCCACTGCGCACGCGCCTACCGTGCGGCATCAGGTCAGCGACTCATGGCGTGCTCGCCGGTCTCCGCGGCAGTGTCAGACGCGCACCGGCTTGACGAGATTCGGGTAGCGCGCAGCAATCTGGTTGCCGCATGGCCGAGAATTGATCTGTGCAGGACGACGGCCGATTCGGCCCAGACTTCGTTGCAGCGCACCTCGCGGCGCACGGCAAACGCATGCCGGAGCAGCGGCAGCTGACCTATGACATCGCGGTTGAGCCTGCCTTCGCTCACTGGCGGCGCTGGTACGGCGAACAGCTGGCGTTGCTGCCGCAGGCCCAGGGCGACGCGCTCGCTGGACGTCTGTGGCTGGACGAGCACTTCTGGCCGGTCACCTTCGAACTCGCGGCCGGCGCCGTGATCCGCTCCGCCGGATACACCGCACTCTACGAACACGACCACGACGGTCTCACTCCCGACTGGACCGCCCTCACTTCCAGCGGCGAACTGGCGTTCCTCCTTGAGGTCCATACCGATCAGCCGACGAAGGAGACGTTCGGTCAGATCCGCGGGTGGAAGGGACTCGAGCGCCGCATCGCGCAGATCCCGGTCGGGGTCGTCCTGAAGCTGCAAGGCCCCCGGCACGTGGCATTGCGCCCTCCGGACGGCGGGACCGCCAAGAAGGTCGCCCGAGAACTCCGCAGCCGGCTGCTCGGCTCACCTCACACCACGCGCATCCACACGCACGGCTATACCTTCGTCGTGCTCGCCAACATGTTCGGGCCGCTGAAGTCGGCGAATGGGCTCTTCGCGCAGTTCGCTGCACCCAGCGGCGTGGCCGGCCCGGTCAACGCCAGTCGACTCGTCCTTGCCGTAGACGAGAAGGTCAGCAAGTACGCCGCCCGGGCCAACGGGAACCACGTGCCGCTTGTCGTGGCCGTCGGGTCGCACCGCTTCACCAGTGTCGACCTTGACGATCTCGACGCGCTCCTCGACGGTTCCCCCACGATGAACTTCCACTTCAACGTCGGCGACAGCTTCATCGGTACCAAGTCGGTCAACCCGGCGAGCCCGGCACGGTGGACGATGCCGACCAACCTCGCCGGCCTGCTCTGGCTGCACAACCAGCCGCCGTTCGGCGCCACCGCCCGCCCCAACTCAAACGGGCACCAGCTCATGCCCCCGCCCCTCGCCCAGATGACCCAAACCCCGCCACCCGCCCGCAGCGTGGCCTGAGCACCCCGTATCCCCGCATCGAGTAGGCGACTGGCGCGCACGGATCCGCGGCGTCACCGCTGTACGCGTACGGCCAGCTGATGTCCCCCACCGCTGTGCGGTGGGCCAGACTCGCCGGCAGCGACTGGTCCGTCTATCTCGCCGCACCCTCGAATGCCGGAGACCAATGATCTCCAGCGGTACTGGCGAGGTGCACGCGACGGCTGTCGGGCATGGCGGTGACAGTCCATGATGGTTCGGTGACCAGTAGGTGGAGAACTGCGGCCTGGGCTGTCGTGCTAGCTGCCGGGATCGTGCTGATCGGGGTCGGTGTGTTGCTGGGCATGACCCGCCTGGATGACGCGGACAAGTGGGGCAGCGTGATCGGCGGGATCGTCGCCCTGGTGGGCCTGCCGATGACGGCGTACGGGCTAGTGCTGGCCCGCCGCCAGAGGACATCCGCTGGCGGGCAGTCGGTCACCGACTCAGCCATCGGGGGCGGTGTGGCGCAGGTGCGTGGGGTGCGTGGCAATGTGCGGATCGGGGGCTCTGCCGCGCCGGGGGCCGGTGCGCCCGGCCAGCCGTCGGCAGCCCGCCGGCGCCCGTCGTCTGCTAGCCCGTCCGGTCCGGACGGTCAGTCGGTGGCTGGGTCGTGGACGGCCGGGCCGGTGCGGCAGATCGACGATGTCGGCGGCGACGCGGATATCGACCGGTGATCTGGCGGCCCCCGGCCAGCGCCGGGCAAACGGTCACGGACAGTGTTGTCTTGGGCCCGGTAATCCAGATTCGCGGTGTCGACGGTGACGTCACCATCGTGGCCGACCGACCCCGCTACCAGGTCAGCGACCTGTTGCCGGGTGCGGTGCCGTTGCCAGTGCGCACGGCGCAGCAGCAGCCGAGCCGGCTGCTGCTGGCCCGGCACCAGGTGGTGCCGTTTACCGGCCGGGACGCTGAGCTCGAGGCGGTCGGCTCGTGGATGGGCGACGACGGCTCGGTGTCGGTGCGGCTGATACACGCCGCCGGCGGTCAGGGCAAGACCCGCCTGGCCCGACACGTCGCAACCCAGGCCCACGGGGCGGGCTGGTCGACGTGGCGGGTGGTGCACAGTCCGGAACAGCACTCCAGTCCTCAGCTGAACGTCCCCGCCGGCGGCGGAGCGCTGGTCGTAGTCGACTACGCCGATCGGTGGCCCGCCTCCGACCTGCGCACGTTGATCACCGATCTGCACACCGTGTCGCTGCGCACCGGCCTGGTGCTGCGGGTGCTGCTGCTGGCCCGCTCAGCTGGCTTCTGGTGGTCCGCCCTGCGTGACCGGCTCGACAGCGATCACGCCATCGCCGCCGACGCCCATCAGCTGCTTCCGCTCGACGAGCGCACGGATCGTACGGCGCTGTTCGACCAGGCACGGGAACGGTTCAGCGCCGCCCTTGACATCGCCGGCACGGAGACTCTGGATGTGCCGGATCTAACTGGCCCGGGGTTCCGGCAGATCCTGGCCGTGCACATGGCCGCGCTCGTCGCCGTCGACGCGCACGGCCGCGGGCACGCACCGCCGACCCAGCCTCATGCGCTGTCGGCCTATCTGCTCGGACGGGAACGGGCCCACTGGTATCAGCTGCACGCCCGCACTGAGGACCGTCGTGCGACCAGCCCCGAGGTTATGGCCCGCGCTGTCTATCTGGCCAGCCTCACCGGGCCGGTCACCCGTGACGACGCCGCGGGAATCCTGAACGCGACGGGGCTCACCGAGCCCGGCGCCGGCACGATCATCGACGACCACCGGTTCTGCTATCCGCCGGACGACCCCGCCACCGTCCTGCAAGCCCTACGACCGGACCGCCTCGGCGAAGATCTCATCGCGCTGTCCATCCCAGGACACCCCTACACCAGCGGCGACGACTGGACACCCGACGACTGGGCAGCCGCCGCCGTGCCCGACCTGCTCGGTACCGCAGAACCTGGCGCGTGGACCGCCGCAGTGGTCACCGTCCTGGTCGAGACCGCCCGTCGCTGGCCTCACGTCGCCACGAATGTGCTCTATCCCGTCGTCCGGCAGCACCCGAACCTAGTCCTTGCGGCTGGCGGCGCTACGCTCACCCGCCTCGCCGAGTTGCCCGACGCTGATCCCGCCGCGCTGGAAGCTATCGAAGCGCATCTGCCTCAAGACCGGCACGTCGATCTCGACACCGCCGCGGCTGCCATCATCACCGCCCTCACCACCCACCGCCTCGCCACCACCTCGGACTCCGCGTATCGCGCCCAACTCCACACCACCCACTCACGGCGCCTATTTAACGCTGGCCGCCGGGATGAGGCCCTCACCCCGGCCGAGGAAGCCGTTGCGATCCATCGTCAGCTGGCCAAGACAAACCCAGCCGCTTACTTGCCCGACCTGGCCATGTCGTTGAGTAACCTTGGTGGCCACCTGTCCGGACTGGGACGGCACGACGAGGCATTGGCGCCGGCTGCGGAAGCGGAAGCAATGTACCGTCGGCTGGCAGAGAGCAATCCCGTTGCCTCCCTGCCCGGGCTGGCAAGGTCGTTGAGCAACCTGGGAGTACTGCTGTCGGAACTAGGACAGCATGACGAGGCCTTGCCTCCCGCGGCCGACGCCGTCGCGAAATATCGGCAGCTAGCGGAGATAAACCCGACCGCCTACCAGCCCGACCTCGCCATGTCGTTGAGTAATCTCAGCACGTTGCTGTCCCGGCTAGGGCGGCGGAACGAGGCGTTGGTCGCGGCCGGGGAAGCCGTCGCGACGTATCGTCGGCTGGCCGAGACCGACCCGGGTGCCTACCTGCCCCAACTCGCCATGTCATTAAACAATCTGGGCACATCATTGTCGGCACTGGGCAAACGCGACTATGCCCTTGCCGCGTCCGAGGAAGCCGTCACGATCCGTCGTTGGCTGGCCGAGATCAACCCTGCCGCCTACCTGCCCGACCTCGCCACTTCCTTGACCAACCTCGGCAATCGTCTGTCCGGGCTCGGCCGCCGTGACGAGGCCCTCGCCCCAGCGGAGGAAGCCGTTGCGATCCGTCGTCGGCTGGCCGAGATCAACCCCGCCGCCTACCTGCCCGACCTCGCCACTTCAGTCCACAACCTCGGCACGTTTTTGTTCGACTTGGGGTACCGGAACGATGGCTTGGCCTCGACTGAGGAGGCGGCCACCATCCGTCGTCGGCTGGCCAAAGCCAATCCGGCCGCGTACCTGCCCGACTTGGCGATGTCGTTAAGCAACGTCGGTGGCCAGATGTCGGGACTCGGGCGGCGCGACGAGGCCTTGGCGCCGGCAGCGGAAGCGGTGGCAACCTACCGTCGGCTGGCAGAGAGCAATCCCGCCGCCTTCCTGGCCGACTTGGCGATGTCGTTGGCCAACCTCGGAGCTGCGCTGTCAGGACTAGGACGGCGTGTCGAGGCCTTCGCATTGACCGAGGAAGCCGTCGTGATCCGTCGTCGGCTGGTTGAGATCAACCCGGCCGCTAACCTGCCCGATCTTGCTACAGCGGTAAACAACCTCACGGCGCTTCTATGCGAATTGGGGCGACTGGAGGACGCGCTGGTTCCAGCTGAGGAAGCCGTCACGCTTTACCGCCAGCTCACCAAGGCCAACCCAACCGCATACCTGCCCGACCTCGCCATGGCGTTGGCCAACCGCGGCATCACCCTGGGTGCCCTGGGCCAGCGCGACGAGGCCTTGGCCTCGACCGAGGAAGCCGTTGTCATCCGTCGTCGGCTGGCCGAAATCAACCCCGCCGCCTACCTACCCGACCTCGCCACCTCCTTGAACAACCTCGGCGCCGAACTCTCGGAGCAGGGGAGGTGGACCGAAGCGCTGGTCCCGGCCGAGGAAGCCGCTACGCTCCACCGCCGACTGGCTGAAACTAACCCGACCGCCTACCTGGCTGACCACGCTGCGTCGGCAAACAACCTCGGCACGTTGCTGTTAAAATCGGGACGGAGAGACGAGGCATTCGTTCGGAATCACGAGGCCGCTCGCATTTACCGCCAGCTGGCCGGGGTCAACCCGACCGCTTACCTACCTGATTTCGCTATGTCGTTAGTCAACCTCGGCACTTCCCTGGCCGTGCTGGGCCGGCGGGACGATGCCTTGGCGTCGGCCGAGGAGTCCATCGAGATCCGTCGCCGCCTAGTCGAAACCGACCCGACCGCCTACCTACCCGATCTCGCCATGTCGTTGGTGGCCTATGCCTGGATTTGCGTAAAGCTGCGAGCCGATCTGGCCGCAGCGCTAGCCGCAATTACCGAGGCGATTGAGCTCTACAAACCGTTGACCGAGCGGCTTCCGCACGTGTTCACCGAGCAGCTGTCGTCGGCGTACCGGACCCTTGACGACGTGCTATCCGGCCTTGGACGTCTGACCGAGGTAAGGGATCTCCGCCGACAAACCGGTAGTCGTTCCCGCGAGTCTCTGGAGTGAAGATCGCGCTCGTTCTAAAGACCTTTCGGTATTTGGGTGATGCTCAGACGTAGGCCGGTGTGGTCGAGGAAGTTGAAGCAGAGTTGGTAGCTGCTGCCGATGCGGTGCAGGCCGGTGTGGGCGGCGGTGTTGTCGGCGTCGTCGAGGATGTCGGGGCAGAGGTTGGCCAGTTCGGTGTTCTTGAGGTTGCCCAGACCAGTTCGGTCGGGTTGTCACAGTGCGGGGATTGTTGGACAACCGGGTGTGAGCGCGCCGATTATCGGTAGTGAGGGCCTGCTTCGGCTGGCCAGGTTGGTCGAGCGGCTGCGGTTGCGCGACCTGGACGAAGGCGGCGTGTCATGGACCGCGCACGCACGGACGATTTCTCTCTCTCCGGCTGTCCCCGCTGACGGGGAGCCCGACGGCGGGGCTGTGGGCGTCGTTGCCGGAGACGAGACGGCAGGAGGCTGTCAGGACGCTGAGTATGCTGCTGGAGCGGTCGGTGACTGCGCCCGGGCCGGTGACGGTGGTCGGCGGGAGCGGCGGTGAGCACGATGTTGCTGGCTGAGCGCGGCGGGGAGAAGATCGAGGGCCGGCACCGTGATCGTCGGTCGCGTGGGTCAGCGGGCGGCTGGTTTGGGTGATGGTCCTGCCGGGAGTGCCAAGCGGGGGTTGTCGGGGCGGGTCCCAGTGCGCGGCGAGGGACGGGTGACGTTGGGAACGGCCTGGCCTTGTCGAGCGAGCCGGGCCGCGGTCATGACGTCGTTGAGCTGCGCTGGGTCTGGCCGGATCGCCATGGCTACGGCCTGCGGTCCAGCGAGCTGGCGGAGTCCGGCCACGGTGACCTCTGGACGGCGCGGTTGGATCGCGGTGCGCAGTTGCTCGATGCCGATCGCGGCAACGCGCCGTCCGGCAAGCAGGATGGTGGTGGGCGGCAAATCGAGCCGATTGACGCCGATCGTGCCGCCGCGGACCGAGGCGGTGAGCAACTGGTCGCCCACATGTGGGCTCCGACCACCGGCCTGAGGGACGGGGGTAGAGCTCGAACCCGTTGCTGACCGCTGCGCGGTTGAGGCGTAGGTGTGCCGAGCGCCGACGGTGTGGTCGACGGTCACGGCAGCGAACCAGCTGCGGATCTTGGCGGCGTCGGTGACCACCTGGGCGTGTAGCGGGCTGGCGGTGGCGTAGGCGCGGGCGTTGCCGGCCCAGGCCACGGTGAACTGTCCGGTGCCCTGCTGTGGCCGGTCTCCGTCGAACGAGCAGAGCACGACGATGCTGGCGTTGCCCTGCCGGCTGCCGGGTTCGGCGAATGCGGCGTTGACGGCGACCCGGGCGATCTCGACGGCCTTGTGGGCGCCGACGAGGATCGCTGCGCGTCCAGCGACTTCCGCAGCAAGGCGGGCGGCGTCGCGGTCGGCGGGGTCTGCGCCGGTGCCTTCGCTGAGGACCCAGGCCGTGTGACCGGTCTGTGGGTCGTGCTGGACCCAGGTGGCGGCTGGAGCATCGGGAGGGCAGGTTCGTGCGTAGCCGTGCCCGACGATGCTGGGGTCTGGGAACCCGCGAGTGCCCAATGCGACGGCGGCCCTGCGCGGTAGGTCAGGCACGCCGACCGGGACGCCGCCGCCCTCCTCCTGCGGCGGGTAGATGGTCTCCAGCACCGTCAACGGTTCGACCTGCAGTCGCACGGCCAGGTCGACCGATAGCCGAGCCGCGAGGTCGGGATTGTCCTGGGCAACCTCGCCGATGAACGGCGCTACTGCACGGACGGCGTTGAGGCGGATCAGCAGCGACTCCGACGACGGGTCGCGACCGATCCGCGCAAGCTCCTCCAGCCGGGTGTCGAGCCGGGCCAGGTGCGGCCTCAGGCGGTGATCAAGGACTACGTCGACCAGCGGCCGGCGCAGGTGGGCGAAGGTTCCGACCGCGGTGGCAGGCCCGGCCGCTACCAGCGACGCAGGGTCGGCGCGACCCTGAAGCACGATCGCGTCGACTGGTCCCGGCCAGGCCCGCAGCAGCTGGTAGGACTTGTCAATGGCGGCTTGTCCGGCGTCGTCGGCGTCGAAGGCAGCCACGATCGGTGTTCCCGGGCGCACGGCGGCGGCCAGGAGCGCGACCTGTTCGGCGGTTAGGGCGGTGCCGCAAGGAGCGACGGCGTAGTACGGGTCCGGGTAGAGGGTGTCGGGCAGCGTGTGGCGCAGCCGAGCCACGGCCACGACGTCGGCCGGGCCTTCCACGAGCATCACCGCCGCGGGCTGGGTGGTGCCGTCGAGCTGCTCGGCGAGCCCGTAGAGCAGTTCGCTCTTGTGGTAGATGGCGGTGGTGGTGGTGTTGCGGTATTTGGGTGTGCCGTCGCGGCCGGACAGGTCCCGTCCGGTGAACGCCACGATGTTTCCGTCGGCGTTGCGGATCGGGAACATCACCCGGTCGCGGAATACGTCGATGCGGTTGCCGTTGCGGGCGGTGGTGATCAGACCGGCGTGGAGGAGTTCGTCGTCGGTGAAGCCGTTGGCGCGGAGGTGATCGCGGAGGATGGTCCAGCCGTGGGGTGCGTAGCCGATGGTCCACGGCGGGTTTGATGCGTTCGCTGCGATGATGCTGCGGCTGCGCAGGTACGCCAGGGCGCGGGGCTCGTCGAGCAGGTGGCTGCGGTAGAACTCGTTGGCGACCTGGTGCGCGGCGATGAGCCGGCCTGCGTCAGGCGGGCGGGCGGCGGTCACGGTTGCCTCGTCGGACCGCGGAACTGCGGTACGGCCGGCTTCACGGTGCGCCGAGCCGCCCCCGGGCCGCCCTCATCCTCGTCGGACCCTTGAACGCGCGCGAACCCTGGTCCTGTACCGGGGCGCTGGGGTGCCGGGGGCATCGTTGCGTTCGGTGCACCCAGCACCGGCACGGCCGGCAGCTGCACCCCGTCCTGCGCGAGATCGGCGATCAACCGTTCGCGTTCTGCGGCGTCGCTGATCTGCGTGATCGCCTTCGCGGTCGCCAACTCCAGGGCTGGCGCACCAGGCTGGCGGAACCACGGGTCGAGGCGCAGCAGCGCTGGCCGGGCACCGGAGGCGAGCAGGATGGCGGTGCCGCGCTTGAGGGCGCGGACGTCCTCGGGTCCCATGATCCGCTGCCGGCGGACGCTGACCTGCCGGGACACGGTGCCGGTGCCGTCGCGAGTGAGCGACATGGTGGCCACGTCGTGTTCGCCGATGAGCGAGGACACGTCGGCGGCGAACCGGGGATCGTCACCACCGGCGCCAATGAGCTTCACCGTGGCGGCACCCCACAGCGTGCCCATGCCCTTGTCGCCCCAGACGGTGCTGCCCTGCTGGTAGGTCTGCAAGATCGTGACGAGCACGATGGAGCGACTGCCGTAGTGGCTGTAGAGCAGCGGCAGATCCGCCAGCGGGCAGATGTTGGCGGCCTCGTCGAGCATGGCCAGCATCGGTGGGTCGAGCCGGCCGCCGCGGGCCTCGGCCCGGCGTACGCCGTGGCGCATGACCTGGTCGGTCAACGCCGCGACCAGCGGCCCGGACGAGCCGGCGCCGTCCTTGGAGAGCAGATACAGCGTGTCGCTGCTGACCGGGAACGCGTCCGGGTCGAACCGCTCGAGTTCGGTGTCGGCGGGTTCGTTGACCCAGGCCATGATGCGGGGATCCTGCAGACACCTCGCTGCGGTACGGGCGGTCTCGTAGATACCGTCGCGGGTCTCTGGCGCCCCGTTCTGTCGCCCACGCAGGGCCCGCGCAACCTCGGGGTAGCCGTGCGCGAAGAGGATCCCGACGGGCTGGTCTTCGCTCGCGTCGGCCAGCCATGCCTGCACGTCGCTCATCGCGCCGTGGCTGACCGCGGCGGCCAGGAAGAACGAGGTGAGGAGGTCTTCGGCGGCGAGCAGCCAGAAGTCCTCGCCGCGGTCGCGGCGCAACGGCTGCACGAAGTGGCTGGCCACCCGGACGGCGTCCTCGACAGAGCTCACCGCGGTCAGCGGGTCCCACCACCAGCGCTGCCCGACGCGGGTGATGCCCTGCGGATCGAACGCCCACACCCGCCCGACCCGGGCTCGGGCGGCGCTGGTGGTGGCCCACAGGTCCGCTTTGTTCGAGGTGGCGACGACGGGGCCGGGCGCGTCGAGGATGAGCGGGACCGCGATGGCGGTGGTCTTCTGGGCGCGGGGGCCCATGATGGCGACGATGCCGTCTTCCCATGAGGCGCGCAGCTGTGGACCGAACCGGCGGTGCGGTCGCTGCATAGTTCCCAGCGCCAGCCCGGTCTGCGCGGCGGGCAGTTCGTTGGCCGGGGTGCCGGCCAGGCTCGGCCGCAGTTGCAACGCCCGTTTGGTGACACCGGCGGGGGTGAGGTCGGCGACCTCGTGTGGGCGCGCCAGTGACGGCAGCGGGTCGTCGGCCTCGGTGCGGCGCCGTTCCCACCACACCCACCCGGCGATCACCGGCGCGACAGCCACGACCAGGAACAGCCCGAACACCACGCCGACCACCGGGTGGTTGACGTCCGGGTACAGCAGGCGCCATCGGCCGTGCAACATCCCGGTGACGAACTCCGAGCCGTAGCCAGGTCCGGGGTGTCCGCCGGTCACCACGGCGGTCAGTGCTCCGGCGGCCCAGGCCAGCCACGTCAGCGCGATGGCGCCCCACGCGGCACCGAGCACCACGAACGGCGTCAACGGCATGGTGCCCGCGCTGGCGCGGGGCTGCACCGGCTGCTGGGACATACTCATCGCACACCACCCCGTGCAAACAGTCGACGGTGCCGGCCGAGCGGACGGCGGTGCACGACGGCGAGGGCAATCAGCGCTACGGCAGCGCCGCCGTCAACGGGTGACGGCGGTGCCGAGACGAGACCGCATCCCACGGCGACCGCCAACGTCCCGGCGGCGACACGCACCGTGAGCCGCCGCAGCACCTGCCGGGCCGCCCGCCCGGCCCGGTCAACGCGCCCACGAACCGTGAGCCGCGTCATGTGAAACACGCCCCGTTGTCGCAGGACCCGTCGTCGCCCTCGGACTCGAAGCCGAGCAGCGGGTCCTGCGCCGCGTCGAGGGTCCGCAACGGTCGGTTCCGGGCGGTCAACCAGACCGGATCCCTACCGAGTCGGGCGCGCCGTTCATTGAGCAGTTCCTCCAGCTGGCAGGACCGCTCGAACATGTCGGGCCGGTCCCGGCGCAGCTCGGACCAGTACATTCGCCGATGCAGCGGGCAGAACCAGCAGGCGCTCTTGCCCGGCACCGGCAGTCCGGCTGCGGCAGTGATCCGTTCGCAGTCGAGGCGCCGTAGCGGTGGCTGATGATCCAGCAGTGGATACACCGGCCGCTCGTACGGCAGGGCACGGCGGTTGGCGACATATGGCGTGGCCTTGACCGCCTCCGGTAGAAACAGGCGATGAGCTGGCCGGTGTTGGTCCCCCTGATGCTCGGAAGCGGCTTGGCTGGAGCCGTGATCCAGCGGGTCCTCGATCACTTTCTCAGCGAGCGTGCCCGCCGGCGTTCCGAACGGAGCGGGTTGGGAACTGCGGCCGCCAAGACGGTCGGGGAGGTCCTTGAGTCGATCGTGCTGCTGGCACGGGAGTACACATCGCGCACTGGTAGCGCGGACTTCGACTCTGAGACCTGGGCCAAATTGATCGGCGACCTCGGCAACAAGCTGGTCCGGCATGTCCAGTTGATCCCCGATGCGGGTGTCAGGGAGGAGCTCCGAATAGCCGACATCTGCATCGGTAGCGCGCGGATCATCGCTGCCGGATTGCCGGATGCCTCGACACGCGGCGGCTATCTTCGCCACGACGCCAACGTCTGCGTGACGGCGGCTCTCGAAGGGCTGACGGTGGTTGGGGCCTTCTTGCGTGGAGAGCGGGTCAAGCCTTCCGAGCAGCTCCAAATTCTTTGGGCAGCGGTAGTTGCCGACTGGGAACAGTGATCTGTCCGCGTCAAGGCTTTGGGTGCGGGTGGGGACCAGCCAGGCGACATGGACGAGTCTTGACGACGCCTGGCTGCATCCATGGGGTGTTGTCAGGAGGGGTGGTTCCAGCATCAGTCGCCGTCTCCCCTCGCCCGGGGAACGCCGAGTTGGATGAGTGGACGGCTGTTGAGGCGTTCGGTTTATTCGCGCTTGGCGCGCAGGTATATGAGGGTCAAGTCGATTCCGTTCCTCCGAGTCGGCGCCGACGTTGGCGAACAGGAACACTGGGTAGTCGATGTGACCGGTCGCGGCCAGCACCAACAGGGCGGTGGACTGGACGCCGCCGTACGCGATCACGCTCAGCGGGCTCGTCGGCGTGTTCATGCGGCCATGCCCCGGACGGCCCGGTCGGTGTCGTACAGCCGCGCCTCGTCGCCAACAAGGCGCATCGCGACCGGCAGGCCGGGCCGCTCGCCCGTCTTGATCAGATACTTGCCGCGTCCGGGGTGGACGCTGCCGGGGAACAGCGCTTCGGGTGCGGCCCACGAGCTGACCAGGTCGCGTTCCGGGCCGGAGAGCCGGGTGATGCGACTGATGCGATCCAGCTCCCGGCCCGGCAGCGCACCGAGGATCTTGATGGCGGCCCGCTCGAAGAAGCCTCGCGCCTTGGCGCGGTCCTCCTCGGTGGGCAAGGCCTCCAGGTCGTCGAGACTGTGGGTGATCATGAGGCTGGCCATGCCGCGTTGCCGGTTGAGGCGGGTCAGCGCGTCGGCGTGATCGACCAGGCCGGGGGCGCCCCGCAACGCCCGCCACAGCTCGTCCATCACGCCGATGAACTGCCGTGGCGGCGCCAACCCCTGTTCGGCGAGGACGGCGGCGGCGTCGACCGTGCCGAAGGCGTAGCTCCAGGTGCACAGCATCGCGGCGGCGACGAGCTGGTCGCCGGCTGCCGACACGTGGGAGATGTCCACCGACACGGCGGGCGCGTCGAGGTCGATCGGTGTGGTGGTCGCCTGGTCGAACACGCCACGCAGCGACCCTTCGCACAGCAGGGCCAGGGTGGGGACCAGTTCGTCGACGCGGCGGCGGTAGTCGGCGTCGGTGCCGGCGCGAGCCGCTGTACGGACTTCGTCCGGGCCTTCCTCCAGCAGGGCGAGGACGTCCGGGACGGTGGGTTCGCGGTCGAGCCGGTCGGTGAGGATGTCGACGGCCCGGCCGAGGATGACTTCTTCGGGGTTGGTGACTCGCCCGGCCCGGACCAGCGTGCACAGGGCCAGCAGCAGCGACAGTCGGCGCCCGCGGATCTCCAGCCGGAGCCGCAACGCGTCCGGGCCGCTCATCCGGGCCAGCGCGGAGCCCAGCGGTCCGGCGTCCAGTGGGTTGATCCGGTCCATGCCGCGTCCGACGGTGATGACCTGCCCGCCGAGCTCGCGGACCAGGGGCGTGTAGTCCGGTTTGGTGTCGCCGAGCACCAGGCCGTGTACGCCGTAGCCGACCATCCCGGTGAGCAGCCGTTTGGCCAGGCTGGACTTGCCGATCCCGGGCTGCCCCAGCTGGAACATGCCCGGGTTGGTGACCAGGCCGCTGGTCAGCCATTGCAGGGGGTCGAGGCAGACGACCTCGCCCCACAGCATGTGCCGGCCGATCGGCACCCCGAGCATCGGGGAGCCGGACCCGGCGACGAACGGGTACAGGCCGCAGAACTGCACGGTCGTGGCTTGGTACTCCGTGCCTGGCGCGAGGTGACTGACCCGGCCGGCACCAGGGTCACGCCATCCCCACGACGGAGCGACCGGTCCGGTACTCAACCGCGGATCACGATCCTGTATGGACTGTCGTTTCACGAGAGGCTCCTGTCCGCGCATCGTTAGCGGGGCCACTGGATGGCCAGTTGGGGAGGGCAGATGCCGCACGGCAGCGTGACGGCGAACCCTGCGGCCTGGCTGGCGCGCAGCCGCCGGAGCCGGATTTTCGCCACCTCGGCGCGGCTTTCCGCGTCGGCGACGGCGCGGCCGAGGTCGTCCTCGTCGGTCACGGTGACCGTGACGAACATCGACATCAGGCCGACGCCCGCGCCTGCGGCTTCTTCGCGGGCGGCGCGCAGTGCTCGTTCCTTGTCGGCGCGGTCCCGGGCGTTCTCGTCGCGTTTCTGCGCCGCCCGCAGTGCGTCGCGGAAGCTGGCCGCGTTGACCTCGCGCTCGACGATGCGGGAGGCGTCGGCGGCCGAGGCCGGGCGGTAGAGCAGCGTGACGCGCTTGGGGTGGCCGCCCGGTGCCAGGAGTCGGCTCAGGACGTCGGCGTGGACGTTCGCCCTTGGCGCCTCGTGCCAGGCCCAGGACACCGACCAGCCGGAGTCGTGCTGGTAGCGGTCGTAGAACTCGGTCGCGGCGATCGGCCCGGCGGTGTCCCAGTCCAGGAAGCGACGCAGCCCGTTGCCGTTGTCGAGCGCGTTGGCGACGTCGCCGCGGGCGGCCGGGTCGTAGGCGGCACGGACGACGGCCAGCAGGTCCGACGCGGTGGCGCGGCCGAGGACGGTCAGCCCGCAGGAGCCCAACGCGTCGGCCAGTCCGGGCAGCGCGCGGCTCACTTCGGCCAGCGACTCGTCGAGGTTCCGCGGGCGGGTGGGGGACAGTGCCGGGTCGAAGGTGATACTGACCCGGGTTTCCACGTCCGCTGCGGCGGCGGGGGAGACTTCGACGAGCTGTGCCAGGACGCGGCGGGCTGCGGCTGGGGCGTGCGGCGCGACCCGCCCGGCCACGTAGTGCGCGAGCCGCGAGCCGGATGCCGGGGCGGTGTCGACGGTGACCGCGACCCACCGCACCGTCGGCAGGTAGCCGAGGCCGGCCAGCCAGGAGCCCCAGTTCGCCACCCATCGCTCGGCCTGGCCGGGGTCGACGAGCCAGGTGGAAGTGGCGGCCACGCGCAGGGTGACGGTCATGGTGCCGAGCCGGCGGTGCCACACGACGCCGTAGTCGCCAGCCGGGTCCGCCACCGACAGCAACGTGGTCGGTGCCAGCACGCCCGGCAGCTGCCAGCCGTGCGGGTGTGCCGCGGTCACCCCGGACCGGTACGCGGTATAGCCGCGGGCGGATCCCCAGCCCCACCGGATGCGTTGCAGGAGCCCGTGCAGCAACGGCACACCGTCCCAGCGCAGCACGGTCCCGCCGATGAGGAGCAGTGCGGGTCCGGCGACGATCATGCCGATCGTCCGGTCGACGGACACCGAGATGATCAGGACCGTCAACGCGATCACGACCATGAGCGTCTGCGCCGACCCCAGGCCCATCAGCCCGATGCCGCGACTTCGGCGCCATCCGCCGTACGTTCGTACCTGGCCTTCGGATGCGGTCATGACGGTCACGCCTCCTTCGTCGGGTCGTCGAGGGCGTTAGCGGCAGCGTTAGCAGCAGCGCTGGCGGTCTCGGTGACCGCGCCGACCACTTCTCCGGCGCCGACGACTGCCAGCCCGGCCGGTCCCGCTGCGGAGGCGGCACCCGTCGCTGCCGTGGGGGCAGTGGCGGTGCTGGAGGCAGCAGCGCCCGCCGGGTCCCCGGCCGAGGTGATGTTGGCGACCTTGCCTGGGCCTGCTTCGCCGACGAACGTCGGCGGCTTGAGCCCTCCGCCGGGGCCTGGTGCGCCGCCCGAGCCGGGGCCTTGCCCGGGTGTCGGGCCGCTGCCGGGTTTGGGTGGGTCGCGGTCGTCCGGACCGGAGCCAGGACCGGACGGTCCGGGACCGGGGTCGGCGCCGCCGGGCCGGTTCGCCGGGCCGGCCCGGTCGAACGTGTCGGCGAGGTAGCGGGCGTGCATGCCAGCGTCGAAACCGCCCAGCATCGACGATGCCGCGTGCATGCCGGCGGCTCCAGCCGTGGCGAACATGCCGAGACCGCCGTTGCCGGACTGGAGCGAGCCGATGGTCCAGTTGAAGAACTTCATCAGCACGGGTAGCGCGACCAGGGCGATCGCCATCATGGCGAGGCCCACAAACAGGATCCGTGGATCCTTCGAGGTGTTCTCGCCGGTGACCCAGATCGCGGTGGCGTACACCATGGCCGCTATCGGCTTGTAGAAGATCAACGCGAGCTGCCAGGCGAGCAGCTTCTTCATCCAGCCGTTGGTGGCGTTGGTGAAGCTGCCCGCTGCGGCCAGCGGCGTGAGCGCGGCGAGGACGACGACGGAGCCGTCGCGGAACAGCATCAGGAACGCCTGGGTCAGCGACGCGATCATGGCGAGGGTGGCGGCCAGGATCACGACGATCTGCGGGAAGCCGCCGCCCGAGGCTGGCACGGCGAGGGCACCCAGCCGTTTGCCGAGGCTGGGGTCGCCGACCGACTGCAACGCGGCGTTCAAGACTGCGGTGCTGAACTGGTCGCAGCCGGTCAGCAGCAGTTGGGTGCCGAAGGTCCCGACGGCCGCCCACAGCGACGTGTTCCACAGTCCCCGGAGCACGTTCACCAGTGGGGCGGGCTTGCGGGTCAGCACCATCAGGATGGCCTGCCAGAGGATGCCTCCGACGGCGACCGCCGCGGTGATCGGCATGATGAGGGAGCGCAGGTGCGTGACGGCGTCGATCGGTGTTGACGATGCGGTGATCTGCTGCGGGTCGGGGTACAGGCTGAGTGACGGCACCGCCACCCACCAGGTGGCGCAAATGTCGATCGTCCACAACGCCGCAGCGATCATCATCTGTTCGAGCTGACCGAAGAAACTGTTGGCGACCGCCGTCGAGACGGCCTCGGCCACACACTTTGTGTCCCACGGGGCGCACACGACGATCAGCCCCCCACCGGGAAGCCGGTGTAGCCGGCGGTGGTCGAGACGAGGACCACTGCGGTGTTCCAATCCCCGCCGTGCGGCGCCTGCAGCGCCCAGTCGTCATCGACCCACCGCATCTGGGCGGACAGGGCCACCCGGGCTGGGCCGGACTGCCCCGGCCCTTCGATGAGCAGGCCAACCTCGATGGCGTCCGGCGAGGTGGACCCGATCCGGTAGCCGGTGACAGTCGAGTACAGCTGGCCGACCGGACCGCCCGGCGCGACGCCGAACTGCGCCCGAAGCTCCTGGTACTCCTCCTCCAGGGCCGCGAGCAGCCGGTTGGCGTCAGGGCCGACGACCTGCTCGCGCAGGGTGGGCTCGAACACAGCCGGACCGGCCTGCGGCGACAGCCGCACGCTGATGTGCGCGGCGGCGAAGACCGCCCCCATCGGCGTGTGCGCGAATCCGCGGGCACGGCCGGCACTCGTGTCGCGTGGCCCGTCCGCGCCCGCGGGCAGGTGCGCCCCGACGACGGTGACCCAATGCAGGGCGACCGGTGGGGTCGGCCCAGGTTGCTGTGCTGACTGAGCGGCGGTCGCGGTGATGGCCGATGGCGGCGCGGGCGCCGGGTTGCCCCGGCGCCCTACCGTCGCGACGAGTACGCCGACGACGGCAACCACGATCAGTACAACGGCCGCCACCATGGCCACCAGGGCGCGGGTGCGCCGTCTGGCCGCCAGGGCGATGTCGTCCGTCATGGCCTACAGCACCGCCCCGACGACCGTGGCCGCGACCGCGCCGAGCGTCAGACCGCCCAGCACCCAGGGAATGCCGGTGGCGCCGTCGACCGCGGTGGAACTGCGGTTACGACGACCCATGATCATCATGCCGGCGCAGATGAACATGCCGAGAACGCCGGCCACGAGCAGCGCCCACTTCGCCCAGCCGAGCAACTGGGTGACCAGGAACCCGAGGCCGGGGATCTCGATGGCGCCCGGGTCCAGGTCCGCCGGCGTCGCGCCCGGCGTCGGCGGGGCGGCCAGCACGTTCAATGCGACGTCTGCCAGATGTGTGAGCACGGATGCGCTCCTTCGTCCAGGTGACCCACCCGAGTGGTGGGCCGTGACCTGGACGATCAGCCGGCGGTGTGGACGAAAGCGTTGACGCACAAAGTGATGCGGGCGCTACGGGCGCTACGGGTAGCGCCACCACCCACCGTTGACGGGTTCGGTGGAGCGGTCACCGATGCCGAGGAGCGGCCATGTCTGTCACATCACCATCGTCCGCCGAAAGGCTGGGCACCTCCACAGTGGACCGTGCCCGGGTCGGCGTCGGCGCCTCCCTCCGGCATCCCGATGCGGACCGTCGGCCCGTCGCGGACGCCAGCGCAGGCCGGCGCGGCGAGGGCCATGACCGCGCGCTCGGCGGCGGCCGGGGTGTTTCGCGGTGAGCGGCCAGGACCAGACGGGAGGGGCCGGGACGCGATGGGTTGTCATCGCTGGCCTGATCGTGGCGTTGGTCGTCGGTGGCTGTTGCTGCGGCGGGTTCGTGCTGGCGGCCTCGGCAGGGTCGGTCGGGTCGATCCAGGCCGCCCAGGCAGGTGGCGGTGGCGGCAACCAGCTTCGCCCCGATGCGCCGGTACCCGCGCAGTACCTCCCCTACGTTCGGGCGGCCGGCGCGTTGTGCCCGTCGATCGGGCCGGCTGACATCGCCGCCCAGCTCGACCTGGAGTCGAGCTGGAACCCCAACGCCTACACCGACATCGGCGAGGTACCGGCGAAGGGCATCGCGCAGTTCACCGACGCCACCTGGCAGAGCTGGGGGTACGACTACGACCGCAACGGCGTCAGCTCGCCGTACGACGCCGGTGACGCGATCCTCGCCCAAGGGCACCTCATGTGTGACCTGGTCGCCTGGGCCGAGACCAACCTCGCCAACGGTCGCCTCGTCGGCAACCCGCTCGACCTGGCGTGGGCGGCGTACTTCGCCGGCCGCGGCGGCGTCCTCGCCGCGGGCGGGGTGCCGGCCTCCGGTCTCGCGCACGACTATCCGCAGCAGATTCGTAGCCGGCTGCCCAAGTACGCCGTCGACACCGGCGGTGACGGTTTGCCCGACGGCGGTGGCGGCATTCCACCCGGCTACACCCTGCCGACCGACGCGCAGCAGGCCGCCGCCGTGTCCTTCGCCCTCGCCCAGCTCGGCAAACCCTACGTGTTCGGGGCGGAAGGCCCGGACAGCTACGACTGCTCGGGCCTGATGATGCAGGCGTGGGCGCATGCCGGGGTGCGCATCCCACGCGTCACCGGCGATCAGGTCCACACCGGCGTCGCGGTGGCGGGGCTTGACGCGATGCAGCCCGGCGACCTGATCCTCATCCCCGGGTCCAACGGCTCGATGAAGCGCCCGGGTCATGTGGGCATGTACATCGGCCGCGGCGGTGACGGGCGGCAGTACCTCGTCCAGGCGCCGCACACCGGCAGCTACGTCAAGATCACGCCCGTCGTGAACTTCAAGCCGGTCGCGGCGATCCGCCGCCCGCTCACCCGATGACTGCATCATCCGTCGCGCCTTCTCCCGACCGCGCGGCGAATGAGCCAGGAAGGACGAAGCCATGACCCCGCACCAGCCGGACGCGCGCCCGTCCCTCGCCGCGCTGTCGGTCCCGGAGACCGTCCTCGAGGACGGGTATCGGCAGTGGCACACGCCCGGGGACACGGTGAACGACGCCGTTCGAGCCGACCGCGTCGTCCTCGCGACGTGGGAGCACGGCTACCCCCACTTCTACCGCGACGCCTACGTCGACGCGGCGACCCGGATCGGCGATGCGGCCGGGCGAGCCGACGCTGAGCCGGCCGCGTGGGTGCTCATCTACCCGCTCGCCATCGTGGCGAGCGAGCTCATCGGCCGCTCCGCGCAGCTGCCGACCGCTGTGCCCAGCCTGAGCGAGGCCGGTTCGCAGGAAGCCCGGCAAGCTGCGGCGGGATCCCGGGAGCCGTGGCGTGCCGTGGCGCAGACGGTCTGGCGCAGGGCCCTGGTCGAGGCGACAGTCGCCGGCGCGTACGCCGCAGGCGCAGACCTCACCGCCGCCCGCACTGTGCGCAGTGGCCGGGGCGTCGCCCAGGCACGTGGCTTCCTGATCGACGGGCAACCGGCCGACGCCTGGTTCAAGGCCACGCTGCTCGCCGTCAACCGGGCCATCATCGTGCCCGGCGGCGTGCCGATCACCGCGGCCCAACTCGCGCACCAGGATCACGCGCCCGGCGCACCTGCCGCGTCCGGAATCCAGACCGACCGGAGCCGACCGGAGGGCGTACCTCCCGCCGCGTCCCGCGAGCCGCGCCGATGAACGCCCCGATGCCTGCGGCACCCCACCGCACCCAGCGTGCGTGCGTCACCGCCGGCCGCTGCGGTGGCTCGTACCACTGCGTGACGAAAGCAGGACAGCGAGGTCCCCACCAGCGCAGGACCACGGCCGGGGCACGGCCGTAGCAGAATAGGAGGACAGCAGATGGCCCGGCGGCGCCGCGAAGAAAACGCAGACCAACTCTCGTTCGACTTCCTGTTCGGCGCGCCCGGCACGCATGCGCCAGAACAGGAGCAGACGCTCGCACCCGAGGGAGACGACCGTGAACCGGTACGGCCAGCAGGCGATGGAGCACTGGCAGACCACGATGCCGCAGCGGGTTCGGGACCTGCCGGACCCGGTGCAGTTCTTCACCCAGCTGGGGGAGGAACTGGAGACGGCGGTCGAGGAGCTGTCCAGGACGCTGGCGGGTCAAGCACCGAGCGGGGAGGGGTACCTGCAGCGGGTGCAGCGGTTGACGACCGCCCGGTTCGAGGCGGAAGGCCAGGTGCTGCGCGAGATGCTGTTGACGGTGCGCTAGCCGATCCTGCGACGGGAGCGACGGCACCCCCCTCCGCCCCGTCTAACCCGGCTGCCCCGGCTGCATCCGGTTCGTCGGCGGCATCAGTCGGTGAGTTGGTCGGTCCGCCGACTGGCGAGGCAGAGCGGATCCGGGCCAACTTGGCGGCGGTGCGGGCCGCTCTGCGCCCCGACCCCCAGCCGGCAACCGCCGACGAGCGTGACCTCTACGCCCGCTGGTCCGGCTGGGGTGCCACACCCGCACTGTTCGACGAACGAGCCCGATTCGCGGCCCGGTTCGCCGGCGAACGGGCCGAACTCCAACAGCTGCTCGGCGAGGACGGCTACCGCGCCGCCCGCGCCACCACCCTCAACGCGCATTACACCGATCCCCAGTTCGTCACCGCGATCTGGGCGGCGGTTACTCAGCTCGGCTTTGCCGGCGGCACGGTCTTGGAGCCCGGCTGCGGCAGCGGAAACCTCTTCGTCGGGGCACCCGTCGGTAGCACCCTGGTCGGCGTCGAGATCGACCCGACCACCGCGCGGATCGCGCAGGCCCGGTTCCCGCACGCCGAGATCCGCGCCGAGTCCTTCGCCGACACCTCACTGCCCGACACCGGGTTCGACCTGGTGATCGGTAACGTGCCGTTCGGCAGCCACAAACTGCACGACCCCCGCCATAACCCGGGCCGACAGCACTCGATCCACAACCACTTCATCCTCAAGGCGCTGCACGCGACGCGCCCCGACGGGCTGGTTGCGGTGATCACCTCCCGGTACACCATGGACGGACGCGACGACGCCCACCACGCCGCCCGCACCCAGATGGCCGCCCTCGCCGACCTCGTCGGTGCAGTCCGCCTGCCCAGCGAGGCGCACGCCGCCGCCGCGGGCACCGACGTCGTCACCGACCTGCTCATCCTGCGGCGCCGCGCCGACGGTCAGCCCCCGGCCGACACCGCGTGGATGCAGACGCAGGCGGTGCAGCTGCCCGCCGCCGAAGCCACGGGGCCCACTGACACGTTCGACGTGAACGAATACTTCCTGGACCGCCCGGCGATGGTGCTCGGCCAGCAGCTGACGCACAGCGGCCGGCACCGGCCCGTCCTCGTCGTGCAGGCGGACACGGACACGGTGGGTGCCGCGTTGACCGCCGCCCTGGACCGCATCGTCGCTGCCGCGACCGAGCCGCCGGAGCCGCCCGCGCCGCCGCGGGCACCGACCCCGGACCAGGAAGGTCTGTTCATCGACGCCGGCGACGGCCGGTTCTTCCAGGTCCGTGACGGCCGCCGGGCACGGCACGAGCCGGCCAGCACCCAGGTCGCGGAACTGCGGGCGCTGATCGGCCTGCGGGAGACGATCCTCGCGCTGCTCGACGAGGAGGCCACCCACCGCACCGACACCCCGCAGACCCGGCAGCTGCGCGCCGACCTGAACCGCCGCTACGACGCCTACGTCGCCGCGCACGGTGCGATCAACCGGTTCCAGCGCGCCACCGGCACCCGCGTGGACAAGAAGACCGGCGACGTCGTGGAGAGCGAACGCCGAACGTACCCGCGGATGGGCGGTTTCCGCGACGACCCGTTCTTCCCGTACGTCTCGGCGCTGGAACGCTTCGACGACGACAGTGGCACCGCCGACAGGGCCGAGGTGTTCACGCAGCGGGTCATCACCGTCCCGAGCCCGGTCGACCACGTCGACACCGCAGACGACGCGCTCGTCGTCTGCTGGGACCGGCACAACGAGGTCCGGTTGGACGTCATTGCGGCACTGCTCGGGTTGGACACCGAGGCGCAGGCCCGCGACGCGCTGGCGGGTCTCGTGTTCGAGGAGCCCGGAACCGGGCGGCTGATCCGCAAGGCCGAGTATCTGTCCGGCAACGTGCGCCGCAAACTCGACGCCGCCCAGCACGCCGCCGCTACCGACGCGCAGTTCCAGGCGAACGTCACCGCGTTGCAGGAGGTGATTCCGCGGGACCTGACGGCCGGCGAGATCAGCGCCCGGCTCGGCGCGCCATGGATCTCCGCCGGTTACGTACAGCAGTTCCTCCAGGAGATCCTCGAAGACCCGGGCGTGCGGGTCGCGAACATCGGCGCGAGTTGGTCGGTGACCGGCGGGGCCAAGAGTGGGGTGCTGGCCACCACCGTGTGGGGTACCAGGAACCGGCCCGCCACAGACCTGGCCGCGAGCCTGCTCAACAGCCAAACCATTGAGATCACCAAGACCGTCGGTACCGGCAAGGAAGCCCGGACCGTCCGCGACAGTGAAGCGACCGCGTTCGCGCAGGCCAAGTCGCAGCAGCTCGACGACCGGTTCCGGGCCTGGCTGTGGGAGGACCCCGAGCGGGCCGCTGCGTTGGGCCGCACGTACAACGACCGGTTCAACGCCCGGGTCGTGCGCAGCTACGACGGCGAGCACATCACGGCACCGGGCATGTCCGCAGCGTTCACCCTGCGTCCGCACCAGATGGCGGCGGTGGCCCGCATCCGCAACACCCGGGGGACCGGCCTGTTCCACGGCACCGGCGCCGGCAAGACCCTGGAGATGATCGTCGGCGGGATGGAACTGGTCCGGCTCGGGCTGGTGTCCAAACCCGCCTACGTCGTACCGAAGGGGGTGCTGGGCCAGTTCCGCCGCGAGTTCCTCCAGGCGTACCCGCGGGCCAAGGTTCTGGCCGCGGACTCCGAAGACCTCGAAGGCGACAAGCGGCGCCAGTTCGTCGCCCGCTGCTCCACCGGCACCTGGGACGCGATCATCATCAGCCACAACGCGTTCAAGAAGATCCCGGTCAGCCGCGAGGTGAAGGTCGCCTACCTCAACAAGCAACTCGACCGGCTCAAGAAGCACCTGGAGAACACCGAAGGCGCCGACCGGTACACCGTCAAGGACGTCGAAAAGCAGGTCGCGACCCTGCAGGAGCAGATCAAAGAGCAACTGGCCACACCGTCCGATCCGGGGGTCGAGTTCGAGCGGACCGGTATCGGCTACCTGTTCATCGACGAGGCGCACGTCTACAAGAACCTGCGGGTGATCTCGGCGATCCCGGAGCTCGCGCACCCCGGCAACCAGATCACCGCCGACCTGGAGATGAAGCTGGAGTACCTGCGCCGCACCAGCGCGCGGGTCGTCACCCTTGCTACCGCCACCCCGATCGACAACTCGCCGTCAGAAATCCTGACGA
This sequence comes from Dactylosporangium sp. NBC_01737, assembly GCF_035963215.1. Lineage (NCBI taxonomy): Bacteria > Bacillati > Actinomycetota > Actinomycetes > Micromonosporales > Micromonosporaceae > Dactylosporangium > Dactylosporangium sp. NBC_01737. Next base: position 4,939,122 of record NZ_CP109153.1, read on the forward strand.
TGACCAAGTACGCCGCGCCAGAGCTCCTCGCGGAGATGGGCATCGAGGAGGACGACCAGTACCACGCGGCGTTCATCCAGCCCCGCCGGCGCATCGAGATGCGCGCGGACGGCTCCGGGTTCGTGTCGAAGACCCGGCACAGCCGATTCGTCAACCTGCCCGAGCAGAAGCAGCTGATGTACTCCTGGGCCGACGTCAAGCTCAAGGAGCACCTAGACCTGGGCGAGCCCGCGATCATCGGCGGTCAACCCGAGATCCTGTCGGTGCCCGCGTCGTCGGAACTGCGCCAGCACCTGGTCAGCCTCGCGGCCCGCGCCAGGGCGGTCACCTCGGGCAGCCCCGAACCACGGCTGACGACCAAAGGTGTGCTCCGCGACGACAACATCCTGTGGATCTCCACCGATGGCCGGACCGCATCGCTGGACCTGCGCCTGATGGGCGCAGCCACCACCGAGCCGCAGAAACTCGACGTCGCCGCCGACTGGCTCGCCGCGTCGTGGAACGAGCACAAGGACGACCTCTACTACCGGCCGGACGGCACCCCCGACCCGGAGCGCGGCAGCCTCCACCTGGTCTTCTGCGACCTTGGTGTGCCACGCGACGACCGCTGGAACATCTACGACGGACTGCGCGACGCGCTCGTCGCCCGGGGGATGCCCGCCGAGAAGATCCGCTTCGCGCAGGACGCCACCAACCGCAGGCAGAAAGACCAGCTCGACCAGGACGCCCGCGACGGCAAGATCGCCGTGCTGATCGGCAGCCGCGCCGGACTCGGCACCGGCCGCAACATCCAACGCCGAGTCATCAGCATCATGCAGTTGGACCCCACCTGGAAACTCAGCCCAGTCGTGCAGAGCCTGGGCCGCGGACAACGCCAAGGCAACGCCAACCCGGCCATCCACCACGTGTTCGTGGTCACCGAGAACTCCTACGACCCGTTCCTGTGGCAGAAGGTCGACGACAAAGCCCGCTTCACCAAGCAGATGCTCGACCCGAACGACACCACCCGCATCATCGACGCCCAAGAAGACGACACCGACGGCCAGATCGACCCGGCGGTCATGTTCGCCGTCGCCGCCGGCCGCCCAGAACTCCTCGAACTGCACCGCATCGAGGAGACCGTCGGCGCGCTGCGGCTCGAACAGCGCATCTGGGGTGACGAGCAGGTCACCCTCAAGGCCACCGTCGAGCAGAACCGCCGCACCACCGCCAGCCTGCACCGCACGATCGGCGAACTGGACGAGGTCCTCGCCCGCCGCGTCGACACCCGCGGCGACGCCTTCCGGATGACCCTGGACGGCGCCACCTTCGACACCCGTGCCGCCGCCGGCGCCGCGCTGATCAGCCGGCTCCACCCGGCAGTGCACACCGCCTACGGCCGGACCCAGCTGCACCTCGGTCAGCTGGGCGGCATCGCGCTGCACGCCACCATCGAACCCGACCTGCTCGGCCACCGGGCACTGCTGGACCTGGACGGCATCTCCGACAGCACCATCGCGCTGACCCAACGGGAACTGGACACCCTCGCCGCCGACGACGGTCAGGAACGCGTCGGACTGATCCGCAAACTCGAGAACCGGCTCACCGGAGCCGACGACCTACGGACCCGCCAACTGGAAGCCATCGACCGGCTCCAGGCCAACATCGACCGCGCCACCGACCGCATCGGGCTGCCCTTCCCGCGCCGTGCCGAACTCGACGAACACACCGCCAAGCTGGCCACACTGCACAAGCAGCTCCGCATCATCGACGTCGCTGTCTCCGATGCCACCGCCACGCCGGACACCGTGACACCCGACCCCGCCGGCCCGGACGGCGCGCCAACTCCGTACGCGGCCGAGGATCAACTCCCGCCTCGGCGGACGGACGCCAACGATGTCGCTGCGGTCGACGAGCCCGCCCGCGCCGTAGCGGCCACAACGACACGGCCCAATGACAGCGATGCCGCGTCGGCAGGAAGCCGCGGCCCGGTCGCCGTTGCATCGGACACCCGAAACGGCGGGGCAGAGACTCAGTCCCGCCACGACACGCCACCGAGTCAGCAACTGCCAGCCGCTGCCGGTCTTCCCGAACTGCACCGGCGTCGCCGCGGACACCCGTTCTACCCGCCTGCCGACATCACCGCCACCGTGCCGGAACTGTATGCCACCGACGCGCAACCGGCCGAGGACAAGCTCCTGCATCTGCACTACTTCGGCGGCTCCTTCGACGCGTGGCTCGCCGAGTACGACCCAGCGACCGGCACCGGATACGGGTTCGTCAATCACGGTGATCCCAGCGACGCCGAATGGGGCTACGTCGACTTGCCGGAGGTGGAAGCCATCAACCGCGGGTTGCTCATCATCGAACGAGACCTGTACTGGACGCCGGTGCGGGCCGGCGACGCGAATCTTCCCGGCCCACGTGCACCGCGTCCGACTGCCTCACCGACCGCCGAGCCGGCGCCGGCCACTACCCCCGCCGACTCGACCGCCACCGATCCTGACCAGCGCTCCACCGCAGTAGCCGGCCCCGACATAGCCCAGGCGACGACCACGCCCAGCCGCCCAGTGACGGCCCCGTCGGCACTGCCTCCAGCGATGACGCCGAGCCAACGGGCGGCGATCGACGAACTCGGCAACGATCGGGGCGAGCCGTGGACGATCCGGCGGGAGTGGCGGATGCGCACTTTCGCTGAGGTGTCCGCCGACGACCTGGCTGGGCTGACTGCCGATGACCGTCGGGCACTGACCGCCGACGTCCAGGAAAGCCTCACCTCACCCGCATGGCGCGAACGCGCCACCGCCCGGCGACTGCTCGACCGCTGGTCGGGCCACCCCACAACCCACACCGAAGCCCAAGCCGCGGCCATTGACGTGCTGTGCCTGCCAGCCAGCAGCTATGACATCCCCGACGCCGGCCGACTGAGCCACTACGGCCGGCTGACCGTCGAGGAATACCTCACCCTCGATCCCGCATACCAGGACGACATCAAGGCCGACCTGAAGGCCATCGCCGCCAGCGGCGCCACCAAGACCATCCCGCGCAACCGCACCAGCACTGGGACGACCATCCGCGGCGTCCCAGCCGACCACGTGGTCGCAGCTGACAACCTGCTGCGTCGGATGGCGTCTGGCCTTGAGATCGCGCCGTACCACAGCAACGACGGCAACGTTGGGCGCACCGTGGTTGGCCTGCGACTCAACCCCGGCGATCAGGTGCAGCTGCGAAGCGGCACCGTCACCGTCGACCGAGTCGGGATCAACCTGACGGTCTACCTCGTCGGAGGCAGCACACTCCCGGACAGCACTCGCCGCTACCGCCTGGTAGCGGTAGGCCCCGCCCCGGTCATCGGCGACGCCGTCGCCGACCGCGGAGCTCCACCCACGGTCACCCAGGACCCGTCGCCGGTCGCCGCGCCGCCAGCACCCGAAAGCTCGCGCCCTGCAGCACCGTCGGACCCAACTACTACCACGGCGCCAGCCCTGCACGACGGGCAGCGCAGCGGGGGGCGGACGGCAGCAGCAGCCGACACCGACCAGCCAACACCAGCCACAGTGCAACCGGTGCAGACGTCGCCCGCGCCGCGGCCGGCCTGGCTGAACGGGGTGGCGATCAGCGAGGAAACGCCGACCGCAGACGGGCAGCACCACGTGTGGCGACGGACCAACCGCCACGGCACAGCGGTGTACGTTGACGCGCGCCACCCGCAGGTCGGGATGCTGCCACGCGGCCGGATCACCGTGGCGCCGGATCACGTCCACGACGACGGTCCGGTGACCACCTGGCAGCTCGTCGACCACGACGGCACCGAGATCGGCGAGCACACCGGCCCGTACTCGGAGGCAGAGGCGAGATTGCTGGCCGCCACCGCCGAGCTCGACGAACCCCTCGGCGACCAGGACCTGGCCGAACTTGCCGAGGAAGCCGACGCCCAGCAACCGGAACAGGACAGCGAGCCCGGCGAGGCCCATCACGCCGACAGCACCGCAGCGGCAGCGCCGGCAGCCACAGTCGAGGCCGCAGCCGACCCTCCGACGGAGCCACCAGCCCTGACCGGTGTCGCCTCGGCACCGCCGCTTCCCGCGCCCAACATCGGCACGACCGCCGCGGGGAACGACAGCCTGCCCGAGACGCCAACGTCCTGGAGTAGCCGGATCCAGGTGATCGACGGCACGGCCCTGATCGTTCGCGGCACCGACGGCTCCCGCCGTGAGGACGGTCTCCGCGGACTGCTCAAACAGCACCGCTTCCGCTGGCAAGGAAGCAACCGCGAATGGCGCTACACCGGCCGGCCAACCGACCGGCCCGCCGCGCTCGGCGACATCCAGCGCTGGCTGGCCGCGCAAGACCGCGCCGACGCCAACCGCGCCCACCAGCCCGCCCCCGCAATGGCACCGACCGGCCAGCAGCAACACATCATCGACGCCTACCAAGCCGGTCGGACGATCGCGGTGCAGGCTCTCGCCGGCACGGGCAAGACCTCCACACTGCTCATGCTGGCCAACGCCCGGCCGCAGGCACGCATCGCCTACATCGCGTTCAACGCCGCCATCGCCGCCGAGGCCGCCCGCAAGTTCCCCCGACACGTGCGGGCAGGCACCGCGCACTCCTTCGCGCGGGAAGCGCTCGGCAACAGCCCACTACGGGACAAGGTCGGTCGCGTGCGCACGGGCGCTCGATGGCCCGACGAGTGGGCCGCTCACCTCAACATTGAGGGTCACGTCGGTCCCGACGTCGTGGAGCCCGAACGGGTGGCCCGCATGGTGATGGCCACCATCCGCGTGTTCCGCGAGAGCGCCGCGGACACGATCGGACCTCGGCATCTGCCGACCGGCATGGCGGAGGAGACACCCGAGCTTGCCCGAGTCGTGCTCGACCACGCTCGCACCGCCTGGGCCGACATCATCCACCCGGACGGCAAGCTGTTCTTCGACCACGACGACTACCTCAAGGCGTGGGCGCTGACCCACCCCGCCATGCCGTACGACACCATCTTTTTCGACGAGGCGCAGGACATCAACGACGTCCTGCGTCAGGTCATCCAGGAACAGCCGGCGCAGACCATCGTCGTGGGCGACTCCAACCAGTCCATCTACGGGTTCCGGGGCGCGATCGACGCGCTCAAACGTTGGCCGGCCGACACCACGCTGCCGTTGACGCAAAGCTGGCGGTTCGGTCCCGCCGTTGCCGACGTCGGCAATCAATTCCTGTCGCTGCTCGACTCGCGCTGGCGACTGACCGGCAACCCCTCCTTGGACAGCAGCATCGGCGTCGTCGAGGAGCCGGACGCGGTCCTGGCCCGGACCAACGCTGGCGCCGTCGCGGCGGTCGTCGACGCCGTCGACGCCGGCCGTCGCGTCGCCCTGCTCGGCGGCGGCAAGATGATCGAGGACATTGCCAAGGCTGCCCAAGACCTCCAAGCCGGACGAGCCACGAAACATCCCGACCTGAACCGGTTCGCCACCTGGGACGAGGTCCGCACCTACGTCGAGGACGGCGAGGCAGACGCCCAGTCGCTGCGCGCGTTCGTCAACCTCGTCGACCGCCGAGGCGCCGACGCACTCCTGCAGATGGTCCGAGAACTGGTCAACGACAGCGAGACCACACCAGACGGCGAACCGGCGTACGACGTCATCGTCTCCACCGTCCACAAGTCGAAGGGACGCGAGTGGGACCGCGTGCGCATCGCCAGCGACTTTCCCCAGCCGCAAACCAACCAGCAGACCGGACAGACCCTACTGCCCAACGACGAGCAGCTACGCCTGGCCTACGTGGCGGTCACCCGGGCCAAGCAGCGTCTGGAACTGGGCTCCCTCGCCTGGATCGACGACGTAGCTGGGCAGCAGCCGACCGCTGCGGCAACAGCGCTCGCCGCCACCCGGGTGACGCAGCCACAGTCGGCGACCGTCGCCACGGCGCCAGACCCGGCTGATGCCGCCCAGACAGGGGAACCGCTCGCTGATCCGCCTGCGACGCTGACAAGCGCCGCACAGCGGCCCGCGCCAAGCCGCGACGCCACCATGACTCCGGACACCGCCGGTGCCGAACCGGATCGGAGTGACCCGCCGGTCGCGTCGCACCGCACTGCCCCCTCCGAGGGTCGAGACGACACGGAGCTCGACGATCCGATGCGACGGTTCACCTCGCTCGAACAGGCAGACATCCGTACTGCGGTCGCCGACCACGCCGGGTTCTACTTCCTTGGACCGCTCAACCCCGGACGCGAGTCAGCTGCGCGGTACGTCAGCGAGGGGCATCTGCGTGACCTGGCCGACCGCTACGGGCTCGCGGCCGTCTGGGACGCCGTCACAGCCGTCATCGACGCCGATCCGAGCGTCCTGGAGCTCACCGAGACTCAGCGAGCTGACCTACGCGCGCACCGGCAGGACCGAGCCGAGCAAATCGCCGCCGCCGCGCTCGCGGCGTTCAAGGCCGGCGACTACCACCTGGCCCAGGAACTGGTGACCCGGGGCGAGCTGTTGGACCCGCAGTATCGACCTGGGCGTACAGAGCACAGGCCGTACGGTATTGGCTGGCACCAGATGACCGAAGCCATCACCCACCGCCGCAACGACGCAGCACCGGCCGAGCCGTCGCAACAAGGTGACCACGATGGTTTAGACCAGCCGCGGCACCGCACCGCAGCGCAACTCGCGCGGCTCGACACCGCGGTCGCGCTCGGTACGGCGGCGAGCAGGCACAGCGATCCTCGCGCCGCACACGCCCGCACGGAGACAGCGAACGGCAACCGCGCCGCAGCAGGACTATGACGGGAATCGACAGGGCTTCGACCCGGCAGCGCGGACGCCGGGCTGGGGTTTGGCACGGTGCGCTGCGTGGAGTTCAATGGCGGCATCGTCGGAAGGCGGGTTCAGCGAGTGACCGGGTGCGGGTATCGCGGTTCACCGGAACCCTTAGCCCTGATCCACCGATAAGGTTTTCGACGTTCGGCTGGTCCGAGTTCATGATCTTGGGTGTTGGTCGGGGCGTGCTGGGGTGACCGGCCGAGTTGCCGGTGTGCTCAATGGCTCGATGGGGTCTGGCGTTGTGGGTGGCCGGCGTCGGCTGCGTGTGACTGTCCTGTGTGGATGGTCAGGCGGGTGGGGCGTGCGTGGTGGTGAACAGGCGTAGCCAGTTGTGTTGCCAGAGCCAGTGTTGCGGCAGGTGGATGGTGACGGTGCGGGCGTGTCGACTGATCCGCCCGGCAACGTTGATCAGGTGCCGGCGGATGGTGGCGGCGCGGGCTGTGGCGTGGGGTCGTCCGGCCAGGGTGGCGGCGGTGCGGGTGAGGTTGTGCGCGATGGCGATGCAGGCCAGCCAGGCGTTGTTGGCGTTGAACCGGCCGGAGGGCAGATGGGCGAGGGGCCCGTCGATGAGTTCAGCGAAGACCTGTTCGATGATGGCGTGGCCGCGGTGCTGGGCTTCGGCCTGGACGAGAACGTACGGGCTGTCGGTGAACGCGGCGTGGTAACGCCACACGGTGAACAGCACACCCTGTTCGTCCACTGTGGATTTGTTCAGGTCGGGGACGCGGCGCGCGATGAGCCGGGCGGTGACTTCGTGGCGGGTGTCTTCGAACGCGGTGTAGGTGGTCTCGGCGATCTGCGCGCGGGAGATGAACCGCTGCTGGTCTTCGTCCCAGACCGGTTGCGGGTAGCGGATTTCGGTCCAGGCGTCCTCGCCGATCGCGTCGATCGCCCTACGGACCTTGGCGTCGATGCGGACGGTGACCGAGAACCGTACCCTGGCCCGCCGGCAGGCGGTGATCACCGCGCGGGAGTAGAACGCCGAGTCCGCACGGACCATGATCTCAGCCGCCACGGTGGCGGCTGTCGTCGTTGCAGTGGTGGCGGGTTGGGCTGCGAGGACCGCTCTGGTGGTGGCGACGGCTTCGGCGACCAGTGCCGCCGCGCCGCGGGCTGAACCGGCGTTGCCGGCGCGGAGCTGGGTCGCGGCGATCACCGGCGCCGCGTCCGGGGTGCTGATCGTGGCGACGAGGGGGTTCAGGCCGCGCAGCAGGACCTGGTAGCCGCCGACCTTGGCGTGACCGAACCCTGCGCCTTGTTTCTGCTTGCCGTAGACCCGCCGCAGCAGCGAGTCGACGTCGACGAACGTGACCGCGCCGGCGCTGGGCAGCAACGGCACCTGTCCGGCCAGCCGGACCAGGAACTGCCGTCCGGCGGCCTGCAACTGCCGGACATGGCCGTGGGCGAACGCCCGCAGGAACGAGCCCAGCGTCGAGGGCGCATACACGCTGCTGAACAGGATCGGCATCCCACCGTGACGCAGCACGTCCAGGTCGTCGATCGAGTCGGCACCGGTCAGCATGCCCGCCACGATCGCGGCGACCTTCCCCGACGCGTTGGACCCCTTGTCTGTTGGCAGATGCAGCCGAGCAGCCACGATGCCGTGCAGGTCACACCGTTGGGCGAGGGCCATGACCGGCTCCAGTCCGGCACACGACACCAGACTCGGATCATCAAACGATGCGCGCACCCGCGTCGCGCCGTGCGATATTCTCACCCCGACGGTGCCCTCTCGAACCGGACGATAGAAGCCTCAAGAACCTCTATCTTTCCAGCTCGCGGGGGCATCGTCGCGTCCGGCCTGCCACAGCCACATCAATTTCATCGGTGGATCAGGGCTTAGGGCGCGTTCTGACTCCGGTCCTGGCCATAGCGTCGGCCTCTGGCGCTGCGGCGGCTTCCTTCCCGCACACGGCGATTCGCGCCGCGCTGTCGCTGCTCATCCTCCTTCACGTGGCGCTTGATGTCGTCCCTCATGTCGGCATGCTGGCCGACTTCCCTAAACGCGTCATCGAGGCTCACATGACCGAGGTCGGCCCTCGATCAGACAGACCCAGCGCGCGAGATACCCGAAGCAGGTGGGCGACACGACCATCCTGGTGGAGCGAACTCCGTTAGGGCAGCTTGGCTCGCGCGTGCTCTTCCAGGACCACCAAGACGGCGCGCCGCATGACTCGCTCGGCATCGTCGAGCATCTTGGGCAACGAGTCGGTCGCAGCGCCGGAGAGCAGGTAGAGAGGCGCGTACGGCTGGTCGTCGCCATGTACTTCGGCATTGCGGGCCTCATACATCGTCTTCATCAGGATCCGGAGTTCATCGGCTCCTACCTGGAGCTGCGGATCTCCCGCCAGCAGAGTGGCCGCCCCCGCCATGATCTTTACCTTCTTCGCCATGTCCCGGGCAAGGTTCGATCGCTTGATGAACAGGGCCTCAGCCGAGATCATGAGATCGACCAGCCGGTCGCTGTCCTCGCTGCGTGATCCGGCAAGAACCAGCCGACGGATGGCGACCTGAAGTGACCGGTCCGCCTGGACCTCCGGCAAGCCGAGCGCGCTGTATGTGGCCAGGAAGACGCCGAGCGCATCCGGCATGAGGTAGGTCGGACGGTCGTTGTCCGCGCTGTTGAACGCGGTCAACATCGCAGAAGAACTGGGGAGAAACGGGAACTCGCTCTCATCCTGGGCGAGCATGCTGCGGGTGGACACCACGGAACCGCCGCAGACGATGCGTAGCGCGGTTACCAACGTTGCCGCCGGGCCGTAGAGCGTCGGAAACACTGGCGCTCGGGGAACGACGTCGCTGTAGCCGGCCTCGACACGGTATGCGCGCGTCGTGGTCAGCGCCCACTGGTCGAATCGCGAAATGCGTGCGCCGTTCACGCCGCCGCCGGACATGCGCGGTACGGCGAGGTGGTTGATGGCGTGGCTCACCTGGAGGTCACCCATGTGCTTGAGGACGAGCCCATCGGGAAGGGTGACAACCTCTTCCGTCGATGCGAAGCCGTTGAGCGGAACGAACTCGACCATGTGAATCTCTTCGGCACCGAAGCCGCGCTCGAACGCGCTGTAGACCCGGTCGAAGACAGACTCGTCGAGGTTGTAGGTGCGGGTGGCCAGAACGATCGGCTCGATCACGTGCTGTGCCAAGATCCAGTAGAAATTCGTTCCTTGTCGGCCGCCTTCGATGCCCAGAAGTGCGTCGACTCGGGCGCCGAGTACCGGGTCCGCGTCGTACGCCTCGCGTACGGCGGCCATCTCGGGAAACTTGTCCAACCAGCCGTACATCGGCAGGTCGTCTGGCATGTTCCATGCCTCGCGCCGGAGACCTACAAACTCTTCCTGGCCGTGACGCCACCACCGCTGGTTGTCGATCATCCGACCGATGCGCGGCCGACTTTCCAGCTCCGCGAAACCCTCGAACACTGCTCGGACCAGTGCCAGGACAGCTACCCGCCGTCGTTCGAACTGCACGTCCATGCACGCCTCGATTCAAGCCTCTGTTCAGGGCATGGCGCGGTGCCAGCCCTACAGAATTCCAGACCCCAGGCGGCGACGCGAACGAGTTTCGACCGACACGCCGGGCAGACAGAACCGCAGTGACGCCTCCGCTAGGCCGATCCCTGCCAGCGCTCGCACGCGTTCGCCTCGCTGGCGGTGTGCACGTCCGGTGCTGAGGCGGCACGCATGTTCCGCGCCGCCGTCCTTGCTGCACGTGCCCGCCACCACCACCCGGACCACACCGCACACCGCATCGAAAACTGCCCTCGATGTGATCGCCGCCGCCCGCGTACCGCTCGCCGACCGCCTTCCGCTGAACGCCGACCTCCAGATGCCACCACCGAGCACGGGGACGACTGGGACCGGCCGGAACGGCAGGCCGCGTGCCTGGCGGCATACTGTGAGCGACAGCGACCCCTGCCAGTGCTGGGGCACCACCGCGCGCAGGCCCGTCCTCAGCCTGCCGCCGCGAAACGGCGCGTCGGCGGCGACGATCCGCGAGGCCGCGCCGCCAGCGCCCGGCGGCCTCATCATCGAGGCGATCGGTGGGCTTTCACTTGTGGCAGTCGCGGCACGGATCGGCGTCCTCCAGCAACAGGCCCGGCCTGACGCCCCGGCTCAGCACCCACCCGGGCTGCTCCTGTGCCATGTCCCGGACCGCCAGCACGTGGTCGCCGGCCGGCAGGCTGAGCTTGCTGGCGGAGACGTCCACGACTGCCAACAGATGCGCGTAGCCGGCCAGCACCGCAGCGCCGAGGTCGGCAGGAACAGCTGGCCGCCGCCCTGCGTCGGCACCGTGGTCACGGACGGCAGGCCCCCGCGGCGGATGCCGCCGTATGTGCTGGATCCGCTCCATGAGGTCCGGGCAGTAGACCGACGGGTTGTCGAAGCCGCGGTCCGCGCTGTACCGGTGGGCGAACAGCCCGCCCCCGCACTGGGACACGTCCGGGCACGCGCGACACGTCTCGGAGAGGTCGGCGAGTCCGCCCTGCCGGCGGACGACGCCGGGCGCGCCGGCGACTGGGTCTGGGAGGGGGTCTACTGATGGCCGGCCACGATGCGGACATACGTGGCTTGAGCTGCTACAACAACAAAGGCACGAAGCACTCGCCGGCAGCCCGAAACCCCGTCCGGCAGCCCGGAATATGTCACTGAATCATGGGAACCTACACCCCTTGTAGGGTCTCGCGGAGGATGTCACCTGGTCGACTGTGACCTGCAGTAATCCGCCTCGTCTCACCGGTGTCATCCCGCGCCGGAGTCTCACGATCGTGGCATTTTCCCGTGCTGGACGTCAGCAACGCAGGAGGAGGGCGACGCATGCAGCGGCACGCGTCCCACGCATCCTCTTCTGGCCGACGAGAGCGCTTTTGATCTTGCTTTGTTGGGATCGGATGGATCGTGGTTTGGGTGGTCGGTTGCCTGTCCAGACCGTCTGGTTGTGTGCGGTCGCTGCTGGCGATGGCAGGCACCGGTGGTGCCCTGGAGCCGTCACCGGGCTGCAGGGTAGTGTCACCGTTCCTGCCTGCTAATGCTTTCCGTCACTGGCTCGCCGGCTCTCCCTATCGGGCCATGTGTTCGCCACAGACTGGGGTGTCCTTGCCGGTGTGAATTGAGTGTCTTACCGACGTTGTTATGGGCAGACCTCGATGAACGGTTCACCTGAAGCGTAGGTGGCCCACTCATTGCGGGTGATGCCACCAGCTTGGGCGCACAGGGTCCGAACTGGGTCAGCGTAGAACGCCGGTTCCCACAGCCGCACCATGCCGTCGATGGTGTCGGCGGGGCCGCCACCGCCGCCGCCGTCGACGGTGGCCAGCAGCCGACCGTCCGGGCTGAACGCCACCGCGTACACCGGGCCGGTGTGGCCGGTCAGCGGCGCGCCGACCGGCTTGCCGGTGGCCGGTTCCCACAGTCGCACCGTGCCGTCGCGGCCGAAGTCGCCGTCGCCGGTGGCCAGCAGCCGACCGTCTGGGCTGAACGCCACCGCCCACACCGAGCGGGTGTGGCCGGTCAGTGGCGCGCCGACCGGCTTGCCGGTGGCCGGATCCCACAGTCGCACCGTCTTGTCGTCGGCGCCGGTGGCCAGCAGCCGACCGTCTGGGCTGAACGCCACCGCCCGCACCGAGCGGGTGTGGCCGGTCAGTGGCGTGCCGACTGGTTTGCCGGTGGCCGGTTCCCACAGTCGCACCGTGCCGTCGACGCTGTCGCGGCCGAAGCCGCCGTCGCCGGTGGCCAGCAGCCGACCGTCCGGGCTGAACGCCACCGCCCACACCGGGCCGGTGTGGCCGGTCAGTGGCGCGCCGACCGGCTTGCCGGTGGCCGGATCCCACAGTCGCACCGTCTTGTCGTCGGCGCCGGTGGCCAGCAGCCGACCGTCTGGGCTGAACGCCACCGCCCGCACCGAGCGGGTGTGGCCGGTCAGTGGCGTGCCGACTGGTTTGCCGGTGGCCGGATCCCACAGTCGCACCGTGCCGTCGACGCTGTCGCCGCCGAAGTCGGTGCCGCCGAAGCCGCCGTCGCCGGTGGCCAGCAGCCGACCGTCCGGGCTGAACGCCACCGCGTACACCGGGCCGGTGTGGCCGGTCAGCGGCGCGCCGACCGGCTTGCCGGTGGCCGGATCCCACAGTCGCACCGTGCCGTCGACGCGGTCGACGTCGAAGCCGTCGCCGCCGTCGCCGGTGGCCAGCAGCCGACCGTCCGGGCTGAACGCCACCGCCCACACCGAGCCGGTGTGGCCGGTCACCGGCGGGCCGACCGGCTTGCCGGTCGCCCGATCCCACAGTCGCACCGTGCCGTCGCCGTCGCCGGTGGCCAGCAGCCGACCGTCTGGGCTGAACGCCACCGCGAGTACCGAGCCGGTGTGGCTGGTCACCGGCGCGCCGACCGGTTTGCCGGTCGCCGGATCCCACAGCCGCACCATGCCGCCGTCGTCGCCGTCGCCGGTGGCCAGCAGCCGACCGTCTGGGCTGAACGCCACCGCGAGTACCGAGCGGGTGTGGTCGGTCACCGGCGCGCCGACTGGCTTGCCGGTGGCCGGATCCCACAGCCGCACCGTGCCGTCGACGCGGTCGACGTCGAAGCCGTCACCGCCGTCGCCGCCGTCGCCGGTGGCCAGCAGCCGACCGTCTGGGCTGAACGCCACCGCCCGCACCGAGCCGGTGTGGCCGGTCAGTGGCGTGCCGACTGGTTTGCCGGTGGCCGGATCCCACAGTCGCACCGTGCCGTCGACGCCGATGTCGCCGCCGTCGCCGGTGGCCAGCAGCCGACCGTCCGGGCTGAACGCCACCGCCCGCACCGAGCCGGTGTGGCCGGTCAGTGGCGCGCCGACTGGCTTGCCGGTGGCCGGATCCCACAGCCGCACCGTCTTGTCGTCGGCGCCGGTGGCCAGCAGCCGACCGTCTGGGCTGAACGCCACCGCGTACACCGAGCCGGTGTGGCCGGTCAGTGGCGCGCCGACTGGCTTGCCGGTGGCCGGATCCCACAGCCGCACCGTGCCGTCGACGCCGATGTCGCCGCCGTCGCCGGTGGCCAGCAGCCGACCGTCCGGGCTGAACGCCACCGCGAGTACCGAGCCGGTGTGGCCGGTCAGGGGCGCGCCGACCGGCTTGCCGGTCGCCGGATCCCACAGCCGCACCGTGCCGTCGCCGTCGCCGGTGGCCAGCAGCCGACCGTCCGGGCTGAACGCCACCGCCCGCACCGGACCGGTGTGGCCGATAATGTTGCGGTAGTTGGCGAGGAGGGCGCTTGCCGCGTCAACTGCTTCGCGTGTCGGCGCGAGGTGGAGGGCTGCTGCTGCCAGCCGCTGAGATGTTGGCCAGTTCGTGGTACGTGTGGCAAGGCTCTGTGCGGCGAGTTGGCGGGACAGGGCGAGGGCGTGCTGCTCGTCGGCACGGGCCGCGTTCTTTTCGGCGGCGACCCTGTTGGTGTTGGCGATGACCGCAGCGCCGGCTGTGAGGAGCAGCAGCACGGTCATGACGGTCGCGATGGCCTGGGAGATGCGTCGGCGGCGTCGGTCCCGGTGTTGGCTGGTGGTGAGGAACTCGGCGGCGACCTGGTCGACGGTGAGGTGTCCGGCCGGGTCGGTGGCCCAGCGGTGGGCGGCGTGCTGGACGGCGAGGAGTTGCCCGCCCCGGTACAGGTAGGACTGTTCCCGCTGGTGGTCCAGCCAGGCATGGACGTCGTCGACGAGCGCGCGGTGCAACGCCTGGTCGGTGAGGCTGGGTTGGAGCCAGTCACGCAGTCTGGTCCAGCAGTGCAGCAACTCCTCGTGGCCGATGGTCACGAGGTCGTTGTCGGTGCGGGTGACCAGCCGTTGGGCGGTGAACGCCTCCAGCACGGCGTCGAGGTCGGCGGTGTCGCAGGCCGCGGCGACGCGCAGCGCCGCGTGGGTGGCGGGGCGGCGGGTGAGTCTGCCGTCGGCGGCGGCGGTGAGGTGCACGAAGATGCGGCGGGCGAGGTCCCGCTGGTGTTCGGTCAGCGCGTGGTAGACGGCTTCGGCGCTGGTGTGCACGATGTCGGCAACCCCGCCGGTGCGCCGGTAGCCCGCCACGGTCAGGCCGTCGGGCCGCTCGGGTTGCCACATGACGAACATGACCTGCGACAGCAGCGGCAGGGCGCCGCTGTCGAAGCCGATCGGCAGGCTGCGGTCACGCAGGTCGTCGAGGATCACCGTGGTGAGATCGTCGGGTACCTGCCGGCCGGCTTCGGTTGCCGGGCCGGTGATCGCCTCCCGTAGTTCGGCCTCGCTCATCGCACCGACCGTGAACGGGCCGGCCTCGACCGCCTCCCGCAGCGGGGCGAAGACCGTGGCGTGATCGAGGAAGTCGCCGCGGAGCCCGGCGACCACCAGCGCGGCGGGTTGACCGTTCGGCAGGGCCGGGATGGTGGCCATGGCATGCAGAGCGGTCAGGAACGTCGCCTGCTGGGCATGGTCGACGTCGAGGGTGAACAACTCTTCCAGCTGGTCGATCACCAGGACCAGCCTGGGCGGCTCGCCGGCACGGTCGGCTACCGGCCACGTCGGGAGGGTCGACAGGGCCTGGTAGGCGAGCAGGTGGGCTTGATCGGGATGCTCGGTCAGGCTGTGATGGGTGGCGATGGCGTCGGTGCCGGTGAGGTCGGCCAGATGGGTGGCCAACTGCCGCACCGGGTCGGCGGTCGGGGTGGTGACCCGCCGAGGCCAGGCCCGACACCCAGGAACCAGACGATCATCGGCGAGGGCCGCGAGGAGACCCGCCCGCAGCAGCGAGGACTTCCCCGCCCCCGACGGGCCGAGGACCAGCATCACCCCCGCACCCGCCACAGGCCCGGCCAGGTGTTCGGCCAGGCGTGCCAGCAGCCGAGAGGTCATCGCCCGACGGCCGTAGAAGACGGCGGCGTGGCGCTCCTCGAACGGCAACAGGCCACGGTACGGGCAGCCGTCCCAGGACGGGCGGTCTGGCGGGCCGGTGGCACCTGTCGAGGAGGTGGGGCGGGCCTGCAGGTCGCGGACGGCGTCGAGGATCCGGCCGATGTCGGCCTCGGCGCGGCGAGCACGTTCCCGGTCGGCGCTTTGCCGCGCCACCTCCCGGCGCACGTCCTGATGCAGGCTCTCCAGGCTCAGCCTCGCGGTCACCAGCACGAACGCGAACTCGCCGAACAGCGCGGTCAGCTCGCTGAACGCGTGAAGCATGGACGGCACCAGATGCTGCTCGTCGACTGTCGCTGCGGTCTGCAACGCCGTTCCGGCGATGTCGACGGCCTGGAACAGGTCGATGACCTCGGCACGCAGGTCCCGGTCCGCCGGGTCGGTGGATCGAAACGCCGCCTCGATCCGGTCGGCGACCGCCTGACGAACCTGCGGCAAGGACGGCTCGGCGCCGCCGCCGCGCAGCCGTGCGACGGCGTCGCTTACAACCTCGGTGAGGATACCGGCCCCGACCGAGCCCAGCACACCCGCACCGGCCGCGAGCAGTACCCCCGCACCCCCGGCCACTGCGATCACCGGAGCCAACGCCGACGCGGACAACAACCCCACCAGCGCCGGGGCAGACACCACCCGCAACCGCGCCGCCCCGTTCGTGACCGCCTCGGCGACCGCCGCCCGCATCCTGACAGCCAGGACATCGTCGCGGTCGTTGCTGCTCACCACTTACGGCCCGCCCACCGGGGCATACGTCATCCTCCAACCGCCCGACAAGGCCAGCCCGCACACCGAACAGGATCCAGATCCCGTCACGTGTCCGCGCGTGGACACGGCGGCTACTACCAGTACGGCACAGACCCACACGCGGAAGCACTCCCTCAAACGGACAACCGACCGGTCAGATTGCTGACGGCCTCGCGATCTCAGGCGGGCAGGGTCCCCCTCGACCAATCCTGGTCCGGCTACGGGGCCGTGCCTACAGGCTTTGTAGCCTCGCGACGCGGCGTGCCAGCAGGCGAACGCGCCGCGCGTTCTCACATCAACGGCATTTGTGCCACTCAGATGCCATTGAGGCCGGGAATATGTCATTGATCATGGGAACCTACACCCCTATCAATGCGACGGCTACCAGCGCAGCGGCATACCAGAACGGTCCTTGCGGCAGGTGGGTTTTGATGGTGGCCCGCCGCGCCGCGACGAGTCCGAGACCTACCACTGCCGCCGCGAGCGTGGCCAGCACGGCCGTGGTGTACAACGCCAGCCAGCCGGCCCACGCTGTAGCCCCGCCGATGGCCAACGCAAACCGCACATCGCCCCACCGCACAGTCGCAGGAACCGCCAGAGCGCAAGCAGCAACGACTGCTGCGGAACCGAGCGCGCCGAGTACCAGCCGGAGCCAAGGCTCCCACACGTGCGTGGCTATGGCGTGGCCAACCAGCAGTAGCCCCAGGCCGCCCACTGCTAGGTAGCAAAGCCTGGTCGGCAGCCGCTGTGCGGCTACGTCCACAAACATCAGCACTGTTCCGATCGCGGCCCACCAACCGAACGCCACCAACGCCACGTCTCGCACTCCCGCCACGACGAGCAGCGCCATCGCAGCGGCGAAAACGACTTCAACGGCCCACGGCGGCGGTCCAAGTCGTTGGCCGCAGCTGCCGCATCGTGCGCGCGGTGTGAGCGATACCACGTCCCCCACTGGACCAAGGCAGATCGAGCACCGAGGGCATGTTCGTCGCCACGACCGTCGAGCTGACACCGAATGGCTGACGATCGCCCACCGCAGGAGCGGCGTCACGAGGACGGCGCAGCACACGGCGCGCGCCACCACACCCACACGACCGCGGCTGCCCACGGCCGAAGCTGAGGATCCGTGCAGCCGAACCGTGTTCGTCGGGACTTGTAGCTGGCCGTCAACCTTCGGATCGCGCGGGCGTTGGGTTGTCGATGCATCGAATCTGTTCCCCCGTGCAGACACCCGCACCTCCAGTCAAACAAACGGAGCGACACGACAGCTTTGTCGTACCTCGCGAAGCGCCTGCCTCGCTACGGTCCGTGGCGGACGTACCCCCAGATGCGTACCACGCGATGCGGATCTGTCGACCCGTGTAGACCTGTCCGGCGACATCGACGTTGGGCCAACGAGTAACTCCTCAACGTCCTCGGGGGCTCAAATCGCCGTAGAAAGACCTCGTAGGGCTGTTGGAGATCAGGAACGTCCTCCTGGTGTGGTTGACAGGATCATGAAAGATCTGGGCCGGAGGAAGGCGAGTGCCTCCCGCGTACCCAACTGTTCGAACGCTGTGGATGGTTGAGGTCGAACCCGGGCTGTCGTACTAGGCTCCACAGACCCCTGTCTGGTACGCGGCGACGGTGCAGTAGCGGCTGCCGCCGAATTCGAGCACGCCGGGCTGATTGCTCATCCGGACAGTGAACTTCTGGCCTTGCTGGTACCAGCCGGTGGGCCAGGGGCCGTTCGGGTCGCTGTTCGGGTTGGCGGCTGCCGTGACCGTCGCCGTGATGCCGCTGGGCGTGACGGTGAGCGTGAAGCTGGCCCGTTCGCGGTAGTCCGGGGGTCCTGGGGTGCCGTTGGAGCTGTCGAAGTTGATGCCGACGACGTTGGCGGTCAGGTTCTTGGCGATAGTCAGGGTGTAGCCGTGCTGGCCCCAGGTACCGACGTACGGGGCCAACGCGGCAGCGGCGTCGAAGGGGACGACTATCCGGATGTCGTATTGTGGATCGCTCTTGCCGCCGAAGCTGGCGATGTCGTCCCAGATTTCCCGTACCCCGGTGACGAGTAGATTCACTGCGGTAAGGATCGCGCCGACGGCGGTGCCGACCATGCTGATCAGCACTCCGGCGGCGAATACCTGGACGTCCTGGAGCTGAGACTTCATGATGGCCGGTACGCAGTCCCAGGCGAATTTCAGCACGTCCTTGGCGTTGGTCTCGTTCGTCTCGGTAAGGTCGGCGGCCGCCTTGGTGCAGTCCTTAAGCGCTTCCAACGGCTTCGCCCCGGCCGTCGCGCCGAGCAGGAGCGCGAACCGGTCTGTGGCGCTCTTGGCGGCGGTGGCCAGAGCGTTGCCGGCAGCCTTCGTCACCAGTCCGTACACGGTGAATCCGAAGAAGATGGCCGACACGGCCCAGGCGATGATGGACATCTCCGCTGTCACCTGGCCTGACGCACCGGAGGGCACAGCCAGCGTCAGCGTGTCCCCACCGTCAACGATCCGCGATGCCGTCCCCTTTGGGGTAACGGCGGTCATACCGAGCACTCGAGCGACGGTGTCGGTACTGAAGCTCAGCGACTGGCCGTCAACGACCTGCCAGCTGGCCGGGTAGGAAATCTGTACGTACGTGCGCAGGTTGTTAGCGACCCGCAAGACCCTTCGGCCACCATCCACGCCGAAGCACCATTTGACGTAGTCACCGCCGTCGCTGGTGATCTGCACCCCACCGGCCCGCGCCGCGGCCTCATCCCCACAACGCGGCTGGGCGATGCCCTGCCGCCCGGAGATGTAGTTCGTGAAGCTGGTCAACTGATCCTTGGCCCATTTCTTCACGTCGATGCCGCCGAGGAAGCCCAGGGAGAAATGGTCAACAGCCGCGCTGACGGTGGCGTCACCAGTGTTGTACGTGGTCGGGACCCACCGCCAAGCCCCGGAGGCGTCTTTCCACACCACCACCGGGATCAGCGTCCCATCCTTCACGCCGGCGGGGGTCTGGAACGTGACTGTTGCCGGCTTGGCCAAGCCGCCCGGCAGGTCCACCGCCGCCACCGGCCCGGCAACCTGAACACCGTCCGGCGGCGCCAGGTCGTTGCCGGCGCCAGTGACAGTCAGCGCCGCAGTGATGCCATCAGCCGCGGCGCCCGCTGGCAGCACGACCGTGACCTGAGCTGCGGTCAGCGTGGTCGCCGATCCGGCCCGTACCAGTGCGGTGGCCTGCCCTAGCGCCGACGCCGGCGCGTGATGCCGCGTACACCCGGCAACCAGGCCGGTCACGACCGCCATACCAATGAACCCAGCCAGTAAGCGCCTCATGACCCGAAAATACGGCGCCGTCGATCCCACGCGGACCACACAACTGCGTGAAGGAGTCGACCGGGTCGGCGGCTTCGCATGTCCTCCCGGCTCGCGCGACGGTCCTTCCGGCCTGGCAGGAGTCCCACTTCGTCGTCCGAAGCCCTCTAGATGTGGGCCTCGTAGGCGTCGGCCCGATGCCCATGTGCAGCAGTCGCGCCTCTGAACTGACTTTGAAACCTGTGGGCTCCCGGCAGTGGAAGCGGCACAGCATCAGCAGGTAGCGCAGTTCACTGTCTTCAAGGATGTGAATCCAACCGCTGGTGAACAGTCCGCCCGGGACCGGGAAGTGCGGCTCCGACTTGAGCGGCCCCTCGTAGAGGTCATTGGGCCCGCTGGTGCGCTTACCGATCTCGTTCTGGAGGAGGATGCCCGCGTATTTGTTGCGGGCTTCTTGCTGTTAGCTATAGCTAAGCGGGTCGTCCACGCCGGCCTCTGGGGGAGACATGGGTGGCTGGCGACGGTTCTCGTAGATTGCGCTGATCTGGGCGAGGACGCTGACGATAGCGCGGCCTTCTGTGGTGAGGTCGTGTGCTCGACGGGACTTGCCGAACGCGACCTTGTGCACCATTCTGTCGTCGGTCAAGCGTCGTAGGGTCTTGCTCAGGACGCCCTCGGTGAGTTCGGGATAATCCTTACGGATGGCTTGCGCAAGTTGCGTATATCGCATGGGTCCGTCGGTCAGATGTGTCAGAATGACCAGGTCCCACTTGCGAGCAAGGATCTCTGTCACGTTCCGCAGGTGCGATGCCTCCACGCAGCTCCCCCCAGCCCCCCGCCGCTCATCGCCGCGCAACTATGCGCGGCGTGAGATTAGGTAATGCGCAACCTTCAAGGTCACAAGGCGCGGCGGTGCTGTCAAGGAAAATATTCTGTGACAAGTGCTACGTCAGGCGATATGTACGCTTTGCGATGTCATTGCAACTGTAGTCATAGTCGGCGAATCTGCACGAAACGGTCGTTAAGCCATCACACGGGTGAGTAGTTGCCCGTCGCGGTGCAGGTAATTGCCGCTGCCAGGTTCCCAAGCAGGTTCGTCAGTGCCTGTCCATCGGCTGTCAGCGTGTGACGACCTAGCGGAGATCCGTCGGTTGAGTCAACCATCCGCAGGGCTCGAAGCGCCTTTAGTTCGTCGATGAATAACCCGGCATCCACACCACTTGGCACTGCGTCTCGCAGTGTCCTGCCGTCAGCCACGGCCGCGAGCGCCTCCAGCATCAACGGTCGTCCGATCAGGTCGAGCGCTGATCCCAGATCCGCAGCAGTGATGGGCTCGGCCACGGAGCGCCCCCTAATTGATATCGGACTGTCCATGCGCGGCGGTGAATCCCTGCGGTGCCGCGTTTGGCCAGTGTGAACCCCCCTAGCGCGGATGGGCAAGACCCGAAAAGGTGAGTGAATCCGCAGGTTGCGCACCGATGAGTACGCGCCTGTGGGTGCGTATTTGGCGGTACGGCGATTGCGGACCGTGGCGGATTGATTGCGCTGCGAGGTATGACCGTTGTGGTCGATGTTGCAACTTACAGCTGGAGGTGGATGGATGCTCGCGCGGGGGGAGCCGTCCGGCCGGGTAGGGATGTACAGGCATTGGCGAATCGGAATGAGGGGTCCGGCTCCGGCTGGGTGCTATCCCGGACGCATCGAACGGGCACGATGGCGGAGTGGCTCGACATCGCGACGTACAACTGCGGTCCGCGCACAGAGCTGGCCGCGAGCGCAGGAGCGCTGCGTTCACCGTCTTGTCTGGGAGGTTCCCATGGTTCGCCGCCGACGCCGTCTGTCCAAGTTGGTCGCAGTCACGATGGTGGGGTGCACCTTGGCTGCGTGCACCAGCAAGAGTCCGTCCTCGACGGCTACGCCAAGTGCCGCGTCCAGCGCACCATCGCCAACGCCGACGGTCGACCCGAGCGTCGCGCTGGCAGTGCAGTCGGCGATCGGGGCGTACAACGGCTACATCCAACACTGGGCAATCGCGTCGCAGGCTGCGGATCCGAACAACGCCGATCTGGCGCGCTACGTCGCTGACCCGCTGCTGAGCCTGACCCGTCACAACATTCAGCGGTTGCGCGACAACGGCGAGGTCCAACTCGGCGCCCAGACGGCAACGATCCTGACCACGCAGACCGACCTCGCCGCCGCCCAGCCGTCCGTGACCATCCATGCGTGCCTCGACTACAGCGCCTTGAAGCTGGTTTACAAGTCGAACAGCAGCCCCGTGCCCAACACCGCCATCAAGGACCCGAAGGTCTCCACCATCGCCACGGTGTGGCGCTATCAGACCGGTCAGTGGCTGGTCAACAAGGTCGAAAGTGGGACGGATCCATGCTAGCGGCCGGCGTTCGTTCGGTCGTGGGTGTCGTTGTTGGTGCGGCTCTCGCCGGCGCGCTGCTCGTTGGTGGAGCTGCAAGCGCCGCGGCAGCATCAGGGCGGGTCGTCCTGGAGGGTCCAACCGGCGGCGGAGGCTGCGATAAGAGCACCGATCCGTGGTGCTGGTCCGACGGTGAGAGGCCACCCAAGGGCGGCGACGGTGGTGACGGAGGTGGCGGGTCGGGGTGTAGCTGGAACGGGCAGAGTATCCCGTGCACCGACCCGCAATTCGGCACCTACACCGGGGGCGGCTGCTACTGGAAGGCGATGCTGCCGCCGCCGCTGGCGCCGCCGCCCGGTGGCCAGGACCCCGCGACCGGCGCCTGGGGCACCAAGACCTGCTACCAGTCTCCCGGCAGTGACTACGTCACGCAGGTCTACTACTGGAATCCCAACCCGCCGGACGCCGGGCCGACACCCGCGCAACTGGCGCAACAAGCGCTGGCGAAGCTGCGCCTGCGGGGGGCGCAGATCGGCATCGCTCCCCAACCCGGTGGCAGCGGTGCCGTGGGCCTGCCGGTGTGGATGTGGACGGCTGTCACGCCGGAGACCTGGGGTCCGCAGTCGGCCAGCGCGAGCGGCGGGGCGATCACCGTCACCATCACCGCGAAGGCGTCGCGCATCGTCTGGAACATGGGGGACGGGAGCACGCCAACGACCTGCACGAACCCGGGTACGCCCTACGCCGCGCGCTACGGCTACGCCGACTCGCCCACGTGTGGATACCGCTATGCGGTGCCGTCGAGCACGACGACACATCCAGATGCGAGATACCAGATCACCGCCACGACGTACTGGACGGTCACGTGGGCCGGCGGTGGGCAGACCGGAGTGCTCAATCCGACAAGCCAGGCGCAAAGCAGCGTCAGAATCGGCGAGATTGTGGCGGTACGCGAATGACAATCATCAACCGCAGCGCCGTCGACGCGGCGAGCGCACCCCCGGCCGCTGCGGCGGCTTCGCTGGCACGTTTGCCCCGACGACGCAGCCTGGGCATGTGGGCGCTCGGCGTCATCCTGGTCGTGCTTGGCTCCGTCGGGGCGTACGTCCTCGTGGTCCAAGGCGGCATGACGCATCCGTACCTGGCCGTGAGTCATAAGGTCCCGTACGGCGCGGCCATCCAGGACAACGACCTCACCATGATCAACGTCAACGCGGCCGTCGGTCTGGACCCGATACCTGCGACGCAGCGTAGCCAGGTGATTGGGCAGCATGCGGCGGCCGATCTCTACCCGGGCACGCTGCTGACCCGTGACCAGCTGACGAGGACGGCGATTCCGGCGCCCGGTCAACAGCTGATCGGCATCGAGCTGAAGCCGGGGCAGCTGCCGGCCCGGAGCCTGAAGCCGGGCGACACGGTGGTGCTGGTTGTGGTCCCGCCGACCGGCCTGGCCGGCATCCAAGAGCCGCAGGGCTCTGCAGCGGCGCAACCGTCCAGCATCCTCGCCATCGTTGCTGGGACGACGGCGCCGGCCACCAACGGCAACGTCCGAGTGGACGTAGCGGTGTCAACGACTGATGGAACCGTGGTGGCGGCGATGGCTGCGGCCGGCCGCATCGTGCTCGTCGTGACCGCGAGGGGCTGACGATGGCCTTGATTGCGGTGTGTTCAGCGAAAGGGTCGCCCGGTGCGACCACGACGGCGCTCGCGTTGGCGTTGACCTGGCGACGACGTGTCCTGCTGGCTGAGTGCGATCCGGCCGGAGGTGACCTTGCGGCGGGGTTCCTGCGTGAGGTGGCGCTGGACGGTCGAGGGCTGGATCGGCTGACCTCGACGCTGGCCAGGCAGCCGTTGACCGACGGCATGCTGTGGAACGAGCTGGTCGACCTGGCACCCGCCGGGGACTCGGCCATGACCAAGCTGCTGCTGCCCGGATTGGCCGACCCGGCACAGGCCGCGACCTGGGGAGAGCCGCAACGGCGTGGCCAAGCGGCCGGCTGGGACCAGCTCGCGGCACGGTTGCCGCTGATCCGCCACGGCGCCGAGGAGTACGACGTTATCGCTGACTGCGGTCGACTCGCTGCGGCCCACCCGGCGACCCCGCTCGTCGCGAGGGCCGATCTCGTCCTGCTGGTGCTGCGCCCCACGCTCATCAGCGCTCGCGCCGCCTCCACGGCGCTGCAGTATCTGCTCCAGCCGGGCCGTCCACCGGTCGGCCTGATCACGGTTGGCGACGGCAGCTACGGCACCAAGGAACTGGCATTGGAGCTGCGCACCCCGGTCGCTGCGGCGTTGCCGGAAGATTCCAGGAGTGCCGACACCCTGAACCAGGGCAGAGCACCCCGCCATGGCCGGTTGCTCCGTGCGGCCAGCCGGGCCGAGTCCGCAGTCCGACGGATGTACGACGAGGACAGCACACGAGCCGTAAAACCAGCGGTGCTGGGCCGTCGTCGCGTCAGCGAGGAGGCCGGCGTTGTCCACTAACGCACGCTCCGACAACAGCAACGGCCACCGCCCAGACCCGTCCGTGCTGGGCGCTGCCGTCCGCGCGCAGATCGACCGCCGTTACACCGCACCGCCACCGCCACCGCCGGCCGAGCGACTCGAGGAACGTGCGCTGTCACCCCGGTCCGTGGCGCCGCTCGACGACGCGGTCGTTCGCGCTCTGCACGAGCAGGCCGCGCTGCTGCTGGCGGCGGAGTTCCGCAGCAACACCGAGCAGAGCCCGGAGGATCGGCGCGCGATCGGCGAGGACATCTCAGCGCAGGTCGTACGCGCCTACGTCGACGCTCGACGGCAGACCGGCGAGCGGATCAGTGACGAGCACGAGCAGCGGCTCCTCGATACCGTCCTGGCCTACCTGTTCGGCCTGGGTCGTCTGCAGGCAGCCACCGACGATCCCGATGTCGAGAACGTCATGGTGCTCGGCCACGACCGGGTCCGGATCGAGTACGCCGACGGGCGGGTCGAGACCGGTCCGCCTGCGGCCACCAGCGACCACGAGCTGCTGCAGATGATTCAGCGCATCGCGTCGGTTGGCCAGCGCAACGAGCGAGCCCTGACAGCCGCGAAACCCACCCTGCACATGCGCCTGCCGAACGGCAACCGGCTCGCGGCAATGCACGTGGTCACCACGGCACCGGTCATCGTGACCCGCCGGCACCGAACGAAAAAGGTCAATCTCGACGACATGGTCGACCTGGTGGCCATCGACCCGGTGCTGCGGCAGTTCATGGCCGCGATCGTCCGCGCCAACCTCAACGTCATCATCGCCGGCCCGCCCGGTTCGGGAAAGACGACCTTGATGCGGGCCATGGCCACACAGATCCCGCGCACCGAGTGGTTCGCCACGATGGAGTCCGAGCTCGAACTGGGCTTGCACGAGACCGGTGAATTCGACTGGGTGGTGGCGGTCGAAGCCCGCGAAGGTCACGGCGACCTCGGCCCGGACGGGCGCCCGGCCGGTGAGGTATCGCTGGCGCGGCTCTTCCCGGACATGCTGCGACTGTCGATGCGGCGGGTCCTGGTCGGTGAAGTCCGCGCGGACGAGATCGTGCCGATGTTCGACGCGATGAACACCATGCGGGGCTCCATGTGCACGCTGCACGTCCGTAACGCCGACGGCGTACTCCTGCGCTTGGCTGAACTGCTGATGCGCTACGGCGCCGCAGACTCTCTGACCGGCGCCTGGCTCACGGTGGTCAACGCATTGGACTACATCATTTACTGCGAAGTCATCGACGAGCGACCCCAAGGCGGTCAGCAGCACCGATTCGTCAGCCACGTCATCGAGGTCGTGGGGTTGGGCGACGGTGCGAAACCCACCACGCAGGCGATCTTTGCTCCGGGAGCCGACGGGCGGGCTCGACCCAGGGTGCACCCGCAGCGCACCCGCGCCGAACTGCTCCGCACCGGGTTCGACCTCGCCTGGCTCAACCAGACCGGTGGCATGTGGACCCAACCGCTGCGCACGATCACCGGCGGTGGCATATGAGCCCCGCAGCGCTGGCAGCGTTGTCGGCCGCATGCCTGCTGACTGGTGTAGTCGTGATCGTCGTCGCGGCGGTGGGTACTCACCGACCTGCCCGGCCACCGTCGGCAACCGTACGAAGATGCAAGGCCATGCTCGGGGTAGGGCTCTCGGCCCGGCAACGGAACTCCCGGCAAGCGCTGCTCGCGCTGGCAATCGGCGCGACCGTCGCAGTGTGGGTCTACACGGGGTGGCCGGTCGGTGGGTTGACGGCCGGCGCCGCCGTCCTGAGTACGCCGCTGCTGTTCACCGTCGGTGCCCGGGAACGGGAGGTGATCGACGCACTGGAAGGGTTGGAAACCTGGACGCGCAGACTGAAGAACCTTGTCCACACCGGACACGGGCTGATCTCGGGGATCATCAACAGCGCCCGGACCGCACCAGCATCGATCGCCACGCAGGTCGCCGACCTTGCCGCCGATCTGCAAGCCGGCGCTGACCCGCGACACGCGTTGGAGAGATTCGCTGACAGCCTGAACGACTTCCGGGCCGACGAAGTGATCGCTTCGCTGATGTTGCACGTCAGCGACCGCGGTCAGCGTTTGTCCGACGTACTCGACTCGGTCGCCACCACCGCCGCCAACGAGGTCGCGATGCGTCGAGACATCGCCGCAGATCGGGCAGAACCTCGGTTCGTCGCGAGGTTCATGACCACGCTGACGTTCATCGTTCTGGTCGTCCTGTTCCTCAACTCCGCCTACGCGCAGCCGTACGGGATGCTCGTCGGGCAACTGGTGCTGGCCGCCACCATGCTGGTCCTCGCCGGGCTACTCGCCTGGGTGCGGCTGCTGACCCGGCCGCCGCGACAAGGTCGGTTCCTCGCCCCGGCAGCACAACGTTCTAACTCAGGGGGTCCCGACACGTCCGCTGCGTCAGGACGGCGGGAACGGGCGGCAGTGCGATGAACGCCCGCATCGTCGTCGTGCTGTTGACCGGCGCACTGGTCGGTCTCGGCATCCTGGTCATCGTGCGGGCGATCCGACCCGCGACACCCGCCCTCGGGCCGGCCCTGCGTCAGCTGCGCGCACCCACCGCTGACAGTCGGCGAACCGTGGTCCACGTTCGCGGGCCACTTGCTGTGCTGGCCAACCGGCTCCGCATCCCAACGGCCGAGCTCGCCTTGGTCGGGTACACCCCCGAACGGTACCTGACCGAGAAGTTGGTGTTCCCGCTCGTCGGGTTGCTGTTCCCTCCGTTGTTCTCGCTGATCCTTGCACTGTCTGGAGTGCACCTGGGCCTCGTCATCCCCGCCGCGGTTGGCCTGCTGTTCGCCGTAGCGTTCTTCTTCCTGGTTGACGTCTCCGTTCGTCAGAAGGCGGCCGAGGCCCGACAGGAGTTCAGCCGGCACGTCGCGGTCTACCTCAACCTTGTCGCCCTGCAAATGGCCGCCTCCCGCGGGCCGACGGAAGCCCTCGAAGCCGCAGCAGCCCACGGCGGCTGGGTCTGTGAGCGCATCCGCGAGTCGCTGCGAGTTTCGCGACTCCGGCTCGAACCGCCGTGGGAAGGGCTCAAGGACGTCGCCGACGAGATCGGTGTACCCGACCTGGGCGATGTCGGCGACATCATGACCCTCGCCGGCGATGAGGGTGCCCAGGTCTACGACACGCTGCGCAGCCGAGCGACGTCCCTCAACTCTGCCCTCCTGGCGATGGACAAGGCCCGAGCCAAGACGGCGACCACCGTGCTGTACATGCCGACCAGCCTGATGGTCCTCGTCTTGTTCGTCGCGGGCGCATACCCATTCCTGTACCGGCTCGTCACCACCTGAGGTGCTCTCCTGCCATGCGACGGGGGAGGAAGGAGAAACGATGATGTGGATCGCACCAACGACCCGAATGCTGCGTCGCCGGTGGCGCGCCGCGCGCACCGACGACCGCGGCGCCACCGCGATCGAGTGGGCCATGTTCGCGCTGCTCGCGTTGGCCGTCGGCGGTCTCGTGGTCGGGGCCATCATGCTGGCAGTCAACAACCGGATCCCCGGAATCAAGTAGTGGAAGCTGCAAGCCCAGCAGCAGCTGTCACTGCGCGAGTACCCCGCCGGGGGAACCTCCGTCCCCGGCGGGGCCGCCGCGACGACCGCGGCTCAGGCTCCATCGAGTTCGTGATCACCGCCACCGCCGTGCTCGCCATCATCTTCCTGGCCATCCAGGCCGCCAACTACTTCTACGCGCGGTCGATCGCGTTGGCTGCCGCCCAAGAAGCCGTGAACGCGCAACGTGCCTACAACGCCGCGCCCGGCGCCGGACAGGCCCAAGCATCAGCGTTCATCGCCTCGACCGGTGACAGCTTGTCGGAAGTGACGATCACGGTCACCAGCGACGGCCGCAACGTCCAGGCGACGGTCGATGGGCGTTGCCTGTCGATCCTGCCCGGGTTCTGCGCCATGGTCGGTGTCCACGCGACCGTCCACGGCACCGTCGAGCGGGTGACCAGTCCATGACCGCACAACCCACAACGGTACGCCGCGCCGACGACCGGGGCTCGGCATCAATCGAGGCGGCGATCCTGGCACCGGTCCTCCTGGTGCTGGTCGGTCTGGCCATCGCAGGCGGGCGCATCCAAGTCGCCGGCGGTGCCATCGAGTCCGCGGCGCACGACGCTGCGCGCGCCGCGTCGATCGCCCGAACCGAAGGTCAGGCTCGCGCCGACGCATACAGCGCAGCCAGCGCCACCCTCGATCAGCAGGGACTGCACTGCTCGCAGCTCACGGTCGTCGTCGACACCAGCGGCTTCGCCATACCGGTCGGCCAGCCGGCCGCCGTCGCCGCTTCCATCACCTGCGTCGTCGACCTCAGCGACATCGTCGTCAACGGAATCCCCGGTTCGAAAACGATCAACGCAACATTCGTCAGTGTCCTCGACACATTCAGGACACGCACATGATCACGCACCTGCGGTCAGGCCGCAGCCGGCGGAACGACGACGGCCGCATCGCGCTACTGGCACTCGTGCTGGCCTTCGCCGTCCTCGTGATGATCGGGCTCTCCGTCGACGGCGGCGGCAAGATCCGGGCGATGCAGCGGGCCGACAACATCGCCAGCGAAGCGGCTCGCGCCGCCGGGCAGGCGATCCTTGCACCGCAAGCCATCGAAGGCGGCGAGAAGGTCGTCGACCCCACCGCAGCAGTGACCGCCGCGCAGAGCTACCTCGCCGCCGCCGGAGTCACCGGCGTCGTCGATATCGGTCCGGACCGCAAACACGTCGCCGTCACCGTCACCATCACCTACACCACCCTGTTCCTCGGCCTGATCGGCATCGACACGCTCACCGCGACCGGGCACGCCACGACCGTCCTGGTCGCCACCTAGCCGCACCCGAGACAACGCCGAGCCCAGGAGAGGAGCAGACCGTGCCACACAACATCACCCGGAAGCGACGGCGGGGGCACCACGTCCGTCGCATCCTGGCCGGCCTTGCGGCACTGGCAGCCATCGCCGCCTTCATCGTCGTCGTACCACTGGTGCTACTGGCCGCCTGGCGCTTCCTCGGGCCGCCATTGCCATCCGTCCACGACCTGACCGGCCCGGACGACGGCACCGTGTTCGTCCGCACGCTGTGCCTCGTCGGCTGGCTGGCCTGGGCCCTGTTCACCTGGTCGGTGTTCGCCGAAGTCATGGCCCAATGGCGCGGCTGGCAAATCCCCGTCTGGGGTTGGCAACGACGGACCGCCGCCAGCCTCGTCACCGCCGTCACGATGATGTTCAGCTCCCCGGCCGTAGCCGCGACCGCCGCCCCCGTTGCCACCCCGCCCGCGATCGTCTCAGCCCTCCCGGCCGCCGTGGACAACGGTGTCGTAGACAGCACAACCATCGCCGGCAACCTGGAAACGGCGAGTCGGTACGTCGACCACGTGGTCCAGCCAGGTGAGCAGATGCCGACCCTCGCCGAGCGGTATCTCGGCGACCGTTACCGGTGGCGGAGCATCGCCGAGGCGACCTACGGCCTCCCGCAACCCGGCGGACAGGTCCTCAAGCCGGGTGACACCCGCGTCTACCCGGGCTGGACCGTCCGAATCCCCACCAGCACTGCAGCTCCGATCGCGATGGTGCCGGTCGCATCGAGCATATCGACGACGCCAAGGGCCCTGCCAGTGTACGACGTGCGCCAAGGCGACTGGCTCTGGTACATCGCTGAGCGCTTCCTGGGTGACCCGGAACGCAACACCGAGATCGCGGCGCTCAATCCCGACCTCATCACCGAATCCTCCGGTGCCCGGGGACCGGACCACATCGAGGGCGGCTGGCGACTCACCCTCCCGGCAGACGCCCGCGACCGTGGTCCCATCGCCCACGCCACCGGCACCCTGACAGTTCCACCGCCAGCCCCTCAACCCGGCGATCCGGGCACCGCCTCGGGCGGCTCCGGGTCCGATCCGTCGACCACGACCTCGCCGCCCGTCACCGCTCCCAGCACTACGGCGAGCCCATCGGCCAGCGCCACAGTTGCACCGAGCGCCTCGGCGAGCGCGAGTCCAGCGACGAGTGCAAGGCCGAGCACCGCCACTACGACCGCGGAACCAGGCTCGGCCCCGGCGAGCACCGGCCAACCCGTCGTATCCGCACCAACCGCCGACGCCGCGGAGCCGGAATACACCGACGATGCCGGACTGTTCGACACCGTCCTGCGCATCGGTGCGCCACTCATCGGAGCCGCCCTCCTCGCCACCCTCACGTTGCGCGCGCTCGGCCGCCGCCGTCACCGCCAGCAACAACACCGTCCCGTCGGACGCCGCCTACCCGAACCGGCCAGCCCCACAACGGAGACACACATGCGCGTCGTAGCCGAGCCGGCCGCAGTAGACCGCCTGGACCACGCGCTGCGCGCCCTGGCAGCGCAGCTCGCCAATCGCACCACCGACCAGATGCCCGACATCGTCGGCGCCTGGCTCCACGGCACCACCGTGAACCTCCTCCTCACCAGCCCGAACGCAGACGCGCCCCACCCATGGATCAGCGACGGCCTGTCCTGGTCGTTGTCTGGGGACGCGCCCCTGCCGGACTGCGACGGCCAGCTCGCACCGCTGCCCGTGCTCGTCGCGGTCGGGTCCCGTCCCGGCATGCACCTGCTGCTGGACCTCGAACGCCTCGGGCTAGTGACCATCACCGGTGACCCTGCCGCCAGCGGCAACCTGCTGCGCTACCTCGCCGCCGAACTCGCCCTCAACAGCTGGAGCGACCACGTCGACGTCCACATCGCCGGGTTCGACGGCGACGAAACCGGCGAACTGCTGGCACTGAGCAGCGACCGGCTCACGGCCGCGCCCAGCATCTCAGCCGCCATCGAGCGTATCCGGCGCCGGGCCGGGCAAGTCGTACAGTCACTCGACCACCTCGACGCCGGCGACCCGATGGCCGGTCGCATCGCCGACGTTGCCGCTGACGCGTGGATGCCGCAAGTCCTCCTGATCAGCCAGCCGAAGCCAGACGACGTCACCGCGCTGGAGGCGCTCGACAGCGATCTTGCTGCCATCGGTCGGTGCGCTGTTGCCGTAGCCGTGGCCAGCAGCGGCCCTATCGGACGCTGGCCGGTCGCCGTCGATGCCGGCGGCGCGCTGAGCCTTGCGTTCCTCGGTATGGACGGCGAGGACGGCGTGAGCGCCGCCCAACTGCCGCGCGCCGAACTGAGTCCGCTGGCCGACCTACTCACCACGGCCCGTCGGGGTGTCCCCGCAACCGGCCAAAGCGACCTCGATGGTGAGGCTGCCGAGGAGTGGGCGTCGGTACCGCCCGCACCCGAGACCGACCCCTGGGCACACGGCACCGACGCCGCTGGAGCACTCATCGACCCGGACAGTGGCACGGCACCCGAGCACGACGACGAAGTAGATCCCGCCGACGACGACGCTCCAGAACCCGACGACCCGGCGTCGTCGCAGTCCTCCGACGAGGAGCGTCGAGCTCAATCGCCCGCATCCGATGCCGACACGACCACCTCGGCCGCCGAGACGAGCGTCTTCGAACCCAGCAGCGTCGCGGGCCGACCAGCGGTGGTCGCGTTGGTCGGGCCGCCGCCGGCCCGTAAACGAGTCACTGCAGCCGTGCGAGCACACCGTCACCACGACCCCGTCCTCGACGCCGACCTCCGCGCCTGGACCGACGCCGATCCGACTCGGCCGCGCATCGCCATCCTCGGCCCGGTCACCGTCGAAGCGCCCGGGCATCTGCCAGACGAACGCCTGCGGTTCTACGCCGAGATCATCACCTACCTTGCGGTCCGAGGCCAGCACGGCGTCACCACCGACCAGTTCGACGATGCGATCTGGCCCGAACAACAGGTCAAGGCCAACACCCGTCGCGTCGCTGTCGCGCGAGCACGTCGCTGGCTCGGCGAAACCCCCGACGGCGACCCCTGGCTGCCCGACGCTACCGCCGACCGGCGATACCGACTCCGCGACGGCTATCTCCTCGACTGGACGCTCTTCCGGCGGCTTCGAAGCCGTGGCGAGAGTCGCGGACCGGCAGGCATTGGCGACCTACGCAACGCTCTCGCCCTCGTCCGCGGTGCACCCCTCGCCGGAGCGGATATCGCATACTCCTCCGTCGCCCGCAATCCTTTCGTGTGGCTGCCGACCTCCGAGATCCAGCCCCATCACCTTGCCGCCGCCATCGTGGACACCTCGCACCGCCTCGTCGAACTGAGTCTCGACGGCGGCGACATCCCCGGCGCTCGATGGGCAGTCGAACAAGCCTGGCTCGCAGACCCCGAGCGAGCCAATGACATCGCGTGGCGGGACCTCCTCCGCGTCGCCGCAGCAGAAGGCAACTTTGCGGAACTCGACCACCTTCTTGAGGAGCTCATGACTGCCCGCGATGCCGAGATCCCCGAAGACCTCGACAAGGAGACATACCGCCTGCTGTGTGACGTCATGCCCGAACGCATGCGCGCAGGCGTGCGATAAGGGAGTACGTCGCGCTCAGATGCTGCCAGATCGCGCCACGGTCGAGGCGGCCCGTCGCTGTCGGTGACGATGAGCGCCAGCGGACCCGGGCGCAGGCCTGATCGGTGACAACGGGGAGCCGATCGTCGGCGAGGTCGTCGTGCACGGCGAGGTGCGCCTCGGCCAGCTGCACCGCCAGCGGCAGCACGACCAGGTGGACCTAGTCGCCTTCGCCCGGATCCACAGGACACGGTGGCCGCGATTGCGGCACGCCAGATCGGCGCGGACTGCCAGCTACTCGCCGACGCGCTCCCGCACGACGGCATCGACGCGGAAGGCGACGCCCACGGGCCGAAGTCGGTGTCGCCTTCACTTACGGCGGCAGCTTGTATCTGTTGGAGGCGAAGTGGGAAGCCGAACCGATCAACGCTGATTGGCTTCGTCGGTGACTTCGGGGTTCTGGCGCAACATCGTGATTGACCTTGGAGCGCTGCCGGATCGTCCGGCTGTCGCCGCTGCCTAGCGTCTCCGAACACCGGATGGCAGCATGGTCGAAGGTCGACATCACGATTTCTGCGCCAGAACCCGAATCTCGCGACCGTCGCCACGTCGTGGAGGTCCATGACCAGGTTGCGGGCCAGTTGTGTGGTCCAGGCTGCGGTGGGGTGGGCGGTGGCGCCGAGGACGCGAACGCGGCGGGTGGCGTGTTCGATGACGGCGAAGACATACAGCCGTGCGCCGGTCATGGTCCTGTTCGTGAGAGTCGAGCAGGGCCGGCACAGGCAACGGCTATCCCAACTCTGAGCCTGAGAAGACTGTCAAGGTGCGCACCGTCGGCGGCAACACCTGGTCCGGCGACACCTCGTTGAGGAGTGCTCCAAGATAGCGGGGTACGCGTTGCTGGGTCAGACTCTGGGTCACAAGCCGTTCTAGGCGGGCGGCCTGCCCTTCGACTGACTCTCCACCGTAGGCAGTTTGGATCAGGATTCTGTAGAAGCTCGTCGCTACCCATACGGCGAGATCTTCGTGTGGCTCAGTGTCGTATATGGAGGGTGGCCACCATGGCCGACGTCGCCACCGGTCACCGTTGCAACCTGTTGTTGGGTCGCAGCTGACCAGGCATGACCACGGCCGCGACTTAGCGGCCACCGTTGACATGTCTACAGTTCTAGCATTGACGAGATCGCGTGCGACGCGCGCCGGAAGCAGGCTGACGCCGAAGAAGACCGGGCTGGCGGGTAGATGTCCGCATCCCCACGAAAATTTACCGATGTCGAGATCCGGCCCGTTGTAGAGAGCGTATGCAGCGCGGATGCCGTCGCTGCGCGCCTGGTTGATTAAGATGTCAACCTGCCGCTTTGGGCCCGTGAAGTACCCAAGATCATAGCCCAAGATGCCGTTCCTGAGTCTCTTGAGACGCTTGGCCTGAATGCGCAATCCAAACCACTGGCGCCCGCGAAACCACCACTCCCATTGCCAGTCTGCCCCGTTGCGGGACTCCTCCTTCTTCGTGAACGTTCGCGCTGTCATCGAGGGGAGTGCTTGAGCGATGTCCAGCAGAAGGTCCTGTGTGACGGTCTCCTCATGAAGTTCCACGCCGTGGGTTCGGCCGGCATGCAATCGAGCTGAGGCCCATGCAGCTCGATCAAGTAGCACGTCGGCCAACGCCTCGCGCACCATGCCTTGGCGGGCCTTCTCGGACGCGACCTCGTTCATGCGGCTCAGGATCTCACGTCGGCCCGATGCGCTAGGTCATCGCGCTGACCAGCAGAGCGCCAGTCAACTGCATTCGAAGCGAGGTATGTCAACCGCGTGGCGCTGCGACGGGAGCGACCGCAACTTGCTGTCGCCAATTTTTGAAATTTGCCCCCTTTTCGGTTGGCGAATCCACCGAGGGTCAGTTCGAACCCGTCGCTGACGCACGCACGGCCTGGCTTCGGCGGTGACGGGCAGCTTGCAATGCTGACGGCCTTCGCCGTCCTCGCGGTTGCCCGGCGGTGTCACTCTGATGCTGTCCGAGAGGTGGCCGCCACAAGCGAGAGCCACCGCCTACGGTCTGGTTGCCGATGCCTGTTCCGGATTCGCCGCCGTTCTGGTCGACGCGGTCACGGCTGCCTGGCATGCGCAGGGCCGGGCCGCCTTCAACCGACCGGACGGTGCTGCTCGCCGTGCTCGTGCTGCCCTCCGCCGGCGCGGCGGGGATGGTCCTGGTCCAGGTCGCGTTCCAGTTCGACGCGCCGAGCTCAAGCTATCCGGACGACCTCACCGCTAACCCGATCACCGCGGTCGTCCTCGGTGCTCTGCGGCCGCTGGAGAATATCCCCGACGGTGCCCGCGACCTGCTGATCTTCATCACCTGGCGGCCGTCGTCTATGCGCTGCACCACACGGTGAGTGGCGCGTTGATGGTCGTCTTGAGGTATGCCTGGGTCGATGCGAGCAGGTCCAGTTGCTGGGTCGATGCCTTGGCGGCGGACAGACCTGGTTGAGCGATGACGATCTCGACTTTCCGGCGAAGGACCATGCCCTTCTCTTGCAGCATATGCAGCGTCCTGAAGTCGCCGATCTCGAACGGGCTGACTCCCTCCCGCTGGAACTTCTTGCGGGCTCGATCAGCGAGTGTCCTGAAGAACGGCAGGAGATCACTGCGCCGCCACATGATGGACTTCTGAGCCTGGCCGCACACCTCGTACAGGTCGGCGACACGGGCGCCGGGGGTGTCCTCATGCGAGTACTTGCAGTGAATCAGGCGCACGAGCAGGACGTCGCTTTCGAGGCGCATCGCGACGATGTCGGCGATCTCGCCGGCGCCGTCGTCGTCGATCAACACATCCCAGCTTTCCTGCTTGAGCTCGGCGATGGCCCGGTACTGGATCGAGTCGACGAGCTTGTCCTTGGTCTGCGACTCGACCTTCAAGTTGGTGCCTGCCCAGCGAAGCGGGGTGAGCTGGCTCCGGTCGTAGGGCGGCTTGTCCCAGGTGGGCTTGTAGATCAGATCGTTCTCGATAATGCGGTCGCCGTCCAGGACGAACAGCAGGCCGTTGGCGTTGAGCCAGTCGCTCAGAAGCAGCTCGGAGCGCGGACGGATGACCTTGATCTCGCGATCGGCAGTGCTGCGGTAGCGCAGTACCCCGCCCTCGACAGTGGCCTCGTACTCGACCGCCCAGGCACCTGACTTGACCGTGAACCGGAAGGGGCCGGCCGTGTTCTCAGTGTCGGGAATGAGGTCGGTGTGCACGGCCTCGTAGGCCTTGTCACCGAACTCGAGACGGAGGCTCTCGGCCTGCATCGTATGCACGGTCCATGGCCATTCGACGGCGAGGAGTACGCCGTCGGGCCGGCCTTTCAAGGGTTCAGGGAGAATGAACTGGCCGATGACCTTGTCGATGCTGATCGTGTCGTCGAGCAGGAGTTCACCGATGCCGTTGCACCAGTCCCGCCATTGCTTGATGCTCTGCGCTGTCGCGGCCGACCAGATACGGCCCTTCAGCGAGGCGCTGATGTTGACGTGCTCGCCGTCCCGGTAGCCACCGCCGGAGATGTTGGTCTGCGACTTCGTGCCGGCCTCGGCCTGCGAGAAGCTGGCGGTGACGTCGGAGCCGACGTGCATCGAGAACCGGCGGAACTGATCGTGTGCGTCGATGACGCCGACGTTGGTCGGCACGAGGCGGTCGATGTCCGCCATGACGCGGTAGACCGTTGACCCGGTGAATCGTTTGGCGCCTACTCCGACGACGGCATCGGCGAGGTCTTCGAACACGCCGTCGTTGGCCGAGTTGTTGATGTAGAGCAGCCGTCGGGTCGCGTCGAAGTACAGCAGGAACAGCTCATAGGTGACGTCTTCGAGGGACTTGACGTCACCCCAGCTGACCTCGGTGTGCCGTTCGACGACGCACCACGCGACGCCGGCCTGGTGGTTGATCCCGATGGGTTGGGTGTACAGCTGTTCCTCACCGAAGTACTCGGCGAGGTTGAGCGGTTCCCACCCGCTGGTAGGGGTGCGGTAGACGACCGTACTCATCTTCGGCAACAGGTTCCGGAGCGTGACCTCCTTGGGCATGCTCGTGAAGCCGCTCTCGAACTCGCTGATCGCACGTTGCTCCTCGACCGCGGCCTCGGTGAGGTTGCGCAGGATGACATTCCAGTCGGAGTCCTCGGCGTACAGTTCGCGCAGCCGGTGGTCGGCGCCGATCTCGGAGCGGGCCACGAACATCGACGCGGCGCCGAAGTTACCGTGTGCGGAGGTTCGGGCAAACCGGCCGATGAACTGCAGCGTCACAGCCAGGCTTTTCTGGGGGTCGTGGACGGCGGCGACTTTCAACGCGGGAAGGTCGAATCCTTCGCCCAGCATGTTGACGCAGATGATGATTCGCGAGGTCCGGTCGCGCAGGGCCGTCAACGCGTCGTGCTGCTGACCCTTCGGCATCTGACTGTTGATGATGACGGGGTTCAGGTCAGCGGCGATGGCGTCGTAGTACATTTTGACCTGTTTGGCCCGCGGGATGCCGTTGACCCGAGCCATCAACACGTGGTCGTAGCCCTCGTCGCGGTCGCGCCGTAGGCGGGCGACGCTCAATTTGGCGACTTGCTCGTCGACGTCGTAGAAGTCGATCACTGACTGGTAGTCGATACTGGCGAACAGCCTCTGGGCCTGCGCCTCACGTAGGGGGAACGAATAGATCGTGCTGCCATGCAGGTGCTTCCCGTCCTCGCGGAAAGGGGTGGCAGTGAACTGCACGACGTTCTTGCCAGCGAACGCGTCGCGGATCGCTGACCACGTGCGCGCCGTGACGTGATGGGCTTCGTCGACAAACAAGTGCGAGCACTGCTCCAGCAGGGCGTGCATCGCTTCCTCGCTGCTGGCGTTCAGTGACTGCGGGGTTGCCACGATGACATTGCAGGCCTCGGCGAATGCCGTCGCGGTCCCGGGGTCCTCAAACCGGTGCTGCACCCGTCCGACGACGGGCCGAATCGCTTGGCTGTCGACGATGCCCAGTTGCTGCAAGATGCCCAGCGTCTGGAACTTGGCGGCGATCTGCTCCCGAAGCGCGTCGGACGGCACGATAACCAACACTCGCGGCAGTCGTGCTGCGACCAGTAAGGCGAGCATTGTTTCGGTCTTGCCAGTGCCGGTCGGCATCACTACCGTGGCCGGCGTTGTCCGTTTAGTTGTCCAGTATCCGAGTACGGCGTGGACCGCGCCGAGTTGTGGTGATCGCAGGCCAGGTTGTTCTTCGGTGCCTTCATTGAACGTGAGGGCGTTTCGGTAGCTTTCGAGTACCGTCGGCGGCGCATCGCGCTGCAAGGGATCCTGAAGAACCCACGATGCCTGATGCAGCTGGTCTCCGACTCTTGTGCCCACGGGCAACTTGATCCACAAGCGATCATCACGAGGTTGACGGTCCGCGGTCGCCGCTGCCCAGCTGCCGTAGTTGTTCCCGACCTGCAACTCCGTGCTCGTGCCGGACACCGTATGCAGCACGCTGGAAGGCGCGATCAGCTGTTTTACGGGATTCGACCCGAAATGCTGCGGCATTGCCCATACGTTGGGGCATAGCCAGCCAGCTCGCCTGGGACTCATGAGTCGACCCATCTTTTTTGGCGGCGACGTACTATTTCCGCAAGCGTATAAACGCTGCTTGTGAGTCGCCAGACTGATTCGCTGTACCGGTCGCCGATGTGGGCGGTGGCACGATGGATGGATCGTACTGACGACAGTGCCCGATCGGTATCGCGCGGAAGACGGGGGCTCACGACAAACGTCCACACCTCCGGGCTTACTCGTCCAGCGGTACCGCCAACTGGGCTGGCCTGCAAGCAGTCGATCACTCAATCGGGTGATCGGTGCGCTGAGCAACCGGCTCGAACGGCTGTAGGCCGTCTCGTCCGTCGCTGTCGGATGAATGCTGCGACGATCTTGAGGCGCCAGCCGGGTCCAGCGGCGGCTGGTGGTGTGGTCAAGGGGATCACTCGATTTGGGTTCCTCCGGTGGTGTGGAGTGCTGTTGTGGTTCGTGCTGGGTCGCGGTCGGATGAGGTGGAGGGACCGTCCCGGACCGTGAGGCAGCGGAGGTTGTCATGTCCGATGTTGATGTGGTTGTTCGGGATCCGGTGATTGGGTTGTTCGGGTTCCGGCTGGAGCTTGGTCGTGATCTTGTGGGGTCGCGGATGCAGGCCCGGCGGGGCGGGTTCGTCACGGAGCAGGCGGCGCTGGCTGAGTATCGACGGTTGTGTCGGCAGCGTGACGCGCGACGGCCTCGGTTGCGGCCGTCCGCTCCCTCGACGTCGAACTCGGCGTCGCCAACGCCAACTGGAGGGCACTGGGGCTGCCAGTGCTGCACAACAAGGAGGGTCACGCCCGTCAGGTTGCGGCGTACTTGCAGGTGCACCGTCCACAGCTGCGCGACCGGGTCCGCGATGCCTTCTCGCCCGTCTTCCGGACAGGCCAGTCGCTGCAGGACTATCTCCGGCTTCAGCACCTGCCCGGCCTCGTCGCAGATGACACCTGGCTCGATCGCTACTGGGAGGTGCCGGAGGACATCCTCAACCGGCATTGTGCTTGCCGAAAACCTCATCCGGGCAGTTCAAGCGGCATGTTCGTACTCGTGGAGGATGCCGCCAAGTCGATCGTGTCGTCGGACGCGGAGCCTGGCTATCTGGTCCGGATCAGCGATCGGTGTGGGCAGTGGGCGCAGCGGTCGGGCGTTGGCGAGGCCCTGATGCGGACGATGTTCGTTGTAGAAGTGTTCGAATTCGCGCAGCGCGTGCAGGAGATGTCGCTGGTTCCAGATCAGCGTCCGGTCCAGCAGTTCGTGGCGGCAGGTCCGCACCCAGCGTTCCATGATCGAGTTCATGCGGGGTGTCTGGATGCCGCTGAGCACGACCTTGATACCCGCGTCGGCGAGCACGGCGTCGAACAGTTCGGGGAACTTGCCGTCCCGGTCGCGGATCAAATGTCTGGCGTTGGATCCGGCGTCCTCGAGGTCCATAACGAGGTTTCGCGCGACCTGGGCCACCCAGGAGGCGGTCGGATGCGCGGTGGCGCCGAGGACCCGGATCTGGCGGCTGGCGTGCTCGATCACGGCGAGGACGTACATTCGTGTCCCGCTCAACGTGATCGTTTCGAGGAAGTCGCATGCCAGCAGGGCGTCGGCCTGTGAGCGCAGGAAGTCCGCCCAGGTGCTGGCGGATCGTTCGGGTGCCGGATCGATCCCGGCCTGGTGGAGGATCTCCCAGACTGTGGACGCGGC
The DNA here is from genome assembly GCF_035963215.1 of Dactylosporangium sp. NBC_01737. Classification (NCBI taxonomy): domain Bacteria; kingdom Bacillati; phylum Actinomycetota; class Actinomycetes; order Micromonosporales; family Micromonosporaceae; genus Dactylosporangium; species Dactylosporangium sp. NBC_01737. The sequence continues at coordinate 4,979,356 of NZ_CP109153.1, forward strand.
GACCTTGACTCCCAGTACGAGCAGTTCACCGTGTAGACGTCGGTAGCCCCAACTGGGGTTTTCCCTTGCCAGGCGGAGCACCAGGATGCGGATTGACGTAGCGTGCGCGGCCGGCCGGGGCGCTTGGGTCGGGAGGCGGCCGCGTGGCGACGGGCGACGAGATCGCGGTGCCAGCGCAGGACAGTGTCGGGACGGACGAGTAACCGCAGCCTGTGGAGCACATCCAGTGGCAGTCGGTGCAGCAACGCTGCCAGGAACGCTCGATCGGTAGGGTCGAACCGCACCTTCTCGTTGCCCAGTTGGCGTTCCAGCACCATGAGCTGGTGGCGTAGGGCGAGGATTTCGGCGTCCTTGTCCCGGTCGCTCATCGGCAGCAATCGCAGGATCGTGAGGGCGTTCGTCACACCGAGGTACGCCAGTCGTAGCCACACGACGGGCCATCATCCCGCAGTTATCGTCGGCCATGCGTGCGGACGGCCGCACCGCACGGGTCAAGATCCCTAATGGCCCGGTATTGGCTCTGACCAGGGTGGATGACGTTTTCGGCAAGCACAGGGCCGCGAACACCGGGCGGCGTTGACCAGCCTATGACCAGCACGGATGATTTCCCGGCACCCGCAGTGTCCGGTCCGAGGGGGGAACTCCACCCAAAACCACATCGCGAGAGCGAAGTTTGTCACGCAGCTATTTGCGCGATCGCCTGTACGCCGCCTGCCGCAGGCCCTCGTCGGGATCGGTGGTGGCCCGGTCACGCAGCAACGGCAGGGTGCCCTCGTCCTGCGCCCAGCCGGCCGCGATCGCCTGCACCGCCGCCTGCCGCACGGCCTCGTCGGGATCGGTGGTGGCCCGGTCGCACAGCCACGGCAGGGTGCCCGGGTCGTCGGCCCAGCCGGCCGCGATCGCCTCCACCGCCGCCTGCCGCACGGCCCTGTGGTCGTCGGTGGTGGCCCGGTCACGCAGCCATGGCAGGGTGCCCGGGTCGTCGGCCCAGCCGGCCGCGATCGCCTGCACCGCCGCCCACCGCACGGCCCCATGGTCGTCGGTGATGGCCCGGTCACGCAGCCATGGCAGGGTGCCTTCGTCCTGCGCCCAGCCGGCCGCGATCGCCTGCACCGCCGCCTGCCGCACGGCCCAGTGGTCGTCGGTGGTGGCCCGGTCACGCAGCCATGGCAGGGTGCCCGGGTCGTCGGCCCAGCCGGCCGCGATCGCCTGCACCGCCGCCCGCCGCACGGCCCAGTGGTCGTCGGTGGTGGCCCGGTCACGCAGCCATGGCAGGGTGCCCGGGTCGTCGGCCCAGCCGGCCGCGATCGCCTGCACCGCCGCCTGCCGCACGGCCTCGTCGGGATCGGTGGTGGCCCGGTCGCACAGCCATGGCAGGGTGCCCGGGTCGTCGGCCCAGCCGGCCGCGATCGCCCGCACCGCCGCCTGCCGCACGGCCTCGTCGGGATCGGTGGTGGCCCGGTCGCACAGCCATGGCAGGGTGCCCGGGTCGTCGGCCCAGCCGGCCGCGATCGCCCGCACCGCCGCCTGCCGCACGGCCTCGTCGGGATCGGTGGTGGCCCGGTCACGCAGCCATGGCAGGGTGCCTTCGTCCTGCGCCCAGCCGGCCGCGATCGCCTGCACCGCCGCCTGCCGCACGGCCTCGTCGGGATCGGTGGTGGCCCGGTCACGCAGCCATGGCAGGGTGCCTTCGTCCTGCGCCCAGCCGGCCGCGATCGCCTGCACCGCCGCCTGCCGCACGGCCTCGCCGGGATCGGTGGTGGCCCGGTCACGCAGCCATGGCAGGGTGCCCGGGACGTCGGCCCAGCCGGCCGCGATCGCCCGCACCGCCGCCTGCCGCACGGCCCTGTGGTCGTCGGTGGTGGCCCGGGCACCCTGCCATGGCAGGGTGCCCGGGTCGTCGGCCCAGCCGGCCGCGATCGCCCGCACCGCCGCCCACCGCACGGCCTCGCCGGGATCGGTGGTGGCCCGGTCACGCAGCCATGGCAGGGTGCCCTCGTCCTGCGCCCAGCCGGCCGCGATCGCCCGCACCGCCGCCTGCCGCACGGCCTCGCCGGGACCGGTGGTGGCCCGGTCACGCAGCCACGGCAGGGTGCCCTCGTCCTGCGCCCAGCCGGCCGCGATCGCCTCCACCGCCGCCCGCCGCACGGCCCAGTGGTCGTCGGTGGTGGCCCGGTCGCACAGCCACGGCAGGGTGCCCGGGTCGTCGGCCCAGCCGGCCGCGATCGCCTCCACCGCCGCCTGCCGCACGGCCTCGCCGGGATCGGTGGTGGCCCGGTCACGTAGCCATGGCAGGGTGCCCTCGTCCTGCGCCCAGCCGGCCGCGATCGCCTCCACCGCTGCCTGCCGCACGGCCTCGCCGGGATCGGTGGTGGCCCGGTCACGCAGCCACGGCAGGGTGCCCGGGTCGTCGGCCCAGCCGGCCGCGATCGCCTCCACCGCCGCCTGCCGCACGGCCCAGTGGTCGTCGGTGGTGGCCCGGTCACGCAGCCACGGCAGGGTGCCCGGGTCGTCGGCCCAGCCGGCCGCGATCGCCTCCACCGCCGCCTGCCGCACGGCCCAGTGGTCGTCGGTGGTGGCCCGGTCGCACAGCCACGGCAGGGTGCCCGGGTCGTCGGCCCAGCCGGCCGCGATCGCCTCCACCGCCGTCCGCCGCACGGCCTCGCCGGGATCGGTGGTGGCCCGGTCACGCAGCCACGGCAGGGTGCCCGGGTCGTCGGCCCAGCCCGCCGCGATCGCCCGCACCGCCGCCTCTCGGGTAGCCCAGTTGGGGTCTGTGGCGTTGCGGCGAAGGGTACCGAGGTCATCGCTGGTGAGCGTCGTGTGGATGGTTGCGGCGGTCCTGGCTGTGGTGTACGGAGGGATGCTGGCAAGCCGTTGGCTGGAGCGGTGGTACCAGTTCTGGTAGAGGACGGCGGCGGGCCAGGTCGGGCTGAAGACCCCGGCCAGGTGCGGGGTCAGCCGGTCGACCGCATCGGACAGCTCCTGGTCGTGGCGTTGCTCACGGGTGGCGGTTTCCTCCAACAGGGTCGTCAAGGCTCGGGTCAGGGCGTGCGCGTGGGGTGCCAGGGTCGCGGTCTTTCGGATCTCGGTGCTGGCCTGCAAGGCGAGCAGCAGGTGCCGAGGGACGTAGGGCCGTAGCCGCCAGTAGGGGTCCGCGGCCAGCAGTCGGGTGATGGCCTGTACGGCGAGTCGGTCAGGGATCATGCCGGTGAGCAGGAGCAGCACCTCGGCCCAGGCCGGGTCGTGCCAGTGCTGCTCGTAGACGGCCAACACCTGATCGGGGGTGAGGTCGAAGTCGGTCAGGCGGCGGGTCAGGTCACCGGCGGCCAGGTACTCCAGGAATGCCCGGTGGACGAACCCGTACACCTCGGAGCCGAACCGGGCCAGAATGAAGTTGCGTTCCCGGAACTGGGCAAGCATCGCCCGGGCCGCAGGGATGGACCTTTCCGCCGGCAGGCCGAAGCGTTGTTCCAGGTAGCCGCGGAACCAGTCGACCAGGTTCGGTCCGGGAACATGGTTACCGGCCAGCCCTTTCGGGGCGTCCTGCATGTGCCGGGCCACCAACTGCAACAGCTCAAGCTTGTCCTGCGCGTCGAGCAGATCGACGTTGATCCGCTCATCCCGCAGGTGCCGGTTGACGTCCCAGCGTTCGACCAGCACGTTGACCGCGTGCTCGTACACGCTGCGCCGGTCCCGGGGCAGCTCCTGACGCCGACCGATGATCGCCAGAATCGTCAGCAGCATCGGGTTACCGGCCAACTCGCCCACCGCGGCCGAGGCGCCGACCGCCGCCAGCAGCCGGTCCCGTAGCCGCCCCGCCTGGACCGGGTCATCCGGGCAGGACCTGTCGTACCAGCCGGTGGTGAAGGCGCGGATCTGGTCGTCGTCGAGGTCCTGCAGCATCCAATGCCCGAACCCAGCACCGTCCAGCATCTGCCGCCGGTAGCCGATCACCCGGGAGGTGACCACGACCCGGACCCGCGGATAGCGGGCGGCGAACCCTTCGATCTGGGCGGTCACCTCTGCCCGGACCCGAGGATCGAACACCTCGTCCAGCCCGTCGAAGATCACCACGGCCGCGCCGCCGTCGTCCAGGAACGGCTCCAACACCGACCGAGGCAACCCAACGTCCTCGGTGCCGTGCAGATGATCGATCAAATCCAGGAACGTCACCTCACGCCCGGCACGCCACCGCGACTCGGCATACGTGCGCAATTCCACCAGCAGCGGCAGACACCCGCGTAACCCCACCGGCACCCGCCCACCCGGACCCGGCCCACCGAACGAGTCCACCGGATCTCCCGTACCGTCCACCGGCGCGTGCGCACCCGCCAGAGCCAGCAGCAGGTACCGGGCCAAGGTCGACTTTCCCGCCCCCGGATCCCCCAGCAGCACCAGCTTGCGACCAGCAGGCTCCGCGATCACCTCCAACACCGGCCGGCAGGGCCGGTCACGGTACGCGCGCAGCACCGCCTCCAGCTTCTCCCGATCAACCTGCTCAGGAAGATGAGCGTCGTCGCCCAGCCCGACATCCACCAGCCGCTGCCACACCTCCCGCGGCACCTCCACCGGCGGCGGATCCGCGCGCACCCGCTGCGCCACGAACACCTGCTCCAACAGCATCACCGGATGCTCGCCCTGATCGGTCAACGGCGTCAGGATCTCCAGATCCACCCGCTGGTACCGCTCCCGCAACCGCGACAGATACCGGTCCCGGACCGCCACGAACTGCGCCGACGGCCCCCCACCCGTCTCCCGATCGAACAACACCCGCAACGGCCCTGCCTGGTCGAGATCGAACCGACCCGCCTCGGCCATCCGCTGATGCGCCGCACGGCCACCATGCATCCGGTGGTACGACTCGCAGGCCCGCACCACCGCCGCGATCGTCGCCCACTTCGGCTTCCGCGGCCCAGCGACCGGGCCGGTCAGCAACTCATGCACCGTCGTCCGGCTGACATCCTTCTTCCCGTGCTCGTCAGCGGGCACGTGCGCCGTCAGGGCGTCTAGGCCCGGGTCGCCGACATCGACGACCAGCCGGTTGACAGCGCCGCGCGTCAGCGGAATCGGATCACGAGCCACACCCATCACACTCCACCCACCGTCACCACAGGCAACCGAAGCGTACCCATGCACGGACCGGACCGGACCGGACCGGACCGGACCGGACCGGACCAGTCTGGTCCGGACCGGACCGGACCGGACCAGGCATCCGGTATCCGGTCCCGTCGCCCGAACCGAACCGGACCCCACCCACCAAACGCTGGTCGTATGAACCTCTTCCACCGCACCCCGCCCCCGACGACGACCCCCGACACTCCGCCGAGCCAGCACCACAACCCCACCCCGGAACCCCGCCGGCTCGCCCGCCGCGCCCTGCAGGTCATCACCTACGGCCTCCTCACCGGCGCGGCCACCACCGCAGGCAAGGCCGCCATGGACACAATGATCTGGCTGATCCACCACCACTGACCCTCGGTCACATCGCGCGGCGACTCTCGAGTCCGGATCCCGGATAGTGCTCCGACCTCCTGGTCATCACGCCGGAGATCACCAGCAACGACAAGGGCCACGTCCGATTCGGGCGTGGCCCTCACGCCGTTCTGTCGACCCCGTCGAGCTGCAGACCGGGACCAGCGACCTGGCCAGCGCGCCCCCGCGCCGCCCGGGTCGCCGAGCTGAAGCTGAATTCTGACACGCTCGACGGCTTCCAGCCCACGCAGGACGACGCCCGCCAACTCCTCCGCTCAGTGCCGGGCAACCCTCGCGGTGCTCGACGACCGGCACTTGCTCTCGTCGGACAGCGGTACGCGGTGCAGCTGCTCGACGTAGCGGGCGTGCACCGCCTCCAACTCGGCCGGCAGCGTCGCCGGCGCACGGCCACGCCGCGGCGCAGCGAGCTCCTGCGCAACGACGTCGCTGACACCCTCCACGTTCTCAGAAGTAGTTCCGGGGCCCTAGAGAGCGTCAATCACCGCATTCTCGGAAGCAACCTCAGCATCGGGCTTCCGAGAATGGATGTTCTCGGAAGTACGGGGATCGAGTTCCACAACCGGCTAACGCGGACGCCGCCCGGCCTGAAGCTGCCGCAGACCCGCGCGGACGCCCCGAAAGTTGTGATGACTCGGCGCCCATGGAAGCCGGCGGCCGGGTGCGAGTACGTGCGGCAGCTGAAGATCTGGGCCGGCGACCCGCCGGTGCGCGAGCTGGCCAAGCGGCTCGGCGTCGCGCCGAGCACGTTGAGCGACCTGCTCCGCAAGACCGACAAGCTGCCCAACTTCGAGTCGCTCTGCGACTTCCTGACCGGCTGCGGCGTCACCGACGCCAACGTTGTGCGGGAGTGGCTGTTCGCCTGGCGCAGGATCAAGCTCAACGACTACCGGGCACCGCGACAGTTGCGGCAGCGGCGCAGGTCCGTCTGAGCATCTCCACGGAGGTGGCCCCATCAGATTCCTGGCGGGCCACCTCGATCTCACCGATACTGCAGTTCACACGGCATGTGGTGCGGCTCAACCTTCGGCTTGTTCGAGTTGCGGGTCCCCGGCCGGGCGCCGCGAGGGTACGGCTGCCGCCGGCCTCGGACCGGCGGTGCCAGGCCGGCGGCCGCGCCGCGGGCCCGGCGTCCGGGCCGGGGCGTCGGACCGGGTCCGCGCGGCCGTGATGATCGCAACGGTGTTCTCGGTGCGGTCCCGGTTGGCGATCACCCAGCAGCCCACAGCTGCCAGGGACAAGCAGCGCGATGCCGAGCAGGACCAGGGCCGGCACGCCGGCGGCCGCCGCGGCGGCGAGGACACCGCCGAGGCCGCCCGCGGCGAGGTCGGACCAGGGACACGAACCCCACGCACGTACAAGCGGCGCGCTCTCTCCAGGGTGGGCGTGGGCGACCTGCGCGTGGAGCGCGTCGGCGACGAACACCACGTTGTCGAGGCTGCCCAGCCGGGCGGCGACCTGTTCCAGCAGCGGTGTGAACGCCGGGATTTCGTTGGACTTCGCCGGGATCTGGACCTGGGCCAGGACCACGCCGTCGGTGGTGTCGTAGGCGGACAGTTGGTGGACCTGCCGGCCGTCGGGCAGCCGGGCGCCGCGTTGGACCTTGCCGTCGATGGCGACGACCCGCATGAGGGATCGCTGTGATGGCTGGGTCGGGCTGGAGTGCCAGCAGGCGGGAGCGCAGCCAGTCGGTCAGCACAGCCTGCAACGTCTGGGCGTCGACGCGGACCAGCAGCCGCCAGAGTGTGCTCAGCACCGGGACCCGGTCGGTGAACCCGAGCCGGCGGCCGGCAGCCGGGTCGAGGTCGTCGGCCCAGTCGGTGATCGCGGCGAACGTGACCGCACCGGCCAGGACCGCGCACACGGCCACCGCGAGCAGGCTGGCCAGGGAGTAGCGGATACCGCGCCGATCGCGGGGATCCGGCACTCGCGCCAAGGCTGCCAGCAGGCCGCACGGCCCGTCGGCGCGAGGCGCCGTCATGAGGCTGGTGGAGGTGGGTGCGTGCTGGCGGATCACGTCGATCAGCAATGATGGCATCAGCGGGTGCGGTCCTTCGTCGGTGTCATGTTGTCTCAGCAACTCCATGATCACCGATGGATCGCACCCGTCTCGCATCACCCCGACCCCAGCCACGGACGCCGACATCCGCCCAGGTCAAACGCTCGTCAATCGACTACGCAAAGACCCTGCCCCGACGGTGCCCTCTCGAACCGGACGATAGAAGCCTCAAGAACCTCTATCTTTCCAGCTCGCGGGGGCATCGTCGCGTCCGGCCTGCCACAGCCACATCAATTTCATCGGTGGATCAGGGCTTAGTGATCCTTCTTGTAAGGCCGCCTTCCGGTTAGCAGAAAGCAAACATCCGCATGCCTGGGGCAGCTGGGGGTATTTCCGCTGGATGGATGGAGAGTTGATGCATGCCTACCCTGTTCCTCGACCCGGCAGGGCTAGTGAAGGACAGTTCCGCGAAGCCGTGTTCGTCGAAGTATGTCCGCACCTCGAGGCTTGGGTCGTCGCCGTTTTCGAGGAGGCCGCGGTTCCAGATTACGATGCCGCCCGGAGCTAGGAGTGCCGGCAGAGTCGCGATGGTTCGCTGAATGTCTTCGGATGAGATGTTGCCAAAGACGCCGCATGCGATGATCACATGGGCCGGTCCAGCACCAAGGTACACGTCGATTTTCCCCGCGTCGGCAGTCGCTACCTCGACTCCCTGCAGTCCGAGGTCGGCGGCCGTTGCGCGGGCGCGCTGCGACAGAGTCGGGTCGAGTTCGACTAGCAACGCCCGTACACTACGGCCGCTGTCGTGTTTGGCTAGCACGGGCAGCACATCGCGCCCCTCTCCGGAGCAGATACTGATCAAGCGGCGGGTGCCGTCGGGGCCGTAAGGGGCGTCGTCCAAAGCTCGACATAGGTTGTGTTGGACAATTTCCAGCCTCTTCGCCAACCACGAGTTCGGGTTGTCGTAGTCCTGGTGCCACTGGACCCAGTCTTTGGTCATGGATGCCCTTTCAGGGAGTTGTGGGTTCTCACGCCGGAGCGCCCGCCCTTCTGGGTAACGGACTCCGGGGCCGTGCCGTGGTGTGGCCGGCGCATCGAGGGTCGCAACGGCGACGGGTCCTGACCAGGTCTTGGGTCATCATCCGGACGGATCCGTACAGGGTCCTGTATCGGACGTACTTGGCCGTACTGCGCCGGACGCCGCTAGAAATAGGTCATGACCGATGTACGTCCGGGGATGATCACGTCGCGCGCGGACTTCGCCCGGGAGTTGTCGTCGCTGCGCGATGCTGCCGGGCTGACCGTGCGGCAGCTGGCCGCCAGGGTCGCGGTGGTCGGCGGGCATAGCACGATCGGCGATTGGTTCGCCGGCCGGGCCATGCCGTCGACGTCGTCCCGGCTGATGTTCGTCGACGTCTTGCGGGCGTGCGGGGTCACCGACGACGAGGAGATCGAACGCTGGATGGCCGCGTGGCGGTCGGTGCGGCGGCCTTCCGGTCGCCGTGCCGCCGGTCCCGAGCCCTACCGCGGTCTGTCGTCGTTCCAGCCCAGCGATGCCGAGTGGTTTTTCGGACGCGACGAGCAGGTCGCCGCCCTCGTCGAAAGCATGGCGGCACTCGACCGGGCGGGCGGCGGCCTGCAGTTGGTGGTGGGAGCGTCCGGCTCCGGCAAGTCGTCGTTGCTGCGAGCCGGCCTGATTCCGGCCCTAGGTGGTCGGCCGGTAGCGCTGACCGTCCCAGGCGAGGCGCCGGTGGCCGGCCTGCGCAGCCAGGTCGGCCCGGACGCCAAGGTCATCATTGTCGACCAGATGGAGCAGGTCTTCGCCGCCGTGCCGGACGAGCAACGCACCTTCGTCGACGAGCTTTGCGCCCGGGCAACCGGCGGCGCCTTGGTCGTGCTCGGGGTTCGGGCAGATTTCTACCCGCAGCTCTTGGCTCACCCCCAGCTGCTCGCGGCGACGGGCGACCGTCAGCTGACCGTCGGCCCGATGACCGAGGCGCAGCTGCGCGAGGTGATCACCGCCCCCGCTCGCAGGGCCGGCGTGGAGCTCGATGACGGCCTGGTGGAGCTGCTGATGCGCGACATCGCCCCGGGCCAGGCCGAGGCGGCCGGGCCTTCCGGCGGCAACGTGCTGCCGCTGCTGTCACACGCCCTGTACCAGACGTGGGAGAACTCGCCGAACGGCCGGATGACGATCGAGGCCTATCGGAACGCAGGCGGTGTCGGCGGCGGCGTCGCGGCGAGCGCCGACCGGGCCTACGGCGGCCTGACCGGACACCGGCGCGAGGTCGCGCGTCGGCTGTTCCTACGGCTGGTGCACGTCGGCACGGATGCCGCAGACACGCGCCGCCGCATCGGCGGCGAAGAACTGCTCGCGTCGTTTCCGGCCAGGGACCGCGCCGATCTGCAGCAGGTACTGGACGCCTTTGTCGACCAGCGGCTGATCACCGTCGACCTCGTGGCCGTCGAAATCACGCACGACGCGCTCCTGTACGCATGGCCGATGCTGCGGTCGTGGATCGACGAGGACCGCGCTGGCCTGGTCGTCGGCCAGCAACTGGCCGTGGCCGCCGGCCAATGGCGCGACGACGACCGGGACCGGGCCGCCCTCTACCAGGGCGGGCGGCTCGCCACGGCCCAGGAGTGGCACCGAGCGCACGCCGCTGAGGCGTCACCGCTGGTCACCGAGTTCCTGACGGCCAGCACCGGCCATGCGCACCGGCGCACCCGTCGCCTCTACGGCGTCGGCGCCGCGCTGGTGGCCTTGCTGGTCACGGCCGTCGCGGCCGCCGGATACGGGTTCAGCCAGCGGCAGTCGGCCATCGCCGAACGCGACCGGGCGATCTCCCGGCTCGTCGCCGGGCAGGCGCAGCGGCTGCGCGACTCCGACCCGGCGCTGGCCAAGCAGCTCAGTCTCGCCGCGTACCGGATCTCGCCGACAGTGGAGGCCCGCTCCAGCCTGCTCGACGCCCCGGTCGAGCCCACGGTGACCAGGTTGCTCGGCTCCCTGCGCGCCCTGCAGGCCGCCCAGTACAGCCCGGACCGCACGCTGCTGGCCGCCACCGGGCTGGACGGCGTGATCCGGCTCTGGAACGCCGCCGACCCGAGCCGCGCGCCCGTTGCCCGGGCGACGGTGCCCGCGTCCGCGCAGCCGCTGTTCGCGCTGGCGTTCAGCCCCGACGGCCGCATCCTCGCCGCAGCCGGCGCCGACGCCACGATCACACTGTGGGACCTGCTCGACCCCCACCGGCCGGTCCGGATCGGTGCCCCGCTGACCGGGCCAGCGTCGACCGTGTACGCGCTCGCCTTCGACCCGGCGGGCGAACATCTCGTCGCGGGCAGCCACGACACCCGCATCTGGCGCTGGGAGATCAAGGACCCGCACCGCCCGCGACCTCTGCCCCCGCTGACGCCTAGCGTGGGCGAGGTGCACGCCCTGGCCTACGACTCCGGCGGCAGCGTGCTCGCCGCCGGAGGCAACGCCGGCGGCGTCATGCTGTACCGCGCCGACGCGCAAACACCGGCCGGGCCGGCCGTCCACGCCGCCGACGGAACGGTGTTCGCTTTGGCGTTCGCCGCCGACGGGGCCACCCTGGCCAGCGGCGGCAGCGACGCCCGCGTCCGGCTATGGGACGTGCGCGATCCCGCCCTGCCCAGCCCGCAGGGCAACCCGCTGACCGGCCCGAACTCGTGGATCAACAGCGTCGCCTTCAGCCCGGACGGCACCAGCGTCGCCGCCGGCAGCTCCGACAAGACCGTCACAGTGTGGGACACCGCCACCGCGGCCACCGCCCTGACCCTGCCCCACCCGACTCCCGTCACCGCGGTCAGCTACCGCGACCAGGACACGCTGCTCACCGCCGGCACCGACGGCATCCTGCGGCTGTGGGCGGTGCCCGGTCCCGTCGCCAGCGGCACCGATCCGATCTTCAATACCGGGTTCAGCGACGACGGCCGCACCCTCGTCACCGCCGGCCGCGGCGGCACCCTGCAGCTGTGGAACCTCACAGCGCCGCGAGGCCCCCGGCGTGCGGGGTCCCCGATCCGTGCCCCAGCAGGTACACCCGCCTACTCGGCCGTCGTGGCGATCGACCGCCTGGGCAGCACCCTCGCCGTCGGCACCCGCAGCGGCTCGGTACACCTGTGGAACGTCGCCGAACCAGCCCGGCCGGTGGCCGGACGGCTCCTGCGCGGGCCGACGGCGCTCGTCGAGTCCGTCGCCTTCAGCCCGGACGGGCAACTGCTCGCAGCGGGCGGCGACGACGGCAAGGTGTACCTATGGGACCGCGCAGCCTCGACGGACGCCCCCATCGCCGTACTGAACGCCTCGGGCCAGGTTATGGCCATCGCGTTCAGCCGCGCCGGCCATCTCCTGGCCTCTGCCGATACTGACGGCAATGCCCGCGTGTGGAACCTCACCGACGCCCGCCACCCGATCGAATTCGGTCCGGCCCTCGGCGGGTTCGACGGCTACGTCTACAGCGTCGCCTTCACCCCGGATGGGCGGACCCTCGCGGTCGGCAGCGCCGACACTACGATCCGTTTCTGGGACCTGTCCGTCGACGGCCACCCTCGGCCGGTGGGAGGAGTGCTCCGTGGCCCGACCAGCTACGTGTACTGGCTGACTTACAGCCCGGACGGCCGGCATCTCGCCGCCGCAGTGGGCGACGGCACGCTGTGGCTGTGGCAGACCGGGCCGCACGGCGACCCGACGCCCTACGCCGCGCTCACCCGCCCGCGGGCCGGGCTGTATACGGTCGCCTACGCTCCCGATGGCCGCGTGCTGGCGGCGGCGGGCGCGGACGGGGTCGTGCGCCTGTGGGACCCCGATCCGGACCGGGTGGCCTCCTGGATCTGTGCCACTGCGGGTACCCCGATCACCCCGGTGGAGTGGGCCCGCTACATCCCAGGCGCCGCGTATCGATCGCTGTGCCCGTAAGGCCAACCCTGTCGGGCATTTCCTGGCCTCCAACCCTTCTGGACGCAGGGGCGGCGCACGGTGGTACGCCTCGACGGTCAAGGTGGTTGCCGAGTTGCAGGAAGCTGGTGCAGAAGCGGACCAGGTGCAGTTCCTCAACGAACGGTTCCCGGAGATGTTCACTAGCCCGATCGCCCACCCGCACCCGGCCTGCCGGTGAACCGCAGCAGGCGTGTCACGCTTTGGAAACGCCGAGTCGCCTCGCTGGTCGAGGGGAAATACTGCACCAGGCCGACCTGCTCCCAGCGCGAGTTTTCGACCGGAGTGTCGCGACGGTGCTTGGCCGCACTGATGATGGCCTTGGCTTCGTGCTGCTTGAGCCAACAGGTTGACTTGGCGCCGCTCGCACTGGCCCGTTCAACGACCACGTTGGCGTGGTTATGACGCGCGTCGGGCGAGTCGCTCTGGTAGTACCGTACCCAGCCGGTGACCTTGCCTTCGAACCGGACCGGGACGTCTTTGCATTGCGCATAGGCGTCGAGCGCGGCGAGTGCCTCGTATGGCCGCACCCAGGCGACGGAGCGAAACCCGGTCGGAACGGGGACCCACTGATCGTCTGCGCCCGCGTTTGCGTCGGGAGCAGCTCTTATGGCTGGCGAGGGCACAGTAGCGGGATCTGGTCGAGCAATACGCGGTGTTGCAGTGGCCGGGCGCGCGGGCGGTTTAGCAACACGCGGTGTTGCGGTCACCTGCCGTGCAGGCGCAGGAAGAAACGTAGGCGATAGCGGCGCTGCCGGTTCAGGGGCACGAGGCTTGGTCTCGACAGGCTCTGTAACGGCGGGTGTCGCGATCGCATGACCGGCAATCACTGGCGGAGATTCCTGGCTTGAGACAGCTGGCAGCGGGTCCGGGTCGACGATGCCCGGCCAGGCGCTGCTCTGGCGCTCGTGGTCGACCGTTGCCGCGTCATCGGCTACGAGGTCCGGGGGCGTGGCGGAGAACCGTTCGCCTTCCTCTGACGACTCGCCGTCGGCGAGGTCCTCGGGGATCCACCCTGACGGGTGGATCTCTAGCTCGCGCATGGTGCTCCAGAGCTCGTCCAGCGCGGCGGCCTGGTCCACGTAGAAGGCCGACTCCCGGATGCGGAAGAACCGCCAGCCACATCGTTCGAGGTCGCGTTGGCGGGCCAGGTCCCCCTCGTACGCCTCGGGTCCGTGCCAGGTGTCGCCGTCACATTCGATGGCGAGGCGGGTCCTGGCGCCGATGACGACGAGATCGATCTTGTACGGCTCGACGGGGTACTGCGGGATGATTGTGTAGCCGCGGTCGTACAGGCGGTTGTAGACGCGTTGCTCAAACAGGGAGTCGAACGGCTTGACCCGTCGGTCGTCAGGCACGGCAGCTCCAAGACCGCCCTCCGTGCTGCTGCCGGCCCGATTGATCACGCCGTAGCAGTAGTCGAGAAGCTGGAAGCGCATGTCGTCGGGGTTGGCGACGTCGGACAGCGCGATTGAATGGAACAGCCACATTTGGTCCTTGGCGCGCGACGCCGCGACGTTGTACCGCTGTACGTACTGGTCGCGGGTCAACGCACCGAGGCGCTTGCCGGGTTCGACTGCGGCGACCATGGATAGGAACATGATGTCCCGCTCCGAGCCCTGGAAGTTCGCCGAGTCGCCGCAGCGCAGCTGTCGGCTCGCCCATTCGGCCGGTGGGATCCGTTCGAGCAGTTTCTTCTCGATGGCGGTGGCTTGGGCGGTGCCGAGCAGGGAGATGACGCCGAAGGTCAGGCCGTCGTAGCGCGGGTCGGCAAGGCACTTCTCGATCTGGTCGACGATCGCGTCGACCTCCGCAGGATTGACCTTGTACGTGGTACCGCGGGTGTAGCCGTCGGGGACGAAGACCGCTTTGATGGGCTCGAGGCGGTCGGCGCCGTACTGGCGCACCGGGATGAGCCGGATACCGTCGGGTTCGTAGGCGATGCGGTTTGAGAACCCGATGATCTCCGGCACGCACCGGCGGTGTTCGGTGAGCGTCAGCAGGCCGCTGAAGCGCATTTTGGCCTCGTCGAAGAGGCTGCGTTGCGGGTCCTGCCAGGATGCGCGGTAGGGGTCGTCGTGGAGATACTGGCCGGCGAGATCCCTCAGCTGCTGCTGGTCGACGCCGACCGCGGTGGGTGAGACCTGCTTGTCGTCACCGATGACGACGATTTTGGGGGCAAGGTACTGCAAAAATGTTGCCTCCAGGCCTGCCTGTGAGGCTTCGTCGACGATGACGACGTCGAACATGTTCGGCTGGATCTGCAGCTGCTCGGCGATCCGGTAGATGGGCATGATCCACACGGGCACCGCCGGCCGGCACCGGTCCATCGCCTGACGGATTTCGGCTCGTTGCTGGACGGCGTACTTGCCCGTTCCCTTGCCGAGACGGCGTACCAGGTAGGCGTACTGCTCGAGGTTCGCGCGTGCCTGCCCGGTGAGCCGCTGCGGGGACACTGCGTGGCTCCATGCGCGCGTCGCGGCCAGCGTCTCGACCTGGTGGCGGATTTGCTCTTCCGTCAGTGCAATTTCGGCTTGGAGGACGTTGACGTCCGCCGCGTCGCGTTCCCTGAGCCAGGTGCCAGCGGCCGCCCATTCCCAGGCCTGGGCGAAGCCGGCCAACCGTTCACGCCACTGGCTGTCGGCGGCGGTCTCCGCGACTGCCTGCCGTAATGCGGGGGCGGCGCTGGTCAGGCGTGCTGCGAGTGCGTCGCGGCGCTGGGTGGTGCGGCGTACGTCGTGGAGACGTCCAAGACGCTTGTGCGCCTCCGCGTATTCGTTGTGGTCGCGTTGGCACGTCGCCAGCAGCATCCGATGGACACACGGGGCCGCGTCGGCCCGTTGCGCGGCCTTGACGAGGGTTTCCTCGATCCGCTGCAGGGGCAGCGTGGCCGCGGTCAACGCGTCCACGGCCCCCGCCGCGTCTACCAGAGCGGCGTAGGCCCGTACCGCGGTCACGTCGGTCCAGTTCGGTTGTGGTAGCTCCAACTCGGCGAGGGTTCGCTCCTCGGCTGCCAGGGCATCCGCGAGGCCGAGCACCCGGTCCAGTTGCTCAAGTTCGGTGATGTGCCACTGGAACCGCTCGTGCAGTGTGTCTTCCTTGGGGATGCCCACTGCCTCCGGCCAGGCCCTGTCGAGCGCCGCGAGAATTTTGGTAGCGTCGGCCCAGGTGATGAAGGCGTTGAGATGGTCGGGTGTGGTCGGCGGCAGGCCGTCGACGCGGACCCGCCGAAACAGGGGCTCCGCCTGTTTGAAGGCCTTGGCCGTAAAGGCGCCGAGTCTGGGCGTGCCATCCGAGGCGGTCTTGAGTTTGCCGCCGCCGGCGAGATGCTCGAGAACCCCCTTGGCCCAGCCGACGAGCGGAGCGAGGTCGCCCTCGGCGGCGACCTCGGTCAGCTGATCCAGGTGCTCAACGAGCGGTGCGGCACGGCCGATGAGATCGGCGATGTTGCGGGCACGGGCCTGCCAGACCCGCGCGCGGCCGGAGCGGACGTCGGACAGCGCGTCGCTCATCCACGCCTCGCGACGTCGTGTGAGGTCCTCTGTGATCTTGGCTAGCCCGTGCAGGCGATGCTGCAGGTCGCGGCGCACGGGGGCGTCGAGGCGGTGCACGGCGTCGAACGCCGGGTGCCTTCGGTGCGGTGAGTGCCGGTCGCGGTTGGCGAGAGCGAGCCGTTCCGCGGCGACCAGTTTCGCGAAGTCGGCCGGGTCGGCAACGGTTGCCAGGTCGAGCAGGCGCTGGTTGGACTCGGGCTCGTCCGCGGCGAGGCCGGTGTCGAGCAAATAGCCGCGCCACTCGATGATTTCGCCGTTGTGCAGCGGGATCGACGCATCCGAGGGGACCTGGGCGTACTGCTCGAGCCAGCCGAACTGGTCAGCTTCGGTCCGGTGCTGCTGGGCGACGGCGGCCAGCGTCCCGCGGTAGCCCGCGTGCTCGTAGGTGTTGACCTCGTCTTCGCGGACGCGGATCAGCTGCCGGTAGCGGTCTGCCCGGTGGCGGCGAAGCTCGTCGATAGTTCCCAGGCACGTGCGGATCGTTTCAAGCGACTGGCGGGGATCATGGTCGGCCGCGGACGCTGCGATGCGCTCGACCGCAACCTTGAGATCAGACATATCCTCGCGCGAGGTTCCGACGACGGCTACCGACAGCGGCTTGATCGCGGCAGGCAGCTTGTCACGGACCTCTTTGAGCGCGCGGTCGGTATGTGCGGTGACCAGGACCCGCTTGCCCTGAGCCAACAGGTGGGACAGCAGCGCGGCCGCGGTGTGAGTCTTACCGGTGCCTGGCGGCCCCTGCACGAGGGTCTGGGAATTGGTGTCGACCTGGCGGATGATCCGCAGCTGGGTGTCGTTGACAGGCAGCGGCAGGAAGGGATCGTCGTCGACGATGGTGAGCGCGCCGTTGACGGGTTCAGCGCCGGCCACCGTTGGGCGGTGGTCGGGATCGATGAGCGGCAGCACGCCGTCAGGGACGTGGCCGGCCTCGGTCAGCTGACGCACGATCGTCTGGAAGATCTCCACGAGTCCCTGCTGCGAGCGCTTCCGCAGGATGAGGGCGGGGGCGAAGGCGGCCACGGCGTGTGCGCCGTGGCCGGGAGCGTCGTCTCGGTCCTGGTATTCGCCTTCGGCGTCCAAGGTGTGGACGAGGCGGCGCACGAGGGAGCCAACCTCTTCGTGGTGCAGCGGGTGCGCCTCGAGGACCCGGGCCTTGTCGCGGATGTCATTAATATGGTGGGAACCAGTGAGGCCAGGATCGAGCATGTCCAGTTCAACACTGGCCGCATCGATCGACGGAACCCGTTCGACGGTGAGCCGGCCGGTGTCCTCGTGGAATGCGATGGCGACCGGCGCGGTGATGAGGTGACGTTTGACCGGCGGATGTCCGGGAGGCGTCCACGCGAGGCAGCCGATGCCGACGACGAGTTCAAGCTGCTCAGGGTTGCCGGTCGCGGTGACGTAGGTGGAGAACAGCTGGCCGTAGAGCGTGCGGATCGGCCGATCGAGCAGTTCTTGGTCGGCCCACCCCTGCCAGCGAATGCGCCACTGCTCGTACTCATCGTGGATGTCCGGCCGGTCATCGATGGAGACCTGCCGTGACGACGTGCCCCGGTCGGGATCGGTTGTGTCGGCGGTCCGCTCGACCTCGTCAACCATGGTGATGGTGTCGCGCAGCTCGGGCGCGCGGTCGGGGTCGTCCAGCGGTCCGGTCAGCCACTCACGGAGTGGTTCGTGAGGAGGCGGGGGGTCGAGCCGCGGAACCCGGTCAATGCTGAGCAGCGCGTCGTCGGGCGCTGGATCGCCGCCGCGGTGCGCCACAATGACGGCCCGGTGGTGGGGAAGGTCTCCGAGCCACAGCACCGATTGGTAGGTCTCGACAGTCCGCGGCGGCTGGTTCTTGAGTTGTTGCGCACGGCTGAGGAATTCGAACAACCGCACGGCGCGATCGACCAGTGGGCCCCGGGCGGTAATGTTCTGTGCCGGGCCTGTACCACCCACAGCATGCGCTCCCTATATGTCCGCCCCGCCGTCGCGCTCACGCCTGCGACTGGCGGGGTTGTTCCCATGGTGAACAGCTCGGCCCACCGGGCCGGTAGCTCGCCCAGCCAAGACCGCCAGGCGCCTCCGTCCGGGCTGTCCCTCCATGATCCAGCCTGCAGCAGGCCGAATGATCCACCTGATTGGACAGCATCGCCAGTCACACGCATCGAATTCGGCGACGAAGGCCTTCGCGTCGGCCAGGACTCGGACATCGAACCGTCTAGCGCCTGTTTCAGGCGGAGTGACCTCCCCGGCAGCGGACGGGCCGATGGCACTGATCAGCGTCCGGCTGCCGGTCGCGATGGTGGACGAGCTGGACAGCCTCGCGGACGTGCAGCACGCGCGACGCTCGGACGTCATCCGGGAGGCGCTGGCGTCCTACATCAGGGAGCGGACGGCGCCGGTAGGGCCCGACGACGCGCAACAAGCGCTCGAGGTACTACGGAAGGTCGTTGCCGGCCAGTTCGGCAACGACGCCGAGGCGGCGTAGTTCTGCGGCGAGGCTCTTCCGAACGCCGCGCCGCCCACGGAAGCAGTCGCCCGACCTGGCATTGACACAGGCTCCATGGGCGGTCGACGTCCGGCCGAGGCGGCGGCACCACGACCCATTCGACCGACTCGCAGGATCGGTGGTGGGTCAATAATCGGTTTATCTTCCCGGCCGAACGCTGCCCCGGCGCATGGGTTCCGCGTCCGCGACACGCGGGTACCCTGTCGCGCGGGCACTGACAGGAGCGTCATGCGCAGACTGGCAACGGTGGTTGTGGCTCTCGCACTTCTTGCGGTGCAGGCGGTCGGTGGCCCCGCGCCCCGCGCCTGGGCCAACACCGGCGTCAGCGTTACCAGCACGACGACGGTCAGCGTCACGCCGGCCGGCGAGCCGGCCGACGCCGAGAGCGTCCAGGCAGTCATGACGCCCGACGCGCGGTACGTCGCGTTCACCTCCTCCGCAACGAACCTCCGGCCCGACCTGGCGCTGCCCACTGACCCTGGCAATGCGAACGCCACCTACGCGCAGGTCTACCTCTACGGCCGCCAGCAACACACGGTTGACGTCGTGAGCCGCGCCAGCGACGGCACGCCCGCCAACCGGGGCGGTGTCCTGCTCGGCATGTCGGCGGACGCCCGCTTCGTGCTGTTCGTGTCGGACTCGACTAACCTCGCCCCGGGCAGGCCGGTCGTCGTCAGCACCTGCTTCTGCGGCTTCCGCGACATCTTCCTGCGCGATCGGCAGACCGGCACGACGACGCTGATCACCCTGCCGAGCCTGTACAGCGCGACGGCCTACCTCCGGGCCAGCATCAGCGACGACGGTACGGTCATCGCCTACAGCGGCCTGGTAAGCCTCCCTTCGCAGGGCGCCTACCCGACGCAGACCTCGTACGTCCACAACCGCACGACCGGCCGGACCATGCAGCTGTCGCCGCCGGCGTCGTCCTACGTGAGCTTCCCGGCCGTCAGCCGGGACGGTCACTACGTCATCTACAACTCCAGCACCGGGCTGTACCGCTATGACACCGGCGCCGACCGCTCGGACCGTCTGCTGCCCGAGCCGATGAGCATGGCCGGGGTTCTCAGCCCGGACAACACCAAGCTGGCCTACTACGCGAGCGGGACCGAACTCGACGTGCTGAACCTGATGACCGGCGAGCGCACCGTCGTCGCCGACGGCCCTCAGGTGCAGTTCGACCTGAGCAGCCTGTCGTTCGACGCGAGCGGTCGGTACCTCACGTACTTCACCCGTACGCCCGGTGTCTTCCATGGCGGCGCGGCCTGGATCGCCGACCTGTCCGCCGGCGAGACCACGCAACTGGTTGCCCTGACGCAGCAGGGCGAGGGCCTCCAACTCAGCGCGGACGCCAGTGTGCTGCTGTACACCTCGTACCGGGGCAGCGGTACGAGCCAGATCCACCTGGCCGACCTGAGCCTCCCGGTGCGCGACACGACGCCGCCCGTCGTCACGGGGGCACCCGACCGGGAGCCCGGCGCCGGCGGCTGGTACACCGGCGACGTCACGGTCACCTGGACCGCGACGGACAACGGCGGCAGCGCGACGCAGCCGGCGCTTACCATCGCGTCGACCGAGGGCGCGGCGGTCGCCTATACCAGCGAGCCGAGCTGTGACCCGTCAGGCAACTGCGCCGTCGGCAGCGTACCCATCAGCATTGATCGGACCGCACCCACGACCGGGGCCGCGACGTGGTCCGCCAACCCGCAGGCCGTCGGGAGCAGCGCCACCCTCACCGTCGCGGCTGGCGACGCGCTGTCGGGCGTGGCGGGCGGCGAGTACTTCGTCGGCACCGATCCCGGGCCGGGCTACGGCACGCCGGTGGCGTACGGCGATGGCAGCCTGTCGGCCGTGATCGGGGCCGGTCTCGACGTCGGGGTCCACACCGTGGGCGTGCGCGCGCGGGACGCGGCGGGAAACTGGAGCGCCGCGGCGACGACCATGCTCGTCCTGCACGACACGACGTCGCCCCTGGCTGCCACCGGCAAGAACAAGAAAGACCTCGTGCCGAGCCTCGCCAACGGCGACGTGGTGCCCGGGCTGACCAGCGCCGGCCAGGCCGACGCCGCCGACTACGGGTTCACCGTCGAGCACAAGGGCGGCGTGCTGGACGTCCGCAACGACTTCGTCTTCACCTATCGCACCGGCACCCGCTGCGGCACCCCAAGTGAGCAGGGATGCCACGCGTTCAGCCTGAACGCCGAGAGCTTCACGTGGCTCGTCGTCGACGGGCCCGGCAACTCCCGCGCCAGGTTCGGCGGCACCGCCGTAGTGACCGTCGACGGGGCGACGACCGTTCACCCGTTCACCGTGGAGGCGATCGACGGCGACCGGCTTACCCAGGGCGCCAACGACGCCCTCGTTCTCACGGTGTACCCAACCGGGTCCGACCCATTGATGGCCGCACCGTTGTACCGAGCGTCAGGGTTGATGGCCAAGGGAAGCAGCGTCAGAATCCGGTGACGGCGCCCGCTGGCGGGTCAGCGGTCCTGGCGTACAGACGGCGCTCGATCTCCTCGCACGACCACGCGAACGTGTTGCGAGGCGACCTCTACGGCTGGTTATCGTCGACCTGGTCGCACCCGAGGAAGCCGTCCAGTTCCTCGACGCTGCGGGCGACCTCCTGTCGGCCGGCACCGCCACGGTCGATGCCGAGCACCGGTCGCCGTCAGGACAATACGGTCGGCGTCGCGGGCGGCCGGGTTGAGAGCCGGTATGGACACAGCAGCACGAACGGCACTTGATTGGAGTGCGCTCACAACGCGCTCACAATGGAGATCAACTCCAGGTGGACACGGAAGCATGACGCAACACCGGCCAACACGCAGCCGTGTTAATATGGGCAGGTCACTTGGATGTGAGAACACAGGCCGACGCGAGCCGACACTCCACAGTGGAACCGGTCCGATGCCCTGGGGGTCAAGGGGTCGTGGGTTCGAATCCCGCCGTCCCGACTTTACTAAAGGCCAGCTCAGCTGGCCTTTTTTGTTGACCGCGGTCAATGTATCGGTCGCGTCATGACACTAGATTTTGCACGTACGCGCGTACTGTTTCGGCAAAATTGCTGCTGGGCGGCCTGTTGATCTCGCTCGGACCCGTTAGCGCACGGGTCTGCGCCGTCCAGTTCAGGTGCCGTGATGATCGGATGAAATTCAGTCTGAGCAGGACTTTTGTGGTGCGCACCTATCGACGCTCGTCTGGGGAGCGGCCCCTTAACCGTTGCGGGCCGTCCAAAGTCCACTGTGGATGGTCATGACACATCTGTGACACGTACGCCCGTACGGTGATCTCCCGCGAACGAGCGTGACGTTCGTACTGGGTTAGCCCGCGAGGTCTGTGTCACTCGTGTCGGTGGTCGTCGGTGGCGTGTAGTCGAAGTTGCGTGGTGTGAGGGTGCCGTTGTCTGGGTTCCACTCGAGTATGCGGAAGTTTCCGGCGGCTGGGTCGACTTCGCCGTCCGGCAGGAAGGTGACGTCGGACAGGATGCCGAGGATGCAGTCGCCGGGGTGTTCTCGGGCCCATTGCACCTCTCCGTGGGTGACGATGACGGCTGTGCCGTTGGTTTCGGTGCCTTTCGCTTCGAGCCAGAGGGTGCGGCCATCTTTGGTGGCTGTGGCGTCGTAGGGGTTGCCGTGTCGGACGTCTTTGACGTCCCAGCCGAGATCGCGGTAGTAGGTCATCAGCCGGTCCTGGGCGGCGTCTTCGACCTTGCGGCGGCGGACGGGGTCCATCTGCCAGCCTTGGCGTGATGCGCCGCGCTGGGGGAGTGGTTGCGGCTGGCCGAGGTGCTGCGCCCAGAGCGTCTCGAGTTTGGTCGCGGCAGCCGGCGGCAGTATCCAACCGCTGGCCTGGGGCGCCCAACCACCACCTTCCGGTATCGCCGCGATCAGATGCGGGTGGGGTAGCCCTTCGTCTGGCAGCAGGAGCGTGTCCCAGTCGATCAGGACGTAGTTGGCGTCGTTGCCGGCGCGTTCGTCGTCCCACTGCTCGTCTGGGAAGATCCGGCTGGCGGCGGTGCCGCTGCCGACGATGCCGCGTGGCTCCATGCCCTGGCGGAGGAAGAAGATCCGGTCGCCCGGTTCGATGTCGGACTTCCGGTTGCCGGTGGACCATCGGCCGCGCAGCACCCGGCCGGCGCCGACGGTTTCGACGTTGCTGGGGTATACCTCCTCGGCCCAGTTGTCGGGGTTCCACTTCTTGGGGTTCCACGTCGCGATCATCGTGGCTGGGTTCCGTGGCTGGAGAACGGCTCGCTGTGCTGCCGGCATCGAGTCGAGCGTTGCGGTGTCGAAGTAGCCCACCGGGTTGCGGTGCCGGGGCGCGGGCGTGCCTTTCAGCGCGTCGTGGACTGGGTCACCCGGGCGTAGTACATGTCCGGTCAGTGCCCATTTCGTCACGCCGCCAACGTCGTGGCGGGTGCGGCCGTCGATCTCCGCAACGACCTGCACCCGGCCGTCGTACGACAGCGTGGCGAATCGTTCGCGATCAACCTTGTCCCCGAGCTTCCACACACCGCGATTGATCTCCCACATCTCATCGTCGGTGGCAGTCGCATCCCACCCCACCCACCTCCGACCGAGCGGGTCACCTGCCGACACATCACGCGCCTCGGTCAACACAAAGTTCACAGCCACCCGAGCATCCTGTCGCTCTCGCCGACTGGTTGCCATCGACCCTTCCGTCGGCTGGTGTGTCGACAAGGACGGCTATTGGCGCTCGATGGGCATGCTCGATCGCGGCAGGAGTTGCGCAGTGTGGCAAGTGCGTACGGTCAGCGGCCTGTCGGGATCGGGCCACCAAATTCACGGCTTGCCGCCACGTTTGGTTGAGCAATCGTGCGGATGCTGTGGCGGGCGTCGGTTACAAGGATCTCGATGAGTTCTTGTAAACCGGCGGGGTTCTGGGCGTGGGCTCGTGCGGCTGCTTCGGCGAGGACCCGTCGGACTCGCGGCTCACGGTCTTTGGTGAGGCCGAGGGCGGTTTCTCGGTGGCGTTCTGGTTGTCGAACGCACATGTGTGCGCTGAGCTGCCGTACGTTCACGTGTCGGTGCGCGGCGAGGAGGTTTGCGTTGAGTTCGGAGGTGACGGTTTCCATCGCCGCCAGGGCTAGGGCGGCATGTTGCACAAGGAAGTCGTCGTCGCTGCGGAGCGCAACCACTGCTTGGTCGCGGACCCATCGGCGGTCGTTGTCATCGCTTGCTGCGCAGCCGGCGAGTCGCAGGCCTTGTCCGCGCAGGGTTGCTGTCCCGAGCGAGGTCCGGATGAAGCTCAGGGGATGGGCCGGTCCGGTCACTTCGTCGTCGTAGGCGCTGCCGTCCTGGGCTCCGGTGACGAACTGCTTGCTGCGTTGGAAGGCGTTTGCTCTTGCCTCTGGCTCTGCGGTGATGACGAGGTTGGCCGCTGCGTCCAAGGCGTTCTGCCTGTTCATTGCCGCCTCGCGGATGTCCTCGGCGATATTGAGGAGTTTCGCCAGGCATGCTGTTCGATCTGGCTGCTCAAGGAGCCCGGCGAGGTAGGCGTCGGTAATGATCATCGAGCCGAATGTGGTGTGCCCAGGGTTAGGGTCTGGGCGCGTCAGGATGCGGTCACGTGCCAGGCGTGCTGCTTGCTGGGCGGCGGGGCAGTCGGGCGCCAGTTCGTGGCGAAGTATATGAACGATCGGCAGCTGGCCTTCGGCGAGTTGTAGCGCAGCAGTTCTGAGCACGCCGCGCTGCTGACTGGTGAGGATCGGGAGAATCGGGCCGCTGGAACCGGCGCTGCCCTTGATCAGATTCAGGGTCCGGTCGTCAATGGTGAGGTTGATGGCCTTCCTGACGCCGTGGCCAGCGAGGTCAAAGAGCCGCGTCAGCGCCGGAACTGCCAGACTCGGATGGGCGACAGCGATCTCAACGCAGGCGGCGGCGTGCGCGTCGTCGCTGTTCTTGAATCGGTTCGGTTCGCGTGGCACGTCTTGTGCGAGCAGTTCGAGCACGGCCGCCGCGTCCGCGGCGGTCGAGCGGTGGGCGATGGCGCAGGCGCCGTTCGTGGCCCGCTGGGTCAGCCCGTCACCGCCGTATCGGTCGATGAGTTCGCCGTCACGTCCGCGGACCGCGAGGTCAGTGAGTTCTGCGAGGAGTGCCGCAGCGGCATCGTCGGGCAGGAGGTCTGCTTGAGCGATGGCGAGCGCGATCCGCGCATGCGTGGTCCACCATGGCTCGTCTCGGTCGAGTCTGACCGGGATAAGACGGTCGCCGGCCTGTTCGGCAAGTGCTTCCAGATTCGTGGTGCTGCCGGACCTGGCGAGGAGTTCAGCGGCGAGCTCGATTTCGGTGTTGTCCCGGTAGAGGTCACCGAGGAAGCGCTCGGCCTCCAGTTCGTTGGCCCAGCTGCCGGTGATGAACGCATCGGTGAGCCATTGCCGTGCGTGCAGCACCGCCACGTTGGGATGCTTCTCTAGGACCGCGGCGCGTGCTTGCTCGCTGGGGTGCCGAGCGCGGTCGAGGAGGCGGTCCGAAGCCGTGTGCCGTAACGCTTGCGCGAGGTGGTGCTCATCTTCGGCTCCGCCGATGGGCAGTCCGAGTAAGGACTTAAGGGTCCGAACGGCGTACAGCCAATCCGCAGCGTCTTCGGCCAGGCCGTCGTGGATGCCGTAGTACACGGCGTCGCGCCAATGCACGACCGCGTCGTCAAGCTGGCTTTCCTGCGCGCAACGACGGGCCTCACGCGCGCTGATCAGCGCCGTCAGGCGTCCGGAAACTTCATGTCTGCGAGCGACTCCTCGCAGGATGCGCCGCTCGTCCTGGTCGTATTCCGCGACGACGAGGCGCAGCCGAACACCGAACTCGCTCAGATTGTCGGCGCCAAGCCGCTGCACGGCGGAACGCAGCAATCCGTCAAGGTCGTGGAGTCGCTGAGGAAGGCAGGCCGCGACTCCTTCGGCAAGTATGAGCACCAGCTCTGCGTGGTACGGCACCGTCTCTGCGTCCGGGTCGGATAGTGCGTCGAGGAGATGATCGGGTCGGCCGAGCGGATCGCCGACGTACTCCACGGCCGTCGACACGAGTGCCGCGTGCCGATGCGGCTCAACGGATTCAGAGTCAGTGTCGCTGGCTGTTTCGGCGACGATCTTGGTCAGCACATGATGCAAACGCCTGGCCTCATCGCGCTCGCCCCGGTGGATCGCGTCAACAGCCAAGCGGGCAGTCACCGCAGCAGCTTCCACCGGCCGGCCGGCATCCCGAAGCGCACCGGTCTGCCGGCCGCGCAGCACCGCTGCGTGCCCTCGATGCCGCGCAGCTTCCAACTGCTCCGCCAGTTCGCGGTAGAGCTCGGCGGACTCATCAGGTGCGGTATCTCGCTTACGGTCAGCTGTCTGCAATTTGAGCAGGACGTCTGGCGTCTTCAGAGGGCCGACGAGGATGCGGTCGGCCTGCAACTGGCGGTCCGGTGGGGGAGCGGGCACACCGGGCAGCGGCGCGGTGCAGAAGGTGGCTGCGGTCTCCCGGGTCCAGAAGCGGACGACCACGTCAGCATTGCGTCGCAGATGATCGTTGATCTGCTCGGCGCCCCATAGGTCGAGCGCCAGTTCGGGATGACTGCCCTGCAACGTAGACAATTCGTCGAATACCTGCGTCGCCTCGGTGTTTGCCGACGTCGCCACAATCAGGTGGGTCGCGTCGAACGGGCGGCGGCCGGACGTGAAGGCAGCGACGGCCCTCTGCAGGTCGGCCTTCGTGAAGGACTTGTAGTCCTTGCACTGCACCACCACGTAGGCGCCATCAGGATCTCTGCCGGCCAGATCGATGCCGTGCTGCTTCTGGCCAAGCCGCCCGTAGCGGCGGAACCGGACACCGCGCAGCCCAAGCACCCGCTGGACGAGGTCCAGCATGAGCTTCTCGAAACGATCCCAGCCGACATGCAGATCGAGGTCACCACCTGGCGGGCAGTTTCCCGGACCGCCAGGTGTCGGAGGCGTCCGCAAGTTTGCGTCCGTCGCACAGAATGCCCACGGATCGATACCCGCTCGTGTCGCCATCGGACCAGTATGCTCAGCGGGTCCTACGCACCACGGCAGGCACGCGCCAACGCGCGAGTCGCGGCAGATGAGCATGTGTTCAGAGGTGTCAGAGGCGCTCCACGCGGTCGGCCTGCGGGCCCCGGTCGCTCTGACGCACCGTGTACCGGACCTGGTCGCCCTGCTGCAGCGGTTCCGACCCGGCGACCCCGGATACGTGGACGAACAGGTCGTCGCCTCCGGCGTCCGGGGTGATGAAACCGAACCCGCGGTCGCCGTCGTACCGTGCGACGACGCCGTGGCCCGCGCGTGCGGGCACGCCCCGTGACGGCGGCTTACTCCTGGCGGGTGGCGGCCCGGCCGGTGCCGGGCGTCGCGGTGGCGGCGCGGGCTCGGCCCCTCGGACCAGCTGCACGTCGCGGGCCTGCGGGCCCTTGTCGCTGCTGACCACCTCGTACGCCACGCGGTCGCCCTCTGTCAGCCAGGTGAGGCCCTCGGCCAGGGACCGGGCGTGGACGAAGACGTCCCCGGCGCCGGAGTCGGGGGCGATGAAGCCGAAGCCCTTGTCCTCGTCGTACCAGGAGACGGTTCCGTCCGCCCCGTCGGCACCGCCTGCCGTGGCGGACAGGCCGGCCCCAGGACCGAGCGGGATCACGTGCGCGGCCTGCGGGCCGCGCTCGCCGTCGACGACGACGAAGGCCACCCGCTGCCCGTCGCTGACCACGCCGCCGGTCACGATGGCCGAGCTGTGCACGAAGATGTCGGGGCCGCCGCCGTCTGGCGATGCGAACCCGTACCCCTTGGTCGGCTCGTACCAGTTGACCGTGCCGAGCAGGCCCACGGCACCGCCAGCGGCCTGCTCGGCGGTGCCGCGCACGCGCAGCGCCTGGGGACCGCGGTCGTTTTTGCCGGCCTCAAACTCGACGGCCTGGCCCTCACGGAGCACCTTCGAGCCGCCGTCCCCGACGATCTCGGAGGCGTGCACGAACACGTCTGGTGATCCGTCGTCAGGCGCGAGGAAGCCGAACCCCCGTTCGGCGTCGAACCAGCGGACGATCCCGTGCGGCATAGGAAAGCTCCAGGTCGTTAGAGCGGCATTGCTCCCAGTCTCGCTGACGTCGTCGTGCCCGGGACCACCGGGACCGGCCACGGTCAGTCGGTTGCAGGAGGTCGTAGGCGGCCAGGACGCGGGTGGCGGTCGCGAACGACTCCGACCGGCTCGTCGCGCCGGCCCGCCCGCCGCGCGGCCGCTCGACGTGGCCGACGATGAGTTCGACTCCGTGGCCGAGCGCGTCGTTGCCTGGTGGGCCCGCTCAGCGCCGACGGTGACCGGTCCAGACGCGCCGACACCGTGCCCGGCGTGCGGCGCTGACCCGGACCAGTCCACCGACCCCCAGCACACGCTGCTCAGCATCTGCTACTGCGGTCATCCCCGCTCCGACGACTACAAGCACCAGGACGAGACGTGCCCCTGCCCCATCGGCGCAACGTGACCAGCCCTCGATAACCAACGGCGCATTGATAGCGGCAGATGTGCGCGCCCGATCTTGCGGCATCGGTGGCTCGCGCTATGTTGTGGCCATGGCTGTAGGCACCTGCCTGCCGAGCTGTTCATTGCGGAGACTGGTTGTAGATGTTGACAGGCGCGGTCGAGGTGTACGCGAACCATGCTGTCCTCATCGTGGGGTCGACCGGCTGGCCAGAGTTGGACTGGGGCGACGGCCCTGCCGACACCGACGGGCGGCACGTGGCGGTCAAGACACGTGGCCAGGTTGGTCATACCCGGGTGTCATTCTGGTCGGGTTCGATGCCGATGCTCGGGGCGCTCGTCTTCGACGGCGACCTGACACTCGAGGATTACCGGATCTGCGTCGGTGATATCGAAGGGCTCCGGCGATGGACGCAGCGGATCTCGCACACAGGTCCACAGCGGGTGATCGTTCGGGTCGATGACCCTGGATACGCGTCTCACGTCTACGTCGGGCTGGACATCGCCGCTGACGCGCAGGTGAGGCCACTGCCCAATACCGGGCCAGTACTCTTCGACGTCCTCACGTCGGACCGAGATGGGATGCACCTGGCCAACCAACGGGGTCTGGCGTTGGACGGCCACGACTCACCACATAAGCGACTTGCGGCCGCGATCATCCTGCTGTCGGACCGCAGTTTGATCGAGACACGGCAGAACGGATATGAGGCAGACCTCATCGCGGAATGGCTCCGATGGCTCAGCACGGACCTCGGCCACGCCGGCGCGATGGCGCTGGGGGAACAGTTGCGGCAGCTGGTCATCGCCGCACGGACCGCCAACCCTGCTGGCGACAGAACTGTCCCGCTTGCCGATGCCGCGCGCATCGCCGGAACGATACTTAAGGCCGTGATCCGGGAGGCCTGATCGTTCATGTGACGAGCCGACGGACGACCCGTACAGCCGATGCGCTTGTGCCACGGATCGCATGCTGGACATAAGCATGTGGCAAGCCGTGGCGGAGCGCCCGACCGGCGGCAGATGAGGATGCTCAGTCCTCCGTGTAGCCGCCGAGAGGGTCGATGGTCGTCTTGTGCTCAGGATCGGGCGATAGCCAACCCCTCGACCGGTCGCCGGGCAGCAACGTCGACCAGTCGGTGTCGGAGTTACTGCGCAGTCGGCGGTCGGCAAAGCTGCGGAACTCAGCGCAGAGGCGGAACCAGCCGTACCCAGTAGTCGACTTCCTGCATCAGCGTCCTCCATCGCTACGATCAGTCCGGTGGGTGACCCGGTGAAAGACGAGCACGTCGAGTCGGCCGTTCCCGAAGTATGGCGACCGACGCTGCGGGCGATCGTTGACTCGCTCAGGCGCCGCGACATCGTTCTGGCCGCCGGCCTGCCTGGGGTGGACCCTGTGTCCAACGCCGACACGCAGCGATACCTGCAGGCCGTCGATGACTACGGTCATGCAACGCTGACCCGCTTGCCGGACGAGGCGTGGCGCACTTCGGTCGCCCGGTGGTACGGCGACCGTTGGAAATGCCTGGTCGACCTATGGACCGAGCAGGACGGACGAAGCGATCTCGTGCTCGACGTCGATGTCTTCGACAACGCACCCGACTACCAGTTTCGCGTGCATCTCGTCTACGTGCCTTGACGAAGCACCCAACCCGCGGCAGATGCGTGCACCTGCGGACGGTCGGTCACTCCTGCCGAAACGCATTACGAAGGCGTACGGCGACGTCATGCACGTCACGAAACCGCCAACGGCCGTCATCGGTGGGATCGATCAAGGGGTCCGAACCCAGGTGCTCCATGGCGGCGGCAACGACGGACCGCGACCCGTCTTGCCGACCGGAATTCAGAATGAAGCTGAGGTAATCCGTCATCGCCGCCACGGCATCGCCTCCGACCACAAGGTGGAGAAGATGCTGACGGCCGTCTCTGCTTGCCTTCGACGATGACGACGCGGACTGCGGTCACCCGCCAGACGCGCGTGTCACCTGGACCGGGTATTGGCGTGCGTCGCGGCTTTGCGTACTATCACGGGCGGGCCGAGTACGCTGGCCCCTCCCCGAGCCGATCCGGACACCCACGCTGTCCGCTGGCGCCCGAGGGCAAGGTTCTCGGAATCGCGTGCGCAACGACCTGTCAACGGCTAACCCGGGCGGGCGTGGGTCTCCCGTGTTTGGAGTCGTCATGGTCAAAGATCGTCGCCGGAAGCAGAACGTGCGTGACCACACCGCACTGACCGGCAAGTACACCAAATCGGCGGCGCAGTTCGCCCCGGCACCACAGCTCTATCTTCCCCGGCCGCCGGCCACCTTCCGGGGGCAACGGTGCGGTCTCTGCCGCGGCAGCGGCGTCCAGTTCGGCGACCTGCACCCGGTACGCACCGATGCTGGCATCGAGATCCTCTGCGAGATGCTGTGCGTCGACTGCGGAGGGTGCGGGCTCGAGAACCACACCGGATGCCAGCCCAGCGAGCACGACGACCCGGAGGGTCGGGGGTGCGACCCATCCGAGGTGGTGGCGGAGATCGCCGATCGCGCCGAGCAGGCCGGTCAGCCGCTGTGTCCGCTCTGCTGGGGACGGACGTGGAACCCGGTGCCGGCGTATACCCCCGGTTACGAGCCGCAGACGTACCTGCGAATGCCCTGCGAGTGCGCCGAATCGCTGCTCGTGCCGCTGGCGGGATGGCAGCCCGAGTGGTGACGACGGGGTGATCTTGGGCTGCCGCGCGCATCAGGAAGGGGCGCGGCAGCCCACAGCGCAGAGGGGCCCGACCAGACGGTCGGGCACCTCCGCGCTGTGAGTGTTGTTCAGAGCTGGGTCGGCGGGTTGGTGTACCAGTCCCTCGAAGCAAGACGAGCCTTCCTGGCCGCGTCAACACGCTGTGCGGTCTGTGCGCCGCCACCGCGACCTGGGAGCCACTGCCCGCCGCCACCCAAAAGACGATCGACGACGCCGTCCGCTGCGGCAACATACGGGCCTGCTGGCGATGCGGGCGACCGATCCGCCCATCAACCTGCCCCCACTCGATGGACATACTCGAGTACCGCCACCGAGCCGGCATCCGCCACGGCGACGCCTCAAGCTGACCGCGTTCGTTGCGAACGAGATCGCGACACCAGAGCGGCGCCACTGGCCGCGAGCGCCCAGGACGTTCGCCAACGAGCGCGCAGCGGCAGATCAGTACATCGGCACAATGGGCTGAGGGGGATCTGAGGCGCGGCCATCTGGCGGGGACAAATTCCGACCAGGAGTGACGCTTCAATTCCCCTCCCCGGCAAGAAAGTTCGCCAACGTAAGCAGCAGCGCAACGGTCCCGCCGAAGGCGCCGCCGCCAGTGACGATCGCCAAGGGAACTGGCAACCCGCCGGCGAAGGAGAGCAGACCGCCTGCAGCGCCGACGATCACCGCCGCGAGAAGGATGATCGCACTCCAAAGCGCACGTGGCGGGTCGGGTTGCTGGGACGGCGGGCGAGCTTTGGTCTCCGCCTGCGGAGGTGAGACAGCTGAGACTTTTGGGGCCATGGCTAGCGACGTCCTTCCATCGAGATGCCCCCTAGATTCACCCCGCTGCAGAACCAGAGCAACGTGACTGGGGACGTTTGCTCCCAGATCTCGTCGGAACGCTTGACCAGCCAAAACATCAACTTTGGCTGTCAGGAAAAACCTGACAAAGTTTGTGGCATGGCGCGGACATACCGAAACACGTTGAAGGCTCATGCACATGCTCTGTCGAGTCTCGGTGCTGCGCTGAACGACGTAGCCCACGAGCATCGCGTCGCCGCGAGCGCGACCGAACGGCGCCCGGGCGAGGAGGAGCACTTGCAGCCTCAGTTCGCCAGCTGGATCGCGGCTGTCGCGGAAATCTCGACGGCTGCAGAGCGGCTACTGGAGTTGGAAGTTGAGCTTGCCCGCTCTTACCGGATGACCTGGGAACAGGTCGCCGAGGTGCTCGGCGTCAGCCGGCAGGCAGCCTGGGAACGGTTCCACTCACATGCTCGGTGGAATCGCACTCATAGGATTTCGCGGCTACGGCGCATACGTCGTGCTGCGATTTTCATCAGGATGGCGACCGGGCAGGATGAAGAATTCGTCGCCAAGCTGCGGCAGAGGATGCAGGTGGAGCGCGGGCGATGAGGCGCCAGTGAATCCAGCGCGACCAGGTGCTCAAGCCGTACACCGAACCGGAGTGGCTGACGGCGGCCTGAGTTCGCACCTTCGGTCTGTTACTGGACGCGGCATGCGCTGCTGGCGGCGCTCGACGGCGGCGAAGCGTACCGGATCGAGATCTGGCGAGTCTGTGCCTGGGAGGTGCCGCTGCATTCGGACGGCTGCGAGCCGGCCAGTTGGTCTGCTCAGCGACGTCGACCCAAACTGGGCAACCCGCCTCGCACGGTCCGCAGTGGCAGCGGCTCCAGGACCCGATCAGTTGCGATCGGCGGTCGCCGCCGGTTGTCGTCCTGGCGATCGCGTTCTCGTATCTCCGTCAGCGCGGCAGCACGCATAGCTTGACAGTCGTGACAGGTTCGCCTACTGCCGATGCGTCGTCGCAGTACTGGGGTTTTGGCAGGCAGCCGTAGCTCGCACATTACCTGGTTGATCCGTTCTGGATGCGGCTGGTGCCAGACCGAACGATCATCGAGGCGTACCCAGCCGATTGGCAGCTGCCAGCTCCCAGCTACTCCAGTCGGCCCGTCCCCGAGTACACGACCGGCTGCGAGCCTGCGCTGTACGCGGGCTGATACCAGCGGACGAAAGGTTCGATCGGCCGCTGAATCCACGCCGCGCTTTTGACGACGGACTCGCTCGGCACGTTCGTCGAGACGGTGCTGACACAGCGGGCATGCTGGCCAGGGCTGTGGTCGGGCGAGGTGGATAGTTCGCTTGCCCGTCATCGCTGGGCCGCACATCACCCTATTGGGATTGTCCGGATCAGGACGATGTAGAACATTCGGGGGTTTGCTCAGTTGTACCCAGCCCATAGGCTGCTTGCTGGTCACGTGAACCTGCGAGGTCGGCAGGTTGGAAGGTACAGGGCGGTCGGTCCTTGGAACTGGAAGCTTCGCCTCGACCGTTTGGCATCTGGAGCACACCTTGAATCCTCGTCGAGCGTGCTGCGCTCCTGTGGTGCCCCGGGGAAGCCCCAAGCCGCACAGCGTTCGACCCGGGCTGGTTCGGTCGGTTCGGTGCATCCGACGACCGTCGCCCGGCAGAAAGATCCACCCCACAACGTTTCCGTTCACCAAGTTGAGCGTAAATCAACACCCTCGTTCCAGGGTGGCTCGAAGGCCCATGAAGCAATGGCGTGCCGGCTGATGTTCATTGACCGAAGGTGCCTGCCGGATAGGCGGCGAAGATTCGCTGCGCTCCGCGATCGGCGGCCGAACCTGCATACCGGATCAATAGCCCTGACCCGACAAGATCGCGTGCTCGCTCATCGGCATGAGCGGACGCCAAGATCGCAATTCCAGGGTCGAGGAGAGTCTTGCTGATCTTCGGCGCGTCGACGCGACGGTGCGGGTTGGTTTGGGCTGGTGCGATGCCATGGAGGCAGTCAGCCATAGGCCTTCAATCGCATGTGACGCAGCTGCTCGATACGCACAGGAGCGGGAAGATCTGCTGTCCCGCTCGACGAGCCGATGAGGCGCCGTGGCATACCTACGCGTCGTCGGTGATACGCCAGGTATTTGGCGGTCCGGTCGGGGGACCCGCGACGACTTTCACGATCCTGGCCGCGCCTGACGCGCGAATGGCGCAGCCTCGGTGCTGACCGTTGGTGAAGTCGTCACCCGACCACGTCAAGCCCTCGCTGCCGAGCAGCGACCACAGGCCCCACTTCTCGTCTTCCGGCCGGCTCTTTCCGTTGATCTCCCTCTCGATCGTGCCTTCATCGGGTTGGTCGCCCAGGTTGTCGACGATCCGTACCGCCTCGTCGACGATCCGTCGCCAGTTCGCCGTGTGGTAGCGGCACGCGGCATAGTCGTTCGGGGTCAGTGTTGTGTAGAAGTGCTCGCGTACTTCGCGCGGCGCTTCTCGGTCGTGGTCGTATCTGTGCTCGCGCATGAAGGTCCAGAACCGCTCGTGGTGAACGCACTGGAACGGGTTTCGTGGTGGTGGCAGGTCGGAGACCGGCACGACGACGAACCGCACTGTCGACGATTGCTCCTGCAACTGCCCGCCGACGGCGAGCACCTGATCAAGAACCTCCTCATGGGGTGGCAGAAGGTCCAGAGATGCGCCGATTGCCTGCTCGATCCGGTTCCGTGGAATATCGCGGCCCTCTTTGGGCCACCGAACTTCCCCGGTCGACGTGATCACGACCTCGGAGTACTCGGTCGGTTCAGTGCCGAACACGCCGCCGGGGTAGCAGAGGAACCACCGTATGTGCTGGGGGGCCGAGGGAAGGTATGTGGAGATGACCGCGGCGGCGATGCGTTCGATCGCGTTGGTCACCGAAGTGCCCGGATTGCCGGGCACCTCCGTCACGATCACGACGGTGGCGGTTGTGGCGCGGTAGATCCGGATCCAGCAGACAATGTCGACCTTGCCGGCGCGGTCGAGGGGCATCGGTTCACTCGCCACCAACTTCACGGTGCCAATCGTAGATCCCGCCCCGGCGGTCCTACCGCCTGCCGCAACGCTGGCCGATCGGAGACCTGCGGCCGTGCTGCTTGCCCGGGCGCGGGTTGAAAGCATTCCTCCTGCCCCGCTCCTGGAGGGGTGCCAGACGGGGCGGCATCGCTGCTGTTCAGCGTGGATTGATCCCGGCTGGATAGATGGGTTCTGGTGCGATGGCCTCGCTGGGGATGTGGGCGCCGACTGGTCGGCCGAGCCACTTCGGTGATTTCCCTGCACGGGTAGCGATGCGGTCGTCCATCGCTGTCCATATGACGATGTCGAGTAGTCGCAGGTCTGGGATGAGCGGTGGCTGCTGCGGTCCGGGTGCTGCGGCAAGCTCGGGCACCGTCGGCGACACCAGCGCCCGCAGCTGCGCCATCGTCTCGTGATGGTCGTGGAGGTACGTGGCCAGCGCGCGGACGATCGCGGCGATGCGCTGTTGACGGTTCAGGCCGAAGCGTTGCACCGTGATGCTAAGGTCGTCGCGCTGGTAGCCGAACGCCATCCCGACGTAGCCGTCGAGCACCGGGATCGCGGCGGGCCTGTACAGGGCACCCAGCTTGGTGATTCTCGGCGCCCAAGCGCCATTGAATTTGAACTGGCAGGCGCGGATCACCGTCTCGACCTCCTCTTCGGTCATGGAGTGCAGATCCTGGTCGGCTGGGACGGAGCCGATCCGATCGGCGAACTCCCGCCGAAGCGCCCGGTTGAATTCGGCGAGCTGTGTGATCTCCACCCGGCCATTGAGCGCGTTGGCGAACAACAGCGACCACGCCGAGACCTCTGTGAAGAGGCCCGCTGCCCGTGCGCTGATACCGGCCAGGTCGTAGACGGCCCAGCCGCTGTACCGCGACGTGCAGTACACCCGGATCCGGTTCGCCGCCTCGTCGATCGGGACCGGCCCCAGCGCCTCACCGGCGAAACCCGCCGTTACGTCGATAGCCGCCGTTGGTGTCATGCACGGGACCGTACCGGCCGACCACGATCGCGCGTGCGCTCCTCGGTCATGAGTGAGCGCCCGTCGTGCTGTTTGCGCCGATCAGCCAAGGCGGTTCACTCGTTTTGGGGTTCCTCCGATCGTGTGGAGTGTTGTTGTGGTTGGTGCTGGGTCGCGGTCGGATGGGTTGGAGGGACCGTTCCAGACAACGAGACGGCGGAGGTTGTCATGGCCGATGTTGAGGTGGTTGTTCGGGATCCGGGGACGGGGTTGTTCGGGTTCCGGGTGGAGCTTGGCCGGGATCGTGCTGGTTCGCGGATGCAGGCCCGCAGGAGCGGGTTCGTGACGGAGCGGGCGGCTCTCGCCGAGTATCGACGGTTGTGTCGGCAGCGTGACGCGCAGCGGCCGAGGCTGCGGCTGTCCGATTCGGTGCAGACGTTGTGTGAGGATTGGCTGGTCGGTCGGGTGCAGCAGTTGCAGCCGAACACGGTGTACAACTACCACTGCCTGCTGAGCCTGATCTATCCATACCTGGGTCGGATCAGGGCGTCGCGGCTGAGCGGCCGGATGGTCGAGCGCGCCTACCAGCAGCTGGAGGTGGCTGGCTACTCCCGCACCACGCTGCGGACGTTGCATCTGGTGCTGGGCAAGGCGTTCGGCGAACAGACTGGCCGGAGTCTCGGTGCGGGTAAGCCGCGGGAGTCCGACGAACTGCGGCCGGTGTGGACCGTGGATGAGGCTCGGGTGTTCCATGAGCACGTTGCTGG
This sequence comes from Dactylosporangium sp. NBC_01737, assembly GCF_035963215.1. Classification (NCBI taxonomy): domain Bacteria; kingdom Bacillati; phylum Actinomycetota; class Actinomycetes; order Micromonosporales; family Micromonosporaceae; genus Dactylosporangium; species Dactylosporangium sp. NBC_01737. The sequence continues at coordinate 5,015,645 of NZ_CP109153.1, forward strand.
TGATCGGTTGTATCCGTTGTGGCGGTTGCTGCTGACGACGGGTCTGCGTCGTGGCGAGCTGTGTGGTTTGCGCTGGCGTGATCTGGAACCGGACTTGGCCACCTTGACGGTGCGTCGGCAGCGGGTGGTTGAGGATCCGACGAGTCGGGTGCGGGAGAAGCCGCCCAAGTCGCACAACGGCACCCGCAGTCTGGTCCTCGACCCGGCAACGCTCGCGGTGTTGACCGATGCCCGGCGCCGGTCAGGGAAGATGCTGCCGTCTGGTTTCATGTTTACTGGCCGGCAGGGGCAGCCGTTGCGGCCGGACAACGTCACGCATCGGTTCAACCAGCTCGCGGTCGCCGCGGGGGTGCGCCCGCTCGGCCCGCATCAGATCCGGCATGTGGTGGCCTCGAATCTGCTGGATCTCGGGTACGGCATTGCTGAAGTAGCTGAGCGTCTCGGTCATGACCCAGCGACGTTGATGCGCTACTACTCGCGGGTCAATGCCGGCCGTCGTCGCCAGGCCGCGGACGACATCGCTGGGTTCATCACGCCCGACCTTGACGCGGTCGCCGGGGTGCTGAATGCAGCATGACACGACCGACCCGTGTGCCCACTCGGCAACCGTGAATGCAGCGCGGACGCAGCGACACGAACGGCACTTGACCGGGAGGCGCTCACAACGGGCTCACAGCGGAGATCAACTCCTCGCGGACACGGAAGCATGACGCGACACCGGCCGACACGGGGGAGGAGTAGTATGAAGAGGTCAGAAAGACGTGAGGGCATAGACCGGCATCGGGCAACACTCAGTAGCAGAGTCGTTACGAGCCTGGGGGTCAAGGGGTCGTGGGTTCGAATCCCGCCGTCCCGACAGTGTGAGCTGGGAATATTCAAGCTCATGATGTACACATTGGACAGTTCCTGTTAGCGCGCGCTAACGGATGCGCTAACAGCAATTCGGTTAAAACCGGGCAGAGCGCCCTCGTGAACGCTGGATTGGTCCCTTTTGGGCACGTCGCACTTGACGCAAAATCAAGTGCTGTCTGTGTCGCGGGGTGCCATCCGTTGGCGTTCCGTTCGCGGTAGATGTTCACCGGTCGCCCCGGCCAACACTGTGGTCGGACAACGTCACCGGCCGGCTCGCCGCCAGCGCTGGAGTGCGCCCGATCGAACCGCACCAGATCGGCCATCGCGTCCATGACGGCCCGCCGGTTGTTGGCCGACAAAGTTTGACGTCTGATCTCAGATGCAGACGGTGGAGCCGCCCCATTCGGGTATCTCTTCGGCCACCTCGGCCGGGTCGACGTTTACGTCCTGCAAATCGCAAGCAGAGATCTGGCCGTCCGTGGCGGTACCGCTCGCCAACTCCTGCCAAGTACCCGCTCGGGCAACCCAGAGAATGCTCTGCGAGCCTAGTGCCCCGACGTCTTCGCCCTGCAGTACGCCGTAGGCCAGCACGCCGTGGCAGGCGAGCGTCGATACGTTTGCTTTCCGCTGTCCGATCGGCAGGGCATCCCGTTTGCAGGGCGGGATGCCAAGGTTCGGCCGCTTGCGCGACGGTCTGCCGGGGATCGCGTGGTAAGCCGGCGCGGCGAAGGCGGCAGCGTGATCGTCCACCTGGGAGGCACGGTTGCCTGTGCGCAACGTCAGCGTGCCGCCGACCGGGTCTTCCTGGTGGTCGGCGTCGTCACGGAGGTGCAGTGAGCTGCTGGGGCCGAGCTGTCGCATGACCTGGCCGTCGTTGTCGGCGACAGGGCTCCAGGTGGTTCCCTCGAGGTGCCAAAGACTTGGTGGTACGACGGTGGTGAAGTCGATGTCGTTGCTGTCCGGAAGTTGCCGGCAGACGTAGGTGCGGACGGTCGCGTAGAGATCGCCATCTGACGTCCACCACACGTCGTCGATGAACCTTCCGTCGTACTGCCGGAAGCGGCGCGTTCCGAGGGCTGTGAATTCGGTCGATGTCCGGATGCCGGTCGCCGTGTCGATGAGCGAGACGGACTGCTCCGCGGCGCAGATATTGTCGGTCCAGTCGGCGACGACGGCAATCCGGTCGGCTTTTACGCTGGTTGCGCTGCGGACGGCCCAGACGGAGGTGCCTGCGTCCTTTATGGCGCCGTCGGCGCCGATGAGCGTGTGGTGTTCGACGTGGTCGAGGTCGGCGTCGCGGGCTTGCTTGTGGGCAATGAGGACGAATCCGGCTCCGCCGGTCAGCAGGGACGGATCCGTGTACTGGTTCTTGCCCTCCACGGGCGCCGGTTCTCGGGTCGCTTCACCGTTGCCGACGTTGACGACGTGTCTGAGGTTGTGCTCGTCGAGCCACGCGACATCGGAGCCACCGACTGGGACGACAGTTGAGCACTGGCAGGGAATTGTCTTGGCCGTTCCGTCTGACACGGCGATGCTGACGACAAAGGCGTCTGTCTCGCGCTGCGCGACGGCGAACGCAAACCGGTTGTCCGTTGTGAACTGCACACTCATGACACGTTCCGCGGATTCGGCGGGAAATGCGAAGTCGGCATCATAGGCGCCGAGTTGTTGTGTTCCGTGCATGAGTCGCAGCCGGGTGTTAGTGATGTAGGCGAACAACGGTCCCTGCTCATGCCCTGGATCATCGTCGCTGCGCCAAGCCACCCATACGATGCCTGCCGCCGCCAGGGCTGCGCCGACAATCGTTCCCGCGGCGACCTTTACGAGTGTCGTGCGGCGTATCCGGTACACTGTGGACTCCTGCACATCGACCTCGCTTGAATACGGCGAACTTACCAGTGGACATCGTCGCGTCCCCGCAACTGGGTTCCACTGCATCGGTGAACCTCAGTGACCGACCGGGCAGTGGACGGCGCCGGACGTCGAGGCTGTCTGTCGATCTCACGGCAGCATCCGCATGAAGATGTGATAGGTGTCGGTCATTGGCTCTGCCAGGATCAGGCGGTTATGCGGGCACGGTACGGATCTGGAGGCTGTGTGCAGCGCAGAGAGACCCTACTCGTCGCGATACTGATCATGGTTTTGGCCGGAAGCGGCTGCACCTCCGGAAAAACGGGCACCGCGGCCAGTCCGGAACCCGCACGCAACACGCCGTCGGTCAGTTCGTCGCCGTCGCCGATTGCGCCCTCTGTTGCGCCCGTCGACCTGTGGTTTGCCATCGTCCGGCCCGGGGCCTTCTCAGTGGTGCACGACACGAAGATCACCAAGAGCGTGAAGGGGCATTTCGATGTCCGCGGGACCTATTGGACACAAGACGGGCGCTTTGCGCTGGCCACCCCTTCCCTGGACTCGGGTGAGCAGTGGCTGACCGTGATCGAGGCTGCGACCGGTAAAGTTCGCAAGATCGACTGCGAGGGATGCAATGCGATTGCCGCGGTGGGCAACGCCAAGATTCTCATAGCCACATACAGCGGCAAGCTGCTCCGTCTGGACCTTGACGTCCAGCAGAATCCGGTAGCGCTCAAGACCGGCCTGCCGCAGACAGAGGGCCGACTCGAGCTCATCGGCGAGGTTCCCAACCAGGCGGTCGTGTACCTGCATGCTGTGGCCGCGCCTGATTCGAAAAAGCAGCTGCTCTACTACATCAGTTGGGACGGCGCGACCCAGAACTCTGCATATCCCAGCGCTAAGGTGCCGGGGCCGGCGATCTATGCCCGCCGGACGGCCTATCAAGGCCCCCGGCTCGCCTTTGCTGTAACTCCATGGGACGTGCCCTGCCAGAGAACCGACGACGTGTGGCTGGTCGACCCGGCAACCGGCCAAGCGACGGTCACCGACGCCTCCGCCGCCGGGCCTCCGCTGGCCAGCGGAAGCGGGGCGGCCGGCGGTCTCGGTGTGCAGGGACTGTGGTGGGCAGCTGATGGATCACTCCACGCGATGATGCAGTCGTGGCGCTGTGACAAGAGCAAGTCACCGCCGGAGCAGCCGGTCGACAAACGTGGTGACTGGCGGCTCGACGGGAACCGTTGGACTCGCGTGGGCGACATCCGGTCGTACGTGGTGTTGTCGGCGGCGGATGGGACGCTGGTGTCGATCGACGAGAAGAATGCCGTGAACGTCGTGCGGGGCGGACGATCCACTAAGGTCGACGCGAGCTCCGACGGTGCCAGCGTATCGATCGCTCCGGACGTTTCGTGAAATCCCACCATCCTGCGCGGGTGCAGTTGCCCGATGTACCGAACCCGCTGCACATGGCGGTTGTCGTGGGCATCAACCGCTACCCAGGGTTGACGGACCTGCGGTCTGCCCGGCAGGACGCCCAGCGGTTCGCTGAGTGGCTCGTTGCCGTCGACGGTGGTGGCTTGCACCCGGACAACGTCCGGAAGGTGGAGGCGACGGGCGACGAGGCGCCGCTGGACGACCCGTTCAACGCCCGCCCTATGAAGGTCCACATCGACCATGCAATCCAGGAACTGGAACAACGTGCCGCAATCGTGGTACGGCAGCGTCCGGACCTTTGGAAACAAACCCGGATCTATGTCTATCTCGCCGGGCATGGCTTTCTGCCGTTCGGTGGCCGCGGAGCGTTGCTGACAGCGGAGGCGACAGCCAACCTGCCAGGCGCGAACATCGAGGTCGAGCGGTATGTCGAGCGGCTGCGTGCGGCCACCGAATTCCACGAGATCGTCGTGTTCATGGACTGTTGCCGCGACTTTGCCATCACCGTGCCTGCCGGAGAACCGACATGGCACCTGAAGCAAGGCGTGCGAAAACCGGTGAAGACCCTGGTCGGATTTGCGGCTACGGCCGGCGACCCGGCGTTCGCCGTCGTCCGGCGGAAAGACTCGGGTGAAAGTCGTGGTTGGTTCACTGCGTCGCTGCTCAGGGCGCTTCGTGGTGACGCGGCCGACCCGGAGACCGGACTGATCAGCGCCGTGCAACTGGCCCCGTTTCTGGAATGCGACCTCGTCGCCAGGAGCCGACCGGGCATGCGGCAGATCCCGGAGATGATTGGCACGATGACCGACCCGATCGTGTTCGGCCGCCGTTCGCGAAGCGAATTCCCAGTGCGGTTCCATCGCGCCGACGTCGGTGTGGAACTGCTCATCCTGGACGGCAATCTCGAGACGGCTGGCCGGGTTAAGGGCCCGGACCCGACCGTTGAACTACACCTACCGCAAGCTCGCTATCAACTTGTGGCACAAGACGGTCGATCCGGCTCGGTGTTCACCGTCAACGGAGCGACCGATGTTTCCTGCTGAACCAGAGCCGGCACCGCACGGCCGTGTCGATGTTGACGCGAAGACAGCCACGGTGCGCCTGCGGCTTTCGGATGCGTGGTTCCGCACCGTCGCGGAGTCATTTGGTGGGCTGCATACCGTGGTGCGCCCGGGGATCTACCACCTTGCCGCCGACGCGGGCAGTACTGCTTGGCAGGACACATTCGTCGTGCGCGCCGACGAGTCGTACACGCAGCATGCGCTCGATCTGCGGCCAGCCTCGGTGGCTCCGCTCGATGATACGAGCAACAGCAGTGCGGCACATGCCGATGTGGCCACCAGACTATCCACCACAGTAGCAGGTACCAGTGGCGCCGTGCTTGTGTTGGTCCGAGACTGGATGTCCGAAGATGCAGGTCGGGACTGCATGGCGCCCACCCTCGCGGCCCATGGTGAGGAACTGCGCCCCGTCGCAACGGTGGAAGGCGATGGATGCAACGGCTCGGCGTACGAAGCCGTAACCGGCGCGGCAACGGTGCGGTTCGATACTGGCCGCGCCGCGCCGCTCGAGGTACCGATCTGGTGCCCAACGGAGTGGCAGACGTTGATCTTTGCCGGCATTCGGGACGGCCGCGTTGATCCCCTAACTACCTCTGTCTACTACCACCCGGCCGGCAGTCCGTGGCAGCCGAACCGGCACGCCGACCTCGCACTCGAGGTGGTGAACTCGGCGCTGCGTACCGGCACTCAGCTGCAGCGCACTGTGCTCGCCGCGGTCGCCTCCCTTACCGACGACAATCCGATGCTCCTACTCGCAGCCTGCTATGCCGCGCTTGCGGATTTGACCGACGAGCAGGTCGACGATGTCGTCGACCGCCTGCGGCGACTACTGCCGGACCATCCTGACGTCGTGGTCCTCAGCCGGCTGCGGGGGATAGGTCCGGTGCCGCTGCGGATGCCGAGCGTGCCACCGATGTACGCCCTGGGGTACCGCGCTCTCGTGTCGGCAGCGGCGCACAACCGTCGGCTCCTGCCACGCCACTCACTTGCAGAGACCGCGATCGTCAGTGCGGTCAGCTGCGGTCCGTGGACTGCGTGGGAGCAGCTCGACGACCCGCTGGGTGTCGTTCGCGACCGTATCGCACGCAGCGAACGGAACGGTGCCGGACCGATGGACGACACCGGACTTGCGCGCTCGTTGGCGTTGCCCCTGGCCATGGTCCGCCGTGTCCGCGGCCATTATCATACGTCTGAACCCTCAATCAGCCGTACCTCGTTGCCGCATGATGTACAAGCCGTCGTGTGGCTCGATGTCGCGTCCATCGCGCTCAGCGCGGCACCCGTTGACGGCCAGCGCTTCTCACACACGTGGGTGCTGTCGGAGTACCGCATGACCATCACGGTGGACGAGTGGACCGCCGCCGGCATCGTCGCCCTCACCATTGAAACAGAAGATCTCGGCTGGCTGGCGAATGCCCTACACTTGTCCGTCGGCAGTGGGGTCGAGACGACCGAATACCTGCTGCTGTTCAACGAGGACCGGACCGGCGGGGCCATCTCTGAGCTATATGTCCCGATGCGCGGGGACGACATTAGACTCGGCATGATCGGCGTTGTCGACCACAGCGAGCTGGACGACCTCGACACGGACCTAGTCACCCGGTCGGTCCACGCCACCACCTTCGATGGAGACAACCCCACGACGGAGCGATGGCAGGAAGTGACCCAAACCCGACCGGCCGATGACCCCATCCGGACTGCTGTTGCGGACGCGTTGCAGGAATGACAACGATTCCTCCCATCGGCCAGCGGGATCTTGGAACCCTTCGGCTTCGGCTGACGACCAGTCCGCAGGGATGGGTCGCCGAGTGTGCCGAGGCGCTGCACCAGCACCCGGAGAGGCTGCCGGAGATGCTTGCGCCCGACAGTCACGCCGCGCAGGCGCTGACGCGACAACGAGGCGACGGAGACGACGACCGTCTCGCGGTCGCCGCGGCGGTGTTGCACATCGCGGAGGCGGTGAGCCGCCCGGCGGGCAGCGACGACCTGCTCAGATCGGCCGCCGACGCGCTCGGACGCTACGCACCGCTGCCCAAACTAGAAACAGTCATGATCACGGCCACGATGGGGTTCGACGCACCAGAGGCAGTTGCCTCGGCGCTCGGTTCGGTTCTGCAGCGCCTCCACGACCTCAACCTGGGTGCGGCAGGCGGATACGCCGCCCTCCTCGCCATCCACCTCAGTGGCGCGGCCAGGACCGGTCACCGCGGTCGCGTCGAGCTGCCAGTGGTGTTCAAACAGGGCACGGAAGGCGTCCACGCAATACTGCGACTCGATGTGGTACCGGGTGGTCCCGTCGGTCTGTACCCCCATCCTCTACGGTCAGTGTTCCTACTCGACGACGCGTTCGCCGCGGCGCTCGACGCTCCGTGGAAGACCAGCACTGCGAGCAGGCGCAAGATGTGCGTGCTCTGGTCGATTATCGTCAACGACCGAGCGCAGACTGAGATCAAAGGCCCGTCCTTGAGCGCCGCGTTCGGGCTAGGACTCCATGAGGTCGACACCAGCACCCGCTGGTGGGGCGCGGCCCGGCTGCGCAGACTCGACACCGGCTACACGGTGACAGGTTCTCTGGATCACGACCGTCGCTTGGGGGACGTCGGTGGCTACACACAGAAGGTGACGGCCGCTGTCCGCAACAACCTCAAACTCGTGGTACCGCAGGACGCGGAGTTCCTCGGGGAGAAACTCGACCAGGTGCTTCGTGCACGAAACCTCGACGAGGTCATTGCCAGGACCCGCAGAAGCAACCCCTACTTCTACCTCACCCTGCTCACGGTTCTCGGTGTTCTGGTCGGCGGCGGCGGTACGGCGGCGTTTCTTGCGAACCGTCCGCCGGTCGTCGACCTGAACAGTGCCTCGGAGCGGCTCGCGAACCGCGCCATTGCGGCGAGCACGTCCGACCCGCAGACCGCCGCATTGCAGGCGATCGCGGCCTACACCGTCGCACAGACGCCCCGGTCCCGGGAGGCCATGCTCAAGGTGTCCATCGACAACTCGCTTGTCGGCCGCAGATTCCCCGCGCACCGCGGCCGGATCACGGCGATGGCCGCCGACACGGACGGAAGACGGTTGTTCACCGCGGGCGACGACCGAACGATTCGAGTCTGGGACCCCGCCAGCGCTACGCAGATCACCTCTACGAAAGCTACGAATATTCAAGCGCTGGCTAGGCAGCCCGGTGGCCCGCTCCTGGCCGGTGTTGACGCCGTAGGCACCGTCTACCAGTGGAGGTTTGACGAGTCGAGCGGCACCATGACCCCACCGGACCAGGTCGGGCAGGGCGACGGGCAGCAAGGACTGGAGATCGCCGGCCTCGGCTATGCCAACTCGGGCAGGCTGCTCTACGAGGTGACCAGTCTTGGCCAGGTCCGTGCTTGGGACGTGACCGGCGCCAATCCGACCGGACTGCGTGAGCAGTCACTCACCGAGATGCTGCCGGCAGCCGCACGGCGAGCGGGGAACGTCCGTGTCCGCGCCGCCAGCGCCGTGAGCGGAGCGGAACGAGACGTGGTCGTCGCCACTGACACCGGTGAGATCTACACGGTCGATCTGTTGAGCTGGACCGCACGCCTGATGTTCACCTCCGCAGTGCGGGTCACTGCGGTAGCAACCAGGACATTACGGGGGGCCACGACCGTTGCGGTCGGCACCGAGTCCGGCGTGCTCGTACTCAGTGTGGACGCCACCGGCAACGTCCGCAGCAGCCAGCTTGTCGGCCTGCAGAACGAGGTTGTTGGTATCTCGTTCGACGAGGCCGGCGACGCACTGGTGGTCGCCACCGTCGGCGGAGTGGCATTCACAACGCTGACGGACACCGGCAGCCCACACATTGCCGCCGACGACATCCAGCCGCGGGGAGGACCCGTCAGCCAGTTCGCGGTCCTGCAATCGTCCCACCTCACGACCGCAGCCGCCCACGACGACGGTTCGATCTCGATCCTCGATCCAGCAACCCGGCGGCTCAACCTCCCACCCGTGCAGGCAGCGGCGGCTTTCGCGTTCGACCGGCGGGGAATGCTCCTCGTCACCGATCCGCCGGACGAAGCTGGCAGGGTAGGGCACCTACGACTGCTCGATCCAGCCGTGACCGGCATGCCGCAGCGCGGCGTATTCCTGCCCAACCCGCAGTGGCCCGAGTCTCGCCGTGGCTTCACTGTGCAGGACATCGCCGTCGACGACCGGTTCGTGGTCGCGGCCGGCCGCGGCGTGGACGGCGGCATCCTCCTAGTCTGGGACGCACGGACCAGAGAACCGCTCGCGCGACTGCAGTTTGGCTCCGAAGCCAACGCCCGGGTCGACAGGATCCGACTGGCCGCCCAGTCCAACCTGCTCGTTGCGCGGAACAATCAGAACCAGACCGCAATCTGGAAGACCTCCGGCTGGACGCTCAAGGACAGGTTCCCCGCCGTCGACAACCGCAACCTCGACTTTGCGCTCGACGGGCCACTGGATGTGGACCAGTCGGGGGAAATCGCACTCCTTGCATCGACGCGGACTGCCGACGCCACGAAGGGGAGCAGGTTCACCGTGGTCGACCTCGAAACGAACGCGCACCCGCCGCTCGACGCGGTAAGCACAGTGACGGACCTTGCCTTCACCTCAGGGAACGAGTTCGTGACGGCGTCCACCGACAACATCGTCCGAGTCTGGTCCCGGTATCCCTTTACGGAGCGGACGGACAAGAAGGTGGACGTCGGGCAGGCACCGACAGGGCTCGCCGGTGGTGGCCCGGACGGCCTGGTGGCAGTTACCCTTGCCGACGGGCAGGTCGTCGTGATCGACCCTGCGGCAGCGCGGTCCGACGCCATGCGTTTCATCGACCGGGACGGTGTCCCTAACGTCAAACCGGCATGGGATCCCAGTGGACGACTGCTCGCCGCCGCGTCCGACCGCGTGGCCGAGAAACGGCCCCGTCCCGCGCAGATTAATCTGTGGCTGGTGCAGCCCGACGCATGGCGCGACCAGCTGTGCACCCTCGCTGGCCGTGACGTCACAGTGGGCGAATGGTCGCAGTGGGTGGGGGACCCTCGGATCGCCCACCGGAGTCTCTGCGGGTAGTAGCGAAGCTGAATGTCACCCGGCCCCGGCGGAGGGAGGCTGCACGACCTGCGCCTGCCCGCCGGCCTCAAGCGCGAGACCGACTGCGGCCTCGACCCCTTTCTCAACGGCTGCCTGCGCCAACGCGTTGAGGTCCAACAGCTCACCGGGCTCCAAGACCTCGACGGCGGTGCTGTCGTCGGCGATGATGATCGTTCGTCCTGACCGCTCCCGGCTGTCCCGCCGGGTAACCACCTTGCCGCCGCGTACGTCGATGATGAGCAGGGATCGTGTCTGCCGCCTTAGCCAGCTCAGCATCGCAGCGACGATCGCCGACCCGCCGAGCACTCCGGTGACGATCAGCGTCGCCGTGTCCAGATCGAACGATCGGCGCTCGAAGGTGTCCACGTCGGACGCCCCGTGCTCGGTCATCCATGCGGCGACCTGCTCCGCGTCGTCAGGGTCAAGCGCGACCTGTACGTGGACCTGCTGTTCACCGTCGAGCAACTTCGGTTCCCTCCGCCGCATTCCGAGGACGCTGCACGTGTCGTCCCGGTATGTGCGGACACCGAGCGTCAGCGAGCAGGTGCAGTTTAGACTATTCATAGGGCTGGCCGGCATGGCGATAGACATCGGTGATGGACTACCTCGCGGCCGCAGAGCCGGCCCAAGAGCTTGATCCGATCATCACCGTACGGCCGCGTCGGGAATCCATTGGAACCGCCCGGGGGACACCCAATCTTGCTGAGATCACGTCACTGGTCGTGTTGGTCAGCCGCTGCGGCCGGATAATGTGACCGGCCGGTTCAACCGGCTCGCTGTGGAGGCTGGGGTTCGTGCGATCGGCCCGCACCAGGTCCGGCACCTCCTCGCCACCCATCTGCTCGACTCTGGGGTACGGCATCCCCAAGATGGCGGAGCGGCTCGGTCACGATCCTGGAACGTTGATACGCTACTACGCCCGGGTCAGCCCGGCGCGCCGCCGGCAGGCCGCTGACCAAATCGTCGGCCTGGTCGCACCCGACGAAGCCAATTAAAGATCTTTCGGTATTTGGGTGATGGTCACAGACGCAGGCCGGTGTGGTCGAGGAAGTTGAAGCACAGTTGGTAGCTGCTGCCGATGCGGTGCAGGCCGGTGTGGGCGGCGGTGGCGGCGTCGTCGAGGATGTCGGGGCACAGGTTGGCCAGTTCGGTGTTTTTGAGGTTGCCCCAGACCAGTTCCATGGGGTTGAGGTCGTGGGCGTAGCCGGGCAGTGCCTCGACGGTCAGCCAGTGCTGCTGGCTGGCGAGCCAGGCTTTCATGGCTTTGGATCGGTGTGCGGACAGCCCGTCCCAGATCAGCACGATGGGTTTGCCGCGTAGGTGCCGGCGCAGCTGGGCGAGGAACTCGATCAGGCTGTCGGTGTTGTAACTGCCGGCCTTCGTTTGGAAGATCAGTTTGGCGCGGGAGCGGTCGGGCCGGTAGGCCAGCACGCCGGCCATCGACATACGGGTCCAGGAAAACCGGTGCCGCAGCACGGGTGTCTGACCGCGCGGCGCCCAGGTGCCGCGGACTACGGGCAGGAGGGAGAATCCGCTTTCGTCCTGGAAGCAGATCCAGGCGCCGCGCCGTCGTGCCCCCTTTTGATCCTCGGCCAGTCCTGTTTGACCCATGCCTCGATCGCTGCGTCGTCACGCTCGACGGCGCGTCGGGCCGGCCGCTGCCGGGTCCAGCCGAGGCGTTGCCGCAGGATCTGCCAGGTCTGCGTCGGCGAGTACCGCACACCGGCCACCCGCTCGATCACGTCGGCGACCCGGGCCAGGGTCCACATGTCGGTGGTAAAGCCGTGGGCTTTCGGCCCGGCCAGCAACGCCGACTCCACCTGCCCGATCTGCTCGTCGGACAGCCGCGACCTGCGTCCCAGCCGCGCCGCACCGACCAACGCCTCCCGGCCACCTGCCCGCCAACGGTGGTACCACCGCGACGCGGCCTGCGCCGTGACACCCAGCTCGTTGGCCACATCGACCTGCCGGCAGCCGGCTTCGAACATGTCCACCGCTCGCATCCGCTGCTCCCGCAACGCATCCGCGTCACGAACGACACCACGGCGCGGACCGGACGACCGGGTTGCGGCAGACATGCCCCTGATTGTCTTACCCACCAACCCGATCGACCGGCAACGACTCACCCAAAACCCGAAAGATCTTTAGTCAGCTCCTCGACTCAGCGGCCGGCCTTCTGACGGCGGGCACCGACACGCTCGATGCTGAGCATCTGCTGCCGTCAGGACGATACGGTCGGCGTTGGGGGCGGCTGGGTTAAAGGTCGGTGGACGCAGCATCAGGAACGGCACTTGATTGGAGCGCGCTAACAATGCGCTCACAGCGGAGATCAACTCCAGGCGGACACGGAAACATGACGCAGCACGGGCCAACACGCAGCAGTGCTAATATGGGGAGGTCACTTGGATGTGGGAACACCGGCCGACATGAGCCGATACTCCACAGTGGAGCCTTTGCAAGCCTGGGGGTCAAGGGGTCGTGGGTTCGAATCCCGCCGTCCCGACTTTGTTAAAGGCCAGCTCAGCTGGCCTTTTTGTTTGACCAGGTTCGATGTTCTGATCCTGTCATGACACGCGATTTTGCCCGTATGACCGTACGGTTTGTGTCGTAAGTGCCTGCACGGAGTGCTCGATGATCCTCCTGTCGTCGCGTCGGACAGAGTCAAGGGGTCCGAGGTAGCCTGTCGACGATCGACCTGGAACTGCGATTGAGCGGGCATTATGCGAACGTCAGCTGTCGTGGCGCCACGCGATCGACACCTTGACTCGGGCGGTTGCATCCGGCTCAACCCAGATGTCCACTGTGGATGATCACGACACATCTTTGACACGAACGTCCGTACGGTGATCTTTCCTGGGAGTGCGTCCTTGACTCAGGCGTAGGCGGGCCAGTCTGACGCGCGTCCTTGTTACCGAGGGCAGGGAGCGCCGACGCTCGGAAGGGCTGGTCGACGATCTGCGGTCGCCGGATGCGCGCGCCGGGGATCGGCCCTGCTGGGTTTCGCCGACCGCTCGGTTGCGTGTCAAGGAGTCGGATAGGGTCGCGTCCACGGAGGTGGTGTACGACTCGCCAGCGCAGGAATCCGTCGATCAGGTCGGGTCGGTACTGGATGCTGCCGGCCGCCGCCCGGCCGGACGGTGCAGAGGGTCCCGAACCCCTTGCCCTGTCGGCTACTTTCGGTTGCCTCGTATGTGGGCGGCCGACATACGATTCGTGGCAGATCGGGATGGGCGTCTCACAGGAGGGCCTCGCCGTTACGGCGTGCTGACCGGACTATCTCCGCGATTGCTGCCGGTAGCGGCCGGGGGCCAGGCCGTGCTCTCGTTTGAATGCTTTGGCGAAGGCGAATTCGGAGGTGTAGCCGGTGCGTTGCCCGACGGCTTGTACTGGTTTGTCGGTGTCGCGGAGTAGTTGCGCCGCGAGGGTCATTCGCCACCAGGTCAGGTAGCCCAGCGGTGGTGTGCCGACCAGTGCGGTGAACCGGCGGGAGAACGCAGCCCGTGACAGTCCGGCTGTCGCGCCGAGCGTTTCGACTGTCCACTGCCCGGCGGGGTCCTGGTGGATATGTCGCAGCGCTGCTGTGATCGCCGGGTCGCGCAGCGTGGCGGCCCACCCGGTGGCCGGGCCGTCCTCGGTCTGCTCGTCGAGCCAGGCTCGCAGGATGTAGAGCAGCATGATGTCCAGCAGGGCCGACACGACCGCTTCGGTGCCGTGGTCGGGGTTGGCGATCTCGTCGCCGAGCAGGTTGACGGCGGCATGCAGCGGCGTGCGGTGGCCGAGCCGTGCCGGTAGGTGGATGACCTCGGGCAGTTCCTCGAACAGTGGATGTGGCCGGGTCTGGTCGAGTGTGTACGCGCCGCACAGCAGGATCGTTGTGGCCCGCTCGCCGTCGTCGTCGCTTGGTGTCAGGTTCAGCAGCGAGGCTGAGGGTGCGTCGGCCAGGGGCGTCGCCGGGCTGTCGACCAGAGCGTGCCCGCAGCCGTGCGGCAGGCACACCACATCACCCACGCTCATGGCGATCGCGGCGCCCTCCGGCGGGATCAGCCAGCATGTCCCCTCCAGGACAACGTGGAAGCCGGCTCCGGAGAACGGCTCGGCCCGCACTGCCCATGGAGCGTGCTTGCGGATCTCGGTGGAATGCGGGCGCCCGAGGCGCATGACACCGATCGCATCGCTGAGAACGTCCATCGCCAGATCGTATCGCTCGACGGGCGTGCAGCAAGACGATCGGATATGAAGCGGAGACGGAGAGCCATGGGTAGCGGCTGCTGATCTTCGTAGGCTGAGTGAGTCAACCAGATCACTGATCGGTCTATCAGAAGGACACGATATGAGCCTCTACACCGCGACGGCGACCGCGACCGGCCGCGACGGCCGCGCCTTCAGTTCCGACGGCAAGTTGAACGTTGACCTGGCCCTGCAGAAGGAGCTGGGCGGGACCGGCGACGGCACCAACCCCGAGCAGCTCTTCGCGGCGGGCTACGCGGCCTGCTTCGCCACCTCCATGCAGCTGGTGGCGCAACAGCAGCAGATCGACGTCTCGGGCATGTCGGTCACCGCCGAGGTCGGCCTCGTCCCCAACGGCCAGGGCGGCTTCAAGCTCGAAGTGGCCTTGCGGACGAAGCTGCCGCAGAGCCTGCCCCGGGAAGCGGGTCGTGAGCTCATCGAGGCCACCCATCAGGTCTGTCCGTATTCCAACGCCACGCGCGGCAACATCCCGGTCGAGTTGCTCGCCGAGTAACCATCGCCCGCAGACCGCCCCCTGGATCGCGAACACCGCTCACCGCGCTGAACGCGGTCCCCGGCGGCCGGAGTTCGCGACCAGGTGGCGGCGTATTCCCGGTTGTCCTACACATCTGGGCGAACAACCCGAGTCGGAGCATGAGCATGACAGAGACCTTCACGTCGTCCGCCTCCACGCTGGATCCCGGCGGGACCGGCGTTGACGCCGCCATGGGCGGACGCGCCAGAAAGGCCGCGCTGCTGCTGTTCGTCGTGTGCGCGGCGCAGTTCCTCGACGCGATGGACATCGCGACCATGGGTCCCGCCCTACCGCAGATCCAGCGGGAACTGGGCATGACGCCGGACGCCCTGCAATGGGTGGTGAGTGCCTACACGCTCGGCTTCGGCAGCACCCTGCTGCTGGGTGGTCGGCTGGCGGACCTCTTCGACCGTAGAAAGCTGCTGATCGGCTGGCTGTTCGTGTTCGCGATCGCCAGTCTCGCCGGCGGCCTGGCCGACGGGACAGACGTTCTCGTGGTCGCGCGGCTTGTCAAAGGCGTCAGCGCGGGATTCACCGCCCCGGTGGCGATGGCCATCCTCCTTGACGCCTTCCGTGACGAGAAGGCACGCAACCGCGCCCTCGGCACGTTCCTTGCCGTCACCACGGTCGGTTACTCGCTCGGTCTGGTCCTCGGCGGCATCCTCGCCGGCGTCACCTGGCGGCTTGTGCTGTTCCTCCCTGCGGCGGCCGCCGTCATCGTCGTCGCCCTGGCCATCGTTGCGGTGCCGGGCGGCTCCGCCCGGCAGCAGAACCGGCAGCGGATCGACGTCGTCGGCGCGGTCCTGGTGACGGGCGGCGCCATCGCGCTCGTCTACGGGATCAGCCGTGCCGCGGCCGTCGGTTGGGCCGATATCACGGTCATCGGCCCATTGGTGGCCGCGGCCGCGCTGCTGGCGGTGTTCGTCCTGGTCGAACGGGCACACCCGAACCCGTTGATCCCGCTCGCCATCTTCACCCGCCCCCAACTCGTGCGGGCCAACCTCTGCATCCTGATGTTCGGCGCCTACGTCGGCTTCCAGTTCGTCCTCACGCTCTACTACCAGGACCAGCTGGACTGGTCGCCCCTGCAGGCCGGACTGGCGTTCCTGCTCGGCGCTGTGCTCACCGGGGCGACGGCGCGATACGCCGCCGTCGCCGTCACGAGATATGGCCCCTGGCCGGTGGCGACGCTCGGCCTGCTCACGCTCGGCGTGGGCTACCTCACCTGGGCACTGCTCATCGGCCACACCAGCACGATGCTGATCCTTCTCGTGCAGCAGGTCCTCGGCGGCATCGGCTTCGCCGCCGCCTACACGGCGCTCAACATCGCTGCAGTCGGAGGTGCCCGCCAAGATGAGCAGGGCCTGGCTGCCGGCCTGTTCAACGCCGCCAGCCAGGTCGGGGCCGGGATCGTCCTCGCAGCGATCACCACCGCCTTCACCACGAACGCCGACGGCGGGCTGGGCAGCTATCGCGCCGGCCTGTGGACGATCACCGCAGTCTCCACCGCGATCACACTGCTCGCCGCTACGGGAATCCTCGCCAATCGCACGAAAGACCCGACTTCTTGACCTCCCAAATCAGTACTCAAGCTGCCGATCGCGGACCGATCCGTATCGCACATCTTCTACACCGCCCTCGGGTTCTCGGCATACGGTGACTTGGCTGGCGATGCTCCGAAGCGGGACCGTGTGCGGACAGGCTGCCTGCCCGGCGCCATACCGGAAGGACTGAACATGGCGGTAGTCGACGACGTTCGAATGCTGGGCACAGAGTTGGAGCGCTCCTACCATGCGTACGTGCGTGGGCGGTTGAAGTTCCGCGTCGGTCAGATTGTCTACGCGGCGTTCTCCCTCGACGAGAGCGTGATGGGTTTCGCCTTCCCGAAGGAGGAGCGGGCAGCGCTCGTCGGGGGGGATCCACACAAATTCCAGCTGCCCTCGGCGTCGGAGCTGCGCTTCAACTGGATCCACGCAGATCTTGCGTCGCTGGAACCCACCGAGGCCCGCGAGTTCGTCGTCGACGCTTGGCGCATGGTCGTACCCAAAAAGCTCTCGCGCGCCTACGATCTCGCGCATCCCAACGGCCCGGTCTGACGGACCCTGCCTGTGAACGACTCGCGGCTCGCTCAGCTGAGCATTTCCTGTGATCGCCGGAAGCCCGCACGGTCGTTCTGCAATATCCGGGGGCGCGGTGTCGGATCGGGGCGGTGGTGTTCGTTGCAGGGATGACGCCGCCCCACAGAAGGGGCGGCGCCGAGGCAAAACAATGTTGCGCTCGGCCCTGACCACCGAACCACGCCGTCTTGGCACCACAGGAGATGATCTTCAGATGCAGTACCTGGTTTCCGTGATCGATGACAAGAGCAATCCCGGCAGCACGGACAGGCAGCCTGCCATCAGCGCGTTCAACGAACGACTGATCGCCGAGGGCTACTGGGTTTTCGCGGGCGGACTCGCGGACACCGACGCGGCCACCGTCATCGACAACCGGGGCGAGCAGGCGGTGTTCAGCGACGGGCCTTTCGTGGAGTCGAAGGAGTACCTCGCCGGTGTCTGGGTGTGGGAGGCCCCCGATCTGGATGTGGCGCTCAAGCTCGCCACCGAGGCGTCGAAGATCTGCGACCGGAAGATCGAGGTGCGGCCGTTCCAGTGAGCGACGTCGAGGAGGCGGTCACCCGAGCCCACCACGAGGAGGGGGCCGCGGTGGTCGCCGCCCTGAACAGGCGCTTCGGTGACCTCGACATCGCCGAGGAAGCGGCGGCCGAGGCGTTCGCGACCGCCGTGGAGCGGTGGCCGGCCGACGGCGTGCCGCCCAATCCCGGCGCCTGGCTGACCACCACCGCCGTTCGCAGGGCCATCGACCGGATCCGGCGCGAGAACAAGCGCGACGACAAGCAGCGGGAGGCTCAGATGGTCTACGACGACGACCCGCCCGAGCCTCCGGCGCCATCGACGACGACCGGCTCCGGCCGATCTTCACCTGCTGCCACCCGGCGCTGGCGATGCAGACCCGCGTGGCGCTGACGCTGCGCATGGTCGGCGGCCTGACCGTGCCCGAGATCGCTCGCGCCTTCCTGGTGCAGGGGACCACCATGGAGCAGCGGATCACCCGCGCGAAGGCCAAGATCAAGGCGGCCCGGATCCCGTATCGGCTGCCGTCCGCGAACGATCTGCCGGCTCGTGTCTCCGGCGGACCCGCCGTCCTGTTCCTCGTCTTCAACGAGGGCTACCTGGCCAGCGGCCCCGATACCGACCCGGTGCGGCACGACCTGACCACCGAGGCGATCCGGCTCACCCGCCTGATCCGTGCCCTCCTGCCGGACGACGGTGAGGTGGCCGGCCTGCTGGCGCTGATGCTGCTCATCGAGGCCCGCCGCACCGCCCGGGTCTCGGCCGGCGGCGAACTGGTCGCCCTCGACGAGCAGGACCGTGGGGCCCGGGACACGGACCTGATCGCCGAGGGCCACCGACTGGTGCACGAGCGCCTCGCCGCTGCCGCCGCCGGGGTGGCCCGGGTCGCTACCAGATCCTCGCCGCATCAACGCCGTGCACACCTCCGCCCGCGACATACGCGACACCGACTGGTCACAGGTCCTCGCCCTCTACGACCAACTCGTCCGCCTCGACCCGTCACCGGTCATCGCCCTCAACCGGGCCATCGCCCTCGCCGAACTCGACGGCCCGGAGGTGGCACTGGCAGCCGTCAACCGGCTTGAGAACAGGCTGGCCGCCTACCACGCCACCCGCGCCGACCTGCTGCGCCGGCTCGGCCGCAGTCAGCAGTCGCGCGCGGCCTACGACAAAGCCATCGAGCTGGCGGGCAACACCGCCGAGACCGCCTACCTGACCCGCCGCCGCGACCAACTGCGGTAGCGCCCACGGATCCCGATCGAAACCCCGCGCAGCGGCGACCGGCCCCCGGGGCGCCCCGCCGCTGCATCCCGCAACCGGCGAGGGGCGCGCCCGACGTTCTGGAAAAGATCTTGAAGGCGGTGTCGGATCGGGCCCGGGGTGTTCGTAGTGGAGGTGAGGCCGCCCAGGAGGGCGCCCGGGGGTAAGGAAAGGACGTTCCTCATGACCACCTTGACGGAGCCGAGCTCAGTCACCACACGCCGCTCCAGTCGCCGGATGTGGGCGATCCTGGGGCTGGTGCTGCTTGCCGACGCCCTCGACGTGATCGATGGGACCATCACGAACATCGCGGCCCCCACCATCGCCCGCGAGCTCAACGGCGGTGAGAGTCTGATCAAGTGGTTGGGACCGGCGTACATGCTGGCCATGGGTGTCCTGCTCCTGATCGGCGGACGGCTGGGCGACAAGTTCGGCCAACGCAGGCTCTTCCTGATCGGCATGGGCGGATTCACGCTGGCCTCAGCGGTCGCCGGGTTCTCACCTGACCCGGCCCTGCTCATCGCCGCCCGGGTTACTCAGGGAGCGTTCGGGGCTCTGCTCATCCCGCAAGGCATGGCGATCATGACCAAAGCGTTCAGCCGCGACATGCTCGCCAAGGCGTTCGGGCTGTTCGGCCCGGTTCTCGGAATCTCCAGCGTCGGCGGCCCGGTCCTGGCCGGATTCATCATCGACGCCGACCTGTTCGGCCTGTCCTGGCGCCCGATCTTCCTCGCGAACATCGTCCTTGGCGCTGTCGGGCTGGTCATAGCCGTCAAGATCCTGCCGCGTGACGACGACGGCGACCGGTCCACCGTCGTCGACGGTTGGGGCTCCGGCCTGCTCGCGGTCACCATGCTCGGTCTGCTGTACGGCCTGATCGAAGGCTCGACCAACGGCTGGAGCGCCGTCGCTGTCGCCTCGATCGCCGTCGGCGTCCTGTTCTTCGCCGCCTTCGCCTACCGTCAGCGCACCGCAACCCACCCGCTCATCAAGCCCTCGCTGTTGAAGAACCGAGGCTTCACCTCCGCAATGATCGTGGGCCTGGCCGTCTTCGCCGCCGGCACCGGCCTGTTCTTCGTGCTGTCGCTGTTCCTGCAGGAGGGACTGCACGCCAGCCCGCGGGACGCCTCGCTCGGCCTGGTGCCGCTCACCCTGGGCCTCATCGCCGCCAGTTTCGCCGCCATGGGCGGCCTGGTCGCCAAGCTCGGTCGCAGGCTCGTCTTCATCGGCCTGGTCGTCACCCTCGTCGGTTGTGGTTGGGTCCTGGCCCTCGTCGATCACTCCGGGACGAACGTCAGCCTCTGGGCCCTCGCACCGGCGTTCGTCGTCATCGGCCTCGGTACCGGCCTCTGCTTCGCCACGATCCCCACCATTGCCCTCGGCGACGCGCAGCCAGACGAAGCCGGCAGCGCCAGTGGCTCGCTCGGCTCGATCCAGCAACTCGCTTCAGCGATCGGCTCGGCCGCGGTCACATCGGTCTTCTTCCAGGCCGCTACCTCAGGACTGGCCCATGCGATGAACGTTGCCCTCATCGTCGTTCTGGCCGTCACCGCCCTCAGCCTGCCGATCGTCGCCCTGATGCCCCGCAAGGCGCCGCAGGAACCCGGCCATTGAGTGATTCCGGTCGCGCGTTCGTTCGGCCGGTGGGTTTCGATCAGGCCGATGAGTTTCCGGGAGCTGATACGTACCAACAGATGCATCGGAAGGAGCTGAACATGCAGATCAAGGTCAACGGTGTCGAGCTGTGCGTGGAAACCTTCGGGGACCCGGCGGATCCGCCGGTACTGCTGGTCGGCATCACCGTGCTGAGCTGGCCGCAGGAGCTGTGCACGGCGCTGGCCGGGCGGTACGTGGTGCGCTACGACCTGCGCGACGCGGGCCTGTCGACGTTTGTCGACCCGGACGCGCCCACCTACGACCTGCGCGATCTGGTGACCGACGCGTCCGAACTGGTGGTGGCGCTGGATCTGGGGCGCACGCACGTGGTCGGGATAGGGGTCGGCGGTATGATCGCGCAGCTGCTCGCGCTCGATCACCCCGACCGGCTCGCGTCGCTGACGCTGATCTCCACCCGTCCGGTCGCGCCCGGGCCGGTCGATCCTGACCTGCCCGACCACGCGCCAGAGGTGATGGCGCAGGTGTTCGGGCGCACGAGGCCGGACTGGACCGATCGCGACAGCGTGATCGGGTACATGACCGGCTCCGCACGGCTGATGTCCGGGTCGCGGGGATTCGACGAGCAGGACGTACAGGCGGCGGTCGGCTCGGTCTTCGACCGAGCGCGACGCACGGCGAAAGCCCAGCGTGCGAGCCACCTTGGCAGCATGTTCGCGGCCATCGACTGCCGACCGCGGTGGCGCGAACGGCTCGACGAGATCACCGCACCGACCCTGGTGGTGCACGGGGACGAGGACCCGTTCTTCCCGCACGGCAACGGGGTCGCGCTGGCCGCGGAGATCCCGGGCGCCACGCTGCTCACTCTGCCCGGCATCGGTCAGGGCGTGCCGCGCGTGACGTGGCCGGCCGTCGTGGACGCCCTGTTGCGCCACACCTCCCGACGGCCGCTGTGACCTTCGGCCTGGTCCTGGTGATCGGGTTCGGGTAGATGTGCTTCGAGACGTCGTGGGAGTTCCGCCCTGCCGCGCATGATGGGGCCGCGGCGCGCTGCTCGCCGCGCACAGCCGCCTGGAAAGCACTCGTTCGGCCACCTCGATCGCTGGGCCCGGCATATGAACCTCGATCGTTCAGCGGGGCCAGGGACGACGTCCAATCCGACAGGTCGTATCCGACAGCGGCACTTGCCTAGTGAACGGACGGGGTGTCCCACTGCGCGGACGCGTATCCGCCCTGCCGCAACCCGACCAGCAGGTCCGGGCCGCGGGTGTAGAGCAGCAGCAGATCCACCGGCACCGTGTACGGCGTGTCCACGCCGGCTGAGATGTGGTGGCGTCGGCTATCGGCCGGCATCAGCGGCTTTCGCAGCGGTCGTGGCCCGCAGCCGGCCGAGTTTGGTGAGGAACCGGCCCAACTGCGGGTCGGTGCGTTCGGCCGGCCAGGCGATGACCTCGGCGCGTGGGTACCAGCCCCACCCGGTGAACTCGCCCCGATCTGGTGTGATCGGCTGCTCGAGGTCCAAAGCCACTGGAAACCACAGGGTGACATCCGTGTGGACGTTGTAGCTGCCGAGAATCTCATCCGGGCAGGTCAGGCGGCATGATCGTACTCGTGGGGGATGCCGCCGAGGCGGTCACGTCGATGGATGTTCAGGTGGGCGAGCCGGTGCGGGTCGGTGATCGGTTCGGGTAGCGGCGTGAGTGGCCGGGCGTTGGCGATGCCCTGATGCGGCGGGTGCCGGTTGTAGAAGACCTCGTACTCGCGTAGCGAGTGCAGCAGGTGTCGCTGGTTGAGGATTGACGTCCGGTCGAGCAGTTCACGCCGGCAGGTCCGCACTCAGCGTTCTATCACCGCGTTCATCCGGGCATCCGGACGCCGGTGAGTACAACGTTGATGCCGGCGTCGGCGAGGATCGTGTCGAACTGGGCCGGGTAGTTGCCGTCCCGGTCGCGGATCAGGTACTTCACCGAGCATCCCACGTCTTCGAGGTCCATCATGAGGTTGCGGGCGGTCTGCGTCACCCACGCCGCGCTTGGGTGCGCGGTCACACCGAGGATCCGGACGCGGCGGCTGGCATGTTCGATGACTGCCAGGACGTACATCTTGGTGCCGGTGAGCGTGACCGTCTCGAGGAAGTCCACGGCCAGCAACGCCTCGGCCTGCGAACGCAGGAACTGCGCCCACGTGGTGGTCGCGCGGGCCGGGGCTGGATCGATCCCCGCCGCGCGCAGGATCTCCCAGACTGTCGACGCGGCGACCTTGCACACGCGATCAGCCGGCTCGAACCGGACTCGCTGCCCGCCGAGATCGAGGTGGTTCACTCGATTGGGGGTTCATCCTGTGGTGGGAACATCGTTTGTGGTTCGTGCCGGGTAGCGGTCCTATGGAAGGGAGGGCTCGTTCCAGGGCCGAGGACAGTGGCCGGCGGAGGTTGTCGTGGCCGATGTCGATGTGATCGTGCAGGATCCAGCGACCGGGTTGTTCGGGTTCCGGTTGGAGTTGGGACGTGATCGGACTGGGGCGCGGAGGCAGGCCCGGCGGTCCGGGTTCGTCACGGAACGGGCGGCGCTGGACGAGTATCGGCGGTTGAGCCGGCTGCATGACGCGCAACGGCCCCGGCTGCGGTTGTCGGACGCGGTCCAGGCGGTGTGCGAGGACTGGTTGGACGCTCGGGTGCAGGAGTTGCAGCCCAACACCGTCTACAACTATGGCTGGCTGCTGGGCCTGGTCTACCCGTATGTGGGCCGGGTGCGGGTGTCCCGGTTGAGCGCGCGGATGGTGGAGGATGCTTATCGGCAGTTGGAGGCAGCGGGCTATTCGCGGACGACGTTGCGGACGTTGGATCTGGTGTTGGCGAAGGCGTTCGTGGAGCAGACCGGCCGGACCTTGGGTGTCCGTAGGCCGCGGGAGAGCGACGAACTGCGGCCGGTATGGACGCTGGGTGAGGCCCGGTGCTTCCTCGAACATGTTGCGGGGGATCGGTTGTATCCGTTGTGGCGGCTGCTGTTGATGACCGGTCTGCGCCGTGGTGAGTTGTGCGGGCTGCGGTGGTGTGACCTGGAACCGGACCTGGCGACCTTGACGGTCCGCCGGCAACGGGTGGTCGAAGATCCCGCCAGTCGGGTGCGGGAGAAGCCGCCGAAGTCGCACAATGGCATCCACAGTCTGCTGCTGGACTCAGCGACCGTCGAGACTCTGACCGGCAGCAGGCCGAGGGTGAGGGCGGCGCGGGTGTCGGGGTACATGTTCACCGGCCGTTGTGGTCGGCCGTTGCGGCCGGACAATGTCAGTGGCCGGTTCAACCGGCTCGCCGCCGCGGCCGGGGTCCGGCCGATCGGCCCGCATCAGGTCCGGCATCTGCTCGCCTCCAGCCTGTTGGATGCCGGGTACGGCATCTGCGAGGTGGCCGAGCGGCTCGGTCACGACCCGGCGACGTTGATGCGCTATTACGCCCGGGTCAGCGCGGTGCGCCGCCGTCAAGCCGCCGAGCACATCGTGGAACTGGTCGCACCGGGCGATGCTGTACCGCACGGGAATGCGGTATGCGAGCCGCTGATGCTGACATGAGGATCGGCGGGTCCGACGGCGTGCCGCCGATCGGGAAAGGGCGGGTCGGGCCTCATCAAGTGCCTGCGCGATGTCCGGCCCACGCGGTGCTGCCATGTCGCCGGACCCGGCGCTTGGTGAGGATCTGGCTGACGACGTGGACCTGTCGCCGATCGTCCACTATGGACGTGACGCAGTCCGGACCGGCTGGATCGCGGACCCCTTTACTCGGCCAGTTATACTTTGTGGTGACCTGGGAGAACGTGCTTGAGCACGTCGCTGGGGCCTCCGACGACTGGGGGTCAAGGGGTCGTGGGTTCGAATCCCGCCGTCCCGACAGTGTGAGCTGGGAATATTCAAGCTCATGATGTACACGTTGGACGGTTCTCGTTAGCGCGCGCTAACGGTGGCGCTAACAATAGTTCGGGCAAAACCGGGCAGAATGCCCTAGTCAACGCCAGGTTGGTCCCTTTTTGGGCACATCGCACTTGACGCAAAATCAAGTGCTGTCAGTGTCGCGGGGTGCCATCCGTTAGCGTTCCGTTCGCGGTAGATGTTCACCGGTCGCACCGGCCAACCACTGCGGCCGGACAACGTCACCAGCTGGCTCGCCGCCGACGTCGGGGTGCGCCCGATCGGACCGCACCAGATCCGACACCTAATCCTGGGTTCCGCAGCTACGTGTCGATCTAGTCGACGGAAACAGTTCATGAACTGGGAAAACAGGCCCCGACCAAGTGACAGGCCGTGTCACTAGGACACGCCATTTTCCCTGGTCGGAGCATTGTCAGGAAACTCGATGAGGATCGGGTCGAGAGCCCGCAGGTTCCGTCGAAGGCATCGTAGGCTCCGTGCTACCAAGCCATTCCCCACGGCCGCCTGGTCGTAGCCAGTTGTGTTGCCAGAGCCAGTGTTGCGGCAGGTGGATGGTGACGGTACGGGCGTGTCGGCTGATCCGCCCGGCGACGTTGATCAGGTGCCGGCGGATGGTGGCGGCGCGGGCGGTGGCGTGAGGTCGTCCGGCCAGGGTGGCGGCGGCGCGGGTGAGGTTGTGCGCGATGGCGATGCAGGCCAGCCAGGCGTTGTTGGCGTTGAACCGGCCGGAGGGCAGATGGGCGAGGGGCCCGTCGATGAGTTCGGCGAAGACCTGTTCGATGATGGCGTGCCCGCGGTGCTGGGCCTCGGCCTGGACGAGGACGTACGGGCTGTCGGTGAACGCGGCGTGGTAACGCCACACGGTGAACAGCGCACCCTGTTCGTCCACTGTGGATTTGTTCAGGTCGGGGACGCGGCGCGCGATGAGCCGGGCGGTGACCTCGTGGCGGGTGCCTTCGAACGCGGTGTAGGTGGTCTCGGCGATCTGCGCGCGGGAGATGAACCGCTGCTGGTCTTCGTCCCAGACCGGTTGTGGGTAGCGGATTTCGGTCCAGGCGTCCTCGCCGATCGCGGCGATCGCCTTGCGGACCTTGGCGTCGATGCGGACGGTGACCGAGAACCGTACCCTGGCCCGGCGGCAGGCGGTGATGACCGCGCGGGAGTAGAACGCCGAGTCCGCGCGGACCATGATCTCAGCCGCCGTTGCGGCTGTCGTTGCAGCTGTGGCGGGTTGGGCTGCGAGGACCGCTTTGGTGGTGGCGACGGCCTCGGCGACCAGTGCCGCCGCGCCCCGGGCTGAACCGGCGTTGCCCGCGCGGAGCTGGGTCGCGGCGATCACCGGCGCCGCGTCCGGGGTGCTGATCGTGGCGACGAGGGGGTTCAGGCCGCGCAGCAGGACCTGGTAGCCGCCGACCTTGGCGTGACCGAACCCTGCGCCCTGTTTCTGCTTGCCGTAGACCCGCCGCAGCAGCGAGTCGACGTCGACGAATGTGACCGCGCCGGCGCTGGGCAGCAACAGCGCCTGTCCGGCCAGCCGGACCAGGAACTGCCGTCCGGCTGCCTGCAACTGCCGGACGTGGCCGTGGGTGAACGCCCGCAGGAACGAGCCCAGCGTCGAGGGCGCATAAACGCTGCTGAACAGGATCGGCATCCCACCGTGACGCAGCACGTCCAGGTCCTCGATCGAGTCGGCGCCGGTCAGCATGCCCGCCACGATCGCAGCGACCTTCCCCGACGCGTTGGACCCCTTGTCCGTTGGCAGACGCAGCCGAGCAGCCACGATGCCGTGCAGGTCACACCGCTGGGCGAGGGCCATCACCGGCTCCAGCCCGGCACACGACACCAGACTCGGATCATCAAACGATGCGCGCACCCGCGTCGCGCCGTGCGATATTCTCACCCCGACGGTGCCCTCTCGAACCGGACGATAGAAGCCTCAAGAACCTCTATCTTTCCAGCTCGCGGGGGCATCGTCGCGCCCGGCCTGCCACAGCCACATCAATTTCATCGGTGGATCAGGGCTAAGGAAGACCTCCGATTGATTCGGTGGCCGGATTGCGGGGTTGCGCGCTGACCCGTTCGAGCAGGACCAGCGCGAGCACCCCGGCGGCCGCCAGCGCGACCGCGCCGATCCGCAGCGACAGCGCGTAGCCCTCGCTGGCCGCGACCAACGGTTCGACGCCGGCCCCGACCTGGTCGCCGGTGTACCGGAACGCGAGGGTCACCAGACCGGCCAGGCCGAGGGCGCCGCCGACCTGTTGCATGGCGTTCTGTACACCGGAGGCGAGGCTGGAATCCTGGCCGGTGACCTGATGCAGTGCGGCGTTGACCACCGCCGGGAAGATCAACCCGGACGAGACGCCGAGCACGATCATTCCCGGCAGGATCCCACCGACGTACGTCGTCGTGACCTTCATCCCGCTGGTCAGGAGCAGGCCGGTGGCGGCCCCGAAGAACCCCATGGCCAGCAACGGCCGGACCCCGAGGCGCGGCATCAGCCCGGTCCCGATCGCGATGCCGGCGCCGATGCCGAACCCGAGCGGCAGGTAGGACAGTCCGCCCTGCAGCGGCGAGTACCGCAGCACCTGCTGTTCGAACAGAGTCAGCAGGAACACGTAGGTGAAGAAGGCGGCCGTGTTGAGCAGCGCCAGGATGTTGGCCACGACGCGGGTGCGGTTGCGGAAGAAGCGCAGCGGGATCAGCGGATGCGCCGACCGGGCCTCGATCACGACCATGGCGACCAGCAGACCGACTCCGCCGATCAGTGGCAGCAGGACCGCCGCCGATCCCCAGGGCTGGGTGACCGCCCGCAGCAGGCCGTAGACGATCGCGGTCAGGCCGCCGGTGGCGGTGACCGCACCGGACACGTCCAGCCGCTGCCGGTCGCGGACCATCCGGCTCTCCGATACCAGCCGTGGCACCACGAACAGCACGAACACGGCCACCGGTACGTTGATGAAGAAGATCCACCGCCAGGAGGCGAGGTCGGTCAGGGCTCCGGAGATCACTGTGCCGGACACGCCGCCCAGCCCGGTCAGCCCGCCCCAGATCCCCAACGCCTTGATCCGTTCCTTGTCGTCGGGGAACAGCAGCGCGATGAGGCCCAGGGCCGCCGGCGCGGCCAGGGCCTCGCCCACGCCTTGCAACATCCGGCTCGACACCATCATGGCCGGTCCGTTCGCCAGGCCGCACAAGGCCGACGCCAGCGCGAATACGCCGACGCCGGCCAGGAACACCCGCCGGCGGCCGTACATGTCTGCCAGGCGTCCGCCCAGCAAGAGCAGGCCGCCGGCCATGAGGACGTAGCCGTTGACGACCCAGGCCAGGCCGGAGCCGTCGAACCCCAGATCGTGCTGGATCCGCGGTAGGGCAACGTTGACCACGGTCATGTCCAGTACGAGCATGAACTGGACAAGGCCGAGCACGCCGAGAGTCCGCCAGCGTCGGGGGTCCGGCTGGTTCGAGGCGGTGCTCGCCTCATAATGGCTCGATGCGCTGCCTGCGTTCACGTGCTGTCCTCCCGGTTCGGCACCCCCCATGGGTGCCGGTCGTGAGGGACGTAGAAGCTGAGGAGCCGGCTTCGACACGACGGCGCGCACTTCTTTCAGATGGGTGGAGGCTTCGGTGAAGTACCTGATCCTGCTCTACAACCGCCCGGAGATCTGGGATCAGCTCTCCCACGATCAGAAGTTGGAGCACGGACGGGCCCACCTCGTCATCACAGCCGACCTCGCGGCGACCGGGGAGTTGGTCGCATCGGAGGCGCTGACCGATCCGGCGCAGACCACCTTCGTCGAGGTACGCGACGGCCGGACCTTTACCAGCGACGGACCGTTCGCCGAGGTGAAGGAGCATCTGGCCGGGTTCTACCTGATCGACTGCGAGAGTGCCGAACGCGCGGCCGGGTATGCCGCCCGGATGCCCGAGGCGGCTCAGGGCGGAGTCGAGGTCCGGCCGATCCTGGACCTCCGCTCGGTCGGGGTCGGAGTCGATCTGTGAGACCGCCGGACCTCGAGAATCTGCTGCGGGAACTCACGCCGCATGTTCTCGGCGCGCTCGTCCGGCACCATGGCGATCTCGACGCCTGTGAAGACGCGGTCCAGGAGGCCCTCCTCGCGGCCTCCGTCCAATGGCCGGTCGAGGGCGTGCCCGACAACCCGAAGGGTTGGCTGATCACGACCGCGTCCCGGCGCCGGATCGAGGGATGGCGCAGCGACGCCGCCCGCCGCCGCCGGGAGGAGATCGCGGCCGCGCGGCAGACCGTTGATCCTGGGCCGGTCTCCACGGTTGACGACACCCTCACCGTATTGCTGCTCTGCTGTCACCCGTCGCTGACTCTGGCCGCTCAGGTCACCCTGACGCTGCGGGCAGTCGGTGGCCTGACCACCGCCGAGATCGCCCGCGCGTTGCTGGTCCCGGAGGCGACCGTCGGCCAGCGCATCAGCCGGGCCAAGCAACGGATCAAGGCCGCCGGGGGCACATTCCCGCCCGCCGCCGATCGCCTCGAAGCCGCCCTCCACGTGCTGTACCTGATCTTCAACGAGGGCTACACCGCCAGTTCGGGTCCCGACCTGCAGCGGGTCGAGCTGACCGCCGAGGCCATCCGCCTGACCCGACAACTGCGCCGGCTCAGGCCGGACGACGGCGAGGTGGCCGGGCTGCTCGCCCTGATGCTGCTGACCGACGCCCGGCGGCCCGCCCGGACCCGGTCGGATGGCGCCCTCGTGCCGCTGGTCGAACAGGATCGCGGCCAATGGGACGCTGAGGCCATCGCCGAAGGCGGTCGTATCCTGTCCGAGACTCTGGGCCGGCATCCGGCCGGGCCCTACCAGTTACAGGCCGCGATCGCCGCCGTGCACAACGAGGCTGCCCGCTACGACGACACCGACTGGCGGCAGATCCTCGGCCTGTACGACGTCCTCCACGCGGTGGCGCCCGGACCGATGGTCAGCCTCAGCCGTATCGTCGCGGTCGCCATGGTCCATGGTCCGCGGGCCGGTCTGCAACAGTTGGACCGGGCCGAGACCGATCCCGCGCTGGCCAGCCACCACCGGACCCACGCGGTGCGCGCGCATCTGCTCGACCTGGCCGGTGACCGGGTGACCGCCCGCGACCACTACGAGTTGGCGGCCCGGCGGACGCTCAGCGGCCCCGAACGCGGCTACCTCGAAGCCCGGGCCGGTCGGTGATGGCTGGCGCAAGCTGGCGGCACCTGGCCCGAACGCGGCGCTCAACCGCTCAGTAGCATGAGCGACGCCTCGGAAGCGAGGTGATGGAGAGGTGGCGTCCGCGCTGGACCGGTGGGAACTACCCGAGGCTGAAAGGTCGGGGTGATTACGGTGGTTGGGGTTGCAGGGCGAGCCCCGTTTCGGCGATGAATGCGGCGAGGAGGTCGGGTCGGTACTGCATGCTCGTGAGCCGGGTCCGCACGATCGCGGCTAGCGACCCTGAGTCTTGGCCGACGTGATGGCGCACAAAGGGCCCGTGATGGTGGCGCGCAAGTTCTCCAGCGTGGACGCAACATCACGAACGGCACTTGATTGGAGGGCGCTAACCTCAGCCCTTCGTTATGGGCTGCCCACATGGTGGGTCAATAGAGAACAGGTGCCGTCTGAGCTGGGAAGATAGGACTTGTCTAGGGTCATATCCATCCCGCCCGGAGGGCACCTGCATGGTGAAGCGTACCGGAGCGCGCCCGAAGATCGTGGTGAGTGGTGACGGGCGTGGCGTGGTCAGCCATGCCGGTGCCCGGCTCCTCGCCGATGTCGCCGCAGTGACCGGCCTTGCCGACGTCAGATCGCGCTCGTCGAGTCTCCCATCGTGTCGAGGTCGCGGACGGCGAAGCTGTGGTGTGCCCACTCCTCGTTGAAGATGACCCGCAGGCACGCGGAGGCGGCACGAGGGGCCGGCGAAGGCCAGCCGGACGGCACCTCCGGCTCGCGGACCCGGTCCAGGTCCTCCTGGGTGGCGGTGGCGAGAAACTCCCGCACCTCGGCCACACGGTCGGCCCGGACCGCCGCTACCTCGGCGAGGCTCGGCTCGGCAGCCAGGTCCATGCCGAGGTCCGCGCCGTTGGTGATGAACGCCGCCGGCAGCCCGAGCGGATGGTACGGCCGGTCCCGCCCCAGCACCGCCTGGCCGAACCACAGGTCGGTGACCATCACCAGATGCCGCAGCGTCTGCACGAACGACCACTCCCCGTCCACCGACCGGTGAACGTCCTGCTCCGGCATCGATCCCGCCCGCGCCATCGTCGGCGCCCAGAACGCCTCGACCGTCTCCCATGCGATCCGCATACCGTCCGGTGTGGACGGACGCAGTCGCGTGCGCTCCGGGTGCAGACGGTCCAGCTCGGCCTCGACCAGCGGTGCAACCTCGACGCCGTTGACCCGCAGCCCGTCGATCACCCCGTCGAGGTCGGCGCCGTTGAGCAGGGCACCGCGGATCCGGACACCGCTAAGATCCACCTCGCGAAACACGCTGCCCGCAAAGTTTGTCTCGATGAACTCGGTGCCGCTCAGGTCATCCGGTCCGCTATAGGTTGCCATCGCCGGATCCTAGCCTCAGCCCTTCGTTATGGGCTGCCCACATGGTGGGTCAATAGAGAACAGGTGCCGTCTGAGCTGGGAAGATAGGACTTGTCTAGGGTCATATCCATCCCGCCCGGAGGGCATTTGCATGGTGAAGCGTACCGGAGCGCGCCCGAAGATCGTGGTGAGTGGTGACGGGCGTGGCGTGGTCAGCCATGCCGGTGCCCGGCTCCTCGCCGATGTCGCCGCAGTGACTGGCCTGACCGCGGCGTGCAGCGATGCGCTCGCCGGTGTGCGGCAGCGTCGCGGTGGTCACGATCCTGGTCGGGTCGCGGTCGATCTGGCCGTCATGCTGGCCGACGGTGGTGAGGCGATCGCGGACCTGGCCGTGCTGCGGGACCAGGCGCAGTTGTTCGGGCCGGTCGCGTCCGACCCGACCGCGTGGCGGCTGCTGTCCATGATGGACAGTGACATGCTGCGCCGGCTCGCCACCGCGCGGGCGCAGGCGCGGGAAACCGCTTGGGCGCAACGGATCGACGTCCGTAGTGGGCTGCCGGAAACGACCGCGGCCGGGCTACCCGTTCCCGGCCTGGTCCTCGATCTGGACGCCTCCATCGTCATCTGCCATTCCGAGAAGGAGGCGGCCACACCGACCTGGAAACGCTCGTTCGGCTACCACCCGCTGTTCTGCTTCCTGGACAACACCCGCGAAGCGCTGTCCGGGATGCTGCGTGAAGGGCGGGCCGGGTCGAACACCACCGCCGACCACATCACCGTCCTGGACGACGCGCTCACCCAGATCCCGGACCAGTTCCGGCACGGGACCCCGATCCTGATCCGCGCCGACTCGGCCGGCTGCACCCAGGGTCTGCTCGCCCACATCCGTGGCCTGCGCGGTGACGGTGTCGACGCCAGATTCTCCGTCGGAGTCGCGATCACCGAACCGATCCGGCAGGCGATCCTGACCGCCAAAACGTACAGTCGGTGGGTGCCGGCCCTCGACAGTGACGGGGAACCCCGTGACGGCGCCGACGTGTGCGAACTGACCGGTCTCGTCCCGGACGACGGCTTCCCGCCCGGGACCCGGTTCATCGCCCGCCGCGAAGTGCCGCACCCGGGTGCCCAACTGTCGCTGTTCGACACCGTCGAAGGCTTACGCCATCAGGTCATGGCGACCGACACCCCAGCCGGTGGCGGGTCGGTGCAGTTCCTCGAGGCCCGCCACCGCGGCCACGCCCGCGTCGAAGACCGCATCCGCACCGGGAAAGACACCGGCTTCGGCCGGTTCCCCTCCCGCGTCTTCGCCATCAACGCCGCCTGGCTGCAACTCGCGTTGACCGGCATCGACCTGCTCTCCTGGACCCAGATGCTGCTCCTGCACGGCGACCTCGCCGTCGCCGAACCGAAGAAGCTGCGCTACCGACTGCTGCACATCGCCGCACGCCTCACCACCTCGGCCCGCCGCATCCGCCTTCGCATCGCCGAACATTGGCCCTGGGCAACAGATCTCGTCGCTGCGTACAGTCGTCTCGCCGCACTGCCCCGACCGGTCGGCTGAACCAACCCAACCGACCCTGCGATCAGCCCTGGAGGAACCCGGCCACGCGCCGGACCACCGTCACGCCCAAACGCCGAACCCCGGACCAAGAAAGATCAACTCTCAGAACACCTCCCTTGATCAACACTTAGCGAAAGACCGAGGCTAACAACGCGCTCACAGCGGAGATCAATTCCAGGCGGACACGGAAGCATGACGCAACACCGGCCAACACGCAGCCGTGTTAATATGGGCAGGTCACTTGGATGTGAGAACACAGGCCGACACGAGCCGATACTCCACAGTGGAGCCGTTGCAAGCCTGGGGGTCAAGGGGTCGTGGGTTCGAATCCCGCCGTCCCGACGCAGGTCAGAGGGCTGATCCATTTTTGGGTTGGCCCATTTTGGCTTTGTGGGGACCAGATCGGTCAAGTGCTGCTCGCATAGCGCACCTTGACCACTGGTCAAGACAGAACCACGGCTGTCAGTGGTCACCCCTGAAAGATCTTCCACCGGATGTCGAGGTGGCGGAGCGGCTCAAGGTGTGCGCGGTGTCGAGCGCTGGTGAACGTGTACCAGGTGGCGCCTTCGGCCGGGGTGAGTTGCACGATGAGGCCGTTACCGACATGGAATTCGGTGTCCGTCGATGGCCACCATCGATTTCGCAGCGGTACACGTCGGAGTTCTTGGGTGAGTTGCTGCGCCTGCTCGGTCGTGAGGTTCGCGGAAGCGAGGTAGGGGCCGGTGAACGACGCCTCGTACAGCGCGAAGAGTAGTAGGAATGTGCTCAGGGGATGGGGGTCGACGATCGGTTCGTCCGTCCAGTACCGGTACAACACCGTTGGATCGGGCGTCGCCGGATCGAAGGCGAGGACGAAGCCGCCCTGGTTCTCGGCGCCGAACTCCAGCCAGCCGTCCTCGCCTGGATGCAACATATGAGGCGGGAACAGGTGATCCTGCCGGCCGAGTACCTCGTCGCGTCCGGCCGCCGCGGTATGGAACGAAGCGAGCGCAGCGGGAACCGATCGCGGCACCACGACGTCTCTGCGCGGCGGCACGTCGGCATACCAGCCGGTGATGAACTCGCGGGTCGCTGCCACTGGGTCGTCCGGCACGAGGTCCAGCCATGTCGTGGACGGAGGCGGCGGTGGGTGCAGCGGCGGCCGTGCCCGGTCCAGCGCCTCAAATGGCAGCGCGTGTCTCAGACGGAGCCGGTACTCGACAAGCCTTTCCTCACAAGGGTCATAGACACCGCCACCCCCGAGGGCAATGGGACCAAGCGGCATACAGCCGCCTTCGACGCGCACGAATCCGAGCAGCGCAGTCTCCGTTGCCGGGCTGCGCGGTCCTTGGTGAATGAGGTCCTGGAGGAGAAACGTGTTGACTTCATCCGGGAGTGGCCCCGTGAGCTTGAGTAGCTGGCGATCCTGCACGGCGGTACCGTCCGGCCGGTCACCGGGTTCGACAACTACGATGAACGCATCGGGGCCCAGCACGTAGGTCGCGTACGGCGTCCGATAGACCCGTGCTCCAGCGCCGGACAGCGTGACGACATCCGGCTCGGAGACCACATCGAACCCGCCCGGCCACGGTCGGCTCCCTGACTCGCTCGTCAACATCGCCGCGAAGTTAGCAGATTCCGCATGGTGTGAGGGCGCGCATTGCCGGGGCTACCGCGACTCGGGGACCTGACGGGGACCGCACGTCGTGCGTGATGGTGGACGGCGCACCTCGGACCGCACGCGCTGACCGTATGCATACCGTGTTTGACGTGCGGAAACGTTGACCCCAATGGTCTGGGGGTCAAGGGGTCGTGGGTTCGAATCCCGCCGTCCCGACCATGGCTGACCAGGCAAGATTCAAGATCTTGCCTGGTTTCCGCTAACGGTTCCGCTAACGGAGATCGCGCACAGTCGGTCGAGTTCTCACCCCGTTAGCGGAGGAGATCGACCCATGGCTATCTTTAGCTACCAGCTGTCCCGTGGCCAGACGCGCTGGCAGTTCACCATCGACCTACCCCCGGCGGCCGACGGTCGGCGTCGGCAGATGAACCGGAAGGGCTTCCTCCGTCAGGAGGACGCTCAAGCGGCGGAGACCGAAGCCCGCAAGACCTACGCCCGTGCCGACCTGGCCGCCGACGGCAGCTTCGCCGCCGAGCTGGAGCAGTGGCTCGGCGAGCGGGAGCTGGACGTGCAGGAAACGACCCTCGGCAACTACCGCGACATCGTGTGGTGCTACATCTCACCTCACCTGGGCAGCCGGCAGGTGTACACCCTCGACAAGCGAGCCATCCACGACCTGTACAAGACGTTGCTGACGCGGGGCAGTAAGCGCGGTGGGCCGCTGTCGCGCACGACGGTGGGCAACGTGCACCGGGTGCTGATGAAGGCCCTGGCGGATCTGCATATCGAGATCGAGGGCGTCCGCAAGCCGCGGCGGGAGCAGAAGGAGACCGCCGGTCGGAAGGGCGTCTGGACGGCTGAGCAGGCCGGCCGGTTCCTAGCCTGCCACGCCGAGCACCGGTTGTATGCGGCGTGGGTGCTCGCCATCGTCGGTGGACTGCGCCGCGGCGAGCTGCTCGGGCTCAAGTGGGACCGCGTCGACCTCGATGGCGGTGTACTGCAGGTGTACTGGCAACGCACCACCACCTCGCGCGATGGCGCCATCGAGAAGGCACCCAAGAGCAAGAGCAAGCGGTCGGTCGCGATCGGACCCGGCGAACGCCGACTTCGGCGGCAGCCACGGGCCAGGACGGATCGATGACTTCACCGCTCAAGTCTGCCTCGATCTTGCCAACACTCAACGCAACGGAGCCCCCGCGCCGGCTCCTGTCCGGGGAACCGCGGCCCGGCCCGAACCGCGGCATCCCGCCGACGGCGCCGCCGGATTCCACCACCGCGGCCGCCCACCGAAGGGTGACGGGCGACTACCCGCTGGCAGGTAGAAGCGATACCCGGTTGGCGGGCCCGGACGACGGATGGTAGCGGCGATGATCACGGCCTCCCGGAATCGAACACTTGGGGTGCACGGTCCTGATCTCGGCTTGTTGTGGAGGCCTCTTCATCGTGGGTGCGCAGACCGCGGCATCGGAAGCATCGGACTCGGCGTCGTCCGCCTGGGCGCCGTTGCGTTCTCGTGCGTTCCGTGCGGTGTGGCTGGTGACCCTTGCCGTCAACATCGGCAACTGGATGCAGGCGGTTGGTGCGCAGTGGCTCATTGTCGGCGCACCGCAGGCCGATGTGCTGATCGCCCTGCAGCAGGCCGCCGGCATGCTGCCGATGTTGCTGGTGGCCGTGCCGGCCGGCGTCATGGCGGACATCCTCGACCGCCGCCGGCTGATCATCGGCGTGCAATTGTGCACGGTGGCGATCTGCGCGGGGCTCACGATGGTGACCATCGATGGCACCGTGCATCCCGGGGTGCTGCTGGCAATGCAGTTCGCCCTGGGCGTCAGCGTGGCGTTGAGCGTGCCCGCACTCGGCGCGCTCACCCCGGACCTGGTCCCGGGCTCGCAGCTGACGCAGGCGTCGGCGCTCGGTTCCATCAGCATGAACCTGTCACGAGCGGTCGGCCCCGCCATTGCAGGGTTGCTCATCCCACGGATGGGTCCGGCCTCGGTCTTCGCGGCCGACGGCCTTGCCGTCGTGATGTTCGTCGCGGTCATGCTCCGGCTCCGCCTCGCCCACCGGCCCGCCACGCGCCGCCCTGAGCGTTTCGCTGCCGGTCTGCGCGCTGGCGCCCGGTACATACGACACGCGCCGGTCGTGCAGCGGATCATGCTGCATGCGCTGCTCTTCCTGCTGCCGGCGTCAGCCCTGTGGGCGCTGCTGCCGATGTTCGCGAGCCGGCACCTGCACCTGAGCGTGGTCGGGTACGGCATCCTGCTCGCAGCACTGGGCGTCGGGGCCGTCCTCGGCGCGCTGTTCCAGCCGCGGCTGCGTGCCGCGCTGTGCGGCAGGCGCATCGCTCTGGCGGCCGGCGCTACGTATGCGTGCGCGGTCCTCGTGCTCGCGTGCGTGCAGCAGCCGATCGTGGTCGCGGCCGCGCTGGTCCCGGCCGGCATCGCGTGGGTGGTCGCGCTCGCCCACGTCAACGCCGAGGTCCAGAACGTGTTGCCGGCTTGGGTACGGGCCCGAGGACTCGCTGTATACCAGGTCGTCATCTTCGGTGGCCAGGGCATCGGCGCTCTCGCCTGGGGCTTCTGCAGCAGCCAGATCGGTACCCGGTGGACGTTCGTGGCGGCTGCTGGCTGCCTCGCCGCCGCGGTCTGGGCAGCGTGGCGCCAGCCGCTGCACGACACGACACGTATGAGCCACCACCCGGCGGCGATGTGGCCGGAGCACCCCGCGGTGGAGGTCGAGCCCCACCCGCACGCCGGTCCGGTCCTCGTGGTGTGCAGGTACCACGTGGCGACGACGGATGAGGATGCGTTCGTAGCCGCGATGCGCGACGTGGGTCGCTCCAGGCAACGTACCGGAGCGAACGACTGGCGCCTGTCGCGTCCACTGGGCACGACGGGGGAGTTCGTAGAGACCTACGCGCTGCTATCCTGGGACGAGCACCAACGCCACATCCACGACCGCAACACCGCCTGGGAGAAGTCACTGCAAGACCGTGCGGCGTCCCTCGCGGCCGGCCCGCCCCGCGTCGAGCGGTTCGTCGCTCCGGGCATCCACGTGTACCGCTCCGGGTCGGGCACCGCCGAATCGGCGGACGACATGCGCGCGCTCGACCTGGTCAGTGCCGCCGGCTGACCGCAGTGATGGCGCGGCGTCGGTGACGCCGCATCCCGAGGGCGCGAGAGGATCATCAGGCAATCGTGTAGGTGCCGATTAATCGTCCTGTGGGGCTCGTAAGTCGGGTTTCGGCTACGCGGCCTGCGTGTATTCGTTGATCAGCCCGCCCAGGATCGGGCGTCGTTGGACCCGGGCGGCGGCGAGGTCGACGACGTGCGGTGGCGGGTTCGATGGTCGTTGGCCGAGTGATCGGTGTGGTCGGTGGCTGGCTGAAGGCCGGGGTGGTCGAGGCCGGGGTAGGGTTCACGCCCACCATCGAAGGCGTGCCGCAGGGTGGTGTGGTCAGTCCGCTGATCTTGAACATTGCCTTGCATGGGTTGGAGGAGGCCGCCGGGGTTCGCTATCGAGGCGGTATCCACGCCGACGATGTCGTACCCGGCAGCCCGGCGGTGACCAGGTACGCCGACGACCTGGTCGCCTGCTGCACATCCAGGCAGCAGGCCGAGCAGGTCAAGGCGAGGCTGGCCGCGTGGCTGGCGCCGAGGGGCCTTGCGTTCAATGAGGCCAAGACCCGGATCGTGCACCTCACCGAGGGTTCGCGTTCCTGGGTTTCGACCTGCGGCGCTACCGCAACGGCAAGCTGCTGATCAAGCCGAGCGAGACGGCCATCAAGGGGGCCTGGACGGACATCGCGCGACACACCCTGGTCAAGGGGAAGGCGTCAACCGACGACCCGACCTGACCCGGTACTGGGCGCGACGCCGACGCAGAGTCAAACCTCCACTGGATTCCTACACCGTTCGCCTGCTGTCCAAACAGGACGGACGGTGCACCCTGTGCAGGGACGACCTGCTGACCTTCGCGGATCCGCCCCAGACCCCGCAGGGCTGGGAATGGTGGTACCTCTGGGTCACCAAGAAGGCGATCGCGGCGGACTACCTCGTCCACCACGACCAACCCGGTACGTCACGCGATCAACGAACACACCTGGTACACGCCCACTGCTCCCGGAGAAAGCATCCTGTCCGGGCAGCAACGGTCACCGCGCAGTAGCAGCAGAAGCCCGAACCGCCCTCGTGGCTTGCTTGGGCCGTATGCGTGGGAACGCGCTCGTACGGTCCTGAAGGGGCCCCGGCACAGCAATGCGTCGGGGCTACCTGGCTAGAACTGTTCGAACTCGTGCAGGGCGTGGAGCAGGTGCTACTGGTTCCGGATCAGGGGTCCGGTCCAGCAGTTCGCAGGCGGCAGGTCTGGACCCACCGTTCCATGATCGAGTTCATGCTCGGCATGCGGATGCCGCTGAGCATGACGTCGATGCCGCGTCGGCGAGGACGGTGTCGAACATTTCGGGGAACTTGCCGTCCCGGTCGCGGATCGTGTACCGCGCTCGGGAACCGGTGTCTTCGAGGTCCATGACAAGGTGCTTCGCGGCCTGTGCCACCCATGCGGTGGTTGGGTGCGGGGTGGCGCCCAGGATGTGGATTCGGCGGCTGGTGTGCTCGATCACCGCGAATACGTACATCCGTGCTCCGGTAAGGGTGACTGTCTCCAGGAAGTCGCAGGCCAGCAGGGCGTCGGCCTGGGAGTGTAGGAAGTCGGCCCAGGTACTGGCCGCCCGCTCGGGCGCTGGGTCGTTCCCGGCGTCTTGCAGGATCTCCCAGACGGTGGATGCGGCCACCTTGATCCCCAGTACGAGCAGTTCGCCGTGCAGTTGCCGGTAGCCCCAGCTGGGATTCTCCCGTGCCAGGCGCAGCACCAGGGTCCGGACGGAGTGCACGGTGCGCGGCCGGCCCGGGCGCTTGGGTCGGGAGACGGCCGCGTGACGGCGGGTGAGCAGGTCACGATGCCAGCGCAGCACCGTGTCGGGGCGCACCAGCAGCCGCACCCGGCGCAGCACGTCGCGCGGCAGCCTGTGGAGTAGGGCCGCCAGGAACGCCCGATCGCTCGCGTCGAACCGCACCTTGTCCTTGCCCAGTTGGCGTTCCAGCACCGTGATCTGATGGCGCAGGGCAAGGATTTCCACATCCTTGTCCCGATTGCTCGTCGGCAGCAGCCGCAGCACCGTGAACGCGTTTGTCACAGCCAGGTACGCCAGTCGCAGCAGCACGGCAGCCCATCATGCCGCATCGATCACCAGCTACGCCCAGGCCCAGCAACCGGATCAATATCTCCGACACCCCACACCGGCCCTCACCAGGGCGGATGGGGTTTTCGGCAAGCGCACCGCCGGCATCATGCGGCCCGCCGGGCGGTGCCGGTTTCCGCGTCGCGGTCCGAGGTACCGTGCGTGCGGTGAATGACGCTGCCGCGCGGCCGGTGCGGATCTGCACGGTCGGCTACGGTGCCCGGCCGATCGAGGCGTTCCTGGCGATCCTGACCGACGCCGGGGTCGACACCCTGGTCGATGTGCGCCGGTTCCCCGGATCGCGCCGGCATCCGCAGTACGGCCGGGACGCCCTCGCCGCCGCCGTGCAGCAGGCCGGGCCACGGTACACCTGGCAGGGCGAGACGCTCGGCGGACGCCGGCAGGGGCGCCCGGGCTCCCGGCACACCGCGCTGCGCAACGCCGCGTTCGCCGCCTACGCCGACCACATGGACACCGCGGAGTTCCGCACCGCCGCAGACGATCTGATCGCCCGGGCCGCGACCGGACTGCCGGTCGTGATGTGCGCCGAGACGCTGTGGTGGCACTGTCGCCGCATGCTCGTCGCGGACGCGCTCGTGCTGCGCGGCGCGGTGGTCGAGCACCTGCTGGAGGCCAGCGCCGGCCAGCCGCACCGCCTCACCCCGGGGGTCCGCCGCGGCCCGGACGGCTGGCCGGTCTACGACGTCCAGCAGCCGCTGCCCGGCCTGTGACCACACACCGGCGAACTCCACACGCTGCGCGGCCCGCACGTGGCCTTCGGACCGGGGTCAGCCGTCCTGTGGCGGGACGTCGCCGTCGTCGTGGTCCGCCTCGGCCTTCGTGTGGTGCACGGTGCCCGGACGGTGGTCCGGCGGGCCGTACACGGTGGCGATCCGCAGTGGGCCGTCGCCGTCGTTGACGAAGTTGTGCCTGGTGCCCTCCGGCACGACCACGACGTCGCCGGCGGTGAACGGCTGCTTGCGGCCGTCGAGGATCGACGTGCCCCGGCCGTCGACGGCGATCAGGACCTGGTCGATGCCTTCGTGGACCTCCTCGCCGATCTCCCCGCCGGCTGGGATCGTCATGATCACCAGCTGGGTGTGCCGGGTCGTGTGCAGCACGTGGCGGAAGTCCTCGTTCGACCGGACATCCTCGAACAGGTCGCCCTGGTACGGCTCGTACTCGGCCATGATGCCCCCTTCTCGTCCTGGACATCCCACCTGCCCGGCCCGCACGGGAACGAAACGGGCCGGAACCGGGTGGCGTGTATGCGCCATATCCGTTTCGTGTACGGCAGGCGTTTAGTCTCATTGATCATTCCCAATTGATGAGGGAGGACCGATGTCCCGGTTCGTCTGCACGGTGAAGCACACCAGGTACGTCATCGGCGCCATGGCCGGCGTCTTCTTCGCGACCTGTAGCTCCTCCTGACCCGAAGCCGGCCCGGGGCGGCGTCGTGCCGCCCCGGGCCGGTGCCCGTCGACCGGTGGAGGCCGGATGTTCACGACCGCGGTCCGGCAGATGCGGGTGGCGTTCTCCACCGTGCTCGGCCGTCCCTTCTCCGTCCCGGTGGTGCAAGGACTGGTCCGGGACGCCCTGGCGACGCTGGAGGAGTTCGGCACACCCGGCGACGACGTCGGCCAACTGGTCGACGGACCCTACGCCGACCCCACGATGCGCCGCGAGCTGCAGACCAGGGCGCTGCAACGCACTGCGCGGCACCTCACCGCCGGCGCACCGTACTACCGGGACCGGTTCGCCGCCGCGGGCGTCGACCCGGCCGGGCTCACCCCCGAGACGCTGCTCCGGCTGCCGGTGATGACCCGGGCCGAGCTGGTGTCCAGGCAGCGGGACCTGCTGTGCGGTCGCCCCTACCTGTCGACTCGCAGCACCGGCAGCACCGGCACCCCGGTCGAGGTGTGGCTGTCCCGGCAGGAGATCACGCTCTGGCCGGCGCTCATCGCGCTGTCGCTCGTGCTGCGCGGGGAGCTCACCCCCGACGACCACGTCCAGCTCAGCATCAGCTCCCGGGCGACCGCGGCGATCCAGGAGGACGTCGAGCTGTGCGGCCTGGTGGGCGCCGGCTGCAGCGTCGTGGGGCTGGTGCCGCCGGACGAGGCCCTGGACCGGCTGTGCGAATCCGCGACGGTGCTCAACACGTACCCGAGCTACCTCGGCGCGCTCGTCACCGCCGCCCGCAGGCGTGGCCTGGGCCCGGACGACTTCGCGTTGCACACCGTCAACGCCGGCGGCGAGGTGCTGTCGGCGGCGCTCGTCGCGGCGGCCGAGGCCACGTTCGGCGCGCGGATCAATGACGCGTACGGCGCCACCGAGGTCCTGCCGGTCGGTGGGCGGTTCTGCACGCACCGGCACCTGCATCCCGACCCGAACATGGGGTACGCCGAGACGATCGACCTCGCGACCGGTGCCCCGGCCGAACCGGGCCGGCTCGGCACCCTCGTGGTCACTCCGTACCACCCGTACCGCGAATG
Source organism: Dactylosporangium sp. NBC_01737 (assembly GCF_035963215.1). Lineage (NCBI taxonomy): Bacteria > Bacillati > Actinomycetota > Actinomycetes > Micromonosporales > Micromonosporaceae > Dactylosporangium > Dactylosporangium sp. NBC_01737. Next base: position 5,057,528 of record NZ_CP109153.1, read on the forward strand.
CATGCCGGTGCTGCGCTACGACACCCGCGACCTGGTGCGCGCCCCCGCCGCCGACGAGCCGCCGTGCGAACTGGCGGCCATCCCCGGGATGTCGCACATCCTCGGCAAGGCCCGCGACCTGCTGACCACCGCATCCGGGCCGGTCACCCCCCGCGACGTGGTGGAGGTGATGGACGCGCTCCCGGGGGCCCGCTGGCCGGTGCGGTTCGCCGCCGAGGAGACGGGCGGGCGGGTGCGGGTCACCGTGCCGGACGACCACACGGGCGGCCTGTCGACCGGCGAGATCGCCGGACGTTTCGCCGGCCGCGGCATCGACGTGGAGGTCGTGGTGGTCCCGATGGGGCAGGACGACGCCCGGCGGCTGCGGCCGCTGCGCTGCGACCTGCTGGAGCAGACCTTCACCAGGCCCGTCCCGACCCTCGTGGGGGAGCCCGTATGAGCCGGACGGCGTTTCTGGTCCTGGTCACGTTCTGCTTCGCGCTGGCCGCGCCGCTGGCCGCCGCCGCCTACTTCCGGTGGGTCCGGGCGGCCAGGCCGGCCGTCGGGGTCTTCGGAACCGGCGACGTGTTCGTGATGATGGGGTTCGTCGTGGTACTGCCGTTCGCGTACCTCGCGTTGCCCGGCTGGGGCCTGCCGACGGTGCTCGGGCTGGTCTTCGCCGGTGGGCTGTCGGTCGGGTACGAACGGGTCGTGACACACCGCTGGCTGCGGCGGGGCCTGATCCTCGGCCTGCTGGGCGCGGACCTCGCGGCGTGGGCGGCGTGGCGGGCCGGCGCGGCACCGCTCTGGTTCACCGCCGTGAACAGCGTGGTCGTGCTGCTGATCGCGGTCTCCGCGGCCAACCTCTCCGCGCAGGGCGGCCTGCGGCTGCGGCACGCGGCATGGTTCACGCTCGGCCTCGCCGTCTACGACCTGACCTTCGCGACCGCGATCCCCATCACCCAGAAGCTCGCGGCGGCGATCCAGGGCTACCCGTTCGCGCCGTCGGCCGGGCTGCGCGTCGGCGACCTCGGCGCGGTGATCGGGATGGGTGACCTGCTGGCGTACGCGCTGTTCGGCGTCACCGCGTACAAGGCGTACGGCCGGACCGGCCTGCGGGTGGCGCTCGTCGTCGTCGCCGCCTTCGGCGCGCTGGCGCCGGCGCTGTCCCCGCTGGTCATCGAGGCGGTCGCCGGGCACCGGCCGTCGCTCATCCCGGCACAGGTGTTCTTCGGACCGGGAGCGTTCCTCGGGTACCTGCTGCTGCGGCGCCTCGGCCCGGAACGCCGCATGGCGGAGATCCTCGGCAACCCCGTCAACCGGCCGGCTGACCGCCGGGCCCGCTGGCTCGGGCCACCGGCTCCGTCCGTTGCACCGGCTCCGTCCGTTGCACCGGCTCCGTCCGTTGCACCGGCTCCGGCCGTTGCACCGGCTCCGGCCGTTGCGCCGGCGCGGCCCGCCGAGGTTCGCGGGCCGGTGCGCCTGTCCTGACCGGCGGCCAGTCGTCGTCCGGCGCGACCGGACCGGCCGGCCGCGGTGCCCGGTCCAGCACGACCGCCGCCCGGCGCCGGCACGCCTCGGCCCGCTGGTCCTGGCCGCAGTCGTGCCACACCGACGCCAGCAGGCGCAGCACGTACGCCTCACCGACCCGCAGGCCGGCGTCGCGGCAGACGGCGAGCGCCGCGGTCAGGTCCGCGACGGCCGCGTCCAGCCGGTCCAGCCGTCGGTAGGCCTCGGCCCGCCACAGCAGCGCCTGCCACGCGCTGTCCTGGGCGCCGGTCTCCTGGCAGCGTCGCAGCCCCAGGGTGAGCAGGCGGGCACCCTGGGCGGGGCGGCCCAGTCGCACGTAGGCCTTGCCGAGCCCGGTCAGGGTGATGCCCTCGCCGACCAGGTCCCGTTCCGCGCGGCGGATCTGTAGGCTCTCCAGCAGGTATCCGAGCGCCCGCTTGTAGTCGCCGAGCTGGAGCAGGACCTCCCCGGCCTCATACCGGGTGATCCCGACCGCGGGCCGCCGCCCGGCCGAGCCGTACCGCGCCGCGCTCTCCTCGAAGCATCGCAGCGCCGCGGCCGGGTCACCCCGCCGGGCGTGGGTGAGGCCGAGGTGCGAGAGAGTGGCGGCGGTCCCTCGCTCGTCCTGCGCGGCCCGCCGGGCGGCGAGGACCTCGTGCAGGTGGTCGAGGGCTGCGGCGTACTCGCCCCGTTCGCGGCACACGATGGCCAGCATGGTCCGCGCCGTGGACTCGGCCCGCCAGTCGCCGAGCGCCGCCGCGACCCGCCGGCTCAGCGTGCCGAGGGTGGCGATGTCGTCCCAGCGTCCGCGCATCGGCAGGTACTGGATGGTCGCCGTGGACAGTCCGAGCACGAACCGCGCGTGTTCGGGCTCGCCGTCGGCGACGTGCCGGGCCACCGCGAGCAGGCAGGGCCACTCGCTGTCCAGCCAGTGCAGGGCTTCCGCCGGGGTGGTGACGGCCACCCTCGCCGGCGCGCCCACGAGCTGCGGGACCTCCTCCCGCCGTTGGTTGGGGCGCAGTACGTCGACGGCCTGCTGCACGGTGCCGAGGTAGAACGACAGGGCACGCGTCACCGCAGCCTGACGGTCCACTGTGGACTCCATGGCGTCGGCGAGCTCGGCGGCGAAGCACCGCAGCAGGTCGTGCATGGCGAACCGGTCCCCGCCGGTGCGGCTCAGCAGGTGCGCCTCGGCCAGCCGGTCCAGGGCCGGCTCTGCCTCGGCGGTGCACACGTCCAGCAGCGCCGCCGCGACGGCCGGCTCGAACGTCGGGGTCCGGACCAGGGCGAGCAGCCGGAACAGCCGCGCCGCGGTCGGATCGCCGAGCCCCTGGTAGCTGACCTGGAAGCAGGTGCGGACCGCGAGCTCGCCGGCACGCAGCCCGTTGAGTCGGTGCCGCTCCTCGCGCAGCTCGTCGGCGAGCGCCGCCAGGGCCGGTCGGGGCGGCCGGCCAGCCGGGCGGCGGCGATGCGCACCGCGAGGGGCAGGTGCTCGCACTGCCGGACCAGCTCGACGGCGCGCACCGGCCGCGGCCACCCGCTCGGCGCCGCACAGCCGGCCGAGCAGCGCCAGCGCGCCCTGCGTGGACAGCGCACCGAGCGCCATGCTGTGCGAGGACTCCAGGGTGACCAGCATGCGCCGGCTGGTCACGATCGCGGCGCACCGGGGCCGGCCGGCAGCAACGGCCGCGCCTGGGCCTCGTCGGCGGCGTTGTCGAGCACGACCAGCAGCCGCCGGGCCGCCGTCAGGGACCGGAACCGGCCGGCCGCCTCCTCCGGGTCCGACGGCACCTGCACCTCCGGCACGCCGAGCGCGCGCAGGAACCGGCCCAGCACCGCGGCGGGTTCGGCGGGCGGCATCGCGGCGGCGCCGTGCAGGTCCGCGTAGAGCTGCCCGTCCGGGAACCGGGCCGAGACCTGATGTGCCGCCCGCACCGCGAACGTGGACTTGCCGATCCCGCCGGGTCCGTGCACGACCACCACGGCAGGCCCGCCGGGCGTCTGCAGCGTCGTGCGCATCGCGTCGAGTTCGGCGGTACGCTCGACGAACGCCGGATTGTCCAGCGGCAGCTCACGGGGTGGCACGAGCACCGGACCCGTCGCGGTCGGCGTCGCGGCCAGCAGCGTCTCGTCCCGGTTGAGGATTGCGCCGTGCAGCCGGGTCAGCTCGGCGGCTGGTTCGATGCCGATCCGTTCGGCAAGGACCGCCCGGGCCCGCTGAAACGTCGACAGTGCACCGGCGGCGTCGCCGCTGCGGTACTGCGCGATCATCAGCAGCTCCCACAGCCGCTCCCGCAGCGGGTGGGTCACGACCTCCCGCCGCAGCTCGGCGACGACCTCGGCGTGGCGTCCCTGTGCCAGGCGGGCCGCGGCGAGCGCCTCGACCGCGTCGCCCCGCTGCTCGTCGAGGGTGTCGAGCAGGCCGCTAAGGGCGGCGTCGCGCCGTACACCCGCAGCCGCCGGACCTCGCCAGTGCGCGAGCGCCGCGCTGAGCCGCCCGGCCGCGGCGTCGACCGCCCCCTGCTGCTGCAACATCCGGCCGGCACCGAACTCCCGGTCGAACCTGTGCAGGTCGAGCTCCCCGTCGTGGACCTCGACGAGGAACCCCGGGCGGCGGGTGACGAGCCGGGTCCCGCCGGCATGGTCCGGATCGGCGAGGACCCGCCGCAGCCGCACACAGTAGGTGCGGACGTTGGCCTGCGCGGACAGCGGCGGGTCTTCCTGCCACAGCAGGTCGGTGATCCGGTCCAGCGACAGCACCTGGTTGGCGTGCAGCAGCAGCACCAGCAGCAGCATGCGCTGCTTCGGCGGGCCGAGCGCCACCGTCGCCCCGTCGCGCCGGATCTCGACGGGCCCGAGGATCCGGAACTGGAAGTGACTCACGCACCGACCTCTGCCGCGGTAGAAAGGCCTATCTACGGCCATCATGCCGGAAACTCGACACCACCGTCGGGGCAAGGCCCGCGCGCAGCGCACCGACGCCAACCCGGACCCCTGAGGCGACGGCGCTGGCGTTCTTCGCGATGGTCGGCTTCGAGGACTCGGTCAACATGGTTGAGGAGACCAAGGATCCGGTCCGCATCTTCCCGAAGGTCATGCTCGCCGGGCTGTGCGTCACCGGGCTGATCTACGTGCTGGTGTCGATCTCGTCGGTCGCGCTGGTGTCGCTGGCTGACCTCAGCGAAGGCGACGCCCCGCTGCTCAAAGTCGTGGCGGCTGGCGCGCCGGCGTTCCCGATCACCATCTTTGCATTCATCGCGATGTTCGCGGTCGCGAACTCGGCGCTCATCAATATGCTCATGGCCAGCCGGCTGTTGTACGGGATGGCGAACGAGCGGGTGCTGCCCCACTTCCTGGGCCTGGTGCATCGGGCGCGGCGGACCCCGTGGGCGGGGATCCTGTTCACCACGCTCATCGCGTTCGGGCTGATCTGGTTCGCCGATCTCACCGCGCTCGGCGGCACCACCGCCCTGCTGCTGCTGTGCGTGTTCACCGTCGTGAACGTGGCGGTCCTGGTGCTGCGCCGCGACCGGGTCGAGCACCGGCACTTCCGGGCGCCCACGGTGATCCCGGTCATCGGCGCGATCGCCTGCGCCTACCTGGCCAGCCCGCTGTCCGGCCGCTCGGGCGAGAACTACAAGCTCGCCGGAGTACTGCTGGTGATCGGCGTGGTGCTGTGGACGATCACGTACGCGGTGAACCGGTTCATCCTGCACCAGGACACCAGGCTCAACCCGAGCGCCTGGCCGACGACCCGGACGAGCAGTAAGCCGGGCCGATGGAGGCCGGGCGGCGCTCAGCCGGACAGGGTTCGGCGCTGGTGTTCCCGACGGCGCCTGCCCGGCGGGATTGCGGCCGTGGCCGATGCTTCGGTGTGGGTCATTTGGCGAGGTCGGTGGTGCAGTGCGGGCACCGGATCGCGTCAACGGCCAAGTCGTCGAGCTTGCAGCTCGGGCAGGTCTTGGTCGGTGGCGGATCACCGAAGACGGTCTTGCCGCGCTTGCGCATGTAGGCCCGGTAGGGCACCACGATCAAAAAGTAGATCACGGCCATGAAGATGACGAAGTAGACGAGCGCGCCGATGAACGCGCCGAGGTCAATCCGCTGGCCGTTCACCGTCCAACCGATTCCCTTCCCGGCCGTTCCCCCGCCCGCTATCGCGTTGATCAGGGGTGTGATGACGCTGTCGGTGAAGGACTTGATCAAGGTGCTGAAGGCTAAGGCGACGACCAGGCCCACTGCGACAACGATCAGGTCGCCTTGCATGAAGAAGTTCTTGAAGCCTTTGAGCATCCGCATTCCAAGTGTCGACGTATGACGAAATCCCGCAGGGGCTCCTGCATCGTTGGTGTCCAGCGCCACATCGCAGGCACGCACCAAGCGCGGACCCGCCCGTCGCTGCACCTTCTCTACCAAGTCGCCGCTGACATAAACCGGCCCGGCCCGCCGGGCCGCAGCCGGCCCGCGGAGCTTCCGCCAGCTGGCAGCTCCGAGGTGGCGGAAGCTCCGCGGCAAAGATCTTCAGCGGCCTCGACGACAGCGACCGCTACGCCGACACCCTCCGCCTGCTGGGACCCTGTAGCTGCCGAGAATCTCATCCGGGCAGGTCAGGCGGCACGATCGTACTCGTGGGGGATGCCGCCGAGGCGGTCACGTCGATGGATGTTCAGGTGGGCGAGCCGGTGCGGGTCGGTGATCGGTTCGGGTAGCGGCGTGAGTGGCCGGGCGTTGGCGATGCCCTGATGCGGCGGGTGCCGGTTGTAGAAGACCTCGTACTCGCGTAGCGAGTGCAGCAGGTGTCGCTGGTTGAGGATTGACGTCCGGTCGAGCAGTTCACGCCGGCAGGTCCGCACTCAGCGTTCTATCACCGCGTTCATCCGGGCATCCGGACGCCGGTGAGTACAACGTTGATGCCGGCGTCGGCGAGGATCGTGTCGAACAGGGCCGGGTAGTTGCCGTCCCGGTCGCGGATCAGGTACTTCACCGAGCATCCCACGTCTTCGAGGTCCATCATGAGGTTGCGGGCGATCTGCGTCACCCACGCCGCGCTTGGGTGCGCGGTCACACCGAGGATCCGGACGCGGCGGCTGGCATGTTCGATGACTGCCAGGACGTACATCTTGGTGCCGGTGAGCGTGACCGTCTCGAGGAAGTCCACGGCCAGCAACGCCTCGGCCTGCGAACGCAGGAACTGCGCCCACGTGGTGGTCGCGCGGGCCGGGGCTGGATCGATCCCCGCCGCGCGCAGGATCTCCCAGACTGTCGACGCGGCGACCTTGACCCGGAGGGTGAGCAGTTCCCAGTGCACCCGCCGGTATCCCCCGACGGGTTCTCCGCCACCAGGCGCAGCACCAGCGCGCGGATCGAGCGGATGGTGCGTGGCCGGCCCTGTCGGCGGGGCCGCGACGCCGCCGCGTGACGGCGGGCATGCAGGTCACGATGCCAGCGCAGCACAGTGTCGGGCCGCACCAACGGCCGTAGGTCGAGCAACGCCGGCCGGGGGAGCCTGTTGAGCAGCGCGGCCAGCCACGCCCGATCAGCTGGCTCGAACCGGACTCGCTGCCCGTCGAGTTGGCGGTGCAGCACCGCGAGCTGGTGCCGCAGGGCGAGGATCTCCGCGTCCTTGCCCCGATCGCTGGCCGGCAGCAGCCGCAGCAACGCGAGCGCGTTGGTGATAGCCAGGTACGCCAATCGCAACAGCATGAGACAGCATCATCGCGTAGTCACCGACGACGAGGGTCCTCAGGACACCGAGACCCGACGAGACACGATCGTCCTCACTTGCCAGAATGCCCTCTGACCAGCACGGACGTATTTGTCGGCAGGTACAGGGCCGACACCACCGCCGGTATCGAGCGGCACGGGCTGTGGTTCAAACCTGAAGACCGGGTGGTGCTGGCGGCGTTGTCCCGGCTGCTGCCGCGAGCCCGATGGTCGGTCTTCTCCGTCACGCCAGCCACGCTGCTGCGGTGGCACCAGCAGCTGATCGCCCGGCACTGGACCATCCATACCGCGACCGGGCCGGCCGGCGCATTACCGCCAGATCCGTGACCTGGTGTTGCGTCTGGCGGCGGAAACCTGACCTGGGGTCATCGCCGTATCCAAGGAGAACTGACCGACCCGGGATACCGGATCGCGGCGCGAGCAGCACTGCGGCGCACACCGCGATCAGACCGGCGACGAACAGCATCACCGACCTGATCGGTCAGTGGGCCGGGAACCTTCCTCAAAGCTGGACGACGCTGTGACGGGTGTTGCGCCCGCACCCGGAGCAGGACGCCAGGGTCCACGACCTGCTGCCGTTTTTCAGCGGATGCCGCCGCGGTTCCACAGCGACTCGGCGTGCCCGCACGTGTCGCAGGGCATGCTCCACTTGAGGGTGTCGGCCTCCATATCGGCAGCCCACTTCGCGGGCAGGACCGCCTTGAAGAACCGCTGCACCGACGTCATCGGTGCAGGATAGACGACCCTCACCACTGCAACGTCTGGACCTCGGTGTACTCCAGGACCCCTTCGGGGCCGAACTCGCGGCCGATGCCGGAACGGCCGAACCCGCCGAACGGCAGCCGGACGTCGGCGGCGGCACCGTCGTTGACGCTGATCCGCCCCGCGCGGAGCCGTTCGGCGACCGCGACGGCCGCGACGCGGTCGGCGGACACGACCGCGCCGGCGAGGCCGTACGGAGAGTCGTTGGCGAGGGTGACCGCCTCGTCGTCAGAGCCGAACGGGATGACCACGGCGACCGGGCCGAAGATCTCGTGCCGGGCGACCGGGTCGTCGTTGCCGAGACCGGTCAGAACGACCGGTTCGTGGAAGAACCCTTTGCCGTCGACCGTGGCGGGGCCGCCGTCGACGGCTGCCTTCGCGCCTCGGCGTCGCGCGTCCCGCACCAGGGAAGCCACCCGGTCCCGGTGGGCCGCCGAGATGAGCGGGCCCAGGGTCGTGCGCGCGTCGGCCGGGTCGCCGGGCACGGCGGCGGCGAGACGGTCCGTGAGCGCCGCCACGTAGTCAGCGAACACGTCGCGGTGCACCAGGTGGCGGGTCAGCAGCGCACAGCCCTGCCCCGCGAGGGTCGTCGTGTTCACGGCGCCGATCCGGCTGGCCAGGGCGAGGTCGGCGTCGGCGCGCACGACAAGGGCCGACTTGCCGCCGAGTTCCAGCACGACGCGGGTGATGTTCCCCGCCGCCTGCGCCATCACCTTCGCCCCGACGGTGTCGGATCCCGTGAACGTGACCAGGCCGACCCTGGGGTCGCCGACGAGTGCCGCACCGACGTCGGCGCCGCCGGTGACGACGTTCAGGACCCCGGGCGGGATGCCCGCCTCGTCGGCGGCCTCGGCGAGGGCGAGGATCTCCAGGGGCGTGTACGGCGACGGTTTCACCACGACGGTGTTGCCCATCGCGAGGGCCGCCGCGACCTTCGGCAGGGTCAGCAGCAGCGGCGCGTTGAACGGTGTGACGGCCACGACGACCCCGGCCGGGACCCGCCGGACCAGGCTCGCACTCACCCTCGGTGGCGCGCCGGCGGCGCGGGGCGGCGAAGGGAGCATCCGGTCGTGGTCGGCGGTCGCGGCGCCGATCGCGTATTCCAGGTGCGCCAGCCCGGACGCGACGAACGCCGCCGACTGCCCGCGCGGCGCACCCGACTCCGCGATCGACAGGGCGACGTGGTCCTCCACCCGGTCGGACAGGGTGCGGTGCAGGCGGCGCAGGGCGGCGGCGCGCTCGGCCGGGGTGAGTCCGGACCAACGCCCGTCGTGGAACGCCCGATGCGCCGCGGCAACCGCGTCGGTCGCGTCGGCGGCGGTACCGTCGGCGGCGCTGCCGATCACCGCCTCCGTCGCCGGGTTCACCACGTCGGCCGACGCGCCACCGGCGGCGGCCCGCCATTGCCCGTCCACGTACAGTCCGCGTTCCATCAGCCGAGGATAGGTGTGGCGAAGCGGACGCGGCGATGGCGCGGCGATTGGCTGTGCCTATCGACAGATGCGCGGTTCGTCTTTGTGCACACCACCCCCGACCGGCTGAAATTGCGGTATGGAGCACACCGCGGTGATTGTCGACGCCGTCCGAACCCCGATCGGCAAGCGCAACGGCGCCCTCGCCGCCTGGCATCCGGTGGACCTGGCCGCCGAGGTGCTCAAGACCCTTGTCGCGCGGACCGGGATCGACCCGGCCGACGTCGACGACGTTATGTTCGGCTGCGTCAACCAGCTCGGTGACCAGTCCACCAACGTCGGCCGGATGGCGGCCCTCGCGGCCGGCTGGCCGGAGACGGTGCCGGGTGTGACGATCGACCGGGCCTGCGGGTCCAGTCAGCAGGCGCTGCACTTCGCGGTCGCGAGCGTCCTGTCCGGCATGGCCGACCTGGTCGTCGCCGGCGGGGTCGAGATGATGTCGCGGGTGCCGCTCGGCGCCGCCCGCGCGACCGGCATGCCGTACGGGCCGAAAGTCCGCGCCCGGTACGCCCGCGACGCGTTCAGCCAGGGCGAGGGTGCGGAGACCCTGGCCGACCGGTACAAGCTGTCTAGGACGGCGCTGGACGAGTTCTCGGTCCGTTCGCACACCCTCGCCGCTGCCGCGACCGACGCCGGAGCGTTCGCCGGTCAGCTCGTCACGCTGCCGGACACGCCGCTGGCCGCCGACGAGGGCATCCGTCGATCGTCCACAGTGGAGACGCTGGCGAATCTGAAACCGGCGTTCCGTGAGGACGGCGTCATCCACGCCGGCAACGCCTCCCAAATCTCCGACGGTGCCGCCGCGCTGCTCGTGACGACCGGGGACCGGGCCTGCGCGCTCGGCCTGACCCCCCTCGCCGTGTTCCGTGCCGGCACGGTCGTCGGCGATGACCCGGTCGTCATGCTCAGCGCCCCCTGGCCGGCGACGCACAAGGTCCTCGCCCGCGCTGGTCTCGGCATCGACGACATCGGCGCGTTCGAGATCAACGAGGCGTTCGCGTCCGTGCCGCTCGGCTGGCTCGCCGAGACCGGGGCGAAACCGGAACGGCTGAACCCGCTCGGCGGAGCGATCGCGGTCGGTCATCCCCTGGGAGCGTCCGGCGCGATCCTCATGACCCGGCTGCTGCACCACATGCGCGACAACGACATCCGGTACGGGTTGCAGTCGATGTGCGAGGCGGGTGGCATGGCCAACGCCACGATCGTCGAGCTGGCCGGATGACCCTCCTGGACGGCCGCCGGATCCTGGTGACCGGCGGCTCGCGGGGGATCGGCCGGGCGATCGTCGAGGGCGCCACGGCGGCCGGGGCCCGCTGTGCCGTCATCTGTCGCGACCCGGCCGGCGCTGCCGAGCTGCTGCGGGCGTGCGCTGATGCCGGATCGCCGGTCCCGTCCGTCCACGCCGGAGACATCACCGACGCCGATGGCTGCGAACAGGCCGTCATCGCCGCCGCGGAGACGCTCGGTGGGGTCGACGTCGTCGTCAACAACGCCGCCAGGGTGTCCGGCGGTGTCCCGGACGGGCTGTTCACGACGACGGACGCGCTGCTGCGGGCCGACTTCGACGAGAAGGTCGTCGGCTATCTGCGGGTCGTGCGGGCCGCCGTGCCATACCTGCGAAACAGCGTCCAAGGCAGGGTGGTGAACATCGGCGGGGAGGCGGCGCGGATCGCCCGGCACAACGTCAGCTCCGGGGTGCGCAACGCCGCCCTCGTGCACCTGACCCATTCGATGGCCCGCGAGCTCGGCCCGGACGGGATCACCGCGAACGTCGTCCAGCCCGGGCTCGTGCTCACCGCGGGCGTGCGGGCGATGCTCGTCGCCGGTGCACCGGATCCGGACGCACACCTGCGCAAACTGGCCGCCAGGCAGTCGCTGCGGAGGTTCGTCGAACCGGCCGAGGTCGCCGCCGTCGTGGTGTTCCTCGCGTCGGTGGCGTCGTCGGGGCTGACCGGGCAGGTGCTGACGGTGTCTGGCGGCACGTCAACGGCGGTGCACTACTGAGATCCGCTTCGCGGCGAACACCAGGCCGCCGTGCGCGGTGCGGGTGACGTGGTCGCGGTAGCGGCCCCAGGTCTGCACGACCTGCCCGTCGGCGGCTTGTGACACCGCGTGGAACAGTGCCCGGACCTCGATCGGATCCCCGTCGCCGGTGATCTCCACATTGGACACCAGATGCAGGCCGGGTGCGGTGGTGCGCGCCCAGTACCGGTGGAACAGCCCGACGAACTCGGCTGCTCCTTCGCGTGGCACGCCGTCGGCGCCGAGGGTCTCCACGTCATCGGCGACGATCGATCGCAGCAGGTCCGGGTCGCGGTCGTCGACGGCGCGGCAGTACGCCGCCTGCAACGCCGACACTTCGAGGAGCAGGTCGGTCATCGTGCGGCCCTCCAAGGTCCGGGGACGAGGTAGCCGTCCCGGTCGGTGAATGTGCCCCGCGACGCGAGCGCGGGATGGTGCGGTGCCTCGTCGGGGGTGAGAACGGGGGTGACGCAGGCATCGACGTCTGCAAACACCCGCTCCCAGTCCGCACGGGTCCTGCCGGCGAAGATCCGGGCCAGTTCGTCCCGCTGGGCAGGCCACCGGTCGCGGTCGTGCTGCGGCCAGTCCGCCGGGTCGATCCCCAGGGCGGCCAGGAGTGCCGCGTGGAACGCCGGTTCGATCGCGCCGACGGCCATGAACCCGCCGTCGGCAGTGCGGTAGGTGCGGTAGAACGGGGCGCCGCCGTCGAAGATGTTCGACTCCCGTCCGTGCGTCCACAGCCCCGCGGCGCGCATGTCGTGCAGCAGCGTCGTCAGCGAGGCGACGGCGTCGGTCATCGCCACGTCCAGGACGGTGCCACGGCCGGTGCGGATGCGTTCCAGCAGCGCCGCCAGGACCCCCATGACGAGGTATGTGCCGCCGGCGCCGAAGTCGGCGAGGAGGTTCAGCGGCGGCAGCGGCGGCCGGTCTGCCGGGCCGGTCGGATACAGCGCTCCGGCGACGGCGAGGTAGTTGATGTCGTGCCCGGCACGCTGCGCCCAGGCGCCGTCGTGACCCCAGCCGGTCATGTGGACGTAGACGAGCGGCGGGTGTTCGGCGCACAGGACCGCCGGGCCGAGCCCGAACCGTTCCACGACGCCCGGCCGGTACGGGTCGATGAACACGTCGGCGGTGGTTGCCAACCGGCGGACCGTGTCGCGACCCTCATCCGTCTTCAGGTCGGCGACGACGCTGCGCACGCCCCGGGACCGGGAGTCCAGGTGCGACGGCAGCCCGGACACCCCGACGCCGCTGCCCGGCCGGTCGACCCGGACGATCTCGGCGCCCAGGTCGCGCAGCAGCATTCCGGCGAACGGGGCCGGGCCGGCACCGGCGAGCAGGACGACCCGGACCCCGGTCAGCGGGGTCACGGCAGGCGCAGCGACAACAGCGGCACGAATTGGGCCGCGCTGTCCAGGTCGGTGTCGTCGGGCCCGCCGGCGACGGTGCGGCGGGGCATCGTCACCTTGATGGCGTTCGCCGCGGGGTAGTCGATGATCTGCACGGTCGCCGGGTCGACGTGCAGCAGGGCGGCGACGGCCTCGGCGGTGATGACGCCGGAGTCGCGCCACCGCAGGTATGCCTCCTCGGTCGTGAACACCATGTCGGCGGAGACGAGGAACGCACCCGCGTTGCGGGTCCGGAAGGTGCTGCACTCGGATCGGATGTCATTCATGAGCGAACCATCTCTTGCCGTGCGGCGCCGCTGTCGGTGACTTCAAGGGTGAATGGCTCCATCGGATGGTCGAGGGCGGCGGCGTGCCAGACGCTCCAGTTGAATACCGGCCCGACGTCGAGGACCGACGGGGCGTAGGCGAGCGCGCCGTTGGCGGAGTTCGCCACGCCGGGGACGCGGACACCGTGCATGAAGAACGGCATCGCCCCGGACACGATCTCGTGCGCGATCTCCTGGTCGGCGGCGACGGCCTCGGCAACGAGGCCGATCTCGTAGCAGCCGGCGTAGCCGTTCGCGGCGTTGGGTTCGGCGTCGCCGAGGACGGCGTCGTAGCCGTAGCGACGGAACCCGAACGTGTACTCGGAGCCGTCCAGGCCATAGCGGTCCTGGGCGGTGCGGTGCACGAGGTCGGTGATCGCGGCCGTGTAGTCGCCGACATTGCGCACCACGGCAGGGTCACGGACCCCGAACAGGCACATGCTGCGGTGGCCGATCTGCTCGACCCCTTCGAGGCGGACGCTGTACGGCTCCGGGGTGAACGCCGCCCCGACCACGCGGACGGTCTGCTCGTCCACCTGGATGTACCGCGCCGCCGACGTGTCCAGGGTTCCGGGTGGTTCGCGCAGCAGGTACGGGGTGGCGTTCTCGTACAGCATCTGCGCGGCGACGGAACGTACCGTGCACCGGGATCGGCCACCAACGGGCCTCACGGTGAACCCCTCGTCGTCGACCTCCCCGACGATGCACTCACCGGCGCCGATCGGCTCCTCGATCGCGTACCCGCACTCGACGGTCTTGCCCATATGCCATGCCGGGCCGGGGGCGATGCCGTGCATCAGCGGCACAGCGGCGTAGATCGCGGCGTCGGAGGACCGGCCGGCGAGGACGATCTGGGCACCTGCGTCGAGGGCCTCGGCGTAGGGTTCCGGACCCATCATCGCGACGATCCGGGCGGCCTTGTCGACGTCGGCCTCGGTCAGGTCCGGGCGGCCGTCGAGGCCCCACGTCTGTCCACTGCGGACCTTGCCGAGGACCCAGTCCTTCGGTTGTTCGGTGCGGATCGTGGCGATGCGGGCGGTCCGGCCGTGCGCGGCGAGGATGTCCTCGACGACGCCCTGGAACCAGGTGAGCCCGGCGTCGCTGCCGGTGAACCCGGCCGAGCCGATCAGCAGCGGAACCCCGATGTCGAGGGCGCCGACGACCATGCGTTCCAGGTCGCGGCGGGTCTGTCGGTAGCCGGCCCACGTGGTCGCGGCACCGAGGTAGTAGGGACCCCAGTCGGTGCTGCCGGCGTCGCAGGCGATGAAGTCCGGCTTCGTCTGCAGTGCGGCCCGGAACGACTTCGTGGAGAAGCCGCCGCCCATGACCGCGGCCGGGGCGATGAACCGTACCCTGGACCGGTTCTCAGTGCTCATCGTTCACCTTTCGTCGAGCAGCGCGAACAATGCGCGCCGGTGCTGGTCCGGGGTCCCGGCGAGCACCGCGGCGGCGTGCGCGCGACGGAGCAGGACATGGGCCGGGTATTCCCAGGTGAAGCCGATCCCGCCGTGCAACTGGACGGCTTCGGTCGTGATCGTCACGGCGGCCTCGGACGCCTTGACGGCAAGGGTGTGCGCGCTGCGTTCGTCGCCGCCGCACCGCACGACGTATTCGGCGGCGGACCGGGCCACCTCCAGGGTCACGGTCAGGTCGGCGAGTTTGTGCTGTACCGCCTGGAACGCGCCGATCGGCCGGCCGAACTGGCGGCGGGTCTTCGCGTGCTCGACGGTCAGTTCGAGGGCGTGCCCGGCGACGCCGACGCATTCGGCGCCCAGCGCGATCCAGGTGGCGACCTCGGCCCGCCGGATCGCCTGGGCCGCCCGGTCGCCGTCGGCGAGAACCGTCGCGGGGGTGCCGTCGAACGTGACCCGCCAAGCGGGTCGGCTGATGTCGAGGGACGGCAGTTCGGTCAGCTCGGCGCCGCCCGCGACGAGGGCGAGCACCGGGGTTCCGTCCATGTCCGCGGCGACCAGCAGCGGCGCCGGCGGCGGGGCGGCGAGAACCGGCCCGACCGAGCCGGTCAGCGTCACCGAGTCGTCTACTGTGGACTGCGCGGTCACCCGGCGGGCGGCGGCGAGGGGCATGTGCACGAACGTGGGGGGCAGTGTCCCGCCGGCGATGCGGGCCAAGAGCTCGCCGGCTGCCGCACCGTCCAGGGTGGACAGTGCGGTGGCGGCCGCGACGGTGCCCGGGACGAACGGGCCGCCGACGACGGCCCGGCCCAGCTCCGCGGCGACCGCGACCAGTTCCGCCGGGCCGAACCCGAGACCGCCGTGCGATTCGGGGACGAGCAGACCGGCCAGGCCGAGTTCGCCGCAGAGCCGTGACCAGACCTGCCCGCCTTCCTCGGCCGGAACGACCGGCTTGGCGTAGGCGCCGAGGAAGTCCCGCAGCGCCGATGCCAGCTCCGCGGCCACCCCCGGCGGTGCGGTCACGACTCGGCTCCCTCGACGCCGCAGATCTTGCGGGCCAGGTCCTTCGCGTGGGTCATGTCGTAGTGCTTCTCGACGATGAGCCGCTGGGCGTGCAGGCCGCCGCCGCCCTGCAGGATCGTCACGCTCTGCCAGCCGCCGAACGTGTCGGCGGTGAAGTCGCGGATGCCGTGGAACAGCCGCATCCGGTATTCGGCGTCGACCCCGTCCATCGTGCGCATGTACTTCGCGACGAACTCGCCGGTCTCCGGGTTGCGCAGGTCGTCGAGCATCGGCGCGGTCAGCACGCTGCCGCCGGCGATGTCGTGTAGGTTGCGGACCATCTCGGCGTAGTTCGCCGCAGCGAAGTACTTGGCGGCGTTGGTCATCAGCTCATCCGGCGACGCCCACCCCTCGGCGGTGAACTGGGCGTTGTTGACGGCGGCCTCGAGACCGGCCCGGATCATCGTCGCGTAGTTGATCAGCTCGGCGATCTTCTGCCGGATGTGCGGGATGCGCTGCAGCCCGTTGGCCTCGGCGATGAGCTGGGCCATCCCGACGATCGTGTCGGCCATCTCGACGTAGTGCGCGACGCTGCCGATACGTTCCCACAGCCCGAGCGAGTGGGCGAACGTGGCGGAGTGCTCGACCTCGCCGTCGAGGAAGACCCGCTCGTTCGGCACGTACACGTCGTCGAAGATGACGAACCCCTCGGCCATGTTGCGCCGGCCGCTGTATGGGAAGTAGTCGCTCGGCAGGTCCGGCCGCGGCGCGTACGTCGTCGCGACGATCTTCACCCCGGGCGCGCCGACCGGCACTGCGCAGGCGATCGACCAGTCCTCCTCACCGGGCTTCATCCGCTTCGTCGGCATCACGATGAGGTCGTGGTCGATCGGGGCGCCGGTGATGTGCAGCTTCGCGCCGCGGATCACCACTCCGCCGGAGTCGCGGCTGACCACCCGCACGTACAGGTCGGGGTCGTCCTGCTTCATCGGCGACAGCGCCCGGTTGCCCTTGGCGTCGGTGATGGTCTGCACGCAGCGCAGGTCGGCCCGTTTGGCGTGCTCGAAGTAGTCCATCACCCGGTCGGCGTAGACCGGCAGCTGTGAGCGGATCCGGCTGGCGGCGGTCATCAGCATGAGCAGGCTCACCGACGTCGTACGGGTCGGGTTCGCCCATTTCAGCTGCTCCACCTCCTGATACTTCAGGTCCTCGACGCTGCGCGGGATGAAGAACAGCGGCCCGAACGTGTCGTCGCCGGGCCGGTAGAACTCGTCGTAGTTCGCCGCGGTCATCGCGATGCTCTGCTGCAGCAGCGGTTCCTCGGTGACGTCCTCGATCCGCCGCCCGGCGATGTAGACCTGGCGGCCGTCGCGGAGGCTGTGCCGGTACTGTTCCCCGGTCATCATGGGTGCTGCGGTCCTCTCATATCAGGTGCGCCAGTCGCGCGGCAGGCCGAGCACTCGCTCGGCGACGATGCCGCGCTGGATCTGATCGGTTCCCCCGGCGATGCGCTGCGCCGGGGAGCTGAGCAGGAAGTCAGACCAGAACGCGCCGGGGGTGCCGGCGCCGGCGACGAGGTCCGGGCCGAGCAGGTGGGCGGCGGTGCGGCCGTAGAAGAGCAGGTCGTCGACGAGGGCGAGCTTGCCGACGGACGGTGACAGCCCGGCGGTCGCCACCCGGTCCGCGGTCACCCCGCCGAGCCGTTCCCGCATCCACGCCTCTGCGAGGAGTCGCTGGTCGGCATCGCCGACGTCACCGGCGGTCAGGGCACGCAGCCGCCGGTACGGGTGGCTGAGATACGTCTTGTCCCGGCTGCCCATCGCGGTGCGTTCACTGGTGAGCGTGGACATCGCGACCGTCCAGCCGTCGTTGACGGCACCGAGCCTGGCGCTGTCGGGGATTCGGACGTCGTCGAAGAACACCTCGTTGAAGTGGCTGCCGCCGTTGATCTGGCGGATCGGCCGGACCGTGATTCCGGGCAGGTTCATCTCGACGAGGAAGGCGGTGATGCTGCGGTGCCGGTCGGCCGGGGCCCCGGTGCGGGCGAGGAGTTCGCCGACATCGCTGAGGTGCGCCCACGACGACCAGACCTTCTGCCCGTTGACGACCCACGCGTCGCCGTCGCGGACGGCGGTGCAGCGCAGGGCGGCGAGGTCGGAGCCGGCTTCCGGTTCGGAGAACAACTGGCAGGCCAGGACGTCGGCCCGCCACAGCGCCCTGATCCAGCGGGTCTGCTGCTGCGGGGTGCCGTGTGCCAGGATCGTCGGGGCGACGATGCGGCGGCTGACGGTGAAGTAGGTCTGGTCGGGCAGCACGTATTCGTGCAGGACGTCGCGCAGGGCGGTGGCGGTGGCTGGGTCGAGGCCGTGACCGCCGTGCTCGACCGGCCCGTCGAACCATGCGAGGCCGGCGTCGAACAGCCTCCGCTGGAACGCCACGGACCGGGCCAGCCCTCCGCCGCCGCTGCCCGGTTCGTCGGTGACGGCGTCCGGATCGCGGCGGGAGAGTCCTTCGGCGGTGGCGAACGCGTGGATGCTCGCCGCGAGGGCCTCGAAGCCGGTCATCGTCCCGCCCAGAGGGGGACGCGCCGCTCGGCGAACGCACGGGAGCCTTCGGCGGCGTCGGCGGAGGCGAACACCGGGTCGAACCACTCGTCCTGCCGTGTGAACGCCTCGTCGTCCGCCCAGTCGGCGCTGCGCCGCAGCACCTGGACGCTGGCGGTGACCGCGAGGGGAGCGTTCGCGGCGACCGTCTGCGCCAGCTGGACCGCGGCCTCCAGGGCCCCACCCGGTGGGGTGAGCCGGTTGACGAGGCCGCACCCGGCGGCCCGGCCCGCGTCGATGGGCTCGCCGGTGAGGATGAGTTCCGTCGCGAGGGCGTACGGCAGACGGCGTGGCAACCGGAACGCGCCACCGCCCCTCGCGGCCAGCCCGCGGGTGACCTCCGGCAGCCCGAATCGGGCGTCGTTGGCGGCCACGACGAGATCGCACGCGAGGACCATTTCGAAGCCACCACCGAGGGCCCAGCCTTCGACGGCGGCGACGACCGGGACCCGCGGCGGGGCCTGCACGAAGCCGGCGAACCCACGGCCGGGGACGCTCGGGCGGCCTTGCACGGGGAAGTCCCGCAGGTCCATGCCGGCGCTGAAGGTCCCGCCGGCGCCGGTGAAGACGATTGCCCGGACGCTCATGTCGGCGTCGAGGGCGGTGAATGTTTCGGCGAGTGCGTCCGCGGTGGTCCGGTTGATCGCGTTGCGCCGGTGCGGCCGGTTGACCGTGACGATCGCGACGTGACCGCGCCGTTCCAGCAGAACAGCGGGTGCGTGCTGGAGGCCGGTCATCAGCGCGGCGCCATCCGGATCGCCCCGTCGAGGCGGATCGTCTCGCCGTTGAGGTAGCCGTTGGACAGCATGTGCACGGCCAGGGCGGCGTACTCGTCCGGCGTGCCGAGGCGCTTCGGGTTCGGCACGCTCGCGGCGAGCCCGGCGCGCAGGTCGTCGCGGAGCCGCCCGAGCATCGGGGTGTCGAACACTCCCGGCGCGATCGTGTTGACCCGGATCTGCCGGCTCGCCAGGTCCCGGGCGGTGACGAGGGTGATCGCGTGCACACCGGCCTTGGCGGCGGTGTAGGACGCCTGGCCGATCTGCCCCTCGAACGCGGCGACCGACGCCGTGAGCACGCAGGCGCCCCGTTCGCCGTCGACCGGTGGCGCCTCGGCGATCGCGGCGGCGACGAGGCGCAGCACGTTGTAGGTCCCGACGAGGTTGACCCGCACGACCTCGGCGAACCCTTCGATCGGCGCGGGGGCGCCCTCCCTGTCGAGGATGCGCAGGCGATCGCTGCCCCGCCCGGCGCAGTGCACCAGCCCGCGGACCGTGCCCCGGTCCCGGGCGACGTCGACGGCCACGGTCATCTCCTCGGTGGAGGTGATGTCGGCGGCGACGAACGTCGCGGCCGGGCCGAGCCCTTTTGCCTCGGCGGTGCCGGCTTCGGTCGCGGCGGGCAGGTCGACCATCACCACGGTCGCGCCCTCGGCGACGAGCCGGCGTGCGGTGGCCAGGCCGAGCCCGGAAGCCCCGCCGGTCACCACGACGGTGGCCTTGTCCAGTTTCACGTTGAGTTCTCCTGCCGCCATTGCGCCATCGACCCCACCGACGATTGCCGCAATCGGCCGGAAAGTCCAATACACCTGTGCGCCGAATTGATAGGGGACGCCTATCGGACGGTGCCGCGCTTTTGTCTTGACACCGGATGGGTGCTGACTACCGTCGGATTCAGATATTCTTTTTCCAGGAATGCGGCGGGAGTGTGGCAGTGAGTTTGTTGTCCTCGGTCGGACCGGGCGACTGGCCTACGATGGGCGCGCACGCCTACCCGGACATGCCCGCGCTGCGGACGCCGGACGGGGTCGCGCTGACCTATGCCGGCCTCGAGGAGCGGGCGTCGCGGCTGGCGGTCGCTCTGCGTGCTGCAGGAGTCGCCAAGGGTGAGCGTATCGCGTTGCTCGGCACCGACAGCGTCGGCTATGCGGTGACGCTGTTCGCCTCGCTGAAGCTCGGCACGATCGCGGCACCGCTGAACTTCCGGCTCGCCGGGCCGGAGCTCGCCGCGCTGACGTCCCTCGCCGACCCGGCGGTGCTGGTCCTGGAGGGGCGCTACGCCGATCTGCTGCCCGCGCTGCGGGCCGCGGCGCCGGGGCTGCGGCTGGTGCTGACCTTCGACAACCCGCTGCCCGGGGTTGCCTCCATCGAGGAGTTCACCGCCCGGGACGGCCCGGTCACCATGCCGGCGGCAGCCGGTGACGACGACGTGCTGCTGTGGATGCTGACCAGCGGGACGACCGGCACCCCGCGGGTTGTCGCGCAGACCCAGCGGATGCTCAAGGCCAACACCGCCAAGGGTGTCCTCGAGCAGGGCTTCCAGCCGGGGGAATGCCTGTATGCGGGCACCCCGCTGTTCCACGTCTCGGGGATGGGCTGGCTCTACTACGCGATCTCCCGGGGCGCGGCGCTGATGCTGTTGCCGCAGTTCGACGCCGACGCCGTCCTGGGCTGCCTGCGCAGCGGCGCCGTCACGCGCTGCCTGCTGGTGCCGAGCATGATCGTGGCGTTGCTCGGCCGGCCCGGGGTCGGCCCGGTGCCGCAGCTGCGCAGCATCGCCTACGGTGGTGCGGCGATGCCGCCCGAGCTGATCCATCGGCTGCATGCGACGTTCGGCTGCGACCTGTTCAACACCTTCGGTGCCGGCACCGAAGGCGGCGGGCAGACGATCCTGCGCCCCGCCGACCACCGGGCCGCGTTCGACGGCCGCCCGCACCTGCTCGGCTCGATCGGACGGCCGATGTTCGGCGTCGACCTGCGGTTGTGCGACGCCGACGGCACCGAGGTCGGCGTCGGCACGGTCGGGGAGATCCGCACCCGCAGCGACACGATCATGGACGGGTACGTCGGCCGCCCCGACCTCACCGCCACCAAGGTGACCGATGGCTGGTTCTGCAGCGGCGACATGGCGTGGCGGGACGCCGACGGCTACCTCTACCTGGCCGGGCGCAAGGACGACATGATCCTGCGCGGCGGTGAGAACATCTACCCCGCCGAGATCGAGAGCGTCCTGGTCGAGCACCCGCTGGTCGACGAGGCGGCGGTGGTCGGGCTGCTGGACGAGCGGTGGGGGCAGGTCGTCGTCGCGGCCGTCGTCGCCGTGCCGGGCACCGTCCCGGATCCGGACGAGCTGCGGACGTTCTGCCGCTCGCGGCTGGCCGGGTACAAGACGCCGTCACGGGTTGTCGTCGTCGGCACCCTGCCGAAGAACGCCTCCGGTAAGACCCTGCGGAACCAGCTTGCCGCGTCCCTGGCGGTGACGGCGTGAGCGCGGTGCTGGTGACCCGCGACGGGCCGGTGCTCACGGTGACGATCGACCGCCCGGAGCGGCGCAACGCGATGACGTACGGTGCCTGGGACGAGCTCGGCGCCGCGTTCCAGGAGGCGGCGGCGCGCGACGCCCGAGTCGTGGTCGTGACCGGCACCGGCGGGGCGTTCTGCAGCGGCGGCGACCTCGACGGCGGGGACCGGGCCGCGCACCCGCACGCCCAGCTCGCCGCTGTCGCCCGGACCTGCCAGGCCCTGGTCGCGCTGCCGCAGCCGACGATCGCGCAGGTCAACGGCCTCGCCGCCGGCGCCGGGTTCGGGCTGGCCCTCGCCTGCGACTTCGTCGTCGCCAGCACCAGGGCCCGGTTCGGAACGATGTTCCTGGCTCGCGGGCTGTCACCGGACTTCGCGACGTCGTGGCTGCTGCCCCGGCTGGTCGGCCTGCGGATGGCGACCCGGCTGTGCCTGCTGCCGGAGATCTTCGACGCGGCGCGGGCCCGTGAGCTCGGGCTGCTGGAGGACGTCGTCGCGCCGGAGGAGCTGCCCGGGGCGGTGGCGACGCTCGCCGCGTTACTGGCGGCGGGCCCGCCGATCGCGACCCGGCTGACGAAGCAGCTGCTGCGGGACTCGTTCGCGCGCGGGGTGGCCGAGTCTCTCGCGGCGGAGACCACGGCCCAGGCGGTCAACCGGCTGTCGGCGGACGCGCAGGAGGGCATCGCGGCGTTCCTGGAGCGCCGGCCTGCCCGATTCGAGGGACGATGACGGACATGACGGACACGACGGGCACAACGGAGTGGACGGCGGGCGTTTTGGTGGCCACGATGTCCGACGTGAAGGTGAAGGCCTCGGGGGTGAAGGTCGCGGCGCCGCGGGTGGTGGCGGCCCCTGCGCAGCCGCGCACGCCGGCCCAGCACGACCGGCGCAGCCGGGTGCTGAGCAGTGCCTCGGCAATGCTGGCCGCCGGCGGGGAGGACTCGCTGCAGATGAAGCGGGTCGCCGAGGACGCCCAGGTGTCGCTGGCGACGGTGTACCGCTACTTTCCGTCGAAGGACCACCTGCTGCTGGAGATGGCGCGAGCCCGGTTCGAGCGGGCCCTCGCCCGGGTGCAGCAGGCCGACGTCGACCTGGCCGGCTCGACGCCGGGTGCCCGGGTCAGTGCCTACCTGCTGCGCGAGTTCGCCGCGCAGCAGCGCCAGCCGCACGTCACCTCGGCGCTGGCGCGGGTCCTGATCGGCACGAACCCGGACTACCGCGGGACCCACGACGAGGTCCAGCAGATGCACCTGCGATTGCTCTCGGTGATCGCGCACGGTCACGACAGCACTCCCGGCTACGAGGCGTGGATGGTGCTGCGGGTGGTCGCCGGGTGCTTCGGGTCGGCGACCCGCAACTGGATCGCGGGCCTGCTCTCGGCCGACGAGGCACGGTTCGAGATCGCCCTCGCCTGCCGGCTGCTGGACCTGCCGGCGGACCCACAAGCTAACAGAACCGATTCTGCCTCTCTGTAATCTCGATCGTCATCACTGGGTCTGAGCTGGCACGATGTCCGAAACATCGCCGTAACACAACTGTTGAAAACCAGACTCGGTTCTGGAACACTCGCCGCATCCATACCCGGCAGCGACGCGGGAGTGCGGGATGAACAGCATCGAGGTCCGTCAGCTCGAATACTTCCTGGCCGTCCATGACCACGGCGGGGTCACTCGCGCGGCCAAGGCGCTGCACCTGTCCCAGCCGTCGCTGTCCCAGGCGATCCGGAGTCTCGAACGGCAGCTGCGCACCGAGCTGTTCCTGAGGGTCGGCCGCGGCCTGGTGCTGTCACCGGCCGGGCAGGCCCTCGTCGGCCCCGCCCGCCAGGTCATCCGCTCTGTCGAACGGGCCCAGACGGCCGTGCTGCGGGTCCGCGAGCTGCACGCCGGGCAGATCTCCGTCGCCGCCGGCGCCGGGCTCGTCGCCGACCCCCTCGCACCGTGGCTGGGCTGCTTCCGCCGCAAATATCCCGACACGGTCGTGCGGGTCGAGGAGAGCGAGAGCGACGATGGTGTCGCCGAACTGGTCCGCTCCGGCGACTGCGACCTCGGCCTGACCGCAGGCTCGATCGTCTGCGAAGAACTGGAGCAGCTGCTGGTCAGTGAGCAGCACGTCGTGCTCGTGTCCCCGCCCGGCACGCCCCGCTCGGTCGGTCCGGTCCCGCTGGAACGCCTCGCCGGGGTGCCGATGGTCGCCGGTGATCGCCGCGGTCAGGCATGGACGGACGTCGAGCGGGCGATGGCTGCCCGCGGGGTCGGTGCCACGGTCGTCGTCGAGGTCGCGCGGACCTCGTCCACCATCCCGCTCGTCCTGGCCGGGGTCGGTTCGACGTTCCTGACGCTGCGCCTGGCGATCGAGGCCCAGGCCCGCGGCGCGGTCGTCCAGGAGATCACGCCCGCGCAGGTGCGCCGGCTGCGGCTGCTGCGCCGCCCGGGGGACCGGTCGATCGGCGTCTCCGCCTTCACCAACGTGATCCACGCCGACGCGAAACGCTGGGTGACCGCCCTGCAGCAGCAGCAGGACCTCGGGCTCGGCCTGGTCGCCGCCGGCGCCGTCGTCGACGCCCGGATCCGCGACGCGCGGACCGCCGCCACAAGCCGTCAGGCCCGCCTCGCGAGCTGACGCATCGCCCCGCTGAATGCGACCGATACTTCCGCGCTATGGGTGCAGTCGAACTAGGTATGCGGTTCGCCGAAACGATCGTTGACCACCGTTCCCCGGCCCGTGACGATGATTACGCGCATATTTCTGCGGCCCCATCATCTGCATTCCCGGAAACGTTTCAGGCTTTGGAGGAAACCGGTGGTTTCGACGATGAAAAGGCGCACCGTGCTGGCGGCCGTAGCCGCACTCGCGCTGTTGCCCGTCACTGCGTGCGGCGACGACAGTCCAGCCGCACCCGGCCCCGGCGGCGAGATGACCCTGCGGCTCGGGTTCGCCGGTGCCGTGCTGTCACCCGGCGCCGCCATGTACACCTCGCTGCCGGACGTGCTCGGCTTCTGGAGCGAGGACAAGCTCAAGGTCGAGATCACCCGCATCGAGGGCACCGCCGTGGCGCTGTCGTCGATGGTCGGCAACCAGATCGACGTCGCGGTCGTCTCGGGCGAGGCGGTCGTCCCGCCGATCTCCGAGGGACAGCCGTTCGTGATCCCGTACTCGCTGAGCCAGCGCGGCATCGTCACCACCGCCGTCCCGTCGACCAGCGCGATCAACGGCCTCGGCGACCTGAAGGGCAAGACCGTCGGTGTGCCCAACCTCGCCAGCGGCGCGGTCACGTTCACGAAGGCCGGCGCGGCCGAGGCGGGCGTCGACCCGAACAGCATCAAGTTCGTCGCGATCGGCACCGGCGCCCAGGCAGCCAACGCCATCAAGTCCGGCCAGGTCGACGCGGTCAGTGACACCGACACCTCGGTCGTGAGCTTCCAGCAGGCCGGGGTCCAGCTGAAGGTCCTCGAAAGCGCCATCAACGACAAGCTCGTCATCGGGGTCGTCGCCGCCACGACGAAGTCGAACATGACCGGCAAGAAGGCCGCGCTGGAGGCGTGGGCCCGGGGTGTCGCCAAGGCCACCGAATGGATGCAGGCCAACCCGGAGGAGGCGGTCCGGCTGCACTACAAGAAGTTCCCGGACACCAAACCCGCCGGTGACGACGCCACGGTGATCGCCTCCGGTGTCGCACAGGTCAAGGCCCGGCTGAACGCGATCAAGGCGGCCGACAACGGCGAGTACGGCTCGATCCGCACCGACCAGCTGGACTACATCATCAAGTACCTCACCGACAACGGCCAGCTGAAGAGGCCCGTCCAGGTGAGCGCGATCTACGACGGGTCGCTGATCGCCGGGGTCAACAAGTTCGACAAGGCGGCCGTCCGGGCCGTGAAGGCGCCCAGCTGATGGAGGCCCGTGTGACGGCGCAAGTGACAGGTGGACCGGGCATCGGTGCGGTGCCCGGGGTCCTGCCCGGGGTGCAGGTCGCCGGGGTGTCCAAGACGTTCCGCACCAACGCCGGCGACGTCGAGGCGCTCGCCGCGGTCGACCTGGACGTGCCACAGGGCTCGTTCGTGTCACTGGTCGGCCCGAGCGGCTGCGGCAAGTCGACCCTGTTGCGGATCGTGGCCGGACTCGAGACCAGCTCCGGCGGTTCCGTCCGCGTCGCCGGGACCCCGGTCGACGGACCGCGGAAGGACTTCGGCATGGTGTTCCAGCAGCCGGTCCTGCTGCCCTGGCTGACCATCTTCCGCAACGTCATGCTGCCGGCCCAGGTGGCCCGCGACCGGTCGCCGGAGGCGCGGCAGCGGGCGACCGACCTGCTGGAGCTCGTGGGGCTCGACGGATTCCAGCACCGCTACCCCCGCGAGCTGTCCGGCGGCATGCAGCAGCGCGCCGCGCTCGTCCGGGCGCTGATGAGCCGCCCCAGCCTGCTGCTGATGGACGAACCGTTCGGCGCCCTCGACGCGCTCACCCGCGAGACCATGAACGCCGAACTGCTGCGGATCTGGTCGGAGACCGGCGCCACCACGCTGTTCGTGACCCACTCGATCAGCGAGGCGGTGTTCCTCAGCGACGTGGTCGTCGTCCTCTCCGGCCGCCCCGGCAGGATTCTTGACCAGGTCCAGGTCGACCTGCCCCGGCCACGCACGTTCGACGTCATGGAGTTGCCGGAGGCGGCCCGGCTGACCAGCCGCATCCGCGGACATCTGCACGCACGAGGAGCGGTGGGATGACGATGACCAGGAGCGAACCGGTCCTGAACGACGCGGTCCGCCCCACGCCGAAGCGCCCCTCCCAGTTGCTGCTGCGTCGGTACCCGACGCTGATCGTCAGCCCGCTGATCGCGTTGGTCGCACTCGGCGCCTGGGTCGCCGCGATCGAGGTGTTCGGGGTCGAACCGCTGATCCTGCCCGCGCCGCTGGACGTGTTGGACGAACTGTGGCTGATGCTCACCGGACCCGAGCTGTACCGGAACCTGTTCGTGACGGTGTCGGAGTTCGGCGTCGGGTTCGCGCTCGGTTCCGTCGCAGCGGTCGTCGTGGCGGCCGTGCTGGTCCGCCTGCCGGTGCTGGAAAAGGGGTTCTCGCCGTACATCATCGCGTTCCAGAACTTCCCGAAGATCGCTGTCGCGCCGATGCTCGTGACCTGGTTCGGGTTCGGCCCCGCCCCGAAGATCGCCCTCGCCACCGTCCTGGCGTTCTTCCCCGTGTTCGTCAACGTCATCGTCGGGCTGAAGTCCTCGACCCGTGAGCAGCGCGACCTCATGCGGGTGCTGCAGGCCTCGGAATGGCAGACGTTCTGGATACTGCGCGTCAAGGTGGCGTTGCCGTACATCTTCGCCGGCCTGCGGGTCGCGGCCGTGTTCAGCCTCCTCGGCGCGATCACCGGCGAGTTCATCAGCTCCTCGGAAGGGCTGGGCTACATGTTGCTGCAACGCAACGCCCAGCTGCATGTCGACGGCGTGTTCGCCCTGCTGCTGGTGATGGCGACGATCGGCCTGGCCGTGCACTGGCTCCTCAGCCTGCTCAACCGGAAGGTCATCTTCTGGGAGGACCACGACCAGGCGAAGCGGCCGGCCCAGGAAGAGAGCGTCTGACCCGATGCGGCGCAGACTGTATGAGCCGGAGCACGAGGAGTTCCGGCACCTGGTCCGGAAGATCATCGAACATGAGGTGACACCGTTCTACGAGCAGTGGCGGGCCGACGGGATCGTCCCCCGCGACCTGTTCCGCACCCTCGGCGCCGTGGGCGTCATGGGGTTCTCCGTTCCGGAGGAGTTCGGCGGCGGCGGCACCGGCGACTACCGGTACAACGTCGTCGTCCAGGAGGAGGCCGCGCGGGCCGTCGTCACCCTCGGCGGTCTGCGCACCCACCTCGACATCGTCCTGCCCTACCTGCTCGCCCTCGCCGACACCGACCAGCGTGCCCGCTGGTTCCCCGGCCTGGCCACCGGCGACCTGTACACCGCGATCGCGATGAGCGAACCGGGGGTCGGCTCCGACCTCGCCGGGATCAGCACCACCGCCCGCCGCGACGGCGAGCACTACGTCGTCGACGGGGCGAAGACGTTCATCACCGGCGGGGAACTCGCCGACCTCGTGATCGTCGTCGTCCGCACCGGCCGTGACCCCGCCGACCGCCGCGCCGGGCTGTCGCTGCTCGTCGTGGAGAAGGGCACCCCAGGGTTCTCCGTCGGCCGCCGACTGCACAAACTCGGACTGGCCACACAGGACACCGTGGAGCTGGCCTTCGACGACGTCCGGGTCCCGGTCGCCAACCTGCTCGGCGAGGAAGGTTCCGGGTTCGCCGCCCTCACCCGCAACCTCGCCCAGGAACGCCTCGCCATCGCCGTCGGCTCGGTCGCGCAGGCCGTGACCGCGCACGAGCAGACCGTCCGGTATGTCCGTGACCGCACCGTCTTCGGCCGCCCCCTCGGGCAGTTCCAGAACACCAAGTTCGAGCTGGCGGCGATGGCGGCCGAACTGGAAGCCGGGCAGGCCCTCCTCGACGCGGCCGTCCTGGCCCACCTCGACGGCGAGCTGACCCCGGCCGACGCGGCGAAGACGAAACTGTTCTGCACCGAGATGCAGGGCCGGGTCGTCGACCGGTGCCTGCAGCTGCACGGCGGATACGGCTACGTCACCGAGTACCCGATCGCCCGGATGTACGCCGACGCCCGGGTCACCCGCATCTACGGCGGCACCAGCGAGGTCCTGAAAACCATCATCAGCAAGTCGCTGGGGCTGTGACCCGGTGCCCATCTACGCCCTCGGCGACCTGGTCCCCGACATCGACCCGGCCGCCTACGTCCACCCCGACGCCGTCGTCATCGGCCGGGTCGTCATCGGCCCGGACGCGTCGATCTGGCCCGGCGTCGTCCTGCGCGGCGACGGCAACGACATCGTCGTCGGCGCCGGCACCAACATCCAGGACGGCACGGTCGTCCACGTCGGCGACCGGCTCCCTACCCTCATCGGTGCCGGCTGCACCGTCGGGCACCTGGCCCACCTCGAGAGCTGCGTCGTGCAGGACGGGGCGCTGGTCGGCTCGCACGCCGTCGTGCTCCCCGGCGCGGTCATCGGGGCCGGGGCCCTCGTGGGGGCGTCGGCGCTGGTGCCGCGCGGCTTCACCGTCCCGCCCCGCACCGTCGCCGTCGGCGTTCCCGTCCGGATCCGCGACATCCCACCCGACGCCGACTACCTGCGTGTCAACGCCGAACGCTATGTCGAGTCGGCCCGCAGGTACGGCAGCAGCCTGCGTCGGATCGATTGAAAGGCAGTACACATGCAGCAGCAGAAGCCGGCGCTGGACGGGGTCCGCGTCGTTGAACTCGGCCAGCTCATCGCCGGGCCGTTCTGCGGCCAGCTGCTGGCCGACTTCGGCGCCGACGTCGTCAAGGTCGAACAGCCCGGCGACGGCGACCCGATGCGCCGCTGGGGCCACAGCAAGGACGGCCGGTCGCTGTCGTGGAGCGTCATCGCCCGCGGGAAACGCAGCGTCACCGCCGATCTGAAGTCCGCCGAGGGCAGAGCGTTCGTGCTCGAGCTCGCCGCGCAGGCCGACGTCGTCGTCGAGAACTTCCGGCCGGGCACCCTGGAACGCTACGGCCTCGGCTGGGAGGAGCTGTCCGCCGTGAACCCGGGCCTGATCCTCGTGCGGGTCAGCGGGTTCGGGCAGACGGGCCCGTACGCGTCGCGCGCAGGGTACGGCTCGATCGGTGAGGCGATGGGCGGCCTGCGGCACCTCGTCGGCGACCCGGACCGCCCGCCGAGCCGTACCGGACTGTCCATCGGGGACATGCTCGCCGGGATGCACGCCGCCTTCGGTGCGGTCCTCGCCCTGCATGCCCGGCAGCGCACCGGCGCCGGGCAGGTCGTCGACGTGTCCATCTACGAGTCCGTCCTGGCCATGACGGAGGCCCTGGTCGCCGACTACGCGATCGCCGGCGTCACCCGCGAACGGTCCGGGGCGGTCCTGCCGGGGGTCGCACCGTCCAATGTGTACCCGACCGCAGACGGCGACTTCGTCCTCGTCGCGGCGAACCAGGACACCGTCTTCCGCCGTCTCACCGCCGCGATGGGCCGGCCCGACCTGGCCACGTCGGCGGAGTACGCCACCCACGTCGCCCGCGGCGCGCACCAGCACGACCTCGACGACCTGATCGCGAAGTGGACCGCCGGGCAAACCGCCGACGACCTCCTCGACGTGCTGGAGGAGCATGCCGTACCAGCCGGGCGGGTGTACACAGCCCGGGACATGCTCGCCGACCCGCAGTTCCAGGCCCGGGAGAGCATCGTGCAGGTCGTCGACGCCACCCTCGGCCCGGTCCCGATGCAGAACGTGACGCCGCGGTTGTCGGCGACCCCGGGCGCCATCCGGTGGACCGGCCCGGAGCTGGGCGCCCACGACGAGGAGGTCAGGGCGGCCCTGTGATCTCGTGGCGGGCCGACAGGATGTGGGCCCGCATCGCGGCCTCGGCCCAGGCGGAGTCCTGCCCGGCGATCGCCGCCAGGATCTCCCAGTGCTGCGCCAGGCTGACCCGCAGCCGGACGGGGGAGTAGTTCAGGAACGTCCGGACGACGACCGGCACCTGGACGAGACCGCGGATCAGGCCCGGCAGCAGCGAGTTCGCCGACGCCTCGTGGATGAGGGCGTGGAAGCGGTCGTTGAGGTCCACCACAGTGGACAGGTCGGTCTCGGCCGCGTCCATCGCGTCGCAGAGCACCTCGAGGGCGGCCCGCTGCTCGTCGGTGGCGTGTCGGGCGGCGAGCGCCGCGGCGCGTCCTTCGAGGAGGGCACGGACGGAGAACAGTTCGTCGAGCTGGGTTCTGGTCCACGTCCGCACGTATGCGCCCCGGTTCGGGAACACGTCGATGAGGCCTTCGGAGTGCAATCGACGGATCGCCTCGCGGACCGGGGTGCGGCTCACCGGCGGGGGCGAGCGCGACACCGGCCGTCACGGCCGCCACGGCGGCCACGGCCATGCCGATGCGGGCCGCACGCTGCGCACCGGTCCGCGTCGCCAGGTACGGACCCATGAGCCGGTCGCGCCGCCGCAGCACCGACCACAGGATGACCAGCGCGCGCCGGTCGCGCCGCCCGCGCCGGCGCGTTGGGGCTGTCCAGAGTGGACGGCCTGACCGTCTCCGAGCTGGAGAAGCGGATTCTCAAGCAGGCGATCGGCGCCCGAAACAAGTTTGCCGTGCTGCGGAGGCGATGACGGTGCACACAATGCCGGCGCGAAACGGCACCGACGACAACGTCCGCACCATGCACCTGCTCGGCGGGCGGCGCGTCACCGTTGCGGACCTCCTCGCGGCGAACCTGATCGAGGCTGGCGCCGAGCTGCGCTTCGTCCGGGCACGGATCGGCGTCACGTACCACGCCAAGGTCACGGAGGACGGTCGCATCCGGCTGCAGCCCGACGGCAGGGAGTATCGTTCACCGTCGCGAGCCGCGATGGTCGCCGCCGGCATGCGGGCCGTGGACGGATGGCGGGCCTGGCAAGTGGTATGTCGACGAGACCTACGTGAAGGTCAACGGTGTCTGGCGGTACGTGTACCGGGCCGTCGACCAGGACGGCCAGGTCATCGACGTACTCGTCTCCGCCCGCCGCGATGCCGCCACGGCACGCCGGTTCTTCCGCCGGGCGATGGCCACCCTGAAGGTGCGGCCCGCCGAGGTTGTCACTGACGCGGCGCCGGTGTACCCGGCGGTGCTCGATGAGCTGGTTCCCGCGCGGACTGCGGACCGACCGGACCGCACAGACGATCATCGCCGGACACGCGTTCGTGCAGAACCTGCGCCGTGGACACTACGAACTCGGAGTCGATGCCCCGCGTGGGCTCCGCGTCGCTGTGGCGTTCGCCGAGCTCGCCGCCGCCATCTGAAGACTCGCCGCACTCACGCAAAACGCGCCCTCCGACCAGCGAACACAACAGCGCCGCTTCGGGACCGAGCACGCCGCCAGCCAGGGCCACGACCACGCCGACGGCGGCGAGCAGGGCCCGGCTGCGCTGCATGCCGCTGATGGTGTCCATCGCCGCGACCGGCGAAACCTTGCGGCGGCGCCAACCTCGGCGGCCGGTCGCGCGTCATGGATGGATGAGCGTGCGAAGGTTCTGGGCGGCCGTGCTGTTGCTGGCCGCGTCGATCGGCGTGTTGCGGTTCGCCGCCACGCAGTCCGAGTTGGAGCGGTGCTCGGCCGGGGGCGTGGGCCCGCTGCCATGGCTGGCCGTGGCCGGGATGGTGGCGGCCTGCGTGACGGCGTTCTCGGCCGCGCGGGAGGCCTATGGGTGGTGGGCGGCCCCCGCCGGGCTGCTCTTCGGGGCGGCGGCGATCGGGCTGCTGTGCTCGGGCTGGCTCGTGACGTTCGGTCAGGGCGCGTTCTCCTCCGGCTGTGTCTGATCACCGCCCGATCACAACACGAGCGGCGTGCCGGGCTCGGCCTCGGTGATGGTGGGCAGCTGGCCCGGCTCTGGCGGTGCAGGCCGGCCGCCCTGTAGCTGCCGAAAATGCCGTCCGCACAGGTCAGGCGGCATGTTGGTACTCGTGGAGGATGCCGCCGAGGCGGTCGCGTCTTCGGATGTCGAGGCGGGTGATCTGTTCTGGATCGGTGATCGGGTGCGGGTAGTGAGCGGAGTGGTCGGGCGTTCGCGATGCCCTGGTGTGGGCGGTGGCCGTTGTAGAACTGTTCGAACTCGTGCAGGACGTGGAGCAGGTGCCGCTGGTTCCAGATCAGGGTCCGGTCCAGCAGTTCGCGGCGGCAGGTCTGGACCCACCGTTCCATAATCGAGTTCATGCCCGGCATCTGGATGCCACTGAGGACGACGTCGATGCCCGCGGCGGCGAGGATGGCGTCGAACAGTTCGGGGTGCTTGCCGTCTCGGTCGCGGAGCATGTACCGCGCCCGGGAACCGTTGTATTCGAGGTCCATGACGAGGTTCTTCACGGTCTGTGCCACCCACGCGGTGGTGGGGTGCCCGGTGGCGCCGAGGATGCGGATTCGGCGGCGGACCGGAACGCGGCGCTGCACCACCCCGTAGACGTCGAGCCAGGCCCGCCGCTGCTCGTGCTCACCGGCCAAGGCGCAGCGGCCGGTGACGCCGACGTGGAAGCGACCGTGTCGCGTACGTCGGTTGCGGTACGCGATGTGGCGACTGTTGCTGACGACTGGTCTGCGCCGTGGCGGATTGTGCGGGTTGATGTGGCAAGATCTGGAGCCGGACCTGACCACGCTGACAGTGCGTCGGCAGCGGGTGGTGGAACACCCGACCGGTCGGGTGCGAGAGAAGCCGCCCAACTCGCACAACGGCACTTGCAGGCTGCTGCTCGATGCGGGAACGCTTCAGGCGCTGACCGATACCGGGCGACGTGCGAAGGCGGCGCTCGTGCCGGGGTACATGTTCACCGATCGTGGTGGTCAGCCGCTACTTCCGGACAATGTGACCAGCCGGTTCAACTGGCTCGCTGTGGTGCCGTTGCGTTATCCGATCGGAGGCGCGTTGAGCCGGCGGGTCGGCCGACCGTCAGGTGGCGGTGGCAAGTTCGGTGAACGCTGCGGCGATGCGGTGTTCGTGTGGGGCGTCGAGTCCGAGTTCGTAGTGTCCGCGGCGCAGGTTCTGCATGAAGGCGTGCCCGGCGATGATCGTCTGTGCGGTCCGGTCGGCGCGTTGCCCGCGCATCGGTCTGAGCCGGTGCTTGAGCTGGCCATGGTCGGCCTCGATCGGGTTTGTTGGCGTACTGCTCGACGTGATGCCACGCCGACGGCACCAGCTCATGGAGGACCGCCGGGTACACCTGCGCGGCGTCGGTGACGACCTCGGTCGGTGTCACCTTCAACATGGCCAACGCCCGCCGGAAGAACCGGCGTGCCGCAGCGCATCCCGACGGACCGAGACGAGCACGTCGATGACCTGCCCGTGCTGGTCGATCGCCCGGTACACGTACCGCCAGACACCGGCGACCTTGATATAGGTCTCGTCGACGAACCACCGGTCGCCTGGTGCGTGCCGGCAGAACCTGGCCGCGTCAGCCAGCAACGGTGCGAAGCGCTGCACCCACCGGTAGATCGTCACGTGGTCGACTGTCGGCGCTCACGTAATTCGGCTCTGGCACTCATTCGGTGATCGACTGATCTTGATGGTTTGATCGTTCCCTTGTGGAGCTTGTTGGCGCGTTGTTCCCGCATCTGCATGGCGTGGTGGTGGACCGGGTCGTGCTGGCGGAGTCCAGCGTTCATGTGGAGGCGCGTTGCGTCGCGTCGGCGGCACCGTGTCCGAGCTGCCGCGGGTCATCCGTGAGGGTGCATAGCCGGTATCGGCGTCGGTTGGCCGATCTGGCGATCGCCGGGCGGCGGGTGCTGATCCAGCTGATGGTGCGCAGGTTCTTCTGCACCGATGCCAGCTGTGACCGGAAGATCTTCGCCGAGCAGATCGGCCTGGCCTCCCGGTATGCGCGCCGAACCGACCTCGCTGGCGGCGTTCTGGAGACCGTCGCGTTGGCGCTGGGCGGACGGCCGGGCGCGCGGATGACTGATGCGCTCGAAGTCCCGGTCAACCGGATGACGTTACTGCGTGTCATCCGCCGCATCCCAGACCGCCCCGTCCAGGCGCCGGAAGTGCTTGGCGTCGACGACTTCGCGATCAAGAAAGGCCAGAACTACGCGACGATCCTGCTCGATATGGCCACGCACCGGCCGATCGACGTCCTGCCCGACCGCACCGCGGACACCTTCGCCGCATGGCTGCGCCAGCATCCGGGCGTTCGCGTCATCTGCCGCGACCGCGGCGGCAACTATGCCATCGGCGCCCGAGCCGGCGCCCCGAACGCGATCCAGGTCGCCGACCGCTACCACCTGTGGGCCAACCTCGGCGAGGCCGTCGAGAAGACGGTACTGGCACACCGGGCCTGCCTGCACCCGCCCGAACCCACCACCGGCAGCCAGCTCGAACCGGCACCCGTCCAGACCGCACCGCCGCCTGACGGAGTCCGTGACGTTCACGGCCGCGACCGACCGCTGGTCACCCGAACCCAGGAACGCTACGCCGCGGTGCAGACTCTGCTGGCCCAGGGCAAGTCCCTGAGCACGATCTGCCGGGAGCTCAACCTGGAACGGGGAACGGTCAGACGGTTCGCCCGCGCCGAAAGCCTCGACGAGCTGCTGTTCAAGGCAACGCACCGGGTGACCAAACTCGACCCGTTCAAGGCCTACCTGATCGAACGCTGGAACCACGGCCAGACCGACGCCGCGGCCCTGTTCCGGGACCTGCTCGAGCAGGGCTACCAGGGCGGCAAGCTGACCGTCCGCCGCTTCCTGCACCAGTTCCGCGGCCACCAACACGTCCCGCGACCCGGGCCGCGTCCGATCAAGCCTCGCCACGCCACTCGATGGATCATGACCAGACCCGACCGGCTCACGGATGCCGACCAAGCCTGTCTCCGTCAGATCCGCGACTGCTGCCCCGAACTCGACCGCACCGCCGATTACGTGCGCGCCTTCGCCGTCATGATGACCGGACGGCAAGGCGGCAACCTCGAGCACTGGTTCACCACGATCGAGGGCGACGACCTTCCCGCGCTGCGGTCCCTCGCTATCGGCATGCGCCGCGACCAGGAGGCCATCACCAACGGCCTCACCCTGCGCCACAGCTCAGGAGCAGTCGAAGGCGCAGTCACCAGAGCCAAAGCCATCAAACGCGCCATGTACGGCCGCGCCAACCTCGACCTGCTCCGCAAACGCATCCTCGCCCAGCACTGACATCCCCATCCGTCGATCACCGAATGAGTGCCAGAGCCGAATTACGTGAGCGCTGACAACAAAGAACGCCGACCATTGTGGTCGGGGCAGCAGCCGGGACAACGCGGCCAGGGCCACTCTATCCTCGGGCCGTAGATCGGGGCGGTGTACCTGCCGGCGAAGTACCGCCACCTGATGGCGCAACACGAGCAGTCCGACGTCTTTCGCGCCGCCGTCGCGGGCGAGCTGCGTCAGCATCTGCAAGATCTGGCGCAGGAGCAGGTACACCAGCGAAGCGGTCATGACCCCATCATGGCCGCTACCGGCGGGGGACCTCACACATAGGCGCACGTCAGAGACCCGCACCGAATTTACGAGCCCGACAGGATCAGCGGAAGCTGGACCGCATCGACAACAACGTGGTCCGGACGGGCAACGTCCGCCGCCCCGGTTACCCACAGACTGACATCGATCGCCGTGATCACTGGTGACGGGCGACCCCGGTTGCCTGCACATTCATGTCCGTATGTGGCTGACGGGAGTTACGTTGCCGACACGTTGGCGTTCGCATGATTTCGTTGCGGTGAGCTGGTTGCGGGCGTCGCGTCCGGTGACCCTCGCTCTGTCCGCGCTGCTGGTGCTGGGCGGGATGGTCAGCGTCGACCAGCAGGCCGCCCAGGCGGCGCCCGCCAGTCCATCAGGGGTCGTAAATCCTCAAGGGCAGTCGGCTGCCGTGTCCGGTGTGCCGGGCCGTGCCCGGCCCGGGGTCGAGTCCGACAAGGCGGCGCTGGGGAAGGTGCCGGCGCCGGTGTGGCCGGTGGCCGGGTCGGCGGTGGTGCCGGTGAGCGGGACGGCACAGGCGAAGCAGCAGGGGACCATGATGGCGCCGGGCGGGTTGCCGGTGATGGTCCGGGCCGGTGGCCCGGTGTCCGAGCCGCGTTCCGCCGGGGAGCAGGCCGCGCAGAGCGCCGCCGCGGCGGTGTCGCAGGTTCGGGTTTCGGTGCTCGGCCAGGATGTGGCCGCGTCGTTGGGGGTCAAGGGTGTGGTGCTGACCGTGAACCGGGCGGACGGTGCCGCGCGGTCCGGTTCGGTGGGCCTGGACGTGGACTACGCGGCGTTCGCGACAGGCTACGGCGGTGACTACGGCGGCCGACTGCGGCTGGTGTCGCTGCCCTCATGCGCGACGAGCACGCCGTCACTGCCGCAGTGTCAGGTGCAGACGCCGTTGAGGTCGGTGAACAACCCGGTGTCGAAGCGGGTGTCGTTCGATGCGGTGTCGGTGCCGGGTGATCCGGCTGTGGTGGCGGGTGGGTCGAAGTCTGCCAGTTCGGGGTCTGCTGGTGTGGTGTTGGCGTTGACGTCGGGTACGGCGTCGCAGGCAGGTGACTGGTCGAAGACGTCGTTGTCGCCGTCGGCGTCGTGGTCGCAGGGCGGTTCGTCGGGTGACTTCACCTACTCGGTGCCGTTGAAGGTGCCGCCGTCGTTGGGTGGTCCCACCCCGAATCTGCAGTTGCAGTACAGCTCGGGCGGTCTGGACGGCAAGACGGTGGCCACCAATGCGCAGGCGTCGTGGGTCGGTGACGGCTGGGACCTCGATCTGGGCTATATCGAGCGGTCGTACCGTGGTTGTTCCGATGACGGCAATGCCACTGGTGACTTGTGTTGGACGTCGGCGAACGGTGACAACGAGCCGATCTCGATCGTGCTGGACGGCGTGTCGGGGCAGTTGGTGCGGGACAGCGCCACTGGTGAGTACAAGTCGGCGATCCACACGGGTTGGAGTTTCAAGAAGTACACCGGTGCGGTCAACTATGACAACGACGGTGAGTTCTGGCAGGTGATGTCGCCGGACGGGACGCAGTACTTCTTCGGTCACGGCGGGGCCTACAGCGCGACGGCGGCGCAGACGTATTCCACGGGGATCGTGCCGGTGTACGGCAACAACAGTGGGGAGCCGTGTTACAAGACGTCGGCGCAGGGTGGGTATGCGGCGTCGTCGTGTCCGCAGGCGTACCGGTGGAACCTGGACTATGTCGTGGACCCGCGCGGCAACAGCGAGACGATCTTCTATCAGAAGACGACCGCGAACTACGGGCACAACAACGGCAACGGTGTCGCCGCGTACGACATCAATGTGTTTCCGGTGCGGATCGAGTACGGCACGCGGCAGGGCAGTGAGGGCGCGGCGGGGAAACCGGCTCCGATGGTGGTCGACTTCGTGGTGAACCCGGCCGGCCGGTGCAACGACGTGGGGTCCTGCGGGATCGACGTGCCGTGGGATCAGTACTGTGTGCAGACGTCGTGCCCGAACCTGACCAGCCCGGCGTATTTCATGCAGTGGGCGCTGGCGTCGGTGACGACGAAGGTGCTGACGAACCCGGCCACGGCCACGTATCAGAACGTCGACCAGTGGACCCTCGATCATGACTTCCTGAATCCGGGTGATGCCAGTCCGGCGGCGTTGTGGCTGGAGGGGTTGCAGCACACCGGGTTCAAGGGCGGCACGGCGTTGTCGGAGCCGCCGATGGCGTTCGGTGGTGGGGCGTTGGACAACCGGGTCGACTACAACATCGCTGCTGGTGTGCTCAAGCTGCGCCGGTTCCGGCTGAGCAGTATCGAGAACGGCACCGGTGGTCTGGTGACGGTGTACTACGCGGGAACGGACTGCAGCCCGACGAGCATCCCCGAGGGCAGCGCGAACAACAACATCTACCGGTGTTTCCCGCAGTACTGGTCGCCGGAGGGTGGTACGGCCGGGTTCGGCTGGTTCCACAAGTATGTCGTGACCGCGGTGCAGCAGACGGACCTGGCGGATTCAACGGCGCCGCCGGTGTTGACCAGTTACAGCTACAGCCTGACGCATTCCTCGACGAACGTGTTGTGGGGTCACGATGCGTCCGAGACGTCGCCGCTGTCGCGGCGGTCGTGGTCGGACTGGCGCGGTTACACCGATGTCACCACCACGACCGGGCCGGTCGGCGGCACGCAGACGGTGTCCTCGGCGCTGTACTACCGCGGTCTGCACGGTGACCGGGCCAGCGACACCGGCGGCACCCGTACATCCACCATCACCGACTCCCAAGGCACCACGACCGACTTCTACATGCTGCGCGGGAAGCTGCGGGAGGACACGTCGTTCCGGCCGGGTGGTCTGGCGTACTCCTCGACACTGCACACCTACGGCTACGGCACGGTCGCGACCCGGGCTCTCGCATACGGGATGGGGAACCTGGTCGCGAACAACTTCGCCGAGGTCGAGACCCGCACCCGCACCCACATCACCACCCCGGCGGGGGTTGAGGGATGGCGGTGGACCAAGACCACCACCGTCACCGACAGCTACACGCTGCCCACCCTGATCCGCGACTGGGGCGACGAGGCCGACCCGAACGACGACCGCTGCACCGAGATCACCTACGCCGACCGCAGCGTCGACCCGGCCAACGGCCGCTACCACGTCAACTACCAGCGCACGAACATCCAGACCGCCTGCACGGTCGTCGACGGCAACGACCTTCTCGCCGGGACGTTCTTCTACTACGACGGCAACACCACCGGCACCGGCCCGGTCAGTCAAGGCCTTGTCACCAGGGTCGACGCGATGAGCGGAGCGACGGGTGCGTCTCCGCTGTGGCAGAACACCACGAACGCCGGCTACGACGCATACGGCCGGGTGGTCTGGACCCGCGACCCGATGAACGACAACGCGCACAAGACCACCATGCAGTACACCCCGGCTGCGGACGCCCCGGTCACAACGACCGTGACCACGAACCCGCTCGGCCACGTCATGACTGTCACGACGGACGGCGTACGCGGCGTCCCGGTCACGGTGAAGGACGCCAACAACAAGACCACCACCGCCGTCCACGACCCGCTGGGCCGGCTCACCGACGTGTGGCTCAACCGTACCGCCACCGGTACTGCGGACCTCCACTACGTCTATGCGCTCTACACGGGCTCAGGGACGATCAACTCGATCACCACGACCAAACTCGGCCCGAACGGCAACGGGATCACCAGCTACGACCTGTACGACGGCAACCTGCGGCAACGGCAGCAGCAACGGCCCGCCCCGCAGGCCAACGGCGGGCGGATCGTCACCGACACCCAGTACGACGGGCGCGGCCTCAGCGCCAAGACGACCACCTTCTGGAACTCCAGCGCCCCGGCCGCCACGCTCGTCGGGTTCTCCGACACCGACCCGGGTGTCAAGAACCAGCACCGGTACACGTACGACAGCCTGGAGCGGCCGACGGTTGACGCGCTGTACTCCATCAACACGCTGAAGTGGCAGACCACCACCGCCTTTGACGGCAACTCCATCACCGTCACACCTCCAGCCGGCGGCACCCCCACCACCACGTACGTGAACGGCCGTGGCAAGACCACCGAGCTGCGCCAGTACCTCAGCGGCGCACCCACGGGCAGCCACCACGTCACCACGTATTCCTACGATCGCCTCGACCGGCTGCGGACTGTTTCCGACCAGTCCGGAAACACCTGGACCACCAGCTACAACCGGCTCGGCCAGGTCATCTCGGCCACCGACCCCGACAAGGGCACGACCAGCACCAGTTACGACCTGGGCGGCCGACCGTCGACGGTCACCGACGCGCGCCCCGGTTCCAGCACGACCCTCACCTACGACGCGCTCGGGCGCAGGACCGGCCTGTACGACGGGGTCGGCACGACCGGGTTCAAACGGGCGTCCTGGACGTACGACACGCTCGCCAAGGGACAGTTGACCTCATCCACCCGGTACGTCGGCACCGACGCGTTCACCACCACGGTCACCGGCTACGACGACGGCTACCGGCCACTCGGTGTCACCACGGTGATCCCGTCGAGCCTGAGCATGCCGTGGCTGCCGAACGGCACCTACACCACGTCGAAGACGTACAACGTCGACGGGTCGACCGCCACCGTGTCATACCCGGCGGCAGGCGGCCTGCCCGCCGAGACACTGACCACCGCCTACGACACCACCGGCAGAGCGCTCACCCTGAGCGGTCTGGAACCGTACGTCGCCGGAACGAGCTACCAGACTTTCGGCGCGATCTACCAGCAGATCCTCGGCTCCGGTGCGAAGCGGGTCAGGCAGACCACCGCCATCGACGAGACAACCGGCCGGCTCACCAGCAGCAAGACCGAGACCGAGAACGCCGCGAGCCCCAACACGTGGGCCGAGCGGCTCACCGAAGGCTACGGCTACGACCAGGCCGGCAACGTCAAGACCATCACCGAAACGCTCGGCGGATCGGTCGTGTCCAACCAGTGCTTCGGCTACGACGCACTGCGCGAACTGACCGAGGCGTGGACCACGACCGCCGCCACCTGCCAGGCCAACCCGTCCGCCGCCGTGATCGGCGGACCCGACCCGTACTGGACCAGCTACCGGTACGCCACCGGCACCGGCAGCTACAACAGCGGCAACCGCACCCAGGAGATCCGCCACGCCATCGGCGGCGGCACCGACACCACCCGCACCTACACCTACCCCGGCACCGGCAAACGGCACACCCTTACCAGCGTGACCGCCGCCGGCGGCAGCAGCGGCACCGACAGCTACACCTACGACAACGCCGGCAACATGCTCACCCGAAACGTCACCGGCAAACCCGGTCAGACCCTGACCTGGGACGTCGAGGGTCACCTCGCCACCGTCACGGACAGCACCGGCACCAGCAGCTACATCTACGGCGCCGACGGCACCCGCCTCGTCGCCAAGGACCCGGCCGGGGCGACCGTGTACCTGGACGGCTACGAACTGCGCAAGGTCGGCAGCACCGTAACCTGCACCCGCTTCTACGGCGTCGCCAGCCGCACCCCGGCCGGCCTCACCTGGATCACCGCGGACCATCACGGCACCGGACAACTCGCGGTCGACGCGGCCACCCAGGCCGTCACACGACGCAGGACCGACCCGTTCGGCAACCCCCGCGGCACCGACCCAACCTGGCCCAACACCAAGGGGTTCGTCGGTGGCACCCGCGACACCACCACACTCACCCACCTCGGCGCCCGCGAATACGAACCCACCACCGGCCGGTTCATCTCCGACGACCCGATCACCGACGGCAACGACCCGCAGCAGCTCAACGGATACACCTACGCCAGCAGCAACCCGACCACCGGCTCCGACCCGAGTGGATTGCGCAACTGCTCCGACCCCGTCGACTGCGCCGGGGATCCCACCCAGAAAGGCAACCCCGGATACGGCAACGGCGCCAACCCGGGAAGCTCCGCGAAGAACTGCCCAGGTGTCGGCAACTGCCACAAGCCGCGACCGGACGTATCCCCGCCGTGCGTTAAGGACCCGAACTGCAAGCCTTACGTGGACGAGGAGGCCGAACGTCAACGCCTCCTCGCGGAGATGATTTCGATCGCGCGTGGAGCCAACGTCGACCATATCCAACACCTGATCGACCGATGTCGCGCGGAGGATTGGGGAGCGATCTGCGACGAGATGAGCAACCAGGTCGGACCGGCGCAGAAGGCGATGTGCGCGGTGCTCGCCGAACAGTGCATCCAGGCGTTCTTCGCCCAGATGTGGGCCGAGAATTTCGCCTCGGAGGTGCTCAAGGGCAAGACGGTGACCGCCGGCGAGGCGAACGCCATCCAGCACGGACTGTGGATGGCGTACATGATGGTGATGGGCATTTCGGAGCACAATGCCCTGCTGCTGGGCACGGCGCACGAGATGGACGTCCACGTGACGAAAAGCGGCGTCAAACATGACTGGGGCAGTGAGGCGTCGCAGATCGACCTTCACAACAACAAGGTCGGCGTCTACTACGGAAAGCAGATGGCGCCGCACATCAAGTTGGACATCTGGGACTCGAAGGAAACGGCGCGCGTGATAGCGGGGATCATCGAAGGCACTGTGACTTCGGGAAGCTGTACCGCCATCTGCTACTACAACTACGGCACGTTCTAAC
Source organism: Dactylosporangium sp. NBC_01737 (assembly GCF_035963215.1). Lineage (NCBI taxonomy): Bacteria > Bacillati > Actinomycetota > Actinomycetes > Micromonosporales > Micromonosporaceae > Dactylosporangium > Dactylosporangium sp. NBC_01737. Next base: position 5,099,690 of record NZ_CP109153.1, read on the forward strand.
CTTCGCATCCACGAGAATGATTGAGTGAAGGGGTGTCCGCAATGCGTTCGGTGCGGTCGTGGGTCGTGGCGGTGGTCAGCGTCCTGCTGCTGACGGCGTGCCACGGGCCGCGGCTGCCCGACGCGGCGGCTCCGGCCTCGCGGCAGGTTCCCGACCTGCGGCGAGGCTTCGTCGGCGCGGCTTCCTGGATGCCCGGCGACTGGGTCTACTTCACGTACTCGGCGTCCGGCACGCCGAGCCAGCTGTGGCGCCGGCCGCTGGACGGATCGGCGGCAGCGCAGCGGGTGTCGTTCACCCCACCGGCCGGCAGCTGCAACCTCGGCGCGATCACAGCGCTGCAACCCCTGGCCGATGGCGTCCTGGCGGTCGCGGCGAGCTGCGACATCAGCGACGGCTACCGCGGGTTCGTCGCGTTGCTCGACGTCCATACCGAAAACGCCCGGCTGCTGGTGTCGTTCCCGTCGTTCGCCGGCAACGCGGTCGCGGTCCTGCCCGACCACACCGGCGCGTTCGTCACCGCCGAAGCACCCGACGGGCTGTGCCAGGCGCTGGCGTTCTTCCACACCCGGCAGGGACTGCGGCCGTTCACCCACCTGGTGACGGTAGGATCGAGCACCTTCTGGCCCGATGGGCTGTTCCGCGCACCAGCCGACCGCCCGACGTGCGGGTCCACCGGCGACGCCGGGTGGCCGGCCGTGACCAGCGACGGCTCGACCCTGTACTTCCTCGCCCGCGCGGCACCGTCGGACCGCAGCGACCGGATGACCACAGCGGACGGAGCGATTTTCCGGACGCCGACAGCCGGCGAGGCCCCACCCGTCCAAGTATGGGCAGGTGTCCGCGCACCGACCGGCCTCGCCACGCTCTCGATGAACGGCCGCACCCTGATCGCGGTGGCAGGACTGATCGAGCACCGGTCTGTGGTCCAGGCCATCCGCCCAGACGACGGCACCATCGTACGGACATGGGTCGGCCAGTACCGCAGCCTGTCCACCTCACCGGACGGCCACCACCTACTGGCGGTCAAGACAGGCGACGCCGGCACCGAGTTCGAGACCCTGGACATCGCGTGACCTGAGATCTCGTTGGCGTCACCGGCGAGTCCTTCAATCGCCACGAGTCGACGTGTTGGCATTGCAGCCGGCGTTGCCTTCCGGACCCCCACGGCTCTTGCCCTGCTTGCGCTCCGGCGCTTCCGCTGGGAGCGAATCTGCGGTGGGGTGGGGGTATGACAACCGTGCCGGCCGAACTGCCCGAGATCCCGCTGTCCCGGCTGCGCCTGCGACGGTTTCTGGTGCCCCTGCCGTACGTCCTGCTCGGTGTGTCGGCGGTACTGGCCCTGCTGAGCCCGGGCCTGAGCGCACGCGAGCGGCTGGTCACCGCGATCGCGGTCGCGGCCGCAGCCGCCTGGGCGCTGGGCATGTACACGCTGCGCCCGCCGTCGTGGACCCGACGGACCGGTCCGATGCTGCTGTACGTCGGCGTCCAGCTGGCCCTGTCGGCGGTACTGACGTCCTGGCAGCCGGTCTTTTTCGTCTTCGCAACCGTCGGCTTCGTGCAGGCCTATGAGGTGCTGCCGGCACGGTGGGCGTTCCTGAGCGTCTTCCTGACCTCCTGCCTGGTCAACGTGCTACCGAGCGGCCTACCCAACACCCCGCAGTGGGCCGTGATGCTGGTGTTGATCGTGGCCCTGCAGACGTTTCTCATCGGCTGGTTCGGTTATCTGGGGTACCGCTTCACCGATGAGACCGAACAGCGTCACCAGGCGGTGGCGCAGTTGCGGGCCGCGCTCGCCGAGAACGCTGACCTGCACGGACAGCTGCTCGAGCAGGCTCGCGAGGCCGGCGTCCACCACGAGCGGCAGCGGATGGCTCGCGAGATCCACGACACCCTGGCTCAGGGACTGACCGGCATCATCACGCAGCTGCAGGCCGCCGAGCGGGTCCGTGACGATCCGCGGCTGTGGCGGCACCACGTCGACCAGGTCCACGCGCTGGCCCGGGCAAACTTGGCCGCAGCTCGCCGCTCGGTCGCCGCGCTCGGCCCGCAGGAACTGGAGGACCTTCGGCTGCACGAGGCCCTGTCCGACCTTGCCGCGCGGTGGTCGCGGACCTCCGACGTGCCGGTGCAGATGGACATCACGGGGGAGGTCCGCACGCTGCACACCGAGATCGAGGTCACGCTGTTCCGGGCCGCGCAGGAGGCGCTGGCCAACGTGGCCAAGCACGCCGACGCTGGCCGGGTCGCCGTCACGCTGTCCTACCTTGACGATGTCGTGTTGCTCGACGTGCGCGACGACGGCGCCGGCTTCGACCCGGCGGCGGTGCCGTCCGGCGGCGCCGGCGGCTTCGGTCTGTACGGTGTACGCCAGCGAGCGGAACGCGTGCAGGGCACCCTCACCATCGAGACTGAACCCGGTAACGGCACCACCCTCAACGTCACCGTGCCGGCCCTGACCCCGGAAACGAGGTCGACGTGACCCAGCCCATCCGCCTGCTCATCGTTGACGACCATCCGATCGTGCGCGACGGGCTGCGGGGCGCGTTCGCCGGCACCGCCGAGTTCGAGGTCGTCGGCGACGCCGATGACGGCGCCACGGCGGTCGAGCGGGCCGTCGAGCTGCGGCCGGACGTCGTACTCATGGACCTGCGCATGCCGGCGGTCGACGGCACCGAGGCGATCCGGCGGCTGCGGCAACAGGCGCCGGAGGTGCGGGTACTGGTACTGACCACGTTCGACACCGACCAGGACGTGCTGCCCGCCATCGAGGCCGGCGCCACCGGATACCTGTTGAAGGACGCTGCCGTCGAGGACCTGCTCCGCGCGGTGCGCTCCGCCGCGCGGGGCGAATCGGTGCTGGCGCCCGCCGTCGCCGCACGGCTCATGGGCCGGATCCGCCGCCCGGTGTCGGGCACGCTGAGCCAGCGCGAACTGCAGGTGCTCAAGCTCATCGCCGACGGCGCCGGCAACCGCGAGGCGGCCGCCGGTCTGCTCATCAGCGAGGCGAGCGTCAAGACCCACCTTCTACGCATCTACGAAAAACTCGGGGTCCGCGACCGGGCCGCCGCGGTCGCCGAGGCGTTCCGCCGAGGCCTGGTCTCGTAGCCACCCGCCAGCCTGGCGGCGGTGATCACGTCGGTGGCGTCCGTGCGGACCTCGGCCGCATCGGAAGGTTGAACGTATCCACCGATCGGTTGACAGCGGGGCTCCCCGATTGTTGTGTCGCACGGTCGATCCGCCACGACGCGCGATCACGCAGACTGAACCGCCGAGGAACTCTCCAGCAGTACATGGGGGATGATGGATGATGCTGGCAACGCACACGGTGGACCTGTCCCCGCTCGCGCCGGCCGAGCGATTCGACTACTGGGCCGATCTCGTGGCCAAGGAGGTCGCGCCCAACCAGATCAGCAGCACGCACACGCATGATTTCGACGCCTGGATGCGCATGAGCAGTCTCGGGGCGCTCACCCTCACGACGCTCCGATTTCCGTCACTGACCACCCGGCGGACGGAGAAACTGATCCGCCGCAGTGATCCTGCGCAGTACCATTTGACGCTGCTGACATCGGGTGCCGGCACGGTCGAGCAGAACCGGTGTGTGTCGGCCATCTACCCGAGGCATTTCACGCTGCTCACCTCCTCCCACCCCTACGAGGCGTCCCACGGCATCCGGTCGGCTACGCCGGAGCCAGCGGGTTTCGTCGTCGTGGCCATCCCACACGCACAGCTGCCGCTGCCGCACGACAAGGTCAGCCGACTGTTCGGCGTGCCCCTGCCGGCAGCCGGGGGGATCGGCATGCTGCTGGCGCAGCACCTGCAGCAGATCAGCGCCCATCCCGAGCAGTACCGCGCATCGGACGCCACGCTCCTGGCGGGCATTGCCCTCAACCTGATCACCGCACTGCTCGCGCAGCACCTCGACGGCGCAGATTTGCTGTCGAGAAACGTCCAGCAGGTGGCGCTGCGCACCCGCATCGACATGTTCATCGACGCGAACCTCGGCCGACCGGACCTCGGTCCGCAGATGATCGCCGCAGCGCACAACGTCTCGATGACGACGCTGAAGCGTCTCTTCCGGACCGGGGAAACGCCGGTGGCCGAGGTGGTCCGAACACGACGGCTGGAGCGCTGCCGGACGGACCTGGCCGACCCCGGACTGCGCGACCGTCCCGTACACGCCATCGCCCGCCGCTGGGGATTCTGCTCCACCGCCCACTTCAGTCGCCTCTTTCGGCAGCAGTACGGGATGCCCCCCAACGAGTACCGGATGAGGAACTGACCACCGCCGCCGCGCGGCGCAGATGCGGCAGAGGTGGTCCCTGGGCGACGCCGTCCGGCCGGATGAAGAACCGATGCTCCCCGCGCACGCGGGGGTGGTCCCGCGCAGGAAGAGCTCGGCTGACCGCGCGAACCTACCATCCATTGTGGACGTGACGCGGCCGCGCAACGGTTCTACCGCTCCCGCGGCGGCGTCCAGGTGGAGACGGCGCTGTCCGGGCGGACTAGACGATCTATTCGTGCGCCCAGCAGAACTGGAGGTGAAGCCGTGAGCGGCTGATCCTTGTGGTTCGTCAGCTCGTCGTCGCCTGCCGGTGGAAGTCCGGTCCGGGTAGCTGCCAGGAGGCCCGGTAGCAGGCTGGCGGCTCGGTCTGGAAACGGATCGGGTCGAAGCCCAGCGTCAAAAGCCCCTTTGGGGGAGCAACGATGCGGTCCGTAGCGTGAAGCGAAACCTGCGGCGTCGTTACGTCACCTGCCTGTGAGGGTGGGCCAAGGGAGAGCCGAGCCCGCGAATACGGGGCGAAGGCCATGGACGCGGTGTAGATCCTGGATTGCAGCCGTCAAGAACTCCCCGGCGTAGGGGGCACGGAACGTATCGAGGGTGGCGACGGGAACTGGGAGGCCCTCCCCGGCCCGGTGACCTGCGGAATGTGTCGCCGGAGCGTGGTGTCCTATAACTGGTTCACGCCGGGAAGTGGATCACTGGCCGGGTGGGCGTCGGAGGCGGCCGTAGTACTGCTGGAGCCGAGCGGACAACAGAACCGCCGGTGAGGGAAGGGCCGCTACTTCGTCGATGCGTCTGCTGTCTGGAGATGCCCGGTGAGTGCCGTTTCGGCTAGTCCCACCGCTCAACCTGCCGCGCGGGCTCGAGGTAGCCAGCGCCGCGCTTGCGCCACTCTGTTCGACGCCATGGTCGCGCTGCTGAATGCCGACCCGGTCGGCAGTGCGCGGCTCGACGTGGGGTGCCGGGACACCGCGCGGCTGTTCGCGCCGGCCAAATTCCATGTACCGGTTTGTGGCGCGCCGGGGTGGGTAGCGGCGCCCGGTGGGATCGCAGCCGGAGACGACGGTCCCGGCAGTGCCGGTCCCGATCACGGGTATTCCATTCGGTCCGCTCCTGCGAGTCCGCTGCATCAGGTCACCGACCAACCGCCGGTAGGCGCGGTTCACGGAAGGAATGCCGACGTCCAGCATGGCGCCGCCATCAGCGGATGAAGACGAGCGGGGACAGCGGCCGCATCTGCTCGGCCGCGGGATGCTATTGCTCTTCATTGCTCTGATCGGCTGTTTCACCGCTTGGGGCATAGCGCAGGACCTGACCACGCCGATGGTGGCGGGCTTCAAGCGCATCTTCGCGATGAGCACCTTCCAAGCGTCGCTCGTCCAGTTGGCCTACTTCGGCGCGTATTTCCTGCTTGCGCTCCCGGCGGCCTTTATCAACCAGCGCTTCGGCTACAAGACGGGAATCCTGACCGGACTGGGGCTGGCGGCGCTGGGCGCCTTCCTCTTCTATCCGGCCAGCAAGATCATGACGTACGAGGCGTTCCTGCTGGCCCTGTTTGCGATGGCCGCCGGCTGCTCGGTCCTGGAGACCTCCGCGAACCCGTACGTCATGTCACTCGGCCCGGAAGAGACGGCGACCCGGCGACTGAACTTCGCCCAGGCATTCAATCCGGTGGGGACGAACATCGGTGTGCTGCTGGCTTCGACGCTCATCCTGCCCAAACTCGCTGAACCGGTGGACATCTCGTCGCTGAGCCAGGACCAGCTGCACGCCATCCGCGCGAGCGAGCTCGGCGCCGTGATGGTCCCTTACCTCGGGCTGGCCGTCCTCCTGGTACTCATCGCCGTCGCCATCGCGAGTCAGAAGGCGCCGCCGATCGTTGAGGAGTTCCCCGGCGATGGCCAGCACACCGGCGGCACCGGCCACTTGTTCGGCGTGTTGTGGCGCAGCAAGCAGTACCGCTTCGGGGTGATCGCGCAGTTTGCGAACATCGCGGCTCAGGTGTGCACCTGGACGTTCCTGATCCAGTATGTGCAGCAGGCGCTGGGCGGCAGCCTGCAGAAGGGCGGCGCCTATCTTCAGGTCAGCTTGCTCCTCTTCCTTGGATCACGCTTCCTGATGACGTGGGTGATCGGTCGCGTACGTGCCACCAAGGTGCTCGCCGTGCTGGCCTTCCTGGCGGTGGTGCTCTGCTTGTTCGCGATATCGGTTCCCAATCTCGCCGGAGTACTCGCCGTGGTGGCCCTGTCGTTCTGTCTGTCGCTCATGTTCCCGACGATCTACGGCGTTGCCCTCAAAGGGCTCGGGCCGGCGACCAAGTTCGGCGCCGCCGGCCTCGTGATGGCCATCGTGGGCGGCGCGATCATGCCGCTGCTACAGGGCAAGCTCCTGGACCAGACGAGCGCGGCGATCTCCTTCGTTGTCCCAGCCGTCTGCTTCGCCGTCGTCGGGCTCTACGCCCTCTACGACCTCAGGGCCGCGCCCGGGTCCGTCCGCGGGAGTACCGAGCCGGGCCGGCCCGGCGATGCCGGGCCGAGCACCGTCACCGGGGGAGCGGCATGAGCCGCCGGCGCCGCGCGGTCGCGGCAGTCGCAGTCATGGCGCTCACCGTGGCCGGCTGCGGCGCGCAGAAGCCGACGAGCGCCACGACAGATACCAGGCAGCTCGAGATCGTGTCATGGTGGACCTCCGGGTCGGAGGCCGCCGCGCTGAGCGTCCTCTTCTCCGCCATGCACCAGACAAATCCGAATGTCGATACCGTCAATGCCGCGGTAGCAGGCGGCGCCGGGTCAGAGGCGGTCGTGGCACTGGCCAGGCGGCTGCAGCACGGCAACCCACCCGACGTCTGGCAGACCTTCGCGGGCAAGTCCGTGCAGGGCTACGCCGACCGCGGCGTCATCCGCGATGTCGCGTCAGTCTTCGCCGACGGTGACCTCCGTGCGACGATGCAGCCGGCCATTCTGCGTTCGCTCATGCACGACGGCAACCCGTACGGGGTGCCGACGGGTGCCCATCGCAGCAACGTGCTGTGGTTCAACATCGAGCTCCTCAACCGAGCGGGCGTCACGCCGCCCTCCAGCGACTACACCCTCGCCGCCTTCCTGGACGGCCTGCAAAAGGTCAAGGCGTCCGGAGCCACCCCCCTATGTCTCGGCGGCAAGGACCCGTTCACCACCATCGAGCTGTTCGAGAACGTGCTACTTGGCGCAATCGGGGTGAAGGGTTGGCAGGACATGGCCGGCGACCGCCTCAACTGGCGCAGCGCGCAGGTGCGGACGGCGCTGCGGACCTTCGGCGACATCCTCGCCTACGCCGATCCCGGGGCCGGCACGTTGACCTGGGACACGGCGACAAAGAAGCTCGCCACAGGTGGTTGCGCCTTCGAGTCCATGAACGACTCGGCGTATGGCGAGCTGGTCGCCGACGGCGCACAGGAGGGCAAAGACTTCGGAGCTGTGGCGTTTCCCGGCACCGGCGATAGTTTCCTCGCGGTCGTCGACGTCTTCGTGGCCGCGACCAGGGCCAAGAACGCCAAGAACGCCCTTGCCTTCCTCAGCGACATCAGCAAGCCGACGACCCAAATTCCGTTCAGCAAGGCGAAGGGGTCGGTACCGGTGCTCCGGAACATTGATACTTCGTCCCTGTCCGCATACCAGCGCAATGCCTCGAAGAGCCTCTGGGGCTCGCCGGTGCTGCTGTCGGTCGCCCACGGCGAGGCCATGAGCCCGGAGTTCCAGGAGGGCTTCTACGACGCCGTGTCGACCTACGTGCGTACCCGCGATCCGGACGCTTTCGCCCGGGATCTCGAAAACGCGGTCACCAAGGACAAGATCCCGCCACGCTGACGCGTGGCTCGGGCGTTGTCGCTCACGGCGCGGAGCACGATCCTGCTGCGTACGACGAGGAGGCGTCGGATGCGCGTGGCGGTCTACAACCACCAGTGCGCGATGTCCTGCAGGAAGTGCCGGATCTCGTCGCGCCCGCTGCCGCGTCGTCCTTGACACCGCTGTCGTCGACGCGCCACCGGCGGTCGAACGTTTTACGGCGGCCGGCACCTACAACGCCTGGCCGACACCTGCTGGCCGACGCCGCCGGCGTCTACGACCTGCGGGATTTCAATGACCGGCTGGTGCTGGGGATCAAGAACACGATCAGCGAGTCTGAGCTGCACCTGATGGCCGGCCGGATGTACGCCGCTCGGGTCAACGCCGCACGCCGCGAAACACGTGCTGCGAGTCCTCGACCGTACCGGGCGACCCAAGCCCCGCTGGGCAGAGTCGTTCGGCGGGGTCGACCTTGTCGATGCGGACCATCGCAATGTCGGGGCGGACCTTGGCGATCGAGTCGAAGTCGGCATCAACGTGTGCCACGGTGAGACCGTGAGCCTGCGCAGTGAGCGCGATGATGATGTCCATCGGAGAGGGCCCGCGATGGTGCCCGACCTGGATCAGGTCACGCTGCACTGCAAGCACGTGCCTCCATGGGTCGTCGAGGGCGGCGACCCAGCCGAACGTACGGCGGAGCACCGCGGCGAATGGGCCGTAGTGTCGCGCCGCCTCCACGCCGACCATCAGTTCGGACTCGACGGGTGGACAGATCGAGACCACCCCTTGATCGACCAGGCCGGGCCACGGGCCGGCGATCTGCCGCAGCAGCCGCCACACCGCTGAGGTGTCGGCGAGGTACCCGGTCACCGGCCGGACTGCTCGTAGTCAGCGAGTGCGTCGAAGTTCAGATACGTCGAGGCGTGCTCCTGGAGCCACCTCAGCCCGCCTGCCCGGTCTGCCGGCTCGGCGGCGAGCAGCGCCTGCAAGCGAGGGTCGGCGTGCGACTCGGCGGCCTCTTGCCACTTGGCGATCAACAATCGGACCGCTGCACGAGTCCCGCCATCGCCGGTGGTCGCAGCGTCGAATTCGCGCATGGCGTCGTCGAGCATGTCCGCTGGCAGCGTCACCACCCAGGGCCAGATCGCCGCGACATCGCCGTTGCGGGCATGCCGGGCCAGTGCCAGGCGGGCGGTAGCCACAGCTGCGGCCTCCTCGGCGTGGTCGGCGATCTCCAGCACCGGCCGGGTGATCGCCTCACGTACGGACGCATCCCCGAGGCGGGCCGCCGACTCGACAATGGAGTCCGCTGCCTCCCGGGCCTCCTGCGCCGCGGTGCGCGCCATGCTCACCGCCTGCTCGCGGGCCAGCAGCACCATGTCCGGTGGCGTGATCTCCGCGACCCGCTCGCCGTGACGCAGGACGAAGACCTCGGTGTCTGGCGGTGCCGGGACAAGCCGGGCTGCTTCGGGTCTTTCTACGCGGCTTCGGCCTTGGTGGCCTGGTGGACCGCTGGCCGAAGCGGCGAACCATGGTGGTCACGGACCTCGGGCGGGCTCTGGTCGCGGGCTCCATCCCGGCCGCCTGGTTCCTGGGCAGCCTGACCGTCGTCCAGCTGTGTGTGACGGCGCTGCTCAGCAGCATTTTTCGATCTTCTTCAATGTGGCGTCGCAGAGCTACCTGTCAGAGCTCGTCGGCAAGGATGAGCTCGTCGCGGGCAACGCGCGGCTCGAGGTGCTGCGCAACGTCAACTACGCCGGCGGACTCGGCGTCGCCGGTTGGATCATCCAAGGAGTGGGCGCGGCACGTCCGGGCCGACGAGGTCGATCTGGCGCATGGTGGCGCTCACGTCGTGCACGGACGTGATCCGGGCCGGCAGGTCCGGCCGGGCGCCCTCCGCGGATACGTTACGCCGGCGAGCCTCACCCGGTCAGGATCGCCGGCTTGATGTGAAGCCACATGGCCATATCATGGTTCCGAGAGTTGACAGTACGGCGGTGCGCCGACCATCGTCGATGGGTTCGCGGCGTGACCGAGCGTGGGGGAAGGGGTCCGATGACGCGGCCGGAGTGGGCGCCTGAGGAGATCGACATCAGCGTGCCGAACGCTGCCCGGATGTACGATTACTCGCTGGGCGGGTTCCACAACTTCGCGGTCGACCGGGAGATGGTCGAGCGGGTCGTGGCCATGGCACCGAACGCGCGGCAGATCGGGCTGGCCAACCGGGCGTTCCTCGGCCGGGCGGTGCGGCGGCTGGTGGCGGACGGGGTGCGGCAGTTCCTCGACGTCGGCTCCGGGATCCCGACCCTGGCCAGCGTGCACGAGGTGGCCCAGCAGATCGACCCGGCAGCCCGGGTGATGTATGTCGACATCGACCCGGTCGCCGTGGCCCATGGCCGCGCGATCCTGGCCGGCCACCCGAACGCCGACGTGATGCTCGGCGACGTGCGCAAGCCCGACGACATCGTGCGCCACCCCGAGGTCAGCGGACTGATCGACTTCACCGAGCCCGTCGCCGTGCTGCTGATCGCCGTCCTGCACTTCGTCCCGGACGCCGACGACCCGGGGGGGATCGTGCGCCGGTTCCGCGCGGCGGTCAAGCCCGGCAGCTACATCGCGCTCTCGCACGGCTCCCCGCCGCCGCAGCGCGAGGAGGACGCCGACGCCGTCAGCAGCGTCTACCAGCGCACGTCGACGCCGCTGCACCTGCGCAGCGCGGCCGAGATCGGCGGGCTGCTCGACGGCCTCGAGATCGTCGAGCCCGGCGTCGTGCCGGTCACCGACTGGCACCCCGAGCCCGAGGACGCCGGCACCGAGCCCCGGCCTGAGGTGCTCGCCGTCGTCGGCCGCAAGCCGTAGACACGCCGATCGTCCATAGATGATCCTCTGGCTCCAACTGGGACAGGTACCGCATAATCAACGGCGATGAAGCCAGAGTCCCGGGCGTCCGGCATCGAGGCGTTCACCCGGGACTGGACCCGTGTGGTCACCGGTCAGGCGGTGCTGCGCCACAGCCGCGACGAGGTGTACACCCTGCTGGAGCGCCTCGCGCGGCGGCTCGCCGGGGCACTCGCGGCCGAGCCGTTCACCGCCGCGGCCGGGCAGCGCATCGGCGCCGACCTCGTGGCGGCCGGCATCGCCACGCCGGAACTGCTCGGCCGGACGGTGACGCTCACCGGCCACCGGTTCCTCGCCGACCTCGGGCTGGACGATCCCGGTGCCCGGGCCCGCCTGGACGAGCTGCTGGGCGTCCTGGTGGCCGGCTTCTCCGGTGCTCTGGTCGAGCGGACCGTCGCGGCCCAGGAGGCGCTGCGGCGGGCCGAGCTCGCGGACCGGCGCCGGATCAAAGAGTATCTCGCGCTGCCGGGCCGCAAGGCACTGCTGCAGCGCCTCGCCGCGGCCCGCGACGGGCGGCTGGGGCTGTGCCTGATCAACCTCGACCGGTTCGCGACCGTCAACGACAGCCTCGGCTACCAGGCCGGCGACCAGGCGCTGAGCACGGTCGCGCACCGGCTCGACCGCCTGGCCACCGCGTCCGGGTTCTTCCTGGCGCACCTGCACGCCGACACCTTCGTCCTGCTGCTGGCCGGCACCACCGGCCCCGACGAGGTGACCAAGGCCGCCGACGCGGCACTCGCCGCGATCGCGCGCACGTTTCCGATCAACAACGGCTATAACCTGCCGATCCGGGCCAGCGTCGGCGTGGTCGAGCAACCCGTCGCCGGCACCGACCCGGCCGCCCTGCTCGGCGCCGCCGAACGGGCGCTCGCCTGGGCCAAGGCTGAGCGCCGCGGGAGCTTCGTGGTGTACGACCCGCAACGCGCCGCCGCCGAGACCGCCCGGCACCGGCTCAGCGTCGAGATGCCGGACGCCCTGACCCGCGGCGAGTTCGTCGTGCACTACCAGCCGCTGGTCGAGCTGACCACCGGCCGCCTCGCCGGCGTCGAGGCCCTGGTGCGCTGGGAGCATCCGGTGCACGGCCGGCTCGGCCCGGCCCGGTTCATCGAGCTGGCCGAGCACACCGGCCTGATCGTGCCGCTCGGCGAGCAGGTCCTGCGCCGGGCCTGCGCCCAGGCAGCGGCCTGGCAGCCGCTCGCACCCGTCTTCGTCAGCGTGAACATCGCCGCCACCCAGCTGCGCCGCCCCGGCTTACCCGCCGTGATCAGCGCGATCCTCGACGAGACCGGGCTGCCGGCCCGCCGCCTGCAGCTCGAGGTCACCGAGAACGTGCTGATCGACCCCGAGATGCGCGGCACCCTCGACGAGCTCGCCCGGCTCGGGGTGAGCATCGCCCTCGACGACTTCGGCACCGGCACCTGCAGGCTGTCGGAGATCAGCAACCTGCCGGTGCACACCCTGAAGATCGCGGCCTGCTTCATCGAATTCCTGCGCGAACGGCCCGCCGCCACCGGTCCCGACCACACGGTCCTCACCGCCATGATCGATCTCGGCCGCGCCCTGAACCTCGCCGTCACCGCCGAGGGCATCGAGACCCCGGCCCAGGCCGGCCGGCTGCTCGAGCTCGGCTGCGACACCGGCCAGGGCTTCCACCTCGGCCGCCCCGCATCCGCCGACCTGATCACCGCAAGGCTCGCGAGCCGTCCGTGAGGCGAGCCGTCCGTGAGGCGGGTCAGGCCTCGGCGTCGGTGGCTGCCTGGGAGGACCTGGCGTACACAACTCCCACACCCGCCGCGGCAAGGTCCCGTCCGAACGCGGTCACGGCATGCACGAACCGGTCCGGCGCCTGCAGGGAATTCATGCGGGGAACGCGGACGCCGCTGCGCACGACCGTAATCCCGGCGTCGGCGAAGACGGCATCGAACAGAGCCGGGTACTTGCCATCCCGATCCCGGATCAGGTACTCCACCTGGCATCCCACGTCCTCGAGGTCCATCACGAGGTTGCGGGCGGTCTGGGTCACCCACGCGGCGGTCGGGTGCGCGGTCGCACCGAGGATCCGGACACGGCGGCTGGCATGCTCGATGACCGCGAGGACGTACATCCTCATCCCCGTCAGCGTGACCGCCTCGATGAAGTCCGCCGCCAGCAGTGCGTCGGCCTGTGAGCGCAGGAAGTCCGTCCAGGTGGTGGCCGCCCGGTCAGGGGAGGGGTCGATCCCGGCCTCGCGCAGGATTTCCCAGACCGTCGACGCGGCGACCCTGATCCCGAGGGTGAGCAGTTCCCCGTGCACCCGCCGATAGCCCCACGACGGGTTCTCCTGCACCAGGCGCAGCACCAGCACGCGGATCGAGCGGATGGTGCGTGGCCGGTCCCGTCGGCGAGGCCGCGACACCGCCGCGTGGCGGCGAGCCTGCAGGTCGCGGCGCCAGCGCAGGATCGTGTCGGGCCGCACCAGCAGCCGCAGGCTATGCAGGGGGTGGATTTCGGGAGGCGGTGCAGCAGTGCGGCCAGCCAGGCGCGGTCGGCTGGGTCGAACCGGACCCGCTGCCCGCCGAGCTGGCGTTGCAGTACCGCGAGCTGGTGGCGCAGGGCGAGGATCTCCGCGTCCTTGTCCTGGTCGCTTCCCGGCAGCAGCCGCAGCAACGCGGACGCGTTGGTGATGCCCAGGTACGCCAGTCGCAACAGCATGAGGCGGCATCATCGCGCAGTCACCAACGACGATGAGTCCGAGGACACGGGAGGAGCTACTCAAGAACGGAACTTGAAGATCGAATACCCGCTGACCAGCACGGACGGATTTCTCGACAGGAACAACGGCACGGCACGGGACCGGATGGGACCTGAGCAGGCGGTACGCATCTATAGCGGGAGCACCGCGGTTGGACCGCATGCCACCGCACGGCGTAGGCGAGAGGCTGCCCTGAACTGGTGGAGCAAGGTGGGCCTTCACAGGTGGCCGCGACGTTCGCGCCGGAAACTCGCGCCGGTCGCGGGCGGGTAGGCCGGCGGGCGGTTAGGCCGTGGTCGTCGGCGGATAACACTCAGTTGGACGGCGGAAACATGCCGCCGGAAGGCGGCCGCAGACCGGTGAACGGCGGGAACGTGCCGGTCACGGGCGGGAACGAGCCGCCGGGCGGGAGCACGCCGGCGGTCCCCGGGATCGGGCCGGTGGACGACGGGAACCCGCCGCTGGAGGGTGCCGGCGCCGGCCGCGGGGTGTCGCCCGGGTTGCGGGCCGGCATCGGCAGGACGATCGACGGGTCCACGGACCGGTCGATGCGAGCGGTGGTGTCCGCGGGCGCGGCGAAAAGTGCCGGCTCGACCAGCACCGCGATGCCGTCCAGGCCGATCAGCTGCCGCGCGCCGTCCGGCCACGCGTGCACCACCGCGCAGGAGCGGTAGCGGACCGTGGCCCGGCACTCGCCGTCCACGACGCTGACTCCGTCGGCGCCGAGGACGAGCGCCGCGCCGGAGCCGTCGACCGCCCGGTACGTGTGCCCGGGTATCGCGTCCGTTGACGTCGTCGGCGCCGCCACGAACCCGGCCCAGTCGGCGCGGCTGCCCGACGGCACCTGCAGCAGCCCCGAGCCGAGGACCTGCAGGGCGGCGGCGTGCACGTCGGCGAGGGTGACGGCGTGCAGCGAGGCGCGCAGCTCGTCCAGGCTGCGCAGCCGCGCCCCGGTGAGCAGGTCGGTGGCAAGTCCCGGCAGCCGGTCCGCGGCGGCGTCGCGGTGGCGCAGCGCCTCGTCGCGTTTCGCGCGGACCGCGTCGAGCTCGGTCTGGAGGATCCGGCCGACCCGGAACCCGGCGAGGACGTCGACGAAACCGCCGACAACCGCGCCCTGCTTCTCCGGCAGCGCGTCGGCGAACGCGGTGACGACCGCGAAGCCGTCGCCGCGCGGGTCGTAGGCAGCGCTCGCCGCATACGACAGACCGCTTTCCTGCCGCAGCGACCGGAACAGCTCCCGCTCCAGCATCAGGGCGAACACCGAACCGGCCGGATGCCGCCGCGTGATGCCGTCGAAGACGACACCGCCGGCGGCGCCGGTGAAGTACGCCGGGGTCGCCGGCAGTATCGTCGAGGCGACCGGCACCGGGCGCAGCGTCCCGGCTGGCAGGCGAAGTCGCAGGCCCGGCGGAATCCGGTCGCCGGAGACCCACAGCACGGCGTTCGCCCGGGTGAACCAGGCGCTTGCCCAGGCCTGCACGTCGTCGGGGCCGAGCCGGTCGATGCCCCACTCGGGGTAGCTGACCAGGCCGTAGTGCTGTGCGCCGTACCGCCACATCGGCAGCATCCGGTTAACGCCGCCGCCCCGACCGGCGGCCTCGGTGCGCAGGATTGCCTTCTCGGTCTCCAGCCGCTGCACTGGCAGGTTCGCGAGGGAGTCGCAGAGCATCTCCAGGTACGTGACGATGTCGCTCTCGCTGCCCTGCATGTGGAAGTGCGTGACGACGCTTCCGGTGGCGCCGTTGTAGTGGTAGTCGGCGACGCCGTGCCGGTGCAGGGCGAGGTGCTCGACGAGGTGCGTGATGCCGATCCGGGCGGCACCCTCATCGGCCAGGCCGACCCGGAAGGTCAGCCCGGCGGTCATCGGGCCGGAGCCCGGCGCGAGCAGGGTCGCAACGCCGTCGACGTCGGTGCGGTGCAGCATGGGATCAGCCTCTCGCCAGCGCGCGGTCACGGAGGTTGGCGTAGGCGGTCCCCGCGTTGTCGAAGTACTCCGCCCAGAGCGGGGTGCGCCGCCCAGCGAGAGCCCGGAAGTGCGGTGCCGCGGCGGCGCGGTCGCCGATGAGCGAGAACAGCATCGCGAACCAGTCGTGCGCGGTGTAGTACCGGTAGCCGGGTTGGAACGCGGGGTACCTGACGGTCAGGTCGGCGACAGCGTGGATCTGCGCGACGACCGCGGGGTCCCGCAGCAGCGCCGTGCCCGCGGCGTCGTTGTCGGCGGCGCCGAAGCGCTCCATGTGCCCGGCGACGACCGCCAGCAGCCCGACCGACCCCGGCGGCGCGGTGCGCACCAGCTCGGCGGAGAACTCGGCCACCTTCTCCCACGACCCGCCCCACTTCGGCTGGAGCTGCTGGATGAGGTGGTAGCCGGCGATGTACGCGTGCGGGTGGTGCACGCCGAGCCGGTCGTAGCGCCGCCGGGCCTCGTCGTGACCGAGCGAGATGCCCCGGCAGATGATCATCCGCTCCAGCCAGGCGTAGCCCTGCTCCGGCTGGCGCGCGGTGACCTCGATGAGGATCTGCTCGGCCCGGTTGAGATGCTCGTGGAAGCCGGCCCACTGCTGCCGGGTCACGTTGCGGGCCCAGCCGCTGCCCCGGATGCTCCAACCCTGCAGCACGGTGCGGACGCCCAGCAGCGTCTGCGCGAGCAACCACGACGGGTCGGTGGGCCGCACCCGCTCCAGCAGCTGATCGGTCAGGCGGCCCTCCACCTGACGGCACGCCACCGACAGGTCGTCGAGGGTGCGCAGGCCGCCGAGGAACACCGCGACGGCGGGCCAGTCACCCCGGTCGGCGTCGTTGGCCAGCCGGCGCAGCTCGGTGAAGAGGTCGACCGGCTCGCTCTCCGGCACCGGCATGTGAAACGGCACGGCGGGCAGCATATGCGACCCGCCGCGCCCGGGATGCCCATGACAGGGCGGCTCTACCGCAGCCAGACGGCAGTGTCGGCGGGCAGGTGGCCGCCGGTGAGGTCGCCGCTGACGAGCAGGACCTCGCCGGCCGGTACGGGACCGCCGCGCCGGACAGGTTGGCCACGCAGCGCCACGGCGCGGCGAGCGCTTGCGCGATGTCCGGCCCAGGCGGGCTGCCATGTCGCCGAACCCGACGCTTGGTAAGGACCCGGGTGACCGCACGGACCTCTCGCCGATCATCAATTGTGGACGTGACGCGGTCCGCTCGGATGAGGTCGCAGACCCCTACTCGGCCGGTTTATGCTGACGGTGACCTGGGAGAACGTGCTTGAGCACGTCGCTGGGCCTCCGACGACTGGGGGTCAAGGGGTCGTGGGTTCGAATCCCGCCGTCCCGACTTTGCAAAAGGCCAGCTGAGCTGGCCTTTTTGTTGACCACGATCAGTGTGCTGATCGTGGTCGTGACACACGATTTGCCCGTACAATTGTACGGTTTGTGTCTTGGCTGGCTGCTTGGAGTGCTTGATGATCTCCTCGCCGTCGCGTCAGGTGGAGTCAAGGGGTCTGTCGTGGCCTGCCTGTGTCCGACGCGAATGACGGTTGAGCAGGCGTTATGCCGGCGCTGGCGGTTGTGGCAGGACGCGATCGGCACCTTGACTCGGACGGGTTGCATCCGTCGATTTCGAGTGTCCACTGTGGATGATCACGACACATCTGGGACACGTACGCCCGTACGGTGATCTCTGATGCGGCAACGTGGGCTGGCCGGGAATCTCGCCGGCGTCGAAGTGCTGCGCCGGTACGCCACCGCTGGGTGATGTCAACGCGGCTGGCTCCGAGAGCGGGTTGTGATCTGCCGGTGCCGAGGGCCAGGCGACGATGGCGCAGACCAAGGGTCGGCGCGGATCGCGGCATTGAGCGGATGTTCGTCGAAACCCCGCCGCAACCGCGGACCAGCCGTCAGGGCGGGCAGGGACGCCGGCGTCCGGCATCCCCGCTGCGACGTGGCACGGCCTGCGCGGCCCCGGCCGCATTCGGTGATGTCGCCGTCGAGGGGCCCGCCACCGATGCGGTAGACCTGGGGGCATGAGCCGGTGGCGGAAGCTGCACCCACACCAGGTCGACCTGCTGCGCCGCATCGCCGACGGTGCAGCCCCGGTCACGGCCGCCGAACCTGCCCTGTGGCGTAGGGCAAGAATTTCCACGTCCACGTCCTTGTCCCAATTGCTCATCGGCAGCAGCCGCAGCATCGCGAACGCGTTCGTCACAGCCAGGTACGCCAGTCGCAGCAGCACCGCAGACCATCATGCCGCATTGATCGCAGACAACGCCGAACCCCAGCGCCCAGCAACCGGGTCAACGTCTCCGGCCCCTGCCCAACCAGGGCAGATGGGGGTTTCGGCAAGGAGTAACGTCCGCAAGTGGCTCGGATACGTCTGGGTCTGCCTGGCGTCGGACCCGCCGTCCTTTGAGGACACCGTCGTGCACGCCGTGACCGAGCGCCTGGGCGATCCGGCGGCGATCGAGCGGCACCACATCGAAAGCCTGCGCATCGGCCGGCGGATCTCCTACGACGTGCGGGCGTGGACCGGCTGCCGGACATCTCCGACGACCAGGACCGCCGCTACTACGCCATCACACGGTCAAGCCGCAGGTCTTCATCAACCTGGTCCCCGACCACGTCATCGTGCACCGGATGTTTCCGGTGGCCGCGGATCGGACCCTGGTCGAGTGCGCGACTGGCTGTAGCTGCCGTCGGTGCTGTCCGCATCCCACGACTTCGACCGGTCGGTGGAGCTGTTCGACCGGGTGAACCGCCAGGACTTCGACGCCTTGAACGCTGCCAGCCCGGCATGAGCTCCAGGGCCTACGCCCGGGGCGGCGTGCTGGTCCCGAGCGAGCATCACATCCGCGCCTTCCACGACTTGGTCCAGAGCCAGCTGATGCCCTGAGATCCGGGAGGGATGGACCCGCACCACCCACCTTGAGGCAGTGCGGGTCCACGGAAATCTAGCAACGGCGGCCGCTGTTGATGCACTGCACGGCAAAGTTCATCAGCTGCGCCGACATGACATTGGCGAAGTCGCCGTGGTCGGTGATCG
This sequence comes from Dactylosporangium sp. NBC_01737, assembly GCF_035963215.1. Classification (NCBI taxonomy): domain Bacteria; kingdom Bacillati; phylum Actinomycetota; class Actinomycetes; order Micromonosporales; family Micromonosporaceae; genus Dactylosporangium; species Dactylosporangium sp. NBC_01737. The sequence goes on from NZ_CP109153.1 coordinate 5,118,441, forward strand.
GGGCGTGCAACTGCTCCGGGAACGAGTCCAGCGCGAAGCCGGTGCCGTTCTGCCGCTCGTACGACAGGACCATCCGCAGCTGCGGCACCGCGACCGTGCCGCGGGGGCAGCGCCCGGACGAGTTCGGAAACACGATGTGCGAGCGGTGGTTGGCGCTGTCGGTGTTCTTGCCGTCCCAGCAGCTCGGGAACTCCAGGATCCGCTGGATCTGGCTGCCCTGCGGGCACAGTGGATACTTCGTGGTCGTCCGGTTCGTCAACCCGCTGCATGTCCACTTGGCGCGGGCGTTGGCGGGCCCGTTGGTGAGCGCCTTCGCGTCGCCGGTGATGATCCGCAGGAACTGCGGCATCGCGCGGACCTTCGCCTGGCTGTTGCCGCCGAACTCCAGCCGCACCGACGCGGGCTTCAGGATGATCCCGACGTTGCCGTCCTTGCCGCCTCCGTCGGCGTTCTGATCCGAGCCCTGCTTGCCGGTGCGGCGCAGCACCGGCCAGTAGTACGTGGACCGGTCGTCTTTCACGCAGGTGGTACCGGCGGCTGCCAGACTCTCGTTTGTGGAGTTGCCGTCGGCGGAGACGTTGCCGACGTAGTCGTGCGTGTGATGGGCACCGTTCGTCACGCCGGGCGCCACGATGAAGTTGTCCGAGTTGTGGTGCCCCTCGGCGTTGGTGCCGCAGACCGAGACGAACGTGCCGGTGGACGCCTGGCGACCGGCCTGGCTCCTGCGGCCGGCCGGGCGGACCTGGCGGATGTCGATGAAGTCGCCGTTCGCCGGCCCACCCATGTCGGCATGGCACTTGTCGGGGACGTTGTGCACGTGCCCCCCTGTCGACCCGGCGCACTCCGGCGCGGGCCCCTGGTCGTTGGGGATCCTTGCGGCCAGGGCGAGCGCGTCCGGTTCTTCCTCCGCGGTGGCCGCGTGGGTGACCGACAGCATCGCGCCGATCACCACGATGGCGGCGGCGAGCGCGGTCCACCACCGGATCCGGCGTCTCCTTCGCTGCTGCAATGTGCTCACGTCCTCTCGTCAGAAGGTGCGCCGCGCACGGAATGCACGGAGTGCGCGGAACGCGGCGGTGCCCCCGCCGGCCAGGACCAGTGCGCCGACGACCCAGAGGGCCTCGCGGTAGCTCGCCTCGCCGGGGGTTGTGTTGCTGCCGGTCGCCGCGGCGGCCGGCGTGGGGAGGTCCTCGAAGTCGACGTTGCCGATGCTCTCCAGCAGGGTCATGTGCTTCATCACGACGTTGACGGCGGTCTGCGCGAAGGACCGGACCAGTTCGTTGCGGGTGCCCGAGCGGACCGACCCGACGAGGGCGAAGACCTTGCCGTGCGCGGCGCGCAGCCGGTTGGCGAACGTGCGGTCGAACTCGCCGCCCCGCTTGCCGTCCAGTTCCCGGACCCAGCCCTGCTGCTCGGCGCTGGCCTCGTCGGGCAGGGGCACGCCGAGCTGGGCGGCGACCTGCCGCACCAGCGTGTCGAGGCCATGATGATCGGTGGCCAGCTGCGCGCCGACCTCCTTGACCCGTTTGTCGGCGGCGTGGTCGCGGGCCAGCTGCCCGGCCGGGCCCTCCCAGAGGCCGGCCTGGCGAACCTTCACCAGGAACTCCCGGTCGGCAGGGCCGATCGATCCGAAACTGGTCATGGTCCAGCCGTCGGGCAGCTCAGTGGCAACGGGTCCGGTGCCGGTGACCGCGGCCGGTACGACATCGTGGTGGTGTTCGGGCGCACCTGTTGCGGCGGTGTCGCGAGCGCGCAGCGACGGGACGAGCAGCACCGCACCGACGATCGCGGCGAGCAGCGCCCACCACGGCCAGCGCCGGCCACGCGCCGGCCAGTTCGTGCCGGCGGCACTGCGATGCAGCGAACTCATCAGTACCCGTATCCGTTGCCGGTGCTGGTCGGCTCCGGCTGGCCCGCGGCTTGCGAGGCGGCAGGTGGCGTGACCGCGGCGGGTGCGGGCGTCGGCAGGCAGGTGAGGTTCTTCTTGCCGGTCGGGGCGACGACGAACCAGATGCCGCCGACGTTCTGACCCTTCCAGGCGCCCGGCTTGGGGTCGCCGATGTATCGGTAGACGGGCCAGCCGGCCAGGGTGATCTGCCGCGAGCCGTCCCCCCGGGTGACGGTGCCGACGATCGCGGGGTCGACACCGGCGAGCTCGGGGTTGCCGTCGGTGATGGCCGGCGGCCACACCTGGGCACACTTGCCTTCGCACGTCGACTTCGAGGGGCTGGCGGTGTCCTTGTCGAAGCGGTACAGCACCCAGCCCTTCTGGTCGACGACGACCTTGCCCATCTTCGGGATGGTGACCGCCTTGAGGGACTCGGTGAGCGGCTGCGGCGGCGCCGTCGACGCGGGCGGCGCCGAACTCGGCGTTGCCTCGGCGTTGACCAGCGCCGGCGCCTGCTGTTGTCCCGCGTCGTAGCCGCCCTTCGGCGCGCATCCGGTCAGTGCTGCCAGGCCTGTCAGGGCCGCCGCCACAGCACAGCCGGCCGGAGTAACGATGAACTTCCGTGCTGCCACGTCGTCCTCCTCGGTTCCGTCGCTCGCGTTCGTGTTGCTCGTTCCGCTGAGGGGTACGCGACGGGAAGGGGAAGGGACTGAACGGATCCACAGTGGACAAATTCACAGCGATTTCTGGCGCAGCGTTGAACTAGTGCCGGGTTTCGCCCGTACCACCAAGGTCATCGAGTGCGACCCGCAGTGCGCGCAGGGCGTAGTACACCCGTGACTTGGCCGTGCCGATCGGCAGCCCGAGCAGTTCGGCGACCTCGTTCACGGTGCGGTCGCGCAGGTAGGTCTCGACCAGGATCTCCCGGTGCGCGGGACTGAGGCTGCGCATGGCGTCCGTGACGACGAGACTGGCGAGCACGCGGTCGGTTTCGTCGTTGAGCCACAGCCCTTCCACGTCCTGGTCGTAGGCTTCGGGGGCGCGCGCGCTCGCGCTGCGGTATTCGTCGATGGCGATCCGGCGCGCCACGGTGAACAGCCACGGCCGCAGCGAGACCGCGGCGTGCGGATCGAGCTTGTCCGCGTTGCGCCACGCGCGCAGCAGGGTCTCCTGCACGACGTCCTCGGCGCGTTGCCGGTCGCCGCCGGTGATGCGCACGACGAAGCGCAGCAACGCCTCCGCGTGCTCCTGGTACAGCACGCGGAGCAGTTCGTCCTCGGGGTCGCGCCCGGCATGCCGGGACCGGCCCCGGTCGTGGACGCCGACCTGGCCTGCGATGTGAGCTCCGCGGTACGTCTGATGCATCAGCCACTACCGCCTCGGTGCCGCCATGCGCAGCGCGAGCGCCGGGCACATCGCCACCGCCTGCGCCACTACCGGTTCCAGTCGCGTCGGCACCGCAGTGTCGAGGAACGCCGGGAATCCGTTGCCGTCCAGGTGGATCAGGTCCGGCGCGATCTCGGCGCAGAGCCCGTGACCCTCGCACCGCGACCAGTCCACGGCCAGGCGCAGTGCGCCGTCCTCGTCGCGGTCCGGCACCGGCAGGGTCCCGGCGACGGGGCGCCCGCAGTCGCCGGCGCGGGCGTGCCGGGCCAGGTCGTCGGCGAAGACCTCCAGCGCGGAGGAGGCGAAACCGGCGGTGCCGTCGGGGTGTCCGCACGCGCCACGACCTTCACCGCCGTGGCGGCGGCCCGGACCAGGCCCGGATCGCCGGCGCCGGACGCCACCCCGTCGACCGTGCCGGCAGGCCCAGCCGGCACGGTCCGCACTGCCCGGCGGACTCCGCCGCGAGGTAGTGCACGACTCGGGCGACCTCGCCGATCGGGCAGGTGCCCGCGCCGATCGGGAGCACGATCCCGGCGCCGAGCGCCCCGCCGACGGCGGTGAGCCCGTGCCGGGAGACCACCGCGCGGTATGCGGTCGTCATGTCGATCCAGCGACCGTGGAAGCCGCCGGTCAGCACGGCCGGACCGGCGGGCACCTGGCACACGTCGAGCACCTGGGCGAGCGGGGTGCCGGTCGGGCACTCCACCACTGCCGGCGACGCGGCGCTGCCGGTCACGCTCAGCAGGACCGTCCCGGGCTCGTCGGTGCCGGCCTCGCGGTACCGTCGAGGGCCCATCCTGGCGGCGATCGCCAGCTGTGCAAAGGTTTCCGCGTTGGACAGCAGCGTCGGATGTCCGCCGACACCTCCGTCGCTCGCGCGGCGCTTGATCCCCGGCGGGATGTATGGCAGGCCGTTGATGCCCTGGATGAGCGCGCCGCCCTCGCCGGAGATGAACCGGTGCGGCACCCGGATCAACCGTGCCGGCGCCGGAAGCTCGCGCTCGGCCAGCGCGGCGAGCATCGACTGCTCACCGACACCGTCGTCGGCGACGCAGACGACGATCTCCTCCGCCCGCAACGCCCACGCGACCAGCGCGGCACCGTCGAGGATGAGATGCGGTGCGCGGGTCAGCAGGACCTTGTCCTTCCAGGCCGCGGGCTCACCTTCGGTCGCGTTGACCACCACGACCGGGGCGAGGGTGCGCCGGTCGACCGCGTCGGCGACGGCCCGCAGCTTCCGCGCGAACGGGAAGCCCGCGCCGCCGCGGCCGGTCAGCCGGATGTCCTCGGCGAGCGCGATCAGGGCGCGCTGGGACAGCGGGCCGAGCGGCCCGTGGACCTGCAGATGCGCGTGGAGCCCCAGCCGTTCGGCGCGCTCGAGGCCGGCAGTGAGCCGGGCCGGTCCGATCGAGCGCACGGCCGGCAGCGGGTTGCTCACCTGGCCTCACCCCGGAGCCGCGCGAAGTACTTGATGTCGTCGTCGTCCAGGTCGTGCGACTTGCGCGACCGGCGCCGCATCGCGCGGCGGGTGTCGAGGTTGACGAGGGTCGGCGTGTCGTCGTCGGGGTAGCGGTCCTCGGGTTCCGCCTGCTCCACCTTCGCGCGGCGCGCCGCGAACCGGTCGCGCAGGGTCAGGCCGGGGGACTCGTTCGCTGTCGTGTGCCGGCCGGTCTGGCTCGTGGGCGAGTACGGGGCGGCCGTGCCCCGGTACGTGGCCGTGGCGGGCTCATCGCGGTGGGGCATCTGCCGATCGTGCAGGTCCCGTTCCTGCCATAGCTGCTCCGCGGGTGGTGCGTCCCACCGGAACCGGGTCGCCGCCCGTCCCGGCCGTGCGGCCCGCCGCGCGGCCGGAGCGGGCACCGGCCGTCCCACCGGCGCGATCGTCGTCGTGGTCCGGTCCGCGGCCAGTTGCTGGCGGCGCCGGTTGTGCTCCGCCGACAGCCGCAGGCCGAGCGCGACGGTCGTGAGGAACAGCAGGATGAGGTAACTGGCGGTGACCCAGACCGCAGGCGGGCGCCCGGCGTTGAGCCCGTGCGTCAGCGCCACCGGCCAGGACAGGTAGGCCACGGCGTGCAGCGGCCGCCACAGCCCTGGCCGTCCGCTCTGCGCGAAGCGGGCCCGCACGATGCCGCTCCACATCACGGTCAGCATGAGATACGCCGCGACGCTGCCCAGCCCGATCTCGAACGGCGCCGAGGTGAACGGCACCAGCGCGCCGAACACGCCGACCCGGCCGGCGGCGAGCTCGGTGCCGATGTGCAGCGCCAGGCACGACACCGCCACGATGCCGAGGGTGCGGTGCACGGACTGGACCCACAGCCGGTGCCGGGCCAGCAGCAGGATGCGGTCGGTGGCGACGAGTCCGGCAATCACGGTGAGGGTCAGCGCGACGAGCGTGAACACGCCGACGTAGAAGCGCAGGAAGCCCACCAGTCCGGTGAGCACCGGCCGCCCGCCCTCGGTCATGACGCCCAGCAGGACCAGGCCGGCGAGCACCAGCAGGCTGACGTTGATGGCGGATGGTTGCCCGCCCCGAGCTGGAGGATACCGTCGAACCATCGTTTATCCTCAATCTGCGTAACGCTGCCGATGCATTGTGTGACGATTTCACCCCGATCGACGAGTTCAACCTAGGCAGCCCGGTGGGACCGGTCAATTTAAGTTTTATCGAATAACTTCGGCTGATCAGTGACGACGGTTGAGGGTTCGTTAATGAACTTCCTTGATCCGGTTTGGCCAGATCAGGCCGATCGTGCGGTCATTTTCGCGCGTCTAGGATGCACATGCAGGGTGTCAGGCCAAGGTTAACATTGATGTTCATCGATGTGAGTGGAGGTCCAATTTCAAAGGTTTGCTTAAGCTGGCGTTAGGGCCGCTTTCGGTGATCGTCTGTGGTTTCGTGCGCAAGTGTTCGGGACGCTACACCGGGTGATCGCCGGCCGTGCTCGGGCCGGCCTGGCGTTTTTGTGCGGTCGCCCCTGGGTAGCGATGATCGGGGGAGGCAGCGGGTCGATCTGCTCCTGCGGTGATGATCCGGAGTTCGCACCTTCGCGTAAGCGATGCCTGGCCCCGATGGACCGGCTGTTCCCGCCGCCGATTGATCCACAACTGCCGCTTGCAGCGAGAGTAGTCGCTGACGTCGTGACGGAATGCGGTTACGCGGAGATACGCGGCGTGCCAGGTGATCAACAGAGCGAACTACGTCGACAGGTAGGTCACTGATTCGGCGCGAGACCGGACACCCGCGCCGGACGCTGGTTCACGAGAGCACGGTGTACGTCGTGTACGAGCCGATTGCCGACCGTCACCGGCTCGAGGACCAGGCGAGCGTGGCGAGCGCGATCGGCGCACTCCTTTTCGGCGAGGAGCCCGTCCATCAGCCTGATCCGCAGTGGCGTCTGTTCTGGTCGACCTGGGCGGCGGGTGAGAGGCCGTACTGATCCGGTACAAGGCGGGTATGAACGCAGCATCAGGAACGGCATTTGATTGGAGCGCGCTAACCTCAGCCCTTCGTTATGGGCTGCCCACATGGTGGGTCAATAGAGAACAGGTGCCGTCTGAGCTGGGAAGATAGGACTTGTCTAGGGTCATATCCATCCCGCCCGGAGGGCATTTGCATGGTGAAGCGTACCGGAGCGCGCCCGAAGATCGTGGTGAGTGGTGACGGGCGTGGCGTGGTCAGCCATGCCGGTGCCCGGCTCCTCGCCGATGTCGCCGCAGTGACTGGCCTGACCGCGGCGTGCAGCGATGCGCTCGCCGGTGTGCGGCAGCGTCGCGGTGGTCACGATCCTGGTCGGGTCGCGGTCGATCTGGCCGTCATGCTGGCCGACGGTGGTGAGGCGATCGCGGACCTGGCCGTGCTGCGGGACCAGGCGCAGTTGTTCGGGCCGGTCGCGTCCGACCCGACCGCGTGGCGGCTGCTGTCCATGATGGACAGTGACATGCTGCGCCGGCTCGCCACCGCGCGGGCGCAGGCGCGGGAAACCGCTTGGGCGCAACGGATCGACGTCCGTAGTGGGCTGCCGGAAACGACCGCGGCCGGGCTACCCGTTCCCGGCCTGGTCCTCGATCTGGACGCCTCCATCGTCATCTGCCATTCCGAGAAGGAGGCGGCCACACCGACCTGGAAACGCTCGTTCGGCTACCACCCGCTGTTCTGCTTCCTGGACAACACCCGCGAAGCGCTGTCCGGGATGCTGCGTGAAGGGCGGGCCGGGTCGAACACCACCGCCGACCACATCACCGTCCTGGACGACGCGCTCACCCAGATCCCGGACCAGTTCCGGCACGGGACCCCGATCCTGATCCGCGCCGACTCGGCCGGCTGCACCCAGGGTCTGCTCGCCCACATCCGTGGCCTGCGCGGTGACGGTGTCGACGCCAGATTCTCCGTCGGAGTCGCGATCACCGAACCGATCCGGCAGGCGATCCTGACCGCCAAAACGTACAGTCGGTGGGTGCCGGCCCTCGACAGTGACGGGGAACCCCGTGACGGCGCCGACGTGTGCGAACTGACCGGTCTCGTCCCGGACGACGGCTTCCCGCCCGGGACCCGGTTCATCGCCCGCCGCGAAGTGCCGCACCCGGGTGCCCAACTGTCGCTGTTCGACACCGTCGAAGGCTTACGCCATCAGGTCATGGCGACCGACACCCCAGCCGGTGGCGGGTCGGTGCAGTTCCTCGAGGCCCGCCACCGCGGCCACGCCCGCGTCGAAGACCGCATCCGCACCGGGAAAGACACCGGCTTCGGCCGGTTCCCCTCCCGCGTCTTCGCCATCAACGCCGCCTGGCTGCAACTCGCGTTGACCGGCATCGACCTGCTCTCCTGGACCCAGATGCTGCTCCTGCACGGCGACCTCGCCGTCGCCGAACCGAAGAAGCTGCGCTACCGACTGCTGCACATCGCCGCACGCCTCACCACCTCGGCCCGCCGCATCCGCCTTCGCATCGCCGAACATTGGCCCTGGGCAACAGATCTCGTCGCTGCGTACAGTCGTCTCGCCGCACTGCCCCGACCGGTCGGCTGAACCAACCCAACCGACCCTGCGATCAGCCCTGGAGGAACCCGGCCACGCGCCGGACCACCGTCACGCCCAAACGCCGAACCCCGGACCAAGAAAGATCAACTCTCAGAACACCTCCCTTGATCAACACTTAGCGAAAGACCGAGGCTAACAATGCACGCCGGCCGACACGAGCCGACACTCCACAGTGGAGCCTTTGCAAGCTCAAGCGGGACCGCGTCGACTTGGACGGTGGTGTCCTGCAGGTGTACTGGCAGCACACCCGGCCGACGCCATCGCGCCGGCCGCCGGTCGGTCCCGAACCGGCGCGCACCCGGACCCTGTCCCGCGTGCCGAGCCTCCAATGCGCCGCTTCCGCGCACTGGAGCGTGGCGGATCGACCGGGCACCCCATGTCGCTGACCGGCCACCGTGGGGTACCGATCGGTGCTACCAGCGCAGCCAGGCGAGGAAGCGGCGGCCCGGGCGCAGGCCGGCCCGGGTCGAGCGGCGGATCTCGTCCGCTGCCGTCCAGGCCGCGTCGGCCGTCGCCGCCGGCGGCTCCTCCGGGGCGTACGCCGCCCGGTCGACCAGCCCGGCCAGCGCGACCAGCGGCGGCAGCGGGCCCGCCGCCCGCACCACGTCGCCGGTGGTACGGGCCGGTCCGGTCCGCACGCCGGCGTCGCGGAGCCGGTCGACGGTCTCCCACCAGGCGCCGAGGACGGCGCGGCGCGGGGAGGGCGACTGCCGGCGGCGGGTCCGCCGGATGATCCTGGCGACCGGGCCGGCGCAGGTGAGCGCGGCCAGCACGACGAAGCCGATCAGCGAGTACCGCAGTAGCGACCGGCCGGCACCGGAGGGCGATCCGGCACCCGGTTCGTCGCCGGTGTCGGTGCGTGGGTCGGCGGCCGCGCCGGCGCTGTCGGGTTCGGCCAGGGGGTTGTCCGGGCGGGTGCCCTGGGCGCCGGCCTTGACGGCGTCGGCGCGGGTGCCGATCGGGTTGGTGCGTGGGCTGGGGTCGATCGTCACCCAGCCCAACTGGTCGAAGCGGACCTCGACCCACGCGTCGACGTCGCGGCCGGTGACGGTGAACGACTCGCCCTGGTACTCGGGGCGGAAACCCATCACCACGCGGGCGTCGAAGCCGAGACTCCACGCCATGACCGCGTAGGCGCTCGCGTACTGCTCGCTCGTGCCGCGGTGGGTCTGCAGGAGCCGTTGGATCTGGTAGTAGCCGTGGCCGCCGTCGACGTCCTGGGCCTGGTCGTAGGAGAACTCGCGGGATTCGGCGATGCGGCGGTACAGCACGAGCAGCTGGTCGGATCCGGGCGGCGTCTCGCCGAGGGTGGCCGCGACGAACGTCGCGATCGCCGGCGGGAGGGCGGGTACGAGCGGATGAGGCGCGGGCGCGGGCGTGGCGGCCAGGACTCGGTCGATGGCGGCGTCCGGCAGGTGCGAGACGGCCGAGTACCCACGCGGCGGCTGCTCGCCGGCCGGCACCGCGAGGTCGCCGGTCGCCTCGTCGACGCCGAGGCCGGGCACGTCGATGCGGGCGGGGCGGCCGGCGGACGGAAGCCAGTCGAGTTCGCCGGCGGCGACGTCGACATGCAGCGTCACGGGTGCGCCGCCGGTGGGGCCCGCGGGCAGTACGGTGCCGGCCCGGCGGAAGCCGCCGTGCATGCTCCAGTACGTGCCGTCGAACACGGTGAGCGTCGCCATCCGCAGGGCGGCGCCGGGCCGGGACGCGGTGCCGGTCAGGCGCAGGACGCGGGTGCCGTCGCGCAGCGCGAGGAACTGTTGCAGTGGGCTGACGCCGCTGCGGGGCTGGACGGGTGCGGCGACGAGCGCGCGCAGGTCGGCGGGTTCGCGGCTGCCGGCGCCCGGGGCGAGCGGCGCGACGGTCACGGTGGCGAGGACGGCCAGGCCGGCGGCGGCACCCGCGCCGAGGACCCGCAAGGGTCTGCCGAGCCCGCCGAGTTTGACGGCGATCCCTTGCGTCCTGGGCCTTCCGGCGATGAGCAGGCCGCCGATGAGCAGGGTGGCGCAGGGTGCGTACCAGCCGTGTGGCGAGCCGGCAGACGCGCCGAGGCCGAGCGCCGCGGTCAGGCACAGCAGCGGCGGCAGCAGCGGCAGCAGCGGGTTGCGGCCGGCGGCGGCGAGCAGCCCGGCGCCCAGGGTGCTCCAGCCGGCGACGATGGCTGCGGCGGCGAGGCCCGGGCCGGCCGGTTCCGCCGGGACAGCACCGGACAGCAGCCGCCACGGTCCACTGAGGACGTCGGGCCCGGCGCCGGCGGTGACGCACGCGGCCACGACGACGGCGGCGGCGCCGGCCAGGGCGATGCCGCCGGGCCGCGGCAGCCGCAGCGCGAGCAGTGCGCAGGCCGCGGCGACCGCGACGGTGACGGTGACGGCGGGGGGCAGCGGCCCGCCGAAGACGGGGCCGAACGCGGCGGCGGCCAGGCCGCCGAAGGCGACGGCGAGCGCGGCCCTGAGGATCGTCACGCTTCGCCGGCCTCTCCGCGGATCAGCTGGTGCCAGACGGCGACGAGTTCGGTGGCGGTGCCGCCGGTGAGCAGGGCGAGGCCGGGACGGCGGCGCAGGTGGGGACCGGCCTGCGCGTCGGGCACGACGGAGGCGACGACGACGGGGGAGAACCGGCGCCGCTGGTCGGCGAGGCGCCCCAGCGTGCCGGGTTCCACCGGTCCGGTGACGACGACGAGCGCTCCGCCGGGTCGGGCCCGGTTGATGGTGTTGAGCAGTTGGGCCGGGTCGGTCCGGGTGCCGGAGGCGGTCGCGAGGGCGAGACGGTCCATGGTGGACACTGCGTCCGTCGGTTCCTGGGCCGCGGTGCCGCTGAGCCGCAGTGCGACAGGCCGGCCGAGGTCCTCGACGGCGCGGGCGACGGAGGCGGCCACCTCGACGGCGTGTTCGAACAGTGCCGGGTCGGTGCTGCCGGTGTCCAGGACCACGGTGGTGGTCGGTTCGGTGGTGTCGACGTGTTCCTTGACGATCAGCGTCCCGACGCGTGCGGTGGACTTCCAGTGGATGCGGCGCGGGTCGTCGCCGGGGACGTAGTCGCGCAGCGACGTGAACGTGACCGTGCCGAGGCGTGGGGTGTCGGTGCTGCGGCCCTCGTAGTCCAGGACCGTGCCGACGGGCAGTGCGGGCAGCGGGTGCACCCGTGGATGCACCCACAGCGTGCCGTCGGCGGCCTGGCGTTCGGCCCAGACGAACAGCCCGAACGGGTCGCGGCGCAGCACGGTGAGCGGGCCGAGGCGCAGCCGGCCGCGCCGGTGGGCGGGCACCGGGCAGGTCAGTTCGCGTTCGGCGCCGGCGGCCAGTGGCGGGACGGGGATCGTGAGGTCGCGTTCGCCGACCCGGTCGACGGCGGTGAACGGCAGGGCGGGCAGCCGGGAACGGTTGGTGACGGTGATCCGCGCGGTCGCCTCCTCGCCGACGCTGAGGCGTTGCGGGGAGATCCGGCGGGAGAGGGTGACGGCCGGGCGGACCGCGACGGTGAGGAGCCCCGCGGCGAGCATGGCGAGGGTCCCGACGGCGATACCGACGAACGTTGGGTAGCCGAGGAGGACCCCCGCGGCGTAGAGGGCCGCCGCCCCGGCCGTGGCCGTGATCCCGGTCGGGGTGACGGTGAACCGGCGGTGCCCGCTCATGCGGTCGCGGCGGACAGTGCGGGGACCCGGACCGAGTCGAGGACCTCGGCGAGGACGTCCTCGGCGCGGATGCCGCGGACCTCGACCTGGGCGGACAGGATGAGCCGGTGGGTGAGGACGGCACCGGCGGTGGCCTTGACGTCGTCGGGCACCACGTAGTGGCGTCCGGCGCAGGCGGCGTACGCCTGCGCGGCGCGCATCAGGGCGAGGCTGCCGCGGGTGCTGATGCCCAGCCGCAGCGCCTCGTGCTGGCGGGTGGCGTAGGCGATGAGGGCGACGTAACGGGCCATCTCGGCCGCGACGTGGACCTCGGCCACCGCCCGCTGCGCGTGGAGGATCTCCTCGGGGGTGGTGACGGCGGCGAGCCGCGGCGGCGCGGAGCGGGCCCGGCCGGCGAGGATCTCCTCCTCGACGGCGACGTCGGGGTGGCCGAGGGAGATCCGCATGAGGAACCGGTCGAGCTGTGCTTCGGGCAGCCGGTAGGTGCCTTCCAGGTCGATCGGGTTCTGGGTGGCCACGACGAGGAACGGGGACGGCACCGGGTGCGCCGCGCCGTCGACGGTGACCTGGGCCTCCTCCATGACCTCCAGCAGCGCGGACTGGGTCTTCGGCGACGCCCGGTTGATCTCGTCGGCCACCACGACGTGCGCGAAGACCGGTCCGGGGCGGAACTCGAACGCGCTGCGCCGCTGGTCCCACACGGAGACGCCGGTGATGTCGGTCGGCAGGAGGTCGGGCGTGAACTGGATGCGGTGCGTGATGCCGCCGAAGCTGGCGGCGAGGCCCTTCGCCAGGGACGTCTTGCCGGTGCCGGGGACGTCCTCGATGAGCAGGTGACCGCCGGCCAGCAGGCAGGTAAGGGCCAGCCGGACGGCGTCGGTCTTGCCGCGCAGCACCTGCGCCACGTTGGCGGTGACGGCCTCGGCGAGGGCCGCGGGTCCGGCGGCGGTCCGCGACGATTCGTAGGGGTAGCCGGGTGCGGTCATGGTTCGGGTCCTCACGATCGGGGGGACGGCGTGGTCACGCACGCGGGTGGGGGTGGCGTGGCGGACGTCGGGTCGCTGACCCCGACCGCCAGCACGAGGAAGCAGGCACGCCGGCCGGCACCGGGCAGCGGCGCCGTGTAGGAGGTCACGGTCGGCGGCAGCGTCTCCGAGACGGGCCGGAACCGCTCGTCCAGCACGACGTAGCCGCTCAGTCCCGGCAGGGCGGTGCCGTCGGGCCAGGTCAGGTGGGCGGTCGGGCCGGTGAGCCGGACCGTGGCCGGCATCAGGTGGTAGGACTGCACGGCGCTGCTCTGCCCGGCCCGCGGTCCGGGTCCGGGGGTCGGGTCGTCGCGACTGTAGGCGATCGCGACGCCGCCGGCGACGCCGAGGACGGCGACCGCCGCGGCGGCAACGAGTCCGCGCCGCCGCTTCGGCGGTTCGGGCGCCGGCGGTTCGGGCACCCGCCGCGCGGACAGCGCGGTGTCCGTGCTCGCCGGCGCGAGCTCGGGCAGCGGCCGGCTGCCGGCGGTGCCGGCCAGCCGTGACCAGCGGAACGCGACGTCGGCGATCTTCGGCCGGGCGGCGGGTTCCTTGCGCAGGCACGCCTCGACCAGGTCCCACACGTCGTCGGCGAGGCCCGGCGGGCGGGTGGGTGGCGTGTGCACGTGCGCCTGCAGCAGGGCGTCGAGGCCCGGCCCGCTGAACGGTGGGCGGCCGGCGAGGAGCTCGTAGGCGGTGACGCCGAGCGCGTACACGTCGACGGGCGGTCCGGGTGGGTCGCCGGTGATGAGTTCCGGTGCCACATACGTGGGGGTGGCGATGAGGTCGGTGTGGGCGGCGCCGTCGACGGCGCGGGCGATGCCGAAGTCGGACAGCAGCGCCACGATCCCGCCGTCGCGTTCGGTGACGAGCACGTTCTCCGGCTTCACGTCCCGGTGGACCAGCCCCGCCGCGTGGACCTCCGCCAGCGCGTCGGCGACCTGCGCGATGACGGTCGCCGCGTCGGCGAGGTCGAGGCGGACGCGGCCGGCCCTGGCCCGCAGGTTCTCGCCGTCGACCAGCTCCATCACGATGCCGAGGTCGTCGCCCTCGGCGACCAGGTCGTAGACCCGGACGAGGTTCGGGTGCTGCAGCCGTACCAGCACCGTGCGCTCGCGCAGGAACCGGTTGACCGTGTCGGGGTCGGTGGCCAGGTCGCCGCGCAGGAGTTTGACCGCCACGGGTGCGTTGTCGCGGCGGCGGCGCCCGGCCCAGACGACGCCGGTGGCACCGCGCCCGATGGGGGTGTCGAGCAGGTAGCCGCTGCCCAGCGGGCGTTCGCCGGCCGGCGCGGCGGCCGGCACGAGCGGACCGGTGGTGGCGAGCAGGTGCACGGGCGTGGCGAGGACCGCGCCCAGCGTCGCGGCGAGGGCGTCCGGGTCGGCGGGCCGCTCGGCGGGTCGGCCGCCATCGCCCGGCGCAGCACGTCGCGCCCGGGGCTGTCGGGCGGCACCAGCGGCTGCAGGGCGGCGGCGCAGGCGTACACCTGGGCCGCGGGTGTCCAGGCGCCGCCGGCGAGCACCTCCGGCGGCTCGTGGCCGATGCGGGCGCCGAGCGAGGTCACGAGCGCGGACAGCACCGGCGGCAGCGGCGTGTCGAGGGTGTGGCGGCCGGGGCCGGTGCGGTGCAGCGCGGGCGGTGCGACCACCAGACCCTGGTCGGTGAGCAGCCGCAGGCCGTCGGCCCAGGCGCGGGCGGCGGCCAGCGGATCATCTGGATCGTCGGCGTGCCCGGCGGGGGGATCCGCGACCAGCAGGTACGGGCGGCCGGCGGGGTCCAGGCCGTGGTCGAGCAGCGGCAGCACCACGGCGGGGTCGATCCGGGTCAGCACCGCCTCCAGTTCGGCGCACTCGACGCGGATCTGCCGGCGCAGCGCCGGATCGAGCTCGGCGGTGACGAGCAGCATCCTGGCGGGAAACCCGCCGGGGTCGAGGTAGGCGGGCACGGCGACGAGCGGCCCTCCGGTTGGGACCGGGCCCCGGAACCGGATGCCGTCCGGTCGGGGTTCGGGTTCCGACAGCACCAGTGTGGTCACCTCATCGGCCGGGAGCGTTCCGCGCAGTACCGTACCGTCACTGACGGTGTCGCGCAGCTCCGGAATCGTCCTCATCGGCGGCGGCTCCCGGCGGCCGGCGTGCGCTCGGGCAGCACCACCTGGACGGGTTCGGCGGTCCCGCGGCGGACGAGCAGGCCGCGGCCGGGCGGCCATCCGCCGTTGACCGAGCGGGGCAGCCGCAACCCGAAGACCTCGCCGTCGACGTGGCTGGCCGGGTCGAGCAGCAGCCCGCAGCGGCCCCGGCGGGCGGTGGCGAGCCAGCCGCGGTACGGGCTTGCCTGCAGGTCCTCGGTCGTGGCGGCGGCGATCAGCAGCGAACCGGAGTCGCGGGCGCCGCGGGCGAAGACCTCCAGCAGTTCGGTCAGTTCGAAGTCGGTGAGCAGCTCACCGTCGTCGATGACGAGGGCGAACGGCCCGGACCCGGCGGCGTCGGCGATCTCGGCCGCGATCTCGGTGGCGTCGCCGGTCAGCACGCCGATGACGCCGGGCTCGCCGGCCAGGTCGCGCAGCGGGGACGGGCGGGTCGCGACGACGAGCACCGGCAGGCGGTCGTCGCGGTGCCCGGTCAGGCTCCGCACGACGGCGAGCAGCGCGGTGGACCGGCCCGATCGTTGCGGGCCGGCGACGACGAACGCGCCGCCGAGGTCGGCGAGGTCGACGTCGACGGGGCCGAGCTGGTCGCCGCCGACCGCGGGGGTGCAGACGGCGGCGCCGGCGGGACGGTCGCGCCGGCGCAGCGCCTCGGCGTCCGCCGCGGTCAGCTCGTCCGGCAGCGGGTCGAGGCGGCGCGGCAGCCGATCGGCGCCAGTGCCGTCCCAGCGGGTGGCGAGGGCCACGGCGAGCCGCTCGACGGCGGCGGTCTGGGCGGCGCCGGCCGGGTCGGGGTCCAGCAGTGCGATCTGCACCTGTTCGCCGGTGTCGGCCCAGACGGCGCGGCCGGCCGGCAGGTGCCGGGGCAGCCCGCGCGGGTCGACGCCGAACGCGGCCGCGTCGTCGGTGGTGGCCTGGCGCAGCACCAGCCGGGCCGATATCGCCGAGGAGATCCGGTGCGGAAAGCCGGTGCGGTCGGTGCTGAGCACGGTGGTCACGCCGACCGCCGGCCCGGTGCGCAGCAGCGACTCGAGCCGGTCGACGGCCCGGCCGCCGTCCAGCTCGGCGTACCGGGCGAGGAAGCCTTCCAGCCGGTCGATGAGCAGGACCAGGTACGGCAGCGGCTCACCGGCCTCGCTGCGGAGCGCGGCCCGGTGCTCGGCGAGGGAGGCGTGCCCGGCCACGGACAGCCGCCGCTGCCGGCGGCCGACCTCGTCGTGCAGGAGCGTGAGCAGGCGCTCAGTGCGGGCGGTGTCGTCGCCGGGCACGACCGCGCCGCAGTGCGGCAGTGCCGACAGCGGGGCGAGCGCCTGGTTGCCGCAGTCCAGCGCGTACAGGTGCAGGTCGGCTGGGGAGGTGCCGGCGGCCAGCGCGGCGGCCAAAGTCCGCAGCACGGTCGAACGGCCGGCCCGCACGGTGCCGGCGACGGCGACGCAGCCGGTGCGTTCCAGGTCGAGCACGAAAGGGTCCTGCGCCTGTTCCCCGGGGCGGTCGGCGAGGCCCAGCACCGCGGCGGCCGGTCCGGCCCCGTGCGGCGGGACCGGCAGTGCGGCCAGCGCGACCGCCTCCGGCAGCGGCTCCTGCCAGGGCGGCTCGCCGCCGGCAAGCCGGCCGCGGCGGCCCGGATCGCCGCGACGAGGTCGGTGAGGTCGGTCGGGCCCGACGGGTCCGCCGCGGCGGGCACCGGGCGGGGGCGGCCCAGGTCGTCGACCCGGCGCAACGCGACGCGGACCGGCGGGCCCGCCTCGGCCGTGCCCGGCCGGGGCCCGCCGACGCGGGCGGCCTGGAACTCGGTGAGCTCGCCGTGGCCGGTCCGCAGGAACGCGCGGCCGGGCCGGCGGTGCGGGATGCGGGCGGCGTCGGGTGCGTCGATGACGTCCTGCGAGTCGGCGACGGACGTGACCCGCAGGCTGATGCGCAGGTTGACGTTGGCGCGCAGGTCGGCGGTGACCACGCCGCCGGGCCGCTGGGTTGCGAGGACCACGTGGACGCCGAGGCTGCGGCCGCGCATGCCGATGCCGACCACCCCCGGGACGAACTCCGGCAGCTCCTCCACCAGCGACGCGAACTCGTCGATGATGATCACCAGCCGGGGGAGCCGGGCCGGGGTGCGCGCCCAGTAGTCCTCGATGTCGGTGGCGCCCGCCTCGGCGAAGAGCGTCTCCCGGCGGCGCAGTTCGGCGGCGAGGGAGTCCAGAGCACGCTTGGCGAGGTGCCCGTCGAGGTCGGTGACGAGCCCGACGCAGTGCGGCAGCTCGGCGCAGGCGGCGAAGGCGCTGCCGCCCTTGTAGTCGACCAGCACGAACGTGAGCGCGTCCGGGGTGTTGGCCAGCGCGAGCGACGCGACGAGGGTCTGCAGCAGCTCGGACTTGCCGGCGCCGGAGGTCCCGGCGATCAGGGCGTGCGGGCCGTCCCGGCGCAGGTCGACGGTCACCGGTCCGGCGGTGCCGACGCCGAGCACGGCCGTGGTCGACCGGCCGTCCCGGGAACGGCCCCAACCGGCCTTGACGGCGTCCGCGTCGATCTCGCCGACCATGTCCAGCAACCGCACGCGCTCGGGCAGTGCGGTGTCCGCGCTGTGCTCGCCGAGGGGGCGCAGCGGGGCGAGCGCGCCGCCGAGGCCGCGGCCGGCAGGGTCGCGCAGGCGCCGCCGTCGAGCACGACCAGCATCGCGCGGCCCGGCGGCGGGCCCTGCCGCAGCGCCAGCCGGCGCAGCTCGGCGAGCCGCGCGTCGGCTGTCCAGTGTCGAGGGCGCGCCGCTGGTCGGCCGGTATCGGCGTCGAACCAGCGGCGGCTCCGGCAACGGTTCGTCGGCCGTCGGCTTGTCGGCCCGCAGCAGCAGGCGGGCCGGCCGGTCCTGCAGGCCGAGCCGCAGGTGCAGGGCGTCGGCGTCGGTGCGGCGTCGCTGCCACAGCGTGGCGGCCGGCACCAGCGTCCGGGCCACCACCTCGGTCGGGTCTGGATGGGCGAGGCGGGCCGCGGCCTCCTCCGCCGTGGCGGCCGCCGCCAGCGCCGCCTCGAAGCCGGCCGCCGCGGTCGCGTGGGCGGCCATCGCCCGGCGGTGGTCGCGCCGCCCGTGCCGCCGGTCCTGGACCAGGTTCGCCAGCGCCAGGACCGGCGACATGGCCATCATGAGCAGTAGGTAGACGGCGTACCCGCCGGCCGGTAGCACCAGGTACAGGGCGCCGCAGACGACGGCCGGGGCGAGTGTTGCCAGCCATGGAAACCGGAACCCGGTCGGTGGTTTCGGCGGCGTCGGCACCACCAGTTCCGGCAACGCGTCCGGCGGTGCGATCCGCGGCGGCCGGTTGATCAGGCGCAGACCGCCGGGGCCGGCGGCGGACTCGGCCGGCCCGCGGTCCGGGCGCCGCACGGCGAGGACCGAACCGCCGATGCCGAGCACCGGCCCGGCCTCGCCGACCTCGAGGCAGGCCGGCCCGGTCAGGCGCCACCGGCCGAGCCGGATGCCGTTCGTCGAGCCGGGGTCGGTGACGGTGGCGGCCGCCGCGCTGGGCGTGGACCGCGACGTGCGTGCGGCTCACCTCCGGGTCGGGCAGGCGCAGGACGTTGCCGTCGCCGCGGCCGACCGTCACCGTGCCCGCCGGGTGCAGCACCGCCGACAGGCCGCAGTGCAGGCCGCCGACGACGGCCACCTCCGCGGTGCCGGCCGACGGTGTCCGGGCGGGTCGGACCCGCCGCCGGACACGGTGAGCACCGCGCCCGGTCGCAGGCCGCACGCCGACAGCGGGGCGTCGTCGCTCAGCCGCGCCCGCCCGTCGAGCAGGACAGGCCCGGCGGCCGGTGCGGCGGTGGTGAGGGCGAGGTCGGTCAGGGCGCGGCGGAGGTCGGCGATCGTCGCCGAGGGCTGCGCGGCGACGACGACCGGCACCTGTTCCGCGCCGGTGTCGAGCACCAGGTCGAGGTCCACTGCGGGCTGCGGTCAGTTCGCGGCGTGGTCGATGGCGACCTTGCGGCGGTCGACCTCGTGCGAGGCGTTCGTCAGCTCCCGGGCCAGCGCGTCGAGCGCCGGGCGGAACTGCGACTCCCACGCGTGCCGGAACCGGTCGGAGGCGCCGCCGGTCCACGTCGTGGTGCCGATCAGTGTGGTCAGGGCCCGCTTGAGGTCGTCGACCTCGCCGCTGCAGGTGTGCAGCCGCCGGGACAGGGTTTCCAGCTGGGAGAGCTCGGCCTTGATCATCGGGCGTCCTCCTGGGATCGGTTGCGAACGACCCGAACCTAGGCGCCGCGGCACCGGTCCCGATATCGGAAGCACTCCCCAATCCGGCAGCTACAGGCCGATTACAGACCGATCCGCACGAGGTCCGCCGGGGTGATGATGCGGTTGGTGAGCACGTACTCGGCGAGGCCCTGCAACGCGGTGAAGCCCTGCAGGTTGGGCACGCCGGCCTTGGTGAGCCGGGCCCGTAGGTACTCGATCCGCTTGATCAGCGTCGTGCGCTCCCAGCCCAGTCGCTTGGCGGCGGCGCCGTACGGGCGGGGTACCGGGTCGTAGCGGTCGCCCTCCAGCAGGTAGCCGGCGAACATCGCGACGAGGGCGAGACGGTCCGCGTCGTTGACGATCACACCCGCCCCGGCAACGGTCGGCAGGCCCGTGACCATGCCGTCCTCGCCGGCATCGGCGCCGTCCGGCTCCGGCCCCGCCAGGACCAGCTCGTGGCTGCCGAGGGAACCGTCGACGAGCACCCGGATGCGTCCCTCGACGGGGTTGCGTTCCCCGGGGCCGAGCACGCGGCGCAGCCCGAACCGGTCCACGAGCGCCAGCGGCCGGCTCCCGCTGCGGTTCGTGACGAACCAGACGTCGCCGACCTGCGTGACCTGCCCGGCGATGCGGGAGATCCCGCCGTCCTCGGGGTGCAGGCAGACCGTGCAGCTGGTCGCGCGACCGAACGTCAGCGTGCCCCCCGCGGGCACGCTGTGCGTCACTCCGGCTTTGCTCGTGACCACAAGATCCGCCACGGCGCTCCCTCCGCATTGGGGACGAGTTGCCAATGCACCCGCCTGACGCACTTTGTAACCTGTCGGGGCACGCGGCACCAAGCGGCGAAGGGTTTTCCATGCCTCAATGGCTCCGCATCATCCTCCTGCGCATGCCCCGGCGCATGCCCCGACGCCCGGTGACCCGGGTCGGCAGCGCGCTGCTGACCGTCGCGGTCGGCGCGGGTACGCTCGCCGCCGGGCTCGGCGTCGGGTACACGGTCACGCGGCCCGCGCTCGGCGACGGCTCCGCCTTCCTGGCCCGCGGCCACACCGTGGTCCACGTCAACGGCGAGTCCGGCCGGTCGGACGCGGAGGTCGCCATGCAGCTGGCCACCGGATCGGAGGAACTGCAGACGGTGCGGCTGCCCGACGGCCGGCTCGCCGTGGTGAACAAGAAGACGGGCACGGTGACGTACCTCGACGCGGCCACCCTGACGCCCGGTGGCGCGCCGGTCCCGGTCACGCCGTCCGCTGTCACCACCCCCACCGCCGCTGCCCCCACCGCTACCGCGCCTTCGAAGCCGACCGGCAGTGCGTCCGCCGCGCCGGCCGCGACGAGCCTGCCGCCCGCCGCTGGGCAGGTCGAGCCGATCGCCACCAGCCGCGACGGGTACCTGGTGAACACCGCCGACGGCACCGTCACCGTGATCCCCGGGCCCGGTCAGCCCGCCACGGCGCCCGTCCGCGTCGCCGACGGCATCCTCGCCGTGGTGCCCGCCGGCGAGTCCGCCTGGGTCCTGACCGGCAAGGGCGACGTCATCGAGGTGCTGGCCGGGCAGGCGAAACGGACCGTCCACCTGGGCGAGGCACCGGCCGGGATCACCGTCGCCGACGGCCACCCCGTCGTCGTGACGCAGCCGGGCAGCGCCTACGCCGTCGACGGTGACGCGCCCCGGCTGCTCGGCCCGATCGGCGTCACCGGCAACAATCTGCTCACCGGGTCGTGGCGCGGCGCCGGGCGGTACGCCATCGCCGTCGATCCGCGTTCGGGCAGGCTCGGCGCGCTGGACCCGCGCACCAGACACCTGAGCACCGTGGACCTGCCGCTCACGGCGGGTGCCCAGCTCGGCGCACCCGTCGTCCTCGACACGTGGGCGTACGTCCCCGAGTACACCAGATCGGTCCTGCTGCGGGTCAACCTGAAGACCGGCCGCGCCGACGCCAAGCCGCTGGAGGTGCCGGGCCGCAAGGGCCGCTTCACGCTGGAGGTCACCGGCGGGCGGGTGTGGGCCAACAACCAGTACGACCAGCGTGCGCTGCTCATCGACGCCGACGGCCACGAACACTACGTCGACAAGGGCGCCAGCCCGGACGTGACCGACTCCCAGTCGCAGAACACCGGCGACACCACGACCGGTCAGGGCGCGAACCCGGGCGACACCGGCTCGCAGCCCGCCCCTGGCGGGACGCCGTCCGCGGAGAAGGTCGCCGTGCCGAGCTTCGCCGCGGGCACCAACTACAAGGATGCCTGCGCGCGGCTGGTCGAGCTGAAGCTGCGCTGCGGGCCGGTCGCGGACGGCACCACCGGGGGCGCCACCGGCAGCGTGAAGGGCACGGACCCGCCGGCCGGCACCCAGGTCCCGGTCAATTCCCGGGTCGTCGTGCGATACGTGTCGCCGGTGCGGACACCCACCCTGGCCGGCCTGTCGCGGTCCGACGCCTGCCGTGCCGTGCGGGCGGCCAAGCTGACCTGCGCCGAGCGGCCGGACCGGACCGCGCCGGTCGCCTCGCCCGACCTGCTGGAGCGCGTCACCGCCCAGAACCCGGCGGCGGACCGGCCCGCCGATCGCAACGCCACTGTGACGATCACGTTCCCGGTGACGATCGCCCTGCCGGACCTGACCGGTCAGACGCAGGGCGAGGCATGCCAGCGGGTGCAGCAGTACAAGATGCGATGCGTGGTCGTCGTGGGTGTGCCCGCCACGCGCGCGGGCCAGGTCCCCGGCGCCGTCTACGGGCAGAACCCGCCGGTCGGCACGGTCGCGGCCACCGGCGACACGGTCACCGTCACGGTCTTCGCCGGCGACGCCGCCGTCGGCACGTACACCGGCCTGCCGATCGACGCGGCGTGCGCGGCGGTCGAGGCGGACGGGTTCGCCTGCGTGCGGGCCGTCGGTCGCAGCGCCGCGGGCACCGGCCAGCAGCCCGGCATCGTCTACGCCCAGAGCCCGGCACCGGGCACGGTGCAGGCGGTCCGGCGGCCGGTCACCCTGACCTATTACAGCTCGGACACGACCCTGCCCGACGTGACGAAGATGGCCCCGGACGCGGCCTGCGCCGCCCTGGCCGCGCAGGCGCTGGAATGCGCGCGGGCCGAGGAGCCGAACCCCTCCACGAACGTCGTCTTCGGCCAGGACCCGCAGCCCGGCACCGTGCCGATCGGCACGCGGGTGACCATCCACTACTCACCCTGGGGCCTGGTCAACTACTGGATCTACCAGCACAACTCGTTGAACGTCTGGGTCCTGCGCGCCGAGGGCAACATCCCGGCCGGCTACGGCCGGCAGCAGTTCCAGGTCGGTCTGGCGTACGCGCCGGGCACGGCGCTGCCGGGCGGGTTGGCGATCCACGGCTTCAGCTGCACCACGGGCGGCACGAGCTGCAACGGCATCTCCACGAACCACTTCTACTCCCGGGTCGAGTCATACCCCGGATTCGACCGCTCCGAAGCCGCCGTCTTCTTCGACTGCGCCCGCGGCGGCAGGGCGATCTACCGGACCTGGAACGCCGGTGTGCCACGGTTCTACGGCATCACGAGCCAGGCACCGGCGGACCCGTCACTCGGGGAGCTGCTCGGCTGCGTGTGGTGAACGGGCTCAAGCCCCGCCTCCGGCGACGCCGCAGGCGGGGCTCGTCGTTCACCGCACCACCCGGCGAGTACCCGGCAGTGACCTGCGGTCCAGTACCGGCTGCGGTCCCTGTCATACGGTGCGTTGATCGCCGTGCGCTGCCGTCGGGGGGCTGCGCCGGCGCGTTCAGCTGGCCAGGGCGGCCAGGAGGGCGAAGACCTCGGCCGGGGTGATCGCCACGATGCCGACGCAGCCGCCGGTCGGGTCCGCTTCCGCGGCGTCGGCGGCCAACGGACCGGGCAGCTCGTCCAGGACGCGGAGCAACGGGTACGCGGGCCCGCGGTCGACGACCTCCAAGGTCCCGGCGGCCGAGACGTGCGCCGCCGACCAGTCGCCGTCGGCGGGTTGCGTCGTGTCGCTGCGGCCCACGAGCCAGTCCAGCCGCCAGCGGGCGAAGCCGTCAAGGTCGTCCCGCGAGCCGAGCGCCAGCTCCACCCGCTCCGGAGCCGGGCGGGGCGACAGGCCCACCGCCTCGGCGAGCAGCGCGGGCAACGTCGACGCCGGCAGCGTCGTACCGCATGCTGCGAGGGGGCCGCATCGGCGGGCGGCGAGCACCGCGCCGTCGAGCTCCAGCCAAGCCTCGGCGAGCGGTACGCCGTCCCGGTCCGCAGGCTCGGCGCCCGCACGTGCCCGGCGACCCGCCATCGCCCGCCGGGCGGCCGCGCGGTCGGCGAGGTAACGGTGCATGGGCGAGACCCAGCTGAACACCGCCCCCTCGCGGTCCAGCCGGGTCTCGACCACGATGCCCTCGCCGTCAGGGGCCGTCGCGGCATGTACCAGATGCACAATGCGACCCGAGGTCTCGGCGTGGATCGCTCGCACGGCGGCGAAGCGCGCGGCCAGCCCGGCCGTCGCGTCGGCGACGATGTCTGCCAGCGGCGCGGTGCGTGCCACGCCGGCGGGCAGCGCGACGCGGACGACCGCGGCAGGACCCGGCACGCGCTCCCAGTCCGTCACAGGCCCAGGAGGTCGCCGGCGCCCTCGATCGCGCCCTTGGCCTTCGCGCCGGCGCCCTTGACGACCGACCCGGCCGCATCGCCCACGGCGTCGACCGCGTCGGCTGCCGCGTCGCCGACCTTGTCGGAGATGTGCAGCTTGCTGTCGGCGAAGTCCCACGCCATCACGGCCCCGAAGGCGATGACCGCGCCGGCGGGACCACCGGCGGCGGTGCCGAACATCGCCGCCGCGGCCGCCGAGCCCATCGCGCCCGCCCCACCGGCGACGGCCGCGTCCGCCGCCACCGAAGCCGCGGTCCGGGTGACTTTCTGAGTGCCGGTGAGGTACGGGTTGCGAAGGTTCGAATAGCCCGTCACCGCCGCGTCGACGCCGACGAGGGCCCGTCCCGCGCCCCGGCTGAGCGCGCCGAGTTTCCCCGCCGCGCCGGCGCCCTTGGTCGCCGCCCCGAGCCGCGCGTACTCGGCCCGGAACGCGTCCCAGGTCAGCGGTCCGCCGCCGGCACGCATCTGCCGGAACAGGCCACCGAACGCGGTGCCGGCCGCACCCGCACCCGTGAGCTCCGGGATCGAGAACGACTTGGCGTAGAACGTCAGCAGCGGCAGGCTGAAACCGGCCGCCTGCAGGGCCGGCGACTCGGCGAACTGCGCGGCGGAGACGCGGCGCAGCAGCTCGTCGGGGATGCCGTCGAGGCGCCGCGCGGCGGCGCGCAACTCCCGCTCCGCGGCGGCCACGGTGTGCCGCACCCGCGCACCGATCGCCGGTGGCACGCCGGCGGGCACGTCGATGCCGCCGAGGCCGGCGATCGCGCTGTCGAGGGTGTTGAGCAGCGCCGTGACGGCAGGGATGGCGACCCGCATCGCGGCGGCGTCGACGGTCATGGTTGCGCTCATTGCTCGGCCAGCTCCATTCGCCACTTCGCCAGACGCCACTGCCGTTGATCGGCTTCGAGGGTGTCAGCGGCCCGCTCCAGCGCGTCGGCGCTGCCACGCACCTCACCGGCATGCCGGTGGGCGGCGGCAGCGGCGCCGGTGAGCTGGGCGCGGATACGCGAGGCGGCCGGCGACTGCCACCCGCCGACGCTCGGCTGGGGCACCACCCCGAGCGTTCCCGCCACCCGCCGGAGCGCGGCCGCGGTGGCCCGGATCGCTTCGGCGTCACCGGCCGGATAGGCGCCCAGACCAGGCACGGAGCCGCTGGTCGACACATCGGAGAAGCTCATCTGCCGCACAGTTCGACGCTAGGCGCGCACCGGTGCCGGGGAAATGGGAAGCCCTCGCCATGGTCGCGCTCCAAGAGCCACGTAGTCGGCAATCGCGGTGCCCGGCACGAGCCGCGTGCGTCCCTGGGTGACGGTGCGGAGCCGTCCGGCGCGGATCTGCTCGTAGATGACGCTGCGGCTCATGCTGAGCTGTTCCATCGCTTCGGGAAGCTTCGGCGAGTACATCGCGGAGACGGCCGTGCGGGAGACCGAGGAAGAGTTGGGCGTTGACATCGAGGTTGCCGGCTCGAACGCGGCGCAGGAGTGGCAGCGGCGGCGAACCCCGGAAGCGAGGTCAGCCGGTGACAGTCCATCCGAGGCTGTTGCACCCTGGACGGGCACAGCCGCTGCGCCAGTCAGGCGCTTGTGCCGCCTCCTCGATCAGCCGGTCGATCAGTTCAGGATTCGTCATGTGGACCTCCTAGGACGCAGCATATGAAGCGGCCGCCGAGTTCACCCTCCACCGCCAGTGCCCGGGCCTGGCTGTCGCCTTCGGCGAGCGCTACCTCCTCGACCGCCGTCGGTCGTCGGTCGACGCTCAATGTCACCTCGTGCTCGGGCTCCCCGGCGGTGGCGGAATGCCGTCCGGAGCAGTTCGTAGTGCTTGGCGTATATGCCATCTCAGTGGTCGCACCGGAAACGTGGTGAGGCCGCGTGCCAGGTCGGTCCGCTCCGCCGGGGAGCCGGTTCGAGGGAGGGCTCACCATCTGAGCACTCCCTCATCCAACTAACGTTCGAGGCGGGCGTAGACGTCGCCGGAGCGGCCGAGCGGGCGGAACCGGTGCAGCAGGCGCATCAGGTCGGCGGCGTCCAGCCAGCGGTCGCTGGCGAAGCGCATCGTCTCGATCGGCGAGTAGTTGTAGCGGTACGGGCCGAGCCGCTGCACCAGATCCAGCACGGCGACCGTCGCGTCGTGCGCGAACGGCAGGTATTCGAACGACAGCGCGCGCAACGGCGTGCTCAGGCCGGACAGCACGTCGAGCTCGAAGCCCTCGACGTCGATCTTGCAGAACGCCGGCTCGCCGTGCTTCGCGATCAGGTCGTCGAGCGTCACCACCTCGACCTCGATCGAGCGGTCCCAGCGTACGCGGGCGAAGCTGCGGTCCTCGCCGACCGTTTCCCTCCACGAGGAGGACATCGAGGAGACGGTCGGGGTGGCGCTGGACAGGGCCAGGTGGGCCGTCCCGGGCCGGGCGCCGACCGCGCTCGGCACGATCGTGACGTCATCGGCCCGGCCGAAGAACAGGCGTAATACCTTCAGGCAGTCCGGCTGCGGCTCGATCGCGATCACGTTCGCGCCGAGCTTGCGCCACGCGCGCACCCGGCTGCCCACGTGGGCGCCGATGTCGAAGCCGATGTCGCCCGGCCCGAGGAACTCGCTGTAGAAGCGGACCATCTTCCGGTGCCGGCCCGGTATGCCGTGGTACATGGCCAGGGACCGCCCGATCCCCCAAGCCCGGCTGAACATCACAGACCTCCTCGAGCACCGTAGCGGTCGCTCAGCGCGTACCGCAGCAACACCACTTCCTCGATCTGCTGGACGTCCACGAGCGTGGCGCGGCGCCCGGCGTTCCACGGGAAGTCGCCGTCGCCGACGAAGCGCGGCGCCTTGGAGTTGCCGACAAAGAACGGTGCGACGACCAGCTGCGCCTCGTCGGCCAGCCCGGCGGTGAGGAACTGCGTGTGCATGCTGCTGCCGCCCTCGACCATCAGCCGCCGGATGCCCCGCTCGGCGAGGTCGGTGAGCAGGTCGTACAGGTCGATCAGGTTACCGGCGTCGACGACCGTCGCGACCCGGCCGAGCCGGGCACACACCTGTTCCACGACCGGCGAGGCGCAGTAGACGATCTTGTCGGCGTCTCCGGCGGTGAAGAACGCCGCGACCGGGTCGAGGTCGCCGTGCGCGGTGAGCGTGACCTTCGCCGGTGACGGTGGCAGGCCCCGGGCGGTGCGCGCGGCGCGCCGGTCCGGGGAGCGTACGAGCAACCGCGGGTTGTCCTGGCGGATCGTGTGCGCGCCGACGAGGATCGCGTCGCAGCCGGCCCGTTCGGCGTCGACCCGGTCGAGGTCGGCGTCGTTGGACAGCAGCAGCCGCGTCTCGGTGGCGTCGTGGATGTAGCCGTCGATCGACATCGCGCAGCTCAGCAGCACGTACGGTCGTTCTCTCGCAGATGCCACGCCGGGGAGCATGGCAGGCCCGGTGCTCATCGGCTCAGAGGCCCGAAGGCGGTCAGGAACCGGTCGCGGAACGCGTCCATCTTCCAGACCGGAGCCTGCGGGTCGGGTCTGAGGCCGTCCTGCCAGCCCCAGCCGGAGATCCGCTCCAGCACGGCCGGGTCGCGGGCGACGATCGTGATCGGTACGTCGCGGCTGGCGTTCTCGCCGGTGATGACGGGCGCCGGCTGGTGGTCGCCGAGGAAGACCATCACGAGACCGTCGTCGCCGTACGTCTGCACGTAGGAGATGAGCACGCCGAGCGAGTATTCGATGGTCTGCCGGTAGTCGGCCCGGACCTGGGCGCCGGTGCGGTCCAGGACGCCGTTCTGGCCACCGCCACCGAACGTGGAGCCGTCACCGATGCCACTGTAGTCGACGAGCCGGGGGACGGGCGTCCACGGCGCGTGGCTGGACAGCAGGTCGATCTCGGCGAAGAGCGGCGGGCGGTTCGGCGCGGTCCGTTCGAGGCGCTGGAAGGCCGAGACCGTGTACTGGTCGGGGATCGAGGACATGGCGTACGTCGGGCCGCGGTACCCCATGTCCCGGGAGTCGTAGATCCTGTCGTAGCCGTAGATCCGGCCCTCCGGCCAGGCGCGGGTGTTGGCCGGCGCGAAGCAGACCGTGCGCCAGCCCGCGCGCTTGAACGCGGTGCTCAGCGTGAAACGGGTGCTCGACGTGAGCTGCAGGTAGCGCTGCTGGTTGTCGATCCACAGCCCGGACTGCAGCGTCGAGTGCGCCAGATGGCTGCCGCCACCGGTGGCCGCCGACGTGAGGAACGCGCTGCGCGAGCCGAACCCGGCCGCGTCGAGCTGCCGCGTCCCCGCGTCGAGCACGGCGTTGACCTGCGGCGCGTACTCCGGGTTCTCCACCGCGTCGCGCCCGTAGCTCTCGACGAACGTGAAGACGACGTCCTTGCCCCGCAACGCGGTGAGCAGCTGCGGGCCGAGCGAGTCGCGGAACGCGTCGACCGACGCCTCGGCCGCGAACGCCCTGCGGTCCCCGAAATCCTCCTGTACCAGGCGCAGATGGTCATACGCCGGACCGGCGGCGTTGGTGACGGCCACCGGCAGGCCGGCGACGACCTGCGCACCGAACACCGCGCAGCCGAGCCACGCCACGGTGCGGATGCTCACGGCGCGGTGCCGCACCAGGATGCCGGTGAGGCGGAGGACGGCCAGCGGCACGAGGACGAGCAGTCCGAGGATGAGCACGACGACACCGATGACCGCGCCGATCGCTCCCGGCCGGCCGATCGAGTCGGAGAGCACCTCGACCGCGGGCCCGAACAGCCGCCAGTCGAGCATCGGGTCGAACGGCCGCGCGAACGTCGCGAAGAAGCCCATGTCGAGCAGCTTCAGGATGCTCAGCAGCGCCAGGGCCACGCCGGCGACGACGGCGCCGATCCGCCGCGCGCGTCCGGGCAGCAGGAGTACGACGGCGACGCCGGGCAGCGCCTCCACCGGAATGCGGACGAACGGCCGGCCCAGCTGGTTCGGCGCCGCGAGCGCGACGAGCACCAGCAGCGCGGCGAGCGCCGTCGCCGTCCACGCGAGCACCGCCCTGGCCCGGCCGGTCCCGCGAGGCCGCACCGGGCCTGCCTCGGCGTCGCGGCGCCACGGGATCCGCTGCAGCGTCTTCATCGGTATCTTCATTGCCGTCGTCATCCCCCGAACGGTGACACGGCGAGCCGGGCAGCGGCCCTGGTCGCCTTCGCCGCCAGGTAACCGACGTTCGCCGGCGACCGGTACACGCCCGTCGGCACGCATTCGGTCACCGTCACCCCGAGCCTGCTGAGCTGGTCGGTCTTGTCCGGATTGTTGCTGAGCAACGCGATGCGGTCGGCGCCGAGCGCGCTGAGCATCTGCGCCGCGGCGGTGTAGTCGCGCTCGTCCTCCCGGTGCCCCAGCGCCAGGTTGGCCTCGTAGGTGTCCAGTCCGGTGTCCTGCAACGCGTACGCGTCGAGTTTGGTGTACAGGCCGATGCCGCGCCCCTCCTGCCGCAGGTACAGCAGATAGCCACCTACGTCGGCGATACGCTCGACGGCCTCGCGCAGCTGCGGGCCGCAGTCGCAGCGCTGGCTGCCGAACACGTCACCGGTCAGGCATTCGCTGTGCGGGCGGACGAGCGGCACCCGGCCGTCGGTCAGCCGGCCGAGGCCGAACGCGAGGTGCTCCCGTGCGTCGACGAGACCATGGAACGTGAAGACGCGCGCGGTGGTGACGAACCCGTCGGGAAACCGGAGCGGCAATGTCACCTCGGTGCGGACTGCGGCAGACGGGAAGTCAATCACGGGTCTCCTTAGGACGGTCACGAGCGCGCCGGGCAAGCACCAGCACAGCGGCTCCGGGCAGGGTCGACACGAGTGCCAGCGCGCCGTACACCATCGCGGTCGCGACACCCTGGGTGGCGCTCAGGCCGGCGGCACTGAACGCCCATGCGGCGACGCCCTCGCGCGGACCGAAGCCGCCCACGTTCGCCGGCAGCACCATGGCCAGCAGGGCCAGCAACGTCAGCGGCACCAGCTGGGACAGCGGTGCCGTCGCGCCGGCCGTGCGCGCCGCCACCAGAAACGTCGCGAGGTTGCCGGCGAGGACCACGGCGGTGGCCAGGAGGACACCGACCCACCTGCGCCGGGCGATCAGCCCGTCGCGGATGTCGGTCTTCGCGGTACGAAGCGCACGCAACCAGCGCGCCGGGCCGCGCTCGGGCACGAACCGGGCCAGCAGCACGGCGACGAGCGACGCGAGCACCGCCAGCGCGACCACGATCGGCAGGTACCGGCGGATCGGCGACGGGAACGCCAGCAGCACCACGGTCGCCAGGAGCACCGAGATGACCGTACCGGCGGCGCGCTCCCACACGACCGCGCGGATGCCGCGGCTCACGTCGCCGGAGTCCTTGCCGTGCCGCATCGCGCGGTGGACGTCACCGAGCACACCACCCGGGAGCGTCGCGTTCAGGAACGTGGCGCGGTAGCAGTGGGCGACCGCGGTGTGCAGCGGCAGCCGCACCCCGAGGCCGCCGGCGACCAGGCTCCAGCGCCAGGCGCATGCCCACGTGGTCAGCACGCCGATGCCGAGCGCCGCACCGAGCGCGTGGGCGTCGATCAGGCGCAGCCCGGCGACAAATGGGCCGGTGCCCAGCCGCCACAGCAGGGCGGCGAGGATACCGACCCCGGCGAGCGGGTGTACCCAGGACCGGATCGACCGCGGCACCGGACCTCCTTCACGACAGGGATCTCCTGTCCGAGGTGTACGCACGCTGAAAGCCAGGGGTTCATTCGCCGCCGGCGAGGAGGTCCTCGTGGTGCACCACGACCCCGAGCTGTCCCGCTGCCGCCTCGGCGAGCCGGCGACGACCGTACTGCTCCGCCGGCCCGATCAGGCCCGGTTCCTGTTCGCACGCCGCGCCCAGCCATCCGCGGAACCACTCGGCCGTCAGGGTTGCGTGCTCGGATCCGAGGCGCCAGGGACTGGGCCGGACGAGCACCTCGATGCCGTGCCGGCCGAACGCCTTGACCGTCGCCTCGACCGCGTCCGGCCCGAGCAGCGTCCTGCCGCCGGCGGTGCGGCGCTGGTGCGCGTTGAACGCCTCCATGATCGCCGCGTCCAGCGGGTCCGGCGGGTCCAGCTCGATCCGGCCGATCACCGAGATCGTGAACAGCGTCGGAAACCCGGCGCACGCCGCGACCACCCGCTCGACCTCGTCGGCGGTGAACATGTCCAGGAGCGCCGACGCGGTGATCAGGTGAGCGCCGTCCAGGTCGTCCCTCGTCAGCCTGGTGATGTCGCTTTGCCGGATCTGTACCGTCTCGCGCTGGCCGATCTCCGCCCGCTCCAGCAGGTCTGCGTCGCGGTCGTGGAGCACCCAGTGCTGCGGACCGGGCAGCAGCGGTGCCAGCCAGCGCCCCATGGAGCCGGTGCCGGCGCCGAGGTCGTGGATGACGAGGTCCGGGCTTCCCACGAGGCGGGCCCGGAGCAGTTCGACGAGCTCGACCGACCGCGCTGCGGCGTCGGCCGGCTCCCGCAGCGCCAGCCATTCGGGTGTCACGCGGCTCAT
The DNA here is from genome assembly GCF_035963215.1 of Dactylosporangium sp. NBC_01737. Classification (NCBI taxonomy): domain Bacteria; kingdom Bacillati; phylum Actinomycetota; class Actinomycetes; order Micromonosporales; family Micromonosporaceae; genus Dactylosporangium; species Dactylosporangium sp. NBC_01737. The sequence continues at coordinate 5,149,897 of NZ_CP109153.1, forward strand.
GCCGCCACCTCCGCTGCGCTCCGGCGTCGGCCTGAGCTGACACTGCGCTCCTGATTCGCGGCTCCTCCGCTGCGCTCCGGCCCGCTCATGCCGCCTCCTCCGCTGCGCTCCGGCGTCGGCCTGAGCTGACACTGCGCTCCTGATGAGCGGCTCCTCCGCTGCGCTCCGGCCCGCTCATGCCGCCTCCTCCGCTGCGCTCCGGCGTCGGCCTGAGCTGACACTGCGCTCCTGATGAGCGGCTCCTCCGCTGCGCTCCGGCCCGCTCATGCCGCCACCTCCGCTGCGCTCCGGCGTCGGCCTGAGCTGACACTGCGCTCCGGATGAGCGGCTCCTCCGCTGCGCTCCGGCCCGCTCATGCCGCCACCTCCGCTGCGCTCCGGCGTCGGCCTGAGCTGACACTGCGCTCCGGATGAGCGGCTCCTCCGCTGCGCTCCGGCCCGCTCATGCCGCCACCTCCGCTGCGCTCCGGCGTCGGCCTGAGCTGACACTGCGCTCCTGATGAGCGGCTCCTCCGCTGCGCTCCGGCCCGCTCATGACGGTACCTCCATCAACACTCGGGAAACCCGCGCGGACGTGTCCGCCCAGCCGGCGAGCGTGGCTCGGCGCGCAGTCGCGGACCGGCGCAGCGCCTGCCGGAGCTCGGGTTCGCTGAGCCAGCGGCGCAGCGCGTCGGCGAGCCCGCCGGCGTCGACGAGGAGGCCGGGCAGGGAACCGTCCGGCGCGCGCCCGAGTGCTTCGGGCACCCCGCCGACCGCGGTCGCCAGTACCGGTGTCCCGCGCGCGAGCGCCTCGGTGACCACCATGCCGTAGGTCTCACCGTGCGAGGCGAGCAGGAGCAGGTCGGCGCCGGCGTAGGCGGCCGTGAGCTCGGCCCCGGTGCGCGGGCCGGCCAGCACGACCCGATCCTGGATGCCGTCGGCTGCAAGCTGCCGGCGGAGCCGGTCGACGAACGCCGGGTCGCGATCGAGGGAGCCGACGCAGACGCAGTGCCAGGGCAGGTCGGCGACCTTGGCGAGCCCCTCGGCGAGCCGGTCGTGGCCCTTGTGCGGGGTGACGGCTGCCACGCACAGCAGCGCCGTGCCGGCCCCGGAGCCAGGCACGAGCGGCGCCGGACGGGCACCGGGCGGCGCGGCGTGAACCCGGTCACCGGGCAGCGCGTAGGACTCCATGAGGCGCCGCCGTGTCCAACTGCTCGTGGTGACGATCGCGCGCGCAGTGACCAGTGCCTCGCGTTCCCGCTCGTTGTCGAGCGGCATGTGCACCAGCACGACGAGGCGGAGGCGTTGCGCGTGCTCGCGGAGTACCGCCGGAACAACCGAGGCGATCAGACCGTCGAGCAGGACCAGGGCGCCGTCCGGCACGGCTGCGAGGACCCTCGCGAGGCCGGCCCGCGAATCGGCACCCAGCTCGGGCCACGTCCCGGGCACCGCATGCTCCCGCACCGTCCACCCCGCGGCGGCCAGGCCGTCGCACACCTCGCGGTCGTAGGTGTTGCCGCCGCTCGGCGTCGCCGGATCGTCGATGTCGTTGGGCAGCACGACATGAACGAGCTTCACAGGGACCGCTCGTAGGCCGCCGACGCGACATGCGACTCGTGCAGGGTGACCTTGATGGCGGACAGTCCGCGGGCGTTGCCGCCGAAGTTGCCCGCCTCGACGCGATCGGCGAGGCGGTCGGCAACGAACCGGGCGAGCACCTCGGTCGAGGTGTTCTGCCCGGCGAACACCTCGACGTCGTCGAGATTGCGGTAGTTCAGCTCACCGACGACGGCGGCCAGCTCGTCCCGGGCGCACCCGATGTCCACGACCAGGCCGTCCTCGTCGAGATCCTCCCGGCAGAATGTGGCGTCGACGACATAGGTCGCACCGTGGAGGCGCTGCGCGGGGCCGAACACCTCGCCGCGGAAGCTGTGGGCGATCATCATGTGATCACGAACGGTCACACTGAACATGGTCATTCCCCGCCATAGGTGATGAGATGGCACAACGCGGGAAGGTTGCCCGCGGCGAACACGTCAGGTAGGTCATCGAAGCGCGACTCGCCGGCGATCAGCGCGTCGAACGCGGGGTCGCGCAACAGCTCCAGGGCAAGCGCCATCCGCTCGGCGAACGTACGGCGCGGGTGGGCAACGGTGCCGACCTGGCTGCTGCGGATCGTCAACCGGCCGGAGTGGAACGCGCCGCCGAGCCCTATGCCGACCGGCCGGTCACCGTACCAGCTCAGCTCGACCACCGTGCCCTCGGGCGCGAGGAGGTCCAGCGCACACTGGAGTCCCTCGGATGTCGCGCTGGCATGGATCACGAGATCCCGGCGCCGGTCGGCGGTCTCCGGCGTGGCGAACTCGACGCCCAGCGCGCCGGCCACGGTTTCGCGTGCTGTATCCACGTCGACGAGCTGCACGTGCACGCCGGGAAGCCCGGCGACCAGCCTTGCGACGCAGCAGCCGACCGCGCCGGCACCCACGACCGTCACCCGGTCACCAACCCGTGGGGTGGCGTCCCACAATGCGTTCACTGCCGTCTCCACGGTTCCGGCCAGGACGGCACGTGTGGGCGGTACGCCGTCGGGTAGCACGTGCACGGCGCTGACCGGCACCACGTAGGCGCTCTGATGTGGGTACAGGCAGAACACGAACCGACCGTCGTCGAGCTGCCCGACGTTGAGGTAGCCGTACTTCACCGGCCCGGGGAAGTCACCTTCCTGGAACGGCGCGCGCATCACGGCGTACTGGCTCGCCGGCACGCGTCCGGAGAACACGAGCGTTTCGGTGCCCCGGCTGACGCCGGAGAACCGTGTGCGCACGAGCACCTCATCCGGGCCGGGTACAGGCAGCGTCACGGGCCGGATCTCGCCCGCGCCCGGCTCGCGGACCCAGAAGGCACGCGCTGTCGGCATCCACTACCACCAACCCTTGAACCAAATCGTTGTCGTTGACGTATCCCAGAGCAAGGTCGCACATCATGTCACGGAGGCACGGTGCAAACGGTTCGAACCGGTCCGGCAATCGGGTTTCTCGCCCAGTTTGTCCTGCTGGCCGGCCTCGGCGAGACGGCCGGCCTCGGCGGCGCCGGCTGGCTGGTCGGGCTGACCTACGGTGCCGCGCTGTGCGGCCTGCTCACGTGGGGCATGCACCGCTCGGGTGCGCTCCACCTCGGTCCTGCCGACTGGGTGACGCTCACCCGGGCGGTGCTCGTCGGCGGCGTGGCCGCGCTGACCGCGGACTCGTTCGACCAGCCGGTCCCGGTACGGCTGCTGGTCATCCTGACGATCGTTGCTCTTGTGCTGGACGGCGTCGACGGTCAGGTCGCACGGCGGACCGGCACCGTGTCAGCGCTGGGCGCGCGCTTCGACATGGAGGTCGACGCCTCGCTGCTGCTCGTGCTGAGCCTCCACGCCGCGCACCAGGTCGGCGCGTGGGTGCTCGCGATCGGGCTGATGCGCTACGTTTTCGTCGTCGCAACGTGGTTACTGCCGTGGATGCAGGCGACGCTCCCGCCGCGGTACTGGCGAAAGGTCGTTGCCGCGACCCAGGGTGTTGTGCTCGTGTCCGCGAGTGCCGGCGTCATTGCGTTGCCGCTGATGGTGGCCGCGCTGATGATCGCGTTGGCGCTGCTGGTGGAGTCGTTCGGCCGCGATGTCGTGTGGCTGTGGGCGCGCCGCGTCCCCAAGGTCAGGCGGCATGTGGTTGAGGATCAGTGGCCGGTCGAGCAGTTCCCCGCCGGCAGGTCCGCACCCATCGCTCCATAAGGGATTTCATGCGGGGTGCGCGGACGCCGGTGCGCGCGACCGTGATCCCGGCGGCGGCGAGGACTGCGTCGAACGGGGCCGGGTACTTGCCGTCCTGATCCCGGGATCAGGTACTTCACCTGGCATCCCACGTCCTCGAGGTCCATGACGAGGTTGCGGACGGCCTGGGTCACCGACGCGGCGGTCGGGTGCGTGGGCCGATCCCGCCGTCCGCGAGCTCCAGGTAGATCCGCCTCCTCGGCGTGCTCGTAGTACTTCTCCGCGATGTCGTCGAAGAGGAGGACCTCGAACGGCAGCGCGTGTCTCAGGCGGAGCCGGTACTCGACAAGCCTTTCCTCGGCAGGGTCATAGATGACCCGGTCAGCGGCTGACCAGGGCCGCGTGTTCGTGACGACCTGCCTCGGGAGCGTCAGTGTGCTGCACGATGCGATCGTCCGTAGCGGGTATCAACCGTACGAGGTGTTCACCGAGTTGATGAACCCGCAGCAGCAGGCGACCACCGTCCATAAGCAGCCGACGACGGCGATCTGTGCGCACACCCGCTCGTTGGCGGGCATCCACGGCGAGCGGGCAAAGGCGACCACCGCGACGATGACCCCGACAGGGCCCAGGCCGAACGCAAGGGCGAGCGCGACGTAGCCGAGAGCCGGCGAATCCGGTGCGGACGAGGGCGGGCGCGGACCGGGTGGCGGCGGAACGCTCATCCTGTACGGCGGCAGGGGCTGCGTCCGGACGTACCGGTGCGGTCGGGATGCGACGGTCCTGCGGGAGCACCTGATCACTCCCGCCGCGCACGCCGTCAGGGCGCACTACTACGGCGCCGCCGCGCCGGCGCCCTCCCTCCCGCCGGACAGCCGTCCGGTGCTCTACCTCCCGCCGGACGGGCCGGCAACCGCCCCACCGGACGCGGCGTGGGCGCCGGGTGACGAGCGGCGGATCGGCGCGGAAATCTGCTTCCTGCACGACGACGCCCTCGAGACCGCCGGTGCCGGCCGTGCCTGACTGTGGCGGGAGGCCACCGCCGACCGCCTCGACGGCGCAACATCCCGCGTCGCCCAGGTCCGCGTCGCCCAGGTCCGCGTACTGCGCGCGACGCCGGCCGCGGCGGCGGTGCGGGGCGGCCTGGGTGCCCAGGCACGGCTGCTGACCGGGCTCACCGGACGTCACCGGCTGCCGGCCGTCGTCGAGCTGCACGACGAGGAGGACACCTGCACGCTGGTCACCGCCCGGCCGCCCGGCCCGACCTGGCGGGAGGCGTACGGCCCGCGCCCGGGCCGGGCGCTGGACCGGATCACCACCGCGGCGGTCTGCGCGACGGCCGTCACCCTCGCCGAGGCGCTGACGGAGCTGCACCTGACCGGCCACGCCCACCGCGCCGCAGGCCCGGACACGGTCGTGGTGGACCCGCGTCGCCGACTCACGGCGCTGCGCGACGGCGGGTTGACCGCGCTGCCGAGGACCGTCCCCGACGGGCCGGCGGACCACCGGGCGCCGGAGCAGACGGTCGGCGCGGACACCGCCGGCGGGCCGGACACCGCCGTTGACGTGTACCGATTCGCGGCACTGCTGTACGCGACGCTGACCGGATATCCGCCGGACCGGCCGCCGCTGCCGGTGGGGGCCAGCTGCCCGGACGTGCCGCAGGCTCTGGATGACCTGCTGCTGTGCGGGCTGAACGCCGACCCCGCGCTGCGCCCGGCCGGGCTCGAGCCGTTCGCGGCCGAGCTGCGCCGGATGGGCGGCGGCATGCGATGACGGTCGTCGAGGTGCAGCTGCCGGGTCCGCTGGCGCTCGTACCATCGCAGGGGGCGATGCGGCGGCTCGGCCACGACCTACCCGACCCGGTGACCCTCGCTGCGGAGCTGACCCGGCTGTCGCAGCGGGACGGGCTGCCGGCCCGCATCGACGAGAGCCGCGGCCGGCCGTCGCTGGCCGTCTACACCGACTCGTGCGTGCTGTGGCTCGGCCTGACCCAGAACGGTGACGCCTACCGGATCAACGGCGCGGCGCCCAAAGGGCTCAAGGACCACGCGTCGCTGGTCAAGGGCGCGCTGCTCCTGCGGACCGGGGCGGCGTGGTGGGCGCTGCCGGACGTCGCGGACGTGGCGCGGATGCGCCGCGAGCGGGACATGACGTTCGACACGTCGTTCTCGCAACTGCTCGCCGCCTGGCGCACCGGCCTGGCCGTCGCCGCGCCGCCGTCCGTGAACCCGGCCCACACCAGGTTTCTCGACGTGCTGAACGAGGTCGTCGAGGCGGGGCGGGAGATCGAGGCGGCGAAGCTGCGCGACGCGGAACCGCTGCGCTACCGGCAGCGGGCCGCCACCCGCGAGCAGCGTTACTCCGCCCGTGGCGTCTACGACTTCACGCTGCTGCGGCGGCCGGACCTCGTCAGGGGCGCCGTCGTGCGGATCGAGGAGCGACCGGCGCTGCGCGGGCGGGTCGTGCACATCCGGGACCGCACCGTCACCGTCCGGTTCGAGTCCGCCGTGGACTTCCCGGCGATCCCGCCGCAGGGCGGGCTGCGTCCGCTGCCCAGCGACCGGGTCGGCTTCCTCGACGAACTGCGCCGGTTCAACGTCGCCATCAGCCGCGCTCGCCGTCAGCTCGTCCTCGTCGGCGACACCGAGACCCTGGAACGGGCTGGCGACGAGGCGTTCGGCCAGGTCATGCAGGCGATGACGGCGTACCTGCGGCACAGCGGCGACCTGCGCACCTCCGCCGAGATCAAGGCGGTGCTGTAGATGGCGGCCATCTGCCCGGTGGCGCGGGCGGTCGAGCACGCCGCCGGCCTCGCCGGGGGTGCAGCCGCTGCGGGTCTTCGCCGTGCTCTGGCCACTGTGGCAGGTCGAGATCACCGCACGGGTCGAGGACCCGGCGGAGTACGAGCTGCTCGACTCGTTCGTCACCCGGGCCGTCGGCCAGGCGGGCCTCGACACGGCAGCAGCCGTCGCCGGCTTCCTGGGCCTGGGGGAGCGCACCGTGCGCGGTTGCGTGCAGTACCTGATGACCGTCGGGCACCTCACCGCCGACGGCGAGCGCCTCGAGCTGACGCCACGCGGCCGGCGTTCGATGCACGACGGCCGCCGGTACGAGTCGAAGGAAGTCCGCCCGCAGCTGCTCTTCGACCGGTACACCGCCGGGCCATTCCCACGCTCGCACTACACCAACGCGGTCGCCGTGCTGGACCGGCCCGACCCGTCGCTGGACGGTGTGCGCGGCAGCCGTTTCACCGCATTGTTCGCCGGCACCACGTTCCGCCCCGAGATCGTCGACGCCCTCGTCCGCCGGCCGGACCGAACCGGCTACAACGTGCCAGCCGAGATCGACCGGCCACGCGTCGAGGGCCTGCGGGACGCGTGGCTGCCGGCGTATCTCGTGCGGACCGGGCAGGGGCTGCTCGCGTACACGGCCGCCAGCGACGGCCGTGACGCCTTCCTCGAAGGGCTGTGCCGCCAGGCGCCGGAGGTTACCAACGCGCTGCCGGACACGCCGCCCGAGGACGCCGAACGCCACTGGAAGGAGTGGCTGCGCAAGGAGCACGGCGGTGGCATCCTGCGCCGGCAGCCCAACAGCGTCTGGCGCGGCACCCTGCCCGTGTCGGCGTTCGCGGCCAGCACCCGGCGGCTGGCCTCCTACGTGGTCCACGACGAGCAGTTCCTGCAGCTGTGGTGCGACGATCAGGCGCTGCGCCGCACCGCCATGCGCGATCGCGCGTTGCGGATCGCGCAGAGCCGCGACGTCGACAGCCGCGCCGCCCTCGACCGCCGCCTCGGCGACCTCGGCCGCCAGTACGAGGTCGCTCCATCCACTGTGGACGAACTGCGGGCGCACGCCGCACGGACCGGCCAGGAGGACCTGCTCGCCCGCATCGACGCCCTGATCTCCGACCGCTGAACCCCCGTACCACCGCTGCGGCGCGGGCCGTGTCAGCCTGCATGCGCAACGATCGTCACGATGATGAGGGGTGAACGGTTGTCCGGACGATATCTGCTGATCACCGATTTCGATGATGACGTCCTGCCCGCGGCCGGCGACGATCTGTACATCGTGATGGACTCGTTGCCGGACTAGGACAGCCGCACCACCACGATCCGGTCGGTCGACGTCGACGGCCGGTTCGTGCAGGTGGTCGTACGCGGCGGTGGTGGTGCGCTGGCCATCCGCTATCGCAAGCACCGGGCCGATGGGATCGGGCAGGTCGCGGACGTCCACGTTCTCGCCGCGTACCGGGCTCGACAGGTGTCGAATGGGCGCACCACGGCACCGGCTACGCGACGACGGGTCTGTCGATCGTCACGGCGATGCTCGACCTCGCCAAGCGGCGGCGGCGGGTGGGACTGCCGCCGTCAGCGCCGTTGCCGATCAGGTGGGGGCGGTGCGAGGTGATCACGGGTGACACGTTCCGGGAGAGGGCCGGCTGATGCTGCGGGCCACGACCGTGGACCCGCGGCGTCGCCATGGTGTGGCGATCAGGCTGCCGCAGGGCGAGGTGCTCGACGGCGACGAGTGGGCTGCCGACCGAAGTCTGTTTCTGGCCCGATGCGGCCGGTGAGGAGCTTGAGCTGACGTACCGGTCCCCGCAGGGACTGCTGCAGGTCAGCAATGTGCACACCGAGAGCGTCGGCAGCGGCCGGATGCCGGGTCGCTGTCGGCCAGGTCGGGGGTGTCCGGCGCTTCGGGTGGCTTTGCGGGTGATTGGACGGGTCGTACACTCGACGGCATTTGCCGGATTCACAGGGGTCCACCGGGTTCGACGCGGCATCCGGATGGCACCTGCGCGCACCTCCCGGGGTGCGCCACCGCCGGCCATTCCTGCCTGACTCGACGCCGCTGACACGCGTGCTCGGCGCCCGCTGACACGTGTGCTCGGCGCCCGCTGACACGTGTGCTCGGCGCCGCCGGACGCGCGTGCCCGGCGGTGGGGGACACCCGTGTCCGGCCGCGATCCGGACCGAAGCCTAGGGAGATCATGAGAAGGTCAGCCGTTATCGTCGGAGTGGTGTGCGCCGCACTCATCGCGTTCGGGTTCGCCGCCGTGCACCGGACCAGGTCGACGCAGTCCTTGCCGAACCAGGGCGGTCTGCATGTCAGCGGCAGGGACATCGTCGAGGGCGGCGGGGAGGCCTTCGTCATGCGGGGCGTCAGCCACCCGTACGCCTGGTACAAGGACCAGAACCAGTCGTTCGCCGACATCAAGCGGCTGGGCGCCAACACCGTGCGGGTGGTGCTGACGGACGGGGTCGGCGCGGACGAGGTGGCCGGCGTCATCTCGACGTGCAGGCAGCACCGGCTGATCTGCGTCCTGGAGTACCACGGCACCACCGGGTACGGCGAGGACGCCGCCTCCGTCACGCTGGACGCGGCCGCGGACTACTGGCTCGGGCTGCGGCAGGTGCTTGCCGGCCAGGAGGCCTACGTCGTCATCAACGTCGGCAATGAGCCGTACGGCAACCATGACACCGCCGGGTGGACCGGTGCGACGAAGGGTGCGGTCGCGAAGCTGCGCGGTGCCGGGCTGAAGCACCTCGTCATGGTCGACGCGCCGAACTGGGGGCAGGACTGGTCGGGCGTCATGCGCGGCAACGCCTCGGCGGTGTTCGACGCCGACCCGCTGCGCAACACCGTGTTCTCGGTCCACATGTACGGCGTGTACGGCACCGCCGCGAAGGTCACCGGCTACTTCGACGCCTTCCGGGACGCCGGGTTGCCGTTGGTGGTCGGCGAGTTCGGGTGGAAGCACTCCGACGGCGGCGTGGACGCCGACACGATCATGCGCGAGGCGCAGGCCCGCGGGATCGGGTACCTGGGCTGGTCGTGGAGCGGCAACGGCGGCGGCGTCGAGTACCTCGACATGGCCGACGGCTTCGACGCCGGGCGGCCGACGGCATGGGGGCGGCGCATCTTCGACGGCGCCGACGGCATCCGGGCGACCGCAAGGGAAGCGAGGGTCTACGGGGGCGCAGAGGCGGCGGCGGGAAAGGTCAGAGGTCCCGTCCACGGGTAGTCACTCAACGCCCGTCGGGTACGGGCGAGGAGGGAGAGCCGACGTGGAACGATCGACGGCAAGGCAGCCTGACCGGGGCGAGACCGGCATGGAGCAGCCCGGCATGTTCCAGCCGAGGCAGGCGCGGGAGTTGCACCGCAGGACCTCCCGCTGGCGGCCGGCGTACCGGCCGCTGATTCTCGCCTACCTGGTCATCATGGCCAGTGACTTCTGGTTCGCAGGGCCGATCGCCGGGGTGCTCGGCTGGCCGCTGACGGTGATGTGGACCTGGCCGATCTTCACCACGCTCACCGGCATCGTCGGCATACGACGGACCCGCAAGGCACTGCGCACATCGGCGGCCCGGTGGTCCGGCCAGGGCCTGACGGTCAGCGGCAGCTTGCTGATCGTCGTCGTGCCCACCATCGGCCGGCACGACACGTACCCGGCGCTGGAGCGTTCGGTGCTGTCGTACCTGGCCTTCCTGCCGTCCTGCTTCCCGCGGCTCAGGATCGACATCGTCATCGACGAGGGCTGCGAGGCGGCGGACCGGATCGCCGAGCTGGCCGCGGGAAGCCCGCTGATACGCCTGGTCACCGTGCCGCGGCGGTACCGCACGGCCAACGGGACGAGGTTCAAGGCCCGTGCCACGCACTACTCGCACGAGCTGCGCATCTGCGAGCGCGAGCACCGCGACGACGCATGGGTGCTGCACATGGACGACGACACCGGGGTGGGTCCCGACACCGCGCTGGCCGTCGCCCGGTTCATCGAGGAGCAGGCCCAGGCCGGCCGCGACGGCAAGCACCTCGCCCAGGGCATCCTGACGTACCCGCGCGAATATGCCGCGAACAAGCTCACCTGGCTCGCGGACTCGGCCCGGCCGGCCGAGGACGTGGGGCGTTTCTCCGCCTGGACCGGCAGCGGCACGCCACGCGCCGGCGTGCACGGTGAGCTCCTGCTGGTGCGGGCCTCGATCGAGGCGACGATCGGGTGGGACTTCGGACCGCGCAGCATCGTCGAGGACGCCCAGTTCGCGCTGATCTTCAGCGCCCGCTACGAGGGGCGCAGCGGCTGGTTCGGGGGACGGTGCTACGGCGCGTCGCCGGCCAGCCTCCGCGACTTCTTCCGGCAACGCGAACGCTGGTCCTGGGGGCTGGCGGGCCTGGTGTTCAACCCGTCGCTGCAGCTGCGCAACCGGCTGCTGCTCGGGTATTCGGTGATGTCGTGGGTGGTCGGCCCGATCCAGAACGTCGGCGTGGTGATGCTCATCGGGGTGCTGATCGCCGATCCCAACACCTCGCCGGTGACGTTGCTCGTCATTCCGCTGTGGGCGCTGAACATGGCGTACGTGGTCTGGATGTACTGGGAGGGCCTGCGGGTCAACGCCGAGGTGTCCGCCGACGGCCGGCGCAGGTGGTGGGAGTCCCTCGCGGTGATCCTGCTGATCCCGATCTTCGGGCTGATGGAGAGCATCCCGGGGCTGCGCGGGTTCATGAAGTTCGCCCGGCACACCGAGAACAAGTTCCTGGTCATCGCGAAGCCGTCATGACGTCATGCCCCGGGACCCGGCGACGGTCGCAGGTCGTGCGCCGCGCGCAGGACGGCCCGCCGGATCGGTTCGTAGCCGGTACACCGGCAGAGGTTGGAGCCGACCAGACCGTCGACGCGTTCCGGGTGCTCGGCGAGCGTGGGGTCCGATTCCAGTGCGGCGGCGGCGACCATCAGGAAGCCGGGGGTGCAGAAGCCGCACTGCAGCGCGTGTTCGGCGGAGAACGCGCGCTGCAGCGGGTGCTGCCCGCCGCCGGGCCCGGTGAGGCCCTCCACGGTGCGCACCGGCCGGCCGTCGCACTGCACGGCCAGCATGAGGCAGGACCGGACCGCCTCGCCGTCCACCAGGACCGTGCACGCCCCGCAGACGCCGTGTTCGCAGCCCAGATGGGTGCCGGTGAGGCGGCAGTCCTCCCGCAGCACGTCGGCGAGGATGCGGCGGGGCTCCACGTCCAGCGGGTAGTCCTCGCCGTTGACGTTGAGGGTGAGCTTCATCGGGGTCCTTCCGTGCGGTGCCCGGCGCGTGCGCGCTGGTCTGTCGCCGCCTGGCGCAGGGCCCGGCCGACCAGGACCGCGACGACCTGTCGCTTGTATCCGGCGTCGGCGTACGGCTCGGCGACGGGCGAGGCGTCCTGCTCGGCGGCGATGCGCCCGGCGCGGCCGAACAGGTGGTCGTCGGTGATGCGGCCGGACAGGGGCTCGCCGGCCCCGGCGCCGATCAGCGACCGCTCGGCGGCCGAGGCCCGCACCGGCCGGTCCGCGGCGTTGGCCAGGCCGATCCGCGCGTCGCTGATCACGCCGTCCCGCACGGTCAGCGCCGCGGAGACGGCCACCGTGGCGAAGCTGAAATGCGTGCGCCGGTGCTCGATGAAGCCGACCCCGGTGTCGTCGCCGAGCAGCGGGAAGCGCACGGACGTGATCAGCTCCCCGGGGCGGCGGGCGGTCCGGTACGGCCCCAGGAAGTAGTCACGGGCCGCGACCTCCCGCACGCCGTCGCGGTCCTGCAGGGCGACGCCGGCGTCCAGGGCCACGGCGACCGCGCACCACTCCGACGCCGGGTGCGCCCAGGCGAGGCTGCCGGCCAGGGTGCCGCGGGCGCGGATCGGCGGGTGCGCGATGTTGGTGACGGCCTGCCCGAACAGGGCGCCGAGCGGGCCCGGCACGGCGTGCGGCGCCTCGAAGGCCGCGTGCCGGACCAGGGCGCCGACCCGCAGCGCGCCGCCGTCGACGCCGAGGCCGTCGAGCCCGGCTATCCGGTTGATGTCCACGACCAGGTCGGGTGCGCGCCGCGTCAGGTGCATCTCCAGCAGCAGGCTCTGCCCACCGGCGATGACCGCGGCGCTGCGGGACGGGTCGCCGAGCGCGTCGACGGCCTCGGGTATCGACCACGGCGCGACGTAGTCGAAGACGGGTGGCTTCACCGGGCGGCCCGCCACACGCGGTCCGGGGTGAGCGGCAGCTGCAGCACGTCACGGTCGGCGGGCCGCAGCGCGTCGGCCACGGCGTTGAGCACCGCGGCGGGGGTGCCGATGCAGCCGGACTCGCCGGCACCCTTGGCGCCGAGCCGCGTCTCGGGGCTCGGCGTGCAGGTGTCCCGGACCGCGACCGGCGGGATCTCGGCGGCCGTCGGCAGCAGGTAGTCCAGCAGCCCCTCGGCGAGCACGGGGACGCCGTCGTCGTCGAAGCAGAAGCCTTCGTACAGCGCCTGACCGAGGCCCTGCACCGCGGAGCCGAACGACTGCGCGTGGACCACCGCCGGGTCGAGGACCACGCCGCAGTCGTCCACGGTCACCAGCTGCAGCACGCGGACGGTGCCGAGCTCCGGGTCCACCTCGACGACCGCGGCGTGCGTGCCGAACGGGAACGCCATCCCCGACTCGAAGCGGTCCTCGACCCGCAGCGCTCCGGTGGCCCGCACCAGCGCCGCGAGGTCCATCGCCGGCGCGCCGTCCCGGGCGCCGTGCACGGTGCCGCCGGACCATTGCACGGTCTCCGGCGGGACGTCCCACAGTTTCGCGGCCCGGTCCCGGGCCTCGTCGGCCAGCAGCGCGGACAGGTGCTGCAGCAGCGCGCCGGAGACCTGCGCGGTCCGGCTGGCGAAGGAGCCGATCCCGTCGGGCAGTCCGGCGGTGTCGCCCTCGACCAGCCGGACCCTGGCGGCGTCCACGCCGAGGGTCGCGGCGACCAGCGCGGGGAGGACCGTCTCGTGGCTCTGGCCGCTGGAGGCGGCGCCGCACCGGGCGGTGATCGTGCCGTCCTCGCCGGCCTCGAGGCTGCCGAACTCGTGCAGCCCGCCGGGTTCGCCGCCGGAGCGCTCCACGTAGCAGGACAGCCCGATGCCCAGCGGCAGGGCGTCCGGGTCCTCGCGGCGGCGGGTCTGCTCCGCGCGCCACGCGTCGTAGCCGACGGTGTCGAGGGCCAGGTCGAGCGCGGCGGCGTAGTTGCCGCTGTCGTAGCGGCGGCCGGTCGGCGTCTGGTACGGGAACCCGCCGGGCGGGATGAGGTTGCGCCGGCGCAGCTCCGCCGGGTCGATGCCCAGCCGGTCGGCGAGGGTGTCCATCGACCGTTCCAGGGCCATGGTCGCCTCGGCGCGGCCGGGCCCGCGGTACGGGTAGGTGGTCATCGTGTTGGTCAGCACCGACCGCAGCGTCGCGTGCACCTGCGGCGTCGTGTACGGGCCCGTCGCCATCCACGCGGTCTGCATCGGCAGCCCCGCCCCGATGTGCGGGTAGGCGCCCACGTCGGCATCGATGTGCAGCTCGTAGGCGAGCAGCCGGCCGTCGGCGTCGGCGGCGAGCCGGACGTGCTGGTCCTGTCCCCGGCCGCGGGTCGCGACCAGCATCGACTCCAGGCGGTCCTCGATCCAGCGCACCGGCCGCCCGAGCCGCACCGCCAGGAACGCGACCGCGAGGTACTCGGGGAACGACGCGCTCTTCGACCCGAACGCCCCGCCGGTGTCGGGCGCCACGACCCGCACCCGGTCGGCGGGCCGGCCCAGGGCGGCGGCCAGCTCCCGGCGCAGCCGGTGCGGCGCCTGATGCCCGGACCACACCGTCAGCCGGTCGCCCTCGGGGACGGCGAGCAGCGTCCTGCACTCCATCGGCGTCGGCAGCAGCAGCGCCTGGCGGTACCTGCCCTCGACCACGGCCGCCGCGCGCTGCCACACCGAACCGTCGACGGGTTGCCCCGCCGACCCTTCGAGGGCGACGTTGCTCAGCCCGTCGAACAGGCGGACCGTGTCGTCCAGGGCCTCCGCGGGGGTCACCACCGCCGGCAGCGGGTCGATCCGGAACGCGACCCGCGCCGCGCCGTCCTCGGCCCGGTACCGGTCCTCGCCGACGACCACGGCCACGGCCTCACCCGGGTACCGGACGCGGTCCTTCACCAGCACCGGCCATTCCCGGCCGGCGACCGCCTCGTCCGAGGACAGCTTCGCCAGCACCGTGTGCGGCATGGGCGGCAGGTCCGGCAGGTCGGCGACCGCGTGCGCGCACGGCGGCAGGTCGTGCAGGTCGGCGGCCGACCATGCGCCGACGACCCCGGGGACCTGCCGGGCGGCGGTGCAGTCGACGCCGCGCAGCGTGCCGTGCGCGACGCGGCCGCGCACGAACACGGCGTCCAGACAACCCGGGACCTGGATGTCGGCGACGTACCGGCCCCGGCCCGACAGCAGCCGCGCGTCCTCACGCCTGACCCAGGTGCCCACGTCGAGGAGGTTCACGCCGCGGCACTGCCCGGGACGGCCTCGCACAAACTCCCGCCGTTCTACTCGCCGAGCAGCCACTGGTGCGGCGCGGCGAGCGCACGCGCCCGGGCCGGCCCCCACGATCCCGGCGCGTACGTGGCCAGCCGCGGCGGGTTGTCCAGCAGCGGCTGCGCGACCTTCCACACCGCGGACAGCCCGTCCGGCCGGGTGAACAGCGAACGGTCGCCGAGCAGGACGTCGTGGATGAGCCGCACGTACGGCGGCAGGGGCGCGGCGTCCGGCAGCTGCGACAGCGGCAGCCGCGCCGTCGCCGGCTCGACGCGCAGGTCGACGCCGGGTCGCTTGGCGAGCAGGCGCAGGTCGATCTCGCCGGAGCCCGAAAGGGAGAAGGACAACACATTCGCCTGTGAAGGCAGGCAGGTGATCGGGTGCTGCGGGGTGCGCAGCACGAGGCTGACGCGCTGCTCGCTGGCGGCCATCCGCTTGCCGGTCCGCAGCAGGAACGGCACCCCGCGCCATCGCGGGTTGTCGATCCACAGCCGCGCCGCGACGAACGTGTCCGTCTTGGAGCGCAGCGCCACGCCCGGCACGTCCCGGTACCCGCTGAACTGCCCGAGGACCACCTCGGCGGGGTCCAGCGGCCGGAACGAGCGGATCACCTTCTCCCGCGCCGCCTGCAGGTCCGCGGCGCCGAGGGTGGCCGGTGCCTCCATCGCGACCTCGGCGGCGACCTGGAACAGGTGCGTGACCAGCATGTCCAGCACCGCGCCGGTGGCGTCGTAGAACCCCGCGCGGTCGTCGACGCCGAGGGTCTCCGGCACGTCGATCTGCACGGACTCGACGTGCTCGCGGTCCCACATGGCGGCGAAGATCTCGTTGGCGAAGCGCAGCACGTGCAGGTCCTGCGTCGCCTCCTTGCCGAGGAAGTGGTCGATCCGGTACACCTGCGACTCGTCGAGGACCCGCCGCACCGTCCGGTTCAGTGCACGGAACGTCTGCGGTGAGGTGCCGAACGGCTTCTCGTAGACGACCCGCGCGTGCGCCGTGAGCCCGTGCGCGCCGAGCGCCTCGGTGAGCCCGCCGAACGCGACCGGCGGCACGGCCAGGTAGTGCACGAGCTGCGCCGCGTGACCGACCCGCGAGCGGGCCTGCCCGATGACGTCGAGCAGGCTGCCCGGGTCGTCGGTGCCGAACCCGCCACCGGCGAACAGCAGCCGCCGCTCGAAGTCGCGCCACCACCGCCGCTCCGGCCGCGGCCCGAACTCGCTCAGCGCCTTGTGCACGTGCTCGCGGAAGTCCTCGTGCGCGATGTCACCGCGGCCGTTGCCGATCAGTACCCACTCCTTCGGCAGGAGCCCCTCGGCGGCGAGCGTGGCGAACGCCGGCAGCACCATCCGCTTCGCGAGGTCGCCGGTCGCGCCGAACAGCACGAACACGGTGGGCCGTGGAACACGCGCGACGCTGTCACGCCGGGCACGGGTCGTCGTCGACATCATCACAGCGTATGGAGCGCGCGGGGGCAGCGGGTGCGGGTGCGCAGCATGACCCGCACTCTCACCCTCCGGTCAGTCGGTGATGACGACGACGCCCGACGGGGCGTCCAGCAGCTGGACCGTCTGTTCGGCGGCGCGGTCGATCTGGACCCGCGGCTCCGCGGGGACGTCGTGTTCGTGGTAGGTGCCGGGGCCGTAGAACTGGCCGTAGCTCAGCACGACGCCCTCCTCGGCGAGGACGGAGCGCTCCAGCTCCGCCGCGGCCGCCGCGTCCGGCCCATCGGGCAGTTGCCATGCGACGGTCTGCGCCAGGATCCTGGGCGACCCGCTGCCCCGCGCGGCGTCGATCAGGTTCTGGTTGCCCTCGGTGCGGATGCGGGCGTTCACCTCCGTGTGGGCGCCGACGTCCGCGATGTCGTCCGGCAGGTCCGTGAGCTCGTTGATGATCACGTCCGGGGCGAAGTCACGGACGGCCCGGATCAGCGCGTCGCGGTCGAAGACGTCGCACAGGATCGGTTCGGCGCCGAGCCGGCCGATCAGGTCGGTCTTGCCGGGCGAGCGGGTCATGCCGCCGACGGTGTACCCGGCCTCGACCAGCCGGGGGATCAGCCGCCGGCCGATCACGCCGGACGCCCCGGCGAGGAACACACGCTGGTTGCTGGTGGACATCTGCCTACCTGCCTTCCTGTGAGACTGGGCAGCGCGAGGAGCGCGACCGGCGCGGTGTACCCGTAGCCGGTGCGGTCACGCTTTCCAGCGGTACTCGACCTCGGGGCGGCCGGCGTTGCCGTACCGGGCGTGGCGGGAGGCGAGCCCGACCTCGGCGAGGTGCTCCAGGTAGCGCCGCGCCGTCACCCGCGACGCGCCGAGCACCGCGGCGATCTCGGCGGCCGACCGGCCCGCGTCGGCGCCGCGCAGGGACGCGGAGACCGCGTCGAGGGACTCCTGGCTCATGCCCTTGGGCAGGTTGACCGGGTCGGCGCTGCGCAGCGTGGCCAGCAACCGGTCGACCTCGTGCTGATCGGAGACGGAGCCGGCGTCGAGCACCTGCCGGCGGTAGTCCCGGTAGCGCTCGAGCTTGTCCCGCAGGGTCGCGAACACGAACGGCTTGAGCAGGTACTGCACGATGCCCTGCGACACCGCCGCGCGCACCACCGCCAGGTCCCGGGCGGAGGTCACGGCGATCACGTCGGCGCGGTGACCGGCGGCCCGCATCGCGCGCACGACCTCGAGCCCGTGCAGGTCCGGCAGGTGCATGTCCAGCAGCACGAGGTCGACCGGCACCCGGCCGAGCCGGCGCAGCGCGTCGGCGCCGGTGCCGGCGCTGCCGGCGACCTCGAAGCCGGGCACCCGCCCGACGTAGACGACGTGCGCGTCGGCAGCGATCGGCTCGTCCTCGACGACCAGGACCCGGATCACCGCGGTGCCTCGGCCGGCACCGGCAGGCGGATCGTGAACGCGGAGCCGGCGACGTCGATCGTGCCGCCGTTCCTGCTGACCGCCTGGCCGGCCAGCGCCAGCCCGAGCCCCCGGCCGGCGGGCTGCTTGGTCGACCAGCCGCGGCGGAACGCCTGCGTGACGTCGGCCGGCTCCAGGCCCGGTCCGCTGTCACTGATGCCCAGCACCAGCTCGCCGTCGCGGACCGCCGCGCCGATGCGCACCCACCGCGGCGGCGGCGCGGCGACGGCCGCGTCGATCGCGTTGTCCAGCAGGTTACCCACGATGGTCACCAGGTCCCGCGGGGCGACCGCGCCCTCGGGCACGTCGGCGTCCTCGGCGACGAGCAGCTCCACGCCGCGCTCGCTGGCCTGCGTGACCTTGCCGAGCAGGAGCGCGGCGAGGACGGGCTCCCGCACGGCGCCGACGACCTGATCCGTGAGCTGCTGGGCGGCGGCGATCTCCGCGGACGCGAACTGCAGTGCCTGCGGCGCCCGGCCCAGCTCGATGAGCGACACGACCGTGTGCAGCCGGTTGGCCGACTCGTGTGCCTGCGCGCGCAGGGCCTCGGCGAAGCCGCGCACTGAGTCGAGCTCGCCGGTGAGGGCCTGCAGCTCGGTGTGGTCGCGCAGGGTCACGACGGTGCCGAGCTCGGCGTCGTCCCACCGCGCCGGGGCCTGGTTGACGACGAGCACCCGGTCGCCGGTGAGGTGGAGCTCGTCGGTGCGTGCGTGCCCGGCCGCGAGGGCCGCGGCGAGCGGCTCCGGCAGCCCGACGGCGCCGATCGGGCGCCCGACCGGGTCGCCGTCGAGGCCGAGCAGCCGGCGGGCCTCGTCGTTGGCCAGTTGCAGCCGGCCCTGCCGGTCCAGCAGCAGCAGCCCCTCGCGGACGGCGTGGAGCACCGCGTCGTAGAACTCGTACATCCGGGCCAGCTCGGCCGGGCCCAGGTCGTGCGTCTGGCGGCGCATCCACCGCCCGACCAGCCAGGAGCCGGCCCCGGCGAGCAGCAGCGCGATCGCCGCGGCGCCGAGCAGCAGCGGGAACTGCTGCCGCAGCCCGCGGCTGACCGTGTCCAGCAGGATCCCCACGCCGACCCGGCCGCGCACCTCGCCGCCGTCGAGGATCGGCACGACCGCGCGCACCGACCGGCCGAGCGTGCCGGTGAACGTCTCCGTCACCGGCCCGGTGGGTGTGGCGCCCTCGATGTGCCCGATGAACCGGCCGCCGATCTGGGCCGGATCGGGATGGGTGTACCGGATGCCGCTCGGGCTCATCACGACCACGAACGTGGTGCCGGTGTCGGCGCGGATGCGCTCGGCGAGGGGCTGGAGCACGGCGGCCGGGTCGGGCCGGCGCAGCGCGGCGAGCACCGCGGGGTCGTCGGCGACGGTGCGGGCGACCGCGAGGACCGTCTCCCGTGCGGTGGCCAGGCTGTTGCGCCTGGCCTGCAGGTACGCGCCCGCGATGCCGCCGGCCATCAGCACGCTGATGACGACGGTCTGCAGCGCGAGCAGCTGCCGCGCCAGGCTCCAGCGCCGCGGGTGGAACACGTCGCCCGCCTTTCTGCGGTCACATGTACGCAATGAACGAAATAGTGACCTGAGTCACGAGCATCGGCAACCTCGTGACATGTCCACCTCCGCAGGCACCCCCGCCGCCGCCGTCGCGCCGAGGCGCGACCGGACGCACTACCTCTACCTGGCCGTCATCGTGGCGGTCGCCGCCGGCATCGCCGTCGGCCTGCTCGCCCCGAAGGCCGCCGTCGAGCTCAAGCCGCTCGGCACCGGCTTCGTCAACCTCATCAAGATGATGATCGGGCCCGTGATCTTCTGCACGATCGTGCTCGGCGTCGGCTCGGTGCGCCGGGCGGCGCAGGTCGGCCGGATCGGCGGCCTGGCGCTCGGGTACTTCCTGGTGATGTCGACCGTCGCCCTCGCCATCGGTCTGGTCGTCGGCAACCTGCTGCACCCCGGCGCCGGGCTGCACCTGACCGCCGCGACCAAGGCCGCCGGCGCCAAGGCCGCGGCCGGCGGCTCGGGCGGCACCGTCGACTTCCTGCTCGGCGTCATCCCGACCACGCTGCTGTCCGCGCTCACCTCCGGCGCCGTGCTGCAGACGCTGCTCGTCGCGCTGCTCGTCGGCTTCGCGCTGCTGGCGCTCGGCCGGTCCGGCGAGCCGATCCTGCGCGGCGTGGAGCACCTGCAGCGGCTCGTCTTCCGCGTCCTGGCCATGATCATGTGGCTGGCGCCGATCGGCGCGTTCGGCGCGATCGCGGCGGTCGTCGGCGGCAGCGGCTGGAAGGCGCTGACGGCGCTGCTGCAGATCATGTTCGGGTTCTACCTCACCTGCGTGATCTTCGTCGTGCTCGTCCTCGGCGTCCTGCTGCGCGTCATCGCGCGCACGAGCCTCTTCCTGCTGCTGCGGTACCTGGCCCGCGAGTTCCTGCTGATCCTGTCGACGTCGTCGTCGGAGTCGGCGCTGCCGAGGCTGATCGCGAAGATGGAGCACCTCGGCGTGTCACGGACGGTCGTCGGGATCACCGTGCCGACCGGGTACTCGTTCAACCTCGACGGCACGGCGATCTACCTGACGATGGCGTCGCTGTTCGTCGCGGACGCGGTCGGCCGGCCGATGTCGATCAGCCAGCAGATCTCGCTGCTGGTGTTCATGGTGATCGCCTCGAAGGGCGCCGCCGGCGTGACCGGCGCCGGCCTGGCGACGCTCGCCGGCGGCCTGCAGGCCCACCGCCCGGACCTGGTCGACGGCGTCGGGCTCATCGTCGGCATCGACCGGTTCATGTCCGAGGCCCGCGCACTGACCAACTTCGCCGGCAACGCGGTGGCCACGGTGATCGTCGGCTCCTGGACCGGGGAGTTCGACCGGCAGCGCTCGATCGCGGTGCTCGGCGGCGAGCTGCCCTTCGACGAGGCGACCATGCTCGACGCCCAGGAGCCAGCCGCGGCGCAGGCGCCCGCGCCCGTCCCGGCCAAGCTGTCCACAGTGGACGGTTAACGGCCGGCCGGCCTCCGTGCCGCACGGAGGCCGGCCGGCCTGGGCCGGTTCCTGGATGTGGGACCGCGTTGCCGCATCGATGGCCGTTGACGTAAAGTGCGAGGCTTCCTCCAGGCGCGCGGGTGGGTTGTGGTGCTGCGGATCCAGGTGCTCGGCCACGTGGCCGCCTGGCGCGACCGTGAGCGGCTCGACCTCGGATCCGCCGCCCAGCGGGCGGTCCTCGGCCTGGTCGCGGTCGCCGGTGGGCAGGTGGTGCCGCGCGCCGCGATCATGGACATTCTCTGGGCCGGCCGGACCCCACCGGTGTCCGCCGTGAACGTCATCCAGACCCACGTCCTGCGGCTGCGCCGCCGGTTGGAGCCGGACCGGCCGGCGCGGGCCCGGTCGGGCCTGCTGGTGCCGGTCGGGGACGGCTACGCGCTGCGGGCCCCGGCGGCCGCGGTCGACCTGCTGCGCTTCCGGCAGCTGGTCGAGTCCGCGGAGCGCCTGCGGCTCGCCGGTGACCCGCGGCAGGCGGCGGCGCTGCTCGACGAGGCGCTCGGGCTGTGGCACGGCCCGCCCCTCGCCGACATCCCGGCCCTCGCCGGGCACCCCAGCACGATGGCCCTCGCGGGCGAGCAGCGGGTCGCGCTCGCCCGGTACGGCGACCTGATGATCGATCTCGGGTCGGCGGCCGAGGTGCTGCCGAAGCTCGAAGAGGCGGCGGCCGCCAACCCGCTCGACGAGGTCGCGCAGGCACGCCTGATCCGGGCGTACGGCGCGGCCGGCCGCCGGGGGCAGGCGTTCATGCTCTACAGCGAGGTCCGCCGCCGGCTCGCCGAGGAACTGGGCGTGGACCCCGGGGCGGACCTGGTCCGCGCGCACACCGACCTGCTGCACGGCGCCGGGCAGCGCGGCACCGCCGGCGACCACCGCGCCCGGGCGGCCGCACCCGTGCCCGCGCAGCTCCCGGCCGGCGTCCGCGGCTTCACCGGCCGGGCCGCCGAGCTCGCCCGGCTGCACAAGGTGACGGCCGGCGCCACGATCGCGGTGGTGTCCGGCACCGCCGGCGTCGGCAAGACCGCACTGGCCGTGCACTGGGCGCAGCAGGTCGCCGACCGCTTCCCCGACGGGCAGATCTTCCTGGACCTTCGCGGGTTCGACGGCAGCGGGCGGGCGGTGGAGCCGGCCGAGGCCGTGCGGGACCTGCTCGACGCGCTGCAGGTCCCGGAGGATCGCGTCCCGGCCAGCCTCGCCGCTCAGACGGCGCTGTTCCGGAGCCTGGTCGCCACCCGGCGGATGCTGATCGTCCTGGACAACGCCCGCGACACGGCGCAGGTGCGCCCGCTGCTGCCGGGCGGGCCGGGCTGCCTCGTGCTGATCACCAGCCGCAACCAGCTGACCGGTCTGATCGCCACGGACGGCGCCCACCCGATCGGGCTGGATCTGCTCGACGCCGCGGAGTCCCGCGACCTGCTGGCCGCCCGGCTCGGCGAGGACCGCCTGGCGGCCGAGGCGGACGCGGTGGCGGACGTCGTCGCCCGGTGCGCGGGCCTGCCGCTGGCACTGGCGATCGTGGCCGCCCGCGCGGCCACCGGCCCGCACCGCTCGCTGCGGGACCTCGCCGGTGAGCTGCACGACGAGCGGCTCCGGCTGGACGCGCTCGGCACCGACGAACACGGCAGTGCGGTGCGCAGCGTGTTCTCGTGGTCGTACCACGCCCTCGCGCCCGCCGCGGCGACGATGTTCCGGCGGCTCGGCCTGCATCCGGGCCCGTCGATCGGGTTGGCGACGGCGGCGAGCCTGGCGGGGGCGCCGGAGTCCGAGGTCCGGCCGGTCCTGGCCGAGCTGACCCGCGCGCACCTCGTGACGGAGCCCGGCCCCGGCCGGTACGGCTGCCACGACCTGCTGCACGCGTACGCGGCCGAGGTCGCCCGCGCCGCCGAGGGACCCGACGCCGTGCACGCGGCGCGCCGCCGGATGATCGGGCACTACCTGCACACCGCGCGCGCCGCGGACCGGCTGCTGCTGCCGCACCGCGAACCTCCGATCGTCCTGGACCCGGTGCCTCCCGGCGCGACACCGCAGACGCCGCAGGACCGCGACGAGGCGATGCGCTGGTTCGTCACCGAGCACCGGGTGCTGGTCGCGGTCACCCTGGAGGCGGCGGCCACCGGGTTCGAGGCGGACGCCGGGCGACTGGCCTGGACGCTGTGCACCTACTTCCAGTGGCGCGGGCACTGGCACGACCAGGCCGCCACCCAGTGGATCGCCCTGCGGGCCGCCGCGGGCGACGACGCCGGGCGGGCGCACGCGCACCATCACCTCGCCCGCGCACACGCCAAGCTGAGCCGCCCCGGCGACGCGCGGCACCACTACGAGCAGGCGCTGCGCCTGTTCGGCCGGTGCGGCGACCACGCGGGCCAGGGCCAGACCCATCTCGGGCTCGGCGCGGTCTTCGAGCAGCAGGGCGACTCGCGCACGGCGCTGCGCCACGCCCGGCTGGCCCTGGACCTCTTCCGGCTGGCGGGCAACGTGCCCGGCCAGGCCAACGCGATGAACTCGGCCGGGTGGTGCCACGCCCAGCTCGGCGACCACGAACGGGCGATCGTGGCCTGCCACGAGGCGCTCGCGCTCCAGCAGCAGATCGGCGACCGCGACGGCGAGGCCGCCACCTGGGACAGCCTCGGCTACGCCCACCACAGCCTCGACCGGTACGGCGAGGCCATCGCGTGCTACCAGCGGGCCATCGAGCACCGCCGCGCGCTCGGGGACCGCTACTACGAGGCCGCCAGCCTGCACCGGCTCGGCGACACCCAGCTCGCGTCCGGCGACCCCGCGACGGCCGCCCGGTCGTGGCGGGCCGCGCTGGACATCCTCGACGCGCTCGGCCACGCGGAGTCCGCCGAGATCCGCCGGAAGCTGGCGTCCTGCGCGGACCGGGCGTGACCCCGGGCGTCGCCGCGGCGCGGCCGGGTCAGCGGCAGCCCAGGGCGCTCATGAGCAGCGCGGCGACGGTGTCGCGGTGCTCCGGGGTGTCCTGCCACCGCAGCCTGCGCCCGGCCTCGACGACCACGCCGAAGCCGGCGTGGATCAGCACCCGGGCCTGGCGCGAGTCCAGCTCCGGCCGTGCCGAGCGCAGCTGCTGCTCCCACACGGCGATGTGCTCGCGCTGCGCGACGACCAGCGGCCGCTGCAGGTCGGCCGGCAGGCCGGCGAGCTCGGCGTCGGCGACGCTGGTGAGTGCGGTGTGTTCGAAGCTGTACGCCACGAAGGTCGCCGTCAGCGCGACCACCGCGTCGTGCGGGTCGGACGTCCCGCGGAGATTCTGCTCCACCGCCTGGGCCAGCAGCGCCGCCGCCTGCAGGCACGCCGCCGCGAGAATGTCGGCCTTGCCGGGGAAGTAGCGGTAGATCGCGGACGGGACCAGCCCGACGGCCTCGGCGATCCTGCCGTTGGTGACGTTGGCGAACCCGTCGCGCTCGAACAGCGGGACGGCGGCCGCGAGGATCTCCGAGCGCCGGGTCCGCGCCACGGGCTGGGCGGGCAGGTCGACGAGGTGCGCGATGCCGGTGGCCGCCGCGGGGTCGGTCGCGACCACCCGCAGGGCCGCCGCGACCAGCAGCTCCTCGACCCGGCGCTGCGCGATCGAGGTGTGGTGCATCGTGATGGACCCGATCGCGCCGAGCGCGGCCACGGCCCGCAGGTGCTCGCCGGCCCGCGGGTGCTCGCGCCGCACGGCGTCCGTGACCCGGCCGACCACGTGCGCGAACTTCGTCCTGAGCACCCGCCGGTCCTCACGGTCGAGGTAGCGGGCCTCCCACCGGTAGACCCCGCCCGACGCGCGATGGGCCACGGTGACCCGGGCGGCGGCGGCGAAGACCTCGGCGAGGGACGCCCCGGGCGGCACCTCGTCGAGCGCGGCGACGAGCCGGTCGACCATGACGTTCGCGCACTCGGCGAACAGCGCGTACTTGTTGGGGAAGTGCCGGTACAGGGCGGCGGCGGTGATGCCCACCCGCGCCGCGATCTCGTCCATGGACGCCGCGTGGTAGCCGCGCTCGCTGAACATCCGGCCGGCCGACTCGACGATGAGCTGCCTGCGGTTGCGCGGCCGGACCGCCGCGGCCGACCCGGTGGTCACGATCCGCACCTCGGCGAGCACCTCGGCGACGCGGCGACCTCCCATGGCATGCCGCCGATCCTGACACATGACCGGGCGACGGCCACGCAGATTCACGGCCGTGATGCCTTGCCGACCGGCGCACCGCTTCGCTATGTTAACGGAGAATCTCGCATCGACAGTCGTGAGATAGTCGCCGTCCGCCACGGTCGACCCCTGCATGAGCAGCGCCCATGCCTCCAAGGAAGCGGGGTAAGTTAATGAACAATCTCAACCGACGGAGTGTTCTGTCCCTCGGTGTCGCGCTGGGCCTGGTGAGCGCGGTGGGCGCCGTCCCGGCCACGGCAGCGCATGCCGCCGCGGGCGCCGACCCGTGGTGGGCCTGGGACGACGAGGTGGACCGGCTGCTGGCCGGCCTGCTCGACAACGGCCAGGTCCCGGCGGTCAACACCGCGATGCGGACCTGGGTGAACAACCAGGACCCGCTGCCCAGCGGCCTGCCGGCCGAACTGCGCACCTACCTGCAGGGGGTCAACAAGCTGCCCTCCTGGGCCGACCGGACCAAGCTGCGTCTCGCCGCCGACTTCAACCGCCGCAAGGACACCTATCTGTTCATGCTCTACGGCCTCGGCAGCGGCATCATGAGCACGGTGATCCCGCGCGAGGCGAAGTCGGTCTACTGGTCCGCGGGCGGTGCCAACATGCAGGACCGCGCGGCCAAGACGTTCACCTTCGGCTACGACCTGAGCGAGCTGACCGCGTTCGAGCCCAACGGCCAGTTCGTGGTCACCGCCAACAAGACCCGCCTGGTGCACGCCGCGGTGCGCCACCTGCTGCCGCAGTCGCCGCACTGGCGCGCCGTGGCCAACGAGCCGGGCGGGATCCCGATCAGCAACGGCGACATCCTGGTCACCTTCCACAGCCTCGGCACCTTCGTACACAAGAAGCTGCGCGAATGGAAGGTGCCGATGACGACCGCGGAGGAGGAGGCCTTCCTGCACAGCTGGCAGGTCGCCATCCACCTGCTCGGCGTGCGCGACGAGTTCATCCCGCAGACGTGGGCCGCCGCCTACGCGCAGTCGGCGCAGGCCCTCACCCCGATCCTGTCCCCATCGGTGGAGGGCAAGGCCCTCGCGGAGGACCTGCTCGGCCTGACCGCGCAGATCGACCTGGGCGTCACCCGCGGCTTCCTCAACGAGTTCGTCCGCTACGTGCTCAGCAACGAGATCGGCGACTGGCTGCGCCTGCCCCGCGACTACGCGGCGGCCACCCTCATCCGCACCGCGTGGCCCGCCTACATCGCGTTCCGGGAGGGCCTGATCCCGATCGCGCCCGTCAGCTTCTACATCTTCGACCAGTTCATCCGCGCCCTGGCGATGCTGTTCCTGAACAAGGTCGCCTCGCCGACGACCACCCTCATCACGATCCCGACCGGCAACCGGCCCTGAGCCGGGGGAGCCGGGAGGGGCCGCCTCCCGGCTCCGACGTCCCTGTCTGCCACGAATGTCCACTCTGGACGATCGGGGCAGTGGATCGCGGCCCGCCGCCCTACGATCCGACCCGTGCCTTCGCTCACAAGCATCACCGTGTCCGCGACCGGCGGCCAGCCGGGCCGGCCCGGGGTCGCGACCTCGTTCACGTGCTCCGCGGACGGCGACCCGGACGTGGTCGGCTTCCGATGGGGCCTCGACGCGGCGTCCGGTCCCCTCCTGCCGGCGGGCCAGCCCGGCGGCAGCGTCACCGTGCCGTGGACGCCGGCGGCGTCCGGGGTGCACCACGTCGTCGTGGTCGGCGTCGGCCGGGTCGGCAACACCTCGCCCGCGGCCACCTTCGACTACCGGGTCGCGAGCGTCGCGCCGACGATCAAGGACCTCGACCCGGACGGCGCATTCAACCAGAACCGCACCATCGTCTTCCACCCGGGCACCACCGACGTCGTCGACTACGTCTACCGGTTCAAGAACACCGTCGAGCACGTCGTGCCGGCCGGTCCCGACGGCACGGCGAGCGTGGAGCCGCTTCGGCTACACGCCGGCCACGCCGGGGACCCACACGCTCACCATCGGCTTCGGCACCCTCGCCGACGGCAACACGGTCGACGGCGGGCCGTACACCTTCATCGCCGGCTGAGACGGCCGGCTGATGTGTCCAGGGCTGCCCCGGTGCGTGTGCCGGGGCAGCCCTGGACGGTGTTTCAGCAGCGGGTGATCGTCGAGTTGTTCAGGGTCACGTTCGAGATCGTGAGCCGGTCGGTGCAGGGGTTCTCCACGATGCGGTTGTTCGTCAGCGTGAAGTTGCGCAAGGTGATGTCGGTGTTGCCGGGGAACTCGGTGCGTTCGGCGAGGCGGACCTCGCCGCCGCCGCTGATCGTGCCGCCGTTCGTGGCGAGGCTGACGTTGTAGCAGTTCTCGATCAGGACGGCGTTGTTGCCGGTGTTGGCGATGTCGACGCGGTCGATGACGGCGCCGCCGCTCTCCGACACGCAGAAGATGCCGCGGCCGCCGCCGCGGGCGCGGACGGTGCCGACGCGGATGTTGGTGGCGTAGGAGCTGCCGATGCGGCCGTTGCGGTTGGCCATGCGGAACGCCGCGTAGCCGGTGCCCGCGCCGGCGTTCTCCGCGTCGACGGTGCCGACGGTCGCGTTGATCGTCTGGTTGAGCAGCAGGCCGGACTCGCCGACGTTGCGTGCGGTCACGGTGCCGATGGTGATGCCGTCGACGCCGTAGGTCTCCACCGCGTGGGAGCCGGCGCCGGAGACGTAGACGTTGTCGATGCGCACGTTGCGGGTCCACTGGCTGGTGTCGCCGCGGTTGTCGATGCGGACGCCGAGGCCGCCGGACAGCCGCATGTCGATCTGGCCGAGCACGACGTTGGTGACGTTGCGCATGAAGATCCCGTAGAGCGGGGCGCCGGTCAGGGTGAGGTGCTGGACCTCGATGTCGGTGGTGCCGCGGGAGTAGATCGGTGCCTGGTCGCCCGAGCCGGAGCCGGTGACGTTGATGGTGCCGCAGACGTCGATCGTGGTGTAGCTGGGCAGGGAGATGCGGGAGCCGGCGCTGATCGAGCCGGAGCCGCGCACCACGACGCGCTGCTTCGAGGTCCGCCCCGACGACAGGCTGTTGACGGCGGCCTGCACCGCGGCGCGCATGTCGGTGCCCGTGTACGCGGTGGTGCCGCCGTTGCGGGCGGTCCAGGTGCTGCCGCTGAGCACCGCCTCGGCGTTGAACGACCCGCTGCCGCAGCCGCCGGCCGGTGGCGTGGTCGTCGGGGTGCCGCTGCCGACGCGGGCCAGGGTCCACTGCTGGTTGGCGCCGTCGGTGTCGGTGTACTGCGAGATGCGGGCGCCGTCGGCGGTCGACCACTCCCACACGTCCAGGGCCTTGCCGCTGTGCCGGTTGAGCAGCCGCACGTAGCCGCCGGCGGAGTCCTTCAGCGTGAACTGCTGCCGGTTGTTGCCGGCGACGGCGGTCTGCTGGTACAGGTTGGCGCCGTCGCTCGCGTTGGCGATCTCGAGGACCTTGCCGCTGTGCCGCGATCTGATCTGGTAGTAGCCGTTGTCGGTGGGCACGAACTGCCACTGCTGCACGGCGAGGTCGTTGCGGGTGAACTGGTTGACGGGTGCCCCGTCGGCGGTGGACCACTCCCACAGGTCCAACGCCTTGCCGCTGTTGCGGTTGACGATCGCGTACCAGGCGGACGTGTCGACCGTGGCGGCCGAGGCGACGGGCAGGCCGGCGATGACGCCCGCGCCCAGCAGCGTGGTCACCGCCGTCCCGACGAGCAGACTGATGCGCCAGCGACGCTTCATGATGTGGACTCCTCACGGGGAAAGGGCTTTCCCAGGGAATCCGGCGAAGGTATCGGAGCCCTTCGATGAAGTCAATTGCGGCTGTAACTTACAGGGATCCGTTGCGCCGCCGTCAGCTGAGCACGACCCGCCGGCTGGTCAGCGGCGGGTCGTGCACCTCGACCACGAAGCCCGGCTCCGGCAGTGCGAACAGCCGCAGGTACCCGTTGCACAGGTCCTCCCGCTTGACCTGCAGCGCGACCGTCGGCGTGCCGGAGGCGTAGGAGCAGACCGTGTCGCCGTCGCTCGCGGTGGCCGGCTCGGCACTGTTGTGCAGCACCACCGCCAGCACCGGCAGCGGCCGCCCGTCTGCGGTGCTCACGTCGATGTCGACCCGCGACATGAACCGTTTGATGTTCACCGAGTACCGCACCACCGTCGGCACGGCGCGGCGGGCCAGCAGCCTCGCCCCGGCCAGCGCCACCACCGGTGCGCCCCCGCCCGGCGCGGCCGCCGTGGCGTGCACGGCGACGTAGACGGCCCGGCCGTCCTCGGGCACGTCGATGTCGTAGCCCCCGGTGGCCGCCAGCTCGGCGGCGGTGACGTGGGCCGATCCGGTCGCCGGGGTGTCGTGGTCCGGGCCGGTGGGGAAGTCCAGGCGGCTCCACCGGACCAGGGCCGTGGACACGCCGGCCGGCAGGTCGAACCCGAGGCGGAGCCGCCCGCTGCTGTCGCCGATCGTGCGCAGCCCGCCGGGGCGGGGCGCCGCGACGTGGACCAGGTGCGCGCCGAGCGCCACGTCGGGCCCGGACACCGTCACCGCCCGGTAGGTCACCACCGCCCGCCCGGCCTCGTCGACGACGCGCTGCGGGCCCTCGCCGACCAGGCGCGCCGCGGACGCCTCCGCGTCCAGCTCCAGCGCGGTGCGGGCCGCCGAGGCCGCGAACGGCTCCCTGACCCCGGCGAGGGCGTACACGCGGACGGTCCCGGCCGGCGGGGCGTCGTAGGTGATCGTCGTGCGGCCGTCGT
Organism: Dactylosporangium sp. NBC_01737; assembly: GCF_035963215.1. Classification (NCBI taxonomy): domain Bacteria; kingdom Bacillati; phylum Actinomycetota; class Actinomycetes; order Micromonosporales; family Micromonosporaceae; genus Dactylosporangium; species Dactylosporangium sp. NBC_01737. The sequence continues at coordinate 5,179,747 of NZ_CP109153.1, forward strand.
CGCCGGTGAGCGCCCGCAGCTGGTCGACCGGCTCCGGCGCGGCGTACACCGTCGCGACGGCCTCCCGGCCGGACGTGCGGGTCGCGTTCCCGGCGCGGTCGCGGTACGTCAGGTACACCCGGTACCGGTAGGTGACGCCGAGCTCCATGGTCTCGTCGAAGAACAACCCCGCCGTCACCGGCCGGAAGCGTGTCGTCGTCCCGCGCCCCTCGCCGGGGTGCTCGACCTCGCGCTCGATCGTCACCTCCGCGCTGCCCAGATGCTCCGTCGGCCACTCGAGGCGTACCGCGCGCCGCCCGACCGCCGAGGCGTTGAGCAGCGCCACGTCGCGGTGGAAGGACCGCGGCGTTCCGGCGCCGACGCTCGCCGACACCCGGGGGCCGTCGACGGCGGTCACCGTGTAGCGCACGACCGTGCCACCGGGGGCGCCGGTGTCCTTGAGCTGCGTCCTGGTCGTGCTGCCCACGGGTGTCACCCCGGCGAGGTCCGGGGGCCATTCCACGTGCCGGTCGACCCGGTAGGACAGCGTCGCCGGCGCCGCCGGGGCGGCCCGCCAGGACACCTCCACGTCCTCGCCGTGCACGACCGCGTCGAGGCCGACCGGTGGCCGCAGCGGGATCCGTGCCAGGGCCGCCTGTGCCTGCGGGCAGTCGGGGTAGCGCTGCAGCAGCCGCTGCAGCTCGTCCTCCCGCACCTCCGGCGGGGACGCCGCGGCCCGGCGCGCCGCGACGACGGCGTCCTGCTGCGCCTGTTCGAGCAGCGGGATGCGCGAGACGGCCGTCGCCGGCGAGGCCGGGTCCGGGGACGGCACGTCCCGCGCCCGCGTGGCCAGCCACTCCGCGGCGCTCGTGGCGGCCCAGACGGCACCCCGTCTCGTCTCGCGCAGCAGCTTCGCCCACTGCTGGTTCGCCTCGGCGTACCGGTCCGCCGCCTCCGCGACGAGACCGGCCAGCTCCGCGGGTGCCGCCGGGTGGCCGACCACGGTGAGCACGCCCAGGGTCAGCCGGTTCGCCTCCGCGACGAACCCGGACGCCAGCGCGTCGCGCAGGGCCGGCACGGTCCGCTCCGCGACGCTGAGCACCCCGCACGGGGCGTTGCAGCGGGGGCAGATGTCGGCGGCCCGGGGGATCGACTCGCCGCAGACGACGCAGCCGCCGAAGAGCTCCGCGGGGCAGTACGCGCACCGCTCGCTGTCGGTGACCGCCTGCGGGCGGCCGCAGCCGGCGCAGACGATCAGCCGCACCGCCGTGTTCACCTCGACCGCGAGGCCGGCCGTGATCGCGGCGCGGCGGACCACCTCGAGGGCCTCGCCGTCGGCGATCCCCCAGGCGAGGCCGACGACGCGGGCCGCCATCGCCGACGTGTCCGGTGCCTGCAGCAGCCCGGTCAGCTGGGCCGTCCAGCGCAGCTCCGTGGCCAGCAGCTCCTCGGCGTCGGCGCGCAGGCTCGCCGAGTACCGCTCGATCCCGTCCTCGGCCAGCAGCCGCACATGCACCTGCGACAGCAGCTGCTCGGTCCGGCTCGTGACGGAGTCCTGCACCACCGCGCGGTTGCGCTCCACGAGCGCGTCGTATGCCCGCCGCACGCTGTCCGGTGACGGGTGCGACCCGACCCCGAGGAAGGTCAGCAGCGTCCGGTACCGCTCGGCGTGCGGGCGGTCCATCTGGGCCAGCTGGTCCAGGTCGTCGCGGATCTGCCGGCGCAACGCGGGGTCCCACGGCTGGGCCGCCAGGGGCTCCTCGGTCACCTCCTGCCGGGCCAGCCACGCCTGGAACGCCTCCCCGCCCATGCCCTCCTCGGCGGCGATGGACTCCAGCACCTTCACCTTCGGCCGGTGGACGGCGCCGTGCGCGCGCCGCAGCCCGGCCGCGAGCCGGTCCAGCACCAGCCCGGCCTGCTGGTCGGACACCTCGCGCATCGCCCGGACCCGGGCCGCCGCCGCGGCCCTGCGCGGTGCCGTCCCCAGCTCCTCGGCGTACGCGTCCCGGTGCGACAGCAGCTCATGGACGACACCCCGGTAGGCGGGCTTGTCCCGTTCCTTGCGCCAGAAGGCGGTGATGCGGTCGAGGCCGTCCGTCACCTGCTGCGTGGTCGCGTCGAGGTCGATCGCGCACACCAGGAACGGGTCCCCGGTCCGCGGGTCGGCGAGGCCGGAGCGTTTCCTCAGGCGGGCGAGCACCCGGGTGCGGTACTCGCCTGGGTCGAACGACATCAGGAGCGTTGCTTCAGCTCGTCGACCTTCGCCTGCTCGGCCGCCCGCACCGCGGCCGAGGCGGTCCCGACCTTGATGGTGAGGACCAGCGGGTCGGCGACGGCCTGGTGCCGCGCGGTCACCGTGATCACCTGGTCGGTGCCCATCTCCAGCTTCACGTCCACCGGCGTGCCCTGGGGATGGCCGACGGGGATGTCCTCGATGAGCCCGTCGATGACCGTGATGCTGTCCGCGGGCCGGCGCGACTCGACCGGGGTGTTCTGCTCCATGACCATGACGTGCACCGAGGTCTGGTTGTCGAACCTGGTGTAGAACCGCTGCTCGACGCTGATCGGCAGCTGATCCTGGGCGTGCGCGAGGAACTCCACGTACAGGTCCTCCTCGCCGGCGCCGGCGTCGTGCGCCTGGATGCCGAACCCGCGGCTGGTCACGTTCGTGATCTGGGTGGCGACGAGGTCGCCGACCTCGGCGGTGCTCATCGCATGGTCGGACGCCGCCTGACGCACCGCCTGGTCCAGCGCCTCCGGCTCGGCGTCGGACAGGTCCTCGTGCTCGGTGAGTGCCCCGGTGCGCCGCAGGCTCTCCAGCACGTAGATCTCCAGCTCCCGCTTCTGCCCGAAGATCGCCGCACCCTTGGCGACGGCCAGGTCCGGGTCGGCGAGTTTCGCCTCGAGCTCGAACAGCTCGGCGATCCGCCGCGCGACGACGGGACTCTTGCTCATCCCGCCGACGAGCAGCACCTGGTCGATGACGGTGACGCCCTTGGCCGCGGCCCTGTCCAGCACGTTGCGGGTGAGGTCCATGGTGCGCTGCAGCAGGCCCGCGGTGAGCTCCTCCAGCTCGTCGCGGGTGATCGTGACCTCCGTGAGGTTGCCCCGGTAGCTCACCACCGCGACATACGACTTGCGCGAGCTCAACGACTGCTTGACCTCCTCGGCCAGGGTCAGCAGGTGCTGCGCGCCCGCGTCGTCGTCCCACGGGTCGCCGGCCTCCGGGTGCTCCCGGACGAACCGGCCGCCGAGGAACGTCGCGATGGTCTCGTCCCAGTCGGCGCCGCCGAGGTGCGGGTTGCCGTCGGTCGCGACGACCTCGATCTTCTTCTCCGCCAGCCGGATGACGGTGACGTCGAACGTCCCGCCGCCCAGGTCGTACACCATCACCGTCTGCGCCTTGCTGCCCTCCTGCAGGAACCCGTAGGAGAAGGCGGCGGCGGTCGGCTCGTTGATGATGTCGACGACGTTGAGGCCGGCGAGCTCGCCGGCGAACTTCGTCGCCTGCCGGAACTCCTGCCCGGTGTAGGCCGGGACGGTGATGACCACGTCGGTCACCACCTCGCCGGTGGCCAGCTCGACGTCGCGGACGAGGCTCTGCAGCACCTGGCTGGACACGGCCGGCGCGGAGTAGTCGGTCCCGTTGGCGCGGAACCGCCAGTCGGGGTCGTCCATGTGCCGCTTCACCAGGGCCGCGACCTCGTCGGTGCGCACCCGCGCGCTGCGCTTGGCCTGGATGCCGACGATCGGCTCGTTGTCGCTGGTGAACTGCACCACGGACGGGGTCGTCGCCTGGTTGTCGGCGTTGTTGTAGACGATCGGCCGCCCGTACCTGTCGATCGAGGCGATGCACGAGTATGTGGTGCCGAGGTCGATGCCGAAGACTTTGGCCACGCTGATCTCCTAAGGTGGTCGGCGCTAGCGGGCGGATGCCGAGCCGGCGGGCTTGCGCAGGCGGTACACCTCGACCAGGGCCGGGCGCACGACCACATCCCCGCGCAGGAAACCGACCCGGGTCATGCGGGCCACCGTGGCGTCGGCGCCGGGGTCCTCGGTGACCGCGGTCCTGGTGCCGTGCTGCCGCTTGCTGTCGAAGGCCTCACCACGCTTCGGCTGGTACAGCTCGACGCCGTTCAGGTCGAGGATCTGCACGACCTGGTCGCGCAGCAGCTTCGTGCTCCGGTCCTCCTCGCGGACGGGCGTCATCAGGTCGTACAGGCTGATCAGCCCGTTGAACAGCGGCGCCATCGCCTTGGTGAGCTGCCCGTTGTGCAGCTCGGTGTTCTCCGTGTGCAGCTGCTCGATGAGCCGGCGGTCCTTGGCCCGCAGCGCGTGGAACTCGTCGATTTCTCGGAGGTTGGCCCGGATCTCCTCGACGGCGACGGCGAGCCCGGCGAGCCCGGCCCGGACGGCCGCGAGCCCGTCCGCCAGCTCGGCCGCCAGCTGGACCGGGAGCCCGTCGGAAGACCCGTCCGCGGTCCTGGCCGCCGGGCCGTCCGCAGGCCCGTCCGCAGGCCTGGCCGCCCGGCCGTCCGCGGACCCGTCCGCCGGAACGTCCGCGACGGACGAAACGTCCGCGACGTCCGCGACGTCCTGTGCGGGCGGCATGGCCAGGACGCGTGTGACGTCCTCGGGGGGCGGGGAGTCCGCGGCCGCCACGGCGTCCGCTTCCGCCGGGTCCTCAGCGGACGCCGATCGGCGGTGCGGACCTTCGGCCCGGTCTTCGGATGTGGTCATGGAACGTGTCGCCTCCTCCGCGCAGGCACGCGGCCGGTCACGAGGACGGCAGGCCACCCTCCTCGACGCCGACCGGAGTCACCGCGTGTCTGACGGACAGCGCGACCGTCGCGGGCCGTGAACACGCCGGTGGGCACCCCGCAGACCCGGGGTGCCCACCGTCGCGAGGGGGTGATCAGGTGCCGCGGACCTCGAACTCCCAGAGGGAGACGCCGTACTGGGTGGCGCGCAGCGGGGCGTACATCTTCACGTAGCGGGCGGTGGTGGCGGCGAAGTTCACCGTGTCGGTGCCGCCGTTGCCGTTGTAGTCGCTGTGCACGGTGGTCCAGGTGGTGCCGTCCGTGGAGGTCTGGATCTGGTACTGCGCGGCGTAGGCCGCCTCCCAGCGCAGCGTGACGCCGGTGACGGAGCGGCCGGCGCCCAGGTCGACGTAGATCCACTGCTGGTCGGCGTAGGCGCTGCTCCACCGGGTGCCGGTGTTGCCGTCCACGGCCCGCGCCGGGGTGTTGGTGGTGTTCTCCTGGCTGGAGGCGAGGACCGGCCGGTTCAGCGCGAGGTTCCCGCCGGGCGGGGTGCTGGTCGGCGGGTTGGTCGGCGGGGTGCCGATGCTGAACTCGCCCCGGTTGAGCACGCGGGGATGGAAGTAGGTCGCCTGCACGCCGGCGTTGGTGTTGTAGGCGGGGTCGGTGAGCCACTCCGCCCAGACCATGAACCAGGTCCACCGCGGCTGGGAGGTGAGGATCGACGGGCTCGGGGTGCGGCCCACCTCGGCCAGGGAGATCGGCTTGCCGCCGGACAGGTTGAGCATCGTCTGGTAGTCCGACGCGCTGGGCTCCAGCTTCACCCACACGTCGAGGCTGGCCACGTCGAAGGTGTTCGCGGCCGGCAGGTACTGGCTCGCCGAGCCCATGTTGAGGTCCTTGACGTTCCAGACCCACACCATGTTGTTCAGGCCCTTGGTGTTGACCAGGTAGTCGTAGGTGATCTCGTACAGGCGGCGGCTGCCGTTCGCGCCGGGCCGCCCGCCCCACCAGGACCAGCCGTCGTTCATCTCGTGGATCGGCCGCCACAGCGGCTCCACGCCGGCGTTCTTGAGCTGCTGCAGGAACGGCACGATCTCGTCGAGGCGGGCCTTCCAGGCGGTGTTGAGCGCGGTGCCGCCGGTGATGAGCTGGCTCCACTGGGCGTCGGTGAGCGAGCCGAGGATGCCGGCCTCGTCCCACCCGCAGGTGCGGCCCACGGTGGGCGGGCACATGTGCCACGTGAGGGCGACCACCGAGCCGGACCGCCACTGGTTGATCGCCTCGTTGACCATCGTCTGGCGGGCGTTGACGTCGGCGGAGGCGAACAGGAAGTCGCCGCCCCACAGGCCCGGGGTCTGGCCGGTGATCTGCTGGGCGACCCGGGTGTACTTCGTCGGGTCGCTGTTCGGTTCGCGGTTGTGCTGGCCGGACAGCGTGTACTGGCCGGAGATCCGGTTCAGGTACGCCAGCAGCGGGCTGCCGGGCTGTGCCGCCTGGGCGGTCGGGAGCACCGCCGCGACGGCGACGGTGGCGATGACGGCGGCCGTGGACACGAGCCACAGCAGCAGGCGGCGCCAGTGGCGGACAGGCATGCCGCACTCCTCTCAGGGTGGGGATCGGGGTGAGATAGACCATCGTGGACTTAACCTGTAAAGTCAACGCCGAGCTGGGCGGCAACCTGTGAAATCTGCTTCACGGCGTCGATTTGCTGAACCGTGACATGGCGGGCGGTGCCGCCGGTCGCGGCGGGCCGGGGGATACGATGTGGCCGGTCGCACCGCCGTGCGGCACGGGATCAGGACTTGCCGAGGCTGGAGGCCATGGACCGCCGACCCACCATGGCGGACATCGCCAGCCGCGCAGGCGTGTCCCGGATGGCGGTGTCGTATGCGCTCAACGGCCGCCCCGGCGTCTCCGAGGAGCTGCGCGAGCGGATCCTGGCCATCGCCGCCGAGCTCGGGTTCAACGCCAGCGCCCCGGCGCGCGAGCTGCGCGGCGCGGTGGTCCAGGCGGCCGGGCTGACCATGCGCCGGCCGTCGGCGACCGCGTTCAACGTCGAGGTGTTCCGGCGGGAGCTGATCAGCGGCATCCAGTCGGTGCTGATGGGGCGCGGGTTCGGCCTCGCGCTGCAGTCCGTCGCCGATGTCGAGGACGAGCTGGCCGTGTACCGGCGCTGGAGCAGCGAACGGCGGGTCGCCGGCATCCTGGTGTGCGACCTGGAGACCGACGACCCGCGGCCGGCGGCCCTGGAGGCGCTGGACCTGCCGGCGGTCATCATCGGCGGTCCGCTGCCATGCTCGCCGCTGCCGAGCATCTGGTCCGACGACGGGCGGGCGGTCACCGAGGCCGTCGCCTACCTGGCCGCGCTCGGGCACCGGCGGATCGTCCACGTCAGCGGGCCGGGGCACCTGCTGCACAGCCAGGTCCGCGCCGCCGCGTACGAGACGGCCTGCGCCGCCGCGGGCGTCGAGCCGGTGGTGCTGGCCGCCGACTACACCGGCGAGGGCGGCGCCCAAGTGACCCGGCGGCTGCTGAGCACGGCCCGGCCGCCGACCGCGATCGTCTACGACAACGACGTCATGGCCGTCGCCGGGCTCGGCGTGGCGATGGAGATGGGCGTCGCCGTCCCCGGCCGGCTGTCGATCGTGGCCGGCGACGACTCGGCGCTGTGCCAGGTGGTGCGCCCGGACCTGACCGTGCTCAAGCGCGACATCGTCGGCTACGGCGCGCACGCGGCCCAGCTGCTGCTGGACGTCATCGACGGCGGGTCGCCGGGCGCGGTGCTCGACCACGCCGCCGAGCTGGTGGTGCGGGGGAGCACCGCACCCGCCCGGCCCTGACGGGCCGCTCAGGCCGGGTGGACGGCCCGCCGGGCCGGCGCCGGGCCGGTGCTGCCCCGCGGGTTGAGGTGGGCCATCTCGTCCTGGACGCTGGCGACCGGCTCGCCGGCGATCGCCGCCAGGAGCAGGCGGGCCGCGTGGGTGCCGTAGGCGGCGATGTCGCGGCTGAGCGCGGTCAGCGGCGGGTGCACCAGGCGGCAGATCGGTGAGTCGTCCCAGGCGATGATCGACAGGTCGGCCGGCACGGCGACGCCCATCTGCTGCGCCACGGACAGTCCCGCGATCGCCATGATGTCGTTGTCGTACAGCAGTGCCGTGGGCCGGGTGGGTGAGCTGAGCAGCCGCCGGGTCGCGCGGGCGCCGCCCTCGCCGGTGTAGTCGGTGGCGATGGTGACCGCGTCGGTGAGCCCGAGCCGGGCGCTGACGGCGGCGAACGCCTCGTTGCGCACCTCGGTGTGGGCGAGGTCGGACAGGCCGCTGACCCGCGCGATGCGGCGATGGCCGAGCGCGGCCAGGTACTCCACCGCCTCCACCAGCGACACGCCGTCGTCGGACCAGATGCAGGCGAGGTCGCCGCTGGCGGTCGGCGGGCCGACGACGACGGCCGGCAGCTGCAGCTCGCGCAGCGCGTCGATGCGCTCGTCGTCGGTGCGCACGTCGCACAGCAGCACTCCGTCCACGCTGCGGTCGCTCCACCAGCGCCGGTAGACGGCGATCTCCTCGGCGTGGCTGGGCACCATCTGCAGCAGCAGGCCGTAGGAGTGGGTGGACAGCTCGGCCTCCAGGCCGCTGATCAGCTCCATGAAGAACGGCTCCACCCCGAGCGTCCTGGGCGGGCGGTGCAGCGTCAGCCCGATCACCTTGGCCGCGCCGCCGGCGAGGGCGCGCGCCGCGGTGTTCGGCCGGTACCCCATGGCGTCGGCGATCGCGACGATCTTCGCGCGGGTGGCCTCGCCGACGCCAGGCTGCCCGTTCAGGGCGTAGGACACCGCGCCCTTGGAGACCCCGGCCTCCCGGGCGATGTCGGCGATGGTCGGTCTCTTCACGGATCGGGTCACCTTCGGCTCGGGGTGCGCTTTCGCGATTCAGTGAGCGTAACGCTACTGGCTTGCTTGTCCAGAGGCGGGCGTTGACAGTCCCGAAACCTGGTCGTAAAGTCTGGGCACTTTCACGGTTCAGTGAATCGGACCTCTCAGCGTCACCGCGCGGACGCGGCCACCACGACGGGTGGCCGCGGCGGATGCGCGTACCCATTTCGAGACGGAGATGATCGATGTGAAGCGACGAACGTTCGCCGGAGTCGTGCTCGCCGGCGCGCTGCTGATGACCGGCTGCACCAGCGGCGGCGGCGCGGGCTCGGGCGCGGACGCCACGAGCCCGACCGACCCGGCGAACCTGTCCGGTGAGATCACGGTCCTGACCAACCGCACCGACCTGGTCACCGACGGGTCGATGGACAGGTACGCCGCCGAGTTCCGCAAGGTGTACCCCAAGGTCACCGTCAAGTTCCAAGGGATCACCGACTACGAGGGCGAAGTCAAGATCCGCATGAACAGCGACGAGTACGGCGACGTCCTGCTCATCCCGCAGGTCGTGGCGAAGGCCGACTACCCGAAGTTCTTCGCCCCCCTCGGCGAGCAGGCGGAGCTGTCCAAGACGTACTCGTTCACCGACTACGGCACCGTGTCCGGCAAGGTCTACGGCATCGCCAGCTTCGGCGCCGCCAACGGGTTCGTCTACAACAAGGATGTCTGGAAGCAGGCCGGCGTCACCACCTGGCCGACGACGCCCGAGCAGTTCCTGGACGCCCTGCGCAAGATCAAGACCGCGGGCGCCACCCCGTACTACACGAACTACAAGGACGGCTGGCCGCTGAGCTCCTGGTCCAACGTGGTCGGCTCGGTCAGCTGCGACGGACGCGCGAACGACAAGCTGGCCGGCACCGAGCCGTGGGCCGCCGGCACCGACCTCACCGTCGGCGACAGCCTGCTGTTCAACATCGTCAAGGAGAAACTGGCCGAGGCCGACCCGACCACCACCAACTGGGAGGACTCGAAGGGCCAGATCGCCACCGGGAAGATCGGCACGATGTGGCTCGGCTCCTGGGCCGTGTCGCAGATGCAGGACGCGGCGAAGAAGGCCGGCAAGGACCCCTCGGTCATCGGCTACATGCCGTTCCCCGCTCAGAGCGGCGGCAAGTACTGCTCGGTCGTCTCACCGGACAAGCTCTACGGGATCAACATCCACTCCAAGAACAAGCCGGCCGCCCGCGCCTGGGTCGACTGGGTCCTGCACAAGTCCGGCTACGCCGAAACCGCGCAGGCCGTCTCCACGGTCAAGGGCGCACCCGCCCCGGCCGCGCTCACCGCGTACACCGAGGCCGGCGTCACCTACGTCGAGCTGTCGCAGACCGACGCGGTGAAGGTGACCGCCATCGACAACGCCTCCGAGATCGGCCTCACCAAGGCCGACTACCGCCAGAAGATGATCGACATCGCGCGCGGCGCGGCGAAGGGCGACCTCCCCGCCTACCTCAGCGACCTGAACAAGAAGTGGACGGCCGCGGCGAAGACCGTCGGCTGACGCACCGGCGTGCGCCGGCCCGCCCCGGGCCGGCGCACCCGGCCAACGCCAACCCCGGCAGACGAGAGGCCAGCATGTCCCGAACCACCACCGGCCGCGCCTCCGGACGCGCCGCGCCGGCACCACCGGCGCCCGCCCGGAAGCGGGCACCGCGCCGCGACGCGTGGACGCCGTGGCTGTACCTGGCCGCACCCCTCGCCCTGCTCGTCGCGTTCACCTACATCCCCGTGGCGAGCATGGTGTCCTACAGCCTCACCGACTGGGACGGCGTCAGCCCCGACTCCACGTTCGTCGGGCTGGACAACTACGCGCAGCTGTTCACCCGGCCGGAGCTGTTCGGCGTCTTCTTCGTCAGCCTGTACTACCTGGCCGCGTCGATCCTGCAGATCGGCCTCGCGCTGTACTTCGCCACCGTCCTGAGCTTCAACGTGCGGCTGCGCAACCTGTTCAAGGGCATCCTGTTCTTCCCGTACCTCATCAACGGCGTCGCGATCGCGTTCGTGTTCCTCTACTTCTTCCAGCAGGGCGGCACCCTCGACACCGTCCTGCGCTTCGCCGGCGTGGACACGCAGTTCCTGTGGCTCGGCGACCCCGACCTCGTCAACGTGTCCCTCGCGGGCGTGTCGGTGTGGCGGTTCATGGGCCTCAACTTCGTGCTGTTCCTCGGCGCGATCCAGTCGATCCAGCCGCACCTGTACGAGGCCGCGGAGCTCGACGGCGCGAACCGGTGGCACGTGTTCCGCCACCTCATCGTCCCCGGCATCAAACCCATCATCAGTCTCAGCGTGATCCTGGCGATCGCCGGCTCCCTGTCGGTCTTCGAGATCCCGTTCGTCATCACCGGCGGCGCCGGGGAGAGCAAGACGTTCGTCATCCAGACCATCAAGCTCGCGTTCCAGTTCAACAAGACCGGCCTCGCCTCAGCCGCCGCCGTCGTCCTGCTCGCCATCGTGCTGCTGGCGACCTGGATCCAGCGCCGCCTCGTCCCGGACGAGAGGAACGACCTCGTATGACCACCATCCCCCTGCGGGGCGTCGCGGCGGCGGCGAAGTACGCGTCGCTGATCCTCGCCTGCCTCGTCGTGCTGCTGCCCGTCACCGCGATCGTGCTCACCTCGCTCAAGACCCCGCAGGAGCTGAGCACCGGCGGCGCCCTGGCGCTGCCGGACAACTGGCTCAACTTCGCCAACTACGGCACCGCGTTCACCAACGGGCGGATGCTGACCGCGTTCGTCAACACGGCCGTCATCCTCGTCTGCTCCCTCACCGGGACGGTCGTCATCGGCGCCATGACGGCCTATGCGATCGACCGGTTCCAGTTCCGGTTCAAGCGCGTCATCCTCGGGCTGTTCCTGGTCGCCACGCTGGTGCCCGGCGTCACCACCCAGGTCGCCACCTACCAGGTCGTCAACGGGCTCGGCCTGTACGACACCCGGTGGGCGCCGATCGTGCTCTACCTGGGCACCGACATCGTGTCCATCTACATCTTCCTGCAGTTCATCCGCAGCATCCCGGTGTCCCTCGACGAGAACGCCCGCATCGACGGGGCCGGCTCCACCCGCATCTTCTGGCGGATCATCTTCCCGCTGCTCAAACCGGCCACCGCCACCGTGGTGATCATCAAGGGCATCACCATCTACAACGACTTCTACATCCCGTTCCTGTACATGCCGTCGCAGGACCTCGGCGTCATCTCCACGTCCCTGTTCCGGTTCAAGGGCCCGTTCGGGGCCCACTGGGAGGTGATGTCGGCCGGCGCGGTGCTCGTCATCGTGCCGACGCTGGTGCTCTTCCTGCTGCTGCAACGGTTCATCTACAACGGCTTCACCTCGGGTGCGGTCAAGTGAAGGAGCACCACGTGAGCACGTACCACCCGCTGCACGACGGTTGGACCCTGACCGCCGGGGCGGGTGACGGCACCCCCGTGCCGGCGACCGTGCCGGGCTCGGTGCACACCGACCTGCTCGCCGCGGGGCTCATCGACGACCCGTACCTCGACGACAACGAGCTGCGCCAGCACTGGATCGGGCGCACCGACTGGGTGTACCGGACCACGTTCGACCGGCCCGCGGACGGGCAGGACCGGGTCGACCTGGTCTGCGCCGGGCTGGACACGGTCGCCACCGTCGTCGTCAACGACGTCGAGGTGCTGCACACGGCGAACATGCACCGTAGCCACCGCGCCGACGTCACCGCGCTGCTGCGGCCCGCCGGCAACACCCTGCAGGTCCGGTTCGCCGCGCCGTACACCTACGCCGAGGCGCACCGCGACGCCCTCGGTGAGCGGCCCGGTCCGTACACCGAACCGTTCCAGTTCATCCGCAAGATGGCGTGCAACTTCGGCTGGGACTGGGGCCCGACGCTCGTCACCGCCGGGATCTGGCAGGGGATCGGCCTGCACGCGTGGACCGGCGCCCGGCTCGCCGAGGTCCGGCCGCTGACCACTGTGGACGGACGCACCGGCCGGGTCGAGGTGCCGGTCCGGGTCGAGCGCACCAGTGACGCGCCGGTGACGGTGACCGCCGAGATCGCCGGGGTGACCGCCGGGCTGCGGCTGGCGCCGGGCGAGACCGATGGGGTCCTGGTCCTCGACGTGCCGGACGTCGAGCTGTGGTGGCCGGCCGGATACGGCGCCCAGCCCCGGTACCCGCTGACGGTGCGGGCCGGCGCCGACACGTGGACGCGGCAGATCGGGTTCCGCACGGTCGAGCTGGACACCGACGCGTTCCGGCTCGCCGTCAACGGCCGCCCCGTGTTCGTCAAGGGCTTCAACTGGATCCCCGACGACTGCTTCCCGGCCAGAGTCACCGCCGGCCGCCTCCGGGAACGGTTCGGGCAGGCCCTCGACGCCGGGGCGAACCTGCTGCGCGTCTGGGGCGGCGGCCTGTACGAGTCGGAGGACTTCTACGACCTCGCCGACGAGCTGGGTGTGCTGGTGTGGCAGGACTTCCCGTTCGCGTGCGCCGCCTACCCGGAGGAGGAGCCGTTCCGCGGCGAGGTGGAGGCCGAGGCCCGCGAGCACGTGACGCGTCTGGTCTGCCACCCGAGCCTGGTGCTGTGGTGCGGCAACAACGAGAACATCTGGGGCCACCAGCACTGGGGGTGGCCCGAGGCCCTGGAAGGGCGCAGCTGGGGCGGCGGCTTCTACTACGAGCTGCTGCCACGGATCGTCGCCGAGCTCGACCCGACCCGCCCGTACTGGCCCGGCACCCCGTACTCCGGCACCCCCGAGCGCGACGTCATGGACGACAGCACCGGCACGATCCACATCTGGGACGTGTGGAACACCGAGGACTACACCCGCTACGACGGCTACACCCCGCGGTTCGTCGCCGAGTTCGGCTTCCAGGGCCCACCCGCGTACGCGACGCTGCGGGCCGCGGTCTCCGACGAGCCGCTCACCGCCGACGCACCCGGCGTCCGGCACCACCAGAAGGCGACCGGCGGCAACGAGAAACTGCTCAGCGGCCTCGGCGGGCACCTGCCGGCGCCGGCGGACTTCGACGACTGGCACTACTACACGTCGCTCAACCAGGCCCGCGCCGTGGCGTACGGCCTGGAGCGGTTCCGGTCGCTGATGCCGTACTGCATGGGTGCGATCGTGTGGCAGCTCAACGACTGCTGGCCCGTCACGTCCTGGGCCGCCGTCGACGGTGCGGGCCGCCGCAAACCCCTCTGGTACGCCGTCCGCCGCGCCTACGCACCCCGGCTCCTCACCGTCGCGGACGGGGTCGTGACAGCCGTCAACGACACCGACGAGCCGTGGACCGGCGACCTGACCGTCACCCGCCGCGCCGTCACCGGGGAGCTCCTCGCGAAGGAGAGCGTGCCGGTCAGCGTCGCCCCGCGCGACGCCGGCCGGGTCGTGCTGCCGGCCGGCCTGCTCGATCCGGTCGACGGGGGCCGGGAGCTGCTCGTCGCGGAGCTGGGTCCGCAGCGGGCGATCCGGATGTTTCTCGAGGACCCGCGGATGGCCTACCCGCCGGCCGCCTACGACGCGACCGTGGAACCGGTCGCCGAGGGCTACCTGGTGCACGTCACCGCCCGCACGCTGGTGCGGGAGCTGGCACTGCATCCCGACCGGCTCGATCCGCACGCCACCGTCGACGACCAGCTCGTCACCCTGCTGCCGGGCGAGACCGTGACGTTCACGGTCACCACCGCCCGGCCGCTCGACCCGGCCCGCCTGACCAGCCACCCGGTGCTGCGGTGCGTCAACGAGGCCAGGCCGTGACCGCCGTGCTCGCCGTCGACATCGGCGGCACGACGTTCGCCGCCGCCGTCGTGCGCGCCGACCGCAGCATCGTGGACCGGGCCGAGGTCCCGGTCGGCGCCGACCCCACCGCCACGCTCGCCGCCCTCGTCGGCCGGTTCGACCTGACCGGCGTCCGTGGCGTCGGCGTCGGCTCGGCCGGCCCGGTCCACCTCGACCTGGGCGCGGTCAGCCCGGTCAACATCCCGGCGTGGCGGCGCTTCCCGATCACCGCGGTCCTCGCGGACCTGACCGGCGGCCGGCCGGTCGCGCTCGCCGGCGACGCCCAGTGCATGGCGCTCGGCGAGCACTGGCACGGCCACGCGCCGTCGCTGCTCGGCGTCGTCGTCTCCACCGGCGTCGGCGGCGGCCTGGTCCTGGACGGCGAGCCGTACCTGGGCCGCACCGGCAACGCCGGGCACATCGGGCACATCGCCGTCGGCGCGCCGCCGGGGCGCGTTCGGGTGCGTGGAGAGCGCCGCCAGCGGCCCCGGCATGGTCCGGTGGGCGCGCGGGCACGGCTGGACCGGCGGCACCGACGCGCGGGCCCTCGCCGCCGACGCCGCCCGCGGTGACCCGGCCGCCCAGCAGGCGTTCACCCGCGGCGCCGACGCGCTCGCCGTCGCGATCGTCAACACCGCGACCCTCTTCGACCTGCACACCGTCGTCGTCGGCGGTGGCGTCGCCGCCGCCGGGCCGGTCCTGTTCGAGCCGCTGCGCGCCGCGGTGGCGCGGCGGGCCGGGATCGCGTTCCTGCACGACCTCACCGTCCTGCCGACCGCACTCGGCCGCGACGCCGGCCTGTACGGCGCCGCCGCGCTCGCCCTTTCCCGAACCTGATCGCATCGCTGCCTGGAGGACACCCCGACATGGACCTCACCCGCCGCTCCGCGCTGGTCCTCGGCGCCGCCGCGGCCGCCGCCGCGTTCACCCCGGCCGCCGCGGCCGCGCACCCGGCCACCGGCGCCGCGTTCGTCACCCGCGACGGCACCCGCCTGCGGCTCGGCGGCCGCCCGTTCCGCTTCGCCGGCACCAACATCTACTGGCTGGGCCTCGACGAGAACGTCGGCGGGGTCGCGTACCCCACCTCCTTCCGCATCCGCGACGCCCTCGACACCGCCAGGGCGATGGGCTTCACCGTCGTCCGGTCGCACATGACGGCCTCGACCGGCAACGCCCTGTCGATCCTGCCGTCGAAGGACACCGGCTTCAACGACGCGGCGTTCGCCACCGTCGACCTCGCGGTCGCGCACGCCGGCTCGATCGGGCTCCGGCTGATCCTGCCGCTGACCGACGAGTGGTCCTATTACCACGGCGGGCACCGCGACTTCACCGCCCCGTACGGGCTGCCGCCCGAGGCGTTCTACACCGACCCGCGGGTCGTCGCGGACTACCAGGCCTACGTGTCGCACGTGATGCACCGGGTCAACCCGCTGACCGGCGTCGCGTACAACCAGGACCCGACGGTCATGGCATGGGAGTTCGGCAATGAGCTGGAGGGCATGACCCTGGACTGGCTCAACGCCAACGCCGCCCGCTTCCGGCAGTGGGCGCCGCGGCAGCTGATCGCGGCCGGGCGCCGCTTCGACCTCGACCCCGACACCCTGGCCGCACCCGGCGTGGACCTCGTCGACGTGCACTACTACCCGCCGACGGCCGCCCGGGTCCGCGCCGACGCGGCCGCCGTCACCGCCGCCGGCAAGGTGTACATCGGCGGCGAGTACGCCTCCACGGCCGCCACCGCCGACCTGCTCACCGCCCTGGCCGCCGACCCCGACGTCACCGGGATGCTGTCGTGGTCGCTGTTCGGCCACCACGACCGCAACGGCTTCGTCGCCCACGACGACGGCTTCACCATGCACTACCCCGGCGACGACGCCCGGATGCGGGCCGCGGTCGACGCCCAGATCGCGTTCGCCGCCGCCATGGCGCCGGCCCCCGCCCGCCGGTTCACCCTCGGAGCACCACTCGTCACCGAGCTCGCCAAACGCGGCGGCCTCAACGTGCTGCGCTGGCGGGGTGCCGCCGGCGCCGCCGGATACCGGGTCGAGCGGGCCCGGCACGAACGGGGCCCGTGGACCGCCGCCCACGAGGGCCTGCTCACCGACCGGGACACCCCATGGACCGACCCGGTCCCGCCCGGCGACGTCTGGTACCGCGTCGTGCCCGTCGACCGGTCCGGCAGGGCGGGCACCCCGTCCTCCGCGGTGCCCGCCGGGGCGTCGGACGTGGTGCTGGTCGACCCCGTCGAGGACCTCACCCTCACCAGCGCCCACACCGCCGTCGCCGCCGGGTCCGGGGCGCTGCGCCCGTCCGGCCCCGGCGCGTCCGTCACGTGGTCCCGGCCCGCCATCCGCGCGGCCCGCTTCGACCTCACCGGCTCCGGCCGCCGCCCGGCCGTCGAGGTCTCCGCCGACGGCGTCACCTGGCGGTCCGCCCGCACGCGGGTGTCACGGGGAACGCTGAGCGTCACCACGGTCGACACCGGCCACGTCCGGCTCGTCTGGCCGCCCGCCGCCACGACGGGGCTCGTCCTGGCGACCCTGTGGTCCGCCGACCCGGCGCCGGTCCACGCCCACCCGCCGCCGCCCGGTTGACCGCCCCGGCGGCCGGCGCGACCGGCGTCATCGGCCCGCCCGAGTTCACCTGGACCGCGGCGGCCGGAGCCGGCCTGTACACCCTCACCGTGTCGCGACGGGCCGACCTCGGCGACCCGGTCCTCACCGTCACCGGCCTCGTCGATGGTGCTCATGCGCTGGCGGCGGGGCTGCCGCCCGCCACCACGTACCACTGGCGGGTCAGCGCCACCAACGCGCACGGCACCACGCACAGCGCCACCGCGACGTTCACGACCCGGGCCCTGCCGACCGCCCCGGTCACCATCGACGACTTCGACGGCTACGCCGACCAGGCCGCCCTCGCCGCCGCGTACCCCCGCAACCCCGGCGGCGACCCGATCACCCCGACCCTGCACACGGCGGCCGGCGGCCGGGCGATGCGGCTCGACTTCACCCTCGCCGCGGCCGGCTACGCCGGCGTGAGCCGCACCTTCCCGGCCCCGCTGGACGCCTGGGGCCAGGCGGGCATCGAATGCCACCTCGACCGCTCCGCCACGACCGCCGCCGTCACCATCCAGTTCGTCACCAGCGGCATCTACTGGGAACACACCCTCCCGGCGGCGACGGGCGCCGGCGTCGTGCGCATCCCGTTCGGCGAGTTCCGGCATCCGAGCTGGGCGCCGAGCGGCCCCCTCGACCTGCTCCACCTCGGCCAGCTGTCCGTCTACGTCGGCGGCAGCGGCGCGGGAACCCTGATCGTCGACAACCTGACCGCCTACCCGCCCGGCCCGTGACGCCCTCCCCGGGCGCGCAGGTCAGGGGGTCAGGTAGCCGCGGGAGAAGGCGGCGGCCACGGCGGCGGCGCGGTCGTTGACGCCGAGTTTCGCGTACACGTACAGGAGATGGGTCTTGACGGTGGCTTCGCTGATGAACAGTTGCCTGGCGGCGTCGCGGTTCGTGGAGCCCTAGGCGATGAGCTCCACGACCTCCAGCTCGCGCCGGGACAGCGGCTCCGACGCGGGCTGGCGGAGCTGGCCCATGAGCCGGGTCGCGACGTCGATCATCCGCCGGCCGCCGAGCTCCGCGGCAGGTTCCCGCATCGACGGGACCAGGCCGAGGACGACGAGCAGGATCGGGGCGAACGCGACGGCGAAGAACACGACGATCGGCTCGCGGAGGAACAATCTGGTCTCGGTGGCGGTGAGCCGGAACAGCACGGACACGGGTCTCTCCTCAGAGGTCGATGCGGTCGATGCGGCGGCCGGTGAGCGCGACGAACGCGTCGTCGAGCGTGCTCCGCTCGACGCGCAGCTCCGCCACGGTGACCTGGTTACGGGCGAGCGCGGCGGTCACGGCGAGCAGGACGTCGCCGGTGCCGGTCACGACGACCTGGCCGCCGGCCCGCTCGACGGACGTGACCTGGGGCAGCGCGTCAGCACGGCGTGGTCCAGCGGCGCGGACGGCCGGAAGCGGATCCGCTGCCGGTCGTCGACCCTGGCGACCAGCCCCGCGGGGGTGTCGAGCGCGACGAGCCGCCCGGCGTCGATCACCGCGAGCCGGTCGCAGAGCCGCTCCGCCTCCTCCATGAAGTGCGTGACGAGCAGGATCGTGACGCCCCTGCCGCGGACGCGGTCGATGAGGTCCCACGCGTCGCGGCGCGCCTGCGGGTCCAGGCCCGTGGTGACCTCGTCGAGGACCGCCACCCGCGGGTTGCCGACCAGCGCGAGCGCGATCGACAGGCGCTGCTTCTGCCCGCCGGACAGCCGCCGGACTGGGCGTCGAGCTTGCCGGTGAGGCCCAGGGTCTCGATCAGCTCACGCCAGTCGGCCGGGTCGCGGTAGAAGGAGCTGTACAGCTCCATCGCCTCGCCGACCCTCAGCTTGTCGGGCAGCTCGCTGCGCTGCAGCTGCGCGCCGAGCACCTGCCGCAGCGCCCGGTCGCCGCGCTGCGGGTCGATGCCGCAGACCCTGATCGACCCGCCGTCGGCCTTCCGGAGCCCCTCGACGCACTCGACGGTGGTCGTCTTGCCCGCCCCGTTGGGCTCCAGGATGCCGAAGATCTCGCCCGCCTCGACCGCGAAGCTGACCCCGTCGACGGCGGTGCGGCCGCCGTACCGCTTGACGAGGCCGTCCACCTCGATGATTGCCATACCGGAAGCCTGCCGCCCACGCCCCGGCACCGGATCGACCACGCGGCCACGCCCGGCGCGGGCCGCGACCGGTCCACCGATCAACCGATCGGTGGACCGCCGGATCAGCCCCGGACGGTCACCGGACCTCCACAGGACCGTTACCGTGCGGGACAGCAGGCGAGGGGGTTCGTGTTTACGATCTTGCGGTGCGCCGACCCCTCCTGCTCGCGGTGCCGCTGGTTGTCCTCATCGCCGGCTGCTCACCCGACCCGTCCCCGACCACCGACCCGAGTCCCAGCGTCACGGCCGCCGCGCCGAGCCCCGCCGGTCCGGACTACACGGCCTGGGCCGCGGGGCGGTCGGCGCCGGTCGCCGATCCGCTGTACCCGGCGTACGGGCACGCCGACGTGGACGTCCTGCACTACGGTCTCGAGCTGGCGTGGGCGCCGGAGACCAGGACGCTGACGGGGCACGCGACCCTGCGGCTGCGGGCGGTGAGCGACCTGACGGCGGTCCGGCTGGACTTCTCGCAGGCGTACACGCTCGACGGGGTCACGCTCAACGGCGCGACCGTCGCCGCGTCGATCGCCGACAACGACCTCACCGCGCCCGGCACCGTCGCCAAGGACGCGTTCGCGACCCTGGTCGTGAAGTACCACGGGACGCCGGCCACGGTGCCGATGCCGTCGCACCGCACGGACTCCGAGCCGCTCGGGCTCACCGTCACCAAGGACGGCGGGCTGTGGACGATGCAGGAGCCGTACGGCGCGTCCACCTGGTACCCGTCGAACGACCAGCCGTCGGACAAGGCCCTCTACGACATCGCCGTCACCGTCCCGGACGGATGGTCGGCGGTGGCGACCGGTGCGGCCAAGCCGCAGGAGGGCACCACGTTCCGGTACGTGGCCGCCGACCCCGTCGCGACCTACCTGACCACGCTCGCCGTCGGCAGGTACCGGAAGGAGACCGCGGAGGGGCCGCACGGCATCCCGCTCACCTACTGGTACCGCAGCGGCACCGACGACAAGCTGCTCCCGGTGATCAAGAAGTCGCCGCAGCTGCTGGGCTGGCTGGAGCAGCGGTTCGGGGCGTACCCGTACGCCAGCGGTGGTGTGGTCATGGTCCCGTCGCGCTCGGCGATGGAGACCGCGCAGATGGTCACCATGGGCACGCCCGACTACGGCACCACGAAGACCGCGGAGATCGCCCGGTACTTCGAGGACGACCTGCTGCACGAGTACGCCCACCACTGGTTCGGCAACACCGTCGGCCCGACGAACTGGAAGGACCTGTGGCTCAACGAGGGCTGGGCCACCTACGTCCAGCACCTCTACTCCAACGAACGCGACAAGATCACCGCGAAGCAGTGGGAGGAGTGGGCCCGCGGCGTCGACGCCCGGCTGCGCGCGAAGCTCGGCCCGCCCGGCAACCCGAAGGCGGAGAACTTCGCGGAGAGCAACGTCTACATGTGCCCCGCCCTGATGCTCCACCAGATCCACAAGCAACTCGGCGACGACGCGTTCTTCGCCCTCGCCCGCGAGTGGGCCCAGCAGCACCGCAACACCGCCCAGGACCGGGCGTCGTTCATCGCCTTCGTCAACAAGCAGACCGGTAAGGACTTCACCGCGCTCATCAACACGTGGCTCGACTCGCCCACCACCCCGAAGTAGCCGGGCGCCCTCATCGTTCGGGGACGTCCCAGATCCTGACGGTGGCGTCGGTCCGGCCGGTGGAGATCAGGGTCCGGTCGTCGACGAACTGGACGGCCTGGACCTGCCCGACATGGCCGCGCAGCGTGGCGGCAAGCGAGCCGTCCAGCACGTTCCAGACCTGGATGGTCTCGCCGTCGGCCAGGACGGTCGTGAACATGCGCCCGTCGGGGCTGAACAACGCCTCGTCCGAGACCCGCGGGGTGGGCTCGGACGTGAGGACGTCCGCCTGGTCGTCGACCATGATCGTGGCGACCGGTCCGTTCTCCTCCTCGGCGGAGGTGTCGTGCGGCCACGTCGCCGGGATCGCGCACACCTGCCCTCCGGTCCGCACGTCGATGATCCGGGTTGCCCCGTCCTGGAACTGCGCCATCCGCAGACCGTCGGCGCTCACCGCAACCAGGCTCGCTTCGCTGACGGGGAACAGTTCCTGGCCGGTGCCCGTGACCCAGGTCCGGACGTCCTCACCGCCGTAGAAGGTGACCGTGTCGCGGTCGGGGGACACCGCCAGGTCCAGGTCCCACGCCTGGCCCGGCAGGGAACTGGACAACGGTACCTGCGACCCGCCGGCGACGGTGACCCGGAGCGTGCCGTCCGCGACGTTACGGATCTGCAGGTCGGCGAATTCGCTGACGCCCTTGGTGACGACCGCGGTGTCGTCGACGAACCGGTACCCGGCCACGGCGGGCATCGGCGGGTACGTCGTGCCGTCGGCGGACCGCCACAGCCGCAGCGTCGTCGGGGTCGCCCGGTCGTCGGCGACGGCGATCGCGGCGACCACCCGGCCGCTGTCGCTGAAACCGGCGCCCGCGAAGCCACCGGTGTTGGTGTCCGTCGCGAGGACACCGGCCGGGTCGGGCCGCACGAGCGCCAGGGTGTCGTCGTCGGTGGGGTCGTCCGGGTCGCCGCCGCCCAGCAGCAGCACGCGTGAGTTGTCGGCGTTGAACTGCGCGGCGGTGACGCCGGACGGCACAGTGGCCGCCCCGAGGTACCGCCCGTCGGCGGACCGCCAGAACCGGACCGAGGCGCCGCTGATCGCGTAGACGAGGCGCCCGTCCGGACTGAGCCCGACGATGTCCTTCGCGGCGTCGATCCCCGCCAGGCCGCTGCGGGCACCGGAACCGAGGTTCACCAGCTGCACCTCGGCCGGCGCGTCGAGCAGCACGACCGACGCGGCGGCGGTGGTGGTCACGATGGTCCGGCCGGTCGCCGGGCTGGGCAGCTCGTACTCGTCGCGGTGCTGGCTGCCGGTCTGGTCGAGCAGGACCTGGCCGGTCACGGCGTCGAACATGGTGACCCGTGCCAGCCCCGGGCGCGTGGGGCCGGACCAGGCGGCGAGGACCCGCCCGCCGGCGAGCCGGTTTACGGAGTAGGCGCGGGCCCGCAGCGCCGGCGGCCGCACGGCGATGTCCCAGACCTCGACGGTGTCGCTGTCGCACATGCTCCAGATCTCGGCGAGCCGGGCGTTCGGGGTGAGCGAGACGCGCTGGACCCCGCACAGGCCCGTGCGCAGGACCGCCACCGGTGCGCCGGTACCCAGCTCGAAGAGCCGCACGTCGGGCTCGGCGTGGCTGTAGACGGCGACCTTGTGCCCACCCGTGCTGACCGTCGCCGAGTACGGACCCCGGCCGTAGGCGCCGGCGAGGGTGGCCCGGGCGCCGTCGTCCGGGATGACGGCGAACACTGTGGCGACGAGCGCCGTCGCGGCGGCGGCGAGCGCGGCCACGCTGCGCCGGCCGAGCCGGTGCGGCCGCACCGGCGGCTGGGCCGGGCCTGACTGTGGCCCGTTGGCCAGCCGCTCCTGCAGCCGCACGTGCCGGAACTGGTAGGCGCCGGCGACCTGGCGCAGCAGGTCACGCCGCCGGGCGTCGGCCAGGAACGCCAGCAGCGCCCACGGCAGCCGCCGCTGCGCGGACAGGGTCAGGCGCAGGATGGTGAACCGCGGCCACGCCCGGGTGAGCAGCGTCAGCAGGGCGAAGAGCAGTCCGGGGAACAGTGCCGCGCCCCCGACCGCCAGCGCGCCGCCGCCCAGGGTCTGCTCCGCCACGTCGAGCCGGCGAGCCGTGAGCAGGGCCGCGGGGTCCGGGTTGCCGGGCCAGCCGGCCCAGGTGCTGAGCGCGTTGTAGCACCAGCTGCCGAGGAACAACCCGGACACGACGGCGCCGAACGTCAAGGCGGCCACCGCCGCTCCGCCGGCGAGCGCACCGACGAGCGCGGAGCGCCGGTCCTGGCGCAGCGCTCCCGACGCGTCGGAGCGTTCGGCCCGTTCCGGCGGCGCGTTGAGCCAGTTCTGCACCGCCGAGCCGGTCGCGACGACCAACGCGCCGGCGGCGGTCCCGGCCACCGCCGCGAAGTAGCCCGAGGTGTTGGCCATGCTCCAGCCGCCGCTGACCGTGATCGTGACGGCGACGGCCGCGAGCGTTGGCACCGCGATGACGGCGGCGACCGCCAGCCCGGTGCCGAACCCGTGCCGCAGCCGGCCCGACCACCCGCGGGTCGCGAACGACAGCCGGCCCGGAATCCGGCCCACCGTCGCGAACCACATGACCGTTGCCAGCACGGCGAACGCGACGCCGGTCGCCGCGCCGACCAGGATGGTCCGGTCCAGCCCGACGAATCCGTGCCGGTCGAACCAGGAGATCCACAGGGACACCGCCGACATGAGCGTGACCCCACCGGCGATGCCGACGCCCGGCGCGACCCACGGCGAGGACAGCCGCTGGCTCATCGTCCACCAGACGAGGTCGCGCTCCCGGTGCCGGTGCAGGTAGACGGCGAGGAAGGTGAGCCAGCGGCGGGCGTCCGCGGCGTCCCAGCGCGCGGCGCGGTCCTGCGCCGGCAGCCCGGCGGGCGGTCGTTCGGGTGCGTAGGCGGCGTCGATGACGAGGTCGGTCAGGTGGTCCTCGACCGCGAGCCGGCTGTCGAACCGGCCGCGGTCAAGCAGCTCACCGGGGGCGCGGACCAGCCGCTGGTACACCTGGCGGGCCAGCGAGACGGCCAGCGGCGTGCTGAACGCCGCGGCGACGGGCGAGTCACCAGCGGCGCGGAGCTCGGCGTGGACCGGTGCCCAGTCGACGCCGTCGGGCCAGTCGACGCGTTCCAGATAGGCGATGACGTCGGCCGGCTCCACCGGGAGCACCTCGACCACCGGTGCGCGCTGCAGGCCCGGGCCGCCGGCGCGGATCAGGTCCTCGTACTCGACGGCGCGGCAGGTCACGACCACCGGCCGGGTGGCGCCGATCGCGGCGTTGACGGCGCGGATCGCGCTGCGGCGGCTGGCTTCGGGGATCTCATCGAGACCGTCGACGACGGGCAGCAGCAGGCCCCTGCGCAGGAGCCGGTCGGGGGTCTCGGTGCGGCCGTTGTAGTAGGCGGTGGCGAGCATCCGCACCACCCACGCGTCCATCGTCTCGACCAGCGGGTCCCAGGACGACGCCGACAGCAGGACGGGCACCGCGCCACCGGCGGCCCGCCCGCGGAAGAGGCCCAGGGTGATCAGCAGTGCCAGCACCGACTTGCCCGAGCCGGGCTGACCGACCACGACGAGACGGCGGCTGGGTATCCGGCGGTAGCCGTCCGCGAGTTTGCGGATCACCTGCTCGAAGCCGCCGCCGAGCCGTCCCGTCAGCGGGACGCCGGTGTCCCCGGCCGGCCGGGCCGTCTGCCGCCACCGCAACGGCAGCACCTCCTGGCTGTCCAGCAGCCGGGCCCGGCTCTCGGCGTGCCACTGCTCCTCGACGACCTGGGCCAGTTCGTCGGCCTGGTCTTCGGCTGGTGGCAGTGGCCGGCCCGGCGTCCGCAGGTAGACGATCAGGTCCAGGGCGAACGTGGCCGCGGCGAGGCCCAGGCCGAGCGTGCCGAGGACGGTGTCGGCGGACGAGCGGCTGAGCCAGAGGCCGAGCCCGATCAGGACCGAGGCGAGGACGAGCAGCGAGGCGAGGTGGAGTCGGCTCCGTCGTAGCCGCATCGGGCGGGCCCTTCAGCCGTGGCCGGCGTGTCAGGAGATGACCGTAGCGAATTGGTTACGCAGCGGGACAGTCCCTGTTCGGCTGGCGGTGTGCGGCTGGCCGGCCCCGCCGGCTGACCGGTTGTTGCGGCCATCGCATCGACCAGGTGGAGCGGTCCCGGCCGCCTGCCCGGTGGTCACCCGCTCCGCCGGGGCTCCGGCGCGCCGAGGACGCCCCGGATGGCCTGGTCGAGGTCGGCGGCGAGGCCGGCGGCGACGAGGACCGGGGCGACCCGCCCCGCTGCCCGCCCGCGACCCGCGTCGTGGGCGGAGCCTTCGGCGTGGCCGGCCCCGTCGGCCACCGCGCGGCACGGCGTGGCGTATCCCGCGCCGGCGCAGGGCAGCCCGCGGACCCGGCGGCAGCGGTGGCTGGTGCCGCTGCTCGCCCTCGCGGTCGATGGCGGTGGGCGCGGTGGGGTTCCGGGCCGCCGCGGCCGGGATGGGCGAGGAGGACCGGTCCGGCCCGGGGCCGGCGCTCTACGACCCGGCCGGCATCGTCAACCCGAACAACCCGAAGTCGGTGACCAAGTTCAGCAACGACGTCGCCACCACCTACGACGACGACATCACCCTGCGGTCGGTGACGGCCGACACGACCGGCAAGGGTGTGTTGCAGGCGCGGCTGACCTTCCGCAGCCGGCAGGACGCCGGCAAGGGCCCGGTCGGGCGGCCGGAGGAGACCTGCACCCGCTGGGACGTCACGTACGTGCTGTCCCGGCCCGCCGGGCGGTACCTCATCAGGGCCGGCAACGGCGCCTCCAGCGCCCCGTGCTGACCCGCCGGTGCCGGCCGTCCGCCGTGCCGGGCGGACGGCCGGCGCCGGGTCACGCGTTGTTGCGGGCGCGCATGGCCTTCACGACGTTGATGATCAGCACCACGGGCACGACGAACACGTACCAGGCGATGATGATCGTGTCGCCGGGGCCGGTGAAGCCGAGGATGTACACGGCGTAGCCGAGGAAGGCGACGCCGAGCACGATGTTGAGCACCCGCTGGCCGGTCGACTTCAGGCCGAGGCCCGTGGCGCCGACGATCAGCAGGATCACGCCGCTCAGCGCGAGCAGGCCGATGTAGGCCAGTTCGGTGCCCGCGTTCATTTCGAGCGCGGCGAGCGGTTGTGCAGCAGTGAACATTGGTGGTCCTCCGGGGTGGAGTGATGAGGGCGGCACAGCTTAGAGCGTTGAGCGCCGTTCTTGCTGCCCCGAGGTGCTGCGATTGCCGTGGTGGCGTGGCCGGGGCAGAATCCGGCGGTGACCTCTCCAGTGCAGCCGGACGACGCGGCGCCGCAGTCTTCGCCGCGACACCGGCGCCGGATCGTCGTCGGGGTGGTCGTGGGTGTCGTCGTCGCGGCGGTCGTGGCCGCGGTGGCGGTCGCCGCGCAGGGCTCCGGCGGCAACGACCGGGCCGCGGGAGCGGCGACGTCCGCGGCGGTGGCGCCCGGGGGTACCGGCGCCGCAGGGCGCACCTCGTCGGGCCCGGCGGCCCCGTCCGTCGGCACCCACCACGTCCGGCACCGCGCCCGGCGCGACCACCGGCGCGACGTCCGTGGCCCCGGCGCGGGCGGCGATGCCGGACCTGATCGGGAAGAACGCGGCCGCGGCGCGCATCGAGCTGGAGGGGCTCGGGTTCCGCGACGTGCGGTTCGGCTCGCAGGACCCCGCGGACCCCGACGTCGTGCTGCCGCAGAACTGGACGGTGACGCGGCAGTCGGCGGCCGCCGGTGCGCAGGTGCCGACGGACGCCGCGATCGTGCTCACCTGCACCCGAAGGGTCTGACGTCAGCGGAGTCCGCCCAGCCGACCGGCTCGCCGGCAACCCGCTGACCGGCGCGTGCCTCGCCGCCGGCACGGACCGCGTCCAGGCCCTGGAGGAGGCGGTGCTGCGGGACTCGCCGCGTACCGGGCGCTGCACCACACGTACCTGCAGCCCACCGGCACCCAGCAGCGCGCCGCGGAGCTGCTGGGCCTGCCGATGAGCACCTACCGCCGGCACCTCGCCGAGGGCGTCGACCGCCGCGCCGCGCTGCTGTGGAGGCGGGAGACGCCGCCGGCGGTCAGGCGGGGGAGGCGGGGAGGCTGCCGCGCTCGGTCAGGAACGCGCGCAGGGCCTCCTGGTCGTCGGCGGACATGAACTGCAGCGGGATGACCGTGTACGGGGTCCGGCCGGTGAACAGCACCCAGAACCCGCGGGACTCCGTCACCCGGGTCACCTCGTCCCAGTCGAGGCTGCCGCTCTCGGTGCCGCTGCGCATCGTCACCGTGTCGTCGTTGATGTCGTAGCCGCCGTCGACGGCCAGGCCGTCGAGGCGCCTGCGGGCGGCGTAGCGCGCCCACACCGGGAACAGCATCGACAGCACGCCGACCACCAGGATCATCGTGAAGATCGGGCCCGCGTCGAAGTCCTTGCCGCCGATCGGCAGCCACAGGCCGAGCAGCCCGACGGCGATCAGCGCGAACCCGATGTACCGGTATTTGCGCAGGTACACGTCGCTGAGCACGGTGGCGACCCGGGCCGCGTACGCGGGGTCCGCCGGGACGTCGAATCGGATGTGCACGCGCGCTCCCTGCCGTCGGTGATGGCGGCCACGATACCGGCCGCCGGATGCCGTCCGTGCCGCCCCGGGCCGGAACCGCACCCGCCGGCCCCAGCGGCCCCACGGGCCCCGCCGGCAACCGGCCGGCAACCTTCCGGGTCCCCGCACCCCGCGGATGTCCCCCGGACGGCTGTCCACTGTGGACGGGTTGAGCGCGGGGCGGACACCCCAACGGCAACCGGCGGCGAACCGGGGGCGCTCCGGGAGCCCCGGAATCTTGGTGAGGTCAGGCCGACGGGGCCTGGCACCACTACTTCCGGGGAGATTCGTTTTGACGTTCGCCGCGCTGAACTCCGACCGTATCCGTCGCGCCGTCCGCCGGCTCCTGCCGTTCGGTGTCCTCGCAGCCGGCGTGCTCGCCGGCGCGGGCACCGGCCAGGCCGCGTTCGCCGCCGAGGGTGCCACGGCCGCGGGCTCGCAGTGCACGGTGAACGCCAAGCTCGTCCCGTCCTGCGGTGTCCTGTGGGGCGCGGCCGCCGGCGGGTTCTCCGACGTGCCCCGCGACGAGGCGCTCAAGACCTTCGAGCGCAAGACCGGCCGGACCGCGGCGATCTACCACACCTACCACAAGGGTAACGAGCTGTTCCCGACCAAGGACGAGGTCGCGATGACCACGGACCCGGCCAGGCCCCGCACCCTGATGCTCAACTGGAAGGTCGCCTACGGCAGCACCTGGGCGAAGGTCGCCGCCGGCGCCCAGGACGCCCGCATCGACCGCGAGGCCGCGTTCCTGAAGGCGAACTTCACCAAGCCGTTCTTCCTGGTGCTGCACCACGAGCCGGAGAACGACGTCAACCCTAAGGCCGGCTCGGGCATGACCGCCAAGGACTTCGCCGCCATGTACCGGCACACGATCCTGCGCCTGCGCGCCGCCGGTGTCACCAATGCCGTGTCGACGATCGCGTACATGAACTACGAGAAGTGGAACAACTCGCCGTGGTGGGCCGACCTGTACCCGGGCGACGACGTCATCGACTGGATCGGCGTGGACTCCTACCTCAACGCGCAGCCCGGCGGCTTCCACAGCGGTGACTTCACCTCGCTGATGAACCGCACCACCGGCAACCAGACCTCCAAGTACCCCGGCTTCTACACGTGGGCCACCACGAAGCACCCGGGCAAGCCCGTCATGGTCGCCGAGTGGGGCGTCTACGACTCGTCCGCCAAGGTCGCCGGCGTCAACAAGGCCAACGTGTTCGACACCGTCCTGGGTGACCTGGCCGCCATGCCCGCCATCAAGGGCCTCGTGTACTTCGAGACCGCCCGTGACCAGTCCGGCCACGACATCCGCGTCGACGACACCCCGCAGGCGCTCACCGCGTTCCAGCGCATCGCCGCCGACCCGCGCTTCGCCGTGACCGTCAAGTAGCCACCCCCCCGGTGCCGAAGGCCGTCCAGGACCCCGTCCTGGGCGGCCTTCGCGGTTGCGGTGCACACTGTCCGCCATGAGCGACGCGCCGCAGGCCCATACCGGGGTTGTCATCCCCACCGTCGACGGGAAACCGAGCACGTCGGCGCTCGGCCGTGCAGTCGTCGCCGACGCGCTGCGGTCCGTGGCGCCGGACTGGGCCCGCGACGCCGACACCACCACGAACTGGCGGAGCGACTACCTGCGCCACTTCCACCGGCTCGTCGAGGCCGGGCTGCCCTCGCGTGAGGCCGCGCTCGCCGTGGCCGCCGACGGGCTCACGTCGTTGCGTTCGCGGATGCGGTACAGGGGGAGCCCTGCCGGCGCCGAGCAACCCCTGGAGGAGGCGTTCGACGCGCCGGCGGGTGACCCGTTGCGGACGGTCACCGTCTCGGGGCAGGGCGAGGTGCGGCGTGACCTGGTCGTGCCGTACCGCGGCGAACGGCTGCACGGCGCGGGCCTCGACCGGCAGCTGGACACGTGGGTCGCCGGCGGCGTCATCGAGGCCTCGTGCGCGGAGGCGGTGCGCACCGTCGCCGCGAACCCGGACTGGCTGGCGCTGGACGGCCGGCCCGTGGTGGTGCTGGGCGCCGGCGCGGAGATGGGGCCGCTGACGGCGCTGCTGCGCTGGGGCGCCGACGTCGTCGCCGTCGACCTGCCCCGGCCCGCGATCTGGCAGCGGCTCCTGGAGACCGCGCACCGCTCCGGCGGCCGGCTGCACGTGCCCGTCGCCTTATCCTCAGCAGAGGGGGAGCTGCACAGGGTGGCCGGCGCCGACCTGCTGCACGACCTGCGGCGGGTCGCGGACTGGCTCGGCGACGTCGGCGGCGCGCCCGTGCTCGGCAACTACGTGTACGCCGACGGCCCGCTCAACGTCCGGGTCGCCGTCGCCGTCGACGCGCTCACCGTGCGGCTGCGCGCCGCCCGGGCGGACCTGGCCCTGGCGTTCCTGGCCACGCCGACCGACGTGTTCGCCGTCCCCGACGACGCCGTCGAGGAGTCCGGGCGCCGGTACGCGACGGCGAAGGGCGTCGGCCGGCTGCGCGGGCCGCTGCGGGTGCTCAGCGGCGGGCGGCTGCTCGCCCCGAACTACCCCGGCGGGCGGCTGCCGGGCGTCAACGACAGCCTCGTGCCGCAGCAGGGCCCCAACTACGCCCTCGCCAAGCGGCTGCAGCGGTGGCGGGCCGCGCACGAGCGGGCCGCCGGCGCCACCGTGTCGCTGACGGTCGCGCCGGCGACCCGCACCCGCAGCGTGCTGAAGAACCGGCTCCTCGCCGCCGCGTACGCGGGCGCGCACCGCTTCGGCATCGAGATCTTCGAGCCGGCGACCAGCAACACGCTCATGGCCGCGCTGCTCGTGCACGACCTGCACGTGCCGCGCCCCGCCGGCACCCACCCGTGGCAGGAGGAGGCGCACGCGGCCGCGCACGGCGGGCTGTGGCGGGGACCGTACGCGCCGCGCAGCGCCCTGGGCATCGCCGTCCTCTTCGGCATCGGCGTCGCCCGCGGCTGAACCTCGCCGTCGGTGAGGTCGTCGAGGTACGGCGACCGGCTGTAGATGTGCGCGCCCCACGGCGCCGCCTCGTCGATCGTCTGCTGCAGCCCCGTGGACGGCAGCTCCGTGGCGAACTCGGACAGGGGCGGCAGCGCCGCGCGCACCGGTGCCATCGCCGCGGCGTGCGCCCGCGCGGAGCCGAACCCGGCGAGCGTGAACGAGATGCCTGGGGTGAACCAGTGCCGTTCGGGCACGAACGGTGCCGGTGGGGCGTGCATGGCCACGATCATCGGGCCGCAGCCGCGGTCCAGCCCGCCGACGGCGTCGCGGAGCACCCGCAGGGCGTCGCCGGCCCGGTCGAGCTCCCAGAACAGCTCCCCGGCGTGGACCAGCTGCGTGGCGTGTGGCCGCGCCGACGTGGCCCGAACGGCGGAACCGCCTTGTAGCCTGGTTGTCCGGGCGGACGGCTGTAGGGGTGAGCGGATGGTGAGCGCGCGTCGGTCGCACGGCGACATGCCGCCGGGCCGCAACCAGGGCCGTGACCAGGACCGGAACCAGGGCCGTGACCAGGACCTGGACCGCATCGCCGCCGCCGCGTCCGCCGACGCCGGTGGGGTCGACCCGGCGCTGCTCGGCGGTTTCCTGCCCGCGGTCGTCGCGGCGACCGCCGGTGGCCGGCGGCTGCGCCGCCGGGAGCTGGAGGCGTGCGCGGCGTCCGGGCGGCGCGCGGCCGTGCGGGCGTGGCGCTGCGCGCCCTGGTGGACCTGTACCTGTCGGCGGCGTGGCGGCTGTGGCGGGACGCGCCCGAAGTGGCCGGCGGGGACGCCGAACGGGTCCGGGGTGCCGCGCTCGCGGTGCTGCGGGCCGCCGACGACGGTGTCGCGGCGCTCGTGGAGGGGTTCCAGCTGGCCCGCGCCGACGTGATCCGGCTCCAGGAGTCGGTCAAGCACGACGTGATGGAGGCCCTGCTCGCCGGTGGCCAGCAGGCGATCGAGGCGACCGGGCCGGCCGCCGACATCGGGCTGACGCTGTCCGGACCGGTCGCGGTCCTCGTCGTGCGCCGGCCGGCCGGGTTCGGCGGGCCCGACACGGCCGCCACGCCGGGGCGCCTGGAGCGCGCCCTGCAGGGCCGCCACGGCGACGCCCAGCCGCTCGTGCTCATCCGGTCGGGTGATCTCATCTGCGTGTTCGCCGCGCCGGACGCCGCCGCCGTCCAGTCGGTGCGCGACATCGTCGTGCGCGAGCTGGACGCCCAGACCCGCGCGGCGCGGGACACCCGGTCGTGGCGCGGCGCGGTCAGCAGCCCCCGGATCGGCGCGGCGGCGGTGCGGACCAGCCACGACGAGGCCCGCTACGCACTGGACCTCGCGGTCCGCCTCGGCCTGGAGCAGCCCGTCGTCGACGCCCGGGACCTCAGCATCTACCGGGTGCTGCTGCAGGACCTGCCCGCGGTGCACGACCTCGTGCGCAGCACCCTGACGCCGCTGACCCGGGCCCGCGGCGGCGCCGGGCCCCTCATCGAGACCCTCGACGCGTACTACGCGACGGGCTGCGTCGCGACCGAGACGGCGGCGCGGCTGAACCTGTCGGTGCGGGCCGTCACGTACCGCCTGGCCCGCGTGGCAGAGTTGATCGGAAGAGACCCTGCCGACCCTGCCGAGCGGCTCACCCTGCACGCCGCGGTGACCGCCGCGAGGCTGCTCGACTGGCCCGCCACGCCCCTCGAGGGCTGAGCATCGCGTTGCCGACGGTCGGCAACATACACCCGGCGGATTGTCCAGTGGCGGACGCGGCGGCACCCCCGGATCACGCGCGACGCTGGAACCCAGACGACTGCTCTGGAGGAGACCTCATGCTCGATGTGCCGATCTGGCTGTGGGCGACGTTCGGCATCAGTGTCGTCGTCATGCTCGCCGTCGACCTGTTCGCCCACCGCAAGGAACACGTCATCGGCTTCCGCGAGGCAGCCCGCTGGAGCGCGGTGTGGGTGGCGCTGTCACTCGCGTTCGCGGGCCTGGTCTGGGCGACCCTCGGCGCGGAGGCCGGCGTCGAGTTCACGACCGCCTGGCTGCTGGAGAAGAGCCTGTCGGTCGACAACCTGTTCGTGTTCGCGCTCATCTTCGGCTACTTCGCCGTGCCCAAGCAGTACCAGCACCGGGCGCTGTTCTACGGCGTCATCGGCGCCCTCATCTTCCGCGCGATCTTCATCGCCGCCGGTGTGGCGATCATCAGCAAGTTCACCGTGGTGCTGTTCGTCTTCGCGGCGATCCTGCTGTGGAGCGCGTACAAGCTGGTGAAGGACAGCGAGGACGACTACGACCCGAGCACCAACGTCGCCGTCCGGCTGGTCCGCAGGATCCTGCCGGTGCAGGACGAATACGTCGGCGCGAAGTTCTTCGTCAAGAAGGCGGCGAAGTGGGTCGCCACCCCGATGCTCGTCGTCGTGGTCGCGATCGAGGCCGCCGACCTGGTCTTCGCCGTCGACAGCGTGCCCGCGGTCCTCGCGGTCAGCGACGACACGTTCATCGTGTACTCGTCCAACGCGTTCGCCATCCTCGGCCTGCGGGCGCTGTACTTCCTCCTGGCGGGGATGCTGGACCGCTTCCGGTACCTGTCGAAGGGCCTGGCGATCATCCTTGCCTTCATCGGCGTGAAGCTGATCCTGCAGGCCGCGCACAAGACGATCAGCACGTCGATCCCGGAGATCCCGTCGCTGGTCAGCCTCACGGTCGTCGTGCTCGTCCTGGCCGCGTCGGTGGTGTTCAGCCTGCGCCACCCACCGGAGGTCGAGTCCGCCGAGCCGCCACCGTCCGGGGCGTCCGAGGCGTCCGAGGCGCCGGAGGCGTTGGAGTCCTCCGGTGACGCGGAACGTTCCTCGCGGTCCGTGCCGTAGCCGGACAGGGGCGGTGGTCCATCCGGGCCGCCGCCCCTCACCGTGCCGGCCGGCCCGCCGTGTCAGCCGGTCTGCCGCGTGTCGGTTGCGAGCAGCGACCAGATCTCCAGGTCGTGGCGGACGCCGCGGTACGGGTGCACCTCCCGCAGCACACCGTCCAGCCGCATGCCGAGGCGGCGGGCGACGTTGCTGCTGGCCGTGTTGTCGGGGCGGCAGTGCCACTCCACGCGGTGGATGCCGCGGGTGTGCACCGCCCAGTCGATGAGGACCCGCGCCGCGCGGGTGATGAGCCCCCGCCCCTGCCCGGCCGGCTCCAGCCAGCAGCCGATCTCGCAGGTGCCCGCCGCGGCGTCGAACGCCACGAACATCGTGCCGCCGACGAGGGTGCCGTCGAGCCAGATGCCGTAGAGCCGGCCGGCGTCGCGGGCGGCGAGGTCCGCGTACCGCTGCAGCGTCGCCGTGGCGGAGTCCAGGTCGGTGCTGACGCCCGCCCACGGGATCCACGGGTCCACGGTCGCCCGGGCCCGGTCCATGTGCGCGAGGAACTCCTCGGCCTGCCACGGCTCGAGCGGCCGGAGCTGCGCCCCATCGGCGAGTGCGACGTTGAACATGATCGTCACGATACAGCGGCGCCGGTTTCTGTCGGGGGGTCTGGTTATGGTGGCGGGGCCGGGTCGGGTGGCGACGGGGGGTCGTGATGGCGGGCAGCGAGGACGTGTTCGAGGTGCCGGCGGCGTGGGGGCGGCACGTCGTCCCGCGGCGGGGCGGTCCCGGGCCCGCCCTGCGGGTGGCGGCCGCCGTCGACGCCGACCTGGCCGAGGATCTCGGCAAGGCGCTGCGGCGGTTGCCGGGCGTCGCCGGGCACGCCGGGACACCCGCCGACATCGCCGCCGCCGTCCGGTTGGTCGCGGCCGGGCCGGCGGAGAGCGGCGGCGCGCCGCCGCTCGGGGTGGCCGCCGTCATGGCCGCGCTGCCACGGCATGCCGGGCGCACCCCGCAGGCGGCGTATGACTCCCTGGTCGACGTGTGGGTGACCGGCTCGGGCGTGCGGCACGTGGCGCGGATCGTGGCCGCGGTGGCCGGCGTGTATGCCGGGGCCGACCGCACCGGCGCGACCAGCTTCGTCGCGCACGCCGAGCCGGCCGGCCCCGTCAGGCGTTCCTGCGCGACGTCTGGATGCGGCTCTCCCTGCGGCTGCGGGCGCACCTCGCCGCCGCCGGCGACGACGAGCACCGCGCCGTCGTCGCCGACCTCGCCGCCCTGCGCGACGACCCGCGCCCGCTGCGGCGGCTGACCGCGTCGCTGCTCGCCCCGACCGAGACCGCGTGGGTCGACGAGGACTGCGCGACGTTCGCCGCCGCCGGCGACGAGACCCTCTGCCGGCTCCTGCTGCCGGCCGCCGGCACCCACGGGCAGCTCGAGGTCCTGCTGCGGGCGGTGGAGCCGCACTGGCTGTTCTGGGACGAGCCGACGATCCTCACCCTCGCCGCGGCGGCCGGCCCGGACCTCGAGCCGCTGCTGCTGCACCTGCTGCGCACGGCGTCGCTGTCCGCCGACGCGGTCACCTGGACGGCGCGGATCCTGGCCGTGTTCCCCACCGACAGCGCCTTCGACGCGTTGACGGAGCGCTCCGGCTGGCGGCAGGTGCAGCCGGCTCTGGCCGCGGCGGTCCGCCGGTTCCCGGAGCGGGCCCTGCGCCGCCTCGCCGAGGGCCCCGCGCACCAGACCGTCGCGGTGCTCCTCGCCGCGCACGTCCGCGCCGACCCGGCCCGCGCGACCCGGCTGCTGCCGGACCTCAGCGAGCCGGCGGCCGCGCGGGTCCGGGCGCTGCTGGACGTCGATGCCGGCCCGGTCGCCGCGGCGGCGGCGCTCCCTGAGGTGCTCGCGAGTCCACCGTGGACGGTCCGCCGGCCTGCCGCCCCCGTCGTCGCCGGGCTCGTCTGCCCCGACCCGCCCGCGTTCCCCGGCCGGGGTGCTGGGTCGTGGGTGGCGGCCGACGCCGAGGCGCTCCTCGACAGGACCGGGCCCGACGTCGCCGCGTGGATGGCCGGCTGGCTCGCCCGCTCCGAGCAGGCCCGGCCGGTCGCCCGCGAGTGGCTGCGCCGCCACCCCGCCGCGGCCGCCACCGCGCTCGTCCCGGCGGCCCTCGCCCGGCCCGGCGCACCCCGCCGCGACGCCGAGCACGCCCTGCGGCACATCGTCCGAAGTGGACACACCGACACGGTGCTCGCCGCCGCCGAGCGGCACGGTCCGGCCGCCCTCGACGGCATCCGGGCCCTGCTGGACACCGACCCGCTGCACGTCCTGCCGGCCCGGATCCCCGCCACCCCCGGCTGGGCCGACGCCGCGCTGCTGCCCCGCGTCCAGCTCCGCGACGGCACCGCGCTGCCCGCCGGCGCCGCCCGTCACCTCGTCACGATCCTGGCCATGTCGACGCTGGAGGAGCCCTATGCCGGGGTCGCCTCCGTCCGAGAGGCGTGCGACCCGGCGAGCCTCGCCGGCTTCGGCTGGGCGCTCTTCGAGAGCTGGCAGGCGGCGGGCCGCCCGTCGGCGCAACGGTGGGCGTTCACCGCGCTCGGCCTCATCGGCGACGACACGACCGCCACGCGCCTCGGCCCGCTCCTGCGCGACTGGCCGGCCGCCGGCGAGCACACCAACGCCCGCCACGGCGCCGACGTCCTCGCCGCGATCGGCACCCCCGCCGCGCTGCGCCACCTGCACCGCCTCGCCGTCCAGGCGACGGGCCGGCTCAAGGACCACGCCGCCCGCCGCGCCGCCGACGCCGCTGCCGCCGCCGCCGCCGGCCTCAGCGCCGAGGAGCTCGCCGACCGCCTGGTCCCCGACCTCGGCCTCGCCGCCGACGCCACCCTCACCCTCGACTACGGCCCGCGCCGCTTCACCGCCGGCTTCGACGAGCACCTCCGGCCCTACGTCCTCGACCACACCGGCCATCGCCGCCGCACCCTGCCGAACCCCACCGCCTCCGACGACCCGGCGCTGGCACCGTCCGCCTCCGCCCACTTCGCCGCGCTGCGCAAGGAGGCACGGACGATCGCCATCGAGCAGACCCGCCGCCTCGAAACCGCGATGACCACCCAGTCCCGCTGGTCCGGCGCCGCCTTCCGCCACGGCGTCCTGCCGCATCCGCTGCTGTGGCAGATCGCCCGCCACCTGGTGTGGGCCACCTTCGACGCCCCGGGCCCGCACGCGACCCTCGTCACCGCGTTCCGCCTCGCAGAGGACCGCACCCTTGCCGGCGTCACCGACGAGCCCGTGACCCTGCCCGACGACGCCGTCGTCGGCGTGGCCCACCCCATCCACCTCGCCGCCACCGTGCCGCTGTGGACCCAGCTGTTCGCCGACTACGAGATCCTCCAGCCGTTCCCCCAACTCGCCCGCGACGTCCACCACCCACCCCGACCCCCCGCCGCCGCCCCACCCGAACCCGACACGGTCACCCCGCCCCGGTCCGGTGCGGCCGGACCCGGCGCGGGCGGGCCGGGTGCGGGCGGGCCGGATGGGCTTGGTGCGGGCGCTGCGGGCGGGATGGGTGCCGGCGTCCCGGTCGGGCTGGCTGCGGGCGGGATGGGTGCGGGCGGGCCGGATGGGCTTGGTGCGGGCGCTGCGGGCGGGATGGGTGCCGGCGTCCCGGTCGGGCCGGGTGCGGGCGTTCTTGGTGCGGGCGCTGTGGGCGGGGTGGGTGCGGGCGGGCCGGGCGCCGGGTCCGCACGTGGGCTTGGTGCGGGCGCTGCGGGCGGGCGCGGTGTCGATGCGGCGGGCGGGCTCGGTGCCGGTGTCGTGGGACGGACGACCGACGGGCGGCGGCTGTTCCTGCTCGACCGCCGCGGTTGGGTGCGGGCCACTCCGGAGGACGGCGGCAGGATCTGCGCGGTCTCCCGTCCCGTGCCGGGCGGCGGCCGGATCGTGGTCGAGCTCGACCCGGGCGTCTTTGCCGGCTGGCCCGACGGCGCCGGAGCGCAGACCGTGACCGCCGTCCGCGTGGAGCCCGACCCCGGCAGGCGCCCACCGCCACCGGCGGCAGTGCACCCGTCCGGTCAGCCGGGACCCGCGCACGCCGCAGTGCACCCGTCCGGTCAGCCGGGACCCGCGCACGCCGCAGTGCACCCGTCCGGTCAGCCGGGACCCGCGCACGCCGCGGCGCGGACGCCTGGTCAGCCGGGACCCGCGCACAGCGCAGCGCCGGCGTCCGGTCGACCTGGTCCCGGGCAGCACGGGCCCGGGACCGTCGTGGTCGACCCTGTCACGTTCTCCGAGACGGTCCGCGACCTGCTCGCTCTGGTGGAGTGACGGACCGGGTAGTACCACGCCCCGGACGGCGATCTTCCGCCCCCGGTCGTGATCGAATTGCGGATCTGGTCGTCGGGGTGGCCGGATCCGTCATTGGATCGAGAGCGGCGCTGGCTTCAGGTGAGGTTCCGCGCCTGCCTGGGTGATTTGTGCGGTTTTGGGGTCGGTGAAGGGGTGGCGCCGGCGCGGTGGCGGAGGGCGGGTTGGTTGGAATCGCGCTGTGCAGCGCAACCGCGGGTGGTGGGGTAGGGGAGACTGCACAGCATGAGCGAGACCTCACTGCGCGTCGGGCTGGTCGGGTACGGCACGGCCGGTTCGGCGTTTCACGCGCCGCTGATCAGCACCACGCCAGGGCTGCGGCTGAGTGCGATCGTCACCGCCAACCCGGAGCGCCGCCGGGCCGCCGCGGCGGCACACCCGGGCGCCGCGCTGCTGGACACGGCCAAGGAGCTGTGGTCGTCGGCGGGGGACCTCGACGTGGTCGTCGTCGCCTCGCCGAACCGGACGCACGCGCCGCTCGCCCGGGCGGCCCTGGACGCGGGGCTGCCGGTCGTCGTCGACAAGCCGCTGACGGCGACCGCCGCCGAAGGTGAGGCGCTGGTGCGGCTGGCGGCGCAGCGGGGGCTGCTGCTCAGCGTGTACCAGAACCGGCGCTGGGACGGCGACTTCCTCACCGTGCGGCGGCTCGTCGGTGAGGGGGCGCTGGGGCGGGTGCTGCGGTTCGAGTCGCGGTTCGAGCGGTGGCGGCCGGTGCCGAAGGGCGGCTGGCGGGAGAGTGACGACCCCGCCGACGCCGGTGGGCTGCTGTACGACCTCGGCAGCCACCTGGTCGACCAGGCGCTGCAGCTGCTGGGGCCGGCCACGGAGGTCTACGCGGAGGTCCACAGCCGCCGCGACGGCATCGAGGTCGACGACGACGTGTTCGTGGCGCTGCGGCACGACGGTGACGCGCGGTCGCACCTGTGGATGAGTGCCCTGGCGGCGGCCGCGGGGCCGCGGCTGCGGGTGCTCGGGGACCGGGGGGCGTACACGAAACACGGCATGGACGTGCAGGAGGACGCGCTGAAGGCGGGGCGGCTGCCCTCCGAGGAGGGGTGGGGCGAGGACGACCCGGCGCGCTACGGCGTGCTGACCGTCGACGGGCACGACGAGGCCGTGCGGACCGAGCCGGGCGCATACCAGCGGTTCTACAGCGAGCTCGTGCTCGCGCTGCGTGACGGCGCGCCGGCGCCGGTCGACCCGGCCGGGTCGGTCGCGACCCTCGCCGTGCTGGAGGCCGCCCGGCGCTCCGCGGACACCCGCCAGGTGGTCACCCTCGACTGAGCGGGAGGGAACCGGAGGGCGGCCGGCGGCGTCGGTACTGACGTGAGAAGACTGCTGACAGTGCTGCTGCTGGTCGCGCTGAGCGGGTGCGCCGGCCCGGGCGGGGCGGGCGCGCCGGACGGGATCGCCGGGGGACCCGCGCCGCTGCGTGGCTTCGGGGTCGAGGTCGACGAGGCGGTGGCGCCGCGGGTGCCACAGGTGCACGTGCGGGTCTGCGGCGACTGGGGCTGCCACGAGCAGGACGTGCCGCTGCACATCTCCGGGCCGGTGAGCGCCATGCCCTGCGAGACCGGGACCGCCGGCGCGGACACCGCGTGCGGCGCCGTGCAGCTGCCCGGCCCGGGCCCCGGGTACGGCTATGCGCCGGTGCCCCAGCTGACCGCGGACCCGGTCACGGTGACGGTCACGACCCCGCCGGGCGCGCCCCTCGCCATCAACGCCGAACTGCTGGTGCGCCCGTCGATCGCGTGCCCCGGCGACAAGGCCTCGCCCACCGCCGCCGCGACGTGCGCGGGTGGTGCGCCGCAGGCGGGGCTGCGCATCGGGGCCGACGGCGGCGTCAGCCAGTCCCGTTGAGCCGGCGGAGTCGGTACATTCGGCGGATGGCCGCGACAAGAGAGGTCCGACGATGACCCGTGAGGCAGTCTCGACCGGCGACGCGCCGCCCGCGATCGGGCCGTACAGTCAGGCGATCGTCGCCGGTGGCTTCGTGTTCTGCTCCGGCACCGCCGGGATCGACCCCGCGACCGGGGTGGCGCCGGACGGGATCGAGGAGCAGACGGAGCAGGCGCTGCGCAACCTCGGCGCGGTCCTGGCGGCCGCCGGGGCGTCGCTGCAGGATCTGGTGAAGACGACCATCTTCTACACGAACGTCGAGGACTTCGCCGCGATCAACGCCGTCTACGCGCGGTTCATGCCGGACCCGCCGCCGGCCCGGTCGGCGCCCGCGAACGTCAAGCTGCCGCGGAACCTGCTGATCTCCATCGAGGGCATCGCCGTCCTGCCCGGGTAGGGCGCGCCAGCCTATCCCTGGCAAGGTGTGGCTGCCTGGCCGGTGGGCTGCCGATACTTGCCCCATGGACGCGAAACGCCGGCTCGGAGAGTTCCTGCAGACCCGCCGCT
The DNA here is from genome assembly GCF_035963215.1 of Dactylosporangium sp. NBC_01737. Classification (NCBI taxonomy): domain Bacteria; kingdom Bacillati; phylum Actinomycetota; class Actinomycetes; order Micromonosporales; family Micromonosporaceae; genus Dactylosporangium; species Dactylosporangium sp. NBC_01737. Next base: position 5,219,709 of record NZ_CP109153.1, read on the forward strand.
CACAGCTGCGGCCGCAGGACGCCGGCGTGAGCACGTACGGGGAGCGCCGGCGGGTGCCGGGGCTGCGCCGGGAGGAGCTGGCGCTGCTCGCCGGGGTGAGCGCCTCGTACTACTCGCGGCTGGAGCAGGGGCACTCGACCAACGCCTCGCCTGGGGTGCTGGACGCGATCGCCGGGGCGCTGCGCCTCGACGACGCCGAACGCCGGCACCTGCACGAGCTGGCCGCCGGCACCCGGCAGCGGACCCGGCCGCGCAGGCCCGCGCCGGAGGTGGTCACGGCCGAGGCGCGGCAGCTCATCGCCGCGCTCGGTGACGTGCCCGCGGTGCTGCTCGGCCGGCGCTCCGACGTGCTGGCCTGGAACCGGACCGGGCACGCCCTGTTCGCCGGTCACCTCGACCCGGCGGCGCCGGACCGGCCGCGGGGCAGGCCGAACATGGCCCGGCTGGTGTTCCTCGACGCGCACACCGCGGAGCTGTACGCCGACTGGCCCCGCAAGGCCCGCGCGGTCGTCGCGACGCTGCGGATGGTGTCGGGGCGGCACCCGGACGACCCGTTGCTCGCCGCGCTGATCGGTGAGCTGTCCGTGGCCAGCAAGGACTTCGCGACGATGTGGGCCGACCACCGGGTCAAGGCCGGCGGCGCGGCCGCGTACGAGATGCGCCACCCGCTCGTCGGCGCGCTGAGCGTCACCCAGCAGACCCTGCGCACCGAACAGGACCAGCACCTCGTCGTCGCCACCACCGAGGCGGGCTCACCGTCGCAGGCGGCGCTGACCCTCCTCGCGCACAGCACCGCCACCGGCGCCACCGCGCGGGCAACGGCGTACCAGACGCGCAGGCACGACTAGATCCAGCAGTGCAGGAACGGGGCGCCCGTCATGGGGCGCCGGATGCCGCCTGCCCGAAACCACGGCAAGGAGCGATCGTGAACGAGATCAAACTCGGTGACGTCACCGTCACCCGGGTCGAGGAGATGCACGGCCCGATCATGCCGACCGGCGCGTTCTTCCCGGACCTGCCGGAGCAGGCCTGGCAGGAGCAGCGGGACCTGCTCGTCCCCGACCACCTCGGCGACGACGACATGGTCCACGTCGCCATGCAGACGTGGCTGCTGCGCAGCGACGGCCGGACCATCCTCGTCGACACCGGCGTCGGCAACGACAAGACCCGCCCGGCGGTGCCGGTCTGGGACCACCTGGCGCTGGACTACCTGGACCGGCTCGCCGCCGCCGGGGTGCGCCCCGAGGACGTCGACCTGGTCGTCAACACGCACCTGCACGTCGACCACGTCGGCTGGAACACCCGCCTCGTCGACGGGGCATGGGTGCCGACGTTCCCGAACGCGACGTACCTGATGCCCCGCGCCGACTTCCACTACTGGAACCCGGCGAACAACCCCGGCATCGCCGGCGGCGTCAACGAGCACGTCTTCGAGGACAGCGTCGCGCCGGTGCACGCCGCCGGGCAGGTCCAGCTGTGGGAGGACGGGCACACCATCGACGCCGCGCTGCGCCTGGAGGCCGCGCCCGGGCACACCCCCGGCTCCAGCGTGCTGATCCTGCGCTCCGGTACCGACCGGGCGCTGTTCGCCGGGGACCTCATCCACACGCCGCTGCAGGTGTCGCACCCGGATCACGACAGCTGCTTCTGCGAGCACCCGGGGCAGGCCCGCGCGACCCGCCGCCGGCTGCTCGGCTGGGCCGCGGACACCGGTGCCCTGGTCCTGCCCGCGCACCTGTCCGGGCACAGCGCCTTGGAGGTCGAGCACCGCGGCGGGTCGTTCGGGGTCAAGCAGTGGGGACCGTTCCCCCGGTACTGATGGAGGCGGCCATGATCGTCACGACCACTTCCGGTGCCGTGCGTGGCCGGGCGAGCGGCGGCGGCACCGTGTTCCTCGGGGTGCCGTACGCCGCCGCGCCCACCGGCCGGGACCGCTTCACCGTGCCCCGGCCGCACGCCGGCTGGACCGGCGTCCGCGACGCCACCGCACCCGGGCCGACGGCGCCGCAGCCGGCCCGCGACGTGTTCGGCGCTCTCGACATGGCGCCGTACTTCGGGCCCGGCTGGCGCCGGGGTGCCGACCACCTGACCGTCGACGTGTGGGCGCCCGCCCCAGGACACCGCCCCGGGCACCGGCCGGCGCCGGTGCTGGTCTTCGTCCACGGTGGTGGCTTCACCGCCGGGTCGGGCGGGGCGCCCCTGTACGACGGCGCCGCGTTCGCCCGCGACGGCGTCGTCCTCGTCACCGTCAACTACCGGCTGGGTGTCTCCGGCTTCCTGCACCTGCCCGACGCGCCGGACAACCGGGGGCTGCTCGACGTCCTCGCCGCGCTGCGGTGGGTCGCGGCCAACGCCGCCGCCTTCGGCGGTGACCCCGGCGCCGTCACCCTCGCCGGGCAGTCGGCGGGCGCCACGATCGTCGGCGGGGTCCTCGCCGACCCGCGCTCCGCGGGGCTGGTGCGCCGCGCCGTCATGCAGAGCGGTGCCGGCACGTTCACCCCGGCGCAGGGCGCACTCGTCGCGGCCGCGGCCGGGCGGGCGCTGGGCGTCGCCCCGACCGCCGGCGCCCTGGCGGGGGTCAGCGACGAGGACCTGGTCGCCGTGGTGCCCCGGCTGGCGGGCCTGGACCTGCGGACCCCGGCCGGACCGGACCCGCTCGGCGGCATCACCCCGTTGGGCCTGGTCCTGCCGGAGCCGCCGGCGGTGGCCGTGGCGAAGGGCGCGGCCCGCGGCGTCGACCTGCTCATCGGCGCCAACCTCGACGAGGGTGCCCTGTACCTCGCCCCGCTCGGGCTGCTCACGGCCACCACCGACGCGGACGTGCGGGCCACCGCCGCGCGCTTCCACGACCGCCCCGACGACGTGGTCGCGGCGTACCGGGCGGCGCGACCGGACGCCACCGCGGCGCGGCTGCGGACCGCGATCCTCGGCGACGCCCTCTTTGGCACCCCCACCCGGCGGATGGCCGCCGCGCACGCCGGGGCCGGGGGGACGACGTTCGGCTACCGCTTCGTGTGGCGGTCCGACGCCCTCGACGGGCAGCTCGGTGCCTCCCACGTGATGGAGCTGCCGTTCGTGTTCGGCACGGCCGGCCTGCCGGCGCTGCACGGGCCGGGGGCGCTGCTCGGTACCACCGCCGCACCCGCCGGCCTGGGCGTGCGCACGCACGCCGCGTGGGTGCGGTTCGTCTCGACCGGCGACCCCGGCTGGCCCGCGCAGGCACCCGGCCGGCCCGGCGTGCAGGAGCTCGGCGGCGCCTGGCGGTTCGTGGCCGACCAACCCCTGGAGACCGCCCTCAGGCCGTGACCGGCGCCGTCGACGCGTCCCGCTGGCGTGGCACGCGGCCCGCGCCGGCGTCGTCGCCCGGACCCCAGTGCACGGCGCGGTCCAGGATGCCGCGGGCCATGATGAACAGGCAGGTCGCCCCGTTGATGAACGACGCGACGACGTCGCTCGGGTGGTGCATGCCCCGGTACATCCGGGTCATCGCCACCCCGAGCGGGACCAGCACCAGCAGCGCCCACCAGGCGGCCCGGGTCGACGGCCGGGCGGCGCCACGGGCGAGCAGGAGCGCCAGGCCGCAGTAGAGCGCCACCGCGGCCGACGTGTGCCCCGACGGAAAGCTCGACGTCGGCAGCGAGCCGTCCATGCGCTCCACCTCGGGCCGCTGCCGGTCGATGGCGAGGGTGGTGAACAGGAAGACCGTCGCCTGGGCGCTCACCGCCGCGATCAGGAACAGCGGCTCCCGCCAGCGGCGCAGGACGACGGCGAGGACGATCGCCGCGAGCGCTGTGACCGCAATGATCGCCGGTGTACTGGCGATGGTGCTGAACACGAGCGAAAGGTCGTTGCGCCCGCCGCTGCGGTGCGCCTCCAGGCCGCGGTTCACGCCGTCCTCGACGGTCAGCGGCCACACGTCCGGCAGCACCCGGGTCACCAGGAGCCCGAGGCCGACCAGTGCGCCGTACAGGACCAGCACCGGCAGGACGACACGGACGGCGGCCTGCCGCAGGACGGTGGTGAACGTGGCAAGGTGCATGACGCCCCTGATACCCGGGCGCGCCTTCCGCTATTCGCCGGGGTGCTGCCTGCCGGGGTGCTGTCCGTCCGGGTGGTGTCCGTCCGGGTGGACCGCCTCGTCGAACGCGTGCTCCGCGGACCGCTGCCGCGCCGGCAGGCCACGCCAGGTGGCGAACGCGGCCGTGGTGGCCGCCACGATCGCGATGCCCAGGGTCCAGCCGGCGAGGACGTCGCTGAGCCAGTGCACGCCCAGCGCGATCCGGCTCAGCCCCGTCGCGGCGGTGACGACGACGGCGGCGCCGCACATGGCCCACCGCGCCGCCCGCCGCGTGCGGGCCGGCGCGGCGTCGGCGGCGAACGGCAGGAAGATCAGCAGGAGCACCCCGGCGCCGAGCGCGGCCGTCAGCGAGTGCCCTGAGGGGAACGAGTACCCGGCCGCCTGCGACACCGGGTCCAGGAACTCGGGCCGGTCCCGGCCGAGGAGCAGCTTCAGGCCGGCGCCGAGGAGCCCGCCGGCGGCCATCGTGACCACCGCCCAGATCGCCACCCGGCGGGCGCCCCGCCACCACAGCCACACCGCGACGAGACCGACGAGCACGCGCAGCGGCCCGGGCCCGAACACGTCCGTCCACAGCTGCAACGCCGTGGCGGCGGCGGGGTTCGCCGACGTCCCGGCGTGCAGCGAACCGGCGAGGCGGGCGTCGACGTCCAGCAGCGGCGGCCACGCGGCCGCGACCAGCAGCATCAGCACCGTGAACGGCACCAGCAGCAGCACCGCGGCGGCCGCGGCCAGGGTCAGCCGCAGCCCGAGGGAACGCTCCGGGTCCAGGCGGCGCCGCCACCAGCCGGGTCGTGGTCGTTGCGACATCCGTCCTGCATACCCCATCACGCCGGCGGTGAAGCGTCAGCCGGTCAGTGTCGCGGCCGGCCGCGTGCAAGGCGCGTGCACCGGGCTCAGAACACCGGGTTCCAGCCGTCGCCGCCGGCGAGGTAGCGCTGCGGCGTGTACGTTGCCGCCTGCGCGTCGGTGAGCTGCGGGCGGTCCGCGGTGACCGCCGAGCCGGCGCTTCGGCCGCCTCGGCACGCAGAACAGCGTGGTGTCGTGTGCGCCTGGCGGTGAGGACGTCAACGACCACGGGCGGCTCGACCTCGTCCGCCGGGCGCAGGCGTCGCGGTCGGGATTCGCGTGCACGACCACCGTGGCACTGATCACCGGCGTGCTCCGGGACGGCCCCGCGTACCGGGCGGCGGACGACGTGAAGATCGTCGGCTGCCACTGAGCTGTGGTCGTCGACCGGACCGGGACCGCCCGCTGGTGCGGCGGTCCCGGTCTGCCGTGCGCTCACGTGCCTCTGGTCAGCGGCGCCGGTCGTTGCGTGCCGGTGGGGCGATGCGGACCCGCTCCTGCGCCGGCCGGCGCTCGATGTCGTCCAGCTGCGCGGTGACCGTCGCGCGCAGCTCGTCGTAGTCGCTGAACGTGTAGTCGTGGAACAGCGTGTAACCGGCCCACATGAGGTTGGCGCAGACCTGCGGCGGCACCTTGCCCGTCGCCGCGCCCATGCCGACGAGCGCGACCGACGTGATGCTGCCCGGCTCGGCGGCGTTCTGCAGGTGGATCGCCTGGAACGCGGCGGCGCAGGCGAGGGCCACGTTGAGCGTCTCGCGCACGTTCTGCACCGACTCGGTCATCGTCGGGGTCGAGATGAGGAACCTCGGGTTGGCGGCGCCGGACGGCACGCACACGGCGCTGCCGATCGGCAGCGACCCGGCGAACCCGTCGCGGATCGCCCGCTGCACCCGCAGCTGGATGCCGGCGCCGAGGTGCCGCTTGATGACGGCGTCGACCCCGCCGTCCATGCGGCCGTGGGAGTTGGTCGGGCTGACCCAGGCGTCGACGTGCTGGTCGACGATCGAACCCTTGCCGATCTCGACCTCGGGGGTGTCGGCGAACGCCGACCGCCACGCCTGCACCACCTTGGCGTTGACGTCGCTCAGCACGACCCTGAGCTGCGGCTGCGTTGCACGTTCGGTCATGGCTCACTCCGATGTGGACGAAGGGCGGTTGCGGGCGAGCACGAAGATACCGGGGCCGTTCCAGCCGAAAAATTGTCAGAGGTCGGTGTTAATCTCCGGGCGCCTTCGGGGCCTGCGCGGCCCCCGGCCTTCATCACCGTGCCGACCCGGGAGCCACGATGAGCGACACCAACCCCTCGCCCGACGACCTTCTTGCCCTCGCCGAGCTGTTCAGCGGCGGCGGCGAGCCGTGGCTGCCGCTGCTGAAACCGGTCATCGAGGCGCAGCCGTCCGCCGCCTCGTTCATCGGCCCCGGCCGCAGCCCGCGGGTCGTGCCGGTGCGGGAGCTGACGTTCCAGGCGCTCAAGCCCAACCCGCCGCACAAGTGGAAGGTCGTCGTCTTCGGCCAGAATCCCTATCCGCGGCCGGAGAGCGCCACCGGCATCGCCATGTTCGACAACACCTTCCACGACTGGGACGACAGCCAGTTCGGCAAGGTCATCTCGATCCGCTGCATCATCAAGGCCGCGGCGATGTGGAAGCACGGCATCCCGAAGAAGACGCCGATCGCCGACATCCGCAAGCTGCTCAAGCAGCACGACACGGTGCAGCCGCCGGAGTGGTTCCAGGCGATGCTCACGCAGGGCGTCCTGCTGCTCAACGCCGCGCTCACCGCCAGCAGCGACGGCGCCATGGCCACCGACCAGCACACCGCGTTCTGGCGTCCCGTCGTCGAGCGGCTCGTCGAGGAGATCCTCAAGGCCAAGCAGGAGGCCCCCGACGAGCAGGACCGCAGCGTGGTGTTCGCGTGGTGGGGCGCGCACGCCCGCAGCCTCAAGAGCGTCGTGCAGCGCCTGGAGAAGAAGTATCCCGGCGTGCGGGTCCGGCACATCGACCACGCCAACCCCGCCGCCCAGGGCGACATCTTCTGCGACAACGAGCACTTCGCCGCCGTCAACCAGGCCCTCGACGCGCTCGGCGCCGACGAGATCGACTGGCTGCCCAGCAAGGGCTGGAACACGGTCCCCGCGCAGGACGGCCGCACCGACGCGGAGACCGCCGACCGCATGGCCGCGTTCATCGCGTCCACAATGGAGCTGCACCAGCTCTATCTGGAGCGCCTCGCCAGCGTCAAGGACGAGGGCCTCGCCCTGCCCGCCATCACCGGCGTCTTCGACACGCCGCTCATGGACTTCCGCGAGGCCGTCGCCCCCGCCGCCAAGCTCCTGTCCGGCCTGGACTGGCACGTCGAGCAGTCGCACCAGTTCGGCACCAGCCGCGCCACCGACGCCGGCGCCCTGTCCGCCGACGAGGTGGCCGCACTTTACCTGTATACCTGCGAGTCCGCGTTCTACCGGCAGATCAACGCCAGCCTCCGCAGCCCCGACCGCACCCGCATCGTGCCCTACCTGCCGTATCTGCGGCTGCTGTTCTCCGCCGTGTCCCGGCTTCCCGCCCGCAAGGAGCCCCTGTGGCGCGGCGTGGCGATGGACCTGCGCGCCCAGTATCCCGCCGGCCAGACCGTCACCTGGTGGGGCGTGTCGTCCTGCACGTCGAAGCTCAGTGTCGCCGAGGCCTTCCTCGGCCGCCGCGGCAAGCGCACCCTCTTCGAGGTCCACCCCGTGCGCGCCGTCGGCATCCGCCGCTTCTCCGCGTTCACCGGCGAGGAGGAGTTCATCCTGACCCCCGGCACCCAGCTCGAGGTGACCGACGTGAAGACCGAGCGCGGCGGCCTGTGCACCGTCCGGCTGACCGAGCTCGCCGAGCAGCACCAGGTGACCTGACCCACCCCAGGCGGCTTGGACCGCCCCGGTCCCGCCGCCCCGGCGGTGGCGGGCTCCGGGGGCGCTGGCTGGGCGCTGGCTGGGCGCTGGCTGGGCGCTGGCTGGGCGCTGGCTGGGCGCTGGCTGGGCTCTGGCTGGGCTCTGGCTGGGCGCTGGTGGCTGGGTCGACGCAGGTGCCTGCGGACCGGTGACCGCAAGCCGGTGACGACGGCCGACGCCCACTGGCCGGCAGTTGCCGATCGCGGTTGGCGGGGATGTCGGCCGGAGCGGGTGACTGCGGGTGGTGGCTGCCGACCAGCGCCGGCGACGGTCGGTCGGCAATCGCCGATCGTTGCTGTCGGTGGCTGCCGCCCGGCGTCTGGTCCGGGGTGGCCCCAAGCGGTGACCGCGGGCCTGTGCCGGCGGTCGTCGGCGGGCAATCGCCCGAACGCCACTATCGGGAGACGTCGGGGCTGTCGGCCGGAGGGACGGGGTCAGAAGGTGGTGTAGTTCTCCTTGGCGAGGGCGAGGCTGTGCTTCGTGGTGAGGCTCTCGCAGCGCAGGTTCGCCTGGGTGCTGGTGCACACGATGGGTGCCGACGCGGATTGCGTGGCCGTACGCGACGACCTTGGCGTCCTGGGTGAGGGTGCTGTCGCCGGCGCAGGTCAGGTGGGCGCCGGTCTTCGGGTCGAGGTCGATGTTGCTGCCCCAGGCGAGGTCGCAGTCGGCCGGGCGTGGCGGCGGGGTCCACGTCTTGGTGATGATGCTGCAGCGGACGCTGTCGGGAAGGCGCCGCAGCCGATGTTGCCGGACGGCGTGCGGAACAGCAGGCCGTCCTTGACCTGGCTTGTCTCGGTGACGATGACGGCCGCGGCCGTCGGGGACTGCGCGGCCGGCGACGACGTGGCGGGCGGCGCCCGGGGAGCGGATGCCGCGCCGCCTGTCTTCGGCGATGCGTCGCACGCGGACATCGGAGGAGTGCAGGCAGACGAAGACGGGCGCGGGAGGGCAGGGGCGGGCGGGCGAGGGCGGAAAGTCCGGCTGGTGTTCGTCTCGTGTTCCAGGGGGCGACGGGTGCGGGCCGCAGAGTGAGCCGACACCGGATCCACTCTGGGAGGCTCCATGCTCACTCGACGTCACGTTCTCACCGCGTCGGCGGCGACGGCGGGCGCGATCGTGCTGCCGTTCACCGCCGCAGACCCGGCCGCCGCGCACACCGGTCACCTGCCGGACCACGCGGGTCCGTTCGCGCTGGGGGTTGCCAGCGGCGACCCGCTGCCCGACGCGGTCATCCTGTGGACGCGCCTGCTGCGGGCCGGTGGGCCGCTGCCCGCGCGGCCGGCCCGGGTCGAGTGGCAGGTCGCGCTCGACCAGCGGTTCCACAAGGTCGTGCGGGACGGGCACACCGTCGCCGTGCCGCAGCTCGGGCACTCGGTGCACGTCGACGCCCGGGGGCTGCGGCCTGGGTGCGAGTACTTCTACCGGTTCAGGGCGCTCGGCGAGCTGAGCCCGACCGGGCGGACGAAGACCGCGCCGGCGCCGTCGGCGGACCGGGGGCCGCTGCGGTTCGGGATCGTCAACTGCCAGGACTTCCAGAACGGCTACTGGCCCGCGTACGCCGCGCTCGCCGCCGAGGACCTCGACGTCGTGCTGCACCTCGGCGACTACATCTACGAGTACGACCCGGACAGCGCGTACGCCGACCGGCGGCACACCACGCCCGCCACCCCGGGCGTCGACCAGCTGCAGACGCTCGACGACTACCGGGGCCGGCACGCGCAGTACAAGGGCGATCCGTTGCTGCAGGCCGCGCACGCCGCGTTCCCGTGGATCGTGACGTGGGACGACCATGAGACGGAGAACAACTACGCGTCGCTGACCGACGAGGTCGACGACACCGGCGCGAAGCTGCAGACGGCGGAGCGGTTCGCCCGGCAGCGCGCCGCCGCGTACCAGGCCTACTACGAGCACATGCCGATCCGGGCGGACCTCAAGCCCGGCAGCGCCGACCTGCGGATCTTCCGGCGGTTCGACTTCGGCCGGCTCGCCCGGGTCAACGTGCTGGACACCCGCCAGTACCGGACCGACCAGCCGGGCGGCTTCCCCGGCGACTTCGGGCTGCCGCAGGCGGGCACCGCCAACACGACCGGCACGCTCACCGGCGAGGACCAGGAGCGCTGGCTCGCCAGGGGGCTGGAGCACTCGCCGGCGCGGTGGAACGTCATCGCCCAGCAGGTCATGATGAGCCGCATCAAGTTTCCCAACCCGGCCGGTGGCGTGCCGCCGATCGTGGCGAACCTCGACCAGTGGGACGGGTACGTCCCGCAGCGCGACCGGCTGCTGCGGCACCTCGTCGCGGCGAAGGTCGCCAACCCGGTCGTGCTCGCCGGTGACATCCACTCGACCTGGCTCAGCGAGCTCAAGCTCGACTTCGACCGGCCCGAGCAGCCGTCGGTCGCGGTCGAGCTGACGGCCACGTCGATCAGCTCGGACTTCCCGATCGCGTTCGACGGGCCGCTGAAGGCCGTCAACCCGACGTTCAACCCGCACGTGAAGTACTTCGACGGCTCGAAGCGCGGCTACCTGCGGTGCGAGCTGACCCGGGCCGGCTGGCGCACCGACGCCCGCACCGTCGGCACGATCGCGACCCGCACCGCGCCCGTGAGCACGACCGCGTCGTACGTGATCGAGGCCGGCACCTCGGCCCTGCACCCGGCGTGACCATCGGCACCTGGGCGGGCCGGGCCGGGCCGCCCGCCCAGGTGATCGCGGAGGAGGAACGGTTGTACATCGACTCGTACTGCGAACGGACCGCGCCGGGCCTGTGGAACGAGCCCGCCAACGCGGTGAGCAACCTGGCGTTCCTGATCGCCGCCGCGGCGCTGATCCGGCTGCTGGCCGCCGGGGACCGCCGCGCGCCGGTGAGCGTGTGGCTGCTGCCGGTGCTGCTCGGTGTCGTCGGCGTGTGCAGCCTGTCGTTCCACACGTTCGCCACGACGGCGACCGCCGCGCTGGACACGCTGTCGATCCTCGCGTTCATCCTGACCGCGGTGGTCGTGCTGGTCCACTGGATGTGGCGGTGGCGGTGGGCGTGGCCGGCCGCACCGGCGTACCTCGTGGCGGCGCTGGGCGTGAACGCGGCGCTCCTCACGGCCGGTGGCGAACGTGCCACGGTGGGCGGCCACCTGCCGGCGCTGCTGGGGCTGCTCGGCTTCGGCGCTGCGATCAGGTACACGGCGCGCGACGCCGCCGGTGCCGCTCGCCGGCTGCTGGTGGCCGCCGTGGTCTTCGCGGTCTCGCTCACGCTGCGGACCGTCGACGGTCCCTGGTGCGGCGGATTTCCCCTCGGTACCCATTTCCTCTGGCACGTGCTCAACGCGGCGGTGCTGTTCCTGGTCGGGCTCGCCGTGGTGCGTCGCTGGCAGGAGACGGTCGCCGTTCAGGCGCCGTGATAGAAGGAGCTGCCCAGCCCGACGGTGAAGATGAGCAGCCCGTACGCGGCGTGCTCGACCGAGACCACGAACAGTGAACGGGTCCGCTGGTAGCGGCGGGCGAACAGCCAGCCGCCGGCGAGGGTCAGCACCACGGCGAGGACGTTGCCGAAGATGACGTGCGCGAAGCCGAACGCGGCCGCACCGGCCAGGGCCGCCCAGCGGGGGTCGGGGAACAGCGGCCGGTAGCGGTACAGCTGGAACGCGCGGAACAGCAGCTCCTGCGGATACACCGAGACCAGCGGATAGAACACGACGATCGCGGCCCACAGCAGCGGGCGTTCGCGGGGCAGCTCGAACAGCCGGTCCGGGGTGAGCCACGCGACGAGGCCGGTCATGGCGGCGGCGGTGGCGCACCACAGTGCCAGCGCCGGGCGCCACACGTCGCGCAACGCCTCGGGGCGCCACAGGTCACGCCGGTCGAAGCCGTCCTGCCGGCGCAGGTACACGGCGGCGGCGACCGCGAGGACCACGAGGACCGGGATCGGGCCGCCCGGCGGCGAGGCGACGGCGTACAAGGCGACGAGGACGAAGAACAGCCCGGTGAACTCGGCGGCGAGCCGCACCCGGACCATCAGGTGGTGGCCGGCCGGCGGACGCTCCAGTCGAAGCTGCCCTGGCACACCACGCCGCCCGCGTCGTCGGCGATCTCCGTGGTCGTGGTGATGCGGACCCGGGTCGCCACGCCGATGAACACCTCGGCGAGGGCCTCGCGGGCGTCGGGGTCGAGCCGGCAGGTGGCGACCAAATGGCCGCGGGCCGGTGCCAGGAACCGCAGCGTCGCGGCCGCGCCGAGGGGCACGACACCGTGGAACGCGTCGCCGGTCGGCGCGGCGGAGATGATGGCGGCGAGCCCGGCCGCGTCGACGAGGGTGACGAGGCCGCTGGAGTGCAGCGAACCGATCACGTTCGCGAGGGCCGGCGGCGCCGTGACGGCGACCACGCCGACGCCGTTGACGGCGCGCACGACCTCGAGTCCCACGGTGCGGTGCGCCGGGATCGGGTCCAGCAGCGACCGGGCCAACGCGGTGGCGTCCATCCCACCGAGGCTGCGCCATGAAGGTGGCCGCCGGCCCACAACCTCACCACGCGCCGGTGACCACGGGCTGAGGTCACGGTGCGGCCGGTGCGGGACGGGTCAGCAGTTCGCGTCGCGGCGCACCGCGAAGAAGGACAGCGCGGCCTCCACGGCGGCCGGTCCGGTGCGGCGCACGCGGAACACGACGACCCGGCCGTCGACCGGGCGGGTGGCGCACAGCTCGTCGCCGGCGGCGTCCCCGGCGGGCGCAAGGGTCCAGCCGGCCCCGGTCAGCAGCGTCCCGTACCGGCCGCGGACGTCGGTCCACCCGGCGCCCGGGGTGAGGGCCAGCACGACGGTCACCGACGCGGGCGACTCCTCGCCGGGGTCGCACGGGTTGGCGCGGCGCCGGGCGGTGACCTCGGTGCCGGGCACGTCGGCGGTCAGCGCCGGGTCGCGGGCGAACTCGTCGAGCAGCGACTCCGGCGCCGTCCTGCAGTGCGGGCCGGTCACGCCGTCGAGGGTGTCGCCTGCGTACCAGGCGCCGGCGACGCAGGCGGCGGCGAGCACGGCGACGGCCGCCGCGGCGACGGCGACCGCGAGCGGTCCGCGGAGCCGGGGTGCGCCGCCGGTCCGCGGCGCCGCGGCTACAGGGCCATCCACGGGCTGACGGCGAGCTTGCCGGTGTTACCGGGATCGACCATGAGGACGAGGGTGTGCCGGGGCCGGCCCTCGGCCGGTGCGACGCTGAGGTAGGCGCCCTTCGCGACGGTGGCGGCGTCGGTGGTGAGGTTGCGCCAGACCAGCACGGCGACGGCGGTGGCGCCGGGCTGGACGTCGACGCGCTTCGGCGGGCCGTCGTAGCGTTCGATGCTGGACACGTTGGCGGTGCCGTCGAGGACCTTCACGTCGAGGACCTTGCGGTCGGCGTCGAGGACGTCCACGACGGGGTAGCCGTTGAGGGTGTAGGCGGCGGTGCCGCAGTTGCGCAGGGTCAGGGTCACGGCGCGCAGGCCCATCGCCGCGTCGACCTCCCCGACGGACAGCGCCGCGCCGGGCGCGAGGCATCCCGGAGTCGGCACGACGGCGAGCGTGGGCGACGGCGCTGGGGTCGCCGGGGCGATCGACACGTCGGGGCGGGCCACGCCCGGCTCGGTGGGGTGGGCCGGGGTCGTGCCGCAGCCGGCGACGACGCCCGCCGCGGCGAGCGTCGTCGCGGCGAGGATGAGCCGTCGTGCCTGCACACCGTCGATCATGCCGTATGGGGTCGCGCCCGCTGCCCGCCCGGTGTGGAGCGGGTCACGGCCGGCGCAGGTCGAGGCTGACGACGCGGGTCCGGGTCCGCGGCGGACGGGGCGGCGCCGGGGGAGCCGGTCGTGCGGTGCAGGCGGTGACGGTCAGCGCCGCCGCGAGGGCGACGAACAGCGGTACGGAGCGCGGGCCGGCAGACATGCCGGATCGACGCCCGGGGGTGCCGCCCGGTTGTCACCGGCATCGCGTCGGATCGAGGACAGCACGGGCCAGGCCCGGCGCCTGAGCGCCGCGAGGGCAGTCCTCACCTCGACGTTTGCACCGCCGCGACCCCGCGTCAATGGGGTGGCGTGTGCAGGTTGGTTGCAGGAATACACAGACGTACATCGATTGACACCCCGTCTGGCGGCGGCGTAGCTTCGGGCAAGGAAAGCGCTTTCCTCTCCATCCGCCTTCAGGAGGGAACTGCCGCCCATGGAACCCACCGCACTGCGCCGTGCCCTGTGGCGACCATTCGCCGTGCTCGCCGCCGCCGCGGCCGTGCTGCTCGGCGTCGCCGCCGTCGGCATGTCCGACGCGTACGCCGCAACCCTGTTCTCCGACGACTTCGAGGACGGCAACTCCACCGGCTGGTCCGGCTCCGGCGGCACCTGGTCGGTGGCCACCGACGGCTCCCGGGTGCTGCGCCAGTCCGGCACCAGCTCCGACGCCCGCTCCCGCGCCGGCGCGTCGACATGGACCGACTACACCGTGACCGCCCGGGTCAGGCCGACCGCGTTCAGCGGCAGCAACCGCTTCGTGGCGGTGCTCGCCCGCGCCCAGTCCAACACCAGCTACTACTACCTGGCGCTGCGCTCCAACAACACCGTCGAGCTCAAGAAGCTCGTCGGCGGATCGTCCACCACCCTCGCGTCCGCGGCGCTCACGGTGTCGACCGGCACCTGGTACACCGTGTCGCTGGCCGTGTCCGGCACCAGCCTCACCGGCACCGTCAACGGCGGCACCCGGCTCACCGCCACCGACACGCAGTTCCGCACCGGCGGGATCGGCGTCGCCACGTTCTACGCCGCGGCCTCGTTCGACGACGTCACCGTCACCGACACCCCAGGGCCGGGACCGTCGAGCTCCTCGGCGTCGCCGTCACCGTCGACCTCGACCAGCCCGCCGCCGCCGGGCCCGAACGTCGCCGACGGCTGGGCCGGCGTCGGCGCCTGGGGCCAGAACGGCACGACCGGCGGCGCGGGCGGCCCGACCGTCACCGTCAGCACCGCCGCGGACTTCATCAGCTACGCCCAGCGCAGCGGCCCGTACGTCATCCAGGTCAGCGGCGTGATCACGTTGTCCGCCATGACCGACGTGGCCTCGGACAAGACGATCGTCGGGCTCGGCTCCGGCTCGGGCTTCACCGGGTACGGCCTGAACATCGGCCTGCCGATCGACGACGGCATCACCTCCCCGCCCGCGAACGCCGTGCACAACGTGATCCTGCGCAACCTGCGCATCAGCGGCTCCGCGGACGACGACATCAACGTGCAGATGTTCTCCCACCACATCTGGATCGACCACAACGACCTGTCCACGCCCAACGACGGGGCGCTGGACATCAAGCGCGGGTCGAGCTACGTCACCGTGTCCTGGAACCACACCCACGACTCGAACAAGAACATGCTGCTCGGCCGCGACGACGCCGACAGCGCCCAGGACACCGGCCGGCTCAAGGTGAGCTACCACCACAACTGGTTCGACGCGACCCGCCAGCGCAACCCGCGGGTGCGCTACGGCAACCCGGTCCACGTCTACAACAACTACTACAACGCCAACGGCGACTACGGTGTCGCCGCGACCATCGGCTCGGGCGTCCTCGTCGAGGGCAACTACTTCGAGAACGTCGACGACCCGTACCACCTCGCCGAGGGTGACTCCTCCGGCGGGAGCCTGGTGGCGCGGGACAACTGCCTTGTCGGCACCGAACCGGGGGAGACCGGCGGCAGCGTCGCCGCGATCCCCTACGCCTACACGCTCGACGCGGCCTGCGCGGTCAAGGCGATCGTGTCGGCGGGCTCCGGCACCGGCAAGGTCGGCGCGCCCTGATCCGGGGCCGCTGAAGCGAGGGCCGGGCTCCGCCGGCCCGGCCCTCGTGCCCCGCCCGCGCCGCTGTGCGCGGCTCCGCTGTGCGCGGCGCCGCTGTCCGCGGCGACGGCCACGGCGGCACGGACGAACGCGGCGACCGCGGGGGAGTGGGAGTCCTGCGGCCACGCCACGACCAGGGTGCTCGGCGTCAGGTCGGCGACCGGGCGGTACGCGATCTCGGGCCGCGGGTGCCGCCGGGCGACGGACGCGGGCGGAAACCACACGATGCTGCCCAGCTCGACGAGGTTGAAGATCTGCGCGAGGTCCAGGCGTGGCGTCCCGGCGGGTGCCGGCCCCTGGCGCGCCGGGCGGTCGTCGCCGCGGTCGGCGGGTGCGCCGTCGGGCAGGACCCGGCCGGCGAGGTCGGCCAGGCGCAGCCGGGACCGGGCCGCCAGGGGGTCGGCGGCGGCGAGCGCGACCAGGCGGGGCTCCGTCAGCAGGGGCTCCACGTCGAGGCCGCGGTCGTCGTACGGCGACTGCAGCAGTGCCACGTCCGCCCGGCCCTCGCGCAGCGCCGGCACCTGCTCACCGCGCCCGCCCAGCAGCACCTCCACCGGCAACGCCGCCTCCAGCGGCTGGTACGCGGCGAGGATCCGCGGCAGCATGCCGGCGTCGTAGTCGGCCTTGAGCGCGACCCGCAGCCCCGGCGCGGGCCTGCCGGCGTGCCGGGCCCGGGACTCGGCGGCGGTGACGGCGTCCAGGGCGGTGCGGGCGTCGCGCAGGAACACCTCCCCGGCGCCGGTCAGCGCCACGTGGCGGGTGGTGCGCTCCAGGAGCCGCACGCCGAGGCGGCGCTCCAGGTCCCGGATGGCCCGCGACAGCGGCGGCTGCGCCATGCCGAGGCGTGCGGCGGCCCGCCCGAAGTGCAGCTCCTCGGCGACGGCCACGAAGTACCGCAGCTGCCGCACCTCCAGGTCACTCATATCACCAGGGTATCAATGCGGCCCGGATCGGTCCTTCAGGTCCGCCGCCCCGCCGCGTTGACTCGAACCATGATCGTTGTCACGACACCCACGGGCGGCATCGGCCGCCAGGTCCTCGACCACCTCCTCGCCGGCGACGCCGCGGTCCGCGTGATCGTCCGCGACCCTTCCCGGCTCCCCGCCCCCGTGCGCGAACGGGTCGAGGTGGTGCCCGGCTCGCACGGCGACCCCGGCGTCGTCATGGACGCGTTCGACGGCGCCGACGCGGTGTTCTGGGTCGTGCCGCCGGACCTCACCGCCGTCAGCGCCGACGCCGCCTACCGCGGTTTCACCCGGCCCGCGTGCGACGCCGTCCAACGGCGCGGCGTCACCCACGTCGTCGGGGTCTCCGCCCTCGGCCGCGGGACACCGCAGGCGGGCCGCGCCGGCCTCGTCACCGCGTCCCTCGCCATGGACGACCTGATCGCCGGTACCGGCGTGCACTACCGGGCCCTGGCGCTGCCGTCGTTCATGGACAACCTGCTCCGCCAGGTGACGCCGATCCGCGACCGGGGCGTGTTCAGCGGCCCCGTCTCCGGCGACCTGACCGCGCCGGCGTGCGCGACCCGCGACATCGCCGCCGTCGCCGCCGGGCTGCTGCTGGAACGGTCATGGACGGGTGCCGGCAGCGTCGCGGTACTGGGGCCCGAGGACCTGTCGTCCGATGCGCAGGCGCGGATCATGTCGGAGGTGCTGGGCCGGCCCGTGCGGTTCCGGCGGACCCCGGCGGAGGAGTTCAAGGCGGCGTTCGTGGCGCGCGGCGCGTCGGACGCGATGGCGCAGGCGATGCTCGACATGATGCTGGCCAAGGACGACGGCCTCGACAACGCCGAGCCGCGCACCCCGGCGTCCAGCAGCCCGACGAGCTTCCGGCAGTGGTGCGAGGAGGTGCTCAGGCCCGCGGTCCTGGCCTGATCCGGGCACCGGCGACCAGCGCGGCGGCGACGGCGGCGGCGACCAGCGCGGCCGCGAGGGCCGGCGCCCACAGCGGCGCGACCCGCAGGACGACGGTGCCGGCCGCGGCGCCGCACAGCAGCGCGCCGAGCCGGGCGGCGCCGCCGGTGCCGGTGACGTGGTGCGGCCCGGCGACGGCGTGGCGGACCAGGCCGGTGAGGGTGCCGGTCAGGTAGGTCGTCGACGCGCCGGCGACGCCCGAGCCGAGGGTGACGGTGCTCTGCACGCCCATCGCCGCCGCGGCGGCGCAGAGCAGCAGCAGCGTGCCGGCGTGCCCGGGCCGCGCGCCGGCGGCCTGCCACCCCGCGGCGACACCGGCCAGCAGCACCGCCTCACCGGCGGCGAGGGCCGTGACGCGCCGCCGCCACCCGGTGGCCGGTTGCTGCTGCCCGGCGGCCTGCGGGCCCGGCGCGGCGGCCTGCTGGTCTGCCGCGGCGGTTTGCGGGTGTGGCGCGGCGGCCTGCGGGTCCGGCGCGGCGTTCGGGGGTGTGGCGCGGCCGTCTGCGGGTCCGGCGTGGCGTTCCGGGGGTGTGGTGCGGCCGTCTGCGGGTCCGGCGTGGCGTTCCGGGGGTGTGGCGCGGCGGTTTGCGGGTGTGGCGCGGCGGCCTGCGGGTCCGACGTGGCGTTCCGGGGGTGTGGCGCGGCCGTCTGCGGGTCCGGCGTGGCGTTCTGGGGTGCGGCGCGGCGGCCTGCGGGTCCGGCGTGGCGTTCGGGGGTGCGGTGCGGCGGTCCGCGGGTGTGCACCGGCGGCGGGTCGGTGCGGGTCGGTGGTCCGGTGGCGCAGCGCGGCGGTGCCGGCCGCGACCCCGGCGGCGTACCCGCCGACCGCGGTGACCGCGCCGGCCGCCGCCCAGCCGTCGATGGTGGCGACGGCCCGGCCGAGCTGGACCAGGTTGCCGGTGATGACACTGGCGAACACGCCGCCGAGCCGGCTCACACACACCGCGTCGAGGCAGCCCGCCGCGGCGGCCAGCGCGAGCAGCAGCCACCACACCGTCCGCGCGGACAGCCCGGCGCCGGCCACCGCGCCGCCCGGCGAGGCGCCGCCCACCGTGCCCGGTGCGGTGGCGCCGGTCAACGGATCGTCGCGGGGGCCGGGGCGGTGGCGGCGGCGTTCGCGGGGCGTGGGCGAGGACGGCCGCGGCGGCGACGGTCGCGGCGACCGCCCCGGCCGCCGCGGGGGCCCAGCCGGGGCGCACGGAGTCGCCGAGCAGGGCGACACCGACCACCGACGGCACGAGGACCTCGACGATCCACAGCAGCGCGGTCACCGGGCCCACCTGCCCGTGTTCGAGGGCGTGGGCGTACAGCAGCGTCCCCGTCACGCCGAAGACCGCCAAGGCCCAGGCGAGGGGCTCCCCGGCGACCTGCCACAGCTGCGGGGGGAAGGTGACGGCGCGGGCGCACAGGGCGGCGCCGCCGAACGCCAGACCGGCGAGGGCGCCGTTGACGTTCGGCGGGCACCAGCGGGCGGCGGCCCAGGCGGCGAGCGCGACCGGCGCCGCGGCCGCGGCGAGGCAGAACCGGGTCACGGCGGCGGGCTCCGCCGCGTCCTGCGGCCCGCCGCGGCGGCAAGAAGCGCGAGCGCCGCGACGGTGACGGCGACCGCGGCCACGTCCACCGTCCGCAGCCGGGCCGCGAGGGCGAACCTGGCCACCACGACCGTGACCGCCAGGGAGCCGGCGAGGACCGCCTGCACCTGGTACACCGGCAGGGTCCGCAGCGCGGCGAGGGACGCCAGCCAGGCCAGCAGGTCGAGGGTGACCCCGCCGAGGTACGCGGGTGCGCGCAGCGTGCGCAGCATCCCCTCGCCCTGCTGGGCGCCGGCGGCCTGCAGCACCGACGCGATCCCGTAGCCGACGGCGCCGGCGGTGGCGAGCGCGAGCGCGACGGCCGGCGCCGGGCTCACGGCTGCGGCTCCGCGTACTCCGCCGGCGCGCGCTCCCCGCGACCGAGGAGGCGGCCGATGACGGGCAGCTCCGCGACGCCCTCCGCGTCGGCGACCGCGAGGCCCTGCACCGGCGCGTTGCCCAGGCCGCTGAGCACCAGGTACCGCGGGCGCCACAGCGGGCGGTACTTCTCGTTGTACCGCCACAGCGACTCGATCTGCATCGTGTCGGAGAACCGGTGCAGCAGCCGGCGTTGCAGGTCGCTGAGCCGGCCCCCGTACCGTTCACTGCCGCGTTCACCGGCGAGGACCTGGCGCATGACGGCGAAGTTGAGGCCGAGGCCCCACGCGCCCCACGCCCGCAGCTGCTGGATCGTCTCGACGATGATGAAGTCGGTGAGGCCGTTCGGCAGGTCCTCGGCGGTGCCGCGGCGCATCACGTCCAGGGACCAGCCGGAGATGTCCGCCGCCGGGATCCAGTGGCAGAAGCCGCCGGCGCGCCCGTCCGGCCCGTGCGCCACGGCCAGCAGCAGCCCGGTGTCCCGCGGGTCGAACAGCCGCGACAGCGTCATCGAGAAGCCCCGCTCGACCTCGCCGCGGCGGCTCTGCGTCATCAGCGCCCGCAGCTGCGCGGCGAGCTCGCCCGGCAGCGCCGCCGGGTCGTAGAAGCGGACCGTGTACCCGGCGCGGTGGACCCGGTTCCACGCGCCGCGCAGCCCCTTCATCGCGCGCCCGTCGAGGGTGAACGCGCCGCAGTCGACGATCGCCTCGTCGCCGAGGTACACCGGGCGCAGCCCCGACGCCCGGTAGATCGGCAGCCAGCCGGCGCCGGCGCCGACGACGCTGATGGGCCAGCCGTGCTCATCGGTGAACGCGGTGAACTCCGCCCACGCCGACGCCCACTGCTCCGGCGGGCCGACCGGGTCCGGCGACACCAGGCACACGCCGTCGCGGACCGCGTAGGCCACGACGCAGTCGCCGGTGAAGAACCACGACTTGTCCTCCCGCAGCGCGAAGTACGCCAGGGTGTCCCCGCCGTGCTCCGCGACGATCCGCCGGGCCCGGTCGAGGTCCGCGAGGTGCTCGGCCTCGCTCGGCGCCCGGTGCAACCGGGGCCGCACCAGCAGCCAGCCGACGAGCAGCAGCAGGCTGAGCCCGGCCGCGTACAGCGCCGGCGCCAGCAGCGGCATCGTCGACGGCAGCGGTGTCACCCGGTCCCCGATGAGCCGCCCGGCGACCGCGCGGGCCGTCTGCCCCGCGACCCCGCGCTCGCCGGCGACGAGCACCAGCACCGCCGACACCGCGACGACCAGCAGCCCGCCGCCGAGCAGCGCCACCGTGGCCAGGCGCACCTGCCGGCTGTCGGGCCGGGTCGGGAACGCGGAGCGGTGCCACAGCAGCCAGCCGGCGACGGCGGCGGCCAGCAGCGCCTCCTCCACGTCGATGCCCTTGAGCATGTGCAGGACCGCGGTCGCGGCCAGCAGCAGCACCGTGGCCGTCCACGCGAGCCGGCGCCCCCGGCGCAGCCCCCACGCGAGCAGCAGCAGCGCCGTACTGGCGAAGACGACCGTGGCGGCGGCCGCCTGCGGAACCTCCACGGGCAGCGCCCCCAGCAGCGCCGTGAGGCGCCCGCGCAGCGGCGTCGTCAGCGCCGACAGCAGGCTCAGCACGGCGACGGCGGCGACGGCCCACGCGGCGACGCGGCGGACCCGTTCGTCACGGACCCGCTGCTGCAGACCCGTCTGCTGCAGCGGCCACCCGGCCTCACCCGGCAGGGTCGCGACCACACCCGGGGCGTCCGGCGCGGCGGCGGGCCGGCGCCGGGCGGCGAGCCGCTCCAGGCGGGTCGCCTCACCGGCCGGCGATTCGGCGACGACGAGCTCGGCGCGGACGTCCCGTTCCGCGGCCAGCTCCACCCAGGAGCGGCGCAGCAGCGCGGTGAACACCGGCGGCAGGAACCACCGGGCGGGCCGGGCCTCCACGCACCGGGTGCCGCAGCCGCTGTTGGCGTAGAACCCGCCGGGCACCGCCGCCAGCTCCGGCTGGTGCGTGTGACCGGTGACGAACCCGGCGAGCCCGTCGGCGCACAGCGACGCCGCGACGGCCCGGGGCGCGCCGTTGAGATGCATGCCGCGGGGCCCGAGCCGGCTGGCGGCCATCGCGGTGTACACGGCCCTCGCGATCAGGACCGCGATCGTGACCAGCAGCGCCGCCTCGACGAGCAGCCCGACCCCCGCCAGGGCCGTCCAGTGCGGCAGCCACCGCAGTCTGCCGCTGTCCGACAGCAGGTGCACCAGCTCGGGAATCCGCAGCACGGCCGCGGCGGCCAGCGGCAGCAGCAGCCACCACGCGTGCACGCCGAGGCGGCGGTACACGAGCCGGGACGCGACGAACTGGCCGACCGCGTTCGGGTCGGCGAGGGCCGCGACGTCGGCGAGCATGGGGCTGCGGCGCACCTCCGGCAGCACCTCCTGCACGATGTGCTGCCCCAGCGGCGAGTCGAGGGGGTTGCGCGGGTCCCGCAGCGCGTTCGCCGGGTCGAACGCGTGACCGTGCTCGACCCGCACGACCCGGCGCCCCGCGGCGGTGTCCAGTTCCAGGTCCACCGACAGCGCACAGCGGGCGCCGATGCGCCGTTCGAAGGTACCGGCGGAGACACCGTCCCACGCGACCGGCGCGTCGTGGTTGCCGACGACCACGACGACGTGCCGGCCCGGCACGGCGCCGAACGCCAGCAGCGCGCCGGTCAGGTCCGGGTGGGCGTCGAGGGCGGCCTCGACGGTGCCGCCGGGTTCGCCCCACAGCTCGACGACGTCACCGTTGAGCACGACCGCGCCCTGCCCGTCCCACCGGGCGAGGCGGGCGACCAGGTCGCGTTCGAGGCGCGCGGAGGCCGCGGTGGCGCGGGAGGCGAGGTGCAGGTCCCCGATGACGAGGACACGCGCGCCGGCGGGCACCGGCACGGCGATCCGGTCGGGCACGTCGTGCCCGGCTCCTGGGCCCGCGTCGTCGCTGCCGTCGTCGTCGCCGTCCGCGTCGTCTTCGGTTGCGGTGTCGTCCTCGGTCCCGTCGTCCGCGGTTCCGTCGTCCGCAGCGTCGTCGTCTGCAGCGTCGTCGTCTGCGGTTGCGGTGTCGTCGCCCGCGTTGCCGGTGCCGGCTGCGCTGCCGGGCGCGGCGTTGCCTCCGCCGCGGTCCGCAGCGGTCATGCGGGCAGGGTGAGGCAGGCGACCCGGGCGCCGGCGTCACCGGCGTCGGAGGGTCCGGTCTTCGTCGGCGTCGCGTGGATGACGAGGGACCGCGGCGGCGGGTCGAACGTCCACGGATGGGTGGCGACCGACGACCCCCTGCCGTCCGCGCGGGTGGTGACGTCGAGCCAGATCTCGTTCTGCGGGTTGGCGTACGACGGATTCGCCGGCGGCGGTGCGGCCGATCCCGACGCCGATGCCGACCCCGACGCCTTCGCCGACGCGGGTGCGGCAGGGGCGGGCCCGGGCGGCGACGGCGCGGACGGCGGTACCGGGGCATGCCGGTGCTGGTAGTGCGGCCCCGCGTCCGCGCCGGTCGCGCCGCACGGATTCGTGTGCAGGTGGACGCCGTACCCGCGGTTCGGCAGCAGCCCGGCGACGGTGAACCAGACCCGGCTGTCCGAGGACGTCTGGGTGATGCTCACCGTGGCGACCGCACCCGCCGGGACGAGACCGGGGTCGTAGGTGACCGCGGTCGCGCCGGGCGAGTACGCGGCGAACGTGCCGGTCGCCGATGTCACCCGGGGTGACTTGACGGGCGCGGCGCCGCCGGCGGAACTGGTGCACCCGCCGGCCACGGCGACGGACAAGAGCATCAGGAGCTTGGTGACGCGGTGCATGTGCCCAGCGTGGTCCCGCCCGCCGCCGGCCGGGGCGCGGCCGCGCCCGCATCACCCCATTTTCGGCCCCCGGGCGGTGACGGCACTACGCTGCGACGCATGGACACCGCGTGGACCCCGTCGGACGTGTGGCTGCTGCGGTCGATCTCCGGCCGGGACGCCGCGACGGGTGCGACGCTGCGCGGGGTCATCGCCGTCGCCGACTACCTGGACCATTCGATCCCAAACGAGTCGGAGTTCACCGGCGCCGTCGACCGGCTGAGCGCCGCCGGCCTCGCCGGGTACGACGCGGCCGCGGACCGCTACTGGCTCACCCCGGCGGGCCACGCGTCGCCGGCGCACCGCGGCACGTTCAGCGCCGCGACCGCGGCCCTGCCGCCGCCGTCCCCGCCGGTGCGGGCGCCCCTCACGCTGCGGCCGGGTGCGTACGCCGCCGCGGTGGCCGAATACCAGAGCGGCTGACGCGCCGGGTCAGTCGTCGTCGACGGGGAGCCGGACCTCCACGCGCAACCCGCCGCCCTGCTGCGCGGTCGCGGTGACCGTGCCGGCGTGCGCCTGCGTGATCGACCGGACGATGGCGAGGCCGAGCCCGGCGCCGCCGCTGTGGTCGATCCGGTCGGCGGCGAGCCGCTTGAACGGCTCGAACAGCTCCGCGACCGCGTGCGGCGGCACCTCCTGCCCGGTGTTGACGACGATGAGCCCGATGTCCGCGCCGGTGTCGTCGCCGACGCTCACGTGGACGGTGCCACCGCGGTGGTTGTACTTGATGGCGTTCTGGACCAGGTTCGTGACGAGCCGCTCCAGGAGCACCTCCTCACCGCGGACCGTGCACGGCCGCAGCCGCGACGTGAGCCGCACCCCGGCGGCCACGGCCCGCGCGCCGTGCGCGGCGACCACCCCGGCGGCGATGTCGTCGAGACGCTGCGGCAGCCGCACCGCCAGCCCCTGGTCGGCCTCGCTGAGCACCAGCAGCCCGTCGACGAGCCGCTCGTTGCGTTCGTTGGTCTGCAGCAGCTGCGCGGTCAGCAGCGTGAACTGCTCGTCGGTCAGCGGCTGCCCCATGCCGACCTCGATCAGGGTGCGCTGCACCGCCAGCGGCGTGCGAAGCTCGTGGGAGGCGTTGGCGGCGAAGCGCCGCTGCCCCTCGTAGCCGGCGACGATGCGGTCCATCATGTCGTCGACCGCGATGCACAGCGCCGCGAACTCGTCACGGCGGCTGCCGCCGGCCCGGATGCGGTGCCCGAGGTTCTGCGGTCCCAGCTGCGCGATGACCGGCACCAGGTCCCGCATCGGCCGCAGCACCCACGTCGTCACCCGCGGCGCCACGAACCGCAGCAGCACCAGCGCCGTGAGGGCCGCGAACCCGTACGGCAGCAGCCACCACGCCTGCTCCCGCGCCGCGCCGCACAGCGACAGCTGCGGGTCGCAAAACAGCGCGAGGAACCGGAACGTCGTCGGCGTGAACGAGTACGTGTCCGCGGCGTACCGCGTCGCGTACCCGGCGGCGAGCGCACCGGCGACGAGCAGCAGGATCCGCCGCCGCGGCGTGCGCAGGTTCACTCCGCCCCGATCCGGTAGCCGGCCCGCGGCACCGTCTGGATCACCGGCGGGCCACCGAGCTTGCGGCGCAACGTCATCACCGTCACCTTCACCACGTGCGAGAACGGGTCCGCGTGCTCGTCCCACGCCTGCTCCAGGAGCTCCTCGGTGCTGACCACCTGCCCCTCGGCGCGCAGCAGCACGTGCAGCACCGCGAACTCCTTCGGCGTCAGACCCAGCACCCGCCCGTCGCGGACCGCGGTGTGCCGCCCCACGTCCAGCTCCACGCCGTCGTGCACCAGCACCGGCAGGACCGCCGGGGCGGAGCGCCGCCCGAGCGCGTGGATGCGGGCGACCAGCTCCGCGAACGCGAACGGCTTCGTCAGGTAGTCATCGGCGCCCAGACCCAGCCCCTCGACCCGGTCCCGGATCCCGCCGGCCGCGGTCAGCAGCAGCACCCGCGTGGCGAGCCGCGTGCTCAGCATCCACCGGCACACCTCGTCACCGGTGCGCCCCGGCATGTCCCGGTCCAGCACGGCCACGTCGTACCGGTTGACGCCGAGCCGCTCCACGGCGCCGTCGCCGTCATAGCAGACGTCGACCGCCATCGCCTGGCGGCGCAGCCCGGCCGCGATCGTGTCGGCCATGAGCCGCTCGTCGTCGGCCACGAGCACCCGCATGCCGTCCCCCTCTCCCACCTGACCCCGCACCAGCATGCCAGCCGCCCGGTAAGGGTTCGGTCAAACGATCGCTGACGGTGCCCGTACCGCGGCATCGGCACACTCCGTCGGCATGATCAGTCCCGGGAAGCGCGCCGACCGCACCGTCCTGGCAGGGCTGGTGGCGCTCGCCGTCATCGTCTTCGGCGTCGCCGTGCGGCTGCGGCTGCCCGGCCTGCCCATGGGCGACGAACCGCACTACCTCGCCCTCGCCCAGGCGATGGTCAAATACCACACGTTCGACCCGACCCCGGTCTACGAGCACCGCGACTACTGGTCGTACTACCCGGCCGACATCGACGCCCACGTCGCCGTCGTCGACGGCCGCCCCGTGCCCTTCCACAACCTCGGCGCGCCGATGCTCTTCGCGCTGCCGTTCCTGCTGTGGGGCCGGGCCGGCGCGCACCTGGTCATCCTCGTCGCGGCGGTCCTGACCGTCGTCAACGTCTACCGCCTGCAACGTGAGCACGGCATCCGCACCCCGTACGCCGGCTTCGTCACCGCGCTGCTGGTGCTGGGTTCGCCGATGTACGTGTACGCCTCGATGCTGTTCGTCGAGCCGCTCGGCATGCTGGCGCTGGTGTACGCCGCCCGGGTGCTGCTCGCCCCCGCCCCGCAGGCCTGGCGGCTGGCCCTCGCCTCCGCCGGCGTCGGCTACCTGCCGTGGGTCCACGGCCGGTACGCGATCTTCCCCGTCGTCTTCTTCGGTCTGGCCTGGTTCTGCCTGCGCGGCCACGGCCGCCTTGTGCTCGCTGCGGCGCTCGCGCCGGTGGCGGCCCTCGCGACGGGCCTGGAGGTGTTCAACGCCGTCATGTACCGGTCGCTGAGCCCGGCACCCGGCAGCACCGACGCGCTCGGCGAGGGCCTGCTGCGCCAGTCTCCGCTGCGCGGGCTGCTCTACCTCGCGTTCGACGGCCGCTTCGGCATGCTGTCCAACTTCCCGGTCCTGGTCCTCGCGGGCGCCGGAATCCTGCTGTGCGCGCGTTCCCGCCTCAACGTCGTGCTGCTGGGCCTGACCGTGCCGTACGCGGTGCTCATCGCCACGTACCCGAACTGGCCGGGCGGCTTCTCCCCGCCGGGGCGGCTGCTGTCGGTGACGGTGCCGCTGCTGGCGTACTACATCGCGGTCCTGCTGCAACGCCTGCCGTCGTGGCCGCTGCTGGTGGTCGCGGAGGTCTTCACGGGGTACGCGTACATGATGTCGCTGGTGTCCGACGTGCACCCGCTCGAACGGTTCCACTGGCTCGCGAGCCCTGGCAACACACCCCTCGCTCGCATGGCAGACCTGCTGGGCACGTCGATCGACGACCTGCCGCCGTTGGTGACGGCGGGTAATACGATCGACACTGCGGCGGGGGTACGGTTCACGCTGTGGAGCCTGGCGACGGTCGCTGTTACGGTGCTGCTGTGGCAGGCAGCCCGCCGTGCCGAGCCGGCCGTGGGCAGGGCCCCTGAGCCTTCCGCCGCCGCCCGCGATCCTGACTTCGACGGCGATCATGTCCCGGTCGGTTCGGTGATCGACAGCGCCGGCGGTGTGGTGGTGGCTGGCGCTTCGGCTTCGACCGGTCGCGGCGGCGCGCGCCACCTGTGACGCTGTGCGTCTGGTCGCTTACTTCACCGGAGATCAATTTGTGGTGCTGCGGTAAGGTGCAGAGGAAGCGGCCGGGCACCCCGCCGGACTTGTTCCTCGATCGCATCGCCGCGGAACCCCAGGTCCTGGTCGTGCTTTCCCGCCATTGAACGCAGACGCGCAGGGGTGCAGACGCGCGGCTGTGGCGTGGCGCCCGCGGGCGGGGGCGAGCACGGCGGCGGACGATGCGGGCGTCGGTTTGGCTGTGGTCGCTGGTCGCTGGTCGCTGGGTGCTGGGTGCTGGTCGCCGCGCGGGTGCGGGCGCCTGCTGTCGGGCGCGAGTGCGGGCGCCGGCGCTGGTCGTGCGAGTGCGAGTGCGGGCGCTGGTCGGGCCGACGGGCCGTCGGCGGTCGGCCCGTCGGGTCCGAGCAGCCCGGGCCGGTGCGCGGGCAGGACGGCGGCCGGGTGCGGGCGTCGGGTGCGGGGCGTGAGTGTGGACGCCGGTCGTCGGGTGCGGGCACGGCCGCCGGTGATCAGGCGCCGGTGATCAGGCGCCGGTGGTCGGGCGCGGGTGACGGTGGTGGGGTGCGGGTGACGGTGGTGGGGTGCGGGTCCGCGGTACCGTCACGCTGTGACGGACCTGCTCGAACGCGATCCGCTGCTCGACGATCTCGCCGGTGCCCTTGCCGCGGCGGCGAGGGCGGGGCGGGTCGTGCTCGTGGCGGGTGAGGCGGGCATCGGCAAGTCGGCTCTCGTGCGGCGGTTCAGCGAGCATCACGCCACGCGGGCCCGGTTCCTGTTCGGTGCGTGCGATCCGCTGCTCACTCCGCGGGCGCTCGGGCCGCTGCATGACGTCGGCCGGCGCACCGGCGGTGCCCTCGCGGGGTTGCTTGCCGCCGGCGGTCCGCGTGAGCAGCTGTTCGCGGCGCTGCTCGATGAGCTGGAGCGCAGCGACCGGACGCCGGTCGTCGTAGTCGAGGACGCGCACTGGGCCGACGAGGCGACCCTGGACCTGCTCGTGTTCCTCGGACGGCGGATCGCGCAGACGAAGGCGCTGCTGGTTGTCACGTACCGCGACGACGAACTTCCCGTCGACCATCCACTGAGGACGGTCATCGGGCTGCTGCCGGCGCAGGCGGTGCGGCGGGTTCACGTGGAGGCGTTGTCGGAGCGGGCGGTGGCCGAGCTGGCCCGGCGGGCGGGGCGGCCCGCGGCCGGGTTGCGGGCGCTGACCGGCGGAAACCCTTTGCTGGTCACAGAAGTACTCGCTGCGGACGCCGATGCCGGGGTGCCGTTGACGGTCCGCGACCTGGCTCTCGCGCGCTTCGCGGCGCTGCCGGCGGATGCGCGCGATGTCGTGCGGCTGGTCGCGGTCGTGCCGACGACGGCGGAGTTGTGGCTGCTGGACGGGGCGCCGCCGGCTGCAATCGAGGCGGCGATGGGGGCGGGGCTGCTCGTTGCGGGGGAGGACACGATCGGGTTCCGGCATGAGTTGCTGCGGCGCGCGGTCGAGGGTTCGCTGTCCGCCATGGCTCGCCGGGACCTCAATCGGCGGATCCTGCGGGTCCTCGCCGGCGTTGGATCGGGTTTCGGCCCCGCCTCCGTGCCCGGGTCCGAGCCCGGCGCCGGCAAGCATGGGCGTGGGGTTGATGTTGCTCGGCTGGTCCATCATGCGCGGGAGGCCGGTGACACGGCCGCGGTTCTCCGCTACGCCCCGGAGGCGGCGCGGCAGGCCGCCGCCGTTGCCGCCCACAGGGAAGCCGTCGAGCACTACCGGGCCGTGCTCCCGCTCGCCGGCGGCATCCCGGACCTTGCCGAACTGCTCGAGGGGTACTCCGCCGAATGCTACCTCTCGGGCCTCTCCGCGGAGGCCGTCGCCGCCGGCCGGCAGGCACTTGCGTTGCGGGAGGCCGCAGGCGACCTCGAACAGCTCGGCGAGGGTCTGCGCCGCCTCTCCCGCCTGTACTGGTGGGACGGGAACCGCCCCGAAGCGGAAGCGGCCGCCGCCCGGGCCGTCACCGTCCTGGAATCCGTCAAGGCCGGCAAGGAGCCCGGCAAGGAGTCCGGCAAGGAGTCCGGCAAGGAGTCCGGCAAGGAGTCCGGCAAGGAGTCCGGCAAGGAGTCCGGCAAGCCGGGAAAGCAACTGGCCATGGCGTACAGCAACCAGGCCCAGCTCGACATGCTCGCCAACCGCCTCGACGCCGCCACCCGGTGGGCCGGGCGGGCGATCGACCTTGCCCGGCGGCTCGACGACCGCGAGACGCTCAGCCACGCCCTGACCAACATCGGCTCCGCCCGGATCCTCGGTGGTGATCTCGGTGGCCGGGAGGACCTCGACGAGGCGTTCGACGTCGCTGTCGCCGCGGGTCTTGAGGACGATGCGGCGCGGGCGCTGTGCAACCTCGCCACGATCGGCGCCGAGATGCGCGATCACGAGCACGCCCGTGGTGACCTGGACAGGGCGCTGGTGTTCGTGCAGGCGCACGAGCTCGCCGGGTACGCCCAGCACATCCTCGGGCACAGGGCCAGGATCCGCCTCGAAGAGGGCGACTGGCCCGGTGCGGAGCACGACGCCCGTGCGGCGCTTGCCGAACGGGTCGCCGGTGGGGCCAGGTTCGTTGACGCGCTGGTGCCGCTCGGGCTGTTGCAGGCCCGCCGGGGTGACCCGGCCGCGGAGGCGACGTTGCGGGAGGCGGCGCAGCGCGGGTACGCCACCGTCGAGCTGCAGTGGACCGCGCAGGTCGCCGCCGCCCGCGCCGAGCACGCGTGGCTGCGCGGCGCGGACCAGGAGATCGCCGGTGATGCGGCCGGGCAGTACGAGCTCGCGGTCAAGGCCGCGCACCCGTGGTTCACCGGGGAGCTGGCGTTCTGGTTGTGGCAGGCGGGTGCGCTGGACGGGGTGCCGGCGGTGGTCGCCGAGCCGTACCGGCTGCTGCTGACCGGTGACTGGCGGGCCGCCGCCGGTGCGTGGCGGGCGTTGGGCTGCCCGTACCAGGAAGCCCTCGCGCTCGCATGCGGCGACGGGGACGACGCCTGGCTCGCGGCCCTTGCGCTGCTGGACGGGCTCGGCGCGCGGCAGGCCGCGCAGCGGGTCGCAGGCTGCGGGCCGGGGGCAACCCGCGGATCCCGCGCGGGCCGATCCGCGCCACGGCCGCGAACCCGGCGGGGCTCACCGCCCGACAGGTGGAGGTCCTCGGGCTGCTCGCCGAGGGGCTCACCGACGCCGAGATCGCCGCGCGGCTGTCGCTGTCGGCGAAGACGGTCGGCCATCACGTCTCGGCGGTGCTGGCGAAGCTCGACGCCGGCTCCCGCCACCAGGCCGTCGCCGCCGCCCGCCGGCTCGCGATCGTGCCCGGCGGAAACCCCGGCGGAAACCCCGGCGGAAACCCCGGCGGAAACCCCGGCGGAAACCCCGGCGGAAACCCCGGCGGAAACCTCAGCGGAAACCTCAGCGGAAACACAGACAGAAACGAAGGCAAAGATGGGGATCCCGGCAGCCACAACTAGGGACCGATCCCGATCCGGGCACCCCCACCCACGTCCTACCTTTTCGCTGATCGGAGCCCACCCCAAGGGCCCCGCCAGCGGAAGGAACACCCATGGACACCGCCATCGTCAAGCAACGCCAGCAGGCCGCCTGGGCCTCCGGCGACTACGCGGCCGTCGGTACGCGGCTGCTGCTCACCGCCGAGCTGCTGTGCGAGGCCGCCGACCTGCGCGCCGGTGAGCGCGTCCTCGACGTCGCGTGCGGCAACGGCAACGCGAGTCTCGCCGCGGCCCGCCGGTTCTGTCAGGTCGTCGGCGTCGACTACGTACCGGCGCTGCTGGAACGCGCACGCCGCCGCGCCGGCGCCGAGGGGCTCGAGGTGACCTTCCAGGAGGGTGACGCCGAGGCGCTGCCGTTCCCGGACGCGTCGTTCGACGCGGTCCTGTCCACGTGCGGTGCCATGTTCGCCCCCGACCAGGAGCAGACGGCGGCGGAGCTGCTGCGGGTCTGCCGGCCCGGCGGGCGGATCGGCATGGTCAACTGGACGCCGGACAGTTACGTCGCCGAGCTGTTCCGGGCCATCGGTCGGCAGGTGCCGCCGCCGCCCGGGCTGCGGCCGCCGGCGCAGTGGGGTGACGAGGGGCGGCTGCGGGAGCTGTTCGGGCCGGACGCCGGGATCACCGCGCCGCGCCGGGAGTTCCTGTGGCGGTTCCCGTCCGCCGAGCACCAGGCGGAGTTCTTCGCCACCTTCTACGGGCCGGTCACCAGGACCCTCGCGGCGCTCGACGAGGAGCGCGCGGCCACGCTGAAGGCCGAGATGGTCGAGATCGCCGAGCGGCACAACGTCGCCGGCGACGGCACGCTCGTGCTGCGGATGGACTACCTGGAGGCCGTCATCCGCAAGCCCGCGGACCGGTAGCGGTGACCACGGTGCGGGTCGCCGCCGTGCAGGCCGCCCCGGTGTTCCTGGACCTGGCAGCCAGCCTCGCCAAGGCAGTCACCCTGATCGGGGAGGCTGCGGCGAACGGCGCGCGGCTGGTCGTGTTCCCGGAGGCGTTCCTGCCCGCGTGGCCCGCCTGGGTCGACGAGGTGCTGCCGGGCGAGGACCGCGGGTGGCACCTGCGCCTGCTGGAGCAGTCGGTGGTCGTGCCGGGGCCGGTGACAGAGGCGCTCGGCGCGGCCGCCCGTGACGCCGGCGTCCACGTCGTGATGGGGGTCAACGAACGTGAGGAGCACGGTGGCACCGTGTACAACACGATCGTCTACCTCGACGACGAGGGCCGGCTGCTCGGCCGGCACCGCAAGCTCGTCCCGACCCACGCGGAGCGCCTGGTGTGGGGGATGGGTGACGGCTCCGACCTGCAGGTCCACCCGACGGCGCTCGGCCGGGTCGGCGGGCTGATCTGCTGGGAGAACCTCATGCCGTTGGCACGGTTCGCGGTGTACGCCCAGGGCGTCGACATCTGGGTCGCGCCGACGCTCGCCACGCACGAGCCGTGGGTGGCGAGCCTGCGGCACATCGCCCGGGAGGGCGCCTGTCACGTGATCGGGGTTGCACCGGCGGCGCGGTTCAGCGACGTACCCGATGACGTCCCGGACCGTGACCGGCTGTGGCGGGGCGAGGAACCGCACGGCGACTGGATGCTCGACGGCTACTCCGCGATCGTCGACCCGGCCGGGACCGTCCTCGCGGGCCCGCTGATCCGCGAGGAGGGCATCCTGTACGCCGACCTCGACCTCGACGACGGCCGCGCCCGCCGGCGGCTGTTCGACCCGGCCGGGCACTACAACCGTCCGGATGTGTTCCGGCTCGTCGTCGACGACCGCCCCAAACCGCACCTGGTCTCCCTCAATGCGGAGACCGGCGGGTGACGCAGGTCGCCGGCGGTCAACGGTGTCGTCCTCGCGCAGACGACCGGCTGGCCCGGGTCGAGGGGCGAGGCCGCGCCCTACGCGCCGCTGCGGCCGGGTGCTGCTCGGCGCGGGTGGCTACTGCATGGTGCTCGGCGCCGCCGGGCTGGTGCTGGCGTTTCGCTGACCTACTGCTTCAGGCCGACGGCGCCGTACATGGAGACCTCGGCCGGGGACGCGTGCTCGGCGGTCGCGGGCCGCCATTCGCTGATCGGCACCACGCCGGGCTCGATCAGCTGGAGGCCGTCGAAGAACCGGCCGAACGTGGCGCTGTCGCGCGGCCACGCGTCGACGAGGCCCTTCGCCAGCATCTGCTCGTACATGGCGGCGATCTGCGGCGGGACGAAGTCCTTCGTGGAGTTCGTCGCGACCAGGTAGCTGCCGGCGGGCACGGCGGCGAGGAGGTCCGCCACGACCTTGCGGGCGTGCTCGTCGT
The DNA here is from genome assembly GCF_035963215.1 of Dactylosporangium sp. NBC_01737. Classification (NCBI taxonomy): domain Bacteria; kingdom Bacillati; phylum Actinomycetota; class Actinomycetes; order Micromonosporales; family Micromonosporaceae; genus Dactylosporangium; species Dactylosporangium sp. NBC_01737. The sequence continues at coordinate 5,252,726 of NZ_CP109153.1, forward strand.
CGCGGATGAAGTGCAGCACCGCGTACAGCAGGATCGCCACCGGCTCACGCAGGTCGAGCGTCGTGTCCAGCTCGGCCGCCTCGAGGATCGCGACGGGGTCGTTGAGGTCGGCGTCGATGTAGTTGGTGGCGCCCTCCGGCGAGCCGATCATGAGCGCCCGGGCGTGCGCGAGGACCATCGGGTCGTTGTCGACGTAGACGACCCTGGCCTGCGGCGTGATCGCCTGCGCGACCTCGTGCGTGTTGTCCGGTGCGGGCAGGCCGGTGCCGATGTCCAGGAACTGCCGGATCCCGGCCTCGCGGGCGAGGAAGCGGATCGTGCGGTTGTGGAAGGCGCGGCCCTCCTGCGCGGCGATGCGGATCGCGGGATACGCCCCGGCGATGCGGTCACCGGAGTCGCGGTCGACCTGGAAGTGGTCCTTGCCGCCGAGCCAGTAGTTCCAGCGGCGGGCGGGGGACACGACGTTGGCGTCCAGCCGCGGGTCCTGCTGCGGGTGGTCCTGGTGGTGGCTCAGGTCGCTCGTCGGCACGGGGGGAGCCTCCCGGCAAGTCAAGATCCAGGTGGGGCGGCGCGCTGCCGCGTGTCGACGCAGCGACGCTCATCGTAGCGGCCCCCGTCACCGCGTGTCCCGCCCCGGCGGCGCCGCCTCAGCCGGCGGGATGGTCCCAGACCCGGGCGTGGCGTTCGAACACGGCCGGGTCGCTGTGCACCGGGATGACGCACAGCAGGTGCCCGCCGGGTGCGCGCAGGATCCTGCACTCCAGCCACCGGTCCACCTCGACGGCGCCGAGGGCGAGCAGCCGGGCGGTCTCCGCCGGCACGTCGTCGGTCTCGATGTCGATGTGGTACCGCGGCAGGTCGTGGACGGCCTGCACCGCCAGGACGAGGTCGTGCAGTGCGCCGGGCAGGGACGTGAACTGCGGCTCGTCCGGCGACGGGCGGGCCGGGACGCCGAGCGCCGCCGACCAGAACGCGGCGGCGGCGGGGGCGTCGGGCTCCGGCACGTCGATGAGGACGGTCGACAGGCGGCTGCGATGCATCGCAGCACCGTAACAGCGTCCGGTCGGGCGGGTGCCGGGCCGCGAAAGGAAATCATAAGGCGCCTGTACGGTGCCCTTGAGGTGCGGCGATTGACCTTGAAAGCGCTCTCTCCATAGCGTGGACTCGATCAATCCCGGACCCCCTTGGGAGCACCAGATGAGCACGTCCACCAGGCGGCGCTGGACCAGCCGCCCGCTGCCGGTCATCGCGGCCGCACTCGCGATCGCCGTCGCCGGTCTGGTCGCCACCACCGTCAACAACGCACCCGAGGCGTCTGCCGGCATCGGCAACCTCACGTGGTCCGACGAGTTCGACGGGCCCAGCGGCGCCGGGCCGGACGCGTCGAAGTGGAAGCACGACGTCGGCGGTGGCGGCTTCGGCAACAGCGAGCTGCAGTACTACACCGACGGCGCCGCCAACTCCGCGCTCGACGGCGCCGGTCACCTCGTCATCAGCGCCCGGAAGGAGAACCCGGGCAACTTCAGCTGCTGGTACGGCCGCTGCCAGTACACCTCCTCGCGGCTGCTGACCGCGGGCAAGTTCACGCAGAAGTACGGCCGGTTCGAGGCGCGCCTGAAGATCCCGCGCGGGCAGGGCCTGTGGCCGGCGTTCTGGATGCTCGGCGACGACATCGGCACCAACCCGTGGCCCGCCAGCGGCGAGATCGACATCATGGAGAACGTGGGCAAGGAGCCCGGCACCGTCCACGGCACCCTGCACGGCCCCGGGTACTCCGGCGGCAACCCGCTCACGGGCAGCACGACGCTGTCCGGCGGCCGCGCCCTCGCCGACGACTTCCACACCTTCGCCGTCGACTGGGCACCGGACTCCGTCACGTGGTACCTCGACGGCGCGCAGTACTTCCGCCGGACACCGGCCGACACGCGCGGCAACAAGTGGGTGTACGACCACCCGTTCTTCATGCTGCTCAACGTCGCTGTCGGCGGCAACTGGCCCGGCTCGCCGGACGGCAGCAGCACGTTCCCGCAGCAGATGGTCGTGGACTACGTGCGGGTCTTCGCCTACACCACCGGCACCACGACCCCGCCGCCCGCGACCGGCAACCGGATCACCGGCATCGGCGGCAAGTGCGTCGACGTCCAGTCGTCCAACACCGCAAACGGCACGCAGGTCCAGCTGTGGGACTGCAACGGCACCGGCGCCCAGCGGTGGTCCCGCCCCGGCGACGGCACGATCCGCGCCCTCGGCAAGTGCCTCGACGTCCTGGCCGCCAACCCGGCCAACGGCACGAAGGTGCAGCTGTACGACTGCAACGGCACCGCCGCCCAGAAGTGGACGGCGCAGGCCGACGGCACGGTGCGCGCCCTCGGCAAGTGCCTGGACGCCAAGGACGTCTCCTCGGCCAACGGCACCCCCTTGCAGCTGTGGGACTGCGCCGCCAGCACCAACCAGCGGTGGACCTTCGCCTGACCCCACCCGCCGCCCGCTGCCCGCCGCTCGGCCCTCTTCGGGCCGGGCGGCGGGCGCTGGGTGTGGCTCCGCTCACGGGGCGTCACGGCGCTGGACGCGGTGGTGTGCGGCCTCGAGAATGGAGGGGTAACGCCTACCGGGGGGAGGCGGCACGTGCCACGACCGTATTTCTCTTTGGACGCACCGGATTCCGGGTCTGCCGCGGTGCCTGATTCGATGGACTGGGATGCGCGGCGCGCGGCGGCGCAGGCCTCGTGGTCGCAGCGCCGGTCGGAGCGGCTGCGGGTCAGGGCGGAGTTCGCGGAGGCGCGTGCGCACGGGCTCGCGGCGCGCCATGCGACGAAGCTGACCCGGCTGCGCAACGCCCGGCTGCTAACCGACCTGGACGCTCCATCCCGCACCCCGCCGGCAACGCCGCTCGCGCGGGGCGGTCCGGCGCAGGACGCCGGGGTCTCGCGCGTGGTCGCGGGCCGCCGGCCGCCGCCGTGGTCAGGGGCCGTGCCGTGGTCAGGGGCCGTGCCGTGGTCAGGGGCCGGGCCGGCGCCGGGGTCAGGGGCGGGCCGGTTGCGGGGTCAGGAGGCCGGGCCGGTGGCGGGGTCGAGCGGCCGGTCGGGGGCCGGGGTCGTGTCGGTGAAGGCGGCGAGCGCGGCGGCCGGGTCGTCGGCGAAGCAGCGGACGGTCCGGACCTCGCAGGTGGCGCCGAGGGGGCGGACCGCGACGATCGGGGCGTTCAGTTCCAGGTGGAGGTTCGCCTGGGAGGACACGGCGACCGTGAGCACGTCGGCGGTGACGCGGACCGTGCCCTTCTCGTTGTAGGCGCGCACGCGCCGGACCGTGGCGATCTGGGCGCGGGGGATGCGCAGGTCGAAGAAGGCACCCGAGCGGATGCGGACCTCGGTGGCCGACACGACGTGAGGGCGGGTCACGCAGGACGCGATGATGGCGAGCGCGAGGAGGATCGAGTAGCCGTCGAGCACGATCAGCACGGCGCGGACGGCGGCGGGGGCGCCGACGGAGCGCAGGACGATGTCGATGACGACCAGTTCGACGACCATCGCGCCGAGGAAGACGACCAGTGCGGGCGCCTGCGCGCCGAAGTACGGCACGGGCACGGCGCCGGGCGGCACGCCGTGGCGGCGGCGGGTGAGCCACAGGGCCAGGCTGACCATGCCCTTCGTGTCGAAGCCCATGATCCGGCGGACCTGGACGGGGACGAGGTCCTCGTAGGCGGCGCGGGCCGCCCGGCGACGGTCGAGGCCGCGGCGGCGACCGGCGCGGAACAGGCGCAGCACCGCCACCGCCTCCAGGGCGAGCACCCCGAGCACGAGCGCCTCCACGACCGTCACGAGCAGGCGGGGCAACGGTGTCCCGGACACCAGCAGCACCACGAGCAGCAGCTCGGCGGGGACGGCGGCGAACAGTGCGGCGCGGGCGACTCGCAGCATCATGCACGCTCCCGCAGGGCGGTCAGCAGCAGCCGGAACACCTCGGCCTGCGCGGGGGACATCTCCACGGTCACGGTCTCCATCCAGCGGTCGGTCTCCGGTCCGGCGGCGGACATCGCCGTGGCCATGCCGTCGGGGAGGTGGGCGGCGAGGTCCTCGGCGAGTGCGGCGACCCGGGGGTCGCCGGGCTCGGCGGTGGCGAGGTCGTCGAGCCTGGCGTACAGGGCCTGGCAGCGTGACAGGGCGCCGGGTTCGGTGAGGGGGCGCAGGAGATCCGCGAAACCGGCCCGGGCCTCCTCGTCGGCGCCGGTGCCGATGAGCGTGAGCAGGTCGCGGTCCAGGGCGCCGAACGGGGAGTCGCCGGTCGGCAGGTCCCGCAGCACCGCGGCGAGGTCCGGCGACACGGTCGAGTCCGGGTTGAGGTCGGGGCGGGCCAGCAGCGCCGCGAGGCGGTCGCGCCGGGCAGCGATGGCGGCCTGCTGGCGGGCCAGGTCGGCGTCGAGGTCCAGCAGCACCTCCCGCAGTTCGCGGCCCTGGTCGTCGGCGAGCACGTCGCGGATCTCGTCGAGGGACAGGCCGAGCTCGGCGAGCCGCCGGACACGGGCGAGGACGACGGCGTCGCGCAGCCGGTATTCCCGGTATCCGTTGACGAGCCGGGCGGGCTCGGGCAGCAGGCCCAGGTGGTGGTAGTGGCGCACGGTGCGGGTGGACACCCCGACCAGCGCGGCGAGCTCACCGATCCGCATGGGTCCAGTAGAAACGTTGACGTTACGGCAAGGTCAAGCGACCGGCGGGTGAGTGGCCGGCGAGTGGGTGTCGAGCCAGGTGCGCAGCGCCCACCAGTACCGCAGCGTCTCCAGGACGGTCAGGTGCTGCTCGGCGTCACCGGGCGAGGGCGGCAGCCCGGTGATCTCCTGGAGGCGCCGCAGCCGGTAGCGCACGGTGTTGGGGTGCACGTGCAGCGCCGAGGCCGTCCGGTCCAGCCGCTGCCCGTGGTCGAGGTAGGCCAGCGCCGTGCAGGCGAGCTCCCGATGGAACTCGTCGGCCGGTCGCAACGCGGCGAGCAGGGTGCCGCTGAGCACCGCGGCGAGGCCTGGTTGCAGTGTCAGCGCGGTCTCGCCGGCGAGGCCGGCAACGGTGTGCACCCCGCGCCGGCCGAACCTGCGCGCCGCCCCCAGTGCGGCGACGCACAGCCCGTGGGCGGCGCCGGCCTCGGCGAGCGGCACAGCCGGGGAGACCACCACCAGGACCTCCGGGTCAACCGACCCCACACCCGCTGCCGCGCCCGTGCCCGAGGGCGATGCCGGCGCCGGGGGGCGGGAGGTCAGGCCGGCGAGGCGGCCGTCCACGGTGCCGAACAGGCCGCCGCGGGCCGACCAGTGCTGTTCCAGGGCGCGGGCGTGGGCCGGGTCGGACACGTCGGCCACCAGGCAGTGATACCGGCCGCCGGGGTGCAGGCGGAAGCGTCCCAGGTCGCCGGTGGGGTCGCCGCGCAGCAGGCTGCGGAGCAGGGCGGTGCGCTCGTCCCGGCCGCCGCGGGCCAGTTCCAGCTCCGCGGTCCGGTAGCCGGCGATGACGTGACGTTCCAGGGCGCCGGCGTACCGGTCGAACTCCAGCGCCGCGGAGAGCAGGACCTCGTCGCGGATGCCGGCGGCCCGGCCGCGGCCGACGGCGATCTCGAACGCGCGGGTGCGGCCGGCCTGCACGGCGCTGAGCAGGGCACTGAGCGGCACGCCCTGCGCGGCCCGGTCCGCGCCGAGGCGGGTGGCCTCGGTGAAGTCGTGCGCGCTGGGGTCGGTGAGGCGCTCGAACGCGGCGAGCCCGGCCGTCAGCAGCAGCGCGATGTGGCGGCGGTTCTCCTCGGCGGGGAGCCGGGCCACCTCCGCCGAGACCGACCGGGCCGCCTCGACGAGGTCGTCGACGACGCGGGGGTCGCCGGCCAGGTCCCGCAGCAACGGCACCAGCGACATCGGCTCCGCCTCCCAGGTGCGTTTGTGGGCGGCGCACAACGCCCGGGCCGGGCGTTGCACCCGGACACCTATCGATGGATGTGCGCCCCGGCTTTTCTGTTACCGCAAGGTAACATCGCTTCCGCCGTCAGGAGAGCCCCGTGACACTCCAGCGAGCCCGCCGCGCGCTCGTCGCCGGTCTCGTCGTCGCCGCCACCCTCGTCCCCGTCGCCGGTGCCGTACCCGCCGCCGCCACCACCCTCCAGCAGGTGATGTTCGTCGGCAACAACTGGGACGGCACCGTCGACGTCATCGCGCCCAGTGGCGGATACGCCGCCCTGGGCCGCATCAACGTGGTGCCCGACCGGACCCAGCGCCTCTGGGAGATCTACCTCAACCCGGTCAAGCTCGCCTTCTACCTCGGCGTCCAGCAGGGCCCCGGCGAGGGCCACGACCAGCTCGTCGACGACATGTACACCACGCCGGACGGCTCCGCGCTCGTGGTGTCCCGGCCCAGCTTCGCCGACGTGGTCGCGATCGACCTGCGCACCGGCGCGCTGCGGTGGCGCTTCCCGGTGTCGGGGTTCCGCGCCGACCACATGGCCGTCTCGCCGGACGGCACCCGGGTCGCCGTGTCGGCCTCCACGTCCAACACGGTGCACGTGCTGGACATCGCCACCGGCCGGCAGGCCGGTTCGTTCGGCACCGGCGACAAGCCGCACGAGAACGTGTACACCGCCGGCGGCCGGTACCTGTGGAACATGTCGATCGGCGAAGTAAACACCGCCCTGGACGACCCGTGGCTGGACTGGACGAAGGGCGACCGGCACATCACGGTCGTGGACACCGCGACGTTCCGGACGGCCAAGGTGATCGACATGCGCCAGCGCCTGGACGCGTTCGGCCGGTCCGACCTGTCCGACGCGGTGCGGCCCGCCGTGTTCACCCCCGACGAGTCGACGCTGTACTTCCAGGTGTCGTTCTTCAACGGCCTCGTCGAGTACGACGTGGCCGCCGACCGGATCACCCGGGTCGCGACGCTGCCGAAGAACCCGGCCACCAGCGAGGACCGCACCACGTGGGTGAACGACTCCCGCCACCACGGCCTGTCGATGAGCCCGGACGGCACCAGAGTGTGCGTGGCCGGCACAATGGACGACTACGCCACCGTCGTCGACCGCGCGAGCCTCACCCCTGCCGCCCTCGTGCCGGCGAGCAAGCCCTACTGGGCGACGGTCAGCGCCGACGGCCGTGACTGCGTGATCTCTGAGTCGGGCGCGGACCGGGTCACCGCGATCAGCTTCGCGACCGGGCTGAAGGTGGCCACGGTCGCGGTCGGCGACCACCCGCAGCGGATCCGCCTCGGCCGGATCGCCACCGGCTGGACTGCGCCCCACTGAGCCACCCCACGTCAAGCCGTGCCGCGCCGCGCGGTGCTGCGCGGCACCGCGCCGGGCCGTGCCGGGCCGTGCCGGGCCGTGCCGGGCCGTGCCGTGCCGGGCCGTGCCGGGCCGTGCCGGGCCGTGCCGTGCCGGGCCGTGCCGGGCCGTGCCGTGCCGGACCGTGCCGGGCCGTGCCGGACCGTGCCGGACCGTGCCGGACCGTGCCGCGCCGCGCCGCGCCGCGCCGCGCGGTGCTGCGCGGCACCGCACCGCGCCGGGCCGTGCCGGGGCCGTGCCGGGCCGTGCCGTGCCGCGCCGGGCCGTGCCGTGCCGGGCCGCGCCGGGCCGCGAGAACCGTGCCGGACCGCGCCGCGCCGCGCCGCGCCGCGCCGGACCGTGCCGGGCCGTGCCGGGCCGCGCCGTGCCGGGCCGTGCCGCGCCGCGCCGCGTCGGACCGTGCCGGGCCGTGCCGGGCCGCGCCGGGCCGTGCCGGGCCGTGCCGTGCCGGGCCGCGCCGCGCCGTGCCGCGCTGAGCCGGACCGCACTGGACCGGACCGGACCGCGCTGTGCCGGGCCGTGCTGCGTTGTGCCGGATCGCGCCGGGCAGTGCCCGCTGACATTGACAGCCGTCAGGAACGGCGGCTACCGTCACGGCTTAGGAATGCGCTTTCCTAAGGCGTGTACACCCCGACAGTGACCACTACCCGGTTGCTGGCATGCCGGAGTGGCGCATGGACCCGCCGCCGTCCCCTGCGGTCGCGCCGCCCTGCCCGGGTGCGTGCGGCCGTGGTCCTTCATGGCAAGAGAGGTCCGCAATGGACACACGATCGCCCTCACGCCGCAGGTGGTGGTCCGCCGGCGCCGCCGCGGCGCTGGCCGTCACCGGCGCCGTCGTCCTCGCACAGACGGCCGACGCCGCCACCGCGTTCAGCGCCGACTTCGAGGACGGCAGCATCAGTGGCTGGTCCAAGTCGGGCGGCACCTGGGCCGTGGCCACCGACGGCTCGCGCGTGGCGAACCAGTCCAACACCGGCAGCGAGAACGCCCGGCTCTTCAACGCCGCCAACTCCCTCACCGACTACACCGTCCAGGCCAGGGTGAAGCCGCTGAACCTCGGATCCGCAAGCACCGCCGGCTTCGCCGCACTGCTGGCCCGGGCCGGCAGCGCGACGAAGTACTACCGCCTGGCGCTGCTGCCCGGCAACCGCGTCCAGTTGCAGGCCGTCAACGGCGGCACCGTCACCGTGCTCGGCGGGGTGTCCCGCACGGTGGCGACCGGCACCTGGTACACCCTGGCGATCGAGGTCAGCGGCAGCACCGTGCGCGGCACCGTCGACGGCGCGACCGTCGCCACCGCGACCAGCACGGTGTCGGCGGCCGGGCGGATCGGGCTGCAGACGTCGTACGCGTCGGCGTCCTTCGACGACGTCAGCGTCACCACCGGCGGCACCACGCCGCCCAGCCCGAGCCCGTCGAGCCCGAGCCCCACCCCGAGCACGCCGCCGACGGGCACGCCCGGCAACGGCGCCGGACTCACCGGGTTCGCCACCCTGACCGGCTACGGCCGGGCCGGCACCAACGGCGGCAGCGGCGGGCCCACCGTCACCGTCACCACCTACGCGCAGCTCGCCGCCGCCGTCGCCGACGACGCGCCGAGGATCGTGCGGGTGTCCGGCACCATCACCGGTACCGGCGCCGACATGCTCGACGTCGGCTCCAACAAGACGATCATCGGGGCCGGCGCCACCGCCACGATCAGCGGCTTCGGCTTCGACGTCAACGGCTGGGGGCCCGAGGAGGTCGCCTGGGGCGGCGACCTGTGCGACCCGGCGGAAAAGGACAGCTTCACCCACGTGCAGAACGTCATCATCCGCAACCTGACGTTCCGCGCGTCCGCCGACGACTCGGTCAACGTGCAGTGCTACTCCCACCACGTGTGGGTCGACCACAACACGTTCCACCCCGCGGGTGACGGGTCCGTGGACGTGAAGCGCGGTTCGGACCTGGTGACCGTGTCGTACAACCGGTTCGTCGGCACCGACAAGACGATGCTGCTCGGGCACTCCGACGGCAACGGCGCCCAGGACAGCGGCTACCTGCACGTCACCTACCACCACAACTGGATGGACGGCTCCAACACCCGCCACCCGCGGGTCCGGTTCGGCTACGCCCACGTGTACGCCAACTACGTCGACGTCACCGACTACTTCCTCGGCCTCGGCGTCGGCGGCCAGATCTACGCCGAGGCCAACTACGTCAAGGGCGCCAAGACCATCACCCAGGACTTCGGCGACACCCGCCTGACGTGGACGGCGAGCAACTTCTACGACCCCGCCACCATCACCCGGGCGAACGACAGCGGCAAGACGCAGGATGACTGGCTGCGGGCCGACGGTTCGGTCGCTCCGCCGCCGTACAGCGTCGCGGCGGGCTCGGCGTCGGCCACCCCACCGGCCGCCGGCGCCGGCACCACCGGCGCGGACACCGTGCCGTAGGCCACCCACCGGCCGCCGCCGTGCCGGAGGTCAGCCAACTGGCTGCCGTGCCGTAGGCCACGTCGTGCGGGCCCGCCCGGAGCGCGGGCGGGCCCGTACTGTCGGCAGCATGATCGACCGCAACGACGTCCTGGTGCTCGGCGGCGCCGGGGTCGACACCGTCGTGTCCGTGCCGAGCCTGCCGCTGCCGTTCGCCGACAGCTATCTTGTGCCGGCGATCCGGACCCGCGCCGGGCAGACCGGCGACGGTGTCGCCCTCGGCCTGCACGCGCTCGGCCTGCGCACCCACCACCTCGACGTGCTCGGCGACGACCCCGAGGGCGTGCTCGTCCGCGACCTGCACGAGCGGCACGGCGTGCCGTTCACCGCGGTGCCGACGCCCGCCGGCACCAAACGGGCGGTGAACCTCGTCGACCCCGCCGGCCGGCGGTTGTCGCTGTACGACGGCAGCCGCCAGGACGACACGGCCCGTTTCCCGGACGCGCTGCTGCGGGACCTCGCCGGCGCGGGCCGGCACGTGCACGTGTCGATCACCGACCCGTGCCAGCACGCCGCCGGGGTCCTCGCCGGGCTGCCGGTGACCGTGTCGACCGACCTGCACGACTGGGACGGCGTCAACGGCTACCACGAGCAGTTCGCACGCGGCGCCGACCTGGTGTTCATGTCCGCGGCGGCGCTGCCGGACGTGCCGGCCACGCTGCGCCGCGTCCTGGCGATGGGCCGCCCCCGCCTCGCCGTCGCCACCGCGGGCGCCGCCGGCGCGTACGTGCTCACCCGCGACGCGCCGGACGTGCTGCACGTGCCGGTCGCCGCGCTGCCCGCGCCGGCCGTGGACTCCAACGGCGCCGGCGACGCGTTCGTCTCCGGCTTCCTGTTCGGCTTCCTGGCCGGCGAGCCCGCACCCGCGTGCGCCCGGTACGGCACGGTCGCCGGGGCACACGCCTGCACGGTGCCCAGTACCCGCGTCGACCCGATCAGCCGCGCGGACCTGCTGCTGCGCGCCTGACGGGAAGCTTGACAGCGCGGGACCGCCCGACTTCGATGAGCGGACGGAACCGGACAGGGGGCGGGGTCAGCGGTGGAGCTCGGCGTCGACCTCGGCACGTCCAGCACCGTGGCGTTCCTGCGCCGCGGCGGCGGGCCGCCCGAGCCGGTCCTCTTCGACGGCGCGCCGCTGCTGCCGTCCGCGGTCTACGCCGATGACAGCGGCACCCTGCTCGTCGGCCGCGACGCCGTGTACGCCGCCCGCGCCCGGCCGGAACGTTTCGAAGGCAACCCGAAACGCCGCATCGACGACGGCATCGTGCTGCTCGGCGCGGAGGTGAGCGTCGAGGCGCTCCTCGGCGCGCTGCTGCGCCGCGTCGTGACCGAGGCGCAGCGCATCGGCGGCACGGCCGTCACCGGCGCCACCGTCTGCCACCCCGCCGCGTGGGGACCCGGCCGCCGGGCCACGCTGCTGCGGGCCGCCGCCGGCGCCGGGCTCGACGGGCCGGTGCGGCTGGTGCCCGAGCCGGTCGCGGCCGCGGCGTTCCATCTGCGCCGGCATGCACCCGGTCCGGCCGATCTCCTGGTGTACGACCTGGGCGCCGGCACGTTCGACGTCGCCGTCGTGCGCCACGCCCCGCCCGCGATCGGTGGCTCCGGCGGCGGGCGCATGGAGGTGCTGTGCAGCGCCGGGCTCGACGAGACCGGCGGGCAGGACGTCGACGCCGCGATCGTCGACCTGCTGCGCCGCCGCTCCGGAGCCCCCGAGCTGTGGGCGCGGCTGGACAACCCCGTCACCGTCGCCGACCGGGCCGCCCGCCGGCAGCTGTGGGACGACGTGCGCAACGCCAAGGAGATGCTGTCGCGGACCAGTTCGGCGCTGCTGTACCTGCCGCTGCTGGACACCGACCAGATCGTGACCCGCGAGGAGCTGGAGGCCCTGGCGGCGCCGCTCATCCAGCGTACGGTCACCGCGGTCGCCGCCACCCTCGCCGAGTGCCCGGTGCCGCTGCGCCCCCTCGGCGCCGTCATCCTCGTCGGCGGGGCGAGCCGGATGCCGCTCGTCGCGACGATGCTGCACCGCGCCCTCGGCATCGCGCCGACGATCATCGACCAGCCGGAGCTGGTGGTGGCCGCCGGCTGCATCGACCCGATGGTGACCGGCCTCGCGCCCGCCGCCCCGCCGCCGGCCGGGCAGCGGCCGATCGGCTGGACCGGCCCCGTGCCGATCTCCGGCGGCGGCGACACCTCCGGCGCCGTGCCGTTCTCCCCGGCGGCGCAGCACTCCCCGCCCGTGCCGCAGTTCCCGCCGGCGGCGAACGCCGCACCGTGGCCCGCGCCGCAACAACCGGCGCTGCAGCCAGCAGGGCCAGCGCAGCAGTTCCCGCCGGCGGCGAACGCCGCACCGTGGCCCGCGCCGCAACATCCGGCGTCGCAGCCGGCAGGGCCCGTGCCGCAGTTCCCGCCCGCAGCAGTTCCCGCCGGCGGCGAACGCCGCACCGTGGCCCGCGCCGCAACAACCGGCGCCGCAGCCGGCAGGGCCCGCGCAGCAGTTCCCGCCCGCGGCGAACGCCGCGCCGCAGCCGGGGTGCAGCAGCCGGCCGGGGCGGTGCCGCCACCCGCATGGCATCCGGTCCAGCAGCCGCCCGCCCAGCAGCCGCCCGCCCAGCAGCCGCCCGCCCAGCAGCCGCCCGCCCAGCAGGCGCCCGCCCAGCAGGCGCCCGCCCAGCACCCCTGGGGACATCCGCCACAGGCGCCGCCCGGCTGGCGGCCCGGCCCGCCGCCGCAGCAGTGGCAACCACCTCCGCCGCCGCAACAGCCGCAGCCGTGGCAGCAGCCGGTGCAGTGGCAGCGGCCGGGTGGGCAGGCGGTGTGGGTACCGCCGCCGGACGAGGACCGCACGGCGCTGATCAATGTCGAACTGCTCGAGCTCGCCACCCCGCGGCTGCAGGGCGTGACGCTGCGCGGTGAGCTGCGCGGCGGCTACGACGTGGTCGAGCACGTGTTCCCCGCCGACGCCGACGGCCGGCTGCTGGTCTTCGCCGACACGACGGCCCTCGCGCGGTACGCGGCCGCGGACGGCTCCGACCGCCTCATCGCGACGCCGCCGTGGCAGGTGCGCACCGACGGCGCCGACGAGCTGCGCTTCGACCTGGAGCTGCTGGTCGAGCACCTCAGCGGCCCGCCGCAGCGGTGGCTGCCGAGCTTCGTCTGCCGGTGCCGGGACCTGTGCGCGCAGCTCGCCGTCTACCTGGAGCTCGACGGCGTCGAGGACCTGCTCGGCGAGCACTCCACCATCGACCAGGTCGACGACGTGCTGCGCCGGCACCTCGGCGACGCCACCGCGGGCCGCGCCGCGCAGCGCCGCCTCGCGCGCATCGACCAGGCGCAGCTCGTGGAGGACTGGACCGACCTCATCGCCGCCATCGAGGCGGGCACGGTCACCGTCGCGTAGCTGTCAAGCCCTTTCGAAAGCTTCCGAAAACAGTTCCCGGGGCGGGAACCGGCGGTTATCAACAGAGCGCACCAGATCCGTCGAAGTCTATCGACGGCGCTCCCGCCATCCCCGCTCAGGAGGGCACGTGAAGCATGTGCACAGACGTCTTGCCGCCGTCGCGGCGGCCGCGGTGCTCGCCGCGGTCGGGGCCGCCGCGATGAACATCCCCGTCTCGCAGGCCGCCGCGAACTGCGCCAACGGGTACGTCGCCCTGACTTACGACGACGGCCCGACGTCCAGCACCGGTGCGCTGCTGTCGGCGCTGCAGTCCGCCGGGGCGCGGGCCACGTTCTTCAACATCGGCCAGCGGGCGCAGGCGAACCCGTCGCAGGTCCGGGCGCAGCAGACGGCGGGGATGTGGATCGGCAACCACAGCTGGACCCATCCGCACCTCACCCAGCTCGGCACCAGCCAGATCACGTCCGAGCTGACGCAGACCCAGCAGGCGATCCAGCAGGCCACCGGCACCGCGCCGAGGCTGTTCCGCCCGCCGTACGGCGAGACCAACGCCAACCTGCGCGCCGTGGAGTCGCAGCTCGGCCTCACGGAGGTCCTGTGGAGCGTCGACTCGCAGGACTGGAACGGCGCGAGCACCGCCCAGATCGTGCAGGCCGCCTCGAACCTGCAGGCCGGCGGCGTGATCCTCATGCACGACGGCTACAGCACCACCATCAACGCGATCCCGCAGATCGTCGCGAACCTCAACAGCCGCGGCCTGTGCCCCGGCATGATCTCCACCGCCACCGGGCGTGCCGTCGCCCCGGACGGCACCCAGACCCCGCCGCCGAGTGGTGGGACGACCCCGCCGCCCGGCGGCGGCACCAGCACCTGCACCGCCACCTACACCCAGACCCAGCGCTGGGGTGACCGGTTCAACGGCCAGGTCACCATCCGCGCCGGCAGCACCGCCATCACCAGCTGGACGGCGACCGTCACGGTCGGCTCCGGGCAGCGGGTCTCCGCCACCTGGAACGGCAGTCCCAGCTGGGACTCCAGCGGCAACGTCATGACGATGCGACCGAGCGGCAACGGCAGCCTCCCCGCCGGGGGCAGCACCACGTTCGGTTTCACGGTCATGGTCACCAACGGCAACTTCGCCGCCCCCGCCACCACCTGCCGTACCCCCTGACGAAACGGAGCACGGATGAGATTCCGGAGATTGATCAACGCGAGTGTCCTTGCCGTCGTGGCGGTGGGCTCGCTGAGCACCGTGGCCGCGTCGGCGCACGACGCGCGGCCGTCGAAGCCGCAGGACCAGAGCCTGCGGGCCCTCGCCGCCAAGCACGGGCTGTACTTCGGCACCGCGGTCGACCCGGCCGCCTACGCCGCCGACTCGACGTACAAGACGATGGTCGACTCGCAGTTCTCGACCGTCACCGCCGAGAACGCGATGAAGTGGGAGAGCCTCGAGCCGACCCGCGGCACGTACAACTGGGGCCCGGCCGACGCGCTCATCGACAACGCCGTGCGCAACCGGCAGCTGGTGCGCGGTCACGTGCTGGTCTGGCACAGCCAGCTGCCGGGCTGGCTCAACGACGGCATCAACGACGGCACCATCGACGGGCCGCAGCTGCGGGCGCTGCTCAAGAAGCACATCACCGACGTGGTGACGCACTTCAAGGGCCGGATCTGGCAGTGGGACGTGGTGAACGAGGCGGTCAGCGACCCCTGGGAGACGCCGAGCGCCATCCACCTCGGCGGTAACGCCGGGTCGTTCAAGCAGAAGTTCGCCGACCTGCTCGGCCCCGGGTACCTCGCCGACGCGTTCCGCACCGCCCGCGCCGCCGACCCGAAGGCGCTGCTGTTCTACAACGACTACAACGTCGAGGCGTTCGGCGACGGTGGCGCCGGCGACAAGACGCAGTTCGTCTACAACATGATCAAGCAGTTGCGGGCGGACGGCGTGCCGATCGACGGCTTCGGCAGCCAGGGGCACCTTGCCACGCAGTACGGCAACTACGACGTCTTCCAGGTCGCCGACGCCCTGCAGCGCTTCACCGACCTGGGTCTCGCGGCCGCCCTCACCGAGGTCGACGCGCGCAGCCTGATGAAGAACGCCGACGACCCGACCCTCGCCGCGAACGGCGCCGACGTCAACGCCAGGGACCAGGCGGCGGCGTACAACTACCACGTGCTGCTGCAGGCGTGCCTGCTGAACCGGCACTGCCTGTCGTTCACGGTGTGGGGCTTCACCGACAAGTACTCGTGGATCCCGAACTGGTTCAAGAACCCGCCGGAGGGTGCCGGCTGCCTCTGGGACGCCGCGTACAACCCGAAGAAGTCGCTGCGCACCGTGCAGGGCGACCTGGCCGCGGCCGGCCCGCCCCTGGTCGGCAACCGCATCCCGCAGGCGCCACGGCAGCTGCCGAGGCGCTGACGCCGAGCCCCCTGTCCGGCATCGCGGCGGCGGTGCCGGACAGGGTTCGGAGAGCGCTCTCTCAAGTTTGTCTTAGACTTTGATGAAGTCGCCGCCCCCAGGTTGACGGTGCGGTCACCCATCGGCGAGCTTGAGCGCATGAAGCTCCAACGCCGCACCCTGGCGATCCTCGTGACGGCCGCCACCGTCGCCGCGCTCGGCGTGCTCGGGCTGACCAGCGCCCTCGCGGCCACCGCCGGCCCGATCACCGGCATCGCCGGCAAGTGCGTCGACGTGGCCGGCGCCAACTCCGCCAACGGCACCGCCGTGCAGCTGTGGACGTGCAACGGCACCGGCGCGCAGCAGTGGACCGTCGAGTCCGACGGCAGCGTCCGGGCGCTGGGCAAGTGCCTCGACGTGACCGGTGCGTCCACCGCCGACGGGGCGAAGGTCCAGCTGTACGCCTGCAACGGCACCGGCGCGCAACGCTGGACGGCCGGCGGCGGGCGGCTGGTCAACCCCGGCTCCGGCAAGTGCCTCGACGCCAGCGGCAACAGCTCCGCCGACGGCACCCGCCTGCAGATCTGGGCGTGCACCGGCGGCGCCAACCAGGCATGGAAGCTGCCCTCCTCGTCGGCGTCCCCGTCGCCGTCCGCCTCGCAGCCGCCCACCTCGTTGCCGGCCGCCAAGAAGAAGGGCGTCAGCACCTGGTCGTTCCCGGGGCTGTCCTCGGCCGTCACGAACGTCGGCGCCGGCTGGTACTACAACTGGTCACCCAGCAACGACAGCATGCCCGCCGGCGCGGAGTTCGTACCGATGATCTGGGGCGCCGCCTCGGTCACCGACGCGACCCTGGCCAAGGCGAAGAGCGAGGGCACCGTGCTGCTCGGCTTCAACGAGCCGGACCTCGCCGGGCAGGCCAACATGAGCGTCGAGCAGGCGCTGAGCCTGTGGCCGCGGCTCGAGGCGACCGGCATGCGCCTGGGCAGCCCGGCCGTCGCCTACGGCGGCAACACCCCCGGCGGGTGGCTCGACCGGTTCATGACCGGCGCCCGCCAGCAGCAGCGGCGGGTCGACTTCATCACGCTGCACTGGTACGGCTCCGACTTCAGCGCCGCCGCGGCGGGGCAGTTCGCGGGCTACCTCAAGGCCGTCCACGACCGGTACAACCTGCCGATCTGGGTCACCGAGTACGGCCTGATGAACTTCACCGGCACGCCGAAGTACCCGAGCACGGCGCAGATCACCGCGTTCATCACCGCGACGACGACGCAGATGCAGGCCACGTCCTGGATCGAGCGCTATGCGTGGTTCTCGCTGCCCGCGGTCGGGGACTCCCTGCCGTACGGGCTGTACAAGGACGGCTCGACGCCGACGCCGGCCGGTGAGGCGTACCGCGCCGCCGGCTGACGGCTGCCTGGTGGCGGCGCTCACTCGTCCATGGCGGTGAGCGCCGCCTCGAGGGCCTGCTCGGCGGGGACCTTGAGGTCGGGGATCACGCCGGTGCCCTCCCAGTTCCCGCCGGTGACCGAGTCCACCACGTACGCCCGGGGCACGTGCGCCAGGACCGTCGGCGCGAGGCGGATCGGCAGCACATGGTCGGCGGCGCCGGGCGTGACCTCGCCCACCACGTACGCCCGCTCGCGGGCCTGCAGGTGATAGGCCAGGGCCTCGCCCGACGAGAACGTGCTGCGGCTGATCAGGACGCAGGCGTCCGCACGCAGCGCGCTGCCCCTGGCCCGGTCCGGCGTCCACCACTGCCGGCGCCACTCCCGGTCGACCACCTCCGACAGCTGGACCGCCTCGTCGCCCAGCAGCCACCCGGCGATCAGCGCGACCGTCGCCGGGTCGCCGCCGCCGTTGGCGCGCAGGTCGAGCACGATGCGCCGGGCGTCGCGGGCGTGCGTGAACGCGGCATCGACGTACGGCCGGGCCAGACCCACCTCGTCCAGCCCGTCGATGCGGATCAGGGCGGTGCCGTCGGCGAACCGGCGCGACTGCGACACCGACGCCGCGCGGGCCCGCACGGTCGCCGGGTCCTGCGGCGGCCACTGCCCGGCGTCGGTGTCCGCCGGTGCGGTGCCGTCCGGTTCGAAGATCAGTGCCACGTGCCGGGACACCCGCCAGGCGAGGCGCTCGACCTCGGCGCACAGCTCGGCGGTGACCGGACGGTCGTCCGCGGCGAAGCGGGCCAGCACGCCGGTGAGCGAGTCCCGCCGGTCGCCGGCGGGCATGAGCCGCTCCAGCCAGGCGGTGAGCCGGACGGTGACGTCACGCACGGTGGTCATCGTCCGACCGTAGAGCAACCCCGCCCCCGCCGGGTGTGAGGAGCCGTACGCCGTCGGCGAACCCAGACGGGTGATCCGAGAAAATCTGGTACGCCGGAACTAGATTTTCGTGGCGGTGCAGGGTAGCGTTTTGGGGGTCAAGAGAGACAGCAAACCACGCTGACGCATCCGCCCCCTCCGAGGGCGAAGGGACAGAGCCGCGCGACTGGTGCGACTCCGTTCGGCACCGATAGTGAAAGTGACGAGAGGAAGGGGAGGGCTCACACCGTTGGATCGCCCGCTGACGACCGTTGCACGAGGTCGGGCGAGCACCGCAGTGTCCATCGAACGAGAGGTGGTCTTCGGTCTGATAGATGCGATCCCCGTATGTGGCGCTGAACGTGGCGTCCGCTGCGGACATGACAATCCGGCATTCGTGCTGGTAGATGGTGTATAGACCCAAAACCCTGGGCCCCGGCGCACAAGCGCCGGGGCCCTCGACGTGGAGGTGACGTGGCACAACCTGACCACCCGCTGGACGACGACGATTTTCCCGCGTACACCATGGGTCGCGCCGCGGCGATCATCGGCGTCTCGCACGACTTCCTCCGCCGGCTCGGCGAGCTGAAGCTGATCACCCCGCTGCGTTCGCCCGGGGGGCACCGGCGGTATTCCAAGTACCAGCTGCGGCTGGCGATCCGGGCCCGCGAGCTGTGCGACCAGGGCACTCCCCTCGACGCGGCGTGCCGGATCATCATCCTTGAGGACCAGCTCGAAGAGGCGCTCCGCATCAACCGGGAGCGCCTGACGGAGATCGACTGACGGTGTCCGTTCCTGTGCCGCCGCCGCGGCGGCGCAGGGCAGCCCGTGCATGGGAGGCGGTCGATCGGGCCGCGGCGTACGCTGCGGTCGTGTACCGGCTCGCCATCGACCTCGGCACCTCCAACACGGTGGCGGTGCTGCGCGACGAGGACGGCCGGATCCGGCCCGTGCTGTTCGACGGCCGGGAGCAGCTGCCGTCGGCGGTCCACGCCGGCACCGGCGGTGCCCTGGTCGCCGGTCCCGACGCCGAGCGCCTCGCGCGCGCCGACCCGGCCGCGTTCGAACCCAACCCGAAGCGCCGCGTCGACGACGGCACCGTCCTGCTCGGCCGGCACACCGTGGACGTCGCCGACGTGCTCGCCGCGGTCCTGAGCGCGGTCGCCTCCCGCCTCCCCGCCTCCCCGGCCGAGGGTTGCGTGGTGCTGACCGTGCCCGCGGGGTGGGGCTCGCCGCGGCGGGAGGTCCTCGCCGGCGCCGCCGAGCGGGCGGGGCTCGGCGCGGTGGAGTTCCTCAGCGAACCCGTCGCGGCCGCCGCGTACTTCACCGCGACGCTTCCCCAGGACCTGCCACCGGGCGCGGCGCTGCTCGTCGTCGACCTCGGCGCCGGCACCGCAGACCTCGCCGTCGTCCGCGGCGGGCGGGTGGTCGCGCAGGGCGGCCTGGACGTCGGTGGCCTCGACGTCGACGCGGCCCTGGTCGGCGTCCTCGGCGACGTGGTGTCCGCGACCGAGCCCGAGGTGTGGCACCGTCTGGCGGCCCCGGCGACCGCCGCGGACCGCCGGGACCGGCTCCTGCTGTGGCAGGAGGTCAGGGCCGCCAAGGAGAGCCTGTCCCGGCTCAGCGTCGCGCCCGTGCACGTCCCCGGCTGCCGCAGCGACCCGCACCTGACCCGCGAGGAGCTGGAGGCCGCGGCCGCACCGCTGCTCGCGCGCATCGCCGACCTCGCCGCCGCCCTGACCGGCCACCAGCCCGTCGGCCTGCCCGCCGCCGGTGTGGTCGCAGACCCGGCCGGCACGGGCGGCAGCCTCGCCGCGTCCGGCGTGGGACCCGCCGCGCCCGCCCAGGGGTTCACCGCACCCGACGGTGGTTTCGCCGCACCCGCAGGCGAGCCCGCCGCGGTCGCCGGAGAGGCAGCCGGGCACGCCGGGGGCTGGCCGCGGTCTTTCTCGTCGGCGGGGGGAGCCGGCTGCCGCTGCTCGCCCGGCTCCTGCACGCCCGTCTCGGCATCGCGCCCACCACCGTCGAGCGTCCCGAGACCGTCGTCGCCGAAGGGCGCTGCACGCCACGGCGGCCGCGGCGCCGGAGGCCACCGGCGAGCCGGCAGAAGCGCCGGCGGACGTGCCGGGCGCCGCGGGGGGCGTACCGCGGCGGATGCCGTTGCGGCGGCGGTGGCGCAGTCCCGCGACGGTGCTGCTGGTACTGCTGTGTTTCGCGTTGCCGTTCGCGACCGTGTCGTGCGGGCTGCCCGACGGCTACGGCAGGGCGCAGCCCGGAGGGACGAGCGAGTACACAGGGTTCGACCTCGCGTCCGGCGGCGCGCCCGCCGTGCGGGAGGACCAGCTGCGCCCGCCCGGGCAGCGGCGTCCCGACCGGCTCGACCCGCAGCCGGCGCACGTCGCCGCGCTGCTGCTGCTCGCCGCGGTCCTCGGGGCCGTGGCGATCGGCAGCGACCGGCGCCGCCGGATGGTGACCGCCGCGCTCGGCGGGCTGGCGGCGCTCGTGCTCGTCGCCGGGCAGGTGCTCGTCCTGGACCGGCTCGCCGCCGCCGTCGTCGAGCAGAGCCGCCTGCCGGCCGGGAAGACCGCCGGTGACATGGTCGGCACCGGGCCCGGCTTCTGGCTGGCCGTCACGCTGCTGGGCCTGCTGACCGCCGCGAACGTGGCCGCGCTGGCACCGGCGAGGCGGCGGTCACTCAGTGGCCGCCGAACGGGTGGATGAGGCGGCTCATCCGCCGCTGCGAGCGGACCTGGTCCAGGTAGCCCTCCCACGACGCCGACCACGCCGGGCCGAACGCCGCGATGAGCTCGCCGACCCGCTGCAGCTGCCGGCTCGACGCGCGGGTCACCCAGCGCAGCACGGGCGCGGACAGGACCGGGCGCAGGCCGCGGCTCTCGGCGTTGTGCATGAGGTGGTACGCGATGACCGCGTGCCGCTCGTCGCCCGGCTTGCGCAGCAGCTCGCTGAGCACGGTGACGTAGTGCTCGACGATGCCGGGGTGGCGGCGCAGCACCGCGAGCAGCTCCCGCGGCGGCGCGCTGCGGGTCAGGGCCGCGACGACCGCGGTGGCGCGCAGCGTGACGAGCCGGGCAGGTAGTTCCTCGATCTCGTGCAGCAGCGCGACGGTCGGGCCCTGACCGCCGGGCGGTCCCGCGGTGAGCCGCTGCACCACCGTGCGCAGGACCCGGTCGTCGGCAAGGAGCTGGAACAGCAGGCGGTGCCGGGGTACCAGACGGGCGTCGACGAGCAGGTGCCCGATCTCGACGCCCTCGTCGGTGAGGGGTGCGTCGCCGACGAGCCGGCCGATGAGGGCGTCCAGGACCGCCGGGGGCAGCACGACCCCTTCCGGCGCGAGCCGCTTGACGAGGCGCAGCTCGGCGGCGGCCGGCGGGGTGCGGCCCCACAGCGCCGCCGCGGTCGACATGAACCGGTCCGGGTCGCGGCCCGCCGCGGTCAGCCGGCCCTCGACGAGCCCGGCGCGGTCCTCGCCGTGCAGGACCGCGGCCGCGAGGACCGCCTCGGCGAGCGCCGGATCCACGGCGTCGATGCGCGGCAGCAGCCACCGCCACCAGCCGTCGCCGACGTCGCGCCGCCGCCCGGGACGGCCTTGACCCGGCGGGTCAGTTCGTCGACGAGCGCCTGCGCGAGGCGGTCGCCGCACGGCCAGCGGTCCGGGTCGTAGCCGGCGGCGGGGTGGTCGGCCCAGAACTCGACGAGGTCGCGTCCCCGGTCGGCGAGGTCGGCCGGCTGGACGGCCATGCCGTAGCGGGACGCCACCCGCAGCAGCGCCTCGAACCCCTCCGGGGCCGGCCCGGCGTTGAGGGCGGCGAGCACGATGCGCCGGGCCGCGCTCGAGTCCCCGGCCGTCCACTCGCCGGCGGGCAGCGCGGGCGGCACGCGGTCGCTGACCTCGGCGCGCAACGCGGCGGCGTCGGCCTCGCCGCGCACCAGCGCGAGCCGGACGGCGGCCGCCTGCCCTGGAGGAGGTCGTCGCAGCCGGCGGCGTCCAGCAGCTCCAGGACCGGCACCGGCCATACCCTGACCGACCCGGTGAACGTCTCGGCGATCTGCCCGGCGTACGTGCCGCGCAGATCCGCGGGGCCGGTGCGCAGCCACCCGGCGACCGCCTCGGCGTGGCGCTGGTCGGGGTCCCGGCGCAGGACGGCGGCCAGGCCGAGCGCGGCGGCGGCCTCCGGGGGCTCCAGCCCGCAGTCCGCGGCGACGTCGAGGGCGGCGACCACGTCCCGCGGGTCCTGCTCGAGGAACAGCCCGACCCACCGCAGGGCGTGCGCGGTCGGGGCGGTGTCGGTGAACGCGCCGGTCGGCAGGTCGAACACGGCGTAGCCGGCGCGCTCGGCCGCGTCGGCGGTGAGGCCGGCGACGTCGTCGGGGTGCACGCCGACCACCGGGACGCCGGCGGTGGCGGGGTCACCGGCGAAGACCTTGAAACCGAGGGCGAGCGCCCGGGCCCGGGGCAGCAGCAGCGTCCCGGCGACCAGCCACTCGACGATCCGCGGGGCCTGCGCGCCGACGATGACCACCCGGGGGCCGTCCGGCAGGCCGGCCCGCTCCAGCGCCGACACCAGCGCGAGGAGCATCGCGGCGCCGCCCGGCTGGCTCAGGACGCACTCGCGGACCAGCGACGGGGTGAGGGTGGTCGTCAGGGCCTCGCGGGCCACCGGGTCGCCGGGGCGCCGGCCGCCGAGGCCCAGAACAGGGCGCCGAACAGCTGCGCCGGGCGCAGCGACCCGTAGTCGCCGGGGTCGCCGGTGACGATGCCGTGGGTGACGTGGCTGCCGTGGCCGGCGTCCCGCCCGACCGTGGTCGCGTAGGAGCCGCCGGTGGGCAGGTGCGCGAACGACGCCGGTGGCGGTCCCTCGGCGGCCGCCGCCGGCGGCTCGTACAGCAGGAACGTGCGCACGGCGGGTGCCGCCGCGGCCCGTGGGGGGCGGCTCGCCGTGTGGATGCGGGTCTCGATCCGGGGCGTGCCCGTGCCCGTGGCAGCGGGCCGCTCGTGACGCGCGTCGTCGTGCATGCCGTCGCTCCCATCCTGGCCGGACCCTGTCCCCGGCGTTCTCTGACGGACCGGTCCGTCGGGGGAGCACCCGGAACAGGGCGGCGGGGGAGCGCGCAGCCTCAGCGGTCCTCGACGATGGCGAGGACCGCGACCACGATGCGGGAGATCCTGTCCTGGTCGCGCAGGAGTCGCCCGACGTGCTCGCCGTCGGCGTCGCTCAGGTGCGCCGCGCCGTCCATGGCCGGTGCGGCGCCGTCGCCGAACGCGACGTTGATGACCTCGGCGACCACGGTGCGCGGGTCCTCGCCGGCGAGCAGCCGGGTCCGCATCGCGGTCATCGCCAGGTGCGCCAGCTCCCGCATGTACAGGTCGTCGCGCTCGCCCGCGTCGACCAGGCTCAGCGCGGGGGTGAGCGCGCTGTCGCCGGGGTTCTCCAGCGAGAACCGGGGCACCGGCACGTGCTTGTGGCCGAGCGGGCCCTCGACGTACCGCTCGTACCACTCCCGCTTCGCCCGCATGACCCGCAGCACCGTCTCGATGTCGTGGCGGACGTCGCCGGCGGCCGGGTCCCAGTCGCCGGTGAACCGGCAGCGCAGCGCCGTCCAGCTGTCGACCGGCCACACCTGTGAGCCCGCGGTCGCGGGGTTGCCGGCCCAGTTGAGCATCTGCACGGCGAGGTGGACCAGCCAGCGGTCGCCGCCGAGCCCGTCGACCAGCCACTTCGGGGCGCGGGGGCGCTGCAGGGCGCCGACCTCGCCGCGGCGGCGGCGGTGCCCGTTGACGGTCGCGGAGTTGATGAGCCCGCAGATCCAGGCGTCGAGATTGTCGATGGGGGCCGTTGCCCTGCGTACCACGTCGTGGACGACTGCCTCGACGTCGTCGTGGAAGCGGTCCAGGCAGTCGTCGGCGAGGTGCCGCACCGAGACGGCGCACGCCGGGTGTCCGCGGCGGCGCTCCAGGCCCTGCGTCAGCCCCGTGTAGACGACCGGGTACACGACGGAGTAGGTGCCGCCGGTCAGTCGCAGCCGCTGCGGCTCGTCGGCGTTGGCGACGGTCGTCGCGAGCGTCCCGAGCCTGGCCAGGCTGCGGACCTCGTCTGCGGCCGTCGGACTGCGTCGAGGCATGACGATTCCCTTTCAACAGTTTTCGATGCTGTGTGACGCGGGCATGTTGAGCACGGATGACGCGTCGAATCGCCTTGTTGAACGCTCCTGCCAGTCTGGCAGTGCAGAAACCAAAGGGAACGGGACTATCCGGCGAATCGCGGGTCGATCAGACCGATGTGGATCGACTTTCCGGGTCGAGTCTCCCGTCGATCCGGTACGGGGAACGTAACGGTTCGCCGTCCAGCGTTCGTGAACGAACGACCCTGCGAGGACGATCGCGGTGGTTTTGTCGGCCTATGCGCCCAGCCCCGGCCGCATCGAGCGATGCCATGAACCGGCACGCCGCTGGCCAATATCTGGCCAGTTCCGGCAACGCCGGATCGGATTCAATACAATCGTCAAACATCAATGTATTGACCATCCGGCGCCCGCCGGGGGTCCGCCCCGGTGCGCCGGCGACGTACGCGAATGCGGCGCGGGGCCGGGCCCGCCGCGGCAACCGTCCGTCAGGAACCGCCGGGCCGTGCGTCCACGCCCCATGGCCCAAGCGTGGAGGTCGACGTCATGCACAGTCCCACCCGGCCGGACACGCCCGGCGCCGCCGCCCGGCGGCCGCTCCCGACGACAGTCGCCCGTCCGGGCGCGGGTCTGGGAGCATAGGGTCATGGCCACTCCGCCCACCGACCCGCCGGCTGACCGGATCACCGAGCTGCTGCACCGGGAGCTGCGCACCGCGCGGTCGGCCGCGATGGAGGAGGGGTCCAGCCCCGACGAGATCACCGCGGACCTGACCGAACGGGTCCGCAGGCTGCGCCGCCTCAACGACGCCGGCTGGCGTCCCGGGGCCGCCGAGCCGGACGATCCCGGCACCGACGACGACCCCGCCGCATCCTGATCGCACGGATGCGGGCCTGTCCGTCAGGTACGTCTACAGGCAGTGCCGAGGGGGAGCCCGCCGCGGCCCCGCATCTGGCCGGATGCGGGTCCGCGGTTCCCCGGTCCCGCGGCGGCGCCGGGACCGCTCGCGCGGGGGTTCCCAGCGAATTCAGAGCAACGTCCGCGGGCCCGCGCCGAGCGCGGCGCACCGGCCCGCCCGCCCCGGCGGGGCCGGTGCTGACCTGCGACGACGCGCGGCGCGGCGGGTCCCGGCAGGCCCGGCCCGCCCGAGACGTTGATCAGGAGCTTGGGGTCGACCACTACACTCGCACATGAATTTCCGGTGCAACGGTCAGCTCCTGTCGTCAGCGGCTGCGCTGATCTGCGACGCTTTTCGCGGCAGTCGGCACGTCCATGGCGGCCTTTTGCGAGGTCCGGGGCAGTTCGGACCGTATTTACAGCCGCGGGGGTCCCCCGCATACCGAGTTGGAGGAGTTCGTGGGAGTCAGCCTCAGCAAGGGCGGCAACGTCAGCCTCACCAAGCAGGCGCCTGGTCTGACGGCCGTCACCGTCGGTCTGGGCTGGGATGTCCGGACCACGACCGGGGCCGAATTCGACCTGGACGCGAGCGCGATCGTCTGCGGCGAGTCGGGCAAGGCAATCTCAGACCAGCACTTCGTGTTCTTCAACAACCTGGCGTCGCCGGACGGCACGGTCAAGCACCTCGGCGACAACACGACCGGTGAGGGCGAGGGCGACGACGAGCAGGTCAACGTCGACCTGGCGGGCACCGCCGCCGACGTGACCAAGATCGCCTTCCTGGTGTCGATCTACGACGCGGAGGCCCGCAGCCAGTCCTTCGGGCAGGTGTCCAACGCCTACATCCGGGTCGTCGACCAGGCCACCGGCGCGGAGCTCACGCGCTACGACCTGTCTGAGGACGCCTCGACCGAGACCGCCATGGTGTTCGGTGAGCTCTACCGCAACGGCGGCGAGTGGAAGTTCCGCGCCGTCGGCCAGGGCTACGCCTCCGGGCTCGCCGGCATCGCCCGCGACTTCGGCGTCAACGTCTGAAACACACTGTTCACCGTTCGGTGCGGTGACGCTTTGTATTCGCCGTGTTGACTGATGTGCCCGGACGAGGTCCGGTTTCTTACACGAATCCGGCTCACGTTTGTCGGCTCAGTACCATCGCCGCGGGTCGCCCTTCCATACGGATGGACGGCCCGCGGTCCCGTACCCACCGGAAAACTACCAGCCGCAACCACAGCCTCACCCAGACTGTCGGAGGGCGTCCGTGCTCATACGCACCTTTCTCTCGTCCATCGTGCTCACGGTGGTCGCGCTCGTCGCGGCCCTGTGGCTCGGCGGACCCACGGCGCTGCTCCTGACCGCGGTCCTCATCGTCCTGGAGGTCTCGCTCTCCTTCGACAACGCGGTCATCAACGCCGGCGTGCTGCAGCGGATGTCCAGGTTCTGGCAGCGGATCTTCCTCACCGTCGGCGTCGCGATCGCCGTGTTCGGCATGCGGCTGGTCTTCCCGATCCTGCTCGTCACCTTCACCACCGGCCTCGGGCCGGTCGAGACGTTCCAGCTCGCGCTGGACAAGCCGGAGGACTACCGGGTCGCGCTGGAGGCCGCGCACCCGTCGATCGCCGCGTTCGGTGGCGTCTTCCTGCTCATGATCTTCCTCGACTTCGTCTTCGAGGAGCGTGACCTGCGCTGGCTGGGCCCGGTCGAGTCGCTGCTGGCGAAGGCCGGCCGGATCGGCCACGCCTCGGTCGTGGTCACGCTCGGCGCGCTGCTCGTCGTCGCGGAGACCCTGGCCGAGCACCCGCTGACCGTCATCTCCGCCGGCGTGATCGGCGTCGTGGTGTATCTGGTGGTGAAGGGGCTCGGCGACTTTTTCGAAACGGTCGGCGGCGGCACCGCGGTGCAGGCGGTCGGGCGCGCCGCGTTCTTCCTGTTCCTGTACCTGGAAGTGCTCGACGCCTCGTTCAGCTTCGACGGTGTCGTCGGCGCGTTCGCCGTCACCCAGAACATCTTCATCATCGCCGCCGGGCTCGGTGTCGGTGCGATGTTCGTCCGGTCGATCACCGTCTATCTGGTGAACCGGGGCACACTGGCCGAGTACGTGTTCCTCGAACACGGCGCGCACTGGGCGGTCGGCGCCCTCGGCGCGATCCTGCTGCTGACCGTCAAGTTCCACATCAACGAGGTCTTCACCGGTTTCATCGGCCTGTGCTTCATCGTCGCGGCACTGCTGAGCTCGATCGCGCGTAACCGCCGCACGGTCGCCGGCGGGCCCGACCCGGCACTGATCGAGGTCCGTTGAGGCGTGACCACCCCGGCCCGGGGGTAGAAGGCATAGATGCCAGCCCAGTTCCACCATGCCAAGCCGCTCGTACTCGCATACCTGGCCTAGGCCTGTCCGCAAGGATCTTCGCCGACCCGCGACGGACCCGGACGGCGCCCGGCCCAGCTGGGCGCCGTCCGACGTCATCGCGGTGGTGACACCGATCCCGCAGCACGCCGTTCCCCGCCCGGGTCAGAGAAGAAAGGACACCGAGTGCGCTACTTCTCCCACCTGGCCGGGACGCCCGTCGACGCGCTGTTCCACCGGCTGCCGACGGAGTTCTCCCAGGAGAGCCCGCCCGAGACCCTCGCCATGGCGCTCGGCGCCACCCTCTACTCCCCGGCGGTGCGCCCGCGCCTGGCCGAGGACATCGTGCGCTGCCACGCCGAAGGCGTGATGAGCATGGTCGGCTGCCTGGAGGACTCGATCCGCGACAGCGAGGTCGAGGAGGCCGAGCTCAACCTGGCCGACCAGCTGCGCCGGCTCGCGCGGATGGCGGCGGGCGGCCCGCTGGTCTTCGTGCGGGTCCGCAACACCGACCAGATCTACCGGCTCGCCGACCGGCTCGGCGACGACCTGCGCATCCTCAGCGGCTTCGTGCTGCCGAAGTTCCGGCCCGACGAGTCCGGCCAGGCCGGGCTGAAGGCGGTCCGGGAGGTCGCCGACGGCAGCGACGTGCCGCTGTACGCGATGCCGGTGCTCGAGACGCCGGAGATCGCCTACGTGGAGACCCGGATGCCGACGCTGCTCGCTGTCCGTGACATGCTCGACAGCAACCGCGACCGGGTCCTGGCAGTCAGGGTCGGCGCGACCGATCTGAGCAGCATCTACGCCCTGCGCCGCACAGCGGAGCTGACCGCGTGGGACGTGAACGTCGTGGCCGGCATCCTGACCGACATCGTCAACGTGCTGGCCCGCCGGGGCGGCAAGGGGTATGAGGTGACGGGTCCGGTGTGGGAGTACTTCTCCGGCGGGGAGCGGGTGCTCAAGCCCCAGCTTCGGGTCACGCCGTTCGAGGACCACGACCCCATGCTGCGCACGAAGCTGGTGCGCCAGTCGCTGGACGGGCTGATCCGCGAGATCGTGCTCGACAAGGCCAACGGCATGGTCGGCAAGACGGTCATCCACCCCAGCCACGCGGCGGCGGTCCACGCGCTGAGCGTCGTGAGCCACGAGGAGTACTGCGACGCCAAGGCGATCGTCGAGGACTACGCCGGCGACGGCGGCGGTGGCGTGCTGCGCAGCGTCTACATGAACAAGATGAACGAGGTGCGGCCGCACCTGTCGTGGGCCGAGCGGACCCTCGTGCGCGCCGAGATCTTCGGCGTGGCCGCGGAGGGCCTCGGCTTCGTGGACTTCCTCGACGCCTCCGTCAGCAGGGAGCACGTCGCGTGAACGCAGCGATCTGGCCGGGCACCTGGGTCACCGAACGTCTCGGGGTACGCCTCGTCGACGCCGGCGGGGGACCCCGGGTCGCGGACCTCGCCGGGCTCGCGGTCCGGCGCAACCCGCGCCGCGCGCACCTGGTGGTGTCGCAGGTGCTCGGCAAGCACGTGCCGGCCGACCCGCACACCATCTACGCCGCCGGCCGGCTGCTCGGCCTGCGGGCCGGCGCGGTCCTGGGCGCCGAGGACCCCGGCGACGACTGGGACATCTGGGGCCCCGAGGAGGACTTCCAGGAGGTGAAGCTGCCCGGCGGGCCGCCGCTCGTGGTCGGGTACGCCGAGACCGCCACCTCCCTCGGGCACGTCGTCGCCGACAGCTTCGCCGACGCCGACTACCTGCACTCGACCCGCCGCGCGGTGCCGGGCGTGGCGCTGCTCGGCCGCTTCGACGAGGCGCACAGCCACGCCACCGAGCACCTGCTCCTGCCCGCCGACCCGGCCTGGCTGGAGCGCGACGGCCCGCTGATCCTCGTCGACGACGAGCTGACCACCGGGCGCACCGCGCAGGCGACGATCCGCGAGCTGCACGCCGTCCGGCCCCGCGAGCGGTACGTCGTGGCCGCGCTGCTGGACCTGCGCCCCGCCGCGGACCGGCCCGGGTTCGCCGCGCTCGGCGAGGAGCTCGGGACCCGCATCGACGTGGCGTCCCTCGCCGCCGGGGAGGTCGACCTGCCCGCCGACGTCCTGGCCCGCAGCCGCGACCTGGTGGCGACGCTGGACGCGCCGCAGCCACCCGGCGCACCCGGGTCGGCGACGGTGACCAGGATCGACGCCGGCTGGCCCGCGGGGCTGCCGGAGGGCGGCCGCCACGGGTTCGCCGCCGTGCACCGCCCCGCGCTGCTGGAGACCGCCGACCGGCTCGCCGGGCAGGTCGCCGAGGGGCTGCCCGGCGACGCCCGGGTGCTGGTCCTGGGCAGCGAGGAGCTGATGTACGCGCCGCTGCTGCTGGCCCGTGCCCTCGCCCGGCTGCGGCCGGGGACGGTCCGGTTCTCCTCCACCACCAGGTCGCCGGTGCTGCCGGTCGACGACCCCGGCTACGCCATCCGCACCAGGCTGACCTTCCCGGCGCACGACGGGGTCGACACCGGCACGCCGCGGTACGCGTACAACGTGGCCGGCTTCGACCACATCGTGCTCGTCGTCGACCGGACCGGCGGGACTCCCGCACTCTGGGAGGACAGGGGCCTGGTGGCGGCGCTGCGCGGAGTCTGCCAAGGTGTCACGGTCGTGGTCATCCCGGACCTCCGGCCGGCTGTCACCCCAGCAACGGAAACCGCAGGAAGGTAACCGGTGAACGTCGAACCCCCATCGCCGCTGCACGGCCCGGAGTTCTCCTCCTACGCCGCGGCAGAGGTGAGCTGGCTGCTCACCGACCTCTCCCACGTCGCCCTCGAGGCGCCGGCGGAGCAGCGTGAGGCGATGATGCAGGCCAAGGCGGGCCACTACGCCGAGTCGCTGCCGATCGAGTACCAGCCGACGGGGGAGTACCTCGAGCTGTTCCACGAGGCCCTCGCCGCGTCGGCGGAGCGGGTCGCGCACGCCGTCGGCGTCGTCACCGAACTGGTCCTCGCCGCCCGGGACGGCGCGCCCGTCCTGGTGTCCCTGGCACGCGCCGGCACGCCCGTCGGGATCCTGATGCGCCGGTGGGCACAGTTCGCGCACGGCGTGCAGCCGCCGCACTACGCGGTGTCGATCGTGCGCGGCCGCGGCATCGACGGTGAGGCGATGCGGTACCTCGCCCGCCACCATGACCCGGCCCGGGTCATGTTCGTCGACGGCTGGACCGGCAAGGGCGCGATCTGCCGCGAGCTGACCGAGGCCGTGACGCTCATGGCGCAGGCCGGCGGCCCCGTGTTCGACCCGCAGCTCGCGGTGCTCGCCGACCCCGGCGGCTGCACCGGGGTCTTCGGCACCCGCGACGACTTCCTCATCCCGTCGGCCTGCCTCAACTCGACGGTGTCGGGGCTGGTGTCGCGCACGGTGCTCAACGACCGGTACATCGGCCCCGGCCAGTTCCACGGCGCGAAGTTCTACAAGGACCTCGCACCCGGGGACGTGTCGGAGCTGTTCCTGGACGCCGTCGAGGCCTGCTTCCCGGCGGTCGCCGCGCGGGTCGCCGCCGACTGGCCGGTCCTCGCGGCCACCGACCGCACCCCCGACTGGAGCGGCTGGAACATCGCGGTCCGGCTCGCCGCGCAGTACGGCCTCGACGACGTCAACCTGCTCAAGCCCGGCGTGGGCGAGACCACGCGGGTGCTGCTGCGGCGCAGCCCGTGGCGGGTGCTGATCCGCCCCGACGCCCGGGGCGACCTCGGCCACATCCTGCTGCTGGCGAAGGACACCGGCGTGCCGGTCGACGAGATCGACGACCTGCCCTACGCCTGCGTCGGCCTGATCCGCCCCCGAGGAGGTGCCCAGTGACGACGGTGGTCGCCACGGACCTCGACGGGACCGTGATCTTCTCCGAGAAGGCGATGTCGCACGGGCCCGTCCGGCCGGCCGACGAGGACCTGGTGCCGGTCGACGTCGACGGCGAGCGGATCTACGCGTACATGACGACCAGCGTCGTGCGGCAGTGGACGGGCCTCGCGGACGCGGGTGTCGTCGTGCCCGCCACGACCCGGTCCGTGGAGCAGTACCAGCGGCTGCGGCTGCCCGGGCAGCGCCCGCCGTCCGCGGTGGTCTGCAACGGCGCCCGGCTGCTGGTCGGCGGCGAGTCCGACGCGGGGTGGGAGCGGCACGTCAGGCGGCGCCTCGCCGACAGCGGCGCGTCCTTCGACACCGTGTGGCAGGAGGCGCAGCGCTGGCGGGACCAGCGCGGCTTCGACGCGGTCCGCGCGGTGGAGGACTTCTTCATCTACCTCACGGTCAAGCAGCGCGAGCCGTGGCTGTCGGTGTTCGCCGAGGAGGCCGCCGAGTGGGGCCGGGTCAACGGCTGGCGGGTCTCATTGCAGGGCAGGAAGCTGTATCTTCTGCCCACCGGCCTGGACAAGGCCGCAGCGGTGGCGCACGCCGCCGAGCGGCTGGGCGCGGACCGGGTCGTCGCCGGCGGGGACTCCCTGCTGGACGCCGACATGCTCCGGGCGGCGCACGCGGCGATCCGACCGGCGCACGGGGAGCTGCACCTCACCGGCTTCACCTCGCCGCACTGCCTGACCACGGCCTCCGCAGGAGCGGCGGCCGGCGACGAGATTCTCGACTGGTACGTGGCGCAGACCGGTGACGGTCGGCCTTGACGGACATCTGACAAGAGGAGAACAAAGCATGGCCACCGTGCTGGTGAAGGGCCAGAACACCGCGCTGACCGCCAACGACGTGCGCGTCGTGGTGGAGGTCGGCGTTGCCACCGACCTGTCCGCGCTGCTGGTGACGACGTCCGGCAAGGTGCGCTCCGACGCGGACTTCGTCTTCTACAACCAGCCGTCCGGCCCGGGCGTCTCGGTCAGCGACAGCGGCGGCGGCAAGTGGCAGGCCTCGGTCTCCACCGCCGCGATCCCGGCCGACGTCGACAAGGTCCGCGTCGTGGTCAGCGTCGACGGCACCGGGCAGCGGTTCGGGCAGTTCGCGCCGCCCGTCGCCCGCGTCTTCGACCAGTCCGGCGCCGAGCTGATCCAGTACGTGGTGAGCGGGCTGGACACCGAGAGCATCGTGATCGCGCTGGAGATCTACCGGCGCAACGCCGACTGGAAGGTCCGGGCCGTCGGCCAGGGCTACGCCGGTGGCCTCGCCGACCTGATCCGTGACCACGGCGTGTCCGTCGACGACTCGCCGGCCCCGGCGGCCACTCCCGCCCCGCAGGCCGCGCCGCCGGTCGCTGCGCCGCCGGTCGCCGCGCCACCGGTCGCTGCGCCGCAGCCCGCGCAGCCCACCCCTCCGCCGCCGCCCGCCGCGCCGGTGTACACGATGCCGGCGCAGACCGCGCCCGCACGTCGCGCCCCGCAGGAGACGCCGGCGTACGGGCAGAACGTGCCGCAGCACAACCCGCAGCAGGGCTACCCGCCGCAGACCCCGCCGGCGCCGCCCGGACCGCCGGCCTACGGTCAGCAGCCGCCGGCGCCCGCCTACGGTCAGCAGCCGCCGCCCCCGCCGCCGTACGGGCAGCAGCAGCCGCCGACGCAGCAGATGCCGCCGGTCGCGCCGCCGCAGCCCGCCGCCCCGCCGCAGGACGCGCCGGTGGGCGGCCCGGGCGGGCGCATCAACCTCAGCAAGGGCCAGCGGGTCTCGCTGCGCAAGCAGGACGGCACGTCGCTCAGCCTGGTCCGGATGGGCCTCGGCTGGGACCCGATCAAGAAGCGCGGGCTGTTCGGCAACCGCGAGACCGAGGTCGACCTGGACGCCTCGGCGATCCTGTTCGCCGACCACCAGCCGGTGGACATCGCGTTCTTCAACCAGCTGCGCAGCAAGGACGGCTCCGTCCAGCACGCCGGCGACAACCGTACCGGCGCGGGCGACGGCGACGACGAGTCGATCGTGGTGGACCTCAACCGCGTCCCGGCGCACGTCACCACGATCATCTTCGTGGTCACGTCCTACGAGGGGCACACGTTCGCGCAGATCGAGGCCGCGTTCTGTCGGCTGGTGGACGAGACGACCCGGGCGGAACTCACCCGCTATACGCTCTCCGGCGGCACGCCCAGCACGGGCATGGTCATGGCCAAGCTGCACCGCGACGGTGGCACCTGGAAGATGACGGCGATCGGTGAGCCGCAGAACGCCAAGCAGCCGCTGGAGATGATCCCGCAGCTGGCTCGCTTCCTGTAGGTCCAGCAGTCGATCCGTCGGTATCAGAAGGGGGAACAATGACGCTGGTCTTCGTCAAGGGGCAGAACGCACCCCTGACGGCGCAGCAGCTCAGGATCATGGTCGACGCCGCTGTCGCGGTCGACCTGTCGGCGTTGCTGCTCACCGAGACGGGCCGCGTCCGGTCCGACGGCGACTTCGTCTTCTACAACCAGCCGGCGGCGCCGGGGCTGACGTGGCTGACCGGCGGCGCCGGCGGGGCGCAGCGGGTCGAGATCGACCTGTCCGCGGTCCCCGCCGACGTCGAGCGGGTCATCGCCGTCATCAGCCCCGACGACCGCACGACGAAGTTCGGGTCCGGTCCGGCACCGGTCGCCCGGCTCGTCGAGGCCAACGGCGCGGAGCTGGGCACGTTCACCATGGACGGGCTCAGCGAGGAGCGTGCCGTCATCGCCTGGGAGTTGTACCGCCGCGCCGGCGCCTGGAAGGTCCGCGCCATCGGCCAGGGCTACTCGGGTGGCCTCGCGCAGCTGATCGCGGCCCACGGCGTCGACGTGGAGCAGGAGGAGCCGGCGCCCGCGCCGGTCACCTCGTCGCCGCACTTCCCCGGCACGTCGTCGCCGCACTTCCCCGGCACCGGCTCGTCGCAGGCGCCCGCCGCGTCCCAGCAGCCGCAGCCGGCCCAGGAGATCGGCGGCCCCCCGGAGGAACGCCTCTACCAGCAGGTGTGGTCGATCTTCCAGGACGCGGCACGGTCCACGTCCGCGCTGCGCTCCGCCGTGGGCTACGCCGAACAGCGGCGCGACAACGAGGTCGGCGAGCTGCTCAACGACCCGCGGCTGCGCAACTCGCCGCAGACCTCCGCGGCCCGCGCCGAGGCCGACCGGCGCCACGACGACCTCGTGCGCCGCGCCGAGGCGGACCGCCGCCGCGACGTCGACCAGCTCGTCGCCGAGCTCAACGGCCTCGCCACGACGCTGCCGGCGCCCATGGCCGCCTGGGACAGCCCGCGATGGCGGGACTGGCGCCTGCCGGAGACCACGACCGTCGGCATCCGCGTCGGTGACGTCCACGTGCCGGAGTCGCCGGAGCTGCGCATCCCGCTGCTGTTCCGGCTGCCGCTGATGCGGGCGCTGTGGATCGACTCGACCGGCGCCGACCGCACCGCCGCCGTGGCGATGGCCCGCTCCGTGGTGGTCCGGCTCCTCGCCGCGCACCCGCCGGGCCAGCTCAGCATCTCCGTCGCGGACCTCGCCGGCGGCGGCGCCGCGGCCCGCGCGCTCGACCTGGGCGGCAAGTTCGGCGGCGGGGCGTCGACCCCGGTCGCGGCGACCCCGCAGGGGCTCAGCGAGATGCTCGAACACCTCGTCGAGCGGGTCGACCTCGTGCAGATGGCGATGCGCGCCGGCGCCATGCCCACCTCGTATGACGGCTCGCACGAGATCGACGGCGGCCGGCGGCTGCTGGTCCTGCACGACTTCCCGTACGGCTTCGACGAGCGCTCCGTCGCGCACCTGCACTACCTGCTCAACGAGGGCCCCGAGGCGGGCGTGCATGTGCTGATGGTCGCCGACCCGGCCGACTCCTCCACGCTCGGGCCCCTCGTCGGTGCGGTGTGGCGGTCGATGGCGCGCCTGCCGGTCCTGTCCGGCGACCACATGGGCGACCCGTGGGTGGGCCTGACCTGGACGTTCACCCCTGACGTGACCACGGGAAGCACCGCCGTCGACGAGATCCTGGCCCGCCTCGCCCGTCAGGCGGACGGGCAATGATCCATCACTGTCGTACCCCACTTGTACGGTGTCGCTATAAGTTGATCGCAGACGCGCTGTCGTTGTAGCCGAGGAGAACACGTGTCTCAGACATTCACTCGGGGGCAGAAGAGCCCGATTTCGTCCTTCACCACGGGAGATGATCTGTATGTAGGCATCCAGTTGAACGCTCCCGGGATCACGTGGGACATCTCGTGCTTCGGGCTGGACGCCGACGACAAGCTTGCCGATGACAACTTCTTCATCTTCTTCAACCAACCGAAGTCGCCCGAAGGCTCGATCCAGAAGCTCGGCCCGCAGTCCGGTGACACGGACTCGTTCCGCGCGACGCTCAACGCCGTGCCGGAGAAGATCGCGAAGCTGTCGTTCTGCGCCGCGATCGAGACGTCGGGCACCGCCAGCCAGCTGCAGTCCGGCTACCTGCGCATCGTCGCGGGCGGCCAGGAGGTCATGCGCTACAGCTTCACCGGCGCCGACTTCGGCACCGAGCGGGCGATCATCATCGGCGACCTGTACCGCAAGGGCGTCTGGCGCTTCGGCGCGGTCGGCCAGGGCTTCGCCGGTGGTCTGGCGGACCTGATCCGTTCCTACGGCGGCAACGTCGACGACGAGCCCGCCCCGGCGCCCGCGGGTCCCGCGCCCGGGTTCGCGCCGCCGCCCGGCGGCCCGCCGCCCGGCGGCCCGCCGCCGCAGCAGGGCTTCGCGCCGCCCCCGCCGCCGCCCACACAGCAGTTCGCGCCGCCGCCGCCCACCCAGCAGTTCCCGCCGCAGCAGCAGCCCGCGTTCGCGCCGCAGGGTCAGCCGGGGTATCCGCCGCAGCAGCAGCCGGGTTATCCGCCGCAGCAGCCCGGGTATCCGCCGCAGGGCCAGCCCGGCTACCCGCCGCAGCAGCCCGGGTATCCGCCCCAGGGTCAGCCCGGCTACCCGCCGCAGGGCCAGCCGGGGTATCCGCCGCAGGGTCAACCCGGCTACCCGCCGCAGCAGGGCGACCTGCTGCCGTCGCAGGCGCAGCCGACCCCGCCGGGTGTGATGACGAGCCTCCAGAAGTACAAGGAGACGCCGACCACCGGCCGCTGGACGAAGCAGAACGGCAAGCTCGTCAAGGTGACCCTCGGCCCGGACGCGCACGCGCGGCGCGGCTCGATGGTCGCCTACCAGGGCAACGTCGACTTCGAATACAAGGGCTCCGGCGGCCTGAAGGCGATGTTCGAGGGCGCCATGACCGGGCAGGGCCTCAAGCTGATGACCATCAAGGGTCAGGGCGAGGTGTTCCTGGCCGAGAACGCGGCGGACCTGCACATCGTGGAGTTGCAGGGCCAGGCGCTGTGCATCAACGCCAACAACGTGCTCGCCTTCGACGCGAGCCTGCAGACCGAGGTCAAGCGGATCGAGAGCCCCGGCATCCCCGGCGGCGGCATGTTCCACCTGGAGGTCCGCGGTCAGGGCACCGTCGTCGTCATGACGAAGGGCACCCCGGTGACGCTGATGTGCCAGGGCCCGACCTTCGGCGACATGAACGCCGTGGTCGCCTGGACCGCCGGCATGCGGGTCGCGGTGTCCACGCAGGTCCGGGTGTCCCGGCAGATCTATGCCGGCGCCAGCGGCGAGTCCGTCGCGCTCCAGTTCATGGGAATGCAGGGCCACTTCGTCGTGGTCCAGCCCTACGAGGTCTGAAAGGGGACGCTGTGCAGAGTCCGCTGCTCCAACACTATGGCCAGACGCAGGTCCGGGACCGGATGAGCCTCCACGGCAGCAAGATCGCCAAGGTCATCATGGGGCCGGGTCAGGACGTGCTCGCCCGCACCGGGTCGATGATCGCCTACGAGGGCCTGATCGACTTCAACCCCAACCCGCCGCAGCTCGGTCAGATGGCCCGCTCGTGGGCCACCGGCGAGGGCGTGCCGCTGATGACCGCCACCGGCCAGGGCGAGCTCTACCTCGCCGACTACGGCAAGGAGGTCGTCGTGGTGCAGCTCGCCGGCGAGGGCCTCAGCGTCAACGGCAAGAACATCCTCGCCTTCGACTCCACCCTGTCGTGGAACATCGAGCGGGTCAAAGGCGTCAGCATGCTGTCGGGCATGGGCATGTTCAACGTCGTCATCCGCGGCAACGGCTGGGTCGCCCTGACCAGCAAGGGCACGCCCGCCGTGCTCGACACCCGCGAGGCACCCACCTATGTGGACACCGACGCGCTGGTCGCCTTCACCGACGGCCTGCAGATCAACCCCAAGCGCACCGCCCGCTTCGGCAGCCTCATCGGCCGCGGCTCCGGCGAGTCGTTCCAGCTCGGCTTCTCCGGGCAGGGTTTCGTGATGGTCCAGCCGAGCGAGGACGCGCGCCCCGCTTTCTCGGCACGGGGTTGAGGAGACCGACATGTACCAGAGCTCACTGCTGGCAAACCAGGAAGTTCAGAGCACCGAGCGATTCGTGCTGCAGAACGGCAAGATGCTGAAGGCCACCCTCGGCCAGGCCTCCGGCATGAACGAGTTCTACGCCCGCAAGGGCGCCATGGTCGCCTACCAGGGCGGCGTGAACTTCGACGCGCAATACCAGGGCTGGGGCTCCCACATCGCCCGGCACTTCACCGGTGAAGGCCTCAACCTCATGAAGGTCAGCGGCAGCGGCACCGTGTTCCTCGCCAACCAGGCCCAGGACGTCCACGTCCTGGACCTCACCGGCGACGCCCTGACCGTCGACGGCAACAACGTCCTGGCCTTCGAGACCGCGCTGCGGTGGGACATCGTCCGCATCGACTCGCAGGTCCAGATCGCCGGCGCCGGCGGCTACAACATCGAGCTCAACGGCCGCGGCAAGGTCGCCGTCACCACCACCGGCGCCCCCCTGGTCATGAAGGTCACGCCGAGCAACTACTACTTCGCCGACGCCGACGCCGTCATCGCCTGGACCTCCAACCTCCAGGTCAGCATGCAGGCGGCGGTCACCTCCTCCTCGGTGTGGCGCCCCCGCGGCAACACCGGCGAGAGCTGGCAGATGCAGTTCACCGGCGAGGGCCTGGTCGTCGTCCAGCCGGCCGAGCTCGTCCCGCCGTATGACGCCCTCGCGGGCACCAGCATGGCGGGCCGCTTCGGGCTCGGCCAGGGCGGCATGGCGGGCAACAACCCCTTCGGCGGCATGGGCCGCTGAGCGCACGTTCCTTCACCGGGGTCCCGGGCGGCATCACTTTTGCTGCCCGGGCCTCTTTTTGTGCGGGTCCTGCGTTTCGCCGATGCGCTTCTTACCTTCCGTCGCTGTTCGCGTGCGTGTTCGTCATCCCCGTAATAGAAAATCCATCACGGCTGCGGCCGTTTGTGGTTCCGCGCAGCCTGCGGCGGCGCGACGGGTAGCGCGGTCACCGTCCGTGCCGTCGTTGCGGTGATCCCAAGCCAGGTCCGCGCTCACATGATCCAGCGCCGTCGAGCGCATCATTCGGTGCTACAACACCGCCGTTGGTCAAAAAACGAAAACCATCGATCACTAGACCGGGTGGTGCCGGCGCTCGGACGGCGATCTTCCGCTCCGGCCCGTGATCGAAGGACGGCGGTGGTCGTCCGGACGGCCAGTCCGGTCCTTCGATCATGAGCGGGGCAGGCGCGGATCAACGCGGATCGGCGCCGTACGGCGGTTTGGGGGATTTGCGACGATTGGAGCTGCCGACAAGCTTGAGTTATGAACTTCGATCGCTAGACCGGGTGGTACCGGCGCTCGGACGGCGATCTTCCGCTCCGGCCCGTGATCGAAGGACGGCGGTGGTCGTCCGGACGACCACCGGGATCCTTCGATCAAGACGGGGGCCGGGCTGGATCTTGGTGCGCGCCTTGGGCGCGCTGTGATATGGGTGATTTGTTCGTGTTTTGAACCCAGTGACGGTGTGGCACCACCGAATGATGACCTCGACGGCGCTGGATCATGTGAGTGCGGACCTGGCTTGGCATCACCGTAAGACGGCACGGACGGTGACCGCGCTACCCGTCGCGCCGCCGGAGGCTGCGCGGAACCACAAGCGGCCGCAGCCGTGATGGATTTTCTATTACGGGGATGACGATCATGCACGCGAACAGCGACACAAGGAAGCCAGCGCATCAGGGCGGCGGCAGTTCGCCCGACCCCCGGACGATCAGGCGGGTCTCCACGAGATGCGTAGTGGGCTCCCAATCCTCACCGTCGAGGCGCCGGAACAGGATGTCCGCCGCGACCCGCCCCATCCGGTACGGGTCCTGCGAAACCACGGTCACCGCCGGCTCCAGCAGATCCGCCAACGGGAAGTCGTCGAAGCCGACGATCGCGACCCGGTGCTGCAGCCCCCGGGAGCGCAGCGCCCGGATCGCGCCGATGGTGATGAGGTTCTGCGCGCTGAAGCATGCCGTCGGCGGCGAGGCGGCGTCCAGCAGCCGGCCGAACGCGGTCGCGGCCGCCTCCGTGGTGTGCAGGTCGTGCACGATGTGTGACGGGTCCGGGCGGATGCCGTGGTCGCTGAGGGCCTCCTTGTACCCCTGGAAGCGGCGCTGCGCGGTCGCGATGGTGCGCAGGTCGCCAAGGTAGGCGATGTCGCGGTGGCCGTGGGCGAGCAGGTGGCGCACGGCGTCGGCGGCGCCGGACTCGTTGTCGACCAGGACGGCGTCGGTGTGCAGGCCGACGGGTGGGCGGTCGACGAAGACGAGCGGGGTGCCGCCGACGACCTCGCGCGTCAGGTACGCCTGGTTGTCGCTGGCCGGCACGATCAGCATCGCGTCGGCCTGGCGCATCGCGAAGGCGCGGACGAGGGCGCGCTCCCGGGCCGGGTCCTCCTCGACGCTGCCGGCGAAGACCATCACGTCACGGGCGTGGGCGACGTCCTCGAGGGCGCGGTACAGGGCCGAGGAGAACGGGTTGGAGACGTCCTCGAGCACGGCGGCGACGGCGGCGGTGCGGCCGCCCGCGCGGCGCAGGCTGCTGGCGGTGATGTTGGGCCGGTACTCCAGCTGCCGGATCGCCCGTTCGACGGCGCCGGCCTTCGACGGGCTGACGCCGGCCTCGCCGTTGACGACGCGCGAGACGGTCTTCGGGCTGACCCCCGCGAGCTGCGCCACGTCGCGCAGGGTCGGGCGGGCACGGGCGACGTGGTCCACGGCACTCCCTCGCGAAGATCGGCTCTCCATTATCGCCAGCGCCGCCAAGCTCGGAGCGCGCGGCTGACTTGACAACGATGTCAAGATTCTGGCGGTCCGGCAAGCCTCCGGGTCAAGAGCATCTTGTAGGGATTATTGACAATCATGATGAGGCTGGCTGACACTCCTTGACATCGTTGTCAAACGAAACCCTAGGAGCTGACATGTTC
This sequence comes from Dactylosporangium sp. NBC_01737, assembly GCF_035963215.1. Taxonomy (NCBI): domain Bacteria; kingdom Bacillati; phylum Actinomycetota; class Actinomycetes; order Micromonosporales; family Micromonosporaceae; genus Dactylosporangium; species Dactylosporangium sp. NBC_01737. The sequence continues at coordinate 5,293,238 of NZ_CP109153.1, forward strand.
GAACGCAACCGGCTGCGGGCCGCAGGGTTGCTCGCCGTCGCGGTGGTCGCCGGCGGGCTCACCGCCGCGTGCGGCGATGACGCCGGCAGCGACCAGGTGTCGGTCTCGCTGATCACGAAGAACTCGACCAACCCGTTCTTCGTCACCATGCAGGACGGCGCCAAGCAGACCGCCGCGGCCGAGGGCGTCAAGCTGACGCTCGCCGCGGGCAAGGCCGACGGTGACGAGGCGGGTCAGGTGCAGGCGATCGAGGACGCCATCGCCCGCGGCGACAAGGGCATCCTCATCACGCCCAACGGGCCGGGCGTCAACCCGGCGATCAAGAAGGCCCGCGACGCGGGGCTGTACGTGATCGCGCTGGACACCCCGCCGGACCCGGCCAACACCGTCGACATCACGTTCGCGACCGACAACTTCAAGGCCGGTGAGCTGATCGGCAAGTGGACCGCGGCGACCCTCGCGGGCAAGCCCGCCACCATCGCCATGCTCGACCTGTTCAACGACAAGATCGTGTCGGTGGACTACAACCGGGACCAGGGCTTCCTGACCGGGATGGGGATCGACGCGAAGGACAAGAAGCGCAACGGCGACGAGGCCAAGACCGGCAGCTACTCCGGTGGCACGTACAGCATCGTGTGCAACGAGCCGACCAACGGCGCCGAGGACGGCGGGCGCACCGCGATGGAGCGGTGCCTGACGAAGAACCCGTCGGTCAACGTCGTCTACACGATCAACGAACCGGCCGCGGTCGGCGCGCAGAAGGCGCTCAAGGCCGCCGGTACCAAGGACGTCCTCGTCGTGTCCATCGACGGCGGCTGCGACGGTGTCAAGCAGGTCAAGGACGGGCTCATCAACGCGACGTCGCAGCAGTACCCGACGAAGATGGCCGAGCTCGGCATCAAGGCGATCAAGCAGATCGCGACCGGCGGCGCGAAGCCGACCGTCACCAGCGGCCTGGACTTCTTCGACACCGGCGTGACCCTGGTGACCGACAAGCCGGCCGCGGGCGCCGAGAGCATCGACAGCACCGAGGCCGCCAACCGCTGCTGGGGCAAGTCATGACGGCCGCGACGGCGCCGGCGAACACGGCCGCCGAGCAGTTCGCGCTGCGCCGCCGCTCACCGGTGCAGCGGGTCCAGCACGTGCTGCACTCGTACCCGGCGATCAGCCCGTTCCTGGTGCTCGTCGTGTCCTTCGCGGTCTTCTCGCTCATCAACCCCCGCTTCGCCCAGCCGAACTCGCTGTCGCTGGTGCTGCAGCAGGTCGCCGTCATCGGGGCCCTCGCCGTCGGGCAGACCCTGATCATCCTCACCGCCGGCATCGACCTGTCCGTCGGCGCGGTCACGATCCTGGCGATGATGCTGTCCGCGAAGCTCGCCGAGGGCCAGGGCATCCCCGGGATCCTCGCGGTGGCTGTCGGCATCGCCGTCGGTGTCGCCGCCGGCACGCTCAACGGCACGCTCGTCACCCGCATCGGGCTGCCGCCGTTCATCGTCACCCTCGGCACGCTCAGCGTCTTCACCGCCGTCGGGCTGCTGTACTCCCGGGGCCAGAGCGTGCAGTCCGTCGACCTGCCGGCGCTGCTGAACTGGACGGGGGAGACGTTCGCGATCGGCCGGTTCCGCATCACCGCCGGCGTGGTCCTCGTCGCCGTGCTGTACGTGGTCGTCGGCTTCGCCCTGGCCAACACCGCCTGGGGCCGGCACGTCTACGCCGTCGGCGACGACAAGGAGGCTGCCCGCCTCGCCGGCATCCGCGTCGACCGGGTCCTGCTCAGCGTGTACGTCATCGCCGGCGCGATCTACGGCCTCACCGCCTGGATCCTCATCGGCCGGGCCGGGGCCGCCAGCCCCAACGCGATCACCGACGCCAACCTGGAGAGCATCACCGCCGTCGTCATCGGCGGCACCAGCCTCTTCGGCGGCCGGGGCGCCGTGCTCGGCACGCTGCTCGGCGCGCTCATCGTCGGCTTCTTCCGCAGCGGCCTGTCCCTCGCCGGCGTCGACGACCAGTACCGCGTCCTCGCCGTCGGCATGCTCGTGCTCCTCGCGGTCGCCGTCGACCAGTGGATCAGGAGGGTCAGGGCATGACTCCCATCCTCTCCGCGCGGGGACTGGTCAAGACGTTCGGGCGGGTCGTCGGGCTCGACGGCGTCGACATCGACCTGTACCCCGGCGAGGTCCTCGCCGTCATCGGCGACAACGGCGCCGGCAAGTCGACGCTCATCAAGTGCCTCACCGGCGCGCTCGTCCCCGACGCCGGCGAGCTGCTCCTGGACGGGCAGCCGGTGCACTTCAAACGGCCGCAGGACGCCCGCGAGGCCGGCATCGAAACCGTGTACCAGACCCTGGCGGTCGCGCCCGCGCTCGACATCGCCAGCAACCTGTACCTCGGCCGGGAGCGCCTGCGGCCCGGCCCGCTCGGCTCGGTCCTGCGGATGCTGGACAAGAAGGGCATGCGCCGCGACGCCGGGCAGGCCCTCGCCGACCTCGGCATCGGCACCCTGCAGAACATGGCCCAGCCGGTGGAGACGCTGTCCGGCGGCCAGCGCCAGGCGGTCGCCGTGGCCCGCGCCGCCGCGTTCGGCAGCAAGGTGATCGTCCTGGACGAACCGACCGCCGCCCTCGGCGTCCGCGAGTCCAACCAGGTGCTCAAGATGATCAGCGAGGTCCGCTCCCGGGGCCTGCCGGTCATCCTGATCAGCCACAACATGCCGCACGTGTTCGAGGTCGCCGACCGCATCCACATCCAGCGACTCGGCCGCTGCGGCGGGCTCATCACCCCGCGCTCGCACACGATGTCGGAGGCGGTCGCCATCATGACCGGCGCCACCACCCTGGAGGAGACGCCCGGCAGGTCGGACAGCAGGCCGGAGGTCAAGGCGGACGGGGGTGGTGTGTGATCACCGTGGTCGGTGAGGCCCTGGTGGACCTGATCGAGGGTCCACCGGGCGGGCCCGTGGCGCACCCGGGCGGCAGCCCCGCCAACGTCGCCGTCGCCCTCGCCCGGCTCGGTGAGGACGCCGGCCTGCTGACCCAGGTCGGCGACGACCCGCACGGCCGCCTGATCCTGCGGTTCCTTCGCGCCAATGGGGTACGACTGGCGCCCGGCACCCTGCTGGACGCAACACCGACGAGTGCCGCGCACACGACGCTGCGCCCCGACGGCCAGGCCGACTACACGTTCGACATCGCCTGGCGGGCCTTCGAACCCACCGTATCCACCGTGTCCACCGGGCCCGCCGTGTCCACTGTGGACGGCGGGGTCGACTGCGTGCACACGGGTTCGATCGCGACGTTCCTCGAACCGGGCGCGGCGCACGTCGCGGCCCTGCTGCGCGCCGCCGCCGCGACCGCGACCGTCAGCTACGACCCCAACTGCCGCCCGTCATTGATGGGCGACCCGGAGACCGCCGTGCGGCGGGTCGAGGACCTCGTCGCCATGAGCGACGTGGTCAAGGTCAGCCAGGAGGACCTCGCCTGGCTGTACCCGGGCCGCCGGCACGACGAGATCGGCCGGGCCTGGCTCGCGCTCGGCGCCCGGCTCGTCGTGGTCACCCTCGGCGCGGACGGCGCGTGGGGCAGCACGGCCCGGGTCGCGGTGACGGTGTCACCGGTCCCGGTCCGCGTCGTGGACACCGTCGGCGCCGGCGACGCGTTCACGGCGGGGCTGCTGCACGCCTGCCGGACCGCCGGCCTGCTCGGCGCCGCCAACCGCGACCGCCTGGCCGGGGTCGACGTCCCGGCGCTCACCGGCATGCTCGCCTTCGCGTCCCAGGTCGCCGGCATCACCTGCGCCCGCCGCGGCGCCGACCCACCGACCCTCGCCGACCTGCCCTGATTCGTCCGCTGCGGCTGTTTCTTCCGCGGCGGCCGCCCCCGGGCCATGATCGCCGGACGGGCTGCTCCCGGTCGGCCCGGGGCGGCGCGCGGCAGAGCAACACGCACGCCGCCCACGACACCGCCGCGCCGCCGCTGCCCGGCCCGGCGGGAGGACGGGCCTGCCTTCGCGTCTCGCGCGAATGGCAGGCGAATGGGACGAAAGACCTGAGTGCCCCGAAACCTCGACCCCCGGTCTTTCAAATGCAACGCGCATGCGTGTGAGTCGGCCGCGCGAAGCGCAGGGCGTGCGAGCGAAGCGAGCATTGGGGGTGTGGGGTGAGAATCGCCCACTGCTCTTCCGGCCGAAGGCCGCCGCGGAAGAAACAGCCGTGCATCTTTCACTGCCGGCATCGCGGTGACCTGCGCCCGGGGCATCGGCGGGTTGTCCCGGGACATCGGGGCGTGCTGTCGTGGGCGCCGCCGCATCGACGGACCCTGGGAGCGACCAGCATGAACGACCCACACCGGCGCAACCGCGCCCGCCGTACCCGCATCGCCGGCATCGTCGCCGCCACGGTGACGCTGGTCGCGGCCGGCGCGACCGTGCTGCCCGCGCTCGCCGCGTCGGCGGGGCAGACCCTGGCGCAGGTCGCCACGGCCCGCGGATTCCACATCGGCACCGCCGCCGAGGTCAACAGCCTCGCCTCCAGCCAGTGGCGGTACGTGGCCGACACCCAGTTCAACTCGGTGACGATGGGCAACGAGGGCAAGTGGGACGCCACCGAACCCACGCAGGGGCAGTTCGACTTCGCCGCCGCCGACGCCATCGCCGACTACGCCGCCGCGACCGGCAAGCGGCTGCGCGGGCACACCCTCGTGTGGCACAACCAGCTGCCGTCGTGGGTGAGCACGGATCGCACCGCCGCCGCGCAACGGCAGGTCCTGGTCGACCACGTCACCGCGGAGGCCGGGCACTTCGCCGGTCGCGCCGCGCAGTGGGACGTCGTGAACGAGCCCTTCAACGAGGACGGCACGCTGCGCTCGTCCGTGTGGTACCAGCGGCTCGGCGAGTCCTACATCGCCGACGCGCTCACCGCCGCCCGCGCCGCCGACCCCGCCGCGAAACTGTTCATCAACGACTACAACGTCGAGGGCGTCAACGCGAAGAGCACCGGGCTGTACAACCTCGTGCAGCGCCTCCAGGCCGCCGGCGTCCCGATCGACGGCGTCGGGCTGCAGGCCCACCTGATCGTCGGGCAGGTCCCGTCGACGCTGCGGCAGAACATCGAGCGGTTCACCGCGCTCGGGCTGCAGGTGGAGATCACCGAGCTGGACGTGCGGATCCCGCTGCCCGCCGACACCGCCGAGCTCACCCAGCAGGCCGCGGACCACCGGGCGGTCGTGGGTGCGTGCGCCGCCGTCGCCGGCTGCACCGGGGTGACCACGTGGGGCGTCGGCGAGGTCGACTCATGGATCCCCGCGTTCTTCCCCGGGTACGGCGCGGCCCTGCTGTTCGACGAGCAGTGGCGGGCCAGGCCCGCGTACTCGGCGGTGGTCGAGGCGCTCGGCGGCACCGCGACCGTCCCGGACCCGCCGGCGGTGCCGAGCCTGGTGACGGTGGCGTCGTACCCGTTCGAGAGCGGCCTGACCGGCTGGGGTTCCCGCGGCGGCGAGACCACCACGCACGTCACGACGGCCGCGCACGGCGGCACCGGCAGCGTGCTGTCCTCCGGGCGGACCGCGACCTGGCAGGGCCCGACCCACCCGGTCCTGGACCTGCTCACCGCCGGGAAGCTGTACACGGTCACCGCCTGGGCGCGCACGGCGTCCGGCACGGGCACCGCACGGCTGAGCATGCAGCGGCAGAACGGCACCACCACCCGCTACGAGAACGTCAGCGCCAACACCGCGATCAGCACCACGTGGACGCGGCTCACCGGCGACTACCTGTTCCTGCCCGGAGTGACGGCGCTGTCGCTGTACCTGGAGACCACGGACACGACCGGCGACCTGTACCTGGACGACGTCACGATCGAAACGGAAGGGCTGCCGACGTCCGCGTCCCCGTCGGCATCGCGTTCCCCGTCCGCGTCGGTCTCGCCGTCCAGGTCGGCGTCCGCGTCGGCGTCGGTCTCGCCGTCCAGGTCGGTGTCGGTGTCGGTCTCGCCGTCGAGGTGGGCGTCCGCGTCAGCCAGTGGCGCGACGGCGTGCGCGGTGCAGTACACCACGAACGACTGGGGCGGCGGGTTCGTCGGCGACATCACGGTCACCAACACCGGCGCCACCGCCGTGAACGGGTGGACGCTGCGCTGGGCCTTCGCCGGTGACCAGCGGGTCAACCAGGCGTGGGGTTCGACGGTCACGCAGACCGGCACGGCGGTCGCCGCCGCCAACGCCGCCTGGAACGGCACCGTCGCGGCGGGCGCCTCGGTGAACTTCGGCTTCCTCGCCGGCTACACCGGCGCCAACGCCCGCCCGGCCGCCTTCACCCTCAACGGCACGGCCTGCACGCTCAGCTGAGATGCGCGACGTAGACGGTGTTCGCCGACTGCCGGCGCTGCAACGGGTTGTCGAACGTGACGACCTCGGCGCGGGCGCCGGCGAACACCTCGGCCAGGGTGGCGGTGAACGCGTCGTCCGGCGGGTCGTTGGACCACAGGCCGAACACGCCACCCGGGCGCAGGTGCCGGGCGAGGCGGCGCAGCCCGGCGGCGGTGTAGAGGCCGCCGTTGCCGGGGTGCAGCAGGTGCCGCGGCGAGTGGTCGATGTCGAGCAGGACCGCGTCGAAGCGGCGGCCCGGCTCGGCGGGGTCGTAGCCGTCGTCGCCGGCGGTGAGGGCGAAGAAGTCGCCGTGCACGAGCCGGCACCGAGGGTCACCGGTCAGCGCGGCGGACAGCGGCAGCAGGTCCTTGCGGTGCCAGCCGATGACGGCGTCCAGGTAGTCCACGACCACCAGCGAGCCGACCCGCGGGTCCTGGAGGGCGGCGTGGGCGGTGTACCCCAGGCCGAGCCCGCCGACCACGACGTGGAGGGGACCCGCACCCAGGCCGGCCAGCCCGAGCCGCGCGAGCTCGATCTCCGCGACGGTGAACAGGCTCGACATGAGGTATTCGTCGCCGAGCTTCACCTCGTACACCTCGACACCGAGGGACGGCTCACGCCGGCGGCGGAGACTGACCTCGCCGATCGGGGTCTGCTGCCAGTCGAGCTCTTCGATCCGCCGGGTCATCGGGGAACCGTATCGTGGCGCGGACCCCCCGGGTGGAGGAGACTGGGAACATGAGTGAATTTCCGGTCAAGTTCGGCGGGTACGACCGGGCGCCGGTCGACGCCTTCGTCACGAAGACCACGGCCGCGTTGGAGTCCGGCGACCCCGCCAAGCGCGCGGAGGCCCTTGCCGCCGCCAACGCCGTCAGCTTCCCGACCGCCGCATGGCGCGGCTACGACAAGGCGGCCGTCGACCACTACCTGCGCCGGGTGGCCAAGGGCCGCCCGGACGACAGGAGCTGAGGCCGCCCCGTGCTCATCCGACGCCGACCGGCTCCCGCTCGGGGGCCGGCAACGGCGTCCCGGGCGCGGTCCGGCGGTTGGGCAGCGCGAGGCGGAAGACCTTGGCCCACGCCGAGCCGACCTGCTTGGGCAGCGGGCCGCTGGTGTAGGTCAGCCCGTAGCGCTGGAACAGGTCCTGGATCCTCGGCGCGATCTCCTGGTACCGGTTGCTGGGCAGGTCCGGGAACAGGTGATGCTCGATCTGGAACGACAGGTTGCCGGTCATGAGGTGCATGAGCCGGCCGCCGGAGATGTTGGCTGAGCCGAGCATCTGCCGCAGGTACCACTCGCCGCGGGTCTCACCCTCGATCGAGGACTTCTCGAAGGTCTCCACCCCCTTCGGGAAGTGCCCGCACATGATGACGGAATGGGTCCACAGGTTGCGGACCAGGTTCGCGGTCGCGTTGGCCGCGATGGTGTGCAGGAACGACGGGCCCGACAGCAGCGGGTGCAGCACGTAGTCCTTCGCCACCTGGCGGCCGATCTTGCGCAGGACCGCCTTGGCCCGGGCCTTGAACTGCGGGCTGCTGCGGCGCTTCCTGGTCGCGAGGTTCTTGCCGAGCTCCAGGTCGTAGGCGGCGATGCCGTATTCGAAGAAGCATGCGTTGACGAAGTTCCACACCGGCTGGCCCAGGTGGATCGGGTGCCACCGCTGGTCCTCGTCGACCCGCATGATGCCGTAGCCGAGGTCGTTGTCGCGGCCGATGACGTTGGTGTACGTGTGGTGCAGCTCGTTGTGCGAGTGCTTCCACTGCTCCGACGGCGACGCGTTGTCCCATTCCCACGTCGTGGAGTGGATCTTCGGGTCGCGCATCCAGTCCCACTGGCCGTGCATGACGTTGTGGCCGATCTCCATGTTCTCGAGGATCTTCGCCACCGACAGGCCCGCGGTCCCGACCAGCCACGCCGGCGGCAGGATCGAGAACAGCAGCACGCCCCGGCTGCCGAGCTCCAGCCAGCGCTGCACCTTGATGACCCGCCGGATGTAGGCCGCGTCGCGCTCACCGCGGCCGGTGATGACCTCGTCGCGGATGGCGTCGAGCTCGCGGCCGATCGCCTCGATGTCCCCGGCGGTGAGGTGGCCGACCGGGTTGACGGGCTTGCGTTGCAGCGTGGTCACGTGGGTCCTTTCGGTGGCGTTCAGACGTCGAGCCGGCAGTCGCCGGCGGCGGCGGAGACACACGTCTGGACCAGCACGTTGTCGCCTTCGGTGGCCGTGGTGAGGCGCCCGTCGCGCAGGTCGCGCACGGCGCCCTCGCGCAGGGGGAGCACGCAGCTGAAGCAGATGCCCATGCGGCAGCCCGACGGCATGAGGACCCCGGCGGCCTCGCCGGCCTCCAGCAGCGGGGTACCACCGCCGGCCTGTGCCGTTCTGCCGGAGCGCAGGAACGTCAGGGTGCCGCCGTCGCCGGTGTCTCCCGTGATGGTCGCGGGGCGGAACCGTTCGACGTGCAGCCGGTCGGTGTGGCCGGCGTCGCTCCAGTACGCGGTGAGCTCGTCGAGCATGGCATTGGGGCCGCAGGCCCAGGTGTGCCGCTCCGCCAGGTCCGGCACCGCCTCGTGGAGGTCGGCGGGGGACAGCCGGCCGCCGGTGCGGGTGTGCCGCTCGACCAGCCGGATCTTCCGGTCGCGGGCGAGGGCGCGCAGCTCGCCGCCGAAGAGCACGTCCCGCGCCGTGGGCGCGGAGTGCACCACCACGACGTCGCTCAGGCTCGCCGAGCGCAGGATGCCCATCACGGGGGTGATGCCGCTGCCGGCGGTCACGAAAAGGATCTTCTCCGGCGCCTGCCCCGGCACGACGAAGTCGCCGGCGGGACGCTCGAGGCCGAGGAGCATGCCGGGCCGGGCCTTGCCGATGAGGTGCCGGCTGACGGCACCGTCGTCGACCGCGGTGACCGTGACCGTCAGCAGCCCGTCGGGCCGGTGGGGCGCGCTGGTCAGCGAGTACGCCCGCCACAGCCGGACCCCGTCGACGTCGACGCCGAGCCGCAGGTACTGCCCGGGCTCGTGCCGCCGCCAGCCGCGCCCCGGGCGCAGCGTGAGGGTGACCGCCCGGTCCGTCTCCGGGTGGACCGCCACGACCTTGGCCCGCAGCACCTCGCGGTTGCGCAGCGGCGCGACCACGTCGAGGTAGTCGGCCGGCACCAGCGGCGTCGTCAGGAGCTCGACGACCCGCCAGGCGCCGGCGCGGAGGGCTTGGGTAGCGGCCATACATCCAGCATGATGGAGGCTGGAGCACAAAATCATGACCGTTCCGCGTGAATCGAGGCGCGATTCTTGTTCGCTGAGGACAAAGCAAGCGCACTGGGCGCCTTCCGGCTCTCCACCGGCGCTGCCGAGTCGCTGCGCCACGCCCTGCCGGACGTCGCCGGCCACGCGGTCGCCGCGATCGTCGCGGAGGTGCCCGCCTACGCCGGCGCCCTCACCGGCGAGATGGGCACCAAGATCGAGATGGCCGTCCGGGCCGCGCTCGGCGGGTTCCTCAACCTTGCCTCACGCAAGGCGGGCCCCTCGCCCCTGGCGTCGTCGCTGGAGGGTGCGTACGCCCTCGGCCGTGGCGAGGCACGCTCCGGCCGCAGCCTCGACGCCCTGCTCGCCGCCTACCGGGTCGGCGCCCGCGTCGCCTGGCGCGAGCTGGCCGCGGTCACCGTCGCCGCCGGGATGGCCGCGCCGGTCGTCGCCCGATTCGCCGAGCTGACCTTCGCGTACATCGACGAGCTGTCCGCGGCGAGCGTCACCGGCCATGCCGATGAGCTCGCGACCTCCGGCCGGGCCCGCCGCCGCGCCCTGGACCGGCTCGCCCAGAGCCTCCTGGCGGGCGAGCCGGCGCAGGCCGTCGCCGCGGCCGCGGTGGCCGCCGAGGCCGCCGACTGGGCCGCGCCGCAGACGTTCACCGCGGTCCTGCTGCCCGACCGGGCCGCCCGGCCGGTCCTCGACCTGCTCGACCCGCGGACCCTGCAGACCACCGTCGAGCACCTGCGCGACACGTCGGTGCTGCTCGTGCCCGACGCGCACGGCACCGCCCGCGGTCATCTCCTGCGGGTGGTCGCCGGCCACGGCGCGGTCACCGGCCCGCCGGTGGCGTGGTCCCTGGCCCGGCACTCCTTCGACCGGGCCGTGCGCGTGTCCCGGCTGTTCCCCGTCGGCGCGTCGGTGGACACCGAGGAGCACCTGGTCGAGCTGGTCGTCACCGCCGACGCCCGCGCCCTGGCCGACCTGCGGGCGCAGGCCCTGGCACCGCTGGCCGGCGAGCGGGCCTCCACCGTCGCGAAACTGGTGGAGACCCTGCGCAGCTGGCTGCTGCACCAGGGCCGCCGCGACGAGGTGGCCGCCGAGCTCTTCGTCCACCCGCAGACCGTCCGCTACCGCGTGGCGAAGCTGCGCGACCTGTACGGCGACCGCCTCCGCGACCCGGAGTGGCTCCTGCTGCTGACCGTCGCGCTCAGCGTTGCCCCCGTCACCGAGTGAGATGACTGCGAGTCGCCGTGACGGTGGGGTATTACAGTGGGTGTCGGGACGGTATGGCGATTAGGAACGATGCGCTACGGTCGTGATGCAGCCGAACGCCGGGACCGGAACCGTTCCGTGGTGCCGTTTCCGCCTCAACGCTGCGGTTGCCAGCCGGTGCCTCAACGCTGCGGTTGCCAGCCGGTGAGGTAGGCGTCGATGGTGGCGCCGGCCGCCTGCTCCGCGGTCAGCTGCGGGCGGTCCGCGGTGACGGCCGCGCCGGGGCCGCGGTTGTGGAACTCGGCGTAGCGGGCGTCGCGCCACGACCAGGTGCCGAAGTCGGTCCAGGGTGCGGCGCCGATGTGGGCGCCGATCGTGGAGTCGCGGATCACCGTCTGGCCGATCGCGTTCGGGTCGTTGCTCGGGTGCCATGGGCGGCCGAGGAAGACCGTGCCGGCGGGTGCGTCGCTGGTCAGCTTGCTGCCGACGATGAGGAAGCCGAACGGGTTGGCGATGGACGTGCTCGCCGCGGTCACGTAGCCGTTGTTGGTGGCCGAGCCGCGGTTCAGGGAGCGGATCTCGCAGCGGTCGAAGACGGCGGTGGCGCGGCCGAAGATGAAGTCGACGTCGCCCTCGACGTAGCACTTGCGGAAGTAGACGCGGCTGACGGTCGCGGCGTCCGGGCTGTTCACGTACAGGGTGTCCTGGTTGCCGAGGAAGCGGACGTTGTCGAAGACGAGCCGGTCGGCCCGGGTGAGGACCGCGACCGCCTGCTTCGAGGTGATCTCGGGGTGGGCGGCCTCGTCGAAGTCGTTGGCGAAGGTCAGGTTGCGGGCGTAGAAGTCGTCGCCGGAGATGGTGACCGACGCGCTGCCGGAGGTGCCCCAGGTGCCGCCCTCGGGCTTCGGGGTGCCGTTGGCGCGGTTGTCGGTGATCACGACCTGGGTGGGGTCGGCGCCCTGGCCGCGCAGCGTGATGTGCGGCTTGTCCGCGGGGATGATCACCTGCCCGCGGTAGATGCCCGGCTTGAGCTTGATCGTGAACGGGCCGGGGTTGCCCGGCGGCACGGCGTCGACGGCGGCCTGGACGCTGGTGAAGTCGCCCGAGCCGTCGGCGGCGACGGTCACGTACGGGCCCGGCCAGGCGGCGGCGGGCACGGCGGCGATCCCCGTGGCGGCGCTGCCGGCGACCGCGCACAGCACGGCGGTGATGAGAGTACGGCGGGAGCTCATCCATCGAGCTTTGCAAACCTTTGCAGCTCCGCGCAAGATGTAACGACGCAGGAATGCGCTTTCATAAGGGGTTTCCACGCGCGACTGACGTTGTCATAGCATCGGGCGACGGCCCGCCACGGGATTACCCACCGGTAGCAAGGCGGCTCCAGACTTGCCTGGCATTTACCGATGCCAATATGAGGGAGCCCGCCATGCCCCACCTCAAACGGCTGACCCTGCTCGCCGTCACGGTCCTCGCCGTGACGTTCGGCGGCCAGGTCACCCCCGCGCTCGCCGCCAACCCGTACGAGCGCGGGCCCGCGCCGACCGTCGCCTCGATCGAGGCGGCCAGAGGCTCGTTCGCCGTCGCGCAGAGCACCGTCGCCCGCAGCAGCGTCAGCGGCTTCGGCGGCGCCACCATCTACTACCCGACCAGCACCACCGCCGGTACCTTCGGCGCCGTCGCGATCTCGCCCGGCTACACGGCGTCACAGTCCAGCGTCGCGTGGCTGGGTCCCCGGCTCGCCTCGCAGGGCTTCGTCATCATCACCATCGACACCCTGTCCACACTGGACCAGCCGGCCAGCCGCGGCCGGCAGCTCCTCGCGGCCCTGGACTACCTGACCGCCAGCAGTTCGGTGCGCACCCGCATCGACGCGACCCGCCTCGGCGTCATGGGGCACTCGATGGGCGGCGGCGGCAGCCTCGCCGCGGCGAGCACCCGGCCGGCCCTGCAGGCGGCGATCCCGCTCACCCCGTGGAACACCACCAAGACCTGGTCGTCGGTGAGCGTGCCGACCCTCGTCATCGGCGCCGAGAACGACAGCGTCGCGCCCGTCGCCTCGCACTCCGAGCCGTTCTACACCAGCCTGCCCGCCAGTCTCGACAAGGCGTACCTGGAGCTGAACAACGCCTCGCACTCGGCGCCCACGTCCAGCAACGTGACGGTGGCGAAGTACAGCATCTCGTGGCTCAAGCGGTTCATCGACAACGACACCCGCTACGAGCAGTTCCTGTGCCCGAAGCCGGCCGGTTCCGCGATCCAGGAGTACCGCGACACCTGCCCCCATTCAGGCTGACGAATTCCTGTCCGTCAGTACACGAGCAGGACCCGCCGGGAGGGGGGAAACATTCCCGGCGGGTCCGTCCGTCGACCGGGCAACGGCGCTACGGCAGCGTCACCCGCTGCGCGTTGGTGCCGTTGCAGTCCCAGATCTGCAGCTGGGTGCCGTCGGTGGTGCTGCCGGCCGGGTCGTCCAGGCAGCGGCCCGACTGCGGGTTGCGCAGTGCCTGGCTGCCCGACACGTACGTCCACTGCTGCGCCCCGGTGCCGTTGCAGTCCCAGAGCTGGACCTTGGTGGCGTTGGCGGTGCCGCTGGCGGAGACGTCGAGGCACTTGCCGAGCGCCCGGACCGTGCCGTCACCGGGCAGGGTCCACTGCTGGGCGCCGGTGCCGTTGCACGACCAGACCTGGACCCTGGTGCCGTTGGCGGTGGCGCCGGCGTTGACGTCGACGCACTTGCCGACGCCGATCAGCGTGAGCGGGCCACCCGTGCCGCCGCCGCCCCCGCCGCTGGTGATCAGGAAGCGGTTGTTGGCCGTGTTCCAGTGCGTCGCCAGGTAGGAGCCGGCCGGCGGGCTGGTGTTGAAGTAGTCGTTCTTGTTGCAGTCCAGGCGGCTGTCCTGGGCCTGGTCGCCGCAGACGATCCGGATCACCGTGCCCGGCCCGTCGTTGTAGCACATGATGTCGTAGTCGTCGGTGCAGTGGCCGTACGCGGTGTGGTTCGGCGACGAGCTCATCACCGCGCCCATGGCGTGGGTGAGCTCGTGCGCGGCCGGGCCCGCCGACCAGCAGCCCGAGTCGACCCGGCTGAAGGACGCGCCGGAGTTGTTGGCGTTCTCCTGCCCCGGCCGGTCGTCCAGCGTGACGTACGCGACGCCGCACAGCGCGGTGGCGTCGACGTACATGAGGTACTTGCGGTCGGTGCGGTTGTAGCCGAGCGCCTTGATCGCGTTGACGGAGTTGCCGAAGTCGCTCAGCGCGCTGTTGGCGATCGCCACGTTCGACACCGCGATGTTGCAGCCGCTGTCGGTGACGAACCGGATGTGGCGGGTACCGCCGGTCTGCGCGGCGGAGGCGCTGTAGATGTCGTCGACGGCGGAGGACCAGGTGCGGATGGAGGCCAGGTACTGGTTGTACCGGTCGGCGTTGCCGGAGCCGCGCACGTACAGCACCTGGACGCGGTTGCCGGACTGCCCGTCGCCGTCGCAGACGACGCTGAGCGGGTTGACCGCGAGCCCCGTCAGCGGCGGCACGGACTTCGTCACGTCGAGGCCGGGGAACGGCGCGTCGGGCCCGTGGGTGCAGGCGCCGGGGACGGCCTTGACCTCGAGCAGGCCGGCGCAGCGGCCGGTGCCGGTCTTGAACCCGCCGTAGACGAGACCCCGGGCGGGGTCGTCCGCGGGCACGGCCGCGGATGGGACGTCGGCGGGGACGGCGGCGGGGACGGCGGCGGAGGACGGCGCGCTCAGGCCCGCCGTGGCCAGCACGAGTGCGGCGGCGGCGAGCAGGAGGCGGTGGGGATGGGGGACATGACGGTTCATGGACTCTCCCGGTGGCGGCCGGATGGTGACATCGTTGTCACCCGATCCCGCCAGTGTCGTCCTGACCATCACATTGGTCAATGCGTCGGGGTGCGCGAGGACCCGGGGGTAGGGGTTTCCCCACCACCGGGAGCAAGGCCCGCCGTGTGTCGCCGCGGCACCGCCTCGACCAGGCTCGACGTCATGAGAAACGACGCGGTCGTCGAGGTGCTCGACGTGACGAAGACCTATCCCGGCGGCGGTGCCCGCGCCCTGGACGGCGTGTCGGTGGCGTTCGCCGCCGGGACGTTCTGCGCGGTGATGGGTCCGTCGGGATCGGGCAAGTCGACCCTGCTGCACTGCGCCGCCGGGCTCGACCGGCCCGACACCGGCCGGGTCGTGCTCGCCGGCGAGGAGATCGGCGCGCTGCGGGAGCCCCGGCTGACCCAGGTCCGCCGCCGGCGGGTCGGCTTCGTCTTCCAGAGCTACAACCTGATGGACTCGCTGTCGGTGTGGCACAACGTGCTCCTGCCGCAGCGGCTGGCAGGTGTACGACCGGACCGCGGCTGGGCCAGGGACGTCATCCGCAGGGTCGGCCTGGCGGGCCGCGAGGACGACCGGCCCGCCCGGCTGTCCGGCGGCCAGCGCCAGCGGGTCGCCCTCGCCCGGGCCCTCGCCGGCCGTCCCCAGGTCATCTTCGCCGACGAGCCGACGGGTGCCCTGGACCTCGCCACCGGCCGGGAGGTCCTCGCCCTGCTGCGGGAGGCGGTCGACGGGCTCGGCGCCACGATCGTCATGGTGACCCACGACCCGGCCGCGGCGGCGTGGGCGGACCGGGTCGTGTTCCTCGCCGACGGCAAGGTCGCCGGCGAGCTGAGCGCCCCCACCGCGGAGCAGGTCGCGACGCGCATGACGGCGGTGAGCGCCCGATGATCCGCCTCGCCATCGGCACGCTGCGCCGGCACCGCGGCGCGTACGCCGGCACGTTCCTCGCCGCGCTGCTCGCCGTCGCGCTGCTGTCCGGCGGCGGGCTGCTGCTCGCGTCGGTCCTCACGGCGCAGCCGCCGGCGGACCGGTTCGCCGCCGCGGACGTCGTCGTCTCCGGCGAGCGGGCCGTCACCGTCGAGACCGTCACCCACAAACGCAAGAAGGACAAGGACAAGACCAAGCGGAAGGTCAAGACGGAGCGGCTCGCCGGCGCCGGCACCCTGCCCGCGGACCTCGCCGCCCGGCTCGCGGGCCTGCCCGGGGTCGCGTCGGCGGTGCCGGACCTCGCGTTCCCCGTCGAGGCGACGGCGGCGGGCCGGCCGCTGCGGGGCGCCGACG
This sequence comes from Dactylosporangium sp. NBC_01737, assembly GCF_035963215.1. Classification (NCBI taxonomy): domain Bacteria; kingdom Bacillati; phylum Actinomycetota; class Actinomycetes; order Micromonosporales; family Micromonosporaceae; genus Dactylosporangium; species Dactylosporangium sp. NBC_01737. The sequence goes on from NZ_CP109153.1 coordinate 5,309,178, forward strand.
GCGCTCCCGTCGTCGGCCACGGCTGGGCGTCGGCGGTGCTCACCCCGTACACCCTGCGCACCGGCAACGCACCGGGACCCGGCGAGGCCGTCCTGGACGCCGACCTCGCCATCCGCGCCGGACTGGGCGTCGGCGGCGAGGTCACCGTCACCAGCCGCACCGGCGTGCGGACCCTGCGCGTCGCCGGGATCGCGGCACCCACCGGCCGGGACGCGCTGGCCGCGCAGGGGCGCTGTTCGTCGCCGACGCCGAGGCCGCCGCGCTGTCCGGCCTGGACGGGCCGACGGCGATCGGCATCCTCGCCGCTCCCGGCGCCACCGATGTGCGCGCCGCCGTCCAGCGGGCCGTCGACGGCGCGGTGCCGCCCGGTGGCACCGCCGGCGGGGGCACCCTCATCGGCACGGTCACGGTCCTGACCGGCGGCGACCGGGTCCGCGCCGACCTGCCGGGCGCGCTGCCGGACTACGTCGCCCCGATCTCGATCTTCGGATTCCTCATCGGCATCACCGCGTTCGCCGCCGTGTTCGTGCTCACCGGCACCGTGACCCTCGGCGTGCGGCAGCGGCTGCGGGAGCTGGCGCTGCTGCGGACGGCCGGTGCGACCCCCGGGCAGCTGCGCCGGCTGCTGAACCTGGAGAGCCTGCTGCTCGCCGGGTGCGCGGCGGTCCCCGGCGCGCCGCTGGGCATCGTGGTCGCCGAGGCCGTCGCGGAGCGGTTCCGCCGGCTCGGCGCCGTCCGCCGCAGTTCACCGTCCACGGCAACGCCCTGGTCCTCGTCGCCGCCGCGGCCGCCGGGCTGCTGGTCACGTCCGTCGCGGCCCGCGTCGCCGGGCGGCGCGCGGCCCGCATCGCCCCGACCCAGGCGCTGGCCGAGACCGCCGTCCAGCCCGCGGGCGGATGGCTCGCCAGGGTCCTCGCCGCGGTCGTGGCGGCCGGCGGCGCCGTCGCCGTGCTCACGTTCGTGCCGCTCGGCGGGCCGTTCGGGATGGGCATGAGCTTCGTGTCCTGCGCGCTGCTGCTGTGCGCGGTCGCCGCGCTCGGCCCCTGGCGGTGCGCCCCTCGTGGCCGTCGTGTCGCGCCTGCACGGCGCCGGCCCGGTCGGCCGGCTCGCGGGGCAGGTCACCAGGGCCGAGCCGCGCCGGGTCGCGGCCGTCGCGGTGCCCCTGGTGCTGATGTTCGCGATCAACGCCACGATGCTGCTCAACAGCCGGATGCTCACCGACGTCACCGCCGCCGAGCAGGCCGCCCGGACCGCACCCGCGACGGCCCAGGTGACCGCCGCGCAAGGGCTCGCCCTCGGCACCGCGCAGACGATCATGGCGGTCGGCGGCGTCACCGGCGCCGCGGCGAACCTGCCGACCCGCATCGTGGTCGTGGCCGGCGGCAAACCCGAGGACCACCCGGCGCAGGGCCTGCTCACCACCGGTTCGCAGGCCGCCCTGGACCTGGGGTTCAGCGCCGGCGCCACCGGCGGGGAGGGCACGTTCGCCGCCAGCCGGTACCTGGCCGGTCTGTACGGCTGGACCGTCGGGCAGGCCGTCGACCTCTGGCTCGCCGACGGGCACCGGGTCCGGCTGCGCCTCACCGGCGTCTACGAACGCTCCCGCGGCTTCGGCGACGCCGTCCTGCCCGCCGCCCTCGTCGCCGCGCACGACCCGCGCGGCCTGGTCCGCGGCATCGCCGTGCGCACCGGCGACGACGGCACCGCCGGCCGGATCCGTGCCGCCGTGCCCGGCGTGCTCGTGACCCCGGCGACCGGCGCGGCCGCGGCCGGCGACGCGCAGGAGCAGCAGGGCGCCTGGGAGCTCATGGTCGCCGTGTCGCTCGGGTTCACCGCGATCGCGATCCTCAACACGTTCGCCATCGCCACCGCCGGGCGCCGCCGCGAGTTCGCCGACCTGCGCCTCGCCGGCGCCACCACCGGCCAGCTGCACCGGCTCGCCGCGCGGGAGGCCCTCGTCGCCGTCACCGCCGGGCTCGTCCTCGGCGCGCTCATCACCGGCGTGGTCGTGGGTACGTTCAGCGTCGCGCAGGACGGCACGTTCCGGGTAATCGTCGACCCGGCCACGTACGCGACGATGGCCTTCGGCGTCGCCGCCCTCGGCCTGCTCGCCGGCGTCCTGCCGGCCCGCGTCCTGCTGCGCCGCCGGGCCCTGCCGGCCCTCGCCGACGACCAGTGACCGGGCGTGCGGTGACCGGGCGTGCGGTGATCTTGGTGGTCCGTGGCGCCGGTAGCATCGCGGGGATGCTGCGAGCGACGCTGCGGGCCCTGGCCTACCTGCTCACCGGCGTCGTCGCCGGGGTCGCGGGGCTGCTGTGGAGCCTCGCCGCGACCGTCGTCGTCGCCGTCCTGTCCGTCACCCAGCTCGGCGGCCCCGTGTTCCTCGCCGCGAGCTGGGTGACGCCGCCTCGCCGGCCTGGAGCGGCGGCGGGCAGGTTGGGTGGCCGGCGCCCCGATCGAGGCGCCGTACGTCCCCGTCACCGGCACGGTCCGCGGCCGGGCGGTGGCCGTCGCCGCCCAGCCCGCCACGTGGCGGGACCTCGCGTGGCTGATCGTGCTGTTCCCCCTCGGGCTCGCGTGCGGCATCGCCGCGGTCGTCGCCACCGCCGTCGACCTCGGCGCCGTCACCGCCCCGCTGTGGGCGTGGGCGGTGCCGAACCCCAGGGCGCCGTTCCCCGCCGACCCGCTGATGACCACCACGGCCGGCCGGATCGCCCTCGTCCCCATCGGGCTGCTGCTCCTGCCGGCCGTCGCCTGGCTCGACCGCACCCTCGCCCGGGTCCAGGCCGGCGCCGCCCGGATCCTGCTGCGGCCCGGTGCGCACCGGCGCCTGGTCGAGGAGACGGCCCGCCTCACCGAGACCCGCCGCCGGGTCGTCGACGCCCAGGCCGCCGAGCTGCGGCGGATCGAACGCGACCTGCACGACGGTGCCCAGGCGCGCATCGTCGCGGCCGGCATGACCCTCGCCCTGGCCGCCCGGCGGCTGCGGACCGGCGGCGGGTGCGCCGGCCGCCGCCGCCGACGTCGACCTCGCGCGGCGGCAGCTCGACGACGCCCTCGCCGAGCTGCGCCGCCTGGTGCGCGGCATCCACCCGCCGATCCTCGGCGACCGGGGGCTGCACGCCGCCCTCGCCGCGCTCGCCGGCGACAGCCCGCTCACCGTCGAGATCCACGGCGACCCGGCCGCCCGGTACCCCGCCGCGGTGGAGTCCGCCGCGTACTTCGTCGTCGCCGAAGGCCTCACCAACGCCGCCAAGCACGCCGGCGCGACCGCCTGCATCGTCAGCACCGGCACCACCGGCACCACGGTCACCGTCACCGTGACCGACGACGGCCGCGGCGGCGCCGACCCGGCAGGGTCCGGTCTCGACGGGCTCCGCCGCCGCGTCGAGGCCCTCGACGGCGAGCTCACCGTCACCAGCCCACCCGGCGGCCCGACCGTCCTGCGAGCGGAGTTCCCATGCGCATCGTGATCGCCGAAGACCTGCTGCTGCTGCGCGAGGGGATGGTCCGGCTGCTCACCGACACCGGGCACACCGTCGTCGCCGCCGTCGGCACCGCCCCGGCGCTGCTGGACGCCGCCGCCGAGCACCGGCCCGACCTGTGCGTCGTGGACGTCCGGCTGCCGCCCGGCTTCCGCGACGAGGGCCTGCGCGCGGCGCTGAGGCTGCGGGCCGGCGACCCGTCGGCGCGCGTGCTCATCGTCTCGCAGTACGTCGAACGCGCCTACGCCGCCGAGCTGCTCGCCGACGGCCGGGGCGGCGTCGGCTACCTGCTCAAGGACCGCGTCACCGCCCTGGACGACTTCCTCGACGCCGTCGAGCGGGTCGCCGGCGGCGGCACCGCCCTGGACCCCGAGGTCGTCCGGCAGCTGTTCGCCCGGGGCAGCCGCGACCGCGGCATCGACGGGCTCACCCCGCGCGAGCGTGAGGTCCTCGGGCTGATGGCGCAGGGGTTGTCCAACTCCGCGATCTGCGCGGCCCTGCACCTCGCCCCCGTGTCGGTGGAGAAACACATCACGAGCATCTTCGTGAAACTGGACCTGCCGCCCGCCGACGACGCCAACCGGCGGGTCCGGGCCGTCCTCGCGTACCTCAACGAGCGCTGACGACCGCATCCTCGGGCCGCGGCGGTGCGAGCGGCCGGATCCGGCCGCCGGGCGGCTTCGGCGGTGCCGGGCGGCGGACCGGCCGGAGCAGACGCATGCCCCGTACATCGGCAAATCGGGCGTCGACGTGAGCGGTGACGGAGCGCTACCCTGTCCGCACGCGATACCGCTCAGCTCGGCACCACACCGGCCGAACAGGACGTCGACCGGGAAATCCACCGGCACGTGACGAGGCGGTGAGGTCAGGCGTTGGACGAGCCGGAGCGGCACCCGAGCGCGCTCGCCGACGGCGCCCGTCGGTTGCTGCTGCTCTACGCCCCGCTCTTCGCCGTCGCGCTCGGCTGGGCCGTCGCCCGGGCCGCCGGGTATGACGGCGCGACGATCCTCGGCTGGCTGCCCGGCGCGCTGTCCCTCGCCGTCGCCTCGTGGTTCCTGTTCCAGGCGTCCCGCCTGGACCGGCTCGCCCCCGCCGGCCGGCGTTTCTGGCGGCTGATGGGGATCGCCGCGCTGCTCATCGCGCCGGCCACGAAACCCCTCACCGAGGCGAGCCTCGGCGGGCGCAAGTCCGGTCCCGTCCTCACCGGCGCGGTGCTGCTGCTCAGCGTCGCGTTGCTGCTGGTGCTGTGGGGGCTGCTGCGGCTGCCGACCCGCAGCCGCAGCCGCGGGGACTGGCTGCGGCTCGGGCTGGACGCCGCGACGGTCCTGGTGTGCTCCGCGACGTTCCTGTGGCAGTTCGTGCTCGAACCCATCTCCGACGCCCGCGCCGACGTGCCCCGCGCCCTGGGCCTGCTGGTGCTGAGCCTGCTGTGCCTGCTCGCGGTCCTCGCCGTGGTGAAGCTGATCCTGGTCGGCACCGACGCCGTCGACATGCTCGCGCTGCAGTCCCTCGCCGGCGTCGTCGTGCTCGGCGCGGCCGGCTCGGCGCTGGTGCCGGTGCTGCAGAACCCCCGGCACGCCGGGATCTCCGACATCATCACGACGCTCGAGGGCATCATGGTCGGCCTCGCCGGGGCCGTGCAGCTGCGCCGTGCCCGCCCGGCGGCCGTGGCACCGAAGCGGCGCCGCCCGTACAGCGTGCTGCCCTACTTCGCGCTCGCCGCCGTGTACGCGCTGCACATCTCCAACAGCGGCGACGGGCCCGTCCTGGCCGGTGCGGTCGCCGCGACGACGGCGGTCGTGCTGCGGCAGCTGCTGGCGTTCCGCGACAACGAGGCGCTGCTCGGCACGGTCCGCGACCACCAGCGCCTGCTGCACGAGCAGGCGACCCACGACGCGCTCACCGGCCTGCCCAACCGGGCGCTGTTCAACGACACCCTCGACGAGGCGTTCCACGGCGCGGCGATCCTCGTGGACCTCGACGACTTCAAGACCGTCAACGACACCCTCGGCCACCACGTCGGCGACGGCCTGCTCGTGGAGGCCGGCCGCCGGCTGCGGGCCGCGGTGCGCCCCGGCGACCTGGTCGCCCGCCTCGGCGGCGACGAGTTCGCGGTGCTGCTGCCGGGTGCGGACGACCGGGCCGCCGGTGAGGTCGCCGAGCGGATCCTCGCCGAGCTCGCCAACCCCGTCACGACCCACGGGCACCTGCTGACCGTCAACGCGAGCGTCGGCGTGGCGGAGCGGCTCGCCGACGACGACCCGCAGGCGCTGCTGCGCCACGCCGACATCGCCATGTACGCGGCGAAGCAGCGCGGCAAGGGCCGCCACGCCCGCTACACCCCGGACCTGGCGGGGCTGCTCGCCACGCCCGCGCAGCGCGCCGACGAGCTGCGCGCCGCGATCGGCGCGGGCCGGGTCGAGCTCACCGGCGAGCCGATCGCCCGGCTCGCCGACGGCGTCGAGGTCGAGCGGTGCCTGCGGGCCCGGTGGCCGTCGGTCGACGTCGCGGACCTGTCGGTGCCGCTGGTGCGCTGGTCCCTCGCCGAGGCGTGCCGGGTCACCCCGCCCGGGCGCGCGTTCACCGTCGAGGTGAGCCGCTCGGCGCTGCTCGCGCCGGGCTTCCCGCACGACGTCGCCGGGATCCTCGCCGAGGCCGGCGTCGCGCCGGGCCGGCTGACGCTCGCCGTGCCGGCCGCCCTCGCGGGGGAGGACAGCGCGGTCCGCGGGGCGCTGCAGGAGCTGCGCGGGCTCGGCGTGGGGCTCGCCCTGGACCACACCGGCACCGCGCAGGCGCGGCTCGACCTGCTCGCGTCGCTGCCCTTCACCCGCCTCGTGCTGGACGCCGCGCTGTTTCCGGCCGACGGCGAGGACCCCCGCCGGGAGGCACTGGTCGACGCCGTGGCGCGGCTCGTCGCGGCCACCGGCGTGGAGACGGTCGTCAGCGGGGTCCGCGACCCGGGGCAGGTGTCACGGCTGCGGGACCTCGGGCTCGCGCTCGGCTCCGGCCCGGCGCTCAGCGCGCTGTCGGATCTGCGGCTGTCGAGCCGGTAAAGCGCTGGTCACCCACCGTCAGCGCAGGAGCGCTCTCCTGCGATGGGCGCGGCGCCCTTCCTACGGATCGAAGAATAAGTGTGGGTCCGCTCTTGACAGGGCGCCCCGATCGGGCAACCCTCGTCCTTGGAGAGCGCTCTCCCACCCCAGACCCCGGGCCGCCCGCCTTTGGCCGCGGAGTCACACACCCCGGATGGCCGGACCGAGCACCACCGTGTCCCTGCGGTGGCGCTGCCGGCTGCCGCCCGCCCTGAAACCGGGAGCAATTGATGCTGACCGCCGCACGACCGGCGCACCGCCGCCGCCGGAATCTGTTCATCGCATCCGTCGCCGCCATCCTGATGGTGGCCACGTATGCGGTGACCACGACCTTCTCGGCGTCCGCCGCCGACACCCTCCTCTCACAAGGCAAGACCGCGCTGTCGTCGTCCGACGAGAACGGTGGCACGCCCGCGTCGGCCGCGTTCGACGGCAACACGACGGCCACCCGCTGGTCCTCGGCCGCCTCCGACCCGCAGTGGCTGCGTGTCGACCTGGGCCAGACCGCGACGATCTCGCAGATCAAGCTGTACTGGGAGGCCGCGTACGCGACGGCGTTCAAGCTGCAGACGTCCCCGGACGGCAACACCTGGACCGACATCAAGTCGGTGACCGGGGCGACCGGCGGCGCGCAGACCTACGACGTGACCGGCTCCGGCCGGTACGTGCGGATGTACGGGACCGCCCGTGCCACCGGCTACGGCTACTCCCTGTGGGAGTTCCAGGTCTACGGCTCCTACGGCGGCACCACCAACCCCGGCACCTGCAACACCGGCGTCAACGCCGCTCAGGGCAAGCCGGCCACCGCCTCGTCGGCGGAGAACGCGGGCGCCAACGCCGCCGGCGCGGCCGTCGACGGCAACACCGGTACCCGCTGGTCGAGCCTGTTCGCCGACCCCCAGTGGCTGCGCGTCGACCTGGGCGCGACCCAGTCGATCTGCCAGGTGACGATCAACTGGGAGGCCGCCTACGGCAAGGACTTCCAGATCCAGACGTCCAACGACGGCACGAACTTCACCACGATCAAGACCGTGACCGGTGGTACCGGCGGCATCCAGACCCTCGACGTGGCCGGCTCCGGCCGCTACGTGCGGGTGTACGGCACCGCCCGCGGCACCGGCTACGGCTACTCGATCTGGGAGTTCATCGTCCGCACCGGCACCTCCCCGTCCGGCTCGGCCTCGACCACCCCGTCGACCTCGCCGTCCGCGTCGCCGACCCCGTCGACGTCCACCGGCCCGATCCAGGGCGGCGGCGACCTCGGCTCCAACGTCATCGTCTTCGACCCGTCGCAGTCCACCGCGACCATCCAGACGAAGCTGGACCAGATCTTCGCCCAGCAGGAGACCGCGCAGTTCGGTCCCGGCCGCGTGCAGTTCCTGTTCAAGCCCGGCACGTACAACGGCCTCAACGCCCAGATCGGGTTCTACACCTCGATCAACGGCCTCGGCCAGAACCCGCAGGACGTCCGGATCAACGGTGACATCACCGTCGACGCCGGCTGGTTCCAGGGCAACGCGACGCAGAACTTCTGGCGCTCGGCGGAGAACCTGTCCGTCTACCCGGTCTCCGGCGTCGACCGCTGGGCCGTCGCGCAGGCCGCACCGTTCCGCCGCATGGACATCCACGGCGGCATGACCCTCGCGTCGCCGAACTGCGGCTGGGCCTCCGGCGGTTACATCGCCGACTCCCGGGTCACCGGCAACATCAACCCCTGCTCGCAGCAGCAGTGGTTCACCCGTGACAGCACCATCGGCAGCTGGAACGGCTCGGTCTGGAACATGGTGTTCTCCGGCGTGCAGGGCGCACCGGCGAACAGCTTCCCGAACCCGCCGTACACGACCCTGCCGACGAGCCCGATCACGCAGGAGAAGCCGTACCTGTACACCGACGCGTCCGGCGCCTACCGGGTGTTCGTGCCGTCGCTGCGCACCAACAGCAGCGGCGCCACCTGGATCAACGGCCAGACCCCGGGCACCTCGCTGTCGATCAACCAGTTCTACGTCGCGAAGCCGGGCGTCTCGGCCGCGACCCTCAACGCCGCCGTCGCGCAGGGCCTGAACCTGCTCTTCACCCCCGGCGTGTACCACCTGAACAGCACCGTCAACATCAACCGCGCCGGCACCGTGGTCCTCGGCCTCGGCTACGCCACGATCGTCGCGGACAACGGCGCCCTGCCGATGGCCGTCGGCGACGTCGACGGTGTCAAGATCGCCAGCCTGCTCTTCGACGCCGGTCCGACGAACTCCCCGGCGCTGCTGCAGGTCGGCCCGAACGGCGCCTCCGGCAACCACGCCACCGCCCCGAACCTGATCTCCGACGTGTTCCTGCGCGTCGGCGGCGCGGGCGCGGCCAAGGCCAGCGCGGCCCTGATCGTGAACAACAACAACACGATCATCGACCACATCTGGGCGTGGCGCGCCGACCACGGCGACGGCGCGGGCTGGACCTCCAACCCGTCCGACAACGGCCTGATCGTCAACGGCCAGAACGTGCTCGCCTACGGCCTGTTCGTCGAGCACTTCAACAAGTACAACGTGGTGTGGAACGGCAACGGCGGCCGCACGATCTTCTTCCAGAACGAGCTGCCGTACGACCCGCCGTCGGCCGCCGCCTGGTCGCACGACGGCATCGTCGGCTACGCCGCGTACAAGGTGGGCAACAACGTCACCACCCATGAGGGCTGGGGGATGGGCAGCTACTGCGTGTTCACCACCGACGCCTCGATCGCCGCGTACCACTCCTTCGAGGTGCCCAACACCCCGAACGTCAAGTTCCACAACATCTTGACGGTGTCGCTCGGCAAGGGCTCGATCACCCACGTCATCAACGACACCGGCGCGGCCGCCCAGGCCTCCGCGGTGACGCCGTCCAACGTGGTCAGCTACCCCTGATCCGCATCTGCCAATTAGACGGGGGCCGGTCCTTCGGGACCGGCCCTCTCACCGCGCCGCGGAGACCTGAACACCGAGGGCCGGTCTCCCACGCCGGGAGCCGGCCCTCGGTCACGCCCGTGGCAGCGCACGGAGGGCGACCACGGGATGGGCGCGTATGCGCGATCCCAGCCACGCGGCACGCGGGCTGTGCGCCGCTGGCGGCGCATTGGGGGTCCGGGGTGAGAATCCCCCGGCGGGACCCGCCGCGAAGCGGTGGGGCAGCTAGAGACTGTGCGAGACGGTCAGGGAGTAGAACTTGACCTTTGCGCCGTTGGTGGTGCTGTCCGAGGACGACTGGTTGTAGGAGCCGGCCTTGAAGTACATGCCGTACTGGTTGAACGACGACGGGATCGCGTAGCTGGTGGTGCTGCCGTTCACGGTCAGGTTGATCCGGTTGCCGCCGGAGATCGCGATGACGTAGGACCACTTGACGCCGAGGGGCACGTTGCCGACCAGGTGCAGGGTCTGGCCACCGTCGGGGGAGTTCTCGGTGCCGATGTAGATGTCGCCGTTGGGGCGGTAGTACAGCTCCAGCAGCGGCTTCGTCGACGGGCCGCCGGTACCCAGGTGGACCTGGCCGACGCAGACGTTCTTCGTCACGTTCGGGATGCGCAGCGTCGCGCTCATCCGGTGCGAGCCGGCGAGGCGCCAGTCCGCGGCGCTGCCGCTCGCGTTCATCTCCCGCAGCTCGGAGCGGGCGTAGTTCGAGTTCGGCGTCGTGACGCCCTTCTCCGGGGCCCAGAACGTCATCGAGCCGTCGTTCTTGTCGGTGAAGAAGTACGCCGGGTTCGTGTACCCGTTCGCGCCCCGCAGCTGTGATGACGGGATGGTCGTCGGCGCGCCGGGGGAGCCGACCGGCAGCTGCAGCTGCCAGATCGACAGGTCGAAGTTGCCGCCGGGCGCGACGGCCGGGTTGAGGCCGCCCGCCGGCGGGGTGGTCGGGGGCGTGCTCCCGCCGGGCAGCGTCCAGGCCTGGTTGGCGGTGCCGGTGCAGGTCCAGATCTGCAGCCGGGTGCCGTTCGCGGAGCTCTGCCCGGTGGCGTCGAGGCACTTGCCGGAGCCGGTGTTGACCAGGGACCCGTTGGTCGCGGTCCACTGCTGCGCCGCCGAGCCGTTGCAGTCGTACAGCTGGATCTTCGCGCCGTTCGCCGTCGATGCGGCGGTCACGTCGAGGCACTTGCCGAGCGCCTTGAGCTGCGTGCCGTCGACGGTCCAGGTCTGTGCCGCGGTGCCGTTGCAGTCGTACAGCTGGACCGCCGTGCCGTTGGCGGAGCTTGCCGCGGCCACGTCCACACACTTCCCGCCGAGCCCCGTGACGGGTCCTGCGGTGGCGGCGTTCGCGGTGGTACCGCCGAGCACGCCGGCGACGATCGCGGCGGTCGCTGTGGTGACGGTGGCGGTGGCGAGGATGAGCGTCGTCGAGCGCCGCTCCGGGCGTTGTGGCATGGGCTGTCCTTGGGGGAGGGGAGTGCCCGCCCCGAATAGGCAGGGCGGCTAACAATAAACAACCTTGTCTATGCCTTGTCAACGCTTCCTCGCCGCGCATGTTGACGAACCGTCACGCATCTGAAATCTTGGATGTCCAGCGACGCAAGAACTTTGCAGAACTCGTCAAGATTCTGTGCGGCGCTGTGCAAGCCACGTAGCAGTCGACCGCCACCGCCTGCTGCGCCCCCATCCACCCGCTGTTACCGCCGATCCCACAGTCCCCACACAGGGCGCACCGACACCCCCGGCGCGCCTCGCCGCCATGCCCGCAGGGTCCAACCCCGCGGGCCCGGTGTGTCGCGCCCTCGCCCCGATGAGAGGCCAAGACGTCATGAGTACACGAAAGTCCAGGTGGCGGCTCTTCACCGCGGTCCTGGCGACCGCGGTCATCGCCGCCACGATGCCCACGGCCGCCGAAGCCGCCGGCGGGCCGAACCTCGCCCTCGGCAAGCAGGTCCAGGCCAGCAGCTCCAACGGCCCGTACGGCACCGGCAACGTCAACGACGGCAACGCCGGGTCGTACTGGGAGAGCACCAACAACGTGTTCCCGCAGTGGATCCAGGTCGACCTCGGCGCCAACACCGCCATCGACCAGGTGGTGCTGAAGCTGCCCACCAACTGGGGCACCCGCACCCAGACCCTCGCCGTGCAGGGCAGCGTCAACGGCAGCGCGTTCAACGACCTGTCCGCGTCGGCGGGGCGGGTGTTCAACCAGTCCTCCGCCAACGTCGTCACCATCAACTTCACCGCCGCCAGCGTGCGGTACGTGCGGGTCACCATCACCGCGAACAACGGCTGGCCCGCCGGGCAGCTGTCGGAGTTCGAGATCTACGGCGCGGCCGGCAACGTGCAGCCGCCGACGGCACCGGGGAACCTCGCGTACACCCAGCCGGCCTCCGGGCAGGTCCGGCTCACCTGGACCGCGTCGACGTCCGCGTCGGGCATCGCCGGCTACCAGATCTTCGCCAACGGGGCGCTGCGGGCCACCGTCGGCGGCACGGTCCTGGTGTACACCGACACCCAGCCGGACACGGCGACCGTCGAGTACTACGTGAAGGCGACCGACCCGGCCGGCAACGCGTCGGCGGAGAGCAACCACGTCACCCGGACCGGCACGACCCCGCCGAACGGCACGAACCTGGCCCTCGGCAAGGCGATCGAGGCGAACTCGTCGGTCTTCACGTTCGTCGCCACCAACGCCAACGACGGCAACGTCGGCTCCTACTGGGAGTCCAACGGCTTCACCGGCATCCTGACCGTCAAGCTCGGCTCGAACGCCGACGTGAGCTCGGTCGTCGTCAAGCTCAACCCCGACACCGCGTGGGGCCCGCGTACCCAGGCCATCCAGGTCCTCGGCCGCGAGCAGTCCGCCACCGGCTTCACCTCGCTCAACCCCCGCGCCGACTACGGCTTCAGCCCGACGGGCAACCAGAACACCGTGACGATCCCGGTCAGCGGCCGCGTCGCGGACGTGCAGCTGCAGATCTTCACCAACAACGGCGCCCCCGGCGGTCAGGTCGCCGAGCTCCAGGTCATCGGCACCCCGGCGCCGAACCCGGACCTCGTCGTCACCGGCCTCACCTGGTCCCCGGCCGCCCCGACCGAGACCCAGGCCGTGACCGTGTCGGCGACCGTGCGCAACGCCGGTACCGCGGCGTCCGCCGCCACCACGGTCAACGTCAACGTCGGCGGGACCTCCGCGGGCACCGCCGCCGTCGGTGCGCTCGCCGCCGGCGCGTCCACCACGGTCACCGTCAACGCCGGGACCCGCGCGATGGGCAGCTACCCGGTCTCCGCGACCGTCGACCCCGCGAACACGGTCGCCGAGCAGAACGAGTCCAACAACGCCTTCACCGCCGCCTCGCAGCTGGTCGTCTCCCAGGCGCCCGGCCCCGACCTGCAGGTGCTGAGCGTCTCGTCGAACCCGTCGAACCCGGCGGTCGGCGCGGCGGTCAGCTTCACCGTCGCGGTCAACAACCGCGGCATCACCGCCACCAGCGTCTCCACGGTCACCCGGGTGACGGTCGGCAGCGCGACGCTGAACGGCACCACCGGCGTGATCGCGGCCGGCGCGACCGTCAACGTCGCGATCAGCGGCACGTGGACGGCGACCAGCGGCGGCGCGACCATCACCGCGACCGCCGACGCCACCGGCGTGGTCGCCGAGACCAACGAGAGCAACAACTCCCTCTCACAGTCCATTGTGGTCGGACGTGGCGCGGCCGTGCCGTACACGTCCTACGAGGCCGAGGCCGGGCTGTACCAGGGCACCCTGGTCACCGCCGACCCGCTGCGCACCTTCGGGCACACCAACTTCGGCACCGAGTCCTCTGGCCGCGCGTCGGTGCGCCTGAACAGCCAGGGCAACTACGTCGAGATCACCTCGACCAACGCCGCCAACTCCATCGTGGTGCGCAACTCCGTCCCGGACTCCGCGTCCGGCGGCGGCGCCGACTACACGATCAGCCTGTACGCGAACAACGTGTTCGTCCAGAAGATCACGCTGTCCTCGCGCTACAGCTGGCTCTACGGCACCACGGACGACACCGAGTCGCTGTCGAACTCGCCGCAGGCCAACGCGCGCCGGCTCTTCGACGAGTCGCACGTGCTGCTGGCCTCCTCGTATCCGGTCGGCACCAAGTTCAAGCTCCAGCGCGACGCCGGTGACAACGCGTCGTTCTACTACATCGACCTGATCGACCTGGAGCAGGTCGCGCCGGCGCTCAGCCAGCCCACCGGTTGCACGTCGATCACCACGTACGGCGCCATCCCGAACGACGGCGTCGACGACAGCGCCGCCATCCAGCGGGCCGTCAACGACGACATGAACGGCGTCATCAGCTGCGTGTGGATCCCGGCCGGGCAGTGGCGGCAGGAGCAGAAGATCCTGTCCGTCGACCCGACCCGCGGCCAGTACAACCAGAAGGGCATCCGCAACGTCACCATCCGCGGCGCCGGCATGTGGCACTCGCAGCTCTACACGCTGACCGAGCCGCAGAACGTGGTCGGCAACATCAACCACCCGCACGAAGGCAACGTCGGCTTCGACATCGACGACAGCACCCAGATCTCCGACCTCGCCATCTTCGGCGGCACCACCAACCGCGCCAACCGGGGCCACGGCCTCAACGGCCGGTTCGGCAAGAACACGAAGATCAGCAACGTCTGGATCGAGCACGTCAACGTCGGCGCCTGGGTCGGCCGCGACTACAGCGACACCCCGGCATACTGGAACCCGGGCGACGGCCTCGAGTTCACCGGGATGCGCATCCGTGACACGTTCGCGGACGGCATCAACTTCTCCAACGGCACGAAGAACTCGCGGGTGTTCAACTCGTCGTTCCGCACCACCGGCGACGACTCCCTCGCCATCTGGGCCAACCCCCGGGTGAAGGACGCCGCGGTCGACATCGCCCACGACAACCACTTCACCAACAACACCGTCCAACTGCCGTGGCGCGCCAACGGCATCGCCATCTACGGCGGCTACGGCAACGGTGCGGAGAACAACCTCGTCTCCGACACGATGAACTACCCCGGCATCATGCTGGCGACCGACCACTCCCCGCAGCCCTTCAGCGGCACGACGGTCATCTCCAACAACGGCCTGTACCGCTGCGGCGGCGTCTTCTGGAACGAGGACCAGGAGTTCGGCGCGATCACCCTGTTCCCGTCGTCGCTGGACATCGTCGGCGTCACGATCCGCGACACCGACATCTACGACTCCACCTACGACGGCATCCAGTTCAAGACCGGCGGCGGCAACATGCCGAACGTCGCCATCACCAACATGCGCATCGACAAGTCCAACAACGGCGCGGGCATCCTCGCCATGGGAGGCGCCCGCGGCAACGCCAACCTGACGAACGTGACCATCACCAACTCCGCCGACGGCAACATCGTCAAGGAGCCCGGCTCACAGTTCGTCTTCAACGGCGCCTGACCGTCCCACCACCTCCGCGGGCCCGCCACCACGGCGGGCCCGCGGCCGTGCGTCACCCCAGCACGCGCGACAACCCGTGTCCCTGCGCGGCCCAGCCCGCGCGGTGGCGCGTGTCCTGAGACTGCCCAACCCGCGCGGCGAGTCGTTTCCTGCGCGGCCCGGCGCGCGGTGGCCCCGTGCCCCGGGTGCCCGGCGCGCGTGGTGGCCCGTGCCCCGGGTGCCCGACACGCGCGGTGGCCCGTGTCCTGCGGCCCAGCGCGCGTGGCCGTGTCCCCGGGGCGCCGTGTCCCCGGTGCCCAGCCCGCGTGGTGGCCCGTGCCCTGTGCGGCCCGTTGTGCGGCGGTCGGTCCCCGCCTGCCCGCGCGGCGGCCCGTGTCCTTGCGCTGCCCGGCGCGCGGCGGTCGTGGTCCGGCCCGTCTCAGCCCGCGGGGTCGGCATATGCCCCGGCCCAGCCCGCGCGGTGGTGTGCCCGGCTGGCCCGTGGGGTGGGGTGTCCTCTGGTCGGTCGCCGACTGGACGCCCGCCTTGCAACCGGCCGTCGTGTCGGAGTGGCGCGGCGCCGCGTCCAGTGGATCGGCAGGTTCGCCACCTGGCCATGTCCTGCTGGAACCGTTGCGGTTGCGGCGCGCTGCTTCATTGCACCCTAGCTCCGCCGTGCAAACCATCGAACGGACTCGTCACCCATCGTAGACCGGTTCTCCGGGCGTTCTGTTCATGATCGGCGACTCAAGCGGCGGAGGTCGACTGGGGCAGGGGTCTGAGAGGCCCACATCGTGCCGTGTTCGCTGTGGGCGTTACGCGCCGGGTGGTGATCGCCGGTTTGGGTGTGACCGAGTGCCGGCCTCGCCGTGCGGCCGTGGATTTGATCTCGCCGCCATGATCGAAGGATGGCCGGGGTCGTCCGGGCAGCCAGCCTGGGCCTTCGATCATCGGGGAAGATCCGCTCTGCGATCGGATCTTCCGGTGGAACGGCCGCAGACATCGGCGGGGCGGCGGAGGCCGACCCCCGGGCTGCTCGCGTGAGCGGATCCCTGCCAGCGCGCAGCGCGGCAGTGCGCCGCTTGCGGCGCATTGGGGGTCCGGGGTGAGAATCCCCCGGCCGTCGCGCGGCCTGCCGCGCCGAAGCTAGTGACTGTCGACGCGGACCGACAGGCGGGTGGTGCCGATGACGATCTCGTCGCCGGGGTTGACGGTGACGGAGGTGACCTTCTGGCCGTTGACGCGGGAGCCGTTGGCGGAGCCGAGATCGGTCAGGGTGAGGCGGGTGCCGTCGAAGTCGAGGCGGGCGTGCTGGCGGGAGGCGCCGGTGTCGGCGAGGCGCAGGTCGGCCTGCTCGCCGCGGCCGATGACGGTGCTGCCGCGTTGCACGGCGTGGGCGGAGCCGTCGTCGGTGATGAGGCGCACGCCGCTGTCGGGGCCGCGGCGGGTGCGCTGGTCGGCGCCGGTGTAGACCTGTGCGTCGACGCGGAACAGGCCGGTCTCCAGGGTCTCGCCGCGGGAGACCTCGACGAGGATGTCGCCGTAGACGGCCCAGCCCTGCTCGCCGATGTACTCCGCCTGGGACTGGGCGAGTTCGCGGGCGAGGGCGGCGGCGTAGGGCGAGAGCCGGTCGTGGTCGGCGGGGGACAGGACGATCACATAGCGGTTGGGCACCAGGATGCGGCCGCCGGGCAGGCCGGACTTGCCGGCGTTGGCCTCGCCCTGCATGGCGTTGAGGATCTCCACGGGGTGGACGACGCCCTTGAACACCTTTGCGAAAGCACCCTCGACCATGCCTTCGAGGCGCTTCTCGAACCGCTGCAGACCGCTCACGCCTCAACGGTAGCGCCCATGAACGTTTCATCGGCGTCGTGGTGCCGACAATCACCGTGACAATGCGCTGACCTGCGGAAAGGACCAGGTCAGGGGAGTCCCGGGACATCGCTGCGACTGGCGTCACTGTCGGGGAGCGCCCAGGATCGCCGGTCATGAAGGTCTTGCACAAACGTGGACTCCTCGCGGTGGGCGCCGCCTCCGCCCTCGCGGTCACCGGGATCATCGTCCTGCCCGCCGTCAACGCCTCGGCGGCGAGCGGCTGCCGCGTCGCGTACACGGCGAACCAGTGGCCGGGCGGGTTCACCGGGAACATCACGGTCACCAACCTCGGCGACGCCGTGAACGGCTGGACGCTCGGCTTCACGTTCGCGGACGCGGGGCAGAAGGTCGGGCAGGGCTGGTCGGCGACCTACAGTCAGAGCGGCACCACCGTCACGGCCCGCAGCCTCGACTACAACGGCAGCCTTGCGACCGGCGCTTCGACGAGCATCGGATTCAACGGTACGTGGACGGGCAGCAACCCGTCGCCGGCGACGTTCACGCTCAACGGCGTGACCTGCACCGGCACGGTGACGAACAGTCCCACGCCGTCAAGGAGCCCGTCGAGCAGCCCGTCCACCAGCACGAGCCCGAGCACGCCGCCGCAGGGTGGTACGCCACTGGCCGCGAACGGGCAGCTGCACGTGTGCGGGGTCAATCTCTGCAACCAGAACAACAAGGCGATCCAGCTGCGGGGCATGAGCACCCACGGCATCCAGTGGTTCGCCTCGTGCGTCAACAACGCGTCGGTCTCCGCGCTCGCGGACGACTGGAAGGCCGACCTGCTGCGCATCGCCATGTACGTGCAGGAGCAGGGCTACGAGACGAACCCGTCGGGCTTCACCAACCAGGTGAACGGCTACGTCGACCTGGCGGAGTCCAAGGGCCTGTACGCGATCATCGACTTCCACACGCTGACGCCCGGTGACCCGAACTACAACCTGGACCGGGCCAAGACGTTCTTCGCGGCCGTGTCGGCCCGCAACGCGAACAAGAAGAACGTCATCTACGAGATCGCCAACGAGCCCAACGGCGTCTCGTGGGCGTCGATCAAGTCGTACGCCGAGCAGGTCATCCCGGTCATCCGGGCCAACGACCCCGACGCGGTCGTCATCGTCGGCACCCGCGGCTGGTCGTCGCTGGGCGTGTCCAACGGCGCCGACGAGAACGAGATCGTGTCGAGCCCGGTGAACGCGTCGAACATCATGTACGCGTTCCACTTCTACGCCGCGTCGCACGGGGACAACTACCGCAGCGTGGTGTCGCGGGCGGCGGGCCGGCTGCCGCTGTTCGTGACCGAGTTCGGCACGGTCAGCGCCACCGGCGGCGGCAACGTCGACCTGAACAGCAGCACCGCGTGGCTCGACCTGCTCGACTCGAAGAAGATCAGCTACGCGAACTGGACGTACTCGGACGCGAACGAGAGCAGCGCCGCGTTCAACCCGGGCACGTGCGCGGCGGGCAGCTGGACCAACTCGTCGTCGCTGAGCACCTCCGGCGCGTGGGTCCGCGGCCGGATCCGCACCGCCGACAACTTCTGACCACGAAGAAGCACGAAAGAGCACGAAAGAGCGCGAAGAGCGCGATGAAGCGCGATGAAGCGCGATGAAGCACGATGAAGCACGAAGAAGCACGAAGAAGCAAAAGACAGAAGCAAGAGAAAGACGCACGAAGCATCATGACGAAGCGGGACGGGTGAGCAACTGCCCGTCCCGCTTCACCACGTGACCGTCGACGAGCACCGTGCGCACGTCGGCGGCGGTGAGGCACGACACGACCGCGCCCGCCCGGTCGCCGCGCAGATGCCCGAGGCCGTCCAGGAGCAGCAGATCCGCCCGCTTGCCGGCCTCGACCGTGCCGATCACGTCGCCGAGACCGACCGCCCGGGCGCCGTCGATCGTCGCCGCCCGCAGCAGGTCCGCGGCCGCCGGCACCGACGCCGACCGCGTCCGCAGCCGGGCGGTGCGCAGCGTGTCCCGCAGCGGCTCGAACAGGTCCGGCGGGTTGTTGATGACGACGTCGGCGCCGAACGCGGGGCGGGCCCCGGCGTCGGTGAGCCTGCCGTACGCGGACGCGCCGTGCCCCATCACCGCCTCCACCGTCGGCGTCACCACCACCGCCGTGCCGGACGCCGCGAGGAGCTTCGCGTCGTCGGCGGTGACCGCGTTGAGGTGGACCAGCTGCAGGTCGGGGCCGAGCAGCCCGGCGTCGTGCAGCCGCCGCACGCAGCCGCCGCCCACGTGCGCGGAGACCATGAGCCCGAGGTCCCGGCCGAACGCGAGCTGCGCGAGTGCGGTGTCCCAGTCGTCGTACTCGGGGCCGAGGATCGCCAGCGCGCCCGTCACCCGTCCGGTGCGGCCCGCGAGCCGCCGGACGTCGGCCGTCGCCGGAGGCGCGCCATGACCGACGACGGCGCGGATCCCGGAGGCGTCGAAGGCGTCGACGACCGCGTCGGTGTGCTCGGGGGAGCGGGTCGCGTTGCTGTAGTCGAAGACGGTGGTGATCCCGGCGTTCAGCGCGAGGGCCGCGCCGAGCGCCGTCGCCTCGAACGCGCCGGCGGGCGACAGCGCGGCCAGGGCGGTGCCGAGGATCTCCGCGAAATACCGTGACATCGGCATGTCGGCGCCGGTACCGCGCAGCGCCGCCTGCCACACGTGTCGGTGCGCGTCGACGAACCCGGCGGTGACGGTCAGACCCGTCGCGTCGAGCACTTCGCAGCCGGGGGCGGCCAGGGCCGCGAGCCCGGGACCGACGGCGGTGATGACGCCGTCGGTGCAGAGCACGTCGGTGCCCGGCAGCTCGGGACCGCTGCCGGGCACGACGTGAGCGTGTTGAACAAGAACCTGACGGTGCACGTACACCTCCGAGAAAGCTTTTCAAAAAGCTATCTCGAAAGTGATGTGCTGGCAAGTCAGGTGGCGGTGCAGGTGACCGCCGGTGCGGTGTTGGTGCCGGACCAGGCGCCGTTGAAGCCGAAGCTGGTGGACTGGCCGGCGCTCAGCTTGCCGTTGTAGCTCGCGTTCACGGCGGTCGAGACGCCCCCGGCAGAGGTGATCGTCGCGTTCCAGAACGATGTGATCGTCTGCCCGTTGGCCCAGGTCAGCTTGACCGTCCAGCCGTTCGTGCCGGCGCCGCCGGCGGTGACGGTGACGTTGGCGCCGAAGCCGCCGGACCACTCGTTGGTCTTGGCGTACGTGGCGGTGCAGCCACCGGGCGGGACACTGGTGCTGCGGCTCGGGCTGGCGCTGGCGCTCGGGCTGGTGCTGCGGCTCGGGGAGGACGACGGCGACGACGGGGAGGCGCTACCGGTCGGGCCGGTCCCGCCGGTGAAGATCACGTCGCTGCAGAAGTAGTACGACTGGTCGAGGTGGCTGGCCTGCCAGATGGTGTAGATGACGTGCCGGCCGGTCCGGGACCCGGCGTTGACCTGCGCCTGGTACTGCGGCGCCGGCGCGTACCGGCCGGTCGAGTTGACCAGTTCGAGGCTCGCCCACGTCAGCGGCTGGGTCGTCGGGTCGAACCCCTGCTTCGTGATGTAGATCCGCAGGTAGTCGGCGCCGTGCTGGGCGGCGTCGGTGAGGGTCATGGTGAAGGTGTTCGGCTTCGTCGCCGCGACCCACGCGCCGATGGTGTCCATGGACGCGTACCGGCCGTTCTGGGTGCGGCCGCCGCTGCAGAGCTGGCCGTCGGGGATGGCGGCCTGGTGGTTACCGGCGACGCCCTCGCGGTAGAGGCCGTTCCAGTTCCACATGGTGTCCGGGTTGGCCTGCCACGCCTGGGCACACATCGGGTCGGTCTGGGCCATGTTCGGGTTCTGGAAGTCGCTGCCCCATCTGGCCCAGCAGCCGTAGTTGCGCGACGGCGGGTCGGTGATCGAGCCGTGCGCCGAGGCGGGACTCTGGGCGACGACGACCGCGGCCATGGCCGCGGTGAGGATGGCGGCCGCGCCGATGGCGAGCCGTCTGGTACGGGCTGAAAGTTGCACAGGGAGCTCCGTCACGTCGATACGAGTTGTGTCCATGGCGGCGCCTGCGGTGCAGCTCAGAGGCTGTCCGCGGCGCTGTACGGCTCCCGCGTCCATGATACCTGCGGCATGGATCACTGTGAATGCAAGGCGGGCCCGCCCCGGGACGCCGTTCCCGGGAGCGGGCCCGCCGGTCGGGGTCAGCTCGCGGCGCAGGTGGGGGTGAGGGTGCCGGCGGTGCCGGTGGCCTGGAGGCCGAACTCGGTGTACTGGCCGGGGTTGATGTGGCCGTTGTAGGACACGTTGGTGAACGTGTTGCCGTTGCGGGTCACGCTCCAGGAGTTGGTGACGGTGATGCCGCTGGGCAGTGGCATGGTGACGGTCCATGCGTTGGTGCCGCCGGAGCCGGCGGTGACCCTGACGGTGACGACGAACCCGCCCTGCCACTGGTTGACCGACGCGGTGGCGGTGCAGCCGCCGGACGGGACCGGCGGGGAGGAGCTGCTCACCGGCGGGCTGCTCGGCGGGCTGGAGGTGGGTCCGCCGCCGCCGAGGGCGGTCAGGGTGCTGGTGTACGCGGCCTTCTTGTTGCCGTTGCCGTCGAACAGCAGCGGGGTGCCCGAGGCACGCCACGAGTCGCTGTCACGGATACCCCACACAGTCATCCCGGTGCACCGGCTCACCGCGAGGCAGGCCTCGGTGACCCGGCGGTAGTTGTCGGCCTGGGCGCTGCCGGAGCCCTCGATGTCCAGCTCGGTGATCTGCACGTCCAGGCCCAGGTCCGCGAACCGCTGCAGATTCGCCTGATAGTCCGACGGGACCGGGCTCGCACTGTTGAAATGCGACTGGAACCCCACACAGTCGATCGGCACCCCACGAGCCTTGAAATCCGACACCATCGCATACACGGCGTTGGACTTCGCGTTCTGCCCATCGGTGTTGTAGTCGTTGTAACACAACTTCGCGGCCGGGTCCGCGGCCCGCGCCGCACGGAACGCCACCTCGATCCAGTCATTCCCCGTCCGCTGCAGGCTCGAGTCACGCCGCCCGCCGCCACCACCATCGGCGAACGCCTCGTTCACCACGTCCCACGCATAGATCTTGCCCTTGTAATGCGTCGCGACCTGCGTGACATGGTTGACCATCGCGTTACGCAACGCCGTCCCCGACAGGTTCTGCGCCCAGCCCGGCTGCTGCTGATGCCACGCCAGCGCATGCCCACGCACCCGCTGACCGTGCGCCTGCGCATGCGCCACGATCTGATCCGCCGAGCCGTAGGAGAACGACCCCTGCGACGGCTCCGTCGCATCCCACTTCATCTCGTTCTCCGGCGTCACCATCCCGAACTCACGATCCAGAATCGTGCTGTACACCGAGTCACTGAGCTTGTACGCCGCAACCGCCGTACCGAAGTACCGGCCCCGATCCGCCGCGGCGGCGTGCAAGGTCGACCCGGCCGCGGCGGCCGTGGACACCACACCCAGCACCACCGCCACCGCGACGGCACCCGCACCGGCGGCACCCAGCGCCCGTTTTCGATTCCTGTCCATCACAACGCCCTTCGTTTTCGAAACATGTTCGGCGGGGAACTCGACCAGCATCGATCAATGCAACCCCGGCGGACCCGCCCCGCGGCGCACCGGTTCCAGGTGGCGGCGTCGGTGCAGCGTGCGGCGGCGCGGGCGGCGAGTTTCGAAAATTGATGTGTGAAAGTTGCAGCGCGGGGCGTGCTTGACGCGGCGGTGCGGCGGGTCATACGGTCCTGGATCACAACCACATATCGCGCTGCACGACCCGCGACGGGAGAGCCCCCGGCACCACCGGGGCGCCGAAGGAGCAATGTTCTCCCCAGAATCTCTCAGGCACAGGTACCGCCGCGGTCAGGCGACTCTGGAAAGTCAGGACGAAACCTGTCCTGCGCCAACGGTGCAAACCGTCCACGTCGGCATCCCGCCGGGCGGTGGCGGTGAAGCTCTCAGGTTCCGATGACAGAGCGGGGAGGTCACCCAGCCGGGTGCCGTCCCGTGACGGCATCTGCGACCCAGGGAGCCTCACGTGACGCCGTTGTTCGATGTGCACCGCGATCTGGGTGCCACCTTCACCGACTTCGCCGGCTGGCGCATGCCGCTGCGCTACACCGGTGACCTCGCCGAGCACCACGCCGTGCGCCGCGCCGCCGGCCTGTTCGACCTGTCCCACATGGGCGAGATCGAGGTCACCGGCGCCGACGCGGGCCGTTTCCTCGACCACGCGCTCGTCGGCCGGCTGTCGACCCTGGCGGCCGGGCGGGCCCGGTACACCATGCTCTGCCACGACAACGGCGGCGTCCTCGACGACCTCGTCGTCTACCGGCTCGCCGAACGCCGCTACCTGGTCGTGGCGAACGCGGCGAACACCGCCGTCGTCTTCGCGATGCTGCGCGAGCACGCCGACGGCTTCGGGGTCGGGGTCCGCGACGCGTCCGCGGACTGGGCGCTGATCGCGGTGCAGGGACCCGCAGCCGCGGCGATGCTCGACCCGGGACCGTTGCGGTACTACGCGATCCGGGACTTCACGGTCGCCGGCCGGGGTGTGCTGCTCGCGCGGACCGGGTACACGGGCGAGGACGGCTTCGAGGTGTACTGCCGGCCGGGCGACGCCGTGGCGGTGTGGGAGTCGCTGCTCGCGCGCGGCCCGTCGCCGGCCGGACTCGCGTGCCGCGACACGCTGCGTCTGGAGGCCGGGATGGCGTTGTACGGCCACGAACTGTCCGTCCGTGTCACGCCGCTGCAGGCCGGTCTGGAACGGGTCGTCGCGTTCGACAAGAGCGACTTCGTCGGTGCCGCCGCCCTGCGCCGCCAGCGCGCCGAAGGCCCCGCCGACGTCCTCGTCGGCCTCGTCACCGGCACCCGCCGCGCGCCCCGGCGCGGCTACCCGGTCCTCGACCCCGCGACCGGCGCCCAGGTCGGCGCGGTCACCAGCGGCGCGCTCTCCCCGACCCTCGGCCACCCCGTCGCGATGGCCTACGTCCCCGTCGGCGTGTCGGCGCCGGGGACCCGCCTCGCCGTCGACGTCCGCGGTACCGGTGCCGACGCCGACGTCGTCGCGCTGCCCTTCTACTCCCCGCAGAGGTGAGCATCATGCCCGCGATCCCGCCGCACCTGTCCTACACCCGCGACCACGAATGGCTGCACGACGGGCGGGTCGGCATCACCGCGTTCGCCGCCGACGCGCTCGGCGACATCGTGTACGTGCGGCTGCCCGACCTCGGCGCCACCGTCACCGCCGGCGTGCCGTGCGGCGAGATCGAGTCGACGAAGTCCGTCAGCGAGCTGCTCGCCCCGGCCGACGGCACCGTCGTCGAGGTCAACGCCGCGCTCGCCGAGGAGCCGGGCCTGGTCAACGACGACCCGTACGAGCGGGGCTGGCTCTTCAAGCTCGCCGTCACCGGTACCCCGGACCTGCTGGACGCGGCCGCCTACACCGCCCTGGCCGGGTGAGCGCGGTGGCGTTGAGCGCGTTCGACCTGTACTCCGTCGGCATCGGCCCGTCCTCGTCGCACACCGTCGGCCCGATGCGCGCCGCCCACCGCTTCGCGTCCACATTGGACACCCTTGAGGTCGGGCGGGTGCAGGCGGAGCTGTTCGGCTCGCTCGGCGCCACCGGCCACGGCCACGGCTCGGCGAAGGCCGTCGTCCTCGGGCTCCTCGGCGAGGACCCGGCGACCGTGGACACCGACACCGCCGACGAACGCGTCGCCGGCATCCGCCGCACCGGCCGGCTGCGGCTGTCCGGCGGCCGTGAGGTGCCGTTCGACAGCGACAACGACGTCGTCCTGCACCGCCGCAGGTCGCTGCCCGAACACCCCAACGGCATGCGCTTCCACGCCTGGTCCGGTGCCGGCGAGCTGCTCGCCGAGCGCACGTACTTCTCCGTCGGCGGTGGCTTCGTCGTCGGCGACACCGGCATCGTCGCGGACACCACGGTCCTGCCGCACCCGTTCAGCACCGGCGGTGAACTGCTCGCCCTGTGCCGCGAACTGTCGCTGCCGGTGAGCGACGTCATGTACGCCAACGAACGCGCGTGGCGCCCCGACGCCGACACCCGCGCCGGCCTGCTGCACCTGTGGTCGGTCATGCAGGCCTGCGTCGAACGCGGCTGCGACCGGGAAGGCGTCCTGCCCGGCGGGCTGCGCGTACCCCGCCGGGCACCGGCCCTGTACCGCGACCTGAAGGCGGACGACGGCACCGAGGACCCGCTGCGGGTCCTGGACTGGGTGAACCTCTTCGCCCTCGCCGTCAACGAGGAGAACGCCTCCGGCGGCCGGATCGTCACCGCCCCCACGAACGGCGCCGCCGGCATCATCCCCGCGGTCCTGCACTACTACACGCGGTTCGTGCCCGGCGCCACCGACGACGGCGTCGCCCGGTTCCTGCTCACCGCCGCCGCCGTCGGCATCCTCATCAAGGGCAACGCCTCCATCTCCGGCGCCGAGGTCGGCTGCCAGGGCGAGGTCGGCTCCGCGTGCGCGATGGCCGCCGCCGGGCTGTGCGAGGTCCTCGGCGGCACCCCCGGACAGGTCGAGAACGCCGCCGAGATCGGCCTCGAACACAACCTCGGCCTCACCTGCGACCCCGTCGGCGGCCTCGTCCAGATCCCCTGCATCGAACGCAACGCCATCGCCAGCGTCAAGGCGATCAACGCGGCGCGGCTCGCCCTCAACGGCGACGGCAGCCACAAGGTCACCCTCGACAAGGCCATCCGCACCATGCGCGACACCGGCCGCGACATGTCCGTCAAGTACAAGGAGACCGCCCGCGGTGGACTGGCCGTGACGGTCATCGAATGCTGACGGCGCCGGTGGGAGACTGGGGCGGTGGATCGGGTCCTTGACGGCGGCGAGGTTGCCCGGGAGCTTGCCGAGCTGCGGCCGCGGGACACCGGCTACCGGACCCTCGACGTGGCCGACCCCACGGCGGCGTGGGCGGTCGTGCGGGAGCTGTCACTCGATCGGCTGATCCTCGCCGGGGTGGCCGCCGGACCGCGGCTGCTGACGCTGGTGCGGGCGGCGCTCGGCCACGACCCGGGGGCGCAGGAGCTCCTGACGTACCTGCGGGCATGGTTCCCGCCGGCGGGGGACGTGCCGCCGGTGCCGGAGCGGCTCGTCGGGACCGTCCGGTGGCTGGCGCTCGGCGTGCCGGGGGAGCCGGTGGCGCACGGGCTGTTCCCGAGCACCGTCACGAAGCTCGCCCGGCTGGCCCTGGCCCGGCAGCGGCTGTACCCGGGCGACGTGGTGCAGCGGGCGGCGCAGCGGGCGTATGCCGGGCCGTACGACGCGCACGAGGCCCTCGCGTGCGCGCTGGTGCACCCGGACGTGGACACCGGCACGCTCGTGTGGCAGCACACGCGGCGGGGGAGAGGGTGGCGGTCGCGGCGGAAGACGGCCAGGGTCCTGGCGTGGGCGCGGCGGCTCGGCTACCTGGCCGAGCCCCTGGTCTGCGGGTGCCGGCACGAGCGCCTCGAGGCGCCGGGCGCCCGGTGGGAGGCGGTGCGGCTGGCCGGGAACTGGACCCGGATCCTGCCGCTGCTCGAGGAGGTGGCCGCCGACCCGGCGCGGTGGCTGGCCGTGTACCGCTGCTCGCTGTGCGAACGCCTGTGGGCGCAGGACACCGTGTCGTCCGGCCACGCGGACCTCACGTACGGGTACCCCATCGCCACCGACGACCCGGCCGGATGGCTCGCCGCCGCCAGCCCCCGAAGTTTGCGGTAAAAAAGAGAAAGTTTCAGGCAGGGCGGCGGGCGATGGCGATCACCGACTGGCCGAAGGGCGGGGTGACGAAGCGTTCGGCGAAGCGTGTCATCGGCGCTACCGTCGAGTCGTAGAACTTCACCATCAGGCCGGGACCCGGCTTCTGCCGCAGCAGGCACGTCGACACGTAGTAGCCGATCAGGCCCAGCGAGTTGGCGTAGTGCAACTTCTCGATCTCCAGGTCCGCCGCGAGCAGGACCTCCCGCATGGTCTTGCGGGTGTACCGGCGCACGTGGCCGGTCGCGATGTCGGCGGGGCCCATCGCGAACGGGAACGCGGGCACCACGATGATCACGTAGCCGCCGGGGCGGACCAGCGAACGCATCGTCTGCAGGGCGCCGAGGTGGTCCTCGATGTGCTCCAGGACGTTGTAGGACACGGCGGCGCTGTGCTCGGCGGTGATCTCGCTCGGCAGCATCAGCTCACGGATCGCGACCTCACGGTTGCCGGAGAAGCGCTCCTTGAGCGCCAGCAGACGGTCCGGGTCGGCCTCGGTCACCGTCATCCGCGGCGCGTGCTCCAGCCACTCCGCCGCGTAGTCGCCCAGGCCCGCGCTGACCTCGATCGGGTCGTCGCCGAGAAACGGCGTCGCGAACGCGACGAACCACTTGCGATGATTCTTCGCCATCGCCAGGCCCTCGAGGACCTCGGACTGGATGAGCTGGTCACCGAGGATCTCCGGACTGCGATCCCGATCGCCTCCAGGTGGCACGGCGTTCTCCTCGGTAGCTCGGCGATCCAACGATCTGATCATGTTATCCGGAATTGGCGTAGTTTATAGGCGTCGATGCTCTGGGGCCAGAGCGTGCGCCATGGGCAGGGGTCCAGCTATGGTCTCACCCGTGAAAACCGGCGGAAAGAACGCGCTTGTCGTCGTGAGCTACGTGGTCTTCTCCGTCGTGCTGTTCCACCATCTGTGGGCGGCACCGCAGACGAGGATGCTCGCGGACAACAACCAGGACCAGGTGTTCTTCGAGTGGGTGCTCACGCACGCCGCGCGCCTGTTCACCCATGGTGACTCCCCGATCCTCACCGACCAGCTCAACGCGCCACTGGGCGTGAATCTGATGGCCAACACGTCCATCCTCGGGCTCGCCCTGCCGCTCGCCCCGATCACGCTGCTGTTCGGCGCGCCGGTCACGTTCGCCCTCATCAGCACCATCGCACCCGCCGCCACGGCGATCGCGTGGTTCTTCATGCTGCTGCGCTGCGAGGTCGTGCGGTCCCGGACGGCAGCGTACCTGGGCGCGCTGTTCTGCGGGTTCGGGCCCGCGATGGTGTCGCAGACGACCGGGCACCCCAACATCGCCGGGCAGTTCATGATCCCGCTGATCCTGTGTGCCGTGTTCCGGATGCGTGAACCCGGCAACACCGTCCGCAAGGGTCTCGTGCTCGCCGGTCTCGTCGTCTACCAGTGCTTCATCAACGAGGAGGTCCTGTTCCTCGCGGCGTTCGCGTTGCTGGTGTTCCTGCTGGTGTTCCTGCGGCCCAGCGAGATGCTGCCGGCCGCGAGGGCCGCGCTGCCGGCGCTCGGCGTCACCGCCCTGGCCGCCGGCGCCGTCATGGCCTACCCGCTGTGGCACCAGTTCGCCGGCCCGCAGGCGTACCACGGGCTGCCCGACTTCGTGCACGGCTTCAGCGCCGACTTCGCCGGGTTCTACAACTTCAGCCGCCGCTCGATCCTCGGCGACGTCACCCAGATCGACAAGCTCGGCGGGCCCACGGAGGAGAACACGTTCTTCGGCTGGCCGCTGCTGCTGCTCCTGCCGGCCGCCGCGGCGGCCCTGTGGCACCACCGGGCCGCGCGGGCGCTGTTCGTGACCGCCGTCGTGTTCGCGGCGCTGTCGCTCGGACCGGTCGTGCGGTACAAGGGCGAGGAGACCACCTGGCACGGCCCGTGGCGCTTCCTGGTCGACCTGCCGCTGTTCGACTCCGTGGTGCCGACCCGGGTCGCGCTCGTCGTCACACCCCTCGTCGGGGTGCTCCTGGCCATCCTCGTCGACCGGTTCATCGTCGCGGGGCCGGTCACCCGCACCGAGACGGCCCAGGCCGTCGCGGCCGACGCCCCGCCCGTCGAGGGGTCGTTCGCCGCCGAACCGCCCGTCGAGCCCCGCCGCGACGAGGACGACGAGCCGCTGCCCGCCGCCGGCCGCTGGCTGTGGACGGCGGCGCTCGCCATGGCGCTGCTGCCGCTGATCCCGACGCCGCAGCCCACGAACGAGCGGCCCGCCGCGCCGATCTTCTTCAGCAGCGGCGTGTGGCGGCAGCACGTCCCGGAGCAGGCCACGGTCGTGGTCATCCCCGGCGGCTGGTGGGAGGGCCTCGACGCGATGCGCTGGTCCGTCGACACGCGCATCAACTTCAAGATCGCCGGCGGGTACTTCCTCGCGCCGGACCCGAACGACCCGGAGCACAAGGCCATGTTCGGCCCGACCTACCCGCAGACCTGGTCGCTGCTCGGCCAGGTCGGCACCGACGGCGTCGTGCCGCAGCTCGGCCCCGAGTACGTGGCGCAGGCCAAGGCCGACCTGGCGTACTGGAAGGCGGACCGGATCATCCTCGCCGACGGGCACGGCAACAGCGACGCCATCCGGCAGACCGCCGACATGCTGTTCGGCCCCGGCGAGCACGTCGTGGACGTCTGGGTCTGGAAGGTCTGACGTCAGCCACCGGCGGCGTGGCTGACGATCAGTTCCTCGATCGTGTACAGGAACGTCTCCATGTCCGCACGGGGCAGCAGCGCGCTGTCGGCGGTCATCGCGAGCTCCAGGGCGCCCGGCGCGTCCTGGGCGTCCAGGGCGAACGACACGCCCCGGCGCGGCTCGTGCTCCACCGGCCACGTCAGCGTCGTGCGGGTCAGCGCCTCCCGCAGCGGCGCCGGGGCCGGCGGGGCGAAACCGAGCGCCGGCATCAGGCCCCGCTGGTCGTTGACGAAGCAGGAGTGGTCGCCGGGGTGCTCGAGGGCCGCGACGTCACGGTCGAGGGCGAGCTTGTCGTAGTACGCGTGGCGCTGCGCGGACAGGGCGGCGCCGAAGGTCCGGCGGACCAGGTCCGGGAAGTCCGCGCCGCCGGTGCCGGTCAGGTGGAACAGCCCCTCCTGGGCGATCGTCGTCACGCCGCCGGCCATGCCGGGCAGGAACCGGTTGTTCACCACGACCTGGAAGACGGCCTCGCCGACGCCGGTGATGCGGGCCGCCGACGCGGCCGCCGCGGCGAGGACGACCGCGGCGGGGCTGACCGCCAGCGAGCCCGCGACCCGGTCCAGGGCCAGGCCCAGCGCGGGGGAGTTGAGCACCGCGTTGGGGAACGTGGCCGCCGGCGGCCGGCCCGCCCGCGCCGGGAACAGGCTCGCCGGGCCGCGGCCCAGCTTCTCCGCCACGACCGGCGGGCGGCGGCGTCGCGGCGCCGGCCCCGCTCCGACGTCTGGAACGCCGCCTCCTCCAGGGGCTGCAGCAGGTCCCGGGCGGGCAGGGGGCCGCGCAGGAGGGCGGCGAAGTCGGCGAGCAGGTTGCGCAGCCCCCAGCCGTCGGAGGCGGTGTGGGACAGGAAGAACACGACGTAGTGGGCGTCGCCGCCGGCCTGCACGACACCGACCCGCAGCGGCCACTCCCGTTCGGCGTCGAACGGCACCGCGAGCAGCTCGTCGCGCAGCGCGTACGCGGTCGGGGTGACCGTGTCCGGGCCCGCCGCGCGGGTCACCAGCGGGATGCCGCCGGCGGCGTGCACGACCTGCTCGACCCGGCCGTCGCCGGTGGTGCGCAGCCGGGTCCGCAGCGACTCGTGCAGCAGCACCAGGTCCCGGACCGCCGCCTCGACCCGGCCCGCCGGGACCGGCGAGGGCAGCGGCAGGCCGCCGGAGACGTTGTAGCGGGCGGCGTCGGTCCCGAGGTTGCGCACCACATCCCAGATCGCCTGCTGCCCCCACGTCGCGGGCCCCGAACCGGCCCTGCCGCCGCTGAACGCGACCTCCGAACGCCGGTCCGCCCACAGCTGTGCCACCGTCATGCCCGCTCCCACCCCGTGTCGCCGACGACCCAGCCCGAGTCTCGTGCACCGCCGGACGCAATGTCGACGGCGTCGCGAAGCTGTATATGCAGGGCACCGTACGGTCCTCAAGTCCCGGCGGGGGTGCCGATGGCATGCGGTGACGAACCTTCGCGGGTGGCTCGCGGTCTCGGCGGCCGCGTCGCCCGGCACCGCTCAGAGGCAGTACGTTTGGACCCGAACGACAGGCAGGCCGAGCGTCTCCGCGTCCTGTCGTGAGGTGAAGTACACGACGGAGTAGCTGTTGCCCGCCGCCGTCACGCCGAGCGCCGGGGCGGCGCCCAGGTCGCACGTCAGCGGCACGACCACCGCCCGGTAGCCGAGCGTGGCGAGCACGCCCGCCTGCTCGTTCCCCGGCGGCCGCCGGGTCCCGGTCTCGTGGACGCCGGCGACGGCGGCCCACGCCTCGGCCCCGTTCGACGACGGTGTCATCGGCGTCGCGTACCGCGGCGGGCACCCCGGGCCGAAGACGCACAGGCGGGGGATGAGCGCCGCCGCACGGTCGACCGTCTCGGGGGTGCGCACGATGCCGCCGAACTCGGCGACGGCCGAACCGACCCGCACGACCAGGAACCGGAACGGCTGCCCGGTCTGCTCGCCGGCGCCGTCGGCGGGCAGCGCGACCGTGATCGACAGGGCCTCGCCGCCCAGGGCCGGGCTGCTCACCGGCTCCAGCACGCCCGCGCCGTCGAAGCCGCTGCACCGTTGCAGCTTCGGCCGCAGGTCGCGCATGACCGCCTTCGCGGCGTCCTCGTCGCGGTACACGTACAGGGCCTGGTTCAGCTGCCTGCGCCGCTCCTGCTCGCCGTCGACCTCGGTCATGGCCCGGCGCGTCACCGGCTGCCCGAAGCAGTCGGCCTGGAAGTCGTGGTGGTCGATGACCTGCTCGGCACCGGTCTCGCCGGCGAGGAAGCCGGGCGGGATCCGGTCCAGCCGGGTGCCGGTCGGCGCCGGCGGGGCGGGTGTCGCCGGCGGCACGGCGGGCGGTTCCGGCGCCGCGTCGCGGTCCAGGTCGCGGGTGATCGTCCAGCCACCGGCGAGGACCGCGAGGACGGTCAGACCGGCGAGGACCACGTGCCCCGTGCGGCGCCGGCGCCCCCGGGCCTCGATCCGCTCGGCGGGCGGACCGGCCGCGGCCGCGTCGACCCGCGCCCGCAGGGCCCGGAACGCCTGGTCGACAGCCTCGTGCTCGGCGTCGGCGGTCATGTCGTCACCTCTGTGGTCAGCATCGGGGCCAGGGCCTGCCGCCCGCGGGCCAGGCGGGCCTTCACGGTGTTCTCCGGCGCGCCCTCCATCCGGGCGATCTCCGCGACCGCGAACCCGCCCAGGTGGTACAGGACCAGGGCCCGGCGCTGCGGCTCCGGCAGCCGCCGCAGCGCAGCGACCAGGTCCAGGGTGTCGCCGCCGGGTTCGGGGACCGGCGGCGGCGGCCCGTGCCGCGCCCAGCCGGCCACGGCCGTGCGGGCCTTGCGCCACCGGCTGATGGCGAGGTTGTGCCCGACCCGGCTCACCCATGCCCGCGGGTCGTCGTAGGTGCCGATCCGCCGCCAGCGCGCCCAGGCCCGCACGTACACCTCCTGCGCCACGTCCTGCGCCTCGCCGAGGTCACCCGTGTACGCGACGAGTTGCGCTACCAGGCCCCGGTAGGTGTCCCGGTAGAACTCCGCGAACGTGTCGGCGTCTGCCATGCCCAGGAACACGCCCCTCGAGGGTCGCCGGTTGCATACGGAAAAGCATTCGTTCCACTGAATTTCGCGGTGCGACCCTGGCGGTGACCCCTGTTCCGGGAGGAGGAACGACGATGACCGTGCAGTTCGTGCTCCATCTGCAGCGGCACGACACCGTGCTGCGGGTGCCGCGCACCGGTGCCGTGGTGTGGGACGACGAGGCCGTGCACGCCGAGGCGTACGCCGCCGACCCGCAGCGGTACGCGCTGACGGCGCTCACGCCCGGGGTCCTCGCGCCGCAGCGGGCCCGGGTGCTGCTGCGGCTGCTGCTCGCCTCCCGCGCCGGGCTCGACGACGCCACCCGGGACACCCTCGCGCGGGTCACCCGGGTCCTCGCGCTCGGCCTCGCCCCGGCGGACGTGCTGAGCGTGCTGCTCGCGGTACGCCGGCGCCGGGCCAACCACAGGCACGTCACCCGGACCGTGCTGACGGTGCTGCTGGAGCACCCGCACGCGGCGCAGTTCGCGCAGGCCCGCCGTGGCGTCGCCCAGGACTGCTTCGAGCACGCCCTCGGCCGGGCCACCGCCCGCGCCTGCGTCGACGCCCTGCGCCGCGGCGCCCGCCCGCACCACGCGCTGCTGCGCTCCGCGGCCGCGTCGCAGCGGGTGCCGGCGCTGTACCGGCACGGCGACGCCACCGCGCTCGTCGCGCTCCCACCGGCCGCCGGCGACCTCGACCTGACCGCGCAGCGGCCGGAGACGGTCACCGCGACCAACCGGGGCGACCTCGCCGCGACGCTCGTGCACCTGCTGCGCGGCGGGCCGAGCGACGAGCTGCTGCCCGCGGTCGCCCGGTACACCGACGAGACCGTCGCCGGGATGCCCCGCTACGACGGCACCGTCGCGCTGGTGCTGGACGACTCCGCCTCGATGCGCGGCTACGGCGACCGCGAGTGGGCGGTCGCGTCGCAGGTCGCCGCGCTGCGCCGGGTGCTGGACCGGGTCTGCGCCCGGCTGGTCGTGGTCCCGGTCGGCGGCGCGCACGGCCGTCCCGGCGGGGCGACCGACCTCGCCACGGGCGTGCTGGACGCGCTGTCGGGCCCGGTCGCGCCGGACGTCGTAGCCGTCGCCTCCGACGGCTACGAGAACGTCCACCCCGGCGACCTGGCGCGGGTCACCGCGACCCTGCCCCGGGTGGGGGTCCGCACGCCGGTCCTGTTCTGTCAGGCCACGTTCGGCCACGCCGACGACCTGACGCTGCGCCGGCCCGCGCCGCTGCTGCCGCAGCGCACGTTCTGGCACGGCGACGACCTGGCGCCGCTGGTGCTGTGGATGCTGTCCCATGTGGACGGTGCCGCGGCGGACCGGTGGATCGTCGCGGAACTGCGCCGCCGCCTCGCCGCCGCCTCGCTCACGTTGGAAGGAGGATCGTGATGAACCTGCCGGTTCCCGCCGGGGTGGACACCACCGGCTACCGGCTCGGCCCGCCGCAACGGGCCGGGGCGCTCACCATGGTGCCGGTCTTCGGGCCGGCGTACCCAGGTGTCGCGCCGCCCCGCAGCGGGCTGAAGCTCAGCCGGGTCGTCACGTACGGCCAGGTCGAACTGACCAACCCCGCCGACGCCGGGGTGGCGATCGTGCCGCTGCACGTCGGCTACATCCAGGACTCCGCGCAGAACCACGCGCTGTGCCGCTCGGCGTTCATCGCCGCGGGCCAGACGCTGCGCTTCGACGACGCCTGCTGCGTCCAGGAGAGCCAGGGCGGTTACCTGGCCGAGCGGGACCAGTGGTTCTTCATCCTGCCGGTGGAGCTGCGCGCCGCGGCGCTGCGGCTGCGGGGGACCAGCCAGTACAGCAAGCTCTGGGGCGACATCGCGGGCTTCAACGCCCGTCATGGGCTGCCGGCCCGCGGTCACCTGGAGCAGGTGCTGACCCGCAAGCGGGCGGTGCTCACCCAGTACCAGAGCCGCCTGGAGCTCCTCGACGGGCAGCTCGGCGCGCTGTTCTTCGTCGGCGACAGCCTCGCCGGGATGGAGATCGCGCCGGACCCGGTGTACTTCGCCGAGGTCTGGATGGCCCTGGTGTGCTTCGCCTACGGCCCGGCCGCGTGGTTCGCCGCGCCCGGCCCGTCCGCTGCGATGGACGCCGCGTTCGACGTCGACTCCCTCGACGGGCTGCGCACCGCCCTGGAGGCGCGGCGCCGCTCGGTGGCGGACGAGGTGGGTGACTGGCTGGCGCGCGCCGCGTGGCAGCCGGGCGACCTGGTCGAGGAGGAGCGCTACCTCGACCTGCGACTGTCCACTGTGACCGGTGAGGCGGTCGGCGGCCAGGTGGTCACCGACGGCTCGCGTCTGGTGTACGCGTCGCTGTTCGCGGCGGCGGCCTGAAAACCGGTTGCCGGCCGCACCCGGGAACCGGTTGAATACAAGGTATTGCGGGACTGCGTCAGGCCCGGCCGACAGGCCCCCCGATTCCAGATCGGGGCACAGTCGCTAAATAAAAGCGGCCTTTATGTCGACAGGGCGCTGGCCACACGACCCGCGATCGCCACGAAGGCGCCACCCCGGCGGGGGTGGCGCCTTCCGGCGTCCTTGGCCCGGCTTGCGTGCGGCGCGCAGCGTCGCATGGGGGTGTCGCCTTCGAGGTCGCCGGGGCAGTCCCGCAGGTGCGCGCGCAGCGCGGCGAGGGCGGCCGGCTGGTCCTCCCGCTGCAGCAGCAGCTCGGCCGAGTCGAACGCCACCATGGTTCCCATCGCGCGGATGCTACCGAAACCAGACAACCCGAAGGACCGGTGCGGTCCTTCGGGTTGACGGGTGTCAGGTGTCAGCGGTTGGCGTCGGCCTCGCGCTGGCCGTCGCGCTGGGCCGGGACGGCGGGCTCCGAGGAGTGCCGGGCGAACCCGTTGCCGTGGCCGGTGCCGGTGCTCGGCCGATCGTCGTCGGCCGGGGTCTCGTGCGCGGGCGTGCGCGGCTCGAACAGGCTGCGCGGTGCCGCCTCGCCCGGCCTGCTCTGCTCGCCGCGCCCGCGGCCCTGCTCGCCGAGCGGGCCGTGCTCGCCGGTGCGGCTGTCGCCGTGGCCGTTGCTGCCGCGCAGCTGCGCGCCGAGCGAGCCGCGCTCGCCGGTGCTGTCGTCGCGGGCCTGCTCCGCGAGGGGTGCGTGCTCGCCGGAGCGGCTGTCCTCGGCCTGCTCCTCCTCGGGCCCGCTGTCCTCGGCCGCCGCGGCCGGCTGCGCCGCGCCCGGGCGGGCGCCGAGCGGCTGCCCGGTCAGCGGGTTGATCGCGACGGGCTGGCCGGTGAGGGGTGCACCGCGACCGGCTGGGTGCCCTGCTGGGTGGCCACCGGCTGCGGCTGACCGCCCGGCTCCTGCTCGGCGAGGCGCTGCTGGTCCACGACGCGCTGCTGCTCCGCGGCGCGCTCCGCCGGGGTGCGCACCGGGATCTTGGCGTATTCGCCGGTCTCGCCGCCCGCGGCAGCCGCCATGACGGCGGCGGCGGCCAGGTCCGCGACGCGCTTCGCCTCACGCTGGACGCGGGCGCGGACCTCCTTGGCGTGCCGTTCCGCGGACTCGGCGGCGGAGCGGGCCTCCTCGAGGCGGCCCATCTCCTCGGCCAGGTCCTGGCGGGTCTCCTTCAGGCGCTGCTGGAACTGCACGACCTCACGCTCGGCGGTCGCGCCCTCACGGCGGGTCTGGGCCAGGCGCTGCTGGTTGCTCTCCAGCTCGGCCTGCAGCTGGGTCAGCGCCTGCCGGCGGGCCTGGATCTCACGCTGGACGGTGGCGAGCTGGTGCTGGGCCTGGGCGTTCTGCTCCTCGGCGCGGCGGCGCAGGCCGGTGAGCTCCTCCTCGAGGCTGGTGCGCTGGCCGGCGAGCTCCTCCTCGACCTGCTCGCGGTGCGCGGCGATCTCCTGCTCGGCGCCGGCCTTGACGTCGGCGATCTCCTTCTCGGCGGCGGCCTTCCACTGGGCCAGCTCCTGCTGGGTCTGGTTGCGGGCCGCCTCGATCTCCTGCTGGATCTTGAGGTGGGCCGCTTCCAGGAGCGC
The DNA here is from genome assembly GCF_035963215.1 of Dactylosporangium sp. NBC_01737. Lineage (NCBI taxonomy): Bacteria > Bacillati > Actinomycetota > Actinomycetes > Micromonosporales > Micromonosporaceae > Dactylosporangium > Dactylosporangium sp. NBC_01737. The sequence continues at coordinate 5,345,475 of NZ_CP109153.1, forward strand.
CTTCGCCTGCGCCTGGGTGTGCTTGATCTGCGCGGCGCTCTGCTCGTTGATCCGGTTGGCCTCCTGCTCGGCGCGCTGCTGCGCGGCCTCACTGTTGGCCCGCAGCCGCTCGGCCAGCTCACGGATCTCGGCGAGCTCGCCCTGCGCGGCGGCGCGGCGCTCGTCATAGGCCTGCTGCTCCTCGGCGCGGCGCTTCGCCAGCTCGTCCTCGAGGTCCTGCAGCGTCTTGGCGGCCAGCTCGCGGGCCTCGGCGAGGACCTTCTCCGCCTCGGCCTGGTGCTTGGCGGCGCGCTCCTGGGTGGTGCTGGTGATCTGGTTGGCCTGCTTCTCCGCGAGCGCGAGAATGTCGTCGACCATCGGCCCCAGGTGCCGGAACGAGGCCTTGTCGACCTGCGCGGGCCGCTCCCGCAGCTCGTTGATCTCGGCCTGCAGCTGCTGGCGCTGCGCCTGCATCGACCGCAGCCGGGTGTCGAGGTCCTGCCGGTCCGCCTCGATCCGCCGGCGCTCGGCGGCGAGCTGCCCGAGCTCCCTGTCCCGTTTCGCCAGATACTGGTCGACCTGTCCCTGGTCGTACCCCCGCAGCGCGACCTTGAAGGCCGGCCGAGCGCCGGAATCCTCTCGAGCTGTCAACAGCTCTCCGCCCTGGGACATGTGCCAACCCTCCATACCATCGCGCTCGCGATCTGGCGCAACGCTACCGTCGCGCGCCGCCGGGCCAACACCCCGCCCGGCGTGTCAGTTTCGCACCACATCCGCGGTCGGTGGATCGTCCGGAAGGCCCTCGATCCTGCGGGCATGTTCGATCATGCCGTGGATGGCCTCGAGGCTCGGGCCCGACAGCCCGGCGGCGCGCAGCGCCATGGTGCGCACCGCGTTGTCCCGCAGCGCGGCCAGCAGTTCCAGCTGCTCGTCGATGCGGCGGGCGGCCTCGTCGTCCAGGAAATATGCGGCATTGACGCCGAAGAACTCGGCGAGTGCCTCGAGGTGGCGTTTGGTCGGATTGTCCCGGGCGCCCTTGCGCAGCTGCCAGATGTACGTATGGGAGATCATCACCCCCCGCTCGCGGATGGCGGCGGCGACCTCCTCGTAGCTGTACTCGCCGCGGCCCGGCGGGTGGACCGTGCCGAACAGCCGGTTGAGCTTCTCTGCGAGGGTCACCTTGCCTCCTGCAACGTAGCGACGCTTGACAATCGCACCCCCGCGATGGAAATCTCCATCATAAGCTCAGATTTATGGACGATGTCGCCCCATAAACTGAAGTTGACGTCACCCATTCGGGTTGGGCGGATCGTTGTGGCCGGCGAGAGCAACGGGGGTGGCCACGACGCCCTGCACGGCCGCGTCGCGGTATCGCCGCGCGAGGCCGAGCAGCGCCCGGACCTCGGCGTCGACGTCGGGCCCGCCGGCCGACTGGGAGGCGCCCGGCGGGCCATGAGCCGCGTCCGGGGTGGGTGACGCGGCCTGCTCCAGCCGCTTCCCGGTCGTGATCGCGGCCCGCAGCGCCGCCGCGTCCTCGGCGCCGTCGCCGGCCCGGCCCGTCAGCAGCCACTGCGCGTCGCGGATCTCGATGACCCGGCGGTAGAGGCGCAACTTGACGCCGCGCAGGGCGAGCAGCTCGCCGAGGCGCCCCGGCGGGTCGCCGAGCACCACCCCCGGCGCGGCCGTCGACAGCTCCAGCCACAGCGGCCGCAGTCGCCGCAGCGCCACGTAACGTGACATCCAGCGCCGCAGCCCGCCGAGGGCCGGCAGGGCGCCGCCGGCGGCGAAGAGCAGCAGCATCATGGCCAGCAGCCCGCGGGAGACGTTCTGCGCGGCGGCGCCGTCCAGGGCGAGGCTGCCCGCGGCGTGGCTGACCTGGTAGGCGACCCGGTTCGCCATGAACAGCAGCCCGACCACGGCCGCGGCGCTCAGCAGCCACATCCCGGTCCGCAGCGCCCCGGGCGCGACCGACCGCCCGGTGGGGCGGAACAGCACCAGCGCGCAGCACAGCCCGACGGTGAGCCCGAGCTGGGTGAGCACGGCGTAGGCGGTGACCAGGGGCTCGCCGGCGTGCTCGTAGACGAAGTCGTAGCGCTCCGGCCGGCGCGGGGCCAGCAGGAACAGCACGCACATCGCCACCGACGTCACGCCCAGCAGCGCGTACGCCGCGCGCCGCAGCCACGCCCACCGCGCCGGGTCGGTGGACAGCAGCCCGACGATGTGGACCATGCCGGCGGACGCGGCGACAGTCGCCAGGTTCTTCAGCGGCACCGAGATGTCCGGCACGTGCAGGACCGTGTCCGTCGCGTACGAGATCTCCCGCCGGTTGAACGTGAACGACAGCGTCGCCAGCAGCACCACGAGCCGGACGGCCTTGCCGCGCGGGGTCTGCGGCGTCGCGAACCGCCAGATCGTGAACGCCCAGAACGCGGCCAGGACGGCGATCTCCAGGACGTCAACGACCACGGCGCTCGACCAGGAACGGTTCGGCGAGGGCGTCGTACAGGTTGCCGAGGGCGGGGTCGGCGGGCGGCCGGGCGGCGGTGGTGCCGGCCCGCTCGTTGAGCATCGTGGCGATCATCTCCGCGACCTGCTCCTGCGGCGCGGAGTATGAGGAGCGGCGCAGCACCCGGGCGACCGTCGCCGGGTCGAGGTCGGGCAGCAGCAGCGCCGTCACGTCAGCCGGTGAAGGCTCCGGCGCGACGTGCTCGCACAGGATGTGCCCGATCTCGTGCAGGATGATGTGCTGCTGGTGCAGCCAGCCGGTGCCGGCGGCGTAGAAGACGTGGTCGGCCTTGTCCGTCGCCAGCCACAGCCCGCACGCGGTGCCGTCGGCCCCGGCCTGCGGCAACTGGTGCAGGTGCAGGTCGCGCCCCCGCGCGGCGGCGACGGACGCGCAGAACGCCCGCAGGTCGAACGGGTCCGGGACGTCCAGTCCGGCGAGGATCCGCCTGACCTGTTTCTCCAGCTCTCGCAGCCGCATCCACGCTCCAGCCGACCTTCGGGACATACCGGCTCAACGATAGGCCCCGGGTGGCGGCGGTCAGAAGGCCGCCGCCACGGCAATGCGCTACAGGCCGGAGTTGAGCGCGGTCATCAGGGTGCCGGACGTGGTGTCGCCGGACATCTCCCAGATCATGCCGCCGAGCAGGTTCTGCTGCTTCAGCCAGGCGGTCTTCTGTGCGATCGACCACGTGTCGTCGAACGTCCACCACTGCCCGCCGGGCCCGGTGAAGCAGGACGTGGCGATCGACTGGACGTCGTGGTACACGGTGCAGCCCGGCACCATGGCGAGCAGGTTCGCGTAGCCGCGGGTGCCGGCCTCCTCCGCGAACTGCCCCGGTGCCGCGCCGGTCGCGGCCTGCCACTCACCGTTCGTGGTGCCGGCGGTGACGCCCTGCCAGCCGCGGCCGTAGAAGGCGAAGCCGACGGTCAGCTGCCGTGGGTTGACGCCGGCGGTGGTGTACGCCGCCACGGCGTTCTGCACGCTGAACGTGAACGGGTACGGGTCCTGGGCGTCGCCGTACAGGTTGCCCTGGTGCCCGGTGCGGTTGGGCTCCCACGAGTTGTCGCTGCCGGCGCCGTGGAAGTCGTAGCCCTGCACGTTGGCGAAGTCCAGGGAGTCGAAGACGCTCGGCGTGCCGTCGTTGTGCGTGATGTCCCAGCCGGCGGCGATCTTCGCCGGGTCGGCGGGGGTGAACGCGGTCAGCAGGTAGCGCTTGCCGCCCAGCGCGTCGAGCTGCTTGCGGAACTCGGCGAGCAGCAGCGTGTTGTTCGCCTTGTCCTGCGGCCCCCAGTGGTTGCCGGCGTGGCCTTCGGCGCCGGGCCACTCCCAGTCCAGGTCGATGCCGTCGAAGATGCCGGCGGCGCTGCCGGGCCCGCCGGCGCCGTTGTACAGCGGCAGGTTGCCCTTGATGTACACGTCGATGCAGGAGCGGACCAGCTTCTCCCGGGACGCCTGGGTCGCGGCCGCGTCGGAGAAGAACTTCGAGTAGGTCCAGCCGCCGATGGAGATGAGCACCTTGAGGTTCGGGTGCTTGGCCTTGAGCTTGCGCAGCTGGTTGTAGTTGCCGCGCAGCGTCTCCCAGCCGGTGTCGGCGACGCCGTCGACGGACTGCGCGGCGCTGAACGGCCGGCCGTAGTCGGCGTCGGCGTCCCCGGCGCCGGTGCCCTGGTCGGGGTCCTGCGGGTTCGCCGTGGTGCCGCGGGTGACGCCCTGCAGGCAGGTGAGGTTGACCGGGTCGAGGTTGGCGAAGGCGTAGTTGACGTGGGTGAGCTTCGCCGCGGCGCCGGACGTGTCGAGGTTCTTCACGAAGTACTGCCGGCCGTAGATGCCCCACTGGACGAAGTAGCCGACCTTCGCGTAGGCGCCGGAGCCGACGGCGTCATCGGTGGTGACGGTGACGGGGGCACTGGCGGGGGAGGCGTTGTCGTACGTGTCGCGCGCCTTCACCGTGAACGTGTACGCGGTGAGCGGCGCCAGCCCGGCGACGGTCGCGGTCGTCGTGGTGGACGACGCGACGAGGGTGCCGCCGCGGTACACGTCGTAGCCGGCGATGCCGCTGGGGTCGGTGACCGCGTTCCAGGCAAGGGTGACGCTGACCGACGTCTTCGCGGTGCTGCGCAGGTTGCCAGGCGCGGCCGGCGCGGTGGTGTCGTCGGCGGGGTTGAGGGTGGTGGCGGTGACCGGGGCGCTGTCGGCGGAGGCGTTGCCCCGGGTGTCGCGGGCCCGCACCGTGAAGCTGTACGCGGTGTTCGGGGTGAGCCCGGTGACGGTGGCCGACGGCGTGGTGACCGACGCGGCGAGGGTGCCGCCGCGGTACACGTCGTAGCCCGCGATCGGGAAGTCGGTCGGGGCGGGTGCGCTCCACGCGAGGGACACGGTCTTCGTGGTGCGGCCGGTGACGGCGACGCCGGCGGGGACGTTCGGGGCGCGGTCGGCGCTGCCGTCGCACTTGTTGCCGTTGATCCGGCAGTTCAGCGGCTGGCTGTTGGTGCCGGTGGCGATGAACCAGAAGCTGTACGGCTCGGTGTTGCGCCCGGCGGGGACGGTGCCGTTGTAGTACGCGTTGACGACGGTCACGTGGTTGCCGGTGCGGGTGACGGTGCCGTTGTAGCCGGAGCCGACGGTCAGTCCGGCGGGCACGTCGAACTCGAGGGTCCAACCGGTGATGGACGCGGCCGTCGGGTTGCTGACGACGTACTTGTCGACCCAGTAGGTGCCGTTGTCCGCGGCGGAGAACGCGGCGGTCAGCCCGGGGGTGGCGGCGTGCGCGGTGCCGGGTATGGCGACCGCGGCGGAGACGGTGAGCAGGACGGCGGCGAAGAGCCTGGTGGGGTGCACTCTGGCCTCCTATTAGGAAAGTTTCTTAATAGTCCGCGCGAGGTGGCAATAAAGTCAAGTATGTCTATATCCTTAAAGGTTCTTAAGGTTGCCGCCCCCGTGGGCGTGCTCGACTTTTTGACGACCGCGGTTAGTTTCTTGCATTTACATACCTGAGTTAGTACCGTCAGCCGCACGAAACCATCGCGACGTGTGGATGTGTGGGGCTTCGGCGGCCCGTGCACCCACCGCCGGACGCACGACTGACGACCCGGCGCCCGCCAGCGCCGGGCACCCCGGCGTGCCCCGGCATCGCGTGACCCGACCCATTCCGGGAAGGACCCCCGCCGATGCACCCCCGCCGATCCATCACCCGATCCGCCGCGGCGGCGCTGCTGGTCTGCAGCGCCGCCGTAGCACTGCCCGCCGCGCCCGCCCGGGCGCACACCACCATCAACCCCGCCCTCTTCCAGCAGATCGAGCTCGCCAAGGGCATCAACGAACTCGGCGAACCCATGTCGATCGCCGTGCTGCCGGACCGCTCCGTGCTGCACACCGCCCGCAACGGCACGCTGCGGCGCACCGACGCCGGCGGCACCACCACCGTGATCGGCAACCTGCCCGTCTACACCCACGACGAGGAAGGCCTGCAGGGCGTCGCCGCCGACCCGAACTTCCTGACCAACCGGCAGATCTACCTGTACTACGCGCCGCCGCTGAACACGCCCGGCGGGGACGCGCCCGCCGCCGGTGCCGACTGGACCCCGTGGAAGGGCGTCAACCGGCTGTCCCGGTTCACCCTCAACACCGACAACACCCTCAACACGTCCAGCGAACGCACCGTCCTGGAGGTCGGCACCGACCGCGGCATGTGCTGCCACGTCGGCGGCGACATCGACTTCGACGCCGCCGGCAACCTGTACCTGTCCACCGGCGACGACTCCAACCCGTTCGACTCGGCCGGTTACGCGCCGATCGACGAGCGCACCGACCGCAACCCCGCCTACGACGCGCAGCGCTCCGCGGGCAACACCAACGACCTGCGGGGCAAGATCCTGCGGATCAAGGTGAACACCGACGGCTCGTACTCGATCCCGTCGGGGAACCTGTTCCCGCAGGGCACCGCGAACACCCGGCCCGAGATCTACGCGATGGGGCTGCGCAACCCGTTCCGGATGAGCGTCGACAAGCCGACCGGCGCGGTCTACGTCGGCGACTACGGGCCCGACGCGGGCACCACCGACGCCAACCGGGGCCCGTCCGGGCAGGTCGAGTTCGACCGGATCACCGCACCCGGCAACTACGGCTGGCCGTACTGCACCGGCACGAACACCACCACCGAGACGTACAACGAGTGGAACTTCGCGACGAACAGCACCGGCCCGAAGTACAACTGCCCCGGCGGACCGGCCAACAACTCCTTCCGCAACACCGGGCAGGGCACCCTGCCGGCCGCGAAGGCGGCCTGGATCCGCTACGCCGGGGACGCCGGCAGCCCGCCCGAGTTCGGCAGCGGCTCCGAATCGCCGATGGCCGGGCCCGTGTACCGCTACGACGCGGCGAACCCGTCGGCCGTCATGTTCCCCGCCGACCTCGACGGGCACTTCTTCGCCGGTGAGTTCGGCCGCCGCTGGATCAAGGCCATCGACGTCAACGGCGACGGCTCGCCCGGCGCCATCGCCAACTTCCCCTGGTCCGGCATGCAGATCATGGACCAGGCGTTCGGCCCCGACGGCGCCCTGTACGTCCTGGACTACGGCGCCGGCTTCGGCAACGGTGACGCCAACTCGGCGCTGTACCGCATCGAATACACCGGCGGCGGCAACCGCGCGCCCGTCGCGGTCGCCGCGGCGAACCCGACGTCCGGGCCCGCGCCGCTCACCGTGAACTTCAGCTCGGCCGGCAGCAACGACCCAGAGGGCCAGGCGATCACGTACGCGTGGGCGTTCGGCGACGGCACCACGTCCACGGCGGCGAACCCGACGAAGACCTACGCCACCGCCGGGACCTACACCGCGACCCTGACCGTCCGGGACCCGCAGGGCGCGACCGGCAGCGCCAGCGTCCGGATCTCCGCCGGCAACACCGTGCCCACGGTGCGGATCGTGACGCCGGCGAACGGTTCGCTCGTCTCGTTCGGCGACACCGTGCCCTACCAGATCACCGTCACCGATCCCGAGGACGGCACCGTCGACTGTGGACGGGTCCGGATGACGTACATCCTCGGCCACGACACCCACGGCCACCAGATCACGTCACAGACCGGCTGCACCGGCTCGATCACCATCCCCCTCGACGGTGAGCACGACGCCGCCGCGAACATCTTCGCCGTGTTCGACGCCGAGTACACCGACAACGGCGGCCTCACCACCCACACCCAGCACACCCTGCAGCCGCGGCACCGCCAGGCCGAGCACTTCAGCTCCCAGCAGGGCGTGCTGACGTTCGACAAGGCCGGCGCCGAGGGCGGCAAGACCGTCGGGCAGATCGAGAACGGCGACTGGATCGCGTTCACCCCGTACCTGGTGAACAACGCCACCTCGTTCACCGCCCGGGTCTCCTCCGGCGGCGCCGGCGGCACCCTGTCGCTGCGCACCGGCTCACCCACCGGCACGCTCATCGGCTCGACCAGCGTCCCGGCGACCGGCAGCTGGGACACGTTCGTCAACGTCACCGGCACCGTCTCCGGCGCACCCGCCACGACCGGGCCGCTGTACCTGGTGTTCACCGGCGGCGCGGGCGCCCTGTTCGACGTCGACGCCTTCACCCTCGACACCGGCGGTGTCGTTCCCACGGGCCGGGTCGAGGCCGAGTCGTACACGTCCCAGAACGGGGTCCAGGTCGTCGCCGACGGCACCGCGCACGGCGGCAGCCGCGTCGGCTACATCGACGGCGGCGACTGGGCCGGCTATTCGGGTGTGAACGTCTCCGGCAAGACCGGGTTCACCGCCCGGGTCGCGTCCGGCGGCACCGGCGGCACCATCCAGATCCGCTCCGGTTCGGCCACCGGCCCGCTGCTGGGCTCCGTCAACGTCGGCAACACCGGCGGCTACGGGACGTTCGTCGACGTGACCACCACGCTGACCGCCGGTTCCGGGGCGCTGTTCCTCGTCTTCGTCGGCACCGGCACGGGTGGCCTGTTCGACGTCGACGACTTCGCCCTCACCGGCGGTTCCACGCCGCCGGTGACGAACCTGGCGCTGAACAAGACGGCGACCGCCGACAGCCAGTGCGCGGCGACCGAGACTCCCGCGAAGGCCGTCAACGGCACCGTCAACGGCGGCAACGCCGACAAGTGGTGCTCCCTCGGCGCGTCCAAGTGGTGGCGGGTCGACCTCGGCTCGACCGTCTCCGCCGGCCGGGTCGTGATCCGCCACGCGGGCGCCGGCGGGGAGAACACCGCGTTCAACACCCGCGACTTCGACGTGCAGACCAGCGTCGACGGCACCACCTGGACCACCGTGTCCCAGGTCCGCGGCAACACCGGCAACGTCACCACCTCCACGTTCACCGCCGCCGGCGTCCGCTACGTGCGGGTCAACGTCATCGCACCCACCAGCAACGCCGACACCGCCGCCCGTCTCTACGAGGTAGAGGTCTACGCATCATGAAACGCATTCTCGCCACCCTTGCCGTGACCGGCGCGCTCCTGGCCGCCGGGGCCGTCCCCGCCGCCAACGCCGACACCGCCTTCGACGTCCTCGTGTTCTCCAAGACCGCCGGGTTCCGCCACGACGCCATCCCGGCCGGCATCACCGCGATCCAGCAGCTCGGCGCGGCGAACGGGTTCACCGTCACCGCCACCGAGGACGCCGCCGCGTTCAGCACCGCGAACCTCGCCCAGTACGAGGCCGTGGTCTTCCTCAGCACCACCGGCGACGTGCTCAACGCCACGCAGCAGACCGCGTTCGAGTCCTACATCCGTGGCGGCGGCGGCTACGTCGGCGTCCACGCCGCCGCCGACACCGAATACGACTGGCCGTTCTACGGCGACCTCGTCGGCGCCTGGTTCGCCTCCCACCCGGCGATCCAGCAGGCGACGCTCCGCGTGGAGGACCGCACCCATCCGGCAACTGCCCACCTGGGCGCCACCTGGGTGCGCACCGACGAGCTGTACAACTACCGCACCAACCCGCGCGCCACCGCGCACGTCCTCGCCACCCTGGACGAGACCACGTACAGCGGCGGCACCATGGGCGCGGACCATCCGTTCGCCTGGTGCAAGACGATCCAGAGCGGACGGTCGTTCTACACCGGCGCCGGCCACACCCAGGAGTCCTATTCGGACAGTGCGTTCCGGGCCCACCTGCTCGGCGGGATCCGGTACGCCGGCGGCAAGGTCGCCGCCGACTGCAGCCCCGGCACGGTGACACCGCCGACCGGCCGCATCGAGGCCGAGTCCTACACCTCCCAGTCCGGCGTGCAGATCGTCGGTGACGGCGCCGCCCACGGCGGCAACCGCGTCGGCTACATCGACAACGGCGACTGGGCCGGCTATTCGGGTGTGAACGTCTCCGGCAAGACCGGGTTCACCGCCCGGGTCGCGTCCGGCGGCGCCGGCGGCACCATCCAGGTCCGCTCCGGCTCCGCCACCGGCCCGCTGCTCGGCTCGCTGCCGGTGACCAACACCGGCGGCTACGGCACCTTCGTCGACGTGACCACCACGCTGTCGGCCGGTTCCGGCTCGCTGTTCCTGGTCTTCGTGGGTACGGGCTCCGGTGGCCTGTTCGACGTCGACGACTTCGCCCTCACCGGCGGTTCCACGCCGCCGGTGACGAACCTGGCGCTGAACAAGACGGCGACCGCCGACAGTCAGTGCGCGGCGACCGAGACTCCCGCGAAGGCCGTCAACGGCACCGTCAACGGCGGCAACGCCGACAAGTGGTGCTCCCTCGGCGCGTCCAAGTGGTGGCGGGTCGACCTCGGCGCCGCGGTGTCCGTGGGCCGGGTCGTGATCCGCCACGCCGGCGCCGGCGGGGAGAACACCGCGTTCAACACCCGCGACTTCGACGTGCAGACCAGCGTCGACGGCACCACCTGGACCACCGTGTCCCAGGTCCGCGGCAACACCGCCAACGTCACCACCTCCACGTTCGGCCCGGCCGGCGTCCGCTACCTGCGGGTCAACGTCCTGGCCCCGACGAACAACGCCGACACCGCCGCCCGCCTCTACGAGGTAGAGGCCTACGCGTCCTGACCCCCGTTGCTGTCCCGGCGTGGAGCTTTCACGCCGGGACAGCCCGGGACCAGCGGAAAATGTCCCGGGCATTGAACAGCGTCGAACACCGTTGCTCTACTGCGCGGATGCGGACCCTCCTCGCGCTCCTCACCGCGGCCTTCGTCGGCGCGGTCCTGCTCCTTGCGCTGCCGACCGGACCCGCCAACGCGGCCGCGGTGCGCATCATGCCCCTCGGCGACTCCATCACCGGCAACCCGGGCTGCTGGCGGGCGCTGCTGTGGAACGACCTGCAGAACGGCGGGCACACGAACATCGACTTCGTCGGCACGCAGCCACCCCAGGGTTGCGGGGTGGCGTACGACGGTGACGGCGAAGGGCACGGCGGCGCGCTCGTCACCGCCGTCGCCGACCAGAACCAGTTGCCCGCCTGGCTGTCGGCGAGCAAACCCGACGTGGTGCTGATGCACTTCGGCACCAACGACGTGTGGAGCAACCGTTCCGTGGACGTGATCCTCGCCGCGTACGGCAAGCTCGTCGACCAGATGCGGGCCAGCAACCCCGCGATGCGGGTGCTCGTCGCGCAGATCATCCCGATGAACCCGTCCAGCTGCACCGAGTGCGCCGCGCGGGTCGTCGCCCTCAACGCCGCCATCCCGGCGTGGGCGGCCGGCAAGACCACCGCCGCGTCGCCGGTGACCGTCGTGGACCAGTGGACCGGGTTCAGCACCGCCACCGACACCGGCGACGGCGTGCACCCCAACGCCACCGGCGACCGCAAGATCGCCGACCGGTGGCTGCCCGCCGTGGTGCGGGCCCTCGGCGGCGTCCAGCCCTCGGCGTCGGTCTCCCCGTCGCGCTCCACGTCCCCGTCGGCGTCGGTGTCGCCGTCCCGGTCGGTGTCGCCGTCGGCGTCCCGGTCGGTGCTGCCGTCCGACAGCGTCCCGCCGGTGCCCGGCTGCGCCGCCACGTACACGGTGGTCGGGCAGTGGCCCGGCGGCTTCCAGGGCGAGGTCACCGTCCGCAACACCGGCACGGGCACGTTCGCCGGGTGGACGGCGCGCTACACGTACACCGGCGCAGAACGCGTCACGCAGGCCTGGGGCGCCACCGTCACCCAGACGGGAACGGCCGTGACCGCGGACAACGCCACCTGGAACGGCGCGCTCGCCCCGGGCGCCTCCGCCACGTTCGGCTTCATCGGCAGCGGCACCCCCACCACCCCACCCGTCACCTGCGCCGCCCGCTAGCGATTCCCCGCAAGCTCGTCGGAGACCCCGCCGGGTCTGGGGGCGCCGCGGCGCCCCCAGACCCGCGGTAGCCGATCGCACACGAAGGGCTTGCCGGCGGGACGGGTTACTGGGTGCTGGAGCCGGTGCGGAGGCGGACCTCGGCGCCGTTCTGCTCGTAGCTCTGCTGCGACACCTGCACCAGGACGGCGTCGCGGTGGAACGACGGCACGGTCACGGCGCCGCAGCTGACCATGGTGGCGCGCAGCTTGGCGACGGTCCGGGCGATGTTGGGGTACAGGCTGCCCGCGTAGGGCACGTACCCGTCGACGCCCTCCTCGAACGGCATCTCTGTCTCGCCCTGGTCGTAGCGGGCGACGTTGCGGGCCCGCTGGGAGCCCTCACCCCAGTACTCCTTGTACAGCTGGCCGTCCAGGTTCACGACGTTCGACGGGCTCTCGTCGAAGCGGGCGAAGTACCGGCCGAGCATGATGAAGTCGGCGCCGAGGGCCAGGGCGATCGCCATGTGGTAGTCGGCCAGGAGCCCGCCGTCGCAGCAGACGGGCACGTACACGCCGGTCTCCTGCGCGTACCGGTCGCGTTCGGCGACGACGTCGATGAGCGCGGAGGCCTGCCCGCGGCCGATGCCCTTCTGGTCGCGGGTGATGCAGATCGACCCGCCGCCGATGCCGACCTTCACGAACGCGGCGCCGGCCTCCGCGAGGTACCGGAAGCCGCGCCCGTCCACGACGTTGCCCGCGCCGACGGGAACGGCGCCGTCGAGCTCGCCGACCGCGTACTGCAGGGTGTTGCGCTGCCAGACGGAGTACCCGTCGGAGGAGTCGATGCACAGCACGTCGGCCCCGGCCGCGACCAGCGCCGGGATGCGGTCACGGTAGTCGCGGGTGTTGATCCCCGCGCCGACCCGGAAGCGCTTGTCGTCGTCGATGGACTCGTTGCGGAACTGCTTGTGCAGCTCGTAGTCGCGGCGCAGCACGATGGAGGCGAGGTGCCCGTCGGCGGTGACGATCGGCAGCAGGTCCAGGCGGTGGTCCCAGATGAGCGTGTTCGCGTCGGACAGCGACACCGTCTGCGGCGCGGTCACGAGGCCCGCGGCCGGGCGCATCCGGGACTCGACGGTGTCGTTGAGGTCGTGCCGGTGCGGGTGGAAGTCCGCGGTGGAGATCAGCCCGACGAACCGCCCGCCGGGGCTGCCGTCCTCGGTGACCACGGCGATGTCCCGCTCGGCGGCCCGCAGCAGCCGGCTCACCTCGCCGAGGGTCGCCGACGGCTTCGTGTTGATGTCCGAGTGCCGGAACCCCGCCTTGTGCCGCTTGACCGCGCTGACCGACTCCGCCTGCTCGGCGATGCCCTGGTTCTGGTGGATGAAGCTCAGCCCGCCGGTCTGCGCCAGCGCGATCGCCAGCCGCGGCGACGACACCGCCTGCATGATCGCGCTGACCAGCGGCACGGCGATGCGCAGCGGCGACGTCCCGCCGACGGCGTGCCGCACGATCGGGGTCGACAGGTCGACGTTGTCCGGGGTGCAGTCCTCGGTGGTGAGGTTCGGCACCAGCAGGTATTCGTTCAGGGTGCGGGAGACCTCGGGGAGGATCACGACCACGTGCCTGCTCCTAAACACTCCGCCGCCGCAACGGCATGGCTGGAATGCAGCCACACGCTACCAGCGCCGCCGCGCCCGCCTCCGCCGGTCGGCGGGGTTTCACCCACCTGACCCGAACGCCGCGAGGGCACCCGTGTACGGCTTCGGCGGCGGCGGGGCGAACTCGCCGTGCTTCGATGTGGACACGCCGAGGGTGAGCAGGGACTGCACGAGCAGTGTCGCCGCGGCCACCCCGTCCACGACCGGTACCCCGACGCGTTCGGAGACGACCGACGGCAGGCCGGCCATGCCGGCGCAGCCCAGGACGATGACGTCGGAGCCGTCGCGGGCGAGGGCGGCGCGGGCGAGGGTGACGACCCGTTCGGTGACGGCCGGGTCCCGGTCCAGCTCCAGGACCGGGATGTCGCAGGCGTGCACGCCCCGGCAGACCCCGGGTGCGACGTAGCGGGCGGCGAGGTCCCAGGCGCGGCCCCGGGTGCGGTCGAGGGTGGTGACGACGCTGAAGCCGCGGCCGAGCAGGGCCGCGGCGTGCATGGCCGCCTCGGCGATGCCGACGACCGGGCCGGCGGCCACCTCCCGTGCCGCTTCCAGGCCGGGGTCGCCGAAGCAGGCGATGACGTAGCCGTCGGCGTCGCCGGCGCGGATGGCGGCGAGGACGCCGGGGACGCTGAGCGCCTCGTCGTAGTGGCTCTCGATGGAGGCCGGGCCCATGCTCGACGTGACCGCCTCGACGCGGGTGCCCGGGCCGGCGACGGCCCGGGCACTCAGCTCGATCTTCGCGGTCATCTCCGCCGTGGTGTTCGGGTTGACGACCATGATCCGCATGGCGTCAGGCGGCTGGGCGCATCGTGCGGCGATTCGCGAGGCCGAGGTGCACGGCGAACCCGAGGCCCATGCCGATGAACCAGCTGTACTGGGCGGTGGTGTGCATGCCCGGCCCGTGCGTCCACAGCACCGGCACGACCGCGACGAGCGCGCCGACGGCGGTGGCGACGATCGCCGGGGGGTTGTAGCCGCGCTTGTAGAAGTACTTCCCGCCGGCGTCCATCGTGAACATGTCGTCGACGGACACGACCTGCCTGCGGATCAGGTAGTAGTCGGCGATGAGCACCCCGAACAGCGGGCCGATCGCGGCGCCGAGCACCTCGAGGGTGTAGTGGATGACGTCGGGGTTGTTGTACAGGTTCCACGGCGTGATGAGCACCGACCCGACGGCGGCGATCATGCCGCCCATCCGCCAGCTGATCCGCTGCGGGCTGACGTTGGAGAAGTCGAACGCCGGGGAGATGAAGTTCGCCACGATGTTGATGCCGATCGTGGCGATGGTGAACGTCAGCGCGCCGAGCACGATCGCGAACGTGCTGTCGATCCTCGCGACCGTCTGCACCGGGTCGGTGATGAGCTCGCCGAAGATCGGGATCGTCAGCGACGACGTGACCACGACCAGGATCGAGAACGCGAGGAAGTTCACCGGCAGGCCGAGCAGGTTGCCCTTCTTCACGGCGCTGAAGGACCGCCCGTACCGGGAGAAGTCGCCGAAGTTGAGCATCGGGCCGGAGAAGTAGGACACGACCAGCGCGATCGCCCCGAGCATGATCGGCACGGCGTCGAAGCCGGTGTACTTGACCTCGCCGAGGTTCAGGTCGATCTCGCCCCAGCCGGCCTTCCAGATCAGGTAGCCCGCCAGGACGATCATCACGACGTACACGGCCGGGCCGCAGAAGTCGATGAACCGGCGGATCGTCTCCATGCCGGTCCAGAACACCGCCGCCTGCAGGACCCACAGCAGGGCGTAGGAGCACCAGCCGAGCAGCGGCAGGCCGAGGAACCCCCACTCGTTCACGTCCGCGTACGGCGCGAGGCCGGGGAACAGCTTCAGCACCACCACGTCCAGCGCCGCCGAGGCCAGGTAGGTCTGGATGCCGTACCACGCGACCGCGATGCCGCCGCGGATGATCGCGGGCACGTTCGCGCCCAGCACCCCGAACGCCACCCGGTTGATCACCGGGTACGGCACGCCGGTCACCTGGCTCGGCTTCGCGACCAGGTTGCAGAAGAAGTAGACGATCGTGATGCCGACGACCAGCGACACGAGGACCTGCCAGCTCGACAGGCCCAGCGCGAACAGGCTGCCGGCCGTGACGTACCCGCCGACGCTGTGCACGTCGGACATCCAGAACGCGAAGATGTTGTAGGAGCCCCACGACTGGTGCCGCAGCGGCGCCAGGTCCTCGTTGGTGAGCCTGGGGTCGTAGCCGGGTTTGATGACGCCGGAGCCGACCGGCATGCCGGCCGCCTCGACCAGATCCTGCGGCCCGTCGGCTCCTGCTCCTGCGAGTGTTCCTGCGACGACGGGTTCCTGCGCGCGTGCCACTGTGTCGGCCATCTGCGAACTCCCGAGGTAGTGCGGCTCGTTGCCGCTCACGCTAGGAATCCGCTGTTTCACGCCGATGTGCGGGAACATATATCTTTGTCAGTCCGGCTCCGCGAACAGCCCCGTGTGCTGCGGCAACAGGGCGATGAACGTCTGCAGCCGCCGGTGGTGCTCGGTGCACACGCGGATCAGCGCGTCCGCGTCCCGGGCGATGAACGCCTCCAGCATCCCGGCGTGGTCGCGGTGCAGCAGCTGCCGGTCCGCGCCGTCCAGGTGCGACATCGGCTGCAGCGGCTCCGTCATGTTCCACGCCGTGCCCAGCATGTGCAGCAGCCGCCGCATCCGGCACGGCCGGATCAGCGCCAGGTGGAAGCGGCGGCTCTCCCGGTGGTGCGCCCGCGGGTCCCCGTTGGCGACCGCTTCCTCCAGCGCCGCGTGCGCGGCCCGCGCCTGCTCGTCGTCCTCCGCCCTGGCGAACGCCACCGCGACCCGCATCGCCGCGGTCTCCAGGGCCTCCCGCACCAGGTAGATCTCGCCGAACTCCTGCGCCGTCATCTGCGCCACCCGGTACCCCAGATGCGGCCGGTGATCGACGAGCCCCTCACCGATGAGCGTCATCAGCGCCTCGCGCACCGGGATCCGGCTCACCCCGAACGCGGCGGCGACCCCGTCGACCGGGATCGGCGAGCCCGGCGGCACCTCCCCGTCGAGGATGCACGCGCGCAGCTCGTCGAGGATCACGCTCTGCGAACTGCCCAGCGGCTTCCCGGCGAGCCTCGAGATCAGCACCGACCGACGGCGTGGTCCAGCCATCCGCCACCTCCCAACGGTGCAGCTCACGCTATCCCCGCCCGGTTATCGGCACGTTTCGCGCGCCCCGATGACGACGCCTGCGGCAAACCCGCCCCGGCGAGGATGCCGGTCGTGACGCCGCTGATGAAGATGCACACCCTCGGGCACGACTTCATCCCCCGACCCGATCCACGCCGGCGGCCTGCGGTATCACGGGATGGCGCCGCTCATCTCGCACGTGTACGAGCTCGGCCTGATCGAGGCGGTCGCCAAGACCCAGCGCGAATGCTTCGAGGCGGGGGTGCGCTTCGCCCGTACCGAGGGCATCATCCCGGCGCCCGAGCCGACGCACGCCCTCGCCGCCTGCGTCGAGGAGGCGCTGCGCTGCAAGGAGACCGGCGAGGCGAAGGTGATCCTGACCGCACTGTGCGGCCACGGGCACCTGGACCTGCCCGCCTACGGCCGGTTCCTCGCCGGTGAGATGGAGGACCGGGAGCTGTCCGACGAGGCGGTCGCCGCCGCCGTCGCGCAGCTGCCGAAGGTCCCGGCCTGACGCGCTGACCCGGGAGCTCAGCGCAGTTCGACCTGGACGCCCTCCTCGGTGAGGAAGGCGACCAGGTCGTCGAAGGTGAGGGCGGGCAGCCAGGTCGCACGGTCGTAGCCGGGGACCAGGTGGCGGCGGGCGACCTCCGAGTCGTGCCAGATCAGGCGGAACCCGGGGGTCGCGCCGCCGTCGCCGGTGGCGGCGTTCTCGTGCAGCCAGAACAGGTCGCCGCCGAACCAGCCGCCGGGGCCGTTGATCGCCTCGCCGATCGCGCAGTAGAAGCCGTCGATGTCGGTGACGTGGCGGCCGTCCAGGTGGTAGACGGTGCCCGCGGGCTTGTCCGGTGCGTGCCGGCGGTGGATCGCGGCGGCGTGCACCCACAGGCAGCGGCCGCTGCGGTCGAGGTCCGCCCACAGGTTGGGCCCGGCCGGGCCGCCGGCGCGCCACATGTCCCACAGCGGGCGTTCGTTGGCCGCGAGGGGCTCCGGGATCCGCGCGTCCAGGGTGACGTCGACGAGGTCGCCGCCGAGCGCGGACGGGCGCGTGCCCGTGACGCTGCCGAACACGCGGCGGCTCCAGCCCGTCGTGTGGGCAGTGCCGTCGACGCGGACGTGGGCCAGTTCGGCCTCGAGCGATCCGGTGAGCCCGGGCCGGCAGCCGAGCAGGGTCAGCGGGGGACCCGGCGGCCAGATGCCGGCCCGTTGACGGAACAGGCCCGTGACGGCACGGCACTCACCGGCCGCCGTCCCCCCGGTGGCGTCGTGCGTCCCGTACCACGCGATCATCCGGTAGCCGGAGACGTCGGGCGCGGTGGTGCCGTCGCGATTGGCGTTGTCGTCGCGGCGATGGCCTTCGAGGTCGACGTCGAGCAGCCCGGACCCGTCCGCGGCGGGCCGGTGACCGACGAGCCGGACGTCGAGCAGCTCCTCCATGATGTCCAGGCACTGCCGGCACGAATCCTCGCAGCGCTCGCCGACCGGCCGGCCGGGGACGTGGGCGCCCTCCACGATGAGGTTGCCCAGCCAGGCCGGCCCGGTGCCGTCGATCGCGGCGAGCAGCGGGCCGGACGGGGCGCAGCCCACCAGGGTGTAGCGCTCATACGACGGCTCGGCCGGGAACAGGCCGTCGACGAAGAGCCCGTCGATGTCCGTGCAGTCGGTCAGGACGGCACGGGTCTCCTCGTCGAGCAGGCGCCAGCGCAGCGGAATCGGCACACGCCGACCCTAGCCGCCCCCGGCTGAGCGCTGCCTGAGCCGCCGGCACCGGCAACTGCAAGAATCCTCGGATGGTGACGACGTTGACAGTCGACTGCGGTGGTGGCGGGCTCAAGGCCGCCGTGGTCGACGACACCGACACGCTGTGCAGCGAGCCGGTGCGGGTGCCGACGCCGTACCCGCTGCCGCCGGCCCGGCTGGTGGAGGCGCTGCTCGGCATCGCGGCGGGGCTGCCGGCCGCGGACCGGGTCACCGTCGGGCTGCCGGGGATGATCCGGCACGGGGTGGTCGTCGCGACGCCGCACTACGTCAACGAGGCCGGGCCGCACACGCCGGTCGACCCTGAGCTGTTCGCGCTGTGGAAGGGTTTCGACGCCCGGGCCGACCTCGAGCGGGCCTTCGCCCGGCCGGTGCTGGTGCTCAACGACGCCGAGGTGCACGGGGCCGCGCTCGTCGAGGGCAGCGGCCTGGAGCTGGTGCTGACGCTCGGCACCGGGCTCGGCAGCGCCCTGTTCGACGGCGGTCGGCTCGCCCCGCACCTGGAGCTGTCGCACGCGCCGTACTCGAAGAACCGCACGTATGACGACGTCCTCGGTGAGCTGGAGCGGCAGCGGCTCGGCGACCGGCGCTGGTCGCGGCGGGTGCTGCGGATCGTGGACGGGCTGCGGCCGGTGTTCCGCTGGGACCGGCTGTACCTCGGCGGCGGCAACGCCGAGCGCCTCGCCGTGACCATGCCCGACGACGTGCGCCTGGTCCCGAACCAGGCCGGGGTGCGCGGCGGCTCACGGGCGTGGACGCTCATCGGCGTGTAACGCCCGTTCTGTCCGAAATATACCTTACTGTGATGCGGTGACCACGGTATGTGACGACGTGCTGGAGACCGCCAGGGGTGCCGTGGCCGCGCTGCGCGCGCTGCCGCCGCCGGCCGCCGACACCGGCGTCCCCGTGGTGCTGTGCCCGGGGCTGATCGGCTCGAAGGAGGACTTCCTGCCGCTGCCCGCGCTGGCCGCCGCCGGGTACCGCGCCTACGCCTACGACTACCGTGGCCACTACGGCGCCTCGTGCGACGCCTCGGCCGACGCTTTGTCCGACCGTGATCATTCCATCCGGCGGCACGCCGACGACCTGCTCGCCGTCCTGGACGCCGTCGCCGGCGGCGGGGACGCCGGGACGCCGCACGTCGTCGGGCACTCCTACGGCGGGTTCGTGGTCCGCGCCGCCGCCCTCGCCGACCCCGGCCGGCTGCGCTCCGCGGCCCTCATCGGCTGCGGCCCCGGCATGGACAGCCCGAAACACCGCAAGATCCTCGGCGGGTTCGACCACACCCTGTCGCTGCAGGGCAACGCCGTCATGTGGCCCGTCGTGCGCCGCCTCATCCCCGAGGACGACACCGCCCGGCGCGAGTTCTGGCGGACCCGGCTGCGGCTGATGCGCCCCGCGTTCGTCCGCGGCGCCCTCGAGGCCCTCGCCGGCGAGTCCGACCGCGCCGACGACCTGCGCGCCACCCGGCTGGCGCTGCTCGTCCTGCACGGCCACCGGGACCGCAAACTGTGGTCCTCGACCGAGTTCGCCGGCTACGCCGAACGCGCCGGCGCGTCCCTGGCCGTCATCGACGGCGCCTCCCACAGCCCCAACCTCGAACAGCCCGGCCCCACCGCCGAGGCGCTGCTGCGGTTCTGGGCCGAGACCGACCGGCGGCGGGCCCTGCGCACGTTCGTCGACCTGGTCCGCCCATCGGCGCACCCCGACCCGTACCCGGCCTACGCGCGGCTGCGCGGCGCCACCCCCGTGCTGCCGGTGCAGCTGCCCGGCAAGACCGAGGCGGTGGTGCTCACCCGGTACGCCGACTGCGCGCGCCTCCTGCAGGACGCCACGTTCGTCAGCGCCGGCGAGGCACCCGACCTGCTCACCGCCGGCTGGCGCGAACACCGCCTGGTGCGCTGCCTGTACCAGTCGTTCGGCTGGCGGGAAGGCGCCGCGCACCTGCCGCTGCGCACCGCACTCGCCCGCCGGCTCACCCCGCGCCGCTGCCCCGTCCAGCACGCCGACGTCGTCGACGTCGCCACCCGCGTCCTGGACGGCTTCGCGGTGCGCCTCGCCGGGGGAGCGACGGTCAACCTCGCCGACGCCGTCGCCGTGCCGTTCGCGTCGCTGGTCACCGGCCGGCTCCTCGGCATCCCCGACGCCGACGCGCTGCGCCTCGGCGTGGCCGCCCGGGCCGGCAGCGCCGCGTTCGAACCGTTCATCACGCCCCGGCAGCGCACCGCGATGGCAGCGGCCGGCGACACCATCATCGACACGCTCGCCGCTCATGCCGCGCTTTCCGGCGGCGGCCTTCTGGACGTGGTACGCGCGCACCGGCCGGACGGCGGCGAGCAGTACCACGGCGACCTCACCCTGCTGTTCGGCGCCGCCTACGACTCCCCGGCGAGCCTCGTCACCCTCGGCGCCCGGCTCCTGCTCACCCACCCCGCACAGGCCGCGCTGCTGCGCGAGGATCCTTCCCTCGCCGAGCAGGCCGTCGAGGAGATCCTGCGCTACGACCCGCCGGTGCAGGTGGCGGTACGCATCGCGACCGTGCCCTGCTCGTTCGGCGACGTCGCCGTCTCACGCGGCACCGCACTGCTCGGGATCCTCGGCGCCGCCAACCGCGACCCCGCGTACACATCAGATCCCGACGAGTTCCGGATCCTGCGGCGTACCACACGGCCGCCGCTGTCCTTCGGCGCCGGACGGCACTACTGCCCCGGCTCGGCCCTGGCCCGCACCCACGCCCGGGTGCTGTTCCCGATGCTGCTGCGCCGCTTCCCCGGCCTGCGCCTCGCGGGACCGCCCCGGTTCCGCTCGCCCGGCACGATGCTGCGCGGCGTCGAAGACCTCCCCGTCGTCCTGGATGAATGCGAGACCACCTGATGCGGGTGCTGTTCACGATCAACCCGGCGCCCGGCCACCTGTACGCCCTCGTCCCCCTCGCCTGGGCGATGCACCTGCGCGGCCACGAGGTCCTCGTCGCCGCGCCGCAGTCGATGGGCCAGCAGATCCGCCGTGCCGGGCTCAGCCACGCCGTCGTCGGCGGCGACGCGTCGTTCTTCGAGCTGTGGCCCGCCCACGTGCCGCTCGGCGGCAACGACACCCTCGACCTCGCCGTGTTCGCCGCCATCGCCGAACGCACCGGCCCCGACGTCGTCGCCCTCGCCCGCGCCTGGCGGCCCGACCTCATCGTCACCGAACCCGTCGAGTACGCCGCGCCCCTCGCCGCCACGCTCCTGGGCATCCCGTGGGTCCTGCACCACTGGGGGCTGCCCGTGCCCGGCGCCCTGCACCGCGCCGCTCTCGCCGACGTCGCCGACCGGCTGCTGCGCCTCGCCGACACCCTCGGCGTCTGCGGGGCGACCGCCGCGCCGCTCGCGACGGTCGACACCTGCCCGCCGTCGCTGCGGCTCCCAGGCTCCGTCGCCGGCTCGGGCCCTTTTTCTGGCGTGTGCCTGCCTATGCGGTACGTGCCGTACAACAGTGCCAGCACGCTGCCCGACTGGTTGTTCGCTCCCCGCGTCCGCCCGCGCGTGTGCGTCTCCATGGGCACCGTGCCGATCCCCGAGGGCGTCGACGGGCTCACCGCCGCCGTCTCCGGCATGCGGGACCTGGACGTCGAGGTCGTCGTCAGCGGCGCCGGCGTGCACGGCATCGAGGACCTGCCCCCCAACGCCCGGCGCGTCGGCTGGCTGCCGCACCACGTGCTGCTGCCGACCTGCGACCTGTTCGTCCACCACGGCGGCTCCGGCAGCTCGATGGCCGCCCTCGGCGCCGGCCGCCCGCAGCTGGTCCTGCCGCAGATGTGCGACCAGTTCAGCATCGCCGACCGGCTCACCGCCGCCGGCGTCGCACGCAGCGTCGCCTTCGCCGACCGGTCCCCGGACGCGGTCCGCGCCGCCGTACGGGCGCTGCTCGCCGACACCGCCGTCACCCGCCGCGCCGGCCGCGTCCGCGACGAGATCGCCGCGATGCCCCCACCCGACGCCGTCGTGGCGAGTCTGGCGGGACTGACGGGCCGGGCCCGACCTGGCATGGTGGAAGCATGTGCAGGAACATCCGGGTACTGAACAACTTCGAGCCACCGGCGACCGAGGACGAGATCGAGGCCGCCGCGGTGCAGTACGTGCGCAAGGTCAGCGGCATGACCCGCCCCTCGCAGGCGAACCAGGCCGCCTTCGACGCGGCGGTCGCAGCCGTCGCCGCCGCCACGCGCGAGCTGCTCGGGTCGCTGGTGACGCAGTCACCGCCGCGCGACCGTAAAATCGAGGCCGCGAAGGCGAAGGCGCGCGCAGCCGAGCGGTACGGCACCCGCGACTGATCCCTGCCCTTACGACGCCGTCGTCGGCGTGCACCCGTCGCGGCCCGGGACGGCGACCATCGGCGGCCACGAGATCGAAGTGATCGTCGGGCCCGACCTGATCCGCTCCTACGGCGGGCCGTTCCCGGTGATGTACCTGACCGCCGAGGGCCGCTGCACCGGCAGCTCCCGCCTGGCGTCGATCGGGTTCGGATCACGGTTCGGCGGCTGACGGAACGCTTCGCCGGGGCGTCGCGTCGCACCGGGCATGAAGCGTCTCCTCGTCCTGTTCGCCGCCGTCGCCGTCGCCGCTCTGATCATCGGGCCGGCGCTGGCCCGCCGCGGGCCGGTCTACCGCCTCGCGTGCCCGGAGTCTGTCACCGCCTACGGGCAGATGCCACGGCCCGCGGTCCCGGTCGTCGGCGGTGCGTATGTGGCCGAGGTCGGCGACCGCTTCGCCGTCGGCGGCCATCGCGACCCCATGCCCGAAGGCCGGCCGCGGCTCGGTGGCGACGCGACGGTCGTCCGGTACGACCATGCCGAGACCTCGCCGACCGGGCAGCGGTGCGGGCGGGTGGTGGCCGGCTACCGGTACCACGTCTACGTCGCCGAGCACGCCGGTGACGTGGTCATCGACGGCCATCAGGTGCGGATCAGCGATCGACCCTGATCCGTCGAAAAATTTCACGGCATGGTCAGCATCTTGCGGTGAAGCATTGACCAAGTTACGGTTCGATCCTTCATCGTTGCCGTTCCCCGCCAGGAGCGTGTCATGCGTGTCATGCGCCGTGCCCTCATCCACCTCCTGCCGGCAGCATTGACGCTGGCCGCAGCCATCGCCCTGCCAGCACCCGCGAACGCCGACGCCACCACCGTCTCCGTGGACAACCTGCGCACCGGCTGGGACAGCGCCGAGCCCGGCCTCGCGCCGTCGGCCGTCTCCGCCTCCGACTTCGGCCAGCTGTTCTCGACCACCGTCAACGGGCAGGTGTACGCGCAGCCGATCGTCGCCGCCGGCACGCTGATCACCGTCACGGAGAACAACTGGGTGTACGGGCTCAACCCCGCGACCGGCGCCGTGACCTGGTCGCGCAGCGTCGGCCCGGCGTGGCCCGCGTCCGCGATCGGCTGCGGGGACCTGGTGCCGAACATCGGCATCACCAGTACCCCCGTCTACGACCCGGCGACCGGCGCCGTGTTCTTCATGGCCAAGGTCAACGACGGGCCGGACGCCGACCACCCGCACTTCTACCTGCACTCGATCAACCCCGCGACCGGCGCGGAGCGGGCCGGCTGGCCGGTGACGATCCAGGGCTCGCCGACCAACGACCCGGGCACCACGTTCAACGCGAAGACCGCGGCGCAGCGGCCCGGCCTGCTGCTGCTCGACGGCGTCGTCTACGCCGGGTTCGCCAGCCACTGCGACTACGGCCCGTACGTCGGGTACGTCGCCGGCGTGCGTACCACGACCCCGCAGATGACGACGTTGTGGTCGACCGAGGCGGGCCGCAGCAACGGCATGGCCGGCATCTGGCAGTCCGGCGGCGGTCTCGTCTCCGACGGGTCGGGCCGGATCATCGTGGCCACCGGCAACGGCGTCTCGCCCGCACCCGGCCCCGGCACCAGCCCGCCCGGGACCCTCGCCGAGTCGGTGATCCGCCTGCAGGTCAACGGCGACGGCTCGCTGACCGCCAAGGACTTCTTCAGCCCGTTCAACAACAGCCGGCTCGACCAGGACGACACCGACTTCGGCTCCGGCGGCCCGATGGCGCTGCCCGCCGGCTTCGGCACCCCCGCCCACCCGCGGCTGCTGGTGCAGACCGGGAAAGACGGCCGCGTGTACCTCCTCGACCGGGACAACCTGGGCGGCAACGCGCAGGGCCCGGGTGGCGGCGACGCGTCCGTCGGCCCGCCGGCCGGACCGTACAACGGCGTCTGGGGACACCCGGCGTTCTGGGGCGGCGACGGCGGCTACGTGTACCAGGTCGAAAACCAGGGCTTCCTGCGCGCGTTCAAGTACGGCGTCAACGGCGCGGGCCTGCCCGTCCTCACGTCCGCCGGGACCAGCGCGTCGACGTTCGGGTACACCTCGGGCTCGCCGGTCGTCACGTCCACCGGCACCACGTCGGGCTCGGCGATCGTGTGGGCCGTCTACAGCGACGGGTCCAACGGCGCCAACGGCCAGCTCCGCGCCTACGACGCGCTGCCGGTCAACGGCAGGCTCAACCTGCGCTACAGCGCGCCGATCGGCGTCGCGACGAAGTTCGTCACGCCCGCCACCGACGGCGGCCGGGTCTTCATCGGCACCCGCGACGGGCACCTCATCGGCTTCGGCCGGCCCACCACGGCGGCGCTGACCAGCAGCCCCACCGACTTCGGCAGCGTGGCCGTCGGCAGCACCGCCAACGCCACCGTCACCGTGACCGCCACCCGCGCCGTGAGCATCTCCGCGATCTCGACGACCGCGCCGTTCGCCGCGACCCCGCCGGCGCTGCCGGTGAACCTCACCACCGGGCAGACCCTGTCCGTGCCGGTGCGGTACACGCCCACCGCGACCGGCGGCGCCACCGGCAGCCTGACGTTCACCACCAACGCCGGCACCGTCCCGTTCGACCTGCACGGCGTCGGCACCCGGCCCGGGCTCGGCGCCACCCCGTCGGCGCTGTCGTTCGGCACCGTGCCGACCGGCGCGAACAAGACCCTCGGCGTCAGCATCACCAACACCGGCACGACCGCGGTCACCGTCACCGGGTTCACCGCGCCGGCCGCACCGTTCACCGCCACCGGCTTCCCCGGCACCGGCACCACCCTCGCCGCCGGCGCGTCCGTCTCCGTCACCGTCCGGTACACCCCGACCGCCGCCGGCAACCACAGCAGCGCGTTCATCGTCACGAGCAGCGCCGGCTCGGTCACCGTCCCAGTCACCGGCACCGCCGTCACGGGCTCGCCGCACCTGACCATCACCCCGAACCCGGTCGCGTTCGGGCAGGTGCCGGTCGGGCAGACCGCGACACAGACCTTCGACATCGCCAACACCGGCAACATCACGCTCACCCTGACGAAGGCCGCACCGCCGGTCGGCGCGTTCAACACGACCACACCGGTGTCGGAGGGCCAGCAGCTGTCGCCGGGTGACGTCATCCACCAGACCGTCACGTTCACCCCGTCCGCGCAGGGCGCCCAGTCGGCGGTGTACTCGATCACCGGCGACGACGGCCAGGGCGCGATCCTCGTGCAGCTCACCGGCACGGGGGTGACCGGCACCGGCACCACCAACCTGGCCGCGGGCCGGCCGGCCACGGCCTCCAGCGCGCAGCCCGGCTACCCGGCGGGCAACGCCACCGACACCGACGTGAACTCCTACTGGGAGAGCGCCAACAACGCCTTCCCGCAGTGGATCCAGACCGACCTCGGCGCCACCTCCGCGATCGGCAAGGTGACCCTGCGGCTGCCCCCGGCCGCGGCCTGGGCGACCCGCCGGCAGACGGTCGCGGTCCTCGACGGCGCCACCGGCACCGTGCTCAAGCCCGCCGCCGAGTACATCTTCGACCCGGCGACCGGCAACACGGCCGACATCGCGGTCACCGCCAGCGTGCGGCACGTGCGGCTGCAGATCACCGCCAACACCGGCTGGCCCGCCGGGCAGGTGTCGAGCCTGGAGGTGTACGGGTCGGGCGGCGGTCCCGCCACCCTCACCCTGGCCCCGGCGTCCCTCGCGTTCGAGGACACCGCCGTCAACGACAACAGCGACTGGCAGACCGTCACCGTCACCAACACCGGGACGGGCCCGGCGACCGTCTCCGGGATCACCGCGACCGGCGACTTCACCCGGGTCACCACGTGCGGCACGGTCATCGCCGCGGGCGCCAACTGCACGATCACGGTTACGTTCCATCCCTCCGCCGCGGGTACGCGCACCGGCACGCTCACGGTCGTGAGCAGCGCCACCAACGGCACCGCCACGGTCGGGCTCTCCGCGGCCGGCGTCGTGCCGACAGCAAGCCGCGCCGCAGAAGAACGCCGAAGAACGCCACCATCCACCGTCAATACAGGACTGACCGTCACCAACACCGGCACCGCCGCCGCGACCGTCTCCGCGGTCACGGTCGCCGGCGACTACAACGACGCAGACCGCGAACGCGATCGCGGACGACCGGCAGCTTCACCAGATCGGATCACGTGGACAAACCCAACGGACCAGGTGAGCGTGGGGGGGACAGCCGACCCAGCCAGGCAGACGCTCCGGCAACGTGGTGGACTGCAACCCGAACATCTGGGAGGGAGCGCGTGCCTGCGGGTCACCGCGTGTGTGGAGGGCAGACGACCTCTTGTCGGTGGGCCGGGTCACACACCCCCCCCCCCCCCCCCCCCCCCCCCCCCCCCCCCCCCGCGCGCGCGGGTGTGTGGGGGTGGTGTGGCGCGCGGGGTGGGCGTGCGTGTGGGGGGGTGGGGTGTGCGATGGGGGGTGTGGTGTGCCCCGTGTGCGTGTGTGCGCGCGCGCGCGCAGCGCGCGCGCGCGCGGGGGGGGGGGGGGGGGGGCTTAACAGCGGGGGTAGAAAAAGTTTGCGTTGTGATATAAGTCATCCGTGCGTCTGGGGTAATCACCCGGTTGACGCGATTTAACGAACCGGACGTTCATCACCAAACGACTTCCGTGAGCACTAGGTTCACTCGACGACATGAGTGCGCCGCGCCAGAGGATTCGCCCGCCAGCGGGGCCACGGGAGGTTCGACGTGTGGAAGGGCCGCCTGGCCATCGTTGCGTTGCTGTTCGTGTCACTGCTCGCGGGGCTGTCGATGCTCACCGTCGGCGGCGCGAGCGACGACCAGCTTGAGGTCTATTCGTGGTGGACGGGACCCGGCGAGGAAGAGGGCCTGGCCGCGATGGCCGAGGCCTTCGAAGCGGCGAACCCCGGCATCCGGTTCGTCAACGCCGCCGTGTCCGGCGGCGCCGGCTCCAACGCCAAGGCGATCCTCGCCAGCCGGCTGCTGGCCAACGACCCGCCCGACTCCTACCAGCGCCACGCCGGTCTCGAACTGCTCGACGACGTGCGCTCCGGCAAGGTCCAGGACCTGACCGACCTGTACGAGCAGCAGGGCTGGCGGAAGGTCTTCCCGAAGGGCCTGCTGGACAACCTCACCATCGACGGCAAGATCTACGCCGTCCCGGTCAACATCCACCGGGCGAACCTCATCTGGTACAACCCGCGCACGCTGCGTGAACTCGGGCTTTCGGGTCCCCCGAAGACGTGGTCGGACTTCCTCGCCCAGGCGGACACCATCCGCGGCAAGGGCAAGGTGCCGCTCGCCGTCGGCCCGGAGTGGACGCCATCCACCTCATGGAGGCACCAGCGGACTCTTCGGCGAGCTCGGCGTCAACGACCTAGGCCCAGACGCCGGCCCTGAACATGTTCGGCAAGGTGCTCGGCAACTCCGACGTGAAGTCCGCCGGGTGCAGGCTGTGTGGGTGTGCGCGTGTGCGTGTGCGCGCGCGTGTGCGCGGCTGGGTGTGTGGAGCACGACACACACACGCCCCCCGGCCCCCCGCGGCGCGCCCCCCCGCCCCGACGCCCCGCCCCCGCCCGGCACCGACGGCATGTACGACTTCCTCTCCGACTCCTTCACCCTGCCGACCGGGGTGCGCAGCCCCGACCTCTCCCGCAAGTGGCTCATCGAGTGCGGCTCCGCATCCGGACAGAACCTCTTCAACCCGCTCAAGGGTTCCATCCCGGCCCGCACCGACGCCGAAGCCAACCTGTACCAGGGATACCTCGGCTGGACGCTGCAGCAGTGGCGCGACCCCAAGACCCGCATCGTCGGCTCCCTCGCGCACGGGGTCGTTGCCAACAACGCCTACAACGCCGAGATCGACTCGGCGCTCGGGCTGTACGTCCAGCACGGCGACCTGGGCAAGTTCGCCAGCACCGTGCAGCAGCAGTTCCAGGAGACACGATGAGCGCCCCCGTCCATGTGCCACGGCACTCCAACGCCCCGCCGCAGGCCCCGTTCACCCCACCCCCGGTGCGCCGCCGCAAGCACCGCGGCCCGGCGTGGCTGGCCGGGTTCCTCCTCGTGTCGCCGTCGCTCATCCTCATCGGCGTCTTCGTCTACGGCTTCCTGGGCTGGAACGTCCGCGTCTCCTTCACCAACTGGCGCGGCCTGTCGCCCTCCTACCATTTCGTGGGCCTGGACAACTACACGCGCCTGATGCGCGACGAACGCTGGCACGCCGACGTGCGCAACCTCGTCGTTTTCACCGCCGTCTTCGTCGGCGGCGCCCTGCTCCTCGGCTTCCTCATGGCGATGCTGCTGGACAAGGGCGTGCGCGGCGAAGGCTTCCTGCGCGGCGTGTTCCTCTTCCCGATGGCCATCTCGTTCATCGCCACCGCCATCGTCTGGCGCTGGCTGCTGGACAACGGCTCCGGCGACGACACCGCCGGGCTGAACAAGCTCTTCGCCGTCCTCGGCCTGGACTTCCTGCGCAGCGACTGGCACAAGTCCGACTCGATCTGGGCGATCGCCGCCGTGGCGCTCCCCGCCGGCTGGGCCCTCTCCGGGTACGTCATGGCCCTCTTCCTCGCCGGCATGCGCGGCGTACCGGAGGCCCTGCGCGAATCCGCCCGCCTCGACGGCGCCAGCGAGACCCAGGTCTTCTGGCACGTGGTCCGCCCCGCCCTGCGCCCCGTCACCTTCAGCGCCATGCTCATCATGATCCATATCTCGCTGAAGACGTTCGACCTGCTCTACGCCCTGGACCAGGGCAACCTCCGCATCGACACGCCCTCGCTCTACATGTGGTTCACCACCTTCGACGGCGGCTTCTACGACCGCGGCGCGACCATCGCCACGGTCCTGCTCATCGGCGTCGCCCTCGTCGTCGGCCCCTATGTCTGGTACGCACTGCGCACGGAACGGCGGTAGACGCATGGTGCCCTGGTTCGCCGTCTTCCTGCCTGCCGGACAGGGGAGTCGCATGCTGCTCCGGTCCGCTGCCTCCTCGCCCGCTGGACGGGGGTAGTCGCATGGTGCGCGCCACCGCCACGGTGCCCCGGCACGTGGTCACCGACCCCATCCCGCCCGCGTCGTCCAAAGCCGCCGGCGGCGCCCGCAGCGTCGTGCGTTACGTCGTGCTGTGGGCCCTCGCGTGTTTCTTCCTCCTGCCGGTGTACGTCCTCGTCGTGACCTCCTTCAAGGACCCCGTCGACGTGTCGGTGACGCGGATCTGGGACCTGCCGACCAGCCTCTCCATGGACAACTTCGGCCTCGTGTGGCCCAAGCTCTCCTCCGGCTTCCGCAACAGCCTCTCCCTGGCGATCCCGGCCAGCCTCCTGTCGGCCCTGCTCGGCTGCGCCAACGGCTTCGTGCTGTCGAAGATCCGCTTCCCGTTCTCCAACGTCGTCTTCCCGCTGATCCTGTTCGGCATCTTCGTGCCCTACCAGGCCGTCATCATCCCCGTCTCGCAGACCATGACGGCGGTCGGCCTGCGCGGCGGCAACGACCCGACGGGCGGCCTCGCCGGCCTGATGCTCATCCACATCATCTACGGCCTGCCGATCACCACCCTCATCTTCCGCAACCACTTCGTCGCGATGTCCAACACCCTGCTCGAGTCCGCCCGCCTCGACGGCGCCGGCATCCTGCGCAGCTTCGTCGACATCGCCGTGCCCCTCGCCAAACCGGCCTTCGCCGTCGCGATCATCTGGCAGTTCACCTCCTCCTGGAACGACTTCATGTTCGGCGCCATGATGACCAGCCGCGACTCCTGGCCGGTGACGATCGCCCTCAACAACATCGCCGGCGGCCAGTCCGTCCCCTTCGGCCAGGCGATGGCAGGCGCCCTGCTCGTGAGCCTGCCCACACTCGCCCTGTACATCATGTTGGGCCGCTTCTTCATGCGAGGCCTGCTCGCCGGCACCCTGCAGGACTGACATGGGTGCCGTACTCACCCCCTCATAGGCAGAATTACCGATGCGCCGGACCTGCCCTTGCCGCGATGCTCCTCCCTGCGATCGATCACCGACCACGGAGGTGCTGTCATGAACACCATCACGCGCGGCTGGGCGGGTCCAAGCCTCACCGGCCCTGGATGACGCTCGACGAAACGGCCCCACAGCCTGCCCCGTCCTGCCCCCACACCTATGACCGTCCCGGCCCGACTATGCCGCGACGCTCATCCCACACGGGCCGTCCGGCCGCCGTCCACGACAGCGACCGGACGCCCACCACCACTCAGCCGCTCGGCTTGCCCAACTGCCACGCCGCTCCGGCCCGCTCGGCTTGCCCAACTGCCACGCCGCTCCGGCCCGCTCGGCTTGCCCAACTGCCACGCCGCTCCGGCCCGCTCGGCTTGCCCAACTGCCACGCCGCTCGGCCCGCTCGGATTGCCCGGCCGCCACGCCGCTCGGCCCGCTCGGATTGCCCGGCTGGGACGCCGCTCCGGCCCGCCCGGCTGCCGCGCCGCTCGGCCCGCTCGGATTGCCCGGCTGGGACGCCGCTCCGGCCCGCCCGGCTGCCGCGCCGCTCGGCCCGCTCGGATTGCCCGGCTGGGACGCCGCTCCGGCCCGCCCGGCTGCCGCGCCGCTCGGCCCGCTCGGATTGCCCGGCTGCGATGCTGCTCCGGCCCGCTCGGATTGCCCGGCTGGGACGCCGCTCCGGCCCGCCCGGCTGCCGCGCCGCTCGGCCCGCTCGGATCGCCCGGCTGCGACGCCGCTCCAGTCCGCTCGGCTTGCCCGGCTGCCATGCCGTTCAGCCGCTCCGCCCGCCTCGCCGCTGTGCCGCTCTGCAGCCCCTGGCCGCCGCCCCGTCGCCCGACGTTCCGTCGGTCAGGTGATCTGGCGGGGCTGCGCTGCATACCCGCACTCGCACCGGAAGCCGTAGATCGAGCCGCCCACCCCGCCGAACTCGCCGGTCCGCACCTGTCCGACGAACCACATCGGCCGCTCGCAGCAGGCGGGCCACTGCGGATGTGCCTGCAACCACTCGGGTCGCCCGCCGAGCCGCCCGACGTCGTCCCACCGCCGCTCGCCGACGGGGGCGAGCCGCATCCGCAGCGGCTGCGGGGCGTCGTCCGGCGGATATCCGGGGCACGACTCGGCGCGCTCCTCGTCGAACCTCCCCAGCCGCCAGCCGTAGTCGCCGCGCAGGTCCTCGTCGGCGTCGCACTCCGAGCAGAAGCTCATCACGAACGGGTGCCCGCCTCCCCGGAGCGCGGGCGGCAACAGCGCGTCGCCCACCAGCAGCGGCACCGTGAGCGGCAGCGCACAGCCGAGCCCGCGCGGATCCTCGAACACCGTGGCCGGGTCGACGAACGCCGCCAGCCGCGGGTCGCCCTTCCACGCGGTCACGATCGTGCGGGACGCCGGCGCATACCGGCGCTCGGCAGGGCCGTCCGCCGGCACCCATACGCCACGCTCGCCGCACATCCTGCCGACCGCCTCGGATGCCCGCGCCAGCCGCGCCAGGTGGGCGAGGGCCCGGTCGGTGTCGACCCCGAGCAGCAGCTCGACCCGCGCCGAGTCGAGGTCCGCGGGTGTCTCGTATCGCCGGACCTCGGCGGGCGGTGACGCGGCGATCCGATCGGCGAGACGGTCCACGATGTCGTCGGGGGCGCCTTCGGACGTCTGCCAGAAGCCGACCCAGTCGGCGTCGATGAGCCGGGCCACGGCCGCGTCGGTGAAGTCCTCCAGCACCGTGCCACGATAACGGCCGCTCATGCCACGAACCTGATCTCTGGATACCGCGGCGACGCCGCGTCGAGCAGCGCCGAGCCGACGCCACGCAGGTGGAGGTCGAAGAACGCGCCGACGTGCGCCCTGGCCACGGCCACCACCCGGGGGCCGTCGATCGTGCCGTATGCGTCGATGGTCTGCGCGCCGGGCAGCGCGGCCAGGGTCGGCACCATCAGCACCGAGTCGTGGAAGGAGAGGTGCCGCGCGTCGGGCATCCGCAGCTCGCGGTGCCAGCCGCGGAGATGGTCGGCGAACGCGCCCCATCCCGGGGTGTTGCCGCGGTCGGTGTCGCCCGCGGCGAACAGCAGGAACGGCCGGTCCAGGCCGGTGGCGGCGTCGGCGCCGTAGAGTGCGCCGTCGAGATTGATCCCGGCGCGGATGCGGCGGTCGTCGTGCATCGCCTGGGCGGCCGTGGCGCCGCCGAGTGAATGGCCGAAGGCGCCGACGCGGGTCAGCCGCAGCGAGCCGCGCGTCCCGGCCGGGAGGCGGCGGTGCTCCACGTCGGGGTTGCCGCCGGCGTCGAGGATCGCCAGGCGGTCCAGCACGAAGCGGAGGTCGGCGGAGCGGACGGCGACCATCTTCGCCGCGAACGCGTCGAACTGCGCGGGGTCCTCGATCTGCGCGATCAACGCCATGATCGTGTTGGGCTCCACCCGTCCGCCTGGGAACTCGACGGCCAGGGGGTCGTGGGTGTGGTCGACGGTCACCACCACGTGGCCACGGCTGGCGAGGTCCTCCACGAGCGCGGCGCTGGAGTTGCGCTCGGCGCCGAAACCGGGCGAGAACAGCACGACCGGCCAGCCGCCCTGCCGAGCGGCGAGCGGGGCACCGGTGTGCGCGTGTGTGCGGACCTCGGCCAGGCCCGGCAGGTCCCGTGGGACGCCGCTGACCGTCTCGGCGAGGTCCCGCCCGACCGGCCCGGCCTCCGCCTGGGTGAGCCACGGCGCGGGTGGCCCGGCCGGACGTGCCGTCGGATACCACAACTGGATCATGAGTTCTCTGGGCCTGGCGGGCGTCACCCACGGATCGGTCCGGGACGGGTCGACGAGATGCAGTGGCACCGTCCCGATCGGATGCGGCCCGGTCGGTGCGGGCAGCCGGAACGCCGGCCTGGTGCCCCGGGCGGCAGCGGCCGGCAGCGCGGGGAACAAGGTCAGAGCGGTGCCGATGGTGGCGGCGCCCAGCAGCCGGCGGCGGGACAGGGCCAGGGGATGCATGGTGGGGTCCTCTCGCTTGTGTGCCGCCGAAGGTAGCCCCGCCCCGGTGCTCGCGTCGTCGTACCCACGACCGACCCGGATCCGGCGGTGTCCGACCTGAGTAGGACACCCATGGTGTGCTTGACGATGACGACGCGGCACCCGCGCGCCGCCTACCTTGCCCCCATGACAACGACGTTCGCGGTCGAAGTGACCGATCTGGTGAAGGTGTATGGCACCGGCGACACCTCGGTGCGCGCGCTGGACGGTGTCGGTGTCGCGTTCCCCGCCGGCGAGTTCACCGCGATCATGGGTCCCTCGGGCTCGGGCAAGTCCACGCTGATGCACTGCCTCGCCGGGCTGGACGCCGCGACGTCCGGCTCGATCCGGCTGGGCGGCACGGAGCTGACCGGCCTGTCTGACAAGGCGTTGACCCTGCTGCGCAGGCAGCGGGTCGGGTTCGTGTTCCAGTCGTTCAACCTGCTGCCGACGCTGACCGCCGAGCAGAACATCCTGCTGCCGTTCGATCTCGCGGGCCGCCGGCCCGACCGCCGCCGGTTGGCGCAGGTGGTGTCGGTGCTGGGCCTGGGCGAGCGGCTGCGGCACACGCCGAGCCAGCTTTCCGGCGGTCAGCAGCAGCGGGTGGCGTGTGCCAGGGCGCTGCTCGGCCGTCCCGACGTGGTCTTCGCCGACGAGCCGACCGGCAACCTCGACTCCCGCACCGGGGCCGACGTCCTCGACGTGCTGCGGCGCAGCGTCCGGGAGCTGGGCCAGACGGTGGTCATGGTGACGCATGATCCCGTCGCGGCGTCCTACGCCGACCGGGTGGTGATGCTCGCCGACGGCCGCATCGTCGACGAGCTGCGCCGTCCCACGCCCGAGGCCGTCCTGGACCTGCTCAAGCGACTGGGGGCCTGACGTGCGACGCACCGCACTGGCGGGTCTGCGACCCAGGCGGCTCGTGCCCACCGCGATCGCCATCGTGCTGGCCGTCGGGTTCGTCGCCGGCATCATGATCTTCGGCGACACGACCCGCGCCGCGCTCCTGGACGAGTATGCGCGGTCGGCCCGTAACGTCGACCTCGCCGTGACCGCCGCCGACGGCACCCGGCTGCCACTGTCCTCAGTGGATGACGTCCGCCGTGCCGGCGGTGTCACGTCCGCCGAGGGACGCATGGCGGAGCAGGCGCCCCTCGTCGACCGTGCGGGCCACCTCGTCACCGAGTTCGGCGTCCCCGGTCATGCCGTCGACGCCGGCGACCGCCCCGAGCTGCGGCCCTTCGACCTGCGCACCGGTGCCGTGCCACAGGCGGACGGGGACGCGGCCCTCGACGCCCGCAGCGCCCGCCAGACCGGTTACCGGGTCGGCGACACCATCGCCCTCGTCGGCGCCGACGAGCAGCGGCACGAGTTCCGCCTCGTCGGGATCGTCGACATCACCGGCGTGGACGGCGGCAACACGTCCACGGTCGTGCTTACCCGGCAGGCACTCGTGCGGCTCACCGGCGCCACCGGCTACCGCGAGGTCGTCGCGACCATCGCCGACGGCACCACCGCATCGGACGTCCGTTCCCGCGTGACCGCGGCGGGCAAGGTGCGCACCGGCGAGCAGCTTCGGCGTGACCTGGCCCGCGAGGCGTTCGGGCAGATCGACGGCCTGCTCGTCGGCCTGCAGCTCTTCGCCGTGGTCGCGGTGCTCGTCGCCGCGCTCGTCATCGCCAACACGTTCAACATCCTGCTCGCGCAGCGGATGCGGGAGACGGCCCTGCTGCGGTGCGTCGGTGCGACCCGCGCGCAGGTGTTCCGGCGGGTTGTCGCCGAGGCCGCCGCCGTCGGGCTCGCAGGCGCGGCGCTCGGCACCGGTGTCGGTCTCGCGATCGGGTTCGGGCTGTCCCGTGGTGCGGCCCTGCCCGGGATCGGGCTACCCAGTGGCCGCCTGGTGGTGGGTGTTTCGCCGGTACTGGTCGCGCTGCTCCTCGGCGTCGTCCTGACGGTCGTGTCGGCACTGGTGCCGGCGGTCCGGGCGACCCGGGTGCCGCCGATCGCGGCGCTGCGCGTCACGCCCCTCGGCCGCGGCACCAGCAGGCGCGGACGGATGGTGCTCGTCGGGACCACGGCGCTGCTCGCGGCCGGTGGGGCGGCGCTGACCGTGGCGGGGCTGCGCACCGGTGACCCGCAGACGGCGATGGTGATCGTCATGGCCGGCGGCACGTGCGTGTTCCTGGCGGTGCTGCTGCTGTCGCCGCTGTTCATCGGCCCGCTGATGTCGGCGTTCGGGTGGCTGCCCGGCCTGCTCGTCGGCGCGCCGGTCCGCCTGGCCGCCGCCAATGCCCGGCGCAACCCGGGCCGCACCGCGGCGACGACGGCCGCACTGCTCGTCGGGGTTGCGTTGATGGCCGGCGGCAGCACCATCGCCGCGACCGTCAACCGCACCGCCGAGGCCCAGCTCAACCAGGCGTTCCCGATCGACTACCTGCTCACCCCCGCCGTCACCGGCGGCGACAGGCCCGCGACGGTCCCGCAGTCGATCACCGCCGTGCTGCGCGCCGACCCTACGTTCGGGCTCGTGGCGGCGGTCAGGCAGGACACCGCGAAATCCTCGGCAGGGGCATTGCTCGTCGGGACCATTGACGAGGCGGCGATCGGCACGGCGTACCGGCCCGCGGTCACCACCGGTCGGCTGGCGGACCTGCGGCCCGGGACCGCCGTCGTGTCCAGTGGCTCCGATGCCCTCGTCGGGCGGCGCGTCGGCGACCAGCTCCGGCTGACCGGCCCCGCCGGCCGCACGATCACGCTGACGGTCGCGGCGACGGTCCAGAGCGCGACGCTCGTCGGCGACGTCGTGATCACCGCGGCCGACTATGGGTCGCTGTTCCCCGCGGCGGCCGGTGACTCGCTCGTCATGCTCCGCACCGCCGGCGGTGTGCCCGCGGCGACGGCGCGCGCCCGGCTCGACACCGCGCTCGCGGCGCATCCGCTCGTCCAGGTCGGCGACCTCGCCGAGTTCCGCGACGAACGTAACGCCGCGATCGACCAGATCGTCGCCGTGATCGCGGTCCTGCTCGCGCTCGCGCTGATCATCGCGCTCGTCGGCATCGCCAACACGCTGTCGCTGTCGGTGCTGGAGCGCACCCGGGAGTCGGCGCTGCTGCGGGCCCTTGGCCTGACCCGCGGTCAGCTGCGAGCGACGCTGCTCGCCGAGGCGTTACTCATGGCGGCGGCCGGCGCCGTCGTCGGCGTCGTGTTCGGCCTGGTCTACGGGTGGCTGACCGCCATCGCGGCGTTCGGCGACGTCGAGACCCTCGTCGCGATCCCGGTCGGGCAGCTGGCTGCATTCGTCGGGCTCGCCGCGCTGGCGGGCACACTCGCCGCAGTGCTGCCGTCACGCAGAGCGGCAAACGTTGCCGTCGTCGTCGCGCTGGCCGATTGACGACCTATCGTGGACGACGTGTGGAACGGCGAACACCTGCGGCGCATCAGGACCTGGCTGTTCGACGGGGGCATCGCGGGATCCGTGCTGTATGTGACGCTGCTGGAGCGCGGACTGGAGCCGGCCGTCGTCGCCATCGGGCTCGTCATGGCGGCCGCGATGCTGGGCCGCCGCCGCTATCCGGTGACCGTCGCCTGCGTCGTCTACACGGCCGCACCGCTGCACCTGCTGTTCGACGACGCGATGCGGCTGTATGACATGGCGGTGCTGATCTCGATGTTCGCCGTCGTCAAGTACCGAGCCCAGCTCGTGTGGGGCATCCTCGCCGGCGTCGGCGCGGGGCTCGGCGTCGTGATCGGCGCCGCCGTCGAGGCCCGCCGGACCGACAACTTCGGCGCCATCTCCTGGGTCATCGGCGCGCTGACCGTTGCCGTGTGGTTCTCCGCGTACGGGGTGCGGACCAGGCGCCTGTACGTGGCGAGTCTCGAGGAGCGGGCCGCCACCCTCGAGCGCGAGCGCGACCACCTGGCCCGCCTCGCGGCCGCCGACGAGCGGGCCGCGATCGCCCGCGAGCTGCACGACGTCGTCGCGCACAGCCTGAGCGTGATGATCGTCCAGGCGGACGGCGCCGGGTACACGCTCGACCCGGCCTCGGTGCATGCCCGCGAGGCGCTCGACACGATCGCCGCCACCGGCCGCGACGCCCTCGAGGACATGCGTCGCGTCGTGAGCGTCCTGCGCGGCGCGTCGCCGGGGGCGGCCGCCGTATCCCGACGACGCGTCGGTCTCGCCGAGCTCGACCGGCTCGTCGAGCGGGCCGGCCTGCGGGTCGACCTCGACACGGTCGGCACGCCGGCGGGGTTGAGCGTGGCGGAGGAGCTGACCGCGTACCGGATCGTCCAGGAGTCCCTGACCAACACGCTCCGGCACGCGGGACCCGACGCGAAGGTCACCTTGCGTCTGGAGTACACACCGGACCGCGTCGCGATCGAGGCCACCGACGACGGCGCCGGCCGCCCCACGGCCACCACCCGCCCGGGCGGCCACGGCCTGGTCGGCATGCGGGAGCGGGTTGCGCTGCACGGCGGGACCGTGACCGCCGGCCCGCGGTTCGACGGAGGTTGGACCGTCATCGCCACGATCCCCAGAGCACCCCGGACCGTGCCCGCCGATCGGGCGTCCGCGGTGGGTGAGGGTCCGAGACCGCCTGCAGGGGGCGCGAGCGACGACGGGACCGCTGGCGCAGCTGCGCCCAGGGGCCTGGGTGGGGTCGAGCCCGGCAGTCGTGGTGTGGTCGCGGCCAGCGATCCGGTTGTGGTCGCGGCCGGCGACGGGAGTGACGGCGCAGTTGGGGGCAGTGGCCTGGGTGCGGTCGGGGACGGGGGTCCTGGCGTGGTCGGGCGTGGCGGTCCTGATGTGGTCGCTGGTGCTTCCGGTGTGGTCGAGATCGTCAGCCTGGATGTTGTCGAGCCCGGCAATGCTGATGCGGTCGGGATGGGCGTGGTCGGGATGGGTGCGGGCGAGATGGGTGCGGGCGAGATCGGCGTGGGCGAGGTCGGAGTGGTCGAGAGCGGTTCCCTTGGCGTGATCGGGGCTCGTGGTTCGGGTGTGGTCGGGGCTGGGGCCGCCACTGTGGTGGCGACTGGGCGGTGGGGAGTCCGGTGATCCGGCTTGTGATCGTTGACGACCAGGAGCTGATCCGGGCGGGGTTCCGGATGGTGTTGTCGGCGCAGGAAGACATGGTTGTGGTGGGGGAGGCGGGGGACGGGGCGGAGGTGTTGCGGCTGCTGCGGCGGGTCGAGGCGGACGTGGTGGTGATGGACATCCGGATGCCGGTGATGGATGGGATCGCGGCGACCGAGGCGTTGTGTGCGCGGCCGGGTGGGCCTCGGGTGCTGATCCTGACCACGTTCGACACCGACGAGGACGCGTTTGCGGCGTTGCAGGCTGGGGCGAGCGGGTTCCAGCTGAAGAACGCGCCGCCGGCGAGTCTGCTGGCGGCGATTCGGGCGGTTGCTGATGGGGACGCGATGGTGGCGCCGAGGGCTACGCGGAGTCTGCTGGACCGGTTCGCGGGGAAGTTCGTGACGGCGCCGCCGGTGGTTGACGATCCGGACGCGATGCGGCGGCTTGCGAGCCTGACGGACCGGGAGCGGCAGGTGCTGTTGCTGGTCGCCGAAGGGCTGTCCAATGTGGAGATCGGGGAGCGGCTCAACGTTGCCGAGACGACGGTGAAGACGCACGTGGGGCGGGTGCTGACCAAGCTGGAGGTGCGCGACCGGGTGCAGGCGGTCGTGTTCGCGTATCAGATCGGGCTGGTTCGCACCGACTGATTCCTGGTGTCGGTCCTCGGGGCTCGGTGGTTTCGCGCAGCCCTCGGTGGCGTGGCAGGGGTAGCGCGGTCGCCGTCCGTGCCGTCTTGCGGTGATGCCAAGCCTGGTCCGCGCTCGCATGGTCCAGCGCCGTCGAGGTCGTCATTCGGTGCTACAACACCGTTCTCAGTCATCACGAAGAGCCGGCGACGGTGAGGCCGCGCGACACCGCCGAGCCCCGAGGCCGCCTCAGGGTTGGTTGGGTACGGGTTGCTCAGGGATCGACCGGAGTCGACGTGGGGGGCGGGTTCGTCCTGCCGCACGAGTCGCCGGGGGTCGCAGGGCGGAAGGCTGCTTGGCAGAGATGCCTACCGATGGGAGCGGCCGTGACGACCCGTAGGACCATGCTGAAGACCGGTGCCGTGACGGCGTTCGTCGCCGTCGGCGGTGCCACGCTGACCGCCGACCCAGCCGCGGCCGCGCCGACGTCCGGGCCGGACCGGGCCGCGCTGCAGGACACCTTGGCGCGGATGGGTGCCAACGGGGCGTCCGGGATTCTCGCCGAGGTTCGTGACCGGGACTGGGCCTGGCGGGGCGCCGCGGGTGTCGCCGAGCTCGGTACCGGTCGGCCGGTGCAGCCGCGGGGGCGGTTCCGGGTCGGCAGCGTCACGAAGTCGTTCGTCGCGACCGTGGCGCTGCAGCTCGTCGCGGAGCGGCGGCTCCGGCTGGACGATCCGGTCGAGCGGTACCTGCCGGGGCTGGTGCCGGACGGTGGCCGGATCACCGTGCGGCACCTGATGCAGCACACGAGTGGCCTGTTCGACTACACCGACGGACTGCTCGGCGGGGCGACCGTGCAGGATCTGGTGCGGATGCGGTACCGGTCGTGGTCGCCGCGGGAGCTGCTTGCGTACGCCTTGGACGAGGCGCCGCTGTTCGAGCCGGGTGCGGGCTGGTCGTACTCGAACACCAACTACATCCTCGTCGGGCTGCTGATCGAGCGGGTCACCGGACGGCCGTACGGCAGCGAGGTGACGCGGCGGATCATCCGGCCGCTCGGGCTGCACCAGACCGAGGTGCCCGGCCACGATCCGGACATCGCCGGGCCGCACGCGCACGGGTACCTGCCGCTCGAACGCGACGGCGGTGTCGTGCCGGTCGACATCACGCGGTTCGAACCGTCGATCGCGTGGGCGGCGGGGGAGATGCTGTCCAGCGCCGAGGACCTCAACCGGTTCTACGGCGCGCTGGTCGGCGGGCGGCTGCTGCCGGCGTCCCTGCTGGCGCAGATGCAGGCGACGACCGGGCCGGAGAGCTACGGCCTCGGGCTGTTCTCCCTGACCCTGCCGTCCGGCACGACGCTGTGGGGGCACACCGGGGGCATCTTCGGCTACGAGACGTTCGCGATGGGCACCGCCGACGGCCGCCGGCAGCTGAGCCTCTCGGCCAACCCGTGGGGCCCCCACGAACCGGACGACGCGATGGACCAGCTGCTGACCCTGGCGTTCGACGGCACGGGGGCAGCGGCGCGCACGGGCAGGATCCAGCAGCTGCCGAAACTGGGCCGTTTCTAAAGGGAGCGGCGCCGCAGGTCAGGAGGGGGACCTGCGGCGCCGTGCCTTCCCAAGGAAAAACTGTGCGTCTCCGAGAAAACTAGGGGCGCGCCGCCCAGCGCTGGGCGCCGGTGCCGTTGCAGGTCCAGAGCTGGACCTTCGTGCCGTTGGCGGTGCCGGAGGCGTTCACGTCGACGCACTTGCCGGAGCCGGTGCCGGTGATGGAGCCGTTGGCGTTGAACGTGAACTTCTGCGCGTTGGTGCCGTTGCACTCCCAGATCTGGATCTTCGTGCCGTCGGCGGTGCCGTTGCCGTTGACGTCGAGGCAGCGGTTGCCGTAGACGCGCAGCTCGTTGGCGGCGGTCCTGGTCCACTTCTGGTTGGTGCCGCCGTGGCAGTCCCAGATGTGGACCTGCGCGCCGGGGGTGGTGCTGACACCGGAGACGTCGAGGCAGCGGTTGGCCTGCGGGTTGACCAGCGACACGGCGGCGCCGACCGGCGGGATGGTCGGGGTGAGGCTGCCGGGCACGGACTGCAGGGCGCTGAACCAGCGCGCGCCCATCTTGTCGTAGCCGGTGGCGTTGGGGTGGACGCCGTCGGCGAGGTCGGCGGTCGTGATCGCGGAGTGCATGTCGACGAGGTGCGTGAGCGGGCCCTTCGTGGCCACGATGCCGGGCAGGGCCGCGTTGTACGTCTGGACGCGCGCCTCGAGCGTCGCGTTGGTCTCCGGGGTGATCTGCGCGACGAACAGCTCCACCGACGGGGCGGTCGCCCGGATCTTGTCGATGAGGGCGGACAGGCGCGCGGGGGCGTTGGCGACGTCGTAGTTCTGGTTCATGTCGTTGGTGCCGATGTGCAGCAGGATCGTGCGCGGCGTGTACGACGTGAGCCAGCCGACGATGTTGGCGTCGAGCTGGTCGATCCGCCAGCCGGAGTGCCCCTCGTGGTCATGGTCGCCGAGGCCCGCCGGGCCGTTGAAGCCGGAGCCGACGAAGTCCACGGTGTACCCGCCGGCGGCGAGCCGCTGCCACAGGTTGATCCGGTAGCCGCCGGGCACGTTGTACCCGTCGGTGATCGAGTCGCCGAGCGGCATGACCCGGACGCCGCCGTTGGACTCGGCCTGCGCCGGTGCCGCCGTGGCGAGGGTGAGCCCCGCGGCGAGGGCGAGGCCGAACCCGGCGGCGGCGAGCCGCCTGAGATTGCGTCGCATGTGCTGGTTCCTCTCGTCTGGGCCGTCCGAGGGCGGTCCGCTCGGCGCGGGGATCCTGGCGGGGACCCGAGGCGTCGCGGCAGGGACGGTCGCATCGAGTTTTGGCGATGCGCCGCGGGCCGGGGAGCCCAGTGGTGGACCGGACCGGTCGAACGCCACCTACGCTGCGCCGAGCGGTTGCCGACCGCGGGCGTTCCCCGGGCAGCGTCAGGGCCTTGCAAGAACGCGTTCGAATCCAGCAAAGATGAGTCTGGATATTGCGGAGTCGTGTCGGCGGGGTTACCGTCCCTCTTGCACCGCACCGCCAACCGGTGTCACAACCCACCCCGCCGCTCGATCGTCTCCACCAGCGCCGACCAGCCCGACACCGCCAACTCGCGGCCGGCCGGCCGATGCCTCGCGCGGTAACGGCCCCGTCGAAAGCGAGCAAGACATGTTCCGGTCCCCCCGAGGTGCCAGGCGGAAAGGGCGTCTTGTCGCCCTGACCGCGGGCACCACCCTCGCTGCCGCGGGCGTCGTCGTCGGGATGACGATGTCGCCGGCGTCGGCGGCCGCGACCGGCGGCGTCGGTGCGACGCTGCCCTACGTCGAGGTGCAGGCGGAGAACGCCGCCACCAACGGCTCCGTCATCGGCCCCAGCGCCGCCTACAACACCCTCGCCGGTGAGGCGTCCTACCGCAAGGCGGTCACGCTGCAGGGCAGCGGCAAGTTCGTCGAGTTCACCACGCCGGTGGAGACGAACTCGATGGTCTTCCGGTACAGCATCCCCGACACCGGCAACGGCTCGGTGTACACGGCGCCCATCTCGCTGTACATCAACGGCGTCCGGTCCAACAACTTCACGCTGACCAACGCGTACAGTCACTACTACAGCAGCTACCCGTTCAGCAACCAGCCGGGCAGCAATCACCACCACTTCTACGACG
Source organism: Dactylosporangium sp. NBC_01737 (assembly GCF_035963215.1). Classification (NCBI taxonomy): domain Bacteria; kingdom Bacillati; phylum Actinomycetota; class Actinomycetes; order Micromonosporales; family Micromonosporaceae; genus Dactylosporangium; species Dactylosporangium sp. NBC_01737. The sequence goes on from NZ_CP109153.1 coordinate 5,388,415, forward strand.
AGGTCAACCGCCTCTTCCCGCAGAGCTACCCGGCGGGCACGAAGTTCCGCCTGCAGGTCGACTCGGATTCCACGGCTTCGTCGTACACCATCGACCTCGCCGACTTCGAGAACGTCGCGGGACCGCTGTCGCAGCCGGCCGGCTCCGTCTCGGTGACCAGCAGGGGCGCCGACCCGTCCGGCGTGGCCGACTCGACGGCGGCGTTCAACTCGGCGATCGCCGCCGCGGGTGCCGGTGGCACCGTGTGGATCCCGGAAGGCACGTTCCGGATCCCCGGCAGCAACCCGGGCTGTGGCATGGGGTGCAGCCACATCATCGTCAACAACGTCACCATCCGTGGCGCCGGCATGTGGCGTTCGAGGATCGTCGGCAACGCGCCCGGCTTCTACGGCAACTACGCGCCGTCGCCGAGCAGCAACGTGCACCTGGCGGACTTCGCCATCTTCGGCAACGTCCAGGAGCGCAACGACGGCGACCAGGTCAACGGCATCGGCGGTTCGCTGACCAACTCGACCGTCGACCGGGTCTGGATCGAGCACGTCAAGGTCGGCGCATGGATGGACGGGCCGTTCAACAACCTGGTGTTCAACCAGATGCGGCTGCGCAACTACAACGCCGACGCGATCAACTTCCACAACGGCGTGACCAACTCGAAGGTCACCAACAGCCACGTCCGTAACCCCGGCGACGACGGCCTCGCCATGTGGGCGGAGCACAACGCCGACGTGAACAACTCGTTCGACCACAACACCGTCGAGCTGCCGATCCTCGCCAACGGCATCGCGATCTACGGCGGCCACGACAACTTCGTGACCGACAACCGGGTCATCGACGCGGGCCTCAGCCAGGGCGGCGGCATCCACGTCGCGCAGCGCTTCGCCTCGACCCCGATCGGGCGCACCGACGTGCTGCGCAACACGATCATCCGGTCCGGCAACCTCGACCCGAACTGGCAGTTCGGCGTCGGCGCGCTGTGGTTCGACGCCCGCGACGGCGTGATGAACGGCCTGACCAACGTCGACAACATCCTGATCCAGCAGAGCCCGTACGAGGCGATCCAGTTCGTCTCGGGCTCCCAGATCAACAACGTGAAGATCAACAACGCGACGATCCAGAACACCGGCACGTTCGTGGCGCAGCTGCAGGTCGCCGGTGCGGCGACGATCACGAACAGCACCGCGACCGGTACCCAGGCATCCGCGCCGATCTACAGCTGTGGTGTCGGGTTCAACCTGACCGACGGCGGCGGCAACTCCGGGATCTTCGGCTCGACCGCCTGCCAGATGCCGGTGCCGACGTTCCCGCCGTACCTGCCGGACAACGGCTCCAACATCAGCGTCAGCCCGAACGCGCTCGGCTTCGGCTCGGTCGCGACCGGTGGCGCCAGCGCCGCCCAGGCCGTCACGGTCACCAACAGCGGCACCGCCTCGGCGCCGGTCGGCACGATCGCCGTCACCGGTGACTTCTCGCAGAGCAACACCTGCGGCAGCAGCCTCGCCGCCGGCGCGTCCTGCACGGTCAGCGTCACCTTCCGGCCGACCGCGGCCGGCACCCGCACCGGCGACCTGTCGGTGACCGCGGCCGGCATCACCAGCACCGTGCCGCTGTCCGGCACCGGTGTGGCACCCGGACCGGTCGTCAACGCCAACCCGACGACGCTGTCCTTCGCCGGTACCGTCGTGGGCGCGTCCGCCCCGACGCAGACGGTGACGCTCACCAACTCGGGCACCGCGGCCGCGACCGTCTCCGGGGTCACGGCCACCGGCGACTTCAGCCAGACCAACACCTGCGGCTCCCTGGCCGTCGGTGCGTCCTGCACGGTCACCGTGAGGTTCACCCCGACGACGTCCGGCGCGCGTACCGGCACCCTCACCGTCGCCAGCAACGCCAACAACAGCCCGGCCACGGTCGCGCTGTCCGGCACCGGCATCGGTACCAACACCAACATCGCGCTCAACAAGACGGCCACCGCCAGCAGCCAGGTCAACGGCACGCAGGCGGCGACCACGGCCACCGACGGCAACGCCGACACCTACTGGGAGAGCAACAACAACGCCTTCCCGCAGTGGGTCCAGGTCGACCTGGGCGCGACCAGCAGCATCGGCAAGGTCACCCTGAAACTCCCGCCGGCCACCGCATGGGCGACCCGCCGGCAGACCCTGTCGATCCTGGGCAGCACCGACGGCTCGAACTTCAGCACGATCGTCGGTTCCGGCGAGCGGGAGTTCAACCCGGCCACCGGCAACACGGTGAGCCTGACCTTCGGGGCGACCAACGCGCGGTACGTCCGCGTCAACATCACCGCGAACACCGGCTGGCCGGCCGGGCAGGTCGCCGAGCTCGAGGTCTACCCCAGCGGCGGCACCACGCCGACCACACCGGTCCTCAGCGCCAACCCGACCAGCCTCACGTACGCCTCGCAGACGCTGAACACCACCAGCGGCTCGCAGGCCGTCACGATCACCAACACCGGCACCGCCGCGGCCACGGTCTCCGGCGTCACCGTCAGCGGTGACTACCTGCAGACCAACAACTGCTCCTCGATCGCCGTCGGCGCGTCCTGCGTGGTCAACGTGAGCTTCCGGCCCACCGCGTCCGGCACGCGCACCGGCACCCTCACCGTCACCAGCAACGCGCAGAACAGCCCGACGACGATCGCGCTGTCCGGCACCGGCGCCGGCGGCACCACACCCACCAACCTGGCCGCGGGCAAGCCGACCAGCGAGTCCAGCCACGTCCAGGTGTACGGCTCCGGCAACGTCACCGACGGCGACCAGAACTCCTACTGGGAGAGCGCCAACAACGCCTTCCCGCAGTGGGTCCAGGTCGACCTCGGCTCGGCGCAGAGCATCACCAAGGTGGTCCTGCAGCTCCCCGCCTCCTGGGGCGCCCGCAACCAGACCATCCAGATCGCCGGCAGCACCAACGGCACGACCTGGTCGAGCCTGAAAGACCAGGCGTCCTACGCGTTCTCCGGCGGGGCGGGCAACACCGTCACGATCACGTTCGCGGCGCAGACCCAGCGCTACGTCCGGCTCAACATCTCGGCCAACACCAGCTGGCCGGCGGGGCAGATCTCGACCTTCCAGGTCTGGAACATCTGACCCTCCTGCAGGGCACGGGGTGCCGCCGGTCTTGCGGACCGGCGGCACCCCTCGTGGCCTCCGTGGTGCCCGGCGGCGCACGTGAACAACAGGCGCGTGGAGGACCACTCCAGCAGCTTCGCCTCGCTCGGATGCTCCGTCGTCTTACCTGCGCCTCCGCCGACTCGTCGTCTTCGGGAAGGTCGCGTTCGCCTACAGTGCGATGATGAGGCTCGTCCCGGTCGTGGAGATGGCCACGTCACAACCCACCTATCTCAACCTGGACCACGCGACGCTGGTCGCCCCGGTGCACCTGGACACGAAGGCGCGCGTGCTGCGCCGGGACCAGGAGACGTGGGCCGTCACGTTCGTGGTCACCGTCGGCGACACGGCGTCGGTCTACGCGACGCGCCGCTCCTTCGCCGGCGAGCAGGACGCGCTCGCGTGGATCGCCGCCGTCACCGAGGTCATCCGCTGAGGCGCGCTCAGACGTAGACCCCCTCCTCGAAGCCGAGCCGCTCCAGCACCTGCTGCGTCGCCCCGCCGCCGTCCCGCGACACGATGCAGGTGACGTCGATCTCCCACCGGCCGTCGTCGCCGACGAGCACGCTGTCGACGTTCATCACCTCGTACACGTCGAGCCGGATGCCGAGACCGGGAAACGGCGCGATCGGCAGCCGGATCTCCCGCAACCAGGTCCCGTCCGGAGTGAGGGTGACGAGCAACGCCCTGATCGGCCCTTCGGTGAGGCTCTTGCTCACGTGATTCCCCTCGTCATGGTGTACGCCCACCGCCCCACCCACGCTGCCGCGCCTTCCCACCGCCGCCACCGCCCCCGCACCACCGCAGCCCATGCGCCACGGCAACGCAGCGCGCCCGGCGACGGTGCGGTGCTGCGGTGCGATCGGTGGCGATGCAGTGCAGTGATGCGGTCGTGCGGTGCGGTGCGGTGCGGTGGGATCGTGCGATGCGGCCGGTAGTGAGGCAGTGCGGTGCGTGCGGTCGTGCGTGCGGACTGGGGTGCGGTGATGCGGTCGTGCGGCGCCGTGGTGCGTGCGGGCCGCGTTGCTGCGGTGCGGTGATGCCGGTCGTGCGGTCGGCGGTGGTGCGGCGCGGTGCGGTCGCGCGGCGGTGCAGGTGCGCTGCGGTCGGGCGGTGGTGGCGTCGGGCGGTGGTGGCGTCGGGCGGTGGTGACAGCTCAGGGCGCGGCGGCCGGTAGCCAGGTCGCCTCGGCCACGGCGCGGGTCGCGGCGTCCGTGTAGACCGCCGTGGCCAGCCACGCCTGGGCGAACGCGCTGCCGTCGTCGCCCGCGAGCCGCCCGAACATGTCCCGGGGACGCGTGCACGCCGCCTCCGTCAACCGGTCGAGCAGGACCGCGCCGGTGTCGAGCCGGGCCCGCCGCAGCCGGGTGGCGTCCGACGGTCCCCGGCCCGCCGCGAACGTGTGGACTGTCCTCCGCCGGACACCGTCCGCTCGACCTGCGCCGCCAGCAGCCGCAGCACGGGATCGCCGGTCGTGGCGGCCCTGCTGGCCACCGGCACGAGCGGAGCCGCACCCTGCCCGGGCGCGACGCCCCCGGGCGCGGCCTGCCCGGGCGTGACCTCCGCGGGCCCGGCCTGCGCGGGAGGACCGTCGCCCAGGTCGCCGCTTGGGGTGGCGGACGCGCCGGTGGTGTCCTCCAGTGCCGCGAGGCCGGCGGTCTGCGGCAGGTGGCTGCGGTGGAGCCGGTCGAACGCCAGGTCCGCGTGCCCGCCCTGCGCCGCCGGCAGGTTCCAGTCGGTGGCGTCCACCGGCGCGACGGACAGCGGGAACACCGTGCCCGGCCGCGCCGGATCGGGCCGGGCGACGATCAGCAGCTCCAGGCCGGCGGCGTGGCCGAGCAGCCGGAGGTTCTCCCGGTACGCCAGCGCCGGCGAGTCGTCAGCGACCCGCAGCGTCAGCGGCGTGCCGCCGGAGGCGGTGGCGTGGACGGCGTCGTCGCCGCCGGTACCCTCGATCCGCACCGACAGGAAGACCAGGTCGTCGCCTGCGCGCCGGTCCGTCACCGGCAGGGCGAGCGCCTCGAACGCCCGGTGCACCTGCTCGCCGAGCGGCACCGTCCACAGCCTGGCCAGGGGCTCCTCGTGCCAGCCGCAGCCGCGGGCGGTGACCGCCCGCACCGACTTGCCCGCCCCCAGCTGCCGGGTCGCGGACGCCGTCGCACCCGACACGACGAGACCCGCTCGGGTCAACGCCCGGTGGCTGAGCGCGGTCTCGCCGAGCGCGACCGTCGCGTTGCCGGCCTTCGCGGCCCGCCGGGCGTCGCCGGGCATCAGGTCCGCGATCATCCACAGGCCACCGTCGCGGTCGGCGACGTAGGTGACCACGCCCGCGTAGCCGGAGTCGGCGAGCACCGCCGTCGTGCACAGGCCGTGCAGCCGGAGACTGCCCCGCAGCTCGTACGCCCGCCGCGCCGTGCCCAGCAGCCCCTCCGCCGGTCCGCCGCCACCGGCCGACCGCAGCCGTTGCAGGACCCCGATGAGCTCCTGCAACGCGGCGGTCAGCTCCCCGAGCCGGAAGTCCGGATCGCCGGTACGGGCGGCCTGCAGCATCGCGGCCACGATCCGGGCTGCGGCGGCCGGACGGTACACCTTGCACGCCTGCCCCTCGTGCGCCGCCCGCAGCAGCGCCGTCCGCGCGACCGTCCCCGACCCGGTGACACCCGCGGCGAGCACGTCGACGGCGGCCCGCCACAGGTGCTCGACCGCCGCCCGCTGCTGCACCGTCAACGGCTCGGCCGTCGCCTCCGCCGGCACGTCGACGGCGTTCGCGGCCGAGGCGGTGCTCGTGGCCGGATCCGGGGCACCAGCGACCCGGCCGGCGCCGGACGCCGCGGCGTCCCCTGCCGCCGCGACGTCCCCGGTGCCCGCGACGTCTCCGGTGCCCGCGGCGTCTCCCGGCACGGCAAGGCCCACAGGCGCGGCAAGGTCGCCGGCCGCGTCAGGAGCGCCGGCCGCGTCCGGTGCCGCAACGCCCGGCGTGTCCGGCGCGGGGAACGATTCCGCTTCGGCCGGGGACCCTTCCGCGTACGCCGGGGCGAGCGCCAGCACCGCGGCGCGGTGCAGGCAGTTCGGTGCGAGGAGGCAGGTGCACGTCGCCGCGTCCGGTGAGCGGACCACCCCGCCGTCGGTGACCAGGGTGACGGTCGTCGTGTCGTCGACGGCGACCGTGAACCGGCCGTCCGCCGCCGTCACTGGCAGCGCCGCGAAGCGGGTCACCGCCTCGTCGACCTTCTTACGCAGCCTGGCCGGCAACGCGTCGACGGCGGCCACCAGCACCGTGTCCGCCACCGGCGGAAGGGATGCCCCGCTCATGCCATCGCCTCCACCAGTCGCCGGCCTGAGCCGGACCAGCGCTGCGGACCGCTCATGCGCGCACCTTCTCCCCGACCCAGCGGGCCAGCTCCAGCGGACTCAACGCGGCGACCGGCATGCCGCACGCGACGAGCTGCGAGGCCACCGACACCGAGTACCGCGGCCGGCCCCCGTCGTCGAGGCTCGCGCAGCCCAGGACGGTCGCACCCGACTCGACCAGGGAACGGGTCTCGGTGAGGAGCCCGCCCAGCGGGTACCCCTCCTCGAAGTCACTCACGACCACGACCAGCGTCCGCGACGGCACGGTCACCAGTGACCTGGCGTGCCGCAGCCCGGCGGCGATGTGGGTGCCTCCGCCGACCTTGACCTCGAGCAGCAGCCCCAGCGGGTCGCTGACCCGGTCGGTCAGGTCGACGACCTCGGTCGAGAACGCCACGAAGTGCGTCGTCAGCGCCGGTACCCCGGCGAGGATCGCCCCGGTCAGCGCCGACCAGATGACCGACGCCTCCATCGACCCGGACACGTCGACGACGAGGACGAGCCGCCAGTCGACGCCCCTCCGGGCCTTGGTGCGGAACACGGGCCGTTCGGGGATGACCTGGACCCGGCCCTCGCCGTCGCGGCGGGTCGTCGCCAGGTTGGCCCGCAGGGTCCGCGGCAGGTCGAGCGGCCCGCCCGGCCGGCGGGTCGGCCGCGGTGTCGTGATCCCCGCGAGGGCCGGCCGCAGCCGCGCGGCCAGCTGCCGGGTGAGCTCCTCGACGATCCTCGCGACCAGCGGCCGCAGCCGCGCGACCACCGACTCGGGCATGGCGCCGGCGAGGGACAGGACCGTCTGCAGCAGCTCCACCGACGGTGTCACCGCGTCGGGGTCCAGCAGCAGCGCGGCCTCCCGCCGCCCGGACTCCGCGGCGCGGGCCAGGACCTCCTCGCGGATACCCGGCCCGAACAGCGCGGACAGTTCCTCGGCCCATTCCCGTACACCCGGGAACGGCGCCTCCCGGCCTGCCCGCCCCGCGGCGTCGGCTCGCGACCCCTCGCCGGTGCCGGCGCCGTAGAGCTCGTCGAGGGCGGTGGCGTACCGCGCCGCCCCCGGACTCAGATCGTCCGACCGCCGCCCCAGCAGCAGCCGCCACCGGTCCACTGTGGACAGTGTGTGACCGGCGCCGCGTGGCTTGGTTTCGGTGACCGGAGCCTCGTCGGCGGGTGCGGTGTCCGCGGTGCCGGTGGGCGGCGTCAGGCCGTACGCGGCGAGCGCCGCACTGCCCGCCCGGTCGGCGAGCAGCCGGATGAGCAGCTCCTCCGGCGATACGTCGGTGATGTCGCGGACCGACGCGGTGTCGCCGAGGCGCTGCTCGACGACCGCGAGGAGCCGGTCCCGGCCGGCGGGGCTGACCGCCTGGAAGCCGCCGCGCAACGCCGGCAGCCGGGACAGGAAGTCGGCGTCGGGCAGGGACTCGACCCGGTCGAGGAGACCGTCGAGCATGTCGTCGCCGGCCTGCAGCAGCGGCTCCGCGGCGGTGAGCAGCCCGCGGAGGTGGCCGAGCAGCCGCCGCCGGCCGTCGTCGGTGCGGGCGCCGTCGACCCAGGACGCCAGCCGGGTCCCGAGCGCCGCGGGCTCGGCGAGGCCGAGGATCACCTGTACGGCACCCGCGGCCGCGGACATGACCGGCGTGCCGTCGTGCGCGAGGCGGCCGACCGCACCGGCGAGGCGGAGCCCGACCCCGGCCGCGTCGGCCCGCTGGGCGAGGGCGACGAGCGCCCGGACGTCGTCGACGGACTCGGATCCGGTCAGGCCGTCGACCTGGCGGACGGCGGCGGACTCGAGCTGCTCGACCATGGGGGCCAGCTCACCGAGCAGCCCGGCGGGCATGCCGGGGACGTGCCCCCGGTCGAGCCGGTCGACGAGCGCGAGCGCGGCCATCAGCTCGTCCAGGCTCGCGGCGGCCGGCACCCCGGCGGCGACCTCCGCGATCCGCTCCCGGGTCAGCGCGACGAGCCCGCAACCGGCCGCGACCGCGAGCCCGTCGATCAGCTGCGCCGACGTCGGGCCGTTGTCGTCCTGCTCGACGCGGCGCCGGTGCCGCAGCGTGCCCTCGGCCGCCTGAGCCAGGGTGACGCCCCGGATGCCGGCAAGCTCCAGCATCGCCTCGGTGCCGGGCACCCACTGCACGGTCCACCGGGTGGTGAGAGCGTCGGTGCCACCGGCACCTTCGACGGCGACGCGTTCGCCGTACGGCACGCGACACACCTCGAGCTGCCGCAGCGCCACCTCCCGCCGCCGGTCGAGGTCGGAGCGCAGCGAGTCGAGCCGCATGTCACGGGACTTCTCACCGGCGACGGGCAGTCGCAGCTCGCTCACGAGCGCCTCGACCGCGGGCCGCAGCCCGGACCGGGGCGTGCCGGGCGCGAGCACGCCGCGCTCCTCACCGACGAGGACCTGCTCCATCGCGGTCGCGACGACGCGTCCCCGGCCGAGCACCTCGCCGTGTGCGACGACGCTCTGCAACGCCTCGACGATCTCGCCCCGGCCCGGTGCGGGCAGCGCCCGGAGCCGTGCCAGGTCGGTGGCGAGCCGGTACGCCTCCCGAGCCTCCGCGGGCCCGGTCGGATGGCCGGCGGCGCGGACCCTGGCGCACACGTCGACGATCGCGGTGAGCGCGGCCCGTTCGACGTCCGCGGGGCGTCCGCCGGCGGTGACGACCGCCTGCTGCCAGCGGGGGTCGCGGATCCCGGCCGGGTAGCCGGACCTGGCGTCGAGCAGGGAGAACGCGTACGGCACCAACGAGGTGACGACCTCGGGTCCCTTCCCGGCCCGCTGCGGTGCCGGGTCGGCGGCGGGCTTGTCCACGTCGAGCAGCGCCCACGCGTGGAACGACCCGACCACCGCGGCGACCCGCCGCCCTTCGAGCGCCGCGAGGTGCCGGCGCATCCACGCCTCACGCCGCAGGTCGAGCGCCGTGACGTCATCGCCGGTGTCGTGCCGCATCGCCCAGCCGACGAGCAGCGCGGCCCGGCGGACCGCGTCCGGCGCTGCGCCGGGCGACCGGGCCTCGACAACCCGGTCCCACATGTCCTCGTCGGGCCTGCCGGTCGCGGCCCGCCGCAACGCGTCACCCAGCAACCGCAGCCCGTCCGGCGCGACCGTGGAAGGCGCGCGTGTCAGGGGTGCAGCCGTGGACGGCACGGGCGTTGGGAGAGCGGGTGCTGAGGGCGCGGCCGTGGAGGGCGCGGGTGTTGGGGGAGCGGGCGTGGAGGACGCGGGCGTGGAGGGAGAGGGTGTTGACGACGCAGGTGCTGAGGGCGCGGCCGTCGCGGACCCACCGATCCCGTCCGACGCCGACCCGTCTGAAGGGGTCGCGCCCGAGTGCGCGCCGTCGGATGCGGGCAGGTCCGCAGCCGTCCCCTCCGCGGCGGTGGTGCCCGGAGGCGTGCCGTCCGTCGCAGGTGGAAGGCCAGAGGCGGTCGAAGCCGGGCCGTCCACGGCAGGTGCGGCGGCCGAGGCGTCCTCGGGGAGGTCGTCGTGCCAGGCGCGGTCGGCGAGGGGCAGGTCGCAGGGGATCACCTCGACGCCGTTGCGGGCGGCCCAGCGCACCGCGACCAGCTCCGGGGAGAAGTCCGCGAACGGGTAGAACGCCGCGGTGCCGCGGGGGCCGGCAACCCCCGCGAGGGCGACCGGTGCCGTGGTGGCCGGGTCGGCCAGCCACGGCAGCCAGTCCGCGAACTCGGCCGGGAGCTCCAGCAGGAGCACCTCCGGCCGGGCCGCGTCGAGGAGGTCGTCCATGACCGCGGACAGCGCCGGCGAGTGGTGCCGCACCCCGATGAGATACGGCGCCGTCGACTCGGCGAGGACCCGCAGCGCCCCGTCAGGCGCTTCGCCGGGAAGGCCGCCGCCGGGAAGGCCGCCACCGGAAAGCTCACCGGAAAGCCCACGGGCAGACCCGGCGGAACGCCCACCAGAACGCCCATCGGAGAGCCCACGGCCGGACCCGCCGCCAACCCGACCGGCAGACCCGGAGGAAGACCCGGAGTAAGGCACGGAAGACCCGGCGGCAGGGCCGGTGGCAGCCACGGCGGAAAGGAACACGGCGGGGGGATCGGCGGAGCCACCGCCGGACCCACCGCCAGAGCTGGCGGCAGGTCCGGCGGCAGGCCCGCCGGAACGCAGCCCGGCGGGAGGATCGGCCGGGGCAGTGTCAGGACTTGAGGACATCACGGAGCTCCCACAGCTGGGTCCACAGCCGGGACCCCTCCTCGGCGCGGCGGCGCACGGCGCCGTCCCAGTAGCCGAGGAGCTTCGCCCCGTCGGCCGGGTCGTCCTTGCACACGACGCCCTGCAGGTGGGCCGGGAGCAGCGACAGCACGTCGCGGTCGCCGGGGAAGTACGCCGCGGCGAGGCCCAGGGACGTGGCGACGGCGACGGCCTCGGCGGTGCTCATCACCGTGGAGGGGCGCTCGACCTCCCAGCCCTCGACGGACCGGCCGGCCCGCAGGTCCCGGAACGCGGTGACGAGCGCCTCCAGGACCGCCTCGTCGACGCCATACGGCGTGCGCACCCGGTCGAGGGCGGCCCTGGCCTGCCGGCCGACGAGCGCGGTCTCCGCGGCCAGGTCGGGGATCGGCCCGACCGTCTCGAAGTTGAACCGGCGCTTGAGCGCGGCGGACATCTCCGACACGCCGCGGTCGCGGAGGTTGGCGGTGGCGATGAGGGTGAAGCCGGGAGCGGCGTGGATGGTGGCGCCGGCGGTGCCGGACAGCTCCGGCACCGCGATGCGCCGGTCGGACAGGATCGACACCATCGCGTCCTGGACCTCGGGCAGGCAGCGGGTGATCTCCTCGACGCGGGCGACGGCACCGGACCGCATCGCGGTGAGGACCGGCGACGGCACGAGGGCCTCGGGGCTGGGACCGCCGGCCAGCAGCAGGGCGTAGTTCCACCCGTAGCGCAGCTGGTCCTCGGTGGTGCCGGCGGTGCCCTGCACGACCAGCTCGCTGGTCCCGCAGACCGCCGCCGACAGCAGCTCCGACAGCATCGACTTGGCGGTGCCGGGCTCGCCGACGAGCAGCAGCCCGCGCTCGCCGGCGAGGGTGACGACGCAGCGCTCCACCAGGGCCCGGTCGCCGACGAACTTGCGGGTGATCGCCAGCTTCGCCGGCAGGCCGGCGGCGCGGGCGCCCTTGGGCAGGGTCAGCTCCTTGTCGTCGCTGCCGACGATGAACGTCACCACGGCCCGCGGGGTCAGCCGCCAGCCGGGCGGGCGGGCGCCGTCGTCGTGGGCGGCGAGGAATGCCAGCTCGCCCGCGTGCGCGTGCTCGGCGGGATCGACCTGCCGGACGTGCCCTGCGGCAGGTCCGGTCTCCAGCGTGGTGCTCATCGACGCCCTCTCGTGGTGAGTTCTTCGAAGCGGGGGTGGTCGCCGCCGGTGACCCGGGCCCAGGCGACGGTGAACAGCGCCGGTGCGGGCGCGACGGGGATGACCGCGCCGAGGCTGGTCACGTCGTCGCCGTCGCGGATGAACAGTGGCAGCTTCCACAGCTCGAACGGCAGGTTGGGGCTGGACAGCGCGACCCAGCCGCCGGGCAGGAACAGGGTGCGCCCGGCCCGCGGCCGCTTCGCCTCCACGACCAGTTCGGTGGCGGCGAGCTCGGCGCGGGCCTTCTTCAGCCGGGCCGGTTTCCAGCCCGTCCACGCCGCGACGTTGCGGTCGGTCGGGTCGGGCAGCGCGAGCAGCTGCAGGTAGAGCGTGGCGGCGTCGGCGCCGAGGCCGTGCTTCGCGGCGACCTCGGCGACCAGGTCCGGTGCGGAGCGCGACGGGTCGTGGTCCTGCTCGGAGCCCTCCGTGGAGGCCGCCGCCTCGACCCACGCGTCGAGCTGGCCGCTGAGGATCGCGCGCAGCGCGACGATGAACCGCGGTGAGCTGTCCAGCTCGGTGAGCAGCGCCGCCACCCGCGGGTCGTCGGGCCCGGTCATCCGGGCGGGACGCAGCAGGATGCTGGGCCAGTGCCGGTCGTGGACGATCTTGTACAGGCCGGCGTCCCGGGTCGTGCCGTCGGTGGTGAGGGGGAGGCCGATCTTGGCGATGAACTCCGTCAGGTCCTCCTCATACAGCGTCCCGATCTGCACCTCCAGCTCCGGGTCGGCCAGCCGCTGCCGGACGAGGTCCAGCACCCGGGGGAGGCTGACGCGCAGGGCGTGCCCGGCGGGGAGCCGCCGCACCAGCCACGGCACGGCGCGGGTGACGGCCCTGAGCAGGTCGGGGATGCCGATGCCCTCGACGGGGCCGTGCAGCCAGCGGCACGTCTCGGGGTTGGCGAGGCCGTGCACGAACGCGGAGGCCCGGATGCCGGCGGTGATGCGCGCCGCGCGCACCTCGACGACGAGGTCGTCGGCCAGCGGGGTCCTCGCCCCATACCGCTCCACGTGCCAGGTGCCGGCCCGCTCGATGCACGGCCCGTCGGTCCACAGCGCCGCCGGGTCGTCCGGCAGCAGCGCCAGGGCGAGGGAGCGGCGCTCGGAGCGGGACAGCGAGTCGCGGTCGCTGAGGGCGCCCTCGATCGCGGCGTCGGTGAGGACCTGGTCGAGGTGCCAGCCGTCCGGCCGGCGATCCTCCCAGTCCTTGGCCGAGACCGGGTCGGCGAGCAGCACGGTCGCGTCGGCGAGGGTGATGCCGGCCGCCGCGGACAGCGCCGGGACGAGCTCGGGGCGCCACGGCAGCGGGCCGTGCTCCCGGGCCGCGGCCACGAACGCGGCGAGCCGCTCACCGTCCCACCCGCCGGGGTCCAGGATCTGGTGCCGGGTGATGGCGTGGCCGGCCACCGCGCCGAACGTGCCGTCGGGGGAGTATTCGAACGCCTTGACCTCGCCGTCGGACTCGTCGGTGCGCAGCACGACCAGCCGCCGCTCGCCGGCGCTGATGACGTCGCCGGGCTTGGGCATCGCGGTGCGGTCGTCGGCCTGCAGCCAGAGCCGTCGCAGCCGCCCGCCGGGCGCGAGCAGCCCCGACCCGGCGATCACGTCGAGCAGGCCGAGCAGGTGCGTGTGGTGCTCGGCCGAGATCAGCGGCGACACCACCCGGTGGAGCACGGCGGGCATTGCCCCGACCACGTCGAACCAGTCCGGGTCGGCGCTGGCGGCGATCGGCGCGATCGGCCGCTGCGGCTGCCTGCCGAGCAGGGCCGCGCCGACGTGGATGTAGAGGTTGGCCCCGACGTGGCTGTAGTCATAGCAGCTCGGGATGAGCCCGGACAGCGCCGCGTTGAGGATGCGGTCGTCGGGCAGGTGGTCGTCGGGGTCGGCCTGCACGGCGGTCGCGATCGCCGCGGTCGCCGTGGTCAGCTCGACCAGCCGCGCCACGGAGCGGGCCGCCTGCTTGACGACGCCGGCGATCCCGGCGACGAGCGGCGCGGCGCCCACCTCGGGGAACGTCTCGGCGACGAGCTTGCGGGCGGCGTCGGTGTCGATCTTGGCGTCCGGGCCGACGAGGTCGACGACGGCGGCGAGCAGCCGCGCCGCCTGCTCGTCGGTCACGGCCCGCAGCGCCGCCGAGCCGGCCTCGTCGCGCACGCGCAGGTAGTGCCAGAAGGTCGCCGGGGGCATCATCCGGGTGCCCTCGCGGAACGGGTCCTTCTTGAGGCTGGTCCTGAGCACGGCGATCTCCGTGCCGTCCTCGGCGCACAGGACGATCTTGTTGTCCCGCCACGAGTCCTGGAACACCATGCCGTAGACGGCGTCGGCGCCGGGGAACCGGATCGCGCCGACCGGCGTGCCGTGGGTGCGGCCGGGCCGCTCGAACTTACCGGGCATGGTGAACGTGCGGCCGTCGACGCCGGTGCCGGTCTCCGTGCCGTCGGCGGTCGCGCGGATCCGCCAGCCGACCAGGCCGTCGCGGTGCCCGAGCGGGCTCGTCGCCGCCTGCGGCGGTGCCGGCAGCAGGTGCGAGGCATGGTGCACGAGCGTCTGGCCCTCGACGGCGCCGGCCTCGAAGAACGCCGGCAGCGACGCCCGGCCGAGGGTGCCGGTGGCCGCGTCATACTCATGCCAGCGCCAGGCCTCGTCGGGGCCGGACTCCGCGAGGGTCCAGTAGTGCTGGCCGTCGCCGGCGACCTGGGCCCGCTCGTGGGAGGACCGGTCGCCGACGTGCAGCGGCCGGCCGCCGGCGGTCCGCCCGCCGCCGGGCAGGGCGAGCGAGGTGTGGGTGTTGACGGTGAACGCCTCGTCGGGGGTGGTGAACACGTCGTCGGGGGCGCCGCTCCAGTAGCCGGCGCGCTCCTGCCCGATGTCCCAGCTGACCAGCAGCTGGCCGTCGACGTAGCGCAGCACCGTGCTCCAGTCGTAGCGCCGCTGGTCGGCGGGGATCCGCAGCATGTGCTCCAGCTCGACCCCGTCGGCGCCGACGACGGCGACCTGGTCACCGGCGCGCACCACCAGCTGCGGCCACTGCCGCTGCACCCGCACCTTGGCGTCATAGCTGTCGTCGTCGGACTCGATGTCGGCGTCGCCGACGAGCGTGTCGATCGCGGCCTCCAGGGCCGGCCAGCCGTATTCGTCGAAGACCCCGGCGCGCAGCGTCGTGGCGAGGACGGGGGCGAGGTCGTGCCCGGTGATGCGGCGCACCGCCTCCGGGTTGACCGCGAGACCCTCCGGGCAGGCGATGAGCGCGAGCCGCTTGAGCTGGTCGTCGATGCCGGGCAGGCCCTGCTCGATCACGCTGTCGGCGAGCCGGTCGATCCACCAGTGCAGCGCCGTGCGCAGGCCGGGCACGGCGACGACCGCGGCCACGTCCTCGGGTGACACCTTGGTGCTGCGCCAGCCGGGGCGCAGGTGGCCCTCGATGCTGTCCGCGACGCGCGGCAGCAGCCGTGGGTGCGCGACGAGGTGGACGAGGTCGCGGCGGCCCGGTTTGTCGTCCTTGAGCCACTGCTCGACGGGGCAGGTCGCGTTGGCGGCGACCTCGCCGAGGGGCACGCCGAGCTCGAGGCAGAGGTCGACGACGTCGAGGTCGAGATAGCCGGCGGAGGCGCACAGGTCGGCCGGCGCACCGTCGGCCTTCAACCGGCCGGCCATGCGGGTCACCAGCGCCGACTGCGCCGCCAGCCGCTCCCGCCGCCAGCCGGAGCGGTGCTGGTGCAGGCGGGTCAGCCAGCCGGCGGGGCCGTCGGGCGACTCGGCCCCGGCGGGCACGGTGCCGGCCGGCTCGATCAACGCGGCGGTCGCGCCGGACTCCTCGAGGATCTCCAGCCAGGTCTCGTCGGGGCAGTTGCCGGGGAACATCGCCAGCAGCTGGCCGCGGACCGCCGGGTCCTGCCGGGCGACGGAGACCAGCACCGCACGGTAGGCGGTCCAGAACCCGCCTGGCGCGCGGACGATCGACGGGGCGGTGAGCAGCACCCGCAGCAGCGCCTCCTCCTCGTCCGGGCCGAGCTTCGCGGCCTTCGCCAGCCGGCGCAGGTCGGTGTGCATCGACGCATACGGGGGCATCCCGCCGAGGGTCCGCTCCACGCACAGCCGGCGGAAGCGCTCATAGGCCGTCGCCGCGTCGGCGCGGGCGGCGAGGTCACGGGCATAGGCCGCCAGTGCCTTCGCGGTCAGCGCGCCGGCGAGCGCGAACTCCAGGAAGACCGTGTGCTGCCGGTCCTCGTCGATCTTCAACGCGAACGCGCGCTCGGCGTCGCGGGCCTTGCCGAACATCGACGCCGCGTAGGTGGGGCTGTCGGCGGCGAGGAACGCCCGCGCGGCCTCCTCGTAGAACGTCGGCAGGAAGTGCGGCACGGACCGCGCCAGCCGGTCGCCGAGCTCGACGAACCCGTCGCGGGCCGGGCCGATCCGCGACTTCGCGATCCGCACGAGCCGCTCGATGTCCTTGACCAGGGCCAGGGCGTGGTGGCCGTTGGCGGGGTCGTGCACCAGCGCCCACGCGGGGAACCCGAGCGCCTGCTGGCGCACGACGCCGACCTCGGTGACGGTCTCGGGTGCCTCGAACCCGAGGAACTCCATGGTGAGGTCCTCGGCCGGCCCGAGCGTGCCCGGGACGAGGCGCACCACGGTGCGCTCGCCGAGGACCGGGTGCCGGTAGGCCCGGGTGGTCAGCGTGTCGATCGTGTCCTGCGCCAGACCCTCACCGCTCGGCAGCACCGCACCGGCGTCCAGCAGCGCGTCCGCACTCATGCCTGCTCCTCCTTGCTCTCCTCGACGACCCGGCCCGCATAGAGCGCCGCGGCCATGCGCATGCCTTCGGACCAGGCGACCGGCCCGACCTCACCGAGCGGCACGGACGTGCCGTCGTCACGGACGAACACGAGGTCGCCGGTCTCGGTCTCGTAATAGGGATCGTCGGAGCCGACCCAGCTGCGGGCCTCGACGGTGCGGCCGCCCTCGAACACGCGGCAGATCGCGGAGCCGCCCTTCACCGGATAGCCCAGCGACGACGAACGCGCCGTCAGGTGCCGCAGCTCGGCGAACTTCCCGCCGGCATAGTCACTGACGCGGGTCGCGGCCGGCTCGACGTCGGGGCCGCGGGTCCACGTCTGGCGGAACAGCTGGTCGACCGACTGCTTCACGCCCAGGTCGGCGGCGAATTCCCGCAGGTCGTCGAGGTCGGCGAGCTGCACCGGGTGGGGGATCGCGACCCGCGTCGCGGGCAGCCGGACCGTCTCACCGTCGAGGTTGACGATGCCGACAGTGCCGCCGCCGTCGCCGGACGCGTCCCGCAGGAACCCGACCTCCTCGGGGTCCCACGCGCCGTCGTCGTCGAGGACGGCGACGACCAGGTCGGTCAGCGCGGCCCGCCACACCTCGTCGGCCCAGACCCGGGCGAGCACCTCGGCGGGCACAGGCAGTGACCGGACCATCCACCGGTCGACCTGCTCGCGCACCTGCGCCTCGTGCCGGCCCAGCCACTCCTGCAACTGCTTGAGCCCGAACACGACGGCGTCGTCCTTCAACGCGGGCGGAACGGACTTGAGCAGCTTGCCCTTGGCGTTGCGGCACGCTATGCGCCCGGCATCCAGGGTGACCTCATAGCCACCGCCGGCGGTCAGCCACGTCATGCGATCCCTGCCTCATCGGGTCTCGGACTTCCTTGACCCCCGGCAGGTTAGTCACCGGGTGCGACATTTTTGCAAGGCGCCAGGTCCACGATGACCGGGACGTCCGGATAGATGTGGGAAACGTCCGTCACCCGTTACCGTGTCGGCATGGTCGTCGAGCTGCTCGTCACCGCGGAAGGCGCTCGCCGCAGGATCCTGATGCTGCAGTTCTGGGCCTCGTCGTCGGAGCTGTCCGGATTCCGTTTCTCCGAGGTGTACGAGCACCCGGACGCCGGACGGCACACCTTCGAGGTCGACACCGGCCGCCGCGCCATCGTCCTGTTCGGACGGTCCACTTTGGACAGTGCGGGTGAGCGCGCCACCGTCGAGGCGTTCCGGGCCAGGGTCGCGGCCGGCGACCTCGGCCCGCACCTGCCGCCGGGTGGTGCCCGCGATCTCGTCGAGCGCTGGATCCTCGACGCCGGCCTGCCCAGCAGGGTCGGCGGCCGCCCGCGCACCCACCGGGTCCTGCGGGCCGGTGACCGGTGGCTCACGCTGCGGTTCTGGGTCGGCCCGCGCCCGCAGACCTTCTGCTTCGAGGAGGAGCGCCGCACCGGCGAATTCCGCGACCCGGCCAACGTGCACGCGGTGTCGGCGCCGATGGCCGACCTGGAGCGGCTCGTGACGTTCCTCGAACGCGGCTACCCGCCGGCGGGTGCGCAGCGGCTCGACGACCGCCTCGCCGCCTGCTTCGACGCCGCCGCCGCGGCCGGCGACCTCGACGACGAACCGGCCCGCGATCTGGTCGCGGGGTGGTTCGCCGACGCGGGCACGGCAGCGACGCAGACCGGGTTCGCCCGCACCGAGCGGCTGCTGAAGGTGCACCGGGCCGCGACCGACTGTGTCTTCACGCTCACGCTCATCACCGACCCGCAGGCCGGCACGATCACCTTCCGCGAGGAGTACGACTACCTCCCCCGCCCCGGCGACCCGGGGCGTGAGTACTCCTACGGCGTGCGCACCCCGTACACCTCGATCCGCCGCCTGAACGAGTTCCTCGGCGCGGCACCGGGCGGTGACCCGCAGGCCCGCCTGGCACGGTGCTTCCGCGACCTGCTCGCCGCCGGCAGGATCGGCGACGGGCTGCCGCTGCGCGAGGCCCGCGACCGGGTCGGGGCGCTGTTCGCCGGGGCGGGGGTGCCGGCCGAGCCCGCCGACTCGCACTGGATCAGCAGCGACTGAAACTGTCGTACCCGGGCGTTACGCTCGCCGCCATGAACGCCGAGTTCCCGTTCCCGTTCTTCGGCGCCGGCGAGGCGACCTACTTCGAGTGGGCCGAGGTGTGCGTCCGGTTCGCCCGCGAGCCGGCCGAGGGGGAGCGGGCCGCGATCGCGCGGCGTGTCCCGCCGCCCCTCATGCCGGCCGAGGACGAGCAGGACCGGGTCTGGGCGGGCCCGCTGCTCACCGTGGGCAGCGACCAGTTCGCCCACATGTGGATCATCGAGAACTACCCGAAGGAGGACGACGACGAGACCGACGACGACGTCGAGGGCGGGTTCCCGTTCGCGGCGGTGTCGCGGGTGCGCCGGTTCAACGAGGACATCGAGGCGTGGCTGCGCTTCGCGCACGAGCAGTGCCCGATTCTGGTCGCATACCGCCCGGAGGACGGCGAGTCCGGCGGCACCGAGCTGTCGGCGTGGCACGATTGGAGCGTCGCGCGCGCCGACGAGGTGCTCGCCGCCTTCGACCCGGCGGTCGTGGAGGCCGCCCGGGCCGCGATCGGGCACGACCGTCACCCGGACGGCGAGGCGTATGTGGTCCGCGGCATCCTATGGATGGCACCCCAGCGGAGTTCTGTCAAGACCTGACAAATGCCATCGCCACATACCGGTTTGGGGCGATACTTTCGGTAAGTCCTTGACAGAACACGTCTGCCCCGTGAGGATCGCGCCGTGGTGGCCCAGCGCATCGACCCTCACACCCTCTGGCATCCCGAGACCGGCGGTGCCGGCCGGCGGGTGGCCGAGACGCTGCGCCTGTACGGTCCACGGACCCGCGCCGAGCTGGTGCACCTCAGCGGCCTGTCCCGCCCGACGGTGTCCTCGGCCCTCGCCGACCTCGGCGGCGCCGACCTGGTGAGCGAGCAGGTGGGTGCCGCCGCCAAACCGGTCGGCGGCCGCCCGGCGTCCGTGGTGCGGCTGACCCGGCGGGCCGGGATCGCGGTCGGCGTCGACGTCGGCCGCCGGCACGTGCGGGTCGCGCTCGCCGACCTCGGCCACGCGGTGCTGACCGAGCGGCAGTCCCGCACCGACTTCGACATCGACGACCGGCCGCGCGAGGCCCTGGACCTCGGCACGACCCTCGTCGACGCCGCGCTGCGCGGCATCGGCGCCGACCGCTCCGACGTCGTCGGCGTCGGGCTCGGGGTGCCGGCGCCGATCACCCGGGACTGGCGCATAGGGTCACCGGGGATGCTGCCCGGCTGGGCGGACGTGCTGCCGGCCGACGAGCTGACCGCCCGGCTGTCGCTGCCCGTGCGGGTCGACAACGACGCCAACCTGGCCGCGCTCGGCGAATACGTGTGGGGCGCCGGCCGCGGCTGCGCCGACCTGGTCTACGTCAAGCTCGCCACCGGCATCGGCGCCGGGATCGTGCTGGACGGCAGGCTGTACCGTGGCGCCGCCGGGACCGCGGGCGAGCTCGGTCACGTCACCCTCGACGCGCGGGGCCCCGTGTGCCGGTGCGGCAACCGCGGCTGCGTCGAGCTGTCGGTGGGCGGGCGTGCCCTGCTCAGCCACGCCCGGCTGTCGCATCCGGAGCTCACCGACCTCGCCGGTCTCATCGCGCTCGCGCAGGCCGGCGACCCCGGCTGCCGCCGCCTCCTCGCCGACGCCGGCACCCAGCTCGGTTACGCGCTCGGCAACCTCGTCAACCTGATCAACCCGCAGCGGGTGCTGCTCGGCGACGAGCTCGGCGCGGCGACCGACATCCTGCGCGAGCCGCTGCAGCGGGGCCTCGCCGAGACGGCGTTCACGGCCGCCGCCGCGTCGGTCGAGGTCGTGCAGAGCGCCCTGTCGCTGCGGGCCGCGGCGCTCGGCGGGGTGGCGCTCGCGCTGGGCGTGGACACCGTCCCGTTCGCGGCCGCGTCGCCCACCCTGTCTACCCTGTGACGGATGACTGACGCCCGTCGGCTGGTCGACCGGCTCTGGTCGTTCTGCCACGTGCTGCGCGACGACGGGGTCGGCGCCGTCGAATACGTGGAGCAGCTGACCTACCTGCTGTTCCTGAAGATGGCGCAGGAGCGCGGCACCGACCTCGGGTGGCGCCGGCTCACCGGCACGCCGGCCGCCTACCAGGACCTGCTCGGCGAGCTCGCCGGCCGCCCCGGCGTGCTCGGCACGATCTACGCCGGGGCCCGCAACCGGATCCAGGACCCGGCGAAGCTGCGCCGGCTCATCGAACTCATCGACCGCGAGCACTGGACCGGGTCCGGCGCCGACGTGGCCGGCGACGCGTACGAGGAGCTGCTGTCCCGTGGTGCCGAGGACGTGAAGTCGGGTGCCGGGCAGTACTTCACCCCGCGCCCCGTCGTCCAGGCCGTGGTCGCCTGCGTGCGGCCCACCGCCGCGGACACCGTCGTCGACCCGGCCGCCGGCACGGGCGGCTTCCTGCTGGAGGCGGCGAAGGTCGCGCGCAGCGTCGGCGGGATGGAACTCGTCGACGGCACCGCCCGCCTCGCCGCGATGAACCTGCTCCTGCACGGCGTCGGCACCCCGGACGGCCCGTCCCCGGTCGAGGTCGGCGACGCCCTGGCCGCCGACCCCGGCCGTCGCTACAGCGTGGTGCTGTCCAACCCGCCGTTCGGCCGCCGCGCCGGCGAGCGCGCGCCGGCCCGCGCCGACTTCACCGCGGCCACCGCCAACAAGCAGCTCAACTTCGTGCAGCACATCGCCACGATCCTCGACACCGGCGGCCGGGCCGCGGTCGTGGTGCCGGACAACGTCCTGTTCGAGGGCGGCGCCGGCGAGACGGTCCGCCGCCGGTTGTTGTGCGACTTCGACCTGCACACCATGCTGCGGTTGCCGACCGGCATCTTCTACGCACAGGGGGTGAAGGCCAACGTCCTGTTCTTCGACCGGACCCCGCCGTCAGGGGTGTTGTGGGTGTACGACCTGCGCGCCGGCGTGCACTTCACGCTGAAACAGGACCCGCTGCGCCGCGAGCACCTCGACGGGTTCGTCGCGGCGTACCGCCCAGGCGAGCCACGCACGTCCCGGGTGCGCGACGCGCGGTTCCGCCCGTACGGGCACGCCGAGCTCCTCGCCCGTCACGGGGTGGACCTCGACCTCACCTGGACCGCCGAGGCCGGCGAGCCCCGCGGATCCGGGGAGGTGGACGAGCCGCAGCGCCTCGCCCGCGCCATCGTCGAGGACCTGACCGCCGCACTGCGGGAGTTCGAGGCCGTCGCCCTGGAACTGGGGCCGGAGCCCGGCACCGGGTGAGCCGGTTCACGCCCGCACGGGCGCAATTCGGCGGAACGGCACCGTCTTTAGCGGTAAGGTAACGACTCGTGGTAACGAGCGCACCGGCCAGCACCCCTGTCAGCACATCCGCCGGCAGGGCACCCGGGGTGGGGCGGCTGCTCGTGCCGCTCGGCGCGATGTTCCTGTTCGTCGGCCTGTCGACCGCGGTCGTCGGGCCGTTCGTCTCGCTGTTCCTCAGCACCACCGTCAAGGCCGACCCGCTGCACGTCGCCGCGTTCCTCGTGGCCGGGCCGGTGTCGATGGTCGTGTCCTCGACCCTCATCGGCCGGCTGTCGGACCGGCGGCCGGTCCGCCGCCAGATCCTCGCCGCCGCGGCCGCCGCCGGTGGGATCAGCGCGACCGCCACCGCCTTCGTGCGCGACTACTGGGTGCTGCTGGCGCTGACCGTGACCGTGACCGCGATCAGCGGCTCGCTGTTCCCGCAGGCGTTCGCCTACGCCCGGGAGATCCTGGAGCGGCGCGGCTCGACCCGCGCCGCGATGACGATCAGCACGCTGCGGATGCTGTTCTCGATCGCGTGGGTGGCCGGGCCGCCCATCGCGGCGGTCCTCCTGGACGCCGGCGGCTTCCGCGTGCTCTACCTGACCGCCGCCGTGATGTACGGCGCGGCCGTGCTCGTCGCCGTGTTCGTCCTCGACGACGTCGCGCCGGCGCCGAAACCGCCCCGCGCCGAGGCCGGGCACGCTCCGGCGCGGGTGCTGCAGGTCGTCGCCGCGCTCACCCTGCTGCAGGCGGCCGGGACGCTGGGCGTGCAGGCGATGTCGCTGTACCTCAGCCACGACCTGCGCGGCTCGGTGCGCGACGCGGGCCTGGTGCTGGGGCTGTGCGCCGCCCTGGAGATCCCGCTGATGCTCGGGTTCGGCGCGCTGTCCACCCGGTGGCCGCTGCACCGGCTGATCGTGATCGGCGCCGGCCTCGGCGTGCTGTACTACGTGCTCGTCGCCGCGTCCACGCACACCTGGCAGGTCGGTGCCGCGCAGCTGGTGAACGCGAGCTTCATCGCCGCCGTGCAGGGCCTCGGCATCTCCTACGTGCAGGAGATGCTGCCCGGCGAGCCCGGCCGCGCGGCGACCCTCGCCGGCAACGCCTACCCGGTCGCCGCGATCCTCGCCGGGCCGCTGTTCGGCCTCGCCCAGCACTTCGGCTACCGCTACGCCTACGCCGCCGGCGCGACGCTGTGCGCCGCCGGTGTGGTGCTGCTGCTGACCTCGCGCCGCCCGCGCCGGTCGTGACGGCGCTGCGCTTCGACGGGTGGATCGCCGGCGTCGGGACGGCCGGCGGGACGAGGCTCGTCCTCGGGCACTGGCCCCGCTCACCGTTCGGCCCCGTCAGCGACGTCATGGTCGAACGCCCCGGCGGCCACCGGATCCTGCTCGCCGGCACCGCCGACCTCGCGGCGTTCGTCGCCGCGACCTACCGCTTCGACGACGTCCGGATCGTCGCGGTCGGCGTCGTTCGCACCGGTACGACCTGGGCCGTCGACGCCGGCCCCCTGGGCCTGAGGTTCACCACGGGGCGCCGGGGACCGATAGGCGGGTTGCTGCGGTGCGTCCCGCCGCCCGTGGCGCGGCACCCGCGGTGGATCGCCGCGATCGACCGGCCGGCCCGGCTGCTGCTGCCCGGGGTGCGCACGCACGGCAGCGCCGGTGACGACCGGCACGAGTGGTACGGCGTCCAGGACCTGCACCGCATCACCGCCGCGACCGCGACCTGGGACGGCGTGGACCTCGGGCCGCTCGCGGACGTGGACCCGCCGGTGCGCTTCGGGTTCGGCTCCACGCCCCGCGCGCCCTCGCTGGCCCGGATCACGACGACCGTCGGCCCAGCTTCGCCAGGTCGTAGCCGTCGGGGTAGGACTTCGTGACGATGCCGTCGGCGAACAGCGGCGTGGTGCGCGGCCGGGCCAGCCGCAGCAGCCGGGCCCGCGCCCGCAACGCCAGGTGCAGCCCCGTCCGGGCCCACGCCGGCGGGTCCGGCACCGCGCAGGCGCGGCGCAGCGGCGGGTCGTACAGGGCCGCGATGAGCGCGTCGGCCGCGCCCCGCAACGGTTTCGGGATGCGGCCGCGCAGCAGCCCCCGGGTGACCCGCTCGATCTGCTCCGCCTGCGGGGTGTGCCGCAGGTTGGCCGCCTCGTACGCGTCGAACCAGTCCTCGAAGGCCTGGTAGCCGGCCGGGAGGTCGCGGACCCCCATGCGCAGCCCGACCTCGCGGTAGTAGCGGGCGGCCGCCTCACGCTCCTGCTCGGCGGGTGCGCGCCACCCGTACCGCCGCAGCCAGCGCATCGGCACGACCACCAGTGCTGCCAGGACGTAGACGCTGTCATCGTTGTCGGCGGCGACGTGCCGGTGCGCCTCGTTCAGCAGGCGCAGCGCCAGCCGTCCGCGCGGATGTTCGAAGCCGTGCAGGAGGATCTCGTACATGATGATGCCGGTGTCGTCGGCGCGCCGCCGCGGCTCGGTCAGCACCCGTCCGGTCCGCACGAGGCCCTCGGCGACGCGGGGCAGCGCGAACGACCGGTTGAACGCTAGATTGAACGCCATACGCATGTCCCAGGGGAACTCCTCGCGCAGCGTCAGCTGGTGGATCAGCAGGTAGTCGACGCCCGCGTCGCTCGCCTGGATGCGTCGCAGATTGTCATATCGACCCCTTCTGATCCCCCGCATGGCTGTGCAGTCTACGGATCCGGTGGCTCATGGTGAAATCAGTGCGGCGCCGACGGGCGCTCCTGGCCGGGGCGGTCCTCCTGGCCGGATCGGCCCTGTGGTTCGGCACCGACGAGGTGCTGATCCGGGTGCACAGCGGCGGCGGGATCGCCGGTCGCTACGACACGGTGGTGATCTGGGAGTCCGGCAAGGTGCTGGTCGGTGAGCAGGACCTGGCATGGTCCTGGCTGACCCCCGGGCAGCACCGGCGGCTGCGCGCCGCCCTCGACGCCGCCGACTTCGCCCACGTGCCGCAGCCCCGCGGCGGCGTCAATTTCGGCCACCGGATCGACTACGACCGGTGGTCGGTGGTGGTCACCGACGGTGCCGGGCTGGGTGACGTGCTGGCGGTGCCGCTGGAGGTCATCGGGGAGTATCGCCACCGCTGAGCCGGTCCAGCATGTCGGCGAGCACGGCGGGCCCGGTGGCGAAGTTGAGGCGGACGAAGCCGGCGGTGTCCACTGTGGTCCCCGCGGAGAACTCCGCGCCCGCGCTGAGCCTGACCTTCGCGGTGCGCTCCAGATCCCCGGCCGGATCCGTGCCGCCCCAAGGGATCCAGCTGAGGTACGTCGCCTCCGGCGGCCGGTGCGGCAGCCGCGCGGCGACCGTGTCCCGGTTGGCGCGCAGCAGCGCCCGGGTCTGCTCCAGCCAGCCCGCCGACTCCCGCCACGCGGCGACGGTCGCGACCCGGCCCGCGATGCTGGGTGTGCCGTACACGTCGAGGGGTTGCGCGTCCAGCGACGCCCGCACCTGCTCCGGGCCGACGTGCGCGACGGCGAGGCGCAGCGCGGCCAGGTTGAACGCCTTCGTCGCCGAGGTCGCGGTGACGGTCCGCGCCGCGACCGACGGGTCGAGCGACGCGAACGGGATGTGCCGGTGCGGCGCGTACGCGAGGTCGGCGTGCACCTCGTCGGCGAGCACCACCAGGTCGAGCCGCTCCGCGACCGTCGCCAGGGCCTCGAGCTCGGCCCGGTCGAAGACCCGGCCGGTCGGGTTGTGCGGGTTGACGAGGACCAGCAGCCGGCAGCCCGCGAGCCGCTCCGCGAGCCGTTCGGTGTCGAACGTCCAGCGCGAGTCCCCAGCTCCGTCCCCGAGCATCGGCAGCGGCACGATGCGCCGCCCGGCGCGCGCGATGCTGGCCAGGAACGGCGGGTACGCCGGGACGTGGATCGCGACCCCGTCGCCGGGCGCGGTCGTGTGCTCGATCATCACCTGGAGGATCTGCAGCAGGTCGGTGAAGATCCTGGTGCGTCCGGGGCGCGGGCTCCAGCCGTGCCGCTGCCGCATCCAGTCCTCGAACGCGGCGACGACCGGGTCCTCGCCACGCCAGAACGGGTAGCCGAAGTCCTCGCGGTGCACCAGGTCCAGGAGGCGCTCGCGGATCGCGGGGGAGACCCCGAGGTCCATGTCGGCGACCCAGGCGCCGATGGTGCCCGGCGCCGTCGCGCCCCACTTGACGCCGTGCCCGGCCCGCAGCCGCGCCGTGTCGTCGCCACGCTCGGGGCTGATGCAGTCGCGCAGGATCTCCATCTGGCCGTGGTGCTGGGCCAGCTCCTCGAAGACGTGCTGCAGCGCGGCGCCCTGCGTGGCGACCCGCTCGGGACCCTGGAACCCCGGCGGCGGCGTGCCCCGGGGCGGGTCCTGCGGTGACGCGCCGCGCACGTCGGCGGCGAACTGCGCCCGCACCTGCGCGACCCGCGCCACGAGGTCCTCGACCCGGCCCTCCGCGGTGAACTCCGCGTCCCGGTCGCGCTCGCTCGGCCGCCCCGCGACGAGGGTCCCGGCCCAGAACCCGACCACGCCGAGGCAGTGCGTCAGCAGCGCGAACGGCGAGTTCGCCCCAGGCATCGGCCGCTTGCAGGCCCGCTCGTCGCCGAGGTCGGTGACGATGCGGACCATGCCGTCCAGCGCGCGGTCGGTGTAGTAGAGGTACTCCTCGGCGCTGATCATGCTCGTCCCCTTCGCGTCACCTGTCTAACCGGTGACGACAACCTTGCGCCGGGACGGCGTCACCTGTCAAGGTGGTGACGTGACGTTCGTGTTCGTCAGCGGTGACCTCGCCCTCGACTTCGCCGGCACGCTCAAGTGGCGCCGCAGCGCCCCGGAGGAGCTCCTCGCCACCCCGGCGGACGCGGCGCGCTGGGCCGTTGAGGCGGGCGTGCTGACGTCCGCCCCGCAACTGTCCACAGTGGACTACGGGTCATTGGTTGCCCTGCGGGAGCTGGTCTACCGGCTCGTCATCGCCACGCTTGAGGGGCGTTCCTGGCCGGCGAGGGACCTGCGCGCGCTGAACGCGGCGGCCGCCGTCACGCGGCCCGGGGTGAGCCTCACCACCGGCGGGGTCCGGCGGGTGGGCGGGGCGGCGGCGCTCGGGGCGGCCGTGGCGGTCGCGGTGGTCGAGCTGCTCGGCGGGCCCGACATGGCACTGGTGCGGGAGTGCGCGCTGCAGGAGTGCACCCGGCTGTTCGTGGACCGTTCCAGGGCCGGCAACCGCGCCTGGTGCGGCATGGAGGAGTGCGGCAACCGGGTCAAGGCCGCCGCCTACCGGGCCCGCCGCGGCGCCGGTCAGGCCGCTGCCGGTTCCGGTCGGGGCAGTTCCGGTGGTGGCGGTGGTGATGGTGCCGGTGGTGCCGGTGGTGATGGTGCCGGTGGTGCCGGTGGTGGCGGTGGTGGCGGTGGTGGCGGTGGTGGCGATGGTGGCGATGGTGGCGGTGCCGGTGGCGGCGGTCAGGTGGCCGGCGGGATCGCGGTGTCGGCGTCGCGCCAGGCGATGCGGTCGTAGCCGAAGGCCAGGCACGCGTCGCGGATCCGGCCGGGCACCGTCTGGGCCTCCGCGCGCAGGACGATCTCGCCGTCGACGTTGTACAGCGACAGCAGCACCGTCGGACCCGGCGCCGGAGGGTCGATGGGGATCTCGACGCGGGCGTGGCCGTGGGTGCTGATGAGCAGCGTGCCGGCCCAGTGCGGCCCGGGATCGGCCGCCGGCACGCCGAACACGATGAGCCGCTGCAGGTGCCGGCCGTGCAGCAGGTCCAGGCGCAGCCGCTGGTGCCCGGCGCGCCGGTCGAAGGCGAGCGGGCCGAACGTCTCGCCCGGGCGCAGCACCGAGGACCAGCCGGAGTCCATCTGGTACGCGCAGCCGAGCACGAACCCGTCGTCCGGCGACCAGGCGGCCTCGAACGTCAGCGCTCCGATGCCGGACTGGAGCCGGGTCAGCTGCACCGACGGCCGGCGCGGCGACAGCACCGTCGGCGCGGAGTCATGGGTGCGCGGCGGGGTGAACGCCGGCGTGGCCGCCACCGGCGGGGCGGCCGCGGGCGTGGCCCTCGGCGGGGGAGCGAACGGCACCGGGTCCTGGGTCGCCTCGCCGGACAGATCGAGGGAGGTGCTC
Organism: Dactylosporangium sp. NBC_01737; assembly: GCF_035963215.1. Lineage (NCBI taxonomy): Bacteria > Bacillati > Actinomycetota > Actinomycetes > Micromonosporales > Micromonosporaceae > Dactylosporangium > Dactylosporangium sp. NBC_01737. The sequence goes on from NZ_CP109153.1 coordinate 5,416,511, forward strand.
CGGGCGGGCGCGGGCGGCGGGGTGGTGCGGTCGGACAGGTCCAGGGACGTGTTTGCGGCGGGCACGGGCGGTGGGGTACCGCTGCCGCCGGACAGATCGAGGGACGTGTCGCCACCGGACAGGTCGAGGGAGGTGCTCCGCGCGGGCGGCGGGGCGGCGGGGCCGCTGGACAGGTCCAGGGAGGTGGCCGCCGTGGCTGCGGGCGGCGGCGCGGGGGCGGGCGCCGGTGTGGTCGCCCTGGCAGGGAGGCGCCGGTGCCGGATCCAGGACAGGTCGTCGGTGGTGACGGCGGCGTGGACTGGGCCGCGGTGCCGCAGCCAGGACAGGTCGTCCGTGCCGCTCACAACCGGATCCCGTAGTCGGCCGCGAGGGCCGTGACACCGCCCGCGTATCCGTCGCCGAGGACCTTGAACTTCCAGCCGCCGCTGTGCCGGTACAGCTCGCCGAGCGCCAGGCCGGTCTCGGAGTCCAGGGCCGGGGCCAGGTTCTCCGAACGGATCAGCTCCGCGTTGCCGTCGAGGTTGAGGACCCTGATGATGCACGTCTTCAACCGGCCGAGGGTGCGGCGCACCGCGGTGCCCTCGTTGACATACATGACGACGACGATCCGCGTGACCTCGGCGGGCGCGGCGTGCAGGTCGACCTCGATCTGGTCCCGGTCCTCGCCGACGACCTCCCGCAGCTGCTGCACCGACAGGTCGGGCGAGGCGAGCTGGTTGAAGTACACGAAGTGCCGGTCGGAGACGGCGTCACCGTCGCCGCGGCAGAGGATCGCGGCGACGACGATGTTGTCGACCAGGACCTGCTCGAGGCCCGCGCTGAACTGCACCCCGAGCACGACCCCGCGCAGGTCGGGGATCTCCCGGGTCAGCGTGACGTTCGCCCCGCGCTTCATCTCCTTCACGGCTCCGGTCATGCCGCCGCCTCCGGCGTCGGCACGACCCAATGCTGGGCCCACGATGACCGGCCCGAGACGCTGCGCTGGCCGGTCATGAGAGGTCCAGGTCGGAGCCGGAGAACTTGGTCCGCAGGAAGTTGCCCTGGGTGGCGAGGGCGTCACGGTCCTGGCCGCGCACGGCGACCAGGATGTTGGACGCGGCCTCCTGCAGCAGGTCGAGCTGCTCCAGCAGCTCCGGGACCGGGGCGGGCCGGTCGCGCATCGACGCCTCCAGAGTCAGGTAGCTGCGAAGGGTGGTCGGCAGGAAGTCCTCGACGGTGTTGCGGACCAGCAGCACCGCGTGGATGTCGAGCGGCCGGGTCGCCGACGTGTCCAGGATCTCCCGGAGCGTGTCGGTGAGCCAGCGCGCCTTGACGACCGCGGACGCCGGCAGCCGGGACGCGTGCTGGTTGACGAAGTGCTCGGCGTCCACGATCCGCCGGCGGATCTGCTCGGGATCGTCGACCTGGTCGGCCGTGGGTTCGGTGGCGGGGGCCGCGTCGTCGTCGGCGTCCCCCCACCATCGCAGCCAGCGCACGGGTGGGTCAGCCGGTCTGCTCGCCGCGCCGCGTGCGCTCGAGATACGGCGCGGCACGCTGGATCTGCCCCTCAAGGGCCTGGACCGTCTGCGCCATCGAGTCGACCGCCTGCGCGCGGAACGTGTCGAGCGCGTCCATGGTGGCGAACACGTTGTCGAACGCCGCCTGGAGCTTGTTGATGTCGATGGTGGACGACGCGGCCTGCTGGTTGATCGCCGCGCCCTGCGTCTTGAGCTGCTGTGACGTGGCCTCGATGAGATTCGAGGTGACCGTGTTGAGCTGGGTGATCTGGTCCAGGACGAGCTTCTGCCGGGCCAGGGCCTGCGACACGATCACCGCGATGCGCAGCGCGGCGATGGTGGTCGTCTGCGCCCGGTCGACACCGCGGATGAGCTCCAGGTTGTTGCGGCGGACCAGGTCGAGGGCCATGTAGCCCTGCACGTTGACCGCCATCTGGGTCATGATGTCCTGCCGGCGCTGCCGGACCGGGAACAGCGCGTCGGAGCGCAGCGTCGCGGCGGCGTCGGTCTGACCGGAGGCCTCCAGGGCGTTGACCTTCGCCTCGATCGCGCTGTCGAGGGCCGCGGCGAGCTCGTTGTACTCGGCAAGGCGGCCCATCGTGGTCCACATGTTGACCTTCTCGGTCTCAATGGCCGCGTTGTCCTTGCGCAGGTCGTTCTGTCCGGAGTCCAGCGAGACGATGATCGCGTTGAGGTGCGACTGCGCCGACTTGTACTTGGCGAAATACCGGTCGATCTTGTCGCCGCCGGGCAGCCACTTCAGGACCTTCTGCACGCCGGTCAGGTCGGCCCGGTTGGGGTCCAGGTCGGTGATCGTGGTGCGCAGGTCGACGAGGGTGTTGGCGACCCTGGTCTGGGCGTCGTCGGTGGCGCCGCGCCCCCGGCTGCGGCCCAGGGCGGCGGCGGGACGCTCCAACATGCGGTTGGACATCCCGGCCGCCGCGCGCATGTCCTGCTCGCCCATCGACGTGATCGACGAGACCTTCTGCTGGAAGGCCGGCGAGTTGGTGTCGATCGCGGCCAGCTCCTCGACGAAGGCGGTGGCCTTCTTGCGCAGCTCCACCTGCTTCTCGGACTGCAAGGGCACCGCACCTGCCGCCTGGGCCGGCTCCACGACCACGACCGGCGCGGGAGGAGTCAGCACCAGCGCGCCCTGCTGCGGGGGGCCGCCGAGATCGAGTTCGGACATTCCAGGACCCTTTCCGATCAACTCTCGTTGGTGCAGCTCAGCCGACGTTGACGCCGAAGTCGCGGGCGATACCGGCCAGCCCGGAGGCATACCCCTGGCCGACGGCGCGGAACTTCCACTCGCCGTTGTGCCGGTACAGCTCGCCGAAGATCATCGCGGTCTCCGAGGAGGCGTCCTCGGTGAGGTCGTAGCGGGTGAGCTCCGCGCCGCCGTCCTGGTTGACCACCCGGATGAAGGCGTTGCGGACCTGGCCGAAGTTCTGGCCGCGCTGGGGCGCCTCGTAGATCGACACGGGGAACACGATCTTGTGGCACTCCGCCGGGACCTGGGCGAGCTGCACCAGGATCTTCTCGTCGTCACCGTCGCCGCCGCCGGTGAGGTTGTCGCCGGTGTGCTCGACGGACCCCTCGGGGCTCTTCAGGTTGTTGAAGAAGACGAAGTGCTGATCCGACAGGATCTTGCCGCTCTCGCCGAGCATGAGGGCGCTTGCGTCGAGGTCGAACTCGGCGCCGCTGGTGGACCGCTCATCCCAGCCGAGGCCGATCATCACCGCGCGAAGGTTCGGCGCCTGCTTGGTGAGCGAGACATTGCCGCCCTTGGTGAGGGTGACGGACATGGGAACTCTCCTCGCGCTCTCGTTGTGGTCGTCAACCATGTCCGATCGGCTTGTCGGATATATTCATCCGGCTGATCGACGACACCGGAGCCGCCTTCAAAGCTAACGCGCTTCCGGCTAGTGTCGAACATTGATCGAACAAGGCGGAGCCTACCCCAACGCTTCAAGCGGACGCGCCCGCACGAACGAGCGAACACCGACTCCCGCTGGCGGCCGGACGCTACTCTCGGGCGGGCACCATCATGATCAGCCGTCGGCGCCGCCTGACGCCGGGGGATCATCGGCAAAACATCGAATGACTGGAGATCGGTATGGGCATCAGCCTGACCAAAGGTGGCAACGTCTCACTGACCAAGCAGGCGGGTCCCGCCGGTCTGACGGCGGTGACCGTCGGCCTCGGTTGGGATGTCCGCACGACGACAGGCACCGAGTTCGACCTCGATGCGTCGGCGATCGCGACGAACGCCGAGGGCAAGGTCTTCTCCGACAAGCACTTCATCTTCTACGGCAACCTGGCGACCCCGGACGGCTCGATCCAGCACACCGGCGACAGCCTGACCGGTGAGGGCGGCGGTGACGACGAGCAGATCAAGGTCAACCTCGCCGGCCTGCCGGCCGAGATCGACAAGATCGTCTTCCCGGTGTCGATCTACGACGCCGACACCCGCTCGCAGTCCTTCGGCCAGGTCCGCAACGCCTTCATCCGCGTCTTCAACAGCGCCGACGGCGTCGAGCTCGCGCGGTACGATCTGAGCGAGGACGCTTCCACCGAAACCGCGATGGTGTTCGGCGAATTGTACCGCAATGGTGCCGAATGGAAGTTCCGCGCGGTCGGTCAGGGCTACGCGTCCGGGCTGCGGGGCATCGCCGGGGACTTCGGCGTCAACGTCGGATAGTAAGGTCGGCGCACCCGCAACATCCCGATGAGCCCGAAACGGTGTGACAGATGTTCTTGAAGACATTCGGCTGGTCACTGGGGGTCACCGCGGTGACGCTCATTGCCGCCTTCCTCCTGGGTGGGCCGACCGCCTTCCTCATCGTCGCCATCCTCTGCGTGCTGGAGATCTCGGTCTCGTTCGACAACGCGGTGGTCAACGCGACCGTGCTGGGGCGGATGAACGCCTGGTGGCAGCGGCTGTTCCTCACCGTCGGCGTCCTCATCGCCGTGTTCGGCATGCGCCTGGTCTTCCCCCTGCTGCTCGTCGGCATCACCGCCTCACTCAACCCGATCGACGTCGTCCGGCTCGCCCTCGAGGGCGGGTCGGTCGACGAGCCGGGCACCTACGCCGCCCTGCTGCACGAGGCGCACCCGAGCATCGCCGCCTTCGGCGGCATGTTCCTGCTCGTGCTCTTCCTGGACTTCGTCCTGGAGACCCGCGAGCACACCTGGCTCAGCTGGCTGGAGAAGCCGCTTGCCAAGATCGGCAAGCTCGACCAGCTGTCGGTGGTCCTGTCCCTGGCCATCCTCGTGATCGCGGCGGAGACCCTCGCCAAGGACGTCGGCACGGTCATGGTCTCCGGTGTGCTCGGCATCGCCGTCTACATCCTGGTCAACAGCCTCGGTGAACTCTTCGAGAACGCCGGTGGCCTCGGCGATGACGACGACGAGGATGACGACGAGAAGGAGAAGGCCGCCGGGATACACGGTGACGCGGGCGACGTCGAGGCCTCCGTCAGCCGCGCCGGCGGACCGAACGCCGTCGTCCAGGTGGCCGGCAAGGCCGCGTTCTTCCTGTTCCTCTACCTCGAGGTGCTCGACGCGTCGTTCTCGTTCGACGGCGTCATCGGCGCGTTCGCCATCAGCCAGAACATCTTCGTCATCGCCGCCGGCCTCGGTGTCGGCGCGATGTACATCCGGTCGCTGACGGTGTACCTGGTCCGCAAGGGCACCCTGAGCGAGTACGTGTTCCTCGAGCACGGCGCGCACTGGGCCATCGGCGCCCTCGCCGCGATCCTGCTGGTCGGGATCAAGTACGAGGTGCCCGAGATCGTCACCGGCCTGATCGGTGTCGGCTTCATCCTCGCCGCGTTCCTGTCCTCGGTCGTGCTCAACAGGCGCAACGACGCCGCCGAGGCCGCCGAGGAGCGCGCCGAGAGCCTCGCCGGCCGCCCGTAACTCAAACCCCCGCACCCCTCCCGGGAAGGCAGGCAACGCCGTGACGAACCCGAACAACCCGGTCTCGCTGAACAAGGTCACACTGACCAAGGCGGCCCCGGCGGTCTCGCTCGCCAAGCAGGGCGGGGCCGCGGGCATCCTCCGGGTCAACCTCAACTGGGCGCAGCCCGCCGGCAAGGGCGGGCTGTTCAGCCGCAGGCCGAAGGGCGTCGACCTCGACCTGGGCTGCCTCTACGAGTACACCGACGGCTCCAAGGGGGTCGTGCAGGCGCTCGGCGACTCGCTGCGTGACGTGCACACCCTCGGCCGCGACCCGATCTGCCGCCTCGACGGCGACGATCGCAGCGGCACGAACACCGGCGGCGAGAACCTGTTCGTCGACCTGCGGTACGCGGCGAACATCCGCCGGATCCTGGTGTTCGCGTTCATCTACGAGGGCACCCCGAACTGGGCCGCGGCCCAGGCGGTGGTGACCCTCTTCCCGGTCGCCGGCCCCCAGCTGGAGATCCACCTCGACGAGCCGGACCCGTCGGCCATGATGTGCGCGATCGCGATGATCGAGGGCAACGGCACCGACGTGTCCGTGCGCCGCGAGGTCCGCTACGTCCGCGGTGGCCAGCGCCTGCTCGACGAGACCTACGGCTGGGGCATGCGCTGGGCGGCCGGCCGTAAATGACAGCGTTGTCGACCTTTCGGAAGGCGTACATATGGGTGTGAGTCTGAGCAAGGGCCAGTCCGTCTCGCTCGTCAAGGGCGGCGGCGGCACGCTCACCAAGGTCCGCATGGGCCTCGGCTGGGACGCCATGAAGAAGAAGGGCCTGTTCGGCGGCCTGAAGACCCAGTCGATCGACCTGGACGCGTCCTGCCTGCTGTTCGACAGCGCCAACGCCCTCGTCGACCAGGTGTGGTTCCGGCAGCTGCGCAGCACCGACGGTGCCGTGCAGCACACCGGCGACAACACCACCGGCGCGGGTGAGGGCGACGACGAGAGCATCATCGTCGACCTGGTCGCACTGTCGCTCAACGTCCGCACGCTGGTCTTCGTGGTCAACTCGTTCACCGGGCAGAGCTTCGCCCAGATCGAGAACGCGTACTGCCGCCTCATCGACGAGACGAACGGCGCCGAGCTGGCCCGCTTCGACCTCAGCGGCTCCGGCCCGCACACGGCGCAGGTCATGTGCAAGCTGACCCGCGACCAGCAGGGCTGGACGATGACCGCGATCGGCACGCAGGCCTCCGGACGCACGTTCCGCGACCTGCTGCCCGCCGTCAACGCCCACCTGTAGATCCTGCACGCACCCCGCGCCCGCCCTGCCGGTTTTCCGGCGGGGACCGGGCGCGGTCGTGTTTCCCCCGGCGGCCGATAACGGGTGGAGCGGGCCGGAGGCGGGCGCCTACCATCCGGTCATGGCGAAGGGGCGCGGCACCGGGAGTCTGCGTCCCGTCCAGGACATCGTGTCCAGGATCCGGTTCGACGCGGCGCTGGACGCCGCCCGGTTCGTGGTCGGCTACGAGGAGCGCGGCGCCGGGATCCGCGAGTCGCCGCTGCCGCTGTTCGTGGCCGGCGGGGACGTGCCGTGGCACCGGGTCCGGTACGTGAAGGCCGGCGACCTCACCGTCTGGGACCGCCATGCCCGGGTCGACCTGGTGTTCGGCACCGGCGACACGCCCGCCGCCGACCTGACCGCGATCGGGTCGGCCCCGCCCGCGGCGCCGGCGAAGGCCGCGAGACCCGCGGCGGTGCGGCGGCAGGTCGCGTTCGACCCGGCGGAGTGCCTGCGGTTCGACCCGGCGGCCGGCGCGTGGGTGCCGGCCGGCCCGCCCGGGGACGTGCGGGTCGACGCGGTCCAGGTGGCGACGTTCAACGTGCTGTCCGACGCGTACGACCGCGACCTCACCTACCCGGACCTGCGGGTCCCCGCCTGCGTCGAGGTTCTCGAGGGGCTCGGCGCGGACGTCGTCGCGCTGCACGAGGTGACGCCGGTGCTGTGGGACGCGCTGCTGGCCGCGGCGTGGGTGCGCGACGGCTACCACGTGTCGATGGGGCCGGACCCGGAGGCGGGCTACGGCACCGTCCTGCTGGCCCGCTGGCCGCTGGCCATCGAGGTGCACCGGCTCAGCACCTACAAGCGGACCGTCCTGGGCGTGCTGGACCTCAACGGGCGGCGGGTCGGGTTCGCCGCCGCGCACCTCACCAGCGACCACACCGCCGGCGCGGAGCAGCGCCGGGAGCATCAGCTGCGCATCATCGACGAGCGGCTCGGCCGCGGCGACCTGCACGGCGCCGTCGTCCTGGCCGACCTCAACTTCGGCGACGACACCCGGCCGGACGTGGACGGGTACACCGACCCGTGGCGGCTGCTGCACCCGCACGACGCCGGCTTCACGTTCGACCCGGCGGTGAACCCCCTCGCGGCGCTCGCGTCGGTGACGGGGCGGTCCAGGCGGCTGGACCGGATCCTGGTCCGCTCCGGCACCCCCGGCGGGCTCGTCCCGCTCGCCGTGGAGCGCTTCGCGGACCGGCCGTTCGACGGCGACAGGTTCGTGTCCGACCATTTCGGGGTCACCGCGCTGCTGCAGGACGCCGTGCCGCCCGCTGTGGTCACGGCCGCCCCGGTGCACACGTCGGCGCTGGTGCTGCGGCCGCCGCCGTCGGCATGGGCGCCGCTGCAGGCGATCCGCGAGGCGCACGACCCGTCGTTCCGGCGCTGGATGCCGCACGTGAACCTGGTGTACGGATTCGTCCCCGAGGCCGACTTCCCTGCCGCGGCGGCCGCGGTCCGTGAGGCCGCCGCCGGGTTCGGGCCGCTGCGGATCCGCCTGGAGACGTTCCGGACGTTCGAGCACCGCGGCAGCACCACCGTGTGGCTGGAGCCGTCCCCCACGGGGCCGCTGCGGGAGCTGCAGGCGCTGCTGGCGCAGCGGTTTCCCGGCTGCGTGGAGCAGGACAGCCGCGGTGGGTTCACGCCCCACCTGACGGTCGCGAAGCTCACCGAGTCCGACGTCGCCGCCCGGGTACGCCAGTGGCAGGCCGAGTGGGAGCCCCTGGAGTTCACCGTCTCGTCCGTGGACCTCATCAGCCGCCGCGACGGCGAGCCGTTCGTGGTGCGCGACAGCGTCGCCCTCGGCGGCGTGGCCGGCCCGCATCCGGCGGTGGCGCCGCTGCCGGAGTGGAGCGCGCTGCCGTCGCCGGCGCACGCGGCCGCGCTGCACGCCGTCGCGGACGCCTGCGCGGCCGTCGACCCCGCCGCGCGCCTGCATGTCGTCGGCTCGGTGCGGCTCGGGGTCGCCGGCCCGTCGACGGACCTGGACCTGGTGTGGGCCACCGCCGTCCCGGACGCCCTGACCGGGCTCGCCGGGCTGCTCGACGGCGCCCGGCTCGCCGGCACCGTCGTCCCCGTCGTGCGGGCCACCGTCGGCGGGGTCGGCGTCGACGTGCAGCGGGTGCGCGCCGACCCCGGCGACCCGGCCCTGGATCTCGGCACCCTCGACGACGCCGACCTGCGCGCCGTCCTCGCCGTCCGCGACGCCGACGCGCTGCCCGCCGCCGACCCCGCGTTCCGGGCGCTGCTCGCCGAGGTCCGCGCCTGGTCCAGGGGCCGGCAGCTCGACGGCGCCGCATGGGGGCTGGTCGGCGGGTTCAGCTGGGCGGTCCTCGTCGCGGAGGCCCGCGCGCACCACGTCACCGACCTGCCCGGGTTCCTGCGGCACTGCGCCGGCCACCCCCGCCGCCCGCGCCGCGGCGAGCGGCACGCCTACTGGCCCGTGTACTCCCCGACGCCGCCCGGCATCAACACGACCCGCTCGATGACCCGCTCGACCGCGGCCGTGCTGCAGGAGGCCTTCGAGGGCCGCGGCGGCTCCCGGTCCCACGAGCACCGGGTCCTGCTCACCGGCGACCTCACCGGCGAAATAGAGGGCCGCGTGCTGGGCCTGATCCTCGCCCTGGAGGACGCCGGGGCGCGGGTCCGGCCGTATCCGCGCGCCGCCGCCCTCGGCGTCTACGGCGGCGACGCCGGCCTCCTGCGCGCCGCGGTCGCCGCGTCCGGCCTGCCCGCGACCATCGTCCACCCCGCGTAGGGGGTCAGGGCGGCGCCGGTCACAGCGCGGCGGTCAGGGCGGCGACGACGGCGGCGGCCGGCCCGGTGGCGGCGTGGCGGTGGCCGGTGCCGGCCCACAGGTGGACGCGGTCGGTGTCGCCGGCCGCCGCGGCCGCCTTGCGCAGCGGGCCGGTGAGGTGGTGGATCTGCGGGTAGCCCAGCGGCGCGGTCGCGTCGTGCCGGTCGATGAACCCGTTGCGCAGCGCCCGCGCCGGCCGCCCGGTGAACGCCCGCGTCACCACCGTGTCGTGCCCGGCCCCGGAGTCCCCGGCGGTGTCGCCCGTGGAACTCCCGGCCGGCATCCGGATGGCGGCGGACAGGGCGGTGCGGTGCGGGGCGGAGGTGCCAGCCTCGTCGGTGCGCAGCAGGGCCGTGCCGACCATGGTGGCGGTGGCGCCGGCGTGCAGCGCGGCGGACACGTCCGCGGACCTCGCGAGCCCTCCGGCGGCGACGATCGGCAGTGGCGTCACGGCCAGGACCGCCGCGACGAGGTCCGGCAGCGGCGACGCACCGGGCGGGTCCGACGGGGTCAGGGTCGCCGAGTGGCCGCCGGCGGCGGGCGCCTGCACGACGAGGGCGTCGACGCCGGCCTCGGCCGCCGCGAGCGCCTCGACGGGGCTGGTGACGGTCTGCAGGACGAGCGTCCCCGCCCGGCGCAGCGCGGCAACGGTCGAGGCGGGCGGGATGCCGAACGTGAAGCTGACCGCCGGGACGGGGTCGGCGAGCAGCAGGTCCAGCTTCGCCGCCCAGTGGTCGTCGTCACCGGCGGCGGACGGCAGAACCGGCGTCAGGTCGTACACGGCGAACTCGTCGCGGAGCTCCTCCAGGTACCGGTGCAGCTCGCCGGGGTCGGCCGGGATCGGCGGCGGGGCGAAGACGTTGACGCCGAACCAGGTGCCGGCGGCGCGGGCCTCGGCGATGCGGGTGGCGAGGGCGCCGGGTGCCAGATAGCCGGCGGCGAGGAAGCCGCCGCCGCACGCGGCGAGGAGCGCGGGGGTGCCGGCGCCGCCAGCCATGGGTGCGGCGAGGACCGGCCCGGGAAAGGTCACAGCCCAATGTAACAATTTTCGCAACTACCGTGAGTTATGCAAGTCGTTGCACAACCGGATGGTGTTTTTGCACGGGCATTGGCTAGACTGCCGGCGTGGTCACGAGACTGTCGAAGGTCGCGAAGTACGCCGGCGTGAGTGAGGCGACGGTCAGCCGGGTGCTGCACGACAAGCCCGGCATCGCCGCCGCGACCAGGGACTCGGTGCTCACCGCGCTGGACGTGATGGGCTACCAGCGGCCGTTCCGGCACCGCAGCGAGATGGCCCGGCTGGTCGGCATGGTGCTGCCCGACTTGCACAACCCGATCTTCCCGGCGTACGCCGAGGCGATGGCGGGCGCGCTGTTTCGGCAGGGCCTGGTGCCGGTGCTGTGCACGCGCACCTCCGACGGCGTCTCCGAGGCGCACTACATCGAGATGCTCCTGGCCAGGCAGGTCGCGGGCATCGTGTTCGTCGCCGCCAGCTACGCCGACGCCGGCCCGGAGCAGGCCGAGGCGCTGCGGCGGCGCAAGCTGCCGATCATCCTGATCAACCCGGCGGACGAGAACCGGGACGTGCCACGGGTCGGCGTCGACGACGCGATGGCCGTCGACCTGGCCCTTGCCCACCTGCAGAGCCTCGGCCACCAGCGCATCGGTGTGGTCGTCGGGCCCGCCGGGCACGTGCCGTCCGACCGCAAGGTCGCCGAGTTCCTCGCCCGGGTGAAGGGGGCGTCGCGCAAGCTCGTCGCGCGCACCCTGTTCTCGATGGAGGGCGGCCAGGCGGCCACGAACGGGCTGCTCGCGCAGGGTGCGACGGCGGTCGTGTGTGCCAGCGACGCTCTCGCCCTCGGCGCCATCCGGGCGGCCCGCAAGCAGGGCCTGGATGTGCCCGGCGACCTGTCCGTCATCGGCTTCGACGACTCGACGTACATGGCCTACACGGACCCGCCGCTGACCACGCTGCGGCAGCCGATCGAGACCATCGGCGCGGCCGCGGTCGCGTCGCTCGTGGCCCAGATCGACGGGCGCAAGGTCGCCCTCGACGAGCAGCTCTACGACCCGGAGCTCATCGTCCGCGACTCCACGGGGCCGGTGAAAAACAGCCTCTGAACTGGGAAAATACCTACATTTGCAAGGCTACGCAAGCAAAGTAGCGAATTCTTGCATTGGATTGCATGAACCTATGGACTTTCTGATGTCCATGGTCCTACTCTCGTCTCCACGCGCCGGTGACAACGGCGCGGCCCTCACACGTCGTGAGCAAGAAGCCACACCCCCGCCGGAAGGTGCAGCGCGCCTTCGGACTTTTTGGCTCGTGGAGAGAGAGGCACCACATGAAGCACCTGCGTGGCGTCCTGAGCGTGACGCTGTGCGCGTCACTGTTTTTGGCCGCATGTGGCGATACATCGGACAAGAGTGACGCCGCCGACGGACCCGTCACGATCACCGTCAACGGCATGCCGGCCGCCACCGACGAGTACAACCGCGCCAACTTCGAGAAGGACGTCAAGGACTTCGAGGCGAAGCACCCAAACATCAAGATCGACGCCAAAGAGGGTCAGATGGACCCGAAGACGTTCAGCGCGAAACTGGCCGGCGGCCAGCTCGAGGACGTCTTCTACGTCTACTTCACCGACCCGCAGAACCTCATCGCGAAGAAGCAGGTCTCCGACATCACGCCGTATCTCGGCGAGGTCCCGGCGATCAAGGACGTCCGCCCCGTCCTGATGCAGGTCTTCAGCGACAGCAAGGGCAAGGTGTACGGGCTGCCGTCGGCCAACTACTCCCTCGGCCTGATCTACAACCGCGTCCTGTTCCAGCAGGCCGGCCTCGACCCCGACAAGCCGCCGACGACGTGGGCCGACGTCCGCGAGGCCGCGAAGAAGATCACCGCGCTCGGCAACGGCATCACCGGCTACGGCGACTACAGCAAGAGCAACACCGGTGGCTGGCACTTCACCGCGGAGCTGTACTCCATCGGCGGCGACGTCGCGGTCAAGGACGGCGACACCTGGAAGGCCGGCTTCAACAACGCCCAGGGCCGGCAGGTCCTGCAGCAGCTCAAGGACATGCGGTTCACCGACAGGTCGATGGCCGAGAAGCAGGCCCTCGAATACGCCGACCTGCTGACCCAGATGGCGGCCGGGAAGCTCGGCATGTTCGTCGGCGGCACCGGCGACCTGCCCAACATCGTCAACCAGTACAAGGGCAGGTACGAGGACTACGGCCTCGGCGTCATCCCCGACGGCAAGGCGACCCTCGGCGGCGGCGACGGGTACATGTTCAAGGCCGGCCTGTCCCCGGCGAAGATCAAGGCGGGCCTGCAGTGGCTCGCGTTCCGCAAGCTCGACCCGGACCGCGTCGACGCCGACAAGGCCCTCGACAAGCAGAAGAACCAGCCGGTCGGCATCCCGGAGCCCAACATCTGGACCGGCGCGTCGGAGCAGAAGCTCATCGCCGCCAACACCAAGTACGCCAACGTGCCCGCCGCCAACTACAAGCCGTTCAACGCGGCCAGCGCCGGCATCCCCCTGAAGGTCGAGCCGCCGGCGGCGCAGCAGTGCTACGCGGCCCTCGACACGGCGATGCTCAAGGTCCTCACCGACCCGAACGCCAACATCGACCAGCTGCTCAAGGACGCCGAGACCCAGGTCAACCAGATCCTGTCGACAGTCAAGTAGCGATGGCGACGATCACCCCCACCCGTCCCGCGCGGCCTGCGCACCAGGAGGCCGCGCGGAACGGAAGGACGAGACGCCGGATCGCCGACAACGTCAACGCCTACGTGTTCCTGGCGGCGGGCCTGCTCTGCTTCGGCCTGTTCAGCTGGTGGCCGCTCATCAAGGGCGTCATCCTCGCGTTCCAGCAGGACAACTTCGTCACCGAGCCGGAGTGGGTCGGCCTGGCCAACTTCCAGGCCGTCCTGGATGACCCGCTGTTCTGGACCGCGTGGAAGAACACCCTGGAGTTCACCGCCCTGGCGCTGGTCTTCGGCTACCTGGTGCCGTTCGGGGTCGCGATCGTCCTGCACGAGCTGCGCCACCTGAAGGGGTTCTTCCGCTTCGCCGTCTACCTGCCGGTGATGCTGCCCCCGATCGTCACCGTGATCCTGTGGCAGTACTTCTACGACCCCGGCAACGGACTGTTCAACGCCGTGCTGTCCGCGTTGCACCTGCCGGAGTCCGGCTGGACCCAGTCACCGCGGATGGTGATGGTGTCGCTGGTCCTGGTGAGCACCTGGGCCAACATGGGCGGCGCCACCATCATGTACCTCGCCGGCCTGGCCAGCATCCCCGGCGAGCTGTACGAGGCCGCGGAGCTCGACGGCGCCGGCGTCTGGAAACGGATCCGGCACGTGACGCTGCCGCAGATGCGGTTCCTGATGCTGGTCCTGCTCCTGCTGCAGATCGTCGCCACGATGCAGGTCTTCATCGAGCCCTACCAGCTGACCGGCACCACCAACCCGGACTCGATCACCGTGATGGTGCTCATCTACCGCTACGCGTTCACCGTCAACAACGACTTCGGGATGGCCGCCGCGATGAGCGTGCTGCTGTTCGTCGTGCTGGGCGCGTTCTCCGCCGTGTACCTGCGACTCACCCGGAAGTCCTGATGCGTTCCCTCATCTCCGACAGCGAGCTGCGCCGCCGCCCGGTGCTGTACCGGGTCGTCCTGACCGCCCTCGCGGTGCTGTTCGTGCTGCTGTTCGTGTTCCCGCTGTACTGGATGATCACCGGCGCGGTGAAGACCCCGGTCGAGCTCGCCCAGCCGGTCCCGACGCTGGTGCCGCACAGCTGGCACCCGGGCACCTACCTGGACGCGTGGCGGAAGCTCGACATCGGCCGCTACCTGCTCAACACCGCGTTCTACGCGATCGGCGGCTGGCTGTTCCAGCTGACCGTCGACGTCGCCGCGGCCTACGCCCTGTCGAAGCTGCGGCCCCGCTTCGGCAAGCTGATCCTCGGCGGCATGCTCGCCAGCCTGATGCTGCCCGCCGCGGCGCTGCTCGTGCCCAGCTACCTCACCGTCGCCGACGTGCCGCTGCTGCACCTGAACCTGCTCAACACCCCGTGGGCGCTGTGGCTGCCGGGCGCCGCCAACGCCTTCAACATCTACGTCCTGAAACGCTTCTTCGACCAGATCCCCGACGAGCTGCTCGACTCCGCCGGCATCGACGGCGCCGGGCGGCTGCGCATGCTCTGGCACGTGGTGCTGCCACTGTCCCGCCCGGTCCTCGCCGTGGTCTCGATCTTCGCGATCATCGGCGCCTGGAAGGACTTCCTGTGGCCGCTGCTCGTGCTGCCCGACCCCGGCAGCCAGACGATCAGCGTCGCACTGAGCCGCCTGGCGTTCAACGGCTACGTGACCCCGAACGAGATGTTCGCCGGTCTGGCCATCGCCAGCATCCCGATGGTGGTCGTGTTCGCCGTCTTCCAACGCAGCATCTTGAGCGGCCTGTCCGCGGGCGCGCTCAAAGGCTGATACCAACCAACACCCCATGAAGGAGATCGCACCGATGCTCCGACGATCCCGCCTGCTCGCGATCGGGGCCGCCACCCTGATCGCGGCGGCCTCCATCACCTTGGCCGCGACATTGCGCGCCGAGGCCGCCACCACCACCTACCAGGCCGAGTCGGCCGCCCTGAGCGGTGGCGCCGCCATGGCCACCGACCACAGTGGATACACCGGGTCCGGTTTCGTCGGCGGCTATGTCGACGGCAACAAGGGCAACGCCGCCACCACGTTCAGCGTCAGCGTCTCCGGTACGGCGCAACGCACGCTGACGCTGCGCTACGCCAACGGCACGGGTTCGGCGAAGACCCTGTCCTTGTACGTCAACGGTTCCCGCGTCACGCAGGTCAGTCTGAACGCGACCGCCAACTGGGACAGCTGGGCCACTCGCGTCGACACCGTCACGCTCAACAACGGGACCAACAGCGTCGCGTACCGCTTCGACGCCGCCGACTCCGGCAACGTCAACCTCGACAACCTCGTCGTCGCCGACGTCCCGGCACCGCCGGCCGGCACCTACGAGGCGGAGTCGGCGGCGCTGTCCGGCGGCGCGGTCGTCGCGACCGACCACAGTGGATTCACCGGGTCCGGGTTCGTCGGCGGCTACACCGATGGCAACCGGGGCAACGCGGCGACGACGTTCAGCGTCAGCCGCTCCGGTGCGGGCTCGTCGTCGCTGACCCTGCGCTACGCCAACGGCACAGGGTCGGCGATGACGCTGTCGTTGTACGTCAACGGTTCCAGGCTCACCCAGGTGTCGCTGCCCGCCACCGCCAACTGGGACAGCTGGGGCACCCGCGCCGACACCGTGACGCTCAACAACGGGGCCAACAGCGTCGCGTACCGCTTCGACACCGCCGACTCCGGCAACGTCAACCTCGACAGCCTCGTCGTCGCCGCGGTGTCCACGTCGCCGACCCCGTCGACGTCACCGTCCACGCCGCCTTCCGGCGGTGCGGAGCTGGAGACCGCGTTCCTGTCCGGCGGCACGACCGCCGCGACCGCGATCGGCGGGTACACCGGCACCGGCTACGCGACCGGCTTCACCGCCGTGGGCGCGCGGGCGATCCGCACCGTCAACGTCACCGCCGCCGGCAACGCGGCCACGACCCTGCGGTACACCAACACCACCGGCAGCGCGAAGACCCTGTCGACCTACGCCAACGGGGTGAAGGCCGGGCAACTGTCACTGGCCGCGGGCAGCGGCTGGCTCACCGCGGCGCAGACCCTGCCGCTTCGGGCCGGGCTCAACCTCATCGGCTACCAGTACGACAGCGGCGACACCGGCGGCGTCTCCCTCGACAACGTCGCCGTCGCCGGATCCACGGCCCTCGCCGCCCGCGGCGCGACCGTCCCCTACACCGAGTACGAGGCGGAGAGCGGCAGCACCAACGGCGTCACGATCGGCCCGGACCGCGCCTACCTCACCGTCGCCGCGGAGGCGTCCGGGCGCCGGGCGGTCCGCCTGGACAACGCCGGCAAGTACGTGCAGTTCACCCTGTCGAGGCCCACCAACTCCCTGGTCGTGCGGGCGTCCGTGCCCGACAACGCGGCCGGCACCGGCACCAGCGCCAACCTCGCCGTCTACGCCGGCGGCGCCAAGGTGAAGGACCTGCCGGTCAGCTCCACCTACAGCTGGGTGTACGGCGCCTACCCGTACAACAACAACCCCGCCGGTGGGGAGGCGCACCGGTTCTTCGACGAGTTCCGCACCACGCTGCCCAGCTACCCGGCGGGCACCGTGCTGAAGCTGCAGAACGACGGCGGCACCCCGATCACCGTCGACCTCGTCGACACCGAGGTCGTCGCGCCGGCGCTGACCGCACCCGCGAACGCGCTGCCCATCACCGACTATGGCGCGGTCTCCGGCGGCGGCGACGACACCGGCGCCTTCAACTCGGCGGTCGCGGCCGCCAAGTCGCAGGGGCGCACGCTGTGGCTGCCGGCCGGCACCTGGGACATCACGTCCCGCATCACCGTCGACAACGTCACCGTCCGCGGCGCCGGCATGTGGCACACCACGATCCGCGGCGCCAACGGCAAGGGCGGGTTCTTCGCCACCGGTTCGAAGGTCCAGCTCGCCGACTTCACCATCGCCGGGGACGTCCGGTACCGCGACGACACGAACTTCGACGCGGCCCTGGAAGGCAACTTCGGCACCGGTTCCCTGCTGCACAACCTGTGGGTCGAGCACACCAAGGTCGGGCTGTGGGCGTCCAGCGGCACCGATGGCCTGTACGTCGCCGGGGTCCGCATCCGCGACACCTTCGCCGACGGCGTCAACCTCAACGGCGACCTGCGCAACACCCGCGTCGACCAGAGCGTGCTGCGCAACACCGGCGACGACGCCCTCGCCATGTGGTCGAACTCGGCGCCGGTGACGAACACCGCGTTCACGTTCAACACCGCGACCCTGCCGATGCTGGCCAACACGGCGGCCATCTACGGCGGCAACAGCAACCGGATCGAGGACAACCTGTTCTCCGACACGGTGTACGCGTCCTCGGGCATCGCGATCAGCACCTGGCACGGCGCGCAGCCGTTCGCCGGCACCACCAGCGTGCAGCGCAACACGCTGACGCGGACCGGCGGCTACGAACGCAACTGGGGCTCCTCGATGGGCGGCCTGTGGTTCTACGCCGAGGCCCGCGACATCACCACCCCGGTCCTGGTCAAGGACGTCGACATCCTGGACAGCACCTACCAGGGCCTGCTGATGACGTGGCAGCGCACCATCTCCGGCGTCACGTTCGACCACGTACGGATCGCGGGCGCCGGCACCTACGGCATCGAGATGTCCGCGGCCGGCTCGTCCACCTTCAATTACGTCACCGTCAGCGGCGCCGCATCCGGCGGCCTGCTGAACAACACCGGCTACACGCTCGTGCGTGGCCCCGGCAACAGCGGTTTCTAGAACCCTTCCTGTCAAAGAGAAAGCGGGGACCTCCAGTGTCCACAGCAGACGCCCGATGGTGGCGCGACGCGGCCATCTACCAGATCTATCCGCGCAGCTTCGCCGACGACAACGGCGACGGCGTGGGCGACCTGGCCGGGGTCCGGGCCCGCCTCGGGTATCTGCGGGACCTGGGGGTCGACGCGATCTGGTTCAGCCCGTGGTTCCCGTCGCCGATGGCCGACGCCGGCTACGACGTCGCCGACTACCGCGACATCGACCCGTCGTTCGGCACCCTGGACGAGGCCGCGGCGCTGATCGCCGAGGCGCACGCCCTCGACATCCGGATCATCATCGACATCGTGCCGAACCACACGTCGACCGCGCACGCCTGGTTCCAGCGGGCACTGACCGACGCGTCCTACCGGGACCGGTTCTGGTTCCGCGACGGCCGGGGCGCCGCCGGGGAACTCCCGCCCAACGACTGGGGTTCCATCTTCGGCGGGCCCGCCTGGACCCGGGTCGCCGACGGGCAGTGGTACCTGCACCTGTTCGACGCCGGCCAGCCCGACTTCAACTGGGACAACCCCCTCGTGCGGGAGGAGTTCGAGGACGTCCTGCGGTTCTGGTTCGACCGGGGCGTCGACGGCATCCGGATCGACTCGGCGGCGATGGTCGTCAAGGACCCCGCGCTGCCCGACTTCGACCCCGCGTCGCCGCCGGACCCGCACCCGTGGAACGACCGCGACGAGATCCACGACGTGTACCGCGGCTGGCGCCGCGTCGCCGACGGCTACCCGGGCGGCCGCGCCCTCATCGGCGAGGTCTGGCTCGCCGACCCGCAGCGCTTCGCGCTCTACCTGCGCCCCGACGAGCTGCACGCGGCGTTCAACTTCGACTTCCTCGGCTGCCCGTGGGACGCCAAGGCGCTGCGCCGCTGCGTCGACGAGACCCTCGACGCGCACGCCGCCGTCGGCGCGCCCGCCACGTGGGTGCTGTCCAACCACGACGTGACCCGGCACGTCACCCGCTACGGCCGCACGGAGACCGGCTTCGAGCACCACCTGCGGCAGACCCGGCACCTCGCCCCCACCGACCTGGCGCTCGGCACCCGCCGGGCCCGCGCCGCAGCGCTGCTCACCATGGCACTGCCCGGCTCCGTCTACGTGTACCAGGGCGAAGAGCTCGGCCTGCCCGAGGTCGAGGACCTGCCCGCGGCGGCGCGACAGGACCCGATCTTCGCCCGCACCGGCGGCGCCGACCCCGGCCGCGACGGCTGCCGCGTGCCGCTGCCCTGGTCCGGCACGGCGCCACCCTACGGCTCCGGCGCCCCCGGCTGGCTCCCGCAGCCGGCCGACTGGGCACAGTGGACGGTGCAGGCCCAGACGGACGACCCGTCGTCGATGCTCAGCCTGTACCGGCGGGCCCTGGCGCTGCGCCGCGCCGAACCCGGCCTCGGCGACGGCCCGATGGCATGGCTCGACGCGCCCGCCGACGTCCTGGCGTTCACCCGCGGCGACGGCTTCGCCTGTGTCGTCAACCTGTCTGGAGGCCCGGTCGACCTGCCCGCCGGTGCGGTGCTGCTCGCCAGCGGCCCCCTCGACGGCGGCCTGCTGCCGGCCGACACGTCCGTGTGGCTGCGCGTTTCCTGATCGAGCGGCGTGGCGGGAACCGTTCCCGCCACGCCCCCCGCCGTCCAGATACGTCTGCGTCAGGGACATTACTGTCCCGTTGCGGACGGTGACGGAGGCTTCCGTGAATGGATTCGGCTTGGCTACGGTTTTCGCACAGCCAGCCACCCATAACGGAGGATTCCCTTGCCATCCAAGGATAAATCCGGTCATGCCGTCGTGCTCGGTGCCAGTATGGCCGGGCTCCTCGCCGCGCGTGTCCTGAGCGAGACCTTTGCGAACGTCACCATCTTCGACCGCGACACCCTGCCCGCCGGCGCCGCCAACCGCAAGGGGGTGCCGCAGGGCGAACACTCCCACGGCCTGCTCGCCCGGGGCCGGCAGGTGCTCGAGGAGCTCTTCCCCGGCCTGGTCGCCGAGCTGACGGCCCAGGGAGGGATCCCCGTGGACATCATGCGCGACTGCGTCTGGGTCCAGGGCGACAAGGCGATGCCGAGGGTCGCGTCCGGCCTGGCCGGCCTGTGCGTGAGCCGCCCGGCCATCGAGGCCGGCGTCCGCAGCCGGGTCCTCGCCCTGCCGAACGTCGTCGTGCTCGACGGGCACGAGGCGACCGGCCTGCTGTTCGACGGCACCCGGGTCACCGGCGCCACGGTCCTGCCGGCCGGCGGTACGGCCGCGCACGAGGTCACCGCGGACCTCGTCGTGGACGCGACCGGCCGCGGCAACCGGGGTCCGACGTGGCTCGCCGCGCTCGGCTTCGAGCGGCCCGTCGAGGAACGCGTCGACCCGCTCACCGTCTACGTGTCCCGCGACTACCGCCGGGTGCCGGGCCAGGAGGACTTCGCCGCGATCATCACCTCGCCGAACGCGGGCCGCCCGTTCGGTGCGGTCGCCATCGCCGCCGAGGGCGACCGCTGGATGGTGACGCTGCTCGGCGTCGGGGCGGGCCAGGCGCCGCCGAGCGACCCGGACACCTACGCGGACTTCACCGCGAAGCTGCCCGACCGCCGGCTGCACGACCTGCTGCGCACCGCGGAGCCGCTCGGCCCGCCGATGCGGATGCGGCTGCCGGCGAGCGTCCGCCGCCGGTACGAGCGGATGGACCGCCTGCCGGACGGCCTGGTCTCGATCGGCGACGCGATCTGCGCCTTCAACCCCGCCTACGGCCAGGGCATGACGGTCGCGGCCGCGGAGGCCATCGAGCTGCGCGACGCGCTGCGGGCCGGCCGGGCCGGGCTGCCGCGCCGCTTCTACGCGAAGGCGGCGCAGGTCGTCGACGTGCCGTGGGACATCGCGGTCGGCGCCGACCTCGCCAACCCGGAGATCCAGGGCGAGCGCACCGGCAAGACCCGGTTCCTCAACGGTTATGTGGCGAAGATTCAGGTCGCCTCGACCCGCAGTGCGGCGGTCGGTCGACGCTTCCTGGAGGTGGCGAACCTGATGAAGGCCCCGCCGAGCCTGTTCGCGCCGGGCATCGTGGCCCGGGTCCTGTGGCTGGGTCGCAAGCCCGCCGCTCTGTCACCCGCGACCGTCGAGACGCCGCAGCGCGTCACGGTCTGAACGCGAGGCCGGGGCCTGGCTGCTTTGCCGGGCCCTGTCTCGCCGATGCGCTTTGTGAACTTTCGGTCCGGGTTCGCGTGCGTGATCGTCATGCCCGTAGTAGAAAATCCATCACGGCTGCGGCCGTTTGTGGTTCCGCGCAGCCTTCGGCGGCGCGCCCGGGCAGCGCTCACATGATGCAGCGCCGTCGGGCGCATCATTCGGTGCTACAACGCCGTCGCTGGTTCAAAGAACGAACAAATCACCCATATCGCGGCGCGCCTGAGGCGCGCACCAAGGTCCAGGCCCATCCCGGTCTTGATCGAAGGATCCCGGTGGCTGTCCGCGCGACCACGGCGGTCCTTCGATCATGCGCCGGGGTGGGAGATTTCCGTCCGGGGTGTGGTGCCGCTCCTTGGGTTTGTGCCGCGGTCCTCGGGGTGGATCTTGCGGCTGATCGAAGTCGGGTACCGGTCGTGCGGACGGCCGCGGGGCGACTTCGATCACGACGACAAGATCGAGTCCAGGTGTGCACGTGCGTGAGGCAGGCAGGTCGCGTGCTCGGCTAGGGCCCGAACCCCCGGGGGCGCGCACGCCCGTCACCGGCACGCACTCCGAGCCCGGGTGTGATCGAAGGACGCGGGTGGCTGTCCGCACGGCCAGGGCCGTCCTTCGATCACGGGTCGGGGCGGAAGATCGCCGACCTGAGCGTGGTACTCCCCAGTCCAGCAATCGATGGTTTCGTTCTTGGGCCAACGACGGTGTTGTAGCACCGAATGATGCGCCCGACGGCGCTGGATCATGTGAGTTCGGACCTGGCTTGGGATTACCCCAGACACGGCACGATTTTCTATGACGGGGATGACGATCACGGACGCGAACCGTAACGCGAAGGCGGCCGGCGCGTCGGCGAAACAGGAAGGGCCCGGCGGGGTTCGCCGGGCCCTCCGCAGATGGGCTCAGGCCCAGATGATGTCCGTGTCCGGGTTGTAGAAGCAGTTGGTGCTGTCGGGGCCGCTGCCGATGTGGCTCGGCTCGCTGCCCTTCGGCACGCCCTTGTACTTGTCGCAGATGACCGTGCTGTGCGAGCTGTCGCCGATGACGGTGACGCGGGTGAAGCGGGCGGTGTCGCCCCAGTTGGTGTTGATGCCGGCGACCACCTTGGTCGACTTGACGCGGATGTTGTCGATCACCACGTGCCGCTGGTAGGAGTTCGTGCAGTTGCCGCAGGCGCGGTACAGCTTGCCGGCGTTCTCGACGTAGAAGCCGGAGATGTTCACCGTGCCGTTGCCGTTGTGCTGGAACACCTTGTCGCTCGCCGCGCGGGCGCCGCCGCCGATGACGTAGCTGGTGCCGCCGCCGGTGCCGAGGAACGTCGCGGCGTCCTCGCCCACGTCCTCCCACCACACGTTCTGGATCGTGCAGGTGCCGAGGCAGTGGATGCCGTCGCCGGCGGGCGCGCCGAGGATGACGTTCTTGATGGTGGCGCCGTTGGCCAGCTCGAAGACCGGGTCCTGGCTCTCGCCCTGACCGCCGTCGCCGATGCAGCAGTAGCGCTTCATGCCGCCGTCGAGGGTGCCGGACACCTGGATGGTGCCGTTGTTGACGGGGGCGTCGCCGGTCTTCGTCGGCCAGCCGCTGGGCGGCGGCGTGCTCGACCCGGTCGGCCCCGGCGTGGTCGGGCCGGGCGTGGTGGGCCCGGGCGTCGTCGGGCTGGGCCCGGCGGCGTCGGACACGGTCACGTCGTCGAAGGACGCCGACGCGAACAGGGTCTGCACGCCGATGCGGCCGGTGCCGGCGACCGAGCTGGTGCCGGAGCCGACGGTCGCACCGTCGACCGTGCCGGTGATGCTGCTGCCGGACACCGTGAGGCCGAGGGTGTACCAGGTGCCGGTGCTGACGGTCCTGCTGGCGGAGCCCAGGACGGTCACGGCGCCGCTGTTGACGGCCTGCAGCTGCACCGAGTTGCCGGGCAGCAGCGCCAGCCGGTAGAAGGTCGTCGAGCTCTTGGCCCGGGCCAGCAGGCCCACGAGCCCGTTGGAGCCCAGCGAGTCCGGCCTGACCCGGGCGGTGACGGTGTAGTTGGTCCACGACGAGCTGCCGGCGAAGACGCGGGCGTTCTCGCTGCCGGCGTTGCTCTGCTGCATCGCGCCGTCGACGACGGACCAGGTGCCGCCGGACTTGGACCAGTCGTTGGTGTTGCCGTCGGAGAAGTTGTCGCTGAACAGCGTCGCCGCGAACGCGACCTGGGTGGTGACCGCGGCGACCGCGGTGAAGGCGGCGACACCGGCGGCCAGGATCGGCCATCGGTATCGCCGCGCGAGGCGGGGGAGTGCCATGCGATGTGCCTCCATGACGGAGATGTGGGGGCGTCGCGTGCATGGGGTGTACGGCTCGGGCGGACTGGGCGGGTCAGCCGGTTGCGCGCGGGGGAGTGTGCTTAGGAAAGCGCATTCCTCACGCCAACGTAGACCGATGCCTATGAACGGTCAAGGGATCCGAGGTGCATCCAGGTGAAGACGAGGGGGACGTCGCCGTCGCTGACGAGGTGGTGGTCCTCGCCGGGCGGGATGATGAGCAGGTCGCCGGCGCGGAAGGTGTCCGCCTGCGCGCCGTCGATCTCGACGTACCCGCTGCCCTGCACGATCGTGAAGATCTCGGGCACGTCGTGGGTGTGCGGGTTGGACTCGTCGTGGGTGCGGTGCCCGGCGTCGTCGTAGCGGCTGATGCCGCCGCGGATGACGGGTCCCCAGCCGGCGCCGAGCGCGGCGAGCGTGGCGGGGGTGCCGCCGTCTGGCAGGTCGGCGACGGTCAGCTTGCGCATGGCAGGTCTCCCACTTCACTGAGCAGTGCGTGTTCCCGCGCGGCGGTCCGCACGAGGTCGGCGATGCCGGGGATGGCGACGCCGTCCTCATGGGCGACGCCGGTCAGCGGCACGGGGTCGGGCGCGGCCATGATCTCGGCGGCGAGGGCGGTGAACGGCGCGGTCCGCGCCAGCGGTGCGATGAGCGGGTCGCCGGAGAGCAGGTTCTCCAGCAGGCTGATCCGGCCCGGCAGCTCCACGCCGTTGAGGCGGTCCTGCGGGTACACCACCTCCGCGGTGCTGCGGGTGCCGGTCACCGTGATGTCGCCGGCGATGAACTCGGTCGAGGCGAGCGTGACCGCGACCGTGATGACGGGACCGTGCGACGGGGTGAGGCGCAGCGCGGCGGTGTCCTCGACCTCGATGTCCCTGGTGCGGAAGCGTTCCAGCTCCAGGGTCCACGGCGGGGTGACGCCGCCGATGGCGAGGGCCTGCATGAGGGCGTGCGCGAACGGGTTGACCAGGGCCCCGTCGACGGCCCGCCGCCCCGACCACGGCGATCGGGTCCAGTACGTCGCGGGCCGCCACCACGCCCCGGCGACCGCGATGTGGGTCAGCGGGCCGAGGTCCAGCGCGGCGAGGGCGGGCAGGGTCGGCGAGCCGAGTGCCTGGAAGCCGACCTGGCAGCGCCGCCCGGTCGCGGCGAGCGCGGCGGACAGCTGCTCGTGCGCGTCGAGGTCGAGCACCGGCGGCTTCTCCAGCAGCAGGTCCGCGCCGGCGTGCACGGCGTCCAGGGCGATCGGCAGGTGCGTGTGCGGCGGCGTACAGATGATCACGAAGTCCGGTTTGTGCTCTGCGAGCAGCAGCCGGTGATCGGTGTACACGGGCAGCGCCTCGCCGATCATCGGCTGGACCTCGCCGAGGGCGACGAGGCGGACCCGGTCGCCGAGCTCGGCGATGTTCTGCCGGTGCCGGCGTCCGTGCCCCGACGCCCCGATGAGCGCGATCGTGGGGGTCGCGCTCACGCCGTCACCTCCGCTGCGCTGCGGCGCCGGCGTGAGCCACCCTGCACCGATGGTGAGCGACCCGAGCCGCTCCGCTGGTCGCTCACAATGCCGCCAGGGTCGCCGCGGCGCCGTGCCGCTCGAGGTCCCGCAGCCACCGGTCGATCTCCGCGCGCAGCGGCGCGTCGTCGGCGAGCCCCGGTGACAGCAGCTCCAGCCGTCGCTGCGGCGTGGCGGTGCGCAGCTGCGCGGCCAGGGGGTCGTCCAGCGGCAGTTCGGTGCCGTCGTCGGCGCGCCCGCCGACGAAGCGGATCCAGGCGGCGAGGACGAGCGCGGCGAACTCCGGCACCGCGCCGGCGGCCCGGCGGTCGGCGACGGTGCCGAGGATCCGCTGCGGGAGCTTCTGGCTGCCGTCGCCGGCTACCTGCAGCGTGCGGTAGCCGAGGGCGGCGTTGGCGAAGCGTTCCAGGACCTGCTCGCCGTACGGGATGACCGGCAGCGCCGTGATGGTCGGGGCGATGTCGCACGCCACGAACCGCTCCATCGCGCCTCGGGCGCCGGGCAGGGCGAGGGCCCGGTCGATGGTCGGCTCACCGGCGAGCGCGCCGAGGTAGGCCAGCGCGGAGTGCACGCCGTTGAGCGCGCGGAGCTTGCGCAGCTCGTAGGGGGCGGTGTCCGTGGTGAGCACGACGCCGGCGCGCTCCCACGCGGGCCGCCCGCCCGGGAAGTCGTCCTGCACGACCCATTGCCGGAACGGCTCGCCGACGACCGCCGCCTCGTCCCGGGCGCCGAGGAGGGTCTCCACGGTGGCGAGGCTCTGCGGGGTGGTGGCGGGCACGATCCGGTCGACCATGGTGCCGGGGAAGCTCAGCAGCGCCATGACGTCGGGGTCCTGCAGCGCGGTGCCGACGAGGTCACGCAGCCGCTCGCCGTTGTTGTTGAGGTTGTCGCAGCTGACCAGGGCCAGCGGCGTCTCGCGCAGCCGCAGCCCCCGCACGAGCAGGTCGAGCACGGCGGAGCCGGGCGCGTACGCCTTCTCGGTGACGGTGAACGTGACGACCCGGATCGCCGGGTCGGCGATGCGGCGCAGCACGGCGCCGGGCTCGTCGCGGGCGTGCAGGCCGCTGTCGAACGCGCCCACGACCCGCGCGGTGGCCTCGGTGCCGTCGACGGTGAGCACGCTGTAGAGCATCTCCTGCGCCCGCAGTGCGCCGAGCACGTCGTGGGAGCTGGGCGCGACCTCGACGATCGCCCAGTCGCCGCCGCCCTCGGCGATCGCCTCCTCGGTGTACACCGCCTGGTGCGCCCGGTGGAACGCGCTGATACCGAAGTGCAGGATGCCGGCCCCGGCCTCGCCGGGGCGCACGAGCGGCTGCGCGTGCGGCGCCAGGCCGGGCAGGACGGACCGGTTCAGCCGCGCCATGCGGGACCGTCCGGGAAGGAGAACTCCGCGATCGACGCCGGGTGCAGCTCGACGCTGTACCCGGGCCGGGTCGGCAGCCGGTAGCGGCCGTCGGTGACGGTGACCGGGTCGGTGAAGTGCTCGTGCAGGTGGTCGACGTACTCCACCATCCGACCCTCCATGCTGCCGGTGATGCGCAGGTAGTCGAAGAACGCGAGGTGCTGCACGTATTCGCACAGGCCGACGCCGCCGGCGTGCGGGCAGACCGGCACGCCGAACTTCGCGGCCATGAGCAGTTCGGCGAGGACCTCGCCGACGCCGGCGACCCGGCACGCGTCGATCTGCATGACGCGGATCGCGTCGGCCTGCAGCAGCTGCTTGAAGATGACCCGGTTCGCGGCGACCTCACCGGTGGCGACCCGGCACCGGCCGCCGGTGATCGTGTCGAGGGCCTGCTGGATGCGGGCGTGGCCGAGCACGTCGTCGGCGTGGGTGGGCTCCTCCATCCAGTACGGGTCGACCTCGGCGAGCCGGCCGAGGTTGGCGATCGCCTCGTCGACGTCCCACACCTGGTTGGCGTCGAGCATGAGCAGCGCGTCGGGGCCGATCTCGGCGCGGATGATCCGGGCGCGGCGCACGTCGTCGTCGATGGCGCCGCCGACCTTCATCTTGACCGCGGTCCACCCGTCGGCGACGGCCTGCCGGGTCAGCGCCCGGACCTTGTCGTCGGAGTAGCCGAGCCAGCCGACGGAGGTGGTGTACGAGGGCAGCCCGGCGGTGCGTGCATGGGCGAGGCGTTCCTCATACTCCGGCAGCCCCTTGTCGAGGATGGCGGCGGCCTCGTCGCGGGTGAGGGCGTCGGTGATGTGCTGGAAGTCCACGGCGGCAAGCAGGTCCGCGGTCGGCAGCTCGGCGAGCAGCTGCCACATGGGTTTGCCGGCCCGGCGGGCCCGCAGGTCCCAGACGGCGTTGAGGATCGCGCCGGCGGCGAGGGCGATGACGCCCTTCTCTGGCCCGAGCCAGCGCAGCTGTACGTCGGCGGTGAGGGTACGGGACCCCTCGGCGGTGCACAGTTCCTCGACGGTGTGCCCGATGACGTGGTGGGCCAGGGCCTGCACGGCGGCGCAGGTGATCTCGTTGCCGCGGCCGTTGGTGAACGTGAGGCCGGTGCCGGTGACACCGTCGTCGCCGGTCAGTTCGACGTAGGTGGCGGAGTAGTCGCCGCGGTTGATCGCGTCGGACCCGTCACCCGCGGCGGCGGTGGGGAACCGGACGTCGTGGACGGTCAACCCGGTGATCATCGTGCTCCTTCAGGGGTGCGCGCCCCGACGGTGCGCGCGTAGACGCGTTTGGGCAGGTGGTAGGCGAGGTCCGCGATGGTCTCGGCGGCCTCGTCCAGGGGCAGGCGGTGCTCGGCGACGAGCCGTGCGAGGAACCCGGCGTCGACGCGGCGGGCGACGTCGTGGCGGACGGGGATGGAGCAGAACGCGCGGGTGTCGTCGACGAAGCCGGCCGTGTTGGAGAACCCGGCGGTCTCGGTGACCGTCTCCCGGAAGCGGCGCAGCCCTTCGGGGCTGTCCAGGAACCACCAGGGCGCGCCGAGGAACACCGCCGGATACCCGCCGGCCAGGGGCGCGAGCTCACGGGTGAAGACGGTCTCGTCGAGGGTGTACAGCACGACGCGGAACCGCGGGTCGGTGCCGAACGCGTCCAGCAGCGGCTTGAGCGAGCGCACGTACTCCGTCGGCGAGGGGATGTCGCCGCCGACGTCGCGGCCGTGCCGGGCGAACAGGGCGGTGTTGTGGTTGCGGAACGCGCCCGGGTGCAGCTGCATGACCAGGCCGTCGTCGACGGACATCCGGGCGAACTCGACCAGCATGTGCGCCCGGAACCGCTCCGCGTCGCGGCTGTCGGCCTTGCCGGTGAGCGCTTTGTTGAACAACGCGGCGGCGTGGGCGGGCGACAGGGCGAGGGTCGCCGCGGTCGGGTGGCCGTGGTCGCTGGACGTGGCGCCGGCGGCGATGAACGCCTGCCGGCGCTCCCGCATGCGCTCCAGGAACTGCGGGAACGAGGTCACGCCGAGCTGCTCGATCCGCCCGGCCCAGCCGGGCCACTCAAAGTCGACGACGTCGTCGGGGCGGAACGTGGTGATGACCCGCCCACCCGGCCCGCCCCAGCCGTCGGCCTCGAGCTTGGCGTGCGCGGTCAGGTCCGACAGCGGCGACTCGGTGGTGGCGAGGACCTCGAGGTTAAACCGTTCGAACAGCGCCCGCGGGCGGAACGCCGGGTCGGCGAGGCGCTCGGACAGCAGGTCGTAGACGAGGTCGGCGGTGTCGACGCGCAGCGGCACGGTGACGTCGAAGACGTCGGCGAGGACCCGTTCGGTCCACAGCCGCGACGGGGTGCCGCGGAACAGGTGCCAGTTGGCGGCCAGGAGCCGCCAGATGGTGCGCCCGTCGGTCTGGGTGGGGCTGCCGTCGACGGTCGGCACGCCGAGCTCGTGCGGGGCGATGCCCTGGCTGGCGAGCATCCGGGTGACGTAGTGGTCGGGCACGACGATGAGCCTGGCCGGGTCGGGGAACGGCCGGTCGTCGGCGAGGATCGCCGGGTCGACGTGGCCGTGCGGGCTGATCAGCGGGAGGTCCTTGGCGTGCTGGTACAGCTCCCGCGCGATGGCCCGTACCGCGGGCTCGGCGGGCAGCAGATGGTCTTCATGCATCGTGTCGGATCCTGACGGGCAGCCCGAGGGCGATGGATTCGTTGGCGGCCAGGCCGATGCGCAGCGCGCGGGCACCGTCCTCGGCCTCCGCGGCGGCGACGCCGCTCGGCGGGCCTTCTCCGAGCAGGTCGGCCAGCATGCGGGCGTCGCCGCCGCCGTGGCCCTCCCGCTCGTAGGGGATGGGGATCTCGCGCGGCTCGCTCCAATGTGGATGGACCCGCAGCGTGGCCCGGCCCGGCTCGTCGCCCTTGACGAGTCCGGTGGCCCCGGGCGCGACGTGGTCGGTCTCGACCACCTCCAGCTCGAGGCGGCCCTTGCTGCCGTTGAACATCACCCGGTAGCCCTCCCAGGGGGCGTAGGCAGTCAGGTGATAGGTCATCGTGGCACCGCGGGCGTAGCGGACGAGGACCGCGAGGTCGTCCTCGATGGTGATGCCGGGAGCGAAGACGTCCTGGTCGCGCCGGTATCCGTCGGTGGTGCCGGTGTACAGCGCGTCGCGGTGCGGGTCTTCGCCGAGCGCGAACCGCTCCCGGGGCGCGCCGGCGCCGGCGCCGTGCGAGCCGTAGAAGAACAGCCGGCCCTGCGCGAAGACCTCGGCGGGCTCGTCGTCCAGCCACCAGTTGACCAGGTCGAAGTGGTGCCCGGACTTGTGCACCAGCAGGCCGCCGGAGTTGGCCTTGTCGCGGTGCCAGCGCCGGAAGTAGTCGGCGCCGTGCCGCACGTCGAGCAGCCACTCGAAGTGCACGGAGCCGATCTCGCCGATCTCCCCGCTCGCCACGATGGCCTTGAAAGTTTCATGCAGCGGGTTGTACCGGTAGTTGAAGGTGACCCGCACGCGGCGGCCGGTGCGGCGCACCGCGTCGAGGATCCGCGCGCAGCGCTGGGCGTCGACGGTCATCGGCTTCTCGGTGAGCACGTCGCAGCCGGCCTCGAGGGCGGCGACGATGTACTCGTCGTGGACACGGTCCACGGTGGTGACGATCGCGACGTCGACCTTCTCCTCGTGCAGCATGCGGCGGAACTCGGTGGCGGGGTAGGTGGGGACCGGCGCCGGCAGCCGTGCGTTGTGCACGGCGAGGCGGTGCGGCTCTGGGTCGGCGAGCGCGACGAGCGCGCAGGTGTCGCGATGTGGTCCGGTGAGTGCGCGCGTGAACATCTCAGCGCGCGATCCGGTGCCGACGATCGCGTAGCGGGTGTGCATCGGTTGTCGCTCCCTTGGGACTGCAAAGGGTTGCAGCGACACTGTGCTCCACTGCCGCACTTCGGGTCAATACCCCTGGATTTTCTGCATCCATAGGCGTTGACATGACAGCAACCGTTTGCATTAATGACTCCGTGCCCGCCACTATTCGAGATGTAGCCCGCGCCTCCGGCGTCCATGTCTCCACCGTGTCGCGCACGTTCTCGGCGCCCCATCTGGTCAACCCCGACACCCGCAGCCGGGTGCTGTCCACCGCGGAGAGCCTCGGCTACCGGCCCAACCGTGCGGCCCGCGCGCTCATCACCGGGCGGACCCACAACATCGGCCTGATCGTCGCCGACATCGCCAACCCGTTCTTCCCACCGCTGATCAAGGCGGCGGAGTCGCAGGCCCGGCAGCGGGACTACCACCTCTTCGTCGCCGACACCAACGAAGACCCGGTCATGGAGGAGCAACTCGTCCAGGCCATGGCGAAACAGGTCGACGGCGTGCTGCTGTGCAGCCCGCGCATGAGCAACGACCTGATCGAGAAGCTGCGCCGCGAGGTGCCGCTTGTTGTGGTCAACCGGGCCGTCGACGGGCTCCCCGCGGTGGTCATGGACGTCGCGAACGGCGCCAGGGCCGCGATCGAGCACCTCGTCGGTCTCGGCCACCACGACATCGCCCTGCTCGGCGGGCCGCGTGGCTCGTGGACCAACCGGGAGATCCGGCGGTCCGCGACGGCCGCGGCGAAGGCGGCCGGGGCCGACCTGACCGTGCTCGGACCGCACCAACCGACCGAGGCCGCCGGAGCC
This sequence comes from Dactylosporangium sp. NBC_01737, assembly GCF_035963215.1. Lineage (NCBI taxonomy): Bacteria > Bacillati > Actinomycetota > Actinomycetes > Micromonosporales > Micromonosporaceae > Dactylosporangium > Dactylosporangium sp. NBC_01737. The sequence continues at coordinate 5,447,556 of NZ_CP109153.1, forward strand.
GCCGCGTGCGACGCCGTGCGTGCCACCGGAGCGACCGCCGTGCTGGCCTACAACGACCTCATGGCGATCGGACTGCTCGAAGCCCTCCACGACCGGGGCGTCAGCGTCCCGGGCGAGCTCAGTGTCGTCGGGATCGACGACATCCTGCTCAGCCGTTTGATCCGCCCCAAGCTGACCACGGTCTCCACCCCGACCGCGGCCGCCGGGCGGGCGGCCGTCGACATGCTGCTGCAGCACGACGACGAACGCCGCACGAACGCGCTGGTGACGCTCCAGACGGAGCTGATCGTGCGCGACTCCACCGGGCCCAACCCACATTGATCCCCTGCCAGGGAGTGACACGCCATGTCCGGAACACCCCGCCGTAGACTTCTGGCAACCGCCCTCGCCGCAGTGCTGCTCGCTCCGCTCGCCGCCTGCGGCGACGACGGCGGCGAGGCACCAGCGGTCGACTCAACCAAGCCCGTCGAGCTGAGCATCTTCTGGTGGGGCGGCGACGCCCGTGCCAAGCTCACCGAGGAGGCGCTCGCGCTCTACACGAAGAAGCACCCCAACGTCACGTTCAAGAAGACGTGGCAGGCCAACCAGGGGTACTTCGACAAGCTCGCGACCCTCACCGCGGGCAACGACGCGCCCGACATCTTCCAGATCGACGACAACTTCCTCACGGAGTACGCGTCGCGCAACGTCACGCTGGACCTGACGTCGTACCAGAAGTCGGGCAAGCTCGACACGACGAAGTTCCCCGAGAGCCTGTGGAAGTACGGCGTCGTGGAGGGCAAGCTCGCCGGCGTCGCCTTCGGTGAGAACACCCAGGGCCTGGTGTTCAACAAGACCAAGCTCACCGCGGCCGGCCAGCCGCTGCCGACCACCGGAATGACGTGGGAGGCGTTCATCGACTGGGCCGCGGCGGCGACCACGGCCACGAAGGTCCCCGGCACGCAGGACCCGAGCGCGGACTACAAGGCGTTCTGGATCTGGCTGCGCCAGCAGAACAAGGACCTGTACAAGGACAAGGAGCTCGGCTTCACGGCGCAGGACGTGACCGCGTGGCTGGAGCTGTGGAAGGGCGCCCGGGACAAGAAGGCGACCCCGACCGCCGACGTGATCCGCGAGGGCAACGCCACAGACATCACCAAGCAGCTCGTCGTGACCGGGAAAGCGCTTACCTCCTGGGTGTGGGTGAACCAGCTGCCCGAGCTGCAGAAGAACACCAAGGACGAGCTCGGCGTCGTGGCGTACCCCGGCGACCCGAAGGCACAGTGGGCCCGCGCCGCGCTGTACTTCTCCGTCTCCCGCGGCAGCGACAAGAAGGACGTGGCGGTCGACGTCATCAACTTCCTCGCCAACGACCCCGAGGTCGGCAAGGTCCTCGGCACCGACCGTGGCCTGCCGCCCAACCTCGACATCCGCACGGCGGTGCAGAACAGCGTCACCGACGCCTCCATGAAGACCTCCATCGAGGTCGAGAACTCCCTCGGCAAGACGTTCGGGCCCGCACCGCAGGTCCCGCTGAAGGGGCACAGCACGCTGCGCTCCGAGCTCATCAAGGCCGCCGAGTCGGTACAGGCCGGCAAGGCCACCCCCGCGCAGGCCGCCGAGGCCTTCATCACGGCCGCGAAGTCCGCAATCTCGAAGTGAGGCTCCTCCAGTGGCGCTGACCACCGCGCCGGCACCTTTGCACCGAGCGGCGAAGGGGCCCCGCGTCGAACCGCGGGGCCCCCGTCGCGAAGGGCTCGCCGGCTATCTCTTCCTGACACCGTGGCTCATCGGGCTGGCCACCATCACGGCCATCCCGATGCTCATGTCACTGGTGTTGAGCTTCACCGACTATGACATCCTGTCGGACTGGTCCGAGCTGAACTGGGTCGGGTTCGACAACTACCAGCGCATGTTCACCGAGGACCCGACGTTCTGGCACGCCGTGCAGGTGACGGTGCTGTTCGCGGTCATCGCGACGCCGCTGAAGCTCGGTGCCGCGCTCGGCGTCGCGCTGCTGCTCAACAAGGCGATCCGTGGTGTCGGGCTGTACCGCAGCCTGTTCTACCTGCCGTCGCTGCTCGGCGGCAGCGTGGCCCTGGCCATCGTCTGGGTCTCGATGTTCAGCCGGGACGGCTCGTTCAACGCGTTCCTGGCGCTGTTCGGCATCTCCGGCCCCGGCTGGGTCAACGACCCCGACTACGCACTGAGCACCCTGATCCTGCTCGCGATCTGGCAGTTCGGCGCGCCGATGGTCATCTTCCTGGCCGGGCTCAAGCAGGTGCCGGTCGAGCTGTACGAGGCCGCCTCCGTCGACGGCGCGGGCGCCCTGCGCAAGTTCCGGTCGATCACGCTGCCGATCCTGTCGCCGGTCATCTTCTTCAACCTGGTGCTGGAGACGATCCACGGCTTCCAGGGCTTCACGTCGGCGTTCGTCATCAGCGGCGGCACCGGCGGTCCCGTCGACTCGACCCTGATGTACACGCTCTACCTGTACATCAAGGGCTTCACCGACTACGAGATGGGCTACGCCTCCGCGCTCGCGTGGGTGTTCCTGCTCGCCGTCGGCCTGCTCACCGTCGTGCTGTTCAGCACGGGACGTTTCTGGGTGCACTACGGGGATGAGCGATGAAGTCGATCCTGCGCACCGTGGTGATCCTGGGACTGCTCGGGGTCATCCTCTACCCGCTGTTCTGGGTGGTCGGCAGCTCGCTCAAGAGCCAGCCGGAGATGCTCAGCAACCACGGGATCCTGCCGGACGCCTTCACCCCCGGCAACTACCCCGACGGCTGGTCGCACCTCGACACGACCTTCGGCCGGTTCTTCGTCAACAGCACGATCGTCTCGCTGCTCGTCGTCGTCGGCAACGCGCTGTCCTGCCTGCTCGCCGCGTTCGCCTTCGCGCGGCTGCGGTTCCGGGGGCGGGCCACCTGGTTCGCCGTCATGGTCGGCACGCTGCTGCTGCCCGGGCACGTGCTCATCGTCCCGCAGTTCATCGTGTTCCGGCAGCTCGACCTGGTCGGCGGCGAGTTCCCGTACCTGCCGCTGATCCTGCCGCACTTCCTGGCCACCGAGGCGTTCTTCGTGTTCCTCATGGTCCAGTTCATGCGCGGCATCCCCCGCGAGCTCGACGAGGCGGCGAAGATCGACGGCTGCTCCACGTTCGGCGTCTTCCGCACCATCATCCTGCCGCTGAGCCGCCCGGCCCTCGTGACGACGGCGATCTTCTCGTTCATCTGGACCTGGAACGACTTCTTCCGCCAGCTCGTGTACGTGTCGGACCTGTCCAAGTACACGGTGCCGGTCGCGCTGCGGCTGTTCATCGACTCGCAGGGCCAGTCCGAGATCGGCCCGATGTTCGCGATGTCGGTGCTGTCGCTGCTGCCGGTGTTCCTGTTCTTCCTCGCCTTCCAGAAGATGCTCGTCGAAGGCATCAACACCTCCGGCCTGAAGGGGTGACCACCGTGGCGCGTCGCGACTGGAAGGACACCGTCACGGTGGCCGCCGACCTCGCCCTCGTCGGCATCGCCGTCACCGTGTGCAGCCTGCCGGTGCTCACCGCCGGTGCGGCCGCGCACGCCGGCTCCGTCGCCGTGCGGGACATCATCGACGGATCCGCCGTGCGGCCTTCGGTGCTGTGGCGGGTGTTCCGGCGTTCGCTGCTGCCGGGTGCGCTCGCCACGGTCGCGACCGCCACGCTCGCGTGGCTCCTGCTGTTCAATCTCGGCGCCGTCGCCTCAGGCCGGGTCCCGGGCGGGTTGCCCGTGCTCGTCGGCACCGGTGCCGTCGCCGCCGCACTGCTCGCCGCCTGCGCGTTCGGCGTCGTGCACCTGGCCCAGCACCACTCGTGGCCCGGTGCACTGCGCTGGGCGGCCGGCGCGGTGTGGCGGCAACCGCTCACGGCGGCGATGGTGGCCGGGGTGTCATCCATCGCCGCCGTGATCGGCGCCCTCATCCCGGTCACGGCGCCGCTGCTCGTCGGGTACCTGCTGTTCGCCGTGCACGTCGTCGTGGCCCGGCGGCTCGCGGCCGACCCGGTCGCCGTGGACACCCTGGACGCCTGAGCCGCTAGGTTTGCGACGGCTCCGGGGCGGGGGTCTCCGACGGGGGCGGCGGACCGGAGGGCGACGGCGTCGGCAGCTGCGCCGACTCCACGGCCGGGCTCGGGCTCGGCGACGCCGCCGGCGGCTGGGCTTCCGCGGCCACCGCCTGGACCGTCACCGCGGGCAGGTCGAACGTCCAGCCGGCGGCGAGCAGCCGCGGGATCAGGATGCGCATCGCCTCGACGGTCTGCCGGCGGTCGCCGCCGCCGTCGTGGACCAGGACGATCGCGCCCGGTGTCAGCTGGCGTTCGATGCGGGACACGATCTCCGCGGTGCCCGGCATCGTCCAGTCGTCCGGGTCGACGCTCCAGCCGATCGGGGTGTGCCGCATGTCGTGCGCGACCTTCGCCGAGACACCCCAGTCGCCGTACGGGGCGCGGAAGTAGGTCACGGTCGAGCCGGGCGCGGCGGCGGCGATCGCGGCGTCGGTGGTGGCGATGTCGTCGCGGACCCGCTCGGCCGTCGCGTGCCCGAGCTCGTCGTGGTGGGTCGAGTGGTTGCACAGGGCGTGGCCGTCCGCGACGATGCGGCGCAACTGCGCCTGGTTCGCCGCGACCGACTCGCCGACGACGCAGAACGTCGCCGGGATGTGGTACTGACGCAGCAGGTCCAGCATCGCCGCCGTGTACTGCGACGGCCCGTCGTCGAACGTCAGCGCGAGGCTCCGCCCGCCGCCGGCGGTGCGCAGGACGGGACGGGCGCCGACCGCGGCGGCGGGCGCGCGGCCGCCGGCGAGCTCGTCGGGGCTGTCGGTGCGGCCGGCGTCGCCGGTGTCGGTGCGCCCGACGTGCGCGGCGGCCGGGAACGCCGCGACCGCGGTGCCGTGCAGCGCGGCGCGCAGGAAGTCCTGCCACAGCTTCGCCGGTAGCGTGTCACCCTCGATCGGGTGGCCGGCGGCGTCGCGGATCGGGCCGGGCACCAGCCGCCCCATCCAGACGGACACGGCCAGCTGCGGGGTGTAGCCGCTCATCCAGGCGTCCTGGTTGTCGGCGGTGCCGCCCCACTGCTGGCTGCCGGTGACCCCGGCGGCGGGCCGTCCCGGTGCCATGCCACGGCCGTCGACGACGGCGCGCAGGACGGCGGTGACGTCCGCGGCGACCCGCGGGTCGAGGACCTGCGCGCGGGCCGGCGCGGCGCTCCACGCCGTGTCGCCGGCGGCGGTCGTCACCGACGCGACGAAGTGCCGCTCGCTGCGGGTCCCGGCGGCGGCGAACGTCGCGTACACACCGGCCATGTCGGCGACCGACACCGGGTAGCGGCCGATGGCGATGTCGGCCCGGGTGCGGCCGGGCCGCGGGTCACCCGTGGCGTCCACCAGCGACGCCCGGCCGCCGTACGCGGGCGCCACCCCGAGGTCCAACGCCGTGGCCCGGACCTTGTCGGCGCCGATGTGCTGGGTCAGGGCGTAGATCGGGGTGTTCAAGGACCGGACCATCGCCTCCTGCAGGGTGCACTCGGGGCACTGGACGCCGTCACGGTTGACGAGCGGGGCGCCGCCCCGGTCGGCGAACAGCCGCGGCGACCGGCCGTCCCACCGCGACAGGTAGCCGATGCCCTCGCGGAGCCCGGCGGCCAGCGCGACCGGTTTGAACGTCGCCGCCGGCGGGTGCGGCGCGGCCGCGTCGTCGAAGTAGCCGCGCCCCTGGCCGCCGCCGTAGTACGCGCGGACGGCGCCGCTGGCCGGGTCGACGGCGACGAGCGCGGCCCGCAGCCCGTCCGGCTGGTCCCGCAGGGCCGCGCCGACGAGGTCGAGGGCGGCGCCCTGGGCGGTGGCGTCCAGGGTGGTCACCACGGACAGGCCGCCGGTGTGCAGCTGCTGCGACGTGATGCCGTGCCGGGCGAGCTCCCGTTCGATCTGGTCGAGGACGAGCCCGTTGCCGCCGGTGCCGCTGGAGGCCGGCAGCACCGCCGGGTATTCGAGCCGGCCGGCGTCGCCCATCGCGGCGACGATCCACCGCCACCGGTCGAGGGCCTCGCCGGGGTTGACGGCCGGGTCGAAGTACGACGGGTCCTTGATGACCGCGGCGAGCACGGCACCCTGCGCGGCGTCCAGGCGCTCCGGCGGGACGCCGAAGTAGGCGTGCGCGGCGGCGGCGATGCCGTAGGCGCCGCGACCGTAGTAGATGGTGTTGAGGTACCGGGCGAGGATCTCGTCCTTGGACACGGTGCGTTCGAGCTTCACGGCGAGCGCGAACTCGCGGGCCTTGCGCCCGGCGGTCACCTGAGACGTCAGGTACGCGTTGCGTACGTACTGCTGCGTGATGGTGGACGCGCCCTGCCGTGCGCCGCCGGCGTCGGCGACCACGGCGCGCAGCACCCCGCGGACGGAGACACCCCAGTGGTCGCGGAAGTCGCGGTCCTCGGCGGCGATGACGGCCCGGCGGACCCCGTCGGGGACCGCGCTGAGCGGCACGTCGTTGTGGTCGGTGACCCCGACGCGGGCCAGGACGGTGTGCCCGTCGCGGTGGTACAGCACCGACGCCTGTGGTCGCAGCGGCGCGTCCGGCAGGTCCACCGACGCGATCCACCCTTCGAGGGCGGCGTCGGCGGCGATGGTGGTCAGGACGAGGAGGACGAGCGCGCGGCAGGTCGCCCGGCGCCAGGCGCCGCGACCGCGCGGCAGCAGCTTCAAGAGGTCCATGGCTGCGGGGAACGGTAACGGTGTGCCGGCGCCCCGCCGATCCGCCGAGTGACGGACCACGACGCGGGTAGCCCGGCCGGTGCGCCGCACCGACCTCCGGCCGACCGCGACCCGGGTCGCCCGTCCCGCCCCGGCACGGCACCCCGCCGGGGGACCCCGGAAGGGGACGCCCCGCCACGGACGCGCTCACCCCGCACGAGTGGCGCATCGCCTACGCCGCCGCGGAAGGCGCCACCAGCCGCGAGATCGCCGACCGGATCGTGCTGTCGGTGCGCACCGTGGACCACCACCTCGGCAACGTGTACCGGAAACTCGGCATCCGGTCCCGCCGTGAGCTGATCGAGCTGCTGCGCGGCACCGGCCGCTGAGCCCGCCGCGCACTGTTACCGTTCCAAGGTGAGCAGCGTGATGAGGGCCGGGCTGAGGGACCTGCGCGCGTTCCTCGTCGGCCCCGACCCGGCGGTGCGGTTCACGACCCGCTTCGGCCGGGCGCTGCCGACGATCGGGGTGATCGCGGCGATCCTGTGCGGGCTCATCACCTTCGAGTACCTGCGCGGCAACGGCCCGAAGGTCGCCTCCGGCTTCCTCGTCATCGACGCCGTGCTCATCGCCGCACCCATCGGGCTGGTCGCGACCCGGCCGCTGTTCGCCTGGCGGGTCGCGTTCCTCGTGGCCGGGTTCGCCGGCGCGACCGTGCCGATCCGGCAGGACACGCCGTGGCCGTGGACGCCGACGCAGATGCTGATGTTCCCGCTGCTGCTCGCCGTCGTCGCGGTCCGGCACCGCCGCGGCGTCCTCGTCTGGACCGGGCTGTCCGCGGCGCTGCTGCTCGTCATGTTCGTCAACCCCGGCAACCTCGCCGGGCTCCTGTTCGCCGTCACCGCGATCCTCCTCGTCGGCGACCAGATCCGCCGCCGCCGCGAGGTCCAGGCCGCCCTCGCCGAGGAGGAGGAGCGCGCCGAGCTCGCCCAGGCGCGGCGGGCCGTCGCCGAGGAACGCAACCGGATCGCCCGCGAGATGCACGACGTCGTCGCCCACCACATGTCGCTCATCGCGGTGCGCGCCGAGACCGCCGTGTACCGCATCGACGGCGTGCCACCCGCCGTCGCCGAGGAGCTCGCCGCGATCGCCGGCACGTCCCGGGAGGCGCTCGTCGAGATGCGCCGCCTCCTCGGGGTGCTGCGCAGCACCGAGACCCCGCTCGTCGAACCGCAGCCCGTCCTCGACGACCTCGCCGGGCTCGTCCGCGACGCCCGCGAGGCCGGCGTCGACGTCACGTTCGACCCGCTGCCGGGCGCCAGGGTGCCGCCGGCCGTCGGGCTGGCCGCGTTCCGCATCGTGCAGGAGGCGCTGAGCAACGCGCGCCGCCACGCCGCGGGCGCACCGGTGCACATCACCCTCACACTCGGAAGCCCCACCCTCGGACCGTCCACATTGGAGCTGTACGTGCGCAACGCACCCGGTACCGAAGCGATCGTCCAGACCGGTGAACCGGGGGAGCGGCACGGCCTGCTCGGCATGCGCGAACGTGCCACGGCGATCGGCGGCACGTTCGACGCCGGCCACGACCCCGACGGCGGGTACACGGTGCGCGCCGTCCTGCCGCTGGAGGTCGCCGCGTGATCCGGGTCCTGATCGTCGACGACCAGGCCATGGTCCGGCAGGGCTTCGCCGCGCTCCTGGCCGCACAGCCCGACCTGCTCGTCGTCGGCGACGCCGCCGACGGCGCCCAGGGCGTCACCATGGCCCGCGAGCACGCGCCCGACGTGGTCCTCATGGACGTGCGCATGCCCGTCCTGGACGGCATCCAGGCGACCCGGCGGATCCTGGACGTCGCCCCGGGCCTGCACCGGCCGAAGGTCGTCATCCTCACCACGTTCGACCTCGACGACTACGTGTTCGAGGCGTTGCGCGCCGGCGCGTCCGGGTTCCTGCTCAAGGACGCCCCGGCCGCCGAGCTCGTCACCGCCGTGCGGGTCGTCGCCGCCGGCGACGGCCTCCTCGCGCCGTCGGTGACGCGGCGGCTCATCGAACAGTTCGCGGCCCGGCCGAAGGCCGCCGACCACCAGCCGGCCCGGCTCGCCGCCCTCACCCCCCGCGAGACGGAGGTGCTGCGGCTCATCGCCCGCGGCCGCTCCAACGCGGAGATCGCCGAGGACCTCGTCGTGGCGGAGCAGACGGTGAAGACCCACGTGAGCCGGGTCCTGACGAAGCTCGACCTGCGCGACCGCGCCCAGGCCGTCGTCTTCGCGTATGAGACCGGGGTCGTCAGCGCCGGGGCGTAGTACCGCAGGGGTACCGCAACATGGCCCTGCGGAGTGACGATCCGGGCACGGCCGCGCACCTACCTTCGGCGGCATGCTTCGCAGGTTGTTCGCACTGCCGCTGATCGCGGTGCTCTGGTCGGTGCTCGGCCCGGCGCAGGTGTCCGCGGTGCCGGCCCTCGCCGTCCACAGCGCACGGTACGCCGACGGTCTCGCGGTCGAGGTCGTCGGCGACCCGTCGACCGCGGCGACCGTCGTCGTCCTCGTCCCCGGGGTCGACACCACCGCCGCCAACTTCGACCGCGGGCTCGGCGGCGTCCAGCGCCGCGCCCCCGCGTGGCAGGCCAGGCAGCTCGCCGCCCGCGCCGCCACCCTCCGGCCGGCAGCCGCGGGGCGGGTCGCGGTCGTGGCGTGGCTCGGGTACCACCCACCGCGCGGGCTGCGGCTCGCCGCCGTCCGCGAGGACTCGGCCGCGACCGGCGCCGCGGCGCTGCTGCGGTTCCTGCGTGACGTGCCGGCACCCAGGATCGTCCTCGTCGGGCACAGCTACGGCTCCACCGTCATCGGCCGCGCCGCCGCCCGCCTCGACGCCGGTCTCGGCGGCCGGGTCACCGACGTCGTCGCGCTCGGCAGCCCCGGCATGGGCGCCGGCCGCGCCGCCGACCTGCACACCACCGCACGGGTCTGGGCCGGCACCGCCGCCGGCGACTGGACCCGCCGCCTGCCCGGCGCGCGCCTGCTCGGCGCCGGCCACGGCACCCACCCCACCGACCCGGCGTTCGGGGCGCTGCGGCTGCCCGTCGGCGGTGTCACCGGCCACGACGGCTACTTCGTGCCCGGCACCGAGTCCCTCGACGCCCTCGCCGCCCTCGCGATCGGAGACCTCGATGCTGCCGCTCGACACGATCATTAGCTGGTACCGCATGTACGCCGACGACCTGCGCTGCGCCCGCGACGAACAACGCGAACTGCTCGCGCAGCGCCCGATGCGCCCCCGCCTCGACGACGTCGAGGCCGAGATCAGCTACCTGACGATCCGGGCGCTGCGCCCACGGACCGTCCTGGAGATCGGCTCCGCCCGCGGCTGGTCGACGACGTGGCTGCTGCGCGCCCTGCACGACAACGACGACGGCGGGGTGCTGCACACGTTCGACCTCACCGACGACGCCGTGCACACCGTCCCGCGGTTCCTCGCCGGCGACCGGTGGCGCTTCACCCGCGGCGACGTGCGGCGCGGCACGCTGCCCGAGGACCCCGGGTTCGTGCTCGTCGACGCGGCGCACACGGCGCGGTTCGCCCGCTGGTACACCACGGCGCTCTTCGAACGGCTCCGCCCGGGTGCCGCCGTCGCCGTCCACGACGTCTTCCACGGCCGTCGCCCGTGGCCGGTCAGCGAGGGCGCCGTCGTGCTCGGCTGGCTGCGCCGCCACGGCATCGGCCACCTGACCGCGTCACCGGCCGCCGACCCCGACACCCACGACCGGCTCGTCGGCCTGAAACAGAAGCTGCACCTCGCCGCCCCCGTCCACGCCGCCGCAACGGGCAACCCGATGCTCTTCTTCCGTTACTTGTAACCCTGCAGGGCCCGCTGCAGGCGGGGTCTGGCGTCGGCGGGGAGGCGGCCGCCGTCGCCGAGGGCCTCCAGCACGATCTGCCGGAACGTCTCGGAGAACTGCGCGTAGTGCGCGGTCACCGGGCGGCTGTGTGCGGAGCGGATCGCGTCGAGCAGCGTCGGCGCGTACCGGTACCGCTTCACGACCGCCGCGTCGCGGTACACGATCTCGCGGGTGGCGGCGAACCCGCCGCGCTCGAACAGCAGCTGCTGGCTGCGTTCCCCGGTGAGGAACTCGATGAGCGCCCGTGCCGCCCGGGGACGCCGGCTCTGCGTCGCCACGGCGAGGTTCTGCCCACCGAGGACGCTGGGGCCGGGCAGTTTCGCGACGCCGAACTCGACCGCCGGGGCGCTGTCGGCGCCGTCGGCGGGGTCCAGGGCCCGGTGCGCGACGGGCCAGTTGCGCATGAACACGAGCTTCCCGCCGCCGAACGCCTGCGTCGTCGCGGTCTCGTCGAAGCGCACCGCGTCGGGCAGGATCACCTGCGGCGCGCCCGGCCGCAGGCCCTCCGCGAGCCGGGTCAGGCCGGCCTGCGCCTCGGGGGTGTCGATGACGACCTCACCGCGGCCGTCGACGACCTCACCGCCGGCGCCCCAGATCGCCTCCAGGGCGTTGACGGTGAGCCCTTCGTAGTCGCGCAGCTGCCCCGCCCACCCGGCGACCGGCTGGGGACCGACGGCGGCGGGCCGCGCCAGGACGTCCTGGACGGTGGTGACCAGCTGCGACCAGTTCGCGGGCGCGGTCGTGACCAGTTTCGTGCGGTAGTAGAGCAGCCCCGCGTCGGTGTTGAAGGGCAACCCCCACAGCTTCCCCTGGTACCGGCAGGTCGCAAGCGGCGCGGGAAGGAAACCGGCGACGTCCTGCCCGTCCGGCAACGCCCGGATGTAGTCGCTGGAGGCGAACTCGGCGGTCCAGGTGACGTCGAGGTTGAAGATGTCGACGCCGGCACCGCCGCTCTGCGCGCGGGCGACCATCTCGCTGTGCTGCGCGTCGGCGTCGGCGGCGATCTCCTCGATCCTGGCGGGGTTGTCGGGGTGCAGGGTGTTCCACTGGTCGACGAGCGCCTGCCGCTGGTTGCCGTCGCCGTCGTCGCGGCCGCTGAGGATGACGAGGTCGCCGCGTTCGAGGCCGGGGTCGCGGTCCAGCAGCGGCACGGCGTACACGGCGACGAGCGCGGCGACGGCGGCACCGGCGACGAACCCGGTGAGCAGCCCGATCCGGCCGCGCACCCGCCGCATCCGGTCCCGGAGCCCGGGCCGGTCGTCGTCTCCGGGCGGCGGTGGCGGGTCGTCGTCCCCGGTGGCGGGCCGGGTCGTGGCGGCGGGTCGTCGTCTCCGGGCGGCGGCGGTGGCGGGCCGGGTCGTGGCGGCGGGTCGTCGTCTCCGGGCGGCGGCGGTGGCGGGCCGGGTCGTGGCGGCGGGTCGTCGTCTCCGGGCGGCGGCGGTGGCGGGCCGGGCCGCGGTGGTGGGTCGTCGTCTCCGGACGGTGGTGGCGGCGTCGTCATGGCGCGGTTCATCCTCCCCAGAGCAGGCCGAACAGGGTGACCAGCACGTCGTCGAGGGTGTCGAGGCCGGCGTCGTAGCAGCCGCCGCCGGTGTGCGCGGTGACGTCGCGCAGGGGCAGGGTGCCGCAGCTGGCCTCGCCGATCGCGACCACGAACACCCGCACCCCCTTGCCGCGCACCTGTGCGTCCACTTCGGACGGTGACCGGCCGCTGGTGTCGTTGCCGTCGGTGAGCACGACCAGGCTCGCGACCCCTTCGCCAGGGTCGGCGGCGACGTCGCGGACACCGTCCACAATGGTCTGCAGCAGCGGCGTGTTGCCGGCCGGCCGCACCGCGGCCATCGCGTCGGCGGCGGCCTGTCCCCGGCCCGCGGCCCGCGCGACGGGCAGGAGCCCCGGGTGCCGGCGCCGCGGCCGTCGGCGGGAAAGATCCGCAGCCCGAACTCGTCGCGGTCGCTCATCAGCTTCAGGGCGCCGGTCACGCCGCGGGACGCGAGCTGGAAGCGGGTGGTGCCGGACCGGTCGACGCCGGCCAGCATCGAACCGGACGCGTCGAGCGCGAGCAGCACCCGGCCGGGGCGGTGCGCGCCCTCGTACAGCCGCAACGCGTCGCCGACCGCGGTGGCCGACGGTGCCCGCCGGTCGAAGACCGCCCCGCGTGCGCGCCGTACTGCTCGGTCAGCGGGTCGCCGACGGCGAACAGCCCCGGCGGCCGCAGCCCCGCCCGGACCAGCTCCCGGCGGCCGTCGTCGCCGCGCAGCCACGCGCCGAAGCCGGTCGCGGCAGCCGTGGTGGTGGCCGCGACCCCGTCCCAGGCGAGCCGGACGAACGGGTGGTCCTCGCTGATGGTGTCGTTCGGGTACTGCACGAGCAGCGGCCGCTCCGGCGGGCCGGCGCTGCCGGGGCAGCCGAGGCCCTGGTTGTAGCGGACGACGGCCTGTTCGGTGGCGATGACGGCCGCTGTGCCGCCCTGGCACAGCAGGTCCTGGCTGGTGCCGAGCGGATACCGGCCCCGGTCCAGCGACGCCTCGAGGCGCTGCTCGACGCCGCGGGCCGTGACCGGGGTCGCGCCGAGTCCCGTGTACAGCGCCGCGGTGGCGAGCACCCCGGCGGAGGAGAGCGCCGGGTCGGGTCGCACGACGTCCCAGCCGAGCCGGCCGGTCTCCGTCCACAGCTGACGCCACCCGGCGTCGGCGGGCAACGCCGCCGGGCTGGCCAGGACGATGGGGGAGTAGCCGATGCTGCGCTGCTCGGCGATCGGGACGGTGACGCCGAAGCGGGCCGACGCGGCGACGGCGGCCTCCACGTCGAGGGTCGAGTCCGGCAGCCACACGTCGGCGCGCGGCCCGATGCGCTGCAGCGCGTCGTTGAGCCAGCCGCTGGCGACCGCGGCCCGCGACTCGGTGGGTCCGGCGCCGTAGACGTACAGGTCGGCGGCCGGGCAGCCGTGGTGCCGTTCGGCGGTGGCGACCTCGTAGGCGTCGGCGACGCGCCGGGCCGCGCCGAGCTGCTCCACGGACGTCATGACCCGCACCGCGGCGGGCTGCGGGCACCCGTACAGCCGGCGGTGCAGCGCCTCGTACGCGACGGGGATGACCAGGCCGGCGGCGACGGCGAGCGCGCAGGCGGTGACACCGGCGACGACGGTGCGCAGCCGGGTGTGCCGGCGCAGGAACGCCCAGCCGAACCCCGCCCAGGTCAGCAGCCGCTCGAACAGGCCGGTGGCGAGGATGCTGGCGGCGCCGCCGATGCAGGACCCGATGATGAGCATCGCCCAGCGGCCGGCGGAGTTGGGCGTGCCGGTCGACAGCTGCTGCAGCGAGATCCCGAGCCCGCCGGAGAGGACGACCAGCACCGACACGAGCGGCCGCGCCGAACGACGGCCGTCGTTGTCCCCATCGTCGGTCATGCGGGCCGCGCACCCCCTGACAGTTTGATGTCAGTCTATCGGGTGTGCGGCGCCGGTGTGGTCTCGCTCACATGGCGAGGCCGTGCTCGTACGCGTACCGCACCGCCTGCGCCCGGTCCCGGACGCCGGTCTTGGCGAAGAGCCGGTTCACGTGCGACTTCACAGTCACCTCGGTCACGAACAGGCGTTTCGCGATGTCCCGGTTGGACAGTCCCGCCGCGATCAGCCCGAGCACCTCGGCCTCCCGCGCCGTCAACCCGTCCGGCGGTGCCGCCGGCCGGTGCGGTGCCGGCCGGTGTCCGGGCGGTGCGGTGGCGGCGGCGACGAGGCGCTGCTGGACGACCGGGTCGAGGACGGACTGGCCGGCCGCCGCGGCCCGCACCGCCTGCGCGATCTGCACCCGCCCGGCGTCCTTCGTCAGGTAGCCCAGCGCCCCGGCCCGCATCGCGCCGAGGATGTCGGCGTCGTCGGCGTACGTCGTCAGCACCACCACCCGCGTCGACGGGTGCGCGGCGCGGATCCTCGCGGTCGCGGTGACCCCGTCGCAGCGCGGCATCCGCAGGTCCATCAGGACCACGTCGGGGGCGTGCGCGGCGACGAGCTCGACGGCCTCGTCGCCGTCGGCGGCCGCGCCGAGCACCTCGACGTCGCCGAGCAGCCCGAGCAGCACCACCAGGCCCTCACGGACCACCGTCTGGTCGTCGGCCACCACCACCGTGATCATCCTGGGATCCTCGCATCGACCTGCCAGCCGTCGCCGCGCGGCGCGGCGGTGACGGTGCCGCCGGCGAGCCGGACCCGTTCGCGGAGCCCGTCGAGGCCGTGCCCGCCGGCCGGTGCCTTCCTGGGCGCGGCGTCACCCGCGCCGTCGTTGCGGACCGTGAGGCGCACCGTGTCGTGCCGATATTCGACGTGTACGGCCACCGCGCTGCCGGGCGCGTGCTTGCGCACGTTGGTCAGGGCCTCCTGCGCGGTGCGGAACAGCGCCAGCCCCGGTTCGCCGCCGACGGGCCGCGGGGTCCCCGACACGGTCACGTCCGCGGGTGCGCCGTGGTCGGTGCGGTACCCGTCGGCAAGCGCCCCGACGAGCTCGCCGAGCGGCACCGGGTCGCCGCGTAACGCACCGACGGCCCGGCGGGTCTCGGTGAGCCCGTCGCGGGCGAGCCGCCCGGCCCGTTCCACGAGCACTGCGGCGTCCGCGGCCCGGTCCTTCTCCAGCAGCGCCGCCGCCGTCTCCAGCTGCACCGACAGCGCCGACAGCGAATGCGCGAGCACGTCGTGGATCTCCCGGGCGACCCTGGCCCGCTCGTCGAGGGTCGCGACGGTCCTTGCCTGGCGGGCCTGTTCGTCGCGTTGCCGCCGGACCACGCCGAGCAGCAGCACCAGGCTCAGCGACCCGGCCCAGATCAGCAGCTCGGTCCAGCCGGCGCCCCGCGCCCACAGCACCGCCGTGAGCCCGGCCGCGGTCACGGCGGTGCCTGCGGCGGCGACGATGAGCGGCAGCGCGGCCACGGCGACGGTGCAGGCGGCGATGAGGTAGCAGGGTGCGAACCCGCGGGTGTCCAGCACGCACAGCGCCAGCCCCGCCGCCGCGCATCCGGCGACGGCGACGGCCTGCGTGCGCCCGGTCCGCACCGTCATCGCCAGCCACGCGACGGCGGCGACGGCGACCAGCGCGAGGACCGCCGGGCCGGGGCGTGGCCGGGTGTACAGCATCGCGGCGCTCAGCAGTACCAGGAAGGCCAGGCTTCTCGTCTGGCGCCACCTGGCGACGGCGGTGTCGGTGACCGTGAACACGGCTCCAGTCTCCGCTGCCGCTGTGGTCACCGGCTTCCCAGGTCGCTGTGCTGGGCTTCGGGCCGGCTCTCACGGTGGCTTTCGTGCCGGCTCTCGCGGCGGTCTTCGCGGCGGCTCTCACGGCGGCCGTCGCGGCGGCTTTCACGGGGTGCGAACGGGACGCCGGTGGCGATGGCGCGGCGGCCCACGACGGCGGCCTCGCCGAGGAGGCTGAGCCCGAGCACGAACGGCAGCGCCGCGGCGACGACGGCGGCGTCGGCACCGAGCCCCCGGGCCGCGGCGTCCTGCGCGAACCGCACCCCGATGAGCACGACCCAGACGACCACGGTCAGCGCCGTGTACCGGTACCACAGATGCCCGTTGCGGACGAACACCCGCACCGTCAGCCCCCGCGCGAGACCACCGGCGACGGCAAGGACCGCACCGGCCCCGAGGACGGCCCCGTCGAGGACCGCGTGCGGCAGGGTGCCGCCGGTGAACGCCTGCGACACCGCGTAGCCGCCCCACGCGACCAGCAGCACCGGCGGCAGGACGAGTCGCCGTGCCTCCAGAGGCTCCCCGGTGAAGCGGCGGATCAGCAGGTACAGGACGGCGACGGCGATCAGCAGCGCGGTGGTGAGGTTCATGCCGCTGACGCTAGGTGCGGCACCGGGTGGAGCGCCGCCACCCGTGGGTGGAGCCGGGGTGGACGTTCCGGTGCCCTGCACGCGGAAGGGCCCGGGTCGGCGCGCGACCCGGGCCCTGCTGAGCGGTGGTACTAGTTGCTGAGCGTCACAGCAAGATCGTCGAGGACGAACGACGTCTGCAGGGACGAGTCCTCCGTACCGCTGAACTTGATCACCACGGTCTGACCGGCGAGCGCGTTCAGGCTGTACGTGCGCAGCACGTACCCGGAGGCCTTGTTCAGGTTCGACAGGGTGCCGAGCGTCGTCGAGCCGGCCGTGATGGTCAGCTTGTCGTACGCGACGGACGTGGTCGTCTCAGCCGAGTCGATGTGGATGTAGGCCGTGAGGGTGGCCTTGCAACCGGCTGGGATGGTCACCGACTGCTGGATCGCCTCGGTGTGCGTCGAGCCGTACCCGTCGAGCCACGAGCTGTAGGTGCCGGTGCGGGCGGCCTGGCCCTGGCTGGCCCACTGGCCGATGGAGCCGGTGGTGCCGCTCCACGAGGTCGCGCCCGACTCGAAGCCCGGGTTGAGCAGCTTCTGGCCGGAGCAGCTGCCGGTCGGCGGGTTCGACGTCGGCGGGTTCGTCGTGGTGGGCGGCGGGGTGGTGCCACCGGTGCACGTCGGGTCGGCGGACTGGGCCGGGACGCTGACGGCGTTCCAGGCGTTCTTGACCGCGTTGAACTCGGTGCAGCTGCCCGGGTACAGGTTCTTGGCCGCGGTCAGTGTCCAGGTGCGGTACTTCAGGTACGACGAGGATGAGGTCTTCATCAGCATCGCGTTGTAGAAGATCTTGGTGGCCTTCTGGATGCCGATGCCAACGAGGCCGCTGGTGCCGTTGCACGTGGTGCTGCTCGGCTGGCCGTTGGTCGGGTTGGTGCCCTCGGCGAGCAGGTAGAACCAGTGGTTGCCGGGGCCGGCGGCCGCGTGGACCTCCTGCGACGGCGTGCTGCTGGAGTAGCAGTTGTCGTCGCCGGCGAGCGACGGGTTGTACATGTAGCGGATCGGGCCGCTGCCGACGAGGTTGACTTCCTCGCCGACCTGGTAGTCGGCCGGGTCGTTCGCGTTGGCGGCGAAGGCCTCGGTCGCCGCACCGAACACGTCACCCACGAACTCCTGGGTGCCGTTGCCCGAGATGCCGCCCGGGGTGGTGTCGTCGATGCCGTGGCCGACCTCGTGACCGAGGACGTCGAGCGAGCTGATCCACTTGCCGGCGGTGTTCTTGCCGATCTGGATCTGCGTGCCGTCGTAGTACGCGTTCTGGTCGTTCAGGCCGACGCGGATCGGCCAGCCGCCGCCGCTGCCGTTGAAGCCGTTGCGGCCCAGCCACGACGAGAGCATCGCGGCCTCCTTCTGCGCCGCGTACAGGGCGTCGACGCAACCGGTCTCGCGGTTCGTACCGTCGCCGTTGCCCCACACGTCATCGGAGCCGGTGAACGTGGCGTTGCCCGACGCGTTCTGGCAGCTGATGTTCGTGTAGTTCGGGTCCTTCATGCTGTACGTGCTGCCGGACAGCGTCGTGTTGACGGTGACGTTGCCGACGATCCAGCCGGTGCCGGTGCCGTGCATGACCCGCTCACGCTTGTTGAGCAGCGCGCCACTCGTGGCGTCGGTGGTGACGGTGAGGCGGCTCGCGCCCTCCGCACCCGTGCCGTTGAGGGTCGTCTCGTACGCGAGCTTCGCCGCGCCGTCCAGGGTGTAGACGACCAGGCGGGTGCCCTCGACGGCGTTGACGCTCGTGAGCAGCTTGCGCGCGGCCGCCTCGGCGTCCGCCGAGCTGATCTTCGCCGCGGTGGACAGGTTCCCGATCGCCTGGGTCTGCGCCACCGACGTGTACTTCGCCGCGCCCGCCGCGTCGGTGACGACCACGAAGTCACCACCGACGACGGGCAGACCCTTCCAGGTCCGCTCGTACGCGATGTACTTCGCGCTGCCCGAGGCGACCAGCGACTTCTGCACGTACGCGTCGTCGGTGCTCGGCTGCAGCACACTCGGACGCTGGGACACGAACGTCGCCGCGGACTTGGCCGCGACGGCGTTGGCTGCCTCGACGCCTGTGGGCGCCGGCAGCGGGGGCGAGGCTTGCACGGCTGCGGCGGTGCCGGCTGTTACCAGCCCGACCGCGAGCACTCCGGCCGCTGTAGCGAACCGTGGGGACAGCTTCAAGGGTGCCTTCTTTCCAGGGCGGCGCACGGTACCGGGGGTACGTACGTTTCGGGTGTGCGCCGGAACCAATCGAGACACGCGAGAGTCGAATCCAGGTGCAAGCGGCCGGCGTGCGCGCGCCGATCGGCCAACCGCGTGCTTCATCGACTCATGGCGATTTCAGGACGATCACACAGCCGGAATCATCCGGACAAGACTTCACACCCTTCGGGCACCCTTGCCGCCACCCTGTACTTCGACGACCGTCGACCTGTGAAACACCACCGAAACGGTTTAACTGAATTCACGCGTTCGTCGCTGAATAACTGCAGGTCATTAACTTTTAACTCATCGATGACCTTTACCGGTCTCGCTCCCATCGCCCGGCCCCGTAAGGTGAACGGCGATGACGCCGCGAGCCGACACCGGACCCACAGACCCCGCCCAGCCCCCCGCCGCGCAGGCCCAACACAAGATCACGAAGTCCGCCGCCCCGGCATCATCCGTTCCGCCACCCCCACCCGTCCCGGCGGGCCCTGCCGCTGCCTCCTCCCCTTCGGAGACCACGCCTTCGGGTCCCGAGGCCGCGCCCGGCGCTGCTAGGGCGGGCGGTTCGGTGACGCGGGCTGGTGCGGCGACGCGGCTGGATGCGGCGGTTCCGTCGGACGGGGTTGTTCCTCTGGACGCGGTGGCCGAGGTGGTGGCAGCCGCGAGGATCGGCGCCCGGCGCCTGCGCCAGGCCCTGACCCACCTGGCGACAACCCCGACAACCCTCGACGACCTCATCCGCGAGCATGCCCTGCCGCGCCGCACGGTCGAACACCTGCTCCGCGCCGCGGGCCCCGACCTGCACACCGCACGAGACGGCACACTGCGCTTACCCGGCGCGTACCGCACCCGCTTCAACACCCCGTCGCTGTCCGGTGCCCAGACGGGAGCCGGGCCTGGTGCCCAGACCGAAGCCGGGCCTGATGCGCAGCCGGGTGCCCAGACCGGAGCCCGTCCCGGTGCCGGGTCGGGTGCCCAGCCGGGTGCCCAGCCCGACGCCCGTCCCGGTGCCGGGTCGGATGCCCAGCCGGGCGCCCAGCCCGACGCCCTGGTCGCCGACATGGCGCGGCTCATCGCGCAGGTCCCGACCGACCGCGCCCTGGACCACGTCTCCGCCACCGCCGAGACCGCAGCCCGGCGCGCCCGCTGGCTGGACGAGACGTTCGACCTCGCGGGCGCCCACCTCGTCTGCGTCGGCGACCACGACCTGACCTCGCTCGCGATCCTCGCCGTCCGGCCCGATCTGCGGGTCACCGTCGTCGACGTCGACGAGCGGCTGCTGGAGTTCATCGCGCAGCGGGCGGCGCAGCGGGGCCAGGCCGTCGAGTGCTGGCACGCGGACCTGCGGTTCGGGTTGCCGCCGGTGGTTGCCGAGTCCGCGGACCTGGTCTTCACCGATCCGCCGTACACCCCCGAGGGCGTCCAGCTGTTCCTCGGTCGCGGGGCGCAGGCGCTGCGGGACCGGGTCAACGGGCGGCTGGTCATGGCCTACGGCTTCAGCCCGCTCACGCCGGCGCTCGGGGTGAAGGTGCAGCGGGCGGTGCTCGACCTGGACCTGGCCGTCGAAGCGATCCTACCGGCGTTCAACCGCTACCACGGGGCGCAGGCGGTCGGGTCTGCCAGTGACCTCTACGTGTGCAGGCCGACGTCGCGGACCTGGCAGGTGCTGGAGAAGCGGCTGAGCGGGGCGGCCGTCAACATGTACACCCACGGTGAGCACGCGCTGGAGGGCGAGGCGGTCGGGCGCGGGCCTACGGAGCTGCTGGCGGCGCCGGTGCGGTCGGTGCCGGAACAGATCGATCTCGCCGGTGACCCCGGATCATGGCTGTTGCGGGTGCTGCTGGCGCTCAATGCTTCTTCCCTGAGCTTACAGGTCCCCAACAAATCCCCCGACCTCGTCGATGCGAAGAGTCAGGCGGCGTTACGCTCCGTCGTCGCGGCCAAGTACACCCTACGGTACCGCCGCAGCACGCCCTCGCCGCGGCTGGCGATCGTGGAGGCGACGGCGGTGGAGGGCGGGACGCGCACGGCGGTCGGGTGGCTGCTCGCGCATGCGCACGGGAAGCTCGGCAATGTGCTGCGGGAAGGGCTCGTCAGGGAGCACGGGATGACGAAGAACGAGGCCAGGGCCAGGGTCGCGGAGCTCGCGCCGCCGTCGTGGCACGAGGCCCGGCTGCTCGACCTGCCCCGGTACGCGATCGCCGCCCTGGTCCAGACCCTGACCTGACCCCCGATCAACCGGGTTGACGGAAACCGGCCGACACGGAAGCAAGGCAGCAGCCAAGGAAAGGCGGCAGCATGAGCCTGTTCCGGGACCGGGGGTTCGTCGCCTTCCTCTGCGTGCAGACCCTGTCCGCGTTCGGTGACGCGTTCTCGTTCACGGCGGTGCCGATGCTGGTCCTGGCTGCGACCGGCTCGGCCACCGCGATGGGCGCCGTGAAAGGCCTCGACGCCGTCGCCGCCATCGTCGGCGGGCTCGCCGCCGGGGTGATCGCCGACCGGTTCGCGGCGCGGCGCCTCAGCGTCCTGCGGGTCTGTGACCTGGCCCGCTTTGCCCTCTACGGCAGCATCCCTCTCGTCTGGCTCCTCTCCGAACAGGCGAACCCGCCGATGTGGCTGTTGTTCGTGGCACTGCCCATCGCAGGGTTCTGTTCGATGGTGTTCCAGGTGACGTACGTGACGGTGGTGCCCCGTCTCGTCCCCGCCGATCGGATCACCGAGGCGAACGGCATCCTGTACGGCGCGTTCTCCGCCGCCTACCTCGCGGGGCCCGCCCTGGCCGGGTTGCTGTCCGGCTGGCTCGGCCCGCCTGCGGCACTCGGCGTCGACGCCGTCACGTTCCTGCTGTCCGCGGCGGGGCTGTCCTTCGTACGGCTCCGGACGGCGGAGACGGCACCGGCGGAAGGAACGGCACCGGCGGAGGAGGCCGACGGGGAAGTGCCGAAGTGGCGGGGGTTCGCCGAAGGGGTGCGGTTCCTGCGGGGGCACCCGCTGCTGTGGCCGTTGACCGTACTGCTCACCGTCCTGATCTGCTGCACCACAGCGCTCGACGACGTCGTCGTCTACCACGTCAAGGAGGACCTGCACCGCTCCGACAGCGTGGTCGGGCTGGTCCTGACCGCGGGGGTCGTGGGCTCCATGCTCGCCTCCGCCGTCGTCGCCAGGTTGCGGCGCAGGTTCGGGTTCGGGCCGGTGTGGATCGTGGCGTACACCTGCTGCGGCGTCCTGCTCGCCGGCGTCGGGTTCGCCGGTGGTGCCGTGGGGGTCGGCGTGCTCGTCGGCGCGGTGATGGTGACGACGGGGGTTGCGGGGATCGCGTCGATGTCGCTGCGGCAGGAGGTCACGCCCGGGCCGTTGCTGGGCCGGGTCACGTCGGCGTTCTGGACGTTGCAGCTGACGCTCGCGCCGGTGGGTGCCGTGGTGCTGACGTTCGCCGCCGGCCACGCCGGTGTCCGCCCGACCCTCGCGGTCGCGGGTGTGGCCTGCTCGCTCACGGCCCTCGCCGCGCTCATGACCCCGATCCGCACCGCCGGCCGGACGCGCTGACCCCGCCGCCCCGGCCGGCGAACGCGCTGACCCCGCCGCCGCCCCGGCCGGCGAACGCGCTGACCCCGCCGCCGCCCCGGCCGGCGAACGTGCTGACCCCGCCGCCGCCCCGGCCGGCGAACGTGCTGACCCCGCCGCCGCCCCGGCCGGCGAACGTGCTGACCCCGCCGCCGCCCCGGCCGGCGAACGCGCGATCTCAGCACCGCGGCCCCGGCGATTCCAGCGGCTCCGGCCGGTTCAGGGCAGCAGGCTCCCGGCCGTCGCCGACCACAGCTGCGGCAGATCTGTCCCGGGCGAGCGCAGCCACTGCAGTTGCAGCCCGTCCATCAGCGCGATGATCCGCCGCGCCAGCGTCTCCGGTGCGTCCGTGACGTCCTTCGCCAGTGCGGTGAGGTCCTCCAGGATCCGCTGCTGCCGCGCCACGAAGTAGTCGTGCGCCGGGTGGTCGGGTGCGAGGGACTCCGCCTGCAGCACCGCGAACAGCCGCACGATCTCCGGCTGCCCGGCGTTGCGGCGCACCAGGGCCGCGCACAGCTCGGCCAGGGTCGGCGCGGTGCCGGCCAGCAGGGTGCTCAGCGCGCGGGCGTCCTCCGCGTCGCGGTGTTCGAGGATCGCGATGAGCAGGCCGTCCTTCGACCCGACGTGGTGCAGCAGGCCGGGCACGGTGAGGCCGCAGTCGGCGGCGACGTCCTGCATCGACAGCCCCCAGAAGCCGCGCTCGGCGACGAGCCGCGTGGCGGCGGCGATGATCTGCCGGCGCCGTTCGGCGGCCGGCAGGCGGGTCCGGTCGTGGCGTGCCATCGCCAACACTCCCTCTTGTCGGTTCCACGTCCGCGGCGTTATCGTACCCGGTACCTATTACTTTACAAGTACTCAGTAGAAGACAGGGACACCGCCATGGACCTCGAGGAGAAGGCCGCCGTCACCAGCGGCAGCAGCTTCTGGCGCAGCACCGCCGTCACCGGCGTGCCGGACATCATGCTCACTGACGGCCCGCACGGCGTGCGCAAGGCGCTGCCCGACACCACGGAACTGCTCGCCAGCGAGCCGTCGACGTGCTTCCCGCCGGCCGTCGCGCTCGGCTCGACCTGGGACCCGGCGCTGGCCCGCAGGGTCGGCGAGGCCCTCGGCGACGAGGCCCTCGCGATGGACGTGCAGGTGCTGCTCGGCCCCGGCATCAACCTCAAGCGCAGTCCGCTCGGCGGCCGCAACTTCGAGTACTTCGCCGAGGACCCGCTGCTCACCGGCGTCCTCGCGGTCGAGTGGGTCAAGGGCCTGCAGAGCCGCGGCGTCGGCGCGTCGCTGAAGCACTTCGCCGTCAACAGCCAGGAGACCGACCGGATGCGGGTCTCCGCCGACGTCGACGAGCGCACGCTGCGCGAGATCTACCTGCGCGCGTTCCAGCGGGTCGTCACGCAGGCGAAGCCGTGGACGGTCATGTGCGCCTACAACCGCGTCAACGGTGTCCTCGCCTCCCAGCACCACTGGCTGCTGACCGAGGTGCTGCGCGGGGAGTGGGGCTACGAGGGGCTCGTCGTGTCCGACTGGGGTGCCGTCGCCGACCGGGTCGAAGCGGTCCGCGCAGGGCTCGACCTCACCATGCCCGGTCCCGACCCCGACGGCGACCGGCGGCTGGTCGAGGCGGTCCGCAACGGCACCCTCGATGAGTCCACATTGGACACCGCGGTTTCCCGGGTGTCGGCGTTGGTACAGGCAGCGCTCGCCGCCCGTACCGACGCCACCTTCGACGCCGACGCGCACCATGCGCTCGCCCGTGAGGTGGCGGGCCGGGGCATCGTCCTGCTCAAGAACGAGGGCGGCACGCTGCCGCTGCAAGCCGGTTGCGGACCGGTCGCGGTGCTGGGCGAGTACGCGCGGACGCCCCGCTATCAGGGCGGCGGCAGCTCCCAGATCAACCCGACCAGGCTCGACAACGCCCTCGACGCGATCACCGCGCTCGCCGACGGACCGGTCACGTTCGCACCCGGGTACGACGACGTCGACGCCGCCGTCGCCCTCGCTCGGGACGCGGCCGTCGCGCTCGTGTTCGCCGGCACGGACCGCGAGACCGAGGGCGCCGACCGCGAGTCGCTCGACCTGCCGGCGGCGCACGTCGAGCTCATCGAGCGGGTCGCGGCCGTCAACCCGCGCACCGTCGTCGTGCTGTCCAACGGCGCGGTCCTGCGCACCGGGCCGTGGGACGCGGCGGTGCCCGCGGTCGTCGAGGGCTGGCTGCTCGGCCAGGCCGGCGGCGGCGCCGTCGCCGACGTGCTCTTCGGCCGGGTCAACCCGTCGGGCCGGCTGACCGAGACGATCCCGCTGCACCTCGCCGACCACCCGTCCTACCTGGACTTCCCGGGTGAGGCGGGGCACGTGCGCTACGGCGAGGGCGTCCACATCGGGTACCGCGGCTTCGACGCCCGCGGCCAGCAGGTCGCGTACCCGTTCGGCCACGGCCTGTCCTACACGACGTTCGCCTACGGCCCCGCGACGGTCACCGCCACCGGCGACGGGCTCAGCGTGCGGCTCGACGTCACCAACACCGGCGGGCGCGACGGCCGGGAGGTCGTCCAGGCCTACGTGTCGCTGCCCGGCTCGGCGGTGCGCCGCGCGCCGCGGGAGCTCAAGGCGTTCGCGAACGTGGCGGTCCCCGCCGGCGGGACCGCGCAGGTGGAGCTGACGATCGCCCGCGACGACCTCGCCTACTGGGACACCCGCGTGTCGCGCTGGGTCGTGGAGGGCGGCACGTACCAGGTGGAGGTCGGCGCGTCCTCACGTGACCTGCGGGTCACCGCCACGGCCGACGTCGCCGGTGACGACGTGCGGGTGCCGCTGACCGGCGAGTCGACGATCGCGGAGTGGCTCAGCGACCCGAAGGGCGCCCAGGCGCTCGGTGAGGTGTTCGCGTCCCTGGCCGCCGGCGGCGAGGCGGGCGCGATGGCCCGCACCGCCGGCGACCCGGAGATGCTGACGCTGATGGGCAGCCTGCCGCTGTCGCGGCTGTCGGTGTTCGCCGGCGAGGCGTTCGGCCCCGCGGCGATCGAGAAACTGTCGGGCTCCGTCAACTGAACCGTTTGACGAAGCCACGCTGCCACGGCGTCTCGACGGCGTGCCGGGAGTAGTGCTGCCGGACGTACGCGACGGCCTCACCGGCCGGCACCCCGTCGAGGACCGCCAGGCACGCCAGGGCGGTCCCGGTCCTGCCCCGCCCGCCGCCGCACCCGAACTCGACCCGTCCCGTCTCCGCCTCCAGCAGCGCGTCCTGCAGCGCGGCCCGCAGCGCCGCCGGGTCCCGGGGCAGGCCGAAGTCGGGCCAGCGTACCCACCGCGCGGGCCACGGCGTCGCCGCCGGTTCGCGGCCGAGCAGGTAGACGCCGAGGGTGGGCGTGGCCCCGTCCGGCACCGGCTTGGACAGCGGCCGCCCGCGGACCGTGCGTCCCGACGGCAACGTCAGCAGACCTGGCGTGCCGGCCGGCCACAGCTGCGACATGTCCCTCCTCAGACCCTCGGGCGGAAACTGGCGAACACCAGGTCCAGGTCCGGCCGGGCCGCAGCCCAGTCGGCGTCGCTGGTCTGCCAGTAGAATCCGTACGCCTGCTTCGGCGACGTGACCACCCCACGGTTGTTGACGTGCTGGCGGGTGCCCCGCCCGAACGTGAACTCCCAGTCGGCGGCCGTCACGAAGTACGGCACCGGCTTGATGTGGATCTCGACGTAGTTGGGGAAGTCGCCGTCGGCCCGCCGCGCGTCACGCTGCGTCTGCCAGTCCTTCACCGGGTCCGACTTCGGCTCGTCCGTCTGGTCGATGCCGAGGACCCGGCCGTCGCCGCGGAAGTACACCATCGTGCCCTCCTTCGAGCGCCGCCAGCCGGCCGGCACGTACACCGAGAACCCCGTCGGGTCCGTGTAGTCGATCCAGCCGGCGGGCAGCGGCGGCAGCTGACCCGTCGCGCTGACCTGCACCGACGGCGACGACCCCGGCCCGGCCGGCTCACTGGACGGTGCCACGCTCGGCGTCACCGCGGGCGCGCTCGTCGCCGCAGCCGTCGTCGACTGCGCCGACTTGGCCGGCGCCGCGGTCTTGTCCTCATCCCCGTCGGGCCGCAACGCCAGCGCCGCGATGACAAGGACGACGACGAGCACCCCGGCGGCCGCGGCGAGGATCTTTGCCCTCGATTGTCCCGGTGTACGCCCAATCCCGCCGAACTCGACCACTCCCGGCACAGGTGCCGGCACGGACGCCCGCGCCGGCACGGTCACGGGAGCGGCGACCGGCTCGGGTTCGGGCTCCGGGTGCGGCTCGGGTTCGGGCTGCGGCTCGGGTTCGGTGGCAGCGGCGGGCTCGTCGACGCTCTCGGTCTTCGGCGTCGCGGCCTGCTCGAACGCCGACGCATCCACCATCGCCGGCGCAGGCACCAGCTCCGGTTCGGGTTCCGGCTCCGGCTCGGGCTCGGGCTCGGGTTCCGGTTCGGGCTCGGGCTCGGGTTCCGGTTCGGGCTCGGGCTCGGGCTCGGGCTCGGGTTCCGGTTCGGGTTCCGGTTCGGGTTCCGGTTCGGGCTCGGGTTCCGGTTCGGGCTCGGGTTCCGGTTCGGGCTCGGGTTCGGGTTCCGGTTCGGGCTCGGGTTCCGGCTCGGTGATCGCGGTCGGGGCGTCGGCGAGTTCGGCGGCCGGTGGCGGGGCCTGCTCGAACGCCGGCACCTCGTCCGGCGCCACTTCCAGGTCTGCGGGCGGGGCGGGAGGCGCCGGCCGTACCGTGGCGGCGGCCTCCACCGCGGCAACCTGCGGCACCGGCAGTGCGGGCTGGACCACCGTCGGCGGGTCCTGGCGCTGCCGGGGCTGCACGACCGTCGGCGGCTCCGCGGGTGCCGGTCGCTGTGCCGGGACGGCCGGGGTGCCTTGGGTTTCGGCGGAGCCGGGGAGCCGGAGGCGCCGTGGCCGCCGGGGTCGCCGCGGCCGGTGCCGGGGTCGACCGGCCCCAGCCGCTCAGCCACGACCGGCGGCTGCGTTCCGGGGGCGCGGTGAGGACGGCCCGGAGGCGCTCCTCGGTCTCGGCGAACCCGGCCCGCGCCCGCGGGTCCTGCGCAGCAGCCCACGCAGCGCCGGCGTGAGCGGCCCGGCGCGCTGCGGCGTGTCCAGCTCGTCGGAGGCGAGGGCCATGAGGGTCTCCATGGCCGACCCGCGGCCGTACGGCGAGCGGCCCTCCACGGCGGCGTACAGCGTGGCGCCCAGCGACCACAGGTCCCCGGCGGCGCCGGCGGTGCCGTCCCGGGCGCGCTCGGGGGCGATGTACTCCGGCGAGCCGAGGACCAGGCCGGTGCGCGTGACGTGCCCGTCGCCCTCGATCCGGGCGATGCCGAAGTCGGTGAGCACGACCCGCCCGTCGTCGCCGAGCAGGACGTTGCCGGGCTTGATGTCACGGTGGTGGACCCCGACGCGGTGCGCCGCCTGCAGCGCGGCGAGCACGGCGAGGCCGATCTCGGCGACCCGCCGCGGCGGGAGCGGCCCGTCGGCGCGCAGGGTCTGGTCGAGGGACCGCGACGGCACGTACTCCATGACCAGCCACGGCTGCCCGTCGAACGCGAGCACGTCATACACCCGCACCACGTTCGGATGCGCCAGCCTCGCGGCCGCCCGCGCCTCCCGCAACGTGCGCTCCATCGCGACGTCCCGCGCGCTGTCGAGCAGCTCCTGCGGCAAAATGATCTGCTTCACGGCGACGTCACGCCCGAGCGTCTCGTCGCGGGCGCGCCACACCCTGCCCATTCCGCCCGCCCCGAGTGACTCAAAAAGACGATATCGGTCGGCGACGAGGGCGGGCGCGGCGGTCATGCACAAAGGTGTACCCGATCGATCACCCAAGCACGCAATCGGCACACCGGGTCGCCGCCGGACCGTCGCGAGGATCACCACCGCCCCACCCGTGCAACCTGTCGCCCCCGCAGCCTCCCGACCAGCCCGAACTGCTGACAACCAGCCTGCACCCGATCACCTACCGTGAAAGGCCGGTGGGTTTGTACGGCTCGGAGGAATTTGTGCACCAGAACGTCCTGCACCTCGGCGGCACCGCGGGGACCCTGATCCTCGCCGTCTATGTGATCGGCGGCCTCATCACCATCGCCGCCGGTCTCCTGCCCGGCAACGCGACAAGGTTCCGCCTCCTGTGCGTCCTCGTCGGCCTCACCCTGTCCGCCTGGTCGGCAAAGGTCCTCTTCCTCGGCGGCGTGATCCTCGTCGGCCTGCCCATCCTGCTGGTGCCGGCGACGTTGACCGTTGCCGCGCTGATCGGCACGTACCGGGCCTACCGCCCACAACGCGCCCCCCACCTCACCCCGCTGCGCCCTCACCCGGCCGCCCGGACCTACACCGAGCCACGCCCGTTCCAGCCCGCTCCGGCGTTCCCCGGTGCCCTGCCGCTGCCCGCACACGCCACCCCGGCATTCGCGCATGCCACCCCGCCGTTCGGCGGTGCCGCGCCACCGCCTGCGCACGCCGCTCCTGCACTCGCGCACGCCGCTCCTGCGTCCGCGCACGCCGCTCCTGCGTCCGCGCACGCCGCTCCGGCGTTCGGCGGTGCCGTGCTGCCAACGCCTGCGCACGCCGCCCCATCGCTCGCGCACGCCGCACCCGCCGCCCCGCCGTTCGGCGGCGCCGAGATGACATCCGCGCATGCCGCTCCTGCGTCCGAGCGCACCGCCCAGACGTTCGCACGCACCGCACCCGCATTCACCGATGCCGCAGCGACGCTCACGCATGCCGACACTGCGTTCGCGCACGCCGTCCCAGCGTTCGCGAGCCCTGTTACCGCGTTCATGGGTGACGCTCCGGCAGCTGCACAAGCCTCGTCGGCGCCCGCGCCGGTGGCTGCCCACGTTTCGCAGGCTTCAGCCCATGCCGCCCCGTCGGCCGCCCACGCCGCTCCGCTGGCCGCCCACGCCGCCCCGCTGGCCTCGCATGCCGAACCGGTCACGGCTCATGCCGGCGTGCGTGCCCACAGCGCCCCAGGCGCGGCCTACAACGGCGCCCCGCGCGCGGCTCACGTCACTCACAGCGCCACGGGCACGGCACGCAGCACCCAGGACGTGACCTGGGCCATGACGCAGACGCAGTCACTGTCGGCGGGCGTCACGCAGCCACGGTTCCACGGGCACGCGATCGCCCCGCCGGCCGCGTTCCCGGCACCGCCACGGTTCGCACCGCAGCCCCTGCACAACGTCCCGTCGCCGCGTCCCGCGCCTGACGGCTACGTCACCGTGCACGCGCAGTACCCCGCCAACCACCTCCAGCCTTCGTCGTCGCACCCTGCATCGCACTCGTCACCTGTGTCGCACCGCCCGACGCAGCACCCGGTCCGGGCCCAGGATCCGTCGTGGTCGGGGGAGGCGTTCGAGGGGCAGCGGGTGTCCGTACCACAGCGAAACGACACAACGATGACGTCCTCGCATGCCGTCGCGCCCCCGACGCGCATGCCGCTCGCCCCGGCGACCGACCCTTCCCCGCTCCAGCCGTCGGCGGTCCGCGCCCGTCACCGCGCGGCCCGGTCAGCCGGCTGACCTCGGCGCCTTTCTGCTCGCGTCAGCCCTGGTCGACCACCCCCTCGCCAGCATCGGCCGACGGCGGGAAC
Organism: Dactylosporangium sp. NBC_01737; assembly: GCF_035963215.1. Lineage (NCBI taxonomy): Bacteria > Bacillati > Actinomycetota > Actinomycetes > Micromonosporales > Micromonosporaceae > Dactylosporangium > Dactylosporangium sp. NBC_01737. Next base: position 5,477,389 of record NZ_CP109153.1, read on the forward strand.
ACTCGGTCGACCAGGCTGTCGACCAGCGCGTCCACCCCGTGCGGCCGCAGCACCTCGGGAACGGTGAGGTCGTCGACGATCAGCCCGAGCATTCCGAGGTAGAGCAGCAGCACCGACCCGCGGTCGCCGGGCAGGCCCGCGCCGACGTGGAACGCCACATTCTCCTCCAGGTCCGACGTGAAGAAGCTGGTCAGCCTGGTGTCGAGTTCCGGCCGGCGGGTCGCCTCCAGCCGCAGCTCCAGCAGCGCCAGGTGACTGCTGCGCTCCCGGCGGGTCCGGTCGAGCAACTGGTGCATGAGGGTCTTCACGAGGTCGCGGGACGGTGTGGCGCGCATCGTCTCGGCCAGCTCCGACGGGTCGGGCGTGAGCCGCTCGCGGACCCGGAGCATGAGCTGCTCCAGCAGGTCGGCGCGGTTGCTGAAGTAGTTGGACGTCGTGCCCGTCGGCACGCCCGCCGCTTGGTCCACCGCACGCAGCGTCAGCCCCCGCGACCCCTCGTCGGCCAGGACCTCGATCGCGGCGTCGAGCAGGGCGGTCCTTCTGGCGGGGTTCTGACGCATGGCACTCCTTCCCGTCGAGCCTCAGGTTGACACCACTGCAAACACAGTACTAAGTTCGAACCACTTCATTCACAGTACATCACCTGGAGTGGCCATGCGAAACCTGATCTATCTCGTGGCCGTCACGCTGGACGGCTTCATCGCGGGACCCGGCGGGCAGGTCGACTTCTTCGGATTCGAGGGCGACTCGGCGGTCGCGGTCCTGGCCGACTGGCCCGAAACCATGCCCACGCACGTGCGAGGTCCCCTCGGGCTGGAGGGCGCCACCAACCGGCGGTTCGACACGGTCGTGATGGGGCGCGGCACCTATGAGCCGGCGCTCGCCGTGGGCATCACCAGTCCATATCGACATATGGAGCAGTTCGTCTTCTCCAGGACCCTGGCGGATCTCGACCCGGCGGTCACGTTCGTCGGGGGCGACACCGACCCCGCCGCATTCGTGCGCGACCTCAAGCAGCGCGATGGCCTTGACATCTGGCTGTGCGGCGGCGGCGACCTCGCGGCGCAGCTGGTCGGCGAGATCGACGAGGTCATCCTCAAGGTCAACCCGATGGTGATCGGTTCGGGGGTACCACTGTTCGCCGGCCCACTCCGACCGACGCCGTTCCGGCCGGCGGGTTCACGAACGTTCGACACCGGCGTGTCGATCATGACGTATCAACGCGCGGTGGCGGCATGATCCGCGCCGTGACGGACGCCGACATCGACCGGGTCGCGGCGGTCGTCGTCGACGAGCCGGTCGGCTGGATCGGCGCCGAGCGCTTCCGGGCAGAGCTTGCCCAGCGGATGTACCGGCCGGAATGGACCTGGATCGCCGAGCAGGAGGGCCGGATCGTTGCCCGTGCCCTCTGGTGGGGCCTGGCCGACGGCACGCACCCGGTCGCGCTCGACTGCCTCACCGTCGACCCGTCCGTGCCGGATCGTGTGGCACTCGCGGCCGAAGTGCTCGCCGCAGGCATGTCGGCGCTGGGTGCGCCGGTGGCCCCGCAATACAACGTGTCGGTGACCGGAGGCTGGCGGGACGACCCGGCGACGGTGGCTGCCGTCGAGTGGCGCCGGGCGGCGGCGCTCGCCGCGGGGCTGACCGAGGAGGTGGAGCGCCTGCGGTTCGAGTGGACACCCGCCCCGCCGGGCACCGGGACGGTGCCCGTCAGCGAGAGCCGGCTGGTGTACAGGGACGCGGGCGACGAGGAGTTCCTCGACGTGTTCCGGCGGGTCGCGGCGGGCAGCCTCGACGCGCAGACGCGGCGGAGCCTGTCCGCGGAGGGTGTCGAGGCCACCGCCCGGGCCGAGATGGACTTCTATCTGGGGTGTCCGGGGGAGCGTTCGTGGTGGCGGATCGCGACGACGCCGGACGGGACGGTCGTCGGGCTCGCCGTGCCGTCGGCGACGCCGTATCACCGCAACGTGGGCTACCTCGGTGTCGTGCCGGAGATGCGGGGGCGTGGATATGTCGACGAGCTCCTCGCCGAGATCACCCGGATCCACGCCGCCGACGGAGCGCCGGTGATCACCGCGACCACGGATGCGGCCAACGCGCCGATGGCGGCGGCGTTCGTGCGGGCCGGGTATCGCGTCACCGAGATCCGGCTCGTCTACACCGCCCCGCCGTCGACCGAGGAGGCCGGCTGACCGGGAGGCGGACGTGATCCTCTGCTGGTGGAGCGCCCACCGCAGCGGCGACGGGCTCTTGACCTACCTATAGATCATCTTTATATTGCTGGACGTGAGTGTGATGCGGGAGCCGACGTTTCTGATCCTGGCCGCGCTGGCGGTCAGGCCGCTGCACGGGTACGCGGTGATCCAGGAGGTGGCGGAGCTGTCGGGCGGGCGGGTCGCGCTGCAGGCGGGCACGCTGTATGCGGCGCTCGACCGGCTCACCGCGGAGGGGCACGTCGAGCCCGACCGCGACGAGGTCGTCGACGGCAGGCACCGGCGGTATTACCGCCTCACCGACGCCGGCGCGCAGGCGCTCGAGGCAGACGTGGCCCGCCAGCGGCAGAACGCCACGGCCGCCGCGAAGCGCCTGCGGACCCGCCGCACGATCGGCGGCGCACAGGTGGCGACCTCATGACCCGCCCCGGCGAGACTGCGGGACCCGGCAAGCCGACGGTCCCCGGCGAGCCGTCCAGCCGCGAAGCTGCTTCAGGGAGTGGCGAGGCGATGGGCCGCGGGGACAGGAGCGGCCGCGACGTTGCGGCTGCGGTTGGTGGCACGGCGGCACGCCACGGGAATGGAGCCGGCCATGCGGGTGGGGCAGCGCTCGGTGGTGAGGCGGCGGGCTCCGAGGCGGGGGCGGGCGCTGAGAGCGGGGCAGATGCCGGGCGGGTCCGGCTCGCACGGTGGTATCGGCGGTTGCTGTGGGCGTATCCGCCAAGGTATCGGCGGGCGGAGCTGCTCGACACGCTCCTCGAAGCGGCGGCGCCGGGACGGCGCAGGCCCGCCGTGCGGGAGGCGGCCAACCTGCTCCGGCACGGCATGCGGGCGCGGCTGGGCAGGCCGGCGAGCCGCGGCGTGGTGGTGGTGGCGTGGCTGAGTGTGGTTGTGTTCGCGTTCCTCGGCATGGCGGGGGCGGCGCGGCTGTCGTGGTTCACGGCACGGTCGCTGCCCGATGCGGTGGAGCTCGAGGCGATCCGGCAGACGGCGTATCCGGGGCTGCGGCCGGTCGCGCAGACCCGCGTCGACGACGTGTTCTACTACGACGAGCCGACGACCAGCAGGGCGCTGCTGTTCGGCGCAGACGACTACACACCCGGGCGGGTCGAGACGCTGTACGGGTCGGGGGAGGACCTGCGGGTGCTGCTGCCCGGGGTGCGCGACCGGCTCGTCGCCGACGGGTGGCAGGTCAGCGAGGTCGAGTTCTGGGATGAGTCCACGTACGGCACGGGCGCAGACCTGTACGCCCAGCGCGACGGGCTCACCATCTGGGCGACCGACGGCGGCTGGCAGGCCACCCCGCGGCTGGACCTGACGATCACGAGGACCCGACCCGCCGCGACGGTGCCGCTGTCGGTGCTGGGCGCGGTGCTCGGTGCGCTGGTCGGTTGGCTCGTCGCCGGATGGGTCAGCCGTCGCACCGAGGGTCGGCACATCGCCCTGCGGGGCGCGGTGGGGACGCTTGCCACGTCGGCGTTCGTGCTGATCCAGCCGGCGCTGCTGCTGTGCGCCGTCGCTCTGTACGACCCGCTGGACCAGCCGTGGATGCCCGTGCCTGTGTGGTTCGGGTTCATGTACCTCGGCCGGTTCCCGGCGATCCTCGCCCTCGGCGCGGGACTGGGAGTGCTCGCGTTGGCCGCAATGCCTCGTCGGCGGCCCGTCCCCGCCGACCTGGCCGTCGGCTGACGCCACCATCTGCCAGATGGTTTGGGCAGCGCCCGTCGGCTCGCGCCGCGGTGCGCCGGACAGCCGGCTGCGGGCGGGCGGCTGCGGATGGGCGGCTGCGGACGAGTGGGTCGCGACGCGGCGGGTCGTGATGCGGTCGGTGGGCGGTGTCAGGTTGCGGCGGGTGCTGTCCGCCCGCTCGGGCGTCTGCGCCCCGCGACTGGGACGGCAGCAACCCGAAGGATCTGCGGGGTCCAGCCCCCGGGGATCCTTCGGGTTGTTGGGAGGTGCGGTTGTGGGGTCAGGGGAATGGTGCAGCGGTCATGATCGGCGCAGCCAGGTGCGGGTGGGCCAGGTGCGGTGGAGCAGGGTGCGGCGGCACCAGGTCCGGCGGTGTGCACCGGGGCGGCGTGGGTGGCATGAGGGCGGGACCATCAGTCGCCCAGCGCCTCGGGCCACTTGATCGGGCACGCCACGGGGGCGACCGGGCCGGTGCCCGTGATGCCGGTGCCCGCGGGGGCGTGCGCCGGTCGCGGGCGCGGGGGCGGTGTGCCGGCCGGGCTGGGGTGCGTTGCCGTGGGCCGGGATTGCGTGGGTCAGGGCGGCGACCGGGGCGGTCGTGCGCAGCGAGCGAGACGGGCGCATGGGGGTTCTCCTGCCAGTGGGCGATAGGCGGCGCGTCGGGGCGTGGCCGGTGGCGGCGGGCGATGGGCGTCGGGCGACAAAGGTGGCGTCCGGCGGTGGCGTCGAGCGATGGACGCCGGCGACGGCCACGGCGGTAGTAGGGCAGTGGGCAGCAGGGTGGGAGTGGGCGGTTAGCCGGGGGCGAGTACGTGTGCGAAATGGGGTGACAGGCCGCCGGCGTCGGAGTGGGTCTTCAGGAGGGGGACGAGGGTGCCGTAGGTGGGGAGGCGCAGCGTTCTGGACAGCATGCGCAGGGTGCGGCGGGCTGGGTCGGTGACGGCGGTCTGGCAGCCGAGGAGCCGGACCGCGACCACGTTGTGGCGGTCCAGGACTCCGTCGGCGGCGAGGGTGGTGAAGAAGGCGGCCACGTGACGGTCGAGCATGTCGATCGGGGTGCGGCCGAGGCGGAGCAGGTGGTGGCCGCGGGTCGAGTGGCCGATCAGGTCCAGGAACACCGGGCCCGGCGGCCAGGTGGCTGTGGTCAGGACGTGGCGCAGGTCGGGGAGCGAGGACGCGTGGTGCAGCGTGACGCACCGTGGGAACCTGCCGGCGAAGAACGACTCCGCGCAGTCGGGGGAGGCGACGTTCAGCGACGGGGGCGTCAGTCGCCCAGTGCGTCCGGCCACTTGATGCCCAACGGTGCGGCGGAGTGGGGTGACGTGGTGAGAGAACCGGCTGGGGCGGGGATGCGGACGGGGCCGGCCCACGGCGGGATCTTCGGGCCGATGGCGCCGACGGGGACGGTCGTGTGCAGGGAACGGTGGGGCTTCATGTGGTGCTCCTTGGGAACGAGTCCGACAGCGCGGACGAGTCCAACAGGGCGGACGAGTCCGACAGGTCGGAGAGGTGGGAAGAGACACGGCCGGCGATGAGGAACAGGGCGCCGCGGGTGACGGTGCCGCCGATCGTGGTGAGGCTGTCCGGGCCTGCGTCGCAGTGCTCCGGGGAAGCGAGGTCCAGCCACATCGTGACCGGTGACGTCGCCGGGTCGGTGGAGCGGCCCGGCGGGTAGACGCCCACCCGGGCGAGGGTGCCCCGCTGCTCGAGGACTTCCGCGCAGTGTCCGGCGTACCGGTTGCCGGCGCGCGGGTCGTCGGTGCCGGGCCAGTACACGACGGACTGACGCTCGAACGGTTGCCCGGCGAAGCCAGCGAGATCGGCTGAGCCGGCGAGAAAGGCCGAGTCAGCGAGATCGGCCGAGCCAGCGAGAACGGCCGAGCCGCCGAAACCGGAGAGGCCGGACAGGACAGCGGCTGGGAGGCGTTCGATGAAGTCCGTCGCCAGGTAGACCGCGCCCGTGAGGTGCAGTTCCGGCCAGGCGGGGCCGAGGGTGGAGCCGCCGGTGTCGCCGTCCGGGCCGCTGAAGCAGTCGTCGACCTCGACGTCCGCCCAGCTGATCACCGCGGCCGCGGCCGCGGACGGGGTGCGGGCCAGGTCGACGCTGAGCAGCCTGGCCGGGTCGAAGTCGTGCTCGACGGGGTCGCCGGTCCAGAACGCGCAGCGGGTCACGCCGTCGATCCGGCCGAGGAACGCCGGCGTGCCGACGAAGACGGTCCGTGAGGAGGTCATGTGCAACAGGGTGCGGCGGCAGGCTGAAACGACGCTGACGCGCCACTGACGCCGCACCCCGGAAACGAAAGCGCCCTAGACAGCGACCGCCAGGGCGAGGGCGAACCGGCCTTCGCGGTCCGTCCACCAGTGGCGCAGCGCGAACCCGGCCGCCGACAGCTCAGCCGTCAGGCCGTCCCGGCGGAACTTGGCGGATACCTCGGTGCGCAGTTCCTCGCCGTCGGCGAAGTCGACCGTGAGGTTCAGGCCGCCGACGTGGACCCGCTGCGCACCGACCGCGCGCAGCCGCATCTCGATCCACTCGTTGGCCGGGTCCCAGAGTGCGACGTGCCGGAACGCGGACACGTCGAAGTCGGCGGACAGGGTGCGGTTGAGCACGTGCAGGACGTTGCGGTTGAACTCCGCGGTGACGCCGGCGGCGTCGTCGTACGCGGGGACCAGGACCGACGGCGACTTCACCAGGTCGGCGCCGAGCAGGAACCATTCGCCGTGGCCGAGGCGGGCGCGCAGCGCGGCGAGGAAGGGGGCCCGCTCCGCTGGGGTGAAGTTGCCGATGGTGCCGCCGAGGAACGCGACGAGCCGGTCGCCGTTGTCGGGCAGGACCTCCAGGTGGTTGACGAAGTCGGCGACGATGCCGCGCACGTGCAGGTCCGGGTATTCCAGGCGGAGCGTGGCGACGGCGTCGCGCAGCGCGGACGCGGACACGTCGAGGGGGGCGAAGGAGCCCAGCGTCCCGGCGTCGCGCAGCGCCGACAGCAGCAGCCGGGTCTTCTCCGAGGAGCCTGAGCCGAGTTCGACGAGGGTCTTCGCGCCCGTGAGGCGGGCGATCACCGCGGCCCGGTCGGTGAGGATCTCCCGTTCGGCGCGGGTCGGGTAGTACTCGGGCAGGCGGGTGATCTCCTCGAACAGTTCGCTGCCGCGGGCGTCGTAGAAGTACTTCGGCGGCAGTGTCTTCGGGGTCGCGGTGAGGCCGGCGCGGGCGTCGGCGCGCAGCGCGGCGGCGAGGTCGGTGTCGAGCAGGTACACGTCGAGGTCGGGATCCTGCAGTGTCACGAGAAGGCACCTTCCGATATGTGTACCGCGGACGGGTCCGCGACGAGCAGCGAAAGATCGGGGACGGCCCGCCAGCCCGGGTCGTCGTCGATGGGTTCGGACGCGACGAGGACGCTGCCGGGCGGCGACAGCACGGACAGCGCATGCCCGAAAGCGACAGCGGCCAGGGACCGCCCGTCGGTGAGCAGCAGGTTGAGCCGGGATCCGGGCGCCGCGGCGGCCACCGAGGTGACCACCGAGGACAGTGCGTCGCCGAGGGTCGCTCCGGTCCGCAGGCGCGCCCGCACGAGTGCCCACAGCAGCGCGCTGTCCGTCGGCGCGTCCAGGGTGATCAGGTCGCGGACCGGCAGCCCCGCGGCGACCTCCGTGACGCTGTCGGGCCACCCGGCGACGCGGCCGTTGTGGCTGAACAGCCAGGGCCCGTCGTGGAACGGCGCGGCCGCGGACTCGATGACCGGCATGCCGACCGTGGCGGAGCGGACCGCCGCCAGGATCGCACCGGACGACGTCGCCGCCGCCAGACCGGGCAGCGCCGGGTCACTCCACAGTGGACGGGCCGACCGGTACACCACGGGAGACGGGAACCAGCCCAGCCCGAAGCCGTCGGCGTTGATGGTGCCGCCGCCCCGCATGTCACGGGGCGCCCACGACTGGTGGGCCAGGCCGTGCGGCGCGTCGAACAGCAGCCGCGACAGCGGGATCGGCGGCCCCAGGTAGGCCAGGTGACGGCACACTAGGCGGACTCTTCGGCGGTGGCGGAGCGGGCCGTGCGGAACCCGCTGAAGATCTGCCGGCGGATCGGGTGGTCCCAGTTGCGGAACGTGCCCCGGCACGCGGCCCGGTCGGTGCCGAACGACCCGCCGCGCAGCATCTTGTAGTCGCCGCCGAAGAACACCTCGGAGTACTCCCGGTACGGGAACGCGCTGAACCCCGGGTACGGCTGGAAGTCGCTGTCGACCCACTCCCAGACGTCGCCGATGAGCTGGTGGACCCCGAGCGGCGACGCGCCGTCCGGGTAGGCGCCGACGGGTGCCGGAGCCAGGTGCCGCTGGCCGAGGTTGGCGTGCCGCGGCGCCGGGTCGTCGTCGCCCCAGGGGTACCGGCGGGATCGGCCCGTCGCGGGGTCGTGCCTGGCCGCCTTCTCCCACTCGGCCTCGGTGGGCAGGCGCCGGCCGGCCCAGGTGGCGTAGGCCTGCGCCTCGTGGAAGCAGACGTGGACGACGGGCGCGCCGGGCACGACCGGTTCGGTGCGACCGAAGGTCCTCGCGTACCAGTCGCCGCCGTCGCGGATCCAGTGCAGCGGCGCCTCCAGGGACGCCGACAACCGGTGCCGCCAGCCGTCCGCGGTCCACCAGCGCTCGTCGTCGTAGCCGCCGGCGTCGATGAACGCGGCGTACTGGGCGTTGGTGACCGGCGCCCGGTCGATCCGGTACGCGGCGACGTCGACGCGGTGCGCCGGGCGTTCGTTGTCCAGGGCCCAGGCCTCGGTGGAGGTGCCCATGTCGAACGGGCCGGCCGGGACGAGGACGTCGCCGCCGACCGCGGCCCGTGCCTGCGGCGGCGGGTCGGCGGAGAGCACCGGCGGCCCGGCCCGCAGCTGGTGCGTGGCGAGCATGGTCTCGTCGTGCTGCTGCTCGTGCTGCACGATCATCCCGAACGCGAACCCGTCCTGCACGAGCCGCCGCGCGGAGTCCGGTGACACCCCGGACGAGCCGGCCGCGCCGCTGCTGAACGCGACCGGGCTCGACGGGTCGAGCCGGTCCAGGACGTCCAGGGCCTTGTCCCGCACGGCCGCCACGTACGCGCGGGCCTCCGCCGGGCCGAGCAGCGGCAGCTGCGGCCGGTCCCGCCGGGCGTGCTTGAACGCGTCGTAGAGGTGGTCGATGTCCTGCCGAACGGGTTCCCGGCCGCCGACGTCCCGGACGAGCCACAGCTCCTCCTGGTTGCCGACGTGCGCCAGGTCCCACACGAGGGGTGACATCAGCGGCGAGTGCTGCCGGACCAGGTCGGCGTCGTCGACGGCGTCGGTGAGGCCGGCGGAGCGCAGACGGGTCCGCTCCAGCTCAGCGGCCACCTGCTCCCTGAGGCTCATGCCGCCACCTCCGCTACGCTCCGGCGTCGGCCTGAGCTCAACCTGTCATTCCGATGAGCGGCTTCTCCGCTGCGCTCCGAGCCACTCATGCCGCCACCTCCGCTACGCTCCGGCGTCGGCCTGAGCTCAACCTGTCATTCCGATGAGCGGCTTCTCCGCTGCGCTCCGAGCCACTCATGCCACCACCTCCGCTACGCTCCGAACCACTCATGGCGGGAACTCCCTTCGATGACGTCCTGCAACAGGGCTGCGGGCAGGTCGAGACGCTCCAGGGCCAGGTCACGGACCGCGGTCGCGGCCTTTGCCAGGCCGGGGTCGGCCATGCCGAGCCGGGCCGCGAGGGCCCACTGCCCGGCGACCGGCGCGCACAGCTCACGCACCCGGTCGATGGTCGGCTCGTCGGCGAGCAGCGCGGTGAGCACCGCCGCCGCCGCGAACCAGTCCGGCCCGCGCAGGGTGTCGAGGTAGCGCACCTCGAGGTAGCCGCGCGGGCGCACCGGCGGGAACAGGGTGCTCAGGTGGTAGTCGAGGTCCGCGTAGCTCGGCTGGTACCCGAGGGCGCCGCCGATCCAGTCCGCGAATGTGACCCCGGCGGGCGCCGTCCACGGCCCTTCGCCGCGCCGCACGCACAGCAGCTGCGCGTCCAGCGCGTACCGGGCCCACTCCAGGGCCGGGTCGTCGCCGGGCGGCACGTGCCGGGTCCGGGACGGGTCCATCGCCAGCCAGGTGCGCATCCGTGCCGACGCCCAGCCGGTGTCGTGCCCGGCGTGCTGCCGGGAGTTGGCGAACAGCGCGATGAGCGGCGGGCCGAGGTCGTGCACCGCGGCCCAGCGTGACGGCGGGCCCGCGTCCAGGCACACCTGCAGGCCGGCGGTGCTGCACATCATGGTCCGCCCGGCGTCGTTGCGCCGGGCGAACGCGGTCGCCATCGCGTCGTAACGGGGAGTGGAGAGCATCCGCCGCGGTGGGCGGTGCGGGTCGATGCCGGTGCCGCCGAGCTCCAGCCCGACGCGGGCCAGCCGCTCGGTGAGCTCCGCCAGGTCCGCGCCGACGGCCTCATGCAGGTCCGTCAGGGACCGTTGCGGGACGGTGGAAAGCTCCACCTGGCCACCCGGCTCGAGGGTGACGGCCGACCCGTGCCGCATCGGCAGGTTCGCCGAGCCGGCTCGCAGGGTGGGCGGTGCGTGATCGCCGAGCGCCTGACACAACCGATCTGCATCGATGTATGTCGTTGGATCTGCGCTGGCATGGACGGTGTACTCAAGTTCGACGCCGACCGTTTCCGGTGGTCCGGTTTTGAAGCAGATCGATGCAATATAGCCCTCGGCCTGCTCGATCGCACAGATCACCGCATCGGGATCGGCGGCCGTGCGGTCGATGCGCAAGGTCGCCATGCGAGCCGACGCTACCCGAGGATCCGGCGGTCGGCGAATGTTCACAGTGAACAAACCATTACCGATCCATGACGAACACCCGTTCGAACTGGGCGAACTCTTCCCGGTTACGAGCCGTCGAAATACCCGCCAGGGTGAACGCCACACCTGCCCGTTTCAGCGCAGCAGCCGGTACAGGGTGAGCATCTCCCGCACGACCGGCTTGAAGACCCGGAACCGGGACATCCCGACCAGCCGGTCGATCAGCGGCGCGGACCGCTCGACCAGCAGGCGCGTCTTCGCCTGCCCGGGTGAGGTGTCGTGCACCCAGTACAGCGTGACGCCCATCTGCGCGAGCCACAGCAGCTCCGGCAGCTCGGCGCGCAGTTCGGGGTCGATCTTCGTGGTGGCGCCGTCCACCACGGAGCGGAACATCCGCACCGAGCGCTCCCGCGCGGGTGCGGAGTCGGCGCTGAACGGGCTCAGCGGGGAGCCCGGCTCGGCGGCCGTCTTGAAGAACGACCCGGCGAAGCCGTGATACGGGGCCATCGTCTCCACCCCGGTCAGCATCGCGGCGCTGAGCCTGTCCACGAACGTGCCGGGGGTGGCCAGGATCTGCCGGCAGGCGTCGGCGTGGGCGTCCTGCACGGTGGTGTAGAACGCCTGGACCAGGTGGCCCTTCGACGGGAAGTAGTAGTAGGCGTTGCCGACCGACACCCCGGCGGCGGCGGCGATCGCCCGCATCGTGGTCTTGTCGTAGCCCTGCTCCCCGAAGAGCCTGACCGCGGTGTCCACGATCAGCCGCCGGGTCTGCTCGCCCTTCGCGGTCGACTCGCCGGCCGCGGCCTCAGGCGTCGCAGGTTCCACCACAGTCCGAACCATATCCTTGCCCGAGTTCCTGACCGAACGTGTCGGTGCGGGTGCCCCGGCGCAGCGCCGCTGCCGCCTCGACCACCCGCCGCGCCGTGGGGCGCAGGTCGGGCCGGGCCAGGCGCGCCGCCAGCCCCCGATAGCCGTCCAGCGCCCACAGGCAGATGATCCACGCGCTGTCACCGGTGTACACGCCGCCGTCGTCGGCGACCACGGTGATGTCCGCGAGGGTCTCGGCCGCGTCGAGCGCCGGATACCGGCGGCGCGCCTCGTCCGACCCGGCCGCCACGAACTCCAGCGGCACCAGCTGCGCCCGCGACGCGAGCCACGTCCGTGCCGTGCGGCACAGTCCGCAGCCCGCGTCGTAGAGCACGGTGAGCCGGGTGATCACAGTGGCGGCTGGGGTTCGTCGCCCTCCGCCGGTCGTGGCGCGGCGGCGGGCGGGGCTGCAGGGGCCGGCTTCGGATAACCGCGCGGCGGCATCGGCGGCATCGGGTACGGCGGGTAGCCGGCGGGGATCATCCGGGCGGGCGGCACCGGCGGCGGCAGCTGGTCCAGCAGCCGCCGGCGCCGGAACCGGCTCAGCACGAACAGGTTGAAGAAGTGCACGCCGCCGAGGACGAGCAGCACCAGGCCGAGCTTCCACGCCAGCGCCTCCATCGCCGAGCTGCCGTCCGGCAGCTCCTGGCCGATCTTCAGCGCGACCGCGACGTAGCCGAGGTTGAGCAGGTAGAAGCCGACGACCAGCAGGTGGTTGACGGACTTGGCCAGGCGCTCGTCGGCGAACGCGTCGTCGAGGAACACCTGGCCGTTCTTGAGCAGCGTCCGCGCCACCCAGACGGTGAGGACGATGCTCACCGCCAGGTAGATCAGGTACGTGCCGAGCTTGAGGTCCATGACCGGCCCTTCTTGAACGTGTTCAACTACGACTCACGCTAGACCGATTCTTGAACACGTTCAATTGTGTGCCGGGTCTCAGGTGTACCGGACCCAGCCGCCGCCGACCGTCCCGACCGTCACCGGATCGTCCATGCGCCGCGGGTCGTAGATGAGCACCGCCCCGTCGGCGAGTCGCCCGATCGAGGGTTGGGCGGGCATCGGCACCGCGAGCGGTTCGGCGCTCCCGGCGGACCAGACGAGCAGCTCCTTGCGCAGGGTGGCGACCAGCAACCGGCCGCCACCGATCGGGACGATCCCCTGCGGCACCTCCAGGGGCGGCGGCGACGCCTGCTCGATCACCTTGCCGGCCGACAGCAACGCCAGACGGCCGTCCCTGAATCCGGTGTACCAGACGTCGCCGCGGTCCGCCGACGGCAACAGGTACGTGTAGGACGGCTCCTCCCGCACGTCCTGCCAGGTCGTGCCGTTCGCGGAGTACACCAGCAGCGCCCGGCCGCTGACCTGCTCGCGCTCCAGCAGCGCCCACAGGCCCCCGGGGGTGCGGACCACCTCCCGGATGCGCGTGCCCGCCCGGACCGGCACGACCCCGACGTCCCCGACCCCGTCCAGCTTCAGCCGGCCGCCGGTTGTGATGAACCGGTCCGTCGTCGCCGGGGTCAACGGCGGTTCGTGCCTGGCCGCGTACGTCGCGACGTCCTCGCGGGTCCAGGTGTTGCCGGCGTCGATGGAGGACCAGTAGATCTTCGAGAAGCTGTACAGGGTGATCCGCTCCGAGTCGGACGCGACGAGGCCCCACGCGGGGACTGTGCCGTCGGCGTCGCGCATGTCCGGCAGCGGCCGCTGCTGCCAGGTGCGGCCGCCGTCGGCGGTGCGGCCCAGCCGCGGGTCGCAGCTGCCCGTGCCGTCGCAGTTGCGGTAGAACACCCAGCCGTGCTGCTGGTCGGCGAAGCGGACATGGTGCGGGCCGCTCGCGCCGGCGAGCACCACCGGCCGCTCGGCGAACGAGAACCCGGCGGTCGGCGCCGGGGTCGGTGTCGGCACCGGGACCGGGGTCGCGTCGTGCCGCCCTGCGGTGCGCAGCGCCGCGCCGCCGGAGGCGGTGAGGACCACCACCACCGCCCCGACCAGCCACAGCCGCAGCCGCCCGCGCCGGGACCGGCGGGGCAGCGCGTGCAGCGGCAGCGGCCGGAACGTGCCGGCCGCGTCCTCGGCGAACCGGGCGAACTCCTCCTCGACCCGCGATTCACGCATGCCACACCTCCCGGTCGAGTTCGGCGGCGAGCGCCGCCCGGCCACGGCTCAGCCAGGAGCGCACGGTGCCCTCGGCGACGCCCTCCTGCTCGGCGATCTCGACCGCGGTCAGCTGCCCGAGGTGCCGCAGCACCAGCGCGCGCCGGTGCGCCGCCGGCAGCTTCGCCAGGGCGTCGAGCAGCACGAGGCGGTCCGGGGTCGGGCCCTGCACGGGGTCCGGGGTCCGCTGGCGCTGCAGGAACCGCGTCGCGCTGCGCAACCGGCGCAGCCGGCTGGTGGCGAGGTTCCACGCCACGTGCCGCACCCACGCGGCCGGGTCGGCGTACCGCGACACCGCCGGCCAACGTTCCAGGGCGCGGCAGAACGCCTCCTGTGTCAGGTCCTGCGCTTCGGCGTGATCGCCGAGGTACGCGTAGAGCTGCACCGCGACCCTGGCGAACCGGGTCCGGTACAGCTCCGCGAAATCGTCCGGTGGGGCTGGCATGCCGGTATCACGCGCGGCCCCGCCGGAGCGTTGCACCGCCGCTACAACCCGGCGATGAGCAGCGCCGAGACCAGCAGCGACGCCTGATGCAGGGCCTGGTCGGCGACGTACATGCCGCAGACGGGGCTGGTCGTGTCGGCGAACTGCGGGGAGCCGGTCGCCCGCAGCACCGCCCGCACCGGCCAGCGGCGGTCCAGCAGCCCGTGGGTCACCGCCGAGAACACGACGCCGGCGGTCACCCCGGCCGGGGACAGCGGCAGCCGCAGCACCGCACAGGTCAGCAGCAGCGCCGCGGTGATCGTCAGGTGGTAGGACAGCAGATGTGCGGCGAGGGCGCGCCAGCCGGCCGCGCCGGGGTGGGCCTTGTGGGTGGCCTGCCGGTCCGTCTGCGCCACGTGATCGCCGAGGGAATGCCCGACGAGCAGGACCGCGAGGGCCACGACGAAAACGACGGACCGGGACAGCGTGTCATAGGACATGATGGAGGGGCTCCTCACGGGGAGCAGCGGGACGGTTCGGTCTTGGAGGATGGGACCGTCCCGCCGCATCGACATTGATGGCAGGCGCCATCATGCGCACGGATTCCGGCTGAGTTCTACGTCGAACGTTGCAGAACACATGTGTCGTGAGTCGCGTGCCGCAGCTGATGCGCGCACGGTCCCCGATGGGTATGAACGGTGGCATGGTGGACGCGCGCGTGGGCAGCACCCTGGAGTTCCAGGTGGAGCAGGCCGCTGAGGTACAACTGATGATCGCCGTCTGCCCGCGACCGGGAGTGACGGTCGACGAAACCCTCGTGGCGCAGCTCGACGGCGTCCCGGTCGAGGTCCGGCCGGTCGCGGGCGGGCACTACCTGACCGCCGCCCCGGGCCTGCTGCACATCGACTACACCGCCGCGGTCACCGTGCGTCGCGGCGCGCCGGAGCGGCTCGACCTGGGCCAGCGCATCGCGGCCACCCGCCCCAGCCGCTACTGCCCGTCCGACCGGCTCGCCGGGTTCGCGGCGCGGGAGTTCCAGCGCTTCGCGCCGTCGCACGCCGACACCGTCGCGGGGATCGTCGACTACGTGCACCGGCACACCCGGTACGAGGCGGGCACCTCGACCGGCACCACGGACGCGACCGAGACGCTGCTGTCCGGCGCCGGGGTCTGCCGCGACTTCGCCCACCTGGTCGCGGCACTGGCCAGGTCCGTCAACATCCCGGCGCGCACCGCCGCGGTCTACGCGCCGGGCCTGTCACCGATGGACTTCCACGCCGTCGTCGAGGTCGCCGTCGACGACGAGTGGCGGGTCGTCGACGCGACCGGGCTCGCGCCCCGGCAGAGCCTGATCCGCATCGCGACCGGCGCCGACGCGGCCGAGACCGCGTTCGCCAGCGTCCTGACCGGCGCGGCGGAGCTCACGTTCATGGAGGTGCGGGCCGTGACCGCCGGCGATCTCCCGATCGACGACGGCCACGGCATCGTGCATCTTCCGTAAGGTCAGAAGCCGAGCTTGCCGGCCCCGGCCTTCGCGGTGACCAGCGCCGGGACCGCGGTGGCCGGGTCGGGCGTGGCGGCGCGCAGGGCCGGCACCCACGTGGTGGCCGGCAGGTCCGGCTCGTGCGTGGCGTTGTACTCCGCGACGAGGTTCACCGCCGACACCGGGCCGGTGCCGACCCTGGTGGCCGTGCCGACCTCGGTGATGGCGCCGGGCGCGGTGCCGCGCCAGTCGTACGCCACCTTCGACAGCGGGATGTCGGCGCTGCGCAGCAGGAAGTTGTTCTCGGCGTACACCTGGGCGTAGACGCCGACGCCCCACGAGTAGCTGTAGCTGTCCTCGTCGGTGGCGTAGAAGTAGTTGTCGTACACGTCGACCTGGCCGAAGCGCACCCGCGGCACGCGCTGGCCGACGTTGGCGAAGCGGTTGTGGTGGATCGTGACCCGCAGCTTGCCGACGTCGGCGCCGACGGTGTTCGACGAGCCGATGAGCATCGTCTTGTCGTGGTCGAAGAAGTTGTTCCAGGAGATCGTGACGAGGTCCGCGGCCCGGATCACGTCGAGGGCGCCGTCGTGCACCTGGTAGGGCCGGCCGAAGTACAGCGGCTGGGTGTCGTCGGTGTTGTTGCCGTCACTGAAGTTGTTGTGGTCGGCCCAGACGTGCGTGGCCCCGGTGACGGTCACGGTGTCGTAGAGGGAGTTCCAGTTGCCCAGCGCGCCGTCGGTCGGGTCCCACGACGGGAAGCAGTCGTAGGCGTCCTCGAAGCGCAGGTTGCGCAGGATGACGTTGTCGACCTTGTCGATGAGCAGGTTGGCGCCGCTGATCTTCGAGCCGCCGAGGCCGACGATCGTGGTGTTGCCGCCGACCTTGACGTTGACCCGCAGGCCCTGGTTCTTC
The DNA here is from genome assembly GCF_035963215.1 of Dactylosporangium sp. NBC_01737. Lineage (NCBI taxonomy): Bacteria > Bacillati > Actinomycetota > Actinomycetes > Micromonosporales > Micromonosporaceae > Dactylosporangium > Dactylosporangium sp. NBC_01737. Next base: position 5,493,923 of record NZ_CP109153.1, read on the forward strand.
GCGGAGCGGGCGCGGGCGTCCTCGAGCGGCCCCGTGGGCTTCGTGGCGCGGCCCCAGACCGCCGGGTCGTAGGCGGCGAGGAACGCGTCCAGGCTGTACTCGGGGTCGGCGTAGTCCGCGCAGGTCTTGCCGGCGTTGGCGTCGATCCCGCCGGACACGAAGACGATCTTCGGGGTGTCGCCGGCGACCGCGGCGGCGAGCTCGTCGCGGGTACGGACGGTGAAGACGTGCTCGGCGTCGGCGGCGGAACCGCCGCTGGTGCCGGTGGTGTCCGACGCCCAGCCGTCACCGGCGGGCAGGGTCTGGCGGGCTAACGCGAGCGCGGCGGGGGGTGTGCCGGCGGCGGAGGCGCTCACGGCCGCTCCGGCGAGAAGGGCCGCGCCGGCGAGAGCGGCGGCCGCGACGGTGGTCTTGCGCATGCAGACTCCAAAAGAGGCGAGGAAAGCGCATTCCTAGCGCCAACGTCCCACCCGGTGCACATAGGAGTCAATGCTTGGCGTTTGCAGGAAAGTTGCAGTTAGGGTCTTGGTACCACCCAGTCGGGGTGTTCCTCGGCGAATGCGTCCAGGCGGTCCGCGCGGGCCGAGCCGAACAGCGCGAACGTCGTCGGGTCGAGCTGCTCGAACGCCGTGCCGTTGCGCACGGCCGCGTTGAACTTCCCGCCGTTGGTGCGCAGCATCGTCACCGCGTCCGGTCGCAGCCCCCGCAGCAGCAGCAACCAGTCGGCGACGGACCGGCCGTTGCCGTCGAACGTCAGCGACTCGCCGACCGCGGTCAGCGCCCGGTTCAGGGCCAGGGGGTTGCTCAGCACCCCGGCGGAGGTGAACCGCTCCCCGAGCGCGGTGATCAGCTGCTGCTGGTGCCGCTGCCGGCCGTAGTCGCCGTCGGGCAGCAGCTCCCGCTGCCGCACGTAGTCCAGGGCCTCCCAGCCCGCGAGGTGCCGGCAGCCGACCGGGTACACCTGCGGCCGGACCCCCGCGATGCGCTCCGGCCGGAACGTCGGCGGGATCAGCCGGAACGGCGGGGTCTGGCGCCCCTTCGCGTCCCACCCGATGTGCACGGACACGGTCTCCACGTCCACGCACAGGTCGACCCCGCCGACCGCGTCGACGACGCGCTTGAGCCCGGTGAAGTCGATGATCGCGCCGGCGTCGAAGACCAGCCCGGTCAGCCGCCGCACGGTCGTGGCCAGCAGCGCGAACCCGCCGGCCCGACCGCCGTCCTTCGAGCCGGCCGCGAACGCGGCGTTGAGCTTGTCGGTGCCGTACCCCGGGATCTCCACCTTCGTGTCCCGCGGCAGCGACACCAGCCAGGCCCGGTCCCCGCCCGCCGACACGTGCACGACGATGATCGAGTCGGCCCGCGCGCCGGCCTGGTCCTCACCGGGCCGCGCGTCGATCCCGACCAGCAGGATGTTGCGCCCCGGCTGGGCGTCGGCGGCGACCGGGTCCTCCGTGCGCGCCACGATCGGGCCGCGCGACGAGCGCGGCGCCGACTCGATGGTGATCTCCCGCGGCGGGCTGTCCCGGGCGGCCTCGCCGAGCAGGTCCATCTGGTCGACGGTGCCCTCGTAGTGCCGCCAGGCCAGGGTCCCGCCGCCGGCGAGGACCGCGGCGGTGACCACGGTGAGGAGCAGTCCGCGCCACACCACGCCGCCCTCCCGTCATCGGTCTCCACCCCGCTGATCGGCGGCCGGGCCGCCGACCTGAGGTTCGCGGGTCAGGTCGACGATCGCCCGGAGCTCCTGGTGCTGCGCGGCCTTCGCGGCGAGGACTGGCGGCGGGCCACCGACTGCACGGCATGGGACGTGCGCACGGTGGTGTCCCACCTGGTCGCCCAATGCGAGGACGGGATCAGTCTGCCGACCCTGCTGCGCCGCGAACTGGCCGGGCGCCGACGCCATCCGCAGCTGTCCGGAGTGGACGCGCACATGGCCGTGCAGGTCGCCGAGCACCTCGGTGACGCCGGACCGGACCTGGTGGACCGCTTCGCCACCCAGTGGCCACGCGCCGTGCGGGCGCGGCAGCGCCGGCCGGGCGTGCTGCGCCCGGTGCCGATCGATCTCGGAATACCCGGCGTCCCCCGTGCCCCGCTCAGCTACCTGCTCGACGTCATCTACAACCGGGACCTGTGGATGCACCGGGTCGACCTCACCCGCGCCACCGGCCAGCCGTTCATCGTCGGCGCGCACGACGGGCACATCGTCGCCCAGGCGATCCGTGACCTCGCGAGCCGGTGGTCCGGCCCACCCGTCGCCCTGGAGCGCACCGGTGACGCCGGGGGGTCATGGATCATCGGGGCCGGCCGCCCGGCCGCTGTCGTGCGGGCCGACGCCGTCGCCTACCTCCGCGCGCTGGCCGGCCGCGACGACGCCGTCGCACTCACCCTCGTCTCCGGCGACGAGGCGACCCTCCCGCACCTGCGCCGGGCGCGGATCCCGTTCTGAGCACGGCCGGCGACCGGCGGCACCACTAGGAGTCGCGGTACCCGTACCGGTGGCGCAGCGGGACGGTCACAGCGCCGGTCACCCACCGGTGCCGGGGTGCCATCCCCGTCGTCCACTCGTCGTCCAGGCGCAGCCGGACCTCGCCCGAGCGGAACCGGACCGGGTTGCCGGACACCTGGTGGGTGCCGCGCACGAACAGCTCACCCCGGTCGCCGACGCGCACCGCCGCCGCCGGCACGCCGCTGAGCTCCGTCACCGCGCGCAGTGTCGCGTCCGGCTCGGCGATCAGGTCCTCGTAGCGGAACCGCAGGTACGGCAGCCCCGCCCGGCGCGTGATCCGCTCCGTCGCGAGGTTCCACGCCGACCAGTACAGCGCCGTGCACGCCGGGTGCATCCGCGGCATCAGCTCGCCGTTCGGGGCGTCCGGGTCCTCCTTGTGCCGCTGCCACGAGTACGCCACCGCCCGCGGGTCCCGCACGATGTGCGCGACCCGCACGTCCAGGGCCGGCGCCTGCAGCAGCGCCGTCAGGTAGGACGGGAACTTCGAGGAGTCCACGACGACGTCGGCGCCGCTGACCTTCGCCACCGCCCGGTACAGCTCCGCCAGCGCGTCGTAGTACCAGCGCAGCTCGGTCGCGGCCGGCCGGGAAGGGCGCACCAGCAGCCCCGGCAGGTGCCTGGTCCGGAACTGGCGCGACGCCTCGTCGAGCTCGCGCAGCTCGTCGTCGTCCGGGATGCGCCCGAACGCCTCGTGCAGCACCTCGACCCAGAACTCGCACGAGCGCAGCGGCGTCCCGCAGCTGCACCGCCGGTTCTGCAGCAGCCCGCGCTCCCACAGGAACTTGATCTCGCCGACGCCGACGAGGCCCGGCACCTGGTCCAGCATCCCCTCGGCGAGGGTGCTGCCGCTGCGACCCCACCCTGCGAGGTACAGCACGCGGGTGGTCGGCGGCGAGTCGGTGTGCACCTTCGCTCAACGTCGCGCCGGCACGGCGGGTTACGACCGGGTTGGTCCGTTTTGCCGGTGTGTTTGCTCGGCAACGCGTCGGGGGTACCACCGCGGCATGCGACGCACCGTGGTCATCGTCGCCGTGGCCCTGCTCGCAGCCCTCGGCTACGGCGCCTATGCCTCCACCCAACCGCCGGACCGGCACGAGTTCCGCATCACCGCCGTCGAGGCCGCCCAGTCCGCGCACGATGCCCTGCAGACCGCCTATCTCGCCGGGGTCGCGCTGCGCGACGGCCGCGCCACCGCCCTCTACGTCACCGTGCTGCTCGACGGCGGCACCCGGCGGACCACGAAGACCGTTGCGACCCTGGCCGAGCTCCCGCCGCCCGACGAGGAGATGCGCACCCTGCGCGACGAGCTGGCGCCACTGCTCACCGAGGCCGTGCAGCGCCTCGGTGACGCCGCGGCCGACCCCACGGACATCGACGCGCTGCCACCGCTCACCGAACGGCTGGCGAACTTCCTGGACCGGTACGCGTGAAGAAGTTCTTCGCCATCACGCTGGGCATCCTCACCGCCATCGGCGGGTTCGTCGACATCGGCGACATGGTCGCCAACTCCCAGGCGGGCTCCCGCTTCGGCATGTCCCTCGCGTGGGTCGTGCTCGTCGGGGTGCTCGGCATCTGCGTCTACGCCGAGATGGCCGGCCGGGTCGCCGCCGTCAGCGGCCGGCCCGTGTTCGACCTCGTCCGGGAGCGGCTCGGGCCGCGCGTGGGGCTGCTCAACCTCGGCGGGTCCTACCTCGTCACGGTCCTGACCCTCGGCGCCGAGATCGGCGGTGTCGCGCTCGCCGCGGAGCTCGCCACCAGCGTGCACTACCTGCTCATCGTCCCGGTCGCCGCGTTCGTGTGCTGGGTCGTGCTGTGGCGGGTGAAGTTCGAGACCATGGAACGGGTCTTCGGCCTGCTCGGCCTGACCCTTGTCGTGTTCGTCGTCGCGCTGCTGAAACTGCCGACCGACTGGGCGCAGCTGTGGGAGCAGGCCCGCACCCCGGCACCGGCGGGCGAGGAGAACTGGGGCACGTACGCGTTCGCCGGCGTCGCCCTGTTCGCCGCCGCGATGACCCCCTACGAGGTGTTCTTCTTCTCCTCCGGCGGCGTCGAGGAACGCTGGACGGTCAAGGACCTCACCGTCTCCAGGGCCAACGTCTTCATCGGCTTCCCCCTCGGCGGTCTGCTGTCCCTCGCGCTGATGGCGACCGCCGCCGTCGTCTTCCACCCCATCGGCGTCGAGCTGGAAGACCTCGGGCAGACCGCGCTGCCCGTCGCCATGGCCCTGGGCAAGCTCGGCCTGGCCGTGGCGATCCTCGGCTTCTTCGCCGCCACGTTCGGCGCGGCGCTGGAGACCGGCCTGTCCGCCGGGTACACCGTCGCGCAGTACTTCGGCTGGTCCTGGGGCAAGCGGCTCAGGCCCCGCGACGCCGCCCGCTTCCACGTCGTCGTCCTGATCAGCGTCCTGCTCGGCACGGCCGCCCTGGCCACCACGATCGACCCGGTCCTGCTCACCGAGACCACCCTGGTGCTCAGCGCGATCGTCCTGCCGCTGACCTACCTGCCGATCCTGGTCGTCGCCAACGACCGCCAGTACATGGGCGAACACGTCAACGGCCGGCTCGGCAACACCCTGGGTGTGCTCTACCTGATCGTCATCCTCGTGGTCGCCGCCGCGGCCATCCCGTTGACGATCATGACCGGAATGGGAGGCTGAGGATGCTCCTCGTCGGATTCGAACTCCTCGACCGCCAGATCGTCGACCTGGCCGGCGAGCCGATCGGGAAGGTCGACGACGTCGAGTTGACGGTGGTGGCCGGTGCACCCCACGTTGCCGCGCTCCTGTCGGGACCGCAGGCGCTCGGTCGCCGGCTGGGCGGGCGGCTCGGCACCTGGATCAGCGGCGTCGCCGGCCGCGTCCATCCCGCGGAGCACCCGGACCCGCTGCGCATCCCGTGGGACCTCGTCGCCTCCCACGACAGCGCCGTCAAGCTCACCGTCCGCCGCGAACTGCTCGCCGCGCCGTTGCTGGAGGAATGGCTCCGCGACCACGTGGTGGGACGCATCCCGGGATCCTCCGATGCGGGCGAGTGACCTCATCGGCCGCCGGGTCCACCTCCCCGACGGCTTCACCGGCAAGGTCGCCGACCTCGAGGTCGAAGGCACCGAGGTCGTCGCGCTGATCGTCGTGCGCGGCGCGTGGGGGCGGCTGCTCGGGTACGAACGCGACACCGTCCGCGGACCCTGGATCCTGGAAACGCTCGCCCGTGCCGTGCTGAGGCGCGACAGTAGGCGGGTAGCCTGGTCCGACGCGCGCTTCGAACCGTGATCACGGGGTAGTGATCGCCGGTCGGCGCGAGATCGTCTTTGACTGGAGAGGTTCAGATGTCCGACCTTGCTCAGATCGGCGTGACCGGTCTCGCGGTGATGGGACGTAACCTGGCCCGCAACCTGGCCCGCAACGGTTACGCGGTCGCCGTGCACAACCGCTCCTACGAGCGCACCCGTCGCCTCGTGGACGAGTTCGGGCACGAGGGCACGTTCGTGCCGAGCGAGTCGATGGCCGACTTCGTCGCGTCCCTGGCCCGCCCCCGCGCCGTCATCATCATGGTGAAGGCCGGCGGCCCCACCGACGCCGTCATCGACGAGCTGGTCCCGCTGCTGGAGCCCGGCGACATGATCGTCGACGCCGGCAACGCCCACTTCGCCGACACCCGCCGCCGCGAGCAGGCCCTGCGCGAGCACAACCTGCACTTCGTCGGCACGGGTGTCTCCGGCGGCGAGGAGGGCGCCCTGCTCGGCCCGTCGATCATGCCCGGCGGCTCCCCGGAGTCCTACCAGACCCTCGGCCCCATGTTCGAGAAGATCGCCGCCGTCGTCGACGGCACGCCCTGCTGCGTGCACATCGGCCCCGACGGCGCCGGCCACTTCGTGAAGATGGTCCACAACGGCATCGAGTACGCCGACATGCAGCTCATCGCCGAGGCGTACGACCTGCTCCGCGCCGGCATCGGCGCCACCCCGGCGGAGATCGCCGACATCTTCCGCACCTGGAACACCGGCGACCTCGAGTCCTTCCTCATCGAGATCACCGCCGACGTCCTCGGCCACGTCGACGCCGACACCGGCAAGGCGTTCGTCGACATCGTCCTGGACCAGGCCGAGCAGAAGGGCACCGGCCGCTGGACCGTGCAGAGCGCCCTCGACCTGGGCGTGCCGATCACCGGCATCGCCGAGGCGACCTTCGCCCGCTCCCTGTCCGGCCACGCCGACCAGCGCGCCGCCGCCCGTGCCGCCTTCCCCTCGGGCTCCGGCGGCCTGTCGATCTCCGACCGTGACCAGTTCATCGAGGACGTGCGGCTCGCGCTGTATGCCTCGAAGATCGTCGCGTACGCCCAGGGCTTCGACCACATCGAGGCCGGCAGCGAGGAGTACGGCTGGAACATCGACCGCGGCGCCGTCTCCACCATCTGGCGCGGCGGCTGCATCATCCGGGCCCGGTTCCTCAACCGCATCCGCGAGGCGTACGACGAGAACCCGTCGCTGAAGAGCCTCATGGTCGCGCCGTACTTCGCGGACGCCGTCAACTCGGGTGTCCCGTCCTGGCGGCGCGTGGTCGTGGCGGCGGCCCAGGCCGGCATCCCGACGCCGGCGTTCTCGTCATCCCTGGCGTACTTCGACGGGCTGCGCGCCGAGCGCCTGCCTGCCGCGCTGATCCAGGGTCTGCGGGACAACTTCGGGGCGCATACGTACCGGCGCACCGATCGCGACGGCTCGTTCCATACTCAGTGGGCGGGCGACAAGAAGGAACACACTGCCTGAGCTTTTTCTCGATGGCCGCCACGTCTGTTTGTTTTGGCGTGGCGGTCTTTCTCTGTTCACCCCCCAGGATCCTGTGGTCGTCTTCCTGTTGGGCGTCCGCTTGGGGGTACGCCGCTTGGAGTGGTTCCTGGTGTCGGTCCTCGGGGCTCGGTGGTTTCGCGCAGCCTGCGGCGGCGCGGACGGGTAGCGCGGTCACCGTCCGTGCCGTAGTTGCGGTGATGCCAAGCCAGGTCCGCGCTCACATGGTCCAGCGCCGTCGAGGTCGTCATTCGGTGGTGCCACACCGTCGCTGGCATCAAAAACCATCACAGATCACCCAACCCGCGGCGCGCCCAAGGCGCGCGTCAAGATCCAGTCCGGCCCCCGTCATGATCGAAGCGGAAGATCGCCGTCCGAGTGCGATGTGATGGCTCGGTATCTGGCTGCTGTTGACTGGCAGCCTTTTTGATACTCCCCCAAGATCCTGTGGTCGTCTTCCTGTTGAGCGTCCGTTTGGGGGTACGCCGCTTGGAGTGGTTCCTGGTGTCAGTCCTCGGGGCTCGGTGGTTTCGCGCAGCCTGCGGCGGCGCGGACGGGTAGCGCGGTTGCCGTCCGTGCCGTGTCGAGGTGATGCCAAGCCAGGTCCGCGCTCACATGATCCAGCGCCGTCGAGGTCGTCATTCGGTGGTGCCACACCGTCGCTGGCATCAAAAACCATCGCAAATCACCCAAATCGCGGCGCGCCCGAGGTGCGCGCCAAGATCCAGCCCGATCCGCGTCATGATCGAAGGATTCCGGTGGTCGTCCGGACGACCACGGCCGTCCTTCGATCATGGGCCGGGACGGAAGATCGCAGTCTGAGTGCTGGTACTCCCCGGTCTAGTGATCGATGGTCTTCGTTTTTTGACCAGCGGCGGTGTTGTAGCACCGAATGATGCGCTCGACGGCGCTGGATCATGTGAGTTCGGACCTGGCTTGGGATTACCGCGACTACGGCACGGACGGTGACCGCGCTACCGTTCGCGCCGCCGGAGGCTGTGCGGAACCACGAAGGCCGCAGCCGTGATGGATTTTCTATTACGGGGATGACGATCACGCACGCGGACCGCAACACGAAGGCGAGCAGCGGATCGGAGATCACGAGAAACGCGACACAGGCACAGCGACGGCCTCGCGGGCGGCCAGAACGGCGCCGGTGAGCGCGGCCACCGCGGTCAACGCGAACGCGGGCCCGAACGAGCCGCCGCCGCCGAGGATCAGCGTCAGCAGGGCGACCGTGACCGCGCCGGACAGGTACTGCGACGTCGTCAGCACCGCGCCGGCCGAGGACTGGTGCGCGGCAGGGACGTCGCGGCCGCCGAGCAGGAACATGGCCGTGTAGATCATGCCGTGGGCGAAGCCGCTGACGAGCAGGCCCGGTAGCAGCCCGGCGGCGTAGGAGGCGTCGCCGGCCAGGGCCAGCCAGCCCAGGCCGAGCGCCGCGAGGGTGAAGCCGGCCGAGAGGACCGCGGGGGTGCCGAAGCGGCGTACCGCCCGGCCGGTGACCGCGCTGCCCAGGGTCACGAGCGCGGCGAGGGGCAGGAACGCCAGGCCGGCCCGCAGCGGCGGGTAGCCGCGTCCGGTCTGCAGGAGCAGGGTCACCACGTAGAACTCGGAGCCGACGCTGGCCATGTACAGCGCCGTGGCCGCCACGCCCACGCGGAGGCTGCGGATCCGGCGCAGCGACGGCTCGATCAACGGTGCACCGCTTCGGGCCTCGTGCGCGACGAAGCCGGTGGCCAGCAGCGCGGAGACGGCAAGGGTCGCGACGGTCGCGGGGGAGGTCCAGCCGGCGGTGCCGGCGAGGGTGAGGCCGAGCACCGCGCCGAGGGCCGCGCCGGTGCCGAGCAGCGCACCCGGCAGCGGGACGCGGGCGCCGCCCGCTGCCGCGGCGCGCAGCCAGATGAGGCCGCCCGCGGCGCACAGCAGGGTCACGGGCACGTTGACGAAGAACGTCCAGCGCCACGAGACGCGGGTGAGGACGCCGCCGAGGACGACGCCCGCGGCGAGGCCGGACGCGCCGACCGCGCCCCAGACGGACAGGGCGCGGGAGCGGGCGGGGAACATCGTGCCGAGCAGGCCGAGGATCGCCGGCTGGAGCAGCGCGGCGGCGAGGCCCTGCGCGAACCGGGCGGCGAGCAGCACCCCGCCGGACGAGGCGAGGCCGCCGCCGACGCTCGCCACGCCGAACGCGACGGTCGCGGCGACGAACAGGCGGCCGGCGCCGACCCGGTCGGCGAGCCGGCCGCCGACGAGCAGGAAGCCGGCGAAGGGCACCGCGTACGCGCTCACCACCCACTGCGCGGCCGGCAGGTCCAGGTCGAGGTCCCTGGACATGCCGGGCAGCGCCACGTAGACGATCGAGTAGTCCAGGGCCAGGAGGAACTGGGCGAGGGACAGCAGGAGCAGCGGCATGCCCGGATCCTCGGAGGTTCACACTGGTGTGAACGTCAAGGAGGAGTGAGCATGCGCATAGGTGAGTTGTCCCGCAGGACGGGCATCCCGACCCGCCTGCTGCGCTACTACGAGGAGCAGGGGCTGCTCACGCCGGTGCGCCTGGCGAACGGGTACCGCGACTACGCCGAACGGCTCGTCGACCGGGTGGAGCAGATCCGCGGGCTGCTGGACGCGGGGCTGCCGACCCGGGTGATCCGGGAGGTGCTGCCGTGCACCGACAACCCGTGCACGATCACGGTCACCGACGCCAGCGACGAGCTCGTCGGGCTGCTGGAGGCCGAGCGCGACAAGATGGACGCGCGGATCGCGTGCCTGGCCCGCAACCGCGACGCCATCGCGGCGTACCTGCGCCAGGTCGAGGCGGCAAGGCACCGGTGACAACCATTTCCCGGGCCGGCGTCGTTGACCGCCCGGGAGGGTGACCGGTGGAGGACTTCGAGACGTACGTCAGCGCGGCCTGGCCGCGGCTGCTGCGCTCAGCGTGGCTGCTCACACGCGACTGGCACCGGGCCGAGGACCTGGTCCAGACGGTGCTGGCCCGCGCGTACGGGCGCTGGCCGCGGATCAGGGACGGCGCCCCGGACGCATACCTGCGCGCGATGCTGGCCAGCACGTATCTGAGCTGGTGGCGGCGCAGGTGGCGGGGTGAGCTGCCGACCGGGGAGCTCCCGGAGCCGCCGCCGGTCCCCGACGAGTTCGACGGCGTCGAGCTGCGTCACCTGCTCGCCGCCGCGCTCTCCCGGCTGCCGCGGCAGCAGCGGGCGGTGCTGATGCTGCGCTTCCACGGCGACTTCACCGAGGCCGAGACCGCGCGGGCCCTGGGCGTGCGGCTCGGCACGGTCAAGTCGCACACGGCGCGGGCCCTCGTGGCGCTGCGCCACGACCCGCACCTGCGGGCACTGCTGAGCGAAGGAGCGGGTCGATGAGCGACGGCACACAGGTCACCGATCTCTTCGAGCGCGCCGTCGCGGAGGTGCCGCCGGCGCTGCTGCTGCCGCCGCACGCCGCCATCCGCCGCCGGATCCGCCGGCGTCGCGCCGCGGGCTGGGGTGCCGGTGCGGTCGCCGCCCTGCTGGTCGTCGCCGGGTTCGTCGTCGCGCGACCGGGCCCGGCGGTCGAGGGCCCGGAGCCGGCCGCGTCCGCGGTCGCGTCGGCGGCGCCGGGCGTGCCGTGGACGGCCGCGCGGATCGACCGGACCGGCACGAGGATCACCGTGTACGCGGCGCCGCTGGTCGGCAAGTGCGTCGAGCGGGACCCCGCCCGCGACGACCTGGACTTCTCCGACGACCGGGTCACGATCCTCCTCGACGGCGCGTACACCGGCTGCGCCGACGACACGCAGGTGGCGGCGCGGACGTTCGAGCTGCCGCAGTCGGTCGGCACCCGGTTCCTGCGGGACGCGCGGAGCCCGCAGGGCCAGCAGCTCGTCTTCTCCGACGCGGACCTGCCGGAGCTGAGCCGGACCGGCGGCTGGAGCGAGCTGCCACCGGTCTGGCTCAGCTCCGGCGCCGCCGTCCTCGCCCTCGGCTTCACCCGGGCCGGAGGTCCGCAGCTGCGGATAGCGCCGATGCGCTGGGAGCCGGAGCCCGACGGCAGGCTGTCGCCGCCCGATCACACGCTGATGGTCGACGGTCGCCGGATCGACGTGTACGACCGGTCCGACGGCCCGGCGGCCGGCTGGTGGTCCGCCGACGAACGCGTGCGCTTCACGCTGGAGGTGACCGGCGGAGCCATCGAAAAATCCGCGTTCGAGGAGATCCTGCGTGGTATGACCTGGTCGTGACCACACCCCTTCCCGAGCCAGTCATCGAAGTGGCGACCCCCGCGCACCGCGCCGCGGCGGTCGCCACCGTCGTCGCCGCGTTCGCCGCCGACCCCGCGTTCCGGTTCTTCTGCCCCGACGACGAGACCTATCCGGGCGACGCGGAGGTGATCGCCGGCGGGCTGTTCGACGCCAGGGTCGGGCGCGGCACCGTCTGGGTCGCCGACGGGGGAGCGGCCGTCGCGATGTGGGACGGGCCGGGCGCGCCACCGTCGAGCCACCGGCCGACCGGGCGGTTCGCCGTGTACGAGCACGCCGTCGGCGCCGTGATGCCCCGGTACCCGCGCTGGTACCTGGGGGTCCTCGCGTGCCACCCGGAGCGCCGCGGCCGGCGCCTGGCCCGCGCCACGATGGCGCCGGGTCTGCGGCGGGCCGCCGAGGACGGGCTGCCGGCGCTGCTGGAGACCTCCAACCCCGGCAACGTCGAGGTGTACCGCAGCGTCGGCTTCGACGTGCTGGAACATCTCACCGTCGGTGACGAACTGCCGGTCTGGATCATGCGCCGCCCGTAACACGGGGGACCCGCGCGCTGACCTGGGGAGAGCGCTCCCGCAGCCATCGCATCAGGCTTCGTCACTGTGCGACAGAACGTTCATCGGCCGTGAGCTGCTGGTAGTCGATGTTTGGAGAGCGCTCTCCCATTCGGCCCGAAGCATTGACACGATTCGAGCAAAGGTTCACAGTGACCGGATGAGAGAGCGCTCTCTCATCCCCTCGCAACACACTGGTCACCCGAGCGACATGAATGGAGCTCCCTATGCCTTGGTCGGCACCCGCCCCCGGCCATCGACGTCTCTCACGATTTACGACCGGCCGGCGTGCGCTGCGCGCCGGTGCCATCGCCACCGCGGTGGCGGCGATGCTGTGTACCTACATCGTCGTGGTCGTGACCCGCGCCGACGCCGCGGAGACCCTGCTGTCGCAGGGCAGGCCCACCACCGCGTCCTCGATCGAGAATGTCGGCACCCCCGCCGCCAGCGCCACCGACGGCAACGCCGGGACCCGGTGGTCCAGCGCGTACAGCGACCCCCAGTGGATCCAGGTCGACCTCGGCTCCACGCAGACCATCACCCGCGTAGCGCTGAACTGGGAAGCGGCCTACGCGACGGCGTACCAGATCCAGACCTCCGCCAACGGGACCACCTGGACCAACGTCTACACCACGACCACCGGCACCGGTGGCAACCAGAGCCTGCCCGTCAGCGGCTCCGGACGCTACGTGCGGGTCAACACCACCGCGCGGGCCACGCAGTACGGCGTCTCGCTGTGGGAGTTCCAGGTCTTCGGTGGCGACACCACGCCCGGCACGTGCGGCACCGCCAACGCCGCGCTCGGCAAGACCTACAGCGCCTCCTCGACGGAGAACGCCGGCACCCCCGCGTCGTCCGCCTTCGACGGCAACAACGGCACCCGCTGGTCCAGCGCCGCCAGTGACCCGCAGTGGGTCCAGGTCGACCTCGGCTCCACCCAGGTCGTCTGCGGCGTGACGCTGAACTGGGAGGCCGCATACGCGACGGCCTACACGATCCAGGTGTCCACCAACGGCACCACGTGGACCACGATCCACACCGCCACCGGCTCGACCGGCGGCGTGCAGACGCTCACGGTCACCGGCACCGGCCGGTACGTGCGGATGAACGGCACCGCCCGGGCCACCCAGTGGGGCTACTCGCTGTGGGAGTTCCAGGTCCGTGTGCAGGGCGTGCCGGCGACCACCAGTGACACGCCGAGCAGCCCGAGCAGCAGCCCGAGCCAGCCGAGCACCAGCCCGAGCCAGCCCGGCAGCAACGTGCTGCTGTCGTACAAGAAGCCGGCGTTCGCGTCGACCTCGCAGAACGACACCAACTGCAACCCGTGCACGCCGGACAAGGCGTTCGACAACGACCCGGCAAGCCGCTGGGCGACGAACCCGACCGGCGGCTGGGTCGACCCGGGCTGGATCTACGTCGACCTCGGCGCGACCGCGCAGATCAAGCAGGTCGTGCTGCAGTGGGACCCGGCGTACGCCGTGGCCTACCAGATCCAGACCTCGGCCGACGCGAACAACTGGACGCCGATCTACACCACCACGACCGGCAAGGGTTTCCGCGAGACGCTGACGGTCAACGGCACCGGCCGGTACGTGCGGATGTACGGCACCGCCCGGTCCAACGGCTACGGCTACTCGCTGTGGGAGTTCAAGGTCTTCGGCACCGGCGGCGCGCCGGTCCAGCCGCCGGCGTTCCCGGCCGACCCGGTGTTCCCGGCGACCAACCTGGTGTGGGCCGACGAGTTCAACACCGGCACCAACGTCGACACGTCCAAGTGGACGATCGACCCCGGCACCGGCCAGAACGGTGAGATCCAGTACTACACCAACCTGGAGAACACGTCCGTCTCCGGCGGCTCGCTGGTCATCGAGGCCCGCAAGCAGACCCTCGGCGGCCGCGACTACACCTCCGGCCGGATCAACACCAGCAACAAGTTCTCCACCCAGTACGGCCGCGTCGAGGCCCGCATCAAGGTCCCGAAGGGCAACGGCCTCTGGCCCGCCTTCTGGATGATGGGCACCGACTTCCTGCAGGGCCGGCCCTGGCCGTACAACGGCGAGATCGACATCATGGAGATCCTCGGCAGGAACACCAGCGAAATCTACTCGACGCTGCACGCGCCGGCCTACAACGGCGGTGGCGGCTACGGCCAGAAGATCACCACGGTCGACCTGTCGCTGGACTACCACGTCTACTCGACCGAGTGGGACAGCAAGCACATGACGTTCCGCGTCGACAACCAGATCATCCTGGTCGCCAACAAGGACACCGTCGAGACGACCCGTGGCCCGTGGGTCTACGACCACCAGTTCTACCTGATCCTCAACCTCGCGGTCGGTGGAGACTTCCCCGGCCCGATCGACGCGACCACACCGTTCCCGTCCCGGATGTACGTCGACTACGTGAGGGTTTACAAATGAGTACGGTCCTGGGGAGGGGCCTGATCAGGAAGAGCCTGATCGGGCTGGCGCTCACGGCGCTGATCGGCACGTACGTCGCGACGCGGGCCCTCGGGTCCGCGGACGCGGCAGAGCTTCCGATCTCGCAGGGGAAGCCGGTCACGGCGTCCTCGGCCGAGAACGGCGGATCCGCGGCCGCGAACGCGGTCGACGGCAACGGCGGCACCCGGTGGTCCAGCGCGTTCAGTGACCCGCAGTGGCTGCAGGTCGACCTGGGCGCGTCCGCCACGATCACCAGGGTGGTGCTGAACTGGGAGGCCGCGTACGCCCGCGACTTCACCATCCAGACGTCGGCCAACGGCAGCACGTGGACGACGATCAACACCACCGTCAACGGCACCGGCGGGGTGCAGACGCTGAACGTGTCCGGCTCAGGCCGCTACGTGAAGCTCAACACCACCCGCCGGGCCACGCAGTACGGCGTGTCGCTGTGGGAGTTCCAGGTGTTCGGTACCGGTGGGTCCACTCCCACCACCAACCCGACCACCATCCCGCCGGGCGCGGTCCGGGTCGCGGAGTTCCTCGCCGACTGCCCGTTCAGCCACCGGCTGCCGGACGACCCGATCGTCTTCCCCGGCCTGCCCGGCGCGTCGCACATGCACAGCTTCTTCGGCAGCACCGTCACGAACGGCAACTCGACGGTGACCGACCTCGCCAACGGCCCCAGCAACTGCAACCCGGCCGTTGACAAGTCCTCGTACTGGGTGCCCACCCTGTACCAGGACGGGGTGGCCAAGGAGCCGGTGATCACCACGTTCTACTACCTCGGTGAAGGGGTCAACGACGCCGTTCGCGAGAACACCCAGTCGCTGCCCTTCGGGCTGCGCATCGTCGCCGGCAACGCCAAGGCGACCGCACCCGACGCGACCACCATCTCCCGCTGGTCCTGCCTGCACCACAACGAGTCCGGCGCGGGGAAGGACTTCATCAACTGCCCGGCCGACTCGATGCTGGAGTCCTACCTGGACTTCCCGCAGTGCTGGAACGGGCGTGACCTGGACTCGGCCGACCACAAGAGCCACATGGCCTACCCGGTCAACGGCGCCTGCCCCGCCACGCACCCCGTCGCGGTGCCGAAGTTGCGGCAGGTGCTGCGGTACCCGGTGAACGGTGACCCCTCACGCATCCGGCTCAGCTCGGGTGCCGGGTTCACCATGCACGGCGACTTCTTCAACGCCTGGCCGCAGGCCGAGATGGACCGCCGGGTCGCGTACTGCATCCGCCTGAAGGTCAAGTGCGGCGCCAACGGGACCGCATGACCACCGTATCCACCTAGGAACCGGCCGTGGATGGACGTGCCTCAGTTGCCGTCCATCCACGGCTCCCTTTTCTCACCGCGCGGGGGCACGATCTACCGTGAGACTCATGACGGGCAGCGACACGCGACCACCCACCCTGGAACAGGTCGCCAACTACGCCGGGGTGTCCCGTGCCACGGTCTCCAGGGTGATCAACGGGGTGCAGACCGTCGACCCCGAGCTGCGGCGCACCGTCGAGCGGGCGATCGCCGCGACGGGCTACGTGCCCAACCTCGCCGCCCGGTCCCTGGTCACCCGCCGCACCGACTCGATCGCCCTGGTCGTGTCCGAGCCGGAGAACCGCGGCTACGAGACGCCGTTCCTCACCCGCACGTTCACCGACCCCTACCTGGGCCGCGTCACCGCCGGCGCGCAGGAGGTCCTGCGCCCGCTCGGCATCCACCTGGTCATCTTCCTCGCCGACCCGCCCGCCCGCGAGCACGTCATGCGGTACCTGCGGCAGGGCCACGTGGACGGCGCCCTGCTCATCTCCAGCCACGTCGACGACCCGCTGCCCGGCCAGCTCGTCGACCTCGGCGTCCCGTGCGTGCTGTCCTGCCGCCCCGGCCGCCCGGTGCACACCAGCTACGTCGACGTCGACCAGCGCGCCGGCGTCCGCATGGCCGTCGACCGCCTGGCCGCCCTGGGGCGCCGCTGCATCGCCACCATCACCGGCCCGCTGGACATGCCGGCCGCCCAGGACCGCCTCGCCGGCTTCCGCGCCGCCGTCGCCGCCCACGGCCAGACCGAGGTGCCCTACGTCGAGGGCGACTTCACCCGCGGCGGCGGCGAACGCGCGGCCCGCACCCTGCTCGCCGCCCACCCCGAGATCGACGGCGTCTTCGTCGCCAACGACCTCATGGCCGACGGCGCCCTGCGCGTCATCCAGGAGTCCGGCCGCCGCGTCCCCGACGACGTCGCCGTCATCGGCTTCGACGACAGCACCGCCGCCCTGGAGTGCCACCCGCCGCTGAGCACCGTCCGCCAGCCGGTCGAGGAGATGGCGGGGGAGATGGCCCAGCTGCTGCTCACCCGCATCCGCGAACCCAGCCGCTCCCCGCGCTCCGTCATCTTCAACCCGGAGCTGATCCTGCGCGCCTCCGCCTGACCCGGGGATCCACGGCCGCCTGAGCGGCCAAGGTGCCGGCCTGCTGGCCTCGCTCGTTGCAGAACGCGCTCAGGAGAGGCCCTGGCCCTTGCGGAGCAGGGGTGGGTACAGCACGGTGGCGGTGCCGCGGGCGAAGAGTTGCGCCGGGCGGCCGCGGTCGCCGGCGGTGGTGCGGCCGGTCGGCTCGACGAAGCCGTCGGTGGAGGTCACCTTGCGGTGGAAGTTTCGCGGGTCGAGGCGGGTGGCCCAGACGGCCTCGTAGACGCCGCGCAGCTCGGCGATCGTGAACTCGGGCGGGCAGAAGGCCGCGGCGAGCGGGGTGTACTCCAGTTTGGCTCGGGCGCGCTCGATGCCGTCGGCGAGGATGCGGCCGTGGTCGAAGGCCAGGGGTGGCAGGGCGGCGACCGGGACCCAGTCGGCCGCGGCGGCGTCGCTGCCGGCGCGTGGTGACGGCGCGTCCGGGACCAGCGCGAGGTAGGCGATCGTGACGACCCGGCCGCGTGGGTCGCGGGCCGGTGCGCCGTAGCTGCCGAGCTGCTCGAGGTGGCCGGCGCCGTGCAGGCCCGTCTCCTCCACCAGCTCGCGTTCGGCGGCGTCGTCGAGGTCCTCCTCCGGCAGCACGAAGCCGCCGGGCAGCGCGCTGCCGCCCTGGTACGGCGGGATCGCCCGGCGGATCAGCAGCGCGCTCAGTGCGCTGTCGCGGATCGTCAGCATCACCAGGTCGACGGTCACGGCGAACGACATGTATTTATCACCACATTGACGAGAAACGGTGACGACTTATATCGTCAGTACGACGATAACTTACCTGGGAGGGCCGCCATGGCCGACGTGACAACCCGCTTCTTCCTGCGGCACCTGCGTGGTGCGCCGACCTCCTGGGTCCGCCACCACGTCAGGGGCAAGGTGCGGCACGAGGGCATCGGCCAGTCGTTCTACTACCGGCCGCTGACCGCCGTGCTGTCCGAGGTGCCGGTCGACGACCGGGAGCTGCCGCTGCTGTTCCACGCCCGGACCGCCGACTTCGCCGACGTCACGGTGCAGGCGACGGTCACCTACCGGATCAGCGCCCCCGACGTCGCCGCGTCCCGCCTCGACTTCTCCGTCGACCCGGAGGCCGGCTCGTGGCGCGGCCAGCCCCTGGACCAGGTGGCCACCCTCCTCGCCGAGCTCGCCCAGCAGCCGGCCCTGGACCTGCTGGCCCGGCTGACCCTCACCGACGCGCTGACCTCGGGGATCGCCCCCGTCCGTGAGGCCGTCGCCGAGGCGCTCGGCGGCGACCCGCGCCTCACCGACACCGGCGTCAGCGTCGTCAGCGCCCGCGTCGTCGCGATCCGCCCCGAGCCGGACCTGGAACGGGCACTGCAGACCCCGACCCGGGAGGCGGTGCAGCAGGAGGCGGACCGGGCCACGTATGCGCGCCGTGCCCGCGCCGTCGAGCAGGAGCGCGCCATCGCGGAGAACGAGCTGCAGAGCAAGATCGAGCTGGCCCGCCGGGAGCAGCAGCTGGTGGAGCAGCACGGCGCCAACGCCCGCCGCAAGGCCGAGGTCGACGCGGCCGCGGCCCTGGTGGCGGCCCAGGCCGTCGCCGAGCGGGAGCAGGTCGCGGCGACCGCGGCCGCGGAGCGGTCCAAGGTCACGGCGCTCGCCGACGCGGAGCGTGCCCGGTTGACCGCGGCCGCCGAGGCCGACGCCGACCGGGCCCGCACCGAGGCCCGCGCCGAGGGGGTCCGCGCCGTCGGGCTCGCCGAGGCCGAGGCGGAGACCGCGCGCCTGGCCGCGTACCGGGACCTGCCGCCCGGCGTCCTGCAGGCCCTGGCGCTGCGCGAGCTCGCCGGCAACCTGCCCGAGATCGGCCAGCTGACGGTCACCCCGGACGTGCTGACCGGCCTGGTCAACCGGCTCGGCGGGCGGTCGTGAGCGCGGCGTCGCGACGGACCGTCATGGCCCGCCGCTGGTCCGCGGTCCACCGGGTCCTGCGGATCCGGCACCGCCGCCACGTCCGCCGCCGGGCGATCCCACCCGGCTGAACCGCCCGGCCGAACCCGTTGGATGCGTTGCTGAACGAGACGTGGAAGGGAGTGCACCACATGAACACGTGGGCAGGGCCGTCGTGAGCACCCTCGCGCCCAGGGTGGTGCTGGTGTCGCGGCGCAGCGAGCTCGACGAACTGCTCGCCCGCCACGGCACCCGCGCCGCCGCCGCGTACTTCCTGCGCCAGCGGGGCCGAGACCTCGACGAGGTCGCGGCCCGGCACGCCGCCCAGCAGGCAGCGCTCGCCGCCGCCGGCGCGGCCGTGCCCGCCGACTGGCGCCGCGGCCACCTCGACCGGGCCGACCTGTCCCGGTTCCTGTTCGCGCCCGAGGACGTCGTCGTCGCCGTCGGGCAGGACGGCCTCGTCGCGAACGTCGCCAAGTACCTCGACGGGCAGCCGGTCATCGGCGTCAACCCGGCACCTGAACGCAACCCGGGCGTGCTCGTACGCCATCCGCCCGGGGCACTGCGGCGCCTGTTGCGTGACCTGCCCGGCCTGACCGTCCAGGACCGCACGATGGTGTCGGCCGCCCTCGACGACGGCCAGGAGCTGCTCGGCCTCAACGAGATCTACTTCGGGCACGTCACGCACCAGTCGGCCCGCTACACACTGTCCACATCGGACGGTGCGCGGGAGCGGCACTCGTCGTCCGGGGTCGTCGCCGGCACCGGGACCGGTGCGACCGGCTGGTGCTCCTCGATCGCCCGGCAGCGCGCCGACGCCCCCGCCAGCCCCGCACCCGGCGAGCCGGCCCTGACCTGGTTCGTGCGGGAGGCGTGGCCGTCGCCCGCGACGGGTGTCACGCTGACCAGTGGCCGCCTCGACGGCACCGAGACCCTGGAGCTGGCGAGCGAGGGCGAAGGGCTCGTCGTGTTCGCCGACGGCCTGGAGGCCGACCGCCTCGAGCTGTCCTGGGGGCAGCGCGTCACGATCGGCGTCGCCGCCAGAAAACTGCGTCTCGTCATGTGACCTGCGGTGTGACACCATCTCAGGCCATGATCCGTGAACGGCTGCACGACCACGCGGTGCTGCTGCACCGCCAGGGCAAGGACGACCCGCTGCCCGCCGGTGGCGAGCCGTACCCCGACGATCAGCGCCCGCGCACCGGCATCGGGCGCGACGCACGGCGGGTCGGGGCGGACGTCGCCGCGATCCTCGACGCGCACTTCGCCGAGCCGGCCGCCGCGCCCAGGGCGCTCGTCGGCGCGTTCGACGCGGTGTACGTGCCGGTCCACGACAACGAGCACGTCGCCGCCGCGGCGCTGAGGGCGGGCCGCAAACGGGTCCGCCGGACCGGCCGGTGGCTGGTGCGGCACGGCGTCGACCGGCGCGAGGTCGCCGTCGGGCTGGCGCTGCTCGGCACCGAGGCGACCGCCTCCGACAAGGACATCGAGCTCATCCGCACGATCGGGCTGCTGTCCGCCGAGTTCGGCGCCCTCGCGGTCGAGTCGCTGCGGCACCGCGGCGACGCCGGCATCGAGGCGCTGCTGTGGCTCGCCGCGCGGACCACCGGCTGGGGCCGGGTGCACGCGATCGAGGCATTGTGCAGCGTCGCGGTCCTGCCCGAGGTACGGGACTGGCTGCTGCGGCACGCCTGCGCCGGCGACGACCTCGACGCGGTCACCGCCGGTGCCGTCGCGACCGCCGCGCACCTGCACGCCGCGATCATCGCCGAGGACGCCGACGACGAACTGGTCGACCACGCCGCGGCGCTGCTGCGGGCCATGGCCGACGGCTCCGGGCAGGGCATGACCCTCGCCGACTACCCGCCGGCCCGCTACGTCATCGCCGCGCACGCCCGGCGCCTCGCGCGGCAGAAGCCGACGTGGGCGCGATACGCGGCAGCCGCCGTCATCGCCGACCGGATCGCCCGCCTCGAACCCGAGCAGCTCGGCTGCACGAAGCGGCAGCGGGAGCGGCTCGTCGAACGCTACGAGAAGATCCTGCGCCTGCGGCGCTGGCAGGCCGTGGTCCCGCGGCGCAAGGCCAAGCGCAAGGCGAAGGCCGCCACCACCCGCCGCCGCACCACGTCCCGCCGCACCGGCCGCTAGGGTCCGACGTCGCCGGGTGGTGCGTCGCCGATCAGTGCGCCGAGCCACGTGACCAGCCGTACACCTCGAACCTTGATCGTGTAGAACTTGCCGAACTCGAAGAGCCCGTGGTCGTCGCCGGGTGCGGTGTAGCTGTGCAGGCGCACCCCGGCGGCCTCGATCGCCGCCTCGTTGGCGGTGATCACGTCGAGGGTGCTCCCGCTCGTCCACCGGGCCAGCTCCGACGCGGCGTGCGGGTCGTCGGCGAAGTCGAACCGGCCCAGCACCAGCTGCGGATCGTGCCGGCCGGCCTGGGACCAGAACCGGGGGACGCCCCAGTCGCGCACGGCCAGCTCGTCGACCGCCCAGGCGGGCACCGCCTTGTAGGCGCCCCACCGCGCGTCGAGGACCCCGGCGTTGAAGTCGGGGTGGTCCGGCCAGGCGCCGGACTGGGCGCCGAACACCGTGACCCTCGCCCCGGGCAGCCGGTCGGCGACGAGGCCGCCGTAGATGGGCGCGGCCACCGACCCGGCGGTCTTGCCGACGACCACGACCTCGGTGGCGCCGGGATAGTGCCGGGCCAGGTGGTCCAGGGCCGCGGTGCCGTTGACGTAGCCGCGGTGCTCGACCGTCAGTTGCGGCGTGTACGCCTGGGAGGCGTTGCCCAGGTGCGCGTCACCGGTGCACGAGCTGACGTAGAGGTAGGAGTACTCCGCGAACGGGTTGTCGCTTCGGGTCACGTCGAACATCCCGCTGCGGTTCTCGGGCTCCACGCCCCGGGAGCTCCAGTCGTAGAAGTCGCTCTCGCCGTGCTCGCCGGTGAAGGCGCAGCTGGTCGCGTCCCAGCAGACGCCGCCGCCGTTGAGGAAGAGCACGACTTTGGCCGGGTCGGCCCGCCGTTCCCAGAAGGCGAACTCGCTGCCGTCGGCGCACCGGCAGTCACCCGCCGGCACGACCCGCGTCCACTCCAGGCCCTTGACGGCGCTGAACCGCAGGGCGACGGCCCCGGCCACCAGCACCAGCGCCAGCGCGGCCAGCAGCACGATCCATCGTCTTGTCATACGGCACAGGCTGCGCGTTGCGGCAACGGTCGCGCACCTGCCTGTGGTCATGGCGGGACCCCTGACCTCCGACGGGTTCTCCGGCGGTGCCACCGCGCCCTAAGGTGAGGCCGGTATGAGCATTCCCGCGGTACTGCGCCGGCCGGGCCTCCAGGATGCCGGCCTCGCCGCCCTGCTGCTGATCGGCTCGTGGGTGGGCAACGGCACCACGGCCGGCGGCCTCGGCGGTCCGCCGGCGTCCCGATGGTTCCTGATCGGGATCTGCGTCGCGGCCGTCGCGGTGCGCCGCCGGTGGCCGGTGCCGTCGCTCGCCGCGGCGTCGCTGGCTGCCGTGGCTCAGATGGCGCTCGCCGAGACGCCGGTGCCCGCGGACCTGGCCGTGCCGGTCGCGATGTACACGGTCGCCGTGCAGTGGCGGCGCGCGGTGTCGCTCGCGCTGCTCGGCGCCGCGCTGGCCGTGGTGACGGCGTGGTCGGCGTACGTGGCCCTGGACGGCCGCGCCGACGGCTGGCTGGACCGGTCGGCCATGGACACCGCACGGGAACGCGGCCCGCAGGACGCGCCGCCGCCGGCCGGGGAACCCACGTTCGGGCCGACGGACTGGGGCGGGCTGCCGGTCCTCGGCTCCATGCTGGTCGTCGCCTGGGCCATCGGGTGGGGCGTGCACAGCCGCCGCGCCTACCTCGGCGAGCTGCTGTCCAGGGCCCGGGAGCAGGCCGCCCTCGCCGGCGCCGAGGAACGGGCCAGGATCACCCGCGAGCTGCACGACGTGGTGGCACACGGCCTGGCCGTCATCGTGATGCAGGCGCAGGGCGGCACGGCGGCGTTCGCCAAGCGGCCCGCCGACACCCTCGCCGCGCTGGACACCATCGTGGCGACCGGCCGCGCGTCCCTGGCCGAGATGCGGCACGTGCTGCGCGACGGCCCCGCGCAGCCGGTGCCGGGCCTGGTGGACCTGCCCGGCCTCGTCGAGCAGGTCCGGCGGGCGGGGACCCCGGTCGACCTGCGTGTCGACGGGTCGCCGCGGCCGCTGCCGACCGGTGTGGACGTGTCGGCGTACCGGATCGTCCAGGAGGCGCTGACCAACACCATGAAGCACGCCGGGCCGGGGGCCCGCGCCACGGTGGTGGTGTCCTACGGCAGTGCCGAGCTGCGGCTCGACGCCGGCGACGACGGCACCGGTACACCTGCCGGCGGCGGGACCGGCAGCGGCCTGCGGGGCATGCGGGAACGCGCGGCGCTGCTGGGCGGCGAGGTCACCGCGGGCCCCGGGCCGGACGGCGGCTATCGCGTGCGGGCCCGCATCCCCCTCGACCCGGCGGGGACCGGATGATCCGGGTCCTGCTCGCCGACGATCAGGCGCTGCTGCGCGCCGGACTGCGGATGATCCTCGAGAACGCCGAGGACATGGCGGTCGTCGGGGAGGCCGGCGACGGCGCCGAGGCCACCGCCCTGGCGGCGGCGACGGCCCCCGACGTCGTGCTGATGGACATCCGGATGCCCGGGGTCGACGGCCTGGAGGCCACCCGGCGCATCCGCGCGTCGCGGCCGGACGGGCCCCGCATCCTGATCCTCACCACGTTCGACCTGGACGAGTACGTGTACACGGCGCTGCGGGCCGGCGCCAGCGGGTTCCTGCTCAAGGACACCCTCGCCGCCGACCTGCTCTCCGCGATCCGGGTGGTGGCCAGGGGCGAGGCCATCGTGGCGCCACCGGTCACCCGGCGGCTGATCGAACGGCACATCGGCACGTCCGGCGACCCGCTGCCCCGGACGGAGGCCGAGCTGCGCGTCCTCACCGAGCGGGAACGCGAGGTGCTCGAGCTCATCGCCCGGGGCCTGTCCAACGCCGAGATCGCCGGCCGGCTGTTCCTCACCGAGGGGACCGTGAAGGGCCACGTCAGCCGCATCCTGACCAAGCTCGGCCTGCGGGACCGGGTCCAGGCCGTGATCTTCTCCTACGAGTGCGGCCTGGTCCGCCCCGGCGCTTAGGGGCCGTATCGAAGTGGATGGCCGGGCTGCGGCGGACTCAGGCGTCGCCTCGCTCCGACCCCCACTTCGATACAGCGCCTAAAGCCGCAGGTCGTTCGTCACCGCACGGCCCTGCCCGGACAGCAGGGCGTCGAACGTGGTCGTCAGCGCGAACGGGTCGGCGACCACCGGCGACGCCCGCCGGCCGACGAGGTCCGCGAGCTCGCGGCCGGCGCGGTCGATGCGCCGGTGCAGGGTCGCGTCGCCGCCGCCGGCCCAGTCCTCCGTCGCGGCGAACACCGACGTCGGCGCCACCACCGCGTGCAGGTACGTGAACATCGGCCGCAGCGCGTGCTCCAGGGCCAGGGAGTGCCGGGCGGTGCCGCCGGTCGCGCCGAGCAGCACCGGCTTGTCGGTGAGCACGTCGTCGCCGAGGACGTCGAAGAACGACTTGAACAGGCCGCTGTAGGAGGCGTTGAAGATCGGCGACACGGCGATCAGCCCGTCGGCGGCCGCGACCGCGTCCAGGACGTCCTTGAGCGCCGGGGCGGGGAAGCCCGTCAGCAGGTGGTCGGTGATCTCGTGCGCGTGGTCGCGCAGCTCCACCACCCGCACGTCCGCCGCGAGCTCCCCGCCGAGCTCGCGGGCCGTTGCCGCGGCGAGCCGGTCCGCGAGGAGCCGGGTCGACGACGGCTGGCTGAGCCCGGCGGCGATCACCACGAGGCGCTTCATGCGTCCACCTTCTCGGTCTGTGCCGCCTTCAGCGAGGCGTGCGTGGGTGCGTCCGGCACGTGCGCGGGGCGGCCGACCGCGAACTCCTTGCGCAGCACCGGCACGACCTCCTCGCCGAGGATGTCCAGCTGCTCGAGGACCGTCTTCAGCGGCAGCCCGGCGTGGTCGAGCAGGAACAGCTGCCGCTGGTAGTCACCGACGTACTCCCGGAACGACAGCGTCCGGTCGATGACCTCCTGCGGGCTGCCCACGGTCAGCGGCGTCTGCGCGGTGAAGTCCTCCATCGACGGGCCGTGGCCGTAGACGGGGGCGTTGTCGAAGTACGGCCGGAACTCCCGCTTGGCGTCCTGCGAGTTCTTCCGCATGAACACCTGCCCGCCGAGCCCGACGATCGCCTGGTCGGCGGTGCCGTGCCCGTAGTGCTCGAAGCGCTGCCGGTACAGCCCGATCATGCGCTGGGTGTGCTCCTTGGGCCAGAAGATGTGGTTGGCGAAGAAGCCGTCGCCGTAGTAGGCGGCCTGCTCGGCGATCTCGGGGCTGCGGATCGACCCGTGCCACACGAACGGCGGCACGCCGTCGAGGGGGCGGGGGGTCGCCGTGAAGCCCTGCAGCGGGGTGCGGAAGTTGCCCTCCCAGTCCACCACGTCCTCGCGCCACAGCCGGCGCAGCAGCGCGTAGTTCTCCACCGCGAGGGCGATGCCGTTGCGGATGTCCTGGCCGAACCACGGGTACACCGGGCCGGTGTTGCCGCGGCCCATCATGAGGTCCACCCGGCCGTCGGCGAGATGCTGCAGCATCGCGTAGTCCTCGGCGATCTTGACCGGGTCGTTGGTCGTGATCAGCGTGGTCGCGGTCGACAGCTGCAACCGGCTGGTCTTCGCCGCGATCCAGCCGAGCATCGTGGTCGGCGAGGACGGCACGAACGGCGGGTTGTGGTGCTCGCCGAGCGCGAAGACGTCCAGGCCGACCTCCTCGGCCTTGAGCGCGATCGTCACCATCGCCTTGACCCGCTCGGCGTCCGTCGGCACCCGGCCAGTGGTCGGGTCCTGGGTGACGTCACCGACGGTGAACACTCCGAACTGCATCTCGCACGCTCCAAGCTCCTGGGTCTGACGGGCAGTAGAACATAGCTGCCGAGTCAAACATTCCGCCGGTGAACTATCGCACGGCGGGAGCGTGCCGGCTGTAACGCACGCCACGGACCCCGGCCGGCGAAGCCGGGGCCCGCGGCGGTACCGGGGTCAGGCGGCCTGCGGCGTGCGGCGGCCCTGCAGCAGCGTCGCGGCCCCGAGCCCGGTCGCCACCAGGCTGACGGCCAGCCCGATCAGGCCGCCCTCCATGCCCGTGGCGACGCCGACAACGGCGCCGATCAGGTTGACCACGCCGACGGCGACGACGGCCGGGGCGCCCCAGGCCGCCCTGGCCAGCAGCGCGACCGCGGCGGCGATGCCCAGCACGCCCAGCAGGCTGATCAGGACGCGGACGGGCATGGCGAGGCCGGCCCCGCCGTCGTCGAACGCGAAGGGCAGGTTCATCAGCGAGATGACGACGACGGCGAACGCGGTGACGTACCGGACGGCTTTCATGGTTTCCTCCTCAGACGGGTGTCCAACGCTGTCGAGCGTGCGGCGCGCGCCGTGCCCCGGCCCAGAGCGCGCGTT
Organism: Dactylosporangium sp. NBC_01737; assembly: GCF_035963215.1. Lineage (NCBI taxonomy): Bacteria > Bacillati > Actinomycetota > Actinomycetes > Micromonosporales > Micromonosporaceae > Dactylosporangium > Dactylosporangium sp. NBC_01737. Next base: position 5,520,372 of record NZ_CP109153.1, read on the forward strand.
CCCGCGTGGCCGGGAGGAACTCCCGCCGCCGCGGGAACACCGGCCATTGCCGCACCAGCCGGCGGACGCGATGCTCGTCGTATCGACACCGTCCGCCAACCCAGCCCCGCCGCCGCCCGATGCGCGGCGGCGACCCTGGTCGCCGTCCTGGCCGGGGTCGTCTCCCTGCGTGGGCCGCGGGCGGCCACACCGGCCCGGTGCCGTGGCTGGAGCCCCTCACCACGATGCTCGCCTACGGCGTCGCCGGTGCGGTCCTCATCGACCGGCGGCCGGACCTGCCGTTCGGCTGGCTGCTCGCCGGCGCCGCCGTCCTCCTGGCCGTGCACGTGACGGCGGTGCTCCCGGCGTACGAGGCGGCGCTGCGCGGCGACGACGGGCCGCTGGTGCGGGCCGGGCTCGCGGCCTCCAGCCCGGGTTTCCTGCCGATCGCCGTGCAGGGCCTGGTCAACGTGCGGTTCCCGGCCAGGCGCCCGGCGACGCGACGCGGCCGGGTCCTGGAGCTCGCGCTGATCACCGGGACCGCCCTGGTCGTCCTCTGCGGCGCCGTGGACGCGGCGGTGTCGGCGTCGGTGGACGGATCGAGCGCCGCCGGTGCCGTCATGGCGGTGCTCGCGCCGCAGGTCCCGCACCGCACCCAGGCGATCGTCCGGGCCCGGGAGGCGGGCCTGGGCCGGGCACCGTCGTGACGGGCGCGGCTACCCTGCGAGGGTGGCGACGCTGACCGAACTGCTGACGCTCGACGTCGGGGTGCTGCTCGACCGGGTGTGTGCGTTCACGGCCGGCCAGCGGGAGGCGCTGCACCGGCCGGCGCTGCAGGCCTGGGAGCGGTACGCGTGGCGGGACGCGCTGGACGGTCGCAAGGACCGGTACACGCAGGAGGAGGGCCGGCGGCTGGAGCTGATCCTCGCGGCCACGGCGCCGGCCGAGCAGCTGACCTGGCCGACGGACGACCAGCGGCTGCGGATCGCCCGCTCGCGGGGTAGCCGGTTCCTGCACGCGCTCGCCCGGCACACGGTGCGCACGATCGCGACCACGGACTACAGCCCCGATTTCGGCATCATCCGCCGGGCGGAACGCGACGGGCTGGTCACGCTGGACGCCGACGACGACTACGTGCTGGCGATGGTCAACCAGTTCGGTGGGCGGTTCAGCGGCGGCGGCGGCCGCCGGGCGGATCTGCTCCGAGCAGACCCGGAACTGCTGGCCCGGGCGTTCTGGCGGATCTTCGAGATCGAGGGCAACCGGCAGGTGAGCCTCGCCAACGTCGACAAGTACCGTGGCTCGCGCGTGCAGACCTGGCACGACGCCGTCCTCGATCTGCTGTCCGACGGCACGATCGACCGCGCGCGGGTCCTGGACGCGACGGTCGCCGCGCTCGGGCTCGGGTTCCCGCAGTACCGGGCCGGCTGGTACTCCCGCCTGCACGCCGCGCTGGCGCCGTCCGCCGACGAACGCGCCGCGCGTCAGGCCGGCTACGCGATGCTGCTGCGAAGCTCCGTGGGGCCCACCGTCGCGCTCGCCGTCGACGCCCTCACCGCGGTGCAGAAGGCGGGCCGGCTCGACCACGACAGCGCCGCGCTCACCGACGGGCTCGCCGCCGCGGTCCTCGCCCCGGCGAAGTCCACCGCGACGAAGGCCCTCGCCCTCGCGGCGCGGGTCGGCAGTGGACAGTCGTCCGTCATCGTCGCCGCGCTCGGGCATCCGCACCCGGACGTCCAGGCGGCCTGCGTCGAGCATCTGCGCGCACGCGGCGAGCGCGGTGCCGTCCTGTCCGCGTTGCCGGCACTGGCGCCCGCGGTCGCGGCCGCTGCCCGCGGCTGGCTCGGCGTCGAGGCGCCGCCCGCGGTCACGGCACCGGTTGCCCCGCCGGAGGTTGCCGCGCCGGAACTGGAGGCGGTGGCGCCCATCACCGAACCGGCGGAGCTGGCCGAGGCGTTCGCCATCCTGCTGGCCGACCCGACCGACGCGGAGCTGCTCGAACGTGCCCTGTGCGCGGCCGCCCGGCTCGGCCCGGACCCCGGCGAGTACGCCGGGCTGGCCGCCGGGCGGCACGCCTGCTGCGGGACGGCCCGGCGTACGAGTGGGACCTGCTGCTCGACGTCGTCGCCGGGGTGGTGCTCGCCGCCGCCCACGCGCCGCGGATACGCCGGCTGCCGTCGCTGGCACCGCAGGTGCAGCTGCTCGCCGGGCGGGTGTCCGCCGTGGAGTCGGCGTTGCGTGCCGGGCGCCGGTTCGCGCCGTGCGCGGAGCCGACCCATGCCGGCGGCTGGATCGCGCCGGCGGTGCTCGTGCAGCGGCTCGCCGAGGAGGCCGCGCCGGATCCGCTCGACGTCGTCGCCGCGCTCCTGCGGCTCGGGCCGGACCCGGCCGGCGTGTCCGCGGCGGTCCGCGACGAAGCGGCCGCGATACCCGGCGCCCTCGGCGCCTCCCTCACGTATGCGCTCGGCGGGCCGGCACCGGCAGCGCTCAGCCGCTCCGACCGTCCACTGTGGATCGCCGCCGCCCGGGCCCGTGCACCGCGTGGCGACGACGCGCCGCTGATCGGCCGCGGGCCCGGCTTCGACGCGGCCGGCGCCGGACGGGCACCCACATGGCGGGTGTCGTGCGATCCCGAGCGGCCCTACAGCCCCATCCGGGTCGGCGCGCTCGGGCCGGCCGCCGCGCCGGCACCCCCGGATCCGGCGCTGCCGACCGTGGCACTCGCCGGTGTGGACTCATCCGTCCGCACGCCCGGCGCGCCGTGGCACCCGTGGCTGGCGTCGGTGTGGCCCGGCAACATCGAGCCGCTCCTGGCCGTCTCGCTGCACCACCAGAACGACTCCCTGCACGGCACCGTCAACGGCGGCGCCTACGCTCTGCAACTGCTCGGCAGCACGGTCGCCGAGCTGCCGCCGCTGAGCCCCTACGTCGTCGCGGCCGGGCTGGCGGCTGCCACCATCGGCGAGCGCACCGTCGCCGTCGACGCCGCCGCGGCGCTGATGCCGCAGCGGATGAGCGCCGCGGCGCTGGCAGCCGCAATGGCGACGCTGGCTCCCGCCGTACCACTGAACCGGTGGGCCGCATCGCTGGGCGACCTGTCCATGGCGGGGCTCGGCGGGCAGGTCCGGGCGGTGCTGACCGCGTTGCTGCCGTGCCTGGACCGCAGGACCCGCGGCCTGCACGCGCTGGTGGAACTGCTGCGCGACGAGCACCTGCGCGCCGGCGTACCGGTGACCGAGCCCGCGCTGCGGCAATGGCTGGCCGCGGCCGACGGCAGGTCGAAGACCGCCACCGCCGCACGATCACTGCTCGACCCTCAGTTGCCGGCGCTCTCGTAGCGGCGCAGGCCGCGGGAGAAGACCAGCCAGGCGACGCCCAGGCAGTAGACGGCGACCAGCGGGGTCAGCAGCCCCACCCACGCGGAGCCGCCGCCGAGCAGGTAGCTGACGGGGAAGAAGCTGACGAACGCGAACGGCAGGACGAAGCCCAGCGCCGCCTTCAGCGCCAGCGGGTAGATCGACAGCGGGAAGCGGGCCAGGTCACCGACCTGGTGCACGGCGAACGCGAACAGCGGGCTGGGGCTCTGCATCCAGAACGACACCGCGTTCGTGGCGAGGTTGATCGCGACCTTGATGGCGATCGCGGACAGCAGCACGACCACGGCGACCGCGATCCTGCCCGCGGACCAGCTGACGCCGAGGTGCGCGACCGAGAAGCCGAGCATGAGCCCGCCGGTGACGATGTTGGACAGCCCGTTGACGCCGATCTGCATGCTGCTGACCTGCAGCACCACCGGGTAGGGGCGGACCATCATGTAGTCGAGGTCGCCCTGGTTGATCTGCCAGGCCAGATTCCACATGCCCTCGAAGAACAGCGAGCCGACGCCCTCGGCGACCGCCACCATCGCGAACATCGCCACGACCGCCCAGAAGGACCAGCCGTTGATGTACGGGACCTTCGCGAAGATCGCCGCCAGGAACACGACGTTGACGACCTGCACGATGACCGTGCCGACCATCATGATCCAGAAGTCGCTGTCGTACTCGAGCAGCGAGCGCAGGTGCGCCCCCAGCAGCCGGACGTAGAGCCGGATCGTGCGCATGGTCAGCCCCCGTTCACGGTCAGCCGGCGCAGTCCCCGCCGGAACAGGGTCCTGGCACCGAACCACATCGCCAGGACCCAGCCGAGCTGCGTGGTGACGAGCAGGAGCGCGTGCGTGCCGGACGCCTGCCCGATGAAGATCAGCGCCGGGGTCGAGGTGAGCCCGGCGAACGGCGACCACTGCGCCGAGGTCGCCAGCCAGCCCGGGAAGTACACCAGCGGCACCACCGCACCGGACAGCAGGTTGGTCAGTGCCTGCCTGGCCCACAGCACGCCGACGAAGTTCTCCGTCCAGAAGCAGGCGAGGGTACTGACGTAGGAGACCGCGAACTTCAACGGCACCAGCAGGATCATGCTGGCGGCGAACAGCGCGAGCATCGGCCCGGGCGGGGTGTCCAGGGCCCCGCCGGCGGCGACGGTGACCGCGACGACGGCCACGACGGCGACGACCTCGATCCACACCCCGCCGACCGTCTCGGCGAACCGGGCCCGCTGGTAGTCCACCGGCTTCACCAGGTCCAGCGCGACCAGCCCGGAGCGGATCCGGTGCGACATGCGGAAGTCGACGAACGTGCCGACCAGGGTCGCCGACGCGAACGCGACGACCAGGTAGGCCCGCATGTGCGGCCAGTCGAACCCGCTGACCTGCCCGCCGGCGAGCAGGACCTTCCACACCGCGAGCAGCGCGATGAGCTGGAACGCGGCGCCGCCGAGGGACAGCAGGAAGTTGCCGCGGTACGCCAGCGCGCTCAGCGCCGCGGCACGCGCGTGCGCACGGTACGGCTTCACGACGTCAGCACCAGTTCCCCGGAGTACACCCGCCGGATGACGTCCTCGATGGACGGCTCGTCGACGCTGAAGTCGACGAGGTTGGCCAGGGGCGCGAGGGCCGTGACGACGTGCCCGGCGGTCATCGTGAACCGGTCGAAGCGCACCGAGAACAGCAGCGGCGTCTCGCCGACGGTGACCTCCGCACCCGGCAGCGCGGCCCGGACCAGGTCGAGGTCGGCGGCGGTCTCGGTCTGCACGTTGAGCAGCCGCTCCCGGGCGAACGCGTCCTTCACCGCCTCCAGGTCCCCGTCGAAGATGATCCGCCCCTCGTCGATGATGACCAGCCGCCGGCAGAAGCCCTCGATGTCGCCGAGGTCGTGGCTGGTCAGCATGACCGTGGTGCCCTCGTCGCGCACGGTGCGGAAGAACTCCCGCACCCGGTCCTTCACGGCGAGGTCCAGGCCGATCGTCGGCTCGTCGAGATACACCACCGGCGGGTCGTGCAGCAGCGCCGCGGCGAGGTCGGCCCGCATCCGCTGCCCGAGCGACAGCTTGCGGCCCAGGACCGGCAGCACCTCGCCGAGCTCCAGGACCTCCTCGAACCTGGCCATGCGCTTGCGGTAGGTGCCGTGGTCGATGCCGTACACGTCGCGCAGGACGGCCAGGGACTCCGACACCGGCAGGTCCCACCACAGCTGGGTCCGCTGCCCGAACAGCACCCCGATCCGGTGCGACACCGCGATGCGGTCCTTCTGCGGCGACAACCCGTCGATGCGCACCTCGCCCGACGTCGGTACCAGGATCCCGCTGAGCAGCTTCACGGTCGTCGACTTGCCGGCGCCGTTGGGTCCCACGTACGCGACCGCCTCACCGGCCTCGATCGACAGATCGACGTGATCGACGGCGGTCTTGTCCACGAACCGCCGCACGAAGAGATGTTTGACGGCCCCCCGCATCCCCGGATCCTTGTCCGGCCTGCGGAAGACCTTGGTCAGTTGTCGAGCCTCCACGAGTGCCATCGCCGGGAGCCTAGTATTTCTTCGCGATCCGTATTAACCCATTTTCCGCGCTCGATGACCGATGACGCTGTGCAGTCCGACGGGCAGCGGATGATCCTCGTCGTCGAACGAGCCGCCGATCGTGGCCGTCACCCCGTGCCCGCTGAGCAGCGCCGGCACCGCCGAGGTGTCGATCAGCACGTTGCCGTGGTGCTCGTCCTCGCGCCGGTAGCTGCCGTCGGCGCCGCGGACGAAGGTGGTGAGGTCCCGGTCGAACCGGTCCGGCGCCGGCTGGCTGAACCTCGTGACGATGGCCCAGTCGTCGCCGACCCGTCCCTGCGCCATCGCCCCCTGCCGGGCGGCGCCCCATTCCAGGTCGCACAGATCCACCGCCAGCAACCCGCCGGGCAGCAGCGCGCCGGCGATCGCAACCAGGGCACGGTGGACAGCGGCCTTGTCGGGCAGGTAGTTGAGGGCATGCCCGATCCCGACGACCGCGTCCACCGCCGGCAGCGGGTCATCGGGCAGGACCAGGGTCCGGATGTCCTCGGCGCCCGGCACGGCGGCCCGCGTGAGATCGAGCATCGCCGGCGAGGCGTCTGTGGCGATCACCCGATGGCCGGCCTCCACCAGCCGCTTCGTCAGCAGCCCCGACCCGCACCCGATCTCCAGGACCACGCCGCCGCCCGCCCGGACGGGTTCGAGCAGCGCCAGGATGCCCGGCGCACACGCCTCGGCGTGGAAGCCGTAGCCCTGGTCGAACACGTAGGCGAGGTCGCGCCGGTAGTACGGCTCATTGATCTGCACCCGTGCATTGTGGCCGCAGGGGTGGGTCCAGGCGTTGCCGGTGGGTTTGCTCAGCGTGCCGGAACGTCGGTGGGTTGCTGTCCCGGTCCGGGAGTCGTGGCGTTGCGGAGTGCCGTCTCGACCCGGCGGTTGCTGGTCATGGTGGCCGTGACGGCGGTCATGGCCAGGAGAAGGCCGCCGGCGGCGTAGAGCGGGGTGCGCAGGTCGTAGGTGGTGGCCAGCCAGCCGCCGAGGAAGGCGCCGACCGGGGCGGCGCACATGGCGAGCATGCGGGAGGTGGAGGCGACCCGGCCCATCAGGCGGGCCGGGACGATCGCCTGCCGGAGGGAGGGCGCCAGCACCATCGTGGCGCCCATCCCCGCCCCGCAGACGGCGAGTGCGAGCCCAGCCACGTACGGGTTCGGGGCGCCGGCCAGTCCCAGGATGGCAAGGCCCTCGACCGCGGCCGTGCAGGTCAGTGCGGTGCCGGTGCCGAGCCGCCGGCCGAGGAAGGAGGCGATGCCCGCGCCGAGCAGGCCTCCGGCGGCCTCCGCGGTGAGCAGCAGGCCGAAGCCGAAAGGGCCCATGGCGAGGCGCTCACGGGCGAAGAGGGCGAGGACGGTCTCCACGGCGAGGAAGGCGATGTTGCCGACCGCCGGACGCAGCGCGAGCCCGAGCAGCAGCCGGTCCCGGAAGACGTAGGAGGCCCCGGCCCGCGCTTGGCGCAGCAGTGACTCGCGGGCGCCTGCGGCGGGCCGCGGCACGGCGGGCAGTGACCGGACGAGCAGTGCGGAGAGCATGAACGACACCATGTCGGCGAGCAGCGGGACCGTCCGCCCGAGCGTGAGCAGCGCACTGCCCGCGGGTGGCCCGGCGAAGCCGGACGCGGCGGTCTGGGTGCCGCGCAGGCGGGAGTTGGCGCGTTCCAGGAGTGCGGGGTCGCGGCCGAGCAGATCCGGCAGGTAGGCCGTGGCGGCCGTGTCGAAGAAGAGCCCGCCGAGGGCGAGCAGGAACGCGACGGCCGCGAGGAGTGGAATGCTCAGCACGTCGAGCACGGCCGCGGCCGCCGGTATCGCGAGCAGCACCGCACGCATCGTGTCCGCGACCCACATCGTGCGCCGGCGGTCCCAGCGGTCCACCAGCGCGCCACCGAGCACCCCGAAGAGCAGCCAGGGCAGCGTCCCGGCCGCCGTGACGACCGCGAGGGCCATCGGATCCCGGGTCAAGGTCAATGCCAGCAGCGGCAGCGCGGCATGCGTCACCCCGTCACCGAGCGAGGACACCGTCTGCGCGGTCCACAGCCGTCCGAACCCGGTGGGCAACGTCGCGACAGCGCGCATCGGATTCGGGGTTTCGACGTCGATCAGGGTTTCGCTCATGGACGCACGATCGCCCCCGCCGCCCGGGCGGAACAACGCGAAAGATCGAACCGCCGCTTAAGCCACCGGTTATCGTTCGGCGTCAAGGCCCTAAGCTTCCCCGATCACGCAGTTCAGGGACGGGATCCGGACGCGCGGTGACCCGAGGGGAGGCGGCCCGGTGGAGCTGCGCGACATCGAGATCTTCCTGACCCTGGCCGAAGAGCTCCACTTCGGGCGTACAGCGGAACGCCTCCACGTGTCCCAGGCCCGGGTCAGCCAGTCGATCAAACAGCAGGAGCGCCGGATCGGCGGTGCCCTGTTCGAGCGGACCAGCCGCAGCGTGCGGCTCACCCCGCTCGGCGAGCGGCTGCGCAACCGGCTCGACGCGGGCTACCGCGAGATCATGGCAGGCATCGACGAGGCCGCCGCCGCCGCTCGCGGGCAGGTCGGCACCCTGACCATCGGCACCTTCGACACCCACCACCAGGAGATCGCGGCCGTCCTCGACCTGTTCCGGCAGCGGCATCCGCAATGCGAGCTGCGCATGCGCGAGATCCTCCCCTCCGACCCGTTCGGCGGGCTGCGCGCGGGCCGGGTCGACATCGGCCTGCTCTGGCTGCCCGTCCGCGAGCCCGACCTCACCGTCGGGCCGCAGCTGTACACCGAGCGGCTGGTCCTGGCCGTCTCCTCCGCTCATCCGCTGGCCGGCCGGGACCGGGTCGAGATGGAGGACCTCGGCGACCACCCGGTGGTGGACCTGGAGGGGCCCGTTCCGGACTACGTGTGGCAGGCGCACACCCCGGCCGTGACACCGTCCGGGCGGCCCATCCGGCGCGGCGCCACCGCGGCCACCCTCGAGGAGGCCCTCACGGCGATCGGTGCCGGCAGCGTCGTGTCCCCCGTCGGGTCGTACGCGGCCGCCTCCCGGCAGCGTCGCGACCTCGCATTCGTGCCCATCACCGACGGCCCGGTCCTGCAGTACGCCCCGGTCTGGCGCAGCGCCGCGGAGACCACACTGGTCCGCGCCTTCGTCCACGCCGCCGGGGGTGGCTGACCCGGGCTCCGCACCTCAACAACTCCCGCTGATGTGCGGGACGGTCAGTACCTGGATGGCGGGGGCTGTTCGAGGCCTGGGCCGCCGGTGTGCGGTGCGGGGTGGTACCTGGGGTGCGGGGGCGGCAGCGCCGCCACGCACGTCGCGGAGCAGGCGTTGACCAGCAGGGCCAGGGTGTCGGTGCCGAGGCGGCGGGAGATCCACGCCTGGTGCAGCTCCCGGTCCACCGGGCCGTCGCAGACGCTGCGGGTGCGCACGGCCTCCGTGCCCCACACGGCCGGGTCGAGAGCGCCGAAGCCGGTGCCGCCGGCCGGGGTCACCGGGTGCAGCGCCGGGCGCTGGTGGCGTCCTGCCGCTCCCCGTGGAACGTCACCGACGGCGGCCGGGTCTGCACCGAGTAGCCGGTGCAGGTGCAGGACGGCTTGCGGGCCGGTGCGGTGCCCTCGCTCATCCCCGGAGCATATCGACGCGGGTCAGGAGCGTCGTGCTGCGGCCGTGGGTCACCAGCAGGTCGCCGGTGGCGGTGGCGGCGAGCGCGGGGACCGGCAGCACCGGGAACGGCAGCGCCGGGGTGTGTTGCCGGCCGGAGGGCAGGTGCCACACGCGGACGGTCCGGTCGTGGGCGCCGGTGACCGCCACCGGGTGCCCGTCCAGCACGGCCGTCGCCACCGTCACGACGCGGCCGGTGTGGCCGGTGAGGACGGCGCGCTCGGCGCGGGTGGCGAGGTCCCACACGCGGACGGTCCCGTCGTCGCCGCCGGTGACCGCGACCGGGCGCCCGCCGAGCGACGCCGTCGCCACGCAGGACAGCGGCGTGGCGTCGCCCGACACCCATCGCGGCGCCCAGCCGCCGGCGTCACCGGTGTCGGCGAACCAGCGGGCCAGGTCCGGGTGACCCAGCCGGGCGGCGGTGAAGGCCAGGAACCATCCGCGGCAGTCCGGGTCCAGGTCGCCGATGGTCTCCAGGTAGGTCCGGCAGACCAGCGCGGCGGGGGGCGTCACGAGGCCGGTCGGGTCGTTCATCGCGGCGGGTGTACGGCGTACCGCACGACCTGCACGCCGCTCGGGAACGTGGTCGTCGAGCGGTGCTCCAGGGACAGCGGCACCGTGAACAGCGACGGGCCCTCGGCGATGACGACCGGGTGGACGGCGAGGAGCAGCTCGTCGACGACCGGCCACAGCGGGGCAAGGGTCGCGGGGCCGGCGGACAGGATCACGTCGGCGCTGTCGGCGCGCAGCGCGGCGAGCTGCGGGGCGAGGTCGCCGCGCAGGGCCGGCGCGGCCGTGAAGCCGGCGTCGCCGGTGAAGACGACCTTGCGCAGGCCGGCCAGGAGCCGGGCGAACTCGAGGTCCGCGGCGCTGGGGGTGCCGGCGCCGGTGGGGACGCCGCCGGCGGCGACCTCCTCCCACCAGGGGACGATCGCGTCGTAGAGGACGCGGCTCATCGCCCACGTGCCCGCGGTGCGGTAGCAGTCGTTGATGTGGGCCTGCTCCTGCTCGCCCCACGGGAACGGGTCCCAGAAGGTGCCGCCCGCGGTCGCGATGCGGTTGTCGAGGGTGGTCTGCATGTGCACGACGATCATGACGCGGTCCCGGTGGGCTTGATGTTCTGGTTCAGGTGGAAGACGTTGTGCGGGTCGTATCGGTCCTTGAGCGCCGTCAGACGGGCCAGTTTCGCAGGCGGGTAGGCGCGCCGCACCCCGGCGCTGCCCTCCTCACCCAGGGCGTTGACGTAGACGCCGCCGGAGAACGGCTCCAGCAGCGCCGCCGCGGCCCGGGCCCGGTCGCGTCCGGCGTCGTCGTCGGCGGGGTCGGTCCAGGAGGAGCCGGCGCCGAACTCGAACATCGTGTCGCGGTGCCCGAACGCCGTCGCGTCCTGCGGCACGTCGGCGATCGCGCCGCCGTAGCCCTGCAGGCCGGCGCCGCAGTGCTCGCCGGCGGCGATGAACGCGTCGAGCGCCGCGTCGGGCATCGACTTGAGATAGTGCGATCGGCCGTAGCGGCGCAGCGCGTGGCGGCCGGTGGTGTCCTCGCGTCGCTGCAGTTGCAGGTACGACATCGGCCGGCGGGTCTGCACGCCGCCGGCGCCGAACGTGGGCCGGTAGCCGGTGTCCGGGCCGGTCCACACGTAGCCGAGCGTGAGCGTGCCCGGGCCCGCCGACGCGGTGAACGTCGCCTGGCGCGGCGCGGCCAGGTGCTCGTCGCGCCAGCGGCGCATCGCGGCGTGCCGGGCGGCGCCGGTGAACGTGGACTCCACCACGAGCGCCTCGGTGCCGGTGTCGTGCAGCGCGAACTCGAACTCCGTCACGATCCCGAAGTTGCCGCCGCCGCCGCGCAGCCCCCAGAACAGCTCCGGGTGCTCCTCGGCATTGACCCGCAGGATCTCGCCGTCGGCGGTGACGACCTCGTAGGACACGACGTTGTCGCAGGCGAGCCCGAACCGCCGGGCGAGCCAGCCCATGCCGCCGCCGAGGGTGAGGCCGCCGACGCCGGTGTGCGACACGTTGCCGGCCGTGGTCGCGAGGCCGTGCCGCTGGGCGGCGTCGTCGAGGGCGCCGAGCAGCGCGCCGCCCTGCACGTACGCCCGCCGCCGCGCCGGGTCGACACTGGCGAGGCCCAGCGGCGTGAGGTCGATCATGAGCCCGCCGTCGGTGACGCCGAACCCGGCCGCACTGTGCCCGCCGCAGCGCACCGACACCTCCAGGTCCCGCTCCCGGGCGGTGCGCACGGCGGCGACCACGTCCCGGACCGTGCGGCACCGCACGATCATGGCCGGGCGGCGGTCGAACATCGCGTTCCACACCTGCCGGGCGCCGTCGTAGCCACGGTCGCCGGGGCGGAGCACCTCTGCTGTCCCTGTCATCGTCATGCACTCAGCTTCACGCCGATTGGTCCCTGCGATAAGGTCCGTTTCCATGGCGGGAGACAAGACCAATTCGGCGGCGGATCTGCTGGTGGACCTCGACCGTACCGGCGGCCCGCTCCACCGGCAGCTGGAGGCGTCGATCCGCGACGGCATCCGCAGCGGGCGGCTCGCCGCGGGCAGTGCGCTGCCGCCGAGCCGGGCCCTGGCCGCGTCGCTCGGCGTCTCGCGCGGGGTGGTCGTCACGGCGTACGAGCAGCTGACCGCCGAGGGCTACCTGACCAGCCGGTCCGGCGGATACACCACGGTCGCGGCCAGGGCGGCCGGCCCGGCGGCGGTGCAGCCGCCGGTCGCGCCGCCGCCGGCGAGGATCAGCTTCGGCTACGGGCGCACCGACGTGTCGCAGTTCCCGCGCGCCGCCTGGCTCCGGTCGGTCCGCCGGGTGCTGACGACCGCGCCGACGGACCGGTTCGGCTACACCAGCGGGCAGGGCACCCCGGAGCTGCGGGCCGCCCTCGCCGGCTACCTCAACCGGGTCCGCGGCACCGACGCGCACCCGGACACCGTGGTGATCTGCGCCGGCTACGCCCAGGCGGCGAACCTGCTGATCCAGGTGCTGCGCTCCGGCGGCGGCACCCGCCTCGCCGTGGAGGACCCGTCCGCCGACGACGACGCCCGTACCCTGGCCGCCGCCGCCGGCATGTCGGTCACGGGCGTGCCCGTCGGCCCCGACGGCGTCGACGTCGCCGCACTGTCCACAGTGGATGCCGACGGTCTGGTGCTGACCCCGTCGCACCAGTGGCCGACCGGCGGCGTCCTGCCCGCCACGGCCCGCGCCGCCGTGATCCGCTGGGCCACGTCCCGCGACGCGCTGGTCATCGAGGACGACTACGACGCCGAGTACCGCTACGACCGCGCCGCCGTCGGCGCCATGCAGGGGCTCGCACCGGACCGGGTCGCGTACGTCGGCTCCGCCAGCAAGACCCTGGCGCCGGGGCTGCGGCTCGGCTGGATGGTCCTGCCGCCGCGCCTGGTCGCGCCGGTGGTCGAGGCGAAGCTGCTCGCCGACCGGGGCTCACCGGCGATCGACCAGCTCACGTTCGCGGACTTCCTCGGCTGCGGCGAGTTCGACCGGCACCTGCGGCGGATGCGTCCGCTGTACCGCCGGCGCCGTGACGTCCTGCTCGCGGCGCTGTCCCGGCACCTGCCGCAGCTGCGGCCGGTCGGGGTTGCGGCGGGACAGCATCTCGTGGCGTGGCTGCCCTCGCACCTGTCGGAGGGTGCGGTGGAGTCGGCGGCGCTTGCCCGGGGGGTGGAGGTGTTCGGGGTGGGGCGGTATCGGCTGCGGGCGGGGGTGCCGGGGCTGTTGTTCGGGTACGGGTCGCTGTCCGAGCGGGCGATCGAGGAGGGTGTGGGGCTGCTTGCCGCTGCTCTTGGGGAGCTGTCGTGAGGTTTCCTGTTGTCACCCCCGAGGATCGTGTGGTCGTCTTCCGCCCAAGGCGCGCACCAAGATCCAGTCCGACCCCGTCATGATCGAAGGACGGCGGTGGCCGTCCGGGCGGCCACCGGGATCCTTCGATCATGACGAGGGCTTGGCATCACCTCGACACGGCGCGGACGCTCAACGGGAAGACGACCACAGGATCTTGGGGGGTGGACGGGGCGGCACGGCAACCGCCCCGTCCAACGACTCAGCTACAGGTGATCGACGGGACCGGGTTGGAACCCGAGTACGTCCCCTGGAAGCCGAACGCGGTAGAACCGCCAGGCGGGATCGACGCGTTGTAGGACATGTTGCGGGCCGTCACGGCGGTGCCCGACTGGGTCACCGTCGCGTTCCAGGAGCTGGTGATGCGCTGGTTGCCGCTGAAGGACCAGGCGACCGTCCAGCCGTTCAGGGCCGCGCTGCCGGTGTTGGTCACCTTCACGTCGGCGGTGAAGCCGCCGCCCCAGTCGTTCTTCGTGTACGTGACGGAGCACTTGCCGTTGCCCGGGTTCGGCGGCGGTGACGACGACGTCGGCGGGTTGCTCGTCGGGGGAGTGCCGTTCGTCGTCACGGAGAAGTTGTTGACGGCCAGGCCCTGGCCGCCGGTCCACGGCTCGAAGCCGGCCTGGATGCTGGTGAGGTACCAGCTCGTCTGCGCGTAGCCACGGCTCACCGCGTCGTTGAGGAACGCCGACGGGGCGAAGCTCACCGAGCCGGTGCCCTGGGTCCGCACGTAGGAGATGACGTTCCAGCCGATGTTGCCGAACCAGACGTCCCACGTCCCGTTCGCGAGGTTCACGGTCGCGACGCGGCTGCCGACCGGCTGGGGTGCGCCGGCGTGGTTCACCCACACCATGATCTCGGCACCGGTGTTCTGGCCGTCGGTGCGGGGCGTCGGGTCGAACCAGATGTCGTACGCGGCGTCCCACTGGCCGGAGCTGGGGTAGCTCATGCTGACGCTGGTCTGGATGCCGGCGAACCGGGAGTCGCTGACCCGCAGCGGCAGGATCGTGCCGCTGCTGCAGTTGGTGTAGTGGCAGCCGTAGAAGACCGACGGGTACGAGGCCGGCGCCCCGTTGGTCGGCACGTTGTGGTTTGCCTGCGAGATGCTGAAGCCGGTGCTGGTGACGTTGATGCACTGCGTCTGGTCGGTGCCCCAGACGTTGTTCTGCACCACGTACCGGCCGCCCTGGATGGTCGTGGAGCCGTACTTCTCGCAGATGGTCGTGTCGGCGTGCGCGCTGGTCGCGGCGGCGAGGATGGCGGTCCCGGTCGCTGCGAGGAGCCCGATGGCGGCGAGGCCAGCGCGGAGGCGAATGCCCATGGTGTCTCCCTTCCATCGAGCACCATGAGTGCTGTCCGGCCGGGGAGAGTGGTCGACGCCGTGTTGGTCCGATTTTGTGCCGGTACGGGCGGGGAAACTTTCAGTTGATGAGCCGGTCGGCGTCCTTGCGGGAGCCGATGCGGATGAAGTCGAGGTCCTTGCGTTCGGCCGCCGCTCGTGCGTACCGGTCCCGGTAGACCTGGTGCCGGGTCCAGGACCAGCGCAGCAGCGACACCTCCGGGTCGAGCCGGAACAGGCTGGTGAGCCGCTCCCGGTTGCCGTTCCACAGCTCCTCGCGGGTGACGCCGCGGCGGATCGTGCGCCACAGCACCTGCCGGATGACCGTGCGCCGCGGCAGGTCGAACCAGATCACCGTGTCCGCCCGCGACCACACCAGGTCCCGCACGGCGCTGTAGTTGCCGTCGATCACCCAGCCGTCGCCCTCGGTGATCTCGCCGACCTTCTTGCGGAACTCGGTGACGTCGATCGGCTGCCAGCCGGGGAGGTGGTGGATCGCGTCCAGCTCGACGAACGGCACCCCGAGCCGCGCCGCCAGGGCCTTGCCGAGCGTCGACTTGCCCGAGCCCGAGTTGCCCACCACCGACACCCGTCGCACCGGCCGCCCCGTCCCTGTCTTGTGCGGTCAGCAGGTGCTGTGGAACAACCCGCCGACCGCCGCGGACCCGACCAGGCTGTTATACAGCTCGATGGCCTCCCGGGTCTCGGCGACGTGCACCTCGACCCCACGGGCCTGCAGGTCCGCCACGGTTTCGCCGGGTACGCCCAGCTGCTCGTCCATGCCCAGCGACAGCACCACGACCGTCGCGCCGTGCTCCAGGAGCTCCTCGGCGTCGGCGGGCTGGATCCCGGGGGAGTGCCGCGTCCCGGTTTCGCCCCAGTCCCACTCGCGCCCGCCACCGGGCCACGCCTTGAGGTCCTTGACCACGCCGAGCCCTTCGACCTCGATGCGCCCCCAGCTCGCGTCGATGATCCGCGGCGAACGTACCTGCATGGCGCAAACCCCCTATCGGTGACGTTTCGACCCCGCTCGAAGATACGCGGGCGGCTTCGGTCCGCACGGACGGTAGGTGATCCGGGTGAACGGCTGAGGAGACGTTCGGGTGTTCCGCGGTACCTTGATCGCTCGGGTGGGTGTGGGCAGGGAGGATCGGTGCAGGTCACGCCGCTGTCCGGCAGGCTCTGGGTGAGTGTGCTCGGGGACATGACCGCGACGGTCGACGGTGCGTTCGTCGACCTCGGCGGGCGCCGCCAGCGGGCCGTGCTCGCGGTGCTGGTGCTGCACCGGGGCGACATCGTGCCCACCGACCGGCTCATCGACTGCGTGTGGGGCGGCCGGCCGCCGGCGAACGCGGCCGGGGCGCTGCAGGCGTACGTGTCGCACCTGCGCCGCCGCCTGGAGCCCGGCGCGACGGCGCGGGCCCGCGGCAACGTGATCGTGTCGCGGCCGCCCGGCTACGCGCTGACGCTGGACGCCGAGGCGGTCGACGCGTGGCGCTTCGACCGGGGCATCACCGAGGCGCTCGGCACCGACGACCACGGCGCGCAGCGGGACCTGCTCCACGCGGCGCTGCGGCTGTGGCAGGGCCCGGCGTACGCGGAGTACGCCGACGAGCCGTGGGCCCAGGCCGAGGCGGCACGGCTGGCGGAGCTGCGGGAGGTGGCCCGGGAGCAGCTGCTCGCGGCGCGGCTCGCGCTCGGCGGCAGCGCGCTGCTGGTGCCGGAGCTGGAGCAGCTGGTCGCGGAGGAGCCGCTGCGCGAGCAGCGCTGGCGGCTGCTGGTGCTGGCGCTGTACCGGGCGCACCGGCAGGGTGACGCGCTGGCGGCGCTGCGGCGGGCCCGGCAGACGCTGTCGGAGCAGCTCGGCGTCGACCCGGGGCCGGCGCTGCGGGCCTTGGAGGCCGAGGTCCTGTCGCAGGCGGAGTCCCTGGACGCGCCGCAGCGGCCGGATCCGCCCGGGGCGGGCGAGCGGGGTGGCACCGGCCGGGAGCCGGAGGCAGCGGGTCGCACCTCCGGGGGCGGCGCCGCGCCGGTGGCGGTGACCGGTCCGGGCCGGGCGCCGCAGGCGTCGGGGGACAGCTCCGGGGTACCGCCGCGGAAAACGACCGGCGAGCACCTTGTCGACCGGGACAGGGAGATCGCGGAGCTGCGGCTGGCGGCCGGGGACGCGTTCGGCGGGGTGCCGCGACTGGTGATGATCGAAGGGCCGGCCGGGATCGGCAAGAGCCGGCTGCTCACCGAGGCGCGGCGGATCTCGGACGGGCACGGCGCGCTGACGCTCACGGCGCGGGGCAGCCAGCTGGAGAAGGAGTTCGGCTTCGGGGTGGTGCGGCAGCTGTTCGAGGCGCTGCTCACCGACCCGGCGGCGCGGGAGCAGCTGCTGGCCGGTGCCGCCGCGTCGGCCGCGTCGGTGTTCGACCTGGGTGCGCACGGCGAGCGCGGCGACCACACGTTCGCGGCGCTGCACGGGCTCTACTGGCTGACCGCGAACGTCGCCGCGACCCGGCCCCTCACCGTCGTCGTGGACGACCTGCAGTGGTGCGACACCGGCTCGCTGCGGTTTCTGGCCTATCTGGTGCGCCGGCTCGACGGGCTGCCGGTGCTGCTGGTGGCGACGCTGCGCACCGGCGAGCAGTACGACGACGACGCGCTGATCTCCGAGCTGCAGCTCGACCCGGCGGCCACGCCGGTGCGGCCCGGGCCGCTGAGCGGCACGGGCGTCGCCGACCTGGTCCGGGAGCGGCTCGGTGACGGCGCCGAGCCCCGGTTCGTCGCCGCGTGCCACCAGACCACGTCCGGCAACCCGCTGCTGCTGCGGCAGCTGCTGCGGGCCCTGGAGGCCAACGGGGTGCGGCCCACCGACGCGCACGCCGGCACGGTCACCGCGATCGGGTCGCGGGCCGTGTCCAGCATGGTGCTCATCCGGCTGCGGCGGATGCCCGCGACGAGCACCGCCGTCGCGCGGGCGATCGCGGTCCTCGGCGACGGCGCGGGCCTGCCGACGATCGCCGCCCTCGCCGGGGTCGACGAGCCGGCCGCCGCGGCGGCGGTCGCGGCGCTCGCGCGGGCCGAGGTGGTCCGGCACGAGTACCCGGTCGGGTTCGTGCACCCGCTCGTGCGCGACGCGGTCTACCAGGACCTGCCGCCCGGGGAGCGGCAGCTGCACCACGAGCGCGCCGCTCGGGTCCTCAGCGGGCTGTCGGCGACGCCGGAGCAGGTCGCCGCGCACCTGCTGCAGATCCCGCAACGCGCCGACCAGTGGGTCGTCGACGTGCTGCGGGCCGCGGCCGACACGGCGCTGCACCGGGGCGCGCCCGAGGGCGCCGCCGCGTACCTGCGCCGGGCCCTGGCCGAGCCGCCCGCGCCGCAGCAGCGACCGGCGGTGCTGCTGGCGCTCGGGCAGGTCGAGACGCTCAACGACGGCCCGGCCGCGATCGCGCACCTGCGGGCCGCGTACGACGACCCGATCACCGACCCGGCGACGTTCGCGGCGGTGTCGCGGATGCTCATCCACACGCTGATCTTCACCGGGCCGGAGGGCAACGCGCCGGAGTTCGCGCGGCGGGCGTCGGCGCGGCTGGACCCGGCGTTCGCCGACGAGCGGCAGGGGCTGCAGGCCCTGTCCCAGATCGCGGGTTACATGTACACCGGCGACCCCGGCTCGTTCCCGGCGCAGATGCCGGAGATCTCCGGCGACGGGCTCGGCGCGCGGATGCTGGCCGTGTGCCACGCCTGGGAGGCGTTCGTGCAGGGGGAGCGGCTGGCCGAGGCGGCGCGGCTGGCCCGCTTCGCGCTCGACGACGGGATCCTCCTGCGCGGCGACCCTGGGCTCTTCTGGGTCATCGCGGGTCTGGTCATGGAGGAGGCCGAGCAGGACGTCGGCACCCTCTGGGACGACGCGCTGACCCTCGGGCACACCCGCGGGTCGCTGTTCACCGTCCTCGCCGCGCACCTGTGGCGCGGGTGGCGGGAGTGGCACCGCGGCGACCTGCCCGAGGCGTGCACGTCCCTCGTCGCCGCCAACGAGCAGAGCCTGCGCTGGGGCGGCGTGCCCGCGATCGGCATCGCCTACGGCGAGGCATTCCTGGTGCGGGCCCTCATCGACCGCGGCGAGCTGGGCGAGGCACGGGCGTTCGTCGACGAGCACCACGACCGGCCGCGCATCGGCGACGGGATCCGGCTGTTCCAGCAGTCGGAGGCGAAGCTGCTGATGGCGGAGGGGCGGCACGACCGGGCCCTGGCGCTGCTGCGCCCGTGGCACGAGGGCAACCCGATGTGGTTCGAGGAGCGGTCGCTGCGCGCCGAGGCCCTCGCCGGGCTCGGCCGGACCGCCGAGGCGCTGGAGCTGGCGCTGTCGGATCTGTCGGACATGAGGCGGTGGGGGGCGCCGCGGGGTGTCGGGCAGGCGCTGCGGGTCGTCGGCGAACTGCGCCGGGACCGGGCCGATCTCGCCGGCGCGGTGGAACTGCTCGCCGGCACCGCCGCGCGGCTCGAGCACGCGCGGGCCCTGTACGCCCTCGGCGACCTCGACCGGGACACGGCCATGCTCCGCGACGCGCTGCGCCTCGCCGAGCAGTGCGGCGCCGCGCCCTGCGGGCCCGCGTCGCCGCCGCCCTCGCCGGACTCGGCGAGCAGGTGCCGGCGCAGCCGTCGGCGTCGCTGACCACAGGGGAACGCCGCATCGCCGCCCTCGCCGTCGGCGGCGCGGACGACCGGGACATCGCCCAGGCGCTGTTCCTCACCCCGCACACCGTGAACGACACGCTCGCCGCGATCCGCCGCAAACTGGGCGTCACGACCCTCGCCGAGCTGCGCGCCCACGTCTGACTCAGGTCGTCCGCAAGTTCGGCCCAAGGGCGTCGCCGCAGCCTGTACGGCATGACCACTGTTGCGAACTCACTGCGCGGCCTGTGCGGCGGCGCGCTGCACCTTCCCGGCGACCCCGGCTACGACACCGCACGGACCCCGTGGAACGTCACGGTCGACCAGCGCCCGGCGGCCGTGGCGTACCCCGCCGACGCCGGCGAGGTCGCCGCGGTCGTCCGCGCCGCCGCCGGCGCCGGGCTGGGTCGCGGCGCAGGGCACCGGCCACAACGCGCCCCCTCGGCCCCCTCGACGACGTCGTCCTGCTGCGCACGTCCGCGATGACCGGCGTCACCGTCGACGGCGCCCGGCGCACCGCCCGCGTCGAGGCCGGCGCGCTGTGGATCGACGTGGTCGAGCAGGCCGCGCCGCTCGGGCTCGCCGCGCTGCACGGCTCGTCGCCGGACGTCGGCGTCGTCGGGTACTCCCTCGGCGGCGGCATCGGCTGGTACGCCCGCGCTCTCGGCATGCAGGCCAACGCCCTCACCGCGGCCGAGCTCGTCACCGCCGACGGCACCCTGCTGCGCGTCGACGCCACCCACGAGCCGGACCTGTTCTGGGCGCTGCGCGGCGGCGGCGGCAACTTCGGCGTCGTCACCGCCGTCGAGTTCGACCTGTTCCCGATCACCACCGCGTACGCCGGGCTGCTCGCCTGGGACTGGCACGAGGCGGCCCGGGTGCTGCCGGCGTGGCTGGACTGGGCCGCGACCGCCCCCGACGAGGTGACCACCTCGCTGCGGCTGCTGCAGGTCCCGCCGATGCCGCAGCTCCCGCCGGTCCTGCAGGGCCGCCAGCTGCTCGTCGTCGACGGCGCGGTCCTCGGCGCCGCCGGCCCCGGCATCCTGGCGCCGCTGCGGGCGCTCAAGCCGTTCCTCGACACGTTCGCCGACGCGCCCGCCGCGTCGCTGATCCGGCTGCACCTGGACCTCGGAGGGACCGACGCCGTCGGTGTCGAAGTCGGCGCTGCTCGGCGACCTGCCCGCCGCCGCCGTCGACGCGCTGCTCGGCGTGGCCGGCCCCGGCTCCGGCACGTCCTGCTCGTCCCGGCCGAGCTGCGCCAGCTCGGCGGGGCGCTGGGCCGCTGCGCCCCGGGCGCCGGCGCCCTCGCCCGCCTCGACGGCGCGTTCGCGCTGTTCTCGTGCGGGATCGCGGCCACACCCGAGATGGGCGCGGCCGCCGTCGCCGACGCCGGCCGGGTCGTGTCGGCGCTGCGGCCGTGGGCGAGCGGGTCGCAGTACCTGAACTTCGCCGAGGAGCGCGTCGCGGCGGACACCGCGTACGAGCCGGCCGCGCTGCGCCGCCTCCGCGCGATCCGCGCCACGGTCGACCCGTCCGGGCTGTTCGCCGCCAACCACGCCATCTGAACGTCCCCGACCGGCATCCTGTTCGCGGGGTGCCGGTCACCGCGGCGCGCTAGCGTGCCCGGCGTGGCACTCCCGATGCTGGCCGCGAAGCGGCCCCTGCCGGCCCAGGTGGCGGTCTACGCGTTCGTGATCGTGCCGTTCCTGGCCCTGCTCGCCGCGGTCCCGTTCGCCTGGGGGTGGGGCCTCACCTGGCTCGACGTCGCCCTCGCGGTGGTCTTCTACACCGTGACGTGTCTCGGCGCGACGGTCGGCTTCCACCGGTACTTCACGCACGGCGCGTTCAAGGCCCGCCGGTCGCTGCGCATCGCCCTGGCCGTCGCCGGCAGCATGGCGGTGCAGGGCCCCATCCTGCACTGGGTCGCCGACCACCGCCGCCACCACGCGTTCGCGGACAAGGAGGGCGACCCGCACTCCCCATGGCTGTTCGGCACGTCACCGGCGGCGCTGGTACGGGGGTTCTGGCACGCCCACCTCGGCTGGGTGCTCGACCGGGACCTCACCAACCAGCAGCGGTTCATCCCCGACCTGCTGGCCGACCGGGACATCCGGCTGATGCACCGGCTCTTCGGCCCGCTGACCGTGGCGACGCTGCTCGCGCCGGCCGTCATCGGCGGCCTGGCAACCTGGAGCTGGTGGGGCGCGGCGACCGCGTTCTTCTGGGCCGGTCTGGTCAGGGTCACCGCCCTGCACCACGTCACCTGGTCGGTGAACTCGGTCTGCCACATGATCGGCGAGCGGCCGTTCGCGGCGCGGGACCGGTCGGCGAACTTCTGGCCCCTGGCGATCCTGAGCATGGGCGAGTCGTGGCACAACCTGCACCACGCCGACCCGACCAGCGCCCGGCACGGCGTCCTGCCCGGGCAGATCGACGTGTCGGCGTGGGTGATCCGGCGATTCGAACGGGCCGGCTGGGCGTGGGACGTGCGCTGGCCGACCCCGGAGCGGCTTGCCCGCCTGGCCGCCGCCTAGCGCGCCTGGGGGCCTAGAGGTAGACGTCCAGGCGGCCGCTGAACATGCCGTTGCCCTGGGCGAGCCGGGCCGCGGCGGCGTCGGTGGTCCGCTCGAACTGCAGCCGGGTCTCCTCCGCCCGCTGCCGCAGCTGCTCCTCCAGGCGCAGCTGCTCCTGGATGCGCTGCTGGTCGTCGAGGCGCTGCTGCTCCTGGACGCGCTGCAGCTGGACGCGGTACTGCTCGTCGCGGTACTGCTCGTCGCGGTACTGCTGCACGTCGTCGGCGCGCCGCTGATCCTGGCGCACGAGGTCCTGGCGGATCGACTGCTGGTCCTCGACCCTGCGCTGGTCCTGCACCCGCTGGTCCTGCAGCCGGTCCTGCGCCCGCTGGTCGTCCAGGCGCTGGTCCACCAGATCTGCCTGGCGCTGCTGCATTTGGGTGGCCTGGGTGGGCGTGACTGCGGTGGTGGTGGCTGCTACCGGTGTGATCGACATCGCGCATCCCCGTCCTGCGACTCGATTACTCTCCGAATGCTCTTGACGACTCCAGGTTACCCGCCGTGATCGTCCGTAACCGGCCGGCCGCCCACCCGGTGCCCAGTGTTACCCGTGTGTTTGCTGAGGGCGCATTGTCCCGGCCCGTGGGACACATCGGCCGGATCGAGGGTCATGCAACCGCTTGCCGGACCGTAGGCTGGGATTCGCGAGACGCCGGTCACGTTCTGGAATCGTTGCTGTGCGCGGCGGTTGACTCGTAGTGTCACGGCGGCAGTCCGAGGAGAGGCGCGCATCCATGCCCAGCGACAACGGCACGATCGGTGAGCCCGTCACGATCCCGCAGGAGTCCGACAACCGGCACGCCCCACCTGCGACGGTCGTCATCTTCGGCGCCTCCGGCGACCTGACACGGCGCAAGCTGATCCCCGCGATCGAGAGCCTCGCCCGGCACAACCGGCTCACCGAGCAGTTCGCCGTCGTCGGCGTGGCCCGGACCCCGATGGACGACGACCAGTTCATCCACGCCGTCCTCGGCGACCGGGGGCTGTCCGGCATGCCGCAGCTGGCCGGCGCCGTGCGGTACATCGCCGGCGGCTACGACGACCCGGAGACCTACAAGCGGCTCGCCACCGTGCTCGACGACCTCGACCGTGAGCGCGGCACCGCCGGCAACCGGATCTTCTACCTGTCGACCCCCGCCGAGGCGTTCCCGCTCGTCATCAACGGCCTCGCCGGCGCCGGGCTGCACCAGGCACGCGAGGACTCCTTCGCCCGCCTCGTGATCGAGAAGCCCTACGGGCACGACGAGGCCAGCGCCAAGCAGCTCGACGCGACCGTGCACGCCGCGTTCGACGAGTCGCAGGTCTTCCGCATCGACCACTACCTGGGCAAGGACACCGTCCAGAACGTCCTCGCGCTGCGCTTCGCCAACGCCATCTTCCAGCCGATCTGGGACCGCACCTGGGTCGACCACGTGCAGATCACCGTCGCGGAGACCCTCGGCGTCGGCACCCGCGGCAGCTTCTACGAGCACGCCGGCGCGATGCGCGACATCGTGCAGAACCACGTGCTGCAGGTCCTCGCCCTCGCCCTGATGGAGCCGCCCGCGTCGTTCAGCGCCGAGGCGGTCCGCAACGAGAAGGTCAAGCTCCTGCAGGCGATCCGCCTGCCCAGCGGCCGCGCGATCGACGACATCGCGGTGCGCGGGCAGTACACCCGCGGCGGCTCCCGCTCCGAGCTCATGGCCGGCTACCGCGAGGAGGCCGGCGTCGACCCCCTGTCGCGCACCGAGACCTACGCGGCGCTGCGCCTGGACGTCGACAACTGGCGCTGGGCGGGCGTGCCGTTCTACGTGCGCACCGGCAAGCGCCTGCCGAGCCGCGTCACCGAGGTCGCCCTGCAGTTCCAGCGCCCGCCGCACCTGCCGATCCCCAACCGGCAGCTGACCGAGCTGCAGCCCGACGCCCTCATCCTGCGCATCCAGCCCGACGAGGGCATCGCCCTGCGCTTCGGCGCGAAGGTCCCGGGCCACTCCTTCCGGGTCCGCTCCGCGAGCATGGACTTCTCCTACGACAAGACCTTCCGCGAGGAGTCCCCGGAGGCCTACGAGCGCCTCCTGCTCGACGCCCTCATCGGCGACACGACCCTGTTCATCCGCTCCGACGAGGTCGAGCAGTGCTGGCGGATCGTCGACCCGATCCTGGAGCGCTGGTCCGAGGACACCGGCCCCATCCCTACCTACGAGGCCGCCTCCTGGGGCCCGACCGAGGCCAACCGCCTCATCGAGCGCAGCGGCCGCGCCTGGCGCAACACGGTCGCCTGACCCGTCCGGCTGAGGGACCGCCCACGCGGTCTCTCAGGCCGGCTCGAGGTCGAATGCGGCCATGATCGCTCGGGTGAGCGCCTGCTCCTGTTCCGGAAGCAGGAATCCGATCAGGCGGCCGAGTTCACTCCGGTCGACGGTGTCGATGTTGTCGCAAGACACGACAGATGGTTTGTCGAGTCCGTTCTGAGGGCCCACCGCGACCTCGGTGCGGAGACCACGGATCGTGGTGGTGATGGGAACGACCGTCACCCACCGAAGGTGTGGCCGTATCCGTTCGCGGGTGAGGACGAGGACCGGTCGAGGTCTGTCCAGTTGAGCCAGGCGGATCGGCCGCATCAGTCGATGTCCATCGGCCGCCGGGATGTCCATGCGTGGAAGTCGTCGAACTCGTCAGACGGGTTCGCCGCATAGATGCGTGCGTCGTGCTCTGCGTCCTGCCGCCTTCGGTCGCGTTCCAATGCGCGGACGACGACGGCCGCACGACTCGCTGCGGCGCCGGCAGCGATCTCCCGGTCGATGTACTGCACCAGGTCATCGGGAAGTCTGACTGCGATCTGTGTCGTCATACCACAATGGTACCGATCTGGGATGCAGTCTGGTGTCGTTGCTGTCATGGAGTAAATATAGCCATATGGCTATGAGACTGCAATCGCATGGTCAGGGCCAGCGGGTGGCGTTGGCGTCGGTGAGGGTGCCGGGGCGGTCCAGGACGACGCAGAAGGTGAGGCCGGCGGGGTCGCGCATGACCCACCAGCGGTCGTGGCGCTCGACGCGGGTCGCGCCGAGGGCCTCCAGGCGGGCCACCTCGGCGTCGAGGTCGTCGGTGTGGATGTCGACGTGCATGCGCGGGGCGCCGTCGCCGAGCTGCTGGGCGAGCAGCACCAGGTCGTGGTTGGGGATCAGCGCGCCGTGGAACTCCGGATACTTGGCGACCTGCTCCAGCGGGGCGCTCAGGGCGCCCCGCCAGAAGGTCACCGTCGCGTCATGGCCGGCGGTGGGCACGTCCAGGACGATCGTGTAGAGCCTGCTGTAGTGAGCCACGGCGCCGAATGTACCGGCGGGCGCGGGTGCCGTTACAGGGCCAGCAGGATCGACGTGCGCAGCGCCGGGGCGCCGTCGACGGGTGCCGGGTCCTCGGGCGTGGGTGCGACCCCGCCGGCGGCGATCCGGTCCAGGGTGTGCAGGCCCAGCGGCCGGACGCTGCCGAAGATCGTGTAGTTGGGGCGCAGCGCCGAGTCGGCGAAGACGAGGAAGAACTGGCTGCCGTTGGTGTCGGGGCCGGCGTTGGCCATGGCGAGGACGCCGCGGGCGTACACCTTGCGGACCCCGGTCGGGTCGGTCGGTGCCGGCGGCAGGTCGGTGGGCAGCTCGTCCTTGTACCTGTAGCCCGGGCCGCCCTCGCCGGTGCCGGACGGGTCGCCGCACTGCAGGACCTTCAGCGTCGGGTAGGTCGTCAGCCGGTGGCAGATCGTGCGGTTGTAGAAGCCGTGCCGGGTCAGGTGCAGGAAGCTCTGCACCGTGCACGGCGCCTGCGCCCGGTCCAGGGTCAGCGGGATGAGGCCGAGGTTGGTGAACAGGGTGACGGTGACCGTGCCCCGCGACGGGGTGTGCCGCGGGTCCCTGGGCAGCGGCACCGGCCTGACCGCCGGATCCTCCGGTGTCGGCGTGTACGCGCACGGCCCGCCGGTCGGCCCGCCCCCGCCGGTCGCGGCCTGGGCGGGGGTGACGGCGAACGCGGAGGTGGCAAGCACGGCGAGCACGACCACGGCGAGACGGATCCGGACCACGTTGTCCTCCATCGAAGTTTGGGAATCTCCAAGAGGTCTAACGGATGTCGATGTCCTCGTCAAGGCCGGGGCGGCTAGTGTGGGTCGGTGGACCGCAGCATCCGGACCGTCGAGGACGTGCTCACCCTCATGGACGGGCTGTTCGCGCCGGAGGCGGACCGCTGGACCGCCGAGGGTGCCTCGTGGTGGGACGGCTTCTACGCCGACCGGGACCGGGCGGTGCCGTTCTTCGCCGCGAAGCCGGACGAGAGTCTCGCCGCGCACCTGGACCGGGGGCTGCTGACCGGCGGCCGCGCCCTGGACCTCGGCTGCGGCCCCGGCCGCAACGCGATCCACCTCGCCGCGCGCGGCTTCACCGTCGACGCGGTCGACCTGTCGCCGGCTGCGATCGCGTGGGCCGGCGACCGCGCCCGGGAGGCCGGCGTCGAGGTGCGCCTGATGCGGGGCGACGCGTTCACGCTCGACCTTCCCGGCCCGTACGACCTGGTCTTCGACTCGGGCTGCTTCCATCACCTGCCGCCGCACCGCAGGGTCAGCTATCTGGCGCTGCTGGAGCGGGTCCTCGCCCCTGGCGGGCTGTTCGGCCTCACCTGCTTCGCGGCCGGGGCGATGGGCTCGGAACTGTCCGACGCCGACCTGTACCGGCACGGCCGGCTGCACGGCGGCGTCGCCTATACCCCCGAGTCGCTGCGGCACATCTTCGCCGGCCTCACCGAGGTCGAGGTGCGGCGGATGCGGGACGAGCCGGAGGACTCCCCGTACTTCGGCGAGCCGTTCCTGTGGACCGCGCTCTTCCGCCGCGAAGACCGCCCGTTTGCGGGTGGAACGGCGGTATAGCAACGGCACTGCCCCTTCCCGTTGTTCACCTCATGCATGTCCGGCGTGCGCGCGGCCCCGCGTCTGTTGGTCATGCGCTGTCCCGAGCGTTTGTCCCAGCGGGTGGGAGTCCTGGGCGGACGAGGGGGCAGCGGGTGCACCAATCGAGGTTCGTCTTCTTAGCACTGGCCGGGGCGGTCGCCGACGACGGCACGGCCGCCGAGGCCACGACCTGGATGCTGGTGTCGCCGAACAACCGGCCGCTGGGCAGAGCGGCGCGGACGTTCGAGACCTACGGCGCCTGCCGCGACGCGGTGCTGCACCTGCGTGCCGGTTTCGCCGGGGTACGCAGCACCGTCGCGGCCGTGGAGTCCAACGGGCAGTGGGTCTGGCGGGCGGAGGTCGGCGGCACGACCGTCGGCATGTCCAGCCGCTCCTATCTGCGCGCCCGCGAGTGTCACTACAACCTGGAACGCTTCCTGGAAGCCGTGCCGGCGGCGCTCGTGGTGGCCGGCACCCGCAGTGTCCGAGGCGGTCACCGGGTGGCGTTCGACGCCGCCGGTGATCTGGCGGCCCTTCCGCCGAGCCCGGCACCGTGGGGCGCCCGGCCCCCGCACGCCGACCGCCCCCGCCACGGGGAGCGCGGCGGGTGGGCCGGGGCGCCCACCCGCTGACCCCGGCGCCGGGGAACCCGCCGGCGTGACCGGTTCGCACGGGCTGTGACGGTCCGGGCACTCGGTGCATCTCACCCGGCGGGGGTGCCCCGCATCGATGTAGGTTACGGACCATGGACGTGTTCCTGCTGTGGCACGTGCACCATGCGGGCCCTGACCACCGTGACAGTGACGGCGAGCTGAGCTGGGACGAGGCCGACGGTGACGACGTGAAGATCCTGGGCGTCTATTCGACCGAGGAGCGGGCCCGGGAGCGCATCGCCCGGGCTCGCCTGCTGCCGGGGTTCTCCGACGAGCCGGAGTGCTTCCTCATCACCGCGTCCGTCGTGGACGACGACCAGTGGACGGATGGGTTCGTCACCGTGACGGAGTGAGCGGCTCCGCCCGCAGCAGCGCCGGCTCGGGCACGGGCCCGCGCAGCTGGCGGGCGACGGCGGCGGCCCAGCCGAGGTGCCACTCGTCGGCGTCGGCGTGGAATGCGGCCCGCAGTTCATACCAGTGCAGCCCCCGGATGCCGGTGGTGCACGCTGTGCAGGTTGAACGCGAGGACGAACAGCTCCAGGGGCCGGGGCAGCCGCAGGTTCATCGCGTCGAGGGGTCGCTCCAGGCGGGTGCGGTAGTGGTAGGCGTTGTCCGCGAGGGACACCAGCAGCGCCCGGCCGCCGACGGCGGCGGCGAGCATCCACGTGTGCCGCCCGTAGCCGGCCACCGCAGCGGCGTAGGTCGCGACGACGGCGAGCGCCTCGAGGCGGAAGCGGCGCAGCGTGCCGCGCCGTGACACCCGCTCGAAGAGCAGCCCGGTGACGGAGTCGAGGGTGTCGGTGCGGCGCACCAGCCACCGCCACCCGGCGCCGGGCAGCGCGGCGAGCACCACCGACGCGGCCTCCAGCAGGTAGAGCCCGCCGAGCAGGCGCGGGTAGTAGCCGCGGGCGGCGGCGAGCCACGTGGTGACCGCCGGGTCGTAGACCTCGGTGCGTTCGCGGCGGGTCCGGCTGTACCGGTGGTGCAGCAGGTGCCCGGCCTTCAGCAGGGTGAACGGCGCGCCGTAGCCGGTGGACAGGACGCGGGCGAGGCGGTCGTTCCAGCGGCGGTCGCGCAGCAGGGTGCCGTGGATCCCCTCGTGGATGAGCGACCACAGCGGCACGGTGGTGAGCACGACCGGGACCAGCAGCCAGCCCCACCGCGGGTCGGCGGGCAGCAGCCACACCGGCAGGATCAGCAGTTGCAGCACGAGCGTGACGGCGGCGGCGGTGGTCAGTACCCCCGAGATCAATGTCTGACGGGCAGCCATGTGCGCACGGTAGCCCCGGCTCGAAAACGGCCGGGAGAACTCAGCCTGAACTGTCGCGGACGGTCAGTGTGGTCGGGAACGTGGCGTGCCAGCCGCTGCCGACCTCGCCGGCCAGCAGCGCCCGGGTCGCGGCCGCCGCCATCTCCTCGACGGGCTGCCGCACCGAGGTCAGCGGCGGGGTCGTGCACGCGGCGATGAGGCTGTCGTCGAAGGCGATGACCGCGACGTCCTGCGGCACCCGCCGGCCGGCCGCGGCGAGGGTCTGCAGCGCGCCGGAGGCCATCAGGTCGCAGGCGACGAACAGCGCGTCGAGGTCCGGGTGCTCGTCGAGGAGGCGCCGGGTGCTGGTGGCGCCGGTCTCCCGGGTGAACTCACCGCCGTCGCCGGTGATCGGGTCGAGCCCGGCGTCGCGGACGGCGGCGAGATATCCGGCGCGGCGGTCGACGGCGTCGCTGATGTGCGCCGGGCCGGTGACCGCCGCGATCCGCTTGCGGCCGTTGCGGTGCAGCAGCCGCACCGCCTCGTAGGCGCCGGTGGTGTTGTCCGGCACGATCGACGGCACCGGCGCGGCGGTGCGCCCCATCGACACGACCCGCGGGCAGATCGCGTGGAACGCCGCGGCGAGCGGCGGCGGCACGTTGACGAGGATCGCACCCACGCTGACGGAGTGGGCGACGCGGTCGAGCAGCCGCGGCGCGTCGGGCAGCCCGACGACGTGGACCCGCATCTGCGCCTCGGAGTGCCGCAGCCCGTCGACGACCCCGGCGACGACCCGACCGTAGTAGGGGTTGGTGCCGAAGCTGGTCGGCCGGCCGTCCACGACGATGAGCTCCACGACGTCGCCGTGCCCGCGGGCCAGGGCCCTGGCGACCGGGTCGGGCCGGTAACCGAGCTGCTCGACGGCCCGCTGCACCTGGTCGCGGACCTCTGCCGCGACGCGGGCGTTGCCGTTGATGACGCGCGAGACGGTCGCCCGCGAGAACCCGGCGACCTGCGCGACATCATCAAGCGTTGGTCGTTTGTGTTGCATCACGTGAGTTTATGGCGTCACCCGAACGCTGTTTCTTCTGCGGCGGCCTTCAGCCGTCCAGGAGCCGTGGGGATTCTCACCCCACACCCCCAGTGCACCCGCTGGTCGCACGCCCTGAAGGGCGCGGGCGACTCGCACGCGTGCGCGCTGCATCTG
This sequence comes from Dactylosporangium sp. NBC_01737, assembly GCF_035963215.1. Taxonomy (NCBI): domain Bacteria; kingdom Bacillati; phylum Actinomycetota; class Actinomycetes; order Micromonosporales; family Micromonosporaceae; genus Dactylosporangium; species Dactylosporangium sp. NBC_01737. The sequence goes on from NZ_CP109153.1 coordinate 5,550,366, forward strand.
AAAGGCCCGTGGCCCGGGTTCCGACTCGCGACAGGTCTGCCGGCCGATTCGCCTGCCCTTCGCGCGAGACGCGTAGGCAGGCCCGTCCGGAGGACCCCGCGCTGCAAGAGCCTGGGTCAGCGGAACGCGGTGCGGATCTCCTGCACGAACAGCTCCGGCTGCTCGGCGGCCAGGAAGTGGCCGCCGGTGTGCGCGTGCGCGACCCTCGTCAACCTCGGGTAGGCGCGGCGCAGCCACTCCTCGGGCGGCACCGGCAGCCGTGGCTCGTTGGGGATGAGGACCGAGGCGGGCACCTGGATCACGTCGTGCGGGCCGGGCGGGCTCGACAACGCATAGAGGCGGGTCGAGCTGGCGATGGTGTCGGTCAGCCAGTAGAGCATCACGTTGTCGAGCATCAGGTCGGCGCTCAGCTCGGACGCGGGGTCGCTCCAGGTGAGCCACTTCTCCAGGATCCAGGCCGCGAGGCCGACCGGCGAGTCGGTCAGCGCGAACGCCAGGGTGTGCGGCCTGGTCTGCTGCACGTGCGCATAGGCCCCCTCGGTGCGGTCCCACTCGCGCGACGCGGCCAGGTAACGCTCCTCGGCCTCGCTCAGCACGGTGCCCGGGGGCAGATGCGCGTCCAGCCAGTTGGCGGTCTGGATGGCCGTGACCGTGCCGGCGTGGTGGATGCCGAGCCGGTTGACCACGCCGCCGCCGATGTCATCGCCGTGCGCCACGTAGCTGCCGAACCCCAGGTGCTGCACCATCAGCCGGTCGAAGAGCCGGGCGATCGCCTCGCGGTCCAGGTCCAGGTGCAGCGCCCGGTCCGACAGCCCGTAGCCTGGCAGGGCCGGGATCACGACGGTGAACGCGTCGGCCGGGTCGCCGCCGTGCGCCGCCGGGTCGGTCAGCGGCCCCAGCACGTCCAGATACTCCACGAAACTGCTCGGCCACCCGTTGACCAGCAGCAGCGGGCTCGGGCTCGGCCCCGTGCCCTCGGCGACGATCGCGTGCAGCCGGACGCCGTCGACCGTCACATACCGGTGCGGCAGCGCGGCGAGCCGCTCGGCCCGCGCCGGCCAGTCGTAGCCGTCGCGCCAGTAGGCGATGAGCTCGTCGAGGCGGGCCATCGTCTGCGGTGACTCGCCGCCGCCACGGATCGGCGCGGCCGGCAGCCTGGCCGCCGCGAGTCGCCGGTGCAGGTCTTCGAGCCGCTCCTCCGGGAATCTCATCCACCCATGTTACGTCCTAATCAGCTTTGACTGTAACCTGGCAGCATGGACCACCGGCTGCCGGCCCCGGGCGGGCTCGCCCTCGTCGAGGCGTTTCTGCGCACCCGCAACGCGGTGACGTCACCGCGGACCCTGGCCGCGTGGCTGCGCTCGCACGGCTTCCAGCCCGGCCCGCTCACCGCGGCGTCGCTGGCGACCGCGGTCGGTGTCCGCGAGGCGATCCGCGCCCTGGCCGCCGCGAACGGCGCGGTGCCGTCGCCGGGTCCGGCGGTCGAGACGCTGGACGCGCTGCTCCTGGAGCACCGGGTGACGCCGTCCCTCACCGGGCACCCGGCGTCGCCGGTGCCGGGCTGGCGGGCGGCCGGCGCCGGACCCGGCGACGGGCTGGCCGCCGCGCTCGCCGCGATCCTCGGCGGCGTGGTCACGGCGATCGCCGACGGCACCTGGCCGCGGTTCAAGACCTGCGCCGCCGACGACTGCCGGTATGCGTTCTACGACCACACCCGCAACCGGTCGACCCGCTGGTGCGATGTCGCCGGCTGCGGCGTCAACACCCGCATGCGGGCGTACCGCACCCGCCGGAAGCCCGCCTGACCCGGCACGGGCCGATGCCCCGCCGGGGCGGCGGGTGTGCCGCTCGACACCATGCGGGGACGAAACGGGCGGGGCGGCGGATGGCGCTGGCACGATTGGGGTCATGATCACGCCGTTGCTGGAGGTCATCGCGCTCGACGCCGTGGACGCGCGGCACGCCCGCGACGGCGGGGCGGACCGGGTGGAACTGGTCAGCGACATGGCGGCCGCCGCCGAGCCCGGCACCGGCGACCGTCGCCGCCGTGCGGGCCGCGGTGGACCTGCCGGTGCGGGTGATGCTGCGGACCCGGGCGGGCTTCGCGGCCGGTGACCTCGACGCCCTGCGGCGCACCGCCAAGGAGCTGCGCTCCGCGGGCGCGGAGGAGTTCGTCCTGGGCTTCCTGGACCGGTCCGGCGCCGTCGACCTGCCCGCCGTCCTCGAGGTCGTCGACGCCCTCGACGGCGCGCCGTGGACCTTCCACCGCGCGATCGACCACGCCACCGACCGCGCCGCCGTCTGGGCCGCGCTGACCGGACTGCCGGGCCTCGACACGGTCCTCACCTCGGGCGCCCCGGCCGGCCTGTCCGAAGGCCTCCCCACGGTCCTCGCCGAAGCGGCGGGCCTGGCCGAAGCGGCGGGCCTGGCAGGCACGGCGGGCCTGGCGGACCCAGCGGGCCGGCTACGGCTGTTGGTGGGTGGCGGGCTGCGGGACGAGCACATCGGGCCGCTGCGGGCGGCCGGCGTCACCGCGTTCCACTCGGGCAGCGCCGTGCGCCGTGATCGCGGCTGGGCCGGCCCGGTCGACCCGGCGCTCGTCGCCCTGCTGGCTCAGCGGCTGCGATCGGCCGGGTAGGGACGCTCGTCGGGGAGCATGGCCCGGGCCTCGTCGAGGGCGCCGGCGGTGACCAGCGCGTGGATCGCGTGGGCGAGGGGCGTCACGTCGCGGATGTCGACGGTCCAGTCGTCCACGTAGCGGTCACGGCCTCGCCGCTGAGACCCAGTTGCAGCGACCGGTGCTCCAGCGGCTGCAGCCGCAGGTCGCGCTCCGGGTCCCACTGGACGCGGACCGGGCTGGTGCGCAGCAGGCGGGACCACTCGGCACGGTCGGCGTGCACGCCGGGGGAGTAGTGGCTGAGGCAGGCGCCGGCGACGGCGGCGTCGAACCCGGCGCGGCGCAGCCGGACGGCGAGGACGTGCTCCTGGCCCTCCTTGGTGGCCCAGCCGCTGCGGTACATCATCCACAGGAACGACGGCTTGACCCAGGTCATCCGGTCCCGTTTGAACGGCGGCACGAACCGCTGCGCGTCCACGGCGGGCAGCGCGATGGCGGCGCCGTACGCCTGGTAGACGGTGATCGTCGCGTCGTCGAAGACGGCCCGGACGGCGCGGGTCTCATGAGGCACGCCGAAAACCCTAGAAGGTTAGGGTGCTGCGATGCCATTCGATTTGAACGATCTGCCCGCCACCGCCGCGGACGTCGCCGGTCACCTGGAGGCGGCCGGGTTCACCGAGTCGGCGCACCTGCGCCAGACCCTGGCTCTGGCGGAGGAGGTGGGCGAGTTCGTCGGCGCGGTCCGGCGGCACGCGGGGATGGCGCGGCGGCCGGGGCCGTTCAGCGACGTCGAGGCGGAGCTCGCCGACGTGGTGCTGACGGCGTTCGTCACCGCGCACACCATGGGCATCGACCTGCGGCAGGCCCTGGAGGACAAGCTGGCGGTCATCTACACCCGCGGCTGGCGTCAGCCGGAGAGCGCGTCGTAGAGCGGGGCGGGGTCCAGGCCCATCGAGGCGAAGTTGCCCTCGATCTCCAGGCTCACCAGGCCGTGCACGCGGCTCCACAGCTCCACCGCCCGCGCCGCCACCGCCGGGTCGGCGTCGGGCACGCCGCGGCGTGAGGCCCAGGCGGACAGCTGCGCCGACAGCGCCGGCGGCGGGGGCGGGCCGGGGGGCAGGGCGCGGATCAGCAGGTTCATCGGCTCCTGCGCGGCGGCGACGAGCCGGTCGCCGTGCGCGTCATACCCGGGCAGCGGCGCGGCGAACAGCAGCCGGTAGCGGTGCGGCTGCGCGAGGGCCCATTCCCGGTACGCGACCGCGAATGACGCACCGGAGGCCAGGGCGGCTGCCAGGTCCGCGTACGCGTCCACGATCAGCTCGGTGAGCAGCTCGTCGCGGCCGGCGAAGTAGCGGTACAGCGCGGGGCCGGACACGCCGAGCTCCTTGGCGATCGCGTTGATCGACAGGGCCTGCGGGCCGCCGGCCGCGAGCTGGCGCAGCGCGGCGGCCTTCACCTCGTCGCGGATCTGCGTGCGAAATCTGTCGCGCATGTCACTCATCTTGCCCTCCGAGCGCCGTCATGTTAGATACTATAACAGAAGTTAGAAGTTCTAACAGAGGAGTCGAACGATGCAGACCACCGAGATCGTCCTGCCGGGGATCGGCGAGCCGGAGACCCTGCGGGTCCGCGTGCGGGAGCTGCCGGAGCCCGGAGCGGGGCAGGTCGTGGTGCGGGTCGAGGCGAGCGGGATCTCCTTCGCCGAGCAGCAGATGCGCCGCGGGAAGTACTACGACATGCCGCCGTTCCCGTTCGTGCCCGGCTACGACCTGGTCGGCGTGGTCGAGGGGACCGGGCGGCGGGTCGCCGCGCTCACCAAGACCGGCGGCTGGGCCGACCGGGTCGTGCTCGACGAGGCCGACCTCGTGCCGGTGCCCGACGGGGTGGGCGCCGCCGCGGCCGAGACCGTCGTCGTCAACGGCGTCACCGCGTGGCGGATGCTGCACCGCGCCGCGAAGGTCCGCGCCGGCCAGACGATCGTGGTCCTCGGCGCCAACAGCGGCGTCGGCACCATTCTCGTCCAGCTCGCCCGGCACGCCGGGATCCGCGTCATCGGCACGGCCTCGCCGAAGCACCACGACGACCTGCGCGCGCTCGGCGTCGAACCCCTCGACTACCGCGCCGGCGACGTCCCCGCCCGGGTCCGCGAGCTGGCGCCCGGCGGCGTCGCGGCCGTCTTCGACCACGTCGGCGGGCCCGGCGTCGCCGACTCGTGGCGGATGCTCGCGCCGGGTGGCACCCTGGTCGGCTACGGCAGCGCCGCCACCCGCGATCACGCCGGCGACCCGCGGGTGCCCGTCTTCAAGCTCGTCGCCAGGCTGCTGTGGTGGAACCTGCTGCCCAACGGCAGGCACGCGACCTTCTTCGACCTGTGGAAGGGCAAGCGGAACCTGCCGCGGTACCGGCGGCAGCTGCACGAGGACCTCACCGCCGTGCTGGACCTCCTGGCCGCCGGGAAGATCACGGCCCGGGTCGCGAAGGAGTTCCCGCTGCGTGACGCGGCCGCGGCGCTGCGCTTCGCCGAGACCGCCGGGGTCGCGGGCAAGGTGGTGCTGATCCCTTGAGGATCATTAGCCCGGCTAACGAGCTATATTGGCCGGGTGGAAACCGACGGACCGGCCGTGCGCATCGACGGGCTTCGGCACCGGTTCAAGGAGACCGTCGCGGTCGACGGTCTCGACCTGGTCGTCGACCGGGCGGAGATCTTCGGCCTGCTCGGGCCCAACGGGGCGGGCAAGACGACCACGATCCGGGCGCTCGTGACCCTGCTGCCGCCGCAGGCCGGCACCGTGGAGGTGTTCGGGCTCGACGTGCGCCGCCGCAGGATGGCGGTGCGCCGGCTGATCGGCTACGTGCCGCAGGCGCTGTCCGCGGACCCCGCGCTCAGCGGCCGGGAGAACGTCGCACTGTTCGCCCGGCTGTTCGACGTGCCGCGGGCACAGCGCCGCGACCGCACCGCCGAGGTCATCGACGCGATGGGCCTCACCGACGCCGCCGACCGGCCCGCCGGCACCTACTCCGGCGGCATGGTCCGCCGCCTCGAGCTGGCGCAGGCCCTGGTGAGCTCGCCGCGGCTGCTGGTCCTCGACGAGCCGACGATCGGCCTCGACCCGGTCGCGCGGGCCGGGGTCTGGGAACGCATCCATGAGACCCGCGCCCGCACCGGCATGACGGTCCTGGTCACCACCCACTACATGGAGGAGGCCGCGGCCAACTGCGGCCGGGTCGCCCTCATGCACCGCGGCCGGATCCGCGCCCTCGACACGCCGGCGGCGCTGGTCGCGTCCCTCGGCGACACCGAGAAGAACCTCGACGACGTGTTCCGCGAGTACACCGGCGACGACCTCGACGGAGGTGGGTTCAAAGATGTCCGTGTCGCTCGCCGCGCCCGTTGAGCCGGTCCGGCTCCTCGCCTCCCGCACGTTCGCCCTGTGCCTGGTGGAGCTGCAGAAGCTGCGGCGGGACCGGACGGAGGTCGTCACCCGGGCGGTGCAGCCGGCGCTGTGGCTGATCATCTTCGGGCAGACGTTCACCCGGCTGCGGGTCGTGCCCACCGGCGACGTGCCGTACCTGGACTTTCTGGCGCCCGGCATCCTCGCCCAGTCGGCGCTGTTCGTGTCGATCTTCTACGGCATCCACATCATCTGGGAGCGCGACGCCGGCGTGCTGGCGAAGCTGATGGTGACACCCACCCCACGGGCGGCGCTGGTGACCGGGAAAGCGTTCGCCGCCGGTGTACGGGCCCTCACGCAGGCCGTCGTCGTCGTGGTGCTCTCCGTCCTGCTCGGCGTCTCCCTCGACCTGAACCCGCTGCACCTGCTCGGCGTCGCCGCCGTCCTGGTGCTCGGCTCGGCGTTCTTCTGCTGCCTGTCGATCACGCTCGCCGGCCTGGTCCTGAAACGCGACCGGATGATGGGCATCGGGCAGGCGATCATCATGCCGCTGTTCTTCGCCTCCAACGCCCTCTACCCGGTCTCCGTCATGCCGGGCTGGCTGCGGGCCCTCAACCACGTCAACCCGCTCAGCTACGAGGTCGAGGCGCTGCGCGGCCTGCTCATCGGCACCCACGCCCGGCTGCTGCTGGACTTCGGCGTCCTCGTCGGCTCCGCCGCCGTCGCGATCGTCGTCGCCTCGGCGATCCTCGGCAGGCTCACCCGCTGAGCCGGGGACCGGTGGAGCCGCGGACGGTCAGGTGCACCGGCAGCATCACCGACTGGCGCATCGCCGGGGCGGCCGGGTCGAGGCGCGACAGCAGCATCGACACCGCGACCCGCCCGGCCTGCTCGATCGGGGCGGTGAGCGTGGTCAGCGGCGGGTGGCAGAAGTCGGCGCCGAAGATGTCGTCGCAGCCGACCACGCTGAGGTCCTCCGGCACCCGCACCTCCCGCTCCCGCAGCCGCTGCAGGATGCCGATCGCGAGCAGGTCGTTGAAGACGATGCAGGCGGTCGCGCCCGTGTTGAGCACCGCGTCGGCGGCGGCGGAGCCGGAGCGGCGCCCGGACGGGAACGGCCCGACCCGGGTGAACGTGAGCCGGTGCCGGGCGGCGACCGCCCGCGCCGCGTGCCAGCGGGCCTCGTTCGGCCACGAACGCTCCGGGCCCGACACGTAGGCGATGTCGCGGTGGCCGAGCGAGATGAGGTGCTCGGCCGCCTGGCCGATCCCGGCCGGCGTGTCGATGATGGTGCTGGGCACGCCGCGCACGTTGCGGTTGATCGTGACGAGGGGGATGTCCTCGGCGAGCGCGGCCAGGGCCCGGTCCGGCAGGCGCGACGCGGCCAGGATCGCCCCGTCCAGCGAGCGGCGCATCTTGTGCAGCAGCTCCACCTCCAGGTCCCCGGAGTCCTCGGTGTCGATGAGCAGCTGCGCGTAGCCGGCGGCCTTGAGCTGCATCTGGGTGCCGCGCAGCACGCCGAAGTAGAACGGGTTCGTCACGTCGGAGACCAGCACCGCGATCGCGCCGGTCCGCCCGGAGCTCAGCGCGCGCGCCTGGGAGTTGGGCACGTAGCGCAGCTCGCGGGCGGCGGCCTCGATCCGCTCCCGGGTCGCCGGATTGACCCGGCCGGGGTTGTTCAGCGCGCGGGACACCGTCGACGCGGCGACCCCCGTGGCCGCGGCGATGTCATTGATGGTGACCGGCCGGTCACCGGATCCGAACTGGTGTGCACGGGGCATGACGAACAGCAGAGCAGACGATGGCAAACGATGGCAAGCGGTTGCCGCCGTGAATGCGGCGCTGATAGCGTCCGGCTCAATCCGCCGTCAAGCAGCATCGATGCGCCCGCCCGACACCCTGGTACCCGCCCGGTGCCGCGGGTCGGCGCACCGCTCACTGAGGAGTGGACACCCCTATGAGACGCATGTCCTTCATCGCCGCCGTTGCCGCCACCGCCCTCGTCTTAGCCGCCTGCGGCGACGGCGACGGCGCCCCCGAGTCCGGCGAGACCGGACTCAACGGTGCCGGCAAGACCCTCAACGTCCTCGTCCAGGCCAACACCATCTACCCCGACCAGCAGCGGTCCTGGTTCACCGAGATCAACGACAAGTTCAAGGCGCAGACCGGCGCCGAGGTGAAGTTCGAGACGTTCGCCTCGCCCAACGACGAGCTGACGAAGATCCAGACGTCGGTGCTGTCCGGTCAGGGCCCCGACATCTACTCCCTGGGCACCACGTTCACCCCGACCGCGTATGCGACGGGCGCGTTCCTGGAGCTCAAGGACGACGACTGGAAGAAGCTCGGCGGCAAGGACGCGTTCCTGCCCGCGACGCTGGGCATCTCCGGGCCCGACGCGGAGCACCAGGTCGGCATCCCGTTCACCAGCCGGCCGTTCGTCATGGCGTACAACACCGACCTGCTCAAGGCGGCCGGCATCGACAAGCCCGCGGACAGCTGGGACGGCCTGCTCGAACAGGCGAAGAAGCTCACGTCGGGCGGCACCTACGGCCTGGCCGTCGCCTACGCCGACGGGTTCGACCCGTGGAAGTTCATCTGGGCGATGAGCGTCCAGGCCGGCAACCCCCTGGTGAAAGAGAAGAAGGCGTCGCTGACCGACCCGAGCACGCTCAAGGCGTATCAGACCTACCTCGGCTGGCTGGCCACCGACAAGGTCGTCAACCCCGCCGCCGTCGGCTGGAAGAACGCCCAGGCGATCGCCGACTTCGGCGCCGGCAAGGCCGCGTTCCTGCCGATGGTCTCCGCAACGTCGAAGGTCACCCTCGACAAGTCCGCCGTCGCCGGCAAGTACGCCTACGCGATCATGCCGACGATCCCGCCCGGGCAGACCAGCAAGCCCTCCGGTGGTGTCGGCGCGACCAGCATCCTGTCCGGCGACAACCTCGTCGTGGCGAAGTACACCAAGAACAAGGACCTCGCCCTCGCCCTGGTGAAGCTGCTGACCAGCGCGGAGCAGCAGGAGTCGTACTACAAGACGTTCGGCGAGATGCCGACGAACGCGGCGGCGGCGAAGAAGCTGCAGGCCGACCCGGCGCTCGCGCCGATCATCGACTCGGCGTCGAAGGCCAGCGGCACCCCGTTCAACGGCGCGTGGAGCCAGGTCCAGCTGGCCCTGGTCAACGTGGTCGTGCAGTCGATCCCAGCGCTCAAGGACGGCAAGCTGGACGAGGCGAAGCTCAAGCAACTCATCGCCGACGGCCAGAAGGCCGCGCAGGACGCCCTGGACAAGAGTAAATAGATTCATGGCGATCGAAACTGTCGCACCGCCGGCGGCCCGGGACTCCAAGCCCGGGCCGCCGGCCCGCCGCCGGAGCCGACACCGTCCACTGTGGATGTTGGCGCCGGGTGGCGTGCTCCTCGTCCTGGTCATCCTGGTGCCGCTCGGCGTCGCCCTCACCGTGTCGCTGCTCGACCTCGACCAGTACACGCTGCGCGAGTGGACCGGAGCGCCGTTCATCGCGTTCGACAACTACGTCGAGGCGGTCACCGACACCGCGCTGCCGCACGCCATCTGGGTGTCCGTCGGCTACTCGGCCCTCGTCACCGTCGCGACCCTGCCCGTCGGGCTGGCCGCGGCCCTGGCGACCCAGCAACGGTTCAAGGGCAGGGCGCTGGTGCGTTCGGCGTTCCTCATCCCGTACGTGCTGCCGGCCTTCGTCGTCGGCACCGTCTGGCGGACCATCCTCATGCCGACCGGCCCCGCGAACACCGCCCTCGGCGAGCAGCACCTGTGGCTCAACGGGCCCAACAGCTACTGGACGCTCGTCGTCGTGCAGCTGTGGACGTCATGGCCGCTGCTGTACCTCCTGGCCGCGTCCGGCCTGCAGGGCATCAGCGACGAGGTGCACGAGGCCGCCGCGCTGGACGGCGCCGCGTGGTGGGCGAAGCTGCGCTACGTCATCTTCCCGCACCTGCGTGGCGTGCTCGCCCTCGCGCTGATCATCGCGTTCCTGCACAACCTCAACAGCTTCACGCTGCCGTACGTGCTGTTCGGGGTGCCCGCCCCGCACGACGTCGAGGTGCTGCCGGTCCTCACGTACGTGGAGAGCTTCCAGAACTTCCGGTTCGGGCTCAGCGCAGCCATGGCCGTGCTGTCCCTGGTGCTGGTCGCGATCCCGCTGTCGGTGTACCTGCGAGCGGTGAGGCTGAACCAGCATGAGAACTGACGTGCAGCGGCTGCTGCCTCGCGGGGTGCAGGCCCTCGTCATCGCGGTCCTGCTGGTCTTCGTCCTGACCCCGGTGCTGTACATGCTGTTCGCGTCCGTCAACGACGACCTCGAGGTCGCCCGCGGCGCGTTCTGGCCCACCAGCCTCCACCTCGACAACTACGCCAAGATCTGGTCCACGGTCGACCTCGGCGCCGGCCTGGTCAACAGCGTCGTCGTCGCCGGCACCGTCGCCGTCGTGTCCGCCCTGGTCGCCGTCGCCACCGCCTACGTCCTGGTCCGCTTCGCGTTCCTCGGCCGCGGCCTCATCCTGCGGGGGCTGCTCGCGCTGCAGTCGATCCCCGGCACGCTGATGCTGCTGCCGGTGTTCGTGCTGTTCGCGAACCTGTCCGCGGTCCTCGGCGTCCAGGTCATCGGCACCCGCTGGGCGCTGTTCGTCACGTACCTCACGTTCGCCCTGCCGTTCTCGACCTGGGTGATGGTCACCTACCTGCGCGGCCTGCCCACCGAGCTCGACGAGGCCGCCCGCCTCGACGGCGCCTCCTCCTGGCGGATCCTGCGCTCGATCATCATCCCGCTGAGCTGGCCCGGGCTGGTCGTGGCGAGCATCTTCGCGTTCCTGCTCGGCTGGAACGACGTGCTGTTCGCCTCCGTCATGACCAACCCCGACAGCCGCACCGTCGCGGTCGCCCTGCAGGTCTTCGGCGCCACCCAGGAGGGCGGCGCCATCCCGATCTACGGGCAGCTGATGGCCTCCGCGCTGATCTGTGCGCTGCCGGTGGTGGTGTTGTACCTCGTGTTCCAGCGGTTCCTGGTCGGCGGCCTGACGGCCGGGGGAGTGAAATGACAGACCTGATCAACGTGGCGATCGTCGGCAGCGGCATCATCGGCGGCAACCACGCCGACGCCATCCTGCGCCATCCTCGTCTGCGGATCGTGGCCCTGGTGGACGCGCTCGACGCGGCCAACGCGGCCCTCGCCGCCCGCATCGACCCGGCTCCTTCGTGTCATCGCACGCTCGGTGACGCCCTGGCTTCGCAGCAGGTGGACCTCGTGGCCATCTGCACCCCCAGCGGGCTGCACGTCGAGGCCGCCGAGCAGACCCTGCGGGCCGGCGCGCACCTGCTCGTCGAGAAACCCCTCGACGTGTCGCTGCCGAAGGCCCGCGCGTTCGCGAAGGTCGCCCAGGAGGCGGAGAACCGCGGCCTCGTCTGCGCCGTCGTCAGCCAGCACCGCTTCGACCCGGCGATGGTCGCCGTGCAGCGCGCCGCCGCCGCGGGCCGGCTCGGCCGGCTCACGTCCGCGGTCGTGTCCATGCCGTGGTGGCGCGACCAGGCCTACTACGACTCCGCCGACTGGCGCGGCACCTGGGAGTTCGACGGCGGCGGCGCCGTGGCCAACCAGGGCATCCACCTCGTCGACCAGATGCTCGCCCTGCTCGGCCCCCCGGTCGAGGTCACCGCCCGCACCGCCCGCGTCGCCCACGAGCGGATCGAGGTCGAGGACCTCGCGGTCGCCACGCTGCGCTTCGCCGGCGGCGCCCTCGCCGTCCTGCACGCCAGCACCAGCGCATACCCGGGCCTGCCGGTGCGGCTGCAGCTGCACGGCACCCGCGGCTCCGCCGTGCTGCACGAGGACCAGCTCGAATACTTCTGCTCCGCGGACAGCTCCCTGCCGGCCGCGGCGCAGACCCGTGAGCTCGTCGCCGCCGAGGACCTGTACGGCGCGCCGAAACCCGCCGACGGGTTCGTGCTCGGGCACCTGCGCCAGTACCAGGACCTCGTCGAGGCCATCGACGAGCGGCGCCCGCCGGGGGTCCGGGTCGCCGACGGCCTCCTCGCCCTCGCCACGGTGCGGGCCGTGTACGTGGCGGCCACCCTCGGCCGCCCGGTGCTGTTCGACCAGGTCCTCGACGGCGTCCACGACGACGTGCGCCCGTCGGTGACCGACGTGATTGAGGAGGAGCAGGCGTGAGGTTCTCGGTCTTCACCGCGTCGACCCCGGACTGGACCCCGCAGGAGGCGGTGCGGCACCTCGCCGCGCAGGGCTGGGACGGCGTCGAGTGGCGCGTCGTCGACCAGGACGACGCCGCCGAGCCGGGCTTCTGGAAGGGCAACCGCGCCACCTGGCCCCTCACCGGCCTCGAAGCGGCCCTGCCGGAGATCGCCGCGCTGACCCGCGGCGCCGGCCTGGAGTACTCCGGCATCGGCGGCTACGCCCGCAGCTTCGAACACGACGACGTCGCCCGGCTCCTCGCCGCGACCGCGACCCTCGGCGCCGGCCGGGTCCGGGTCACCATGCCGCTGCTGTCCACCGGCCGCTACCCGGACCTGTTCGACGCCACCCGCAAGGACCTCGAATGGGCCACCGGGCTCGCCGCCCGGCACGGCGTGTCGATCCTGGTCGAGCTGCACCACGAGACGATCGTGTCCTCGGCGTCCGCCGCGATGCGCCTCGTCGACGGCCTCGACCCGCGCCACATCGGCGTCATCCACGACCTCGGCAACCTCGTCATCGAGGGCCACGAGGACCACCGCGCCGCGTTCGAGCTGCTCGGGCCGTACCTGCAGCACGTACACGTGAAGAACGTGGCCTGGCAGCCCGCCGGCACCGCCGCCGACGGCACCGTCACCTGGGCGCACGACTGGGCGCCGCTGCGCACCGGGCAGGCGCACGTCGGCCGGTACCTCGCCGCGCTCGTCGCGCACGGCTACGACGGCTGGGTCACCGTCGAGGACTTCTCCACCGCCCTGCCCCTGCAGCGGCGCACCGCCGACAATCTCGAATATCTGCGGAGCCTGCTGTAACCCTCGCCGCGGCAGCGACATAGACAGGGGTATGGACGACGCCAACGACCGGGACACCGGCTGGTTCCGCGCCGTGTACGACCGGCACTACGCCGACGTCGTGCGGTACGGGCTGCGCCGCCTCGACCCCACCTCGGCGACCTCAGCCACCTCGTCGGCCGAGGAGCTGGCTCAGGAGGTGTTCCTGGTCGCATGGCGGCGGCGCTGGGACGTGCCCTCGCACGCGCTGCCATGGCTGTACGGGGTGGCCCGCCGCCTGCTCGCCAACCACTGGCGGGCACTGCGGGCCACCCCGCCGCCCGTGGAGCTCGGCGAGCGCCCCGCCACCGACCGGCACGACGGCGTCGACCAGCTCCTCGACGTCCGGGCCGCGCTGACCCGCCTGTCCGACGACGACCAGGAGATCCTCCGGCTCGTCGCGTGGGAGCAGCTCGCCGTCGGCGAGGCGGCGCTCGTCCTCGGCTGCGGCGTCACCGCGGCGAAGGTGCGCCTGCACCGCGCCCGCCGGCGTCTCACCGCACTGCTCGCCGAGATCCCTTCGCCGGTGGGAGGCACCCGATGAACGAGCAGATCCTGGACCTCCTGACCGCCGCCGACCCGGCGCGTGGCGTGCCCGTCGTCCCGGGCGACGTGGAGGCGCTGCTGCGCCGCGCGTCCCACGACGTCACCGGCTACGACCTGCGCCCCCCGGCGCGCCGCCGCCGTTTCCTGGTCGCGGCGGCTGCCGCGGTCGCCGTCGTCGCGGTGACCGGCACGACCGTCGCCGTCCTGGTGCGCGGCGGCCCCCCTGCCGATCCGGGCGTGCCGGTCGTGCCCGCGCCGAGCATCACGCCCAGCTGCCTCGACCGTCTCGCGGACGGCGTGACGAAGGCGCCCTACGACGGCGTGCAGGGCGCCTTCGAATACCTGCGGACCTCCGGGACCAGCGGCGGCACCGTGCAGATGAAGAACGGGAAGTTCGCCAGCATGATGTTCCAGGTGGAGACCTCCACGTGGACCGCCGCCGACGGCTCGCAGCGCCGCCGCACCACCACGCAGCCGCCCACATACGCCGACGAGACGTCGCGGATCTTCTTCCGCGACAACCCCGGCATGCTCCCCACGCTCGGCACCTCGACCGTCGACCTGCCGCCCGCCGAGGTCTCCCGCCCCGACGTCCCCGCCGCAGACCCGGCGGCGATGGCCGACGCCCTGTACCGGCCGCGGGAGAACGGCCCGTCCCAGGCGATCTTCGGCGTCGAAGACCTCGTCCGCACCCGCGTCCTGGACGCCGCGCACCGCTCGGCGCTGCTGCGGTTCCTCGCCCGCACCGACGGCGTCGCCTGCGCCGGAGAAGCGACCGACCCGGTCGGACGGACCGGGATCGCCGTGTCGGCACCGGTCGGTGCCGGACCTCGGCCGAGCCCGGGCGACCACGGCGGCGAGTCCGTCCTCGTCGACCCGGCCACCGGGGAGATCATTGCCGCCGGCTACACCGACGGCACCGGCACCACGTGGCACACCCTGTACCTGGAACGGGGGTTCACGGACACCCGGTCCCCGAGCTGACGGCTCGCAGGACGGCCGGCCGGCCGCCGAGGACGCCGGCGCTACTGCTCCGAGGACGTCCGCCGCCGCCTCTGAGGTGGTGCGGGGAGGTCGCTGTGGTGCGGGTGTCGCTGGCTGCTTCTGACACTACCCGGTCGGATCTAATTGATCTTCGACACCGTCACCAACCGTAGTTTACCCTGCTGAACATGGGTGGCCGCGCGCGGTCGCACCCTGGTTCGAACAGGCCGGCCTCGGCGTCAGGTGGTCGTCAGTACACCGCGGCGGTCGGGTGGGCGGCGGCCCAGGCGGCGCCGAGCAGGGCGGCGTGCTCCGTGTCCGAGACGGGGCGCGCCGGCAGGGTCAGCGCCAGGGCGGGCTCGATCAGGTCCCAGGCACCGGTCATCGAGCCGCCGAAGACGACCACGTCGGCGTCGAAGCGGGTGAGCCACTCGGTCAGCAGCAGGCCCAGCGCGCCGAACGCGGTGTCGATGACCGTCTGCGCGGCGGCGTCCAGCTCGCGGGCGCGGGCGGCCAGGCCGCGCATGCCGTCGATGTCGACGCCGGTCAGCGAACGGTACGCCCGGATCAGCGCGCGGTCGGAGACGACGTCCTCCAGCTCGACGCCGTCGATGGTGCAGAAGTGCAGCTCGCCGTCCGGAGGTACGTCGGGGCCGGTGGTGACCACGCTGCCGTCGGCGAGCCAGCCGGAGCCGATGCCGGTGCCGAGGGTGATGGCGACGCAGCGGGCCGCGCCCTTGGCGGCGCCGTCGACCCATTCGCCGAGGATGAAGGCGTCGGCGTCGTTGATGAACGTGAACGCGTCCGAGGAGGCCGGGATCGCGCGGGCCAGGGCGGCGCGCAGGTCGACGCCGCGGAGGCTGTCGAACTTGCCGACACCGGCGTGCAAGGAGACGCCGGTGCGGTAGTCGAACGGGCCCGGCATCGCGAACGCCCAGCGGTCCCCGGGGTGGGGGTCGAGCAGTTTCGCGGCGCCGGCGAGGGCGTCCACGATGGCGTCGGCGGAGAGGGCGGGGTCGAGGGGGTGGCGTTGCCGCTGGATCACCTGACGGTCGTCCAGCAGCACGCCGGCGGCCGTGACGTGGCTGCCCCCGATCTCGAGGACCCACACCGGCCGGGAGTCTGCTTCGGGCGCGTGCACGGCGTAACGTTATCGCACACATGATCGTCGGATCATGAGCGACCACCGTGCGATGCAGTCAGTGGAAGGTGAGCCGTGCACGATCCGAACCGGTTGCTGGGCCCGGACGGTGGTCTGCCCGAGTCGGTGCCGCCGTGGCCGGCCCGGGACGCGCTGCGGATCACCGCGGTCCGGCCGATCGTGACCGCGCCGGAGGGGCTGCCGCTCGTCGTGGTGAAGGTCGAGACGAGCGAGCCGGGGCTGCACGGGCTGGGCTGCGCCACCTTCACCCAGCGCTACGCCGCGGTGGCGGCGGCGGTGGCGGAGCACGTCGGGCCTCTGGCCGTCGGGCGGCACCCGGCCGACATCGAGGACATCACCCGCACCGTGCACTTCTCGTCGTACTGGCGCAACGGACCGGTGCTGAACAACGCCCTTTCGGGGCTGGACCAGGCGTTGTGGGACATCGCGGGCAAACGGGCCGGGCTGCCAGTCCACGAGCTGCTCGGCGGCCGGGTCCGCGGCGGCGTCGAGGTCTACACGCACGCGTCCGGCGCCGACACCGGTGAGGTGCTCGACGAGGCGGAGCGGCTCATCGCGCAGGGGTACCGCTGCATCCGCCTGCAACGCGCGGAGCCCGGCCTGGGCAGCTACGGCGCGGCCGGCACCGGCGGGCACTACCCGGACTCGCCGAACCCGGACGGCTGGGACCCGGAGCGATACCTGCGGGGCACGCCGTCGCTGTTCGCGGCGGCCAGGGAGCGGCTCGGCACGGGCGTCAACCTCATGCACGACGTGCACAGCCGGCTCACCCCGAAGCAGGCGGTGGTCCTGGCGCGGGCCCTGGAGCCGTTCGGGCTGTCGTTCCTGGAGGACCCGATCCCGTCGGAGCTGTACGACCGGCTGCCGGAGATCCGGGCCGCGTCGCCGGTGCCCCTGGCCGTCGGTGAGCAGGTGAGCTCGGTCGCGGACGCGGCGCGGCTCATCCGCGACGGAGGGGTCGACCTCATCCGGTTGCACACGTCGGCCGTCGGCGGGCTCACCCCGACGCGGAAGCTGGCGGCGCTCGCCGAGCTGTGCGGGGTCCGGACCGCGTTCCACTCCCCGGCGGACGTGTCGCCGGTCGGCGTCGCGGCGAACCTGGCCGTCGACATCTCCAGCCACGCGTTCGGGTTCCAGGAGTCGCACGAGTACAACGCGGCGACCCACGACGTCTTCCCCGGCTGCCCCGACGTGGTCAAGGGCTACATGTACCCGTCGGACCGGCCCGGCTGGGGCGTCGACGTGGACGAGGCGGAGGCGGCGAAGTATCCGCCGACGAAGTTCCTGTTCGACCGCTGGGCCGCCGTGGTACGCCGCCCGGACGGGTCCCTGGAGGCGCCGTGAGGGTCGTCGTCACCGGCGCCGCCGGCAACATCGGCCGGGCCGTCGTCGCCCGCCTGCACGCCGCCGCCGTCGATGTCGTGGCCCTCGCTCTTGAGGCGGTGACCGGCACGTCGAAGTGTGTGGTCGGGTCGGCCGGCGACCCGGACGTGGTCGCCGAGGCGTTCGAGGGGCAGGTCGACGCGGTCATCCACCTGGCCGCGATCCCGGCACCCACGCTCGGCACCGCCCTGGACGTGTTCACCGGCAACACCAGGGCCACGTTCGTCGTGCTCGACGAGGCCGCCCGCAGGGGCGTGCCGAGGGCCGTGCTCGCCAGCAGCTACGCCCTGCTCGGCATGCCGTTCTCGCCGCACGACCTGCACCCGCCGTACTACCCCCTCGACGAGCAGGCGCCGCCGCAGGTCGAGGACCCGTATGCGCTGTCGAAGCTCGTCGACGAGCTGACCGGCGAGATGTTCCACCGCCGGCACGGCATGGACGTGGTCGCGTTGCGGTTCCCGTTCACCGGCGGCACGCAACGGCTCGCGAAGGCCGCCGCGGACGTGCGCGCCGACCCGGAGCTGGGCGCCCGGAACTCGTGGGCCTACCTGCACGTCGATGACGCCGCCGAGGCCGCGTGGCTGGCCGCGTCCCGGCCGCTGACCGGGTTTCACCGGGTCTTCCTCGCCGCGCCGGACACCTTCGCGGCGCAGCCGACCGAGGAGCTGATCGCCGCCTACCACAAGGGTGTGCCGGTCCGTGCGGCCATTGCGGGCCGCCGGGTCCCGATCGACACCGGCGCCGCCGAGCGGCTCCTCGGGTTCCGCCCGGCCTACAGGATCCCCGAGTAGGCCGGATACGGCGTCGTCTTCGCCCCGGTGACGAGCGCGTCGAAGAACGCGTTCGTCAGCAGGGCCCTCGGCGCGTACCGCCGCACCAGCTCCGCGGCCTCCGGCGGTCCGAGGAACGGCGCCTCACCGCGCAGCACCGCCGCGCGCTCGGCCGGCCCGCGGAACTCCTCGGCGAGCCAGGTCGCCAGGTGCCCGGTCGTGTACCGCAGGTCGTAGTCGGCGTGCCGGCGCAGCCAGTCCCGCTCGTCCGCGTCCAGCTCGAAGCCTTCGTGCAGGGCGAGCCCGTAGTCGGCGAGATACACCTGGCGGCCGTCGGTGAGGATGTTGTTGAAGTGCCCGTCGAAGTGCCACAGCCCCTCGCCGTTCATGAACGTGATCGCGTCGCGCAGCCGGGCGTCGACGACAGGGGCGGCGGACGCGTCGGCGCGCAGCAGGTCGTGCACCGTCTGCGGGAGGTGCTCGAGGAACAGCACGAGCCGCGCCGGTGCGTCCCGCAGCTGGGTCAGCCGGTCGCGGACGGCCGGCGCGCCGCCCCAGTAGGCGACCCGCTCCTCGATGTCCTCGCCCTGCCAGGCGAACCCGGCCGGCAGCACCCGCCAGTGGTGCAGCAGCGGGAACGCGGCGTGCCGCCCGGTGAGGACCCAGCCGGTCGTGATCCGGTGCGCGGCGAGCTCGCGCCACACCCCGAAGCCGGTGGAGCCGACCCCGTACTGGCAGTACATCGGCAGGCCGAACAGGTTCGCGGTCGAGTGCGGGTGCGCGAGGTCCAGGGCGGTGACCGGGACCTGCTTGACGAAGACCGGCTCGCCGGCCACGTCGAGGGTCGCGGTGCGCCCGCCGATGCCGACCGCGTCGGGCCGGGCGTGCCGGTCGAGCAGCGCGGCAACGGCGGTGTCGCCGAGCAGGGTGAGGGCGGCCGACACCCGCTCATGGCGCAGCAGCCGCGTCACGGCTGCCGCGCGTACCAGATGAGGAACACGACCACGGCGATCAGCAGCACGCCACCCGTGACCGCCGCGGCGATCTTCGCGGCGCTGTAGGGGCGTTCGCCGGCGACCTCGCCGGTGCGGCCGTTGACCTGGATGTTGTAGGTCTTGCCGGCGTACACGTAGCAGGCGAGCCACACCGGCAGCAGCATCAGCTTGAACGTCAGGTCGTGGTAGGCGGTGTCGACGTGCTCGACGCGCTGCTCGTCGCCGCCGATGTCGGCGCGGCAGTCCTGCTCGATGAGCGGCGCCATGCGGGCCTTCGCGGCGTCGAGGGCCTGCTCCGGCTCGACGTCGTAGCGCAGCGTCTGGTGCCCGGCGAGATACTCCGGCCGGAACGGCTCCGCGTCGGTCAGCGGCCACGGCTCGAGCGCGTCCAGGTGTTCCCTGGTGACCTTCGTCGTGCCGGTGACCAGGACGTCGTCGAAGTCCCGGGCGACGGTGCCGGACGCGCCGCTCCACCGGGTCCGCCGAACCTGCCGGGTGCGGGTCTCCCCGTTGGAGGTGTACGTCTCGGTGACGTAGTAGTGGTCGCCGCGTTGCCCCTCGTACTGCGACACGGTCCGGCTGTCGTAGGTCCAGTGCGGCAGATATGTGCTCTTCGCCGACTCGGCCTCACCGACCTTCTTCAGCCCTGACGGCGCGAACCAGCGGGACGCGACCCAGGCCCCGAGCGCGGTCCGCAGCGCCCGCTGGTCGACGGTGAACGGCAGCACCGCCTCCGGCACGACCTGGTCGGCGGGGTCGACCTGGGCGACGACGGGGGCGCCGCAGAACCGGCACCGGTCCGACACGGTGTCACTCTCCGTCTGCGCGCCGCAGCCGCCGCACACGTAGACGTTGGCGGCGAGCAACGCGATCGGTTTGCGGGGAAGGCCCGCGAACTGCGCCCAGTCGTGCTCGCGCACCGCCCGGTCAGGCGGCTGCTCGATGAGCGTGGTGTGGCCGCAGTACGGGCAGCGCAACGCGTTGGTGCCGGGGGCGAACTCGACGGTGGCGCCGCAGCCGGCGCACGGGAACTGCCGCATCGGCGGCTACGCCTGCGGGGGCAGCGGCGGCGCCTGCGGAGGCTGCGGTGGCGGCGGCGCCTGCGGGGGCAGCGGCGGCGCCTGCGGGGGCAGGGGCGGCGGGACGGCGGCGAACAGGGCGCCGAGCTCCGGCACCTGACCCGCCGGTGTCCACTGCGCCATGCCGTTGCGCCACACGAGGGTCTCGCGGGTGACGGTGCCGCCGCGGATCTGCGCGCCGAGCCCAGCAGGGCCCTGCTGGGCTCCGCCGACCCCGGCGAACCACTGGTCCTGCTGCGGCAGCGGCGGCGGCCCGCCGCTGGGAGCGGCCGCGTTCGCCATCCGCTGCCCGGCGGCCATGCCGATGCCGAACCCGAAGGCCTCCCCGGCGCCGCCGGAGTTGTTGGCGGCGTCCTCGATCGCGTTCGCGGTCTGGAACCTGGTGTACGCGTCGAGGTTGCCGACGACCCCCATCGAGGTGCGCTTGTCGACGGCCTCCTCGACCTCCGGCGGCAGCGAGATGTTCTCGATGACGAACTTGGGGACCTCGATGCCGTAGCCGGCGAGCTCGGCGGTGAGGACCGGGGCGAGCCGCTGACCGATCTCCAGCTGCCGCGCGGCGAGGTCCAGGACCGGCACCTGCGCGGTGGCCAGGGCGCTGCCGAGGTGCCCGACGATGAGCTGCCGGACGAACTCCGAGACCTCCTCGGTGCGGAACTGCGGGTCGGTGCCGACCAGCTCGCGCAGCAGCCGGGACGGGTCGGCGACCCGCAGCGTGTACGCGCCGAACGCCCGCAACCGCACCATGCCGAACTCGGCGTCGCGCAGCAGCACCGGATTCTGCGTGCCCCACTTGAGGTCGGTGAACTGGCGGGTGTTGACGAAATACACCTCCGCCTTCCACGGCGACTCGAACCCGTACTTCCAGCCCTTCAGCGTCGCCAGGATCGGCAGGTTCTGCGTGGTCAGGGTGTGGGTGCCGGGGGTGAAGACGTCGGCGACCTGCCCCTCGTTGACGAACAC
The DNA here is from genome assembly GCF_035963215.1 of Dactylosporangium sp. NBC_01737. Lineage (NCBI taxonomy): Bacteria > Bacillati > Actinomycetota > Actinomycetes > Micromonosporales > Micromonosporaceae > Dactylosporangium > Dactylosporangium sp. NBC_01737. The sequence continues at coordinate 5,571,308 of NZ_CP109153.1, forward strand.
GGCGGTCTGCGACTCGCGCACGACCAGCTTCGCGCCCATCTTGATCTCGTTCTGAAAACGGGGGAACCGCCAGACGATCGTGTCCCGGCTGTCATCGAGCCACTCGATGATGTCGATGAACTCGCCCTGGATTCTGTCCCACAGTCCCACGCCGCGCCCCCTTGCCGATCTTCAGACGTCCTGTCGGGACGCCGGCCACCAGTCTGCACTGGCTCCGCCAGTGGTGTCCCGGCCGACCCTGGAAAGTAACCGGGTGGCATCACGCAGCCACCGTGCGTCAGTTTCGGCGCAGGCGGTTGACACGTGGACGGACTGGGCGAAGTTGTGCACGTGCCCCGCCGCGGCCCGGTGGACGACCGGCACGCCCGACGCGGCGAGTCGTTGCGCGTACAGGCTGCCGCCGTCGCGGAGCGGGTCGTGCTCGGCCACGGCGACCAGCGCCGGGGGCATGCCGGTGAGGTCCGCGGTCAGCGGGTTCGGCACCCCGCCCGGCGCCCACCACCCGATCCACTCGCGCAGCTCGGCGACGTCCAGGGTGTACCCGGTGCCCTTCTGCGCCACGCTCGGCTGGGTCGCGGGCAGGGTGAGGTCGATGAGGGGGCAGATGAGCAGCTGCGCGTCGACCCGGTCGCGCCGGGCGAGGGCCGCCTGGACGGCGAGGAACCCGCCGGCGGAGTCCCCGGCGACGGCGACTCTGGCGGCGCTCTGGCGGTCGAGCACGGTGAGGACGTCGTCGACGGCGGCCGGGAACGGGTGCTCCGGCGCCCGCCGGTAGTCCACGGCGACGACGGTCCGGCCGGTGGCCTGCGCGAGCCGGCGCGCGAACGCGTCGTGGGTGTGCAGGTCGCCCAGGACGAACCCGCCGCCGTGCGCGAACACGATGACGTCGGCGCCCTGGTGGTACACCCGGACGTCCACGGCGCCCACGGTGCGGTCCTCGACCGGCATCGCCGGGCCGGGCGGGCGCAGCGCCGCCCGCTCCCGGCCGCCCCGGCGCAGGTCGGCGACGCTCACCGGCGGGCCGGGCACCCGGGACGCGGCCACCATGGCGGCGATGGCGTCATCGGCGAACACGTCGAGGGTCAATCGCGGCCTTGCCAGGTGGTGATGCAGACCTCGTTGCCCTCGATGTCGGCGAGAATCCAGTACGCGGGTGCCGCCGCCTCCGACATGAGGATGCCGCCGGCGGCGAGTGCGGCGGCGATCCGGTCCGCCGCCGCGTCGTGGGGGACGCTGATGTCCAGGTGGATCCGGTTGCGCTCGATTCTCGGCTCGGCCATCTGCTGGAACCACACGGCCGGCCCGAGCCGGTGCGGGTCGACGACGGCCGCGCCCGGGTCGTCGTGGGCGCCCTCCTCGTCCTCGTAGCCGAGGACGGCCTTCCAGAACGGGCGGACCCCGGGGATGTCGATGGCGTCGACGGCGATCTCGATGAGCTGCACGGGCCGTCCCGTGGTGGGGACGGTGCCCAGGCCGAGCTCCCGCAGGGACCCGGTGAGGGCCCGGGCGAGCTCGATGTCGCGGGCGGTGACCTTGGCCGCGCCGAGGGTCTGCAGGGTGAGCAGGACGTGGTCGGCGCGCAGGTCGAGCCACAGGTGCCGGTCGGCGTCGTCGCCGGCGGCGGCGGTGCACCGGGCGGCGACCTCCGCTGCCTGCCCGATGGAGCCGACGGGGACCGTCGTCATGAGGGTGCTGAGGATGTACCGCCATCCGACGTCGATGACCGCGTCGCTGATCTCCTGCCGGTTCATCCGACCGAATCTAGCGCCTACAGGTACACGTCGACGCCCTTGCCGTCGGAGACGTTGTTGGCGACGGCGGTGTTGTGCCTGGTGCCCATGAGGGCGCTGAGCGTGTCGGCCTGGGCGTTGACCTGGGCCTGCGCGGTCGCGGGGTCGACGCCGCGGCCGGCCGACGGGACGCTCCACGTGATGGACGAGGCGATCTGGGCGACGTTCATGCTGGCTCCTGTCGTTCGCCGGGTCGGTCGTGTCCACATCGGCCCGCCCGCGGCGACCTGAAGGGTTATGCGGCGCGGGTCAGCCGCCACTGGCTGAGCAGCCCGGCCGCCGCGGCGGCGAGGATCGCGGTGCCGTACAGCACGACGGTGGTGAGCAGGCCCAGCGGGGCGACGAGCTGCCCGGCGACGATCGCGGGGACGCCGAAGGACAGGTACGCGACGAGGAACACCGCGGCGAACAGCCCGGCCCGCTGGTGGGTCTCGGCGAGGGGGCCGACGGCGCGCAGCGCCCCGGAGAACGTGGCGCCGAACCCGGCGCCGCCGATGATCCCGCCGGCCCAGACGAGGGGCAGCACGACGGTGCCGATGCCGAGCAGGACGACCGCGGCGCCGAGCAGGACGGCGCCGCCGCCGAGCAGGATGGTGCGGCGCGGGTGCAGGCGGCCCAGGACGTACCCGGCGACGGCGGCGGACGCGGGCGGCAGGAACGCGGTCGCGCCGTTGAGCAGCCCGCTGTCGCGGTGGAAGATGTCCCGCACGATCGTCGGGGCGAGACCCATGAACAGCCCGGCGAACATCCAGCTGGCCAGGTGCACGGGGATCGCGGCGCCGAACTCGCGGCGGGCCGCCCGCGGCACCGTGACCCGCGGTTTGAGCGAGTCGAGGGCGCCGGCACGGCGGGTCACGGTCTCGCCGGAGAACGCGGCGGTGAGCGTGCCGAGGACCATGATGACGGCCAGGACGCCGAAGACGATGAGGTTCGCGGAGCCGGTGAACTGCACGGCGGCGCCGGTCAGCAGCGCGCCGAGGCCGAGCCCGCCGGCGGGGGCGGCACCCGCGACGATCGTGCCGAGGCGCTTGCGGTGCGGCGGCGCCAGCTCGACGAGGGCCGCGGTGAACGCGCTGCTGGCGGCGCCGGTGGCCACGCCCTGCACGACGCGGGCGGCGATGACCCAGCCGATGTTCGGTGCGAACACGAACATGAGCATCGCGGCGAACTCGACGCTGAGCGCGCCGACCAGGACCGGCCGGCGGCCGACGTGGTCGGACAGCGACCCGAACACCAGCAGCGCCGCGAGCAGCCCCAGCGCGTACGCGGCGAACGCGACGGTCAGGACCCACGGCGCGAAGCCCCACTCGCGTTCGAACAGCACCAGCAGCGGCGTCGGCGCGCCGGCCGCCAGGTACAGCGAGGCGAACGCGAGCCCGGCGCCGGTGAACGCGAGCCCGGCGGGCAGTGTGACGGGTCGGACCAGTGCGGTCGTCATGCCGTACCCCCTAAAGCAATTTTCGTTGCGTTAGGCTGAAGCTACGCCCCTCGCGGGCGCTAAAAGCAACTATCGTTGCGTTAGGAGCGTCACATGACGGCCGGGAAGCGCACCGGCGGCCGCAGCGCCGTCGTGCTGGCACAGGTCAGGACCGCGGTCGAGGACCTCGTGCGGGAACGCGGCGCCGAGCGGGTCACCATCCCGCTGATCGCCGAGCGCGCAGGGGTCAACCCGACCTCGATCTACCGGCGCTGGGGCGACCTGCCGACGATGCTCAACGACATCGCCACGTACCGGCTCGACCCCACCCGGCCGCTGCCGGACACCGGTGAGCTGCGCGCCGACCTCATCGCCTGGGCCGGCGAGATCGTCGAGCACTACGCGAAACCGGTCAACGCGGCCCTGCTGCGCGGCGGCGCCGCCTCCGCAGGCGAGACCGAGTCCGACTGCCTGCGCAACCGCCGCGCCGAGGCGCAGGTCCTGGCGGCCCGCTCCACCGCGTCGTTCGCCGCCGACGACCTCATCGACCTGGTCATCTCGCCGATCATCTACCGCGTGATCTTCCTGCCCTGGACGCTCACCCCGGACCTGGCGCAGCGCTGCGTGGACCGGCTGCTGAGCGCCGGCCCGAGCTAGGGTCGGGATTCATGAAGATCCCAGGACCCGAGCACCCGATCACCGTCACCCCGACCGGGCGGCGCGTCACGGTCCGCGTCGACGGCGTCACGGTCGCCGACACCACGGACGCGCTGACGCTGCAGGAGTCGACGTATCCGCCGGTGTACTACCTGCCCCTGGACGATGTCGACCAGTCGCTGCTGCGCCGCACCGAGCACTCGACGCACTGCCCGTACAAGGGCGACGCCTCCTACTACAGCGTCGTCACCGCCGACCGTGAGCTGACCAACGTGATCTGGACCTACGAGACGCCCTACCCGGCCGTCGAGCCGATCGCGAAACGGGTCGCGTTCTACACCAACCAGGTCGACCTGACGGTGGAGTGACCGCGCCCGTTTAGCCCCATTCGCCGGCGGGCCCACACGCATGATCGTCGTCGCACGCAACCTGAGGGGCTTTGCGAGACGTCTTCGTGTGGGTACCGTTCGCGAACGGGGAGGGTGCAGACATGCTGAGTCGTCGAACAATGCTGGCCACCGGAGCAGGGGTCGCCACCGCGGCCGTCCTGGCGGGCTGCTCCGACGGGGGCAAGAAGACCGGCGCGGCCGCGGGAGGGACCGACGGCGCGGGCGGCGGGGGAGGCGGCGGCGCGCAGCCGGCGAAGCTCACCATCACGCCCGCCGCGGACAGCAAGGACGTCGCACCGTCCAGCCCGGTCACCGTGGCGATCGAGAACGGCACGCTGGACACCGTCACGGTTGCCGCCGGCGGCAAGACCCTGGCCGGCACCCTCGCCGAGGACAAGCACGGCTGGCAGTCCACCGGCGCGCTCGCCTACGGCCAGACGTACACCGTGACGGTCACCGGCGTCGACACGGCCGGCACCGCGGTCAACCAGACGGCGACGTTCACCACGCTCAAGCCGGCCAGCACCGTGTCGATCACGTTCCAGGCCAACCCGATGCTCGCGCTGAAGAACGGCAACACCTACGGCGTCGGCCAGCCCGTCATCGTCTTCTTCAACAAGGCCGTCACCAACAAGGACGCCGTCGAGCAGGCGATGCAGGTCACCACGTCGCCCGCGGTCGAGGGCAAGTGGCACTGGGTCAGCGGCCAGAGCGCACACTGGCGCCCCGAGAAGTACTGGGCACCCGGCACCACCGTCAAGGTCAGCGCCAACCTGCTCGGCGTCGACGTCGGCAACGGCGTCTACGGCGGCGCCAACGCCTCCGCGAGCTTCTCCATCGGCAAGTCCCGCATCGCCATCGCCGACTCCAACACCAAGCAGATGGAGTGCTACATCGACGGCCAGATGGTCCGCAAGATCCCCTGCAGCATGGGCAAGGGCGGCAAGGGCACCATCGGCTCCAAGGGCGAGAAGATCGACTACCTGACCGCCAGCGGCGTGCACGTCCTCATGACGAAGGAACCCCTCGTCACGATGAGCTCCGCCAGCTACGGCGTCACGGACAAGAACAACCCGAACTACTACGAGGAGAAGATCCGGCTCGCCTGCCGCATCTCCCTGTCCGGCGAGTACGTCCACCTCGCCGACTGGAACATCCCCAAGCACGGCAAGGAGAACACCTCGCACGGGTGCATCAACATCGCCCCGGACCACGCGAAGTGGTTCTACGACACCTTCGACGTCGGCGACGTCGTCGAGGTCCGCAACACCCCGAAGAACCTGACCCTCACCGACGGCCTCGGCGACTGGAACGTCCCCTACGCCCAGTGGTGAGCTGTGCTGGCTGGGGCACTGTGCTAGCTGGGTCACGGCTGGCGCCGCGACCCGGCGGGGGGTTCCCACCCCGCGACCCCCCATGCCCGCTTCGCTCCCACTCAAGCTGTTTCTTCCGCGGCGGCCTTCGGCCGGAAGAGCAGTGGGGGATTCTCACCCCACACCCCCAATGCTCGCTTCGCTCCCACTCAAGCTGTTTCTTCCGCGGCGGCCTTCGGCCGGAAGAGCAGTGGGGGATTCTCACCCCACACCCCCAATGCTCGCTTCGCTCCCACTCAAGCTGTTTCTTCCGCGGCGGCCTTCGGCCGGAAGAGCAGTGGGGGATTCTCACCCCACACCCTCAATGCTCCGCTTCGCTCGCACGCCCTGCGCTTCGCGCGGCCGGAACACGCGCGTGCGCGCTGCATCCGAAAGGCCGGGGGTTGCGGTGTTCGAGCCTCACGACGGGTCTGGCGTCCGGCTCAGCGTGAGACTCCCCTCGCGCGCCTGACGCGCGTTTCCCGCCACCGCCGCCTTCTTCGCGGGCGGACATTTCGCGTTTTTCGGGAATATGCCATATAGCGGATGAGTGGACCGCAGAATCATGCGGTGCGGGGGATGCGGGTGCTTGTCACCGGGGACGGGCGGTGGCGGCTTGAGGTGCGGGCGAGGGGTGTCGACGTATACGACCGCGGCTCCCAGGACACCCGCCGCACCCGGGTCGGCGCGCTGGTCCTGCGCCAGGCCGACCTGGACCGCGCCGTGCGGTACCTGCTGGAGCAGGGTGCCGACGTCGACACCCTCCACGAGCGCTGAACCGTGCCGGCCGGCGGGGGTTCCCCGCCCCGCAACCCGGGTTGTTTCAGTGAGGGAGCAGGGCGCCCGCGGGAGTCAGCGCCCGCCGGCCACGCGGACGGTGGTGCCGGTGACGTAGGAGGCGGCCGGGCTCAGGAGCCAGGCGATCGCCTCCGCGACCTCGGACGGTTCGCCGGGGCGGCCGAGCGGGGCGGCCGGGCCGGCGCGGTCGGCTCGGTCAGGGTCGCCGGAGACGGCGTGGATCTCGGTGCGGATGATGCCCGGGGCGACGCCGTTGACGCGGATGCCGGCCGGGCCGAGCTCCTTCGACAGGCCGATCGTGAGGGTGTCGAGGGCGGCCTTGGTCGCGGCGTAGTGGATGTACTCGCCGGGGCTGCCGAGGGTCGCGGCGGCCGAGGACACGTTGACCACGGCGCCGCCGCGGGGCAGGACGCGGGCGGCCTCGCGGGCGCACAGGAAGGCGCCGACGATGTTGACGTCGACGACGCGGCGCAGGTCGGCGGCGGTGAGGTCGGTGAACGGGCCGATGCGGGAGGTGGTGCCGGCGTTGTTCACCAGACCGGTGACCGGGCCGAGGGCGTCGGCGGCGGTCGCGAACAGGCGCACGACGTCGTCCTCGACCGACGTGTCGGCCCGCACCGCGACGGCGGTCCCGCCGGCCGCCTCGATGGACGCGACGAGCGCGGCGGCGGCGTCGGCGGAGCGCTCGTATCCGATGGCGACGCGGTGCCCGTCGCCGCCGAGGCGCACGGCGGTGGCGAGGCGCACGGCGGTGGCCGCGCCGATGCCCCGGCTGCCGCCGGTGACGATGGTGACCTGATCCATGGTCAGGATCCTAGGCACGCCCGTGGGGGAGGTCCCAGCCGGACAGGTCGGGGCCGAGCGGGACGATGCCCGACGGGTTGATGTCGCGGTGGACCTCGTAGTAGTGGCGCTTGATGTGCTCGAAGTTCACCGTGTCGCCGAAGCCCGGGGTCTGGAACAGGTCACGGGCATAGGCCCACAGGACGGGCAGCTCGGTGAGCTTGTTGCGGTTGCACTTGAAGTGGCCGTGGTAGACCGCGTCGAACCTGACCAGCGTGGTGAACAGCCGGATGTCGGCCTCGGTGATCTGGTCGCCGACGAGGTAGCGCCGGGTCGAGAGGCGTTCGGAGAGCCAGTCGAGGCGGGCGAACAGCCGCTGGTAGGCGGCGGCGTAGGCGTCCTGCGAGCCGGCGAACCCGGCGCGGTACACGCCGTTGTTGACGTCGCGGAAGACCAGGTCGTTGACCTCGTCGATCTCGGCGCGCAGGGCCGTGGGGTACAGATCCGGAGCATCGGGCTTGTGGAACTGCGTCCACTCGGTGGACAGATCGAGGGTGATCTGGGCGTAGTCGTTGGTGACGACCTGGCCGGTGGTGGTGTCCACGACGCAGGGCACGGTGATGCCGCGCTCGTAGCCGGGGAAGCGGGCGAAGTAGGCGTCCTGGATGCGTTCGATGCCCAGCACCGGGTCGCGGCCGCCGGGGTCCAGGTCGAACGTCCAGCTGCGCGCGTCGTGCGTCGGGCCGCAGACGCCCATCGACAGGACGTCCTGCAGGCCGAGCAGCTCCCGCACGATGACGGCGCGGCTGGCCCAGGGGCAGGCCCGGCTCACCACCAGTCGGTAGCGGCCGGGCTCGACCGGATAGCCGTCGCGGCCGTCGGCGGTGATGCGGGTGGTGATGTAGTTCTGGTCCCGCTGGAACTCGCCGGTCGACCGGTAGGCACCCATACGTCCTATCCTGCCATTGCGGCGTACCGATCCGCCGGGTCGGCCGTCAGGGACGCCTTGGCGCCGCGGGACGTGTCGTCGGCGAGGACCTCGTCGCGGTCCTGCTCGATCGCGTCGAAGACCTGCGCGGCCACCGCCACGGGGCTGATCTTCGGGGCGTCGACGGACGCGGCCATGTCGGTGTCGACGTAGCCGACGTGCAGGCCCGTGACGCCGACGCCCTGCGGTGCGAGCTCCAGGCGCAGCGCGTCGCTGGCGGACCACAGGGCGGCCTTGGTGGCGCTGTACGAGTGCCCGAACGCGACCCACGACAGCGCCGAGTGCACGTTGACGATGCGGCCGCCGCCGTTGGCGAGGAGCTGCGGCAGGAACGCGCGGGTCACGTTGATCGGGCCGTAGAAGTTGGTCTCGAACTCGCGCCGCACATCGTCGAGGTCGCCGGTGACGAGGCTGGCGCCGACGTAGATGCCGGCGTTGTTGATCAGGACGGTGACGTCGCCGGTCTGCTCCGCGGCCCGGCGGACCGACGAAGGGTCGGTGACGTCGAGGGCGACGGCCTGCACGTCGGGTGCGGTCACGGTGCGCGGGTCGCGGGCGGCCGCGTAGACCTTCCGGGCGCCCCGGGCCACGGCCTCGGCCGCGAGGGCCTTGCCGATGCCACGGTTGCCACCGGTCACCAGTACCACCGCGTTCTTGAGGTCCATTTCGTTGCTCCCTGTTCGGCCGAGCGGAAACCGATCGGTTTCCGGCTGCCCGGCAACCATAAACCGATCGGTTTATCATTGGGGTGTGACCTCCCCGACACGTGAGCGCCTCTTGCGCACCGCCGCCGACCTGTTCTATGCCGAGGGCGTCGGCGCGGTCGGCGTCGAGCGCCTGTGCCAGACCGCGGGCGTGTCGAAGCGGTCGATGTATCAGCTGTTCGCGACCAAGGACGACCTGGTCGCGGAGGCCCTGCGGGTGCACGGGCCGGCCACCGTCGCGCACTACTTCGCGCCCGAGGACGCCGGGCTCACCCCGCGCGAGCGGATCCTGCACGTGTTCGGTGTCCTGGAGGAGCAGGCCGCCGCGCCCGGATTCCACGGCTGCCCGTTCGCCAACACCACCATCGAGCTGCACGACGCGACGCACCAGGCCAGCCGCGTCGCACTGGAGTTCAAGCAACAGCTCGAGGTGTACTTCCAGCGCCAGGCCGCCCTGCTCGGCGCCCGCGATCCGCAGCAGCTCGGCACGCAGCTGCTGATCGTGTTCGACGGCGCATCGGTGCGCGCCGTCATGCGCGGCGGCGGCATCGACGGCGTCGCCACCCGCACCGCCGGGATGCTCCTCGACGCGTTCGCATGACCTCACAGGTCATCGACACGCCTCCCCGCAACGGTGAGGATCGGTGGCATGACGGCATACGCACTCGCCCACCTGCACGACCCGAACATGCACGAGGACGTCCTGGTCTACCTGGAGCGCATCCAGGCGACCCTCGACCCGTTCGGCGGCACGTTCCTCGCCCACGGCCCGGACGTGGAGGTCCGCGAGGGTGAGTGGCCCGGCACGATCGTGCTGCTGCAGTTCCCCGACGCCGACGCGGTCCGCGCCTGGTACGACTCGCCCGCCTACCAGGAGATCCTGCCGCTGCGCACCGACCACATCAGCGGCTCCGCGATCCTCTTCGACGGCGTGCGTCCCGGCCACGACCCGGCGAAGATGGCCGCCGCGATCCGCGCGGGCCAGACAGGTTGAGCGCCCGTATACAGTTTGCCGCGTGTCCACGGATCGAATCGACACCAGCGTCGCCCACCCGGCCCGGCGATACAACTACTGGCTCGGCGGCAAGGACCACTTCGCCGCCGACCGCGCCTCCGGCGACGCGATCGCCGCCGCCTGGCCCAGCGCGCCGATTGCCGCCAGGGAGAACCGGCGCTTCCTGGGCCGCGCCGTCAGGTTCCTGGCCGGCGAGGCCGGCATCCGCCAGTTCCTGGACATCGGCACCGGCCTGCCCACGGCCGGCAACACGCACGAGGTCGCCCAGGCGATCGCCCCGGCGGCACGGGTCGTGTATGTCGACAACGATCCCATGGTCATGGTCCATGCGCGGGCGCTGCTGACCAGCGCCCCCGAGGGCGCCACCGCCTACCTCGAGGCCGACCTGCGCGACCCGGGCCGCATCCTCGCCCACCCGGACCTGCGCGCCACGCTCGACTTCACCCGGCCGATCGGTCTCATGCTCGTCGCCGTGCTGCACTTCATCCACGGCGGGGGCGCCGGCCGCCCGATCGTGCGGGAGCTCCTGGACGCCCTGCCCGCCGGCAGCTACCTGGTCGCGAGCAACGCGACGAAGGACTTCCTGCCGCCGCAGATCGCACAGGTGTACGACCGGATGCTGGCCGCCGGGCAGACGGACATCTGGCCCCGCGACCGCGCGGAGTTCACCGCCCTGTTCGACGGCCTGACCCTGGTCGACCCGGGCGTCGTCGCGGCACACGCCTGGCGCCCCGACGGCGACCTCGATCCCGCCCTCACCCCCGCGGACGTCTCCGTCTACGGCGCCGTGGGGAAGCTGGGCTAAGGCGTGTTTGGTAAGTGGGGTCGGTGCGAGGCGAGGCCCAGGCGGCGTCTGGGTCCGCCGCAGCCCGGCATCCACTTACCAAACACGCCTTAGCGCAGGGCGGCCTCGACCGCGTCGTACATGGCGTTGCTGCGGTCGTGGTCGCCGAGGCGGCGGGTGACGTAGGCGAGGCTGTAGCCGAACGAATCGTCGCTGCCCGCGGAGGAGCCGCCGATGCCGCCCATGCCGAACCAGGCCTCGTCGCGGCGCCAGCCGAGCGTCCAGGTCGCGTCCTCCTGCAGCAGCAGGTCGAAGCCGACCGCCTGCGGGCCGATCGCCTCGGCGAGCAGCGGCTGGGGGAGCAGGTCGGCCAGGGTGGCGTAGAAGGCGGCGAGGCCGCGGGCGGTCGCGTGGCAGTTGACCGCGGGCAGCTCGCCGCCGCGCCACAGCGGGCCGTTGACGACGTCGGTGGCGAGCAGCGCCGCCGGGCCGAGGGCGCGGGCCCACAGGTCGCCGTGGCCGTGCAGCTGCCGCTCGGGCCAGTCGGGGGTGGCGTGCTCCACCTCGGCGCAGCGGTCGATGTCCACGGGGGACAGTCCGAAGTGGACGTCGAGGCCGAGGGTGCGCACGACGTCGCCGACCGTCTCGCCGGTGGCGCCGCGCAGGATCTCGCCGAGGATGGTGCCGTACGTGAGGGCGTGCTCGCCGACCGCGGTGCCCGGCTCCCACTCGAGGGGCGTCGCCGCGATCGCCGCCGCGAACCGGGTGCCGTCCAGGATCTCCGCGACGTCGGTGACGGCGGCGGCGGGCAGGCCGGCCTGGTGCGCGAGCGCGTGCCGGACCGTCGCGGCGGGGTGTGGGAACGCCTTCCAGTAGGCGGCGATCGGTGCGTCCAGGTCGATCCGCCCGTCGGCGACGCGGCGCAGCACCGCCATGGCCGCGACGGGTTTGCCCGCGGAGAACACCGTCGACAGGGTGTCCGCCTGCCACGGGCGGGTCCGCGCGGCGTCGGCCCAGCCGCCCCACAGGTCCACCACCAGGGTCCCGCCGGCGTACGCGGCGACCGCCGCGCCCGTCTCCGCGCCCGAGGCGAACAGCTCCTCGAACGCCTCGCGGACGCCCTCGAACTCGGACGCCACGCTGCCCCGCACGATGTCAGTCACGCGCCGCACCCTACCGGCGCCTCCAGCGGGCCGCTGGCAATTCCGTTCAGTCCTCGCGGTCGCCGCCGCGGGTGGTGTACAGCGATGCCTCGAACCGCCGCCGAAACGCCGGGACGTGGTCGATGACCCGCAGGAACGTGCGCTGGCCGGTGAGCGCGAGCCGGCCGACGACCGGCCGGTGCACGAGCTGGTCGCCGCCCGTGCGGGCCTTGGAGGCGGCCACGGCGGCGAAGCCGTAGTCGCGCATCCGACGCTCGTACACCTGGATGCGGCCGGAAACGGGGCCGTCGCCGGAGGTGAGGTCCCGGACGAGGTGGTGCGCGTCGCGCAGGGCGGTGTTGGCGCCGACGCCCTGGCCGGGGGTCATGGTGTGGATCGCGTCGCCGAGCAGCGTCACGGTGTCGGACGGCCAGGCCGGCACCGGCACCGAGGTGCGCACGGTGATCGGGAAGCAGCTGGCGGGGTCGGTCAGCGCGAACAGCCGCCGCAGCGCGGGGCTCCACCGCGGCGTCATGGCGAGGGTCTGCGCGATCAGCCGGGCGCCGTCGAAGCCGGTGACGCCGGCGGGGAAGCGGTCGCGGTGCGCCGAGATCCCCCAGTTGATGTGGTCGCCGGTCGGGTCGTCCGGCAGCGGTGACACGCCGGCGGGCCCCCACGGGAACTCCAGCACGTGCAGGATGCAGGCGAACCCGTGCGGGGCGATGACCAGGCCGATGCCCGGGAACACCCCCTCGGGCAGCAGGGCGCGGGTCTCGTCGGTGAGCGGCACCTTGCCGCCGATCGCGACGACGCCGGAGTCCTCGACCCGGGCGTGCGGCAGCCGCTGGGCCCGCACCCGCGAGTTCGTGCCGTCGGCGCCGACGAGCACGTCACCGGTCGCGGTCGAGCCGTCGGCGAAGTGGGCGGTGACGGTGCCGTCGCCGTGCTGCTCGTAATGGGTGAAGACGCGGCCGAAGCGGACCACGTCCTGCATGCCGGTGTACAGGACCTGCCGCAGGGTCATCCGGCTCACCGACTTCTCGTCGTTGACGTCGTCGGCGGGCGGCCGCAGCGGCACCGTGAGCGTGCGGCGCAGGCGCTCGTCGAGGAACGCGAACGTCTCCGGCGCCCGCGCGCAGGTCCGGGTGAACAGGTCGAACACGTCCGGCGGGAGGCAGGCATTCAGGGCGCGGCTGCCGTCGGGGTCGATGCCGACCCGGTAGCCGTGCAGCCCGCCGGTCCGGGTCCGGTGCCGCTCGTAGACCTCCACGTCGACCCCCGCCCCGCGCAGGCCGTGCGCGAGGCACATGCCGCCGGTACCGCCGCCGATGACGATCACACGCACGATGGTCTCCTAGAAAGTCGAGTAACTAGATTTTCTAGTGTCTTAGCCTACGAGGGATCCCGTAGGATCGGCAAGTGTGGGAACGACCGCACGCGCGGACCTGCTCGCCGAGCTCGGCCAGGTCATGCAGGCCTATCAGCGCGCCATCGACGTGCTCGACCAGCGCGTCGCCGACCGCCTCGGGCTCAACCGCACCGACATGCGGTGCCTGGAGCTGCTCTTCGCGCCCGAGCCGCTCAGCCCCGGGGAGCTCGCCACCGCCGCCGGGCTCACCACCGGCGGCGTGACGACCGCGATCGACCGTCTGGAGCGCGCCGGGTATGTCGCACGGGAGCGCGACTCCGCCGACCGCCGCCGGGTCACCGTGCACCCCACCGAGCAGGCCCGGCGCGTCGTCGCGGAGATCTACGGCCCGATCGTGACCGAGGGCGACGCGCACCTCGCCCGCTACGACGACGCGACCCTCCGGCACATGATCGAGTTCCTGTCGTTCGCCACCGACCAGCAGCACCGCCACGCGGCCCGGCTCGGTGAGGGGTAGGTAACACCACGGGAGCGGCTTGCTCGCCGGACTGTCGTGCGGTTGCGTGGATCTCCTACAGTCCTCCTGTGACCGACGTGCCGCCGCAGAGCCCCGACAACCTCGACCAGGGGCCGCCCCGCGCACCCGGCACTGCCGACCTGCCGCCGCAGGCACCGCCCGCGGCACCGTTCCAGGCGCCGCCGGCCGCGCCGTATCAGCCGCCGCCGGCCGCGCCGCTTGACGGACCGCCCGCGGCGTCCTCGCAGGTGCCGCCGTCGCCCGACGGGGTCGACGACGGGCCGCCGCCCGGGCTGTGGGCGAAGATGCGCGCGGATCCCGAATACGCGCCCGAGCACCTCGCGATCGAGGCCGTCACGCGGATCGGCCCCAAGATGATCCTGGAGCTGCAGAAGCTGCGCGCCCAGAACCCGGGCGCGCCGCCGGACGCGCTCGCGAGGATGGTCGTCTACCGGTACACCAACCACGCCCGGCTCTCCGGCGCGGTCTCCGGCGCCGTCGGCCTGGCCGGCGCGGTCCTCGACGTCGGCGTCCTCGCGTGGACCCAGGCGAAGATGGTGCTGCTCATCGCGGTCATCTACGGCCGCGACCCGGCCGACCCCGAGCGCGCCATCGAGCTGCTCGTGCTGCAGGGCGTCCACAAGTACACCGAGACCGCCCGCACCGCGCTGCAGGTCGCCCGGGGCCGCCAGGGCATCGACTCGCTGCTGCCCGACAAGCGCCGCCCGGTGAACCAGATGCTGCTCGCCCTCGGCATGAAACTCGCGCAGATGGCCGGCGTCCGCGCCGCGAAGCGCATCTTCGCGAAGCTCGTCCCGGGCGCGGCGATCATCCTCGGCAGCTTCGCCAACGCCGGCGCCACGAAGTCCCTCGCCAAGCGGGCGATGGAGCTGTACGGCCGGCCGCAGCTGCCCGCGCAGCGCCCCCCGATGCAACTGCCCGCGGGCGACCCGCGCAACCTGCCCGGCAAGCCTTCCTGACCGGGACCCGCCACGGTCGCCCGACGGTCACATCCTCACGCGGTCCGGCGCAGCGTCGCATAGACGACGACGTTGCCGCGGTACGAGCGCTGCAACCGGTCGAACGTCCCGCCGCACGTGATGAGCCGCAGCACCGGCCGGTCGACCGCGCCGTAGACGTCCTCGGACGGGAACTGTGACTTCGGGTACTCCGCGACCCGGTCGACACCGAACACGGCGGTCCGCCCGTCGGCCCTGCGCACGCTGACCTCGTCACCGGGGCGCAGGTCCCGCAGCTGGTAGAACACCGCCGGCCCGTCCCTGGCCGTGTCGACGTGCCCGAGGATCACCGCCGGCCCGACCTCCCCGGGCG
The DNA here is from genome assembly GCF_035963215.1 of Dactylosporangium sp. NBC_01737. Lineage (NCBI taxonomy): Bacteria > Bacillati > Actinomycetota > Actinomycetes > Micromonosporales > Micromonosporaceae > Dactylosporangium > Dactylosporangium sp. NBC_01737. The sequence goes on from NZ_CP109153.1 coordinate 5,586,345, forward strand.
CGGCGAGGTTGCGGTACCACCCGGCGGGCGCACCGGCCCGCAACGGCGGCACCGCGATCGTGCCGTCGGGGTTGAGCCCCAGCTCCATGAGCGCCGTGCTGACCCCGATCGCCGGAATGTCCAGGTGCACGGGCACCGAGGCCCCCATCCCCACCGCCGCCGTCCCGAGACCAGCCACGCCCTGCGGTGCCGCCGCCGTGGGCGACGCCGTGCCCTGCGGTGCCGCCGAGGTGGCCGTCGCAGGGGCGGACGCCGGCCCGGCCGCCCGCGCGGCGAGGCTGGGCCCGGGGCCCGAGCGGCTCCTGATCGGCGGCGACCTGCTGCCCGGCCCGCCGCTGCGCCTCGTCCCGCCGCTGCGGCTCCTCGGCCGGCGCGGCACCGATCACCACGAGCGTGAGCCCCGCAACCGCACAGACGACCGCGAGGACGTCAACGGCCCGCCGACGCCGCCGAGGCTCCATCGCCGCAATCCACGCCCGCGCCCGCCCGACCCCGCCACTCCATCGCCGCGCCCCGCCCGCACTTGGCGTGCGCCCCACGCCGGGCAGCTCGCCGGGCTGGCCGGGGGTGCGGTTCGCGGTGACGGGCGGCGCGCCGATGGTGCCGGGTGGTTCGCCGGTGGTGAGGTCCGCACCGGTCGTGCTGGTCGTGGGGTTCGCGTCGCCGGGTGGCTCAGTCGTGGCGGTGGGTGGTTCGTCCGGCGGGCCGGGGGTGCGGTTCAGGGCGGCCGGTGGGTTGCCGGGGGCGGCGGGGTGGGGTCCGGGGTGCATCAGCGCCAGCCGGAGGCCGGTCGTAGGCGGAACACGACCAGGGCCGCGGCGGCCAGGAGCAGGGCGATGCCGGTGCCGGCGAGGAGCGGGTCGCGCATGCCGAGGCCGCCACCGCCGCCCGTGCCGGGGGCGCCGCTCGGGGTTGCCGGGCGGGCGGAGGTCATGGCAGCGCCGCCGGCCGCGCCGACGGAGCTGCCGCCGGCCGCGCCTGCCGAGCCGCCGTCGTGGGGGTGGTGCCGGCCGTGCCGGTCGAGGTGCCGGCCGGGCCTGAGGAGCGGCCGGGCGCGCCGCCCGTCGACGCGCCTCCGGCGCCGGTTGCGCCTCCGGCGCCGACGCCGGTCGAGGTGCCGGTGGGGGTGGACGTGCGGGCGGCGTTGCCGGACGCGCCGGGAGCGGCGTTGCCGGAGCGGGGGGCGGTCGGGGAGGCCGTGCCCGTGGTGCCGGGGGCGGCGCCGTTGCGGCCGGGGCGGGTGGCGGCGCAGTACGACAGCAGCAGGACCAGCAGGACCAGCAGCGCGACCGCGAGGACCGCGGCCACCATCCGGCGCTCGGCCAGGGAACGCCGGGCGTGTGATCGCCTCACGGGTGTGGACATCGAGCCATCCCTCCGTGAAGTCGGGGGTCACGGGTGTCAGCGTGCGTCTGGAGGTGGTACCCAACCGTCAGCCTGGCATAACCGGCGGTCGATAGCACCTGTCGCCCGAACGTGGGCGGGGCGCGCGAAGATCAGGGGGAGCGGCGCGCGGCGCCGGGGCGGCGGTCCCAGAGCACCAGCAGCCCGACGGCGGCGCGCAGTGAGACGGCGCCGACCAGTACCCACACGATCCACGACATGGCGGATACATGCCCAGATGGTCGATGGGTCAATCAGGGACTATTCGAACAGCGAGTGGTGGCCGCCGCGGGCGCGGCGTCGGCGCTGGATGACGACGAGGTCGACCACGGCGACGGCGGCCAGCGCGACGAACAGCCACGCCGGCAGCGCCAGTCCCGCCCGGAACAGCAGGACCGCGAAGACGACGGACATGACCAGCCCGAACGTGGCCAGGACCAGTCGCAGGTTCAGCGGGCTGTAGGGGTGCCCGACGGTGCCACGCCGCCGGGGCGGTTGCGCGTCCAGAGGCATACAGGTCCCCTACCCCGTCCGGGCCCGGATGGAACTCGATGGCCGGGACCGGCGGGAATCGGTACCGTGGCGGCGTGTCACGACATGATCGTCAAGGGTGAGCGGGCGGCTGCGGGAGATCGCCCGCCAGAGCGTCGCCATCGCCACCGACGGCGAATACCGCAACCAGGCCGGTGACCCGGTCCGCATCGGCGCGGCGGTGACCGCGGCCGTCGCCGGGACCAGGCTGTACCTGCCGGACGACGAGCTGCCGCCGCCGGCCGGGCCGTCCGCCGTGCCAGCCGTGGAGGTCACCGGCGAGTCGACCCTGGCCGCCGCCCGCCGCCTGGCCGGCACCCCGGGTGGCGTCGCGTGCCTGGTGTTCGCCTCGGCGAAGAACCCGGGCGGCGGCTTCCTCGGCGGCGCCGAGGCGCAGGAGGAGAGCCTGGCCCGCGCGTCGGCCCTGTACCCGTGCCTGCGCGCCGCGCCGGAGTTCTACGCGTTCCACCGCGAGCAGCGCGACCTGCGCTACAGCGACCGGGTCATCTACTCCCCGGCCGTGCCGGTGTTCCGCGACGACCAGGGCAAGCTTGCGGATGCCCCGCACGAGGTCACCTTCCTGACCGCCGCCGCGCCGAACCTGGGCGCGATCCTGCGCAGCCAGCCGCAGGACGCCGCGGACGTGCCGGCCGTGCTGCGGCGCCGGGCCCGCCGGGTCCTGGCGGTCGCCGCCGCGCACGGGCACCGCACGCTTGTCCTCGGCGGATGGGGATGCGGGGTGTTCCGCAACGTCCCCGCCGACGTGGCGGGCGCGTTCGCGGCTGCCCTGGCCGACGTCGACCGCTTCGACACGGTGGTGTTCGCGGTGTACGACCGGCTGCGCGGCACCCCGGTCCGCGCGGCGTTCGCCGCGGTGTTCCCGCCCGGGCCCGCCGCGTCCGCGTAGCCGTCCCGTAGCCCTGTGTTCAGTGGCTTTTCGGGGCGGACGGTCTACGTTGGTCCCTGGCCGGGGCCAACCCTGCCACCTGTAGAATTGGCGCCCGGATTGAGCGAGTTGCAGGATTTGGACTGATTGGTGTCGATGTCCGCCTGCTACCCGCTCGTTTTCGCATGCGATGTTCCGGCGCGTCGGTCCGCGAGCGGTAGGAGCTGAATGAGCACGAACGAGGTCGCCGTCGACCTGCCGCCCGACAGCGGCACAGCAGGCGGCGGCACAGCAGGCTCGGTCTGGGGGTCGTCGCTGCCCCGGATGCTCCTCGCGGTCGCCGTCGCGGTCACGGTGGTGGTCCTCGCCGTGATGCACTGGTCGACCGTCAGCGCCGGTGCCGCGGGTCTGGCCCGGGCCAACAGCGCCTGGCTGGTCGTCGCCGGGCTCGGCACCGCGTCCATCTGGATCGCCGGGACGATCACGCAGATCGGCTCGATGTCGCTGCGACCGCCGGTCGGCAAGCTGCTCGCGGTGCAGGTCGCCGCGTCGTTCGCCAACCACGTCCTGCCGGCCGGTTCGGGCGGGATGGGGATCAACATCCGGTTCCTGCGCAAGCACGGCCTGGGCTCCGGGGCCGCGGTCGGCTCGGTCGGGCTCAACTCGTTCGTCGGCATGGTGACGCACGTGCTGCTGCTGGTGGTCGCGGTGGCGGTGAGCCCGTCGCTGGCGCGCGGCATCCAGGTGCCGGGGTCGTGGCGGGACACCGCGTCCCGCGCGGCCGGGCCGGCCGGCTGGGTGCTGCTCGCGATCGCCGGAGCGCTGCTGGCCGCGGCGCTGGTCGCCTCCGTGCGGCCCGCGTGGCGCCGCCGGCTCGCGGGCCGGGTCGCCGCCGCGGGCCGCCGGGTGGCGGAGGAACTGCGCGGCCTGTGGGGCGTGCTGCGCGATCCGTACCGGGCGGCCGCGCTGTGGCTCGGCTCGCTGTGCACGCCGCTGCTGCACGCGGTCATCCTGTATGCGGTGCTGCGCAGTCTCGGCGTCGCGGTGACGGTCGGCACCGCCTTCGTGGTCTACCTGGTCGTGTCGTCGCTGTCGGCGTTCGTGCCGTCACCCGGTGGCATCGGCGCGCTGGACGTCGCCATGCTGGCCGGGCTCGCCGCGATCGGCGTGACCTCCGCCGTCGCGCTCGGTGCGGTGGTGGGGTATCGCCTGATCACCGTGTGGGTGCCGCTGCTGCCCAGCGCGTTCGTCCTGGCGGTGCTGCTCAGGCGCCGCATCATCTGACCGCCGCGACCCCGGCAGCGTCAGCCCCCATGACCACGGCAGCGCCGGCCACCACTGCGGCCGCCAGGCGGTGAGCCGGGCCGGCAACGGCGGCAGGGCCGGGGCCAGGGCCACCGCGGCGAGCCCGACGACGACCCCGGCGACCACGTCGAGGACCCAGTGGTTCGCGGTGACGACCACGACGACGCCGGTGGTCGTGGGGTACAGGTAGCACAGCGCCCGCCCGCGCCGGCCCGCCAGCAGCGCCGCCGCGACGCACGCCGTCCACACCGCCCAGGCCAGGTGCAGCGACGGCATCGCCGCGTACTGGTCGGCGGGCACCTGGCCGCCGTGGTCGAGGCTGAAGCCGGCCTCGGCGATCGAGTCGACGTAGCCGCCGCCCGGCATCAGCCTTGGCGGCATCACCGGCAGCAGGTAGAACACGGTCATCCCGGTCACGTTGGTGATGACCAGGGCGTTGCGCATCGGCCGGTACAGCTGCGGCCCGGCGATGTAGCACCAGACCAGCACGGCGAGGGACACGCCGATGTGGGCGAACTGGTACCAGTACACCGCGGCGAGGGCGAGCGGAGGGTGGTCGGTCAGCCACCGGTTGGCGGCCAGCTCCCAGTCCAGGTGCAGCAGCCGCTCGATGGACAGCACCTCGGCACCGTGCCGGTGCGCGGGTGCCTCCCGGACCGCCGCGAAGGAGCGGATCAGGTCGTACACCTTGACCAGCAGCACCACGATCAGCAGTTCGCCGAGAATGTTGGGGCGGCGGCGGCGCGTGGGCGCGGTGGTCGTGACGGGGCGGTCCGTGACGGGGCGCAGGGTCACGCTCGCGCGCCGATCGGTGCCCGGTGCGCCGCGGCGAGCTCATACAGCCCTGCGGTCCTGGCCAGGACGTCGGGCCATGCCACCGGCGGCGACGTCGCCAGGTTGTGCGCGGCGATGCGGCCGCGGCGGGCCGGATCGGTGGCGAGTGCGGCGATCGCGTCGGCCATCGCGGCGTCGCTGTCGACCAAGACACCCTCCCTGCCATCGGTGATGAGCTGGCCGATCCCGCCCTCGGCCCGCGCGACCACCGGAAGCCCGGCGCACCGCGCCTCCAGCGCGGCGATCCCGAAGGACTCCAGGATCGCCGGAGCGACGAACAGGTCACCCTGCGCGAACAAGGACCTGATCTGCGGTCGGGACAGCCTACCCGGCAGACTCACCCATCCGGTCATCCCGTGGCGGCGCAGGTAACGCTCCATCGCGGGGCGGCGGGGGCCCTCACCGGCGATCACCACCCGCATGCCGGCCGCCTCGGGCAGCGCCGCGCGGGCCCGGCGCAGCATCCGCAGCAGCTGCATCGGGCGCTTGCGGGCGGCCAGGCGCATCACCGCGACGATCAGCACGCCGCGCGGGTCGGCCGGGTGTGGGTCGACCCGCCACCGGTCGGCGTCGATCCCGTTGGGCAGCACGTGCACCTCCATCGGCCAGACCAGCCGCTGCAGGGGCGCCGCCGCGACGTCGCTCACCGCGGTCCACACCGCCGGCCAGCGCGACCAGCCGGAGGCGGTGTCCAGGGCGCGGAACGCGTGCTCCAGGTGCGACAGCAGCGAGTGGATCGTCACGACCGTCGGGATCTGCTCGGCGAGCGCGGCGGCGGCGAAGGCGAGCGGCGAGGCCGGCCCGGCGTGCACGTGCAGCACGTCGTAGCGCCCGTCCAGCAGCAGCGACCGGCCGGCCCGCAGGATGCCGGGCCGCACCTCGGCGGGCAGCCACAGGCGCTCGGAGAGCCGGTGGACCAGCAGGCCGTCGTCGTCGGCGGGACCGCCGGGGGTGGTGGTGACGATCTCGACGTCGTGGCCGGCCGCCTGCTGCCGGACGGCCAGGTCGTGCACGTGCATCTCGATGCCGCCGAGGCGGGGCAGATAGAAGTCGGTGACGTGCGCGATTCTCATGAACGGGGGCTCCGAAGCGGTGGCGGCCGGCGCCCGTGGTGAGGTGGGAGCATTGGCCGGTGCCGTACACGATGGTGTCGTTTCATGCTCATCCGGACGACGAGGCGTTGCTGACCGCCGGGACCCTTGCCCGCGCGGCCGCCGAGGGGCACCGCGTCGTCCTGGTCGTTGCCACCGCCGGCGGGGCCGGCCTGGCGTCCTCCGAGGTGCTCGCGGAGGGGCCCCTCGCGCGGCGCCGGCTGGCCGAGCTGCACCGGTCCGCGGAGGCGCTGGGGTGCGCCCGGGTCGAGTGCCTCGGTTACGAGGACTCCGGGATGGCGGACGCCCCGTCGGGCGCGGCCGGCGCGTTCGCCGGCGCCGACCCCGAGGAGGCTGCGGGTCGGCTCGCCGAGCTGCTGCGGCAGGAGCGCGCCGACGTGCTGACCATCTACGACCCGGCCGGCGGCTACGGCCACCCCGACCACGTGCAGGTGCACCGGGTCGGGACCAGAGCCGCGCAGCTGGCCGGGACCGCGGTGGTGCTGGAGGCCACCGTCGACCGGCGGCTGCTGCAGCGGGTCCTGCGGGCCGTGCACTGGCTGCCGGGCGTGCCGGCGGACTTCCACCCGGCGCGCTTCGCGGGGGCCTTCGCCGCGCCGGAGCGGCTCACCCACCGCGTCGACGTGCGGGGCTTCGCCGGGCACAAGCGGGCGGCGATGGCCGCGCACACCAGCCAGGCCGGGGCCGACACCGGCCGGCGCACCCTGGCGGTGCTGTTGAAGCTGCCCCGGCCGGTGTTCCGGATGCTGATGGGGCGCGAGTGGTTCGTGCAGCACGGCCGCACCCCGGCGCGTCCCCTGATCGACGACGTCTTCGCCGGACTGCCGGACAGCCGGTGAGCCGTTTCCCCGAGCAGGCAATGCGCCCCCGATCGTCGATCATGCCAGTGGCCGTGCACCGGGACCGCTGCGTCGGCAACCAACGTGCAGCGAACCGCTGGGGAATTGTAGGTGGTCCCATTCCGGCGCAGGGGGGAGGCACACCCGCCGGCCACCGCGTTGTGCTCAGATGCGGCGCCCGTGTGCCGATCGGGGCGAGGTGGGGGAGCGGGCGTCACTGCGCCGGTCGATGATCCTCGCCCGGGACCGGGTGGCCGCGACGCGTGCGGTCGCGTACTTCCTGATGGTCGGGGGAGCGGTCGTCGGGACCTGCGCCCTGCTCGTGCCCGGGTTCGCCGGCGGCACCACCGCGGGGGTGCTCGCGACCGTGGTCACCGGCGGTGCCATGGTGTTCGCCGGAGCGTGCTGCCGGGTGGTGCCGGAGCGGGTGCCGGAGCCGTTCTGGATCGCCGTGCCGATCCTGGCGGTGGTGATCATCGGCGGCCTGAACCTGGCCACCGAGGACGTGAGTGTCAGCGCGCACCTCTACTATCTGTGGCCGTTGCTGTACGCGGCGACGTTTCTGCGGCACGACCTGGCGTATCTGCTGCTGGCGCTGGCGAGTGTGACCGACGCCGCGTCGACGTTCACGCTGCAGCCGATCAACGTCGCGGTCACCGACGTCGCGGCGCTCATCACCGCGTACTGCGTGCTGACCATTGTGGTCACCAAGCTGCGCGCCCGTGCCGAGGCCCTCGTCGCGATGCTGGAGCAGCAGGCGATGAGCGACCCGCTCACCGGCCTGCCCAACCGGCGGGCGTTCGACCGGGACCTCGCCGCCGCGCTGGCGGCCGGCCGGCGCACGGGTGCGGAGCGCTCCCTGCTCATCATCGACGTCGACCACTTCAAGACGATCAACGACACCTGGGGCCACGCCACCGGTGACACCGTCCTGGTGCAGGTCGCGGCAGCGCTGCGGGACGCCGCCGCCGGGCGGGCCACCGCCGCCAGGCTCGGCGGCGACGAGTTCGCGGTGGTCGTGGAGGGCGACGTGGAGGGCGCGCAGCGCATCGCCGCGCGGGTGCGGTCCACGGTGGCCGGGATCTCGGACCTGCCCGACGGGCTGCCGACCCTGAGCATCGGCCTCGCCTCGACCCGCTCGGGTGCGACGGAGCCGGAGGCGCTGCTGGCCGCCGCCGACCGGGCCCTGTACGACGCGAAGGTCCGCGGCCGCGACCGGGTGTCCGTCGTGGAGACCGCCCCACGCCGGCAGCCACGAACCGTGGCACGCCCGTAGCGGCGGCCGGCCATGTTGCGTTCGCGGCGCGAACTGGCAATCACCCGGCCTGTTCCTCGGGCTATTGACAGGCCCCGATCCCGCACCGATGCTGTGAGAGCGCTCTCTCTTAAGAGTCTTCACAGATTCGGGAGCGGGCGCCGGCGGACCACACAACGTCGGCGACAGCCCTGTCCGGCCGCCACCGGACGCACCCAGGGCCGTCCAGCGTCACTGAGGAGCCACCTTGCGCACCTTCACCAGGCTGCTGCGCGCAGCCGCGACCCTCGTCCTGGCGGTGCCGATCGCCCTCGCGGCCGGCACCGCCGCGCACGCGATCGGGCCGAGCCTGCTGCCCCTGACCGTCACCAACACCACCGGACGCGGCGACGCCGTGTACCTCTACGTGCTCGGCGTCAACCTGAGCACCGGCCGGCTCGGGTACGTCAACGCCGCCGGCACCTTCAACAACTGGCCGGCCGGCGGCCTGCCGCCCACCCCGGCGCCGGACGTGTCGATCGCCGGCCCCGGCAACGGCGGCACGAAGACCATCCAGATCCCGCGCGGGCTGTCGGGCCGGGTGTACTTCTCCCTCGGCCAGCGGCTCAACTTCTTCCTGACCCCGGACGGCCTGGTCCAGCCCGCGCCGTGGGCGGGCGGTGACTCCAACCGCGACATCCTGTTCGACTGGAGCGAGTTCACCTACAACGACGCCGGGCTGTGGATCAACAGCTCGCAGGTCGACATGTTCGCCGTGCCGCACGCGGTCACCGTCACCGGCGCCACCGGCGCCACGAAGCGGACCGGCGACCTCGTCTCCGGCGGCCGCGACGCGGTCATCAACGGCATCCGGGCGCAGTCCGGCTGGAGCGGCGCGGTCTACACCCGCGGCGACGGCACCGTGCTGCGGGTCCTCGCCCCGGGCAAGGCGGCCGAGGCGGGCGGACTCAGCAGCACGTACCTCGACTCCTACATCAACACGGCCTGGGGCGCGTACGCGTCCAAGACCCTCACCGTGGTGCCCTTCGGCGACCAGCCCAACACGAAGTACTTCGGGCGCGTCTCGGGCACCACGATGAACTTCACCAACAGTGCCGGGCAGCAGGTCGCGTCGTTCCAGCGGCCCACCAGCGCCGACGTCTGGGGCTGCGCCGGGCGCCTCGCCGCGCCCAACGACCTGGTCGTCGGGCCCATCTCGCGCACCCTGTGCGCCGCGCTCAACCGCGGCACGCTCGGCACCATCGACACCCAGCCGAGCACCAACGCGGCGGACTTCTACAAGAACAACCCGACCAACCAGTACGCCAAGATCATTCACGCGAACATGGTCGACGGCAAGGCGTACGCCTTCCCCTTCGACGACGTCGGCGCCTTCGAGTCCCTCGTGCACGACGGCGACCCGCGCGCGGCCGGCATCGTGCTGACCCCGTTCGGCGGCGGCGGTCCCCAGCCGACCGGCAACCGCATCATCAGCAACATGAACAGCAAGTGCGTCGACGTGCCCTCGTCGAACTTCGTCGACGGCGTCCAGCTGCAGATGTGGAACTGCAACGGCACCGGCGCGCAGAACTGGACCGCCACCGGTGGCACCTTCCAGATCGCGGGCAAGTGCATGGACGTCTCCGGCGGCTCCACCGCCAACGACGCGAAGATCCAGCTGTGGACCTGCAACGGCACCGGCGCGCAGCAGTTCACGCTCAACGGCGCCGGTGACATCGTGAACGCCCAGTCCGGCAAGTGCCTGGACATCCAGTCCTTCAACACCGCCGACGGCGCCAAGCTCATCCAGTGGACCTGCACCGGCAGCTCCAACCAGAAGTGGCACCGGGGCTGACGCTTCGCCTGCCCTTTCCTCGCGGCCGGGCCTCCCCCGTGGAGGCCCGGCCGTCGTGGTCCTGGCCCGCCAGCCAGGACCACCTACCTGAGAAGGGTCAGAAGGTGCCGGCGGTGTTGCACTTCGCCTTCTGCACGATGCAGTCCTTCACCCGGTGGCCGAGGGCCGCGTTGTCCCAGGCGAAGAAGTTGTCACCGTGCATCGACGACGCCAGGCCCGACGCGAGGGTGTAGCCGTCCGCGCTGCCGTGCGTGTTGTAGTCGATGACGAACGAGACGTTCGGGATGGCGACCGGGAACGCCCCGCCGCACTGCCCGTTGACCAGGTTGGTCGACACGTGCGACTTGTGATCGGGGCTGTCCAGGTGCACCCCGTCCCAGCAGTCCTGGAAGACGAGCTGGAAGGTGAGGTTGGCGGTCTGCGCGCAGATCGGCCAGTTGCCGTCGGCGCTGCGGCCGATCTCGCCGCCGGGGCCCGCGCACCAGAACTGGCCCGGCGCGCCGGACGGGGTCGCCACCTGCCGCTTGGCGTCACCGGCGATCATCCGGAAGCCCTGCGGGAACGGCACCGTCTTCGTCGTGTCCGCCAGCCGCGAGCCGTAGTACACGGTCACGCCCCGCGGCTCGATGGCCACGCCCCGCTCGTACAGGGTCGGGATCCAGTAGGCCGAGTGATCCAGGGCGGGGCCGCAGCTGGAGGCCGTGTTCGCCATGAGCGACTCGGTGGTGGTGTTGGCGTTGGTACTGCGGTTGCCCAGGAAGCTGTGCATGTGCGAAGCGCCGGGCAGACCGGGGAAGACGATCGGGTCGTCCTTGAACGAGTGGCTGTAGGTACACGCGGCGTTGAACTCCGCGACGCGCACCGCGTTGGCGGGTGCCGGGTTGATGGTCATCGCATTGAACTGGGCGAGCTGGGCGGCCCACTTCGCCTGGTCCATCTTGATCCAGCCGGCGCCGGACGACGCGCTGGCCGTCGGGGTCGGCTGGACCCCGCCGGTGCCGAACACCTGGAACTCCCACAGCGACGCGCCGTACTGCGTGGCGCGCACCGTGGTGTTCAGCCGCACGTACCGGCCGGAACCGGTCACGTTGAGCGTCTGCACCCCACCCGTGCCGTTGACGGTGGTGTTGATCGTCGTCCACGAGGTGCCGTTGGCGGACGTCTGGATGGTGAAGTTCCTGGCGTAGGCGGCCTCCCAGGTGATGACCACCCGGTTGATCGTGGCGGTGGCACCCAGGTCGACCTGGAGCCACTGCGGGTCACTGAACGCACTCGACCACCTGGTGCCGAGGTTGCCGTCGACCGCCGCGGAGGCGGGGGTGCCACCGTTCTCGGTCGACGACGCCGTCGCCGGCCGGCCCTGCGACAGCGGGGTCTCGGCGGCGCCGGCGGGCTGCAGGGCCTGGATGGTGAGGAACGTGCCGAGCAACGCGGTGAGCGCGGCACCGAGCACCAAGGTGCGCAGCCGCATTCTGCCCGCGAGGGCACTTCGGGACATGACGGGTCCTCCGGTTCTGCGGAAACGGCCGGGGGCGGGGTCCGACCGGCACCGTGCCCGTGGCAGCGGGCCCGGTGATCTTGCCAGAGAGCGCTCTCTGTCACTTCACACTGAACCCCGCACTCGATCGCTGTCAATGGATCCGGACAAATGGGAGAGCGCTCTCCAAGAATCCGTTTTCCCGCAGGCCGCATCCCTGCAACGCGCTGAGGCCCTGACCCCGCCATCCCCGACCCGGCTGCGAGGGAGCGCTCTCCCGGACTGACGCTTTCCCGCTGAGCTCCCAGCGACAACCATCACTCCCCGCTTCGCTCCCACCGCACCCAGGCCCCCCAACCCGCCGCCGCCCCCTTCGACCACGGCCCACTTGATCGAAGTCGCCCCGTGGCCGCGCGAGCGACCAGCCCGCGCCGTTGATCACAGCAAGGCCGCGTGCAGTGGCGCGCGCTCTGGGGCGTCCTTGCCGGTGGGTGCGTGTTCGGGCCGTGGGGCGACCGCCGGCCGCGGGCCGGCCCGCCCATGATTGGCGCTTGCCCTCGTCGAGTGTCGCCGCGGCCAGCTGGCAGTCGTCGGACGATCTTGCGGCCGTGATCGAAGGACAGCGGTGGTCGTCCCAGTGGCCAGGGGCGTCCTTCGATCAAGCGGGGCGGGGGGAGGTCGCTGTCTGGAGCGTGGTCCTCCCCGGTCCAGTCATCGATGGCCGCGAACTTCGCAGCAATCCGGGAGGCGCCGGCACCACTCGGTCCGGCGTAGCGGCGGGGTGGCTGGGTCGCGGCCCGCGGCCCGAGCACAGCAGGGCTCCTGCCGATGGCCGCGGTTCAGTGCCGACGGACGATCTTGCGGGCGTGATCAAAGGACGGCAGTGGCCACCCCGGCGACCACGGGCGTCCTTCGATCAAGCGACGGGGGAAGATCGCCGCTTAGAGCGTGGCACTCCTCGGCCCAGTCATCGATGGTCACGACTTCCCGGTGATCCGGAGACGGCACCCCGCCGGACCCACCGATTGACACAACCCTCCACAGATCGAAGTCGCCCCGCGGTTGCGCGAGCGACCAGCGCGCCGTTGATCACAGCAAGGCAGCGTGCGGCGGCGCGCTCTGGAGCGTTCTTGCCGGTGGTCGTGCGTTCGTCCGCGGGGCGAGCGCCGACCGCGGGTCCGACCCGCCCATGATTGGCGTTAGCCGTCGTCGGGTGTCGCCGCGGCCGGCGGGCAGCCGGCGGGCGATCTTGCAGCGGTGATCGAAGGACGGCGGTGGTCGTCCCGGTGGCCAGGGGCGTCCTTCGATCAAGCGGGGCGGGGGTGAACAAGGCCTTCGCGGATCGAAGTCGTTGTGTGGCTGCTCGCGCAGTTGTGGGCGGAGGTTGGGGGTGATGGGGCGGCGGGGGTCAGGCGGCGACGGCGGGGGTGAGGGCCAGGGCGTCGGCGAGCTCGCGGGCGAAGCGCATGCGCGGGGCGGCCGTCTCGGGGCGCTCGCCGTACTCGGTGGCCAGGAGCTCGACGCAGCCCTGGGCGCCGTAGCGGGCGACGGCGGCGGTGACGGCGGCCCACGCCTCGGCCGCGGTGACCGGCTGTGACGGCTGCAGTGAGGAGGCGAAGACGGCCTCGGCGACGAAGTCCGTGACGGTTCCGATCATGATGTGCCCCCCGGCTGGTGTCCCGTTGTGCTGCTGGACACAACTCAACGCCTTCATGGGTGCAGCGCCAGATCCGCGTCGGGTCCCGGGAGGTTGCAGACCGGCCGGACGCCCGACAGCACAGCCGGCTCACAGGCGGCTGGCACGGTGGGCACACGTTCGGTGCGTACCCAGGGGGACATGAACATTTCGGGCGGGTGCGCAAACTGTGGCCGGCGAGTCGGGTGGGGCGGGTCGTCGTCAGCGGTGTGACGGCGCTGGTGCGGGCGGCCGGTGGCGGCACGGCATGGGCGCTGGACCATTACGTCGTCGATCACGTGCAGATCGCGGACGTCGACGCGTCCGAGGCGGCGCACTCCGGCACCGCGTCGCAGCGCCGCGGCGGCGAGACCACCGTCACCGGCACCACGTATGCGTCGAGCGACGCGACCGTGACGATCGCCAGGCACGTCACCGGGAGCGGCAGCGCCACCGTCACCTACTACGTCGCCGACGTGGTGCTGACCGACGCGACGCGGCTGCGTTCGGCGTTCGCGGACAACCGGTTCGGCACGAACATCGTGGAGAACACGTCGCAGATCGCGGCGGACAACGACGCGGTGTTCGCAATCAACGGCGACTACCACGGGTTCCGGGACACCGGGATCGTGATCCGCAACGGCGTCGTGTACCGCGACAAGGGCACCCGGCAGGGGGCTCGCGTTCTACCGTGACGGCACGGTCGAGGTGTACGACGAGACCGCCACCACCGCGCAGGAACTGCTCGACGCGGGGGTGTGGAACACGATGTCGTTCGGGCCGGCGGTGCTGCAGGACGGGCAGGTGGTGGCCGGCATCGAGGACGTCGAGGTCGACACGAACTTCGGCAACCACTCGATCCAGGGTGACCAGCCGCGCACCGCCGTCGGGGTGATCGGCGCGGCCGCGGGCGGCGCCTGCGAGGCCGACCGGCTGCTGTGGTCCCTCGGCCACCGGCCCTGCTCCGTGTCGAAGTACGGCACCGGTCTCGCCGCGCTGCGGCCGGACCTCCCCGCGAACCGCTGGCGGTCGACGCTGCGCCGGCACTTCCCGTCCGCCCCTCCCAACAGGGAGTCCTGAGATGCGTATCCGGAACCGCGCCGTCGCCGCCATCACCTCCGTCATCCTCGCCACCGCCGCGCTCGCCGGCTGCGGCACCGGCTCCGGTGACGCCGCGAGCACCGGCCAGACCACCTCCGCGGCCGCCGCGGCGGTGACCGCGGACGCCACCCAGGACGCCGCCGTGGTCCTCGCCGCGAACACGGCCGTCCACGGGTCCGACACCACATGGAGCGCGTCCGACGCGGTTGCGATCACCCTCACCGGCTCGTCCGCGACCGCGGGCAAGGGCGTCACCGTCGCCGGCGGGAAGGTCACGATCACCGCCGCCGGCACGTACCGGATCAGCGGCACACTGACCGACGGCCAGATCGTCGTCGACGCCGCCGGCGCGACCGTGCAGCTCGTCCTGGACGGCGCGACCATCAGCAGCTCCACCGGCGCGGCGATCGCGGCGACCGCGGCGGAGCAGGTCGTCGTCATCCTCGCCGACGGCAGCAGCAACACCCTGTCGGACACGAAGACGTACGCGGCCGACGCCGACGTCAACGCCGCCCTGTACAGCGCCGCGGACCTCACCGTCGCCGGCGCAGGCAGGCTGACCGTGCACGGCAACGGCAACGACGCGATCACCGGCAAGGACGGCCTCGTCATCGCCGGCGGCACGATCACCGTCGACGCCGCCGACGACGGCATCCGCGGCAAGGACTACCTTGTCGTCACCGGCGGCACGATCAGCGTGACGGCCGGCGGCGACGGCTTGAAGGCCGACAACGCCGAAAAGGCGGACGCCGGATTCATCGCCGTCAGCGGCGGTACCGTCACCGTCAAGGCGGGCGGCGACGGTGCCGACGCCGCCACCGACCTGGTCCTCACCGGCGGCACGATGACGGTCACCGCCGGCGGCGGCAGCGCCACCAAGGCCGGCGACACGTCGGTCAAGGGCCTCAAGTCCGGCGTCGTCAGCGTCCTGGAGGGCGGCACGGCCACGGTCGACGCCGCCGACGACGCGGTGCACAGCGACGGCGCGGTGCACCTCAACGGCGCGGCGCTCACCCTCGCCGCCGGCGGCGACGGCGTGCACGGCGAGACCGCCCTGGTGATCGACCAGGGGACCGTGAACGTCACCAGGTCCTATGAGGGCCTGGAGTCGGCGCACATCACCGTCAACGGCGGCGACACGCGCGTCGTGTCCAGCGACGACGGCCTCAACGCCGCCGGCGGCAGCACCACCGGCACCGCCGCGCAAGGCGGCGGCCAGGGCGGGCCCGGCGGTGGTGGCGGCTTCGGCGGCGGTGGTGGCGGCGGCGAGACGGTCGGGGACCTCACCGCCACGATCACCGGCGGAACCCTGGTCATCGACGCCGGCGGCGACGGCTTCGACTCCAACGGCACCGCGTCCATGACCGGCGGCACCGTCGTCGTCAACGGCCCGACCCAGCGCGGCAACGGCGCCCTGGACGTCAACGGCAGCTTCACCGTCAGCGGCGGTGTCCTCGCCGCGGCCGGCAGCTCCGGCATGGTCGTCGCCCCGGACACCGGGTCGGCGCAGGGCTGGCTGTCGGCGACGTTCACCGGCACCGTCGCCGCCGGCACCACCGTCCAGGTCGTCGACGGCGAGGGCAAGGTCGTCGCGACGTTCGTGACGTCCAAGGCGGTCCAGAACCTCGTGTACTCCTCGCCGGCGATCAGGAGCGGCAGCCAGTACAAGGTCTACACGGGCGGCGCGGCGAGCGGGACGAGCACCGGCGGCCCCGCGCAGGGCGGCACGCTCGGCTCGGCGACCGTCGCGGTGACGGTCACCGCAGGCCAGGCCCCGGCCGGCGGCGGCATGGGTGGCCGCCCCGGCCAGTGACGGTCTCCGGCCGGCGTCCGGGCCGGGCGCGCACGCCCACCGTGGGCCTGGCCGGCGTCCGGGCCGGGCGCGCACGCCCACCGTGGGCCCGGCCGGCGTCCGGGCCGGGGCGCGCACGCTCACCGCGGGCGCGTCCGGCCCGCCGTGCGCCCGGGCGGCGCCACGAACGGGTGCATCCTGACGGCTGGGCGGACCGGCCCGTCGGCAGGGGAGTCGGGCCCGACGGTGGTTCCGGAGGACGCGTACCCGTCAATACGTTCGGTGACATGACGTGCCCGATCTGTGCCTTTCCGGGCAACGATCCCACCGCGGTCCGGTGCACGAACTGCGGCTTCGCGATGCGGCCACCCCCGCCGAACCCGGAGCCGGAGGTCGTCGCCGCCTACGACGTGTACCCGATCTCCGACGCCCCGCCGCCGTACCCGACCGGCGGCTGGCAGCAGGTACAGCCGCTGTCGCCGATGCCGGTCTCCGCGCCCCTGCCGTATCGGCGCCACCGCAGGCGCTGTACCCGCCGGTGCCGCGGCAACGCTCGCGGGTGGCCGTGCCGCTCACCGTGATCGTGGTCGTGCTCGTCATCGCCAGCACCGTCATCGCGGTGGTGCGGATGACGGCCGGGACCGGCGCCACACCCGCGGCGGCCGGCATGACCGCGGGAGCGGGCTGGGGCGTGCCGTCCGGCCCGCCGCCGTCCCGGCCAGGGACCGCGTCCGGGTCGCAGGCCGACCCGCGGGCGCAGGCCGCCGCCGTCGACGCGGTGCTCGACGCCAGCGGCGCCAGCCGGGCGAAGCTCAACGACGCGATCGCCCTCGTCGGCGACTGCACCCTCATCGAGAAGGCCACCGCCGACCTGCGCAGCGTCGGCGCCGAACGCCAGTCGCAGCACGACAGCGTCGCCGCGTTCGACCTGTCGGCGCTGCCGGAGGGCGAGCAGCTGCGCACGCTGCTCACCGAGGCTCTGAGCCACTCCCTCGCGGCCGACCGCAGCTTCGTGCTGTGGGGCCAGGCGGTGCAGGACAGCGGCTGCGACGGCGGCGGCCGCGGCGACTACCAGGACGCCCAGCGCCAGTCGAAGCTCGCCGGCGACACCAAGGCCCGGTTCGTGGCCGTGTGGAACCCCGTCGCCACCCGGCACGGCCTGCGTGAGCGCTCATCCACCGACATCTGACCGCCGCTGCATCGGCCCGCGTGCATGCCGTACGTCCTCGATACGGGGCAGCGCAGCGGGACGGTCCGTGGCACGATGCGCACGCAACGCTGAACGGGGACTCCAAGGAGCAGCGGTTGAGTGACTCCTGCCCGGGGTTCCCTCCACCCCACCCTCCGGGAGCGCGCATGCGCAGCAATGTCCTCGGCCGCACCGTGTCGTTCGCAACGGTGACGGCCACCACCCTCGCCACCACCGCCGTGGCCGTCGCTCTCGCCGCACCGGCGTACGCGGCCGGCACCGGCACCATCACCGGTCACCTGACCGACGCGAGCGGCAACCCCGCCGCCAACGCCTACGTCTGGACGCAGCAGCCGGACATGAGCGCCAACGCATCGGCCTACACCGGCGCGGACGGCGCGTACACGCTGCCGGACCTCCCCGAGGGCGACTACGTCGTCAGCTTCCGGGCCGCCGGCGGCAGTTTCGTCCAGTGGGCACGCCAGAAGGTGACCTTCTCGGCCGCCGATCGCATCACCGTGGGCGCGGGAGCCACGGTGGTCGTCGACGACCAGCTGCTGCCGACCGGCACGATCCAGGGCCGGCTGCTCAACCGGGACGGCACCCCGGCCCAGGCGTTCGTCACCGTCTACCAGGCCGACGTGCAGTCCCCCGTGAACTACACGACGGTGCAGGCCGACGGCACGTTCAGCACCGAGCTGCCGGCCGGCACCTACAAGCTGGGCTTCCGGATCCGTGGCGCGTTCGAGCAGTGGTCCGGCGGGCAGCAGTCCTACGAGACCGCGAAGCCGGTCGTGGTCACCGCCGGGCAGGCGGTGCAGGTCGATGAGACGGTCCTGCCGACCGGCTCCCTCGGGGGCCGGCTGACCAGGACCGACGGCACCCCCGCCGGCAACGTCCAGGTCATCACCAGCCAGCCGGGCGTCAACGGCACCTTCGCCTCGGTGACGACCGACGCGGACGGCCGGTACCGGTTCAACGACCTGCTGCTCGGCAACTACGAGGTGGCGTTCTACGGGCCCAACTGGGTGGCGCAGTACGCGCACGGCAAGCTCGACCCCGCCGCCGCGGACCGCTTCGCCGTCACCGACGGGCAACTGACCACCGTCGACGAGGTGTTCCTGCCGACGGGCACGATCCGGGTGATCGCGCACGACGCCGTCACCGGTGCGCCGCTGTCGGACTTCTGCGCGTACACGCGGTCGGCCACCACCATCGGCGGCTGTGCCACCGGCACCGAACTGCTGGTGACCGACGTCTTCGTCGGCTCGTACCCGCTGGACGTCTCCATCGACGACCACCTGCACCTCAGCGCCACCGCAGGTCCGGCGGTGGTCGTCGCCGGGCAGACGGTGACCGTCGACGTGGCGCTGCGCCGGGGCGCGACGATCACCACGACGATGGTGGCCCGGGCCGGCGGTGCCGCCGCCGACGGCTGCGTCAGCGTCGCGCGGCTCAACGACGCGTACAGCTGGACCCCGTACGGCTACTGCTCGGACTGGACACCCGGCCCGACGCCGGGCTCGGTCGTGGTCGGCCCGCTGGAGCCGGGCACCTACCAGCTGTTCGCCGACCCGCGCGGTGACGCGCTGGGCATGCAGTGGCTGGGCGCGACGGGTGGCACCGGCAGCCGGGAGGCGGCCAGGCAGTTCACGCTCGCGGCCGGCGACCAGATCACCGCGCCGGTGATCCGCTTCGACAAGGCCGGCACGGTCAAGGGCACGGTGACCGACGCCGCGACGGGCGCCCCGGTCCCGTACACCTGCGTCTGGGTCGCTGCCCTGTCGTCGGGTTTCAACGGCAGCGGTGACTGCCCGGCGTCCACGGCCACCGACGGCACGTACAGCATCCCCGGCGTCGGGCCGTACGCGTGGCCGGTGGAGTTCGCCCACTACCAGTACCAGTGGCGCTGGTCCGGCAACGCGGCGAACCGCCGCACGGCGACGCCGGTGACGGTGCAGGCCGGCAGGAAGGCCACCGCGAACATCAAGCTGCGCACCGGTGGCGGCACGCTGACCGGCATCATCCGCGACGCGTCCGGCCACCCGATCGACGCGTTCGTGGTCGCCCACGACGCGGTGACCGGCGAGGCGGTCCAGTTCGCCGGCGGCATCACGCCCGAGGGCCAGCCGCCCGCGACGTACACCATCGCCACCATCGCGCCGCAGCAGGTCAAGATCTCCTACCGCACCGACGACGGCCGCACCGGCTGGCTCGGCGGTGCCGACCTGGCCCACGCCACGGCGTACGACGTGCGCAACAACCGCACGCTGACCGTGAACATCGTCATTCCGTAAGTGCGCCCGTGCGCCGGGGTCACCGCAGCGTGGCCCCGGCGCCGGATCCCGGCACGACGAGGGCAGCGACGAGGGCCGTGAGGGGCGCAACCCTCGGTAGCGTGCATCGACGTAGGCGAACTCGTCGATAGGAGCCACGGTATGACGCGCTTCAGGCGTGCACTGTTGTCGATGGCGTTACTGCTCGGTCTGGTCGGTGCCGTCGGGGTCGGCAGCCCCGCCGCCGCCGCGACCGACATCCGCGACCAGCTCGAGGCGGCGCCGGGCGTGACCGTGCTGGAGGAGCAGCCGGTCGCCGCGCCGTACCGGTTCTTCGTGCTGAGCATCACCCAGCCGGTCGATCACCTGCGGCCCTCGGCCGGCACGTTCCAGCAGCGGTTCACGGTCCTGCACCGGGGCACCGACCGGCCGACGGTGTTGCACACGACCGGCTACAACGTGCCGGAGTACGCGTTCCGCTCCGAGCCGACCCGGCTCATCGACGGCAACCAGCTCTCCGTCGAGCAGCGGTTCTTCACCCCGTCGCGGCCCGAGCCCGCCGACTGGTCGAAGCTCACGATCTGGCAGGCCGCCACGGACCACCACCGCATCGTCGCCGCCCTCAAGCGGATCTACCCGCAGAAGTGGATCTCGACCGGGGCGAGCAAGGGCGGCATGACCTCGATCTACCACCGCCGGTTCTACCCGTCCGACGTCGACGGCACCGTCGCGTACGTCGCGCCGCAGGACGTCATCAACGCCGAGGACTCCGCCTACGACCGGTTCTTCACCAAGGTCGGCACCGCGCAGTGCCGGGCGGCCCTCGACGCCGTGCAGGTCGAGGCGCTGCGGCGGCGCACCGAACTGGTCGCCCGCTACGAGGCGTGGGCGGCGCAGAACGCGCGCACGTTCAGCATCATCGGCAGCGCCGACAAGGCGTTCGAGTTCATGGTGAACGGCACGACGTGGGCGTTCTGGCAGTACAGCCTGGAGAGCGACTGCGTGGACGTGCCGCCGGCGACCGCGTCCAGCGACGACATCTGGGCGTGGCTGGACCTCATCTACGGCCTGGACTCCAACACCGACCAGGGCGTCACGCCCTACATCCCGTACTACTTCCAGGCCTCCTACCAGCTGGGCTACCCGGACGTGACGCTGCCGCACCTCGCCGGCCTGCAGCACTACCGGGGACAGGACCGCGCGCAGTCCTACATCCCGCGTGAGATCGTCCCGCGCTTCCAGCCCCTCGCCATGCTCGACATCGACGCCTGGGTGAAGCTGTCCGGGCGGCGGCTGCTGTTCGTGTACGGCCAGAACGACCCGTGGGGCGCCGAACCGTTCCGCCTCGGGCCCGGCACGAAGGACTCCCTGACCTACACCGCCGCGGGCTGGAACCACGGCGCGAACATCAGCCGGCTGACCGCGCCGGAGGCGGCCACCGCGACGACGGCCGTGCAGCGCTGGGCGGGCGTGCCCGCACCTGTGGCGGCGCTGACCGCGGGCGCACCGTCCTACATCCCGTCACTCGACGACCGCGACCCGGCCCTCGATCGGAAGTTCAACCGCCGATAGGCAGACACGAGCCCGTCCCGCGTCCAGCGCGGGGCGGGCTCACGCCGGCGGCGGGGCGGTGCTGCGGCGGGGGACCAGGGTCGGGGACAGCGACAGCAGCACCGAGCGCTGCCGCTTCTGCTCGACGCGCTCCAGCAGCAGGCGGGCGGCGTTGACCCCCATGAGGTGGCCGTCCTGGTCGACGCTGGTCAGCGAGATCGGGCCCATCGCGGCGATCGAGGTGTTGTCATACCCGGCGACCGAGATGTCCTCCGGGATGCGCAGCCCCGCCTCGTGCACGGCGTTGAGCACGCCGATGGCGGCGACGTCGGCGCCGGCGAAGATCGCGGTCGGCCGGACCGGGCGGGCGAGCAGCTCGCGGGCCGCGGTGTAGCCGCCCTCCTCGCTGTAGGTGCTGAACACGATGTCGATCTCGGCGCCGAGGCCGCGCCGCAGCATGGCCTGCCGGTAGCCCTCGGCGCGGACGGTCTGCGGCATCGTGGTCGGGATGCCGCGGGTGGTGTCCTTGTGCTCGATGTGGGCGATGCGGCGGTGCCCCAGGTCGGCGAGATGGTCCACGATCAGCCCGGCGCCGGCGAGGTCGTCGTCGACGACCGCGTCGTACTCGGTGGACTTGCCGTGCCGGCCGATGACCACGATCGGCACGGTCGCCGCGGTTGCCTCCAGGTGGCTGCGCGCCAGCGTCGGGGCGATCATGATGATGCCGTCCATCCGCCGGTCGAGCAGCGCGTCGGTCATGCGCCCCTGCGACTGCGCGGTGCTGCCGCCGGGGCCGAGCAGTGACTGGTACTCGGTGGTGTCCAGGTGCTCCGCGATGCCCTCGACGAGCTCGGGGAAGAACGGGTTGCGCAGGTCGGGGATGAGCACGCCGACGGTGTAGGTGCGCCCGCGCATGCCGCGTGCGGCGGCCTGCGGGCGGTAGCCGAGCTCCGCGATGGCCTGCCGCACCCGCTCCTGCATCGCGGGACTGACCCCATAGGCGTTGCGCAGCACCTTCGACACGGCCGCGGTGGAGACGTTGGCGCGGCTGGCGACGTCCGTGATGGTCGCCCGTCGTGATGCCGGCTCGGCAGCCATCCACCGTCCCCCTTGTGTAGAACGAACTACATGCCCGGGCCGAGTCTAGTCGTTCGCCGCGCCGCCGCGACAGCGTCCAGGACGGCGGCGCGTTGTCGATATTGGTCTACGCGGTCCGGCGCGTGCGAGTGCTTGACAGTCGGCTCCGGCCGTCATAAGAATGGAGAACGCTCTACGAAACACCCCCACCACCGTGACGTTCCGGCGTACACCCCTCCGTCGGCGTCACCGCGTCCGCCATCGTGTTGAATCGTTTCAAGGAGAATCCGTGTCGCCCAGCGTCATCAGGGTCATCGGGCTACGGGCCGAGCACCACCGCGAGCCGCTCGGCCTCGGCACCGCCCGTCCGCGGCTGTCCTGGCAGGTCGAGACCGGCCAGGACCTCCCGGCCGGCTGGCTCCAGGCCGCCTACGAGGTCTCCGTCGACGGCACCGGCACCGGCCGCGTCGACTCGGCGGAGCAGGTCCTGGTGCCGTGGCCGGCCGGCGCGCTCGCTCCCGCGACCGCCGGACCGTCCGGGTCCGGGTCTGGGGCGCCGACGACGCCGAGCCCTCCCCGTGGAGCGCGCCCGTCGCCGTCGAGGCCGGCCTGCTCGACGCCGGCGACTGGGTCGCCGCCATGATCACCGCCGGGCCGCCGCCGGGGACGCCGACGGCCCGGCGGTCCACCTGCGCCGCGAGTTCGAGCTGCCGGCCGCGCCGGTCTCCGCCCGGCTCTACGCCAGCGCCCACGGCGTCTACGAGCTGGAGCTCAACGGGCGCCGGGTCGGCGACGACGTGCTCGCGCCCGGCTGGACCAGCTACCACCACCGCCTGCGCTACCAGACGTTCGACGTCACCGGCCACCTCACCGCCGGGCGCAACGCCGTCGGTGCTTGGCTCGCCGACGGCTGGTTCCGGGGGCGGCTCGGCTTCCGCGGCGGCCGCCGCGCCGTCTACGGCGAGCACACCGGCCTGCTGGCGCAGCTGGAGATCCGCTGCGCGGACGGCTCCACCCACGTCATCGCCGGCGACGGCACCTGGCGCGGCGCGCCCGGCCCGATCCACACGACCGGCCTGTACGACGGCGAGCACCACGACGCCCGCCGCGAGCACGACGGCTGGTCCTCGCCCGGCTTCGACGACGCCGGCTGGTCCCCGGCGACCGTGCTGGCGTTCGACCCGGGCACGCTCGTCGCGCCCGACGGGCCGCCGGTCCGGCGCACCGAGCTGCTGCGGCCGGTGGAGGTCAGCACGTCGCCGTCGGGGCGCACGATCGTCGACTTCGGCCAGAACCTCACCGGCCGGCTGCGCATCCGGGTCAGCGGGCCCGCGGGCACGACGGTGGTGCTGCGCCACGCCGAGGTGCTGCAGGACGGCGAGCTGTACGTCCGGCCGCTGCGGGAGGCGGCCGCCGTCGACTCGTACACCCTGCGCGGCGGTGGGACAGAGGAATGGGAGCCGCGCTTCACCGTCCACGGCTTCCGCTACGCGGAGGTCACCGGCTGGCCGGGGGAGCTGACCGCGGACGACGTCACGGCGGTGGTCTGCCACACCGACATGCGCCGCACCGGCTGGTTCGAGTGCTCCGACCCGCTGCTGCAACGCCTGCACGACAACGTCGTGTGGAGCATGCGCGGCAACTTCCTCGACGTGCCCACCGACTGCCCGCAGCGCGACGAGCGGCTCGGGTGGACCGGCGACCTGGCGGTGTTCGCGCCGACCGCCACGTTCCTGTACGACTGCGCCGGCATGCTCACCTCGTGGCTGGCAGACCTCGCCGCCGAACAGGGCGAGCTGGGCACCGTGCCGTTCTACGTGCCGTGGGTCGAGCTGCTCGGCCCGGCGCTGCCGGCCGCGGTGTGGGGCGACGTCGCCGTGGTCGCGCCGTGGATCCTGCACGAGCGGTACGCCGACACCGGGGTCCTGCGCGCGCAGTACCCGAGCATGACCGCGTGGGTCGACCAGGTCGCGGACCTCGCCGGCGAGCACCGGCTGTGGGACACCGGCTTCCAGTTCGGCGACTGGCTCGACCCGGCCGCGCCGCCCGAGCAGCCGGCCGCGGCCCGCACCGACGCGCACCTGGTCGCCACCGCCGCGCACGCCCACAGCGCCCGCCTCCTCGCGGAGATCGCCGCGCTGCTCGGCGAGGCGGGCGACCACCTGCGCTACACCGCGCACGCCGCCGCGGTCGCCGAGGCGTTCAACGACGAGTACGTGACGCCGAGCGGCCGCCTCGCCAGCGACGCGCAGACCGCGTACGCCCTCGCGCTGACCGCCGGGCTGCTGTCGAAGGAGGAGCAGCGCGACCGGGCCGGCCGCCGCCTCGTGGAGCTGGTGCGGTCCGAGGGCTACCACGTCGGCACCGGCTTCGCCGGCACGCCGCTCATCTGCGACGCCCTCAGCGGCGTCGGCGCCCACGACACCGCCTACCACCTGCTGCTGCAACGCGAGTGCCCGTCGTGGCTGTACCCGATCACGATGGGTGCCACGACGATGTGGGAGCGCTGGGACAGCATGCTGCCCGACGGCACCGTCAACCCGGGCGACATGACGTCGTTCAACCACTACGCACTGGGCGCCGTCGCGGACTGGCTGCACCGCACCGTCGCCGGGCTCGCGCCGGGTGCCCCCGGCTACCGCGGCGTCACGGTGCGCCCCCGCCCCGGCGGCGGCCTCACCCACGCCGCGGCGACCCACGACAGCCCGTACGGGCGGATCCGGTCGCGTGGCGGCGCGCCGCCGGCCGCCTCGACGTGGACGTGACCGTGCCGCCGGGCGCCACCGCGCTCGTCGACCTGCCGGGCGCCGCGCCCGTGGAGGCCGGCTCCGGCACCCACTCCTTCAGCTGCCCCTTCCGCGACGCCGCCGACGACCCGGCGCCCGTCGCGATCGTTCACCCCTTCGCAGCACCCGCCTGACACCCCCAACACACCCCTCGGAGGTACTGATCATGAAAGGAATCCGGCGCTTCGGCGCCGTCGCCGCACTCGCCGCCGGCACCCTCGTGCTGAGCGCATGCAGCGCGGGTGACCTCGGATCCAGTGACGGAGACGGTTCGTCCATCACGTTCCTCGCCGACAACTCCGACCCCAGCACGAAGATCGCCGAAGGTCTCGTCAAGGACTTCAACGCGAAGAACACCGGCGTCACCATCAAGGTCGAGACCCGGCCGCAGGGCAGCGAGGGCGACAACGTCGTCAAGACCCGCCTCGCCACCGGCGACATGTCCGACGTGTTCATGTACAACTCCGGCTCGCTGTTCCAGGGGCTCAAGCCCGAGCAGAACCTGACGCCGCTGGACGGCGAGTCCTACGTCGGCGACGTCGACAAGACGTTCACGACCACCGTGTCCGCCGGCGGCAAGCTGTACGGCGTGCCGTTCGGCGGCGCCACCGGCGGCGGCATCCTGTACAACAAGGCCGTCTACGGCAAGCTCGGGCTGCAGGTGCCGAAGACGTGGGCCGACTTCATGGCCAACAACGCCAAGATCAAGGCGGCCGGGATCGCGCCGGTCGTGCAGACCTACCAGGACACGTGGACGTCGCAGATCATCGTCCTGGCCGACTTCCACAACGTGTCCGCCGCGCAGCCGTCGTTCGCCACCGACTTCACGAAGAACACCGCGAAGTACGCGACCACCCCGGCGGCGCTGCGCAGCTTCCAGCGCCTCCAGGACGTCCACGACGCCGGCTACCTCACCTCCGACTTCGCCTCCACGAAGCTGGAGGCCGGCGTCAAGCACCTCGCCGACGGCACCGGCGCGCACTACCCGATGCTCACCTTCGCCGTCGGTACCCTCGTCTCCCAGTCACCGGACAAGGCCGGCGACGTCGGGTTCTTCGCGCTGCCCGGCGACGACGCGGCGAAGAACGGCCTCACCGTCTGGGAGCCCGCCGGCATCTACATCCCGAAGACCACCACCGGCAAGAAGCTCGAGGCGGCGAAGAAGTTCCTCGCCTTCGTGACCAGCAAGGAGGGCTGCGACTCCGCGGCCAAGGCGTTCACGCCGTCCGGCCCGTTCCTGGTCAAGGGCTGCACCCTGCCGGCCGACGTGCCGGGCGCCATCAAGGACATGCAGCCGTACTTCGACTCGGGCGCGAACAGCCCGGCGCTGGAGTTCCTGTCGCCGGTGAAGGGCCCGTCCCTGGAGCAGATCACCGTCGAGGTCGGCTCCGGCATCCGCAAGGCCGCCGACGCCGCCGCGCTCTACGACCAGGATGTCAAGAAGCAGGCCCAGCAGCTCGGCCTGCCCGGCTGGTAGACCGTTCCCGGCCCCGCTCCCACGAGCGGGGCCGGGTTGAGGAGGGCCCATGAAACGCAGCAGCGCATACCCTTACTGGTTCTACCTGCCCGCGGCGCTCGTGTACGGCGTGCTGTTCCTGCTGCCGACCTTCGCGTCGTTCTACTTCAGCCTCACCCGCTGGACCCTGTTCGACCACGAGTTCATCGGGCTGGCCAACTTCACGCAGTTCTTCGAGGAACCCGCACTGGTCAAGGGTTTCACCAACACCCTCGTCTACGCCGTCGTCACCTGCGCGCTGAAGGTCGTGCTCGGGCTGCTGCTGGCGGTGCTGCTCACCTCGCAGCTGTCGGCCCGTGGCTACCTGCGCTCCGTCGTGTTCTTCCCGGTGCTGGTCAGCACGATCGGCGTCGGGCTCACCTTCACCGTGCTGATGGACCCTTCGCACGGCCTCATCAACGACAGCCTCGGGGTGATCGGCATCGACGGGCCGGGGTGGCTGACCGACCCTTCGCTGGCGCTGCTGTCCGTGGCGCTCGTCGACGTCTGGAAGGGCGTGGGCCTGGCCACCCTCATCTACATCGCCGGGATCGTGTCGATCCCGCAGGAGTACTTCGAGGCCGCTCGCGTCGACGGCGCCGGCCCGCTGCAGAACTTCCGCACCATCGTGCTGCCCCTCGCCCGCCCCGCCACCGTCACCGTCACCATCCTGTCGCTGATCGGCGGGCTGCGCTCCTTCGACCTGATCTGGGCGATGACCCGCGGCGGGCCCGGCTTCACCTCCGACGTCGTCGCGTCGGTCATCTACAAGCAGTACCAGGCCGGCTTCTACGGGTTGTCCACCGCCGGCAACGTGGTGCTCTTCCTCGTCGTCACCGCGATCGTGCTGCCGCTGTCCTGGTTCCTCAACCGCAAGGAGGTGGAGGCGTGAGGCGGCACCTGCTCGGGCTGGTCTCGATCCTCGTGTCCGGCGTGGTGTTCCTCGTGCCGTTCGCGTTCATCGCCGTCAACGCCGTCAAGGACCGCCGGCAGTCGGCGCTGCCGTCGTTCGAGTGGCCGACGCACTTCCAGTTCGTGCAGAACTTCCTGGACGTGGTCAAGGCCCGCGACTACATGCTCATCATCGCGTTCATCAACAGCACGATCCTGACCGTGTGCAGCGTGGCAGCGATGGTCGTGCTCGCCGCGATGGTCGCCTTCGTCCTGCAGCGCCGGGCGGGCCGCTGGACGGGCCTGGTCAACTTCCTCGTCCTGTCCGGCCTGATCATCCCGCCGGCGGTGGTGCCCACGATCTGGGTCCTGCAGGGCCTCGGGCTGTTCAAGACGATGCCCGGCCTCATCCTGGTCGAGATCGCGTTCGGGCTGTCCTTCAGCATCCTGCTGTTCCGCGCGTTCATCGCCACGATCCCGCGGGAGCTCGACGAGGCGGCGGTCCTGGACGGCGCCGGCCCGCTGCGGCTGTTCTTCCGGGTCGTGCTGCCGCTGCTGCGGCCGGTCGCGGTCACCGTCGTGGTGGTGCAGTCGGTGGTCGTGTTCAACGACTTCACCAACCCGCTGTACTTCCTGCCGGGTTCGGAGAACGCCACGGTGCAGCTGACGCTCTACAACTTCTCCAGCCAGTACAACACCCAGTACAACCTGCTGTTCATGAACATCCTGCTCATCACGATCCCGCCGCTGCTGATGTTCATGTTCTTCAACCGCCAGATCGTCGCCGGCATGACCTCCGGCGCCATCAAGGGCTGACCCGCCCGTTGACCTTGGAGACCTCGACCCGCCACGGGCGGGGTCACGGTCTCCAAGGCCAACCAGGCATCAGGACGCGGACGGGGACGGGGACGGGGCGGGGGGCGTCACCGGCGGCGTCGCCGGCGGCGTGGGGGACGGCTGCTTGCGGAACCCGTCCCCGGGGCGGATCCGCTTCCGGTCGTCGCCGCGCTCGTCGCCCCGGACCACCGGACCACGGGGGCCGCGGTCGTCGCGGGTGATGCGGCCGCGGTCGTCGCCGCGGTGGTGGTCGCCGAACACGGCGACCCCGGCGGCGACGATGCCGGCGCCCAGGCAGCAGCCGAGCACCAGGGTGGCCGCGCCGACGAGCAGCGGGACCCGGACCCGCGACTGCCGCAGCTGCCCGCCCGCCGTGCGCAGCCGGCCCGGACCCGCGGGTGCCGCCCAGACGGGCCCGGCGGGCGCCGGTTCCGCCGCCGTCGCGGCCGGTGCATCGGCCGCCGGGTTGGCCGCCGGTGTGGCGGCCGGCTCAGCGGCCGGCTCAGCGGTCGACGAGGCGGCTGGTGAGGCGGCTGGTGGGGCGGTTGACGCGGCGGCTGGTGGGGCGGGCGCCGGGTCGGGCGTCGCCGGGGTGGCCACGGTCCGGTCGGGGTCGTCCGGGAGTGGCTTGGTGTCGCTCATCAGTGGTCCTCCGGTACGGGGGGATGGTGGCCGGCACCCGCCAGCATCACCCCCGCACCTAAGAGGCCCGGTCCGCGTGACTAAGAGTTCAATGAGAAAACGCGGTCAGGGCCTCCCGCGCCTCGGCGAGCACGGCCTGTGAGGTGCCGGTGGTCAGGACGTGCTCCAGAGCCAGCCGGTACGCCACCGTCATCGCCTCCGCGGCGGGCGTGGCGATGTCGGGCGCGACGCCGGTGCCCTCCCAGTTGGTGCCGGTGACCGGGTTGATCGAGCGGGCGTGCGGCACCGCCACCTCCAGGGTCGCCGAGATCGGGTGCCGCGCCGTCGGGTGGGCGCCGCCGCGGGTCACCTCGCCGATCAGGGTCGCCCGCCGCAGCGCCTTGAGGTTGTAGGCGAACTCCTCGCCGCCGGAGAACGTGAACGCGCTGGTGAGTACATACACGGGACGATCGAGGTAGCGGTGGCCGGGCACGTGCGCCAGGGTCCAGAACTGCCGGGTGCTGCCGGTCTCGCCGTCGTAGATGTCGTTGAGGTGGGTGTCGGAGTCGGGGAACAGGTAGCTGTGCCACAGCTGGACGCCCTCCGGGTCGCCGCCCTTGTTGCGGCGCAGGTCGAAGATCAGCGCGCCGGTGTGGGCGACGAGTTCCATCGCGGCGGCGATCGCGGTGCCGGCGGTGCCCGGGGAGGCGACGCCGCGCAGGTCGATGCAGCCGACGTTGCCGTCGAGGCGCTGGACGGTGGCGATGTGATGGTTGGCGAGCCGCTGCCCGTCGGCCCAGGCGGCCTCCGCCTCGGCCTCGGTGGTCGCGGCGCGGTGGTCCGGCGCGCGGACGAGCAGCCGCAGGTGCCTGTCGCCGCTGGTGGCGAGGAACTGCTCGGTGACGCGGGCCGCGAGGGTCTCGTCGTCGAGGCCGTCGTAGTCGCCGGCGGCGGCGCGCGCCTCGACCGCGGCGACGATCTCGGCGGCCGTGTCCGGGAAGATGTAGTGCTGCTGGACGAGGTCCAGCGCGCTCGTGATGAGCTGCAAGGGTCGATCCTTTCGATACTCAGGTCACTGGTCGCAGGGCCAGGCGTGAGCAGACCGCCTCAGTGGCGGGAGGTGACGCCTGGTCGGTCACAGGTGCGGTCCATGGCGGTCACCTCGCTTTCGGGATCGGTTCCGCAGCAGTATGCCACAAACGCTCACGGCGCCACCCCCGCTGCGCTGCGGGCCGGTCATGCGTAGTCGGGCAGCCGCCGCGCGACCTCGTCCGGTGACGGCATGGCGGCGATCTCGGCGGCGATCGCGCGGGCCGCGTCGCGGAATCCGTCCCCGGCCAGCAGCGCCCGGACGTGCGAGGCGACGGCGTCGGCGGTCACGTCGGCGGCGTGCAGCCGGGCCCGGCGCCGGCGGCGGTGACCGCTTCGGCGTTGGCGAACTGGTCGGCGCCCTGCGGCAGGAACAGCTGCGGCACGCCGGCGGCGAGCGCGCCGAGGGTGGTGCCGCTGCCGCCGTGGTGCACCACGACGTCGGTGCGCGGGAGCAGCTGCGCCTGCGGCACCCATGACGAGACCGTCACGCCGGCCGGGACCGCGCCGATCTCCTCCGGCGGCACCCGCCCGGCGGCGACGACCACGGTCACGTTCAGCCGGGCCAGCCCTTTGATCGCGGTGGTGAGCAGCGAGGCGGTGCCGAACGCGGTGCCCAGCGTCAGGTACACCAGGCGGCGTGCACCCCGGACGGCGGCCGAGGCGCCGTCCGGGAACGAGAACGGCACCGGGCGCAGCTCGATCCGGCCGGCGCCGGCGAGGAAGTCCTTGTCCTGCAGCGACGGCGGGCAGATGTCCAGGTGCGGGCGGCCGGGGACGGCGGTCTCGGGCAGCTGCAGGCCGATGCCGGGCGGGATCATGCGGCCGAAGCCGTGCCAGAGGCCGGGGATGCCGGCCCGGTCCGCGGCGATCGCCGCTCCGGGCAGCCCCCATTCGTGCACGACCAGGTCGGGGCGCAGCCGGTCGAGCTCCGGTGCGAGGTCCTCGGCGTAGATCTCGTAGAAGGCGTCCGCGGGCCGGAACGGCCGCAGCCCGAGCGTCGCCAGGGGCGGGTGGACCTCGGCGCCGGCGGCCCAGTGCACCTCGTGGCCGGCGTCGCGGGCGGCGACCGCCAGGGGGATCAGCGGGTAGGTGTGGCCGACGGAGCCGAGGCTGGCGAAGAGGACGCGCACCCGGCCCAGCTTGCCAGTTGACGCCCGGCACGAAAAACATACACTCCAAGTGCATATACTCCCGCGGCGTTGAAGGAGTGGCATGAGCAGTCCGGAGCGCAGCGGAGGTCTGCGAATCATGAGCACAGGGTTGAGCTCGGGCCGACGCCGGAGCGAAGCGGAGGTGGCGGCGTGAGTACGCAGGAAGGCCGGCTCGCCGGTCGTGTCGCCGTGGTCACCGGCGCGAGCCGCGGCATCGGCCTCGGCATCGCCCGGCGGTTCGTCGAGGAGGGCGCCAAGGTCTGCATCACCGCCCGCAAGCCCGACGCGCTGGAGGAGGCCGTCGCCGCCCTCGGCGGGCCGGTCAACGCCCTCGCCGTGGCCGGCCGCGCCGACGACCCGGACCACCGCGCCGAGGCGGTGCGGCAGACCGCGGACCTGTTCGGCCCGCCCGACATCCTCGTCAACAACACCGGCATCAACCCCGTGTACGGCTCGCTGCTGGAGCTCGACCTCACCGCCGCCCGCAAGATCTTCGAGGTCAACGTGCTCAGCGCGCTCGGCTGGGTACAGGAGATCTTCAGCAAGCCGCCGGAGCGCGGCGGCGTGGTCATCAACGTGTCGTCGGTGTCCGCGGTGCACCCGCCGGCCGGCATCGCCTTCTACGGCGTGACCAAGGCCGCGCTCAACCACCTCACCTCCTGCCTCGCGGTCGAGCTCGCGCCGGCGGTGCGCGTCAACGCCGTCGCGCCGGCGGTGGTGAAGACCCGCTTCGCGGCGGCCCTGTACGAGGGGCGTGAGGAGGAGGCCGCCGCGCAGTACCCGATGCGCCGCCTCGGCGTGCCGGGCGACGTCGCCGCCGCGGCCGCGTTTCTCGCCTCCGACGAGGCGAGCTGGATCACCGGGCAGACGCTGACCGTCGACGGCGGCGTCACCCTGGCCCGGCGGGCCGGCTGATGGCCGGCCTCGCGCTCAACGGCGCCGCGGTCGTCATCACCGGCGGCGGCTCGGGGATCGGCGCGGCCCTCGCCCGCCGCTTCGCCGCGCTCGGCGCCCAGATCGTCGTCAACGACCTCGACACCGACGCCGCCCGCCGGGTCGCCTACGAGATCGACGGCCTGGCGTTCTCCGGTGACGTCGCCGACCCCGACGAGGCCGACCGCCTCGTCGACTTCGCCTGGGACAAGTACGGTGCGCTGGACCTGTTCTGTGCCAACGCCGGCGTCGCACCGGGCGGCGACGCGACCGCACCCGACGCGATGTGGCAGCAGGCGTGGCAGGTGAACGTCATGGCGCACGTGTACGCGTCCCGGGCGCTGCTGCCCCGCTGGCTCGCCAAGGGCCAGGGCCGGTTCCTGGCCACGGTGTCCGCGGCGGGCATGCTGACCCTGCTGGGCAAGGCGCCGTACGCGGTGACCAAGCACGCCGCGTTCGCCTACGCCGAGTGGCTGCGGGCCACGTACGCGCACCGCGGCATCGTCGTGCAGGCGCTGTGCCCGCAGGGGGTGCGTACGCCGATGCTGGCCCGTGGCAACGGGCCGAGCCGCGGCCTGCTGGACCGCACCGCGCTCACCCCGGAGCAGGTCGCCGACGACGTCGTGGAGGGCCTCGCCGGTGACCGGTTCCTGATCCTGCCGCACCCCGAGGTCGCCACCTACTACGCCCGCCGGGGCGAGGACCCCGACCGCTGGCTCAACGGCATGAACCGGCTCCAGCAGAAGATCGACATGGGCCAGTTGTGAGGGGACGGCTGTGATGGACTTCAGCTTCGACGCGGTGACCGAGGGGTACCGGCAACGGCTGCTCGCCTTCATGGACGAGCACGTGTACCCCGCCGAGGCGCGACCGGACCTCGACGCGTTGCGGCGAACGGCGCGGGACCTCGGGCTGTGGAACCTGTTCCTGACCGGCGAGCACGGCGCGGGTCTCACGAACCTGCAGTACGCGCCCCTGGCGGAGATCATGGGGCGCAGCCCGTCGCTCGCCCCGGCCGCGCTCAACTGCGCCGCACCCGACACCGGCAACATGGAGCTCCTCGCCGAGTTCGGCACCCCGTGGCAGCGTGAGCAGTGGCTGGAGCCGTTGCTCGACGGGCGGATCCGCTCGGCGTTCTGCATGACCGAGCCCGAGGTCGCGTCGTCGGACGCCACCAACATCGCCACCCGCGTCGAGCGCGACGGTGACCAGTACGTCATCAACGGCCGGAAATGGTTCGCCACCGGCGGCATGAGCCCGCGCTGCGAGATCTTCATCGTGATGGGCAGGTCCGATCCGGGCGGTCCGAAGCACCGGCAGCAGAGCATGGTGCTCGTGCCGCGCGGCACCCCCGGCGTGACCGTGGTGCGCGGCCTGCACAGCTTCGGCTACGACGACGGTGACCACGGCGGCCACGCCGAGATCGAGTTCGCCGATGTACGGGTCCCGGCCGGCCATCTCATCGGCGGCGAGGGCGACGGGTTCGCGATCGCGCAGGCCCGCCTCGGCCCGGGCCGCATCCACCACTGCATGCGGCTGATCGGCATGGCCGAGCGGGCGCTGCAGCTCATGTGCGAGCGCGTCACCAAGCGGGTCGCGTTCGGCCGGCCACTCGCCGAGCAGGGCGTGGTGCAGGACTGGATCGCGGAGTCCCGTGTCCGCATCGAGCAGGCGCGCCTGCTGGTGCTCAAGACCGCGTGGCTGATGGACACCGTCGGCAATCAGGGCGCCCACACCGAGATCCAGGCGATCAAGATCGCCGTACCGTCCACTGTGGAGTGGATTCTCGACAAGGCGATCCAGGCGCACGGGGCCGCCGGCGTCAGCCAGGACACGCCCCTGGCCGGGCTGTGGTCCCGGGCCCGCACGATCCGCATCGCCGACGGCCCGGACGAGGTGCACCGCCGTTCCCTCGCCCGTCGCGAGCTGCGCCGGTACGCATGAGCCCCGCCCGGGCCCGGCGCGGCACGGCGCGGGGTCCGGGCGGCCTTCAGCCGGCGAGGAACTTCACGAGCGCGGGCGCGTACGCCGGTGCCCGCAGCGCGGTCATGTGGTCGCCGCTGACGATCCGCCACCGGGCGCCGGGGATGGCGGCGGCGAGGACCTCGGGGCGCGCGGCGAGGGCGTCGTCCTGCCCGACCAGCACCAGCGTCGGCGCGGTGATCCGGTCCAGGGCGATCGGCGTGCGGTGCGCGGCGCTGACCTGCGCGGCCAGGGCCGCCCGGTCGGCGCCCACCGCGTCGGCGAGCAGCCGGAACGCCGCGGCCGGCGACGCCTCGATCGCCGAGCGCGACGACGTGAGCAGCACCGCGGTCACCTCCGCCGGCGGCATGACCCGGGTGTCCAGGCCGCCGAGCTCGGCGACGCCGGCGCCGACGCCGGACAGCACGAGCCGGCGCACCCGGGGGTCGGCGGCGGCGAAGATGGCCGACACGACCGCGCCCATCGAATACCCGACCAGGTCGACCTCCCCGGCGCCGAGCGTGTCGAGCAGCACCCCGAGGTCACGGGCCATGACGGCCTCGCCGTACCGCTCGGCCTCGTGCGGCTTGTCGGAGGCGCCGTGCCCGCGCGCGTCCAGCGCGACGACCTGGCGGCCGGCCGCGACCAGGGCGTCGACGACGCCCGGGCCGACGAAGTTGGTGGTGGCGTCGACGACGAAACCGTGGTGCAGCACCACCGGCGGCAGCTGTGAGGGCTCGCCCCACACCTGGTACGCGATCCCGGTGCCGTCGGAGGAAGTAAACCGTTCCATGTCGGCGAAGATTAGTGCACTCTAAGTGCAAATAGAAGCTGTGAGGTAGGAGAGGCAATGGATTTCTCGCTCAGCGATGAGGAGAAGGCGATCCGGGACACCGCCCGGACCTTCATCCGCAAGGAGGTCGAGCCCCTGGAGCAGGAGGTGCTGCGCCGGGAGCGCGCGCACGGTCCCGGACTGGACCGCAGCGAGCTGCGCGAACTGCAGCTCAAGGCGAAGCAGTTCGGCTTCTGGGGACTGTCCACCCCGGAGGAGTACGGCGGCATGGACCTCCCCGCGGTCCTGCAGTCCCTGGTGTGGACCGAGGTCGGCCGGTCGTTCGTGCCGTTCCGCTTCGGCGGCGAGGCGGACAACATCCTGTACTTCGCCAACGACGAGCAGCGCCGCGAATACCTGGTGCCGACCATCGAGGGCGAGCGCATCTCCTGCTTCGCGATCACCGAGCCCGGCGCGGGCTCCGACGCGGCCAACATCAAGTTCAGCGCCCGGCGCGACGGCGACGACTGGCTGCTCACCGGCGAGAAGACGTTCATCACCAACGGCAACGACGCCGACTTCACCATCGTCATCGCCGTCACCGACAAGGACAAGGACGTCCGCAAGGGCGGCGCGACCGCGTTCCTGGTCGACCGGGCGATGGGCTGGCGCTCGGAGTTCATCCAGACGATGGGCGAGGGCGGCCCGGCGTCGCTGGTGTTCGACGACGTGCGCGTGCCCGGCCGCAACGTCCTCGGCGAGATCGGCCAGGGCTTCGACCTCGCGATGCGCTGGATCGGCAAGGGCCGCTACGTCATCCCCTCGCACGCGATCGGCATCGCGGAGCGCACCCTCGGCATGGCGATCGAGCACGCCAACACCCGGCACACGTTCGGCCGGCCGATCGGGCAGAACCAGGCGATCCAGTGGATGATCGCGGACTCCGAGGTGGAGCTGGAGGCGGCCCGCTGGCTGGTGCTGCGCGCCGCCTGGACCGTCGACCAGGGCCTGGACCCCCGGCACACGTCGTCGATGGCGAAGCTGTACGGCGCGAACATGGTCAACAACGTCGTCGACCGGGTCATGCAGATCCACGGTGGCATGGGGTACACCCGCGAACTGCCGATCGAACGCTGGTACCGCTCCGTCAGGCTGCTGCGCATCTTCGAGGGCACCGACGAGATGCAGCGCATGATCATCGCGCGGGACCTGCTGCGCGGCTTCACCCAGATCGGCGGGCACCTGGCATGAGCGGTCCGGAGCGCAGCGGAGGAGCCGCGAATCAGGGGCGCTGTCTTGGCTCAGGCCGGCGCCGGAGCGCAGCGGAGGTGACGGCATGAGCGCGACGCTATCCGTCGCGGCCATCCTGGCGGAGTCGGCGCGGCGGTACCCCCAGCGCATCGCGGTCGTGGACGGCGCTTCGCGGGTCACCTACGCCGAGTTGTGGCGTGAGGCGCTGCTGGTCGCGGGCGCCCTGCGGGAGCTCGGGGTGCGCCCAGGCGACCGGGTGGCGCTGCAGTGCCCGAACACGGTGGACTTCCCGCGCGCCTACTACGGCATCCTTGCCCTCGGCGCCGTCGTCGTGCCCGTGCACCTGCTGCTGACGGCGGACGAGGTCGCGTACACGCTGCGCGACAGCGGTGCCCGGGTGCTGGTCTGCCATCCCGCCGTGGCCGCCACCGGGTCCGCCGCCGCTTCGTCCGCCGGTGTCGCGGTGGTCGCGCCGCAGGACCTCGCGAACGCCGAGCCGCTGCGCTCCTACGCGTCGCGCCGCCCCGAGGACCCGGCGGTCGTGCTGTACACCAGCGGCACCACCGGGCAGCCCAAGGGCGCCGTCCTGACGCACCTGAACCTGGTGATGAACGCGACCGTCAACGTGTTCGACGCCAACGACGCCCGCCCCACCGACGTGGTGCTCGGCTGCCTGCCGCTGTTCCACACGTTCGGGCAGACGGTCGGCATGAACGGCACCTTCCGCCTCGGCGCGACGCTGGTCATGCTGGCCCGGTTCACCGGTGCGTCGGCGCTCGAGCTGATGGTGCGTGAGGGCGTCGACGTGTTCCACGGCGTGCCCACCATGTACCTGGCGCTGCTGGACGCGGCCGCGTCCTTCGCCGAGCTGCCCCGCCTGCGGTTGTGCATCTCCGGCGGAGCCTCCCTGCCCGTGCCGGTCCTGGAGCGGTTCAACGCCGCGTTCTCCACGTCGATCTTCGAGGGGTACGGCCTGTCGGAGACCTCCCCGACCGCCACCACCAACCAGCCGCACTTCGGCACCCGCGCCGGCACCGTCGGCCACGCGGTGTGGGGCGTGGAGGTCGAGGTCGCCCGCCCCGAGCTCGACGACCGCATCGAGCTGCTGCCGGCGGGCGAGCTGGGCGAGATCGTCATCCGCGGGCACAACGTCTTCGCCGGGTACCTCGACCGGCCCGAGGACACCGCCCTGGCGGTCGTCGACGGTTGGTTCCGCTCGGGAGACCTCGGCACCAAGGACGCCGACGGGTTCGTCACGATCGTCGACCGCAAGAAGGACATCGTGATCCGCGGCGGGTTCAACGTGTACCCGCGGGAGGTCGAGGAGGTCCTGGCCCGCCACCCCGAGGTGGCGCAGGTCGCGGTGATCGGCGTGCCGGACCCGGTGCACGGCGAGGAGATCTGCGCGGTGGTTGTCGCGTCCTCCCCGTCGTTGCTGGCCGAGGACCTGATCGCCTGGTCGAGGGAGCGCCTGGGGCGGCACAAGTATCCGCGGCAGGTCCGGTTCGTCGACGCGTTGCCGCTCGGGCCGAGCCACAAGGTGCTCAAGCGGGAGCTGCGGCGGGCCGTCGTGTCACAGTAAGCCTCTTCCATTGCCGTTACCGACGCGTAACACTGGCGACATGGTTAGTGCATCGACCGTGCAGAAAGTTTTCTTGCGAGGCCGCGACGCCGACCGTGCCGCCATCGCGACCCTGCTCGCCGCCGCCGCCGAGGGGCGCGGGGGAGCCCTGGTCGTCGCCGGTCCGGTCGGCATCGGCAGGACCGCCCTGCTCGCCGCCTCCTCGTCCCCGGTCCCGGCTTCCGTCGCGTCCCCGGCCTCCTTCGTGTCCTCGGCCTCCCTCGCGGTCCCGGCCGTCGAGCTGAGCGTGACCGGGTGCCCGGCGGAGAGCGGGCTGCCGTACGCCGCGCTGCACCGGCTGCTCGCCGGCCGGCCGCAGGCCGCCTTCGACGGGGCGGCCGGCGGGGTCTTCGGCCGGTGCCATGACGGCGCGGTGCCGGACCGGCTCGCCGCGGGGCTTGCCACCCTCGCCGCCCTGCGCGGCCTGGGCGGCAAGGCCCGCGGGCCGGTGGTGTGCCGGATCGACGACGCCCAGTGGCTGGACCGGCCGTCGCTGGACGCCCTCGCCCTGGCCGCCCGGCGCGCCGGCGGCGACCGGATCGCGCTGCTGTTCGCGCTGCGCGACACCCCGGCGTGCGCCGGCAACGAGGCGTCCCTGGCCGGCCTGCCGTACCGGCGGCTCGCGCCCCTGGACCTGCGCGACAGCCGCGACCTGCTCACCGACGCCGTGCCCGACCTCGCCGGCGACGTCGCCGGTGTCCTCGCCGGCATGGCCGGCGGCAACCCGCGCGCCCTCATCGAGCTCGCCGGCGCGCTGCACGCCGAGCAGCGCCACGGCCAGGCCGCCCCGCCGGACACCCTGCCGCGTGACAGCCCGCTGCGCCGGGAGTACCGGGCGGTGCTGCGCGCCCTGCCCGACGCGACCCGCCGGGTGCTGCTGCTCTCCGCGACCGCCGCCCTGACCGGGGCACGGTCACCGGACGCCCGGCCCAGCTGCGGCGTGGCGGTGCTCCTCGCCGCCGGGCACCGGCCGGCCGACCTCGCCGCCGCCGAACGCGCCGACCTCGTCCACGTCGACGACGGCCGGGTCCGGTTCGTGCCGCCGCTGTTCGCCCCGTCCTGTACGCCGAGGCCGCCCTCGCCGAGCGGCACGCCGCGCATCGCCTCCTCGCCGGCCTGCCGGCCGGGAGCCGGGGAGCCCGGCGCGGTCCTGACCTCCGCCCTGCACCTGGCCGCCGTCGCCGACGGCCCCGACGACGCCCTCGCCGGCGTCCTCGCGGATGCCGCCGCCGACGTGCCGCCGGCGCTCGCCGCCACCGCGCTGCGCCACGCCGCCGCCCTCACCGGCGCGCCCGTCCTGGCCGCGTCCCGCACCCTCGCCGCGGCCCGGCTGGCGTGGCGCGGCGGCGAGCCCCACCAGGCGCGAATGCTCCTGCGGTCGGTGTTCGCGCCCGGCGTACCGGAGCATCTGCACGCCGAACGGGAACTGCTGCTCGGCGAGATCGACCTGCGCACCGGCGCCAGCGGCGGCGAGCAGCACACCCTCATCGCCGCCGCGGGCCGCCTCATCACCCGGGACCGGCAGCGCAGCCTCGGCGCGCTCATGCTGGCCGGCGAGGCGCTGCTGGCGACCGGCCGGCACGACCAGTTCACCGCGCTCGCCGACCGGGCGCTGCGGCTGCGCCGCCCCGACGACCCGGTCGGCGCCGTGCTGCTCTTCGAGCACCTCGCCGGGGTGTCCGCCCTCTTCTCCGGCGAGCTGTCCCGCGGCGTCGAGCCGCTGCGGCGGGTCCTGCACCTCGCCGCCGCGATCGACGACCCGCCGACGCTGGTCCGCGCGGCCGCCGCCGGCATCCTCATCGGCGAGGACCAGCAGGCGTACCGGCTGGCCGTGCGCGCCGCCCGGCTGGCCGGTGGCGCCGGCGACCGGGCCAGCGTGCCGCACGCCCTGGACCTGGCCGCCACGGCCGCGTTCGCGCTCGGCGACCTCGACCTCGCCGTCGCGACCGCCACCGAGGGGCAGCGCCTCGCCGCCGCCACCGGCCAGGACGCCATCGCAGACAACTGCCGCGGCATGCTCGCCGTGGTGCTCGGCATGCTCGGCGACGGCCCGGCCAGCCAGGCGTGGGCCCGCCGCTGCCGGGCCCGGGCCGGCGTCGACGTCGACAGCCAGGCCCGCGCGATGTGCGTCTGGGCCGCGGCCCTGCTCGACGTCGCCGAGGGCCGCTACGCCGACGCCGCCGGCCGGCTGTGGGGCGTGATGCGCACCGCCGGCGGCCGCGGGCACCTCGGCGTGCAGATCCCCGCGACCCCGACCCTGGTCGAGGCGGTCGCCCGCTGCGGCGACCGCGCCCCCGCCCGCGAGATCCTGTGGGCCTACGACCTGTGGGCCTCCTGCACCGCGAACCCGACGTGGCTGGCGCTGTCGGCGCGCTGCCACGCCCTGCTCGCCGACACCGAGGACGAGGCCGATGACCGGTTCCGCGAGGCGATCCGCCTCCACCTCGCCGGCGACTCACCCTTCGCCCGGGCCCGCACCGAACTGCTCTACGGCGAGGAGCTGCGCCGCCGCCGCCACCCGGCGGCCGCCCGCGAGCACCTGCGCCGCGCCCTGGCGACGTTCGAGCAGTTCGGTGCGGCGCCCTGGGCCCAGCGCACCGCCGCGGAGCTGCGCGCCGCCGGCGACCACGTCTCACCCGCGTCCGTCGAGGAGGCCCGGCCGGCGCTGACCGCGCAGCAGGCCCGCATCGCGGAGCTGGTCGCCGGCGGGGCCACCAACCGTGAGGTGGCCGAGGTGCTGTTCCTCAGCCCCCGCACGGTCGATCACCACCTGCGCAACATCTTCACCCGGCTCGGGGTGCGCTCCCGGACCGAACTGGCGAAGGTGGTGTCCTGAGCTGCTTTTCTCAGCCGCACATGACGTCGTCGACCAGCCGCATGACCCGCGCGTCCATGGCGCCGCCCTTGACCGGGTCGGCGAGCCCGGTCGTGCGGTACACCACGACCGCCGTTCTGCCGGCGTCGTCCACGCCGTTGAAGGTGCTGGTGCCGGGCACGTCACCGGGGTGCCCCCAGTAGCGGCCGCACGCCGTCGGGACCTCGAAGATGCCCAGCCCGTACCGCAGACCGCGCCGGACATCCTGATACGTCTCCGCCAGCACGGTGCGGTGCAACTCGGCCTGCTGGGCGGGCCGCAGCAGCCGCCCGTCCTGCAGCGCCCGCCAGAACCGGTTCAGGTCCGCGGTGGTGCTCACCAGCCCCCCGGCGGCATCGGCCGCGGTCGCGTTGAACTCGGTGACGTCGACCAGGTCTCCGCCCGGCGCGAACTGCTGGTAGGAGCGCGCGGCCCGCCCCGGCAGCGCCGCCCTGTCGCCGGGGAAGAACGTGCCACGCATCCCGAGCGGACCCACGATCCGCCGGTGCACCTGCTCCGCCCACGACTGCCCGGTCACCGCCTTCACGACCATCCCGGCGAGCACGTA
This sequence comes from Dactylosporangium sp. NBC_01737, assembly GCF_035963215.1. Classification (NCBI taxonomy): domain Bacteria; kingdom Bacillati; phylum Actinomycetota; class Actinomycetes; order Micromonosporales; family Micromonosporaceae; genus Dactylosporangium; species Dactylosporangium sp. NBC_01737. The sequence goes on from NZ_CP109153.1 coordinate 5,627,296, forward strand.
GTTGGTGTTGCTGTAGTCCCAGTGCGTCCCCGGCTCGAACGCCGGCCGGTGCCGCATCGCCAGGGCGACGAGCTCCGCGGGCTCGTAATGGTCGAACCGGTGCGCCAGGAACCCTTCCTGCGACCCGAGCGCCGCCATGTCCCCGGTGTAGTTGGCGATGCCACTGGTGTGCTGCAGCAGCTGGCGTACCGTGACCCGCCGCCCGTCGTTGCCGTTGCCCGCCACCGTGCCGGGCAGCCACCGCTCGACGCTGTCGTCCAGGCTCAACCGGCGCTCGCCGGCCAGCTGCAGCACCACCACCGACACGAACGTCTTGGTGTCACTGCCGATCCGGAACGCCCCGGCCACCGGCATCGGCGCCCCGCTCGCCAGGTCCGCGACCCCGCTGCGCGCCGCGGTCTCCCGCCGCCCAGCCGACACCTGCCCCTGCGCCCCTGCCGCCCCCAGGTCCCGCAGCTCGTCCAGCGCGGCCTGCAACCGCCGCGGATCCCCCGTGGTCTCTTTCGCCGCGGCGGTCCCACTGCCCACTGTGGACAGCAGCAGCGCCGCGACGACCGCAGCCACCCCGACCCGTGTCCCTCGTGCGTTCACAACATCCCCCAGTTCGTCCGACTCCCCCCAAGCTACGAAGCACGTCGATCCCCGAACCAGCCCGCCACCCCGACCGTCGTTGGTGGTGCTGCCCCTACGGCCGGCGCGCACGGGGACGCAGGCGATTCCACCGATGCGCGAGGGAGGTCCGGTCGGCAGGCTCGCAGGTGCGGCCCCGCCCGGCCGTACCCCGTCGTCCAGCTGATCGGAGATCCCATGCGTCGGATGCTCGTGCTCCTGTTGGCCTGTGCCTCGTTCGTCGTCGCCGGGCCGGTGACCGGCGCCCATGCCGCCGCGCGGCGGCCGGTCGTGTTCGTCCACGGTTACACCGGCAGCGCGTCGAACTGGGTGACCGCCCAGTCGGTGTTCAGGGCCGCCGGATACAGCAGCAGCGAACTGTTCGCGTACGAGTACAACTCCTACGGCAGCAACGTCACCAACGCTCAGGGGCTGGCGACGTTCGTGTCGCGGGTGAAGGCGCAGACCGGGGCGTCGAAGGTGGACATCGTCAACCACTCGATGGGTGGGCTGGTCAGCCTCTGGTATCTCAAGCAGCTGGGCGGCACCGCCAACGTCGCGCACCTCGCGTCGCTCGCGGGCGCCAACCACGGCACCACGGCGGCCGGGGCGTGCCTGATCTTCGTGACCTGCCAGCAGATGTACCCGGGGTCGCTGTTCATCGCGACCCTGTCCGCCGGTGACGAGACGCCGGGCAGCGTCGTCTACCGCACCTGGTACTCGCCGTGCGACGGCGTGATCCTGCCATACACGAGCACGGTCCTCAGCGGCGCCACGAACACCTACGTGGCCTGCGAGAACCACCTGACGTACCTCACCGACACGTCGATCCTCTCCCAGGTGCGGGCGTTCGTCTCCAGCTGACGACCGCCGCGCCGCACAGTCCACGGTCCGGGTGCGCACACCGAGGTGCGCGCCCGGACTGTGCAGCGTGACCTCACGAGCGTGCGAGGCGGCAGGCAAGAATAGGACGGCGTCAGGGTCAACCGTGCGGCCCTCCTGCGGGTGTTGCCATCAACGGACGCCGGAGGGAGCACGGGGTTGGCCGACGACGACGGCTTCGAGGATTTCTACAGAGGGACCCGGCAGCGGGTCATGACCTTCCTGTACGCGATGTGCGGCGACCGCGCCGACGCGCAGGACGCCGCGCAGGAGGCGTATGTGCGCGCGTGGCAGCGATGGTCGACGATCGCGGGCTACGACGACCCCGAGGCGTGGGTCCGCACCGTGGGGTACCGCGTGTGCGCGAGCCGCTGGCGCAAGGCCCGCAACGCGGTCGTCGCGTACCGCCGGCACGGCACCGCCCCGCAGACCGGGCCACCGAGCGAGGACACGGTGGCGCTGGTGCGGGCGCTGCGGCACCTGCCGCCGGCGGACCGGGAGGCCGTCGTCCTGCACCACCTGCTCGACCTGACGGTCGCCGACGTGGCGGCCCGCACGGGCGTGCCCGCCAACACCATCAAGACCCGGCTCGTCCGCGGCCGCAGGGCGCTCGCCGGGCTGCTCGGCACGGATCTCACGGGGGAGTACACCAATGCCTGACCCGCTGTTCCAGACGCTGTTCGACGACACCGACACGGCGTCGTGGGCGCCGGCCGGCGTGGTGCGCGAGCGGGCCCGCCGCCGTACCCGCCGGGCCAGGGCCGGGGCGGTGGCCGCGGCGGCCCTCGCCGTCGCCGTCGTGGCCGGAGGCGTGGCGTTCGCCGGCCTCGGCCCGGCGCCGGTCGTGGAACCGGGCAGATCCCCGGCCGCGTCGTCCAAGGCCGCGTCGTCCAAGGCCGCGTCGTCCAAGGCCGCGTCGTCCAAGGCCGCGTCGTCCAGGCCCGTCGAGCCGGTGGTGCTCGGCGACGACCTGTTCCTGACGCCCGCCGACGTCGACCCCGAGTACCGGATCGCCGCCGAGGGGGAGGCCGTCGCGGGCAGCTGGACCTACGAGTCCAGGATGGGGACGCACGGCTGCCAGCCGGGCGCCCAGATCGATCAGCTCGACCGGCGGGACAGGTCGCTGGTCCGGGGTCCACGGCAGAACGGCAACGTCATGTCGCAGCGTGTCTCCCGGTACCGGCCGGGTGACGCCGCGCGATACCTCCAGCAGGTCCGCGACCGGGTCGCGGCATGCCCGCCCGGCGGCGGCAGGTCGATCACGATCGGGGCGCAGCGGTTCGCCGGTGAGGACGCCCTGCTGCTCGAGGACGACCTCGGCGTGGGCGCCATCAGCGCTCTGGTGCTGATCCGGCAGGGGGACCTGGTCACCCAGTACGAGGTCGTGTTCGACCGCGACGCCCAGGCGACGCTGGTGACCGCCCGCAAGGCCGCCGACCGGCTCTGCGCCGGCACCCCGGCCTGCTGAGCCGGCCACGGTGTCCCGGCGCTCGTCACAGCGACGTGCTCAGCGGGTGGTCGAACCCCCGCTCCGACATCCGCTGGGCGACGTCCTTGAGGTCCGCCGCGAACTCCGCGATGCGTTCGTCGGTGAAGCGCATCGTCGGCCCGCTCAGCGACAGCGCGCCGACGACCGAGCCGGAGCGGGACAGGATCGGCACGGCGACGGCGGACAGGCCGTCCTCGCGCTCGCCGTGGCTGACCGCGAAGCCCTCGTGCGCCGCCGCGTCGATCCACTCCTGCAGGCGTTTGGTGTGCGTCTCGCCGTACGGCGAACTGCGGGCGATACGCATGAGGCGGCTCGCGGTGGCGTTGCGCAGCAGGACCTTGGCCGAGGCGCCGGCCCACAGCGGCAGTTCGTCGCCGATGTGCACGACGTGCCGCAGCGGTTGCGGGCTCTCCTGCTGCGCGATGCAGACCCGGTAGATGTCGCGGGCGACGTACACGTTGACCGTCTCGCGGCGCCGCGCGGCCAGGTCACGCATCATCCGCTGGGTCTCCGGCGGCAGCTCCCAGCTGCGCCGGGCCAGGTGCGCCCAGCGCCACAGACCGGGGCCGGCCATGTAGCCGCCGGCGGTGCCCCAGAGCAGGCCGATCTGTTCGAGGGTCTGGACCAGGCGGATGACGGTGGTCTTGGCCAGGCCGGTCTCCTCGACGATCTCCCGGATCGACACCGCCGGGCGGTCCTCGGTGAGCAGGGTCAGGATGTCCAGCGCCCGCTGGACGCTGCGGACCCCACCGGACTCGGTCTCGGCGACGGGTTCCGTCTCCGTGCTTGCCTTCACCATGGTCGTCGTCTCTCCGTCGCCTCGTGCAGTGCCGCTGACCGCAGAATTCTCCCGCGCCCGAGTTCGTTTCACGCGCTCGTCACGCTCTCGAAGCGGACTCTGCCAGCGACCGACGGCAATTCCAACCGTATAGTGGTCCAGATGTGCCGTTAAGCGGTTTTCCGGAGCGACGCGGCGGTCCGCGAAGTGGTCCGATACGCCCACCAGGGGCGGCCGTGGCGTGGCCGCCCTCGCTCCCGGCGCGGGCCGCGATCCTGGAGTGCGCCGCCGCGGCGGCCGGGAGGCGTTCGCCCGGTGATCGCGCTGAATCTGGGCAAGCCGCAGGAGGAGGGCCATGGCGAACTCGACCGGGCCCTCCTCCTGCGGACGCCTTCGCGGCGTGCGCCGCCGGCGTCGTTCTGGCGATCACGCCCGTTCAACGCGCCCGCGAACCTCGTGGCGCATCGCTCGCCGGTCCCGGTGAGGTCCCCGCCGCGGGCGCCAGCCATCGCCGCCGCTGGCCTGATCGGCCATGTCCTGGCGGTGCAGTACCTGGCGCGCCGCTACCTTGCCGTGTGTTCGGAAGCTACGGCACCGTGCCCTCGATCGCCGCCGGCCCCAGTTCCTCCAGCTTGCGCCGGCTGCGCTCGACGTTCTTCGGGGTCGGGTCCCTGCCCTCGGCCACGGCCAGGTCCTCCGGGTCCCACGGCTGGTCCGCGCCCGTCCGCACGTTGACCACCCGCCCGCCCGGCTCCGCGGCGCGGGCGGCCGCGGGCACGCCGGAGATGATCGGGTCCTCGCTCATGAGCGGTGCTCCCCTCTCTCGTGCTGGCTGCCGCACCCTCTACCCGCCCTCACCCGTCTCACACCGGCCGCCGCCGCATGCCCACGAGACCCGCCGGATTCCGTGGTATTGAGAAGTCTCGAACGGCGCGCCGCCGCTGTGTTGCGATGCTCTGGTCGCGGTCCGCGTGCGTGTTTGGCATGCCCGTAATAGAAGATCCATCACGGCTGCGGCCTTTGTGGCTCCGCGCAGCCTCCGGCGGCGCGACGGGTAGCGCGGTCACCGTCCGTGCCGTGCCTGGGGTGATGCCAAGCCAGGTCCGACCTCACATGATCCAGCGCCGTCGGGCGCGTCATTCGGTGGTGCCACACCGTCGTTGGTCCGAAAACGAAGACCATCGATCGCTAGACCGGGGTAGTACCAGCGCTCGGACGGCGATCTTCCGTTCCGGCCCATGATCGAAGGACGGCCGTGGTCGTCTGGACAGCCATCCCGGTCCTTCGATCATGCGCGCGGAAGGGTGGATCTTGGCGCGGGCGAAGCCAGCGCTGCGATATGGGTGATTTGTTCGTGTCTTTGAACCAGCGACGGTGTTGTAGCACCGAATGACGACCGCGCACGCGAACCGCGACCGGGACCTGACCAGCGAATCGGCATGTCAAAGGCGCCGACACCCCACTCCGATTATCCGATCAAGAACGACCGACATCGCACAGTCAGTCCCGGCCCGCACCATTGCCAGAGGACAGTTGCAGGAGCGAATGACGCGACGCCTGCGAACATGAGTAACCCCGAACTGATTGACTTGTTCCAATCACTTTGGTCATGGTGCAGATATGGGTCTGCGTGGAAGCCCGGGATTGCTGGGCGAGCACGACTTCCGGCAGTTGTTCGTCGCTGACACGATCAGCCAGCTGGGCAGCCAGATCAGTGTGTTGGCGTTACCTTTGGTCGCGCTGGTTGCGCTGGACGCCTCCAACTTCGAGGTGGGTGCACTGACCGCCTGCGGCATGATGGCGTTCCTGCTGATCGGCCTACCGGCAGGGGCGTGGGTGGACCGGATGCGCCGCCGCAAGGTGCTGATCATCGCCGACGTGGGGCGGGCGGTCGTGCTGAGCTCGGTGCCGTTGGCGTGGGCGTTCGACGTGCTGAGCATGCCACAGCTATATCTGGTGGCGTTGGCGGTCGGGGTGTTGAGGGTGTTCTTCGACGTGGCGTACATGAGCTACCTGCCGCACCTGGTCGGCCGGGAGCATCTGGTCGAGGGCAACGCCAAGCTCGAGGGGGTCCGGGCGGTCGCCCTGATCGGCGGCCCGACCGTGGCGGGCCTGCTGGTCCAGGCGGTGACCGCTCCGCTGGCCGTGGCGCTGGACGCGGCCAGTTTCGCCGGGTCGGCGATGTTCGTGCGGCGCATCCGTCGACGCGAGGACCTGCCGGAGCGCCGGCGTGGCGCCAGCCTCGGCAAGGACATGGTGGACGGACTGCGGTTCGTGTTCGGCAATCAGCTGCTACGCGCGATCGCGCTGTCCATTTCGTCGTACAACCTTCTGTCCGGGATCCGGAGCGCGATGCTCATTGTGCTGCTGGCCGGAGTGCTGCACCTCCCCGCCGGGACGATCGGCGTGTTCTTCTCGATCGCCTCCGTGGGGGCACTTATCGGCGCGCTGACCGCCAGGCGGGTCGCCGCGCGGATCGGGCAAGGCCCGGCGATCTGGATCCCGGTCGCGGTGACCGCGCCACTGCAACTGGTGATTCCAGCGGCCCAGCCCGGGTGGCTGCTGTGGGCCGCGGCCGCCGCGTCATTCGTCATCTACTGCTGTGTCTCGGTCAACAACATCACCCAGGTCAGCTTCCGCCAAGGCCTCACCCCAGATCACCTGTCGGGCCGGATGAACGCCACCATGCGCTTCCTCGTCTGGGGCACCGCCCCGCTCGGCGCCCTCATCGGCGGTGTCCTCGGCCAACTCCTCGACGCCAGGACAGCACTGTGGATCGCCGCCGCAGCCGGGCTGCTGCCGGTATTGCCTCTGCTCTTCTCGCCGCTGCGAACCATGCGCGCGCTCCCGGCCCAGTGTGAACAGGAACCGCAGCCTACGTCGCCGTCTCACGCCGCCAGTTCCGATACCGTCGGATAGCCGGCGAGACGATGCAACCGCACGATCAGCGCGAGGCTACAGCGGTGGACATCATGCAAGACATGGTCACCGATGCGGCCGCCTTACATCACCCTCGCCCGCCACCTCGTGGCTGAGCATGGCCGCGCCCGGTCCGCGCAGTCACCGCTACGCAGGCGAACCCGTGCACCAGACGCGATCCCCCCAGCACGATGGTTCCGCCACAGCACCCGACACGCCCGACAAGCCACACCAAAGTCACGCCGACAAGTGCGGCTGCCTACTAGCCGGCGGATCGGCATGCCAACGGCGCAGGCGCGATGTGGGACCGCCGAATGCTGCCCGAGGCCGCGCATGCGAACTGTGACCGGAGCTGGCCGGCGGATCGGCAAGACGGAACGGCGGCTATCGCGGCGACAGGCGGGCGGAGCAGAGGCGGTCGGCAGGGTGGTGGGCGCTGCTCGGGAACGGCGGGACAGGTCAGTCGGTGGGGCTGGTCAGGCAGAAGGGCTTGCCGGCGGGGTCGGTGTAGACGCGGTAGGTCTGGCCGCGGGCGCCCGTTGCGGTGGCGCCCAGCGCCAGTGCGGCCCGCTCGGCGGTGTCCAGATCTTCGACCAGCACGTCGAGGTGGGCCTGCTGCGGATGGGCGGGGTCCGGCCAGCGGGGTGCGGTGTAGCCCGTCACCTGCTGGAACAGCACGGGCTGGGCGCCGTCCTCGCCGATCATGGCCATGCTGTCGGCCTCGTAGGTGACGGGCTTGCCGAGCAGGTCGGCGTAGAAGGCGCTGAGCGTCTTCGCGTCGGGGCAGTCCAGCATCACGCCCATGAGGGTGGTGTGCGGGTCGTCGGGCTTGAGGCACAGGTCGAACGGGTGGCCGGCGGGGTCGGCGACCGTATACCAGGCGTCGCTCTTGTTCAGCAGGGTCCCGCCCAGGTCGACGGCGCGGGTGAGGGCGGCGTCGAGGTCGGGGACGCGCAGGTCGAGGTGGGCCTGCTGGGGGAGGTCCTGGCCGGGCCACCGCGGCGGGCGGTGGTCGGGCACCGCCTGCAGGCCGATCTGCCAGCCGTCGGGGGTGTCGAGGGTGATCCAGGAGCCGTCCGCGCTGGACTCGGCCCAGCCGGCCAGGCCACGGTAGAACGCCGACAGGCTCACGATGTCGGCCGCGTCGAACACGACCATTTCCAGCTTCCCAACCATGCGACCCATTCTGCCGACCGGGTACGACAAAACCCCGCGACCGGGTGAAGTGGGGTTGCGAGCGGCCGGGAGAGTGGCACGATGCGAAGCAGGAGGTGTGGCATGAGCGGCGTGAGGGTGCTCGTCGGGACGCGCAAGGGCCTGTTCATCCTGACCGCGGACGGTGACCGCCAGGACTGGAAGGTCGACGGTCCGCACTTCGGCGGCTGGGAGATCTACCACGCCAACGGCTCGCCGGCCGATCCGGACCGGCTGTATGCGTCGCAGTCCGGTGGCTGGTTCGGCCAGTTGATCCAGCGCTCCGACAACGGCGGCGACACGTGGGAGCCGGTGGGCAACGACTTCGCGTATGAGGGCAAGGTCGGCGACCATCTCTGGTACGACGGAACGCCCCGGCCGTGGGAGTTCAAGCGGATCTGGCACCTGGAGCCGTCCCGGGACGACCCCGACACGGTGTATGCGGGTGCGGAGGACGCGGCGCTGTACCGCTCCACGGACGGCGGGCGCGAATGGCAGGAGCTGACGGGGCTGCGCACGCACGAGTCGGGGCCGCGGTGGCAGCCGGGTGCCGGCGGCATGTGCCTGCACACGATCATCCTCGACCCGGTGCACAAGGATCGGATCTTCGTGGCGATCTCGGCGGCCGGGGCGTTCCGCTCCGACGACGCGGGTGTCACGTGGCAGCCGATCAACCGGGGACTGGTGTCGGGGCAGATCCCGGATCCGGACGCCGAGGTGGGGCACTGCGTGCACCGGCTCGCCCAGCATCCGTCCCGGCCCGACACGCTGTTCATGCAGAAGCACTGGGACGTCATGCGCACCGACGACGCCGGCGGCTCGTGGCGGGAGATCAGCGGGGACCTGCCGACGGACTTCGGCTTCCCGATCGCGGTGCACGCGCACGAGCCGGAGACGGTCTACGTGGTGCCGATCAAGAGCGACTCGGAGCACTACGTGCCGGACGGCAGACTGCGGGTGTACCGCAGCCGCTCCGGTGGTGAGCAGTGGCAGCCGCTGACCGAGGGGTTGCCGCAGTCGGACTGCTACGTCAACGTGCTGCGCGACGCGATGGCGGTGGACACGCTCGACGAGTGCGGCATCTACTTCGGCACGACCGGCGGTCAGGTATACGTCTCCGCCGACGCCGGGGACAGCTGGACGGCGATCGTGCGGGACCTGCCGGCGGTGCTGTCGGTGGAGGTGCAGACGCTGCCATGATCCGCGTCGTGCTCCCCGCGCACCTGCGGCAGCTGGCGCAGGTCAGCGGCGAGGTGCGGTTCGACCTCACCGGACCGGTCATCACCCAGCGTCTCGTGCTGGACGCGCTCGAGGAGCGCTATCCGATGCTGCGCGGCACCATCCGCGACCGGGCCAGCGGGCAGCGGCGGGCGTTCGTGCGGCTGTACGGCTGCGAGGAGGACCTCTCCAACGACTCCCCGGACGAGCCACTCCCGGAGCGGGTCGCCAGCGGCGCCGAGCCGCTGCTGATCATCGGCGCGATGGCGGGCGGCTGAGCAGACCCAAAGAGCTGAGCAAACCAAAGAGCTGAGCAGACCCAAAGAGCTGAGCAAACCAAAGAGCTGAGCAAACCGAAGAGCTACAGAACCAGCCGGCGATACTCCGCCGGCAGCTGTGCGAGGGCGTGCTGGACGTGGGTGCTGGACACGGCCTGCCCGAGCGTGGTCAGGACCGCGCTCGTGCCGCGGGTGACCTCGGCCTCGTTGAGGCCGGTGCGTTCGCTGACCTGCCGGACGAAGTCGCGCAGCGGCACCGGATGCGCCCCGCCCGACCGGGCCGGCAGGCTCTGCGCGAGGCCGGAGGGCAGGTCGAGCGCCAGGTCGCGCGCCTCGCCGCCGCTGAGCTGGCTACCCAGCGCCTCCAGGGTGGCGCGGGTGAGGTCGGCGGCCTCCTCCTTGCCCAGACCGGCCCGCTCCGCGACCGCCGCGGCGAACGCGCGTTCCTCCATCGTGGTCCCCTCACTGTCGCTTGAACCGGCACACCCATCGTCGGGCGTGTCCCCGTCGCTCGCGTGGGGTGACCACGGCGGCGACGGGGACACGGCGAAGAGAGCGGATCAGCAGGCGTTGGTACGGAAGCTCGACACCGCGGCACCGGAGAAGCCGCAGGTGAAGGGCGTGAAGCGGGAGTCCTGGTTCAGCCAGCGCTTGAACCAGGAGACCAGTGCGCGGGACGTGGTGGCGTTCGACGACTGCGGGAAGAAGTGGCTCGCCCCGGTCAGCTCGACGTACGTCTTCGGCCCCGCCAGGCTGTTGTAGAACGGCACCGAGTGCGTGGCGACCGGCGCGATGGTGTCGGCCTGCCCGCCCACGATCAGGACCGGCTCGCTGACGTTGTTCCAGGTCTTGTCGCTGTTCCAGGGTGCGAGCGGCACCCCGGCCTTGACCAGGCCGCTGGTGTCGGCGGCGAGCGCCTCCAGGGTGCCGCCACCGCCCATCGAGTGGCCGGCCACGCCGCGGCGGCTGCCGTCGACGCGGGACCGCACGGTGGTGGGGGAGGAGTTGACCGCCCAGTTCAGTGCGGCGAGGAGCTGGCTGCCCCGGCTGCCGGGCTGGTCGTAGAGGCTGTTCGTCTCGATGCCGACGACCACGAAGCCCCACGAGGACAGGCGGGGACCGATCCAGGAGAGACTCGACCAGGTGGCGATCAACGGGGGTAGGTGCCGCTGCGATCGGGTGACCAGGCTGGAGATGCTGGTGGACGTGGTCGCGAAGCTGCCGTTGCCGGTGATGTTGGCGGCGGTGGGTGCCTGGCCGATCTCGTCAGCGAGCGCCGGGGTGGCGACCGCGGCGACCCCGCCGCCCATGAGCGTGAGGACGACGGCCAGCCTGAGCAGGATTGTTCGCAACGCTGCACTCCTCTCGAAACACCTTCGTAACTTCGATGGGTGTCAGTGTGTGCAGGTCGTGGCCCATGCCGTATCGGCGAAATCACCGGTGTTCGGCATTGAACGATCGTTCAGGAGATGGTCGGTATCGTTCGGGCATGACCAGCGTCGGGGCCGCCGTCGACGCGCTGGTGGTCGGGTCCGTCCTCGTCGGCGTGCCGCTGACATGGAGGACCGGACCGCGGCAGGCACGGGCCGCCCGCGGCCCGGGGTTCTGGCTCGGGGCCGTCGCCGCCGCGATCTACCTCAATCAGCTGCTGTTCACGGTGTACGTCCTGCGCGTCCACCGCGGTGACCCGTCCTTCATCGCGCGATACCTGCCACCCGGCTGGTTCGACCTCGCCCACGGCGGCGCGATGCGGGCCGTCGCAACGGCGTTCCCCGCGCCGGAGCTCCTTGAGGTCAGCGTCCTGCGGGTCCAGGCGGTGCTCGAACTGCCGTTCGTGATCCTCGCCTACCTGTGCGTGTGCCGCTGGCTCGACCCGGTCCGCGCCCGGGTGCTGAGCAGCCCCGCGGTGCTGTGGGCCGCGTGCGTCGCGTACTGCGTCGTGTTCGGCCTGGTCGAGTGGGGGCTGCGCAACCCGTACACGACCGACGACCTGATCCTGCGGGCCGTGTCGTGCGTCGCGACCGCGGCCCTCGCCGGCCGCTCCGCAAAAGACCTGCGCGCCACGAAACCGGAGTCGGCGGTGGACGTGCTGCTCGCCGTCGGGTCCGCCGCGGCGCTCGGCGTGCTGGTGCTCGTGGTGTACGACACCGCCCTGCTCTACAACCTGGGCCACGTCCCCCGCCTCCTGCCGGTCGCGGCGGTGGCCGCCGCCGCCCTGGCCGCCGCGAGACTGCTCGCCCGCCGCCGGGCCGCGACGCCCCGCGAGGCGGGAGCCGGCGTGCGCACCGTCTCGGCCGGGCTCGCCTGGTTCGCGGCGCTGTTCTTCGTGCCGGCGCTGCCCATCCGGTACGCCCTGGACCTCGGCACCCCGTGGCTGGCCGTGGCCGGCGCCGCGGTGGTGGCCGTGACCGCCGCCGCGCTGACCGTGCGCGAGGTCACCGCCGGGCTCGGCCGGACCCGCCGCGCGGTCGGCCTGTGGCTGGCGCAGGTGTCGGCCGCCACCGTCGCCGGGCTGGCCGCCGCGAGCGCCGCGCTGCTCCCGCCGCCGACCTACCCGGAGGTGCGGATCCTCCTCGCGGCGGCGCTGTTCCTCGTCACCGTGACCGCCGCGTGCGCCGTCACCGACACCTTCCTGCGCCGCGAACCGGCATGATGGACCGCTTCCGGTGCCGGGTGCGGGGTCGCGAGGATGCTCACCGCAGCCAGGCGCGGATTCGTCGCAGCAGCGACGGTCGTGGGGCCGGCGCGGCAGGGGGCGGGCCGGCCGTGGGGAATGTGCCGGTGTCGTCGCGGACCACGGTCCGGGTGCCCGGCGGGGGCGGCTGGGACGGCCGCGGTCCGGCCGCCGGCGCCTCCGGCGGGTGGACGGTGACGGCGTGGAAGTGCCGCAGACCGTCCGCGATCTCGACCCTCGTCCAGTCGCCGCCGGCCTTGCGCTCATGGTCGGGCAGGCGCTGCCCGTACCAGGCGGAGACCTCCTCGACCGCGGCGGCCGTCGCGAACCAGGTCGTCGTGATGTGGCCCCCCGTCGCCGCGTAGGTGCGCAGCGTGTCGAACGGCACCAGGCCGGGGAAGTGGCTCATCACAGCGAGCCTAGACGGGGCCCGCGGCGCCGAATCATCGTGCACAGGCAGTGCCGAAAGCCCGGTGTGCAGGTGTATGGTCGGCCCACGCCGTCGCAGGAGGCCGTCATGGTGTTCAAAGTGGACGTTCCGCCCGACCTCGTCCAAGGCGACGTCGACGAGGGCTACGGGCCGGTCGCCGACGCGTTCCGGCGCAACTTCGCCGAGCACGGCGAGATCGGCGCGGCCTGCGCCGTCTACCGCGACGGCCGCAAGGTCGTCGACCTGTGGGGCGGCTACCGCGACGGCCGCACCAGAGCACCGTGGCGGCAGGACACGCTCGTCACCGTGTTCTCCACCACCAAGGGCGTGTCCGGGCTCGCGGTCGCGGTCGCGCACTCCCGCGGCTGGATCGACTACGACGCGACCGTCGCCACGTACTGGCCCGAGTTCGCCCGCAACGGCAAGGAAGCGGTCACGGTCCGGCAGCTGCTCGCGCACCAGGCGGGACTCGCCGCGATCGACCGGCCGCTCACCGTCGCCGACCTCGCCGACCTCGACGTGGTCGCCGACGCCCTCGCCGACCAGCGCCCGGCGTGGGAGCCGGGGACCAGGCACGGGTATCACGCGATCTCGCTCGGCTGGTACGAGGGCGAGCTCCTGCGCCGCGTCGACCCGGCGAAACGGTCACTCGGCCGGTTCTTCGCCGAGGAGATCGCCGCGCCCCTCGCCGCCACGAAGGGGGACACGACCGGCGACGGGATGGAGTTCCATGTCGGCGTGCCCGACACCGTCGACCCGGACCGGATCGCGTTCATCCACGGGTACAAGCCCGCCGAACTGCTGCTGCACCTGGGCACCATGCCGCGCGGGTTCGTGTTCGGGTTCCTCAACCCGCGCAGCGTCACCGCCCGCTCGTTCGCCAACCCGAAGGTCCTGTCCGAGACCGGCAACTACAACCTGCCGGAGGTGCGGCGCCTGGAGCTACCCGCCGCCAACGGCACCGGCGAGGTCCGCGCCATCGCCCGCGCCTACGGCGACGCCGCCACCGGCGGCGGCACCCTCGGCCTGACGCCGTCCACGCTGGACGCCCTGCGCCGCCCGGCCGAGGCGCCGAGCGGCGGGCTGCAGGACGTGGTGCTGCGGGTGCCGACCATCTTCTCGCTCGGCTACGTCAAGCCGTTCCCCCGCCTGCGCTTCGGCGCGGCCGGCAACGAGGCGTTCGGCACGCCGGGCGCCGGCGGGTCGTTCGGGTTCGCGGACCCGGAGACGGGTGTCGGCTTCGCCTACGCCATGAACCGCGCCGGCTTCCACCTCTGGGACGACCCGCGGGAGCTGGCGCTGCGCGAGGCGCTCTACGGCCAGGTCCTCGGCGAGCGGTCCCAGCGCCCCGACCCGCGCTGAGGACTCAGGCGCGCAGCTCGGTGACCAGGGCGACGTACTGGCGCTGCGCGTCCTCCTGCGAGGTGCCGGCCAGGGCCTTCCAGGCGTCGTACTTGGCGCGGCCCACCAGGTCGAACACCCCGGGCCGCTTGCCGTCCGCGTCGCCGTGGGTGCCCTGCTTGTAGAGGGCGTACAGCCGCAGCAGCACGTCGTTGCCGGGGCGCTGGTCGAGCTGCTTGACGTCGATCTGGGCCTGCTCGAACTCCGCGGTGAGGGACATCCCCGCAGGATAGTGCAGGGCTAACTGAACGCGAGCGGGTGATCCTCCACGAGTGACTCGGGCGCGGACAGCTGCCACGCCTCGTAGAGCAGCTCGCCGAGCTCGTCGGCCTCGATCTTCTGCAGATACACCACAACCCAGCCGAAGCCGCCGGAGGTGAACTGCACCTCGAACACGTCGGGCCGCTCGGCGACCAGGGCGATCTGCTCGGAGATCGTCTGCTTCAGCCCGGCGGTGTGCGTGCGGGGCCAGTAGTAGCCGAAGCGCTTGCCGCGCACGCTGAAGGACGTGTAGTCCGCGGCGTGCGCCCGCTCGACCTCGGCGAGGCCGTCCACCATTGCCAGGAACTGCGCGTCCGGTACACCCACGCCCGGCATTGTCGCGCACCGGCAGGTCCCCGTGGAAGTTTCACGCCCCAGGCTGCCCGCACGGCGCGACCGGTTGACACGTCGGCGGGTTGTTCGTAGCTTCCCTGTCGAAGCGCTTCGACAACGTTCTGCACACACCCGGCCAACACTCAGGAGCAGACGTGTTCAGCAGACTGCGCAGATCTGCCGCAGCGGCGGTGGTCGTCATCGCCGTGGCGGGGCTTGCCGCGTGCGGCGGGGCCGACGAGGAAGCCGGCGACGGCAAGACGCTCAAGCTCTGGCACTACGAGGGCGCGACCAGCGCGATGGGTGTCGCCTGGACCGAGGCGATCAAGCGGTTCGAGGCGTCCCACCCCGGCGTCAAGGTCGTGTTCGAGGAGAAGGGCTTCGAGCAGATCCGGCAGGGCGCCAACATGATCCTCAACTCGAGTGACGCCCCCGACGTCATGGAGTACAACAAGGGCAACGCCAGCGCCGGGCTCCTCGCCAAGCAGGGCCTGCTGACCGACCTGAGCGCCGAGGTCGACAAGCGCGGCTGGGGCAAGCTGCTCAACCCCGGACTGGCCACCACCGCCCGCTACGACCAGCGCGGCGTGATGGGCGGCGGCAAGTGGTACGGCGTGCCGAACTACGCCGAGTTCGTGATGGCGTACTACAACAAGGACCTCTTCGCCAAGTACAACGTGCAGGTCCCGAAGACGCTCGACGAGCTCGTCACGGCGATGGACACGTTCAAGCGCAACGGGGTCACGCCGCTGTCGGTCGGCGGCGCCGAGTACCCCGCCCAGCAGATCCTCTACGAGCTGGCGCTGTCGAAGGCCGACCGGGCCTGGGTCGAGGACTTCCAGCTGTACAAGAACAAGGTCGACTTCCAGGGCCCGCAGCTGACCTACGCCGCGACCACGTTCGCCGACTGGGTCGCCAAGGGCTACGTCGACAAGAACTCCGCCGGCATCAAGGCCGAGGACATGGGCCAGGCGTTCGAGCAGGGCAAGTTCCCCATCATGGTGTCCGGCAGCTGGTGGTACGGGCGGATGACGAAGATCAGCGGCTTCCAGTGGGGCACGTTCCTGTTCCCCGGCAACACGCTGCACCCGGGCTCCAGCGGCAACCTGTGGGTCGTGCCGGCGAAGGCGAAGAACAAGGCCCTCGCGTACGACTTCATCGACATCACCATGAGCAAGGACATCCAGAACCTGCTCGGCAACTCCGGCGGCATCCCGATCGCCGCGGACCAGGCGGCCATCACCGACCCGAAGAGCAAGGAACTGCTCGCGCTGTTCGACACGATCGTCAAGCAGGACGGGATGGCGTTCTACCCGGACTGGCCCGCGCCGGGCTACTACGACGTGCTCGTCGCCGGCACGCAGAAGCTCATCAACGGCTCGGCGAAACCCGCGCAGGTCCTGGACGAGATCGCCAAGCCCTACAACGACAACCGGGCGAACGTCGGCGGCTGATGAGACGTCGGCGGGGCTTTTGGCCCTTTCTGGTCCCCGGGGTGCTGCTGTGCGCCGTCGTCATCGTGATCCCCGTGGTGACGACGGCCGGGCTCAGCTTCACCGAATGGACGGGCGTCGGCACGCCCCGGTGGACCGGACCGGCCAACTACGACCGGCTGCTGCACGACGAGAACTTCTGGGCGTCGTTTCGCAACATCGCGCTGCTCATCGTCGCGATGGCGGTCGTGCCGACCCTGCTCGGGCTGTTCCTCGCCGCGCTGCTGTTCGACTACGTCGCGCCCCGCCTCGGCATGCGGGTGGCCAGGGCCCTGCGGTCCGGGCTCTACCTGCCGCAGGTCCTGCCGCTGGCCGTCACCGGCATCGTGTGGGGCTGGATCCTGCACCCCGGCTACGGCGCGCTGAACTCGATCCTCGACACCGCCGGCCTGGGGTCCCTGGCCCGCAACTGGCTCGGGGATCCCGCATACGCGCTGTACACGATCATGGCCGTGATGGTGTGGGTGCAGCTCGGCTACCCCCTCGTGATGTTCATGTCTGGCCTGCAGCGCGTGGACCCGGAGCTGTACGAGGCCGCGTCGCTGGACGGCGCCGGCTGGTGGCAGCGGTTCACCCGCATCGCCGTGCACCAGATCCGGCCGGAGATCGCCGTCGTGCTGATCACCACCACGATCGCCGGGCTGAAGATCTTCGGCCAGATCTTCGTGCTGACCCGAGGCGGGCCGGGCAACGCGACCCTGGTGCCGTCCTACTTCGCGTACCAGAACTACTTCGAACGCGCGAACGTCGGCTACGGCTCGGCGATCTCGACCGTGCTCACCGCCCTCATCGTCGCGCTGACGTTCGTGTTCCTGCGAGTCCTGACCCGCGGGGAACACGCATGAGGCGGGGGGCGCTGCTCGTCGCGGGTGTGCTCGCCGTCGTGGTGCTGCTGGTCCTCGCCCCGTTCGTGCTGGTGCTGCTCAACGCGGTGAAGACGGAGGCCGAGTATGCGTCCACCGGCCCGCTGTCGCTGCCCGGCGGCCTGCACCTGTCCGGCGTCGCCGCGTTCTGGGAGCGGGTCGACTTCGGCCAGAAACTGTTCAACAGCGCGCTGATCAGTGGCTCCGTCGCCGTGCTCGCGGTCGTCGTGTCGGTGCTCAACGCCTACGCGCTGGGCATCGGCAAGGTGCGCGGGCGGGGCTGGTTCCTGGGCGCGTTCCTGGTGGCGAACCTGGTGCCGCAGGAGAGCCTCATCTACCCGCTGTACTACATGGCCAAATACGTCGACCTGTACGACACCCGGGTCGCGGTCGTCATCATCTTCACCGCGATCCAGAGCGCGTTCGGCACGTTCCTGCTGTCGTCGGTCTTCGCCGCGTTCCCCACCGAGCTGCTCGACGCGGCCGCGATGGACGGCGCCGGGCGGCTGCGGACCCTGTGGCGGGTCGTCGTGCCGGTCAGCGTGCCGACGCTCGGGGTGCTGTTCACCTTCTTCTTCGTGTGGACGTGGAACGAGCTGTTCATCCCGCTCATCTTTCTCGTGTCCAACCCGAACCAGACCGTGCCGGTCGCCCTGGGCCTCCTGCAGGGCGAAAAGATGATGGACGCGACCACGACCAGCGCGTCGGCGCTGCTGGGCATCGCGCCCGCCGTGCTGTTCTTCCTCGTCTTCCAGCGGACCCTCACCCGTGGCGTCATGACCGGCGCAGTCAAGTAGATGGAGCGTGCATGAAGTTCAGCGACGGGTACTGGCAGCTGCGCGACGGGGTGCACCCGCTGTACCCCGTGCACGTCCGTGACGTGGCCGTCGGCGCGAACAGCCTGTCGGTGTACGCGCCCACCCGGCGGGTCACCGGCCGGGGCGACACCCTCAACACGCCCCTGATCACCGTCGACTGCACCACCCCGGCGCCCGACGTCGTCGCGGTGCGGGTCAGCCGGCACACCGGCGGGCGGGCGCGGGGACCCCGGTTCCGCATCGACGCCGACCCGGCAGCCGACGGCAAGGTGACCCGCGATGAGGAGTCCGTCACGTTCACCGCGGGCGCGCTCAGCGCCAGGTTCTCCCTCGGCGAGCAGTGGCGCCTCGACTTCATGGCCGAGGGCCGGATCCTCACCACCAGCGCGCCCAAGGCCCTCGCCGCGCTGCGGACCGGTGACGGGCACTACCTGCGCGAGCAGCTGAACCTCGGTGTCGGTGAGATGGTGTACGGCCTGGGCGAGCGCTTCGGGCCGGTGGTCAAGAACGGCCAGACGGTCGACGTCTGGAACGCCGACGGCGGCACCAGCAGCGAGCAGGCGTACAAGAACGTGCCGTTCTACCTGACCAGCGGCGGCTACGGCGTCTTCGTCGACGACCCCGGCCCGGTGTCGTTCGAGATCGGCTCCGAGGCCGTGTCGCGCGTGCAGTTCAGCGTCCCCGGCCAGGTCCTGTCGTACCTGGTCATCTACGGGCCGACGCCGCGGGACGTGCTGCGCAAGTACACGGCGCTCACCGGCCGCCCGGCGCTGCCGCCCGCCTGGTCGTTCGGGCTGTGGCTGTCCACGTCGTTCACCACGTCCTACGACGAGGCGACCGTGACGTCCATTGTGGACGGCATGGCGGAGCGGGGGCTGCCGCTGTCGGTGTTCCACTTCGACACGTTCTGGATGCGCGAGTTCCACTGGTGCGACTTCGAGTGGGACCCCGTCACGTTCCCCGACCCGGCCGGCATGCTGGCCCGGCTCAAGGCGAAGGGGCTGCGCATCTGCCTGTGGATCAACCCGTACATCGCGCAGCGCTCCGCGCTGTTCGCCGAGGGTGCCGCGCTGGGCTACCTGGTCCGCCGGGCCGACGGCGACGTGTGGCAGTGGGACCAGTGGCAGGCCGGGATGGGCCTGGTCGACTTCACGAACCCGGCGGCGCGGCAGTGGTATCAGGACAAGCTGCGCGGCCTGCTGGACCTCGGCGTCGACTGCTTCAAGTCCGACTTCGGCGAGCGGATCCCCACCGAGGTCGTCTGGGCCGACGGCGCCGACCCGCTGCGGATGCACAACTACTACACGCACCTGTATAACGAGGCTGTCTTCGAGGTGCTGCGCGAGCACCGCGGCGACGGCGAGGCGGTCCTGTTCGCCCGGTCGGCGACCGCCGGCGGCCAGCAGTTCCCGGTGCACTGGGGCGGCGACTGCGCGTCCACGTTCGAGTCGATGGCCGAGAGCCTGCGCGGCGGGCTGTCCCTGGCCTGGTCCGGTTTCGGGTTCTGGAGCCACGACATCGGCGGCTTCGAGGGCACCCCGGACCCGGCGGTCTTCACCCGCTGGATCCCGTTCGGGCTGCTGTCCTCGCACAGCCGCCTGCACGGCAACGAGTCCTACCGGGTGCCGTGGCACTTCGGCGACGACGCGGTCGCCGTGCTGCGCGAGTACACCCGGCTCAAAGCGCGGCTGATGCCCTACCTGTACGGGGCCGCCGTCACCGCGCACCGTGAGGGGCTGCCGGTGCTGCGGCCCATGGCACTGGAGTTCCCCGACGACCCCGGCTGCGCCCACCTGGACCGCCAGTACATGCTCGGCGGCAGCATCCTCGTCGCGCCGGTGTTCAGCGCCGCCGGCGACGTCACCTTCTACCTGCCGGTGGGGCGGTGGACCGACCTGCGCAGCGGGGAGGTGCTGACCGGACCGGGCTGGATCCGGCGCCGGTACGGGATCGGCGACCTGCCGGTGCTGGTCCGGCCAGGCTCGGTCCTGCCGTTCGGCGCGCACGACGACCGCCCCGACTACCCATACGCCGACGGCGTCACCCTGCGGGTCTACGAGCTGCCCGACGGCGCGGGCACGACCGTGGACATCCCTTCGCCGCAGGGCCGGCCAAGTGCCACCTTCACGGTGCGCCGGGCCGGGACGACCGTCGAGGTGCGCCAGGACAACGGGAGTTCCTCGGCGCGCTGGCGGGTGCAGCTGGCCGGCGTCACGACGGTGGCGGCCGTCGACGCCGGCCGGCTCACTCCCTCCCCGACCGCCGACCCCGCCGGCGTCCTCATCGACGCGGACGCCGGCGCCCACCAAGTGACTGTGCACCTCCACTGATGTCCGGAGGCACAGCATGTCCAGACGCGTCCTGGTCGCGGGTGTCGTCGCCGCACTGACGGTGACGTTCGCACCACCCGCGGCGGCGGCCCCACCCCGCTACGCCTACCCGTTCCAGGATCCGAGGCTGCCGCTGCAGGTCAGGGTCGACGACCTCACCGGCCGGCTCACCCTCGAGGAGAAGATCTCGCTGCTGCACCAGTACCAGCCGGCGATCCCGCGGCTGGGCGTCAAGCTGTTCAAGTCCGGCACCGAGGCGCTGCACGGCCTGGCCTGGTCCAACGACACCAGCGGCAACGTCGTCACCGCGACCGCCACCCAGTTCCCGCAGGCGGTCGGGCTGGCCAGCACCTGGGACGTCGAGCTGATGCGGCGGGTCGGCTCCGCCGTCGCCGACGAGGCCCGCGAGCACCACGCCCAGAACCCCGACGTGTGGGGGCTCAACCTGTGGGCGCCGGTCGTCAACCCGCTGCGGGACCCGCGGTGGGGCCGCAACGAGGAGGGCTACAGCGAGGACGCCTGGCTCACCGGGCAGCTCGCCGTCGCCTACGGCGGCGGCCTGCAAGGCAACGACCCGCGCTACCTGAAGACCGCGGCGACCCTGAAGCACTACGCCGCCTACAACAACGAGGTGCGCCGTGACACGACGTCGGCGACGGTGCGGCCCCGGGTGCTCAACGAGTACGACCGCACCCCGTTCCGCATCCCGCTGCAGGCGGGCGCGGCGACGGGCGTCATGGCGTCCTACAACCTGATCAACGGGCGGCCCGCCACGGTCAGCCCCGACCTCGACCTGCTGCGGACCTGGACGGACCGGCCGTTGTTCAACCCCAGCGACGCCTTCGCCCCAGGGAACCTGACCGGTTCCCAGCAGTACCACACCACGCAGGCCGAGGCGGACGCCGCCGCGATCAAGGCCGGCATCAACAGCTTCACCCAGGACGGCGCCAACCCCGCGGCCACCATCGCCGCCATCCACGACGCCCTCGACCAGGGGCTGCTGACCCCCGCCGACATCGACGACACCGTCAAGCAGAACCTGGCGCTGCGCTTCCGCCTCGGCGAGTTCGACCCGGGCGGCGGGCCGTACGGCGGGGTCACCGCCGACGAGGCCGCGAACGCCCGGCTCGCCCGCGACGCCGCCGCCGAGTCGATGGTGCTGCTGAAGAACACCGGGGTGCTGCCGCTGCGGAGCCCGAAGAAGGTCGCCGTCGTCGGTCCGCTCGCCGACACCGTCTACAGCGACTGGTACGGCGGTGCCATGCCGTACCAGGTGACACCGCGGCAGGGGATCGCCGAACGGGTCGGTGACGTCGCCTTCAGCGAGGGCGTCGACCGGATCGCGCTCAAACAGCACGGCACCGGCCGCTACCTCACCGGCGGCGGCGGGCCGGCCGGCGCACCGATCGCGGCGAACGGCGACACCGCCGGCACCGCCGCCCAGTTCGACGTCTTCGACTGGGGCAACGGGGTCGTGACCCTGCGCAGCGCCGCCAACGGCCGCACCGTCGGCTACAACTGGTCCGGGTTCGTCAACGACCAGGCGCAGCCGAACGGCTGGTTCGTCCAGCAGCAGCTCAAGCTCGAGCGGCGCGCCGACGGCAACACCGTCATCCGCTACGCCGGTTACGAGGCCGCCTACGACTGGGCGCCGTCGTACCGCACGCCGTACCTCGTCGTGCAGGCCGACGGCACGCTGAACCTGGGCGCCGCCACCGCCGACGAGGCGACCCCCTTCACCCGCGAGGTCATCAGCAGCGGCGTCGACACCGCCGTCGCCGCCGCGACCGGGGCCGACGCGGCCGTCGTCGTGGTGGGCAGCATGCCGTTCATCAACGGCCGCGAGGACCACGACCGGGCCGACCTCAACCTCGCCGAGGGGCAGGCGGCGCTGGTGCGGGCCGTCAAGGAGGCCAACCCGAACACGGTCGTCGTCGTGGAGAACAGCTACCCGACGGCGCTGAACTGGGAACAGGCCAACGTGCCGGCGCTGCTGTGGACCAGCCACGCCGGGCAGGAGACCGGGCACGCCCTCGCCGACGTGCTCTTCGGCGACCGCAACCCCGCCGGGCGGCTCACGCAGACCTGGTACCGCTCGGCCGACGGCCTGCCCGCCATCACCGACTACGACATCATCGACGGCGGTCGGACCTACCAGTACTACACCGGCGACCCGCTCTACCCGCTCGGGCACGGGCTGTCCTACACCTCGTTCCGGTACGGGGCGCTGCGCACCGGCACGTCCACTGTGGACCAGCGTGGCACCGTCCGGGTCGGCGTCGACGTCACCAACACCGGCACCCGCGCCGGCGACGAGGTCGTCCAGCTGTACACGCACCAGCGCACGTCACGGGTCGAGCAGCCGATCAAGGCGCTGCGCGGCTTCCAGCGGGTCCACCTGGAACCCGGCCAGACGAAACGGGTGACGTTCACGCTCGCCGCCTCCGACCTGCGCTTCTGGGACGTCACGCGGGACCGGTGGGTGGTCGAGGACGCGACGCACGACCTGCTCGTCGGCGCGTCGTCGGCGGACATCCGCGCCACCGGGCAGCTGCGGGTCCGCGGGGAGACGATCCCGCCCCGCGACCTGCGGCGCACCACCCGCGCGGAGAACTTCGACGGGTACCAGGGCACCACCCTGCTGGACGAGGCGAAGGCGGGCGGCACGTCGGTCGCGGCGACCGGCGCCGGGCAGTGGGTCCGCTACACCGACGCGGACCTGCGCGGCCCGGCGGCCTTCACCGGCCGCTTCGCCAACGCCGGCGCGGCGACCACCGTCCAGGTACGCCTCGACGACCCGGTCCGCGGGCAGCTCCTGGCGACGGTGGCGGTACCCCCGACCGGCGGCGTGTACGCGTACACGACCGTGACCGCGGCGCTGGTGAAGGCCTCCGGCCGGCACGACGTGTACCTCGTGTTCGGCGGGCCGGTGCGCCTGGCGACGTTCACGGTCTCGTAGTGGCTTTGCTCCGGGTGTGAGTCAGCGCCGCCGCGGGCCGGATCGGGTGTTCCGGGCCGCGGCGGCGCTGTCGCGCACCGTCAGCGCCGGCGGCAGCAGCGTCGCTTCCGGCACCGCCCGGCCGTCGAGCTTCGCCATGAGCAGGTCGACCGCGCGCCGCCCGACCTCCTCCGCCGGGATGCTCACCGACGTGAGCCGCGGCTTGCCGCGCTCGGCGACCTCATCGGGGCAGATCGCCACCACCGACACGTCCCGCGGCACCCGCAGGCCCAGCGCGGCGAACGCGTCCAGCAGCGGCGGCACCGTCGGCTCGTTGTGCACGACCACACCGGTGAGGTCCGGGTGGTCGCGCAGCAGGCCCGTCGCCATCGCCAGGACCGCGTCCGGGGTCGGCTCGCACGGCACGGTCGTGCCCCGCAGCCCCCGCCGGCGCAGCGCCTCGTCGAACCCGGCGGCGGTGCGGCTGGCGAAGCCGAGCTCCCGCTCGTACACCTGCGGGGGTGAGCCGACCAGCGCGACGCACGTGTGGCCGAGGTCCGCGAGATGGTCGACGCAGGCCGCGCCGGCCGCCGCGAAGTCCAGGTCGATGCAGGTCAGCCCGCTCGCGTCGGCGGGGAAGCCGATGAGCACCGACGGCCGGCCGAGGCTGCGCAGGCGGGGCAGCCGCCGGTCGTGCAGCTCGACGTCCATCACGATGAGCGCGTCGGCCAGGGAGCTGGCGGCGACCCGCTCCAGGCCCTGCTCGCCCTCGTCCTGGGTCAGCAGCAGCACGTCGTGGTCGAAGCGACGCGCCGCGGTCACCACCGAGATGACGAACTGCATCAGCACCGGCACGTACAGCCCGGTGTACAGCGGCATGATGAGCGCGATGACGTTGGACCGGTTGCTGGCCAGTGCGCGGGCGCCGGCGTGCGGGTGGTAGCCGAGGACCTCGACCGCGGCGAGCACCCGCTGGCGGGTCTCCTCCGAGATCGTCCGTTTGCCGCTCAGGACATAGGAGACGGTGCTCGGGGACACCCCCGCCTGCCGTGCCACGTCACCGATCGTCGCCATGCCACCCTGCCCGTCGCCGTGCCTGCCGCCGTGGCCGGCCAACGATGTCCGGGCCACGGTCACGACAGTATGCGACGGCGGCGGCGCCGCGCTCCCGTGGACAGGAGCGCGACGCCGCCGTGGGCGCGGGCGGTCAGGGGCCGAACTCGACCCAGTTGAGGTTGACCAGACCCGTCGTGGGTCCACCCGGGACCGCGGCGAACGCCAGGTACAGCCGGTGCGGCCCGGCCGGCTGGCTGACCGGGACCGCGGTGCTGGTCCAGGCGTTGTTGCCGGTGGTGGCGTTCAGCGTGGCGGTCGCCACGACCGGGCCGGTCGGCGAGTCGAGCCGCAGCTCGACCGTGGCGCGGGCGGTGCCGGCGGTGGCCGCCGAGCCACCCGAGTGCCGCAGCGTGACGGTGCCGATGCCGCCGAGGCTGATCGGGTCGAACCCGACGTGGTCGCCGGGGTCGATGCCGGTGAGGTGCTGCCCGCCGCCGGTGTCGCCGGTGACGGTGGCCTCGACGCCCTGCTTGAACTGGGCGTTCTCGGCCTGCTGGCGGGGCACCTGGATGATGGCCTGCCCGACCGTGGTCAGCGCCGGCTGACCGTTGGCGCCGAGGTCGGTGTAGCTGGCGCTGATCCCGCCGTACAGGTAGCCGCCGGCGTGGTCGGCGCCGTCCGCGGGGGTCGGCAGCACGCCCGTGCAGCCGGTCGTGGACGCGTCGCCGTGGCCGTGACTGTCGTGGCCGAGCACGAAACTTACCGTCACCCGCGAACAGTCGACGGGTCCGTCCTCGGGGTCGGTGACGGTCACCGTGAACGGCACGGCGTCACCCCAGTTGAAGAACGAGCCCGCGACCGGTGCCACGACGGTCACGGCCGGCGCGGTGTTGCCGACGGTGATGGTGCGGGTGAGCACGGCCGTCTTGCCGCTGGAGTCGGTCACGGTGAGCTTCGCCGTGGAGACGCCGTTGGTGGTGTACGTGTAGGACGGCGAAGGGTCGGCCGAGTCGACGGTGCCGTCGCTGGTGAAGTCCCAGGCGAACGAGATGGACTCGCCCGGGTCCGGGTCCCGTGAGCCGCTGGCGTCGAACTGCACGGTCAGCGGTGCCTGCCCCGACGTCGGTGTCGCGGTGAGGGAGGCGATCGGTGAGCGGGTGCCCTTGACGTACCGGATGACGGACAGCTGCGCGTCGGGGTTGGCGCGGAAGAAGCCGTCGCCGTACTCCAGCATGTACAGGTTGCCCTCGGGGCCGAACTGCAGCTCCATCGGGTTGTCGGCGATGAGGCCGGGCAGGAACTGCTCGACGCCGACGAGGTTGCCGCGGCCGTCGGTGCGCATCATGAACAGCTTGTCGCGGGTGAACTCGCCGAAGACGACGGCGTTGTCGTAGTACTCGGGGAACTTCGTCTGGGAGTCCAGGCGCTTGTCGTAGTTGTAGATCGGGCCGCCGTGCGGGCCGACGCCGCCGACGCCGATGACGGGCCACTTGAAGTCGCACGTCGTCGGCGGCGTCTGCAGGTATGCGCCGGGGCACGGGGTACGGGCCTCGTAGGTGTACCAGAAGTCGGGCTGGGCGACGCGGGGCAGCGTGGCGCGGCCGGTGTTGCGCGGTGAGTTGTTCACCGGTGCGGCGCAGTTGAACGCCTGCCCGGAGGTGCGGGTGACGAAGTCGAAGTCGATGTAGGGCAGGTCGGGGGAGAAGCAGTACGGCCAGCCGTAGTTGCCGGGCTTGTCGGTGGCGAACCAGCGGCCGGCGCCCTCGGGGCCGCGGGCCGGGTTGGAGACGCGGGAGTCGGGGGAGTAGTCGCCGACGTAGACGGTGCCGCGGGCGTCGACGTCGAACCGGAACGGGTTGCGCAGCCCCATCAGGAAGATCTCCGGCCGGGTCAGCCCGTCCCTGTCGTCGCGTTCGTCGAAGAGGTTGCCGTTCGGGATGGTGTACGTCCCGCCGGCCTTGACCTTGATACGCAGCAGCTTGCCGCGCAGGTCGTTGGTGTTGCCGGCGGAGCGCTGCGCGTCGTAGCCGGGCCCCTGGGTCGGCGACTCGTTGATGGGGGTGTAGTTGTCGGAGCCGCCCGCGTTCGTGTCGTCGCCGGTGACCAGGTACAGCAGGCCCTGGCCGTCGAACTTCACCTTGCCGGCGACGTGGCAGCAGATGCCGCGGTCCACGTCGACGCGCAGGATCTGCTGTTCGGTGCTCATGTCCAGCCGCGGGGCCGGCCCGTCGACGAACTTGACCCGGGACAGCTGGTTGTAGCCCTTGAACTTGTCCCACACGGTCGGGTCGGTGCTGGTGGTGGGCGCGTCGCCCTCGTTGACGCCGGGGGTGGCCGGGTCGTCGACGGGGGTGTTCAGCGGCGGGGCGTAGTACAGGTAGACCCACTTGTTCGTGGCGAAGTCGCGGTCGATCGTGAGGGTCTGCAGGCCGTCCTCGTCGTGCTGGTACACCGGGATGGTGGTGATGACGGGGCTGGCGCCGGACGCCGGGTCGTAGAGGCGGACCTCGCCGCCGCGGGTGTTGTGCAGGACCCGCCCGTCGGGCAGGACGGCGAGGGACATCGGCTCGCCGGGTTCGTCGTTGAGGGTGACCTTCTCGTAGTTGCCGATGACGGTCGCGCCGCAGTCGCCCTCGACCACGCCGGCGGCCCAGGCGATGCCGCCGAGCAGGTGCCGCTGGACGCTCTGGCTGCGGTAGGAGCTG
The DNA here is from genome assembly GCF_035963215.1 of Dactylosporangium sp. NBC_01737. NCBI lineage: Bacteria > Bacillati > Actinomycetota > Actinomycetes > Micromonosporales > Micromonosporaceae > Dactylosporangium > Dactylosporangium sp. NBC_01737. Next base: position 5,653,965 of record NZ_CP109153.1, read on the forward strand.
CCGGAGTGTCCGAGGCCGGTGTACCAGGACCGGCCGCCCTGGAAGTCACCGCACCACGCGATGGGGTGGTCGGTGAAGTCCGGCTCGTCGAGCGTGGCGAGCACGTGCGACGTGCCGCGCACGTTGGCGGTGAAGTCGTACCACTCCTCCGTCAGCGTCAGGTTCCTGGGCATCGTCTCGGTCGACGGGTGGGCCCGGTCCGCGACGCTGATCCGCCCCGGACCGACCGGGGACGCGGCGGCGACCTTGGCGCCGACCAGGGTCTGGTAGAAGGGCCAGTCGGGTTCGGTCTCGGCGGCGGCGTGAACGCCGACGTAGCCGCCGCCGGCGGTCATGTAGCCCTCGAACGCGGTCTGCTGCGCCGCGTCGAGGACGTCGCCGGTGGTGTTGAGGAAGACGACCGCGCGGTAGCGGGCCAGGTTCGCGGCGGTGAACGCGCGGGCGTCCTGGGTCACGGTCACGGTGAAACCGTTGCCGCGGGCGAGTTGCTGGATGGTGTTGACACCGTCCTGAATGGACGGACGGCGCACGCCGGCGGTCTTGGTGAAGACGAGCACCTTGTAGCTGCCGGGGCGGCGGGCGTCGGAGCGCAGCGCGGCCGGGCCGTTCTCCTGCGCGATGAGGGTGTCGGCGGGTTCGATCGGCGGGGCGGCGGCCGCCGGGGACTGCAGGGCTCCCTGGGCGAGGAGGACGGCGGCGGCGAGGACGGCGGGCCAGCGAGGTCGTGACGACTGGGTCATGGGCTTCTCCGGTGCCGGGCAGGCATGCGCCATCGACAGGTGGCGCGTCGGGGGGCGCGAGCCTGCGGGAGGGGTGGATCAGGTGTGGGGTGGGCGGCCCGGCGCCGACACGGGCCGCCCGGTGCTTCCCGGCGCCGAGGCAGGGTGGACGGCGGCGCCGGCGGGACGCTCAGCGCTGCTTGTAGATGGTCAGCTCGGAGAGGTTGGCGTAGCTCAGGTTGGCGAAGTCCAGGGACTGCGCGGGCAGCGCGGCACCGCCGGGCGCGGTGTCCTGCTCCCAGTTGGCGTGGTGGAAGTCCTGCTCGCCGATGGTCTGGAAGAACTGCTGGAAGTTGATGTCGCCCTCGCCGAGCGGGGTCATCTCGTAGCCGTTGGGCAGCGTGGTGTTCTTGTTGCCGTCCTTGGCGTGGAAGAGCGGGAAGCGTTTCGTGCGCTCGGCCACGGTGAGGATCAGGTCGAAGAGGTCGGTCTGCTCCCGCCCGGAGCGGTCGACGTACTTCTGGTGCTTGTACCGGGCCACGTACGCCCAGTAGATGTCGAGCTCGAAGAACACGTACCTGGGGTCGGTCCTGTCGAAGAAGTACTCCAGGCGGCGCCGCCCGGACGAGCGGGTGGGCTTGCCGGCGGCGTCGAGGGGTCCGCTGTCGAGCAGGAAGCTGTAGGCGGCGTCGTGGTCGTGGGTGTACAGCCGCATGCCGCGGGCCTGGGCCTGCCGGCCGAGGTCGTTCCAGAGGTCGGCGGCGGCGTCCCAGTCCGAGGTGTAGTTGCTGTTGCTGGGGTCGTTGCCGGTGCCGATGTTCTTCATGCCGAGGGTCTGGGCGATGTCCAGCTGCTGCTGGAAGGTGGCCGCGTTGATCTGCGTGTGGGTGCCGTTGGCGACCAGCCCGTTGTCGTCGAGGATCTTGCGGATCTCCGCCGGGGTGATCTGCCGGCCGAGGATCGCGGTGCTCTGGTTGTACCCGGCGAACTCGATCTCCTTGTAGCCGATCTCCGCCAGCCGGGCCAGGACCCGCTCGAAGCCGTACGGCACGCCGCTGTCGTCCGGCGCCGCGCTGATGCGGTCCCGGACGCTGTACAGGATGATCCCGCGGTTCTTCGCGGGCACCAGCGGTTCGACCTTGAGCCGGCCGCCCTTGCCGCCGTTGCCGCCCTTGTCGTCGTTGTGGGCGAGGGCCGGGGTGCCGGTGGCCAGGATCGGCACGCCCGCGGCGGTGAGCACCGCGGCCGCCGCGGCCGACCGGCTGAGCAGCCGGCGCCGGGTCAGGTTGACGGGTTCTCGATGCATCGGTGAATCCACTTCCGGGCAGCACGAGGCCGCCCACGTCTCGGTGTGAGGATGCGAGTCAAGGAGCACCTGCTGATGGCGGTCCTGGAGCAGCGCGACCGGGAGGGCACCCGCCGGCTCAACGAGAGCTCCTGGAGCGACGGCGGCGGCGCGGCACTCGACGCGCTGCGCGAGCTGGTCGAGCACAACGGCACCACCCCTGAGCTGGTGCAGATGTTCACGGTCCTCGTCGGGGAGAGCGTGGCCGCCGACCATCCCGCCCGCGCCTTCTTCGCCGACCGGTACGAGACCCTGCGGTACCGCACGACCCGGGCCATCCAGCGCGGCCAGGACAGCGGCGAGTTCCGCGCCGACGCCGATGCCGCCACCCTCGCCGCACTGGTCCTGGCGGTCATGGACGGGCTGCAGATCCAGTGGCTGCTCGACCCGGACCTCGACATGGCCACCCGGTTCGCCGTGTTCGTCGACATGATGAAGCGCTTTCTCGCCCCACCCGCGTAGGCATGTCCCTTTTCGCACCGTGGTGAGGAAATTTCCGGACCGGACCAAATTGACGACGGTTAACGCCTGCCATGCATTGGATTCAATGCATGAATCCCATTCACCCCTCCCTTGCCGGCACCCTCGACCGGACCACTTCCGGGTGCGATTTATCTGGACATTGAGTGCAATTGATGGCGGACCATCCCGTCCGCCCTTCCACGCCTGTCTCGGCAAACGCTAGGCTCCCGGGCATTGCCGGCCGTCCCGCATCCGTGCCCGCGGATCGACGGGCAACCATGTGAGAGGGGGGAATGACCATGAAGGCGGTCCGCTCGCTCTAAGAGACGCAGAAACTTCGATGCTGCGCCGGTGTCGTGCGGAAACGCGGCCGGCGCAGCTTTCTGGCCCGATTCGACGAAGGAACTGGAAATCCCTGTGACAATGCGCATCGCGGTTCCCTTCGAAGGGGAAGGCAGCGGGGTCGGGGAGCTGACCTGGGGACAGTTCGCCGCGTGGCGGTCGATGCAGGTCGTCGAGGCGACCGAATGGGCCGGCGGCACAATGCCCCTCGCCGACGGCACCACCGTCCGGGACGTGGTCGCCACGCTCGGGTTCATCATGAGCCGGCACCAGTCGCTGCGGACCCGCCTGCTCGCCGCCGGCGACGGGCCGCCGAAGCAGGTCCTCGCCGCGTCCGGCGCGATCACGCTCGAGGTCTACGACGACGACGGCGACCCCGAACGCCTCGCCGCCACGATCCGCGCCCGCTACGAGGCGCAACCGTGGGACCCGTACACCGACTGGCCGGTGCGGATGGCGGTGGTCGCCGACCCCGCCGACCCGGACCGGGCCCTGTGGTTCGTCGCCCTGTACTGCCACATGGTCATCGACGGCTACGGCTTCGAGGCGCTCATCGCCGACCTCGCCAACCTGGAGCCGGTCACCGGCCGCCACCTCGCCCCGGTCGGCGGCATCCAACCCCTCGACCTGGCCGCCGCCCAGCAGGAGCCCTCCGCGCTGCGGCAGCACACCGCGTCCCTGCGGTACTGGGAGCGGCACCTGCGCGCGATCGAACCCCGCCGCTTCCCGGCGCCGCTCACCCCGCGGCCGCAGCGATGGTGCGAGGCGACCCTCACCTCACCCGCGACGCACCTCGCGCTCGCCGCGGTGGCCGGGCGCACCAAGGTGCACACCGGCACGATCCTGCTCGCCGCGTACGCCGTGATGCTCGGCCGCCTGTCGGGCCAGCCGGTCGGCGCGTTCCGGATCGTCGTGAGCAACCGCTTCCGGCCCGGGTTCGCCGAGTCGGTCAGCAACCTGGCGCAGGCCGGGCTCGCTGTCATCGACACCGGCGGCTGCACGTTCGACGAGGCGGTCGCGCGGACCTTCAAGAGCCAGCTCACCGCCGGCATGTACGCCTACTACCACCCCCGCGACCTGTGGGCCCTGGTCGAGCGGGTCGGCGCCGAACGGGGCGTGGAGCTCGACACGGGCTGCTACTTCAACGACCGCCGCCGCTCCGCCGCGCAGGCGCCGGCCCTCGACGTGCCCGCACCCGAGCGGATCACCGCCGCGCTGCCGCATACCGCGCTGCGCTGGGGGCCGAGCTCCGACGAGTGGGATGCGACCTGCTTCCTGCACGTGGACGCCGCCGGCGACGCGGTCGACCTCACCTGGCGGGTCGACACGGCCGCGGTGTCCCCGCGGATGCTGGAGGCCTGCCTGCGTGGCATCGAGTCCCTGGTCGTGGACGCCGCCCTGGACCAGGCCGGGACCCGTCCCGCGGTGACCGCGGGCCGGCCGGGAGGCTGAGGGGCGCGGTCAGCGGCGGGTCCCGCGGGCCGGCCGGGAGGCTGAGGGTCGCGGTCAGCGGCGGGCGAGCCAGGCGCGGAGGTTGGCGACCCACAGGGCGACCGCGCCGGTGGCCAGCAGCGCCGCGACGGCAACCCGCCAGTGCTGCACGGCGGTCTCGACCAGGGCCCAGCCGGCGACCAGGACCACCGCGGTCATGACCCCGCGGCGCAGCAGGCGCAGCAGCCGGGAGCGGGCCGCGGCCTCCACCGCGACGAGCATGGCCAGCAGCGCGACGACGGACCAGAACACCCCGAGCGGCGGGTTGAGCACGATCAGCGCGGCGCCACCGAGCACCACCGACGCCGACGCCGCCGACCACAGCACCAGGAACCGGCGCCGCCTGGCGGCGGGCTGCGCCGCCAGGCGGTGGACCGGGTGCGCCGGCGGGGGCGGTGGCGGGTCGCCGTCGGCCAGCGCCACCCGCTCGGCCTGCAGCCGCTCCAGGTCCGGGTCGGCGCGCAGGTCCGCGGGGCGGCCGGCGGCCCTGGCCGCGGCCCGCCGCCGGCGGACCAGGCCGCGGTGCCGCGCGATGAGCGCCGTGACCTCGCGCAGGCGGGCTGCGGCGGCGCCGCCGGGGTCCGGTCCCTCGGCGTCCAGCCCGGCCCAGGTGACCGGGTACCCCCAGGAGGCCCGCACCGTCCCGTCCCGCTCGTACCGGGGACCGGCCGGCGCCCGTTCGCCGCCGAAGCGGTCCTCGGTGTCCAGGCCCCACAGCCCCCGGTAGTCGCGGACCCAGGGTGTGTCGTCGTCGATCAGGACCGGCGTCCACGCGTCCCGCTCGCCGGCGCCGATGCCCGGGCCGTCGCCGCGGTGGTAGTCCAGGAACGGCAGGCCGAAGCCCGGCCCGGCCGGCGCCGCCGAGCGCGGGGCGACCAGCCGCCGCGCCGCCCGCCACCAGGCGCCGGCGGTCTCCAGCCACGGCCAGCTGACGGTCGTGACGTAGTCGCCGGGCTGGTACGCGCCCGCGTGCGAGCCGCCGCCGGCGTAGACGACGGGATGCTCGCCGACGCGTTCGAGCTCCGGGTCGTCCCAGCGGCGGCGCAGCTCGGGGCCCAGCTTGTCGTGCGAGGAGAACACCACCCACGCGGGTGGTCCGCCGGGCTCCGCGACGAAGACCGTCACCTGCTCCCAGTCCGCCTCGTGGTCGTTGACGCCGCCGAACGTGGAGCGCCAGTCGTTCATGGCGTAGAAGAACCAGTACTGCATGACCAGGTAGCCGCCGTCGCGGGAGACCCGGCCGTAGTAGGGGCGGACCTCCGGCGACGGGCGCGCGGCGTGACGCACCTGCGCGGCGGCGCGGGTGCCGCCGGGCACCGTGCCGCGCACCAGCAGCGACATCCGCAGCGCCGCGTCGACGAGCCGGGCCGCCAGGCCGACGGCGGCGAGCCGGTCACCCGCCCGGAACGTGCCGGAACCCACCTCCCGGCGCCAGCGGCGGTACGCGGCCCCGCGCAGCGGCTGCTCCACGAACCGCAGATACAGCGGCTCGCCCCGCAGCCGGCGCCCGTGCTCGGCGAGCCGGTCCGGGTCCAGCTCGCCCGGCGGCACCAGACACCCGCTGCGCCCGCCGCGCCACAGGGACGCGGCCCGCAGGAACCCGTCGACGGGTGTGGGCAGGAACAGCTCGCCTGCCGTGTACCGGATCACGGGCTCGTAGCGGGTGAGCAGCCGCAGGTCGTCGGACACCCGGCTGGCTGTACCCAGGTGACCGGCCGGAAATCCTCAACGTCCCGCCGGTCGGGTCGATGCTCCGATCGGCCCCGTTTTCCGGTTTCCCGTGGCAAGGACGGCACATGAGCGCAAGCACTGCCCCCATCCAGGTGACGGTCCGTCGCGGTGCGCTGGTCGGCTGGATCGCCGACCGGTCCGTCGGGGCGAAGAACCTCATCGGCGTCGCGCTCGTCGCGCTGGTCGCGATCGGCGTCGGCATCCTGTCGATCACGAACATGTCGCAGCTCAACGACCGGCTCGGGCAGCTCAAGTCCCGGCACCTGGAGAGCGTCGAGCAGCTGGTGGTGATCCGGCAGGGTGTCAGCGAGAACTACCGGGGCCAGTCGCTGTTCGCGTGGTCGTCCTACGACAAGACGCTCGCCCCGCGGGCCCTGCAGGCGATCGACAGCGGCGACGGGATGATCGAGGACGCGATCGCGCAGTACCGGACCCGGCTGGCCGGCTCCGCCGCGCGCGAGGCCGCGCTGAACGACTTCGCGAAGGCGTGGACCGACTACAGCAACCTGCGCGACGTCGTCGTGTTCCAGAAGCCGCCCGCGGCCGGCACCACGGTCCCGACCGACCCGGCGGCCACCAATACCCTGTGGCAGAACCTCGAGGCGCAGATGAACGCCGCGCTGGGCAAGCTGCAGCAGCGGGAGGTCACGGAGTCCGCGGCGATGGCGAAGTCGGCCGCCGACGACTACGCGACCGCGCGGAACTGGACGATCGGCTCGCTCGTGGCCGGGCTGGGCCTGGCGCTGCTGCTGGCCCTCGCGATCGCGCGGCGGATGAACCAGCAGCTGCGCTCGGTCTCCGACACGCTGCGCGGCGTCGCCGACGGTGACCTGACCCTGCGCGCCGAGGTGTACGCCCGCGACGAGCTCGGATCGATGGCGGCCGCGATGAACCGCGCCAACGAGAGCGTCGGGCGCACCGTGCAGACGCTCGCCGCCGCGGCGAACACCCTCGGCGCGAGCACCGGCCGGCTGACCAGCGTCACGACCCGCATCGCGGACAGCGCCAAGGCGGCGGCCTCACGGGCGAACGTGGTGGCGGGCGACGCCGGTACCGTGTCGCACAACGTGCAGACGGTCGCGGCCGGCTCCGAGGAGATGGGCGCGTCCATCAGGGAGATCGCGCAGAACGCCAACGACGCCGCGCGGGTGGCCTCGGAGGCGGTCGGCGTGGCCGAGTCGACGAACCGCACGGTGTCGAAGCTCGGCGACTCCTCCGCGGAGATCGGCAACGTCGTCAAGGTGATCACCTCGATCGCCGAGCAGACCAACCTCCTGGCGCTCAACGCCACGATCGAGGCGGCCCGCGCAGGTGCGGCGGGCAAGGGTTTCGCGGTCGTGGCGAGCGAGGTGAAGGACCTCGCGCAGGAGACCGCGCGGGCGACCGAGGACATCTCCCGCCGGGTCGAGGCGATCCAGTCCGACACCGCCAACGCGGTCGGCGCGATCGGCGAGATCAGCCGGATCATCGCGCGGATCAACGACTACCAGCTGACCATCGCCTCGGCCGTCGAGGAGCAGACGGCGACGACGAGCGAGATGAGCCGCAGCGTCGGCGACGCCGCCCACGGCGCGGCGAACATCGCCGGGAACATCGCCGGGGTCGCCGACGCCGCGGACACCACGACGTCCACGCTGAGCGAGGTCGACGCGACGGTGGCCGAGCTCAACGGGCTCGCCTCCGACCTGCAGCTGGCCGTCGGCAGGTTCCGCATCTAGGGCGCTCACGCGGTCAGCTCGAACCGGCTGCCGGCGGCGTTGCGGCGCAACGCCGCCGGCAGGCCCGCGTGCCCGCACCCGGTCCGGATCGAAGGCATGTGCACGTCGGCACTGGTCCCGGCGCCGCCGGCGGAGGCGCGGGAGCGGATCCGCGCCGCCCTTCGACCGCCTCGCACCGGCCCACGCACGCGACGACGCCCGTGGCTGCTGCCAATCGCCGTAAGGCCGGCCGCCGCCATCCACCATTGCTGTGTGGCGCATGGTACTGTGCAGCGCATGGTAAGTGGTGGCGACAAGCTCGAGCAGGAGCTGCGCCGCGGGGTCGTGGTCCTCGCGGTGCTGTCGCAGCTGCGGACGCTGCGCTACGGCTATGAGCTGCGGCAGTCCCTGGTCGACCGGGGGCTGCCGATCGAGGAGGGCACGCTCTATCCACTGCTGCGCCGTCTGGAGGCGCAGGGCGTGCTGCGCAGCGAGTGGCGCACCGCGGACGGCCCGCCCCGGCGCTACTACGAGCTCAGTGCCGACGGCGCGAAGCTCTTCGAGAGCCTGACCGCCACGTGGCGGGGGCTCAACACGGCGATGGACCTCCTGCTGGAAGGTGAACGGTGATGACCGCCGACGAACTGATCGACAGCTACGTGGCCGACGTGGTCGGGCTCCTGCCCCGCGCGCAGCGCCGCGACGTGGCCCTGGAGCTGCGGATGCTGCTGAGCGAGGAGGTCGGCGCCGCGGCCGCCGGCAATGACCGCGCGGAGACGGCCCGGGAGATCCTGGCCGGGTTCGGGCGACCGGCGGAGGTGGCGGCGCGCTACGGCTCGCCGGTGACCCTCGTCGACCCGGCCGACACCCGCCGGTTCCTCACCCTCGCCGCGGGCGGCGCCGGGCTGGTCCTGTTCGGCGCCGTGCTGCAGGAGCTCATCGAGCGCGCCGCACCGCAGCGCGACCTGGAGCGGGCCGTGCAGCAGGCGCTCCCCGTCGTCTTCGCCTGGCTCGGCCTGCTCCTGGCGGGCTTCGCCGTCGCCGCGTGGGCCCGCCGGCGCCGGCCGGACGCCGGTTGGCGGCCGCGGCCGACGCCCACCGACCGGATCAACCGGCCCGGCCGGGCGGCCGGACTCGCCTTCTTCGTCCTCGGCACCCTCGTGCTGCTCGACCCCGCGAGGGTGATCTCCTCGCTCGCCGGGGAGCGCGCCGCGCCCGCGCTGCGGGAGGCGTTCGCCTACGACGAGGACTTCCTGCGGGTCCGCGGCCCGGTGCTGCTCACGCTGATGCTCACCGGCCTGGTCGTCCAGGCGGTCCTGGTGTGGCACGGCCGCTGGCTGCCACTGATCCACCACACCGACACGGTGCACGGCCTGATCACCTGCGCGGCACTCACCTGGGTCCTCGGCGCCGGTCCGGTCTTCACCGCGACCCAGACCGACCAGACGGCCAAGGGGTTCGTCGCCCTGATCGTGCTCGGCTCCGTCCTCGACCTCGCCGTCCGCGCCCGCCGCCACCACGTCCGCCAAGCCCTCCACCACTGAGCGCGAGCTTCAGGCACCCCGGCGCAGCGTCCTTCGGACGGGCCTGCCTCCGCGTCTCGCGCGAAGGGCAGGCGAATTGGACGACAGACCTGGTGTGCCGCGAACCTCGACCACCGGTCTTTCGATCGCCACGCGCATGCGTGTGAGTCGGCCGCGCCCTTCAGGGCGCAGGGCGTGCGACCAGCGGGAGCATTGGGGGTGTGGGGTGAGAATCCCCCACTGCTCTTCCGGCCGAAGGCCGCCGCGGAAGAAACAGCCCACTGAGAGCGCTCTCTTGACGGGGTGAGTTGCGACTTTGTAGGTTCGACAAAAGTCAATCTGTGAAGATTGCTTACGGTAACCGGACGGACACCGCCATGTCCTCGGGAGGTCGCCCAATGCAACTCCATGTCAAGGCTCGCACCATGCTCATGCTGGGTGCGACTGTGCTGACGTTCCTCACCGCCGTCGCGGTGCGGGACGCGGGAAACACCGCGGCCGAGGCCGCCATCGGAGGACTCACCTGGTCCGACGAGTTCGACGGCGCGGCCGGCAGCGCACCCAACGGCAGCAAGTGGAAGTACGACGTCGGCGGGGGTGGCTGGGGCAACAACGAGCAGCAGTACTACACGACCAGCACGAGCAACGCGGCGCTCAACGGCGCCGGCCAGCTCGTGATCACCGCCCGCCGGGAGAACCCGGCCAACTACCAGTGTCACTACGGCACGTGCCAGTACACCTCGGCCCGGCTGCTCACCGCGGACCGGTTCACCCAGGCGTACGGGCGCTTCGAGTCGCGCATGAAGATCCCGCGGGGGCAGGGCATCTGGCCGGCGTTCTGGATGCTCGGCGCCGACATCGGCAGCAACCCGTGGCCGAACAGCGGCGAGATCGACATCATGGAGAACATCGGCCGTGAGCCCAACCAGGTGCACGGCACCATCCACGGGCCGGGCTACTCCGGCGCCGAGGGCATCGGCGCGGGCTACACGATCGGCGCGCCGTTCGCCGACGCGTTCCACACGTTCGCGGTCGAGTGGGAGCCCAACGTCATCCGCTGGTACGTCGACGGCAACCTGTACCAGACCCGGACCCCCGCCGACCTCGGCGGTGACCGGTGGGTGTTCGACCACCCGTTCTTCATGCTGCTGAACCTCGCGGTCGGCGGCTACTGGCCGGGCTACCCCGACGGCACCACGCAGTTCCCGCAGACGCTGACGGTCGACTACGTGCGGGTGTACGCGTACACCAGCGGCGGTGGTGGCGGCAGCGCCGGACCGATCATCGGCAACGGCAGCAACCGGTGCATCGACGTGCCCAGCTCCAACGCGGCCGACGGCAACCGGCTGCAGATCTGGGACTGCAACGGCACCGGGGCGCAGCAGTGGACGTTCAACAGTGACGGCTCGGTGCGGGCGCTCGGCAAGTGCATGGACGTGTCCGGCGGCTCCACCGCTGACGGCGCGGTCGTGCAACTGTGGACCTGCAACGGCACCGGCGCCCAGAAGTTCACCCTCAGCGGGGCGGGCGACCTGGTGAACATCCAGGCCAACAAGTGCGTCGACGTGCAGAACGTGGCCACCGCCAACGGCTCGAAGCTGCACATCTGGACGTGCAACGGCGCCAGCAACCAGAAGTGGCACCGCTGATGTAAACCCGCGTCAGGTTCGACGCCACCGCAGCACCTCCAGGGCCGCGCCGACGGCGACCACGTTCTCCGCCAGGGGACGGGGGAGCAGCTCGTCGGCGCGGGCCAGGCGGCGCAGCACCGTGTTGCGATGGGTGTAGAGCCGTTCCGCGGTGCGGGTGGTGCTGCACTGCTCGCGCACGTAGGTCAGCACGGTCAGCTGCGTGGCCGTGTCGGCGTGCAGCAGGTCGCCGAGGGTGTCGGCGAGGAACTCCTCGGCCTGGGTCGGATCCGCGGTGAGCAGCGCGACCAGCTGCACGTCCTCGTACCGGGCGACCTGCTGCGGTGACGTGAGCCGGGTCAGCATCCGCTGCGCCTCCGCCGCGTCGAGGTGGCTGCGGCGGAAGCCGTCCACGTCGGCGCCGGGCCGGCCGATGGCGACCCTGACCTCAGGATGGCCGGCGAGGTCCTTGAGCACCGGCGCGGTGCCGGCGGGGAACCACACCCACAGCGCGGCGGCGCCGGCGACGACCGTCAGGCGGTGCGTGGCGCCGGCGGCGCGCATCACCGCCTCCGCGGCGCCCTCCAGGTCCCCGGTCGCCGCACCCGCCACGCTCCCACGATCGCGGCCGTGTGCGGCCCGGCGAGGCCGTAGCCGAGCTGCGCCTCGGCCCTGGCCCGGCCGATCGGCGCACCCTCCAGCAGCAGCGTCACCGCCGCCCGGCGCTCCGCCGACGCGCCCCGGGTCAGCTCGGCGCGCTCCGCCTCCATCCGCTGGGACACCGCCGCGACGGTGTCGTCGATGAACGTCGCGATCGACAGCGCCGAGGCGTCCAGCAGCTCGCGCAGCAGCACCGGATCCGAGGTCAGGTCGAAGCAGATCTCCATCCACCGGCGCCAAGCGACGCTCTGCGCCGTGCGGTACGCGTCGAGGCCGCGCTCGTCGAGGCCGCGGCGCACCATGTCCCGGGCCGCGTCCAGGGCCTCCGCGCCGGTGTTGGCGGGGACGCGGCGGCCCGGGTACCGGACGTTCTGCGCCGCCCAGTGCAGCAGGTTGGCGAGGTTGGCCCGCTTCGTCGTCTCCGCGAGGGCCGGGTCCGCGGCGACCGGCCGCATCCGGTCGCCGCCGAGGGCCGCCGCGTGCAGCTCCTCGATCCACTCCGCGCGCGGGTCGAGGGCGATCTCGGCGCCGCGCCGGAACAGCTCGGCGACCTGGGGCGAGATCCGCGGCCACCGCGGCTGCGCAGCACTGTGCACCATGCGGCGAGTATTTCGGTGCAGATTGCGCTAGCGCAAGGCGGTGGTCGTGGCGCATCGTCGTGCTCATGAGCACCGTGCCGGCAGCTGGGGAGCACCTCGACGTCCTGATCGTCGGTGCCGGCATCTCCGGCATCGGCGCGGGCCGCTACCTGCGCACGGAGCTGCCGGACAGGACCTTCGCGATCCTGGAGGCCCGCGCCGCCTCCGGCGGGACCTGGGACCTGTTCCGCTACCCCGGCATCCGCTCGGACTCGGACCTGCACACATTCGGCTACGAGTTCAAGCCGTGGCGGGACGAGGAGTCCATCGCCGACGCGCCCCGGATCCTGCGGTACCTGCGGGAGACGGCCACCGAGAACGGCCTCGACGAGCACATCCGCTACCACCACCGGGTGGTGTCGGCGTCGTGGTCGAGCGACGAGGCCCGCTGGAACGTCGAGGTCGACCGCGCCGACACCGGTGAGCGGGTCCGGCTCAGCGCCGGCTGGCTGTTCTGCGCCGGCGGCTACTACCGCTACGACGAGGGCTTCACCCCGCGGTTCGAGGGCCGGGAACGCTTCGCCGGCCCGATCGTGCACCCGCAGCAGTGGCCCGGGGACCTCGACTACGCCGGCAAGCGGGTGCTCATCATCGGCAGCGGCGCCACCGCGGTCACGCTCGTCCCGGCCCTGGCGCGTACCGCCGCGCACGTGACGATGCTGCAGCGCACGCCGTCCTACGTGATGCCGGTGGCGAAACGGGACCCGGTCGCCAACGCGCTGCGGCGATGGCTGGGCGAGGAGCGCGGCTACCGGGCGGCGCGGCGCAAGAACATCGCCCAGCAGCGCGCCGTGTGGCGGTTCTGCCAGCGGTTCCCGAAGACGGCGCGCCGGCTGATCCGGTGGGTCAACACGAAACAGCTGCCGGCCGGGTATCCCGTCGACGAGCACTTCAACCCGCCCTACGGCCCGTGGGACCAGCGGCTGTGCGCGGTGCCCGACGGGGACCTGTTCAAGGCCATCCGCCGGGGTACCGCCGACGTCGTCACCGACCGGATCGCGACCTTCACCGAACGGGGCGTGCTGCTGGCCTCCGGGCGGGAGCTGGAGGCGGACGTCATCGTCACCGCCACCGGGCTCAACGTCCAGGCCCTCGCCGGGCTGGCCCTGAGCGTCGACGGCCGCCCGGTACGCCTGAACGAGACCGTCGCGTACAAGGGCATGATGCTGTCCGGCGTGCCGAACCTCGCCTTCGCGATCGGCTACACCAACTCGTCGTGGACGCTGAAGGTCGGCCTGCTCTGCGAGCACTTCTGCCGGCTCCTGGCGCACATGGACGCCACCGGCACCGCCGTCTGCCGCCCCGAGGTCAGCGACCCCGCGATGCCGACCCGCCCCTTCCTCGACTTCGCCGCCGGCTACATCCAGCGCGTCGTCGACCAGCTGCCCAGGCAAGGAGACCGGATGCCCTGGCTCACCTCGATGGACTACCACTCCGACGTCAAGCTCCTGCGGACCGGCCGCGTCGCCGACCCGGAGCTGCGCTTGGAGCGGGCCCCGGCGGGGGTGACGGCATGACCGGCCAGCGAAGCGGCTCGGGCCGGTCATCAGCAGCGCAGTCCTGGGTCACGCGCCCGGAACGAAGTGAGGACGCATGACCGACGACCAGTTCGTGCAGCTGCCGGACGGCCGGCCGCGCATCTGCTACCGCGTCGACGGGCCCGCCGACGGCGCCCCGCTGCTGCTCGTCGCGGGGCTCGGCCTCGACCTGACCTCGTGGCCGCAGCGGATGCTCGACGGGTTCACCGCGCAGGGCCTGCGGGTCATCCGGCTGGACAACCGCGACGCCGGCCGCTCCTCCCGGGTCGCGGCCAGGCCGCCCGGCACCCTGCGGCAGCTGTTCGCGCGGCCGGTGCCCGGCGCGTACGACCTCGCCGACATGGCCGACGACGCGCACGGCCTCCTGGAGCACCTCGGCGTCGGGCGGGTCCACCTGGCCGGGATGTCGATGGGCGGGATGATCGCCCAGACCCTCGCAGCCCGCCACCCCGACCGGGTCGCCACCCTCACGTCCATCTTCTCCACCACCGGCGACCGGCGGGTCGGGCAGCCGGCCCGTTCGACGCTGGTACGGATGGCGAAACGACCCGCACGCACCGTGGAGGAGTCCGTCGCCCGGCACCTGTCGCTGCTGCGGCACATCGGCTCGACGGACTTCCCGCCGGACGAGGCCTTCGAACGGGCCTGGGTCGCGCAGCTGTGGGACCGCGGGTCCGGCCGGCCGAACCACGCCGGCGTCGCCCGCCAGATCGGCGCCATCCAGGCGTCGGGGGACCGCACCGCGCAGCTGCGCACGATCGCCGCGCCGACGCTCGTCATCCACGGCGACGCCGACCGCATGGTCCACCCCAGCGGCGGGCGGGCCACCGCCGCCGCGATCCCGGGCGCCCGGCACGTCGAGATCACCGGCATGCGCCACCACCTCGCACCCGGCGTCCAGGACCGCATCGTCACGCTCACCACCGGGCACATCGCGGCCGGCGCGGGGGTGCCGGAGTGAGCAGTGTCCGGGGCAAGGTCGCCGTCGTCACCGGCGCCGGCTCCGGCATCGGCCGGCAGCTGGCCGTCGAGCTGGCCCGGCGCGGGGCGCGGCTGGCCGTCAGCGACGTCGATCCGGCCGGGCTCGCCGGGACCGTCTCGCAGGTGCTCGGCCTCGGCGTCTCCGGCGATGCCGTGCACGCGGCGCCGCTGGACGTCAGTGACCGGCCCGCCGTGGAGGCGTACGCGGCCACGGTCGCCGCACATTTCGGTGTGGTGCACCAGGTGTACAACAACGCCGGTGTCGCGGGCGGCGGGCGCAGCGTGCTGGACAACGACTGGGCGGACTACGAGCGGACCCTCGCGGTGAACCTGTTCGGCGTCATCCACGGCACGAAGGCGTTCCTGCCGCACCTGATCGCGTCCGGCGACGGGCACGTCGTCAACGTCTCCAGCCTCAACGGCATCATGGCCCAGCCCTCGCTCAGCGACTACTGCGCGGCGAAGTTCGGCGTGCGCGGCTTCAGCGAGGCGCTGCGCGGGGAGCTCCTCGTCGCGGGGCACCCGGTGCGGGTCAGCATCGTGCATCCGGGCGGTGTGCGTACCAACATCGCCACCGCCGCCCTCGATCAAGCCCGGCGGCAGGGTCTTGCGGTGACGGCCCGGGACGAGGCGCGGACCCGGCTCTACAACGAGAAGCTGCTGAAGATGCCCGCGGACCGGGCGGCCCGCATCATCGTCGGCGGGGTCGAGGCGGGCCGGCCGCGCATCCTGGTCGGCGGTGACGCGAAGGCCGTGGACCTGCTGGTGCGGTTGCTGCCGCGGTGGTACCCGCACTTCGCCGTCCGGCTCGAGAAGAAGCTCTTCGGCACGGGGGTCACGGCCGCAGCAGTGCGGTGAACATGTCGCGCAGCGGCCCGGCCAGGTCCTCCTGACCGGCCGACGCCAGGGGCTCCATGGCCGTCGAGGAGCGCACCAGCGCGATCCCGATCGCCGAGGCAAGGGTGATCTGGGCGCGCAGCATGCGCCCCTCGGCGTCCGTGTCGCCGGGCCGCCAGCCGGCGGCGGTGGCCAGCCGGTCGGCGAAGGTGTGCAGGATGTCGGCCCGGATCCGCTCGGCCCGCTCGTCGCCGGAGGAGCGCAACAGCAGCAGCAGCTGGTTGCGGTACTGCGCGGCGTGCGGGCCGGCCAGCCTGGCCGCGATGTCGTGCGGGATCCGCTCCAGCGTCACGTCTTCGCTGGCCTCGCGCCCGAGCTCGTCGCCGACGCCCGCCAGGCACGCCTCGAACAGGCCCTCCTTCGACGTGAAGTAGCGGTTGATGAGGGCGACGTTGACCCCGGCGTCGGTGGCGATGTCGCGCACCGTGGCGGCCGTGTACCCGTCGGCGGCGAAGCGGCGCCTGGCCGCCTCCAGCAGCAACCGCCGGGTGCCGGCCGCATCCCTGCGCCGCGGCCCGGTCTGTGTCGTCATGGCCACCAGGGTAGCGGTGCCCCGATGTGACGTAAACGATTGTTGACTTATCCCCCGGGGCGGCCTTCTACTGGCTAAGTCAGCAATCGTTTACATACCTGCGGGGATCTCATGACGCGAACCATCGAACCGCCGGTCGCCACGAGCCGGCACGTCAACAGCACCCTGCTGGTGGTGTACCTGTCGCTCGGCGGCCTGGCCTTCGCTGTGCTCCAGTCGCTGGTCGCGCCGGCGATGTCGACGATCGCCCGGGACCTGAACGCCTCCACCGCCGACATCAGCTGGATCCTCACCGCGTACCTGCTGTCGGCCTCGGTCCTGACCCCGATCCTCGGCCGCCTCGGCGACATGGTCGGCAAGCGCCGTGTGCTCATCGCGGTCCTGGCCGTCCTCGCCGCCGGCACGCTCCTCGCCGCCCTCGCCCCCAACCTGGCGGTGCTGATCGTCGCCCGCGCCATGCAGGGCGCGGCCGGCGCGATCCTGCCGCTGTCCATCGGCATCGTGCGAGACGAACTGCCCCGCGAGAAGGTCGCCGTCACCGTCGGCCTGCTCTCGGCGATCTTCGGCGTCGGCGCCGGCGTCGGCATCGTCGGTGCCGGCCCGATCGTGGAGCACCTGTCCTGGCACTGGCTGTTCTGGCTGCCCCTCGTCCTCGTCGTCATCGCGCTGCTCGGCGCCGTGTTCGGCATGTCGGAGTCGCCGGTGCGCACCCCGGGCCGCCTCGACATGCTCGGCGCGTCGATCCTGTCCGTGTCGCTGGTGTCGCTGCTGCTGGCGATCAGCAAGGGCCAGGCGTGGGGCTGGAGCGACGGCAAGACCGTCGGCCTGCTCGCCCTCGGCGTGGTCGCCCTGGTCGTGTTCGTGCTCGTCGAGCGCCGGGTCAAGGAGCCGCTGGTCGACATGCGGCTGATGGCGATCCGTGGCGTGTGGGCCACCGACCTCGTCGCGCTGATCCTGGGCTTCGCCATGTTCGGCACGTTCCTGCTCGTCCCGACGCTGCTGCAGCTGCCCGCGGCGACCGGCTACGGTTTCGGCAAGTCCGTGTCGGAGTCCGGCCTGTTCCTGCTGCCGACGGTCCTGATGATGGTCGTGTTCGGCCCCATCGCCGGCCTGCTGAACCGGCGCTTCGGCCCCAAGGTGCCGCTGTTCCTCGGCGCCGTCGCGGTCGTCGCCGCGTTCACGCTGCCCGCCGTCGCGCACGGCGCCGTCTGGCAGGTCCTCGCATCCGGCCTGCTCACCGGCGCCGGCATCGGCCTGTCCTTCGCGGCCATGTCCAACGCCATCATCGAGAGCGTCCCGGCCGGCCAGACCGGCGAGGCCAGCAGCGTCAACACCATCGCCCGCACCATCGGCAGCAGCATCGGCACCGCCGTCGTCGCGGCCGTGATCACCTCCAAGAGCACGCCGCAGGGCCTGCCGACCGACGCCGCCTTCACCGCCGGCTTCTGGGCGTGCGCCGGCGTCGCGGTCCTCGCGGTCCTCGCCTCGCTCGCCCTGCCTTCGGCGCACCGCCGCCACGAGGAGGCCGTCGCCGCCGGCGTCGAGGACCTGCCGCCGGAGCCCACCGAACTGCACCTGCCGCACCTGCCGCACCTGCCGCACCACCACGGCACCCGCGGCTGACGGCCCTGCCCGGCGCCGGCTACCCTCGCCGACGCCGGGCAGGTCGCCGAACATCACCGGGAACACGGCGGCGCGCACGTCCCTGTCAGCGCCGGCGTGGCCGGCTCCGCCGCGCACCATGCCGGCGTGGCCGGCTCCGGCCTGCATCATGCCCCGCGTGGCCGGCTCCGGCGTGCTCCATGCCGGACGGCCCTCAAGGCGCCTCGATGGTGAACCCGGCGAACATCGCGGCGTCCGGCCGTCCTCGGCGACGCCAGTACGGTGCACGCCGGCCCTGCGCCCGCCCTGCGCCGCCCTACGCCCGCCCTACGCCCGCCCTACGCCCGCCCTACGCCCGCCCTACGCCCGTCCGGAGCGTGCATGGAGCGTGCCGCCGCGCGGCGCACACGGCTGCTCAACCGTGCCCGCGGCGCGGTTGCTGCTCAGCAGCGCCCGCGGCTGCTCGGCCGCGTCTGCGGCGCCCGTGGCTGAAAGGGCCGCTGTCGCTGAGCGACCAAAGTTGCATGGCGTCTCGTCGGCCCCGGCGGATTGGCGTACCCCGGCCTCGGCTGCCCGGCCGCTGTACAAGCACCGTACCGCAGCGCACCTAATTGATCTCCGGAGCAGTGGCGGCGTGGCTACGGTCCGCACTTTACCGGACCGGAGCGACGGACAGTCGACAGCTCTCTTGATCACGTTTGCGGCGGGCCGTGACAATGCCGGGCGTGGATACAGAGGACGAGCGGCAGCGACGGCGGTCGAGCGGGTGTGACTGGGCGCCGGACTGCGACATCCCGGGCTGCGACGGCTGCGACGTCCCCGGCTGTGACTGCAACTTCATGCTGGGGATGTCGCTGCTCGGCACGATGGCGATCAGCGCGCCGACGAAGCAGCCGCGGGCGAGCGCCAGTGGGCCCGGGCGCGCCGGGATGGTGGCCATCCGTGGGTATCAGCGCTGGCTGTCGCCGCACCTGCCGACCCGGTGCCGGCAGATCCCGACGTGCAGCAACTACGGCCTCGACGCGGTGCGCCGCTACGGGCTCGTCGTCGGATCCCGCCTGACCGCCGCCAGGATCCGCCGGTGCAACCCGTCAACCCCGCGGGGCACCCACGACCCTGTCCCGTAGACGACCGGCCGGTTCCTCGCCGCGGGCCACCAGGATGGCTTAGTCTCCCGCTACCAGCACCGACGGCGGACGGGAGCCACTGCGATGAAGGCCCTGATCAGCGGATTCATCTGGATCGCCAACTCGGTGAAGGCGACCGTGGCGACCTACCTCGTGCTCATGCTCATCGGCGGCACGCTCTACAGCGTCTTCGAGGACAAGAGCTTCGGCGACTCGTTCTGGTGGGCGGTCGTCACCGCCTCCACGGTCGGCTACGGCGACACGTACCCGACGACGACACCAGGGCGGATCGTCGCCGGCTTCCTGATCTCGATCATGGTGCTGGTCGTGATCCCGCTCATCACCGCCCACTTCGCGAGCAAGCTCATCGTGGACAACGACGCGTTCCGGCACGAGGAGCAGGAGGAGATCAAGGAGAACCTGCGGGCGATCCGGGCCTCCCTGGAGCGGCTTGAGCGGCAGCAGCTGGAGCAGCAGCAGGCGCCGTGAAAACCGATTGCGGTGCGCGGCCGGTTCCACGATCGTGGACCGCATGACGCTCTGACGGACGACACCCAGCGCCCTTTTTTCTTCGAAGTGAAGCGAGCGTCCGTGCCCCACCATCAGGCCGTCCCGGCCACCGTCACCGTGTTCGCCGGGCCCACCAGCTGGATCGAGTCCGACGCCGTCGCGCAGTGCCATCAGGTGGCCGCGCTCGACGGCATGCGCCACGTCGCCGGCATGCCCGACCTGCACCCCGGCAAGGGTGCGCCGATCGGCGCCGCGATGGCCTCGACCGTGCTGTATCCGTTCCTCGTCGGCTCCGACATCGGCTGCGGCATCGCCGTGTTCCCGATCAGCCTCAAGCGCGCCGTGCCGGAGAAGCTCGCCGCCCGGTTCCCCGATCTCGACACGCCCCTCGATCCGGACCGCGACGCCGACGACCCCGCCTGGGAGGTCCTGACCGGCGGCATCCCCGGCGGGCACACCGAGAGCCTCGGCACCGTCGGGCGGGGCAACCACTTCGTCGAGCTCGCCCGGGTCGGCACCGTGTTCGACGACGCCCACGCGGGCCGCCTCGGGCTGGCCGCCGGCGACCTGGTGCTCGTCGTGCACAGCGGCTCCCGCGGCTTCGGTGAGCGGATCCTGCGGGCGCACACCGAGGTCCACGGCGCGGGCCCGGCCGCCGATCCCGCCGCGTACCTGGCCGCGCACGACGACGCCGTGCGCTGGGGCTCGCTCAACCGGCGGCTGCTCGCCGCGCGGGTCGCCCACGCCCTGGGGGCGCAGCCCACCGAGCCGGTCGTCGACCAGTGCCACAACCTCGTCGAGGTCCGTGACGGGGTCTACCTGCACCGTAAGGGCGCGGCGCCCGGCGACGGCAGGGACGTGCTCGTCGCCGGCACCCGGGGCACCCCGTCGTATCTCGTCGCCGCCCACGCCGGGCCGGACGCCAACCACTCGGTGGCGCACGGCGCCGGCCGCAAGATGTCCCGCGCCGACGCCCTGCGCCGCGGCAAGGCCAAGCACACCGTCGAGGAGCTGCGCCGCACGCCGGTCGGGTCGCTGGTCGTGTGCGGTGACCGGCAGCTGCTGTTCGAGGAGGCGCCGACCGCGTACAAGCGCATCGAGCAGGTGATCGGCGACCTCGTCGAGCACGCTCTGGCCACGCCGGTGGCGACCACGGTCCCGCTGGTCACGTACAAGACCCCGGAGGCCGGCCCGGCGCAGCGCAAGGAGCGGCGCGGGTTCAGCAGGTGACGCCCTGCTTGGCCAGCTCGGCGATCAGGGCGGACGCGGTGAGGTTGGTGAAGTTCACGTCCTTGCCGGCGGCGGTCTCGATGACGTAGTCGTCGTCGCCGGAGTCCTGCTCGATCTCCACGTCGCAGTTGCCGGCCTTCGCGTCGGCCTCGTAGTCGTCGAGCTTCTTCTCGTTCTTCTTCTTTTTCTTGTTGTAGACCTGGTCGTAGTCGGCCTCGGCGGACACGTTCGTGTAGCCCGCCTTGGTCAGCTGCTTCTCCAGGTCGTCCGCCTGCGAGGAGCAACCGGCGAGCCCAGCGCCGAGCAGCAGCATGGTCGTGGCGGCAATGATGGTTCGGGTGGCTCGCATGGGCGTTCGCGCTTCTTCCGTCTCAGGGGGTGGAGCCACCATTCTGGATCATCCAGCCGGTGACGCTGTCGGGATGCCGATGCCCGTTGTGTCGGCAAAAGGCATGGTGCCGGTTCGGCGTGCGTCGTAGTCGGGATCGAGCGTGCCGAACAGCCGGTCCCACACGGTCGTGTAGAAGCCGAGGTTGTACCGCGGTGCCGCGTGGTGCCCGGCGTGCATCGCGGGCGTCGCGACCCAGCGGAAGATCGCCGCGGCGCGCACCCGCTGCGGCAGCGGCTCCACGCCCAGGTGGCCGAGGATGCCGAAGAGCAGGTTCACCAGCGTGTACGCGCCGAGCGCCCACGCCGAGAACGGATGCACCGCCAGGACGGCCAGCCACGCCCCGCCGAAGCCGAGCACTTCGACCGGGTGCAGCGCGAACAGTGTGATCGGCCGCGCGTCGGTGAAGACGTGGTGCAGCCGGTGCGCGAGCGGGAACAGCCACCGCACGTGCGCCGTGGCGTGGCCGACGTACAGCAGCACGTCCATGACCACGATGAGCGCGGCGAAGTCGAGCAGCGCCCACCAGTCGAGCGGCAGCGTCAGGGTGATGACACCCTCCCGCCACAGCCACCAGCCGGCCACGGTGACCCCCGCGTTGAGGACCGTGGCGACCGCGACCAGTCCCAGCTCCAGCCGGCTGACCGGCCCCGGTGGCGCGGTGACCCGGTGCGCGCCCGGCAGCCGCAGCACCCAGTGCCCGAGCAGCGCGGTGACCCCGACCAGGGCCGCGTTCTCGGCGAGGGCGAGCACCGCGAACCAGCCGGCGGGCAGCTCGCGCAGCCAGGTGACCATCTCGTGCACGCCCCGCACTGTGCCATCCGCCCGCAACGGGTTGCGGACACTGCTACGTTCTGCGATGCTACGCGGAACGTAGTAAAACGGGAGGTGGCGTGTCCGGACTCACCGCGTTCGGCCGGTTCTCGGAGCCGGCCCTGCTCATCCTCGTCAGCCTCGCGGACGGTCCCAAGCACGGCTACGCGATGCAGGACGACATCGAGGCGCTCACCGGCGACCGCCCGGGCCCCGGCACCCTGTACGGGGCGATCCGCCGCCTGGAGGAGCAGGGCTTCATCCAGCCGCTGCCGGAGCGTGAGCGCCGCAAGCCCTACGCGGTCACCGACAGCGGCCGCGACGCGCTGCGGGTGGAGCTGGCGCGCATGCGGGCCGTCGCCACGACCGGCCTGCGCCGGCTGGCGCTGTCGTGAGCCGGCTGACGGGGCTGGTCCTCGCCCTCTACCCGCGGCGCCTGCGCGACCGGTACGAGCAGGAGATCGCGGACCTGCTCGCCAGTTCCCGGCACCCGGTGCGTGACCTCGCCGACGTCGCCCGGTGCGCGCTCGCCGAACGGGTCCGGGCGCTCACCGCGGCCGAGTTCCGCCCGCACCTGCACGCGACCGCCGGCCTGGTCGCCGCGCCCGTCGCGTTCGCCGGCGGGTTCCTCGCCGTCTTCGCGTTCCTCTCGCTGGTCGTCGCCGTCGTCGTCGGCGGCAACCCGTCGCCGGTCGCCGCCGCCCTCGCCCAGGTCCTGCTGGCGTCGCCGGTCGCGCCGGTCGCCGCCGGCGCGGTCTGGCTGGCCGGGCACACCCGGCGGCCGGCCGCCGCCGTGCTCGCGCCGGTGACCCTCACCGCCGGTCTGCTGCCGCTGGCCCTGCTGTTCACCCGGCCCGGCACGGCGTGGCCGGCCGTCCTCGCCCTCGGCGGCTGGTGCGTGGCGACCTCGGTCCTGTCCGCCGCCGGTGCCGCGTCGCTGCGCCGGGGGCACCGCCTCCGCGCGGCGCTCACGGTGGCCGTCGGCGGCGCGCTGGCGTGCGAGCTCGCCTTCACCGTCTACGGGCTGGCGGTCTTCGGCCCGTCCTCCTGGGCGTTCGCGACCTACCCGGTGAGCGTCCTCGGCCTCGATCCGGGCATCATCGGCGACGGGACCGGCCAGGTCGCGGCGTCGGTGCAGATCCTGCCCGCCGTGCTCACCGTCTGCACCGCCTACGCCGCCGCCCTGACCATCCGCGCCGGCGTGGCGCGCGGTCCGTCCCGCAGCGGCGATCGCGCCGCCCTGCACTGACAAAGCCCCGACCCGCCGGCAACGATCGCGCCGCCCTGCACTGACAAAGCCCCGACCCGCCGGCAACGATCGCGCCGCCCTGCATCGACAAAGCCCCGACCCGCCCAACGGTCGGGCCCGCCCGCATTGACAAACCTCCAAATAGATGGGGGTACAGGGCTTACGCTGAGCGCCATGGCTGTGACGAGCCGCCGCGTGCGACACATCTATCTCAGCCTCGTGTTGCTGAACACGCTGGCCGTCACGTTCATCTGGGGCATCAACTCGCTGCTGCTGTTCGAGGCGGGGCTGAGCAACACCAAGGCGCTGCTGGCCAACGCCTGCTTCACGCTCGGGTATGCGGTGTTCGAGATCCCGACCGGGTCGATCGCGGACACGTGGGGGCGGCGGGTGTCCTACCTGCTGGGCGGCTGCACGCTGACGGTCACGACGCTGCTGTACTGGCTGGCGTGGCGCCTGCACGCGGGCGTGTGGGCGTGGGCGGCGGTGTCGGTCGTGCTCGCCATCGGCTTCACGTTCTTCTCCGGCGCGACCGAGGCGTGGCTGGTCGACGCGCTGCACTTCCTGCGGTACGAGGGCCGCCTGGAGCAGGTGTTCGCGCGGGCGCAGATCGCGACCGGGATCGGCACCCTCGCCGGGTCGCTGGGCGGCGCCTACGTGGCGCAGGCGACCGACGTCGGCGTGCCGCTCCTCATCCGGGCCGGTCTGCTGCTGATGCTCACCGTCGTGGCCTGGCGGGTGATGCACGACGTGGGTTTCACGCCCCGGCGGGCGGCCGGCCCGCTGCGCGACGTGCGGCGGGTCCTCACCGAGTCGGTGCGGCACGGCTGGGGACGGCCCGCGGTGCGCTGGGTGATGCTCGGCGCGGTGCTCGCCGCGGGGACCGGCTACTACGTCGCGTTCACCATGAAGCCGCACCTGCTGCTGCTGGCCGGCGACCCGCACGCCTACGGGCTGCTCGGGATCGCGGCCGCGGTCAACGCGGCGGCGCAGACGGTCGGCGGGCTGCTGGCGATGGCGTTCCAGTCGCTGTTCCGCTGGCGCACGTCGGTGATCATCGCCGGGGTGCTGCTCAACGGCGCGCTGCTGGTCGGGTTCGGTCTGGCCGGTGCCGTGCCGCTCGCGATGGCGCTGCTCGCGTGCTACAGCATGGTGTCCGCCGCGGTCCTGCCGTCGCGGCAGGCGTACCTCAACGGCCTGCTGCCGTCCGGGCAGCGGGCGACGGTGCTGTCCTTCGACTCGCTCGTGTCCTCCAGCGGTGGCGTCGTCATGCAGCCCGGCCTGGGCCGGGTCGCCGACGTGTGGGGCTATCCGCAGTCGTTCGTCCTGAGTGGCGTGCTGCAGGCCCTGGCGTTGCCGGTGCTGTTCCTGGCCCGCCGGCACGAGGTCGCCGCGGCTACGCCGGAGGAGCCGGCGGTCGTGGTGCCGCAACGGAGGTGAACGCGCGCTTCGTGCCCTCGACGACCGGCCACACCTCGCAGGGGCGCAGCGGCACGCCGAGGCGCAGCAGCGCGAGACCGGCCGCCAGGCGCACCGCGGCGAGCCGGGCGGACAGGGCGTACAGCAGCACGTAGAGCCGGCACTGCAGCCGCTGCACCGGCCGCAGCCGCGCGTAGCCGGCCGGGTCGATCCGGCGGCGGAAGTGCCGTCCCCGCACGCCGCGGTACTCCGGGAACAGCAGGTCCAGCCGGCGCGCCTCGTACGTCTTGCGGTGCTGCGCGAGGGAGAAGTCCCGCAGCCGCGGGATCGGCTGGAAGTGCACGCGGGCCGCCGCCGCGTGGCGGATGGCGCCGGGCCCGTGCCGGTCGATGATGACCCGCGACAGGTACGAGTCGTCGCTCATCGGCCCCCGCTCGAGGCTGAGGTACGCGGCGGTGCGCGGGTCGACGTCCGGCGTCCGGTGCACCGGACGCCACGCGACGTCGTAGTGGCGCACGGCGAAGGCCCGCCCGCACAGGTGCCGGCCGCGGTGGATGACGTCGGGGTGGTAGTCGGCAAAGTTGTACACCACGCGCAGGAACCCGGGGCGCCCGTCGTGGTCGGCGGGGACCATGCTCGCCCAGGCCGCCTCCGCCTCCGGATGCTCGGCCATCACGCGGATCAGCTCCCGCAGGCAGCCCGGGTCCAGGACGCAGTCGGCGTCCACGAGGATGAGGTGCTCCTCGGAGCGGGCCAGCCGGACGATCGCCCGCTGCGCCTCGATCAGCCCCGGCGCGGACTCGATGACCTGGATCGTGACGCCGCCGCGAGGAACGGCCGCGTAGTCCTCGACGACCTCGCGGGTGCGGTCGGTGCACCCGTTGACGGCGACGATGATCTCCGCCGGGACCGGCGCGGGCAGCACCGAAAGGGCGACCTCGATCGAGCGCAGGGTCTGCGCGACGGTCGCCTCCTCGTTGCGGGCCGCGACCCCGATGCTCAGCATCCCGGCCCCCTCCGTCAGGCGCCGGGTGTCACGACGCGGTGGACGTACTCCTCGAACTCGGCCACCGAGTCGCCCGTCCACACCATGCCGTGCTCGCGGATGATGAACCAGTCGGTCTGCTTCTGGCGCAGCTCCCGGAAGTAGAGCCGCCCGGCGGCGAAGCGTCCCCCTTCGATCCTCGCGTCGGTGACCAGGTCCCGGTACCGCGCGCCGCGGGTCAGCTCCCGGTGGTGGAAGTGCACGATGAGCCTCGGCCGGCGCCCGTGCATGCTCAGCAGGCTGCTGAGCATCAGGAACTCCGGCGCGTCGGAGCTCGGCAGCCGCGACCCGGCGTAGGTGAGGCTGGCGGCACCCTCGTCGAAGGAGGTGATCAGGTCGAAGTCGCCGGCGGTCATCCGGGACTTGTCGGTGACGGTCTGCGAGGCGAACCAGTAGCCGTCGTGGGTGAACATGATGGACCCGTCGGTGTACGGCTTGCGCTGCCACAGGTGGTGCTCGCGGTGCACGCGCGCCAGTTCGGCGACGTCCTGCGAGTGCTCGTGCCGCAGGCGCTCCAGCACGGCCCGGTCGCCGCGGTCGGCGCTCTCGGTCGGCTGGTACTTGACCCGGATCGTCTCGCCGATCGCGTTGACGTGGACGTCCTGCCACGTGTTGGTGCGGATGCCCCGCGACAGGTCGAGGTGGTCGGGGAAGATCGCGTTGATGTCGAGCAGGTCGCACAGGTCCGGCACCCAGGTGCCCGCCCTGACGTAGTCGGGCTGGTCCTCGTGCGTCTCGGTCAGCGGATACGCGGAGATGACGTTGGTCCTGGCGCCGGCCGCCGCGAGGGCGGCGAGATACCCCTGCTCCTCGACCGGCATCGTCAGCGGGTTCGTCGGCCCGTAGATGACATACGTGACGCCGCCGGGCAGGTGCTCGGGCACGTCACCGTAGGCGAGGGGCTCGATCGTCACACCGTATTCGGCGTGCAGCGCCCGGAACGCCGGCTGGATGATCTCGCGCAGCGCCCACGCGCCGTGCGGCGAGGACGGGTTGAGCACGTAGAAGTAGCGAAGCTCGGCGAGGTTGCGCTTGTAGCGGTAGTCGTATGCCAGCAGGCTCCCCGTGGAAGTCATCGAAGTGACCACCCAGTGGACTTTACATTGACGACTGTCGACACTGCGTTCTCCGGCCGCGCTACTCCCGCCATCCGGACAGCTCGATGCCCTTGCCCGTCTCGACGCGGTACCCGAGCCGTACCGTCTGCGTCTGGCCCTCCGGGACGAGAAGCCGCCAGGTCAGCACGCCGAGGTCGGTGCGCTCGGCCGGCTGCGGCTCCACGAGCGTCTCCCTGACCGTGATCCCGTCGTGGCGGCTGACCGGCACCTGGTCCAGCACGGTGATCCGCACCGGGCGGCCCGTGTAGTTGCCGATCGTGGTGCGGTATTCGACCTCGCGGCGGCGGCTGGAGCCCAGCGTCGCGCGGGTCGCGGTGCGCCGGGTCAGCTCCCGCTCGACGCGGACCCGGTCGTCCAGGCCCAGCGCCAGCTCCAGCTCCTCGCCCGGCGCCCACGTCGACAGGCTGGTCTTGCTGACGAAGTCGGCCTCGTGGAACACCGCCGCCGACCCGGGCGGCAGCGTGTGCGGCGACGTGTTCGTCACCACGGCCCGCAGGTGTACGTCGGTGGAGCCGGCCGGTGCCACGACGTGGTCGAGCTGGGTGGCCAGGTCCAGCACCAGCACCGTGGCCCGCGACGTGGTGCCGTCGGCGGGGACCGCGACGGAACGCGCCGGCCGGTAGGTCGCGGCGACCGGGCCCTCCTCGACCCTCGCCTGCGCCAGCTGCACCGGCGCCGCCATGTCGAACTGCTCCTCCTTGAGCATCGCCGCCCGGGGTGCCGGGGCCATCGCGGCGGCCGGCATCGCCGCGCCGGGCGCGCCGCCGTACGCGAAGGACTGCGGGGGCGGCGGCGGGGGCGGCAGCAGCAGGTCCAGGTACCAGGGCCGCAGCTCCGGGATCGCCACGACCCCGGACGGTCGGGCCGTGGACAGCGCCAGCTCGCACTCCGGCCAGTCCTCGCCGGTGCGCTGCTCGACCAGGCCGAACCAGGTAAGGCGCAGCGTCTCGCCGGTGAGGCGCACGTCGTAGGTGGAGCGCCAGCCGGCGTCCGGCACCTGGTACGACACGTCCAGCTCGACCGGGCCTGCCGCCGACACGGCGAGGGCGACGACGGCGTACCGCGCGTCGGGCTCGCGCTTGCCGGACAGGTCGAGCAGCTGCCGGTCCAGCGCCGCGACCCGCTCCGTGACCTGGGTGCGGCGGTGCTGCAGGTCCCGGATGCCGGCCAGGACCGAGGTCAGCTCGCCGCCCATCGTGGTGGTGAACGCGGCGACCGTCTCCGGCGCCGCCTCGCCGCTGGCGAGGGCCCGCGCGTACGCGCCGCTGGCCCGCTCGCCGAGGGCCGTCAGGAACGCCTGCCGCTGCCGCAGCACGGTCTCCGTGTCGCCGATCTCCGCCAGCTCGTCGTTGAGGACGCGCCGCTGCTCCTGGACGGCGGTCACGGTGCCGTCGGACGGCGCCGCGCGGCGCCGCAGGACCACGTCGACGCCCAGGACGGTGGCCGCGCCGCGCCCGCTGACCCGGATCGAGTCGGCGTCCATGCTCAGCGGCAGCGGCCCGACCTCGACCACCTGGTCGCCGGCCTCCAGGGTGGTCCGGCCGCGGCGGGTGACCCGCGCCTGCTTGGGATAGACGGTGACGGCGACGATCGAGTTGTCCACGATCCGCACCGTAACGCATACCGTCAGCCCCGCCACGGCCGTTCGGGGCGTGCCGCTCGTCCGTTCCGCGCGCCGCCGCTGCCGATCGGCGCGTTGTCGGCGCGGGCGTACGACACACGGCGTTTCGCGTGACGGATCCGGTGGCGTGGCGCACGAGAATCGCCCGATCGCCCGGCACACCCCCGCGCACACGGACGGAGCTCGACGTGACGCACCCTGCCACGACACCCCTGCCTTCGAGGGTCTCGACGCGGTACCCGCTGCGGTACGCCGTCGTGGACGTGGAGACCACCGGCCTGCACGCCCCCAGCGACCGGGTGCTGCAGATCGCCGTCGCGCAGATGGAGGCCGACGGGTCGGTGGGGCGGACCTGGTCGACCCTGGTCGACCCCGGCTGCGACCCGGGTCCGGTGCACATCCACGGCATCACCCGCGAGCGCCTTGCCGGCGCGCCCCGCTTCGACACCGTGGTCGGGCACCTCGCGGAGCTGCTCGACGGGCGGGTCCTGGTCGCGCACAACGCGGCCTTCGACTGGCGGTTCCTGGCCGCGGAGGCGCACCGCGCCGTGCACCGCCTCCCGGTCAGCACCCGGCTGTGCACGCTGGCGCTGAGCCGCCGGCTGGACCTGCCGACCCCGAGCCTGTCCCTCGCCGCGCTCGCCGCGCACTGGGGCGTCGCGCAGGCCCGCCCGCACGACGCCGAGGACGACACCCGGGTCCTCACCGAGATCCTGCGCCACAGCCTCGCCTTCGCCGACACCCTCGCCGTCGAGCTGCCGCTCAGCGCCTGCGACGCGGCGGAGACCGACCGCGTGTACCCGGCCCGCCTGCCCCGCCCCTCTGCCCGTGGGCGTGGCCGGGCCGCTGGACGCCGGGCCGGCGCCTCATCCAGGGCGCGAAGGTCGCCATCACCGGCAGCACCGCGACCGCCCGGGACGCCCTCGCGGCCCGCGCGACGGACGCGGGGCTGGACGTGATGAACACCGTCAGCGGCCGCACCGGCCTCCTCGTCACCAACGACCCGGCGGCCGCGACGAACAAGATCCGGGCCGCCGCCATGTACGCGGTCCCGGTCGTGGACGAGGCCACCTTCGCCGGGCTCCTCGCCGACGTCGAGCCCGGCACGCCCAGGCCGGTCCCGCGCCCGGCGGCCGCGGTGCCGTCCCCGCGCTCCGCCGCGGCCGCCGGCCCGCTCGCCGGCCGGTGCCTGCTCGTCCTCGGCGGCACCCACGCCGACGCCGCCGAGGTCCGTAACCGGATCGGCGACCTCGGCGGCATCGCCGCGGTCAACCTCACCGCCCGCGTCACCGACGTCGTCGCCCTCCCCGGCGCGGGCAACGACCGCCGCTGGGCCACCGTCACCGCGCTCGGCCTGCCCGTGCGCACCCCGGCGGCGCTGGAGCCCGCCGCGGTCGCGGTGCCGGCCACCGAACCGGCCGCCGCGGTGGAGGCACCGGTAGGGACGCCGGTGGAGACGCCGGTCGGGATGCCGGTTGACGAGCCGGTCGGGGCGGCGGTTGACGGGCCGGTCGAAGGGCTCGCCGAGGGGCTTGCCGAGGTGCCGGTGGCGGTGCTGTCCCGGGGCGCGGTGACCGACCTGCCCGACGGCGTCGGCGACTGGACGGTCTCCGTCACGTGGCCGACCGGCACCGACGCCGAGGTCGACGTGGTCGCGTTCCTCACCGACGCCGACGAGCAGGTCCGCGCCGACGCGGACTTCGTCTTCTACAACCAGCCCGCCTCGGCCGACGGCTCCGTGGAGCTCACCCTCGACGTGCGGCACGAGGCCCTCGTGGACGTCCGGCTCGGCCGCATCCCCGACGACGTCAGCCGGATCATCATCGCCGCCGCCCTGCCCGGCACCCACACGTTCGGCGACCTCGGACCGGTCGAGTTCGTCGCCCGTACCGGTGACGGCGCCACCCGCGTGCGGGCCACCCTCGACGCCGCCACCACCGAACGCAGCCTGCTGCTCGCCCACGTCTACCGGCGCGACGGCCGCTGGCGGCTGCGCGCGATCGGCCAGGGCTACGACCACGGCCTCGCCGAGCTCGCCACCCTCCACGGCGTCACCGTCGAGGACGACTGAACCGCCACCCCGGCCCGGCCCGCAGTCGAGTCCGCCCTCGCCTCTCCCCGGGTCGTGCCGCCCACGCCAGACGCTCCGGGTCGTGGTCACGCGGCCCGGGTCGCGGTCGCGGCGGCCGGCGGCACACCGCCGCGGGCCCGGCGAGGACGGGACGGGCACGGCGCCGCCGGGAGGCCACCGCGTCGCCGTGAGCAGACGCGTGGCGGTCTGAGTCGGGGAGCGGACCCACGGCGGTTCGGACCGGGTCCGGGACCGCGGCGGTTCGGACCGGCTGTGGACCCACGGCGGTCTCAGACCGGCTGTGGACCCGCGGCGGTCTCAGACCGGGTGCGGGGCCGGGGCGCCCAGGGCGGCGGACACCGCAGCGGCCGTCTTCATCACCTGCTCGGCCAGGGCCTCGTCGGCCAGCTCGAGGTCGAAGGTCAGCGCCGCGATCGACACGCCGCCCATCACCGCGCCGGTGTGGTCGAAGACCGGGGCTGCGACGCAGCGGATGCCGGGGTCGTTCTCGCCGTCGTCGACGGCGTAGCCGCGGCGCGCCACGCCGGCGAGCTGCTCGTGCAGCACGGCCGGGTCGGTGATGGAGTTCGGGGTGACCGCGACGAGCCCGGCGCGGGCGATGATCCGGTCGGTCTCCGGCCCCGGCAGGTTGGCCATGATCGCCTTGCCGATGCCGGTGGTGTGCAGCGGCACGCTGTTGCCCACGCGGGACTTCATGTCGTAGGGCTGGCGGCCTTCCAGCTTCTCGACGTAGACCACCTCGTCGCCGCTGCGGATGGCGAAGTGCACGGTGAAGCCGGTGCGGTCGCGCAGGTCGCGCAGCGCGCCGCGGGCGTGCTGCGCCGGGTCGAAGCGGGTCATGACCTTGCCGGCCAGGGCGAGGATCCGCGGGCCGGGCAGGTAGCCGCCGCTGCCGTCGGCGCGGGCGAACTCCCAGGCGAGCAGCGACTGCAGGATGCGGTGCACCGTCGACTTGGGCAGCCCGGTCGCCGCGGCGATGTCGGTGACCCGGGTGTGCTGCGCGAGCGACTCCAGCACCATGAGTGCCTTGTCGATGGAACCGTTCGCCGCTTCGCCCGCCACGTCAGACACCCTACGTCAGTCTCCTCACCCCGGACGCTCTGCGCCGGGTTCCCGCCGCCGGCCCGGCCCGTCAGCGGGCGAGCCAGCCCCCGTCGACGGCGAGCACGTGGCCCGCCACGTACCCGGCGGCGGGCGAGGCGAGAAACACCGCGGCGCCGGCGACGTCCTCCGGGCGGCCCCAGCGGCCCGCCGGGATCCGCTGGCGGATCGCCAGTTCGCGGTCCGCGTCGTCGCGCAGCGCCCGGGTGTTGGCGGTGGCGATGTAGCCCGGCGCGATGGCGTTGACCAGTACGCCCCGCTCGGTCCACTCGTTGGCGAGGGCCTTGGTCAGGCCCGCGACGGCGTGCTTGCTGGCGGTGTACGCGGCGACGTTGAGCCCGCCCTGGAACGACAGCAGCGAGGCGATCATGACGACCCGGCCGTGGCCGCGGTGCAGCATCCCGGAGCCCAGCGCGCGGGTGAGGACGAAGACCGCGTCGAGGTTGGTGTCCAGGACCTCGCGCCACGCCGCGAGGGGCTGCTCGGCGCTCGGGCCGCGGCGGATCAGCCCGGCGTTGTTGACCAGGATGTCGATCGGGCCGATGCCTTCGGCGGCGTCCGCGACGCGGGCCGGGTCGGCCAGGTCGAAGACCCAGCGTCCGGCGGTGCGCCCGGCCGCCTTGATCTGCCGCTCGACGTCGTCGAGGTCGGCGTCGTGGCGGGCGTGCAGCACCACGTCGGCGCCGGCCTCGGCGAGGGCGACCGCGACGGCCCGCCCGATGCCCTTGCCCGCCCCGGTGACCAGCGCGGTCTGCCCGGTCAGGTCGAACAGCGCCGGCCCGGTCACAAGAGGGTCGGTCACAAGAGGGTCGGTCACAAGAGGGTCGGTCACAAGAGGGTCGGTCATACGAGGATCGGTCACAGCAGGGTCGGTCACGGCAGGGTCGGTCACCGCATGTCCTCGAGGGCGACGACCTCGACGTCGTCGTACGCCTGGTTCTCGCCGCCCATCGCCCACACGAACGCGTAGCTGCGGGTGCCGAAGCCGCAGTGCACCGACCACGGCGGCGAGATCACCGCCTGGTCGCCGGCGACGATGAGGTTGCGGGTCTCGTCCGGGCGGCCCATCAGGTGCACGACGCGGTGGCCGGGCTCCAGGTCGAAGTAGAAGTACACCTCGGTGCGCCGGTCGTGGGTGTGGCACGGCATCGTGTTCCACATGCTGCCCGGGGCGAGCACGGTGACGCCCAGCACCAGCTCGCAGCTGCGCACGCCGCCCGCGTGCACGTGCTTGTAGATCGTGCGCTCGTTGGAGCCCTCGGCGCCGCCGAGGTGCACGGGCTCCGCGTCGGCGAGCCGGCTGAGCCGGGTCGGGTGGGCGGTGTGCGCGGCGGTGGACACCAGGTAGAACGCCGCCGACGCGCCGGCGAAGGTGACGTCGCGCGCGCCGGACCCGACGTACAGGCACTCCTTCGGCGCGACGTCGTAGCCGGTGCCGTCCACGACGACCCGCCCGGCATCCGCGCCGACGTTGACCACTCCCAGCTCGCGCCGCTGCAGGAAGAACTCCGAGCGCAGCTGCGGCGGGTCCGGCAGCGCGACGGTTGCGCCGCCCGGGCGCACACCGCCGATGACCAGGCGGTCGTGGTGCGAGTACACCAGCCGCACCGCCTCCCCGGCGAGCAGATCCTCGGCGAGGAAACGCTCGCGCAGGGCGGCCGTGTCCATGCCGCGCACCTCGTCCGGGGCGCTCGCGTGGCGGATCTCCATCCAGGGACCTCCATGTTTCGACTGCAACAGATTCCATTGCACAGGATGTTGTTCCGTGTGTCGGAACAGAGTATCGTCCGCGCCAGTGATCCGGAACACCCCAGAAATCACTTGCCGAACATTCCGCTCCCAAGGGGGACCGATGGACAGACGGCGATTCCTCACGCTCGCGACCGGCACGGCGATCACCACCGGCTCGCTGCTGGCCGGCTGCGGCAGCAGCTCCGACGGCGGCAGCAGCGGCGGCGGCAAGACCGACGTCCGGCTCGGCGACACGGTCAACGACACCAACCCGGAGATCGCCGCCGAGAAGTTCTTCGGCGAGCGGCTCGCGGCGCTCAGCAAGAACCGGTACGAGGTGAAGGTCTTCCCCAACGGCACGCTCGGCGACCACAACCGCATGAACGAACAGGTGCGCGCCGGCTCGCTGCAGATGACCAAGACGCTGTTCGCGAACCTCACGGCCTTCGACAAGAAGCTCGGCGTGCTCTCCCTGCCGTACGCGTTCCCCAAGCAGGACGACCTCTTCACCGCCCTCGACGGCGCCCTCGGCAAGCAGCTCGGCACCATCCTGGAGGGCTACGACCTCAAGGTGCTCGCCTACTTCGACTCGGGCTCGCGCAACGTCTACAACAAGAAACGGCCGATCAAGACCCCGGCCGACCTGCGCGGCCTGCGTATCAGGGTGCCGCAGGACGCGGTGGCCATCGACACGTTCAACACCCTCGGCGCGCAGGCCACACCCCTGGCCACCAACGAGATCTACTCGGCGCTGCAGCAGGGCGTCATCGACGGCGCCGAGAACAACCCCATCTTCTACGTGACGAACAAGCACGTCGAGGAGGCGAAGAACTGGTCGTGGACCCGCCACCAGTACGGCGTCGACGCGCTGCTGGTCAGCCGCAAGTGGTTCGCGGAGCAGCCCAAGGACATGCAGGACCTGTTCGTGCAGGCCGGTCTGGAGACGCAGAGCCACGAACGGGCACTGTGGAGGAACGAGACCGACGGCTACGTCAAGCAGGCCGGGGACAAGGGCGCGAAGATCAACGACGACGTCGACACCGCGGCCTTCGTCCAGGCGGTCAAGCCCGTCCTGGACAAGAACCGCGCCACGTTCGGCGACCTGATGAAGCTGCTGCCGGTGAGCTGAGGATGCGACCGACGCCCCCACCCCCCGACGGCACCCCGGACAGCGTCCTGGACGACAAGCTGGACGACAAGCCGGACAGCACACCCGCCCCCGCCGGCGAGGCCCGCGCACACCCCGCACTGCGGGCCCTCGCCGTCGCCGAGAACACGCTCATGGTGGTCCTCCTCGCCGGGACCGTCCTGACCATCCTGGCGCAGGTCTTCTTCCGGTACGCCCTGGACCGCCCCCTGTCGTGGTCCAACGAGGCCGCCACCGACCTGCTGGTCTACGTCGCCTTCGTCGGCTTCGCGATCGGCATCCGCGACAACGCCCACGTCGCGCTCAACCTGTTCGAGACGCGGCTCGGCGTGCTCCCGCGCCGGATCCTGCGCATCGGCGAGCTGCTGGTGCTGGGTGCCGTCCTGGTCTGCATCGGCATCGGCGGCGTGGCGTACATGATCGAGCAGAGCGACGTCGTCTCGCCCGTCGGGATCCCGCTGTGGGCCGCGTTCCTGCCGCTGCCACTGGGCGCCGTGCTCGGCTCGGTCCATCTCGTCGTCGAGATCGTCGCGCTGCTGCGGGGCGCCGAACTGCCGGGACTGCGCGACACCGTCCCGGAGGAGCTCACCAACGACACCGACCGGCCCGCGCCGGCGACACCGGGAGGTGCGGCATGACCTTCGCCATCGCCTTCGTCGGCATCCTGGTCCTGATCGTCGTCGGCGCGCCGATCGTGGCGGCCCTCGGCGCGGTCGGCCTCGCGCAGAGCTTCTCCGCCGGCCTGCCGCTGACCGTCGCGGCGCAGGCCGTCTTCCACGGGCTGAACTCGTTCACGCTCCTGGCGATCCCGTTGTTCGTGCTGACCGGGGAGATCCTGCACCGCTCCGGCGCGGCGGAGAAGCTGGTCCGGTTCGTGACGATGCTGGTCGGCTGGATGACCGGCGGCCTCGGCATGAGCGTGGTCGCCTCGACCATGCTCTTCTCGGGGCTGTCCGGCTCGGTCAACGCCGACGCCGCCGCCATCGGCTCGACGATGATCCCGCCGATGACGAAGGCCGGCTACCGGCGGCCGTGGTCCGCGTCGATCGTGGCCGCCGCGTCCGGCACCGGCATCCTCATCCCGCCGTCGATCACGATGATCGTGCTCGGCACCGTCGCCAACCTCTCCATCCGCGACCTGTTCCTCGCCTCGCTCATCCCGGCCGCCGTCGTGGCGCTGGGCAAGGGCTTCGTCATCTACTTCTACGCCAAGTACCGGGAGCCGACGACGGAGCGGGTCCGGGTCACCCCCCGTGAGCTGCTGCGGGCCGGGTGGGAGGCGCTGCCGCCGCTGATCGCGCCGGTGCTGATCCTCGGCGGCATCCTGTGGGGCGTGTTCACCGCGACCGAGGCGGCGGCCGTCGCCGTGCTCTACTCGGTGCTCCTCGCGGTGGTGTACCGGTCGGTGGGCCGCGGCGAATGGGTGACCATCTTCGTCAACGCGGGGCGCACCTCCGGCGTGGTGCTGTCACTCGTCGGCGTCGCCCAGCTGCTGGCCTACATGCTCGCCTACGACCAGGTCGAGATCGTCCTCGCGGACTGGGCCGGGCAGTTCACCGGCAACTACTTCCTGTTCGTCACCATCGTCATGGTGCTGTTCTGGATCCTCGGCGCGCTGCTGGACGGCGTGCCGGCGCTCGTGGTGCTCATCCCGCTGTTCATGCCACTGGCGCGGGAGGCCGGCATGGGGGAGCTGCACTTCGCCATCTTCAGCCTCGCGGTGTTCGGCATCTCCCTCGTCACCCCGCCACTGGGATCCGCGTGCTTCATCGTGTGCGGCATCGCCCGCATCCGCATCGCGGAGATGCTGCGGCCGATGCTGCCGTTCATGGCCGTGATGTTCGCGACCATCCTGCTGCTGGCCTACGTGCCGGCGTTCTCCGAATGGGTACCGGAGCTGGCCCGCAAGTGAGCACCCGCACGTGAGGAGGGGGTGGCCGGCGGTGGCCGCCCCCTCCTTCGGCTGTCAGTCGGTGCGGTCCGACTCCAGCACGCCGCCGTTGGCCACGTCGGACTTCTCGATCTCGTCGAACCGGATCCGCACCGAGGGACGCTTGGCCTTCAGGATGTCGACGGCGGCGGCCGTGACCGCCTCGGCGAACTCGCGCCGCTGATCCATGGTGCGTCCGGACAGCAGCTCCACGGTGATGTTCGGCATGTGGTCTCCTCCAGTACTGGGTTATGGAACATCATTCCGTACCACGGAACGCCGTCAAGTCCTGCGGCCCCCGCTGTGAGCGCCGGCTGGCTACAGTCATGACCATGGGGACGGACTTGGGGACGGGCGAGGTCGACGGCTGGCAGCCGCGGTCGAGGGTCGGGGCCGTGGTGGCGGCGCTGCTCGTGGGGGATCAGGACGCGGCCGAGCAGGTCGCCGACGAGCCGGAGGACGGCGCCGCCGCCGAGCCGCAGGACGACAAGGAGCCGCTGGTCCTGGCGGCCGCGATCCGGCTCGCCGTCCGGAGCCTGTTCGACGAGGACACCCCGGCCGACGCGATCGCCGACGACGTCGCGGCGATGGCCCGCGACATCGAGGTCGACCAGGACGCGGCGGTGGCGGTCATCCGGGCGCACCTCGGCCCGGACGACCAGCGGGCGCAGCTGCTGTCGGCGTTCCCGCCGCAGGTGGTGATCGACACCACATGGTCGGTGTTCGGCTACCTCTGTGAGCAGCGGCTCGGGCGCGAGGACTCCCTCGAGCTCATCGCCCAGGCGGAGCGCGAAACCCTGTAGCGCGAAACCCTGTGACGCGTGGCGTAATCGCCGGCAGGGCGGGCACTGGGGCGGCCGAAGGACTCCCAAGCTCGTCCGAAGGAGGCCAACCATGCCTTACATCACCGTCGGTACGGAGAACTCCGGCCCCATCGACCTCTACTACGAGGACCACGGCTCGGGCCAGCCGGTCGTGCTGATCCACGGGTTCCCGTTCAACGGCGCCACCTGGGAGAAACTGACCATCCCGCTGCTCGCCGCCGGGTACCGGGTGATCACCTACGACCGGCGCGGCTTCGGCAACTCGTCGCAGCCGTCGACCGGCTACGACTACGACACGTTCTGCGCCGACCTCGACGCGCTGATGACGAAGCTCGACCTGCGCGACACCATCCTGATCGGGCACTCCATGGGCACCGGCGAGGTGACCCGTTACCTCGGGAAGTACGGCTCGCGGCGGGTGTCCAAGGCGGTGCTGATGGCGCCCCTCGCCCCGTTCCTGCTCAAGACCGCCGACAACCCCGAAGGGGTGGACGGGACCCTCTTCCAGGGCTTCCAGTCGGCGATCCTGCAGGACCGGTTCGCCTACCTCACCGATTTCTGCAAGGCGTTCTTCAACTGGGAGGAGAACAAGGGCAAGCGGGTCAGCGAGGAGGCCTTCCGCGGGCACTGGGACATCGGCGCCCGAGGCTCCGCCAAGGGCACCCACGACAGCGTGACCGCGTGGCTGACCGACTTCCGCCCGGACCTGCCCCGTATCGACGTGCCCGTGCTCATCATCCAAGGTGACCAGGACAACGTGCTGCCGTACGCCAAGACGGGCCAGCGGCTCCAGCCGATGCTGCCCGACGCGCGCCTGGTCACCTTGCGCGGCGCCCCGCACGGCATCCCGTGGACCCACGCGCCCGAGGTGGCGAAGGCGACGATGGAGTTCATCGGCGCGACGGCGATGTCGCGCGCCTGAACCCGTTCCCTCGCAGGCAAGCGCCGGGCCGTCGCGGCCCGGCGCTTCGCGTCTGCGGGGAATCATGCCGGTGGCGTGAGGCCGGTCGGCCACGGTGCGCAGCACGCTCGACCTCATGGCGGAAACCACGCGCGTCGTGACCACCGAGCGGCCGCAGGCCGCACCGGGGAGGCCGGCCCGGCTGACCCCGCTGATGGGACCGGCCCTCGTCGCCGCCATCGCCTACGTGGACCCGGGCAACGTCGCCACGAACCTGACCGCCGGCGCCACCTCCGGCTACCGGCTCGTGTGGGTCGTCGTGGCCGCCAGCCTGGTCGCGATCCTGGTGCAGTACCAGGCGGCGAAGCTGGGCGTGGCCACCGGCCGGAGCCTGCCGGAGCTGTGCCGGGACCGGTTCCCGCGCTGGGGCCGGCAGATCCTGTGGCTGCAGGCGGAGCTGGTCGTCCTGGCCACCGACCTCGCCGAGTTCGTCGGCGCGGCGATCGGCCTGCGGCTGCTGTTCGGCATGCCGGTCGCCGTGTCCGCGGTCGTCACCGCCGGCGTCTCGCTGCTGCTGCTCGCGCTGCGCCGGCGCGGCCGGACCCGCCGGTTCGAGTCGGCGACCGCGGCGGCGCTGCTGCTCATCGGCGCCGGCATGGTGTACGACCTGGTCGCCGTCGGGCACCAGTCCGCGTCGGGCTTCGCCGGCGGGCTGGTGCCCCGCCTCGCCGGCAGCGATCAGGTGCTGCTCGCGATGGGCATCGTCGGCGCGACCGTCATGCCGCACGCGGTCTACCTGCACTCGGCGCTGGCCAAGCCCGGCGCCGCCGTCGGCGCGCGGCCCAAGGACGTGCGGCGGGCGCTGCGCTTCGACTGCGGGATCGCGTTGAGCGCCGCCGCGACCGTCAACGTGTCGATGATCGCGCTCGGTGCCGGGCTGGGCGCGCTGACCGCAGGCGCGTGGACCGGTGACCTGTTCGACGCGCACACCGTCCTCGCCGAGCGGGTCGGCGGCGCCGCGGCCCTCGCGTTCGCGGTGGCGCTGCTGTCCTCGGGGTTCGCGTCGTCCGGCGTCGGCACCCTCGCCGGTGACGTCGTCATGGGTGGCTTTCTCGGCCGGCGGGTCCCGGTGTACCTGCGCCGCCTGGTCACCATGACGCCGTCGGTGGTGCTGCTGACGGTCGGCACGTCGCTGACCACGCTGCTGGTCGCGAGTCAGGTCGTCATCTCCTTCGGCGTGCCGGTCGCGCTGTTCCTGCTCATCCACTTCTGCCGGGACCGGGCCCTCATGGGCCAGCTCGTCAACGCCCGGGTCACCACGGCGGTGGCGGCCGCCGCCGCGGCGGTCGTCGCGGCCGTCGGGCTGGCGCTGCCGTTCCTGCTGCTGGCCTGACCCGTGCCCGCGCCGGTACCCGCCCGGATCAGGGTCAAGCTGCTCGCGTCGGGCGCGCTGACGGTCGGGGCCGTCCTGGCCGGCGCGCCCGCGGTGACCGTCGTGGCGCTCGCCGCGACCTGCGCCGCGATCCCTCTCGCCGCCGCCGCACACGGCGGCACCGCACTGCTCCGGGCCGTGCTCGTGCCCGGGACGCAGCACGCACGTACCGACAACACCTCAGGAAGGCCGACACATGGCTCAGACGACCCAGCGGACGCTGCCGCAGCCGATGCGCGGTAACCGGGGCGGCATCGACGCCGGCCCGCGCAACGTTGAACTGGACCTGCAGAACCCCGACCTGCTCACGCCGCCGGCGACGGACTCCGGGACGATCCCGAACCTGAAGTTCTCCATGTCCATGGCGCACACCCGCATGGAGGAGGGCGGCTGGACCCGGGAGGTGACGCAGCGGGAGCTGCCGGTGGCCACTCAGCTGGCGGGCGTCGACATGAAGCTCAACCCGGGCGCGTACCGCGAGATGCACTGGCACAAGCAGTCCGAGTGGGCGTACGTCCTGGAGGGCAGCTGCCGCATCGGCGCCGTCGACCAGGAGGGCCGCACCTTCCTCGACGACGTGGAGCGCGGCGACCTGTGGTTCTTCCCGAAGGGCGTGCCACATCACATCCAGGCCCTCAACGAGGGCGTGGAGTTCCTGCTCGTCTTCGACGACGGCATGTTCTCGGAGAACTCCACGTTCATGATCAGCGACTACTTCGCGCACACGCCCCGCAGCATCGTGGCGAAGAACTTCGGCTGGTCGCAGGAGCAGCTGGCGCTGCTGCCCGAGCGGGAGAAGTACATCTTCAACGGGCAGGTCCCACCGGCCCTCGAATCCGACAAGTTGGTCAGCCCCACCGGTGACGTGCCGCGGACGTTCAAGCACCGCATGCTCGCCGAGGCGCCGGAACGCTTCAAGGGCGGCTCCGCGCGGGTCGTGGACTCCACCAGGTTCGCCGCCGCGAACGCGATCAGCGCCGCGCTCGTGGAGATCGACCCGGGCGGCATGCGCGAGCTGCACTGGCACACCACCGACGACGAGTGGCAGTACTACATCTCCGGGACCGGCCGGATGGGCGTGTTCGCCGGCTCCGGGATGAACCGCACGTTCAACTACCAGGCCGGCGACGTCGGCTACGTGCCGTTCGCGTACGGCCACTACATCGAGAACACCGGCAAGGAACCGCTCGTGTTCCTGGAGATGTTCCGCAACCCGCGGTTCGAGGACATCTCCGTCAGCCAGTGGATGGCGAACACGCCGCCCGAGGTCGCGGCCGCCACCCTCAACCAGGAGCGGGCGACGATCGAGGCGCTGCCGCACACCAAGCCGCGCATCACCCGCTGAGACGGCCGTGCCGGGCCTTACCGAAGGGCCCGGCACGACCTGCTCTCACGCGCGGGCGCTCAGCAGGCGCCCTGGTCCTCCCAGACGCCCCACTGGCCGGTGGTCGCCGGGTTCTCGCCCTGCGTCCACCATTTCGCGCGGTACCTGCGGCCGGCGTGCTGCACGACCGTGTTTCCGGTGTACGCCGTCGTCGCGTTCCACACCGGCAGCGACCCGCAACCGGTGCCGGTGCTCGGCGACGTGCTGGGGCTTCGGCTCGGCGACGCGCTCGTGCTCGGGCTCGTGCTCGGCGACGCACTCGCCGACGCGCTCGCCGACGGCGACGTGCCGGAGCAGACCCCCTGGTCGACCCAGACCGCGTTGGTGCCGGGCGTGTCGCCCTGCGTCCACCACTGCGCCTTCCACGTGTGGCCGTTGTGCGACACCAGGTTGCCGCCGGTGTACACGGTGCCCGCCGCCCACGCCGGTGCGGTGCAGGTGCCGGTCGACGGGTTGCCCGACACGGTCGGGGAGACGGTCGGCGCGGTGCCGCCGCGGGCGTGGTCGGCCGCGAGGGCGTAGGTCTGGCCGCCGAAGCTGAGCGTGAAGTTCGACGGGCCTGAGATGGGCAGCTGGTAGTTGAGGGTGACCTCGGCGAACGAGCCGGCCGCGATCGCCGGCACCGTCAGCCGCACCCGGTGGAAGTCGCCCTTGAGCCCGCCGACGTTGCTGCCGGTGTGCCCGGTGGACACCACGGTCAGCGCCCAGCCGGACTGCTGGCCGAGGTTGCCCGGCGCGGTGGTCGGGTAGTCGAACTCCAGCTGCGCCCCGGCCGGGATCGCCGCGCCGGTGTTGTTGACCAGCCGCAGCTCCGGGTTGATCGGGTAGTTGTTGTCGCCGAGGGCGAAGCCGCCGACCTGCACCCCGACGTTGAGCGTCGCGGTGGGCATCGTGATGTTGGCCTTCCTGGCCCCGTACGGGCCGGCCGCCTTGAACTTGTCGTACAGCAGGTTCGTCAGCGTGTTGCCGATGTAGTACTCGTTGCGGGTCGCGTCCCAGGCGTAGTCGCCGGCGAGCTCCCAGATCATGATGCCGCCGATGCCCTTGTTCACGACGTAGTCGGCCTTGACCCCGAGGGACTGGTCGTCCTCGGTGGACAGGAACACCTGCTTCTGCGCATTCCACAGCCACGGCGCGACCAGGGCGCTGGAGTAGTTGCGGGCGTAGGTGCCGCTGATGCGGTCCTCCGGGTCGGTCGCCGGGGTGAGCCCGTACGCCTCCAGGTAGTCCCCGGCGCGGCCGTCCTGCAGGTTCTTCGCGTGCCACATCGGGTTGGCGCCGGCCGGGACCTCGGCGTTGAGCTCGACGTCGTGCCACAGGTTGTCGATGCCGACCGCGCCGTTGCCGCACGGCGTCGTCGAGCCGATCGCCCCGCCGGTGCCGGCCGGGCACTTCGTCTGGTCCGGCAGCGCCGCGCGCCCCCACAGGCCGTTGGTGCCGCCGGTGACGCCCCGCCAGCCGCGCGTGTAGTACGGCACGCCGAGGTTGATCCGGCCGGACTGCATGGCGCCGCGGAAGTAGTGGTAGGCCCAGTCGGTGTTGAGGTAGCCGATGTTCTGGTACGCCCCGTACACGCCGCCGGAGGACAGCTCCGCGTCGTCGCCGTTGTCGTACAGCGCCGCGTTCGGCCCAACGTAGTTGTTCCACGAGCCGTGCAGGTCGTAGGACATGATGTTCACGTAGTCGAGGTACTGCAACGCCTGGTAGGACTCCAGGCCGCGCAGCAGCCAGCCGGACGCGGGCGCGGCGACGGTCACCATGTAGTACTTGCCGTCGGTGGCCGCGGCGGCGTCGAGCTTCTCCCGCAGCGTCTTCATCAGCAGGTGGTAGGAGGCGTTGAGCCCGGCCCGCTTCGCGTCGGCCTGGGCGAAGTCGAGCGGGTTGCCGGCCTTCGCGTTCGACGTCGGGTACTCGTAGTCGATGTCGACGCCGTCGAAGCCGTAGGTGCGCAGGAACGTCACCACAGAGTCGGCGAAGGTGTTGATGCCGGCGACGTTGATGCTGTTGTCGCTGTTGGTGGTCATCCGGTAGAAGCCGCCGGAGTCGATCCGGTCGCCGTTGTCGGCGAAGTAGCCGCCGGTCTCGGCCCAGCCGCCGACGCTGATCAGCGTCTTGACCGCCGGGTGCTGCTTCTTGAACTTGTTGAGCAGGTTGAAGTGCCCGGTGTACGAGTACGCCGGGTCCATCTCCGCGCCCGCGGTGCCGGGCCAGGTCATGTTGGTCGCGGCGTTGTTCGCCGCGCTGGGCGTGCCGACGGAGATCTTGTTGGTGCCGTCGACGTGCGCGAACGCGTAGTTGATGTGGGTGACCTTGTCCCACGGGATCTGGCTGGCCAGGTACGCAGGTGCGCCGTTCTTGCCCGTGCGCCAGCTGGTGAAGTAGCCGATGATGCGGCGGCCGTGGTCGGCGCCGAGGTTCTCGCGGCCGTTGGTGTCGTAGACGTTGCAGTAGGGGACGGTGACCCCCGGCGTCGGGTAGAGCCCGTCCGGGCGGCACGCCGCGTGGTCGACCTCCGCGTTGGCGGTGGTCACGAAGAACGCCGCGGATGCGGCCACGAGTGCGGCCGTCGCGGCGGACAAGAGGTGCAGGGTGCGTCGTCGCATGGAACCCTCCGCCAACCGTTAATAAAGTTAACAGTAAAGTGTCCTAAAGGTATAGCGACCATTGACGAGGGTGCGCAAGAGCCA
The DNA here is from genome assembly GCF_035963215.1 of Dactylosporangium sp. NBC_01737. Classification (NCBI taxonomy): domain Bacteria; kingdom Bacillati; phylum Actinomycetota; class Actinomycetes; order Micromonosporales; family Micromonosporaceae; genus Dactylosporangium; species Dactylosporangium sp. NBC_01737. The sequence continues at coordinate 5,697,500 of NZ_CP109153.1, forward strand.
GGCTTAACGGCGTCTTAGTACGCGACTTATTTCTGGGTCGCCTGCTCCAAGCTGCGCATCGCCGCCGACTCGTTCGTGCCGGGTACGCCCCCGGATCGGCCGTTGCGGCGGCATCGCCTGATCCCGCAGCACTGTTCATCTGCCGCATGTCCGGCGTGAGCATCGGACCACGTGAGCCGTCACCCCGCCTGACGAGGCTGGCCGCGATGTCTTCGGCACCGGGCCGGCGACGCCGTCCCGGGCGCTCCCGGCCGGCAACGGCGGGGAGGGAACAGTCCGTGACCACGATGATCAAGGCCCCGCCGCGGGGGCCGGACGGGTCATCCCCTGCCGTTGACGCCCCGCGCACGGTCACCACCCGGCCGACCCCAGCGGACGTGCTGTTCCGGGGGATGCTGCGCGCCGGAGGCGGCACGGTGCTCGTCCTCATGCTGCTCGTCGGCGGATTTCTCACCGCCGGGGCGCTGCCCGCGCTGCGCTCGGCGAAGCTGGACTTCCTCACCACCGAACGGTGGGAGCCCGACGGCGGCACGTTCGGCATCGCGGCGGTCCTCAGCGGTACGGTGATCATCGCGCTGGTGGCCGTCACGCTCGCGTTGCCGCTGTCGATCGGCGCTGCGTTGTACCTGTCCGAGTACGCCCCGGCGGCCTGGAAACGGTTCCTGATCAGCCTCGTGGATCTCATGGCTGCGGTGCCGAGCGTCGTGTACGGGTTGTGGGGCTTCTTCCTGTTCCAACCCTTCGCGCTCGACTTCGCCCGGTGGATGTCCACCTGGCTCGGCTGGATCCCGATCTTCTCGGTCGACGGCGTCGAGCCCGGCGACCCGCTGGCCACCGAGACGGTCTACAAGTCCTCGGCGTTCATCGCCGGTGTGGTGGTCGGTCTGATGGTCACCCCGATCGCCACCTCGGTGATGCGCGAGGTGTTCTCCCAGGCGCCGATCGGTGAGCGGGAGGGTGCCTACGCGCTCGGCAGCACCCGCTGGGGGATGATCCGCACGGTGGTCCTGCCGTTCGGCAAGGGCGGGATCATCGGCGGGATGATGCTCGCGCTCGGGCGGTCGCTCGGCGAGACCATCGCGGTGGTGCTCATCATCTCGCCGGCCTTCGTGTTCCAGCCGCACATCTTCGAGGTCGGCACCAACTCCGTCGCCGCCCTGATCGCCAACCTGTACGGCGAGGCGTCGTCGTTCGCGACGTCCGCGCTGATGGCCGCCGGCCTGACGCTCTTCGTCATGACGCTGATCGTCAACTTCATCGCGTCGAGCGTCATCGCGCGCAGCCGATCCGGAGCCTCGAGTGACGCGTGAGAGGACCGTGTTGCCGATGCCTGCCCGCCATGCCGCGCCCGAGGTGACCCGCCCGGCAGGGCACCCCGCGGGCGGGAACGATCCGGTGGCGGCCGCCGTCACGGAGGTCGTCCCGCCGGCGGCCGGTCCCGGCCGCGCGACGACCACGGTCGTGGTGCGGGCACCCGAGATCGACGCCGTCCCCGAGTCGCGCCGCCGGTTCGCCGGCTCGCAGCGCGACGAGGTGCTGTCGCTGGTGGGCGCCGCGGCCGGTGCCGTCGGCTTCACCGCGCTGCTGTACACCTGGCTGCTGCCCTTCGACGGGGTGCTGGGCTTCATCGTGATCGCCTACGTCAGCTTCCTGATCCTCTACGCGATCCTGATCTCGGCCGATCGGACGGGCCTGGCGGTCCGGGACAAGTTCGTCAACGTGATCGTGCACAGCCTGGGCTTCCTGCTGCTGGCCGTGCTGGTGACGATCGTCGTCTTCACGTTCGTCCGCGGCTGGCGGGCGCTCGTGCACGGCAACTTCTTCACGCAGGACCTCAGCGTCACCGGCCCCTTGGCGCCGATGACCCAGGGCGGCGTGCTGCACGCCATCATCGGGACGCTGGAGCAGATCTCGATGGCGCTGATCGTCACGGTGCCGCTGGGCGTCAGCTGCGCGGTGTTCCTCAACGAGATCCCGGGCCGCTTCAGCCGGTTCGTCCGCACGGTCGTCGAGGCGATGACCGCGCTGCCGTCGATCGTGTCCGGCTTGTTCATCTTCGCCATCATCCTGCTGTTCGCCTCCACCGGACTGAAGGAGCGCATACCCTTCGAGCGGTCCGGGTTCGCCGCCTCGTTGGCGATCAGCGTGATGATGCTGCCGATCATCGTCCGCGCGGGCGACGTCGTCCTGCGGCTGGTGCCGGGCACGCTGCGGGAGGCGTCCCTCGCCCTGGGCGCGAGCCAGTGGCGGACCGCCTGGCACGTTGTGCTGCCCACCGCCCGTTCGGGCCTGACGACCGCGGTCATCCTCGGCACCGCCCGGGGCATCGGCGAGACCTCCCCGGTGCTGCTCACCGCCGGGGTCTCCACGTCGGTCAACCTCAATCCGTTCAGTGGCCCGCAGGTGTCGTTGCCGCTGCAGATCTTCGAACTGGTGCGGTACCCGGGTGAGACCATGATCGCCCGCGGGTTCGCCACGGCGACGGTGCTGCTGATGCTGGTCATGCTGCTGTTCGTCCTGGCCCGGCTGATCGGCGGCCGCGGCGCGGGTCAGCTCAGCGCGGCCCAGCTCCGCCGCCGGATGCGCGCTTCACGCGCCGACCAGGCCCGGTTCGTCGCCCGGGAGCGGGAAGCCGCGGTCCAGGTCGTCCCCGATCACCAGCCCCAGTAACCCGTCATCGCGAGGTAGGTCATGTTGAGAGTCCCGATCCCTGCGCCGGTCGGTGCGACCCGTTGGCGGCGGGCGGCGGCGGGTGTCCTGGCCGTCGGGCTGATCGCCGGCACGGTCCTGCACGCCACCGTCGCGCAGGCTGCCGTGTTCGTGGCCGTCACCGGCGCCGGCTCCACCTGGAGCCAGAACGCGCTGACGCAGTGGCAGGCGCACGTGAAGCAGTCCGGCATCACGATCAACTATGACGGCCAGGGCTCGACGGCCGGGCGCAACCGTTTCTCGAACCTCACCGCGGACTTCGCCGTCTCGGAGATCCCCTACGGCGTGACCGACCAGGGCTCCAACGTCGCGGACCCGCCGCCGGCGCGCAAGTTCGCGTACATGCCGGTCGTGGCCGGTGGCACCGCGTTCATGTACAACCTCAAGGTCGGCGGGCGGCGGGTCACCAACCTGCGGCTGTCAGGGCCGACCATCGCCAAGATCTTCACCGGCACCGTCACGCTGTGGAACGACCCGGTGATCAAGGCGGAGAACCCGGGCATCGGCCTGCCGGCCCGGAAGATCGTTCCGGTGTACCGGTCGGACGGCTCCGGCACCACGGCACAGTTCACCGCCTGGCTGGCCGCCCGCCATCAGGGCACCTGGGACCCGTACTGCGCCTCGGTCGGCCGGCGCACCCCCTGCGGGCAGACCTCGGTCTTCCCCGGCAAGCAGGGCTTCGTCGGGCAGAACGGCTCCAGCGGTGTCACCAACTACACCAAGGCCGACACCTCCGAGGGCGCGATCACCTACGTCGAGTACTCCTACGCCCGGGAGGCCCGTTTCCCGGTGGTGAAGGTGCTCAACGAGCAGGGGTACTACGTCGAGCCGACCGCGAAGAACGTCGCGGTGGCGCTGCTGGAAGCGAAGATCGACGAGCGGGATCCCAACTCGCAGACCTACCTGACCCAGGACCTCAGCGGCGTCTACCGCAGCGCCGACAAGCGCTCGTACCCGCTGTCGTCGTACTCCTACGCGATCGTGCCGACCGCGCTGGAGGCGCCGATCAACGAGAACAAGGGCTACACCCTCGCGAAGTTCCTCTACTACGTCATCTGCCAGGGGCAGGAGCAGGCCGAGACGCTCGGCTACTCGCCACTGCCGATCAACCTGGTCCGGGCGGGGTACAGCCAGATCAAACGCATCCCCGGCCGGGTCGAGGAGCAGATGGTCGGCTGCCGGAACCCGACGTTCGCCCCCGACGGCAGCAACCGCAACATCCTGGCCGAGACGGCGCCCAACCCGCCGGAGTGCGACAAGGCTGGTGGCGCGACGCAGTGCACCACCGGCACCGGCGGCGCGGCCGGCACCAACAACCCCGCCGCCGACCCCGGCACGGGCGGCGGCACCACCGTGCCCGGCGCGGGCACGCCCGGCGCGGGCGGGAGCGCCGCGGCGTCCTCCGCCCCACCGGTGATCGACCCGGACACCGGTGAGATCGTCGGTGGCGGGAACGGTGGCGGGGGGCAGGCGGTCTACGCGACGCCGGTCGACCTCGCCGCCGGTGGCGGCTGGACGTTCACCCACACCATGATGATGCTGGCGGGCCTGCTGCTCGGCGGTCTCATCGTCGTCCCGCCGCTCGTGGCCCGTGCCGTCAACGGCCGTGGTGACGACCGGGGCGCCCGGTGACGCCGGTCGACGCGGCGCCCGCGCCCGCCCGGCCGCGCGACCGGACGTCGCTGCGGCGCTGGCTCGCCGCCCTGGCCGTCATGCTCGCCGGGCCGGGCCTGCTGCTGACCGTCGTGCCGGCGACGGCGGAACCGCAGGCCGCGGCACCGGCCTGGACCACCCCGTCGACCGTGACGGTCAAGGGCGGGACCGGCCCGCTGGAGGACTTCTCCAACCTGTCCATCACCGTCTCGCAGACCAGGGACCTGTTCAGCCAGGCCATCGAGATCACCTGGACCGGTGGCAGGCCGACCCCGGCGGACTCCGGCGGGCAGAACGTGCTGTCGATCATGCAGTGCTGGGGCGATCCGCGCGCGGCGGACGACCCGCTGGGGCTGAAGTTCCGGGAGACCTGCCAGTTCGGCTCGGGACTGACGCCGCCCACCTTCGGCGGGGTCAACAGCATCCAGGACGGCGGCACCCGCGGCATCCTGCCCGGCGCCCAGCGCGACCCGGCCGAGACCCAGCCGGAGGACGCCCTCGTGGTGCCCTTCCGCCCGGCGGACGGTGACGCGCCGACCCCGAACGGAAGCCCGAGCCAGCCGCTGCCGGTGCCGGGGGAACTGCCCAGCGCGGTGAGCACGTACTTCTCCGCGTACAACACCAACGAGATCCCGTACGCCATCACCACCGGCGACGGCACCGGCCGGGTCGTCTTCGAGGTGCAGACCGCCCGCGAGGCCAACCACCTCGGCTGCGGCAAGCGCCTGCCCGACAACTCCATCGCGCCGTGCTGGCTGGTGATCGTGCCCCGCGGCGAGATCGACTGGACCACCGGGAAGCCCGCCGGTCCGGGCGGGGTCATCAACGGGTCCCCGCTCACCCCCGGCCTGTGGCAGAGCCGGATCGCGGTCAAGCTCGAATTCCTGCCGCTGGACCGCTTCTGCCCGTTGGGCGGGGCGGAGCTGGGCATCGCCGGCTCCGAGTTCGTCGCCGACGCGGTGCTGTCCTGGCAGCCCGAGCTGTGCAAGGACAACGGGCCGATGTTCGCCTACAGCCAGCTGCCGGAGTTCCGCACCGGTGAGGAACTGGTGAAGCGGAACGGCAACACCGGACTGGGCTTCCTGCAGAACCCGGTCGAGCGGGTCGAGGGTGACCCGGAGGTGCTGTACGCCCCGGTGGCCATCAGCGCCGACACCATCGGGTACAACATCGACTACGACCTCCCGCCCGGTGGCGCACCGCCCGAGGTCGAGAAGTTGCGGGCGACCCAGGTCCGTGAGGTCAACCTGACGCCACGGCTGGTCGCCAAGATGCTGACGTTCTCCTACAAGCGTGACGTCGTCGGCGGCCAGCCGGCCTACCTGCTGACGAACCCCATCACGCCCCGCCAGGACAAGGAGTTCCTGAAGTACAACCCCGCGTTCGAGTACTACATCGAGTCCGGTGTGCGGTGGGACGGGCTGATGGTGCCGGACAAGGACTCGCCGGCCAACCTGGCGGTGTGGGAGTGGATCCTCGCCGACGAGGAGGCCCGCGCCTGGCTGGGCGGCAAGCCCGACGAGTGGGGCATGGTGGTCAACCCGGCCTACCCGGCGCTCTTCAGCGCGGGTGCGGTGGTCCCGGCGGATTTCCCCAAGCTCGACCAGTCCACCCGGCTCGCCGACAACCTGTCGGTGCCGCCGAACCCGAGCTCGCTGATCACCACCTTCAACCACCGGCCGTACACGCCCACCCGCGCCGAGGGCGCCCGGCGGGTCCTGCGGGCGTACTCCCAGACCCAGTCGATCTGGGTCCAGTCCAGCGCCTCCGGCGACTACAAGCTGGACTACACCCCGCCGAACCCGCCGGGACGCCGGTTCGCGATGGGGCTGACCGACGCGCCGAGCGCCGCCCGGTACGGGACATTCACGGCCAGGCTGCGCAACCGCAACGGCGAGTTCGTGGCGCCGGACGAGGCGGCCGTCACCAAGGCGTACCAGGCGATGACGCCGAACGCGGCCGGGATGCTGGAGCTGGACCCGTTGAAGAAGACCCCCGGCGCGTACCCGTTGCCGGTCGTCACGTACGCGGGTGCCAACACGGCGCAGAGCCAGGAGCGGCGCAGGATGTACGCCCAGTTCCTGCGGTACGCCGTGGGGGAGGGCCAGGTCCCGGGCACCGCGCGGGGACAGCTGCCCGCGGGCTACGTGCCGCTGCCGGAGGCGATGAAGGCCAAGACGCGCGAGGTGGCACTGCGGTTGGAGAACTGGGTGGAGCCGGCGGCCACCACCACCGCCCCGCCACCCGCCGCCGCGACGGCGACCACGCGACCCGGCGGGGTGACCCTGACGCCGAACACCGGCACGCGGCCGTCGGTCCCGCCCTCGACGTCGCCAGGGGCGTCGATCGCCCCGGTGGGACCACTGGAGTACACCGCGGCCGAGCCGGTCGGCAGCATCCGGTACGCCTGGCTGTTCGCGCTCGGCGCCGGGATCGCGTTCGCGATGGCGGGTCCGGTGCTGCTGACGATCGCGAAACACCGCCGGAGGAGATCGGGATGACGACCGATTTCGCATTCTTCGCACCGATCTGGAAATGCCGTTCATTCGGCGCTCATGTTGGCGAAGGACAACCCGCGAAACGTTTTCTCAACACGGGTATCCGTTGTGCGGTACGCGGCCGAATGATTACGACGGCTCATTCATCTGAATCGAGCGGTACCTCCTGATCTCCTCAGAAAGGGAGAACGCATGAAGGTGCGCACCTTCGGGCGCATGGCAGCGGCCGGTTTCGGCGCGGTCGTCGCTCTCGTGGCCGTGGCGACTCCCGCCGCGGCCGACCCGATCCCCGCCAACGAGTACCGGGTCATCGCCGGTGCCGGCTCCGACACCACGCAGGACGTGCTCAACGGCCTGGGCAATGTGATCCGGGACGCCGGCAACAACAAGATCATCGCCTCCTGGGACGCCCGTGACCCGGGCGGCGTCGTGCCCGCCCCCAAGATCAAGACCAAGGCGGCGAACTGCACCTTCACCCGGCCGAACGGCTCGGGTGCCGGACGCACCGCGCTGCGCGCCTCCGAGGGCGAGACCGGCGGGCTGTTCCAGGGCGACAACGTGGTCGGCTGCGTCGACTTCGCCCGCTCGTCGAGCTTCTCGCAGACGTCCCCGACGACCACGGGTAACCTCACGTACATCCCGTTCGGGGTGGACGCGGTGACGTACGCGAAGAACGTCGACAGCGACCTGCCGAACAACCTGACGTTCGTGCAGCTCCAGCGGATCTACCGCTGCCTCACCCCGGCCGTCTCCGGCACCCCGGTGTCGCCGATGCTCCTGCAGTCCGGTTCGGGCACCCGCCAGTTCTGGCTGCAGAAGATGGGCATCACCGAGAACGACATCGCCGCCGGTGACTACCCCTGCATCGACCAGGGCACCGGCACCGGATACCAGGAGCACGACGGCACCGTGCTCAACGGCAAGTTCAACTCGATCGTTCCGTTCTCGGTCGGTCAGTACGTGGCCCAGACCAACACCGCCACCATCCTGGCCCAGACGCAGGTCCAGGTCGACGACCGGCGTGGCCCGTCCAGGCTGGGTGCGGTCAACGGCCTGCAGCCGGTGGTGGGCGGCAAGCTCAACATCGCCTTCCGCGCCGAGCTGGTCCGCGACGTCTACAACGTCGTCCCTACCGCCGACCTGTTGGCCGGCTCGACCCTCGAGCGGGTCTTCTCCGGTCCGACGTCTCTGGTCTGCCAGAACGCCGCGACCATCGAGCTGTTCGGCTTCGGTGTCCGCACCACCAACGGCGCCACCCTGTTCCAGGGCGCCTGCGGCAGCACGGCGCTGAAGAACAACGCCTGATCGCCGACTCGTCCCGCGGCATCGGCCGGACGCCTTCACGGGCGTCCGGCCACCCTGCGTCCTGGTGGCGCGAGATGCCGATCATGCCCCGACCGGAAGGAACCACCCGTGCAGTCCACCTCCCCTGTCGCGCGAAGCGTCGCACTGCTCTCAGCGATCGCGGTGATCGCCGTGGCCGCTGTCGGGTTGGCCGGCCCGGTGTGGGCTGCCGACCCGAAACCCATCACCCTCGTGCCGACCAGCGGCACCGTCGAGCAGACCCCGATGTTCACGGCCATCACGACGGCCGAACCCTGCCCGACCGGGTACGGCACCAACGTCGCCGCCAAGATCGGTAAGGTCGGCGGCCCGTACAACAACCTCAACACCGTCTACAGCGACGGCGGGTACGACACGGCGCCGCTCTCGCTGGCGGCCAACCGGTCGTTCACCAGGGCCAACGGCAATGTCGCACCGCCCGCCGGCCGCTACGAGGTCGTCATCATCTGCACCAGCGAGACCCAGGGCGACCTGACCGGCCTGTTCCGCAGCCAGCAGATCGAGGTCACCGGCACCGGTTGGCAGGTCGTCGGCGGAGGCGGAGGCCCCGGCCCCATCCCGACGATCGCCGGTCCCACGACCGCGCCGCCGACCGGCTCGGCCGGTGGCGCCCAGCAGGTGCAGACGAGCATCGCGCCGCAGGTCGCCGCCCCCGGCGGTGGCGGGCTCCCGGTGACCGGTGCCGCGCTCGCCCAGCTGATCGTGCTCGGTGTCGTCCTGCTCGCCGCCGGTGCCGGCGTGGTCTGGTTCACGCGGCGGCGGAAGGCGTACTGAGGATGGCCGTGCTGACCGGACCTCCGCCGCCCGCGCCGCTGCCCGACCCGTCGCCGGCGTCGCTGCCTGAGCCGCGGCCTCTCGCGCCGCCCGTCCGGCCTGCCCGGACGGAGCCCGCAGCGTTCTGGTTGTACCTGCCCGGCGCGGCGATGTCGATCGTCGCGGTGCTCCTGCTCGGCTTCGTCGCCCACGTCACGCTGATCTCCCAGCTACGGTTCGAACGCAGCCAGCAGACGGCCTACGCCGACTTCCGCCAGGACCTGGCCAACGCGGTGGCGCCGGTGGGGCAGCTCGACGAGAACGGCAAGCTCCATCCGCTGGGCACCCCGGTCGCCGTGCTGCAGATCCCGGCGCTGGGCGCCCGCTTCGTCGTGCTGGAGGGCACGACCTCGGGCGTGACGCAGCTCGGCCCCGGGCACCGGCGGGACACGGTCCTGCCCGGTCAGGCCGGGACCAGCATCATCATGGGCCGGCGGTCCTCCTACGGAGCCCCCTTCGCCGGCCTCGACCTGCTGAACACCGGCGACCAGATCCTGGTGTCGACCGGCCAGGGCAAGGACTTCGTGTACAAGGTGATCAGCGTCCGGACCAAGGACGTCCTGAAACCAGTCCCCGTGGCCACCGGCGCCGGCCGGTTGACGCTGGTCACCGCCGACGGCGGGCCCTTCTACCCGACCGATGTGCTGCGCGTCGACGCGGACCTGGTCACCGCGCCCCAGCCGGCACCGCCCCGGCCGTTGACCGCGGCCGGCCTGCCGGCCAGCGAGAAGACGATGGGGACCGATCCGGACGCCTGGATCCTGGTGGTGCTGTGGGGGCAGGCGCTGCTCCTGGCGACGCTCGCCCTGGTCTGGGCCCGCAGTCGCTGGGGGCGCTGGCAGGCGTGGACCGTCGGCGTGCCGGTGCTCGGCTCGCTGGGGCTGGCCACCGCCGACCAGATCGCCCGGCTGCTGCCCAACCTGCTGTAGCCCACCGTCCCCGTTCCCACCATCGACGCCGTCAGAGGACAACGCCATGACCAACCCGCCCGACCTCGCCCAGCACGCCCGCACCGAGGAACTGCATGTGCCGGCGGCGTCCACGTTGCTCATGCCCCGCCCGGATCCGTCCCCGGTCGCGGCGCCGCTGGCGACGCTGGAGACGCGGGACGTCTCCGCCTGGTTCGGCGAGCACAAGGTGCTCGACCGGGTGTCGTTGACCATGCCCGCCGGGCAGGTCACCGCGCTCATCGGCCCGTCGGGCTGCGGCAAGTCCACGTACCTGCGGATCCTCAACCGGATGCACGAACTGGTGGGCAGCGCCTCGCTGTCCGGTGAGGTGCTCCTGGACGGCGAGGACATCTACGCGCCGTCGCGACGGATCACCGACGCCCGGCGCGACATCGGCATGGTGTTCCAGAAACCGAACCCGTTCCCGGCGATGTCGATCTACGACAACGTCGTGGCCGGGCTCAAGCTCACCGGGGTGAAGGCCGGCCGCCGGCAGAAGGACGACCTGGTCGAGGAGTGCCTGCTCAAGGCTGGGCTGTGGAAGGAGGTCAGCGGCCGGCTCCGTCAGCCCGGTGGCGCGCTGTCCGGCGGGCAGCAGCAGCGGCTGTGCATCGCCCGTTCGCTGGCCGTGCGACCGAGGGTCCTGCTCATGGACGAGCCGTGCTCCGCGCTGGACCCCACCTCGACCCGGCGGATCGAGGAGACGATCGCGGAGCTGCGCTCCGAGGTGACGATCGTGATCGTCACGCACAACATGCAGCAGGCGGCGCGGGTGTCGCAGCGGTGCGCGTTCTTCCTCGCCGAACAGGGCACGCCCGGCGGGATCGTCGAGCACGGCCCCACCGAGGCGATGTTCGCCGACCCGCAGGACCCCCGGACGCACGACTACGTGAACGGCCGGTTCGGCTGACCACCTATGAATGGTCGGTCATACCCCCCGACTGATTGGCGGGCCGGGGTGTACGACGGTTTCAACGAGGTTTCCCGAAATGGTCCGAAGTTGCCGGTGGTGCACTGCGGAAAACGACTCCGGTCATCGCGAATTTACTTTTCGCATGTCCGGAGTAAAGGTAAAGCCGCATCCGAAGCCACCCCATTTCACCAGCCTTATCCACGCACCGTCCGCCGGCTTCGTGGAAGTCCGGCGAACCGCCGCTCGAGTGGAGGAACTGTTTATGAAGGGTCCCAAGTCCCTGCTGGCCCGCGTGGGCGCTGTGGCGGGCGCCGCTGTGGTGTCCTCCGTGGCGCTGGTGGGCCTGGCTGCCCCGGCGCACGCCGCAGATCTGGGTTCGATCACGCTGACCCCGACCAGCGGCACCGTCGACGCCAACCCGATGTTCACGTCGGTGACGACTGCCACCGCGTGCCCGACCGGGTACGGCACGAACGTCGCCGTCAAGATCGGTAGGGTCGGCGGCCCGTACAACAACCTCAACACGGTCTACAGCGACGGCGGGTACGACACGGCCCCGCTCTCGTTGGCTGCGAACCGGTCGTTCACCAGGGCCAACGGCAACGTCGCGCCGGCGGCCGGCCTCTACGAGGTCGTCATCATCTGCACCAGCGAGACGCAGGGCGACCTGCCGGACGTGTTCCGGAGCATCAACATCGAGGTCACCGGGGCCAACTGGGCGGTCAAGGTCGCGGCGCCCGCCGAGGACACGACCACCACCCTCGCCGTCTCCCCGGCGAGCCCGCAGGTCGCGGGCACCAGCGTCACCCTGACCGCCACCGTTGCCCCGGCCGCCGCGGCCGGCACGGTGGAGTTCAAGCGTGGCGCGACCGTGATCGGCACCGCGCCGGTCGCTGCCGGGGTGGCCACCCTGACGACCACCACGCTCCCGGTCGGCACCGCCAACCTGTCGGCGTCGTTCGTCCCGGCGAACTCCGCCGCCTACAAGGCGTCGGCCTCGGCTGCGGTGCCCTTCACCGTCAGCCAGCCGGCCGGCAGCATCAGCAACGAGCAGGAGATCACCGGGGACATCGCCCCCGGCGCCTTCTCGCTCAACGTCGCCGGCACCACGGTGCCGCTGATCGGCGGCACGGTCGGTGGCACCGCCACCGGCTCGCTGAACACCGCCACGGTCGTCGACCTGCGCGGCAACAACGCCGGCTGGAACCTCACCGGCCAGGTCGAGGACTTCACCGGCGCCGGCACCATCCCGGGGAACAACCTGGGCTGGGCCCCGACCGCTACGAAGGTCAGCGGCTCGGGTGCGGTCATCGTCGGTGCGGCTTCGCCGAACGGTCTCGGCACGTCGAAGACCCTCTGCTCGGCGGCCCCGACGACCAACGCGGGCACCTTCACCTGTGGTGGCGCCGTCTCGCTGGCCATCCCGGACAACGTCGCGCCGGGTACCTACTCCGCGACCCTCACCCTGACGCTGGTCTGACCTTCGGGTCCGACCTGTTCAGGTCAGCACCGCCGTCGGCGGAGGCGTCGTGGGCAACCGTCCACGGCACCTCCGCCGCACGTCCGTCCACAGTGGTCCCTGAGGCAGTCGTCCTCCTGAAGCGAAGGCGCCCACGCCATGAATCCTCCTCGCCGCACCGCCCGCCGGGCGTTGTCCGCCGCGCTCGCCGCGCTCACCGGACTGGCTGCCGCACTGGTCGTCTCCGTACCGCCGGCGCACGCCGCGCCCGAGGACGAGTTCCGCTGGGCGGTGACGCCGGTCGGCCCGAACGGGCCGGACGGGCGGAGCCGGTACGACTACCAGGTCCGTCCCGGCACCCAGATCCAGGACCGCGTCGCGGTCTGGAACCTGGGCACCAAGGCGGTGAACTTCACCGTCTACTCGACCGACGCCTTCACCAGCTCCGACGGCGCCTTCTCGCTGCTGACCGCGGCCCAGCCGGCGAAGGACCTCGGCACCTGGACCGACCTGACCCCCAAGACGTACACCGTCCAGCCGCAGACACGGGCCGACGTCGCCTTCACCATCAACGTCCCGGTGAACGCCACCCCGGGTGACCACGCCGGCGGCATCGTCGCCTCGGTCGTCGGGACCAAGAACGACGCCGGTGGCGGCCAGCAGGTCGACATCGACCGGCGCGTCGCCAGCCGCATCTACCTGCGAGTCGACGGTCCGGTGACACCCGGGCTGGCGGTGGAGTCGCTCCAGGTCGACTACGCCAACCCGGCCAACCCCTTCCAGGGCGCGGACATGACGGTCACCTACCGGGTGCGGAACACCGGCAACATCCGGGTCTCCGGCACCGCCGCGGTCCGGGCGCGCGGCCCGCTCGGCCTCAACCTCGGGGAGACCGGCGACATCGAGGTGCCCGAGATGCTGCCCGGCAGCGAGATCACCGTCACTCGGAAGATCTCCGGTGTCTTCCCCGCGGTCTGGTTGACCGCCCAGGTGTCGATCAATCCGGTGTCCTCGCAGGGCCGGCTGTCCGCGGTGAACCGCGGCGCGACGATCGCGGCGCCGCCCTGGGCACTGGTCGGTGTGCTGCTGCTCATCATCGCCGCGGTCGCGTTGGTCGTCTGGCGCCGCCGCCGGCGCCGGCACACCGAACGCGTCCTGGTCGGTGCGGGCGCGGGCGCCGGAGGCGGATGAGCCACGCCGTTCCGTGTCCGGCGTGAGGACGCGGGTGGAGTCGCACGGGATCGCTGATCGGCGTTCCTCCGCCCCGCCACCTGTGTCGTCATGTATCGGCACGTCGCAGGACGTTGTCAGGACCTGACTTCGCTTGCTGCGTGGCCTGATACAGGTTGCGCATCGCGAGGATCGACGAGCGGACCTCCTGCAGCAGTTCGGTCGTGGCCAGGGGGCGGCCCCACTCGGTCATCGCGAGGTCGTCGAAGCCGACCGTCTCGATGCCGCAGCCGTAGGGCCGTCCCAGGAGCCGGACCGCGTCGCAGTGCTGATGCCGCACGTACGGGTCGTTGGTCACCAGCAGGACCCGGTCGGCCGGGGTGGGGGTGTGGATGTGCTCCGCCCAGCCCAGCAGGGTGCAGGCGGTGCTCGCGCGCAGCGGCAGGCGAGTCGACGCGGCGGCGAGGACGTGGACGGCGGGCTGCGCCCAGCTCTGGTGCCACCAGCCGTCGCCGCTGCGCGTCTTCACGGGCTCGGGCAGGTCCAGGAAGCGGCGCAGCGCGGCCGTCATCATGTCGGCCTCGGTCTCCAGGGGTCCGAGGCCGAGGCGGATGCCTTCGCGGTGCTCCCGGTCGTCGCGGTGCCGCAGGCTGCCCAGCCCGGCGACGGTGCCGGCGCGCACGCCGCCGCGCAGCAGCCGGGCGGCGTAGTCGACCCGCCCGAGGGTGACCCGGATGCCGCCGCCGAGGATCACGACATGGTCGTAGCGGTCGTGCCGTGGTGCGGTGCCGCCGAGGCCCAGTGCGTGGATCAGGGCGCGGATCTGCTCGTCGAGGCCGGGGCCGTAGCCGACGCGGGCGGTGTCGAACCGCTCCTTCGTGCCGGCGCGGAAGTCCCAGACCGTGCAGAACTGCGCCACCCGGTCCAGCGTGTCGCCGGTCGGGCCGGCGGTCAGGTCGCCGCCGCCGAAGTGGCCGACGAGCTCGCGCATGGCCGGCGAGGTGATCCAGCCGTGGATCGAGGCCGCGACGGCGGCGGGGTCGGGGCCGCCCGGCTCGCACGGCGGCAGTGGCTCCGGCACCCCGGCAGCCTACAAGACGGCCGATTCCTGCAACAAAGCTGCACATCCCTGGCATTGACTTGCGTCACTGTCCGGCCCAACGTGTGAGGAAAGCGCATTCCTATGCAGGGAGGTACCAATGCAGGAAGCGCACCCCGCCCGCCGCCGCGGGCGTCTCCTCGCCGCAGCCGCCGCAGCCACGGTAGCCGTCGCGTTCATCGTCACGCTCGGGGCGACCGCCAACGCCGCCACGCTGTTCTCCGACGACTTCAACGACGGCAACGCCAACGGCTGGAGCACCTCCGGCGGCACCTGGGCGGTGTCGTCCGGCGCGTACACCCAGTCCGGCGCGAGCGCCGGCGCCAAGTCCCTCGCCGGCACCGCGTCCTGGTCCACGGTGACGGTGTCGGCGAAGGTCAGACCCACCACGTTCGGCAGCTCCGGCTCGCGCGGGATCGGCGTCGCGGCCCGCGCCCAGAGCACCTCGAACTTCTACGCCCTGGTGCTCACCTCGACGGCGGTGCAGCTGCGCAAGGGCGCCACGACCACCCTCGCCTCGGCGCCGTTCACGGCGACCACCGGCACGACGTACACGCTGTCGTTGAGCGCGACCGGGAGCGCCCTCAGCGGCTCCGTCAACGGCGTGCAGGTGGTGGCCGCCTCGGACGGCTCCTACGCCACCGGACGGGCCGGGCTCGTCGCCGGGTACACCGCCGGCTCCTTCGACGACGTCGTGGTCACCGACGCGGCCGGCCCGAGCCAGCCGTCGCCGTCGGTGTCCGTCCCGCCGTCGCGGTCACCGTCGGCCTCGCCGTCGACCAGCACCGGCCCGCCGCAGCCCGGCACCGTCATCGGCTGGGCGGCGCAGGCCGGCGGCACCAGCGGCGGCGCGGGCGGCCCGACGGTCACGGTGTCGACCTGGGCGGACCTCCGGACCCAGGCGCAGGCCGCCGGGGCCAGGACCATCCTGGTCAACGGCATGCTCAGCGGCTCGGGCACGGTGGAGATCTCGGCGAACAAGACGATCCGCGGCGTCGGCTCCGGCTCCGGCGTGTCCGGCACCACCCTCAACATCGAGGACATGCAGCCGGCCAACGTCATCATCCAGAATCTCAACATCCGCGGCGTGCTCGGCACCGACGCGATCCAGATCGAGAACGCCACCCACATCTGGATCGACCACAACACCATGTCCAGCACCATCGAGGACGACCCCGACGTCTACGACGGCATGATCGACATCACCCACGCCGGCGACTACGTCACCGTGTCGTGGAACGTCGTGCGGGCACACTGGAAGACCTCGCTCGTCGGGCACTCCGACGGCAACGCCGGCGAGGACGTGGGGCACCTGCGCGTCACCTACCACCACAACTGGTTCGACCAGACCTTCGAACGCAGCCCGCGGGTCCGCTTCGGCGAGACCGTGCACGTGTACAACAACTACTACTCGAACATCAACCACAACGCCGACTCCTACGCGGTCGCCTCCACCATGAACGCCGGCGTGCTCGTCGAGGCCAACGTCTTCGAGAACGTGCAGCAGGCGTGCTGGTCGGCGAGCGGCTACGCGGACTCGGACCCGGGCAGGCTGGTGGCGCGCGACAACTCGCTCACCAACTCCGGCCCGTGCGAGACCAACGGATCCGTGGCGGCGCCGCCGTACGCCTACACCGCCCAGAGCGCCGGCACCGTCAAGGCGTCCGTCACCGCGGGCGCGGGCGCGGGCAAGCTCTGAGGTTCGTGTCCCGCCGTGTCTGTGCGCCGTTCCTGGGTACTGTGACGGGCGCAGACACGGCGGCCACGAAGGGGTAGTCAATGATCTTCATCACGGCGAAGTTCCAGGTCCGGCCCGAGTATGCGCAGCAGTGGGCGGAGCTGTCCGGCGACTTCACCCGGGCGACGCGGGCGGAGCCCGGCTGCCTGTGGTTCGACTGGTCCCGCAGCCTCGACGACCCGAACGAGTACGTGCTGGTCGAGGCGTTCCGCGACGGCGACGCCGGCGGGGCGCACGTGCAGTCGGCGCACTTCAAGGAGGCGCAGCGGACGCTGCCGCAGTACCTGGCCGCGACGCCGCGCATCGTCAACGCCACCCTTGAGCAGGACGACTGGTCGGAGCTCGGCGAGCTGGCGGTGCACTGATTCCATAGTGGACGGTCCGGGGTGTGACGCGATGATCGACTGCGAGATACCGTGTCGATACGCTCACGCCCCGGAGGTGCCCCCGCATGACGACCGCTGCACTCGCCCGCGGCGCGAACACCACGATCGACGCGACGGCCGTCCAGGCGAAGGTGGCCTGGCGGCCCGGCCCGGCGGTGGACCCGTGCGCGCTGCTGATCGACGCCGGCGGCAAGGTGCGCGGGGACGGCGACTTCGTCTTCTACAACCAGCCGGGTGACGCGTCCGGGGCGGTGTTGCTGAGCACCGACGGTCCCGCGTCGGCGACCTTGACCGTCGACCTCGCGCGGGTACCGGCGGACGTCGACAGCGTCGTCATCGCCGCGTCGATGGACACCGGCACGTTCGACGCGGTGCCGGGGCTCGCGGTGACCGTGTCGGACGGGCGCGGGCGGGTCCTCGCCCGGTTCCCGGTGCTGGACGTGGAGCCGGTCGCCGCGGTGGTGCTCGGCGAGTTCTACCGGCGGCAGGGCCGCTGGAAGTTCCGGGCCATCGGGCAGGGCTGGGACTCCGGGCTGGCCGGCCTGGCGACGCACTACGGGGTCACGGTCGACGAGGAGCCCGCCGCGGAGCCGGATCCGTTGCCGGACCCGGTTGCACGGCCACGGCCCGACTGGTACGTGACGCCGGACCACCCTGGCGTCCTGCGCTGGTGGACCGGCACCGAGTGGAGCGTGCAGACCGTCCCGTTCCGCCACGACACCCCGGCCGTGTGCGGGCGGTGCGGCGGGCCGAAGTACCGCAGCTACGCCGGCGTGCCGTCGGTCTGCCGGCGATGCGAGCCGGAGATCAGCGGCGTGCTGGCCGGGTGGCGGACCAAGGCCGCCAGGGTCCTCGCCGCCACCGGCACGACCGGTCCGGCCTGGGACGAACTGTGGACGGAGCTGCGCTACTACCGGGTCCGGGAGGAGGCCGGTCGTGAGGCGCTGCGCCCGGTCGCCGTACACCACCTGCACCGGCTCCTCACGTTCGCCTTCGCCGACGGGATCATCGAGCAGCACGAGATGGACGGGTTCGACGAAGCGGTCCGCACGCTCGGCGTCATCGACCCCGCGATCAGCACGATGCGCCGCCGGTTGCAGCGCGGCCTGGAGCTCGGGCTGATCAGCAACGGTGCGGTGCCGCGGGTCGCGCAGAGCACCCTGCACCTGGACGCCGACGAGATCCTGCACCTGGAGGTGCCGGCGGTGCGGGTGCGGCAGCTGGCCGCCGGACCGCGCCGCAGCAGCGGCAGGCTCATCGCCACGAACGCCAAGCTGCGTTTCGTCGGCGACACCGCCGGCTCCGACCTCGCCTGGGCCAAGGTCCTGGAGGCCCGCCCCGAGTACGGCACCGTCGTCGTCGCGGCCACGACCGCCCGCGGCGGCGGCAGTTACGAGGTCGGCGACCCCGAGTACGTGGCCGCCGTGCTCACCGGCGTGCTGAAGATCGCCAAGCGGATCGTGGCGGCGCCGGGCCAGCGCGACTCCCGCTCCGTCCCGCCGGCGATCCGGGCCGAGGTGTGGCGCCGCGACGGCGGCGCGTGCGTGGAGTGCCAGGCCACCGAGTACCTCGAGTTCGACCACGTCATCCCGTGGAGCCGCGGCGGCGCGACCAGCGTCGGCAATCTCCAGCTGCTGTGCCGCCGCTGCAACCTCGCCAAGGGCGCCAGGATCTAGCCTTCCGTGGTCAGCCGCAGCCAGCCGGCGAGGGCGTTGATCTCGGACCTGACGGCTGCCGTTGTCGCCTTCGGGAACGGCTCGTCCTCGTGGATCGCGTTGATCCGCAGGACGTCGGCCTTGCGGTCGGCGGTCGCGTCGAGCTTGCCGACCAGGCGGTCGCCGTGCAGGATCGGCAGCGCGTAGTAGCCCCACCGGCGTTTCGCGACAGGCTTGTACATCTCCAGGCCGTAGTCGAACCCGAACAGCTCCAGGGCCCGCTTCCGGTCGTGGATCAGCCGGTCGAACGGCGACAGCAGCGCGGCCCTGCCGGCGAACGGCCGCCCCAGTCGGTCCAGCTGCTCGGGGTCGACCCGCCAGGTGCCCTTGACCCCCTCGACGACGGCGGGCTCACCCACCTCGCCGACGCCCCACGGCTCGATCGGCACCTCGGTCGTCTTCGCCCGGGCGATGCCGAGGGCCCGCAGCCGCCGCTCACCCCGCCTTTGCGGCGCCTCGTCGGCGGGGACGGGCCGATCGTCGGGGTACACCCGCTCGGCGAGGTCCCACAACCGGTCCCGCCCCTGCCGCCCGGCGACCGCCACCTCACCCAGCGCCGCCATCAGGTCGAGCAGCCGGATGACGTTCTGGTCGTTGGTCCAGCCGGTCGACGCCCAGGGCACCGCACACGTGTCCGGCAGCGTCCGCGACGGCAGCGGCCCATCCGCGGCCAGCCGGGCGAGGATGTCCTGCCGGCACGCGTCGTTGGCCCGCAGCCACTCACGGTGCCGCGGATACGTGAGGCCGTCCTCGCGTCGCTGGGCCATCTCGGCCCGGTACAGCGCGATGTCCTCGGCGGGCCGGATCGTCGCGGCCAGCTCGACCAGCTCGCGCCGCTTGAGCGCGTCGACGAGGTCCGCGGGCGCGTACACCGCGCCGAGCCTGCTCCACGCGACGAGGTCCGCGGTGGGCGCGACGGCCGCGGTCGGGTCGATCTGCAGCAACGTCAGATGCCGCACCAGCTCCGGCAGCCCGGAGGGCCGATCCTGGTCCAGCAGTTGCGCACGGACGGCGATCCGGCGCGCGTCGACGGGGGAGAGTCGGTGCGTGGTCACCCCCCGAGGCTAGGCCGTGTCTGTTGGGTTGTGGGGGCTGCCGTCCGCCGATGCGCTGTGTGCCCTTTTTTCCGGGTTCGCGTGCGTGTTTGGCATGCCCGTAATGGAAAATCCATCACGGCGCCGTGTCAAGGTGATGCCAAGCCAGGTCCGAACTCGCATGATCCAGGTCCGTCGAGGTCATCATTCGGTGCTACAACACCGTCGCTGGTCCAAAGAACGAACAAATCACCCATATCACAGCACGCCCGGAGCACGCGCCAAGATCTACGATCTTGGCCGCTTGATCGAAGGATCCGGGTGGTCGTCCGGACGACCACGGGGCGCCTTCGATCATGAGCCGAGACAGAAGATCGCCGTCCGAGTGCTGGTACTACCCGGTCCAGTGATCGATGGTCTTCGTCTTTTGACCAGCGACGGTGTTGTAGCACCGAATGATGACCTCGACGGCGCTGGACCATGTGAATTCGGACCTGGCTTGGCATCACCCCAGGCACGGCACGGACGGTGACAGCGCTACCCGTCGCGCCGCCGAAGGCTGCGCGGAACCACAAACGGCCGCAGCCGTGCTGGATCTTCTATTGCGGGCATGCCAAACACGCACGCGAACCGCAACCGAAAGACGATCACTGACTCCTGGGGGAGTACAGGCGCGTAGCTCAACGTTTCATGCCGTGCTCGATCGCTTCGATGATGCGGGGGCGCAGCTCGGCGGCGCTGATGATCGCGTCGACGGAGCCCACGGTGACCGCGCGCTGGATGTTGTGGACGCGGTCGAACTCGGCGGCCACCTCGCCGAGCTTCTCGGCGCGCACCGAGGAGTGCACCTCGGCGAGCTGGGCGTTGAGCGCGGCCCGCTCGGCGCCGCTGGCCGCGGTGACCCGGGCCTGCAGGTCGGTGACGCGCGGGTCGGTCGCGGTGCGGTTGTTCACGTCGCCGGTGAACACGACCGCGGCGGCCGGGGCGCCGCCGAGCACGGAGGCGAAGGAGCCCTCCAGGGCCAGGACGGTCATGTTCGGGTTGAGGGCCTTGGAGAAGACCACGAACGCGCCGCCGTGGTAGCGGGAGATGACGCAGAAGACGATCGGGCCTTCGAAGTTGACGATGGCGCGGCCGATCTCGGCGCCGTACTCCAGCTGCAGCTTGCGCATCGACTCGGGGGAGCCGTCGAAGCCGGACAGGTTCGCCAGGACGACGAGGGGCCGGTTGCCGGAGGCGGCGTTGATGGCCCGTGCGGTCTTCTTCGACGAGCGTGGGAAGAGGGTGCCGGCGGTGTACGTGTCCGGGCCGTCGGTGGGTGGGAAGCCGCGCCGTGGCACCGAGCGGGACTCGATGCCGATGAGGCAGACCGGCCAGCCGCCGATGTGCGCGTCCTGCACCGCGGACGTCTCCGCGTCGGCCATACCGGCCCAGCGTTCCAGCACGGGGTGGTCCTGGTCGGACAGGGCCCGCATCACGGTGCGGATGTCGAACGGCTTCTTGCGGTCGGGGTTGTGCGTCGCGGAGAAGATCTGGCCGACGGTGGTGAAGTCGCTGCCGACGATCGCGTGCGGGTAGTCGGAGACGTCACGGTCGACCGGGTCCGCGGAAGCGGCCCTGCGTGGTCCGGTCTCACCGGGTACGACGTACGTGTGGTCGTAATGTGCCATGAGCACGTCGCGGGCGGCCGGCAGGTACGGTGCCCAGTACTGTGCCTGGCCGTTGGGGCCCATGACGCGGTCGTAGCCGCCGATGCCGTAGTTGTCCTCGGCGGACACGCCGCCGGAGAAGTCCAGGGACTGCTTGCCGGTGAGGACCATCGCCGAGTCAGGGGTCATGACGAGGATGCCCTTGGTGTGCATGAGCATCGTCGCTTCGGCGTTCCAGTAGGGCTGGGCGCCGACGTTGATCCCGGCGACCACGATGTTGATCTCGCCGCCGGCCTGGGTGAAGGTGACGATGCGTTTGAGGGCGGCGGCGACCCAGTCCATGTTCTCGGTGCCGGAGCTCATCGAGATCTTCGCGCCGGCGGACAGGGCGAACCACTCCAGGGGTACCCGCATCCGGGCGGCGAGGTCGAGCGCGGCGATCACGCGGGAGCACTCGGGCTCGGCGAGGGCGCCGAGCGCCTTCGTCGGGTCGCCGAGCAGCACGACGCGGGTGATGCCCTCGGGGTGCCGTTCGGTGAGGGTGGTGACGACGCCGGCGACGATCGCCGCGGTGTTCCTGCCCTTCGGGCGGTCGACGGGCACGAGGGCCCCGTCGACGAGGTCGTGCTCGACGAAGGTGCCGTCGGGGCCGGCGAGCAGGCCGGTCAGCTCGTAGGGGTAGACGTTGCCGCGGCGGGCCGCGCGCAGCACCTTCTGCCGGTAGTCGTCGAGGGGCTGCAGCGGCTCGGTCGACGGCTTGTCGACGAACAGCTGCACGCCGTGGCCGGGGTCGAGGGTGATCCGCACGGCGACCTCGCTGAGGTCGCCGGCCGAGTTGCGCTGCCGGGCGATGAACTGGACCTCTTCGAGGCCGGCGCCCGCCGTGGTCGGCAGGATGCGCTGGACGAGGGCGTTGAGCTCCTCGCCGGTCAGCTCGGTCGACGGCCAGACGTACATCAGGATCCGGTTGGTGTCGAACCGCTTGTTCTGCGGCCGCTGCGCCTGGATGTTGCGGATCGCGTCGAGGCCGGCGGTGATCGCGTCCTCGACGGCGGGCAGCGCGACCAGGCGGCCGTCGGCCTCGCGCAGCGGGGTCAGGTCGCGGACCTGCCCCATCGCGATGAGCCGCTCGTCGGCCGGGTTGCTGCGGGCTACCGCCTTGAACAGGTAGATCTCCTCGTCCGCGGACGGCAGCCGGGTGAGGTCGAACTCGCGCAGCCGGTGCAGCTGGAGGCGCTGCGCGATCTGCGGGTGCAGGCCACGGATCAGCCGGTCCTCAACGAAGCCGGAGCCGAGGCCGGAGCCGACGCCCGAGCCGAGGCCGGAAACGACGCCCGAGCCGGCGCTCGCGCCGGCGGGGCGGAACGTGAAGTGGTGGTGCATCACGGCGCCGCTGGTGCCGGCGACGGTGGTGGTGATCCGGCGCACGGCCGCGGGCAGCGGCTGCTCGGCGAGCAGTTCCGCGAGCCGCACCGCGATCGCGTCGGCGTCGGGCTGATCCTCCCAGGTGACGTACAGGTCGGCGACCAGCCCGTCGTCGGCGACGCCGGCGGCCAGCTCGGTCACCGCGCCGATGGCGTGCGGCAGGGCGGCGATGTCGACGGCGGTGGTGACGATGCGGACCACGCCGGAGGAGTCGGTGCGCTCGGCGGTGACGAACCGGCAGCCGGCCGCCTCCCGCACGGTGACGCCGGACAGCGCCCGGTTGCCGTAGTACCGCCGGGTCAGGACCTCCAGCAGGGGCGCGTGGTCGCGGCCGGGGCGCCCGATCCGCTGGCCGATCAGGCGGACCAGGGGCTCCGCGCTGGCGACCATGGCCTGGATGCGTTCGGCGCGGTCCGGGGCGTCGGGGTTGCGGTCCAGGTGGAGCAGGTCCTCGCGGACCGCGGCGTAGACCTTCGCGCGGTTGCGGCGCAGCAGCGGCTGCGCGAACCAGCGGAACACCACGCCGCGGGCCAGGTCCGACACCGCGGGGAAGCGGACCTGGGTGGCCTCGACGAGGTGCTCGAGGGTGAGCCCGGCGCGCTCGCTGAGCGACTCGAGGGGCGGCAGGCCGCCCAGCCACTGCCGCAGCAGCTCCGACACGACCGCGACGTCGGTGGACATGCGCTGCTGGGCGAGGAAGATCCGGAAGACGGCGGCTTCGAGCTCCGGCGTGCGGTCCAGCTCGGTGACGCCGTAGTGCCGCAACGCCTTGCGCAGCTTGGCCTGGAACCCTTCGGGGAGGCCGGCCCGCTCGACGTCGAGGCTCTGCAGGTAGCTGTGGAAGAACTCGCGGGGGCTGTGGACGGGGCTGCCCGGCTCCTCCTCGAACTCGCCGGCGGGCTTGTTGCGGCTCAGCTCCGACAGGTCGGCGAACGTGGTCAGCAGGTCCAGCTCACCCGCGAGGGGCCGGCCGCTGAGGTCGGCGCGCGCGGCGAGGTAGCCCGACAGCAGCCGCCGGCCGTCCTGCGGGTCGACGTCGAAGCCGAGCAGGAGGCTGCACAGGTCCTGCAGGCCGCGCTCGACCCGCTCGGCCGCGGACACGTCGACCGGCTCGGGCGGCAGCTCGATCTCGGCGACCTCGGCCACGTCGGTGTCCTCGGCCCCGGAGGCGCCGTCGGCGAGGGGCTCCAGGCGCATCAGCGGCGTGCCGGTCTCGACCTGGCTGCCGACCGACACCGGGCACTCGCGGACCCGGGCGCGGAACGGCGCGCGCAGCACCGTCTCCATCTTCATGCTCTCCAGCACGAGGATCGGCGCGCCGGCCTCGACCTCGTCGCCGACCGCCAGCGGCGTCGCCACGACCAGCGCGGGTGCGGGGGAGCGCACGACGCCGCCCTCGTCGCGGCTGATGCGGTGGGTGGTGCCGTCGACCTCGACCAGGTGGATCGGGCCGTGGGTGGCGGTGACCAGCCGGAACCGGTGGCCGTTGACCATGATCCGGCCGCTGTGCTCGTCGAAGCGTTCGATCTCGACGTCGACGGGGTGCACGTCGCCGCCGCCGGAGACGCCGACGCGGTAGCGCTTCTGCCCGGTGCGGGCGACGCTGACGCGGTAGCCGACGCCGCGGAGCTTCAGGTCCAGGGGGCGGCCGGTCTCGTGCTGGACCTGGGGGCGCCCGCCGTGCGCGGTGGACAGCAGCCGGTGCCGGCTGATCTCCTCCTCGTCCTGGTATGCCTCGATCGCGGCGGCGGCCAGGGCGACCGCGGAGTGGCGGTGGCTGACCAGGCGGCCCTCGGCGCGGACCCGGTCGATCCAGCCGGTGTCGGCGCTGGCGTCGATCACCTCGGGCTGGTCGAGCAGGTCGATCACGAAGCTCTTGTTGGTCGTGCCGCCCTCGATGATGACGGTGGTCTCGGCCATCGCCCGGCGCAGCCGGGCCAGGGCCTCGTCGCGGTCGCGGCCGTACGCGATGATCTTCGCGATCATCGAGTCGAAGTCGGCGGGGATGGTGTCGCCCTCGCTGACGCCGGTGTCGACGCGGATGCCGGGCCCGGCGGGCAGCGCCAGGCGGGCGATGCGGCCGGGTGAGGGCGCGAAGTCGCGGTCGGGGTCCTCGGCGTTGAGCCGCGCCTCGACGGCGTGGCCGCTCTCGACCGGCTGCGGGCCTTCGAGGCGGCCGCCGCCGGCGACGTGCAGCTGCAGCTTGACCAGGTCGGTGCCGGTGGTGATCTCGGTGATCGGGTGCTCGACCTGCAGGCGGGTGTTGACCTCGAGGAAGGCGAACAGCCGCTCCCCGGGGTGGTAGAGGAACTCCACGGTGCAGGCGCCGCGGTAGCCGACGGCGACGGCGAGCCGCTCGGCGGAGGCCTTGAGCTCGGCGGCCTGCTCCGGTGCCAGGACCGGGGAGGCGGACTCCTCGATGATCTTCTGGTTTCGCCGCTGTACGGAGCAGTCACGCACGCCGAGTGCCCAGGCGGTGCCCTTCCCGTCGGCGATGACCTGGACCTCGACGTGCCGGGCGCCGGTGACCAGGCGCTCCAGGAAGACCACGCCGGAGCCGAAGGCGCGCAGCGCCTCCTGGCTGGTGCGCTCGTAGGCGTCGGTGAGGTCCTCGGGGGAGGCGACCATGCGGATGCCGCGCCCGCCGCCGCCGGCGGTCGCCTTGAGCATCAGCGGATAGCCGATCTCCTCACCGGCGCGCAGCGCGTCGGCGAGGGTGGCGACCGCGCCGCGGCTCCACGGCGCGACGGGGACGCCGACCTCCTCGGCGACGAGCTTCGAGCCGATCTTGTCACCGAGCTTGCGCATCGCCTCCGCGCTCGGCCCGATGAACGTCACGCCGAGCTTGTCGCACAGTTCCGCGAACGCCGGGTCCTCGGCGACGAACCCCCAGCCGACCCATGCGGCGTCGGCCCCGGTCCGGACCAGGGCCTGCTCCAGGACCGCGTGGTCGAGATACGGGCGGGCCGACGCGGGGCCCAGCGGGTAGACGATGTCGGCCTCGCGGACGAATGTCGCGGTCCGGTCGGCGTCGGTGTAGAGAGCGACCGTCTCGATCCGCGTCCCGGTTTCGGCCGAAAGATCCCGGACGGCGTGGATGAGCCGCATTGCGGCCTCTCCGCGGTTGACGATGGCGACACGACTGAACACCGGTTGAGCCTCCCAGTTTCCCCACACACAGCAGGCGACGTCCGGGTCCCGGAGCGCCGCCTGCACCTTGCTACACCCTGCGTGATTACCGGCCAGTACGCCACTGTGCCGCATCACGCATCCCGGTGCCGTCGTGTTGTAAGGATCCCACAAAAGGAATCTCCGCCAACCACCAGGTCCATGGTGACCGGCGTCACCCTGGCAGTGGTACCGCCGGCGCCGCGAACTCCGGTGCCAGGTGATGGGCCCTGGCGATGGCGGTGGCCATCGCCGATTCGCGCAGGGCTGAGATGTCGGTCGGCTGGGCGGAGATGAAGTCGATGTCGGTGATGCCGATGAACCCGAAGATGGACCGCAGGTAGGGCTCCTGGAAGTCCAGCGCGTGCAGGGGCCCGGCGGGTGAGTAGTCGCTGCCCCGTGCGGTGACGCAGACCATCCGCTTGCCGTGCACGAGCGGCTCGGGGTAGCCCAGGTCGTTGAACCGGAACAGGTAGCCGGGCTGCACGATGCAGTCGATGTAGTACTTCAGCGTGTAGGGGATGCTCAGGTTCCACATCGGGCTGGAGATGACGTAGACGTCGGCGGCGAGGAAACGCTCGATGAGCTGCTCGATCTGCCGCCACGACTCGACGTGCTCGCGGCCGATCGGCTGCCCGTGGTTGAGCGTGTACTTGGTCTCGATGTTGTTCCCGGCGAGGGCCGGCAGGTCGTGGTTGAACAGGTCGACGACCTCGACCTCGAGCTCCGGCGCGTGCCTGCCCAGCTCGGTGAGGAACTGCTCGGCGACCTGCAGGGTGTTGGACTTGTCGCTGCGGGGCGAGGCGATGACGTGCAGGACCTTCATGGTCTCCCTCTTCCGGGGGCACGCGGGGCGACCGTCACGCCGCATCTCAGATTGTCGACAGTCGACGGCAGCCGAGGCAAGATCGACCGGACGGCGCCGCCGGCCGCCGGACGGCCATCCTGCGCGGCACGGGGCACCGATGGCGGTGCCGCCGTCGATATGCTGGCGCGGTGGGTGCTCAGGACGGCACGCCGAGGACGTTCTCCAACCGGTTCGCCGACGCGGTCGGGCCCGCCGGTGCGGAGCCGGACCGGGACCGCTGCCGGTGCGTGGGGCACAGCGTCGCGACGCGGCCCACGTCCGTGGACTTCCACGCCGACCGGCAGGACACCACGGCGCCCGGATGGCTGCGCCTGCTGGAGCTCATCGACGAGGCGGCCGCCGACCGGCGCGCGGTGTTCAAGCCGTTCGTGCAGCTCAGCGCGGCGCAGCGCCGGCAGGTCGTCACCCTCCCGGCGCAGATCGCGAAGCTGACCGAGGTGCGGCATCTCGTGCTGTACGGCACGAACCTGGTCCGCGTCCCGCCCGAGATCGGCGCCATGGCGAGCCTCGAGCGCTTCGAGCCGTACACGTCGCACCGGCTGCACTGGTACCCGTACGAGCTGAGCCGGTGCGCCGGGATCGCCGACAGCACGGTCAGCACCCGCGTGCTCTACGGCAACTTCAAGTTCCGGCCGCCGTTCCCGCGGCTGCGGCCGGTGACCGACGCCGCCGACGCCGACTTCGCCGCGCTCGACCCCGGGGTGTGGGGCGCCGACGCCGTGCGGTCCTGCAGCGTGTGCGACGGCCCGGTCGGCCGGGAGCTGCACCAGGTCTGGATCTCCCGCGCCGTCGGCACCGACGTGCTGCCGCTGCTCGTCAACGCCTGCTCGGCGGCGTGCGTGGCGGCGCTGCCCGACCCGTACCCCAGATACCTGCCGCCGCACACCGGCGGTCCGCAGGTCCTGCAGCCGGCACCCGGCTGGTAGCTCAGCGGGCCTCCCACATCGAGGCGGCCGTCGGAGGCTCGAACTCCTCGAAGACCAGCAGGGTCCGGGTGCTCAGGACGCCCGGCATGCCCTGGATCACGTCCAGGACCAGGCGGCGCAGGTCGGCGTTGTCCTTGGCGCGCACCAGCAGGATCACGTCGAACTCGCCGCCGACGAGGGCGATGTGCACGACGCCGGGCAGGGTGCGCAACTGCTCGCCGACCACCCGCCACTCCGCCTGGCGCAGGTTGATCGTCAGGTACGCCGACGTGCCCATCCCGGCGGCCACGTGATCGACGTCCGCGCGGAACCCGCGGATGACGTTCGTGTCCCGCAGCCGCTGGACCCGGGCGTAGGCGTTGGCGCGGGAGATGTGCAGCAGCTCGGCCAGGGTGCGCATCGACATGCGGCCGTCCCGGCTGAGCTCCACGAGGATGCGGCGGTCGATGTCGTCGAGCGGGGCGGCCACGTGTCTCGGCCCCCTTCCTGAACGAGCCTTAGGTTTGGACGTTTGGCATCGTACGGCGGGCTCCGGGCCTCCATCTTCTCGTTCTTCGGCGCGCAGTGGAACGCGAATGGCGCGAGGCTCAGGATTGCGGCATGACGCGTGACCCGAGTCACCTGCTGCCGGGCGAGGAACCCGTCGCCCTCATCGATGCGAGCGGCCGGGCCCTGCACGCCGGGCCCTACGCGGCCCCCGAGCCGGCGGCGCTGGTCCGGGCGCTCGGGGCGCTGCTCACCGCGCGGCGGCTCAACGACCAGGCGTACGCGCTGGTCCGGCAGGGGCGCCTGGCCGTGTACCCGTCCTCGCACGGGCAGGAGGCCTGCCAGGTCGCCGCGGCCCAGGTGCTCGACGACGGCGACTGGCTGTTCCCCACCTACCGCGACACCGTCGCCGCCGTCGGCAGGGGCGTCGACCCCGTCGAGGCGCTGAGCCTGCTCAAGGGCGACTGGCACTGCGGATACGACCCGTACGAGCACAATGTCGCACCGCACGCCACGCCCCTGGCCACGCAGCTGCCGCACGCGGTCGGCGTCGCGCACGCGGCCAGGCTGCGCGGCGAACCGACCGTCGTCATGGCCATGTGCGGCGACGGCGGCACCAGCGAGGGCGACTTCCACGAGGCGCTCAACTTCGCCGCCGTCTTCCACGCCCCGGTCGTGTTCTTCGTGCAGAACAACGGCTACGCCATCAGCGTCCCGCTGTCGCGGCAGACCGCGGCACCGTCCCTGGCGCACAAGGGGGTCGGCTACGGCGTGCCCGGCGAACGCGTCGACGGCAACGACATGGCCGCGCTGCTCGCCGTCCTCGGTGCCGCCGTCGACCGGGCCCGCGCAGGCGAGGGCCCGCAGCTCGTCGAGGCGCTCACGTACCGGATGCAGGCGCACACCAACGCCGACGACGCCACCCGGTACCGCGACGACGCCGAGGTCGCCGCGTGGGTCGAACGGGACCCCATCACCCGCCTCACCACCCACCTGCGCGAACGCGGACTGGTCGGCGACGAGGAGCTCGCCGGGTTCGCCGCCGAGGCGGAACGCGTCGCGGCGCACCTGCGCGACGGGCTCAACCGCGATGTCGAACCCGACCCGGCCGACCTGTTCGCGCACGTGTACGCGACCCCGACACCGCAGTTGCGGGAGCAGGCGGCACTGATCGCCGACGAGCTCAGCCGAGAAGGAGCGCCCCGATGACCACCGTCGCCGAGCCCAGGACCGCCGCGCTTCCCTCCATGCGGCAGGCCGCGCCGCAGCACGCCACGCTGTCGATGGCGCAGGCGCTCAACCGGGCCCTGCGCGACGCCATGGCCGAGGACCCGGCGGTCGTCGTGTTCGGCGAGGACGTCGGCGCGCTCGGCGGCGTCTTCCGCGTCACCGACGGCCTCACCGCCGACTTCGGCGAGGCCCGCTGCTTCGACACGCCCCTGGCCGAGTCCGGGATCGTCGGCATGGCCGTCGGCATGGCGATGAACGGCATGCGCCCGGTCGTGGAGATGCAGTTCGACGCGTTCGCGTACCCGGCGTTCGAGCAGATCGTCAGCCACGTCGCGAAGATGCGCAACCGCACCCGCGGCCGGGTCGCGCTGCCGATGGTGATCCGGGTGCCGTACGCCGGTGGCATCGGCGGCGTCGAGCACCACTGCGACTCCTCGGAGGCCTACTACGCCCACACGCCGGGGCTGCACGTGCTCGCCCCGGCGACGCCGTCGGACGCCTACGCGCTGCTGCGCGCGGCGATCGCGTCGCCGGACCCGGTCGTGTTCCTGGAGCCGAAGAAGCTCTACTGGAGCAAGGGCGAGGTCGAGATCCCGTCCCAGGCACCCGGTATCGGCTCGGCCGTCGTGCGCCGCCACGGTACGGATGCCACGCTGATCGCCTACGGACCGGCCGTCCCGGTCGCCCTCGAGGCCGCCGAGACCGCCGCACGCGAAGGGCGCAGCCTCCAGGTGGTCGACCTGCGCTCGATCGTGCCGTTCGACGACGAGACCGTCTGCGCCGCGGTGCGCTCCACCGGCCGCGCCGTGGTCGTCACCGAGTCCGCCGGGTTCGCCGGCGTCTCCGCCGAGATCGTCGCCCGGGTCACGGAGCGCTGCTTCAACGCCCTCGCCGCGCCGATCCGCCGGGTGAGCGGCCTGGACATCCCGTACCCGCCGCCGAAGCTGGAGCACTTCCAGCTGCCCGGCGTGGACCGGGTCCTCGACGCCGTCGACGACCTGCAATGGGAGCAGTGATGGCGGCACAGACCTTCCTGCTGCCGGACCTCGGCGAGGGCCTCACCGAGGCGGAGGTCGTGCGGTGGCTGGTGGCCGAGGGTGACACCGTCGCCGTGGACCAGAGCATCGTCGAGGTGGAGACGGCCAAGTCGATGGTCGAGGTGCCGTCGCCGTTCGCGGGCCGGGTCGAGACCCTGCACGCCGCGCCCGGCGCCACCGTCGCGGTCGGCAAGCCCCTCATCACGGTGGCCGCGCCGGCACCGGCCGTCGTGGCCGCCGCCACCTACCGGGAGGAGGAGCAGGCAGGCTCCGGCAACGTCCTCATCGGGTACGGCACCTCCGGCGGCACCGCCACGGGCCGTCGCCGCCGCCCCCGGAACAGCAACGTCCGGCCGTCCGCCCCCGCCGTCCCGGCCGCCCCCGCCGTCCCGGCCACCCCGGCCACCCCTGCCGCCCCGGACGCCTCGGACGCCTCGGACGCCCCGACGCGGCGGGTGCCACTGGTGATCTCGCCGCTGGTGCGCAACCTCGCCCGCGCCAACGGTGTCGACCTGCGCGCAGTCCAGGCGACGGGCGAGGGCGGCGTCATCACCCGGTCCGATGTGGAGCGCGCCGCCGAGCGGCCTGCCCCGGCCCCGGCGACCGCGGTGGCGGGTGAGCGGCGGGTGCCGCTCAACGGGTTCCGCAAGGCCGTGTCGGCGGCGCTGAGCCGCAGCCGCGCCGAGATCCCCGAGGCGACCGTGTGGGTCGACGTCGACGCGACGGACCTGTGGCGGCTGCGGGAGAGCAACCCCGCCGGGCCCGGGCTGCTGGCGTACATCGCCCGCTTCGTCGTCGCGGGCCTGCGCGAGTACCCGGTGTTCAACGCCAGGCTCGACGCCGAGCGGCAGGAGATCGTCGAGTTCGACCAGGTGCACCTCGGCATCGCCGTGCAGGGCGAGCGCGGGCTCGTCGTCCCGGCCGTCATTGGCGCCGACGGCATGACCACCGCGCAGCTCGACACGGAGATCCGGCGGCTCACCGCGAGCGCCCGCGAGGGCCGCAGCACAACGCGGGAGCTGTCGGCGGGGACGTTCACGCTCAACAACTACGGCGCGTTCCGGGTCGACGGCAGCGCCGCGATCATCAACCACCCGCAGGTCGCGATCCTCGGCCTCGGCCGGATCATCGACCGGCCGTGGGTCGTGGACGGCCAGTTGTGCGTCCGTAAGATCACGCAGATGAGCTTCGTGTTCGACCACCGCGTGTGCGACGGCGGCACCGCTGCCGGCTTCATGCGCAGCGTCGCCGACGCGATCGAGGACCCCGCCTCGGTGATCGCCCGGCTGTGACCGTCGTGCTGCTCGCCTCGGACCCGCTGCCCGGCGGGCCCGAGGACGACGTCGCGCTCGGGCCGCGGCTGCTGCGTGACGGCCCGGGCGGCGGGCGGGAGTTCCTGCGCATCCACTCGCCGGCGCCGACCGCGGCGTTCAGCCGCCGGGACACCCTGCGCCCCGGCTACCCGGCCGCCGCCGAAGCGGTGCGGCGGCTCGGCTGCACGCCCGTGGTGCGCCCGCAGGGTGGCAGCCTGGCCGTCTACCACCGCGGGAGCGTCGTCATCGACCACGTGTACCGCACGCCGGACGCGTCCCGGGATCCCGTCGAGCGGTTCCGGCGGTTCGCCGCCCTGCACGCGTCGGTGCTCACCGGCCTGGGCGTCGACGCCAGGATCGGGGCCGTTGCGGGCGAGTACTGCCCCGGTGAGTACAGCGTCAACATCGGCGGCACCAGGAAGGTCGTCGGGTCCGCCCAGCGGGTCACCCGCGACGGCTGGCTGTTCAGCTCGATCGTCCAGGTCACCGGCGCGGACGCGCTGCGCGGGCCGCTGGTCGTCGCCTACCGCCAGCTCGGCTACGACTTCGACCCGGACACCGTCGGCACCGTGCAGGACGACGCCCCCGGCGTGACGGTCGAGGCGGTCACGGCCGCGCTGCTGGCCGCCTACGGCGTGACCCCGCCGCGCCGGGCCGGCCCGGCGCGTCAGGCTGACAGCACAGTGTCAGGCTGACAGCATGCTGCGGGCCTGGCCGAGCGGCCGGACGAGCTCGGTGAGCGCGGCGACGATCCGCCCCTCCACCTCTGCGCTCATCCGGGTGGTCGGCACCGACACGGACACGGCGTCGGTGGCCGGGTCGGTCAGCGGCACCGCCATCGCGAAGCACATGATGCCCTCCGCGTTCTCCTCCCGGTCCACCGCGTAGCCGGCCTCGCGGACCGTCGCGAGGGCCCGGTGCAGGTCGCCGCGCTCGGTGACGGTGCCCGGGGTGAGCCGCTCCAGGGGCCATTTCCCGCCGAGCATCCTGTCCACGTCGCGGTCCGGGTGCTGGGCGAGCAGCGCCTTGCCCAGCGCCGTCGCGTGCGCGGGCAGCCGCCGGCCGACGGCGCTGTAGAGCCGCAGGCGGTGGGTGGAGTCCCGCTTGGCGAGATACACGATCTGGGTGCCGTCGATGCGGCCCAGGTGCACGGTCTCGCCGAGGCGGCGGGACAGTTCGTCCAGGACGCCGGACATCACCGCGACGCTGTCGTCGCCGTCGAGATAGGCGGCGCCGACCTGCAGGGCGCGCATACCCAGCCGGAACCGGGTACCGGTCTCGTCGGCGCGCACCCAGCCGCGGGCGGTCATGGTGCGCATCAGGCCGTGCAGGCTGCTCTTGGGGATGTCCAGCGCCCGGGCCAGGTCGACCAGGGTCCAGGACCGGGGCTGGTCCGCGAGGACCTCGAGCACGTCGAGCGTGCGTCCGGCGGACTTGACCGGCTGGAAGTCGTCGTGCACGGCGCCACTGTAGCGAACGGGGGACGCTTCCACTATGTTCACACTTGTGACTGACGTTCAGAATA
Organism: Dactylosporangium sp. NBC_01737; assembly: GCF_035963215.1. Lineage (NCBI taxonomy): Bacteria > Bacillati > Actinomycetota > Actinomycetes > Micromonosporales > Micromonosporaceae > Dactylosporangium > Dactylosporangium sp. NBC_01737. The sequence goes on from NZ_CP109153.1 coordinate 5,730,608, forward strand.
ATGAACAGCTTGCCATAGGTCGGGTCGTGCCGGTGGTGGTCCTGGAGGACGCCCGGCACGCCGACGCGCTCGGCGACGCCCTCGCGAAGGGCGGCCTGAAGGCGGCCGAGATCACCCTGCGCACCGCCGCCGGACTGGACGCGATCGAGGCCCTCGCCGGCCGCGAGGACCTGATCGTCGGCGCCGGCACGGTCCTGACCGCCCAGCAGGCCGAGCGCGCCATCGCCGCCGGCGCCCGGTTCGTGGTGACGCCGGGCTTCGCGCCCGCGGTCGTCGCCGCCTGCCAGGACGCCGGGGTCCTCGTCGTGCCGGGCGCCGCCACCGCCACGGAGATCCAGATGGCCCTCGACGCCGGCCTGGACATCGTCAAGTTCTTCCCCGCCGAGCAGCTCGGCGGGGCCGCGATGATCAAGGCCCTCGCCGCGCCGTTCCGCGGGGTGCGGTTCATCCCCACGGGCGGCATCACGCCCGCGGTGATGCCGGGCTACCTCGCGCTGAGCGCGGTCCTCGCGATCGGCGCGAGCTGGATCGTCGCGCCGGACCTCCTGGCGGCGCAGCGCTGGGACGAAGTGACCGCCCGCGCCGCGGCCGCGGTGGAGGTGGCGGCCGCATGACGCTGGAACTGCGACCGAAGGCGGAGTGCCGCTACGACCTGGTCTCGCTCGGCGAGGTGATGCTGCGCCTGGATCCCGGCATCGGCCGGGTCCGCACCGCCCGCAGCTTCCAGGCCTGGGAGGGCGGCGGGGAATACAACGTGGCCCGCGGCCTGCGCCGCTGCTTCGGCCTGCGGACCGCGATCGTCACCGCCTTCGCCGACAACGAGGTCGGCCGGCTCCTGGAGGACCTCATCCTGCAGGGCGGCGTCGACACCTCGTTCATCCGCTGGGTCCCGTATGACGGCATCGGCCGCGCCGCCCGCAACGGGCTCAACTTCACCGAGCGCGGCTTCGGCGTCCGCGGCGCCGTCGGCACCTCCGACCGCGGGCACACCGCCGCCAGCCAGCTGCGGCCCGAGGACGTCGACTGGGAGCACCTCTTCGGCACCCTCGGCGTGCGGTGGCTGCACACCGGCGGCATCTACGCCGCGCTGTCCGAGACGGCGCCGGAGACGGTCGAGGCGGCGATGACCGCCGCGCGCCGGCACGGCACGATCGTCTCCTACGACCTCAACTACCGGCCCAGCCTGTGGAAGGCGGTCGGCGGGCAGGCCCGCGCCCAGGAGGTCAACCGCCGCCTCGCCGGCCTCGTCGACGTCATGATCGGCAACGAGGAGGACTTCACGGCCTGCCTCGGCTTCGCTGTGCCGGACACCGACATCCACGCCGGAGCCCTCGATGCCGGCAACTTCAAGTCGATGATCAAGGCGGTCGTCGAGGAGTACCCAGGCTTCAAGGTCGTCGCCACGACGCTGCGCGCGGTGCACAGCGCCACCGTCAACGACTGGGGCGCCGTGGCCTGGGCCGGCGGCGACTTCGCCGAGGCGACGCACCGGCCCGGCCTGGAGATCCTCGACCGGGTCGGCGGCGGCGACAGCTTCGCCTCCGGGCTCATCTTCGCCCTGCTGGAGCGCGACGGCGGCATCGCGACCGCGGTCGAGTACGGCGCGGCGCACGGCGCCCTCGCCATGACCACGCCCGGCGACACGTCGATGGCGAGTCTCGCCGAGGTCGAGTCGCTCGTGCGCGGCGGCGGCGCCCGCGTCCAGCGTTGAACCCCGGCCCCCGGCAGGTGTGCCTCGCACAGCCACCTGCCGGGGCCGGGTGCATGGGATGCCGGCTACGCCTCGGTCTTCACAGAGAAGGCAAGGATGGCGAGCAGCAGGAAGGTCGTGACCGTGCCGACGATCACGGCGAAGGTGGCCCGCCCGCGGCCGTGGCCGTTGTGCCCAGCGGCCCGGACGAACGCCCACACGCCCAGCCCCAGGGCGACCGGCCCGAGCGGCCAGAAGAAGATCGCGAACAGCGCGACGTAGCCGGACGTGACGGCCTGCCAGGACCGCCCGACCGGCACCACCCAGTGCACCGCGCTGGCCGGCGACCCGCCGTATCCGGGCGCTGCGCCGTACCCGGGTGCGGCGGGCGGCTGATACAGCTGGTGATGCGACATGGTCCGGCGACCTCCGTGCCCGTGTTCCCCCGTTGACGTTGCCGTCCAACTGTCGCGGACCCTGGGCCGCCGCGCTGTCCTCCCGCCGGACGGGACCTGCCCCGCACCGCATGACACGCGTCCTTCAGCGCGTTCTCCAGCGCCGACCTCGCCATCGGCGGGCCGTGGGGCTACTGGAGGTGGAGGCCTTCACGCCGTAGCGGTGTCCGGGCCGGGGTGCGGCGCGTCCGCATCCCGGCCGGTGGCGCGTGCGATGTCGGCGTCGAAGGTACGCCCGCCGCGCCGGATGATCCACGCGCCGAGACCCAGCGGCAGCAGCAGGACGGTGAACGCGCCGCGCAGCGAGCCGGACCCGGTGCCGACGGCGAGGGCGTCGGAGACGACCCCGACCAGGAACGGGCCGGCCGCGCCGCCGAGGGTCACCACCGCGTTGAGCACCGCGAAGCCCAGGCCGCGCCGGTGTGCCGGGACCACGTCGGCGTTCGCGGCGGTCAGGTTCGGGATCGCCGCGGAGAAGCCGGCGTTGGCGACGAAGTAGCCGGCGATCTGCACCGGCAGCACCGGGGCGAGGGCGGCGACCGCCAGGCCCAGCGCGCCGATGAACAGCGCGGTGCCGGCGAGGACCATCCGCCAGCCCTTGCGCCTGCCGTGGAAGCGGTCGCCGTACCGGCCGCCGAGGATCACGCCGAGCACGATGCCGGTGCCGCCGACCCCGCCGGCGATCCCGGTCGCCGCGGCCTCCTCCAGGCCGAACTGCCGCTGGTAGAACGTCGGCATCCAGAAGAACAGCCCGCCGAGGCCGAAGAACATGATGGTCAGCCCGGCCACCACCGAGCGCAGCGTCGGGATGCGGATGAGGTCCCGCAGCTGCTGCAGCATCGGCGCCGCCGGCGGCGCCTCCGCCTTTGCCGCGGTGACCCCCGCGGCGAGGGCGCCGATGCGGTCGCCGAGGCCGCGGATCGGCTCGCGGACGGTGAGGCAGAGCAGGGCGATGACCGCGCCGGGCACCGCCACGAACAGGAACGCGTGCCGCCAGCCGACCGCCTGGGCCAGGGCGCCGCCGACGAGCACCCCGACGGGCAGGCCGACGAAGTAGCCGAGTCGTTCGAGGCCGAAGGCCCGCGCCCGGCCGCCGGGCGGGAAGTAGTCGGCGAGCAGGCTGGAGGCCGGCGGGTTGTACAGCTGCCCGGCCGCGCCGAGCAGCACCCGGATGCCGAACAGCAGCGCGTAGGAGCCGGCCAGGCCGGTCCCCAGGGTCAGCACCGCCCACGCGCCGACGACGGCGGCGATGATCCAGTTGCGCCGCCTGGTGTCGGCGAGCCGGCCCGCCGGCAGCAGCAGCACCACCCCGGCGATGGCGCCGGCCGTCGGGATGGCGCCGACCGCCTTGTCGCTGAGGCCGAACTCCTCCTGGATCTGCGGCACGACCCCGGCCAGGAGGTTGTACTCGACCCGGTCGACGAACGCGACGAGGGCCACGCAGATCGCCGGCCACCACCCCAGAGGCGCCGTCGCGGTGGGGCGCACGGCCACCGGTGGCCGCCCGGCGAAGGCGTCCACGAGCACGGTGCCGTCCTGGTCGGCCTTGGTACCGGGCACCGGCGCGCCTCCTCAGATGGAAACAGCGTTTCCCTGGGGGCACCATATGCGTCCTCCCGCCGGACCACAAGATCGGTCAGGCGGCCGCCTGCAGGGCGACCAGCTCCGCGTAGTGGCCGCCGCGGGCGAGCAGCTCGGCGTGGCCGCCCCGCTCGACGATGCGGCCCTCGTGCAGCACGTGGATGACGTCGGCGTCGCGGACGGTGCTGAGCCGGTGCGCGATGACGATGCGGGTCTGCGGCAGCGCGGCGAGCCGCTCCTCGACGACGGCCTCGGTGGCCGGGTCGAGGTGGCTGGTCGCCTCGTCGAGCAGCAGCAGCCGCGGCTCGCTCAGCAGCGCCCGGGCGAGGGCGACGCGTTGCCGCTGGCCGCCGGACAGGCCGCCGCCGTCGACCAGGACGGTGTCGTAGCCCATCGGCATCGCCATGATCTCGTCGTGCACGGCGGCGGTCGCGGCCGCGGCGGCGATCCGCGACAGCGGCGCGGCCGGGTCGGTGAGCCCGATGTTCTCCCGCACGGTGCCGGTGAACAGCGTCGGGTCCTGCGTCACCACGCCGAACTGCCGGCGCAGCGCGTGCGGGTCCAGTGCCGCCGCGTCGTGCCCGCCGTGGCGTACCTGCCCCTCCGTCGGCAGGTACAGGCCGAGCAGCAGCCGGGCGAGGGTGCTCTTGCCGGACCCGGACCGGCCGACGAACGCGACCTTCTGCCCGGGTTCGACGCTGAACGTGACGCCGCGCAGCACCCACGGCGCCCGCGGGTCGAACCGGAACCCGAGGTCACGCACCTCCACCCGGCCGTCCAGGACGGGCGTGGCGCCTGTGGTGGTCGTCTCCGGGTCCTCGGCCATGATGTCGTCGAGGCGGGCCAGGTGCGCGCCGGTCTGCTGCAGCTGCTGCAGGTTGTCCACAATGGACGACAGCGGGGCGAGCGCGGCGGTGGCGAGCGCGCCGAGCGCCAGCATCGTGCCGAGGCTCAGGTCGCCGTGCAGCACCCGGTGGGCGCCGGCGAGCAGCAGGGCCGCGGGCGCCAGGTACTGCAGCGCGCCGAGCCCGGTCTCCAGGCCGCCGCGCAGCAGCCCGTGCCGCAGCCCGGCGTTGAGCTGCGCGGCCTGCAGGTGCGACCAGCGCTGCACGGCCCGCTCCTCGGCACCGGCCGCCTTGAGCGTCTCGATGCCGCCGAGCGCCTCGATGAGCTGTGCCTGCGCCTTGCCGGACGCGGCCAGCTCCCGCTCGGCGAGCTCGGCGACCCGCCGCCGGGTGCACAGCAGCAGCGCCAGCTGCACGCAGCCGAGCGCGGCCAGGCACCCGCCGAACACCGGGTCCCGCCACAGCACGAGGCCGAGGTACCCCAGCGCCAGGGGAGCGTCGAGCAGCGTCGCCAGCACGTGGCCGGACAGGATCTCCCGCAGCGCCGTGACACTGTGGGTGCGCATCACCAGCTCGCCCGTGCCGCGGTCGGCGAAGAAGCGGAACGGCAGCGCGAACAGGTGCCGGACCACCCCGCCCGTGACGTCGTGATCCGCGCGGGAGCGCAGCGTCAGCAGCAACGCGGTGCGCAGCAGGCCGAGCACGGCCTGGGCGGCGACGGCGACCGCGACGGCGAGGCCGAGCGGCACGAGCAGGCCGGCCGCGCCGCTGGGCAGCAGCCGGTCGACCAGCACCGCCGACAGCGCTGGCACGGCGAGCCCGAGCAGCTGCAGCAGCAGCGACGCGAGCAGGATCTGCGCGAGGACGGCGCGGTACCGGCGCACGCCCGCGGCGAGGAACCGGCGCCGCCACGCCGGCGGGTCCGGCGCCCGCCCGGGCCGGAAGTCCGGGCCCGGCTCGAAGGCGATGACGACCCCGGTGAACCCGGCCGCGAACTCGTCCGGGCGGAGCCGGCGCCGCCCGGAGACCGGGTCCAGCAGCCGGATCCTGCGGTGGCCCCAGCGCTCCAGCAGGACGAAATGGTTGAAGTTCCAGTAGAGCACCGCGGGCACCGGGACCTCGGCGAGAGCCTCGGGCGGCAGCGAGAACGCCCTGGCCCGCAGGCCGTAGCGTTCCGCGGCGGCGACGAGGGCGTGGGCGCTCAGCCCGTCGCGGGACACCCCGAGGTCGGCGGTCACCTGCCGGACCGTCGCCGGACGGCCGTGGTGGGTGAGCACCATCGCCAGGCACGCGGCGCCGCAGTCGGCCGCCTTCACCTGCCGCAGCTCGCGCAGCCGCCGGCTCACCGCGCCACCGCCCCGCACGTCAGGCGCGGGTTCCGCGGCCGCCGGGTCGTCGGGTCGTCGCACCGGGCGTCGCGCGGGGTTCCTGGGCCGTCGGGTCGCCGCATCGGGCGTTGCGCGGGGGTTCGGGGCCTTCGGGTCGCCGCGCCGGGCGTTGCACGGGTTCCGCGGCTGCCGGATCGTCGTGCCAGGCGTTGCGCGGGTTCCGCGGCCGCCCGGTCGTCGGGTCGCAGCATCGGGCGTTGCGCGGGTTCCGCGGCGGGCGGGTCATCGGGTCACCGCGTCGAGCGTGGCGCGCAGGACCACTGCCAGTGTGGTCAGCAGCAGTGCCGCGGCGAGCCACAGCGCCGCGAACAGCCGGCCCGGCAGGACGCGCAGCGGCACCGGCTCGACCCGGCTGCCCTCGGCGTGGCGGCGCACCGCCGAGGCCAGGAACACCCCGTCGCGGGTGATGGCGGGCTCATCCACGGGGACCCCAGTTCCACTCGATCCGGGCGGCGGCCCGCCGCTCGGCGAGCCATTCGGCGAACAGGCGGCGCGAGACGCTGTCGCGGGTGGCGGGCAGGACCGCCACGACCACGGCGACCAGGAACCCGCCGGCGAGCGCCACCGGGCCGATGACCGTGCCGGCCTCCGCGTCGTGCGCGGCCTCCAGGTCGGCGCGGGTGACCGTCGCGAACGACGGCGCGGGCCCGGTGCCGGCGGCGAAGTCCGCGACCGCGGCGGCAAGGGGATCGGTGGCCCCGGCCAGCCGGGCCGCCGCGGCGTCCTGGTGCTCCACCGGACCAGCCGCAGCCGGTCGTGCCGGCGCGCGCCGGCGGCGACCTCCGCGTCGACCGCGCCGGCGGTGACCCGCTCCCGCAGCCGCGCGACCAGGGCCTGGTGCGCGACGAGCTCCTCGAACTGCTGGTCGCTGAGCCCTTCGGCGGCCATCCAGGCGCGGGTGGCCTCGGGCGTGAGCAGGCCGCGGGCGCGCCGGAACGCGTCGGCGGCGGCCTGCAGCCCGGCGTCGTCGAGCTCCTCGCCGTTGACGGCCTCGCGCACCAGGCACGAGTCGACGAGACGCTCGCGCAGCGGCGCCTCCCGCCACAGCAGATCCAGGTACGCCACCGCGTCGGCGACCTCCAGGGCGACCCCGTTGACCCGTACCAGCAGCATCTCGCCGCCGCGCTGGACACCCCGCAACGGCCACGGCAGGCCGTCGTCGGGGCACCACGACAGCGAGACCGTGCCGCCGGGCTCGCGGATCAGCAGGTCGTAGTGCAGCGAGCCGTCGTACTCCTCGCGCTGCCACAGCAGCCGCAGGCCCGCGCCCGGGTGGCGGGCCCGCAGCGCCTCGACCCGGGCCCGGGTGTCCGCCGTGCCCGCCTTGCCCGCGGTGGCGGCGCGCAGCAGGGCGACGGCCTCCGGCAGCAGCGTCATGCCGGCACCTCGCCGGTCGCCAGCAGCCGCGCGACCGCCGCGGTGATGGGCAGGCCGGTGGCCAGTTCCAGCCAGTCGAACTGGCCGTTCGGGTTGATCTCCAGGAACACGTAGCGCCCCTCCGGGGTCAGGATCAGGTCGACGGCACCGAAGCTGAGGCCGAGCCGCCCGACGAGGTCGCGGCAGCGCTGCGCCACGTCGCCGGGGAGCGGGTGCACCCGCAGCGGTGTGTTCGCGTGGTCGTAGCGGCGCCAGTCGTACCGGGTGTGCTCGGTCGCCTGGGAGTGGATCTCGACGGCGAACACGGCGCTGCCGACGACGGTCACCCGGACCTCGACCCGCTTGCGCACGTAAGCCTGGACGATCATCGGCGCGAGCCGCAGCGTCGCGGCGTGGCCGAGGTCGCGGTTGCCGACCGGTTCGGTGAACCGGCCCATCGGCGCCGCGTCGGTGCCGCGCGGCGAGCGGTGCAGCGGCTTGGTGATGATCTGCCCGTCGTGCTCGGCGTGGAAGTCCAGCAGCCGGTCGGGATCGGCGGTGATCAGCGTCGGTGGCACCTCGAAGCCCAGCTCGACCGCGACCGCGAGGTGGAACGACTTGCGGTCGGCGCGGTCGATCACGTCCCGGGTCGCGGGCACCTGACGGCAGGCGAGCCCGCGCCAGACGCCGTCGAGGTAGGTCCGTACCTCCGCGGCCAGGTGCGCCCGGACGTCGGCGTCGGTCACGGTGTGCGGCGGCACCGGCGCCGACGGGCGCCGGTGCCACACACACGTCAGACCGTCCAGGTCCACGTCCCGGCCGCCGGTGCGCAGCCACCGCCGGACCGGGGCGGCACCGCCGGCGCTCAGCTCGACCTGGGCGCCCGATGGGACGGTGCCCGGGTCGAACAGCAGTACCTGCGCGCCGCCGCCGGTGAGCAGCGCGGCGACCCGTTCGGCGGTGACGTCGTCCGCGGCGGTCAGCACGAGGATCCGTGTGGTCATGACGATCTACCGGCGGGTCAGTCGAACATCCCGTCGCCGGAGCAGCGCCACTTGCCGCCGCTGAGGGTGCACACCTGGCTGGCTACGCCGCCGTTGACCTGGCGCAGGTCGTCCTCGCGCAGCTCGACGCCGGACTTCGCCAGCTGGTCGAGCGTGATACGTGCCTTCTTCACCACGGACCGTCCTTCCTTTTGCGTACCTCGCCGGGCCGTGCGGCCGGGCTGACGCCAGTGAAGGCGGCCCGGCTTGCGGGCGAATTGCGGCGGCGTTGCCCGGCACTGTCGCCAATCGGACGCCGCCGCGCGGGCACACGGTGCTCACGGGGTCAGGGTCGCGATCAGGCCGGCGGCCTCGTCCCGGGTCATGTCCAGGCCGCGCACGTACGCCGCGGTGTGCCGGTGCGCGGGCGCGCCGTGCCGGTTGCGGTGCGCGTGGGCCCGGCCGATGTGCTGGGCGGTGAGGCCGACCCGCCGGCCGATGCCGGTGACCGCGCCCCACAGCAGCGCGCCGGCCTCGCCGTCGCCGGTGAGGGTCAGGGCCCGGGCCAGCGACAGGGTGGTGACCAGCCATGAGCTCACCGTGGGGGAGTCGCCGAGCCGACCGGTGAGCCGCAGCGCCGCCTGGCGGGCGTCGTCGTGGCGGGCCTGGTCGAGGGCCACCTCGACGCCGAGCCAGCCGGAGACGGTCACCACCCAGCCGAAGCCGCACGCCCGCCCCGCCAGCCGCGCCTCCGTGAGCAGCTCGGCCGCGCCGCCGAGGTCACCGGCGAGGTACCGGGCGTGCCCGTGCACCATCCGCGCCTGTGCCTGCAGCTCCGGCACGCCGACCGCCTCCGCGGCCCGGTGCGACCGCGCCGCGGCCACGGTCGCGAACGCCGCGTCGCCGGCGGCGGCCGCCACGAACGACAGGCCGCACAGCGCGTCGGCGCGCAGGGCGTCGTGCCCGGCCCGCCCGGCGTCCCACACCGCCGCATGCGCCTGGGCGACCGCGTCGGGCACGTCACCGGCGATCGACCGCAGCGCCGAGAGCCCGATGCGGGCCCGGCCGCGCGCCGCGTGCCCGGCGCTGGAGCGGTCCTGCCCGCCCGCGGCGAGGCCGGCCCGCAGCCAGGCGGTCCCCTCGACGATCGCGCCCTCGTGGAACCAGTACCACGCGACGCCGCCCGCGACGTCCACGGCCGCCGCGCCGTCGCCCTCGGCGAGCGCGTCGCGCAGCGCGGCCCGCACGTTGCGCCGCTCGCCGTGCAGGCGGCGCAGCCAGTCGTCGGCGGCGTCGGTGCGCAGGCCCGCCGCGGCCTGCGTGGCGAGCCCGCGCACCCAGTCGCGGTGCCGCCGCACGGCCCGGGCCCGCTCGTCGTCGTCGAGCAGGCCGATCGCGTACTGCCGCAGCGGCCGGCCGAGCCGGTACCGGTGCGTGGTCCCGTCGCCCCGGTCCACCTGGATCAGCGACCGGCCGACCAGACCCGGCAGCCGGCCCCGCCCGCCGGGTGCGACGGCGTCCATCGCGTCGAGGTCGAACCCGCCGTCGAACACGGCGAGGCGCCCGAGCAGCGTCGCGTCCGCCGGTACGAGCGCCGCGCCGACCGGGTCCGCGGCCGGTCCGAGCAGCCCGGCGGGATCCTCGCGCAGCTGCACGGCCAGCGCCGCGAGGGGCATGGCCCGGGCCAGCACCGCGGCCCGCTCCACCGCCGCGGGCAGCCGCCCGACCGCCTCGCACACGACGGCGGCGAGCCGCCGGTCCTGCACGCCCGCGGCCCGCTCGGCGAACAGCTCGACGGCGTCGCCGACCGGCAGCGGCGCCAGCTCCAGCAGCACCTCACCGGCCAGCCCGAGCGGCTCCCGCGCGGCGACGAGCACCGGCGGCCCGGCGCCGGCGGCGAGGAGCGCCCGCAGCCGCCCGTCGTTCCCCGCGCCGTCGGCGAGCAGCAGCCGCGTCGCCGGGCCGGGCCGCGCCGGCCACAGCACGGGCGGGACGCCGGTCAGGGCGGCGTGGCGGTGGGCGTACTCGATGATCAGCCGGCTCTTGCCGGCACCCGGTGGTCCGGTCACGGTCACGACCCTGGCCGTGCGCAGCAGCTCGGCGAGGTCCGCCAGCTCCGCAGCCCGCCCGATGAGGCGGGTCGCCGGGACGGGCAGCGGCGCCACGACCTCGGATGCCGGGCCGCTGCCGTGCGGTGCCGGGCCGCCGCCGTGCGGTGCCGGGCCGCTGCCGTGCGGTGCCGGGCCGCCGCCGTGGGGTGCCGGGCCGCCGCCGTGGGGTGCCGGGCCGCTGCCGTGGGGTGCCGGGTCGCTGCCGTGGGGTGCCGGGTCGCCGCCGTGGGGTGCCGGGTCGCCGCCGGGCGGCGACGGGTGGTGCGGTGCAGGACCGTCGAGCAGGGCCGGGTCGCGGCGCAGGACGGCCGTCTCCAGGTCGTGCAGTGCGGGTCCGGGGTCGACGCCGAACCGCTCGGATAGCGTCGCCCTGGCCTCGCGCAGCACGTCGAGGGCGTCGACCTGGCGGCCGGAGCGGTACAGCGCGACCGCCAGCAACCACCACAGCTGCTCCCGGCCGGCGTTCTCCCGGGCCAGCCCGGACAGCTCCGCCACGACGGTCTCGTGCCGGCCCAGCCCCACCTCCGCCGCGACCCGGTCGATGCGGGCCTGGACCCGCTGCTCCTCCAGCGGGCGCGCCGCGACCAGCGCGAACGACGCGTCGGGGAAGTCGGCGTACGCGCTGCCCCGCCACAGCGACAGGGCCGCGTCCAGCTTCGCCCGGCCAGGGCCGTGCCGGCCGGCGGCGACCAGGTCGTGCCCTCGGCGGCGAGGACGGTGAAGGTCTCGGCGTCGACGTGGCCCGGGGCGGGCGCACCGCATACCCGGCGCCGACCCGCACCAGGACCCGCGACGGCGAGCGGGGCGGCCGGTCGGGCTCCACCGCCCGGCGCAGCCGGGCCAGGTGGCTGTGGACGGTGCCCAGCGCGGTCGCCGGCGGCTCGCCGTCCCACAGCACCTCCACGATGCGGTGCAGCGGCACCTCCTGCCCACCGGCGCTGAGCAGCAGGGCGAGCAGCATGCGGGTCCTGGGGCCGCCGACGTCGACCGGGTCGTCGCCGTGCGTCACCTCCAGCGGGCCGAGGACGCCGAAACGCGGATCTGCCATGCGTGCTCCCACCGGTGATCATTTGCGCGGTCACCGGTCAGATGTCTGGCGGACGCCGGAGGTTGCGGTGCGCTGCTGTCGCATGCCGTACCGCGAACCGGTCGGATCACCGCTCGCGCGCAAGATCCCGGGAGGGTATGGCCGCCGGCGATCGTTCGCTGGCGTAGTACCGGTACAACAGGTACGCCGACACCGCGCACAGCAGGTGCCAGACCGCGTGGCCCTGGACGAGCGAGCGCGGGTCGCACAGCCACGCCCTGCTCACGTTCCAGACGGCGAACGCGACCAGGATCGCGGCGAACGACCCGTACGCGTACCCGTGCCGCGCGGTCGTCCCACCCCGGCGCATGACGGCGACCTCGAGCGCCGTCGCGGTCAGCAGCAGCGCCCCGAACGCGGCGTTGCCCGGGTGCATCACGACCGGGAGCTGCACGTCCCACGCGCCGATCGCCTCGCAGGCCGCGAGCGCGCCCACGAACACCCCGGCGAGCAGGCGGGTGCCGCCGCGCAGCCACCGCATCGTGGCGTAGGCGACGGCGAACGCGGCGACCAGGTACATGCTCAGCAGGTCCAGGTGCCCGCCGAGCGCGGCCTGCGTCGCGTGCATCGCCGCGCTGCCGGGCCCGAGCAGCACCACGAGGCAGGCCAGCGCGGTCGCCCGGCGCCGATGCGCCGACGGGCCCGCGCCGATGTCGGGTCGCGCGCCTGGCACGCCGGCGTTGCTGAAGGTGTTGGCCGGCTGCCGCACGGCCCAGTCGCGGCCCGCCTCGCAGAACCCCGCGCCGCGGCCCACGTCGGGGCCGAGCCACCCGTACCGGATCCCGGCGGCGAGCAGCCCGCACGAGACGACCGCGGTCACCCCGGCGGCGGTGACGGGCCTGCGATCACGGTCCATGCGCGCCACCATAACGGCGCTGCGCCACCCTGCAGGGCATCGCCCAGCAGGCCCGCGACGGCGCCGACCGCGCGGCATTGGAGACGGTCGCGGCGCTCGCGATGCGCGCCTGGCCCGCCGCCGCGCCGGCGAAGCGCGCGCGGTCCCGCTGATCGACGCCGCCGGCGAAGCACGTCCCGTCCCGCCAAGGCGGCACGCGGCGTCGCGCCGGTCCGTAACGTCAGCGGCGAGGCGGCGACCGCCGCCCGTATCCGAGAGGAAGCGCAGATGAGCCCGACGATCCGCAGCGTGGTGGTCCCCGTGTCCGACCTGGCCGCCGCCAAGGCGATCTACACCGCACTGCTCGGCGCGCCGCACACCGACCAGCCGTACTACGTCGGCTACAACGCCGACGGCTTCGAGGTCAGCCTCGCCCCGCAGGCTGACGCCACCGGCGGACCGGTGGCCTACGTCGACGTCGACGACCTCGACGCCGCCCGCGCCACGCTGCTCGCCGCCGGCGCCACCGAGCGCGACGCGCCCCGCCAGATCAGCCCGGGCGCGCGGGTGTGCGTCCTGCGCGACCCCGACGGCAACCCGATCGGCCTGCGCGGCAAGTAGGCGCCGCGAGGGGTGCCGCGGCACGGGTCGCGGCGCCCCCTCGGCGGCATGTTCTTGAAAAGACGGATGTTGATATGACCTTGCCTTGGGTGGTCATCTGGTAGCTCTCGTGCACCTCCACACCCAAGGAGGCTTGATGAGCCACACCCGTAGGCTCTCCATCCCGTTCACGATCGCGCTCGTCGGTGCGCTCGTGGTCGCCGCGATCAGCCCGGCCGGGGCCGCCCCGACCGACGCGGCCACCGCCGAGACCTCCGCCCCCTACCTGGTGACCGGGGTGGACACCCTGGATCAGCGCAACCGGATCGCGGCCACCGGCGCGTCGATCGACGGCATCGACCACGGCGTCGTCGACATCACCGCCACACCGTCGGAGGTGGCGCAGCTGCGGCAGCAGGGCTTCACCGTCAACCGGGCGCTGCGGCCCGCGACCCCGGGCGGACCGCCCACGACCCAGGACTTCCCGTCGGCGGACTCGGCGTACCACAACTACGCGGAGATGACCGCGGAGCTGAACCAGGCCGTCGCCGACCACCCGGCGATCCTGCGCAAGTCCAGCCTCGGCGCCTCGTACGAGGGCCGCGACATCCCCGTCATCAAGATCTCGGACAACGTCGCGACGGACGAGAACGAGCCCGAGGTGATCTACACCGCGCACCAGCACGCCCGGGAGCACCTGACCGTCGAGATGGCGCTGTACCTGATCCGGCAGCTCACCGACAGCTACGGCACCGACACTCGGATCACCGATGTGGTGAACTCGCGCGAGATCTGGATCGTGCCGGACATGAACCCCGACGGCGGCGAGTACGACATCGCGACCGGCTCCTACCGGTCCTGGCGCAAGAACCGCCAGCCCAACGCCGGCAGCAGCAACGTCGGCACGGACCTCAACCGCAACTGGTCCTACAACTTCGGCTGCTGCGGCGGATCGTCTGGAACCACCAGCTCCGAGACCTACCGCGGCCCGTCGGCGTTCTCCGCGCCGGAGACCCAGCGGGTCCGCGACTTCGTGCTCAGCCGGCGCATCGGCGGCGTGCAGCAGGTCAAGACCCACATCGACTTCCACACGTACGGCAAGCTGGTGCTCTGGCCGTTCGGCTACACCACCGCCAACACCGCGCCCGGCCTGGACGCCGACCAGGAGCTCACCTTCCGCACGCTGGGCATCCAGATGGCCGGCACCAACGGTTACACCCCCGAGCAGGCCAGCGACCTGTACATCACCGACGGGTCCATCGACGACTGGATGTGGGGCAACCAGGGCATCTGGTCCTACACGTTCGAGATGTACCCCGGCAACTCCGGCGGCGGCGGCTTCTACCCGCCCGACGAGGTCATCGCGGCGCAGACCGCGCTCAACCGGGAGTCGAGCCTGCAGATCGCCGAGTACGCCGACTGCCCGTACCGGGTGATCGGCAAGGAGGCCCAGTACTGCGGCGCGAGCCCGGGGACCACCGTCTGGTCCGACGACTTCGAGACCAACCTGGGCTGGACGGTCAACCCGACCGGCACCGACACCGCGACCAGCGGCGCCTGGGAACGCGGTGACCCTGAGGCCACCGACTCCAGCGGCGCGAAGCAGCTGGGCACCACGGTCAGCGGCAGCAACGACCTGGTGACGGCGCGCCTGGCCGGCTCCAGCGCCGGCGCGAACGACGTCGACGGCGGCACGACGAGCGTGCGCTCGCCGGGCATCACGCTGCCGGCGATCGGGACGCTGACGCTGAGCTACTCGTGGTACCTGGGGCACGGCAGCAACGCCTCGTCGGCGGACTTCCTGCGCATCAGCGTGGTCACCGGCAGCGGCACCACGGTGCTGTTCACGGCCGCGGGCGCCGCCACCGACCGGGACGCGGCGTGGGCCACCGGCAGCGTCAACCTCACCCCGTACGCGGGGCAGAGCGTGCAGATCCTGATCCAGGCCGCGGACGCCTCAACCGCGAGCCTGGTCGAGGCCGGCGTCGACAACGTCGTCATCCGGCAGTCCTAGCGCACCCACGCTCAGGAGCCGCCCGTGTCCACGGCACGGGCGGCTCACCGCTTCCACAAGGACGTGACGTTCGAGGAGTACGCGTTCGCCCGTACCGCGGCGCTGGTGCGCTTCGCCAGGCTGCTCACCGGCGACGAGCACCGGGCCGACCCCGCGACCGTGTCCTCCCCGGTCGCGCCGCCCACCCCAGCGCAGACCTCCGCCCGCCCATCGGTCAGCGCGTGGCTCCGAGAGCATCGGCGACCGGCTCGGCCACCGGGGGAGCACCGACATGGGTCGGCCCGACCGGGCGGCGGGCGATGGCCGTCCTCGCGCCGCCCGGCGGGAACGGCGTGCCTCGCCCGCAACCCCGGCCGCCGCCGGGTCCAGGTCGGCCGGGAACGAGCCGGCCTCAGAGGCTGGTCGAGGCGAGGTCGTGGGAGACGCCGGCCGGGGCGGGCGCGACGGGGGTGGTGGGGCTGCCGGGGCTGATCCGCAGGTGCACCGTGGTGCCGACCTCCAGGCCCAGGGCGAGGAACTCGTTGCGGGTCAGGGTGACGATGACGGACTGGCCGGCCGCGGTGGTGACGTCGATGCGGATCTCGAAGCCGATCCGGGTGATGCGCGAGACCTGGCCGGTCACGTCGTCGGGGCCGGCGGGGGTGGTGCCGATCTGCAGGTCGTGCGGGCGCACCAGGTGGTCGCCGAGCTGGGTGACCGGGCCGAGGAAGCGCATGACGAAGTCGTTGGCCGGGCGGTCGTACAGGTCGTCGGGGGAGCCGATCTGTTCGATGCGCCCGTCGTTGATCACGACGATCTCGTCGGCGACCTCGAGGGCCTCCTCCTGGTCGTGGGTGACGAAGACGGTGGTCACCTCGACCTCGTCGTGCAGGCGGCGCAGCCAGTCGCGCAGCTCCTTGCGGACCTTGGCGTCCAGGGCGCCGAACGGCTCGTCGAGCAGCAGCACCGTCGGCTTGATCGCCAGTGCCCGGGCGAGGGCCATGCGCTGGCGCTGGCCGCCGGACAGCTGCGCGGGCAGCCGGTCGGCGAACTGCTGCAGGTGCACGAGCTTGAGCAGCTCGTCGACGCGGGCCGCGATCTCGTCCTTGGGCCGCTTGCGGATCTGCAGGCCGAAGGCGACGTTGCGGCGCACCGACATGTGCTTGAACGCGGCGTAGTGCTGGAACACGAAGCCGACGTTGCGTTTCTGCGGCGGCAGGTCGGTGGCGTCGATGCCCTCGATCTCGACCCGGCCGGTGTCGGCACGCTCCAGGCCGGCGATGATGCGCAGCAGCGTGGACTTGCCGCCGCCGGACGGGCCGAGCAGCGCCGTGAGCCGGCCCGAGGGGATGCTCACCGAGACGTTGTCGAGCGCGACGAAGTCCCCGAAGCGCTTGCCGACCCCTGCGATTTCGATGCTCAACGTTCTTCCTTCGGCCGGAGGACGGATACGACGATGATGCTGGCCACGGCCACGAGCGCGAGGAGGAAGGCGGTGGCGTAGGCGCCGCCCTTGTCGAAGTTGAGGTACTTCTCCTCGACGACGAGGGGTGCGGTGCGGGTGAGCCCCAGCACGTTGCCCGACACGATCTTCACGGCGCCGAACTCGCCGAGCGACCGGGCGAGGCTCAGCACGACGCCGTAGATGATGCCCCACTTGATCGAGGGCAGGGTGATGCGGCGGAAGGTCTGCCAGGCGTTGGCGCCGAGGCTGCGGGCGGCCTGCTCCTGCTCCTCGCCGACCTCTTCGAGCACCGGCACGACCTCGCGGATGACCAGCGGCAGGGCGACGAAGACGGTGGCCATCACCATGCCGGCCTCGGCGAAGATGATCTGCAGGCCCCAGCTCTCCAGGGTCGGCCCGAACCAGCCGTTGCGGCCGCCGTAGACCAGCACCAGGGACAGGCCGACGACGACCGGCGACACCGACAGCGGCACGTCGAGCAGGGCGTTGAGCAGGCGCTTGCCGGGGAAGCGGTAGCGCACGAGCAGGATCGAGATGGTGACGCCGAAGACCGTGTTGATGATGACGGAGATGATGGCGATCTCGACCGACAGGTGCAGCGCGTGCACGATGTCGGGGTCGGTGAGGATCGCCTGCAGGTCGTCGAAGCCGTCCTTGAAGGTGTTCTGGCCGACGAGGTACACCGGCCAGGCCACCAGGAAGAACAGGTACGTGATGACGACGAGCCGGATCAGGTAGGCGACCGGGCCGCGCTTGCGGGTCCAGGCCCTGCCGGCGGCTCTGCCCTGAGGGGGCGCGGGCTTTACCAGGGTGTCAGCCACGGCGGACCGTCCTTCGCTGGATCACGTCGAGGATCACGATGACGGCGAACGAGATCACCAGCAGGACGGTGGCGACGGCCGCCGCGTTCTCCAGGTGGTCGTTCTCGATGCTGCTGAAGATGCGCACGGAGGTCACCTCGGTGCGCATCGGCAGGTTGCCCGACAGCAGGACCAGCGAGCCGTACTCGCTGACGCCGCGGGCGAAGGACAGCGCGGCCCCGGCGGTGATCGCCGGGGTGAGGCTGGGCAGGATGACCCGCCAGAAGATCGTGAACCGGCTGGCGCCGAGCGAGGCGGCGGCCTCCTCGACGTCCTGGTCGATCTCGGCGAGCACGGGCTGCACGGTCCGCACGATGAACGGCAGCGTCACGAACAGGAACGCGACGAAGACCGCGACCCGGGTGTTGGCGATGTCGATGCCGAGCGGGCTGTTCGGCCCGTACAGCGACAGCAGCACCAGGCCGGCGACGATGGTCGGCAGCGCGAACGGGATGTCGACGAGCACCTCGAGGGCGCGCTTGCCGAAGAACCGGTCCCGCACCAGGACCCACGCGATGAGCGTGCCCATCACGACATTGACCAGGGTGACCCCGATCGAGGTGAAGATGGTGAGCTCGATCGACGCGAGGGTCTGCTCGGCGGTGATCGCGTCCCAGAAGCCGCTCCATCCCCCGGAGCCGGCGACGGCCACCACGGCGGCGAGCGGGATGAGCACCAGGAGGCTGAACCACAGCATCGCGACCCCGAGCCCGAGCCCGGAGACGCGTGTGAGGGGATGCCCGGCCCGGGCCGACCGGCGGTTGCCCGCCGGCCGGCCCGAGGTCGAGGTCGCGGATGTCACTTGGCTTTGCCCGACGCGGCGATGATCTTGACGATGAGACCCTCTTTCTCGTCGAAGAACTTCTTGGACAGCTTCGACCAGCTCTCGAAGTCCTTGTCGACCGTGAGCAGCTTCTTCGGGGCCGGGAACGGGTTGTTCGGGTCGATGGCGCCCTCGACGCCCTTGGTGTCGACGCCGGAGATGATCGGCCGGAAGCCCTTGAGCACGAACTGGCGCTGACCGGGGGAGCTCAGCACGAAGTCGAGCCACTCCTTCGCCTTCGGGTTGGCGTTGGTCAGGATCGCGCCCGGGTTCTCGATGAGGATGGTGGTGTCCGGGTACACCCAGTCGAGCTTCTCGCCGCTCTGCCGGGCCAGGATCGCCTCGTTCTCGTAGGCGAGCAGGACGTCACCGGTGCCGCCGAGGAAGGCGGTGGTGGCGTCGCGGCCGCTGCCGGGCAGCGCGACGACGTTGGTGAACAGCTTGGTGAGGAACTCGCCGGCCTGCGCGTCGGTGCCGCCGTTGGCGGTGACGTGACCCCATGCGGCCAGGGCGTTCCAGCGGGCCGCGCCGGAGGAGGCCGGGTTCGGGGTGACGATGCCGATGCCGGGCTTGATCAGGTCGTCCCAGCCCTTGATGTTCTTCGGGTTGCCGGGGCGCACCGCGAGGACCACGACCGAGGAGGACACGATGCCCTTGGTGGGGCCGGTGTTCCAGCTCGGGTCGACCAGCTTGGCGTCGACCAGGCGGGTCACGTCGCTGGACACTGAGAAGTGCACGTAGTCGGCCTTGAGGCCGGCCACGACCGCGCGGCTCTGGTCGCCGGAGGCGCCGTAGGAGGTCTGGAACTTGACGCCCTTGCCCGCCGGGGTCTTGTTCCACTCGGCGGCGATCGCCTTGTTCGCGGCCTCGGGCACCGCGAAGCCGACGATGTTGAGCGTGGTGGACTCGCCGGCGGCACCGGCGTCGTCCTTCTTGGTGGTCCCCGCGCACGCCGACAGCGCTAAGCCGGCGGCGAGCAGAAGAGCGGCGGTCGCTCTGATCGGGTGCTTCATGGGGAACCTGTCCTCCTGGGTCGGCAGTGCTCATATGAGGGTCGTGCGGTGGCTGTGCGGGTCATGCGGTGCGTTCCTCGGTGAGCAGGTCCGCGAGGGTCGCCTGGTCGACGATCGCGTTGACGGCGGTGTCGACGGACAGCCAGATCCGGCGCAGCCCGCGGGCGGCACCGTCGTACGTGGCCTGCTCGGTGGGCAGGCCACGCACCGTGGTCAGTGCCCCGTTCATGGCGCGGAGGATCTCGCCGACCGTGATCGCGCCCGCCGGGCGGGCGAGGCCGTAGCCCCGCTCGGTGCCGCGGTGGCTGTGCACGAGCCCCACGCGGCGCAGTTCGAGCAGGACCGTCTGCAGTGAGCCGATGGACATCTGTTCGCTCTGGGCCAGTTGTGCCGCGGTGACGCGGCCCGGGTCCGCTGCGGCGATGGCGAGCATCGCCCTGATCGCATAGTCCGCGCGGACGGAGATGTGCACGTCGCTGTGCTCCGATCAGATCGCCCGAGGTCGGCGACAACAACTGCGCACGCTGCCTGTCTCCGTTCCCGCCCGTCGCGATTGTCTAGCAAGTCTAGTTAGTAGGTAGGAATAGAATAGTTGCGGGACGGCGGCTGTCAAGGTTGCGGACCGCACTCAACCCGTGTGGGTTGCGTTACATGGGTCGATCGGAGGGGGCGCCGGTCAGGGCCGCGCCGCGCGCTCCTGCACCATCCGCAGCAGCACCGGATCGATGACCAGCGGATCCGCGCCGGCCAGCTGGCGCACGACGGTCGGCCCGGCGTCCCGCGCGACGACCACGGTCAGGCCGGTCGACTCGAACTGCGCCGGCGCGAGCCGGATGCCGTCGGACCGGGTCCCGTCGGTGGTGAGCACCACCACGCAGCCGGCGACGACCCCGGCCGTGCCCCAGTCCGTCGGCTCGACCCGCCGCGCGAGCTCCTTGAGCCGAGTGTCGACCGAGGTGTTTGGGCGCCCGTCCGCGTACACCCGGCAGGCGTGCCCGTGCGCCGGGTTGAGCTCGTACGTGCCGGGGCGCACGCCGTCGAGCACCGCGAGCAGGACCACGCTGCGGTCGCACACCACGGCGGATCGGACCGTGCCGTCGTGCCACGGCACGGCGCGCGCCGCGGGCAGCGGGCCGAGGACGTCGTCGAGCCAGTCCGGCGGGTGGGTGTCGGCCAGCCAGTACCGGTCGTGGACGCGTTCGAACAGCTCCCGCCGCTCATGGTTGGCCCGGTCGGCGTGGGTCTGCGCCCGGTACTGCCGCACGTACCGCTCGATCTCGTGCGTGGCGACGACCTGGCCGGCGGCGGCGACCAGGAC
Organism: Dactylosporangium sp. NBC_01737; assembly: GCF_035963215.1. Classification (NCBI taxonomy): domain Bacteria; kingdom Bacillati; phylum Actinomycetota; class Actinomycetes; order Micromonosporales; family Micromonosporaceae; genus Dactylosporangium; species Dactylosporangium sp. NBC_01737. The sequence continues at coordinate 5,751,011 of NZ_CP109153.1, forward strand.
AAACCACGCCATCACGAGGTTGATGAACGGGTGCTCGCCCAGGCGGGACAGGTAGAGCAGGGCCGGCACCGCATACCAGGCGAGCGTCGCGACGACGGCCGGGACGGACAGCCGGTCGGCGTCCAACGCCTTGCGCAGCGCCGCCCCCGCGAGCACGGGGACCGCCACGGCCAGCGCGGCCGTCCACCAGGCCCAGTCCAGCAGCGTCAGCGCGCCCAGGCCGGCGAGCAGTGCGGCCACGCCCACGCCGATGTTGCGGCCCAGGTCGGGGTCGGCGGCGGGGGTGTCGAGCAGGCGCGGGCGGACCACCGCCGCCGCGGACGCCGGCTCCTCCGGCATGACCTTGGTGGCCGGCGGCGGCGAGGCGAACGCGTGGGTCTCCTCGGTCGGCTGCGCCGCCACGGAGGCCAGGTCCTCACGCATCCGCCGGGCCGACTCCTGCCGCCGCGCCGGGTCGGGCGACAGCGCCCGCCCCAGGACGGCGGCGAGCGGCTCCGGCAGCGTGTGCCACGCCGGGGACGGTGCGAGGGCGGACGGCGGCTCGCCGAGCAGCAGCGTGTGCAGGGTCGCGCCCAGCGAGTAGATGTCCGACGCGACACTCTCGGACTGCCCGGCGTGGACCTCCGGTGCCATGTACCCCTGCGTGCCCATCCTCGCCGTGGCGGTGAACGCGCCGTCGGCGCGGTAGATCGCGGAGATGCCGAAGTCGGACAGCACCGCCGCGCCGTCGTCGGTGAGCAGGATGTTGCTGGGCTTGATGTCGCGGTGCAGGATGCGCGAGGCGGCCTCGTGCGTGTGGCTGAGCGCCTCGGCCACCTGGGCGCCGAGACGCACCGCTTCGGCGACGGGCAGGGTCCGCTCGACCGCGAGCCGGTCGGCGACCGACCCGGCGTAGAGGTCCATGACCACGTACCCGGAGCCGTCGGCGGTGAAGTCCGCCTCCAGCAGCCGCACCACGTGCGGCCGCCCGCGCAGCGCCTGCAACGCCTGCACCTCGCGCAGAAACCGGCGCCGGTCCGCGTCGTCGAGATCCCGCTTGTACACCTTGATCGCGACGAGGGAATTGTCCAGCGTCGCCTTGTGCGCCCGATAGACGTGCGCCTGGCCGCCCTTGGCGCTGATCAGGGTGAGGTCACGGTAGCCGTGGATCTGCGGCGTGGTGACCATGAAGCCTCCCGGATGGCAGGGCCGCCCGATTCTAACCGCCGGTGGGCCGGTCATCCGCCCGCCCGCCGGGGTGCCCCACCCGATCTGTCACCCCCGCCCCTTTTCGCGCAGACCTCCGGTGCTGTTCATCTGCTGCATGTCTGGCGCAGGCATTGCGCGACGTGTTTCTTCATGCGCCCCGAAAAGGCTGACGATTTCGCGGTCCGCGTTTTTTGAAAATGACTCTGCCGGCGCATTGTGCAGATTCATTCGTCGATCGTCCTGATCGAGGCACCCGGCATCGGCCTGCGCCAGATCGTCGTGGAGGGCACCAGCTCCGGCGTCATGCGCGACGGCCCCGGCCACCGCCGCGACACCGCCCTGCCCGGCCAGCCCGGCACCGCGGTCGTCTACGGCCACGCCGCCGCGTTCGGCGGCCCGTTCCGCCGCGTCACCCGCCTGCAGCCCGGCGACCCGGTCACCATCACCAGCGGCCTGGGCATCATGCGGTACGAGGTCACCGGCATGCGCCGGGAGAGCGACCCGCTGCCGGCACCCCTGGCGGCCAGCGGCGCCCGGCTGACCCTGGTCACCGCGGAGGCCGACGGCTGGCGCAGCGGCTGGGCCCCGAACCGCGTCGTCTACGTCGAGGCGGTCCTCAAGTCCGGCGACCTCCAGCCGGGCCACCCCGGGCCGCCCGACGTCGGTGACGGTCGCCGAGAAGGCGATGCAGGCCGACCCGGACGCCCTGGTGCCGCTGGTGTTCTGGCTGCAGCTGTTCGTGTCCGCCGCCCTCGCCGCGACCTGGGCCTGCCAGCGCTGGGGCGCCCTGCAGACCTGGTTCCTCGGCGTCCCCGTCCTGTTCGCCTGCCTCTGGGGCACCGTGGAGACCCTCGCCGAGTTCCTGCCCAACCTCTCCTGACCCGCTTTTGGCCATGGACCGTTCAGCCAGCACCACTGCCACGTCGCGGACGCACCTGCCAGACGGACGTCCATATTCGTAACCGAACGATCGCTAATGGTGATCGTCCGTCGCTACGATCGCGCCGGAGGTGGCCGGCATGACAACCGTCGCGCTTGCACGCGGTGCGAACACCACGATCGACGATCCTGCAGTCCGCGTGTCGATCGCCTGGCGCGCCGGCTCGTCGGTGGATCCGTGCGCGCTGCTGGTGACCGCCGGGGGCAAGGTCCGTGGCGACGACGACTTCGTGTTCTACAACCAGCCGAGGGACGCCGCCGGCGCGGTCGAGCTGACCGCCGACGGCGGCTGCGGCGCGAGTCTGGCCGTGCAGTTCGGGCGGATCCCGGTCGGCGTCGACAAGGTCGTCATCGCCGGCTCCATGGACGCCGGCACGTTCGACACCGTGCCGGGGCTCGAGATCACCGTCACCGGGCAGCAGGGCCGGGTCCTCGCGACATTTCCGGTCGTCGGTGTCGAGCGGGTCGCGGCGGTGGTGTTCGGCGAGCTCTACCGCCGGCAGGGGCAATGGAAGTTCCGGGCCATCGGCCAGGGCTGGGACGCCGGCCTGGCCGGCCTGGCGACCCACTACGGTGTCACCGTCGATGACGACGAACCGCAGGAGCAGCCCCGCCCCGACTGGTATCCCGTGCCGGACAGTCCCGGGATGCTGCGCTGGTGGACCGGTGTCGAGTGGAGCGTGCAGACGGTCCCACGGTTCCAGGAGTCGCCGACCAGCTGCGGACGGTGCGGCGGCATGAAGTATCCGCCGCCTCCGGGTTATCCACCCGCGTGCGGACGGTGCGCCGCCGAGACCGCCAACGTGCTGAACGTCTGGCGCGCCAAGGCGGCTCAGGTGCTCGCGACCTCCGGCCCACAAGGTTCGGAATGGGACGCCCTGTGGCATGAGCTGCGCTACCACCGGGTCGCCGAGGACCGCGGCCGCGAGGCGCTGCGCCCAGCCGCCCTGCACCACCTGCAACAGGTCGTGGCGTTCGCGTTCGCCGACGATCTCATCGAGCAGTACGAGATCGACGGGTTCGACGACGCGGTCCGCCGGATCGGGATCACCGACACCGCGGTCGCCGGCATGCGCCACCGGCTGCAGCGCGGCCTCGATCTGGCCCGCATCGCCGACGGTGACGTCCCACGGATCGCGCAGACCACCCTGCATCTCGACGCCACCGAGATCCTGCACCTGGACACGCCCGCCACCCACATCAAGTTCCTAGCCAGCGGGCCGCGCCCCACGCACGGACGGCTGATCGCGACCAACACGAAGCTGCGCTTCATCGGCGACGCCGCCGGTGGCTCCGAGATCACGTGGGCCAGGATTCTGGAGATCCGCCCCGAGAACGGTCGCGTCGTCGTGTCGACCACCAGCTCGAAGGGCGGCAACTACAAGGTCGAGGACGCGGAGCACGCCGCCGCCGTGCTCACCGGAGTGCTCAAGATCGCCAAGCGGATCGCGCACGTTCCCGCCCAGCGCGACTCTCGCAGCATCGCCCCCGCGATCAAGTCCGAGGTGTGGCGGCGCGACGGCGGGGCGTGCGTGGAGTGCCGGGCCACCGAGTACCTGGAGTTCGACCACGTCATCCCGTGGAGCCGCGGCGGCGCGACCAGCGTCGGCAACCTCCAGCTGCTGTGCCGCAGGTGCAACCTCGCCAAGGGGGCCAGGATCTGAGCCGCACCGGGGCATCCGCGGGGGCGCGGACCGCCTAAGCTCGCACCCGGTTTTGGTCGGGACGGGGGGAGGTGCGGTGAGCGATCACCAGAGTTGGGACGCGGTGGCGGACGAGCTGGCCGACGCGCTGGTGCGGCTGCGGGCCGAGGACGCGGTCGCGCTCGATGCCGGGGACGTGTTCGTGCAGGTCATCCGGTTCGGCACCGGCATCGCCGTCAAGGGTTCGTCGGTGCTGGTCCACACGAAGGCCGGGGAGCCGGGGTCGCCGGTCGAGGCGGCGCTGACGGCGCTGGGGTGGGCGCCGTTCGACGAGGGGGAGACCGTGGGGCAGCCGGAGGTGCCGGCGCCGCTGGACCCGGCCACCGCGACCCGGCTGGCCGGCGTGATCGTGCGGACGCTGCGGGAGGTGCACGGGGTCGGCGACCCGGCGGTGATGACGTACAGCTCGTTCAACAACAACGGGCTGCGCGCGCCGCGGCTGCGGACCGTCGCGGCCGATGCGAAGCAGGCGGCGCCGGAGCCGGACCCGGCCACGCTGCTGCCGGCGCCTTCGCCCGCGTGGCGGGGGTGGTGCACGCTGCTGGCCGACGGGATCGACGGCTGGTCGCAGGCGGCGTTCGACCGGCTCGTCGCGGAGCGGGGCCGGCAGGCGGCGGGGCGGCGCGGGCCGGCGTTCACCGCGGCGGCGGGCGAGTCGGTGCGCGCCGGGACCTCCGACGCGGGCCGGCACGGCCACGGCGAGATCAGTGTCGTGAGTGTCCCAGCCGGTCGGTGCCGACGAAGCGGGGAGGCGCTCCGGCGGGCCCTCGCCGGGGCGGTGGCGGTGCTCGGCCACCCGCCGCTCGTCGGCGACGAGGGCCGCGAGCCGTTCGCGCGCTGGCGCGGCGCCCGCACCACGCTGACGCTGTCCGCGCCCGCCGGGCAGGTGCGGCTGCGGGTCGAGCCGACCGAGGCGCGGGAGAACGTCATCCACCACCACCAGAAGTGGATGATGTCGCCGGACGAGTGGGCCCCCGACGAGTTGTGGACCATCGAGCCGGACGTGGAGGCGCCGCAGGCCAAGGCGCTGCTCGGCATGATGTCCTACCCGCACTCGCCGTCGGAGACCCTGGAGGGGACCGTCGAGGAGCTGCGGCTGCTGTTCGGGTCCTGGTGCTCGGCGCTGCCGCTGCTGCACCCGTACGCGGGCAGCGCCCGCTGGCGGTTGAGCAGCACCGGCGGCACGATGATCGCCGAGGGCCGGTTCACGCGGGAGCGGGTGACCGCCCGGTTCGGCTGGTCCGACCAGTTCGGCGAGCAGGTGGTCACGGCACCGGGCGGCGACGTCGCCGCGGACCTCGCCGGGCGGGTGCGTGACGCGCTGGGCAGTGCCGGCGTGACCGCCCCCGGGGAGCTGCGCGGCGCCGCCTGGTCCGGCACGCCGGCGCAACGCCTGTACGCCAACCGGCTCACGCTCGGACACGGCTGACGCGGGCCAGGTAACCGCCGCGCCCGGTGGACCCGCCTTACTGATCCTGTTCGATCCGTACTGGTGACATCACGTCGGGTGTTGCCTATGCTTTGCTCAGACATCGAGGTCTGCGTCTGGGTCTTCGATCATCACCTGGGGGAATGCGTCGTGGAAGAAAACGCAGCGAACACCGACGCGAGCGGCACGACCGTGTTGGACCGCGTTCACCGTCGCCCGCTCTGCGAGATCCCGGCCGGCGACGCCGCGGCGGTCGTGTCCCGGGTGATCCGCGGCCGACAGGACCGGGCAGGCCTTGCTGTCGCAGCGTTCAATTCCGCGATCTGAGCTCGCCGCGCCGCTGCGGCAGTTCGTGCTGAAGGTGCACAGCAGGTGCAATCTGGCCTGTGACCACTGCTATGTCTATGAGCACGCCGACCAGACATGGCGGGACCGTCCCGTGGCGATGGCGCCCGGCACGGTGCAGGCCGCTGCGGACCGGATCGCCGAGCACGCCGCCCGCCACGGCCTGCCCGAGGTCCGGGTCGTGCTGCACGGCGGTGAGCCGCTGCTCATCGGGGAGACCCGGCTGCGGGACACGCTGACGCGGCTGCGCCGCACCATCGAGCCGGTCGCCGCCCTCGACCTGCGGATGCAGTCCAACGGGATCCGGCTGACCGAGCCGGTCTGCGAGGTGCTGCTGGCGCACGACGTGAAGGTCGGGGTGTCCTTCGACGGCGACCGCGAGGCCAACGACCTGCACCGGCGCTACCGCAACGGGGCCAGCAGCCACGAGCAGACCCGCCGCGGCCTGGCACTGTTGCGCCTGCCCCGGTACCGGTCGTTGTACGCGGGCATCCTGTGCACCGTCGACCTGCGCAACGACCCGGTCGCGGTGTACGCGGCGCTGTGCGCGGAGCGGCCGCCGCACGTCGACCTGCTGCTGCCGCACGCGACCTGGGATCATCCGCCGCCCAGGTACGGCGCGGACCCCACCCCGTACGCGTCGTGGCTGCTCGCCGTGCACCGGCGCTGGACCGAGGACGGCCGGCGGATGCCGGTGAGGGTGTTCGACGCGGTCCGCTCCACCTGGCGCGGCGGCGGCAGCGGCACCGAGGCGCTGGGCATCGACGTCGGTGACGTGGCCGTCATCGAGACCGACGGCGCCTGGGAGCAGCCCGACTCGATGAAGACCGTGGCGCACGGCGCCGCCGGCACCGGCCTGAACGTGCTCACGCACAGCGCCGACGAGGTGCTCACCGACCCCGCCATGCGGCACCGGCAGGCGGGTCTCGGCGCGCTGTCGGCACAGTGCCGTGCCTGCCCGGTGGTCGCGCAGTGCGGTGGCGGCCTGTACGCCCACCGGCACCGCACCGGCACCGGCTTCGACAACCCGTCGGTCTACTGCGCGGATCTCAAGGAGTTCATCGTCTCCATGAACGCACACCCGCCGGCCGCGCCGGCCGGCGCCATCGACGAACTGCAGCCGGCCGTGTTCGACGAGCTCGGCTCCGGCCACGGCGGGACCCGGGCGGTGCGGCAGCTGGCCGCGGCGCAGCTGGCGATCACCCGGGCGCTGCTCGCCGCGCTCGGCAACGGCCTGGCGGCGCAGGGCGCCGGGGGCGACGCCCGGGCGGCCTGGTCGAGCCTGGAACACCTCGAGCGGCTGGCCCCCGACGCGATGGCCGACGTGCTCGCGCACCCGTTCATCCGCCCGTGGCTGGTGACGTGCCTGAGCCAGGCTCCCGGCGTACCGCCGCCGGAACCGGACGGGCTGCCCGCCCTCGTGGCGGCCGTCGCGGTGCGGGCCGGTGCCGTGCTCGACGTGCCGGCGACGGTCCGCGACGGGCGGCTGCACCTGCCGACGCTGGGCACGGTCGCGTGGCCGTCCGCGGCGGTGGAGCAGGTGGTCGTGTCGTGCGGCCCGGGCGGGTTCACCGTCCGGGCGCCGGGCACGACGGTCCGCGTGGAGCCGATCCCGCCGCCGCGGTGGACGGCTGGCGACCGGCGCGGCACCTGACCGGCGGCGACGGCCGGGTGCTGGTCGAGGACTCGGACCCGCACCGCGACTGCTTCGACCGTCCCGCCGCGGAGCCGCTGGACACCGCCGGCACGCGGGCATGGGCGGCCGGGGTCGCGGAGGCCTGGAAGGTGGTGCACCGCGACGCGCCGGCGTACGCCGACGGCCTGCGCGAGGGACTGCGGGCGGTCACGCCGCTGCGCCCCGCGGCCGGCGGCGGCATGCACAGCGCCACGGCCCGCGACGCGTTCGGCGCGGTCGGCGTCGCCTACACGGCCGACAGCGCCGCGCTCGCCGTCATGCTGGTGCACGAGTTCCAGCACAGCAAGCTCGGTGCCGTGCTCGACGTGCTGGACCTCGCCGACCCCGGCGGGCCGGCCCACCGGCCCGGTTACACGGTCGGCTGGCGCAGCGACCCGCGGCCGGTCGAAGGGGTGCTGCAGGGCACCTACGCGCACCTCGCCGTCGCCGACATGTGGCGGGCACGGATGCTGCACGACGAACGCGACCACGTCGCACGGTCGCGGTACCGGATGTACCGGGACTGGACCGAGGCCGGGGCCGAGACGCTGCGCACGTGCGGGAGCCTGACCCCGGCCGGCGTCAGGTTCGTCGCGTGCATGGCCGATACGCTAGGTCGATGGGAGGGTTGAGCGGTCCCGGGCTGGACGTGTCCGCCGCCGACCGGCTCGCCGCCGACCTGCGCGCGCTCGGCGTGTCCGCCCCCGCCGTGCTGGTGCACTGCTCACTCGGGCGGGTCGGCGCCGGCGAGGCGACGCTGTACGCGGCGCTGCGCTCGGCGCTGGGGCCGCACGGCACGATCGTCGTGCCGGCGCTGACCGAGGACAACTCGCACAGCAGCGACCGGTATCTGCAGGCCACGGAGGGGTTCGACGCGCGGCAGCGGGAGGCCTACCACGCCCGCATGCCGGGGTTCACCCCGCAGACGCCGACCTGGATCCGCTTCTCCGAGTACGTGCGGCTGCTGCCCGGTTCGCTGCGCAGCGGCCATCCCCAGACCTCGTTCGCCGCCAACGGCCCGGCGGCGGCGCGGATCACCGCGGTCCACGACCTGAACTCGCACCTCGGCGAGCGCTCCCCCCTCGCGGCGCTGTACGACATCGGGGCGGCCACCCTGCTGCTCGGCGTCGGCTACGACGCGTGCACCGCCGCGCACCTGGCCGAGTACCGGCTGCGCCCGCCCCCGCCGGACCGGCCGTACCGCTGCTACGTGCAGCGCGACGGGCGGCGGGTGACGCTGGACTTCGCCGCCGCGGACCTGGACGACGACGACTTCCCGGCGCTCGGGGAGGCGGTGGACAAACAGCCGTTCGTCCGGGCGGGTCGGGTCGGCGGCGCCGTCGCCCGGCTGATGCCGATCCGCGACCTGGTCGACTTCTCCGTCGGGTGGATGAGCCAGCACCGGCTGCCGTAGCCGGGGGTGCCCGCGGGTGGTGCCAGGCGCTTATGGTTGATCCAACGACGATGTCCGATGAGGAGTACACCAGGTGGGCGGTGACGCCGAGAATGACCAGCGGGCGCCGGTCTTCTTCGTCAGTCACGCGCGGCCGGGGCGGCTGTCGTCCGCCGGTCCGCCGCAGGAGCGGTACCGGCACGTGAAACGCTTCTTCGACGACCTGACCGCCAACGTCAACGAGCTGATCGGCTCGTCGCCGGGGCAGGTCACCGGCTTCATCGACGTCGCCGAGGACGGCGGGGTCCGGTGGCGTGAGCAGGTGCTGCACGCCGCGGGCACCTGCCAGGTCCTCGTCTGCCTGCTCTCCACCGACTACCTGTTCCGCAGCGAGTGGTGCCCGCGCGAGTGGAGCGCCTTCGCCAGTCGCCGGGTCGTGCGGCGCGACACCCGCCGCCCGGACGGCGAGACCGCCATCGTGCCGGTGCTGTGGGCGCCGTTCCTGCGGCCGCTGCCGCCGGTGGTCGCCGAGGTCAACAGGTTCACCCCGACGGGGTTGCCGGACAGCAGCTACAACGCGATGTACCAGGAGTACGGCATTCTCGGGCTCCTGCGCACCGGGCAGGACGGGGTCTACGACGCCGTGGTGTGGAAGCTCGCGATGCACATCCAGCGGATCCACCACTTCTACGAGGTGGAGGCGTCGGTGCTGTCCAGCGTGGACGGCCTGCGCACCACGTTCGGCAAGGAGGACGGATGAGACCGGCCCCACCGCAGCCGCGCTGCTGGTTCTTCCTGAGCTACGCCCATTCCCAGCCGCTGCCGGGCAGGGAGGAGACCGACACCGACGGCAACGTGCGGACCTTCTTCCGGCACCTGTCTGCCGAGGTCGCCAGGCTGACGGGCGCCGGCGAGGGGACCCAGGTGGGGTTCTTCGCCGACCTCGCCGAGGCGGGCTCGAACTGGAAGGCCGTGCAGAGCGAGATGCTCGCCGTGGCCGACGTGTTCGTCGCGCTGTACTCGCCGAACTACTTCAACAAGTCCTGGCCGATGCGGGAGCGGGAGGCGTTCCTGCAGCGGCTGAGCACCGTGCTGCCGGCGCAGGAGCAGCGGCTGCGCCACGTCGTGCCGGTGCTGTGGGTGCCGCTGCCGCCGTGGAACGACATCCCCGAGCACGGCACGGCGCTCGCCCTGGGGCGGGGCGTGCCGGAGTACGAGGAGAACGGGCTGCGTGCCCTGTGCATGCTGCGGGTGTACCAACCGGCGTACCGGCGCATCCTGCAGCGGCTCGCGCAGCACATCGTCGACGTGGCGCGCACGTCGCCGGTCGGCCCGTCCGCACCGCTGCAGATCGACGAGGTCCGGCCCGAACGCCGCCCGGTGCGACCCGCGGGGGACACGGAGAAGCCGTTCCTGATCAGCGTGCTCTGCCCGACGCTGGAGCACCTGCCGGAGGGCCGGTCGCCGACGCCGTACGGCGCGACGCGGCAGCGGTGGCGGCCGTTCGGCGCGATGCGGGAGCTGCCCGTCGCCGACTACGCCGCGAACACCGCGGAGCGGCGGGGCCTGCCGACCCGGATCATCGACGCCACCCAGGACGGTGCCGCGGAACTGTTCGACACGTGCCCGACGCTGCTGCTGCTGGACCCGTGGACCCTGGCGGCGCCGGGCGGCGCGGAGATCCTCGCGCTGGTCGCGAAACATCTTCACCCGTGGGTGACGTGCCTGGTGGTCGCCGACCGCCAGGATCCCGAACATGCCGGGCGGGGCGCGGAGCTGTCCACGCAGGCAACCGCTAGGCTCGGGCGCATCGGTGCACGCCGCGTCATCACGGTGCTCGACGTCGACGAATTGGCCAACCGCATGCCGGCGATCGTCGAAAGTACCCGCAAGGAGTATCTCAGCACCGGCATGGTATTCCCCCCGAAGGGTCCGCACGAGACCCGCCCGACGCTGCGCGGGCGCCGGCAAGGCCCAGGCACTTCCGGGAAAGAGGAGTGATGAGCGACAACCAGCTCGGCAAGGTCGTCACGTTCTACTCGTTCAAGGGTGGGACGGGCCGGACGATGGCGTTGGCCAATGTCGCGTGGATTCTCGCGTCCAACGGCAAGCGGGTGCTGGTCGCCGACTGGGACCTGGACTCCCCGGGCCTGCACCGGTTCTTCAAGCCGTTCATCCGCGAGGAGGCGCTGGACGTCGCCACCGGTGTGATCGGCATGGTCCGCGCCTACGAGTGGGCGACGACCAGCGAGAACGCGTCCGGCGAGGGCTGGTTCGAGCAGTACGCCAAGGTGCAGCCGCACGCGTTCTCCCTCGAGTGGGACCACTTCCCGGCCGGCGGCGCGATCGACTTCCTGGCCGCGGGCCAGCAGAACTCCGACTACGCCCGCTCGCTCAACGCGATGAACTGGGACGACTTCTACGACCGCCTCGGCGGCGGGCAGTTCTTCGACGCGATGCGCGAGGACATGCGGCGCAAGTACGACTACGTGCTCATCGACAGCCGCACCGGGGTGAGCGACGTGGCCGGCATCTGCACGATGCAGCTACCCGACATCCTCGTGACCTGCTTCACCTACAGCGAACAGGGCATCGACGGCGCGTCCCGGGTCGCCCGGACGGTCCACCGGGCCCCCCGCAAACGGGCCATCCGTGTGCTGCCGGTTGCGATGCGCGTCGACCCGGCCGAGAAGGAGAAGGCCGACGCGGGCCGGGCCGTGGCCCTGGAGCGCTTCACGGGCCTGCCGGAGGGGATGAGCCAGGCCGACCGGGAGGCGTACTGGTCCGGGGTGGAGGTGCCGTACCGGCCCTTCTACAACTACGAGGAGACCCTCGCCACGTTCGGCGACTGGCCGAGGTCGCCCAAGACGATGCTCGCCGCGTACGAGACGCTCGCCTCGCACATCACCGGCGGTGCCGTGGAGCGCATGCCGGCCCTGGACGAGGCGGTGCGCCTGCGGACCTTGAACCGGTTCGTGCGGCAGGTCGTGGTGGCCGAGGAGGTCGTCGCCCTGCGCTACGCCCCGGTCGACCAGATGTGGGCCGAGTGGGTCGAGAAGCTGCTGCTGGAGGCCGGCATCCGGGTCCACGACCTGCAGGCCACCCCGGCCGGCGGCCCCGCGCCGAGCCACCTCGCGCGCCAGCTCACGATCATCTCGCACGCGAACGCCGACACCGAGGCGCACGTGGCCGTGCCGGACCGCGGCGACTCGCGGGGCGCCCTCGCGATCTACGTGGCCGACGTGCGGCCCCTGCCCAGCTACCCGATCGGCCGGTCCGCGTTCCTCGCCGGGCAGTCGCAGCAGCAGGCGGTCGACCGGGTGCTGCGGCTGGTCGGGTTCCCGGCGAACCGGCCGGCACCGGACCAGGCCGACGTCGGGGTCCGGTTCCCCGGTGCGGAGCCGGCGGTCTTCAACGTGCCGGTCCGCAACACCAAGTTCACCGGCCGCGAGGCGGACCTGCGCCAGCTGCGCGCCAACCTGCTCAACCGGCGCAGCGCCGCGCTGCTGACCGGGGACATGCCGATCGCCCTGCAGGGCATGGGCGGCATCGGCAAGACCCAGCTGGCGATGGAGTACGCGCACCGCTTCAAGAACGCCTACGACGTGGTCTGGTGGGTGCCGGCGGACCCCGTGAACTTCGTCGACACCGAGCTGGCCGACCTCGCCGCGCGGCTGGACCTGCCGCAGCAGTCGGGCATCCCCGACATAGCCCGGTCGGTGATCTCCGCGATCAGCCGCGGCCTGCCCTACGAGCGGGTCCTGCTGGTCTTCGACAACGCGGAGGACGTGCTGCGGGTGGTGCCGTTCCTGCCCACCGAGCGCGCCCACGTCCTGATCACGTCCCGGAACAAGGAGTGGGCCGACCGGGCCACCGCCATGCAGGTCGAGGTGTTCCAGCGCGGCGAGAGCATCGCGCACCTCCGCCAGCGCGTCCCGACGATCAAGCCGGACGAGGCGAACCGGGTCGCGGAGCTGCTCGGCGACCTGCCGATCGCGGTCGCGGCGGCCGGCGCGTGGATCGCCGAGACCGGCACCGACGTCAGCGAATACCTGCGCCACATCGAGCGGCACGGCCCGGCGAACCTGGTCAACCCGCCGACCAACCTGTCGGTCGAGGCCACCTGGGACCTGTCGCTGCAGCGGCTGCGGGAGCGTTCCCCGGCGGCGTACCGGCTGCTGCAGCTGTGCTCGCTGATGGCACCGGAGATCGCCCTCGACCTGATCTACAGCAACGAGCTCGCCGCGGCGCTGGTCGAGCTGGACCCGGCGATGTCCGAGCCGATCTACCGCGGCGTGCTGGTCCAGGAAATCAACCGGCTCGCGCTGCTGAAGCTCGACGTCGGCAGCGGCCAGATCCAGGTGCACCGCCTGCTGCAGCACGTGGTGCGCAGCCGCATGTCGGCCACCGAGCTGGAGGCCGCGCGGCACCAGGTCCATCTGGTCCTCGCGGCGTCGCGTCCCCGGGACGCGAAGGACGAGGTCGACAACCCCGACTCCTGGCGGCGATACCGGATGCTCTGGCCGCATCTGGAGTTCTCCGGGGCGATGGAGTGCGAGGACGAGTCGGTCCGCCAGTTGATGATCGACCGGCTGCGCTACGTGTGGTTCACCGGCGGGATCACCGACGGGCGCACCCTCGGCACCAAGATCGACGCGACCTGGACCGCGATGCTGGAGCGCACCACCGGCGAGCAGGAGCGTCGCACGCTGCAGCGGCAGCTGCTGCACCTGCGCTTCAACCTCGCCAACGTCCTGTGCGAGACGGGCCTGTTCGAGGAGTCCCGCCGCCTCGACGAGGAGGTGCTGGAGCAGCAGACGGAGCTGCTCGGCGAACACCACCCGCACACGCTGATGACCGCCGGCGGCCTCGGCCGCGACCTCCGCGCGCTCGGCCTCTACACGGAGGCGCTGGCCCGTGACGAGATCACCTACAAGACGTGGTCGGAGTTCTTCGGCGACGACCACCCCCGCACGTTCGGCGCCCTGAACAACCTCGCGGTGTCCTACCGGCTGGTCGGCGACTTCCGGCAGGCCCGCGAGCGCGACACCGAGGCGTACGAGGGGCGGCGCAAGGTGCTCGGCGAGCTGAACCCGTACACGCTCGCCTCCGGCGAGTGCCTCGGCCGGGACATCCGCGAGGCCGGCGACTACGACGGCTCCGTCAAGCTGCTCGGCACCATCGCGAGCCGCTACGAGCAGGTGCTGCCGGACACCGCGCGGGCCCTGGTGTCGAAGGCCAACCTGGCGGTGTCGCTGCGCAGCGCCGGGCGGGCCGCGCAGGCCGCGCCGCTGCTGGAGGACGCCTACGAGAAGCTCAACGAGCTGCGGGGACCGGCCAGCCCCGACACGCTCGCGGTGCGGCTGAGCCGGGCGTGCAACATCCTCGCGGTCGGCGCGGAGGAGCCGGAGCCGATGCGCCGGCTCGCCTACGAGACCGCCGCCAGCGAGACGCGCGAGGTGGAGAACGCGTACTCCTCCAGCCTCGGCCGGCGGCACCCGCACACGCTGGTCTGCCTGAACAACCGGGCCGCCATCGCCCGTGCGACGGGGGACCTGGACCAGGCCGAGCGCCTGGCCGCCCAGGCGGTGAAGGAGATGGAGTTCGTGCTCGGCGCCGAGCACCCCTACACGCTGGCCGCCCGGCTCAACCTGGCCGTGGTCAAGGCCGAGCGGGGCGACCTGGCCAGGGCGCGGGAGCTGATCAGCAGCACCTGGGAGGTGCAGCAGCGGGTGGCCGGACCCGAGCACCCCGACACGCTGCGGTGCCAGGCGAACGTCGTGCTGATCCACCGGGGCAGCGACGGCTCCGGCGAGGCCGCCGTCGCGGACGTGCTCGAACGGCTGACCCAGCTGCTCGGCGACCACCACCCGGCGGTGACCGCCCTGCGGGAGGGCCGGCACCTGCACCGCGTGCTCGACCCGCACCCGTTCTGATCCCGGCGCGCCCCGGCCGCCCGCAGCGGCCGGGGCGTCATCCGGCGGCGTGCACCACGACGACCACGAACACCGCCAGGTACAGCGCCGCGAACAGCGCCGGCACCCACTGCTCCAGCGTGGTGACCGGCCAGTAGAGGGCCCGGTCGCGGCCGGAGCCGAGGGCGCCCCACTCGGCGCGCCAGTACGGGGAGGCCGGCAGGCGCTCCTCGAGCGCCCCGATGACCCGGAACTTCGCCGAGCTCAGCTGGCGGTAGGACCGGATGATCCAGAACCAGGCGGCGCACTGGCCGACCAGCACCAGGCACGGGATGACCAGCAGCCAGGGGCTCTGCGTCCACACCTGCGGCAGCACGGCCCCGGCGGCGGTGAGCGTGGCGGTGTTCACGGTCAGCAGGAACGTGTTGGTCAGTCCGCGGCGGGCGGCCAGCCGGTCGGTCATCTCGACGTAGAGGCGGTACTGCTCGAGGATCGCGGCCTGATACCGCTCACCGCCGTCGATGTAGGTGGCGGCGTCGACGGTGGTGGTCCACAGGCCGCCACGGACCGTCTCGATGCTCGGGCTGACGCGGCGGAACGGGCGGGTGAGCCGATCACTGGCGTTCATGCCCATCAGTGTCGCGAATCCGCGCCAGAAGCTCGCCCCGACATTCACCCGACCGCGCGTGAGCTGTGGGTACCAGCACACCTGAGCCCGATGGCGGGTCGTTGACCAATACGCTGAAAAGGGATCAAAGGTGCACGTCACAAGATTCTCAGAACTGGTGATAGGGCACCGATACCAGTAACGTATGCAACCAGCGACGCCTACCCGGGAGGGCTCGAGTGTCCGACGAGCGAGCCACACAACGCACGGTCAAGGCTCGTGACGGTCGGGACCTGCGGGTCGAGATCACCGGCGACCCTTCCGGTTCCCCCGTGTTCCTCCTGCACGGCACTCCCGGCAGCAGGGTGGGGCCCAAGCCCAGGGGCGGCGTCCTCTATCGCCTTGGCATCCAGCTGATCTGCTACGACCGCCCCGGCTATGGCGGCTCCCAGCGGGACATGAAACGCACGGTCGCCGCCGCCGCCTATGACGTGCAGGCGATCGCCGACGCCCTCGGCCTCGGCCGGTTCGCCGTCGTCGGCCGGTCCGGCGGCGGCCCCCACGCGCTCGCCTCCGCCGCCTGCCTGCCGGAGCGCGTGGCGAGGGCAGCCGTGCTCGTCGGCGTCGCCCCCGCCAACGCGGACGACCTCGACTGGTATGCCGGCATGACCGACGCCAACGTCCGGGAGTATTCGACCGCAGACGCCGACTGGCACAAGCTCGTCGAACGCGTCCGGTTGCAGGCCGCCCGGGTGCGCCGCGACCCGGTGAGTCTCGTCAAGTCCCTGCAGCAGCAGATGACCGATCCCGACCTGCGGGTCGTCGACGACATCGCGATCCAGCGCCTGCTCGCCGAGACCTACGCCGAGGCGCTGCGACCGGGGCCGTATGGCTGGATCGACGACATCTACGCGCTGCGGTCCGACTGGGGATTCAACCTCGCCGACATCCGCCAGCCGGTGCTGCTGTGGCACGGCGCCGACGACAACTTCTCGCCGGTCAGCCACGCGCGGTGGCTCGCGGCGCGGATCCCCAACGCGAAGATCCGCATCGAGACCGAGACCGCGCACTTCGGCGCCGTCGAGGTGCTCCCCGAGATCCTGACGTGGCTGACCGCCGCCGACGCGACCGGACCCCTGCCGGAGCAGGACCTGGTCAGCGCCCGCTCGGCACGCCCGGGCCTCTGAGCCTCCCGCGGCCGTCCCGGCCGGACGGCGCAGCGATTCCTGGGCCGCACGCCTGATACATCGCCTCCGCCGCGGGTAGTTGCGGGCGCCGGAGCGGCACCGCGCGATCCCTGCCGGGGCAGGGCGAGCGGCGCCGTGCCGTCCGACCCCAGGAGGCACGCCCGTGACGACCACGCTGCCGAAGGCCACCGCCGAGCGGTACCACACGTTGTCAATCGCCGAGGTGCTCGCGGTGGAGCGCGTCGAGCGCGACGACGGGCTGTCCTCGGTCGAGGTCGCGGCCCGGCGCGCGGCGTTCGGGCCCAACCGGTTCGCCGAGGCGCGCCGGGAGCCGAGATGGCGGGCCTTCGCACGCCAGTACGCCGACCCGATGCAGATCGTGCTGCTGTGCGCGGGACTGGGCAGCCTGTACCCGCTCAAACAGCTCGGCACCGGCCTGCTGCTGCTGGCGCTGACCCTGTTCAACGCGGTGCTCGGGCTGCGGCAGGAGGGCAAGGCCGCCGCCGCCGTCGCGGCGCTGCAGCAGATGATGGTCGTCAAGGCGCGGGTCCGCCGCGACGGGCGGCTCACGGAGGTGCCGGCCGAGGACCTCGTCCCCGGTGACGTGGTGCTGGTCGAGGCCGGTGACCTGGTGCCGGCCGACGGGCGCCTGGTGCGCGCCGCCCGCCTCGAGGTGGACGAGTCGGCCCTGACGGGGGAGAGCGTCCCCGTGGTCAAGGACGCCGCCACGGTACCGGGGGCGGACGCCGCGCTCGGTGACCGCGTCGACATGGTGTACATGCACACCAACGTCACCCGCGGCACCGGCGAGGTCGTCGTGACCGCCACCGGGATGGCGACCGAGGTCGGTGAGATCTCCGGCCTGCTGCAGACCGACCAGGGCGCCGAGACGCCGCTGACCCGGCAGCTGGCCCGGCTGACCGACCAGATCCTGGTGGTGGCCGGGGCGGCGCTGCTGCTGTCGGTGGTGGTGAACCTGGCCCGCGGCAACACGTTCCACGTGGTCTTCACCGCGGCGGTCGCGTTCGCCGTCTCCGCGATCCCGACCGGGCTGCCGGCGGTCGTGACGACGATGCTGTCGCTGGGCACGCAGTCCCTCGCGCGGGCGAACGCGATCGTCAAGCGGCTGCGCTCGACCGAGACGCTCGGCTCGACCTCGGCGATCAACTCCGACAAGACCGGCACGCTGACGCTCAACGAGATGACGGCCGTCGAGCTCACCCTGCCGGGGCGGCACTACACCGTGTCCGGCAGCGGCTACAGCACCGACGGCGACATCCGGCACACCGGCGGCGAGCCGGACGTGCCGCTGGAGCCGTACCTGCTGCCGCTCGCGCTCGCCTCCGACGCGGTCGTCGGTGACGGCGCGCTGGTCGGCGACCCGACCGAGGGGGCCCTGGTGGTCCTCGCCGCGAAGGGGCACCTCGACATCGCCGCCACCCGGCAGCGCTATCCGCGGCTGGCGGAGGTGCCGTTCGACGCCGCGTACAAGCTGATGGCCACGTTCCACCGCGTCACCGACGACGCGGGCCGGGACGTGGTGCGCGCCTACGTCAAGGGCGCCCCCGACCAGCTGCTCGCCCGAGCCGCCGCGGTCGACGTGCCGGACCGGCCCGGCCAGGCGCCGGCCGTGATCGACGTGGACCTGCGCGACCGGTACCTGGCAGAGAACGCGCGCCTGGCCGGGCAGGGGCTGCGGGTCATGGCCACCGCCCGCAAGGACTTCGACGCGGCCGGCTTCGACCCGCGCGGGGACCTGCTCGGCATGCTCGGCGACCTGACCCTGCTCGCGCTCGTCGGCATCGTCGACCCGCCCAGGCCGCAGGCGAAGACCGCGATCGCGACCGCCAAGGCGGCCGGCATCCAGGTCCGCATGATCACCGGGGACCACGCGGTCACCGCCGCCGCGATCGCCCGGCAGCTCGGCATCGACGGGCGCGCCATCACCGGCGCCGAGTTCGCCGCGATGAGCGACGAACAGCTCGCCGGCGAGATCGACGGCATCGGCGTCATCGCCCGGGTCACGCCCGAGCACAAGGTCCGCCTCGTCGAGGTCCTGCGGGCCAAGGGGCACATCGTCGCCATGACCGGCGACGGCGTCAACGACGCGCCGGCGCTCAAACGCGCCGACATCGGCATCGCGATGGGCATCACCGGCACCGAGGTGTCGAAGGAGGCCTCGGCGATGATCCTCACCGACGACGACTTCGCCACCATCGTCAAGGCCGTGGCCATCGGCCGCGGTCTCTACGACAACCTGCGCAAGTACGTGCTGTTCCAGATGGGCGCGCTCATCGGGTTCATCGTCACGTTCCTCGGCGCGAGCGTGCTCAACATCGCCTCCGGGGTGCCGCTGCTGCCGCTGCAGACGCTGTGGGTGAACTTCACGACCCAGGTCTTCCAGGCCGTCGGCATCGGCTCCGGGAAGGCCGCCCCGGACCTGATGACCCGCCGGCCACGCCGCGCCGACGAGGCGCTGCTGTCCACCCGGACCCTGCTCGGGCTGTCCGTCATCGGCCTGGTCATGGGCGCGACCACCCTGGCCGTCCTCTGGTGGACGGCCCGCGCCGACGGCCTGACCGTGGCCCGGACGATGGGGCTGACCACCTTCTCGATCCTCAACCTGGTGCTGTCCTTCACGGTGCGCAGCGACCTGCGCTCGGTGTTCAGCCTGGACACCTTCGACGACCGGCGGTTCCTGACGACCACCGGCCTGTCGGTCCTGGCGATCATCATGGCCACCGAGGCCGGGGTGCTCCAGCGGATCCTCGGCACCGTCGGGCTGGACCTGCGGCAGTGGCTGATCTGCGTCGTGGCGGCCGTGCCGCTGCTCGCCGTCGCCGAGGCGCGCAAGGCGGTGCTGCGGCACCGGGTGGCGCGGGAGGCCATGCGATGAGCGACATCCAGGCCGACCGGATCGCCCGGCTCATCGCGCCGCTGCGGGTCCCGGCCCGCGCGAAGCTGTGCCCCGGCCAGTACGACCCGGGGTACACCGGCGGGCTGCACCGCCACCGCGACGGCACCGACCTGCTGGAGCGCGGCGTCGCGCTGCTCACCGACTACCAGTCCCGCCTCGCCGCCCAGAACATCCACGGCGTGCTCGTCGTGCTCCAGGCGCTGGACGCCGCCGGGAAGGACGGCACGATCCGGCACGTGATGAGCGGGGTCAACCCGCAGGGCGTCCACGTGCACAGCTTCAAGGTCCCGTCGCCGGAGGAACTCGACCACGACTTCCTGTGGCGGTACGCGCAGCGCCTGCCCGGCCGCGGCGAGATCGCGATCTTCAACCGGTCGCACTACGAGGAGGTGCTGGTCGTGCGGGTCCACCCGGAGAACCTCGACCGGCAGCGCCTGCCGGCCGAGTCGCGCCGCGGCGACCTGTGGCGGCGCCGGTTCCGGGCGATCAACGCATGGGAGCGGCACCTCGCGGGCAACGGCTTCCGCATCGTCAAGCTCTTCCTCAACGTGTCCAAGGAGGAGCAGCGCAAGCGGCTGCTGGAACGCATCGACCGGCCGGACAAGAACTGGAAGTTCTCCGCCGCCGACGTGGCCGAACGGCAGCACTGGGACGCCTACCAGGACGCGTACGCCGACATGCTGTCGCACACGAGCACGCCCTGGGCGCCCTGGTACGTCATCCCCGCCGATCACAAGTGGTTCGCTCGGATCGCCGCGGCGGCGGTCATCGCCGACACCCTCATCGACATCGACCCGCGGTACCCGGCGGTGGACCGCGACGGCCGCCAGGAGCTGTTGCGCTTCAAGTCGGCCCTGGACGCGGAGTCACCCGGCGCCCGTCACCCCCGCAGGGCGAGGTGACCGCCGGGGTGACGGGGGAGCGTGGAGGGACCGAGCCACATAGGGGGACCGTCATGGACCGCTACCCGGACATCGGCAACCACGGGCTGATCGGCGACCTGCAGACCGCCGCGCTCGTCAGTGGCGACGGGACGGTGGACTGGTTCTGCTGCCCCCGCTTCGACTCGCCGAGCGTGTTCGCGTCCCTGCTCGACGCCGACCAGGGCGGGTACTGCCGGGTCAGGCCGGACGTCGAGCACTACGTGAGCCGGCAGCTGTACCTGCCGGACACCGCCATGCTGATCACGCGGTTCATGACCCCCGACGGCGTCGGCGAGGTCGCCGACTTCATGCCGGTCGCCGAGGGTGTGCCGACCGACCGGCACCGCCTGGTGCGGATGCTGCGCACGGTCCGCGGCACGATGCGATTCATGCTCGACGTGCGGCCCCGCTTCGACTACGGGCGCGCCCCGCACAAGCTCGACCTGTTCGACGAGGGCGCGGTCTTCTCCTGCGACAGCATGGAGCTGACCGTCCACCCGGTCGGCCCGGACAACCGGCGGCCCGAGGTGGAACGCGACGGCGACGACCTGCGGGTCGGGGTGACGCTGCGCGAGGGCGAGACCGCAGGCATGCAGCTGGAGTCGATGGGCGGGCGCCCGCGCCGCATCCCGCTCGGCGAGCTGGAGCACGTGGCCGAGGAGACCGCCCGGTTCTGGCGCGACTGGGTCAACGCCTCGACCTACCGGGGCCGCTGGCGGGAGATGGTGGCGCGGTCCGCGATCTCCCTCAAGCTGATGACCTACGCACCGACCGGCGCGCCCGTCGCCGCGCCGACCGCCGGGCTGCCCGAGCAGGTCGGCGGGGAACGCAACTGGGACTACCGGTACACCTGGATCCGCGACGGCTCGTTCTCCGTGCATGCGCTGCTCGGCCTGGGCTACACCGAGGAGGCCGCCGCGTTCGGCCGGTGGCTGCGCGACCGCACCGTGGAGAGCGCCGGCTCCTCGTCCGGCCCGTTGAAGATCATGTACCGGGTCGACGGCTCCTCCGATCTCTCCGAGGAGACCCTCGAGCACTTCGAGGGCTGGCGCGGCTCCCGCCCGGTGCGCATCGGCAACAACGCCGCCGACCAGTTGCAGCTGGACATCTACGGCGAGGGCCTCGACGCGCTGTACACCGCGGAGGGCAAGGGGCTCGGCATCGCCCACCAGGGCTGGGTCGGCGTCACCGGCATGATGGACTGGCTGTGCGACAACTGGGACCAGCCCGACGAGGGTGTCTGGGAGACCCGCGGCGGCCGCCAGGACTTCACCTACGGCCGGTTCCAGTGCTGGGTGGCGCTCGACCGGGCGATCAGGCTGGCGGACGCCGCCGGCCGCCCCGCCGACGTGGCCCGGTGGCGCACCGAACGCGACGCCGTCTACCGCCAGATCATGAGCCGCGGCTGGAACGAGCGGAAGGGCACCTTCACCCAGCACTACGGCTCCGATGTCGTCGACGCCGCGCTGCTGCTCATGCCGCTGACCGGCTTCGTCAGCCCGACCGACCCGATGTGGCTGTCAACGATGGACACCATCGAACGGGAGCTGGTGTCCGACAGCCTCGTCTACCGGTACAACCCGGGCGCCTCACCCGACGGGCTGCGCGGCCACGAGGGCACGTTCTCCATTTGCACCTTCTGGTACGTCGACGCCCTCGCCCGCGCCGGCCGGCTCACCGAGGCGCGGCTGGTCCTGCAGAAGATGCTGACGTACGCGAACCCGCTCGGGCTGTACTCCGAGGAGATCGGCCTCACCGGCGAGCAGCTCGGCAACTTCCCCCAGGCGTTCAGCCACCTGTCGCTGATCAACGCCGCGATCAACCTCGACCAGCGCCTCGACGACCGGGACTGCTGAGATCCTCACACATCCGGTGCCGCTCAACCTAGCCGTGCGTTACTCGGCGTAATTGTATTCCAACGTTCTGTGTCGCCCGGGGTGCTCCGCGGATTACCGTGTGACCACGTGGAACTGTGGCTCGTCCGGGACGTCCCCGCCTGGCTCGTCGGCCTCGTCGTCGTCGCCGGGCTGCCCGCCGTCACTCTCGCCTTCGACATGCTGATGCACCGCGGCCTGCCGCACGACCGGCTGCGCCGGCACAACGACGTCACCGGCGTCATCGTGGCCACCGTCGGCGTCGCCTACGCGATCGTGATCGGGTTGTGCGTGGTGTCGCTGTGGGAGGGCTACAAGGACGCCCAGGACACCGTGCGCAGCGAGGCGGTGAGCCTCACCCCGCTGGTCGCCGGCAGTGCCGTCTTCGGCGCCGACGTGCAGCGCTCGGTCGTCGCCGAGATCATCCGGTACGAGCAGGACATCATCGACGGCTGGGACACCCACCTCGGCACCAGCCCCGACGACCGCCGCATCGCCGACCTGGACCGGCTGGCGGCGCTCGTCGCCGCGCTGCGCCCCGAGACCGAGGCCCAGCGCGCGTTCGTCCAGCAGGCGATGGGGACCGTCGGCCGGGCCGAGCAGTACCGCCAGCAGGCCAAGTCCGAGGCCGAGGAGCGCCAGATGTCGCCCGTGATGTGGCTGGGCGTGCTCATGGCCACCGGTGCGCTGCTGATCCTGTGCCCGTTCTTCGGCCTCGACGACCCCGTCGTGCGGCGGATGCTGCTCGGCCTCGCCGCCGCGGTCATCGCCACCAACCTCTTCCTCGTCATCGAGATGAACTTCCCGTACTACGGCTCGTTCTCCGTCGACCCCGGCGCCCACCGCGCCGTCGTGGAGAACCTGCAGTCCGGCCGCTGAGCCCCGACACTGTTGGGATGTCGGTGGGCACGGTCGTGGACGTCCTGGAGCTGACCGGGCTGTACGTGCTCGCCACGTTCGGCGCGCTGATGGCCGTGCACAAGGGCTTCGACGTCGTGGGCATGGTCGTGCTGGCGATGCCCACCGCGCTCGGCGGCGGCGTCCTGCGCGACATCACCGCCCGCGAGACGCCGGCCCTCGTCCAGGTCGACACCGACCTGTACGCGATCCCGGCGGCGGCCGGTGCCACGGTCATCGCCGTGGCGGACCGGACAGGCATGCCCGTCGCGGCGTTCGCGGTGGGTGCGGCAGTGCTGGTCTTCGCGTTCCGCGTGGTCGCCATGCTCCGGCACTGGACCGCGCCGCGCGCCTGACCGGAGGTCGACGTCGATCGATCTTGCCTGGCCCTTCCGTGCGGCGATGCCGCCGTGGTAGACCGGCTTGAGCGCATTGCATAGAACTCCACCTATTTGAGGAGTTGTCATGGCCACGCACATCAGCCGTCGCACCGTGCTCGCCGCGGGGGCGGGCACCGTCGCCGGGCTGTCCCTGCCCGGCGTCGCCGCGGCCTCCGCCGGCGGCGGGCCCGCAGAGCACGTCGCGCTGGCTCGACGACGGCCCCGGCTTCGCACCGCTCATCCGTGAGATCATCGGCGGCCTCGTGCGCAGGCACCCGATCGACCGTGACCGCATCCTCGTCGCCGGGTGCAGCAACGGCGGGTACATGAGCCTGAAGATGACCGCGATCGACCCCGACCTGTTCGCCGCGTCGGTGCCGATCTGCGGCGTGGTCGCGTCCCAGGCGGGCGCCCGCCGGTGGTCAGCGACGCGGAGCTGGCGGCCATCGCCACGCCGACCTGGCTCGTCGCCTCGCTCGACGACACCACGGTCCCGCCGGCGCCCAACACGATCCACGCCCACGACCTGATCCCCGGCTCGCTGATGACGCTCTACGACCACGTCGTCCGGGACGGCTACCAGTTCCCGGGCCACTGGTCGTGGATCTACGTCGCCCGCAACGACCCGAGCATCGACGGTACCCACATCTGGCAGTGGATGGCCCGGCAGCACCGCTGAGCGGCGAGCAGTATGACGGCGGCGGCGAGCAGGGCGACGCAACGCATGACCAGGCACTGGAGATCACCGCGCGGGCGGCCGCTGCCCGGCGGTCAGGGGCGGCGGACGCCGACGAGGGTCGCGGCCCGCTCCGGCGGCATGGGCTCCTCGACGACCCGGTGCTGTGCCTGCGACGCGTGCAGCATCCGGCCCGGCGTGGTGCCGGCGGCCGGGGTGACGACGATGCCGACGTGGTGGGGGCGCGCACCGGGGCGGGCGAAGAAGTACAGGTCGCCGGGGCGCTCGCCGCCTCGGGGCACGGGGGTCGTCGCGGCGGACTGGTCGTGGGCGTCGCGGGGCAGGCGCACGCCGAGCCGGCGCCACGCCAGATGGATCAGGCCGGAGCAGTCGATGCCGAGGGTGGACAGGCCGCCCCACACGTACGCGGCGCCGTGGAGGCGGCGGGCCACGGCGAGCGCCTCGTCGCCGCTCGGCGGGCCCGCCGGCACCGGCGCGAGGTCGCCGGAGCGCACCCACAACGGCGCCTGCCGCCCGGCCACGCACACCGCCAGCCAACCACCGCCCGCCGCCCCGCAGCCTGCCGCTCCGGCCGCGCTGCCGGCCGCGCTGCCGTCCGCTGCCCCGGCCGCCGCGGCAGGGGTCAGCAGGGTGCCGAGCACGACGCCGGGCAGCACGACCCGCCCGGCGGGGCGTCGTGCAGGGCGGTGGACACGGCGTCGACCACCAGCGCCGCGCCGTCCGCCTCGGCGGTTCCGGGAACCTCGGCGAGCTGCGCGGCGCGCATCCAGCCCGGGTAGCCGCGGGCGTCGAGGCCCGGGGCGGGCTGGCCCGGCGCGACGACCCTGGCCCAGCCGTCGGGCCGTACCTCGTCGACCAGCACCCGGTCGCCGAGCAGCAGCTGGGTGACCACGCCGCTGTCGATCTGCTCCCCGGGTGTCATCGCGGCGATCCACGCCCCGATGTCGGGTTCGTCCCGCAGGGCCGCGGCGTCGCTGGGCCGGGTCTGGTCCGGCGCCGCCCACAGCGTCGCCACCGTCACCGCGACGGCGGCCCGCTTCACCGGCCCTCCAGGGTGACGCCGAGGCCGGGACCGTCGGGCAGGTGCACGCGGTCCCGCTCGTACCGGATCCCGCCCTTCACCGGCGAGGACGCCAGCCACCACGCGGCGTCGAGGTCCGGCACGGCCGTGGTGCCGTAGGCCGCCACGAGACTCGCCGCCGCACCGACCCCGACCTCGGTCTCCATCATCGAGCCGACGAGGGTGCCCATGTCGTGCGCGGCGGCCAGGTCGAGCAGCGTGCGCGCCGGGCCGATCCCGCCGCACTTGGCGAGCTTGACGTTGACCAGGTCGGCGGCCCGCCGGCGGATCACCTCGACGAGGTCGCGGACGCCGAACACGGCCTCGTCGGCGAGGATCGGTACGCCGACGCGGTCGCTGACCCAGGCGAGCCCGTCGAGGTCGTGGCGGGGGACCGGCTGCTCGACGAGTTCGACGTCGAGACCCGCGTCCTCGATGCCTCGGATGACGCGGACCGCCTGCCGCGGGGTCCAGCCCTGGTTGGCGTCGAGCCGCAGCAGCACGTCGGGGCCGACGGCGGCCCGGATGTCGCGGACCCGGGCGAGGTCCGCCCCGGCGGCGTCGCGTTCGCCGGCGCCCGGCTTGCCGACCTTCACCTTGAGCACCCGGAAACCCTCGCCGACCCGGGCGTGCGCGGCGGCGGCGAGCTCCCGCGGGCTGCCCGCGGCGAGGGTGACGTCGGTCGGCACCGATGTGGCCACGCCGCCGAGGTACCGCACCAGCGGGACGCCGGCCCGTCGCGCGGCGAGATCGTGCAGGGCGACGTCGACGGCGGCCTTCGCGCCCTCGTTGCGCTGCACCGCCCGCTGCACGAGCCGGGTGTTGCCGGCCACGTCGTCGGCGTCGCGCCCGGTGAGCAGCGGACCGAGGAGCTGCTGGACGCATGCCTCGGCGCCGGCCACCGAGCCGCCGGTCACCTGCCACACCTGCGGCGCCTCGCCGAGGCCGCAACGGCCGTCGCCGTCGACGACCTCGACCAGCAGCGACTCGACGGTCGTGGCGCTGCGCAGGGCGGTGACGAACGGGGTGTGGAACGGCGCTGACACCCGGTGCGTGCGCACGTCCTTGATGGTCACGGGTGCTGCTCCTCCCAGACGGTCCGCGCGATGCGGGCGATGAGCGACGGCGCGTCGGGCACGCCGGTGGTGCAGACGGCGATGGCGTACGGGGGTGCGTCCCCGGGCAGCACGACACCCGCGCTGTGCCGCACCCCGTCGACCCAGCCGCTCTTGAACGCGACCCGGACCCCGTCGGGCACCCCGGCCGCGACGTCGGTGCGGTCCTCCTGCGCGGCGAGCACGTCGAGCATCCGGGCGCAGGAGCGGCGGGTGGCGACCGTGGCGGCGGCGATGCCGGAGAACAGCCGGGCGAGGTCGGCGGCGGTGACGGTGTTGGTGATCCCGGCCGCTTCGGCGGCCCGGTCCTCGATGCCGCGGCCGGTGTGGCTGCCGGTCGCGCCCGCCGCCCGCCACGCCTCCGCGACCGCGGGCAGCCCGACCTCGGCGAGGAGCAGGTTGGTGGCGAGGTTGCTGGAGCGCACGATCATCCGCCGGGCCAGCCAGTGGACCGGCGCGGCGCCGCCGAGCCGGTCCCACACGTCGTGTTCGTTGTCGTAGCCGGGGTCGCAGGCGAAGCGGGTGCCGGTCGCCGACGCGAAGTCGTTGACGACCGGCACCGGCGCGTCCAGGTCGAGGGTGCCGGCGTCCGCCGCCCGGTACACGGCGACGAGCACCGACACCTTCATCATGCTGGCCGCGTAGTGCGCCACGTCCGGCAGGCGTGTGCAGGAGGACCCGGGGGACACCGAGAGCAGGCCCCGCGTCACTGCTTCACGTATGCGTTGGTGACCGCGACGCTGCCCCAGATGGAGTCGACGAAGATGCCGCCGACCTTGGAGCCGTGGATGGTGAACATGACGTCGACGTACAGCGGCACGACCGGCGCGTGCTCCAGCATGATCTTCTCGTCGAGCTTGCCCCACTCGGCGCCCTGCTCGGCGACGGGCATGGCCAGGACCCGGTCGAACTCGGCGTTGAGCGCGGGCGCGTTGAGGTAGGAGGCGCCGTTGTTGCTGCCGCCGTCCTTGATCGCCCGGCCGTCGTAGAGCACCGGCAGGATCGAGGCGCCGCTGGGCCAGTCCGCGCCCCACGAGCCGATGTACAGGTCCCAGGGGTTGCCCTTCTTCTTCGTCTCGTCGAGGAACGTGTCCGCCGCGATCGGCTTCAGCGTGATCTTGAAGCCGGCCTTCTCCAGGTTGCCCTTGAGGTGGGTGCTGAGCTCCTGGTTGCGGGCGTCGTCGGGGAACCCGAGGACCAGCTCGGGCGTGGCGCCGCCGAGCAGCTCCTTCGCCTTGTCCGGGTTGCCGGTGCGGCCGGCCGGGTACGCGTCGTAGTTCTTCCAGCCGATCGTCGCCGGGGGCATGAGCGTGGTGACGGCGCGGGCGACGGTGTCGCCGCCGAGGGTCTTGACGATGCCGTCGCGGTCGATGGCGTAGTTGAGCGCCTGGCGGACCTTCAGGTCGGTGACCCGGTCGTTGTTGATGGTGAGCGTGTATTCGCTGGGCGTCGGCTCCTGCAGCGTGCGCGCCTTCAGCGCCGGGTCACCGACCACTTTGGACACCAGCGAGGAGTCGACGCCGTTGAACGACACGGCGGTCGCGTCGGCCCCGCTGTCGGCGATGATGCGGTTGGTCTGGGTGACCGGGTTGGCGCCGAACTCGTAGACGTACGTGTCCGGGTACTGGTGGCGCATCGCGTCGGTCGCCGGGTCCCAGTGCGGGTTGCGGTCGAACGTGAGCCGCGTGCCGGCCTCGTTCTTCGCCAGCTTGTACGGGCCGGAGGAGAAGGGCTGCTTGTCGTAGTCGGTGCCGGTGTCCTTGGCCGGCGGCACCGGCGCGGTCGCCGGCAGCGACACCGCGAACGGCAGGTCACAGTGCGGCTTGTTGAACGCGAAGCGCAACGTGCGCGGGTCGGGGGTGCTCAGGCCGGGCGGCAGGGACGTCTTGTTCGCGGCGAAGTTGAACTTGGTGTCGAACTGGGGCGTGTCGGCCAGCCACTCCTGGATGTAGGTGGGCCCGCCGGTCAGCGCCAGGTCGAAGGAGCGGGCGATGCCGTAGGCGATCTCCGCCGACGTGATCGCGCTGCCGTCCTCGAACTTCACCCCCTCCTTGATCTTGAACTCCCACGTCTTGCAGTCCTTGTTGACGTCGGTGCCGGGCGTCTCGGCCAGGTCGCCGACGAGGACGACCTTGCCCTTGCCGTCGTCCTTGTACGTGGTGAGCCGCCGCGCGTACAGCTGCGAGGCGGTCAGGCCGACGAAGGAGTACACCCGCTGCGGGTCGAGGTGGGAGACCTTGCTCTGCCGCAGGACGGTGACGGTGCCGCCCTTGGCCGCGCCGGGGACCTCCGCCGCCGGCCCGCGCGAGTCCTTCGGGTCGGTGGCGATCGAGCCGCTGGCCTGCCGGTTGGCGTCGGGTTGCGCGTCGTCGTCGGTGCGCTTGTTGTTGCTGCACGCGCCGAGCCCGGCTACGAGTGTCAGCAGCACCAGCGCTGTCAAGGGTTTGCGTGGCATGTCGTCCTCCTCTTTCTGTTCACCGCAACCGGACCCGGGGGTCGATGATGGTGTAGAGCACGTCGACGACCACGTTGGCCACGACGATGAAGGCGGCGGCGAGCAGGACGGTGCCCATGATCGTGGGCAGGTCGCCGTCCTTGACCGCGTCGATCGCGGTCCGTCCGAGACCCCGCAGGCCGAAGGTGGTCTCGGTGATGACGGTCCCGCCGAGCGCTGCGCCGATCTCGACGCCGGCGGTGGTGACGAGCGGGGTGACGGCGGCGCGCAGCACGTGCCGGCGCACGACGGTGCGGTACCGCAGCCCCTTGGCCTCGGCGGTGCGCACGTAGTCCTCGGACAGCGTCTCCAGCAACTGCGCGCGCGACAGCCGGGCATAGACGGCGGAGAACAGGATCGCCAGGGCGCACCACGGCAGGATCAGCGCGGTCGCCCAGTCCCACGGGTTGTCCAGGATGGAGGTGTACCGGGGGTAGGGCAGGACCTTGAGCGTGTAGACGAAGACGAGCAGCAGGACGCCGCCGACGAAGTACAGCTGCAGCGAGGCCCCGGTCAGCGACATGCCGATGGCGAGGCGGTCGAAGACGGTGCCGAGGCGCAGCGCGGAGAGCATGCCCAGGCCGATGCCGACGGCGAGCCACAGCAACGAGGCGGGCACGACGATGCTCAGCGTCACCGGGATGACCCGGGCGAAGGTCTCGGTCACCGGTTCGCCGTTGACGTAGGACCAGCCCAGGCACGGCGCGTCGCAGTGCCCGCCCTGGGAGGCGCCGAGGTCCCGGCCGGCGAAGATGCCCTGGACGTAGTGCAGGTACTGCACGTGCTTGGGGTCGTTGAGACCGAGCTCGGCGCGGACCCGTTCGAGGCGGGCCGCGTCGCAGTTCTTCGGGCACATCGCGGTCGCCGGGTCGCGGGGGAGGGCGAAGAACATCAGGAACGTCAGGACGCTCACCGCGAACAGCGTGAGGATCGCCAGGAGAATCCGCCGGAGCAGGAAGTTGAGCACGGCTACCGCGCCGATCTGGGGGCTGAACGGGGGTCGAGCGCGTCGCGGACCGCGTCGCCGAACAGGTTGAACGCGAGGACCAGCACGAAGATCGTGATGCCCGGGAAGCACACGTACGCCGGGTCGGTCTGCAGGTAGTTGAGGCTGCGGAAGATGGTGCGGCCGAAGTCCGGGGTCGGCTCCAGCATGCCGATGCCGAGGAAGGACAGCGCCGCCTCGCTGGTGATATACGCCGGGATCGACAGCGAGAACACCACGATGATCGGCGCCCACAGGTTGGGCAGCAGCTCCTTGAACAGGATCCGCGCGGTGCGGGCGCCGGTGGCCCGGGCGGCCTCGACGAACTCACGTTCGCGCAGCGACAGCACCTGCCCGCGGACCAGGCGGGCGGTGGCCGTCCAGCCGAACGCGGCGAACAGCCCGATCAGCACGATGACCCGGAACCAGCCCGGCACCGCCTCCCGCGGCCCGTAAAAGGCCAGCTCCAGGGGGCGGATCAGGGCGAGGGTGAAGATCAGGAACGGCAGGGCGAGGGCGACGTCGGTGATCCAGTTGATGACCGCGTCGACCCAGCCGCCGAGGTAGCCGGAGACGATGCCGGTCAGCACGCCGAGGGTGGTGGTCACCAGCGCCGCGGCGAACGCGATGCCGAGCGAGGTGCGCATCCCGTAGACCATCTGGATGAACACGTCGCGGCCGAGGCCGGGCTCGATGCCGAACCAGTGCTGCGTCGTGACGCCGCCGGCCACGCCGTACGGCATGCCGTAGCGGTCCAGGTCGTCCTTGAAGGAGTCCTGCGGGCTGATGCCGTAGGCCGCCTCGATCAGCGGCGCGGCCAGGGCCACGACGATGAGCAGCGCCGATACGACGCCGCTGACCAGGGCGGTGCGGTCGCGCCGCAGGCGCAGCCACACCGCCTGCCCGAGCGTCCGGGCGGCGATCGGGCCGCCCGGGCCCCCGTCCGCTGCGGGCGGGTCGGTCTGGCCCGTCCGCTGCACATCCAGCGGCACCACGCTCATCGCGCCCACCTCCCACATCGAAGGCATCGAGTGTAGATAACCGCCGGATGGCGACGTTAGAGTGAAGGTAATCTACGAACCCGTCGCCGTCACCGGTCGGTTGTAACGACTCTGCAAAACCTATCGGATCGACCCCGGTGCGCAGCGCCGTGCGTAAAATCCGCGAAAACGGTCAAAACGGCACCGGGATGTGAAGGTTACCAACACTCCGAAGCAACTGGCCGCAAGGGATTGACGTCAAAGATTGTTGTGCGTCACGCTGTGCCGAGCCACCCGCAGTCAGGAGGTTCGATGCGCCGACGTCGCTCCCTCACCCCGGCAGCCACCCTCAGCGCCGCGATGGTCCTCGCGCTGAGCGCCGCCACCCTGCCCGCCGGCGCCGCGTCCGCGGCCGGGCCCGACACCCGCCAGGCCGTGTACGCCGCCGCCTCCGCGGCCTGGGGCGTGCCGGTGAACGTCCTGCTCGGCGTGTCCTACCTGGAGTCACGCTGGGACACCAACCACGGCGCGCCCAGCACCGGCGCGGGCTACGGCCCCATGCACCTGACCGACGCCGCGACCCTCGCCGCCGCGGCCCACCACCAGACCGGCACCGACGCACGCGGCGACGACGCGCGCCCCTGACAGCGATGCCGGCGGCCGCGGCGACCGCGACCGGGCCGCAGCTGCAGACGCTGCAGCGCGCCGCGGAGCTCACCGGCACACCCGCCGCAACGCTGCGGACGGATCCCGCGGCGAACATCCACGGCGGTGCGGCGCTGCTCGCCGCCTACCAGCGCGACGCCGGCGGCCCGGCCGGCGCGGGCAGCGACCCCGCCGCCTGGTACGGGGCGGTCGCGAAGTACAGCGGCGCCGACACCACCGGCGCCGCGGCCGCCTTCGCCGACGAGGTCTACGCGACCCTGCGCGACGGCGCCGCCCGCACCACCGACGACGGGCAGCCGGTGACCCTGCCCGCGCAGCCCGGCATCGCCCCGGTGACGTCCACATTGGACCGTCTCGGGCTGCGCCGGTCGCCGCCGCGCCCCGACGGCCTGGAGTGCCCGGCCGACCTGTCGTGCGAGTGGATCCCCGCACCCTACGAGCAGTACGGCGCCACCCCCGGCGCCTACGGCAACCACGACCTGAGCGACCGGCCGCAGCGGCAGCGGATCGAGTACATCGTCATCCACGACACCGAGACGGACTACGCCACCACGCTCGACCTGG
Organism: Dactylosporangium sp. NBC_01737; assembly: GCF_035963215.1. Classification (NCBI taxonomy): domain Bacteria; kingdom Bacillati; phylum Actinomycetota; class Actinomycetes; order Micromonosporales; family Micromonosporaceae; genus Dactylosporangium; species Dactylosporangium sp. NBC_01737. The sequence continues at coordinate 5,782,944 of NZ_CP109153.1, forward strand.
TGCAGGACCCGACGTACGTCAGCTGGCACTACACGCTGCGCTCCGCCGACGGGCACGTCGCCCAGCACGTGCGGACCAAGGACGTCGCCTGGCACGCCGGCAACTGGTACGTCAACGCCAAGTCGGTCGGCCTCGAGCACGAGGGCTACGCCGCGCAGCAGGGCGCCTGGTACACCGAGGCGATGTACCGCGCCTCGGCGAAACTGGTGCGGTACCTGGCGGCACGGCTGGCCATCCCGCTGGACCGCCAGCACATCATCGGCCACGACAACGTCCCCGGCACCGTGCCCTCCACGGTGCGCGGCATGCACTGGGATCCCGGCCCCTACTGGGACTGGGGCCACTACTTCGACCTGCTGCACGCGCCGTTCATCACGTTCGGTACCGCACGGACCGGGCTCGTCACGATGGACCCGGACTACGGCACCAACCAGCCGCCGTACACCGGCTGCACCGGGACGCCGGACAACCCGTGCCCGCCGCACGGCTCGTCGCAGGTGCTGCTGCGCTCCGCGCCCGCGCCCGACGCGCCGCTGCTGACCGACCTCGGGCTGCACCCGGGCGGCGAGCCGGCCACGATGCAGATCGCCGACCACGGCGCCCGGGCCGCCGCCGGGCAGACCTACGCGGTCGCGGAGCGCCGCGGCGACTGGACCGCGATCTGGTACCTCGGCCAGAAGGGCTGGTTCTTCAACCCGCCCGCGCGCCCCGCGGCGAAGTGGTCGACCGGCCTCGTCGTCACCCCCAAGCCCGGCAAGGCCAGCATCCCCGTGTACGGGCGGGCCTACCCCGAGCAGTCCGCATACCCGGCCGGCGTGCCCTACCAGGCGGTCACCCCGCTGCAGTACACGTTCAGCGCAGGCCAGCGGTACACCCTCGGCGGCGTCGTGCCGGGCGAGTACTACCGGGCCACCACGTTCGCCGGCACCAGCCCCGGCGACTGGACGGTCATCCGCGGCCAGAACAGGTACGCGCAGATCCAGTTCGGGCACCGCGTCATGTTCGTCAACCTCGACGACGTGCAGATCCTGCCGTCGTTCCTGCCCGCACCTCCGGAGAGGTCATGAGACGATCCGTCGCCGTCGTCGTGCTTGCCGTCGCGTCGCTGCTACCGGCCGCCCCCGCGGTGGCCCACCCGGGACCGGTCCGCCACGACGAGCAGATCACCTTCCACCGCTGGCAGTCCTACCCGCAGTGGCGCAGCGGCACCGCGGAGGGCACCCGCGCGGTGCCCGGCCGCACGCCGTACCTGACCATCGGCCGGCCCGCGGGCACCGCCGACGGCTGGGAGTACGCGACCTGGACCTCGCCGGTGCAGCGGATCGGCTTCGGCGCCAGTGAGCTCGTCGCGTCGTGGAACGCCGCCACCCCCGCCGGCACCTGGCTGCAGGTCGAACTGGAGGGCACCTACACCGACGGCCGGGCGACCCCGCGGTACGTCATGGGCCGCTGGGCCAGCGGTGACCAGGACATCCGGCGCTCCTCCGTGGACGGGCAGGGCGACGGCGTGTCGTCCATCTGGACCGACACGTTCTCCGTCGACGACGCCTCCGCCGGCGTGCTGCTGCAGTCCTACCGGCTGCGGGTCACCCTGTACCGCAGACCCGGCACCACCGCCGCGCCCCGCGTGTATCTGGTCGGCGCGATGGCGTCGCTGGTGCCGGACCGCTTCACCGTCCCCGCGAGCGCCGGCCACATCGCCTGGGGCCGCGAGCTGGCGGTGCCGCGCTACTCGCAGAACATCCACGAAGGCCAGTATCCGGAGTACGACGGGGGCGGCGAGGCCTGGTGCTCGCCGACGTCGACGGAGATGGTCGTCGAGTACTGGGGCCACCACCCGAGCGCGGAGGACCTCGCCTGGGTCGACCCGTCCTACGCCGACCCGCAGGTCGACCACGCCGCCCGCAGCACCTACGACTACACCTACGAGGGCGCCGGGAACTGGCCGTTCAACACCGCGTACGCCGCGACCTACGGCCTCACCGGCATCGTGACCCGGCTGCACTCCCTGGACGAGGCCGAACGGTTCATCGCCGCCGGCATCCCGGTGATCACGTCCCAGTCGTTCCTGGCCACCGAGCTCACCGGCGCGAACTACTCGACGTCCGGGCACCTGTTCGTCATCGTCGGCTTCACCGCGACCGGCGACGTCATCGTCAACGACCCCGCGTCCTCGTCGAACGACGCGGTCCGCAACGTCTACAGCCGCGCGGAGTTCGAACAGGTGTGGCTGCGCACGAAGCGGTACCGCGCGAACGGCACCGTCGCCTCCGGCAGCGGCGGCATCGCGTACCTGATCGCCCCACCCACGGCGCACTGGCCGCGGGTGCCGGGCTCATCCAACTGGCTCGTCTGAGGTGGCCTTCATGTCCGCTCGTCCGTCTGCCCTGCCTCGTCTGTCCGCGTTACTCTGCCTCGCCGCGGTGCTCGTCGTGCCCGCGCCCGCCGCCGCGGCCGTGCCTGCCTCCGCGGCCGCCGTGCCCGCCTGCGTGACGGACCCGGCCACGCCGAAGCACCAGCTGCGCGCCATGTGGATCGCCAGCGTCGTCAACATCGACTGGCCCAGCGCACCCGGCAAGACCCAGGCCGAGCTGCAGGCCGAGTACGACGGCTGGCTCGCCCTCGCCAAGTCCCTCAACTACAACGCCGTCATCGTGCAGGTCCGCCCGCACGCCGACGCGTTCTGGCCGTCGCCGCTGGAGCCGTGGTCGCAGTACCTCACCGGCGTCGCCGGCCAGGACCCCGGCTGGGACCCGCTGGAGTACCTGGTCCGCCGCGCGCACGAGGAGAACCTGGAGTTCCACGCCTGGTTCAACCCCTACCGGGCGAGCATGCCCGCACCCGGCGGCGCCGGCACCGACCTGACGAAGCTGCCGGCGAACAGCCCGCTGCGCGTCCACCCCGACTGGGCCGTCGCGTACCCGGTCGACAACGCGGGCGGCCGGCTCTACTTCAACCCCGGCATCCCCGCCGCCCGCGCCTGGGTGCAGGACGCCGTCATGGACGCGGTCACGAAGTACGACGTCGACGGCGTGCACTTCGACGACTACTTCTACCCGTACCCGGCGGCCGGGCAGGACTTCGGCGACGAGGCCACGTACGCGCAGTACGGCGCGGGCTTCGCCACGAAGGGCGACTGGCGGCGCAACAACATCGACCTGCTCATCCGGGAGCTGGACGGCCGTATCCACGCGGCAAAGCCGTGGGTGAAGTTCGGCGTCAGCCCGTTCGGCATCTGGCGCAACAAGGCCGCGGACCCGCTCGGCTCCGACACCAACGGCACCCAGTCCTACGACGCCAACTTCGCCGACACCCGCAAGTGGGTGAAGGAGGGCTGGATCGACTACATCGTGCCGCAGGTCTACTGGAACATCGGCTTCGCCGTCGCCGACTACGCGAAACTGGTGCCGTGGTGGGCCGACGTCGTGGCCGGCACCGACGTCCAGCTCTACATCGGCCAGGCCGACTACAAGGTCGCCGCCGCCGGCCAGCCGGCCGCCTGGTTCGACCCCCAGGAACTGTCCAACCACCTGACGCTGAACCGGCAGTACCCGCAGGTGCTCGGCGACGTGCACTTCAGCGCCGTCCAGGTCCGGGCGAACCGCCTCGGCGCCGAAACGATCCTCGCCGCCACGCACCACACCCGTCCCGCGTTCCCACCCGCGTGGGGACCGGCGAAGCCGCTGCTCTTCCCCGTCATCACCACGGCCCGGCGGACCGCCGCCGGCGCCGAGCTGCGATGGCGCCCGACGGTCAGCGGCGCCGGCCCGTTCGGCGAGGTCACCTCCTACGGCGTGTACCGCCTCGACACCGCCACGATCCCGACAGCCTGCGACCTCGCCGACGCCGCCCACCTCGTGGCGACGGTGCGCGGCACCACGTACACCGACCCCACCGCCGAACCAGGCAGGCACTACACCTATGTGGTGACCGCCCTCGACCGGCTCTGGCACGAGAGCGCCCCCAGCCCTCCACGCTGGATCTGACACAACCCCCGCCGCCACGCCCGACCCTGGAGCGTGGCGGCGGGGTGTGCCGCCGTGCCGGGGTCGGCCAGATCCCGGTCGGGGGCTTGAGGTGAAGTGGGGTTGAGATTTTATTCTCCGCGGCATGACCTTCGTGATCGCGTTGCCGTGTGTGGACCTGAAGGACAAGGCGTGCCTGGACGTGTGCCCCATCAACTGCATCTACGAGGGCGACCGCATGCTGTACATCCAGCCGGAGGAGTGCGTCGACTGCGGCGCGTGCGAGCCGGTCTGCCCCGTCGAGGCCATCTACTACGAGGACGACCTGCCGGACGGCTTCGGGGGCTACACCGCCGTCAACGCCGAGTTCTTCACCGCGATCGGCTCGCCGGGCTCGGCCCTGAAGGTCGGGCCGGTGCCGGCCGACCATCCGCTGGTGGCGGCGCTGCCACCGCAGGAGCACCACGGGTGAGCGCGGCGGTGGCGCGGGGCCGGCCGCGCCGCGAGGCCATTCGCGTCGAACTCCTTCATCGGCACGCTCCCGGATCGGCGGTGTCCGTCCTCCCCTGACGGACGGCGCGCTGCCGGGGCCGGTCGTGGCACGGTCCGCGAGCGGCCCGGGCACCGATGATCGTGGATGCGGTTTCGCTGTACAGATAGATGCGGCATGATTCCTCTGAGCAACGTCGTGGCATCGGTGCCGTGGACGGGGGAGGACTGCGCGTGTCTCATCGTGTCCATGTCGCGTTCGAGGAGCAGGCGCGGCGCACCCCGGAGCGGGTGGCGGTGATCGCGGGGCGGGTCCGCACGCGGTACGCGGAGCTGGACGCCAGGGCGAACCGGATCGCGCGGGAGCTGCGGCGGGCCGGGGCCGGGCGCGGTGACCTGGTCGGGGTGTGCCTGGGGCGCGACGAGCACCTGCTGCCCACGCTGCTGGGCGTGCTGAAGACCGGCGCCGCCTACGTGCCGATGGACCCGGCGTACCCGGCGGAGCGCCTCGCGTACATCGCCGCCGACACGACGATGCGCCTCGTCGCCACCAGCAGCGCCACCGCGGGCGCCGCCGGCCGGGCCATGACGGGACCGGCGGCCGGTCTCGTCGCGGTGGCGGTCGACGAGATCGGCGACGACGGCGACGGCACGGCGCTCGGGCTGCCCGGGGAGGGCGGCGACGCGGCGTACGTCATCCATACCTCGGGCTCCACCGGCCGGCCCAAGGGCGTCGTCGTCGAGCACCGCAACACCATGAACCTGCTGCGCTGGGAGGCGGCGGCGTACACCGCCGAGGAGCTGCGCGGCATGCTCGCCAGCGCGTCGATCAGTTTCGACCCTTCGATCAGTCAGCTGTTTCTGCCGCTGGTCGCCGGCGGCACGGTGATCCTCGCCGAGAACCTGCTGGCGCTGCCGGCGCTGCCGGCCCGCGACGAGGTGACCACCGTGTACGGGGTGCCGTCGGCGCTCGCCGCGCTGCTGCGGGAGCCGCTGCCGGCCGGCGTGCGGGCGGTGTTCGCCGGCGGTGAGCCGCTGACCCGCGCCCTCGTGGACCGGATCTACGCCAACCCCGGGGTGCGGCGGGTGCTCAACCTCTACGGGCCCACGGAATGCACCACCACCTGCGCGGTCGCCGAGATCGGGCGCGACGACGCGGGCGAGCCGCCGATCGGGCGGCCGATCGCCGGCGCGGTGACGGCCGTGCGGGACGGCGCCGGCCGGCCCGTCGCCGACGGCGAGCTGGGTGAGCTGTGGATCGGTGGGCCGGTCGTGTCCCGCGGCTACCTGCACGGGTCCGGCGACCGGTTCACCGGCGGCTGGTACCGCACCGGTGACCTGGTCCGCTCCTCCGGCGGGGTGCTGCGTTTCGCCGGTCGCGCCGACGACCAGGTGAAGGTCCGCGGCTACCGGGTCGAGCCCGGCGAGATCGAGGCCGTGCTGGTGCGCCACCCTGCCGTCCGCCGCGCCTGCGTGCTCCCGGCCGCCGGCGCCGACGGGGTGTCCCACCTGGTCGGGCACGTGGAGGCGACCGGCGTCGACGAGCGGAGCCTGCGCGTGTGGCTGCGCCGCCGGGTGCCGGAGCACCTGGTGCCGACCCGGCTCGGCGTGACCGACCGGCTGCCGCTGGGCCCGAACGGCAAGGTCGACCGGGCGGCGCTGCCCCGCTGCCGGCCCGGCGCGGGACGGCGACGGCCTACGTCGCGCCGCGCACGCCCACGGAGGCGACCCTGGCCGCGATCGTCGGTGAGGTCCTGGGGATCCCCGGCGTGGGGGTCGAGGACCGCTTCGCCGACCTCGGCGGGCACTCGCTGGCCGCGGCCCGGGTCTGCGCGCTCGCCGGCCGGGCGTTCGGCACCACCGTCACCCTGGCCGGGTTCCTCGCCGAGCCGACCGTCGCCGCCCTCGCCGCGCTGGTGCGGCAGGGCGCGGCACCGGCCGGGGACGCCCCGTGCGGCACGAGGGCGCGGTGGAGTACCCGCTGACCCCGACCCAGCGCGAGCTGTGGACGCTGCGGCAGATCAGTCCCGTGCCGGCCGTGACCACGGTGGCGTTCCGGGCCCGGCTCACCTGGCCGGTCGACGCGGCGGCCCTGCGGGCGGCCCTCGCGGCGGTGGTGGCGCGCCACGAGGTGCTGCGCAGCCGGATCGTCGAACGCGACGGCGAACCCGTCGCCGTGGTCGGCGCGGACACGACGGTGCCGGTGGCCGGGCACGACCTGCGCGACCGGCCCGCCGCGGTGCGCGCCGGCCTGGCGGACACGATCGCCGCGGCGGCGGCGCGGCACGCGTTCGACCTGGCCGACGGCGTACCGCTGCTGCGTGCGGACCTGATCCGGCTCACGGCGGACGTGTCGGAGCTCGTCGTCGTCACCGACCACGTGGCGTTCGACGGCTGGTCCACGGGGACGTTCCTCGCCGAGCTGGCGGCGGAGCTGACCGCCCCCGGCACCATTGACCCGCCGCCGGTGCAGGTCGGCGACCTCGCCGTGCTGGAGCCGACGCCCGGAGGGTCGTGGCGGGACGAGCTGGCGGGCGCGTCCCCGCCGGACGAGCTTTTCACGGGCACCGGCGGGTTCCGGGGCGAGCGGCTGACCCGGCCAGTGCCGCCGTCGCTGGTGGCCGGGCTCGCCGAGGTCTGCGCGGCGAGCGGCACGGCGACGTTCGCGGGCTGGCTGACCGCGCTCGGGCTGCTCCTGGCCGGGTACACCGCCCGCGCGGACGTTCTGGTGGGTGCGGTCGTGGCCCGGCGCGCCGGACCCGAGCTGGACGGGGTGATCGGCCCGCTCGTCGACGTGCTGCCGGTCCGGTTGCGGCTGGATCCCGCCGCCACGGCCGGTGAGACGATCGCGGCCGCCGCGGCGACGACGGCGCGGGCCCTGGACCGGCCGCGTCCGTCCACCGAGGACCTGTTCCGGGCGGTCGGCACGCAGCCGCGCGGCGCGATGCTCACGCCGGTGGTGCTGTCCGCGCAGCCGCCGGACCTGCCGGTCTGCGTCGAGCGGGGCGGGCTGCGCCTGGAGCTGCTGGGGGAGCTGGGCTGCGGCGGGGCGCAGAACCCGCTCACCGTCTTCGTCAACGAGACCTCCGGGGGCACCGAGCTGCAGCTGGAGTACGACCTCGACCTGACGGACCGGCAGTGGGCGGCGGCGTTCGCCGACCGGCTGCTGCTGGTGCTCGGGGAGCTGACTGCCGGCCCGGACCGGCCGCTGGCGCGGCTGCCGCTGGTCACCGCGGCCGAACGGGCGGAGCTGCTGGGTCGCTCGGCCGGCCCGCCGCTGCCGGCCGACGCGCCCGCCACGATGGTGGACGCGGTCGAGCGGCACGTGCGGCGGCGCCCCGACGACGTCGCCGTGGCCGGCGCGGATGCCACGATGACGTACCGGCAGCTGTGGGACGCCTCGGCCGAGGTCGCGGCGGCGCTGCTGGGGCGGGGCACCCGCCGGGGCGAGGTCGTCGGCGTGTGCCTCCCCGCGACCACCGGCTGCCCGCGACGCTGCTCGGGGTGTGGCGGGCCGGCGCCGCGTACCTGCCGCTGGAACCGGAGCTGCCCGCGCAACGCCTCGGGTGGCTCGCCGCCGACGGCGGGGTGCGCACCGTGCTGTGCCGCACCGTGACCGCCGCCGCGGCGGCAGGCGTGGCCGGGACCCGCCCGCTGGACCTCGACGCCGGCCACGGGCCGGCACCGGCACTGCCGCCCGCCGGGCCGCGGGATCTGGCGTACCTGCTGTACACGTCCGGCTCGACCGGGACACCGAAAGGGGTTGCGGTCGCGCAGGCCGGGCTCGCCTCGCTCGCCGAGTCGTTGCGGCACGAACCCGGCATCGGGCCGGGGGACCGGATGCTGGCCGTGGCCACGCTGAGCTTCGACACGTCGTGCGCGGAGCTGTGGTCCACGCTCGGCGCCGGCGCCTGCTGCGTGGTGGTGGACCGCGACACCGCCGTGGACGGCTACCGGCTGGCCGAGCGCATCGCCGCGCACCGGGTCACCGTCATGAACGTGCCGCCGACGATGCTGCGCACGCTGCTCGCGTCGGGCTGGACGGGCGCACCCGACCTGCGGGTGTGGGCCGGCGGCGAGGCCCTGGACGCGGCCCTGGCGCGGGAGCTGCTGCCGCGGGTCGGTCAGCTGTGGAACGTGTACGGCCCGACCGAGGCCACCGTGCTGTCCGCGGCGTACCGGGTGTCCGAAGTGGACGATGCGGACGCGACCGTGCCGATCGGGCACCCGATGCCCGGGGAACGGCTCTACGTCATGGATCCGCTGCACCGGCTGGCGCCGCCCGGCGTCGCGGGTGAGCTGTGGATCGGCGGTGCCGGCCCCGCGCTGCGCTACCACGACCGGCCGGAGCTGACCGCTGCCGCGTTCGTGCCCGACCCCGTCGTGCCCGGCGGGCGCTGCTACCGCACCGGTGACCTGGTCCGCCGCCGCGCCGACGGGGAGCTGGTGTTCCGCGGCCGGCGCGACCACCAGCTGAAGATCCGCGGGTACCGGGTCGAGCTCGGCGAGATCGAGGCGGCGCTGCGCGAGCATCCCGACGTCGCACACGCGGTCGTCACCGCGCGGGGCGAGGGTGCGCAGGCGCACCTCGTCGGGTACGTCGCCGGCCCGGTCACCGGGGAGCGGGCCGCCGCGCACCTGCGCGGGCGCCTCCCCGACTACCTGGTGCCGCACCGCTGGGTGGTGCTCGACGCGCTGCCGACCATGCCCAGCGGCAAGGTCGACCTGGCCGCGCTGCCGGAGCCCGGCGGGGACGGGCCACACCGGCCGGTCCGGTCGGTGATGGAGGAGCTCGTCGCCGACGTGTGGGCGCAGGTCCTCGCCGCGGACCGGATCGGCGCCGGCGACAGCTTCTTCGGCCTCGGCGGGCACTCGCTCGCCGCGACCCGGGTCGCCGGCCGGCTGCGCGACACGCTGGGCTGCGCGGTGCCGGTGCGGCTGCTCTTCGACCATCCGGTGCTCGCCGACTTCGCCGAGCGGCTGGAACGCCTTGTCATGGACGACATCGTGGCCGAACCGGGCCACAACCATCCGGGGAATGACTATGACCTTGTCTGACCGAGAGACCCCGCCGGACACGCTGCGGGAACTCATGGAGCGGCGGGTGGCGGCCGCGCGTGCCGCCGCGGCCGGGGCCGGCGCCGGTGCGGAGATCCCGCGCCGGTCCGACCCGGACGCGCCGCAGCCACTGTCGCCGGCGCAGCGCCGGCTGTGGTTCAACGCCCAGTTCGAGGACAACACCTCGATCTACCACGTGCCGGCCGTGCTGCGGCTGACCGGCCCGCTCGACGCGGACGCGCTCCTGGCGGCGCTGCGCGACGTCGCCGCCCGCCACGAGGTGCTGCGCAGCGTCATCGCCGAACCCGGCGCGGCGCCGACCGGCGACGCGGAGCCGGTGGCCGTCGCCGGGCCGGCCGACCGGGTCGCACTGACGCTGGTGGAGACCGACGAGGCGGCCCTGGCGGCGCTGGTACGGGCGGAGGTGAGCCGCCCGTTCCGGCTGGACCGGGAGCCGCCGATGCGGGCCGCGCTGTTCCGCCTCGCCGCCGAGCACCACGTCCTGGCGCTGACCGTCCACCACATCGCCACCGACGCCTGGTCGCAGGACCTGATGCTGGACGAGCTCGGCGCGCTCTACGCCGCCCGCCTCGGCCGGGCCGCGCCGCCCGCACCGCCGTCGCTGCAGTACGCCGACGTCACCGAGTGGCAGGACCGGCGGCCCACGCAGGGCGGCGTCGAGCAGCACGTCGACTGGTGGGTGCGGCGCCTCGCCGGGCTCGCCCCGGCCCTCGCGCTGCCGGCCGACCGGCCCTACCCGGCCGTCGCCGACTGGACCGGCGGCTACGTGCCCGTCAGCCTGCCCCCGGGGCTCGCGGCACGGGTACGCCAGAGCGCCAGGGACAACGGCGCCACGCCGTTCATGGTGCTGCTCGCCGCCTGGCAGGCGCTGCTCGGCCGGCTCTGCGGCAGCGAGGACGTCGCCGTCGGCGTGCCGGAGTCGGGGCGCCACCACCGCGCCACCGAAGCCGTCGTCGGCTGCTTCATCAACACCCTCGTGCTGCGCACGGACCTGTCCGGCGACCCGACCGGGCGGCAGCTCCTGGAACGGGTCCGCGAGCGCACCCTGGAGGCGTTCGGGCACGCCGAGGCGCCGTTCGAGCGGGTCGTGGAGGCGGTCGCGCCGGAGCGTTCCACCGCCACCACCCCGATCTTCCAGTCGATGCTGTTCCTGCTCGAAACACCCCAGCGGGACCCCGTGCTGCCGGCGGTGCGCGCCGAACGGCTCGACTCCCCGCTGGACTCCAACAAGTTCGACGTGAGCCTGTCGCTGACCGGCAGGGACGGCGGCTACGACGGGTTCATCAGCTACCGGCGGGACCTGTTCGACGCCACGACGGTGCAACGGTGGGCGCGCTGGCTGCTCGTCCTGCTCGACGGGCTGCTGGGCGGGCCGGACCGCCCGATCTCGCGGATCGACCTGCTCGGCCGCTCCGAACGGGCCGTGCTGGTCGCCCTGGGCACCGGCCCGGACCTGCCGGCGGACGCCCCGGCCACCGTGCTCGGCGCGGTCCTCGCCCAGGCCGGCGCCCGCCCGGACGCGGTCGCCGTCGACGGCCGCGACGGCACCCTCAGCTACGGCGACCTGGCCCGGGCCGCGGCGCGGGTCGCGGCCGCGGTCCGCGCGCACGGCGCCGGCCCCGGCACGCCCGTCGGGATCTGCCTGCCCCGCGACCGGCACCTGCCCGCCGCGCTCGTCGGCGTGTGGCAGGCCGGGTCGGCGTACGTGCCGCTGGAACCCGACCACCCCGCGGAACGGCTGCGCTACCAGCTCGGCGACTCCGGCGCGCGGGTCGTGCTCGCCGCGGCGGAGACCCTGGACCTGGCGCGCCGGCTCGCCGACGGCACCGGCGCGGTCGTCGTCGACCTGGCCGACGCCCTGGCCGACGCCCTGGCCGACACCCTGGCCGTGGCGCCGGGGGAGCTGCCGCCGGTCGGGCCCGGCGACCTCGCGTACATCCTGTACACGTCCGGCTCGACCGGCCGTCCCAAGGGCGTGGCACTCACCCACGGCAGCCTCGCCGCGTTCGTCGCCGCGAACTGTGAGCTGATGCCGGTGACCCCCGGCGACGTGATGCTCGGCCTGACCGCGCTCTCCTTCGACGTCGCGGGCCTCGAACTGTGGGTCGGGCTCGGCAACGGCCTGCGGCTGGTGCTGCTGGAGCGCGGCGTGGCCGTCGACGGGCACCTGGTGGCGAAGCGGATCGCGGAGTCCGGCGTGACCGTGATGACCGCGACCCCGACCACGTTCCGGATGCTCGTCGCCGCCGGCTGGCAGGCGCCGGCGGTGCGGGCGGTCGCCATCGGCGAGACCGTCGACCCGGCCCTCGCCCGGGAGCTGACGGCGCGGCTCGGCGAGTTCTGGAACGGCTACGGCCCCACCGAGACCGCGGTGACCTCCACCATGTACCGCGTCACCGCGCCCGTCGGCGACACCGTGCCGATCGGCTCGCCCATGGCCGGGGAATGGGTGTACGTGATGGACGCCGCGGGCCGCCTCGCGCTGCCGGGGACGGTCGGGGAGCTGTGGATCGGCGGCGCCGGTGTGGCCCGCGGCTACCACGGTCGGGCCGACCTGACCGAGGCGGCGTTCGTCGCCGACCCGGTCCGGCCCGGGGAACGCTGCTACCGCACCGGCGACCTGGTGCGGTGGCGCACCGACGGGCTGCTGGACTTCCTCGGCCGCCGCGACCACCAGGTGAAGGTGCGCGGGCACCGCATCGAGCTCGGCGAGGTCGAGGCGCGGCTGCGGGCGGCGCCCGGCGTGGCCGAGGCGGTGGTCGCCGTCGCCGGCAGCGGCGGCGACGCGCACCTCGTCGGCTACCTGGTGCCGCGGCCGGGATCGGTGCTCGACCCGCCCGAGCTGGAGACGCTGCTGCGGGCCGCGCTGCCCGAGCACATGGTGCCGCTGCGGTGGATGACGCTGCCGTCCCTGCCGGTCAACGGATCCGGCAAGGTCGACCGGGCCGCGCTGCCCGAGCCCCGCGACGACGCGCGGGAACACGTCGCGCCGCGCAGCGAGGCGGAGCAGCTCGTCGCCGAGGTCTGGGGTGCCGTGCTGCACCGCGACGAGCTGTCGGTGCACGACCACTTCTTCGCGCTCGGCGGGCACTCGCTGTCCGCGACGCTGGTCGCCGGCCGGCTGCGCGACGCGCTGGACCTCCCGGTGCCGGTGCGGCTGCTGTTCGAGCGGCCGGTCCTCGCGACCTTCGCCGCGGCCCTCGAAACGTTGCTGCTGGCCGAGGTGACGCAGGCGTGACCGTCACCGACAGCCAGCGCTCACTGATCCAGCAGCGGCTGGCCGGGGCGCGGCGCGCCGCCGCCCGCGCCGCCACGCACACCACCATTCCCGCCGGTGACCCGGGCACGCCCGCGCCGCTGTCACCGGCGCAGGCCCGGCTGTGGTTCATGCACCAGCTGGAGCCTTCCAGCGCCGCGTACCACGTGACCGCGACCGTGCGGCTCGCCGGTCCGCTCGACGTGGCCGCGCTGACCGCCGCGATCCGGGACCTGGCGACGCGTCATCACGTGCTGCGCAGCCGGTTCGCCGACCACGACGGGGCGCCGGTCGCGGTCATCGGCGCGGCGCAGGACGTGCCCGTCGAGGTCGCGGGATCCGTCGAGGCGTTCCGGCAGCGGCCGTTCCGGCTCGACGAGGAGCCACCGCTGCGCGCCCTGATCAGCCGTACGGGCCCGGACGAGCACCTGCTGCTGCTCGTCGTGCACCACATCGCGTTCGACGCGTGGTCGGTCGACCTGGCCCTGCACGAGCTCGCCGGCCTCTACGCCGCACGGGTCGCCGGCCGGCCGCTGCCGGTCGCGCCGGCGGTGCAGTACGCCGACTACGCCCGCTGGCAGGCCGGCCGTGAGACGTCCGCGGCGGACCTCGACTGGTGGGTCGAGCGGCTGCGGGGTCTCGCGCCGGTGCTGGACCTGCCGACCGACCGGCCCCGGCCCGCGGTCGCCGGCGCCGGCGCCGGGCAGGTGCCGGTGAGCGTCCCCGCCGCACTGACCGCGCGGGTCGCCGAGCTCGCCGCGGCCTGCGGCGCCACCCCGTTCATGGTGCTGCTCACCGCATGGCAGGCGCTCCTGGCCAGGGTGTGCGGCACCGACGACGTGCCCGTCGGGGTCCCCGCGGCCGGCCGGCACCACCCCGACGTCGAGAAGATGATCGGCTGTTTCATCGGTACGCTGGTGCTGCGCACCGACTGCTCCGGCGACCCGACGGGCCGGGAGCTGCTGGTGCGGGCCCGCGAGACCGCGATCGACGCGCTGGCACACGCCGAGACACCGTTCGAGCGGATCGTGGAGCGGCTGCAGCCCGAGCGCAACCTCGCCACCACCCCCATCTTCCAGGTGCTGCTCAACGTCCTGGAGCAGCCGGCCACGCCGCCGCGCTTCCCGCACCTGGCCGCGCACGACGTCGAGCTGCCGATCCGCACCACCAAGTACGACCTGAACCTCGGACTGTCCAGAGTGGACGACGGCTACCGGGGTTCGCTGGTGTACCGCACCGACCTGTTCGACGAGGAAACCGCCCGGCGGCTGGCGGGCTGGTACCTGGCGCTGCTGGCGGGACTGACCGCCGAACCCGGCCGCCCGGTCGGCGACCTGCCCCTGGAACCCGGCGTGCGACCCGGCCCGGCCGGGCCGCGGGTGACGTACTGCCTGGACGTGCCGCTGCACGAGCTGATCTCGCGGCACGCGGCGGGCACACCGGACGCGCCCGCCGTCCTCGCCGCGGACGGCCGGCTGACCTACGCCGAGCTCGACCGGCGGGCCGCGGTGGTGGCGGCGCGGCTGCGGTCGGCCGGGGTGCGGCCGCAGGAGCCCGTCGCGGTGCTGACCGAACGCGGGATCAGCCTGCCCGTCGCGATGCTCGGCGTGCTGAAGGCCGGCGCCGCCTACCTCCCGATCGACCCCGGCTACCCGGACGGGCGGGTGGCGGAGATCCTCGCCGCAGCCGGGGCCCGGTTCGTGCTCACCGAGGCGGCGTTCGCGGGCCGGGTCCCCGGTGCGCTCGTCGTCGCCGGCATCACGGGCGAGCCGGCGGCGCCGGTGCGGGTGCCGATGGACCACCTCGCGTACGTGATCTTCACGTCGGGATCGACGGGGCGGCCCAAGGGCGTCGCGGTCGAGCACCGGCAGATCACCCACTACCTGCACGCCGTCGCGGACCGCATCGGGCGGCATGCCTCCTACGCGCTGGTGTCCACGCACGCCGCGGACCTCGGCATGACGAACCTGTTCGGGGCGCTGAGCACCGGTGGCGTCGTGCACCTGGTGGACCGGGAGACCGCCACCGACCCGGAGGCGTTCGCCGCGTACCTGGCCGTGCACCCCGTCGACGCGATGAAGCTGGTGCCCAGCCACCTGGAGCTCCTCGCCGCGCACGGCGACCTCGCCGCGCTGCTGCCCCGGCGGCTGCTCGTCCTGGCCGGCGAACCCTGCCCGTGGGAGCTGATCGAGCGGGTCGAGCGGGTCCGCCCCGACCTGGACGTGCAGGTGCACTATGGCCCGACCGAGACCACGGTGTCCGTGCTCGGCTGCGACGTGCGCGCCGTCCCCGCCGACCGGCGCCACGGCACCGTCCCCATCGGGCGGCCGCTGCCGAACGTCGACTGCGTCGTCACCGACCCGGCCGGCCGGCCCGTGCCCGCGGGGTGCCGGGCGAGCTGCGCATCGGCGGCCCCAGCGTCGCCCGCGGCTACCTGCACGGGCGCGACGAGCGGTTCACCGGCGGCTGGTACCGCTCCGGCGACCGGGTCCGCGTCGACGCGCACGGCCTGGTGCAGATCCTCGGCAGGGTCGACGACCAGGTGAAGATCCGCGGCTACCGGGTCGAGCTCAACGAGGTCGCCTCCGCGGTGCGCGCCGTGGACGGCGTCGCCGAGGCCGTGGTCCTGCCGGTCGGCGAGGCGCACACCCGCCGGCTCGCGGCCTGGATCACGCCCGCGACCGCCGACCCGGGCCCGGTCAGGGCCGCGCTGCGGGACCGGCTGCCGGACTACATGATCCCGTCGGCGTTCGTCGTGCTCGACCGGCTGCCGCTGACCGCCAACGGCAAGGTCGACCGGGCCGCGCTGCCCGCACCCGAGCCGCCCGGCGCCGCCGGCCGGGTCGCGCCGCAGACCCCTGCCCAGGTGCGGATCGCGGCGGCCTGGGCGCAGGTCCTCGACGACACAGACGTCGGGCTGGACGACGACTTCTTCGCCCTCGGCGGCGACTCGTTCAAGGCCGTGCGCGCGGTGCGCGCCATCGATCCGCAGCTGCGGGTCATCGACCTGTTCACCCACCCGACCGTCCGGGAGCTCGCCGCGCACCTCGACGACGGCGGCGGCGCCACCGGGCTGCTGCACCGGCTGGCGGGTCCGGCGGCGGCCACGCTCACCGTCGTCTGCGTCCCGTACGGTGGCGGCTCCGCGGCCGCGTACGGGCCCCTGGCGAAGGAACTGGCGCAGCGCATGCCGGGCGCCGCCGTCCTCGCCGTCGAGCTGCCCGGGCACGATCCGGCCCGCCCCGACGAGCCGGCGCTGCCCTGCCGGCGCTCATCGACCGGGTGATCGCGGACCTGCCGACCGGCCCGGTGCTGGTCTACGGCCACTGCGTCGGCTCGGCCGCCGCGACCGAGCTGGCGCTGCGGCTGGAGGCCGGGGGCCGCGACGTCGCCGGGCTCGTCGTCGGCGGCAGCTTCCCCGCCGCCCGGCTGCCGGGCCGGGTCGCGGCGTGGCTGCACCGGCGCATCCCCGCCACCTGGTGGACCTCCGACCGGGCGTACCGCGACTTCCTGCGCACGCTCGGCGGCCTCGACGACGACGCGGAACTCGACGCCGACGTGATCCTGCGCGGGCTGCGCCACGACGTGGACGAGGCGCAGACCTGGTTCACCCGCGAGCTGACCGGGCCGGACCGGCGCCGGCTGCGGGCGCCGGTGCTGTGCCTGATCGGCGCCCGGGACCGCTCCACGGAGCTGTACGAGGAGCGCTACGCCGAATGGGGCGCGTTCGCCGACCGGGTGGCCCTGGCCGTCCTGCCGCGCGCCGGGCACTACTTCATCAAGCACCAGGCCGCGGCGGCCGCGGACAGCATCGCCGGCGCCGTGCGGGACTGGCGCGGGGGCCGGCCGCCGGCGCCGGTCAGCACCGCCGTCACCGGCGGCCGGGCCCGCCGCGACCTGCGCGAGTTCTACCTGATGGCGGCCGGCCAGACCGCGTCGCTGATCGGCGCGGCGCTGAGCTCCTTCGCGCTGGGCGTGTGGGCGTACCAGCAGCACGGCCGGGTCGCCGACTACGCCCTGGTCACCATGCTGGCGCTGCTGCCCGCGATCGTGGTTCTGCCGCTGGGCGGCGCGGTCGCGGACCGGTTCGACCGGCGGCGGATCATGCTCGCCTGCAACGGCGCGGGCGCGGCGGTCATGACGGTCGTGGTCACCCTGCTCGCGCTGGGCCGTCTCGAGATCTGGAGCGTCGGGCTGCTCGCCGGGCTGCTGTCCACGGTGACCGCGTTCCACCGGCCCGCATACCTGGCCGCGGTGGCGCAGCTGGTGCCCAAGCCGTACCTGGGGCAGGCCAACGCCCTGGCGAACCTGGGCCCGGGCATCGGCATGCTCATCGCGCCCCTCGCGGGCGGCGCGCTGATCACGGCCCTGGGCATGCCGTGGGTCGTCGCGGTCGACGTGGTGTCACTGCTGCTGGGCATCGGCACCCTCCTCGTCGTGCGGCTGCCCGACCGGCTGTTCCGCCGGCAGGAGGAGACGTTCGTCCGCGCCATCGCGGGCGGCTGGCGGTTCCTCGTCCGGCGCCGGCCACTGATGATCATGATCGGGTTCTTCATCGTGGAGAACTACCTGGCCATGCTCGCCCTCGCCGTCACCGTGCCCACCGTCTACGCGTTCGGCGGCACGACCGCGGTCAGCGTCGTCACCACGTGCAGCGGCGTCGGCGCGGGCCTCGGCGCCCTCGCCATGGTCCTGTGGGGCGGCGCCGAACGCCGCGCCACCGGCATGGTCGGCTTCGTCGTCGGGGTCGGCCTCGGCGCGGCCCTCGTCGGGTTGCGGCCGTCCATCGTGGTCGCCGCGGCCGGCAGCCTCATCTGGTACGCCTCGCTCACCGTCCTCAACGCGCACTGGCTCGCCATCATCCAGGTCAAGGTGGGCCTGGAGCTGCAGGGCCGGGTCCTGGCCACCAACCAGATGCTGGCCGTGGCCATGACCCCGCTCGCGTTTCTCACCGCACCACCGCTCACCGGCGCCGTCACGCCGCTGCTCAGACCCGGCGGCGCGCTCGCGGGCACGGTCGGCCAGGTGATCGGCACCGGCGCCGGCAGGGGCACCGCCCTGATCCTCCTCGCCTGCGGGCTGCTCCTGGTGGCCTGGGGTGCGCTGGGCCTGGCCTACCGTCCGCTGCACCGGATGGAGGACGACCTGCCCGACGCGTCGGCGGGCGCTGAGATCCCGGACACCCTCGATGAGGTCCAGGCCGCCGCCGACCGCGCCGCGACCAGCACCCGCAGGTCGTAGCCGCAGGGGGTAGGGGTAGGGGGCGCCCCGTGTTGGGGTTGTCGCGGACAGTACCCGTGGTTAGCGTTCCCAACGTCCGGAAACGCCACAAAGAAATCGTCATTTGCCAATGTGTTAACGGCGTGTTTCTGGTGGAAGGAACGGGGTTCGGGCCCATGGTGATGAACATTCGTTTACGGGGGTGCGATTCGTGAACGCTCTGGTGGTCCATGACACGCAGGACTCGGCACGGCGGGAGACCGGCCGGTTGCGGTACGAGATCCTCGGCCCGCTGCGGGTGACGGGGCCCGGCAGCGGGTCCTTCATCCGGGCGCACAAGATGCAGATCCTGCTCGCGGTGCTGCTCGTGCGCTCCGGCCAGGTGGTGCCGATGCATTACCTCACCGATGAGATCTGGGGCGAGAACGCCCCACGCCGGTCGACGGCCGCGGTGCACGTCTACATTTCGCAGCTGCGGAAGTTTCTCGGCCAGTACGGCGAAGGCAGCAGCCCGATCGTCACGCGCCCGCCGGGGTACCTGCTCAACATCGACGACGGTGAGCTCGACCTGCGGGACTTCGAGAAGCTGGTCGGGCTGGGCCGGCAGCAGGCGCGGGCCGGGCAGCACGAGGAGGCCGCCGCGTCCTACGCCGCCGCGCTGCAGCTGTGGCGCGGCCCGGCGCTCGGCGGCCTGCGCGACAGCCGGGTGGTCAACGCGTTCGCGGCCTGGCTGGACGAGAGCCGCCTGGAGTGCACCGAGATGATGGTCGAGTCGGGGCTGGCCCTGGGCCGGCACCGCTCGCTCATCAGCCTGCTGTACTCGCTGGTGGCCCAGCAGCCGCTGCACGAGTCGTTCTACCGGCAGCTGATGCTGGCGCTGTACCGCTCGGAGCGGCAGGCCGACGCGCTGAAGGTGTACCAGTCGGCCCGCACGACCCTGCGCAACGACCTGGGGCTGGAGCCGTGCCGGTCGCTGCGGGACCTGCACGTGGCGATCCTGTCCGGCGACCGGCGGCTGGACCTGCCGGCCGGCGCGCCGCGGCGGGGGTGACGCGATGACCCACACCGCGGCGCTGCGCCGTGACAACGACTGGGTCCGCCGGTACCGCCCGGCGGACGACGCCCCGGTGCGCCTGGTGTGCCTGCCGCACGCCGGGGCGCGGCGAGCTACTACCGGCCCATGGCCGCGGCGCTGGCGCCCGCCGCGGACGTCCTGGCGGTGCAGTACCCGGGCCGGCAGGACCGCCGCGACGAACCGTGCGAGGCGGACCTCGGGCGGCTCGCCGACCGCGTCGCCGAGGCCCTGGAGGGCTGGACCGACCGGCCGCTGGCGTTCTTCGGGCACAGCATGGGCGCCGTCGTCGGGTTCGAGGTGGTGCGGCGCCTGGAGGCCGCCGGTGCGGCGCCGGTGCGGCTGTTCGCGTCCGGGCGGCGGGGGCCGGCCTGCCGGCGGGACACCCCGCCGGTGCACCTGGGCGACGACGCGCACGTCCTGGCCGAGCTGCGCCGGCTCAGCGGCACCGACGCCACGCTCCTCGGCGACGACGAGGTGGTCCGGATGATCCTGCCGGCGATCCGCGGCGACTACACCGCGATCGAGACCTACGAGTGCCCGCCGGGCGCCGCCGTCGCCGCGCCGATCACGGTGCTCACCGGCGACAGCGACCCGCAGACCACGATGGCCGAGGCGGGCGCGTGGCGCGCGCACACCACGAGCGGGTTCGACCTGGCGGTCTTCCCCGGTGGGCACTTCTTCCTCAACAGCTGCGGACCGGCCGTCGCCGGCACGGTCCGCGCGGCGCTCGGCCTCGGCGGCTGAGGCGCTTCAGGCGACGTCGACGCCGCCGGGCGGCAGCTTCTGCAGCAGGTCCGCCCGGCGGCTGATCTTCAGCTTCCGGTACACCCGGGTCAGGTGCTGCTCCACGGTGCTGACCGTGACGAAGAGCTTGCCGGCGATCTGCCGGTTGGTGTGCCCCATCGCGGCCAGCCCGGCCACCCGCTGCTCGGCCTCGCTGAGCCGGGCGATGCCGTCCTGGCCCGGCAGCATCGCCGGTGGGGCGTCCGGATCCGGTGCCTGCCGCTGCTCCGTGCCGGGAAGGTTCTGTAACGGCAGCGCGGCCGCGCCGCACTCGTACACCAGCCGCCGCGCCCTGCGGGCCATCATGTGCGCCTGGGTCTGCTGCCCCGCCTCCTGGTAGCTGCGGCTCAGATCGGCGTAGGCGTGCGCCAGCTCGAGCTGGTCGCCGGCGGTGTGCAGCAGCTGGATGCTCTGCTGCAGCAGCGGTGAGCGCTCCGACGGCCGGTCGACGGTGGCGGCGAGGATCCGCAAGGAGATGCCGCGGGTGCGGGGCAGGCCGGCGGCGAGTAGCCCGAGCTGTGCCTCGGTGAGCTGGCGCGCGGAATGCCACTGCCCCAGCCGGATGTACGCCGCGGCCGCGTCCGTGCGCCACGGGATCATCGACGGCAGGTCGATGCGCCAGCGTTGCATCAGGTCGCCGCAGAGCAGGAAGTCGATGAGTGCCTCGTCGGGCTGGCCGGTGACGAGGTGGAAGCGGCCACGCGCCTGCAGGTAGTGCAGGCCGAACGGGGTGTCGAACAGCGCCTCGGGCACCGCGAAGTTGAGCAGCGCGGCGGCCTCCTCGAACCGGCCCATGCCGCACATCACCAGCACCAGCACCGCGATCGGCACACCGATCAGCACGCCCCAGCCGCCGGGCGGCATGAACTGCAGGCCGGAGCGGGCCAGCTCCTCGGCGGCGCGCAGGTCGCCCTGCCGGCCGCTCACCGACGCCCGCATCACCGTGAACAGCGCCTGCCAGGGGCGGCCGGCCACGGTGCGGCGCAGGCGGTCGCAGCGGGACGCGGCGGCGCCGAGGTCGTCGGTGTAGATCAGCTCCGACACGGCCATCGCGTTGGCGCCCATGATCAGGTCCTCGGCGTACTGCCCGTGTAACAGGCGCTCCGCGCGCGTCACCTGCTCGGGGATCGGCCGGGGTGGCCCGGGCACGGAGGTGACCACGGTGAGCCGCCGGCCCGCGTCGGCGGTGGCCGGGTCGCCGGGTGGCGGCAGGACGCCGTCGTGGCGCAGCCGCTCGGACAGGTCGGGGTACATGAAGCGCAGCCACGGCTGCGTGGCCGCGAGGGCCCGGACGCTCTCGGCCTCGCCGTCGCCGGCGGACGAGGCGATGCACCGCATCACCTCGTCGGCGTCGGCCTCCATGCCCTTCCACAGCAGGTGCTGGGCGAGCACCGCCAGCTCGCCGCCGCTGAGCCACCCGCCGCGCATGGCGGACACCAGCTCGGGCAGCCGGCGGGCGGCGACGGCCGGGTCGATGCGCCACTCGGCCGAGACGAGCTGGGTCCGCACCGCCCACCGCTGCCGGTCATCGACGCAGGCCCGCTCGCCGAGCCGCAGGTAGCGCAGCGCGTCGGCGAGGTTGCCGGCCGCGGCGGCCGCCTTGCCGGCCTCCCGCAGCACGTCGGCGCGCCAGCGCTCGGCCTGCTCCGCGCTGCCGTCGGCGCCCTCGTCGCCGTCGGCCAGGTGCGGGGCGACGGCCTCGGCGGGGGCGCCGGCCTCGTGCAGCAGCTGCGCGGCGCGGCGGTGCAGGGCGGTGCGCTCGCCGGGTGTCATCGCGTCCAGCACGGCCATCCGCGCGGCCGGCGCGCGGAACCGGCCGCCGTCCAGCAGGCCGGTCGTCTCCAGCGCGCCGAGCGCGTGCGTGACGACGTCGGGGGTCACGTCCAGCAGCCGGTCCAGGATGCCGGGATCGCCGAGCACCGCGAGCCCGCGGGCCGCCCGCAGCAGCGTCGATTCGCAGCGGTACAGGCAGCTCATCACCGCCTCGGCGAATGCGTCCCCGACGACCAGCTGGTCGCCGGACGCGTCGGCGCGGGTCGGCTGGTCCTGCGCGAGGGCGTTGACGAGCAGGGGGTTGCCGCCGCTGGCCTGCCAGCACGCCCCGGCCAGCCGGCCCGGCACGCCGCCGAGCCGGTCGGCGAGCACCGTGGCGACGCCCTCGGGGGACAGCAGGCGCAGCCGGATCTGGTGGCTGTGCGGCTGGCGCAGCAGCTCGCCGGCGAACAGCGGCCGGGCCTGCCGCCGCTCCCGGTCGGCGAGCACGACCAGGACCGGGGCGGTGTCCGCGCGGCGGATGACCGCCAGCAGGCATTGCAGGGACACGGGGTCGGCGTGGTGGACGTCGTCGACGCCGATCGCGAGGGGCTGGTCGCGGGCCAGGTCGAGCAGCTCGCCGCAGAGCCGCAGGAAGGCCGGGACGGTGGTCAGTGCGGTGTCGTCCGCGTCCGGTGCGTGCAGCACGCAGCTGAGCACGATCTCGTCGATGAGCGCCGCGACCCGCGCGGCCGTCTCGGCGTCCGGCTGGGCGCTGCGGAACAGCTGCTCCACCACGCCCAGCGGCAGCGCCCGCTCCGCCCGCGAGGCGACCGCGTGCAGGTAGCGAACGCCGGCGCCGGTGGCGACGCCGGCGAACGCGTGCAGCAGGGCGGTGCGGCCGCTGCCGGCCGGGCCGCGGACGACGACCAGTGCGCCCCTGCCCTTGTGGGCGTCGTCGAGTAGACGGGTCAGCGTCGCGAGCTCTGCTTCCCGTTCGGCCAAGGTCATCCGCCGAGCCCCCCGTGGTCGTCGCGATGAAGATCAATGCAGGGAGGTGCTACCGCCGATTCTTTGTGTCGTCGGATGGCATCGTTGCCGGTTCGATCCTAGTCCGTCGGCGGCGAGCGGTGGGGGCGGTCGAGTTAGGGCCAAGGGGTCGACTGTTGCCAATGTGTTAAATCCATCTGCCGCTCGCGGCGGAACATGCCTGGTCATTCCGCGATTTTGGTGCGCCCGGTCCAGCGGAACAGCGCCGGCCCGGCCTCCGGCGCGGGCTCCCTGACGAGTTCGAAGTGCTCGTAGCCGTTCCGGTGCGGAAGTTTGATCTTCGTGGTGTCCACCGGCGTCCGGCAGAACCGCGCCGACTCCTCGATCGAGCGCGGTCCGCCTTCGAGAAAGGCGTCGTACAGGTCGTCTTCACCATTGACAGTTGTCACGTGTCAGGCTCCGTTCTCCCGGGCTGAAAGACATATCCAGCCTAATGAGGAATGGAGTCCGGTCCTACCCCAGAACGCAACCCCTAAAGGGATTGACAAACGTCGCGTTGCCACGTTGTGAATGGCGTCATGCGGAGGTCATTCGATATGTCCACAGTTGGGTCATGCGGCCGTCCTCGACCCGGACCCGCCAGACGAACCGGCTGGCGGGCTCCGCGGCGGCGGCCGCCGCGGAGCCCTCGCCCACACCGCCGACCACGACCACCTGATCGCCGTCGGTCAGCATCGACTCCACGTGGAAGCGCAGGTCGGGGCGGGCCGCGCGGGTCCGCAGCACGGCCTGGCGCACCCCGTCGGGGCCGGTGACCTCCGGGTGCGCGTGATCCACCCAGTCGCGGCTGAGGATCTCCGTGGCCGCGGACGTGTCGCCGCTGTTCCACATTTCGAAGTACCGCGCCACGACGCTTTTCGACGATTCCTGCAGCTGTGTGCCCATCGCCGGTCACCCCCGATTTCCCCCGTTGTGCCCGCACGCTTCCGGCGGGCAACGCCGCGCCGGCGGCGACGCCCGTAGGACGCTACCCGGGGCGTGAGAGGCCGGCGGCGGAAATCCGCCGACATCACGGAAACGGGGGAAATGGGGTATCGGGGGTTTATCCGATCGTCCAGCGCTCCCCGGCGCCGAGCCGGGCGGCGAGCCGGTCCCGCCGTGCGGCGGGGTCCGTCCCGCCCGGCGAGACGGTCCCGCCGGCCGGAAGCGGCGGCGGTGCCGGCGGTGGGTACGCATCGTTGAACGGGGTGCGCGACACGGCGCGGAACACCCCGATCGGCGTCGGCCCGCCGTCGTGGGGGAGCCGGGACAGGGCGAACGCGTACGCCGGGTTGACCCGGTGCACGTCGTGCCGGACGATCGCGGCCGGGTCCGCGCCGGCCGTCGGCTCGACCGCCAGGTCGCCGTCGGCGGTGCGCGTCAGGCACCGTGCGCCGCCGGCCCCGAAGGTCACCGGCGCGCCGTGCTCCAGCCGGATGAGATGCTCGTCGCGGATCCCCGGCTGCTTGAGGTGGTCGAACGTGCCGTCGTTGAAGATGTTGCAGTTCTGGTAGATCTCGACCAGCGCCGCGCCGCGGTGGGTGGCCGCGGCCCGCAGCACCGCGCGCAGGTGCTCCCGGTCGGCGTCGATGCTGCGGGCGACGAACGTCGCCTCGGCGCCCAGCGCGAGGGAGACCGGGTCGAACGGCGCGCCCGGCGAGCCGGACGGCGAGGACCGGGTCACCTTGCCGGTCTCCGACGTCGGCGAGAACTGGCCCTTGGTCAGCCCGTAGATCCGGTTGTTGAACAGCAGGACGGTGATGTCGACGTTGCGCCGCAGCGCGTGGACGAGGTGGTTGCCGCCGATCGACAGCGCGTCGCCGTCGCCGGTCACGACCCACACCGACAGGTCGGGCCGGGTGAGCGCCAGCCCGGTGGCGATGGCCGGTGCCCGCCCGTGGATCGAGTGCATGCCGTAGGTGTCGAGGTAGTACGGGAACCGCGAGGAGCAGCCGATGCCGGACACGAACACGGTCCGCTCGCGGGGGACGCCGAGCTCCGGCAGCAGCGACTGCACCGCGGCCAGGATGGCGTAGTCGCCGCAGCCCGGGCACCAGCGCACCTGCTGGTCCGAGCGGAAGTCGGCCGGGCGCAGGGGCAGCGCTTCAGGCATCACGGATCACCTCCTCCAGCACGACCTCGAGCTCACCGGCGGTGAACGGCAGCCCGCGCACCTGGTTGTACTGCAGGACGTCGATCGCGAACCGGCCGCGCACCAGGTGCGCCAGCTGGCCGAGGTTCATCTCCGGCACCAGCACCCGCCGGTATCGGCGCAGCACGGCCTCCAGGTTGCCGGGCAGCGGCGAGAGGTGCCGCAGATGCGCCTGCGCGACCGGCAGCCCCCGCTGCCGCAGCGCGAGGACGGCGGTGCGGATCGGGCCGTAGGTGGAGCCCCAGCCCAGCACGAGCACGCCCGCGTCGCCGAGCGGGTCGTGCTCCACGGCCACGTCCGGCACCGCGATGCCCTCGATCCGGGCCGCCCGGGTGCGCACCATCAGGTCGTGGTTCGCCGGGTCGTAGGAGATCTCGCCGGTGCCGTCGGCCTTCTCCAGGCCGCCGACCCGGTGCTCCAGCCCGGGCGTGCCCGGCACCGCCCAGGCCCGCGCGAGGGTCAGCGGGTCCCGCGCGTAGGGCAGGTACCGGCCGTCCGGCCCGTTCGGTTCGGTCGCGAACGTGACGCGCAGGTCCGGCAGGTCCTCCACGTCGGGCACCAGCCACGGCTCGGCGCCGTTGGCCAGGTACCCGTCGGACAGCAGCAGCACCGGTGTGCGGTACGCCAGCGCGATGCGAGCCGCCTCCACCGCCGTGTCGAAGCAGTCGGCGGGGGAGCGCGCCGCGACGACCGCGACCGGCGCCTCACCGTGCCGCCCCGACAGCGCGATCGCCAGGTCGGCCTGTTCCGTCTTCGTGGGCAGCCCGGTGGACGGCCCGGCCCGCTGCACGTCGACGACCACCAGCGGCAGTTCGAGGGCCACGGCCAGGGAGATCGTCTCGCTCTTGAGCGCCAGCCCCGGCCCCGACGTGGCGGTGACGCCGAGCGCCCCGCCGTAGGACGCGCCGAGCGCCGCGCACGCCGCCGCGATCTCGTCCTCGGCCTGCAGCACGGTCACGCCCAGGTCGGCGAACCCGGCGAGCTGGTGCAGGATGTCGGAGGCCGGAGTGATCGGGTACGCGCCGAGCAGCACCGGCAGCTCGGCGGCGACCCCGGCGGCGGCCAGGCCCAGCGCCAGGGCCGTGTTGCCCGTGACGGTGCGGTAGGTGCCCGGCGGCAGCGCCGCGGCCCGCACGCTGCAACGCACCGCGAACGCCTCGGTGGTCTCGCCGAAGCTCCAGCCGGCCTCGAACGCGGTGACGTTGACCTCGGCCAGCTCCGGGCGGCGCCGGAACCGCCGGCGCAGCGCCTCGACGGCGGCGTCGTGCGGCCGCGCGTACATCCACGACAGCAGCCCGAACGCGAACATGTTGCGGGCCCGTTCGGCGACCGCGCGGGCCGGCGCGAGACCGGCGAGCGCACCGGTGGTGAGGCCGGTCAGCGGCACGGCGTGCACGGCGAACGCGTCGAGGGAGCCGTCGCCGAGCGGGTCGATGGCGTACCCGGCGCGGCGCAGGTTGCGCGGCGTGAACTCGTCGGTGTTGACGATGATGACCGCGCCCGGCGGCAGGTCGGCGGTGTTCGCCCGCAGCGCGGCCGGGTTCATCGCCACGAGCACGTCCGGCGCGTCGCCGGCGGTGGCGATGTCGTGCGCGGCGAAGTGCAGCTGGAAGCTGGACACGCCGGGCAGCGTGCCGGCGGGCGCGCGGATCTCGGCGGGGAAGTTCGGCAGCGTCGACACGTCGTTGCCCAGCCGCGCCGCGTCGGCGGTGAACAGGTCGCCGGTCAGCTGCATCCCGTCGCCGGAGTCGCCGGCGAAGCGGATGACGACCCGGTCGAGCTCCCGGACCCCGGCGACCCCGTCGGCGGTCATGACCGGCCGGCCAGGTCGCCGGCCGGGTCGCCGGCCGGGTCGCCGGTCGGCTCGCCGGCTGCCGCCCAGTGCCGGCGCAGGCAGGCGACGAGGTTGCCGGCGCGCTCGTCCGGCAGGAACAGCTTCGCGCCGTCGAGCTCGACGACCTCGGTGACGCCGGGGATCGTGTCGCGCAGCCAGTACGCCCAGTCCATTCCGTAGTGCGGGTCGGCGTTGCCCCACACGACCAGTGTCGGCACGGTCAGCTCGCGCAGGCCCGGCACGGCGGCACGCAGGTGCTCCGGGTCGATCGCGACGAGCATCCGTTCGAAATCCCGCGCCGTGTCCAGCCGCCCGGCGATCGGCTCGAGGTACGCCCGGTGCACCGCGATCGGCAGGTCCTGCGGCCGTTCGTGGCCACCGGCGAGCGGCCGCTGCTGCGGCGCGGTCTGCTCCAGCCGCTCGTACATGCCGACCAGCCGTGGCGCGAGGGTGCCCTCGGCGGCCCAGCCGATCGTGCCGCGGAACGACGGGTTCGGGATGTTGCCGTCGGTCTCGCAGTTGGTCAGCGTGAGCGTGCGCAGCAGCTGCGGCGTGCGCGCCGCCAGCATCTGCGCGAGCGCGCCGCCGGTGTCGTTGCCGACCAGGTCGACCCGGTCCAGCCCGAGCGCGTCCAGGGTGCCGCGGACGGCGTCGGCGAGCCCGTTGAGCGACAGGTCCTGCCCGGCCGCGGCCCGGCTGCGGCCGTGCACCGGCAGGTCGACCGCCACGCACCGCCGCTCGCCTGCGAGGGCGCCGATGACGTGCCGCCACAGGTACGCGTTGGTGCCCAGCCCGTGCAGGAACACCGCCGGCGGGCCGCTGCCGACGTCCACATAGGACACCTCGCCGGCCGCGGTGCGGGCCACGCCCCGGTGGGCGTCCAGTTCAGCCAGTTCCATGCCTCAGTCCGCGTCTTCGACGAGGATCGCCCGCTCGGGGCAGGCCAGCGCGCCGCGCAACGCCATGTCCCGGCGGGCCGGATCGAGGTCGAAGACCCCCATCTCGTTCATGCCCGAGGACTGGCTGATCTCGTACACCTCCGGCGCCATCGCCTGGCACATGCCGTGGCCCATGCACCCGTCCGGGTCGACGCTCACCTTCATGGCACTCCCTCGTCGCAGCGGTTGAGGCCGACTGTGGAGGTGCCGTCTAAAGCCCGTCCTCAACGCGGGCTAAAGCGGGGCCGGTCGCTTTAGCCGGCGGCAAGCGGCGGCTTAGTGGCCTTCAGGAGCCTGGCCGCACGGGCACCCGGCCCACCGCCCCGGCCCGCCGCCCAGGCTCGCCGCCCGGGCCCGCCGACGAGGAAGGAGACCACCATGAAGGAAGCGACGGCCACGGACAAGTGCCCGTTCCACGGCCCGCAGACCCTCGAGGAACGGATCCGGCAGTACAGCATCTACCAGCCGTGGCTGCAGGACGACCCGATCCCGGTGTTCGACGAGATGCGCGAGCACGCGCCGATCGTGCGCTCCGAGGAGTTCGGCGGCTACTGGATCCTCACCCGGTACGAGGACGTGGAGTGGGCCGCGCGCAACCCGGAGATCTTCTCCAACGCGCAGGTCGGCATCCCGCACCGGGAGATCTTCCCGGCCAAGCAGATCCCGGTGCAGCTCGACGGCGACGAGCACCGCAAGTGGCGTCAGGCGCTGTCGGACCTGTTCAACCCCGGCGTGGTCAACCAGATCACGCCGCAGCTGCGGCAGGCCACCATCGACACGATCGAGCCGCTGGTGGAGAAGGGCCGTTGCGACTTCATCGAGGACGTCGCGGTCAAGCTGCCCGCCGAGGCGTTCCTGATCAACTTCGGGATCGGGCGGGAGTATCTGCAGTCGCTGCAGGACCACAAGAACTGGCTGCGGCGCGAGGCGCTGCCCAAGGCCCGCAACGACGAGGACATCCGCGAGGCGAACAAGCCGCTGTGGCAGTTCTTCTCCGACGCGATCGACCGGCGCCGCGCCGAGGGCACCGAGGGCCGCATCGACGTGCTCAGCCGGCTGCTGAACACCAGCTACGACGGCCGGCCGCTCACCCAGGACGAGATGGTCAACGCGGCGTTCGTGACGATGCTCGCCGCGCTGGACACCACGACCGCGGCGCTCGGCCTCATCTTCCAGTACCTGGCCCGGCACCCCGAGGCCCAGGACATGATCACGCGGCAGCCCGATCGCATCCCGCAGATGATCGAGGAGCTGTTGCGCCACGAGCCGGTCGTGTCGACCGGCCGCCTGGTGACGCAGGACGTCGAACGGCACGGCGTCACCATGCGCAAGGGCGACCGGGTCCTGCTGTCCTGGGGCATGGCCGGGCTCGACCCGAACGTCTTCGAGGACCCGGACCGGGTCGACTTCGACCGCCCGACCAGCCGCCACCTCGCCTTCGCCGTCGGCCCGCACCGGTGCCTGGGCATGTTCGTCGCCCGCCGGGTGATGAAGGTCGCGGTCGAGGAGTGGCACGCGCGGATCCCGCGGTACTCGATCGCCGCGGGCACGACCCCGGTGCGGCACTACTCACCGGCCCGGGGCCTGCGCAGCCTCGAGCTCACGTACCCCTGAGCCGACGTGGCGAACTCCGTGTCGCAACGCCTCCGGGCGGTCGTCGCCGTCGTCGACGACCGCCTGTGCAGCCTCAGCGCCGTCCAGGGCGCGTTGCCCCTGCTGCGGCGCCCTGACGCGCTGCCGCTGCTCGTGGTGTACCGGGTCCGCATCAACATGCTCGCGGCCCTGGGCGCGGTGAGCATCGCCGTCGCCCCGCCCCCGCTGCAGGACGGGCAGTCCCACGTGTTCGCCTCGGTCGCGGCGCTGCTCGCGCCGTCCGGCGTGGCGTGGGACTTCGGCGTGCTCGAACACTTCACCGAACCGCCGCGGCTGCCGGCCTGCCCGGACAGCGGGCGGACCACGTTCGTGGCGGCCCGGCACCGGCTGGGTGCGCACCTGATCCGGTCCGGCCGGGCCGGTGCCGCAGGCCCGCCGGTCGCCGCCCGGCTGCCGGTCCTGCCCCGCGCCTGGCGGGCGGCCGGGCCGCAGCTGGCCGTGGCCTGCCTGAGCCGTCAATTCCGAACCGATGGAGGGACATCGTGAGTCGAACCGTTGTGGTCGCCGGCGCCGGGCCCACCGGGCTGATGCTCGCGTGCGAGCTCGCGCTCGCCGGCGTCCGCACGATCGTGGTCGAGCCGCGCACCGAACCGCCCGGGGTATCCCAGGGCATGGCGATCCACGGCCGGACCCTGGAGGCGTTCCGCCAGCGCGGGCTCGCCGAGCGGATCCCGCCCGGCACCGCACCGGCCTGGCCGCGCACGCCCTTCGCCCTGCTGTGGCTGGACCTGGCCGCCGTCGGCGAGCAGGACCACACCTACGTCTTCCCGCAGTGGCGCACCGAACGGCTGCTCGCCGAGCACGCCGAAGGGCTCGGCGTCACGATCCTGCGCGGCCGCACGGTCGTCGGCGTCGGCCAGGACGACCTCGGCGTCTCGGTCACCGTCCGCGCCGCCGACGGCGCCGAGGAGACGCTGCGGTGCGCCTACGCGGTCGGCTGCGACGGTGAGCGCAGCGCCGTGCGGGACCTGGCCGGCATCGCCTTCCCGGAGGAGGGCATGCCGTACTACGGCGTCATGGGCGACGTCGAGCTGGCGCCCGGCGCCGACGCGCCGTTCGAGTCGGGCGTGTTCCCGGCCGGCATGTCCTCGGCGATCCCGCTGCGGCCGGGCCTGGTGCGGCTGATGACCGTCGAGTTCGGCGTGCAGTGCCCGGACCCGTCGGTGCCGGTCACCGCGGACGAGCTGCGCGCCAGCATCGAACGCATCACCGGCACCGCGGTCACGATCGGCGACCCCGGCTGGGTGAGCCGGTTCGGCAACCACACCCGCCTGGCCGGCGCCTACCGCAACGGCCGGGTGTTCGTCGCCGGCGACGCCGCGCACGTGCTGTTCGTGTCCGGCACCCAGGGCCTCAACGCCGGCATCCAGGACGCTGTCAACCTCGGCTGGAAGCTCGCCGCGGCGGTCCACGGCTGGGCGCCACCCGGCCTGCTCGACACGTACGAGGCCGAGCGCCGCCCGTTCGGCGAGCGGATCTGCGTGCACGCCCGTGCCCAGATGTCGCTGCTGCACCCGGTGCACACGATCGCGGAGCTGCGCGGCATCTTCGCCGGGCTGCTGCGGTCCGAGGCGGTCAACCGGTACCTGCTGGAGATGTCCACGAAGGACACCCCGCCGGGGCTCGGGGACCGGATCACCGACCTGCCGCTCACCGCCGCCGGTGGCGTCGCCACCCCGGGCGAGCTGCTGCGCGGCGGCCGCGCGGTGCTGCTGGACGCGTCCGCCGGCGGCCTGGACCTGACCGCCGCCAAGGGCTGGGCGGACCGTCTCGACGTGGTCGGCGTCGAACCCGACGAGCGGCTCGGCGGCGCCGCGGTCCTGCTGCGCCCCGACGGCTACGTCGCGGCCCTCGTCCCGGCCGGCGGCGACCCGGGCGGGCTGTGGGACGCGCTGGCGGCCTGGCTCGGCGCACCCGAAGGCGACGGCGCAACCAACCCCCGGAGGTGGTCCTGATGAACGGCACTGTCCTGATCGCGGGCGGCGGGCCGAGCGGCCTGATGGCGGCCTGCGAGCTGCGGCTCGCCGGCGTCGACGTGGTCGTGTTCGAACGGCTCGACGAGCCGCCGCTGTGGTCGCGGTCCGGCATCCTGCAGATGCGCACCGTCGAGGTCTTCCGCCAGCGCGGCATGGACTTCTTCGCCGGCTACGGACCCGCCCGCACCTACAACTTCGGCCTCATCGAGATGAAGGGCATCATCGACCCGGACCTCGTCGCGTTGCGGGTGCCGCAGCGCGACATCGAGCTGCGCCTCGACGCGCGGGCCCGGGAGCTCGGCGCCGACCTGCGCCGCGGGCACACCCTCGTCGGACTGTCCGACCTCGGCGACGCGGTCCGGGTCGAGGTCGAAGGCCCCACCGGCCGGTACGAGCTGACCGGCGACTACCTGCTCGGCTGCGACGGCGGCAGCAGCGTCGTGCGCAAGCTGGCCGGCATCCCGTTCGCCGGCGGCGGCCCGTCGATGCCGTTCAGCGGCCTCACCGGCGACATCCAGGTGCTCGACCCGCCGGCCCGGCCGATCGGCCCCGAGCTGCACCCGCGTGGCATGTTTGCGCTGTTCCCCGCGCCGGATGGCCGGTACCGCGTCACGGTCCTGGAGTTCGGGGCGCAGGCGCCGGACGGCGACGTGCCGGTGACCGCGGCGGAGGTCGCCGAGGGCGCCCGGCGGGTCGCCGGGGTCGAGGTCGCGTTCGGCGAGGACAACCTGCTGTCGCGTTTCTCCGGCTCGACGCTGCTCGCGGAGAGCTACCGGCGCGGGCGGGTGTTCCTCGTCGGGGACGCGGCGCACGTGCACATGCCCTTCGGCGGGCAGGGCCTCAGCACAGGCGTGCAGGACGCGGTCAACCTCGGCTGGAAGCTCGCCGCGACGATCCACGGCTGGGCCCCGCCGGAGCTGCTGGACACCTACCACGCGGAGCGGCACCCGGTCGGCCGGCAGGTCTGCGACAACACCAAGGCGCAGATGGCGCTGCTGCACCCGCTGGAGCGGGTCGAGCCGCTGCGGCGGCTGCTCGGCGGGCTCGTCGCGCTGGAGGACGTCAGCCAGTACTTCTTCGAGATGCTCTCCGCGGTCGGCATCCGGTACCCGGTCGAGTACCCGGGCCACGCCACGCACCCGCTGCAGGGGATGCGGATGCCGCACGCGGACCTCACGGCGCTGGACTCCACGTCGAAGGTGTCCGTGCCGGAGGCGCTCAGCACCGCCCGGGGCGTGCTCATCGACCTGTCCGGCGGGGTCGCCGACCTGCCGGCCGCGGACGGCTGGGCCGACCGGGTCGACGTCTACAGCGCGTTCCCGTCGGTCGCGATCGACGCCGCGCTGGTGCTGGTGCGCCCCGACGGCTACGTCGCCTGGGCCGACGCGGCCGGCACCGACACCGAGGGGCTCCTCGCGGCGCTGCAGACCTGGTTCGGTGACCCGCTGCCGATCCCGGCCTGACCCACCCGCCACACGTTGAAGCCGTTACCCGCAGCGGGTAACGGCTTCACCGTGTGAGGCGGCGGTTCAGGTGAGGTTGGCCCCGCCGTCGACGGCCACCACCGAGGCGGTCGCGAACTCCTGCCGCAGCAGGTACAGGTAGGCGTTCGCCGCCTCGGCGGGGGTGCCGCCACGGCCGACCGGCAGGCCGGCGCCGAGCTTGGCGAACATCTGCTCCGGCTCCGGGAAGCTCTGCCAGATCTCGGTCCAGATCGGCCCGGGCCGCACGACGTTGACCCGTACCGGCGCCAGCTGCAGCGCCAGGGCCCGGCCGAGCGCCTCCACCGCGGCGGCCTCGGCCGCCGCGGCCGGCCAGCCCTTGCGGGGCCGCTCGCCCTGACCGCCGGAGGTCAGCACGATCGAGCCGCCCGGCCGCAGGCTGCCCGCGCCGTAGCGGGCCGCGGCGTAGGCACCCCAGAAGCGCACCTCGAAGAACTGCCGCGCCTCGGCGACGTTGGTGGTGTCGAACCGCTTGCTCTGCAACGGGTCGCCGGCGGTGAACACGATGTGGTCGAGCGCGCCGGCGCCGTCGAAGAATTCCCGGACCGCGTCCTCGTCGGAGGCGTCCAGCACGCCGCCGGTGGTGCCCGCCGGCAGCTTCTCCACGGCGGCGTCGACGCGCTCCTTGTTGCTGGAGACGACGACGACCGCGGCGCCCTCGGCGGCGGCGGCCTCGGCGACCGCGAAGCCGATGCCCGAGGTGCCGCCGATGATGAGCACTCGCTTGTCCTGCAGGGTCATGCCGTGTGCCTTCCTTCGTCGGGGATGTGGGGTGTCACCAGGTGACCGGGAGCGCGTCGATGCCGTAGATGAACCGGTCGTCGGCCCGGAACGGCAGGTCGGCGACCTCGGCGGCGAGCTTCAGGCCGGGGAAGCGGGTCAGCAGGGCGCTCAGCGCGATCTCCAGCTCGAGCTTCGCCATCGACTTGCCGAGGCACTGGTGCACGCCGTGGCCGAACGCCAGGTGCGAGGCGGCGTTGGGGCGGCGGATGTCGAAGCGCTCCGGGTCGGGGAACTGCCGCTCGTCGTGGTCGGCGGCCAGTAGCGAGAACGTGATGCCGTCGCCCTTGGCGATGTGGTGGCCGCCGACGTCGATGTCCTCGGTCGCGGCCCGCACGATGCCGCTGATGTTGATGGAGTAGTACCGCAGGAGCTCGTCGACGGCACCGCCCATCAGCTGCGGGTCGGCGCGCAGCGCGGCGAGCTGCTCGGGGTGCTGCAGCAGGGTCACCACGCTCAGCGCGATCATGCTGGCGGTCGTCTCGTGGCCGGCGATGAGCAGGATCCGGGCCATGCCGACGAACTCGTCGTGGCTGATCTGGTCCGGCACGTACTTCTGCGCGACCCGGCTGAGCAGGTCGTCCTGCGGGTCCTTCTCCTTCGCCGTGACCAGCTCGTCCATGTAGGTGTACAGCTCGGCGTAGGCGACCTTCACCTGGTCCTGCGGCGCCGTGCCCGCCACGATCTGGGTGCGCTCGTGGAAGAACTGCTGCCCCTCCGGCGGCACCCCGAGCAGCTCGCACATGATGAGCGACGGCACCGGCAGCGCGTAGGTGGTGAACAGGTCGACCGGCGGCGACAGCTGCTCCATCCGGTCGAGCAGCCCGTTGACCGCCCGTTCGATCCCGGGGCGCATCGTCTGCGTCCGGCGGTAGGTGAACTCCGACGTCAGCGCCCGGCGCAGCCGGCTGTGGTCGGGGTCGTCCATGTGGGCGAAGGAGACGTTGCTCGGCCCGGGCGGGAACGGGTGCAGGCGCGGCAGGTCGGGGTTGTTGGAGTCGGAGCTGATGCGTGGGTCTGCGAGGGTCGAGCGCACGTCGTCGTAGCGGGTCAGCAGCCAGGCCTCCTGGCCGTACGGGTAGTCGACCCGCACGGGGCAGCCCTTGCGCAGCTCCTCGTAGGCCGGCGGCGGCAGCATCGGGTCCGTGCGGGGCGGCGGGAACACCGCGCGATGTGTGTCTGAAGTGGACATGTCGTGGTCCCTAACGGCTCGGAGTCCTGTGCGCTGAGCTTCCGCGACGCCCCTAGGGCCGCGCTTAACACGGCCTAAAGCTGCAAAAGGCGGCGGCCGGGTCGCCACGGGGGGAGACGACCCGGCCGCCGGTGGTGACGGCCTCAGTCGGTGAGGGCCGCCTCGATCCGTTTGGTGCCGCCACCCGCGAGCCAGGCGTCGAAGCCGAGCAGATCGGGGTAGATGGCCCGCAGCGCGGGGATGTCGGCCTGGTAGCCCTCGGCGTTGAGCCACTCGAAGCACTTCGCGGCGTCCTCGCTGAACTGCCGGATCGCCGCGATCGGCAGCTGGACGTAGGGCACGGGCCGCCCGGTCGCCCGCTGCATCGCCGCTGCGAGCTGCGGCGGCGTGAGGCTGTCGCCGGCCAGCTCCAGGTCCAGGCCGAGGTAGACCTCCGGCTCGGCGAACGCCAGGCCGGCGAAGACGCCGACGTCGTGCACGGCCAGCAGCTGCCACGGCACGTCGGGCTCGATCGCCAGGGTCAGCGCGCCGTTGCGCAGGAAGAACGGGCTCGCGCACATCTCCATGAACGACACGGGGCGCAGCACGGTGGCCGGCAGGCCGAGCTTCGCGATGTGCTGCTCGATCTCCCACTTGCTCTCGATGTTGGCCACGCCGGTGTTGCGCTCCGCGCCGCCCAGCGAGGTGTAGATGAAGTGGGTGACGCCGGCGTCGGCCGCGGCGTCGGCGACGTTGCAGCCCCACCGGGTCTCGTCACCGACGGTGAAGTCGGGCGACGTGCCGACCGAGCCCAGCGTCGGCTGGACGCTGAAGACGCCGTGCACGCCCGCGGTCGCGGCCTTCAGTGACGCGCGGTCGTCCATGTCGCCGGTCACGATCTCGGCCCCGGCGGCGGCCAGGGCGGCCGCCGCCTCGCTGGCGGCGCTGCGGGTCAGTGCCCGCACCCGCCAGCCGTCGGCGAGCAGCCGGCGGGCGGTCGCGCCGCCCTGGTTGCCGGTGGCGCCGTAGACCAGGATCGTCTTGTCCTCGCGGTCCATGCTGTCTCCTCGGGTCTACTTCGCCGGCGCCTGAGCGGCCGGCGCGGTCGAGTTGGCGGTGGGGGAGGCGGGTCCGGCCTGGGCGGGTGCCGCGGCCTTCGCCGGGGCGGCGCCCTTGAGCGGCAGCTCCTTGAGGAACAGCACCAGCACGAAACCGGCGGCGACGAAGCCGGCCGCGATGAGCGACAGCTCCGACATCGCCTTGACGAACGCGTCGGTGAAGATCGTCTGGATGTCCGCGGGCCAGGCCCGGACCTCGGTCGGCGACGGCAGCGACGTCAGCGACACACCGCCGGGCAGCTGCCGGCCGTTCAGGCCGTCGGTCACGTGGTGCGTGACCCGGGCCGCCAGGATCGAGCCGAACGCGGCGGTGCCGAGCGCGCCGCCCATGGCGCGGAAGAACGGGTTGGCGGCGCTGGCCGCGCCCATGTCCTTGCGCTCCACCGAGTTCTGCACGGCGACGGTGAGGACCTGCATGACCAGGCCCATGCCGATGCCGATGACGGCCATGTAGAGGTCGCGCACGACGACGCTGGTGTGCTCGTCGAGCCGGGACAGCAGGACCAGGCCGCCGCACGAGATGAGCATGCCGATGACCGGGAAGATCTTGTAGCGCCCGGTCTTCGTGATCAGGTTGCCGGTGATGATCGAGGTGAAGAGCAGGCCGAGCATGAGCGGCAGCAGCGAGATGCCGGCCTCGGTCGGGGAGTCGCCGTTGGCGATCTGCAGGAACAGCGCGACGAAGGACAGGATGCCCGTGCTGGCCACGCCCATGATGAAGGCGATCAGGGTGGTCACCGTGAAGATGGAGTTGCGCCACAGCGCCATCGACTGGATGGGTTCGCTCGCCTTGCGCTCCCACACGGCGAAGAGGACCACGAGCACCACGCCGGCCGCACCGAGGCCGATGATGGTCGGCGACGACCACGCGAACTCGTTGCCGCCCAGGGCGGTCGCCATGATGATGGCGGTGACGCCGGCGACCACCAGGAACGCGCCGAGGAAGTCGATCTTGTGCGGGCGGCGGACCACCGGCAGCTTCAGGAAGATCGTGATGATGGCGATGGCGATGAGCCCGAACGGGATGTTCGCGTAGAAGATCCAGCGCCAGCCGGGCGCGCCCAGGATCGTGTCCTGGTCGGCGAAGAGGCCGCCGATCAGCGGGCCGGCCGCGGTGCCGGCGGCGAAGACGCCGTAGATGTATCCCATGAACTTGCCGCGCTCGCGCGGCGAGAACAGCTCGGCGAGCACCACGAAGGCGAGGGAGACCAGGCCGCCGCCGCCGATGCCCTGCACCGCGCGGAAGGCGATGAGCATGGGCAGCGACGTGGCGATCCCGCACAGCGCCGAGCCGATCATGAAGATCGCGATCGCGGCCAGGTAGACCGCCTTGCGCCCGTAGAGGTCGGAGATCTTGCCGTACAGCGGCGTGGTCGCGGTCGACGTGATCAGGTACGCGGTGATCAGCCAGGACGCCTGCGACAGGCCCTGGTCGCCGCCGATGTCGGTCAGGATCTGGTACAGCGCGGTGGCGACGATGGTCTGGTCCAGCGTGCTCAGGAACAGGCAGAACATCAGGCCGCCGAGCACGATCATGACGTGCCGCCGTGGGATCGCGGGCGCTTCGGCGGCGGCTGCCGCCGGTCGTGCCTCGGAGGTTGGGCTGCTCATGGCGACAACTCACCTTTCTGTGGTCGGCCGGGCTACAATCGGAATCCGAATTCCGGATGAGGATATGGAATCTCGGTTCCGCTTGTCAACGAAGAACGGAGATGTCGGTGACTCGACGTGACCGCGAAGTCGACCCCCCGCACCGCGGACCCGCCGCACCGCCCGCCACCCGCCTGCGCGCCGACGCCCGCGCCAACCGCGTCCGGGTGCTGGAGGCGGCGGAGCAGGTGTTCGGCACCACGGGCGTGGCCGCGTCCATGGAGGAGATCGCCGCGACGGCGGGCGTCGGGATCGGCACGCTGTACCGCAACTTCCCGACGAAGGAGGCGCTGCTGCAGGCCGTCCACGTCAACCGGCTCGCCCGGCTGGTCGCGGACGCCGAGGAGCTGGCCGCGGCGCCGGAGCCCGGCGAGGCCCTGTTCGGCTTTTTCACCCTCATGGTCGAGCAGTCGCGGGTGAAGCGCACCTACGTCGCCGCGCTGTCCGAGGCGGGCGTCGACGACGAGCCGGTCCGCAAGGTCGGCCTGGAGCTGCGGCACGCGATCGAAGGGCTGCTGCACCGGGCCCGCGAGGCCGGCACGGTCCGCCCAGAGGTGGAGATCCCGGAGCTGATGGCGCTGCTGGCCGGCGCGTGCCTGGCCGCCGAGCACGCCGGGTGGGACGCCACGCTGCAGGCCCGCACCCTGCAGATCATCTTCACCGGGCTGCGCCCGGCGCCCCAGGCCCCGGGCGCGCCCGGCGGTGAGCGGATCAGACCCAGTCGGCGAGCGACTTCATGAACCCGTCGAAGTCCTCGTTGTGCAGCACGTGCGCCGAGTCCGCCTGGACGCGCACCGTGTAGCCCTGCGCGCGGAGCCGCTCGACCCGTTCGGCGGGGATGATCCGGGACGGGTCGGCGGTGACGATCAGCGACGGCACCCGCGGCGCGGCGGGCTCCAGGCCGGGGAAGCCGTCGATCGCCTGCAGCGTCTCGGCGTCCCACAGCCGCAGCGACTCGAGCTTCGCCGCGTGCGCCTCGGCCGGCCACTTCGGCGACTCGGCCCGCACGTCGTCGATCGTCCAGCGCTTCTGCGACTGGTAGAACTCGAACCGGGACCGGTCGCCGACCGGTACCCAGGCCGGCTCGGCGTAGACGACCCGCGCCGGCGCGATCACCTCGACGCAGCGGGCCAGCACGATCGCGCCGAACGAGTGCGCGACGACCAGGTCGGGGCCGGCCGGGACCGACGCGACGAGCGCCTCGACCATCGCGTCGATCGAGTACGTGGCCGCGCGCGGGCTGTGCCCGTGGCCGGGCAGGTCGGGGGCGAGGACCCGGTAGCCGCGCTCGGCGAGCTCCGGGCCGACCCGCCACCACGTGTTGGACGACTGGGTGAGCATGTGCAGCAGGACCGCGGTCCGGGTCGCGCCGGGACGGGTCCACTCCTGGACGTGAAGCTTGGACATGCGGTCATGGTGCGGCAGCCGCCTTGGCTGTTTCTGAAGCCGCGGCGGCCGCCGTCAGGCCGCCTCCTCTTCGGCGAACGCGGCGCGCAGGCGGCCGACCAGCGCGGCCGGGCTGGCGACCTCGAAGATGAGCACCGGCGGCAGCGTCAGCCCCGTCGCGGCGCACAGGTGGTTGCGCAGCTCCAGGGCGGTGAACGACGAGAACCCCAGGTCCAGGAACGCGCCGTCCGGGTCGACGGCCTCCGCCGAGGCGTGCCCGAGCACCGTCGCGGCCAGGGACGTGACCAGATCCAGCAGCACCTCGTCGCGGCCCGGCCCGTCCAGCCCGGCGAGCCGCTCCCGCAGCCGCGCCGCACCGCCGGGTGCGGTGCCGGCGTCGGCCGCCAGGGGTTGACGACCGTGGCCGCCAGCTCCCGCACCAGCGGCGACACGGCGGCGCCGGGGACGTCCGGCCAGTCGGCGTCGGCGATCGCGATGCTCGGCTCACCCCGGCCGACGGCCTCCGCGACGAGCGCGAGCGCGTGCCCCGGGTCCACCGGCCGCAGCCGGGCAGCTCGCCGCCGGACCCCCACGGTCCCCACGCCACGCACGTGGTGGGCCGGCCGCCGGCGGTACGGTGCCGGGCGAGGGCGTCGTAGCAGGCGTGCGTGCCACCGTCGGCATGGGTGACCGCGCCGTCGAGGGTCGCGCAGAGCACCAGCACCGGCGGGTCGGCGGCGTGCAGCCGCAGCGCCTTGGCCATCCCGTCGGCGCCCGGCACCGTGTGGAACACCGCGTCGAAGCCGCCGTCCGCGGGCAGGGCGTCCACGTGTGCCGCTCCGAGCCCGCTGGTGAACGCCGGGTCGGGCGGGCCGGTCACCGTGAGCCGCACCCCGGTGCGCGCCAGCCACGACGCGATCTGCCGGCCGAGGCCGGTGGTGCCGCCGGTGACGAGCACGTGACCGGCGGGCCGCCACGGGTGCGCGGCGTCGGTGGTGTCCGCCGTGGGCCGCATCCGCTGCGCGTACAGGCCGGCGGCCCGCACGGCGAGGTCCTCGGCCGGTGGCTCGGGCGCCGTGAGCACGGCCGCGGTCCTGGCCCAGACCCGCGCGTCGGGCGCCGCCGGCAGGTCGAGCCGGCCGCCGCGGACACGGACCGGGCCGGCGCCGGGCCGCGGCGGGCCGGTCCGGTCGCCGGGTGCCGCGGTCACCGCCTCCCGGGTCACCAGCCACACCGGGTGGTCCCGCCCGATCTGCGCCAGCGCGGCCTCGTCGCCGTCGCAGCCGAACATGACGAGGCCGGCGGTGCCACGCGTCGGCGGCGGGAACGGCGTCGCGGCGAACGCGACGTCGTGGCCGCGTTCCCGCAGCGCCGTGGCGAGCCCACCGGCGAACGGGTCGGCCGGGTCGGCGGCGAGCAGCCACGTCCCGCCGCGGGCCGCCGGCACCGGATCCGGCACGGGCGTCCAGGCGATCCGGTACGCCCAGTGCCGTCGCCGCCGCCAGACGGTCAGCGCCGGCAGCACCTCGGTCAGCGCGTCCCGGCCCGCGCCGGTCAGTTGCAGCGCCTCGGCCACGTCGGTGAGCCGCCCGTGCTCGACGGCGTCCCAGAACGCGGCCGCCACGTGGTCCGCCGCCGCGGGACCCGCCGCCGTCGCGGCCGCGGTGAGCCGGAACGGCTCGTGCTGGAACGCGTACGTCGGCAGCGCGACCCGCCGCGCCGCAACGCCCGGCTGGACGGCCGGCAGGACGGCCGGCCAGTCGACGGGCGCGCCGGTCGTCCACGCGGTCGCGAGGGCGGCCAGGAACGTGCGCGGCTCCGGCTGGTCGGCGCGCAACGCCGGGACCACCACCGCGTCGTCGCCGGCGCACTCCTGCACCAGCGGGGTCAGGGTCGCGGCCGGCCCGACCTCGACGAAGCGGGTGACGCCCTGCTCGCGCAGCGTCCGTACCCCGTCGAGGAACCGCACCGTGCCGCGGACCTGGTCGGCCCAGTAGTCCGGGGAGCACAGCTGCTCGGCGGTCGCGATCGTGCCGGTCACGTTCGACACCAGCGGGATCCGGGGCGGCTCGAACGTGACCGTCCGGGCGGCCGCGCGGAACTCCGCCAGGACGTCGTCCATGTGGTGGGAGTGGAACGCGTGGCTGACCCGCAGCCGGTTCGTCCGGCAGCCGTCGGCGCGCCAGTAGCCGGCGATGCGCAGCACCTCGGCCTCGTCACCGGCGATGACCGTGGACGACGGGCCGTTGACCGCGGCGATCGTCACCGCGTCCCCGGCGGCGAGCAGCGACGCGCGGACCGCGTCCTGCGGTGCCTGGATGGCGACCATCGCACCGCCGGCCCTGGCGCTCTGCATGAGCCGCCCCCGGGCCAGCACCAGCGCGCACGCCTCGGCCAGCGGCAGCACCCCGGCGGCGTGCGCGGCGGCGAGCTCGCCGATCGAGTGCCCGATCAGCAGGTCCGGGGTGAGTCCCGCCGCGCACAGCAGCCGGAACAGCGCGACCTCGACGGCGAACAGCGCCGGCTGGGTGTACCGCGTCTCGTCGAGCAGCGCCGCGTCCGGGGTGCCGCGCCGGGCGGTGACGACGTCGCGCAGCGGCCGGTCCAGGCCCTTGTCGAGGTGCGCGCACGCCTCCTCGAACGCCTCGGCGAACACCGGGTGCGCCGCGGCGAGGCCCCGGCCCATGCCGAGGCGCTGGCTGCCCTGCCCGGTGAACACGAACGCGGTCCGCCCGCCGCCCGCCCGGCCCCGCACCACGTTCGGTGCGGTGCCGCCGCGGGTGAGCGCGTCCAAGGCCCAGCCCAGCTCGTCGCGGCCCTCGGCGAGGATGACCGCGCGGTGCTCGAACCTGGCCCGCCCGGTCGGCAGCGCCACCGCCACGTCCGCCGGGTCCGGCCCGCCGGGCAGCGCCAGCGCCGCGAGGCGGGCCGCCTGCCCGAGCAGCGCGCCCTCGGTGCGGGCGGACAGGATCAGCGCCACCGGCCCGGCCTGCGTCGTTGTGGCTGGTGCCGGTTCGGGTGCCGGTTCGGGTGCCGGGGGCGCTTCGAGGATCAGGTGGGCGTTGGTGCCGGAGATGCCGAACGACGACACCGCGGCCCGTCTCGGCCGGTCCGTCTCGGGCCACGGCAGGTGCTCGGTCAGCAGCTGCACCGCCCCGGACGTCCAGTCCACGTGCTCCGAGGGCCGGTCGACGTGCAGGGTCCTGGGCAGCACGCCGTGGCGCATCGCCTCGACCGCCTTGATGACGCCGGCCACGCCGGCCGCCGCCTGGGCGTGGCCGATGTTCGACTTCACCGTCCCCAGGTACACGGGGGTGGCGCGGTCCTGCCCGTAGGTGGCCAGCAGCGCCTGCGCCTCGATCGGGTCGCCGAGCGCGGTGCCGGTGCCGTGCGCCTCGATGAGGTCGACGTCGGCGGGTGCCAGCCGCGCGTCGGCGAGCGCCTGCCGGATCACCCGCTGCTGCGCCGGGCCGTTGGGTGCGGTGAGGCCGTTGCTCGCGCCGTCCTGGTTCACCGCGGAGCCCCGCAGCACCGCCAGCACCGGGTGCCCGTGGCGTTCGGCGTCCTCCAGGAGCTCCAGCAGCACCAGCCCGACGCCTTCGCCGAACCCGGCGCCGTCGGCTCCGGCCGCGAACGCCTTGCACCGCCCGTCCGGCGCCAGCCCGCGCTGCCGGCTGAACTCGGTGAACAGCCCCGGCGTGGCGAGGACCGTCACCCCGCCGGCCAGGGCCATCGTGCACTCACCGCGGCGCAGCGCCTGCGCCGCGAGGTGCATCGCGACCAGCGACGACGAGCAGGCGGTGTCGATCGTGATCGCCGGTCCCTCCAGGCCGAGCGTGTACGCGACCCGGCCGGACGCGACGCTGCCCGCGACACCGTTACCCAGGTACCCCTCGAACTCCGCCGGTACCTCACCGAGGCGGGCGCCGTAGTCGCCGTACATCACCCCGGCGAAGACACCGGTCCGGCTGCCGCGCATCGTCTCCGGGTCGATGCCCGCGTGCTCGAACGCCTCCCACGCCGTCTCCAGCAGCAGCCGCTGCTGCGGGTCGGTCGCGGTCGCCTCGCGCGGGCTGATCCCGAAGAAGCCGGCGTCGAACAGGTGCGCGTCGTGCAGGAAGTACCCTTCCCGCGCGTATGAGCGGCCGGGCGCGTCCGGATCGGGGTCGTACAGCGACTCCAGCTCCCAGCCGCGGTCGGTGGGGAAGCCGGAGACGGCGTCGGTGCCGTCCGCGACGAGGTCCCACAGGTCGCCCGGGCCGCCGACCCCGCCCGGGTACCGGCAGCTCATCCCGATGATGGCGACCGGCGCGTGCTGCGCCGCCTCCGCCTCCGCCAGCCGCCGGCGTGTCTCGTGCAGGTCGGTCGTCACCCACTTGAGGTACTCGACGAGCTTGTCCTCGTTCGTCATCGTGCTCCGCTCTCCCGGTGCTCAGCGCGCACTGCGGCCGAGTTCCTTGTCGATGAGTTCGAACATCTCGGCGACCGACGCCGACTGGATCCGGTCCGCCAGGCCCGCGTCCGCCGGCTGGTCGGCGGCGGTGCGCCGCTCCAGCAGCGCCCGCAACCTGGCCGTCACCGCCTCGTTGGCCGCGTCGCCGGTGACCCCGGCCAGCGCCGCCTCGAGCCGGTCCAGCTCGGCCAGCACCGACGTCGCCGGCGGCGCGGCGTCGACCCGCAGCTCGCCGTGCAGGAACTCGGCGAGACCGCCGGGCGTCGGGTGGTCGAACACCAGCGTCGCCGGCAGCCGCAGGCCGGTCGCGGCGCCGAGCCGGTTGCGCAGCTCCACCGCCGTCAACGAGTCGAACCCGAGCTCCTTGAACGACCGCGCGACGTCCACAGTGGACGTGCCGGGCATGCCGAGCACGGTGGCGACGGTCCCGGTGACCAGGTCACCGATCGCCGCGACCCGCCCGTCGGCGTCGAGGCCGGCGAGCCGGTCCAGCAGCGCGCCGGGCCCGTCGCCGCTCGCCGAGCGGCGGGTCGTCCTGCGGATCAGGCCACGCAGCACCGGTGGCACCGGGCCCGCACCGGCCTGCGCCCGCAGCGCCGGCAGGTCGAGGCGGGCCGGCGCGAAGTACGGCCGGCCCAGCCGCAGCGCCGTGTCCAGCAGTTCGAGGGCCTCCCCGGTCGGCAGCGGCGCGACGCCGCCGCGGCTGATCCGGGCCAGGTCGGCCTGGTCGAGGTGGCTGGTCATGCTGCTGGCCTGCGCCCACAGCCCCCACGCGAGCGCGGTCGCGGGCTGCCCGGCGCGGTGCCGGTGGTGGGCGAGCAT
Organism: Dactylosporangium sp. NBC_01737; assembly: GCF_035963215.1. NCBI lineage: Bacteria > Bacillati > Actinomycetota > Actinomycetes > Micromonosporales > Micromonosporaceae > Dactylosporangium > Dactylosporangium sp. NBC_01737. The sequence continues at coordinate 5,827,027 of NZ_CP109153.1, forward strand.
GTCCAGGAACGTGTTCGCCGCCGTGTAGTTGCCCTGCCCGGCGTTGCCGAGGGTGCTGGCCAGCGACGAGAACACCACGAACGCGTCCAGGTCGCCGGTGAGCTCGTGCAGGTGCCAGGCGGCGTCGAGCTTCGGGCGCAGCACCGCCGCGAGCCGCTGCGGGGTGAGCGCGCTGAGGACGCCGTCGTCGAGGACGCCGGCGGTGTGCACGACGGCGCCGATGTCGCGGCCTTCCAGCAGCCGCCGGGTCGCGTCCCGGTCGGCGACGTCGCAGGCGGCGAGTTCGACGCTCGCGCCGGACCCGGCGAGCTCGGCGGCCAGTTCGGCCGCGCCGGGCGCGTCCGGCCCGCGGCGGCTGACGAGCAGCAGGTTGCGCACGCCATGGGCGGTGACGAGGTGGTGGGCGACGACCTTCCCGAGGGTGCCGGCGCCGGTGAGCAGCACCGTGCGCCGCGGGTCGAGCCGGGTCTCCCGGGTGTGTTCCGCGGTTTCGGTGCGGGGCACCCGGGTCAGGCGCGGCACCAGTGGGCGGCCGTCGCGGACCGCGACCTGGGGTTCGTCGCCGGCGAGGACCGCCGGGAGCAGCGGCGCCGCGCCGGGCCCGTCGACGAGGACGATCCGGTCCGGGTTCTCCGACTGCGCGGTCCGCACCAGCCCCCACACGGGGGCGAGCGCCAGGGCGGGCACCGCGTCGTCCGGGGCGGCGGCGACGGCGCCGGCGGTCAGCACGACCAGCCGGACCGTTTCGAGGCGCGGCTCGGCGAGCCACTCCTGCAGCAGCGTGAGCATCCGCTCCGTGGCGTCGTGCGCCGCGGGCACCAGGTCACCGTCCACCGTGGACACCTCGACGACGACCGCCTGCGGCGGCGGCCCCGTGTCCAGACTCGCGCACAGGGCCGCCACGTCGGCGTGCACCGGGCCGTCGACCCCGTCGACCGCCGCGCCGAGGACCGCGAGCCGCGGCGGCGTGGTCACCGCCGGGGCCGGGGTGCGGCGACCCAGTCGACGGTGAACAGCGACTCGTACGCGCCGGCCCGCGCCGATGACAGCTGCTCGCGCGTCACCGGCCGCACGTGCAGCGACGCGACCGTGACGACCGGCGCGCCGGCCGGGTCGACGAGCCGCAGCGCGACCGCGTCCGGGGCGAGCCGCCGCAGCGTGCCGCGGAGCCGGGTCGCGCCGGTGGCGTGCAGCGTGACCCCGGACCATGCGAACGGCAGCAACACCGGCTGGTCCGGGTCGTCGCGCACCGTCGCGCCCATCGCGTGCAGGACCGCGTCGAGCAGCGCGGGGTGCAGCCCGAACCCGCCGACGTCGGTGTCGTCCGGCAGCGCCACCTCCAGGTGCAGGTCGTCGCCGTCCTGCCAGACGGCGCGCAGCCCCTGGAACATCGGGCCGTAGCCCAGGCCGTGCACGGCGTACCGCTCGTACAGGTCCGAGACGTCGACCGGCGTGGCTCCCGGCGGCGGCCAGGCCTGCGCCGGCCCGTCCGGGTCCGAAGCGCCGGGGACGGGTGTCAGCGCGCCGGCGGCGTGCCGCACCCAGCCGTCGCCGTCCGATGCGCGGCTGTGCAGGGCGACCGGCCGCAGCCCGTCGTCGCCGGGCGGCCCGACGCTCACTTGCACCCGCACCGTGTCGCGCTCCGGCAGGACCAGGGGAGCCTCGATGCTCAGGTCGGCGACGCCACCGTATCCGGCCGCGTCGGCGGCGTGCAGGGCCAGCTCCAGGAACGCCGTGCCCGGCAGCAGCACCGTGTCGTGCACGGCGTGGTCGGCGAGCCACGGCTGCCGCCGCAGCCCGATCGCGCCGGTGTGGACGAGGGTGTCGGCGTCGGCGAGGTCGACGGCGGCGCCGAGCAGCGCGTGCCCGGCCGCGCTGAGCCCCGCGCCGGTGACGTCGCCGCCACCGGCGTCCTCGAGCCAGTACCGCTGCCGCTGGAACGGATACGTGGGCAGTTCCACGGGTGCGGTCGGTGTGGTGCGGTAGTCGGGCCTGGCCGTCGTGGCGAGGTTGGTGAGGAACCGTTTGAGCGGGTGGTGTTTGCGGTGCAGGGTGTGGCTGGTGTACGGGGTGCCGCTGTCGTTGAGTGGGTGGACGAGGATGGGGTGTGGGCTGATTTCGATGAAGTGCGTGTGTCCGTCGTTGATGAGCTGCTGGGTGGCGGTGTGCAGTTGCACGGTGTTGCGGAGGTTCTGGTACCAGTAGTCGGCGTCGAGCCCGGTGGTGTCGTGGTAGGTGCCGGTGAGCGTGGAGCAGAACTGGATGTCACCGGCGGCTGGCGTGATGTCGGCGAGCGCCTCGAGGAGCCGTGCCTGGAGGGGTTCGATGTGTGGTGAGTGGCTGGCGTAGGTGACGGGTAGGACGCGGGCGTCGACGCCTCGGGATTGCAGGTTGGTGACGAGTGCTTGGACGGCGTTGGTGTCGCCGCTGACGGTGGTGTTGTTCGGTGAGTTGATGGCGGCGATGTGGACGCCGTCGGTGGTGGGCACGTCGGTGTGGGGCAGGGGCACGTGCGCCATCGCACCTGTGGGCAGATCCTGGATGGCGTGCGCGCGCAGCGTCGTTACGGTGGCGGCCTGGTGGAGGGTGAGTGCGCCGGCGGTGTGGGCGGCGGGGATTTCGCCTTGGGAGTGGCCGAGGACGGTGGAGGGCTGGATCCCGTGGTGTTGCCAGAGTCTTGTCAGGGATACGGCGATGGCGAACAGGGTCGGTTGGATGATGTGCGTGTGCTGTTGCAGTTCCGGGTCTTCCAGGGCCTGGTAGAGGTCGAAGGCAGGCAGGTCGTGCTCGGTGTGGACCTGCCGCAGGACATCGGCGCACTCCGCCATCGCCGCAGCGAACACCGGTGACGTCTTGAGCAGTTCGACCGCCATCCCGGGGTACTGCGAGCCCTGCCCGGGGTAGACGAAGACGATCTTCCCGTCCCGCGGTGCGGGCAGCGGTTCGATGGTGCGCAGGGCGTCGAGGAGCTCGTCACGGTTGCTGACCACGGGCACGGCGCGGTAGGGGTGGGCGGCGCGGCCGGTGGCGAGGGGATGCGTGAGGCGCTGCGGTGTGAGATCCGGGTTCCGCTCGACGAGGTCGTGGAGTGCCGTCGCGAGCTCGCGGAGCGCTTCGGGGCTGTGCGCGGACAGTGGGACCGGGGCGTAGCCGTCGTCCGCCGTCGCGGGTCCGGCCGCCGCCGGGGCGTGTTCGAGGATGATGTGGGCGTTGGTGCCGGAGATGCCGAACGATGACACGGCCGCCCGTCTCGGCCGGTCCGCTTCGGGCCACGGCCGGGCCTCGGTGAGCAGCTCGACGGCCCCGGCGGTCCAGTCCACGTGCGGCGATGGCTCGGTGACGTGCAGCGTCCTGGGCAGCACGCCGTGGTGCATCGCCTCGACCATCTTGATGACGCCGCCGACCCCGGCCGCCGCCACCGAGTGCCCGATGTTGGACTTCAACGACCCGAGGTACAGCGGTTCGGTGCGGTCCTGACCGTAGGTGGCGATGAGCGCCTGCGCCTCGATCGGGTCGCCGAGGGTGGTGCCGGTGCCATGCGCCTCCACCGTGTCCACATCGGACGGCTGGAGGCCCGCGTTGGCGAGGGCCTGGCGGATGACGCGTTCCTGGGAGGGGCCGTTCGGGGCGGTCAGGCCGTTGGAGGCGCCGTCCTGGTTGAGCGCCGACCCGCGGATGACCGCGAGGACCCGGTGCCCGTTGCGGTGCGCGTCGGAGAGCCGCTCCAGCAGGACCAGGCCGACGCCCTCGCCCCAGCCGGCGCCGTCCGCCGACGCCGAGAACGCCTTGCTGCGCCCGTCGGCGGCGAGGACCCGCTGCCGGCTGAACTCCACGAACGACCCCGGCGTCGCCATCACCGCCGCCCCGCCGGCGATCGCCAGGGTGCACTCGCCCTGGCGCAGCGACTGCGCCGCCAGGTGGATCGCGACCAGCGACGACGAGCACGCGGTGTCGACCGTGACGGCGGGACCTTCGAACCCGAACGTGTACGCGACCCGCCCGGACGCGACGCTGGTCGTCGTGCCCGTCGACAGGTACCCCTCCAGGGCCTCCGGGATGCTGTGCAGTCCCGAGCCGTAGTCCTGGTTGATGACGCCCGCGAACACGCCGGTCGCGGTGCCGCGCAGCCCGTCGGGGGCGATCCCGGCGTGTTCCAGGGTCTCCCACGTCGTTTCGAGCAGCAGCCGCTGCTGCGGGTCGGTGGCGAGGGCCTCGCGATGGTTCATGCCGAACAGGCCGGCGTCGAACTGGTCGGCGTCGTGCAGGAACCCGCCGTGCCGCGTGTAGGACGTGCCGGGTCTGGCAGGGTCCGGGTCGTACAGCGCGGCGAGGTCCCAGCCACGGTTGTCGGGGAAACCGCCGATCGCGTCGGTCCCGCCGGCGACCAGCCGCCACAGGTCCGCGGGGCCGCGGACCCCACCCGGGTAGCGGCAGCCCATCCCGATGATGGCGACCGGTTCGCCGCTGCCGGCCGCGGCGCCGGTCAGCAGGAAGTCGACGAGCGCGTCCGGGGTCGGGTGGTCGAACACGAGCGTCGCCGGCAGGCGCTGCCCGGTGGCGGTGGTGAGCCGGTTGCGCAGCTCCACGGCCGTCATCGAGTCGAAGCCGAGGTCCCGGAACGCGCGGGCGGTGTCCAGGGTGCCGGCGTCGGTGCGGCCGAGGACCGCCGCGACCGTCTCGCGGACCAGCGTCTCCAGGGTCTCGCGCCGCTGCGTGTCCGGCAGCGCGGCGAGCCGCTCCGCGGCCGGGCCGGCGTCGTCGGGACGGTCCGGCTCGGCGCGGGCGATCCGGCCGGCGTAGAGGGCGCCGCGCCGCCAGGCCAGCCGCGGCTCGCCGGTGCGCACGAACGCCGCGACCCTTGCCGCCTCGACGGGTTCGTCGAGTTCGAGCAGCACGAACCGGCCCGGTCGGGCGGCCTGCGCGGCGCGGACCACCCGCCACACGTCCTCGGCGGCGGCTGCGGTCTCCGGTGTCGCACCGGGGGCGGTGCCGCGGGTGATGACGACCAGCGGCGGGGCGTCCGCCGGCCGGTCCGCCGTCACGGTCCCGGCCTCGGCGGCGGTCCCGCACTCCACGACGTCGGCCGCGTCGGACTGCGGCGGTCCGTCGGGCACGGACACCGGCGTCCAGTCGAGGGGCAGGTCCGTGGCGCCTGCCGGCGCGGGCAGCCAGTACCGGCCGCCCTGGAACGGGTAGGTGGGCAGCTCGACGGTGCGGCCGGGCGGGACGAGCGCGGACCAGTCGACCGGGACACCGTTGACGAACAGCGCGGCCAGGGCCGCGGCCAGCGACGGCACCTCCGGCCGGCGCCGGCTGGACGACGCCGCGAGGACGACCCCGCCGTCGGCGAACGTCTCGTCGGCCATGGGTGTCAGCACCGGCTGCGGTCCCAGCTCCAGGCACGCGGTCGCGCCGAGCCCGGCGACGCGCAGGAGCCCGGCGTGGAAGCGCACCGGCCGGCGCACATGCTCGACCCAGTAGTCGGCGGAGCCCAGCTCGGCGGCGCCGGCCAGCTCGCCGGTCAGGTTCGACACGATCGGCACCGCCGGTTCGGCCGCGGTGAGGCCGGCCGCGGCGCGGCGGAACTCCGCGAGCATGCCGTCCATGTGGTGCGAGTGGAACGCGTGGCTCACCCGCAGCCGGCGGGTCTTGCGGCCGCGGCCCCGCCAGAGCTCCTCGACGGCGAGGACCGCGTCCTCATCGCCGGACACGACGGTGGCGCGGGGCCCGTTGACGGCGGCGACGTCCACCCCGGCCCGGCCTTCGAGGGACTCGCGGACCTCGTCCTCGGTGGCCTGCACCGCGACCATCGCACCGCCGCCGGGCAATGCCTCCATCAGCCTGCCGCGGGCCGCGACGAGCGCCGCCGCGTCCGGCAGGCTCAGCGCGCCCGACACGTGCGCGGCGACCAGCTCGCCGATGGAGTGTCCGATGAGGACGGACGGCTGAACGCCCCACGACTCGATGAGCCGGAACAGCGCCGTCTCGTACGCGAACAGGGCCGGCTGGGTGAAGCCGGTGCGGTCCAGCCGGTCCGGGTCGGCGCCGGACATCACGTCCCGCACCGGCAGGTCGAAGCAGGCGCAGACGTCGTCGAGCGCCGCCCGGAACACCGGGTACGCGTCGTACAGGTCGCGGCCCATGCCAGGTCGCTGGCTGCCCTGCCCGGAGAACAGCACCGCGAGGGGCCGGGCCGCGGCCGCGGTCACCGGGTGACGGCCCGCGTCGGTGAGGCCGTCGAGCAGCTCCTCACGGGTCGCGCCGAGGACCACGGCGCGGACGTCGAACAGGGCGCGGGTCCGCAGCAGCGAACCGGCAACGTCGAGCGGGTCGAGGCCGGGACGCGAGGCGACGTGCTCCCGCAGACGCTGTGCCTGCTGCCGCAGCGCCTCCGGGTCGTGCGCCGACAGCACCCACGGCGTCAGCGGTACCGGCGCAACCGTGGCAGGCTCGGGTGCCTCGACGGGCGGTGCCTCCTCGACGATGACGTGGGCGTTGGTCCCGCTGATGCCGAACGAGGACACCGCGGCCCGCCGCGGCCGGTCGGCCGCCGCCCACGGCACCGGGTCGCTGAGCAGGGCCACCGCGCCCGCGGACCAGTCGACGTGCGGCGTGGGCCGGTCCACGTGCAGGGTGCGGGGCAGTTCGCCGTGGCGCAGCGCGAGGACCATCTTCAGCACCCCGGCGACCCCGGCGGCCGCCTGGGTGTGCCCGATGTTCGACTTGATCGAGCCGAGCCACAGCGGACGGTCCGCCGGCCGTCCCCGCCCGTACGTGGCGATCAGCGCCTGCGCCTCGATCGGGTCGCCGAGGGTGGTGCCGGTGCCGTGCGCCTCGACCGCGTCGACGTCGGCGGGGGTCAGCAGCGCGTCGGCGAGCGCCTCACGGATGACGCGTTCCTGCGCCGGGCCGTTCGGAGCGGTGAGCCCGTTGCTGGCGCCGTCCTGGTTCACCGCGGTCCCACGCACCAGCGCGAGGACCTGGTGCCCGTTGCGCCTGGCGTCGGACAGCCGCTCCAGCACCAGCAGCCCGGCGCCCTCGGCGAACCCGGTGCCGTCGGCGGCGGCAGCGAACGACCGGCACCGCCCGTCCGGCGACAGGCCGCGCTGCCGGCTGAACTCCACGAACAGCCCCGGCGTGCCCATCACCGTCGCGCCACCGGCGAGGGCCAGCCCGCATTCGCCGCGGCGCAGCGACTGCACCGCCAGGTGCAACGCGACCAGCGACGACGAGCAGGCCGTGTCGATCGTGACCGCCGGTCCTTCGAGCCCGAACGTGTACGCGATGCGGCCGGACGCGACGCTGGTCGTGTTCCCGGTCAGCAGGTAGCCCTCGTACTCCGCCGGCACCCCGCCGGACACCGGCGCGTAGCCCTGCGCGATGACCCCGACGAACACGCCCGTGCGGCTGCCGCGCAACGACCGCGGCTCCAGGCCGGCCTGCTCCAGGGCTTCCCACGCCGATTCGAGCAGCACCCGCTGCTGCGGGTCGGTCGCGGTCGCCTCCCGCGGGCTGATGCCGAAGAAGTCGGCGTCGAACCGGTCCGCGTCGTGCAGGAAGCCGCTCTGCCGCACGTACGACGTCCCGGGCCGGTCCGGGTCCGGGTCGTACAGCCCGTCGAGGTCCCAGCCGCGGCCGGCCGGGAACGCGGTGATGCCGTCGCCGCCGCCGGCGAGGAGTTGCCACAGGTCGGCGGGGGAGCGCACGTCACCGGGGTAGCGGCAGCTCATCCCGACGATCGCGACCGGTTCGTGGGCCCGGTCCTCGTACTGCTGGATCCGCCCGCGTGCCGCCCGCAGGTCCGCGGTGGCCCGCTTGAGGTAGTCCCGCAGCCGCTCCTCGCTGGAGCTGTGCTCGTTCGACATCAGCAGTTGTCCAATCTCCGCAAGTCAGGTCGGGCCGAGTCAGGTCAGGCCGAGTTCGCCGTCGAGGGCCGCGAACAGCTCCTCGTCGGTTGCGGTGGCGAGCGCCGCGTCGCCGGTGCCGGCGGCGGCGCTGCCGGCCGGGACGGTGACGCGCCGCAGCAGCGCGGCCAGCCGGGGCCTGACCGCGTCGAGGGTCCGCTCGTCGCCGGTGACGCCGGCCAGCAGCGCCTCCAGCCGGTCCAGTTCGGTGAGGACCGCCCGCGCCGGGTCGTCGTCGACGCCGAGCTGCCCGCCGAGGTACGCGGCGAGCGCCGCCGGGGTCGGGTGGTCGAAGATGAGCGTCGCCGGCAGCCGCAGTCCGGTCGCGGTGGTGAGCCGGTTGCGCAGCTCGACCGCGGTCAGGGAGTCGAAGCCGAGTTCCTTGAACGCCCGGTCGGCGGCGACCTCCGCCGCGTCGTGCCCGAGGACCGCCGCGACCTGGGTGCCGATGAGTCGCGCCAGTTCGGTCGCGCGCTGTTGCGGGGTGACCGCCGCGAGCCGGTCCGCCCACGACGCGGCCTCGGCGTCGGCGCGTCCCGCGGCCGCCCGCCGGTCCGGGCGGAGCAGCCCGCGCAGCAGCGGCGGCACCGCGCCCGCCCGGGCCCGCGCCAGGTGCAGCTTCACCGCGACCGTCGACGGGCGGCTCAGACCGAGGGCAGCGTCGTACAACGCCAGGCCCTCCTCGTCGGTGAGCGCGGCCGCGCCGGTGCGGCGGATCCGGTCGCGGTCGGTGGCGTCGAGGTGCCCGGTCATGCCGCCGCTGCGCTGCCACAGCCCCCACGCGACGGACGTGGCCGGCAGCCCGGCCGCCCGCCGGTGCGCGGCGAGGGCGTCGAGGAACGCGTTCGCGGCCGCGTAGTTGCCCTGCCCGGCGTTGCCGAACGTGCCGGCCGCCGAGGAGAACAGGACGAACCCGGCGAGGTCCGCGCCCGCGGTCAGCTCGTGCAGGTGCCAGGCCGCGTCGACCTTCGGCCGCAGCACCGTCTCGAACTTCTCCGGCGTCAGCCCGTCGAGGGTCGCGTCGTCGAGGACGCCGGCGGTGTGCACGACCGCGGTCAGCGGATGCTCCGCGGGGACCGCGGCGAGCAGCGCCGCGACGGCGTCACGGTCGGCGGTGTCGCAGGCGACGAGCGTGGCCTGCGCGCCGAGCGCCGCCAGGTCCTCCAGCAGGGCCTGCGCCCCGGCGGCGTCCGGGCCGCGGCGGCTGGCCAGCAGCAGGTGCCGGGCGCCGTGCGCGCGGACCAGGTGCCCCGCCACGAGCGTGCCCAGGGCACCGGTCGCGCCGGTGACCAGCACCGTGCCCGCCGGATCCGGTGCGCCGGGGAGCGTGAGGACGACCTTGCCGATGTGCCGGGCCTGGCTGAGGTACCGGATCGCCTCCGGCGCCTCCCGGATGTCCCACGCGGTCACCGGCAGCGGCCGCAGCGCCCCGCCGTCGAACAGCTCCCGCAGCTCGTCGAGCATCGTGCCGATCCGTTCCGGGCCGGCGTCGAGCAGGTCGTAGACGCGGTACATGAACCCTGGGTGGTCGGCGGGGTCGCGGATGTCGGTCTTGCCCATCTCCAGGAACCGCCCGCCGGGCGCCAGCAGCGCCATCGACGCGTCCACGTACTCTCGCGCCAGGGAGTTGAGGACCACGTCGATCCCGCGTGCGGTCCGGAACAGTTCGGCGAACGCGAGGTCCCGCGACGACGCGATGTGGGCGTCGTCGAGCCCCTGCGCACGCAGCGTGTCCCATTTCGCGGGGCTGGCGGTGCCGTACACCTCGAGACCGAGATGCCGCGCCAGCTGCACAGCGGCCATCCCGACCCCGCCGGTCGCCGCGTGCACCAGCACCGACTCGCCGGCCCGGGCGTGCGCGAGGTCGACGAGGCCGTAGTACGCGGTCATGAACACCACCGGCACCGCCGCCGCCTGCGCGAACGTCCACCCGGCCGGCATCGTCGTCACCATCCGCTGGTCCGTCACCGACACGGGGCCGACCCCACCGGCGAGCAGGCCCATGACCCGGTCGCCGGGCCGGAACCGGGTCACGCCCGGGCCGACTTCAAGGACGACCCCGGCCGCCTCGCCGCCGGTGGGCCGCTCGTCGTCGGGCACCATGCCCAGCGCCAGCAGCACGTCGCGGAAGTTCAGGCCGGCGGCCCGTACCGCGACCCGGAGCTGGCCGTCGCCGAGCGGGGCGAGGTTCTCCTCCGCCGGCACCAGCGTCAGCCCGAGCCCGCCACCGTCGGCCAGCGACAGCCGCCACGGGGTCGCCGGCAGGTCGGCGCCCGGGTCGGCGGTCGCGCGGGTGAGGCGGGCCGCGAACGCCGCGCCGTCACGGACGATCAGCTGCGGCTCGCCGATGCCGAGCAGCGCCGGCACCGCGGCGTCGCTCGCGTCGCGGCCGTCGCTGTCGACGAGCACGATCCTGCCGGGGTGTTCGCTCTGGGCGCTGCGCAGCAACCCCCACAGCGCGGCCCGCGCCGGGTCCGGCAGCCGGTCACCGGGCCGGCCGGCGACCGCGCCCCGGGTCACCACGGCGACCGTGCCGTCGGCCCGGTCGAGCTCGTGCCGCACCCGGTCCAGGACATCGAGGAGCGTCTCGCGTACCTGCGCCGGCACGTCACCCACGGGTGGGTCGGTGACCGTGATGACGGTCGCGTCGGCCGGCGCCGCGGCCGCCTCCACCGGCGTCCAGTCGAGCTGGAACAGGGCATCGGCGAGGGCGGCGGCCCGCCCGGCGTCCGCGGTGAGCCGCGCCGGGTCGACCGGCCGCACCGCCAGCTCGCCGACGGTGACGACCGGAGCCCCGGACGGGTCGACGGCGGCGACGGCGAGGGTGCCGGGCGAGGTCCGGTCCAGGCGGACCCGCAGCAGCGTCGCGCCGGTCGCGTGCAGCGTCACGTCCCGCCACGAGAACGGCAGCCGCACCGTGCTGTCGTCGGCGAGGGGGTGCAGGGCCGCGTCGAGCAGCGCCGGGTGCAGCGCGTGCCCGGCGGCCCTCGCCTCGGCCGGCAGCTCCACCTCCACATACGTGACGGCGTCGGAACGCCAGACGCCACGGACGCCCTGGAACAGCGGCCCGTAGCCGAGTCCCAGCGTCTGCAGCCGCTCGTACAGCTCACTGGTGCCGACCTTGTCCGCGTCGCGGGGCGGCCACTCGAACGGCGCCGCCGCCGGTCCGTCCGTTGCGTCCATTGTGGACAGAACGCCGGTCGCATGCCGGGTCCAGTCGGCGCCGGATCCTTCGGGTCGCGTGTGGACGGTGAGCTCGCGGGTGCCGTCGTCGCCTGCTTCCCGCACCGTGACCCGTAGCTGCACGGCACCGGCGTCCGGCACGATGAGCGGCGCCTCGATGGTCAGCTCGGCGATGCCGCCGGCGCCGGCGCGGTCCGCGGCGTGCAGGGCCAGGTCGACGAATCCGGTGCCGGGCAGCAGGGCCGTGCCGTTGACCCGGTGGTCGGCGAGCCACGGATGTGTGTGCAGCGAGACGCGGCCGGTGAGGACGACGCCGTCGCTGTCGGCGAGCTCGACGGCGGCGTTGAGCAGGTCGTGGTCGGCGGTGGCCAGCCCGAGCTGCTGCGCGTTGCGGGTGGTGGTGGGGGTTTCGAGCCAGTACCGCTGCCGCTGGAACGGATACGTGGGCAGCTCGACCGGTGCCGTGGCCGTGGTCCGGTAGTCGGGCTTCGCCGTCGTGGCGAGGTTCGTCAGGAACCGCTGGTAGGGGTGGTGCTTCCGGTGCAGGGTGTGGCTGGTGTACGGGGCGCCGCTGTCGTTCAGTGGGTGGACGAGGATGGGGTGTGGACTGATCTCGATGAAGTGGGTGTGTCCGTCGTCGATGAGGTGTTGGGTGGCGGCGTGCAGTTGGACGGTGTTGCGGAGGTTTTGGTACCAGTAGTCGGCGTCGAGTGTTGTGGTGTCGATGGGTGCGCCGGTCAGTGTTGAGCAGAACTGGATATTGCTCTGGGTCGGGGTGATGTGGTTGAGGGTGTCCAGGAGTCGTGTGCGGAGGGGTTCGATGTGTGGTGAGTGGCTGGCGTAGGTGACCGGCAGGACGCGGGCGTCGACACCTCGGGTTTGGAGGTCGGTGACGAGCGCTTGGACGGCGTCGGTGTCGCCGCTGACGGTGGTGTTGTTCGGTGAGTTGATGGCGGCGATGTGGACGCCCTGTGCAGTGGCGATCTCCGTGTGGGGCAGGGGCACGTGGGCCATGGCGCCGACCGCGAGGTCCTGAATCGCGTGTGCCCGCAGCGTGGTGACGGTGGCGGCCTGGTGCAGTGTGAGCGCCCCGGCGGTGTGGGCGGCGGGGATCTCGCCCTGGGAGTGGCCGAGGACAGTGGACGGCTGGATCCCGTGGTGCTGCCAGAGCTTCGTCAGGGACACGGCGACGGCGAACAGCGTCGGCTGGATGATGTGCGTGTGCTGTTGCAGTTCCGGGTCTTCGAGGGCCTGGTAGAGGTCGAACTCGGGCAGGCCGTGCTCGCGGTGGACCTGGCTGAGCACGTCGGCGCACTCGGCCATGGCGGCGGCGAACACCGGCGCGGTCTTGAGCAGCTCGACAGCCATGCCCGGGTACTGCGAGCCCTGGCCGGGGTAGACAAACACGACTTTTCCGTCTCGTGCCGTCGGTAGTGGTTCGATGGTGCGCAGTGCGGCGAGGAGGTCGTCGCGGTTGCCGACCACCGGCACGGCCCGGTGGGCGTGGGTGGCGCGACCGGTGGCGAGGGGGTGGGCGAGGTGCTGCGGCGTGAGGCCGGGGTTGTGCTCGATCAGGTCGTGGAGTGCTGTTGCGAGCTCGCGGAGCGCTTCGGGGCTGTGCGCGGACAGCGGCACGGGGACGTGGCCGTCGCCTGCTGTCGTGGGCTCGGCCTGGACCGGGGTGTGTTCGAGGATGATGTGGGCGTTGGTGCCGGAGATGCCGAACGATGACACCGCGGCCCGCCTCGGGCGATCCGTCTCTGGCCACGACCGGGCTTCGGCAAGGAGCTCGACGGCGCCGGCGGTCCAGTCCACGTGCGGGGACGGTTCGGTGACGTGCAGCGTCTTGGGCAGCTCGCCGTGCCGCATCGACTCGACCATTTTGATGATGCCGCCGACGCCGGCCGCGGCCTGGGTGTGCCCGATGTTGGACTTCAGCGACCCGAGGTACAGCGGTTCGGTGCGGTCCTGACCGTAGGTGGCGATGAGTGCCTGCGCCTCGATCGGGTCGCCGAGGGTCGTGCCGGTCCCGTGCGCCTCCACCGTGTCCACATCGGACGGCTGGAGTCCGGCGTTGGCGAGGGCCTGCCGGATGACGCGTTCCTGTGATGGACCGTTCGGTGCGGTGAGACCGTTGGAGGCGCCGTCCTGGTTGATGGCCGAGCCGCGGATGACGGCTAGGACGCGGTGGCCGTTGCGTTCCGCGTCGGAGAGCCGTTCCAGGAGGACCAGGCCGACGCCCTCACCCCAGCCGGTGCCGCCCGCGTCGGCGGAGAACGCGCGGCAGCGGCCGTCCACGGACAGCGCACGCTGGCGGCTGAACTCCAGGAAGATCGACGGCGTGGCCATGACGGTGACCCCGCCGGCGACCGCCAGGCTGCACTCGCCCTGCCGCAGTGACTGCGCAGCGAGGTGGATCGCGACGAGGGAGGAGGAGCAGGCGGTGTCGACGGTGACCGCGGGTCCTTCGAACCCGAACGTGTACGCGACCCGGCCGGTGGCAATGCTGCCCGCGCTGCCGTTGCCGATGTGCCCGTCGAAGCTCTCCGGGATGTGGTGCAGCCGGGAGCCGTAGTCCTGGTACATCACGCCCGCGAACACGCCGGTGCTGGAGCCGCGCAGCGACTGCGGGTCGATGCCGGCGTTCTCCAATGCCTCCCAGGTCGTTTCGAGGAGGAGTCGTTGCTGGGGGTCGATGGCGAGTGCCTCGCGGGGGCTGATGCCGAAGAACGCGGGGTCGAACCGGTCGGCGTCGTGCAGGAAGCCGCCGTGCCGCGTGTACGTCCGGCCGGTCGCGTCGGGGTCCGGGTCGTACAAGGTCTCGACGTCCCAGCCGCGGTGCTGCGGGAAGTCACCGATCGCGTCGGTGCCGGCGGTCACCAGGTCCCACAACGACCGCGGTGACGTCACGCCGCCCGGGTACCGGCAGGCCATCGCCACGATCGCGATCGGCTCACCGGACACCGCGGCGGCGGCCGTGGGTGCGGCCACCGCCGGACGGGCGCCGTCCAGCAGCGTGCCGAGGTACGCGACGAGCGCGCCGGGCGCGGGATGGTCGAACAGCAGCGTCGCCGGCAGCCGGAGCCCGGTTGCGGCGGCGAGCCGGTTGCGCAGCTCGATCGCGGTGAGCGAGTCGAAGCCCAGGTCGTGGAACGCGCGCTCGGCGTCGATCGCCGCGCCCTTCGGCAGCGACAGCACCGCCCTCACACTGTCCGTCACCAGCGCCGCGAGGGCCTGCTGCCGCGCCTCGCCGGTCAGCAGCGCGACGTTGCCCGCGGCGGCGCGGCGGCGGGCTGCATGCCGCTCCCGCCGGTTCAGGTCCAGCGTGGCGGCGATGGTGTGTGGGTGTGGGGTGGTGAGGGTTTGGGTGAGGTGGTGGAGGGCTTGGTTGGTTGGGGTGGGGGTGATGCCGGTGTGGTGGAGGTGTTGGGGGTTGAGGTGTTTGGTGAGGTTGGTGGGTTGGGCCCAGAGTCCCCAGGCGATGCTGGTGGCGGGTTGGTGGTGTTGGTGGCGGTGGTGGGCGAGGGCGTCTTGGAAGGTGTTGGCGGCGGTGTAGTTGGCTTGGGTGGGGTTGCCGAGGGTGGCGGCGATGCTGCTGTAGAGGAGGTAGTGGGTGAGGTGGGGGTGGTGTTGGGTGGCTTGGTGGAGGTTCCAGGTGGTGCGGGTTTTGGGGGTGAGGGTGGTGGTGAGTTGGTGGGGGGTCATGGTGTGGGTTGGGGTGTCGTTGGTGGTGCCGGCGGTGTGGATGATGGTGGTGAGTGGGTGTTGGGGTGGGATGGTTGTTAGGAGGTTGGTGATGTGGGTGGGGTTGTTGGTGTCGCAGGTGGTGGTGGTGATGGTGGTGCCGTGTTGTGCGGCGAGGGTGTAGAGGTCTTGTAGCTGGGGGTTGGGGTTGGGGTTGCGGGTGGTGAGGTGGAGGTGTTTGGCGTGGTGGTGGGTGATGAGGTGTTGGGCGGTGAGTTGGGCGAGGGTGCCGGTGGCGCCGGTGATGAGGATGGTGCCGTTGGGGTCGATGGGGTTGTCGGCTGGTTCTGAGGATGGGATGGGTGTGAGGTGTGGGGTGTAGGTGGTGGTGTTGCGGATGGTGGTTTGGGGGTGGAGGTGGGTGAGGTTGGTGGGGAGGGTGGTGGTGGTGTCGAGGAGGGTGATGCGGCCTGGGTGTTCGGTTTGGGTGGTGCGGATGAAGCCCCAGATGGGTGCGGTGGTGAGGTTGATGGGTTCGGTGGGGTTGGTGGCGACGGCGTTGGTGGTGTGGATGATGAGGTGCCGGTGTTCGTGGGGGTTGTTCAGGAACGTCTGGACGTGTTCGAGGAGGTGCAGGAGTTGGGCTTCGACGGCGTCTGGTACGTCGAGGTGGGCGACGTCTTCGTCGGGTAGCGGCTGGAAGACGAGGTACTCGCCGATCGGTTCGCCCGGGGTTTCGGCCGGCTTCCACGTGATCGTGTAGAGCGGGTTCGTCGGCGTGTGCGGACGGGTCGTGACGGCGCCGACCGTGAACACCGGCGCACCCGACGCGTCGGTCGCCGAGATCTGGTACCGGTCGGCGTCCAGGCGGGTCGCCGTGACGCGCACCCGATCCACCGGCCCGGTGGCGTGGACGGCGATGCCGGCCAGCGTGAACGGCACCCTCGTCGGCTCACCCGGGATGACGAGGGCGTGCAGGCACGCGTCCAGCAACGCCGGATGCACCTGATAGCCGACGGCGTCGACACCCGCGGGCAGCCACACGTCCGCGAACCGGTGCTCACCGTCCACCCACGCGGCTTGCAGGCCGTGGAAGGCAGGGCCGTACCCGAGATGGTCGTGGATGTCGTCCACCGGCACCGGCGTCGCACCGGCGGGCGGCCAACTGGTCGCCGCGGCGGGCGGTGCGACGGGTGTTGCGGTCAGGGTCGCGGTCGCGTGGCGCACCCACGGCTGCTCGTCGTCGGCACGGGCGTGGACGCTGAGCGTCCCGTCGCCGGCCTGCGCCGTCACCTGCAGCTCCACCGTGCCGTCGGCCGGGATCTGCAGGGGTGCTTCGATGACGATTTCGTCGAGGTGGGGCAGGCCGAGGCGGTTGCCGGTGTGCAGGGCGAGGTCGACGAACGCGGTTGCCGGCAGCAGCGTGGTGCCGGCAACGACGTGGTCTGCCAGCCAGGGATGCGTTGCCACACCGACCCTGCCGGTCAGCAGCAGGCCCTCGGCGGCGGCGAGCTCGACCATCGCGCCGAGCAGCGGATGCTCCGCCGCGGTCAGCCCTGCGGCGGTCACGTCACCGACGGCGGGCGTCGGCTCCGGCCAGAACCGTTGCCGGTCGAACGCGTACGTCGGCAGCTGCGTCCGGTGGGTACCGAAGTCCCAGGCGACCGGGGCGCCATGGTTGTGCACGGCGGCGACGCCCCGCGTCACCGTCAACGCCTCGGGGCGCTCGGCGCGCAGCAGCGGCACCGCGCAGATCGGCTCCCCGTCAAGGGTCTCGTGCACCAGCCCGGTGAGCGCCGCGCCGGGACCGACCTCGAGGAAGACGGTGGCGCCGAGTTCTCGGAGGGTTTGGATGCCGGTGTGGAAGCGGACGGTGTTGCGGAGGTGGTCGGTCCAGTATTGGGGGTTGGTGTGTTGGTCGGTGGTTGCGGTGGTGCCGGTGAGGTTGCTGATGATGGGGGTGGTGGGTGGGTTGAGGGTGAGGGTGGTGAGGGTGGTGTGGAGTTGGTTGAGGATGGGGTTCATGTGGTGGGAGTGGAAGGCGTGGCTGACGTTGAGTTTTCGGGTTTTGCGGCCTTGGTTGTGCCAGTGGGTGGTGAGGGTGTGGATGTCGTTGGGGTTGCCGCTGATGATGGTGGTGGTTGGGCTGTTGGTGGCGGCGATGGTGATGGTGTTGGGGAGTCCGTGGTTGGTGAGTTCGGTTTCGGTGGCTTGGATGGCGGCCATGGTGCCGGGTGGGGTGGTGTTCATGAGTTGGGCGCGGGTGGTGATGAGGGTTGCGGCGTCGGTGAGGTTGAGGACGCCGGCGATGTGGGCGGCGGTGATTTCGCCGATGGAGTGGCCGATGAGGAGGTCGGGGGTGAGGTGGTGTTTGGTGTGGAGGTGGTGGTAGAGGGCGGTTTCGATGGTGAAGAGGGCGGGTTGGGTGTGGAGGGTTTGGTGGAGTTGGTTGGGGTTGTTGATGATGTCGTGGATGGGTGCTTCGAATGCTGCGCTGACGGTGTCGAAGGCTTCGGCGAAGGTGGGTTCGGTGTTGTAGAGGTGTTGTCCCATGTGCAGGTATTGGCTGCCTTGGCCGGGGAACAGGAACGCCAGCTTGCCGCGGCGTGCCTGCACCGGGCGGGTGGCACCGCCGGCGATGTCGTCGAGCTCGGCGAGCAGCGACGCCCGGTCCGTGCCGACCGCCGCGGCGCGCCACGGCATCGGCGCCCGCGCGGCGAGGGACCCGGCCACCACGTCCGGCGCGACCTCCGGTGCGGTGCCCGGCCGTTCGGTGACGAACGCACGGAGCCGCGCCGCCTGCCGCGCGACCCCGTCCTCGTCCTTCGCCGACAGCAGCCACGCCACCGGCCGCTCGTCCTGCCCGGGCTCCTCGCCGGTGGGGCGGTCGGCGTGCTCGATGATGACGTGCGCGTTGGTGCCGGAGATGCCGAACGACGACACCGCTGCCCGCCGCGGCCGGTCCGTGTCCGGCCACGGCCGCGCGTCGGCGAGGAGCTCGACGGCGCCTGCGGTCCAGTCCACGTGCGGCGACGGTTCGGCCGCGTGCAGCGTCTTCGGCAGGACGCCGTGCCGCATCGCTTCCACCATCTTGATCACGCCGGCCACGCCGGCGGCGGCCTGGGCGTGGCCGATGTTCGACTTCAATGAGCCCAGGTAGAGCGGCTCGGCGCGGTCCTGGCCGTAGGTGGCGATGAGTGCCTGTGCCTCGATCGGGTCGCCGAGGGTGGTGCCGGTGCCGTGCGCCTCGACGGCGTCCACATCGGACGGCCGGAGCCCGGCGTTGGCGAGGGCCTGCCGGATGACCCGCTGCTGCGCCGGGCCGTTCGGGGCAGTGAGCTGGCTGCTGGTGCCGTCCTGGTTGACCGCCGACCCGCGGATCACCGCGAGGACCTGATGGCCGTTGCGTTCCGCGTCGGACAGCCGCTCCAGCAGGACCAGGCCGACACCCTCGCCCCAGCCGGTGCCGCCGGCGTCCGCGGAGAACGCGCGGCAGCGGCCGTCCGGCGACAGGCCCCGCTGCCGGCTGAACTCGACGAACGTCGCCGGCGTCGCCATCACCGTCGCGCCGCCCGCCACGGCGAGGGTGCACTCGCCCTGCCGCAGCGCGTGCGCCGCGAGGTGGATCGCGACGAGGGAGGAGGAGCAGGCGGTGTCGACGGTGACCGCGGGTCCTTCGAACCCGAACGTGTACGCGACCCGGCCGGTGGCGATGCTGCCCGCGCTGCCGGCGTTGACGTACCCCTCCAGCTCACCGGGCGCGCTCTGCAGCCGCGACGCGTAGTCGTGGTACATCAGCCCGGCGAACACCCCCGTGCTCGACCCGCGCAGCGAGTCGGGGTCGATGCCCGCGTTCTCCAGGGCCTCCCACGTGGTTTCGAGGAGGAGTCGTTGCTGGGGGTCGATGGCGAGTGCCTCGCGAGGGCTGATGCCGAAGAACGCGGGGTCGAACCGGTCCGCGTCGTGCAGGAAGCCGCCGTGGCGGGTGTACGTCTTCCCAGCCGCGTCCGGGTCGGGGTCGTAGAGGGCGTCGGTGGCCCACCCGCGGTTGACGGGGAACTCGCCGATCGCGTCGGTACCGGCGGCGACGAGATCCCACAAGCCCTGCGGGGAGGTCACGCCGCCCGGGTAGCGGCACGCCATCGCCACGATCGCGATCGGCTCCTGCCGGCCTGCCTCGACCTCGCGCAGCCGCTGCCGGACCTGGGCCAGGTCAGCGGTGACACGCTTGAGGTATTCGCGGAGCTTGTCCTCGTTCGCCATTGTGCGTTTCCGTTCCTCGCAGGTGTGGACGGGTGTCACTGACCGCCGAGCTCGTTGTCGATGAATGCGAAGATCTCGTCGTCGGACGCGGTCGCCAGGGCGCTCTCCACGCGGTCCGCCTCGACCTGGTGCGACGCCACCGCCACGGGCTCCGGATGGGCGGGCGTCAGCGACTCGATGAGGTGCCGGGCCAGCCCCGCCGGCGTCGGGTGGTCGAACACGAGCGTCGTGGGCAGCCGCAGCCCGGTTGCGGCGGCGAGCCGGTTGCGCAGCTCGATCGCGGTCAGCGAGTCGAAGCCCAGATCGAGGAGGCCGCGGTGCGCCTCGATGGCGTCGGGCCGGCCGTGGCCGAGCACCCCGGCGATCTCGCCGCACACCAGCCGCAGCGCGACGTCCGACCGATCCGTGCTGGTCGCGTCCGCGAGCCGCTGCGTCCACGAGGCGGTGACCTGCCGGGCCCGTTCTGTCCGCCTGCGCCGTCCCGGATCGAAGGTCGCCGCGATGGTGTGTGGGTGTGGGGTGGTGAGGGTTTGGGTGAGGTGGTGGAGGGCTTGGTTGGTTGGGGTGGGGGTGATGCCGGTGTGGTGGAGGTGTTGGGGGTTGAGGTGTTTGGTGAGGTTGGTGGGTTGGGCCCAGAGTCCCCAGGCGATGCTGGTGGCGGGTTGGTGGTGTTGGTGGCGGTGGTGGGCGAGGGCGTCTTGGAAGGTGTTGGCGGCGGTGTAGTTGGCTTGGGTGGGGTTGCCGAGGGTGGCGGCGATGCTGCTGTAGAGGAGGTAGTGGGTGAGGTGGGGGTGGTGTTGGGTGGCTTGGTGGAGGTTCCAGGTGGTGCGGGTTTTGGGGGTGAGGGTGGTGGTGAGTTGGTGGGGGTCATGGTGTGGGTTGGGGTGTCGTTGGTGGTGCCGGCGGTGTGGATGATGGTGGTGAGTGGGTGTTGGGGTGGGATGGTTGTTAGGAGGTTGGTGATGTGGGTGGGGTTGTTGGTGTCGCAGGTGGTGGTGGTGATGGTGGTGCCGTGTTGTGCGGCGAGGGTGTAGAGGTCTTGTAGCTGGGGGTTGGGGTTGGGGTTGCGGGTGGTGAGGTGGAGGTGTTTGGCGTGGTGGTGGGTGATGAGGTGTTGGGCGGTGAGTTGGGCGAGGGTGCCGGTGGCGCCGGTGATGAGGATGGTGCCGTTGGGGTCGATGGGGTTGTCGGCTGGTTCTGAGGATGGGATGGGTGTGAGGTGTGGGGTGTAGGTGGTGGTGTTGCGGATGGTGGTTTGGGGGTGGAGGTGGGTGAGGTTGGTGGGGAGGGTGGTGGTGGTGTCGAGGAGGGTGATGCGGCCTGGGTGTTCGGTTTGGGTGGTGCGGATGAAGCCCCAGATGGGTGCGGTGGTGAGGTTGATGGGTTCGGTGGGGTTGGTGGCGACGGCGTTGGTGGTGTGGATGATGAGGTGCCGGTGTTCGTCGGGGTTGTTCAGGAACGTCTGGACGTGTTCGAGGAGGTGCAGGAGTTGGGCTTCGACGGCGTCTGGTACGTCGAGGTGGGCGACGTCTTCGTCGGGTAGCGGCTGGAAGACGAGGTACTCGCCGATGGGTTCGCCCGGGGTTTCGGCCGGCTTCCACGTGATCGTGTAGAGCGGGTTCGTCGGCGTGTGCGGACGGGTCGTGACGGCGGCGATGGTGAAGACGGGCTCGCCGGCAGCGTCCACTGCGGACACCCGGTAGCTGTCCGCCCTGTCCGGCAACGCGGAAGCGGTCACGCGCAGCTCGCGCGGCACCCGGTCGGCGTACACGTCGACACCCGACACCGTGAATGGCAGCCGCGGCGGCTCACCCGGCCGCACGACCGCCTGCAGGCAGGCGTCCAGCAGAGCCGGATGCACCACGTGCCCGCCGGTCTCGACCCCGTCGGGAAGCCGGACCTCGGCGTAGCTGTGCCCACCATCCGTCCAGACCGCCTGGAGGCCGTGGAACGCCGGGCCGTACCCGAGATGGTCGTGGATCTCGTCCACCGGCACCGCCGTCACCGGGAGCCATGCACCTGCCACGGCCGGCGTCGCCGTCGCTGTGAGGGTCGCCGTCGCGTGGCGCGTCCACGGCTGGCCTTCGCCGCGCGCATGGACCTCGACCGCGCCGGTTCCCCGGTCCGCGGTCACCTGGAGGTCGACCGTGCCGTCGGCCGGGATCTGCAGGGGTGCTTCGATGACGATCTCGTCGAGGTGGGGCAGGCCGAGGCGGTTGCCGGTGTGCAGGGCGAGGTCGACGAACGCGGTTGCCGGCAGCAGCGTGGTGCCGGCGACGACGTGGTCTGCCAGCCAGGGATGCGTCGCCACACCGACCCTGCCGGTCAGCAGCAGGCCGTCGGACGCCGCGAGCTCCACCTCGGCGCCGAGCAGCGGATGCTCCGCCGACGCCAGCCCGGCCGCGCCGACGTCCCCGGCGACCGGGGCGGGCTCCAGCCAGAACCGTTGCCGGTCGAACGCGTACGTCGGCAGGGCGACCGGGCGTGCGCCCGCCTGTTCGAACGCCGCCGGCCACGACACCGCGATCCCGCTCGTGTGCAACCGCGCGAGGGCCGTCCGCACGCTGAGGTCCTCGGGCTGGTTGGGCCGCAGCAGCGGCACGAACAGGCCCTCCCCGTCGAGGGTCTCGTTCGCCAGCGACGTCAGCGACCCACCCGGTCCCACCTCGAGGAAGACGGTGGCGCCGAGTTCTCGGAGGGTTTGGATGCCGGTGTGGAAGCGGACGGTGTTGCGGAGGTGGTCGGTCCAGTATTGGGGGTTGGTGTGTTGGTCGGTGGTTGCGGTGGTGCCGGTGAGGTTGCTGATGATGGGGGTGGTGGGTGGGTTGAGGGTGAGGGTGGTGAGGGTGGTGTGGAGTTGGTTGAGGATGGGGTTCATGTGGTGGGAGTGGAAGGCGTGGCTGACGTTGAGTTTTCGGGTTTTGCGGCCTTGGTTGTGCCAGTGGGTGGTGAGGGTGTGGATGTCGTTGGGGTTGCCGCTGATGATGGTGGTGGTTGGGCTGTTGGTGGCGGCGATGGTGATGGTGTTGGGGAGTCCGTGGTTGGTGAGTTCGGTTTCGGTGGCTTGGATGGCGGCCATGGTGCCGGGTGGGGTGGTGTTCATGAGTTGGGCGCGGGTGGTGATGAGGGTTGCGGCGTCGGTGAGGTTGAGGACGCCGGCGATGTGGGCGGCGGTGATTTCGCCGATGGAGTGGCCGATGAGGAGGTCGGGGGTGAGGTGGTGTTTGGTGTGGAGGTGGTGGTAGAGGGCGGTTTCGATGGTGAAGAGGGCGGGTTGGGTGTGGAGGGTTTGGTGGAGTTGGTTGGGGTTGTTGATGATGTTGTGGATGTTGGTGTTGAAGGCGGCTGCGGTGGTGTCGAAGGCTTCGGCGAAGGTGGGTTCGGTTTGGTAGAGGTGTTGTCCCATGTGCAGGTATTGGCTGCCTTGGCCGGGGAACAGGAACGCCAGCTTGCCCGGGGGCATGGACTCGCCACGGACGATTGCCGGGTCCGGCCGGTCCTGGGCGAAGGCCCGCAGCCCGTCGACGAGACCGGCACGGTCGGCCGCCACCACCGCGGCCCGCGCCGGCAGCTGCGCCCGGGTCGTCGCCAGCGACAGGCCGATGTCGTCGGCCTCGACGTCCGGGTGGTCGGCGGCGAACCGGGCCAGCCTCGCCGCCTGCGACCGCAACGACACGGCGTCGTGCGCCGACAGCAGCCACGGCTGCGGCAGCGCTGACGGCACCGCCGGGCGCTCCGGCTCGGCGGCGACCGGCGGCCGCTCCAGGATCAGGTGGGCGTTGGTGCCGGAGATGCCGAACGACGACACCGCTGCCCGCCGCGGCCGGTCCGTCTCCGGCCACGACCGCGCCTCCGTCAGCAGCCGCACCGCGCCGGCCGTCCAGTCCACGTGCGGCGTCGGCTCGTCGGCGTGCAGCGTCCTGGGCAGCTCCCCGTGCCGCATCGCCTCGACCATCTTGATCACACCGGCGACTCCGGCCGCCGCCTGCGCGTGGCCGATGTTCGACTTCAACGAGCCCATGTACAAGGGCTCGGCGCGGTCCTGGCCGTACGTGGCGATGAGTGCCTGTGCCTCGATCGGGTCGCCGAGGGTGGTGCCGGTGCCGTGCGCCTCCACGGCGTCCACATCGGACGGCCGGAGCCCGGCGTTGGCGAGGGCCTGCCGGATGACGCGTTCCTGCGACGGGCCGTTCGGTGCCGTCAGGCCGTTGGAGGCGCCGTCCTGGTTGACGGCCGAGCCGCGGACCACGGCCAGGACGCGGTGGCCGTTGCGTTGCGCGTCGGAGAGCCGCTCCAGCAGGACCAGGCCGACGCCCTCGGACCAGGCGGCACCGTCGGCCGCGGCGGAGAACGACTTGCAGCGCCCGTCCGGCGCCAGCCCGCGCTGCCGGCTGAACTCCACGAACATCTCCGGGCTCGCCATCACCGTGACCCCGCCGGCGACCGCGAGGCTCGACTCGCCCTGCCGCAGCGACTGTGCCGCGAGGTGGATCGCGACGAGGGAGGAGGAGCAGGCGGTGTCGACGGTGACCGCGGGTCCTTCGAACCCGAACGTGTACGCGACCCGGCCGGACGCGACGCTGCCGGTGTTCCCCGTCGCCAGGTAGCCCTCCAGCTCGCTCGGCGCGCGGTGCAGCCTGGCGGCGTAGTCGTGGTACATGAGGCCGGTGAAGACGCCCGTGTTCGTGCCGCGCAGCGAGTGCGGGTCGATGCCGGCGTTCTCCAGGGCCTCCCAGGTGGTTTCGAGGAGGAGTCGTTGCTGGGGGTCGATGGCGAGTGCCTCGCGGGGGCTGATGCCGAAGAAGGCGGGGTCGAACCGGTCGGCGTCGTGCAGGAAACCGCCGTGGCGGGTGTATGTCTTGCCGGTGGCGTCGGGGTCGGGGTCGTAGAGGGCGTCGGTGGCCCACCCGCGGTTGACGGGGAACTCGCCGATCGCGTCGGTCCCGGCGGCGACGAGATCCCACAGGGCGCCCGGCGAGTCGACCCCACCCGGGAAGCGGCACGCCATCGCCACGATCGCGACCGGCTCGTCGGTCGCGGCGGCCGTCACCACCGCCGACCGGGCGTCGCCGCCGGTCAGCAGGGCCACCAGGTGCCGCGCGAGCGCGCCGGGCGTCGGGTGGTCGAAGACGAGGGTCGCCGGGAGCCGTACATCGGCGGCGGCGGCGAGGCGGTTACGCAGTTCGATCGCGGTCAGGGAGTCGAAGCCGAGGTCGCGGAACGCCTCGTTCACGTCGACCGGTCTCGCCTCCGTGTGGCCGAGGACGGTGGCGACGTGCGCGGCGATGAGCTCACGGACAACGGTCTCGCGCTCCGCCACGGGCAGCGCCTCCAGGCGGCTGCGCAGCGTCGTCGCGGCCTTCGCGCCGGCGCCGCTGGCCCGGCCGCGGAGGTTGCGGCGGGTGTGGTCGAGCATCGGCGACGGGTTGTTCGGCAACGTGCCCGGGTTGAGCGTGGCGGCGATGGTGTGTGGGTGTGGGGTGGTGAGGGTTTGGGTGAGGTGGTGGAGGGCTTGGTTGGTTGGGGTGGGGGTGATGCCGGTGTGGTGGAGGTGTTGGGGGTTGAGGTGTTTGGTGAGGTTGGTGGGTTGGGCCCAGAGTCCCCAGGCGATGCTGGTGGCGGGTTGGTGGTGTTGGTGGCGGTGGTGGGCGAGGGCGTCTTGGAAGGTGTTGGCGGCGGTGTAGTTGGCTTGGGTGGGGTTGCCGAGGGTGGCGGCGATGCTGCTGTAGAGGAGGTAGTGGGTGAGGTGGGGGTGGTGTTGGGTGGCTTGGTGGAGGTTCCAGGTGGTGCGGGTTTTGGGGGTGAGGGTGGTGGTGAGTTGGTGGGGGTCATGGTGTGGGTTGGGGTGTCGTTGGTGGTGCCGGCGGTGTGGATGATGGTGGTGAGTGGGTGTTGGGGTGGGATGGTTGTTAGGAGGTTGGTGATGTGGGTGGGGTTGTTGGTGTCGCAGGTGGTGGTGGTGATGGTGGTGCCGTGTTGTGCGGCGAGGGTGTAGAGGTCTTGTAGCTGGGCGTTGGGGTTGGGGTTGCGGGTGGTGAGGTGGAGGTGTTTGGCGTGGTGGTGGGTGATGAGGTGTTGGGCGGTGAGTTGGGCGAGGGTGCCGGTGGCGCCGGTGATGAGGATGGTGCCGTTGGGGTCGATGGGGTTGTCGGCTGGTTCTGAGGATGGGATGGGTGAGGTGTGGGGTGTAGGTGGTGGTGTTGCGGATGGTGGTTTGGGGGTGGAGGTGGGTGAGGTTGGTGGGGAGGGTGGTGGTGGTGTCCAGGAGGGTGATGCGGCCTGGGTGTTCGGTTTGGGTGGTGCGGATGAAGCCCCAGATGGGTGCGGTGGTGAGGTTGATGGGTTCGGTGGGGTTGGTGGCGACGGCGTTGGTGGTGTGGATGATGAGGTGCCGGTGTTCGTCGGGGTTGTTCAGGAACGTCTGGACGTGTTCGAGGAGGTGCAGGAGTTGGGCTTCGACGGCGTCTGGTACGTCGAGGTGGGCGACGTCTTCGTCGGGTAGGGGCCGGAAGACGAGGTACTCACCGATGGGCTCGCCCGGGGTCTCGGCCGGCTTCCACGTAATCGTGTAGAGCGGATCCGCGGGACGCTCACCGGTCAGCTTGTCCGGGGCGATCGCCCGCAGGGCAAGAGATTCCACCGACAGGACCGGCTGGCCATCCGGATCCGTGGCGACAATCGACACCGCCTCCGCACCGGACCGGCGGACGCGCACCCGCAGCGCCGAAGCACCCGTCGCCGACAGCGTCACGCCCGACCACGCGAACGGGAGCAGCGCCGCGCCCGTACCGTCGAGCACCACCGGGTGCAGGGCCGCGTCGAACAGGGCAGGGTGGATGCCGAAACCGTCCGTGTCCACGTCCTCCGGCAGCTGCACCTCAGCGAACAGGTCGTCGCCGGAGCGCCACGCCTGCGTCAACCCCTGGAACATCGGCCCGTAGCCGTAGCCGCGTTCGTGCAGGATGCCGTACGCGTCCTCGACCGGCACCGGGGTCGCCCCCGCCGGCGGCCACACCTCGAACGACGGTGCCTCGACCGGCTGCCCGGCCGCCGCGAGCCGGCCGGTCGCGTTGCGCGTCCACGGCGCGTCGCCGTCCACCCGCGAGTGGATCGACACCGGCCGCTCACCCGCGTCGCCGGCGGCGCCCACCATGACCTGCACCTCGACCGCGCCGCCGGCCGCCAGGACCAGCGGCGCCTCAAGGGTCAGCTCCTCGACGACGGTCAGGCCGACCTGGTCCCCGGCGCGGAACGCGAGCTCCACGAACGCCGTGCCCGGCAGCAGCACCGTGCCGAGCACGGCATGGTCCGCGAGCCATGGGTGGGTGGCGAGGGAGAGCCGCCCGTTCAGCAGCGCGCCCGCCCCGTCGGCGACCGCCACGGCATTGCCCAGCAACGGATGGTCGGCCGCCAGCACGCCGTCCGCGGCCGCGTCACCGGACGTCGTCAGCCAGTACCGCTGCCGCTGGAACGGGTAGCGGGGCAGCTCGACCTTCGCGGTCGGTGTGGTGCGGTAGTCGGGCCTGGCCGTCGTGGCGAGGTTGGTGAGGAACCGTTTGAGCGGGTGGTGTTTGCGGTGCAGGGTGTGGCTGGTGTACGGGGTGCCGCTGTCGTTGAGTGGGTGGACGAGGATGGGGTGTGGGCTGATTTCGATGAAGTGCGTGTGTCCGTCGTTGATGAGCTGCTGGGTGGCGGTGTGCAGTTGCACGGTGTTGCGGAGGTTCTGGTACCAGTAGTCGGCGTCGAGCCCGGTGGTGTCGTGGTAGGTGCCGGTGAGCGTGGAGCAGAACTGGATGTCACCGGCGGCTGGCGTGATGTCGGCGAGCGCCTCGAGGAGCCGTGCCTGGAGGGGTTCGATGTGTGGTGAGTGGCTGGCGTAGGTGACGGGTAGGACGCGGGCGTCGACGCCTCGGGATTGCAGGTTGGTGACGAGTGCTTGGACGGCGTTGGTGTCGCCGCTGACGGTGGTGTTGTTCGGTGAGTTGATGGCGGCGATGTGGACGCCGTCGGTGGTGGGCACGTCGGTGTGGGGCAGGGGCACGTGCGCCATCGCACCTGTGGGCAGATCCTGGATGGCGTGCGCGCGCAGCGTCGTTACGGTGGCGGCCTGGTGGAGGGTGAGTGCGCCGGCGGTGTGGGCGGCGGGGATTTCGCCTTGGGAGTGGCCGAGGACGGTGGAGGGCTGGATCCCGTGGTGTTGCCAGAGTCTTGTCAGGGATACGGCGATGGCGAACAGGGTCGGTTGGATGATGTGCGTGTGCTGTTGCAGTTCCGGGTCTTCGAGGGCCTGGTAGAGGTCGAAGGCAGGCAGGTCGTGCTCGTGGTGGACCTGGCTGAGTACGTCGGCGCATTCGGCCATGGCGGCGGCGAAGACCGGTGCGGTCTTGAGCAGTTCGACCGCCATGCCGGGGTATTGGGAGCCTTGGCCCGGGTAGACGAAGACGATCTTGCCGGTGGTGGCTGGTGTTGACGGTTCGATGGTGCGCAGCGCGGCGAGGAGTTCGTCGCGGTTGCTGACCACGGGCACGGCGCGGTAGGCGTGCGCGGCGCGGCCGGTGGCGAGCGGGTGGGAGAGCTGCTGCGGTGTGAGGTCGGGGTTGTGCTCGACGAGGTCGTGGAGTGCCGTTGCGAGTTCGCGGAGCGCTTCGGGGCTGTGCGCGGACAGCGGCACAGGGACGTGGCCGTCGCCTGTCGTCGCGGCCTCGGCCTGGACCGGGGTGTGTTCGAGGATGATGTGGGCGTTGGTGCCGGAGATGCCGAACGACGAGACGGCGGCGCGCCGGGCCCGGTCGCTGCCGGGCCAAGGCCGGGCCTCGGTGAGCAGTTCGACGGCACCCGCAGCCCAGTCCACGTGCGGCGATGGCTCGGTGACGTGCAGCGTCCTGGGCAGCACGCCGTGCCGCATCGCCTCGACCATCTTGATGATGCCGCCGACACCCGCTGCGGCCTGGGTGTGGCCGATGTTGGACTTGAGTGAGCCGAGGTAGAGGGGCTCTGTGCGCTCCTGCCCATAGGTGGCGATGAGGGCTTGGGCTTCGATCGGATCGCCGAGCGTCGTACCGGTGCCGTGCGCCTCGACACTGTCCACGTCGGACGGTTGGAGCCCGGCGTTGGCGAGGGCCTGCCGGATCACCCGTTCCTGCGACGGACCGTTCGGAGCGGTGAGACCGTTGGACGCGCCGTCCTGGTTGATCGCCGACCCGCGGATGACGGCCAGGATCTGGTGCCCGTTGCGTTCCGCGTCGGAGAGTCGCTCCAGCAGGACCAGGCCGACACCTTCGGACCAGGCGGCGCCGTCCGCCGCGGCGGAGAACGACTTGCAACGCCCGTCCGGCGCCAGCCCCCGCTGCCGGCTGAACTCGACGAAGATGCCGGGCGTGGCCATGACGGTGACCCCGCCGGCCACCGCCAGGCTGCACTCGCCCTGCCGCAGTGACTGCGCCGCAAGGTGCACAGCGACCAGCGACGACGAGCACGCGGTGTCGACGGTGACGGCGGGTCCTTCGAACCCGAACGTGTACGCGACCCGCCCCGTCGCCACGCTGCCCTGCTTGCCGGTGGTGAGGTAACCCTCGAGGCCGTCGGGGAGGCGGCCCTGACCGATCGCGTAGTCGTGGTACATCAGTCCGGCGAACACGCCCGTGTTCGTGCCGCGCAACGACTGCGGGTCGATGCCCGCGTCCTCCAGGGCCTCCCACGTCGCTTCGAGCAGCAGCCGCTGCTGCGGGTCGATGGCGAGTGCCTCGCGGGGGCTGATGCCGAAGAACGCGGGGTCGAACCGGTCCGCGTCGTGCAGGAAGCCGCCGTGGCGGGTGTACGACTTCCCGGTCGCCGCCGGGTCCGGGTCGTACAGGTGCGCCAGGTCCCAGCCGCGGTTGTCCGGGAAGTCGCCGATCGCGTCGCGTTCCCCGGCGACCAGGTCCCACAACGACCGTGGGGAGGTCACGCCGCCCGGGTACCGGCAGGCCATCGCCACGATCGCGATCGGCTCGTCGGACAGGGTGGCGGTGACGGCGGCGCGGACGGGACTGTCGCTGCGCAGCAGGAAGTCGACGAGCGCCCGCGGCGTCGGGTGGTCGAACACCACGGTCGCGGGGAGCCGCCGGCCGATCGCGGCGGAGAGCCGGTTGCGGAACTCGACGGACGTCAGCGAGTCGAACCCGAGCTCCTTGAACGCCAGGTCCGCGTCGACGGTGCCGGCGTCGGCGTGCCCGAGCACGATCGCGGTCGTCGTGCGGACCAGGTCGAGCGCCGCCGCGTGACGGTCTCCCTCGGAGAGGCGGGCGAGCCGCGCGTCCCAGCCGCCGTCCTCGGGGCGCTGCCCGGCGGCGCGGCGTGCCGGCACCCGCACGATCCCGCGCAGGATCGCCGGCAGCGTGCCGTTCGCGGCCGCGGTCCGCAGCGCAGGCAGGTCGAGCCGCGCCGGCACCAGCGCCGGTTCGGTGCCGGCGAGCGCGGCGTCCAGCAGCACCAGCGCCTCACCGGTCGGCATCGGCGCGATCCCGCCGCGGCTCATCCGCGCCAGGTCCGCCGCGCCGAGGTGGCCGGTCATGCCGCTGGACTCGGCCCACAGCCCCCACGCGAGGGACACCGCCGGCAGCCCCTGCGCGTGCCGCAGCGCGGCGAGCCCGTCGAGGAAGCCGTTCGCCGCGGTGTAGTTGCCCTGCCCGGCGTTGCCGAGGGTCGCCGTGACGGAGGAGAACAGCACGAACGCGGCCAGCGGCAGGTCGCGGGTCAGCTCGTGCAGGTGCCAGGCCGCGTCCGCCTTCGGCCGCAGCACCGCGTCGAGCCGCGGCCCGGTCAGCGCGTCGACGGTGGCGTCGTCGAGGATTCCGGCGGTGTGCACGACGGCGGTCAGCGGATGCTCCGCTGGCACGGCGGCGAGGAGCCGGGCGAGGTCGGCCCGGTCGGCGGCGTCGCAGGCCGCGACCGTCACCTCGGCGCCCAGCTCCGCCAGCTCGGCGCTGACCGCGGCGGCGTCCGGTGCCGCGCCGGCTGACGAGCAGCAGGTGCCGGGCGCCGTGGGCGGTCACCAGGTGCCGGGCGACGATCCGGCCGAGGGTCCCGGTGCCACCGGTGATCAGCACGGTACCGGCGGGATCAAACGCCGCCGTGTCCGAGGTGGCCGGCCCGGTGCGGCGCAGCCTCGGCACCGACGTCACGCCGTCGCGCACCGCGCACTGGGGTTCGCCGGCCGGCGGCACCAGCGGCGCCGCGCCGGGGCCGTCGGCGTCGGTGAGCACGATCCGGCCGGGGTGCTCCGCCTGCGCGGTGCGGACGAGGCCCCATACGGCGGCCGCCGACGGGTCGACCGGGTCGCCGTCGTTGACCGCGACCGCGCCGTGCGTGAGGACCAGGATCGACCGCTCCCCGGCGAGGGCGTCGTGCAGCTCCGTCAGGACGTGGCCGAGGCAGTCGCGCGTGCGCTCGACGACGGTGCCTGTCGCCGCGGGCAACCGGATCACGTGCACGCCGCCCGTCGTGCCCGCGTCGCCCGTCGGGGCCGTAGCGCCGGTCTGGGCTGCGGCGTTCGTCTGCTGGGCGGCATCGGTCCGGGAGGCGGCGTCGGTGTCGGCCGTGGCGGCGAGCGGACGCGTGGTGTCCGTCCGGGTTGCGGCGTCGAGCAGTGTTGCGGCTTCTAGCGGTGCTGCGGCGTTGAGCGGTGCTGCGGTGTTGAGCGGTGCTGCGGTGTTGAGCGGTGCTGCGGTGTTGAGCGGTGTTGCGGTGTTGAGCGGTGTTGCGGTGTTGAGCGGTGTTGCGGTGTTGAGCGGTGTTGCGGCTTCTAGCGGTGCTGCGGCTTCTAGCGGGGTGGCGGCGCCGAGCGGGGTGGCGGCGCCGAGTGGGGTTGCGGCGCCGGTCTGGGTCCAGGCGACGGCGAACAGCGGGTCGGCGGGACGACCCGCGGGCGCTGCGGGGCGCAGCACCAGCGACTCGACGGCGGCGACGGGCGCGCCGGTCGGGTCGGCGAGAGTCAGCGCGACCGTGTCCGTCCCGGTCCGCACGATGCGGACCCGCAGCGCGGTGGCCCCGACCGCCGCGAGGGTCACCCCGGACCAGTGGAACGGCAGCGACGGCACGTCACCGTCGCGCACGACCAGGCCGACAACGGCGTGCAGCGCCGCGTCGAACAGGGCGGCGTGCAGCCCGAACCCGTCCGGTTCCGTCCCGTTGGGCAGCACCACCGAGGCGTAGACGTCGCCGTTGCCGCCCCGCCACGCCGCCCGCAGGCCCTGGAACACCGGACCGTAGCCGTAGCCGCGTTCCAGCAGACCCGGGTACACGTCGGTGAGGTCGACCGCCGTCGCGCCCGGCGGCGGCCACTCGGCAAGGGAGTCCGATGAGACGCCGGCGGCGGTCAGGGTCCCGGAGGCGTGCCGCGTCCACTGTGGATCGTCGCCGTCGGGCCGGGAGTAGACCGCGACCGGGCGCCGGCCCGCGTCGTCGCCGGCGCCGACGGTCACCTGGATGACCACGGTGTCGGTGTCCGGCAGCGGCAGCGGTGCCTCAAGGGTCAGGTCCTCGACGCGGGCAGTGCCGACGCGGGCGCCGGCGTACAGGGCGAGGTCGACGAACGCCGTGCCCGGCAGCAGCGGCACGTCGAGCACCGCATGGTCCGCGAGCCACGGGTGGGTGCGCAGCGAGACCCGGCCGGTGAGGACGACGCCGTCGGTGTCCGCGAGCTCGACGGCGGCGTCCAGCAGCGCATGGTCGGCGGTCCCCGGCCCGGCCTGCCGCTGGCTGCTGACGATCCAGAACCGCTGCCGCTGGAACGGATACGTGGGCAGCTCCACCGGCGCCCCGGCCGTGGTCCGGTAGTCGGGCTTCGCCGTCGAGGCGAGGTTGGTGAGGAACCGTTTGAGCGGATGGTGCTTCCGATGTAGCGAGTGGCTGGTGTACGGGGTCCCGCTGTCGTTCAGTGGATGCACCAGGATCGGGTGTGGACTGATCTCGATGAAGTGCGTGTGTCCGTCGCCGATCAGCTGCTGGGTGGCGGTGTGCAGCTGCACGGTGTTGCGGAGGTTCTGGTACCAGTAGTCGGCATCGAGCCCAGTGGTGTCGTGGTAGGTCCCGGTGAGCGTGGAACAGAACTGGATGTCACCGGCGGCTGGCGTGATGTCGGCGAGCGCCTCCAGGAGCCGTGCCTGGAGGGGTTCGATGTGTGGTGAGTGGCTGGCGTAGGTGACGGGTAGGACGCGGGCGTCGACGCCTCGGGCTTGCAGGTTGGTGACGAGTGCTTGGACGGCGTCGGTGTCGCCGCTGACGGTGGTGTTGTTGGGTGAGTTGATGGCGGCGACGTGGACGCCCTGTGTAGTGGCGATTTCGGTGTGGGGCAGGGGCACGTGCGCCATCGCACCTGTGGGCAGATCCTGGATCGCGTGCGCGCGCAGCGTAGTCACGGTGGCGGCCTGGTGCAGGGTGAGCGCGCCGGCGGTGTGGGCGGCGGGGATCTCGCCTTGGGAGTGGCCGAGAACGGTGGAGGGCTGGATCCCGTGGTGCTGCCAGAGTCTTGTCAGGGACACGGCGACGGCGAACAGCGTCGGCTGGATGATATGCGTGTGCTGTTGCAGCTCCGGGTCTTCCAGGGCCTGGTACAGGTCGAAGGCAGGCAGGTCGTGCTCGGTGTGGACCTGCCGCAGGACATCGGCGCACTCCGCCATCGCCGCAGCGAACACCGGTGACGTCTTGAGCAGCTCGACCGCCATGCCGGGGTATTGGGAGCCTTGGCCGGGATAGACGAAGACGATCTTGCCGGTGGTGGCTGGTGTTGACGGTTCGATGGTGCGCAGCGCGGCGAGGAGCTCGTCGCGGCTGCTGACCACCGGCACGGCCCGGTATGCAAGGGCGGCGCGACCGGTGGCAAGGGGATGCGCGAGCTGCTGCGGCGTCAGGCCCGGGTTCTCGGAGACGAGGTCGTGCACGGCGCCGGCGAGTTCCCGGAGCGCTTCAGGACTGTGGGCCGACAACGGCACGGGGATGTAGCCGCCGTCGTCGGTCGCCGGCGAGGCCGGGGCCGGGACGTGTTCGAGGATGACATGGGCGTTGGTGCCGGAGATGCCGAACGACGAGACCGCGGCTCGGCGGGCCCGGTCGGTGCCGGGCCACGGCCGCGCCTCGGTCAGCAGCTCGACGGCACCCGCACTCCAGTCCACGTGCGGCGAAGGCGAGGTCACGTGCAGCGTCCTGGGCAGCACGCCGTGGCGCATCGCCTCGACCATCTTGATGATGCCGCCGACGCCCGCCGCGGCCTGGGTGTGCCCGATGTTGGACTTCAACGACCCGAGGTACAGCGGTTCGGTGCGGTCCTGCCCGTACGTGGCGATGAGCGCCTGCGCCTCGATCGGGTCGCCGAGGGTGGTGCCGGTGCCATGCGCCTCGACACTGTCCACATCGGACGGTTGGAGCCCGGCGTTGGCGAGGGCCTGCCGGATCACCCGTTCCTGCGACGGACCGTTCGGGGCGGTCAGGCCGTTGGACGCGCCGTCCTGGTTGATCGCAGACCCGCGGATGACCGCGAGGACCTGATGCCCGTTGCGTTCCGCGTCGGACAGCCGCTCCAGCAGGATCAGGCCGACCCCCTCCGCCCAGCCGGTGCCGTCCGCCGACGCCGAGAACGGCTTGCAGCGGCCGTCGACCGACAGCCCCCGCTGCCGGCTGAACTCCACGAACATCCCCGGCGTCGCCATCACCGCCGCCCCACCGGCGATCGCGAGACTGCACTCACCCAGCCGCAGCGCGTGCGCCGCCAGGTGCACCGCGACCAGCGACGACGAACACGCGGTGTCGACCGTGACGGCGGGACCTTCGAACCCGAACGTGTACGCGACCCGCCCGGACGCGACGCTGACGGTGCTGCCGGTCAGCAGGTACCCGTCGAAGCCTTCCGCGGGTTCGTGCAGGTGCGGGCCGTAGTCCTGGGCCATGGCGCCGACGAACACGCCGGTGTCGGTGCCGTGCATCGATCGTGGGTCGATCCCGGCGCGTTCCAGCGTCTCCCACGCGGTTTCCAGGAGCAGCCGCTGCTGCGGGTCCATCGCGGACGCCTCGCGGGGGCTGATCCCGAAGAACGCCGGGTCGAACCTGTCCGCGTCGTGCAGGAAGCCGCCGTGGCGGGTGTACGACTTGCCGGTGGCCGCCGGGTCCGGGTCGTAGAGGTGCGCCAGGTCCCAGCCGCGGTTGTCCGGGAACTCGGTGATCGCGTCGCGTTCCCCGGCGACCAGGTCCCACAGCGCCTGCGGGGACGTGGCGCCGCCCGGGTACCGGCACGCCATCGCCACGATCGCGACCGGCTCGTCCGGCTGAGCTGCCGCGGCGGTGACCCGCGGGGTGGCGGCGCCGGACCCGGTGAGCGTGGACAGCAGGTGGGTGGCCAGTACCGCCGGCGTGGGATGGTCGAACGTGAGCGTCGGGGCGAGCCGCGCGCCCGTGGCGTCCTGCAGCCGGTCGCGGAACTCGACGGCGCTCATCGAGTCGAAGCCGAGGTCCCGGAACGTGCGCTCGGTGTCGATCCCGTCGGGGGTGACGTGGCCGAGGACGATCGCTACGGTCGTGCGGACCACGTCCAGCAGCGCACCGTGCCGCTGCGTCTCTGGAAGCCCGGCGAGCCGGCGTTCCAGCCGCCCGGCGACGCCCTGCGGAGGTTCACCGCCGGGGGGAGCGGCCGGGGCCAGGGCCACAGGTGCCGCCGGGGCGCCGACACCCGGCAGCATGTCGATCCAGAAGCGGCTGCGCTGGAACGCGTACGTCGGCAGGTCCACGACCCGGGCGTCGAGCCCACGGCCCCAGTCGACGTCGCCGCCGCTGACGTGCAGCTGCGCCAGCCCGGTCAGCAGCTGCCGGTCCTCCGCCCGGCCGGAGCGCAGCAGCGTCACCACCGTCCCGGTCGCGCCGGCCGCGGCGAGGCAGTCGCGCACCATCGGGCCCAGCACCGGGTCGGGGCCCAGCTCCAGGAACCGGGTCACGCCGGCCTCCAGCAGGCGGGTGACGCCGTCGGCGAAGCGCACAGCCTCCCGCAGGTGCCGCACCCAGTAGTCCGGTGTGGACAGTGCCGGGTCGCCGATCCCGCCGGTCACGTTCGACACGACCGGGATCCGCGCCGGGCCGTACGTGAGGCCGCGCGCCACGGCACGGAACTCGTCGAGGATCCCGTCCATGTGCGGCGAGTGGAACGCGTGGCTGACCCGCAGCCGCCGGGTGCGCCGGCCCGCCGCCTTCCACTGCTCCCGCAGCGCGTCCACGGCGTCCTCGTCGCCGGAGACGACGACGCTGCCCGGCGCGTTGACCCCGGCGACGTCGACCCGCCCGGCGTGGGCCACGAGCGAGTCGCGGACCTCGTCCTCGGCGGCCTCGATGGCCGCCATCGCCCCGCCGGCCCGGGCCTGCTGCATGAGCCGGCCGCGGGCGGCGACCAGGGTGCACGCGTCGGCGAGGCCGAGGACCCCGGCGACCGCTGCGGCGGTCAGCTCGCCGATGGAGTGTCCGATGAGGACGTCCGGGGTCACGCCGTGCGCCTCGGCGAGGCGGAAGAGGGCGTATTCGAGGACGAACAGCGCCGGCTGGGTGAACCCGGTGCGGTGCAGCCGCTCGTCGTCGCCGAACATGACGTCACGCAGCGGCGCGGGCAGCAGCGGGTCGAGGTGCCCGCAGGCCTCGTCGACCGCGGCGGCGAAGACCGGCTCGGTGGCGTACAGCTCCCGGCCGGCGCCCGGGCGCTGGCTGCCCTGCCCGGTGAACATGACGGCGGTGCCGCCGGCCCGGACGGCGCCGGTCACCACGCCGGGAGCCGGCCGGTCCTCGGCGAGGTCGCCGAGCCCGGCGAGGAGTTCGTCGCGGGAGCCGCCGAGGACGACGCCGCGGTGCTCGAACGCCGAACGGGTCGTGGCGAGGGACAGCCCCACGTCGGCCGGGTCGAGGCCGGGGTCGGCGTCGATGAACGCCCGCAGCGCAGTCGCCTGGTCGCGCAGCGCCGCCGCGTCCCGGGCGCTGAGCACCCACGGGAGCGTCCCGGTGGGCGGTGCCGTCGCGGGTGGGTGCGGTGCCGGTGGGGGAGCGGAGCGCAGCACCAGGTGGCAGTTGGTGCCGCCCATGCCGAACGAGCTGACGCCGGCGACGACCGGGCCGTCGGCGGGCAGCGCGGCGCGGGCGGTGACGACCCGCAGGTTCAGCTCGTCGAGCGGGATCGCCGGGTTCGGCGTCTCGTAGTTGAGGCTCGGTGGCAGTTCACGGTGCCGGAGGCTGAGGACCGCCTTGAGGAAGCCGACGATGCCGGCCGCGCCTTCCAGGTGCCCGACGTTCGTCTTGGCGGAGCCGACGAGGAGCGGGTCGCCGTGCGGGCGGGCGGCGCCGAGGACCCGGCCGAGCGCGCCGGCCTCGATGGGGTCGCCGACGCGGGTGCCGGTGCCGTGCAGCTCGACATAGCGCACGTCGGCCGGGTCGACGCCCGCGTCGCGGTACGCCGAGCGCAGGACCGCCTCCTGGGCGCCGCCGCTGGGCACGGTGAGGCTGCTGCTGGCGCCGTCGTTGTTGACGGCGCCGCCGAGCAGCACGCAGGCGACCGGGTCGCCGTCGGCAAGGGCTTGTGACAGCGGCTTCAGCACGACCGCGCCGCCGCCTTCGCCGCGGACGTACCCGTTGGCGCGGGCGTCGAACGTGTAGCAGCGGCCGTCCGGTGACAGCCCCCCGAACCGGGCCGCGGTCACGGTGCTCTCCGCGAGGAGGTTGAGGTTGACGCCGCCGGCGATGGCCAGGTCCGCCTCGCCGCGCCAGACGCTCTCGGCGGCCATGTGCACGGCAATGAGCGCCGAGGACTGCGCCGAGTCGACGGTGAGGCTCGGTCCGGACAGCCCCAGCGTGTAGGAGATCCGGTTGGCGATGACGCTGCGGTGCAGGCCGGTGATCGCGTGGCCGGTGATGGCGTCGCCGCCCTGCCGGTACACCATCGTGGCGTAGTCGTCCCACATGGCGCCGACGAACACGCCGGTGCGGGTGCCGGCGAGGGCCGCGGGCACGATCCGGGCGTCCTCCAGGGCCTCCCAGGCCAGCTCCAGCATCAGTCGCTGCTGCGGGTCGATGACGGCGGCCTCCCGCGGGGAGATGCCGAAGAACCCGGCGTCGAACGTCTCCACGTCGGCGAGGAAGCCGCCGTGGTGCACGTCGCCGGCCGGGCCGGGCCACCGCCCGTCCGGCACCGGCGTGACCGCGCTGCGGCCCTCGGTCAGCAGCCGCCAGAACGCACCCGGTCCGGGCGCGCCCGGCAGGCGGCAGGAAATTCCGACGACGGCGATGGGTTCCCGAACAGTCATCCGCTTGCATGCCCCTCATCCGAACCGTGGCGCCTGTCGGTCCAGGCTCGGTGGAGCGGCTAACGGTGCCCTTCACGCGATCTAAAGCGCGCTGCGGCTGCCGCGGTGCGAGCTATGCGGCGAGGGCGGCGGCGAGGCGCGGCAGGAACGTCTCCCGCGGGAAGAAGTGCCCGCCGGGCACGGGATGCACGCGGCACGCGGCGCGGGTGTGCACGCCCCACGCGGCGGCGTCGCCGCGGCTGACGAGCGGGTCGGTGGTGCCGGTGAACACGTCGATCGGGCAGTCCAGCGGCACCGGGCGGTCCGGGCGGTGGCTGCGGCACAGCGCGAGGTCGTCCCGCACGATCGCGGTCATGGCCGCGAGCCACTGCGGGTACTCCAGCAGCGCCGGCGACATCCCGCCGATGCGGGTCATCCATGCCACCAGGTCGTCGTCGGGCAGTTCGGCGGCGGGCACCACCGCCCGCGGCAGGTGCGGCGCGGGGAACGCGCCGGCGAGCAGCCGGTCCGGACCGGGGCGGCCGGCGCGGGCGCGGGCCACGGCGAGCCGGTACGCCAGCAGCGCGCCCATGCTGTGCCCGTAGTAGGCGTGCGGGCCGGTCAGCCACGGGTCGAGCTCGTCGCTGAGGTCGGCGACGAGGGTGCCGAGGTCGCGGGCGCGCGGCTCGCGGATGCGGGCCTCCCGGCCGGGCAGTTGCACCGGCACCACCGACACGTCGGGGCCCAGCGCCTCCTGCCAGCCGGCGAACGCCGACGCGGCGCCGCCGGCGTGGTGGAAGCAGAACAGCCGCAGCCGCGCCGTCGCGTCCGGCGGGCGGGCCAGGCACGGGGTGCGCAGCGGCGCGGCGCGGGTCATTGCGGGGTGTCCGGCCGCGGGGGCGGTGGCCGGTGCGGGAACGCAGCCGGGCCAGGCGCCACAGCGCGCCGACCGCGAGCCGCTGCAGTGGCTGCCCGCCCCGCAGCCGCAGGATCGATCGGGCCACCCACAGCCGCGACTCGGCGACGTGACCGGGGGAGCCGTGCACGTCGTCCTGCTCGACGATGTGCGCATGGCGGACGTGGGTGCGCAGCGTGTCCGCCTCGGCCGCCGGGATGATCTCGTCCCGGGTGCTCTTGAGGTAGTGCACGGGGATCCGTACCCGCTGGAGAATCTGCGGGTCGAGCGCCCACTCGCCGAGGTCCGCGCCGCCGGTCAGGTGGTCCAATGTGGACAGTGTGACGGCGGGGACGCCGGTGCGCCACTCCTTGTCGGTGAAGAACGCGGAGACGGGCGCGCCGGAGGTGATGATGCCGCCGATGCGCGGGTCGTCCGCGGCGCAGCGCAACGCCATGTGCCCGCTGAAGCTCAGCGCCACCGCGACGGTGCTGCTCACGTCGCACCGGTCCCGGACCTTGTCCAGGACGGCGGGCAGCATCCGCCAGCTCTCCGGCGTGTATTGGGCGCCGTGCTCGCCGACGCCCGGCATCTCGGTGACCACGCCGGCCATGCCGAGCCGCCACGCCTGCAGCAGGATCGGCGCCCACTGCTCCTTGATGGTGACGATGCCGCCCATGACGAGCAGCAGCGGCCGCCGGCCGCCGGGCGACAGGCCGACCGTCCAGCACCGCACCCGCCCGCCGGGCTGGTCCACGTCGATCCGTTCGATCGCGGGCCGGTTCGGCCCGGCCGGCAGTGCGGAGCGCCAGCGGTCGAACGCGTCCAGGCACGCGGCGTGCGCGGCGGCCCGGTCGGGGCCGTCGATGAACGGGAAGCGGGCCATGTTGAAGTACCGGCACGCCTCCAGGGGCCGGTCCTGCGCGAGTTCGGCGCGCGCCGCCGCGGACCACTCCCGCACCCAGTCGGCGTCGGTGGTGACCCGGGCGAGCAGCGGTTCGTACCGCGCCGCGGGGATGCCCTGCGCCCGGGCGTGGACCACCACGAACTGCCGCAGCTCATCGACGTCGTTCACGGCTTCCACTCCTCCAGCCCGTCCTTGATCTCGGTGAGCACGTCGGCGGCCTCCGCGCCGTCGATGACCCGGTGGTCGAACGCGAGGCTCAGCCGCATCAGCGGCGCGACCTCGACCCGTCCGTCGACCGCGACCGGCCGGTCGGCGATGCGGCCCAGGCCGAGCGTGACCGTGGTGCCGCCGACGGAGTGGAAGCTGTCGACGCTGCGGTGGCCCAGCGACGTGACCGCGAACGTGCCGAGCCGCTCGGCGCGGCCACGCAACGGGCGCACCGTGCGGCGGAACGCGAACGCGCCCAGCACCGCCGGCAGCCGGTGCAGCGCCCGTACCCCGGCGAACTCCGTCATCCGTTCGGGATCGCCGTCACGGTAGTGCTCGACCCTGTCCTGGATGCCGTCCAGCGTCGCGTCGTGCAGGTCCGGCAGGACGGCGGCGAGCACGACCCGCCGGCCGCCGAGCCGCTTGTCCAGCGCCACCTTCGCGTGGACCCCGGCGGACCGGGCGATCCTGGGCCGGATGCGGCCGCGGACCGCCGCGTTGGCGTCGGGGTGCGCGGCGAGGACCCGCGCCGCCGTGTACAGCACGTAGGTGATGACCGAGAACCGGCGCGGCTGCGCGGCCCGGTGCGCGAGCACGGCGGCCATGTCGACGTCGGTGTCCAGGAACACCGGGGACATGTCGCGGATCTCGTTGAGGAAGAACAGGGTGTGCCGGCGCTGCCGGGCCATCGGCTCCGCGGTCACGGCGCGGCCGCCAGCTCGTAGATGTCGTGCAGGCTGCCCGCCTCCAGGACCGCGGCGAACGAGATGCGCCGCCCGGTGGTGCGTTCCAGGATCGTCAGCAGCGTCAACAGGTGCACCGAGTCCCACCCGGGCACGTTGTCGAAGCTCAGCGCGATCTCGTCGCGCTGCACCGGCAGGCCGATGTCGTCGCGCAGGATGGCGACGAAGTCGTCGAGGCCGTTCACGGAGCGGCTCCTTTCAGAGTGGTCTCCAGCGCCACGTGGTCCGGGACCGCCGGCGGTGTGGTCAGGTCGTGCCGGAACCTGGTGCGGCCGGCGTCCTCGCCGACGACCGCGAACCCGTACCGGGGCAGGAGGTCCTTGACGACGGCGTTGCGCGGCGACGGCACGTAGCTGCCGTGCACCGAGGTGACGCCGGTCGCGGCGGCGTGGCGCAGCAGCGCCGCCAGGCACGCCTGCTCGATGCCGCGGGAGAACACGCGGCAGCTCAGCACCGCGTTGTCCAGGTGCAGGTCGGTGCCGTCGCGGCGGGCGAGGACCGCGCCGACGAGGCCGTTGTCGCCGAAGCGGTCCCGGGCGTACACCGCGAGGACCAGCTGCGCCGGGTCGGCGGCGCGGGCCTGCACGTCGGCGAGCTGCAGGCGTTCCGTGGTCAGGTTGAACTGGTTGGTGCGCAACGTCAGCTGCGACACCCGGCCCAGCTCGGCCGGGCCGGCCGGGTCGAACCGCACCGCGACGCCGAGCTCGCGCAGGTAGTCCTCGATCGAGCCGAACCGGTCGAGGAAGTCGCGGCGGTCGATCTCCTCGCGGTACCGGGCGGGCCGGGCGATGTCGTCGCGGGTCAGTTCGCGGGTGTCGAACCAGCCGTCGCGCAGCAGCCGCTCGACGTGCAGCGCCGGCTCGTCGTCCAGCGCGACGACGGCGACCTCGGGCAGCTCGGCGCGCACCAGGCCGCACTCGAACGCGCTGTCGTCGGTGAACACCAGGCTGTCGATGCCGAGGTTCAGCGCGGCGGCGAGGTCGCGCAGGTTGTCGTGCTTCGGCAGCCAGTTCGCCACGACCCGCACGAGGTGCTCCTCGCGCAGCGTCATCCGGGGATGGTCGCGCAGCGCCTGCCGGACCGGCTCCGGGTCGTTCTTGCTCACCGCCGCGACCGGGATGCCCTGCGCGCCGAGCTGCACGACGACCCGCTGGAAGGCGCGGAACGCCTCGCCGCGGTAGCTGTCGGCGACCTCGATGCCGTCGATCCCGTCGTCGCCGAGGACCCCGCCCCACACGGTGTTGTCGAGGTCGACGGCGAGTGCCTTGCGGGTGCGGCCGAGCCGGGCCCGCACGAGGTGCCCGACCTCCCGCGCGTACCCGGCGAGGACGGCGTCGGACAGGTGCGCCTTGGCGTAGGCGTCCAGGCGCGGGTCGGTGACCGCGGCGCCGCCGGCGACGATCGGGTCGAGGTCGACGACCGACACCTTCGGGTGGGTGCCGACCAGGTCGAGCAGCCGCGCGTTCGCGGTCCGCCAGGCCGCGCCGAGGCGGGCCCGGGACCGCTCGTCGACGAGCTGCCCGGCGATGCGGCGCGGCAGCGGGATGGTGTTGTAGACCAGCGTGCCGCGGGCCGTGCCGGCGAAGCGCGCGGCGAGCCCCTCCAGCAGCGTCAGCTTCTCCTCCAGCACGGCCGCGGCGTCCTGCGCGGTCCACGGCACGGGCAGCTCGCCGGCCACGACGTCCGGG
Organism: Dactylosporangium sp. NBC_01737; assembly: GCF_035963215.1. Classification (NCBI taxonomy): domain Bacteria; kingdom Bacillati; phylum Actinomycetota; class Actinomycetes; order Micromonosporales; family Micromonosporaceae; genus Dactylosporangium; species Dactylosporangium sp. NBC_01737. The sequence goes on from NZ_CP109153.1 coordinate 5,868,779, forward strand.
TCCAGCACGCACAGGGCGACGTCCGGGTCCGCCCGGTACAGGGGGCTGCCGGGGTCGGCGAGGTCGAAGACGTACGTGTCGAAGTCGCTGACGACCGCGCGCAGCACCAGGCCGTGGCGGGCCAGTTCGGCGGTGAGCAGCGGCACCAGCGGTCCCAGGGTCCCGTGGCCGGTGACGGCGACCGGCACGACCCGCACCCCGGGGTGCGCGGCGGCGATCTCGTCCGGATCCAGACGGGCCAGGAGCCGGCCCGCCCGGGCGAGTTCCGCGCCGGTGTCGGCCTCGGTCAGGCGGGCCAGCAGCGGCGCGACCGTGGGGTACTCGGCGACGAGCCGGCCGGCGCGGTGCAGCGCGGTGAGGTCCTCGGCGGCGCCCACGTGTCAGACCCTCTCCAGCGCGAACCCGGCCTTGAGCCACTTGCTGGACTCGACCGCCACCCCGACGAGGCGGTCACCGGTCGCCATCTTCGCCAGCGCCAGCTCCAGCTGCAGGAACGGCAGCGCGTTGCCGTTGTTGGCGGTGTCCTGCACGCACGACACCTCCTCGGCGGCCGGCACGGCCAGCTCCGTCACGATGCGGGCCGTCATCCGGGCCGACAGCTGCGGCGGCAGCAGGTAGTGCACGTCGGATCGGGTCCAGCCGAGGTCGGACAGCAGCTCCTCGAAGATCTCCAGCGCGAGGACCGGCACCGACTCGGCGATCGCGGCGTAGTCCTCGTGGGCGGCGGGCCGGGTCGAGCCGCGGTCCGCCGGGCCGAACCAGTCCAGCACGTGCCCGGGCGGGCGGCCGCCGCCGACGAGCCGGTTCAGCAGCCGCCGCACCACGGCCGTCCCGGGCGCCGGTTCGGCGGTCAGTACCGCCGCGCCCGCCCCGTCGCCGAACAGCACGACGTTGACCAGTTCGGCCGGTGGCAGCTTCGTCAGGTCGATGCCGAGGTCGAAGTACTTCGTGGCGGTGTCGCCGGCCAGTACCAGCGCCGTGCGGTGCCCGCCGCGCAGCATCCGGCACGCGACGTCGATCGCCTGCACCGCCCCGGCGCACCCGGACTGCAGCTGATACGTCGGTACGTCGTTGATGCCGAGCTGGTCTGCCACGACGTTCACGGTCGCCGGCATGAGCGTGTCCGGGGTCGCCGTGCCCATCACGACCACGTCGACGTCGGCGGCGGTGATCCCGGCCGCCTCCAGGGCGTTGCGGCCCGCGGTCGCGGCGAGGTCGGCGAGGGAGTACCGGACCGCACCGGTCGCCAGGTCCACCGACAGGTGCCGGGTGCGGGTGCCGACGAACGCGTCGACCCACTGCTCCCACAGCTCGTCCATGCCGAAGCGCCGGGCCAGGGTCGCGTTGTCGATCGGCGGCCCCGGCAGCGCGGTGCCCACGGACAGCATGTGGATGTCGGCGTCGTCCACCGGGTCTCCCCTCATTCGGTGCGGCTGCCATCGTGGGCGCTGCGCCTAAAGGAGCGCTAACGATCGGCTTGGCTTTAGCGATGCTTGAGAACGCCACGGCATGATCGTGGGCATGCCGGAGATCCCCGCCATCACCCTGTCCAACGGGGTGGCCATGCCCTGCCTCGGATTCGGGCTGTACAAGCAGTCCGACCGGCACGGTTCAGCCGTGAGCGCGGCCCTCGAAGCCGGGTACCGCAGCTTCGACTCCGCGTCGATCTACGGCAACGAACCCGCCGTCGGCAAGGCGCTCGAGGCGTCCGGCGTGCCGCGCCGCGAGCTGTTCGTCACCGGCAAGGTCTGGAACGGCGACCAGGGCCACCGCCGCACCATCCAGGCGTTCGAGCGCAGCCTCGACGACCTGCGCCTGGACCACCTGGACCTGTACCTCATCCACTACCCTGCGCCGAGCCGCGACCGGTACGTGGAGACCTGGCTGGCGCTGGAGGAACTCCTCACGTCCGGGCGGGTCCGGGCGATCGGCGTGGCCAACTTCGAAGCCGAGCACCTGCGCCGGATCCTCGGCGCCGGGACGGTCGCGCCGGCGGTGAACCAGGTCGAGCTGCACCCGCTGCTGCCGCAGTCCCGGCTGCGTGCCCTGCACGCCGAGCACGGCATCGTGACCGAGGCGCACACCCCGCTGGCCCGCGGCAACCTCGTCGCGTCGCCGGCCCTCGCCGCCGTCGCGGCGAAGCACGGCCGGACCCCGGCCCAGGTGGCGCTGCGGTGGCACGTGCAGCAGGGCCACGTGGCCATCCCGAAGTCGGCGACCCCGGCCCGCATCCGGCAGAACATCGACGTGTTCGGCTTCGCCCTGGACGCCGACGACGTCGCGCGGATCGCGGCGATGGAGACCGGTGAGCGCTTCGCCCCACGCCCCGACGCGGTCAACTGAGCCCGGACGGCCCGCCCCCGGCCCTCCGGCGGCACCGTGCCGCGTCGCAGCGATGCCGTACGATCCGTCCACGCGGACGGGGGGAGATCGCGGTGCAGCGGTACGTCGACGTCAACGGCGTGCACACCTGGTACGACGAGCGGGGCGCGGGCGATGCGGTGGTGCTGCTGCACGGCGCGATCGTCGACTCGCGCTGCTTCGCCGGCAACCTCGACGCCCTCGCCGGGTCGTTCCGGCTCTACCTGCCGGAGCGGCGCGGGCACGGGCACACCCACGACCCGGGCGGCCCGCTCAGCCCGCAGGTGATGGCCGCGGACACGGTCGCGTTCCTGCAGGCCGTCGTGGGCGGCCCCGCGGCACTGGTCGGCTACAGCGCCGGCGCGGTCGTGGCGCTGCTGACCGCGCTGGCCCGCCCCGACCTGGTGTCCCGGCTGGTGCTGATCAGCGGCGCGTTCCACCAGGCCGGCTGGCTGCTGCCGCCCGCCGCACCCGCGGACATCCCGCAGGTCATCCACGACCAGCACGCCGAGGTGTCGCCGGACGGGCCGGGGCACCTGGCCGGCGTCGTCGAGCGGATCGCCGCCTCGGCCCGGGCGGGCGACCTGGCGCTGACCGCGGCGTCGTTGCGGGCGGTGGGCTGCCGCACGCTGGTGCTCGTCGGCGACGACGACGCCGTCTCCCTGGAGCACACCCTGCAATTGTACCGCGGGCTGCCCGACGCCGAGCTCGCCGTGGTCCCGCGCGCCACCCACACGCTGCTGGCCGAGCACCCGCGGCGGTGCACCGACCTGGTCGCGACGTTCCTCAGCGAACCGCCGGCCCCGACGCACATGCCGATCCGCCGCGCCTGACCCCCGGACCGATGAGCCGGGCCGTGCGGGACCCCCGCGCGGCGGCGATACTGCATCGATGGATCGAACTGTCGTGGTCACCGGCGCGAGTTCCGGGGTAGGGCTGGCGGCGGCCGTGCAGTTCGCCGCCCAGGGCGACCGGGTGGTCGTCGTCGGACGCAATGCGGAGCGGCTGGACGCGGCGGTCGCGCAGGTACGGGCCGCCGGCGACGGCCGCGAGCCGGGGCGGTTCCGGGCCGACTTCGAGCGGCTCGCGGAGGTGCGTGACCTCGCCGCGTACCTGCTGGACACGTACCCGGCGGTCGACGTGCTGGCGAACAACGCCGGTGGCATGGTCGGCGGCCACCGCCGGACCGTGGACGGCTACGAGGCGACGATCCAGGGCAACCACCTGGCGCCGTTCCTGCTCACCAACCTGCTGCGGGAGCGGCTCACCGGCGCGAGGATCGTGTCCACCGCGTCCCGGGTGCACACGCGTGGCCGCCCGGACCCGGACGACTTCGCCGGCGACCCGGGCCGGTACAGCTGGGGGCGCGCCTACGGGGCCGCGAAGTCCGCGAACATCCTGTTCGCCGCGGAGGCCGCCCGCCGCTGGCCGGACGTCACCAGCGTCTCGTTCCACCCCGGGGTGGTGCGCTCCAACTTCGGTGAGGGCGCGATCCGGCTCGTCTACCGGTTCGCCCCCTTCCTGACCACCCCGCAGAAGGCCGGCGCGCTGCTGGTCTGGCTGGCCACCACCCCGGCCGCCGAGCTGACCGGCGGTGGCTACTACGTCGGGCACCGGCTCACCACGCCTGCGGCGCATGCCGGCGACCCGGCCGCGGCCGCCAGGCTCTGGGAGGCGAGCGCCGCCGCCGTCGGCGTGTAGCTGGCTCCTTGTTTTTGGCGACAACTCGTCGTAATCTTTGCGACAGGTTGTCGCATAAAGGAGCGTGGGATCGTGCCGCAGCAGTTGATCGTCGTCACCGGAGCCTCCACCGGCATCGGCGCGTCGGCCGCCCGCGAACTGGCCGGCCGGGGATTCCACGTCCTGGCCGGCGTGCGGCGCGACCGTGACGCCGACGCCATCCGGTCCGACGGGGTCGAGCCGGTCATCCTCGACATCACCGAGCCCGGGCAGGTGCAGGCGCTCGCCGCGCGGGTCGCCGGCGACCCGCGCGCGCTGCACGCGCTGGTCAACAACGCCGGCATCCAGGTGAACGCCCCGGTCGAGGCCCTGCCGATGGCGCAGTGGCGGCGGGTGTTCGAGGTCAACCTGTTCGGCCACATCGCCGTCACGCAGGCACTGCTGCCCGCGCTGCTGCGCAGCAAGGGCCGCGTGATCAACATCAGCTCGATCGGCGGCAGGATCGCCATGCCCACCTACGGTGCGTACGCCGGCGCCAAGTTCGCCCTGGAGGCGGTCAGCGACGCGCTGCGCCGGGAGGTCGCGCCGCTGGGCGTCCAGGTGGTCGTGATCGAGCCCGGCGGCGTCCGCACGGAGATGGCCGGGCGAGGGATCGCAACGGCGAACCAGCTGGCCGCCCAGATGACACCGGAGCAGGACGAGCGCTACGGCGGCCTGGTCCACGCGATCAACACGCTGATGGCCACGGGCACCGCGTCGGGCGTGACCGCCGATGCCGCCGCCAGGATCATCGCGAAGGCCGTCACGAACCGCAGGCCGCGCACCCGGTACACCATCGGCCGCGACGCCGCGCTGCTCATCGGCCTGGCGCGGGTGCTGTCCGACCGCACCCTGGACCGCGTCAGCGCCGCCAACCTGCGCCGGCACTACCCGAAGGGCGCCACCGCGTAACCCGGAAACCGCCGTGGGGGAGGATGGTCGGATGCCGCGGATCCGGGGAGCCAGCATCGAGGAGCACCACGAGATGGTGTGGGCCGGCCTCGCCGAGGCGATGCGCGGGCTGCTGCTGGAGCGCGACTACGACTCGATCACCATGGGGCACATCGCGGCCCGGACCGGGCTCGCGCGCAACACGCTGTACAACTACGGCGCGGACAAGAGCGCACTGGTCGTGGCGCTGACCCAGCGGGCGGGCCGGCCCGCGCTGGATCGGGTGGCCGCGATCGCCGCGCGGTCCGGGGACCCGGCCGCCGCGCGGCTGCGGGACATCATCGAGGCGGTCCTGGAGGCGTTCACGGACCCGGTGATGCAGCTGATGTTCCGGCCGGTCGCCGAGGTGCCGAAGGGGCCGGACAACCCGTTCCTGGCGATCGTGGTCGAGGTGGAGCACGTGGTGCGCGACGGCGTTGCGGGCGGGGAGTTCCGCGACGTCGGCGACGTGCGCCTCACGGTGGAGCTGCTGTCCGGCGTCATGCGCGCGGGCGCCGAACGCATCGGCCGCGACCCCGCCGCCTTCGCGGACACGGTCGGCGCGGCGCGGGAGATGATCCTGGCGTCGCTGGCCGCACGGTCGGCGCCGTGAACGCTCAGCGGGTCACGCGCCGGACCAGGTCCTCCCGGCCGCGGATCTGCGCGACCATGGTGTCGATCCGCGAGGTGACCGGCGCCCGGAGCGGGGGATTCAGGCGCTGTGCGGCTCCAGCGGGGTGAGGAACAGCCCGAGCTGGTGGGTCGGCGCGTGTCCGTCCCGCGCGGCGTGGGCGACCCATCGGGCGAGGACCGCCATCAGCTCGCCCTGCAGCTGTTTGGCGTCGGCGGTGCTCAGTGACAGCGGCACCCAGTTGAACATGACCGCCGGGTGCCGCGGCGACAGCAGCATCGACGGGTCCCAGCCTCCCTCGTCCGCGGCCAGGTCGACCCGGATGCGGTCCTCGTCGTCGCGGTACAGGCGCACGGCCCAGTCGCCGATGCCGGCCCGCCCGGCCAGCCCGGCGAGCGCCGCGAGGAACGCCTCGCGCATGGGCTCGTCGATCAGCCGGAAGAAGTCGCGCGCGTCGCCGTCCGGCAGCACCATCAGCGGTGCCCGGATCTCCGCCGGTGCCCGGTAGACGGTCACCGCCCGGCCGGCCCGGGCTCGGGTCTCGACCGCCTGGACCAGCCCGGCGCGCAGCATCGCCTGCACCCGGTAGGCCACCTGCTCCACCGGCAGCCCGACCTCCCGGGCGGCCTCGGCCGCGCTGCGGCTGCGCCCCAGGAACGGCTCGAGAAACCGCCGCTTGCCCGGCTGCAGCACGATGAGCGCCGCCTTGGCATCGCCCACCGTCAACATGTCGGGGCTCCTCGAAAAACGGTCTGTCATCTTGAGAAGGGTAGACGCGACCGTAGCGGCCATGACTCCTGCGCTGTCCTGGCCCCGCGCCGTCGCCCTGCACCTGCTCCCCGGCCTGGCCGGCCTGGCGCTGTTCGCCGCCGCCGCCCCGGTCCTGGCCGCCGCCGGCCTGCCGCCCGTGTGGGGCATGTACGCGGCGGTCCTGCTGGTGCTCGCCCCGATCGAGCTGACCCTCGTGCGCCGGTTGCGCGGCCCCGACGGGATCGACACCCGCTGGCCGCGGCCCCGCCGCCTGATCCTGCTGCTGGCGCCGACGCTCGCCGCCGCGGCGCTGGCACCCGGCCTGGTTCAGTGGCTGGAGCCGGGCCTGCACGACCGGCTGCACCTGCCGTCCTGGTGGCGGCTGGACCCGATGCTGTCCGATCCCGCCCGCCCGGCCTGGCAGCACGCCGTCACGATCGCGGGCTGGCTGCTGTGCTTCGTGGTCGTCGGCCCGGTCGTCGAGGAGCTGTACTTCCGTGGCCTGCTCATGCCCCGCCTGCCCACCGCCCGTCCCGCGGTCGCCAGTGCCGTGCTCTTCGCGCTCTACCACGCCTGGCAGCCCTACGCCTGGCTGACGGTGGCCGTCTTCGCGTTGCCGCTCGCGGTCGCCGCCCGCCGCCCGCGCGGGCTGGCCGTCGCGGCGCTGACCCACGTCCTGGTCAACCTCCTGGCGTTCGCGGTGCTCGCGGCGGGAACGCTGCACCGGTGAACGGCGGGGAACGCCGCGCTGATGACGGCGGGAACGCCGCACCGCTGGGCAGCGGCGGGCGACGGCCCGCCGCTGCCCGGTGAACGGCGGTCAGGAGGTGCAGGGCACCCCGTTGACGTAGACGGTCGGCGGTGGCGTGAGCGGTGCGGTGCGGGCGCCGTACAGGCCCACGGTCACCGAGCCGCCGGGTGGGATGATCCGGTTCCAGCTCGCGTTGGTGAGCGTCACCGCGGCGCCGTTCTGGGTGAAGGTGCCGTTCCAGGACTGGCCGATGCGCTCGTCGCCGCCGAAGCTGAAGGTGACGACCCAGTCGACGATCGGCGTGCTGCCGGTGTTGGTGATGGTGACGTCCGCGACGAATCCGGAGGACCACACGGACGTGTAGGTGAACCTCGCCCGGCACGACAGCACGGGCGGCGCGCTGCTCGACGCACTCGCCGCGGGACTGCTGGGGCCCTGGCTGCCGGGGCCGCCGGTGCCGCCGGTCACGACGACCGTGTTCGAGGCGATCGACACGTTGCCGGCCGCGTCGCGGGCCCGGACGTAGAACTGGTCGCGGGGCGAGACCACCTGGGCCGTGTACGTGGTGCCGGTGACCGTGGACAGCAGCGTGGAGATGAACACGCCGTCGAAGCGGTAGACGTTGTAGCCGGTGACCGCGACGTTGTCGGTGGACGGCGACCAGGTGAGGGTGGTGCTGGGACCGTTGGCCGGGTTGGCCTGCAGCCCGGTCGGCGCGGCCGGCGGCACCGTGTCCGGGCCGGTGTCGGTGACCGGGGTGACCACGACGACCGGGTTGGACCCGCCCGAGCGGTGGCCCAGGTCGTCGTGGGCGGTGACCTGGAAGGTGTACTGCTGCCCCGGCCGGATGCCGGTGGTGATGGTGGCCGTGGTGACGTTGCCGAGGGCGACGACCTGGCCGACGTCGTAGAAGGCCTGCATGTAGGTGACGTCGTAGCCGGTGACCGCGCAGCAGCCGCGGCTCGACGCGGTCCAGGTCAGCGTCACCGACGTGGACCGCACGACGGTCGCCTGCAGGTTGGTCGGCGGCGTCGGCGGGAACGGTGAGGTGTTGGGTGTTCCCGAGGAGGACGGTGCCGGTGTGGCCGCTGCGGCCGCGACCGGCACGCTGCCGCTGGCGTCGTTCACGGCGATCAGCAGGGCACCGGCGAGCAGTGCGGCCGCGGCGACGGATGCCAGCCGCAGCGACGGCAGGAGCGTTCGGGTTCCGGGCATGCCCCGACCCTGGCCAAGTCATCGACGTTCGTCAACTGATCTTGCGGCGGTTCCGGTGTACGGCCAGCAGCCGGCGTGAAAGTTACCGGCTCACTTCGCCAGTGCCGCCCGGACGATGCGGACCGCCTCCTCGGTGTCGAGGCCGATGCTGGCGATGACGGCGGCGTACTCGGCGGCGGCGTGGCGGGCCCGCTCCCGTCCCTGCTCGCCCGCCGCGGACACGAACGAGCCGGCCGATCCGCGGGTCTCGATCAGCCCCGCCTCCTCCAGCTCCCGGTAGGCCCGCCCGACGGTGTTGACGGCCAGGCCCAGGTCCGCGGCCAGGCGGCGGATTGTCGGCAGCCGGGCGCCCACCGCGAGGGTCCGATCGTGGATCTGGCGGGCGAGCTGGGCCCGCAGCTGCTCGAACGGCGGGACGGGCGAGGCCGACTCGATGACGATCACTCAGGTCACCGGGCGCTCGTGCCGTGCCGCTCTGCCGCGGCGCGTGGTCCACGTGTTGACCAGGACCAGCGCGACGGCGCTCGCGGCGATGAAGACCATCCAGGCAAGGTGCCAGTTGCCCAGCGGGGCGGTGAACACCGAGACGACCGGCAGCGTCCACACCATGGTCGGCACGGCGACCTCGCGGGCGTCGTCGGTGCGCATGATGACGTCGGCATTGAGCGAGACCTCGTCGTCGGCCACGACCGGGTGCGTCAGGACGTGGTGCAGCTGGGCGAGCGTGCTGGCCGCGGCCCCGCACAGTCCGAGGAGCAGCACAACCGCCGAGTACCTGGCACTGGCGTCCTGCACCGTCAGGGCCGCGATCGCCAGCGCCGCCGCGCCCGCGAACGTGCCGGCCGTGAACGCGGCATACGGCACGCCGAGCACGGCGCGCCAGCCGGGCCGGAGCGGATGGGCCGCCCGCCGTGGCAGCGTCGCGCCGGCCCGCTGGTCGACCCGCCGCACCCACCGGTCCAGCAGTGACTGGGCCAGCACCAGCCCGATCACCATCGCGGTCACCACCAGCAGTGCCCGGCGCCGGTCCGGTCCGAGTCCGTCGACGGCGGGGTCGAGCGGCAGGGTGGTGACGTAGACGAGCGCGACCGCGCAGATGAACACGGCGAGCAGGGCGGCGGCGGCCACTCGCTTGCGTCGCCGCGCCGCGAGCCGTGTGGCCAGCAACGGCGTCGGCTCGGCGTCGGCCAGGCCGTGCCCGGCCAGCCACGCGCGGGCCTCCGCGAGGTTTGCGTCCCGCACTGGTTCCTTCGGCATGATGCCTCCGTTGTCGCGCAGCTTGTCTCAATGCTTGTCTCAATATGTTGCGACAAGACTTGCGACAAGTCAATCCGCGACCCCGCGCGGCGTTCACAGTTGCGGCACCACCCGCAGGACGGTGCCGGTCGCGGTGTCGATGACCACCAGGAGGCCGCCGCCGCGGGCATACTTCGGGTCGCTCAGCAAGACCTCCGCCTCCGCCGCGCGACCGATCACCTCCGCGTCCAATGTGGACGGACGACCCGCATCGGACCCGGCGCTGCGCGCGATGGCGATGAGTTCCGCATCTGTCATGGCCCCAGCCTAGTGACGCGGATCCGGTGCAGTACAACAGCCGCACGACCCGGACGGACAGGGACAGGTGTCCCGACTTGTGTCCCGGCCCGTGTCCCGGTGCACCGGGCGCCGCGAATCGAATCCCCATTTCGTGCCACGGTCCCCGGTGGTCTGAATCGGTTGCCGCGCAACGTTTCTAGATTCCCTCCGTCACCACTGCGGTGACGAACACAGAGGAGACAAACGATGAAACGACACCTTCTCCGAGCCGGCGCGGTCGCGCTGGCCGGCTTGCTCAGCGCCGTCATCATCCCATCGGGCCCGGCCAGCGCCGAGCCGATGTGCGACCGGCCGGTGCCACCGCCCGCGTGTGGTGACGGCGGCGAGGAGGACCCGCCGCCGGCGCCGCGGGACACCCCCGTGCACGGCACCCTCGACACGGTCACCTACGTCGGCAACGCCGTGCGGGTCACCGGCTGGGGCATCGACCGCGACAGCGGCGCCGCGCCCCTCGTCGTCGACATCTACATCGACGGCGCGTGGAAGCGGACCCTGACCGCCGACACGTACCGCCAGGACGTCGCCGACGCCTACCCGGCCTACGGCGCCTACCGCGGCTACGACGCCACCGTCCCGGCCGGCCTCGGCACCCACCAGGTGTGCGCGTGGGCGATCAGCGTGGTCCCGGCCGGCGCGCCGAACCCGGGCAACCCGTCGCTGGGCTGCAAGACGTACACCGCAACGCTTGCCGCGCCGAGCAACCTGCGCATCATCTCCTGGGCCGAGGACGGCACCACGGTACTCGGGTTCAAGGACAACTCCGTCGAGGAGACGTACTTCCGGATCACCATCACCCGGCAGTACTGGGAGCCGTACACCGACCCCCGCTGGGGCCAGCTCTACCGTGCCTACTACGTCGACCGGACCATCACGGTCCCGGCGCAGGCCGGCACGGCCGAGGTGACCGCCACGACCGAGACCTGGGGATCGGACTGCCGCAAGACGGTGTCCGCGGTCTCCGGCTCCTTCCAGAGCGCTCCGGTGTCCACCGGCTGGTGCTGACCGCAGTTTCCGTGACCCGCCGGAGGGTGTTCCCTCCGGCGGGTCCGCCGTCAGCACCGGTCCCGCCGCCCGGTGCGTCAGCGGATCAGCGGCGCGAATCCGTCCAGGAGGCGCTGGAGGCCGAACTCGAACAGCGCGGTGTCCTCGTCGCCGGCCTCCGCACCCGCCGCGTCCATCGCGGTCCCGCGCACGAAGTCGGCGGCGGTCGCGGCGACCTGCGCCGCGGTCTGCGCGGCCAGGCCCTCCTCCGTCATCGCCCGCGTCACCCACGCGAGGTGCGCTGTCACGTGCTCGGTGAGCTCCGACGGCTGGAACGACACGGTCCTGGTGAGCCAGGGGCGGCGGCGGTACATCTGCCACTGCATGCGGCACAACAGCTCCAGCCGCACCCGCCACCCGCCGGCGGGCGACTGCGGCGGCGGGTGCTCGGCGAAGACCGCGTCGGCCATCATGGTCTCCAGGCGGGCCCGGCTGCCCACGAACTTGTGCGGCGTCATGGTGGCCACGCCGAGCCGCTCCCCGATGCGCCGCATGGACACGGCGGCGAGCCCGCCGGCGTCGGCCAGCTCGATCGCGACGGGGACCACCTGCGCGCCGACCTTCGACCTCGTCGGCGGCGGGGGTCGCCATGCCAGCGCGACGTCGAAGGCGTCCGGGGTCACCACCATCCCGTGGAAGCCGTTCACCTTCTCGGTGAGGCCCTCGTCCCGCATCAGTCGCAGCGCCTTGAACGCGATGTGCATCGAGACGTCCCACTCGCGCATGATGTCCTTGAACGACAGCTCGTCGTCCGGCTCCAGCCCGCCATCGATGATCCGCTGGCGCAGCTGCGCGACGATGTCCGTCGCCACTAGCGCCATTGCTGCCTCCCGCACTGCCCGTGTGGCCCAACTCTATCCGCGGGCCGTCCTTGTCGTCGCTTCGAGCCGGCTGTCACGGCACCAGCGGCGCGAACCCGTCGAGGAGGCGCTGGAGGCCGAACTCGAACAGTGCGGCGTCCTCGTCTGCTCCCGCCCTGTTCTCGCTCTGCGCCAGGCGCATCGCGTGCCCGCGCACGAAGTTCGCCGCGGTCGCGGCGAGGCGCTGCACGGCCTCCGGCGCCGGCCCCTCACCGGCCAGCGCCCGCACCGCCGCTTCCGTGTGCGCGACCACATGCGGACTGAGTTGCGGTTGCTTGAACGACACGGCTTCGGCGAGCCACGGATGCCTGCGGTACATCAGCAGCTGCGCGCGGCACAACAGCTCCAGCCGCGCCCGCCAGTCCCCGGCGGGCGACTGCGGCGGCGGGTGCTCGGCGAAGACCGCGTCGGCCATCAGGATCTCCAGGTGATCCCGGTCGCCCATGTACTTGCGCAACGTCACGAAGTCCACGTCGAGCTCGCCGGCGATGCGCCGCATGGACGTGACCGCGAGCCCGTGCGCGTCGGCCAGCGCGATCGCCGTCCGCACGATCAGCGCCAGGAACCCCGGGCCCTCACGCGCGGGGCCCCGCCGCCGCACGGTTGCCTTCCACCCGGCCGCGATGTCGGGAGCCTGCCCGGTGACCACCAGTCCCGACCCGTCGCCCGCGTCCTCGACGAGGCCGTCCTGCCGCATCATCGCCAGCGCGCGGTCGGCGGCACCGACCGCCACCTCCAGCTCGCGTGCCACGTCCTTGTCGGACGGCACGGCCTCACCCGGCCGCAGCTCCCCCGCGGCGATGCGCCGGCACAGCTCGGCGACAACGCCCACCGCCGCTCGCGTCACGTCCGCCCCCCCGCAGTCCCGGTCGGCAAAGTCTAGCCCGACCAGCTGGAACGAACCGTTCAGGCCGCCGGACCGGACGGCGCAGTGCACGTCCGGCCGGTCACCCCAGGGTGGCGGCGGGGGAGGATACGCCGGACAGATACGCCGATCGGCGGTGCCCCGGTGGCGGTCTGCGTAGCGTTGGTGCTGCGGATCGAGGGCCCCGAGGGCGAGGCGGGCGGTCAGACCATGGGCGCGGTGGCGGCGGTGTGGCGGTTCCTCGTCGGGCCCCCGTTGCGGGCACGGCAGCTGGCCAAGCAGCAGATCACGCCGGTCGAAGGGCTTCCTGCCCTCTCCCTGGACGCGCTGACGTCGGTGGCGTACGGGCCGGAGGCGATCCTTGTCGTGCTCGCGCCGGCCGGGCTCGTCGCGCTGCAGCTGGTCTTGCCGATCTCGGTCGCGATCGTCGTGCTGCTGGCCATCCTGGTGTTCTCCTACCGCCAGGTCATCGAGGCCTATCCGGGTGGCGGCGGCACGTACGCGGTGTGCCGGGCGAACTTCCCGCCCAGCGTCGGCGTGCTGGCCGCCGCGGCGCTCGTCGTGGACTACACGCTGACGGTCGCGGTCTCGATCGCCGCCGGGGTGGGGTCGCTGACGTCGGCCTTCCCGGGTCTGACCCCGGCCACGGTCCCGATCTGCCTGGCCATCCTCGCGCTGGTCACGGCGCTCAACCTGCGCGGCCTGGGCGACACGGCCCGGGCGTTCCTGCTGCCCACCATGGCGTTCATCGCCGGGTTGCTGGTCGTGATCGGCATCGGCCTGATCCACCCGCTGGCGCTGCACACACCGCGCCAGGGGCAGCCGCTCGCGCCCACCGAGGGGCTGGAGGCCGTGGGTGTCCTGCTGGTGCTGAAGGCGTTCTCGGCGGGGTGCAGCGCGCTGACCGGGGTGGAGGCGATCGCCAACGGCGTGCCGTTGTTCAAACAGCCTCGGGTGGCCCGGGCCAAGCGGACCGAACTGCTGCTCGGCGGCATCCTCGGCGCGATGCTGCTGGGCCTGGCCGTGCTCGCGGACCGCTGGCACGTCGGCCCCCGGTCCGGTGAGACCATCCTGAGCCAGGTCATCGCCCTCGCCGTCGGCAGGAACTGGGCGTACTACGTGATGGCCGTGACCATCACCGTGGTGCTCATGCTGGCCGCCAACACCTCGTTCGGCGGACTGCCGGTGCTGACCAGCCGGCTGGCCCACGACAACTACCTGCCGCACCTGTTCTCACTGCGCGACGAGCGGCAGGTGTTCGCCGTCGGCATCTGGACGCTGGCCGGCCTGGCCGGGGTGCTGCTCGTCGCGGTGCGCGGGCAGACCATCAGGCTGATCCCGCTGTACGCCATCGGCGTGTTCACCGCCTTCACGCTGTCGCAGTCCGGGCTGGTCAAACACTGGTGGAAGACCCGACCGGCACACTGGCGGCACCGGGCGATCATCAACGGTGTCGGCGCGGCCACGACCGGGGTGGCCACCGTGCTGTTCCTGGTCACCAAGTTCACCGAGGGCGCGTGGGTGGTCGTGCTGGCCGTGCCGGCGCTCATCCTGCTGTTCGCGCGGACCCACGCGTACTACGCGCGCTGCGGGCGGGCCCTCGGCCTGGGCGTGACCCCGGCGAAGCCGCACGCCAAACCCACCATGGTGGTGGTCCCGGTGACCGGGGTGAACCGGCTGACCCGGCACGCGGTCGCCGAAGCCCTCTCGATCAGCCCGCGGGTGGTGGCGGTCCATGTGGTGCTCGAGGACACCGGCGGGGACTCCGGCGAGGACCCCGGGGGCGACCGCGAGCTGGAGCGGCAGTGGGCCGGCTGGAACCCCGGGGTGCCGCTGAAGATCCTGCACACCGAGTACGCCTCGGTGACCCGGCCCATCGTGGCGTTCATCGACGAACTGCATGAGCAGCACGACGTGCAGATCATCGTGCTGATCCCGGTGGCGCTGCCCGAGCGGCTGCAGTACCGCTTCCTGCACAACCATCTCGAGATCGCCCTCACTGCCGCGTTGCAGACCCGCCCGGACGTCATCGTCGCCAAGACGCCGATGCCGCTGCGGATCCCGTGACGGCTAGGACGGGCGCCCGGATCCGGCCCGGTCGACCCACATCTGCTGGATCTCGCCGAGTGTCCTGCCCTTGGTCTCCGGCAGGAGCTTCCACACGAACCCGAAGGACACCACGCACATCCCGGCGAACACGGCGAACGTGCCGGACTCGCCGATCCAGTCGGTGAGGCTGAGAAAGAACTGCGTCACCAGCCACGCCGCGGCCCAGTTGGCCGCGGTGGCCGCCGAGACGCCGAGGCCGCGGATCGTGCTCGGGTAGATCTCGTTGATCACGGTCCACACCACCGGGCCGAGCGAGAACGCGAAGCTTGCGATGAAGACCATCATCGCGACCAGCGTGACGACGCCCGCGGCGCTGGGCGCGTTGCCGGGTGAAGCGCCGTGGACCGCCACGTGTTCGAGGCGGAGAAAACACACACTGATGACGAGCAGGGAGACCCCCATGCCGACGAGGCCGGCGAGCAGCAGCGGACGCCGGCCGAACCGGTCGACGTAGCCGACGGCGACGAACGTGAACAGGACGTTCACCGCGCCGATCGACCAGGTCGTGGCGGCGGTCTGCGACCGGGGTGTGTCGAAGCCGGCCGCTTCGAAGATCGTGTCGGCGTAGTAGATGACCCCGTTGATCCCGGTGAACTGTTGCAGCACGGCCAGTCCGAGGCCGAGCACGAGCGGGGCCCGCCACCTCCTGGCGAAGACCTCGCCCCAGGACGGCTGCGGGCCCTGCAGGCTGGCTTCGATCGAGGCGATGTCCCGCTGGTGGTCCGCGTCCGGCTGGACCCGGCGCAGCGCGCTCTGCGCCTTGCCGCGCTGACCTGTCTTGAGGTACCACACGGGGGAGTCCGGCAGCGGCAGCATCGCGACGAGCAGCAGCAGCCCGGGCACGACGGACAGGCCGAGCATGAGCCGCCACCAGCTGCCGGAGGCCACGGAGAGCAGCTGATCGACCAGGTAGGCGACGAAGATGCCGAATGTGATCATCAGCTGGTACAGCGACACGAACCGGCCCCGCAGGCGGGCCGGCGCCATCTCGGCCGCGTACAACGGCGCCGCCACCGAGGCCACGCCCACGCCCACGCCGGCCACCAGCCGGCCGACCACCAGGACCCAGGTGCTCGGTGCGGCCGATTCGATCGCGGCACCGAGCACGAAGAGCACGGCCGCCGCGAGGACGGTCCGCCGCCGGCCGAACCGGTCGGTCATGGTCCCGCCCCCGAGCGCGCCGACCAGCGCGCCGAGGGTGACCCAGCTGGTGACGATCTCGATGACGAGTGTGCTGACGCGGAAGGTGCTTTCGATGCCGCGAAGCGCCCCGCTGATCACACCCTGGTCATATCCGAACAGCAGCCCTGCCAGCATGACCACCGCGGCGACGAGGACCAGCCACCTGGAGATGCCACGGTTGGAACGCTTCGCGTCGTGCGGCTGTCCGGACTCGGTAGCTGCCACCATTGCTCCCTCGGATCGGTGCCCGACCGGCACAAGGCATCTCGGTCCGACCGTGGGTCTGCCGGCGACCGCGGAACCGATCTACCCGGCATGATGCGAGTCATCGTGAATTCACCCCGGAATCCGGCGGAGTCACTCATTCTTTCCGGTCGGCGACCATCGCGGTCCGGCTAGGCTGAACTGCATCCGACCGGCTTGCCGCCGGCTTTGACATTGCGAGAGCAGAGCTCGGACGCGCCGCGCGACTGATCGAGGGGCATCGTTGCGCGGGCCTCGCCGGCTCCTTTCATGCCGTCCGCGATGTCGCGAGCAATGGCGACACCTGCCGAGTGTTCGATTCGCGTGTGCGCGGACTGATTGGAAACGACACGTGCCATGAAACTTACGCCCAGAGAATTCGACAAGCTGACGGTGCTCTCACTGGCCCAGATCGCTCAGGCGCGCCGGGCGAAGGGTCTGAAGCTCAATCATCCCGAAGCCGTGGCGGTGATCTGCGCGGCGGCGCTGGAGGGCGCGCGGGAGGGCAAGACGGTCGAGGACGTGCTGACCGACGCGCGGTCGGTGCTGAGCAAGGCGGACGTGATGGACGGCGTCGCCGACCTGGTGCCGTTCATCCAGATCGAGGCGGTCTTCACCGACGGAAGCCGGCTGGTCACGGTGCACACCCCAATCCGGTAGCAGGCAGCAGGCAGTAGGAAAGGAGGGCCGGGATGCCGAATCCCAGTCACCACGAAGGCAGTCACAAGGCGGTCCGCCCGATCGGCGGTTACGTGCTCGCGGATGAGCCGCTGGAGCTCAACGCCGGCCGGCCGGTCTCGACGATCGAGGTGGTCAACACGGGGGACCGGCCCGTCCAGGTCGGTTCGCACTACCATTTCTACGAGGTCAATCGCTGCCTCGAGTTCGACCGCGAGGTCACGTTCGGGCAGCGGCTGGACATTCCGGCGACCACGGCCGTGCGGTTCGAGCCCGGCGACAAGAAGACCGTCGACCTGGTGCCGTTCGGCGGCAAGCAGCGGGTGTACGGCTTCAACGGGCTGGTGGACGGCTGGGCCGGCACCGGCGCCGCGGCCGGATATCAGCCGGAGCGGGTCGAGGCGGCGCGACGGGCGGGCATGCGCGGCTTCAAGTCCCGGCCGTCCGAGGAGGGCCAGCGGTGAGCCGGATATCGCGGAGCCAGTACGCCGACCTGTACGGTCCGACGCTCGGCGACAAGATCCGGCTGGGTGACACGGACCTGTACGTCGAGATCGAGCAGGACCTGCGGGTCCTGGGCGACGAGGCGGTCTACGGCGGCGGCAAGACCCTGCGCGACGGCATGGGGGTGGACAGCGGGCTGTCCAGCGCCGGTGGCGCGCTCGATCTCGTCATCACCAATGTCACGATCGTCGACGCGGTCATGGGGGTCGTCAAGGCGGACGTCGGGATCAAGGACGGGCGGATCGTCGGCGCCGGCAAGGCGGGGAACCCCAGCACGATGGACGGGGTCACGCCGAGCCTGGCGGTCGGCCCGGCCACGGACGCCATCTCCGGTGAGCACCTCATCCTGACCGCGGCGGGCATCGACTCGCACGTGCACTACGTTTCGCCGCAGCAGGCGTACGACGCGCTCAGCAACGGCATCACGACCCTGTGGGGCGGCGGGGTCGGGCCGACGGACGGCACCAACGGCACCACGATCTCCTCCGGGGTGTGGAACCTGCACACCATGATGCGGGCCGCGGAGAGTCTCCCGGTCAATCTCGGGTTCCTGGGCAAGGGCAGCTGCTCGTCGCGCGGCCCGCTCGACGAGCAGATCATCGCCGGCGCGGCGGGCCTGAAGATCCACGAGGACTGGGCCGCGACGCCCGCGGTGATCCGGGCCGCGCTCAGCGCCGCCGACGAGTTCGACGTCCAGATCAGCCTGCACACGGACACGCTCAACGAGAGCGGCTACGTGGAGGACACCATCGCGGCGTTCGAGGGCCGCACGGTGCACACGTTCCACACCGAGGGTGCGGGCGGCGGGCACGCGCCGGACATCATCAAGGTCGCGGGTCAGCGCAACGTGCTGCCGAGCTCGACGAACCCGACGCTGCCGTACGGGGTCAACTCGCAGTCCGAGCTGTTCGACATGATCATGTTCTGTCACAACCTCAACCCGCGGATCCCCTCGGACGTCGCGTTCGCGGAGAGCCGGGTCCGGCCCGAGACGATGGCCGCCGAGAACGTCCTGCACGACCTCGGCGCCATCTCGATGATCTCCAGCGACAGTCAGGCGATGGGCCGGGTGGGCGAGAGCTTCCTGCGCGCCGTCCAGCTCGCACAGGCGATGAAGGCGGCCCGGGGCAAGCTCCCGGAGGACGCGCCGGGCAACGACAACGTCCGGGTGCTGCGGTACCTGGCGAAGGTGACCATCAACCCGGCCGTCACCCAGGGCGTGGCCCACGTGCTGGGCTCGGTCGAGCCGGGCAAGCTGGCCGACCTCGTGCTGTGGGAGCCGGCGTTCTTCGGCGCCAAACCGAAGCTGGTCCTCAAGGGCGGCATCATCAGCTGGGCGGCCACCGGCAGCTCGGACGCGTCGCTGCCGCTGACCGAGCCCGTCATGTACAAGCCGATGTTCGGGGCATTCGGTGCGGCGCTGTCGCAGAGCTGCGTGACGTTCGTGTCGCAGGCCGGTCTGGACGCCGACGTCGCCGGGAAGCTCGGCCTGCAGCGGCAGATCCTGCCGGTGCAGGGGACGCGCTCGCTGACCAAGCGGGACATGGTGCGCAACGAGCTGACCCCGCGGATCGAGGTCGACCCGGAGACCTTCGCCGTCAAGGTCGACGGGGTGCACGCCACCGTGCCGGCGGCCTCGGCGCTGTCCATGAACCAGTTGTACTTCTTCAGCTGACGCCCGCGCCGACGCCGATGTGATGCCGATGTGATGCGGGGGGAAACATGTACGTCGAATCAGTGCTGGGCAACGCCGCCGAGCCGGGCTGGCGCGACCGGCTGGCCGACATGCACGTCGACCGGCTCGTCCTGGACCAGTGGGAGGCGCAGAAGCGCCGCCTGCGCAAGCGGACCAGCGGCGGCGTCGAGGTGGCGCTGTCACTGGCGCGCGACACGCACCTGCACGACGGTGACGTCCTGACCTGGGACGCCGCGAAGCGGACGGCAACCGTCGTGCAGCTCATGCTGGGTGAGGTGATGGCGGTCGAGCTCCCGCCCGACACGCCGCTGCGCACCGCGGTCGAGTTCGGGCACGCCATCGGCAACCAGCACTGGCCGGCCGTGGTGAACGGCACGACCGTGTACGTGCCGGTCACCGTCGACCGCAGGGTCATGGACTCGGTCATGCGGACCCACGACTTCGCCGGGATCAAGCACGAGTTCGTCGACGGCACCGAGGTGCTCGCGTTCCTGGCGCCGCACGAGGCCCGGCGGCTGTTCGGCGGGGCCGACGCGGCGGGCCACACGCACCTACCCGCGGACGGCAGTTGAAGAGCGTCGCGGCGGTACCGCGGATGCCGGAGCTGATGCGGCTGCTGCAGTTCACCGACTCGATGTTCCCGGTCGGGGCCTTCACGTTCTCCAACGCGCTGGAGCCGGCGGTGCAGCTCGGGATCGTGCATGACCGGCGGACGCTGCACGACTTCGTGTCCACCGCGACGCATCTGGCGGCCGGCTGTGACGGCATCGCGCTGCTGGAAAGCCATCGCGGCACCCGCGCCGGCGACACCGACCGGGTCGGGCGGTCCGACGAGGCGGTGTTCGTCCGCAAGCTCAACGAGGAGATGCGCTCGATGAGCACCCGGATGGGCCGGAAGCTGGCGGAGATCTCCGCCGCCGTCGTCGCCGATCCGGTGCTGGTACGGCGGGCCGGTGACATCGCCGCCGGAACCGTACCCGGTACGTATCCGATCGGCGTCGGGGTGCTCGCCGCCGTGCTCGGCCTGCCCGAGGAGGCCGCCTTCGCGGCGCAGCAGTACGGGACGGCGGCGATGATCGTCGGCGCCGCCGTCCGGCTCATGCCCATCGATCACGTCGACGCCCAGACGGTGCTGTTCGCCGTCAACGACACCGCACAGCGGCACTACGAACGGGTGGCCGGGGCGGGGCTGGACGACATGGCGTCGTTCGCGCCCATGACCGACGTGCTGGCCGCCGCGCACGTGCGGGCCCGGATTCGGATGTTCATCAACTGACCTCACCGGAGGAAACATGCAATCAGCCAGTCGCGTCGGCGTCGGAGGTCCGGTCGGCAGCGGGAAGACGGCGATCATCGAGGCGCTGGTGCCGCGCCTGGTGGCCGGCGGGCAGCGGGTCCTTGTCGTGACGAACGACGTGGTGACGACCGAGGACGCCGCGCACGTGCGGCGGGTGCTCACCGGCGTGCTGCAGGCCGAGCGGATCATCGGGGTGGAGACCGGCGCCTGCCCGCACACCGCCGTCCGCGAGGACCCGAGTATGAACCTCGCCGCGGTGGAGGACATGGAGTCCCGGTTCCCCGGCACCGACCTCGTGCTGATCGAGAGCGGCGGCGACAACCTGACCCTCACGTTCAGCCCGGCCCTGGTGGACTTCTTCATCTACGTGATCGACGTGGCGGCCGGCGACAAGATCCCGCGCAAGAACGGCCCCGGCATCGCGCGCTCCGACCTGCTCGTGATCAACAAGGTGGACCTGGCCCCGTACGTCGACGCGGATCTCGCCGTGATGGACCGTGACGCGGCGATGCAGCGCGACGGCAAGCCGGTCGTGTTCACCAACTGCAGGACCGGCGAAGGCGTCGACGAGGTCCTCGCGGTCATCCGCCGTGAGGTCCTGTTCGGGCTGGTACCCGCCGAATGAGCACCCTGCACGCCGCGCCGGAGCTGGCGCCGTACCACGACGAGCCGGCGCAACTGCCCAGCGGCGCTCCCGGCAAGAACGGGGTGCTGCGCCTGGGATTCGAGCGCCGCGGCGACCGCACGATCCTCGCGGAGCTGTACCGGCAGGCGCCGCTGCTGGTGCAACGGGCGTTGTACTGGGACGAGGCAATGCCCGACCTCGCCTGCGTCTTCATCATCACCACGTCCGGCGGGCTGCTGCAGGGCGACCGGCATGCGCTGCGGGTGCGGCTCGGCGAGGACGCGCAGGCCCATCTGACGACCCAGTCCGCGACCAGGATCCAGCAGATGGACGCGAACTACGCGACGCAGACGCAGGACATCGTGCTGGAGGACGGGGCGTACCTGGAGTTCCTGCCGGAGCCGGTGATCCCGTACCGCCGCAGCCGGTACCTGGCCCGGACCCAGGTGTCGTTGCCGGAGAGCGCGACGGCGCTGTACGCGGAGATCATCCTGCCCGGGCGGCGGTACCACCACGACGGTGAGCTGTTCGGCTACGACCTGTTCTCCTCGGCGCTGCGGGCGACCCGCCCGGACGGCCGCGAGCTGTTCGCGGAGAAGTTCGTCATCGAGCCGGGGCGCTTTCCCGTCGACCGTTGCGCGGTGATGGGCGGGTTCCAGGTCGTCGCCAACGTCGTGCTGCTGACCTCGGCGGCGCTCGCCGACCGGGTGTTCGACCAGGTCCCGGCCGCCGTCACCATGACCGGCCCGGCGGTCGCCGGTGCGAGCCGCCTGCCCAACGGCGCGGGCCTGATCTACCGGGTGCTGGGGACGGACTCGGAACCGGTCCGGGCCGTGGTCCGGGACTTCTGGTCGCTGGTGCGCCGGGAGACCGTCGGCGCTTCGCTGCCGCCCCCGTTCCGCTGGCGCTGACGGCATGGACGCGATCAGCCGGACCTGGTCCGCGACGGCCGACGCTCATGCCCCCGTGCGGTTCGCCGACGCGTGCCTGCGCGGCGCCGCCCAGGTGATGCTGCAGAACAACCCGGTCACCGGCCTGCTCATCCTGGCCGCCATCGGCTGGGGCACGATCCGCACCGGCACCGCTGAGGTCGGCGCCGGCGCCCTGGTGGGGCTGCTCGCCGGCACGGGCACCGCCCTGCTGCTGCGGGTCGACGCGACGTCGTGGCGGCAGGGCCTGTTCGGGTTCAGCCCGCTGCTGACCGGCGCGGCGCTGCCCACGTTCCTCGCCGCCGAGCCGGTGCTGTGGGCGTACGTGGTGCTGGGCGCGGCCGTCACGACCGTGGTCACCCTCGCGTTGAGCAACGTGCTCAACAGCTGGGGTGTGGCCGCCCTGACGTTCCCGTTCGTGCTGACGTCCTGGTTCCTGCTGATGGGCGCCTACCAGTTCATGCGGATCGGGCCCGGTGCGCTGAGCCGGCCGGCGCTGCCGGCCGCCACGCCGGCGGAGCTGGCCCACGTGCCGGTGACCTTCGAGTTCCTGGCCACCGGCACGCTGAAGGGGATCGCTCAGGTCTTCCTGCTCGACGACTGGGTCAGCGGCGCCGTCATTCTCGTCGCGCTGGCGGTCAACTCCCGCGCGGTCGCACTCGCCGCGATCCTCGGCTCGGCGGTCGGCACCGCGCTCGCGATCGGGCTGGGCGCGGACGGCACGGCGATCGGCAAGGGGATCTGGGGCTTCAACGCGGTCCTCACCGCGCTCGCCCTGGGTGCCGTGTTCTACCGTCCCATGCCGGCGGTGGCCGTCTACACCCTGCTGGCGACGATCACCGCGGTCTGGGTGCAGGCCGCCCTGACCACGGTGCTGGCGCCGTACGGCATCCCCACGCTGACCGCCCCGTTCGTGGTCGCCACGTGGCTGTTCCTGCTGCCGAAGCGGCACTTCGCCCCGGTGCCGCACCACGAGCGGCACGGCGACGGCACGATGCTGAGCACCCCCGCCGCACCGCCGCGCCGCTCATGAGGGCAACCGGCGGTTTCAGGGTGTTGCGCCGTGCTCGCGCTGGATGCTGGTGCTGGGCTTGACGACCTGGACGAACCCCTCCGGATGCTCGGCGGAGAACCGGTCGAAGACGTCCAGGACCATGGCGACGCTGCGGTCCGGGACGAGCACCTCGATGCGCAGGCGGCTGACGAGCTCGAGGTTTCGCCGGTACCCGCGGACGGTCTGCGCCTGCGGCGACTCCACGGCGGCGTGGGCCTCGGTGACGACGACCGACGCGGCGCCGGCCCGTGACAGTGCGTCCTCGAGTTCGTCGGTGTGCACGCGTTCGGGGTCCAGCAGCCCGGTGACGAGGCTGACGGTGGAGTCCGGGCCGCCGGCGGCCGCCCTGGCCGGCACCGGGCGCTGCGGTGCCGCCCCGGGGCCGCTCGAGCCGGGCAGGCCGGAGACCGCGTCGAGGTGGTATGCCTCGACGGCCTGCTGTACCCGGTCGAGCCGATCCTCGTCGGCCGGCGGGACGCGAAGGCCGATGCTCTTCTGGATCGCCACGGCGATGATCCAGGTCAGGACGAACGAGAACGCCGCCACCGCGACGACCGCGACGGCCTGCCGCCACAGCAGGCCCACGCCACCGCCGAAGAACAGGCCGTCGGCGCCGAGGCTGTTGGCGGCGCGGTCGGCGAAGAAGCCCAGCAGCAGCGAGCCGAGGACACCGCCGATGAAGTGCACGGCGACGACGTCGAGCGCGTCGTCGAACCGGAGGCGGAACTTCACCCGCATCGCCAGCTGGCAGACGAGGCCGGCGACGACGCCGATGGCGAGCGCGGACAGCGTGCTGACGTATCCCGCGCACGGGGTGATGGTCGCGAGCCCGGCCACGGCGCCGGACACGGCTCCCAGCACGGTCGCGTGGCCGCTGGTGAACCGCTCCAGCAGCAGCCAGGCGATCAGGCCGGCCGCGGCAGCGATGTGGGTGTTGAGCAGCGCCTGGGCCGCGATTGTGTCGGCGCGCAGCCCGTCGCCGGCGTTGAAGCCGAACCAGCCGAACCACAGCACGCCGGCGCCGACGATCGTCAGGGGCAGCGAGTTGGGCAGGGTGCCGGTCTGCGGCCAGTTCCTGCGGCGGCCGACCACGAGGAGGATCGCCAGCACCGCGGCGCCCGCGGAGGTGTGCACGACCATGCCGCCGGCCCAGTCCTGCGCGCCGAGCCTGGCCAGCCAGCCGCCGGGGTGCCAGAGCCAGTGCGCGATCGGCGCGTAGACGATCACCGACCAGACCGCGATGAAGACCGCCCAGCCGACGATCTTCAGCCGTCCCGCGGTCGCTCCGGTGATGAGCGCCGGGGTGATGACGGCGAACATCATCTGGAACGCCACGAACGCCAGCGTGGGGATGGCGACCCCGGGGGCGACGACGTGGAACGCGGGCGCCGGCGCGGGTGTCGTGCCGGCGTGCATCAGCCCGAACAGTTTCACGTTGCCGACGAGGCCGGTGCCGGCGTCGTCGCCGAACGCGATGGTGTAGCCGAGCAGGATCCAGGTGATGCTGACGATGCCGAGCGGGATGAAGTTCTGTTGCAGCATAGCCAGGGTGTTGCGGCTGGACACCTGGCCGGCGTAGAAGAACGCCAGACCTGGGACCATGAACAACACCAGCGCCGCGCAGACGAGCACCCAGGCGGTGTCGGCGCCGTTCACGATGATCGGTGTGGGCATGTGACAGCTCCTTCCGGGACAGCGGGATCAGGTCGGTGGGCCGGCGTCCGGGTCGCATGGGGACCGGCGTCACGGCTGGACACCCGCGAAGTTCCCCCGGTGCGCTGATTGCAACCTGGATCGCCGGGGGACCTCACCGGCGCATGGTGGAAGGGTCCGTGTCAGGACCGTGCAGGCAGCCGGTTCGTCAGAGCAGGCCACCCAGCCAGAGGCCGAAGGCCGCCAGCACGAGGCTCGCGGCCAGGCTGCCCAGCACGTTGAAGGCCTCGAGACCGGCGTTCTTGCGCAGCAGGCCCAGGGTGTGCCACTCCTCGGTCGAGAACGTCGTGTACGCACCGAGAAAACCCACGCCCGCGATCGTGGCGAAGTCCTGGACGGCGCCGGACGTGTCCGCGGTCGCGAAGCCCGTGACGATGCCGAGCACGAACGCGCCGGAGACGTTGATCAGGAAGGTGCTGGCCGGGAACGCGCTGCTCGACGCCGGCACCCGAGCCTTCCACCACGGCATGACGGTCGCGTCGAGGGCGCCCCTGCACAGCGCGCCCAGCCCGCAGGCCAGGAAGACCCCGATCCCCACCCACATCAGACGGGGCTTCCCGCCGGGCGGCCGGTGCGCAACTCCACCAGGCGCGCGCCGAGCGCCGCCGCGATCACGCCGGCGACGATGCTCACCACCAGGTAGATGATGGCGAGCCCACTGCGCCGGGCCCCGATCAGCTGGTCGCTCTCGACGATGAAGTGGGACCAGGTCGTGAAACCGCCCAGGACGCCGGTGGACAGGAAGGGCTTCGCCCAGGCGGCGTTCAACCGGCCGGCCGCGAGCAGCGTCATGAGCGCACCCAGCCCGAACGCGCCGACCATGTTGATCATGAAGGTGACCCACGGGAAGTCCGGTGGTGTCGGCGGCGCCAGAGAGAGCCCGAGCAGGTAGCGGAGCAGGGCACCGATCCCGCCACCGATGACCACCAGGACGACCTTCACACGACAATTTGCTCACGTGCCAGGGGTGCCAGGGGCCCGCGTCGCGCCGGACCACCCGGGGCGGATGAGCGCGGTGGTGGCGGCCGTTTCATCCGGGGCCGGCCCTTCGCGTTCCGGGTTGCGGGCGGCGTGCCGTCAGCGACAGCAGCAGCATGCACAGGATCGACACCGCGACGGCGAACGTCCACACCGGATGGCGCTGGGTCAGGGCGCCGACGCCGCCGCCGGTGGCATAGCCGGCGATCCCGATGCTTCCCAGCAACGAGGCGTGCCGCGCGCCCGTGCGTGCGGGACCGGTACCGGTGATCCACGCCGCGATGCGTTCCCCGGTCTTGGCGACCGTGCCCGACTGGTACGTCGCGTTGACGGCGGTCCCGGCGCTTCGGACCATCAGGGCGCTCATGCACCCCATGGAGAACCCGCCGATGACGACCAGGACCACCCACCGGACGCCGGCAACCGGGCCCCGGTCCAGCGCCACGTCGATGCCCGCCCACAGCAGGAGGGCGCCGATCGTCATGCAGAGCTCGACGGCGGCCGGTGACCGGTGATCCGGTCCGCCGCGGCCGCGCAGCCGGAAGGCGACGCCGGCGCCGGTGGCGAAGCCGGCCATCGAAGCCACCGACGCCGGCCAGGACGGATCGTGGCCGACCAGGCCCATGCCCACGTGGACGACATTGCCCGACTGGTTGGCGACGAAGACGCCGTACCGGGTCAGGGCGAACGCGTCCAGAATGCCCGCGACACCGGCGGCGAGCGCCAACGCCAGGAAGGGAGCCCTGAACGCCGCACGCTCACCCGCGGCGGGGGAGTCGCCTGCCGCGCTGCCGCCGGTGTGTGCTGCCATGCCGGGCCCTCACTTGCAGTGTGCGGCGTGGACGCGGCGCGTCTCCGGCCGGTGGTGGCCGGAGACGCGCTGGTGTGCACCCGCGTCGGGAGGTGGTCACTCCTTGCGGCGGGCCTGCTGCTCACCTCCCTTCGACGACTGCATGCCGGCCTGCCGTGGGCGTTCCTCGGAGGTGTGCACCTCGATCCTGCGCATCGCGGACTCCTGTGCCTTGCCCACGGTGATCGTCAGCACCCCGTTGACGTAGTTGGCGTCGACCTGGTCGGCGTCGACGTTGCCGGGCAGTTCCACCTGGTACTCGAACTCGCCCGATTCGCGGAGCTGGCGGCGCATGACGCCGCTGCGTGGGCGCTGCTGGAACTCCCCGGTGATGCGCAGTTCCTCGCCGCGCATCTGGATGTCGACGTCCTGCGGGTTCACGTTGGGCAGATCGACGTCGACGATGTAGGCGTCGTCGGTCTCCTCGATGTCGACCGGCGCCAGCGTCGACCACAGCCCCGCGCCGGACCCGGCGCCCGGTTCGCCCATGAAGCTGCTCATCAGCTGGCTGAACCGGGTGGAGATGTCGTCGATCTCCCGGCGTGGGTCCCAGCGGTGCAGCGGTGCCAGACGTCCACCGGCATAGCGTTGCCGGGAGGAGAACGGTGCGAGTGACATGGCGGATCGGTTCCCTTCTGCAGGCCGGCACGTCCCGGCTCGATCATTTCGGTGACCAATCCGAAGCATGGCGCCGGGGCGGGGCAATCCGTCTCGCCTGGACGAGATGACCACCGGCGGTCAGGTGAGCAGGTTTACGCCGCCGGAAACCGGCCAGTGTCGTCCTTACGGCCTTCGTCGCGGCCGGGTCACGCCGGGAGGACATGTGGATCACCAGTTGCTGGCCGATGCGGCGGACAACCTGTACCCGGCCCGGATGCAGATGGCGTTCTCGCTGGGCTGGCACATCATCTTCTCCTGCTTCGGGATCACGTTCCCGGCGCTGGTGCTGTTCGCGGAGTGGCGGGCGCACCGGCGGGCCGACGCCGACCTGGAGCGGCTGGCCCACACCTGGGCCAAGGCCATGGGCGTGATGTTCGCCGCCGGCGCGGTGTCCGGCACGATCCTGTCCTTCGAGATGGGCATCCTGTGGCCGGGGCTGATGGAGCGCTTCGGCGCGGTGTTCGGCTTCCCGTTCATCCTGGAGGGCTTCACGTTCTTCATCGAGGCGATCTTCCTCGGCATCTACCTGTTCAGCTGGGGACGGCTGTCGCCGCGGGCCCACCTGCTCACCGGCCTGCCGATCATCCCCGCCGGCGTGGCCGGGGCGCTCTTCGTCATCTCCGCGAACGCCTGGATGAACACCCCGCAGGGATTCACCATCGACGCCGAGGGCCGCGTGGTCGACGTCGACGTGATCGACGCGATGTTCAACCCGTCCACGGCCGCGCAGTGGCTGCACATGATCATTGCGGCGTTCATGGTGGTCGGCTTCACCGTCGCGTCGATCTACGCGGTGGGGATGCTGCGCGGCCGGCGCACCCGCTATCACCGGCTGGGCCTGGTGATCCCGCTGACCCTGGCGGCGATCGCGACGCCGGTGCAGATCGGGGTGGGCGACTACATCGCCAACGTGGTCGCCGAGACCCAGCCGGTCAAGCTCGCGGCGATGGAGGGCCTGTACCGCACCGGCACCGGCGTGCCGCTGTCGCTGGGCGGCATCTACACCGGCGACGAACTGCGGTACGCGCTGCGGATCCCGTGGGGGCTGTCGCTGCTGGTGACCCACGACCCGGACGGTCGGGTCGTCGGCCTGGAAGCGGTCGCACCGCAGTTGCGGCCACCGGTCAACGTCGTGCACCTGTCCTACAACGTCATGGTCGGCATCGGCTCCGCCCTGATGCTGATCACGCTCGCGATGGCCTGGACGTGGCTGCGGCACCGGCGGCTGCCCAGATCGCGGTGGTTCCTGCGCGGCGTCGCCGTGTCCGGCGTGGCGTCGATCGTCGCGATGGAGGCGGGCTGGGTCACCACCGAGGTCGGCCGCCAGCCGTGGGTCGTCTACGACAAGCTCAGGACCGCCGACGCGGTGAGCTCGGCGCCCGGGCTGTACCTGGGTCTGTGGGCGGTGCTGGCCGTGTACGCCGTGCTGACGTTCCTCACCGTGTACACGCTGCGGCGCCTCGCCCATCACCACGACGCCGCCGTGGCGCCGCAGGAGGCCGCCGCCGAGCCGCTGGACGGCGAGAGGCAGGCCGGATGAACCTGCCCGACGCCGTGCTCGCCGTGATGTTCGTGGCGCTGATCGCCTACGCCCTGTTCGGCGGCGCCGACTTCGGCGCCGGGATCTGGGACCTCCTCGCCGGCGGCTCCGTCAAGGGTCGCCCCCAGCGCGCCCTGATCGAGCACTCCATCGGGCCGGTGTGGGAGGCGAACCACGTCTGGTTGATCTTCGTGCTCGTGGTGCTGTGGACCGGGTTCCCGCCCGCGTTCGCCGCGGTCGCCTCGACCCTGTACATCCCGCTGACCCTCGCCGGGTTCGGGATGATCGTGCGGGGCGGGGCGTTCGCGTTCCGCAAGACCGCGACCACCCACGCGATGCAACGCTTCCTCGGCGGCTCGTTCGCGCTGTCGTCGGTCGTCACCCCGTTCTTCCTGGGCGCGATGGTCGGCGGCATCGCCTCCGGGCGCGTGCCACCGGGCGTCGCCGCCGGCAACGTGCTGACCAGCTGGATCAACCCGACGTCGGTGCTCGGCGGGGTGCTGGCCGTGCTGTCCTGCGCCTACCTCGCCGCCGCCTTCCTGTGCGGCGACGCCCGCCGCGAGGCGCCGGACCTGGCCGACGTGTTCCGCGTCCGGGCGCTGATCACCGCCGTCGTCACTGGTGCGGTGGCCGTCGCCGGCATCTTCGTCCTGCGCGGCGACGCACCCGCGCTGTTCGACCAGCTGCTCGGCCGCGGCCTGGCACCGATCGTGCTGTCCGCGGCCGCCGGTGCCGTCTCCATCGGGCTGCTGCTGGGCCGCCGGTACATCTGGGCCCGTATCACCGCCGGTGCCGCCGTCACCGCGGTGCTCTGCGGCTGGGCGGCCGGGCAGTACCCGTACGTGCTGCCGGCGCACCTCACCATCGACGACGCCGCGGCCGGCCGGGCCACCCTCACCGCGGTGCTGGTCGCCGTCGCGATCGGTGCGGTCCTGCTCATCCCGGCGCTGATCCTCATGTACCGGATGTTCCAGACG
This sequence comes from Dactylosporangium sp. NBC_01737, assembly GCF_035963215.1. Classification (NCBI taxonomy): domain Bacteria; kingdom Bacillati; phylum Actinomycetota; class Actinomycetes; order Micromonosporales; family Micromonosporaceae; genus Dactylosporangium; species Dactylosporangium sp. NBC_01737. The sequence continues at coordinate 5,898,533 of NZ_CP109153.1, forward strand.
GTCCCGCCGCAGCGATGACGGCCGTCGCGGTCGCGCCGGCGCCGGACGTGCCGCCGTGGCCCAGGGCCGGTCCCGCCCTGGACGTTCCCAGGGCGGGACCGGCCGCGACTACACGGTGCAGGTGAGTGCGGGCACGGCGTTCGTGCCGTTCCAGGTGCCGGTGAAGCCGAACGAGGTGGTGCCGCCGGCTGGGACGGTGCCGTTGTACGACACGTTCGTCACGGTGATGGCCGAGCCGGACGTGCTCAGGGTGCCGTTCCACAGCTGGTTGATCGTCTGGCCGTTGGCGAACGTCCACTTGACCGTCCACCGTGAGATGGCGGCGTTCCCGGCGCTCACCGTGACCGAGCCCTGGAATCCGCCCTGCCACGAACTGGTGACGGCGTACGTCGCTGAGCAGGCCCCACCCGCCGGCGGCGGCGAGCTCGGCGGCTGCGACGTGCCGCCGCCCGGGGTGGTCGGCGGCGGGGTGGTCGGGTTGGTGCCGTCGGGGGCGACCGCCCGGCCGGTCTGCGGGGAGATCATGCCGGCGCAGAGGTTGCGTGCCGCCAGGCCCTGGGCGATGCGCGGGATCGCGGCGACCGTGTTGGCCGGCCAGTCGTGCATGAGGATGATCTGGCCGTTGGTGAGGCGGGCGTTGGCCTGGACGATCGCGTCGACGCTGGCGTTGTTCCAGTCCTGCGAGTCGACGTCCCAGATGATCTGGGTCAGGCCGTAGCGCGACAGGACCGACTGCACGGTGGAGTTGGTCTCGCCGTACGGCGGGCGGAAGAGCTTCGGGGTGCCGCCGCCGGCGTTGGCGATGGCCTGCTGGGTGCGGGAGACCTCCGAGTCGATCTGGGCCTGGCTCTGCTGGGTCAGGTGCGGGTGGGTGTAGCTGTGGTTGCCGACCCACATGCCGGCGCTGACCTGCGCGCGGACCTGGGCCGGGTACTGGGCGGCGTACTGGCCCTCGTTGAACATCGTGGCCCGCAGCCCGTTCTGGCGCAGCGCGTTGAGCAGGTTGCCGGTGTTGTTGCCGGGGCCGTCGTCGAACGTGAGCCCGACGTACCCGTTGCAGGTCGCGGCGTTCGCCGGGGAGGCGGCCCCGACGACGAAGGTGGTGAGAGCCGCGGCCGCCGAGACGGCGGCGGCGGTGGCGAGCAGACGGCTACGCATGTTCATGGTGCGCGCGTTCCTCCTCAACATGGGCAGCATGCGACAACCCGGTCGGCGCCCGGTGTTGACGGATATCGATGGCGCCAGTATTGGGCGACCTTCGCGGCGGTGTCAAAGCTTTCGAAACCCCTGTGCGTGGGGCGCGGCCGGCGGCTCCGGAAGATCCGAGGCGTGGCGCGGCCCGCCGAGGGACCCGGGAATGCGCCGCGGATCCTGCCCGAATGGTGGTGTTCGGCGGCATAAAAGCATTCCACCCGACTCGCGGGAGGCCCGGTTGATAACACATTTTAAATGCCAAGGTTCCGGCTGCCGGAAACGAACGCCGACACCATTCATCGATGGCGTCACGGCGGGTCTCCGGATTTCGTTCGGCACTGCAACTTTCATGGCGGGACTCGTGCGTGCCGCGCATATTCCGGCCCCGCTGTCGCGCATTTCATTGTCATCGATGAGTCTGCGTGAACTGATTCGAGAATGCCTGAACGTGCCCGGCGGACGGCACGGACCCCAGGCCGGACGAAAGGAAGTGCGGTGTCGAAACGCAGATACGGCGCGCCGGTGCTCGCGGCGCTGGCCGCGCTGATCATGGTCGTGGCCGGCCACACCCTCACCAGTGGCGGTGCCACCGCGGAAGCCGCGACCAACGGCGTGCTCGCGACCACCGCCGGATGCGGCAGGTCCCCGGCGCTGAGCAGCGGTACCCGCACGATCCAGAGCAGCGGCCAGAACCGCACCTACATCCTGCGGGTTCCCGACAACTACGACAGCAACCGGCCGTACCGGCTGATCTTCGCGCTGCACTGGCTCAACGGCTCGGCCGGCAACGTGTCCTCGGCCGGCTTCTACGGGCTGCAGCCGCTGTCCGGCAACAGTGCGATCTTCGTGGCGCCGCAGGGCATCAACAACGGCTGGGCGAACACCAACGGCCAGGACCTGACCCTCGTCGACGACCTCACCAAGCTGATCGAGAGCAGCCTGTGCGTCGACACGACGCAGCTCTTCGCCCTGGGCTGGAGCTATGGCGGCGCCATGAGCTACGCGATCGCCTGCGCCCGGCCCACGGTGTTCCGGGCGGTCAGCGTCCTGTCGGGGGCGAACCTCAGCGGCTGCAGCGGCGGCACCCAGCCCGTGGCCTACTTCGGCATCCACGGCACGCACGACAGCGTCCTCAACATCAGCAGCGGGCGGTCGCTGCGTGACACCTTCGTGCGCAACAACGGCTGCACCGCCCAGAGTCCGCGTGAGCCGTCGCAGGGGAGCCTGACGCACATCACCACGACCTACTCCGGGTGCCGGTCGGGGTACCCGGTCCAGTGGGCCGCGTTCGACGGTGACCACACGCCCAGCCCGGTGGACGGGTCGGGCTCGCCCAACGACGCCCGGACGTGGACGTCGGGGGAGATCTGGAAGTTCTTCTCGCAGTTCCAGAACACCACCCCGCCGAGCAGCCCGCCGCCGTCGTCGTCGCCGCCGGTCTCGCCGAGCGCCTCCCCGTCGAGCAGCCCGCCGCCCAGCGGCCAGCCCGGCACCTGCACTGCCACCTACCGCATGATCAACGACTGGCCCGGCGGCTTCCAGGGTGAGTTCACGGTGGCCAACAACGGCTCCACCACCCTCAGCGGCTGGACCACCCGGTTCAGCCTCGCCGGCGGCCAGGCCATCAGCAGTCTGTGGAACGGCGTCAACACCGGCACCACCGGCGCCATCACCGTCCGCAACGCCGTCTACAACGGCGCCCTCGGGGCGAATGCCACGACGACATTCGGATTCACCGCCACCGGTGCCAGCACGCCACCCAGCGGCATCACCTGCACCAGCCCGTGACCCCCGCCGGTGGGGGTTCGAAGCCGCGCGGCCTCGAGCCCCCACCGGCCCGTGTCGCCGTCCGCCAGCACCTCGCCGAGCATGCCGGGCGGCACGAGAGAGATCGTCGGCTCGCAGTCAGGCCGGTGCATCGACGTGCCGAACGCGTCGCAGACCAACGGCACGCTGGTGCAGCTACCGCCGGACCGGGCCATCCGTGATCGTCCACGGGGGCCCGGTCCTCGGCGTGCGGGCACTGCTCGGGACCGGTCACGTCGTGGGTTCGTCCGGCACGACGACGAGGCTGACGACGCGGCGGATCCGGCCGCCGTCGCGGGCGTTGCCGACCCTTGACACGACCGCGTGCTCGATCTCGGCGACCATCACGGCGAACTCCTCGTCGGTCAGCCACACCGCCGCCTGCTGACCGCCGCGGTGCAGCGGGCGGTTGCACTGCCCTGAGCCGGACGACGACGTGGGGTTCAGCCGCCGCCGGCCGTCGCCGGAGCGGTCGCTGAGCCGGGGCCCGCTCGGTCGATGTCCGCGGTGGCACCGGGATCCGCGGGGGCCGGCGACCTCGCCGCGGTGCTGCGGTAACGCCCGTCGTCACCCGGTGGCTGCTGATGGCGCGGGCCTGCCGGCAGCCGGGCGGTGACGAGCGTGCCGCCGCCGTCACGGGTCCGGATGTCGGCGCTGCCGCCCAGTGCGGCGCAGCGCTCACGGATCGAGCGCAGTCCCACCCCGGCGTGGTAGTCCGGTGGCAGGCCCACGCCGTCGTCGGCGACCTCGATGCGCAGGTCGTCATCGCGGCGCAGCCGCACGACGCACCCGGTGGCGTCGGCGTGCTTGACCACGTTCGTCAGCGCCTCGGAGATGATGTGGTACGCGGCGACCTCGGCCGCGGCGGGCAGCGACGCCACGTCCTCGCCGGCCTCGACGGTGATGGTCACGCCGCCGCTGAGCCGGGCGGCGCGTTCCCGCACGGCGGGCACCAGGCCCAGCTGGTCGAGCACCGGTGGGCGCAGCCCGTCGATGAGCCGGCGGACGTCCCGCAGCGCGTGCTGATGGGTCTGCACGAGGCCGTCGAACACCACGTCGGCCGTGGCCGGGTCGGTGTGCATCAGGGAACGGGCGAGCTCCAGCCGCATGGTCACGGACGCGAGCGTCGGCCCGAGCCCGTCATGGATGTCGCGGCGCATACGACGCCGCTCCTCCTCCAGCGCCGTGATGGTGCGTTCCAGGGAGCGCCGGAGCCGCTCGCCCAGCACGAGGTTGTGCGCGATGACGCCGACCTGGCGGGCGACCGCGTCGAGCAGGCGCCGGTCGCGTTCGCCGAACGGCTCGTGCAGCGGTCCCGTGTCGAGCACCAGCCGGCCGTTGTGTTCATCCTGGTACAGCAACGGAATCGTCGCCGGTGCCGCGGACGGCGTGCCGTGGCTGGACGTGTGACCGCCGGACACCTCGATCGCCACGTACGTCAGCCGGAGCGTGCGGGCGAGCGTGTGGGTCACGTGGTCGAGCACCGCCTGCGGCGACGAGGTGGACTCCAGGGTGTCGGCGAGCTGGCGCAGTACCTCGTACGGGTCGTCCCGGTCGCCGAACACCTGCCGGCCCACGACGCGTCGCAGGTGCCGGCCCACGGACACCGTGACGAGGGTGACGAGCACGGCGGCGGCGAACGGCACCGGGTCGACCGGCCGGCCGGACAGGAGCCTCAGCACGGCGGCGACGCCGAGCGCACCGAGCACCAGCGCGGCCGACAGCAGCCCGTACACCAGGGAGCGCCGCAGGATGACCTGGATGTCGAACAGCCGGTACCGCAGCACGGCCGCGCCGAGCGCGATCGGGCACGGGAGGAAGAACAGTGTCAGCACGTCCCAGCCGAGCAGCGGCCGGCCGGTGAGCCACTCGGGGAGCCGGCCGAGCCCCAGGTACGCGGCGACACCGAACCCGAACGTGTACACCTGCCACCGCATCCGCTGCCGGGCGGCCGGGTCACGTTTGGCGAGCGCGAAGCTCGTCACGAGGGCGGCGACGATGACGACGGGCAGCACGTTGGCCGCCGGCGGTGACACGGCGGCGAGGACGCCCAGCCGCTGCAGCGCATTGGCGCCGGGCAACCCCATGGCCAGGCTCAGCCCGTACAGGAGAAACGGTATGACGTAGGCGAGCGCCGTCAGGCGGGGGCGGCGCCGCAGGATCGGCCACCGGTTCGGGAACACCGTCGCGAAATGCAGCATCGCACCCCAGAGCAGCGCGTTGGCGGTGTCGCTCACAACGGTGGGCCAGAGCCGCCCGGTGGCGACGTCGACGACCTGGCTCGCGAACGGATACGCGGCCCCGCCGGCGGCCTGCAGCACGGCGATGCCGAACAGCGCCCGCGCCGCCGGGTCGCGCGGACGGCGGCGGACGACGAACCCGGCCACCACCAGCTCGACGACGACGAACGGCAGCACCGCCGCGTGGTCGCCCAGGACGTCCCGGATCGGGTACGCCACGAGCGGCACGGTCAGCTCCAGCGTCTCGCCGCCGCGGACCACCCGGTACACGGGCCGGTCGCCCACGTCGCCGACGGGTCCCGCCGCGAGCGGGACGCCGTTCACCGCGACGACCCGGTCGCCCGGCCGCAGCGGGCTGCCCTCGGCGTGCACCTCCTGGATCACCACGCCGTCGGGACCCCACGGCGGCGCGCTCGGGTACGCCACCGTGCCGTCGGCCGGCGCGGCCAGGCGCGCGAACACGACCCACAGCATCGCGACGACGCCCGCCGCCGCGATCAACCCTGTTGTGAGCCACGGTCGTGTCCTGACCGCCATCACACGCCATCCTCCCCGGTCGGATCGGGACTCGCGTCCCATTGACGCCGGGACGTGTCCCCCCGCATCGTGAGGCATTCAAGGACGACTTCGCGGGACGGTGCTACATGTCCGACAGTGCGGGCCCGCTGCGGGTCCTGGTCGCCGACGACCATCCGGTGTTCCGCGCCGGCATGCGCCAGCTGCTGGACACCGAGCCGACGCTGACGTGCGTCGCGGAGGCGGACGGCGGCGCGGAGGCGATCAGGCTCGCGACGGCCCTGCTCCCCGACGTGGCCGTGCTCGACCTGCACATGCCGGGCGTCAACGGGGTCGACGCCGCCCGCGCCATCACCCGCGAGACATCGGCCGTCGGCGTGCTGATCCTGACCATGCTAGACGACGACGAGTCCGTGTTCGCCGCGATGCGGGCCGGTGCCCGCGGCTACCTGCTGAAGGGTGCGGGGCCGGCCGAGGTCGTCCACGCCATCCACGCGGTCGGTTCGGGTGCGGCGGTGTTCGGGCAGAACATCGCGCAGCGGGTCCTCGACCACTTCGCCAGACCCAAGCCGGCCGACGCGTTCGCGGACCTCACCAACCGCGAGCGGGAGATCCTCGGCATGCTCGCCGACGGCCACCCGAACGCCCGCATCGCCGAACAGTTGCACCTGAGCCCGAAGACCGTGCGCAACCACGTCTCCAGCATCTTCGCCAAGCTGCACGTGGCAGACCGGGCCGAAGCGATGCTGCAGGCCCGCCGGGCCGGGCTCGGCCAGCCGTAGCCGCCTTCCAGGGGCACTCGCGCGGCGGCTCCTCAGGCGAGGTAGCCCACCGCGTAGGTCAGCGTGATGCTGTTGTTGTTCTCGTTGTACTCGGTGAAGTTGGGAGTGTCGATCAGGATCGTGAACGTGTAGATGCCCGGTGCGGGCGGGGCCTGCCACACGTAGGTGAACTGGCTGTACGACCCCACCGGCATGTTGTTGCCGTAGCAGGCAAGGCCGGGCCAGTGGTAGGCGCCGCAGCCACCGATGCGCCAGCCGCCGTCGAACGACCCGGCGCGAGGAACGATGAACTCCTCATCCGATGCCGGGTCCCAGACCACGAACACCTCAAGCGGGGCGGGGCCCTCGGGCCACTCGACGGGTCCGGTCATCCCGCCGGTGCGCCAGCCGGTGCTGGTCACCCGCACCGTGTAGGTGTGGGTCTCGCCCGGAGCCACCGGAATCGGCAACGCCGGCACCGTCCACGCCGCGACCGTGAAGTCCGCCCAATACCGGTAACACGCGAAGCCGGTGCACTGCGCGGCCTGCGCGGGGGCGGCGAAGACCACGGTGCCGATCAGCATGAGGGCGGCGGCGAGGATGCGCCGCAGCCACGATTCACCAGACATGGCCTGACGCTATGAGCGCGGGTGCCCGCATTCAACGCGGCCGCCGCCACCTGACACCAACTCTGGCCCAACGTCCAGTCCGAGCCGGGACGCCGGTCCTGATCCGAACCGGGCGGCAGTCCCGAGTCGGACGGGACGCCGGCAGACGCAAGCGCGCCGACCGAACGTCACGACAGCCCGGCCGCTGGGTGTCGCATCACAGGAGGTGTCCGGCTGTCGTTGCGGTGCCTGTCAGGTCCGGCGGACAACCGGGCCGCAACCGGTGGACCGCTCAGCTGCGGCGGGACAGGGCCGATCTGCCTCCTGACATGGACTGGGACAGGAGGCAGACTATGCGCGGTTGGCTTCCGGCCGGAGGTGGCCTGCGCGACGAGGACTGGGCGCGCCGCCACCGTCTGCTGACGATGTTGCTCGCCTCGTCCGTCCTGGCCCTGACCGCCTTCGGTGTGGTGCGTCACACGCTCGGTACGGCCTGGGTGGTGACGGTCCTGCTGGTACTGCCGTGCCTCGTCGGTGCGGTGCAGCTGCGCCCGCGCCGGGCCCCTTCGACCCTCATCGCTGTCGGGTTCACCTTCGCGTGCGGCGGCTTCGTCGCCATGTGCGACGGGCTGACCGAGGCGCATTTCTCGTTCTTCATCGTGGTCGCCGCGCTGGCGCTGTACCGCGACTGGATGCCGTTCGGCGCGTTCCTGCTCGGCACGACACTGCACCACGCGGTCTTCGGCACGATCGTCAGCGACCACACCTACGATCACCACAGCGCCATGGCCCACCCGTGGATCTGGGCGCTGCTGCACGGCCTTGCCGTGCTGCTGGCCGCCGCGTTCCAGGTGGTGGCATGGAGCCTCACCGAGGCCGAGGAGCGCCGGGCGCAGGACAGTCTCGCGGCAAGCCAGGCGCAGCTGAGCGTGGCGTTCGACCAGACCCCGGTGCCGATGGCGATGCTCGCTCCCGACGGCCGGCTGCTGCGCACCAACTCGGCGTACCGCAGCTGGCTCGGCCTGCCCGAGCAGCTGCCGCCGGACTTCACCGTCGATCAGATTCCGCTGACCCCGGTCGCCCCCGGGCCGGACACGCTGTTCCAGGAACTGATGACGGCACCCGACGCGGCCACGGTGACCCGGGCGTACCGGCGCCACGACGACGATGCAGTGATCTGGATCGAGATCCACAGCAACGGGCTGCGGGACCGCCGGGGCCGGCTGCAGTCGATCTTCGTGCACTGCCTGGACGTCACCCGGCAGCAGGAGCACGAGGCCGCGCTGCGCCGTCAGGTGCGCCAGGACGCGCTGACCGGGCTGCTGTCGCGGTCGGCGTTCGAGGTGGACCTGGTGAAGCTCCTCGACGCGAGCGACGGGCCGGTGTCCGTGCTCTATCTGGACGTGGACCGATTCAAGACGATCAACGACGGGTCCGGCCACGCCGCCGGCGACGACGTGCTGCGCGCGCTCGCCGCCCGGTTGGAGCGGACCGTGCCCCGCGGCTCGCTGATCGCCCGGCTCGGCGGCGACGAGTTCGTGATCGCGCTTCCTGGCTCCCTGCAGCGCGGCCTCGACATCGGCCAGGCGGTGCTGGCGTCGCTGGACCAGCCGCTGCCGGTGGCCGCGGGGCACCTGCAGGTTGCGCTGAGCATCGGTCTGGCGCAGGCACTCGGCCCGCGGCAGGCCGAGCAGGCCGTACTGGCCGCCGACACCGCCATGTACACCGCGAAGCGCGCCGGCGGCAACCGCCTCGAAATCTTCAACGAGCAGATGCGGGTCGCGGTCCAGCAGCGGATCACCGCCGAGTCCAGGCTGCGGCAGGCCCTGGACGGCCGGCGCGAGGCCACCCTGCCGGTCTGGTTCCAGCCCATCGTGTCGCCCGCGACCGGGCAGATCGTCGGCGCCGAGGCGCTGGTCCGGATGCGGACCGCCGACGGCGAGCTGCTGGCGCCCGGCCACTTCATCCCGGCCGCGGAGGAGACCGGCCTGGTCGTCCCGCTCGGCGAGCACGTGCTGGCTCAGGCCCTGCGTCACCTGCACCGATGGCGCCACGAGCTGGGGTACGTGTCGGTCAACGTCAGCCCGCGGCAGCTGTCCGAGCCCGGCTTCGTGCCGATGCTGGTCCGGCTGCTGACCGCCAGCGGCCTGGACGACCCGGCCCGGCTGGTCCTGGAGATCACCGAGACGGCCCTGCTGTCCACCTCCGTGGACCTGCGGGACCGGCTGCACGCCATCAAGTCCGTCGGCGTCCGGATCGCCCTGGACGACTTCGGCACCGGGTACAGCTCACTGACCTGGCTCCAGTCGGTCCCCGCCGACATCGTCAAACTGGACCGCTCGTTCGTCGCCGGGCTGGCACACGACACCCGCAAGTCCTCGATCATCTCCGCCGTGCTCTGGCTGGCCCGCTCGCTGAACATGTCCGCGGTCGCCGAGGGCGTCGAAGACCTGGCCGACTGGGAAGCGCTCCGGGCCGCCGACTGCCCGGCGATCCAGGGATATCTCTTCAGCCGGCCCGTCACCGCCGACGACTTCTCCGCCATGCTCACGCGGACGCGCCGGGTCAGCCTGGAGGCGGCCTAGCCGGAAGCCGGCGGGGTGCACACCCCACCGGCGTCCGGGTTCACTGCGGTCGGCGCGGGACTACTTCAAGGACATCATCCAGTCCCGCAACTCGCGGGCCTGGCGGTCGAGCTCGCCGCGAGCTGTGCCGGCGGCGGGCGAGCCGGCCAGTGCGATGATCTTGTTGAGCGACGTGATCGCGGCGTTGTGGTCCAGCCGCAGGTAGGCGGCCTGGGCATCGTCGAGGAGTGCGGTGGCCGCTGCGGCGGACTCCGGATCCAGCGTGCCGGCCGCGGTGCCGGTGGTGATCAGCGTGCGGGTCTGCCGGAAGGTCGAGCAGTTTGCCTCGGTCTGGCCTGCGGTCCAGCTGATGCCGGCCAGCAGGATCCTGGTGAATGACTCACGGGAGTACTGCGCGCGATCGTGGCCGAGGATGAGGGAGAACTGGCGGCCGCCGTCGTAGTTCTGGCACCATGCGATCGGGTGGTCGCCGCCCATGAGCGCCAGCGGGACGTTCGCGGCGTTGCCGCTGTTGAGACTGCGGCGGTATGACGACTCGTCAAGGCTCAGCAGCGTGTGCACCTCGGCCCGCGGGTTGTGGTCGAAGTTGTACAGCTCGTCGATGGTGAGCCAGGTCGCCGGCAGGTGCGCGGTGGCCGGGTTCGTCGGGTCCTCGGTGTTGACCCGCACGTTGATGCAGCTGCCGCAGGTGCCCTCACCGTTCTGGCCGCCCGGGTGGTTGGTGAACCAGGCCCCGACCAGGTCGCGGTACCACGGCACGTTGTGGATCGCGTCGGACGCGCCGTGCAGCCCGACGTATCCGCCGCCGGCCTGGATGTACCCCTTGAACGCGGCCAGCTCGTCGGCGTTGAGCGCGTCCGCCGCCGGTGCGCTGCCGGCGTTGGTCCCGTCCACCGGGGAGCCGAAGATGATCGTCTTGTACTTCGCAAGGTCGGCGGCGGAGGTGAACGGCGTGCTCGACAGCGACGCCGGGGCCAGCCTCGGGTCCCAGATGTCGACGTCGAAGCCGTGCTGCTGACCCCACTGCTGGACGAGCAGGGCGGTGTCGGCGATGTGGTCGTGCCGGAAGCCCTTGGTGGCCGAGAAGTACAGCACCCGGTAGGTGGCGCCGGGGAAGTTCGTCGAGGCCGCGAGCGGCGTTACCGGTGCGATCGGGTTGGGCCCGGCGGCCGGCGTGACGGTCATACCGGTCGGCGGGTCGCCGGGCAGCTTCCCGGTGACCTGATCCTGCAGGTAGCGAGCGTCGCCGACGAGCGTGTCCCGGACCGCGCCGGAGGTCGGTGCGCCCTGCGCGGCGGCGACGAACTGGTTGAGGGCCCGCTTCGCCTGGTTGGTGTTGCCCTGCTCCGCGAGGCTCGCCGCCTCCGTCAGCTTGGCGCGCAGTCCGGCCCCGAGGTCCGCGCTGATCGCGCCGCCGGCGGCGAAACCGCCGATGAGGGTGTCGAGGTCGGCGAACGACGTGGTCACCACGAACGTCTGGTCGAACCGCGCCGCGTTGCCGGCGGCGTCGCTGGCCACCACGCTGATCGTGTGCGCCCCGGTGGCGAGGGCTGAGGTGGCGACGGGCAGCGGGGTCGTCTCGGTCTCGTCGATCCACATGCGGTGGATGAAGACGCCGCCGGAGCCGGGCGCGGGATCGGTCCGGGTCGGGATCAGCGTCGCGGTGTGGCCGACGTGCCCGTCGACGATGCCGGGCCAGCTGACCACCGGGGCGACGGTGTCGATCCGGACCGTGATCGTGCGGACGGCCTCGGCCGAACCGTCGCCGCCGACCGCGCGGTAGCCGACCGTGGTGGTGCCCTGCTGGGTGATCTGCACCGAGCCGGTCAGCGTCGAGGGGTACGGGGCGGTCGCGGACGTCGCGGTCTGGAACGGTGCCGCGTTGCCGAGCCTGTACTCCAGGCGTTGGACACCGTTGGCCGCGTCGGTCGCGGACAGGTTCAGCGTGACCGGGCCCCGGTAGTAGTTGTTGGTCCCGGTGGGAGGTGCCGGGGTGAGGGTGGCCGGCGTGCTCGTCGGCGCGGCCCATGCCGGGACGGCGATGACGAACGACCCGACGGACAGCGACGCCACCGGCACGGCAACGGCCAGGCGGCGTAACCAGTATCGGGAGTCTCTGCGCGTTCGGCTGGACGGGTGCATCGGACGTTGGCTGGGCATGGTTTTCCTTCCGGTTCAGGAACGGGAACGGATTCGGACGGTGTCCAGCGCGGCCGGAAGGGTCCCGTCCCCCCGGCCGCGCCGGCCAACCCCTCCCGCTTCGCCGCCTCCGGCTATGGAGCGCACCCACAGCCAGACCCTCTGGACAGCGTTGCCGGAGAGCTCTCCCCGTGCCGCCGCGTGCGGCGACGGCGCTTGTGCATGCGTCGATGGCAACGGTGGTCCCAAGTGGCGCGTCCACAAGGGACGGTCGCGGGTCAGCGCTGCTCGGCGGTCACGATGCTCGGGTCCGCCGCGGCGGGCCGTACGCACGGATCGAGCACACTGCCGTGTGCTGTGCGGTGGGTGTCAGAGCTGAAGGACAAGCAGTCCACCCCCTGGCTCGTTCACATGGTCGAAACGGTGCTGCCCCGTGGCCGACACAGTAGAAGCCTTCTGCTTGGAATGTCCAGGGCTTCGACGGCATATGATTCAACTTTCATTCAACTCAGCAAAAGACCCTCCTGTCGTCCGCGTGGGAGGCCATCAACGCGCCGGCACCCGCCGTGGTGCATGCGGGCCCATCGCGAACGCCAGGTGGCATTTCGCCAGGTCCAATGTCATCTTCGAGGCAGTCCGGTGCGGTGTGTAACGCAAATCGCTCCTCTTCCGCTCCTTCGAACGGGAGCATTCTCATGGCCGCCGAGAGGGCCTTGGGGGCTCTGCCGATGCGTGATGAGCTTTTGTTAGTACGATTAAAAGTTGGACCAGATCCAACCGAACTTTCACTTCGTTAACTCTTTCGTTTGACGGATTCGAGTTATACGGTGTCGGCTACAGGTTGACCGAGCCAGTCGCTCGCCCCGCTGAGCGGGATCCCGGCGAGCACTGACGCGCAGCTCGGCGATGCCCTCGCGGTTCGACGCACCCCCCCGTACGCCTCCCTCCGGGCGTGCCGCAGCACCACACCCCGTAACACGACCGGACGTCGTCCGCTCGCGGCGCAGCGCCGCGGCCCTCGACGGTCCGTTCGTCCTGCACCCCTGCGGAGGAGGTCCCATGATCAGAGCTCAGAGCCGTCGCGTCACCGCGTACGGCAGCCTGCTCGCGCTCGTTGCAACTGTGTTGGTCGGGACGGTGTCGGCGTCCGCCCCGGCGGTCGCCGCGCCCCAGCCGGCCAGTAACGGCATCCAGTACAAGGTTCTGGCGTTCACCAAGGCGGTCGGCACGAAACACGCGTCGACCTCGGCCGGCGTCAACGCGCTCAAGGAACTGGGCAAGCAGCTCCGGTTCACCGTCGAGGAGACCGACGACGCCGGGAAGTTCGACGAGCCCCATCTCAAGCAGTTCCGGGTGGTCGTCTTCCTCAACACGTACGGCGACGTGCTCGACGCGACACAGCAGGCCGCGTTCGAGTCGTACTACCGTGACGGCGGCGGCTTCGTCGGCATCCACTCGGCGATCGAGACCGAGCCGGACTGGCCGTTCCTCACCGATGTCCTCGGCACCAGGGCGTCCGGTGCGTCGAGCGTCACCAAGGCCACGATCAAGGTGGCGGACCGCGTGCACCCGGCATCGGGGAATCTGCCCGAATACTGGAACCGCACCGATCAGTGGTACAACTTCACGTCCAACGTGCGGGGCGTCTCGCACGTGTTGGCGACCGTCGACGAGAACACCTACAGCGGCGGCACGATGGGCTCCGACCACCCGATCACCTGGTGCAAGGACTACCAGGGCGGCCGCTCGTTCTACACCGGGCTCGGCGACACGCCGGCGAGCTTCGCCACGGCCGACCTGCGGACGCACCTCGGCGGTGCGGTCCAGTGGGCGGCCGGTATGACCGACGGCGACTGCGGTGCGACCGTGCTGGCGAACTACCAGATGGACTACGTCGCCGCGCCGCCGAACGTCAGCGAGCCGATCGGCTTCGATGTGCTGCCCGACGGCCGCGTCGTGCAGACCGACCGCCGTGGCGGCGTCCGCCTGCACGACCCGGCGAACAACACCACCCACCTGCTGGCGCAGATCCCCGTGTACATGGCCAGCGAGGACGGCATGTACGGCCCGGCGATCGACAACGACTTCGCCAACAACCGCTGGGTCTACCTGTACTACTCGCCGCTGACCATGGAAGCGCCGTACCCGCAGACGACGCCGACCGCGAACGCCCCGACGACCGGCGCCGACCCCAGCGTCTGGGATCCGTGGAAGGGCTACTTCCAGCTGTCGCGGTTCAAGTTCGTCGACGGTCCCACCCCGACCCTCGACGTCGCGACCGAGCAGAAGATCATGAAGGTGCCGGTCAACCGCGGTGCCTGCTGCCACGTGGCCGGCGACATCACCTTCGACAAGGACAACAACCTGTGGATGGTGACCGGCGACGACACCCCGGCGGGTGGCGGCAACTCCGGTGGCTTCGCGCCGTTCAACGACATGCTCACCACGACCGGGCAGTACAACGCCCCGTTCGTCGACGCCCGGCGCTCGGCGATGAACACCAACGACCTGCGCGGCAAGGTCCTGCGCATCAAGGTCCAGGGTGACGGCTCGTACACCATCCCGGCCGGCAACCTGTTCACCGGCAACGAGGAGGGCGGTGGCAAGACCCGGCCCGAGATCTACGCCATGGGCTTCCGCAACCCGTTCCGCATCACCGTGGACAAGGCCGGCGTCGCCTACGTCACCGACTACTCGCCCGACTCGTCGACGCCGCAGGTGAACCGCGGGCCCGCGGGCACCGGCCGGATGGAGATCGTGCGGCGCCCGGCCAACTACGGCTGGCCGCTGTGCTACTCGCCGACCCTGCCGTACTACCGGTGGAACTTCAACACCTCGACGCCGCTGGACAGCCCGCCGCAGGCGTTCGAATGCAACAACCCGGACCACGGCCCGGCCAACACGTCGCGGTGGAACACCGGCCTGACGTACGCGCCGGCGATCGCGCAGCCGGACATGTGGTACTCGTTCCAGGACAACAACGCGGCCAACCCGCTCGGCACGCCCTGCGCGGCGTACTACATGCAGACCCCGGCCGGCAAGTGCCCGCAGCTGTTCCCGGAGCTCGGCACCGGCGGCGTCGGGCCGCACGGCGCGGCCAAGTACGACTACGACCCGAACAACCCCAACCCGACGAAGTTCCCGGCGTACTACGACCAGTCCATCTTCTTCGGCGAGTTCACCCGCGACTACCTGCGGGAGATCCGGCTGGACTCGTCCGGGCAGGTCTTCAAGATCAACGACCTGCTCAGCTGTGGCGCGGGGCCGGCCACGCCCGCCCGGCCGTTCCTGTGCGACAACCCCATGGACATGATGTGGGGCAAGGACGGCAGCTTCTACCTGCTGACCTACGGTGACGGCTTCTTCAACATCAACCCCGACGCAGCGCTGGTGAAGTTCAGCTATGTCAAGGGCACCCGGGCGCCGGTCGCGAAGCTGTCGGCCACCCCGACCGACGGCGTTGGGCCGCTGACCGTCGCGTTCTCCAGCGAAGGCTCGAAGGACGCGGACCCGGGCGACTCCATCAGGTTCGCCTGGGACTTCGACGGCAACGGCACGACCGACTCGGTCGACCCGGACCCGACGTTCACGTACACCACCAATGGGGTGTACACGGCCCGGCTGACCGTCACGGACTCCAGCGGCAAGACCGCCTCGGCCAACACGACGATCACCGTCGGCAACACCTCGCCGACGGTCAAGGTCACCGTGCCGATCGAGGGTGGTCTGTTCGCCTTCGGCGACTCGATCCCGTTCAACGTCACGGTCACCGACCCGCAGGACGGTGCGATCGACTGCTCCCGGGTCGAGGTGACGTTCGTGCTCGGGCACGACAGCCACGGCCACGCCGAGTCGACCGCGACCGGCTGCTCCGGGACGCTGCCCACGTCCGACGAGGACGCCTCGCACGGCGGCAACGTGTTCGGCGTGATCAGTGCCTCGTACACGGACCGGGGCGGCGCCGGCGGCATCCCGGCGCTGACCACCGTCAACCAGACGACCATCCGGCAGAAGAAGCAGGAGCTCGAGTTCGCCGTCGACCAGTCCGGCACGAACACGGCGGCCACCGCCGACACCGGCGGCGGGCTGCAACGCGGCAGCCTCGGCAACGGTGACTGGATCGCCCTCAACGGCACGGTCGACCTCGAGAACATCAACTCGCTGACGTTCCGCACGTCGGGTGGCAGCGGCGCGGCCGGTACCGGATCCGTCGAGGTCCGCCTGGACGCGGTCGACGGGCCGGTCCTGACCACGGTCACGATCGCGCCCACCGCGAACGCGACCACGTACGCCAGCCAGACCTTCCCGATCACTGACCCCGGTGGGGCACACCGGATCTACCTGGTGTTCCGTCCCGTCGCGGGCGGGCCGACGAACAACTACTTCAACCTCAACTGGGTGGAGTTCGGCGGTCAGGGCGTGAGCGCGCCCTAGCGCCATCCGCCGGGGCGGGGTGTGACACCCCGCAGTGCCCACACCCCGCCCCGGTCTGAACCACACGCACTACCAGCAGAAGGAGCAACACATGTCCGGAAAGATCAGCCGCCGCCGGGTATTGGCCGGTGCCGGTCTCACGGCGGCCGCCGCGTTCACCCCGCTCGGCCCGGCCTCCGTCTTCTCCGCCTCGGCGGCGAGCGCGGCCAACGGCCGGCTCATCCCCGACGGCAAGCTCGGCACCATCACGTACAGCCAGCGTGACGTCCCGACCCGGATCGGCATCGCCGCGAGCGCCGCGCTGGGCGTGGCGCCGACCATGGGCTACCTGGGCGGTCCCAACTTCCCCAAGGACCCGACCGACCTCGGGCCGCTGGTGCCGCTGCCGGGCGGCTGGCTGGAGCTGTTCGAGTTCCTGGCCAACGCCGGCTTCAAACAGATCGAGTTCGCCGGCTACGGCCAGCACGCCTCGAACCCGGGCGGCGCCGCGCCGAACCCGGCCCCGGGCGGCACGACCACCCCGGAGGCGCGGGCGGCCTACCTGGCCTATGCCCGCACCCTGCGCGGCTTCCTCGACGCCTTCGGCCTGCAGGCGATCGGCAACCACGGGTTCGTCCCGAACACCTGGAACGGCCCGGGCAGCGCTGGCGGCGCGATGACCACCCAGGACTATAACCGGCTGCAGGCCGAGCTGGAGTTCGCGGCGATCCTCGGCATGCCGTACATGGGCACCGGCAACGACCCGACGAGCGCCAACAACCGCAACATCGAGCCGTGGACCATCGCGGGCGAGAAGTGGTCGGCGCTCAACGAGATCAGCGTGGGGCAGTGGGGCATCCACATGTACACCCACAACCACTCGCCGGCGTACAACTTCCTCCAGGACGGGCCGCTGGTCACCGTCACCCAGGACCGGATCACCGGCGCGCCGATCGCGCCGACCCAGGTCCGCGGCGAGTCGGGCAAGCGGCTCATGCAGCACTACCTCGATGTCACCAGTGCCGACCTCGTCGTCATCGAGATGGACGTCTACTGGGCCCACGTCGCGCAGCACCAGCACCGCTGGCGCTACGACTGGGAAGGCAAGCGCGTCGAGGACATCTTCGACCCGACCGCCCAGGTCGCCAGGCAGACCAAGCGGTACCCGCTGTTCCACGCCAAGGACGGCGACGCCACCGGCCAGCCGCCCGGCGTGGGTGACGGCTACTCGTGGATCCCGTTCGGCGACCCCCGCAGCGACATCAACTACGAGGGGTTCTACGGCAACATCGGCGCCAAGGGGTTCCACAACTCGAACTACGAGCAGGACAACGCCCCCGGCGGCAACGGTGACCCCGGTCAGTCGCTGCGCTTCGCCAGGATCAGCGCCGCCGGCATGGCGGCCCTGCGCGGCTGACCCGTCCGACGAGAGAGAGTTGGAGGCCGTCCCCGCAGCCCCGGGGACGGCCTTCGGTCGTGCGCCCGCAGGCCGTGCGCGGCGCTCCGCGTCGCGGCGGACAGGGCGGCTCCTACGGTGTGAGCAACCGGTAGACGTAGTCCTCCCGGTCCCGCCGGCCGGCCGGGCCGGGGCCCTCGCGGGGGACGAACAGGTTGGCCTCCGAGCGCGTCCACTCCCGTGACGCGTAGCGCTCCAGGATGCGCCATTCGCCGTCGCGCTGCTCGACGAGGTCGACGTAGCGGAAGCCGCTGGTGAAGTTCAGCTGAGGGCTGTCGGACGGCGTGCCCCAGTGCACGGCCATGCCGTAGGTCTCGGACAGGGCGCGGGGCCTCGCGAACTCGACGAGGTGGTTGGCGACCAGGTGCATCGTGCCGTCGAAACCGCGCAGTTTCGGCTCCACCCAGGCGATGTACTCCTCGACGGGTCCGTCGAAGCCGGTGTGATGGTCGATCGCGCCGTCGTGGTAGCAGGATCGGACCAGGTCCATGTCCAGCCGGTCGACGCCCCGGCAGTACCGGCAGACCAGATCCCGGATGGCGGCCCGGTCAGCATCGTCGCTCGTCATCAAAAGCCTCCGTAACTGTCCGGTGCGGACCGCGTGGCCTGGTGCTTTCCGGGTCCGCACCGGTAGGCTACCAAGCACTTGCTTGGTTCGGGAATCCGTTGCCTGCCAACGGTTCCGGTGGTGCTCATGGAGGAAATGGAGACGCGATGGCTCGGTTGGGCTTCAACCTGATGGCCGTGGAGGAGCTGTACGGCGGCCGGTTCGCCGGCATCCTCGAGGCGGCGACGCTGGCCGACCGGATGGGCGTGGACCTGCTGGTGCTCCCGGACCACGTGACGATCAGCGAACAGGCCCACCGCGACCGGGTGACCCTCGGCTTCCCGTACCCCATCCCGACCAACTGGTTCGAGCCGCTGACCGCGCTGGCGGCGGTCGCCGCCGTCACCGAACGCGCCCGGCTCGGCACCAACGTGCTCATCGCACCGATCCGCCCCGCCGTGCTGCTGGCCAAGCAGCTCGCGACGCTCGACGTCATCTGCGGCGGGCGGCTGGACGTGGGGCTCGGGGCGGGCTGGCAGGAGGAGGAGTACCGGGTCACCGAGCGGCCGTTCGAGCGTCGCTTCGGCTACCTCGAGGAGCAGGTCGCCGTCTGCCGTGCGCTGTGGGCCGGCGGGCCCGCGGCCCATGCGGGGCACCGGGTGGACTTCACCGACCTGCACAGCATGCCGGTGCCGGTGCAGGGCGCGGACCTGCGGTTGTCGTTCGGCTTCAACCCCACCCCGCGGGCGATCGAGCGCATCGTGCGCCACGGCGTGGGCTGGTGGGCGGCCCCGATGCCGATCGAGGACGTCCGGGCGGCGATCGCCGGCATCCGCGCGGAGTGCGGGCGGGTCGGCCGGGACCCGGCGGAGGTCACCGTCACCGCGGCCACGACGCTGGTACCGCACGGGAAGTCGGCCGGGGAGGTCGGCGCGATGCCCGTCGTGCAGGAGGCGCAGGCGCTGTGGGACGCCGGCGCCGACTGCGTCATCGTGCACCCGCTCGCCTTCGTCCGGGCGCCGCAGGAGCTGCCGGGCTTCCTGCAGCCCCTGCTCGACGCCCGGGACGCGGTCCGGTCTGACGCCCGGGACGCGGTCCGCCCTCACGCTTCGAGGACGACCTTGAGCTGACCGGCGCGGGGAGCGGCGGCCCGCGCGTAGGCGTCCTGCGCGCGGGTCATCGGCAGCCGGTCGGTGACGTAGGCGTCCAGGATCGACGGATGTTCCCGCAGATACTGCTGGGCGAGCCGGAGCACCCGCTGGCGGTCCTTGGTGGTGCCGGCCCGCAGGGTCAGGTCCTTGCGGAAGAAGGTGTGCATCGGCACCGGGTAGACCAGGTCGTCGGGCACCCCGAAGTAGTAGACCAGGCCGCCGCCCGCGACCGCGTCGACGGCGCAGGCGAGGGTGCCGACCTGGTGCCCGATGGACTCGACCACGACCTGCGGCCGGTCGGCCGCGGCGAGCGACTCCACCCACCGGTCGCACGAGGCCCAGACGAACTCGTCGACGCCGAACGCCGGCGCCTCGGTCGATCGGTCGACGCGGTCGACGCCGACGACGTGGCCGGCGCCCATCGTCTTCAGGACATGGCTGAACAGCATCCCGATCGGCCCCTGGCCCAGGACGGCGACCCGCTGCCCGGTCACGTCGCCCATCCGCTCGACGGCGTAGATGACACAGGCCAGCGGCTGCGCGACGACGGCGTCGGCCGCCGCCAGCGAGCCGTCGTCCGGCACCAGCGAGTCCCCTTCGGTGACCACCAGCTCCGCGATCGCGTCCTGGCCCAGGGCCCAGCCGACCGCGGTGGTGCCGGCCTGGAAGCCGGGGTGGCGGGAGGCGAGCACGTCGCCGACCACCTCGTGCATCGGGCAGCCCGGCCCCGGCGGTGCCCCGTCCGGGTGGTTGCCGAGCCCGCCCTGGCGCTGGATGGCGCCCTTGAACAGTGGCATGTCACTGCCGCAGATCGCGCCGGCCCGCACCCGCAGCAGCACCTCGCCGGGGGCGAGGGCCGACGCGGACGGTGCCGGGACGCGGACGTCGGCAAACGTCGATGGGGCCACGAGCTGGGCCGCCCACATGTCGCTCATCAGTACCTCTCCGATGGCCTGCCGGGCGGGCTGGACGGCCCGCCCGGCAGGTGCCTCACGCGTTGCCGGACCGCTGCGACTCGACATACCTGCGGATGACGTCGATACCGTCGAACAGCTCGGTGAACGTCCACTCGCGTGGCGCGTCCGGAGCCGCCCGCAGCATCGCCAGCAGCGCCTCCTCACTGGCCACGTTGGCGATGATCAGCCGCCCGCCGCCGGACATCGAGTACAGGCAGTCGAAGGTGCCGTCGGCCAGCCGGGCCGAGATCCAGTCGACGGCCGCGTCGGCGATCCGCAGCCCCAGCTGCGGATCGACCGGACCGTGGTGGCCGACGGCGAGGAACTTGCGCATCGGCTACGCGGCCAGCGCCGTCTGGCGCGGCGTGTCATCGTAGATCTGGCTGTCGGCCAGGGGCTTGGGGAAGTTGACGATGCCGCCGATCTCGGCCCAGGCCGCCTCGATGGGCGCGATGTTGGTGATGGGGAACTTGAAGTCCGGGTCGAAGACGAGGCTGGACGCCCCGGTCACCTGCGCCTCGGTCGCTCCCATCGCCTTGATGAGCCCCGCCTTCACCTCCGGGTTGCTGCGGTAGTCGCCCTGCAGGTAGGTGCGGCTGGTGCGCACGAGCGCGCGCACGATGGCCGCGGCGACCTCCGGCTTCTCGGTGCGGATCTTGCCCATCCAGTAGCTGGTGATGGAGGCGGTGAACGGGATGATGAGCTTGTGACCGGTCTTCTCGGCGGTGCTCCAGACCGGGTCGCTGAGGTTGCCGGCGTCGACGGAGCCGGAGTCGAGGCCGGCCAGCAGGTCGGCGCCGCCCAGCGGGACGATGGTGACGTCCTTGACGGTGAGGTTGCAGGTCTTGAGGTAGGCGGCCAGCTCGACCACGGCCGGGGAGCCCAGGCCGGTGGCGGAGCCGGTCGAGACCTTCTTGCCCTTCAGGTCGCAGGCGGTGAAGGTGCCGTCGGCCTTGAGCAGGCTCTTGCGCACGTAGTAGCCCTGGTGGTTGGCGGGACTCCAGCCGACGCCGCCGCCGATGCCCTTGATGTCGGCACCGCCCGCAATGGCGTTGAACAGGCCGGCCGACGGCGCGGCGGGCGCGAAGTCGATGTCACCCTTCTGCATCAGCACGACGAGGTTGTTCGTCTGGACCAGCTGGATGTTGATTTTGATGTTTTCCTTCTTGAACTCGCCGAAGTGCTCGGCGAGCAGCAACGGCGCGTACGCCTCGATGTTGCGGAAGGGCAGCGAGGCGTTGACGGTGGTCTCGGCCGCGAGCGGCTTGGGCGCCGGGGTGTTCGGCCCGGTCGGGCCGGGGCTGGGCGCGTTGGCGGCTGAGGTCCCGGTCGGGGTCGAGGCCGGTGCGGCGCTGTCGTCGCCGCAGGCGGACAGCAGCGGGACAACGAGCACGGCGGCGACGAACATGGCGGCTAATCGGCGCATTGCGACGTCCTTTCACAGCAGGGGGAAGACTTACAGGAGGTTGCGGTCGCCGCCTTCGATCTCGACGCGTGCCCACGGCAGCACGAGCAGCGACACCCACTTGACGAGGTTGCTCAGCAGCAGTCCCATGAGGGCGACCGCCACGATGCCGACGTACATCCGGGGCGCTTGGAAGAGCGTCCAGGAGTACCAGATGAGATAGCCGATGCCCTTGTTCGCCTGGGTGAACTCGACGCCGACCATCATGAGCACGGCGACACTGACCGACATCCGCAGACCGATGAACATCTGCGGCAGGGCGGCGGGGAACAGCACATGGCGGAAGGTCAGCCAGGAGCCGGCGTGGAAGCTCTGCGCCACCTCGCGGTGCCCGGGGCTGACGGCCAGGAACGCGGCCATCGTGCTGACCCACATGAAGAAGAAGACGGTCATGCCGATGGCCACGTTCAGCGCCGTGTCGGTGAGGCCGAAGATGAGCAGCAGCAACGGGAAGATGGCCAGCTTCGGCACCGTGTAGAGCGCCGAGAGCAGCGGTTCGAGCGTGGCCCGGACCCAGCGGGAGGCGCCGAGCGCGATGCCGGCCGCGACGCCCGACACGACACCCATGGCGCAGCCGATGAGCACCCGGGTCAGGCTGGCCCAGAGGTGGTCGAACAGCTCGCCGCTCTCGATGAGCTCGAGCGCGGCCCGCCAGACGTCGGTCGGCGGGGGGAAGAACAGCGGGTTCAGCGCGCCGCTCGTCGCAGCGACCTGCCACACCACGAACAGCAGCACCGGGGCGCCGAAGCCCAGCAGGATCTCGATGAGCCGGCGCCGGCGCCGCCGGACCGCGGCCTTCTCCGGGGTGGCCGACGCCTCGCGGCGCACCATCCGCCCGCTCGTCTGTGTCGGCGTCCGTACCGCCGGGGCCGGCTTGGTGATCTCGGCCATGACTACTCCTCTCCCGCCGTGAGCGAGGCCTGGACCTCGTCGCGCAGCACGTCCCAGACGTTCTGCTGCAGCGCCGCGAACTCGGGCGTGCGGCGCACGTCGCTGGAGCGGGGACGCCCGAACGGGACGGTGATGTCGCTGACCACCCGGCCGGGCCGGGCCGACACGACGACCACGCGGTCGCCGAGGACCAGCGCCTCCTCAAGGCTGTGGGTCACGAAGATAACGGTGCGCCGGTCCTCCTCCCAGACCTTGAGGAGCACCTCCTGCAGCACGACCCGCATCTGCGCGTCGACGGCAGCGAACGGCTCGTCCATGAGCAGGATCTGGGGTTGTACGGCCAGCGCCCGCGCGATCGACACCCGCTGGCGCATGCCGCCGGACAGGGTCGCCGGGTACGCCTTCTCGAAGCCGCTCAGCCCGATCCGGCGGATCCATTCCATCGCCCGCTCGTTGGCCTCCCGCCGGGGGACCCTGGCCATCTCCAGGCCGAACCGCACGTTGGCCAGGACGGTCTTCCAGGGCAGCACGCCGTAGTCCTGGAAGACCATCGACGTCGCCGCCCGGCCCTCGTCGAGCCAGAGGTCCAGTGTGCCGGCGGTCGGTGGCAGCAGCCCGTTGACGATGCGCAGGAACGTCGACTTGCCGCAGCCGGACGGGCCGACCAGGCAGACGAACTCGCCGTCGGCCACGCGCAGGTCGAGCGGGCCGAGGGCGTGGACGCGGTGCTTGCCGGAGATGAACTGCCGCTCCACGCCTGCTGCGAGCAGTTTGGCGCCGGACGGTGCGGTCGGCGGGGGTGCCGCGGTCGCGTGCCGTGTCTGTGTGTCCACTGTGCTCCAGGTGTTCTCGGGGGTGTGCGCACGGGCGGGCGCGTCAGCCGAACCACTGGCCGGCGTTGACGTCGAGGGTCTGGCCGGTGACGCCGGCGGATGCGGGCGAGCCGAAGAAGGCGACCACGTCGGCCACCTCGCGGGCCGTCACGAACCGGCCCAGGCAGGTCGTCGCCTCGGCGCTCTGCCGGGCCTGCGCGGCGCTCGTGCCGCGGCGGGTGCCGGCATCGGCGAAGAACGCCTCGAGGTTGTCCGACTCGATGTAGCCGGGCACCACGGCGTTGACCCGGACCGCGTGCGGGCCGAGTTCGCGGGCCAGGACCTGGACGAGGGTGAGCATCGCCGACTTCACGACCGCGTAGATACCGGACCCCGGGTAGGGCTGGCGGGCCGAGATGGAGCTGACCAGGACGACCGACGCCGTCCGTCCCTGCATGAGTGGCAGCAGTTCGTACAGCAGGTTCGTCGCCGACAGGATGTTGCCGTCGACGGCGGCGTGCCAGTCGGTGGCCGAGCGTTCGTCCAGCGGTCCGAGCGGCGGCCGGGAGAACGCGTTGTGGACCAGGACGTCGACCGTGCCGTACCGTTCGCCGATCAGCCGTGCGGCTTCGGCGCAGCGGTCCCGGTCGGTCAGGTCGGTCGGCAGGCACAGCGCGGCCCGGCCGGCCGCGCGGACCTCACGCCCGACCTCGTCCACATGGTCGCTGCGGCGGGCCAGCAGGGCCACGTCGGTCCCGGCCCCGGCGAAGGTCAGGGCGAGCTCGCGGCCCAGCCCGGGCCCGACGCCCGCGATCGCGGCGACCCTGCCGTCGGTGCTCATGCCGGCTCCGCCCAGGAGGCGAGAATCTCGTCCACTGTGGACAGTGTGGCGAGGTGGCGCAGGCTGTACCGGATCACCTGGGCCGCGTAGTCGGCCGGCACGCCGGCCACCGCGTCGACCGGCACCACCACGCGGTAGCCCAGCCCGACCGCCTCCATCGAGGCGCCGAGGATGCCCATGTTCACCGACACGCCGACCAGGACGATCGTGCGTGTCCCGAGGCCGCGCAGGGTCGCGTCGAGCTCGGTGCCGGTGAACGGGGTCACGCCGTGCAGCCGCTCGACGGTCACGTCGCCGGGCTCCGGCCCCAGCTCCGGCAGCACCTGCGCCGACACGGACCCGGTGAGCAGGTGCCCGGGCATGCTCGCGGCCCGTTCGAGGATCGGTGCGTTGGTCCGGGGCGGCCGTCCGCCGGTGCGGCGGGCCACGGTGGCGTGCACGACCGCGACGCCGGCCGGGCGGGCCGCGAGCAGCAGGCGGCGCACGTTGTCCACGCCACCGCCGCCGCGCAGCTGCTCGCCCAGCTCCGGCACGAGGCTCTCGGTGCCGACGATGCCCCGCTGCAGTTCCATCGTCACGACCGCGGTGTCGGCGGGGCGGACCACCGCGTTGTCGAGTCGTCGGCTCATGCGTCTCCTCCGAGCTGGATGGCGCGGCGCTGCTCGGCGGAGGCCTGGATCGCCTCGACCACCCGCAGCACGGCCAGGCCGTCGGCGAAGGTCGCCGGGCGGGGAAAGTGGGGTGGCGTCCGGCCGTCGAGGCGTTGGTGCAGCCAGCGGGCGAGGCCGGTGTAGGACGCGATCTCGGCCGCGGTCCACGGCCGGGGGTCCTGCGGGGCCGGCGCCGGCGGCGGCACGGACGGGTCCGGGGTCAGGTCGTGTGACCCGTCGGCGGTCTGCAGGCGGGTCCGGCCGTCCACGATGGACACCGTGCCGGCGGTGCCGGCCACTCTGGTCACCTCGACCGGCTCGCCCCAGGCCGCCGCGCACTCCTGGATCACCCCGACGGCGCCGGACGCGGTGCGCAACAGCACGCCGTAGCCGTCGTCGGCGCCGCCGCCCGGCCGGGGCACCGCCTGGCCCAGCGTGGCGGACACCTCGACGATCGGGCCGAGCCACAGCTGCACCTGGTCCAGCAGATGGGTGCCGTTGGCCCGCAGCCAGCCGCCGCCGCGGGCCGGATCGAACCACCAGCCGGGCGCGCTGGCGTCGGCGGCGGCCAGCATCGGGTAGGAGCGCACGATCGTGGCCGTGTGCGGGCGGCCCACGCGGCCGGCGGCGATCGCGTCGCGGACCGCCTCGACGGTGGGGTCCCAGCGGAACTCGGTGCCCACCAGCGCGATGACGCCGGCGGCGTCGGCCGCCTTCGTCACCGCCTCGGCCTGCTCGACCGACAGTGCGAGGGGTTTCTCGCAGATGACGTGCCGGCCGGCCGCGATGGCCAGCCCGGCCAGTTCGGCGTGGGTGTCCGGGGGAGTGGCGATCGTGACGACCTCGGCGTCGGTGGCGTGCAGGGCGGCCGCGAGCGAGTCGAACCCGGCCGGTACGCCGACCCGCTGCGCGCGCCGGGTCGTGCGCTCGGCGTCCTGGCCGACCAGGGCGGCCACCTGGAACCCGGCCGCCCGCAGTGCCGGCACGTGCACCCGCAGTCCGAAGCCGGTGCCCACGACGATCGCGCGGCGGGTCATGCGTCCTCACTTCGTTCCGGGCGCATGACCCACGACTGCGCTGCTGATGACCGGCCCGAGCCGCTCCGCTGGCCGGTCATGCGTCCTCACTTCGTTCCGGGCGCATGACCCACGACTGCGCTGCTGATGACCGGCCCGAGCCGCTCCGCTGGCCGGTCATGCGTCCTCACTTCGTTCCGGGCGCATGACCAACGACTGCGCTGCTGATGACCGGCCCGAGCCGCTCCGCTGGCCGGTCATGCGTCGGCCTTGCCGAGGCCGAGCACGTGCAGGGCGTTGGTGCGCAGGAACTTCTCCCAGACGTGCTCATGCAGCGGCAGGTCGTCGAGCTCGGTGAAGATGCGCTCCAGCGACAGGCCCATCGGGAAGTACCCGGCGTAGAGCACCTTGTCCGCGCCGCGGGTGTTGGCGAAGTCGAGGATCTGTTTCGGGTAGTACCGCGGGGCGAAGGCGCTCGTGGAGTAGTAGAGGTTCGGCCACTTCAGCAGCAGCTTCACGGCCAGGTCGACCCAGGGTTCGCAGCCGTGGCGGGTGACGAAGCGCAGCTCCGGGAAGTACCAGCAGACCTCGTCGATGAGCGCGACGTCCTGGGCCGCGAACGGGATGCGGGGCCCGGGCACGCCGGCGCAGACGAAGATCGGGATGTCCAGGTCGATGCAGGCCGCGTACAGCGGGTAGAACCGCTTGTCGTTGATGGGCACCGGCGGGTTCAGGCCGCTCGGCATCGCGCTGGCCGCGACCACGCCCAGTTCCTCGACGGCCCGGCGCAGCGCCCGCACGCCCTCCATCCCGGCGTTGGGATCGACCGGGAACGCCCCGAGGAACCGCTCGGGGTGGGCCTTCAGCGCGGCGACTGCGAGCTCGTCGTCGAAGCTCACCGTGATCATGCCGCGTTCGACGCCCCAGCGGTCCATCTCCAGCAGCACGGCGTCGGCGCCGTCCGCGCTGAAGCGCTGGTCGGGCAGGCTCTTGTACATGTACTGCGCCGGGAACCGGTAGGTCTCCCGGCTTTCGCGGTCGCGCAGCTGGGTGCCGAGGAACCGGCGCCAGCTGTCGTCGTCGGGTCCCTTCGGGATCCCCATCATCAGGTCGATGACGCCGATGTCGGCGGGTCTGGGCATCGTCTCACCACCCCCGGAAGCTCGGGTCGCGTTTCTCGGCGAAGCTGCGCAGGCCCTCGGCGCTGTCCTCGGTCCACACGTTCATGGCCACGGCCATCTCCTCCCGGTCGAACGCCGCGACCCGATCCGAGTCCAGCGACTGGTTCAGCAGGCGCTTGGCCAGCCCGATCGCGACGGTCGGCCCGGCCGCGAGCCGGGCGGCCAGCGCGTCGGTGGCGGCCGGCAGTTCGTCGGGCTCGACCACTTGGTGCACGATGCCGAGGCGTTCGGCGTCCGCGACGCTCAGGTCGCCGCCGAGCAGCAGCAGCCGCTTCGCGTGGTGCAGCCCGAGGATGCGGGGCAGCAGATATGCCGCGCCGGCGTCGGGCACGATGCCGCGGGTGATGAACAGCTCCGCGAACCGGGCCCTGGTCGAGGCGATCACGAAGTCGGCCGCGAGGGCGAGCTGGGCGCCCATGCCGGCGGCCGCCCCGTTGACGGCGGCGATGACCGGCTTGGGGCAGTCGAGCACGGCCGCGATGAGGGCCTGTGCGCTGCGCACCGCGGGCCCGGTCTCGCCCACGACCCGGTCCGGCCGGCCCGGCACGTCCGGCTCGCGCCGGGGAGGCTGAGGTCGCCGCCGGCGCAGAAGGCCCGGCCTTCGGCCGCGAGCACGACCACCCGCACCTGGACCGCCGCGCCCGCCTCGGCCAGCAGCCCGATCAGCCGCTCGCGTTGCGGCGGGCCGAGCGCGTTGAGCTTCTCGGGGCGGTCGAACACGATGCGGGCCACGCCGTCCGCGACGGTGTAGCGCACCTGCCGGGACAACTCGTCGGCGGTGCTCATGCGCCGGCCCGCTGTGCCTGAGCCTGTGTCCTGGCCCTGGGCAGGCCGAGATGCCGCTCGGCGATGATGCCGCGCTGGATCTCGCTGGTGCCGGCGTAGATGGTGGTCACGACGGAGTGCCGGAACTCGTGCTCGATCCAGCCGTCGGCCGGCGCCCCGGTGCCGTGCCCGGCGAGGAGCCCGTCCGCGCCGACGACGTCCACCAGGGACGCTGCCGCCCGCATGAGCGCCTCGGAGCTGAACAGCTTGGCCAGCGACCCCTCCGTGTGGGGCAGGACGTCCCGGGCGGTCAGCCAGGTCATCCGGTACCCCATGAGGCGGCTCACCTCGAGGTCGGTGTACGCCCGGGCCAGGCAGGCGCGCACCTCGGGGCGGTCGATGGGCGTGGCCCCGTCGGCGGTGGGTGTGCGGGCCCAGCCGACCGCCCGGTCGAGCAGGTGCAGCAGGTGCCCGGCCGCGGCCGGCTGCCGTTCGAAGGCGAGGGCCACCATCATGACGTCCCAGCCGCCGTCGACCTCGCCGACGCGGGCGCTGTCGGGGACCCGGACCCGTTCGTAGAACGTCGCGTTGGTGCGCTCGCCGCCGAGGGTGTGCACCGGCCGCACGTCGACGCCCTCGGCGTCCATCGGCACCAGGAACATGGTCAGCCCGCGGTGCTTGGGCACCTCCGGGTTGGTCCGGGCCAGCAGGAAGACGTAGCTGGACTCGTGGGCCATGGTGGTGAACATCTTCTGGCCGTCGATGACCCACCCGTCGCCGTCGCGGGTCGCCCGGGTGCGGGCCGCGGCGACGTCGGAGCCCGAGTCCGGCTCCGAGTAGCCCAGGCACAGGAGGATCTCGCCGCTGAGGATGGCCGGGATGACCTCGCTGCGCTGCTGCTCGGTACCGACGATCTGCAGCGTCTTGGCGACCAGCTCGGCGATCAGCCAGCCCTCGATCGGGATTCCGGCGCGCGCGAACTCCTCGTTCAGCGTGGCCATCTCGAACGGGTCCCGGCCCTGCCCGCCCTGCTCGACCGGCCAGGCCGCCTTCAGCCAGCCGCGCTCGGCCATGGCGCGGTGCACGCTCCAGCTGTGCAGGGTGCCTGAGTCGTGCACGGCGGCTGAGGTCGCCGGCGGCAGTTCGGCCAGGAACTGCCGGATCTCGGTCCGGAACCTTCGTTGCGCCTCGGAGGGCTCGAACTCCATTACCGCCGCCCCTCGTCGGTGTCGGACAGTGCGAGCTCGACGACGACGTCGACGGCGGCGCCGTCACCGTGGAGGAGCCCCAGGGCCTTGGCCCGCCGGAAGTAGAGCTGGATGTTGTACTCCAGGGTGTAGCCGTAGCCGCCGTGGGCGTGCAGGCTGCGGTCGGTGGCCTGACGGGCGGCCCGGCCGGCGAACGTGGCGGCCATCGCGGCCAGGCCGTGGCGCCGCGGGCTGCCGGTGTCGCCGGCCCATGCCGCCTCGAGCACCAGCAGCTCGGCGCCGTCCACGAGGGTCGCGGCGTCGGCGAGCTGGTGGGCCAGGGCCTGGAAGGCGCCGATCGGCTGGCCGAACTGGTGGCGGGTCCTGGCGTACTGCACGCCGAGGCGCAGACCCGCCGCGCCGATGCCGGCGAGGCCCGCCGCGGTGAGGATGCGCCAGTCGGTGAGGGCCTCGGCGAACAGCGCGGTCGCCTGCGGTCCGGACGCGAGGACCGCCGCGCCGGTGAGGTCGACGTGGCCGAGTGCGAGCCCGGCCAGGGTCTGCTCCGGGCGGTCGACGTCGTGGCCGGGTCCGGACATGACGATCCGGCCCTCGTCCCAGGCGATGACGTGCTCGGCGACCGCGGCCCACGGCACCGTGCGGGCGACGCCCGCGACGGCCGGCCGCGGCGAGAAGGTGACCAGGCCGGCGGTGCCGGGTCCGGTGCTTCCGAGGCGGTCGAGCAGGCGGGTCGCGACCAGGGTCTCCACCAGCGGGGCCGAGGCGAGGCAGGCCCCGGCCGCCTGGGCGGCGATGACCAGCTCGGCCAGCCCGGCCGGGGTTCCGTCGCGGGAGCTCGCCAGGTGCGGGAAGCCGAACTCGCCGAGCACCGCCCACAGCGCCGGGTCGAAGCCGAGCGGCTCGGCCGCCCGGACGCGGGCCGGTGTGGAGTGGTCGGCGAACAGGGTGGTCAGGCCCGCCCGCAGGTCGAGCTGCTCGGTCGACAGGGAGAAGTCCATCATCGCAGCCGCCACGTGGGCCGGTTGCCGGTGCGGAACGCGTCCTGGCCGGCGGCCAGCGCGGCCGGGTCGGTGCCGGCGGCGACCAGCGCGTGCGCGACGCCCAGTGCCTGCGCCGGTGCCATCTCCGAGCCGATCCAGATCGCCCGCAGCGTCGCCTGGACCGCGAGCGCCGGCAGGGCCGCGATGGTCCCGGCGAGCACCCCGGCCGCCGCCCGCAGCTGGTCGCCCGGCACGATCTCGGAGACCAGGCCGATGTCGAGGGCGCGCTGGGCGGACATCCGCTCGGCCGACCCGAGCAGGGTCAGGCGCAGCACCTCGCCCAGTGGCATGCGGCGCAGCAGGTGCAGGGGCTCGAACACGGCGGGCATGCCGAACGTGGTGTGCGGGTCGAAGAACGTGGCGGTGTCGGCGGCGATGATGATGTCGGCCTCGCCGAGCAGGTAGAACGCGCCGCCGCAGGCGATGCCGTTGACGGCGGCGATGACCGGCTTCCACAGGCCGCACGACTTGGGGCCGATGAAGTCGCCGACGTCGGCGCGCAGGAACGGGCTGCTCGCCTTCAGCAGGGCGGCCTCGACGTCGGCGGCGTCCTGGGGGTCCTGGGTGTCCTCGGTGCCGTCGAGGCCCGAGCGGTCGTAGCCGGTGCAGAACGCCTTCTCGCCGGCGCCGGTGACGACCACGACCCGGACCTCGTCGTCCAGGCGCAGGCGTGTCCACAGGCCGGCCAGCTCGCGCAGCATCGTCTCGTTGAAGGCGTTCAGCACCTGGGGGCGGTTGAGCTCGACCCACGCAACGCCGGCGGCGATGGTGACCCGCAGCGTTGCCGGGGCCTCATCTTCGCTGGTCAAAAGCTGTGTGTTGTGCATCACAGCCCGAAGGTTATAAGGTTATAGCCTTAGCGTCAAGGGTGGCCGGGGAGGGCAGACATGACGGCAGGTCGACAGGGTCGGGTGTTCACCGACGAGGCACTGCGGGAGCTGTCGGCGTCGCCCCGCGAGCGTCTGCTCCGCCGGCTCGCAACGTCCGATGTGGACGGACTGGGCGACGAACTGGCGGCGCTGGAACGGGAGCACCACGGCCAGCGCGAGCGCTACCTCGACTGGGTCACCACCATCCTCGACACCGCCGTCGAGCGGCACGGCCGCGAGGGCCTGCGCGTCCTGGTGGGCAGGACCCTGGCCTTCTTCGCGGCCTATCCGGGCGTCGATCCCGTGCGGGACGAGGCGCCCGCCTCGATGGTCGCCGAGGTCGCGGAGGCCGCCGCCCGCGGCGACGCGGACGGCGCACTGGCGGTCTTCGACCGGCGCGAGGCCGAGTGGCGCTGCGCCATCGACGTGCTGCGGGACTGGCTGTCCGCGCTGCTCTCGCAGATCCACGCCGGCCACGGCCCGGACGAGCTGGAGGCGTTCCACCGCCGCCGCGGCGAGGACGCCCTGCGCGGCCTCATGAACGACATCGACCGCCCCGCCGGGGAGCGCCTGGTCAACCTGGTCCGGCTGCTGCAGGGCCACTTCACCGACCTCGTCGTCAGCGAGGACGACGAGAAGTTCACGATCGTGCAGGACCCCTGCGGCACCTGCGCCCGCCAGGTCATCGACGGCCGGTTCGCCGCCGGGCTCGGCCTCGCGGTCGTCACCGACGAGCACCCGGTGACCTGGGGCGGCCGCCCGACCACCATCTACCGCACCCACGTGCCGATCTGGCACGTGGAAATGGCCCGCGAACGCCTCGGCGTGCCCTGGCCGGTGAACCTCTGCCCGCCCGGCCTCGACGGCGGCACCTGCACCATCCTGCTCTACAAGGATCCGCGCGACCCGTCCGGCGCGGCCCGGTTGCCCTCGGCCGCCGGCGAATCCGCCTGACATGTCGCCGTTCCTCCCTCGTAACGAAGGGCCCGAGACATCCATGACCGACGTGGTGAGTGCGGCGCCGCCGACCGGCCGGCAGCCGGCCGGCTACCAACTGACGGACCGCTACGACGCCGATGACGGCACCGTCGTCCTCACCGGCACCCAGGCGATCACGCGCATCCTGCTGGACCGCCACCGCATCGACCGGGCAGCCGGACTGCGCACCGGCGGCCTCGCCTCCGGCTACCCCGGATCACCGCTGGGCGGCCTGGACCTCACCCTGCACCGGGCGGCCGCCACCCTCGCGGCCGAGGACATCCGGCACGTGCCCGGCGTCAACGAGGAACTCGCGGCCACCGTGGTGTTCGGCACCCAGCAGCCCTCACCCGGCGGGTTCCGCGACGGGCTGCAGGGCGTCTTCGGGCTCTGGTACGGCAAGGCGCCCGGCGTGGACCGCTGCGGCGACGCGTTCAAGCACGCCAACCAGTTCGGCGTGAACCCGCTCGGCGGCGTCCTCGCGGTGGCCGGCGACGACCCGGCGGCCAAGTCCTCGTCACTGCCGAACCAGAGCGAGACCGCCTTCTACGACGCGCTGATGCCCGTCCTCGTGCCCGGCTCCGTCCAGGAACTGCTGGACTTCGGGGTGATCGGGCTGGAGCTGTCGCGCTACTCGGGATGCTGGGTCGGGCTCAAGGTGGTGACCAACGTGGCCGACTCGGTCGGCTCGGTCAACCTGGCCCCCGACCGGCTGTCGCTGCGCCATCCCGTGCTGGAGATCGACGGCGAGCCCTGGCAGCACCGGCAGCGGATCAACCTCGTCCCCACCATCCTCGTCGACCGGGAGCGGGACCTGCTCGAGCGCCGCCACCTCGCGGCCGTCGCCTTCGCCGCCGCCAACGGCCTCAACGTGATCGAGGGCGCCCTGACCGGCGCCCGGATCGGCATCGTCGCGGCCGGCAAGACCTACTACGACGTCCGGCAGACGCTGACCGACCTCGGCCTGGACGACGCCGGCCTGCACGAGCACGGCGTCCGCCTGCTGAAGCTCGGCATGATCTACCCGCTCGACCCGGGCGTCGTGGAACGGTTCGCCGACGGCCTCGAGCACATCGTCGTCATCGAGGAGAAGCGCGACTTCATCGAGTCGGCGCTGCGCAGCGCGCTGTACCCGACCCCGCACCGGCCGAGCATCGTGGGCAAGCGCGACCGCGGTGGCAGGCTGCTCGTGCCCGCCTACGGCGAACTCGGCGTCGATCACCTCAA
Source organism: Dactylosporangium sp. NBC_01737 (assembly GCF_035963215.1). Lineage (NCBI taxonomy): Bacteria > Bacillati > Actinomycetota > Actinomycetes > Micromonosporales > Micromonosporaceae > Dactylosporangium > Dactylosporangium sp. NBC_01737. The sequence continues at coordinate 5,931,848 of NZ_CP109153.1, forward strand.
GCCCGTCCTGCGCCGCGAGCTCGGCCTGCCCGAGCCGGTCCGGGCCGTCCCCCGGCCCACCGGCCCGGTCCTGCTGCCGCTGCTGGCCCGCACCGCGGCCTACTGCAGCGGATGCCCGCACAACCGGTCCACCGTGCTGCCCGAAGGCGCCGTCGTGGGCGGCGGCGTCGGCTGCCACGGCATGTCCTACTTCGACCCGCGGATCGCCGGCAACGAGAAGCTGCCGGTCGTGCCGATGGGCGCCGAGGGCGTGCCCTGGATCGGCATGTCCCCCTTCTCCCGGACCGGGCACATCTTCCAGAACCTCGGCGACGGCACGTACTCCCACTCGGGGCTGCTCGCCGTGCGCGCCTGCGTGGCGGCGAACGTGAACATCACCTTCAAGATCCTGTTCAACGGCTACGTCGCGATGACCGGCGGCCAGCAGATCGCCGGCGGCATGTCCGTGCCGGCCCTGACCCGCGAGCTGGCCGCCGAGGGGGTCCGGAAGATCATCGTGTGTGCCGAGGACACCGGCCGGTACCGCGGGGTGCGCGACCTCGCCGACGGCGTCACCGTGCTGCCACGCGATGAGATCCTGGCCGCGCAGGAGCGCCTCAGCGCGGTCGAGGGCGTCACGGTGCTCGTCTACGACCAGGTCTGCGCGGCCGAGGCCCGGCGGCTGCGCCGCTCCGGCAAGCTGCCCACGCCCGAGCGCCGGGTGGTCATCAACGAGCTCGTCTGCGAGGGCTGCGGCGACTGTGGCGTGAAGAGCAACTGCCTGTCGGTCCAGCCGGTCGACACCGAGCTGGGCCGCAAGACCCAGATCCACCAGACGTCCTGCAACTCGGACTTCAGCTGCCTGGACGGCGACTGCCCGTCCTTCGTCACGGTCCGGACGGCGGCGGCCACCGGCCCACGCCGGCCCCGGCAACGCCGCACGGAAGCGGCGCCACCCGAACCGGCGGCCAAGGCCTCGGTCGGCGACAAGGCCTACGGCGTCTACCTGGTCGGCATCGGCGGCACCGGCGTGGTCACGGTGAACCAGATCCTGGCCACGGCGGCCCTGCTCGACGGGCTCCACACGGCCGGCCTCGACCAGACCGGCATGAGCCAGAAGGCCGGCGCCGTCACGTCCCACCTGCAGATCAGCGCCGCCCCGATCGCCGACCGCACCGCCGCGGTGAGCGCCGGCCAGGCCGACCTCTACCTCGTGTTCGACCTGCTCAGCGGGGCGGCCCCGCACCACCTCGCCCGCGCCGACGCGGACCGCACGGCGGCGGTCGTCGCCGCCTCGGTCACGCCGACCGCCGCCGTGGTGACCGACATCGCGACCAGCCTCCCGCCGGTCGACGCGCTGCTGGAGCGCATCCGCGGCGCGATCGGCCGCACCACGGCGGTGGACGCCGCCCGGCTCAGCCGCACCCTGTTCGGCGACGAGGCAACGGCCAACGTCCTGCTGCTCGGGGTCGCCTACCAGTCCGGCGCCGTGCCGCTGTCCGCCGCCTCGATCGAGGAGGCGATCCGGCTCAACGGCGTCGCGGTCGACAGCAACATCGAGGCGTTCCGGGCCGGCCGGCGCCACGTGATCACGCCGGCCACGCTCGACGAGCCCGCCGCGCCGCGCCGGCTCGGCGCGGCCGGGCTGGACCCGACCCCCGCCGCGCGGGAGCACGCGCGGCTGCTCGACGCGGCCGGACTGCCGGCCGCGGTGCGGGAGACCGCCGAGCTGCGGGCCGCCGAGCTCGTCGACTACCAGGACCAGCGGCTGGCCGCACGCTACGTGGACGCGGTGGGCCGGGTCGTGGCCGCCGAGGCCGGACGGTTCGGCACGGACGCCGTGTCCGTGCAGTTCGCCCGCTACCTGTTCAAACTGCTGGCGTACAAGGACGAGTACGAGGTCGCCCGGCTGCACCTGAAGCTCGACATCGGCGCCCAGGCGGCCGCCGGCGGCACCCGGGCCAAGGTGCGCTACCACCTCCACCCGCCGTTCCTGCGGGCGCTCGGCATGCGTCGCAAGCTCGCCCTGGGCGCCTGGATCAAGCCCGCCTTCGCGGTCCTGCGGGCGATGCGGCCGGTGCGGGGCACCGCCTTCGACCCCTTCGGCCTTGCCGGGGTACGCCGGGTCGAGCGGTCGCTGCCGGCGGAGTACACGACCGCGGTAGAGGCGGCGCTGCTCGCCGATGACGAGGAGCGCTGCCTGGTGGTGGCGCAGGCACCGGATCTGGTCCGCGGATATGAGACCATCAAGCTCGCCAATGTGACCCGGTTCCGGGCGATCCTGGCACGACCGTCCCAGGCGGACAAATGAGAGAGGCGAAGATCATGGCGGACCCAGCCCCAGGCCGGGCTGCTCAGCCGCGCGAAGGTGGCGCGAAGAGCCCGCTGATGCCCCGTCGCCGGGTCGGCGAACGCCTCGCCGACGAGTTGCGCGACCGGATCCTGCGCGGTGACCTCACCACGGAGAACGGGCTGCTGAAACAGGACGACCTGTTCGAGGAGTTCCGGGTCAGCATGCCCTCGGTCCGCGAAGCCATGCGCACGCTGGAGACCGAGGGGCTCATCACCATCCGCCGCGGCAACCGGGGCGGCGCCGAGGTGCACCCGCCCCAGCTCGAACGGGCCGGCTACGTCTTCGGCCTCGTGCTGCAGTCCCGCAACGTCAGCGTCCAGGACCTGGGCATGGCCGTGCGACGCCTCGACCCGGTGTGCGCCGAGATGTGCGCGACCCGGCCGGACCGCCTGGAGACGGTCGTGCCCGCACTGCGGGAGATCCAGCGCCGCACCGAGGAGAACATCGACGACTTCGCCAAGTTCGTGGCCTGCATGAAGGAGTTCCACGAGGCGCTCGTGCGCAACTGCGGCAACCAGACGTTCGAACTGCTCGCGGGCATGCTCGAAGGCCTGTGGTACGCGCACGAGGAGGAGTGGGCCGCCCGCACCGTCATCGAGGGCGGCATCCCCGGCAGCGCCGCGACCCGGCGCAGCCTCAACAGCCACGCCGAGCTGATCCAGGCCATCGAGGAGGGCGACGGGTCCGGCGCCGCGATCCTGGCCCGCCGCCACCAGGAGGACACCCAGCCCCAGGCCAACCTCGGCGTCGACCCGGCGGTGGCGGTCAACGCCCAGCTCATCCGGCCGCCGGACTACTGACGCGGCCGCGGGGAGCGGACCGTGCGCCCGGCCACGTCGTGCGTCGTGGGCGCCGGAACCTAATTTAATAGGTTCACCTCGACCGTCCAATTGGTTGACGGCCGGGCGCCAGGGCGCCGGCGCCGTTTTCGTGGACGAAGGAGAACGAGATGAGCTTGACGATCGGTGACATCGCCCCGGATTTCGTGGCCGCGACCACGGACGGCCCGATCAGCTTCCACGAGTGGATCGGCGACTCCTGGGCGGTGCTGTTCTCGCACCCGAAGGACTTCACCCCGATCTGCACGACCGAGCTCGGCTACATGGCGAAGGTCAAGCCGGAGTTCGTCTTCGGCTTCTCCAAGCTCGACGTCATGTTCGGACGCACCACCGCGGCGGCGGGTCGAGACCGACGAGGGTCCGCACGAGGCGGACGTCCTGGTCGTCGCGCTCGGCGCCGACCTGGACCCGGGCGCGACCCCGGGCCTGATCGAAGCCGGTCACGAGTTCTACACGGTGGACGGCGCGTTCGGGGTCCGCGACGTGCTCGACCGGTTCGCCGGCGGCCGGGTGATCGTCGGGGTCACGTCGACACCGTTCAAGTGCCCGCCGGCGCCGAGCGAGACCGCGCTCATGCTGCACGACCTGCTGCTCGCCCGGGGGCTGCGGGACCGCTCCCAGATCGAGCTGGTCATGCCGCTGGGCGCGCCGATCCCGCCGTCGCCGGCCGCCTCCCGGGCGTTGCCCAAGGCGTTCGCGGAGCGGGGCATCGGCTGGCACTCGGGCCGGCTCGTGCGTGAGCTCGGCCTCGCCGTTCCGGCCCGCGGATCGGCTCGCCGCGGACCTCGACCACCAGATCACCTTTCTGTACCGGTGGCTGGATCACACCGAAGGCGCCGATGAGCTGGCCGGGCCGGACCTGACCGACCCGACGCTGCTCGCCGCGGCCCGTCTGATCAGCGCGATCCTGGCGGCGGTCTATTTCGCCGCCGACCAGTCACGTTCGACTGGTTGAGCCTGGAGTCGCTGCGGATCTGGATCGGGCACGGTCCCGCTCGTCCCCTGCTCGGCCCGGCCAGCCACACTGCCTTCACCGCCATGGCGACCTACGGCGACTACGCCGCCGGGTGGCGGGTGATGCGGCGGGTCCTGGCAGTGGGTGAGGCGCGCGGCTATGAGCCCGAGACCTCACAGGTGCGCTTCCTGTCCTCGTTGGTGGGCTGCTGGGCCGAACCGGTCGAACGCAGTGTCGAGGAGGCTCGACGGGCCCGGGAGGGGTTGATCGTCGGGGGCGAGCTGACCAACGCCCTGCACACACGTACTTCGTGATCAGCGGGGCCCTGCTGGACTGCGCACCGCTGGACGCCTGCCTGGCCGAGGTGGAGGCCGGTCTGGCCTTTGCGCGGCAGACGGGCGGCGCGCACATCGGCGAGGCGCTCGACAGCTACCGGTGGCTGGCCGGCGTGCTGCGCGGCGACCGCTCCGCCACGGCCGGCGGGGCGCTCCCGACGGAACGGTACGCCGACAACCCGCTGGCCGAGCTCCACGCGCATGCGACCCGCGCGCTCGCCGCGGCCGTCTTCGGTGATCCGGCATCCTCTCCACCTCAATCATCACCGTCACCGTCACCACCGACCCCGCCCTGCACGTCACAGTCCACGACGACAGCATCGGCGGCGCCGACTTCACCCACGGCACCGGCCTCATCGGCCTCAAAGACCGCGCCGAAGCACTCGGCGGCCGCATCACCCTGCACAGCCCACACGGCGCCGGCACCCGTCTCACCGTCGACATACCACTCACGGCCGCGGACGGCGACCCCGATCAGTGACCGGACCCGCGTACAGCGCCGGATGCGGGACGTCACCCGGGAAGGATGGATCGGGCATACCGCCCGCCCGATCACCCCCGATCGGACGGCGCCGCGCGTCAGCGGACGGAGGCCGCCGATAGGCGGCCGGCCCGCACCTGAACGGAGCGGGGATGAGCGGACAGCCGAGCGTGACGCTGGGGCGATGGGGTAGGTGGCCGCCGTGGTCGCATGGTTGGATCGGTACCAGCGCCGGCACGCCTGGCTGGGATTCCCGCTGGCGGCGGTGTACAAGTTCTTCGACGACCGTGGTCCATATCTTGCCGCGATGGTCACCTACTACGGCTTCATCTCGCTGTTCCCGCTGACACTGCTGTTCCTGACTGCACTGGGCTTCTTCCTGGAGGCCAACCCTGGCCTGTACCAGCAACTGGTGCAGACGACGGTGGGGGATCTGCCGGCGATAGGGCCGGAGTTGCAGCGCAACGTCAGCGGGTTGCACGGCAGCGGCACGCGCCTGGTGATCAGCGTCCTCGGTGCGCTGTACGGCGGACTGGGGGCGATGCAGGCGGCGCAGGCCGGGTTCAATCACATCTACGGCATCCCGCGCAACGAACAGCCCAATCCGATCCTGTCCAGGCTGCGCAGTCTCGGGCTGTTGCTGACGCTCGGCAGCGCGGTGCTGCTGTCGGCGGCGGCCGCGACGTTCGTGGCCTTCGCCAACGAGCTCACCGGCCGGTCCGGGCCTGGGCTGCAACTGCTCGGCAGCCTGTTGACGTTCATGATCAATGCCGGCCTGTTCACCGCGGCGATGCAGCTGCTGACCGCCCGGACGCTGCGTGTGCGTCAGGTCATTGCCGGCGGGCTGATCGCCGCGGCCACCTGGATGACATTGCAGACCGTAGGCGCTCGATTCATCGCCGACCGGCTCAGCCACGCGAGCGCGCTCTACGGCACGTTCGGGCTCGTCCTCGCCGCTCTCGCATGGATCTACCTGCAAGCGTTCGTGCTGATGTTCTGCGCCGAGATCAACATGATCGCGAACGACCGCCTGTGGCCCCGGGCACTGCTCACCCCCTTCACCGACGACGTCGAACTGACCGAGGCCGACCGGCGGATCTACACGACGTTCGCGGCCGCACAGCGGTTCAAGGACTTCGAGACGGTGCGGGTCGACTTCGGCCGGCCGTCGCGACGATAGGCGCCGGTGCGATCGACGTCGGTGGCACCAAGGTCGCGCTGGGAATGGCGGCCGCCGACGCGCGTGTCCGGGATCGCGACGGGCGAGGTCTCGCGTGGTCACCGCCGTGTTCCGCGTCAGCCTCGCCCGTCGCCGTGCGACGTCACTGCGGTGTGAGCGTCGTGCGCCGCAGTCGCTGTACCCCGAGGTACGTCGCTGTGACGAGCAGCCCGACGTAGACGTCGTTCTCGAACCACCCGAACGTCGTCTGCTGCTGCGGCCCGAACGTCGTCGGGTAGTAGAAGACGGAGATCCCTAACAGCGTCGCGAGGTAGGCGAGCACCGACACCTGCGCCACGCGCCCGGTCCGCCTGGCCAGCACCGCCGACCCGAACCCCACGACGTAGAACGCCCACGCGAGCGGGGTGGTCACGGTGAACGTCGGGTCCTCGATGCCCTCGACCCTCGCGTAGACGGTATGCCCCACCGACAGTGTGAAGGCAGCGATGAGCACGTTCGACATGTGCCGGCCGTACGACGCCGTCCGCGCGCTCATCTGGCGGCCGGTTGCCGTGCTCCTGCCGCTGGTGGCGTCGTGGGGGGTGGTCGGTCCCTGGGTCGGTGCCGTGGTCATGGCCTGTCCTCTCGTCGTGAAGGCGGGATGCCGTCGGCTCCCAGCCTCGGGCCGCGCCGGGCGCCATCCCACCCACAGCAGGTCCACACCGGCACCACAGCCGGTCGCCGTCTCGCGTCGCCGCTGCGCACGGCACCGCACGGGCTAACATCTGACCTGTGGAGGCGGTGGCGGCATCCGGCGACTTCGCCGTCCTGCTGCGCCGCCTGCGCGAGTCGCGGTCGCTGACCCAGGAGGAGCTCGCCGAGCGGGCGGGCCTCACGGCGAAGGCGATCGGTGCCCTCGAGCGCGGCGAACGGCGCCGGCCCTACCCGCACACTGTGCGCTCGCTCGCCGACGGACTCGCCCTCGACGACGACGACCGGGCAGCCTTCGTCGCCGCAGTCCCCAGCCGGGACGCCACGCCACGGGTCGGGTCGACCCCACCTGCTGCCCCCTCGTGGAGCAGCGCGGCCTCGCCATCAGCCACCCGGGTCACCGAGGCGGATGCCGGTGGCACCGCATCCCCTGTCCCATTGTCGGCGCCCGGCGGTTCCCGCTACGCCCCGGCGGGCCCGATGACACCACTCATCGGCCGCGACGGCGAGCTCGCCGGACTCCTGGCCCTCGTCAGCTCGGGCACGCGCCGGATCGTGACGATCACCGGCCCCGGCGGGGTGGGCAAGACACGGCTCGCGATGGAAGTGCTGCACCTCGCGGCGCCGGACTTCCCCGGCGGCGCCCAGGGCGTCGACCTTTCGGCGGTGCGGGAGCCGACGCTCGTCGTGCCGAGGATCGCCGCGGCTCTCGGGCTGCCCGACGCGGTCGGCGTCGAGCCCCTCGACGCGCTCGTCCCCCACCTGGTCGGCCTGCGGGTGCTGCTGGTGCTCGACAACCTGGAGCAGCTGACAAAGGCGGCGCCGGTGCTCGCCGGCCTCGTGGCGCGCTGCCCTGATCTCGTCGTGGTGGCGACCAGTCGTGCGCCGCTACGGGTGCGCGCCGAGCACGAGTTCGTGCTGGGGCCGCTCACCACACCCGCCGCCGACGACGTGGACGCGGTGGCCTCCTCGCCCGCCGTCGCGCTGCTCCTCGACCGGGCCGCGGCCGCCGGTTCCCCCACGGTCGTCACCGACGCCGACGCTCCCGCCCTGGCCGCGATCGTCCGGCGGCTCGACGGGCTCCCCCTCGCGGTCGAACTCGCGGCGCCTGGCCTGCGGCTGCTCTCCCCGTGGGCACTCCTCGCGCGATTGGAGCAGCCGGGCCCCGGCGCGGGCCTGCGCGACCTGCCCGAGCGGCACCGCACGATGGCTGCGGTGCTGGAGTGGAGCATGGATCTCCTCGAGCCTGAGGAGACCGCCCTCTTCGAGCGTCTGGCGGTTTTCAGCGGTGGGTTCTCCCTCGACTCGATCGAGGCCGTCACCGCAGAGGGCGCCGACGTGCTGCCTGCCCTCGGCGCGCTCGTCGACCAGTCGCTGGTGCTTCGTGTGCCGTCGCCGGACCAGCAGCCACGCTTCCGGCTGCTCGAGCCGGTGCGGCAGTTCGCGATGCAGCGGCTGCACGCGTCGGGGCCGGCCACCGCGACCGCCGACCGGCACGCCGCGCACTTCCACGCGCGGGCCACGGCGTCCGCTGCACTGCTCGAGGGACCGGACCTCGTGGCCGTGCTCGACCGCCTCGATGCCGACCACGCCAACCTGCGCTCGGCCTACCTACGCCTGCTTGAGCTCGATCGGGACGGGGATGCCGCCGAGCTCGCCGGGAGCATCTGGCTCTACCTCGCGCTGCGCGGTCACGCCCGCGAGGGACTCGCGTGGCTGGAGCGGATCGGGCCCGGGGCCTCCGACGTCGCGCGCTGCCGCGCCCTGACCGGCCGGCTCGGGCTGCAGTTGCTGGCCGGCGACAACGTCTCCATGCTGAGGGACGCCGGCGTCGCGGTGACGCTGGCCGGTCGGGTGGCCGAGCCGGCCGTGACGTGCGAGACCCTGACCCTGGCCGGCCAGGCGGCGGTCTTCGCGGGTGCTCTCGACGACGCCGATGAGCTGCTGACCCGCGCGCTGTCGCAGGCGGAGGCCGGCGGTCGTCGTTGGGTGGCCGTGCACACCCGGCTCGCGCAGTGCCAGCTCGCCCTCGTCGCCAACGATCTCGCGACGGCCGGGCTGATCCTGCCGGAGGCGGTGCGTGCGGCCCGCGAGGTCGGCAACGCCTTCGCCCTGGCCACCGCGCTCAACGTGCACGCGACGCTCACCGAGCTGCTCGGCGACGAGCCGGCGACCGCCACGCTGCTCGGTGAAGCGGTAGCCCTGTCGCTCGCCGCCCGGATGAGCTGGACCCTCGGATACGCGCTGCCCGCCCTGGCGAGCCTTGCGCAACGGGTGGGCGACCCGGTGTCCGCGGCCTGGCTCTTCGGGGCGGGCGCCTCGATTTCGGCGGCCGACGCCGTCGACCCCACCTTCCCGGTCTCGCGGGCGCTCTCCGACCGCGGGCTCGACGCCACCCGGGCCGCCCTCGGGGACCTGAAGTTCACCCGCGAGTGGGACGCCGGGCGCGCCGCGAGCGACACCGAGATTCAGGCCCGTGCCGCGGTGGTCACGACGCGTGCAGGCGGCGGACGTAGCGTTTGAACTGCCGAGCGCCGACGGTCTTCAGCAGCAACCGGACCGGCAGCGGGAGGTTGCCGAGCATGCGGGCGCGCTCGTCGTCGTCGGCGCCCTGGAGCACCAGACCGAACATGATCGGCAGCTGACTGGCGGTCATCGTGTCCTTGCCGTGCTGTCCCATCTGGTTCCACTCGGCGGCGGTGACGTGCCGCGAGGCCAGCGGCAGTATCTCGCGCTCCTCGAGATCGAGGTGCTCGAGCAGGGCCGCCGTGAACCGCTCACAGAGGGTCGCGAGGTGCTCGCCGGCGGCCTCGGTCGGGGTGGCCTCCCAGGTGGCGAGCGCGGGGAGGATGGCCCCGACGTGCCCGTCGATGCCGTGGTGCTGGGCCTGCATCGTCTCGACCAGCCCGGTCGACGGCGCGGCCCGCTCCAGCAGCAGCGGCCAGAGCACGATGTCCTCGCCGGTGTGGTGCATCTCGAGGCCGGCAGTACAGAGGCGCAGGTGGGTCGCGACGATCTTCGCGCGGCGGGTGTCGCTGACGGGTGTGCGACGCACGTGGCCGGCGGCGGCGCCGAACTCTCGCCGGAAGGCGCGGTGGACGACCACCATCTCGTGGACGTCGGGGCGCTGGTCGGTGCGGGTCAGGGCGGTCACGATGACTCCTCGTGGCTGGACGGATCTGGTGCGTCCAGCCTCCTGACCGATGCCGTCCCATCCCACCCACAGCACCTGCACACTCGCCCCACACGTCGGTCGTTGATGGTGGCTGGGGCGGTGTTGGCGATGTGGTGTTGCATCGCGGCCCAGATCCGTTCGACGGGGTGTCCTGTGGGCTGTAGCGGGCGCCTTCGATGAGAACTGGTCGGCGTCCAGGTCAGCGGTGCATCCGTTCGCTGATCACGCGGGTGTCAGATGCAATGCCTGGACGGCGTCGCGCAGACGCTGCTCCGCCTCCATGCTCAGCGAGCTGCGCAGCAGCTTGCCGCCGAACTGGTACGGTGCCATCTCCGCCACGACCTTGTCGACGGTGACCTGGTCGATGAGCAGGAACAGGGCCGCAGTGCCGGGCTGCAGCGCCGCGCCGACGTCTTTCATGAACTTGTCGTCCACTCCGACGTCGGTGGCCTTGCCGGCGAGCGCGCCGGCGCCCGCGCCGACTGCCATCCCGAGGAACGGCGCGAAGAACAGCAGCCCGATGAGGCCGCCCCACAAGGCGCCACCGGCCGCTCCGACACCGGTCGCGGATGCCGCCTGCTGGAGCCGGACCTTGCCGTCGGGGTCCACGTCCACCACAGCGGCGTCGCGCACGGTGATGAGGCCTTGCCGCTGCAGGTCGCCGGGGCGGTGGCCACCGACCAGCACCGTCTGGTGCGGATCATGTGGACGGTGCGCGGCGCGATGCGCTTCACCATCGACATCAGGCCCAGGTTCGACTACGGACGGATGCCGCACAAACTGGACCTGTCCAGCGACGGCGCGGTCTTCGCCGCCGACGGCCTGGAGCTGACCGGGCACCCGGTCGGCGTCACGGAACACGACCGTGAGATTCAGCGCGACGGTGACGACCTGCGCATCAGCCCGGACCCTGAGCGAGGGGCAGACCGCCGGTGTCGTGCTCGACTCCATGGGCGGTCGTCCGACCCGGCTGCCGGTCGCCGAACTCGAGCGGCTCGGCGCCGACACCGCGCGGTACTGGCGCGACTGGGTCAACACCTCCACGTACCGCGGACGCTGGCGCGAGACGGTCGCCCGGTCCGCGATCACCCTCAAACTGCTCACCAGGGCTGGATGGGTATCGTCCGGGTCATCAACTGGCTCTGCGAGCACTGGGACCAGCCCGACGAGGGCATCTGGGAGACCCGCGGCGGCCGCAAGGACTTCACCTACGGCCGCTTCCAGGCTTGGGTGGCGTTCGACCGGGCGATCCGGATCGCCACCCGGCGGGGCTGGCCGGGAGACGTCGCGCGGTGGACGACCGAACGCGACAACGTCTACGGCCAGATCATGAGCCGGGGCTGGAACCCGCACACCGCCAGCTTCACCCAGCACTACGGCTCGGACGTGGTCGACGCGGCGCTGCTGCTCATGCCGCAGCTGGGCTTCATCACACCCACCGACCCGATGTGGGTGTCCACGCTGAACGCCATCGACCGGGAACTGGTCTCCGACAGTCTCGTCTACCGGTACAACCCCGCCGCGTCGCCCGACGGACTGGTCGGCCACGAAGGCACCTTCTCGCTGTGCACTTCTGGTACGTTGACGCGCTCACCGACGCCGGACGCCTCACCGAGGCACGACTGGTGCTCGACAAGATGCTGACCTACGCCAACCCGCTCGGGCTGTACGCCGAGGAGATCGGCCTCACCGGCGAGCAACTCGGCAACTTCCCGCAGGCGTTCAGCCACCTGTCGCTGATCAACACCGCGATCCGCCTCAACCACCGACTCGACCACGGTGTCCTCGCAACCGTCGCATGACACTCCCTGTGTCAACCTCAGGCAGCGACCAACGTGGTTTGTGTGGGTTGGTTCAGTCGTACAGCGTTGCCGTGCCGGTCGGGGTTGTATGGCGTCTGGTCGGTCCAGCAGCGCCAGATGACGCGGATCCAGGCTCGGGCGAGGACGCGGATGGCGTGTGGGTGGTCCAGGCCGCGGGCGCAGGCGGCGGCGTAGACCCTTGCTGCCCAGTCGCTGTCGTGGCGGCTGTTGTCGGCGAAGGTGGTGACCGCGACGCGGAAGCGTTTGTTGCACGCCCATCTGAAGTGCACGGCTCGGTGTTTGCCGGATTCCTTGGTCACCGGGGTGACACCGGCGAGCGCGGCGATGGAGTCGGGTCCGGCGTAGGCTTCGCGGGAGTCGCCCCACTCGGCGAGGATCTGCGCGGCGTTGATCTGACCAGACCTTGGCAGCGATGTGAAGATCTCGGCGTCCGGGTGTTCGCCGAGTGTGGCGACGACACTGCGGCTGAGCGTTTTCAACGCGGCCACGACCGCGCGCAGGACGGTGACGAGGGCGGTCACCGCGTCGCGGACGGCCTCGCACAGGACTTCGTCGGTAGTCCCCGCTGGGGCGGCGCGCAGCCGGGCGAGGAGCTGCTCGCCGGTGCGCCGGCCGGAGTAGCCGTGTTTGACGCAGAACGCGGTGAGGCGTTTCGCGCCGAGGTGCGCTGCGTGGCGGGCGGTCGGGTAACGGGTCAGGAAGTCCAGGGCGATCGGGGACTCGACGTCGGCGAAGACGGCCACGGCGCCGGGCCAGTGCGTGTCCAGCAGCGCGGTGAGCTGGTTGGTGGCCGCGACGCGCATGTCGACCAGGTCCCCGCGGGTCCGGGTCACGGTGCGCAGCGCCTTCGTCTGCGCCGTGTACGGGGTGGCCAGCTGCAGCCGGTGGTGCCGCAACCGCAGGTACTCGGCGATGACTTCCGCATCGCCCGCGTCGGACTTGGCGCCGGACAACACTTCGCCGTCCCGCCAGGTTTTGATCGCGTTGGGTTTGACCGGCACCACAGGGTGTCCGGCCTCCAGGAGGATGTCGACGAGCCGACCGTCGGGTCGTTCGATCCCGATCGGCATGGCCTCGGGGTGCCCGAGACCGGCCAGGCGGCGCAGCAGCCCGGCAAGACCGACGGCGGTGTGCTCCACGGTGAACGCGGCGACCCGCCGCCCGGCGCTGTTCTGGACACAGACCGCGTGGGTGGCCGAGGCCCAATCGATCCCGACGAAGAACTCAGCTCCAACAACGTTGAGCGACAACGGTTCTCCTCAGCTTGGCAGCGATGTGACTCGACGAACGGGGCTGACTGCCGGGTGGTCACTAACCGGCGCTCTACGGCGCTTCTCCCTGTTGCCGGTCGGCAGCCCCGACAAGAACCGAGAGCGGCGGTGTCATGCAGGCCCTCGAAGGGCGACCGGCACAGGCCGTCTCTCAGTTCTCGCCGAGTTCCAACAACAACCCTCTCAGAGGGCCCTGTCAGAAGGATGGTGCCCTAGTGACCGGCGCCGATGAGCACCGCCGAGGTGCAGGAGCCGGAGCGCGGAGGCTGGCGGTCCTGGCTGTTGCCGGCCTCGCAGCGCAGGACGATCGGCGAGCTGGCCGACCACGTCGACCTCGCTGGCGGGGACCGGGCCTCGAAGCGGTCCGCGTTCTGGTCGATGCTGGTCATCTCGGCGGTGATCGCCGGCGCCGGCGTGCTGGCCGACTCGACCGCGACCGTGATCGGCGCGATGGTCATCGCTCCGCTGTCGCGGCCGATCATGGGCATGGCCCTGGGCATCGTGACGGCCGACCGGCGCCTGCTGCCGCGCTCGGCCGGTGTCGTCGCGCTCGGTGTCGTCGTGGTCGTCGGCGTCGGTGTGATCGCCTCGCTCGCGGTGCCGGGCGGCGTGGACCTGCTCGCCAACACGCAGGTGTCCGGGCGCACGTCACCACGGCTCGCCGACCTGGTCGCCGCGGTCGCCACCGGACTGGCCGGGGCGGTGGGGCTGTCCCGGCGCGACGTCGGCGGCGTGCTGCCGGGCGTTGCCATCGCCATCTCCCTCGTGCCGCCCCTCGCAGTGGCCGGGATCTGCCTCGGCCAAGGAGAATTCGCGCTCGCCGCCGGCGCGTCGGTGCTGTTCGCGTCGAACGTGCTGTCCCTGGTCCTGGCCGGCACGGTGGTGTTCGCCGGCTACGGCTACGCATGGCAGGCCGCCCGTGCCACCCGGGCCACCCGGGCCTACGCGACCATCGCGCTGCTCATGGTGCTGGTGCTCGTTCCGCTCGGTGCCAACACCGCGGCCAACCTCCTGGTCAACGCGTGGACGAACCGGATCACCGCCGCGGCAGTCCGCTGGGTCGCGGCCGTCCCGGGCGCCGAAGTCCGCGGGGTCAGCATCGCATCGCACACCGCGACGATCGACGTCATCGCGCCGCGGCAGCTCCCGCCGGTCGGCACGCTGCTCAGCTCCCTGCACGACCAGGTGCCGGCCGGGGTACGGATCGTCGTCAACGTGGTCAACGGGCAGCGGATCGACGCGGGCAGCGTCCGCTGAGCAGCCGACGGGTGCCTCATCCGATGACGCGGTGGACGGGGCAAGAGGAGCGAGGCCGGTTCTGGACGGGATGGCGCCGTTGCCGTGTGCAACGGACCCCCGCATCCGGTTGGCGGACCTGGCGCCGCTGCGGACTGCGCCCCGACCCCGCGACCTGGCAGACCCGGATCGTCCAGCCGATCGCCTGACGGACCGGGAGCGCGGCGGAAGCGGCGCTGCCTCAGCCCGGCGCGGCCGGGACGGGCGCGTCGCCGGGCAGCAGGCCGGCGGCCTTCAGGTCTTCCCACAGCCGGGCCGGGATCGCGTGTGCGAGCAGCGCGGCGTTGTGCGCGACCTCGCCGGGCTGCCGCGCGCCGACGACGACGCCCGCCACGGCCGGGTGCCCGAGCGCGAACTGGATCGCGGCGGCCAGCGGCGGCACGTCGTGGCGGGCGCAGACCCCGGACAGGGCGCGGGCCCGCTCCAGCACGGCGGCTGGGACCTCGGCGTAGCCGTACCCGGGACCGGGGCGCGGCGCGGCCAGCAGCCCGGACTGGAACACCCCGGCGGCCAGCACCGCGATCCCGCGCTCCCGGCAAAGCGGGAGCAGGTCCTGGAGGCCGGACTGGTCGAAGAGGGTGTACCGGCCGGCGAGCAGGACGGCGTCGAGCGGCCCGGGCGCCTCGCGGATGAACCGGGCCGCCACGTCGGCGTGGTTGACGCCGATGGACACGGCGCGGATCAGGCCGTTCGCCCGCAGTTCGGCGACGGCGCGGTACGCCCCGGTGACGGCGGCGCCGAAGTCCTGGTCCGGGTCGTGGACGTGCAGCACGTCGATGCGACCGGTGCCCAGGCGGGCCAGGCTGTCCTCGAACGAGCGCATGACGCCCGCATAGCTGTAGTCCAGCCGCGGACCGACGCCGGGCGGCGGATCCGCCCAGATGGGCTGGGTGTCCGCGCCACCCGCCACGATCAGCCGGCCAACCTTGGTGCACAGCACGTACTCGTCGCGTGGCCGGTCCCGCAGCGCCCGCCCGGCGCGGATCTCGGAACGCCCGTAGCCGTAGACCGGCGCGGTGTCGAACACCCGCACTCCGCAGTCCCAGGCGGCGTCGACCGTCGCGGCGGCCTGCTCGTCGTCGACGGGCTCGAACAGCCCGCCGATCGACGCCAGACCCAGGCCCAGCCGGGTGACGCTCAGCCCCGTGCCACCTAGCGGCACCCTGTCATCGGCCCGCATGACACGCGGTTCGCGAGGAGCTGTCACGGCGGGCTACTCCTCGCCGTCCAGGGCCGGGCCGGAGATCAACGGCGGCCGGTCGGGATCGTCCCGCATCCGCGGTTCCGGCACCACCGTGATCCGGTGATGCGCCATCGACGTGCGCTCGTGGCCGGCCTCGACGTCGACAACCATCAGGCGTGCCTTGACCCCGGGCCTGGTCGACCGCGACACGGCCGGCTCCAGCTCCAGTTCCACCCGCCCGAGCCGGAACCACAGGCCCTTGTTCTCGCCCTCCCACATGTCCAGGGCGAACTCGCCGCGCACCTGCCGGATGACGTCCGCAAGCTCGATACCGTTGTCCAACACAGACCGTCCCAGGAGTTGGCGTCAATTGTAGGAAAGAGTCCCGCCGTCTGCGACCAGGCGTTGGGTGATGTGCCGGCCGATGCCGTTGCAGCCCTCCACCGCCCAGACCCGGTCTTTGTGCTGCCGGCCGAGCTTGAGCATCGCGGTGCAGCCGTCGCGGCCGGTGCCGAACCGGCCTTGCGCCAGAACCTTCTCCCGGCTGTTGATGATCTCGATGGTCGCGGACCGTTGTGCGGGTCCATGCTCGCCAACGCCATCTGAGAGCGGCGGCCCGCTGGCTCAACGCACCTACCGATCGGCTGACGCAACAGCGCCGCTGTCAGTCCTGCGTCGCCGTCGTGTCCGCCGGCATCGTGGTTGACGGTGCGCTGGAGGGACGGCGGGCGAACCTCGTCGGCCGGCGTTTGACGGCGCTGATGCGTGGTCGCCGGTCGCCCCAGCCGGGAAGCCACTCCACGTCGCGCAGGCGTGCCTGGTGGATCGCGTCGCGGTACTGCTCGTTGGTGAACAGCGTCAGGCTGTGCTCCTCGGTCCAGTGCCGGATGCCCGTGCCTGTCTCGCCGAGCAGGTAGTGCATGGTCAGCGTGGATGTCGTGCCGGCACTACGGGACACGCACATCCTGGTGAGGTGTCGCCGGCCGTCGGTGGCCGTGCCGGTGTCGACCGGTCCGGCAATCCACTGGGTCGGCGTGAACCACGGCTCCAGCAGCAGGACGCCGCCCGGATCCAGGTGCGCGGCGAGACAGTCCAGGGTCTGGTTGAGTTCCTCGACCGACCGCGCGTAGCCGATGGACGAGAACAGGCAGGTGACCGCGCTGAATGTCCGGGGCAGCCGGAAGTGACGCATGTCGCCGGCGTGCACCGGTACACCGTCGAGGCGGTCGATCGCGGCCCTGCGCATCGGCTCGGCGATCTCCAGGCCTTCGACGTGCGCGAAGCTGTGGCGGAAGTGGGACAGGTGCAGGCCGGTCCCGCAGGCTACGTCGAGGAGGCTGTCCGCGGTGGGATTTCGCCGCCGGATCAGGTCGGTGATGTCGTAAGCCTCGCGTTGGTAGTCCTTGCCCGCGGCGACGGTGTAGATGAGCTCATAGGCCGAGGCGAGATCCTGGTCGTTGGCCACGTTCGTTGTTCCTTAGTCGGCAGGCCGGTGGCTGATCATGGTAGGTGGACGACGTGGCCCGCGTCGTGCCCGGCCGACGTCGCTGCTGCGTCACCTGCCTGCGTCACCTGTCGCAGTCGCCTTGCCGGTGCGGTGGATCGGCACCGTACGTGCCGGCGTTGCGTCGGCACCCGCGGCGGTCGCGGCGCGATTGCAGGGGTCCGATTGATATGAGGTACAACCGATCGGCGATGACCTGCAGCAGTTCGGCAACGTCGGCCCGATCGCTGCCTTCGGGTATGCCGCGCAGCGCGGCGAGCAGCATAGGGCCGTGTTCGCCCCACAGCGGTGCGTACCGCTCGATCCGCACGACCAACCCGCGCAGCTCACCATGGGTGGCTGCCGGCCGGATCGTTTCGTCGTTCACGGCCGGCAACAATCGGCGGGTCATGGTGAGGTAGGCGTCCCATGCCGTCCGCTGTGCCGCCGGCATCCTGCCCGCAACCTCCCTCGACGTGACGTCGCCTGCGAGTGTGGAGGCCGGTCGGATCGCTCATGTCGATCCCGCCGCCGATCCGCAATTGCAGATGTTTGCAATGTATCATGTCATCACTCGTACGGGACCTGATGATCCTCATCACAGTCCGTCCGACTCCTGCCGGCTACGGGGTTTGCCGACGCGGTGGGCGGGGCCATCGGTGAGGTGGTGCTGTTGTGTTGGCGGTTCGCGTGATCGAGGCACGCTTGAACGGTGAGGCGTGCACCCCAGCGCAGCCGTGTCCTTCCATCCCGTTATTTTCCGCAATAGTGAAACCCTCTGCCTAGGGTCTGTGAGCAGCCACGACGGTTCCTTCAACGCGCAGCAGGCAGAAGGGCGCTACCGCATCGATGGTCGTGCTGAGGCAACGCCCCTGGTCGGAGGCGGATCACCAGGGCAAGCTGTCGATGCCGCCGGGGCGTGTTCTGGGACGTCTTGCTTCGCTCGCCCTGTAGCGAGATGGGTGGGCGCGTCGCCTCGAACAGGCGTCGGTCATTGGTGCGGTCGAGTCTCTGGGACCAACGAGGCGCGGGATCGGCTCAGCCCTTCGGGGTCAGCGCTGTCGTCCTCGGTGCTTGAGGTGCCAGTAGGCGATCCGGGTGCGCACGGAGCGGCGGTCGGCGCGGCGCCAACGGACAGCCCCGCTGCGCTCGATCGAATGTTCCGGCGCTTCGCCGGCTTCGGCAACTGGACCCCCGAAGGCCCACGCATCCAGCGGCATCCGTGCGGCTGTGGATGAACCTGTGGGCAACATCGTCGACAGCGCGGCAGGGAACGGGCGGACGGCCGCTCGGACATCCGGAGCGACGACGATGCCGCAGACCTCCGCCCGACCGGTAGGGAGGCGCCTGTCTCGGCCGCGCCCCACAACGCACAACGCTGAAGGACGGGAACAGCAGCGGCCGACCGGCACGACCAGATGTGGACCGTGGGCTGTGCCGACCGATGCGTGCCATGGGCCGATGCTGACGCCGACCTCGAGCGTGGCCGTGACGAAGGTGTGTCACAGCACGTGGGGTGCGTCCGGTGCCCACGTCGACGGCGCCCTTGCCATGAGGAAGGGCGCCGTCGCTGGGTACGGGTCAGCGCTCGACGGTCGAGGAGCGCCGCTGCTGTACGCCTGGGATCGCCTTGTTCCCGCCCGTGGTGAGGCCTCGCTTGGCGGAGGTGCCGGCGAGGGATCTGGCCGTG
The DNA here is from genome assembly GCF_035963215.1 of Dactylosporangium sp. NBC_01737. Taxonomy (NCBI): domain Bacteria; kingdom Bacillati; phylum Actinomycetota; class Actinomycetes; order Micromonosporales; family Micromonosporaceae; genus Dactylosporangium; species Dactylosporangium sp. NBC_01737. Next base: position 5,950,581 of record NZ_CP109153.1, read on the forward strand.
GACGGTGGGACGGTGAACGTCTCGGTGTAGTCGACGTACTTGTGGTAGCCGGGCACCGAGATGGCGTCGCCGACGGGGGTGATGAGGCTGCTGTTGAGGGCGAGCGGGCCGCCGAGCAGGACCCCGTACTTGATGGTGGAGGAGTTGCGGGACAGGTAGTCGCGGGTCTGGGGGCTGAGGCTGCCCGGCGCGCTGAGCAGCAGCGGGCCGAGGTTGCCGCCGATCATCGCGCCGCCGGTGAGCGCGTCGTACCAGGTGGTGGCGGTGGCGACGGCGGCGGTGCGGGGGCCGGTGAAGAAGAACTCGGCGACGGCGATGGCGGTCTCGAACGCGGTGGCCCCGTAGACGGGGTAGTAGGAGATGCGGTCGGGCCAGTTGGGCATCTGGCCGGCGTCGTAGGCGTTGAGCAGGGCCCGCACGCCGGGGCCGCCGACACCGATCATCGCGGTGCCGGTGTCCGGGTCGGGGTCGAGGCTGTTGAGGTACGCGGCGGTGGCGGCGGGCATGGTGTCGCCGGCGGTCAGGACGATCACGGTGCCGGGGTTCGCGCCGGCGGCGGCGCCTGCGGCGAGGGCGTCGTAGTACTCCAGCGAGGTTGCGATGATGACGCCGGTGGGGTTCGGAGTGATGGCCTTCGCCACGGCGATGGCGGTGTCGTACCCGCTCTGGCCCCACAGCCGGACCGTGGTGTATCCGAGGGTCTTGAGCCGGTTCTCGACGTTCACCGACAGTGCGATGGTGCCGCCGAGCAGGTACACGGTGCCGCCGGGGGCGAGGATCCGCTGGATCTCCGCCTCGGTCTGCCCGTGCAGTGACCCGGGTGGCGTGATCAGTAGCGGGGCCTGCTTGTTCACGGCGAGGGCGGAGCCGCCGAGCGCGTCGAAGTACATGTCGTCGCGGGACAGCACGACGGCCTGGGCCTGCACGCGCAGGCCGTCGCTGACGCCCTTGTCCGCGAAGTTGTACCGCGACGTGGCGACCGCGGTGCCCAGGGCGGTCTGGCCCCAGACCCGCTCGACGTAGTTGGGGTTGAGCGGCTGGCAGGTCGGCTCGCTGCCGTTGGTGACGACGGTGGTTACGTTGCCGGTGGTCACGTCGACCCGCTTGACGCTTGGCGAGCCGTACGGGTCGCTGGTGAAGAGGATGAAGTCACCGTCTGGCGACCAGGAAGGGTCGCGGTTGTTGTTGCTGCCGGTGCTCGCCACCGTCGTCAGCTGCTTCTGATTGCTGCCGTCCGCGTCGGCGAGCCAGATCTGCCAGCCGTCCGGCGCCTGCAACCGCACGAATGCGATCTTCGAGTCGTCGGGCGCGAAGTCGGGGGACATGGCCGAGTCGATGAGTTTCGTGACCTTGTCGAACGCGTCGATGCGGTAGATCTTGGACGAGGAGTCGTCGGCGGAGCTGCCGTGCTGGAAGATGATCGTTCCGTCGCTCGCCGACGCCGGGTAGCTGTCGGTGCCGTCCTTGATCTCGGGGACGCTGAACAGCTGCAGCCCGGTTGTGCCGGTGCCGTCGGCAGGCGTGATCGACAGCTTGCCGAACCAGGAGTAGATGACGTACCGGCCGTTGTACGCGTACACCGGGCGGTCGATGGAGCCGGTGCTGCCCCGGTACCCGAACAGCAGCACGTCGGTGCCGTCGGGGCGCACCGAGACCGGGCCGCCGCCCGCGTAGACGAACCGGCTGCCGTCGGGCGCCCAGCTGCCTGCACCCGGCCCGGCGGCCTGCACGAGCACCCGCTCGCCGCTGCCGTCGGGTTCGGCGATGAAGACCTGGTACCCCCGCCGGAACGTGATCTTGCCGGTCTGGCCGGGCGGTGACGCGTGCGCCGACCTCTGCCTCGGCACGATCCCCGGCACTGCCACCGCGGTGGCCGCGGTAGCGGCCCCCAGGATGGCGGAGCGTCGCGTAAGTGCGAACGACAACGTTCCTCCCCATGCAGTATCCGACCGCCGGGAGAGCCCCGTGATCATCGCGAAGAGTGTATGGGCGCCCAGACCGTTTCCACAGACCCGAACGACCGGATCAGTGCTGTGGCCGATCTATGCCGTGGTGCTGCGCAACCTGCCGTGGGCGCCGTTCATCTGGTTCGGCATCGAGCAGGCCGCCCGATAGACGGGGCGGGGCGTGTGTCAGCCGATGCCTGCGTAGCGGCCGGCGACGGCGACGGCGACGGGCGTCAGTGGCAGCAGCGCGGCGGCAACGGCGGCGACCCGGGTGCTGGCGCGGGGCAGTGGGATCGGTGGCTGGAGCAGTCGTTCCAGTCGCTCGGCGGTGTCCCCGCCGTCGGCGGCCAGCAGCCCCGGGTTGGCTGCGGCGGGGCGGGCGCCTGATTCGGCGAGGGTGACCAGCGCGCGGGCGAGCGCGATCGGCCGGCTGGACCGGACGGCGACCTCGTCGGCGCGCAGCTCCACGAGCCGGTGCACCTGGTGCAGGGCGGTCGCGAACAGCGGCACCCACGGGAACGCAATGTGGGCGAGGCGCACGGAACGCAGCAGCCAGTGGTGCCGACCGCTGGCGTGTGCCCGCTCGTGCGCCATGACGGCCTGCAGCTCGTCGGGCGCGAGCTGCCGTACCGCGGCGGACGTGACGACCACGTCGGCTGCGCCGCCGGGGACCAGGAACGCCGCCGCGTGCTCGGCCGGCACGACGGTGGCGTCCAGCGCCGGTATCCGGTTGCCGGCCAGGCGCAGCATCGTGCGCACGGAACGCCGCTGCCGTCGCTCCGTGACGGTCACCTGCCAGGCGCCGAACGCCAGCCGCCCGGTCAGGCCGACCAGCAGCGAGGCGCCGAGGATCGCCGCGGCCTGCGCGGGCCGGCCGTGCGCACCCTGCAGCGCGTCGAGGCAGAGCCGCCACGCGCGGCACATCAGCGAGTGGGTGGTGTCCCAGTGCAGGGTGGTGGTGAGGCCGATCAGCGCCACGGCGACCAGCGCCGTCACGCACGTCATCTGCCAGGTGAAGATCGCCAGGCCGGGGGCGCGGAGCACCCATCGGGCCCGCGCGAGACGTGGGGCGGCGACCAGGATGAGGCCGGTGACGAAGGCGCCGAGCAGGACCGCGCTCATGATCCGGTGATCCGCTGCTCGTAGCTGCGCAGCGCCTGGCGCAGGGCGGCGGCCTCGTCCAGGGTCATCTGCCCGACGAAATGCAGCAGCGCCTGGGCCCGGTCGTCGCTGTCGGTGAGCGCCTCGCGCATCAGCCTCGCCACGTACTCCTCCCGGCTGATCACCGGCTGGTAGGTGTGCGCCCGGCCCTGCGGCGCCCGCCGCAGGTACTTCTTGCGGTACAGCTTCTCCATGACGGTCAGGACGGTGGTGTAGGCGAGATCCCGGTCGCGGATGAGGTCCGTGTGCACTTCGCGCACCGTCGCGGGTGCCGATCGTGCCCAGAGGTGCTCCATGACCGCAGCCTCCAGGTCGCCGAATCCCCGCACAGCGCCTCCTCATCCATCACGCCCCGGCTTGGTCCCCGAATGCTACGGCCATGGCGGAGACCTGCCATCCCTGGACCTGCGGAAAGTGCGCTCCACGGCCCGTCCGGTCGCTGGCGCGGCGGGCGCCGCCGGGGCGATTGCGCCACCCGCTGGGCCGGCGGGCGTACGGACACAGATGCTCCTACTCATCATAGGAGCGCGAGTGTACGGGCGGGAAAAGCGGATCAGCCCAAACCGGCGGTTTCACGGAAGCATGGCTTCCGCGTATGCGCCCGTCAGCGATCTGCGCAACAGGTCTGATCGACCGTAGGAATGCACAACACGTGACGATCCGGCTGCACAGCGAAGGAAGTCGGCCATCGGGTTGATTTGCGGTCACCGACCTCTTTACGGTTGGCCACGGCCCGTCCTGGCCGTTGGCCTCTGCCCCCGAGGCCCCGGGACGGTTGCCGCCGCACGATGCCCGTCGCCTGGCCCCGGCCCGGTGACGGAGCGGTCCGTGCGGGGGATGGTGAGGAAGGGCGTCTCCTCGGTGGACCGTAGCCGCATGTTCTCGATCGTTCGCAGAACGCTGGTAGTGGCCGCCGTCGCCCTCGTGGGACTGGCGCCGTCCGTCTCCGCCCACGCCGAGCCGTCGCTGCCGGAGATCGAACGGCAGCTCGACGAGGCCTGGGAGAAGCTCGAACCGGTCATCGAGCAGTACAACGACCTGCACAGTCAGCTGCTGGCGAACCAGGCCAAGGCCAAGACGCTCACCGACACGCTCACCCCGCTGCAGCAGCAGGTCGACGCCGCCATGCACGAGGTCGGAGCGATGGCGTCCCGGCAGTACAAGTACGGCAGCGCGTCGGTGCTCAACGTGCTGCTGTCGACCGACTCGCCGCAGACGTTCGCCGAGCAGCTGGCAACGCTGAACCGCCTGGCGAAGAACAGTGCCGATCAGATCTCGTCGGTGGCGCACCTGCGTGACGGGTACGCCGCGGACAAGGAGAAGATCGACGCCCTCGTGGCGCAGCAGCAGGCGCAGGAGACCGAGCTCGCCGCCCGCAAGAAGTCGATCCAGGCGGAGGTCGACCGGCTGCAGGCGCTGCGCCGTCAGCTCGGCGCGACGGACGTGCCCAAGAGCGCGCTGTACATCGGCCAGTGCCCGGCCGTGTACATCGGCGGCGCGGCGGGCACCGCGGTCAAGACCGCGTGCGCGCAGATCGGCAAGCCGTACGTGTTCGGCACCGTCGGCCCCAGCACCTTCGACTGCTCCGGCCTCACCCAGTACGCGTGGAAGGCCGCAGGGGTGTCGCTCACCCACTACACCGGGGCGCAGTGGAAACAGGGCAGCGCCGTCAGCAAGGCCGACCTGCGACCCGGCGACCTGGTCTTCTTCTACAGCGACCTGCACCACGTCGGCATGTACGTCGGCAACAACCTGATGGTCCACGCTTCCCGCGCCGGGGTGCCGGTCCGGATGTCCCGCATCGACACCATGCCGTACATGGGCGCCCGCCGCCCCGGCTGACAGATCTCAGCCGTCGCGAACCCGTGCCGGCCGCGCAAGGTGGCGGACATGGGCGATGGCGCCGGCCACTCCGCCAGGCGATCGGCGTTCGTCGCAACCGGGTGACTCCTATGCAGCATCGTTGAGCAGTGGATTCCGCTGTTGTCCGCCAGTACGGCATCCATGACCTGCTCGCGAAGTCCACGCCCCGGGGGCGGCAGACGTCATCCAGCGTGTTCGACGGCGCGCTGTGGTCGCTGGTGTACGAGGTTCTCTGCTACGCCGTGACCGGGCTGCTCGCCGTGACCGGGCATCTACATCTACGGGTTCCTCATCCAGCAGATGTTCGCCGCCTATGGCTGGAACCGGTGGGGGTTCTGGCCGTACACCGTGCTGTCGCTGCTCGCCACGGTCGCCGTGGCGGCCCTGTCCTGGCACCTGGTGGAGCGGCACGCGCTGCGCGGCAAGGACTGGACGCCGGCCCGCAGGTCGCATCCGGTGTGACAGCGGGGGAGTTCGTGGCGTGCGACGGCGCCGTCCGGCAGTTGGTGTGCCGGACGGCGCCCGCGGTGCCCGCCGAGTTCACCCGCCGGGGATGAGCCGGACCCGGCGCAGCAGTTGGGCGTTGAGCGCGACGACGATCGTCGAGGCGGACATCAGCACGGCACCGACGGCCGGGCTGAGGGTGATGCCGGCCCAGGCGAGGACGCCGGCGGCGAGGGGGATCGCGACGATGTTGTACCCGGCTGCCCAGGCGAGGTTCTGGATCATCTTGCGGTAGCTGGCCCTGGACAGGCGGATCACGCCGGTGACGGCACGCGGGTCGGAGGACGCGAGGACGACGCCGGCGGATTCGATGGCGACGTCGGTGCCGGCGCCGATGGCGATGCCGACGTCGGCGCGGGCCAGGGCCGGGGCGTCGTTGACGCCGTCGCCGACCATCGCCACCCGCAGCCCGCGCTGCTGCAGTTCCGCGACGGTGCGGTCCTTGTCCGCCGGGAGCACCTCCGCGAACACCTCGTCGACGCCGGACCGCAGACCGAGGTCGGCGGCGACGGCGTCGGCGACCTGCCGGGCGTCGCCGGTGATCATGACGATCTTGCCGACGCCGAGCTGCCGCAGCTGCGCGATCGCCTCCTTCGCCTCGGGCCGGACCTCGTCCTCCAGGGCCAGCGCGCCGACGGCCTGGGCGGCGTCACCGTCGAGGCGGACGAGGTGCAGCACCGCGGCGCCCCGCCCCGCCCATGCCGAGGCCGCGGCGGCGATCTCGTCGGGCAGGCCGACGTGCAGCTCCCGTAGCAGGGCAGGGCCGCCGACGGCGTAGCGGATCCCGCCGACGGTGGCCTGCACGCCACGACCGGTCAGCGACTGGAACTGCTCGGCGCGCAGGTGCGTCGCACCGTCGCGGCGCGCGGCGGCAACGATGGCCCGGGCCAGGGGGTGCTCGCTGTCGGCCTCGACGGCGGCGGTGGTGTGCAGCACCTGCTGCTCGGTGAGCCCGGCCGCCGCCGCGACGCCGGTGACGGTGTGCGCGCCCTTGGTCAGCGTGCCGGTCTTGTCGAACAGCACCGCGTCGACGGTTCGCATCCGCTCCAGCGCGAGGCGGTCCTTCACCAGGATCCCCGCCCGGGCGGCGACGGCGGTCGACAGGGAGATCACCAGCGGGATGGCCAGGCCGAGCGCGTGCGGGCAGGCGATGACCAGCACCGTGACGGTCCGCACCACGGACCCGGTCAGGTCGCCGAGCGCCCACCAGGCGGCGAAGGTGACCAGGCCGGCGCCGGCGGCGATGAAGAACAGCCAGGCGGCGAACCGGTCGGCGAGGACCTGCGCCCGGCCGCGGGACTGCTGGGCCTGCCCGACGAGCCGCTGGATGCCGGCGAGGGCGGTGTCGTCGCCGACGGCGTCGACCTGGACGCGCAGCGCGGAGTCGGTGGCGACGGTGCCGGCCACGACCCGGTCGCCGACGGTGCGTGGGACCGGCCGGGACTCACCGGTCACCATCGACTCGTCGAGCTCGGCGCGGCCGTCGACGATGCGGCCGTCGGCGGGGACCCGGCCACCGGAGCGGACCAGCACCGTGTCGCCGACCCGCAGCTCGCCGACCGGCACGGGCTGGGGCCGGCCGTCGGCGTCGAGGCGTTCTGCGTCGTCGGGCAGCAGCGCGGCGAGGGCCGCGAGGGCGCCGCTGGCCTGGCCGATGGCCTTCATCTCCTGCCAGTGGCCGAGCAGCATGATGGTGACCAGCGCGGCGAGCTCCCACCAGAACTCCAGGTCGAACCAGCCGAGGCTGGTGGCCAGCGACGCGGTGTAGGCGACGGTGATCGCCATCGAGATGAGCAGCATCATGCCGGGCGCGCGGTCGCGGACCTCGGTCACCGCACCGGCGAGGAACGGCCGGCCGCCGTAGAGGAACACCACCGTGCCGAGCACCGGTCCGACGAGGCTCATGCCGGGGAAGTCGAGCTGGTAGCCCAGCCAGTCCATCACCATGTGGCTGGTCGCGACGACCGGGACGGTCAGCGCGAGGCTGAGCCAGAACTTGCGCCGGAACACCTCCGGGTCGTGCCCGGCGTGCTTGTCGTGGACGCCGTGCTGGTGGCTCGCGTGGTCATCCGGGTGACCGAGCGGGTGCCCCCGCGCTTGGTGATGGTCATGTCCGGCGTGGTGGCCGGGGGTGGCTGTGCGGTGCGGCTGCGACATGGCAGGCTCCTTCCGTCACTCGGACAATACCCCTGGGGGGTATAGGCGGCAAGGGGTGGTGGTTCTCGCCACCGTCTACGATGGTGCGTAGGAGGTGGTCGGGGAGTGGTGCACAGCCGTCGCAAGCGGCCTGCCGGCAAGCGATCGCACGCCCGGCTGCTGACCGCTGCGCTCCTCGTGCTCGGTGTCGCGTGGATGCACGCGCTCGCCGCCGCTCCCATCCCGGCCGCCGTGCACGCGGGCGCGATCATGGCCACCCAGGCGACGCCGCGGTGCGCATCGGACGGCGACCACGACCCCTGCCCGGATTCTCAGCACGACGGCGGGCACGCCACGGCGATGTGCCAGTCCGGTCTCCCGCCCGCCATCGGCACCCCCACCCCGACGTTCACCGTCTCGCAGGCCGCCGTGCCGGCGACGCCGGCACGGGCGTTGACCGGCACCGTCGCGGCCGACGCCGCCGACGGCACCGGCTGCGGGCCACCACAGCGCAGCGAGCTGTCGATCTGGCGGACGTAGGCCGGCTCCGGAGTCGAATGACGCCGCCGGACGCACCCGTCCCGCGGCGACGTCCTCGACGCGTCCGCGTCACCGTTTCGGAACTCCAGGAGCTCGATTCACCATGCGTACGATCAACCTCCGCCGGGCCGTCCGGGCCGTCCTGGCCACCGGCGCGCTCGGCCTCGCCCTGCTCGCCGGCGGCTGCGGCGGGCACGGGACGGACCACGACACCATGGGCGGCAACCCGTCCGCCGCGGCCCCGAAGTCCGGTGCGACCTTCAACGCCACCGACGTCAAGTTCGCCACCGACATGATCCCGCACCACCGTCAGGCCCTCGACATGGCCAAGGCCGCGCAGTCGAAGGCCGTCACGCCAGAGGTCAAGGCCCTCGCTGACAGGATCGCCAAGGCGCAGGAGCCGGAGATCGCCACCATGTCCGGATGGCTGACCGCCTGGGGCGAACCGGTCCCCAGCCCCGGCGCCATGCACCACGGCATGGGCGACATGGGACAGATGCCCGGCATGATGACCGACCAGGAGATGCAGGACCTGGACAAGGCCGCCGGCAAGCACTTCGACATGATGTTCCTGCAGATGATGATCAAACATCATCAGGGTGCGGTCGAGATGGCCAAGACCGAACAGGCCCAGGGCCGGGACCCGGCGGCCAGGCAGCTCGCCGCCAGGATCGCCGCGGACCAGACCGCGGAGATCACTGAGATGCAAGGCCTGCTGGCCAAGCTGTAGCAGCGCGAGTCACCCCGCGGGTGGGGTCAGCAATACCCCCCCACCCGCGGGTCGTTCAGTGTCGAGGCTCGGGGCGGATCGCGGCGATCGTGACCGTGACGAGCCGTTCCACCGCCGCCTCTGACGGCAGATCCGCCGCGGCCCCGAGCGCGTGCCGGCAGAACTGCGCCAGTTCCGCGGCGTCCACGTCGGAACGGGCAGCGCCGGCCGCGGCGCTGTCGGCGATCAGGTCGCGGATGAGCGCGTGCAGATGCTGCTCGGCCGCGGCCAGGTGCGGGCCGCGGTGCAGCCCGGCGGCGAGGTCGGAGCCGTGGTGCCGGTGGCCGATGAGCGCATACGTGCGCAGCACCGCGGCCAGCTTGTCGAGGGGTTCCCCGGCCGCGTCGCGGGCCGCGGCGAGCTGCCGCACATGCCCGGCGACCTGCCGTTCGTGCCACGCCAGGAGCACCGCCTGCACGTCGGGGAAGTACTTGTACAGCGTGGCCCGGCCGATTCCCGCGGCGGTGGCCAGCTGCGACATCGTCACCCCGGTCAGCCCGTGCTCGTGCACCAGCGCCGCCGCGGCGTCCAGGATCGCGTCCCGCACGGCGTGCCGGTGCTCGGTGATCGTGTCGTTCCACAACTTCGGCACCCCACCACTGTACGTCTCGCCGCTGCCGTGACACTATGAATCGGTCGTAGACATTGTGTATTGAAAAACTGGAAGGTCGAGATGGCGAACGAAGACGACGCGACGCGGATGCCGCGGTGGGTGAAGATCGTCGGCGCTGCGGCGGTCGTGCTCGTCGTCCTGCTGATCGTCGCGCTGCTCAGCGGGCACGGACCGGGGCGGCACATGGGCGGGCACGGCGCGTCGGCGCCCCTGACGGCGGTGGACGGGGTCGCCGGGTGGCTGCGGTGAGGATGGCGCCGCCGCTGCGCAAGGCGATGCTCACCGTGCACGTCACCGCGTCGGTCGGCTGGCTCGGCGCGGTCGCGGCGTCCATCGCCCTGGCCGTCGCCGCGCTGACCTCGCACGACGTGCGGGTGGTCCGTGCCGCGTACCTGGCGATGGACGTGCTCGGCTGGGCGGTGCTGGTGCCGATCAGCGTCGCGTCGCTGCTGACCGGACTGGTGCAGTCGCTGGGCACCGTGTGGGGTCTGGTGCGGCACTACTGGGTGCTGTTCAAGCTGCTGATCAACGTGGTCGCCACGGCCGTGCTGCTGCTCTACACCCAGACCCTCGGCCTGCTCGCCGACCGCGCCGCGGACCCGTCGTCGACCCTGGCACAGCTGCGGAGCCCGTCACCGCTCGTCCACGCGTGCGCCGGCCTGCTGCTGCTGGTCGCCGCGACGGTGCTGTCGGTCTACAAGCCGCGCGGTGTCACCGGCTTCGCCGTGCGCCGTGCGGCCGCCGCGTAGTGCGGGTGGTCAGCCGCGGCGCAGCAGCCGGCCGACGGCGGCCATCATCTCGGTCGCCATCTCCTCGCCCTTGCCCTCCTCGGCGCCGTGCTGCATGCAGTGCCGGGCGTGGTCGTCGAGCAGCCCCAGCGCCACCTTGTCCAGCGCGGCCTGGATCGCGCCGATCTGGGTGAGCACGTCGATGCAGTAGCGGTCCTCGTCGACCATCTTCTCGATCCCGCGCACCTGCCCTTCGATGCGTTTCAGGCGGCCCTGCAACTGGTCCTTCGTCGCGGTGTAGCCCCGTGCCGGTGTCGTCATGCCACCAGTGTATGTACCCCCGAGGGGTATGTGCCAGGTCGTGGTGGCGTCGCCGTGCGGGTCGGTCGGCATCGTGCTCACCCGCTCAGCGGACCGGATCGGCGCACGGACCTGGTGCGGACCTCGTCGCGGGCCTGGGCGGGGAGCCCGTCGGCGGCGAGCCGGCCGAAGAGGCGGCCGCGTTGCCGGCGCCGGGTTCGAACACCACGGTGGGAGCGCCGGAGCCGGTGCAGTGCAGGTGCAGGCGGTGGCCGCCGACGTCGATGCGCTGCCCGGGCATCGGGTGTGCGCGGGCGTCCGCTGCCGCCCGGGCGGTTTCGTAACCGCCGCTGACGGAGGCGAGCGCAGGCAGGGCGATCACCGGGTACAGCAGCCATCGTCTGCCCCGGCCGAGCGGATCCCGGTGGGCGCGGACGGACATCCAGATGGCGAGGGCCAGAGCGGCGGGTGGCCACAGCCAGTTGAGCACCGGGTTCGCGGCGGGACCGAACCCGATCAGGAGCAGGCCGCTCACACCCAGGAACAGGGCGGGCGCGGCCGCCCACCGCTGGGGCCGGTCGGTGTACCGAGTCGACAGTGCGGCCAGGGCGACCCAGCCCAGTGCGAACCCGCACAGCACAGATACCGCCTGGGGGTATTTCCGAAAGAGTTGACACCGATACCCCTGGGGGGTAAGGATGACGTCACGCAGATACCCCATGGGGGTATGAAGGAGTGTGATGGAGATGGCAACCGCATCCCGGCGATGGTGGGCCCTCGGGCTCATCGCCCTGGCTCAGTTCATGGTCATCATGGACACCTCGATCATCGGTGTCGCCCTGCCCCGCATGCAGGGCGACCTCGGCTTCACCCCGGGCAACCTGTCCTGGGTCTTCAACGCCTACGTCGTCGCGTTCGGCGGCCTGCTGCTGCTCGGCGGCCGCCTGTCGGACCTCTTCGGCGCCCGGCGCGTGTTCACCGCCGGCTGGGCGGTCCTGCTCGCCGGCTCGCTCGCCGCCGGCCTCGCCGACGATGTCGCGGTCGAGCTGACCGCCCGCGCCGTGCAGGGTGCCGGTGCGGCGCTGATCGCACCGTCGGCGCTGACGCTGCTGATGATGCTGTTCGGCGCCGAGGCGAAGGAGCTCACGAAGGCCCTCGCGCTGTATGGCGCGGCCGCGCCCGCCGGCGGCACCGCCGGGGTGTTCCTCGGCGGGGTCATCACCGAGTACGTCAGCTGGCCCTGGGTGTTCTACGTCAACATCCCGATCGCCGTGCTCGTCCTCGCCGCTATCCCGGCGGTCATGCCGGCCGGCGGCGCCCGCCGCGGCTCCCTCGACCTGCTCGGCGCGCTCACCGTCACGGCCGGCCTCGCCGCCGCCGTCTATGCCATCGTCCGCGCTCCGGAGATCGGCTGGGCGTCGGCGCAGACCTGGCTGGTACTGGGTGCCGCGGTGCTCGCGCTCGGTGTGTTCGTCGCGATCCAGGCCACCCGCCGTGAGCCGCTGGTCCGCCTGTCGATCTTCCGGGCGCCGGACCTGGCCGCGGCCAACGTCGCACAGCTGCTGCTGGGCGCGGCGTGGATTCCGATGTGGTTCTACCTCAACCTGTACCTGCAGCAGGTCCTCGGCTACAGCGCCTTCCCCAGCGGTGCCGCGCTGCTGCCGATGACCGTCCTCATCATGCTCGGCATGATCCTGCTCGCGCCGCGGGCGATCGGCCGGTTCGGCCCGAAGGCGACACTCGTGGCCGGCCTGACCGTGCTCGCCGCGGGGCTCGGCTGGCTGGCGTTCGTCCGCCCGACCGGCAGCTTCGTCGCCGACGTGCTGCCCGCCTCGCTCGTCGCGGCACTCGGCATGTCCCTGGCGTTCATCCCGTCGCTGGGCACCGCGATCGGCGCGGCCCGCCCCGAGGAAGGCGGCCTGGCCGCCGGCATCGTCAACACCAGCTACCAGGTCGGCTCCGCGCTCGGCCTGGCCGCGATGACCGCCGTCGCCGCCGCGGCCGGCGGCGACCAGCTCGGCAACCTGCCCGCCCTCACCGACGGCTACTCCGCCGCGTTCACCGGCGCCGCCGTCATCGCCCTGGCCGGCGCGGTCCTCGCCGCGCTCACCCTGCGCCCCGCGCCCTCCGCACCGGCCGCCGCGGCCGAACCCGAGCAGCAGACCGCCGCCCGGGTGTGAGCATCCTCTACACATGCCCGCTCGATACCCCTAGGGGGTACAGGTACCATGGAAGCAGACCAGCCACTCCCGGAGGAGCCCGCCATGACGACGACCACCTACACCGTGACCGGGATGACCTGCGGCCACTGCGTCAACTCCGTCAGCAGTGAGATCGGCAAGCTCAGCGGCGTCAGCAACGTCCAGGTCGACCTGACCACCGGCGCCGTCACCGTCACCAGCGACCAGCCCCTCGACGACGACGCCGTGCGCGCCGCCGTCGACGAGGCCGGCTACGAAGTAGCGAGGTAGTCATGCGCACACCGCTCAGACTCGGCGCCTACGCGCTCGGCCTGGCGGCCGTGTTCACCGCCGCGCTCGGGATCGGCCACCTGGCCGGTCCCGCCGCGGCCCCGGCCGCCCACACCAGCACCGACCACGACCCCACACAGCAGCCCGCCGCCGGCCACGACCAGCACACCGGCACCGCGGCACCGCTGCCCGGCGGACTGCAGATCACCGAGGACGGCTACCGGCTCCAGCCGCTCACCGCGACCCTCAGCACCGGCACCGCGGCACCGTTCCGGTTCCGGATCCTCGGACCCGACCAGCAGCCCGTCACCAGCTACACCACCAGCCACGACAAGGACCTGCACCTCATCGTCGTGCGCCGCGACCTCACCGGGTTCCAGCACGTCCACCCGCAGCGCGACCCCGACGGCACCTGGAGCATCCCGCTCACCGTCAGCGCCGCCGGACAGTACCGGATCTTCGCCGACTTCCAGCCCACCGGCCACTCCCGCGGGCTCACCCTCGGCGCCGACGTCCCCGCACCCGGCAGCTACCAGCCGCAGCCGCTCCCGGCCGCACAGCGCACCAGCACCGTCGACGGCTACACCGTCACCCTCGACGGCGACCTGGTCCCCGGCACCGCCTCCAGGCTGACCCTCACCGTCAGCCGCGACGGCGCACCCGTCACCGACCTGCAGCCCTACCTCGGCGCGTACGGACACCTCGTCGCGCTGCGCGACGGCGACCTCGCCTACCTGCACGTCCACCCGGACGGCGCGCCAGGCGACGGCCGCACCGCCGCCGGGCCGCAGATCACGTTCTACGCAGAGGTCCCCACCGCCGGCACCTACCGGCTGTACCTGGACTTCCAGCACAACGGCACCGTCCGTACCGCCGAATTCACCGCCGTCGCAGGCACATCACCTGCCGCCGCGAAGGCCCCCACCTCGACCGCGCCGAGCCCGGCACCCACCGCGACCGGGCACGGCGAGCCCGGCCACACGCACAGCTGAGGACACGTCATGGCAGTCAAGCCGCCGCTGATCGCGGCACCCCAGCAGTTCGAACTGACCATCGGCGGCATGACCTGCGCCTCCTGCGCCGCGCGGATCGAGAAGAAGCTCAACCGCATCGACGGCGTCACCGCCACCGTCAACTACGCCACCGAGAAGGCGTCCGTCTCCGTCACCGGCGACACCACCGCCGCCGACCTCATCACCACCGTCGAGGCGACCGGCTACACGGCGGCACTGCCGAAACCCGCCGAGGACGCCGCCCCGGCCGACGAGCTCGCCGCGCTACGGACCCGGGTGTGGGTTTCGCTGGTACTGACGGTGCCGGTGATCCTGCTCGCGATGGTCCCGGCGTGGCAGTTCGACTTCTGGCAGTGGGCGTCGCTGACCCTCGCCGCGCCCGTCGTCGTCTACGGCGGGCTGCCGTTCCACAAGGCCGCCTGGACCAACCTGCGGCACGGCGCCGCCACCATGGACACCCTGGTGTCCCTCGGCACGATCGCCGCGTTCGGCTGGTCGCTGTGGGCGCTGTTCCTCGGCACCGCCGGCACCCCCGGCATGACCCACCCGTTCGAGCTCACCATCGAACGCACCGACGGCGCCGGCAACATCTACCTCGAGGCCGCCGCCGGCGTCACCCTGTTCATCCTCGCCGGCCGCTACTTCGAGGCCCGCGCCAAGCGCCGTGCCGGCGCCGCCCTGCGCGCCCTGCTCGAACTCGGCGCCAAGGACGTCACCGTCCTGCGCGACGGCGTCGAGCACCGCATCCCGGTCGAGCAGCTGACGGTGGGGGACCGGTTCGTGGTCCGGCCGGGGGAGAAGATCGCCACCGACGGCGTCGTGCAGGACGGCACCTCCGCCGTCGACGAGGCCATGCTCACCGGCGAGTCCGTCCCCATCGAGGTCGGCCCCGGCAGCACCGTCACCGGCGCCACCGTCAACGCCGGCGGGCGCCTCGTCGTGCGCGCCACCCGCATCGGCGCCGACACCCAGCTCGCCCAGATGGCGAAGCTCGTCGAACAGGCCCAGACCGGCAAGGCCGCCGTCCAGCGGCTCGCCGACCGCATCTCCGGCGTCTTCGTGCCGATCGTCATCGCCCTGGCCGCCGGTACCCTCGGCTACTGGATCGGCACCGGCGCCGGCCTCACCGCCGCGTTCACCGCCGCCGTCGCGGTGCTCATCATCGCCTGCCCCTGCGCGCTGGGCCTGGCCACCCCGACCGCGCTGCTCGTCGGCACCGGCCGCGGCGCCCAGCTCGGCATCCTCATCAAGGGCCCCGAGGCCCTCGAATCCACCAGACGCGTCGACACCGTCGTGCTGGACAAGACCGGCACCGTCACCACCGGCCGGATGACCCTCCTGTCCACCGTGACCGCGGCCGGCACCGACGCCGATGCGGTGCTGCGGCTCGCCGGCGCGCTGGAAGCCGGCTCCGAACACCCCATCGCGCAGGCGGTCACCCGCGCCGCCACCGATCAGCTCGGCACCCTGCCCGCGGTGACCGGCTTCAGCAACGCCGAAGGCCTCGGCGTCCGCGGCACCGTCGACGGGCACACCGTCGTCGTCGGCCGCGCCCGGCTCCTGCTCGACGACGGCCTGACGATCCCCGACGAACTGCGCGCCGCGCAGGCCGCCGCCGAACACGCCGGGCAGACCGCGATCCTCGCCGGCTGGGACGGCCAGGCCCGCGGCGTGCTCACCGTCGCCGACGCGGTCAAACCCACCAGCCGCCAGGCGGTCACCGAACTGCGCCGGCTCGGCCTCACCCCGATCCTGCTCACCGGCGACAACCCGACCGTCGCCCGCACCATCGCGGAGCAGGTCGGCATCACCGACGTCATCGCCGACGTCCTACCCGCCGGCAAGGTCGACGTCGTCAAACAGCTGCAGGCCGACGGCAAGGTCGTCGCCATGGTCGGCGACGGGGTCAACGACGCCGCCGCCCTCGCCCAAGCCGACCTCGGTCTCGCCATGGGCACCGGCACCGACGTCGCCATCGAGGCCTCCGACCTCACGCTGGTCCGCGGCGACCTCCTGGCCGCCGTCGACGCGATCCGGCTCGCCCGGCGGACCTTGCGCACCATCAAGAGCAACCTGTTCTGGGCGTTCGCCTACAACGTCGCCGCCCTCCCGCTGGCCGCCGCCGGCCTGCTCAACCCGATGCTCGCCGGCGCCGCCATGGCCCTGTCATCGGTGTTCGTCGTGTCCAACAGCCTGCGCCTGCGCGGATTCACCTCGGCGCACGCCACCGCATGACGGAGCCGATGACCCGTGATCACGGGCGGGTGAACCGCAGTGTTCGCCCGCCCGTACGACCGCACACCGGATGATCGACAAGTCGTAGGCGTCGGCAAGGAGGGCGCCGAGCGGACGGCCGGAACTCACCTGCGGTGACCCGGTCGACGAGGGCCGTCGCGGTACCATCGCCGGGTCGACCGATGTGCGACCAGGGTTGCGCCGGGCAGCTTCCCGGGGCCGGTCCGAGCGTCGCGACTGCCGCGAGGCAGACACCTTGAAGCAGCATGAAGGCGCTGTGGCCGCGGCTCGTCCCGGACGGCACCACCCTCGGCACCGCGTACGCCGCCGAGTCCCTGATCCAGCAGGTCCTGCTGCTTGTTGCGCCGCTGCTGGCCGCGGCGCTGCTGACCTGGTCCGGGCCGGCTGCCGCGCTGTGGACCGCGGCAGCCGCGACGCTGTTCGGCACGGTCGCGTTCGTGTCCGCCGGCGCCGGGCTCGATGACGGTACACCGCCCGCGGAGCACGGCACCGGCAGCGCGTTCGGTGTCCCGGAGATCCGGGTGCTGCTCGCCGCCACCGCGGTGCAGGGCCTCATCTTCGGCGCCCTTCCGGTGGTGCTGTACGGGTTGGCCGCCCGCGCCGGCACGCCCGCTACCGGTGCACTGCTGCTTGCCGCCTGGGTCGGCGGTGGCGTGAGCGGCAGCTTCCGCCGATCCGATGCCGACTACCCGCGGGCCCTCACGTGGCTGGCCGGTGCCCTGGCCGTGCCGGCTCTGGCCACCGCGGTCACCGGCGGATCGCTGATCGCGGCGGCGGTGACGTTCGCCGTGGCGGGACTGTTCCTCACCCCCGTCGCCGCGGCCAGCTACGTCCTCGTCGCCGACCCGGCGCCGCCGGCGCGCCGGATCGAGACGTTCACCTGGATGTCCACCGCGCTCGCCGTCGGCGGCTCGGCCGGCTCGGCGCTGGCCGGATTCGCCGTCGCCCGTCGTGGGGTCGTACCGGCGATGTTCCTGCCCATGCTGGCCGCCGGCTCCGCAACGGCGATCGCCGCTGTCCTGCGCCGGGAGCGGGGTGCGACGGGCCGGTCCGGACGGGCCAGGCCGTGACGCGGTCGAGGAACGACAGCAGCGCACCGTACCTCTCATTGCTGGCTGAGCGGCCGATTCTCCGCCTGCCCGGTGATGTTTACGTTTGGCGGGTGGACGGGCGGTGGCGCGGGATGGGTATCGACTTCGGCACGTCCAGCACGACCGAGCTGATGGGGAGCCGATGAAAAAGGTGTCCTGGGTGACTCCGGTCGTCCTGCTGGTCCTCGCCGCCGGCTGCGGCCTCTTCGGCTGGTACTTCGCCGACAAGGGTGAACGGCTCGACCGGTTCGGCATCACCACCGAGGCGGTCATCGCGGAGCAGGGCACGTCCGGCAGGAACGGCCACAGTGCGAAGGTCACCTTCGTCACCGAGAACGGCGAACGCCCTGAGGTCCCGTGCGACACCTGCTCCAAGGACCTGCGCAAGGGCGAGCGCCTCGACATCCGCTACGACCCGGACAACCCGTTGGACCCGGTCGAGCAGGCCGGCCGCCCCGCCGGCCCGGAAGGTGCCAGGTTCGGCTGGATCGGCGCCGCCGTCCTGCTGGCGCTGTCACTGCTCACGACCTGGCTGCGCATCAAGCAAACCCGGGCGGCGCGGCGGCCGTGATCGACAGCCTGAGCCGGCCCAGTCGCGGATCTGCTGGTTGCACCGCCGGCACTGCGATGCGACGAACGCGCAGCGGTTACCTACCCGTCGCGACCGTTACAGCCCGGCGGTGGGCAGTCCCGCCAGGGTGAAGCGTTCCTGGAGCCAGGGCAGCAGGTACTGGTAGGCGGTGATGGTGTTCGGCTGGCCGTTGTCGTGGGACAGCACGATCGAGCCTGGGCGCGTGTGGCCTTTGACGTGGTTCACCACGCGGGAGATGTGCGCCGACGCGCCGTTGTCGTGGGTGTGTTCCCAGTCGCGCGGGTCCACGTCCCAGGA
Source organism: Dactylosporangium sp. NBC_01737 (assembly GCF_035963215.1). Classification (NCBI taxonomy): domain Bacteria; kingdom Bacillati; phylum Actinomycetota; class Actinomycetes; order Micromonosporales; family Micromonosporaceae; genus Dactylosporangium; species Dactylosporangium sp. NBC_01737. The sequence continues at coordinate 5,968,861 of NZ_CP109153.1, forward strand.
GATCGAGTCCATGCCCAGCGAGCGCGCCTTCGCCACGAGGGCGGGTGTGAAGTTGCCGCCGGGCGCACGGAAGTACCGGATCGGTACGTCGGTGCCGACCGCCGCGTGGATCATGTCGTTGGTGTGTCTGAGGTCCCAGTCGATGTAGGTGTCGTCGCGCTGGGCGAGGTTCAGCAGGTGCTGCCACGAGTGGTTGCACAGGGTGTGCCCGTCGGCGTGGATGGCCCGGACGAGGTCGGGCCGGTCGCGGACCCGGAACCCGACCATGCAGAACGTGGCGTGGATGTGCCGTTCCCGCAGCATGGCCAGCAGTTTGGGGGTGTTGATCGGGTCCGGTCCGTCGTCGAAGGTCAGGGCGACCGCTTGGCTCCTCGTGGTGATGAAGGCGCCGAAGCGTCCGTCGCCGTCGTGGAAGGTCGGGCTGGGTGACGGGGGCGGCGACGTGGTGGGGCTGGGCAGGGGCGCGGCGGCGGCCGGGACGGCGGACACGGCCGGCTGCGGGGGCCGTGTCACGGTGATGCTGTCGCCGGACAGCGTGACCAGCAGCAGCACCAGCACGGCGGCCGGCAGGCCGAAGATTGCGAAACGCACACCTGCCAGACGGGCGGACACCGCGACAGGGTTGCACGCCGCACCGGCCGCCGAGCCGGCGACCCGGTCAGTAACTGAAGGTCACGGCGGGATCGCTACGGGGTCGCTACAGGGGTCTTGCGCCACGGAGTGCGTCCCGGTCGAATACCTCAGCCTCGGAATGTCTTCCGGTACACGTACGTCTGACCATCCCGGCGGGCGAAGAAGACGTCCACCCTGTTCGGTCCCCAAGAAGCGACGGCCGGGGGACGTGCCGCATCGATCTGGTTTGTCGCCGTGTCGTCCAGTGGGGTAGGTGGCGTGTTCCAGCCGTGACCGTGAATCCATCGGCGGTCGACGAGTTGTCCTCCGGAGTTGTAGAGCACATGGATGGAGTTCAGTTGATCGGCCACGGCGGACGGATCGGAGCTCAGGGATCCTCCGAGGTCCTCTTCGCCGGCCGCCGCGCCGTTGCGGTCCTGCAACGAGCTCCACACGACGTCGATGCGGTTCGGTCCCCAGGACACGGCGGTCGGACACGCCATCATGGATCGCATGGACGACCACACGGTCGCCGGCCGAGTAGTGGTCATACTCGACGCGGTCGCACGCCTGGGCGGCGGGACGTCCCTGGCCGCCCTCACCCGTGCGACGGGCCTGCCGAAGCCCACGGTCCGGCGCATCGCCGCCGACCTGGTGGCGCGCGGCCTGCTGCAGCGCTGTGAGGACGGGTACCGGCTTGGTCCGCACCTGCTGCAGCTCGGTGTACACGCGGCCGAACAGCAGGGTCTTCGCGGCGCCGTCACTCCGCACATCCAGGACCTGTTCGCGAGGACCGGCGAGATCGTCTGGGCCAGTGCCTTCACCGACACCACCAACGCGATCGTGAGCCACGCCTTCGGCAGTCACCGTGCCGCCGACATGCGCCGCCCCTGGCCGACCGCGATCCGTAACGCCGGTTTCCTGGCCAGCGCGGTCGGTAAGATCGTGCTGGCAGACCGGCCAGACCTCGCCGCGGAGGTGCGCTCACACCCGTTGCCACGGCTGACCCGGTACACGCCAACCAACTGGGCGCAGGTTTCGCGGACCATCGAGGGTGTGCGCGACGGCGGGGTGGCGATCGAACACGAACAGACCATGCTCGGCTACAGCTGCATTGCCGCACGAGTCCTCGGCCGTGACGGCAATGCCGTTGGCGCCATCGGCATCATCGGGCGGACAGGCAGCTTCGTCGCCGAGCGTCTGACCCGGCCGGTGCTCGACGCGGCGTCCGCGATCAGCCGCATCGTCTCCACCGTGTCTCCCGATCCGCCGCGCCTCGTCTCGCCGACTGCCGGCGACGCCGACGTGGCCGACCAACGCTGGAAGTCCATCGAAGGCGCACGGTAGTCCCGGACGCGGTTGCCCAGAAGCAGAATTACCGCGACCGGGTCACTCAGTGACACGAAGGGCTGTCGTCGTCCCCTCAGGGTGCCTGAACGTGGAACGTGACAGCTTGACCATTGCCGGTAGGGGGCAGCATGAACCGCTGGATCAGTAAGCTCGGGCGGGCCGGAGCGGCTCTGCTCGTCGTCGCCGCCGTGCTCGTGCCCGCCGGTGGCGCCTCGGCCGCGGACGAGGTCGACGGCCCGTGGTACATCGTCAGCAGTGCCGCGGGCAACCGGTGCCTCGACGTCCCCGCGCAGTCCGGCGGCGGCAACGGCACGACGCTGCAGGTGTGGGACTGCTATCCGCCCAGTCAGACCAATCAGATGTGGTGGCGGCGCTGGCGCACCAGCAACACCTTCGAACTCATCAGTGCGGCCAACGGCAGGTGCCTCGATGCACCGGCCCAATGGGGCGGCGCCGATGGCAAGCCGATCCAGTTGTGGGACTGCTACCCGCCCAGTCAGACCAATCAGATGTGGCGTCTCATGGCGCCCACGGTCGGCTGGCGGTTGCAGAGCGTCGGGTACAGCAAGGTCGTCCAAGCTGGTCCCGGTCAGGGAAACCAGAACGGGACCGGTGTTCAGAGCTGGTACCTGGATACCGGCAACCTCAACCAGGCGTGGACGCTCAAGAGCCCCAACGGGTTCTAGGATCTGTAGCGCCTGCAGTACGCCGGTGACCCGCCGGGACGGTGGGTCACCCACCGTCCCGGTAGCCTGCTCGTGTGGCGAATCTGCTGGTGCGGCGGAGGATGCTCGTGCATCCGACGTACCGGATGTTCGTGCTGCACGACCCGGAGTGCGACGACAGCTCGAATTTCAACGAGGCGATCGTCGCGGCGATCGCGGACTCTGTCGGCTGGGCGTATGGCATGGTCGCCGTCACCACCGTCGCGGAGGTCGGCCGGGTCCCGGTGACCGTCGAGATCTGGGACGCCGCGGCCGAGGACCCTGGTGCGGCCTGGTTCACCGACCTGGACTTTCCCAGCGGGCGGTACTGCATCGACGCGGCCGTCGAGGCGGAGGACCGGCTCGGCATCGACCTGCCCGGCGGGCCTGCCGTCTATCGCGTCCATCTCACCGCCCGGCGCGACGCCGAGGAGGAGTACCTCTTCCACCTGTGGCGGATCGCAGACTCGCCGCCGTTGCCGGACGACGACGAGTAGGCCGGCGTTTTTGTCATACCCATGTGGGCGCTCGTGCCGGCGGTGTTGAAGGCTGGCTTCGGCGAGCCTCGCGTCGACGTGCACGGCCGTGACGGATCGGTACAACGAGGCGTTTCAGCGCCAGTTCTCGGGCGAATCGCATCCAGGTCGCGGCCAGCTCCGGTCGTTCGCTGTGCTCGCCGGCCAGGATCTCGACGCAGGCTTGCGCGCCGTGCTGGGCCATGGCGGCGGTGACGGGGCTGGGGCGGCGCGGCGGTCCGGTCGGCACCCCTTGGCACTGGTTGCCACCTTGACAGCGCACTGATCTGAGCCGATGACCGTGCAGCCGATCATCGCCAGGAAAGGAAGTCGCTCGAGCGCGGATCGCTTGCTGTTTCAGCCGGGAACGATGGGCGGGCCGAGGTCGACCACTCCGCCGATTCTCGCGACGATGCCGGATCCGGTACGGGTCGCGCTCGCGGAGATCGATGATGGTCTCTTGAGTGTGTCACCCTGGTGGACTTCGATGTCGCCGTTGCCGGAGGTGTCGAGGAGGTGGGCGGCGAGGCAGCCGACACTGTTGGCGTTCGCGATGTCCTCGTTGATCCCGATCGCGGGGGCGAACATGCGGGCTGCCGCCGTTCTCGCGGTCGGCGAGAGTGCGTAGGTGAAGCAGCCGAGATATCCGAGTCGCCGGCACTCGGTTGCCAGCCGATCGAAGTCGGGCTGCATGGACTGCAGCGTCCCGTGATCCTGGACGGGGACGAGCAGCCGTGGCGTGCCCGGCGAAGCGACTCGTACGCCGGCGGCGATGTCCGCTCGTTGCAGGCCGAGGGCCGCGATGATGCCACCACCGGTGGCGTCGCCGTCGTCAGCCAGGACGATGGCGCCTTGGTCGAACCAGACTTCGATGCCTTCGCGACGGCGGATGGCGGTCGTGGCGAAGGTGCGGCCTGCGGTGCGCTGGCACCCGCGGTGCTCGGTGGCGCCGCTGCGGTGCAGCAGGACGGCTTGCGCGGCGATGGTGCCATGGCCGCAGTTGGTGAGTTCCCCGGCGCTGGTGAAGAAGCGCACCGTGGGCGTGTCCGCTGTGCCGGTGTCGATGAACGCGGTGTGGGAGGTGCCGGTCCTGCGGGTGATGGCGTGCCGGTCGCCGTCGGTGAGCGTGGCGTCGTCGATCACGACCGCGGTCGGGCTGCCGCCCTGCCCGTCGCGGGTGCAGGCGTTCACCACTGCCACCGGTGGGCCGGCCATCAGGTGGGTGTGACGTCGGCGAAGCGAGGAGCACCGGCCTCGAGGTCGACGCGAGCGGCGCGGGCGGCGAAGCAGATCGCGTGGTACCACCCGCACAGCAGGAGCACGTCGAGCAGTTGTCGCTCGTCGAACGATTCCTGCGCGGATCGCCACAGTGCGTCGTTGATGTCGCACGAGTCGTGCAGGGCGTCTGCCATCCGGATGAGCGTGGCTTCGCGGCCGGCCGTCCAGCAGGGATCGTCAGGGCACCCGTGGGTGAGCGAGGTGACCTCGGCCGCCGTGAGTGCAGCACGGTCAGCGAAGACCATCACGTGGACGCCCCACTCGTATTCGCAGCCGCAGCGCGCGCAGATGCGCAGGATGACGATCTCCCGCTCTCGGAGTGTCAGGGTCAGGTCACGGCCGAGTTCATACCTGCCCAAATGGCTCATCGCGACGGTCATCGGCAAGTTCTTGGCCAATGTCCGGAAAAGGCCGATGGGAGGCACGCCGGCCGGCATCATCGTGGCGAGTTGTGCCGCCACGTCTGGCGTGAATGGCGGTTCGAGCGCTGGGATACGGGCCACAACCCCTCCAGGTGATTCGGATTCAGAAGCACCGTAGCGATTCGGTTTCCGAAGCGCCAGGGGGCGGGGCGGTGCTTCAGGGGTTCAGTGTTCGCCGTCCTCGCCCAGGGCCGAGGCCCACGCGTCGGACCAGCGGGCGAGCGGACGCAATGCCTGGTAGGCGCCGCGGCCCAGCTCGGTGAGCGTGTAGGCCGCGTCCGGCTGCTGGGCGACGAGGTGGGCGTCAAGGAGCTCGGTCAGCCGTTGCCGCAGGACGCTGGAGGACATGTTGTCGCAGCGCTGCTGCAACGCGCGGAACCCGACCGGCCCCTGTCGCAGCTCCCAGACGATGCGCAGGTTCCAGCGGCGGCCGAACAGGTCGAGGGCGGCCATGAGAGGTCGCCCGGTGCTCGATCCGCGTACCGGCCGGCCTGGCCTCGGTGCCGTCATCGCCTGTGCCACCCCTCTTGATGCTTCGAACTTCGATACAGTACCGTCCGCTGTGGTGATTCGATTTCCGAAGCGATGGGGGAGGGCTTCGTGAGGCGACTGCGCGGCGTGGCCGCATCACCTCCACGACATCGGCGCGGGCCCTACCGACAGGGCAGTGACGTCGACGTCGACGGCGTGCTCGTCGATTCGTACCTCGCGTACCGCCGGATCTGGAGCCGATGGGCAGACCACCGCAACCTCGATCCAGATCTGGCCTGGTCACACACCCACGGCCGGGCCGTCGACACCATCCAGGTGGTGGCGCCACACCTCGACGCCGCCGCCGAATACCGGCTGATCAGGGAACTCGTGACCCACGAAGACGGCAGCTTTCCCGTGTACCCCGACGCCGCCGCGGTGTTGGGCCTGCTGAAGGACCGGCGGTGGGGCGTCGTGACCTCAGGCCGGACGGCCACGGTCCTACACCGCCTGCGTGTCGGTGGGCTACCCGATCCTCCGGCCCTGGTCGACAGCAGCCAGATCCTGCGCGGCAAACCCGAGCCGGAGGGCTACCTGCGCGTGGCCCAGCTCCTCACGATGAACTCGCCGGCGCGCACCACCGCGCCGACACCCTCCCCGTCATCACCGACTGGCTAAACAGGACGCAACCGTAACCAAAGGAACCGAACGATTCGATCTGATCGTTGCCGATGCGGGCCGTTGGCTCCGTGCCCGCGATCCGCGCCGCTCAGGTCGCCAGCTACTCAACGGAGGTTCTCATGCACAAGCTGGTGGTCCTGTACCCCCACCCCGCCGATCCCGACCACTTCCGGGACTACTACGTGACCAACCATCTTCCGCTGGTCACCCGCATGCCCGGCCTGCTCGCGTGGCGCTACAGCTTCGACGTCGCAGCCACACAGGGACAAGCGCCATACTTCGCGATCTTCGAAGCCGAGTTCGCTGACGCTGCGACCATGAACGCGGCGAGAGCGTCGCCGCACGGCCAGCAGGTGGCCGCCGATGTCGCCAACTACGCCACCGGTGGTGCGGTCGTCATCCACTACACGGTGCAACACGGCACCGGCTGAGCCTGAACCCGGACGAAGCGCCCCACGTCCAAAGAGCGCCACGTCGGCCTCAACACCAACGGCGCCGGCCCCGGCGGGTCAACACCGCGACCGTCATCACCGCCGTGACCGCGTTTGTTCGGTCGCCTGAGTGCGGGCTCGAGCCGCTCGATCGAACGCCGAGGAACTGCCGCCGAAAGGCCCTCGCCAAGCCGAGAATCGCTCGAACCGAACCCCGCGAAGGAAGGTGCGCTGCCCCCGACACGTTGTTGACCTCGACACAGAGAACGTGCAGTTGCAGGCAAAGGCTTTGGTCGACCGGCGAGACGCATGCGGCGAATTGTCTCGGCCGCTGATCGGCTGCGCGTTCATGCCGCGTCGCGCCGCGACCAGCGCCAACGCCCATCACGCCCCGCAGTCCGGATGTCAGCGCCGGCCGCAGCGCGCCTGTTGGTCCACGCGCGCCCGGTGAAATGTGCTGGCCGGGTCACGGTGGCCCACACCGACCGGATCGATCGGGTCTGTTGGAGAACAGACGTACATACCCGCAGGAGGAACTGGGTGATGCGCCGCAGCGAAGCGCGGTGCGTGCGCACCGCCGATCGCGGCCCGTGCAGGCGTTCAGCACAGTGCCGACGAAAGGACCACTGGCCAAGCCACCTGACCTCTGGTTAGAGTGCGGCGATGCGACTGTCGGAGCATGTGCACCTGGTAGGGAGCGGCTGGCTCGGCTATTCGCTCTCCGACCGCCACGACGGCCATGTCTACCTGGTCGAGGGCGGCACGGCGTCCTTCCTCATCGACGCGGGGTCCGGGCTCGACACGGCGAGAATCGCGGCCCGGATCGAGGCCGCGCAGGCGCCCCCCGTGACTCACATCCTGGTGACCCACGGCCACGCCGACCACGCCGCCGGCGCGGCTGCCCTCGCTCGGCTGCTCGGCGCCGAGATCTGGTCGTCGCCTGAGGTGGCCCGGATGCTCGCCGAGGCCGATGAGGTCGCTACCGGTCTGGCGCTCGCGCGCTCCGCAGGCGTCTACCCGGCCACGCTGTCGCTGACGCCGACCGAGGTGCACCGGCGGCTCGGGGATGAGACGTTCAGCATCGGGGCCGCGACCGTACGCTGCATGCCCACACCCGGTCATGCGGTGGGGCATGCCTGCTATCTCGTCGATGTGGACGGTGTCCGCGCTGTCTTCACCGGTGATCTCGTCTTCGCCCGTGGGAGGGTCGCCGTGCTGGGCACCACCGAAACCGACGTCGGCGCGCTGCGCGACAGCATAGCCGCGGTGGCTGCGACTGCACCCGGCGCGCTCTTCCCGGGTCACGGCAGCGTCGCCCTGAGCGACGTGGACCGCCACCTGGCGGCGGCCCTCGACGCCTTCGATCGCGGTCAACTGCCGCCGGGGCTGCTGCCATGAACGCCATCCCCGACACGAGTGGTGCTCCGGAGCGGCTCCGGGTCGGCGTCTGCGGGTTGGGCTCCATCGGGCTGCGCCATGCCCGGCTGCTGGCGGAATCGCCCGGGGTCCGCGTCGCGGCCTTCGACGCGGCGCCGCACGGGCTGCGGCTGCCACCGGCGGTCGAGGCGAACCTGGCGATTGTCTCCTCGTTCGAGGAGCTGCTCGACGCGGCGCCGGACGCACTGGTGGTGGCCACCCCCGACGCCCTGCACGCGCCGCAGGCGATCGAGGCCTGCCGGCGGGGGATCACGGTACTGGTGGAGAAGCCGGTCGCCGACAGCGTCGCTGCGGCCGAGGAACTGGCCAGGGTGGCGGCGCAGAGCGGCGCGCGGGTGCTGGTGGGATACGTGCTGCGCCACTACGCGGTGCTGCGACGGGTTCGGGAGCTGCTCGCCGACGGAGCCGTGGGCACGCCGGTCTCGGTGCACGTCAACCTCGGCGCGTACGAGACGCTGAGGGTGGCCCGCAACCGGTTCTCCGCAACGGACCGCTACCGGCTGCCGTACGACTACAGCCACGAGTGGGACTACCTGCAGTGGCTGCTGGGTCCGGCGGCCGAGGTCGCTGCGGTCGCCCGTCTCGCCGGAGATCTCCCGCTGCGTCAGGATCCCAACGTCATCAACGGAGTTGTCGCTTTCGCCTCCGGTGTGACCGGGACGTTCCACCTGGACTACGTGCAGGAAGGGCAGGGCCGCCGGCTCGACGTCGTCGGAGACCGGGGCACGCTGCGGGCCGACCTCGCCAGGGGTCGCGTCACGGTGCGGGCCCACGCTGACGCCCTCACCCGTTCCTACGACTGTTCCGAGGAGCGTGATGTCGCGTTCGGCCGCCAGCTCAGCCACTTTCTGGACGTGGCCCGTGGTGTCGCGGTCCCGCTGGTGAGTGTCGAGGACGGGATCCGGGCGCTGCGGGTCGCCGACGCGGTCGTGGCCGCATGCGACGGAGCGGGTTGGCGGAGCGTGGACGTTCGCATCTAGTGAAACAGCTCTTCCGCTACATGAAATGCGGCCGTACCGTGGGGCGATGACGAACGAGTCGGTTGAGCGTGAACGGCGAGTACTCGCGCGGATACCTGGTGGCGCGCAGCTGCTCTCCAAGCGGCCGGAACAGTTTGCGCCGGGTCAGTGGCCGCGGCACTATTCGCGTGCCAAGGGTGTGTATACCTGGGATCTCGACGGTCACCGGTACGTCGACATGAGCACCAGCGGGATCGGCACGTGTGTGCTCGGCTTCGCCGACGACGAGGTGGACTCCGCCGTCCGTGATGTCATCGCCAACGGTTCCATGAGCACACTGAACTGCATCGAGGAGCTGGAGCTCGCCGAACTGCTCTGCGAGCTGCATCCGTGGGCCGACATGGTCCGCTACGCGCGCAGCGGTGGCGAGGCGCTCACCATCGCGGTCCGGTTGGCCCGGGCAGCCACCGGACGGTCGACGGTGGCGTTCTGCGGCTACCACGGCTGGCACGACTGGTATCTGGCCGCGAACCTCGCCGGCCCGTCGAGCCTCGACGGGCATCTGCTGCCGGGCCTGGATCCCAGCGGCGTCCCGGCCCAGCTGGCCGGCACCGCGTTCGGGTTCCGGTACAACAGGTTGGACGAGCTCGAGGCGATCGTCGCCGAGCATCAGCTCGCCGCGATCGTGATGGAGCCCATCCGCGAGCATGATCCCGAGCCGGGGTTCCTGCCGGGCGTGGTGGAGCTGGCCCGCCGTGCGGGTGCCGTCCTCGTCTTCGACGAGGTGACCTCGGGCCTGCGCGTCAACACCGGTGGCATACATCTCGAGCTGGGTGTCGAACCCGATGTGGCGGTCTTTGCCAAGGCCATCGGCAACGGCTATCCGATGGCGGCCGTGGTGGGGCGCGCGGCTGTACTGGAACACGCGCAGCGTTCCTTCGTCAGCAGCACGTACTGGACCGAGCGGATCGGGCCGACAGCGGCGCTCGCCACCCTGCGCCGGCACCGGGCCAACTCGGTGGGGACGCGCCTGACGGTGGTCGGCGCGGCCGTACAGGCCGGCTGGCGGGCTGCGGCCGAGGAGGTGGGGCTGGCCGTGCGGATCCACGGCATCGCGCCGCTGAGCCACCTGCGTTTCGTGGAACAGCCGCAGCCCAGCGTCACCCTCTTCACTCAGCTGATGCTCGACCGGGGGTTCCTCGCCGGTGGCTCGTTCTATCCGTCCTTCGCGCACCAGGACGAGCACGTTGAGGAGTACCTGGCCGCGGTGCGCACCGTCTTCGCCGAGATCCGCGCGGCCCAGGACGCCGGACCGGTGCAGGCCGCCCTGCGCGGACCGGTGGCGCATACCGGCTTCACCCGCCTGACCTGACCGTTGGGCCCGACCATGGTCACCGTGGTGCGGGCGGCGAGGCCGATCTCCGCGACACGGTGACCACTGATCGTCAGGATTCGCTGGACACGGCGTACGCGTCGGGCAGGGCGGCGGGCTGGCGGTCCGGGTCGACCGTCTCGGTCCGGCCGGTGAGCATGCTGAGCTCCGCCGCCGCCAAGGTGCCGCACACGATTGCGGCGCTGTCGTACGAGTAGGGCCAGGCGGCCTCGCCGCGGACCGCCGCGAGGAAGGCGGCGATCTCCTTGGCGTACATCGGCTCGTACTCCTCCTGCCAGTCACACAGGACCCGGGAGTACCCGTCGCCGAGGTGCGGCAGCGCGCGCTCCAGGGTGCCGGTCAGCAGGTCGAACCGGATGAAGCCGCGGTCGCCGATCGCCCAGCCCTGACGCGCTGTCTGCGGGCTCGCCATGACCACCGTCAGCTGCCCGGTGGCGCCGGACGCCAGCTCCATCTGCAGCGACCAGCTGTCGGCACCGGGCAGGTCGAGGCCGCCGCGCCGGACCACCCGCCCCGAGGCCGCCACCGGCCTGCCGAAGACGTGGTCGAGTGCGATGAGCTCGAACGGCACCATCTCCCGGGCCGGCGCGGTGGCACGGTGACGGGCGTAATATTCGGCGCCCTCGCCCGGGTGCCAGCTCGGCGCGTCGACCGAGAGCACGTAGCCGTAGGCGTGCAGCGTGCCCAGCTCCTCCCGGACCACCCGGCGCAGTTCCTGGACAAAGGGGTGGAAGTACAGGGTGCAGGAGGGAGCCGCGACCAGTCCGCCCGATGTTCGTCGAGCGCTCGCCGCCACCACACGGGGGTCGAAGGCCCAGATGTCGGCTTCGCAGAAGAAATGCCGGCCGGTGTCCAGCGCCAGTCGCACATAGTCGGTGTGCTGGTCGGGCGGGGTCGAGATGATCAGTGCGTCCGGCTCGGTCGCCATCGCCTCGTCGAGCGAGGCCGTGGTGGCGACGCCGAACCGGCTCCCCGCGGCGGCCCGCCGGTCGTCCCGCTGGTCGAACAGGGTCACCTCGACGCCCTCACACGCGCGCAGGTCACGAAGGCGCCGTGTGCCCATGGAGCCGGCGCCGATCTGCAGGATCCTCATCCCTGTCTCCCTTGTTGTGGACTTGAACTCAACAGTGTCATCAGCCGAAACGACGGCCGGTCCGGCGTTACCGACCTGACATCACACCGTCGGCCAAATGTTACGGCAGATGAAATGCACATTCCATCTGTTGACATGGCGGCGCTCTGCATCGCAGACTTCCGGCACAACGCCGTGACGACAGGCATGCGGGAGGATCGATGACGACGGAAGCGGTACCGGCACGCGAGAGCGTGTCACGCCGGATCTCCCGCCGGGTGGACCGGCTCAGCGACCGCCGCTTCGCCCTGTTGCTGTTCGTGCCGGCAGCCGTGCTCATCGGTGTGATCGTGCTTCCACCGATCGCGGCGGTCTTCGTGATGAGCCTCTACCGGATCGAACTGCTCAAGGATGGACCGACGAGGTTCCTGGGTCTGGACAACATCACCCGGATGTTCAACGACTCATTCTTCGTCGACTCCATTCCGCGCACCCTCTGGTTCGCGGTCGGCACCACCGTGCTCACCATCCCGTTGGCACTGGCCACCGCGCTGCTGATGAACAGGCGGTCGCGGTTCGAGACGCCGCTCGCCGTCGCGTTGCTGCTGCCATGGGCGATCGCCCCGATCGTGACAGGGTTCTTCTGGCGCTTCATCTTCCAGCCCAGCTTCGGGCTGGCGACCCAGGTCAGCAACGGACTCGGCCTCACCGAGGGCGCGGTGCCGTGGCTGCAGGAACCGACCACCGCGCTGGTGCTCGCGATGCTCGCCACGGCGTGGCGATCGGTGCCCCTGCTGGCCCTCATCATCCTGTCCGCGCTCAAGGCGATCCCCAACCAGCTCTACCGCGCGGCCCGGATGGACGGTGCCACGCCGTGGCAGGCCTTCCGATCGATCACGCTACCCAGCATCGGGTCCACCCTGCTGATCGCCACGATCCTGCAGATCATCGTTTCACTGCAGGTCTTCGACCTGCTCTTCCAGCTCACCCGTGGTGGCCCCGGCTTCGAGACGACGACCATCACCTACTACATCTTCACCGCCGCCTTCGACAACCTCAGTCTCGGCTACTCGGCGATGCTGGCCCTGTTCCTCATGGCGATCATCGTCGCTGCGAGCGGTGCGACGCTCTACCTGCGTTCGGGCGGACTCCGCCGCCGCCGTCGCCAGGCGAAGGACTCCGCCGACGAGCCTGCCGGGCGGTTGCGGCTGGACGGCGCGGCGCGGTCGGATCAGCCGCAGGAGTGGCCTGAGGACACGCGCAAGCGGCGCCGGTGGACGCTGCCACCCGCCGCACGACGAGTCGGTTCGACGGTGGCGATCGGCGCGCTCCTCGTCTGGTCGATCGGCCCGACCCTGTGGATCGTGCTGGCCAGCCTGCAGCCGGAGTCCGCTGTCACCTCGGTGCCGCTGGACCTGACCGCGCGGCTGGACTTCTCCCAGTACGTCGACATCCTCACCAACGACAAATGGCTCTCCTCGATCTGGGTGAGCCTGCAGATCACGGTCGGGTCGACGCTGCTGACGCTACTGGTCGGCGCACTCGCCGCGTATCCGCTGGCCCGGCTCGACCTGCCCGGCAAGGGCGCCGCGATCGCGGTGCTCATGTTCACCTACACCGTGCCGGCCATCGTCCTGCTCATCCCGCTGCTGTTCATCTTCAACGCGCTCAACCTCAACGACTCGGTGATCGGGCTGATCGTGGCCCACGTCGCCTTCGGGTTGCCACTGACGATCTGGTTGCTGCGCAACATCTTCGCAAGTGTCCCACCGGCGCTGGAGGCCTCAGCGCGGATGGATGGATGCACCAGGATGGGCACCCTGTTCCGGGTGACCATCCCGTCGGCTTCGGCCGGCCTGGCCGCCACGGCGATTCTGCTGCTCATCAGCGTCTGGAACGAGTTCCTGTTCGCGGTTGTGCTGGGCAACCAGGGCGCGGTGACGGTCACGCGGCGGATCGGCTACATCAACTCGCCGTCGGGGACCAGTGGCGAACCACCCTACACCTACCAGGCGGCGGCGGGCATCGTCGCCGTGCTACCCGTGATCGTTCTGGTGATCCTCTTCCACCGCCGGATCAGATCCGGCTTGAGCGAGGGCTACCTCAAGGGCTGAAGGGGCACAACTCATGAACCAATCTGCATCCCACGGTACCTCCCGGCGTACGCTGCTGCGAAGCGTCTTCGCCGTCGCGGCGGCCACGCCGATCCTCTCTGCCTGCACCGACGACGACCCGGCACCCACTGCGACGAGCCAGGGCGACGGGAAGTTCCCCGGGGTCACGATCAACGTCGCTTGCAACCCATCCAGCGTGCAGGCATGCACGGAGGCCGGCAAGCAATGGGGCCAGGTCACCGGCGCCAAGGTCAACGCCAAGGTGATTCCCTTCGCGGAACGGGCCACCAGCTACGCCTCGTGGATCGTCTCCAAGGACGCGAGCTACGACGTGCTGTACGGCGGCGTCGACTTCATCTCCAACTTCGGCGACAAGCTCTACCTTCCGCTCAAGGACATGCTCGGCGACACCGGCGACTACGTTCCGGCCGCGCTCGGTCAGCTCACCAAGGGCGGTGCGCTGCTCGCCGCGCCACTCTTCGCCGACATGCTGCTCTTCTTCTACAACAAGACCGACTGGTCCGCGGCGGCACTGCCGGAGAAGATCCCGGGGACGTGGGACGAGCTGTACGGGTACGCGCCCAAGCTGACGGTGGGCAACCGCGAGCCCTGCGTGATCCCGTGGAACAACAACGGCGTCCCGTTCTGGATCGCGTTCTTCAACTCCACCAAGGGGCAGCTGTTCAGCGACGACAAGAGCCAGCTGCTCTTCGACAACGACAAGGGCCTCGCCGCCTGGCAGGCGATCAGCCGCGGCTTCCAGTCGAAGTTCTTCGGGCTGGCGGGCGCCAACGCGGTGGGCGACCAGGACACCTCGTTGCTGTTCAACCAGAACCTGGCCGCCAGCCAGGCCGCGACCACCGGCTTCGGCAGCACGGCCGGCAGCACCGACCCGGACAAGAAGTCGGTCATCACCAAGGCCGAGGTCGGCGTCAGCGTGATGCCGGGCATCACGGCCGGCACGAGCGGCAGCGTCATCGTGGCCGAGGGCCTGGGTATCAACAAGTTCACCCGTAACCGCGACGCCGCGCTGAGCTTCGTCAAGTACACCACCGGGCCGGAGTTTCAGAAGCAGATGGTGCTCGGCAAGGCCGGTCAGGTGCTGCCGTCGAGCCGCCTGTCGGTCAGCAAGGACCCTGAGGTGGCCGCGGGCTTCCCGCTCGCGGCGACGCTGGCCGAGCAGGCATCGGCGCAGCTGGCCTGGCCGGGCAACGCCCCGTTCAAATGGAACGCGCCGTTCCTGCTGGGCCTGACCAACCTGTCGAAGGGCACGTGGACGCCCGACCAGGCCCACGAAGAGACGATCAAGGCGGTCAAGAAGCTGATGATCGCCCAACTCGGCTCGTAGGTTGCCTGGCTCATAGCTTCCGGCGTTCGTTGTTTCTCGGAGGAGTTGGACATGGCGGGTATGTCGCTACGGCTGGAATCGATCTACCGTCGCTACGGCAAGGTGACGGCGGTGAACGACCTGTCGCTGGAATTGCCGGCGGGCAAGTTCATCACACTGCTCGGCCCGTCCGGGTGTGGCAAGACCACAACCCTGAATCTGATCGCCGGCCTGGACCAGGCTGACGGCGGCTCGATCCACATGGGCGAGCGTGACATCACCAGGGTGCCCCCGAACGAGCGTGGCATGGCGATCGTGTTTCAGAACTACGCGCTGTACCCGCACATGTCTGTCTTCGACAACATCGCCTTCGGGCTGCGGCTCCAGCGCCGTCCGAAGCCGGAGATCCAGTCCCGGGTCCGGCACACGGCCGAACTGCTCGCCATCGAGCACCTGCTGGACCGTCGGCCCGGGCAGCTCTCCGGCGGCCAGCAGCAGCGGGTGGCGCTGGGGCGGGCGATGGTGAAGAAGCCCGCGGTCTTCCTGCTTGACGAGCCGTTCAGCAATCTCGATGCGGCCCTGCGCGCACGCATGCGGACCGAGGTGAAGCATCTCCACCAGACGCTCGGCACCACCAGCGTCTTCGTCACCCACGACCAGGAGGAGGCGATGACCCTCTCCGACCTGATCGCGGTGATGCGCGACGGCAAGCTGGTCCAGTACGGCACCCAGCACGAGGTCTACGGCAGGCCGCGGGACATGTACGTGGCGACCTTCCTCGGCAAGCCGAGGATGAGCCTCATCGAGGGAAGCCTGGAACGGCACGCCGCCGGAGTCGTGTTCACGGCGCCGGACGTCCGCCTCGAACTCGGCACCGCCGCGTCCATCGGGCTGCGCGACGGCGAGTGGCCGCGGGTCGCGGCCGGCCTGCGGGCCGAGGACGTGTCGCTGGGCGCACCGGGCGGGTTGTCCTTCGACGCGAAGGTCGCCCTGCTGGAGCCGATCGGGTCGGACACGTTCGTGGAACTCGAGGTCGGCGGAGCGACGGTCGTCGCCCGGGTGCCACCCGAGGACCCGGTCGCACTGGGCGACCGCGTCACCGCGGTGATCAAGCCCGGCCGCGTCCACCTCTTCGACCTCGACTCCACCGAGCGCATCATCCGCTAGCGCAAGCCCACTCGGGTGGGTCAACTTCGACTCAGCCCGTCGCGGACACCACAAGGGTCTCCGCCGCGGCCTGCTGCATCGCTGAGCACACGCCGTTGCCGCGCCTTCCGCTCCGAGCCGTCAGACGGCACGGGGCGCCAGGGGCGGCAACGGCGTGTGCTCGTCAAGCGCGCTCAGGCGCCCACGCTTCCACACGCGCGGACTGCGGGCCTGGTCCCACCCGGTCAGTGGGCGGTCCAGCCGCCGTCGACCATGAGGTTCACACCAGTCACATAGCCGGAGGCGTCCGAGGCCAGGAAGACCACCGGGCCCTTGATGTCGTCGGGTCCGGCCAGTCGACCCAGCGGCGTGCGTTCGGCGTAGGCGGTGACGAATGCCGCCGGCTGGTCCGGGGTCGCCAACCCGCCCGGAGACAGGCAGTTCACCCGCACGCCGTGGGGCGCGTAGAAGCACGCGAGGTACCGGGTGAGGTTCACCATGCCACCCTTGTCGAACGCGTAGAAGGCAGGCGAGGTCATCTCGGTGCCCGCGTAGACGTCGAAGGTGGGCCCGACCACACCGTAGATCGAGCCGATGTTGACGATGCTGCCCGAACGTTGGGCCATCATCTGCTCGCCGATGTGTTTCGTGATCAGGAAGAGCCCGGTGGAGTTCACCTCGCTGGTGGCGGCCCAGTCCGCGGCGGTGGTGCGGTCGGGGTCGCTGCCCTGGCGGTGCACCGAGCCGTTCACCAGCACGTCGATGCGGCCCAGCGACGCCACGACAGCATCGCGGAGCTCCACGATGGACGCCTCGTCGGACTGGTCGAGCCGGTGTGCGCTGGCCTCGTGACCGTCCCGGCGGAGGGCGGTGGCGGCCGCCTCGCACGCGGTCAGGTCGCGGGAGGTGACCACCACGTGCGCACCGGCCTCGGCCAGTGCGTAGCACATGTGGCGACCGTAGAGGCCGGCTCCGCCGGTCACGATCGCGACGCGACCGGTGAGGTCGTAGAGGCTGCTGATCGAGCGCGGTGCAGACAAGGCGATCCGGCCTTCCATTAGCGGAGGATGTCCATCGCGGCGGTGATCTGGTCGGCGGTGATCCGGGGCACCGGGTCGTCGCCGGCGAGCCGGGCGAGGGCGCCGGCGTCCTTGTAGCCGGCCCCGGTCGCGACGATCACCGCCCGGTCGGAGGGGTCGAGCCGGCCCGCCGCCGCGTCGGCGAGCAGCCCCGCGAACGCGGTCGCGCCGGCCGGTTCGACCAGGATGCCGTGCCGGCGGGCGAGGATACGCTGCGCATCGAGGATCTCCTCGTCGGTGACCTCGGTCAGGTGCCCGCCGGACTCGCGCACCGCGTCGACCGCGCCGACGCCGTCGAAGAGGACGGCGACCTGCAGCCCGGAGACGGTGGTGGTGCATGGGCCCCGAAGCCCGGTGAGGTCACCGGCCAACGCCGGGCGCAGCGTCGGGCAACCGGCCGGCTGCACACCGACGACCCGGGGGCGCGCACCGTTGGCGATCAACCCGCCGGCGGTGAAGCCACGGCCGATCGCGGAGAGCAGCCCGCCGCCGCCGACCGGCGCATACACCACGGTCGTGGCCGGAGCGTCCTCGGCGATCTCGTACGCGATCGTGGTCGCACCCTCCATCGCCTCGGGGGAGAACCGGCCGCCGGTCAACAGTGGCATCAGGCCCCGGTCGGCGGCGATCGCGGCAATGGTGGTGGCCGCCGAGTCGGTGGCTGCGGCGTCGTGGCCGAGGCCGTCGACGAGATGGACCCGCGCGCCGAGCGCTCGGATCTGGCGCAGCTTGGGCGCGGCGGTGTCGGCGAGCGCGAACAGCGCCGCCGGCACGCCGGCCCGGCTCGCGTAGGCGGCGGCGGCCGCGCCGCCGTTACCGGAGGAGGTGCCGACGCAGCCGGCGAGTCCGCGTTCGCGCACGATGGAGAGGGCGACCGAAGCGATGCGGTCCTTGAAGGAGCCGGTCGGGTTCAGATGCTCGCACTTGACCTGCACGGAGGCGATGCCGGACACGGCACCGGTCAGCTCCACCAGCGGCGTGGCGCCCTCGCCCAGACTTACGATGTTCGCCGGGTCGTGCAGCGGTAGCCGGTCCCGGTAGCGCCAGACCCCGCGCCGCGCCGGGTCCTGCCAACCGCCGGAGGCGGCGGCGTAGCGCACGACCAGTTCTCCGCCGCAGTCGGCGCAGCGGTAGCGCAGGGAGCCGGCTTCCCGGGACCTGCCACAGACGCGGCATTGCAGCCAGAACCGGCCGGACCCGCCATGAGTGGCCCTTCCGCTGCGCTCCGGACCGTTCATGGGCCCTCCACCTTGCTCCGGACCGCTCATGGCTTCACGCCGGGCCGGTCTGCGAAGGTCGTCGGCGGGAGGGTCATCGGCGTTGTGCTGCGGGGAAGTGAGGCCACGTCGATCGGGCAGGCGCCGGGCGTGGCAACCTCGATGACCTCGGCGGCGATGTCACCGAACGCGGCTCTCCAGGCGATGGCGCCCTTCGCGACGATGATCTTGGCGGAGCGGGCGTCCACCCCGACGGAGGAGAGCTGCTCGGCGTGGAACGGCGGCGTCGGCCTCTCGGTCACCACGAGGGTGATGCCCTCGACGCGCAGCACCGCGGTGGTGCCCATGCTGAACTCGCGTCCGGTCATCCAGCTGCCCTGGGTGCGGTAGTGGCCGTCGGTGACGGTGACGACCCGTCCGCGCACGTGCACCGGGTCGCCGTGCCGGCGGTCGGACTTCCCGCCGACCAGCGCTTCGATCTCCGCACCAGTGCCGAGGTCCGCTGCCAGGCGGGCGACCCGCGCGTCGGCCACGGTCACCACGGCGTCCTGTGCGTGCTGGGCCAGCAGTTCGGCGAGCAGTGCGGTCCCGTCGCCGGGGCTGCCGCCGCCGATGTTGTCGGCGACGTCGGCGAGGACGACCGGGCGGGCCGCGCTGGCGATCGCCCGGCGCACGGCCGTGGCGGCGTCGTCGCGGGCCACCATGAAGGCGTCGGTCTGTTCGGTGATGTCGGCGAGGGTCTCGGCGATGACGTCGCGCGCGGCCGCCTCGTCGCCCTCGTCGTGGATGGCGAGCACGCTCATGCCGACCCGGTCGACGTCGCTGTAGGCGAATCCGGCCGGGATGCAGACCCGCACCAGACCCGCGGCGCGGGCCCGGGCCGCAGCCCGTCGCTGCAGCGAGCGCATCGGCTCGGCGTCGGTCGCCTGGGCCAACGGGCAGACCAGCAGCGGAAGCTTGCCGACGGCCGTGCGCAACCGCCGCCCGGCGAACACGTCGCCGAGCAGCCGGGCCGCCTCGCGGCCTCGTTCGCGCATGTCCACGTGCGGGTAGGTGTCGTAGCTGACGAGTACCTCGCAGGACTCGACCAACTCGGGTGACGGGTTGGCGTGCAGGTCGAGCACCGCCGCCAGGGGCACGGACCCGACGGTCTCCCGGACCACCGACAGCAGCGCCGTCTCGGTGTCGGGATAGCCGTCGGCGACCATCGCTCCGTGCAGGTTGACGAGCAGCCCGTCCAGCGGGCCGGCCGCGCGCAGGGCCCGGCCGGCGCGCTCGAGCAGTGCCTCGATGGTGACCCGATCGGCCGGGCCGCACGGCCAGGCGCCGGCCGAGAAGATCGGCACCAGTTCGTGGTCGGGGGAGTCGGCGAAGCCGCCGATGACCGATCCGGTGCCCACGTTCTGCTCGAGAACCTCGTGACCCTGTGCGAGCTCGAAGTCGGCGAAGTCCGCGAGGGTGGCCTGGTGCGTGGCGTAGGTGTTGGTTTCGTGCCAGAGACCGAGAATGCCGACCCGCATGTGCCCGGACCCCCTACGCGTCTGATTCGTTCAGCGCATCGTCCACGCGCTCAAGCGTGGTGGCGAGCTCACGCGGGCCGTGCGCCGCTGAGACGTACCAGATCCCTCGCCCGGCGACCCAGACCCCGTACCCCGCCAGCACCTCGGCGAAGCGGGCGTACCGGGCAAGGTCGAGGTTGCGCAGTTCGCGGTGGTCGGTGACCGGCTCCCGAGGGCCGAACGAAGCGTGGAACGCCATCGGGACACCTTGCACCCGCAGCGGCACCTGGTGCTTGTCGGCCAGTTCGAGGAGCCCGGCCATCAACGCCGTGCCGTGCTCGGCGATGCGCTCGTATGGCGGGTCCGAGGTCAGCAGGTCGATGGTGGCGACCACCGCCGCGGCGGCCATCACGGAGCCGTTGAAGGTGCCCGAGTGGTTGACCTCGCCGGTGCCGAAGCGTTCCATCAGGTGGGCGCGGCCGGCCACGGCCGCGACCGGCCAGCCACCCGCCATGGCCTTGCCGTAGGTGGCAAGGTCGGGCGTGACGCCGTAGCGGGCCGCCGCTCCGCCGAGGGCGACCCGGAAGCCGCTGATCACCTCGTCGAAGATGAGCACCACGCCGTGCTCGGTGCACAGTTCGCGGACGCGCTGCAGGTAGCCGGGCCGGGGCTCGATCGTGCCGGCGTTGACCATGATGGGTTCCATGATGAGCGCGGCGATCTGGCCATGGTGCTCGGCCAGCGCGGCCGCGACGGCCTCCGCGTCGTTCCACGGCAGCACCACCGAGTCGGCGAGCTGCGCGCCGACCTGGCCGGCGCTGGCGGGTCCGGTGCCGGCGGCGTCGACGAGCACGTTGTCGAGCCAGCCGTGGTAGTGGCCCTCGAACCGGATGAACCGCCGGCGTCCGGTGGCCGCACGCGCCAGCCGCAGGGCCGCCTGGACCGACTCGGTGCCGGTCAGGCCGAGCCGGACCATCTCGGCCCAGCCGAGCGCCGAGCAGATCCGCTCCGCGGCCTCGACCTCCAGCACGTGTGAGTTGCCGTAGAGCATGCCGCCGCCGCAGGCGTCGTGGACCGCCTGGTTCACCGCGGCGTTGGCGTGGCCCAGGAAGCTCGGTCCCTGCCCCAGCAGGTAGTCGACGTAGTCGTTGCCGTCCACGTCCCACATCCACGCGCCCTGGGCGCGGCTGAAGAAGACCGGCGGCGCGGACAGCCGCACGTTGGAGTTGACCCCGCCCGGGAGATGACGGCTCGCTCGCGGCCAGTACTCCGCTGACTTGACCCTCGAGGCTTTTGACACCACTCGGCTCCCTTCCGGTGTCCGCCGTGCCGTCCGCGTTCTACCTAGTGGATTTCGCAGACCGACAGTTGAAACTGACACGACGGTAGCCGCCGCCGCGCCCGGTGGTCAACACCGCGCGTGGGGATGGCTGTGCGGATGGTGGATTGCTTGTGGAGAGCGCGCTTCAGGCGCTGGCGTGGTAGTCCCGCACGAGCTGCATCGCAGTGCGGCGCAGCGCCCGGGCGACCGTCTCGACCTTGTCGGAGGTCAACCGGCGGGCCGGCGCGCTCACGCTGATGCCGCACAGGAACGGGATGCTCTCCAGCACGACCGCCACGCAGCGTCCGTCGGGCTGGTTCTCGCAGTCGTCGAGCCCGTATCCCTCGCGCCGGACGCGCTTGAGCTCGGCCAGGTAGTCCTCGACGGAGGTGATCGTGCTGTCGGTGTACCGGAGCATCTGCTCGGCCGACAGGATGGCGCGCACCCGGTCATCGGGCAGCTCGGCGGCGATCGCCTTGCCCAGCGCGGTGGCGTGGATGCTGCCGCGCTCGCCGACACGCGCCGCGAGCCGCATCATCTCGTTGCTCTCCACGACGAGGGCGTGCACGATGTGGGCCCCGTCCAGCACGCCCAGGTTCGTGGTCTCGCCGAGCCGGTCGCGCAGCTTCTCCAGGTGCGGCCGGGCCTGGTTGACGAGCACGTCGACCTGCCGGGTGTGCTGCGGCCGGAAGGCCAGGCCGAGGCGGTACAGGCTGTTGGCCGCATCGCGCTCGACGTAACGGCGGGCCTCGAGGGCCGACAGGTAGCGATAGGCCGAGCTCTTCGGCAGTGCCGTCACCTCGGCGACATCCGAGAGCGACGCACCGTCACGGGATCGCTGCAGCACGTCAAGAATGTCGCAGACGCGCTCGACTGCCCGGATCGGGTAGCTGGCGGCGGACTCAGCCGTCTGCTTCATCGGTCTGTCCTGTCTCGTGACACTGGGGACGCTGGCGCGGTGCGAGTGTGAGATCGCACGGGCGATGGTACCCCTGGTGGGCCCGTGCTGGCGCCTCATCGTAGTCGATTTGTTTCACCTGTCAAAACGCTCTGGCCTGCCGGATACCCGGCGCCAGAAGCACGTGGTCAACAATATCGGAACGACCGTTTCAGCCGTTGACATGACTTTGCGGGCGAGCTAATACTCAGTCACGCGTCAGAAGATCGCGTCCCGCCTGGTGGCGGGCGGCTTCGTCGAAGTGGGGACAGTCCTGATGTCTACGCGCCGCAGGGGAACGTACTCCCGGCTGGTCGCCGGTGGTGCCGTGCTCCTCATGATCGCCGCCGCCGCAGCGTGCGGTTCGGCAGATACCCGCGACTCGGCCGGCGGCGGGACGCTGCACATCGCCGAGGGCGCCGAGCAGCCAACCCTTGACCCAGCCAAGAACATCCAATATCTGAGTGACGAGATGGCCGCCATCTACGACACGCTCGTGGTGGTCAACGCCGACGGCACGATCGGTCCCAGCCTGGCCGAGTCCTGGACCGTCGAGGGCCCGTCGATCACGTTCAAGCTCCGCACCGGAGTCAAGTTCCACGACGGCACCCCGTTCAACGCCACAGCGGTCAAGGCCGCGCTGGACCGGGTCGTCGACCCGGCCACCAAGGCGACCAACTCCAAGAGCGTTCTCGGCCCGTACGACAACAGCCAGGTCATCGACGACAACACCGTGAAGGTGACCTGGAAGACGCCCGTGGGCGCGGCACTGATCAACCTCGCCAACGCCGACCTGAGCATCCCGTCGCCGGCCGCGGCGAGTGCCGGCACGCTCGACGCCAAGCCCGTGGGAACCGGACCCTACAAGTTCGTCAGCTACGTCAAGGGCGACCGCCTCGAGGTCGAGCGGAACGCCGACTACACGACGATCCGTCCCGACCTGACGAACAAGGGCGCCGCGAAGTACGCGCGGATCGTCTTCCAGTACGTGACCAACGCCAGCACCCGGGCGAACCTGCTGACCACCGGTGCGGTGCAGGTGGCCCAGCTGACCGGGCCGGACGCCAAGCGTCTGGCCTCCGCGTCGAACCTCAACAACGCCTCCTTCCCCGGGGTCAGCGAGACCGCCCTGTGGATCAACGCGAAGAACGTGCCGGACCTCAACGTCCGCAAGGCGATCTCGGCGGCGATCGACCGCGACGCGCTCATCCAGGCCGTGGCCAGCGGCTATGCCGAGACCAACTGGAGCACGGTGCCGACCATCGTCCCCGG
This sequence comes from Dactylosporangium sp. NBC_01737, assembly GCF_035963215.1. NCBI lineage: Bacteria > Bacillati > Actinomycetota > Actinomycetes > Micromonosporales > Micromonosporaceae > Dactylosporangium > Dactylosporangium sp. NBC_01737. The sequence goes on from NZ_CP109153.1 coordinate 5,992,098, forward strand.
CTACGACAAGACCGTCGAGAGCGCGGTGACCAAGTACAACCAGGCCCAGGCCAAGTCGCTGCTCGCGACGGCCGGCTACACCCCGGGTGCCGACGGCGTCATGCAGAAGGACGGCAAGCCGCTGACGCTGTCCATCCTGTCTGCGAGCGACGACCCGTGGCCCGCGATCGACCAGCTCGTCCAGGACCAGCTGGCTCAGGTGGGCATCAAGGCGCAGATCAAGACCGAGGAGTTCGCCACGGTCACCCAGACCCGGCGCAAGGGTGACCAGTCCATCTACATCGGCCGCTACGGCATCCTGGACCCGGCCGGGTCGATGCGGATCCTCTTCGCCTGCGCCAACATCCCGTCGGCGCAGGTGCCGCAGGGCACCAACCTGACGTTCAACTGCAACCCGGATGTGGACGCCGCGCTGGAGCAGGCGATCAGCGAGGTCGACGACGCCAAGCGCAACGCGCTGGTGTCCCGGGCGCAGCACCTCATGGCGGCCGACCACACGGCCCTGGTGCTGTACCAGCCGAAGAGCGTCGTGTTCTCGGCGAAGGCGGTCGGCGGGATCGGCATGCAGCCGGACGGCATCCTGAAGATCAACGACCTGGTGCCAGTCGGGTGAGCTTCGTACGATTCGTCGCGCGGCGGGTGCTGGTGACAGTTCCCGCCGCGCTGGCGGTGCTCGTGATCACGTTCGCGATGATCCGTCTTGTGCCCGGCGACCCGGTGCAGGTCATCGCGGGCACCAACCTGGACCCGCAGGTCGCCGAGGACCTGCGCGAACAGCTCGGACTCAACGAGCCGCTGCTGGTGCAGTTCTTCACCTATCTGCAGAACGTCCTGCACGGCGATCTGGGCACCTCGTTCCTCACCCGGCAGCCGGTGGCCGACGTCGTCGCCGAGCGCCTGCCCAACACGCTGCTGCTGACGGCAGCCGGCGTCCTCGCCGGCCTGCTGCTCTCGCTGCCGATCGGCATCGCCAGCGCGCTGCGCGACGCGAAACGGCGCCGCACGGGGCTCAGCTTCACCACCGTGACCACGATGCTGGTGGCCACACCCGACTTCCTGCTCGCCACGGTGCTCGCCACGGTGTTCGCGGTGTACCTGCAGATCTTCCCGGTGGCCGGCGCGGAGTCCTGGTCCTCGATCGTGCTGCCCGCGCTGGCGCTGGGCATCCCGCTCGCCGGCATCCAGGCGCGGGTCGTGCGGGCGAGCGTGCTGGACGCGGTGGGCCGGCCCTTCGTGCGGACGCTGCGTGCCGTCGGCGTGCCCCAGCGGCGGCTGCTCACCCGCAACGTGCTGCCCAACGCGTCCATCCCGGTGGTCACGCTGCTCTCGGTCGAGTTCGGGCGGCTGCTGGCGGGCGCCCTCATCGTGGAGAACATCTTCTCCTGGCCGGGTCTCGGCACCACGATCTTCGACTCGATCGGCCGGCGGGACCTGCCGGCCGTGCAGGGGGAGATCCTCGTCGTGGCGTTGTTGATCCTCGCCATCAACCTGCTCATCGATGTGGTCTATCGCATCATCGACCCCCGGATCGGCCTGTCATGACGACCAGATCCAGCGCGGCCCGCCGGTTCCTGTCCCAGCGGCTGACCAAGGTGGGCCTGGTGCTGCTGCTGATCGTGGCGGTCGTCACCGTGGTGGGGCCCCTGGTCTACGGTGCGTCACCGACCCGCACACATCCGATGGACGCCTACGCCGGCCCGTCCGCGAGCTATCCGCTCGGCACCGACAACCTCGGCCGCGACATCCTGGCCCGGCTGCTGCACGCCGGCGTGCTGTCCATCCCGGCCGGCCTGCTCGCGGTCGGCCTGGGCGCGGCCGCCGGCAGCCTGCTCGGCATCGCGTCCGGCTTCATCGGCCGGACGTTCGACACCGTCGTGATGCGCGTGGTGGACGTGCTGCTGTCGTTCCCGACGCTGCTCACCGCGATCGTCGTGGTGGCGATCCTGGGACCGAGCGTGACGAGCGCGGTGCTCGCGGTCTCGATCGCGGCGTTGCCGTCCTACGCCAGGGTCATGCGCGGGTCGGTCCTGCCGTTGCGCAGCGCGGCGTTCATCCAGGCGGCCCGCGTCAGCAACACCTCGCTGCCGCGGATGCTGCGCGTGCACGTGCTGCCCAACGTCGCGGACGTGCTGGTCGTCCTGCTGGTGATCGGAATGGGGAACGGGATCGTGGTGCTCTCGGCCTTGAGCTTCCTCGGCATCGGTGTGCAGCCGCCGGAGGCGGACTGGGGAGTGATGCTCACCGAAGGGGTCCGGGCGATCTACACCGCCCCGGTGGCCGCGCTCGCGCCCGCGCTGATGCTGATGCTGACCGTGCTCGGCATCAACTTCGTCGGCGAGGGGCTCGGCGCCGCGCTCCGCATCGACGTGTCCAGCAGGAGGCCGCGATGAGCCTGCTCTCGGTCCGCGACCTGACCATCGCCTACGACGACGTACGGGCCGTCGCGGGCGCCTCCTTCGACGTGGCGTCCGGCGAGCGCGTCGGCATCGTCGGTGAGTCCGGCTCGGGCAAGACGACGCTGGCGCTGGCACTGATGCGGCTGCTGCCGCCGTGGTCGAAACAGGAGTCCGGCTCCATCACGATCGACGGCGTCGAGCTGTCGGACCTGCCGGAGGAGCGGATGCGCAGGCTGCGCGGCAGCAAGGCCGGCATGGTGTTCCAGGACCCGCTCACCTCGTTCGACCCGCTGCGGACCCTCGGCGACCACCTCTCCGAAGGGCTGCGCGCGCACGGCGAGACCGACCGCGGGCGCCGCCGGGACCGGGCCGTCCAGGCGCTGCGGGCGGTGGGCATGCCCGCGCCGCGCAGCCAGCTCGCGCGACGCCCGCACGAGCTCTCCGGTGGCATGCGGCAACGCGGCCTGATCGCGCTGGGGCTGTCGAACAACCCGCTGCTGCTGATCGCGGACGAGCCGACCACGGCGCTGGACGTCACCATCCAGGCGCAGATCATGGAACTCTTCGCCACTATCGGGACGCCGGGCCCGCAGGCCGACATGGGCCTGGTCATCGTCTCGCACAACCTCGGCCTGATCCGCCAGCTCTGCACCCGGGTCATCGTCATGTACGGCGGCCGGATCGTCGAGGACGGCCCGGCGCCGGACTTCTTCGCCCGGCCGCGCCATCCGTATGCGGCCGCGCTGCGCGATGCGACCCCGCGGATCACACTGCGGCGAGGGGAGGTCGCAAGCATCGCGGGGAGCGCGGTGGACCTCGCCGATCCACCGCCCGGCTGCCCGTTCGAGCCGCGCTGCACCTACCGGCTCGACGCCTGTGCGCAGACCATGCCCGATCTGTTGTCGATCGGCGGCGACCACCGGGTCGCCTGCTTCAACCACGACGCGGTCGGGCAGGGGCCCCGCAAGGGAGGCGATGACGACCCGGCACCGTCACCCGGGCCGGTGCCGTCGGACCAACCCGTGGAGCAGCCGGTGGTCGGCGAGCCGCTCGTGGTCGTTCGCGCGGCGACCAAGGTCTACCGGGTCCGCCGCAGGAAGCTGCACGCGTTGGCCGGCGTCGACCTCGACGTGCGGGCCGGCGAAACGGTGGCGCTCGTGGGCGAGTCCGGCTCGGGCAAGTCCACCCTGGCGCACCTTGTGCTGGGCCTGCAGCCGCCCACGTCGGGCACCGTCAGGGTCGCCGGCGACAATCCGGCCGACCCGCGCAGCGGCGTGCGGCGCCAGCAGCGCATGCAGGCTGTCTTCCAGGACCCGCACGGCTCACTCAACCCACGTCAACGGGTCGGCGACGCGATCGCAGAGCCGCTGGTCAATCTCGGCATGCCCGGGGATCAACGCCGCAAGCGGGTGGCCGAGCTGCTCGACGAGGTACGACTGGGTCAGGCCCTGGCCGGGCGGTATCCACATGAACTCTCCGGTGGCCAGGCGCAGCGGGTCGCGATCGCCCGTGCGCTCGCCGCCCGTCCCGAGCTGATCGTGCTCGACGAGCCGACCGCCTCACTCGACGTGTCGATCCAGACGCACGTCATCGCGTTGCTGCGGGACCTGCAGCGCGAGCACGGCCTCGCCTACCTGTTCGTCTCGCACGACCTGGTCGCGGTCCGGGAACTCGCCACCCGGACCTGGCCCCGGGGGCGGCCGACCGGATCGTGCTGACCGGCGAACCACCCTCGCCCCTGGACGTGCCACCCGGCTGCCCGTTCCAGCCTCGCTGTCCCGTGGCACAGGACATCTGCGTCACCAGCCCGCCACCGTTGTCGCCGATCACATCCGACCGCCAGGTCGCCTGTCACTTCCCCGGATCGCTCATCAGTCCCGCAACGTCGCCCACCGCTCATTAGGAAGGTCTCCATGACATCGCTTCGCGTCCCGGTCCCCCCGCCGATCGCCGGTGTGATCGTGCCGATGGTCACCCCGATGCTGCCGTCGGGTGCCCCGGATCTCGAGTCACTCGACGCACTCGTCGACCACCTCATCGGGCGGGGCGTGACCGGGCTGCTCGTGCTCGGCTCGTGCGGCGAGAACGGCGCGCTCTCCCGTGACGAACGGCTCGAGGTCGCTGCCCGCGCGGTGGCCCGGGTCGACGAGCGGACCCACCTCATGGTCGGCGTGCCGGCGCTCGGCACCCGCGAGGCGGTCGCCGACGCGAAAGTGTACGCGCAGATGGGCGCCGACTCGTTGCTCGTGCCGCCGACGTTCGTCTTCCCGCACTCCGCCGCCGAGCTCGGCGGACACTTCCGCGCTGTGGCCGCGGCCGCGGGCCCGGTGCCGGTCCTCGCCTACAACATTCCCAGCCGGGTCACCGTGGTGCTGGAGCCGGACCTGATGCGTGAGCTCGCCGGCGAGGGAGTTGTGGCGGGGGTGAAAGACTCATCGGGCAACGTGGAGGCCCAGCGGATGCTGGCCGAGGCGACGGCGGACATCGAGGGGTTCCGCCGCTACACGGGCAGCGAGTTCGCGATCGACGGGCTGCTGCTGGGCGGGTTCCACGGCGCCGTGCCGGGCCTGGCCAACGTCTTCGCCCCGTGGCACGTCGAACTCGCCGCGCGCGCGACGGCCGGGGACTGGAAGGGCGCGGCCGAGATGCAGGGCCGCATCGTGGCGTTCTTCAAGCTCTACCAGCATCCGATGCCGGGCGGCAGTTTCAGCGCCTCGGTCATCGCGTCGTTGAAGGAGGCTCTGGTCCAGCAGGGGGTCATCGCACATTCGACGACCGCGTTCCCGTTCGTGCAGGTCGACGACGACATGCGAAACCACGTGCGGGAAACGTTGGCGACGGCCGAGATCGGGCGGCCGTGACCGGAGTGCGTAGTGCGCAAGCCCCTGGATGGCGTGAGACCAGCTCGCGTCTGGCGCGGGAGAGCAGCAATCGATGAAGAAGGAAACCCCGGACCGTGAGGTCCAGGAATCCCCCCGCTTCAGCCGTGGGGAGGAAGTCAAGACACACCGGATCGACCTCGGCGAGGCCACGGTCGTGATCCGGGAACTGGCGGGCTCCGCCACCGGCCCGACCGTGGCCCTGCTTGGCGGGGTGCACGGCGACGAACTGGAGGGCATCGCCGCCGTGCGGGCAATCGTGGCGCACCTCAGCACCGACCCGCCGCAGTGGTCCGGGCGGATCCTCGCGGTGGCGGTCGCGAACCCGCCGGCGCACGAGGCGGGCACCCGGACCAGCCCCATCGACGAGGGCAACCTGGCCCGCAGCTTCCCCGGCCGCGCCGACGGCACGGTCACCGAACGGATCGCGGACGCCCTGGCGCAGCGCGTCATCCGCAACGCGGACCTGCTCATCGATCTGCACTCGGCGGGACTCAACTACGCGATGCCGTTCTTCGCCGGTTTCAGCGATCCGACCGGCCGACCGGCGGCGCACGCGTTCGGTGCGCCGCTGGTCTGGGCGCACGACCAGCTCAATCCGGGGCGCAGCCTTACCACGGCCTCGTCCTACGGCGTGCCGTCCATCTACGTCGAGGGCGGCGGCGGCGGATCGTTGCGCCGCTCGGAGCTGCTCGGCTACCGCGACGGCGTACTGCGGGTGCTCGGCCAGCTCGGCATGCTCGCCGCCGCGGACGTGCCGGCGGGATCGGGGCCGCAACGGATCCTGCGCGGCGGTGACGGCGACGTCGACTCGTCGGTCGCCGCATCGGTGTCAGGCTGGTGTGTCACCGCGGTCCGGGCCGGCGACCAGGTCAGGCGCGGCGACCTGGTGGCGGAGATTCTCGACGGCGACGGGTTGCCGGCCGAGGAGATCTCGGCCCCGCACGACGGAACGGTGATGATGCTGCGGCGGCGGGCCGAGGTCGAGCCCGGCATCGGCATCGTCATGCTCGGGCCCGACGCGGAGGAGGTGTCGTGGCAGTGACCGGTACCGCCGGGTTGGCCGGGCGGGTGGCCCTGGTGACCGGCGGCGGCAGCGGGATCGGCGCGGCGATCTCGGCCCGCCTCGCCGATGAGGGCGCGCACGTCCTCGTCGGTCAGCGAACCCCGCAGACCGCGGCCGCGGCGGCGAGCCGGCTCGCCGCGCCCCATCGCAGTCTCGACGTCGCTGTGGCCGACCTCGCCGACGCGGCGTCCTGCAGGGCGCTCGTCGCGCGTTGTGTGGAGCGCTTCGGCGGCATCGACATCCTGGTGAACAACGCGGCGGTCACTGGGCCGGGTGCGTCGCGCCCGCTGCTCGACTGCGATGACGAGTGGCTGGACCGCGTTGTCGGCGTGAATCTCACCGCTGCGTTCCGGTGTTCCCGCGAGGCCGCCCGGTACATGATGGCGAGCGGCACGCCGGGCGTGATCGTCAACATCGGCTCGGTGGCCGCGTATGCGGCCCAGCATCACGCGACCGCCTACACGACGACCAAGGCGGGGATGCTGGGGCTGACCCGGGGGCTGGCGTTCGAATTGGCGCCGCACAACATCCGAGCGGTCCACGTCGCACCGGGTGACATCGCGCTCGACGAGCGCGCCGGCACCCCGGCACCCCCGCCGGAGCTGTCCGAGCCGCAGCGGTGGTGGGAGCGACACACGCCACTGGGCCGCCGCGGCCATCCCGACGACGTGGCCTCGATGGTGGCCTACCTCTGCTCGGCCGAGGCCGGCTTCGTCACCGGCGCGAGCATCCTCGTCGACGGTGGGTGGCTGTCCTACTGAGCGTCCCGGCGCTCCACGGTGAGCTCACCGTGGAGCGCCGGTACAGGTTGTCAGGCGGGGTCGGGGAGGAGTACGACCGCGTCGATCTCGATCAGGAATCCGGGCAGTGGTACCGGGATCGTCGTACGCGCTGGATGCGGGGTGGGTAGTACGTCGCGCATGATGTCGTTGAACTCCGCGAAGTCGTCCAGGGTGTGCAGGTAGGCGCCGATGCGCAGGATGCCGGAAAGGTTCCCGCCGGCGGCCGTGATGATGCGTTCGATGTTGGCGAAGGTGGCGCGTGCCTGGATCTGGAAGGTGTCGCCGATGAGCTTGCCGTCGGCGTCGAAGGGCCCTTGGCCCGAGACGAAGAGCAGGTTGCCGGCCCGGATTCCGGGTGAGTAGGGCCCGGCCGGCGGTGCGCCGCCTGCGGGGACGATCGGTTCCTTCTGCATGGTTGCCTCCTGGGGTGCGGTTATGCGATGCGGTACTGGGACAGTGCGGTCTCGTTGATCTCGATGCCGAGGCCCGGCGAGTGGGGCACCGCGAAATATCCGTCCACCAAGGAGGGCGGGACGCACAGGATGTCGCGGATGAACGGGTTTTCGCTCGTGTCGTACTCGAGCATGGGACCACTCACGTCGCCGCCGGGCCAGGTGCCGTCGCCGGTGCGTGCGGCCAGGGGCAGGACGGCGGCCAGATGCAGGGTGGCGGCGGCCATCACGGCCCCGTTCCAGGTGTGCGGCACGCACGCGATCTCATGCAGCGCCGCGAGCTCCCCGACGAACCGGGCCGCGGCGAGTCCCCCGCAGATCGCCGCGTCGGGCTGGATCACGTCGAACGTGCGGTGCTCGAGCAGCCGTGCGAACTCGGACCGCGTCCGCCCCATCTCGCCACCGGCGACCGGCACCGCCAGCTGCGCGGTGAGCTCGGGGCGGGTCAGGGGGGTCGGCTCCTCGAACCACGCGACGCGCAGTTCGGCCAGGCGCCGGCCCACCCGCACCGCGGTGGGAGCCGAATAGGCGCCCCAGGCGTCGACCATGAGCATCACGTCGCGGGGGAGAGCGGCCCGCAGTTGCTCCAGCAGCGCCAGCTCCTCGTCCGGGGGGTAGCCGCCCATGCGGACCTTCATGGCGCGGAAGCCTCGCTCGTGCAGTCCGGCCGCCTCGTCCGGCCAGACGTCGGCGGGGTGGCGGCCCTCCTGGTAGAGGAAGCCGGAGGCGTACGCCGGCACCCGCTCGCGTCGGGCACCGCCGAGCAGGGTGTGCACCGGCACGCCGAGCGTTCGGCCGAGCAGGTCGTGCCAGGCGATGTCGACGGCGCTCAGCGCCAGCGCGGCGCCCATCTCGTCAAGGCCGGGCCGGCGTGGCCGCGCGTGCGTGACCGGCGCGCCGACAAGGTCCGCCGCGAGCATGGCCAGGAGGTCGCGGGTGCCGGGCAGGGCGTAGGTCTCGCCCCAGCCGACTGTTCCGTCGGAGGTGGACAGCTTCAGCAGCAACGTTTCGCGGTGCCGGTTGAACACGCCGGCCGGACCGGCCGCGACGGTGAGCGGTGCCCGCAGGTGCAGCACTTCGGCAGCGGTGACGAGCACGGGGCCTCCTTGACATCGGTGTAGTCGGCTGATTTTATCGAGTAAAACGCTGAATTCAACTGCTGAAACGCCGCTGTATCCGAGGAGAGACATGGGCGCTCCCACCGTTGTTGTCTACGACCCCATCACCACCCTGCGGTGGAGCTACGACGTCGAACGGGACACGCTGGCGGCCCGTGGCATCGACCTGGTGCTACCGGCCGACCTGGACGCCGCCCGCAAGGCACTGCCGACGGCCGACGTCGTCGTCGCGTCGGGCCGGCTGCCCCGCGAAGAGCTTGACCTGATGACACGATGCTGCGGCATCCTCTGTTACAGCGTCGGCATGGACGGCGTGGACACGGCACGCGCGGCAGAGCTCGGCATCGAGGTCACGAACGTGCCCGACTACTGCACCGAGGAGGTCTCCGACCAGGCCATCGCACTGCTGATGGCGGTGCAGCGGGCACTGGTCCCGATGGCGAGCGCTGCCGCGGCCGGTCGATGGGAAGTCCGTGAACTGCCGGAGTTCTACATGATTCGACGGGTGCGCGGTCAGCGCATCGGGGTGGTCGGCCTGGGTCGCATCGGCACCCGCGTCGCCGAGAAGGCACACGGACTCGGCATGACGGTCGTGGCCCACGATCCGTACCGCACCGAGGCGCCCTTCCCGCTCGTGCCGTTGAACGACCTCCTCGACGAAAGCGACGCGGTCGTGCTGTGCGCCGCGTTGACCGCGGAGTCGCGCCACGTGCTCGACGCCGCGGCGATCGGACGCCTGCGGCCGGACGCGGTGGTGGTGAACGTGGCCCGGGGCGGGCTCATCGACGAGGCGGCACTGGCCGCCGCCTTGAAGGCCGGCCGGCTGCGCGGCGCGGGCCTTGACGTCCGGGAGATGGAGCCGCCACCAGTGCCGGACCCACTGTCCGGGCTCACGAATGTGGTGCTGACCCAGCACGTCGGCGCGACGTCGGTGGAGGCGTTCGCCGACATGCACACCTTCTCGGCGGCCCGCATCATCGACCTGCTCGACCGGCACGGTCGGCTCGGGGAGGCATCATGACCGGCGTCGGTGTGCTCGGCTCCGGCTTCATGGGACGCACCTGGTCGGAGGTGGCGGCCAACCACGTGGTGCAGGCGGACCTTGTCGGCGTCGCCGGCGGCCGTCGCGCGCCGGCTCTGGCCGCCGACTACGGCTGCCCACTGCACGACTCGTACGAAAGCCTCCTCGCCGATCCTGCGGTCGAGGTCGTCGTGCTGACGACGCCGCCAGCCGGCCACGAGCTTCAAGCCGTCGCCGCGGCCCGGGCGGGCAAGCACGTCCTGATCGAGAAGCCGATGGCGCAGAACGTGGCCGAATGCACCCGGATGAACGACGCCGCCGAGGCGGCCGGAGTGCAGCTCGCCGTCGTGTCGCAGCACCGGTTCCGCGACGCACCCGTGTTCGCCAAGCGACTGCTCGACGACGGTGCGATCGGGCGGGTCACGATGGTGCGGGCGATCGGGCCCGAAATGGGCTTCTGGGACACCAGCAAGACCCAGGACCAGTGGAAGCTCGATCCCGCCCAGCAGACCACCTACGCCTCGTGGGGTGCGCACGCCTGTGACCTGGTGCGCTGGTTCATCGGCGACGAACCCGACCTCGCGTTCGCCGTCTTCGAACAGTACGGAGCCGCGGACCCGCCACTGCGCAGCGCGATGGCCACGTATCACTTCAAGGGCGGCGCGATGGCACAGCTGTGGATGAGCTACGACATTCCCGCGCCCGGCCTGGGCTCCGGGCTTCAATTCCAGCTGGTCGGTACCGAAGGCATGATCGACTGCGACGCGTACGGAGCGGTGCGCCTCGGCAAGGGGGAGGGCTTCTCGGTCGTCTTCGAGCAGGCGGCGTTCGACCCGCTTGACCCCGTCAGCGGGCCGCGCCTGGCGGCCTACGCGGCCGAACTGACTGACCTGATCGGGGCGGCCCGAGACGGCCACCCGCCGTTGGTGAGCGGCGCCGAGGGACTGGCCACGACAGCGATGCTCGAGGCGGCGGAGCTCTCGGCCCGCACCCGCCAGGCGGTGCCGCTGCCCTGACTCGGAGGCGCGCCGGCGCGCAGATCGCCGGCGCGGCTACCGGATCGCGGCCAGCACGGTCTGGAAGATCCTGCACCAGGACGGCGTCGACCCGGCACCACGCCGGACCGGACCCACCTGGCAGCAGTTTACGTCGTCGGCGTCACCGCACACCCCACCGGCGCCTGGGTCACGCAACAGGCCCGGAACTTCCTGATGGGTCTGGACCAGCGGGCCGACGGGCTTCGGTTCCTGCTGCGTGACCGGGACGCGACGTTCACGGCGGCGTTCGACGCCGTGTTCACCGCCGCGGGTATCGATGTGCCGGACTCGTTGCGATCCGGGTCCCTGCCGTCAGCCGGCGGGGAAGTAATGGCCGTTGTCCAGATCGGCGAGCAGGCTGGGCTGAGTGGGTTCCCAGCCGAGGGTCCGGCGGGTGATGAGGTTGGACGCCGGGTAGCTCTGCGTGACGATGTTCGCGAGGAACCCGAAGTATCCCGGCACCATCAGGACGTCCGCGGGAACGCTCACGACGGGCAGGCCCAGACGGCTGCCGATGGCCTCGGCGATCTCGCGGAACGGGATGCCCCCGTCCCCGACCGCGTGCCAGTATCTGCCGGCCGGCCCCTTCTCCACCGCCAGGCGGAACACGGAGGCGGCATCGCGGACGTGCACGGCGTTCCACAGGTTCGCGCCGTCTGCGGGGTAGCCGACGAAACCCTTCTCCTTCGCGAGCGCGATCAGTGTGGGAAGGAAGCCGGCACGGTCAGTCGTGCTGTGCGCGATGTTGGCGATCCGCACGACCGAGGACCGCACTCCCCGCTCAGCGAGCCCGACCACGGCGGTTTCCACGACGTTACGAGCGTGCAGGGTGCCCTTGTGCTCATCGCCGACGGGAAGGGCCGGGTCCTCCTCGGTGGCCGGCCGGCCCAGGCTCCCAGACGATCCGATGCTGCCCGCTACGACCAGCGGCTTTCCGGTTCCCGCCAGTGCATCGCCGTACGCGAGCATGATCGGGACCTCCGCGGCGGCCACGGCGTCGATCCCACCGGAGACAAGCAGGTCCTGCCGGTGCGCGACGTGGATGACGCCGTCGGAGTCCGCGGCCGCCTCCTTGAGCCCGTCGAGGTCCTGCAGGTCGCCGCGGCGCACCTTCGCGCCGAGCGCGGACAGCGCCGCCGCGGCCGGGTCCGACCGGGCCAGGCCGGTGACCTCGTGCCCGGCAGCGATGAGCTCGGGGACGATGTACGAACCGGAATGGCCGGTCCCGCCAGTGACGAAAACGCGCATGCTGCTGTTCCTTGTCAGTGATGTGGCGCGAGAAGTGGTGGTGCGGGTGCGTTCAGCTGGGAATGCTGACGCCGAGGGTGAAGTTGAAGGTCCCCACGCCGTGGCGGGCCAGGCTGATCATCAGCAGGCCCGTCCCTTCCGGCCAGTGCGCCGTCTCCAGGCCGCCGGCATCCAGGGGGCTCTGTTCGCCGACTGCTCGGCGCCGGGGGCTCAGCCGGTAAGTTCGTTGACGCCGAGGGCGAAGTCCCCGTGGCCAACCCCGTTGCCGGCGAGGCCCACCGTGACCAGGCCCATTCCTTCCAGCCAGTGCGCCATCTTCAGGCCGCCGACGTCCAGCGGGCGCAGCCCGAGGCTTTCGATGAATGCCGCCACGCCCGCCTTGGCCTGCGCATTGTCGCCAGCGATGAAGACGTTGGGCCGGCCCTTCTCCAGGACATTGCGGAAGATGGTGTTGAATGCCTTCACCACGCTGGCGCCGGCCGGGGCCACCTTGGCGACTTCCTGCGCGATCGAGGTCTCCTCGCTGTGGGCCAGTCCGTCGAACGTGGCGTTGAAGGGGTTGCTGATGTCGACGATGACCTTGCCCGCGAGGGCGTCTCCGTACTCGGCGACGACCGGGACGACACCGTCGTACAACAGGGCCGTGATGACGATGTCCCCGGTCGGGACGGCGCCCCACTTGCCCGTCGTCGCGCCGCCGCCCAGAGCCTTGGCCAGGTCATCGGCCTTGGACTGATCGCGTCCCATGACCTCGACGGTGTTGCCGCCCGCCACCGCGAGCGTGCCGATGGCACGGGCCATGTTCCCCGTACCGATGAGGGTGATGCTGCTCATGAGGTGTGCTCTCTTCCTGTTCTCGAGGTGTCGCTCTGTCGTGTTCGTGCCGGGTCAGGCGCAGGGCGTCGGCCGCGACGTTTCTACGCCAACTGCCGCGCCTTCCCGGCACCTCCGGCTCGTCTTCCGCCGGCAGATTGGGATGCATGAACCTGCCGCCAATCCCGGTGAGCGGCTCATCGCTGACTGGCGTGTGGTTCAGATGGCGGTGGTGCCGCCGTCGGTGACCAGTTCCAGGCCGTTGACGTAGCTGGAGTCGTCGGAGGCGAGGAACAGGGCGACGGTGGCGATTTCTTCGGGGCGGCCCATCTTTCCGCGGGGGATGAGGGACTCGAATGCGGCCCTGGTTGCCTCGTCGAACAGTTCTTCCTGTTTGGCGGTGGCGACCTGGCCGGGAGTCAGGACGTTGACCCGGATCTTGCGCTCGCGCAGTTCGTTGAGCCAGACTCGGGCCCAGGCCTGCTGGACGGCCTTGCTTCCCGCGTAGAGGCTCCAGCCAGGGAAGGCGCCGAGGGAGGCGTTGGATCCGGTCATGAAGATCGAGCCGTTGTCGTTGATCAGCGGCAGCGCCTTCTGCACGGTGAACAGGGTGCCGCGCGCGTTGAGCCAGAAGGCGCGGTGGAACTGTTCCTCGGTGATCTCGCCGAGGACGGCGGGTTCGCCCATCCCGGCACTGGCCCACAGCACGTCGATCGAGCCCATTTCCCGCTTGACGGTGTCGTACAAGCGGTCCAGGTCGTCCAGTTCGGCCGCGTCACCCTGGACGGCGGTGACGTTGCGGCCGATCAACTTGACGGCGTCGTCCAGTGCTTCCTGCCGCCGGGCCTGGATGAAGACGTGCGCTCCTTCCTCGACGAACAGTTTGGCGCCGGCCAGTGCCATGCCGGTGGATCCGCCGGTGATCACCGCTACCTTGCCATCGAGCTTTCCCACGATCACTCCGTTGAATTGATGAGTATCCAAAACAGTTCGGTTCTCATATACACAAGACTGTGTACATCACGTACTCGATGGCTGATCGGAGCGCCGTTGTCAACGGTTGTGTCGTCGATGCCGTCGAATGACGCGACAGGCCCGGCTCAATTCATCATCAGGTACCCATTGAGCGTGCCACTGGCCTGAGTCGGCGTCCAAGACCTCTTTCAGCGGTTGCGATACCCTGAAGGCATCGCCAGACCGGGAGGTTTTATGGATCTGGACCTGCGCAAGTTGCGCTACTTCGTCGCCGTCGCCGAGAAGCTGCACTTCGGCCGCGCCGCCGATGAGCTGCACATCGCACAGCCAGTACTCAGCCGGCAGATCCGCGCCCTGGAACAGGATCTCGGCACCCCGCTGCTGACAAGGGACAGCCACGGGGTGATGCTGACCGACGCGGGCAGGCAGTTGCTGACCGACGCCGGCCCGCTGCTGGCCTCCGCGCACGCGGTCCGCCACCGGGTGACCGTGGCCGCACGCGGCAGCCAGCGGCTGACGGTCGGCTTCCGGGCGGGCATCGCGGTCACCCCAGCGGTACGGCAGTTCGCCACCCAGCACCCGAACGTGATCGTGGACGTGCAGCGGATCGAATGGGACGACCAGGCCACGATGCTGCTCGACGGCCGCATCGACGTCGGCTATGTGCGCCTGCCCATCGACGAGACCGGCCTGCGCGTCAGCCCGCTGTACACCGAACCTCGTGTGGCAGTGCTGCCCGCCGGCCACCGGTTGGCCGGCAAGGAGCAGATCACCGAGGCCGACCTGGCCGGCGAGCCGCTGGTCTGGCATATGGACACGAGCACGCAGCCCACCAGGCGCCCGCACCCTAACGCCGGATACCTGGTACGCGGGGTGGACGAGACACTCGAGCATGTCGCGGCCGGCCGAGGCATCTCGTTCCTGGCCCGTTCGGCAACCGTGTTCTACTCACATCCGGAAGTCAGCTATGTCCCCATTCCGGATCTGGCGCCCGACCAGGTGTGCCTGGCGGTGGCGGCATCGCGCACCTCGCCGGTGGTCGACGACTTCTTCACCGCGGCTCAGGCGACGGCCGAGATAACCGCAGAATGCGGGAACTATGAAATGTGGCAGCTCGGAAGCGGCGCCGTCGCAAAGGACGGCTGATGAATTCAGCGAGACAATTTTATTCCTTGATCTCGATCTCATCGAGAATGCGGAGAGTGTAGACGCGTCTGGTCTGGAGGCAGCAGGACGGACATGATCTGTTCGGAAGATCATCAAGGTTCCTACGCCATGTTGATGGTCGCCGAAGTGAGCCATGCCCGCATCACCGTCATCGCTGATCGCCTCACTGTCGCCCGCACCGGCCGGACTCTGCGGGCTCCGCCCGCCGGAGTTGACCGCCGGCCTGCCCGCAGCCCTGGCTGCCGTACCCGACCCGCGCGCCCGCCGCGGCATCCGCCACCGCCTGGCCGTGGTCCTCACCGCAGCGGTCTGCGCCGTCGTGGCCGGCTACCGCTCCTACACCGTGATCGGCGAGTGGGTCGCCGATCTCCCCGCCGGAACAGCGCTACTGCTGGGCATCGACACGGATCGGCGGCCGTCCGAGGCGATGATCCGCAGACTCCTGCAGGCCGTCGACCCCGACCTGCTCATGCGCAACAACTACCCTCGCGCGAAGGTCTGGGTGAAGCTGCCGCCGGGCCGTGACGTCGCCGACTCGTGCGATGTCGCATGGAACGCCGGCGCTGACGCCGTGACCGTCGACGGCGCGGAAGAGGGTACCGGCTGGGCGCCTCGTCGAGACCGCTGGCGAGGTCCTGCGCGTTTCGGTCCGCGATGACGGTGTCGGCGGGCGCGAACTTCACTAGCGACCCCGGGTGAGCTGGGCCTCGAGACCCGCGATGGGCGTCTGGATCGCCAACTCGGAGCCACGATCGCCGTCGGCGAACGCATCCGGTGCGCCGGCTGGCTCCGCTGACCCGGGCGTGGGTTGCATGGCAGCGAGGCGACTGAGGGTCCCGTTGACCTCGGCAAGCAGGAGGCCCGAGAAGAGGCTGGTGATGTCAGGTCCCAGGACGGCCGTGAGGTGCGGCAGCCCCCAGCGCCTGGTCACCGGTCGACCGAGCCGACGGCAGCGATCGTGTGCGGGAGCAGCTGATGGCCTGCGCTGAGGACGGTGCCGTCCGGGCGGACGATGGCTACGCGGGCGCGGCCTTTCGTCAGCCATCGGTGCAATTCGCTGCCCGGCGGGGCAGTGATGGGAACTGCGCCGCGTCGCTCGATTTCGGCTCGTTGGGTGGTGGAAAGCTCGGTGGACGTGACGATCGCGAACCTGCCCGCGGCCACGTCGTCGAAACGACGGTCACCGTCGAGGATCGCGTTCGGGCACAGCCGGCCCGCGAGGGTGCGGCGCAGGCGGGGCCGCACCACCAGGTCGGAGCGGCGCAGCGGGGGTGTCTGGCTGTCCATGGCCAGGTCCGTGAGGCCGGGTACGAGGTGCAGTCGCGGCGCCACCGCGTGGCGGATGATGTTGCCCAGTTCGCCGCCGGCCGTCATCGCGGCCCCGAGGAACTTCGCCAGCCTGATCATGGCGCGGGCGTGGTGCTTGCGTTCGATCTCATAGGTGTCGAGGACGGTCTCGGGCAGGGTCCCGTCGAGCACGCCGGCGAGTTTCCAGGCGACGTTCATCGCGTCGCGCAGCCCGGCACCCATGCCTTGGCCGATGAACGGCGGGGTGAGGTGGGCGGCGTCGCCGAGCAGGAACACTCGCCGGTCGCGCCACCGGTCGGCGACCTGCGCGCGGAAGGTGTACTCCGCCGCACGGACGATCTCCAGCTCCCCGGCGGGGATGGTTCCCGTCCACGGTGAGATCAACGGATACAACCGGGTCATGTCGCGGTAGTCGTCGGCGCTTTCACCGGATGCCAGCCGGAATTCCCAGCGGTAGCGGGTCTTCCCGACCCGCATGTACGTACCGGCGCGGACCGGGTCGCAGAGCTGGTGCACGCCTTCCCACTGGCCGAGGTCGGCTGAGCTGACCACATCGACGACGAGCCAGCGTTGCGTGAACTTCAAGTCCCGCATGGTGGTGCCCATCGAGGCCCTGGTCAGGCTGTTGGCGCCGTCGCAACCCAGGACGTACGCCGCGCGGACCCGGTCGTGCTCGCCGGTGACCGTGTCAGTGACGTCGAGCCACACGCCGTCAGCATCCTGGTGCAGCGCGGTGACCTCGGTGTTGCCACGTAGGGTGACGTTGCTGAACTTTTTGAGATTTCGGCGGAGGATCGCCTCCAGCTCCGGTTGATCGAACATGCTCCCCTGGGGGTAGCCGTGCCTGCCCGGCGCGGCGTCGCGCCGGAACTCGGTCAGCACCCGCATGGTCCGGTCGACGAGTCGCAGACCCCGATGCGGCCTGGAGATCGCAGCGAACTCGTCGTGAAGCCCGAGGCGCGCCAGGATGCGGTGGACCTCGTCGTCGAGGGCGACGGCCCGGGGCTGGGGATAGATCGAATCCCACCGCTCGAGCAGAAGGCACTCGACGCCGTACTGGCCCAGCATCGCCGCGGCGGTGAGCCCGGTGGGGCCCGCGCCGACGATCATCACGGGAACCACACGCACCGTGTTGCTCACAGTCGGATGACCAGATAGGCGGCGACGAGGAGCCCGACGACGACGGCGGCGGCGAACTTCTGCGGGCCTTGGCCCTTGCGCAGGTGTGCGACGACGGCTCCGCTGAGCAGGAGCAGCAGCCCGACACCGGCGAGGACACCGATCAACGGCTCGATCAGGCCGGTGAACAGTCCGACCGCCGCGGCGACCTCGAGCACGCCGATGCGGCGATAGGCGGCGGTGGAGAAACCGGCCTCCGCGGCCAGCGCACGCATCGGTTGGAGGGCCAGGATCTTGGCCGTGCCCAGGGCGGAGAAGATCAGTGCGAGTAGCACCGCGAGGATGGCAGAGGCGAGCATCATGACAGCACTACCAATCGCCATTCGATGGCATAGCGGCCCAGGATCGCCTTGACGGCTGCCTCGTGGGCGGAGGGATGAATCTTCACGGTGGCCACGACGGAGCTGTCCTCGATCGTGGCTTCGATGTCGTGCACTCCGGCGACGCTGTCGAGTGCGGCGCGGAGTTCCGTACGGGTGGCTTCCGCCCGCAGCGCGAGCTTGTACAGCTTGCCTACGGCGGTGATAGGCAGCTCGTCGAGGATGGTCACGGTCCTGGGAGCGGCGGTGTGGTCGGGCACCCGCTCGCGTGCCCAGGCGCCTAGTTCGCCCTCGGTCACTGTGGCGCCGGGCGCGAGGGTGACGTAGGCGACGGGTACCTCGCCGGCGTGGACGTCGGGGCGTCCGGCCGCGCCGGCCGCGGTGACCTGTGGGTGGGCCAGCAACGCGTCCTCAATCGTGGCGGGGTCGATGTTGTGCCCGCCGCGGATGATGAGGTCCTTGGCTCGGCCGGCGAGGTAGACGAAGCCGTCCTCGTCGATGCGTGCAAGGTCGCCGGTGTCCAGCCAACCGTCGACCAGCTTGCCGAGGCCATCCAGGACGTGGCCGTTCTTGTCGCGGCCGATGACGTAGCCGGGGAAGACCGTCGGGCCGCTGATCGCCAGCACGCCCGTCGTTGCCGGTGGTAGCTCCTCCCAGGTTCCGTCCGCGCCGACACGCATCGCCCGCACCTGCTGATAGGGCAGGCGCTGCCCGACCGAGCGTGGCCGCGGTGCCTCCGGGTAGCTGCGTACGCTCGCGCAGGTCGCCTCGGTCAGCCCGTACCCCTCGACCAGGACTGTCCCGGTGTGGGCCTGGAAGCTGTCCCGGACCGCGGTGGGCAGCGGCGCGGCCCCCACCATCGGACACTGCAGGCTGCTGATGTCAGCATCGACCGGGTGCTGCGCCAGTGCGGCATACACGGTGGGCACCGCGCTCATGGCGGCGATCCGGTAGTGCTCGACGATCGTCCAGAACGAGCTGTACACGGCGGGGTCGCGGTAGCCGAGCGGACCGGCCCACACCACGGCCTGGCCCTTGAACAGGGGCGCGAGCAGGGTGACCACGAGTGCGTTCACGTGGAACAGCGGAAGGGCCGCGAAGACCACGGTCTCCGGTTCGAACAGGTTGCCGGCGGCCAGCATCCACGCGTCGGTGACCTCGTTGGCGTGCGTGTGTGCGGCCAGTTTCGGCGCACCGGTGGTGCCGCCGGTGTGGAACATCGCGGCCAGATCGGACGAGCGGGGCAACTCGCCGTCGAAGCCCGACGGATCCTTGGCCGCGGCAAGCTCGCCGAGGTAGCCGATGCGCACGCCGTCGACGGCGGGCAGCGGCTCGGGCACGTCCGCCACCCCGGTGGGCCGGAGCACGAGGATCGTGTCGAGCAGGCCGTCGCGGGCGAGCGCCTGCGCGGTGTCCCAGGTGTCCGGCGCGAGATCAGGCCCGGCCGCGACCAGCACGCGAGCGCCGGAGCGCCGGAGGAGTTCGGCGAGGTGCGGCCGGGACAGGCCGCTGCCCAGCGGCGCCGCGATCCCGGCGAGCTGGGCGGCCAGCGTCGCGGTGATCAGCTCGGCGCAGTTGGGTGACATCAGGGCGATCGCGTCATCCCGCCGTACACCGAGGTCGTGGAACAGGTTGGCAACGCGGTGGACGTCGGCCAGGAGTTCGGCGAAGGTACGGCGCTGCGGTTCCCGCCAGCGGGTGGCGTCGGGAAGGACGGTGACCGCCGTGCGGTCCGGCCAGCGCCTCGCCGCTCGCGCGAGCAATGCGTACGTCGATTCGGGCAGCCCGCGCGCCTCCAGTGGCACGGCCTCGATCGCGGCCAGGTTGTCGGGCGTGGCGTAGTCCGGCCACAGCAGGTCCTCGGTCATCAGGTGTACCTCACGACCGTGCGCTGCCGGCCGAGGTCGATCGCGCTGTCGTCGGTGCCGATGGTGGTCTCGACGACATCGCCGTCCTTGAGGTACTTCGGGTTGCGGGCCTGGCCGCGGAAGAAGAGCTTCCACTTCACCGCGGGCGGCAGCAGCGAAACGACGAACATGACCGGCTTTGGCGGCGCACTCAGGGCGGTGCCGACGGGGGTGCCGGTCAGCAGCAGGTCACCGGGGTCCAGTCGCTGAAAGCGGGTCAGGGCCTGCAGCGCCTCGACGGGCTGGTAGATCATGTCGGCGGCCGTCATGTTCTGACGGAGTTCGCCGTTGACCCACAGCTGCAGCCGCAGGTCGGTGAACCGCTTGAGCTCGTCGGCGTCGAGCAGCACCAGCACGGGGCCGACCGGGGTGAACGTCGGGTACGACTTCGCCTCGTAGAACTGCGTCTGCGGAAGCTGGATGTCACGAGCCGAGATGTCATTGGTGACCACCAGGCCCGCGACGTAGTCCGCGACATTGTCCGCGGTGACGGCCGTGCCGACGGGCATCTCGCGGCCGAAGACCAGCCCGATCTCCGCCTCGTAGTCCAGCAGCCGCACGTGGCCGGGGCGGACCACGTCGTCGTACGGGCCGCTGATCGAGCCCGACGTTTTGCGGAAGAACGTCAACGGGACCGTCTCGGGATTGCCGCCCGTGTCCTTGACGTGCGAGGCGAAGTTCGTCATCTGGGCGACGACGCGGCAGGGCGCAGTCACCGGGGAGATCGGGGCAAGGCCGTCGACCGGGACGGTGTCCCTGCTCGTCGCGGCCGCAAGGATTGCCTGCCGGTCTGCCAGCAGTCCGGCGGTGGTCTTGGCGCCGGTGTTCACCTTGGCGGCGCCGGTGGGGGTGAGCACCCACCAGGCGTCGGCGGAACGGAGGACGGAGATGCTCATGATGTGGCTACTTTCAGCAGGCCGCGGAGGCGGTCGAGGTCGAACTCGTTGTCCCGGCGCAGCGCGCCGACGACGGCGCGAAGCTCGCGAAACGCTTCCCGGCCGGGTTTGATGCCGAGGAAATCCCTGGTGGCGGGAGGACCCCACTGGGCAAGCCCGGAGGCGCTCATCGGCGCCCAGCCCGGCTGGATGGTGCAGTCGAACAGGTCGCCGTCGCTGAAGTGCTCGACGAGGAAGCCGTCCGGGTCGCGCCAGTAGTCGAAGATCTGGCTGCCCTGGATGTGCCGACCGACCCCCCAGGACCGCTGGTAGCCCCGCTCACGCAGGTACTCCCCGCCGGCGGCCAGCGCATCGAGATCGGCGACCTGGTAGGCCGAGTGCACGTAACGGTTGGCCGGGCCGAGGACCATCGCGAGCGTGTGGTGATCGGTGGGCGTACTGCCGCGGTCGCAGCGGATGAAGCTCATGACCGGGCCGCGCTCGCGCTGGCCCTGGTAGTACAGGAAATCGCTGACGATCACGCCCAGGTGCTCGAGGTACCAATCGAGCGTCGCGAGGTACTTCGTGGTCTGCAGCACGACGTGACCGAGCCGCTGCACCGCAGCCGGCTCCCGTGGCGGCCGTTGGGTGGCGTTCACCCGCGCCGCGTCGTGTCCGACGTTGAACGCCAGCGGCTGCTGGGCGGGCAGCGCGGGGAGTTCGAGGGTGGCCGAGACGACGCGCACCCGGGCCCCGCCCGGGTCCACCAGGTCCACCGTCACCCCGCCCAAGCTCTCCGGCAGCGCGGCGACCGTCCTCCCCGTCGCGTCGGCGAGCCGCAGCACGTCCGTCGGGTCGGCAGCCTTGAATGCGGCGCCGACGAACCGCGACCGGGTGCCCCGGCGGATGAGCACGCAGGGGACACCCGCGTTGGTCCCCCGCAACTGCAGCTCATCGGGGGTGCGGAGCGACGTGGTGAAGCCGAAGGCCCGGGCGAACAGCTCGGCCCGGTCAAGGTCGGGCTTCTCGAACTCCAGCCAGGCCAGGTCATGCACCTTGATGATCGGGTTGCGCGCTCGGCCGGGGTGCTCGCCGCGCAGGGCGCCCTGGTCGCTGTGCAGACCGGTGTGCGGGTCGTGCTGGTCGATCACCGTGACCGCCTCCCTTCATAGAACTGACGAAATCGTCACTTCCGAACGTACCGTCAGTCTAGCCTTCCTGACGATTTCGTCATTCCTGAGGGTCGCGGGTAAAGTTGCGGGCGGACACCGACCGGCAGAGGAGCACGCATGGCTCAGCAGACCAGCGACGCGCCGAACCGTCTGGAACGGCGCAAGGCCCGCACGCGGGCCGCGCTGGTGCATGCGGCCCAGACCTTCATCGCCGCCGGGAAGTTCAACGCCCCGATCCTCGAGCTCACGCAAGCCGCGGACGTGGGCATGGGCTCGTTCTACAACCACTTCGACAGCAGAGAACAGCTCTTCGACGCCGCCGTGGAGGACGCCCTCGAACGCCACGGCGCCCTGCTCGACGAGCTGACGCAGAATCTGGACGACCCAGCCCATGTGTTCGCCCAGAGCTTCCGACTGACCGGACGCCTCCACCGCCGCAGCCCCGAGCTGAGCAGGGTGCTGCTCACCAACGGCCTGGCCTTGGCCACCTCCGATAAGGGACTCGCACCCCGAGCCCGCCGCGACATCGAAGACGGCGTCCACACCGGACGCTTCAGCGTGGGCGACCCGGAGCTGGCCATGGTCATCGTGGCCGGCGCCGCGCTGTGCCTCGGCCAACTGCTCCACAACCAGCCCGAGCGTGACGACGCCGAAGCCACCGACCAGGTCACCGAGGACCTGCTGCGCATGCTGGGCCTCCCCGGCGACCAGGCCCACGAGATCTGCCGGCGGCCGCTACCCGATCTCAACGCGTAGCGCTCAGCAACGCGGCAGGAGCTGGTACCCGGCAGGAACTGGCGAGCTGAACTGCCACGCCCGCCGCATCCGGATGACCCGTCGAGTCGCGCTGCCTGGCCACGATGGCCAGATCCGGGTCACCTCGGTGTGGCGGCCAACGGCCGGTGGCCGGGGAGTGTGTCCAGGTATTGGTGCCGGTGCGCACGGTGATGTCCGGCCGGGTGGCGATCTGCCGAGCAGGTCCTCGACGCCGGGGGCGCGCAGCCGGCGGTACCGGACACCGACGCTGAGCACGACGGCTTCGCTGGTCACCTCGCCGCCGCGGCCAGCGTGATCAGCAGTTGCCGGCCACGCGTGCGCAGCCCGGCGGCGCGGTCGAAGACCCATTCGGCTCCGACCAGCAGGGCATGGCCGCGGGCGAGGTCAATGAGCGCCTTGCCGCTGGTCCCGAACGGGAAGCCGAGGTAGTTGCGGATCATCGACGTGGTACCGGCCTGCCCGCCGACCGTGTGCGGCTCCAGCACGAGGGTGCGCAGATTCGACGAGTGCCGGACCCCCGGGGCGTGTCGTCAGGACGCCGCCGACCCGGTCGCCAACTGCCTGGTCTGCTGTGCCGCCCATTGGGCGGCTGCCGCGGCGACCGGAATCGTCGGGTCCACCAACCACGCGGCCTCGAGGCCGTAGCAGAAAGCGATGATCTCCATTGCCTTGAGCTGCGGGTCGACGTCCTCTCGCATCTCGCCGCGCTCTTGCGCGGACCGCAGGGTCGCTGTCACGCGGTCGATCGTTGTTCGGTAGCCATCGACCAGCCGTGGGTGGAGGTCGGTGTCGGGGCTGACGTTTTCGCCGAGGACGACGATGTTCATGCCGAGCAGGCTGGCCACCTTGCCGTCGTGCTGGCTGGGCCAGTTGGCCATGTGCCTGGCGATGATGTCGACGATCTTGATGCCGGGGTCGTGTCCGCCGCCCCACAGCCACTCCTCGGAGAAGGCCAGGTGGCGATCCATGACGGCGTTGAGCAGGGACTCCTTGCTGCGGAAGTGATAGAGCAGCCCGGTCTGTGACACGCCGGCCTCGGCTGCGATGTCGGCGAGGCTGGTGCCGCGCGCTCCGTTGCGGGCGATGAATCGTACGGCGACGTCGACGATGCGGTCCCGTGTCTCTAGGCCCTTCGCTGAGGTCTTGGGCTTCTGGGCAGGGGACACGGTTGATCTCCTCGCGATGGTCGGGACGGTCATCGCCGAGCATAGACAAACCGACTGAGAACTCGGTAGCTTTTACGAAACAGACTGAGTACTCAGTCTTAACTGTGGCGAGAGGCGCGATCGCATGAGTGCAGCTTTCCGGCGGGGAGCCCGGGCCGTCCGCGAGGAAGACACTCCGCTGCGGCCGAACGAGCAGGTTCAGGCCTTCCTGGACAGCTCCGGATCATCACCCGACCCGTGGGCCGCCGACATCGCGGCCGTGCGAGCGGACGCACGCGCGAAGGTCCTGGCCGTGACCGGCGAGCTGGCACCGGTGGCCTCTGTCGAGCCGGTTGACGCGGACGGCGTACCGGCTCGGCTCTATCTGCCCACGGGCGCGGAACAGGAGGTGCTGGTCTGGGCGCACGGCGGCGGCTGGATTCACGGAGACCTCGACACCGCCGAGGGTGTCGCCCGGGCACTCGCGAACCGAGCCGCGTGCGGGGTCCTGTCCATCGACTACCGGCTCGCGCCCGAGCACCCGTTTCCGGCCGGCTTTGACGACACTTGGACGGCCGTCACCTGGGCACGCCACCACTTCGGCAGCGTGGCTGTCGGTGGGGACAGTTCGGGCGGCAATCTCGCCGCGGCGGCCGCGCTCAAAGCGCGTGATGAAGGCGTTCGGTTAGCCGCCCAGCTTCTCGTCTACCCGGCACTCGACAGCGTCGAGAACACCGACTACAAGGTCGCGTTCCGGCGGCGGTACGAGACCTTCGCGGGTCGGTCGGGTTTCGGCGCCGACAGCTACCGCCGGCTCCAGTACATCTGGGCGACGTACGTTCCGGACCCAGCACAGCGCAAGGCGTCGTATGTATCCCCGCTGCACGCCGAATCTCTGCGCGGTGTCGCGCCGGCGACGATCATTACGGCCGAACACGATTTTCTCCGCCGCGAGGCCGAGGACTATGCCCGGCGTCTGGAGGCGGCCGGCGTGCCGGTCGAACTGACCGACTACGCGGGGCAGATCCATGGCTTCTTCGAGATGTTCGCCGTGATGACCGACGCGCATCACGCCGTCGGCAAGGCCGGCGACGCCGTACGCCGCGCGTTCCGGTCAACCCACACCATCGAGCCTTAAGGACTTCTCGTGCGATTGCTGACACATTGGTACGGAACCTTCCGGGCGGCCGGCGTCGCCGCGGCGGCTGCCCTGATGCTGGCCGCCTGCGCACCCGGCGGCACCTCCGAATCCGGCCCGGCGCCGGCCAAGCCGGTCTCCACCGCAATCGGCGGCGAACCGGTCACCCTGAAGCTGCTCGTCACCAGCGGCGTCGACGTCCCGTTCTACACCGCACTCGGCAAGCTGTTTCACGCCAAGTACAGCAACGTGACCGTCAAGGTGGAGAACCAGGACTACGCCACCTTGACCACGACCATCGCGCGCACGCTCGCCGGGAACAACGTGCCCGACCTCGTCCGCGTGCCGCAGCTCGGCAACCTGACCAAGGACCACCTGCTGATCAGCCTCGACCCGTATGCGCAGGCGTACGGGTGGAACGAGTGGCCGCAGTCGCAGTTCGCTTCCACCCGTGTCGGCCCGGACGGCACGCAGCGAGGGACGGGCTCGTTGTACGCTGCGGGCGCTGGTTTCGGCCTGACCGGGATGTATTACAACAAGGCGTATGCGCAGCGGATTGGCATGACACGGCCACCGGCGACTGTCGCCGAGTTCGAGCAGTTGCTCGCCAAGGCGAAGGACGCCGGGTTGCAGCCGATCATGATCAACGGCAAGGACGGCGGCAGCGTCTATCCGCTGCAGAACCTGGCAATGTCGTCCGCCGGTGACGCGCAAGCCGTCCAGGACTGGAACTACACCAAGCCCGGCGCGAATATCGACACCGCGGCGACGGTCAAGGCCGCCACGACATTGCAACGCTGGGGACAGGCGGGATACCTGCCGGCCGACGTGAACGACATCGACCAGACCCGGGCACCGGCCGAGTTCATCAAGGGCAACGGCGTGTTCTTCCCGAGCGGCAACTGGCAGGCTCCGGGACTGGACAAGACCGGACCCGGTCAGTTCGGGTTTTTCCTGTTCCCGCCCGGCGTTGCCGGTGGGCCGTCGTACGCGATGACCGCCGCCGCCAACCTAGGGATCCCGGCGAAGTCACCCAACGCAGACGTCGCGGCCGCGTTCCTGGACTTCGTGCAGACGGACCAGCAGGCGCGGCAGGAGACCGTCACCCTCGGCGGGCTGGTGCCGGCAGGCCCGTCGGACGCGCAAGCTCCGACCGCGCCCGAGGGGTCGGCGGTCGCCGCCACCATCAGCGCGTTCCAGGAGTTGCTGAAGAGCAACGGGCTGGTCGGCTTCATGGCTGATGCGACGGCTTCGATCCACGTCAACAGCCTCATCCCGCAAACGCAGCTGCTGCTAGCCGGCAAGACGACGCCCGAGGCGTTCGCGACCAAGGTGCAGTCCGACTACCAGCGCGATCTCGGGCGATGATCGCGGCAAGCCGACCCAGGGGAGATGCGGTGCCGCCCGTCTCGACCCCGGAGGCGATGCGGCAGGCTTCGGCAATGACCGACCCGTCGAGCGTTCCTGCGGCACAGCAGCCCGCCGTACGGCGCCCATCCGCACGTCGGCGGCGGAGTTGGAGCGCGCTGCTCTGGGTTACGCCGGCGCTCGGTATGTATGGCGTCTTCGTGCTGTTCCCGATGCTGCAGTCCGTGCAGTACTCGTTCTACGACTGGGACGGCATCGGGCCGGCGACGCCAGCCGGACTGGACAACTGGAAAGCGATCTTCACCCAGCCGGAGCTGCTGCAATCCGTGGCGCACGCGTTCGTCCTCGTCGTGTTCTACACGGTCTTTCCGGTCGGGCTCGGTCTCGTCGCCGCGTCGTTCATCCGCGAACTGAAGCCCGGCGCGTTCAGCACCACCGCCCGGGTCGTGCTGTTCGTCCCGCAGGTGCTTCCGCTGGTCGCGGCCGGTATCGCATGGACGTGGATGTACTCCTCGGACGGCCTGGTCAATCAGGTCCTGCGCGCGGTCGGCCTCGATCAGTACACACGGGCCTGGCTCGGTGACTTCACTTTCGCGCTGCCCGCAGTCGGTGTGATCGGGGTCTGGGTCATGCTCGGCTTCTGCACGGTGCTGCTGCTCGCGGGCATCGGCAAGATCGACCCGGCGCTGTACGAGGCGGCCCGGCTGGACGGGGCCGGGCGGGTCAGTGAGTTCTTCGCCGTGACGCTGCCCGGGTTGCGGCGTGAACTCGTCGTGTGCACGACGTTCACGATCATCGCCGCGCTGGCGAGCTTCGACGTCGTCCAGATCGCGACGCAGGGCGGTCCTGGCTACCAGACGATGGTGCCCGGCGTGCAGATCTACCGATTGACGTTCCTGCAGCAGCACGTCGGCGAGGCCTCGGCGCTCGCGGTGTTCCTGGCCGTCGTCGTGCTGGTGGTCATCTGGCCGATCCAGCGTCTCGGGAGGGAGAAATGACCACATCGGGCCTCGCCCATCGAGCAACGCGCACGGGGATCCTGCTTGCGCTGATGCTGTTCGCCGTGGTGCCGCTGCTGAGTATGTTCACCACGGCACTGGCGGCGCCGGGCAGCACGCCGCAAGGCCTCAGTTGGCCGAGTGACCCGCACTGGCACAACTTCGTCGACGCGTGGAGCGCGGCGAACCTCGTCGCGCTGTTCCGCTCGAGCAGCCTCATCGTGCTTGGCGTCGTGCCGGCCACGGTCGCGATTGCCACCGCCGCGGGCCACGCCCTCGCTCAGCTGAACGTGCCCTTCGGTAGGGCGATCTACGGCCTTCTCCTCGTCGGACTCACCCTGCCCTTCGAGGCGCTGATCACCCCGTTGTACTACGACCTGCGCAGCATGGGACTGCTCGGGACGCGGCTGGCGATCGTCCTGCCGCTCATCGGACTGCTCATGCCGTTCGGCGTCTTCTGGATGCGCGCACACTTTCTCGGCGCCGAGCCCGCGCTCACCGAAGCCGCGAAAGTCGACGGCGCCAACACCTGGCAGACGTTCCGCCGTATCCATCTGCCGCTCGCCACCTCGGCGTGGTCCGCACTATCCGTGCTCTTCTTCCTCGCCAGCTGGAACCAGTACCTGCTGCCCCTTGTCCTCGTCGACGACCCGACCAAGCGGACCGTGGCGGGCGGGCTGGGCGCCTTCCAGGGCCAATACGGCACCGACATCGTGCTGCTCTGCGCCGGATCCCTGCTGATCATCCTGCCCTCGCTGGTGATCTTCCTGATCTTCCAGCGCAACTTCGTCAAGGCGCTGATGCAAGGAGCCGTCAAGTGACGCCCGAGCCTCGCACCTGGAGGTCCCATCGCGCCGGAACCCGGCGAACGCCGACCGTGGCGCCGGCCCTTGTCGTTGGCGACAGGGGCGGGGTTGGGCGTGTGGGTGCGTCTACTGGCCGGCCGAAGCGTCCGACGGTGTGGTGGCGGCCCAACTGGCCAGCAGGCGCAGGGTGTCGTGGGCGGCGGCGGTGCCGGCTTCGGCGCTGTGGCGGTGAGGGTCAGGCCGGGGTCGGCGGGCAGCGGCATGGCCTCGAACGCGAGGTCGAGGCGGCCGACGACGGGGTGCTGGAAGTGTTTGACGCCGGTGTGGTGCAGGCGGACGTTGTGCGCGGCCCATCGGGTGCGGAAGTGCCGGCGCGAGGAAGGACAATATGGCGGGGTCGAGTGTGACGGTATGCGTCCGGGTGGCGGACGGGCAGCCGGTGGCCGAGGCGGTCGCCGTGGCCCTGGCCCCGTTCACCATGGCGGAGGATGCGGACGGGCGCTGGGTCAGTTGGCGGGTCGGGGTGACGGGTCGCTTCGGCCCGCTGCCCGTGCGGACCGGCAGCGAGGGCGACCCGCGCATCCTGCGGGTGTCGGAGCCGCCGTGGTGGTGGTCGTCGGGCCGCTGCGACGCGGCACCGCGGGGCCTGATCGACTTCACCCGGGACCGGGCGGCCGCGCGGTACTGGGCCGGGGCCGAGTGGGATGATTGGTATGAGGTCGCCCGCCGTCACCCGGTCGGCCGTCCGGTGAGCGAGTTCGCGTTCCAGAACCGGGCGGTGTTCGCCGGTCAGCCGGTGATGCGTGCCTACATGCAGCGGTACGGCCTGGACCCGCAGCGGATGGTCTGGGATCGGTTCAACGACCCGATGACCCGGTTCGGCTACGACCGCGACGACTACCTGGCCCGTGAGGTCGCCCGCGCGGCTCCCGTCGCGGAGTTGCTCCGGCTCGACGGGGTCTGGCTCGACTACGGCGACTTCAGCACCGGCATGTTCGACGAACGCGCGCACGACCGGTATCACCTCGCTGCGGACGCCTACCTGGAGGCGCTGCCCGAGGACGTGTACATCGTCCGCATCCACATCCACTGCTGAGCCGCCGAGACATAGGCCCCGAGACATAGGCCCCGGGAGGATTCCCCGGGGGCCACGTCGTCATGTCATTCCTACAAGGGCGGCGCGATCACCGGCGACCCGTGTGCAGCTGCGTCACCTGCTCGGCGCCGAGCTCGTATCCGTACAACCGGAAGTCGTCGATCAACCCGTCGAACCTCGGGTCCCCCGCAACGGGGCCACTCGAAGGATCCTGGGGACACGGTTGTGAGTTCCCCCCGCTTTTTTGGAGCGGGGTAGCTCACTCGGCTGGATTGCTGGCGTGCCGACGCATTCGATGCTTGCGCCAGCACGCTGGCGGGACGGCGGTGTGGACCTACCCCGGTAGGTTCGGGGCGCGGTGTTCACCTCAGTCACAGTCGTGTCCGCTTTTCGACTTCGATCCGCTCTTCGACTTGCTCTTGCTGCTGCTACCGCTCTTACCGCCTGGCTTGCCGGCGATGGTCATGGTGATCGTGTCGCAGGTGCCGCCTGAGACGAGGTTGCAGGCGCTGAGGGCCGGCGTGAGGAGCAGGGCTGCGAATGCGACGGTGATGGCTTTGCGGGTGCGGGTCATGGCGGTTTCCGTCCGTGGTTGGCGATGTTGTCAGAATGATGCACGGCATTGTCAATCTCGTAGATCAGGTCTCCGACACACGGATGCGGCGTTGCTCACTCATCCACCCAGCAGGGTGTGGATGGTGCCGTCGACCATGCGGCCCGCGGCACGTTCGACGCCGACAGCGGTTTCGGCCAACGCGGGCGCGATCTGGACGCCGCGGGTAGCTGACCGGTCCGCTCGGCGATGACATCGCCCAGCTGGTGGGCAGCGGTCAGCGCGCCATTCTGATGGCTGGGCTTTCGTCGCCGTTGTGGGGTGTGGGACAGGACCGCCCCTGCGGGCGCCATGACCTGGCCGCAACATGCAGACCGGCGGCGCGGCTGGACAAGCCGTCCGGCCGCTCGCCGGAATCCATCGGGAAATATGAGCGTCGAGCCCGATTCCCGTCGAGTTCGCTCCGCATGGCTTCCTGCCTCGCGCCCCGAGAACCTGCCCCAGTTCGCCGGATCTCGCCGGCGAACTGAGCCCCCGTTACCTGCGGCTTCGGTGCGCGTCGCAAAGTCATGCCGGATCTGGCGTGGAGTTCGCTCGCACGTGTCATCGTGACCAATGCCGTCATCGTTTCGTCCTCGATCGGTCTCCTCGCGATCGGACTGCCCCTCGTACACTCGCCAGGAGCTTGACGAAGGTGGGAGGCGGCATGGAGTTCGGAATCCTGGGGCCGCTTGAGGTCCGGCATGGCGACAGTCACGTCACGATCGGCGGGACGAAGCAGCGGCGTGTTGTTGCGACTCTGGCGCTCAACGCCGGCCGGGTAGTTACGTTGGGCCAACTCGTGGACGCCGTGTGGGATGGTGAGCCTCCGGTTACGGCCCGTAAGCAGGTGCAAAATGCGGTGTCCGCGTTGCGACGCACACCTGTGGGCACAGCGCTGGCGGCGGTCGGCCCCGGGTACATGTTGCGGGTCCCGGTCGAACAGGTGGACGCCGGGAGATTTGAACGATGCCTGGCCGAGGCGCATGCGGCCCGGGCCCGCCACGATCTGATGCGCGCAGCCGAGACATTGCGAGCAGGGTTGGCGATCTGGCGCGGGCCGGCGCTCGCGGATGTCGGGGGCAGGACGGCATTGACTGCCGCGGGCCAGCTCGAGGAAAGGCGCTTGTCGGCAGTCATCGCTTGGGCCGAGATCTCTCTGGAACTGGGATCGCATGGTGTCGTCGCCGACGAGCTGAGCGCGGAACTTGATCGATATCCGTTGTGTGAGCCTCTGGCCGGCCTGCTGATGCTGGCGCTGTACCGTGCCGGGAGGGCTGCGGAGTCGCTGGTGTGCTACCAGCGGATTCGCCAGACGATTGCGGAGGACCTGGGGGTGGACCCAGGTCCAGAGCTGCAGAGTCAGTATCACCAGATCCTCGCCGCTGATCCGGCGCTGAATTACCGGTCTGAAGCGCTGCAGCGCAACTATCTGCCGCGAGACATTGGGCATTTCATCGGCCGCCTGGCCGAACTGGACCGGCTGATGTCCATTGCGGACAGTGGCGGCGTGACGGTGATCCAGGCTATTGACGGAATGTCGGGGGTCGGCAAGACGACCATAGCGGTGCATGCGGCACACCGGTTCGCGGGGCGCTTCGCTGATGGCCAACTGTTCATCGATCTGCATGGGCACACTGCCGGCCGTGATCCGTTGACAGCTGACGAGGCCCTGGATGTGCTGCTACGCGCCGTCGGGGTTCCCGACGCGCGAATCCCGAAGAGCCTGGACGAGAGGGCCGCCATGTGGCGGGGGGAACTCGCCGGAAGGCGTGTCCTGCTTGTTCTCGACAATGCGTTGAATTCCGCCCAGGTCGGGCCACTATTGCCGGGTTCAGCCAGCTGTGCGGTCATGATTACCAGCAGGCGCCGATTGACCGGGCTGAACAGTGCGGAAGTGTTGTCGCTGGACACTCTGCCCCCGGACGACGCCGTTGCCTTGTTCCGGGCAGTCGCCGGGCCGGAGCGCTGCGAGGCCGAACCAGCCACAGTCATCGAAGTGGTCAAACTTTGTGGCCATCTGCCACTCGCGATATCCATCGCCGCTGCCCGCTTACGTACGCGTCCACAATGGACAGTGTCTGATCTGGTCGGGCGGCTGGCCGATGACCATCACAGGACGAGGTTGCTGCAGTCGGAGGACAGGGGTGTCACCGCTGCCTTTTCCCTGTCATTTCAACACCTTGACGATGCTGAGCAGCGCATGTTCCGCTTGCTCGGTGTGCATCCGGGCTCAGACATCGACGTCTTCGCCGCGGCGGCGCTGGCCGGCCTGACCGTGGACGAGGCCGAGAATCTGCTCGACGCCCTCTGCGACATGCATCTGCTGATACCGCACCTCCCTGGCCGGTACCGTCTGCATGACCTGGTGCGCGACTTCGCCCGCGTCAGCGTCGAAGCTGAGGAGCCCGCGTCGGAACGATCGGCCGCACTTGACCGACTCCTGGACTACTACCTGCATGTCACTCAAATTGCCACCGAACTGGATGCACCCGGGCGGCCCAGCCTCGGCGCAAGCCCTCGACATCGGCCGACTGCCGTCCCTCAACTCACGAAGACTTCAGAAATTCGGTCGTGGGTCAATGCCGAGCACGCCAATCTCCCAGCCATCGCCCGGCTCGCGGCGCAGCACCGGGCCGGCGAAGCCGGCTGGCAGCTTCCGCGCAATGTGGGGTCACTCCTGTACGAAAACGGCCAGCTCTCGGCGAGCCTCGAGGTATTCAAGATTGCGCTGGCCGCATGCGGGCCCGAAACCCCGCCCGTAGTGAGGTCCGCCTGCCTCCTGGACGTATCCTTGATGCACAAGGTGCTGGGCCAATACCGGCTTGCACTCGACTTCCTCAACCAAGGCACAGCCAATGCCGCTCATTCGGGCGATCGCGACGGCATCGCGCGATCACTGATTCACAAGGCCGACCTGAGCTACCTGATCGGCTCGTTCACCGATGCCATCACATACGCCACCCGCAGTTTCGAGATCTACCATGACCAGGCCGACCTGTGGCGTGAAGCGGCGGCCTTGACGGTGATCATGGATGCCCTGAGTCGGCTGGGACGCCACCGTGAGGCGATCGACGCCGCGGATCGGGCGGCGCTCCCCCTCGACGGATTCGCGAACCTGCGGCAGGCGAGCGCTGTTCTGAGTCGACGGGGCACCGCCCACAGCGGACTGGGCGAGCACGACAGCGCGGTCCGGCTGCTTCGCCAGAGCGTAGACCTTGCCCGACAGGGTGAGGACCGGCGCTTTGAAGCTGACTATTTGCACCGGCTCGCGGAGGCGACTCGAAGATCCGGGCAGCCTCATGAGGCACTGAACCACGCGCGTGAGGCACTCGCCATTCTCCACGACATCGCCGACCCGGTGGATCTGGCCGAGACACACAACGTTCTGGGCGCGATCCACAGCGACATCCATGACTACGAGATTTCGCTTGCCCACTACCATCAATCGCTTGAGATCACGGCAACCGTTGAATACCGCGTGGCGAAGGCGCACGCTCACGGCGGAATCAGTCGGTGCCTGACCGCGCTGGGGCATCCCGGCGCACAGATGCACCGGCAAGAAGCTCTAGCCATCTACGCCGAACTCGGCGTCCCAGACGCCGATTCGCTGCCCGATGACTGGATAGAGCGAACGATGTGAATGCGCCAGTTTTCAGGTCCCAGCGGTCCACGTCAAGGCGGCAATGTCGATGCCGACGTCGTCGGGCAGTCCAGCCGGCGAGGCCTCGACGATCAGCTCGGCGCGGTGCTACAGCATTTTCACGTCGGCGGTACCTGAACCAGCAACGCGATGGTGTCGCAACCCCCATGCGTACCCCGCAGGGCGAGTCGATCGCCCCCTTGCGGGGTATGCGGACAGCGATGCGATCTCGGGCGAGGGGAAAACCATGGCGACAACCACGATGCATGCGCCCGTCGGGACGGCGGTGCTGAGCCGGTACCGGCGGGCTGCCGACTATCTCGCCGCAGCGATGATCTTCCTGCGGGACAACGTGCTGCTGACCGAGCCGCTGCGGGCGGAGCATCTCAAACCCAGGCTGCTCGGGCACTGGGGCACGTGTCCTGGGATCACGTTCGTGTATGCGGGGCTGAACCGGCTGGTCCGCACGACGGCGCAGCGGACGTTGCTGGTCACCGGGCCCGGTCATGGCGCGCCCGCGGTCCACGCGAACCTGTGGTTGGAAGGCACGCATGCCGAGTACGACCCGGCGTTGACGCGTGACGGCGCCGGCCTGGCTGAGCTGGTGCGGCGGTTCTCCTGGCCGGGCGGATTCCCGAGCCACCTGTCGCCGGAGGTACCCGGCGTCGTGCATGAGGGCGGCGAGCTCGGATACGCCCTGGCAACCGCGGTCGGTGCCGCGTTGGACGACCCGGACCTGCTGGTGGCATGCATCGTCGGTGACGGGGAGGCGGAGACCGGCCCGACGGCCGGATCGTGGCAGTCGACGAAGTTCATCGACCCGGCGACGTGCGGCACGGTGCTGCCGATCCTGCATCTCAACGGGTACAAGATCGCCTCGCCGACGGTGTACGCGACGATGAGCGACGCCGAGCTGCGCAGCTACTTCACCGGCTGCGGCTGGTCACCACGCATCCTCGACGTCAGCGCCGTCGACGACCCCGACGCCGCTCTG
This sequence comes from Dactylosporangium sp. NBC_01737, assembly GCF_035963215.1. Classification (NCBI taxonomy): domain Bacteria; kingdom Bacillati; phylum Actinomycetota; class Actinomycetes; order Micromonosporales; family Micromonosporaceae; genus Dactylosporangium; species Dactylosporangium sp. NBC_01737. The sequence continues at coordinate 6,026,370 of NZ_CP109153.1, forward strand.
GCCCAGCTCCTCGACACCGTACACACCGACGCCGGCATGCTTCGGCGCCGCTGGCGCGCCGGCGAACGGGCTGAACCCCCGCTGTGGCCGATGCTGATCGTGCGCAGCCCGAAAGGCTGGGGCGTGCCGGAGACGGATGCGCACGGCCGGCCGCTCGAGGGGACGTTCCACGCCCACCAGGTACCGCTCGAGGACGTCGCCGACAACCCCGAATCGCTGGCGCTGCTGGAGCGGTGGCTCCGCTCGTACCGGCCCGAGGACCTGTTCCACCCCGATGGGCGCCCGCATGCCGATCTGCTGTCCGTGCCGCCGGACGGCGACCTGCGGCTGGGCCGCGTGCCACAGGCCAACGGTGGGCAGCTACGCCGCGACCTGCCAATGCCGCCCGTGGACATCGCCGCGATCGAGGTCGCCGAGCCCGGCGTCGCGACCGCGGGCGCCACCGCGACCCTCGCCGGCTGGCTGGCCGAGCTGATGCGGACCACCGCCGACCGCCGCGACTTCCGCATCATGTGCCCCGACGAACTGGCATCCAACAAACTCGACGCCATCCTGACCGCGACCGGCCGGGCCTACGTCTGGCCGGTGCCCGGATACGCCGAGCACCTCGCGCCGGACGGCCGGGTGATGGAGGTGCTGTCGGAACATCTGTGCCAGGGCTGGCTGCAGGGGTACCTGCTCACCGGCCGGCACGGGCTGTTCCCGTGCTACGAGGCGTTCGTGCCGATCGTCGACGGGATGGTCAACCAGTACGCCAAGTTCCTCAAAATCTCCCACGAGGTGCCCTGGCGGGCACCGGTCGCGTCGCTGAACTACCTGCTGACCAGCGACGGCTGGCGGCAGGAACACAACGGCTACAGCCACCAGGGCCCCGGGTTCATCAACAACCTGCTCACCAAGAAAGCCTCCGTCGCGCGGATCTACCTGCCGCCGGACGCCAACACCCTCCTCGTCACGATGCGGCACTGCCTCACCTCGACCGGCGCGATCAACCTCATGGTCGCCGGCAAGCAGGCCGGCCTGCAGTGGTTCGGCCTGCCCGAGGCCGAGGCGCACTGCCGCGCCGGCGCCGGCGTGCTGGACTGGGCGTCCACCGGTGATGATCCGCAGCTCGTGCTCGCCTGTGCCGGCACGACACCGACCACCGAGACGCTCGCGGCCGCGTGGCTGCTGCGCCGGCACGCCCCCGCGCTGCGGGTCCGGGTCGTCAACGTGGTGGATCTGCTGACCCTTGCCCCACGCGACCGCCACCCGCGAGGCATGACCGAAGAGGAGTTCACCGGTCTGTTCGGCGCGCACGTGCCCGTGGTGTTCGCGTTCCACGGCTACCCGTCGGCGGTGCACGAGGTGCTGCACGGCCGGCCCGACCCGAACCGGTTCCACGTCCACGGCTACCTGGAGGAAGGCACCACCACCACGCCGTACGACCTGCTCGCCGCGAACGCGATGACCCGCCATGACCTCGCCGCGCACGCCGTCACCGTCGCCGAGGGCTGGTCCTCACACGGCGGCGACATCGCCGACGACCTGCACCGCGAACGGGACCGGCTGATCGCGCACGCGTACCGCCACGGCGCGGACGCCGACGAGTTCACCGGTTGGACGTGGACGTCATGAGCGTGCTGACCGTCAACGGCGGCTCGTCCAGCCTGCATCTCGTCCACGTCGACGGCGACACCGCCGGGGCGCGGCTGGACCGGCCTGACCCGCCCGGCTCCGACGACGCCGACCGCGCGGTCCGCGACTTCGTCGCCGCGCACCAGGCACCGGCCGCGGTCGGGCACCGCCTCGTCCACGGCGGCGACCTCGTGCGGCGGCCGGCCGTCGTCGACGACAGCCTCCGCACCGCCCTCGACGACCTCGCCGGTCTGGCGCCGCTGCACGTGCCGCCGACACTGGCTTTGCTGGACACGCTCCGGGAACTGCTGCCCGACGTGCCGCACGTACTGTGCCCCGACACCGCCTTCCACACCGACCTGCCGATAGCGGCGGCGACCTACCCGCTGCCCGCCGAGTGGCGCCGCCGCTGGGGACTGCGCCGCTACGGTTTCCACGGTCTGTCCTACGCGTACGCCACCCACCGCGTTTCGGAACTGCTCGCCCGGCCCGCCGACGGGCTGCACCTCGTCCTGGCCCATCTCGGCGGCGGGGCATCGGTCTGTGCCGTCCGCAACGGGTGCAGCGTCGACACGTCCATGGGCTTCACCCCGCTGGACGGTGTACCGATGAGCAAACGCTCCGGCGCTGTCGATCCCGGCCTGCTGCTGTGGCTGCTCGACGACGACCGGCTCACCCTGGATCAGGCCAGCGACGGGCTGAACCACCACGCCGGGCTGCTCGGCCTGTCCGACGGCCGCTCCGGCGACACCCGCGACCTCGTCGCCGCCCGCGACGACGACCCGGCCGCCGCCCTCGCCCTCGACGTCTACAGCCACCGGGTCCGCCGCGAGATCGCCGCCGCCACCACGTCACTCGACCGGCTCGACGCGCTGGTGTTCACCGGCGAGATCGGCTGGGACCAGCCCGAGGTCCGTCACGACATCTGCGCCGGACTCGGCCTCCTCGGCGTCCCCCTGCCGGTGCGGGGCAACCGGGACGACGACGGACCGGTCAGCCCCGCCAGCGCCACCGTGCCCGTCCTCGTCGTTCAGCCCCGTGAGGAGATCCAGATCGCCCGCGACACCGCCGCCGCGCTCAAGACGACCGCGGCCGACGGATCTGACGGGTAAACGCCCCGGTATCAGCAATCACCGCGTCGGCGGCCTTGCGGTCGCGCCCGACGCGTACCAGGCCGGACGACCGCGATGTCCGCCGAGATCCGCGCGCTCAGCAGCGTGGCCAGGACCAGCAGCTGGTACAACGGCCCCGGCGTGTCGGCGAGCCTGATGCCAGCCTGGTCCGCGTAGGTGCGGCCGTCCGCGTCGAGCAGCCCCCGCGCCGTCCGCCGAGGATCGTGCGCCGTCATCGCCGCTACCGGTTCAGGGCCTTCCGGCTGCTCGCGGCGTTGGCCTTCTGCAACGCCTCGACCAGCTCCGCCTTGCTCATCCGGCTGCGGCCGCTGATACCGAGTCGCTTCGCCAAGTCCAGCAGGTGCTCCTTGCTGGCGTTGGCGTCGACCCCACCGGCCGTCTCGGCGTCCGTGTCCCGATCACCGGCGGCCTTGGCGTCGCTCGGTCCCTTCTCGTCCTTCGGCTCCCAGTGGTCGCCGACCTTCTCGAACGAGTGCTTGAGCGCGGCGAACGCCGTGCGGCGCGCCCGCTCGCCCTCGCCGTATTGCGCGACGGCGGCGTCATGGGTCTCCACATAGGTGTCCTGGGCCTTCTTCGGTGACCGCGCGATCGTGCTCGGCATGTCGTTACGCGCCGGCATGACGACCTCCTTCGACGGTGATACACCTTCGCCTGCCCAGTGCCGAGCTCCTCAAACAGCGCCTCGCTACTGCGGCCGCTGAAGCCACTCCCACGCGCGGCGGAGTCCCTCGCGGGCCTGCTCTGCCACCGAGTCGTCGGTCGCATCGGCAGCGATCGGGTCCTCGGCCGGCTCACGCAGATCATCGGCGGTGACGGTCAGGGTGACACCGCGCTCGTACAGCGTGTCGATCTGGCCGCGCGCGGCGAAGACCGGCCGGTCCAGCAGATACTCGGCCCGAACGACGAGGCCGTGGAAGATGTCGCTGCCCTCGTCTGCCAGTACGTGCTCGATGACACCGATCCGGTTGCCGTCGCGGTCATAGACCGGCAGGTGGGCCTGCAGGGCGAGATACGAGACGGGTGCGCCAAGGTTGTCCATGATGACGACGTACCCCTCCTGGACCCGGTACAACGCCTGCCGGTGCACGGTGGTTGGTGCATGTGCGCGACTACGCCTCGTCCCGTTCCGGGTCGGTGGCGTCGCGGACCTGGTCGAACCGGGCGATCGCGTTGCGGACGTGGGACGCGTCGTTGAGTGGTTCCTTACGCAGCCGAGGGAACGCGAAGGTGCTGTCCGGCATCGCGTTGCGGTCGTCGGCATCCAACTCATGTGATTGGGATCTACGTGCAGCCATGCTTGCCGGTTACCCCGTGCCGGATGACCTATACGTGTTTGCGGCGCGGCGACGCCTTCGGTGGGCGCAGCGGGCAACTGGTCCGGCGGTACCGAGGCTGGTGAGGCCCTCGTCGCCGGTGGCCCGGAGGCGCGATTGCTGTTTGCGTCCCGCCGGTGGCGGGCAGGCGAAGTACGGATGCCGTCGAACGACAGCGGGTCACCTGACTTCCGCCGGACGGCGGCGCTCGTCCCACCAGCGGCGGCTTGCGCTTCGATGCTGGCGGACCGACGGGGTGACCTGGAAGGCAGCGACGCGTATGCAGCATTACAGTTGAGTGGTGCCCAGCGACCCACTTGTCTGTGAGCTCGCGCATACGCCACCGCTGGCGTATGTGACCGTGCGTGGAAGGCTGGATCCGCTCACCGCTCCGGTGCTCCGGCAGACCGTGCTCAAGGCGTTGACAGCGGAGCCGGAGGCCGTGCTCATCGACCTGGCCGGTGTCACCGACGTCGACCCGGTCGCGCTGACCGTGTTCTTGTCGCTGGCGAGGGCGGCCGCTGCCTGGCCGGGCGCTCAGCTCATCCACCATTCGGCGGCCCCCGCGCTCGCGCGCGAGCTGGAGGAGCTGGCGATCGGCCGGCACGTGCCGCTCGCCGCCGACCGCGTCGCGGCCGAGGCGCTCGCCGCCGGGGGAAGCGGACCTGTGCAGGTGTGCTGGGATGTCCTCGGCGGGGTTGACGGCCTCGCCGGAGCCCGTGACGTCGTCCGGACGTTCTGTCTGCGGCATGGACTGCAGGCGCTGAGCGGCAATGCCGAACTGGTGATCACCGAGCTGGTGGTCAACGGACTCGTCCACGGCGCGGCCCCGATCACCGCATGGGTGTCCCTGCGTCGGCGGTATCTGCATCCGGCGGTCCGGGACCGGTCCGCCGGTGATGACGGCGTGCCGGCCGGTGAGACGTCCGGCGCCGCGGTAGCTCTGCTCGGCGTGGCCCGGCCGGCGGTGGTGGGTCTGCTGACTCATCGTGCAACCTCCGTCGCTTGCCGGTAGCCCTTCCCGCCGTTCGGGCGGATAACCATCTCGGTGAATGTGAACGATGGCCGACCCGGCGACGACCCGCGATGCCGGGCAGACCCGCTCGGCCGCAGTACCCCACGCCGGGGGCGGCCGGCCCGGCACCGACGCGGATGAGGGGCCATGCCAGGTATCGGGATGACGACCCGACGCCGCGGTGTAACGCAGCTGTGTCCGGTTGCGCCCTTTCCGGTGGGAGCCTTCCTGGCCGGGCCTGCTTTCCATCGGCTCGGTGATGCGCGGTGCCGGCCGCTCGCTTCCCCGTCTACGGCCGGTGCGGTGCGCACGAGGTGTGCCGAGGAGCGGGTGTTGGGCGAGCGTTGGTATCGCAACGGCGTGATCTACAGCTTCGACGTGCGGGCGTTCCAGGACGCCGACGGCGATGGTGTCGGCGATCTGCGGGGTTTGATCAGCCGGATCGACTATCTCGGCCGGTTGGGTGTGACCACGTTGTGGCTCAGCCCGATCCATCCGAGCCCGTGGCGCGACGGCGGGTATGACGTCACCGACCACTACAACGTCGATCCCAGCCTCGGCAGCCTTGGCGACTTCGCTGAGCTGATGAACGTGGCCGACGAGCGTGGCCTGCGGGTGATGCTGGACCTGGTGCTCAATCACACCAGCTCGGAGCATCCGTGGTTCGTGTCGGCATGCTCCGATCCGCGGTCGCCGTACCGCGACTGGTATGTGTGGTCGGACGAGGAGCCGCCGGACCGCACCGAGGGCATGATCTTTCCGGGGGTACAGCGGGAGACGTGGACGTACAGCGATCTGGCCGGTGCCTGGTATCACCACCGGTTCTACGACTTCCAGCCCGACCTGAACATCCTCAACCCGCAGGTCCGGGCGGAGCTGGGCAAGATCGTGTCGTTCTGGCAGCGGCTCGGGGTCAGTGGCTTCCGCATCGACGCCGCGCCGTTCGTGATCGAACAGACCGAGGCCGGCGGTGACCCGGAGCAGCGTGACTACTCCTTCCTCACCGAGCTGCGGGAGATGACGTCGTGGCGGCGCGGCGACGCGGTCTTCCTCGCCGAGGCGAACGTGCCCAACGGCGATCTGCTGCGCTTCTTCGGCGACGCCGACGGTGCGGCGAACCGGTTGCAGATGCTGTTCGCGTTCCGGCTCAACGAGGCGCTCATGCTGTCCCTGGCCCGAGAGGATCCGCGGCCGGTCACCGACGCGCTGGCCCGGCTGCCGCGGTTGCCCCGGCACGCGCAGTGGGCGACGTTCCTGCGCAACCACGACGAGGTGGATCTGTCGCAGCTGACCGAGGATGAGCGGCAGGACGTGTTCGCCGCGTTCGGCCCCGATCGCCGGCAGCAGTTGTACGGGCGTGGCATCCGCCGCCGGCTCGCCACGATGCTCGACGGTGGCCAGCGCCGGCTGCGCATGGCGCACAGCCTGCAGTTCACCATGCCCGGCACCCCGATCCTGCGCTACGGCGACGAGATCGGCATGGGTGAGGACCTGCGGCTGCCGGAGCGTGACGCGATCCGCACCCCGATGCAGTGGTCGGCGACCGCGAACGCCGGCTTCAGCACCGCCGCCGAGCAGGACCTGGTCCTTCCCGTGATCGCCGAGGGCGACCACTCCTACGAGCATGTCAACGTGACCGACCAGCGTCGCGACCCGGACTCGCTGCTGGTGTGGTTCGAGCGGATGCTGCACACCCGGCGCGAGTGCGGCGAGATCGGCATCGGCGAGCACCGCGTCATCGAGGTCGAGTCCCGGCACGTGTTCGCGCACCGCGCCGACGCGGCCAGCGGTTCAATTCTGTTCGTGCACAACCTCGCGGACCGGCCGGCCCGGGTCCGGCTGCCGGACCAGGGCGACGACGACGGCCAGCCGGTGGAGGTGTTCAGCGACCGCGAATACCCCGATCTCGACCTGCACGACCTTGAACTGGACGGCTACGGCTACCGCTGGATCCGCCTGCGCCGCACCCACACCCGCCATTGACCCGGACCCGGTCAGCCGGAAACCCGATCGATCACCTCCACCCGCGCAGTGCCCATTCCATCGGGAAGATCACCCCTGAGGGGCACGCGCAGCATGGCATTGTTCCCGGCCGCCGTGAACGCCCCGGCCGTACGCTGAGCGCGTGGATGATCCCGACGGTGTGAGCGCTGCGGCGGCCGAGGCGCAGTTCGGCGCTCGCGCGGCGGACCTGCGCCCGGATCCGTTTCCGATCGGGTTTCCGGTGGTGGCGATCATCGCGTCCGGAGCGGGCCAGTGAACTGGCGCGGATCCTCGGCCGGCGGACCCGGCTGACGGTTGAGGTGGCGCAGACCGACATGGAGATGCGGCCGGGCGTGGTGCTGGTGGTGCCGCCCGGGCGGCATCTGCTGGTGACGTCGCAAGCGCGGATCGGGCTGATCGAGACCGGTGCGCTGCCACCCGCCCGCCCATCCGGTGATCTGCTGCTGGCGACGCTTGCGGTGACGTGTGGCCCGCGAGCGCTTGCGGTGGTCCTGACCGGGAAGGGCCACGATGCGCAGGCCGGGGTCCGGGCGGTGGTGCATTGCGGCGGCACCGTGTTGGCGCAGGACGAAGGCAGTTCGAAGGCCTTCGCGATGCCGGCGGCGGCGATCGCCACGGACAAGGTCAGCCAGATCCTCGCTGTGGGCGACATTGCCGCGGCGATCGTCACACACACCGCGCGCTGAGGATACCTTCGGCAGGCCACGGACCAGCCGTAGATCATGTGTGTCAGTTGCCTCGGGTGGGCATTACGTTCGGTATGCAAGCCACTCGGGCGGTTGCGGTAGTGGCCATCATCGCCGCAGTGACGCTGGCGGCCGGCTGCGCGGACAGCCGGCCCCGCCGGGACGCCGTGGGTGACACCGCGGTACTCCTGCTGACCGCGGCCCGGGACGGGGACGGCGCCGCGGCATGTGCGGTCCTTGCCCCGGACACCGTCTCGGCGCTCGAACAGTCCGCGAACGCATCCTGCGCCGACGCGATCGTCGAGGAAGACCTGCCCGAACCGGGAACCGTGCGTCACGTACGCGTGTACGGGCAGCGGGCCCAGGTGGTCCTCGACGACGACACCGTGTTCCTGGCGGCGTTCCCGGGTGGGTGGCGGGTTGTCGCGGCCGGCTGCCAGCCACAGGGCGAACGTCCGTACGACTGCGTACTGCAGGAAGGCTGACGATGCGGACACTGTTCGTGCTGTGCGTGACCGTCGTCGGCGCAGGCCTGGTGTACTTCATCACGATCGGGCTGCTGCACCGATGAATGAGGGCGGCGCGATGCGCAAATTCGTGCGGGAGAACTCGCTCGGGCTGGTGTTCGGCGTGCTGTTCCTCCTCGCCCTCGGCGGACAGGCGATCGCCGGGCACGCCGACTTCAACCAGCAGCAGGTCAGTGACGGACTGCAGCCGGTGTCGCTCGGCCGATACCTGACCTCAGCGAGTTTCGTGGTGGACGTGGCGGAGAACTGGCAGTCGGAGTACCTGCAGTTCTTCCTCTTCGTCATGCTCACCGTCTGGTTGCTGCAGAAGGGTTCGCCGGAGTCGAAGTCCCTGGATCAGGCCGGCACCGAGTCCGACGAGGACCAGCTCGTCGGCGAGCACGCCCGAGACGACTCACCGGCATGGGCCAGCGCGGCCGGCTGGCGGCGAACGCTGCTGTCCAACTCGCTCGGCCTCGTCATGGGCGGCATCTTCCTGCTGTCCTGGCTGGCGCAGTCGATCGCCGGCGTCGTTGCCTTCAACGAACGGCAGCTCAGCCAGCTGCAGGATCCGGTGTCCTGGACCACCTATCTGACCGAGCCGGACTTCTGGAACCGGACCCTGCAGAACTGGCAGTCCGAGCTCCTCGCCGTGTTCTCCATGGCGGTCCTCGCCGTCTACCTGCGCCAGCGTGGCTCCCCGGAATCCAAGCCGGTCGGCGCCGCGCACACCTCGACCGGCGTGGAAGGCTGAGCCACCCGACAAGGTTCTGGCGCTGTCCGTGTACCTGCGTGCTTCAGCGGCTGCCCCACGGTACCGTCGGCTGCAGGACCGCCTCCGTCAGCGCGCGACTGCGCAGGTGGGTGATCTGCCGGTACTCGGGATCGGCGACCAGCTGCCTGAAGGCGCGCCGCGACGGGTACCGCACCAGCAGGACCGCATCCCACGCCTGCCCGGTCTCGGCGACGAGCGGCGTGTCGCCGTTGCCCGCGTAGAGCACCTCGACGCCGTACCGCGGCGCGAACGTCCGGCTGAACGCCGCGCTGTACTGCCGGTAGAGCTCCCGCCCGCCCTCGGCGAACCGGAGCAGGTTGAGCATCACCACCGGACTGTCCACATCGTCGGCGTCGGCGTCGGCGGCCAGGAACTCGGCGAGTTGCTGCTCGGAGGGGTCCACAGCCATGACGTGCTCCATCCGGTCAGGGTTCGGCCCACCGTCCTGCGCCGCTGCCATCATGTCAAGGGTCCGGGTGGTGACGATGTCCGCAGCCACGGCACTCGCATGCTGCGTACGCGATCGACTGTGGACCATCTCACCGTGCTCACCGTGATCGTGGGCCTCGGGCGTGCCCAGGCGCTCGGCGATCGGCTGGAGCCGGCCGCGGTCAGCCGGGCCGGCTGCTGGCAAGATCCGGGCTGCGCTGCGATGCGGTGCTGATGACGCGTTTGGTTGCGGTTTCCGGAACCAGGTGCGGACCTGCTGCTGTTTGCTGATCGTCGAGTGGTGCGGCTGATGTGGGCGCGAGCGATGCTGCCCCGTGGGGAGGTGGCGGTTCCCGGCTGTCCCGCTGGCGGTGCGGCTGCTGCTGACGACGGCCGGCACGACCGGCGTGCTGTGCCTGCAGCAGCGCGCCCGGGACGCGGCCGCGCAGCGGTTCGAGGCCCGAACGGTACTGATGCGGGACTTCGTCGTCAGCTATGTCGCTGACCTGCTCGACCGTGAGCGGATCCAGGCCGGTGCGTTCATGACCGACGCCAGCATGAGCGAGCGGGACTTCGTGCGCTCGGTGGGCGCGTTCGGCTATCCCGCGGCAGCCTGGGACGGCCTGCCGCAACCGGCGACCGTCACCAGCACGGCCGCCTGAAACCCACAGCGGCCCGGCTCGCCCCGCCATGTGGCGGTGCGGGCCGGGCCGTCGTGCCGCGCTCAGAGCGTGGTGACGGTCCAGAGGTTGTTGGTGCTGGTGTTGGGCGTCCACATGGCGACGGTGGAGCCCGCGGTGGTGTTGCCCATGCCGTCGAGGGCGGTGCCGGTGCCGCGGTTGATGATCTGGCGGCGGCCGTTGCCGGTGTCGTTGAGCCGCCATTGCTGGTTGTTGCCGCCGTTCCACGGCGCCTGTGCGGCGGCGGCTCCGTTGGCGGCGTTGCCCCGGCTGTCGATGACCATGCCGTTGGTCCGGTTGACGATGCGGTAGTAGCCGTTGGTCAGGTCGATCAGTTGCCACTGCTGGTTGTTGCCGCCGTTCCAGGCCCACTGCTTGAGCACCGCACCCGATGCCACGTTTCCGGCGCTGTCCAGCGTCAGGCCGGTGGTGACGTTGCCGATCCGCACGTATCCCGGTTGCTGCTGCTGCGCCTGTCCGACGATGCGGTAGGTGCGCCCGGACAGCCCCGACAGTTGGATGGCGTCGCTCTCGGGTTTGGTGACGGTGACGGTGCCGCCGCTGGTGGTGTCGGTGACGGTGAACGTGCCGGTGAGGAACCGGCCGCGTAGCTTGACGGTGCCGTCGCGGTCGAACCGGACCGTGGCCTCGTCTGGCTGTCCGCCGCCCCACTTCGCGCCCACGGTGTAGCCGCCGCGCCCGCGCAGCCCCTGCACCTGCCCGCTCGGCCAGGCCGACGGCAGGGCCGGCAGCACGTGCAGCTCGCCGTTGTGGCTCTGCAGCAGCATCTCGGCGATGCCGGAGGTGGCGCCGAAGTTGCCGTCGATCTGAAACGGCGGGTGCAGGTCGAACATGTTCGGAGCGAGCCGTGCGGTGGTGACCAGCAGACGGATGAGGTCGTGCGCTCGGGTGCCCTCCTCCATGCGCGCCCAGTAGTTGATCTTCCAGGCGAGTGACCAGCCGGTGCCGTCGTCGCCGCGAAGCTCCAGGGTGCGGCGGGCGGCGGTGTAGAGGGTGGGCGTGCCCCGTTTGGTGATCTGGTTGCTGGGGTGCAGCCCGTACAGATGGGAGATGTGCCGGTGATTGCCCTCGGTCTCGACCCAGTCGTACAGCCACTCCTGGATGTTGCCACGGGAGCCGACCTTCATCGGTGGGAGCCGGTCGCGGGTGGCCAGGACCCTGGTCCGGAAGTCGGCGTCGACGCCGAGCACCTGAGCGGCCTGCGCGACGCCATTGAACAGGTCGCGCAGGATCTGGTTGTCCATCGTCGGCCCGGCGCACACGCTGACGCCGGAGTGGTGGGGCAACTCCGGGGAGTTGGACGGGTTGGTGACCAGGTACCCCAGCGAGGGTTCCTGCACCAGGGCGTCGAGGAAGAACTGGGCGGCGCCCTTCATGGCCGGGTAGTTGGTCTGCAGGAAGGTGATGTCGCCGGTGAACTGGTAGTGGTCCCAGATCATGCTCGACAGCCAGGCCCCGCCGGTCTGCCACATGCCCCACAGCGCGCCGTCGACGACGGACGATCCCCGCCAGGCGTCGGTGTTGTGGTGCGTGACCCAGCCGCCGGCGCCGTACTGCACCTGGGCCGTGCGGGCACCGGTGACCGCGAGCTCGCGGATCATGCCGAACACCGGCTCGTAGCATTCGGCCAGGTTCGTGGTGTCCGCGGGCCAGTAGTTCATCGGCAGGTTCGCGTTGAGCGTGTACTTCGAGTCCCACGACGGGCTCAGCGAGTCGTTCCAGATGCCCTGCAGGTTCGCCGGTTGGGTGCCGGGCCGCGACGACGAGATCAGCAGGTACCGGCCGTACTGGAACAGCAGCACCGAGAACTGCGGGTCGCTGGTGCTGGCGTGCTGCGCGATCCGCACGTCGGTGGGCTGGTCGGCGGCGGCGGTGCGGCCGAGGTCCAGCGTCGTGCGCCCGAACAGCCGCTGGTAGTCCGCGACGTGCCGGCCGCGCAGGTCGTCCCAGGTCCGGGCGGCCGCCGCGGTGAGAGACGCGCGGGCCTTGCCCTGGTAGTCGCCGCTGGTGTCGCGGTAGTTGACATAGCTCGTGCCGATCGACACGAGCAGCGTCACGCTGTTGGCCGACCGGACCTGCAGCGTGCCGCCGGAGCTGCTGACGGTGCCGCCGTCGGCGACCACCCGCGCCAGGCCGTAGAACCTGACCTTGCCGGCCAGTCCTCGCAGGTCGCCCGAGATCCCGTCGATCGCGACGGTCGCGGCGTCCGGGCTGGACACCGTGACGCGTTGCGGGCTGTCGAACCTCGCGGAGAACGTGAGCTGCCCGGCCCGGTCCGCGGTCAGCCGCACTGCGATCACCTGGTCCGGGGCGCTGGCAAGCACCTCCCGCCGGAACCGGACCCCGTTCTGCAGGTAGCTCACCCCGGCCACGGCCGTGCTCAGGTCCAGGAACCGCGAGTAGTCCGACACCCCGCTGCCGCCCGCGGCGAACGTCAGTCGCAGGTTGCCCATGATCTGGTACGCCAACTGCGCCGACGGGATGCCGAGCATGTTCTGGTCGATGAGGCTCTGCGCCTGGCTCCACTGCCCGGCGAAGACCAGCTGCCGGATCTGCGCCAGCGCGCCGGAGCCCCGAGGATTGCTCTGGTCGTACGGGCCGCCGGCCCAGATGGTGTCCTCGTTGAGCTGCAATCGCTCCACGTCGACGGTGCCGAACACCATGGCGCCGAGGCGCCCGTTGCCGATCGGCAGCGCGCGCAGCCAGTCCGTGCCGGCGGACTGCGAATACCACAGCGCCAGCCCATTGGCCGCGCCCACCTCCGGCGGTGCGGCCGCCGAGGCCGGCGACGCCGACCACGCGAGGGGCAGCAGCGCCGCACCCGCCCCGACGGCGCCGGCCTTCAGCACCTGCCTTCGTGTCACGTCTGATGTCGGCTCTTGCGATACGGGGGTGTCGTTGCCGGCAGGGTCGGCTTGCACGGGATGCTCCTTCGCCGTGGCGGGTCGACACGTCTCACTGCCGCCCTGTTAGCGCTCACAAATATCCGCGCATGCAAAAGGTGTCGATTTCGGCGGAGGGTGAGCGGGCGGCGGCAACGCTCGACGTCTATATCCGCCGAGACTGCCAGATCGTCCCGGAAGATTCAAGCGTCACGGAATGCAAAAGGGGTCGCAGATTTCCGTTATGCGCTCGCCTGCCACGCAGTCGAAAAGCGCCACCCGCCGTCGCGGCGAACCGCGGGTGTCGGGAGTGATCCGTGCTGGTCATAGGCTGATGAACGCCGTTGGGCGCCCACAGCCCGCCCCGCTCTCGCTGGCGGTACTCATGCGGGGCGTTGCGAAAAAGGCAACGTTACCTAGCGTGCTGCTACGGCTGGCCAACCCTGTCATGACGAACGCCGTGACGCTGCTGCGAATACCGCCCATGAATGACCGCTACAAGGACATCGAAATTCTCGCGCTGCGCCACCAGCCGCTGCTCCTGCACTGTCAGGTCGGCACGCGGACCAGCATCCCGGCAAGTCGTTGGATGATCCCGAGTATTGCCATTGATCGGTTGGGGTTGCGGGCTGGGAGCGGTCTTCGTCGTAGGTGACCTGGCCCGCGCCGGGGAACGCGATGCCGGTGGACACCGAGAGGATCTTCAGGGTGCGGATCTCGCGGCGGCCGTGGCCGCGTGCGGTATCGCGGTCAGCAACGGGAACCTGATGCCAGGCCAGGCTGGTCAGTTGCTGTCGCAGACCGGCTGGTTGCCTTGACGGTCAGGATCCAGTGCGCGCCGCGGCCGGCGAGATAGGTGACGTGCTCGCGCTGGCAGTGCAACGCATCAGCGGTCACCACGACGCAGGTCAGGTCGCTGATCTGATCGAGCAGTACGTCGAAGCGGTGATCTCGTTGGTCTTGGTGTCCACGCCGGTGCTCGCGAGGACGCCGCCGCTGTCCTGGTCGGCGGCTGCCAGGACTGTACCGCGGCCTGGTCGCGGGTCCGGGAACTCCGCCGCAACGCTGTTGAGGTTCGGCGTGACGCTGTTGGACTCCCACGATTCGCGGTGATCTGTTGTCGGAGGTACGGGTCGAGAGCGTTGCGGTCCTGCACGTCGCGGTGTTCGTGACGCCGAGCGGTCAACGCTGGCAGCAAACGGCACGTGGGCGCCGGCTCGGCTCCACCTGGCCATCGGGGCGGGGAAGACCGCTCGCACCGCCATACTCACCGACGGCGGCATGCGCCATCGCCATAGCTGCCGGCACCCCTGCGCGCCGGGCCCCGCGATGACCGCTGCGCCGAATGGCCCCATCGCTTCGGTCAGCTCGTCCTCGCTGCTCGCCGCGAGCGTCCGCCCTGCGAATGCCAGCAGCGACGACCGCGGCTTGCTGCGGTAGCCGGACAGTGGCCGCAACGAGGCGGCCCCGCGACGACACGCATCGTCCACCAACGCGTGCGCCGCAGCCGCAGGGACCACCGCGGGCAGCTCGATGCTGTCCCGACGAACCGGACGAGTCCACAGATGCTGCGAAACGCCCAGGCCCACTCGGCCGAACCGCCGCGACGCCGGAGGCGCCGCCGACCCGGTATCGGGCGGGCGGCGCCGCCGGCTCCCCGGTCAGCTGCGCAGGCTCCACTGCTGGTTGGAACCGCCGTTGCAGGACCACAGCTGGATCTTCGTGCCGTTGGCGGTGGCCGCGCCGTTGGCGTCCAGGCACAGCCCGGACTGCACGCCGCCGATGCTGCCGTTGGCGTTGAGGGTCCACTGCTGGTTGGCCTGGCCGTTGCAGTCCCAGATGATGACGGCCGTGCCGTTGGTCGTGCCCCGGCCGTTGGCGTCGAGGCACTTGTTGCCGTACACCATCAACTGGCGGTTGGCGGTGTAGGTCCAGCGCTGGCCGGCGCCGCCCTGGCAGTCCCACAGCTGCACCTGCGTGCCGTTCGCCGTGCTGGCGCTGGGCACGTCGAGGCAGCGGCCCGATCCGGTCCCCACGATCGTAACGTTCGACTGGCTGGGCGGCGGGCTGCTCGAGGCGGACGAGCTCGGCGGTGGCGAGGACGGCAGCGAGCCGTCGCCGAAGGAGGAGATGAACTGCCAGGCCTCGCCCTTCGTCCACGTCCGGACGCCGTCCTCACAGCCGGAGCAGCCGTCTACCGGGCCCGGTCCGTGCCCGCCGTCGAAGGCGGCCCACCGCACCGGGTAGCCGGCCCGGCAGGAGTAGGTGGTCGTGATGTGCCGCGCGCTGCCCGGCGCCGGCTCCGGAGCGTTCTGCGGTGTGCAGCCGTTGTTGCGCACGAACGTGTCGCGCAACGACCGGCCCGATCCGATGTTCAGGACCGGGTCGGAGATGCCATGGATGCCGAAGTACCCGATCGGCTGGGTGCCGCCGCTGCAACCGGACAGCTGGCCGCCGGAGTAGACCACGACGGCCCGGAAGACCGTGGCCCGCGCGCACGCGATGGCGTAGCTCATGCCGCCGCCGTAGCTGAAGCCCATGGCGAACAGCTGGGTGGTGTCGACGCAGAGGTCGTTCTCGATCATCCGGACCATGTCGTCGGTGAACGTCAGGTCCTGGCCATTGCTGTTGGCCCAGCCGTTGCCGTTCCCCTGGGGCGCGACCAGGATGGCGCTGTTGTTGGACTGTTGCTGCATGCCGTAGTAGGACCACGCGGTACCGCTGGTGCCACCGGAGGAGACGTCGTTCATGGTGCCGCCGTTCCAGTGGTACGCGAAGATCAGCCGGTACCCGTGGGTGTTGCTGTAGCCGTCGGGGATGCGCAGGACGAAGCTGCGGTTCTGGCCGCTGCTCTGGATGGTGTACGGGCCGCTGTGCAGCGTCGGGGTCTTGCCGCAACCGGCCGTGGTGGCCGCCGACGCGGGCGGCGCGCCGGCGGTCAGGACGGCGGCGGCGCCGGCGGCGGCCAGCGCAGCGGTGCCGAGGACAGCCAGCAGGCGCGGGCCGAAGCGCCGTGTTCGAGGTGTTGGCACGGGATGGCTCCTTGGTCGGAACGGAACGGGCGGACCAACCGATGACAGTGCGCCGGAAAGGGCTGCGGTGACGGTCCGCTGGTCGTCGGCGTCGCTGTTCGGTGCCCATACGCATGCGGTCGAGCCGGCACCGGGAATCCGCCGGCGCATCCCCGTCCGGGCCGTGCGCTCGGTGCCGACCGAGGCATAGCGGGAACGTAAGTCGTCTGATGTTTCGTGTCAAGCATGTAAGGCGATCGATGCAGAGCTGGCACGGGCGCTGCGCAGATCGGCTTCGCCGACTGCGCGCGAGTGAAACTTCCACTACAGGTGAAGCGCTGGTCCAGAATCGATTCGACGCATCCGTGTTCAACGCATCCTCGATGCTGCAAGGCATAACTACCGAGGCATTGACATGTTTGATGGCGAAGCCTACGGTGCGAACGAATCGGTTCGACGGCCGCTGATGTCGGGTCGAGGCGCCCGGTCGTCCGGTGGCAGCTGAGCCGGCGGCGACGACCGTCGCTGGAGCGCCGCGACGGCCCGGGCGAGGCGCACGGCCGCGCTAGACGGCGCCGGCCAGCAATGAGTACCCAGGAGGTGCCATGCGCACAGCACGCGCTCGTTGGTGGGTTGCCCTCGCCACGCCGATAGTCACCGTCCTGGCGCTGCTGTCCGGCGCGCCCGCGCGGGCGGCCACCGCCACGATCACCCCGGCCACCACGTGGACCGACACGGGCGGCAATCGGCTCCAGGCCCATGGCGTGGGCATCTTCGCGGTCGGCTCCATCTACTACATGGTGGGCGAGGACAAGGTCGCCGGCTCCACGTTCACCGCCGTGGCCTGCTACTCCTCCACCGACCTGGTGCACTGGACCCGGCAGGCCAACGCGCTGTCCCGCCAGTCCAGCGGGGACCTGGGGCCGGGCCGGATCGTGGAACGGCCCAAGGTGCTCTACAACAGCACGACGCACAAGTACGTGCTGTGGGTACACATCGACAACACCTCGTACAACGACCAGCGGGCCGGCGTCGCGGTCAGCGACACCCCATGCGGGCCGTACACCTACCTCGGCGCGACCCGGCCACTGGGCCATCCGAGCCGGGACCTCGGACTGTTCAAGGACGACGACGGCACGGCGTACATGATCCATGAGGATCCGGCCGCCGGGATGCGCATCGAGCGCCTGTCCGCCGACTACACCAGTGCCCAGAGCACCGTCGCCACGTTCCCCTCGCTGGAGTCGCCCGCGATGGCGAAGGTCGGCGGCCGCTACTTCCTGCTCACCTCGCACCTGACCGGCTGGGGCACCAACGACAACGTGTACGCCACGGCCACGTCGCCGGCCGGGCCGTGGAGCGGCTTCACCAACTTCGCGCCGTCCGGCACCCGCACCTACGACTCGCAGGTGTCCTTCCTGCTGCCGATCACCGGATCCGCCGGCACCAGCTACGTCTACATGGGTGACCGCTGGAACTCCGGCGACCTGTACTCCTCCCTGCCGGTCTGGCTCCCCATCACCCTGACCGGCGACGGCACCGCGGCGTTGAGCTGGTATCCGTCGTGGGGGCTCGACACGACGACCGGAGCGGTCACCCTGCCGACGTACACCCGGGTGAGCGGTAATCAGTCCGGCCGGTGCCTGGACATCGCCGGCGGCGCCGCGACCAACGGCGCCACCACCCAGATCTGGGATTGCGACGGTACCGCCGATCAGGCCTACGCCCCGACCCCGGCCGGCGAGCTGCGCGTCTTCGGTACCAAATGCCTGGACGCGCGCGGCCAGGGCACGAGCGCCGGGACCGCGGTCCAGGTCTGGGACTGCAACGGCGGCAACAACCAGAAGTGGATGCTGTCGTCAGACGGCACCATCGTCGGTGTGCAGTCCCGGCTCTGCCTCGACGTCAACGGGCAGACCACCGCCAACGGCACCAAGGTACAACTGTGGACCTGCAACGGCGGCAACAACCAGAAGTGGACCCGGCGGTGATGCGGACCCCCGGAACCTGACCAGCTGCGCGCACCGGCGACCCGGCGCCCGTTCGGCGGATACGGCTGGGCGCTCGGAAGTCAGCCTTGAGGCGGTGCCCTGAACCGGTGTTGCGGAGCTGGCGGATGAGTCATAGGAGTTGGCATGCATCGTTCGAACGCCCGCCGGCGCGGCTGGTTGCCGGCTGCGGCTGGAGGGCTGGCCGCAGCCGTGGTCCTCGGCGGCCTGACCCTGGCGGTCCACGGGCCGGCCCTGGCCGCGCCGGGTGCGATGGGGGGCGTGGCGGCGGCCGGCGTTGACGGTGTGGCGGCCGGGAACGCCGCGATCGCCTCGGTCGACCTGAGCGGGACGTGGACCTTCACGCCCGCGGGTCGGGCGGCGACCTCGATCGCGATGCCCGGTGGTGGCTGGTACAAACAGGGCTTCACCGACGTGAACGAGGCGGTGTACTCGCGCAGCATCACCGTGCCGGACTCGGGGCAGCCGCAGTCGACCTGGATCGAGTTCGGCGCCGTCAATCACCAGG
The DNA here is from genome assembly GCF_035963215.1 of Dactylosporangium sp. NBC_01737. NCBI lineage: Bacteria > Bacillati > Actinomycetota > Actinomycetes > Micromonosporales > Micromonosporaceae > Dactylosporangium > Dactylosporangium sp. NBC_01737. The sequence continues at coordinate 6,044,959 of NZ_CP109153.1, forward strand.
CGACGCTGTCGGTCGACGGCCGCGTGGTCGCCACCCAGACGACGGCGTTCACCCCGTCGAACTTCGACATCAGCGCATACGCGGCGCCCGGCACCACCCACACGATCACGGTGAACGTGAAGGGCCGCGGAGCGCTGAAGGGCTCCAGTGGCAAGTATCTGGTCCCCGTGGCGGCCGACTGGTCCGAGGCGATACCGCAGGGAATCTTCCGGTCCGCGTACCTGCGGGTGTACCCGACGGTGTATGTCAGCGACGCGTTCGTCCGCACCTCGGTGGCGGACCGCACCATCAGCTACGACGTGTCGGTGACCAACTCCTCGGCCGCGACCAGGACGGTCACCCTGACCGGGTCGCTCGCCTCCGACGGTGCAGGCGCTTTCAGCTATCCGCAGCTGCCGCAGCGAACCGTGACGGTGGCGGCCCGTTCGACGGCGAAGGTCACGGTGGGCCCCGTGGCGTGGGACCTCGGCGCCACCTCGTACTGGTGGCCCAATGTGCCGTACCGGGCCGGATACCGCGCCCAGCTGCACCGTCTGGCGATACACGCCACCGCTGACGACGGCCGCACCAGTGATGCCACGTACCGCTTCGGGTTCCGGGAGAGCACGCAGAACGGCGAGTACTACTACCTCAACGGCGTGCGCGTGAACTTCCGTGGCGACAGTCTGCAGGGCGCCGACTACGACCGGGTCAACAACGGCGGGAAGGGCGACGCGTACGACACCCTGCCCGGTTTCCTGCCGCCGTCGCCCGGCAACGGCGGCTGGCCCCAGGCGGTGGACAACTACCAGCGCCTCAACTACAACGTGGTGCGCATCCACATGGAACCGGCCAGCCCGTACATGCTCGACGTGGCCGATGAGATGGGCCTGATGGTCATCGACGAGACCGCCATTCGCAGTGGCGCCCAGGACTTCGTGGCCGGCCACGACAACATGGTGGCCCACGCGCGTGCGCTGGTCTTGCGGGATCGCAACCATCCGGCGGTCATCCGCTGGAGCCAGATCAACGAACCCAGCTTCAACAACAACGACTCGCAGCAGTTCCAACAGGACCTGTACGCGGCGATGAACGGCAACGACGGCACCCGGCCGATCAGCATCGACGCCGCTCCGGGCGCCGACTCAGCCAGCCGGTACCCGGCCATGAACTACCCCAACTTCGCCATCTTCGCGCACTACCTGGACGGCACCGGCCGATACGGCGAGGCCCTGAATCGCGTCCCCGGGCGGCCGGACGGCGAAGGCGAGTACATCTGGCCCGCCTGCAGCACCAAGCAAGGCTTCACGTGGTTCGCGACGGCCACGGCAGCCAAGCGCGGCAAGGACGCCAGCGACCTGCGCCCGTACACGCTGCTGTCGGCCTGGGCCAGCGTGGTGCCCGGCGTGCGGTCCACCGACTTCACCCCGGAGGAGGGCGGTCACCCCATCTACGGCGCCGACAACCTGCCCGACCCCTGGAGCAACCCGCAGATCCAGCGCGTGCAGGCGGCGTTCAACCCGGTGGCCGCGGTCGACCTGCCGTACTGGTCCGCCTCCGGCGCGTCGGACTCCAACGGCACCTTCCCGCTGCCGCAGGCGGTCCCCAGCTACGCCCGCAACGCCACGGTGACCCGCAACATCACCGTGTTCAACGACGACCTCACCAACACCTCGGTGGGCTTCACCTGGACCGCCCGGCTCGACAACCCGACCGGCACGGTCGTCGCGTCCGGCAGCACCACCCTGACCATCCCGCTCGGCTCACGGGTCACCCAGCCGGTGTCCTTCACCGCCCCCGCCACCGGCAGCCGCGTGTACCTGCAGCTGTCGACCACGAAGTCCGGCAGCACCGTCTTCACCGACGCGGTCGAGTACCTCAATCTCGGTGGCAGCGGCGGAACCGGGCCCGCACCAGGCACGTACCGCATCGTCAACCGCAACAGCGGCAAGCCCCTCGCCATCGCCGGCAACTCCACCGCCGACGGTGCCAAGGCGGTCCAGCAGAGCGGCACCCCCACATGGACGATCAGCACCACGCAGGACGCCTACACCTTGCGCTACACCGCCTCCGGAAAGGTGCTCGACGTCAACGGCGGCAGCAGCACGCAGGGCCTGCAACTGCAGCAGTGGTCAGCCAATGGCGGCACCAACCAGATGTGGTATCTGCGGCCCACCGGTGACGGCTACTACACCATCGTCGGCCGCAGCAGCGGACTGGCAGCCGACGTCTACGGCGCGGCGACCAGCGACGGGGCGCAGGTCGTGCAGTGGACCACCAACGGCGGGACCAACCAGCAGTGGCAGTTCGTACCCGCCTGACCAGTGACAGAGGTGGGTGTCAAGCCCGACCGCCGGTAACGGGCTGCCGATTGTTGCGCCGACTCGGGGGCGCGGTTTGTGCGCCCGAGTCGGCCGCGATCCGATCACGGTGGGATGCGAGCTGCCGGTCCGGGCAGTTGCTGAGCCTGGTCGGCGCGGAACGGCCGGGCAACCCGTACCGGGACCCGGCGGTCGCGATACCGGTCGCGCGGCGCATCGCCGGGCTCGCCTCACCGCACTTCCTGATCGCCGGTCTGGACGCCCGCCGCCGCGGCATGTACGACCCGGCGACCCTCACCCTGACCGCGACCGTCGACAGCGCCCTGGACGCCTTACCTGGACCGGGTATCGCCGGTCGGCGGGCGCCCCGCCCGGCGGTGCTGGCCGCGCTCGCCCACGCCGAGGCGCCCGGCTGAACCGCCGAACTGTGGCACACCGCGACCGCGGCACTGGGCGTCGAGGTCGGTGCGATGGAACTGGGCCGGTTCGCCCGCTCCGCGGCGGCGAGCTTCCTCGTCGAAACCTCGACGGCCGAGGGAACCTCCACGTTCCGCCTGTCCCACCAGGCCCTCAACGACGCGCTGCTGCGCGAGCACGGCACCGGCAGGATGCGCTTCGCCGAGCAGCGACTGACCCGGGCGTTCATCGAGCCCGGCCGCGGGCGGGGGTGGCGGTCGGCGCCCGCCTACCTGCTGCGTGCACTGGTCACCCACGCCGACCGGGCGGGCCTGATCGACGAGCTGCTCAGCGACGACGGGTACCTGCTGCACGCCGACATTCTGCGGCTGCTCGCTCCGGCCAACCACGCCACGACCCGAAGGCCGGCAACGGGCCCAGACCCTGCACCTCACGCTGCAGGCCGTCACGGCGGACCCTGCCGAGCGGGCGGCGATGTTCAGCGTCACCCAGGCACTCGAGCAGTTCGACCCATCGCCGCCGACCATCCGGCCCCGTACCGGGCCCGCTGGGCAGCCGCACGCCCCCGCGCGGAACTGCGCCGCCTCGACGGCCACGCCCGCTGGGTGAGCGCGGTGTGCGCGGTCCAGGTCGACGGGCGGACCCCGCTCGCACCGGCAGCGACGACGACATGGTGCGAATCTGGGACCCGGCCACCGGCACCCGACTGCGCCGCCTCGACGGCCACACCGGCTGGGTGGGCGCGGTCTGCACGGTCCAAGGTCGACGACCGAACCCTGCTCGCCACCGGCAGCGCCGACAGGACGGTACGAATCTGGGACCTCGCCATCGGCGATTGCCGAGTCACTATCCCGGTACATCATCCGGCACTTGCGTGTACCAGCATTGACGGGGCCGTCGCCGTGGGGCTCGACGCTGGCGTGATGGTGATCGATCTGCTCTGACACAGCATCCGCAGACCGTCGAGGAACTTCACGCGTGTCGTCGATGTCCGTCGAACGAGCGTCCGGACGCTCCGGGACGACAGGGCGCGGACGGTGGACGGGTGTCGGGGTGTGGGTGGGCCGAAGGTGTCATCCGGGAGGGCCGCCACCGGGGTAGGTTGCAGCGATGCCTTCCAATGCCGCGGTGGTCGACGTGTCCAACGTCTGCTGGTCGAAGGAGTTGCCGCCGAAGCGCGGCCACGATGACCGCTTCCCCGATCTCGACCGGTTGATGCTGCTGGAGCGGGCGTGGCGGGCGCGCCACGGCGCGGACGCCGAGATGGCGTTCGTGGCCGACACCTCGCTGCGGGACCGTCTCCCGGAGGCCGATCAGACCCGCTGGCCGAGCCTGGTGCGGGAGTGGAACGTCGTCGAGGCCGCGGTGGCCGACGAGGTCATCCTTCCGATGGCTCGCGACCGTGCGGGCATGGCTGTGCTGAGCCGCGACAAGTTCCTTGATCATCGGCGTGAGCATCGGTGGATGGAGGAGTGCCCGGAGCGCTTTCTCGCCTGGCGGATGCGCGGCGGAACGGTCGAGTTCGTGCCGTCCGGGGTCAAGCGGGAGCCGCCGCAGCGGGTGTCCCGGGCGAAGGAGGACAAGCTCGTCCACGCCGCGGGGCTGGCCAAGGAGGTGCTGCGGACCAGGTGGGCGTGCGGCGACCCGTACTGCACGGCGGCCGCGACCCGGCAGGGTGAGCTGCTGCTGTGGCCGGTCGCCGACACCGAGGGGCGGGCTCGGTGCCCGTTCTGCGAGGGGATGCTCGTCGCGATCGGGCCGCGGGAGTTGACGAAGCAGCTCGTGCTGTGCGACGCGGCCGGTGCCGAGCTGCTGCGGTTCCCCATCGAGGTGGGCGTGGACGTCGTCATCGGCCGGGGACGGGCGATCTACGGCGTCAGCGTCGACGCGCTGCCGGAGCCGCCGGAGCGCTGTGGCCGGATCAGCCGCCAGCACCTGCTGCTGCGGTTGCGGCCGGACGGTTCGGTCTCGGCGGTCGACCTCGGCTCGGTCAACGGCACGCGGATCCGTCGTGCCGGCGCCTCGGCGGGTGACGGTGCCCGGCTCGCACCGCACGCCGCTGTCACGCTCGGCGGGCACGACGTGCTCTGGCTGGCGCGGTCCGTCAGTGTCTACGTGTCTGGCCAGAGGTACCCCGTCGGTGACGAGCGGACCTGGGTCGGCCGCTCCGAACCGCCCCGAACCGAGATCGAGAGTGAAGGAACGAACTGACGTGCTCGTAGGTGTGACCCGGATCGGCGCGCCGCGCCAACACGTGGCCAAGGGTTTCGTCGTCGTCGACGGCCACCTGCCCGCCACCGGCCGGCGCGGGACCGCGTTCAGCCTGGGCGGCGGCGAACGCGCCGCCGGCAAGCCCGCCCTGTGGTACGCGGAACGGGCCCCCCAGTGGCTCGGCAGCCCGGCGGCCCGGGCCGAGTGGGCGGGTGCCGTGGCGACGGATCTCGCCGAGGCCGCGACCCGCGTGCCGCTGCTGCCGGCCTCGGTCGCCGCCGAGGTCGACGGGCGGCTGGTCGTCGGGCCGCCCGGTGACGACCGGCACGTGGTCGAGGTCGCCTCGGCGGTCGAGCAGGAGGTGCTGTGCAACCTGCTGCGGGAACACGTGCCGCTGCTGATCGCGCTGACCGGCCGGGCCGATCCGGAGGGTACCGGGGTCGGGGGTTCGCACCGGCTCGGCACGTCGCGGCAGCATGTCGCGACCCGCTACCTCGCATCCACCTCGCCGACGCACCTCGCGCGGGTCGAGGCGGAGCTGCGGCGTACCGACGGCGTGGCGCAGCTGGAGCGGATGGACGTGCACCCGGCCACGCTGCCGGACGGGACGCCGGCCGTGGTGCTGCGCTGCGTCGACGCGGCCGCCAGTGTCTCGACGACGGCGGCCTGGGCGTTGCTGGTGGCGGCATTCGGGTTGCGGGCCCGGCGGCTGGTCCGGGACGGGCGGCGGCTGCGCAACATGCCGCAGCAGATCCTGGAGGAGAACCGTGCCCGGGCGGTCGCCCGCGGGCTGCGGGCCCGGCTCACGGTTGAGGAGCCGGCCGGCCGTGGCGAGCAGCCGAGGCTCGTCGAGCGCAGCGCGCGAGACCTGTTGCGGGCGTTGATCGTCGACACGCTGTCGGTGGAGCTGGACAACCTGGGGGCGACCCCGCAGGAGCTGTTCCCGATCGCTGCGGCGCTGGACCTGCCGCAGCTCGGGCTGTCCGGCTGCGCGAGCGACGACACGCTGCTGCGCGGCTGGGCGCGGCAGCACCGGTCGGGGTTCGCCGGCATCGCGGGCAACGTGCTGCGCGACGCCGCCCCGGGCGGGCCGTGCCTGGCGTCGGCGAAGCAGATCGCGCCGGGCCGGACGCACCTGGTGCTCGGCGAGTGGGCGGCGATCGTGGCGGCGCGCAAGGGCGCCGACATTCCACGGACGCAGCTGTCCGGACGCAGCCCGGGGCAGCAGCAGCCCGGCCGGGACCGCCCGCCGCGGCAGCGCTCCGAGCACAGGGGGCGGGGCGGGCCGCGCGGCGGCGGGCAGCATCAGGGGTCGCGCAAGGGAGATCAAGCATGACGACCGTCGTGGCGCCGGTCGCCGACATGCAGATCCTGCTCGACGTGCGGGAGTGGCCCGACGGGCTGCACGACGCGGGCAGGATCGCCGACCTGTGGAACATGCTCGAGCCGGTGCTGCACGGCCACGACCTGACGAGGCGGCCCCGGTACACGCTCGGGCACCCCAACGGTGACGTCCACATCGCCCTCGCCCGGCTCGCGCCCGGCGCCGACCCGGTCGTCGGGCCGTCGACGACGTTCCAGATCGTCGGCATGCTGGAGCCGGCGAAGGTTAGGTACCGCTGCCAGGGCTGCGCCGCCGAGGGGCGCGAACGCTACGGTTCGTTCACCTGCCGGGACTGCGGCACCGACGCGCTCGACAAGCGCCTGTGCGACGTCCACGCGCGCATCCTTGACGGCGCGCTGATCTCGACCTGCGCGGCGCACGAGCCCACCTGCGCCGAGTGCGGGGCGACGGCGACGTTCCGGTGCGCCGGCGGCCGCTGCCAGCGGCAGAAGGCGCACTGCGACAGGCATCGGCGGACCCACCCGAGCGGCTCGGACCGCAGCTACTGCCCGTCCTGCTACGACGCCCAGTTCCCGGCGTGCGAGCAGGGCGGCTGCACCAACATGGGCACGGCCCGCTGCGAGGTCACCGAGGTGGGGCTGAGGCAGTGCGGCGTCCGGATGTGCGCGCAGCATCTGCGCCGGTGGCAGGTCTTCGGCGGTGAGGGCCTCGGGCTCGCGCTGTGCCGCCGGCATCACCGGGAGCTGCCCGGGTACTCGCCACCCGTGCTGATCCGACAGATCGTCGCGGGGGCGTACCTGCGGTCCAGGCGCCGCCGCGACGCCGAGCCGCTGCCGAGCCTGCGCGGCTTCGGCCACAGCTTGCGCCGCGCCGGGCACACCGAGCTGGCACTGGACTTCCGCTGGATCCTGCGCACCATCGACGCGGCCCAACACGATCTCACCGGGACGGGCGGCCGGGACAGCGAGGGCGTGCTTGCGCTGGTCCAGCGCCGGCACGGCCGGTGGGACGACGAGATCAAGAAGATCGCCGCGGGCAACGACCGGGGCGCGGAGCTCGTCGAGCGGTTGAAGATTCTCGTCCGGCACGCGATCCCGGTCCACGGCGACGTCATCGCCGCCAACCTCAGCCTCGCCGACTACAACCGGCCCCGCGCGCACCGTGACGGCGACCGGCCGGGTCTGCTGTTCGTCCGGGTGCCGGAGGCGTACCGCGGCATCTTCATTGGCAGGCAGGGAGCGCTCATCCGGTACTTCTCCGAGCAGCTGTCGCAGGGCGAGCAGGGCGGCGTCCGTGTGCAGATCGAGGGCGACAAGCGAGGGAGCCGTTGATGGCCCGGCTGATGGAGCAACGAGTCGTGGCGCTGCCGCCGCGAGGGCTGGTGCGCGGCTGGCGGGTCGGTGTCTCGGCCGACGGCGCTGGCTGGCCGGAGGGTCCGGCGCTTCTGAGCGCCGAGACCGCGGGCGGCGTGCACCTGCGCGCCGTCGAGGTCTGCCGGCTGCCGGAGGTGCCCGCCGGTGTCCTGGCCGTCGGTGAGGACCTGCGCGATGAGCTGAGCCTGCTGGACGACGCGCGCTGGAACCTGCGTCCGCAGGAGGCGATCGACGCGACACGGATCCTGCTGGAGCTGCCGACCGAACGCTCACCGGAGACGGCGGCCGAGCAGATCGCCCGGGCGGGGCTGGTGGGCACGCCGTTGTGGGTGCCGTCGCAGCCCGGTGAGCTGTTCGTCGACGTCGCCGGGGTGCCGCACCGGGTGATCGAGGTCGACACCGGTTCCCGGTACGACGTCATCGCCCGCATCGGGCCACGCACAACCGTGGAGGTGTTCGCGCCCGGGGTGAAGGCCGGGGTGGACATGGTGATCCTGGCCGACTGCAGCGGTTCGATGGAGGCCGAGGACATCCCCGTGCCCCGCGAGTCGATGCTCGCACTGCGCCGCAACGGGTACATCCAGCGGATGGAGGCGCTGCAGCAGGCGCTGCGCGACCTGCTGGAGGTCCGGCTCAGGGTGGCCGGGCGGGTGTCCCGGGTGGCGTTGATGTCGTTCACCTCGACCGCGACCCTGCGGTTCCCCCGCTCCGGAGGCATGGAGCAGCTGGACGCCGGTTCCCCGCCGGAGGTCATCCAGCAGTTCCGGGAGGCGGTCTCGCTGCTGCAGCCCCGGGGGCTCACGCACATCGGCAACGCCATCCACGCCGCCGCCGACCTGCTGTACCAGCACGGGCATCCGGGCAACGAGCGGCTCGTCGTGCTGGTCAGCGACGGCGCGGACTGGGCGCCGCGGGGCGACCAGGGCACCGGCGAGATCATGGAGGCGACGTCGGAGCCGGTCGGGCTGATGGAGCACCTGCACCGTGACATGAACATCCGGCTGCACGCGATCGGGATCAGCACCCGGGAGCTGTTCCTGCGCCGGTACGGTGCCGAGCAGCCGGGGATCACACCGAACCACGACCTGCTGGAGGCGCTGGTCAAGGTGGGCGGCGGCGACCCGACCACCATCGGCGGGCTCGACGTGCTCGTCGAGTACTTCTCCGGGGTTGGCGGTGGCATCACCCACCGGGTGCGGCAGACGCTGACGAGCGCGCCGCGCGAGCCGCTCGCCCCCGAGGCGCGTGACATCCTGCGGCAAGCGGCCGGGGAGGCGTCCCGGGCCGGTGACCGCAACGCCGCGCTGGAGGCGTTCGGCGTCGCGATCGCCGCGGTGGAGGCCGTCTCCGACCGCGTGTTCCCGGGGAAGCTGATCCGCGCCGACTACTCCGGGCGTGCCCTGGGGCGGCTCGGCTCCGACATCCCGGAGGACCGGCTCGGTACCACGCTGCTCGGCGTCGTGAAGCTGCTGTACCCGACGCTGCCGCAGGACTTCGTGCGGCCGCCCGCCGTGGTCGGCTACGTCGCGCTGCTGGACCGGCTGAAGGCAGCGGTCGAGGCGCGGCCGGCCGACCTGGGCGGGCTCGCCGCCGTGTGCCGCGCCGACGGCACCGGCCCCGGTGCCCTGGTCGTCGCGGTCATCCAGCGGCTCACCGAAGCGCTGCGCGGCATCGAGGCGGAGGCGGCGACACTGCCCGACCACACGCCGGCACCGACACAGGCGCCGATGCAGCGGGTGCGGCGGGCGGCGGAGACGGAGCCAGCGACCAGCGGCACGAGCACCGTCGTGCCCGGTTTCGTGTTGAAGGACTGAGCGGGTGGAGCAGGCGGACACCGTCGGGCAAGAGGGCTGGTACGTCAGCAGCGACGAGGACGCCGCCATGTACCGGCTCGTCCGGCTCGTCCAGCGCGGCGGCGAGGGCGAGCTGTGGCAGGCCGAGCGCATCCTCGGCCGCCTGGGCGGCACCTGGGCGATCAAGATCCTGCTCCTGCGGCACGTCGACCAGGGCGGTGACGAGACCCCGAACCAGGCCCTGGACCGGTGGCGGCGGATGTGGCAGGACACGATCGACCGCACCATCGCGTTGCGGGACATCCCGGGGGTCGTGCCGACGGCTCGCGCGTTCACCGGCCCGGCCCCCCACCCCGACCCGCAGCCGGCCGCCGCCGGGCGTTCGCTGTTCCTCGTCACACCCTGGGTCGACGGGCGGAACCTCTCGACCTGGCAACAGGAGGAACGCCCGGCACCCGCTGCTGTCGTCGACGTCGTGACCCAGTTCGCCCGCCAGCTCGACGCGCTCGCCGACCACGGGCAGGTGCACCGCGACATATCGCCGGGCAACGTGATGGTCGGCCGCGACGGCACGGTCAAACTCATTGACTTCGCGTTCATGCGGGCGACCGGATCGGCGACGACGAAGCGGTACGTCACGGCGGGTTTCGCCGCGCCGGAGCACGAGATCACCCCGGCGTGCGACCGGTACTCGTTCGGCGCGATCGTCTACCACCTGCTGACCGGCGCCGAACCGCCGATGGCACACGCCCAGGAGCAGGCGGCGCGGGGGCTGATCGGCTTCGGGTACCCGGCACGACTCGCCGAACACGTCGGGCTGCTGCTCGCGTACGACCCGCAGCAGCGCCCCGCCCGGCTCACGGACTGGGCGGAGGAGTTCCGGGCCCTGCTCGCCGACGGGGTCCCGCCCGGGGCGTACCGGGACGTCACGGTCACCACGACCGGCGCCGGGGCGAGCCGTCTCGCCGCCGCGGGCGTGGACCGGATCGGCGCCGTGACGATCTCACCGGTCCGGCACCCGGCCCTGCTCGGCGACGACACCGGGCCGCTGCACCCGCTGTCGGTCTCGGCGGCGCGGCACGGCAGCGGCGAGGCGGTCCTCATGGCTACCGCCGCCGACGACGGCGTCTGGCACCACAGCGGCGCACGCTGGCACCGCGTCGAGGATCTTCAGGTGACCGGACCGGTGCGGGTGGCGGCCGGCGGCGACGGCGCGGTGACCGGGTTCACGGTCGACCGGCAGGGTGTCCTCGCCACGGTGACCGTCTCGCTCGACGGCCGCACGGACGTCGTCAGGTCCACGCCCGCGCGCCGGGTGCTCGCCGCCGCGACCGGGGTGGACGGCACCCCCCAGGTCGTCGTCGAAGCCTCGGACGGCACCGTGCTGTGCGGGTCACCGCCGCGGCTGGCAGCCGTGGGGCTGGCCGGCGCCGACGCCGCCGCGCTGACCCTGAACACGTGGGGTGAGCTCGTCTGCGCGGCGATCCGCACGGCGCAGCGGCGGGTCGCGATCGCCGAGACGCTGCTCGGCGACTGGGAGGAGCCGCTGTGGCTCGACGCGCCCGACGACCCCCTCGACATCGCCTGCACCGGTCACCGGCAAGGCGTCAGCGTGGCGATCGCGACGGCGGGTGGCCTGTGGCTGCGGGACACGTGGGCCGAGACCGGCTGGCAGCACCTGTGGAGCGGGCGCACCACGCGGGTCGTCATGACCCAGGCCGGCGGCTGGCGGACCGTGACGGCGGCGGTCGCGGACCAGCAGATCGTCATGTGCGAGGAGCACGCGGGCGGCGGATGGCCCGCCACCGCGACCCTCGTCAAGGGCTGACCCGGCACCCGGCCGGCGAGTCGTGGCCGCGTCCAGCGACCGCCGGTCGGGTCACTCGACGGAGCGGGCCGCCTTCAGCGTCGCCTTGCCGTCGACGGAGTTCAGGACGCTGACACCGACCGCACCACCGTCGCCGCGCTTGCAGGACGGGCGCAGCGTGAACCCGGCGGTCACCTCGCGGACCGACGCCGGGACGTCGACCGCCTGTTCGGCGATCTTCGCCGACCCTGGCTCGAACGTCGACGCGACGTACGCCTCCGCCCGGGTCGGCACGACCCTGTTCCGGGGCAGCGGCACCTCCCAGGCGACCGCGGTCACCAGCGCCGCCGTCGCCCTGCTCCTGCAGGGCCCGGCCGGCCCTGAAACCCGACCAGGTCAAGCATCTGTTCATGAACACCGGCGACGTCCTCACCGCCGGAAACGCCGCCGGCCTCGGGTACCGCGAACTCGACCTGGCCAACGCCCTGGCCCGGCAGACGCCGGCCGTGCAGCAGAACTTCATGTGGTCCACCGGCTGCGGCCCGATCGAGGACGCCTGCGGCGGCAGCCACGTCGTGCGCGACAGCGTCTCCCTCACCGGCGAGTCCTCCGTCTGGGGCCCGCTGAGCACCAGCACCTGGGCCTCCCGCAGCGCCGCGCAGAGCTCCCGGTCCGGCGGGCAGTGGATGGGTCACCAGCTGTCGGCGGCCGGATGAGGCCGTCGGCGATGGCCTGGTTGTAGAAGGCGCGGGCGGCGGCGATGAGCAGCTCACCGGCGTGGCGGCCGCCGCGGCTGTTGCGGCGGGTCCGGGCGCTGCCGACGACCCGGCGCTGGAGCGCTTGGATGTCGCTGGCGGTGACGGTGTCGATCGCGAGGCTGCCCCAGGCCGTCGTCATGCGCTCCCAGTAGCTGCGGTAGGCGCGCCGCTGCCGGGGGCCGGCAGCGGCGAGGACCTGCGGGAGGTAGTCGTCGAAGGTCGGCAGCGCTGGTCGGGCGTCGCGCTGCAGGTCGGCGAGGGTGACGCCGAGCTCGGCGAGCGCTGTCCAGGCGGCGTCAAGCCGTTCGCGGTCAGGCGGCATCGTCTGTGGCGAACTGTTCGGCGAGGAGCCGTGCGACGGTTCGGGCCGGGTGGATGAGCAGCAGGTCACAGTCGGGGTCGGCGAGCAGGACGATCACGTCGCCGGCGGTGATGCGACACAGCTGCCGGACCGCTGCGGGGATGGCAAGGAGGCCGGTGCCGCCGATGGTGTGGCGACCTGCCGGACCGGAGGTCGCCGTGATGACGCTGCGCGTGATGTCGAATGTGACGCGGTGCCCGGGTGGCCAGCCCAGCAGGTGCAGTAGGGCGCGGGCCGAGATCCGGCCGGACGGGTCGAGCCGGGCGAGGTCAAGGTGCGGCTCGACCTGGTCAGGCCCGGTGGGTGGGGGGCCGGTGCGGCAGCGGCGGCCGTGGTGGGCGGGCGCGGGGGAGCGGCGTGGGGATGAGCGCCAGATCCAAGCCTCTCAGGGTCGGCTGGCGGGCGCTCCGCAGAGATCCGCCCCGACGACAAGGCCGGCGAACGCGGGTTCGCGTGATCTATTTCTCCGGTCGGATTGTCGGGGAATACTCGCGGGGGCCGTCCTGGTTGGGCCGACCGTGACAACTTTCGGAATCATCGGGGCAGGCAACATCGGCAGCCAGGTCGCGCGGGCGGTGATCGCGCTCGGGCACGACGTGGTGATCGCGAACTCGCGGGGGCCGGAGACGCTGTCGGCGCTCGTCGAGGATCTCGGCCCGGCCGCCCGGGCGGCGACCGCGCAGGAGGCTGGAGCAGCCGGCGACGTCGTGGTCGTCACGGTGCCGTTCGGAAAGTTCCGGGACGTCCCGGTCGAGCCGCTCGCCGGCAAGATCGTGCTGGACACCAACAACTACTACTGGGAGCGCGACGGCAGGTTCGCCGAGCTCGACCGGGGCGAGGCGACCACGTCAGGGCTGCTGCAGGAGCACCTTCCCAAGTCGAAGGTGGTCAAGGCCTTCAACCACATCGGCGCCGCCGACATCACCACCGACGGTTCCCCGTCCGGCACGCCGGGCCGGCGCGCCCTGGTGGTGTCCTCGGACCATCCCGACGCGGCCGACTTCGCCAGGGACCTCTACGACCGGATCGGCTTCGACACGGTCGACGTCAGCCCGCTGAGCGAGTCGTGGCGCGTTGAGCGCGACCGGCCGGCGTATGTCGTCAAGCAGACGAAGGCCGAGCTGGAGGCGAACCTCGCGAAGGCGACCCGCACGGTCTGAACGCAGCCGAACGGCCCGGACCGGGCCGCCGCCGTGCTGGGGGCGGCCCGGGGGCGGCGCGTCAGCGTGTCTTCGGCAGGTCGAACTGGTCGGCCCGTTGGCAGTCGCTCGAGCCGCCGATGCCGGACGAGCCCACGCGGTCCAGGGCGTCGCGGGCGTTTTCGCGGCCGAGGTTCCAGCCGTACCACGGGTCCGGCTCGTCCAGGTCGTCGACGATCCAGCTCAGCGTGCAGCGACGGACCGAGTCCGGGAGGGTCGACAGGGCCGGGGTGGCGTCGGAGGACAGGGCGCGCAGGTACCAGGCGTCGATCTTGCCGGTCTCCTGGTAGCGCGCGATGTTGCGGCGGGCCGCGTAGTCCTCCGGGTTGAGCACCGCGAGGGTGAGCAGCATGACGACCGCGAGACCGACGATCGTCGACGGGATCCAGGCGCCGCGCCACCGGATGCCGGCCACCATGATCATGATGAACACGGTGCCGAGGAGCAGCTCGAACGCCATCACGAAGATGCGCTCGCCGGTGAAGCTGTAGACCTTCTGATAGGCGTACATGCGGGACAACGCCGACACCACGATCACGATGCTCAGCGACGAGAGCAGGCCGAGCAGCGTGCGCAGCAGGATGTGGTCGACCCGGTCCTCGCGGCTGGCCCAGCGGGTCACGCCGCCCAGCACGGCGATCGTCAGCACGGTGACGGTCGCCAGCTGCCAGAAGCCGCTGCGGGCGTATTCGGCGTAGCTGAGGCCGGCGGTCTGCAGCACGTGGTGCTGGCCGCCGAACAGGACGGTGGCCTGCACGACGACGAATCCGCTGTACAGCAGGACCAGCGCCCCGATCGGCAGCCCCCACTCCAGGCGGCGCAGCCGCGCGGTGCCCGGCTTGTCGATGGTGGACAGGTCCGGCGGCGCGGCGACGGTGTAGACGGCCGCGACGGCGATCAGCGCGCACAGGATGAACAGGAACACGCGGCCGACGCTGACCGTCGGCACGACGGCGGAGAGTACCTGCGAGAACGCGGCGTCGGCGGAGGAGAGCAGCGCGCCGAAGACCAGCACGAACAGGACCGTGATGATGACCGACCAGGCGACGCGCTGGGTGTGGCGGGGCTTGCCGTGCCGGTCGCCGGTGGCGCTGAGGTGCTTGGCCACCCACGGGATGCCGCGCAAGGCCGCGAACGGCGCCGCCACGAGGCTGAACAGTATGGAGCGGACGCGTTGGCCGCCGACGATGGCCAGGGCGGCGCAGCCGAGCGCGCCCAGCACACAGAACGTGACGAGCCACCAGGCGTTGCGGAACGCCAGCACCGACAGCAGGACGACCGCGGAGCCGGCCCAGACAGCCCGCATCGCACGGTCGGCCTTCGGCAGCGCTGCGGCGGCCGGCCAGATGCCGGCGATGACGGCGGCGACGAGCGCGAACCCGCCGAGGAACCAGCCGATGCCGACCCGCGTGCCGGGCAGGACGATCGCGGCGACGAGTCCGCCGGCGAGCACGGCGACCGGTACGCGCCAGCCGCTCGCGGGCTCCGGCCCGGGCCAACGTGCTTCCAGGAACCCGGGCGGCAGCGGTCGCGGCGGCCCCATGACCCGCGGAACGGTCTGATAGGGCCGGAACGGGGGCACCACAGGATGCGGCGGGAAGGGCGCGCCAGACGGTGGCGCGAAGGGCCGCGTTCCCGACTGGTGCTGCACCAGCGGCGGTGCGACAGCCTCCTCGTCTTGTTCCTCGTCCTCTTCGAGCTCGTCGTCGGGCAGTTCCTCAACCGGCGCGGCGGCTGTGGCCACAACGGGCGTGACTGGCTCGGCCGCGACGGGCGTGACTGGCTCGGGCTCAACGGGCGCGGCCGTCATGCCCTCGACAGGCTTGGCCGCCGCGCCCGAAACCAGCGGCACGAACACGGCGAATCCCGGGGTTCCCGCGGGAATCGTCACCGGAATCGCCCACGTCGTCTGCCCCTCGGCGGTGCCGGGCCAGGCGACCGGCTGCGGCTGTCCATCGCCGCCGGGCATGACCAGCAGATACGGTACGGCCACGGGCGGTTGGACGGTTGGATCGACTTCGTCGGGTACGGCGTCGGTCATTGGGTAGCTCCACGTGTCGGTGGACAGTTGCCGGACCACGCCCGTGCTCACCGTCCGTCGCCGTCCCGCCGATCAGCCCAGATCGGCGGGTTGTCACGAATAGTGACGGTGCGTAACACGGCAGTGCGGAGATGGCGGGGCGTGGCGCCAACTGGCGCTTTGGTCCGGACCGCATTTTCCCTGCACGGCCCGGCGGCAGGGATCATGGCACGGCGGCCCGGCCGCGGACCAGCCCGTGGCGCACACCTGGGACGGTGGGACGTTGCACCGCCGTCCACCTGCGAAGACGCGGCTTCCTGGGACGAGGCGCCGGACAGTCCAGCGCGGAGAACCGGCGGTGTGCGCCAGCAGCCCGACGATGCTCCGCTGTCAGGCGGTCAGGGTGAAGCGCTGGCATCGCAGGCCGCGACGGCGACGTGTTCGATCTGCGCGTCAGCATCCCCAGCGACGAGCACGGGTTCTTCGGCCGGCAGTGCCCGAGCTGTCAGCAGATCTTCCGGGTGGACGGCGACGACTACGAGGCACTGCCCGACGAACTCGAACTGTGGTGCGTGTACTGCGGCCACCACGACGATCACAGCGAGTTCATGACGCAGCAGCAGCTCGACCGGGCGATGCGCGCAGCCGGCGACATCGGGGTGCAGATCCTCGGACAGGCCTTGGACGAAGCCTTCGGTCGCTCCGCCATGCGGTCCAGCAGATCAAGTCGATCAGGGTTCGGGATCGGTATCGAGATCACGTACCGGTCGGAGCCGTTCTATCCCGAGCCGCTTCCCGGTATCGATGAGGAGAGCCTGATTCGGATCCGCTCGTGCGGTTCCTGCTCATTGCGGTATGCGGTGTTCGGCGAGCACCGGTTCTGCCCGGTCTGCGGGCAGCTCCCGGCGATGGTCGTAGCTCTGGACGCGCTCGCCGCGGAGACCGCTCGCCTCGACGGCCTTGCCCAGCTGTCGGCCGATGTTGCAGCGGGGCTGCGGGAGCGAGGAGTGTTCACACGTATCTGGGTGGACACGCTGGAGAACCTGGTCGGTGTCGTGGAGTCGCTCGGTTCCGCCGTCTTCCGCGGCGCGGTCGCTGACGCCGGCGTGCGGCTCAACGGCAAGGGCAACGTCTTTCAACGGCTCGACCACACGGCGCAGTTGTTCGTCGACGCTGGATTCGCGGACCTGCGGTCCGTGGTTGACAACGCTCGGTGGCGGCGGCTGATCAAGTTCTGGGCGGCAAGGCACGTGTTCACCCACAACGACGGACTCGTCGACGCGAGATATCTGACGAAGGTCCCGACCAGCACCATGCGCATCGGTCAACGGCTCACCATCTCCGAGCAGGACTGTCGGCAGGCCATTGCGGACACGGAGGTTCTGTGCCGGGCCATTGCGGATCTGACCAGGCCATGACGCGTTTCTGTCTCAGGTCTCATGGATGTCCGGCCGTGCTCGACGCGGCAGCGGTGCCGTTACGTAGGTGTTCGCGGAGTGGTTCGAACTGAAGGGCTCTTCGTGTTCGTTCAAGGGGTCGTCATGATCGACGCAGAGCACGCAGGGGCATCCGGTCACGACGAGGATTCAAGCAGGGCGGCCCGCCCGGCCGCGACGAGGTCTCCTCGTCGCGGGTGGGGCTGTCAGGCGTAGAGACCGCGGGTGTACCGGTCCTCTTCGTACTAAGCCTCGAGCTCGTCGAGGGTCTCCACCGTGTTCTGCACGCTCTTGATGAGCTTCGCGTGCGACGGCAGGGCCTCGGGGGTCCACGTCTTCGGCTTCCACAGCTTCGAGCGCATGAACGCCTTCTGGCAGTGGAAGAAGACGGTGTCGATGTCCACGACGACCGCGAGGACCGGCCGGGCCGCGGCAAGGGCGCGGGAGCTTGTCCGCTCCCGCGCCCTGACCGTCAGCGTGCGCCTCGGCCGGGCGTCACGCGGCCTTCACGAAGTACTGTGCGGCCGATCCGTTGCAGTCCCAGATCTGCAGTCGCGCACCGTCCGCTGTCGAGCCTCCCGGGGAGTCCAGGCACTTGTTGGAGTTCGGGTTGCGCAACCGGTTACCTTCCTGGACCCAGTTCTGTGCGCCGCTGCCGTTGCAGTCCCAGAGCTGCACCTTCGTGCCGTTGGCCGTACCCGCGCCGGCGACGTCGAGGCACCGGCCCAACGTCCGCAGGGTCTGGCCGTCCCGGCTCCACTGCTGGTCCTTCGAAACGGAAGGCCCCTGGCACGTCCACAGCTGCACGGCCGCGCCATTGCCGCCCGTGTCATTTCCGGCCACGTCCACGCACTTGCCGCCCGGCCCGTTGATCTGCGTCGCGGGTCCGCCCGGCGTCGTGCCCCCGCCGTCCTGGTAGTAGCGCACGTAGTCGATCGATGCGGTGAGCGGGAACTGGCTCTGCACGGGGTTCTGTCCGGGGTACGTGCCGCCCAGCGCCAGATTGAAGATGACGTGGAACGGCTTGCGGAACTCCTCCAAGGTCGCCGGTGTCGTGTCGATCACGTGCGTTTGCACACCGTCGATGTACCAGCGGATCTGCGCGGCCGTCCACTCGATCGCATAGACGTGGAAGGCCGCGGCGTTGTTGACGGCGGGGTTCGCGACGTAGTTGGCGTTCTGACCCGCTGTCCACGGGAACACGCCGGTCCGGAGATCCCAGAAGATGTTGTTCGTCACGGTCGCGTTCGCGTTCGCGTGTTCCATGATGTCGACCTCGCCGCAACTGGCCCAGTTGGTGGGCAGGCGGTCGTAGTAGGTCTGCGCCGGGTTGTAGGCGCTCGTGGACGTCTCGTCGCACGAGTCACCGAGCATCCAGAAAGCCGGCCACGAGCCGGTGGCGGTCGGGAGCGCCATGCGCGCCTCGATGCGGCCGTACTGGAAGGACTTCTTCGTGTCCGTTGTCATGCGGCACGACGTCTGGTAAAAGTTGCGGCCGTTGACCGTGATGGGCGTCGTGAGCCAGTTGGCGCGCATCACGAGGTTGCCGCCGGACTGCGTGCAGTTCTCGGGGCGGTACCACTCCCACTCGCCGTTGCCCCAGCCGTCAAAAGCATTGAGGCCGGGGTTGAGGCCGTTGCCGACGTTGTAGTTCCAGTTGGCGCTGCTGGGCGCGCCGGACCCGTTGAACTCGTCGGCCCACACGAGGTTCCACGCGGCTTGTGCGGGCTGCTGCAGGACGACCGCGCTGCCGACGAGTGCGGTGACGGCCGCGGTGAGGAGGACCATGAGGCGCCGGCGGCTGCGTGACGGCGCTCGGTCCGTAGCGCGGCCACGGGGCATGCGGGGTGTGCGTTCTTGTTGAATCTCCACAGCGAATGTGCCCTTCTCGAGCAGGGGCAGAGATGGTGCATTTGGCGGAAATGCCCGTTCGAGCCCCCACGTGGCGGACGTGAGAGCGCTCTCAGCATGGTGCTTGGCTGGAAACCTTGTTGTCAATGACCTGCCATTTTCAAGCAGCGAATTCGCGTAAGAGGCGACGAACACGAACGATGCGAGGCGTCCGTCCTCGCGGGTAAGCCGCACGCCCGTGTGGCAGGGACTGAACCGGCACACGACCTCCGGCAGGCACGCGTAGCACAGCAGCTGTTGTCCGAGCGCCCCATGCCGGATGTGGCCGGCGTGGTCGAGCGTGTCGGACGCGGTGTCGAGCCGTACACGCCGACATCGTGCAGCAGGGCATCGTGCTGTAGGGCATCGTGCAGTAGGCATCCGGCCCGTACCAGCGGGCGTCGACGACCAGAGCGCCGGGTCGTGTCAAGAGAGCTGCTCGGCGATCCGCAAAACGATCTGGCTGTGCGTGTACACCAGGTCGAACGCGTCCGGGTTCGGCGCGTGCCGTTCGTACAGCGTGGATCGCATCCTCGTCCGCCACCCGCATACCGCCCTCAGGGACTGATGGCACCTACGTCCAGCAGCCACTCCGTCCAGACGCCGCACTGCCCGAGAGTCTCAGGCCCAGGGCAAACCGTCCCTGAACCTGGAGATGGCCAGTGATTGCCGCGATGCGTCGGCGGACCGTGCGCGGGCTTGTAGCGAGGAGGTTGGCCACCGTCTCGTCGGTTGCTCCCGAGGCCATCGCGCGCAGGATCGTCCGGTCGAGCTGATCGATCAGAGGAGTGGCCGAAGGCGTGAACGTGCACTGGTTCACGCACATGCCACATAGCCGTTGCAAAGGTCCTCCCCCGGAGACACGCACAGAACGGCACTCATCGTCAGGGACGTCTGCCGGTTGCACAAGGACCTCGGCAAATGCAGTTGACCACCATCGGCCGGAAGCGGCCAGGGATCTTGTCCGGAGCGGGCCTCGTGGCTACGGTTTGCGACCGCAGAGGACTAGGTCTCGCATCCACGGAAGTCAAGGTTCCTGATCTTCAGGAAGCAGCGTCCACAGCAGACAGTCGCACGCGGCCGACGCCGGCCGTCTGCCGCACCGAGCGGAGCGTCGCGGCGAGGTCCGACGCCGCCGGTCGCCGGGAACGGAACCGGGGCCTGGCGTTGGCCAGGCCCCGGTTCGTGTGTAGTGGGTCAGTTGCTGGAGAAATACCCGAGGCAGTCCACGATCAGGTGGAGGGCGCCGTCGCTGTAGCTGTAGAAGTCGGTGGTGCCGCCGCTGGTCTTCGTCAGCGTCAGTGCCGCGATCGTCTGACCGGCGTACCAGTTGATGGTGGACGCCCCGGGTGGGGTGGCGCCGGTCGCGTAGGACTTGCCGAAGCCCCCGGATCCGCCCTGGGTGACGGTGAGGTTCAGGATGAGGGTCGCGTCGTCGGCGACGACGTTGCCGCAGCCGGACGACCGGACGCCGTACGCGACGACCGGTGCGTTGTCCTGGCGGGTGTCCAGCACCCGGGTGGCGTTGACGGCGTGGTACTTGCTGCCGCCGGTGCCGGCGGTGAAGTAGCCGATGACGTCGCCGACGACGTCGGTGTGGCTGCCGGCGAGCCCGCCGCTCATCGTGATGTCGATCTTTCCGTTGGCGGGTACGGCCACGATCGCCATGTCGGCGAGCACGCCACCGGCGGTCATCTGCAGCCCGGAGGTCATGGGCAGGGGTGTGCCGTCGGCCCGGGTGATGAGGTGCCCGGACGACGTCGCGTTCGCGGAGGTGAGGTTGATCGCGACCGCGGTGATGTCCGCCGGAACGCCGTTGACGCCGGCGACCTGCACGGCGATGGTGCCGCCGTTGGCCAGCGGGGCGAGCGGTGCTCCGAGGCCGGTCCTGGTGTCGAGGATGCGGGACGGGTGCAGTGGCTGGTAGGTGCTGTTGCCCGCCTTCGTGTCGTCGGTGGTGAAGTAGCCCGAGACGTCGAGGTTCAGGTGGGCGGTTCCGGCGCTGCCGACGTAGATGCTGATCGTGCCGTCCGGTCCGACCGGGACGATCGCGAAGTTGGCCAGTACGGCGTTGGTCTCGTAGTACAGGTTCGACGTCCCCGGCTGCGGCGTGTTGGAGGGGTACAGCGTCAGGAAACCGGGTGCCGTCGGGTAGATCACGGTCACGTTGACTGCGACGGCGGTGACGTCGGATGCCGGGATGCCGTTGACGCCGGCGATCGGAAGCCTGACCGTGCCGCCCGGCTGGATCGGCGCGGTCGACCCGCCGGTGCCGAGGCCGCTGCGGGTGTCCAGGAACCGGGTCGGGGTGATCGTCTGGTAATAGCCGGCCGGCGTCTGCGTCTGTGCGGCGCCGGCGACGACCCGGACCTCGTCGATGCCCCCGGCGAAGAACTCCGTGGCGGCACCGGCCTTCAGGGTGCGGCCGAGGTTGAACGCCCCGCTGGCGTTCCAGATCGCGGTGACGGCGGCCTCGCTCTGGAACCGCCGGTCGACGAACAGCCGGATCCGCCCGGCATGGGCGTCGTAGACGGCCTCCAGATAGGTCCAGCTGTCGACCAGCGGGGCCGCGATCGAGGTCGCCTGGACCGCGGTCGGGGTGTCGGTGTCGGTACCGGTGACCGTGAACGCCCACCGGTTGGCCGCCTTGTCGTAGCGGACCGCGAACGCGGCGCCCCGGCTGCCCTGCTGGGAGAAGGCGGTGCGGGAAATGCTGGTGTCGGTGAGCCGGACCCAGCCGCCGACCGTGAACGACTGGTCGGTGCGCACCGGCGCGCCGGCCGTGGCTGCGCCGGAGGTGCCGTCGAAGCAGAGGCCGGTGCTGTAGTCGTAGCCGTCGCAGAACGTCGCGGTCGGGTCCGCCGAGAGCGTCAGCGGGTGCTGATACCTGCTCTCGTCCGTGACCTGCCGGGGCTCAGCGGTGGTGTAGTCCTCGATGTCCCAGTTGCCGGCGGTGACCGGGGCGGCAGCCGGCTTCAGGTCGAGCTCGGGGTCCAGGGCGCGGTCCCAGACCTGGGCCTCGCCAATGTCGCCAAGGAACGTGCCGCTGCGGGAGCCGTTGACCTTGCCCCGGCCGAGCAGGAGCACCCCGGTGGCGTTCCAGTTCGTGGCGCGGGTGGACTGGCCGGCCAGGAGCCCGTTCACGTACAGCTTCGCGGTCTTCGTGCCCGCGTCCCACGACGCCGCGAGGTGCGTCCACTGGTTGAGTACCGGTGGGGCGCCCGACGTCGTCCGTGCGGGCGGCGCGTTGGCGGTGTCCGAGCCGTACGTGGTCAGCGTCCACCGGTTGACTGGCGCCGGCGTGTACGAGAGGGCGAACCCGCAGTTCGCCGCGCCTTCCTGGCACAGGACGGTGCGGGCGGTGTCGAGACCGCCGGTGGGCCGGACCCAGGCGGCGACGCCGAAGCTCTTCGACGTGTCGAGCACGGTGGCGGCGGAGGCGGCGTGGTCGTCGACGCCGTCGAACCGCAGCCCGCGGTCCGTGCCGGCGGTCTGGTGCGTGCCGGGGACGCGGCCGTCGGTCCATGCTGGCCCGTTGGCCGCCGTCAACGCCGGGCCGCCGGCCGGCGAGGTGGAGAGCGCGGTGCCGGTGCCTTCGTCGAGCTTCCAGGTGGCCTTGGGGCCGGTGGGGGCGGCGACGAGGAACCGGTAGTCCTTCGGCGGTGACGCGTTCTGACCGGCGTCGCGGGAGCGGACGGTCAGCACGTTCTCGCCGGCGTGGGTCGGGGTGGCCCAGATCGTGGCCGGACCGCCGGTGATGGTGGCGGTGGCGTACATCTTGGGGCCACCCTCGACCTGGTACTCGTAGTCGACGATGTCGGTCTCGCCGTTGGCGCCGAGGGTGAACTGGCCGCTGCGGCCGACGGTGCCGCGCAGGGTGTCGTTGGGCGGCGACTCCAGGTACAGGCCGTCGGCTGCCGTCACGGTCGGTTTGATGCCGGGTGGGGTGGTATCGAGCGTGAACTCACACCACGGCGACCAGCCCGACGTGCCACCGAGGCCGTCGCTCACCTGCACCTGCCAGCGGGCCATCGACCCGGTGAGCGCGCCCTGCGCGACGCCGACCTCCCCGATGGTCCCCGACGGGATACCCGTGTCGCTCTTCGGCCAGCCGGCGACGGCGGCCCAGGCGGTGCCGTTCCACTGCTGCAGCGCGAAGGAGGCGGACAGCTGGCCGCTCTGGTCACCGTCGGGGTCGGAGATGCTGGCCTGCAGCGACGGGGTCGTCGTGCGGATGTTCGGCCGGCCGGTGCCGGTGACGCAGGGCTGTCCGGCAGCGGTGAAGTCGGGGTGGGTGGTCAGCGCCGTCGCCTGAGGGGTGTTGGGCAGCGTGTTGTACTCGATGGACATGGCGGTGGAGGCCTGGTCGAACTTCTTCCAGCGGTTGCCGGCGGCCTCGTCAGTGCCGTCGCTGTCGCGGGCGGAGAGGCCGAGGGTGTAGAAGCCGCGGCCCTGCCCGAAGTTGATGACGTCGTTGACCAGGGTCGGGTTGGAGAACTCCATGTACATGTTCGGCTGCGGGTCGTTGTTGCAGCCCGCGCCGGTGGAGGGCTTGTGCGCGTGGCCGGACTTCGTCTCGACGAACAGGTTCAGGGCCGGGCCCGACCAGGTCTGCTTGCCGCTGCTGGGAAGGTCGGCGGTGCGGTACAGGCTGACAGGCGTGGCATTGCAGTCCCACGAGTGGGTCATGGTGGTGATGAACTTGGCGTTGCGAATCTGCTTGCCCGGCAGCCAGGTCAGGTCGAACGCGAAGAACGACCGGAAGGTGCCGGACCCGTCGGTGTTGAGCCCGACCCGGACGATGCCGTCGTCACGGTTGGCGTCGGTGGAGTTCGTGTACCCCCAGCGGGACCTTCCGACGCCGGTCCACGGGTCGATGACGACGGGGAATGCGACGTTGGGGTCGGCGAGCATGGCTGCGTCCGGGACGATGACCAGCGAGCCGTTCTCCACCGTGGTGGGGAGGCTGGCCTTGCGGGACTCGTCGGGGACGTGCCGCAGCACGGAGCTCTTGCCGGCCGTCAGTGAGCGCTGCGCGGCCGGCGCGCCGGTGGAGTCCCACATGAGGGCCGGACCCGCGGACGCGGTGGTCTTGCCGGTCTTGTCGCGGGTCTCGTAGCCGCCGCCGGGCCGCTGCTTCAGCGTCCAGCCGGTGCTGCTGAGCCCGAACTTGAGCTTCTTCAGGGCCGGGTTCGCCGCGGCCTGGCGGGTCTTGACGACGAGGGAGTAGCCGAAGCCCTCCACTGTGGACTGGACCTGCAGGTCGATGTCCGGCAGCACCGACTCGTAGACGGCGACGTCGCCCTCGATGCGGGGCGCGGGCAGCTTCGACGGCCAGGTCAGCTTGAGCGCGCCGCCGGCACCGTTCAACGTCACGAGGGGTTCGGTGCCGCCGGCGGAGAACCGCACGTCCGCGACCGACGCCGCGGGCGCGATCGAGTTGCCGTCCTTGCGCAGTTTCAGGTCGATCTGCCGCCAGTCGCCGTCCTTCTTCGTCCAGTGCGGCACGGCGTAGCTCTCGCGCACGAGCGTCCCGCGCGGCGTCGCCAGTACCCGGGCCGTCTCTGAACGGGAGTTGGAGACCTCGACGTTGCTGCCGCTCTCGGCCGCCTGGCGCAGCGCTGCGGTCTCCGCCGCCCGCTGGTTCGCGGCCGGCTGTCCCACTGGAGCCGCCGCGGCGGGTGTCCCGAAGGTGAGCGCGACGGCGGTGCCGGCCGAGGCGACCGCGAGTGCGGTCGCCATGGCGACCTTGGACGAACCGTGTCTGGGCACGGCACGATGCAGTTTGATCACTGTGGCCCCCGCTGCGTGAAAGTGACCGAAACGTAGGGGGTGCGCAGCCACTGTGTCAATCGACGGTGAGGGATATGCCCAATAGAGAGGCCATCGTCTCGAGGATGTCGCTGAAGACATGACCGGGCTGCGAATCGGTACGAAACTCTGCCGATCGGGCATCGACGATGAACGACACCGGCTGGGGCCGGCCATCGCGATCGCACCGGACGGCACCAGGCTCGCCGCCGTCGGCGGCCACGGCACGGTGCGGATCTGGAGCGCCGTGTCAGGTTCCCAAGGTACCTACGTGCGCGTGGATCAAGGGCTCGCTGACAACGCTTGGTTTCCACGCCGCAGCGCACTTGTGCTTGGAGGCACTGCCGGGCTGTACGCACGGAGGCCGGCCGCGTCGTCACCAACTGGCCCGGGATGGCCGCCGAGTACGCGGTCCGCACCGCCCGCCCGCGGGAGACCGACTACACCACGGTGCCATGAGACGGGCCCGCGACCGCCGGCTCGGCGGTCGCGGGCCCTTTCATGCCGTTACGGCACGTACCACGTCTGACCGGGCAGCCCGTTGCAGTCGTAGATCTGCAGCTGCACGGAGTTCGCGGTGCTCTGTCCGGTCACGTCCAGGCACCGGCCCGAGTTCGGGTTGCGCAGGGTGTTGTTCGCCCCCACCACCCACTGCTGGTTCGGGTAACCGTTGCAGGTGTACAGCTGGATCTTGGACTGGTTGGCGGTGCCGATGCTGGTGATGTCCACGCACATCGTCCCAATCCGCAGTGTGTTGTCGGGCAGGAGCGCGAAGATCTGCGAATACGTGCCGCCGAGGCAGTCGTAGGACTGGATCGGGTTGGTGTTGACGAGCGCCGCGTTGCGGTTGTCGAGGCACTTGCCGGCCAGGCCCGAGCGGAACATGCCGATGCCCGACCACTGCATCGTCCACTGCTGGGCGGCGCTGCCGGTGCCGGAGCAGGCCGAGAGCCGCAGCGCGGTCCCGTCGGCCGTGCTGCCGTTCGTGACCTCCAGGCACAGCCCCGAGGCGGGGTTGCGCAGCGAGTTGAACGAGCCGACCTCCCACTGCTGCCCCGACCCGCTGGTGCAGGAGGACAGCTGCGCCAGGGTGCCCGGTGCGGTGCCGTTGTTCGCCGCGGTGAGGCACTTGCCGTTGATGCGCACGGTGTTGTCGCCGGGCATCGTCCACAACTGCGCCGAGTAGCCGGCGTTGCAGCCGTAGGAGTTGACGGGGTTTCCGTCGGCGCTCTGGCCGCCGGCGTTGTCCAGGCACTTGCCGGCGATACCGGAGCGCACCAGCATCATCGTGTTGGTCTGGATGGCGCCGCCCGCGGACCGCAGCGCCCCGGCGTAGACCCTGACCTCGTCGACGTCGCCGGCGAAGAACTCGGCGGCGGCGCCGGCCTGGAGGGTGCGGCCGACGTTGAACGTGCCGGTCGCGTGCCAGTTCGCGGTGACGACCGCCTCGCCCTGCAGCTGGCCGTTGACGTAGAACCGGATCTTGCCGAGCGCCCCGTCGTAGATCGCCTCCAGCTCGGTCCAGGTGTTGAGCGCCGGCGCCGCCAGCGAGTTCACCTTGGCGACCGTGGGGGCGTCCGTGTCGGTGCCGGTCGCCGCGAACGACCACCGGTTGGCGGTCTTGTCGTACCGGACGGTGAACGCGGCGCCGCGGGTGCCCTGCTGGGAGAAGACGGCGCGGGACACGTTGGTGTCGGTGATGCGCGCCCATGCGGTGACCGAGTAGGACTGGTCGGTGCGCACGACCGCGGGTGCGGTGGCGGCGCCGGTGAGGCCGTCGAAGCACAGGCCGGTGATGTCGTGGCTGTCGCACCAGGTGACGGTGCCGGCGGGCTCGGTGAGCGTCAGCGGGCGCTGGTAGTTGGAGTCGTCGAGGACCTGCCGCGGCGCGTCCTCGTCGTAATCCTCCATCGCCCACTCACCCACCTTGGCGGGCTTGATCGTCTGCGCGATGTCGACGAAGTGGTCGATGGCCCGCGGCCACACCTGCACATCGCTGATGTCGCCAAGGAAGGTCGGCTGGCGTACGCCGTTCCACCTGCCGGCGCCGGTGAGCAGCGCGCCGGTGGCGTTCCAGTTGGACGCGCGGCTGAGCTGGCCGGCCGCGTTGCCGTTGACGTAGAGCTTCGCGGTCTTGGTGCCCTTGTCCCACGAGACCGCCAGGTGCGTCCACTGGTTGAACGTCGGCGGGGTGGGTGCGGTGGCGTAGACGGTGGGTGCGTTGGCGGTGTCGCTGTCGTACATGGTCAGCGCCCACCGGTTCGTCGGCGCCGGCAGGTACATGATGGCGAAACCGCAGGCCATCGAGCCTTCGACACACAGCACGGTGCGCTGGCTCGCGGTGCTGCCCGTCAGCCGGACCCAGGCGGCGGCGCTGAAGCTCTGGGAGGTGTCGACGATCGGGCCGGGTGCGGCGGTGAGGTCGTCGACGCCGTCGAAGCGCAGGCCGCCGTCCTTGCCGTTCGTCGTGTGCGTCCCGAGGACGCGCCCTTCCGTCCACACAGGACCGCCGGTGAGCGTCGCCGTCGGGCCGCCTGCCGGGGTCGTCGCGGCCGTCGTGCCGGCGCCCTCGTCGAGCTTCCACGCCTTGGCCGCGGAGTGGCTGTTGACGAGGAACCGGTAGTCGTACGGCGGCGAGGCGTTCTGGCCGGCGTCCCGCGAGCGGACGGTCAGCACCTGCTCGCCGACGTGGGTCGGGGTGACCCAGACGGTGGCTGGACCGCCGGTGGTGGTGGCGGCGACATAGTTCTTCGGGCCGCCGTCCAGCTGGTACTCGTATTCGACGATGTCGGTCTCGCCGTTGGCACCGAACGTGAACTGCCCGGTGCGGCCGACTGAGCCGCGCATGGTGTTGTTCGGCGGCGACTGCAGGTACAGGCCGTCGTCCGCCACCACGGTCGGCTCGCCGGCGGGCGGGGTCGTGTCGATCGTGAACTCGCACCACGTCGACCACCCGGAGGTGCCGCCCTTGGTGTCGCTGACCTGGACCTGCCACCGGTAGACCGAGCCGGTCAGGATGCCCGCCGGCACCTGCACCTCGGCGAGGGTGCCCGACGGTACGCCGGAGTCGCCGCTGGGCCAGCCGCCGACAGCGGTCCAGTTGCTGCCGTTCTGCTGCTGGAGCGCGAACGACGCGGAGAGCTGGCCGCTTCCGTCGCCGTCGGGGTCGGAGATGTTGGCCTTGAGCCACGGCGCGGTGGACCGCACGATGGGCCGGCCGGTGCCGGTGGCGCAGGCCTGCCCGGCGGCGGTGTAGTCGGTGTGTGTGGTCAGGGCCGAGGCCTGCGGCGTGTTCGGCAGGCTGTTGTACTCGATCGACAGGAAGGTCTGACTCTGGTCGAACTTCTTCCACCGGTTTCCGGCGGTCTCGTCGGTGCCGTCGCTGTCGCGGGTGGACAGGCCGAGGGTGTAGAAGCCGCGGCCCTGGCCGAAGCCGATGACGTCGTTGACCAGGGTCTGGTTGGAGAACTCCATGTACAGGTTGGGTTGGGGGTCGTTGGGGCAGCCGGTGCCGCCGGACGGCTTGTGCGCGTTGCCCGACTTCGTCTCGATGAACACGTGCAGGTCCGGGCCGTCCCAGGCCTGCCTGCCGTTGCCAGGAAGGTCCTCGGTCCGGTAAAGGCTGACCGGCGTCGCGGAGCAGTCCCACGAATGCGTCATCAGGGTCCCGAACTTCGCGCCCAGGACCTGCTTGCCGGGCAGCCAGGTCAGGTCGAAGGCGAAGAACGACCGGAAGGTGCCGGACCCGTCGGGGTTCTGCCCGACGCGCACGACGCTGTCGTCACGGTTGGCGTCGGTGGAGTCGGTGTAGCCGGTGCGGGACTTGCCGACGGTGTTCAACGGGTCGATGACGACCGGGTAGGCCACGTTCGGATCGGCGAGCATCTTCGCGTCGGGGACGATGACGAGCGAGCCGCCCTCGACGGTCGTGCTGAGATCGGCCTTGCGGGAATTGTCGGGGGCGTGCCGCAGCAGCGTGTCCTTGCCGGCGGTGCGGGCCGCGGCGAGGGACCGCTGGGCACCGGGGACGCCGGCGGCGTCCCACATGAGGGCCTGGCCGGCGGAGACGGTGACCTTGCCGTTCTTGTCGCGGGTCTCATAGCCGCCGCCGGGTCGTGGCTTGAGCGTCCAGCCGGTCGTGCTCAGCCCGAACTTCAGCTTCGCCAGAGCCGGGTTCGCCGCGGCCTGTTGGTTCTTGACGATCAGGGAGTAGCCGAATCCCTCCACAGTGGAGTGGACCTGCAGGTCGATGTCCGGGAACACCTGCTCATAGATGGCGGTGTCGCCCGCGATCCGCGGTGCCGGCAGTTTCGACGGCCAGGACAGCTTGAGTGCGCCACCGTCACCGTTGAGCGTGACGAGCGGCTCCGCGCCGCCCGCGGAGAACCGCAGGTCGACGACCGACGCCACCGGCGCGATCGTGTTGCCGTCCTTGCGCAGCGACAGGTCGATGTCCCGCCATGCGCCGTCCTTCTTCGCCCAGCGCGGCGTGGAGTAGCTCTCCCGCACCAGCGTGCCTCGCGGCGTGGCCATGATCCGCGCCGCCTCGGACTTGGAGTTCGCCACCTCGACCGGGCGGCCGGACTCGACCGCCTGCCGGAGCGCCGTGGTCTCGGCCGTCCGCTGATTGACCGGCGCCGGGTCCGCGGCGGCCGGAGCGGCGGCGGCGAGCACGGCGACCGAGCCGGCGGCGGCCGCTACCGTGGCCGCTAACGCGATGCTGACGGACAGTGTGCCGCGCCGGGATCGGCGCAAGGCAGGGTGGAGCTTCATCACGGAGCCTCCGATAAGAGAACAGCATGTCTGGAAAGGCGTAGGAAACGGCGGACCCGCGAACCGCTGGGTGGCGATCGCGGGTCCCGGGCAAGTCGTTCGATCAGTGGGTCACGGCACGAACCATTCCGAACTTCAGCTTCGCCAGGGCCGGGTTCGCCGCGGCCTGCTTGTTCTTGACGTCCGCACCGATTCGGACCGGGAGTTGGCGACCTCGACGTTGCGGCCGCTCTCTACCGCCCGTTTGATCGCGGCCCGCTCGTCGGCTCGCTGGTTCGTGACGGGCTGTCCCGTCGGGCTAGGCGTGGGTTCCGCCGCCGCCGGCGCCCCGAACGCGACGGTGGTGCCCACTGAGGTGACGGCCAGCGACGTGGCCATGGCAAGTCTGGATGTGCCGTGTCTGGACACGGCAGGATGCAGTCTGATCACCATTAGCCCCCGCGAAGTGAAATTGAGCGAAACGTAGGGGCCGCGGGGCCTCGTGTCAATCGATGGGTTCCGTGTCGGTACGAGACCGGACAGTATGCCCGCTTTGCTGATTGCCGTCACTATGCACGCACAGTGACGTCTTGGCGGATGTGAATGGCGGCTCGTCGCCCAGGCCCGCGACCACCGATGGCCGTGACCCTTTCCGCGCGGAGCGGAGGATTGTCCGGATTGGCGATGACGTGCACCGCGGAAGATCACGAAGCCTTGACTTCGGTAAATGTGAGCCCTACGTTCGCCGTGCACGAGTGTCGATCAGTGTCGACTGCATGGGCCTGACGGGGAGGCTTGACATGTTCAGCGATGGGTGCGTGCCGCGCACAGGGCAGTGGCCGATGTGAATTCGATGGACCGTCGGCGTGTAGACCCGCGTTCTCCTGTCTTCCTGATCTTTGCCTGGCTGCTGTCCTGATCGGACGGTGGCCGGTTCACCCTTGCTGCGGAGGAACTGTGCCCTTTCCCAACGTCGTCGAGTCGATCGGCCTGCCGCCGCGATCTCGTCGGGTGTTCGGTCGCGTGACGCGCGCGGTCGCCGCGTCGGCGATCCTGGCGGTGGCAGCAAACTGCCTGGTGGTGCCGCCGGTGCAGGCGGCGCCGAAGGCAACCAAGCCCGAGGCGGCGCAGCGGTACAAGGACGTGCCGGGTGGCACGGTGGCGGTGAAGGAGCCGCAGCCGGGAACAGCGTCGGCTGCTGCGCGCCGGGCGACGGTGAGCTCGGTGCAGTGGCCGGCCGCGGGGACCGCGGACCTGAACATGACGGCGGCGCGGACGCAGCTGCGGGCCTCGGGCAGCGCGTCCGGCGGCCAGGCGTCGGTGGCGGTGCCTGGGTCACCGTTGCGGGTGGTCTCCGGTGCGAAGGGCCCGGAGCAGGTGCGGGTGCAGACGTTGCCGCAGGACGAGGTCCACGCGGCGGGTGTGCAGGGCGTGATGTTCCGGATCGCCCGCACGGACTCGGCCGCGGGCACCGGCACGGTGCAGCTTGAGGCGAGCTACGGCGCGTTCGAGTCGGCGTTCGGCGCCGACTGGGCGAGCCGCCTGCGGCTGATGGTCATCCCGGACTGTTACCAGACCCGGCCCGAGGACACGGCGTGCCGGCCGGTGCCGGTCAGCTCCGAGCACAACGCCAAGACGAAGACGGTGACTGGTGAGGTAGCGGTCCCGGCGGCCGTCACCACCGCGGCGGCCGCAAAGATGACGTCGGGCAACGTCACGGTTGCTCTGGCTTCGGGCCTGTCGGGCGGTTCCGGCAGCTTCGGCGCCACGACCCTCGCGCCGTCGTCGACGTGGTCGTCGGGAAGTTCGGCCGGTGGGTTCTCCTGGAGCTACCCGATGCGGGTGCCGCCCGCGGTTGGCGGAGCGGCGCCGACGATCGGACTGTCGTATGCGTCGCAGTCGGTGGACGGCCGGCACGCGGCGTCGAACAACCAGCCCGGTTGGATCGGTGAGGGCTTCTCCTACGACACCGGATACATCGAGCGCCGGTACGTCGGGTGCGTGAACGACAAGGCCAACGGTGGGAACAACACCGCCGACACCGGCGACCAGTGCTGGGCGACCGACAACGCGGTGATGTCGCTCAACGGCGGCGGTGGTGAGCTGCTGAAGGACGCGAGCGGGTTGTGGCACCCGGTGCAGGACGACGGCTCCCGCATCGAGAAGTTGACCGGCGCATCGAACGGCGACAACGACGGTGAGTACTGGAAGGTGACCGCGGCCGACGGCACCAAGTACTGGTTCGGCCGCAACCAGCTGCCCGGCTGGACGAGCGGCAAGACCGAGACGAACTCGGTCCAGTCTGCCCCGGTTGCGGGCAACCACGCCGGTGAGCCTTGCAAGGGTTCCACGTTCGCGGCGTCGTTCTGCACCCAGGCGTACCGGTGGAATCTCGACTACATCGAGGACCCGTACGGCAACACCGCCTCGCTGTGGTACGCGCGGGACACCAACTACTACGCGAAGAACATGCTGCAGAACTCGCCGGTCGCGTACGACCGTGACGGGTACCCGGTGCGGATCGACTATGGCACCGACAACCGCACGGTCGTCAACGGGGTGCGGACGGACTCGGCGTACACGGGTGTGAACGCCCCCGCCCAGGTGCACTTCGGAGTCTCCGACCGGTGTGTGACCGCGAGCTGCGGCACGAAGGACAAGACGAACTGGCCGGACACCCCGTGGGACCTGAACTGCGCGTCGACCGGCACGTGCTGGCAGTCGGCGCCGTCGTTCTGGAGCAGCAAGCGGCTCACCAGCGTCACCACCACGGTGTGGAAGGGCAGCGGATACCAGAACGTCGACCAGTGGATCCTGCGGCAGTCGTTCCCGGACCCGGGTGACGGCACTCGCGCCGGGTTGTGGCTTGAGGGCATCACGCACAAGGGCTTGAACGGTACTGCGGTGACGCTGCCCGAGGTGACGTTCGAGGGCGTCCAGATGCCCAACCGCGTCGACGCGGTGTGGTCGGACTTCGCGCCGGCGATGAACTGGTGGCGGATCACGTCGATCCGCACCGAGGCGGGTGGGGAGATCGCGGTCGACTACAGCGACCCGGACTGCGTGAACCCGGGCCGCCTGCCGAACGCGAACGCGCTGGACAGCAACACGTTGCGGTGTTACCCGGTGAAGTGGGTCCCGGACGGATACACCCAGCCGCGCACGGACTATTTCCACAAGTACGTGGTCGACTCGGTGCAGCAGATCGACCTGACGGCCGGTGGCAGCGCGACGAAGATGTTCTACGAGTACCAGAACCCGGAGAACCTGCCGCTGTGGCACTGGGACGGCGAGGACGGTCTCGTCGAGTCCAAGTACAAGACGTGGGGCCAATGGCGCGGCTACCCGTACGTCGTCACGAAGATCGGTGAGGGTGCCAAGCAGCAGGTGTTGAAGTCCCTGTATTTCCGGGGCATGCACGGCGACAAGACCGTCTCCGGCACCCGCACGGTGAATGTCGAAGGTCTGGAAGGGGGGCCGGTTCCGGACTACGAGCAATACGCCGGGACGGTCCGTGAGCAACTGGTCTATCTCAACGGCGCGGTGAACGCCGCGACGGTGACGACGCCGTGGCGCTCTACGAACGCTGTGGCAAGCCGGACGATCAACGGGGTCGTCACCGAGTCCCGGTACGTCGGCAGCGAGAAGACCGCGACCCGTGCCGCGATCAGCGGTGGGCTGTGGCGCCGGTTCGAGTCGGTCGTGGTGAGCGATCAGCAGGGTGTGCCGCTGAGGGTCAACGACCTCGGCGACCCGGCCGACCTGACCGACGACAAGTGCACGCTGCAGGAGTACCTGCCGAACACCGATCCGAACGTGTGGGTGCTGCATTCGGCGAAGCGGGTCCGCACGTGGGCCGGTGACTGCACCGCCAACGGGCCGTCCGCCGCGGAGCAGGTCCTCTCTGACACGCGGATCACGTATGACAACCTCGCGTACGGTGCGACACCGACGACGGGTCTGGTCACGAAGATCGAGCGGATGAGTGCGTGGAACGGTGGCAACGTCCAGTTCCAGACCGTCGGCACCTACAAGTACGACGTGCACGGCCGCACCATCGAGTCCACGGACATTGCGGGCAGGGTGTCGAAGACGGCGTACTCGCCGGCGACAGGTGGCCCGCTCGTCGGGATGACCACCACCAACCCGAAGCTGTGGAATACGTCAGTCACGATCGACCCGGCGCACGGTGAGGTGCTCACTGAGTCCGATGTCAACAGCCGGATCACCTCCGCGCTGTACGACGGGCTCGGCCGCCGCACGAAGGTGTGGTACGCCGACCGTCCACAGGCGTCGAACCTGAACACGCCCAGCGTGGAGTACCGATACACGATCAGCAAGACATCGGTGAACGGCTTGGAAACCCTTGCTCCGGATGCGAACGGCAACTACCAGTCGTTGTTCCAGATCTACGACGGGCTGCTGCGGGCACGGCAGGTCCAAGGGCGTGCGGTCGGCGGCGGCAGGGTCATCACGTCCACGAACTTCTACGACACCGCCGGGCGGGTGTGGAAGAGCAACCAGCCGTACGACACGACCGGCACAGCCGGTCTCACCTTGCATCAGCCGGCGGACCTCGATGTGCCGACGCAGACCCGGGTCGACTTCGACACCGCCGGTCGGGTGATCGAGACCGCGTTGTACTCCAACGACGTGCGCAAATGGGGCACGCTGACGAACTACTACGGTGACTACACGACCTCCACCCCGCCGCTGGGTGGGACCGCCGTCGCGGCGTTCACGGACAACCACGGCCAGAACACCAAGCTGCGCCAGTACCACGGCAGCACCCCGACCGGCACGTACGACGAGATCATCTACAAGTACAACAAGACGGGTCAGATGGAGTCGGTCACCGACGCCTCCGGCAACGTCTGGTCCTACGAGTACGACGATCTCGGCCGGGTATGGAAGTCCGTGGATCCGGACAGGGGCCCGGTCGAGCTGACTTACAACGCCTACGACCAGGTTGAGACGAGCAAGGATGCCGAGAACCGGATTCTTGGCTTCACTTACGATGATCTCGGCCGGCCGCTCACCACGCGGGACGGCGGCATCACCGGCACGGTGCGGACGCAGATGGTGTACGACCTGCCGGCCAAGGGTCTGACGAAGTCGGTGTCGCGGTTCGTCGCCGGCAACGAGTACAAGACAGAGCTGATCACCGCCGACGCGATGTACCGGCCGACGCAGACCAGGGTCACCATCCCGACCTCCGAGGGCTTGCTGGGCACCACGTATTCGGTGCGCAGCACGTACAAGCCGGACGGCAGCCCGAACACGCTGATTCTGCCGACGACGGGCAACCTCGCCGGGGAGACCCTCACCTACGAGTACGACAGCACATACGGGCTGCCGAAGGCCTTGAGCACGAACTACGGCGACGTCACGCACTACGTCACCGACGCCACCTACACGGAGTTCGGCGAGTCGAGCAGCGTCATCCGGTCGACGGCGTTGACCGGTGCGCCGTTCGTGCAGAGCAAGACCGAGTACGACGACGTTACCCATCAGGTGAAGCGTCAGGCGGTCCTCAAGTCCGTCGGCTCGGCGTACGTGACCGACGCATCGTACAAGTACGACGACGTGGGCAACCTCATCAAGATCGACGACAACCCGCTGGCCGGGCAGCGGGACACTCAGTGCTTCCAGTACGACCACGTCCAGCGGTTGAAGCAGGCGTGGACCCCGCAGAGCGGCGACTGCTCGACCGCGCCTGCGTCCACGACGATGGGCGGCCCCGCGCCGTACTGGCAGGAGTGGGACTTCGGCACGGCCACCGACCCGAAGGGGCGTACCGGGTCGCGGTTGAAGGAGATCGACCACCTGACGCCGACCGGCCTGCAGACCACCGAATACACCTATCCGAACCAGGGTGTAGCCGGAACCCAGCCGCACCTGCTCCAGGAAAGCAACCTGAAGAACTCCGCCGGGCAGGTGCTCAAGACCTCGACCTACACGTACGACAAGACGGGCAACACCAGGACGCGGCCGGGCCCGAACGGGCAGCAGGACTTGGAGTGGGATGCCGAAGGACACCTCACCTCGGTGACCGATACGGCTGGCACGCAGTCGTACATCTACGACGGTGCGGGCAACCGTTTGCTGGCCAAGGACACCAGCGGCGACACCACCCTGTACCTGGGTGGGATGGAGATCCGGCTCTCCGGTGCATCACTGTCGGCAACCCGGTTCTACTCGTTCAACGGTCAGGTCGTCGGGCAGCGCACCGGTGCTGGCATCACGTGGTTGTGCAGCGACCAGCAGGGAACCGGCACCGTCGCGGTCAGCGCCGACGCGTCGCAGACCGTGACCCGCCGCCGCCAGACGCCGTACGGTGAGGCGCGTGGCTCTGCTGTGACGTGGCCGAACAAGAAGGGTTTTGTCGGCGGCGACACCGATCCGACAGGCCTGGTGCATCTCGGTGCGCGTGAGTACGACCCGAACATCGGGCGGTTCATCTCCGTCGACCCGGTCGTCGACTTCAGTACTCCGCAGCAGCTGCACGGGTACTCGTATTCGGACAACAACCCGATCACGTTCTCGGACCCGAGCGGCCTGTCGAAGATCGGCGACTTCGCCAGAGGTTTCCTCCGGGGTCTGTGGAACACGGTCAGTCCCTGGGAGATGCTGGCCACGCTTCGGGGCATCCGCAAGATGCTCAAGGATCCGAAGAGCGCATGGAAGGCGTTTGAGGGCGACGCGAAGAAGTGGGAGGAGAAGACCGGCAGCGAGTTCATGGGCTGGGCCTGCGCGATCACCGGCATCTGCGAACAACTCGCCACCTGTTTCGGCGGTGACGCCAACGCCTACGATTGCGGCGTCACCGTCGGCGAAATCGCTGGCGAGATGCTCATGAATGCGCTGTCCGGCGGCGCGGGACTCAGCATGCGTGCGGCCAAGGCCGCCAAGAAACTCGCCGAGAAGTTCGGCATCACCGTTCCCAACATGGACCGCGGTCCGTCGCGCCGGGACGGCGACGACGACCACGACGGCAACGGGAGCAACGGCGGCAGCAACGGCTCGCCACTCAACAACGACTCCGGCGTCCCAGGGTCAGACAAGAACGCCGACAAACCCAAACATGACAGGACCGACACCGAGGACACGAAAGACCCCGAACCTACGGGCGAGAAGTGCAACGGGCACAGCTTTGATCCGGACACCAAGGTCCTCATGGCCGACGGCACCGCCAAGGCCATCAAGGACGTCCGGATCGGCGACGAGGTTCTGGCCACGGACCCCGAGACCGGCAAGACCCGCGCCGAGGTCGTCGAGGACCTGCACCGCAACCTCGACGAGGAGTTCGCCACCCTGGAGGTGGTGAACGGCGAGGGCGCCAAGGCCACGCTGCAGACGACCGCGAACCACCCGTTCTGGAACGAGTCTCTCGAACAATGGCAGCCCGCAGGGGACCTGGCATTCGGCGACCAGTTGGTCGAACCGGACGGCTCGACGGTCAGTGTCGACACGTCCGTGGTGTGGACCGGCGCGAAGTACATGCACGACCTGACCGTCGCGCAGACGCACACGTACTATGTACTGGCCGGCAACGATCCGGTACTGGTCCACAACTGCGGAGGTTCAGCAGACCCCACCCATGGAACCTCATGCACCTGCTCCACCGGTGGCAGACCACGTGGGCACAACGGATGGTACTTGCCCGTTCCGGGTTCCGGCGGAGGGTCAGCCTGGACCGATGCCATGCGCCGTGCCGCATGGCGGGCCATCTACAATGACCCCAACTCGGGGCTGTATCCGTGGGAGCGTGCGCAGATTCCTCTCCGGGGTTGGCGCGGTCCCACGCGGATCAATCCATGGACGGGTCAGACGGAAACAATGGAACTTTCTCATGAGCCGGTCTCTCGCGCCGCAGGTGGCACGCAGGTCGTCCCGCAGTGGCCGGACGCGCATGTGTGGATCGATCCGTCCCGGTTCCTGGCCGGGAATCGTATCCCGTTCACGAATATTTATCCCTGATGGCGGAGTGTGAGATGTCCGCAGGTTACAAGGTGAGGGGAGTGTTTCAGCAGCCCAGCTTTTCGCCGACGGCGGACGAGCTGTACTGGCTGCTGGACAGTCTCGGCCTGGATGAGCCTCAATGGATCGTCATCGAGTCCCATGACGACGACTGGCGAGGCATCCAGGCAACGTGGGTGGGCGAGCGGTTGATTACCGTCGAGTTCCGCGAAGGTGCAGACGCTGAGATGTCGGAGTTTCCTGCAGTTGACGTGCTCACCGCACATCAGCTGATCCTCGGATGCATGTCCAATCCGCAGGACTGGGTGAGTGTCGCCCGCGGCATTGTTCCCGAGCTGGAGACCAGTGCGTTCGCGCGTTCGGCGGAGGAGTCGATCCGGGAGCGCTTGTCCTACGACTACTCGAAGAGCGGCCTGTCCGTGCAGGTTGCTGTGCTCGACTACGTGAAGAGCGCGGAGCACCTCGGTGTTGCCGCAACGCCTCCGTTGATGATCAATTGGGGTGGTCTTCGGGTCACGCCGGGGGATGTCTGGGCAGTCTCCGGGCCCGGGCGGGTGTCTGTCGTGGTCGAGAGGTTCGCTCCGGAGCAACGCCATGGCATCTCGATCTCGAGTGCGCGGCCCGGACTCGGCTTCGACGGCATGACGAACTTGCCCGAGGTCGTTCTGTGGCCGGACAGGGGCCGTACGGAGTTTGTTGTCGACCATGATGGTTCGGTCGACGCGCTGCGAATTTCGAACGTTTTTCTCTACGGTGACGGCGGGTCGGCCCATGTCGCGCGGGGGGCCGAGAACTCGG
Organism: Dactylosporangium sp. NBC_01737; assembly: GCF_035963215.1. NCBI lineage: Bacteria > Bacillati > Actinomycetota > Actinomycetes > Micromonosporales > Micromonosporaceae > Dactylosporangium > Dactylosporangium sp. NBC_01737. Next base: position 6,083,210 of record NZ_CP109153.1, read on the forward strand.
CGTTGTCGGTGAAGGTCGCCAGTGCTGACGAGCGCGTCTACCACTGCAACTACTACTCGACATCGCCGCCGACGTTCGACGACCTTGTGTTCAGGGTGATTCGTACCGGGTAGACGCCGAGTCCATCGGCGCACGTTCAACAGGATGCGGTCGACCTGCGGAGACGCGGGGCGACCGCATCCTTTGTCGCCGCCGCGGCCGTCAACACTGTGCCTGGCGCCTCTCGAAGCAAACGCCGCAGTGCTGCGACGCAAGCGTGTTCAAAGCCACGCTAGACCACCCGATGGTCGTCGATGGGTTGCGCGAGCGGGTGCGGCCGACCGGTCATGGCGGCGAGTGCGGTGGCGACGGCTTGCAGGTCGGCGCGGATATACGTGGTCGTGGCCGGCCCGGTGGTGTCGGTGTGGCCGGCGTATGCGCGGGCGGTGCCGTACCCGAAATGCCGTTCGACCCAGGTGAGCGTGGTGTGGCGCAGCCAATGGGCGGTGATGCCCTGCGCGGCAACCCACGGCAGGTGCCGGCCGATGCGGCGCCACAACTCGTCGTATCGGCGGCTGGTCAAGGCTTGCCGTTGCGATATCGCAGCAGCGCATCACCTGGCAGAACCGCGCCGCGGGCGGCGGCATGTTGGGTGAGGCTGGTGGCGAGGTCGAGGCTGATCGGCTGCCAGCGGATGGTGCCGCCTTTCTCGCGCAGCTGCAGGAGCCCGCGGTCGGCGTCGAGGTCCTGCAGCCGCAGGCCGAGGGCGCCGGCACGCCGGCAGGCGGTCTCGGTGTGCAGCCGGAGCAGCAGTGCGTCGAGGATGGTGTCGTTGCCGGTGGTGCGGGCGACCTGGTTGATCTCGGTCAGTTCAGCGGGTGTCAGTGCCCGCCGGGTGCTGGGCAGCCGGCGGGGCTTGCGGACCCGGTGGGCCGGGCTGTCCGCGGTCTCGACGAGACCGTCGGCAATGGCCTGGTTGTAGAAGGCGCGAGCGGCGGCGATGAGCAGTTCGCCGGCGTGGCGGCCGCCGCGGCTGTTGCGCCGGGCTCGGGCGTTGGCCACGATGCGTCGCTGGAGCGCCTGGATGTCGCTGGCGGTCACCGTGTCGATGGGGAGGTCGCCCCAGGCGGTGGTCATCCGTTGCCAGTAGCTGCGGTAGGCGCGCAGCGCGCCGGGACCGGCCGCGGCGAGTACCAGCGGCAGATAGTCGGTGAACGTCGGCAGCGCCGGTCGGGCATCGCGCTGCAGATCGGCGAGGGTGACGCCGAGCTCGGCCAGCGCCGTCCAGGCCGCGTCGAGCCGCTCGCGGTCAGCTGCCATCGCCTATGGCGAACTGGTCGGCGAGGAGCTGTGCGACGGTCCGGGCCGGATAGATCAATAGCAGGTCACGGCCGGGGTCGGCGAGGAGGACGACCAGGTCGCCGACGACAAGGTTGCACAGCTGCCGGACCGCCGCGGGGACGGCAAGGAGGCCGGTGGCACCGATGGTGTGCCGTCCAGCCGGGCTGAACCTGACCGTGATGGTGCCGTGTGCGACGTCGAACGTGATGCGGTGCCCGGGTGGCCAGCCCAGCCGGTGCAGCAGCGGCCGGGCCGAAGTACGTCCGGACGGGTCCAGCTGACCGATGTCCAGGTACGGCTCGACCTGGTCAGACCCGGTGGAAGGTGAAGGCAGCTCGGGCAGCGGCGGCCGTGGCGGGCGAGCGGTGCGGGGATGAGCGCCGCGATCATCTGCTCGGCCGGGGCCGGAACGCTGCGCCGCACGCGGCTCATCGTCGCCGCCGGGGCGCGGTCCGCACATGCCGAAACCCAACCGGGTGGTCACCCGCTCGGGTCTGCTGCCTGGATGTTACAAGTACAAGGATCTTGGTAAACATTTACCAAGACCAGTGTCGAAGGATTGAACCCGCACGGTGATCGTCTCCAGAGAACTGCCGGTTAGGCTCCCCTCGTAGCGCTGGTAGGTCGGTGGCGGCCGGGGGTAACGGGGCAAGCTCACCCCCACGCGGCCGCCGAGCTCACCGGCCAGCGCTCCGTCGATCCGCACGCCATGTTGCGCCTGCTCTGGCGGCCGATACCGCCCCGCCCGGGCCACCAGACACCGTTCGAACGGCTTTGGCACATCGGGGCCGCGACCCACCCCGGACCCGGCCTGTCCGGCGCGTCAGGTCACATCGTCGCGACCCACTTGCTCCGCCGAGGCCCCCTCGAACGGCTGCGCGGCCTGCTCGCTGCGCGGTAACAGCTCTTGATGGGGGAGGGAGGGTCTGGCATGCCTGCTCGCTATGACGCGGTGGTGGTGGGCGCGGGACACAACGGCTGGTCGCGGCCGTGCTGCTCGCTCGGGAAGGCTGGTCGGTCCTCGTCGCCGAACGCGCCGAGCGGATCGGCGGCGCCGTGGTCAGCGCCGAGATCACCCGGCCGGGATTCGTCTCCGATGTGTTCTCCACGACGATCACCTCTGGTGGAAAGCGGAACCCGGCGAACGCCGACTTCGGAGGTAGCCACGGGCGAGGACGGCTCGAGGACTTCAGCCCAAGTCTGTCTCGATCTTGCTAGCGATGCTCCTTCGACTCGCGTACCTCGGTGTGACCAACGCGCTGGCGATGCTGCGCTTGCTGCCCGCGAGCGATCGCGCCAAGGATGTGGAGATCCTCGCCTGCGCCACCAGATCACGGTCCTCGAACGGCAACTGCACGGCGCGACGGTCCGGTTCACGTCGGCCGACCGGGCCTACCTTGACGCCCTGCTGCACCGAATTCCCCGCGAGGTACTACACAAGATCCGGCTGCTGATGCGCCCCGAGACCGTGCTGCGCTGGCACTGCGACCTGATCGCCGCACGCCACGCCCGCGCCTCACGTCCGAGGCGTGTCGGTCGGCCACGCACCGTTCGATCGATCCGCGTGCTCGTGCTGCGCCTGGCCCAGGAGAACAACTCGTGGGGCTATCGGCGCATCCACGGCGAGCTACTCGTCCTCGGAATCAAGATCGCCGCCTCCACCGTCTGGGAGATCCTCAAAGAAGCCGGCATCGACCCGGCACCCGAGCGGAGCAGCCAGACCTGGGCTGCGTTCCTGCGGTCCCAAGCCGAGGCCATCCTCGCCGCCGACTTCTTCGAAACCGTGACGTTGACCGGCCAGCGGATGTACGTCCTGGCGGTCATTGAGCACGCCACCCGACGAGTTCGGATCCTGGGCGCCGCCGCCCACCCGACCGCGGCGTGGGTCAGCCAAGCCGTGCGCAACCTCGCCATGCTCAGCGGCGTCCAGATGCCCCGCATGAACGCGATCATGGAGCGGTGGATCCAAAGCTGCCGCCACGAACTGCTCGACCGCACGCTGCTCTGGAACCAGTCACACCTACTGCAGGCGCTGCGACAGTACGAACAGCACCACAACGCTCACCGACCTCACCGTGGCATCGCGAACGCCCGCCCGCTGCAACCGCTGCCCGATCCGATCACCGATCCAGCCGCGATCACGCAGTTCACCGTCCGCCGGCGCGACCGCCTGGGCGGCATCATCCACGAATACAACACGCCGCCTGACCCGCGCGGACAGGGTTATCGGCACCTACAACGTTGCTGCAGCAGGCCGATGGTGGCCACGTCCGCCAGGGCCTGACCGATGTGCAGCTTGCCCTCATCGAGGGCGCCCGGGTTGGCGTCGAAGAGGTTCAACGCGCCGATCACTTCGGTACGCAGCTGCATCGGCCAGCACCAACGCGTCGGCCGGCTGCTCGCCACCGAGGTCGCCGGGCCGGGCGCGGTACGGCATCCACCCCCGGGCGTTCGCCGAGGGTCAGGGTGAGCTCCTCCGGCGCCGAGGCCACCTGATCGCTGGTGTACATCGTCTCGCCGGGGGAAGTGGCCAGCACCACGGTGACGGCGACGCCGTCGACACCGGTGGCCGCAATAGCCGCAGCGCAGACGTGCTCGGCCGCGACCGGTCCAACGGGGGTGTGTTCGACGATCAGGCTCCACAGCCGCACCCGGCGAACTGACCACGAGCCGCCTCCGACACCTCAACGGTTCGTGCGGCCGCGACGGGCCGGTGACGTACGACAAGGGCCGGGTCGAACGCGACGAGCTCCTCAAACGGCTTGCCAGTCGCCAGCCTACGCCGGCAACCCGGTCACCGCTTCGGCGTCGCGGGCGTCTTCCGCGGAAAGCAGGCAGATCGCGACCGACAAGGCGCCGAACAGATCGGCCAGTGCGTACCGTTGAACTCGGGGCCGTGTTGTCGAATGTCAAACACGACGGTCGGCGTTTACGTCGGCGATCCCATCCGTTCGGACCTTGGGGTAACGACCAGCCACCGCTACCTCCGGAGGCACAACCATGAGTGAGATGCAGCAACCGGCGCCGTTGCCGGCCGGGGATGTGTTGTATGAGGCGGCCCGCGTGGCGTGTCTGGCCCCGTCGATCGAGAACTCCCAGCCGTGGCGTTGGCGCATCCGCGGCAACACCCTCGAACTGCACGCGGACCGCTCCCGCCAGTTGACCGCCACTGATCCGCAGGGTCGGTTGATGATCATCAGCTGCGGCGCGGTTCTGCACCATGCCACCGTCGTGCTCGCCGTCCTCGGGGCCGCGGCCACCGTCGAACGGATCGATGATCCAGCCGACCCGGACCTGCTCGCCAGACTGACGCTTACCGGCCCACACCAGGTGACAGCCGAAGACATGCGCCTGCATCATGCTTTGCGCACGCGTTGCACCGATCGACGCCCGTTCCTGGGCGTCCGGCCGCTACCGGACGAGGTGATAGACCTGCTGCGTCACACCACCGAACCGTTCGGGGTCAGCACTCATGCGTTCGACCCGTCGCAGGTGGGCTTCCTCGCACTCGCCGCACGGTTGGCGGCGACAGCCGAGCAACGCGACGCCGGCTACCAGGACGAGATCGCCACCTGGACGACCCGTCGTGTCCCAGCGACCCGCGACGGTGTGCCGGCGACGGCGGCCGTCCCGAAGGTGACACGGACCGGGCCGGCACGCGACTTCGCTCCCGGCGCGACGCCGGGCCTGGCTCCCGGGCCCGGCGACGACCGGTACACGACCTACCTGGCGTTCGCGACCACACAGGACAACAGGGCGGACTGGCTGCGCACCGGGGAGGCGGTCAGCGCGGTCCTGCTCACCGCCACAACCATCGGGCTGGCGTCGTCGGCGATGAGCGATGTGGTCGAGGTCCCCGGTGCGCGGACGGTACTACGCGGGGCGGTCGCACCAGCCGGGTACCCACAGCTGACAGTCCGGCTCGGCGTCAACGAGAGCGCGCCCGCGGTACCGCCGCCACAGCGCCGCCCATGCGACGAGGTCATCGAAGTCATCGCGGCGAGTTGAGCCCGAGCCGCTGCCCTCGCTACGGCCGTTCGACGATCTGATCGACTGGCAGCCGCGGTGCGTGTGGCGCACCCCGTTCGGTCGCTTCGATCGATCCAAGCCGCAGGACGAGGTAGGGGCGGCCGAGGCCGGCGAGCATTGACCTGTTCAAGTCGATCGCGTAGGTCGATCAAGAAAAGAGACTGATTGCCAGGTCACGGGCTTAGCCGAGTTTCGGCACCCACAGGCTTCACCCGAGCTCTCACCCCGCACCTGCCGGGTTCCGGCGTACCGTGGCAACTGCCTGCGGGACAAGCGGGAGAGCGAAGCTATTAGCCCAGTGGAGCTGAGAGGCCGAAAGATCGGAGAGGTTGGACGGCGATCCCCACTCACCTGATCCGGACAATGCCGGCGAAGGAAAATTGCCTCGCAGGTTGTTCATGTGCACCGACACCTGGCGCGCCGTCTGTGATGATGGCGCGCTTGATGTTCGTGACGGACGCGGGGCCCTCGAGGATGGCCGCCGATCGAGGCGCACCCTGCAGCTGTCGCTGGTCCCAGGTGATGGAACCGTCGCCGCGTCCGGCGAGGACGGTGTCGATCCAGCGGATCTCCGCCTCGGTGATGGCCTGCAGGTACTCGGTCTCCAGCATGGTGACCCGCGGAAGCTCGACGCCGCCTTTCCTGACCAGCGTTTCGCGGTCGGCGAGCCGCTGGACCAGCAGGTCCCGCCGCGCGGCCAGCAGGTCCTGAGTGGTCCGTAGGGAGACCATCGGCAGGTGGCCGACGGACCGCGGTCATGTATCTGGGCCGGATCGCGGAGGTCGGCGACACAGCCAGGATGTACGACCGGCCGGCCCACCCGTACACGCAGGCTCTGCTGTCCGCGTCGCCGCTCGTCGACCGCAGCCGCCGGGGGCCTGCTCAAGAACCGCATCGTGCTCGAGGGCGAGCCGCCCGGCCCGACCGATCCGCCGAGCGGCTGCCGGTTCCACACGCGGTGCCGGCTGCGCCGAGAGGTCTGCTCCGTCGAGCCGCCCGTGGTGAAGGAGACGGGCGAGGGTCGCGGACCGCGACGCCGCGTGCCATTTCGTGGAGGAATCTTCTGTCGGCATCGACTGCATAGGCTTTGGCGCATGCCTCCGAGGACGGGGCGGCAGCCGCTGCGCTCTTCACCCGTCTACCTCCGGACTGGAACGATTACTGGACTGAGCCGCGACATTGTCCGACGGGTATCGGAGTTCCTCGTTGACGCTCCACTCGTCCCTCAGACCGGGCGGCAGCTTCCGCTTCGCCGAGGCATCAGCATCGGCGATCAATACCTGGTCGTTACAGTCCGCCGGTGACGCGTACCCTGGCCCAGGCGGTGTTCATGTAGCCCAATGGGTTCCACAGGTGTTCGGCGCTTTCGGGCTGGACAACGGCGCTGGTGTCCCATGCTCTGGCGACGATCACCCCGGGTCCGAGGGGCAGCTTGACGGTCACCTGCCACAGGCGCCAGGCCCAGGGCCCGGCTGCAGGTTCGAGGTCCGCCTGCGACCAATGCTGGCCGCCGTCGACGGAGACGTCGAGCCGTGCGACGCCCCGATTGTCGCCGGCGGACGCGTACCCGCTCACCTGAATCGGGCCGGCCGGCAGCGTTTGGCGGTCGCTGGGACGCAGGATGGCCGCGTTGAGGGCGGCTACGCCGAGGGACAGCCCCTGTCCCGACGCCGCCGCGGCCGGATCGGCATCGGCGGGCAGGAGCAGGTAGTCCTTGGCCTGGAAGTAGTTGTCGGACGGATGTTCCTGCGCGGTGAGGCGTCGCACCCACTTGACGCTGCGGGCGCCGATGTAGCCGGGCACCACGACTCGGACCGGCGCTCCGTGCACGGCGGGCAGCGGCACCCCGTTCATCTCCCAGGCCAGCAGTACCTCGTCGGCGAGCGCCTTGGCGACCGGGATAGACGCACCGAACGGCTGTGGCGGGTCGGGAACGTGCGACACGTCGGAGGCGGCGAACGCGATGTGCTGCGCGTCCAGGCGCAAGCCGGCGGCGGCGAGCACGTCGGCCAGCGCGGCGCCGGTCCACTGGGCCGTGGAGATCGCGGCTGATCCCCAGGGGGTTTGGCCGGGGATCGGGCGGAACGCGGCCAACTCGACGCGCCGGTTGCCCGCGCACTGCAGCGTGGCCACCACCGTGCGGCTGGCGAACCGGTTACGAAGCTCGGTCAGCGACAAGGTAAGGGGAGTGTCGACGAGCCCGTCCACATCCAGCCGCCACTCGTCCGGATCGATCTGCTGCACCGGACCGTGATTGCGGCTGTAGAAGGTGTCCAGCGGGGTTAGCGAACGACCGTCGAGCATGGCGCACGGAGGTTCGGCGTTGTACGGTTCCACGTCGTGCACGATCATGTCGTCGCGTTTGCCCCAGTACCCCACGCCGACAGCGTATGGCGGAGGCCACGGCGCGCCACACGAAATGCGTGAACCGTGCCGAACTCACTCGGTCTCCCTGACACCTTGAACGTGCCCAGGCCCGCCGCCCGGGCGCGGGCCGGGAGTCGCGGCGTTGACCAGGCCGAGCCGTCCTGCGGGTGCGGCTCGTAAATTCGGTTCGGTGGCTGTGACGTGCGGATTTGTCCGTGGCTCAGCTACCGGGTAGCGGGGATGATCCAGGGCGTGGCAGCCTCGCTGATGTACCTGCTCCTACGTCAGATCCTGCAGCTGCTGACGCAGCTCGCCCGGGACGGCGGCGCGAAAGATGTCGAACTCCTTGTGTTGCGGCATCAGGTGGCGGTACTTCGCCGGCAGGTGCACCGCCCCGACCTGCAGCCCGCGGACCGGGTGGTGCTGACGGCGCTGTCCCGACTACTGCCCCGACCACAATGGTCGGCGTTCTTCGTCACCCCGGCCGCGCTGCTGCGCTGGCATCGGCAGCTGATCGCCCGGCACTGGACGTATCTGCACGCGCGTCCCGGCCGGCCACCAGTCGATCGGGAACTCCGTGAGCTGGTGCTGCGTCTGGCCGCGGAGAACCCGACCCGGGGCCATCGCCGCGTGCAGGGTGAGCTGGCGCGTCTGGGCTGCCAGATCGCGGCCAGCACGGTCTGGAAGATCCTGCACCAGGCCGGCGTCGACCCGGCACCACGCCGGACCGGACCAACCTGGCAGCAGTTCCTCACCACCCAGGCCCACACAATCCTGGCCTGCGACTTCTTCACTGTCGACACCGTGCTGCTGAAACGGATCTATGTACTGTTCTTCATCGAACTCGCCACCCGACAGGTTCACATCGCCGGCGTCACCGCCCACCCGACCAGCGCCTGGGTCACGCAACAGGCCCGGAACCTGCTCATGAACCTCGACCAGCACGCCAGCAGGCTGCGCTTCCTGCTACGAGACCGAGACACGAAGGTCACCGCCGCGTTCGACACGGTCTTCACCGCCGCCGGCATCGACGTGCTGCGCACACCGCCACAGGCACCGAAGGCGAACGCCTTCGCAGAGCGCTGGGTCGGCACCGTCCGCCGTGAATGCACCGACCGGATCCTGATAGCTGACGAACGGCATCTCTTGAGGGCGCTGACCGAGTACACCGAGCACTACAACCGCCACCGCCCACACCGGTCACTGGACCAGCAACCGCCGAATCCACCACCACCGGTCGCCGATCTCGGCGCCGCGCGGGTCCGACGACGCCCGATCCTGGGCGGGCTGATCAACGAATACTCGCAGGCAGCGTAAGCCAAACCCAATTTACGAGCCGCACACCCGGAGGAGAGGCTTGAGGTCTACCGCGAACTCGGCCTTAGGTTGACCTTCCACCCGGATACACAAACGGCCCACGCCCAGATGCAACCGGGCATGAGCCGTTGGGAGATGGTTGGTGTCGAAGGGGGGATGTGAACCCCCACCCATAGCACCCGTGCAAGAAACAGGGATGCATGCGTACTAACCTATCGACGAATAGCGGTTCCTTCAAGTGGCTGGATTGAACCGCTCTGGTTGTGTAGAGGCTGCTGCTGTGTCGGATTGAGTCATGGCCTTGAGGAGGCCCTGCGCATCCTGTAATGGTAAGTCTTTGACCCACAGCATCCTGACGCCCCGGCGTCGCGCCCGTGCCGCGCTGCGGTCGGTGCGCACGGCTGCAGCACGGCAGCCGTCGCCGCGAAACAGGCCCGGTTCGCCGGCGTTCCTGGCCGACAAGTTCGATTCCGGTCGCACGTTGCTTACCCTGCAGAGTCACTCAACGTCAGGAGATGACCGTACGGGCCCGACGACCACGACCGCCGCGAATACTGCTGATCTTTATGAGAGGTGCTGCTCATGCCCCGCACCGCTCTAACCAAATCGCCCCGCACCATACTCACACATGCGAATGTGTCCCCACGCTGACTCCTCGCCGTTGATAGCTTCCGTGTGCACAGAGTGTGCCGGGGGACACGACGAAACGGGGAAGCATGAAACGGCGTACGTTGATGAGCGGCATCGCGCTCGGTGGTGCGGTCGCGGCGATGCCCGGCATCGCGCTGGCGGCTCCCGCCGCTGACGACCTGGCGGCCATCGAAGGGCTCGTCCAGGAGTACTTCTCGGGGCGCGCGCTCCGGGTGACGCACGGAGGCGTGTCGGCGGGGCCGGTGGATCTCCTCGTGCCGTCGACGCGTTCGTTCACGCAGCGGCAGCGGTCCGACCACGAGCAGCTGAAATCCCGGCGCGCGGTCTTCGGACGGTTCGGCGGCTACGAACGGTCGCAGACCAAAACCACGGTGCTGTCGGTGAGCGGTGACGCGGCGCGGCCGCTTGCGCGGGTTCGGGAGGAGACCACGCTGTACTTCGTGAGCCCCCGCGCGTGCGGCGGGAAGTTCACCGCATACACCGTCGAGCACGACGTGCAGTTCGTCCGCGACGGCGGGGTCCTTCGGCTGGACAGCGCTCAGTTCATCTCCAGCGACTACCGCGACCTGCCCGAGACCCAGTTCCTCGACGCCGTGCCGGCGAAGTTCCGGGGTCCCGGCCCCGCCAAGGGCAGCGGCATCAAGCCGGGCACGGGCGAGCCGCCGCGCGGCCCGAAAGTGGTTGCTGGGCGAACATTCGGCGACCGGACGAGCGCGAACCTCCAGGTGGCGTACGACTACAGCCGGATGATCGAGTACGCGATCAGGTACGGCCTGAACTACGATCCGAGCGCCCTGTACTACAGCGACGACTGCACGGCGTTCATTTCCGAGTGCATGAACTATGGCTTCTGGCAGCACACCGGCAGCTGGCCCGGCCAGGACCGGACGAGCAACTCACAGTGGTTCCGGGGCTCCTACACCTGGACGACGACCTACTCCTGGGGCGGCGCCGAGAACTGGTACTGGTTCGCCACGGGCTCCGGCCGGACCTACATCCTCAGTGAGCTCGATTGGATGGTGCCGTCCGACGTGCTCCAATGGAACTGGCCGAAGGGCAACCCGCCCGACGACATCCTCGACCACACCCAGATCTGCACCGACATCTACATCGACCCGGTGCTCGGCCTGGGCGACCAGTACATGACCCAGCACAGCAGCAACCACTACGACTACGTCAACCGTTCGCTGAACTACATTCTCAGCTACCAGACTTGGACGTATCAGTTGTATGCGCACAGGACCTGAGACCTCGTGATGCGAGCACGGTTGTTGACGGTCGCCGCGGTGCTGGTCATCGCGGCGGCCGGCGTGCTGCTGTACGTGACGCTGGGCCGCGGCGGGCCGCGCAACGCGACAGCCCTGGCGACCGTCAGCAGCTACCTGCAGGCCCTGTCGGACAACGACCGGGACGCCCTCACCGAGCTGGCCGAGCCGTACGGTCGCGGTGCCACCACCGGCGAGAGGGCGATGCTCGACGCGCAGCTCAAGCGCTACGGCGGTAAGCGGGTGCTGGTCGCGTCGCTCACGTTCGTCAACGCGCTGTGGATGACGAGCGGCGGCGCCTGTCAGGCCGTCTTCCGTGGCGTCATCGGCGGCGAGCCGGCGGGCTTCGTCGTCGGCATGCAGCTCAAGCCCGAGGGCGGCTGGCAGGTCACGTCCGTCGACGAACAGTTCCCGAAGCCGGACACTCCCGCCTGCACCTGAGCGGTCTCGCATCGGCCCATTGCCGGCACACCGCCACGCTCGCAGTGGACGCCGCACACCCCTTCTCGCGCAAGAGAAGGGGTGTGCGGCGTCGCCGTTCAGGTCCTGCAGGCGCTGTGCCGGAGCCGGCCAGTTCAGGGCTGGTCGCCGCCACCGTGGCCGGTCTGGACGTCACCGAGGACCGGGTCGCCGACGTCCAGCTCGCCGGCACCAGCCGCGCCCTGGTGGGCACCCTGGCCGACACGAAGGGCGTCAGGCTGGCGGGGGTGTCGGTCTCGCTCGCCGATCAGGCGGGCCACTCCGCGTCGAGCGTCACCGACAGCCTCGGCCGATACAGCGTCTCGATCGTGCCGGGCCGGTATGCGCTGACGCTGGACGCGAACTATGGTCGGCAGGACGGCATGGTGTCCTTCCTGGTGCGGCAGTCTCCTGGCACGCCCGGCATCGACCTCACGTCCGGTGACGTGGTTCGCGATCTGCGCCTTGACGTGGTGGCGATCCACGCCACGGCGTTCAACCCGCAGGGCTACGCATACAGCAACTACAACGTGTCCGCGAACGCCGTCGGCGGTACGACCTCGCTGTATCCCGGGGATCCGGGTACGGCGATCGTGCAGATCCTGAGTGCTGCCAACGGCGGGGGCGTCAACGGCGTCACGTTCAACACGGTCGTCGGTGCGGTGTACACCGCGAACAACAACAGCTTCTGCGCGAGCCTCAACAGCGGCAACGTCTGCATCGACTCCGGTTTCACCGTCACCGGGGAGACGACGGTGAGCGTGCCGCACGCCCCGCCGCCTCCGCACACGTTCTCCGGCGTCCTCGCCGACCAGCAGGGCCGTCCGCAGGTCGGTGTGCAGGTGTCGCTCACCGACCGGTTCAACAACTCGGCCGGAGGCCTCACGGACGGCACCGGGCGCTTCACCGTCGACGTGCGCCCCGGCACCTACGCGCTCGGGCTGAGCAACAACGGCAACCGGGTCAGCGGCATTTCGAGCCTGTACCTGCGTCAGCCGATCACGAGTCCGACCCTGGACCTGACCACCGGTGACCTCACCAAGGACCTGACGCTGTGGGTCGTGCCGGTCCACGCGGCCCCGTACAACGCCCAGGGCTACCCGTTGCGAGGGGCGTATGCCGCGTCCGGCAACGCACAGGCCGGCACCACGTCGCTCGCTGTATCCGGGCGACCCGGGCACCGAGGTGCTGCAGGTCTTCGGCGGTGTCTCCGGCAACGGCCCCGTCTACACGTTCAACACGGTCCTGGGCGCCAAATACAGCGGCAACGCGAGCCTCGGCAGCGGCGGCATCTGCGCCTTCCAGAACCCTGGCGGCGAGGTCTGCGCCGGTACCGACGTCATCGTCACCGCCGAGATGGACATCACGCTGCCGCACAGCCCGGCCCCTGCGCACACCTTCTCCGGCACGGTCACCGACAGCAGCGGGCGCCGACTGCCCGGCATCGTCGTGTCGCTCACCGACGCGTTCGGCAACCGGGTCTCCGCGGCGACCGGCAACGACGGGGCGTTCGCCGTCGCGGCCCAGCCCGGCCGCTACGCGATCGGCCTGAACGGCGAGACCACCGGCCAGACCAGGATCGCGAACTTCACGCTCCAGCAGCCGACGACCAACCTGACACTGGACCTCACCGGCGGCGACCTGCACCGCGACGTAGTACTCGACATCGTCGCCGTCCACGCCGTCGTCCTCGACGCGGCCGGCCGGCCCACGCCGTACATCAGCGTCACCGGCAACGCCTTGCAGGGCACGACGTCGCTGTACCCCGGCGACCCCGGTACCAGCATCGTGCAGGTCATCAGCGGGCGAGGAGCGACCGGCTGCTTCACCGACGCCGCGACCGTCGTCGGGGCGGCGTACACCACCTGCAGCAACAACAACGGGGGGCTCATCGCGTCGTTGTCCGGCGGCGGCTACCTCTCGCTGCGAGCGCCGCTGACCGTGACGGGCGAGACGACGGTGGTGCTGCGCCCGATACCGGTGCAGCAACTGCCGGGCCGTCCGCAGGTGACCGCCGCCGGTGCGGCGAGCGCCACCGCCGCGCTGACGTGGGCGGCCGTGCCCGGCGCGGTCTCGTACAACGTGTACCGCGACTGCGCGCTCATCGCCACCACAGCGGCGCCGTCGTACACCGACACCTCGGCCGCGGAGGGCAGCCGGTCGTACTTCGTCTCCGCCGTGGATCAGTCCGGCACCGCCGGCGACCCCAGCGACATCCTGCGTGTCCGGATCGATACGGGGGCACCGCACCTGCAGGTCCCGGCGGACATCACGACGACCGCCACCAGCGCGGCCGGCGCTGTGGTGAACTATCCGACGCCGACGGCGACCGACGCCGCCGACGGCAGTACCCCGGTGTCCTGCGACCGCGCGTCCGGGGGAGTGTTCCCGATCGGTGTCACCGTCGTCACCTGCACCTCGACGGACAGTGCCGGCAACACCGGACGGGCCACGTTCACCATCACGGTCCGCAACGCGCTGCCGGACAGCCCTGCCGTCATGGCCGTCGTGCCGGGCGATCACAGCGCGACCGTCACCTGGCTGCGGCCGTTCGACGGCGGCAGCCCGATCCTCGGGTACTCAGTCGTCGCAACACCGGGCGGCCAATCCTGCTCGGCCGACGGAGCCGACAACCTGACCTGCACCATCACCGGGCTGACCAACGGCGTGAATTACACCTTCACCGTCACAGCCATCAACGGCGCCGGGACCTCCGACCCGTCCCCGCCCGTGGCCCTCCCACCGACGATCACCGCGATCAGCCCGGCGCACGGCCCGGCCGGCGGCGGCACAACCGTCACCTTCACCGGCACACACCTCGCCGCGGCCACCGGGGTGAGTTTCGGCGCCGTCCCCGCCGCGGCATTCACCGTCGTCAGCGACACCACGATCACCGCGACAGCACCCGCGGGAAGCCCAGGAATGGTCCACCTCCGGGTCACGACACCGGCCGGCGCCAGCACGCTGTCGCCGGGTGATCTGTACACCTACGACCCGCAGGCGGATCTGGCCACCACCGTCGACACGTCGACGCCGTCAGTCGCCCTCGGCGACGCGTACACGGTGACCGTGACGGTGATCAACAACGGCCCCAGCCCAGCCACGAACACCGCGATCACCATCGAGACCGGCCCCGCCGCCAGCGTGCTCGCCTCGGCCGGCCCGTGCACCGTCTCCGGCGGGACAGTGCGGTGCGACTTCGGCACCCTCAGCGCGACCGTCCGGGCGACCGCAGTGCTCACCGTCGAGCCCAACGCCGTCGGGACCGTCGCGACCGCTGCGACCGGTACCGCCACCGAGGTCGACCCGGTGCCGGCGGACAACAGCGCCAGCGCGACGGTGACCGTCACCAACGCGCACGGCTGCACGCTCGTCGGCACCGCTGGCAACGACACCATCACCGGGACCGATGGCAACGACGTGATCTGCGCCCTCGGCGGCGACGACCACGTCAACGGCGGCAACGGCGACGACGTCATCTACGGCGGCTCCGGCGCCGACACCCTCGACGGCGGCAACGGCAACGACACCATCACCGCCGGACCCGGCGGCTCCACTCTCATCGGCGGCAACGGCAACGACGTCCTGACCGGCGGGGCCGGCAACGACACGATCTACGGCGACAACGGCAACGACACCATCACCGCCGGCGCCGGGAACGACCTCGTCTACGGCGGCAACGGCAACGACACCATCGACGCCGGCGACGGCACCGACACCGTGTACGGCGGCAACGGCAACGACTCATGCACGCACACCGAAGCCGGCAACAGCTGCGCCGGTTGAATGCCGGCCCTAGCCGGATTGGGGCCGAGCGGCATCATGGGGTCGCGAACGGTGCGCCACCGCTGTTGTTGCTGATAGTGCCGGCGACCCTGTTGATCTGGGTGAATTCGGCCGGCGTAGCAACGCCGCTACTACAGCCTGTCGTCGCGCGCTGTCTGCTCGAACTGTTCGCGTCGCCAGAAGGTCAGTTTTCGGCGAGTTGCTTGGGTCTCAGGATGGTTCGCACCGAGGGCGCGAGTTCGGTCGGCAACAAGTTGTTTCAGTAGGCTGACTGCACTTGTCGGATTTCCAGCCTTGCCGAGCCAGGTGGCGAGGTTGCTGCGAGTGGTCATTGTGTGTGGGTGGAGGGGACCGAGCGTTCGGATTAGGTCAGCAACGAGGCGCTCGGTCTCGGCGGCGGCGCGTTCGGGGTCGCCGGCCTCGCCGCGCCAGCGCGCCAGATGGCCGCGCGTGGTGAATGTGTCGGCATGATCTGGTCCGAGGAGCCGTAGGTTATCAATTAGGAGTTCCTCGAAGGCGGTTACGGCCGCGGCCAAGTCGCCAGCCTTGCCGTACCAACTGGCGAGAACCCCTCGAATGCTAAGCCCTGATCCACCGATGAGATTGATGTGGCGGGGACGTCTCGGACGCGACAATGCCCCCGCGAGCTGGAAAGATAGAGGTTCTTGAGGCATCTATCGTTCAGTTCGAGAGGGCACCGTCCGGGTGAGAATATCGCACGGCGCGGCACGGCTGCGCGCATCGTTTGATGATCCGAATCTGGTGTCGTGTGCCGGGCTGGCGCCGGTCCTGGCGCTCGCGCAGCGGTGTGACCTGCATGGGGTCGTCGATGCTCGGCTGCGGGTGCCCACGGACAAGGGGTCCAACGCGTCGGGAAAGGTCACCACGATCGTGGCGGGCATGGTGACCGGCGCCGACTCGATCGACGACCTGAACGTACTGCGCCACGGCGGCATGCCGGCTCTGTTCGACAGCGTGTACGCACCGTCGACGCTGGGCTCGTTCCTGCGGACGTTCACCCACGGCCACGTCCGGCAGTTGCAGGCCGCCTCGCGGCAGTTCCTGGTCCGGCTGGCCGGGCAGGCGCCGTTGCTGCCCGGTGCCGGGTCGGTCACGTTCGTCGACGTCGACTCGCTGCTGCGCCGGGTCTACGGCAAACAGAAGCAGGGTGCTGCGTTCGGTCACGCCAAGGTCGGCGGCTATCAGGTTCTGCTGCGTGGTCTGAACCCGCTCATCGCCACGATCAGCACCGCGGACGCGGCGCCGGTGATCGCCGCGACCCAGCTGCGCGCCGGGAACGCGGGCTCAGCCCGGGGCGCGGCAGCACTCGTCGCCGAGGCCGTCGCCACGACCAAAGCCGTCCTGGCAGCCCAGGCAGCCCGGCCCGCAGCCGCCACGACAGCGTCGACGACAGCACCAGCCGGTGAGATCGTCCTGCGAGCGGACTCAGCGTTCTACTCCCGCACGGTCGTCACCGCCTGCCGCCGAACCCGGGTGCGTTTTTCGATCACCGTCCGCATCGACGCCAAGGTCCGCCGGGCGATCGCCACGATCGGCGAGGACGCCTGGACCGAAATTCGTTACCCACAACCGGTCTGGGACGACGAGCAGCAACGGTTCATCTCCCGCGCACAGATCGCCGAGACGACCTACACCGCGTTTGAAGGCACCCGCCACGAGGTCACTGCCCGGCTCATCGTGCGCCGCGTCCCCGACCTGAACAAATCCACAGTGGACAACCAAGGCGCACTGTTCACCGTGTGGCGTTACCACGCCGCGTTCACCGACAGCCCATACATCCTCGTCCAAGCCGAAGCCCAACACCGCGGCCACGCCATCATCGAACAGGTCTTCGCCGAACTCATCGACGGCCCCCTCGCCCACCTGCCCTCGGGCCGGTTCAACGCCAACAACGCCTGGCTGACCTGCGTCGCTATCGCGCACAACCTCACCCGCGCCGCAGCCACCCTCGCTGGACGCCCCCACGCCACCGCCCGTGCTGCCGACGATCCCGGCCTGCTGGCCCTGCTCGCCACCGGCCGGGTGCAGACCGTGCACACCCGCGAGGCCGCGCTCGCCGACGTCTTCATCGCCGTCACCAACCACACACCGGCCGGAACGACGCCGTGACCCGGCAGCGGTTGAGCGCCCTGCTCGTCCTTGAGCTGCGTCTGCAGTGGCGGCAGCGGATCCCGGCAGCGGTCCTCGGGCTCGCCGCAGCCTGGTCCGTGCTCCTCGCCGTGCTGCCGGCGGGCGCCGCGCGGGTCGCCTCGCCGTACCTGCTGTTCCTGGAGATCATGACGGTCGGCACGCTGTTCGTCGGCGCGCTGACCGTCACCGACCGGGCCACCGGCGCCACCGCGGCGCTCGGGGTCAGCCCGGCGCGACCATGGGAACGGGTCACGGCGCGGCTGGCCCCGCTCGCCGGGCTCTCCGCTCTCAGTGCGGTGCCGGTCCTGCTCGCCGGCCGTCACACACGTCCGGACGCTGCCCGCCCGGCCACGCTGGCTGGTGTTCCCCCGCGCGGACCTGCGCAACATCACCCGCGACACGATGCTGGCCATGGTGGCGCTGAGCCCCCTGCTGCTCGCCCTCGCGCTGCGCTTCGGCTACCCGCCCCTAGCCGAGTGGCTGCTGCAGACGCGCGGCCTGGACCTGACCCCTACGAAACGCCCCTGGTGATCCTCGCCGTCGCCGTGCACGTCCCGGTCTCCTTCGGCATGACCGGCGCCCTGATCGTGCTGGACGACCTCGAGAGCGGCACCCTCGCCGTCGTGCGCACCTCACCGCTCGGCATGCCGCGCTACGTCGCGTACCGGCTGACGGCTGTCACCGTCCTCAGCGCCGCCGGGCTCGCGGTCGCGGCACCGCTGTCCGGCCTCGTCCCCGCCTCGGCGACCGGCGCACTCCTGCTCGCAGTCCTCCTCGGACCGCTGATGACCGTCGCGACGCTCGCCGTCGCCAGCAGCCGCGTGCAGGGCGCCACCGCCGACAAGATCCTCGCCGCTGCCCGTCTACCTGCCGGTAGCGGCATGGTGGCTCACCGGGGCGGGAGGGTGGCTGCTCGCGCCGCTGCCGACGTCCTGGATCGTGCGGTCGTGGCCGGGCCCCGATCCAGTTGACCTGATCGGCGGCCTGGCCTGCCTCGCCGCATGGCCGATCCCGCTGACGTGGCGGGCAACCCGCAGGCTCAGGTAGAACGGCGGCGGTCAGGTCGGTCCGGCTCGCCGCCGAGCGCTCCTTCCGCGTAGCACGGTGACGAGGACCACGATGGCGAGCAACACGCCGAAGAGGGCGGCGAAGGCAGGGACCCCGACGTGTTCGACTGCGGTGGCGAGGTGTCGTTGCAGATTGGCCGCCGCGCCGATCACCGGGTCGTCGACGTCGCCACGGGCCTCGGTGAACCCGTAGTAGGCGACGTATCCACCGGCGAGCAGCAGCACCACACCACCGGCCCTGGACAGTGCCGGACCGAAACGGCGCAGGCCGGTCAGCGCCCGGGGTCGGCTCAGCGCGACGCCGAGCGCGGCCAGCCCGACGAGCAGCCCCATCCCGGCCGCGTACGCCACGAACAGCCCGACGCCGTCGAGCACGGAACCGGCCCGGAACGACGAGACCACGATCGCCAGGAACGGCGCGATGGTGCAGGACAGCGACGACGCCGCGTACGCCATCCCGAAGGCGATCATCGACACCGGGCTCCGGCGGACCGCGGGCCCGCGGGCGGGCGGCCGGACGAACGAGGGCAGCGCCCGGCCCGCGACCACCCACCCGCCGACACCGGCGACGAGCAGCCCGAACCCGGTGGTGAACCACGGCAGCACCTGATGGACCGCGCCGATGACCGGGGCCAGCAGCAACCCGGCCGTGCCGAACACTGCGACGAACCCGGCGGTCATCGCGCCGGTCGCGGTCAGCGCCCGGCGGACCGCCAACGACCTGGACGGGGTGTCGTCGCCGAGGACCAGGACCATCAGGTACACGGGCAGCAGCGCGAACCCGCACGGATTGACCGCGGCGAGCAGCCCGGCGCCGAGCGCGAGCCCGAGGTCGGACACGTCAGGCGAGCCGCCCGGCGAGACCGGGCAGGTCATCGCCGCTGAGCGCCCCCTGGTAGACGACCGCGCCGGAAGCGTCGAGGAACACGAACGTGCTCTGCGCGGTCACCCCGAACCGTTTCCACACGATGCCCGCCTCATCGGCCAGGTGCGGCACAGCCTCGAGGTGCCACTGACCGACGAACGTCCGCATCGCCGGGGTCTTGTCGAGGCCGCCGACACCGACGACCGTGACCTTGCCTGCCAGTTGCTCTGCCGTCGTCTTGACGCCCCGGGCCTGACCGGCGCACGTCGGGCACCACGGCGCCCAGAACCACAGCACGGCCGGCTTCCCGGCCAGCGACGCCCCGTCGAACGCCGCACCGTCAAGAGTCGTGGCAATGAAGTCGAGCCTGCCGGGCACACCTGCCCGCGATGACGCGGTCGCAGTGGGCGCACCCGTCCCGCCCGGTTCGCCGGCGGTGCGGGTGCATGCCCCGACCGTCAGCACGGCGAGCATCAGCACGACAACGGCACGGCGCATACCGCGACCATAAGACCCACAGTGCCGGCCGAACCTTACGAGGTGATGACCGTTCAACTGCCAGTCGCCTGCAACCCTTCGGCACGAGCGGCAAGGGCCTCATTCGGTACTGCCGGGCCAGCTGAGGAGGCGGGCGCCGAGAACGGCGGCGTGGAGGGTGAACTGCTGGGTGGGTTCGCCGGGGTGGTAGCCGGTGAGGGCGCGGATGCGGTCGAGGCGATAGGTGACGGCCCGGACGGACAGGTGCATGCGGCGGGCGGTGGCGGTGTGGTTGCCCTGGTTGTCGAACAGGACGGTGAGGGTGTCGAGGTAGGGCTGGGCGCCGCCGCGGGCGGTGGTGAGGGGGCCGAGCACGGTGGTGACGAGGTCGGTGATGGCGTCCCGGTCGCGGAGGAGCACGGGGAACACGAGCAGGTCGGCGGCGTTGAGCACCGGTGCGGTGAAGCCGAGTTTGGCGGCGTGGTCGAGGGTGTTGCGGGCCTCGTCGAGCGAAGCGGCGAGGCCGTGCAGGCCGGGATGGGGGCGGCCGGCGGCGAGTTGCCAGGTGCCGGGGCCGAGTTCGGTGAGCAGCAGGTGGGCGAGTTCGGCGGTGACGCCACGGAGCCCGGCTGCCGTGATGCAGACGAGTTCGCCGCCGCGGAGGGTCGCGAGCGTGTTGGCGTCGCCGAACCTGGCGGCGAGCGCGGTGTCGATGCGTTGCACGGCACCGGCCGTGAACACTGCGGCGCGGGCCACGAGCACGAGGTGGCCGGCGGAGAGCCGGATGCCGTAACGCTGGGCGCGTTCGGCGAGGACCCCGGGGTCGGCGCGGCCGGTGAGCAGATCGTTGACGAAGGCCGTGCGTTCGGTGTCGTTGCGGGTGAGTTCGGCGTGGGCCTGCCCGGCGTACCCGTCGATCGCCGCGGCGAGGACGTCGTTCGTGATGGCGATGTGCGCGGCGGCACGGGCGTGGACGGTCGCCGCGGTGTCGGCGGGTTCGGGTGGCGTCGAGTGCCAGCGGACACCTGCGGTGCGCAGGATTCCGGTGACCAGGTCGTGCAGCTCCCGACCGGCATCGGCGCTGCGGGCGCCGAGTTCGGTCGCGGCCCGGCGCCGGACCCGGCCGTCCGGGATCAGCAGCACCTCGTCGACGGCGCGGGCCAGCGAGTCCTGGGCGTGTTCAGACACCGACGTCGCGGCGGTCGAAGAGGAACACACCGATCAAGGCGGTGACGGCGCCGACGGCGACGAGCACGAGCAGTTCGGTGACATGCCAGCCGGTGTGCAGCGGGTCGGTGCCGATGAAGTAGTGGAACGGTGAGAACCAGCGCAGCCAGCGCCAGCCGTCCAGCATGCCGCCGATCGCGTTGGCGATGTACATGCTGACGGCCAGGGCCCCGACGACGGCCAGGACGGTGCCGCGTCTGCCGGTGGCGGCGCCGGTGAGGAACGCGATGCCGGTGAAGCACCAGGCGAGCGCGACGAGGGCCACCGACGCGGCGGAGACGTTCGACAGTGGGATCTCCATGCCGATGGCAGGCACGACCACGAGCAGCACGAGCCAGGGCATGGCAGCGACAGCGGTGATGGCGCTCCCGGCAGCTGCGAGCCGTTGCCACGCGAACGCTTCCCGGGACAGCGGCACGGCCAGCAGGAGTTCCATCCCGCCGTCCTCCTCGGGACGGGCGATCGTGCGGGCGGTGAGCGTGACGGCGCACATGAGGACCAGCAGCGGGCCGATCAGGCTGAAGACGGTCGCCTGGAGGTAGCCGGCGGGGGAGGCCATGTCGGCGATGCCGAGGAAGTCGAGCATCCCCTCGGGCAGCGCGTCCTGTTTGAGCTGGGCGGCGCCCTGGAAGCTCGCGTAGAAGGCGGTGTAGACGGTGGTGAACGCGGCGACGCCGGCGGTCCAGCCGATGAGCGCCCGCCGGTCGTCGCGCCAGGTCTTACGCACCAGTGCGGGCAGCATTGCCGGCTCCATCCGAGGTGAGTTCGGTGTGGTAGTAGAACGACAGGAACGTCTCTTCGAGGTCGGGTTCGGTGGACAGCAGGTCGATGACCTCGTGCCTGGCCGCGGCCTTGACAAGTTGATCGAGACGGCCGTCGACAGTGCACTTGAGGACCGGTCCGGCCACGACCACGTCGCTGACGCCGGGCAGTGTGTCGAACTCGGCGGCGTCGACCGGGTCTGCGAAGTGGATCTCGACGGTGCGCACGGCGCGTCTGCCGAGCGACTCGACCCGTTCGACCGCGGCGAGCCTGCCGTCGCGGACGATGGCGACCCGGTCGGCGACCTGTTGCACCTCCGCCAGCACATGGGAGGACATGAACACCGTCTGGCCGGCGGCGCGGGCGTCGCGGACCATGCCCAGGAACTCCTGCTGCATGAGCGGGTCCAGGCCGCTGGTGGGTTCGTCGAGGACGAGCAGCGCGGGCTCGTGCATGAACGCCTGCACCAGGCCGACCTTCTGCTTGTTGCCCTTGCTCATGGTGTGCACCGGCCGGGCCAGGTCCAGTTCGAGGCGGTCAGCGAGATCGGTCACCCGGGGCCACGGCACGCCGCCGCGGGCGTCGGCGAAGAACCGCAACAGGTCATCGGCCCGGCCACGACCCGGGAACGCCAGCTCGCCGGGCAGGTAGCCGATCACGGCGTGCAGGGCGGCCTTGTCCCGGCGCGGGTCGCGGCCGAGCACGGTGGCGTGTCCGCGAGTCGGGCGCAGGAAGTCCAGCAGCAGCCGGATCGTGGTCGTCTTGCCCGCGCCGTTCGGGCCGAGGAATCCCATCACCTCACCGGTCGCCACGTCCAGGTCGAGGTTCTCGATGCCTCGTCGCTGACCGTAGAACTTCGTCAGGCTGTCGGTGTGCACGGCGACGTCGCTCGTCATAGCAGCCATCCTGAAGGTCGCCGCCTCGTCAGGTCCAGGTCGGCAGTCGGCCGGGAAGTGGTCGCCGTCCTTTCCGGGACCCGGCAAGACTCCCAGAGTCCCGCCGCGATGCAGGCGGTGTACTCGACGAAACTTGGACCGGCGTGGCGCAGGGGCGTCGTTGTCGGTCTACCGGCCCGGCCGGTATCAGCGTATGATGATCCCTGGTGCGCCGGGAAGTCTGGTCGGCAATGGTAATTGTCGTGTCGACCAGAGGGGCCACGATCGTGGACGTTCCCGCCATCCGCACCGAATCTGTAACCAAGCGCCATGACCGTATGCGGGCCTTGCCTGCGCTGGATCTTCCTGTCCGCGCCGGTGCCCCGGTCGGGTGCCCGCGGGGACCGAATCCGACCGTCGTCACGCGTTGACCGCCCATGCCACGATCCGGACGGACACGGGCGGAGGGCGACGCAGGTCCATGAACGAGTTCATCGGCGCAGCGTTCGCATTCCCCACCGCGATGTTCAGCGTGCTGCTCGTCGCCGTCGTCGGCTACTGGGTGGTTGTCGTGGTCGGCGCGCTGGACGTCGGATCGCTCGACGCCAGCGGCGAATCCGGCGGTGACGGCGGCGGCATGTTGAGCGTCGCCGGGCTCGGCGGCGTGCCGATCACCGTGACCATCTCGTTCCTGACCGCGATCGGCTGGTTCGCCAGCCTCGCGGCCGGTGCGCTGGTGCACGGCGCGTTCGCTCCTGCCGTCGTCCTGATCGTGGCGCTCGGCGTCGCGTGGCTCGTCACGCGGCTGGCCGTCCTCGCACTCCGCCGGTTGTTCACCCCGGCGCAGGCACCGTCCCGCGCCGATTTCCTCGGCCGGTCCTGTGTGATCCGCACCGGGACCGTCACGCTGACATTCGGTCAGGCCGAGGTGACGGTCGAGGACGGGTCATCGGCGATCGTCCAGGTGCGGCAGGCCGGTGACGGCGGACTGCGAGCCGGCAGCGCCGCCTACATCTACGGCTACGACGATCCCGGCGAGTTCTTCTGGGTTGTGGAAGACCCCCTCACCCTCGCCTGACACCGCAGTACGACACCGCAGTACGCCGTTTGGCGTCGCCCGACGCTGCCCTGTGCTGTTTCGGCGTCGCCTGACGCCCCCTGCTTCCCACCTCCGGTCTGCCTCGCCCTACCCAAAGGGATCATCGATGGATGTCATCACCACTGGACTCGCCGTTCTCGTCGCCGTCATCGTCCTCATCCTGGTCGGCGTCCTGTTCATGGTCGCCCGGCTGTTCCGTAAGATCGATCAGGGGAAGGCCCTGATCATCTCCAAGGTGCGGCGGGTCGACGTCACCTTCACTGGCGCCATTGTGCTGCCCGTCCTGCACAAGGCTGAGGTCATGGACATCTCGGTCAAGACCATCGAGATCGAGCGGTCCGGGCACGAGGGCCTGATCTGCCGCGACAACATCCGGGCCGACATCCGCATCACGTTCTTCGTGCGGGTCAACAAGACGGTCGAGGACGTCGTCAAGGTCGCGCAGGCGATCGGCACCGCCCGCGCGAGCGACCAGTCGACGCTGCAGGAGCTGTTCAACGCGAAGTTCTCCGAGGCGCTCAAGACCGTCGGCAAGCAGCTGGACTTCGTCGACCTCTACACCAAACGCGACGAGTTCCGCGACCAGATCATCCGGGTCATCGGCACCGACCTCAACGGCTACAGCCTCGAGGACGCCGCCATCGACTTCCTCGAGCAGACCCCGATGACCCGCCTCGATCCGGCCAACATCCTGGATGCGCAGGGCATCCGGAAGATCACCGAACTGACCGCGATTGAGCACGTACGTACCAACGAGTTCCAGCGCAGCGAACAGAAGGAGATCAAGCGGCAGGACGTGAACGCGCGGGAGGCGATCCTGGAGCTGGAGCGCCGGCAGGCCGAGGCGGAGATCCGCCAGGCCCGCGAGGTGGCGACGCTGCAGGCCCGCGAGGACGCCGAGGTCGTGAAGGTGAAGGCGGAGGAGCGGCTCAGGGCGCACGGCGCCGACCTGCGCACCGACGAGCAGCTCG
The DNA here is from genome assembly GCF_035963215.1 of Dactylosporangium sp. NBC_01737. NCBI lineage: Bacteria > Bacillati > Actinomycetota > Actinomycetes > Micromonosporales > Micromonosporaceae > Dactylosporangium > Dactylosporangium sp. NBC_01737. The sequence goes on from NZ_CP109153.1 coordinate 6,107,898, forward strand.
GCATCCAGCGGGAGAACCAGGCCCGCGAGATCGCCGTGGCGCAGAAGAACCGGGAGCGGGTCATCGCCATCGAGACCGAGCGGATCGAGAAGGACCGCATGCTGGAGGTGATCGCCCGGGAGCGCGAGACCCAGTTGTCCTCGATCGCCAAGGACAAGGAGCTGGAGGTCGAGAAGCGCGGCATCGCCGAGGTGGTCCGCGAGCGGATCGCGGTGGACAAGACCGTCGCCGAGCAGGAGGAGCAGATCAAGCGGCTCCGGGTGGTCGAGGAGGCGGAGCGCACCCGGCAGGCGGTCATCATCCGGGCCGAGGCGGAGGCGCAGGAGAACCTCGTGAAGGACATCAAGGCCGCCGAGGCCGCCGAGGTCTCGGCGGCGTTCAAGGCCCGTGAGGAGGTCGTTCTCGCCGAGGCGCGCCAGCAGACCGCTGAGCTCGACGCGCGGGCGAAGATCCGGCTCGCCGAGGGCGTCCAGGCCGAGGCTGCCGCCGTGGGTCTCGCCGACGTACAGGTGCGTGAGCGCAGCGCCGAGGCCATCGAGAAGGTCGGCCGCGCCGAGGTCGCGATCGAGCGGGACAAGGCCCTCGCCGCGGCCGAGGTCGGCAGGGCCAACGTCGGCGTGGAGCGGGAACGGGCGCTGGTCGCGGCCGAGGCCATCCGCGAGAAGCTCAAGGGCGAGGCGGAGGGCCTCACCGACAAGGCTGCGGCGATGGCTGCGCTGGACGACGCGAGTCGCCAGCACGAGGAGTACCGGCTTCGCTTGGAGATGGAGAAGGAGATCCGCCTCGCCGGCATCGCGATGCAGCGCCAGGTCGCCGAGTCGCAGGCGCTGGTGCTCGCGGCCGGCTTGGAGAAGGCCGACATCGACATCGTCGGCGGCGAGAGCATGTTCTTCGACCGGCTCCTGGGCTCGATCACGATGGGCAAAAGCATCGACGGCTTCGTGCAGCACTCCGACGTCATGGGCGCGGTCGCCGAGCCGTACCTCAACGGCGGGGCAAGCCTGGGCCAGGACCTGGCCCGGCTGCTGGGCTCGATGAGCACCGCGGACGTGGGCAACCTGACGCTGTCGGCGTTCCTGCTGCAGCAGATCAAGGCCGGCGGGTCCGACGCGGCGCAGCTCAAGGAACTGCTCACCGTCGCGCAGCGCCTCGGTGTCGCCGACGCGCCGGTCGCCTCCCTGGCGGCGGGGAAGCGCTGACCGTGACACCGCACAACGACATGTCACCGGCCGGCCTGGATGCGGGCACCTACGAGGTCCTCCGCACCCGGCTGGCCGGACAGTCCGCCGAGCTCACCCGGCGTGCCGACGCGCTCAACGCCCGCCGGCTCGAGGTGTTCGGCAACACCGAACTGCGGCTGCTGGGCACCGAACAGATCCGGACCGAGCACAACTGCGTGCCCCGCGACATCGTGTCCGCCGGTGGGCTGATGCTCTTCGGGTACAACGTGTTCATCGGCCTCAAACCGCAGACCACCGTCGACGACGTCTTCTCCCTGCACGGCTTCACCCGCGACGGCGACGGGTTCCGGTTCGACGAGCCGTCCCGCGACGAACTGCCGGAGTTGCTGCGCGACCCGCAGTTCCAGCGCGACTTCAGCGAGCTGTACCGCTACTACCAGCAGACCCGGCTGATGCAGCTGCGCCGCCTCGACGGCCGGCTCCTCGCCGTGTTCCAGACCGGCCCACGCTTCGACGACACCCGGGTGCTGCGCTGGCAGGTCGCCACCGACGGCACGGTCACTTATCTCGACAACCGGGGCGAACGCGACCATACCTTCCCCGCCACCCACGACTTCACCTGGGTGCCGACCACCCGCGAACACCACGTGCTCGGCCGGCACCCGCACATCAGCATCGAGGACCAGGTCTTTGTCGAGACGATCGGCGGCGACCTTACCATCAAGGTGGAGAACAACACCGAGACCGGCAAGGGCATCTACACGGAACCGGTCGACGAGCCGTTGCAGAGCCTCGCCGACGCCGACATCGCCTACGCCCGGGTCGGCGCCCTCATCCTGCTGCGAGTCCTGCCGTACAAGGAAACCGTCACCCGGTACCTGGTGTTCAACACCCGGACCAGAGCCGTCGTGCGTCTCGACGGCATCGGGCAGGCGTGCCGGCGGCTGCCCGAGGACCACGGCATCATCTTCCCCGGCGGATACCACCTGGACACCGGTGCCACCAAGACGTTCGACACCGACGTGTCGGACCTGGAGTTCGAGCGGGTGATCCGCTCCACCAACGGCGAGGACGTGCTGTACGTCTTCCACGCCAGGGAAGAAGGACGGTCGCTGCTCCTGCCGTACAACGTGATCCGCAAGGCAGTCGCCACTCCCATGCCGTGTCACGGCTACTCGCTGTTCGACGACGGCACGCTCGTGGTGTTCCGCGCGTTGTCCGACGTGCCGGCCCGGGTGCACACGATGCAGGTCTGGCAGACGCCGTACTGCTCCGACGCCTACGCCGCGGCCCAACCGGCCGGATCGGGCACGCTGGAGCGCATCGGCAACGCGGATCTCGTGCGCGGGGTGTCCGACTGCCTGTCGGTGGCCCGCATGATCGAGGAGATGACCCCGACCGGTGCCGTGTTCGAGGCGATCATCGCCGCGTGCGTGCGGATCTTCGATCACTACCACTGGCTCGGCGAGCCCGAAGCCGGCGACCTGCGCACGCCGCTCATGCAGCTGCGGGCGGCCGCCGCCGCGGTGCTCGAAGAGCACGAGAAGGTCTGCGTCCTCACCGACCGCGCAGCCGCGGCGCTGCTGGAGGTCGCGGACGGTCTGGCGTCGCTGGTACGCCGTTCCCGTGGCGAGGCCCCCACGAACGCGGATGCCTGGGTGCGCCGGCTCGCCGAGCTGCGGCACGCCCAGGGCCGGCTCGTGACGCTGCGCGAGCTGCGGTACGTCGACACGGAGCGGGTCGACGAACTCGCGAACCTGCTCACCGCCGCACTCGACGCCGCGGCGCACCGGGCCGTCGAATTCCTGCGGCGCGATGACGCGTTCGGCGGCTACCACGCCGAGGTCGAGGGGCTCGCCGGTGACGCCGCCGCCATCACCACCGTCGCCGATGCCGCACCGGTGGCGCAGCGCCTCGCCGGGCAGGCGGACGCCCTACAGGTGGTCGCCGAGGTGGTCGGCTCGCTGGACATCGCCGACACCACGGTGCGTATCGGCATTCTCGAACGGGTCGCCGAGGTGCTCGCCGGCATCAACCGCGCCCGGGCCACCCTTGACGGCCGCCGTCGGGAGCTGCTGGAGCGGGAGGGCCGCGGCGAGTTCGCGGCCGAGGTCGGCCTGCTCGGTCAGTCGATCACCGGCGCGCTCGCCGTCGCCGACAATCCGCAACGCTGCGACGATCAACTCGGCCGGCTCCTGCTGCGCCTGGAGCAGCTCGAGACGAGGTTCGGCGAGTTCGACGAGTTCCTCGCCGACCTCGCTGCGAAGCGCACCGAGGTGTATGAGGCGTTCACCGCCCGCAAGCAGGCGCTGCTGGACGAGCGTTCGCGGCGGGCCGACCGGCTGGTCGACGCCGCCGGACGCATCCTGGACAGCGTCAGCCGGCGGGTCGCGACGTTCGCGTCACTCGAAGCGGTCAACACCTACTTCGCCTCCGACCCGATGGCGACGAAACTGGGCGGCATCGCCGATGACCTCCGGGCGCTCGACGACCAGGTGCGGGCGGAGGAGCTCGAGGGACGGATCAAGGCGGCCCGCATCGAGGCCGGTCGGGCACTGCGTGACCGGCTCGACCTGTTCACCGACGGCGGCGACGCGATCCGGCTTGGCCGGCACAGGTTCGCGGTCAACAGCCAGCCCGTGGATCTCACGCTCGTGCCGCACGACGGTCGGCTGACCTTCGCCATCACCGGGACCGACTACCGCGCCGACGTCCACGACGACGTCATCGAGGCCGCCAGGCCGTTCTGGACGCAGCCGCTGCCGTCGGAGTCGCCCGAGGTGTACCGCGCCGAGCACCTCGCCTCGGCGCTGCTCGCCGAGGTCGACCTGACGGTGTTGCACGAGGCGACGGAGACCGACGGTGGCCTGCTCGAACTGGTCCGCAACGCCGCGGAGCAGCGCTTCGACGAAGGTTACGAGCGCGGCGTGCACGACCACGACGCAGCCCTGATCCTCGCGGCGCTCCTGCGGCTGCACTCCAGCGCCGGACTGCTGCGGTTTTCGCCGGCGGCGCGGGTCGCGGCGCAGCTGTCGTGGTCGCAGGACGCCTCCCTCGTCCGGCGCGCGGGCTCGCTGGCCCGGGCTCGCGCGCGCTTCGGCCGGTCAGCCGCGATCGGCGAGTTCTGTGCAGAACTTGCCACGTCGATTGCCGGCTTCCATGCCGCAAGCGGCCTTGCCCTGCCCGCCGGCGACGCACACCTGGCGGGGGAGTATCTGTTCGAGGAGCTGAGCAGCGCGCCGGACGGGTTCGTCACCAGCGCTGCCGCGGCGGCCGTCCTCGACGCGTTCCGGGCGGCTCTGGGTGGCGCCCTGCGTGACTTCGAGGACGACCTGCGTGCGCTCGGCGACGACCGTGGCACCCTCGCCGCCCGCCTTCAACTGGTCGAGGCCTGGCTGACGTCCTTTGCGGCGGCGACGTCGGTTCCTGCTGCGGATCTGGCCGAAGCCGTGGCGGTGCAGCTGTGCGGCACGCGGCTGCCTCGGTATGCATCCGCAGCGCCGCTCAGCGCCGACGTGCCGGGCCTCCTGGGCAGGCACCCGCGGATCGAGGGCCGGACACTGCGGGTACGCCTCGACGAGCTGCTGGCCCGGACCTGGTCGATGCGTACCGAGCGGATGCCCGCGTTCCGGGCGTACCAGCGGCGGCGTGCGGAACTGGTGACCGCCGAGCGGGAGCGGCTGCGGCTGGGCGAGTACGCACCGAAGGTGATGAGCGGATTCGTCCGCAACCAGCTCGTCGACCAGGTGTATCTGCCGCTGATCGGCGACAACCTCGCCCGCCAGCTGGGCGCGTCGGGCGACGGCAAGCGCAGCGACCAGATGGGGCTGCTGCTGCTCATCTCGCCGCCAGGCTACGGCAAGACGACCCTCATGGAGTACGTGGCCAACCGGCTCGGCCTGGTGTTCGTCAAGGTCAACGGCCCGGCGCTCGGCCACGGTGTGACCTCCTTGGACCCCGTGGACGCACCCAACGCGACGGCGCGTCAGGAGGTCGAGAAGATCTCCTTCGCCCTGGAGATGGGCAACAACGTGCTGCTGTATCTCGACGACATCCAGCACACCTCCCCGGAGCTGCTGCAGCAGTTCATCTCGCTCTGCGACGCCCAGCGCCGCATGGAAGGGGTGTGGAACGGCCGTACCCGCACGTACGACCTGCGGGGCAAACGCTTCGCGATGTGCATGGCCGGCAACCCGTACACCGAGTCGGGGCAGCGCTTCCAGATCCCGGACATGCTCGCCAACCGCGCCGACGTGTGGAACCTCGGCGACGTGCTGTCCGGCCGGGACGAGCTGTTCGCGCTCAGCTACATCGAGAACGCGCTCACGTCCAATCCCGTGCTGGCGCCGCTGTCCACCCGCGCCCCGGGCGACGTCGAGCTGCTGGTGCGGCTCGCCCGCGGCGACGAGCGGGTCCAGACGGACCAACTGGAACACTCCTACGCGCAGGTCGAACTCGACCAGATCCTGGCCGTGCTCCGCAAACTCCTGCACGTCCAACAACTGGTGCTGGCCATCAACCGCGCCTACATGGCATCGGCCGCGCAGGCGGACACCTCGCGTACCGAACCGCCGTTCCGGCTGCAAGGCTCCTACCGCAACATGAACAAGCTCGCCGAACGGATCGTGCCCGTCATGAACGACACCGAACTGGAGACCGCGATCGACGACCACTACGCCGGCGAGGCGCAGACCCTCACCGACGGCGCCGAAGCGAACCTGCTCAAGCTCGCCGAGCTGCGCGGCCGGCAGAGCGCGGACCAGGCCCGCCGCTGGACCGAGGTGAAGGCCGGCCACCTGCGTCGGATGGCCCTGGGAGGAGGCGAGGACGACCCGCTCACCCGAGCAGTCGCAGCAGTCGGCCTGTTGGCCGATCGGGTCGGCGGCGTCGAAGCGGCAATCGACCGCGCCACGACCTCACGATGACGCCTGGCAGCGCCGACACCGGCGCCGCACCGGTGTCGGCCGTGCAGGCGACGACCCGGTCGCGCAGATGAGGGGACGGCGCTGTTCGTTACGCTTGCTTCGTGCAGGGTCGGCTGTTCCCCGTGTCGGAGGATTGGTACGAGTGGCGTCAGACGCCGCCACTCGCTGAGACCGTCTTGGTCCGTGTCTGCGCTGCCGACGGTGGACGGGTGACGTTGGCCGGGTTGCTGATCGATGGTGAACCCTCTGCCGGTCTGCTCCGGGCGATTCCCGTGGGACGGATCGAGGCGGCTGCCAACGCGCAGATCGCGTCGGCCGGACGCGTGACAGTTGCGCATGCCCCCGCGGCGAACCCTAGGCGACGCCCAGTCCAGCCGCCCGTAGCTGACGGGGCTGGTTGGGAAACGATCAATCCCGTCCTGGCCCTGCACCGCACCGTTCCCGCCGGGCACGTCAGGTCGCGAGGACGACCGGACGCCTTCTACCAGAGCGTCGCAGACAGCTACCGGGCTCTCGCCGTAACTTCCGTCCGGCCGGCAGCGGACATCGCCGTCGCTCATGGGGTGCCGGCCAGCACCGCGCACCGTTGGGTGAAGGAAGCTCGACGGCGTGGCCTGCTCCCGCCAGGGCACCCGGGCCGCAGCGGGTAACTGACCGCAACTCTGTGGAGGCCGCTCGGCAACGGGCAGCGAGTCACAGTCCGCTCGTGGAATTGCCTGGCGACGCGACGCCTGGGCATCGGGTGACGGACCGGCGGGGACGGGCGGAGCGGCGCGGAGAAAGGTCTCGACTCGCCCCGCGATGGTCGGCCAGTCGGCGGCGAGCCAGACGAAGTGGCTGTGGGCGCGGCTTTCGATGAGGTTGGCGTGGACGATGGCGGCGGCGAGTGCCTCGGCGTGGACGAACGGGACACCGGCGTCGGTGCGGGAGGCGATCACGAGGGTCGGCTGGCCGATCCGGGCGGTGACGTCGGGCGTGGAGCGCAGGTCGTTGAGGAATCCTCCGCCGGAACGCATCTGTGTGAAGAGGGCGAGCAGGAAATCACGGTCCTGCGCGTGCAATGCGGCGACGACCTCGTCGACCGGCACGGTGGACAGGCTGCGCAGCATGAGTCGAAGACATACGTCGGGTGCCCGGCGCGCCAGCGTATGCACCAATGCCCAGGTCAGGCGTTCGGTCCTGCTATTGAATGCGAGGTGCGTGCCGAGCCGGGTCCAGCGTCCGGGGTAGGGCAGCCATCCGACGGCGCTGATGAGGATCAGACGTTCGATGAGGTCGGTGTGGCGCGCCGCGAGGGTGGCGGCGGTGGGTCCGCCGCCGGAGATGCCGACGGCAGCGGCGACCCGGGTGATGCCCAGATGGGCGCATAACTGGCGGATCACGTGGGCGAACCCTTCGACCGAGGTGCCGGTCGACAGCGGGGTCCGGCCGTAACCGGGCCGTGACGGCACGAGGACCGTGTGCCCGGCGGCGGCGAAGACCTCCTCGCCCAGAGCGAGCCCGGCCCGTACATGCCCGCCGTGGCACAGGATGACGACCGTGTCGCCGCGGCGGTCCAGCCGGTATTCGACCTGCCCCGCCGGCAGGCAGGCCACCGCCGTCGGCCGAACGAGTTCGAGCATCCGCCCGCCTCCAGACAACGGGCCGGGCCCGTTGCCCCTGTTATAGCAGTCCGACGGGCTCGCCACGTCGCCGTTGCCGCCGCCCCCTGGTAGCGGCGCGCCGGCCACGCCCCGGTAGGCATGTCGCCCCCAGACAGTCCGGCAGCAGCCTGTCCATGATCGTCAACGTGGCGGCAGTGCGGTAGAGTGCTGGCCGGTGTGCCGGGAAGTCTGGTCGGCGGTCCCTTGACCACGCCCTCGCCGGGCCCACCGACAGGACACCGCGTTGACGCTACTGCTCGTATTCGCCGCTGTGCTGCTGCTGGCGGTGCTGCTGTCCGCCCTTGCCCACCGCACCGTGCTGTCCACCGCGGTCGTGTTCCTCCTCGCCGGTTTCCTCGTCGGCGACGGCGTCTTCGGAGTCGTGCACGTCACCGCCCAGTCGCCGGTGGTGTCGTCATTGGCCGAACTGGCGTTGTTCGCGGTGCTGTTCACCGACGGCATGCGGGTCGGCTGGGCAGACCTTCGCATCGCGTGGAAGCTGCCAGGCCGGGCCCTGGGTCTCGGGCTGCCGCTCACGCTGCTGGTCACCGCGGTCCTGGCGCATTACGTCGCCGGCCTCGGCTGGGTCGAGTCGCTGCTCATCGGTGCGATCCTCGCCCCGACCGACCCGGTCTTCGCCGCAGCGCTCGTCGGCAACGACAAGGTCCCCGGCCGGCTCCGGCACCTGCTCAACGTCGAGTCCGGCGTCAACGACGGCCTCGCCCTGCCGTTCGTGGTGGTGCTCCTCGCGGTCGTCGCCCACGAGGACGACCTGCACCTGGCAACGATCGGCTGGGAACTGCTGCTCGGCATCGCCATCGGCATCGCCGTGCCGTGGATCGCGATCCGGCTCGAGCGCACCCGCTGGTTCGCCGTCTCGGCGCAGTACGCACCGCTCAACGCCGTCGCGATCGGCCTGCTGGTCCTCGCACTCGGCAAAGCCACACATGGCAACTTGTTCCTGGCAGCGTTCGCCGCCGGGATCACCGTGGCCACCATCGGACACAAGGAACGCGATGCGTTCGAACACTTCGGCGAGCTGATCGCCGAGATTTTCAAACTTGCCGCCCTGCTGGTGTTCGGCGCGCTGCTCACCCCACGGTTCTTCGGCGACATCGGCTGGACCGGCTGGATCTTCGCCATCCTCGCCCTTGTCGTGGCCCGTCCGGTCGCGCTGTGGCTGTCGTTCCTCCGCTCGAAACTCGGCACCCGCGAACAGCTCGCCGCCATGTGGTTCGGACCCAAAGGTTTCGCCTCTGTCGTCTACGGCCTGCTCGTCATCGCCTCCGGCATCCCGGCTGCCGGCAACATCTTCACGCTGGTCGCGCTCACCATCGTGCTCAGCATCGTGCTGCACTCCTCCACCGACATCGTCGTTGCCCGAGGGTTCGACCCGAACCTCATGCCCGCCTGGCAACAACGCCTCGAAAGCCGCGGTCGGCGCATGCTGCGCCTGCCCGGCGCGCACGCTCCGCGGGGACCGTCAACACCACAGCCTGCCGACATCGAGGACCGGCCGGCCGAATAGCGGGCATCCCCTCACCGTCGCTTTGCGTCACGTCGCCAAGCAGGTGTGACCAGCACGCACGTGGCCAGCGGCGGACCGGTCAGGCGGTGCACGTGGCGTAGGGTGGTAGCTGGTGTGCCGGGAAGGCTGGTCGGCGACGTTGCCGTCGACCCCTCCGGAGGTTCCTGTGAGCACCAAATCCCCGCCCGGCCTGTTCGCCCGCGGAAGTTGGACGGAAGCCAGGCGCATCGGCGACGTGCTGCGCACCGAGACGACCGGCGGCGTGTTGCTGCTGGGTGCGGCCGTGCTGGCGCTCGTCTGGGCGAACTCGCCGTGGTCGGGCACGTATCACGACCTGTCGTCGGTGCGGGTCGGTCCGGCCTCGTGGCATCTGGATCTGACGCTGGCCGGGTGGGCGGCCGACGGACTGCTGGCGGTGTTCTTCTTCATCGCCGGCTTGGAACTCAAACGCGAGTTCGTCGCCGGTGACCTCCGCGACCCCAGACGTGCCGCGCTGCCGGTGGCGGCCGCGGTCGGCGGGATGGCGATTCCGGCGGTGGTGTACGTCGCGGTCAACGCCGGCGGCGCACACGGCTCGCTGGCGGGCTGGGCGGTTCCCACCGCTACTGACATAGCGTTCGCGCTTGCGGTGCTCGCGGTGATCAGCACGCATCTGCCGGTGGCGCTGCGGACGTTCCTGCTGGCTCTCGCGGTGGTCGACGACCTCCTCGCCATCGTCGTCATCGCGGTGTTCTACACGGCGTCGCTGTCGCTGGTGCCGTTGCTGATCGCGGTGCTGCCGCTGGCGGCGTTCGGGGTCCTGGTGCAGCGGCGGGTGCGGTCCTGGTGGCTGTTGCTGCCCCTCGCGGCCGCGACGTGGGTGCTGGTGCACGCGTCGGGGGTTCATGCGACGGTCGCCGGTGTGCTGCTGGCGTTCGCGGTGCCGGTGCTTCGCCGCACGGCTGGACCGGGGCCCGGGCTGGCGGAGCACTTCGAGCACCGGTGGCGACCACTGTCCGCGGCGTTCGCTGTGCCGGTGTTCGCGTTCTTCGCCGCCGGGGTGTCGGTGACCGGTGGCGGGACCGCAGCGCTGCGGGACTCGGTGACGATCGGGATCGTTGCTGGTCTGGTCCTGGGCAAGCCGGTCGGGATCATCGCCGCGACGTGGCTGGTGCAGCGGGTCACCAGGGCCCGGCTCGCCGATGGATTGAGCTGGTGGGACGTGTCCGGGCTGGGGTTGCTGGCCGGCGTCGGTTTCACGGTGTCGCTGCTGATCGGCGAGCTGGCGTTCGGGATGGGCAGCGTCCGCGACGGCAATGCCAAGGTGGGCATCCTGCTCGGTTCGGTGATCGCGGCGGTCCTGGCGGCGGTCGTGCTGCGGGTGCGCAACGCGCACTATCGGCGGCTGTGCGCAGAGGAGTCGGTGGACGCCGACGCCGACGGCGTACCCGATGTGTACCAGCGGCGAGGCGGTGTGTAACCATGCCGGGCCGACGGCTGCGGGACTGGCGGCAGTTGCCGTATGCCGGGCGTGCGGCGACGGTTGGCCTGCCGGTGGTGATGTGGGACCTTGGTGCGCAGGTGTTGCTGGACGAGGCCGCCGATTCTCACGGTCCGCTGTGGCTGGTGTACGGCGACTGTCTCGGCCGGGGTCATCCCATGCTGGACACGGCGATGGTGTTGTGCCTCACGGATGCCGTGCGCATTCCGGATGACGGACTGCTGCAGGTACAGGGGGTGATGACCTCCGGCCGTCGGGCGCTGCAGGTCGAGGCATCGGACGCTGCACCGGCGATCGTGGCGGTGCTGCTCGCGATCCGCGCTCGTACCGGGTTGATACCGCATCTGTCGTGTGCATGGCGAGGCCGACATCCCGTCCTCGAGCTGACCGACGCCATCTTGGGTCTCCGGTCCGGTTCCGCGCAGCGGATACGATGGCTGGTGCGCCGGGTCGAACCCGACCGCGCCCGCCGGCCCACCGTGCACGTCTGGTAGAGCCCAGACGTGCCGGTTTACGCATGCCCCCGCGTGTCCTGGCTGCCGTGCCGTCAATGCCGCTGAGCGAAGGGAAACTACCGATGCCCGGGCTCCACCAGCCCACATGGTTGTGGTGGGGGCTGCACGCGTCCTACGGCGGTTACCTGCTCGTGACGGTCGCTGTCGTCGATGGCACGATCCTGGCCCCCGATCATGTGGTCGTGCAGATGCTGACCATGGCCGTAACTGTCGGAGTATGCGCCGCACGGATAGCCGACCCTCGAGAGGTCGTCGCAGTTTCCCTGGCCGGACTGGTCGTGACGGCGGCGCTGCTGGTCACCCGGGATGCGGTGACCGGTGGAGCGGTCATCGGGTGGCTGGTACCGGTGGGTTTCAGCGCGCTGCTCGGCCGTGGCCAGCGGTGGATGCGGGATCCCGACCCCGAGACCTGTGACCCTTGGCCCCCGTGACACGGCAACGGCGTATCCAAGACAGTGTTGTCGCCGCGGTCGGGACACCCCATGCAGCGGCTGGCTGCAGCACCGTGGCAATGCCCGCGGCCGCGACGGCCAGAGCCAACACGCGCACGAACCGCATTGGGGTCCTCCATTCGTCGGGTGCCCCTGAGGATGCGGTCCGGGCGCTGCAGGCCGGGTCGAGGATGGGTGCGGTCGGGTTGCGCCAACCGCCGCCCTCGGTCGCCGACGGCCGTGCCATCGGCGCGGGTCCGCTGGGCGGCGGTGTTCGAGGTTCGCGGACCTTCGTCCGGGCGTCACCGGCCTTCAGATTCCGGAAAACGCCTCGGACGCATCCTGCGCCGCCGCGACGAGCACCGACCCGGCGCGGGGCTGTCCGCAGCCGGACTGCCGGCTGTGAACGACCGGCAGAATAGGGGCGCCGCGTTCCTTCCCGGATGCGGGTGCGCTACGTTGATCAGCAGGTGTGCCGGGAAGTCTGGTCGGCGACAGCTTCGCCATGACCAACTTGAGGAGCCGCACCGTGCGCGCCGGAGATCTCGCAGCGCCCTACCCCACTGTCCAGCTCGACACACCGGCGATCGAGGCCGCCCGTCTCCTCGCCGGGCAGGACCTTCCGGGACTCATCGTCCTGGACGCCAAGGGCTACCCGTTCACCGTCCTGGCCGGCACCCAGGTGCTGCGGATGGCGATCCCGCAGTACTGCCAGGACGACCCCGCCCTCGCCCGGGTCATCGACGAACAGGCCGCCGACCTGTTCCTGCGCGAACTCGGGGACCGGACCGTCGCGCAGACCCTGCCCGGCCACAACCGCGACCTCGCCGTCGTCGCCTCCGACGCCACGGCGCTGGAGATGGCGGCGCTGATGGCCCGTACCGGTGTCCCGCTCGTCGCCGTCGTCGACAAGCTCAAGACCCTGGTCGGTGCGGTCACCCTCGACGCGCTGCTGGATCGGCTGCTCGCCGAATGACCGCGACCGCCTGGATCGCGGTGGCCGTGTTCACAGTCGCGTACGTCCTGATCGCCACCGAGAAGATCCACCGGGTCGCAGCCGCGCTCGGCGGTGCCGTCGTCATGCTCCTCATCGGCGTCACCGACGCCCACCACGCGTTCTTCGCCGAAGACACCGGCATCGACTGGAACGTCATCTTCCTGCTGCTGGGCATGATGCTCATCGTCGCGGTCCTCAAACGCACCGGCGCGTTCGAGTACCTCGCGATCTGGGCCGTCAAACGCGCCAAGGGCCGGCCGTTCCGGGTCATGACGATCCTGGTCCTTGTCACCGCCGTCGCATCAGCGATGCTCGACAACGTCACCACGGTGCTGCTCATCGCGCCCGTCACGTTCCTGGTCTGCGACCGCCTCGCCGTACCGGTCGCGCCGTTCCTCATCGCCGAGGCCCTCGCCAGCAACATCGGCGGCACCTCCACCCTCGTCGGCGACCCACCGAACATCATCATCGGCAGCCGCGGCGGGCTCACATACAACGACTTCCTTGTGCACCTCACCCCGATCGTCGTGCTGCTCATCGTGGTATTCGTCGGGCTGAGCCGCATCCTGTTCCGTCGAGCGTTCCGCACCGACCCCGAGCGGGTCGCGACGGTCATGACACTTCGGGAACGTGACGCCATCCGCGACCCGCGGCTGCTCGCCCTCAGCGGCGCCGTCCTGGCACTGGTGACCGTTGCGTTCGCCCTGCACAGCGTCGTGGACCTGGAGCCGTCCGTGGTCGCACTCATCGGCGGTCTCGCGCTGCTGGCCTTCTCCCGCCTCGACGCCACCGAGGTCGCCAAGGACGTCGAATGGCCCACCCTGGCGTTCTTCGCCGGGCTGTTCGTCATGATCGGCGGCCTTGTCCAGACCGGCGTCATCGGCACCTTGTCCAAGGCCCTCGCCGACGCGGTCGAGGGCAAACTGCTCCTGGCCTCCATGGTCCTGCTGTGGGGCTCCGCCGCCCTGTCCGCGATCGTCGACAACATCCCCTACGTCGCCACGATGAGCCCGATCGTCGCCGACCTCGTCCATGCCGACGGCAACACCAGCCAGTCCCACGTCCTGTGGTGGGCCCTCGCCCTCGGCGCCGACCTCGGCGGCAACGCCACCGCCGTCGGCGCGTCGGCCAATGTCGTCATCCTCGGCCTCGCCGAACGCGCCGGCAAACCCATCAGCTTCTGGGAATTCACCAAATACGGGCTCATCGTCGCCGCCGTCACCGTCGCCGTCTGCGTGCCCTACCTCTGGCTGCGGTACTTCGTATTCTGATGTGTCGCGCGGCAGGGCGGCCGGTCGGGGCAGGGGTCAGCACCCCGAAGAGCAGCAGCACGGCGCCGGGCAGCAGCGCCACGCTGGGGAACCGCACCGTGCACAGCCAGGCACCGCATAGCAGGGTCGCGAAGGCGCCGACCTGCACGACGACGGCGACACCTGTGGTGGCGGCCCGGCGCAGACGGCTCGGCGCAGGTCCGGCACGAACCTGCCGGCGGGCCCGCCGCTGCAGCCGCACGTCGAGCCATCGCCAGCCGATGATGCCGTCTGCGTTGTCCGTCACGCATAAAGTATGTGCCGAAGCCGTTCACCAGCGCCGTCCCTGGCCCGCGATCGCGGTGCACGTCGATGCGCCTGGCATCGCGGTGCCGGGTGGCGGCGGTCATGGCCGGCCATAGCGATAGTTCAATATGACTCCGCTGGCGCGGCCGCTGACCTTCCTGGAGACGCGCCCTCGCGGCTCCGTTGCGTTGAGCGTTGCCCTGGTCGGGCACTCTTGAGTCGTGAATGTCTCCAACCGCTGGCGTCTGACTCTGCCGACACGGTCGGCGTTCTCCGGGTTCCGGTTCCCGCCGGACGTGATCGTGGTCGCGGTCCGGCTGTACCTGCGGTACAACCTGTCTTACCGCGACGTTGAGGAGTTGTTGATCGAGCGTGGTGTCGAGGTCGATCACGTCTCCGTCTTCCGGTGGGTGCAACGCTTCACGCCGCTGCTCGCCGATGCGGCCCGGTGGTGCCGGCATGCACCTGGTGACAGGTGGTTCGTCGACGAGACCTATGTGAAGGTCGGCGGTGTCTGGCGGTACGTGTACCGGGCTGTGGACCAGCACGGCCAGGTCATCGACGTGCTTGTCTCCGCCCGCCGCGACGCTGCTGCGGCACGCCGGTTCTTAAGCCGGGCGATGACCGTGTTGAAGGTGCGACCCACCGAGGTGATCACCGACGCGGCGCCGGTGTACCCGGCGGTCCTGGACGAGGTGGTCCCGTCGGCGCGGCATCACGTTGAACGCCACGCCAACAACCGGGTCGAGGCCGACCATAGTCAGCTCAAACAGCGACTCAGACCGATGCGTGGTCTACGCACCGAACGGACTGCACAGACGATCATCGGCGGGCATGCCTTCATGCAGAACCTGCGCCGCGGACACTACGAGCTCGGACTCGACGCCCCGCGGGGGCTCCGCGTCGCCGCGGCGTTTACCGAACTCGCCACCGTCATCTGAAGACCGGCCGGCACTCGCTTCAACGCGTCCTCCGATCGGCCAGCGCAACAGCGCCCTTCAGCTTCACCCTCACCGCCAGCGGCGCCGGGGTGCGGCTCGAGGTTCGCGCCCCCCGGGAGGCGGCCGAGGTCCTCACCGCCGTCTTCGGCCACGCCGAACCGGCAACCGTCCCGGCCGGCGAACTGGCACCGGCGCAGCTGGCCGCAGCGGCAACCCAAGCGGCGCCGGTGGCTCCGGCGCCGGTGCAGCGCATTGACCGTGACGGGCTTCGGGCGCTGCGCGATGGCGGCGGGGTCGTGCTGGTGGAGGCGTTGCCGCAGGCGCAGTACGACGCCGAGCACCTCCCCGGCGCCGTCAACGTGCCAGGCGACCTCACCGCCGACGCCGCCGCCCGCCTCGTTCCGGACACCGGCACCACCGTGGTCGTGTACTGCTCCGGATCCGGCTGCACCCGCTCGAAGACGACCGCGGCGGCGTTCGCTCGCCTCGGCTACACCGATGTGCACGTCTACCCCGGCGGGAAAGCCGACTGGGCCGAGGCCGGGCTGCCGTTCGAAGGTGCCCGCGCCACTGTGACGGCCTGACATGCACGACCCACACCGCTCCACCCGGGGTCTGCGGACCGGGCAGGCCGCCGAACAGGCCGGCGTCAACATCCAGACCCTGCGCTACTACGAACGCCGCGGCCTGCTCGCCGAACCCGACCGCAGCCCCGGCGGGCACCGCACCTATCCCGCCGACACCGTCGCCCTGCTCACCGTCATCAAAGCCGCCCAACGGCTCGGGTTCACCCTCGACGAGGTCGCCGACCTCCTCGACACCGGCCGCCGCCTCCATCCCACCGCCGACCTGCGGCACCGCGCCCGCACCAAACTCACCGAGATCGACCACAAGATCGCCCACCTGCAGGCGATCCGCGAAACCCTCACCCAGGTCGTCGCAGCCGAATGCGACAGCCTCACCAACTGCACCTGCCCAGCCTGCCCACTGCCGTACACCACGCTCACCGACCCGAACGGAGCCACCACATAACGCTGCAGAGCAACCACCGCACCGACCTGCCGATCACCCCGGCGAACGGCCACGTGCACAGCACCCCGACCGTCGACAACGCACCACCCACCCGCAGCAAGGTCGCCGGCATCCTCGCCGGCGTCGCCTGCGCCGCGTGCTGCGCGATCCCGCTGCTCATCGCCGCCGGGGTCCTCACCGGCACCGCGCCGCGATCATGGAGAAGACCCTGTACGCCGTCGCCGCGGGCTTCGTCGTCGTGGCTTTGGGCATGTGGTGGCTGCACCGCCGCAACTCCGCCCGCAAAGCCGCCGCCGCGGGCACCGGCGGCTGCGGCAGCGGCAACTGCGGCTGCTGACCCGGCCGGGGGTGGGTCCGCCAAGAGCGGCGGACCCGCCGGACCCCGCCCGGGAACGCTCTGCTGCGATACCCCTCATGACGATCATCCGTTCCGTCCTGCTGTTTGTACTCGCCGCCGTCGCCGAGATAGGCGGGGCCTGGCTCATCTGGCAGGGCGTCCGCGAGCACAAGGGTCTGCTGTGGGTCGGCGCCGGCATCGCCGCACTCGGCGCCTACGGGTTCGTCGCCACCCTCCAACCGGATGCGAACTTCGGCCGCATCCTCGCCGCCTACGGCGGGGTGTTCGTCGCCGGATCGCTGGGCTGGGCCATGGCCTTCGACAAGTTCCGGCCCGACCGCTACGACATCGCCGGCGCCGTCATCTGCCTCATCGGCGTCGCCGTCATCATGTACGCCCCACGCACCTGAACCCACCGCCACCCACGAGACCCGGTCGTGGCGGCGGCGGTGATACCCGCATACCGCCCACACCGGAAGAGGACCCAGTGACCGTCACCGAAACGCGCACCCGCCACAGAACGCGCACCCGCACTCAGCGCACTGCTGCTCACCGCCTCGACCGCGCTCTTCGCGATCGGCGCCCTCTGGGAACACCGCACCGGCACCGGCGGCGAACAAGCCGAACACGCCACCGGAGAAGCCGGCGAGCAGTCCTTCCTGGAACTCCTCGAATCACCCGCGGCCGTTGTCGCCGCGATCATCGTCGGGCTGCTGCTCGCCGTCGTCGTCTGGCGCCGGCCGGGCATCGTGTCGCTCCTGGCCGTCGCGGCCTTCTCCATCGGCGCCGCTGTCTTCGACGCCCTCGAAACGGCGCACCATCTCGACGACGGCCACACCACACTGACCGCCCTCGCCGCCCTGGTCACCATCACCCGTCTCGGCGCCGCCGGCACCGCACTGACCGCCCTCGCCAAACGCTGCTGACGCTGGGGATGCTGGATTGGGCCTGCGGCGGGCGTGGTCACGGCGCCAGCGTGCGGGCCAGCCACACCGCGACCCGGCACCGACAGCAGGTACATCACCAGGCTGTAGGCCGTCACCGTCACCGTCACCGGCGCCCCGGCGGGTGCGGCGTCGAACAACGCCAGGGTCAGGTTCCGCACCGCGGTCATCATCGCCACCGCCCGCCGCGCCGCGTGATGACCCCATATCGGCACCGCCACGGTCGCCAGGCAGACGCCACCAGCAGCGCCGCCACCGCGAGCGGCGCGCAACCGAGTTCCGGCAGCCGCCGGCCGGCCGTGACGGCGAAGTAGACGACCAGGGCGGCCAGCACCACGTCGGCGACACGGCGGGCGAGCCGATGTGCCCGCTGCGCGGTGACCGGCCGCCGGTGCCGCGACCACATCCCGACCGCCAACGGCACCTCCTGACCGACGAACCCGCCACCGACCAGCAACACACCACCCCGACGTCGTATCCGGCCACGGCCGCCCACACCGGCACGGCGACCAGCCCGACCGGCGCCAGCCCGCCCTGCAACCCGGCACTGAAGGTCACCTCGCCGCGGGCGTGCAGCGTCAGCAGCGCACCCGTTCCGCCGCCGGGCGCCACGGCGGCCACGACGATCCCCGAGCGTCGCCGCAACCAGCAGACCCGCCGCAGTGCACGCGGCGACAGCGAGGCCGGGCACCACCGCCGCGTTGAGCACGACGATCAGCAAACAGCGCGTGGATCGCGATCGCGTTGTGTGCTGCCCGCGGCGCCGTGGGTGGCTACGCCGGGCCGTAGGGCAGGCGGTGGTGGGCTTCGATCTCCATGAGTCGGTTGTACTTGGCGACGCGTTCACCTCGGGCAGGTGCGCCGGTCTTGAGCTGGCCGCAGCCGGTGCCTGTGGCGAGGTCGGCGATGAAGGTGTCTTCGGTTTCGCCGGAGCGGTGGGAGACCATCTGGGTCCAGCCGGCCTGTCGGCAGAGCCGCATGGCGTCGAGGGTCTCGGTGACGGTGCCGATCTGGTTGAGTTTGATCAGCGCCGAGTTGGCGATCTTGCGGTCGATGGCTTCGGCGATGATGGCCGGGTTGGTGACGAGGATGTCGTCGCCGACGAGTTGCACCTGGTGGCCGAGGTGCTGGTTGAGGCGGGCCCAGCCGTCCCAGTCGGATTCGGCGAGGCCGTCCTCGATGCTCCAGACCGGGAACCGGGTGATCATCTCGTCGTATCGGGTGATCATGTCGTCGGTGGTGAGGGTTTGTCCCGCCACGTGGTAGTGCCCGTCGCGGTGGAATTCGCTGGCGGCCGGGTCCAGGGCGATCGCGATGCCGTCGCGGCCGGGGGTGTATCCGGCGTCGGTGATCGCGGCGACGAGTTCGGCCAGGACGTCTTCGGGGGCGGTGATGTCGGGCGCGAAGCCGCCTTCGTCGCCCAGGCCGGTGGCGTGCCCGGCGGCGCCGAGGCGGCGGCGTAGGGCGGCGTAGATCTCGGCGCCGGCGCGGACGGCTTCGGCGAGACCGGGTGCCCCGATCGGCGCGATCATGAACTCCTGGAAGTCCAGGGTGTTGGGGGCGTGGACGCCACCGTTGACCACGTTGAAGTGCGGCACCGGCAGCCGTGGCTGCACTCCGGCCGGGGTGAGGTACCGCCACAGCGGCAGCCTGGCCGCGGTGGCGAAGACGCGGGCGGCGGCCATGGACACCCCGACGATGGCGTTGGCGCCGAGGCGGGACTTGGTGGCGGTGCCGTCCAGGTCGATCAGGACCCGGTCGACGTCGGTCAGGTCGGTGAAGGTGTGGCCGGCGAGCGCCTGGTTGATTTCGTCGTTGACGTGTCCGACCGCGCCTAGGACGCCGTTGCCGCCGTACCGGGTCGGGTCGCCGTCACGCAGTTCGACCGCTTCACGGGTGCCGGTGGAGGCGCCGGACGGTACACCGGCCCGTACCGTCGAACCGTCGGCCGTGGTCAGTGTCACGGCCAGGGTGGGTCGGGAGCGTGAGTCCAGGATCTCGACCGCGCGTACCGACGTGATCTGCAGTTCCATGCTGTGCTCCTCGATCGGGTCAGCGGACACTGGTCCTTGCTCACGCTGCCATCGCGGGGCGTGCAGCGCCCGGGTCTTTCGGCACCACCTCACCCGGCAACCTGCCCGGCCGCTGTGTCCGGACGGCGCCGCAGATCTGGCGAGATCGACCCGGTGGGTCGCACCGCGACCGCCGCCCGGCACCCGTACCGACTGCCTTGGTCTTGCCGTCGAGTACATCGTGCCGTCGGCAACGTCGTCCGGGGTCGCGGGCGTGGGTGTGACCGCGCCGCCCGGCTGACCGGCGAGCTCCGATCTGTCCTGTCGGTGCCGGCCGGCGGGCGCGCAGGTCCCGGCCGGGGTGGACACTGAAGGCATGGAGACGCTCTCGCGCGCAGGTCGGCGGCGGGGATGGTCGACGGCCCATACCTGCGACGCACGGGTGCTGCGGCGGGGGTCGCACGGGCATCCGTCGCGGGGGGCGTGCCTGGTGGAGGTGACCGCCGCCCTGGCCGGGGGCCGGTGGACCGATCACCCCGACGCCGTTGATCCGATGCTTGCCGCGGTGGCGCGGGCGGTCAACGACGCCAGCAGCGACGCTGGCCGCAATGCGCTGCTGCCGATCGCGCCCTGGCTGGTCATCCACCCGCGGGCCGGGGCACAGGCGACCGCGGCGGCAGTCGTCGCCCTGGCCGGGCGGACCACGCTCGGCGCGGCCACCGGCAGGCACGCCGACCGGCTGGCCCGCGAGTTGGCCGCCGTGTCGGCACCGCCGGGGCAGCGGCAACGGTCCGGGTGGCAGCGGCACCGCCGGCACCGCCGCGCCGTGCGCGTGATGCGCCGCGCGGTCGCGCTGCTCGGCCGGCAGGGCGACGGGGACGGGTTGCTCCGCGCCTTGCTGGTCGAGGCGGTCAACGCCGTCCGCCTGCTCGACGCGCTGCCGCCGGTACCGCTGAGCGCACTGCGACCGGTCGACGTCGCCACCCTGCCGATCCGGGTCCAGATCCACACCCCGGACGGTTCCGAGTCGATGCACTACCACGTCGCCGTCGTGCTCGATCGGTGGCCTGTACCCCTGGTGCAGGCGTGGACCGCCCGGACCGCGGAGCTGCGCGGTAGCGGCGGTGACGTCACCCAGCCGGCTGCAGCCGGGTGAACTACGGCCCGGCGGTGTGCGCTACGTACCGACGAGGAGGAGCGCTGCCGCCGCCACCAGACTCGCCTCGACGAACAGGATGAACCACCGGTCGCTGACCTGCCCGAGCGTCTTCTGCCCAGCCACGCCCCGCCCACGGCCGCCGGGGTCAGCGCGGCGCCGAGGAGTAGCAGCCGCGCGGTTGAGCAGTGCACCCACGCCGTAGGCGGCGAGTTTGCTGACGTGTACGACCAGCGCGCACGCGGCTTCAGTGCCGATGTAGGCGCCGCTGGTCAGCCCGGCGGCGAGGAAGAGCGGGGCGGTCAGCGGCCCGACCGACCCGAGGAACGCCGACCCCAACCCGGACGTCGCACCGATGACGGTGAACGCCCGCGACCGTGGTGGGCGCGGATTCGGACGCCGCGAGGGACGCGGCCGTGAGGACCACGGCTGCATCGCTGGTCAGCTGGTGCATGCCTGAGCGATGAGCAGCCCACAGTAGGCGGCGCCGAGGCCGGCGACGATGCTGGCGGCGATGTTCGCCGCAGCGTAGAACCGTGCCCCATCCTGCGCCAGGCGCAGCGTCTCGTAGCTGAACGTCGAATACGTCGTCAGCGCCCCGCAGAACCCGGTCCCGACCAGCGCTGCCACCGCATGCCCGGCCGGGAGTCCGGTCAGGAACCCCAGCAGCAGCGACCCGACCACGTTGACGCTCAACGTGCCCCACGGGAACACCGAGTCGTGCCGGGCCTGGATCGCCCGGTCGGTCAGGTACCGCAACGGTGCGCCGACCGCCGCGCCCAACGCCACCAGCAGCACCGTCACCGCGGCTCCTTCGCCCGCCCGACGTAGCGGATGACCTCAACCGGGTCGACGATGACGAGTCCCTGCCCGATCAGTTCCTCCAGCTGCGGCAGGAACCCCCGGATCCGCTCCTCGGCGTCCACGATGACGATCACGACCGGCAGGTCCTCCGACAGCGACAGCAGCCGGGTGGTGTGGACCCGGTTCGACGCCCCGTAGCCCTCGACCCCGCGCAGCACCGTCGCACCCGCCAACCCGGCGGCATGCGCCCGGTGCACGATCTCGGTGTACAACGGCTTGTGCCGCCACAGGTCCGACTCACCGATGAAGATCGTCAACCGCAACGCCGCACCGTTCAGTTCCATCGCGTTCACCCGTCCTGTCCCGGCCGCCGGGCCCGTACCGCCCACGCGGTGACCGTGGTACCGGCCCAGACCGCCGCGACGGCCCCGAGGAGCGTGGCCCCCAGATACAGCAGCGCCACCCCCGCGGCGCCGTGACCGGCGGCCTGCTGCACATCGACGACCGACGTCGAGAACGTCGTGTACCCGCCCAGCACCCCGACCCCGAGGAACGGGCGCAGCAGCCGGCGCCCGACCCACACCTCGGAGATCAACACCATCAGCACCCCGATGAACAGGCAACCCGACACGTTGACCAACCAGGTCGACCAGGCGAACCCAGCCGCATCGTGCGGCCACGCCACCGACATCGCATACCGGGCCAACGCCCCGACCACACCACCGGCGGAGATCGCCGCGATGACCGGAACCGCACTGGGTCGCAACTCCAGCCGCTCCGCAGGAACGTGCAGATCGACATCGGCGTCGAGCGACGATCCGGGATCTGCCATCCAGCCCTCCTACCAGCATGAGACAGCGCACTGGCAGGGACCGTTGGCGGCCAGACGGCCACAGTTCACCCCTCATCGAGGTCGTCGGGCCCCACCGCCGGAACCGGTCACGGCCTTCGCCCAGGTTAGCGCGCCCGAGGTGCCCACGCACTCGCGGCGCCTGGCCGCCATGGACAGTGCACGACGTGGCGCTGTACCACCGGGAGTGTCCAGGCGGTCCTCGGTGCGAACGCAGGCTGACCCTTACGGATGACTCGCACCGGAACCCCATCCGGCGTACTGATGACGCGCCGGTCGGCGAGGTCGCTCGAGCTGATGGCGGCGACTTCCGTTACGGATGCCGCCGTGCCCGTCGTCCCTGGCTCGTGGGCCTTTCGGCCCTGAACGGAACCAGGCGGCGCGCGCACGCTCATGGTATGGACACTTCAACCGCAGTTGCTGCAGTTGGGCTTGAAGCGCCGGAGTTGCTGGCCGTGGTGGCCGATCCGGTGCGGTGGCGGCTGCTGGCGCACCTCGCCGACGGGGGCACCCGCTGCGTGTGTGACCTGCAGCCGGTGGCGGCAGTCGCCGCGAACCTGTTGTCCTACCACCTGAAGGTGCTGCGTGAGGCGGGCCTGGTGCGTGCGTCGCGGCGGGGTCGGTGGATCGACTACACGATCGCTGCCGACGCGGCCGACCGGCTGCACGCCGCGCTCCCGGCCGGTGCGTCATGACCTCGATCAACGCTGACCGGCCGACCTCCGCCGGAAGGCGCGGCCGACTGCGGCATGCCGCGCTGCTGGCCGTCGCCGGCCTCGGTTGGCTGGCGCTGTACCTGGTCAACGAACCGTTCTGGAATCTGATCGTCTACCGGCTGGCAGGCCAGGATCAGGCGTCGCGGCTGGGCAGCGGCCTGCACTTCTTCGGCTACGACACCGTGAAGATCGTCCTGCTGCTCGTGGGGATCATCTTCGTGGTCACGGTGGCCCGGTCGTTCCTCAGCCTTGAACGCGCCCGTGCGCTGCTCGGCGGCCGCCGGGAAGGGATGGCGAACGTCGCCGCCGCGGGACTGGGCGTGGCCACCCCGTTCTGCTCCTGCTCGGCGGTCCCGGCCTTCATCGGTTTCGTCGCCGCCGGGGTACCGCTCGGCGTGACGCTGTCGTTCCTCATCGCCAGCCCGCTGATCAACGAGGTCGCGGTGGTCCTGCTGTACGGCATGTTCGGCCTCAAGATCGCCGCACTGTACGTCGGGTCGGGCCTGGTCATCGCCACCGTCGCCGGGTATGTGCTCGGCCGGATCTGCCCGCAGCGGTGGGTCGAGTCGTTCGTCTTCACCAGCACCCTGCACGGCGCACCTGTCGCCGCGGGACAGCGGCTGTCGTGGGCCGACCGCACCGCGATAGGCCGCGAGGAGGTCGTCAAGATCCTTCGGAAGGTGTGGCCGTACCTGCTGGTCGGTATCGGTCTCGGCGCGTTCATCCACGGTTGGGTGCCGGCCGATTTCTTCGTCGCGGTCGCCGGCGCGGACAACCCGTTCGCCCCGCTCGTCGCCGTCGCCATCGGCGTGCCGCTGTACTCCAACGCCGCCGGGATCCTGCCGCTGGTCGAGGTGCTGCACGCCAAAGGCGTCGCGATGGGCACCGTCCTGGCCTTCATGATGAGCGTCGTCGCGCTGTCGCTGCCCGAGCTGATCCTGCTACGCCGCGTACTGCGACCACCGCTGCTGGCCACCTTCGTCGGCGTCGTCGCCACCGGCATCATCGCCACCGGCTACCTGTTCAACGCCATCCTGTGAAGGAGCACACCATGCACATCAAGATCCTCGGCCCCGGCTGCGGCAACTGCCACACCCTGGAACACTGCACCCGCGAAGCCCTCACCGAACTCGGCCTCACCGCCGAGATCACCGCCGTCACCGACTACCCCACCATCGCCGGCTACGGCGTCATGAACACCCCCCGCCCTCGTCATCGACGACCACGTCGTCCTCACCGGCCGCGTACCCACCATCGCCCGCATCCGGGAACTGCTCACATCGGGGTGACCGGGCACGACCGCATCCGTCGGGTTCAGGCCCGGCCGCGGAGCAGGCCGTGCCAGTACAGGGCGGGCAGTCCGTACCGTTTGAGCAGCCACATGTCGTAGCGCGGTTTCATGGTGTTGAGCATCGGGAAGGTGGGGCGTGGGGTGAGGGTGTAGTCGAACTCGGCGAGCAGCATGCGGTTGTGGGCGGTGACGACGGGGCAGGAGGTGTAGCCGTCGTAGCGGGCGGTCGGTGGCCGGCCCTGCTGGGCGGCGAGCACGTTGGCGGTGACGACGGGCGCCTGCTTGCGGATCGCGGCGCCGGTCTTGGAGTTGGGCAGGTTGGCGGCGTCGCCGAGGGCGAAGACGTTCGGCCAGGTCGGGTGTTGCAGGGTGTACTGGTCGACCTGGGCGTAGCCGTACGGGCTGGCGGGGTTGGCGAGCGGGCTGGTCTTGAGCCAGTCGGGGGCGCTCTGCGGTGGGGTCGCGTGCAGCATGGCGAAGTCGATCGTTTCTTTGATGCCGGAGGCGGTGTCGAGCAGGACCGCGCGGTGGGCCGGGCCGTCGACCTCGATGAGCTGGGTGTCGTGGCGGACCTCGATGTCGTATCCGGCGGCGATGCCGGTGAGGACCTTGGCCCAGTCGGGTTGGCTGAACATGGCGGCGGTCGGCAGGACGAGGATCATGCGGATCTGGTTGAGGCGGCCGTGCCGGCGCCACCAGTCGGCGGCCAGGTAGGCGATTTTCTGCGGTGCGCCGGCGCATTTGATCGGTCCGGGTGGCATGGTGAACAGGGCTGTGCCGCTGCTGGTCTGCTGGATGAACTCCCATGTGCGTGGTGCGAGGTCGGCGCGGTAGTTGCTGGACACGCCGTGCTGTCCGATCGTCTCGGCGAGGCCGGTGACGGCGTCGAAGTGCAGCTGGAGTCCGGGTGCGACCACGAGCTGGTCGTAGGTGAGGGTGCCACGATTGAGCGTCACGGTCCGCATGTCGGGGTCGATGCCGGTGGCCTGGTCGCGGATCCAGGTGACGCCCTTGGGCATGACGCGTGCTTCGGGGCGTTCGGTGCTGCGGATGTCGGCGAGTCCGGCGCCGACGAGTGTCCACAGTGGTTGGTAGTAGTGCCGGTCGGACGGTTCCACGACCGCGACGTCTGGCACGCCTGCGCGGCGCAGTCGGGCGGCCACGCTGATTCCGGCCGTTCCGCCGCCGATGACGGCGACCTGGTGGTGGGTGGGTGCCGGACGGGGCTGACTCATCGGGGTGCTCTCCTGTCGTGACGCCAACGGCTGGGTTGGCCTGATCGGCGATGGCGCTGGAATGTCTGCAGCGGCGGTGGCGGTCACCTCTGCCCGGTCCGTGTTGCCGCCCGGGTGGGCGTGGGCGGCAACACCGGTCTGCCAGGTTCAGGCGGCGATAGGAGGGTGGGAGATCCTCCATGCCTCGTAGCCGCCGATGAGGTCGGAGACGTCGGCCCAGCCGGCCCGGCGCAGCAGGCTGGCCGCCACCGACGAGCGGTACCCGCCGGCGCAGCAGACGACGAGCGGTCGGCCGGCCGGTACCTCGTCCAAGCGCTGGGGCAGCTGTGCCAGCGGGATGTGGATCGAGCCGTCGATGGCGCCGGTCTCGACCTCGCCGGGGTTGCGCACATCGAGCAGCACCGGCGCGTCCTCGCGGGCGAGCGCGGCCCGCAGGTCGGTGACGGTCAGCCGGCTGGCGCGGTCGACCTGAGTGGGCATGTCGAGGAGGGCGCCGTCAGGTTCGCGCAGGTATCCGGCCACGTGGTCCAGGCCGATGCGGGCCAGGCGGGTGACGATCTCCTCTTCTCGGTCCGGTGCCGCGATCACGAGGATCCGCTCGTCGGGTTTGACGACCATGCCTGTGGTCTCGGCGAACCGGCCGTCGGCCGGCACGTTCAGCGCACCGTGCACGTGACCGGCGGCGAAGTCCTGCGGGTCGCGGGTGTCCAGCACCACGGCCCCGGCACCGCGCTGCGCGAAGAATTCCGCGCCGGTCAGCGCGGCCGGCGTGGTGGCAGCGTCGAACAGTTCGTGCTGCCTGCGGTTGAGCACCGCGTCGTGCACGAAGTAGCCGGGTGCGGCGGGCTGCCCGGCGGTGACCAGGGCGAGGAAGTCCTCCTGCGACATGGGCGCGCAGGCGTAGTTGGTGGCGCGCTGGGCACCGATCGTGGACGCCCGCTCGGTGGACAGGTTCTTGCCACACGCCGACCCGGCGCCGTGGGCGGGGAACACCCGCACCGCGTCGGGCAGTCCCATGAGTTTGTGCTGGACGCTGTCGTACAGCATCGCGCCGAGCTGTTCGGCGGTGTGCCCGAGCGAGGCGAGCAGGTCCGGACGCCCGACGTCACCGATGAACAGCGCGTCGCCGGTGAGCACCGCGTAGGGCACGGTGTCGGCGGCGTGCTCGTACACCAGGACGCTGATGGATTCAGGGGTATGGCCCGGGGTCTCCATGATCTGCAACGTCACATCACCCAGGCGGATCCGCTCGCCGTCGGTGAGCTTGCGGATCGGATAGTCGGCGTCCGCGCGCTGCCCGTAGCCGATCCACGCCCCGGCCTGCGCGGCGAGTTCCAGGTGCCCGGCGATGAAGTCGGCGTGGAAATGCGTGTTGATGACGCCCTCGATCGTCACGCCCTGGGCCACCGCGTCGGCCAGGTACTCCGACACGTCCCGGCGCGGATCGACGACGACGGCCCGCCCGGTGTGCTCGTCGGCGATGAGGTACGACGCCTGCGACAGGCAGTCCAGGTAGTACTGGGTGAACAGCATTGTGCCTCCATGAGCGAACTTCGCGACGCCTCCAAGATACCCCCTGGGGTATCGAACGCAAGCATACCCCCGGGGGTATATTGCGAGCATGGGGCGGAAGCCCGAGCGATTGGGAATGGAGATGCGTCATGTCGAGCGTCGCGGCGACAACCAAGAGCCCGCAGGACGGCCAACCGCCGACTGGCGGATCAAGCGCGGGCCGGGCGGTACCGTTGGCGTCGGGACGGCTGCCGCAGGTGCCGGTGACGTGTTTCGCCGTCGCTATGGGCGTGGCCGGCACGGCGGTGGCGTGGCAGCGCGCGGCCGAGGTCACCGGCCGCCTCTATGTCGCCGGCACGTTCCTGAGCTGGTCCGCGGCGGTCCTCTACGGCGTGATCGGGCTGGCCTACCTGGCCAAGGCCGTCCGGCATCCGGCCGCTGCCCGCGCCGAGTGGCGAGACCCGGTAAGGGTCGCGTTCCTGCCACTGGCCTCCGTCGGCCTGATGCTGACCGCGCTCGCCGTGGTCGCCGACGCCCCACGACTGTCCGCCGTGCTGTGGTGGAGCGGCGCCGTCGCCCACCTCGGGTTGACGCTGTGGATCCTTGACACCTGGACTCGCGGCGAACGCTTCCGGCCCGCCCACGTCCACCCCGCATGGTTCATCCCGGCGGTCGGCAACCTCGTCGCGCCGCTGGCCGGGACCCACCACGCTCCGCACGACATGCTGTGGTTCCTCTTCGCCGTCGGCATCGTCTACTGGCTGGGCCTGCTGCCGATCATCCTGGGCCGGCTCCTCTTCGCTGGACCGCTGCCCGCTCCGCTGCCCGCTCCGCTGCAGCCGACGCTGGCCATCATGATCGCGCCCCCGGCGGTCGGCTACCTGTCCTACGTCGCGCTCGGCGGCGAGATCGGCGACCCGTTCGCACGGGTGTTGCTGGCAGTGGCGGTGTTCCAGACGCTGCTGCTGGCCGTGCGCGCGCCGCACCTGCGTCGGGTGCTGTTCTCCCTGTCCTAGTGGGCGACAACGTTCCCGATCGCGGCGCTGGCCGCCGCACTGCTCGTCACCGCACGGCACCACGGCGGCGAGAGCTACCAGTGGGTTGGTATCACCGCGCTGGCGTTGGTCAGTGCCCTGGTCGCCGGGCTGACAGCGCGGAGCGCGGTCGCGATGTGGCGCGGCGAAATCTGCCGATAGGACCGGGTCGGCGCATGCCGCCGGGTTCCCGCTGCCGTTCGAGAACGAGCAAGCGCGCATCGAGATCAGTCGGCCTCGGTGATCGGCCGGTTGAGGACGAGCCGCAGAACACTGTCGCGGTAGGCCGCTCCGGCCTCGTCCGGACCCATCCGGCCAGCGGTGACCTCCTGGCCGGCGGCGTGGCCGAGCGCGATGGTGACGGTGATGATCCAGCTCTCGCCGTGGCGGGCGTCGAAGACGCCGGCCTGACGACCGCGACGGACCAGTGCATCGAGTTGTGCGGTGACGGGTCGGTGCCGGTCGTGCTCGTCGGCCGGTGGTACAGCGTCGGCGATGAGCGGGCTGAGCAGGACCGGGTACCGCAGCACGACGGCCCAGCTGGCCTCCAGCCAACGGCGTAGCGCCTCGTCCGGAGGCGGCGTGGTCAGGTCGAGCGCGTCCAGCGCACGCGCGCTCTCGGCGGTGAGGTGCTCGACCACGGCACCGATCAGGGCCGTGCGGGACGGGAAGTGCGCGTAGACCGTCTGCCGGACGACCCCGGCGACCGCGGCGATGTCCTCGATACTGGCGTCAACCTGCCGACCCAGCACGGCGATCGCCGCGTCCAGCACCGCGGCGCGGCTGCGCTTCGCGTCCAGCCGCCGCTTCCGGCTTCGCTGAGCAACGGGTTCGGCCACGTTGCCAAGGTTACGGCTCCAGCTTATCTTGGACACAAGTGTCTAAGATAAGCTGGAGGAGTGCTAATGGGTCAGCCACTGTCCCGTACACCCGGCGATGATCTGATCGGATACCTGACCCGGTACCCGCATGAGCTCACGTTCGGGGACGAGGAACCCGCAGTCGTGTTCGGTCGCTATCACACCGACGACTTCGTGCTCCGCAACGACGGCATCCCCCTCGACAAGCAGCGACTCCTCGACCATGTCAAGGTCGGCCGCCGCAACGCCGCGCAGATCGACGTCGAGGTGCACGACGCGCTGATCTCCGGCGGGCAGGTCGCCGCCCGGTACACGCTGACCGCCGTGATGCGTCGCGGACAGGTGATCGCGACAGAGATCCACATGTTCGGTCAGCTCACCACGGACGGCCGTCTCCTCAGGGTGGAACAGCTCTCGCGGGACGTCTCACGGAAAGGCTCGATCGACGCCGAGCCAACGGCGTAAAAGAGGGGTTGAGGCCGTCCGGGTGGGGTCGCGTCAGACCGCCGGCGCCACCCAAGTTCACCGCAGCCACCTGCCGCCGACCGGCAGCAGCGCTGCGCGGCGGGTCAGGACCGGCCGTCGCGGGGCTGGCCGGGTTTGGTGGCCAGGTACCAGTCGGTCAGTTTGACGGTGGTGTCGGTGAGGCGGGTGTCGAGTTCGGCCTCGGTTCTGGGTGCGCCGATGACGACGTCGTCGCCGGGTCGCCAGTTGGCGGGGCAGGAGACGGTGTCGCGGTCGGAGGTCTGCAGGGCGTCGATGAGGCGGAGGAGTTCCGGGATACTCCGGCCGGCGTTCATCGGGTAGTAGAGCACGGCGCGGACGGTCTGGTCCGGGTCGATGACGAACACGGCGCGGACGGCGGCGGTGTGTGAGGTGTTCGGGTGCAGCATGCCGTAGGCGCGGGAGACCCGGGTGTCGAGGTCGGCGATGATCGGGAACGGGATGCGGATGCCGAGCTTGTCGTGGATGGCGTGGGTCCAGGCGAGGTGGCTGTAGACGGAGTCGATCGAGTTGCCCAGCAGGGCGACGTTGCGGGCGGTGAACTCGTCGGCGAGTTCCGCGAACGCGACGAACTCGGTGGTGCAGACGGGGGTGAAGTCGGCGGGGTGGCTGAAGAGGACCAGCCACCGGCCGGCGTAGTCGGTCAGGTTGATGCGGCCGTGGGTGCTGTCGGCGTCGAACGGCGGTGCCGGGTCACCGATCAGTGGCAGGTGGGCGGGCGTTGCGGGGTCGCCGGTGGGCGGTGGCGTGGTGGTGACGGTCATGGCGTTGCCTCCTGGTTGTTGATGGTGTGCCTGGTGGTGCCGTTCACGCTCGGGGCAGCGCTGCGGCGTGCGGCACCGTTCACGGGTGCGCCCGGCTGTGGCGCCGATCGGCCTCGATTCGCCGGGGGGACGGGCGCGCTGTGGTGCCGTCGACGCCGGACGACGATGGTCGCGGCCGCTGCGACGGCGACGGCCGCGGTGGCGGCCCAGAGCGCGGGGCTGGTGCGCCATTGCGTGGGGAGTTGCTGGGCGAGGACGAAGACGCCCATGACGACGACGAACCAGCCGAAGGACTTGCGCAGGATGTCGGCGGGGATGCGTCCGGCGAGTTTGGCGCCGATGAGGCTGCCGGCGACGGCGGCGAGGGTGACGGCGGTGGCGAGGCCCCAGTTGATGGTGACGGTGGAGAGATAGCCGGCGAACCCGGCGAAGGACTTCATCGCGATGACGACGAGGGACGTGCCGACCGCGACCGGCATGGGCAGGCCGCCGAGCAGGGCGAGGGCGGGCACGACGAGGAAACCGCCGCCGGCGCCGACCAGACCGGTGACCAGGCCGACCACGACGCCGTCGACAACGACGCGGAAGACCGGCAGTTCGTGCGGCACCGGCTTGTCCTCGCCGCCGCGCCGGCCGCGGATCATCGCGGCGGCGGTGGCGAGCATCATCACCGCGAACGCGGTGAGCAGGACCCCGCCAGGGATGTACGCGGCGAGACGGCCGCCGGTGTAGGCGCCGGTCATGCCGGCGAGGCCGAAGATGAGACCGGTGCGCCAGCGGACCCGCCCGGCGCGCAGGTGCGGGACAACGGCGACGGCGCTGGTGGCGCCGACGACGAGCAGCGAGGTGGCGATCGCCTCCTTGGCCGGTAGCCCGGCGACGTAGATGAGCAGCGGGACGGCGAGGATGGATCCGCCGCCGCCGAGCAGGCCGAGGCTGACGCCGATGACGGTGGCCAGGGCGACGGTCAGGACCAGGCCACTCACGGCTTGCCGCCGGTGGGTGCGGTGTCGCGGAGCTGCCCGACGATGGTGTCCAGGTCGCAGCTGGCGCCGCGGTTGTAGGGCAGTTTGGACAGCAGCATGCCCATGGCGCAGGTGTTGGTGAGCGCGGCGACGGTGAGCCCGGCGCCCATCACGGCGGCGACCCATTGCGCGCCGGGCACCGCGACGGAGGTCAGGACGGCGGCGAGGACGATGCTGCCGGCGACGAGGCGGACCTGCCGTTCGAGGTCCCAGCGGGGCTTGCCGTGGTTGATCGGTGCGTTGGCGGCCTGCCAGGCGAGGATGCCGCCATCAAGGACCTTCAGGTTGGGCAGGCCGGCCTCGGCGAGGGTGTGTTCGGCCTGGGTGGCGCGGGCGCCGGAGCGGCACACGAGCACCACGTCGTCGTCGAGGTGGGCGAGCAGTTCGGCGCGGTGTTCCCGGAGCAGGTCGAGGGGCACGTTGTAGGCGCCGGGGATGTGGCTGGTCTCGAACTCCCCGGGGGTGCGCACGTCCAGGATCCGCGGCGCGTGCCCGGCGTCGAGCAGTTGGCGCAGGGTGGCGGCGTCGAGGGTGGCGGGACCTGTGGGGTCGGTTGGGCTCATGGCTCCTCGTCGGGTGGGTCTGTTTCGGGCGTGCGGGGGCGGCCGTGCGGGGTCGGACGTCCCGGACGGCGTGGCGGCAACGCCGGGTGTCAGCGGTCGGACATGGCCGGTTCGTGCGTCGCGGCGGTGATGGGCAGTCCGGCGGCGGTGGCCTGGTCGAAGGCGTCGTCGACGGCGACGACGTGGCGGCCGGCTGCGGCGAGGATGGAAGCGGCGATCGAGGCCCGGTAGCCGGCGGCGCAGTGCACCCACACTTCACCGTCGGGGACCTCGTCGAGGCGGCCAAGGAGTTCGTGGAGCGGGATGTGCACGGCGCCGTCGATGCGGGCGGCGGCGGTTTCGGGGTTGCGGCGGGTGTCCAGGACGGTGACCGGCCGGTGGTGGCGGACCTGGGCGAGGTCGGCGAACGTGGCCCTCGGCATGGTCGCCGGCCGGCCGTTGGCCCAGTCGGCGGGCGCTCCGGTGGCGTGGGCGGCGGGCCGGTCGATGCCGATGCGGACGAGTTCGCGTTGCGCGTCGGCGATCTGTTCGGGGGTTTCGGCGAGCAGGGTGAGTGGGGTGCCCCAGGGGATGAGCCAGCCGATGTAGGTGGCGAAGCTGCCGTCGTGGCCGAAGTTGAGGGTTCCGGCGACGTGCCCGGCGGCGAACGCGACCCGGTTGCGCAGGTCGACGACCCATTCGCCGGCGGCGAGGCGGCCGCGGATCTGCTCGGCG
This sequence comes from Dactylosporangium sp. NBC_01737, assembly GCF_035963215.1. NCBI lineage: Bacteria > Bacillati > Actinomycetota > Actinomycetes > Micromonosporales > Micromonosporaceae > Dactylosporangium > Dactylosporangium sp. NBC_01737. The sequence continues at coordinate 6,140,448 of NZ_CP109153.1, forward strand.
TCGGCGCGTTCGGGTGTGCTCAGGTCCGGTGCGGCGGGTCCGGCGGTGTTGGCGGGGCCCATGTGGGCGTAGTAGGCGGGCCAGGCGTCCAGGCCGGCGAGGAGTTCCTCGACGAAGGTCTGCTCGTCGCCGGTGAGGACCGGGTTGGTGCGTTTCTCGTCGCCGATGGTGGAGGCGGTGGCGTCGCTCTGGGTGGCGGAGCAGAAGCTGCCGAAGCCGTGTGTCGGGTAGAGCGCGGCGGTGTCGGGCAGGTCGGTGGCGAGGCGGTGGGCGGAGGCGTACTGGTGATGGACCAGGTCGTGGGTGTGTGCCGGGCCGAGCAGGTCGGGCCGGCCGACGGAGCCGTACAGCAGGGCGCCGCCGGAGAAGACCGCCACCGGCTCGTCGTGCTCGCGCAGGGCGTAGGACAGGTGGGTGAACGTGTGTCCGGGGGTGGCGAGGACCTGGACGGTCATCGAATCGCCGACGGTGACGACATCGCCGTCGCGAACTGCGACGCGGTCGAAGGTGACCGGGTCGTCGGCGTTGACGTGGTAGGCGGCGCCGGTGTGTGCGGCGAGGGCCAGGCCGCCGGTGACGTAGTCGTTGTGGATGTGGGTCTCGAACACGTGGGTGATGGTCACGCCGGCGGCGGCGGCGAGGTCCAGGACGCGGTCGATGTCGCGTTGCGGGTCGACCACGAACGCGACCCGCCCGTCGTGGACGAGGTAGCTGCGGTCGCCGAGGGTCGGCGTGTCGATCGGCACGATCTGAAGCACGGGAGGGTTCCTTTCGTACAGCGGATGCTGAGAACGCTCAGGCGGTGACGCGGGTACCGCGGAGCACCGGATGACCGGCGCGGATCCAGGCGCTGGTGCCGCCCGCGACCGACCAGGCGTCGACACCGGCGCGGGCCAGGTAGTCCGCAGCGGCGAGGCTGCGGTTGCCGCTGGCGCAGATCACGTAGACCGGCGCGGTGCGGGGCAGCTCGGCCAGCCGGTCGGGCAGCTGGCCCATCGGGACCGGCCGGGCGCCGGGCACGTGCCCGGCCACGTACTCCGCCGGCTCGCGGACATCGATCACCATGGCACCGCCGCGGTGGGCTGCGGTGAAGGTGGTCATATCGACTTCACGCATATGGGAAACCTCCGGATTCGTATACCCCTGGGGGTATCTGCACTTCCACCATAGCGTGGATGCCGAGGCTGCCGTCAACGAGTTCTGGGCGCGGCACATCTCACGCGCACATCGGGGACGTATACCCCCAGGGGTATGCTAATGATGGTGGGAGAGTCCTGACGGACCGGCGCGCGCCAACCCGACAGCGAGGGAGACGGACATGGCAACCGTGGCACTGACGGCGGAGACCTTCGACCAGACCGTGATCGGGGACGGGATCGTCCTGGTGGACTTCTGGGCCGCCTGGTGCGGGCCGTGCCGGCGATTCGGGCCGGTGTTCGAGCGCGCCAGCCAGCAGCACCCGGACGTCGTGTTCGGCAAGGTCGACACCGAGGCCGAGCAGGCCATCGCCGGGGCCCTGGGGATTTCCTCGATCCCCACCCTGATGGCGTTCCGCGACGGTGTGCTGGTCTTCTCCCAGCCCGGTGCGCTGCCCCCGGCCGCGCTGGAGGAAGTGATCTCCGCGGTCCGCGGCCTCGACATGGAGGTCGTCCGGACGAAGGTCGCTGAGCGCAGCGGCACCTGAACCGTGCTGCTCGGCCCGTGGTCCGGCCGTTCGCCTGACCAGTGCCGGTGTACCCCCGGGGGTACACTGGCGGTGCAATGAACTGACACGCGAGGGGACATCCGTGGAGATCGAGAAGGACGCCGTCGGCGACGTCATCAAACGGCTGCGGCGAGCCGAAGGCCAGATCCGCGGCGTGATCGCCATGCTGGAGGACGGCCGGGACTGCGCCGACGTCGTCACCCAACTCGCCGCGGTGTCCAAAGCCCTGGACCGGGCCGGCTTCAAAATCATCGCCACCGGGCTCCGGCAATGCGTCACCGCCGAGGAACAGGGCAAGGAACCGACGCTCGACGTGGCGAAACTGGAGAAACTGTTCCTGTCCCTGGCCTGACCCGAGCCTGACCCCGGGCTTCGGCGGTACGGAGGAAGCTGTGCGTCGTGGCGCCGTGAGCCGGGCACACCCGCCAGGCAGGCATGCGTTGGCCTGGTCGCTGGTGGCCGCCCAGGGGTTCCTGCTGGCGGCGCTGGTACTGCTGCCCGGCGGCCGTGGCTGGCCGACGCCCTGGTGGCTGGTCGCCGGATCGGCGGCGATGATCATCGCGGCGGTGTTCCTGGCGCTCGCCGGGGCACTGCGGCTGGGCGCGGGCCTGACCGCATCCCCGCTGCCGTCGGATGCGGCGCGGTTGCGCACCGGCGGGGTGTACGCCTACGTGCGGCATCCGATCTACACCGCGCTGCTGCTCGGCGGCGCCGGCGTGGTCCTGCTCGCCGCCCGCCCGGCACGGATCTGGGTATGGCTGGCGCTGCTCGCCCTGCTGTGGTCCAAGACCATCCTGGAGGAGCGGGCCCTGACCGCACGGTTCCCCGACTACCCGGCATACGCCGCACGCACCCCACGACTGGTCCCCGACGTGCTGCGCCGCCGGCGGAACCGCGCCGGTCTGCGCGGGCCGCGGATCTGAACCGCTGCCAGGTCGCCTCAGTGGTGCCCGCCTGCGGGGGACAGCACGGCCAGGATCAGGGCAATGATCGCCGTGACGGTGGTCGCGACGGTGATGAGCCGCACGATGCGCCGCCGTTCGGCGCGGCGCGTGCGGTTGGCGGACAGGGCCGACAGGTGCCCCAGGAGCCACACCGTCACCCCGGCGGAGATGACCAGCGCACCCGCGATCGCGTTGGTGCGCAGCATCCCGGTGCCCAGGGCGAGGAACGAGACGGCGGTCCGCGTCCAGGCCAGATCGGTGCGTTCCCGGGCCAGTCCCGGGTCGCGGTCTTCGATGTCCTCGGCCGGTACGGCACGGCTCGGCTCGGGCACCTCAGCTCCCGGACCCGGGTGCCAGCAGCGAGAGCGTCGCCGCGGCAAGGGCCAGGACGGTGATCGTGATGGCGAGGATCTTGGGCAGCTTCGAGGTGCCCATCGGTTCGCCGCGGCGCAACGCGCGCTGATGGCGAGTCCATTCGAGGTAGCTTGCCACGGACAGCACCCCACCCAGCACGATGAGGGGCACCGCGAGCAGGTGCCGCCCGATCGGTACGCCGGGGAACGGCGGCAGGAACTGCACGATCGCCAGCCCCGCGACCACGAGCGCGAGCGCGGTACGGTGCCACGCGAGGAACGTGCGTTCGTTGGCGAACGTGAACCTGGCGTCGGGCTCCGTGTCGGTCCCGTCGGGTTCGGTGGACGGCGGTCGGCCGCCAGCGGGTTCCTGCGGATCGGCCACCGGTCCCGGGTTGTCGCTCGGCATTCGTGTCGTCCTCCTGTCGATCGTGCAGGTGGCACGTCGGCCCCGACACGCATTGCACCAGAGCTTCCTGAGGGGTTGCGCCGGTTCGTCATACCCGCCGGGTCTGCTGCGTTGTGGCCAGGGGCAGTCTGATGGTGAAGGTGGTGCCGTGGCCGGGTCGTGAGGTGGCGTGGATCGTGCCGCCGTGGGCGGTGACGAGTTCGCGGACCACGGCCAGCCCGATGCCGGCTCCGGCGACCGACCGGGTGCCGGCGCCGCGCCAAAGGCGGTCGAACACGTGCGGGAGATCGGCCGGTCCGATGCCGGGTCCGGTGTCGGTGATCTGGATGCGTGCCTGCCCGTCGACGGCGTCGACGTGGATGTGGACCTGGTCGCCTGGGCGGCAGTAGCGGGTGGCGTTGGTGAACAGGTTCGTGACGGCCTGGTGCAGCCGGTCGGGGTCGGCGTGGACGATCACCGGTGGGTGCAGGTCGCGGTGCACGTGCAGGCCGGCGCTGCGCAGGTGCGGTTCTTGCCCGTCGACGGCCCGGGCGACGACGGTGGTGACGTCGACGTCGGCCGGCCGTAGTGACAGTGCGGCGGACTCCGCGGCGGACAGTTCGGCGAGGTCCTCGACCACCCGCCCCAGTCGGAGGCTCTGGTCGTGCAGGCCGGCGAGCCGGGCCGGGTCGGCCGGTTGCAGGCCGTCGCGGAGCTCTTCGAGGCCGGCCTGCAGCGCGGCGAGCGGGGTGCGTAGTTCGTGGGCGATGTCGGCGGCGTGTTGGCGGCGTACCTGTTCGGTGTGGACGACCTGGTCGGCCATGGCGTCGACGGCGTCGCCGAGTTCGCCGAGTTCACCAACGGCGTCGAGGCGGGCGCGGGCGGTCCGGTCGCCGCCGGTGAAGGTGCGGGCGGCCCGGGTCACCGCGACGAGCGGCACGTTGAGCCGCCAGACGACGTAGCCGCCGACGGAGACGGCGACCAGCAGCGCGACGGCGCCGGCGGCGGCGACCCACTGCCAGGCCACGGCCCGGCCGTCCGTGGTGGGTGCGGTGCCGAAGACCAGGCTGACGGTGCCGACGGTGCGACCGGCGACGAGCACCGGCGCGCTCACGGCACTGCCGGTGGCGGACTGGCCGCCGTGTCCCATGCCGGCGCCGGCCGGTGCCCGACCGGGCCAGACCATCGCGCCCGTCGAATCCCGGATCATCAGCTGCGCGCCGGCAGCATCGGCGAGTGCCCGCGCGGCGGTCAGATCCGCGCCGACCCAGCCGCCATCGACCGGGTACCCGTGGGCGGCGGCGTCGGCCACCCGCGCGGCGGTCTGCTGCCGGGAGGCACGCTCCGCGGTAGCCAGTCCGCGGTCGGTGCCGATGAGCGCCGCGACGGTCAGCGTGAGCACGGACGACAACGCGACCACGATGAACGCGCCGAGCAGCCGCCGGCCCAGCGGCCCGAACGCCGGCGGCCGGCTACGGGTCACGGTGCAGTGCCATCCGGTAGCCGACACCGAGCACGGTGGCGATGATGTCGCCGTGGTCACCGACCTTGCGGCGCAGATTCTTGACGTGGGAGTCGATCGTGCGTTCATAGCCGGCGAACTCATAGCCGCGGACCCGGTTGACCAGCTCGTAGCGGGAGAACACCCGTCCTTGTGCGCCGGCCATGGCGGTCAGCAGCCCCCACTCGGTCGGAGTCAGTTCCACCAACTGCCCGGACACCTCGACCTGATGCCGGGTCTCGTCGATGCGCAGGCGGCCACGCCCGTACGAGACCGGGCCCGGCGAGTCGCTGTCGGTGCCGTGCAGGCGGTGCAGCACGGCCTGCACCCGCAGCACCAGCTCGGTGGGGCTGAACGGCTTGGTGACGTAGTCGTCGGCGCCGTGCCGCAGACCGCGGATGCGGTCGTCCACGCCGCTGCGGGCGGTCAGCACCACGGTCGGTACGCCCCCGGCCGCGCGGGCGGCGGCCAGCACGTCCAGACCGTCCACGTCCGGCAGCCCGAGGTCCAGGACGACCAGGTCGACGCCGCCCTCGCCCAGCAGCCGGATCGCTTCCGCACCCGACGGGGTGGTCCGGGCCGTGAGTCCGGCCCGCTCCAGGTAGCGGCGCAGCAGGTCCCGGATCTCCCGCTCGTCCTCGACGATCAGCACCGCGCCCGTCATACCCTCACCTCATCGTGTCCGGCGACCCCCCGGGTAGGGTCCTGCGACCCGACCTGTGGGGTCACCACGCCATGAGCATACCCCGTGGGGTATAGGGGATGCCCGGCCTCGCCTTCGAGCGGGGCCGGGCACATGGCGGACGGCTACCGGGTCGCCCAGGTGGAAAACGCGGTCAGGTGCTGCCGTGAGGCGGCCAGCAGATGCTGGTACACCTGCGTCACGTCCGCGGCGTCCAGCCCGTTCAACGCCTGCTGCAGATCGGCGATGTCCGTGCGTTCGACCTGCTGCGCCACGCCGATCGCGGCGCTCTGACTGCCCTTTCCCTGGGCCAGCAGCCGGTCGTAGGTAGCCTGGACGGTGGCGTCGGCGAACTGCCCGGCCGGCTTGCCCTCCGTCGGGTCGCTGATGCCGTACCGGGCCAGCAGCGTCCGCACCGCGGTCAGATGCTGATCCTCCGCCGCAGCGATCCGGTCGAAGACCGCCACCGGGTACTGGGCAGCGAACGCCCGGTACAGGTCACCGGCCAGCTTCTCCTCCTGCGCCATCGCGGCCAGGGCGGTCTTCTGCTGCTCGTTCAGCACCCCGGCCGGCGCGCTGGTCGAGGGCAGGCAACTGCCGTCCTGCGCATGGCGGCCCATGCCGCCGCCGGCCATCCCGGAACCCGCACCCTGCCCGGCCCACGAGGCAGCCGACGACGGATTGCCGAACGGCCCCGCCCCGGCGACCGCCGGCACGGCCACCGCCACCGCGCCCGCCGCGAACACGCCACCGGTCACCAACATCGCGGCCAGTCGAGCCTTGCTGTTCATGGCTTCCTCCTTCACTCACGTCGAACACCTTCACCATCACGCACGCCGATGCAGGCTCGATGGCGCCGGTATGCAGACGGCGTGGAGGAAACCCCTGCCGCCGCCGGGCGCGCCACGTCGCCGGCCGTGTCCGGGCCGGTGTCGTCGACGTGAGGGACGAGCACGACGAGGGAAGCGCTCGCGTCCGTACCAGCAGCCCGGCCGAACCGATCGACTTGGCCTGGATTAACGCCGCAGTGACCGGGCTGGCAAGGTGGAGTGAACCCAGTGCCCAGACCGAACGAGTCACCGGAGCGTGCACCCCTCATGCTGTTGAGCTACCTGCCGAGCCCCGCCAGGGGAGTCTGGCACCTCGGTCCCCTGCCGATCCGCGCCTACGCCCTGTGCATCCTGGCCGGCATCGTCATCGCGGCGCTGCTCACGCAGCGGCGGTGGGCCGCCCGCGGCGGACGGGCCGAGCAGGTCCTGGACGTGGCGATGTGGGCCGTGCCGTTCGGCATCGCCGGCGGGCGGCTCTACCACGTCATCACCGACCCGGAGCTGTACTTCACCGCCGGCCGCGACCCGGTCCGCGCCCTCTACATCTGGGACGGCGGCCTCGGCATCTGGGGCGCCGTCGCCCTCGGCGCGCTCGGCGCCTGGATCGGCTGCCGCCGCGCCGGCATCCCGCTGCCGGCCTTCGCCGACGCGCTCGCCCCCGGCCTGCTCGTCGCCCAGGCCATCGGCCGCCTCGGCAACTACTTCAACCAGGAACTCTACGGCGGGCCGACGACCCTGCCCTGGGCACTGCGCATCGACCCGGCCCACCGACCGGCCGACACCCCGGACATCGGCCTCTACCACCCGACCTTCCTGTACGAGGCGCTCTGGTGCCTCGCCGCCGCCGCCCTGCTCCTCTGGGCCGAACGACGCTTCAACCTCACCCGCGGGCGGCTCTTCGCCCTCTGCGTCGCCGCCTACACCCTCGGCCGGGTGCGGATCGAAGCACTGCGCGTGGACCACGCCAACCACATCCTCGGCCTGCGGCTCAACACCTGGACCTGCCTCGTGGTGTTCCTCGCCGCGACCGCCTACCTCCTGCGCGCCCGGCGTACCAACGCCACCGACCACGCAGCCCCTGGTCCTCCGCACGACCAGGTGGCGAACAGCAACTGACTGCGTCGCCGGCACGCCCGGGTGGGGCCGCAGGCGTGCCGCGCGGCACCAGCGCCTCGGGGCCGGGCGCAGACGACCCACGGCGGATGTGCGGATGCGGCTGATCCGCACGGTTCCCCGTCGACACCCAGGGTTTCGCCATCCTCAGCCGCCTCCGCCAACTGTTTCCCGCGACCCGGTCCATGCTCATGGACCGGGCAACCCTCCCGGCGCACCAGACCCGATGGGTACGCGAGCCGACGCCCGCGTCCGCGCACCTTCCCGCGCTCGACGACCGCGAGGCTGACCTGTACCTCGAACTCGTGGAGGACGGTCCTCGGCCCCTCCATACGCCTGGAGCAGGAACGGGTCCGCCGCTCCGCCGTCCGTGCGACGATGCACGACGGCCTTCCACCCGCCGCTGGCCTGCCTGCCGGCGGAGGTCTTTCGGCCCTGCCCCACGTATACCCCCCTGGGTATGGTCGGAGCGTGGTTGCCGCCAGGCGGCCCAGGAGCGGGGGAGAGTCGGATGAAGACCGTCGTCGTGGGTGCTGTGGCCGGTGGGATGTCGGCGGCGACGCGGCTGCGCCGGCTCGACCCCACGGCTGAGATCGTGGTGTTCGAGCGTGGCGAGCACGTCTCGTACGCCAACTGTGGCCTGCCGTACCACGTCGGAGGGGTGATCGCCGACCGCGAATCCCTGCTGCTGCATACCCCTGACAGCCTGCGCGCCCGCTTCGACCTCGACGTCCGGGTGCGCGCCGAGGTCGTCGCGATCGACCGCGCCCGGCAGGTCGTGCGGGTGCGTGAGATCGCCGGCGGTGGCGAGTATGAGGAGCGCTATGACCGGCTGGTCCTCAGCCCGGGAGCGGCACCGTTCGTGCCGGACCTGCCCGGCATCGAACGCGCGATGACGCTGCGGTCGGTCACCGACGCTGACCGGCTCACCGCCCTGCTGGCCGAACGGCAACCACGTATCGCCGTGGTGGCCGGCGGCGGGTTCATCGGGCTGGAGACCGCGGCGAACCTGCGACACCGGGGACTGGCCGTCAGCCTGGTCGAACTCGACCGGCAGGTCCTCGCGCCGCTGGACCCGGAGATGGTCCCCGCGGTCCACACCGAACTACGCCGCCACGGCGTCACCCTGCACCTCGGCGCGGCCCTCACCAAGGTGCTGCCCGACGCGGTCGCGCTCGCCGACGGGCGGCTCCTCGCCGCCGACCTCGTCGTGCTCGCCATCGGGGTACGCCCGGAGGTCGGCCTGGCCAGGGCGGCCGGGCTGGCCATCGGCCCGCGCGGGGGCATCGCCGTCGACGACACCATGCGCACCCGTGACCCGAACATCTACGCGGTCGGCGACGCGGTCGAGAAGACCGACCGCCTCAGCGGCGACACCGCGCTGATCCCGCTGGCCAACACCGCCAACCGGCAGGGACGCCTGGTCGCCGACGCGATCGCCGGCCGCCCCGTGCGCCTGGACGGGCGACTCGGCACCGCGATCGTGCAGATCTTCGACCTGACCGTGGCCGTCACCGGCTGGAACGAGAAACGGCTCCGCGCCGCCGGCCGCCCGTACCAGGCGATCCACACCCACCCGGCCTCCCACGCCGGCTACTACCCGGGCGCCGAGCCCATGTCGCTCAAACTGCTGTTCGACCCCGCTGACGGGCGGATCCTCGGCGCCCAGGCCGTCGGCGGAGCGGGCGTGGACAAACGCATCGACGTCCTGGCCACCGCGATGCGCGCCGGCCTGACCGCCGGCGAACTCGCCGACCTGGAACTCGCCTACGCCCCCGCATTTGGATCGGCCAAGGACCCAATCAACATGCTCGGCTACATCGCCGACAACCTACGCACCGACGGCCAGCGCACCGTCCAGTGGCATGAACTCGACGACGCCGTCACCGCCGGCGCCACCCTGGTCGACGTGCGCACCGCAGCCGAACACACCGCCGGCCACATCCCGGGCTCGATCAACCTGCCGCTCGACGAGCTCCGCGCCCGCCTCGGCGAGCTGCCCGACGGCGACCTCATCCTCTACTGCCAGGTCGGCCAGCGCGGCCACACCGCCACCGCCCTGCTGACCGGCCTCGACCGCCGGACCGCCAACCTCGACGGCGGCTACCGCACCTGGCACGCCGCCACCACCGGCGGATAGGCATTGGGCCCGGCCACTGGCCTGTTTTACCCCGTGCCCACTGGACAGCGGACGCAAATCCGCACACTGCATCGGCGCAGCGTCAGCGCGGCCTCTACCAGTTGCGAGAAGTCCGTCGGGGCGCTGCTGTCCAGGGCGGGTTGGCTGTCGGCTTCCCTCGCCTCGGAGCCTCCGCTCGACTTCGACTTCAGATCGCTGATCAGCCCTTGAATTGTGGCGCGGCCTGGCGGTGGCAACGATCCCTCCGACGGCGACGGCCCCTGCCGCCAAGCCGATTCGGCAAGCCCTTCACGCCACACCGCAGTGCTGCGACTCAACCGTGTTCAAGGCTGTGCTGGGCCACCCAGCCGCGGTCGACGGGCTGCGCGAGCGGGTGCGCCTGGCCGGACACGTGGTGCGCCGTGACGACCTGGTAGTGGGTGGCAATGGGCAGGCTGGGTCATTGGCTGTCGATGAGGGTGGCTGGGAGATGGGTGACAACCCGGGCAATGTTGGTCTATTGGCATCTTGGCTCGATCAGGCACGCCCCGCCGGGCAGGCTCGCCGTCGACGGCCGGGTGAAGTAGGTGGCTTGCGGTTCGCGTTCTACGGGCGGGTGTCGACGGCGGATTTTCAGGAGCGGGCGTCGTCGAGGCGGTGGCAGCGGGATGCGGCCGAGGAACTCGTCGCGGGTCATGGTGCGATCGTGGCGGAGTTCTTCGACTCGGATCGCAGTCGGCGGTTGCCGTGGCGGGATCCTGGGGGAGTACAGGTCGATGACGGTGGCGAGGTAGAGCTTGCCCTCGCCGGTGACGATCTCGGTCATGTCGCCGCACCAGGCGACATCCGGCGCCGGCGCGGTGAACACCCGCTTGATCGGGTCCAGCGGTCCTGCCGGAGTGTGGGCGGCCTGCGTCCGTCGGGTGACGTCCGGCCCGTGGTGCAGGGCCTTTCGGCCTTCACTGGTCGGTGGGGTGGCGGCGCACTGTTGAGGCGTGAGCGCTGCAACGCTGATTGAAGCAACGGAGATTGAACCGGCCGGTCTGCTCAGTGTGATCGCCGACCCGGTGCGGTGGCGGCTGCTGGCCCACCTGGCCGACGGGGCCACCCGGTGCGTGTGTGAGCTGCAGCCGGTGGCGGCGGTGCCCGGGAACTTGCTGTCGTATCACCTCAGGGTGCTGCGCGAGGCCGGGCTGGTGAAGGCCGCGCGGCGCGGGCGGTGGGTGGACTACACGATCGCCGCCGACGCCCTCGACCGACTGCACGCCGCCCTCCCCGCGGCGTACACAGCCGAGTCCGGGCCGGCTTCCGGCGGACCCGAAGCCGCTGACCGGAGGAGCACAGGAGGTCGCAGGCGATGAACCGACCCAGACCACGCCCCGGTGCACCAACCTCGCCCGCCGAACCCCATGTGGCCGGCATGACGCCGGGTGGTCGTCATCCTGATACCGGTGTGATTGTTGGGCGCCTGTCGACCACCGATCGGTTCCTGCCGGTGTGGATCGCTGCGGCGATGGCGGCCGGGTTGCTGCTCGGCCGGTTGGTGCCGGGCCTCGACGGCGCTCTGAACGCGGTGAAGATCGGCCAGACGTCGTTGCCGATCGCGCTGGGGCTGCTGCTGATGATGTACCCGGTGCTGGCGAAGGTCCGCTACCGCGAGATCGGCCTCGTCGCCGCGGACAAGCGGATGATGGCGGCGAGCCTGCTGCTGAACTGGGTCGCCGGCCCTGTGGTGATGTTCGCCCTTGCCTGGCTGCTGCTACCGGACCAGCCCGCCTACCGCACCGGGGTGATCCTGGTCGGACTGGCCCGCTGTATCGCCATGGTGCTCATCTGGAACGACCTGGCCGGTGGGGATCGGGAGATGGCGGCGGTACTGGTCGCGCTCAACGCGGTGTTCCAGGTGCTGTCCTACGCCGCGCTGGCCTACTTCTATCTGCAGATCCTGCCCGGCTGGCTCGGACTTTCCACCGTCGGTCTGGACGTGTCGATGTGGGACATCGCCAAGACGGTGCTGATCTTCCTCGGCATCCCGCTGGTCGCCGGCTACCTGACCCGCACCCTCGGCGAACGCCGCCGTGGCCAGCAGTGGTACGAGACGACACTGCTGCCGAGGATCGCACCCGTCGCCCTGTACGGGCTGCTGTTCACCGTCGTGGTGCTGTTCGCGCTGCAGGGCCGGACCATCACCGCGCAGCCGTGGGACGTCGCGCGGATCGCGCTGCCACTGCTCGGCTACTTCGCCGTCATGTGGTTCGGTGCCGTCGTCATCGCCTGGCGGCTCCGTCTGACCTACCCGCGCACCGCCGCGCTGGCGTTCTCCGCGGCGAGCAACGACTTCGAACTGGCCATCGCGGTGGCGATCGGCGTCTTCGGCGCCACCAGCGGCCAGGCCCTCGCGGGGGTGGTGGGACCGCTCATCGAGGTCCCCGTGCTCGTCGGCCTGGTCTACGTCGCCCTGTGGGCACGACGTCACCTGTACCCATCCGAGGAGGGCAAGCCATGAACTGCTACGACTGCGCCGCGCTCGGCCGTACCGCGGCGGCCGTCGCCGTCTGCACCGGCTGCGGCGCCGCCGTGTGCGGCGACCACGCCCATGTCACCGCCCGGTGGCTGACCACCACGATGGCCGTCAACCGGATCGTCACCGTGGACCGCCCCGCCCGCAGCATCCGCTGCACGGTATGTCAGGCCGCGCACGACGCCGATCCGGCCATCAACGTCGCCGCAAGCCACGCCCCGACCGGCCGGTTCCGGAACCGGTGACGAGCCGGTCCGTCTTCTACGGAGGTACACCATGACCGACGAACGTCAAGCCGACCACATCGCCCTGCGCGAGCAGGTACGGTCCCGCTACGCCAAGGCAGCGCTGACGGTCCTGTTCGGGCCGGCGTCCAGCTGCTGCGAACCCGCCGACGCCGACGCGGACCGGCGGTTCGGTGCCGAACTGTATGACCCCGGCGTCCGGGCGCAGGTGCCGCCCGGCGCGGCGGCCGCGAGCCTGGGCTGCGGCAACCCGATCGCGGTGACCGATCTGCGGCCGGGCGAGACGGTGCTGGACCTCGGCTCGGGCGGTGGGATCGACGTGCTGCTGTCGGCCCGGCGGGTGGGTCCCACCGGCAAGGCGTACGGGCTGGACATGACCGATGAGATGCTCCAACTCGCCGCCCGCAATGCCGCCGAGGCCGGGGTGTCGAACGTGGAGTTCGTGAAAGGCCACATCGAGGACATCCCGATGCCGGCCGGCAGCGTTGACGTGGTCATCTCCAATTGTGTGGTCAACCTGTCGGTGGACAAGCCGGCCGTGTTCGCGTCGGTCTATCGGGTCCTGCGCCCCGGTGGGCGCCTGGGTGTGTCCGACGTCGTCGCCGAGGACCACCTGTCGGCGGCGGATCGGGCGCGCCGGGGCGGTTGGGCCGGCTGCGTGGCCGGCGCATTGTCCACCGGCGAGTACCGGGCCGGGCTTGCCGCCGCCGGATTCGCCGATATTGAGATCGAACCGACCCACCAGGTTGCCGACGGCATGCACGCGGCGATCATCCGAGCGGTCAAACCGGCGCTGTGACCGTCGAGCCGGGACGATGACGCGGCGAGACCGGCGGGTCGACCAGCGCATCGCCGCATGGTGAACGCCTCCGCGCTGTTGCCGCCGCCCCGCACGAGACTTCGCTGAACGAGATCTTCACCGCTGGTAGGGAACGACGCAAGTCCAGGCCGATCGACTCGCCGGCAGGAAGGCCCCGCTGATCAGAGCCGGGCCGGGCAGCGCCGCACGCGCACCATCCGGCACAACGCAACGAACGTGACGTGCTCGACCACGCCAGCGGGCGGTTCGTCGTCGATCAGCTGGCAGGCCATGACGGCCAGTCTGCCGAACCGGCCGGTCTTTGGTGGGTTCGACATCTGGTGTTCATTTGACGTCGGCAAGAACACTCGTCCATCATTGAGTCAATGAACGCTGAGCTTTCTTCGATACAGCGGCGCGCCCGGATTCACGCCGCTCTCGGTGACCCGGCACGCCTGGCCATCGTGGACACGCTCACCCTCGGCGACGCCTCACCCGGCGAGATCGCCCGCAGCCTCGACCTGCCCACCAACCTCGTTGCCCACCACCTGAAGGTCCTGCAGGAAGCCGGCGTCCTCGTCCGGACCCGGTCGGAAGGCGACCGCCGCCGCACCTACCTCCGCCTGGAACCTGCTGCCCTCGCATCGCTCACGTCCCCGCCCCTGCCGGACGTGACACGGGTGGTGTTCGTCTGCACCCACAACTCGGCCCGCTCGCAGCTCGCCGCGGCGCTGTGGGCGCAACGCACCAGCATCCCGGCCACGTCGGCTGGCACGCAGCCCGCTGACCGGGTCCACCCACGTGCCGTTGCCGTCGCGGGCCGGCACGGGCTGCTCATCAACGCCACCGGCACCGCGCACGTCGCCGACGTCGTCCACGACACGGACCTGATCGTGGCGGTGTGCGACAACGCGCACGAGGACCTCACCGGCGGTGTCCGGCCCCGCCTGCACTGGTCGGTCCCGGCACCGGCGGACACCGACGCCGCATTCGAGGCAACGTTCGCCGAGCTCGCCGCCCGCGTCGACCGCCTCGCACCAGCGCTCACACCCGACCCCGGGCCAACGCCCGCCCAGCGCACCGGAGCCAACCATGACTGAAGCGACCACCGGCTACCAGCAGCTCTCCGTCGACCAGCAACTCGCGCTGCGCACCGCCGCAGCCCGCCTCGCCGGTGAGTTCGACGGCATGTACGGCAGGGAGACCATCGAACGGTTCCTGCACACCAGCTACGACCAGTTCGCGACGTTGAGCAGTGTGCCGAACTTCCTGCCGCTGCTCGCCGAACGCTTCGCCCGGCAGCGCCTGCAGGCCCTGGCCCGCGTCGAAGGGCACCAGCGCGACGGCAAGCCGGTCGTGCTGTTCCTGTGCACGCACAACGCCGGCCGGTCCCAGATCGCGCTCGGATTCTTCGCCCACCTCACCGGCGACCGTGCCGTGGCCTGGTCCGGCGGCTCCGAGCCCGGCATCGAGATCAACCCCGCTGCCGTCGCGGCGATGGCCGAACGCGGCATCGACATCACCAGCGAGTACCCGAAGCCGTGGACCGACGAGGTCGTCCGTGCCGCCGACGTCGTGGTCACGATGGGCTGCGGCGACGCCTGCCCGGTGTTCCCCGGCACCCGCTACGAGAACTGGGACCTCGACGACCCGGCCGGTTGGGACGTCGAGGGCGTCCGGCCGTTGCGGGACGAGATCGAGCGCCGCGTTCGTCGCCTCATCGACCAGCTGAACATCCCGCTGTCCGCATAACCCGTCCAGGCCCGTGTCCGTAGAGCAGGAGCAACACTCGATGACCCAACCCGCACCGTGGCGACGGTTCCTCGCCGAGTTCGTCGGCACCGCGCTGCTCGTCACCGCCGTCGTCGGGTCCGGCGTCATGGCGACCACCCTGTCGCCGGACGACGTCGGCCTTCAACTCCTGGAGAACTCGGTCGCGACCGCGTTCGCGCTCGGAGCGCTGATCCTGACGTTCGGCCCGGTGTCGGGGGCGCATTTCAATCCGGTGGTGTCGGCCGCCGACTGGTTCCTCGGCCGCCGGTCCCGGACCGGGCTCACCGCTGCCGATCTCGGTGGATACGTTGTGGCGCAGGCCGCGGGAGCGGTCGGCGGGTCGATCCTGGCGAACCTCATGTTCGACCTCGCCGCCGTCGACTTCTCTGCCAAGGACCGGTCCGCCGGACACCTGTGGCTGGGTGAGGTCGTGGCTACCAGTGGGCTGATCCTGCTCATCTTCGCCCTCGCCCGCTCCGGTCGCGCCCCCGTCGCGCCGGCCGCGGTCGGCGCCTACATCGGTGCCGCGTACTGGTTCACGTCCTCGACGAGTTTCGCCAACCCCGCCGTCACGATCGGCAGGGCCTTCACCGATACCTTCGCAGGGATCGCACCTGCCTCGGTGCCCGGCTTCGTCGTCGCGCAGCTCTTCGGTCTGCTCGTTGGTGTCGGACTGCTGCTCGCCCTGTACCCCGACGCGGGCCGGACCGCCGACGAGGTCGTCTCCGGACGCCCGGATGTCGAGCGCCGAGTCCGCTCCTGAACACCGACCCAGCCCGATCGTTGCCACACGAAAGCACGGAGGAACCGAACCCTTATGAGTGACAAGCCCAGCGTCCTGTTCGTGTGCGTGCACAACGCCGGCCGCTCCCAGATGGCCGCCGGCTGGCTGCGGCACCTCGCCGGCGACACCGTCGAGGTCCGCTCCGCCGGCTCGGAACCGGCCAACCAGATCAACCCGGTCGCCGTCGAAGCGATGCGCGAGGTGGGCATCGACATCACCGCGAACGTTCCACGCAAGCTCGACTACGAGACCGCCGAGGCGTCCGACGTGCTGATCACGATGGGCTGCGGCGACGTCTGCCCCGTCTTCCCCGGCAAACGGTACCTCGACTGGAAGCTTGACGACCCGGCCGGGCAGGGCATCGACGCCGTCCGCCCGATCCGCGACGCCATCAAGGCCCGCGTCGAGCAGCTGCTCACCGAATTGCCCGTCAAGACCGGTTGACTCGGGCCGGCCAGTAGCTCCGCCGCCGGTTGGTCAGGCCGGCGGCGGTTCCACCATGGAGAGTTGCTCATGCGTCTGCTCGTCATCGGAGGCAGCGACGCCGGTATCAGCGCCGGCCTCCGGCGTCCCCAACTGGCGCAACCTCGCGCACCCCACCAGCGCCAACCTCGAGGCGGCGGGTCTGCAGCTACGCCCGGGCCACCGCGCCGTCGACGTCGACGCACACACTGTCACCATCGCACCCCTGACGGCTCCGCGGCGACGTTCGACTACGACAAACCACCACCATGCGCATATTCGCGCGGCCGGCGACCTGACGTGGTGGGCGACGAGGTCAGCCGGTGAACAGGCGAGGCAAGGCGCGGGCCGTCAGGACCAGTCGGGTGAGGCTGGCCGCCGTGGCGACGGCCAGTGGCCAGGTGAACGCGAGGGGCAGGAGGGCGACGGCGGCAAGGACGGCGGCGTCGACGGCGATCAGCCCGAGACTGCCGGCGGCAGTCATTCGGGTGAGGCGGTAGCTGTGCCGCGTGGTGGCTGCGAGCGCGAGGGTGGTGACAATCGCCAGGAGACCGAGACCGAATCCCAGCCTCATCGGGGCCGGCACCGGCCAGTTCCAGGCGTGGCTGGTGATCAGCGCTACGCTCCAGCAGCCGCCGACGGCGGGTCCCGAAACGATCAGTGCCTGCGCGACGCGCCGTCCGGGTGCCTGGCGCACGAACGCGGCGATGACCACGTGCGGTTCGCCGAACTCGGCGATCGCCGCGCGGGCGGCGGCATCGGGATGCAGGCCGTCGCAGAGGTGGCGCAGATAGGTCTCGGTCAGGCCGTCTGCGAGCTCGTCGACCGCGTCGGCGGGCAGTTGCCGAGCCAGGGCGCTGACGGCGCTGTCGATCAGCCGGTGGCTGGCCATGGTGGCCTGTCCAGCAGGGTGGTGACGGCGGCGGCGAACTCGCGCCAGTTGACCCGCTCGCCGGCGAGCCTGCGCTGGCCGGCTTCGGTGAGTTGGTAGGTGCGGCGGCGGCGTCCGTCGTGGTGCGACCAGGTGCCATTGATCAGGCCGGCGGCCTCCAGGCGGTGCAGTGCGGGGTAGACCGTGCCGGTGGGCAGGTCGAACCGGCCGTCGCTGCCTTCCCGTAGTGCCTCCTTGACTGCATATCCGTGCTGCGGGCCGCCTTCGAGTGCGGCGAGCAGGAGCACGTCGAGGTGCCCCTTGAGCGTTTGCGCCTCGGCCTTCATCGGCAACCCTCTCGCATAGGTAGCTATGCTACTCTCCAATCATAGGTAGGATAACTACGTAATGGTTCGGAGGCGACCATGCTCCGACGCTCTGGCCCGGCGGGCCCCCTTGATCGGCGTTCGTTGTGAACGCCATCCTCGCTGCTGAAATTGCCGGCCTCGACATCCCCGACGCGGGCCCGCTGTTCCTGACCGCACTCGCCGTGCACATCGCCGCAGGCGTCACCGGCGTGACTGCGGGCGGTCTTGCGGCTGCCGCGGACAAGCGGCCCGGCCGCCACCCGCGGGCCGGTGCCGTCTACCTGTACGCGGTCGGTACCGTGTTCGCGACGGCGACCGTGATGGCCGCGCTGCGCTGGCGGCACGACTGGCATCTGTTCCTGATCGCGGCCGTGGCGTTCGCGCTGGCGATGCTCGGTTGGTGGGCACGCCGTCGGCGGCCCGTTCGATGGACGGCATGGCACGGTTCGGCCATGGCCGGCTCGTATGTCGCCCTGCTGACCGGCTTCTACGTCGACAACGGCCCGCAACTGCCGCTGTGGGATCGCCTGCCGCCGCTGGCGTACTGGCTGCTGCCGGCAGCTGTGGGCATCCCGGTCACGTGGCGCGCGCTGCGGCGCAACGGCGCGCTGCCCGACCGGCGGCCAACGACGTCGGCGTCGAGCTGAGGGCGCCCGGAGTGCGTGCGGGTCAGCCGACCGCCGCGGTGTCGTCGACCGTGAGCAGGGCGGCGAGCTGGCGCATGATGCCGGGCCGGGCGCGGTAGTAGACCCAGGTTCCGCGCCGGTCGGAGTCGACGAGTCCGGCCTCGCGGAGGGTCTTGAGGTGGTGGGAGATCGTCGGCCCGGACAGCTCGAACGCCGGAGTCAGGTCGCAGACGCACATCTCGCCGTCCGGCGCGGACGCGATCATCGACATGAGCTGGAGTCGGACCGGGTCGCCGAGGGCCTTGAACGCGGGCGCGAGCACGGCGGCGGTCTCCGCGGGGATGCGGCGCTGCGCGATGGGCGGGCAGCACGGGGTGTCCGCGTTGAGGTCCGTGAGGGTGAGCACCGCCGCTTGTTTTGACATGCCTCTAGGTTGACAGATCTCGAATCAGCGTGCAACTGTTTGATTCGACAGACGTCAAGACAGCCCGCACCGCACGATGAGGAGACCGTCATGTTCCGCTTCCCCCGCCGCTCGACCCCCCAGGCCGGCGTCCGGTTCTGCGACAGCTGCGCCGAGGTCAGCACCACCGCCGAGCGCGCCCAACGCCGCGTCGAGCGCACCCGCGCCGACCTCACCGCCCTGGCCGGCCCCCGCTAGTTCGGCGGCGCAACCGACCTGATCCACAGCCGTCCATCCACCGATCGTTGAAGGAGACATGACCATGACCGATACCCAGAACCAGGGCGGTTTCACCGGCGACCCGGCCGCGGCCCTCGACGTGGCCGGCACCAGCGGCTGCTGCGGCAACCCGCCCCAGGCGACCCTCACCCTGCCCGACCCCGGACAGTCCGCGGCGGCCGGTACGTCCCCGTGTTGCGGCACCACGGCCGAAGCGACCGAGGCGGGTGCCTGCTGCGGGACGTCCGCGAAGGCCGAGGCAGTCGCCTCCGGCGCGGGCTGCTGCGGATGAGCGCCGCCGGCCGGCCGACCGCTGCGGATGCGCTCGGCGGGCTGCTCGACGCGGTGTCCGGCGAGCGGATGGCCGCCACGGTCGCCGCCCTCGCCGGCGCGCCGTTCACCGGTCGCCGGGTCGGTTCGGCCGGCGGCGCCGCAGCCCGCGCCTGGCTCGCCCAGCACCTCGCCGACCTCGGCGCGACCGTGACCCTGGAACCGTTCGCGGTCCGGTTCGTCCCAGAGGTCTACACCACTCCGGACGTGCAGTGGTACGACGGCGGCACCGTGCGGCGCCTCGCCTTCGGCCGGGACGTCGCGGTCCACCTCGCCTCCGCCGACCAGCCCCTCATCCGCCGCGGCGACCTCGCGGTCGCCGGTTCGGGGGACCCGACCGGCCGGTGGCTGGTCGTGCCGCCCGGGATGACGCTGTTCGGCGCCTACGGCCACGCCAACGGCGCCATCGGGCTGCTGTTCGGCCGGGGCGTGGACGCCGACGGCTGGCATTACACGATGCTCGCCGGACCGAACCCCGGCCCGTTGCCGATCCTCACCCTCGACGCCGCGACCCACGCCGCGCTGCACGCCGTGGCAGAGAGTGGCGGCTGGCTGGCCGGGAACGCGCCGATCCGCCGGCTCGACGTCGCGGGCACCAACCTGCACGGCACGTGGCACGCCGGCACGGGTGTGGAGGTCTTGCTGACCGCGCACTACGACGGCGTCGGCGATCATCCGGGCCTGCGGCAGCCGGCGGCAGCGGACAACGGCAGCGGTGTCGCCGTCGTGCTCGAGGCGGCCCGGGTCCTCGCTCGGCACCTGCCGGACAACACGCGGCTGTCGGTCGCGTTGCTCGACGGCGAGGAGGCGGGTGCGCTCGGTTCCGCGCACCACGCGGCGCAGCTACGCACGACCGGCGCGACGCCCCTCGTGATCAACGTCGACGGCGCCGGCAACCTGCACCAGGCCGCCGCGGTCGAAGCCGGCGGGCCGGCGCACGCGCTCCTGGCCGCGCTGGACCAGGCCGGAAGGCACACCGGGCTGCCGCTCGTCGCCGGCCCGGTCGCCTCGGACAACCGCCGCTACGCGGCTGTCGGCTTTCCGGCGGTCGGGATCGGCGCCGGGATGGCCGGCTATCACAGCCCCGCTGACACCGCCGACCGCGTCGAAACCAGCACCCTGGCCGCCGTTGCGAGACTCGTCGTCGCGACCGGCTGGCTGGCGACCGCCGACCCGGCTACACTTCAATCGTTGATCGGCGATAAACGATGAAGTTGGTGCATGGTGAGCGAACTGCTCGATCGGGGAACGGCCGAGACGTACGCGTCCTGGTTCCGGGCCCTGGCCGACCCTTCCCGGGTGCAGATCGTGGAGTACCTCGCGCGGCAGGGCAAACCGATGAGCGTGGGGGACCTCGTCACCGCGGTCGGGCTCGCACAGTCCACGGTGTCGCAGCACTTGAAGATCCTGACCGAGGTCCGGTTCGTGCTCGTGGAGGCGGTCGGCACCGCCCGGCACTACCGGATCAACACCGACTGCATCGCGTGCTTCCCGTCCGCCGCCGACGTCGTGATGGGCAAACCCGCGCCCAGCCCGATCGGCGGCTGCGCATGACCGACATCGCGATCCGGGCGATGACCGCCGCCGACGCCCGGACGGTCCTGGCGATCTACCAGGCGGGCATGGACGCCGGCAACGCCAGCTTCGAGCACGCCGCTCCCACCTGGGAGGCGTTTGACGCCGGTAAGGTGCCCGCCCACCGGTATGTCGCGGTGGACCCCGACGGCGTCGTCCTGGGCTGGGTCGCCGTGTCCCAGGTGTCGGCGCGGCAGGTGTACGCCGGGGTGGTCGAACACTCCGTCTACGTCGACCCCTCCGCGCACGGCCGCGGTGTGGGCCGGGCGCTGCTCGACACGCTGATCGCCTCGACCGAGGCGGCCGGGATCTGGACCATCCAGTCCGGGATCTTCCCGGAGAACACCGCCAGCCGCGCCCTGCACCGCGCCGCCGGCTTCCGCGAACTCGGCGTCCGGGAACGCATCGGCCGCCACGCCAGCCAGGGCAACCGGTGGCGCGACGTCGTCTTCATCGAACGCCGCAGCCCGCACGTCGCCTGACCCCGTACCCGCATCGCCGCAGAACCGCAGTCCACCTTCGTATTTCGAAGACTGTCAAGACATAGGAGTGAGTCGTGAGCAACCTTCTGGAAGACCTGCCCGTCGTCGTCATCGGGGCCGGCCCGGTCGGCCTGGCCGCCGCCGCGCACCTGAACGAGCGTGGCCTGGCATTCGTTGTTCTCGAGGCCGGTGACCGTCCGGCCGCCGCGATCGGGCAGTGGGCGCACGTGCGGCTGTTCTCGCCGTGGCGGTACAACATCGACGCCGCGGCCCGGAGGCTCCTTGCCGACGCGGGCTGGGTCGAGCCCGACGCCGAGCGGCTGCCCACCGGCGGACAGCTGGTCGCGGACTACCTGCTGCCCTTGGCGGACCTGCCCGCGCTCAAGCCCAACGTGCGTTACGGCGCCAGGGCCGTGGCGGTGAGCCGGGTCGGCCTGGACCGGTTGCGGACCGCTGGCCGCGAGTCCACGCCGTTCCTGGTCCGGCTCGCCGACGGCACCGACCTCCTCGCGCGGGCCGTGATCGACGCGTCGGGCACCTGGTCCACCCCGAACGTCCTCGGCGCGTCCGGCATCGCCGCGCACGGTGAGGCCGACGCCGCCGCGTTCATCGAGCACGCCCTGCCTGACGTGCTGGGCGTGGACCGGGACCGGTTCGCCGGCAATCGAACCCTGGTCGTCGGCGCCGGGCACTCCGCCGCGAACACCCTGCTCGTCCTAGCCGAGCTGGCCGAACAGGTCCCCGGCACGAAGGTCACGTGGGCGATCCGGGCCGCGACGCCCGCCCGCACCTATGGCGGCGAGACCGCCGACGCCCTGCCGGCCCGTGGCGCGATCGGCACCCGGCTCCGCGAGCACGTCGAGGCCGGCCGGATCGACCTCATCAGCGGGTTCTCCGCCGAGACACTCACCGTGCTGGCCGACGGCGGGGTGGAGGTGTCCAACGGTGTCCGGGCCGTCGTAGTGGACCGAATCGTGTCCGCGACCGGGTTCCGCCCCGACCACGGCTTCGTCTCCGAACTGCGCCTCGACCTCGACCCGATCCTGGGCTCAACCCGGGCCCTGGCACCGCTCATCGACCCGAACGAGCACTCCTGCGGCACCGTCCCGCCGCACGGCGCCGACGAGCTCACCCACCCCGAACCCGGTTTCTACGCCATCGGCGTGAAGAGCTACGGCCGCGCCCCGACATTCCTCCTGGCCACCGGCTACGAGCAGGCCCGCTCCGTCGTCGCCGCCCTCGCAGGGGACTGGGACGCCGCCCGCGACGTCCAGCTCAACCTGCCGGAGACCGGGGTGTGCAACAGCAACCCGGTCGTCGGCGAGGACACCGTCGACGCGGCCGGTGGTGGCTGCTGCGGCGCGCCCGCCGTCGAGGCTGTGCCGGCCAGTCGCGGCCTGGCCACGGGCATCGCCGGTGGGCTGCTGTCCACCCCGCTGACCCTGGTCAGCGCCTCGACGCCGACGACCGGTGAAGCGTCCGGCAGCTGCTGCGGCTGACTTCGTGAACGCTGCTGTCACGGTGGCCGCCGACTCCGATGTCGGCGGCCACCGGCCCGTCTTTCACGGCTGGCGGATCGTCGCGGCGCTCGCGGTCACGCAGACCGTCGGCTACGGCACCTTGTATTACGCCTTCGCCGTGCTCCTGCAACCCATGGCCACGACCCTGCACACCTCGACCACCACCGTCACCGGTGCCCTGACCGCGTCGATCCTCGCCGGGGCGGTCATGGCCGTCCCGGTCGGAAGGTGGCTGGACCGCCACGGCGGCCGGGCCCCGATGACCGTCGGCTCGATCGCCGCGACCGGCCTGCTCGTGGCCTGGTCACAGGTGTCCAACGTGCTGCAGCTGTACGGCGTGCTCATCGGCGTCGGGCTCACGTCGGCGATGGTGCAGTACGAACCAGCGTTCGCCGTCGTGGTCTCCTGGTTCGACCCGCAACGGCGGGCGAAGGCACTGCTGGCGATCACCATCGTCGCCGGCTTCGCCAGCGCCATCTTCCTGCCCCTGACCGGAGCCCTGGTTCAACGCTACGGCTGGCAACACACCCTGCTCATCCTCGCGGCCCTGCACGGAATCATCACCATCCCGCTGCACGGCCTTGTCCTGCGCAGCCCGCCGCACACCACCACCGCCACGCGGGGGGCCGGCACCCGGCGGCACGGCAGGCGATGGTTGCCGCCGTCCTGCGCGACGGCCGGTTCTGGGCCCTCGCGGTCGCGTTCGTCGCGCACGGCGCGGCGATGACCACGATGACCGTCCACCTCGTCGGATTCCTCACCGGCAAAGGACACCCGGTCACGTTCGCGGCCACGATCGCCGGCCTGCTCGGCGTGCTCTCCGTGACCGGACGTCTCGTCCTCACCGGCGCGCAACGCCGGATCCGGATCACCACCGTCGTCGCGGCGATCTACTCCGTTCAGGCCGCTGCCGCGCTGTCGCTGCTGGTGATCGGTGGCAGCCGGGTCGGCGCGGTCTGCGGCGTCATCGCGTTCGGGCTCGGGTTCGGCATCTCCAGCCTGGCGTCGCCGGCGCTGCTCGCCGACCGGTACGGCACCGTCGCCTACGCCACAATCGCCGGGATCCTCGCCGTCCCCATCACGCTGTCCCGGGCAGGGGCACCACTGGGCGCCGCGGCGCTGCACACCGCCGGCGGTTACGTCCCCGTCCTTTCCGCTGTCGGCGTCGCCTGCCTGATCGCCGCAACCGGCATCGTCACGAAGGCCTCGACACCGTCACCCGCGCCCGTTGCTCATGCCGATGGCGGGGCAGGCCTCGCCAACAGCACCGCCACCGGCACCGACAAGCCGTAAGCCAGCAAAGCCAGCACCACCACCGTCGAGGCGGTGGAGGCGACAAACAGCGCCAGTGAGAGGTTCCGTACCGCGGTCGTCATCGCGACCGCCCGTCGCGTCGGTCCCGGCCCGAGCCACGGCACCTGACTCGACGCCAGGCAGCCTGCCACCACCACTGCGATGACACCGACGGCGGCCCACCCCGCCTCGGGCAGGCGTCCGGCGCCGGTCACGACGAAGTACGCCACCAACCCGACCAGCAGTAGGTCCGCGCAGCGTCGCGCGATCCCGTGCACCCGCCGTGCGGCGCCCGGGCGCCGGCGTAACAGCAGCATGCCCGCACCGAGCGGCACGAGCTGGCCCAGCAGCCCGCCCGCGACGAGCGCCAGCCCACCGGCGTCAGCGGGGATGACGTCGTGCCCGGCGGCCGCCCACACCGGGACGCTGACCAGCCCCAGCGGGGCGTGGATGCCCTTCAGGGCCGCGCTGACCGCGAGGTCACCCCGGGCGTACAGGGTCAGCAGCGCACCGGTGCCGCCGCCGGGCGCTGCCGCAGCCAGTACGACACCGAGCATCGCGTCCTGGCCGAGCCCGGCCAGCCGACCCAGCATCACGGTGAGTGCCGGCACCAGGACGACGTTCACCGCGACCGAGACGAGCAGCACGCTCCGGCTGCGGCCCAGCGCGCGGAAATCGGCGACCGTCAACGCCGTACCGACCGCGAGCATCGAGGCAACGAGCAGCAACGCGACCGCGACGGTGCTCACCGGGCGACGTGGGCGCGCCGCGACGGTTGCCGCTGCAGCGCCTCGAGGACGTGCGCGGCGTCGCGGCCGACGCCACGCAACGTCGCCGACGCGAAGCTGCGCTGCCGCTCCAGACCGACGTAACCCAACCCAGGCACCGTGCGCGACACCCCGCCGTCGTGCAGCGGCGCGCCCGTGCCGTCCAGCGCGCCGGTGCCGTCCAGGTACCGCAGATCCGGGCGGTATCCGGTCGCCAGGACCACCGTGTCGACCCGCTCCCGCGTACCGTCGGCCCACACCACGCAGTTGCCGTCGAGCCGGCTGAACAACGGGCGGTGATCCGGCCGTCCCGCGCGGACCGCCGCCCGGTACCGGCCGTCGCCGATCACAGGCACCGTGCCCTTCGCGAGCAGCGGAGGCTGCGTGCAGCTCGATGCAGCACTGCGTGGGTATCAGGCGACAGCAGCGCGTCGCCGCCATGTCGGTAGACAGCGGCGCTGTTGTCACGGAGCCTCTGGCCGAGATTGGAATCATGCTCCACGAACGGCCAGACTTCAACGAGTGCATCGGCTGCGGCCCAGGCCAAGTCGACGAGCCGGTCCTTTGTCAGCTCGTCGCGAGTGACGCGTTGGACCAGGCCATGGATGCCAACCGTCTCGTCGGCGAAGGTGATCAGGTTGAGTCGATGCAGACGCCGCAGTCCAGATGTGATCGTCTCGACCGTCAAGTCGGCAGCATCGATGTCATCGGGCGCGCCTCGGGCGTAGG
This sequence comes from Dactylosporangium sp. NBC_01737, assembly GCF_035963215.1. Lineage (NCBI taxonomy): Bacteria > Bacillati > Actinomycetota > Actinomycetes > Micromonosporales > Micromonosporaceae > Dactylosporangium > Dactylosporangium sp. NBC_01737. Next base: position 6,165,910 of record NZ_CP109153.1, read on the forward strand.
TCAGCCAGTTGCGAGCCGCGGTCGTAGTGAACACCGACGATGGTACACCGGCTGGGTGCAACACGCTCGCCAGGTCGAGCAGTGGACTGGCCAGGCCGACGGGTCGGGCACGATTAGCGGCCCGGACGGACAAGGCCACCGTTTCGGCGATGGTCTTGGTGTAGTCATCAGGCAGCTCATCGGTGGACGGCGCGAGATCGTCGAGACGGCGGCCGCTCTCGGCGAGGCGCCGCTGGTACTCCGAGCAGGGAACGTCTTCGTCGATCATGTAGGCGGTGGCGTGGGCCAGAGCCAGGGGCAGGTGATACAGGGCCGCGGCGAGACCCTCGATGTCGTCGGCCAAACGAGAGTGGTCGGTGAGCCGGTCCTGCAGGTATGCAACGGCCTCGGCAGGGGCAAACACCCCGACCGGGATCAGGTGACGACCCGGCCCGGCCAGGGCGTGTCCCCGCAGTCGTGTGGTAACCACTGTCCGCCCGACAGGGCGGGCTGGGGGCCACAGCTCTTTCAGGTCGGCGGCGGTGCCCACGTCGTCCAGGACGACCAGCCAACGTTGCTCAGTTGTGGCCAGCCAGGCGTGGAACCGTGCCGCATCACGGCCGGTATCGCTGCCATCGGCGCCGGTCAAGGCAAGATCGACCGCTGCCTGGGCGTAGCCGGCGGTGATCGCCTCGCGAGACGTGGCCGTGATCCACACCAGCAGATCCAGTTGTCCGGTGTCATACAGGCGATGAGCGAGGTCGACGGCAAGTTGGGTCTTGCCAACCCCGCCCATGCCCGACAACAGTCGGGTTGAAGCCACCGGACTCGCTGGGTCGGACCCGGCCAGGACGGCGGTGCCGCCATCGTCGGTGGCATCGGCAAGGTCGGCGACCAGGGTACGGGTCTGGAAGCAGTCCGCCAGCCCAGGCAAGATTCCAACACGTCGGGGCCACGATTCCGACGGCACCTTCCGGTGCGTGTCGTAGTGATTGATCTGGGTGTTGTGGTCACCGATCTGTACACCCTGCGACAACCGAGCATCCACGTCGGTTTTCTCGGTATACGGCAGCCCTTCAGGATCAGATGGCGTTGTCGTGGTCACCGAACTGCACATCCCCTGCCTACCAGAGCCGTCTCGTCCATCAATTCGGTCACGAAGGCCACCATCTTCGATGGCCAAACTTTGATGGTGTCACGACTCGCCAATGGATCGTCACCGGTGGACGTTCAGCAACTCAGTACTGACGGACCGCCCCGGCCGGCGGATATTGAGCGGTTGTTCGACGGAGCCAAGCCGACGAGCGGGCGTATCAGCCGCGGTACACGCGGTGCTCGGCAAGGAGAGCGCGAGCGAGAACCCGGTCATCGCGACCGCGGCGACGAGGCTCATCGAATTCGTCGAGGACATCAGACTCGCCGCGCACAGCCTGCCGCCGAACGGGAGGACGAGCCAGGTCTCGCCGAGGCGCTGAAGATCTCGATCGAGGACCTGGCGAAGTACCTGGACGCCGAGAGCGGAACCGAACCGTCGCCCGGAGCACCCGCCGGCATACGGCCGACGTTCCCGTGCGGTGGCGACGACCTGGAGATGGTGCACTCCTTCCGCCAGACGGACCGCCGGGTAGGGCGACGGCGGGTTCGAGGGTGATCGGTTGCCAGCGGATGGTGCCGCCCTTTCTCTCGCAGCAGGAGCAGTCCCCGTGTTGCGTTAAGGTCCTTCAGGCGTAGCCAAGGGCGCCGCCGCGTCGGCAGGCGGTCTCCGTGTGCAGGCGGAGCAGGAGCGCGTGGAGGACGGTGTCGTTGCCGCTGGTGCGGGCGACCAGATTTATCTCGGTGATTTCGTTTGGTGTCAGCGCTCGCCGGGTGCTGGGCAGTCGCCGGGGCTCGCCGACCCGGTGCGCGGAGCTGTCCGCAGCTTGGATGAGTCCGTCGGCGATGGCGTGGTTGTAGAAGGCGCGGGCGGCGGCGACGAACATTTCGCCGGCGTGGCGGCCCGTCGCGGCTGTTGCGTCGGGTGCGGGCGTGGCGACGATGCGTCGCTGGAGCACCTGGATGTCGCTGGCGGTCACCGTGTCGAGGGGGAGGTCGCCCAGGCCGTGGTCATCCGCTGCCAGTAGCTGCGGTAGGCGCGCAGCGCGCCCGAGCCGGCTGCGGCGAGCACTTGCGGCAGATAGTCGGTGAACGTGGGCAGCGTCGGTCGGGCGTCGCGCTGCAGGTCGGCAAGGGTGACGCCGAGCTCGGCCAGGGCCGTCCAGGCGGCGTCGAGCCGTTCACGGTCAGGCGTCATCGGCTGTGGCGAACTGCTCGGCGAGCAGCTGTGCGACGGTTCGGGCCGGGTGGATGAGCAGCAGGTCACGGCCGGGGTCGGCGAGCAGGACGACCACGTCGCCGGCGGTCAGGTGACACAGTTGCCGGACCGCTCCGGGGATGGCAAGGAGACCGGTGGCGCCGATATTGTGCCGGCCCGCCGCGGCAGAGGTGACCGTGATGACGCCGTGTGCGATGTCGAACGTGACGCGGTGCCCCGGTGGCCAGCCCAGCAGGTGCAGTAGCAGGCGGGCTGAGATCCGGCCGGACGGGTCGAGCCAGCCGAGGTCAAGGTATGGCTCAACCTGGTCAGGTCCGGCGGGTTTTGCGGGCAGGCGGGGCAGCGGTGGTCGTGGCGGGCGGGCGCGGGGGAGTGGCGCGGGGATGAGTGCCGCGATCATCTGCTCGGCCGGGGCCGGACTGCTGCGCCGCACGCGGGTCATCGTCGCCGCTTGGGCGCAGCGGTGCGGGTCGCCACCGACCCGAACCGGCATCAGGAATCCCCGCTCCTCCTGAGCCGCTGCCGGCGCCGGCGGTCCGGTACCGTGGATCGATGATCCCCGTGCTCGTCGGCGTCGCAGGGGCGTTGGCCGGCACGGTCATCGGTGCCCTGCTCACGCAGCTGCTGCAGCGCCGCAACACCGCCTCGGCGAAGGTGCACGACGCCCGCCTGGATGCATACCGCACGTTCGCCGCGGTGACGATGAACTACCGCAGCGCTCTCATGGGCCGGTGGCTGCTGGAGCACGGGGGCCGCGCGGGCGCCGAGGCCGAGCACGTGTACACGCTGCGCAGCGCGGTCTGGGCAGCCTACTTCCAGGTGGTGCTGGTCGCGGGCGACCGGGAGATCGCGGACCGCGCGGAGCGGGCGCGGGAGGCCACGCACGCTATCAAGCGGGCGGCGAGCCGCGACGAGCTGGAGGCCAGCGACGTGGCCAGCCGGGAGGCGGTGGGGCGCTTCGCCGACCTCGCCCGGCACGAGGTGTCAGCCGTTCGGGGCGGACGCGGCAACAGCCGTCCTTGATCGACAACCGTAGGTCTATCGTGGCCGGATGCGGCAACGGCACCAAGCGCATCGGTTGAGCGAGGTCTCGCAGCGGTACGCCGACCTGGGCCTCGCCTTGCCACCGGACCTCGCCGCCCGCCTGGGCCGCCTGGTGGTGCCGTATGCGCTCGACGATCTCGACCGGCACGGCAGCGCCGAAGGCCTCGTCGGCGCCTGGCTGGCCACCAGGACCAACCGCCGGTTCGAATCCGACGACGCGGCCTGGCTGGTCCTGCTGCGCATGTTCTACGAACGGTCCAACGAGTATGTCACCGGGCTCAAGGAAGTCCTGAAGACCCACCGGATGACCCTGACCAAGACCCGCGTCGAGATCAGATTGCAGCTCGCCAGCAGGTGTTTCTTCCTGGGGCGCGCGCTCGACCACCGCGACAAGGGATCGACCGTCGGCATGCTCCTGCTCGACGAGTGCGTGCAGGTGTCCCGGGAGGTGCTCCGGTTCGAGGACGCGCTACACCGGCCGGGCGGCGGGGGACCGGACCGCCGCAGCACCCTGCGGGGGCAGCTGGCCAACGCGCTGACCATCTTGGCGCGCACCGCCACGGACGCCGCGGCGCTGCTGATGCTCGAAGAGGCGGAGGAGCACGCTGCGGCCGCGGAACGGTTCGGCGACCGCACCGAGGAGCATTTCGCGTACCGGATCGAGGTCGGCCTGCGGCTGTTCACCATCACGGGGGACGGCACGCACCTGGAACGGGCCCGGGACCTGGTTGCAATGGTCGGAAACCCGAGCTCCAAACGGCTGCGGGCAACCGCCGCGGACGTCGTTGCGCAGCTCGGGTTCATGGCTGACGGTGCAGCCGGCGCCGTTGCCGACCGGGCCGCCGCGATCGGCTGGCTCACCGACGCCGAACGCCGCTACACCGAGGCCCTGGCCATGCCCGGCCAGGAGAGCAGCGGCATCGCCGACGGCTACCTGCTCGCCAAGCGGGCACAGGTCCGCAACCACCGCTACCGCCTCGGCGACGAGCACGGCCGGCGCAGCTCCCGACTGCTGGACGAGGCGCTCGCCGACTGGCTGGACGAGCGCGCTGAACCGCACCGGCACGATCCGGCCGTCGTCGGCGCGCTGCTGGACCGCTCGCGGGTGCGCGCCCGGCGCAACGACAGCGCGGGCGCTCGCGCGGACCTCGACCTGGCCCGGCAGCTGCAGACCGCGCAGGCGTCCGCCGAGTCCGGCGCGAAGCTGCGGGTGACCGAGCTCGAGGACCTGGTCGAGGCGGCGTCGGCCGGAAACGATTTCGAGGCGCTGTACACCACCGCCACCGACATCACCCAGCTGCCGGCGGACGATCCGATCCCCACCGCCGCCCTCATGCGTGCCTGCAAGATCCTTGCGGGGAAACTGCCGGAGGAGTCCTGGCGTCCGCTGCTGTCCGTCGCTCTGGACCGCATCGAGGTGGATCTGGCGCATCCGTCGCTGACCCCGCCGGCCGTCCGGCACGTCGCCGGGCACGCCGCCCTCCTGGCGTGGCTGCTCGGGCGGGGTCCCTACGACCCGGACCTGCTCGGGCGGGGTCCTGCCGACCCGGACCTGCTCGGCCGGGCGGTGCAGCTGTACCGCACGTCGTTCGCCGCGCACGACGCCGACCCGCCCAGCGTCGACGCCCTGGTCAACGCCGGCACCTGCGCGCTGCAACTGGGCAAGCTGGCCCAGGCCGGTGACGAGGCGGACGCGGAGGAGGCCGCCAGCCTATTCGGTGAGGGCGTGGCTTGGCTGTCGACCGGCCTGCAGCGGGCCCAGGCGGGCACCGCCGTCCGCCTGGACTTCGACCCTGTCATGACGCACAGCCGGCTGGGCGAGCTGGCGCTGCGGCTGTACCCCTTCACCTGGGACGCCAATCACCTCGACACCGCAGTCACCCACCTGACCACGGCCCGCGACCTCGGCCACGGCGCCTGGCAACTGACCGGCCTGCTCGGTGACGCCCACTACCGCCGCGGCGTCGCCCAGAACGACGCCGACGACCTGCGCCTGGCGATCACGCTCAAGGACGCGGTCTTCGACGCCGGCACCGGCACCGGACACCGTGAGAACCGCAGCCTCACCGCCGCCGCTGCGCTGCGCCTGTCCCGGCTCACGGCCGACGACCGGCTCGTCGTCGCCGCCGCGCAGCGGGCGCTGCAGGCCGCGCGGTGCGATCCCGCCTGGCCCTGGCCGGTCCTGCAGCTCGGCGACATCGCCGGGGACCCCACCGTGCTGGACCACCCGGAGCTGGCCGACGCCGAGCCCACGGACCTCGCCACCCTCGTCACCGCCGGCCGGCGGACCGAGCTGCTGCGCCGCGCCGCCGAGCTGGCCGTGCACAACCGCGAGTTCACCAGCTCGATCCTGGGCGGACAGCCACGCCCCGGCGAACACGGCGTGCGGTTCATGAACGACCGCCATCGGCTCGTCGAGCAGGCCCTCGTGCTCAAGCGACTGGGCCGGGCCGACGCCCATCGGGAACACGGCGACACTGTCCGGTTCCGCGACTGGCTGACCGCAACTGGCGCACCGGCCACCTGGACGTTGCCGGAGCCGCTCGCCGTCGTCGATCTCGTCGAGGGCGACAGTGTGTACGTGATGCGCCGCGCTCAGGCCCGGCTGCTCGGTGCATCGGTCGTGGACTGGCGCACCGGCCCCGGACCCGACCCGCGCCCCCGGTTCCGCGAAGCGCTGCGGTACCTCGCCGCGTTCCAAGCCTGGCGAGCGCAGTCGGACGACCGGTTCCCCCGGGTCTGCGGGCCGCAGGAGCAGGACGCGTTGCGCACCCAGCTGGCGAAGGTGGCCCGCAACCTCGGCGCGGCCGGAGACCTGCGGCGGCTGCTGGCCGCGGCCTGCGAGCCCTTCGCCGCAGCAGGCACCCCGGCGGTGGCGAAGAAGGATCCGCACCCCGGCAACTGGTTGTGGACCCGCGACGGCCGGCTGGTGCTCATCGACATCGAAGCCACCGTCGCGTTGCCGCTGCTGCGCGAGGCCGCCACCGTCATCGACGACCTGCCGCTGCTGGACGCCGACGAACTGGGCTGGCACCAGCGCGCGGAGCTGTGCAACGACTACCTCGACGCCCTCGAAGGGTCCGGCGTCCGCGCCGGGGACCGCGCCGACCTCATGGCCCGATACGAGGCCATGGTCACCCTGCACACCGCCAAGGGACTCGGGCGGCTGCGCCAGGACAACCCGGGCATATCGTCGTTCTCGCTGGCCACCGCGAAGCTGGAGCGCGACCACTACCGGGCGCTGCTGGACCACCTCGCCCGCGCCGCCACCCGGCGGGAGACCCGCGACCTGGCTACGCACCTGCTGGTCCAGCACTGAGCCAGCCGGCCGCCCGGGTTCAGGCGACGGCGGTCAGATCCCGGCTGCGGATCCATCCTGCCACGTCCGCGGCGGGCATCGGCCGGGCATGGTGGTATCCCTGCGCGATGTCACACCCCAGCGCTTGCAGCGCGGCGACATGCGCGGAGCCTTCCACGCCCTCGGCGAGGACGGTCGTCCCGAGGTTGTGGCCGAGCTCGATCGCCCCGCGCACCAGCGCGGCGTCGTCGCGGTCCGCTCGACCTCGACCCCGACCACCGAGCCGTCCGGGTCGACGGCGCCGATGCGCTGCTTGACCTCGACCGTGACCTGCTCGGCGGTGAACAGCTCCGGGTGCATTGGCGCGAACTGGGCACCGATGTGCAGCAGGAACGACCGGGCATCCGTGCCGGCCGCCGGAGACCGCTGGTCGCTGCGGATGAAGTACCGCAGCCAGCCAGGATTGTCGGCGGACGCGAAGGGTGCTGACCACGCCGTCGACGGCGATGTTCTTGGCTTGCGAGCTGAGTTCGGTAGGCAGGCTTTCCTTGCTGTACCGGGCTGCGCCGATCCTTCTGCGGTCTCCGGTCGTCCATGGGTCGAGTGGGTACCAGCCGGATCAGGTAGATGCCGGGCGAGTTGCGAGCCGCAGGCAGGTACTGGTTGGCTAGCTGCGTCTGCTGCGCGGTAGGCTCGTCCCGATTCCATGAGCCCTTGATCTCGATGACCAGGTTGGAGTCGCCTACTCCTCCAGCGGACCGCATCGTCGGGGTGCTGTGGATCCTCGGCAGTCATGGACCAGATCGACAGCATGCAGGCCCTTGATGGGATGCAAGCGGTGCGATGTGATGGCTTCTCCAGCAGGCATGTGACGTGCCAACCTCTTGGGCACGCCTTGGCGGGAATACGTCTTGGGCTGAATGACGTCTGGGTGGCCGAGTCCGGCTGATCGGTGCAGATGGATAGCCGTCACTTCGATGCAGCGGCGGGTGCCTGTGGGGCTCGTAAATCGGGCTTCGGCTATGCGGCCTGGGTGTATTCGTTGATCAGCCCGCCGAGGATCGGGCGTCGTTGAACGCGGGCGGCGGTGAGGTCGACGACCTGTGGTGGTGGGTTCGGTGGTTGCTGGCTGAGCGATCTGTGTGGGCGATGGCAGTTGTAGTGGGCGGTGTACTCGGTCAGGACGCTTGTCAGGTGTCGTTGGCCCGCGATGAGGATCCGGTCGGTGCACTCGCGTCGTACGGTGCCGACCCAGTGTTCCGCGTAGGCGTTCGCCCTTGGTGCCTGTGGTGGTGTGCGGAGTACGTCGATGCCGGCGGCGGTGAAGACCGTGTCGAATGCCGCGGTGAACTTCGTGTCTCGGTCTCGCAGCAGGAAGTGCAGCCGGTCGGTGTGCTGGCCGAGGTTCATGAGCAGGTTCCGGGCCTGCCGGGTGACCCAGGCGCTGGTCTGGTGTGCGGTGACGCCGGCGATGTGGACCTGGCGGGTGGCGAGTTCGATGAAGAACAGTACGTAGATCTGTTTGAGGAGCACGGTGTCGACGGTGAAGAAGTCGCAGGCCAGGATCGTGTGGGCCTGCGCGGTCAGGAACTGCTGCCAGGTCGGTCCGCTCCGCCGGGGTGCCGGGTCGACGCCGGCCTGGTGCAGGAGCTTCCAGACGGTACTGGCCGCGGTCCGGTAGCCCAGACGAGCCAGTTCACCTTGCACGCGGCGGTGGCCCCAGGTCGGGTTGTCCGCGGCCAGACGCAGCACGAGGTCGCGGAGTTCCGGGTCGACGGGTGGGCGGCCGGGCCGCGTATGCGGACAGGTCCAGTGTCGGGCGATCAGTTGCCGGTGCCAGCGCAGCAGCGTAGCTGGGGTGACGAAGAACGCCGACCATTGTGGTCGGGGCAGCAGCCGCGACAGCGCCGCCAGCACGACCCTGTCCGCGGGCTGCAGGTCGGGTCGGTGCACCTGCCGGCGAAGCACCGCCACCTGATGGCGTAAGACCAGGAGCTCGACGTCTTTCGCGCCGCCATCGCGGGCGAGCTGGGTCAGCATCTGCAGGATCTGGCGCAGGAGTAGGTACACCGGCGAAGCGGTCATGGCCTCGATTGTCACCGCTACCGACGGGCGAACTCCACGCAAAACCGCACGTCACAGCCGCGAACCCAATTTACGAGCCCGACAGGCAACGGCCAAGGCGCTGCTCATCGACGTCGAGGCCCTCGACGCCGCGCGGCAAGCCGGTGATGTGCTGGGCGCCAACGGGGTGCTGATGGACGCATACAACACCGACGTCCGTCCGTTGCTGGCCGAACTGCGCGCCGAACTGGGCCTGGACCCTGACCCGATGGCGGCGTACGCGTGCAGCGGGTACGCCGAGCGCATCGTCGCCGAGCGCGTCGGGGGGCGACAGGCGGGTTGGGGGGCATGACGCCGCGGATGAGCCCGGCGGCGCGTGGCCTACGCCGGAGGCGCGGCGGTGGAACGGCGCGCGGCGAGGGTCGGGGACAGTGAGATCATGGTCGAGGGTCGGTGCCGGTCGGCGATGCGTTCCAGCAGCAGGCGGCCGGCGTGGTTGCCCATTTGGTGGCCGCCCTGGTCGACGCTGGTGAGTGAGATCGTGCCGAGGGTGGCGTAGACGCTGTTGTCGTAGCCGGCGACCGAGATGTCGTCGGGCACGGACAGGCCGGCCTCGGCGACGGCCTCCAGTACGCCCATGGCGGCGATGTCCGCACCCGCGAAGATGGCCGTGGGTCGCGGCCGGCGGGCGAGCAGCTGCTGCGCGCCGAGGTAGCCGCCTTCCCGGGTGTACCGGCTGGCGATCACGTCGATGTGCGCGGCGAGCCCGTGGTCCTGCATCGCTTGGCGGTATCCGCGGGCGCGGATGGTGTTGGGCATCGAGGCGATGAGTGCCGGGGTGCGTTCGACGTGTTCGATGTGGGCGATGCGGCGATGCCCCAGTTCGACGAGGTGCTCGACGATGAGGGCGGCGCCGGCGGTGTCGTTGTCGACGACGGTGTCGTACGCCGCGGCGCTGACGTGCCGGCCGACGACGACGGTTGGCACGGTCGCGGCGGTGGCCTGCAACTGCGCCGGGGTCGAGGTCGGCACGATGAGCACCAGGCCGTCCATGCTGCGGTCGATCATGGCCTCGGTGACGAGCGCCTCGTTGTCGTAGTCGTGGCGGGCGGGTCCGACGAGCACCTGGTAGTCGGTCTCGTGCAGCTGCTTGGTGAGGCCGCTGATGATGTCGGCGAAGAACGGGTTGTAGATGTCGGGGACCATGACGCCGATGGTGTAGGTCTGCCCGCGCAGCCCGCGAGCGGCCGCGTGCGGCCGGTATCCGAGCTCGGCCATCGCCTCGCGGACCTTGGCCTGCATGGCCGGGCTTGCTCCGTAGGCGTTGCGGAGCACCTTGGACACGGCCGTGACGGAGACCTTGGCGTGTTTGGCGACGTCGACGATGGTGACCCGTCGCGGTGGTGCTGACGGTTCCATTCGGCGAGCTCCCTCGGATGTGCGGTGGAAACGACCAGCATATCGGCGTGGCCACGCAACGTCGTCGGACGTCCGTGGCGCGCGGAACCGTTCCGGCGTCAGTCCGGCAGGACGGCGGTGGTCCTGCGGGCGACGAGGGTCGGTGCGAGCTTTATGTGACTCGCTGGCCGGCGGGGTTGCGCGATGCGGTCCAGGACGAGCCGGGCGGCGTTGCCGCCCATCTGGCGGCCGCTCTGGTCGACGGTGGTGAGCGAGACGGACGCGAACGCGGCGAACATGGTGTTGTCGTAGCCGGCGACGGCGATGTCGCCGGGCACGGTGAGGCCGGCCTCGGCGATGGCCTCCAGGGTCCCCATGGCGACGATGTCGGCGCCGGCGAAGATGGCGGTCGGCCGGTGGAGCCGGGCGAGCAGCTGCTGGGCGCCGAGGTGACCGCCGTCCTGGGTGTAGGTGGTGGAGGCGATGTCGATGTGCTCGTCGAGCCGGCGGGCGCGCATCGCCTGCCGGTAGCCGTCCGCGCGGACGGCGTTGGGCATCTCGGCGATGTGTTCGGGGTCGGTCTCCAGGTGTTCGATGTGGGCGATGCGGCGGTGGCCGAGGTCGGCGAGGTGGTTGACGACCAGGGCCGCGCCGGCGAGGTCGTCGTCGGCGACAGAGTCGTAGCTCGACGAGCGTCCGTGGCGGCCGACGATGACGGTCGGCACGGACCTGGCGACGTGTTCGAGGTGCTGGCGGCTGGACACGGGGGCGATGAGGATGACGCCGTCCATACTGTGGTCGATCATGGTCTCGGTGACGCGGGCCTCCTCGGCCTCGCCGTTGCAGCCGGGGCCCATCAGCACCTGGTAGCCGGCGTCCTCGAGGACCTCGGTCGCCGCGTCGATGATGTTGGCGAAGAACGGGTTGCGGATGTTGGGCAGCATCACGCCGATGCTGTAGGTCTGGCCGCGCATGCCACGGGCCGCGGCGTGCGGCCGGTAGCCGAGCTCGGCGATCGCCTTGCGCACCTTGGCCTGCATTTCTGGGCTGGCCCCGTAGGCGTTGCGGACCACCTTTGACACGGCGGTCGTGGACACCTCGGCGTGCCGCGCGACGTCGACGATGGTGACGCGTCCGGTACGTGCCGGCGGCTTCGGCATCCTTGCTCCTTACCCGATGGGACTGTGCGGCCAGATCGTCGTCACACCCGTGGCGGCGCGGTCGTGCGCCTGGCCACGAGCGTGGGTGTGAGCTTGATGTGGCTGGCGGGTGCACTGCGGTCGGCGATGCGGTCCAGCAGGAGCCGGGCGGCGTGGGCGCCGATCTGCTGTCCGGCCTGGTCGACGCTGGTGAGCGAGACCGGGCCGAACGCGGCGATCGTGGTGTTGTCGTAGCCGGCGACCGAGACGTCCGCCGGCACCGACAGGCCTGCTTCCGCCAGGGCCTGCAGCATCCCCATCGCGACGATGTCGGCGCCGGCGAAGACGGCGGTGGGCAGCGCGGGCCGGGCGAGGAGCTGCCGCGTACCCAGATAGCCGCCGTCATGGGTGTACGTCGTGGACACCACGTCGATCTCATCGGCCAGCCCGTGGACGCGCATTGCGTCGCGGTAACCGTCGGCCCGCACGGCGTTGGGCATCTCGGCGAGGCGGACGGGGTCGGTCTCGCGGTGGTCGATGAGGGCGATGCGCCGGTGGCCGAGGCCGACGAGGTGGGCGACGACGAGGTGGGCGCCCGCGTGGTCGTCGTCGGCGACGGTGTCGTAGAGCGCGGAACGGCCGTGCCGACCGACGACCACCGTCGGCACCGCCCGGGCGATGCGTTCCAGGTGCGCGCCGGACGAAATCGGCGCGACGAGGACCAGGCCGTCCATGCCGCGGTCGACCATCGCCTCGGTCACCCGGGCCTCGATGTCCTCGCCGTTACGGCCGGTGCCGTGCAGCACCTGGTAGCCGGTGCCGTGCAGGTGTTCGGTCAGACCGGCGAGGACGTCGGCGAAGAACGGGTTGCGGATGTCGGGCAGCATCACGCCGATCGTGAAGGTCCGGCCGCGCATGCCGCGCGCACCGGCGTAGGGGCGGTAGCCGAGTTCCGCGATGGCGTGCTGGACCCTGGCGCGCATGGCTGGGCTGGCACCGGTGGCGTTGCGCAGCACCTTGGACACCGTTGTGGTGGAGACCTGGGCGTGCCGGGCGACATCCACGATGGTGACCCGGCGGGCCGGCGCGTCAATGGTCATCCGCTCGATCTCCAGGGACTGGGTAACGTTGCCCTCGCAGTGTAGGGAGGATCGAGCCGAAAATCCTAGAGCCTGTTACTGATGCGGCCAGTTCACGAGCGCGAAGCGCGGCCGACCTCTTGACGTAACAGGCGGGGCGCTCCTATGGTCGGCGTCACACATTTTGAAAAACGTTGCCCACTGATGATCGCTCTGGCGTTCGCTGCGGTGCTGTCGCCTCGTCCGGCTACGGAGCGGCTCGATCGACCCGGACCGGACCGGTTCCGGCCAAATCCGAATGAAACGTTTTAGAGAGTGGTCGCAGCCCCATGACACTGACCGAGAAAGCGGCGGAGCGTGTGCCGCGGTCGGCCCGCCGGCGTCGCACCGACCCACCGTGGTGGTTCGTGCTCCCGGCGATCGCGTTGTTCGCCTACGTCGTGCTCCTGCCGAGCGGGCGGGGCGTCTACTTCGCCTTCACCGACTGGGACGGCCTGTCGCCGGACTGGTCGTTCGTCGGCCTGGACAACTTCGGCGCCATGCTCGACGACCCCGACGCACTGCAGGCGATCCGGCACACGCTGCTCATCGCGGTCGCGATCACGGTCATCCAGAACGGCGTCGGCCTGCTGCTCGCCCTCGGCGTCAACACGATGATCAAATCGCGGAACGTGCTGCGGGTGTTCCTGTTCGCGCCAGCCGTGGTGACCCCGATCGTCACCGCGTACCTGTGGCGGAACCTGCTCGGCCCGGACGGCGCGGTCAACAGCCTGCTCGCCGCGGTCGGACTCGGCTCGTGGCAACAGGACTGGCTCGGCGACCCGCAACTGGCGCTGTGGTCCGTCGTCGCGGTGATCGTGTGGCAGTTCGCCGGCTACTCCATGGTCATCTTCCTGGCTGGGCTCCAGTCGATCCCCAAGGAGATCTACGAGGCTGCGGCGATGGACGGCGCCGGTCCCGTCCGCCGGTTCTGGTGGATCATCCGGCCGCTGCTCGCCCCCGCGATCACGATCAACCTGATGCTGTCGATCATCGGCGGGATCAAGCTGTTCGACCAGGTCTATGCGCTCACCGGCGGCGGCCCCGGGCACGCCACCGACACCATCTCCACGCTCATCTACAAGGACGCGTTCACCCTCGGCGAGTTCGGCTACAGCATCGCACTCGCCGTCGTCCTCACGATCATCGTCGCGATCGTGTCGTCCGGGCAGTACCTGGTGCTGGCCCGCAACGAACGGGCGGCGTCATGAACCGCTACCGCCGCCGCACCCTCGCCCTGGAACTGCTGATGGTCGCCGTTGCCGCGGTGATCGGCTTCCCGGTGTACGTGCTCATCAACCTCGCCGTCCGCGCACCGTCCGACACCGGCTCACCGATCCGGCCCACGACCTCGCCGACCCTGTCGAACTTCACCGAGGCCTGGCAGCAGGCCGGCCTCGGCGGGGCGCTCATCAACAGCACCATCGTCACCACGGTCAGCGTCGCGGTCGTGCTCGCCATCTCCTCGCTCGCCGCCTACCCCCTGGCCAGGATCACCGCCGTCTGGTCGAAGGGCACCTTCCTGCTGATCATGCTCGGCCTCGTGCTGCCGTTCCAGCTGGCGGCGCTGCCGCTGTACCAGACGATGCGCGACCTCGGACTGCTCGGCTCCATCTGGGCGCTCGTGCTGTTCTACGCCGGGCTGCAGGTGCCGTTCACAACCTTCCTGTACGTCGGGTTCCTGCGGTCGCTGCCGCGCGAGTTCGAGGACGCCGCCGCCATCGACGGTTGCACGCCGGTGCAGACGTTCCGGTACGTCGTGCTGCCGATGCTCAAGCCGGTGACGGTGACCGCGCTGGTGCTCAACGCCGTCGCGGTGTGGAACGACTTCTTCACCCCGCTGCTGTACCTCAGCGGCGGCACCCAGCAGACCGTGCCGGTCGCGCTCGCGGGCTTCTTCGGCCAGTACGTCTCCGACTGGAACCTCGTCTTCGCCGCACTGCTCATCAGCATCGTCCCGGTGCTGGCCGTCTACTTCGCGCTGCAGCGCAGCATCATCAACGGCTTCGCCGGAGGGCTCAAGGGATGACCATGCACCTCTACGGGCTGCAAACCGAGCAGCGCCACGAGCCGCTCGGCATCGACCACCCCCGGCCGCGGCTGTCGTGGAAGCTCGACAGCGACCGGCGCGGCGCCGCGCAGACCGCCTACCGCATCAGGGCCGCGCTACGGCCCGACGACCTCGACGACCCGGGCCGCTCGCTGTGGGACACCGGCCGGCGTGCGTCCGGCGACGGCCTGCTGATCCCGTGGGACGGGCCCGTCCTGCAGTCGGCGACCCGCTACCACTGGCGGGTCGAGATCTGGGACGAGGCAGGCCAGCCGGCCGGGTCGGCGCGGACCTGGTTCGAGACCGGTCTGCTGCACCGCACCGACTGGTCGGCGGTGTGGGTCGGCCGCGACCCCGCCCGCCACCCGGCCGTCGCGCCGCCGGTCGCCGACGACGTCGCAGGCGCCGACATGCTGCCACCACCGCTGCACCTGCGGCGGGCGTTCCACCTCGACGCCCGGCCGGCGCGTGCCCGGCTGTACGCCACCGCTCGGGGCGTCTACGACGCACGGCTCAACGGCCGCCGCGCCGGCGACCGTGAGCTCGCCCCGGGCTGGACGGAGTATCACCGGCGGCTGCAGTACCAGACCTACGACGTGACCGACCTCGTCCAGGCCGGCGACAACGTGCTCGCCGCTGCCGTCGCCGACGGCTGGTGGAGCGGCTACGTCGGCTTCGACCCGCGCCGCGCCGCCCAGCACTACGGCGACTGCCCGGCGTTCCTCGCCCAGCTGATCCTCGACTTCACCGACGGCACCCGGCAGGTCATCGCCAGCGACTCCACCTGGACCGAACGCCCGGGCGCCATCCTCAGCGCCGACCTGCTGATGGGTCAGGTCGTCGACGCCCGCCGGCATGTGCCCGGCTGGGACGCCGCCGGCACCGTCGAGGGTTTCGCGCCGGTCACGGTCCTGGACACCGAACCCGGACCGCTGGTCGCCGAGCCGGACCACCCCGTGCGCGTCACCGCGGAACTGCCGCCCGCGACCGTGCAGCACACGACGCCCGGCCGGTACGTCATCGACTTCGGGCAGAACCTCGTCGGCCGGGTCCGGCTCACCCTGCGGGCCGCGCCGCGCGGCCGGCGGGTCACGGTCCGGCACGCCGAGGTGCTCACCGGCGGCGAGCTGTACGTGGCCAACCTGCGGCGGGCGGCCGCCACCGACGTCTACGTCGCCGCCGGTGCGCCGGTCGAGGTGTTCGAGCCGCAGTTCACCACGCACGGGTTTCGCTACATAGAGATCGACGGCCATCCCGGCGAGCTGGACGCGGCCGACGTCGTGGCCCGGGTCCTGCACAGCGACACGCCGTGGACCGGCCGCTTCGAGTGCTCCGACCCCGTCACCGAGCAGCTGTCCCGCAACATCGCCTGGGGCCAGCGGGGCAACTTCGTCGCCGTGCCGACCGACTGCCCGCAGCGCGACGAGCGCCTCGGCTGGCTCGCCGACGCCCAGATCTTCGCCCCGACCGCCAGCCGCAACGCCGACGTCGCCGCGTTCTTCGCCCGCTGGATGCGCGACGTCGTCGACGGCCAGGACACCGGCGGCGCATTCCGCGACGTCGCGCCGGTCATCACCCTGCACCGCGAGGCTGCCCCGGCCTGGGGCGACGCCGGTGTGCTCATCCCGTGGCACCTGTGGCGCACCTACGGCGACCGGCAGGTCCTGGCCGACTCCTTCGAGGCGATGGCCGCGTGGGTCGGGCACATCCGCCGGCACAACCCCGACCTGCGCTGGCGCCACCACACCGGCAACAACTACGGCGACTGGCTGCAGGTCGACGCGGACACCCCGCGCGACCTGCTCGCGACGGCCTACTTCGCCCGCAGCGCCTCGATCGTGGCCGACGCCGCCGACGTCCTCGGCCGGCCCCGCGAGGCCGCGACGCACCGCGCGCTGCACGCCGCGATCCGGGAGGCGTTCATCGCCTCCTACGTCCGCGACGACGGCACCGTCGAAGGAGAGACACAGACCGGCTACCTGCTCGCGCTCGCGTTCGGGCTGCTGCCCGACGACCTGATCGCCGCCACGGTCAAGCACCTGGCCGCCGGCATCGAACAGCGCGGCAACCGGCTGACGACCGGCTTCATCGGCGCACAGCTGCTGTGCCCGGTACTGGCCGAGCACGGCCGGGCCGACCTGGCATATGCGCTGCTGCACCAGGACGAGTTCCCGTCCTGGGGGTACTCGATCCGCCACGGCGCCACCACGATCTGGGAGCGCTGGGACGGCTGGACCGAACACGGCGGCTTCCAGGCCGAGGCAATGAACTCCTTCAACCACTACAGCCTCGGCAGCGTCGGCGACTGGCTGTTCGGCCGGGTCGCCGGCATCGACCAGACCCCCGCCTCCGTGGCCTACCGCGAACTGCTGCTGCGCCCACTGCCCGGCGGCCGGCTCACCTGGGCCCGCGCCGAGCAGGACACCGCCCGCGGCCCGGTCGCCTGCGGCTGGGCCGTCACCGACGACCGGATCACCGTGACCGCCACGGTGCCGCCGGGAAGCACCGCCCTGCTGGAAGTCCCCACCGCCGACCCGGCCGGCGTGCGCGAGCACGACGAGCCGGCCCACACGCGGCCCGGGGTACTCGGGGTCGAACCGTCCGCCGCCGGGCTCACCGTGCGGCTGGCGTCCGGCCGTTACACCTTCACCGCCTCCCACACCCCCGATCACACCCCAGTCCTGGAGATGCCATGAGACTGTTCCGAACATCGGCGCTCGCCGCTGCCCTGACCGTCGCACTCGCGGTCGGCGCGTGCAGCAGCGGCACGAACGCCGGCTCCGACAGCGACAGCAAGACCCTGACCCTTGCCTCCGTCGACCAGGGCTCCATCGAGGAGGTCGTCAAGGCCTTCGAGGCCGCCAACCCCGGCGTCAAGGTCCGGTACACCACCAGCGGCGCCGACCAGTACCAGCAGCAGATCCGCACCCAGCTGGCCTCCGGCACCGCGCCGGACGTGATGACCGTCTGGCCCGGTAACGGCAACCCCGGCGCCACCTACGTCCTGGCAAAGCCCGGCTACCTGATGGACCTGTCCGACCAGCCGTGGGCGGCCAAACTGCCGGCCGGGCTCAAGAGCGTCGCGCAGTACCAGGGCAAGACCTACAACGCCGTCTTCGGCCTCAACGGCATCGGCGCCGTCTACAACGAGCAGGCGCTCACCCAATCCGGCCTCAAGGCGCCGGGCACCTGGACGGAGCTGCTGACGTTCTGCCGCGCCGCAGCCGCCAAGGGCACCCCCGCGTTCGCGCTCGGCATCCAGGACAACTGGGTCAACCAGCTGGCCCTCTACGCCCTCGCCGCCACCGTCGTCTTCGGCGCCGACAAGGACTTCGACACCAAACTGCAAAGCGGCGCCACGTCGTTCGCCAAGTCGCCGTGGACGACGGCGATGGCCAAGTACCAGGAGATGGACAAGACCGGGTGCTTCCAGAAGAACCCGCTCGGCACCAGCTACGAGGCCAGCCAGGACCTGGCCGCCACCGGCAAGACCCTCGGCATCATCCAGGGCAACTGGGTCGTGGCCCTGCTCAAGGGCAAGAACCCCAGCGGCACGTTCACCCTCAAGGCACTGCCCGCCACCGACGCGCCCGCCGAGTTCATGATGCCCGCCGCCGCCGGCGCTGGCTACGGCGTCAACGCCAAGACCAAGAACAAGGACCTGGCGCTGAAGTTCGTCAACTTCGTCATGTCGCCGGACGGCATGAAGGTCTTCAACACCAAGCAGGGCAGCCTCCCGTCCCTGTCGGACAGCGGTGCCGCGGTCGACCCCGCGTTCACCGAGCTGACCACGTATCTCAAGGACAACCGGACCGTGCCGTTCATGGACCAGCTGTGGCCGAACGCCAAGGTCCAGCAGACCATGCTCTCCGGCCTGCAGGAGATCTTCAGCGGGCAGTCCACCCCGGACAAGGTGCTCGCTGCCATGGACGCCGACTACAAGGCCGGCGCCTGACCACCCCACACCCCGCCGGCCGGTCACGGCCGGCGGGGCCCTTCGCGAAGGAGTACCAGTGTCAACCGCCAGACATCGGGTGCGCTCACTCGTCGGACTCGGGGCGTCGCTCGCCCTCATCATGTCCCAGCTGTTGAACGCCACGCCGGCCGCAGCGGCCGGAGGGCAGGGCAACGTCGAAGTCGTCGACCTGCGCATCGACGGCCGTTCGGGCCGGCCCCTGGGCCTGGACAACACCGCCCCGGCACTCGGCTGGCACATCGTCGAGACCAGCCGGGCGGCGGCGCATCCCTGCCACCGCCCGACATCACGCGCCGCGTGCCCCGCCGACCGGCAGACCGCCTACCAGATCCAGGCCGCCACCAGCGAGGCGAATCTCAAGCACGGCAAGCTCATCTGGGACACCGGCAAGGTCCCGTCCGACACCCAGACCGGCATCGCATACGCCGGACGCACCCTCGCCTCCCGGGACCGGGTCGTCTGGCAGGTGCGGGTCTGGGACGCCGACCGGCGCCCGTCCGACTGGAGCAGGACGTCGTCGTGGGAGATGGGCCTGCTGCAGCCGTCGGACTGGGGCGCGGCGCGCTGGATCGAGTACCCGGGCCGTACCGAGAACCAGCCGATGCCGATCTTCGCCCGCACCTTCACCGTCGATCACCGCAAGCGCCTGAGCTCCGCCCGGCTCTACCTGTCCGGTGTCGGCCTGCACCTGCCGACCCTCAACGGCCGGGAACTCACCGACGAGGTCCTCGCCCCCGGCAACGCCAACTACCAGCTCTCCAGCGAGTACCGCACCTACGACATCACCCGCGACCTGCGCGACGGCGGCAACACCCTCGGTGTCCAGCTCGGCAACGGCCCGGCCTACGTACGGCGCAGCGTCACCAACCCCGCGGTCGGCCGGACCGCGCCGTACTCCTGGTGGCAGAGCCAGCTCAAGGGCAGCGGCACGCTGGTCGCCGACGCCGCGTCCGGCACGACGGGCGTCAAGCTCGACAACGTCGCCAACTACCACGTCGGCGGCACGATCAACATCGACACCGGCAACGGCGGCGACAGCCTCGAATCCCGCACGATCACCGCGATCGGCACCGCCGGCGCCGACGGCACCGGCATCACGTTCACCCCGGCCCTGGCGAAACCGCACATCACCGGCACGGCCGTCACCGGCTCGGGCAACAACGTCGCCGCCAGCGACCCCTCAGCCGGCGCCGCGGTGACACCCCGGCTGATCGCCCGGCTGGAGATCAGCTACACGAACGGCTCCACCGACGTCGTCGTGTCCGACCGGTCCTGGCGCACCGCGCTCGGTCCGCTCGTCACCGACGCGTGGTACTCCGGCGCCGACTACGACGCCCGCCGCGAGCAGGCCGGCTGGGACCAGCCCGGCGCCGACCTGTCGGCCACCGCGAAGCGCCGCGACGGCACCGCGACGGGCTGGATCGACGCCGGCATCGCGCCGCCGCCGAACCTGGCCACCAGGCTCGTCGCCCGCACCGCCGAACCCGTCGGCGTCGTCGAGACGTTCACACCGGTGGCGGTGACGAACCCCGTCCCCGGCACCTGGGTGTTCGACTTCGGGCAGAACATCGTCGGCTGGCCCGAACTGCGGCTGCCCGGCGACCTGCCGGCCGGCACCGTCGTCAAGGTCGCCCCGGCCGAGTCGCTCGCCGCCGACGGCACCGTCGACCAGGCGTCCCTCATGGGTGGTGGCGGTAGCCGCGGCCGCGACCTGTTCAACACCTACACGACCGCGGGCCTGCGCGGCGGGGAGACCTGGCACCCGGACTTCAACTACTTCGGCATGCAATGGGTCCAGGTCACCGGCCTGCCGGCCGGCTACGTCCCGGCCAGGAATCTCGTCAAAGGCCTCCGACTGCAGGCCACCGTCCCGGTCGCCGGCGACGTGACCACGTCCAACGCCCGCATCAACCGCATCCACACCATGTCGCGGTACTCGTTCGCATCCAACGTCATGTCGGTGTTCACCGACTGCCCCGGCCGGGAGAAGCTGTCCTACCCGGCCGACTACACCATGCCGATGGCGTCCATCCACCGCAACTTCGAACTCGACGCCTACCTGCGCACCACCATGCGCCACCTCGTCGAGGGCCAGTCAACAGCCGACACCCCGATGTCCGGCAACGTCGCGCTGAAGACGCCGGTCTACGACTGGGGCTACACCGGCCGGTTCGGCGACGAGATCAACTGGGGCAACGCGATCATCCTCGTCCCGTCGATGCTGTACGAGCTGTACGGCGACACCCAGACCATGGCCCGGTACTACGAGCCGATGATCCGCTTCGCCGACTACATCCAGCGGCAGAAGGTCGGCACCGGCGACAACGCGCACATCGTCGACGCCGCCCTCGCCGACTGGGTCGCCGCCGACCAGACCTCGGGCCGGATCACCGGCACCTGGGGCTACTACACGATGATCAGCAAGCTGGCCGATATGGCCTCACTGACCGGTCACCAGGCCGACGCGGCGAAGTACCGGACGCTCGCCGCGGACATCAAGGCCGCGTTCAACGCCCACTTCTACAACACGACCCTGCGCCGGTACACCACCGACGGCAACGCCGGCACCACCGGCGCGACCCAGTCCGCGCAGGCCCTCGCCCTCGACGCCGGACTCGTCCCGGACAGCGAACGCCAGGCCGTCCTCGACGCGCTCGTCGAACTCGTCCACGCCTTCCACCCCAACAGCGAAGGGCCGCACTTCAGCGGCGGCACCATCGGCATGGCGCCGACCGTGCGGGCGCTCGCCGACGGCGGCCGCGACGACGTGCTGTGGGACCTGCTGCAGCGCGACGAACAGCCCAGCTACGGCTACTTCATGGCACCGACCACCGCCAACCCGGGCGGGATGACGACCATGGGGGAGCGGTGGACCCGCGGTGACTCGAAGAACCACATGATCCTCGCCCAGATCGAGGAATGGTTCCACACCGACCTCGCCGGCATCCGCTCGACCGGGGCCGCCTACCGGTCACTGACCATCCGGCCGAAGCTCGTCGGCGACCTCACCTTCGTCAACGGCAGCTACCAGACGCCGCAGGGCACCGCCCGCTCGGCGTGGAAGCTCGACGGCAAGCGACTCCGGCTCGACGTGACGGTCCCGGCGAACACCACCGCCGAGATCTGGGTGCCGCTGCGCGGCGGCCGCGTCGTCGATCAGCCCAAGCGGACCCAGTTCCTGCGCGTCGACGGCGGCTACGCCGTCTACCGCGCCGGATCCGGCTCCTACACCTTCACCACCGTCCAGCAGTAGCCCAGCCCGGAGCGGCCCGCCGCCGGCGGGCCGCTCCGGCGGATCGGAGCCACGTGCACCGCGACTTTCCCACCGACTTCCTGTGGGGTGCGGCCACCTCCGCCCACCAGGTCGAGGGCGGCAACGTCAACAACGACTGGTGGGACTTCGAACACGCTCCCGCCTCCGCCGCCCGGGAGTCCTCCGGCGACGCCATCGACCACTTCCACCGCTACGCCGAGGACTTCGCACTGCTGCGGCAGCTCGGGCACACCGCGCACCGGCTGTCGCTGGAATGGTCCCGGATCGAACCGGCCCCCGGCGAGTTCAGCCGGGCCGCCGTCGCGCACTACCGGCGGGTCCTCACCGCCCTCGCCGGCACCGGCATGACCGCCTTCGTCACCCTGCACCACTTCACGCTGCCCCGCTGGTTCGCGGCCCGCGGCGGCTGGCTCGCCCCCGACGCCGTGCACCTGTTCACGCGATACTGCAGGCACGTCACGGCCGAACTCGGCGACCTGATGCCGTTCGTCTGCACCATCAACGAACCACAGATGATCGCCCTGCACGGCTACCTCGAGGGCTACCACCCACCCGCCCTCACCAACCCCGTGCTGTGGAAACGGGTCGGCCGGACCCTGCTCGACGCCCACCACGCCGCGGTCGGCGCCGTCCGGGCCGCATCACCCGGCTCCCGGACCGGACTGGCCGTGCAACTGCCGCTGCTCGCGCCGATCCGCGCCGACCCGGCCTGCGACGCCTTCCACCGCACCATGCGGCACGAGATCGTCGACCTGTACCTCGACGGGCTCACCGGCCCCGACCGCGGCGACTGGCTCGGCGTGCAGTACTACCGCAAACAGTGGGTCGACCCGGCCTCCCCGACCCACTTCGCCGACCCGCCACCCGGCACACCGGTGACGCAGATGGGCTGGGCCGTCCATCCCGACGGCCTGCGCGTGATCCTGCACCGCGCCGCGGCGACCGGCCTGCCGCTCTACGTCACCGAGAACGGCATCGCCACCGAGGACGACACCGAACGCCTCGACTACCTCGACGGGCACCTCACGGCCACCGCCCAGGCGATCCGCGAAGGCGTCGACGTCCGTGGCTACCTGCACTGGTCCGCATTCGACAACTTCGAATGGAGCGAGGGCTACCGCCCCAAGTTCGGCCTCAGCGCCGTCAGCGACGACCACACCCGCGTCGTCAAACCCTCCGCCCACGCCCTCGCCCGCGTCGCCCGCACCGGCCGGCTCGACGTCCTCCGCACCGAAAGCCGCACATCGTGAAAGGCCGACAGACCTGCTGGGTTCGTCCGGGCAGCCGGTCTACCACTCCTGGGAGCGACATTCCACGTGATCCGGTGCCGCCGCAACGGCATCAACCCGCTGACAGCCGAACCGCGCGACCGTTACGAACAACTGCGCCGTCGCTGACGTGCACACCCGGACTTTGCAATGATCATGACGCAGGTCGCGCGGTATGCGGTAGCGGTGTTCAAGTCTGCAGGTGACCACCCGGGGGTCGATCGGTCGGTTGTGCCAGTGGGTGCGGCTGCCCAGTCATGGCCGCGAGCGCTGCCGCGACTGCTTGCAGGTCAGCTCTGATGTAGGTGGTGGTCGCTGGCCCGGTGGTGTCGGTGTGGCCGGCGTAGGCGCGGGCGACGCCGTAGCCGAAGTGGCGTTCGACCCAGGTGAGGGTGGTGTGGCGCAGCCAGTGGGTGCTGATGCCGTGCGTGGCGACCCAAGGCAGGTGAAGGCCGATACGGTTCCAGAGGTGGTCGTAACGGCGGCTGGTCAAGGCCTTACCGTCGCGGTAGCGCAGCAACGCGTCGGTGGGCAGGACCGCGCCGCGGACTGCGGCATGTCGGCTGAGGCTGGCGGCGAGGTCGAGCGTGATCGGCTGCCAGCGGACAGTGCCGCCCTTCTCTCGCAGCATGAGCAGGCCGCGTCCGGCGTCGAGGTCCTGCGGGCGCAGAGCAAGCGCGCCGCCGCGTCGGCATGCGGTTTCGGTGTGCAGGCGGAGTAGGAGCGCGTCGAGGGCGGTGTCGTTGCCGCTGGTGCGGGCGACCAGGTTGATCTCGGTGAGCTCGTCCGGGGTCAGTGCGCGTCGTGTGCTGGGCAGCCGTCGGGGTTTGCCGACCCGGTGCGCAGGGCTATCTACGGCTTGGATGAGGCCGTCGGCGATGGCGCGGTTGTAGAAGGCGCGGGCGGCGGCCACGAACAGTTCGCCGGCGTGGCGGCCGTCGCGGCTGTTGCGACGGACGCGGGCGTGGTCGGTGACCTGTTGCCGCAGGGCCTGGATGTCGCTGGCGGTGACGGTGTCGATCGCCCGACCGGCCCAGGTCGTGGTCATGCGGTGCCAGTAGCTGCGGTAGGTGCGCAGCGCGCCCGGGCCGGCGGCGGCGAGGACCTGCGGGAGGTACGCGTCGAACGTCGGCCTCGCTGGTCGGGCGTCGTGCTGCAGGTCGGCGAGGGTGACGCCGAGGTCGGCCAGCAGTGTCCATGCCTGCGCGATGCGTGCCGGGTCAGCGGCCATGGCCGCCGGCTGTCAGGCGGGTGTGGAGGTCCGCGAGCAGTCGTGCCACCGTCGCTGCGGGGTGGACGATCAGCAGGTCGTGGGTGCGCTCGGCGGCGAGGACGACGAGGTCCCCGGTGCGTATGGCGCACATCTGCCGCACCGCGACCGGCAGGGCAAGGTCACCGCGAGCGCCGACCAGGGGCTGGCCGTCGGTCGCGGGCCAGATGAGGATCGCGCCGTGGATAACATCGACCCCCAGGCGTTGGCCGGGACGCCACCCGAGGTGGTCGAGCAGCGATCGGGCGGATACCCGGCCGGATCGGTCCAGGCGCGCGATGTCCAGCGTCGGCACGACTGGCGCGGCCCCGGACGGCACGGCCGGCAACGTCGGCAGCGGTGCAGGTGCTGGCCGTGGGCGGGGGAGTGGTGTGGGTATCAGCGCGGCGATCATCTGCTCGGTGGCGGCCGGGACTTTGCGCTGTATGCCGGTCATCGTCGCCGCCCTGACAGGGCCCTGACGTGCACATACCCGACCGGGTGGTCACCCGCTCGGGTCGGTCGGCGTGCCCGCCGTCGTGTGTGCTGAGTGTTGATGTTGGTGAAAATCCACCAAGATCGGTGTCGAAGGGGGGACTTGAACCCCCACGCCCTTGCGGGCACTAGCACCTCAAGCTAGCGCGTCTGCCATTCCGCCACTTCGACCTGCTGTGAACATCCTACCCGGTGACTTTCTCACCGCCCGGATGGCCGTCGGAGACATTACACGGTGCTGGAAGATCTTGGCGAATCGGGGGGTGTGACACGCGAAGAGCCCCGGCTGAGGGGGGTCGCCGGGGCCCTGTTCGCGGGATGGCCGGAGGGGGAGCCGGTCACCCGTGACTTGCGGTTATACGTTGAAGATGCTCACGCCGCCGGGGCCGACGAGCAGCGCCACGACGATGAGGATGATGCCCCACAGGATCTGGCGGCGCAGCAGGGCTGCGACGCCGGCGATGCCGATGATCACTGCGATGATCCACAGAACAGTAGCCATGATGGTTTCTTACCTCCGGGGTGAGATCGATAAACGCGATCAGCTGGCGAGGTCCTCGGGCCAGGTGGTGCGGCGGGTGAGGACGTCGCGGACCTTGTCGACGACGGCTACGGCCGGGTCGACGAGCTTGTTGAGCGGCGGTGCTGAAGGGGTGCTCGGGTGGGGCCGGGTGGGTGCCGCGCCGCGGGCGATCTGGACCCGGTTGCCGAGCCGGACGAGCTCGGTGTCGGTGCACTGTTCGCGGAGACGGGGGAACACCTCCTCGCCGGTGCGGTGGTTGTGGTCGCGCACGTGCGACGTGACCGCCTCCAGTGCGGCCTGGTACGACGCGTCCGCGGCCGGGGTCACGTGCAGCCGCTGCAACGCCAGGATCAGCTCGGCGTCGGCCGCCACCTCCTGCGAGGCGATCGGGGCCCCGTCGGGCAGGACGGCCTTGACCGTCGGGTAGAGGTACTGCTCCTCCGCCGACAGGTGCCGGGCGAGCGTGGCGACGAGGACGTCCTCGATGTCCTGCGGCTTGGCCTTCTCCTGCTCGCCGGGCGAAATGAGCCGTTCGCACAGCGACGCGAGCTGCCGGTGGTCCTCGTCGAGGAGGTCGAGCATGTTGTAGCCGCCGAAGTCGACGTCATCGTCCTCGATACCCGGCACCGGTGGCAGTGGCGGCAGGGGTGCGGCGCTCACGGGGACCCTCCATCGATCGGTTTTGCTGGTGCCGCATCGGTACCCGGGCCGCAACTTCTTGAAACGGACGGTTACCGGCCAGTACGCTGCCATGTACCGCCTTCGATGGAAGGTGCTGGGAGCCTTCCGTCACGGCCGCCACCTGTCACGGAAAGGGGCCGCCATGTCCGTCACCAGGCGGGGACTGACCGTCCTCGCCGCAACCGCCGCCGTGCTGCTCGGGACCGCCCTCCCCGCACACGCCGCCGCCGGGCCGCCACCCGGTTCCATCGCCAGCATGGGCGACTCCATCACCCGCGGGTTCAACGCGTGCGGATGGTTCGTCGATTGCCCGTCCCGCTCGTTCAGTACGGGCAGCACCACCGCCGTCAACAGCCACTACCTGCGGATCCGGGCCAAGAACCCGGCCGTCGTCGCGTACAACGACGCCAGATCCGGGGCCAAGGTCGCCGACATGCCCGGCCAGGCGGCGACGGTCGTCTCGCAGCACGTCGCGTACGTCACGATCCTCATCGGCGCGAACGACGCCTGCACCTCGTCGGAGTCGTCGATGACCAGCGTCGCGGCGTTCCGGGCATCCCTGGACAGCGCCCTGGGCACCCTGAAGGCCGGACTGCCCGACGCGAAGGTGCTGCTCATCAGCGTGCCCGACCTCAAGCGGCTCTGGCAGGTCGGCAAGGACAGCTCGGGCGCGCGGACCGCCTGGGGGCTGTTCGGCATCTGCCAGTCGATGCTGGCCAACCCGGCGTCCACCGCCGCCGCGGACACGGCACGGCGCGACCGCGTCCGGCAGCGGGTCGTCGACTTCAACGCTCAGCTGGCCTCCGCGTGTACCGCATACGGCGCGAACTGCAAGTACGACGGCGGGGCCGTGTTCGGCTATGCGTTCCAGCTGTCACAGATCTCGACGTGGGACTACTTCCACCCCAACGCATCCGGGCAGACGGTGCTCGCCTCGGTGACCTACGCGGCCGGGTACGGCTGGTGAGAGTGTGACGGTCCGGTGACGGGTCTTGTCACGTCACCGGACCACCCGCCGGAATTGTCACAGCCGCCTGGTATGACTTCTCCATGGACGCCACCGACGAGGTCATCGAGCTCTGCCGCGACCTGCTGCGCATCGACACCACCAACACCGGCGACCTGGAGACCAGCGCCGGGGAGCGGCTCGCCGCCGAATACGTCGCGGAGAAGCTCGCCGAGGTCGGCCTCGAGCCGCAGATCCACGAGAGCGCGCCGGGGCGGGCCAACGTCGTGGCCAGGTTCGAGGGCAGCGACCCGGGCCGCGACGCGCTGCTGATCCACGGCCACCTCGACGTGGTCCCCGCCGACGCGTCGGAGTGGTCCGTCGACCCGTTCGGCGGCGAGATCAAGGACGGCTACCTGTGGGGCCGCGGCGCCGTGGACATGAAGGACTTCGACGCGATGGTCCTCGCCTTGGTCCGGCAGATGCGCCGCGAGGGTCGCAAGCCGCCACGCGACGTGGTGCTCGCGTTCGTCGCCGACGAGGAGGCCGGCAGCACCTATGGCGCCCAGTATCTCGTGGAGAAACACCCGCAGTATTTCGACGGGGTGAGCGAGGCGATCGGCGAGGTCGGCGGCTTCTCCGTCAGCGTCGGCGGCGACCAGCGGCTCTACCTCATCGAGACTGCGCAGAAGGGCATCGACTGGCTGCGCCTGCACGCCAAGGGCCGCCCCGGTCACGGCTCGATGATCAACGACGACAACGCGGTGACCGCGGTCGCCGAGGCCGTCGCCAGGGTCGGCCGGCACCGCTTCCCGGTGATCATGACGCCGACCGTGCGCATGTTCCTCGAGCAGGTCTCCGAGATCCTCGGCATCGAGCTCGACCTCGACGACCCCGAGCGGGCCGTGGAGAAGATCGGCCCGATCGCGATGATCATCGGCGCGACCCTGCGCAACACGGCCAACCCGACCCGCCTCGCCGCGGGATACAAGGACAACGTGATCCCCGGCCGCGCGTCCGCCACCATCGACTGCCGCACCCTGCCCGGCCAGTCGGAGCTGTTCG
Organism: Dactylosporangium sp. NBC_01737; assembly: GCF_035963215.1. Classification (NCBI taxonomy): domain Bacteria; kingdom Bacillati; phylum Actinomycetota; class Actinomycetes; order Micromonosporales; family Micromonosporaceae; genus Dactylosporangium; species Dactylosporangium sp. NBC_01737. The sequence goes on from NZ_CP109153.1 coordinate 6,193,788, forward strand.
AGCAGCAGCTGCGCGACCTCGTCGGCCCCGACATCGAGCTGGAATACATCCACCGCCAGGCCGCCCTCGAAACCACCTTCGACGGCGCCCTCGTCGAGGCCATGACGTCCGCCCTCAAAGCGGAGGACCCGGGCGCCCTGCCAGTGCCGTACATGCTCAGCGGCGGCACCGACGCCAAGCAGTTCGACAAGCTCGGCATCCGCTGCTTCGGCTTCTCACCCGTGCGCCTGCCCGCCGACCTGAACTTCGGCGCGTTGTTCCACGGCATTGACGAGCGCGTTCCCCTGGAGGGACTACAGTTCGGCGTGCGAGTCCTCGACAGGTTCCTGCAGCAGTCCTGAGCACCTTCACCGTCCTGCCCGTTCCAACACCGACAGTCACCAATCAGGGGGAGTCCCATCATGACCGACCGGCACGCGGAGCTTGACGCCGCGCTCGAGCGCGTGATCACGGCGGCCCGCGACCACCTTGCCGCGGTCAAGGCCGCCGACGGGCGGGCCGACGACGACGAGGTGTGGCGCGCCTACGTCGAGCTCAACAACGCCTCCAACGCCTATGACGAGCTCCTGCTCGACGCCTTCGGCGAGGTCACCCCGTGGGACGTCGAAGCCATCGACCCGGACGAGGCCGACCGGCAGTTCGGCGTCGGCATCGGAGGCGTCGACGGCACCGAGGCCGAAGACCCGCACCCGCAGATCATCTCCGTCCGCCAGCGCCGCGACTACCGCGTCCCGAGCGTCGCCGCCCTGCTGCGCCTCGCCGACGCCGCCCGCCGCACCAACCCCGGCGACGGCGACTCCGCCCCGGTCGAGACCGTCGGCGAAGCCGTCCTCGAGCTGATGCAGGCCGGCGACGGCTCCCTCGGCGCCCTGGACATCCCCGAGCTCGAGTCCCTCGACGGCGTGGTCGTCGTCGCCGAGGTCGCCACCCCGCTCGACCCCGAGGCCTACGAGGACAACGACGGCACCGGCCCCTTCGCCGTCGGCGACGACGACCGGGTCGTGGACCGGCTCGACGAGCACGCGTTCGTCGACCTCGACGAGGACCTGGACGAGGACGAGGTCGGCATCGACGACGGCGTCGGCGAAGCCCCCGACCAGAGCACCGAGCCCGCCGACCGCCGCTGACCCGACGCCCGGCCGGATCACTGACCACCCCGGTCAGTGATCACCCGGTTCGTGGACCCACTCCGCTGTTCGTCGCTGCCCCGGCCTGAAGGCTGGGGCAGCGTCGTTTGCCGACCCCTCACCTGGTCGCGAGGCGTGCCGACCCGTGAGCACGGCGCATCCCTGGCCTGGGCCTTGTGTGGCGCGCCGACTGCCCATCGGTTCGCTCCTGCAGCGGCGTGCTGCCGCTCGTCAGCGCGGGCACACGCCTGCGCTGTGGGCCGTCGGACCACCCAAAGCGCTCGGGATCCGCCGGTCCGGGGCGCGCCGCTCGATCATCGGGCGGGGACCGGCATCAGGTGCACCGCTCGCGTAGGCGTCCGAGACGCGACCCGGTTGCAGCCCCCGTCCCCGTGCCCGAGATCGGCATGATCCTGCGGCATGGATCACTTCTGTGATCATGGCAACGAGCACATGTCGCACGCCTCGAAGTGCATACCTGAGTCGATGCGCTGCGACGTCGCGCGTGCCCGGTCTGCCGACGTCCAGTTCGGGCTCTTTGGGTTTCCCGCACGGCCGTGGATCTTGCGGGCGTGATCAAAGGACAGCAGTGGCCACCCCGGCGACCACGGGCGTCCTTCGATCACGCGGCGGGGTGAAGATCGCCGCCTGGAGTGTGGTGCTCCCTGGTCCAGGCATCGATGGCCACGACTTCCCCGCGATGCGGAGACGCCACCGCGCCGGGACCACCGATCGACCAACTCTTCGCAGATCGAAGTCGCCCTGTGGTCATGCGAGCGACCAGCGCGCGCCGCTGATCACGGCAAGGCGGCGTGCGGCGCGCGCTCTGGGGTGTCCTTGCCGATGGTCGCGTGTTCGGCCGCCGGGCAGCCGCCAGACGATCTTTGCGGGGGTGATCGAAGGACGGCGGTGGTCGCCCTAGTGGCCAGGGACGTCCTTCGATCAAGCGGCGAGGCGGCGGGTTGGCGGGGTGGCGTCCCGCGCACGGGAGCCTTCCTGGCGGGGATCGTGATTCGGTGCCGGCGGACGATCTTGCGGGCGTGATCAAGGGACGGCAGTGGCCGCACCGACGACCGCGGGCGTCCTTCGATCACGCGGGGCGGGGTGAAGATCGCCGCCTGGAGTGTGGTGCTCCCCCGTCCAGGCATCGATGGCCACGACTTCCCCGTGGAGACGGTGAGCAGGGGGAGCGGGCCCTTCGGGGGTGGGGCACCGAAGAGTTCACCGGATGTGTGCGTGCCCGTGGCTGGTCCCCGTGCGGCACTGGCGCGCACGATGTGGAGAGCCGGACAGTCGGGCCTACGTGCTGAGGCCGGGCATCGCGTCGCTGGTGAGCTTGCGGCGGAGCATGACCTGGCGGGTGCCGTCCGCGTAGAGGCGGACCCTGGCCAGCTCCCAGCCGCCGTATTCGGCCTGGATCGTCAGCTGTGCGTTGGCGGTGAGCCGGTCCACGTTCGACGGCAGCCGCAAAGGCACGTACTCGTAGTCCATGAACCGATATTGCTACGGCGAAATCCGCTGCACCAGACCCTCAGCCGACCCGGCGACCACGAGCGTGCCGGTCGTGGCGTCCACCGCGACCGCGATCGGCAGGCGTGGTGTGGGGTGGCGGGTGACTTCGCGCGGGGTGCCGCCGGTCAGGTCGTAGCCCACCACCTCGTTACGTTCCGTGAGGGTCACCCAGAGGGTGCGGCGGGTCGGGTCGTAGGCGGCGGCGTACGGGGAACCGGGGACCGGGAACCGCTGCCGCAGGATGAGCGGGCCGGTCTCGAACGCCAGCAGCTCGCCGTCCCTGGCGTCGATGACCAGGAACCGGCCGGCGCCACCAGCGGCGCCGGGATCCCCGGGACCCCCGGAGCCCCCGCCGCTCACGCTCACGGCGCCGTCGCCGGCGCGGAGGCCCTCCTTGCGGGTGCCGGACGCGGCGTCGTACACGGTGAGTGACGTCTGCGACGGGTCCAGGACGGCGAGCAGGTCACCCGCGACCGCGACGCCGCCGGGCCGGCCGCCGGGGTGCAGCGTGCGGGTCACGGAGCCGGTCGCCGAGAGGATGATCACGTCTCCGAGCGCCGGGACGGCGACCGCGGTCCACCCGGACGGGTGCACGGCGAGGGCAGTGCCGGCGGCGGGCAGCGACCACCGTGACACCACAGTGCCGTCGACGACGGTCAGCACCGTGCTGCCGGACAGGGCGCGGAACCCGCGGTCGGGCAGGGCGGCCACGGCCAGCACCGGATCCGGCACCGGCACGGACACGCCGCGTGCGCCCGCGGCGTCCAGCAGTACCAGCGCGGACGCCAAGCCGACGGCGGTCCCTCCAGCGCCTGCGGCCACCGCCAGCGGTGGACCACCTACCGGGACCACCGTCCCGGCAGGGGAGACGGACGGCACCGGCGCCCAGGTGGGAGTGGGGACGGTCGCGTCCGGGCGGCTCACCGGAGCGCCGGCGTCACAGCCGGCGGCCAGGAGCGCGACGAGTACCAAGGACAACCACGCGACACGGATCATGATCGGGTAATTATGTCTGGCGCTCCGGATAGCCCGACGTCGGAGCCGACACGTCGTCCAGGGCGGCGCGGATCTCGCGCGGCAGGTCGATCTCCTCGGTCTGCAGGGCGCCGAGGAGCTGGCCGACGGTGCGGGCGCCGAGGACCGGCGCGACGACGCCGGGGCGGTCGCGGACCCATGCGAGCGCGACCTCCAGGGGCGACACGCCGAGGCCGCCGGCGGCCGTGGCGACCGCCTCGACGATGCCGGCGCAGCGGTCGTCGAGGTACGGGGCGACGAACCGCTCGAAGTGCGGCGACGCGGCGCGCGAGTCGGCCGGGACGCCGCCGCGGTATTTGCCGGTCAGCACGCCGCGGCCGAGCGGTGACCACGGCAGCAGGCCGATGCCCAGGGCGGAGCAGGCGGGCACGACCTCACGCTCGATACCGCGTTCGAGCAGCGAATACTCGACCTGGGTGGAGACCAGCGGGGCGCGGCCGGGCCACGCCGCCTGCCAGGTCGCGGCGCGGGCGGTCTGCCAGCCGGAGAAGTTCGACACACCCGCGTAGCGCGCACGGCCGGTCTGCACCGCCGTGTCCAGCGCGCTGAGCGTCTCCTCCAAGGGGGTGTCCGGGTCGTAGCCGTGGACCTGCCACAGGTCGACGTGGTCGGTGCCGAGCCGCTCCAGGGACGTGTCCAGGGCGCGCAGCAGGTGGCCGCGGGAGCCGTCGCGGCGGCGGGCCATGCCGGGTCGCAGGCCGGCCTTGGTGGCGATGACCAGCTCGTCGCGGGGCACCAGCCGGCCGACGAGGGCGCCGATCACCGACTCCGCCTCGCCATCGGTGTAGACGTCGGCGGTGTCCAGCAGCGTGCCGCCCGCGTCGCGGAACGTCTTGAGCTGGGCGGCCGCGTCGTCGGCGTCGGTGTCACGGCCCCAGGTCATGGTGCCGAGGGCCAGCCGGGATACCGCCAGCCCGCTACGGCCTAGCGGTCTCTGCTGCATGCATGGAACGATACGGCCGGATCCCACCGAAGGCGGGTAGGTGGGCCCCCGGCTACCCTTGGTGCCGCCCCGTGCAGGGTCGCACGGGGGACCCTGGGAGGCATTGTGCGACTCGCGTTGAACCTCGGATATCTCGCCGCGTGGAATGAACCGGCCGGCCACCTGGCCCTCGCGCAGGAAGCCGACCGCCTCGGTTTCTCCTGCGTGTGGGTCGCGGAGGCGTACGGGTCCGACGCCCCGTCGATGCTCGCCTGGTTCGCGGGGCAGACGGAGCGCATCGAGCTGGGCTCGGCGGTGTTCCAGATCCCGGCGCGCACGCCCGCGATGGCGGCGATGACCGCGGCCACGATCGACAAGCTGTCCGGCGGCCGGTTCCGGCTGGGTCTCGGCGTGTCGGGGCCGCAGGTGTCCGAAGGGTGGCACGGTGTCCGGTTCGGCAAGCCGCTGCAGCGCACCCGCGAGTACATCGACATCGTCAACCTCGCGCTGACCCGCAAGACCGTCGCCTACGACGGCCAGCACTACCAGCTGCCGCTGCCCGACGGCCCCGGCAAGGCGCTGAAGCTCACCCTGCACCCGACGCGCGACCACGTCCCGGTGTACCTCGCCGCGGTCGGCCCGAAGAACCTGGAGCTCGCCGGTGAGGTTGCCGACGGGTGGCTGGCGATCTTCTTCTCCCCGGAGTACGCGACGGAGTCGCTGAAGCCGATCGAGGCGGGCCGCGCCAAGATCGGCAAGACCATGGAGGGCTTCGAGGTCTGCGCCGGGGTACCCGTGGTGATCGGCGACGACCCGCAGATGTGCGCCGAGCTGGTCCGGCAGTACGCGGCGCTGTACGTCGGCGGCATGGGCAGCCGCGAGCAGAACTTCTACAACGCACTGGCGACGCGGATGGGGTACGGCGACGCCGCCCGCGAGGTGCAGGACCTGTACCTGGCGAAGAAGCACCGCGAGGCGGCCGCCGCGATCCCGTTCGAGTTCATCGACCGCACGTCGCTGCTGGGGCCCGTCGAGCGCGTTGCGGAGCGGCTGAAGGCATACAAGGAGGCCGGTGTCACCGAGCTCGCGACGCTGATCTTCGGCGACCACGAGTACGGCACCCAGACGCTGCGGCAGCTGAAGCAGGCGTACGACATGGCAGGCTTGTCCGCGTGACAACCGTTCTCCTGCTCCGCCACGGCCGCACCACCACCAACGCCAGCGGGATCCTCGCGGGGCACCAGCCGGTCGGGCTCGACGAGGTCGGGCAGGCCCAGGCCCGCGCCGTCGGCGAGCGCATCGCGGACGCGAAGCTCCCCCTCGCCGCGGTGGTGTCCAGCCCGCTGCCGCGCTGCCGGGAGACCTTGTCGCTGGCGTTGCCCGATTTTTCCGACATCTCCATCGATGACGGAATCGTCGAGTGCCGGTACGGCGACTGGACCGGACGGCCGCTGAAGGACCTGGCGAAGGAGCCCTTGTGGGCGACCGTCCAGGCGCACCCCTCGGCGGCCGTGTTCCCGGGCGCCGAGGGCGAGTCGATGGCCGTGATGTCGGCCCGGTCCATCGCCGCGGTCCGCGGCTGGGACGCGAAGCTGACCGAGTCGCACGGCGCCGACGCGGTCTGGCTCGCCTGCAGCCACGGGGACATCATCAAGGCGATCGTCGCCGACGCCCTCGGCATGCACCTGGACCTGTTCCAGCGCATCGCCGTCGAACCCGCATCGATCACCGTCATCCGCTACACGCCGCTGCGGTCCTTCGTCCTGCGGATGAACGACACGGGGGGAGATCTGGCACCGTTCGTGCCGAAGGTCGACGACGAACCGACATCGGACGCGGCCGTCGGGGGCGGTTCGGGCGGTTCTGTGTGATCTTGCAGCCTGCTGTGCGCGGAGGCCGAAACGTGCGGATAGAGTTCTAGCATGAGCGGTCCGGAGCGAAGCGGAGGAGCCGCGAATCGGCGGCTCAGGTTGAGCTCACGCCGGCGCCGGAGCGTAGCGGAGGTGACGAAGTGAGCCACCAGGTGTACGCGTTCGAGCCGCCGGAGCGGTTCGTCGCGGGGACCGTGGGTGCGCCGGGGGAGCGGACCTTCTTCCTGCAGGCGCGCGGTGGGGGGCGCCTGGTCAGCGTCGCCCTCGAAAAGGTGCAGGTGACGCTCCTCGCCGAGAAGCTCGAGGAGCTCCTGCTGGAGGCGCAGCGCCGCTTCGGCGTCGACCTGCCCGAGACCGCTGCCGTCGACACCAGCGACAACGAGCCGCTCGACACGCCCCTCGACGAGGAGTTCCGGGTCGGCACCCTCGGGCTCGCCTTCGACGTCGAGACCGCCACCGTCGTCATCGAGGCCATCGCCGTCGGTGACGAGGAGGTGGAGGAGGTCGAGGAAGAGGACGACGACGAGCTCACCACCGCCGACCGCGACCGGCTGCGGGTCCGGCTGACACCGCAGGCGACCCGCGCGTTCATCGACCGGGCCAAGCGGGTCGTGGCGTCCGGCCGGCCGCCGTGCCCGCTGTGCGGCCAGCCGCTCGACGCCCGCGGGCACCTCTGCCCGCGCCACAACGGCTACCGCCGGTAGTCACCGTGCCGGCACTGCCCCAGGACGAGGCGCTGGAACTGCTCCGCCACGGCACCATGGAGCTCGAGGGCCGGCTGATGGACGCGTCCAACGCGACGCTGCGCGCCGTGATTACGCACGGCGCGACCGTCGCCCGGTGCGTGTACAAACCCGTCAGCGGCGAGCGGCCCCTGTGGGACTTCCCCGACGGCACCCTCGCCGGCCGTGAGTACGCGGCCTGGCTGCTGTCCGAGGCCACCGGCTGGTCCGTGGTCCCGCCGACCGTCCTGCGCGATGGGCCCCTCGGCGCCGGCATGGTGCAGCTGTGGATCGACGACGAGCAGCAGTGCGACGACGCGATCCTCGGGTTCGTCCCCGCCGGCAAGGTCCCCCGCACCTGGAAGCGGATCCTCACCGCCCGCGACGAACGCGGCCGCCCGTTCGTCCTGGCCCACGACGACGACCCGCGGCTGGCCCGCATGGCGGTCTTCGACGCCGTCGCCAACAACGCCGACCGCAAGGGCGGGCACATCATCGACATGGTCGACGGCCGCGTCCACGGCGTCGATCACGGCATCTGCTTCCACGCCGAGGACAAGCTGCGCACCATCCTGTGGGGCTGGGCCGGCGAGCCGCTGCCGGACGAGGCCGTCGAGGTCCTGGAGAAGCTGCGCGCCCAGTACACCGCCGGGCTCGCCGAGGCGCTGTCGGAGCACCTGACCGCCGCCGAGGTCGGCACCGTCGCGCTGCGCATCAATCAGCTGCTGCGGGCCAAGCGCTACCCAGCGCCCGACGAGGACCGGCACGCCATCCCATGGCCGCCAATGTGAAACGCTGTCTACGCTAGGTTCGTCACACCTGTTTCCCCCGTGTTTCCGCACCTGCGCGCGGATAGTCTTGGCGGATGGATTCATGGTCGGCACCGGCGGTGCCCACGCTGCCCCGCACCGCTGCCGGTGCGACCACGCTCGCCCTGTTCGACTCGGCGCGCCGCGAGATCGCGCCGGTCGACCTCGCGGGCAGGCCCGCCACCATGTACGTCTGCGGCATCACCCCGTATGACGCCACCCACCTCGGCCACGCCGCCACCATGATCGCCTTCGACACGGCCAACCGGGTCTGGCGCGACGGCGGCCACGACGTCGACTACGTGCAGAACGTCACCGACGTCGACGACCCGCTGCTGGAGCGCGCTGCCCGCGACGGCGAGGACTGGGTCGTCCTTGCGATGCGCGAGACCGCCCTGTTCCGCGAGGACATGGAGGCGCTGCGGATCATCCCGCCGAAGCGGTACGTCGGCGCCGTCGAGTCCATCCCGCAGATCGCCCGGCAGGTGTCCGCGCTGCTGGCCAGCGGCCACGCGTACGTGCTGGAGGACGGCACCGGCGACGTGTACTTCAGCGTCGCGACCGCCCCCGGCTTCGGCGGCGAGTCCAACCTGTCACGCACCGAGATGCTCCGCCTGGCCGCCGAGCGCGGCGGCGACCCGCAGCGCCCCGGCAAGCGCGACCCCCTCGACCCGCTGCTGTGGCGCGGCCTGCGCGAGGGCGAGCCCGCCTGGGACGGCGGCGACCTCGGCCCCGGCCGCCCCGGCTGGCACATCGAGTGCACCGTCATCGCCCAGAGCCTCCTCGGCGACACCATCGACGTGCAGGGCGGCGGCAACGACCTGCTCTTCCCGCACCACGAGTGTTCCGCCGCGCACGCCGAGGCCCTCAGCGGCAAGGCCCCGTTCGCCTCGCACTACGTGCACGCCGGCATGATCGGCCTCGACGGCGACAAGATGTCCAAGAGCAAGGGCAACCTCGTCTTCGTCTCCCGCCTCCGCGCCGACGGCGTCGACCCGATGGCGGTCCGCCTCGCCCTGCTCGCCGACCACTACCGCAACGACCGCCAGTGGACCGACGACGTGCTCAAGACCGGCCAGCAGCGGCTGTCCCGGTGGCGGGAGGCGGCGAAGGCCGGCATCGGCCCGTCCGGGATCGAGCTGCTCGAGCAGCTGCGTGAGCGCCTCGCCGACGACCTCGACACGCCCGGCGCCCTCGCCGCCGTCGACGCCTGGGTCGACGCGACCCTCGCCGACGCAGGCGAGGACCGCGACGCCCCCGCCGTGCTGCGCCTGTCCGTCGACGCGCTGCTGGGCATCAAGCTCTAGGCCGTCGCGGTTGCAGAATTGCGTGGGCGGCCGGCCTGATCGCCGCGCCCGGGGACCGTCGGACGTCCCGGGCCGCCACTGGCGGAGGCCGCCCGCCCACGCTCACGTCCATCCCGCTCGACATGTCCACCGGGCAGTTCCTGACGGGCGACCCCGGGCAGACCGCAGGCTGGGACGGCTTCCAGCAGTACCGGGACCAGGTGCTCGGCGACCGCTGACGCCACGGCCGCTCACGGTGTGCGGGCGGCCATGATCGCTTCGAGGAGCGCGGCGGGGCCCGGAGGGTCGGGTGGGGTGCCGTACAGGGCCGCGCTGATGTGGCGGCCGCCGCCGGGGAGGGGCACCGTGCGTACACCTGCCGAACGATGCGCACGCAGCGCCAGGTCCGGCAGGATCGTCACGCCGAGGCCGGCCGCGACCAGGGCCTGCACGGCGACGTAGTCGTCGGTGGTGAACGCGATCTGCGGCGCGAACCCCGCCGCCGCGCACCGGCGGACCAGGCTCGTGCGGCACCGCTCGCAGCCGCCGATCCAGCGCTCCCCGGCGAGGCCGGCCAGGTCGCGGGTCTCGCCGGGCGCGGTGACGAGGTGCAGCGGCTCGTCGAACAGCGGCGTCAGCCGCACCCCGTCCTCCGCGGCCGGCTCGTCGAAGGAGAAGATCACCGCCAGGTCGACCTCACCGGCCTTCAGCAGGCGCAGCGCCGCCGGTGGCTCGGCCTCGACCAGGCTCAGCGCGACCCCCGGATGCGCCTGCGCGAACCGGGCCGCCGCCACCGGCACGAACGACCCCAGCGCTGAGGGGAACGCGGCGAGGCGCACCCGACCCGCCGTCAGCCCGCTCAGCGACGCGAGCTCCGCCTCGGCCGCGTCGAGCCGCCCCAGGATCTCCTCCGCGCGCTCGGCGAGCAGCCGCCCGGCGGGCGTGAGGCGCACCCCGCGGCCGACCCGCTGCAGCAGCCGCGCGCCGGTCTCCGCCTCCAGGCGGGCGAGGTGGTGACTGACCGACGGCTGCGCGTAGTGCAGCGCCTCCGCGGCGGCGGTGACCGAGCCGTGCCGGGCGACCGCGAGGAGCACCCGCAGGCGCGTCACGTCAAGCATCGATCCCACCTATGTGATTCCACGAAACTGTGCATTGGATTTATATATGGTACGGGGAGCAGGCTGGACGCATGATCACCCTCAACGATGTCCTGCGTGCCCGGCGACTGCTCGCCGGGCACCTGCCGCCGACGCCCTCCTGGTCGTATCCGCTGCTGGACGAGGCCGCGGGCCGCACCGTCGTCGTCAAGCACGAGAACGCGCAGCCGACCGGGGCGTTCAAGGTCCGCGGCGCGCTCAACCTCCTCGCCGGCCTGGACCGCGGGCAGCCGGTGGTCACGTACTCGACCGGCAACCACGCCCGGTCCGTCGCGTACGCCGCCCGCGCCTTCGGCATCCCCGCGCACGTCGTGATGCCGGCCGGTGCCGCCGGGTTCAAGGTCCGCGCGGTCAGGGCGCTCGGCGCGACGGTGACGCTGCACGGCGCGGACATGTCCGAGGCCGAGGCGCACGCCGCGACCCTCGGCGGGCGCCTGATCAGCCCCGGCGACGAGCCCGCCGTGATCGCCGGGGTCGGCACCGCCTACCTGGAGCTGTTCGAGCGCCACCCGGACCTGGACACGGTCGTGGTCCCGGTCGGCAGCGGCACCGGCGCGGGCGCCGCCTGCGTCGTGGCCGCCGCCGTCGCGCCCGGCTGCCGGGTGATCGGCGTGCAGTGGCCGCCGCGCCGGCCGCGCACGACTCGTGGCGGGCCGGCGCCTGCGTCCGCCGCGACAACCGCACCCGCGTCGACGGCCTCGCCACCGGCCGCGGGTTCGAGCTGCCGCAGTCGCTGCTGCGGGAGCGGCTCGCCGACTTCGTCCTCGTCGACGACGACGCCATCGACGCGGCCCGCGGCGTGCTCGCCGGCGCCGCGCACACCCAGGCGGAGGGCGCCGGCGCCGCGGCCCTCGCCGCCGTGCTCGCCCGTCCCGACCTGATGGGGTCGTCGGTCGCCGTGATCCTCACCGGCGGCAACGCCACGGCCGCCGAACTGGTCGCCCCGCGGGTGTGACGCAGGACACCGTCCGGCGCGCGAAACCGACCGTTCGCCGATCCGTACCCCCGCCGGTCAGCGGCCGGGCATTTGATCAGGTTACGTCGATCTGCTGGGCCACCCGCCAGGCCCGCACCCCCGTGAAGGAGGTCTGCCGTGACCGGTCCCGAAAGGCCCGCCACCCCCCGGGCCGCGGACAAGAGCCCGTGGAACTGGCTGCTGTTCATCCCGATCGTGCTGCCGCTGGTCACCGTCTGGTACAACGCCGACAGCCCCAGGCTGCTCGGGTTCCCGCGGTTCTACTGGATGCAGCTCGCCATCATCGCCGTCGGCGTCGGCACCACGACGCTCGTCTACCAGATGACGAAGCGGAAGTGACCGGCCATGTGGCGTGACCATCAGCTCGAGATCGCAATCTTCGTCATCCTGTTCCTCGGTGTCAGCGCGATCGGCTTCGTCGCCGCCCGCTGGCGCCGCCCCACCGACCTCAACCACCTCGACGAGTGGGGCCTCGGCGGCCGCAACTTCGGCGGCTGGATCACCTGGTTCCTCATCGGCGGCGACCTGTACACCGCGTACACGTTCGTCGCGGTGCCCGCGCTGCTCTTCGCGGCGGGCGCCGCCGGCTTCTTCGCCGTGCCCTACACCGTCATCATCTATCCGCTGGTGTTCCTGGTCCTGGTGCGCCTGTGGTCGGTCTCGCACCGGCACGGGTTCGTGACGCCGGCCGACTTCGTGCGGGCCCGCTTCCAGTCCCCGACGCTCGCGCTGCTCGTGGCGATCACCGGGATCGTGGCGACGATGCCGTACATCGCGCTGCAGCTCGTCGGCATCGAGTCGGTCCTCAAGACGATGGGCGTCACCGGCTCCGGCACGATCGCCCGGCACCTGCCGATCATCGTCGCGTTCGCGATCCTTGCCGCGTACACCTACTCCAGCGGGCTGAGGGCGCCGGCGCTCATCGCGTTCGTCAAGGACACCCTGATCTACATCGTCATCCTGGTCGCGGTGTTCTACCTGCCGTACAAGCTCGGCGGCTGGGGCGCGATCTTCGACGCCGCCGACGCGAAGTTCGACAAGTCCGCGCCGGTCACCGACGGCATCCTGCTCAACGCCAACAACCAGCTCCAGTACATCACCCTGGCGCTGGGCTCGGCACTGGCGCTGTTCCTCTACCCGCACAGCATCACCGGCGTCCTGGCCAGCAAGAACCGCGACGTGATCAAACGCAACATGTCGGCGCTGCCGGCGTACTCGCTGCTGCTGGGCCTCATCGCCCTGCTCGGCTACGCCGCGATCGCCGCCGGCGTCACGCCGCTGAAGAACCCGAACGGCACCAACGACAACAACACCGTCGTGCCGCTGCTGTTCGACAAGCTCTTCCCCGACTGGTTCGCCGGCGTCGCCTACGCCGCCATCGGCATCGGCGCCCTCGTCCCCGCCGCGATCATGTCGATCGCCGCGGCGAACCTGTTCACCCGCAACGTGTACCGCGAATACCTGCGCCGCGACGCCACCCCGTCGCAGGAGGCCACCGTGTCGAAGGTGACCTCGCTGCTGGTGAAGGTCGGCGCCCTGGTCTTCGTCGTCTTCGTCGACCCGCAGTTCTCCATCGACCTGCAGCTCATCGGCGGCGTCATCATCCTGCAGACCCTGCCGGCGGTCGCGCTGGGCCTGTTCACCCGCTGGTTCCACCGCGGGGCGCTCATCGGCGGCTGGATCGCCGGGATGGGCCTCGGCATGTGGATGCTCTACCAGATCCCCAACGCCGCCACGAAACGCGCCCACTTCGGCGGCTCGGCGTTCCCACTGAAGGAGTTCGGCTTCGACTCCACCAAGACGATCTACGTCGGCTTCGTCGCGGTCGCGGTCAACCTCGCCGTCGCGGCGCTGCTGACCCTGATCCTGCGGGCCACGTCGGTCGCCGACGGCGGCGACGACACCAGCCACGCCGACTACTTCGCCGACGAGGGCGACCCGCGCGCCGACACCGCCCACCCGTCCACCACCCCGGCGACGAAGGAGGTCGCCCCCGACCCGATCACCTGAGCGGGCCCGTCAGGGCAGCGTGTCCGCCAGCCTGCTCAGCAGGCCGTGCAACAGCTCCCGCTCATGCCCCGGCAGCCCGCCCAGCAGCACGTCCTCGACCGCGTCGACCTGTTCACGGAGCCTCGTGAGCAGGTCGACGCCGTCGGCCGTCAACGTCACCGTGTTCCGCCGGCGGTCCCCGGGGTCCACGGCCCGCTCCACCAGACCCCGGCGCTGCAACAGATCCACGACCGCGACCGTGTTGCGCGGGTCGACCCCGATCAGCGCACTCACCCGCTGCTGATGCACCGGCCCCACGTGCCCGAGGCTCATCAGCACCGCGAGATGATGCGGCGCGAGCTGATGCTCGGCCAGCATCCTCGCCCACCGGCGCCGCGACTCGGCGCCCAGCCGCGCCAGCAGATACCCGGTGCTCGCGTCGGGTCGCTCCTCCACGGCCATGACCCTAAGCGAGGAAGGTCATGACCCATGTTCATCCGACCGTAGACTTTCCGCCGCCGTTTCGCAGGCGGCCACCCACCGGAACCGGTAGGTGGCCGCCGCGTGCACCGCCGTCAGGGGGTGACTGCGGTCCAGGTGCTGTCGTCCTGGACGTTGCCGAGCGTGACACCCTGAAGGATCTTCTTCATCTCGGTGTCCGGCAGCCGCTTGCCGCTGCTGACCTGGATGTTCACACCGTTGACCCACCGGTTGCAGAACCCGTCACCGCAGCTCAGCCCGGGCGACGGCTGCTGGTTGGAGTTCGCCGCCGGCACCACGAAGATCTGGAAGCTGCCGGGCGGGTCGTTGCCGTCCTCGCCGCCGAACGGCTCGCTCAGCCCGGTCGTCGGCAGCGCCGGGTTGCTGAACACCAGCCCCGCATAGTCGCCCTCCCTGGCCGATGCGATCCCGTTGAGCCCGGGCATCGCGTGCACCGAGACCTCAGCGAGGTGATACCCGGCCGGCACGTAGCTCAGCTTGACCGGCAACTTCGCCGGCGCCGGGGTGATACCGGGCAGCCCGGCCGCCAGATCCCGCAGATCCTTCGCGGACGGGAACGCCGCGTCGTCGGAGCTGGCGCGCAGCACCGCCCACGCGTCCGTGGCGTACTGCCACGCCAGGGTCCGCCGCGCCGCCCAGCCGTGCTCCTGGTCGTTGACCTCGAGCCCCGGCCGCCCGCCGACGGTCACCTGCTGCGCGCCCGCCAGCTTCGACGGGTCGTACGCGCCGGCCCGGTACACGGTCAGGTACGCGTACAGGTTCGGCCCGCCCACCGCCGGCGCGTTCGGGTCGACGGGCTTGTCGTTGGTGATCAGGCCGTCCGCGTACACCGAGGCGAGCTGGTACGCCGTCGACACATCGATCGGCTTCTCCACCCGCAGCTTGCCGACCCGGTACCCGCCGAACGTGAACGTGAACGGCTCCGCCGTCGCCGCCACCGGCTGCTGTTTCTGCTGTTGCTGCGCCACCTCGGCGCCCGGCGTCCCCTCCGGCTTCCCGGTCAGCGCCGGCACCGCGACCACGGCCGCGACGACCCCCAGCACCGCCACCGCCGCCGTGCCCGACGCGGCCCAGCCGAGCCGGCGCCGCCGCTGGACACGCCGGCCCGACGCGAGGAGCTCGTCAGCGCCGTACCGCAGCGGCGGCGGCTCCGACGTGGCCAGCTCCACCAGGTCCTGCATTCGCATGGGTCCACTCTCCGAGTTCTGACGGTTCATCCAAGACCACGCCTCCGGCGGCGAGTGCCGCCCGGAGATTCGCCAGACCTCTGGTCGTCTGGCTCCTGACCGAAGCGGCCCGGACACCGAGCACCTCCCCGGCCTCCTCGGCCGTCATGCCGAGGTAATACCGCAGCACCAGCACCGCCCGCTGCCGCACCGGCACGGCCTGCAACGCCGCCCGCACGGTCATCCGTTCGTCGGTGGTGCCGCTGTGATCGACCTGCGTGACGTCGGGCACCTTGTCCCCGGCCGCCCGCTCCCGCCGCCACCACGGCCGGCGCGTCTCGTCGATCGCCGCCCGCACCACCATGGTCTGCGCGTACAGGTCCGGCCGATCAAGCCGTGACCAGCGCGGATACAGTTTCGTCAGGGTGTTGGCCACCGCGTCCTCCGCGGCGTGCCAGTCCCCGCACGTGACGTATGCCAGGTTCCGCAGCGACGCCATCCGCGACGCCACGAACTCCCGGAACCCGTCCGGATCCTCTGCTTTCAACCGGCCGCTCCCTCCACCGCGGATAGAACGGTCGCCGCCCATCCGAACGCTGCACGCCCCCAGAAACTTTTTTGAACCGCCCGGGCGTGCCCCGCCACCATCCCATGCGGGCAACAGACCCTGGTCGCACTACAAACGCATCCTGGCGCCGGACGGAAGAATGGTCATGATCGGCGGCGAGAAGGCCGGACGCATCGCCGGTCCGATGACCCATGCCGGGCGAGTCATGCTCAGAGCGATGTGGGGCGCGCAGAAGGCGAGTTCTTTCATCGCCAAGCCCAACCGTGCGGATCTGCTGTTCCTCGCCGGACTGCTCGGCAGCGGAAACTCCGCCCCGTCGCGGCCGGCGCCTACGACCTCGAACAGACCACAACGGCCCTCGCCGAGTTCCACGCAGGCCACATGCCGGGAAAGCTTGTCATCCGCTCCACTCCTTCGCACACCATCACAACCTGACGACGCCAGCGTTTCGGCAGCGCCGAGCGACGCTCGCAGCCGACCCGGGCAGAATTGGGCGATGATCGGTTACTGGGACCCGCTGCTCACGGCCCGGCGGCTCGTCGAGGGCCTCAGCGAGCCCGCCGAGCAGCTGTTCACGGGACGCTGGGAGCAGCGGAACTGGCGCAACGTCCCAGGTCCGTTCTACGCCGGCGAGACCGACAGTCTGGCCATCGGGCGGCTGGACGCACCGGGTCACATCGCCTACGACGACGACCTCGGAAACGGGTTCGGATCTGAGTTCATCTACCGGCAGCCGGTGAACTACCGCGAAGTTGAGGCTGTGGTCAGCGGCTGCCAGTTGGAGCTGTACCGCGGCTACAACTGGGACGGTGACGAGCACTGGACCGCGCATGCCGTCCGCGAGTGGTGGCGGGGCCGGGACCGGGTGCGGAAGTGGGCCGTTGCGATAGCCGCGGACTGGGGTGCCGACATCCACCCAGGTTGGGGCTTCAACGCCGCTGCCAGGTTCGCCGGCCACTACCACGATGCCGCCCAGGGTCACCGGGACTTCGTCGCCTACCTCGATGACGGCCTGGAGGGGTACCTCCGCGGCTACCTGTTCTGGCTCGACCACCATCGTGGGCCCCGGGCCGGCGAAGCAATTCCCCGCCTCTGACGTCATCGGCCGACCGCGTTTCAACCCGGGCCATGGACGTGCGCCGGGCGCCCGGTGACGCGCAGGAGGCGCCGAGGCCTCCTGCACGTCCGGTGGTCAGCTGCCGGAGCGCTGCGGCCTGCGGGTCTTCGTGCCCGGGATCGGGGCCTTTGTCCTGGTGACTGCGGCGAGGCCGTGCTGCTGGGCGTTGCCGCCGGCGGGGGACTTCGACGTCACGTTCGGCACGGTGAAGTTCTCGGTGTACTCCACGTACTTGAACACGCCGGGCATTGAGATGGCGTTGCCGCTGCCGGAGCAACCGGAGCGGACAGGATCAGGATGGCGGCCCGGTCACTGTGAGCTGGTAAGTGGCTGTCCACCCGCCGCCGCCGGACGTGCTGGCGCGACGGTGAAGGTGTACGTGCCCGGCCGGCAGTTCGGCGCTGCCAGCAGCGTGAGCGTCGCGGGGTTTCTGGCGCTCACCGTGCCCGGCGTGAACGTGGCTGTGACACCGGCCGGGAGTCCTTGCGCGCTCAGCGTCGCCGTGCCGCTGAGATCGTTGAACGGGACCAGGTGCACGGTCGTGGTCGTGGACGCACCTGGGGTGACGGTGCCTGATGCCGGGTTCAGTGCGATCTTGAAGTTGCCGGCGGGGGTCACGGTCAGTTGGTACGTGGCTGCCTGCACCGTGACGGCGGCGGCTTTGTCGGTGGCGGTGACCGTGATCGGATAGGTGCCGGCGGGGCCGCCGGCCGGGTTGTGGAACGTGATGGTGGACGGGCTGCCCACGCCGATGGTGGCGGAGGTCAGGGTGGCCGTCACGCCGGGCGGCAGGTCGCTCACCGCGAGTTCCGCCGTGCCTGTGTAGCCGGCCGCCGAGGCGAGGCTGACCTGGGTGCTGATGTCGCCGCCGGCGGCGAGCGTGCCCCCGGCCGGGCTCAGTCGGACGGTGAAGGGCGGCTTGACGAGTGCCAGGTAGTGGCTTTGACCCGCGGCAATGGCGGTCACATCGGTGAGGCCGACCGCCACCGGCGCGACGAACGCGGCGAGCACCGCGGCCGTGCGCACGAGCAGACCGCCGAAGGTGTACGACGTGGCGACGCGGTCGTCATCCATGGTCGTGCATTGCCCGCAACGCCGGAGCATTATTCGCCCCGTCAGGAACCCCGGCGGCATTCAGGTCATTGACCGGTCCCAGCGGTGTCCCCCGCCCGGCGACGACAGTGAGGAGCTGATGGTGGGCGCGAAGACGGCGATGCTGGCGTACGCCGACGGCGAGGTCGTGCCGGTGCTGCAGCACGCGACGTCGGCCGACGCCGGCGCGGCGGCTGCCGTTGTGCGACGGCTCTGGCCTGATTGCAGGCGCTGACGACGACGCCCCGGACGACCGGGTCGACGCCACCGAGATCGAGATGCACGGTTTCACGGTGGTGGAACGCCGCTGAACGGCACGTGGACCGACCGGTGGGTGCCGGCGTCACTGCCCGGACGGGGCGGCCCGCTCAACGAGCATGACGCTGCGCTTCCTGGCCTCGAACTCCGCCGGGCTCAGGGCGCCCGAGGCCTGCTGCTCGGCCAGCTGCCGGATCAGGGCGACCCGGTCGACCGCCGGCTCCGGCTCGGAGCCGGCCAGGTCGGCCTTGAGCACGTCGAACTCCTCGCGTGTGAGCGCCCCGGTGCTCCGCAGATCGTTCAGTGCCTTCAGCCGCGACCCGGGGCCGCGGACGGCACCCACCGGACCGCCTCGCCGCCGGGCACCGTTCTTTGTCCGTCGTGACCCGCTGCCGTCTCGACCCCGCTGCCGGAAGAGCTGCACGATCCCGACGATCCCGACGGCCAGGCCCATCGGAATGAACACCGCGGCCGTGATGGACGCGCCGAGCTTCGAGTCCGGTGGCATCGACGGTTGGGTGAGCACCTTGACCAGCATGGCGGCGCCGCCCCCGGCGAAGCCCGCCGTCCACAGGACCTGCCCGGCGCCCGGTTCGACGAAGACCCGTCTGCTCACGAGCATGCCCGCAACCCACAGGATCGCGCCCGCCACCGGCAGCCAGAACCATGCCGCCGAGCCCTCAGGGCAGGGGCGTGCGATCGCGTACGGACCACCCGACGCGCAGCTGCCGATGTCGAGCACGTGGTTCAGCCCGAGGCCCAGCAGCATGATGCCGGTCAGACCGATCACCAGGCTCGCGAGCTCACGCACGACCGTCTTCATCCACGCTCCCGGAAACGATCGGCCGCGACGATCGCACGCCGCGCCAAGGATGGCATCGCGGTGAGCGGCGTCCTGTCCGGAAGCCGACCGCTCCGGGGGCTGTCAGTAGGCGCAGAGCGCCTGGACGGTGGTCTGGCCTGTCGGTGTGCCGGTCATCTCGACCGTCCAGCTGCGCTCGCCGAACGGATAGACCGTCTGCAGGAAGTACGGGCCGGAGTCGGTCAAGGACCCTCCGCCGCCCACCGAGTACACGTACTTGTCCGGTGGGCACTCCTGCGTGTCGCCCTGCGCGGCGATCGTGCCGTAGATCGCGGCGCCGCTGATCCGGTCGGCGCAGACGGCGTACGCGGTGACGCCCCAGTCGAGGGCGAATCCGTTGGCGTCCTCCCGGCCGGTGGCGCGGGCGATGTCCAGTGGGGCCGCCAGGCGGGACAGCTGCAGGCCGACCTGGTGGTCGCCGTTGGTGATGGCGGCACCGCCGCCGATCGCGAGGGTCGAACCGGGGCAGTCCGCGACGGCCTGCTTGAACACCGTCGAGGACTCCGTGGTGCTCGCCGAGACGATGCTGTAGTTGTCGAGTTCGTCCACGTCGGCGCAGATCGCGTACACGACGAACTGCCACTCCGACGCGTACCCTGTGTCCGGCTCCTCGGCCGTGGCCGAGTAGTAGTCGTTGTTGCCGGCGCTGCCGCGCACCGGGACGAGGCGGGTCAGCCTGACCTCGTCGCTGCCACCGCTCACGCGGGCCCCACCGCCGATCACGTGGGTGCCCGCCGGGCACGACGCCGACCGGGTCTGCGTCGAGTTCGAGTTGTGGCGGTCGTCGTAGTCGTCCAAGGTCGTCGCGACCAGCACGACATCGAGCCGCCCGTAGGCGAACGCCGGTGTGGCCGCGACGGCCTGCGTGACGAGTTGGGCGGCCGCTATGACCGACACCGCGAACGTGGCCCGGCGTCGGCGGCCCCGCAGTTGCATCACCATGATGGCTCCCTGGCGGTAGACGTTGGTGGCGCTCCAGCGCTGACGGCGATGAGCGCGCCGGAGCGATGCGCCGAGAATCGGCCACGCAGGCGCCCACCCAACAGGTCAAACGGTGCACAGCAGCTATCCAGAACCCGACCGACACCTGACCACGGTCCTGCCTACCTGGCGTCCAGGATCAGGCCCTGCCATGGCCAGAGGCCGGTTCGTGCTCGCAAGCTACAAACGCTGCCAGACAAGCGATCCGGTATTCACCACGGAGATCCGCCACGCTGTCGTCAGCACCCCGCCGGCCCGGTCCTCCGCAGCGCAATCATGCCCGGCAGGGGACCCGTCACGTTCGTAGGTTTCGGTGTCGGGCAACACGGGCGAACAGGAGCCGCAACACCGCCGGACCCGCGAGTGCGAATGCCGCCCGGTGCCGAGGTGCCGCCCTCAACCGAACGCCGCCCGCAGCAGGTCGCGGGTCGCTCAGCCGAGGGCCAGGTCGGGCTCGTCGGAGGGCAGGCCGGCCCGGACGGCAGGGATCTTGTACTCCTCCGTCAGCGACGTCATCGGGCCCGGCCATGCGGCCTGGGCTACCTCGATCGGCCGGTGCTCCGCGTCATAGGCGATGTGCAGCAGCACCAGCACCGGCGTGTCGGGCCGGATCTGCAGCAGCTCCGCCTCCTCGCGGGTCGGGAGCCTGGCGCTGACCTGGTCCTTGGCGCTCGTATACCGCCGCCCCAGCTCCGCCTCGACCTCCTGATAGAGAGGCCGGTCGAACACGTCGGGCCGCTCGATCGAGGTCCCGCGCACGTCGGCCGGGCGGAACCATGAGGCGCCGACCTCGACCGGTGCGTCGCCGGTGCGGACGAGGTGGCGGCGGACCAGCAGCGGCACGCCGACGTCGATGCCGAAGCCCTCGGCGACGTCGGCGGGGCAGGGCATGACGCCGACCTGCATCAGGTGCTGGCGATATCGCGCGGCCAGCTCGGCGTGGTAGCCGCGCTCGGCGCCATAGCGGCCCCGGGACAGCCGGTTCATCCGGCGCTTGGTGCCGCGGACGAACGTGCCCGAACCCGGACGGGTGATCAGCAGGCCTTCGATGCGCAGCTGGTCGATCGTCCGCTGGACGGTCTGCTTGGCGACGCCGAACTGGGTCGCGAGGGCCGGGATGGAGGGGAGGCGCTCGCCGGGTGCCCAGTCGCCGCGGTGGATGCGGGCCCGGAGCTGCGCGGCGATCTGCCGGTGCGGGAACTCCGCCGCTCCAGGGTTGATGGTCATGATGCAAAGCCTAGCCTCCTAGGATGCTCGGCGCAAGCGGATCCGCACCACAGGAACTGCCACATGATGGGAAGTGGCTACTGAGCTATGGGAGAGGGCCTCGTACTGTGGCTGCATGCAGGTGACTCAGTCCGCGAAGCTGGCCAACGTCTGTTACGACATCCGCGGACCGGTCATGGCCGCCGCCAAGCAGATGGAGGCCGAGGGCCACCACATCCTGAAGCTCAACATCGGCAACCCCGCGCCGTTCGGGTTCGAGGCGCCGGAGGAGATCCTCCAGGACGTCATCTTGAACCTGCCCTCGGCGCACGGATACGGCGACTCCAAGGGCCTGCTGTCCGCCCGGCGCGCGGTCGTGCAGTATTACCAGCAGAAGCAGGTATACGGCGTCGACATCGAGGACGTGTACCTCGGCAACGGCGTCTCCGAACTGATCGTCATGGCGTTGCAGGCGCTGCTCGACAACGGCGACGAGGTGCTGATCCCCTCGCCGGACTATCCGCTGTGGACCGCCTCCGTCAGCCTCTGCGGCGGTCGCGCCGTGCACTACATCTGCGACGAGACCAACGACTGGATGCCCGACGTCGACGACATCGCCGCGAAGGTCACGCCGCGCACCAAGGCGATCGTCATCATCAACCCCAACAACCCGACCGGCGCCGTGTACTCGCGCGAGATGATCGAGCGGATCACCGAGGTGGCCCGCCGCCACAACCTGCTGATCTTCTCCGACGAGATCTACGACAAGATCCTCTACGACGACACGAAGCACGTCTCGACCGCGGCGGTGGCCCCGGACCTGTTCACGCTGACGTTCAACGGCCTGTCGAAGGCGTACCGCGTGGCCGGCTTCCGCACCGGCTGGCTCGTGCTGTCAGGTCCGAAGCAGCACGCGAGCAGCTACATCGAGGGCCTCGACATCCTCGCGAACATGCGACTGTGCCCCAACGTGCCGACGCAGCACGCCGTGCAGACCGCGCTCGGGGGGTACCAGAGCATCAACGACCTCATCCTGCCCGGCGGCCGGCTGCTCGCCCAGCGGGACAAGGCGTGGCAGATGCTCAATGACATCCCGGGCGTGTCGTGCACCAAGCCGATGGGCGCGCTGTACATGTTCCCGCGCATCGATCCCGAGGTGCATCCGATCAAGGACGACCTGCAGTTCGCGCTGGACCTGCTGCGCAAGGAGAAGCTGATGGTCGTGCAGGGGACCGGCTTCAACTGGCACAACCCGGACCATTTCCGCATCGTGACCCTCCCGCGCGTGGCGGACCTTGAGGACGCGATCGGGCGCATCGGCCGGTTCCTCAGCACCTACCGGCAGGTCTGAGGGGTCAACGGGGTCAGCGGCGCAGCAGGCGGATCGTCCAGATGACCGCCGCGACACCGCCTGCGACGACGCAAATGGTGTAGCCGGCGGCCACCCCGGCGTTCGCGACGCGCAGCGAACTGAAGCCGAGCGGCCCGGCGAACACGATGGCCGCCGCGTACACGGCGGCCGCCGTGGTGAGCAGGGTCGTGCCGGCGTCGAACGGCCGGCGTCCCGGCCGGGTCAGGCGGGCGATGCGGTAATACGTGAGGACCGCGAGCGGCGCGCCGAGGATGGGTGCGATGAGCCAGTCGTCGGAGAAGCCGCCGGTGACCGGGGCGAGCGCGCCGGAGACGATCGCGGACGCGGCGGCGGTGGCGATGAGGCCGATGCCGGCCAGCTCGGCGCCCGACCGGCCGAGCGCCGGCAACGGCCCCGTGAACCGATTCAGACGCGGCGCGACCTGAGCCGGCTGAGCGGCAACCGGCGGGAGGAGCGGGACGGTCGCCTCCGCCGACGGGGAAGCGACCGGCCGAGGCGCGTAGGCGACCGCAACACCAACCGGCGGTTGCGTGACTGTCACCGGTGGTGCAGCCTGCGGCGGCGCCGGTACGGGCTCAGCCGGCGCTGCCGCCTGCGGCGCGACCGGGACGGACGGCCCGCAATGCAGGGCACCCTCGGCGACCACCAGTTGCGGCTCCTCCAACGCCGTCGCCGCCTGCCCCGTGGCCCGCAGCAGCAGGGTGGCGACCAGCGGGGTCCGCGTGGTGCCGCCGACGAGGTAGAACCCGGCCAGGCTCTCGCCCGGGACGCGGGACTCGCGCGCCGTGGCCAGGGTGACGTCCACGGTACGGCGCAGCAGCGGCTCCGCCCTCGCCTCGAACTCGGCGCGGGTGACCAGGACGTCCTGACCGGCCGCGGAGACGTACACGGTCGCGGACGCGTTGCGGGTCAGGCTCTCCCGCGCCGACCGCGCGTCCTGCCACACCAGCAGCCGCTGGCGCTGCTCGTCGGGGGACTGCGGGCGGCGCAGCCGCTCGGCGACCTCGGGTGCGGTGCGCTCCAGAGCGGTGCACACGAGCTCCAGCATGGCGACGTCCAGGTCGAGCCCGCCGACGTCGTCGAGGCCCCGGCACGCCAGGGTGTCGAAGCCGCCGGGGCCCTCCCCGGTGCGCTGCACGACGCTGGCGTCGAACGTGCCGGCGCCCAGGTCGTACACCACGACGCTCTGACCGGGCGCGACCCGCATGCCGAGGACGGCGGTGAAGTACGCCGCGGCGGCGACCGGCTCGGGCACCAGCGCCGGAGCGGGCAACCCGGCCAGTGCCGCCGCCTCCTGCAGGACGCGGCGGCGGGCGGGACCCCACGCGGCCGGATGGGTCATCGAGACGCTGCCGATGGGTCCGCCGGCGACGCGGTACGCCTCGGCGGCCACCTGCCGCAGCGTCGCGGCGACCAGCGCCGCGATCGGGTACGCGCGGGTGCCGAGCAGCACCTCCAGCTCGTCGATGCGCCGTTTCGGGTTCGGCTCGAACGACGCCGGGTCGGTGCGCATGCTGCGCTCCGCGTCCCGCCCGATCAGCAGCTCGCCGGTCGGGGTCGCGAACACCGCCGAGGGCAGCAGCGGCGAACTGTCGAACAGCAGCGCCCGGCTGCGGCCGTCGGCGCGGCGCAGGACGGCGACCGTGTTCGACGTGCCGTAGTCGATCCCAAGGTGCACATCAGACACGTGTTCAGACCTTAGGGCGCCCGCTGGCCGCGGTCCACCACCCCTGCGGCTACCAGGCGCCGGTCGCCGACGGGCCGGCCTGACCGCCGCGGCGGCGCAGATACTTCTCGAACTCCTGCGCGATCTCGTCGC
Organism: Dactylosporangium sp. NBC_01737; assembly: GCF_035963215.1. Lineage (NCBI taxonomy): Bacteria > Bacillati > Actinomycetota > Actinomycetes > Micromonosporales > Micromonosporaceae > Dactylosporangium > Dactylosporangium sp. NBC_01737. The sequence continues at coordinate 6,218,136 of NZ_CP109153.1, forward strand.
CGGACAGCGGCTGCAGGCCCGCGTCGCCGGAGCGCTCCTCCAGCTCGCGGACATACTCGGCGAGCTCGGCGTCCTGCTCGGCGGCCTGCTTGAGCCGCTCCTCCCACTCCGAGGACTCCTTGGCGAGGTCGCCGGTGGGCACGGGCAGGTCCAGGACCTCCTCGACGCGGTGCAGCAGCGCGAGGGTGGCCTTCGGGCACGGCGGGTTGTTCGCGTAGTGCGGCACGTGCACCCAGAACGACACGGCCTCAAGATCGGCGCGCACGCACGCGTCGTGCAGGATGCCGACGATCCCGGTCGGGCCCTCGTACCGCGTCGGCGTGAGCCCGAGGCGCTCGGTGGCGTCGGTCGAGGCGACCCCGCGCGGCGCGGAGCCGCTCACCGGCAGCGGCCTGGTGTACGGCACGTCCGCCAGCAGCGCACCCAGCAGCACGATCCGGCTCACCTCAAGACTGTGGCAGACCTCGAGGACCTGCTCGCAGAACGTGCGCCAGCGCATGCTCGGCTCGATGCCGCGGATGAGCACGATGTCGCGCTCCGCGTCCGGCGGGGTGGCCACCGAGAAGCGGGTGGTGGGCCACTCGATGCGGCGGGTCTCGCCCTCGGACATCATCACCGTCGGGCGGTTGACCTGGAAGTCGTAGAAGTCCTCAGGGTCGAGCGCGGCGATGGGCTCGGCGCCCCACTCCTGCTCCAGATGCTCGACGACGGCGGTCGACGCGTCGGCAGCATCGTTCCACCCTTCGAACGCGGCAATCGCGACAGGGGAGCGCAGCACGGGCAGGCCGTCGAACTCGGTCACGGTCCCAGCCTACGTGGGTGACCGCCGGATGGCTTGCCGGCCGCGCCCGGGGTGTCGGTTTCCAAGATCACCTAGTACCATCCCGGGGTGCGTCGTTCTTGGCTGCTCGCCTTCCTCGCCTTCTTCCTCGTCTTCGCGGCGTGGGGCGTGGCGGCGCCGTTCGACGGACCGGCCGACGAGGTGCAGCACAGCATCCGCGCCGCGGGCGTCGGATCGTTCGAGCCCGGCCAGATCTTCGCCGAGCCCCGCACCGTGCCCGACGCGTTCGGACGCCCGGGCATGGGCGCCTACCAGCGCGTTCCCGTCGGCCTCGACGCGCACGCGGTCTGCTGGGGCTTCGACCCGACGAAGTCCGCGGCCTGCGAGAAGGGCCTCAGCGGCGGCCCGATGGCCGAGGTGAGCACCAGCGCCGGCCGGTACAACCCGCTGTTCTACCTGGTCGTCGGCCCCCCGCTGCGGTGGATGCCCAACTGGGGCGGCCTGGTCGTCGCGCGCCTGCTCAACGCCGCCATGTGCGCCGCGCTGATCGCCTCGGCGTTCCTGGCGCTGCGCCGCTGGTCCCGCTTCGGCCTGCCGGCCTCCGCCCTGCTGTGCGTCGCCACCCCGATGCTCGCCCACCTGGCCGGCGGCGTGAACCCGAACGCCCTGGAGATCGCGGCCGGCATCGCGTTCTTCGCCGCCGGCATCCCGCTGTTCCTCGAGCCACCCGACCCGTTGAAACGACCGCTGGTCACGCTGCTGGGGATCTCCTCGGTGCTGCTGCTGACCCTGCGCTCGGGCGGCCCTGCCTGGTTCGCGTTCGGGCTGCTCGCCCTGGCCGTGCCGCTGCGCTGGGCCTGGCTGAAGGAGTGGTGGCAGGTCACCCGGGTCAAGCTGTGGTCCGCCGGCGTCGTGGTCGCGGGGCTGCTGTCCGCGACCTGGATCGTCGTGATGCGCACCGGTGAGCTGGTACCCCCACCGCCCGGCCTGTGGGACTACACCACCGGCGAGGCGATCACCCAGTACATCGACAGCTGGTACCAACTGCTCATCGGCATGATCGGCGTGGCCGGCTGGTTCGACACGAAACTCTGGAGCCCCTTCTACCTGATCTGGGCCATGCTCGTCGGCGGCGTGATCATCCTCGGCGGCCTGGTCGGCGGCTGGGTCACCAGATGGCGCTACCTGGTCTTCCTCACCGGCGGCGTGGTCCTGCCCGGCGTCCTGCAGGTCAGCCAGGCCAACGTGACCGGCTTCATCACCGGCGGCCGGTACATGCTGCCCCTGCTCGCGGGCCTGCCCCTGCTGGCCGCCTGGATCCTGGAACGCAAGCTCTTCGACGCCACGCAGGTCCGCTCGCTGGGCCGCACCTTCGTGCTGTTCCTGCTGCCGGTGCACTTCGCACTGCTGGTGTTCGCCATGGTCCGCTGGCAGCGCGGCCTCGCCCCGAACGCGGGCCTCGGCTGGTTCAACCCCCTGGCCGGCGACTGGCACCCCCCGACGGGCTCGGTGCTCCCGCTGCTGCTGATGGTCGCCGGACTGGCCCTGACCGCCGCCATGATCTGGCGCACGCAGCCCCCCGCCCTCGCCCCCGACGCCCCGGCACCTGCAGCGCTGACCCCGCCGTCAGTCCCGGAGGCCGACCCGGAGCCGGCCTCCCGCTGACCGGCCAGCCCGTCACGCCAGCCCGTCACGCCAGCGCCGTGACGGCAGCGTGGGCTGCGTGACCCGAGCTTCCCGTCACCGGCCATGCATCGCGTACATGCCCCACGCGTCGGGTCAGGATCTCCTGCAGCACCTCATGTGGACGGCGGTGCGCCCGCTTCACGCCGCGGTGCCCCGCCCGGCGTTGGTTCCTGTCTGGCTTCGCGGTGGCGGCGCGCAGGGTGCGGCGGAGGGCCCTCGCAGCGACTGATCGCCGGCGAAGTGGACGGCCACCGGAGCGGTGGGCTGGGTAGTCCGGCGGGAGCGGGCGTTCACCGTGCCGTGGCGGGCTCCGGGGTGACGACGGGGTCGCCGGTCGGGTCGGTGGGGACGGGGGCGTCGCCGCGGCGGTGCAGCCAGTACAGCGCGCCGGCGAACGCCGCCGAGGCCACCACGCTGACCGCGAGATACGCCCAGTGCAGGTGGTGGCCCTTCCAGACCGCGGCAACCCAGATCAGCGCGAAGTACGCCGCCTGCAGCGCCAGCCCGGCCCGGGTCACCCACTTCGGCAGGGCGCTGAACAGCACGCCCAGGCCGGCGAAGAGCAGCAGCATCGTCGCGTAGGAACCCTGGTGCAGGCGGGTGGTGGCGGGCCCGTACATGAGCAGGATCCACAGCAGCAGCGACGCGCCGGCGAGGCCGAAGACCAGGCGGAGCCGGTCCGGGTCGGCGGCCTCGCGGACCCGCTGGCGGCCGCGGCGGGTGAGCAGGACGAGCCAGCCGAGGGTGAACGCGCCGAAGCACAGGATCAGGTAGCGGAACTCCTCGTCGCGGGCGATGCCGGTGCGGCCCTTGCCGATGAGGTGGTACTGGACGTTCTGCACGCCGAGGACGGTGGTGAGGTTGGCGGTCTTGTTGGCGATCGTGCCGCTGATGCCGTCCTCGCCGTAACGGGTGCGCAGCAGCTCGCCGAGGGACCGCTCGTCGGGGAGGGGGATGCCGGCCAGGTGCATCTTCAGGAGCCGGTCGCCGGGCGGGTCGTACAGCCGCTGGTAGGCCTGCCACGGGGCGAGCATCACCAGCGCGGCCGCGACGGCGACGAGCAGGGACGTCCATGAGGGCCGGTGCCTGGGCAGCAGCAGGGCGACGCCGATCGGCACGAGGGTGAACACGACCCCGCCGTGCGCGACCATCGCGGCGCCCGCGGCGAGGCCGCCGATGACCCAGCTCCAGGGGCCGCGCCGGTCGAAGAACCAGACGCCGCAGGCGAGGATGACCAGCGCGGCGGGCAGCAGCTTCGGCCAGGTGAAGACGGAGTTGAAGAAGAACAGGCCGGTGCAGGTGCACACGGCGGCGACGAGCGCGAACGTCCGGGTGGACACCTTCAGCGCGCGGAACAGGCCCCACAGCGCCGGCAGCCACATGGCCTGCAGCAGGACGGTGAGCACCTCGTAGCTCATGATCCGCCACGACGTCGACTCGGTCAGCGGCGCCTGCAGCAACTGCACGCCCGACTGCAGCGGCGGGCGGTCGCTGCCCTGCCAGTCCCAGGTGATCGTGCGCGGGTCGCCGTGGTGGATGTTGTCGGCGAAGATCTGCGGCAGGATGTTGTCGCCGGTGAACCCGTTGAGGTGGCAGAAGGCGTTGACCGACCCGGCGCCGGGGTCGACCGTGCAGGAGAACGTGATCGCGGTGTAGCCGAGGGTCAGCAGCAGCATCAGTGCCAGCGGCGCGGCGACGTCGAGCCGGAGGACGGCGGCGCGCAGCTCGCGGCGCACGGCGATCCACGCGGCGGAGGCGAGCGCGGCCACGGCGAACACCGCGACGGCGACGTTGCCCAGCCGGTGCGCCCCGAAGAACGCCCACAGCACCGCATAGCCGCTCACGCACCCGACCAGGCCGGAGACCGGGACCACCAGGTAGGCGGGGATGCGGTCCCGGCCGGCGAGGAGCAGCCCGACCAGGAGGCCCGGCGCGAGCAGCCAGAGCGCCTGCACGAGCAGGAGCGGCACGAGGAAGACGCTGGAGTGCATAGTGCGGGGGTACCTGAACCTCGGAGGGCCGCGCCGTCACCTCAGTTGCATCTCACCTGCCGTATCACCCGGTCGGTACGGGAAGCAGGGGAAATAGGATGAGCGGATGCGATGGGTGATCTACGGCGCCGGCGCCGTCGGGGGAGTGGTCGCCGGCAGGCTCGCGGCCGCCGGGCACGACGTGGCGGTCATCGCCCGCGGCGCGCACCTCGAGGCGATCCGCAAGGACGGGCTCACCCTGCGCCGGTCGGACGGGGACGCGGTCGTCAAGCTCGACGCGTACCAGCACCCGGCGGACACGGACAAGGACGTCGTGGTCCTCGGCATGAAGGGCATGGACACCGAGGCGGCGCTCGTCGCCCTCGAAGACTGGCAGGGTCCGGTCGTCTGCCTGCAGAACGGCGTCGCCAACGAGCGGGCCGCGCTGCGCCGCTTCGCCGACGTGTACGGCGTGCACGTCATCCTGCCCGCCAGCCACCTCGCGCCCGGGATCGTCGTGGAGCACTGCGCCCCGGTGCCCGGCATCCTGGACCTGGGCCGCTACCCGTCGGGTCTCGACGCGACCGGCAGGGACCTCGCCGCCGGCCTCGAGTCGGCCGGGTTCGTGTCGCAGCCGCGTGCGGACATCATGCGCTGGAAGTACCGCAAACTCCTGCTGAACCTCGGCAACGCGGTCGAGGCACTGTGCGGGCGGGTCGACGGCCTCGACGCGGCGGTCGAGCCCGTCCAGGCCGAGGGTGAGGCGGTGCTGCGCGCCGCGGGGATCGACGTGGCGTCGGCGGAGGAGGACCGGCAGCGCCGCGGCGACATCATGCGGTGGCCCGACGCGGCCACCAGGGCCGGCGGCTCGTCGTGGCAGAGCCTGGCCCGCGGCACCGGCACGGTCGAGGCCGACTACCTCAACGGCGAGATCGTGCTGCTCGGGCGCCTGCACGGCGTGCCGACCCCGGCGAACGAGACCGCCCGGCGGCTGGTCCAGCGCGCCGCCCGGCGGGGTGAGCAGCCCGGCACCATGACCCCGCAGGAGTTCGTGGAAGCCGTGACGTTGGGCACGATCGACCGGCGGTGACGGGATCCACGGGGCAGGATCCGTCAGGTGGCTTCTGACGACCGGCTCGCGGCCGTGCTCTTCGACATGGACGGCACCCTCGTGGACAGCGAGAAGGTCTGGTCCGTCGGCCTGACCGAGCTCGCCACGCACTACGGCGGTGAGCTGTCCGCGCAGGCCAGGCACGCGATGGTCGGCAGCAACATGACCGACTCGATGCGGCTGCTGCACGCCGACCTCGGGCTGCCCGCGAGCGTCAGCACCGACGCGAGCGTGGTGTGGCTGGAGACGAGGGTCAAGGAGCTGTTCCACGGCGGCGTCGAGTGGCGTCCAGGAGCCCAGGAGCTGCTCGCGGCGTTGCGTTCGGATGGTATACCCCTGGCGCTGGTCACCGCCACGCACCGGCACCTGGTGGACGTGGCGCTGCTGACGATCGGCGCCGACAACTTCGACGCGGTCGTCGCCGGGGACGAGGTCGACCGGACCAAGCCGCACCCGATGCCGTACCTGACGGCGGCGCGGCTGCTCGGCGCGACCGCGCCGCAGTGCGTCGCCGTGGAGGACTCGCCCAACGGTGTGCTCAGCGCCCGCGCCGCCGGCTGCGCCGTGCTCGCCGTGCCGTGCGAGGTGGCGCTGGACCCGCAGGGCGTCACGCTGGTCGACTCGCTGCTCGACGTCGACGTCGCCTACCTGCGCAAGCTCGTCGCATGACACAGAGGGGCGTCCTCGCGGACGCCCCTCTGCACATGGTCAGTCGTGCGAGATCGCCTGCAGCACGTTGACCCGCGAGGCGCGGATCGACGGCAGGACCGCCGCGACGACCCCCACCAGCGCTGCCAGGAGCAGGTAGGTGGCCATCTGGCTCCACGGGAACGCCAGCTTCGTGAAGCCGTCGTCCTTCAGGGCCCGCACCACCGCCGCGCCGAGGCCGGTGCCGACGCCCAGGCCGAGCAGGGCACCGAAGGTGGAGATGACGACCGCCTCGACGGTCACCATCCGCATCGTCTGCGCCCGCCGCATCCCGATCGCGCGGAGCAGCCCCAGCTCACGGGTCCGTTCCAGCACCGACAGCGCCAGGGTGTTGACGATGCCGAGGACCGCGATGAGGATCGCCAGCGCGAGGAGCACCTGGATCATCATCAGCAGCTGGTCGAACTGCGCGGCCTGCGCGTCGACGAACTCGGCCCGGTTCGCGACCGACACCTCGGGGTTGTCGACGAGCAGCTGGTCGACCTGCTTCTGGATCGTGTCGACCGAGGCGCCCTCGCTGACGCGCAGGTAACCCCATGACGGCTGCGCGGTGCGGAAGTCCTTCACCACGTCGCCGGAGACCACGAGGCCACCCATGACGTCGCTCTTCTGGTACAGCCCGACGATCTTCACCTGGTGCGGGTCGCCACGGGTGAACTGCATGGTCATCGTCGAGCCGAGCGTCAGGTTGCGCTTCTTGGCGTTCTCCACGTCGATGACGGCCTGGTTGTCACCGGTCCAGGCGAGCGTCCCCTCGGTCGCCTGGAGCTTGAACATGCCGGCGTAGGCGGCCATGTCCGGCGTGGCGGAGATGCCCCGGCCCTCGCCGTCGACCTGCGCGAAGTCCCAGTACTCGCTGGCGGCGCTGGACACGCCGGGCAGCTTCGCCGCGGCCGTCATCACGGCCGGGTCGAACTTCGCCGGCCCGTTGTCGTCGCCGTCACCGGAGATGATCAGGTCCACGGTCACCTGCGTCGACGCCTGCGAGGACAGGCTCTGCTTCGCCGAGGCGAGGATGACGTTGACGCCGGTGATCAGGGCCAGACCCACCATGAGCGCGGCCGCGGTGATCGCGGTGCGCCGCGGGTTGCGGCCCGAGTTGAGCCGGCCCAGCTTGCCCGGCACCGACCAGGAGAACAGCCGGCCGAGCAGCGACACCACCGGGCGGGCCAGCAGCGGCGTGAGCAGCGCGACGCCGATGAAGCTGACCAGGACGCCGCCGAGGATCAGCCACAGCGTGTTGTCGCCCTGCCCGGCCAGGCCGAGGCCGAGCATCGTGCCGCCGGCCGCGCCGATGAGCGCGCCGCTGACGGTGAGCTTGGTCAGCGGCCGGTCCGGGGTCGCGACCTCCTGCAGCGCCGCGATCGGCGGGATGCGTGAGGCCCGCAGCGCCGGCAGGACCGCGGCGACGACCGTCACCAGCAGACCGACCACGAACGCGCTGATCACCGCGGCGGCGGGGACGCCGACGCTGGCGAGGGCGACGCCGCTGACGTTGCCGAACACCCAGGCGAGCAGGACACCGACGCCGATACCGGCGGCCAGGCCCAGGACCGAGGCGATGAGACCGATGGCGACGGCCTCGATGATGACGGAGCCGAGCGTCTGGCTCCGGCTGCCGCCGAGGGCCCGCATCAGCGCCAGTTCCCGCGTCCGCTGCGCGACGATGATCGAGAACGTGTTCAGGATGAGGAAGGTACCGACGAACAACGCGACACCGGCGAACCCGATGAGGACGTTGTTGAAGAACGCGAGGCCCTCCCGGAACTCCTTGGTCGTCTCGTCCGTCAGCTGCTGGCCGGTCTTGACCTGGAAGTCGGCGCCGAGCGCGGCGGCGACGTCGTCGCGGAGCTTCTCGTGCGACACACCCGCCGCGGCCTTCACGTTGATGCCGCTGTACACGTCCTTCTCGCCGAGCATCAGCTCCTGCGCGACGGGCGTGGTGAACAGCACCTCCAGGGAGCCGCCGAGGGAGTCGCGGTCGCCGCTGTAGCCGAAGATGCCGACGAGCTTGAAGACCTGCTTGCCCGGCTGCAGGGTGAGGACACCGACGTCGTCGCCGACCTTGAGCCCACCGGCGCTCTTGGCCGTGGTCACGTTGACGACGATCTCGTTGTCGGCGGCCGGTGCGCGGCCCTCGCGCAGCTGCAGCAGGTCCGACGTGCCGATCCAGTTCCCGCCGAGGCGCGGCGGGCCGAACGTGGTGACGACCTTGCCGTTCTTGCCGATGACCCGGGCGCCGTCGGCGGTCGCGTCGCCGGTGACGCTCGCGACCCCGGGCACCGCGCGGATCCTGTCCAGCGTCGCGGCCGGGATGTTGCCCTGCTGCGACGGGCCGAAGTCCTGGTCGCCGACCTTCGGCTTCTGCGTGACGTTGACGTCGGTGCCCTCGTACACGGAGGCGAACAGGCTGTCGAAGGAGCGGCCCATCGTGTCGGTGAGCACGAACGCCCCCGACACGAACATCACCCCCAGCACCACGGCGAGGCCCGACAGGACCAGCCGCAGCTTGCGGGAGAGCAGGCTCTTGAGTGTGGCGCGCAGCATCGTCAGACCGCCTTGTCGAGGCGCTTGAGACGGTCGAGGACGGCGTCGGCGGTCGGCGCGTACAGCTCGTCGACGACGTGGCCGTCGGCGAGGAAGATGACCCGGTCCGCGTACGAGGCGGCGTTCGGGTCGTGGGTGACCATGACGATCGTCTGCCCGAAGTCGCGGACCGAGTTGCGCAGGAACGACAGCACCTCGGCACCCGACTTCGAGTCGAGGTTGCCGGTCGGCTCGTCGGCGAAGATGACCTCCGGCCGCGACACCAGCGCCCGGGCGCACGCGACCCGCTGCTGCTGGCCGCCGGACAGCTGGCTCGGCCGGTGCTTGAGCCGGTCCCGCAGCCCCACGGTGTCGATGACGGTGTTGAACCAGGCCGCGTCCGGCTTGCGGCCCGAGATCGACAGCGGCAGCAGGATGTTCTCCTCGGCGGTCAGCGTCGGCAGCAGGTTGAACTGCTGGAAGATGAACCCGACCTTCGTGCGGCGCAGGTTCGTCAGCCCCCGGTCCGACAGGCCGGTGATCTTCGCGTCGCCGATGTAGACCTCACCGCGCGACACGGCGTCCAGGCCCGCGAGGCAGTGCATGAGCGTCGACTTGCCGGAGCCCGACGGACCCATGATCGCGGTGAAGCGGCCCTTCTCGAGCTCCACGGACACGCCGCCGAGCGCGTTGACCTGCGCCTCGCCCGAGCCGTAGACCTTCCATACGTCGACCGCCTTCGCGGCCACCTCGGTGCGCGTCGCAACCGATGCAGTCATGATTCCCCCTGGTGAATGGTGTGCCTTCATCCTCGGGGCTTCCTGAGCGCGTCTCGTCCGCCCGCAGGGCGAGCTGACCACCGGTTTTTCGCCGGGGAATGGCCCGGAGCCGATCTCAGGGTGAACCCTTAGCCCACTTTCTCAGCCTTCACAGAAAGGGCCCCGGGAAAGCAGAAAACCGGCCGGGGACGACCCCGACCGGCTGTATCTGTCTGCTGTTCTGCCTATTCGTAGGCGATGGCGTTGAGCACGTTGAGCCGTACCGCCCGGATCGCGGGGATGAGACCGGCGACCGCGCCGACGATGACCGCCCCGATGATGTAGGCGATCATGTACCCCCACGGCAGCGTGACCGCGCCGAAGCCGATCACCGACTTGAGAGCGGTGACCGTCGCCGCGCCGAGCCCGGCACCCACGACGAGCCCGAGCACCGTGCCGAACAACGTGATCACCACGGACTCGATCGTCACCATCGACCACGTCTGCCGCCGCCGCAGGCCGATCGCCCGCAGCATGCCCAGCTCCCTGGTCCGCTCGATCACCGACAGCAGCAGCGTGTTGATGACCCCGAGCACCGAGATGCCCAGCGCGATGAACAGCAGCACCTGCACGATGACCAGCGCCACGTCGAACTGCTGCTGGCTGGAGCCGACGAGCTCCTCCTTGGTCTGCACGCTGACCTCGGGGTTGTTCTTCAGCACCCCCTCGATCGCGGTTTTCGCGTCGCCGATCGCGACCCCGTCCTTCGCCTTGACGAGAGCCTGGATCGGTTGCGGGAACGAGAACCCGGCCTGCGCGTCGGTGTTGGAGACCACGACGCCGTTGCCGTTGACGGTGGAGTTGGTGATGCCGACCAGCGTCAGCGTCTTCGTCATGCCCTTGGCGAACGTCACCTGGATGGTGCTGCCCACCGTGTACTTGCGGTCCTTCGCCGTCTTCTCGTCCGTCGTGAACTCGCCGCTGTCGACGTGGTCGATGCGGCCCGCGACGGCGTGCAGCTTCAGCACCTGGATCACGGCCGGCACGTCGTCGTAGGCGAGCACGAAGTCCTGCTTGCCGTTGAGCGACACGACGTCGTAGGTCACCGACGCCACCGTCTGCAGCTGCGGCAGTGCCTTGATCTGCTTGAGCTCGTCGGGCTGGATGATCGGTGGCACGTCCGACGTCTGCTGCCCGTAGATGATCAGGTCGGCCTGCAGGTCCTTCTCCACAGAGTCGCCGATCGCGGTCGACAGCGACGAGAAGATCGTGCTGATCATCGTGATGATCGCGATGCCGACCATGACCGCGCCGGCGGTGATCGCCGTGCGCCGCGGGTTGCGCGACGAGTTGCGCCGGCCCAGCTTGCCCGGCACCGACCAGGAGAACACCGCGCCGAGCCCGGCGACCAGCGGCCGGCTGACCAGCGGGGCGAGCAGCGCCACCCCGATCAGCGTCAGCAGCACCCCGCCGAACACCAGCAGCAGCGTGGCGCTGCCGGCGCCGGCCAGACCCCACGACAGCGAGCCGACCCCGATCGCGGTGACGACCCCACCGGCGATGGTGATGCCGGTCAGCGGCTTGTCCGTGGCCGCCGCGTCCCGCATCGCCGCGATCGGCGCGACCCGGGCCGCCTTGATCGCCGGCAGGACCGCCGAGATCATCGTGACCAGGATGCCGATCGTGAACGACGTCACGATCGCCGCCACCGGCAGGCCCAGCCCGGCGGAGTCCATCTTCGCCAGGGACGTGAACGCGCTCGCCCCGAGCGCGCCGAGCCCCATGCCGACCAGGAACCCGAACAGCGACCCGACGATGCCGATGAGCAGCGCCTCGATGAGTACCGACCGGATGATCTGCCAGCGGCTCGCGCCCATCGCCCGCAGCAGCGCCAGCTCCTGCGTGCGCTGCGACACGATGATCGAGAACGTGTTCAGGATGAGGAACACCCCGACGAGCAGCGCGATCGCGCCGAAGCCCAGGAAGAAGTAGTTGAAGTACTTCAGCAGGCCACGGATCGCCTCGCTGGACTCCTTCGACAGCTCCTCACCCGTCTGCACCACGTACGACGGGCCGAGCGCGGCCTTGACGTTGTCGCGCAACTGGTTGTCGGAGACGCCGGCCTCGCCCTTGACGTCGATGAGGTTGAACACGCCGGTCTCGCCCAGCATCGCCTGCTGCGCGGTCGCCACCGTGAACAGCACGGTCGTCTCGCCGGCCATCGAGTCACGGTTGCCGGTGTACTGCATGATCCCGGCGACCTTGTACGTCTTGCGTGCCTCCGACCGGGCGATGACGTCGATGGCGTCACCGACGGCGAACTTGCCCTGCTTGGCCAGCCCGTTGTTGATGACGACCTCGTCGGCCGCCGACGGCGCCGCACCGGCGATCAGCTTGGTCGTCTCGTCCTCACCGTTCCAGCTGCCGCCGAACTGCCCGGACTGGCTGACCACGATCTTGCCGTTCTTGCCGACGACCCGGGCGCCGGTGACGAACACCGCCCCGGTCGCCTTGCGCACCCCGGCGACGCCGGCGACGCGCTCCACGTCCGCGGCCGGCATCGGCAGGGCCACGGCAGGGTTGCCGGACGCGTCGTTGGCCGTCTCCGACTTCGCCGTCACCTGCACGTCGGTGGAGCTGTAGATGTTGGAGAACACGTTGTCGAACGTGCGGCCCAGCGTGTCGGTGAGCACCAGCGACCCGGACACGAACATCACCGACAGCACGACGGCGAGGGTCGACAGGATCAGCCGGAGCTTGCGCGCCAGCAGGCTCTTGAGGGTCGCGCGCAGCACGGCTCAGCCCGCCCGCTCCGCGTCGGCGGCGCTCTCGACCTTGGCGTCCAACCCCTTGAGCTTGTCCAGCACCGCGTCCGCGGTCGGCGCCAGCAGCTCGTCGACGACCTGACCGTCGGCCAGGAAGATGACCCGGTCCGCATACGAGGCGGCGTTCGGGTCGTGGGTGACCATGACGATCGTCTGCCCGAACTCCCGCACCGAGTTGCGCAGGAACGACAGCACCTCGGCACCCGACTTCGAGTCGAGGTTGCCGGTCGGCTCGTCGGCGAAGATGACCTCCGGCCGCGACACCAGGGCCCGGGCGCACGCGACCCGCTGCTGCTGGCCGCCGGACAGCTGGCTCGGCCGGTGCTTGAGCCGGTCCCGCAGCCCCACCGTGTCGATCACGGTCTCATACCACTTCGGGTCCGCCTTGCGGCCCGCGATCGACAGCGGCAGCAGGATGTTCTCCTCCGCCGTCAGCGTCGGCAGCAGGTTGAACTGCTGGAAGATGAACCCGACCTTGGTCCTGCGCAGGTTGGTGAGGTCACCGTCGGACATCCCCGTCAACCGGGTGTCACCGATGAAGATCTCACCGCGCGTCACCGAGTCGAGCCCGGCGAGCGTGTGCATCAACGTCGACTTGCCGGACCCCGACGGGCCCATGATCGCGGTGAACTGCCCGCGCTCCAGCTCGACGCTCACCCCGTGCAGCGCGATGACCTGGGCCTCGCCGCTGCCGTACACCTTCCACACGTCCACCGCGCGGGCGGCGACCGCCTGCCCGGTCGTGACTGTCGTGGTCACGCTCGATCCCCCTCTGGTTTCGTGAATGTCCTCACGCTACGGGGTGATCGTGGGCGTGCCGTCCTCCCGGGGTGCCGGTCGGGGCTACTCCCTGCGAAGGATGGCTACGACCCCGGTCGGACCAGACCGGTCTCGTACGCGAGGACGACGGCCTGGACCCGGTCGCGGAGACCGAGCTTCGTCAGTACGTGCCCGACGTGGGTCTTCACCGTCGTCTCGCTCACCGACAGCGCCCGCGCGATCTCCGCGTTGGACAGCCCCCGGGCCAGATGGACGAGGACCTCCCGCTCCCGGTCGGTCAGCACCCGCAGGTCCCGCGGGGGAGCCGCGTCCGGGTCCGGCAGCGCGTCGGCGAACTTGTCCAGCAGCCGCTTGAGGATCCGAGGCGCCACGACCGCCTCACCGGCCGCCACCGTCCGGATCGCCGTGACCAGGTCGTCGGCGGGCACGTCCTTCGCCAGGAACCCGCTGGCGCCGGCCCGCAACGCGCCCACCACGTACTCGTCGAGGTCGAACGTGGTCAGGATCAACACCCGCACCGGCAGTTTCGCCTCGACGATCGCCCGCGTCGCGGCGACCCCGTCCATCCGCGGCATCCGGATGTCCATCAGCACCACGTCGGGCAGCAGGCGCCGGGCCAGCTCGACGGCCTCGACCCCGTCACCCGCCTCGGCGACGATGTCGAGGTCGGTCTCGCCGCCGAGCACCATCCGGAACCCGGTGCGCAGCAGCGGCTGGTCGTCCACGAGCAGGAGCCGGATCGGCCTCGGGTTCAAGCTGGCTGCCTTTCCGTCGTCGACGGTGAGGTGCTGTCGACGTGCTGTTCGATCGGGATCCTCGCGTGCACACGGTAGCCGCCACCCGGGCGCGGACCGGTGCGCAGTGTCCCCCCGTACAACATCACGCGCTCCCGCATCCCGAGCAGCCCGTGTCCGATGGCGGCGGTGCCCAGCTGCGGCCCGCGGCCCGTGTCGCACACCTCGACGACCACGTCCTGCCGGCTGAACACCATCCTGACCTCGACCGTCGCCGCGCCGGCGTGCTTCAGCGCGTTCGTCAGCGCCTCCTGCACGATCCGGTAGATCGTCAGCGCGATGCCCGGGTCCAGCGGCCCCGGCACCCCCTCGACCTTCAGCACCGCCTGCAGCCCCGCCTCGCGGATCTGCTCGACCAGCCCCTCCACACCCGCCAGCCCCGGCTGCGGCGCCAGCTCACCGGCCGGCTCCGCCTCCGTGCGCAGCACCGTCAGCAGCCGCCGCATCTCCCGCAACGCGGTGCGACCCGTCTCCTCGATCGTGGCCAGCGCCTCGTCCGCGGCCCCCGGGTCCCGCTGCAGCATCCGCCGCGACCCGGTCGCGAGGACCCCCATCACGCTCACGTGGTGCGCGACGACGTCATGCAGCTCCCGGGCGATGCGCCGCCGCTCGTCGGCGACCGCCTGCTCCGTCAGCGCCCGCTGGCTGGTCTCCGCGGTCCTGGCCCGGTCCTCCAGGGCCGCGACGTACGCCCGTCGCGTCGCCATCGTGCGGCCCACCGTGAAGCACACCAGGGCGCTCATCGCGTTGAACAGCAGGAAGATCCGTGGCTCCAGCACGAACGGCTCGTCCTCGGTGCGCCCCATCACCGTGGCAAGGGCCATCGCCGGCGCCCAGATCAGCAGCCCCGCCACCACCGCCTGCCGCAACGGCAGGTACGCCGCCGCCGTGTAGGTGATGACGATCACCGCGAACCCGCCGTTGGCCAGCGGGAACGTGCCGAGGAACGGCACCACGGTGTGCGCGGCGGTGAACCACACCGCCACCCACAGCCACTTCCGCCGCACCGCCACCGCCGCCAGCCCGACCGTGTCGAAGATCAGCTGCAGCGTCAGGTTCCTGGTGCCGAACTCGTCCTGCGCGACGGCGGTCGCGCTCGCGCTGACCACCGCGAGCACGACCGCGAGGGCGATGTCCTGCACCAACGGGTCCGCTCGGCGGCTCAGCACGCGCTTCAGCACACTCCGAACGGTATCGGCTCCGCGACCCCGCGGATTCGTCGCCGCGTCCGAGGTCCACCTCATGCTTGAGGATGAGACGCGCTCACCGGCGTAGGCTCGCGACATCGGAGCCGGAGAGGAGCCGAAATGATCGAATTGCCAGACGGCGGCACGGAAGTCCGTTTCAGCTACCGGACCCACGCCAGCACCCAGAACGCGGTCGGCGTCATCGTGCGGGAACAGTCACTGCCGGTCGGCATGGCGATCAGGAACCCGGACGGCGCCACCCTGTTCATCCCGTGGCCCCAGATCACGTCCCTGGTGCTGTCCACCGGCGCCTGATCAATGAACCGATCCGGCCACCCCAGCGACCCCGCGGCGACTTCGATCACGGAGACAAGATCGAACCCGGGTGCACACGTGCATGAAGGCCGCCCGTTCCGGCCGGCGTCCCGGGGTGCGCACGCCCCATCACCGTGATCACAGAACTTTCGGTGGCGCCCGGCCCCAGTGACAGATATCGATGACCGGACCTGGAAGAACCACGTGCCGGACGGTGATCTTCCGCCCCGGCGCATGATCGAAGGACGGCCCTGGCCGTCCAGACAACCATCCCGGTCCTTCGATCATGCGCGCGGACGGGTGGATCCTGGCGCGGGCGAAGCCAGCACCGCGATGTGGGTGATTTGTCGTTCTTTTGAACCAGCGGTGGTGTGGCACCACCGAATGACGACCGCGACGGCGCCGGATCATGTGAGCGCGGACCTGGCTTGGCATCACCGCAACTACGGCAGCCGCGCCACCCGTCGCGCAGCCGCCGGGCCGCGCGGAACCACAAACGGCCGCAGCCGTGCCGGATTTTCTATTACGGGCATGCCAAACCCGCACGCGAACCGCGACACAAGGCAACCAGCGCACCGGCAAACCGACGACGGATCAGCGAGCGCCCGCCGGCCGAGCGCCCGCGAACCCCTACTCGTCCCGCCCCGTCGCCGGCTCGGCCTCCGTCGACAGCGGCGGCGCCGGCACCGCGGCCGGCTCCGGGAACGGCGGCGGCGTCCCCCCATACGCCGGGCACAGCGCCTGATGCGCGCACCACCCGCACAGCCGGCTCGGCTGCGCCCGGAAGTCCCGCTCCGCCGTCGCCCGCTCGATCGCCTGCCACAGCGCCAGCAGCGTCCGCTCGAACCGCTCCAGCTCCTCCGCGTCCGGCGAGAAGTCGCAGACCTCCCGGTCCTTCAGATACATCAGCCGCAGCACCCTGGGCACGACGCCGCGGGTGCGCCACAGCACCAGGGCATAGAACTTCAGCTGGAACATCGCCCGGGCCTCGAACGCCTCCCGGGGCGCCCCGCCGGTCTTGTAGTCCACGACCCGGATGTCGCCGGCGGGGGAGACGTCGAGGCGGTCGATGTAGCCACGGATGACGAGCTTGCCCTCGACCTCCGCCTGGACGAACGCCTCCCGCTCGGCGGGCTCCAGCCGGTTGGGGTCCTCGATGGCGAAATAGCCGCCCAGCAGCTCACGGCTGGACTCCAGGAACGCCTCCGTGTCCGCGAACAGCTCGGCGAGGCCCTCCTCGGTCTCCACCAGGCGCTGCCACTGCGGCGCGACGAGCGCGGCGGCACGCTCGGGGGTCCGGGTGCCGCTCGGCTCCTCGAACAGCGCCTCGAGGACGGCGTGCACGAGGGTGCCCCGCATCTGGTCGGGCGTCGGGCGCTCAGGCAGGCGGTCGATGCTGCGGAACCGATACAGCAGGGGGCACGTCTTGAAGTCGGCGGCGCGCGACGGCGACAACGTAGGAAGGGTGGTGATGGTCTCCGTCATGCGTGGAAGGTTAGGGCACAGGTACGACAGTTTTCGCCGACCGTCGTCCCGGCGCGGACTACCCGTAGCATCATGGGCAATGGACGACTACCGCTCGGCACCCGCGCCGGCGTCGTCGGCTGCCCGGACCCGGCCGCCTGAGCGCGGTTCCGGGATCCCGCTGGGTCGGCTGTTCGGCGTCCCGATCTTCCTTGCACCGTCCTGGCTGCTGCTCGCCGCCCTGATCACGCTGACGTATAGCCAGTTCCTCACCTCGCGCCGGGAGGAGCTGCCGCTGAGCACCGGGTTCGCGGTCGGCTTCGGGTTCGTGGTGTGCCTGCTGGTGTCGGTGCTGCTGCACGAGCTGGGGCACGCCATCACGAGCCGGCAGAGCGGCATCGGTGTGAGCGGCATCACTCTGGAGATGCTGGGCGGCTACACCGAGATGGAGCGGGAGGCGCCGCGGCCCGGGGTCGAGCTGTTCGTGTCCCTCGCCGGGCCGGTCGTGTCGCTGCTGCTCGGGCTGCTGTCCGGCGCCGCCGCGCTGATCCTCCCGGCGGGTGGGATCGCCGAGACGTTCGCGTTCCAACTGGCGTTGAGCAACATCGTGGTCGCCGTGTTCAACGCGCTGCCCGGCCTGCCGCTGGACGGCGGGCGGGCGCTGCAGGCGATCGTGTGGAAGATCAGCGGGGATCCGAATCTCGGCCGCCGGGTCGCCGGCTGGTCCGGCCGGCTCGTCGCGGTCGCCACCGCCGGCACCGTGATCGTGCTGTTCATGGGGGGCGTCCTGGACGGATACTTCGGGCTGATCTTCACGCTCCTGGTGAGCATCACGATGTGGGTCGGCGCGGGCCAGGCGATCCGGCACGGCAAGGTCGCCGCGAGCCTGCCGCCGTTCAACGCCAGAGAGCTGGCCAGGCCGGTGGTCGCCGTCGCGGCCGCCACGCCCCTGGCCGAGGCGGAGCGGATCGCGACCGAGCGCGGCCAGCACCTCGCCGTCGTCGACGGCGCCGGGGCGATGCTCGGGTTCGTGCACGGCGCGTCCGCGCGGGCGGTGCCGCCGGAGCGCAGACCGTGGGTGCCGATCGGCGACGTGACCCGCCGGCTGGACGAGCACCACGTCCTACCAGGCGATCTTCGGGGCACCGACCTGCTGCACGCCATCCGTGACGACCCGGGCGGCGACTACCTGGTGGTCACGGGTGAGGATGTGCACGGCGTCCTGCGCGGCGCCGAGCTGCTCTCGCTCGTCGAAACACGCCGACCCGACGGCCGGCCCACCAGAAGGAATCGCACGTGACTGTGTCCCTCGACCTGCCAGCGACCCGCAGGGGACCGTTCCAACCGGGTGACCGGGTCCAGTTGACCGACCCCAAGGGCCGGATGCACACGATCGTGCTCGAGGCGGGCAAGGAGTTCCACACCCACCGGGGCGCGCTGCCGCACGACGACCTGATCGGCGCCCCGGACGGCAGCGTCGTCACGTCCGCCGGGGGCACCGCGTATCTCGCGCTGCGGCCCCTGCTGTCCGACTACGTGCTGTCGATGCCGCGCGGTGCGCAGGTCATCTACCCGAAGGACGCCGCGCAGATCTGCGCCATGGGTGACATCTTCCCCGGCGCCCGGGTCCTGGAGGCCGGCGCCGGGTCCGGCGCGCTGACGTGTTCGCTGCTCAGGGCGGTCGGACCGGCCGGCACGGTGACGAGCTACGAGATGCGCGAGGACTTCGCGGCCATCGCCCGGCGCAACGTCGAGGCCTTCCTCGGCGGCCCCGTCGAGGGGTGGACCTTGCGGGTAGGTGACGTAGCCGGCTGCGAAGATGTCGGTTTTGATCGGATAATCCTAGACATGTTGACCCCCTGGGAGATCCTGCCGCTCGTCTCGCGGGCGCTGATCCCCGGCGGGGTGTTCATCGGCTACGTGGCGACCACGCCACAGCTGTCGGAGCTGGTGGAGGCGCTGCGCGAGGACGGTGGCTACACCGAGCCCCGCGCCTGGGAGAGCCTGGTGCGCGACTGGCACGTCGAGGGACTCGCGGTGCGCCCCGATCACCGGATGATCGCGCACACCGCGTTCCTGGTCAGTGCCCGCAAGCTGGCACCCGGGGTGACGGCGCCGCCGCGGCGGCGCAAGCCGAGCAAGGGCGCCGAAGCATATGCGGCGCGGCGGCTGGCGGCCGCCGCGGTCGCACGGGAGGAGGAGGCAAAGGATGAGCCGTCCGAGCTTCAGTGACCTACCTGCCGTTTTTCCGGACTGGTCGCCCTATCCGGACCTCGAGTCGGCGGCCAGGGCCTACCTGCGCGACCCCGACATCGCCCTCGACGCGATGGCCGGGGTCCTGCGGGGGCAGAGTGTGCTCGGTTTCACCCTCGAACGGTTCGTCAACGACGTCAACGGGGTCTGGCAGGAGGTCGTCGTCTGCGACGGCACCCGGCTCATCCTGTGGCACGGCGAGGACATCCCGCCGGAGGAGGCCCCGCCGGGCTCGATGACGTCGTCGCTGCGGGTGGTGGCGCTGTCCGCGGTGACCGAGGTCGGCTGCCGCCGCCGGCTCAGCCGCAACCCCAACGGGCACGCCCGGGTCGACAGCGTGGACGTGTACCTGCTGCTGACCTCGCTGGACGAGGCCAACGTCGCCGCCGAGGAGGCCGGCTCGGTGATCCGGCACGACGCGCTGCGCTTCGGCAAGACCCTCGACGACGGCGGCGCGGGGCAGATCGCCCGTTTGGAGGAGTTTGCCCGGCTCGTCTCTTCTCTCGTGGGCAAGCCGATGCTGTGACGAATCAGTCGGCGTTGGGTCCGGCGACAGGCACGCCGTCGGCCGCCCGGTGCACGTGGATGCAGTCACCGGGGCACTCCTTGGCCGCGTCGATGACCTCGAGCCGGAGGTGTTCTGGCACGTCGACACGGCTGCCAGGGGCCAGTAGGAGCTCTCCGTCGGGCTGCTTCACGTAGGCCAGGCCATCGACGTCGAACTCGAAGACCTCAGGCGCGTACTGCACGCACAGGCCGTCGCCAGTGCACAGGTCCTGGTCAACCCACACCTCAAGAGCGCTCACGCTGCAACATTACAGGGCTGGTGGAAAGTGCCTCCAGGCCGCACGATTTGTAAAAGCCCTGTGGCGCACGGGTTCGAAGGGGCCCAGACCGGCGAACAGCAGTTAGTGTTAGAGCACAACGTTCAAAGCCCCCGGGGAGGTGGGACGTGGCACGCAGCGACGACGCGGAGACGCGCGCCGCACGATGGGAGAAGGACGCCCACGATCTCTCCACGCAGGTCGCCTTCCTCCAAGAGGAACTCGCCCTGGTGCGGCGCAAGCTGACGGAAACCCCGCGACACGTGCGACAGCTCGAGGAGCGGCTCGCCGCAGCGCAGGCGCAGATTGCCCGGCTGACCGAAAACAACGAGCGGCTCGTGGCCACCCTCAAGGAGGCCCGCGCCCAGATCGTGACGCTGAAGGAGGAAGTTGACCGCCTGGCACAGCCGCCGAGCGGTTACGGCGTCTTCCTCGCCCGCCACGAAGACGGCTCTGTCGACGTCTTCACCGGCGGGCGCAAGCTGCGCGTCGCGGTATCCCCGGCCATCGAGGTCGAGGAACTGCGCCGAGGCCAGGAGGTCCTGCTCAACGACGCCCTGAACATCGTCGACGCGCTCGGGTTCGAGCGCTCCGGCGAGGTCGTCATGTTGAAGGAGATCCTGGAAGGTGGTGACCGCGCACTCGTCATCTCGCACGCCGACGAGGAGCGGATCGTCCACCTGGCCGACACCCTCACCGACGCGCCCCTGCGCGCCGGCGACTCGCTCATGATCGAGCCCCGCTCGGCGTATGCCTACGAGCGGATCCCGAAGAGCGAGGTCGAGGAGCTGGTGCTGGAGGAGGTGCCCGACGTCGACTACACCGACATCGGTGGCCTCTTCTCGCAGATCGAGCAGATCCGCGACGCCGTGGAGCTGCCCTTCCTGCACGCGGAGCTGTTCCGCGAGCACCTGTTGCGCCCGCCGAAAGGCGTCCTGCTCTACGGCCCTCCCGGCTGTGGCAAGACGCTGATCGCCAAGGCGGTCGCCAACTCGCTGGCGAAGAAGATCGCCGAGCGGCGTGGCGAGGAGCGCAAGACCAGCTACTTCCTCAACATCAAGGGTCCCGAGCTGCTCAACAAGTATGTCGGCGAGACCGAGCGGCACATCCGGCTGATCTTCCAGCGCGCCCGTGAGAAGGCGAGCGAGGGCACCCCGGTCATCGTGTTCTTCGACGAGATGGACTCGGTGTTCCGCACCCGTGGCTCGGGGGTCTCCTCCGACGTCGAGAACACGATCGTGCCTCAGCTGCTGAGCGAGATCGACGGCGTCGAAGGCCTGGAAAACGTCATCGTCATCGGCGCATCCAACCGGGAAGACATGATCGACCCGGCCATCCTGCGCCCCGGCCGGCTCGATGTGAAGATCAAGATCGAGCGACCGGACGCCGAGGCGGCCAAGGACATCTTCTCCAAGTACATCCTCACCACAGTCCCGCTGCACAAGGACGACGTCGCCGAGCACGGCAACTCGCCCGACGCGACGGTCGCGGCCATGATCGACGCGGTGGTCCTGCGGATGTACTCCGAGACCGAGGAGAACCGGTTCCTCGAGGTGACCTACGCCAACGGCGACAAGGAGGTCCTGTACTTCAAGGACTTCAACTCCGGCGCGATGATCCAGAACATCGTCGACCGGGCCAAGAAGATGGCGATCAAGGACTTCCTCAGCAACGGCCAGAAGGGCATGCGCCTCCAGCACCTGCTCGACTCCTGCGTTGACGAGTTCCGCGAGAACGAGGATCTGCCCAACACCACCAACCCCGACGACTGGGCCCGCATCTCCGGCAAGAAGGGTGAGCGGATCGTCTACATCCGCACGCTCGTCTCCGGCGGCAAGGGCGCTGAGGCCGGCAGGTCGATAGAGACCGCGACCAACACCGGCCAATATCTGTAGGACCGCGACACTGGCGGGCGGTGGCCTCAGGGCCGCCGCCCGCTTCGCGTTGCGAACAAGGGCAAGGGCAAGGACAAGGGCATGACTCGGGTCCGTCGTGGGCGCGACCGCCGCTCCCGCCAGGCACCGGTCAGGCCGTGAACGGCCTTCCCTGCCACCTCCGCCGACAGTCACCCTCCGCGGCCGTTGCCGGCCGCGCCGCGACCTCCGGCCGCGACAAACCAGGTACCCCACCGCGTCCGGACGCCGATCTTCGAGCCGCGCCCATGATCAAAGGACGCCCGTGGCCGCCCGGACGACCACCCCGCTCCTTCGATCACGAGCGGACGCCGTGGACGTCAGGACGCGCGCAGCGCGGCCTCGACCAGGACGGACTCAAGCGTCATCAGTACCGTGGACGCCTCGGCCAACGAGACGTGATGGGTATCGGCGTAGCACGTCAGGACCGTCGCGCCCGCAGCGTCGTCGGCGTGCACGAACACCCGGCTCGACGCCGTGTCCTTGAACGGCATCCAGTCCAGCGACCGCCGGGCGAGCGCCTGCGACAGCGTCCCCGCCACCACCGGCAGGTCCGGACCGCGCCGGTCGTTGAGGTGGAAGTCGACCCGGAACTGCGGGCCACGCTCGGCGGCGACCCGCGCCACCAGGGACTCCTTGCCGGCCGTGTCGTAATACGCGTGCTTGTACGCCGCCGTCGCCGCACGGCGCGCCCCCTCCAGTACACCGGCGAAATCGGCGTCGGCGACGTCCACGAGGCACAACCCCGGCTGGGCGACCGGCGCCACGACCTCCGAGAGCCCCGAGCGGAACCGGTTGCTGGTCACCAGCAGCA
This sequence comes from Dactylosporangium sp. NBC_01737, assembly GCF_035963215.1. Taxonomy (NCBI): domain Bacteria; kingdom Bacillati; phylum Actinomycetota; class Actinomycetes; order Micromonosporales; family Micromonosporaceae; genus Dactylosporangium; species Dactylosporangium sp. NBC_01737. Next base: position 6,240,845 of record NZ_CP109153.1, read on the forward strand.
TCGGCACCGGATCGACGCCCGCGCACCGGCGTACCGCGACCGCGAACGCCGCCAACAGGGTCGTGGCCGGGTCCGCGCCGGAGCGCTCCACCAGCATCCGGGTCGCGAGCGGGATCGCGGGGGAGACCAGGCGGCCCTTCCAGTGCCGGGGCCGCTCGCGCCGCCGCGACGCGACCGGCCACGGCGGGGGCATCGCGCGCAGGACCCGCTCCCAGTGCCGCAACGCGCTGCGGCTCTGCCGGGCGCCCGCCTCCGACGCCTGCCAGCCGGCCTGCTCCAGCGGCTGCATCCCGGTGACCGGGTCCTGGACCCTGGCGGCGACCTCGCGCAGCATCACCGCGGCCCCGGACCGGTCCATCGCGAGGTGCCAGATCACCGCGCACAGATGGGTGGGCCTGCCACGGTGACGCACGACACCCATCCGGATCGGCCAGTCGCCGGTGAAGTCGACGGGTTCGCGGCGGTACCGCGCCAGCACGCCCGCCGCGTCCTCGTCGTCGACGACCTCCAGGAAGGCCGTGCCGGCCGCCGCGACGACCTGCCGGGGCGACCCGTCATCGGCGAACCGCAGACGGGTCCGCAGGACCTGGTAGCGGCTCATCAGATACCGCAGCTCGCCGGCGACGTCCTGCACGGTCGCGCCGGCCGGCAGCGGCGTCACCCCACCGAGCGGCAGCTGCTCGCCGAACCTGGTCATCGACGCCCAGATGTCCTGCTGCCCCCACGTCAGCGGCGCCTCACCCGCGCCGGCACCCTCAAAAGCGACAGCGATCTGCATTCGTGGATGTTACGGGCAGCAACCGCCTCACAACAATCGGACATCATGTAAACCTGGCGCGCCGCGGTGGAGGCAGACTGTCGTACCTTGCGACTAGGGTTGTGGGCATGAGTGTGCGGCGCGTGATGGGCACTGAGGTCGAATACGGCGTGTCTGTGCCCGGCCAGCCGGGAGCCAACCCGATGGTGACGTCATCCCAGGTGGTCAACGCTTATGGCGCACGGCCCGAGCTCACCAAGGGCGGCCGGGCCCGGTGGGACTACGAGGAGGAGTCCCCGCTGCGCGACGCGCGCGGATTCACCTACTCCGGCGCCCTCTATGACCCCGCAGAGGCCCTGGCGGACGAGGATCTCGGCCTGGCCAACGTCATACTGACCAACGGCGCCAGGCTCTACGTCGACCACGCCCACCCCGAATACTCCACCCCGGAGTGCACCAACCCGCGCGACATCGTGTTGTGGGACAAGGCCGGCGAGCGGGTGATGGCCGAGGCGTCCCGTCGCGCGGCGACGATCCCGGGGACGCTGCCGATCCATCTGTACAAGAACAACACCGACAACAAGGGCGCCAGCTACGGCACGCATGAGAACTACCTCATGCGCCGGCAGACCCCGTTCGCCGACATCGTCATGCATCTCACCCCGTTCTTCGTCACCCGCCAGATCGTGTGCGGGGCGGGCCGGGTCGGCATCGGGCAGGACGGCTCCGGCCCCGGCTTCCAGATCTCCCAGCGCGCCGACTTCTTCGAGGTCGAGGTCGGCCTGGAGACGACGCTGAAGCGGCCGATCATCAACACCCGCGACGAGCCGCACTCCGACGCCGACAAGTATCGGCGCCTGCACGTCATCATCGGCGACGCTAACCTGTCGGAGATCTCCACCTACCTCAAGGTCGGCACCACCTCGCTCATCCTCGCGATGATCGAGGACAAGGCGCTCTCCGCCGACCTGGGCATCGCCGACCCGGTCAGCGAGCTCAAGGCGGTCAGCCACGACCCGTCCCTGCAGCACCTGATCCGCATGCGCGACGGCCGGCGGCTGACCGCGCTGGACATCCAGTGGGCGTTCTACGAGCGGGCCCGCGCCTTCGTGGACTCCCGGCAGGGCTCCGACGTCGACGAGCAGACCGCCGACGTGCTGGAGCGCTGGGAGAGCGTGCTGGACCGGCTCGGCCGCGACCCGATGCTGTGCGCCGGCGAGCTGGACTGGGTCGCCAAGCTCCGCCTGCTCGAGGGCTATCGCGAGCGCGAGTCGCTGGGCTGGTCCTCGCACAAGCTGCAACTCGTGGACCTGCAGTATTCCGACGTCCGCGCCGAGAAGGGCCTCTATCAGCGCCTGGTCGCCCGCGGTTCGATGGCGACGCTGTTCACCGAGGACGAGATCCAGCGCGCGATCGTCGAGCCGCCGGACGACACCCGCGCCTACTTCCGCGGCCGGTGCCTGGCCAAATACCCCGCCGAGGTGGTTGCGGCGAGCTGGGACTCGGTCATCTTCGACGTGGGCCGCGAGTCGCTGGTGCGGGTGCCGATGATGGAGCCCGAACGAGGGACCAAGAAGCACGTCGGTGCACTCTTCGACAAATGCCCGAGCGCGAAGGATCTGCTGGAAGCGATCACTTCCGGGTAAGTTCGATGCAGCGGTTGTTTGGTGGTCCCCCCGAGGAGGATGAGACATGGCTACGAGGGATACGGGCGGGCAGTCCCAATCCGGTAAGTCCCGGCGCGACGAGGAAGAGGAAGTCGCCGCGCCCGAGGTCAACCCGGAGACAGCCGAGCGGGTCGAGCAGTTGGGTGAGGACGTCGACGACCTCCTCGACGAGATCGACTCGGTGCTCGAGGAGAACGCCGAAGAGTTCGTCCGCGGATACGTGCAAAAGGGCGGCCAGTAACCGTCACTGAGAAGGTCCCGTCGGTCCGGACGCATCCGGGCCGACGGGCGTATTGTTTGGTCAACTACAGTCGATCATCCTGTGAAGGGAGCTCCGTTGCCGACGGGTCTTGACCACCTTGGGCGTCTGCCGGCCGCGTTCCACGCCGCGGGGACCTCGTCGTTCACCGAGTTCCTGTCGGCGGTCGCGCCCGAGATGCTCCCGGGTCGCCGGCCGTTGCCGCCGGGGATGGCCACCGAGGTGAGCGCGCACGCCACCACGATCGTCGCCATCACCTGCTCCGACGGTGTGCTCATGGGTGGCGACCGGCGCGCCACGATGGGCAACCTGATCGCCCAGCGCGACATCGAGAAGGTCTTCGCCGCCGACGCGTATTCACTGGTCGGCATGGCCGGCACCGCGGGCTTCGGCCTGGAGATGCTGCGCCTGTTCCAGGTCGAGCTGGAGCACTACGAGAAGATCGAAGGCACGATGCTCTCCCTGGAGGGCAAGGCCAACCGCCTCGCCACCATGGTCCGCAACAACCTCGGCGCCGCCATGCAGGGTTTGGCCGTGGTGCCGCTGTTCGCCGGGTTCGACGTGCACGCCAAGTCCGTCGACAAGGCCGGCCGCATCTTCAGCTTCGACGTCGCCGGCGGCGTCTACGAGGAGCGCGGCTACGACTCGATCGGCTCCGGCTCGCTGTTCGCGAAGTCGTCGATGAAGAAGCGGTACAAGCCCGGCATCACCACCGGCGACGCCGTGAAGATCGCCGTCGAGGCGCTCTACGACGCCGCCGACGACGACACCGCGACCGGCGGCCCCGACCTGCTCCGCGGCATCTTCCCGGTCATCATGACCGCGACCGTCGAGGGCACCCACCGCCTCACCGACGAGGAGACCCGCGCGGTCGCCGAGGCGGTCATCGCTGAGCGCGCCGACAACCCCGGCGTCTGAGCCCCCTGCCCCCTGCCCTCCGCCCCTAACACCAAAGCCGAAGGAGAACCCGCCCCGTGGCCATGCAGTTCTACGCCTCGCCCGAGCAGATCATGCGGGACCGCTCGGAATACGCGCGCAAGGGCATCGCGCGCGGTCGCAGCGTCGTGGTGCTCAGCTACGAGGGCGGCGTGCTCTTCGTCGCCGAGAACCTGTCGACCGCTCTGCACAAGGTCAGCGAGATCTACGACAAGATCGGGTTCGCCGCCGTCGGCCGCTACCCGGAGTTCGAGAACCTGCGCTCGGCCGGGGTCCGCCTCGCCGACCTGCACGGCTACTCCTACGGCCGCCGCGACGTCACCGGCCGGCAGGTCGCCAACATCTACGCCCGCACCCTCGGTGCGATCTTCACGCAGGAGCAGAAGCCGTACGAGGTGGAGATCTGCGTCGCCGAGGTCGGTGCCACCGCCGAGGACGACGAGCTCTACCGCATCACCTACGACGGCTCCGTCCAGGACGAGCCCGGCCTCGTCACCATGGGCGGCCAGTCCGACACCATCTCCGGCGCCGTGAAGACCCGCCTGCGCCCCGACCAGACGCTCGCTGAGGCGTTGAAGCTGGCGGTCGAGGGTCTGAGCAGCGTCGGCGGCGAAAACGGCCAGCCGCGGAAGCTGGCGGCCAACCAGCTGGAGGTCGCGGTCCTGGACCGGCACCGCCAGGGCCGCACGTTCCGCCGCCTGACGGGGCTCGCCCTCACCGCGATCCTCGAGGACCCGGCGAAGGCCACGGCCCCCGAGGAAGGCCTCGAGGACAAGCCGCAGCCCCCGTCGGCCCCGAACACTCCGGCCGACAACGCCAGCGGCCCGACCCCCAGCGGCGAGGGCGACAAGCCGGCCGACGAGAGCGACAAGCCCGCCGAGGGCGACAAGCCCGCCGAGGGCGACAAGCCCGCCGCGGAGTAACGCGCCCCGCTGCCGCCCGGCTTTTGTCCGGCGCGGATCGGCGCAGGTCGCGGGGGAGTACAGCAGGACCGGACGATCGGGCCGGGGTTCAGCGATCCGCTGACCCCGGCCTCGTCATGTCAGCCGGCGCTTCCCACCGCAGGCGCGGCCCAGATCGAGCACCGGCAAGGCGCACGCGCTCGTCACCGTGATCGCAGAGCTTGAAGCGACCGGCAACAGGTCAGGATCGCGCGTGCTGGGCGCCTCGAAGTGAGCACCTGGGCCCGCGCCCGTCTGCCGATGTCCGGTCCGGCGCTTTGTGGGTTGCTTGTCTTGCACGTCGGATCTTGCGGTTGATCGAAGTCGTGGACTGGTCGCGTGGACGGCCATCCGGCGACTTCGATCACGGATGGCAAGATCGAACCCGGGTGAGCGCTGGGGCGCATGCCTGTCCGGGGGGAATTTTGGTGGCGTCCCAGCGCCCGGTCGTGGGGGGTGTCCGTGGTGCGGAGGCGCCCGTGTCGCGCCGGAGGTCGCCGCGTAGGGCTCAGGCGGGCGGGGCGCCGGGAGCGCCGTACGCCAGGTAGCGCAGCAGCAGGATCACGCCGAGCGCCTGGAACGTTCATACGCGCCAGGGCCGGAGCCGTACCGTTGGCGGTGCGCCCGCACGGTCCCTGACCGGTGACGCATCGGTGTTGCCGGGGGCGGATCGTAGACGGAAGTCTTACGCGCGTCGTACATTGGAGTCATGCCGTACCGCTGGTGGCCGGCAACGCTCGCAGCACTCGTCGGGATCACCGACGCCGAGGTGCTCCAGGCGTTGAACGCCGAACGGCGACGCCCCCTTCCGGGCTTCGCGCTCGGCATCCCGGCTCTCAGCATCTGGGCACGCACCGACACGGGACGACCTCTCATCGTCGTCGTGAAGCAAGAAGGCCAGTTCAGCTGGGGCATCCTCGGAGCACGGGACATGACCCCCGACGAGCTCGCCGAGTATGAGAAGTGGGAGGCGAGCGCAGCATGAACACCGACCCGCTCACCGAGCAGCAGATGGACGCCATGGTCGCGGCCGTCGCCGCCGGAGAGTTCACGTTCGACCGGGCGGCGCCGGTCCCCGCGCTGCCACCGAAGCCCGACGCGGAGGTCATGGCCGTCTATTCGATGCGGCTGCCGTCCGACGTGGCGCAGCGCCTCGCCGCGGTCGCGAAGAGCAAGGGCGTCAAGCCCTCGACGCTGATGCGGCAGTATGTCGAGTGGTGTCTCGCCACGGAGGTCAGCGACCGCCCGATCTCCCTCACCGACGCGGTGCGCGCCCTCACCCAGCTGCGCCCCGCAGCCTGACCGCCGGCGCCGGGGCGCGGACCCCGGAGGATCCGCGCCGCCGACGCGAGGGTCAGGTGCGGATCAGCGCCAGGAGCAGCACGATGCCGGCCCGGCCCAGGTAGATCGTGGACTTCATCGGTGAGTTGCTGGGCGTGCCCGCCATGCGGGGGCGCATCGCCACCGGGATCTGCGTGATCTTGTAGCCGGAGCGGGCGACCCGCACCAGCACCTCGATCGTGTCGCCGAGGTACTCCGCGGGATACCAGTGCGCGAAGAACTCGATGAGCCGGCGGTTGCAGGCCCGGTGCCCCGACGTGGTGTCGGTGAGCTTCGTCCTCGACAGGCGCGACAGCACCGCCGACAGCATCCGCATCGCCCACTTGCGGGGGCCGGTGACGCTGTAGCCGCCCTCGCCCGCGAAACGGGCGCCGATGACCAGGTCGTGCTCGTCGAGGGCGTCGACGAGCTTCGGGATGTACCGCGGGTCGTGCTGGCCGTCCGCGTCGACCTGGATCGCGACGTCGTAACCGTGGTCGCGGGCATACCGGTACCCGGTGCGCATGGCACCCCCGACACCGAGGTTGAACGGCAGCCGGGCCACGATCGCGCCCGCGGAGGCGGCCCGCAGGGCGGTGTCGTCGGCGGAGCCGTCGTCCACGACGATGATGTCGACGCCGGGCAGCTCGCCGTGGACCTCGCCGACGACGTCGGCGATCGAGGCGGCCTCGTTCCACGCCGGGATGATGATCAGGACCTTCTTACCGTTGATCATCAGGCGCCCGTTCAGGAAGGTCCGACGAGGTGGGGGCGGGCACCGCGGAGGAGTCGCGGGGCCGGCCGAGCTCGCTGCGCAGCAGCGCCAGGTCCTCCGCGAGGGTCCGCGTCTCCTCCTCCAGCCGGCTCACCTCCCAGCTGAGGTGCACCGTGACGAGCAGCAGGAACACGATGCCGAGGAAGAGCACGAGGCTCACCCCGGACGCGATCCCGATCGCCTCGGCCACGTTGTCCGTCAGCTTCGGGAAGAACGCCATCGGCACGATCACGATGCTGACGAGCAGCCAGAGGATCGCGTACTTCTCCTGCAGCTGCCGCCGTCGCAGCAGCTCGACCATGAAGACCAGCAGCGCGATGGCGGTCAGCCCTGTGACGATGGTCAGTTGTGTCACCCGGCACCCCCCAGGACGGCTGCGAACGCTGGGTCGTGCAGCGCCGCGGTCAGCATGGTATGCCAGTCCCGCATCGGCGCCATCCCCGCCGCCGCCCACCGGTCGTGGCCCAGCACGCTGTAGGAGGGCCGGGCGGCCGGTGTCACGTAGGCCGCACTGGTGGTCCGGCGGACCCGCTCGGGGTCCAGTCCGCTGAGGGCGAAGACCGCCTGCGCGAGCCCGTGCCACGTGGTCTGCCCCGACGCGGTGCCGTGGTACACCCCGGCGGGGGCGTCCGAGTCGGCCAGTTCGACCAGCCGGGAAGCCAGATCCCGCGACCAGGTCGGCTGACCCACCTGGTCGTCGACCACGTCGAGGAACTCCCGGGTGGCGGCGAGGCGCAGCATCGTCTTGACGAAGTTGCGGCCCTGCGCGCCGTACAGCCACGCGGTGCGCACCACGTACCCGGAGTCCGGCAGCACCTCCAGCACGGCCTGTTCGCCGAAGAGCTTGCTGTGCCCATAGGCGTTCAGCGGCGCGGTCGGCGCGTCCTCCGGATACGGCGAGGTCCCGGCGCCGTTGAACACGTAATCGGTCGAAACGTGCACAAGCCGCGCACCCTTGGCGCGGCATGCCTTGGCGAGCACCGCCGGGCCCGTGCCGTTGACCGCGAGCGCGGACTCGTAGGCGGTCTCCGCGCCGTCCACGTCGGTCCAGGCCGCCGCGTTGAACACCACGTCGTGACCGTCGACCAGCGCGTGGACCGCGTGCGGGTCGGTGATGTCCAGGTCGGCACGCTTCGCCGCGGTCACCGCACGGCCGTCCAGCGCCGCGAGGAGGTCCTGGCCGAGCATCCCGCCCGCGCCGGTGACCAGATACCGGGTCACAGCGCCGCGCGCGTCTTGAGAGGCTCCCACCAGGAGCGGTTGTCCTTGTACCAGGCCACCGTCGCCGCGATGCCGTCCTCGAACGTGACCGCGGGCGCGTAGCCGAGCTCGTTGCTGATCTTCTCGTGGCTCAGCGAGTACCGCCGGTCGTGGCCCTTGCGGTCCTCGACGGGGCGCACCGCGGACCAGTCGCGGCCGGTCGCCTCCAGGAGCACCTCGGTCAGCTCCCGGTTGGTCAGCTCACGGCCGCCGCCGATGTTGTAGACCTCGCCGGCGCGGCCCTTCTCCAGGGCCAGCTGGATGCCGGCGCAGTGGTCGGAGACGTGCAGCCAGTCGCGGATGTTGCCGCCGTCGCCGTACAGCGGGACCTGCAGCCCGTCGATGAGGTTGGTGACGAACAGCGGGATGACCTTCTCGGGGAACTGGTAGTGCCCGTAGTTGTTGGAGCACCGGGTGACGACGACCTCCATGCCGTGGGTGCGGTGGTAGGCCAGCACCAGCAGGTCCGAGCCGGCCTTCGACGCGGAGTACGGCGAGTTGGGCTGCAGCGGCCACTCCTCGGTCCAGGAGCCCTCCTCGATCGAGCCGTACACCTCGTCGGTCGACACGTGCAGGAAGCGCCCCACGCCGGCCCGCCGCGCAGCGTCGAGCAGGACCTGGGTGCCGATGACGTTGGTGGTCACGAACGGCCCGGCGCCGAGGATCGACCGGTCGACGTGCGACTCGGCCGCGAAGTGCACGACCGCGTCGTGGCCGGGCATCAGCTGCTCGACCAGGTCGGTGTCGCAGATGTCGCCCTCGACGAAGGTCAGAGCGGAGTCATGGGCAACGGGCGCCAGGTTGTCCCGGTTGCCGGAATAGGTGAGCTTGTCGAGCACGGTCACGGCCGCCCCGGCATGGGCCGGGTAACCGCCTCCGAGGAGGGTGCGGACGTAGTGGGAGCCGATGAACCCGGCACCGCCGGTGACGAGGATTCTCACGGGATCGGGAGTCTAGTCCACCCGGGAAGGCGCTGAGTCGACCGAGGGTGTCCACAACCCGTAAGGTGGCCGGGTGCGTGGCATCATCCTCGCCGGTGGCACCGGCTCCCGCCTCTGGCCGCTGACGAAAGCGGTGTCGAAGCAGCTCATGCCCGTCTTCGACAAACCGATGATCTACTACCCGCTCACCACGCTGGTGATGGCCGGGGTCCGCGAGATCCTCGTCATCACCACCCCGGAGGACCAGGACCAGTTCCAGCGACTGCTCGGCGACGGCACCCAGTGGGGCCTGGAGATCAGTTACGCGGCGCAACCACGCCCCGAGGGGCTCGCCCAGGCGTTCATCATCGGCGCCGACTTCATCGGTGACGACACCGTCGCGCTGGTGCTCGGCGACAACATCTTCCACGGCGCGCTGCTCGGCCAGCGCCTCGCCGACAACGGCGAGCTCAAGGGCGGCCGCGTCTTCGCCTACCCGGTGGCCAACCCGCAGGACTACGGCGTGGTCGAGTTCGACGACGACGGCAAGGTGCTCTCGATCGAGGAGAAGCCGACCAGGCCGAAGTCGCGGTACGCGGTGCCCGGGCTGTACTTCTACGACAACCGGGTGGTCCAGATCGCCCGCGAGCTCAAGCCCAGCGACCGCGGCGAGCTGGAGATCACCGCCGTCAACGCCGCCTACCTGGAGCGCGACGAGTTGCACGTCGCGATCCTGGATCGCGGCACGGCGTGGCTGGACACGGGTACGTTCAACACGATGGTCCAGGCCGCCGAGTTCGTCCGCGTGATCGAGGAGCGGCAGGGCCTCAAGATCGGTTGCGTGGAGGAGGTCGTGTGGCGTGCGGGCTTCATCGACGACGCACAGCTGCGGGCACTGGCCGAGCCGTTGCGCAAGAGCGGCTACGGCGAGTACCTGATCCAATTGCTGGATTGGGAAGGCTAGGCACCGCCCCCACAATGAGCCGACCGAGCAATACAACGACATCGCGACGGGTGGGGCCGCACACGTGAAGTTCCGACAGCTGTCGATCGCCGGTGCCTGGGAGATCACCCCGGTGCAGCACGGCGATCCCCGCGGGCTGTTCCTGGAGTTCTACCGATTCGAGCAGCTCAGCGCCGAGGTCGGCCACCCGCTGCGGCTGGCGCAGGGCAACCTGTCGGTGTCCGCGCGAGGGGTCGTGCGGGGCATCCACTTCGCCGACGTGCCGCCGGGCCAGGCGAAGTACGTCACCTGCACCAGGGGCGCAGTGCTCGACGTCGTCGTCGACATCCGGGTCGGATCCCCGACATTCGGCCGCTGGGAGGGCGTGCAGCTCGACGACGTCGACCGCCGGGCCCTCTACCTCAGCGAGGGCCTCGGGCACGGGTTCTGCGCGCTCACCGACGACGCCACGATCACCTACCTGTGCTCCGAGAGCTACAACCCGACGGGGGAGCACGGCATCCACCCGCTCGACCCGGACCTCGGCATCGTGTGGCCCGTCGACGACCCGCAGCTGTCCGCCAGGGACGCCGTCGCGCCGTCGTTCGCGGAAATGCGCGACGGCGGGCGGCTGCCTGACTTCGCCACCTGCGAGGCATACAGGCAAAGTCTGGGCACGCAATAGGGTCGGATCGGCGTTCAGGCGGCTAATGTTCCTACATGGACCGGCGAATTTTCGGCCTTGAGACCGAATACGGGGTCACGTGCACCTATCGGGGACAGCGCCGCCTGTCACCCGACGAGGTCGCCCGCTATCTGTTCCGGCGCGTCGTATCGTGGGGCCGTTCCAGCAACGTGTTCCTGCGAAACGGCGCGCGCCTCTATCTGGATGTCGGCTCCCACCCGGAATACGCGACGCCCGAGTGTGACTCGGTGCCCGACCTGGTCGTGCACGACCGGGCCGGCGAGCGGATCCTCGAAGGCCTGCTGGTCGACGCTGAGCGCCGGCTGCACGACGAGGGGATCGCGGGCGAGATCTACCTGTTCAAGAACAACACCGACTCCGCCGGCAACTCGTATGGCTGCCACGAGAATTACCTGGTCAGCCGCCATGGCGAGTTCGGACGTCTCGCCGACATCCTGATTCCGTTCCTGGTCACCCGCCAGCTCATCTGCGGCGCCGGCAAGGTGCTGCAGACCCCGCGCGGCGCCGTCTACTGCCTGTCGCAGCGCGCCGAGCACATCTGGGAGGGCGTCTCCTCGGCGACCACCCGGTCCCGCCCGATCATCAACACCCGCGACGAGCCGCACGCCGACGCCGAGCGGTACCGGCGCCTGCACGTCATCGTCGGCGACTCCAACATGAACGAGGTCACCACGCTGCTCAAGGTCGGCACCGCCGACATCGTGCTGCGGATGATCGAGGCCGGCGTCGCCATGCGCGACCTGTCGCTGGAGAACCCGATCCGCGCGATCCGGGAGGTGTCCCACGACATCACCGGCCGCCGGCGGGTCCGCCTGGCCAGCGGCAAGGAGGTCAGCGCGCTGGAGATCCAGCAGGAGTACTACGACAAGGCCACCGAGTTCCTCGACCGGCGCGGCGCCGACGCGGCGACCAAGCGGGTCATGGAGCTGTGGGGCCGGGTCCTCAGCGCCGTGGAGAGCGGCAACCTCAAGGAGGTCGAGCGGGAGATCGACTGGGTCACCAAGCTCGGTCTGATCGAGCGCTACCAGAGCAAGCACGACCTGCCGCTGTCTCACCCGCGGGTCGCGCAGATGGACCTCGCCTACCACGACCTGCGCCGCGGCCGGGGGCTCTACGGCCTGCTCGAGCGCCGCGGCAAGGTCGACCGGGTCGCCACCGACCTCGACATCTTCGAGGCCAAGGAGACCCCGCCGCAGACCACGCGGGCCCGCCTGCGCGGTGAGTTCATCCGGCACGCGCAGGAGCGCCGCCGCGACTTCACCGTCGACTGGGTCCACCTGAAGCTCAACGACCAGGCGCAGCGCACCGTGCTGTGCAAGGACCCGTTCCGGGCCTACGACGAGCGCGTCGACCGGCTCATCGCCAGTATGTGAACGTTGGGTTAGGCTGGCCGGCGCTATGGATGACATTCCCGCCGGCCAGCCCGCCCCCAAGCCCAAGGCGAGTGACAACCCGGACAAGCCGCGGTCCAACCGGCACGGCCGCCGGTTGCAGCGCATCCGCGAGGAGATCGAGCGCAACCGCACCGACGGCCCGGCGATCCCGACCTGGGTCCTTGCGCTCATCCTGGTGCTCATCATCGCCGCCGTGACCGCGCTGGCGGTGTTCTCATGATCCTGAAGAAGGCCGCGATCGGCGCGGCCGCCCTGATGCTGCTCGCCGGCTGCACCGACGACGGGGAGCGCCGCACCCCGATGCCCGTCGCGCCCACCGCCACCGGCGAGGCGCAGGCGCTGCCGCTGCCCTCGCCGAGCCTCCCGCCGGTCGTCAACTCCGACGGCTGCCAGGGCCTGGTCACCGCCGCCCAGGTGCAGAAGGCCACCGGGCTGTCCGTGCAGGCCAGCGCGGGTGACGGCGCCGCCGCGGTCGCGCAGTACGGCCAGGCGGTGCAGAGCCTCGGCCTCAACGCCCGCGCCCGGATGTGCCCGTTCGGCAACGGCGGCGGCGACCAGGTCACCGTGGTCGCGCTGACGTTCCCCGACGCGGCCCAGTCGCAGAAGCTCTGGACGACGATCAAGTCCCTCGAGGCCGTCGGCGGCGTCGGTGAGGCCGCGCTCAGTGACAAGACCAAGACGCTGCTGGCCCGCCGGGGCAAGGCGATCGTCGCGGTCTACCTGGTCGCCGCCGCCGCACCCGACGCCAACCACCTCGGCCAGCTACAGTCCGTCGCCAACGCCGCGCTCGCCAAGGCCTGACGCGGCGACCCGCCCGGCGGCCGCCGCGCTGAGGAAGTAGGCCCGGTCCTCGGCGTAGCCGCGCCCCATCGTCGACAGCTTCACCGGCAGGGCCAGCAACGCCTGCTCCAGATCCTGCGACGGGGCCGTCACGATCCTGTGCGGCGGGCAGATCTTCCGCAGCTTCTCGTGTACGTCCAGCGAAAGGCCGGCCGGCAGATCCGACGGCACGACCAGGTCCGCCGGCGCGAGGGCGACCCGCCCGAACGCGGTCATGCTGTGGTGCGACACCCCGCGGTGCCGGGGCCGGGGGTCCGCGTCGGAGATGCGGGGCGCGGCGACCGGCCGGCCGGCCAGCGCCGCGACCGCGTTGACCGCCTCGCCCGCGGCGACCCCGGAGAAGCCCCACGACGTGCCGGTGCCCAGGTTGCCCGGGCCCTGGGTGACGATCGCCAGGTCGGCGCCGAGACCGTGGCGGGCGGCGAGCAGGCCGCTGTGCACGTTGGTCGACTCCAGGTCGCCGCCGAACGCCTGGCCGGTGGTGACCGTGCCGGCGAGCAGCGGGCGCAACGCGTCCAGGGTGCGGGAGAACCAGGCCGGCAGCGCGCCGCCGTCGGTCATCACGTACGCGACCCTGGCGTCCGGCCGGTCGGCGAGGACCCCGGCGAGGATGGCGGGCAGCGCCGAGTGCAGGTCGGCGATCACCACCGGCATACCCGAGACGTCGGTCCTGTCGACGAGGGCCGCGCGCAGCGGTGACGCCTCCTCGTCGGCGGCCAGGACGACCGCCTGCAACGGCGTGTAGCGCGCCTTGACCACGTGTCCAGGAACGTCGACGTCGTCCGGCAGGCGATCCGGAATGGCGACGATCAAGGCGTACCCCCCGGTGCCCAGGCCCAACGCGAGCGCGTTGACGTTGAGCAGCACCCGGTCACCGACCTGCGGCGTGCCGACCAGCGCCGGATGGGCCAGGGCGCGCACCTGCTCCGGATCGTCCGGCCGGCGCGCGTCCACGGCCACCTGGACCTCGACGCTGCCGTGCCACGAAGTGCGGGGCGCGACGACCGTCCCCCAGCGCCAGCGGATCATCGGCACAACCTATCGCGTCAGCTTCCCGTGTTCGCGCTGTGACGCTACGTTCGGTCACCGAGTGGGCGACGCCATTTGGGCGTTCGGGCTGGTAGGTTCGCTGGCGTGTCGCGCATCCGAACCGAGCGCCTGGTCAATCTGGTGATCTGCCTGCTCTCGACGCGCCGCTTCCTGACCGCCGGTCAGATCGCCACGATCGTGCCCGGCTACGAGCACGACCCCGAGGACGAGCGCGACCACGAGGCGTTCCAGCGCAAGTTCGAGCGGGACAAGGCCGAGCTGCGCGAGCTCGGCGTGCCCCTGGAGATCGGCACGCCGTCGGTGTGGGACAACGAGCCCGGCTACCGCATCGCCCGCCGTGAATACGCGCTGCCCGACATCCCGCTCGCGCCGGACGAGGCGGCCGCCGTCGGCATCGCCGCGCGGCTCTGGCAGCAGACCGGTCTTGCCGCCGCCGCCTCGTCGGGGCTGGCGAAACTGCGCGCCGGCGGCATCGACGTCGACCCGCACGCGACCCTCGGCGTCGAGGCCGTCGTCACCGTCGACCCGGCGTTCGAGCCGCTCACCGCCGCCGTCCGCGACCGGCAGGCGGTCACCTTCGACTACCACGTGCCCGAGCGCGACGCCGCCCGCACCCGCAAGCTCCAGCCGTGGGGCGTCGTGTGCTGGCGCGGCCGGTGGTATGTCGTCGGCCACGACCTGGAGCGCGGCGCGGAGCGCTGCTTCCGGCTGTCCCGGATCGTCAGCGGCATCCGCCGGGTCGGCCGGCGCGGAGCCTACGAGCCGCCGAAGGTCGACCTGATCGCCTACGTCGCGAAGACCAGCGGCCCGGTCGAGCGCACCAGCCGCGCCACCGTCCTCGTGCGGCCCGGCCGCGCCGCGGGGGTGCGCCGCTGGGCGGAGACGTGCGTGCCCGGCCCCGGGGGCGACCGGCTCATGCTGCGCTACGCCGACGTCGACTTCTTCGCCGGCTGGCTGGTCGGCTACGGCGCCGACGTCGTCGTGCTCGACCCGCCGGAGCTGCGCGAGGAGGTCGTCAAGCGGCTCAAGGCGATCGTCGCCGGCGCGCCGTCGTTCACCGGGCCCGACGTCGCCTCGCCGGACCGGACCGAGGTGGCGGTATGACCAACTCCGTGGACCGGCTCGGCCGGCTGCTCAACCTGGTGCCGTATCTGCAGGCCCGGCCCGGCATCACGCTCGCCGAGGCGGCGTCCGACCACGACATCACCGAGCGGCAGCTCCGCGACGACCTCGAGCTGCTGTGGCTGTGCGGCCTGCCCGGCTACGGCCCAGGCGACCTGATCGACATGGCGTTCATCGGCGACGGCGTCACCGTCACCTACGACGCAGGCATCGACCGGCCGCTGCGCCTCACGCCCGACGAGGCCCTCGCGCTCATCGTCGCGCTGCGCATGCTCGCCGAGACCCCCGGCGTCGCCCAGCGCGACGGCGTCCACCGTGCCCTCGCCAAGATCGAGCACGCGGCCGGCGACCTTGCCGACGCGCCCGTCGCCGTCCGCCTGCCCGGCAACGCCGACCGCCTCGAAGAGCTCCGCGGCGCCGTCGAGCGCCGCCACGCGCTGCGTATCACGTACTACACAGCGACCCGCGACGAGACCTCCGAGCGCGTCGTCGACCCGATGCGGGTCCTCGTCGTCGGCCGCTGGGCCTACCTGGAGGCATGGTGCCGCCGTGCCCTGGCGGTCCGGCTGTTCCGCGTCGACCGCATCGACGCGTCCACCGAGCTGGATGAGCCCGCCCGCGTGCCCGTCCAGGCCCAGCCGACCGACACGCGCACCGGCACCCTCTTCCGCCCCACGCCCGACCTGCCGCTGATCACGCTGCGGGTCGGCCGGGGCGCCCGGTGGATCACCGAGCAGTACCCGTGCGAGGAGGTCGTGCGGGGGCCTGGGGAGCACTGGACGGTCTCGCTGCGCGCCTCGGACCTGGACTGGGCCCGCAGGATGGTGCTCGGCCTCGGCGCCGAGGTGTCGGTGGTGTCGCCGCCGGAGCTGGTCGCGTCGGTCGCCGACACGGCCCGGGCCGCCCTGGCCGCCTACGACGCCCCGGTGCCCGCCCTGCCCTGAGCCCGGCTGCCGTGCGCCGCGCTGCTGGGAGGATCGGGGTGGACTAAGGTCGGTGCGTGCTCTGGTGGATCTCGGGCGGCATCGTCCTGCTCTCGCTCATCGTCCTCGGCGTGGCCGTGATGTCGACGGCGGCGCGAGTGCGTCAGTTCGGTAACACCGCACTGTCGCTGCAGCGGCGCCTTCTCGACGGCGAGAAGCGACTGCAGCCCCATCTGGCCCGCCTGCAGCAGACCGCGGAGGCGATGCAGCCCCGCCTGGAAGCCATGCAGGAGCAGGCACTGATCATCCAGGCGCGCCGCGGCGAGCTCGAAGACGCTGATCAGCGCCCCGCCACCAGGTAACAGTTAAGAAACTTGGCGGATCAACCGGGCAATTAACGCCTTTGTCCGGACGGATGGTTGACGATCGGGCAGTCCAGCGTCAACACTCGTCAGGACTTCAGCGGCCGGACCCCTTCCCGCAACCCGGCCTCTGCCCGTCACCCGATGTCACCAGTACGATGGGTCGGGCAATACAAGACTGTGAGGTGGCTTCACATGGGTGCACTCAAGCCGTGGCACATCATCGTGCTGGTGGTGGTGCTGATCCTGCTGTTCGGCGCCAAGCGTCTGCCCGACGCGGCGCGGTCGCTGGGTCGATCGCTGCGCATCATCAAGGCAGAGACGAAGGGTCTCGCCGACGACGACGTCGACGCCAAGGCCGAGGCCCAGTCGGGTCGCGCGCCGCTGTCCGGCACGATCGACGACAACAAGCCGTCGCCCGCGCCGACCGTCGACCCCGTCAACCGCGTTCACGAGCGCTGAGGCACTAGAGCGTCGTGAGCATCCTCGCCGGGCGGCGCCGCAACAAGGCGCCGTCGCAGTTCGAACGCGCCGCAGACGGCTCCATGACCCTCATGGAGCACCTGCGGGAGCTGCGCAGCCGCCTTTTCAAGGCGTGTCTCGGCCTGGTCTTCGGGTTCGGCATCGGTTACTGGCTGGCCGACCGGGCGATCGTGCTGGTTCAGCAGCCGGTCTGCAAGGTGATGAAGTCCCGCGGCCGCGAGTGCGACTTCGTGCAGCTGGGCGTGGCGGACTTCTTCATGCTCGAGCTGAAGGTCGGCCTCTGGCTGGGCCTGCTCATCACGGCGCCCTGGTGGATGTATCAGCTGTGGGCGTTCATCGCTCCCGGCCTGCACCGCCACGAGCGCAAATATGCCTACATCTTCATCTCGATCGCGGCACCGCTGTTCGCGCTCGGCGCGTTCCTCGCCTGGTTCGCGCTCGGTCACGGCCTGGAATACCTGCTGCCTGAAGAGGACGTCGTCCACACCTCGCTGGACATCACGCGCTACGTCAACTTCATCACCACCGGCATGCTGGTGTTCGGCGTCGCGTTCGAGTTCCCGCTGGTCGCGATGATGCTCAACTTCGCCGGTGTGCTCAGCGGGCGCAAACTGCTCGGCTGGTGGCGCACCGTCGTGTTCATCTTCTTCGCCTTCGCCGCCGTTGCGACCCCGACCCCGGACCCGTTCACCATGTCGGGCCTGGCGGTGGCGATGTCGCTGCTGTATTTCGCCGCGGTCGGCGTTGCGCTCATCAACGACAGGCGCAAGGGCCGCAACCGCTCCGTCTACGCCGACGTCGCCGACGACGAGATCTCCTCGCTCGACGACTACACGCCGGAGCCCGTCGCCGCCGCGACCTCCGTCGGCGGCTACGACCCCGTGGAGGCGCCGACCCCCGTGGACGGTCCGACCCCGGTGGAGCGACCCAGGTCCCTCGACAGCCGCTACGACGACATCACCTGACCAAGAAGCGACCGTCACCGCGCCCGCCGCAGCGAAAGCCCGGCGGGCGCGGTGCTGTCCAGGCGCCGAACCGCGAGCGCTCGTCAGCCGGTGTCCAGTCTGGAGCTCTTCGCGGGGTTGCCCCGCGCTGGGAGCGGACCTTTCAGATCGAAGTCGCGGGCTGGCCGCCCGGACGGCTGGCCGCGGCGCAGCCGCGGGGTGGTGGCCCGCGCATGGGAGTTTCCTGCCGGTGGCCGCGGTTCGGTGCCGCCGGACGATCTTGCGGGCGTGATCAAAGGACAGCAGTGGCCACCCCGGCGACCACGGGCGTCCTTCGATCAAGCGGTGGACTGAAGATCGGCGACTTCGATCACGGCAGCAGGAACGGCGCATGCCCGTCTCCGGGATCACGGAACTTCGGCGGTGGCCCAGGCCCGCGAAGTTCCGTGATCACGAGACGTCGTGCGCGGCGGCGGGGTGCTGTTCGCGGCCCGGTGCAGGCCCTAGCATCCAGCGCGTGAACATTGCGTTGCTCGCCAACCCGACCGCCGGTAAAGGGCGCAAGGCCGCACTGCTGCCAGAGGTCGTGACGCGGCTGCGGGCCGGCGGGCACACCGTCGACGTGGTCACCGCCGGCACCCGCGACGGCATGGTCGAGCAGGGCAAGGCGGCCGTCGCCGAGGGCAGGGCCGTGGTGGCGATGGGCGGCGACGGCACGGTCCACCTCGGCCTGCAGGCGGTCGCCGGGACCGGGGCGCCGTTCGGGATCGTGCCCGCCGGCACCGGCAACGACTTCGCGGTCAGGCTCGGACTGCCCGGGGACACGCTCCAGGCCGCGGACGCGATCGCGGCCGGCGTGGGAACAAGAGATGTGGACCTCGCGCGCGTCCAAGGGGCAGACGGGACGACGGCGTGGTTCGGGGCGGTCATGGCCGCCGGGTTCGACGCGTTCGTCAACGAGCGGGCCAACCGCATGCGCTGGCCACGCGGCCCGCAGCGCTACAACCTCGCCATCGTCGCGGAGCTGCTGGCGTTGCGCAGCCGGCGGTACACCATGAGCCTCGACGGCAAACAGCGCGCCTTCGACTCGGTGCTGGTCGCGATCGGCAACACCGAAAGCTACGGCGGCGGCTTCCGGATCGTGCCCGGCGCCGACCCCACGGACGGACTGCTCGACGTGGTCGTCGCCGAGCCGCTCGGCCGGGGCACCCTGATGCGGCTGCGGCCGAAGGTGTTCAAGGGGACCCACGTGCTCGACCCGCGGGTGTCGACGTTCCGGGCCACGACCGTCGAACTGGCCGCCGAAGGGGTCACCGCATACGCCGACGGGGAGCGGATCTGCCCGCTCCCCGTGACGATCACCTGTGTGCCAGGCGCGCTGCGGCTGATCGGTTAGGCGGCGTTGTGGATCCGCACCGTGACGCCGTTGGCGGACGGGGTGGTGGAGACGTCGGACTCGGTGACGCCGTCGGGCAGGGAGAAGCTGCGGCTGAACGAGCTGGAGCTCGACGAGCTGGAGCTGAACGTCGCGCCGCCCTCGGAACGGTGCTCCGAGGTGCTGGTACCGCCGCCGCCCTTGATCGTGAGGCGGCCGCCGGAGACCTGGACGTGGACGTCGGACGGGTCGACGCCGTCGACGGTGATGACGAGGTCGTCGCCGTCGGTGCTGGTGTTGACTGAGGCTGAATGGGCGTGGGACGCGGCGTTGTCCACCTCGGACTCGATGCGGGCGAGGGCGTCCGACGGGTTCCAGCGGCTTAACGGCATGATGATCCTCCGGGAAGTCAACGGTCTGTGTCTCTGCACTGTCGCCGCCTGGCGGGGAGCCGACAAGCGCACAGGCGGTGTTGCGACAGTGGTTCCCACCGACGGCAACATTTAAAGCAGGCGCAGCACCGCGCTGAGGCCGTGAACCTTGCCAGGGTCACTCTCAGGCAGGACAAGGACGCTGCAGCCGGCCGCGGCGGCGCCGGCGTCCGCGGGGCTGTCACCGACCATCAGGGTCCGCTCCGGGTCGGTGCGCAGCGCCGCGCACGCCTTCCAGAAGATCGCCGGATCCGGCTTGCAGCGGCCGACCTCGTAGGAGAGCACGAACTCGTCGACCAGGTCGGCGAAGCCCAGCTGGGCGGCCAGGTCGCGCAGGTCGAAGCCGATGTTGGAGACCACCGCGACCGGTACGCCACGCGCACGCAGCGCCTGCAGGGTGGGGATGGTGTCGGCGTACAGCTGCCAGCCGTCGGCGATGAGCAGCCGGTCGTAGAGGGCCTCGGCCAGGTCGGCGTCAACGGTGGCGGCGAGTCCGGAGTACGCGGCCCGGTGCGCCTGCATGGACAGGTCCCGGTCGGCCCAGACCTCGGCGAGGTGCGCCGGCACCCGGTGCGGCTTCGGCCCGCCGGCCCGGCCCGCGGTCGTGAGCCGGTCGGCGAGCACGGTGGCCCGGCCCCGGTCCAGGGTGGCGCCGAGGCTCGAGGCCGCTGACGTCACCCACCTGACGGGGTCCTCCACCTGCGCGATCGTCCCGTGGAAATCCAGGAGCACGGCCTCGACGGGCCGCCATGTACTTGGTGGTTCAGCGCTTTCCGGCACGCCAGCACGATACCCATGAGCGGATCCGGGCATCTTTCGCCTAGCCTTGGGGTCATGACCACCCCCGCCGAGCGGTACGAAGCGGCCCAGAGGCGGGCTGAGCGTCCTGCGCTGACCGACTTCGTCGACGAGCTGGACTTCGTGCTCGATCCGTTCCAGGCCGAGGCGTGCGACGCCCTGGAGCGCGGCACGGGTGTGCTGGTGTGCGCGCCGACCGGTGCCGGCAAGACCGTCGTCGGCGAGTTCGCCGTCCACCTGGCGTTGCGGCAGGGACGCAAGTGTTTCTACACGACGCCCATCAAGGCACTGTCGAACCAGAAGTACAACGACCTCGTCCAGCGCTACGGCGCCGAGCGCGTCGGCCTGCTCACCGGCGACAACGCGATCAACGGTGACGCGCCCGTGGTGGTCATGACCACCGAGGTCCTGCGCAACATGCTGTACGCCGGCTCAGCGACCCTCGAGGGCCTCTCCTTCGTGGTCATGGACGAGGTGCACTACCTCGCCGACCGGTTCCGTGGCGCGGTCTGGGAAGAGGTGATCATCCACTTGCCGGAGTCGGTGACGCTGGTCTCCCTCTCCGCGACCGTGTCCAACGCGGAGGAGTTCGCCGACTGGCTCGTCACCGTGCGGGGCGAGACCACGGTCGTGGTCAGCGAGCACCGGCCGGTGCCGCTGTGGCAGCACATGCTGATCGATCGGCGGATGTTCGACCTGTTCCACGACGCCGAGGCGGCACAGAAGCACGACGTGCATCCGGAGCTGCTGCGGTACCACCGCGAAATGCTGCGCCGCGCCGAACTGGCCGGCAACCGCAACGGGCGGCGCAAGGGCCCCTACCGCCCGGAGATCGTCGAGCGCCTCGACCGGGAGGGGCTGCTGCCGGCGATCCTGTTCATCTTCAGCCGCGCAGGGTGCGACGCCGCCGTCCAGCAGTGCCTCGCCGGCGGGCTGCGCCTCACCGCGCCCGACGAGCGGGTCGAGATCCGCACCATCGTCGAGTCCCGCACCAAGCACATCCCCAGCGAGGACCTGCAGGTCCTGGGGTACTGGGAGTGGCTCGACGGCCTCGAGCGGGGCCTCGCCGCGCACCACGCCGGGATGCTGCCGGCGTTCAAGGAGGTCGTGGAGGAGCTGTTCGTCCGCGGCCTGGTGAAGGCCGTCTTCGCCACGGAGACCCTCGCGCTCGGCATCAACATGCCGGCCCGCTGCGTCGTCCTGGAACGGCTCGTCAAGTACAACGGCGAGGCGCACGTCGACCTGACCCCGGGGGAGTACACCCAGCTGACCGGCCGCGCCGGGCGCCGCGGGATCGACGTCGAGGGTCACGCGGTCGTGGTCTGGGCGCCGGAACTCGACCCGCGGCACGTGGCCGGGCTCGCCTCCACCCGCACGTATCCGCTCAAGTCGAGCTTCCGGCCGTCGTACAACATGGCGGTGAACCTCGTCGGCAGCGTCGGCGTACCCGAGGCCAGGGAGCTGCTGGAGAGTTCGTTCGCCCAGTTCCAGGCGGACCGCTCGGTGGTCGGGCTGGCTCGGCAGGTGCAGCGCAACGTCGACACCATCGCCACCTACGGCGCGGAGACCACCTGCCACCTCGGCGACTTCGACGAGTACTTCGGCTTCCGGGTCGCCATCGCCGAGCGGGAGCGCGCCATCGCCCGGCAGGGCGTCCAGCAGCGCCGCGCGGCGGCCCTGGAGTCCCTGGAGCGGCTGCGCCCCGGCGACGTCATCCGGGTGCCCACCGGCCGCCGGGCCGGCCTCGCGATCATCATCGACCCGGGCGTCGGCGGCCGCGGCTTCGGCGAGCCCCGCCCGCTCGTGCTCACCGAGGACCGCTGGGCCGGGCGCATCTCCGGCGCCGACTTCACCGCCGCCGTCGAGTCCCTCGGCCGGGTCAGGGTCCCCAAGCAGTTCAACTACCGCTCCGCCCAGGACCGCCGCGACCTCGCCGCGCAGCTGCGCCGCCTCGACCTGGACCCGCCCTCCCGCGGGCGGGCACGGAAGTCCGCGGTCGTGGACGACCACGAGCTGGACCAGCTGCGCGCCTCGATGCGCCGGCACCCCTGCCACCAGTGCCCGGAGCGTGAGGAGCACGCCCGCTGGGCGGAGCGCCGGTGGCGCCTGGAGCGCGACACGGAGGCGCTGCGCGGCAAGGTCGCCAACCGCACCGGCTCGCTGGCCCGCACGTTCGACCGGGTCTGCGGCCTGCTCACCGACCGCGGGTACCTCTCCGCCGGCGGCACCGTCACCGACGCCGGCCGGATGCTGGCCCGCATCTGGTCCGAGACGGATCTGCTCGTCGCCGAGTGCCTGCGCAAGGGCGTGTGGGACAAGCTCGGCGCCGCCGACCTCGCCGCCGCCGCCAGCGTCCTGGTCTACGAGGCCCGCCGCGAGTCCGACGACCGCGCCTCCATCCCGCGTGGCGAGGTCTCCGACGCCATCGACGCCACCCTGCAGCTGTGGTCCGAGGTGCGCGAGGACGAAGACTCGCGGGGCCTGCAACTGACCCGGGAGCTGGACCTGGGCTTCGTCTGGCCGGTGTACCGGTGGGCCCGCGGCGAATCCCTCACCAAGGTGCTCGGCAGCGTGCACGGACTGGAAGGCGACATGCCCGCCGGGGACTTCGTGCGCTGGTCCCGCCAGGTCCTCGACCTGCTCGGGCAACTCGCCGACGCACCCGGCGCCTCCGACACCGTGCGCCGCACCGCCCGCCAGGCGATGGCCGCCATGACCCGCGGCGTTCTGGCGTACAGCGTCATGGCGTGATCACGCAGCGATTTTTCACCCCATCGGATTAGAAAAATTCGTTTGGATCCGCAATGATGCTCTCGCCGGTAGGGCGTTTCCGGCGCGGGAGGAAGCATCGTGGGAGAGCTGCACCACTTCACGTACGGTCCGATCACCCCGATCTTCGCGTACGCGATGTCGTTCCTGGGTTCCCTCCTCGGTCTGGTGAGCACGGCCCGTGCCCGTGCCGCTACAGACACCCGCCGCCGAGCGTGGCTGCTGGTTCTGGCCGCGTGGGCGATCGGCGGCACCGGCATCTGGGTCATGCACTTCATGGCCATGATCGGCTTCAGCGTGACCGGTTCGCCGCTGCGCTATGACGTCGGCATGACCGTCGCGAGCTTCTTCATCGCCGTGATCATGGTCGGCATCGGCCTGTTCATCGTCGGCCTGGGCAAGCCGTCGATCGCGAAGGTCCTCATCGGCGGCCCGATCACCGGCGTCTCCGTCGCCTTCATGCACTACACCGGCATGGCCGCGATGCAGATCAACGGCTCGTTCGACTACCAGAGCAACCTCTTCTACGGCTCCTACGCCATCGCGGTCGTCGCCGCGACCGTTGCCCTCTGGTTCACCGTCGTGGTCCGCGGCATCCCCGCCACCATCGCGGCGGCCGCGGTGATGGGCGTCGCCGTCTGCGGCATGCACTACACCGGCATGGCCGCCATGCACGTCAACATCACCACCGACAACATCGCCACGGTCCCCGGCGTCGACGTCAACTGGTTCCTCGCCCCGATCGTCCTGTTCGTCCTGGTCGTGGTCATCGCCCTCGCCAGCGCCGTGATGGCCGTCCCCTCGGAGCGCGAGCAGGCCGAGGCCGCCGCGGTCCGCGACAAGATCGCCGCCGGCGAGGCCCTCCGCACCGCCACCGCCGGCCCGGTCTTCGGCGGCGGCTCCAACACCACCCCCGCCGCCCCCGGCACCGGCCAGGCCTTCTCAGCCCGCGCCGCCAACGGCATCGCCGACGCCCGCCGCCAACGCGGCCGCTGACCCCGCTCGCACTCCGCTGCCGCCGGCCTTCTGCCCGGCGGCAGCGCTGTTTCCAGGCGTTGCCGGTGTGGTCGTCCGCGGTGGCTCCGGCAGCATCCTGGCTGCCCCAGGCTTTTGGCCAGCGCCTCGGCCTGCACCGACGGCGTCCGCGGACGCCCGCCGCCAACGCGGTCGCTGACCCCCTGCTCGCCCTCCGCTGCCGGCCCTTTCGCCCGGCGGCAGTGCTGTTTCCAGGTGTTGCCGCGGGTGTGGTCGCCGGCGGCATCTTGGCTGCCCTGGGTTTTGGTCAGGTGTCTCGGCTTGCGCCGACGGCGTCGCGGACGCCCGCCGCCAACGCGGCCGCTGACCCTGCTCCTCCGGTGCCGCCGGTCTTTCCGCTCGGTGGCAGCGCTGTTTGCAGGTGTTGCCGGTGTGGTCGTCCGTGGCGGCTCCGACATGATCTTGGCTGCCCTGGGTTTTGGTCAGGTGTCTCGGCCTGCGCCGACGGCGTCGCGGACGCCCGCCGCCAACGCGGCCGCTGACCCCGCTCGCCCTCCGCTGCCGCCGGTCTTCCGCCCGATGGCAGCGTTGTTGCAGGTGTTGCAGGTGTTGCCGGTGTGGTCGTCCGTGGCGGCTCCGACAGCATCCTGGCCGCCCCGGGCTTCGGCCAGGTGTCTCGGCCTGCGCCGACGACGGCGCGGACGCCCGCCGCCAACGCGGCCGCTGACCCCGCTCCTCCGCTGCCGCCGGTCTTCCGCCCGATGGCAGCGTTGTTGCCGGTGTTGCCGGTGTTGCCGGTGTTGCCGGTGTGGTCGTCCGTGGCGGCTCCGACGGCGTCCTGGCTGCCCCCGGGCTTGGCCGGGCGTCTCGGCCTGCGCCGACGACGGCGCGGACGCCCGCCGCCAACGCGGTCGCTGTTCGTCCTTCGGCTGCGGCCAGCCATCTGCATGGAGCCATGCTGACCTCGCGGAGCAAATCGCCACAAAGCGCCCACCGTGCGTACCGGGCCAACCGCCGCCGTCCGGGCCGATGTGTTGCGACGGCCCGCGCCCACCTGTTGATGTCCGGGTTTGGGCTCTTTGTGGTTTTGCTCATCCCGGGAGTAGATCTTGCTTTTGATCGAAGTCGCGGGCCGGCCGTGTGGACGGCCACTGGGCGACTTCGATCACGGCAGCAAGATCGAAACTGCCCGCTCCCGTGATGGAGTCGATGGCTGGACACAGGCACTGCGAAGGCGGACGCGATCGTGCGGCGAAGATCGGCCTCCGACGCCTGGCGTGCCTCGGTCATCGGTGCCGATCGTTGCTCCGTGACCACCGAGACAGGCATGCGGAGAGGATCATGTGGTAATGAAACTGCATAAAGTGGGATTATGTGCCCCTGCAGCCGGGCGGAGTGGTGAGATCTCGGGAGACAGTCGCTGCGGGGTGATCGGCTGGCGGATACTTGGCGGGTGACCGAGGCAAGGCCCCGACTCAGGCGCACTGTCGGCGACTCGCTCGAGGACTTCGAGCGGGACCTGATATCCAACCTCTACTACCAGCGTGGCACGACGATCGAGTCGGCCAGCGGGCCCGACGGGTTTCACACCCTGGCGGTGACCGTGCGGGATCGGCTCGTCGATCGGTATGCGCGCACCGCGGCGGCGCACTACGCGGCCAACCCCAGGTTCGTCTACTACCTGTCGGCGGAGTATCTGCTCGGGCGGCAGTTGCGGCAGAACCTGCTGTACACCGACACCGAACGCTGGGTCAGGCCGATCGCCGAGGATCTCGGGGTGTCGCTCGAGGCGCTCGAGGTGTACGACGTCGAGCCCGGCCTCGGCAACGGCGGGCTCGGACGGCTGGCGGCATGCCTGCTGGACTCCATGGCCACGCTGGACATCCCGGCCGTCGGCTACGGGATCCGCTACGAGTTCGGCATCTTCAAGCAGACGTTCCGCGACGGCAGGCAGGTCGAGCGGCCCGACGACTGGACGTTCTACGGCAACCCGTGGGAGTTCCCCGCCCCGGACGACCGGCAGCTGGTCGGCTTCTACGGCTCGACGGCGCCCGATCCGAAGGACCCGACCGGGCTGAAGAAGCACTGGGTGCCGGGGGAGACGGTGCGGGGCGAGCCGAGCCACATGCTCGTGCCCGGGTACGGCACGCAGACCGTGAACATCATCCGGCTGTGGCAGGCGCGGGCCAGTCGCGAGTCGTTCGACCTGGCGCGGTTCGGGGTCGGGCAGTACGTGGAGGCCGTCGACGACATCGTGAAGGCCGAGAACATCAGCAAGGTGCTCTACCCGGACGACAGCACCGAGCTGGGGCGGGAGCTGCGGCTCAAGCAGCAGTACTTCCTCGTCGCGTGCTCGCTGCGGGACATCATCCGGCGGTACCGGCTGCGCAACAGCGGCTGGGAGGGGTTCGCCGACAAGGTGGTGATCCAGCTCAACGACACGCACCCGGTCATGGCGATCACCGAGCTGATGCGGCTGCTCGTCGACGAGCACGGGGTCGGGTGGGACGAGGCGTGGACGATCACCCGCCGGACGTTCAACTACACGTGCCACACGCTGCTGCCGGAGGCCCTGGAGACGTGGCCGGTGCCGCTTCTGGAGCGGCTCCTGCCCCGGCACATGGAGATCATCTACGCGATCAACCACTTCTTCCTGGAGGAGGTGCGGGCGGCGTACCCGGGCGACGTGGACGTGCTGCGCCGCATGTCGATCATCCAGGAGGGGGACGAGCGGCGGGTCCGCATGGCGCATCTGGCGGTCATCGGCAGCACGGCCGTCAACGGGGTCGCGGAGCTGCACACGAAGCTGCTCGCCGAGACGACGCTGCACGACTTCGCGACGCTGTGGCCGGAGCGGTTCCACAACGTCACCAACGGCGTCACCCCGCGGCGGTTCATGCGCATGGCCAACCCCCGGCTGTCGACGCTGATCACCGACACGCTCGGCGACGAGGGGTGGCTCACGGACCTGGAGCGGCTGCACGGGCTCGGCACGGCCGCCGACGACCCCGCGTTCCGCGCCGCGTGGCGTGACGTCAAGCGGCAGAACAAGGTCGAGCTCGAGGCCGCCGTCGAGCGCTCCACCGGCGTCCTCATCGACCCCGGCGCCCTCGCCGACGTGATGATCAAGCGGTTCCACGAGTACAAGCGGCAGCAGCTGAAGCTCCTGCACGTGATCACGATGGTCAACCGGATCAGGGCCGACCCGCAGGCGACCTACGTGCCGCGCACGGTGCTGTTCGGGGGGAAGGCGGCGCCGGGGTACCACGCGATGAAGCTGCTGATCCAGCTCGTCAACGCCGTGGCGGACGTGGTCAACACCGACCCGGTGCTCGCCCGGCACCTGAAGGTGGTGTTCCCGCCGGACTACAACGTGACGAAGGCACAGTTCGTCATCCCGGCCGCGGACCTGTCGGAGCAGATCTCCCTGGCCGGCAAGGAGGCGTCCGGGACCGGCAACATGAAACTCGCCCTCAACGGCGCACTCACCATCGGTACCCTCGACGGCGCCAACATCGAGATCCGCGACCGGGTCGGCGCCGACAACTTCTTCCTGTTCGGGATGGACGCGCCGGCCGCGGCCGCACTGCGGCGGTCCGGGTACTCGCCGCGGTCCTACTACGAGTCCGATTTCGAGCTGCGCCTGGCCGTGGACACGATCGCGTCGGGCACGTTCGCGAAGGGCGAGCGCAGCGTGTTCGCCCCGATCGTCGACGCGATGCTCGGCCGCGACGAGTACATGGCCCTGGCCGACTACCGGGCGTACGTCGACTGCCAGGACACGGTCGCCGAGGTGTGGACGGACACCGAGCGCTGGACCAGGATGTCGATCCTGAACACCGCCCGGTGCGGCTTCTTCTCCTCCGACCGCACGGTCCGCGAGTACTGCGAGCAGATCTGGAAGGTGGACCCGGTCCGCGTCAGTTCCTAGCGTGACGCTCCTGCGCTTCGAGGACCGCGTCGCCGTACCGCAACGCCCAGGCGCCCATCGCCCGCATCGGCTCCAGCAGCGCCGCCCCGGCCTCCGTCAGCTCGTAGTCGACGCGGGGCGGCGCTTCGGCGTACCGGCGTCGCTGCACGAGGCCGTTGCACTCCAGGCGGCGCAGCGCGTCGTTGAGGACCTTCGGCCCGATCCCGCCGATGCGCTCGGCGAGCACCCGCGGGCGGGCCGGGCCGCAGTCGGCGAGGGTGAAGACCACGACGCTGTCCCAGCGGTTGGCCAGGACCTCGAAGGCGACCCGCGCCCGGCAGTCGGCGGTGTACATGGCTGCCATCCTGCCCGTCCCGACGCACACCGTGTGGTGTGCATCGGCCCGCCTACCGTGGCGTGGCAGTCGGAGACGGGAGCGGGACGATGCGCATCGGCATCCTTGGCACGGGCAACATGGCGGCGGCCCTCGGCGGCGCGTGGGCCGGCGCGGCGCACCAGGTGCTGATCGGCGGGCGTGACCCGGCGAAGGCGGCCGCCGTGGCGCAGCGGATCGGCGCGGCCGGGCACGGCACCTCGCGGATGCGGCGCGCTTCGGCGACGTCGTGCTGGTCGCGGTGCCGGCCGGCGCGGCCGTCGCGGTGACCGCCGCCCTCGCCGGGCATCTCGCCGGCGGGACGGTCGTCGACTGCACCAACCCGCTGCAACCGACCGGCGACGGGCTCATGGTGACGGCGCCCGTCGCCCACCGGCTCGCCGGCGCCGCACCCGCCGCGCATGTGGTGAAGGCGTTCAACCTGTGCCA
The DNA here is from genome assembly GCF_035963215.1 of Dactylosporangium sp. NBC_01737. Taxonomy (NCBI): domain Bacteria; kingdom Bacillati; phylum Actinomycetota; class Actinomycetes; order Micromonosporales; family Micromonosporaceae; genus Dactylosporangium; species Dactylosporangium sp. NBC_01737. The sequence goes on from NZ_CP109153.1 coordinate 6,269,528, forward strand.
CGAGAGCATCTGGACACTGCGGCCGCCGGTGTACGAGGACCGCCCGCTCGTCGTGCCGTTCTGCGGCGACGATCCCGGCGCGGTGGCGACGGTGCGCGACCTGATCGCCTCGATCGGCTGCACCCCGGCGCACTGCGGCGGCCTGGCCCGCGCGACCTACCTGGAGGCGACGGCGGCCCTGGCGATCGGCATGTGGTTCGCCGGCGCCGAGCCCCGCTGGGCGTTCCCCGCGCCGGCAGCAGCGCCGGCGGAGGCTTAGGCAGCGGCCAGGGCGTCCACGATGCGTTTCGTGGCGCCGGCGAGGCCCCAGCGCTCGGCGAGGGCGAGCAGCGCGTCCGGGTCGGCGGGGGAGGCCGGCAGCTTCGTCTCCAGGTCGCCGAGCGGGATCGTGCGCGCCACCGCCACCACGTCGCGGGCCGAGGTCAGGTACTCGCGGCCGGCGACGATCTTCGCGCGCAGGCCAGGGGCGAAGCCCGACGCCGGGTCGTCGAGGGCGGCGAGGATCCCGTCGAGGTCGCCGTACCGGTCGACGAGCCGCGCCGCGGTCTTCTCCCCGACGCCGGCGACGCCCGGCAGGCCGTCGGACGGGTCGCCGCGCAGGGCCGCGAAGTCGGCGTAGCCGGCGGCCGGCACCCCGTACTTGGCGTGCAGGGCGGCGTTGTCGAGGACCTCGAGCTTGGCGACGCCGCGGCCGCAGTACAGCACGGTCACCGCGCGGGCGTCGTCGATGAGCTGGAACAGGTCGCGGTCGCCGGTGGCCACCTCGATCGGGCCGGGCTCGCGGGTGGCGAGGGTGCCGATGACGTCGTCGGCCTCGTAGTCGTGGGCGCCGACGGCGGTGATGCCCAGCGCCGCCAGGAACTCCAGGATGATCGGGACCTGGACGGACAAGGCGTCGGGGACCTCCTCGCCGCCGGCCGGGGTGAGCCGGTGCGCCTTGTACGACGGCAGCAGCGCCACCCGCCACGCCGGGCGCCAGCTTTCGTCGAGCGCGCAGACCAGCCGGTCGGGGCCGCGGCCGCGCACCAGGGTCGACAGCATGTCGAGGAACCCGCGCACCGCGTTGACGGGGGTGCCGTCCGGGGCGAGGGCGGCCTTCTCGGGTACACCGAAGAAGGCGCGGAAATAGAGGCTGGCGGAGTCGATGAGCAACAGGGGACGGGCCACCCGGCCAGCCTGCCATGAACCAGCGATCTAGCGCAGCACGTGCACGCGGGTCGTGGTGCCGGTCTGGCTGGTGTGCCGCTGGACCAGGTCGGCGAGGAAGTGCACCATGACCAGCCCGCGCCCGTCGCCACTGCCGTCGGCGGGGCGCAGCCGGCCGGCCATCACGTCGGTGAGGCTGCCGAAGTCGCGGACCTCGCAGACCACCCGCGCGTCGTCGCGCCAGGTGCGCAGCGTGCCGGAGCCGCCGGCGTGCATGATGCTGTTGGTCGCCAGCTCGTTGACCGCGCTCTGCAGGTCGCTGATGCGGTCCGGCGGCAGGTCCGCATCGAGGCCGAGCTCGACGACGGTGCGGCGGACCTTGACCAGGTCGCCGACCTCGAAGCGCAGCGTGGTCGCGCCGAACGGCGGCTCGGACAGCGGCACGTTGTAGACGTCGGTGACGCCGTACGGGTCGTAGCCGTCGCTGGCCGCCTTGCCGTTGGCGTCGACCACGATCGGGTGGGTCGCGTAGGAGTCCTTGACCATGTGCGGCTCAAGAAGGCTGGTGTCGTAGGGGCACAGGATCGCCGCCTCACGGCCCGTGAACGCCACGTTGATCATCGCCTCGTGCTGGACGCAGGCGGGATACTCGTCCTCGGAACGGCCCTTCCAGATCGGCTCGCCGATGATGCGGACCCGGCGGCCGGGGTGCGCGTCCATGAACCTCGACAGCACCCACGGGATGATCCGGCCCGGGTTGCGGCCCGCCTCGGTCATGTCGTGAAACGTGACGACCTCGGCGAACGCGCCGAGGCGCTCCCGGATCAGGCGCACGTTGGCGGGCGGCGCGGCGACGGCGACGGGCTCACCGAGGGCGACGCCCTCATAGATGAAGTTCATCGTGCCATCGAGATACGTGGCATGGTCGTGATAAAGCAACGCCTCATGGACGAACGGCTCGTCGGGCCGGCCGCCGGGCGTGGAGTCGCTGCGGGCGCTCATGAGATGCGCTGCTCATCTCGATTCGGAAACAGCTCGGGTCCTGGCCTTTACTCAAGCTCCGCTTGCAGACTACGCCACGCCACGCCACGCCGGGTCGGCCGACACCCTGTCCGTTGGTATCGACGCCACGCGGTCGACTCAAGACCCAAACGAACGTTAAGCTTGCTCACGTGTCCCAGAAGGAACAGCGACTCCGTGCCGCGCAGCTCGCCGCCACCGCGGCCGGGCTCGACGCGCTGCTCATCCCGCCCAGCGCTGACCTGCAGTATCTCACAGGTTACGACGCGCACGCACTGGAGCGGCTCACGCTGCTCGTGCTGCCCGCCGACGGCGAGCCGACCCTGATCGTGCCGCGCCTGGAGCGGCCCGCCGCCGAGGCCGCCGATCCGCGCGGCGTGCGGATCGTCGATCACGCCGACGGCTCAGACCCCTACGACCTCGTCAGCGCCGCGCTGGCCGGCAAGCCCGAGACCGTCGGGCTCGGCAACCGGATGTGGGCCGAGCAGGTCCTCGCGCTGCGCGCCGCGCTGCCCGGCGCCGAACAGCGCCTTGCCGGCGCCGTCCTGGCCGCGCTGCGCGTGCGCAAGTCACCCGACGAGGTCGAGGCGCTGCGCCGCGCCGGGCAGGCCATCGACGCCGTGCACGCCCAGATGGGGCAGTGGCTGCGGGCCGGGCGCACCGAGAACGAGGTCGCCGCCGACATCGCCGCCGCGATCCGTGCCGCCGGGCACGCAACCGTCGAGTTCACCATCGTCGCCGCCGGCCCCAACGGCGCCAGCCCGCACCACGGCACCTCCGACCGGGTCATCGGTGCCGGCGAGCCCGTCGTCGTCGACATCGGCGGCCGGATGCCCGACGGCTACTGCTCCGACTCGACCCGCACCTACTGCGTCGGCGAGCCGCCCGCCGAGTTCGCCGACTACTACCAGGTGCTGTTCGAGGCACAGCGCGCCGCCGTCGCCGCCGTGCGGCCGGGCGTCACCGCCGCGTCCGTCGACGCCGTCGCCCGCGACCTGATCGCCGCCGCCGGCTACGGCGAGGCGTTCCTGCACCGCACCGGCCACGGCATCGGCCTGGACGGGCACGAGGAGCCGTACATCGTCGCCGGCAACGACACCCTCCTCGAAGCGGGCATGGCGTTCTCGATCGAGCCCGGCATCTACCTCGCCGGCCGCCACGGCGCCCGCATCGAGGACATCGTCGTGTGCACGCCCGGCGGCGTCGACCGGCTCAACACCGTGCCGACCGAGCTGGTGATCCTGTGAACCGCGTGGAGCGGGTCCTGCCGACCGAGGAGGCCGCCGACCTCATCGGCCTGGTCCGCGAGATCGCCGACGGCGAGCTGGCGCCCCGCGTCGACGACTTCGAGGCCCGCGCCCAGTTCCCCCGCGAGCTGTTCCGGCTGCTCGGCCGCGCCGGGCTGCTCGGCCTGCCGTTCGACGTCGAGCACGGCGGCGGCGGCCAGCCGTACGAGGTCTACCTGCAGGTCCTCGAGGAGCTCGCCGGTCGCTGGCTCGCCGTCGCCGAGGGCGTCTCCGTGCACAGCCTCGCCTGCTACCCGACCGCCGCGTTCGGCACCGAGACACAGCGCAAGCGGCACCTGCCCGACATGCTCGGCGGGGAACTGCTCGGCGCCTACTGCCTGTCGGAGCCGCAGAGCGGCTCCGACGCCGCGTCGCTCACCACCCGGGCGGAGCCTGCCGGCGACGGCTACACCGTCAGCGGCACCAAGGCCTGGATCACCCACGCCGGCAAGGCGGACTTCTACAACGTGTTCTGCCGCACCCCGGAGGGCATCTCGTGCCTCCTGATGGACGCCGGCACCCCCGGGCTGCTGCCACAGGCACCCGAGCGGACCATGGGCCTGCGCTCCTCCACCGTGGCGCAGATCGTCCTGGACGGCGCGCACGCCCCCGCCGACCGGCTCCTCGGCGAGGCCGGCGGCGGATTCAAGATCGCGATGAGCGCCCTGGACGGCGGCCGGCTCGGCATCGCCGCCTGCGCCGTCGGCCTCGCCCAGTCCGCGCTCGACTACGCCGTGCAGTACGCCAAGGACCGCGCCCAGTTCGGCCGGCCGATCCTGGAGTTCCAGGGCGTCGGCTTCATGCTCGCCGACATGGCCACCCAGATCGCCGCCGCGCGGGCCCTGTACCTGTCCGCCGCCCGGCTCCGCGACGCCGGCCGCCCGCACAGCGCCGAGGCGGCCAAGGCGAAGCTGTTCTGCACCGACACCGCGATGCGGGTCACCACCGACGCCGTCCAGGTCCTCGGCGGCGCCGGTTACGTGGCCGACCACCCCGTGGAGCGGTACATGCGCGAGGCCAAGGTCCTGCAGATCTTCGAAGGCACCAACCAGATCCAACGCCTCGTGATCGCCCGATCGCTCTGAGGATCACGCCTGCGACGAAGTTGCCGGGCAGGTTAGGGTTCCAGCCGTGGAAGAGACCGATCGCGCGATCGTGGCGGCCCTGGCCGTCGACGGACGCCTGTCATACACCGACCTCGCCGAGCGGGTCGGGCTGTCGGTGTCGGCGGTGCACCAGCGGGTGCGCCGCCTCGAGCAGCGCGGCGTCATCAAGGGCTACGCCGCACGGCTCGACCACGACGCGATCGGGTTGCCGCTGACGGCGTTCGTGGCGATCCGGCCCATCGACCCGTCGCAGCCCGACGACGCGCCCGACCGGCTGGCGAAGCTGCCGCAGATCGAGTCGTGCTACTCCGTCGCCGGCGACGACTTCTACCTGCTGCTCGTCAGGGTCGAGAGCCCCCTGGCGCTGGAGCGGCTGCTGCAGGAGATCCGCACCGCCGCCAACGTCATCACCCGCACCACGGTCGTGCTGTCCACGCCCTACGAGAACCGGTCACCCAAGATCTAGGCCGCGGCGCGGGCGACGGCCTCGACGACGCCGGCGGTGTCGGACAGGTCCGGCAGGACCACGTGCGCCCCGGCCTGCTCCAGCACGGCGACCGAGTAGCGGCCCGTCGCCACCGCCACCACGCCCGCACCCGTCAGCAGCGCCGCCTCGACGTCCAGGGGCGTGTCACCGACCAGGACCGTCCGCCGGCCCTCGAACGACCGCTCGTACCGCTGCCGCGCCGCGCCTCTGGCGATGTCCACCAGGTTCGCCCGCACGGCGTGGCTCCAGCCGTAGGCGCCCGCGTCCAGGTCCAGGTGCTCGACCAGGCCGAACGGCCCGAGCTTCACCTCCGCGATCCGCCGCAGGTTGCCGGTCAGCACCGACTGCACCCCGGCCACGGAGGTGAGCGCGTCCAGGGCACCCGGCAGCGCCCGGCCCCGCACCGGCAGCAGGTGCGCCAGCTCGTCGAACGCGGTCTCCGCCGCGGCCCGCAACGCCTCCAGCTGCTCCTCACCGGCCGGCGCGCCGTTGAGGTGCAGCACGTCGTGGGCGATCGCCCGGTCGGTGCGCCCGGCCATCGGCGGCTGGTGCACGATCGGCCGGCCGAACCGGCGCAGGAACGCCAGATCGTACGCCTCACGACCGAGCCCATCGACGTCGACGAGTGTATGGTCAACATCCCAGAGCACCAGAACCTCGTCCACGAGACGCACTGTAGCGAAACGAGGCAGAATGAGGCGGATGGGCGACATCGTGGTGGTGCGGCACGGCCAGACCGAGTGGAGCGCCAATGGGCGCCACACCTCCAGGACCGATCTCGACCTCACCCAGGAGGGTGAGGAGCGGGCCCTCGCGCTGAGCCGCGCGTTCGTGACGGCGGGGTTCGTCGCCGTCATCAGCAGCCCCCGCAAGCGGGCCCTGCGCACCGCCGAGCTCGCCGGCCTCACCGTCACCACGGTCGACGCCGACATCGCCGAGTGGGACTACGGGACCTACGAAGGGCTCACCACGGCCGAGATCCGGGCCGAGCAACCCGACTGGGACCTGTGGACCGACGGCTGCCCCGACGGCGAGTCCCCGCAGCACGTCACGGACCGGCTCGACCGGTTCCTGGCCAGGGTCGCGCCGATGCTCGTCCTCGGCGACGTCGCCGTCGTCAGCCACGGCCACGCGTCGCGGGCCCTCGCCGCGCGGTGGATCGGCGAGCCGGTCACGTTCGGCGCGCGGCTCAACCTGGACACCGCGACCGTGTCGATCCTCGGCCACGAGCACGACCGCCAGTCGATCCGGACCTGGAACGCGACCGTCCACTGAGGACCCGGTACCCCCGCGGGGGTACGGCCGCCGCCCCGCCTGACCCCGGACTGGCCCGGCTGAGCGGCCGCGAGCTGGAGGTGCTGCGGCTCATCGGCGAGGGCCACAACAACGCGGAGCTCGCCGACCTGCTCGGCATCGCCGAGTCCACCGCCAAGACCCACGTGAAACGCATCCTCGCGAAGGTCGACGCCCGCGACCGCGCCCAGGCCGTCGTCATCGCCTATCAAAGCGGCCTCATGAGAATTCGATAAATAGGGTTGTCGTCGTCGCGGACGCGGCCTATCGTATTCAACAACACCGGATGAAACACGAAGCGACAGGAGACAGGCCATGAAGCGGCTCCCCTCGAATGCACCGCAGCGGCGCCAGCCGCTCGGCGGCGGGGAAGCCGTGCTCGAGGGCGGTTTCCTCGGCTATCGCGGATGTCGTCTTGAGCGACTTCTGGAGCACCAGGGCAGGTGGAGCGGCTAGCGTCCCGCTGGCAGCGCACCCACCGCCCTTCCCGAACCGGGAACCGGGCGGTTTTTCTTTGCCCCTCCTCGGCGGTTGAATGCTGTTCTTTGAAAACTCCAGAGTGGATGACGCACGTCTATATGACGTGCAATTTATCGCCCGTGAGGCTGAGGAAGGTAGACCACCGGACTCTCAATCCGGCAGACCGGGTTCAACCCCCGGACGGGCGACGAACCTGTCGTGCACCTGTGCGACGGGGGTGAGCCGGACGTTTCAACGATCGGGATGCGGGTCGCAACTGCCGACGGGGGAGTTCGCGATCGCGAAGTGTGGTCATCTGCGCGCGGTAGTCGTCCAACAGGTAGGACACCTGCCTTCCAAGCAGACCGTTGACGGGGTTCGAGTCCCCGCTACCGCTCCGGGTGCCGGGGCGCCGACAGTGCCGGGGGGACTGTCAGCGTCCCGCTCCACCCCCCGCACGTCCAGGCAGTGCTCAAGGAATGTCCATGCGGTTGTAGCTCAGTCAGGTCAGAGCGTCGCCTTGCCATGGCGAAGGTCCCGGGTTCGAATCCCGGTTGCCGCTCCGTTCTTCCGCCCGGGTGGGCCATCACCCCGCCCGGGCCCTTGCAGGCTGGTGTAACCCGGCAACACATCCGGCTCTGAACCGGACATTGGGGGTTCGAATCCTCCGCCTGCAGCGCGGCCCCGGCAGGGGCGGCCACGCCCTCGTGGTCCAAAGGTAGAGGCACGGCGTTGAGGTCGTCGTAGGTGCGCGTTCGAATCGCGCCGAGGGCACGCACAGCACGTCTTCGTAGCTCAGTGGAGAGAGCGCCAGGTTGCGGACCTGAAGGTCGCTGGTTCGAGTCCAGCCGAGGACACGTAGGTACATGTGCCGCTAGCTCAACTGGTAGAGCTGCTGACTCTTAATCAGCGTGTTCGGGGTTCGAGTCCCCGGCGGCGCACAACGGGGTAGAGGAGTTCGGTCGTCCTCATCGGTCTCATAAGCCGAAGATCGTGGGTTCGAATCCCACCCCCGTAACGATGGCGCGGTGGACGAATTGGGAGAGTCGCCCGGCTTTCACCCGGGACACTGTGCGGGTTCGAGGCCCGTCCGCGCTACGCAGAGAGCCGATCCGGCGTCGCCCAACTGGCAGGGCACACGGCTGTTAACCGTCCAGGTCCCGGTTCGAATCCGGGCGCCGGAGCAACACCACCATCATGCGGGTGCGCCGACGTCGGAGAGTCGGGCTTGGCTGTAACCCAGGTGCCATCGCGCTCAGGGGGTTCGATTCCCTCCACCCGCACGCACGTCACACGCCTTCGTAGCTCAGTGGAGAGAGCACCAGGTTCCGAACCTGACGGTCGCTGGTTCGAGTCCAGCCGAGGGCACGCTCGTGATCAGCCTTGTGATCAGCCTTGTGATCGGCCCGGTCGAATGCCCGAGAGGCAAGGGGCCCGCCTGCAAAGCGGTATACGCCGGTTCGAGTCCGGCTTCGGCCTCAAGCACACGTCATCCACTGTGGAGCAGCTTCGCACCGACCACGCCGGCGTGGTCGGTGCGAAGATCGTTGTGCTGGGCGTGTCGAAAACGCCGGGCCGGCTCCGTTCCCATGGTGACTGCGCCCGCCGGTGCGCAGCGTGACGTGAGGAGACGGGGGATGGCGAAGTACCTGCTGATCGTGGACTACAACGGTGGTGTCGTGGACACGCCGATGGAGCAGTGGGCGCCGGAGGAGATCAGGGCGCACATGGACTACTACGCGGCGCTGCGGCAGGAGCTGCTCGACAGCGGCGAGCTCGTGGACCAGCACGCGCTGACCGGGCCGGAGCACGCGAAGGTGGTCACGTCCGACGGGGTCGGCGCGCCGGTCGTCACCGACGGGCCGTTCGCCGAGTTCAAGGAGATGCTGGCCGGGTTCCAGCTGGTCGACGTCGACTCCGAGGCCAGGGCGATCGCGATCGCCGCGAAGATCTCCCAGGTGCCCGCTGCCGGTGGGGTCCCGCAGCAGCAGCCGATCTGGGTCCGCCGGGTCATGGACGCGGCCGACTTCGAGCTGCTGACCTCCGAGGTCTGAGCCGGTGGCCGACCGGGTCGAGGATCTGCTGCGCGAGCTGGCGCCGCAGGTCCTCGGTGTGCTCGCCCGCCGGTTCGGTGACTTCTGCGACGCCGAGGACGCCACCCAGGAGGCGCTGCTCGCCGCCGCCACGCACTGGGACGCGGTCCCGGACAACCCGCGGGGCTGGCTGATCCAGACGGGGTCGCGCAAGCTGCTCGACCAGCGGCGCGCCGATCGGGCGAGGCGACGACGGGAGACGCTCCCGATGGAGCCGCCGCCGGTGGTGTACGACGAGGACGACACCCTGATGGTGCTGTTCCTGTGCTGCCATCCGGGGCTGGGGGAGGCGTCCGCGATCGCGTTGACGTTGCGGGCGGTCGGCGGGCTGACCACCGGCGAGATCGCCAGGGCGTTCCTGGTGCCGGAGGCGACGATGGGTCAGCGGATCAGCCGCGCGAAGCAGCGGATCCGCACCCTGGAGGCGCCGTTCCGGATGCCGGAGCGCCCGGAGTGGGCCGACCGGCTGCGCTCCGTGCTGCACGTGCTGTATCTGATCTTCAACGAGGGGTACGCCGGCAGCTCCGGCCCGCTCGTCCGCGTCGACCTGTCCGGTGAGGCGATCCGGCTGGCCCGGATGCTGCACGCGCTGCTGCCCGGCGACGGCGAGGTCGCCGGGCTGCTGGCGTTGATGCTGCTCACCGACGCCCGCCGGCCGGCCCGCGTCGACGACGACGGCGACCTGGTGCCACTCGCCGAGCAGGACCGCGGGCGGTGGCTGCGGCCGCTGATCAGGGAGGGCACCGCCGTGCTGGACGCGGCGTTCAGTGCCGGGGCCGTCGGGCCGTACCAGCTGCAGGCCGCGATCGCCGCCCTGCACGACCGGGCCGCCGGCGTGCAGGACACCGACTGGCCGCAGATCCTCGCCCTGTACGGGCTGCTCGAACGCATGACTGGTAGCCCCGTCGTCGCACTGAACCGGGCGGTCGCGGCGGCGATGGTGCACGGCCCGGCGGAGGGGCTGCGCCTGCTCGACGCCCTCGACGACCGGCTCGGCGCGGGTCACCGGCACGACGCGGTCCGCGGGCACCTGTGCGAGCTGGCCGGTGACGCGCAGGCCGCGGTCGTGCACTACCGGGCCGCGGCGGCCCGCACGGCGAGCACGCCGGAGCGCCGGTACCTGACGATGCGGGCGGCCCGGCTCAACGGCGGAATTGTCGTACCCCCGTCGTAGCGTGTGTGCATGGCTGACACGAACATCACCACGCCGGGCGACGGCGACGTCGGCGCATTCGTCGACGGGGTCACCGACGAGCGGCGCCGCGCCGACGCCCGGCATCTCGTCGAGCTCATGGGCGCCGTCACCGGGCAGCCCGCGGTCCTGTGGGGGCGGGCGATCATCGGTTTCGGGTCCCGGCACTACCGCTACGAGTCCGGCAGGGAGGGCGACGTCCCCGCGGTCAGCTTCTCGCCCCGCAAGGCGCAGACCGTGCTGTATCTCAACGGCGGCCTGGACGCCTATCAGGATCTGCTGGACCGGTTAGGCCCGCACACGACCAGCAAGGGCTGCCTGTATCTGAAGCGGGTCGGTGACGCCGACGACGCCGTCCTGCGCGAGCTCGTCGGCCGCTCGTTCCGCATGACCTTGTAACAAGGGGTTCACCAGACATTCATACCCTGATATACGTCGATGCGTGGCGTTACCCGCCACGGATGGACCCAGTCAGGGAGGGCCAGTGAGAAAAAGCATCGCGGCGCTGATCGGCGCCGCGCTCGTCATGCCTGCGACGGCGACCGCCGCGTTCGCGGGACCCACCGTCGAGGTGTCGGGCAGTGCGGTCACCGTCGCCGACCGGGCGCTGCGGCTGCACGCCGCGGACGCGAAGGTCGCGGGCGGCGACGCGTTCCAGGTCTACCGCACCGAGGTCGACGCGACCGGCGCGGCCCACGTGCGCTACACCCGCACGTATCACGGCCTGCGCGTGTATGGCGGCGACGTCGTCGTGCACACCGACAGCAGTGGCGGCTACGCGGGCACCTCCAACAGCCTCGACGCGCCGCTGCAGCTCAGCGTCGCCCCGGCCGTCGCGGCCGTCACCGCGCAGCGCGCCGCGAAGGCGGCCTTCGCCGGCCAGGTGACCGCCACCCGCTCGCCGCAGCTCATGGTCGACGCCTCCAGCGGCACCGGCCGCCTCGCCTGGGAGAGCGTGGTCGAGGGCTGGGCGCCCGACGGGCAGACCCCGTCCGTGCTGCACGTCGTCACCGATGCGACCAGCAACGCGGTCCTCGGCTCCTGGGACGAGATCGAGACGGTCGCCGGCACCGGCAGGACCATCTACTCCGGCAACGTCAGCATCGACACGACGCTCAGCAGCGGCACCTACCGGATGAGCGACCCCTCGCACGGCAACAACACCGCCTGCGACATGAACAACCGGACCTCCGGCACGTGCACCGTCTTCACCGACGCCGACAACACGTGGGGCACCAACGCCAACGGCAACCGGCAGTCCGCCGGCGCGGACGCCTACTTCGGCGCGGCAAAGACGTTCGACTACTTCAAGAACGTCCACGGCCGCAACGGCATCTTCGGCAACGGTGCCGGCGTGCCGAGCCGCGTGCATTACGGCAACGCCTACGTCAACGCGTTCTGGGACGGCAGCCGCATGACCTACGGCGACGGCTCCGGCAACGCGCGGCCCCTGGTCTCCCTCGACGTCGCCGGCCACGAGATGAGCCACGGCGTCACCGCCAACATCGTCTCCGGCGGCCTCACGTATTCCGGCGAGTCCGGCGGGCTCAACGAGGCGACCAGCGACATCTTCGGCTCGATGGTCGAGTTCTACGCCAACACCGCCAGCGACCCGGGCGACTACCAGATCGGCGAGAAGATCAACATTCGGGGCAACGGGACGCCGCTGCGCTACATGTACAACCCCTCCCTGGACGGCTCGTCGCACAGCTGCTGGTCCTCCAGCACGAAGAACGTCGACGTGCACTACTCCTCGGGCGTGGCCAACCACTTCTTCTTCAACCTCGCCAACGGCACCGGCAGCACCTCCTTCGGCACGTCGCCGGTGTGCGGCTCCGCGCCCGCGGTGGTCGGCATCGGCCGGTCCAAGGCGGAGCTGATCTGGTTCCGTGCCGTGAACCTGTACTTCACGTCCAACACCTCCTACGTCAACACCGCCAACCCGGGCAACACCGCCCGCGCGTACTCGCTGCGCGCGGCGTCCGACCTGTACGGCAACTGCTCGACCGAGTACAAGGCGGTCAGGGCCGCGTGGACCGCGGTGAACGTCGCCGGCAGCGACGCCGCCTGCCCGTGACCTTGCTCCAGTGACGCATTGCCCGGCCACACGTATGGCCGGGCAATGCGTGTCCGGGCCATGTGTGTGGGCGTTCGGCCCGGGGAGCCGATTCCGCCCGTCCGTGCGGCGCCGCGGTGCAACGTCGCCGGCAGCGACGCCACCCGCCCGCAGGCTGTTCCAGCGACGCGGAGCCCGGGCAGGTGCGCGGCCGGATCATCCCGTGGGTGGCCGTTCGATCGGGTAGCCGATTCCGCCCGTCCGTCGGGGCGGTACCGCAGATGATCACCGGTACCGTACGCGCATGGACGGTGGCGGTGCGACGCTCGGGGTCGACTTCGGTACGTCGCACACCGTCGCGGTGCTGCAGCGGGAGCGGTTGGACACGCTGCTGTTCGACGCGTCGCCGCTGCTGCCGTCGGGTGTGTTCGCCGAGTCCGACGGGCGGCTGCTCGTCGGGCGGGACGCGCAGCGCAGCGCCCGGCTCGACCCGGCGGCGTACGAGCCGAACCCGAAGCGCCGCATCGACGAGACCGCCCTGCTGCTCGGCTCGGCGGAGCTTCCGGTCGTCGATGCCGTCGCGGCCGTCCTGGGCCGGGTGCGGGCCGAGGCGGAGCGGGTGCTGGGCGCCGCGCCCGCACGGGTCGTGCTGACGCATCCGGCCGGCTGGGGCGGCCACCGGCGCGGGCTGCTGGTCGACGCCGCCGCGGCGGCCGGCCTGCCGGCGGTGACGGCCGCTCCCGCCGTTGCCGCACCTGCCCCGGGAACGGCGCCGCCGAGTGCGCCACCGTCGGCCCCGCCGAGTGCGCCACCGTTGGCCCCGCCGAGTGCGCCGCCGTCGGCGCCGCTGGTCACGGCGCCGGTTGCCGCGCCTGAGCCCGCCCTGGCCCCGCCGCCGGTGACCGAGCCGTTGTGGCCGCAGGACGCCCACGTGGTGCTCGGTCCCGTCGCGGAGTCCGGCCGGCTGTTCCGTCGCCTGCCCCCTGCCGCCCGAGGCCGCGCGGAATCAGCCGGTGTGTGGCTCCTCGCCGCCGTGGTGCTGGTGACGGCGCTCACTGGTCTCCTCGCCCCTCTCGTCGGCGGACCGGACAACGACATCCTGGTTCTCGCGTTCTTCACGGCGCCGTCTGCGATCGTGCTGGCGTATCGGCTCGCCCGCCGGCGCTGGTCCGGCAGGTGGATCGTGGACGCGGTGGTCGTGCTCCCTGTCATCGGACTGCTGGTGTTCGCAGCCGGCACCTCCTTCGACGCCGCGAACGGCTACGTCGACCCGGCGCTTTCCACCGGCATGGCCGTGACGGCCGCGCTCACCGCCGCCGCCGCCGGTGTGTGGGGTACCAGGGCGGTGCGTGACCTGCATCGCTGACAGCACATATCGTCTGTGTGGCAGAATATCTGCATGACCGACTATGGCCACGAGTTGCGCTTCGGGACGTTCCTGCCGGCGGAGGCCGCGACCGCCGGTGAGACGGTCCGGCTCGCCGTGCTCACCGAGGAGCTCGGCCTGGACCTTGCCAGCGTCCAGGACCACCCATACCAGGCGCGGTTCCTGGACGCGTGGACGCTGCTGTCCGTCATCGCGGCGCAGACCAGCACGCTGTCGGTGTTTCCGAACGTCGCCAACCTACCGCTGCGCCCGCCCGCCGTCCTGGCCAGGGCCGCGGCCAGCCTCGACGTGCTCACCGGCGGCCGGGTCGAGCTCGGCCTCGGCGCCGGCGCCTACTGGGACGCGATCGCCGGCATGGGCGGCGACGTCCTCACCCCCGGCGCCTCCGTGGAGGCTCTCGAGGAGGCGGTACAGGTCATCCGCGCCCTGTGGAGCACCGAGCGCAGCGCCCGCGTCGACGGCACCCACTACCGGCTGCGCGGCGCCCACCCCGGACCGCCCGCCGCCCACCCGATCGGCATCTGGATCGGCGCGCTCAAGCCCCGGATGCTCCGGCTCGTCGGCCGCGTCGCCGACGGCTGGCTGCCCAGCGCGCCGTACGTGCCCCCGCCGCAGCTCGCCGACAGCAACCGCCACATCGACGAGGCGGCCCGCGCCGCCGGCCGCGACCCGGGCGACGTCCGGCGGCTGTACAACGTGGTCCCCGGCCAGGCACCCCTGTCCGGACCGCCGAAGCTGTGGGCGTCGCAACTGGCCGACCTGGTCCTGAACGAGGGGATGAGCACCTTCATCCTCATGGTCCAGGCCGGCGGCGACAGCGACCTGCGGCGGTTCGCCCTGGACGTGGCGCCGCAGGTGCGCGAGCTGGTGTCCGCCGCCCGTTCGGGCACGGCTACCGAACCCGCGCCGCCGCCGGCCGCCGTGCCCGTGCCCGCCGGTGCCGAGCGGCGTGCGGTGACGGTCTGGGACGAGTCGCGACGGCCGACCGGCCCCGCAGCGGACCCGGCGGCCCCCTTGACCGCCGCGCAGCGCGCGTCCGGCCAGCACCTCGTCGACGTGCACAACCACCTCCGCCAGGAGCTGGAGCAGCTGCGCGACCTCGTCGAGCAGGTCGCCGCCGGCGCCGTCGACCTCGGCGACGCCCGCTCGATGATCAACACCATGACGATGCGCCAGAACGCCTGGACCCTCGGCACCTACTGCGAGAGCTACTGCCGGGTCGTCACCACGCACCACACCATCGAGGACGTGAACCTCTTCCCCCGCCTGCGCGCCGCCGACCCGCGGCTCGTCCCGGTCGTCGACCGCCTCGAGGCCGAGCACCACGTGATCGCCGAGGTGCTCGAACGCGTCGACGCCGCCCTCGTGGCCATGGTCTCGCACCCGGACGGCATCACCGCCGTCCGCGAGGCCGTCGCCCTGCTCACCGACACGCTGCTGTCCCACCTGGCCTACGAGGAGCGCGAACTCGTCGAACCCCTCGGCCGGCTGCGCATCCTGTGATCCCCGGCTCCCGGGTCAGTGCAGCAGGGTGGCCTCCGTGACCCTCCACAGGTGGGCGGCGGAGTCCGGGTCCAGCGCATACGCGGCCACCCCGCGCCGGCTGTTGCCCTCCTCGACCGGCCCCGCCTCGGCGCAGTCCTCGAAGTAGCGGCCGCCGATGCCGTCGAGCACGGGCGACGTGGCCAGCAGCACCGACGTGGCGGCGCCCTGCTCGGTGGTCTTCCACCGGAAGTCGCCA
Organism: Dactylosporangium sp. NBC_01737; assembly: GCF_035963215.1. Lineage (NCBI taxonomy): Bacteria > Bacillati > Actinomycetota > Actinomycetes > Micromonosporales > Micromonosporaceae > Dactylosporangium > Dactylosporangium sp. NBC_01737. The sequence continues at coordinate 6,284,794 of NZ_CP109153.1, forward strand.
CCGCCGGCGGCGGCGCGCAGCCGGCCGAGCTCCTCCTCGGTGACGTGACGCTGCAGGGCGGTGCGGATGCTGCCGGGCATCACCGCGTTGACGAAGACGCCGTCGGCGGACCAGCGGCGGGTCGCCTCGACGGCGAACAGGACGTTGGCCGTCTTGGACTGGCCATAGGCCGACCACGGCTCATAGGGGCGGCGCTGGAAGTGGATGTCGTCGAAGACGATGTCGGAGCGCAGGTGGGCGCTGGAGCTGACGCTGACGACCCGGGCGCCCTCCGCGGCCAGGGCGGAGTGCAGGCCGGTCGCGAGCGCGAAGTGGCCGAGGTGGTTGGTGGCGAACTGCAGCTCCCAGCCCTCGGGCGTGCGCGTCAGCGGTGCGGCCATCACGCCCGCGTTGTTGACCAGGATGTGCAGCGGACCGTCCCACGCGGCGAGGAACGCCCGCACCGACGCCTGGTCGGCGAGGTCGAACCGGGCCACATGGACCTGCTTGTTGCCGGTCGTCGCGACGATGTCCTCGGCGGTGCGGTCGCCGGCGGCGGTGTCGCGGACGGCCAGGGTGACCTCCGCGCCGGCGCCGGCGAGGGCCCGGGCGGTCTCGACGCCGATGCCGGACGCGCCGCCGGTCACGATCGCGCGCCGGCCGGTCAGGTCGATGCCCTCGATGACCTGCGCGGCGGTCGACTCCCGGGTGAACGCCGTGGTGATGCGTGCCATGATTCCCCCTGTAGGATCGGATAGTGGAGGAGCCTCCACTATCCGCTTCCCAACGATAAGCGGAGCTTCCTCCGTTTGCCAACACTCCGGGGGTGTGATGTCCGAGCGACCGCTGCGGGCCGACGCGCAGCGCAACCGTGCCCGCCTCCTGGACGTCGCCGTCGTCGCGCTCGCCGACGCCCCGGAGGTCACCCTCGACGCGATCGCCAAGCACGCGGGCGTCGGCATCGGCACGCTCTACCGGCACTTCCCGACCCGTGAGGCGCTGATCGAGGAGGTGTACCGCACGGAGCTCGCCCGCCTCTGCGACGCCGTGCCGGAGCTCCTCGCCGCCGAGCCGCCCGCGCCGGACCGGGCGCTGCGCATCTGGATGGACCGGTTCATCGACTACATGGCCACCAAGCGGGGCCTGGCCGACGCGTTGAAGATGGTGATCGCCGCGGGCGGCACCCCGTTCGCGCACAGCCGCGAGCGGCTCGTCACCGCCGTCGGTGACCTCCTCGCGGCCGGCGCCGCCGCCGGAGCGCTCCGCGCCGACGTCGACCCCCTCGATCTGCTGACCGCGATCAACGGCATCTGCCTGGCCACCGGCGAGCCGGCGCAGCGGGAGCAGGCGGGCCGGCTGCTGGACCTGCTGATGGACGGCGTGCGGGACCGGTAGAGTCGCCGCATGTCACCGGACGCCACGTATTCGATCGCCGTGCGGGTCCGCCGCGTGACCACGGAGGACGCCTACGTCCGCGTCCCGGTCACCGACGAGGTGATGGCCGCCGGCCTGGACGCCGACGGCCACCAGCATCTCGACGGCGGCAAGGTGATGACACAGGCCCGCCGGCTCGCCGAGGCGGGCGACGCCGGGTGGCAGGTCCAGGAGCAGGACATCGACCTCCACCCGATCCAGAACGCCCCGCCCGACGGCCGCTGACGCCGCGCCGTCAGTCGTCCTGCTGCTCCGCCTTCTTCTCCTTCTCCTCGTCCTTCTCCCGCTGGGTGGCCAGCTCCAGGGCCAGGACCGCGGCGAGGATCAGCACGTGGTTCTCGTTGTCGGCGATACGCACCGCGTAGCTGTCGCGGATGCTCAGCCAGCGCTTCGACACCGACGCGACCTCGCGGCCGTCGCGCTCCACCGTGTACTCGTGGTCGAACAGGTCACCGGTCATCGTCAGGTCGTCATCGCCGGGCAGGTCGATGGTGAACTTCTCGCGGAACGGCGTGAACAGCTTCTTGCGCACCTCCGCGGCCTTCTCGCCACCGATCTCGATCTGGTACGTGGGACGCAAAGCGATCAGCTGCCGATGCACCGACGCGACCTCGGCGCCGTGCGGGTCCTCGATGACGAACTTGTCGCGCAGGCTCAACACCTTGCCGTCGACGTGCAGCACCACCCGGCCCGAGTCGTCGGTGATGTCGAAGTCGTCACCGACGTCGAAGAACCGCTCCTTGATGACATACATGCCCCCGATTGTCCTCCGCTCAGCCCGCCGCCGCCCGGCCGGACGGCGCTCACCCTCCCGACCCGGCCCCGATCAGCGCGGCGAAGGCGTCGCGCACGCCCGGTGACGCTGCGGCGACCGCGCTCCACAGCGCCGTGCCGCCCGCGACGGCGACGGCGACCCGCGCGGGCCCGCCGAACCGGTGGACCGCGTCGCACGACTGGTTCATGGCCCACCCGTGCGTGGTCGGCAGCACCGTGAGCCGCCGCCGCAGCCCGTCGAGCGCATCCGGCGGAAGGGGATGGTCGAAGTCCGCGGACACCTCTGCCTTCCACAGCGTCGCGTCCCACGCGGCCGTGAACGTGTAGTCGGAGAAACAGCCCGCATACCGGCTCCGCGTCGCGCAGGCGTCGTCGTCCGGGTCGATCAGGTACACCGGCGGGTCGTCGTAGGCCGCCGAGACCGGCACCACCCACCGGCAGCAGGCCTGGCTGTCGGTCTCCAGCAGCAGGAACCCGTGCTCCAGGAAGCGGCCGGCGAGGTCCTGCACCCCGGTCACCAGGTTCGAGCTGACCGAGGCGAGGAGGCGGTCACCGCCGAGCAGGAACCACTCGCGGACCGCCCCCGGCAGGCCACCGCCGACCCACCGCTCCAGCGCGGCAAGCTCGTCGCCCGCCGGTGCCCGCGCAACGCCGCCGCCGAGCACATCGAACGCCGCCTGGTTCCACGCAACGAAGTTCCGCGTCACGAACCAAGCACACCACACGGACCCGCCCGCCGCGCATCGCCAACTAGGGTGCGCGGCATGGCCGGTGGAGCGGACGACGGGGTGCCCGTCGCGGTGGCGGCGCTGCTGCGGGGACTCGCCGACGCGCGCGAGCGGCACCCATGCTTGCACCGGTCCGAGCCGTGGAACGCGGAGATGCTGCTGGCGACGGTGCTGCAACGGCAGGGCCGGGTGGACGAGGCAGTCGCGGTGCTGCGCTCGTCCTACTCCCGTGGCGGCGTCATGCACGTGAACCTCATCGAGCAGCTGGCCGGCATCCTGGCGTGGCACGACCCGGCGGCGCTGGTGGCGTTCGTGGCGGGTGACGGCTGTGAATATGCCGCGGACCGGCTCGCCGGCGAACTCGAACGGCAGGGCCGGGTCGACGAGGCCGTCTCGGTGCTGCGTCCCTTCGCCGCGGACGGCAACGGCAATGTCGCCGAGCGTCAGGCGGAGATCCTGGCGGAGCTGCTGGTGCGGCAGGGCCGGGTCGACGAGGCGCTGGCGGTCCTGGCCGGGCGGGAACGGGTGGCGCCGCCCGTGGCCGACGACCCTTCAACGGCGGACGCACCGCCGTGGTAGGCCGGTACCGGCCGGGAACCAGGCCGGTGCGGCGGGGCTCGTGGTGTGCGGAGGTGGTGCACGATGCGAACACCGCGCATGCTGGCCGTGCTGGCCGCGACGCTGGTAGGGCTGGCCGGTGGACTGGTGCTGGCGCCGGCGCCGGCGTACGCCGGCAACTGGGCGGTCACGGTCCTCGATCCGCTGCCGGACCGGCTGGAGGCCGGGAAGGGGTACACGATCGGGATGTGGGTGCTGCAGCACGGGTTCCACCCGTATGAGGGCGACGACCTCGGGCCGGTCGGGCTGCGGCTCGTCGACGGCAAGGGCGCGGCGCTCACGTTCCCGGCGGTCGCGCTGCCCGAGGCGGCGCACTACGCGGCGGCGGTCGCCGTGCCGCACGACGGCGAGTGGGCCGTGGTCGGGGTGCAGGGGCGCTTCGCCGAGTACCACGTCGGCACGCTGACCGTGCCCGGTGGGCTGGCGGTGCTCGGGGTGCCGCCGCCGCTGGAGTCGTCGCAGGCGGACAGGTACTGGCCGGGTGCGATCCGGCCGCCCGCCGTGGCGCAGGACGCCGGCCGGGATCCGTTCGGATCGGCGTACACCGCGCCGGCCGCCGCCGTGCAGGCGACGCCGACAGCGGTGTCCAGGGCCGCGCCGGCGTCGGCCGGGACGCCGCGGCTGACCCTGCTGGCCGCCGCCACGGTCGCCGTCCTCGCCGTGGCGGTATTCCTGAGCTACCGCCGGGCGGCCCGCCGCCGGTCGTAGCGCAGCAAGGCGGTCACGGGGTCACGACCAGGCGGATCCACGCCTCCGGCGAGGGGTGCGCGCGGACCGTGTCCCATCCGCCGCCGGGCGCGCGTATGCCTCTGCCTGTGGTTCCCGCACGTGCCCCCGTTGCCCTCTCGCCGTCACCTGCCGCATGCCCTGCTGCTTATGGGTACGGGCGACGCGGGCGGCAGGTTGCAGCGTGGTGGGGAGTTCTCAGTGCGGGCTCACGGGCCCCAGACGCACAGCACGAACAGCACGACCGCGACGACGACGCTGACGATGACCGTGACGTACGGGAATCCGCCCGTCATGGCCCGTTCCCAGCCGCGCTGGTCCTCCGGTGACGGCTCGTCCGGCAGCCGCTCGACGCCACGGCCGGTGCCCAGCCGGGCGAGCAGCTCGTCGACCGCCTCGGTGGTGGCCCCGCGCTCGGCGAGCCAGGTCACGACGCCGGGTGGCCCCGTGCGCACCAGGGCGGCCAGGAGGTGCTCGGTGCCGATCTGCTGCGCTCGTGCGGCCCGCGCCGCCTGCGCCGCCTGTTTGAGCACCCTGCGCAGTGCGCCGTCGAAGCGCAGCCGCGGCGCGGAGACGGCGGCGGCCGGTTCCGCAGCAGGGGCGGCCCAGACGCCGGCGGTGTTTCCCGTCGGTACGGCCAGCGCCGCCGCCAGGTCCGACGGGGTCATCCGGTCGCGCTTCGCCGCGGCGGCCTGGTGCCTGGTGGCCAGGATCACCGACCGCGCGTCGGTCGTCATGCGCTGGAACACCGCTGCCCTTCCCGCCCCGGTGGGAGTCGGCGGGTGCCGCCGGGGACGCGATGATCGTTTCACACGGCGCCGGCGGCCCGGTCCAGCCACTCCGCCAGCAGGGACCGTTCGGCGTCGCTGAGGCCGGTGAGCTGCGGGGCGACGGCCCGGAACGCGACGGCGGCGGCGGTCGCGTCGCCGGTGGGCAGGGCGGGTGCGTCGGTGAGGATCGCGCGCAGCACCGCGTCGTACATGGCGGCGGACAGGCCGGGGTCACGCTGCTGCGGCGGGGTGGCGAGCAGGGTGAGCACCGCGCCGGTGCCGGCGGCGTGGATGAGCTCGACCGCGCGGCGCTCCGGGACCCGCAGCCGGCCGATCGCCGCGACCCGCCGCACCCGGGCCTGCAGGACGGCCAGGCCGGCCGCGGCCGCCGGTGAGCCGCCGCCCCGGGCAGGGTCGATGAGCAGGCCGAACAGCGCCGCGTTGGTCAGGCCGAAGTCGATGTGCGCGTCCCAGCCGGCCCGCAGGTCCGCGACCGGGTCGCCGCTGTCCTCGGCGAGGGTCTTGCTGCTGACGTAGGTGGCGAAGACGTGCTCGGCGACGGCGTCGAGCAGCGCCTCCTTGTCCTCGAAGAACCGGTAGATGGTCGGCGCCTGCATGCCGGCGGCCTGCGCGACCGCGCGGGTGGTGACGGCGTCGGCGCCCTGCTCCCGCAGCAGCTTCGCCGCGCTCTCCACGATGCTCGCGCGGGTCCTGCTCCTGCTGTCCACCACCATGCTTCCAACGATAACGCACTCTTGCTATCCGCGTTGCTAACACTGGTAGCATGTTGCTGGTTCCATTGTTAGCAAACCGAGAGGGCAACCATGATCATCGTTACCGGCGGCACCGGTCAGCTCGGCTCCCAGATCGTCGAGCGGCTCCTCGAGCGGCTCCCGGCGGACCACGTCGGCGTCAGCGTCCGCGACCCCGGGCGGGCCGGCGACCTCGCCGCCCGCGGCGTGCGGGTGCGGCGCGGCGACTTCACCGACCCCGGCTCGCTCGCCGCCGCCTTCGAGGGCGCCACCCAGGTGCTCATCGTCTCCACCGACCGGACCGGCGAGGCGGCGCTCGCCCAGCACGTCGCGGCGATCGACGCGGCACACGACTCGGGCGCCCGGCGCATCCTGTACACCAGCCACCAGGGCGCCGCGGAGGACTCCCGCTTCGCGCCGATGCCCGACCATGCCGCGACCGAGCTGCACCTGTCCAAGACCGGCACCCCGTTCACGGCGCTGCGCAACGGGTTCTACGCCGGCACCGTCCAGCACCTGCTCGGCCGGGCCCTGCAGACCGGCGAGCTGGTCGCGCCCGCCGACGGTCCCGTGTCGTGGACCGCGCACGCCGACCTCGCCGAAGCGGCGGCGGCGGTCCTCGCCGACGAGGGCGGGTTCGACGGCCCGACGCCGCCGCTGACCGCACCGGTCGCCCTGGACCTCAACGACGTCGCCGCGGTCCTCACCGAGCTGACCGGCAGCAAGGTCCGCCGCGTCGTCGCCGGCGACGAGGAGTGGGCCGCCTCGCTGGTGGCGCATGGTGTACCGGCCGAGCAGGCGACCCTGCTGCTCGGCATGTTCCACGCGGCCCGGGCGGGCGAGTTCGCCGCCACCGGCTCCGCCCTGGAGGATCTCATCGGCCGCCCGGCGACCCCGCTGCGCGACCTGCTGGCGCCCCTGGCCACGGCCCGCTGACGGGCGGCTCTCAGGACGGGGCGACGGCGGAGAAGCCGCCGGTGAGCGCGGCGAGGGCCCGGCGGATCCCGGCGGGCCCAGCGGGGCCGGGATCCGCGGTGAGCGCGACGTGGTGCAGCACGCCGACAACGGCGAGGGCCAGGGCCCCGGTGTCGGCGCCCGCCGGGACCCGGCCGAGCCGTTGCTCGGCGGCCAGGTAGGCCGCGGCGGCGCGTTCGACGGCCTGCAACCCGCCGGTCCCCTCGCCCAGCACCGCCTCGACGCCGGCGGTGAGGCCCGGCCGGCACGCGGTCAGCCTGGCGAACGCCGTCAGGGTGTCGAGGGGCGTGGCGAGCAGCGCGTCGCCCAGGTTGCCGGCGGGGGTGCCGGTCCCGGCCCGCTCGGGCAGGCCGGCCACCGCGCCGGCGAGCTGGAAGGCGCGGTCCACGGCATACCCGGTCAGGAAGGCGTCGAAGTCGGCGAAGTGGGTGTAGAGCAGCCCGGTGGCGACCCCCGCCGCGCGGGTCACGGCCCGTCCGGTGAGCCCGCCCGGGCCCTCGGCCGCGATCACGCGTTCGAGGGCGGCGAAGAGCTGCTGCCTCGGCTCGGGGATGGCGACTCCACGCGGCATGCCCGCAGTCTAGCGCCCATTGCGCCGAGAATGAACATCTGCTCATACTGGTTTGAGCAAGTGTTCATTCTGGCGTTGGGAGGCCGCGATGCGGCGTGCGGTGATCGTCGGCGCGGGCGTGGCGGGGCTCGCCACCGCGCTGCGGCTCGGCCGGGACGGCTGGGACACGGTCGTGGTGGAGCGCGCCCCGGCCAGGCGCACCGGCGGCTACGTGGTGAACCTGCTCGGCCCCGGCTACGACGCCGCCGAACGCCTCGGCCTGCTGCCCGCCCTCGCCGCCCACGCCCTGGGCCCGTTCACCACGGTCCTGGTCCACGCGGACGGACGGGCCAAGCTGACCGTCCCGGCCGCGCTCGCCGAGGCCGCGCTCGGCGAGCGGACCGTGTCGGTGTTCCGCGGCGATCTGGAGTCCACCCTGTACGAGGCGGTCCGCGACCACACCGACCTCCGCTTCGGCACCACGGTCACCGCCGCCGGTGAAGGCCCCGACGTCCTCCTCAGCGACGGCACCACCCTGACCGCGGACCTCCTGGTCGGCGCCGACGGCGTGCACTCCGCCACTCGGCCGGCCGTGTTCGGCGACGGCCACCGCGTCGACCTGCCGTACGTGGTCGCCGCGTTCCCGGTCGCCCACGCGTCGCCGGAGCGCTCCGCCACCACGTTCATCGGCCCGGGCCGCACCGCGGCACTGATCGATCTGGGACCCGGCCGGTCGTGCGCGTTCTTCGCGTACCGCTGCGAAACGCCGCTCGAAGCGCTGTGTCGTGGACCGGTTGAGGCGCTCGGCGCCGCCTTCGGCGACCTGGGCGGCGGCATCCCGGACGCGCTGCGCCACCTCGGCCGCGACCCCGGCGGCGCCTACTTCGACACGGTCAGCCAGGTGGTGCTGCCTCGGTGGAGCAGCGGCCGGACCGTCCTGCTCGGCGACGCCGCCTGGTGCGTCACCGTCTTCGCCGGGCACGGCGCCGGCCTCGCCCTCGCCGGCGCCGACCGGCTCGGCACCGCCCTGCGCGAGCACGGCACGGACGTCACCGCCGCCCTCGCGCAATGGGAGACGGGCCTGCGCCCCGCCGTCGTGCGACGTCAGGCGCAGGCCCGTCGCGGCATGCTGCAGTACGCACCGCCGACCAGGTTCCACGTCTGGCTGGGCGACCTCATGGTCCGTGCGGTCACCCTGCCGGGCGTGCGCGGCCTCGTCCGCCGCGCCGCCGCCAGGACCTAGATACGGACGGCGACCACGGTGTACGGGGTGGTCGGGGTCGGGGGAGTGGTGAAGCGGGCGTTGGGCAGGTACAGGCGGTTGCCGAACTTCGCCACCGTCGTCGGCACGTCGAATCGCGGGTCGGTCACCGTGCTGCGCAGCGTGCCGTCACGGCCGTCCTTGGACAGTTTCACGGCGTTGAGCTTGTTGTCGCGGTTCTGCACCACGTACAGGGTGCGATCGACCGTCAGCAGCCCGTCGCCGTTGACGAGGACCAGGTCGCCGATGCGGTCAGTGACGCCGGTCTTCTCCTCGACGCGGAACAGGAACCCGGTGCTGGACTGGACCGCGATGAGGGCACGGCCGTCGGGGGTGAGGGTGATGCCGTTGAAGTTCAGGCCGTTGGGGTTGAGCACGAAGTCGCCGGACAGCGGCAGCGTCTGGAACGTCGCGGGCAGCTCACCGTGCCGGCCGAGCTCCAGCTTGTAGATGACGGCCTTGTTGGAGTCGGTGAAGTACGCGGCACGCGAGGTGAGCACCACGTCGTTGACGAACGTGGGGGCGGTGGCGAACTGGTAGGAGCGCAGGACGGCACCGGTGCGCACGTCGATGACGCGGGCGTTGCCGGCGTTGCCGCCCGCGACGAAGAGCCGGCCGCGGTGGTCGGTCTTCATGCCCAGCGACTGGGTGCCGACGGCCGGGCTGATCACGGCGCCGGCGCCGGTGATGAGGTTGGCGCGGTAGATGCGACCGTCGGCGCGGGAGCCGAAGTACGCGAACGGCCCCGGCCCCGTCGCGATCCCCTCGGGCTGGAACCCGTCGGGGAGGTTGAGGGTCGTGGGCAGCGGGCTGGTCGAAGCGTGCGCCGGTGCGGACACCAGCACCGTCGCCAGGGCGACGGTCAGGATGGCTGTGACGCGCAGGTATTTCGACATGTCGTGGTGTACCCCGAATTCAGGTGGTTGCGTTCACGTACCGCTGGATCCGCTCGGCGACGTCCGGCGGCGGCGCCAGGAACTGCAGCCCGAGCTCGGTGTGCCCGCCCTGCGTGACGCAGTGCACGACCTGGCAGTGCATGCGCAGCGGCGCCCGGTCGAGGGTGAGCTCGACGTCGAGGGTGTCGCCGGTCCGCAGCGGCACGGTCCCCTCGGCCTGGCAGCGCATCCCGCCGTGGCTGAGGTCCTGCAGCTCGGCGGGCACGATGTCTCGGCCGCCGGCGAGGCCGAGGCGCACCGGCCCGGTGGCGGCGATGCGTTCGGCGTGGCGGCGTTCGAGCTTCTCGGCGAGGGCCGACATCTGCTGGATACGGTCCATCGCCCCGTCGACCTGGCGGTCCAGGACGTCGACCACGCCGTGCTGCTCGACGGCGACGTCGCGCAGCACGCCGGTCGCCTCGCCGATGCCGCCGACCCCGGCGACCATCGCGGCGATGGTGGCGGTCATGTCGGTGGCGCTGCGTTCCAGGGTGGTGAGGGTGGAGGCGATCTGTTCGGTCGACTGCGCGGTGGTGCCCGCGAGGTCCTTGACCTCGTTGGCCACGACGGTGAAGCCGCGGCCGGCCTCGCCGGCCCGGGCGGCCTCAATGGTGGCGTTGAGGGCGAGCAGCCGGGTCTGCGCCGCGATGCCGGCGATGAGCTGGGTGGTGCCGTCGACCTGGCGGAGGCTCTCACCGAGGGCGGCGACGACCTGCTCGGCGCGCTGCGCCCGCTCCACGACCGACGCGGTGGCGCGGTCGGCCTCGGTGACCCGTTCCTCGATGGTCCGGGCGGCGTCGCGCACGGCGTCGACCTGCGCGCGGACGTCGTGCAGCTCGCGGGAGATCTCGCCGACGGACTCGTCCACGACGCTCTGCGCGCGTTCCCGGAGCTGGCGCTGCGCCTCGCGCTGCTGCTCGAACGAGGCGTGCAGCTGCTCCTCCCGGACGCGCTGGGCCCGGCGCAGCTCCGCGTCCTGCTCGGCGAGCCGGGTGCGGGCCTTGTGCAGCGCCCGGCCGAGGTCGCCGAGCTCGTCCCGGCCGTCGGGCAGCTCCCGCTCGGCGAGGTCACCGTCGGCGGTGGCGATCACCCCGGCGCAGGCGAGGTTCACGTCGTGGCGGGTGCGCCACCAGACGGCGGCGGCCAGCCACAGCGCGATGACCAGCCCGACGGTGGTGACGGTGAGGTTGACGGTCCGGTCGAACTGCAGGTGCTCCAGCCGGGTGTCCAGCAGGCGGCGCAGCGCCGCGGTGGCCGGTTCGACGGCGGCGGCCACGGCCGCGGCGCCGTCGAACGTCGCGGGGCCGGGCGTGGCGATCGTGTCGGTGAGCTTGCCGCCGAGCGCTTCGATGGCGTCGGCGGCGGGGCCGAGCGCGGCGAGCCGCCCGGCGAGGGTCGTATCGGAGGTGCTGCGGGCGGAGGTGGCGACGCCGTCGCGGATCGCGGTGGCGACGCCGTTGAGGGTGCCGGCGAGGACGGCCTGCGCGGCGATGCGGTCGTCGGACGCACCACCGGTCTCCGGGGCGGCGGCGCCGGCGGCGGCGAGCAGCGCCCTGGGCAGCTGCACGATGAGGATGTCCATGACGTAGAACGAGTCGAGGTCCGGATCGAGGATGAGGTTGGACGTGTTCCCGGTCTCGGTGACGAGCGCGGCGAGGGCGGCGGCCAGGGGGACGGTGCCCTGCGCCGCGGCGACGGCGTCCAGCTTCGCCGTCAGGGCCAGCTCCGGATGATCGGCGACGGCCGCGCGCAGCGGCGCGAGGTCCGGGGTGCGTCCGGCGCCGAGGTCCGCGAGGGCGTCCAGGGCCGGGCGGACCACGTCGGTGCCGCCGCGTTCGGCGCCGGTGAAGTCCAGCTGGGCATTGACGGAGCCGGTGTACGCCCAGGTCGCGCCGAGCCCGGGGATCAGCAGGACCACGCAGAGCACCGCGAGACGGGTGCTGGTGCGGACACGGTCCGCCAACCAGAGCGCGGGCGCGAGCAGTGCCGGCCGGCCAGATGCGGTCACGCCGGTTGCATCGGCGGTGCGAAACGGTTCCTGAGGGTTTCGAACACGGCGCCCGAAACCCTCAGGAACACCGCTGGGACTACAGGAAGCGGTACGCCGTGCCGCCGCGCACCGGTGCGACCCGCACACCGGAGCTGGGGTTGGCGGCCTCGACCATCTTGCCGCCGCCGATGTAGATGGCGACGTGGCCGGACGTGTGGATGACGTCGCCCGGCATCCACTGCCCGGACGGCACACGCCTGCCACGGGCGGCGATCTGCTCGCTCTGGTGCGGCAGCTTGATCCCGACGCGGGCGTAGGCCGCCGCGACGAGGCCGCTGCAGTCGTACGTGTTCGGGCCGGACGTGGCGTACACGTACCCCTTGCCGACCTGCGCGAGGGCGAAGGAGACCACGGTGCCGGCGGCGCCCGACGGCGGCTTGACGGTCGTGGTGGACCCGCTGGAGCCGGTGGTCTTCTTCGGCGCCGGCTTCTTCGTGGTCGCGGGCTTCGAGGTGCCCGGGACGGCGACGGCGGGACGGGTGTCGGCGTCCGGGACGCTGGGCGCGGTGCGGGCCGTGAGCCGGATCGTCCGGTACGCCTTGTCGGCGCGCTCATAGCCGGCCAGCTGCGCCTCCTGCGCGGCGAGTGTGACCGCCGGGTCGAGGCTTTCGTTCGGTGCCGGTTGGGCCGCGGCCGCGGATGGTCCGAGCCAGACGGCGGTGAGGGCGAGAGCGGTGGTGCCGGCTGCGATGCGGTGCAGCGGCTGGCGTGCGTTCAGGATGACTCCACGGTCGGCCCGGTGCTCTCGTGCGTGTCTCGGGGATGCCTTCCGCTGTGGTAGCCGGCCGGGCCCCGAAGTACCGGGCGAAAAACGGACGATGTGGTTGCCGGCCGTCATGAGGGCCGTGGGCGACGCTAACCAACCGACCCCCCGGACGTTGTCGAGCGTGAAATCATTCACAGCCGCGATTGCCCGCCTGGGCACTGGTATCGCCGGAAATGTCCGAGCCGAACGGCCCTCGCGTTCCGGCCGGACGAACGACCGCTACCGGCGACCCCGCCTGCCTGACCGAATCAAGCGCATATGCTGCATTCATGGGGATTCTGCGGGCGCTGCGCGCCGCCACCCCGCTGCTGCTGCTCGCGGCCTGCGCCGGCGGCGGCACGGACAGCCCGGCGGCCTCCGCCAGCTGCGCGCCCTACGCGGACTACCAGGGCCACCGCGGCAGCACCGTCAGGGTCTACTCCTCGATCCGCGACGTCGAGGCGGACAAGCTCGCCCGCGCCTGGGAGGGGTTCCAGGCCTGCACCGGCATCTCCATCGACTACGAGGGCTCCGCCGGCTTCGAGGCCGACCTGCCCGGCCGGGTCAAGGCCGGCGACGTGCCCGACCTGGCGCTGTTCCCGCAGCCGGGGTTGCTGACCAGCATGGTGCGCGCGGGCGCCGTCAAACCCGCCGGCAAGGAGGTGGTCGCCAACGTCGACCGCTGGTACTCCGCGGACTGGAAGCGCTTCGGCAGCGTCGACGGCGTCCTGTACGGCGCGCCCGTCGACGCGAACGTGAAGTCGTTCGTCTGGTACTCCCCGAAGTACTTCGCCACCAAGGGCTACACGGTGCCCAAGACGTGGGCGGAGATGCTCGCCGTCAGCGACCGCATCGCCGCCGACGGGGTGAAGCCGTGGTGCGCCGGCATCGAGTCCGGCGGCGCGACCGGCTGGCCCGTCACCGACTGGCTCGAGGACACGCTGCTGCGCACCGCCGGCCCCGACGTGTACGACCAGTGGGTCGAGCACCGCATCCCGTTCGACGACCCCGCCGTCGTCGCCGCACTCGACCGCGTCGGCGGCATCCTGCGCAACCCGGCCTACGTCAACGGCGGCTACGGCGGCGTCGACAGCGTCGCCACCACCTCCTTCCAGGAGGGCGGACTGCCGGTCCTGCAGCACACCTGCGCCATGCACCGCCAGGCGTCCTTCTACAGCTCGTGGTGGCCCGAGACCGCGAAGGTCACCGAGGACGGCGACATCTACGCGTTCTACCTGCCCCCGGTCGATGCCGCCGCCGGCCGGCCCGTCCTCGGCGCCGGGGTCTTCGCCGGCGCGTTCACCGACCGGCCCGAGGTGCAGGCGCTCGCCGCCTACCTGACCACCCCCGAGTTCGCCGACCACCGCGCCGTCAGCGGCAACATCGTCAGCGCCAACAAGGGCCTGGACCGCAGCCTGCTCGCCACGCCGATCGCGAAGCTGTCCGCGGACCTGCTCGCCGACCCGGACGTCACGTTCCGCTTCGACGGCTCCGACCTGATGCCGGCCACGGTCGGCGCCGGCACCTTCTGGACCGAGATGACCGCATGGGTCAAAGGCACCGCCACGGCAACCGCGTTGCACCGCATCCAGGGCACCTGGCCACCGAACCAGCCCTCCAAGCCGTCTTAGCTTCCGCCGCCGCGGGCCGATGTCTGCAGTGTGTACAAGCGGGTGCGGCGCTGGGCCGGAGACCGCCGGATCGCCACGAAGATCATCAGCGTGTCGCTCGTCGTCACCGCGATCTTCACCGCGTCCGGCGTCGTCGGCCTGCTCAACCTGCGCCGCCTCGTGCAGGAGCAGGACCGCGAATACCGGGTCAACGTCGTGGCCCTCGCGCGGATGACCGCCGTGCGCTCCGCCGTGGGCTCCCAGCAGGAGTCCGTGCTGTCCTACATCCTGTCCGAGCCCGGCTTCTACCGTGACAGCTACGCCGAGACCATCGCCGAGACCGACAAGGCCATCGACACCGACGTGCAGGCGCTGACCCGCATCGGCCTGCCCGCCGCCGAGCACGAGAGCCTGCGCTCGTTCGCCGCGACCATCACCATGTGGCGCACCGCCCGCGACGCCGCCCTCGAGGCCGCCCGGTCCGGCGACCAGCGCAAGGCCGCCTCCGTCGTCCTCGTGCGCTCCGAGGCCATCGCCCGCGCCGTCAAGGACCGCGCCAGCAGCTTCCTGGACCAGCTCGTCGACGCCGTCGACGACGGCGCCCGCCGGGCCAGGGCCAACAGCGTCCGCACCGCCCAGCTGATGGGCCTGCTGCTCGGCATCGGCGCGCTCACCGCCGTGGTGCTCTCGGTCCTCGCCGCCCGGACCATCTCCCGGCCGCTGCGCGAGGTCGTCGACGTCCTCGCCCGGGTCGCCCGCGGCGACCTCAGCCGCCGCGTCGAGCTCGACCGCGACGACGAGGTCGGCCAGATGGGCCGCTCCCTCAACGAGACGCTCGGCGTGCTGCGCAGCGCGTTCGAGGAGGTCCACCACCGCGCCTCCCACGACGGGCTCACCGGCCTGGCGAACCGGGCCCTGCTGCGCGAACGTCTCGGCGCCGCCCGCGACAACGCCCGGGCGGGCCTGCCCGTGGCGATGCTGCTGGTCGACCTGGACGGCTTCAAACAGGTCAACGACGCGCACGGGCACGTCGCCGGCGACCACCTGCTCACCGTCGTCGCCGAACGCCTCCTCGACGGCGTGCGCGCCTGCGACACCGTCGCCCGGCTCGGCGGCGACGAGTTCGCGGTCCTGCTCGACGGCATGGACGCCCGCGACGACGTCCACGCCGTCGCCGGCCGGCTCCTCACCGCCCTGCAGGTCCCCACCGACTACCACGGCGCCACGCTCACCCCGCGGGCCAGCATCGGCGTGTCACTGTGGGACGGCGAGATCCCCATCGACGCGCTCATGCACGACGCCGACGTCGCCATGTACCGCGCGAAGACCGGCGGGAAGGGCCGCGTCGCGCACGCTCACCTGAACGCGTCGGCGGGGTCCGCGTAGGCCATCATCAGCACCACCCGGCCGTCCTCGACGGTGAACACGTCCGCGACCGTCGCGTCGTGTGCTGTGCCGTCGCGCAGCACCCCCCACACCCGGTGCACGACGACGACCTGGTCGCCGCGGCGGTGCGCGACCGGCTCCGAGTGCAGCTGCTCCCACCCGTCGTAGGAGTTGCGCAGGTACGCCGCGACCGCCGCCGGGCCGCGGAGGTGCCCGCCGCCCGGGAACTCCTCCGGCTCCACCCAGTCCACGTCCGGCGCCAGGTCCCGCACCGCGGCGTCGATGTCGCCCCGCGCGAACGCGGCATAGGCGCGCAGCACCAGCGCCGTGTCCGGGTCCAGCTCCTCCTCGGTGTACGAACTCCCACCGTCGCTGTGCTGGGGTGCGGGCAGGTCCGGGGTGCGCGAGTACACCTTGCCGCGGCCGTGCAGCCCGGCCCTCGCCGTCACCGGCAACGCGACCAGGTGCACGCCGTCGGGGACCGCGAGGCGGCCCGGCCCCCACCGCACCCACACCGCGAACCTCCCGGCGGCGGCCTCCGCGGCCAGCTTGTCGACCGTGCGCCGCCGGTCGCCGTGGTCGACCTCGACCACCACCGGGGGACCGCCCGGCCGCGCGCAGGCGACGTCCAGCACCGAGTGCTGCCGCTCGTACGGCGGCGGCAACGGGACCACACTGGCCGCCCGGCGATACGTGCGCCACCCCTGGCCCTCACCCCACGCCACGACCGCGTCGACGAGCAGGCCGGTTACCTCGTCGGCGCCGCGGTCGGCGAAGGTGACCGCCTCCAGGGCCTCGGCGAGGGACGCGGCGATGTCCATCATGGAAATCTACAAGGCAGACGCGAGCGGACGCTCAAACGTTGGCTGCACGGCAGATGGGATTTGTCATGTTGAATCGGTCATGGCGCGTCGATACGGTCCGAAGCATGACGAACAAGCTCACCCGCCGCGCCGCCATCGCGCTCGGCGCCGGTGCCGCGGCCGTCCCACTGGTCGGCACGCCCGCCGTCGCCGCCGCCTCCTCCTCATCGCCTGCCGCTCGCATCCGTCAGGTGTACGAACGGCAGAAGGTCCGTGCGGGCGGCACCTGGCACTCGCACATCGCCCTGGTCGACGCGTCCGGGGTGCCGCAGCCGATCGTCCAGGACGACGCCGACCACGTCACCAAGGGCTACAGCGTGCAGAAGCTCGCCGTCGCCACCGCCGTCATGGACAAGATCGACCGCGGCGAGCTGTCGCTCGGGCAGAAGCTCGACCTGCAGGCCGACATCATCCTCGGCGGCACCGGCATCTACTTCCTGCACACCGTCTGGGGCGACGACATCACCGTCGCCAACTTCCTCACCGCGATGCTGCTGGTCTCCGACAACACCGCGGTGCGCATGTGCGGCCGGGTCGTGCCGGCCCTGGAGATCAACGAGATCCTCGCCGCGAAGGGGTTCGTGCACACCCGCGTCGAGCCGGTCGCCAACCCGAACCGGTTCTTCCTCGGCGACACCACCCCCCGCGAGATCCACGACCTGCTGTGGCGCCTGGCCACCAAGACGCTGCTCACCCCGGCGTCATGCGACTTCCTGCTCGGCATCCTGCGCTGGATCAACGGCTACCACGACGGCATCCGCCGCAACATGTCCTCGGAGGAGCGCAGCCGCGTCGCGACGAAGTACGGCCAGGACTTCAACACCCTCGGTGCGTCCCGCCACGAGGCCGGCGTCATGTTCGGCGCCGACGGCGCGCCCGCCCTGGTCTACGGCCTGTTCGCCGAGGGCCTCGGCGACCTGGACAACTATGGCGCGACGCACCCCGCGGTCGAGGCGCACGCGGTGCTCGGCCGGACCATGTTCGACGTCGTCAGCCGCGTGACCAACCCGGCGATCAAGGCCAAGCAGCCGCTGAAGCCGTTCACCGCGGTCGACGGGGGCTGACCCGCTCCAGCACCGCCTCCAGCAGCGGCTCCGGCGCCTCGTCGGGAATCCAGTGGCTGACGTTTGCGAGGGTCACGAACCGGTAGTCTCCGGTCACGTACGCCGCGCACCTGCGGGCGGCGTGGCCGGAGATCGCCACGTCACGGTCGCTCCACACGAACGTGGTGGGCACCGTGACCGGGCCGAGCCCGTCGAGGTCGTCGCCGGAGATCGCCCGGTACCAGTTGAGCGCCCCCGTCAGCCGTCCCGGCTGCAGCATCGCCTCGCCGTGCGCGACCCTGCGCAGCAACGCGCCGTCCCGGGCGGACA
Source organism: Dactylosporangium sp. NBC_01737 (assembly GCF_035963215.1). Lineage (NCBI taxonomy): Bacteria > Bacillati > Actinomycetota > Actinomycetes > Micromonosporales > Micromonosporaceae > Dactylosporangium > Dactylosporangium sp. NBC_01737. Next base: position 6,302,323 of record NZ_CP109153.1, read on the forward strand.
GGACCCGCTCCGGCAGCCACGGCGTGCGGAAGAACAGCATGTACGCCGACTTCACCAGCTGCGCGGGGTCCCGCCGCACTGACGTCGCATAGGCCCGGGGGTGCGGCACGGAGACCGCGGTCAGCGTCCGCACCCGCTCCGGGTGCCGGGCCGCCAACTGCCACGCGACCGCTGCACCCCAGTCGTGCCCGACGACGTGCGCGGACCTGACCTCCAGGGCATCCAGGACGGCGACGGCGTCCGCGACGCACTCGGCCATCCTGTACGCCTGCTTGCCCGCCGGCCGTGCGCCGGGGGAGTAGCCGCGCTGGTCGAGGGCGTACGTACGCAGGCCGGCGTCGTGCAGCCCGCCGAGGATCCCGTCCCACTCGCGACTGTCCTGCGGGAACCCGTGCAGCAGCAGGATCGGCTCGCCGCTTTCCGGTCCACCGGCGCGCACGTCGAAGGCCAACCCGCGAACGTCGATGCGCATCGGGTGACGGTACATTGAGGCGCATGGTCGATCGGTACCGGTCGCAGTCCGCCTACAGCGACCCGGGTCCCCATGCCGCGCTGCTCAACCACCTGCCGACGGACATCCCCGGCCTGGTCGGCGTCGTGCGCAACGTCATCGTGCACTACTACGCCCAGGGTCTGTCGTTCGTGGACGAACGACTGGCCGAGGTCGACTCCCGCTGGGTGTCACGGATCTTGGCCGCCGACCGCTCCCGGCACACCCGCCCCCTCGGCGCCCCCCGCGAGCCCAAGACCCGCGTCGTCGGCTGCGCCCGCGACTTCACCCTGCTCATGGTCGCCGCACTGCGCCACCGCAGCGTCGCCGCCCGCAGCCGCATCGGCTTCGCCGGCTACTTCGGCGACGCCTTCCACTACGACCACGTCGTCACCGAGTACTGGAACGGCGAACGCTGGGTCCGCGTCGACGCCCAGCTCGACCCCGCCCAGGCCGACTTCGACACCTTCGACGTGCGCCACTTCATCACCGCCGCCGAGGCCTGGACCGCCCACCGTCGCAACGAGATCGACCCCGACAACTACGGCGCCGACCCGGTCGGCCCGTACCGCGGCCACCGCTTCCTCCTCGACCAGGTCCGCCACGAACTCGCCCACCGCCAGCGCGACGAACTGCTCCTGTGGGACGAGTGGGGCGCCCTCGACGAGGATCTGGCCGACTGGGTCGCCGAACGCCTGCTCGCCGCCGACGCCGGCTCCGCCGAGGCCGAGCAGGAACTGACCGACCGCTACACCACCGACCCCGCCCTGCACCCGGGCGGCCGCGTCCACTGCGTCTCCCCGAGCGGCCTGGACGCCTGGATCGACCTCTGACCCACCCCGCCGCGACCCGTGAACAAGCAGGGCCATCGTGATCACCACCTGCGGGTCTGTTCCGGTGCTCCCTGGTCAGTGGTGCGGCAATGGCCGGTCCAGCAGCGCCCGGCAGGTGATGAGGCGGGTGGCCAGGTCCGGGTCGACCTGCTGCAGGGCGGACAGGTCGGTCCGGGTGTCCAGCAGCTGCGTCCATAGGACGCCGCGGGCGTGCTCGACGGCCTCGACAGCGCGGGGCGCGGCGGCTGCGGCCACCGCGGCGGCCGCGGCGTCGCAGGCCAGGTCGGCGACGTAGCGCCGCAGGAGCTGGTGCTGGTCGGCGAGGGGTGCCGCGCCAGATGAGCAGTGGCAGTAAGGCGATCGCGGCCAGGTAGTGGGTGCCGCGTCGGCCGGGCCGCGTGCGTTGGCGACGGCGCGGGCGGCGTCGCGGGCGGCGCGGACCCGTTCGGCGACCGGGCCGGCGCTCGTGTCGGTGGCGGCCTGCCAGAGCTGCACGGCCTCGTCCAGATCGTTGAGTGTACCGCTGCGACGGTGGCGGACGCCGAGTGTGGTGGCCAGGTTCGCCAGGAACGTGGAGCGTTCGGGGCGTAACGGTGCGACCCCTCGCACCACGTCGCGGAGCAGATCCACGGCCTCGTCCAGGTCGGCGCGTTCGGCGGCCCGTCGGCGCAGCAGCTCCTGCACCGAGTACCGGCCGGCGGGCATGGTCGTAGCGCGGGTGCGCAGCGCGATGGCGAGGTTCGACTTGTACAGCGCGCGGTATTCGTAGTCGGCGGGGACCTCGGCGATGGCCTGCCGCAGCTGCTCGATCGCCTCGTCGAGGTCGGCGGGGGAGCCCACGGCATGACTGCGGAAAACCAGTGTCGCTGCCAGATTCGCGCGCTGGCCGGGCCGGGTGGTGTCGTCGCTGAACCGCAGCCCGCTCCGGCTGGCGGCAACAGACGCGTCGAGGTCGGCCGGATCGTCCGTGTGTTCGTAGCGCAGCCGCAGCGCATTGCTCAGATTCATCAGCCAGCCCGGGTGCCCGGGATCGTCGGCAGCCGCCCGCCGGTGCAGCTCGACCGCCCGTTCGATGTCGACGGTGGCGCCGGTCAGCCGGTGGCGCATGGTGTACGCGTTGCCGAGGCTGCTCAACGTACCCGGATCGGCCGGCCCGCGTTGCCCGAAGGCGATCGCCTGATCGAGGTCGCCGGGCGCGCTCGTCAGCGCGTACCGGTGCTGGAACAGGCTGCCGACGAGGGAGGCGTTTTCGTCGGGCAGCAATGCGACGGCGGCGTCGATGGCGAGGCCGAGCGTCGCCGGATCGTCGCAGGTCGAGTTGATGGCCCTCAACACGTCGGTGAGCAGGACGAGCCGGCGCGGACGGTCGGGATGACCGGTTGGCGTGCCCCGCAGCGCTGCACAGGCCGCATCGAGCCCGGCGGTCGGCTCGCCCCGGGCCAGTCGGACCGTGGCCAGACCGGCCAGAAACAGCGGCCGCTGCGGATCGGCGTCGACGGCCCGCTGCGCCTCCTGCAGCGCCGCGTCGAGGTCGGCCCGGTTCCCGGCGGTGTCGAAGCGGGCCAACAGCATGATCGCCTGGTTCAACGCGATGGTCGCCCGTGTCTCGCCGGTCGCCGCGAGCGCTGCCCTGCTGTTCACCTGCAAGGCCCGATCGAGGTCGCGACGCACGCCGGTCTCCGCGTGCAACAGCCGCAGCGCGTTGCCGAGGTTCACCAGGGCCGAGACGGCATCGGGGCGCAGTTGCGCCGCGCCTTCACCCGCCGCGACGGCCTGCTCGATGTCGGCCCGGTCGCCGCCGCGTTCGTATCGCATCAGGTACGCGTAACTCAGGTTCGACAGCACATCGGGAAGCGTTTCGGCCGCCTGCGACAGCGCGTCGACCGCCTCGGTGAGTGCGTCGGCGTCGTCGGCCCGCTCGAGATGGGACAGCATCGCGGTCCCGATCCGTGCCCGGCGCGCCGGATCGGCCCGGTCGACATGGCAGCGACGGACCTGACCGGGGACCGCCATCGGATCGTCTTCGACCATGGCGCCGAACAGTCCGACCGCGATACTCAGATCCTGCTGGCCCGCACCCTCGGGCAGCGCGTTCCAGCGATGCCAGTGCAGCCAGGCCAAGGTCCGAACAACACGGGCCTCCATACGCCGGTCGGGTGTCAGCGCGAGGTGACGCAGGCGCAGGGCCTCGGACGCGGCGGCGTCGTCGAGCACCGCGGCGGCGTCACCGGACTCGTAGGCCCCGATCCGCGCGTCGAGGGCGGCAATGAGCGTCGCAAGCTCGTCCATGGCAGACACACGTTACGCCGCCGAACGGACCGCGGCTGCGACGCTGTGATGACGGATGAAGCCGGACGTGACCATCGTCTGGTCCTACACCTCTTGAACTGAGCGTGCACCCGGGGAGCGCGGCCACGCGCACCTGATCAAAAGGGTGTTGTGTCGTCGGCCCGCCTGATAGATCGCCTTCTCTTAAGGCGCCGGAAGAGCACTTCCCCGGGCTGGAGAAGATCGACCCGACCCGGCGCACCGATCCGGACCGGCGACGGGTCCGGATCGAGCAGCCCGACCTGGAGGCGATCCTGCACCGGCACGCCACCGTGCTCGGCGTCGAGGCGCGCCGCGAGCAGGAGGTGGTCGGGATCCGGCAGGACGACCACGCGGTCACCGTCGAGGTCCGGACCACCGGCGGCGTGCGGGAACTCAACGCACGGTACCTCGTCGGCTGCGACGGCGCGGGCAGCACCGTCCGCGGGCTCGCCGGCTTCGACTTCGCCGGCACCGACGCGACCGTCACCGGTCGGATGGCGGTGCTCGACATGGTGGACCAGGAGAAGCTGCGGCCAGGATTCCACTACACGCCGTACGGCGTGTACGTGCACGGGCTCGGGGTGAGCCGGCTGTCCACAGTGGAGTTCGACGGCCCGCCGCGGCAGGCAGAGCCGCTCACCGTCGAGGAGCTGCAGGACAGCATCCGGCGGGTGAGCGGCACCGACGTCACGATCACCACGATGTCGTCCGGCACCCGCTGGATCGACACGGCGCGGCAGGCGACCACGTACCGGGCCGGCCGGGTCCTGCTGGCCGGGGACGCGGCCCACGTGTATGCGCCGGTCGGCGGCCAGGGCCTCAACGTCGGCATCGTCGACGCGGCGAACCTCGGCTGGAAGCTGGCGGCCGTGGTACGCGGCCGGGTGGGCGAGGACATCCTCGACACGTACACAGCGAACGGCATCCTGTCGCGGCGCGCCTGCTGCAGAACAGCCGGGCTCAGATCGCCCTGATGCGACCCGACCCGCAGACCAGGGCGCTGTGGGAGATGTTCTCCGACCTGATGGACCTCGACGACGCCCACCGGTACGTCGCGGACATGCTTGCCGGCATGGACGTCCGGTACGACCTCGGGGACTACCACCGGCTCGTCGGCACCCTGTGCCCGGACATGAAGCTGACCCTGGAGCAGCCCGGTCCGGACGTCGTCACCGCGGTGACGCGGGCGGCGGACCTGCTGCGTGACGGGCGTGGGCTTCTGCCGGACCTCGTCGACCGCGCGGAGGTCCGCGACGCCGCGGCCGCGTGGACCGGACGGGTCAACACCGTCACCGCCCGCACGGACCGGGTGGACGTCGACGCGTTGCTGATCCGGCCCGACGGCTGCGCCGCCTGGGCCTTGCCCACCGGGCAGGACCTGGACGCCACCGCGCTGGTGCGTGCGCTCGGCACCTGGTTCGGCCACCCGGCCTGAGCGGCGCATTAACCGTCGTCTCAGGTTCGCTCGCTACGAAGTACCCAGCAGGTCGGTGCGAAGTACGCAGCAGGCCGCTACGAAGCAGGCATGAGACAAGCGTGGAATCCGTATGTAGGAGGCTAGTGATGGCAGTCAACGCAGCGCCGCCCGGGGAAGCGCCGGCCGGTTGGTTGGCAGGCCGGTGGGTGCCGTGGTTGGTGATCGGGTTGTGGGTGGCGCTGGCGGCGGTCATGGTGCCGCTGAGCGGGAAGCTGAGCTCGGTCACCACCGACAGCGCCGTGGACACCCTGCCGGCCAGTGCCGAGTCCACCAAGGTGGCGGTGCTGGAGGACAGTCTCCCCGGCGGTGAGGACAACACGTTCGTCTTCGTGTACCACCGCGCCGGCGGCATGACCGACGCCGACCGAGCGACGGTCGAGCGCCACTACAACACCCTTGCCAAGCGGTACCCGCCGAAGGTGACGGCGGCGGGCGAGGACGACGAGGGCTCACCGACGAGGCCCTCCACCGACGGCAAGGCGATGTTGTTCACCCTCGAGGTGAGCACGACCTACGGCGCGCCGGAGGCCATCGTCGGCCCGTTGCGTGAGGCCGCGAAGGACCGCCCCGCCGGCCTGGAACTCGACGTGACCGGCCCGGCCGCGGTCGACGGCGACATGGACGCCGTCTTCGACGGCATCGACCTGCAGGTCTTCCTGACCACCGTCGTCGTCGTCACGCTCCTGCTCATCCTCACCTACCGCAGCCCGGTGTTGTGGTTCATCCCGCTGGTGGCCGTTGGCGCGGCCGCACTGACCGCGATGGCGACCGTCTATCTGCTCGTCAAGGGCTTCGGCATCGTGGTCAACGACCAGAACTCGGCGCTGCTGACGATCCTGGTGTTCGGCGTCGGCACGGACTACGCGCTGTTGCTCATCGCTCGATATCGGGAGACACTGCACCACCACGAGAACGTCCGGGTTGCGATGGTCCACGCGCTACGCGGCGCGGCGCCGGCCATCGTCGCGTCCGCGGCCACCGTGGTCGCCGGCCTGCTCTGCCTGCTCGTCGCGGACCTGAACAGCACCAGCGGGTTGGGCCCGATCGGTGCGGCCGGCATCCTGTGCGCGCTGATCGCCATGCTGACGCTGTTCCCGGCGGTGCTCGTGGTGCTCGGCAGGCGGATCTTCTGGCCGGCCATCCCGCGGTTCAGCACGACCGTGGAGGAGAAGGCGGGGCTGTGGGGACGGCTCGGCACCGCCATCAGCCGCCGCCGGTGGGTGGCGACGCTCGGCTCGCTCGGAGTCCTCGGCGTGCTCGCCATCGGGCTGGCGGGCAACACCGGCGCCCTGCGGGAGCAGGACCAGTTCCTGTCCGCGCCGGAGTCGGTCACCGGCTTCACCGTCCTCCGCCAGCACTTCCCGGAGCTCGGCGGCCAGCCGATGACGATCTTCACGCGGCCGGCGTACCAGGAGCGGGTGCTCGACATCGTCAAGGGCACTCCCGGTGTGGCCCTGGCCATCCCGGGTCAGACCAGCGGTGGCTGGGCCGACATCTCCGTGTTCCCGACCGACGCGCCGGACACCGTCGCAGAGTACGACACGATCAAGCGGGTGCGCACCGCCGTGCACGCGGTGAGCGGGGCGGAGGCGATCGTCGGCGGGCCGAGCGCGGAGAACCTCGACACCGAGGTGACCACCAGCCGCGACGAGAAGCTGGTGATCCCGCTGGTGCTCGCCGTCGTCCTGATCGTCCTCGGGCTACTGCTCCGAGCGATCGTGGCCCCGCTGGTCCTGATGGCCACCGTGATCGTCTCATTCGCCGCTGCCTTCGGCGGCAGCGTGTTCGTCTTCGACACGGTCCTCGGGTTCAAGGGTATCGACTATTCGGCGCCGCTGCTGGCATTCCTGTTCCTGGTGGCGCTCGGTGTCGACTACAACATCTTCCTGGCCAGCCGGGCCCGGGAGGAGACCGTGCGTCTCGGCACCAGAGAGGGCATGCTCAAAGCCCTCTCCGCCACCGGTGGCGTCATCACCTCGGCAGGCCTGGTCCTGGCGGCCACGTTCGCGGTCCTCGCCACACTTCCGCTGGTGATGCTGATCGAGGTCGGGTTCCTGGTCGCCTTCGGCGTGCTGCTCGACGCCCTGCTGGTGCGGTCGGTCCTGGTGCCCGCCCTCACCCTGCTGATCGGCCGGCGGATGTGGTGGCCGAGCCGGCTGTCCCGACCGGTGGAGCTGCCGGACGGTCAACGGCCGCTCGTGGACGATGAGGAGCCCGCGCTGCAACGGTGAGCGCGGCGGCACGGTCGAGATCCGGGACGGGCTCAGGCCCGTCCCGGATCTTTGTCATGACCCGGCGGCCGTCACCGTGTCCGCCGCCCTTGTCCTGGCGCCGCGCGCCGTGGCGGTCCTGGCGCCGCGCGCCGTGGCGGTCCTGGCGCCGCGCGCCGTGGCGGTCCTGGCGCCGCGCGCCGTGGCGGTCCTGGCGCCGTGCCGCGGCGGGTCAGCGCACCGCCGTGTCCTCCCCGGCGGTGGGCCGTGTGATCCGAGCGGGCGAGGCGGCGGCCGGAAGGCTGACCCGAAGCAGCGCGCCACCGCGTGCGGAGCGGGCGACGGTGGCCCGGCCGCCGTGGGCGTCGACGACCCGCTGCACGATCGACAGCCCCAGACCGGATCCCGGCAACGCCCGGGCGCTGTCGGCACGGTAGAACCGGTCGAACACCCGCGGTACGTCGGCGGCGTCGATGCCCGGCCCGGCGTCGTCGACCTCGAGCACCGCCGACGCGCCCTCGGCACGGAGCCGGACCTGGACCGGCTGGTCCGCGGGGGACCACTTGCCGGCGTTGTCGATGAGGTTGAGCACCGCCCGCTGGAGCGCAGCGGGACGCCCGCTCACCCACACGGAGGTCACGTCGAGCTCGACCTCGATGTCGGGCACGCGGGAACGCGCCCGGGTCGCGGCGGCCACCACCACGTCGGCGAGGTCGAGCAGCTCGGTGCTCTCGTCGCTGACGTCACCGCGCGCCAGGTCGGTCAGCTCGGCGGCAAGGGTGCTCAACTCGGCCACCTGGGCGCCGAGATCGTTGAGCAGCCGGGTCCGGCTCTCCGCCGGCAGTGCGCTGTCCAGGGTGCCGCGCCGATCGAGCCGGATCAGCAGCTCGACGTTGAGGCGCAGGCTGGTGAGCGGGGTCTTGAGCTCGTGGGCGGCGTCCTCGGCGAGCAGCCGCTGGGCGCGCCGGGAGTCCCGGAGCGCGGCGAGCATGTCGTTGATCGACTGGATCAGCCGCCGGATCTCCCCGCCGCCCTCATCCGGGATGTCGGCGTCGAGATCCCGGGTGTGCGCGACACGGACCGCGGCGGCGGTCAGCCGGTCGATCGGTGCCAGCCCGGTCCGCGCCACGGTCCGCCCGACAAGGGCGCCGCCGACCACGCAGAGCAGCCCGATCAACAGCATGCCCAACCCGAACCGGTTGATCGGGCTGTCGTCGGCGACGCGGGCCACCTGGACCGCGCCGTCGCCCGCCCGCAGCGTGTAGATGAGGTAGCCGTCCTCGTCGCTGTCGTTCGACTCCATCAGGTCCGCCGACGCGCCCTGCGCCACGCGCCACGCGTGCTCGCTGACAGGGGGCAGTGCGGGTTGGCCGGCCGGCGTCCGGGTCGAGCCGTCGGGCAGGATGACCCGCACCAGCCGACCGGATCCGGGATACGGCGGTAGCTGGACCTGCGCCAGACCGGCACGCTCCGCGCTCGTCGCCAGGACGCGGGAGTCGGCGCGTAGCTGATTCTCGGCGGTGTCCCGCAGCTCCCAGTCCAGTAGCTCGCTGGCCACCTGGAAGGCCACGAACACGCTGACCGCGATGGCCGTCGCCGCGATCACCGTCAGCCTGGTCCGCAGGGACCGCCGACGCCACCATCGGGTCAGCCGACGCGGTTCCCGGCCGGCGGGCCTGCTCACGGAGGAGTCTCCCGCAACACGTATCCCAGGCCGCGCAGCGTGTAGATCAATCGCGGCTCACCCTCGGCCTCCATCTTGCGGCGCAGGTAGCTCACGTACACCTGGAGGTTGTTGGCGGTGGCGCTCATGTCGAAGCCCCAGATCGCCTCGAACAGCGCGTCGCGGGTCAAGACCCGGGTCGCGTTGCGCACGAGGACCTGCAGCAGGGAGAACTCGGTCCGGGTCAGGTGCAGCGGCCGCCCGCCCCGCCACGCCTCGAACCTGTCGGGATCGAGCCGGACGTCGGCAAACGACAGGATCTGCGACTCCCCGTCGCCCGGCGCGCGCCGGCGCAGCAGAGCCCGCACCCGGGCCAGCAACTCCTCGGTGGCGAACGGCTTGGGCAGGTAGTCGTCGGCGCCCGCGTCCAGCCCCGCGACCCGGTCGGACACCTGGTCACGGGCGGTCAGCATCAGCACCGGCAGATCCCGACCCGCGGCCCGCAACCGCCGGCAGGTCTCCAACCCGCCGAGGCGGGGCATCATCACGTCGAGGATCAGCAGATCCAGCGTGTCACCGCCGGCCCCACCAATCCCGTCGAGCACGGCGAGACCGTTGGCGACGGTGCTGGTGTCGTAACCCTCGACCTGGAGCACCCGCTCCAGCGACTCACGGATGGCCGCCTCGTCATCCGCGATCATGATCCGCACGCCGGCCCGCCCCCTCCAGTCGATGCTTTGCCGCTCATTCTCCCCGATCAACCTGAGGCCAGGATTAGAGTCGTCGCCGCTCCCGGTAGACCGCCTCCCACGAATGCGGCAGAAACGGCAAGCCGTCCTCGGCCAGCCACAACCACAGCGGCTCCAAACCCTGCTCACCCTGGACGCCTCGCCACCTGGCCATCGCCCAGCCGGCAGTGCAGCACCCGACCGGCCTGGCCGGACCGGTCCACCACCACCACCACCATCTGTTCAGCGCCGAGCTCGTACCGACCGTGCGCCTGGGCTCGCCGCACCGCGGCCCGGCGCGTGGTGTTCACGTACGCCCACACCGCGCGCAGCGCGTCCGCGGACACGTAGAACGTGCGTTCGCGGCGGCTCTTCGTGGCCTCCCTGCCCAGCCGGGCGTCGAAGTACAACCGGTCCGAGGCGGCCATCTCTGGCACCTCGATGGTCAGCAGCGAGCCGCCCTCCGAACGGCGCATGCCCGAGGAGAACAGCACGTCGGAGTACGCCGCATTGCGGTCGTCGTTGCGGCCCCGCCACCGCGGATCACGCCGGCCGTCCGCGTCGTAGCCGCGCAACCCGACGTCACGCCACAGCCGATACGCCCGCGGCGTCAACCACTTCACGTTGCTCGACCGGGCGGCCTTCGCCCGCGCCGCCGGCACCCGGAGCAACTCGCCGTGCCGCCCGCGTACCTCACGCTCCGTCACCGGCCTCTCGGGCAGGAAGCCCTGCCGGACGGCCCAGCCGTAACGTCAGCCGGGCGTCAACCCGCTGGTCAGGATCGACCAGAAACACATCGCCGGGGTCGATCCGGAACTCTGCCTCACGCTCACCAAGATCGGTCCACCGCTGGAGCACGGGGTGATCACTTGCTACCACGGCGCCGTTCCTCGGCACCCAATGCATACGCCACTTGGAGATCAACGCGGCAACACTCAGAGTCTTCACACGAAGATCTGATAGGGAACCCCAGGTACCAAGACCACGGATCGAGGATTGTTTGATCGCAGGCGGTGGCGATGTTCCACCATGCCTTCGCAGCCGATATATTGGTGCGCGTGGAAACCCCACTGCGTGAACCCACATTCCTGATCCTCATCGCCCTCGCCGGCGAGCCGATGCACGGTTACGGCCTGATCGCCGAGGTGGCCCGGCTGTCCGACGGCCGTGTCTCGCTGCGGCCCGGCACGCTGTACGGCGCGCTGGACCGGCTGGTCGACGCGGGCCTGGTGGGCGTCGACCACGAGGAGATCGTCGACGGCCGGCTACGCCGCTACTACCGGCTCACCGAGCCGGGCGGCGAACTGCTGGCCGGCGAGACCGAACGCATGCGCCGCAACGTCAAGGCGGCAACCACCCGGCTGCGCGCCGCCAAGGTCGCGCCCCGACCGAGCCGGAGATTCGCATGAGTCTGCCGCAAAGCCGTCCGGACCGCCCGGAAGGGCATCACCAGGGACGTCCTGCGATGAGCGATCTCGAGCGGCGCTATGCGCGCTGGACGGCGCTGTTCTATCCGGCCGACTATCAGCGGACGCGTGGCTCGGAGCTGGTGGACACCTACCTGTCCCTGGCCGCGCCGAACCGTAGGAGACCCTCGCGGGCCGACATCGCGGACCTCGCGGCCGGCGGGCTGCGCCAGCACCTGCGGACCGCACTCGGCCTCGCCCCCGGCTTCCGGCTCGCCGGCCTGTTCGCACTGACGACCACCAGCGTGTTCGCGAGCGGGTGGGCGATCTTCGAGGCGCTGGCACCCACGGTGTATCCGTCTCGGTATACCGGGCCTTTCATGTCCCTCGGGGTAGCGGCGTGGGCGGTCTGGTTGCTGACGGCCGTCGTGTACGTCGTCGCTCCCGGCCGGTGGTTTCGTCGCCTGGCGGTCCTCGCCGTGCTGGTAACCGCCGGTGTCGTGCCGGCCGCGATGCTGACCGGAATACCCCGCCCACCGCTGAGCGTGCTGCTGCCCCAGCTCGTCCTCGGTATCGTCGCGGTGGGCGCCGCCACACGGCACCGCTGGTGGGTTCGGCTGACGCCGCTTGCCGCCGCAGCATTGACCATGCCGGTCACCGTTGCCGCGGAACTGCGCCTGGACTTCTACGGCGACTACTATCTGCCCGCCGCTACAGCGTTGCCAGCCGTCGGGGCGACGCTGCTGATCGGCGTGACGCTGCTCGCGCTCGGCCTGGCCGCCCGGCACGACTACCGCGGTGTCTGGGCGCTGCTGATCCTGCTCACGCCGATCGGCATGCTCGCACTGAACCCGCTCGGTGCGATGCTCGACGACACCGGCCCCGGCCGGCCCACCGTCCCGATGTGGTCGTCCATGGCCGCCGCTGCGACACTGGTCGCCGTGGTGGGATCGGCACTGCTGGTGCTGGCCCTCGCCGCAAGAGGTCGACGCTCGGCAGGTGGCCGGTCGCTGCCCGCCGAGGCGGTCCATTGCCCAGCCTGCGGCGCCCCGTCAAATTTCCGTGTAGTCCACGACACCTGAACCGGACGGTGGTCGGAGGCCAATTGGCGCGACCTCGGACCATGCGCGACTCGCGGCTACGAGCGGATGCCTGAGCTGCACGGCGCCAACAGCAAAGACACCGACAAATGTGCTTTAGCGCCGCATGATCGGCAGCCTGGGCTTCCGTGCAGTCAGCGCCAGCGTTTACAGCGTGGATCATAAACGGCCGCGGCGGCGAACGGCATCAGTGAAATCCGCGTCGTCATCGTTAGCATTGACGAAGTCGCACTCGGTTAACCATGCTCTGTTGAATGATGTTCCGGAAAGAACAGCACCCGAGAAGGAGGTCCTTTTCAGCACAGTGCCGGCAAAAGATGCATTCGACAGGTCAACGCGGGTGAAGATAACGTCAGTCAAGATGGCTTCTCGATACCGCGCTTCCGGTGCGCTCGCCCGATAGAAGGTCGCCTCTCGAAGATCGGCCTGAACGAAACTGGCGCGCTCCGCTACCGCCTCGGTGAACTTCGCCTCGCGCAGAACCGCCCGATAGAAATTGGCTTCGGTCAGCACTGCGAGACGGAAATCCGCACCCGCCAGGTCCGCTTCCCGAAAATCGCATCCTGCGAGGTATGAGCCGCGGAGATTCAACTCACGCCGAGTCACGGGCCTCCAAGACCGCCGACGGCGGTAGCTCAACGCCTCCACCGCGGATTGGACATCGACTGATGGTTGATTCGCCCAGCCTAGTCGGTATTGGTCCGACGCGGTTGTCGACCTTACGAAGGCACAAAGTGTCGACAGGGCAGTGTCATACTCGGCCGAACTGCGGTCCAGGAAACTGCCGAGCACGGCGATGGCACCCACCCGACGCGCCTCAACGTCACTGCCCAGCCCTTCCAGGGCCATCGCGAGACGTTCGCTCGACTGGGCCAAGCGCGACAGTACGATTGTCTTACCCGAGAAGTACAGACCGGCAAGCACGAACGCACCGCCGAAGAGCTGGGTGAGTGTCCGGAAGCTTTCGTTCTCCACCTGGACGCGCTGCATGGTGTCGGACATGTGACCGGCCATGCTGACCCATGAGTGTGCGCGGTACACCACCACCACGGCCAGCACTACACCACACACGAGCAAGACCGGCACAATGAGTATTTCGAAGAGCCGAAACGTGACGTGAAACGCCGTGCGCATGGAAACGACGGTGGCTCGCGCCTTGTGTCGGGTGATGACTCGCAGGAGTCGGTAGATCGCTGATCTGCGTATTGGACGTCGCATGGCAGCCGAACCCTAGGCCGTCGTTACGCCGTCAGCTTCGATCATCTCCTCGATTTGCCGGTCGCTATAGTTGAATTCCGAGTGGTGATCATCGACGTGTTGGCGGACCACAAGGAACAGGTCCTCGTCATCGCGTGCTTGCATCCAATGTCCGCATGGGCAACGGATCCCGCGCTTTGCCATGGAGCCCTCCCGGCCGAGGAGCCTACGCCGTTCGGCGACCTCACGACTATTAAGTATCAGACTGGTCGAGTCGTTCGCCAGTGGTCTGGCGGTCATAACCCGTCGTACGATCGGACCGGCACGCCTGGGCCTCAACTGTTCCATCAGGCACGATGTCATGGCGAGAACCATGATTCTGCGGAGTATCCGTATTGGCACATCTGTAGGCGAGTCAGACCACGCGGGCCAAGATCATATCCTTGGCTCTGGCCAGTCGAGGCGGACGATCGACTGATCGTAGCCCGTTACACCTACTTGACGGACCGCAATCGGCAAGCCGCAATCCAAGTTCGACGATGCGCGAACGTGCGATCATCGGCAGATGAGTGCGGCGATGCCGAGTCGGTGAGGCGATGCAATGAGGCGAGGGGATCGGTTGGTCGCCGTTCCACGGTCACCGCAACGAGATCGACCCCGACAAGTATGGTGCCGAGCTGGTAGGTCTGTGCGTGGCCTGGACCGCACGCCGCGTCCGGGTCGGCGGCGGGCGGCTTGTCCGTCAGTGGGTCGGTGACGGGGTCGGCCGGGTGGGAGGAGTGTGGCGATGGTGCGGCGGGCGTTGCTGGTCGGGGCGGAGACGTTCGAGCTCGTAGGCGTCGGCGAGGACGTGGCGGTCGTCGAGGCCACGCTGCGGGGGCGGGGGTTCACGGACATCCGCACGTGTCAGGGGGATGCGGCGACCCGGGACGGGATCATCGCGGCGTACGAGAAGCTCATTGCGGACACGCAGGACGGCGACGCGGTGATGGTCTACTACAGCGGGCACGGTGGGTACGTGCACCCGCTGCCGGGTGAGGCCGTCGAGGTGGCGCGGACCAACCGGCAGTTCATCGTGCCGACGGACTACGGCGAGTCGAAGCCCGGGGACTTCCGGGGGATCACGGCTGTGGAGCTGTCGGTGCTGCTGGGGCGGCTCACCGAGCGGACCGACAACGCCGTGGTCGTACTGGACTGCTGTCACTCGGCGATGATGTCGCGCGACCCCGGGGCGTTGCTGGCCAAGCAGGTGCCGGACGCCACGATGGTCGATCTGCAGGCGCATGTGCGCAAGCAGGTCGAGGCGGGGCTGGCGGTCGATCTGGCCGAGCCGGAGGGCAACAAGAAGGCGGTGCGGGTGGCCGCGTGCGGGCAGGACCAGTTTGCGTACCAGCAGCGGCAGGCCGGCGTGACCGGGGCGTACGGGCTGCTCACCGAGGCGCTGGTCACTGCGTTGCGGGAGGCCGCCGGGGTGCGGGTGAGCTGGGCGCGGCTGATCGTGCGGGTCAGGCAGCTGGTGCAGTTGAACTTCGCCCATCAGTGGCCGTCGGCGGAGGGGCCGTCGGAGCGGGTGCTGTTCGAGACCCGGGCCGACGATGCCGTCGGCTCGCTGCCCGTGGTCGTCGTGGACGACGCCACGGCGCGGATCGACGGGGCCGCGGTGCTCGGCGTGCAGGTCGGCGACGAGTTCGCGGTGGTGCCGGGGACCGTCGCAGAGTTCGACCCAGCGGATGCCGTCGCCGAGGTGCGGATCGAGCGGCGGACGCCGACGGACGCGAGCGGGCCGCTCACGTACCTGACGCGCGGGGGTGAGGTGCCGGCGGGCGCGCGTGCGTACCGGACGAAGGCGACCACGCCGCAGGTGCCCGTGCGGGTGCCGGCGGAGCTGGCGGACGTGGTGCGCGCCAGCATGTTCGCCCGGGTCGCCGACCCGGGTGAGGACGCGGCGATGGAGGTGGTCGTCGACGAGGACGGGCTGCTGTGCCTGCACGACTCGATCGGTCCGCTGCACCGGCCGCGCCGGCCAGGGCCGGAGGCGCTCAGGGGTCTCCTCGATAACATCGACCGGGTTGCCCGTGCCACCGTGCTGCTGCAGATCCGCGATCAGGACGGCTGGACGTTCGACGCGCCGGTGACCCTCGAATGGGGGCGGATCGCCAATGGTGTGCGGCACCCGGCACAGGTGGACGGCCCCACCGTCCACATCGGTGATGCCATGTACCTCGAAGTGCGCAACACCGGCGACGTCGACCTGTACGTGTCACTGGTCGATGTCGGGCTCGCCTACGCGGTCACGCCGCTGACCCCCTTCGCCCCGTCCGGTGTGCGGCTGCCACCGCAGGGCCGGTATCCGCTCGGTGGGACGAGCGTCGTGCAGGAGTCACCGTACGCGACCCGCGACCTGGGCGCCGCCACGCTCGAGTGGCCCACCGGGCTCGACGCGACCGCGCCGCGGCCCGAGACGGTCCTCGTCCTCATCAGCACCATGCCGCACGACATCAGCGCGCTGCGGCAGAGCAGCGTCAAGAGCGTGGACAGGAAGCAGTCGCCGCTGACGGCGCTGCTCCATCACCTCTGCAGCGGACAGACCCGTGACCTGCGGCCACCGCCGAGGGCGGCGGGTCAGTACTGCGCCCTCGCCGCCGAGTTCATGGTCGTCCCGCAGTGGCGGTGATCCGGTCCGTCAGTAGGAGACATGACTGACGTGACGACGGGCTGGCCGGTGATCGACAGCCCGGAGATGCTCACCGGGATGCTGGCGGACCGGCAGTACCTTGCGGGAGAAGGGCTGGCCGCGGCGGCCTTCCTGGCGTTGCGGATGGGGCGGCCGCTGTTCCTGGAGGGCGACCCGGGCGTCGGGAAGACGGACTTCGCCCGCAAGATCGCTGAGGCGCTCGGCGCCCGGTGCATCCGCCTGCAGTGTCACGCCGGTCTGGACGTCTCGCAGGCGCTGTACGACTGGAACTTCCCGAAGCAGATCCTCGCGCTGCGCGCGGCCGGTGAGGAGGCCGGCGACCGTGCGGCGCAGCTGCGGGGGCTGTACACGGAGGAGTTCCTGCACCGCAGGCCGATCCTGCAGGCGCTGGAGGGCGGGCGCACCGTGCTGCTGATCGACGAGATCGACCGGGCCGACGACGAGTTCGAGGCGCTGCTGCTGCAGGTGCTGGAGGACTACACGGTGGGCATCCCGGAGCTCGACGACGTCCGGGCGCCGTTCCCGCCGCTGGTGATCCTCACGTCGAACCGGACCCGGGAGGTGCACGACGCCCTCAAGCGGCGCTGCCTGTACCACTGGATCGCCCACCCCGAGCCGGAGCTCGAAGAGCGGATCCTGCAGCGGCGGGTCCCGGCGCTGCCGGAGGAGCTCGCCCGGCAGATCGCGGCCGGCATGCAGCGGGTGCGGGCCGCCAAGAACGTCGCGAAGCCTCCCGGGGTGGCGGAGTCGATCGACTTCGCCGAGGCGTTGACGGCGCGCGGGGCGGCCACCCTGACGCCCGCGACGGTGGACGCGGCGGTGTGCACCGTGGTCAAGCACCACGAGGACCTCGGCGTCGTGCGCCAGTTGCTGCTGGTGCCGACCCAGCGGGAAGCCGCATGAGCGCGGGAAGCGGCACGAAGGAGCTGTTCGAGCTCGTCGCGCAGCTGCGCGCGGAAGGCCTGGCGGTCGGGACGGACCGGGTCGTCCTCGCCGCTGAGGCGCTGGCCGGCCTGCCCGCGGATCCGTACCGGTCGCTGCGGGTCACCCTGTGCACCCGCGCGAGCGACCTGCCGATCTTCGACGCGGTGTGGGCGTCGCGGTCCGCCGCCGAGCCCGTCCCGGACGAGGTCGCGGCCGGGACGGTCGAGCCCGGCGCCGGCACCGCGGCCCCCGGCGCCGAGACGGAGCCGCCCACCGGTCAGCCCGCGGCCGCGGGCGGCGAGGACGAGCTGACCCGCCGGGACGTGGTGCACCTGACACCGGCCGAACGCGAGGAGATCCAGCGGCTCATCGCCCTGCTGGTGCCGGCCGCGCCCCGCAGGCCCGCCATGCGGCGCGTGCCGTCCAGGACCGGCCGGATCGACGCGCCCGCCACGATGCGGCTGATGCTGCGCAACGGCGGCGAACCGAGCCGCATCCTGCGCAGCCGCCGCGCCCAGCGGCCCAGGCGGCTGCTCATGCTCATCGACGTGAGCGGCTCGATGCGGGCGTACAGCGACGTCATGCTGCGTTTCGCCCACGCCGCGGTGGCGGTGCGGCCGGGCACCACCGAGGTCTTCACCGTCGGGACCCGGTGGACCAGGCTCACCGTCGAGCTGCGGGCCCGTGACGCCGACGCGGCGATGCGGGCGGTCGCCGAGGTCGAGACCGACTGGGGGCGCGGCACCAGGCTCGGCCCGGTGCTGCGGGACTTCCTGCGGCACTGGGGCGGCCGGACCGTGGTGCGCTCATCCGTGGTCGTGATCAGCTCCGACGGGGTGGAGTACGGCAACATGGCCGTCCTGCCGCAGCAGGTGGCCAGGCTGGCGCGGCTCGGCCACGTCGTCATCTGGGTGAACCCGGCGCTCGGCGATCCCGGCTACCGCCCGGTGAACCCGGCCCTCGACAACAGCCTGCCGCACGTGGTGGCACACCTGCCCGGCCACAGCTTCGAAGCCCTCCGCGAGCTCGCCGGGGTGATCGCGCGATGACGGGCGACGTGGTGGTCTCCGAAGCTGTGCGGCGCGTGCTCGCCCGCGACGACCTGCTGATGATGGCCGTAGACGTCGACAAGGCGGTCGGCATCGTGCGGCAGCGCGAGGCGCTGTCGAGGCTCACCAAGGACGAGAAGAGCCTGTTCTCGATCGCCCTGGAGCACTACCTCGCCATCGCCAACGGCACGGAGGGCTGGGCGACGAAGGCGCAGGCGTGGAAGCACGCCGGCGTCATCGTCCGGTTCTGCGAGATGGTCGGCATCCCCGTGCAGATGCCGGACGGCACGGCGTACACGACCCGGCAACTGCACGCCGCGTCGCTGCGTGAGCTGGGCGACGTGGAGGCGGACGGCTACCCGGACCAGCCGGCCCGTGACCTCACCCTGCACGCCTTCCACCGGCACGAGATGGCCCGCGACCTGCGCATCACCGGCAGGTTCGACGAGGCTCTGGGGCTGGCGCAGGTGAGCCCGGAGACGTTGAACGCGGCGGGGGCGGACCCCCACATGGCGCACCTGATGTACGAGACCGGCGCCGTCTACATCCTGCGCGGGCAGGCGGCCCAGGTCGAGCGGGTCATGGCCGAGATGGAGTCGTTCTGGTCGGGGCGGGCGGAGGTGCCCACGCGGTACCGGGCGGACCTCATCAACGCCGCGGCGCGCCGGGAGACCGGTGACGCCAGAGCGGAGCACGACCTCAGATCCGCCCTGGCCCGGGTGCGGGCGGTGGACAGCACCGACGCCCCCGACCGCGGCATCGGCGACCTGTCGGTCACGCTCGCCCTGGCGGAGTTCCTCGCGGAGCGCGACGGGTCGGACCAGGACCGTGCCGAGGCCGTGGAGTTCGGCCGGCACGCGCTGGGAATCGCCGACGACGTGCGGGGCCGGTGGCGGGTGATCGCCCGGTCGCGGGCGCCGCTGGCCGTCGTGTTCCAGCGGATCTACGGCGACATCGCCCTGCTCGCGTCCCGCCTGGACGGTCCGGACGCGGCCAGGCTCGGGCTGCGGGTCGCGCTGTCGGCGAAGCAGACCGGGTTCGCGGCCCGGATCAGGACCGGGCGCGCGCTGATGAGCCCGCGGGTCGAAGGCATCATCAACGACATCGTCGACGCCGAGGACGGACCCCGCCTGGGCGGCGGTGCCGGCACCGGCGGTACCGGCGGCAAGTCGCTGGAGACGCTGCGGTTCGAGCTGGAGCAGGCGGTGTCGCCGATGCTCGCCGACACCGTGCTGCCGCCGCCGGCGGACCTCAGCAAGCTGACCGACGTGATCGGCGACCGGCACGCGCTGGACTACCTGGAGGTGACCGACAGCCTCGCCGAGACGTCGACGCTGTTCCGGACCCTCGTCACGCCGGACGGCCGGATCAGTTTCGAGCGGTTCATGCCCGACCCGTTCCACGCCGCCTTCTTCGCCCTCGCCCGCGACAACGCCAACCTGGCGACGCTGCTCAACCTGGCGCTGGACCGGAAGGCCGAGGCCGCACGCGACTTCAACCTCGCCGGGACGGCGCTGGACGCCGGTCACGGACTGGACCTCGGCAGGTTCGACTGGGGCACGCTCGCCCGCAGCGTCCTGCCCGCGGCGCTGCTGCGGGACCTCGCGGTGGCGGGGCCGCCGATCAAGCTGTTGATCTCGGCGCACTCGTGGCTGAGCCTGATCCCCTGGCCGGCCCTGGACGTGAGCCCGGACGTGAGCCCGGACGAAGGCCCGGACGAAGGCCCGGACGAAGGCCCGGACGAAGGCCCCGGCGAGCGGCCGGTGCGGCTGGTCGAGCGGGCGGTCATCACCCAGACGCCGGCGTTCACCTGCCTGCAGCACCGGGAGCCGCCGCTGGTCACCGGGCGGGCGCTCATCCGGCTCGTGGGCCGCGACGAGGACGGGGTCGACGTCAGGGCCGAACGGGCCGCGTGGGGGCTGCCGGAGAGCACCGACGGGGTGCGGCTCAGCGACTGCCCCGTCACGGCCGGGCAGCCCACGGGCAGGGAGGGCAGGCTGGCCGAGGCGCTGCGGGACGAGGGCCGGTGGGGCTTCGTGCACATCGCGTCGCACGGCGCCGGGACGGGCCTCACGCAGTACCTCGACATCCCGGGCGAGACGCTGTCCTTCGGTCGCGCGCTCGGCCTGAAATGGCCCGGTTCGGTGCTCATGGCCTCGTGTTACGTCGGGCAGGTCATCAACGTCACGGAGGCGGAGCCGATCACGCTGGTCATGGCGCTGCTCAACGGCGGCGCCCGGTGCGTCGTGGCCGGCATCGACTCGGTGCACGACGGCGGGACCGGTCAGGCGGCGAGCCACATCGTGCGCGCGATCCGGCGGCACCCGGTGTCGCTGGACCACGCGCTGCACGACGCTCAGCTCGCCGCCGTCAGGGACGGCGCACCGGAGCAGGAGTGGGCCCTACTCGGTGCGTACACCCAGTGACGGGCGGGCCTCGGAGACCCGCAGGGCGGCCTCGACGCGAGCCTCGCGGCCGCTCTGCTCGGAGTAGCGGCCGAGCTTGTACCACCGGCGGCGCCACGGGTAGTAGGCCGGGCCGTTGCCGGTGAACGACCGGAGCGCGACCACGGACTGGTTGAACAGCGGCAGCGTGGCGGCGCCGATGATGTTGCCGTGGTTGGGGCCGCCGCCGCTCTCGTGCTGCAGCAGCCAGCTCGACAGGCCCGTCACCGCCTCGTCGTCGAGCGGGTCCGGCGTGAGGCAGGGGTCGAACGGGTCCTGCGAGGGCAGCGAGTGGCCGGGGACGAGCAGCGCCAGGTTGAGCCGGAGCTGCACCAGCGCCCGCTGATGGTCGCGCTTCATCGGCATCGGCGTGCCGTCGGCGTTGCTCACCGGCTCCTGGATGGCGTTGTACGCGTGGGTGACCTGCTCGATCAGCAGGGCGCGCTCGCCTTCCCAGGTGGCGGCCGCGGCCGGCATGCGCTGCAGGTGCTCCATCGCCGGGCACAGCGCCAGGGCGAGCAGCGCGGCGCGGGCGGTCATGATGCCGGGGTTGCGGTACCCGGTCACCAGCGCCAGCCGCCTGAGGGTGACGACGTGGACGAGGCCGTGCTTGTCCTTGATCGTCCGCGCGGTGTCCAGGGCCCGGCGGCCGATCTCGACCGCCTCGAAGAGCTGCTTGTACATCCGCTGGACCCAGCGCTCCTCGTCGTCGGTGCCCGCGCCGGCGAAGTCCTCGCTCCAGCGGCAGATGACCCGCTCGGCCGTCCGGCACGCCGTGCCGGTCTCGGCCAGTGCGAGCTGCAGCAGCACCTCGTCGAGGGCGAGGAGGAAGTCCTCGCGGCCCGCCAGGTCGCCGTGGGTGCCGCAGTAGCTGCGGTACCTGTCCCGCGCCTCCTGGTGCACGATGTACGCGGCGTCGTAGCCGGCCTCGGTGTCCCGCTTCGACTCCGCCAGGGCCTGCGACCGGATGGCGCCGAGGGCACGCGGGGCGAACTCCGGCCAGACCAGGCCGCGGGCGGCGTCCGCGAGCCGCCTGATATACCCGTACGCCCGGGCGCTCTGCTCGCGCTCCTGCTCGTCCATCGCCTCGAACGCCGCCTGGACCTGCTGGACGGCGTTCCACGACGCCTCGTAGATCAGCCAGCCCATGAGTGGCAGCAGCTCGGCCAGCGGCGCCGGGGGCAGCTCCGGCACCGGCTCCACGTAGTACGCCGCCTTGTACCGCTCGACGTCGCGCCCGATCCAGGTCACGACGTCGTCGTCGACGTCGCGGCCGCGGTGGCGGAAGTCCTCGCAGAGCTCCAGCAGCCTCGCGGTGTCCATCATGTCCGTCACGTGACGGTCCCCTTTCGTGTGGCCGGTCCGTCAGAAGCTGACGGACCGCAGCACGCACCAGGAGGCCGATCATGATGAGCGCCGATGAGCTCCGCACGCTCAGCACGGGGATCCGGGCCCGCAACGCGAAGGGTGGGCCGCCGCCCGGCAGCCCGGAGGTGGACACCGCGCTGGTGGGCCGGATCGAGGCGGACGTCGAGGAGTACCGGGCGAGGTTCCTCGTCGAACCGGTGCCCGCGGACCCGCCGGAGCCGCTGCGGGAGCTGCTGCCACTCATGGGCTGGCTGATCTTCGAGGCCTCCCTCGACCGGCTCTGGGAGGTCAAGGCCCAGTTCGAGCGGCTCGAAGGCCCCGACGGCGAGACGTCACGGGAGGCCGCCGCCCTGATCCGGCGCCTGGCGAACGCCGGCCGCGCGCTGGTGTGGCCGGAGTTCGCCTCGCGGCTGCTCGGCGCGATCCGGGCGGAGGCCCTCGTGGAGTCCAAGCGGGACACCGAGGCCGGGTACGACGCCGCCTACATCCTGCACCAGGAGGCCCGGGAACGGCACAGCAGCTACGAGGGCACGCTCGGCGGGCGCCTGACGCTGGAACTGGACGAGGTGCTGATGACGCTCGCGCTGGCCGAGACCGGCACCGCCTGCCGGACGGCGGAGCGGGTCATCGGCCGCTGGGACCAGGACTTCCGCCAGGAGGACCCGGGCCTGGACGAGGACCAGAGCCAGCGCTGGACCCAGCGCCTGTTCAAGCAGCTCGTCGACGGCATCGAGATCGGCGCGCACGCGATCGCCGACGGGACACGGATCAGGGACACCCTGGGACTCGTCGACGAGGTGACCGAGACCCGGCTGACGCTCGTCACCGGCCTGCGCAACCCCACGATCATGACCTGCCGCGCGATCCTGCTCGCGTACTCCATGTGTCCCGAGATGGAGCGGCTCGGACGGGTCCCACCGGCACCCGCCGAGACGTGGCCCGACTACCAGCGGCAGCTGCTGGAGCGGTTCGACAAGGCGTTCCCGACGCTGCTGCTGCCCGTGCTGAAGCCCAACGGTGACGTGTGGCCGCTGAACGCCGAGCACTCCCGCGCGCTCGTGCAGCTGTGCCTGCACCTCGGGCTCGTCACCCCGCGGCACCCCCTGCGCGAGCCCGTGCGCGTCGACGACGAGCTCACCCTGACGGTCCTGGACGACGACGCGGTCGAGCGGATGTCGGCGTGGCTGGCCACCGAGGTCGACGGCAGGCAGCGCGGCGACGGTAACACCATCGGCACCGCGTCCAAGCCGGACTTCATCCGCTCGGTCGAGGCGTGCCGGCAGGACTCCGGCGCCGCCGCGCGCTACCGGGAGTGGCGGATCCGCTGGTTCGAGCTGGACCGGTACGCCAAGGATCCCGGGCGACGCGACCGCATCGACGAGATCCTGCGCGGCCACGACGACGAGGGGTGAGCCGCGCTCAGCGGGCCGACGGCTCCAGGCAGGCCTCCGCGAGCCGGTTCATGGCCAGGATCGAGGAGCGGACCTCCTGCAGCAGCGCCGTGTGCGTGTTCGGCCGCAGCCAGCGGGTGTAGTCGTCGGTGGCGAGCCCGACCGTCTCGACACCGCAGCCGTACCGCAGGCCGAGCAGCCGCACCGAGTCGGCGTGCTGGAACGGCACGAAGAGGTCCGTGGTCACCACCAGCAACCGGTCGGTGCCGGCCGGGGTGTGGACGAGCTCGGCCCAGCCGGTCAGCGTGTCCGCCGTGTTCGCCCGGCGCCCCGGGGTCGTGGACGCCGCGGCGATCACCGACAGGGTGCGCCCCGAGGCGGTGTAGGTCAGCGTCCACCAGGGCTCGCCCTCGCCGGTGGCGCCCTCACGGCGCACGGGGGCGGCGTCGGCGGCGAACGCCCGGACCATGCCGGCCGCCATGGTGTCGGCCTCGAACGCGATGCCGGGCATGCCGAACGAGGCGGCGAGCCCGATCTCGGGGTCCTCCAGCTTCCGCAGGCTGCTCAGGGCGGAGACCGCCGGGGCCTCGACCCCGCCGCGCAGCAGCCGGGCCGCGAAGTCGGGACGGGCGAGCGCGGACCGCGCCCCGCCGCCGAGGACCAGCACGTGGTCGTACCGCGTCGAGGAGGGCCGCTCGCGGCCGGAGAGCCCGAGCGCCAGCACGGCCGCGTTGACGATCTCGCCGATCTCCTGCGAGTACTCCAGGACCTGGATCTCGCCTCGCTCCAGCGCGCCGCCGCGGTAGTCCCAGGCCGCGGAGAACGCCACGAGCTGCGCGAGCGCCTCATCCGCGGTGCCGCTCGGCGCGGTCCCGCCGAAGCAGCGGACGAGCCCCGCGACGGCGTCGGAGCGCACCCACCGGTCGATCGCCGACCGCACGGTCGTGGGATCGGCCCCGCCGACCGGCCACTGCGGCAACGCGACGGTCTCGAAGATCGGCGACATGGGGGTCCTCTCGTGGCGGGGTGCGCGGCGTCCATGAATGTATGCCCGCGACGGCGGTGGGCGTACCAGCCGGTCGGCGGTCTCCGCAGGATCCCGCGGGTCAGGGCGTGGCGGGCTGGTCCGCGTAGAGGGCGTCGAAGACGGGCAGCGGGTTCAGCGTGGTGTACGAGCGTGCCCGGTCGCCGGCGATGAGCGCCGAGCACGCCGGGTCCACGACGACCACCAGGGGCTGCTGCTCGGGGAGCGTGAACACCAGGCTCAGCTGGACCGGCATGGTGATCGGCAGGCACGCCTGGTCGGGGGGTACCGGCGGCAGCGCGTTGAGCACGGCGGTGAGGCGGTCGACGCCGGTGGTGAGCACCTTCGGGGCCGCGACCCCGGCGGCGGTCGGGGAGCCGAAGGCGCGGCGCGGGCCGGCCAGAGGTGTCTCGCATCTGGTGACCGTGGTTGCGCCCGGCGGGACCAGCGGGCCGCCGGCGTCGGTCGGCGGGGTGCCGCCGACCCGAAGGCGCACCTCGGCGCAGTTCACCGTCGTCCAGGCGGCGCCGGACGCGAACGGTGAGGCGCCCGCGGACGGCGTCGCCATCGACGGCGGCGCCGCGGCCGTGCCCGGCCCGGATGGGAACAAGGACGCGGACGGGAACACGGACGCGGACGGGAACACGGAGGCGGACGGGTCGACCGGCATCGCCCGCGCGGGTCGGCCGGGTGGCGGCGGCGCGGCCATCGGGGCGACCAGCGCGGCCGGCGCCGGGGCGGCCGGACCGTCGCCGGCCGGTGCGTCACGGTGCGCACCGGCCAGCATCGCGGCACCGCTCGCAACGACCGCCGCGACAAGCGCCGCAGGGACCGCCCTGACGGCGGCGGGCGGGGCTGGAGCGGCCATGCCTCCAGGCTAGGCGGGCGGCTCGGCGCCGGTGGCGGGTTGCCAGGGCTGCACCCAGGGCGTCGCCGGCCAGCCCTCGGCGGCGGCCATCAGCGGCCAGCAGGTGGCGCCGTCGACGGCCTCGCGGACGATGTCGGCGTGGCCGGCGTGGCGGGCGGTCTCCTCGATGAGGTGCAGCAGGACCCAGCGGACCGACCAGGCGTCGACGTCGTCGGGGAACCAGGGCACGCCCTTCGGCACCGGCACCGGCCGGCTCATGTCGGTGATCCCGGCGACCGTCGCGGCGGTCTCCTCGGCGGCCTTGGCGTAGTCGGCGAGGACGTCGGCCAGGGTCTCGTCCTCGCGGAGGCGGAAGCCGTCCTCGTAGTCGGCCTGCTGGCCGGGCGCCTGCACCATGATGGCCGCCCAGTTGCGCTCCATCTGGGCGAGGTGCTTGACGAGGCCGCCGACGGTCAGGGTGCCGGCGGTCGGGGCCAGCCGGGCCTGCTCGTCGGTGAGGCCGTAGGCGGCGTTGCGCACGCCCTGGCGTTGCTGGTCGAGGAAGGCGAGCAGACCCTCGCGTTCGTCGGCGACGGGCGGCACGTTTCCCGGCATGGCTGGACCCCTCTCGGCACGGGTCGACAGGAACTGTCGAGTCCCATCATGCCGAGGGTTGCGGTCAGATGCTGTCCGCAATCCCGAACGGGGTCGGCGGCAGCGGCAGCGGCAGGCCGGGCAGCCCGTCCAGGCTGACCCCGACGTGTTCCTTGCTCTCGAAGTACGCCCCGAGCGACGCGTCGTCCTCCCGGGCGAAGCGCTTCGCGTGCAGGTCACGGTCGGCGTCGTACGTCATGAACGGCACCGCGTAACCGCACGTGTCGCGGATCAGTTCGGCGTGCACGACGATGATCGCGCGCAGGCCGTGCTGGGTCGTGTCGATGGTGGGGAAGTGCGCCACGAGGTCCGTCCAGCGGGGGTCGTCGCGGAACACCGGCTCGCCGCGCCCGTGCACGCGCACGATGTTGGGCGGGCCGTCGAACGCGCACCACATGAGCGTGATCCGCCCGTTCTCCCGCAGGTGCGCGACGGTCTCGGCGTTGCTGCCGGCGAAGTCGAGGTACGCCACCGTCAGCTCGTCGAGGATCACGAAGGACCCGGTGAGCCCCTTCGGCGACAGGTTGACGGTGCCGTCGCCGGACAGCGGCGCGGTCGCGGTGAAGAAGATGTGCTGCGCCTCGATGAAGGTGCGCAGCCGGCCGTCGATTCGTTCGTACACCTTGCCCATGCAGCCCATACTCCCGCTGCCGCAGGGGTCCCGTCAGCCCCGTTTCACATGACGGTCGTTACAGCGGCAGCAGCGCCGGCGACGCGGTGCTCTCCCGGACCACCAGCCGGGTGGCCAGCTCGATGCGGGTCGACTCGATGCGCTCCCCGGCGATGATGCGCAGCAGGGTGCGGGCCGCTGCGACCCCCATCTCGTGCAGCGGCTGGCGGACCGTGGTCAGCGGCGGCGCCGTCCACTCGGCGAAGTTGAGGTCGTCGAAGCCCACGACGCTCACGTCGTGCGGGACGCTGCGCCCGCCCTGCCGCAGTGCCTCGTAGACACCGGTCGCCTGCTGGTCGCTGCCGGCGAAGACGGCGGTCGGCGGATCGGGCAGTGCCAGGAACCCGGCCATCGCCCGCAGGCCGCCGTCGTGATGAAAGTTTCCGTACCGCACCAGCTGCCGGTCGGCGGGGATCCCGGCGGATTCGAGGGCGGCGCGGTAGCCGGCGATGCGGGCGCGGGTGCACTGCAGCTGCTCGGGGCCGCCGATCGCGCCGATGCGGCGGTGCCCGAGGCCGACGAGATGCTCCGTCGCGGCGTAGCCGCCGGCGAAGTTGGTCGCGCCGATCGACGGCACGTCCGGCGGCGGCTGGCTGACGCCGTCGACGACCACGAACGGCATGCTGCGGCGGGACAGCTCGGCCCGTTGGTGCTCGCTGAGCTCGGACAGGACCAGGATGGCGCCCTGCGAGCCGCGGGCCAGCAGCGACTCCAGCCAGCGCCTGGTCAGGCTCTCCCGGTTGTGCACCGCGGAGACGACCAGGCCCAGGCCGGCGGCCTCGACGACCTCCTCGACGCCGGTGAGGATCGACAGGCCCCAGACGCTGTCGAGCTCGTTGATGACCAGGTCGACCAGGTCGCTGCGGCGGCCGGGGCGGCGGGAGGCGTGCGGCCGCTGGTAGCCGCGGTCGGCGAGGAGCTGCTCGATGTGCTTGCGGGTGGCGACGGAGACGTCGGTGTGCCCGTTGAGCACCTTCGATACGGTCGAGATGGCCACGTTGGCCTCGCGGGCGATCTCCGCCATGGTCGGGCGTTTCGTCACCATGCCGCGCCCCTCAGCTCACTCGGGGCGGTGTTTCGAAACACCCGCCGCACCGTTTGTCTGATCGGGACCGTACACCTCCTCACCCCACGTTCGAAATACCCGCGAAACTTTCGAAACTTCAGGAGCGGGTCGCCTCGGTGCGCAGGCCCTCGCCCTCCATCGCCATGTACCGGCGGACCAGCCCTGAATAGAACAGCAGCGTCGGGCGCGCGAGGGGGCCGGCGAAGGACAGCGTCAGCTCGGCCACGCAGGTGCCGTCGCCGGCGTCGGCCGCCCAGTGTCCGGCGACGTTGCGGATGCCGGGCGAGCGTGACGCCCACTCGAATCCGGTCGGGCCGACCTTCGTCACGGTCCACGTCGACGGCGGCAGCTTCGGCTGCTTCACCACCACCGTCTCGCCGACGGTCAGCGGGCCCGTCGCGGTGCGCTCCACAGTGGACACCGACGCCGTCCACTGCGGCCAGCGGGCCACGTCGCACATGATCCGGCCGACCACGTCGGCCGGGGCGCCCACGGGCACCCGCTCGGAGAAATCGATCGCCATGCCCGACAGCCTAAGCCTGTCCGGGACGGGACAGCCCGCCGCGCGAACCGCCCGGTGGCGGGCCACGTGATTCCACGCGACAATCTGTCCAGTGAAAAGGAGGGGACCGATGCGCGTCCTCGTCGTAGGCGCCGGCCCCGCCGGTCTGACCACCGCCGTCACCATCGCCCGGTACGGGGTCCCGGTGCTGCTCGTGGAGCGCCGGGCCGACACCACCAGCCTGCCCCGCGCCACCGCCGTCAGTACCCGCACCATGGAGCTGTTCCGCTCGTGGGGCATCGAGGAGCGGGTCCGCGCCGCCGGGCCCGACGTCAGCTGGCAGGCCCGCGTCGCCCGCAACCTGACCGCGCCCGACGGCGTCGTGGCCGACATCGGCTTCCCCACCCGCGAGCAGGCCCTCGCGGTCAGCCCGACCTGGCCGGCGTGTGTGCCGCAGGACGCCCTGGAGGAGGTCCTGCTCGAGCACCTGCGCGGCTTCCCGAACGTGCGCGTCCACCAGGCCACCGAGGTCACCGACCTGCACGACGGCCCCGGCGGCCCCGGCGGCACCGTGCTCGCCCGGCTGCGGGACCGGCGCACCGACGTCTCCCGAATCGTCGCCGCCGCGTACGTCGTCGGCGCCGACGGGCCGCGCAGCGTCGTGCGCGACGCGGCGGGCATCGGCACCGAGGGCCCCGGCGTGCTCGCCGACTACTCCTCCACGATGTTCCACGCGCCGCTGTGGGAGCACCTCGGCGAGCGCCGCCACGGCATCTACCCCCTCACCGACCCGGCCGTGTCCGGCGTGCTGCTGCCCGCCGGCGGCGACCGCTGGGTGTACGGCCGGGAGACCGACGGCCGCGACGGCACCGTGGACCTGCTGCGGGCCGCGACCGGCGTCGCCGACCTGCGGCCGCGGATCACCCGCGAGGCCCGGTTCACCTTCACGGTGCGCCTGGCACAGCGGTACCGCACCGGCAGGATGTTCCTCGCCGGCGACGCGGCGCACCAGATCACGCCGCGCGGGGGTACCGGGATGAACACGGCGATCCACGACGGCCACGACCTGGGCTGGAAGCTCGCGTGGGTGCTGCTGGGCTGGGCCGGTCCGCAGCTGCTGGACACCTACGAGACCGAGCGGCGGCCCGTCGGGCTGCGCAATGCGGCACGCTCCGCGCAGCCCGACGGCAGCTACCGCGCCGCCGCCGGCGAACTGGCCAACGACCTCGGCGGCCGGCTGCCGCACGCATGGCTCGACCGGGACGGCACCCCGGTGTCGACCCTGGACCTGCTCGGCCCCCGCAGCACGCTGCTGGTCGGGCCGCGGTACACGGGATCCGTCACGGCCGGGGACGCACCGCCTGGACGCGGCGACGGCCGGCCTGCTCGGCGTGGAGCCGGCCGGCGCGCTGCTGCTGCACCCCGACGGCCGGCCCGCCGCCGCGCGGGGTCTACTTCTCCAGGAGGCCGGCGCCGGGAACCTTCGGCGCTAGCGGCGGGCAGTGCGTGTGGGTGGCGGCGGCCAGGCCGCCACACTGCGCCGGCAGCCCGACGAGCAGGTTGTGGTCGTAGATCAGCAGCGCCCACCGGCCGAAGTCGTGCCGCTCGACCGGCGGGCCGAACTGCGCGAGCGCACCTTCGACGGTGCCGTACCGGGCGTGCTTCAGGTCCACGACCAGGAACCGAGCGTCGTGCTTGGCGGCGTCGTACCAGTCGGCGTCGGACTCCCACCGGAACGAGCGGACGTCCGGCCCGATGACCGGCGCCACGTGCGTGCGCCCGCCGCTGGCGACGGTGATGTTGTTGGAGCCCCAGTAGCTGCCGAGGCCGTAGCGCAGGTCGTGCGCGACGAGGTACTCCGCGACCGCGTGTGCCTCCGGCGGCTCCGGCCGCGCCGACGCCGCCTGCGTGCCGAACGCCACGACCAGCACCACGGCCGCGGCCGCCATGACGCGCTTGGCGGCCGGACCGGCGGCGAGCAGCCGCTCGCCCCACAGCCGCCCGGCCAGGGCCGCGCCGAACGGCAGCACGGTCACGATCTGCCGGGCGCTGCCCATGTCGCCGGCCTGCGTCGAGGCGATGAACGCGGCGAGGTTGACCAGGATCGCGGTCGTCATGACCTCCGCGACCCGGTCGCCCTGCGGCGCGCGGAAGAACCTCGCGACGGTCGTGCCGGCCGCCGCCACCGCGAGCAGCAGCAGCGCCAGGTTGACGATCCCGGCGGCGAGCGCGACCGGCCCGTCCAGCGCCGGCAGGTACGCCCCGAAGTTGTGCGCCGTCGCCGTCGCCGCCGTCACCACGTGGTCGCCGAGTTCCCCGGTCGGGCTGAACCGGGCCACCGGCGAGTGCACGGAGAACCCGCCGCCCCACCAGATCAGGGCCAGCAGCCCGTGCGCGAGCGCCATCGAACCGGCCGCGGCCACCAGCAGGTGCGCGTCCGGCCCGCGCCACGTGCGGCCCTTCACCAGCCGCGCGGCGCTGACCAGCGTCAGCGGCACCGCGCCGACGAACATCGCGAGCGGGTCGGCGACCTGGGCGAGCGCCAGGACCACGAGCACGCCCACGGGCCACCACCGCCGCAGCGGCGTGCCACCCCGCCGGTCCACGATCAGCCACGCGAGCAGCAGCGGCACCGCAGTGCCGGTGTGATCCGGCGCATACAGCACGATCGCCCACCCGCCGTGCGGCTGCGGCACCAGCAGGGTCGCCACGACCACCGCCACCCGCGCCCACGCCGCACGCCCGGTGGCGTCACCCTTCGCGACCAGCGCCGCGAACAGGATCAGCAGCAGATACGTCATGGCCGACGCCACGTGCACGACGTCCTGGTCGAGGCCGTAGAACACCTCGATGAGTGCGTACTGGACCAGCTCCGTCGGGTAGAACGACACGTCGCTGAGCGTCCAGCCGCTCAGCAGTACGTCGCCGTGCAGCATGTCCCACGCCTGCAGCGCGTTGGCGGCCGCGTCGCTGTTGGTGGGCGTCGCCCGCGCCATGCGCAGATAGCCCAGCAGCAGCACCGCGACCCCGGCCAGGACGGCTCCGACCGTCGCGAACCTGACCTTGCGTTTCCCTGGTGCCTCCGGTGTACCGACACCGCCGGCTCTGACACGTTGACGCGGAATGGTGGGCAGGGTCGCCCGCTGGGCGGGCCCCGTCACCCCGCCGAGAGTTGGGCTCACACAGCCTCCGACGCTTTCCCCCCGCCGCGTGGTTGGCGGCACCCAGTGAACGTGATCTACCTGTGATCACGCCGCCCGCCATTCTCCAGCACCCCCGCCACCCCCCGTTGCCCGCTCGCCCCCGATGTGTCGCATCCCTCTGTTGTGCCAGTCAAGCGATGTATGAGTCTCGATGCCCGTCGGAGAAGCTCCAGGGCACGGGAATGAGCCGGTCTGAGAAGTCGTAGGCGTAGTGGTCCGGCACGGCGACCGGCGCCGGCACCAGGTGCCGGTAGATCACCATGGTCACGACCTCGATGGCTCCCCGGCGCTGTACTTCTCGGATCGCCAACCACACCCATCGCGAACGATGCAACCTCCACGGAACGCTCCAGTCTGAGTCGGCCGCACGGGCTCAACGCCGTCGTTTGCGTCGGCGCGTATCCGACCCGGCGTTGCGGGACGCGGACCGGCAGGGGAGGCGCAGGACGGGGAGATTCGGTGAAGCATCGGCGGAGTGGATGGCGGGCCGGTCGGGCCGGGCCCGATCATTGCGGGCATGTGGCGGGCGGGGCTGCGGCTCGGGTGGCAGATCGTGGTGCCGGTGCTGGTGGCGGCCGTGGGCTGGGGGCTCGTGGCGGGGGTGTACCTGTTCGGGATCTGGCTGGCGAACCTCTGGCTGCTCGCCTGGCCCGTCATCATGCTGGCGTGGGCGGTTGCCGCCGTGTGCACCGCGGTCGCCGTGGGTGTGCTGTGGCGGCGGCCCGGGCCGTGGGTGGCGGTGCCGGTGCTCGGGCTGTGCCTGCTGGCGCCCGTCGGCATCCGGGCGGTCGACTGGGCGTCGGTGTTCGTGCACGGGTACTACCGGGTCAACCGGGACGACTTCGCGGCCGTGGCGGCGCTCGCCCGCGACGGTGCGTTCGGCGCCGACGACTATTACGGTGACCGGCTCCCACCGGAGCTGGAGCACCTGTCGATCAACAAGAAGGCGGCCCGGATCGGGCCGGGGGCGACGGCGGTGTTTCTGCCCGCCTGGGCCGGGATACCGGACGGCGCGGTCGGCTACGCGTACCTCGGGGACGGGCCGACGGGCGGGCGGTTCGACTGCTTCGCGGACCCGTGCCAGGTCCGGTGGTCGCTGGGCGACGGCTGGTACTGGCTGGATTGAGGCCGACCCAGCGCCCGGGGCGGATGAACGCCGCCCCGGGGCGGGACCGTCAGCCGAGTTTCAGCCAGAGGGCGCCGAGCGGGGGGATCCGCAGCTCGGCGGAGGCCGGCAAGCCGTTCCACGGCACGGCGGTGGCCTCGACGGAGCCCATGTTGCCCACGCCTGAGCCGCCGTAGGTGTCGGCGTCGGTGTTGAGGATCTCGGCCCAGCGGCCGGTGAAGGGCAGGCCGACGCGGTAGCCCTCGTGCGGGTGGGCGGCGAAGTTGACGATGACGGCGACCGCGGAGCCGTCGGTGCCCCAGCGCAGGTAGGAGAAGACGTTGCCGCCGGAGTCCTCGTTGTTGATCCAGCGGAAGCCGTCGGGGGTGATGTCCTGGCTCCACAGGGCCGGGGTGTGGGCGTAGACGGCGTTGAGGTCGCGGACGAGGCGTTGCAGGCCGACGCGCTGCGGGTCGTGCAGCAGGCCCCAGTCCAGGCCGCGCTCCTCGCTCCACTCCTGCTCGTCGCCGAGCTCGCAGCCCATGAAGAGCAGCTGCTTGCCGGGGAAGGACCACATGTACGCCAGCAGGGCGCGGGCGTTGGCGAGCTTCTTCCACAGGTCGCCGGGCATCTTGCCGATGAGGGAGCCCTTGCCGTGCACGACCTCGTCGTGGCTGATCGG
This sequence comes from Dactylosporangium sp. NBC_01737, assembly GCF_035963215.1. NCBI lineage: Bacteria > Bacillati > Actinomycetota > Actinomycetes > Micromonosporales > Micromonosporaceae > Dactylosporangium > Dactylosporangium sp. NBC_01737. The sequence goes on from NZ_CP109153.1 coordinate 6,335,361, forward strand.
CAGCATGTAGTTCTCGCTCCACGCGTACACCGTGGCGAAGGTCATCTGGTTGTGGTGGTACTGGCGGTACACCGGGTCCTTGGCGACGTAGGTCAGGGTGTCGTGCATCCAGCCCATGTTCCATTTGAAGCCGAAGCCGAGGCCGCCGGAGTCGGTGGGGCGGGTGACGCCGAGCCACGCCGTGGACTCCTCGGCGATCATCATGATGCCGGGGTGGTGCTTGTAGACGGTCGCGTTCGCCTCCTGCAGGAAGGAGATCGCGTCGAGGTTCTCGCGGCCGCCGTACTGGTTCGGCGCCCACTCGCCGTGCTCGCGGGAGTAGTCGAGGTAGAGCATGGAGGCGACGGCGTCGACGCGCAGGGCGTCGGCGTGGAACTCCTCGCACCAGTACAGGGCGTTGGCGACGAGGAAGTTGCGGACCTCGGAGCGGCCGAAGTCGAAGATGAGAGTGCCCCAGTCGGGGTGCTCGCCGCGGCGCCAGTCGCCGTGCTCGTACAGCGGGGTGCCGTCGAAGCGGGCCAGGGCCCAGGAGTCCTTCGGGAAGTGCGCGGGGACCCAGTCGAGGATGACGCCGATGTTGGCCTGGTGCAGGCGGTCGACCAGGTAGCGGAACTCGTCGGGGCTGCCGAAGCGGGCCGTCGGCGCGTAGTAGCCGGTGACCTGGTAGCCCCAGGAGCCGCCGAAGGGGTGCTCCATGACCGGCATGAACTCGACGTGGGTGAAGCCCAGGTCGCTGACGTACTCGGTCAGCTGGTCGGCGAGCTCCACATAGGACAGCCCGGGGCGCCACGAGCCGAGGTGGACCTCGTAGACGCTGACCGGCGCCTCGTGGGTGCGGCGCTCGGCGCGCTGGGCGAGCCAGTCGGCGTCCTTCCAGTCGTAGCCGGAGCGGTGCACCACCGACGCGGTCGCCGGTGGGACCTCGGTGTGCTGGGCGAGGGGGTCGGCCTTCTCGACCCAGCCGTCGTCGGGGGTGAGCAGGCGGAACTTGTACCGATGGCCCGCCTGCGCGCCCGGCACGAAGATCTCCCACACGCCGCTGCCGCCCAGCGACCGCATCGGCCAGCCGGCGTGCACGTCCCAGCCGGTGAAGTCGCCGACGACCCTGACCCCGCGGGCGTTGGGCGCCCACACCGCGAACGCGACCCCGCCGGGGCGGATCTGCGCGCCGAGGACCGTCCACAGCCGCTCGTGCCGGCCCTCCTGGATCAGGTGCAGGTCCAACTCGCCGACCGTCGGCAGGTGCCGGTACGGGTCGTCGGTCAGCACCCCGTCGGCGTCGATGCGGTAGTCGGTGACGACGCCCGGCAGCTCGGCCTCGAAGACACCGTCGCCGTGGACCTGGCGCATCGGGTGGCGCTCGTCGTCGGCGACGACCGTGACGGTGCCCGCGCCGCGGCGCAGCGCCCGGATGACGGTCGTGTCGCCGGCGGGGTGGGCGCCGAGGACGCCGTGCGGGTCGTGCGACCGGCCGGCGATGAGGTCGTCGAGATTCATAAGCTCCGTCACCTGGGTTCCGTCAAAGAGCCCTTGACCAGCCGCTCGATGGACTGCAGGGGGATCCGCAGCCAGGTCGGCCGGTGCCGGGACTCGTAAGCGGTCTCGTAGACCGCTTTGTCCAGCTCGTAGGCGCACAGCAACGCCTGGTCCTCGCGGGGGTCGTAGCCGGCGGCGGCAGCATAGCCGTCGCAGAATGCGGTCCGGTTACGCTCCACCCACTGCCGGGCCCGCTCAGCGAGGGCCAGGTCCTGCTCCTCGCCGACGAGCAGCTGGTAGGCCGCGTACTCGTAGGAGCGCAGCATCCCGGCCACGTCGCGCAGCACGGAGTCGGGGCGGCGGCGCTGCTCCACCGGTACACCTGGCTCACCCTCGAAGTCGATCAGCAGCCACGACTCGGGGGTGCGGAGCACCTGGCCCAGGTGCAGGTCGCCGTGGATGCGCTGCACCTTGATCGGCTCGTCGCCGGCGTTGCGGAACATCGCCTGCGCGCCCGGCACGAACTCGGCCAGCTGCGGGACCGCCTGGACCGCGGCGTCCAGCCGGGCCAGCATCGCCTCGGCCGGCGCCGGCGCCGTGGACGTGCCCAGCTCGACGGCGAGGGTGCGGTGCACGTGCGCGACCGCCTCGCCGAGCCGCCACGACTCGCCGGCGAAGTCGCCGCCGACCTCCTCCGGGTTCAGGTCGTGCTCGGCGAACAGGTCCCGGGCGCTGGTCGCGGCCATCGCCCAGCCCTCCGCGGAGTTCTGCGCATACTCGGCGACCATGGCGAGGGTCACGGGCGCGCCGTCGGTGTCGGTGCTCTCGACCGCACCGAGGAGCCGGGCCACGTTGGGGCAGCCGGCGCGGGCCAGGACCCGGTTGAGCTCCAGGTCCGGGTTGATGCCGGGCGTCACCCGGCGGAAGACCTTGAGGATCGCGGCGCTGTCGAACACGACGCTGGTGTTGCTCTGCTCGGCGTCCACGACCCGCGCCGGCGCCTGCACCGGCAGCGCCACCCCCGGCTCCGGCACGAACCGGATCCCGTCGACGGTCGCGCCGGTGTCGATGAGTCCGAGCAGCCGCTGCGCGGACTGCTCGTCGTAGAGCGCGTCGGAGCCGGTGCGGTCGCCGTCGGCGCCGATCAGCGCCGCCGCCTGCAACTCGCTGATGACGTTGAGGTCCCAGCCGACGAACACCTGGTAGCGCTCGGTGCCACCGTCCTCGTAGTGCGCGTCGAGCAGCACGTGGTCGACCTGGTCGGGCAGCGGCGTGACCGCAGCCGGCCGCACGTCGGTCAGGGTGCGGTTACGGCCCGCGTACCACCGCTGATGCGGCAGCCAGTCGGTGAACGGCAGGGCAGTCATGACGAAGCTCTCTCCTCAGCTCTGCTCAGCCGGGCCACACAGCTGGAACCAGTAGAAACCGTGGCCGGGCAGGGTGAGCAGATAGGGCAGTTGGCCGATGTTCGGGAACTGGACGTGACCGGTGAGCTCGATCGGGGTGTATCCGGCCCACTGCTGCAGGTTGAGCTCGATCGGCTGCGGGAACCGCGACAGGTTGTTGACGCACAGTACGACGTCGTCGCCGTGGACGCGCACGAAGGCCAGCACCGACGGGTTGGACCCGCCGAGCTCCCGGAACGTGCCGACCGCGAACGCCTCATGCCGGCGGCGGACCGCGAGCATCGTGCGGGTCCAGTTCAGCAGCGACGTCGAGCTCTCCTTCTGCGCCTCGACGTTGACCGACTGGTAGCCGTACACGTGGTCCTGGATCGCCGGCAGGTACAGCCTGCCCGGGTTCGCCTGGGAGAAGCCGGCGTTGCGGTCGGGGGTCCACTGCATCGGGGTGCGCACCCCGTCGCGGTCGCCGAGCCAGATGTTGTCGCCCATGCCGATCTCGTCGCCGTAGTACAGCACCGGCGACCCGGGCAGCGACAGCAGCAGCGCGGTGAACAGCTCGATCTGGTTGCGGTCGTTCTCCAGCAGCGGCGCCAGCCGCCGGCGGATGCCGACGTTCGCGCGCATCCGCGGGTCCTTGGCGTACTCCGCGTACATGTAGTCGCGTTCCTCGTCGGTGACCATCTCCAGGGTCAGCTCGTCGTGGTTGCGCAGGAAGATGCCCCACTGGCAGTTCGCCGGGATCTCCGGCGTGTGCGCCAGGATCTCCGAGATCGGGAAGCGCGACTCGCGGCGCACCGCCATGAAGATGCGCGGCATCAGCGGGAAATGGAACGCCATGTGGCACTCGTCGCCGTCGCCGAAGTACTGGACCACGTCGGCCGGCCACTGGTTGGCCTCGGCGAGCAGGACCCGCCCGGGGAACTCGTCGTCGATCACCTTGCGGCAGCGGCGCAGGAACTCATGCGTCGCCGGCAGGTTCTCGCAGTTGGTGCCCTCGTCCTCGAACAGGTACGGCACCGCGTCGAGCCGGAACCCGTCGATGCCCAGCCCGAGCCAGAACCGCAGCACGTCCAGCATCTCCCGCTGGACCTCCGGGTTCTCGTAGTTGAGGTCCGGCTGGTGGTGGAAGAACCGGTGCCAGTAGAACTGCCGGCGCACCGGGTCGAACGTCCAGTTGGACTCCTCGGTGTCCACGAAGATGATCCGCGCGTCGGCGTAGGCGGCGCTGTCGTCGCTCCACACGTAGTAGTCGCCGTACGGCCCGGACGGGTCCCGCCGCGACTCCTGGAACCACAGGTGCGAGTCCGAGGTGTGGTTCATGACCAGGTCGGTGATGACCCGGATGCCACGCTTGTGCGCCGCGTCCAGCAACGCCACGAAGTCATCGACGGTGCCGAAGTCCGGCAGCACCTTGTAGAAGTCGCGGATGTCGTAGCCGCCGTCACGCAATGGCGAGTCGTAGAACGGCGGCAGCCAGATGCAGTCCACGCCGAGCCACTGCAGGTAGTCCAGCTGGTTGATCAGCCCCTGCAGGTCCCCGGAACCGTCGGCGTTGGAGTCGGAGAACGCTCGGACGAGGGCCTCGTAGAACACCGCGCGCTGATACCAGGTGGTGTCGGTCGGCACGAGCCGCGCCTGACCGAAGTCACTCGCGGAAGGATGCTCGACCGTGCCGTCGGTGACGTGGGTGCCCTCGACCGGATCCGTCATGCTGCCACCTACCTTGCTTGTTACCGGTGACGGTGCACCGTGAACACGTGCGCCGGCTCGTAGAGAGGGTCGAGCCGGATCGCGTTGTGCTGTCCCCAGTCGAAGGTCGCACCGGTGAGCTCATCGCGCACCGTGAACCGCTCGTGCCAGTCGAAACCGAGCGCGGGCATGTCCAGCGTGGTGTTACCCCACTGGACACTGTGCGAATCCAGCGACACCACGACCAGGACGGTGTTGTCGCTGTCCGGGTCCCGCTTCGAGAAACACAGCACCTGCTCGTTGTCGATGCCGTGGAAGACCGTGTTGCGCAGCCAGTGCAGCGCCGGGTTGTCCCGCCGCACATGGTTGAGCTTCTTCAGGTACGGCGCCAGGGACTCCCCGGCAGCCTCGGCGGCGGCCCAGTCGCGGGGCCGCAGCTGATACTTCTCGTTGTCCAGGTACTCCTCGGAGCCCGGCCGGTGCAGGTGCTCGAACAGCTCGAAGCCCGCGTACATGCCCCAGGACGGGCTGAGCAGGCTCGCCAGGACCGCCCGGATCTTGAACATCGGTGGGCCGCCGTGCTGCAGGTGCTCGGGCAGGATGTCCGGCGTGTTCGGCCAGAAGTTGGGCCGCATGTAGTCCGCGGCCGCGATCAGCTCCTGCACGTACTCCCGCAGCTCCCACGCCTGCACCCGCCACGTGAAGTACGTGTAGGACTGCGTGAAGCCGTGCTTGCCCAGGCCGTGCATCATCGCCGGGCGGGTGAACGCCTCCGCCAGGAACAGCACGTCCGGCTCGACCGACTTGATCTCGTTGATGATCCAGTGCCAGAACCCGACGGGCTTGGTGTGCGGGTTGTCGACCCGGAAGATCTTCACGCCGTTCTCGACCCAGTGCAGCACGACCCGCAGCACCTCGTCGCGGATGCCGAGGGGGTCGTTGTCGAAGTTCAGCGGGTAGATGTCCTGGTACTTCTTCGGCGGGTTCTCCGCGTACGCGATCGAACCGTCGGCGCGGGTGGTGAACCACTCGGGGTGCTCGGTGACCCACGGGTGGTCCGGCGCGCACTGCAGCGCCAGGTCCATCGCGATCTCCACGCCGGCGTCGTGCGCGGCGGCGATGAACGCCCGGAAGTCCTCGAGGGTGCCCAGGTCCGGGTGGATCGCGTCGTGGCCGCCCTCGGCGGCGCCGATCGCCCACGGCGAGCCGATGTCCTGCGGGCCGGCGACCAGGGAGTTGTTCGGACCCTTCCGGTTGACCCGGCCGATCGGGTGGATCGGCGGCAGGTACACCACGTCGAAGCCGAGGTCGGCGACCTGCTGCAGCCGCGGCGTCGCGGTCGCGAACGTGCCGTGCTTCACGGGCTTGCCGTGCTCGTCGACGACGGCACCCTCGGACCGGGGGAAGAACTCGTACCACGCGGAGAACAGCGCCCGCTGCCGGTCGCACCAGATCGGCAGCTCCTTGGACCGGGTCACGTGCTGGCGCACCGGATACCGCCACAGCACGTCGGTCAGGCCGAGCGCGGGGGAGATCCGCGCGAACAACGGAATCGTCGCGTCCGCGAGGGCCAGCGCCGCGCCGGTGACCCTGCTGCGCTCCGCGGCCGGGACGCCGGTCGCCGCCTGGTTGAGCAGCGCCGCGCCCTCGGCCAGGTCGTTGCCGAGGTCCTGCAGGCCCTGCCCGGCGCCGATCTTCTTCGTCACCGCGTCGTGCCAGGTCAGATACGGGTCGGAGAACGCCTCGACCGCGAACGTCCACGCGCCGACCGCGTCGGGCCGCACCGTGCCGTGCCAGCGGTCGGTGCCAGGTGCACCCGGACCCATCCTGCTGAACGGGCCCTCCTTGCCTTCGGGGGAGATGAGGACCACGTTGCAGCCCATCATCGAGTGGCCCTCACGGTAGGCGACCGCGGTCACCGGGACCAGCTCGCCGACGACGGCCTTCGCCGGGAACCGGCCGCCCTCGACCTGCGGGGTGACCTGCTCGATCGGGAACCGGTCCCCGGTCGGGACGCTCGGACCGGTGGCGGGCTGCCAGGTGCCGGCGGGCGTGTCGGCGACCACGACCGGATCCTCGCTGGCCAGCGCGGTCTCGGTGTCGGTCCTCGGGATGGCAGGCACCACGGGGGGCGCGGTGTCGGTCGCTTCGGGCGTCGGGGTACCCATGATCCTCACCGTATCGAATCCGCGCGGGGTTGGCAGCGTTAGCGTCGTCTTCCTACGGTTCGATGCGTTGACCCTTGCCGATGACCACGATCCCGCCGTCGGAGACCGTGTACCGGGTCCTGTCCTTCTCCAGGTCGACGCCGATCTCGGCGCCCTCCGGCACGATCACGTTCTTGTCGAGGATGGCGTTGCGCACCACGGCGTGCCGCCCGATGTCCACGCCCTCCATCAGCACCGAACCCTCCACGTGCGCCCACGAGTGGACCTTGACGTTGGGGGACACCACCGAGTTCTCGACCAGGGCACCGGAGATCACCGCGCCGGGGGAGATCATGGAGCCGACCGCCCGGCCGACGCGCTCGCCCCAGCCGTGCACGAACTTCGCCGGCGGCCACGGGCTGTTGCCCGTGTAGATCGGCCACTCGAAGTTGTACAGGTTGAACACCGGCTGGACCGCGATGAGGTCCATGTTGGCCTCGTAGAACGAGTCGAGCGTCCCGACGTCGCGCCAGTAGCCCTTGTCACGCTCGGAGCTGCCGGGCACGACGTTGTTGCTGAAGTCGTAGACCGCCGCCTCGTGCTTCTCGACGAAATACGGGATGATGTTGCCGCCCATGTCGTGCTTGCTGGACGGGTCCTGCGCGTCGCGGGTGACCGCCTCGATCAGCGCCGCGGTGGTGAAGATGTAGTTGCCCATCGACGCGAAGATCTCATCCGGCGCGTCCGGCAGCCCCTTGGCGTCGCGGGGCTTCTCACGGAACGCGGAGATCTGCCGCCCGTCGTCGGCGACCTCGATCACCCCGAACTGATCGGCGCTGGACAGCGGCTGGCGGATCCCGGCGACCGTCACCGCCGCCCCCGACTCGATGTGCTGGCGCATCATCTGCTCCGGGTCCATCCGGTAGATGTGGTCCGCGCCGAACACGATCACGTAGTCGGGCCGCTCGTCGTTGATGAGGTTCAGGCTCTGGTAGATCGCGTCCGCGGACCCGGCGAACCAGCGCGGGCCGAGCCGCTGCTGCGCGGGCACCGGGGTCACGTAGTTGCCCAGCAGCGTCGACATCCGCCACGTCTTGGTCACGTGCCGGTCCAGGGAGTGCGACTTGTACTGCGTCAGCACGACCATCTTCAGGTAGCCGCCATTGGCCAGGTTGGACAGCACGAAGTCGATCAGGCGGTAGATCCCGCCGAAGGGCACGGCCGGCTTCGCCCGGTCAGCGGTCAAGGGCATCAATCGCTTGCCCTCGCCGCCGGCGAGGACGATCGCGAGGACTTTTTTGGCGGCCATGGTCGAGACGCTAAACGTGTCCGGCGTGTTGCGCCAGACGAACTGCTAGAAGCGCGAAGCGTGGGGGTGTGGGGAGGCGCAGCCCCCCACGGAACCGTCGGGCGCCAGCCCGGCGGAGCTGGAAACAGCTTAGTCTTTGCAACGTGCGTGTAGACCTGCTCACTCGAGAGTATCCCCCCGACGTCTACGGTGGAGCCGGCGTTCACCTGGAGTATCTGGCGCGTGAACTTCGCCGGCTGCCGTTGGATGTGCGCGTCCACTGTTTCGGCGCCCCCCGCAGCGAGGCCGGCGTCGTCGGCTACCAGGACCCGCCCGGTCTTTCGGGGGCTAACGCCGCCCTGCGGACCATGGGCGTCGACCTCGCCATGGCCGCCGGCGCGGCCGGCACCGACCTGGTGCACAGCCACACCTGGTACGCCAACCTCGCCGGGCACACCGCCAAACTGCTGCACGGCGTGCCGCACGTCATCACCAGCCACAGCCTCGAACCGCTGCGCCCCTGGAAGGCCGACCAGCTCGGCGGCGGCTACGCGCTCTCGTCGTGGTGCGAGCGCACCGCGATCGAGGCCGCCGACGCCGTCGTCGCCGTCTCCGCCGGGATGAAGGCAGACGTGCTCAAGGCGTACCCCCGCGTCGAGCCCGACCGCGTCCACGTCATCTACAACGGCATCGACACCGAGCAGTACGCCCCGGACCCCGCCACCGACGTCATGACCCGGCTCGGCGTCGACCCGTCCAGGCCCAGCATCGTGTACGTCGGGCGGATCACCCGCCAGAAGGGCCTGCCGTACCTGCTGCGCGCCGCCCGCAGGCTCCCCGCCGACGTGCAACTCGTCCTGCTCGCCGGGGCCCCCGACACCCCGGAGATCGCCGCGGAGGTGACCGCGCTCGCCGACGACCTGCGCGTCACCCGCTCCGGCGTCATCTGGGTCCAGGAGATGCTGCCCAAACGCGAGGTCATCCAGGTCCTCACCCACGCCACCCTGTTCGTCTGCCCGTCGATCTACGAGCCGATGGGCATCGTCAACCTCGAGGCGATGGCCTGCCAGACCGCGGTCGTCGCGACCGCCACCGGCGGCATCCCCGAGGTCGTCGCCGACCGCGAGACCGGCCTGCTGGTGCCGATCGAACAGATCACCGACGGCTCCGGCACCCCCCTCGACGAGGCGAAGTTCGTCGCGGACCTCGCCGACGCGATGAACGAGCTCCTGGAGGAGCCCGCCCGCGCCGCCGAGTTCGGCCGGGCCGGACGGCAGCGCGCCCTCGACCACTTCTCCTGGTCGGCGATCGCCCAGCAGACCCTGGACGTCTACCGGTCGGTGTCGTAGTCGTCAGCTCCGGCAGTGGTGCTGGACCGCCCACGCGAGGCGGTCCAGCCAGCTGTCGGGGTCGTGCACCGGGTGGCTGGACCAGTCGACCCGCATGACCCGGACCAGGTCCGGGTCCAGCGGCGGCAGCAGTCGGCGCAGCCGGGCGGGCAGCTCGACGCCGTCGAGCTCACCGAGCAGGACCGCGTCGTAGACGTCCTTGCCACGGGCGGCGCCCTCACGGGTCTGGTCGTCGGCGAGCCACTGCAGCTTCCACAGCAGCGACAGCTCACGGCTCGCCGTCCACGTCGCGGTCGCGGCGCCGCCGGCGCCACGCGGGACCGCGGTCAGCACCGGCGGCTCCGGCAGCGGCTCGTCGTAGGCGAAGTCCAGCTGCACGGTGCCGGTCAGCTCACCGGCCCGCCACGGCACGAGGACCCGCGCGCCCGCCGAGCCGCCGTACTCGCGGCGGAATCCGGCGTAGTTCCAGTCCTGGTCGGGCTTCGCGTTCCTGACGTCGAGCACCGCGCCGCCCGGTGTCCGCGGGTCCTTCTCCAGCAGGTCCAGGACCATCGCGTGCGGCTGCGTCTCGGGGTCCTCGGCGTCGAGCTCCTCGGCGTACATCCAGCGCAGCCCCTCCGGCGGCAGCAGCGCCCGCACCCCGCCGGTGTCCTCGTCCTGGAACGTCCACGGCTGGGCGCGGCCGGCGCCCTGCGTCGCCTCCGGCCAGTACTGCACCGGGTCGATCCGCTCCAGGTACGGGTGCGGGTCGCGGGTGTCCAGCCCGGCGACGACCGGTGGGCGGACCACCCAGTCGAGGTCGCCCGGCGGGCGGGCCCGGGCACCGACCCACGCGGGCATCGTCATGCTGCCCCGCAGCACCAGGGTGTCACCGACCGGGTCGGCGGCGACGACGGCCAGGACGTGGTCGAGGACGTCCCGGTGCGCCCTCAGCGGATCCATCTGCACCGCGGACATGGTCTCGTCAGCCGCGGACGTGGTGTCTTCATCCGCGGATGTGGTCTCTTCATCCGCGGACGTGGTCTCTTCATCCGCGGACGTGGTGTCTTCATCTGCGGGCATGGTCTCTTCATCCGCGGACATGGTCTCTGATGAGCTGGCCGATGGCGTCGGCCTGCTCGACGTTGGCGAGGTGGGCGGCGCCGGGCAGCACGACCAGGCGGCTGCCGGCGATCCCCGCATGGATGCGCTCACCGTGCTCCGGCGGCGTCGCCGGGTCGTCGGCACCCGCGATGACCAGCGTCGGCGCCGTGATCCTCGGCAGGTCGTCGCGCAGGTCCATGCCGCCGATCGCCTCACAGCAGCCGGCGTACCCCTCCGCCGGGCACGCCGCGATCATCGCCCGGTACGGCGCGACCTTCGCCGGCAACGCCGCCCGGAACCGGGGCGTGAACCAGCGGCCGAGGACCGCGTCGGCGATGCTGCCCATGCCCGCGGAGCGGACCTGCCCGGCGCGGGCGGCCCAGCCGTCGGCGGGCGGCAGGTGCGCCGCCGTGCAGATCAGCACCAGCCGCTCGATCCGGTCGGGGGCGTTGGCGGCCAGCCACATGCCGACCATCCCGCCCAGCGACAGCCCGCAGTAGGAGGCCTTCGCGATACCGAGCCGGTCGAGCAGCGCCAGGACGTCCCGGCCCAGCTCTTCGATCCGGTACGGCCCCGGCGGCGCGGGCGACGCACCATGACCACGGTGATCGAAGCGCACCACCCGCAGGTCGGCGAGCGCGGGCAGCTGGGGGCGCCACATGTCGAGATTGCTGCCCAGCGAACCGCCGAGCAGCAGGACCGGCGCGCCGGGGGGTCCACTGGTGCGCTGGAACAGCGTCGTTGCCGTCACCGCGTCGTTGTACCACGCCCGCCCCTTCCCCGGCTCCGGCCGTCGGCGCGTCAGCGTGTGAACAATGCCGCTGCGAACACCGCGACGATCCACGTCCACAGCAGCGTGAACCCCACGTACCCGGCCCGGTACAGCCGCGACCCGCGCCACGTCTGCGGCGGGAACGCGACGAACTGCGCACCCCACCGCAGCCCCCAGAACACGCACTCCGCGCCGAGCACGGCCGCCGGGACCCGCCCGGGCGCGAGCAGATCCGGGGCGAGCAGCAGCGGCGCCAGCCCGAGCAGGACGCACATGACCCCGATGAAGAAGGTATGGGTGTACAGCACGTGCCTGGTCAGCGGCTGCAGCGGCGCGAACTGCGGCCCCCAGGCCAGCACCCGGGGCAGCGCCACGTGGGCGACACCGAGCCCGACGAGCACGGCGCCGACGAGCCGCAGCTGCAGGTCGAGGCTCATCGCTTGAACACCAGGGCCCGCACCAGGGGTGTCATCGTCGCCTCCCCGGCAGGAGCGAGCCGGGCACCGCGGGCCAGCCGCAGCCATTCGCGGCGCGGGTAGAAGTGCCAGGCCCCGGGCCCGTACGCGGCGACGGTGGCCGCGTCGCGGCAGTGCTCGACCAGCACCAGGTACCCACCTGGCCGCAGCACCCTGGCAACCTCGGCGAACAGGGCCCGCCGCTGCGCCGGCACCCGCAGCTCGTGCGCGGCGAACGCGAGGAACACCGCGTCCTGCCCGGCGTCCCTGACGGGCAGGCAGGCCGCGTCGGCGCGCACCGAACCGTCCGGCGGCGGGTTCAGCCGCCTCGCCCGCCGGACCGAACCCTCCGTCATGACCACCGGGTCGTAACAGTCCAGCAGCGTCGGCTCGGCACCGGGCAGCAACTCGCGCAGCGCCGGGCTGATCTCGTCGAGCCCGGTGCTCACCACCGCGTACCGCTGGGGCTCGGTGTTCGCGGGCAGCAGGTCGAGGGCCCAGCGCCAGTCGTACAGGCGGCTGTGGTCGTATGCCCACCAGGTGGCGGCGAGACTCACGGCGACCCCGGCGGCACCCGGCACGGTCAGGAGCGACCACGGCCACGGCAGGACGGCGACCACCAGCAGCGTGGCGGCGGCGGTGGCGTACTTGGGCCAGTTGTAGCGGACCATGCGCGCGACGCCGGCCACCTGATGCCCGCGCCTCACCGGACACTCCCGTCGAGTGCGCGGCGGACCCCGCGGTGCCAGCTGTAGTCGAGGCCGGCGACGTGGAATGCCTGCGCCAGGACCGGCCGCGTCCCGGCGAACGGCCCGCGCTCCAGGAACGTGCACCGGCTGACGTGGACCGCGACCGGCTCGGGCGTCCAGTCGCTGCGGTGCGCCTTGACCACGACGATCGATCCCGTCGCCGCCTCATAATCAAAGGTGTACGGCAACGGCCCAGCAAACCGCCGCGCCGCGCCCGCGTCACTTTCGACGGAGCGTGAGTGGGTGGTGACGCCACTGGAGATCAATTTGTGGCGTTGCGGTACGGTGCCTAGGAGGCGGTCGGGCAGCGCCGAGCCCGGCCGGTCGCTTTCCGTGAACGACGAATCCGGCTCGCTCCCCACGGCCGACGAACCCGGCTCGCTCCCCACGGCCGACGAACCCGGCGACATCCGCGCGGACCGGGAGCCGACCGCCGAACCCGCCGGCAGCGACGCGCCCCGCCGCGCGACCGGCGAGCCAAGCGCCAGGAGCTCGGAACCCGGCGTGAACGCTGAGCCGGACGGCAGCGGCTCGGACCGCCGCGCGACCGGTGAGTCGAGTGGCTGCGGGTCGGACCCCTTTGCGGCGAACTCCTGCGCGACCGGTGGGCCGGCCGTCAGCGACTCGGACCCACGCGCGAACGGTGGGCCGGGCGGCAGCGGCTCGGACCCACGCGCGAACGGTGAGCCGGGCGGCAGCGGCGCGGGCCGGGAGCCCAGGTCGGCGGTGACGGTGAGGTCGGCGCCCCCGTCGCGGCTGTCGACGGTGGCGGTCAGCCGGTCCCCGTCGAGCGTGAGCCGGACCCGGGCCAGGCGGTAGTGGTACCTGGTGAGCAGGTTCCCCGCGGCGGCGAGCGCGACCCGGTGCGTGTCGCTGCGCAGGATGTACAGCCCGCGCATGGTCCTCCCGCCGGGGGTCGGGAACCTCGCGAAGATCCGGTAGCCCGTGAGGACGACGTCAATCCCGAACGCGGATGGCAGCGGCGCGGGTCGCAGGCCCTGGGTCGACACGATGCCGACCGCGACGAAGCCGTGCGTGGAGCCGTCGGCCGCGGTGTACGTGTCGAGCGCCAGGCCGGGCGGCAGCAGCGGCTCCAGGACGGCCGGCGGTAGTGCGTACGTGAGGACGAGGGAGTGCCCGAACCGGGTGCGCATCGGCAGCGGGTGCCGCCGCAGGGCCTGCAACATGGTCACCTTCTCCAGCTGTGCGGGTGGGGGAGCCGGTCCAGGAGGCCGGGCCGGGGGAGCCGGGGGTCTGGGGCGAAGTCAGGTCTGGGGATGGAGGCGGACGACGGCGCCCCAGAGCAGGGAGCGGTCCGGCAGTGGGGCGCCGGGCAGCTGTGGCGTGTCGCTGAACGTGCGCAGCACGACCGGGCCGCCGGGGCGGACGCCGTGGCGGAGTGCGTCGCGCAGGTCGTCGGCGAAGGCGGGCGGGGGGCCGTCGAGGACGTTGGAGAGGGTGGCGGCGTCGTACCAGCCGCGCGGCACCGACCGCAGGTGCTCGACGACGTCGTCGTGCACCCACTCGACGCCGCCGACCGGGGTTTCGTCATGGGCGTCAGGGCACTCGCGGCCCAGCAGCAGGCGCCAGGCCCACGGGTTGGTGGCGTTGGGGTGGCGGGACAGGCCGGCGGCGAGGCGGCGGCGCAGGACCAGGTCCATCCTCGGTGGCAGTGATCGCCACAGGTCCCTGCGCACGAGGCCGGCCGAGGCGAACGCGAGCCGCATCAGCGCCGCGAGGCGGGGTCTGTCCAGGTGGCGCTGCCAGTGTTCGCGCTGTGCGTCGGGGTCGTTGAGCTGCAGGAACGCGGTCATCGCGGCGGGGCGCCAGGCCGGTTGCACGGCGCCGGCGGCTCGGCGGGCGACGGCCTGCAGGCGTTCGGCGGTGCCCCTGGTGGCGGGTGCGCCGGCGAGCCTGGCCTGCGCGTACGCGAGCTGGGTGGCGCTGATGTCCACGGCCGTGACCCGGTGCCCGGCGCGGGCGAGGGCGGCCGTGGTGTCGCCGGCGGAGGCGATCGCGAGGACCCGCCCGCCCGCCGGGAACACGCTGAGTTCCGCGGCCGGGTCCTCGTACATGCGGCCGAACATCACCTGCGGACGGCGGCCGACGGTGAGCCGGCCCCGCTGCCACGGGTTAGCCATGAGCGCGGGAGGCCGGCACGTCGCGGGCCAGCAGCCAGACGAGGGCGAGCAGCACCGCGTTGGCGGTCAGCATCCGGCCCGCGTCGCTGATCCGGTCGCCGGCGAAGACCAGTCCGCCGGCGTTGAACGCGACCAGCAGCACCGTCTGCGTTACCGCGGCCGCGCGGGGGAACCGGCCGGTGAGCACCCACGCCGCGACCGCGACCTCCGCCACGCCGATCGCGGTCACGGCCGAGGCGGCAAGCGCCGGCGGCAGCTGCGGCACGGCGGCGACGATCGCCTGCTGGTCGGCGTCGCCGCCGAGGATCTTGCACCACAGTCCCTCGTACAGCCAGACCGCGGCGACGGCGGCGCGGGCCGGCCACGTCGTCATCGGGCGGCCTTCGTGTCGGCGCGGCGCAGGGCGGACCGCAGCGCACGGCGGGCGACCGGGCCGAGCCCGTCGACGACCTCGACCAGGACGGCGAGGCGCTCCAGAGCGGCGACCGCCGTGCCGGCACCGGCGGGGTCGACGCCGCCATACAGCTCCAGGCCGATGAACGTGGACGCGACGATCCTCGCCAGGCCCGGCACGTCGACGAGGTCGGCGACCGGGGAGGCGGCGGTGAGCCGGCCCAGGACCGACTCGATCTCGGTGATCCACAGGTCGAGGCCGGCGGCGACGGCCGGGGCGAGCCGCTCGTCGGTCTGCGCGCCGGCCAGCAGCTGCGCCAGGATCGCGATGTTGCCCTCGGCGCGCTCGGTCTGCTGGAGCTGGCGGCCGACGTCGAGGAGCTCGGCGATGCTGGTCACGGCCGTGAACCGCGCGCGGTACAGCGCGACGCGGCGCTCGGTCGCCTGCCTGCAGGCGACCGAGAGCAGCTGGTCCACGGTGCCGAAGTGGTAGAAGACGAGCGCCTGGTTGACGCCCGCCGCCGTCGCGATCGCCCGGGCCGACGCGCCGGCCAGGCCCTCGCTGCCGAGGACCTTGACCGCCCCGTCGACCAGGCGCTGTTTCGTGTCGGCCACTGCCCACCCCCGTTTATTTGAGCAGTCGCTCAACGAGGGTTATTTAAGCACTCGCTCAAGCTCCCGGGAAGTGGTGAACGTGAGACCGCCGTCACCGCCGACGTCGATGGTCACCGTTTCGCCGGGGCGCAGCGTGTCGAGCAGGATCCGTTCCGACAGCGGGTCCTCGACCTCGCGCTGCACGGTGCGCCGCAGCGGCCGGGCGCCGAGCACCCGGTCGTGGCCGTGCTCCGCGAGGTGCCGCCGGGCCCGCGGCGTCACCACCAGGCCGATGTCGCGCACGGCGAGCCGCGCCGCCACGTCGAGCACCAGGCGGTCGACGATCCCGCCGACCTCGTCGGGGCCGAGCTGGTGGAACACGATGGTGTCGTCGATCCGGTTCAGGAACTCCGGCCGGAAATGCCGCTTGAGCTCGTCGTCGACCTTCTGCCGCATCCGTTCGTACACCGGGACCGCCGAGGACTGGAAGCCCGCCTGCAGCTGCAGGTCGCGGGTGCCCAGGTTGGTCGTGAGGATGAGCACCGTGTGCTTGAAGTCGACGACGCGGCCCTGCCCGTCCGTGAGCCGCCCGTCCTCAAGGATCTGCAGCAGCGTGTTGAACACGTCCGGGTGCGCCTTCTCCACCTCGTCGAACAGCACCACCGAGAACGGCCGGCGGCGCACCCGCTCGGTCAGCTGGCCGCCGTCGTCGTAGCCGACGTAGCCGGGCGGCGCGCCGACCAGCCGCGACACGGTCGCCCGGTCGTGGAACTCCGACATGTCCAGCTGGATCAGCGCGTCGGAGGTGCCGAACAGGAACCCCGCCAGGGCCTTCGCGAGGGACGACTTCCCGACGCCGGACGGGCCGGCGAAGATGAACGACCCGGCCGGCCGTCTCGGGTCCTTCAATCCGGCGCGGGTACGGCGGATCGCCCGGGACACCGCCGCGACCGCCAGGTCCTGCCCGACCAGGTCCTCGTGCAGCGTCTGCTCCATCCGCAGCAGCCGGGCGCTCTCCTGCTCCGTGAGGCGCTGCACGGGGATGCCGGTCCAGCCGGACAGCACCGCGGCGATCTCGTCCTCGCCGACCTCGGCCACGCCGAGCGCGCCGGCCTCGTCGAGCAGGTCGATCGCCTTGTCCGGCAGGTGCCGGTCCGCGATGTACCGGTCGGACAGCAGCGCCGCGGCCCGCAGCGACGCGTCGGTGTAGGTGACGCCGTGATGCTGCGCGTAGCGCTCCCGCAGCCCGTGCAGGATCAGCACGGTCTCCTCGGCGGTCGGCTCCGGCACCGCGACCGGCATGAACCGGCGGTCCAGGGCGCCGTCCTTGCTGATGAACCGGCGGTACTCCTCGTCGGTCGTCGCCCCGATCGTGCGCAGTTCGCCACGCGCCAGCAACGGCTTGAGCAGCGACGCCGCGTCGATGGCGCCCTCGGCGGCACCCGCACCGACCAGGTTGTGGATCTCATCGATGAACAGGATGATGTCGCCGCGCCCGCGGACCTCCTTGGTGACCTTCTTCAGCCGCTCCTCAAAATCGCCCCGGTACCGCGAGCCGGCCACGAGCGCGCCCAGGTCCAGGGTGTACAGCTGCTTGCCCTGGAGCGACGCGGGCACGTCACCGGCGACGATGCGCTGCGCGAGCCCCTCGACCACGGCGGTCTTGCCGACGCCGGGCGCACCGGTCAGCACCGGGCTGTTCTTGCGGCGCCGGGACAGCACGCGGATGATCCGCTCCACCTCGGCGGACCGGCCGATCACCGGGTCGAGCAGCCCTTCGCGGGCGGCGGCGGTCAGGTTCACCCCGAACTGGTCGAGGACCGTCGAGGACTCCGGCGCGGCCTTGGTGCCGCTCGCGGGTGCCGACGGGTGACCGGACAGCAGCTGGATCACCTGCGCCCGCAGCCGGTTGAGGTCGGCGCCGAGGCGGATCAGCACCTGCGCCGCGACGCCCTCACCCTCGCGGACCAGGCCGAGCAGCACGTGCTCGGTGCCGATGTAGTTGTGGCCGAGCTGCAGCGCCTCCCGCAGCGCCAGCTCCAGGACCTTCTTGGCCCGCGGCGTGAACGGGATGTGCCCGCCCGGCGCCTGCGAGCCCTGGCCGATGACCTCTTCGACCTGCCGCCGCACGTCGTCGAGGGACACGCCGAGCGCCGCGACGCTCTGCGCGGCCACGCCGTCGCTCTCCTGCATGAGCCCCAGCAGCAGGTGCTCGGTGCCGATGTAGTTGTGGTTGAGGATCCGGGCTTCCTCCTGGGCCAGCACGACGGCGCGTTTGGCCCGGTCGGTGAACCGCTCGAACATGACGATCACGCCTCTCGGCGGGGCCCCACGCACCCAGCATCCGCACGGAATCGTCGGATGCGCTGAGTCGGAGCCTCTTGGCCGCCGGCGGAGGCGTGGGCTCCGTCGGTCCGCGGCACGGGCAGGCGCGCTGCCACCATCACCATAGCGCCTGCGCGCTCAGACCTGCAGTGTGGCGGCGTCGGACTCCTGCCCCCGCAGCACCACGAGCTCCTCGGGGCGCATCGCCTGCATCCGGCCGGTCACGTCGTCGCGCACGTCATAGCGTACCGGCGGCCCTGACGGACCCCAGTGCGCGCCGATGATCGTGCCCTGTGCGAGCGAACCGGCCGCGCGGACCCGCGTGCCCGGCGCGTGCCCGTCGTCGGCGACGACCAGCAGCGCGTCCAGGATCTGACCCGCGCCGTCCCAGGGGGCGCGCAGCACGTACGGATCCCCGTCCGCCCCCTCGACCGGCATCGTGAACCTCCGGCACACCAGCGTCAGCCGGTCCGCGTCGTGCCGCACCGCCGGGCTGTCGTCGTCCTGCCCGCCGCGCAGCGCGTCCTCGACCCGCCCCCAGAGCCCGGCGACGCCCCCGGCCAGCACGAGGCGCGCGGCCCGGTCCAGGTCGGCGCACTCCATGTCGACCGCGGTCTCCTCGCCGAGCTCCGCCGTCCAGGCAAGGTCCAGCCCCGCCGGCACGAGACCGGGCGCCTCCCGCACGACCACCAGGTATAGCATCGCGAGAAGATCCTCGAGCCCGTCCCCGGCGTAGCACGGCCCCGCGTGACCCTCACCGGCCGGGAACCGCTCCACCAGGTGCGCGGCCCGCCCACCGGCCAGCCGCGCCGCCCGCCGGGTGTCGCCGAGCTTCACGTGTGCGGGGCGCCGCTCGCGTGCTTCGAGGGTCCATCTGCCGGGCACACCGGCCGGATACACGGTCCTGCCGAGACTCGCCAGGCTCTCACCCGGCCCGACCCCGGCGAGCTGCCGCGCCGCGACCGAATACGCGACCCCGGCCCGCGCGGCGTGCGCCCTGATCGCTCTGCGCCGCTTCCGGTCCCGCCGCGCGCCGCCGCCGGCGGGCTCCTGGGTGTCCTCTGCTTCTGCCATCACGAGACCTCCGGCGTCGACCCACGCCCGCACCGATCGGACGGCGGATCTCCCGCCGGGCAGCCTGCACCGCCGCGCTGAGTCAGAGCCTCTTGGCCTCGGGTCACGACCGGCGTGGGCGGCCGTGTCGGGGCGCGGGCAGGCGCACTGCCCACCCTGACGATACCGCCGCCGCCCCCTGCGGTCCCGCCCCGTTCTGTTCGCCGTCAGCGCACAACCCGGTGGATCGTTGCAACCCGGTGGATTACTGGTCCGCTGATCCCTGCGATCCACCGGGTCACGAGGATCCACCGGGTAGTTTGCAGCGGGGGCCGCAGCGGGTGGGGTGGGCGCGCCAACCGGCGCGCAGGAGGAGCACGGCGACTGCGGCGGCGCTGTCGCACGGGCGGCGGTGCACGTCCGCCCAGCCGAAGCGCAGCGTCACCCGGCCACGCATCGCGCCGGCCTGGTCGCGGCGCTGGTCGCGGCCGGAATCTTCGTGCGCCGCCCGGCCGTCGAGCTCGACGACCAGGCCGAACGGCTCATACTCGACGTCGCTGTACGTCGTCGCGCGCTGCTGCCGCCTGCGTTGCCGGGTGCCGGTGGGCAGCCCGTGCGGTCGTTCGACGTCGCGCAGGTAGCGCAGTTCGAGCACCGAATGGCAGCCGGCCGCCACGTCGGCGACGGCGGCGGTCAGCGCGTCGCGCCAGTGCAGCCGGCGGCGGGCCGCGAACGCTGTGCGGAGCCGCTCAGGGGT
This sequence comes from Dactylosporangium sp. NBC_01737, assembly GCF_035963215.1. Classification (NCBI taxonomy): domain Bacteria; kingdom Bacillati; phylum Actinomycetota; class Actinomycetes; order Micromonosporales; family Micromonosporaceae; genus Dactylosporangium; species Dactylosporangium sp. NBC_01737. Next base: position 6,355,035 of record NZ_CP109153.1, read on the forward strand.
CGTCAACCGCCGGGCGCAGGCCTGCGCGATCCAGCCAACGGCCGTGTCGACGTCCTTCGCGGTCTGGGTCAGGTCGACGACGGTGTCCTCCGCGCCGGTACGAGCGGGCTCCCTCGACGGCGCGGCGACCGGGCTGCGGTGCCGTCGGTGCAGCCAGACGCCGGCGACCGCCTTGACGTGCTGCTGCGACGGGACGCTGACGTGGATCGGCGACTCCGGACGGTCGATCAGGCCGATGAGCTCCGCGGCGGTCTGATGGGTCAGCACGGCGGCCGGGCCGGCGGCCAGCAGCGCGGCCCACAGTACGGCGGGCCGCGGCGGCTCGCCCGAGAAGGTGTAGTACACCCCGGCGGACGCCCTCTGCCACCGGCCCGAGCGCAGCCGGAAGCGGATCTGATCATCGGTCAGGCCGCTGGCGAGCGCCTGCCGGCGGGTGAGGACGCCGGCCTGTTCGTCGCTGTGCACCGTCTGAGAATGGGACCGTCCCGGCCGGTATGCCAGTACGAACTCGTGCCTGTGGATAACCGGACGTCAGAGGGTGATGAGGGACCGGACCGCCAGGGCGGAGCCGACGAGGAGGACGAGGGCGGCGGTGCCGGTGGGCGCGAGCCTGGTCAGGCGGCCGGTGATGCGCAGCCTGGCCGGCCACTTGTCGCGGATCTTGATGAGCAGCAGGCCGGCGGCGGTGAGGGTGGCGGCCATGCCGAAGCCGTACGCGAGGACGAGCAGGACACCGAACCACGTCCTGCCGAGCGCGACGGCGCCGAGCAGCACGATCAGGGCCGACGGGCTCGGCACCAGGCCACCGGCGATGCCCATGCCGACCACGGCGAGCCGGCTCGGCCGCCCCACCCCGTGCCCGTGCCCGTGGTCATGGTCGCCGTGTTCGTGGGGATGCGGGTGGTCGCCGTGGTCGTGGTCGTGGTCGTGGGAGTGAGTGTGATCGCCGTGATCGTGCGGCCCGTGGGAGTGGGCGTTGTGTGGGCCGGCGTCGTGGGAGTGTGCTGCCGGGCCGGGGGGGTCGGTGTCATGCGAGTGAGCTACCGGGGCGTGGTTGTCCGGCGTGTGATCGTGCGGCGCGTGGTCGTGGTCGTGGGAGTCGTGGTCGTGCGGCGTGTGGTCGTGGGCGTGGTCGAGCGAGTCGTGGTCGTGGTCGTGCGGGGCATGGGAGTGGGTGGTTGGGCCGTGGGAGTGGGTGTGGCCCAGCGGGCCGTGGGTGTGGGTGTGCGGGCCGTGGGTGTGGCCGTGGGCGGCGCCGCGGCGGCGGGACAGCAGCATGCTCACGCCGATCGCCGCCACCAGCACCCCGCTCGTCACCCCGAGCCAGCCGAGCACCGTCTCGCCGGCCAGGCCGGCGGCGGTGGTCAGCAGCAGGCCCAGCAGCAGCACGCCGCCGGTGTGGGTGAGGGTGACGGTGGCGCCGACGGTGAGGGCGTCGCGGGGGCGGCCCTGCCGGCCGGCGAGGTACGCGGCCATGACCGTCTTGCCGTGCCCCGGCAGTGCGGCGTGCGCGGCGCCGAGGACCAGGGCGAGCGCGACCGCGAGCAGCCCCACCCACGGTGTCAGCTCGCGCTGCGCGACCCAGCCGCGCAGCGTCAGCTCCGCCTCGCCCGCCCAGCCGGGCAGGACCGACGCGGGCAGGGCCACCGGCGGGCGCGGGGACGGGGAGACGAGCGCGCCGGTGCTGCCGCCCGGTGCGAGGCGCAGCGTCGCGGTCCGCACCGACGGCGGCGAGCTGAGCAGGTCGTCAGGGTAGGTCCGCAGGCCGTCGCTGCGGGACACGGTCGGCAGCGGCGAGTCGACGATGTGCATGCCGGACGCGGTGGCGGTGAGCTCCCGCCAGCCGACCCGGTCGGCGTCGAAGTCGTTGACGACGTCCACAGTGGACTCGCCGGACAGGTCGGCGGGAGCGGACAGGTCGCATTCGAGGCGGCTGGTCCGCAGGCCGGCCGCGCCCGGCGAGTAGGTGAACAAGGCCCGGTCGACCGTCCAGCTGAGCGGGCGACCGCCGGCGGTGACCCGGAAGGCGGGCGCCACCGCCGTACACGACGGCTCGGACTGCAACGTCGGCAGCTCGGCGAGGTCCGCCACGTAGGCGACCGTCACCCGGTCGGGGTGGAAGGTCAGCGCGCCCAGCTGGTTGACGGAGAAGTTGCCCAGCGGGTGCGCGTGGGCGCTGCCGGGCCACAGGAGCAGCCCGGCCGCGACGGCGCAGAGCAGGACCAGCAGACGGCGCATCAGGACTCCAGAGCGGTGAGGGTGCGCACCGCGATCGGCGCGTCCGTGGGCGAGAAGCGAGGGTTGAGGGCGAGGGCGAGGCGCAGCTGCAGGCGCGCGGTCTCCTTGTCGCCGGCCGCGTCGGCGACCATGCCGTAGTGGTACGCGAGGGTCGCGTCGACCTGGCCGAGCGCGTTGGCGTGGCGGGCGAACGGCAGCGCCGCGGCCGGGTCGCCGGCGGAGAACAGCGTCCAGGCGACCATGTCGGCGACCTCGCCGAACTGGCGGCGGTCCCATTCGGCGATCGCGAGCCGGGCGGCCGCGGCGGCGTCGCCGGCGGCGAGGGCGAGGGCCGCCGCGCCGAGGTCGTCGGTGCCGCCGTTGGCGGTGAAGAGGGCGTGCGCGGCGCGGGCGAGGTCCAGCGCGGGCGCGGGGTCCTTGCCGGCGACCCGCAGCAGGCGGGCCTGGTCGAGCAGCGCGTCCACGGTCGGGGTCCGCGCCACGACCTTGTCCAGGTCGGCGAGCGCGGCGGTCAGGTCGCCGGCGGCGGTGTCGAGCTTGGCCTTCACCTGCCAGAGGCCGACGGTGCCGGCGTCGGCGGCCAGGCCGAGCGACACGTGCCGGGAGGCGGTGGCCAGGTCACCCGTGGCCCATGCCAGGCCGGCGAGGTGCTGGTGGCAGAACGCGATGTCGGCGGGTTCGGTGGCGCTGGCCAGGGCCTGCTGCATGAGCGCGACGGCCTCGGTGCGCTTGCCGTGTTGTTCGAGGTCGTACGACCCGCGCGTGTACGAGCCGAGCCCGGGGCGCAGGTCCAGCATCCGCTGCACGGCGGCGGTGGCGGCGTCGGGGTGGCCGAGCTGGGTCTCGGCGTCGGCGAGGACGCCGTACGCGGTGTCGGACCAGGCGTTGACGGCGAGGGCCTGCTCCGCGAGGGTCTTGGCGGCGGCGAAGTCGTGCCGGGCGTTGGCGAGGGCGCCGAGGCCGGCGAGGGCCGCGGCGTTGCCGTCGGGGCGGACCTCGAGGGACCTGCGCAGCGCGCCCTCGGCCTTCGGGTAGTACGCCGGGTCGGCGAGCACCCGGGACTGCTCCAGGTACGCCTCGCCGAGCGCCGCCCACGCCGTCCAGTCGCCGGGGACCTTCTTCAGCCGCTCCTGCTGCGCGGTGATCGTCACGGCCAGGCGGCTGGTCCCCTGTGGACGGTCGGACGCGGCGGGAGCGGAGGCGGGTGCACCGCCCGAAGGGCGACCGGCCAGCGCGCCGAGGCCGAACAGCAGTGCGGCAGCCAGTACCACACCCAGAACGATGCGGACCCGCATGACTCCTCCTCCCAAGGGGGTGGGGCGCGTCCACCGTGGACGCGCCCCCGGTCGTGAGATCAGGGCTGGATCATGCCGCGGCGCCGCCGCCACCAGCCGACGAAGAGCAGGGTGCCGAGCCCGGCCGCGATGGCCGAGGTGCTGACCGCGACGGCCGTCATGCCCATGCCGGACTCGAACGCCGACGGCGTCGTGTCAGGCTGTGCCGCCTCGGCGGACGCCGACGGGTTGCCCGCCGCGCCGCCGGCCGCGCCACCCGCACCGGTGCCGCCGCCCTTGTTGACCGACTCGCTGTTCGGCAGGGCCACGTACGGGAAGGAGCCGCTGAAGGCGTTGTCGTTCGCGTCGACCTTGTCGCCTGCGGCGAGCGCGTCGACGAGCTTGCCGGTCTGCGCCGCACCCTCGACGGCCTGCACCGAGATGTCGACGACGTCGTCGGTGAGCCGTCGGCCGTTCGGGAAGCCCTGCAGGTCGCCGGCGAGGACACCGAGCCGGTTCGGCTGCGCGGTGACCGGCACGCCCAGGTTGAGCCGCAGCATCTCCGACGGCCGGAAGTTGGCCGCGACGACGTCGGCGTTGTTCAGCTGGGAGTTGAGGTCCGCCTTGATCGGCCCGTTCGCCTTGGTCGTGATGCCGGTCAGGAAGATCTCGACCAGGTCGTTGCGTGGTGTGGCGGGCGCGGGCACCTTGTAGATGCCCTCGATGAGCTTCGGCAGCTCCGGGTCGGTGACCCGGGCGACGACGGCGGGGATGCCGGCGTCCTTGTCGGGGCTGATCGAGTTGAACGCGTCCTTCAGCGAGGCCGGCACGACGACCTCGTTGACGAGCGGGTTGCCCAGCCGGGACACCTGGACCTTCTCGCCCGTGACGGGACCGGCCTGGCCGGTGACGCGGGTCTTCGCGCGTTCGGTCGTGGTCCAGATGCCGATGACCGGGTTGCGCTTCGCGTCGCCCTTGAGGGCAACGTCGGAGAACGGCACCTGCAGCGCGATCGTGTTGACGTTGTAGCCGGCGAGGGTGTCCTGGCCGACCTCGCTCAGGTCACCGCCGTAGAGCAGGTCGAAGACCCGCAGGTCGAGGTAGAAGGGGTCGTCGGCCTGGCCGGCGTAGACGTTCCAGCCGCCCGGGAGCCGCTTGTTGGCGTCGTTGCGCAGCTTCGCGTAGTCGGGCATCGTGGCCTTGCCGACCCGCGACGGGGCGACCGGCGCGCCGGTGACCCTGGTCTTGAAGGGCTCACCGTGGAACGACGACTCCAGGGTGTAGGTCTGACGGAAGAGCAGGTTCTCGTCGTCGAGCGAGGTGACCGGGCCGTTGGCGTACAGGAACGTGTCGCCGCCGCGGCGGTCGATGTTCTGGAACGTCCAGCGGAACACCGCGTCGGCCTTCGCGTCGCCGTCGCTGTCGACGTTGATGTTGTAGACGGCGTCGGTGGCGAAGGGGTAGAAGTTCGGGCCGCCGCTCGGCTCCTCGAACGGCTGCCAGTTGGCGATGAACGTGACATAGCCGGCCCGTTCGGGGCTGACGAACGCGTAGAGGTCGGTGTTGTCGACCGCCGGGTCGGCGGCGATGAGCGGCGCCTCCCGGTGGCTCGAGGCCGACGAGGTGCCGGGCCCGAGGCCGGCGAACGCCACACCGGCCGCCACGAGTGTGGCGGCGGCGGCACGCCACCGGCGACCTGCCCGGGTTGGAGTGGTCATCTGCGTGGTCCTCCCGCGTCTGGAGCGGTCCTGTGGTGGACCGCTGCACGAGAGGACTTCGCGTTCGGCTGGGCGGAGGATGGGTCGGTGTCGGTTAGCTGTCAGCGACCAATCCGCTCCTGCGTCAGCTCCGAAGAGCACGCACCCCGACGCCGCCGTAGCCGTGGGAGACCTGTGCCTCGCCGTCGTCGGGGCGCCAGTCGCCGAGCCACACCAGGCCGGGTTCGAGCAGGTCGTAGCCGTCGAACAGGGCCGCGATGCCGGCCTTCGTGCGGGGCACGATCGGGGCGCTGGACTGCCGGTACACCTGCTGGCCCGCCGCGGCGGGCGCGGCGGGGACACCGTCGAGGGTCAGGTGGGACACGACGAGGTGGCTGCCGGGTGCGGTCGCGTCCCGCAGCTGGGCGATGAGGTCGCCGGGGTGCGCCTCGTCGGGCACGAAGTGCAGGATCGACACCATCAGCACCGCGACCGGCTCGGTGAAGTCGAGGTGCCCGGCGACGTCGGGGTTGGCCAGCAGCGCCTCCGGATCCCGCAGGTCCGCGCACGCCACCGACACCCGGTCCAGGCCGTCCACAAGGGACCGGGCCTGGGCGACCGCGACGGGGTCGTTGTCGACGTAGACGACCTTGCCGCCGGTGATCTCGTGCACGTTGCCCTGCGTCGGCAGACCGGTGCCGATGTCCAGGAACTGCCGGACGCCGGCGTCGGCCAGGTGCCGCACCGCCCGCTGCAGGAACCGCCGGTTGGTCCTCGCCGCCGCGGGCGTGTCGGGGAAGATCGCCAGGATCTTCTCCGCCGCCTCCCGGTCGACCGCGAAGTTGTGATACCCGCCGAGGTAGTAGTCGTACATGCGGGCCACGTTGGGAACACTGGAGTCGACGTCGCCGAGACCGGTCATCCACCCACCCTAATGGGGTAGGTTGCGGACCGTGCTGGACGGACTCGACGACATCGACTGGGCCTCGCTGGAGCACGCGTACGGCCCGGCGACCGACGTGCCGGGTCACGTGCGCGGCCTGCTGGCCGGGTCGCCGGAGGAGCGCCGCCGCGCGCTGAGCGGGCTGTACGGCGGCATCTGCCACCAGGGCACCCGCTACGAGGCGAGCGCGCCCGCGGTGCCGTTCCTGCTGGAGGTGCTCCAGGACCCGGCGACCCCGGACCGCGCGGCGATCATGGGGCTGGTCTCGGCGATCGCGGTCGGGCAGCACGAGGCGTGGCTGCCCGGCGGCTTCCCGGTCGCCGAGCTGCGCGCGGCCGCGACCGGCGGTGCGCAGCTGCTCCAGGCCGCGCCGCCGCCGGCCGAGGACGACGAGGACGAGGACGACGAGGACTTCGAGGACGGGGATTTCGAGGGCGGCAGCCGCCTCGACTACTGGGAGAGCCTCGACGAGGCGCAGCAGCAGGCGTTCGCCGCGTACGTCGACGTCGCCGCCTACGACGCGGTCGGCGCCGGCCAGCCGGTGCTGCGGGAGCTGCTCGCCGACGGCGACGCGGCCGTGCGGGCCGGCGCGGCGTTCACCCTCGGCTGGTTCGGCGAGGACGCGTCCGCCAACGTCGCCGCCCTGACCGGCGCCGTCGGGGATCCGTCCCGGTCCGTGGCGGCGACCGCGCTCGTCGCCCTCGGCCTGCTCGGCACCGCCATGCCGGCCGCGCTGCAGGACCCGAAGGCGGAGATCCGCTGGGGTACGGCGATCGCGCTGGCCCGGCTGCACGGTGCCGGCACCCCCGCCGACGCCGTGGCGGAGCTGCTGGGCTGGGCCGGCGGGGCGAGCACCGCCCGGGCCGGCATCCCGTTCCTCGGCGGCGACCTCGCCGGGTACGCGGCGCTGTCCCTGCCCGGCCTCGGCGACGCGTACGCCGCGGCGGCCCTCGACGCGCTGCTGGCCCGGCTCGGGTCCGTCACCGGCGTGGAGACCCTGCCGGTCCTCGGCACCGCGCTGCGGGTCGTCTTCCCGGACGGTCCGCGGCCCGCCGGCGCCCCGCTGGACGCGGCTCAGCGCCGGCTCGCCGCCGCGCTCGCCGGTGCGCCCGCCGCATGGCAGTTCGACGGGCGCAGGTTCGGCAACGTGACCGGGCTGGTGCGGGCATATGGCCTGCCCGGGGACCCTGACGAGCTGCGCGTGCTGGCAGGCTGAGGCGCACCCGTCCGCGCGGGTCGACTGTTGTCACCCGGCAATTTGTTGTACGGTGGGGAAGTCGTCACCACAGGCGGCCCGCCCATGTTGCGTCAGCAGCGTGACCAGGTGGGTCACCGGCCGGGCCCGTCCAGACAGCGGCGGTCCACCCGGGGTGTGACGTTCTCGGTCTTACCGCCGGCGCTCAAGACACGGGCGCTGTGAGCGATCTTCTGACCGGTCCTGCGCCTCGTGCGCCCTGTTTCCAGGATGCCCGCTCGTCGTAGCTCCAAACGACGTCCTTATCCGGACGGACCGGTCATGCACCGAAAGGCTGACCCTGCCGTGAGCACTGACCTGTACACCGACGCCACCCTCATCGGGACCACCGACAGCATCAGCGTCACCGCCGCGCCGGCGCCCGAGGCGCACAGCGCCCCCGCCGGTCCGGCCGCCGGGACGCACCGCACCCGGGAGACCGACGCGCAGGCCAAGGCGCTGCTGTCCCTGCTCGGCGACCTGCCCGCCGGCGCCGACCGCGACCGCGTCCGGGCCCGGCTCATCGAGCTGTACATCCCCCTGGCCGAGTATCTCGCCCGGCGCTTCCGCAACCGCGGCGAGCAGTTCGACGACCTCGTCCAGGTCGCCAACCTCGGCCTGATCAAGTCCGTCGACGGGTTCGACCCGTCCCGCGGCGCCGCGTTCACCAGCTACGCCATCCCGATGATCGTCGGGGAGCTCAAGCGGCACTTCCGCGACAAGGGCTGGGACGTGCGCGTGCCCCGCCGCCTGCAGGAACTCCGCCTCGAGATCTCCAAGATCTCCGGTGACCTCGCCCAGGACCTGGGCCGCTCCCCGACCGTCGCCGACCTCGCCGCCCGCCTCGGCGTCAGCGAGGAGGAGGTCATCGAGGGCCTCGACTGCGGCCAGGCGTACCGGGCACTCTCGCTGGACGCGCCCGTCGGCGAGGCCGGCGACGGCGGCGCCACCGGCCTCGGTGACCTGCTCGGCGGCGAGGACCCCGACATGGCCAACGTGGAGAACCGTGAGGCGCTGCGCCCGATCCTGGCCAAGCTGCCCGAGCGCGAGCAGAAGATCATCGCGATGCGGTTCCACGGCAACCTGACCCAGTCGCAGATCGCCGCGCAGCTCGGCATCTCCCAGATGCACGTGTCCCGGCTCCTGGCCGGCGCCCTGAAGACGCTGCGCGCGTCGCTGACCAGGGACTGACAGGGACTGACCGCTGCACGGCCGGCCGGCCCGGGTGTCCGGGCCGGCCGGCCAGTCTTCCAGGCCGGCCGGCCGTCCGTCTCAACCCCGGAAACGTGGCGCGGGCAGTCCCCGGGCGTCCGGGTCGAGCAGCAGCAGGTGCCCCGAGCGCGGCGCCTCCGCACCCCGGCCCCGGCGGGCGCTGGTCACCGCGAGCAGGCTCAGGTCCGGCCCCACGAACGCGCACCGGGTCGGGCGGGGCACCGGCACCTCGACGACCCGGTCGACCAGGCCGTCGGGGGAGTAGCGCACGATCCGCCCTCCGTCCCACTTGCAGTTCCACACGTAGCCGTCCGCGTCGACGGTCACCCCGTCGGGGAACCACGCCTCGTCCTCGTCGGAGGCGAACGGCCGCCCGCCGCCGACGGCTCCCGTCGCCGGGTCGAACTCGTAGGCGGTGATACTGCTGCGGGCCGAGTCGACGTGGTACATCGTGCGCCCGTCGGGGCTCCACGCCGGTCCGTTGGACACGATGACGCCGCCGAACGCCTTCGTGACGCTCAGGTGCTCGTCGAAACGGTAGAACGCGCCGGTCGCGCCGGTCTCCGCGACGTCCATCGTGCCGAACCAGAACCGCCCGGCGGGGTCGACGGCGCCGTCGTTGCACCGGTTGCCGGGAAGCTCCGTCTCGACCTCCGCGACGACCTCGACCAGGCCCGTGTCGGCGTCGATGAACGCGACGGCGTGCCGCAGCGCCGCGACCAGGCCGCCGCCCTCCCGCAGCCCGACGCTGCCGGCCGTGGCCGGCAGGTGCAGCGTCGCGACCTCACGGGTCGCCCAGTCCAGCGTGAACAGCAGGTCCTGGTCGATGTCGACCCAGTGCAGGCGGCCCTTGACGTCGTCCCACAGGGTGCCCTCGCCCAGCTCGCAGGCGAAGTCATGCAACGTCTCAAGCATCGGCGCGCTCCCTGCCGTAGGTGAAGAGGATGGCGAGGATCACCAGGCCGTAGATGACGTTGCGACCGTACTCCGGCACGCGTTCGGCCTGCAGGAGGGTCACGATCGCGACCAGGGTGACGGAGCCGGCGACGACCCCGACGTAGTGGCCGCGGCCGCCGAGGATGGACACGCCACCGACGACGACCGCCGCGATCGACTCGAACAGGTACGGGTCGCCCAGCCCCAGCGACGGCTGCCCGCCGTAGGCGACCAGGGTGATTCCGGCCAGTGCCGCGAACACGCCGCTGAGCACGTACAACGCGATCGTGACCCCGCGCACGCCGACCCCGGCCAGGAACGCGGCGCGCGGGTTGTTGCCCACCGCGTAGACCCGGCGGCCGAACGTCGTCAGCGTCAGCAGCACCGTCACGAACAACGCTACCCCCGCCCACAGCAGTAATTCCGCTGGTACCCCCCACAATCGCCCGACGACGAGCCGGCGCAGTGGTTCGGGGGCGTACGACGCGCATGAGCCGCAGGTGAGCCCCTTGGACAGGCCGAGGGACAAGCCTTGCAGGACACCGTTCATCCCGAGGGTCATGACGACGGCGGGCACGCCCAGCCAGGCGACGCCGAGCCCGTTGGCCAGGCCGACGGCGGCGCCGGTGCCGAGCGCGAGCACGACCGCCAGGGGCAGCCGGTCGGCCTGCCCGAGGCTGCTGGTGGTGAGCACGATCGCGGCGCCGTTGAGCACCCACGGCATCGACAGGTCGATGCCGCCGACGAGGACGACGAGCATCTGCCCGGCGCCGACGAACCCGATGAAGCTGGCCAGGACCAGCATCGTGCGCAGGCTCGTCCACGACCCGAACCCGGGATGGATGACGGCGCCGGCGACGAGGACGGTGGCCGCGGCGGCGAACGCGTAGTACACCCGCCGGTGCGGCCCGGCCAGGATCGTCTGTCTCATGTCCGCCTCCAGCGCACCAGGCTGCTCAGGCTGCCCAGCAGGACCGCGACGACCAGGAACAGGCCCTGGAACAGCGACTGGTACAGCGGGTCGATGCCGGCGAAGAACAGCACGTCGATGACCAGGGTCAGCGCGAACGCCCCGGCGACCGCGCCCAGGGCGGAGCCGCGCCCGCCGGCGAACGCGATGCCGCCGACGACGACCGCGGCGATCGACGTGAGGATGAACGAGTCGCCGGCGTTGGGGTCCCCGGACGTCGTCGTCGACACGTAGAACACCGCCGCGAGCCCGCTGCACAGGCCGGACAGGGCGTACACGCCGACCTTCACCCACACTGTCGGCACGCCCACGGCGCGGGCCGCGGTCTCGTCGCTGCCGACGGCGTAGACGCGCATGCCGAACCGGGTGCGGCGCAGCACCAGCCAGCCGGCGACCGCGGCCCCGAGCCAGATCAGCGCCGTGGGCACGTCCGGGTCGGTGAGCACCGAGCGCACCGCGGGGGAGATCTCCCCGCCCGGTACCGGCAGCACCTTCAACGCCAGTCCACTGTAGACGGACAGGGTGGCGAGGGTGGTGAGGATCGGCGCGATGCGGCCCTTGGCGACGATGAGCCCGTTGACGGCGCCGCAGGCGGCCCCGGCGCCGACGGCGGCCAGCATCCAGCCGGCGGTGACGGCCGCGCCGCCGGTCGACCCGGCGGCGACGATCGCGACGCCGAGGCCGACCATCCCGCCGACGGACAGGTCGATGCCGCCGGTGAGCACGACCAGGCTCTGCCCGATCGCCACGAACACCAGTGGCAGCGAGGTGTTGAGCAGCGACAGGTAGTCGAACGGCGTCGGCAGGTGCCCGAGGCTCGTGGTGTACACGACGAGATATGCCAGGGCGGTCGCCGCGAGCACCGCGTAGCCGAGGGTGGCGGCCCTGAACTCAGACATGCTGGTGCTCCCGCATCGCGGCCGCGACGATCAGCTCGGCGTCGCCGACGGGCCCCGGCAGCTCCGCCGCGACCCGGCCCTCGCGCATGACGAGGACGCGGTGGCACAGGTGCGCGATCTCCTCGGTCTCGCTGGAGTACAGCAGGACCGCCCGCCCCTGCGCGGCGAGGTCGGCGACCAGGGCGTAGAAGTCGTGTTTCGTGGCGGCGTCCACGCCCCTGGTCACGTCGAACAGCAGCAGCACCTCCGCGCCGCTGAGCAGCCAGCGACCCATCAGCACCTTCTGCTGGTTGCCGCCGGACAGGGTGGCGACGGGGTGCCCGATGCTCGCGGTGCGCACCGCGAGCCGGTCCACGATGTCGCGCACCGCCCGGTGCTCGGCGGCCCGCCGGACGAACCCGGCGACGGACCGCCGCTCCAGGGTCGCCAGGGCCAGGTTGTCCCGCACCGACATCGGCAGCAGCAGCCCTTCGGCCTTGCGGTCCTCCGGGACGTAGGCGATGCCGATCCCGGCCCGGATCGCGTCCTTCGGCCGGCGGATCACGCGGGTCACGCCGCCGACGGTGACGGTCGCCGCCTTCTGCCCGGCGCCGAACAGGGCCAGGAACAGCTCGCGCTGCCCCTGCCCGGCCAGCCCGCCGATGCCCAGGATCTCGCCGCGGTGCAGCCGGATCCCGACCCCGCCGACCTGCCCTTCGAGGGCGACGTCGGTCCGCGGCGGGGTGAGCGGCGGATAGGTGGCCTCCAGGGTCCGGCCGCTCATCAGGGTCACCGCCTCGGACTCGGTGAGCCGTTCCCGGGTGGTGACGTGGGTGCCGTTGCGGAACACAGTCACCCGGTCGGCGAGGGTCTCGATCTCGCGCCACCGGTGCGAGGTGAACACCACGCAGCATCCCTCGGCCCGCAGCCGCCGCATGTGCGCGGCCAGCCACGCCACCTGCTGCTCCTGCAGCGCCGCGGTCGGCTCGTCCAGGATCAGCACCTCCGGCCGGGTGGCGAGGACCCGCACCAGTTCCACGACCTGCCGGTGCGCCACCGACAGGTCCCGGGTCACGGTGCGCGGGTCGAGGTCGTCGATGCCGTGCTCGTGCAGGACCTCCTGCGCCACGGGTACCAACCGGCGCCGCACGACCAGGCCGAGCCTCCCCCTGGGCGGGTCGTGCAGCAGCAGGTTCTCCGCGATCGTGAGGTCCGGCAGCAGCGACAGCTCCTGGAACGCGGTCGCCAGCCGCCCGCTGACGCGGACGCTGCCACGGTCGGGCCTGATGAGGCCGCACAGGACCTTGATCATCGTGCTCTTGCCGGCGCCGTTCTCGCCGGCCAGGGCGTGGATCTCGCTGGGACGCGCCGCGAACGACGCGCCCCGCAGAGCCCGCACCCCGCCGAAGGAGCGGTCGACTCCTTCGGCGTGCACGGCGTGCGTGTCCATCATCCGAGCTTCACCGCGAGCGTCTTGCCCGGGCACGGCGTGCCGTCGGTCGCGGCCTCCTGGCACAGCACGACGGTCGCGTTCGGCCCCGAGTCGGTGAAGTCGGCGAAGAAGCTGTCCGGCAGGTCCGGGAACACGGTCTCGCCGACCTTCACGGTCTCCGAGGTGACCATCGGGAACGGGATCGTGACGCTGCTCTTCGGGTGCTCACCCTTGATCACGGCCCGGGTCAGCTCCAGGGAGATCACCGACAGGAACGGCGGCTGCCCGATCGACATGCCGTTCACCTTCGGGGTCAGCACCCCGGCGAGGTACTTGCGGAAGCCGTTCTCCGCCTCGCCGCCGACGACCGGGACCGGCCGGTTCGCCTCCAGGAACGCCTTGATCACGCCGTCGGTGCCACCGGACACCCACACCCCGTCGACCTTCGACAGGCTCGGCAGCTGCGCCGCGGTCTGCCGCTGCGCGGTCGCGGAGTCCCACATCCCGCTGTACGTGGCGACGACCTTGATGCCCGGGTTGGCGTCGAACACCTTCTTCGCGCCGGCGTTGCGGTCGTTGTCGGCGCCGGTGCCGGCCACGCCGGTGACCATGACGACGTTGCCCTGGCCCTTGAGCTGGTCGACGATGAACTGCGCGAGCTGCTCGCCGAACTTGATCTGGTCGGTGTTGACGGTCAGCACGCATTTGTTGTCGACGGTGTTGTCGAACGACACGACCACGATGTTGCGGTCGCAGGCCTGCTGGACGACGCCGTTCAGGCCGCTGGTCGACGCGGCGTTGATGACGATGCCGTCGACGCCCTGGGCGATCAGGTTGGAGATCTGGCGGCTCTGGGTGGCGACGTCGTTGCCGGCGTTGAACACGCTGCAGTCGACCTGGTCCTTGTACGGCGGCATCGCGCACGCCGCCTTGAACACGTTCTCCATCTCGACCCGCCACCCGTTGCCGATGAACGAGTTGGACAGGGCGATCTTCAGCTTTCCCTTGCCCTCCTTGGGGCTGTCGGCCTCGGTGCTGCACGCAGCTGCCGTCGGCACCAGGAGCGCGAGGGCCAGAAGTGCTGTCACGGAACGCGGTAGAATCATGGTTGCTCCACCTTCGACGATCGGCGGCGGACGGCAATCCGCTGCCGGTTGTTTGTGCTGCATTGGCGTGCGGCAGGGCGGCCAGAGCCGTTTCGCTCTGGCCGTTTCCTCTTGTTCGGGCGCGCCCGTATCAGCGCTGTTTTTCTTCTTCCGGGCGCGTTTGTCTCAGCGCCGCGATTCTTGTTTCGGGCGCGCTTGTCTCAGCGTTGCGCCGTATCGGCGCTGCGCTCTTCTCGGGTGTGCGCCGGCCGGACGACGGGTTGGGAAGGCCGGCCGGCGGGTCGGCGGCCGCCTGGAACGGCGGCGGTGGGGTGTCAGCCGCCGGGAAGCCGGCGGCGGGTGTCAGCGGACTGGGAGCGGAAACCTGGTGGCGTCACGGAGCACGGCGGCGGCCGCACCCACGACGACGACCACGTCGATACCGATCTCACCGGCGACGACATCGGGGACGGCCTCCCCGGCGTGGATCGCGCGGCGCATCATCGACTGGCGCAGCGGCTCGATGAGGATGTCACCGGCCGGCGCGAGACTGCCCCCGAGCACGATCAGCTCGGGGTCGAGCAGGTTGTACATGTTGGCCATGGCGACCCCGATGTGCCGGCCCGCGTCGGCGAGGACGCGGCGGCACCCGGCGTCACCCTCGTGCGCGAGGGCGATCACCTCGCCGATCGACGGCCGGCGCCCATGGCTCTGCCACAGCTGATCGGTGATGGCGTCCGGGTTGGCCAGGGTGTTCAGGCATCCCCGGCCGCCGCACGCGCACACCAGGCCGTCCTCGTTGATGGTGGTGTGGCCGATCTCGCCGGCCGTGCCGTTGGCGCCGACGTAGAGGCGTCCGTCCATGACGAAGCCCGCGCCGATGCCGGTGGCGGTGTAGATGTAGGCGTAGTCCCGCAGCCCCCGCGCGGCGCCCCAGGTCATCTCGGCCAGGGCGGCGAGGTTGGCGTCGTTGCCGGCGTGCACCGGCAACCCCAGGACGTGCTCGGCGAGCAGCCTCGGGTCCAGGCCCACCCACGGTTTGAGGGTGCACGCGCGGCCGGTCAGCCCGGTCCGCCGCTGGATCGGCCCCGGCATGGCGACGCCGACCCCGATCACCTCGTCCCGGCGGAACCCGGTCTGCTCCAGCAGCCCGTCGATCAGCCGGTCGACCAGCAGGAGGGTGTCCTCGGGTGAGGTCTGCTCGTCGACCTGGACCGCCTCGTGCCGCAGCAGCTCCTGCGCCACGTCACAGACCGCGATCCGCACGATGCCGTTGCCGATCTCGACACCGATGGCGGCGCCGAGCCCGCCCTTGAGCCCGATCAGCGTCGGCGGCCGGCCCGCCTTCGCCGCACCGTTGCGGGCGGCACCGTTGCCGGCGGGCCGCGGTCCGTCGCCGCCGATCTCGGCGACCGCGCCGGCCTCGATCAGCTCCCCGACGACGCTGGCGACCGTCGAGCGCGACAACCCGATCTCGGCGAGGGCGGCCCGGCTCATCGCACCGTGCTGCCGCAGCGCGTGGATCACACGGCTGCGGTTCGCGCTGCGTTGTGCGGATCCCGAGTCGAGCGGCGACATGACTTGAGTATTCGCATTCCTCATGGTCCAGTCAATAGACACAACGGTAGAGCGCTTCCCCGACCACAGTTCTGACTGTTTCAGTCAAAATAGACGCGCTGGAGTGATGATGGAACTGCACCCGGCAATGACCGCCATGAATCACTGGATCATGGGCGCGGCCACCGGCGACTGGACCCGGCTCATCGCCATGCTCGACCCCGCCGTCACATTCCACGTCCCGGTGGACGGTTTCGCCGGGGTACGCCACGGCGCCGCCGACGCGGTCCGCTTCTTCGACTGGCTGACCGCCACCGTCCGCGCCGACCTGGTGGTCCACGCGACCCTGACGGGGGAGTCCGGCACCGCCTTCGAGGTCCGGGTCACCGGCGCCATGGCCGGCGAGCCCTTCACCCAGCGCCTGTGCCTGGTCTTCGAGACCCGCGACGGTCTCGTGACCGGCTTCCGCGAATACCTCGCCTGGCCCGGCGGCCTGCGCTGAGCGCTCGCCCGCGGGCGACTTCGATCTGTGAGGGGTTGTGTCAATCGGTGACTGGATCGGGGAGTACCGCGCTCCAGGCGGCGATCTTCACTTCGCCGCCTGATCGAAGGACGCCTGTGGTCGCCGGGGTGACCACTGCTGTCCTTTGATCACGTTTGCAAGATTGCCCGTCGGCGCCGAACCGTGGCCGCCGGCAAGAAAGCTTCCGTGCGCGCCCCACCACCTCGCCGCCGCGCCGTGATCGACGCCGCGTGGTGGTCGTCCGCGCGGCCGTGGGGCGACTTCGATCTGTGAGAGGTTATGTCCGGCGGGGTGGCGTCTCCGCATCGCGGAGAAGTCGGGGCTATCGGTGACTGGACCGGGGAGTGCCACGCTCCAGGCGGCGATCTTCACTTCGCCGCTTGATCGAAGGATGCCTGTGGTCGTCGGGGTGGCCACTGCTGTCCTTTGATCACGTTCGCAAGATCGTTCGCCGGGCGCCGAACCGCGGCCACCGGCAGGAAACCTCCCGTGCGCGGGCCGCCTCCCCGCCACCTCGCGGCCGCGCCGTGATCAACGGCGCGGGGCAGGGCGGCGTTGAAGGTGCGGTCGCCGTTGCGGTTGAGGCGGTGGCGTCTGGCGGGGCCGGAGTTGGCTTCGGGGGCGGGCTGGTCCCGGCGAACGCGGCTTCGCTGCGGACGCGGCTGTGGTGGGAGCCGTGATGGGCCGGGCGGCGCACCCCGAGCGGCGCCCGGGCGGCGCGATGCCACGTAGCGACCCCGGCGACGCCCCCGTCGGGCGATGCCAACTAGCGACCCCGGCGGGGCGATGCCGAGCGGTGGCCCGGTGGCGGGGCGATGCCGAGCGGCGGTCGGGGGCGCGATGCCAAGCGGCGACCCCGGCGGGGCGATGCCAAGTGGCGACCCCGTGGGGCGATGCCGAGCGGTGGACCGGTGGCGGGCAGGGCATGGGCCTGCCGCCGAACGCCCGGTGCGTCGGCTGGCTGCCGCACCACGTGCTGCTGCTGAGCGCGAGGGGGCCCGCGCCGGTGCGGTGACGGCCGAACGGCCGCATCTCACTCACACGGGTGCCCCGCCCGCAGGGTCCGCATCGGGGCGGCTCCCCACCCGTTAGCCTCGGACGAGGGGGTGGGCGAAATGGGTAAATCGCCGGAATTGAAGTGGGTCCTGCGACCGGACCGGAACGGCGTGCACCACGCCGAGCTGGCCCCGCACGACGGCAAGGAGATCTACGCGTTCGGCGACACCGACGTCAACGGCCGCGTCGAGATCACGCTGATGGACGGCACGCGCGTCCGCGCGCGGCGGGGCGAGCTGATCCCCTGCTGAACCGTGCCGGCCGGGGCGCGGCGGGCGCCGCGCCCCAGCGGCCACGCCGCCGTGCTCCGCCGGGCGTGCCGCGGTGCGCCGCCGCCGCACGCGGGCGGGGTCAGCGGTGGAAGACCTGCCGGTAGGTGGTGGGCGTGACGCTGGTCTGCCGGGCGAAGTGGGCGCGCAGGTTGGCCGGGGTGCCGAGCCCGGTCCGGTGCGCGATGCGTTCGATCGAGTCGTCGGTGGTCTCCAGCAGTTCCTGCGCCAGCCGTACCCGCTGACCGAGCAGCCACTGCAACGGGCTGGTGCCGACCGACTCGCGGAAGCGGCGGGCGAACGTGCGCGGGCTCAGCCTGGCCTGCCGGGCCAGGTCGGCGACCGTGAGCGGCTGGTCGAGGCGGGTCCTGGCCCAGTCGAGGGCGACGCCGAGCGTGTCCGGGGTGCGGGGGCGCTGCGGCGGATGGGCGAACTGGGACTGGCCGCCGTCGCGGTGCGGCGGCACGACCATGCGGCGGGCGACCTCGTTGGCGACGGCGGCGCCGTGGTCGAGGCGGACCAGGTGCAGGCACAGGTCGATCGCGGCGCCGGTGCCGGCCGAGGTGAAGATGGTGCCGTCGCAGGTGTAGAGCACGTCGGGGTCGAAGGTCACCGCCGGGAAGCGCTGGGTGAAGTCGAAGGCGTTCATCCAGTGGGTGGTGGCGCGGCGCCCGTCGAGCAGGCCCGCGGCGGCGAGCACGTACGCGCCGGTGCAGATCGCCACGATCCGGCGGCCCCGCTCGTACGCCTCGCGCACCACGTCGACCAGCGCGGCCGGCGGTGCCACCTGGGTGGCGCGGGCGAACGCGGGCACGATCAGCGTGTCGGCGTCCAGTAGCGCGTCCAGGGGGTGGGGCGCGGTGATCGTCATGCCGGAGCGGGAGGGCAGCACGCCGGGGGTGACGGCGGCGAAGCGCAGCTCGTACCAGGGGTCGGCGAGGTCGCTGCGGTCGATGCCGAACACCTCGCACGGCACGGCGAGCTCGAAGACCGGCATGTCCTCGGTGGCGGCGACGCCGACGATGTGACGCGGGCTCATGGCTCGAATCTTACCCAACATGGCATTCCTGCCACTCGCCCGTGGCGGCGGGACCGTGTCGAATGAACGGCATGTTGAACGTGCCGCAAGGGGCGGCCCTCTCGATCGGTGCGGTCCTCGGCACCGGGGTCATCGCGCTGCCGGCCCTCGCCGCGCAGACCGCCGGGCCCGCGTCGCTCGTGGCCTGGGGTGCCCTGATCGCGCTGTCGGTGCCCCTGGCCGCGACGTTCGCGGCGCTCGGCGCCAGGTTCCCCGACTCGGGCGGCGTCGCCACGTACGCGCGCAAGGCCTTCGGGGAGCGGGCCGCCGCGGTCGTCGGCTGGTGCTTCTACCTGGCGGTGCCGGTCGGCGCGCCCGCGGCGGCGCTGTTCGCCGGGGCGTACGTGGCGGCCGCGCTCGGCGGCGGCACCCGCACGGAGCTGCTGACCGCCGCCGGGCTGATGCTCGCGGTGACGGCCGGCAACCTCGGGGGCGTGCGGGTGTCCGGCCGGCTGCAGCTCGGGCTGGCGCTGCTGCTGGTCACGCTGCTGCTGACGGCCACCGTGACCGCGCTGCCGCACGCCGATGCGCACCACCTGCGACCGTTCGCGCCGCACGGCTGGTGGGCGGTCGGGTCGGCGGCGGCGCTGCTGGTGTGGGGGTTCGCCGGGTGGGAGGCGGTCACGTCGCTCGCCGCCGACTTCCGCCGGCCCGAGCGGGACCTGCCCCGCGCCACGGCGATCGCGCTGGTCGTCGTCGGGGTGCTGTACTTCGGCATCGCCGCGGCCAGCATCCTTGTGCTCGGCCCGGCGCCGGGCGACGCGCCCCTGGCCGAACTGCTCGCCCGCGGCGTCGGTGGGCAGGTCAAGGTCCTCACCGCCGGTGCCGCGGTCCTGCTCACGCTCGGCACGATGAACGCCTACTACGCCGGCGCGGCCAAGCTCGGCGCCGCCCTCGGCCGCGACGCGGCGCTGCCCGCGTGGTTCGGGCGGGGCAGCGGCGCCGGTGAGGTGCCCCGGCGCAGCCTCGCCGTCGTCGCGGGGCTGGGCGGGGTGTCGCTGCTGCTCGCCACGCTCACCGGCACCGGCACCCGCCCGCTCGTGCTGCTCACCAGCGGTGCGTTCGTCCTCGTGTACGTCCTGGGCACCGCCGCCGCGCTGCGCCTGCTGTCGCGCCGCACGCCGGTCTGGTGGTGCGCCGCGGTCTCCTTCGCCGCGTCGCTCGGGCTGCTGGTGCTCAGCGGCTGGTACGTGCTGGGCACCGCCGCCGTCGCGGGCTGCGCACTGGCCTACCAGAAATTCGTGGGAAAAAAGTTCGCCCGGCCTGTCGATCCGGCAGACGTCCCGATTGACGTAGGAGTGTAAGAGGACGTCTGCCCTTGAAGGAGCCCACGATGGCCCAGTACCTGATCCTGATCTACGAGAACGAGGCCGACTACGAGAGCGCGGACCAGTCCGTGTTCCAAGAGGTGATGGACGCGCACAACCGCTTCTCGGAGCAGGTCGGCGAGAAGCTGCTCGGCGGCAACGCCCTGCAGCCCACCCAGACCGCCACCACGATCCGCGGCGACGTCGTCACCGACGGCCCGTTCGTGGAGACGAAGGAGGTCCTCGGCGGCTACTACCTCATCGAGGCCAAGGACCTCGACGAGGCCCTCGCGATCGGCAAGCTCTGCCCGGCCCGGTTCGGCGGCGTCGAGGTCCGCCCCGTGATGGTGTTCGAGTAGTCGCCTTGGAGCCTGCCGCCGTCCGTGAGGCGGTCGCCGACGCGCACCGTCGCGAGTGGGCCAGGGTGCTCGCCGCGACGGTGCGCGTCGCGCGCGACCTCGACCTCGCCGAGGAGTGCGTGCAGGACGCGTACGTCGCCGCCATGGACGCATGGCTGCGACAGGGCGTGCCGGCCAACCCCGGCGCGTGGCTGACGGTCGCCGCCCAGCGCCGCGCGCTCAACGCCCACAAACGGGCCGCGACGCTGCGTTCGAAGCTGCCGCTGCTCGTCGTGCCCGACGCCGAGGAGCCCGAGGAGCCCGACGAGATCCCCGACGACCGGCTCCGGCTGGTCTTCACCTGCTGCCACCCGGCCCTGGCGCGGGAGGCGCAGCTGGCCATCACGCTGCGGCTGGTCTGCGGCCTGACCACCGCCGAGATCGCGCACGCATTCCTGGTCAGCGAGCCGACGATGGCGGCCCGGGTCACCCGGGCGAAGAAGAAGATCGCGGCGGCGGCCATCCCGTACCGGGTGCCGCCCCTGGAGGACCTCCCGGACCGGCTCGACGCGGTGCTCACCGTCGTGCACCTGGTCTTCACCACCGGTCACGCCGCCCCGACCGGCCCCGACCTGCTGCGCCCCGACCTCGTCGAACGGGCGATCGACCTGGCGCGGATCCTGTGCGAGCTCATGCCCGACGAGCGCGAGGCCCAGGGCCTGCTCGCCCTCATGCTGCTGCACGACGCCCGCCGCGCCACCCGCGTCGGCGCCGACGGCCGGCTGCTCCTGCTCGAGGAGCAGGACCGCACCCGCTGGGACGCCACCCAGATCGCCGAGGGCCTGCGCCTGGTGCGCGGCTGCCTGCGCGGCGGCCGCCCGGGCCGCTTCGCCCTGCAGTCCGCGATCGCCGCCGTCCACACCGAGGCACCCACCTACGCCGACACCGACTGGCGGCAGCTGCGCGGCCTGTACGACCTGCTCCTGCTCGCCTGGCCGTCACCGGTCGTCGCGCTGAACCGCGCGGTCGTCGTCGCGATGTCCGACGGCCCCGCGGCGGCGCTGCCGCTGCTGGACGCCCTCGCCGAGGACCCCCGCCTGGCCGCCTACCACTACCTGCCGGCCGCCCGCGCCGACCTGCTGCGCCGCCTGGACCGCGACACGGAGGCCGAAGTGGCGTACCGGACGGCGATCGCCCTGTGCGACAACGCCGTCGAACGCAGCTTCCTCGAATCCCGCCTGCACGAGCTGGGCCGGCCCTGACGTCGGGGCATGGGCGACACGAACGGGCCGGTCCCCTCCCACAAGAGGACCGGCCCGCCCGTCGGTGTCGCTGAGCCCGTGGCGTCACCCAGCGACAGGTTCCTCCGCGGCGTCCGGGCGGCGGGCGCCCTTGACGAGGGATGCGAGTGCGCCGACGACCGACATGCCGATCGCCATCCAGAACACGATGACAAGGCCGTCGTGGAAGGGGCCGGACACCAGGTGCGGGAAGAACTCGCGGCCGGTGAGGGTGGCGGCGTTCGCGGCCGGGAGCTGGCCGAGCAGGTGCGGGCCGAGCAGCGCCGCGATCGGGTTGTAGCCGAGGAACGCCGCGAAGAGCGTGCCGACCGGCGGCAGGTTGGCGATCGTGTGCGCGGCGGGGGCGGGGACGCCCTGGGCGGTGAGGCCGCCGTCGAGGGTGGCCGGCAGGGAGGTGGACAGCCCGGCGACCATGAGGGAGAAGAAGACGCCGATCGACAGGACCATGCCGGCGTTCTGGAACGTGGCCCGCATGCCGGACGCGGCGCCGCGCAGGTGGGCGGGGACGCTGGACATGATCAGCGACGTGTTCGGGGCCGCGAACAGGCCGCCGCCGAGGCCGTTGAGGAAGACCAGCGCGGCGAAGGCCCAGTAGCTGAAGTCGGTCGGCAGGATCAGCAGGCCGCCGAAGGACAAGGCCATGACGAGCAGGCCGCCGGCGGCGAAGAGGCGCGGGCCGTACTTGTCGGAGAGGTGCCCGGCGACGGGGCCGGCGGCGAGGAAGCCGACGGTGAGCGGCAGCAGGTAGATGCCGGCCCACAGCGGGGTCTCCTCGTACCGGTAGCCGTGCAGCGGCAGCCAGATGCCCTGCAGCCAGATGATGAGCATGAACTGCAGGCCGCCACGGGCGACGGAGGCGAGCAGGCCGGCGATGTTGCCCGAGGCGAACGCGCGGATGCGGAACAGGCCCAGGGGGAACATCGGGTCGGTCACGCGGGTCTCGATCCAGGCGAACAGGCCGAGCATGAGCACGCCGCCGATGAGGCCGGCGAGGACCCACGGGTTGGTCCAGCCCTGGGTGTGCCCGCCGTAGGGCTGGATCCCGTAGGTGATCCCGGCCAGCAGCGCCGTCAGGCCGGCCGCGAAGGTCAGGTTGCCCCACCAGTCGATGCGGCCGGGGCGGCGCAGGCCGGTGTCGTGCAGCGACCGGTACGCCCACAGGGTGCCGATGATGCCGATGGGGACGTTGACCCAGAAGATGGCGCGCCAGTTCCACTCGGCGAGCAGCCCGCCGAGGACCAGGCCGATGAACGAGCCGGCGATGCCGGCGACGATGTTGACGCCGAGCGCCATGCCGCGCTGGGCGGCGGGGAACGCGTCGGTGAGGATCGCGGCGGAGTTGGCCATGAGCATGGCGCCGCCGACGGCCTGCAGGACCCGCCAGCCGATGAGCCACATCGCGCCGCCGCCGCCGTCGAACGGGTCGAGGGACAGCGCCACCGAGGTGACCGTGAACAGGGCGAAGCCCGCGTTGTAGATGCGGACGCGGCCGTACATGTCGCCGAGGCGGCCCAGGGTCACCACCAGGACGGCGCTGACGAGCATGTAGCCCATCAGCATCCACAGCAGGTAGCTGACGTTGCCGGGGCTGAGCGGGTCGAGGTGGATGCCGTTGAAGATGGCGGGCAGGGAGATGAGCACGATCGAGGAGTTGATCGTGGCGATCAGCATGCCGAGGGTGGTGTTGGACAGCGCCACCCACTTGTAGTGCGGGTGGTCGGTGCCGCCGGACAGGGCGCCCCGGAAGCCGCCCCGCTCAAGGGTGCCGGTCACGCCGCCACCTCCGCTGCGCTGCGGCGCCGGCCTGACCTGAAGGCTGCGCCCATGGTGACCGCCTCCTCGCTCCGCTGCGGGCCGGTCACGGTGCCAGCCTCTCCAGCGCCGGCAGCGCGGCCGCGATCAGCGCCTCGTCGTCCTCGGACAGCCTGTCAAGGAGCGCGGCGAGGTGCTGCGCCCGGACCAGGCGGCGGCGGGCGAGCAGGTCGCGGCCCGCCTGGGTGACGCGGACCAGCACGACCCGGCCGTCGGTGGCGTCGGTGGTGCGCTCGGCCAGGCCGTCGCGCTCGAGGCGCTGGGCCAGCTGGGTCATCGCGGGCTGGGTGACGCCCTCGGCGGCGGCGAGCTCGGTGAGCCGGCGCGGGCCCTCACGCTCCAGCCGGCGCAGCGTCGAGGCGGCGGTCAGGCTGATGTCGTTGGGCGGGTTTCCGTGCCGGAGCAGGCTGAACAGCCGCTCGACAGCGGCCGTAAGCCGCGCGGGATCCAGCGCGGTCGTCGAGGCGGGCATGGCCCCATTTGTATCACGCACTTATAAAAGCACGTTATGTATCAGGTCACAGCAAGCGGTGGCGCCGGCCGCAGCCGACGCCACCGCGCATGGCCCTAGATGCAGTTCTGGTTCTCGACGATGGTCAGGCCGTCGACCAGGTTGCCGTAGCCCTCGTCGGTCGAGGCGCTGTCCACCGCGGTCAGGGTCACCCGGGTCGAGGTCTGGTTCGAGCCGGTCTTGTACCAGCCGTACAGCCGCTTCCACGACACGTCGCTGGCCGAGTTCAGGTACGCGAACGTCGAGCCGACCCCGTTGACGCTGCCGCCGTTCTTCGGCGTCCTGCCGAAGTGGATCTGGGTCGCGTCGACGTCCTTGCCGTCGGAGGTGTCCCGGGCACGGATCCAGAACGACCAGTAGATCTTCGTGTTGGGCTTCGTCTTGATGTCCTGATAGATCGAGTTGCCGGAGCCGGTGGCGTTGAGCTCGGCGAACTGCTTGCCGAAGCGGGCCGGCACGCCCATGCCGCCGTTCCAGAGCTCGATCTGGCCCTCCGGGTCGTCGGTGCCCCACGCCGGGACGTCGTCCTCGTCGAACAGCTTCCAGCCGGCGTTGCCGATCTTCGGCAGCTCGAAGCCACCGTTCGCGGTCAGCTCCTTGCAGACCGGCGCCGGGCCGGGTTTGGCCTTGTGCATCCCGGCCATGCCCGCGTTGCCCGTGCCGCCCGGGCCGCCGGCGCCGTTCGCGCCGGCGGCGGACGCCGGCGGCGCTGCGACGAGCGTGGCGAGCAATGCGGCGGCCCCGATGGCCGGCAGAAACCTTGTGCGCTGCAACATGGTGATCCCCCTGTCCGCCACGGCTCCGTTGCCGTGGCAACCTCCGCGCAGAGCCAAACACGCTGACCTGCGCAAAGGTGGACAGTTCGAAGAAATTCCGTATTTCGGTCAGACTTGTTGAGCTGTTTCTTCCGCTGCGGCTGTTTCTTCCGCTGCGGGCTGTTTCTTCCGCTGCGGCCTTCGGCCGGAAGAGCAGTGGGGGATTCTCACCCCACACCCCCAATGCTCGCTGCGCTCGCACGCCCTGCGCTTCGCGCGGCCGAAACACGCGCGTGCGCGCTGCATCCGAAGGGCCGGTGGTCCAGGTTGCGGCTCAGACAGGTCTGTCGTCCGACTTGCCTGCCCTTCGCGCGAGACGCGTAGGCAGGACCGTCCGCAGGAGGGCCGCGCAGGGACGGTCACCACGATGTGATCCTCCCGGCACGGTGGCTGGTTGTTACGTGGTTGCCGGTTTGGTGCGGTGGCGCAGGTAGAGGCGGACGAGGGGTTCTGCGCCGCGGGCGGCGAGCGGGCCGGCGATCGCGAGGATCAACACGTAGGCGGCGGCGAGCGGGCCGAGCTTGGCGTTGGTGCCGGCGGCCACCGCGAGCCCCGCGATGACGATGTTGAACTCGCCGCGGGGCAGCAGCGCGGCGCCGGCGCGGACCCGGCCGGTGATCGCCACCCCGGCCCGCCGGGCCGCGAGCCAGCCGGTCGTCATCTTCGACGCGATCCCGGCGACTGCGAGCAGCGCCGCGATCCCCAGCACCGGCGGCAGCGCCCGCGGGTCGGTCTGCAGGCCGAAGAAGACGAAGAAGACCGCCGCGAACAGGTCCCGCAGCGGCGTCAGCAGCTCCCGGGCGGTGTGCGCGAGGGGGCCGGACAGCGCGATGCCGACGAGGAACGCCCCGACCGCGGCGGAGACCTGCAGCAGCTCGGCGACGCCCGCGACGAGCACGGTCAGGCCGAGCACCTTGAGCAGCAGCACCTCGTCGCTGTCGGAGGCGACGAACCGCTCCACGATGCGCCCGAAGCGCAGCGCGACGATCAGGATCACGCTGACCGTGGCCGCGGCGACGGCGAGGGTCGCGGCGCCGCCGAGCACGCCGACGCCGGCCAGCAGGGCGGTCAGGATCGGCAGGTACAGCGCCATCATCAGGTCCTCGAAGACCAGCAGCGACAGCACGACCGGGGTCTCCCGGTTGCCGAGCCAGCCGAGGTCGCCGAGGACCTTCGCGGTGATGCCGGACGACGTGACGTAGGTGATGCCGCCCAACGCGACCGCGGCGACCGGGCCCCAGCCGAGGATGAGCGCCGCCGCGACCCCCGGCGCGGCGTTGAGCACCAGGTCGATCAGGCCCGCCGGGGCGGAGGAGCGCAGCGTGCCGACCAGCTCCGGCGCCGTGTACTCCAGGCCCAGCGTGAACAGCAGCAGGATCACGCCGATCTCCGCGCCCGCGGAGATGAACTCCGTGCTGGTGGTCAGCGGCAGCACCCCGCCGGCGCCGAACGCGAGCCCCGCGAGGAGATACAGCGGGATGGGGGAGATGGAGAACCGCAGGGACAGGGCGCCGAGCAGGCCGAGCGCCAGGATGACCGCACCGAGTTCGATGAGGATCGTGTCGTGATGCACGCCGCCCCCTATCCGTCGGTGAGGAGCGTCGCGACGCCCTCGGTCCCGGCGGCGGTGCCGACGACGACGATGAGGTCGCCGGCGCGCAGGCCGAAGTCGGGCCGGGGGCTGGCATGCACGTCACCGCCGCGCAGCACGGCGACGATCGACGCGCCGGTGCGGGTGCGGGCCTGGGTGTCGCCGAGGGTGCGGCCGTCGTACGGCGAGCTGGGAGCGATCACCAGCTGCTCGGTGACCAGGCCGGCGACCTGCCGCTGCAGCTCTGCGAGGTGCTCGACGATCCGGGCGGTGCCGAGATACTCGGCGAGCGCGTTGGACTCCTCCGCGGACAGCGCCACGGAGACCACGCTCGTATCGGGGTCTTCCTTGTCGTAGATGACCAGGTCGCGACGGCCGCTGCGGTGGGAGACGATGCCGATGCGGCGGCCTCGTGCGGTGGTCACCACGTGGCTCGTGCCGATGCCGGGGAGGTCGGTGCGCTCGACGTTCATACCCCATGGTATCGGAGATGGATCAATGCACCGTCAGCGGCGCAACGCCTCGCCGAGGTCCTGCGTGGTGCGGACCAGGTTGGCGGCGATCTCGACGGCGTGGTCGTCGGTCAGCCGGGCGAGCGGCACCCCGACACTGATCGCGTCCGACGTGCCGGGGACGGACACCGCGACGCAGCCGACGCCGGGCTGGAACTGGCCGCGCTCATACGCCCAGCCGCGCGCCCGGGTCTCGGCGAGCTCCTCGAACAGCGCCGCCCGGTCCACGACGGAGTCGATGGTGTGCGCCTCGACGCCGTGGTCCAGCAGCGCCACGACCCGCTCGTGCGGCAGCCCGGCGAGGATCGCCTTGCCGCTGGCGCTGACGTAGGCGGGCATCCGCCGGCCGACCGCCGAGCCGATCGTGTCGTGCGGCGCCTCACGGCTGGCGATGCAGACGATGCCCGGCGGGTCGAGCCGCACCAGCCGCACCGCCTCGCTGAGCCGGTCCCGCAGCTGCGCCATCAGCGGCCCGGCGATCCGGACCGTCCGGTCGGTCAGCAGGTACGCGCTGCCCGGGCGTAACGCCCCGACGGCGATCGTGTAGGTGTCGTCGGGCGCGGCGTGGACCCAGCCCCGGTCCACGAGGCTGCGTAACCGGCCACGGAGTACTCCCTCGGGCAGCCCGAGTTGCCGTAGGAGGGACTCGAAGGTCATCCGGTCCGTAGCAGCCGACAGCCGCTCGAGCACATCGAGGGTGGGGCTGTCATCAGTGATGGGCATTAGGTTGGCGTTTCCCATCTGCGAGCGGGTTCAAACATCCAAATCTCAGGTTTTCTTCACAAGAGGAAATGGCAGCGTCTCGCGGATCGAACGCCCGGTCAACAGCATGACCAGGCGGTCCACGCCCAGGCCGAGCCCGCCGCTGGGCGGCATCGCGAACTCGAACGCGTCGAGGAAGTCCTCGTCCAGCGACATCGCCTCCGCATCGCCGGCCGCGGCCCGCAGCGACTGTGCCGTCAACCGGGCCCGCAGCTCGACCGGATCGACCAGCTCCGTGTACGCCGTGCCGAGCTCCATGCCGAACGCGACCAGGTCCCAGCGCTCCGCCAGTCGCGGGTCGTCGCGGTGCGCGCGGGTCAGCGGTGACACGTCGACGGGGAAGTCGGTGTAGAACGTGGGGCGCACCGTGGCGCCCTCGACCAGGTGCTCGTACAGCTCCAGGACCAGCTGCCCGTGGGTCCAGCCGTCCTGGTACGCGACCCCGAGCCGGTCCGACAGCGCCCGCAGCGCGGCCACGGAGTCGGACGGGGTGACCGGGGCACCCGCGGCCAGCGACACGGCCTCGTACACGGGGACCACCGGCCACTCCTCGCGCAGGTCGACCTCGATCCGGTCGCTGCCGTCGCCGCGGGTCAGCACGGGACCGGGGCCGGCGAGCGCGGCGGCGAGGATCAGCGACCGGGCCAGGTCCCGCATCGAGGTGTAGTCGCCGTAGGCCTCATAGGCCTCCAGCATCGTGAACTCGGGGTTGTGGGTTGCGTCCACGCCCTCGTTGCGGAAGTTCCGGCCGATCTCGAAGACCCGTTCGACCCCGCCGACGGCGAGGCGCTTCAGGTACAGCTCCGGCGCGATGCGCAGGAACAGCCGCATGTCGTAGGCGTTGGAGTGGGTGACGAACGGCCGGGCGTTGGCGCCGCCGTGCACCGGCTGCAGCACCGGCGTCTCCACCTCGGCGTAGCCGCGGCCGTGCAGGGCGCAGCGCAGCGCGAAGCCGACCGTCGAGCGCAGCCGCACCATGTCGCGGGGCGCCTGGTTGACGATCAGGTCGACGTGCCGCTGCCGGACGAGGGCCTCCGGGTCCGCGAGCCCGCGATGCTTGTCGGGCAGCGGCCGCAGGCACTTCGCGGTCAGCCGCCACGCATCGACGAACACGGACAGCTCGCCGCGCTTGCTCGTACCCACGACGCCGCCGACACCCACGTGGTCGCCGAGGTCGACGGTGGCCCCGAACGACGGGTCCGCCGTCAGCAGCACCTGCAGGTCGCCGGTCCAGTCGCGCAGCGTGGCGAAGCACAGCGTGCCGTGGTCGCGCAGCCGCACCACCCGGCCGGCGACGCTGACCCGCTCACCGGTGCGGGTGTCGGGGGGCAGATCGGGGTGCGCGGCGCGGACCTCGGCGAGGCTGTGCGTGCGCGGGAACCCCGGCGGATACGGGTCGATCCCGTCGCGGCGCAGCGCCTCGAGCTTGGCCAGCCGCACCCGGACCTGCTCCGGCCTCTTGCGGTGCTGCGCCGGCGCCGGCTCCGCAAGGGCGGGGATCAGCTCCCGCGGGGCGTCCGCCGTCGCCGGGGTGCCGCGCCGCAGCAGGGTGCGCAGGTTGGGCACGACCAGGAACCCCTCGGCCGCCGCCGACGCGAGGCCGACCTTCGCGAGGTCCCGCACGTCCTCGAAGCACAGGAACCGGGGCAGCCACTGCGGGTTGTACTTCACGTTGGAGCGGTACAGCGACTCCAGCTGGAACCAGCGCGACGCGAACAGCAGCAGCGCCCGCCACAGCCGCAGCACCGGCCCCGCGCCGATGCGGGCCCCCTCCTCGAACACCGCCCGGAACACAGCGAAGTTCAGCGACACCCGCTCCACGCCGAGACGCGGCGACTCGCGCATCAACGTGGCGACCATGTGCTCGACGAGGCCGTTGTCGCTGGCCCGGTCGCGGCGCATGAGATCGAGGGACAGCCCGTCGGCGCCCCACGGCGTGAACGACAGCAGCGCGACCTCGCGCCCGTCGCAGTCGTGCGCCTCGACCAGGACGCACCGGCCGTCGTTGGGGTCGCCGAGCCGGCCCAGCGCCATCGAGAAGCCGCGCTCGGTCTCCGTGTCGCGCCACCGCGCGGCGAGCTCGATGATCCGCACCATCTCCTCCGCGCCGATGTCCGCGTGCCGGCGGATGCGCACCGTGTACCCGGCGCGCTCCACCCGGTGCACCGCCTGCCGCACCTGCCGCAGCCGGGGCGAATCGAGGTCGAAGTCGCGCACGTGCAGGATCGCCTCGTCGCCGAGCTCGATGACCCGCAGCCCGGCGCGGGCGTACGCGGTCGCACCCTCCTCGCTCGCGCCCATCACCGCCGGGGTCCACGCGTAGTCACGGGCCTCCCGCAGCCACGCCTCGATCGCCGGCGGCCACGCGTCCGGCTCCCCGAGGGGGTCGCCACTGGCGAGGGAGACACCGAAGACCACCCGGTACGTGACGGCGCCGCGCCCGGTGGGGGAGAACACGACCTCCTTGTCGCGGCGGGTGGCGAAGTAGCCCAGCGAGTCGCGGCGGCCGTGCTCGGCGAGCAGCTGCCGGACCCGCCGCTCCTCGTCGGCGTCCAGCGACGCGGTGGCCCGCTGCGAGCGCAGCAGCGCGAACACTGCGGCGAACAGCGCGACCGCCCCCAGCGCGCCGAGGATCAGGTTGACCCAGCCCGCGGCGCGGCCCTGCCGGCCGACGTCGAAGCCGAACGCGCCGCCGAGGACGGTCTTCGCGCTGTACGCGAGCCGCCCGGCCCGTGTCTCCAGCGATCCCGGGAACATCTCGACCAGTCCCCAGCCCAGCACCGTGGACACGGCCAGCAGCACGCCGAGCGTGAGCAGCGCCTTGGGCAGGCTGGCCCGCTGCACCCGGGCGGAGAACCCGCCGCGCGCCAGCCACAGCAGCCCCAGCAGGACCACGGTGACGACCGCGTTGGCCAGGCCGGCCGCCGCACCGTGCCACGGCAGCCGCAGCTCGCGCGCCTCCTCGCCGCGTTCGGCGCCGCCGAGCAGCACGAACACGTCGAACAGGCCCTGCAGGGCGAGGAAGCCGACCAGGACCCAGTAGATGACGCGCTTGCGGTTGTGCACGGCGGCGGCGAGGGTGGCCAGGATCGCGGCATAGCCGAGGTTCGCGGGCGCCGGCAGGAGCAGCGCGTCGACGGTGACCCGGACCGGGTGGACCCGCGACCCGAGCGCCGCGGAGACGGCGGCGACGGCGCAGATGGCCGCCACGGCCAGCAGCCCGCCCGCGAGCCAGTCGGGAAGCCTCTCACGCAGCGTCTTCACCGGCACATCATCCTTGTGCGGTTTCAGAACCCCCGCGCCGGGTGATGATGCGGGTATGGACGACATCACTGCGCTCATCCTGGACGACCACGCCGCGTTCCGCCGGGGCTTCGCCCGCCTCGACGACGCCCGCGGCGAGGAGCAGCTCACCGCCGTGTGGGAGGCGCTGGCCCTGCACCTGGAGATCCACGCCGAGGCCGAGGAGCGGATCCTGTACCCGCACCTGCTCAAGCGGGGCTCCTCGGAGACCGCCGAGGAGGAGACCGACGACGCGATCCGCGACCACAACAAGATCCGCGACGCGATCCAGGCCGCCGCGGACCTGAAGGTCGGCTCCGACGGCTGGTGGAAGGCGGTCTGGGAGGCGCGCACCGAGAACAGCGAGCACCTCGCCGAGGAGGAGGACGAGGTGCTGCCCGACTTCCGCAAGCACGCCGACATGGAGTTGCGGGCGTCACTCGGCGCGCAGTGGCTCAGGTTCTACGGCGAGCACCCCAGCGGCAAGGGCCTCACGTTCCACGACAAGGACCCGCAGCAGTACATCCGGGAGAACAGTTGAGGCATACCGGTGCCGTTCCCGGGGATCTACCGGCGCATGACAACTGTGCTGATCACCGGTGGTCTCACCGGCATCGGACGGGCCACCGCGTCGGCGTTCGCGGGACAGGGCGCGGACGTGGTGGTCGCCGGCCGCCACGACGCCGACCTGCCCGCCGGGGCCGTCTTCATGCACGCCGACGTGCGCCGTGAGGACGACGTCCAGCAGCTCGTCGACGACACCGTCACGCGCTTCGGGTCCCTCGACGTCGCCGTCAACAACGCCGGGACGGAGGGCGCGCCGGGCACCGTGCTGGACCAGTCCGCCGAGACCTACGCCGACACCTTCGACACCAACGTGCTGGGCACGCTGCTGAGCATGAAGCACGAGCTGCGGGTCATGCTCGGCCAGCGGCACGGCAGCATCGTCAACGTGTCCTCGGTCCTCGGCCACCAGGGCGCGGCCGGCACCGCGATCTACTCGGCCAGCAAGCACGCCGTCGACGGCCTCACGCGCTGCGCGGCGCTGGAGGCGGCCGGCAGCGGGGTGCGGATCAACGCGGTGGCCCCCGGGCCGATCGAGACCGCGATGCTGCAGCGGTACGAGTCCCACGGCGCCGAGACGGACCTGAAGGCGATCGTGCCGATGGGCCGGATCGGCACGCCTGACGAGATCGCGAAGGCGGTGCTGTTCCTCGGCTCCGACGCGGCCAGCTTCATGACCGGCGAGGTCATGTTCGTCGACGGCGGCGCCTCAGCCGGGTAGCTGCATCCCGTGGCGGCGCAGGGCCTCCTCGACCGCCGCGCACACCGTCTCCACCACCAGCACCCGGGCCGTGGGCTTGTCGTCGCCGGGGATGACGTGCCACGGCCCGGCCGGGTGATCGGTGCGGGCCAGCATCTCCTCCACCGCCTTCTTGTACGCGGGCCGCTTCTCCCGGTTGCGCCAGTCCTCATCGGTCAGCTTCCACGAGCGCAGCGGGTCGTCCTGCCGGCTGCGGAACCGGCGCAGCTGCTCCTTGCCGGAGATGTGCATCCAGAACTTCACGATCACCATGCCCTCGGCGGCCAGGGTGCGCTCGAACTCCGTGATCTCGTCGTAGGCCCGGCCCCACTGCTCCTCGGTGGCGAAGCCCTCGACCCGTTCGACCAGAACCCGGCCGTACCAGGACCGGTCCAGCACCGCCATCCCGCCCCAGCCGGGCAGCACCGGCCAGAACCGCCACAGGAAGTGGTGCCGCTTCTCGTCGAACGTCGGCGCGGCGAACTGCGACACGCGCACGTGCCGCGGGTCGAGGTGGTCGACGAGCCGCTTGATCGAGCCGCCCTTGCCGGAGGCGTCCCAGCC
This sequence comes from Dactylosporangium sp. NBC_01737, assembly GCF_035963215.1. NCBI lineage: Bacteria > Bacillati > Actinomycetota > Actinomycetes > Micromonosporales > Micromonosporaceae > Dactylosporangium > Dactylosporangium sp. NBC_01737. The sequence goes on from NZ_CP109153.1 coordinate 6,387,515, forward strand.
CTCGAACACCACGCACAGCGGCGGCCCGAGCTTGCCCTCTCCGTCGTGGTGATCGCCGCCGATCTGCCCGCCCAGCCTCAGCCGGAGCCGCAGCAGCCGCTCCTGGGCCGCCTCGAGGCGGCGCAGCGCCTCGTCCTTGGGCAACGTGTCGTCGAGGTCGACATTCGACAGCCGCTTCATGGCCATCAGCCTGCCATGCCACGGCAGCACCTGCGTGATGAGCACAACTCACTTCGTGATGAGTTCGCTGGGTGCATCGCCCGGCTGAGGTGCGACAGTACTTGGTATGAGCACGAAGCGGGCGTTGCGGGTCGCCGCATTGCTCGTCGTGCTGGGCGTGGCCGTGCTCACGCTCAAGGACAAGCTGCCGGACCCGGCGACGATTGCCGCCACCATCGCCTCGGCGAACCCGTGGTGGCTGCTCCTCGCCGCCGCGGCTGAGATGACCTCCCTGCGGCACTTCGCCCTGCAGCAGCGCCGCCTCCTGGCGGGCTTCGGGGTCCGCATGTCGGTGCCGCGGGCGGTCGCCGTCACGTTCACCCGCTCGGCGATCTCGTTCAGCCTGCCGGCCGGCTCGGCGATGTCGGCCGGTTTCGCGTTCCGCCAGTTCCGCACCGCCGGCGCGAGCCGCCGCACCGCCGGCGCCGTGGCCGTGCTCTCCTCGGTGCTGTCCGGTGTCGCGCTGATCCTCATGTACGGCGCGGTCGTGCTGATCCCGCGCGGCGGCGCGACCGGCAACGCCGACACCCTCGTGCTGGTGCTCGGGTTGCTGGTGATCGCCAGCGTGGTGTTCGGCCTGGACTTCCTGCTCTCCCGCGCCGGCGCCCCGTCCGGCCCACCGGCCGGTGACCACGCCGACGAGGAGGAGCGACCGGGTCCGCGGCCCGGGCTGATCGAGCGTGGCAAGGCGTCGGCCGGGCGGATCGTGGCCGACCTGCGCCGCCTGCCGCCCCGCTCCTGGGTGCTGTCGCTGGTGCACGCCACCGTCAACTGGGGCCTGGACTTCGCGTGCCTGGCCGCGACGGCGGCGGCGTTCGGCATCGACGTGAGCCCGGCACTGCTGGCCACGGTGTACCTGACGGTCCAGCTGGTCCGCCAGGTGCCGATCAGCCCCGGCGGCATCGGCGTGGTCGAGGTGGCCCTGCTCGCCGGCCTGGTCTCCGCCGGCGCCGAGCACGGCCCGGCCGCCGCCGCGATGCTGGTCTACCGCCTGCTGTCCTGCTGGATCATCATCCCGCTGGGCGCGCTGACCTATGCCACCCTGCGCCGCCGCAAGACCCCCGCGTCGCAACCGGCCCCCCGCCACCCGACCCCGGTCGCCTAAACTTCACACAGATCTTTCAAACTTCACAAGATCCTGTTAGATTCGGTCCGTGCACGTACCGGATCGACTCGACCTCACCCTGCGCCTGGTCCGCGGCAGCGGCCGGCTGACCCTGGCGGAGCTCGCCACCCGCCTCGGCGTCTCGGAGATGACCGTCCGCCGCGACCTCGACCAGCTGCAGGAGCAGGGCCTCGTCCGCCGGGTCCGCGGCGGCGCGGTCGCCCTCGACGTGCCGAGCGACGAGGCCGGCTTCACGGTCCGCGAGCAGTGGCGGAGCGCCACCAAGGCCCGCCTCGCCCGCGCGACCGCCGACCTGATCGCCCCCGGCAGCACCGTCCTCCTCGACGCCGGCACCACCACCGCGGCGGTCGCCGCCGCCCTGGCCGCCCGCTTCGCCACCGCGCCCACTGCTTTCACTGCATCCGCCGCTTTCACCGCACCCACCGCGTTCAGCACACCCACCGCGCCCGCCGACTTCTCAACACCCACCGCTTTCACCGCCCCCGCTGCCTTCGCGGCGGGCGGAGGCAGCGGGGGCGGGAGCGGTGGTGCTGCCGACTTCACTGCTGGGCGAGGTGCTGTCTCCGAGGAGGGTGCCGCTCCCTCCGCGGGGCGAGATGCTGCCTCCGGGCGAGGTGCTGCCTCCGGGGGCGGTGCCGCTGCGTCCGCCGGGCGAGATGCTGCCTCCGAGGGAGAGGCCGCCTTCGCCGCTGGGGGAGGGGGTGCCGCCGCCGGCGGAGCCGGCCGGGCCGGTGGCAGGGGCGCCGGGCCGCTGACGGTGGCGGTGCTCAGCCTGCAGGCGGCGGTGCGGCTCGCCGACCAGCCAGGCATCCGGCTGCTCATCCTCGGCGGCGAGTCCCGCGCCGGCGAGCGCAGCCTGGTCGGCCCGCTGGCGCTGAGCGCCCTGGATCAGCTGCGCTTCGACACGTTCATCATGTCGATCGGCGCCGTGCACCACGACCTCGGCTGGTCCGAGTTCGACCTCGACGACGCCGCCGTCAAGCGGGCCGCGCTGCGCCGCGCCGGCCGGACCGTCGTCGTCGCCGACGCCTCGAAGCTGGGTGTCCAGGCCTTCGCCCGGGTCGCTCCGCTCGAGGCCGCCGACACGTTCGTCACCTCCGACGCGGCGCCCTCGGGCGAGGCCGCCATCGACACGCTCGCAGCGCTGCGAGCGGCCGGCGTCGAGGTCATCACCACCGACAACCCCGAGGAGATCCCGTCATGATGATTCTGGTAGCCGGCCCGTACCGCTCGGGCACCGGCGACGACCCGGCCAAGCTGCGCGCCAACGTCGACGCGATGAACGACGCCGCCGTCCACCTCTTCCGCGCCGGCCACCTCCCGGTCACCGGCGAGGCCCTGGCCCTGCCGCTGATCGAACGGGCCGGCTCCGCCGGCGTCGGCGACCCCGTCTTCGACGAGATCTTCCACCCGATCTCCGCCCGCCTGCTCACCCACTGCGACGCGGTCCTGCGCATCGGCGGCCCGTCGACCGGCGCCGACGAGATGGTCGCCCAGGCCCGCTCGGAGGGCAAGCACATCTACACCACGCTGACCGATATCCCCGCCGCGTGATCCGCCTGCCGCGCTGGGCCGATCCGGCTCGTCGCGCCGGGCCGCTCAGGTGCGTCGCCGCGGCGCCCGTGGCAGCAGCGCGTCGGGGTCCAGAGTCACCTCGAACGGTGTTGTGAGCGTCAACGTCTCACCCGGCCCCGCCGTCGCGTCCGCGACGTAGTGCTCGCCTTCCAGGCGGTGCAGCCGCATCGTGACGGCTCCTGGCGGCTCCTGCTCGACGAGCAGATACCAGCCGATCCGTGCCGCGGCATATAGGCCCATCTTGACCAGCCGGTCCGTGCCGGCGTTGCCCGGGGAGACGATCTCGACGACGAACGCGACCTCGTGGGCGTCGACCACCGGGTCGTCGTCATCGTCAGTGTCGGCGATCACCAGGTCGGGAATGACTATCCTGCCGGTCTGAAGGCGGACGTTGACCGCCTCCAGCATCAGCAGCCCGGCATCGGCGGCAGGTTCGTCGAGGGTCGTCGCCAGGAGCCAGGACAGCCGTTGGTGTCGCTTCCTCGGCGCCGGGCTCACCAGCAGACTCCCGTCAAGCAACTCGATCCGATGCCCGGTCGGCTCGAGGGCGAGGTAGTCGTCTTCGGTCCAGACCCCTACATGGTCGAGCGCGCCAAAATCCATGCGGTCACGCACCTTCCGACGGCTGCTGTCACCAGCCTGCCATGCGGCGGGGCCATCGACGACGCGCACGTCCTGAAGGGTCACCCGTTCAACCTCGCACATGACACCTTATGACGTCAACTTGTGGATCACGGGGTTGCCGCGGGGACGCCGACGGTGCGTTCGGGGCGGGCGGGGCGGGGGACGTCGGCGAAGGAGATGAGCTTGAACCAGGCCGGCACGCCGCGGCGGAGGTCCTCGGGGCCCTGGATGTCGACGGCGCCGCTGCGCAGGGCGTCGGACCACTCCAGGTCGCCGAGCCAGACCTCGATCATGCTGCGCAGGTCGGCGGTGACGCGCACGGCCACATCGAAGCCCGGGTCGGCGTCGCACACGTCGGCGTCGGTCGGGGTCAGGACCAGCCACCAGTTGCGTTGCGCCGCGGCGACGGCGGGGAACTGGAACTGGATCACGGTCCGGCCGGCGGGCACCGCGTCGTGGTCGACGCGGTGGTGCATGTCCCACAGCAGGATCTTCGGGTCCAGGTCCTGGTCGCCGAGGTGGCCGATCCAGCGGATGCCCCACTCGCCGAGCGCGCTCACGATCGGGGCCAGCTCCCGCCCTGCGGGTGAGAGGCGGTAGCGGACCTCGGCGCCGGCCTTGTGCCGCTCGGCGACACCGGCGGCGACGAGGTGCTGCAGCCGCTTGGACAGCAGTGTCGGCGACATGCGTGGCAGGCCGCGGCGCAGGTCGTTGAAGTGCCGGTCGCCGCCGACGAGCTCGCGCACCACGAGCATGGTCCAGCGCTCGTCGAGCAGTTCCATGGTCTTGGCCACCGGGCAGAACTGGTAGTACGACGCACCCATGCACGCACCGTAAGCGTCTGTCGCCTCGCCGACTAGTACAGATCCTGTACTAGTCCCGTGCCGGGGACCGTTCCTACGGTCGAGACATGCAGACAGTAGAGATGACCGCCGACCAGGCGTTGAAGAGCAAGCACCGGGCGATGTGGGCGCTGGGGGACTACGCCGCCGTCGCCGCCGATGTGATCCCGTCCCTCGGGCCCGTCCTCGCCGAGGCGGTCGCCGCCGGCCCCGGCACCCGGATCCTCGACGTCGCCGCGGGCTCCGGCAACGCCGCGATCCCGGCCGCCCTCGCCGGCGCGGACGTGATCGCCACCGACCTGACCCCCGAGCTCCTGGAGATCGGCAAGGGGCTGGCCGCGGCGCAGGGGGTACGGCTGGAATGGCAGGCCGCCGACGCGGAGGCGCTGCCGTTCGACGCCGGTACCTTCGACGCCGTCATGTCCTGCGTGGGGGTCATGTTCGCCCCGCACCACCAGGTGTGCGCCGACGAGCTGGTCCGGGTGTGCCGGCCCGGCGGGACGATCGGCCTGGTGAACTGGACCCCGCAGGGCTTCATCGGGCAGATGTTCGCCACGATGAAGCCCTACGCGCCGCCACCGCCGCCCGGTGCGCAGCCCCCGCCGCTGTGGGGCAGCGAGGAGCACGTCCGTGCCCTGTTCGGCGACGCGGTCACCGGCGTCGTGGCGCAGCGGCGGATGCTGCGCGTCGAGGTGTTCGCGACCGCGGAGGCGTTCCTGGACTTCTTCAAGCGCAACTACGGCCCGACCATCGCGGTGTACCGCGCCAACGCCGGCAACCCGGAGGCCGTCGCCGCGCTTGACGCGGCCCTGCTGGACCTCGCCCGCTCCCACGATCTCGGCGGCGGGGCGATGGACTGGGAGTATCTGCTGTTCGTCGGGCGTACCCCGGCGGAGAACGGCTAGACGAAGCGCTGTCGCTGCCGGCCCAGGCCGTCGATCGACAGCTCGACCACGTCGCCGGCGCGCAGGTAGGGCTGGCCGGGAAGGCCCATCGCCACCCCGGCCGGCGTGCCGGTGTTCACGACGTCGCCGGGGTGCAGCACCATGAACTGGCTCAGGTACCAGATCAGGTGCGGCACGTCGAAGATCATGTCACCGGCGAGCTCGTCCTGGCGGGCCTCGCCGTTGACCCACGACCGCAGCCGCAGCGCCGGCACCGTCACGCCGGCGGCCGGCACCAGCCACGGGCCGAGCGGGTTGAAGGTCTCGCACGACTTGCCCTTGTCCCACTGGCCGCCGCGCTCCAGCTGGAACTCCCGCTCCGAGACGTCGTTGCTGATCGCGTAGCCGGCGATGCGGGACGCGGCGTCGTCGGGGGAGTCCAGGTAGCGCGCCTGGCGGCCGATGATCACGGCCAGCTCGACCTCGTAGTCGGTCTTGACGCTGTTGCGCGGGATGCGGACGTCGTCGTCGGGGCCGACCACGGTGTCGGACGCCTTCATGAACACGACCGGCTCGGCGGGCGGCTCGGCGCCGGACTCGGCGGCGTGGGCGCGGTAGTTGAGGCCGATGCAGACGACCTTGCCGGGCCGGGCGACCGGCGCGCCGGTGCGGGCCGGCGGGTCCGTGAGCACCGGCAGGGTGCCCGCGTCGAGGGCGTCGCGCACGCGGTCGATCCCGCCGACGGCCAGGAACACGCCGTCGATGTCGGGGGTGAGCCCGGACAGGTCCCGCGCCACGCCTTCGGCGTCGAGCACCACGGGTCGTTCCGCACCGAAAGGTCCCAGCCGGGCAAGTCTCATGGGCTGCCACGGTACGGAGCAAGTGGCCAAGTGGTCAAGCCAATGTCGCGGCGATCCGTTCCAGGTGGGCGGTCATCGCCGCGCGGGCGGCATCCGGGTCGCGGCGCTCCACGGCGACGACGATCGCCTCGTGGTCGGCGGCGGTGCGCCGCCGCACGCCCGGCCGGGCCGAGGTGATCGACCGGCTGGAGCGGCCCAGCGTCGACAGTGACTCGAGCATCGCGGCGAGCAGCGCGTTGCCGGACGACTCGGCGATCAGCCGGTGCAGCCGCACGTCGGCCTCGATCTGCTCGGCGCCGCCGATCGCGGCCCGCATCGCGGCCACCTGCGCGTCGGTGGCCCGCTGCGCGGCGAGGGCGGCGAGGGCCGGTTCGAGCAGCAGCCGCGCCTCGAACAGCTCCCCGAGCGTGCGCTCGTTGAGTGCCATCACGAACTGCATCGGCTCCAGCAGCGTCGCGGTGTCCAGCGCCGCGACGAACGTGCCGGCGCCGTGGCGGCTCTCCAGGATGTTGAGGCCGACGAGGGAACGGATCGTCTCGCGCAGCGTCGGCCGGCTGATCCCGAGCAGCTCGCTGAGCTCACGCTCGGCCGGCAGCCGCTGTCCGGGCGCGAGCCGCCCGTCGACGATCATCTGCTGGATGCTGCGGGCCGCGTCCGCCGCCGCCGACGTGCGTTGCAGCTTCGCGAAACCGGTGCCGCTCACCGGCACCACGCTACGGCAGCCACCGCCGCCCTGGCCCGCTCCCGGACCCGCGAGTCCGCGCCGGCGACCCGCGCGCCGGGGCCGGCCACCATGAGCGCGCGCTGGATGAGGGCGCCCGCGCCTGCCGCGGCGAGGTCGTGTCGGCTGGAAGCGGCCCGAGCCCCGCCCGAGCCCGTGAGTCCGCCCCGACGGCCGCGTCAGGGCCGGCGACCGCGAGCCCGCGCCGGACGAAAGCGCCCGCGCCCGTCACTGCGAGTCCGTGTCGGATGAAAGCGCCCGCGCCCGTCACTGCGAGTCCGTGTCGGATGAAAGCGCCCGCGCCCGTCACTGCGAGTCCGTGTCGGATGAAAGCGGCCCGCGACGCGCCGGATAAAGGTGGCCCGCGCCCGCCCCGCGGCAAGCCGGCGCCGGCTGACGGCGCCGGCTGACGGCGCCGGCTACGGCAGGCCGGCGAGCGCGAACCCGCCCGGCTCGACGCCGGCCCGGGCGATGGCGGCGCCGTCCGGTGCCCAGATCGTGGAGCGGCCGGCGGTGTCCGCGTAGCCGTCGCCGGTCGGCCCGGCGAAGCTGGCGAACGCCACCCACACCCCGTGCTCCGTGGCGATCCGGGTGCCGCGCTCGTCCTGCTCGGCGGTCTCGTCGGCGAACATGAGGGTCCCCGCCACGTATCCGTCGATGCCCAGCGCCGCCGTGCGCGCCTGGTGCTCCGGCACGCCGGTGTCCTTGCACACCGCGAGCCCGAGCCGACGCCCGTCGACGGTCAGGACCACGGGCTCGGGCCCCGGCCGGAAGCGGTGCTGCTCGGAGGAGCCCAGATACAGCTTGCGGTAGACGACGCTGACCGTGCCCGCGACGCCGTCCACGGCCAGGATCCCGATGTGCGGCCCGGCCACGGGCGCACCGGCGAGCGCGAGGGTCCCCGTCTCCCGGCAGGCCGCGACCAGCGGCGCGAGCGCCGGATCGTCCTCCGGCACGACGGGGGCGTCCAACTCGTACCCGGTCAGCGACAGCTCCGGGAACACCACGACCCGCGCGCCCGCGGCCCGGACCAGGGCGGCATGGGCGGCCGCGTTGGCGGCAACGTCATAGGGCACGCACACCGGCTGCGCGACGGCGACGGTCAGGAGCATGGCCGGATCCTACGTGCAAGGCAGGTTGCCCTCGAGGGACTGCAACGCCCGCAGGGCGGCGCGCTGCTCGGCGGGGCTCATCGCGCCGACCGTGTCGGCCTCCAGCCGGGACCACAGCAGCTCGATGCGCTCCCGCAGCACCAGGCTCGCCGGGGTCGGCTCGACCAGGGTGGCCCGGCCGTCGGCGGGGTCGGCGACGCGGCGCACGTAACCGGCCCGCTCCAGGCGCTGGACGCTGCGGGTCATGCTCGCCGAGTCGGTGTCGAACTGGGTGGCCAGCTCGCTCTGCCGCTGTGGGCCGCAGTCCCACAGCATCATCAGGATCAGCTCCTGCCCCGGGTGCAGGCCGACCTCGCGCAGCAGGTGCCGGGCGTGGGCCTTGTGCGCCTTCGCCAGCCGGACGATGGCATGGCTGATCGGCCCGCAGATCGCGGCCGCGGGCCGGGTCCTGGGTTCGGCGGCCATTATCGGAGTTTACCTGTTCGGGCCAGTGTGGGTCCCGTCACCACGTACCGCCGGAATGAACGACGTCCACAGCGGATTTACCTGTGCGGAACAGTTAACCGAGAGGGAGCCTGCGATGAGCACAGCGTTCGAACCGGTCCGTATCGGCCGGCACACCGCACGCAACCGGGTGGTGATGGCGCCGATGACGCGCAGCCGGGCGTACGGGCCTGGTGGCAGCCCGACCGAGCTGATGGCGACCTACTACGCGCAGCGCGCCGGTGCCGGCCTGATCGTCACGGAGGGTACCCAGCCGTCGCCGATCGGGCAGGGCTACCTCAACACGCCCGGCCTGCACGCGCCCGAGCAGATCGCCGGCTGGAAGGCGGTCACCGACGCGGTCCACGCCCGCGGCGGCCTCATCTTCGCCCAGCTCATGCACACCGGCCGGATCGGCCACCCGAGCCTCAACCAGCTCGCCGCGACCCCGGTCGGCGCGTCCGCGGTCCGTGCCGACGGCACGGTCCTCACCGCCGACGGCCCCGCGGACCTGGTCACCCCGGAGCCCCTGGACGACAAGGGCATCCAGCAGACCGTCGAGGACTTCGCCGAGGCCGCCCGCAACGCGGTCGAGGCCGGGTTCGACGGCGTGGAGCTGCACGGCGCCAACGGCTACCTGCTGCACCAGTTCCTGGCCACCGGCACCAACCGCCGCGACGACGAGTGGGGCGGCGGGCCCGAGGGCCGCATCCGCTTCCCGGTCGCGGTCGTCGAGGCGGTCGCGGCGGCGATCGGCGCCGACCGGGTCGGCCTGCGCATCTCGCCGTCCAACCCGTACAACGGCATCGTCGAGGACGACCACCGCGAGACCTACGCGCTGCTGCTGGACGCGATCGACCCGCTGGGCCTGGCCTACCTGCACGTCGCGGAAGGCCCCGACGTGGACTTCACGCCGCAGCTGCGGCAGCGCTGGAGCGGCACGCTGATCCTCAACCCGTTCACGCCCGGCGCGTACACCGGCCCGGACGCGCTGCGGCACGTCGAGACCGGGGCGAGCGACCTGGTGTCCTTCGGTGCGCTCTTCCTCGCCAACCCGGACCTGCCGGACCGGCTGCGGGCCGGCGCCGGCTTCAACGCCCCCGACTACAGCAAGGCCTACGGCGGCGACGACGCCGGCTACACGGACTACCCGGCGCTGGGCTGAGCGAGCAGCCGCTCCAGCAGCCCGCCGAGCTGGTCGCGCTCATCCGCGCTCAGCGGGGCGAACGACGCCCCGATCACCCGGTTGACGAGGACGTCACCGGCCTCCTTGAGCTGCAGGCCGCGCGGTGTCAGGCGATGCCGCACCGCGCGGCCGGGGCCCGGCGTCCGCTCGATCAGCCCGCGGTCCGCCATCCGGGTCGCGAGGGACCCGAACGACTGGTCGGTCTGGAATGTCAGCTGGGCCAGGTCGTGCAGCGACGCGTCGGGGTGCCGGGAGAGGTGCCGCAGGGTGTCCCACTGCACCAGGGAGACGCCGAGCTCGGCGAGTGCGGCGTTGAGCGCCCGGTGGTGGCGGTGCTGCAGCCGCTTGACGAGCAGCGCGACGTCCTGGTCGGTCCGCATGCCGCCATGGTACCGGCGGCAGATCAGCTTGTTTGTATAAGGTTCCTTGTATAAGCTTCCTTGCATGAAACTGACCTATGACGACCTCGGCGCCGGCCGGACGGTGCTGCTGCTGCACGGCGGGGCGGGCCCGCGCTCGGTCCTGCCGTTCGCGCACCGGCTCGCGGGCCGCGCCCGCGTGATCGTGCCGACCCATCCCGGCTTCGACGGCACGCCCGGCGGGCCGGACGGCGTCGGCGACCTCGCGGAGCGGTATCTGGCGCTGCTCGACGAGCTCGGCCTGCGCGGCGTCGCGGTCGTCGGCAACTCGATCGGTGGCTGGATCGCCGCGGAGATGGCGGTCCGGGACACGGCGCGGCGCCTCGACCGGCTCGTCCTCGTCGGCGCGGTCGGCATCGCCGTGCCGGAGCACCCGGTCGCGGACTTCTTCGCGCTGGACTTCGACGAGCTCGCCCGCCGCTCGTACGCGAACCCGGACGCGTTCCGCATCGACCCCGCCGCGCTCACCGACGCCCAGCGCGACACCATGGCCGGCAACCGGCGGGCGATCGCCCACTATTCGGGTCCGCACGGGATGGCGGACCCCGGGCTGCGGGCCCGCCTGGGGGACGTCGCCGTGCCCACGCTCGCGCTGTGGGGCGAGAGTGACCGCATCGTCGACCCGGACTACGGCCGTGCGTATGCCGCCGCGATCCCGGGCGCGGTGTTCCAGCTGCTGCCCGGCACCGGGCACATCCCGCTGATCGAGACCCCTGACCAGGTTCTGGAGGTATTCGACCGGCACCTATGACGTCCGGGCGGTCCGCCACAGGCCGGCCCGGCCGTCCGTGCCGACGCAGACCAGGCGCAGCCCGGTGCGGTCGGGCCCGCCGGCCAGGCAGCGGGTCTGCGGGCCGGGCAGGGTGCCCAGGACGTCGAGCCGCCCGGCGGTCAGGTCGACGACGCCGGTGGTGGCGCCCCGCTGCACGACGGGGGCGGCCGAGCCCTCAACGGGTGGCAGGAGCCGCCAGCCGGGCAGCGACCGTTCCTCGCCGTCGCGCCACCGCACCAGTCGCGCGCCGTCCCCGATCACATAGGACCGTCCCGGGCTCGGCTGCCCCAGGGCCCGGGTCGTCCACCGGGTCCGGCCGGTCGCCGGGTCCAGGGCCCTGGTCACACCGCCGCCGGTGACGCACAGCCAGGGGCCGCACGCCGCCGCCGTGCCGTCGAGGGGGGCGCTCCACGCCGGGCCGGACCCGTCGTGCGGCACGCCCGTGAGGCGGCCCGGCCTGCCGGGGTCGGGCTGGTCGGCGGCGATCACACTGGAGCCGGCGGCCAGCACGATCGACGTCTCCGTCACCGACGCGCCGCCGAGGCGCCGGCCGTCCATGGCGTACGTGTCGACGCCGCCCGTGTCGCCGACCGCCGCGAACCAGCCGTCCCCGACGACGACCGGCCGCCCGTCCGGGAACCGCATCGTCCAGCGGGGGACTCCGTCGGCCGGGTCGACGGACGTCAGCCTGGTCACGTGCCGCAGCTCACCGCAGCCACCCCCCTCGACCAGGAGCAGGTCGCCGCCGGGCAGCACCGCGCCGGGTGCGCTCCACAGTGGACGGCCGGTGGCCGGGTCGAGCCGGTCGACCGACGGGGCGTGCTGCGGGTCGCACGGCTGGTGCGTGACCAGCACCGCGCCGGCGGCGATCATGAGGTCCGGGGCCGGGCCGGCGAGAGGCCGGCGCCATCGTTCGGCGCCGTCGGACCAGGCATACGCGGTCACGTTCCACGCGAGCGTGCCGTTGCCGCGCAGCACGTAGAACGCGTCGCCGGCCCCCATCAGCCGCATCGTGCCAGGTGGCAGCCAGGCCACCGGCTCCATCGGCGCGGCCGCCGGCAGCTGGACGACGGCGGGCACGACGGCGGCCAGCACGAGCGGCACCGCCCACCAGGGCGCGCGCCGGCCACGGGCGGCGGCCGGCGGCGGCGCGGTGACGTCCAGGTCGATCACGGATCCACGGTAGGCGCAGACCCGGCCGGCGGAATCAGTGTATTGATGGCACTGAATGCAGACCGATCCCTCGTCTACACCCTCGCCCTTCGATGCGACCGTTGCCGATGGATACGGCGGCGATAGTGTGCGTTGTCAATATCATCACGGGTTCGGTCTGCCCGTTTCCGGTCGCGGTCATCCCGCCCGGACGGCGGATCGACTTGAGGAGGCTTCATGGTGCGAACACGCCTGGTCACGACCGCGGTCGTCGTCCTCGCCGCGCCGGTGCTCGTCGCCCTGCCGGGTTCCCCGGCGTCGGCGGCCCCGGTCAAGGCGCCTGCGGCGTCCAGTGCGAGCAAGACGTCCGACACGCGGCACATGACCCGCACGCAATTCACGTTGGACGGCAAGCTGGTCGACACGTCGAAGATGGCCAAGCCGTCGCAGCGGCGCGCGCTCGCCGCGGGGGAGACCCCGACCGTCGGCACGGTCCGTCAGTGGCTGGGTTCGGACGACTACCAGGGCCGGTTGTACCGCAAGGACTACGTCCTGCGCGGTGTCGGCGAGCACATCGAGGTCTGGGTCGCGGTCGACACCTCGTTCCCGGCGGGCGACTGCCGTAACGCGGTGCCGAACACGACCACGGTCACCGACGCTCAGGTGGCGAACTTCATCCACGAGTTCGACACGAACATGTACCCGAAGGAGACCGCCGCCTTCAGTACCCCGCCGAACCGGGACGGCAGCAACGCGCTGCTCGGCCCGGACGCCAACGGCAACGGTGGCGTCTACACCGGCGGCGGCGAGAAGACGGTGACGCTGGTCGACAACGTCCGGGACGACAACTACTACACGTTCCCGGCCGCGACGACCTACATCGCCGGCTTCTTCTCCACCCAGTTCAACGAACTGTTCGACCGCAACGTCATGACGATCGACGCATTCGACTGGGAGCACCGCACCGGTGCCAACCCCGTCGACGCGCCGTCCAGTGACGTCTGCACCAGCCGCCCGGCCCGGCCGACCCTCTACGAGGGCACGTTCGCGCACGAGTGGCAGCACCTGCTGCTGTCCTACGTCGACCCGAACGAGACGACGTGGCTCAACGAGGGTCTCGCGGACTTCGCGCAGACGCTCACCGGCTACGTCGACGGCACCAAGACGGTCTTCGACAAGGGCAGCGACAGCCACCTGTACTGCTTCCAGGGTTACGGCCCGGTGCAGACGCCCTACAACCCCAACCCGCGTGACTGCGGTGGCTCCCAGAACTCGCTCAACCTCTGGGGCGAGGGCGGCAGCGGCGCCGGTGTGCTCGCCGACTACGGCAACGCATACCAGTTCATGCTGTACCTCTACGACCACTACGGTCAGGACATCATCGAGAAGCTGCACCGCGATGGCGGCCTGCAGGGTCTCGCCAGTGTCGACGCCGCGGTGAAGGCCGAGGGTGCCAAGGACGTGTACACGGTGCTGCACGACTACCAGTCGTCGGTGCTGCTGGACAAGCTCCTGGACGACTCGCGCTTCAGCATCGTGCTCGGCGCGGACAAGAAGAAGGTCACGTCGAAGAGCGTCCGCTCCTCGGTGAACCTCGCGAACACGCAGAGCTACAGCGTGCCCGGAGCGGCGCCCAACGGTGCCGACTACGTGCTGCTGCAGAAGAACGGCACGGCCATCAAGGGCAAGGACCTGCGGTCCTTGAAGTTCACGGGCGCCGCCCAGCTGCCGGCACTGCCGTTGGCCTGGACGCTGGTGAACAACGACCCCGACCGGCCGGGCAACTCGGTGCTGTTCTCGGGCAACGCCAACAACACCGACGCCACCGCGGTCATCCCGGTGACGGTCCCCGCCGCCAACGCGACGCTGTCCTTCCAGGCGAAGTACGGCGCCGAGCTCGGGTACGACTACGGCTACGTCGTGGTCTCCACCGACGGTGGCACGACCTACACCGCGATCCCGGGTGACCGGACCGTCGACGCGCCGCTCGGCCCCGGCCTGAACGGCACGACGACCGGCTTCGAGGCGCACAGCTACGACCTGTCCGCGTACGCGGGCAAGTCGGTCCTGCTGGGCTTCCGCTACGTCAGCGACGGCGGTGTCAACGAGGGCGGCCTGCTCATCGACGACATCACCCTCGGCGGCACGCTGCTGAGCGACGGGTCCAGTCTGGCCCCGTTCGACTCGCCGACGGAGATCAACCCGGTCGAGGTCAAGAACTGGCACGTGAAGCTCATCGGCATCGACGAGGGCAACCACCTCGCGTGGCAGTTCGAGTTCACCGGGAAGAACACCGTCTCGCTGAACTGGATCCAGCTGGCGCTGCTGTCGCTGTTCCCGAAGGTCGTGGCGGTCGTCGCCTACGACGAGCCGACGGAGCAGGTCCAGCAGTACGCGCCGTACACCCTCACGGTGAACGGCGTCGTCCAGCCGGGCGGCAGTTCCTGACGCACCACCCGTAGCAACAGTGGCGGGCACCCCCGTTCCCGGGGGTGCCCGCCACTGCGTGGGTCACCAGCCGACGGCCACCAGCAGCCACTGCGGGTTGCCGTGCGAGACGAACGAGGACTGGCCGGCGTAGTCGTCGTACGGGAACCCGTACGCGAGCCGGTCGATGGCGTGGTCGTGCCAGAACTTCGCGTAGTAGTTGGCGGGTGCGGCCTGGTAGTACAGGCTCGGCGTCGACCACTGCGACTGCGGCAGCTGCCGCACGTGCCGGTTGAGCGCGGCGCAGTTCGCCGGGTCGTTGGCCAGGACCCCGGCGCAGCCGAAGACGTCGGAGGTCGGGGCGTTGATGCCGTACTGCGTGGCGTAGGCGGTGAAGTAGTTCGCGTTGACGCCGCCGGCGCGGAACGTCGGGTCGCTGCCCGGCGCGATGATCCGGTACGGCGCCTGCGACTGTGCCAGGACGTCGAACTGGGCCGGGACCTCGTCGATGAAGCGCTGGAACGTCGCCGCCCGGCTCTCCGCGAACGTCGCCTGGTCCTCGCCGACCTGCACGTCGTAGCCGTCGCGGGCGTGCAGCCGCATCGCCAGCTTGAGACCGAACGCGTCGACGCGGGTGGTGTTGCCGTTGAAGACGGCCGGCCCGACGGTGAACTCGATGAAGTCGTAGTACTGGCTGTTCGGGCTGCCGAGGTAGAAGTACATGCGGCCGGCGGAGTTGGCGGGCATGTCGAGGTACGGCTGCTCGGCGATGCTGTGCGTCTGGCCGTTGAAGCTCCAGTACACCTGACTGTCGGGGTACTGGCCGTTGGTGCGGTTGAGCACCTTGACCATGACGACGTTGCTCGGGTTCGGGATCGTGCTGGTGTCACCCCAGAACGTCCCCGGCGGCTGCGACGTCGGCGGCTGCGACGTCGGCGGCTGGGAGACCGGCCCGGTGGTGTTGACCGCGAACTCCCACAGCGAGTAGCCGTAGGCGGTGGCCCGCACGGTGCCGTTCATCCGCACGTACCGGCCGCTGCCGGACACCGCGAGGGTCTGGTTGCCGCCAGCGCCGGTGGTGGTCGAGTAGACCGTCGTCCACGTGGTGCCGTTCGGTGACGTCTGGATCGTGAAGGACCGGGCGTAGGCGGCCTCCCAGTTGAGCACGACCTGGCAGATCGTGGCCGTGGCGCCGAGGTCGACCTGGATCCACTGCGGGTCGCTGAACGCGCTCGACCAGCGGGTGCCGGTGTTGCCGTCGAACGCGGCCGACGCCGGCGACGCGGCGTTCTCCGTCGAGGACGCGGTGGCCGGGCGGCCCTGCGCGGCGTTCGCGGTCCCGCAGCCGGCCGGGCCCGTCGTGCCGTAAACCTGGAACTCCCACAGCGAGTAGCCGTAGGCGGTGCCCCGCACGGTGCCGTTCATCCGCACGTACCGGCCGCTGCCGGACACCGCGAGGGTCTGCACGCCGCCGGCGCCGGTGGTGGTCGAGTAGACCGTCGTCCAGGTGGTGCCGTTGGTGGAGGTCTGGATGGTGAAGGACCGGGCGTAGGCGGCCTCCCAGTTGAGCACGACCTGGTCGATGGTGGCGGTGGCGCCGAGGTCGACCTGGATCCACTGCGGGTCGCTGAACGCGCTCGACCAGCGGGTGCCGGTGTTGCCGTCCGTGGCGAGGGCGGCGCCGGACGCGGCGTTCTCCGTCGACGACGCGGTCGTGGGCCGGCCCTGTGACAGCAGGCTGCTGGCGGCGCTGGCGGAGGTGACGGTGAAGGCGGCGTAGCCGGCGACGAGCGCCGCCACGAGCAGGCCGGCGATGCGCCGGCCCCGTGTTGCTGACATGGGTTCTCCCTGCGTGGAGGGTGTGATGGACCGTCGCCGCACCACGTCGATGCACCGGGAGGGCGGGTGGCCGGTGCTGGTGGGCGTTCGGTCGCGGGGGAGAAGAGAGCGCTCTCTCAGACTCAGCGTCGTCGATCCGGGGGTGCCCGTCAAGGCCGGGTTTTGACGCCCGCCGATGCGGGCACGGGGCTGGGAGGGAATCCTGGGAGGTGCACCTTGTCCGACACGCAATCCGCCCCGGCGCCGACCGGTGGCATCATCCGCAGCCTCATCCCCGCCCGGATCGACCGGCTGACCTGGGCCCCGTTCCACACCAGAATGGTGCTGGCGCTGGGCACCGCCTGGGTCCTCGACGGTCTGGAGATCACCATCGCGAGCGCCGTGGGTGCGGTGCTCAACAAGGAGGAGACGCTCGGCCTGAGCAGCACGCAGGTCGGCGCCATCGCCACCGTGTACCTGCTGGGCGAGGTGTTCGGCGCGCTGCTCTTCGGCCGCCTGTCCGACGCCCTCGGCCGCAAGAACCTGTTCGTCGTCACCCTCGGCGTGTACCTCGCGGGCAATGCGTTGACGGCGTTGACCTGGGGTAACAGCACCCTGAGCCTGGTGTTCCTGTACCTGACGAGATTCGTCGCCGGCGCCGGCATCGGCGGCGAGTACGCGGCGATCAACTCGGCGATCGACGAGATGATGCCCGCCAGGTACCGCGGCCGCGTCGACATCGGCGTGAACGGCACCTACTGGGGCGGCGCCATCATCGGCACCCTCGGCACGTACGTGCTGCTCAACCACATCTCGCTGAACATCAGCTGGCGGCTGGGCTTCCTGATCGGGCCGATCATCGGCCTGGCCATCTGGAACCTGCGCAAGCACCTGCCGGAGAGTCCCCGCTGGCTGATCATGCACGGCCGGGAGGAGGAGGCCGAGGCGAGCATCGCCGGGATCGAGCGCGACGTCGAACGCTCCGGGCAGACCCTCGCCCCGGTCGACGAGGGCGCCGCCATCGAGGTCCGCCCCTCCGCGTCGCACGGGTACCTGTCGCTGCTCAAGGTCCTGTTCCGCCACTACCCGAGCAGATCGGCCCTGTCCGCGACCCTGATGATCACCCAGTCGTTCCTGTACAACGCGATCTTCTTCACGTACACGCTGGTCCTGTCGAAGTTCTACGACGTCGACGCGGAGAAGACCCCGATCTACCTGATCGCGTTCGCCCTGGGCAACCTCGCGGGCCCCCTGCTGCTCGGGCACCTGTTCGACACCATCGGCCGCCGCAAGATGATCACCGGCACGTACATCCTGTCCGGGGTGCTCCTGGCGATCTCGGCCTGGATGTTCGACGCGGGCATGCTCAACGCGTTCACGCAGACCCTGGCGTGGTGCATCATCTTCTTCTTCGCCTCGGCCGGTGCCAGCTCCGCGTACCTGACCGTCAGCGAGATCTTCCCCCTCGAGGTCCGGGCCCAGGCGATCGCGGTGTTCTTCGCCATCGCCCAGTGCTTCGGCGCGATCGGCCCGATCTTCTACGGCTGGCTGATCGGCGAGGGCGAGGATCCCGGCAAGCTCTTCATCGGCTACCTCATCGGCGCCGCGGTCATGATCATCGGTGGGGTCGTCGAGTGGATCCTCGGCGTCGACGCCGAGGGCAAGTCCCTGGAGGACGTCGCCGTCCCCCTGTCCGCCGTCACGACCAGGCCCCGCGCCACGGGCTGAGGTGGTCCCGGTTCCACCGCAGTGCTGGTACCGTTCAGTACCATGAGCGGAACGGCGCTGCGGTGGGCCACCAAGCACGGCTTCGCGCGGATGGGGATCAGTGCCGCGGCCCGCAAGGGCGACATCCAGGCGCGGTACTTCGTCGATCCCGAGGTGCGCGAGGACCCGTACCCCTTCTACGACCGGATCCGCGAGCAGGGCCCGCTCGTGCGCGGCAGCCTCATGTGGGCCACCGCCCGGCACGACGTCGCCTCGGCGGTCCTGCGCAGCGACGCGTTCGGCGTCGGCTTCAGCGACCGGCGGCTGCCGACCCCCGTGGCGCTGCTGTGGCGGCTGAGCCGGCGCACCGCACCGATCGGTCCCGTCGACCCGCCGTCGATGCTGGTCATCGATCCGCCGGACCACACCCGGTACCGCCGCCTGGTCTCGAAGGTCTTCACCGCCAGGGCGATCGAGGCGCTGCGGCCCAGGATCGAGCGGACCGCCGAGGAACTGCTCGACGGGCTCGGGCCGCGGTTCGACCTGGTGGACCGCTACGCCGCGCTGCTGCCCGTCACCGTCATCGCCGACATCCTCGGCGTGCCCCTGGACATGCGGCGGCAGTTCCTGGACTGGGGCACCATGTCCGCGCCGACGCTGGACCTGGGGCTGACCTACCGCCAGTACCGGCGCACCGAGATCGGCATCCGGCGGAGCAACGCGTGGATGCGCGGGCACTTCGAACGGCTCCGGAAGGCGCCCGGCGACGACCTGCTCAGCCAGCTGGTGCACCTGGAGGGTGAGCAGCTCACCGACGACGAGCTCCTCGCCACCGCGGGCCTGCTGCTCGCCGCGGGCTTCGAGACGACCGTCAATCTCCTCGGTACGGGTGCCGCGCTGCTGATGCACCACCCGGACCAGCTCGCGACCCTCAAGGCGGATCCGGGGCTGTGGCGGGGCGCCGTGGAGGAGATGCTGCGCTTCGACTCGCCGGTGCAGAACACGGCCAGGGTCTGCCAGCGGCCGGTCGAGATCGCCGGCACGACACTGCAGCCCGGGCACGTGGTGGTGCCGATGCTCGGCGGCGCGAACCGGGACCCCGCCGTGTTCACCGACCCGGGCCGCTTCGACGTGACCCGGCCCAACGCGCGGGAGCACCTGTCGTTCTCCGGCGGCGTGCACTACTGCCTCGGCGCCGCCCTCGCCCGCCTGGAGGGCGAGGTGGGCCTGAAGACGCTGTTCGACCGGCACCCGGACCTGGTCATCGACGGCACCCCGCGGCGCCGGCGCACCCGGGTGCTGCGCGGTTACGCATCGCTACCGGTGGCGTATCAATGACCGGCTGACCTCAGGCGTGTTTCCGCCAGAACAATTGCGCCGCATTTCTGTGCGACTGCGAAATGAACGGCGGCGGCGAAACAATGCCGACGCAATTTCGTCACCGTTCATTCGATGAATTGCTATTGCCGCATCACATGGCGACCCGAGGATTCACACCGAGGGACGACTGTGGGGTGGGACGTTGCGCAAGTGCCTGGCTTTTGTCGCATTGCTGACACTGGTGGCATCACTGGTCGGTCCAGTGCCACCGGCATCCGCCGCGACCCCACCCGGATTCACCACGCAAATCGTGCTCGGATCGGGACTCGACGGCCCTTCCGGATTTGAGATCGCCCCCGACGGGCGCATGTTCATCCTGGAGCGCACCGGCAAGATCAAGATCTTCAAGGACGGCCACCTCCTCCCGGAACCCTTCGCTGACCTGCCCTCGGAGGCGTCAGGGGACCGGGGTCTCATCGGCGTCGCGTTCGACCCGGCGTTCGGTGTCGCCAACCACTACGTCTACTTCTATTACACCGGCCACGACCTGCTGAATCATCTCGTGCGTTTCGACGCATCCGGAGACATCGGCACCGAAGGCCCGTACACCATTTTTCAGACACAATCGCCTTCACAACTGCTCCATGTAGGTGGAAGCATCAGGTTCGGACCGGACGGAAAGCTCTACTTCGCCGTCGGCGACAACGGCTATCCACCGAACGCACAGGATCTGACCAACCCGCACGGCAAAATTCTGCGGATCAACCCGGACGGCACCATTCCGCCCGACAATCCATTCGCCGGGCAGCCCGGAAAACTCGGCGCGATCTGGGCATACGGCTTCCGCAACCCGTGGCGGTTCCAGTTCGACAGCGCCACCGGCCGGCTGTATGGCGGCGACGTCGGCGACTACACGTGGGAAGAGCTCAACCTCATTGTCAAGGGCGGCAACTACGGCTGGCCGGTCAACGAGGGCCGCTGCGCCGCCACCTGCGCCGGCTATCGCGAGCCGCTGCACGCCTACAACCACGACGGCGGCAGCGGCGCGGTGACCGCGGGCCCGGTCTACCGCGGCACCCAGTTCCCCGCCGAGTACCAGGGCAGCATGTTCTTCGGCGACTACTCCCGCGGCTTCATCAAGCAGGCGCTGCTCGACGACGCCGGCCAGATCACCCAGGTCAAGGACTTCGACCCGGAGGCCGGCAGCGTCGTGGACCTGAAGGTCGCACCCGACGGCTCGCTGTACTACATCACGTACTTCCCCGGCCAGCTGTACAAGATCTCCTACAGCCTCGCCGGCAGCGCCCCGGTCGTGAAGGCGGCATCGGACTCCACCGGCGGGCAGCAGCCGCTGACCGTGCACTTCAGCAGCGCCGGCACCGGCGACCCGGACGGCGACGACCTCACATACCACTGGGACCTCGGCGACGGCAGCAGCAGCACCGCGGCGAACCCCACGAAGACCTACACCGCGATCGGCGTCCACACCGTCACGCTCACCGTGTCCGACGGGCAGAACAGCGTCACGTCCAGGCCGATCGTCGTGCAGGTCGGCTCGCCCCCGACGACCCGGGTCGCCGCGCCCGTCGACGGCGCCCTGTACAACTCCGGCGACACGATCACCTACAACGCGTTCGGTACCGACGCCGCCGGCTACGACGTCAGCGACGGCGACATCAAGACCGAGGTGTTCCTGCACCACAACACGCACGTCCACCCGTTCGTCGGGCCGCTGACCGGCCGGGTCGGCACGTTCACGATCCCGGTCACCGGCGAGGCGTCCGCGGACACCTGGTTCGAGATCAAGGTGACCGTCACCGACCGCAACGGGCTGACCAGCACGAAGCCGGTGTTCATCTACCCGCGCACGTCGGTGATGACGTTCGCGACGAGCCCGCCGGGGCTGGGGCTGACCCTCGACGGGGTGCCGATCGCGACCCCGGACGCGGTGCACGGCGTCGTCGGGTTCAAGCGGGAGATCGCCGCGCCGCCGACGGCGCAGGACGCCAACGGCAACCAGTACCACTTCACCGGCTGGTCCGACGGCGGCGCGATCCGCCACTTCATCACCACCCCACCGGCGAACGGGACGTGGACGGCGAACTATGCGCCGTCGGCGCCGTTCCTCGGCGAGTACTTCAACAACCAGGACCTGGCCGGGGTGCCCGCGCTGACCCGCCAGGACCAGCGCGTCGACTTCATCTGGTCGGTCGAGCCGCCGGGCCCCGGGGTGAACGCCGACCACTTCTCCGCCCGCTGGTCCAAGACGCAGTTCTTCGCCGCCGGTCGGTACCGCTTCACGATCGCCTCCGACGACGGTGCCCGACTGTACGTCGACGATCAGCTCGTCATCGACCAGTGGCACGACCAGGGCCCGACCGCCTACGAGTACGTCGCCGACCTCGCCGCCGGGCAGCACAACGTCCGGATGGAGTTCTACGACAACGTCGTGGACGCCAGCGCGAAACTGTCCTGGGAGACCACCCCGGACCAGCCCCGCGACGTGTTCACCGCGGAGTACTGGAACACCCCGGGCGCCGGCACCGCGCCGACGGTCCCGGCGACCCGCCCACAGCTGACCCGCGACGAGGCGGTCGTCGACCACGACTGGGTCCTCGGCTCACCCGACCCGTCGATCGACCAGGACCATTTCGTCGCGCGGTACACCCGCTCGGTGACGCTCAGCGCCGGCTACTACGACTTCACCACCACCTCCGACGACGGCGTGCGGCTGTGGGTCGACGGGCAGAAGGTCATCGACCACTGGGGCGACCAGGGCGTCACCGCCTACACCGCCCGGCTGGCGCTCGGCGGCGGCGCGCACACGATCGTCATGGAGTACTACGAGAACGCCGCCGGCGCCCTGGCCAGGCTCGCCTGGAACCGCGCGGGCGACCTGCCGCCGGCGCCGCCGTGGACCGCGAGCTATTGGAACACGCCAGGCGCGGGGTCGCAGCCGTCGATCCCGTCGCGGGCACCGGACCTGCTGCGCACCGAAGCGGCCATCGACCACCCGTACGGCGACGGCGGCCCCGGCAACGGCATCGGCGTCGACCACTTCGTCGCCGTGTACACCCGCACCGACGTGCTCCCGTCCGGCCTCTACCGGTTCAGCGGCGCCAGCGACGACGGCATCCGCGTCTACCTCGACGACCAGCTGATCCTGTCGAAGTGGCAGGAGCAGAACGAGGAGTTCACCGCCGACAAACTGATCGCCGACGGCGGGCCGCACACCATCCGCGTCGAGTACTACGAGAACGCCGCCGGCGCCCGCCTGCTGCTCGGCTACCGGCGCGTCGGCGACGTCACCTCACCCCCCGGCTGGGACGGCGCCTACTACCTCGGCACCGACCTGGCCGGCGCGCCCGCGATGCTGCGCCAGGACGCCGCCGTCGACTTCGACTGGGGCCTCGGCTCACCCGGCCCCGGGCTGCCCGCCGACGGGTACTCCGCCCGGTGGACCCGCACCGACAACCTCGCCGCCGGCGTCTACACGTTCAAGCTGCTCGCCGACGACGGCGCCCGGCTCTTCATCGACGGCGTGCTCGTCCTGGACGAGTGGCGCGACCAGCCGCCGACGACGTTCGTGGTCCAGCGCAACCTCGCCGAGGGCGCCCACGTCATCGTCGTCGAGTACTACGAGAAGGCCGCCGGGGCCATCGCCCGGCTCAGCTACGACAAGACCGCCGACCCGCCACCACCCACCCCGTGGACGGCGTCCTTCTACAGCAACACGACCGCCACCGGAGCACCCGTACTGACCCGGCAGGACCTGGCCATCGACCACGACTGGGGCCTCGCCGGCCCGGCCGAGGGCCTGCCCGCCGACGGGTTCTCCGCCCGCTGGACCAGGACCGATCACCTGGCCGGCGGCACGTACCGCATCACCGCCACCAGCGACGACGGCATCCACGTCTCGATCGACGGAGCCGTGGTGATCGACGGATGGTCCGACCACCCGCCGACCACGTACACGTTCGAAATCGCCCTGGCTGAAGGTGAGCACACCTTCACCGTCGAGTACTTCGACAGCGGCGGCGGCGCACTGGCGCGCTGTTCGGTCATCCGGTTGTGAAGTTTGAAGGAGATCACGTGACCCCCACGGCCACGATCGTCATCCCCTGCCGACATGAGGAAGACAACGTCGGTCCTTTGATCGAACGGCTCTCGGCCGTCCTCACCGACGTCGAACTGCTCTTCGTCGACGACAGCGACAACGAGCACACCGTGGACGCCATCGCCCTCGCCGCGGCCAGGCTGGAACGCGACGACCTGCGGGTCCGGGTGTTCCACCGCACCGGCGGCCAGCGGGTCGGCGGCCTCGCCGGCGCGGTCGTCGACGGGTTCCGGCGGGCCCGCACCCCGAAAGCGCTCGTCATGGACGCGGACCTGCAGCACCCGCCGGAGCTCGCGCCGGCGATGCTGGCCGCGCTCGACGAGCACGACCTGGTGATGGCCAGCCGCTACCGCGAGGGCGGCAACAGCGGCGGCCTCGACGGGCCCGTGCGCCGCATCGTGTCGACCGGCTCGACGCTCCTGGCGCGCGTCGCGTTTCCGTTCGCGTTGCGCGGCGTCACGGACCCCATGACCGGATTCTTCGCCGTTCGCCTGGACAAGATGGACATCGAGCGGCTGCGGTCGCGCGGCTTCAAGATCCTCCTGGAGATCCTGGCCAGGTACCCGAGGCTGCGCCGCACCGAGCTGCCCCTGGACTTCGGGCAGCGCCACGCCGGCGCCAGCAAGGGCGACCTGCGCCAGGGCATCCTGTACCTGCGGCAGCTGCCGTGGCTGCGGCTGGCCACCTGGCTCGCCACCCCGGTGCTGCGCTGGGGCGCCCTGCTCGCCGTCATCGGCGCCGTCACCGTCGCGCTCGCCGTGTCGCCGCTGTCCGGCGCCGCCGTCCTGGCGCTGCTGGTGACGCTGGTCGCGTCGTACAACACGGTCGTCGGCGCTCTCGAGGTCCGGTGGCGGCTGTACGGCTGGCGAACCCCCGAGGCCGTCGAACAGATGCGGTGGCCGGCCGCGGTACCCGACGAGATCAAGGAACGCTTCACGATCATCGTCCCGGCACTCAACGAGGACCTCGTCATCGCCGGTACCCTCCGGCACCTGCTGCAGCAGGACCACGACGACTACGAGATCCTCGTGTCGCTGTGCGACGGCGACGACGCGACCATCGCCGAGGTCCAGCGGGTCCAGGCCAACTACGACCCGCACGGCAGGGTCCGCACCGTCGTGCGCGCCTACACCAGGTCCAACAAGCCGCGGCAGCTCAACGCCGCCCTCGAGGTCGCGACCGGCACCGTCATCGGGGTCGTCGACGCCGAGGACGACGTCGCGCCGCAGCTGCTGACCCGGGTCAACACCCTGTTCGGCAGCACCGACGCCGACGTCGTGCAGGGCGGCGTCCAGCTCATGACGCTCGGCACCCGGGTCCGCGACTGGTTCAAGGTCCACAACGTGATGGAGTACTTCTTCTGGTTCACCAGCCGCATGTTCTACCAGGTGCGGACCGGGTTCGTGCCGCTGGGCGGCAACACCGTGTTCATCCGCCGGCAGATGCTCGAGCAGGCCGGCGGCTGGCCCGACAACCTCACCGAGGACTGCGCGCTCGGCGTGCTGCTGTGCACGCGGTACAACGCCCGCGTGGTCGCCGCGTACGAGCCGGAGCTCGCGACCCGCGAGGAGGTGCCGCAGACCATCGGCAGCCGCCGGTCCGGTTCGCTGTTCTGGCAGCGGGTCCGGTGGAACCAGGGCTTCCTCAGCATCCTGCTCGAAGGCCGCTGGGCGACGCTGCCCACGCTGCGGCAGCGGGCCCTCGCCGGCTACATCCTGGCCACCCCGTTCCTGCAGGCGTTCTCCGCGCTGCTGCTGCCGCTGTCGATCGTCACCATCTTCTGGCTCAAGGTGCCCGTCTTCGTGGCGATGCTCATGTACGCGCCGTTCGTGCCGATCATCATCACCCTGGCGACGCAGATCGTCGGGCTGCGCGAGTTCGCCCGCGCGTACCGGCAGAAGGTGCTGTGGCGGCACTACGCGTTCCTGCTGTTCGGCGCGCCCGTCTACCAGTGGGTGCTCATGGGCGCCGCGTTCTGGGCCGTGTGGCAGCACGTCGACGGCAACACCACCTGGCACAAGACCGCCCACGGCGGCCACCACCGTCCGCTCGTCCTGGAAGGTTCCGCCGCATGACCGCCGTCCTCGAGATCGAGCGCAGCCCGGTCCGTTCAGCGCCGGTCGTCGCGGCTCGTCCCTCGCGCTGGCGTCACCACCGCAGGTCGCTCGCCGTGCTCACCCCGCTGCTGGTCCTCGCCGGGTTCGTCAACGGCTGGAACCTGCACGGCTGGCCCGGCCGCATCAACGACGACGAAGGCACCTACGTCAACCAGGCGTGGGCGATGCTCGACCACGGCGGCCTGTCGCACTACACGTACTGGTACGACCACCCGTTCCTCGGCTGGGCCATCATCGCCGGCTACGCCGGGGTCACCGACGGCTTCGACCGGGCACCCAGCGCGGTCATGGTCGGCCGGGAGGTCATGCTCATCTCCGCGCTGATCAGCTGCGCCCTGCTGTTCCTGCTCGCCCGGCGGCTGCGGCTCAACCGGGCCTGGTCCGGCGTCGCCGTGTTCGTCTTCGCGATCAGCCCCCTCGCGGTCTTCTTCCACCGCATGGTGTTCCTGGACAACCTCGCCACCATGTTCATCCTCGCCGCGTTCGCCGCCGCCGCCTCACCGCGGCGCAGCGTCGGCGCGGCCCTGTGGAGCGCGATCTGGTTCGCCTCGGCCGCCCTGTGCAAGGAGACCATCGTCATCCTCCTGCCGGCACTCGTCTGGCTGCTCGTCCAGCACACCTCCCGGCGTACCCGCGTCTGGAACCTCGGCGTGTTCTTCGTGTCCTTCGGTGTACTGGTGGCCTCCTACCCGGTCTTCGCCCTGCTGAAGAAGGAACTGCTCCCCGGCGAGGGCCACGTGAGCCTCGGCTGGGCGCTGTGGTGGCAGGTGTTCGGCCGCTCCGGCAGCGGCAGCCTCCTGGACCCGTCGTCCGGCACGTTCAGCCTCGCCAAGTCGTGGACCGAGCTCGACCCGTGGCTGCTGCTGCCCGGGGTCGCGCTCATCCCGGTCGGCCTGGCCGCGCGCCGGTTCCGGCCGATCGGGCTGGCGCTGCTCATCCAGGTCGTGATGATGTGCCGCGGCGGCTACATGCCGTTCGCCTACGTCATCGCCATGCTGCCCTTCGCCGCGTTGCTCATCGCCGGCGCCGGGGATGTCCTGTGGGCTCGCCTCTCCGCCGTCCGCCTTGGCAGGCTGCGCACGCCGGTCGTCGCGGTCGCCGGTGTCCTGGCGGCGCTGCTCGTCCTGCCCGGCTGGGTCACCACGCTGCGCGACCAGGCGTCGTTCGACGGCAGCGCCAACTCCCGCGCGGCGACCCGCTGGGTCATCGACAACGTCGGCCGCGACGCGGTCGTCGTCACCGACGACTACATCTGGATGGACCTGAAACTCGCCGGCTTCACGAAACCGGTCTGGCTGTGGAAGGTCGACACCGACCCCGCCGTCATGGCCGACATCCTGCCGGCCGGCGCCGCCAGCATCGACTACATCGTCATGGCGGACCAGGCGGTGAGCACCCTCGCCGACCTGCCCACGCTTCGCCGCGGTGTCGTCGAGTCGACCGAGATCGCCCGCTTCGGGGAGGTCATCGTCCGGAAGGTGCACGCGTGAAGCCCCTGCCACCCGTGGCGCGGTTCGGTGCCGTGCTGCGCATGGCGGGGTTCGGCGCCGTGGGTGCCTCCGGTGTCCTGCCCAACCTTGCCGTCATGTGGCTGCTCGTCGACCACTGGCACCTGCACTACCTGCCGGCCGCCGTGGCCGCGACCGAGGTCGCCATCTGCTGGAACTTCGTCCTCGTCGACCTGGTGGTGTTCCGCAGCCGGCGCGGCCGGCACTGGGCCGGACGCTTCGGCCGGTTCGTGGTCCTCAACAACCTCGACCTGGCCGTCCGCCTGCCACTGCTGGCGGTCCTGGTCTCCTGGGCGGGCGTCAACGAGCTGGTCGCCAACCTGGTGACCCTGGTCCTGGCCTTCGGCCTGCGCTTCGGCATCACCGACCGGTTCATCTACCGCCCTGCTTCGCTCCCGTCACCGGTTGCTGAGTCTGTTTGAGATGGTTTCGTGCCGCGGCCCCCGGATGCGGATCCGCCGGGGGCTGCGGCATGCTGTTGCCGTGGTCTTCGAATTGGGCACGGACGGCCCGAAGGTCATCGTCGTCGGTGTCGACGGCTCCGACACGTCACTGCGCGCCGGCGCGTACGCCGCCGGCCTCGCCCGCCGGCAGGGCGCCCGGCTCGTCGTGGTCTATGTGGCCGGCGTGCCCGCCGCGAGCGTCTTCGCCCCGGGCGCGTACGCCGCCGTCGAGCAGGCCATCACCGAGGCAACCGAAGACATGCGCCGCCAGGTCGAGGCGGGCTCCGTGCATGCCGGCATCCGCGCGGAGTTCAAAGCCGTGCGCGGCGACCCGTACGCTGAGATCGTCCGGGCGGCGACGGAGCTGCGTGCCGACGCGGTCGTGGTCGGCGCCTCGTCCCGCCTGGGCCACCGGTTCGTCGGCTCCTTGGCGGTCCGCCTGGTGAAGGCCGGCAAGTGGCCCGTCACCGTCGTCCCCTGACCTCGGCCTGGCGAAGGAGGACGTGGTGACCGCTTATGTCGCCGACGCCCGCGGACTGACGCCGCACGGCTTCCAGAACGCTCCGGCTCCTCGATGTCGCCGGGTTCAGCAGCGGCGCAGGCCGTCGAGCACGAGGCTGATGACACTGTCCGCGTCGGCCGGGCCGTCCGGATGGTCGTAGGCCGCGGAGATGCCGTGCAGGGCCATCATGATGGGGCCGACGCCCACGTCGTCGCGGATCGTGCCGTCCTCGACGGCGGCGGCCAGCAGTTCGCCGATGGCCTGCGCCAACGCCTCGCTCCCCGCGGCGAGGGCCCCTGAACGCGTGGCCATGAGCGAGGCAAGCGTGCGAGCGAGGCCCTGGTGGGCGTGCAGATGACGCACGAAGCCGCGCAGGAATGCCGCCAGCGCCTCGTCCGGTGGGAGCGTGTCCCGCAGGACGCCGGCGTGGGCGCACATCGTGGCCACCTCTTCGCTGTAGACCGCCTCAGCCAGCGCCTCCCGGGTGGGGAAATGGCGATAGAGCGTGCCGGTGCCCACGCCGGCCAGCCGGGCGAAGTCGTCGAAGCGCAGGTCAAAGCCGCCCGCTTCGAAGATCTCACGGGCCTTGGCGAGCAGGGCGTCGCGGTTGCGCTGGGCGTCGGCGCGCAGCGGCTTGGCGGTGGTCACGCGCAGCTCCTCCTTGACAAGTGGAAACCATCTCCATATTTTGCAAGTGGAGATGACCTCCAATTATAGGCCACGAGGTGCTGAGTGAAGATCCTGATGTTCGGCCGAGGCGTCATCGCCACGGTGTACGGGTGGGCCCTGGAGCGGGCCGGGCACCAGGTCGAGTTCTACGTCCGGCCGGGTCGTGCCGCGGTGTACGGGGACGCGATCGACCTCGAACTGCTCGACGCCCGACGCCGGCTCCGAGGGCAGCGCGTCACCGAGAGCTGGCCGGTGCGCTACCGCGAATCGCTGGAGCCGGACCACGACTTCGATCTGATCGTGGTGAGCGTGCAGCACTACGGCTTCGCCGAGGCCGCCGCCTTCCTGGGCCCGCGCCTGGGCCGGGCCACGGTGCTGGTTTTCAACAACCTGTGGGCCGAGCCGGCCTCGGCGGCCGAACCCTTCCCGTCCGACCAGGTGGCCTGGGGCTTCCCCGGCGCCGGCGGCGGCTTCGGCGACGATGGCGTGCTGCGCGGGGCTCTGCTGCCGACGGTCTTCTTCGGCACCCTCGGCCGACCACCGACCGAGCGGGAGCGAGCCGTCCGCGCGGCGTTCCGGCAGGCCGGATTCCGCTTCCGGGAACAGCCCGACTTCCGGGGCTGGCTGTGGATCCACTTCGTGCAGAACGCTGGCCTGCACACGCAGAGCCTGAAGCTGGGCTCGCTGGCCAAGCTGGCGGGTGCGCCGGGCAGCGTACGCGAGGCGGTGCTGGCCATCCGCGAACTCCTGCCGCTCGTCGAGGCCCGCGGCGTCGACCTGCGGCGGCATCGGGGCGACGTGCTGCCCGTCCGGGCGGCCGCCTGGCTGACGGCACCAGTCCTCGCCTGGCTGCTCGGTCACTTCCCGCCGGTGCGCCTGCTGCTCGAGGCCCACGCCAACCCGGAGGAACTGCGTGCGGTCGGCCGCGACACCCTGGCGGAAGCACGCCGGCTGGGCGTGGCAGTGCCCAGGCTGGAGGCCGCCGAGCCCTACTTCCTGGGCGAGGCAGCAACGGGTCCGTCCCGAAGCTAGATCCGTGACCACGAACGTTCGAGTTGCTGGGGTCAGGCCGCTCACACACTGGTCAGTGGGCCGGGTCAGTGGGGCGTGCTCAGGTGCGGGTCGGCGCCGTGGCGGATCAGGAGCTCGGGGGTGTCCTGCTCGGCGAGGCCGTGCAGCAGCAGCGCGGCGGTCGCCTGTTCGAAGGCCTCCGGGACGGTGCGGCCGAAGCCCAGGGCGGAGTAGAAGGCGGCAGCCAGGACGGTCGTGGCCTGGTCGGTGACCGGTTTGCGCATGCCG
The DNA here is from genome assembly GCF_035963215.1 of Dactylosporangium sp. NBC_01737. Taxonomy (NCBI): domain Bacteria; kingdom Bacillati; phylum Actinomycetota; class Actinomycetes; order Micromonosporales; family Micromonosporaceae; genus Dactylosporangium; species Dactylosporangium sp. NBC_01737. The sequence continues at coordinate 6,417,417 of NZ_CP109153.1, forward strand.
AGGACGTAGTCGACGTGTTGGCCGATTGCCTGGGCCTGGACGGCGGACCAGCAGGCGTTGAGCACCACCACGCGGACCATGTTCCCCGTCACCCGGAAGAGCTCGCCCAGCGCCGCCGCGTCGACCAGGCGGCCGGTGCCATCGTCCGCGGCGAGCACGATCTCGCCGGGCCGGCGGCCGTGGCCGCTGAAATGCACGATCTGCGGGGTGTGCCGGTTGAGGTGCTGGAGCAGGTCGGAGGGGCGCACGGCCCAGCAGGTGACCAGGTCGAACCTGTCGCGGTCCCGGGACAGGCGGAGCTTCTCGGTGATCTCGCGTTCCTCGACGTCGATGGCGAGCGGGCCGGTGCCGCGCGGGTTGGCCGCCAGCAGCAGGATGCGGATCCGGTCGCCGGCGGCAAGGCCAGGAGGGCGCCAGGAGAAATCGCCCGCAGGAGCGCCGGAACCTGGGCGTTGCAGGACCCGCAGCAACGCCGCGACGCGGTCGTCGTAGGCGTCGGGGGTGCGCAGGTCGACCGGCTGGCGGATGGCGGCGAACCGGGGCAGGTCCGCGTCGGTGATGTCGCCGACGAGGACCGGGACGAACCGCCGGCCGGCGCCGGTGCGGGCGTGGCCGACCAGGGCGGCATACTCCTCCCGCACGGCAGGATCGGCCATCGTCGCGCGGCTGATCAGCAGCAGGCCATGGGTGGCGGTGGTGAGGGCATGCTCCTGTTCCAGCACGGTGACCAGCCCGGGCTCGACCCACTCCAGCAGGAACACCGCGACCCCCGCCGCCGCGAGCCGGGTCGCGAGCCGGGCGGCGGGGGTGGCGTCGGCGGCCGCGTGGGAGATGAAGACGCGGGTCACGCCTGGTCGCTGGGGTCGAGGCGCTGCTGCGGCGCGAGACCGTCCTTGTGGTTTGCGATGAGCTGGCCGAGCATGTCGCGGGCGTTGGTGAAGGGCATCAGCCCGAGGATCTGCTGGGCGAGGTCGCCACCGCCGCCGATGTACTGCGGGACCGGCATCCGGGCCAGCTGCGCGGCGACCCGCTCGATCGCCACCTGCTGCGGGCCGAGCAGTTCGATCATCTCCCGCAGCTCGGCCGCGTGGCGTCTGCCCTCCATCTCGATGCGGAGCCGTTCGGCGGCCATGTCGGTCCTGGTGTGTTCCAGGGTGAACTCGGAGATGGCGCCCTGTTCGCGGGCCTGGACGCGGCGGCGGCGCAGGTTGTTGATCTCCTCGTCCTTGGACTCGAACTCGGCCAGGACGGTGAGGCCGGCGATCACGTCCCACTCGGCGAGGGCCTCGGTCACCTGATGCTGCAGCTCCAGCCGGACGTTTTCGTACTCCTCCATGAACTGCAGGATCGTGTACCGGCCGACGAGTGCGGTGAAGTAGCCGGCCACGGCCGCGCCCAGCACCCGTTCGACGAACCGCTGAACCGGGGCGGGCTTGACGCTGATCGAGCCGGCGGGCTCCGGCTGGTTGTCGGCCTCGCCGAACCGGCGGACCAGCCGCGGCGCGGCGCGGGCCGGAATGCGCAGGATCTGCGACATCTCCAGCGACAGCACGTGCCCTTCGATGTTCACCACGATCTGTTCGAGTGCGGAGTCGAGGTTGCCGGCCGTCTTCGTCGCCTTGTTCGTCCACTCCAGGTACAGCTCCCTGGTCGGGATCAGCACCACCCGGGCGAACCAGGGGTTGATCGCATACCGGCTGCCGCCGTGCAGCGTCTCCTCCTGCACCCCGAGGTGCCCGCCGTTGGCCAGGAACACCCACGGCAGCCGGAAGCTGTCGTGGCCCGGGATGACGGGGTTGACGGCGTCGGGCGCGTCGCTGGGCGGCGTGCCGTGCTGGGTGATCACCACTCCGGTGCTGCCCACCGGCACGTCGACCTCGCGCAGGTCCGCCTCGGTCAGCCTGGCGGCGTCGGGGTGCACCGGGCCCTCCGCGAGCGTCAGCACCGTGAACACGGCGAACAGCTCGGTGTTGATGGCGTAGTACGCGCCGCCGGGCAGCACGCCCAGCTGCCGGCCCTGTTCACCGCCGCTGAGCAGGAACCGCCGGCCGTCCTGGAAGTAGTCGCACTCCACGTAGCGGCACAACCGGCGATCCAGCGGCCGCACCGGACCCCCCAGTGACGTGACCAGCCCGATCGTGCCGTCCGGGACGAACGTCTGCGGCACGAATCGCACGGTCGCCAGCCACGGCGGCCGCCAGTACCAGCGGTTCGCGGCCAGTGTCACCGCCTGCGGACCGGCGGAGCCGTAGACGCTCACCCGGTAGCGGTCCTGGACGTTGCGGCCGAAGCGGCGGTACTCGATCCCCACCATCCGGTCGGGCACATGGTGCATGCCCTTCACGGCGAGATACCCGCCGCCGCCCAGCGCCGCCAGGAACAGCACGACCGTCAAGAACTCGAGCATCTTGGTCACCCCTCGATCGGCCACGAACGGAGCTGCCGGTGGACGGCGAGCACGGTCATGCGCCAGCGCGCGTGCCAGCCCGGGTAGTGCTCGGCCTGCGGGTTGCGCAGCGTCGGGAAGAAGCCGGGCGGCGGTCCGTCCGGCCGGACGAACCGGCCGTACTTCGGGGTCGCCGGTTGCTCGCCGTACGTCGGCCGCCCGTCGGGCCGGGGACGCCAGCCGTACGCCGTGGCCAGGACCGCGAAGTCGCCGCCGAACTCGTGCTGCAGCCGGTACAGCTGCCGCTGGCGACGGAATCCGTGCCGGCCGCCGGTCGACTCCGCCCACGCCGCGTCGATGTCGCGCAGCAGCCCGGCGGGCAGGTCGCCGGCGGCGGTCTCGGCCAGCCAGCCGCACCCGAGCCGGCCTGCCGCGGCGAGCACCAGGTTGGTGGTCAGCAGGTCGGCGTGCTCCAGCTCGCCGTCGGCCAGCGACGCGCGCAGCCGGGCCAGTTCGAGGCCGCTCGGCGTGCGTGTCGCCGTGACGGCGGGCTGCCGCGGCGGCGGGAGCTGGGCGACCCGGCCGGCCACGTGCTCCCGGTACACCCGCTGCAGTGTCCGCAGCTGCGCCGGTCCGGGCAGTGCGCCGTCGCGGGCGTCGACGTACCAGGTGCTGGCCAGCAGGAAGTTGGGTGCGCCCTCGGTGAGCACGGGGAAGAGGATCCGGTCGTGCCGCTGGCCCTCGAGGATCTCCCGGATGACGTCGGGCGACTCCTCGGCGGCCGGCGACATCAGCACCACCAGGGCGATCGAGTGCCGGATCCGCGCCCGGATCTCCCGGGTGTACTCGCTGCCCCAGGTGAGCCGCGCGATCGACCAGACGGGCAGGTCCGCACCGGACAGCCAGGAGACCAGGCGGCCGCCGTAGTCGGCATCGGCGCGGGCGTAGACGACCACGAAACTGGCCGGGGCCGGTCCGGCGGCTGCGGGTGGCGGGGCCGGCCGCAGCTGATCGAGGTGCTCGGGCGCGAGCCGCCACTCGCCGCGGACGATGGCGGCCAGGTCGCCGGCCTTCGCCGTGCGCTCGGCGGGGGACAGCCCGCGAAAGTCGGCCCACAGCCGGTCCGCGGCGAAGGGCGGCACCACGAGGCCGGCGTCGCCGCACAGCACCGGGATCACCCGCAGCCCGCGGGTCGCTGCCTCCCGCAGCAGCACGGCGTACTCCTCGTACGGCTGCGGGTCGGTCAGCGCCGTCGCGCCGAGCACGAGCACCGCGGTGCCGGCCCGGCCGATGGCGGCCTCCGTCTGCTGCAGCAACACGTCGCCCGGCTCCGGGTCGCGTTCCCGGAGGAAGGTGACCAGCCCGTGCCGCTCCAGCTCCTCGGCGAGGGCCCGGGTCCAGTCCCGGTCCTCGTCGAGGTAGGAGAGGAACACCTCTGCCATTTCCACCGCACCCGTCAGTCGCCGAGATGGCCGTCAGGATGCAACTGACGGACGGGCGGCGCGGGACGTCACGCGGCGGTCGCCGCCGGTCACCGTCGTGCGGCGACCGGCCTGCGACGCTCAGGCCTTGCGGAGGGTGAGCTCGGTGATCTCGCTCGGCGCGAAGATGCGGAACGGCGGGCCCCAGAAGCCGGTGCCGCGGCTGGTGTAGAGCTGGGTGCGCGCACCGTGGCGGGTCAGGCCCTGCACCACCGGCTGGTCCAGGCGCACCAGGTAGTGGAACGGCCACATCTGCCCGCCGTGGGTGTGGCCCGACAGCTGCAGGTCGATGCCGTGCTCGACGGCGTCGACGATCTGCTTCGGCTGGTGGGCCAGCAGGAGCACCGGCAGGTCCGGGTCGGCGCCGGCGAGGGCGGTGGCGTGGTCGGCGCGGTGGCCCTGCAGGCCGGTGCCGGCGGCGGTGCGGTCGTCGACGCCGGCCACGACGAGGCGGTCGCCGCCGCGTTCCACGACCAGGTGGCGGTTGTGCAGCGCCTCCCAGCCGAGCTCGCCCATGCGCTGCAGCCAGCCCTCGGCCTCGCCGTAGTACTCGTGGTTGCCGGTCACGTACACCCGCGCGTAGCGGGCCTTGACGTCGCCGAGCGGGGCGGCCTGCTCGGTGCGCTGGGCGACGGTGCCGTCGGCGATGTCGCCGGTGTGCGCGACGATGTCGGCGTCGAGGGTGTTGACGACCTCGGTGACGCCCTTCGACCAGCGGACCCGGTCGATCGGGCCGTAGTGGGTGTCGGTGAGCAGGACGACCTTCAACCCGTCCAGGCCGGCGCCGAGCCGGGGGATGGCGACGTCGACGCGGCGGACCCTGGGCACCTTCATCGCCTCGACGTAGCCCCACAGCAGCAGCCCCACCGCGACGACGCCGGTGAACCCGGCGACGACCCTGGAGCGCAGCGGGTCGTCGACCCCACCGGCGAGCAGGGCGAGGCGCAGCAGGTCGCCGGCGACCGCCCAGACGAACAGCTGCCACACCACGCCGAGGGTCGTGTCGGCGACCCGCGACGCCCAGTCGAGGTGCCGGCGGCCGTGCCCGAGCATCATCAGCACCGGGAACCCGACGAGTGCCACGGCGAACACGGCGGTCCCCGCGACGCGCACGCCGGCCGGCCACGCGTTGCCCGACTGCACCAGCGACCACCATGGCACGCCGAACAGCAGCGCCAGGACGCTGACGAGGGTCAGGGTGAACATCAGGGGGCGCAGCAGCGAACGGCGCCGCGCGACAGGGACCGCTTCAGTGGTAGCCACAGTTCAGCATGGCACGCAGTGCCATGCACCGGCCAAGCGGAACCTGTGACGGTTCTCAGTGATACTTACGAGCTGAATTGTCCCGGTTCGCCGCGCCCGGGGTGTCCTCCCAGTGCCGCCGCAGCAGCTCCAGCTCGTGCCGGCGCTGCTCGGTGACGTCGCGCATGGTGATGACCATGCCCCGCACGAGGCGGTCGCCGCGCAGGTCGCGGAACCGGACCTCGACGAGGACGCGGGTGCCGTCGGGGCGGCGCAGGCTCCAGGTGTCGCGGGTGCCGTCCCGGCCGCCGGTCAGGGCCACGCCCAGGGTCGCGTCGACCTGCTGCCGGTCGTCCGGGGCGACGATCTCGCGCAGCGTGGCGAACGGGGTCGGCCAGATGCCCAGCAACTCCGTCACCGACGGGCTGGTGTACCGGATCCGCTCGTCGTCGTCGAGGACCAGCACGACGTCGTTAGTGTGCTCGGCGACGGCGCGCAGGTAGTCGTCGCTGTCGCGGCGGCTGGCGGCCTCGGTGAGCGCGATGCGGGCGAGCGCGAGCGCGGCCTGCCCGGCCAGGACGGTGACCGCGTCCTGGACGGTGCGCAGGTCCCGGCCGTCGGCGGCGATGTAGAGCACGGCCGCGTCGAGCGGGCAGACCAGCACGCAGCCGAACTCACCCAGCCGCTCCTGCCACAGCGGCGGCGTCAGGTGTACCGGCACGATCCGCGGCGCCGACAGTTCGTTGAGGGGCAGCAGGTCGGTGAGGCTGGAGTCCACGACGATGATGTGCGGGGTGTCGGCCGGCAGCAGCTCGCGGACCGCGGTGCGCACGGCGACCGCGACGGCCCCGGCGTCGGTGACGCTGACCAGGACGGTGCCGGCGTGCCGCAGGGTCCGCTCGCGCCGCAGTCCTTCGGCGTGCCGGCGCACGGCGTCGTTGAGCCTGGTGACCAGCAGCGCGAGGCTGATGCCGAACGCGACCGCGATCACCGGCCCGTCGTGCACGGGGCCGGTCAGCGCCTGGCCCACCAGGACGACGGGCGCGACCGCGACGGCGGCGAGCAGCAGCACGATGCCGAGCCCGCGTACCGGAGCGTCACCGTGCGGCGGCGCGACCGGGGAATCGGTGAGGCGGGCCATCGACGGCAGCAGCGCCGCCGCGCCCCACGTCGCGTACAGCACGACGTAGGCGAGGTCGGCCGGGCCGCCCGGTGCGAGCCCGTCGCGGGACTGGGCGATGCCGTAGGCCACGTCGCCGGTGAGCATGCCGAGGGCGCCGACGGCGAGCAGGACCGCGGACGGGTTGCGTGGCGCGGCGCGGACCAGCCGGACGGTGACGACCAGGACGACCACGTCGCCGAGGGTGTACGCGGCCTGGATCGACCACTCGGTGCCGGTCACCCCGCCGGTGCCCAGCCGCGGGCTGACGATGAACACCCAGGCGGCGAGCAGCGCGGCGCTGCTGACGGCGAGCAGGTCCAGCAGGCCGGCCCGGCTGTCGAGAGCGGACGAGGCGCGGGTCAGGCCGATGAGCGCGGTCGCCACGAACGGGAACATCGCCAGGTAACACAGGTTCGCCAGTGGCGGCGGGTCGGCGCTGGCGTCGGCCATCAGGCCGTACAGATAGTCGCCGGCCATCATCGCCACCAGCGCGGCGGCGAGGGCCCACCAGGGGCCGGGTCGCCGCGGCCGGACCAGCCGGATGCCCACGACGATCGCGGCGGCGCCGAGCAGGCCGATCCCGGCCCAGGCAACGGAGTCCAGCTCGGGCGCGATGAACACCACGGAGCCCAGCGCCGTCATGAGCGCGCCATATACCGCCGTGATCAGGATCTGTCGTCTGCTCATCGAAACCCTTACCGTATGTAGCGTCCTCTATATCACATCGTGGTCGGTCATCCAAGATCCCGATGGTCGGCGAGCAGCTGCGGTGTCACCCACTCGTGGCGCTCGCGGGCCTCGTCGCCGACCATGCCGCGGCTGGGCATCTCGGTCAGCAGCAGGATCGCGAACTGCAGCCGGTACAGCATCAGGCGGCGGCGCTGCGCGGGGGTGAACCGGTGCGGGCCGGGCCCGCCGTGGTACCCGCGCAGCACCGGGTGCTCGGGCAGGTCCTCCATCCGGCGGCCGATGGCGGGGGAGACGAAGTCGTACAGCGGGTCGCCCCAGAAGTAGCGCTCGCCGTCGACCAGCCCGGTGAGGCGGGCGCCGTCGCACAGGACGTTGCCGTCCCACAGGTCGAAGTGCACCAGCGCGGGCCGTTCGACCTCGTCGAGGGCGTCGGCGTGCCGGTCGATGGTGGCCAGGACCTCGTCGGCCGGGACCGGCAGGGTGACGCCCCAGTCGGCGGCGTCGGCGAGGAGGTCGGCGGTCATCGCGGTGAACGCGGTCCGCCACGTCGCCCCGGACGCCCGCCCGTCACCGTCGTATCCGAACGATCCGCCGGTCACCGCGTGCAGGTGCCGCAGGGCCACGCCGAGCTGCTCGCGGACCGTCTCCGCGGCGGACCCGTCGGCCAGCTCGGTCAGCGGCCTGCCCGGCAGCAGCCCGACGACCACGACGTCGTCGTCCGCGTGCGGCACCGGCGGCACCGGTACGTGTGCCGTCGCCGCGCCGACCGTCCGGTAGTACCGCGCCTCGGCCGCGATGACGCCCCGCTCGTATCGCAGCAGCGGCACCCCGGCGGGCGGCCCGACCTTGACGGCGACGTCGCGGCCGTCGGACAGCGTCGCGCGCCAGACCGCGGCGAACGTGCCGCCGCTGAGCGGTCCACAGTGGACGGTGGTCAGCCCGAACCGCTCCCGCAGCAGGGCGGTCAGGTCGCCTTCGGTGAGCAGGCGCTGCGTGGGGCTGACGGCGTTCGGCACTCCAACACTCTAGGCGAGTCCCAAGATCGCCGGCACCTCGTGATCAACATAGGCGTTGATCATTGAATCTGTTAAATCCTGTATTGACAGCGGTTGGGGGTAGTGGAGACGACCTTGCAGGCCATAGCGTGCACGAAACGCCTGACTCAATGGGGAGGCCAAGTGAGGAAAAGGCTAGCGAGTTTCGCTGTCGCCGGATTGGTCGGTGCGGCACTGGTGGCGTTGCCACAGAGCCCCGCCGCGGCGGCGCCGTCCAAGGAACTCAGCGACGGGATCAAACGGCAGCTCGCCGCGGGCATCCAGGTGGTACCGAAGCAGCAGTCGATGCTGAAGGCGCCGCAGAACGCCGTCAACCCGTACACCGCGCTGCTGCGGGACAACAGCAAGGTCGACAAGTACTACTGGTCCGAGCTGGCCAAGACCCAGGCGGCGGCCCGCGCCAACCTGAAGAAGAACTCGCTGACGGCGGCGGCGACGTCACCGCTGCTGCATGACGAGGCCGAGCCGCGCGGCACGTTCGGCTCCAACGACAGCCACGCCACGGCGGAGCTGGTCAAGGGCTTCGGGACCGGCAAGAAGCTCAACAACCGGGCGCGCGTGCTCGGTCAGCTGTCACCGGAGACGGTCAGCCTGACCACGGTCGCCGCACCGGCCGAGGACAACGGCGCGATCCCGATCGCGTCGGACGTCCTGCTCGGCGCGGGGCGCAGGGGCGTCGCGACGAGCGGCGACATCGGTGACGGGCCGCACGGCAGCGCCGGCGACGACACCGGCGACTTCGACTTCATCAAGGTCACCGCGACCGCGGGGCAGCAGCTGATCGCCGGGACCGACACGCCCAGCGGGTCGCTGGACACCGTCATCGGCCTGTACGACGCCGCCGGTGTGCTCGTCGGCACCGACGACGACGGCGGACCGGGCCTGGACAGCCTGCTCAACTTCACGTTCACCACGTCCGGCACGTACTACCTGATGATCTCCGGGTTCGGCACCGGCACCGTGTTCCCCGCCGACCCGTTCGACTCCGGCAGCGGGCTCGGGTCCGGCAGCGAGGGGCCGTACCTGCTCAACACCACGCTCGCCTTCCCCGACCGGGACCTGTACGCCGTCGACCTGCTCGCCGGGGACGTCCTCGGCGCGTCGGTGACCGGCGTCGGCACCGTGCTCACCGTCCGCGACCCGTCGGGCCGCATCGTCTTCGGCTCCGACCAGGACGCGAGCTTCATCTACGCGCCGTCCTCGCCGCTGCCCGGCGGCGGCAACGCGGTCGTGTCGCAGGTCGCCGCGACCAACGGCCGGTTCACCCTGGAGGTCGGCGGCGCCGCCGGCCTGTACGACATCACCCTCGAGGCCTACCGTCCCGGCCCCGAGGCACAGGACAGTGGCACGGTCCAGACCCTCTACCTGGACTTCGACGGCGCCCGGCTCAACACCGCGATCTTCGGTGGTCCCGGGGTGCGCACCCTGTCGCCGCTCGCCGGCTTCCTGGGCAAGTGGGGCCTGACCGCCGCCGACGAGAACAAGGTGATCAACGAGGTCATCGCCGCGGTCAAGGAGAACATCATCACGGACCTGAAGGCCCGCGGCACCAACCCGCGCTTCGGCCTGCGGATCCTCAACAGCCGCGACGACGCGGACCCGTTCGGCCAGCCGAACGTGCACCGCATCGTCGTCGGCGGCACGATCGCCGAGTCGGGCATCGACACCATCGGCATCGCGCAGTTCATCGACCCGGGCAACTACGCCAACGAGGACAGCGCGATCGTCCTGCTCGACGTGCTCAGTGACCCGAGTGGCTCGGCGTCGCTCAACACGTACATCACCCCCGCCAGCAACAAGATCAAGTTCATCGGGCGGGCACTGGCCAACGTCATCTCCCACGAGGGCGGCCACCTCTACGGCAACTTCCACACCGACCCGCTCAACGCCACCCCCAACCTGATGGACGCCGGCGGCGCGTTCCCCGGCCTGTTCGGGGTCGGCCCGGACAACGTCGGCGGCACCGCGGACGACGTCGACTACGACTTCGGCGACGACGAGTTCTTCCCCAACGAGGGCCTCTTCGGTACCGAGGACACGCTGAACACCACGGCCTGGGGCCTGACCAAGGGCAAGGCGAAATGACCCGTTAGCTGGGTCACCAGCCGGAAGATCCGCGTCCACGGTGGGGTTCTGCCCATCGTGGACGCGGACTCGGGCGAGGGCATCGTCGTGATCGGCGCCGGGCAGGCGGGCCTGTCGGCGGCGTACCACCTGCGCCGGCTCGGCCTGGACTTCGCCGTCCTCGACGCCGACGCCACCCCCGGTGGCGCGTGGCAGCACCGCTCGCCGTCGCTGGGGGTCGGCGAGCTGCACCGCATCTTCGACCTGCCCGGCCTGCCGTTCACCGCCCCGCCGTCGGGCACCGCGGCGTCGGTGGTCGCGGCGTACTTCGCCGAGTACGAGCGGCACTTCGAGCTCGACGTGCGGCGCCCGGTCCGCGTCCGCGCGGTCACCCGGGACCTCGCCGGCTTCGCCGTCGCCACCGACGCGGGCGAGTGGCGGGCGCGGGCGATCATCAACGCGACCGGCACCTGGACGCACCCCTACATCCCGGCGTACCCGGGCGCCGCCGACTTCCAGGGCCGCCAGCTGCACTACGCCGCCTACCGCGGCCCGGCCGAGTTCGCCGGCCGGCGCGTGATCGTCGTCGGCGGGGGCAACTCCGCGGTCCACGTCCTGTCGGAGCTGCCCGGCGTTGCCGCGTCGACCCGCTGGGTGACCCGCCGCCCGCCGCAGTTCCACGACGGCGAGTTCACCGAGGACCGCGGCCGCGCCGTCATCGCCTCGGTCACCGACCGGGTCGCCGCCGGCCTGCCCCCGCAGAGCGTCGTCAGCGTCACCGGTCTCGGCTACACCACCCTGGTCCGCGCCGCCCTCGCCAAGGGCGCCCTGGACCGCCACCCCATGTTCGACCGCCTCGTCCCGGACGGCGCGATGTGGGGCGACGCGTTCGAGCCCGCCGACGTGATCATCTGGGCGACGGGGTTCCGTGCGGCGCTGAGCCACCTGGCGCCGCTGCACCTGCGGGAGCCGGGTGGGGGCATCCGGCTCGCCGGCACCGCCACGGTTCGTGAGCCTCTTGTCCACCTCATCGGGTACGGGCCGTCGGCCAGCACCGTCGGCGCCAACCGCGCCGGGCGGGCGGCGGCTGTGTCGCTTGCTGCTTCGCTGCATCCGAGCTCGCCGATGCGCTGATTGCCGTGCGGGCCTGGCTTGGCAACACTTCGACGCGGCGCGGGCCGCAACGGCGCCACCCGGTCGCGCCGCCGGAGGCTGTGCAGCCGACGCATCGGTCAGGCAAGGCCCGGCATCACAGCGGTGGTGCGATCGACGAGCGGGAGCGGAGGGGCATGTCGATCAGGTGTGTGCCGGCCTTGCGGTCCGGGTCGAGCAGCAGCTCCACCGCCCGGCGCCCCAGCTCGAAGTGCGGCAGCGCGACCGAGGTCAGCTGCGGCCGCAGCCACGACGCCAGGTCCGAGTCGTCGAACGCGACGACCGACAGGTCCTCCGGGATGCGCAGCCCGGCCTCCGTCACGGCCTGGTAGGCGCCCATCGCGAGCCGGTCGTTGAGGCAGATGAAGGCCGTCGCCCGGGCGCCGGAGGTGAGGAAGCCGCGGACCGCCTCGTACGCCGGTTCCGGCCACCACGCCGACTCGATCGTCCCGGCGACGCGGGTGCCCGCCGCCGTCAGGGTCTCGTCGATGCCGGTGCGGCGGTTGCGGGCCGCGTACACGTGGACCGCCGACTCGCCCACGATGTAGATGCCGTGGTGGTGGCCGGCGGACAGCAGGGCCGACGCGGCGGCGCGGCCGGCGGCGAGCTCGTCCGGGATGACGCTGACCGTGCGGCGGCCGGCGACGCAGTTGACCAGGACCAGGGGATGCCCGCGCAGCGCCGCCGGGATGCGGACCTGGCGGGTGTACATGGCGGCGTAGAGGAACCCGTCGACGCCGCGGTCGAGCATGTCCTGGACGAGGCGCTTCTCGGTGGCGGGGTCGCCTTCGGTCTCGCCGATGAAGAGCAGGTGCTGGCGGGTCAGGGCGGTGGCGGTGCTGCCGCGGATGATCTCGCCGGCGAAGACGTCGGTGGCGATCGTGTCGGAGACCAGGCCGATCGTCTGGGTGACGCGGGTGCGCAGGCTGCGGGCGGTGAGGTTGGGCCGGTAGTCCAGCTCGCGGGCGGCGCGCAGGACGCGCTGCTCGGCGTCGGCGGAGATGCGCATGTCGCGGCGGCCGGTGAGCACGAAGGAGGCGGTCGTGCGCGAGACGCCGGCGCGCTGCGCGACGTCGAGCAGGGTCACCCGGCCTGCCGGCATCCGCAGCACCTCCATTGAGACAACGCCCGTGATCAGTTTGACGTATCGGCGTCACCGCTTGACGGGAGCCACCGGCCGGCGCCCGGTCAACGGAGCTGCATGTGTTGGCACGACCACGTCGGCGGCAGGGAAATGGCGGCCGGGATCCGCAGCGGAGGACATGCAGGACGCCCGGCTCGCAGATCCTCGTGGACACCGGGCGCGTGCGCTGCTTCGACCCGATCACCGGCAACGCCGTCAGATCGCGATGTTCCCGGCGCCCTTCAGCGAGCGGGTGATCTTCTTCGGCAGGCTGAGGTAACAGCGGGCGTTGTGGTTGCCGGCCTTCCACTCGTCCTGGCCGATGACGAGCGGCCAGAAGCCGTAGGCCGCCTTCGCCTTGGCCAGGGCGCTGTCCGGCATCCCGGTGTACGAGCGGATCTTGTTCAGGCAGCCCGTGCTCCACGCCGCCGTGCGTGTCTTCGCATCCGTCGGGAAGACCGCGCTCACCGAGGTGACGTTGCCGACGAACTCGACGTCGTGCGGTGCGGTGCAGGCCAGCGGGTCCACGTCGGTCCAGGCGCCGCCCGTCTCGACCTTCGAGCCGCACCCGAGCAGCATGTCGCTGCCGGCCCGCAGGGCGTCCTTCAGCGTGCTCGTGCGAGGGTCGAGCAGCCCGCGCTCCGATCGCAGCGCGGCGACGTCGCATCGGAAGAACCGCGCGCCGCCTTTCCACTGGTTGCCGCTCGGCGGGTACACCAGCATCCGCACCCGGCCGACCTGCCACGACCCGCCGAGGAACTTGGTGAGCTCCGCGTCGCACGCCGCATACGCGTCGGCCATGTCCTCCAGCGACGGCGCCCGGTCGGCATCCGCGAGCGTGCCCGTGAAGTGTCCGACGTGGACCGTCTCCGCGACGTGGTTGAACTCGCACGGCGTCTGCACGACGGCGAGTGGCGAGCGCAGCAGCTCGATGACGTTGCCGGCCTGGGTCGTCCAGCAGTCACCGGCCTTGGGCTCGGTGACCTTGGCCTCGGCCATCATCGCCCATTCGTCGACGAGGTCCTTGTCGACGCCGGCGGGCACCTTCGTGCAGCCGGCGGCCGCGAGCAGCACGAGCGCCAGCACGGCGATCATCCTTGTCCGCATTCAGATCGCCGCGCTTCCGTTGTTCTTCAGTGACCGGCTGATCTTCTTCGACAGCATCACGTAGCACCGCGCGTCATGGTCGCCGGCCTTCCACCCGTCCTGGCCGGACAGTCCCCAGTACCCGTAGCTCACCTTCGACAGGGTGCTGTTGGAGCTGCCGGTGAAGGCACGGATCCGGTCCCAGCACGCGTCGTCGAACGCGGCCTCCATGGCCTTGCCGTCCACCGGATATGTGCCGATCGCCGAGGTGACGACGCCGGCGAACTCCACGTCGTGGGGCGCGGTGCAGGCGGCCGGGGTCAGGTCGTCCCAGCTCTCGATCGCGCCGACCCTGACCGAGCAGCCGAGCAGCATCGTGCCACCCGGCTGCAGGGTGTCCTTCAAGGTCTCCTTGCGCGGGTCCAAAACGCCCGCCTCGGTCCGCAGGGCGGCGAGGTCGCACCGGAAGAACCTGGCGCCGCCGTGCCACTGGCTGTTGGACGGCGGGAAGACCAGCATCCGCAGCCGGCCGTTGGCCCAGGGCGCGCCGAGGAACTTCGCCGCCTCGGCGTTGCAGGTCTTGTACTGCTCCGCCATGTCGGCCAGCAGCGGTGCCCGGTCGGCGTCGGCCTGGGGGCCGGTGAACTGTCCGACGTGGACGGTCTCCGCGAAGTGCGAGTAGTCGCACGGCGTCTGCGTCACGGCGGCGGGCGCGTCCATGACGTCGTAGATGTCGGAGGCGGCGCTGGTCCAGCAGTCGCCGACCTTGGGCTCAGGCACCTTCGCCTCGGCCATCATCGTCCACTCGTCGACGAGGTCCCTGTCGACGCCCTTGGGCACCTTCGCGCACCCTGCCGCCGCCGCCAGCACCAGCGCCAGCACGGCAACCATCCGTAAACGCACCACGTTTCTGCCTCCCCCGCGAGACGAGCGCGAGGGCAGTGTGTCAGCAGTCGATCATCCCCACAAGGCCCTTTTCGGTTCGCCGCCGCCCGCCGTGGCGGCAGCGCCTAGATGCCGGTGGTCGCGGGGAGCTTGCCGGCCGTGACGGCGCTGAGCAGGGCGGTGTGATCGGCCTCGGTCTGGTCGGCGTACGCCATGGCGAACGCGGCGAACCCGGCGTCGAACTCGTCGCCGTCGGCGGTGTCGGGGGCACCGCAGTAGCCGGACAGGGTGCGGGGGTCGATCGACTGGGCGTGGGCGCGGGCCAGGACGACGCCGCAGACGCGGGCGTAGTCGTCGAGCTGGCCGGCACGCAGGGTCGTCGGGTCGACCGAGCCCTTCATGTCGCGGAACTGGCGGACCAGGTACGGCCGGCCGTCGATGCTCGTCCAGCCGAGCAGGACGTCGCTGACCGTCTGCATCCAGCGCTGGCCGCGCACGACGCGCTCGCCGGCGTGCTGGTCGGGGACCGGGGGCAGGTAGGGGGCCAGGGCCGAGGCGCGGGCCTGCTTGACCTGCAGGACGAGGGCCTCGTCGCCGTTGCCGTGCAGGAGCACCACGTAGGAGCGGTACCCGACGCTGCCGAGGCCGACGATGCGGTGCGCCACGTCGACGACGGCGTAGCGGCCGAACAGGGTGCGGATCTCCTCCTCGAGCGTCGAGGCGTAGCCCTCCAGGGACTCGATGACGGGGTAGGCGTCGGCGGAGTCGAGGGGGACGAGGATCGGCGGTGCGGGGGTGAAGCGCCACGCGTCGTGTTCGAGGCGTTGCGTGAACTTCTGCGCCACGCGGCGGCTGGTGTTCTTCTTCGCCTTCTTGCGGACCCGGTCGAAGGTCTCGGCGACGTCGCCGATGCCGAAGTGCTCCAGCGTCGAGTGGTCGGTGGTGAGGTAGTACGCGTCCAGCAGCGGCATGTCGGCGAGCTCGGCAAGGGCAGTGCGGTAGCCGGTGGCGCAGTCGCGGGCGGCGTCGCGGCACTCGTCGTCGGGCAGGCCGGCTTCCCGGCCGGCGCTGACGAGGCTGGTCGCGAGGCGTTTGAGGTCCCAGTCCCAGGGGCCGACGACGGTCTCGTCGAAGTCGTTGACGTCCATGACGAGCCGGCGCTCCGGGGAGGCGAAGAAGCCGAAGTTGGCGGCGTGCGCGTCGCCGCAGATGTAGCCGTGCAGGCCGGTGTCGGCGTGCCCGGCGGCGAGGTCGGCGGCCATCACGGCCGCGGAGCCGCGCAGGAACGCGAACGGCGAGCTGATCATCCGGCCGATCCGGATCGGTACGAGGTCCGCGACCCGCTCGGCGTTGGAGGCGGCGACCGTGGCGACCGGGTCACGGCCGGCGGCGGCCCGCAGCTCGGTGAGCGACTTGACGGGGGTGCTGGCGCGGCGCTGGGTCCCCTCGGCGCGCAGTGCCTCGGGGGTCGACCATCCAGTGGAGCCGATCATGCTCCTACGGTAGCGGCCGGACGGGGTCAGGATGCTGTCGGATACAGGCCACGTTCCCGGGCGGCGAGCCTGGTCAGGCCCAGGAGCGCGTCCAGCGAGGGGGTCGGCGTGCCGACCGTGGCGGCGATCTCGCGCACGACGGTGAGCATCGCGTCGAGCTCGATCGGGCGGCCCGCCTCCGCGTCCTGCAGCATCGAGGTCTTGAACGCGCCGAGCTTGCGGGTCACCGCGTTGCGGTCGGCGGGGCTCTGGCCGACGGGGCAGCCGATCCGGGCGCCGATCTCGGCGGCCTCCCGCATGACGGCGTGGGCGAAGCCGTTGACCAGGTCGTCGTCGAGGATCTTGTCGGCGGTCGCGCCGGTCAGCGCCGAGATGGGGTTGACGGTCATGTTGCCCCACAGCTTGTACCAGATGTCGGCCCTGACGTCGGCGGACTCGCGCACGGAGAACCCCGCGCCGCGCAGCACACCCGCGGCCGGGCCCGAGTCGGGACCACCGGGCGCGGCGCCGAGGATCAGCTCGTTCTCGGCGTGCAGTGCGACGACGCCGGGCGTGGCCACGCTCGCGCTGAGGTGCACGACACAGCCGAGCAACGAGGAGACCGGGACGCTGGCGGCGATGCTGCCGGTCGGGTCGACGCTGTGCAGCCGCCGCGGGTGCAGGAACCACCACGGCACCCCGTTCAGCGCCGCGACGACCACGGTCCCCGGCCCCAGCAGCGGGGTGAGCGACGGTGCCAGGCCGGGCAGCGCGTGCGCCTTCACGGTGAGCAGCACCAGGTCCTGCGGGCCGAGCCCGGCCGGGTCGTCAGAGGCGGTGACGTGCACCGTGGCGTCGCCGAGCGAGGTCCGCAGCCGCCAGCCGGCGGACCGGATCGCGGCGAGGGTGGCGCCCCTGGCCAGCACCGACACGGGCAGCCCGGCGGCGGCGAGCCGCACGCCGAGGACCCCGCCGACGGCGCCGGCGCCGACGACGCAGACCTTCACGAGGGCTCCTCCAGCAGGTGCGCCTCCAGCGCCGCGAGGTGCGCCTCGGGCAGGCCCATCTCCAGCAGATACCCGTGGACCGAGCCGTGCCGGCGGCGCACGTCGCCGAGGAACAGCAGCATCGCTTCGGCGGGGGACACCAGATACCGCGCGGGCATCGCCGCAAACTCCGGGCTGACCCGGCGCATGTGCTCGGTGAACCGTTCGGTCGCGGCGGCGGTCAGCGCGTAGTCCTCGGCGATGTCCTGCTCGGCGACGCCGAGCGCGGCGAGCGTGAGGGCGGCCACGACCCCGGTGCGGTCCTTGCCGGCGACGCAGTGCACGACGACCGGCGCGTTGTCGGCCTCGGCGATGACGCCGACCGCGGCGACCATCGCGGCGGCGCCGCCGTAGGCGATGTCCAGGTACCGGTTGGCCAGCCAGCGCGCGTCGCTGGGCTCGTCGTGGTCGGTCGCGTCCTCCCACTCGGCGTGCTCGGGGTGCAGGTGGTGGTAGGCGAGGCCGTCGAACTGCGGCACCCGGCCGTCGCGGGCGACCTCCCGCGGCCGGCGCAGGTCGATGACGGTCCGCACGCCGAGCGCGGTGAACGACGCCGCGTCGGCCGGGTCGATCCGGCTGAGCGAGTCGGAGCGGAAGAGCCGCCGCCAGCGCACCGTGCGGCCGTCGCGGCCGGTGTAGCCGCCGAGGTCGCGGAAGTTGAACAGGTTCGGGTGGTCGTAGCTGCGCACGCTGCGACCCTATCGGGTGGGCCGGTAGGGTTTCGTCACGTGGATCCCGACCGGCCGAAGCCCTGGTCCAAGCCCCTCGCAAGGCCTCGAGCCCTGGTCACCGAGCCGCTCGGCACCCTGCTGGCCAGCGTGCCGAAGAGCCGGCAGAGCTGGCTGACCATCGTCAAGACCACCGTCGCGGCGACCACCGCGTGGGTGCTGGCCCGGCAGCTCGGCGACAACGCCGCGGTGCTGTTCGCGCCGATCGTGGCGATCCTCACGCTGCAGGCCAGCGTGTACGGGTCGATCGCCACCGGCCTGCAGCTGCTGTTCGCCAACCTCGTCGGCACGGCCCTGGCCGTCGGCTGGGTGCGCCTGTTCGGGCTCACCTGGTGGTCCCTGGCGCTCGCCGCGCTCGCCGCGCTTGCCCTGGCCCGGCAGGTCACGAACACGCCGCTCGCGCGCAACCAGCTCACCATCGCGATGCTGGCGGTACTCGTGCTGGCGCCGGTCGCCAAAGGGTACGGGCAGTGGCGCTTCGTCGACGTCGCCATCGGCAGTGTGGTCGGGCTGCTCGTCGCCGTGGCCGTGCCGGAGCGCCCCCGGATGCGGCAGGCCCGCGACGCCCTCGCCACCTGGGCGGCGCAGTGCGTCACGGTCCTGCACGCCATCGCCGACGAGCTGGACCGCCGCGACGGGGAACCCGTCCTGGCGCCGCCGGACCGGCACAACTGGATCCTCACCTCCCGGGCGCTGACCGACCTCAGCGCCGACGCCGCGGCCGAGGTCGCCGGGATCGAGGAGACGGTCCGGCTCAACGTCGCCGCCGGCCGGCTCCGGCAGCGGGTCGCCGACCTGCGCGACGAGCAGCTGTTCCTGGTCCGGATCACCCTGCAGGTGCGGGCGGTGTCACTGGCCACGGACCGGCTCTACGACCGGGCCGGGCAGCCGCCGGCCCTGGACCGCCACGCGCTCGCCGGGCTGCTGCGGTCCCTCGCAGCGCTGCTCAGGGAGCGCCTCGACGGCGGCGAGGACGTCGAGACCGACGACACCGAGCTGCGCTCGGCGCTGACCGCCGCCGTCGAGCGGGTCCACACGGTGTTCCCGAGCGCGGTCGCCGTGCTGGACTCCGTCAGCCTCCTCGGACGGCTCGATCAGCTGCGCCAGGACATCGGCGGCGAGGACGCGACCGCCCTGGTCGATCCGGACACCCTGCCGCGATCGTGACTCGCCGGGCCGCACCCGGCATGATAGGGCAGGCTTACCTGGGTTGGGCCGGGCTCTGGAGGACGTGGACGGTGCGCAACGGGGACGAGTCACTCGCCGACCTGCTCGGCGGGCGGCGGGCCGCGCTGGACAGCGTCGTGCCCGTCGCCGGGTTCGCGGCGGGCTGGCTCGCCGGTGGCCGCTCGATCGCGCTCGGCGCGGGGATCGCGGTCCTCACCGGCGCCGCCGTCGCCGTCTGGCGGCTGCGGCAGGGCCGGGCACCGGCCGCGACCGTGGTCAGCCTGCTGCTGGTGTGCCTCGGCGCGATCGTCGCGCTGCGCACCGGCCGGGCCGAGGACTTCTTCCTGGTCCGGCTGCTGACCAACGGGGCGAGCGCGCTCGCCTGGGCCGGCAGCGTCCTGGTGCGGTGGCCGTTCCTCGGGCTGATCGTCGGCACCGTGCTGGGCCAGAAGACCCGGTGGCGGCGTGACCCGGCGCTGCTACGGGCCTACCAGGCGGCCAGCTGGGTGTGGGTCTGCCAGTACCTGGTGCGCCTGCTGATCTTCGTGCCGCTGTGGTGGGCGGGTCAGGTGGTGTGGCTGGCCACCACGCAGGTGGCGCTCACCTGGCCACTGGTCGCGGCGTGCCTCGCGGCGAGCTGGTGGGTCTTCCGCCGCACCCTGCCGCCGCAGCACCCCGGCATCCGCCACCCCCTGCCGGCGCCGTCGGACGCCGGGGTCACGGGCCGTGACCTCAGGGCGCCTTGAGCGCGATCACGGCCTCGTCGACGGTGTCGGTCAGGGTGAAGACCCGGTCCAGCGCGGTCAGGTCGAAGATCCGCCGGATCCGGGCGTGCGGGCACACCACGGCGAATCCACCCGATTCCGTGTCCCTCAACCGCTTGTGCACCGACACGAGGACCCGCAATGCTGTGGAGTCGATGAACTCCACCTCCGACAGGTCCAGCACCAGCAGGGTCGCGCCTTCGTCCAGGCTGCGGTGGACCCACGTGTGCAGGGCCGGTGAGGTCGCCACGTCGAGGGCGCCGGTGGGCGTGACCACGACACAGCCGTCGACCGTCTCGGTCGCGATGGCTTCGGTCATGTCCGCTCCTGCAGTCGGTGCGTCAACGGTGGTCCCCCTCGGTGCCGCGCGGATGGTGCTCGTCCGTGAAGGGGCGGCCCGCGCTGTCGGCGCGTTACACCCGGTCGGTGACGCCGGTGCGTGACACCGACCTCGCCGCGCCGTTGCGGGCGGCGGCCGACGGTGACGAGACCGGTTTCGCCGTGCTGTGGCGGGCACTGCAGCCGGCGGTCCTACGGTACCTGCACGCCGTGTGCGGCGACGCGGCGGAGGACGTCGCGTCCGAGACATGGCTCCAGGTCGTGCGGGATCTGCCCCGCTTCGCCGGCGACGCGACCGCGTTCCGGGTGTGGCTGTTCCGCATCGCCCGGCACCGCGCCATCGACGACGGCCGGAGGGTGTGGCGCCGCCGCGAGGAGAGCCGCGACCACGTCGAGTCCGGCCGGCCGGCACCCGACGTCGCCACGGAGGTCATCGAGCACGCCGGCACCGAGTGGGCGCTGCGGCTCATCGGGGAGCTGCCGCCCGACCAGGCCGAGGCGGTCCTGCTCCGCGTCGTGGCCGGGCTCGACGTCGCCGGCACCGCCGAGGTCCTCGGCAAGCGCCCCGGCGCGGTCCGCATCGCCGCGATGCGGGGGCTGCGCCGCCTGGCCGCGCACCCCCAGGTCCGCGCCCGTCACGTCGCCGTCGGCACCGCCGGCGCCGACCTGCCCCACCCGCACCTGGAAGGCGCCTGATGCGCGGATGGTGGCAGCGCCGGACCCTGCCGAAGGCTGAGGCGCAGCGGCTGCTGGATGGCGGGTCCGGCGACTCCGCGGTGGCCGACCTGCTCCGCGCGGCGGCCGGCCGGCCCGGCCCGGCGAACTGGCCGGGGAGCGGGCCGCGGTCGCCGCGTTCCGGCAGGAGTACGCCGCCGGCACGGCCACGGCGGGCACCCGCAGCGACCCGCCGCGCCGGTCCCGCCGCACCACCCGCCGGGTCGGGGTCCTCGCCGCCGCGCTCACCGCCGCGGTCCTCGCCGGCACCGGCGTCGCCGCCGGTGCCGGGCGGCTGCCGGCGCCGCTGCAGCGGGCCGCGCACGACTGGATCGGCCAGGTCCCGGAGCCCGACCCGGCCCCGCAGCCGCAACGTACCGTCCGCGCCGAGTCGCCGACCCCACCGGCGACGCACCGCCCGCCGGTCACGCCCGCGCCGACGCACACCGGTACCCTCGCCGCCGCCGACGTCAAGAAGCTCTGCAAGGAATGGGAGAAGGTGCGCGACGAACCGCACCGCAAGCCCATGGACCCCGCGGACCTGCGGACGCTCACCGCCGCGGCCGGCGGCCCCGACCGGATCGAGGGCTTCTGCGGGCTCACCCCGACCGGATCCGCGCCCGGGCAGACGGGCCCGCCGCCGGGCACCAAATCGAAAAAGGCGACCCGTCGCTGAAACGCGTGACGTGATCGCGTGCCCGGCGTTGAGCACCACGACGACGGATGACCGCGACGGGATGGACGCCATGGACGGGACCACCGAACAGCTCAGCATGACCGCCGCCGAACTGTCGTTCCTGCTGGCGAGCGGGGGGCAGCCGGGGGAGGCACCCAGGCTGCTCGGGCTGACCGACGCCGACCGGGCCGACGCGGTGCTCAGCGCCGGCCTCGGCTCGCTGCTGCTGCGTCACCTCGCCGCGCCCGTCGACGGGCAGAAGCTGGAGCTGGCGCCGGCCGTCGCCGCGGTCGCCGCCGGGCTGCACCACCCCCGCGCGTTCGTCCAGGTCGGCCTGACCGCGGAGGACCACGCCGACGGGGCGCTGCTGTTCGAGGCGGAGATGACCCGGTTCCTGGTCGCGGCGCGGGCGTACCGCTGCTACGACATCACCCCGATCGGCGCCGACGTCGACGTGCGCGAGCCGCTGCTGGCGATCGCGGACCGCTTCCTGCACCGGTACCGCCCTGCCGTCGCCACGTTCAACACCTCGACCGTGCAGGCCGTCACCCGCGGCACCGCGCCCGCCCGGGCGACCCTCGCGTCGGCGACGGACGGCTCCTGGCGCTTCGTCGGCAGCGAAGGCACCGACGACGAGGCCACCGTCGTGGAGACCTTCGACGAGGCCGCCGCCCTCATGCGCGACGAACTGGCCAAGATGCTGCCGGTCTTCCAGCCGTCCCCCTGACCGGCCGCTGCCCCGGCGGCCGGTCCGTGGGCGGGGTCAGTCCCAGCCGTACGAGCCGCGCAGCCGCTCGGCGACGAGGTCGAAGCGCTGCCGGTCCAGCACGGCACCCTCACGCCGGATGCCGTGCTCCTCGACGGTCAGCACCCGGTCGAGGCGGACCCAGCTGGGCCGCTCGTCGCGGTCCCACGATCCGGGACCGAGGGCGAACCAGTTGCGCTGCCCGTCGCGCTCGCTCTGGCTGGACAGCATCAGCCCCACCAGGGACGTGCCCTTGCGGCCCACGACCAGGACCGGGCGGTCCTTGCCCTGGTTCGGGTCGTCCTCGTACTGCACCCACGTCCACACGACCTCACCCGGGTCGGCGGCGCCGTCCAGCTGCGGGGCGTACTGCAGCAGCTTGTCGCTCACATGCTTCGGCGGCGGCCCCGGCTTGTGCAGGGTGGCCCTGTTTGCGGGGGTCGGTGGTGCTTCTGCGGCGGGGCGGCCGCTCAGCCGCGTTGCGATTCCCTGAAGAAGTCGTTTCACGCGGACGACCATAGTCCCGATCATCTGGACGGGCCCGTTTCCGGCCTGGAGACTGTCGTTCATGTACGACTTCGATGTCCTCGTGCTCGGTTCCGGCCCCGGTGGGCAGAAGGCGGCGATCGCGGCGGCGAAGCTCGACCGTCGGGTCGCCATCGTCGAGCGGCGCAACATGATCGGTGGTGTCTGCATCAACACGGGCACCATCCCGAGCAAGACCCTGCGCGAGGCGGTGCTCTACCTGACCGGTCTCAGCCAGCGGGAGATGTACGGCCAGAGCTACCGCGTCAAGGACGACATCACCGTCGGCGACCTGGGCGCGCGGACCCAGCACGTGATCGGCCGGGAGATCGAGGTCATCCGCAGCCAGCTCGCCCGTAACCGGGTCAAGCTGCTGCAGGGCACGGGCCGCTTCGTCGACCCGCACACCCTCGCGATCGACGACGAGCACGGCCACTCGTCCCTGGTGTCCGCCGAGAAGATCATCCTCGCCGCCGGCACCCGTCCGGCCCGCCCCGACAGCGTCGACTTCGACGACACCACGATCATCGACTCCGACGGCATCCTCAACATCGACAAGATCCCCGCCTCGATGGTCGTCGTCGGCGCCGGCGTCATCGGCATCGAGTACGCGTCGATGTTCGCCGCCCTCGGCACCAAGGTCACCGTCGTGGAGCGCCGCGACCGGATGCTCGACTTCTGCGACCTGGAGATCATCGAGGCCCTCAAGTATCACCTGCGTGACCTGTCGGTCTCGTTCCGTTTCCGCGAGTCGGTCTCCTCGGTCGAGCGCCACGGCCGCACCGCCGTCGCCGTCCTGGCCAGCGGCAAGCGCATCGCCGCCGACGCCGTCATGTACTCCGCCGGCCGGCAGGGCGCCGCCGACCAGCTCGGCCTGGACAAGGCCGGCCTGGAGGCGGACAAGCGCGGCCGGATCACGGTCGATGAGCACTTCCAGACCGAGGTCCCGCACATCTACGCCGTCGGCGACATCATCGGCTTCCCGGCCCTGGCCTCGACGTCCATGGAGCAGGGCCGCCTCGCCGCCCACCACGCCTGCGACGAGCCGGTGCGCGGCATGCAGCTGCTCCAGCCCATCGGCATCTACACCATCCCCGAGATCAGCTTCGTCGGCCGCACGGAGGACGACCTCACCGACAGCAACATCCCGTTCGAGGTCGGCATCTCCCGGTACCGCGAACTGGCCCGCGGCCAGATCATCGGCGACTCGTACGGCATGCTGAAGCTCATCGTCTCCCCGGACGACCGCAGCATCCTCGGCGTCCACGTCTTCGGCACCGGCGCGACCGAGCTCGTGCACATCGGCCAGACGGTGATGGGCTGCGGCGGGACGGTCGACTATCTCGTGGACGCGGTCTTCAACTACCCGACGCTGGCGGAGTCGTACAAGGTGGCGGCGCTGGACGCCATGAACAAGATGCGATCGGTGTCTCGTCTCACTGCCTGATGCCGCTGGTTGCTCTTCGCGTGCGTGGTCGTCATCCAGCGCCGTCGAGCCCATCATTCGGTGCTACAACGCCGTCGCTGGTTCAAAGCAGGGACAAATCACCCATATCTTGGCCCTGGCTTCGCCCGCACCAAGACCCGCCGGTCCCGCTCTTGATCGAAGGCTCCAGGTGGCCGTCCGGGGCGTGGTACTCCTCGGTCTAGTGATCGAAGGTTGTGACTTCGTCCGAAATGGGGCTCGTCCGTTTCAACGAGTCGCAAATTGCCCGATTCGTGACGCCTGTCGATCCGCGTCCATGCTCGCTCGTGATCGAAGGATGGGGGTGGCTGTCCGGGCGGCCGGGGCTGTCCTTCGATCATGGGCCGGAACGGAAGATCGCCGTTCGAGTGCTGGTACTACCCGGTCTAGTGATCGATGGTTTTCATTTTTGACCAGCGACGGTGTTGTAGCACCGAATGATGCGCCCGGCGGCGCTGGATCATGTGAGTGCGGACCTGGCGTGGTAGAACCCCAGGCACGGCACGGACGGTGACCGCGCCACCCGTTCGCGCCGCCGGAGGCTGCGCGGAACCACCAAGGCCGCAGCCGTGTCGGATTTCTATTCCGGGCATGACGACCACGCAAATGTGGCGCGGACCACAGACTCCGGAACCAACCCCGGGCAAGGCCGATACGGTTCCAGAAGGATGGACAACCGGGGGAAGGCACGGATGCTGCAACACACGAGGCGAGCGCTGATCGGCGCGCTGCTGGTCAGCGCCGCCCTGGCAGGCTGCACGAGCGACCCGCCCGAGCCGGACCCGTTCGCCGCGTTCATCAGCGGCTGGCAGCGGGCCGACTTCACCGGCGTCGACCTGCGCACGCCCGCGGGGCAGCCGCTGTCCGCCGACGCGGCCAAGCAGCTGCTCGCCGACACCGAGGGTGACCTCGGGGCCAGGCGGCCGGTGGTGGCGCGGCACGGCACGGCGACGGTGCGCAAGAACGATGCCACGACGAAGGCGGGGGTCGACTGGACGTTGCCGGACGGGCGGCACTGGGCGTATGAGACGACCCTTGAGGCGCGCAGGATCGACGGGCGGTGGGCGGTGTACCTCGGCGCCGCGGTCGTGCACCCGGAGCTGCCCGACGGCAAGCGGATGACGCTGCGGTCAGGGGCGGCGGCGCGAGGGGTGGTGCTGGCCGCGGACGGCACGCCGATCGTGTCGGAGGTGCCGGTCGTGTACGTGGGGATCGAGCCCCGGCTGGTCCGCGACGTCGACGCCCTGGTGCAGCGGCTCGACATCGTGTTCCGGTCGGTGCGGGTGTCGGTGGACCTGTCGGCGCTGCCGGGGAGGATCAAGGCGGCCAAACCGGACGCGTTCGTCGAGCTGGTCACGCTGCGGCAGACGGACTACGCCGAGATCGAGCGGGACCTCGCCGCCACGGACGGGGTCGCCACGAAGCCGGGGACGTTGTCGCTGCCGCTGACCAGGACGTTCGGGCGGGCGTTGCTGGGCACGTCGGGGCCGGCGACGAAGGAGCTGATCGACGGCAGCGGCGGGGCGCTCAAGGCCGGCGACGTGACCGGCCTGACCGGGCTGCAGCGGCGGTACGACACGGCCCTGCGCGGCACGCCCCGCCTGGAAGTGGTGGCCGGGGACAAGGTGCTGTACACCGCGCCCGCCGTCGACGGGGCGAAGGTGCGCACGACGATCGACGTGAAGACGCAGCAGGCCGCGGAGGCGGCGCTGGCCGCGACCACGAAACGCTCGGCGCTGGTCGTGGTCCGGGTCGCCGACGGGGCGGTACTCGCCGCCGCGAACGGGCCGGACGCCGCCGGGTACAACCTGGCGTTCCAGGCCGAGGTGGCCAGCCCGCCGATCGGGGTCGACGGCACCGCCGCCGGGTTCGGGGCGGCGTGGAAGCTCGGCGCGGACATGTTCACCGGCAGGGTCACCGCGCAGGGCGTGGTCGGCTCGCCGCTGGTGTACGCGGCCGCCGCGGCGGGTGCCGCCAGGGGGCACTGGCGCCAGCCGGTGCTGGTCACGGAGCCGTCGCCCGGGCCGCCGGCCGCGGACGGGCCGGCGATGAGCGGCACGCTGACGGTGCAGGGGATGTCGGTGGGGGTGCGCGGCGACGTGGCGTACTGCGTCTACGTCGAGGGTGCCGGGCAGGACGTCACCGGGCCGATCGCGGACGCCCTGGCGAAATCCCTGAGCACCTGAGCGGGGCGCTTGGTAGCGTGCGCCGCATGCCGTTCGGTTGACGCCCTGCCGATCCGGCCGGCCGGCTCGCGAGGCGAGCGGTCGGGTGGGCCCTGCTGTCCGACGCGTTGCCGCTGTATCCGCTGTATGCGCTGCTGTTCACCGACACCGGGCTCGGCGACGGGCAGATCTCGCTGCTGTTCGCCCTGTGGTCCGGGGTCGGGCTGCTCGCCGAGGTGCCCACCGGGGCGCTCGCCGACCGGTTCTCCCGGCGGGGTGCGCTCGTCGCGGCCGGCGTGCTGCAGGCGGTCGCGTTCGCGGTGTGGACCGCGGCGCCCGGCGGGTGGGTGTTCGCCGCCGGGTTCGTGCTCTGGGGCGTCGGCGGTGCCCTGTCCAGCGGTGCCTTGGAGGCGCTGCTCTACGACGGGCTCGTCGCCGCCGGCGCCGAGGACCGGTACGCGCGGGTGTCCGGGCAGGTCGCGGCGGCCGGGCTGATCGCGCAGATCCCCGCGGCCGGCGCCGCCGTCGTGCTGTTCCCGCTCGGCGGCTACGCCCTGGTCGGCTGGGTCAGCGTCGGGATCTGCCTGTGCGCCGCCGCCCTCGCCCTGCGGCTGGAGCAACCCGGGAAGGCCCCGGACGACGAGGACGACGACCATTGGGGGTACTTCGCGACGCTCGGCGACGGCATCGGGCAGGCGGCACGCGCCCCGGCCGTGCGCGCCGCGATCCTGGCGCTCGCCGCCCTGGCCGGGCTGGACGCGATCGACGAGTACTTCCCCGTCATGGCGGCCGGCTGGGGGGTGCCGACCGGGCTGAACCCGGCCCTGGTCCTCGTCGTCACGCTCGGTGGGGCGGCGGGTGCCGGGATCGTCGCGTACACCGGGACCTCACGACCGGCGGTGCAGGCGACGCTGCTCGCAGTCGCCGGGGTGGCCCTCGCCGCGGCCGGGGTGCTGCGCCTGCCGGTGGGGGTCGTGCTCGTCGCGGTCTTCTACGGGTTGTACCGCTACGTGCTGGTCCTCGTCGACGCCCGGCTGCAGCACGTGATCGAGGGGGCGTCGCGGGCCACCGTCACGTCGGTGGCGGCCCTGGCCACGGAGGTGTCGGCGCTGGCGCTGTTCGGGGCGTGGGCCGCCGGGGGAGTGCTGCTGGTCGCCGCGCTGACCGCGCTGCTGGCGCTGATCCCGCTGAGCGCGGGAAGCGCGGGGAGCCGCCGGTGACGGCTCCCCGCGACACGGGTCAGGTGCAGGTGGTGCCGTTGAGCTTGAACGCGGCCGGGGCGGCGTTGGTGCCGGAGAAGCTCGCCTGGAAGCCGAAGCTCGCGGTGCCGCCGACCGGTAGCGTGCCGTTCCAGCCGCCGTCGCGGACGGTGACCGCGGTGCCGCTCTGCGACGCCGTCGCGTTCCAGGCGCCGCTGATGCGCTGGTCGCCGGCGAAGGCGAACGTGAGCGTCCAGCCGCTGACCGTGGCCGGGCCGCGGTTGGTGATGGTCACCGTCGCGGTGAAGCCGTTGTTCCACTGGTTGTCCACGCGGTACGCCACCGAGCACCCGGTGCCGCCCTGGGAGGAGGACGGCGACGACGACGGGGACTTCGACGGCGAGGACGACGGCGACTTCGAGGGCGACGCGGACGGCGACGCCGAGGGCGACTGCGATGACGGCTGCGTCGACGGTACGACACCGTTCAACGCCAGCTGGTAGGCAAGGTCGGGCACGAACTGCCCCGCGGCGGCGGCGCACCCGTCGGCCTCACCGGGCAGCTTGACCCACACGTACGCGTCGACGCTCGACTCGCCGGTGCTGGTCGTCGGGCCGACGCCCACGCCACGGCCGGCCGGGTCGCACCACTGGCTGCCGTTGGGCCCGCGGCCGTTGCGGCTGGTGTCGACGATCTGGTGCAGGTTCCCGGCGCCGATCGCGTTGAGGACATTGCGGCCGTAGGAGACCTCGTCCGCGGTCGTGCGGAAGTTGGACACGTTGCTGTAGAAGCCGTCGGCGTTGCGCACGCCCGCGGCGACGAGCCGGCCGGCCTGGTCGCCGGCGGAGTTCCACGCGGAGTGCCCGCCGTCGAGGTACACCTTCGCCGACGGGTTCGCCTGCTTGATGGTGGTGACGGCACTGGCCAGGGCGGCGGCGCGGGCGGCCACGCCGGCGCTGTCGAGGCAGGTCTGCAGGGCGAGGGAGTCCGGCTCCAGCAGCACGACGGCGGTGCGGCTGCCGAGGCCCGAGGCGAACGCGCGCACCCACGCCGCGTACTCGGTCAGGGTGGTCGTCCCGCCGGCGGAGGCGCCGCCGCAGTCACGGTTGGGAATGGCGTACGCGACCAGCACCGGGATCTGCCCGGCGGCGTTGGCGCCGCCGACGTAGGACTGCACGGAGGCCGTGGTGGTCGCGGTGTTCGGGGTGGTGAACCACCTGGCCTGCGGCTGCACGCCGATCCGGTCGCGGATCAGGGCGGCCCGCGAGTCGCCGGGGTTGGCCGCGAGCCACCGCAGCACCTGCGAGTCGGGGTCACGGTAGAACGTGCCGCTGATGGTGCCGGCGCTGGCCGACCCGCCACCGGCGAGCCACAGCCCGGCGGTGCCGATGGTCACGGCGGCGATCGCGGCGACGGCGGACCTGAGATGGGAACGGAGCACGATGCGTCCTTCCGGGGGTACGGGAAGGCCGACGGTAGGTGCCGTTGGAGCGCCTGGTCCACGGGTGGCGGCCACGCCGGACGCCGGCCAGCGTGGACGCGCGCAGATGGCGTGAAAGTTACCTTTTGCCGAATGAAGTGAATGAATTCGTGAACGATCGCTCAGCGTAGATCAGCCGACAGCGGGCCGTACCACGGATCCGGGCGTCCGGCGGAGCGAACTCCACAAACCTCTCGTTTGCCTTAAATAGCCTGGTCGACGCCACATGGCATGTGCATGCAAGGTATTCCTCATTCGGCAGCAAACAATCTACGGTGAGGGCAGGCCGATGGCTCCCCTCGCCAAAAAGCCTAAATGGGACGCGCCTCGTGCCGATGGGGCGTTTACGGGTGTCACTGGGTAGCGTCGGGGCGCCACCGTGACGGTCGGGAGGGATGCGTGTCGCCGCGTAGGGTGCTGGCCGGCTACTGCGTGATCATGGCTGCCCTCGTGGCGGCCAACTTCGCGCTGCCCGCGCTGCACCTGATCCTGTGGTCCGCGATCGGTCTCACCAGCGTCGCGGCGATCGTCACCGGCGTGCGCCTCAACAAGCCCCGCCGCCGCGCGCCCTGGTTCCTGCTCGCCGGCGCCGTCGCCTCGTTCATCACCGGCGACCTCATCGCCGACGTCCTCACCCGCGTGCTGGACCGGCAGGGCTTCCCGTCCATCGCCGACGGCTTCTACCTGGCCGTGTACGTGCTGATCGCCGCCGCGCTGGTGGGCCTGATCCGCATCGGGGTGGCCCGCCGCGACCCGAGCGGGCTGTACGACGCCGTCACCGTGACCGCCGGGCTCGGGCTGCTGTCGTACATCTTCCTCATCCGTCCCTACGTCGAGGATCCGGCGCTGTCGGTGCTGGAGAAGAGCATCTCGATCGCCTACCCCCTGGCCGACATCGTGGTGCTCGCGGTGGGTGCGCGGCTCATCACCGCCGTGCGGCGCAGCCCCGCCCTGCTGCTGCTGGCCGCCGGCGGCGTCGGGCTGCTCAGCGCCGACGTCGGCTACGGGGTCAAGCAGCTCAACGGCGTCTGGGAGACCGGCGGCCCGGTCGACATCGGCTGGGCCGCGTTCTACGCGCTGTGGGGCGTCGCCGCGCTGCACCCGTCGATGCGGGAGCTGACCGAGCCCAAGGTGCACCGCGCCGGCGAGGAGCACTTCGGCCGGCTGCTGCTGCTCGGCCTGGCCCTGTTCATCGCGCCGTGCGTGCTCTACTTCGAGATGCGCAGCGGCGAGGTGCACGACGCCACCGTCATCGCCGCGTCCTCGGCGCTGCTGTCCGGCATGGTCCTGCTGCGCCTCGGCCGGGCCGTCAACGTCCAGCGCCGCACCGTGCAGCGGGAGCGGCGGCTGCGCCGGGCCGGCGCGGCGCTGCTGATGGCGACCGACGAGGCCGGCGTGACCGCGACCGTGCGCACCGCGATCGCCGAGCTGCTGCCCCTCGGACGGGCGCACCGGGTCGTGGTCGCGCCCGTGGGCGACGGCGTCGTGTCGATGCCGTACACGCGGACGCTGGCACCCGCCCTCGCCGAGGAGCTCGGCGACTTCGAGGTCACCCTGTGCTGCCCCCTGGCACCGGTGGAGGGGCGCGAGTCCGGCCGGGCGCTGTTCATCGCCGCCGACGAGGTCGCGCTCGTCGGCGTGCAGGAGGCCGCGCAGATCCTCGCCACCCAGGCCGCCCTCGCCCTGGAGCGCATCGCGCTCGGCGAGGAGATCGGCCGGCGCAACAGCGAGGCGTACTTCCGCACCCTGGTGCTCAACACCGCCGACGTCATCCTCATCGTCGGCGACCACGACCAGATCCGCTACGCCAGCCCGTCGGCGCGGGCGCTGTTCGGCAGCGACCAGCTCGACGGCACCCCGCTGCCGATGGCGTTCGCGAAGGAGAGCCTCATCGAGGTCGACCGCCGGCTGCACGAGCTGCGCACCCGCGGCGTCGACCGGCCCGGCGACGACCTGCGCGTGACCGGCGCCGACGGCCGGCCGGCGCTGGTCGAGGCGACGTTCCGGGACCTGCGCGGCGAGCCGACCGTCGGCGGCATCGTGGTCACCCTCCGCGACGTCACCGAACGCAGCCGGCTGCAGGCGGAGCTGTACCAGCGGGCCACCTTCGACGCGCTCACCGGCCTGCCGAACCGTGAGGTGTTCCTCGGCCGGGTGCAGGAGGCGGTCAGCTCCGGCGCGGAGAACGGCGCGACCGTCGGCGTGCTCATCATGGAGCTCGACGACTTCAAGGTCGTCAACGACACCCTCGGCCACAGCGCCGGCGACGCGCTGCTCGTCGCGGTCGGCAAGCGGCTCACCGAGGCGCTGCGCGCCGTCGACGGCTCCTACGGCGCGGCCGGCACCGTGGCCAGGCTCGGCGGCGACGAGTTCGCGGCCCTGGTCCGCCGGGCCGGCAGCGCCGCCGACGTCGAGCGCGTCGCAGAGAAGGTCCTCGCCAGCTTCGCGACCCCGTTCGAGCTGCCGCACGGCGACGTCACGGCCACCTGCAGCATCGGCGTCGCCACCACCGCCGAGGCCGCCGACGCGCAGGACCTGCTGCGCCACGCCGACCTCGCCGTGTACGTCGCCAAGGACGCCGGCAAGGACCGCTGGCGGCGCTACGAGTCCTCGCTGCACAGCGCCGTCGTGGAGCGGCACAAACTGCGCGCGGACCTGGACCGGGCCATCGCCGACGGCGCGTTCCTGCTGCACTTCCAGCCGATCGTGGCCATCGGCGACGGCCGTACCCACGGCTTCGAGGCCCTGGTGCGGTGGAACCATCCGACCCGCGGCATGGTGTCCCCGGCCGAGTTCATCTCCGTCGCGGAGGAGAGCGGCCTGATCGTGCCGCTCGGTGCGTGGGTGCTGCGCAACGCGGTCGAGGCCGCCGCGCAGTGGCGCCTGCTGCACCCCGGCGAGGACGTGTACGTGTCGGTCAACGTCTCCGCCCGCCAGTTCCGCGGGCGTGAGCAGGGCTTCGCCCGGTGGGTCCTGCAGGAGATCGACCGGATGGGGCTGCCGCCGGCGAGCCTGCTGGTGGAGATGACCGAGAGCCTGCTGCTGCACGACGACGGCGAGGTCACCGCCGAGCTCGCCGAGCTGCGCGAGGCCGGCGTGCGCATCGCCATCGACGACTTCGGCACCGGGTTCTCGTCGCTGTCCTACCTGCGGCGCCTGCCCGTCGACGTGCTGAAGCTCGACAAGAGCTTCATCGACACCATCGCGTCCTCGGCCGAGCAGCACGCCGTCGTCGACATGATCGTGCAGCTCTCCGCGATCCTGCAACTGCAGATCGTGGCCGAGGGCATCGAAACCGAAGCCGAGCGTGACCTTCTGGTGACGATGGGCTGCCATCTCGGCCAGGGGTACTTGTTCTCCCGGCCATTGAGCTACGGTGACGCGAGTCAATGGTTGTTGGAGGAAGCGTCGGGGCTTCAACGGGGAAGTCGGACGGCGGCCTAAGGCCTTCGGAGGACTTGTGCTCAACCACCTCGCCGCCGCGGTCGACGACGATCCCCGCTACAGCGGCATCGCCGACCTGCGTGCCCGCACCCGCTTTTACGACGCCGTCATCGACGAGGTCGACGGCCGCCGGATCCGGGTCGGGCAGCACTGGCTCACCGACTGGGCCTCGTGCAACTACCTCGGCTTCGATCTCGAGCCGCAGATCATCGACGCCGTCGATGGGGAGTTACGCCGCTGGGGCACCCATCCCAGCTGGTCGCGGATGCTGGGCAATCCCGCGCTGTACCCGCGGATCGAGGAGCGGCTCGCCGACCTGCTCGGCGCCCCCGACGCGCTGGTGCTGCCGACGATCACGCAGATCCACCTGTCGGTGATCCCGGTCCTGGCGCAGCAGGGCACGCTGCTGGTCGACGCCCGGGCGCACAAGACGATCTGGGACGGTTGCGTGCACGCCCGTGGCCTGGGCGCTACGTTGAAACGGTTCAAAACGATCGACGAGCTCGCCGCGCTGCTGGCCACCGACCTGCCCGGTCCGGTCCTGGTGTGCATGGACGGCGTGAACAGCATGACCGGCAACATTCCCCGCATCGGGCAGTACCTGGACCTGTGCCGGGCGCACGGCGCGGTCCTGTACGTCGACGACGCGCACGGCTTCGGCGTCATCGGCGCCCGGTCGCCGGAGGAGACCAGCCCGTACGGCACCGGCGGCAACAGCATCGTGCGCTACTTCGGCGAGGCCTACGACGACGTCGTGCTCGTCGGCGGGTTCTCCAAGGCGTACTCGTCGCTGCTGGCGTTCCTGGCGGTGCCAACCGTGCTGAAGAACCGGCTGAAGGCGGCCGCGGCGCCCTACCTGTACTCGGGTCCGTCGCCGACCGCGTCGCTCGCCACCGTCCTGGCCGGGTTCGACGTCAACGCCGAGCGCGGCGACAAGCTGCGCGCCGACCTGCACCGCATGTCGGCCCGGGTGCTGCAGCACGTGCGCGGCCTCGGCGTCTTCACCCCCAACACCGATGACACGCCGATCATCGAGCTGCCGATCGCGCTGGACCGTGACCTGGTCGAGGTGTCGGAGCTGCTGTGGCGGCGCGGGCTGTTCGTCACGCTCGCGCCCTATCCGGGGGTGCCTCGCGACCAGGTCGGCTTCCGGGTGCAGGTCACGGCGGCCAACACCGACGAGCAGATCGACGAGCTCAACGCCGTCATCAGCGAGCTCGCCGCCGCCGAGGTGTTCCAGTCCGCCCGGGAGACCAGCGCGAGCTAGACGCTGCGGGTCACGAGGACCGGGCTGGCGGCGTGGTGGACGATGAGCTGCGTGCGGGGGTTCGGTCTGGGTTTCTCGAACCAGCAGACCCGGTGCGCGCCGACGACGAGCAGCAGGGCCTCGTTGGCGGCGGTGGTGAGCGCCTCCAGGACGGGCTCGTCCAGCCCGGCGAACCGGGCGTCGACGTCGCTGTGCCGGCGCAGCCACGGCGCCAGGTCCGCGTAGACGGTGCTGTGCGGCCGGGTGTGCCCGGCGTGCACGGCCACCAGCGGCACGTGCCGCGACCGGGCCTCGTCGTAGGCGAACTCGAGGGCGCGCCAGCCCGACGGTGTCCCGTCGACGCCGACCACCACCGGCGCGGTGCCGGGCAGCGCCGTCATCGGGTCGGCGCCCGGACCGGCATGGTCCGGGGCGGGCGGCCCCGGCCACATGCCCGACGGGTGCCGGTCCTCGGTCAGCCACCGCTCGCCCCGGTTGACCACCAGGACCGGGCAGTGCGCGAAGCCGGCCAGGTGCGCGCCGACCGAGGAGTTGAGCAGGCCGCCGTCGTGCGGCCTGCCGCCGATCACCACCAGGCTTGCGGTGCGGGACTGCTCCTGCAGGACCCGGGCGGAGGGCCCTCCGACGGTGACGGTCTCCACCGCGATGCCCGGTTGCCAGCCCCGCGCGTCGGCGGCCGCGTCGAGCACGACCCCCTGCCCGTCCGCGGGGCCCTCCCAGCTCATCGCGTGCACGATCCGCAGCGTCCGGTCGTGCCGGGCGGCCTCGTCGGCGGCCCATCGCACCGCGCCGAGACTCGCCACGGACCCGTCGACGCCGACGACCACTGGTCTGTCCATGTATCCAACGTCCCTCGCGGGACGGGCATCGACCAGCGGCGCTGGTCTCGGGTCAGTCCTCGGCCTTCTTGCGGCGGCGGGTGGTGCGCTTGCGGGGCTTCGGGTTGCCGGAGGCGAGCCTGGTGTACGTCAGCGTGTTGGCCAGCCCGATGCCGATCGCGGAGAACAGCACCTGGATGCCCAGCTCCCACCAGCTCCACTGGATCTTCCACACCTTGACGAGGGCGTCGTCGTCGAGGTTGACCAGCTCGGCGACGAGCGTGCCGAGCAGCGCCGCGCCGACACCGATCAGGAACGTGATGAACAGCCCGATCGACTGGCGGCCCGGCAGCACCAGCCGGCCCAGGACACCGATGAGCAGGCCGATCGGGATCGCAGTCAAAAAGTCGTTGATGTGCATGGCACCCGCGCTCCCCTCGCGTTGAATCAATCGACCGGCACCGTACACGCCCTCGGCCGGCCGCGCAGGGGTGGGAGTCGATCAGCGGCGGCCGCCCATCTGCCACGGGTGGATCTCGACCTCGTCGTAGCGTCCCGGCAGGACGTCCGCGGCCCGTACCTGTGGCGCCTCGACCAGGACGACGGTGCCGAGCCAGCCGCCGTCCTCGTGGGAGAACAGCTCACCGCGGGCGAGCGTGCCGCGCGCCGGCGCCGGGGCCGCGGGGGGCAGCGTGCCCGGTGTCGCGTGCCCGATGAGCAGGAATCCCTCGCCCGCGCCGGAGGCGTGCTGCCACATGGTGCCGCCGAGGGTGTCCTCGTACCGCAGCAGCAGCACGGGATCGTAGACGCCGCCCTGGAAGTTCGGCTCGTCGAACGCGAACGCCCGCGCGGCGGCGAGGTCCGGCAGCTCGACGATGTGGATGCTGCCCGTCGCCTCGGTCCTGTCCTCGTTCAGCGTCGGGCCGCGGGCGGTGAGCTGCTTGACGTAGCCGTCCATGTACGCCCAGTGCTTTTCGAGCAGCTCCATGCGCAGCGGGCCGGTGCCCGGGCGGTCCATGCCGTAAACGAAGTGCAGCATGGTGCGGGAGTCTCCCACGAGCTGACAGCCTGTGCGCTCAGGAGGGTAGGTGTGCGGCCAGCACCGTGGCGCCGCCGGCGTCGGTGTCGGTGCTCAGCCGGCCGCCGTGCCGCGCGACGATGGCCCGGCACAGCATCAACGCCGTCGAGTCGTGCCGCACGCCCTCGCCGGTGGCCGCCGACGACGTGAACAGCCGGTCACCGCCCCGGCCGCCGATCGGCACGGTGACCCGTCAGCCGCTGTCGGTGGCCGTCACGTCGACGGTGAGCAGCGCGCCCCCGGCTCGGCGGCCGCCAGCCCGATGCCGATCATGGCGTCGACGAGCCGCCGCAGCAGCACCCGCTCGCCCTCCACGGTCGCGTCGTGCGCACCACCCGCCGTCAGGTGCACCGCGGCGTCGCGGGCGGCGGCCCAGCCCGGCAACGCCTCGGCGACGAGCTGCTCCAGTGCCACCTTCTCGCCGGTACCGGCGGGCGGTGCGTTCTCGATGCGAGCCAGTTCGGTCACGTTGTCGATCAGGCCGAGCAGCCGGGCGGCGTTGCGGGCGACCGCGGCGAGCGGATCCGGCTCCGTGACCTCCTCGCCGAGCAGCTGCGACATCGCCGCGATCGACGTGACGGGGGTGCGCAGCTCGTGCGACACGGCGGCGGTGAACTCGGCCTTCATGGCGACCAGCTCGGCGAGGGCCCGGTTCTGCCGGCGGAGCCTGGCACGGTCGGCGATGCGGTGCGACACGTCCCGCAGCACCAGGCAGCGGCCCTCGTGCGGGGTGCCGGGCAGCAGCGCGCTCCAGCTCCACTCCACGACCAGCCCCGGCCGCGGCGACCAGCGCCCGTGCTCCTGCGCGGTCATCGCCGCGGCGACGGTGTCGCCGACCTTGCGGCCCGTCGCCCCGTCGCCCCCGTCGTCTCCGTCGCCTCGTCGCCGAGGAGGTCCCGGGTCGCCTGGTTGGCAGCGACGACGGTGCCGTCGGCGCTGGTGACGAGCAGCCCGGTGCCGAGCTGGTCGAGCGCCGCCGCGAGCAGCTCCGGATCGACCGTCATCACCTTGACCACGCTTTTCGTCGGTTTTGTCCTCTTGGTGAGTTTAAGTGACGTCCACCCGACCGCGAGTGGCGATTGACACCCGCCGACGGCCGACCATACGGTTCGAGCCACCATGACGCACCTCGGCGGATCGTCCAAGCTGCTCAGGGCCATGAACGACGCGGCCGCCCTGAGTCATGTCCTCGAACGCGGCACCCTCACGCGCGGCGACCTGCGTGAGCTGACCGGCCTGTCCAAACCGACGATCTCCGAGGCGCTACGGCGGCTCACGGAGGCGAAACTCGTCACCGTCGTCGGTTACGTCAGCGCCGGGCCCGGCCCCAACGCCGAGGTGTACGCCGTGAACCCCGACGCCGCGTACTCCGTCGCCCTGTCCGTGCGCGACCGGACCGCGTCCTCGCCGCCCGGCGCTTCGCCGGGTGCTTCGCCGGGTTCGGACCTGCCGACGGTCACCGCGGCCGTCACAGACCTCGCCGGGACCGTGCGCGGCCGGCTGGAGCTCGCGGTCGACTTCACCCGCACCGACCCCGTCTCCGCCGTCGTCGACGCGGTGCAGGACGTGTGCAAGGAGGCCCGGATCGCGCCCGACCCGGTCGCGCAGGTGCAGATCGCCGTCGCCGGGTCCTACGACGTGCGCACCGACGTCCTGCACCACGTCGAGGTCCCCGGCTGGGGCCGCCCCGGCCTCGTCGACGACCTGCGCCGCCGCCTCGGCGTGCCCGTCGGCGTCGACAACGACGTCAACCTCGCCGCCGTCGCCGAGCGCGCCCACGGCGCCGGCCACGACGCGGAGAGCTTCGCCCTGCTCTGGCTCGGCGAGGCCGGCCTGGGGCTCGCCATCGACCTCGGCGGCACCCTGCTGCGCGGCGCCCGCGGCGGCGCCGGCGAGATCGGGTACATGCCGATGATGCTGCCCGGCGTCACCGGTGGCCGCGGCTTCACCGGCCGCGTCGACTTCCAGGACCTCGTCGGCGGCGGCGCCGTGCTCGACCTCGCCGCCGAGTACGGCCTGCAGGAGAGCACCGCCGCCGGCACCATGGCCGCTGCCGTCGCCCGCGCCTCGGAGCGCGACGACGCCGCCCGCAGCTTCGTCACCACCCTCGCCGGCCGGATCGCCATCGGCCTGTCCGCCGTCGTCGCCGTCCTCGACCCGCCGCTCGTCGTCATCGGCGGCGAAGTCGGCCAGGCCGGCGGCCCGGTGCTGAGCACCGCGGTCGCGACCGCCCTGGCCGAGGCCGCGCCGCTGGAAACGGCGATCGCGACCAGCACCCTGCACGACGACGCCGCGCTGCTCGGCGCCCAGGAGGCCGGCCGCTCCGCGGTCCGCGACACGATCCTGGCAACGCTGCGCCGTCCCGCCTGACCGGTCTGCCTGGCCGGTCTGCCGCGCCGGGTGGGGCTCAGCTCCAGGTCGCGGGGGCGGCGCCGTAGGCCGGTGGCAGGTGCGGCCACGTCAGCGGGGCGCCGTCGATCGTGCCCGGCGGGCTGACACCGGTCCAGCCCGCGCCGAGCGGGACCAGGAACGGCGCCGTCTGCGTGTCCTGCGGGGGTGACGGGTCCAGCGGCGTGTCGAGCAGCCACCGGGCGGTCCGGGCCAGGGACACCTCGACGTGGGCCGCGGCGCCGGTGCGCTCCCGGGCCGCGAGGGCGGTGAGGGCACCGGCGGCGGCGAGGTACCCGGTCGCGTGGTCGAGCAGCTGGCACGGCAGGGCACCGGGGCGGCCCGCGGCGTCCCGGGTGAGCCAGCCGATTCCGGTCGCGACCTGGACCAGGCTGTCGAAGCCGCGCCGGGCGCCCCACGGGCCGGTGGTGCCCCACGCGGACAGGGAGACCACGACCGTGCCGGGGTGCAGCTCGGCGACCTGGTCCGCGTCCAGGCCGAGCCGGCGCATGGCACCCGGCCGGTACCCGGTGACCAGCACGTCGGCGGTGTCGAGCAGCCGGTGCAGCGCCTCCAGCCCCGCGGCGGCCCGGGCGTCCAGCAGGGTGCTGGCCTTGCCGACGACCCCGTCGACCGCGTGCAGCGGCAGCTCGGGCCGGGCAGGGTCGTCGACCCGCAGCACGTCGGCGCCCAGCGCGCCCAGCATCCGGGTGCCGACGGGTCCGGCGATGACCCGGGTCAGGTCGAGGACCCGGATCCCGGCCGCCGGCAGGACCCTGCCGGCGGGGATCCTGTCCCGTGCGGACGCCCGCCGCGCACCGAGCGGCGTGCTGCGCACCAGCGGGCCGGGCACCTCGTCGGCCGACGCCTGCTCGTGCAGCCACTCGGCGGGGCGGCGGGAGGCGACGGCGAGGCCGGCAACGGCGTACACCAGACGCTCGACCTCAACGGCGGACCGGTCGGCGATCGCTGCGGCCACACCGCCGGCGTCGGTGCGCAGGGCGGCCAGGAGCGCGGCACGGTGCCACGGATAGTTGGCGTGGGTGCGGACCCAGCCGTCGGCGGCCGGCCACAGCCGCGACAGCGGGGCGAACCCGTCGATGCCGCGCCCGTCGGGCCCGCGCAGCAGCACCTCACCACGCACGGCCGCGGCGACGTGGGCGGTGTCGAGGGCAACCATGGGCCGGCGGCCGGTCCGCGCCTGGGCGAGGTCGGCGGCGGCGTCCAGGCACATCGCCACCGCCGCCGTCGCGCACCTGGCGACCGCAAGGGGCGCCGCCAGTGCACCGGGGACGGCGGGACCGGAGATATCGACGCTCACCATGCCATTCTCGCTCGACACCGCGCCGGACGGGGGTGCATGCTCGCGACACGATGGGTGCTCTTGACATGGTCGCCGCGCGGGTCGCCGGCGGCGCGACGGTGCGGTTCCGGCCCAGCGGGTCCTCGATGGTGCCGCTGGTGCGCAGCCGCGAGCTGGTGACGGTCAGCCCGGTCGACCCGGCGAAGGTCGAGGTCGGCGACATCGTCCTGGCCAAGGTCGCCGGGACGGTCTACCTGCACCTGGTGTCGGCCGTCGACGCCGCCGGCGGCCGGGTCCAGATCAGCAACAACCGGGGCCGGATCAACGGCTGGACCGGCCACGCGAAGGTCTACGGCATCTGCGTCGCCGTCGAGGGCGCCCGGCGCCCCCGCGTCGACGGCAAGATCCGCTAGAAAAGTCGGACACGGGTTGTCAGGTTTTGCTGGCACCGTCACCGGCATGGACACACCACTGAAAGGCAAGGTCGCGCTGGTCGCGGGGGCCACGAGAGGCGCCGGGCGGCAGATCGCGGTGCAGCTGGGGGCGGCCGGGGCCACGGTGTACGCGACGGGCCGCACCACCCGGCGGCAACAGTCGGAGATGGCGCGGCCGGAGACGATCGAGGAGACCGCGGAGCTGGTCACCGCGGCGGGCGGCGTCGGGATCGGCGTGCAGGTCGACCATCTCGTGCCGGAGCAGGTGCGGGACCTGGTCGCCCGCATCGACGCCGAGCAGGGCCGCCTCGACGTGCTCGTCAACGACATCTGGGGCGCCGAGGGGCTGTTCACCTGGGACAAGCCGCTGTGGGAGGACTCGCTGGACACCGGGCTGCACATCCTGCGCCTGGCGATCGACACCCACATCATCACCAGCCATGCGGCGCTGCCGCTGCTGATCCGCCGGCCCGGCGGGCTCGTCGTCGAGGTGACCGACGGGACCCTGGAGTACAACGCCGGCAACTACCGGGTGTCGTTCTTCTACGACCTGGCGAAGACGTCGGTGCTGCGGCTGGCGTTCGCGCAGGCGCACGAGCTCAAGCCGCACGGCGCGACGGCGGTCGCGATCACACCAGGCTGGCTGCGCTCGGAGATGATGCTGGAGCACTTCGGCGTGACCGAGGCGAACTGGCTGGACGCCACCGCCAAGGAGCCGCACTTCGTGATCTCCGAGACGCCGGCGTACCTGGGGCGGGCCGTGGCCGCGCTCGCCGCCGACCCGGACGTCGCCCGGTGGAACGGGCAGTCGCTGTCCAGCGGGCAGCTGTCGGGGGTGTACGGCTTCACCGACCTCGACGGCAGCCGCCCCGACTGGTGGCGCTACTTCCGCGAGGTGCACGAGGCGGGCAAGCCCGCCGATGCCACCGGCTACCGGTAGAGCTCGGTCATGCGGTTCGCGGCGTCGCTCATGAGCTTGCGCAGCCGGTCCGGGGCGAGCACCTCGACCTCCGGGCC
The DNA here is from genome assembly GCF_035963215.1 of Dactylosporangium sp. NBC_01737. Lineage (NCBI taxonomy): Bacteria > Bacillati > Actinomycetota > Actinomycetes > Micromonosporales > Micromonosporaceae > Dactylosporangium > Dactylosporangium sp. NBC_01737. The sequence goes on from NZ_CP109153.1 coordinate 6,457,977, forward strand.
CAGCCGCAGCAACTGGGTATAGGCGACCTCTACCGACTCGACCGGCAGTTCCAGCACCACCCGGCCCTGCTCGTCGGCCGGGTGGTGCACGGCCTCCCGCACCGCCAGCGACTCGACGGCATGGCGCAGCAGTCGCAGGCCGGTGGGCGTGACCCGGATCGTGACCCGCTCGGCGAGGACCCGCCGGACGAACTCGTCGGCGCGGACCGCCCAGAACGCGGCCAGGTCGAACGCCGGGTCGCGGGTGAACGCCGCCGCCTCCACGGTGAGGTCCGCGATCCGGTCGACCCGGTACACGCGCAGGTCGCCGCCCACGCGACCGACCAGATACCAGGCGCCGTTCTTGAGCACCAGGCCGTACGGCTCGACGGTGCGGGTGACGACCTCGCGCCGCTCGTAGCGCAGCCGCACCACCCGGTCGTCCCAGACGGCGCGGGCCAGCTCGGCCAGCCACGGCGGCGGCTGCGCCGGGTCCTCGAACCAGCCGGGCACGTCCAGATGGAAGCGCTGCCGGGCCCGGCCGGCCGCGTCCCGGATCGGCGCGGGCAGCGCCGCGGCGACCTTCAGCTCCGCGACGGCGAGCGCGTCACCGAGCCCCATGTCGCGGGCCGGGCCGGGCAGCCCCGACAGGAACAGCGCCTCCGCCTCGGCGCGGCTGAGGCCGTTGAGCTTCGTGCGGTAGCCGTCCAGCAGCCGGTACCCGCCGGCGCGGCCCTGCTCGGCGTAGACCGGCACGCCGGCGGCGGACAGGGCGAGGATGTCGCGGTAGATGGTGCGCTCGGAGACCTCCAGTGCCTCGGCCAGCTCACCGGCGGTGACGGTGCCGCCGGCCTGCAGCAGCAGCACGAGCGAGATGAGCCGCGAGGCGCGCACGCCTAGACGTCCGGCGTCGGGTCCGGTCGCGGTGCGGGGTTTTGCCGCGGCGCCGGGTCTTGCTGCGGCGCGGGGTTTTGTCGCGGCGCGGGGTCTTGTCGTGGTGCCGGGCTGGTGTCCGCGGGCGGTTCGCCGGCGGGCGCCGGCGGGTCGAGGGCGTCGACGACGCGGCGGATCTCGTCGGGGGAGCCGTCCAGCTCGACGACCGTTGCGCCGTGCCGGATGCGGACCCTCGGCGGTCGGGGCCGCGACCCGCGCCACGACGCCACCGCGACCAGCAGACCGCCGAGCGCGATCCCGTTGCTGACCACGGCGCTGATGATCTCGAACGCCGCGCCCATCTCACCGGGGCGCGGCGGCGTCGGGACCATGGTCACCGGCACGGTCCGGCGGATCTCGTCGTCGCGGAGCCAGCGGTACAGCATCCGCAGGGATTCCTCGTCGTCGACCTCAAGGCTGATGTCCACGACCGCACCGTACCGGCTTGTCTCCGTATCTCGTACGAAGGTGCCGCCGCGGCGCGGCCGACGGGCTCGACCACGCTGGTTTGGTGAGGTCACGCTAAGCTTTTCCGGGTGAACGACTTAGGCTTCGACTCGTGAACGACGTGGAGCAGCACCCAACCCGGCGCAACACCCGCCAGCGCGACGCCGTGATGACGCTGCTGAGCAACGTCGACGGGTTCCACAGCGCGCAGGAGCTGCACGTCATGCTCCGCGAACGCGGCGACAACGTCGGCCTCACCACGGTGTACCGCACGCTGCAGCTGCTCGCCGAGACCAACGAGATCGACGTCATGCAGGTCCCGGGCAGCGACACCCGCTACCGGCGCTGCAGCGACCGCCACCACCATCACCTCGTGTGCCGGGGCTGCGGCCGCACCGTCGAGGTGCTCGGCCCCGCCGTCGAGCGGTGGGCCGACCGCATCGGCGAGGAGCACGGCTTCACCGACGTCAGCCACACACTTGAGATCTTCGGCACGTGCGGCCGCTGCGCGCGTTGAGCGATTTCTTGGGTACGCTGGCAGCGCGCGAAGGGGAGTAGTCCTCCAACTGCGTGGTCGACATACTGGGGCGTTCGCGCCCCCGGCCACGCGGCCTCTTGCTTCCGGCCGGTCTCCGGCAGGGGCGTTCCGGCCGGTTTCCGGTCGGGATCCGGGGCGGACGAGACCTTCGACTCAGGCTGAACAAGCCGGGTCGAGGTCGTCCGTGCCCTCCTCCCGGTCCACCCGGGAAGGTCTTTCACTGCACATGAGCGGTTTCCTCGCTGCCCTCGCGATCAGCTTCGGCGTCATCTTCGTCGCCGAACTCGGCGACAAGTCCCAGCTGATGGCGTTGACGTTCGCCACCAGATTCAAGACCCTGCCGGTCCTCATCGGCATCACCGTCGCCACCGCCGTCGTGCACCTCGTCTCCGTCGCCGTCGGGTACGGCCTCGGCGCCGCCCTCCCCACCGGCTGGATCTCCCTCGTCGCGGCGGTGGCGTTCTTCGCGTTCGGCGCCTGGACCCTGCGCGGCGACTCCCTCACCGACGCCGAACGCGACAAGGCCTCCCAGCCCACCACCCGCTCCGCGATCCTCGCCGTCGGCGTGGCCTTCTTCCTGGCCGAACTCGGCGACAAGACGATGCTCGCCACGATCACCCTCGCCACCCAGCACGGCTGGTTCGGCACCTGGCTCGGCTCGACACTCGGCATGGTCGCCGCCGACGCCCTCGCCATCCTGCTCGGCCGCCTGCTCGGCAAACGCCTCCCGGAACGCACCATCAAGTACGGCGCGGCGGTGCTGTTCGCGGTGTTCGGCGCCTGGCTCCTGATCGAAGCACTCCGCGAGCTGCTGTGACCCCGGGGCACGACCAGTTCATGCACCTCGAGGGTCTGCGCCACCCCGAGAGCGGATCTCGCGGTTGATCGAAGTCGCCGGCCGGCCGCGTGGACGGCCGCCGAGCGACTCCGATCATGGATGGCAAGATCGGACCCGGCTGAACGGTGCTGAACACTGGGACGGCGCATTCCCGTCTCAGTGACCACGGAACTTCGATGGGCCTGGCCCCATGACGCTCCGTGATCACGGAGAAGCGGTCGGGATCGACTGCCAGACCGGGAAGTACCACGCATCGGACCGCGATCTTCGCCGCAGGATCGTTTGCGCCTCGCACTCAGACCCAGGTCGCTGCGACCCGGGCCACGTCATGGACATCGCCGCGAGCGGCGCGCACCCACGGCCGGCCGCTCCACGGCGACTTCGTCGAGACGGCTCGGCGCGCCTGGCTTCTTGTCGTGCGTGATGGGTGTGGAGCGCTCCCCGCAGTGCCTCAGGCTCACCGCGCCGGCCGTCTCCGTGCCGCGACTTGGCCGCCTCTGATTCGCCGCGCCGCGGCCCGGCTCGGTGCGGTGCGGCCCCGTGCAGTTCGGCCCTCGTGCGGTTCAGCTCGGTCCGGTCCGGTCCGGTCCGGTCCGGTCCGGTCCGGCTCGGTCCGGTTCGGCCCTGTGTGGCTCGGCCCGGATTGGCCCGGCTCTGCTCAGTGCAGTCCTGGTTGGGGCGGGTCCGGCTCGGCTTGGCGTGGTCCGTCCCGGTCCGGGTTGGTGCGGTCCGGCTCTGCTCAGTGTGGTCTGGTGTGGCGCGGCTCGGTGCGGCCCGACCAGTGCGGCCCGGGCCGGTCCGGTCCTGCTCTGCGCGGTGTGGCCCTGCTCCGGGCGGTCCGCGTCGGCTTGGCGTGGTCCGTCCCGGCCTGGATTGGTCCGGTCCTGCCTGGCTTGGCGTGGTCGGTCCCGGTCCGGGTTGACGCGGTCCGGGTTGGCGTGGCCTGGCGCTGCTCGCCGTGGTCCGGTCGGCTCGGCTCGCAGTGGTCCGCCCCAGCTCGGCTCCGAGCGGGGTCAGGTGCACCGTGCTGCGACGTCGTTGCCCGGTGGCGAGGACGGTCAGAGCCGACGGCCGCCCGGCCGGATCACTCCGGCCGGGTCGGCTTGGTCACGGCGGCGATTGGCGGCTGGGAGGGGCTACCTGCGCTTGGTGGGCTTCACGATGCGGTCGGTGCCGACCTTGTCGCGCAGCACCTCGGGGACGAGCACCGAACCGTCCGCCTGCTGGAACTGCTCGAGGATCGCCGGGAAGATGCGGCTGGTTGCGAGGGCGGAACCGTTCAGCGTGTGCACGAAGCGGTTGTTCTTCGAGCCCGGCACGCGGTAGCGGATGCCCGCGCGACGGGCCTGGTAGTCGCCGGCCCAGGAGACGGACGACACCTCCTTGTATTTGCCGGTGCTCGGCATCCAGACCTCGATGTCGATGGTCTTGCGCATCGAGGCGCTGGAGTCGCCCGCGGCGAGCAGCGACCGGCGGAAGTGCAGGCCGAGCGAGCTCACCAGGTCCTCGGCGTAGTCGACCATCTCCTCGAGGGTCTTCTCGCCGTCCTCGGGCGTGGTGAACTGGAAGATCTCGACCTTGTTGAACTGGTGGCCGCGCACGGTCCCGCGCTCGTCGGAGTGCGAGCCGGCCTTCTCGCTGCGGTAGCAGGGCGTGTAGGCATACGCCTTGTGCGGCAGGTCGGCGGTCTCGAAGATCTCGTTCTGGTAGGCGCCGAGGATTGCGGTCTCCGACGTCGGCAGGAGGAACCGGCCGCGCTCGTCGCCCTCGGTGGCGATGTGGAACACGTCGTCGTAGAACTTCGGGAACTGTCCTGCGGCATAGCCGGCCGAGTCGAGCAGCAGGTGCGGCGGCAGCATGAACTGGTAGCCGGCGGTGAAGTGCCGATCGATGAACCAGTTGACCAGGGCCCACTCGAGGCGGGCGCCCCAGCCGGTGTAGATCCAGAAGCCGGAGCCGCCGAGCTTGACGCCGCGCTCGAAGTCGACGAGGCCGAGCTCGTTGGCGAGGGTCACGTGGTCGCGGACATTGTCGATCTTCGGGGCCTCGCCGAAGACCTTCACGACGACGTTGGCTTCCTTGCCGCCGCCCACGACGTCGTCGGCGGGCAGGTTGGGCAGCTCGCTCATCACGGTCGTGAGCTGCTCCTGCACGGCGGCGAGGCGCTCCTCGAGCTCCTGCAGCGCAGCCTTCGCGTCGCGGGTGGTCGGCTCGACGGCCTGACCGGCGGCCTTCGCGGCGCCGAAGGCGCGGGCCTCCTCCTTGCGGCGGGCCCGCTCGGCGTCGATCTCGCCGATGAGCTCGCGGCGCTGCTTGTCCAGCTCGGCGATGGCACTCAGCGCGCGGGACACCTCGGACGGCTCGAGCCTCTTGGACAGTGCGGCCTCGACGGAGGCCCGGTCCTTGCGAATCAACTCGATGTCGAGCATGGTTGCCGCGCACCTTTGGCTAGGTTTTTTCACCGACGTCACGGATGTTACCGGGTGGGTCCGACACAATTTCCGACCGCCATTGCAACTACCCCTGCGATGACGAGCCGGGTCGGCACCAGCTGCAGGTGATGGGTGCGGGCGCCCGTGTCCGCTACTGCGAACGTCGTTTGCGATTTATGCTTGGCGGCATGTCCGGAGCAACCCGGGAATCGATCTGGACCCGGCCCGACCGCCGGTCCCGGGGTCCGGTCCCGCAGCACAGCCGAGCCGAGATCGTGGCCGCCGCGACCGTGCTGGCCGACCAGGGTGGTCTGCCCGCCGTGTCGATGCGGGCCGTCGCGGCGGCGCTGGACACAGGTGCCGGCTCGCTGTACCGGTACCTGTCCTCGCGGGACGACCTGCTCGACCTCATGGTCGACGCGGCCCTCGGTGAGTTCCCCTTCGACGGGCCGCTGACCGGCGACTGGCTCGACGACCTGGTCGGCGTCGCCCGCGACCAGCTGGCCCTGTACCGCCGCCACCCGTGGCTCACCGAGGCCACCAGGCGCGCGGGCGCGTTCGGGCCGCAGACCGTCAACTACTTCGAGCGCTGCCTGGCCATCATGGCGCCGCTGCCGAGTGCGGCGAGCACGAAGATGGAGGCGGTCGCCGTGCTGACCGGCGTCGTGTCGCTGTTCTCCACACCGGTCCCCATGAACCCGCCGGCCAACGACCCGTCGGCCGCCGACCCGACGGTCAGAGAGCAGCAGGCCATGCAGCTGTTCGCCCTGGTCGACCCGGCGGCCCACCCGCACCTGACCGCGGCGTTCACCAACCCCGCCGCGCCGCCCGGCGATGCCCCCGACCTGTTCGAACGCACCGTCCGCAGCGTCCTGCAAGGGTTGCTGACCCAGCGGTCATGAAGCAACACCATGCGGTGGCGGCGGCGGGGGAGCGTCGACAGCGCAGTGCAGCCAGGGCTTGCCCGATGGAGCGGGCAGGGCGGCCGGAGGGTTGCGGATCGTGACGGCGGCTACCGCGCCCGCCAGCAGGCAGAGCGCCGCGCAGATCAGGACCGCGGTGTGGAAGCCGGCGGAGAACACGTCCGGGTCGAGGTACGCGGCGCCGGTGATCCCGGCCGCGGCCGGCAGGACGGCGACGGCGATGAGACCCGCCGCGCGGGCGACGTCGTTGTTGACGGCGGAGGCCATCCCGGCGTGGCTGGAGCGGGCCGAGGACAGGGCGGTCGCGGTGAGCGGGGCGACGGTCGTGGCGAGGCCCAGGCCGAGGACCGCGACGGCGGGCAGGACCTCGGTCAGGTACGAGCCGGACGCCGTGACGCGGGTGAACAGGGCCATGCCGGCGCCCACGAGGACGGGGCCGGCGCTCATCTGCAGGCGGGGGCCGATGCGGGTGGCGAGGGCGCCGGAGCGGGCCGACAGCAGCAGCATGATGACGGTGATCGGCAGGAGGGAGACGCCGGCCTGCAGCGGGGTGTAGCCGGCGACCTGCTGGAGCTGGATGGGCAGCAGGAACAGGGCGCCGCCGATGGCGCCGTAGATGACGAACGTGACGACGTTGGTGGCGCTGAACTGGGGTGCGGCGAACAGGTCCAGCGGCAGCATGGGATGGGCGGTGCGGCGCTCCCACCAGACGAACGCGGCCAGGAACAGCGCCCCGGCGATCAGGAAGATCGGCAGGCTCTCGATGAGGCCGTAGGTGACGCCGACCAGGCCGAGGGTGACGAGGGTGCCGCCGAGGACGTCGATGCGGCCGGTGGCGGTGGCGTCGCGGGACTCGGGGACGTGGCGCCAGGCGATGAGGACGACGACGGCGGCGATGGGGACGTTGATCGCGAAGATCAGCCGCCAGGAGGCGGCGCCGACGAGCCAGCCGCCGAGGAACGGGCCGATGGCGGTGGCGACGCCGCCGAGGCCGGACCAGGCGCCGATGGCCCGGCTGCGATCCGACGGGCGGAACGAGGCCTGGAGGATGGCGAGGCTGCCGGGGGTGAGCAGGGCCGCGCCGACCCCCTGCAGCGCACGGGCGGCGATGAGGGTCGGCGCGTCCGGGGCGGCGCCGCACAGGATCGACGCGACGGCGAACCAGATGACGCCGATGAGGAAGACCCGTCTGCGCCCGTACCGGTCGCCGAGGGCGCCCGCGATGAGCAGCAGCCCGGCGAGGGCGAGAGTGTAGGACGTGACCACCCACTGCAACGTCTCGAGGTCGGCGTCGAAGGAGCGGCCGATCGCCGGCAGCGCGATGCCGACGACGGTCGCGTCGATCGCCGCGATGCCGGAGCCGAGGATCGTCGCGGTGAGGACCCAGCGGCCGGTCGCGCTGCCGTACGAGAGCGTTGCCATGCGAAGAAGGCTAGTGGCGGTGGCGCCGAACCTTCACCTTGAACTTCATCGACGGGCCCGGGGTCGGTGCGGTCTTCGTGACGAGGGTGTAGCCAGGCGGGTCGAGCTCAAGGTCGAGGCGGTGGAACAGGCGCGCCATCGACAGGGCCATCTGCACGTCGGCGAAGCTCTTGCCCAGGCAGGTGTGCGGGCCGCGGCCGTACGGGGAGTACGCGCCCGGCTGCAGGTGCTCCGACCGGGGTTTGGAGTAACGGTCGATGTCGAAGGCGTCCGGGTCGGGGAAGTACTCCTGCATGAAGTGCGGCACGGTGGTGCCGATGTACACCATCTCGCCCGCCTTGATCGTGTGCCCGGCGAACTCGAAGTCCCTGGTCGCGGTCCGGTTGAGCGCGACCGCGATCGGATACAGCCGCATCGTCTCCATCAGCGCGTACCGGATCGACGGGATCTTGCGCAGGTCGTCGTCGGTGATGTCGCCGCCGGCGAACAGGGCGTCCGCCTCGGCCTGGACCTTGGCGAGGACCTCGGGGTGCTTGAGGACGGAGTAGATGAACGCCGCGGTGGTGTTCGCCACCGTGTCCAGGCCCGCCACGTACGGGCCGGTCAGGGCCAGGACGAGGTCGTCGGCCGGCAGGACGCCCTCGCGGTTGAGGTGCACGTCCATGAGGTCCTCGACGAGGTTGCGCTCCTGCGGTGGCTTGCTGCCCGCGGTGGCGCGCAGCGAGGCGACCATCGTGTCGCTGAGCTCGAACACACGGGCGCGGGCCTTCTTGTAGCGGGGGTTCCGCAGCAGGATCTTCGGCCGCTGCCTGGTGACCAGGACGTTGAGCACGTAGAGGGTCATGGTGCGGATGTCCGGCACGTATTCCAGCGGCGCGTTGCCGGTGAGGATCGTGCCGAGCTGGTCGGTCACCATGTACTGCAGGGCGTGCACGACGGGGACCGACCCGCCGGGCTTCCAGTCGCGTTCGATGACGCGGTCGGTGATCTCGACGAGCTCGTTGCCGCGGCCCTTGATGGCGTCACGGGAGTAGCCGCGGCGCATGATCTCGCGCAGCTCCTTGTGGCTGTCGCCGTCCTCGCCGAGGATCGTGCGGGTGCCGCCGTACTCGTCCAGGAAGCCCTGCCAGAACTCCTTGGACCGCAGGCACTCCCGGCCTTCCCGCGAGCCCATGAAGTTGGCCGCGTCGGCGCCGGCGATGACCGTGCAGGTCTTGTTGAACAGTTTGATCCTGAAGACGGGGCCGTTGTCGCGGTACGCCCGGGCGAAGAACCGCGCCGGGTCCCTGGCCAGCTCCAGGACGTTGCCGACGATCGGGCGGCCCTTCGCGAGGGGGATCGGCCGGGCCGGCGCCGAGGTTGTTCCGGTGACGGTCATTGAGCGTCGGTCCTCCGGGGATCGGCAACATGATCACGGCAAACGTTGCGGATCATATCGAACGTCGTCGGTCACGGAGGCCCATTGGGTCACCTGACGGTGACGAACCGTGCATCATGATCGGCATGCGGTTGCGGCGGTGGACTGAAGACGACGTCGAGGCGTTCTACGACATCTACTCCCGGTGGGAGGTGATGCGGCACCTGGGCGCGCACCCGCGGCGGGTGATCCCGGACCGCGAGGAGGCACTGGCCAGGCTGGGCCGGATGCGGGGGCGGGAGGACGGCCCGAGAGGCTACTGGGCGATCGAGGTGGACGGTGTACCGGTGGGCACGGTCCTGCTGCTGCCGCTCGAAGGCGACGACGGTGAGGTCGAGATCGGCTGGCACCTGCACCCGGCCCATCACGGCAAGGGTCTCGCCACGCGGGCGGCGCGTGAGCTGCTGTCGCGGACCGGCGGGCGGGTCCTCGCCCTCACGGACGAGGACAACCTCGCGTCCCAGGCGGTCGCGACCCGCCTCGGCATGACCGACGAGGGGCTGACCGACCGCTGGTACGGCATCACCGCCCGTCAGTTCGCCATCACACTCGACTGAGGATCACGTGGGTCGCCGCGTCGGAGGCGACCATCCGGGTGCAGGCGTAGCCGTCGGTGAGCCCGTCGGTGAAGAGCCGCTCGCCCCGGCCGAGCACGACCGGGATGATCGCCACGTGCAGCTGGTCGAGCAGGCCGGCGCGCATGTACTGCCGGACCGTGGAGACCCCGCCGCCGAGCCGCACGTCGAGCCCGCCGGCGGCGTCGACGGCCTGCTCCAGGGCCGCCTCGATGCCGCCGGTGACGAAGTGGAAGACGGTGCCGCCCTGCATGGTCACGCTCGGCCGGGCGTGCCGGGTCAGGACGAAGACCGGGTGGTGGTAGGGCGGGTCCGCGCCCCACCAGCCGGCCCAGGTCTCGTCCGGCGCCCACGGCCCGCGCACGGGCCCGAACATGTTGCGGCCCATGATCGTGGCGCCGAGACCGGTCTGGCCGGCGGCGATCATCTCGTCGTCGACGCCCTCGCTGCCGCCGTCCTCGCCGGTCATGCGCCTGGCGGTGCGGGTCCGGAACATCCAGTCGTGCAGCCGCTCGCCGCCGGTGCCGAGCGGGTCCTCGACGCGCTGGTCGGGGCCGGCGCCGTAGCCGTCGACGGAGACCGAGAAGTTGTGCGCACGCAGCATGGTCGGAAGTCCTCTCTCAATCGGTGTCACCACCAGGTCGGAGACGTGAGTCGCGGATCGACACGGCACGGTAGAACTAGGTTCCTAGGAAGCTTACGGCGATGTGACCGGCGCAACCATGCGTTTTTGACAATCATTGTCAACAGTCGCCAGGATGGGATCATGCTGCGTCGCGCCGTCCTCGCCGGTCTCACCGCCGGGTCCCTGTTGCTGAGCACCGCCGCCTGCGGCGACGAGCCGGCCGCCCAGCAGCAGAACGACGGCCGGCTGCGGGTGGTGGCGGGCTTCTACCCGTTGCAGTACATGAGCGAGCGGATCGGCGCGGAGAACGCCGCGGTCACCAACCTGACCCAGGCCGGCGCGGAGCCGCACGACCTGGAGCTCAAGCCGAGCCAGCTGGCCCAGATCAGTGACGCGAGCCTGGTGGTGTACCTGTCGGGGTTCCAGCCGTCGGTCGACGAGGCGGTCAAGCTGCAGGCGAAGAACAAGGCGTTCGACGTCGCCGGCGTCGAGACCCTGCAGTCCGGGCCGGAGCACGGCGCCGACCCGCATGTCTGGCTCGACCCGATCCGGTTCGCCGCGGTCGTCGGCAAGCTCGCGGAGCGCCTCGCCGCGGTCGACCCGGCCCACGCCGACGCGATGAAGGTGCGCGCCGGACAGTTGCAGGACGAGCTGCGCCGCCTCGACGAGGAGTACACGGCCGGGCTGCAGACGTGCGCGCGGCGCGAGATCGTGACGAGCCACGCGGCGTTCGGGTATCTCGCCGCCCGGTACCACCTGACGCAGGTGCCGATCACCGGGCTGGACCCGGAGGAGGAGCCGAGCCCGCAGCGGGTGTCGGAGGTCGCCGCCCTGGCGAAGGCGAAGGGCGCGACGACCATCTTCTTCGAGGCCCTGGTGAGCCCGAAGCTGTCGGAGACGGTCGCGAAGGAGATCGGCGCGAAGGCGGCCGTGCTCGACCCGATCGAGGGCGTCGAGGAGGGCGGCGACTACATCTCCGTCATGGTGCGCAACCTCGTCGCACTGCGTGACGCGCTCGGGTGCAGCTGAGTCATATGCTTGGGCCGGTGCGCCGCCCATCGAGACTCCTCGCCGCCCTGTCCGCGACCGTCGTCCTGGCGGGCTGCACGCCGGGCCAGGCCCGGTCGCTGACGCCGCAGCCGTCGCCGCAGCAGCTGGATCCCGGCAACCTGGACGGCACGTCCACCCCGGTCGCCGACCCGTTGTATCCGGCGTACGGCAACCCGGCCATCGACGTGCTGCACTACGGCCTGGCGCTGACGTGGGCGCCGCAGAGCAGGACGCTCTCCGGCACGGCGACGCTGAAGCTGCGGGTGCTGCGCGCGGAGCCGTCGCTGCGGCTGGACCTGACCAGCCCGTACACGGTGACGAGCGCGTCGGTCGACGGCGCCGCGGCGACCGGCCGGGTCGACGGCGGCAAGCTGACCGTCGAGCGGGCGCTGACCGCCGGGACCACGGTCACCGTCGTCGTGGGCTACTCGGGGACGCCGGCGCCGGTGCCGATGCCGTCGCACCGGGGCGACGCCGAGCCGCTCGGGCTGACGGTGACCGCCGAGGGCGAGCTGTGGACGATGCAGGAGCCGTTCGGCGCGTCGACCTGGTACCCGGCCAACGACCAGCCGTCGGACAAGGCGCTGTACGACATCTCGGTCACCGTGCCGGAGGGCTGGGAGGCGATCGCCGGCGGCACGCCCGGCGCGGTGCGGGGCAGCACGTTCACCTACTCCTCGGCGCAGCCGGTCGCGACCTACCTGACGACCCTGGCGGTGGGGGAGCGGTATCAGGCGGAGCGGCTGACCGGCCCGCACGACCTGCCGATCACGCTGTGGACCCGGACGGGCACCGACGACCGGCTGCTGCCGGTGCTGCGCAAGGCGCCGGAGCATCTGCGCTGGCTGGAGGCTCGGTTCGGGCGGTACCCGTTCCCGAGCGCCGGCGCGGTGATCGTGCCGTCGCGTTCGGCGATGGAGACGCAGCAGATGGTGACGATCGGCGGTGATGTGCTCGGCGACTCCAAGAGCGTGACGCCGCTGGACGGGATCATGCTGCACGAGTACGCGCACCAGTGGTTCGGCGACACGGTCGGCCCGGCGGTGTGGAAGGACGTGTGGCTCAACGAGGGCTGGGCGACCTACGCCGAGGCGCTGTACACCGCGGAGCGCGACGGCTACGACATTGAGGACTGGGCGCAGCGGGCGCGCAAGAGCGACGCGGACGCACGGCAGCGGCTGGGGCCGCCCGGGAACCCGCGGGCGGACAGTTTCGCGGAGAGCAACGTGTACGTGTGCCCGGCGCTGATGCTGCACGAGCTGCACAAGGCCCTCGGCGATCAGGCGTTCTTCGCCCTGGCCAGGGCGTGGGTGTCGCAGCACGCCGGCACGGCGCAGGACCGGGCGGCGTTCACCGCGTTCGTGAACCGGCAGACCGGCAAGGACTTCACGAAGCTCATCGACGCGTGGCTGGACTCGCCGACGACCCCGGCGTAGCGGGCGGCGGCGCCGCGGTCATTCGTGCAGGCCGCCGGCGACGACGTGGATGAAGGCGGCCTGCACGTCGCTGGTCTGCAGGGCGTTGTCGACGTAGGCGTCGACCGGTTTGAGGGCTTCCTTGAGCCGGTCGGCGGAGTCCTTCTTGCCGAGCACGACGATGCTGACCTTGACGGGTTTGCTCGGGTCCTGCAGGTCGGTGAGCTTCTGCACCAGGTCGTTGACGGCCTGGGTGTTGGCGCTGTCCTTGTTCTGGTCGTCGGTGAGGACCAGGACCTGGTTGAACATGTCGTCGTGGTAGTCGTCGCGGACCGACTGGTAGCCGGCGACGATGGCGTCGAACAGGCCCGGGCCGGACTTGTGGGCGGCGAGTTTGCCGACCTGCTTGCCGAACGCGGCGCGGCTGGTGTCGTCGAGGCGGTCGGTCGGCATGAGCTTGCGGTAGCCGGGGGTGCCGGGGGTGACCTCCCACAGCCCGAGGCGGGAGCCGACGGGCATGAGACCGCTGAGCACGACACAGCCGTCGCGGAGCACCTCGATCGGCGGGATCTTGTTGCCGGGCGGCGGTGAGGGGCTGGCGCCGGTGGTGGGTGCGCCGCTGCCGCCGCCGTTGGTGGCGAGGTCGACGATGATCAGCAGGTTGCTGCGCCGGTCCTCGGGGTCCCAGGTGGCGAAGATGTGCTGGACGTGGTGCGGCTGGAGCACGTCGAAGGGTTTCGCGGTCGGTTCGGGCAGCACGTTGGCGCCGTCGAAGATCGGCCGGAGGTTGTCGGGGCCGCGCAGGCCGGCCTCGGCGATGGCGCGGCTGCCCTCGGCGCTGGTGAACGCGGCGAAGAGGCGGCGCAGCGCGGCGGCCTTCTTCGGGTCGCCGGCGGCGGCCGCGGAGGGCAGCCACGTGTAGCGCAGCAGCGCGGTGTGGTCGCTGCCGACGATGTACCGCCGGTCGGTCTTCGCCAGCCGCAGCGTGGCCAGCAGCGCGTACTCGGGGATGAGCCCGACCTCGCCGGCGGCCTCGGGAGTGGCGGCGAGGTCGCGGTTGACGGTGCGGGTGACGCCCAGGACGTTGGTGAGCACGAGCGAGGACGCGTCCATGCCCTTCTCGAGCCAGACGGCCTCGCCGACGGCGCCGGCGGCGACCATGCCGTCGCCGGACATGGCGGGGTTGCGCACGACCATCTTGACGCCGGAGCCCTTGGTGTTGAGCAGCCCGGACAGGGCGAGCCAGCTGCCGCCGGCGGCGTTGATCCGGTCGCCGGTGGCGGGATCGGTGACCATGTAGATGGGGCTGCTCGCCAGGGTGGCGTAGGCGTTGAGGGTGTCCTTCTTGGCCAGGAACTGCGGCGGCGCGATCATGTCCCAAGCGGCGTCGTCGGGGATCCACAGGTCGGCGCGGGTCTGGCTGAGCTGCCCGGCGGCGGGACGGCCGTCGGTGCTGATCGTGTCGACGAGGATGCAGTCGTCGCCGGCGCGCAGGGTGCGGCCGGCGGCGGACACGACGGTCGCGAACGAGGACGCGGTGACCACGTGCAGGGTGGTCGGGCAGCCCTCGGCGCCCGTGGCCGCGTTGTTGCGCAGGACGTACCAGCCGGCGCCGCCGACGAGACCGACGGCGAGGAGCAGGACGAGCCCGCGCAGCAGCGAGCCGATGAGGCGGGTGCCGGACTGGTGCTTGCCCATGCGTTGGGACCATCCGCGAGGTCAGAGGGGGTGTGGGGAGGTGTGACCGCGGAAAAGTATGCCATCGAGCAAGGATGATTCAGGTCCCGCTCCGCCGTCCGGCCGCCACCCTGAGCCGTTCAGCCAGGGTGGGCGTCCGGACGGTCGAGCGGGCGCGGTGGTGCCGGCGGCGGCCCACCGGGTGTCCACAGTGGACCATATGAACGGGGTCTGAACAGGGAATAGACGGCCGGGAGTTGCATGCGAGGCCCACAATCGGGCCGTGAGAAGGACCGGATTGCTGCTCGTCGTGGTGGTGCTGCTGGTCGTCGCCGGCGCCGCCGTCGGCCACGTCATCGGCCGCCGCGCCGACACCCGCGAACTGGCCGGCCTGATCGGTTCGGAGAAGGCCGGGTTCTTCGCCGACCCCGCCGTCAAGGAGGCCCTGGCGGGCCACGGCATCCGTCTGCGCCTGGACCCGGCCGGCTCCCGCCGCATGGCTGACATGGACCTGGGCGGCTACGACTTCGCGTTCCCCGGCAGCACACCCGCCGCCGCCGAGATCGCCGGCCGCCGTGCCGTCGCCGGGCCGTCGGTGAAGGTGTTCAGCTCCCCGCTCGCCGTTGCGAGCAGCACCCCGATCGTCGACCTGCTGCAGTTCGCCGGGCTGGCCCGCCGCGCCGGGGGCCACTGGACCCTGGACGTGAAGGCGTTCGTCGCGGCGAACCAGCGCGGCCTGCGCTGGGACCAGATCCCCGGCAACGCGACGTTCCCGGTCCAGCGGGCGGTGCTCGTGGCCACGACCCGGCCCGCCGACTCCAACTCCGCGGCGCTGTTCGCCGCGGTGCTCAGCCAGGTCACCGGCGGTGACCTGGCCGCGGTCACGAAGGTCTTCGCCGACCAGGGCGCCGTGGACACCACCACGGAGGAGCCGTTCGAGAGCTGGCTGAGCCGCGGCAAGGACTTCGCGCCGATGGTGCTGGTCTACGAGGCCCAGTTCCTCGACCGCGGCGCCGACGCCGACCACGTCCTGCTCTACCCGTCGCCGACGATCCTCAGCGACCACACCGTCGTGCCGTTCACCACCGCCGGCGCCGACCTGGCGGAACTGCTCGCCACGGACCCGCAGCTGCAGCGCCTCGCCGCCGCGCACGGGTTCCGCACCGCCGGCGCACCCGGCGCGGTGGCCCTCGGCGCCGCCGACACCATCGCGTCCCCGGACGAACCCACCCTGCACGCGCTGCTCATCGCGCTGGAAGAGAGACTGACATGAGAAAGCCCGCCGCGCTGATCGTCGCGGCCCTCGCCCTCACCGCCGCACTGGCGGCCTGCACCGACACTCCGCAGGCCGGGAAGGGGGAGGCGCCGTTCGTCAGGGGCGACGGCACCCTGCGCGTCCTGGCCGGCAGTGAACTGGCCGACCTGCAGCCGATCCTGGACGACGCGGCCCGCGCCACCGGCGTCACCGTCAAGATGACCGCGACCGGCACCCTCGACGGCATCGAGGCCGTCGTGCAGGGCGGCGCCGCGAAGCAGTACGACGCGACCTGGTTCGCCAGCAACCGCTACCTGCAGCTGCACCCCGACGCCGCGACCCGCACCGGCACCGCCACCAAGGTCGCCACCTCACCCGTGGTCCTGGGCGTGCGCAGGTCCGTCGCGCAGCAGCTCGGGTGGCTGGAGACCCGCCCGACGTGGAGCGAGATCGCGGTCGCCGCCGGCGAGCGCCGCTTCACGTACGGGATGACCAACCCGGCCGCCTCCAACTCCGGGTTCTCGGCCCTCGTCGGGGTCGCCGCCGCGATCGCCGGGACCGGCGCCGCGCTGACCGCCGACCAGATCGGGCCGATCACCCCGCGGCTGCGGGCGTTCTTCGCCGGGCAGAGCCTCACCGCCGGATCGTCGGGCTGGCTGATGGACGCCTACCTGCGCGCGGCCGCCGAGGGCCGGCCGGTGGACGGCCTGGTCAACTACGAGTCGGTGATCCTGTCGCTGAACGCGTCGGGCAAGCTCGCCGAGCCGCTCACCGTGATCTACCCGGCCGACGGGGTCGTCACCGCCGACTACCCGCTGACGCTGCTGGCCGGCGCGTCCGAGCAGGCCCGTACCAACTACGCCGCGGTCGCCGACTACCTGCGCCGGCCCTCCGTCCAGCGGCAGATCATGGCGAAGACGTGGCGGCGCCCGGCGGTGACCGACCCGTCGCTCACCCTGGCCCCCGAGTTCGGGCCGAGGTCCGGCAACCTGCCGGAGCTGCCGTTCCCCGGCAAGCTCGACGCCGCCGACGCGCTGATCGGCGCGTTCGGCGACACGCTGCGCCGTCCCGCCCGCACGATCTACGTGCTGGACCTGTCCGGGTCGATGAAGGGGGCGCGGCTGCAGGGGCTCAAGGCCGCGCTGACCGGGCTCACCGGCGCCGACGCGAGCCTGTCCGGGCAGTTCAGCCGGTTCAACGGCCGGGAACAGGTGGTGCTGCTGCCGTTCAGCTCCCGGCCCGGCACGGCGAGCACGTTCGAGCTGCCGGAGGCCGACTTCGCCCCGGTGCTGGCGCAGATCCGCGGCCACGTGGAGTCACTGAAGGCCGAGGGCGACACGG
This sequence comes from Dactylosporangium sp. NBC_01737, assembly GCF_035963215.1. NCBI lineage: Bacteria > Bacillati > Actinomycetota > Actinomycetes > Micromonosporales > Micromonosporaceae > Dactylosporangium > Dactylosporangium sp. NBC_01737. The sequence continues at coordinate 6,474,844 of NZ_CP109153.1, forward strand.
CGATCTACGACGCGCTGCTGGCCGCCTACGCCCTGGCCGGGTCCGGCGGCGACCGGTTCACCTCGATCGTGCTGCTCACCGACGGTGAGCGCACCGCCGGCGCGGACCTCGCCGCGTTCCGGGCGAAACTGCCGCAGCTGCCGCGGGTGCCGGTGTTCACCGTGCTGTTCGGCGAGAGCAACACCGGCGAGATGACCGAGGTCGCGACGCTCACCGGCGGGCGCACCTTCGACGCCCGGGCGGCCGGGGCGCTGCCCGCCGCGTTCAAGGAGATCCGCGGATACCAGTAATGCGATGTTCAAACCCCGGCAGTGGTGAAACGTCGGGCGAGGGGGTACATCAGTGGAATGGCTGACCTCTCGCTCGACGACTACGTGGTCGAGGACGACGACGATGACGACCCCGTGCTGCTGCGCAAGGACGGCCGGCCGGTCGACACCTGGCGGGAGGACTACCCGTACGACGAGCGGATGAGCCGGGACGAGTACGACAAGACCAAGCGCCTGCTGCAGATCGAGCTGCTGAAACTGCAGAACACGCTGAAGTCCCGCGGTGAGCGCCTGGTGATCCTGTTCGAGGGCCGCGACGCCGCGGGCAAGGGCGGCACCATCAAACGGTTCATGGAGCACCTGAACCCGCGCGGCGCCAGGGTCGTGGCGCTGGAGAAGCCCAGTGAGCGTGAGCTGACGCAGTGGTATTTCCAGCGGTACGTCCAGTACCTGCCGGCCGCCGGGGAGTTCGTGCTGTTCGACCGGTCCTGGTACAACCGGGCCGGGGTCGAGCGGGTCATGGGCTTCTGCAACCGGGCCGAGTACCTCGAGTTCATGCGTGAGGCGCCGGAGCTGGAGCGGATGCTCGTGCGATCCGGGATCAACCTGGTGAAGTTCTGGTTCTCGGTGTCCCGCAACGAGCAGCGGACCCGGTTCCTGATCCGGCAGGTCGACCCGGTCCGGCAGTGGAAGCTCTCGCCGATGGACCTGGCCTCCCTGGACAAATGGGACGACTACACCGAGGCGAAGGAGGCGATGTTCTTCTACACCGACACCGCCGACGCGCCCTGGACGGTGGTCAAGTCCAACGACAAGAAGCGCGCCCGGATCGAGGCGATGCGGCACGTGCTCAACCGGTTCAACTACGAGAACAAGGACGTCGGGCTCGTCGGTACCCCCGACCCATTGATCATCGGTGCCGCCGCGCTCGCCGCCGAGTCCGTCGACGACGCACCTCGGCTCTAGTGCTGAATCGGGTTTGTCCATAGGCTGTGCAGGTGTCGGAGGGGCGCGAAGTTCCGTCGTGGCGGCTGGGTGATCACGCCAGCGTCACATACGCGACGGACGACGAGTGCCGCGACGTGCTGACCGGCTACGTGAAGGCCGGCGCCCGCCCGGGTCAGCGGGTGGTGCTCTTCCTGGACGCCGACGACGTCGACCTGGCCCGGCACCTCACCGCCGCCGCACCCGACGCCGTGCCCGGGCAGCTCGCCGTCCTCATGTACGGCGCCGGCTTCGACGTGTCCGGCCCCGGCCGGGTCCAGCAGATGCTCGACGGGCTGACCACCGTGCGGGACGAGTCGTTCGCCGCCGGGCACCAGGGCCTGTTCGTCGCGGGAAAGATGACCTGGACGCTGCGGGCCGGGTTCGGCACCGACGAGCTGGTCGCCTACGAGTCGGCCGTCAACCGGTTCTTCGGCGACGGCCGCATCGCCGCGCTGTGCCTGTATGACCGCCGACGCTTCGACAAGGAGGCCCTCACCGCCATCCGCGCGGTGCATCCGGGGCCGCTGCTGCGCTTCACCCTCGGCGGCTGGGGCGCGCACCTGCGGCTGTCCGGCGAGCTCGACGCCTCCAACGCGGGCTCCCTGCCCTCCATCCTCTCCATGGTCGCCGAGGCCGACAGCACCGTCCTGCTCGACGCCAGCGACCTGCAGTTCCTCGACGCCGCCGGGGCGGGCACCATCGTGCGGTTCGCCGCGTCCCGGCCCACCCGGCACACCGTGGTGCGCTGCACCCGCGGTGTGCGGCAGACGCTGAGCCTGGTCGGCGCAGACACCGTGCCGAGTCTCGTGCTTCGCGACCAGGTCAGCGGGGTATGACGTCGGCGTGCCAGGCTTCCACCGCGGTGTCGCGACCTATTACGAAACGTCCGCCGGCGTCCGCGTCGACATCGACCCCGCCGTCGTGGAGACGGTGCTGTCGCTGCTCGGGCCGCCCGCCGTCCCGCACGCCGCGGCGCCGGTCGTGCCGGCCGGGCCGCTGCCGGAGGTCCCGCGCACCTGGGGGTGGATGCTGCAGCTGTACGGGGTGCGTTCCGCCGCCTCGTGGGGCGTCGGCGACCTCGCCGACCTGGCGGAGTTCACCCGCTGGGCCAGGTCCACCGGCGCGGGCGCGATCCTGGTCAACCCGCTGCACGCGGTCGCGCCCGTCGACCCGCTGCCGTCCTCGCCGTACTCGCCGTCGTCGCGGCGGTTCGTGAACCCGCTGTACCTGCGCATCACCGACCTGCCCGAGTACCGCGACGCGCCGCCCGGCCTGCGCGCCGAGGTCGACGCGCTGCGCCCCGCGGTGTCGCCGCCGGACGGGCTGATCGACTACGACGGCGTGTGGCGGGCGAAACGGCAGGCGCTGACCCTGCTGTGCCCGCCCGCCGGCTCCGCCGCGCCGGAGCGGTCCGACGTGACCGACTTCGCCGTGTACTGCGCGCTCGTCGCCGACCACGGCCCCGACTGGCGGACGTGGCCCTCGGAGCTGCGCCGCCCGGGACCCGCCGCGTACGCCGTGGCCGACCCGGCCGCCGTCGCGTTCCACACGTGGCTGCAGGTGCGCTGCGCCGAGCAGCTCGCCGCCGCCAACGCCGCCGCCGAGGGGATGGCCGTCGGCATCATCCACGACCTGGCCGTCGGCATCGACCCTGGCGGCGCCGACGCGTGGACGCTGCAGGACGTCATCGCCGCCGACGCGAAGGTCGGCGCCCCACCGGACGCGTTCAACCAGCAGGGCCAGGACTGGGGCCTCGCCACGTGGAGCCCCGACCGGCTCGCCGACACCGGGTACGCCGCGTGGCGGACCCTGCTGCGGGAGATCTTCCGCCACGCCGGCGGGCTGCGCGTCGACCACGTCGCCGGGCTGTGGCGGCTGTGGTGGGTCCCGCCGGGCCAGTCCCCGGCGGAGGGCACCTACGTGTACTACGACGACGCCGCGATGCTCGGCATCCTCGTCGAGGAGGCGAAACTCGCCGGTGCCGTGGTCGTCGGCGAGGATCTCGGCACGGTCGAGGACACCGTCACCACGACCCTGCAGGAGCGCAACATCCTCGGCTCCGCCGTGCTGTGGTTCACCCGCGACGACGACGGCCGGTTCCTGCCGCCCGGCGACTGGCCCGACAACGCCGTGGCCAGCATCTCCACCCACGACCTGCCGACCGCCGCCGGGTTCCTGTCCGGTGAGCACGTGCTGTCGCGCGCGGAGGCCGGCGTCCTCACCCGCGACGTGAAGCTCGAATGGGCCGCGGCGACCGCCGACCGCACCGCGCTGCTGGACCTGCTGGACGCCGAGGGGCTCACCGGCGCGGACAGCACCGACGAGGAGATCGTCCTGGCCATGCACCAGCTGCTGCTGCGCACCCCGTGCCGGGTCGTGCTCGCCTCCCCGTACGACGTCCTCGGCGAGGTCCGCCAGCCGAACCTGCCGGGCACGACCTCGCAGTACCCGAACTGGCGCATCCCGCTGTCGCTGAGCCTGGAGGACCTGACCACCGACGCGCGGATGAAGCAGATCGCGGACCTGTTCTCGGGGCGGTGACGCCGCCCGAAATCCCGGTGACGGCCCCTTGACGGGGTTGGCAATATGGGGGCCCGGAATCCCACGATCAGGGAGCGGGCGGATGTCGAGCGGGAACACCTACCTCGAGCAGGTTGTCGCACAGCAGGAACGCCTCGAGGCGGACCTGCGCTCCAAACGCAGCGTCGCCCCGGCGGCGCCGGCGCAGAACGTGGCCCCCGGCGGGCCCACGCGCGGCAGGGACCGGCAGCAGGCGTCCCAGCCGGCGCCGAACGCCGTCGAGGTGCGCGTCACCGGGTTCGGCCGGTGGAAGACCGTCATCGTGCCGCCGAACGCGTTCGTGGTGCACACCCGCCGCGGCCGCAGCGAACCGCTGCACGTGGGGCTCGGGGTGTCGTTCCGGTACAACCCGGCGACCGACTCCTACCTCGTCGTGCCCGGCGCGATGCAGACCATCCTGATCAACGCGTTCTGCATCTGCCGCGAGCTGCAGGGCGTCCTCGTCCAGGCCTACGTGCAGTGGATCATCCAGGACTTCTCCACCGCGTACCGCAAGCTCGACTTCGGCGACGCCGAGGACCCGATGCGGCTGGTGAACCTGCAGCTCAAGGAGCAGGCCGAAGCGGCGATCAAGGACAAGGTCGCGACCCTCGGCGTCAGCGACGTCCTGTCCGACAAGCAGCCGATCATCGAGGAGCTGACCGCCCGCCTGCGTGCCGTCGCCGAAGGCGCCGACCGCGCCGACGAGGGACTCGGCCTGCGCATCGTCACCGTGCAGATCAAGGAGGCCGTGGTCAGCTCGTCGCGGCTGTGGGAGAACCTGCAGAAGCCGTACCGCTCCGAGCAGGGCCGCATCGCCCGCCTCGCCGAGCTCGCCGCCGACGAGGCGATCGGCGCGCGGGAGCTCGCCGCGTCCCGGCTGCGGCAGACCCAGCAGATCGAGAGCGACCGCGAGCTCGCCGACCTGCGCGCCCGCAACGCCGCGCTGCAGTTCGACCAGGAGGCCGGGGAGCAGCTGCGCCGCTCGCAGCGCCAGGAGGAGGACAGCCGCGCCCTCGCCGACCTGCAGGACGCGACGAGCCGGCACGCGATGCTCCTGGAGCGGGAACGCGCCGCGGAGGAGGCCGAGATCGGCCGGCTGCGCATCGAGCGCGAGACCGAGCTGCGCCGCCTCACCGTCGACGGCGAGCTTGCCCTCGGCACGGTCCGCGCCCAGGCCGCGCACGAGCAGGCGCTGCTGGAGCTGGAGCGGACCCGCCTGCGCGCCGACATCGACAACGCCCAGTCCGCCGAGAGCATCCAGGCGAAGCTCGTCGACGCCCTGCCGGAGATCGTGGCGAAGCTGCCGAAACCCGCGGAGCTGCGCGCCGTCACCATCGGCGGCAACGACACGACCACCGTCGGCGGCCTGCTCGCCGAGCTCGCCGGCGTCGTCGGCGCCCTCCAGGCGACGCTGAAGAAGCCATGACCCCGCAGCGCCGTGACCCTGGGGAAGCCATGAGATGAAGGTGAGCTGGCGCGACCGGGCGAACCGGGTCACCGCCGCCGGCCCGCGGTCGGTGGCCGTCGGCGGCGACGTCGCCGGGATCGTCTCCACCGGCGACCACGCCACGTTCCTGCCTGCCGAGGCGTTCCGGCCGGCGGCAGCCGTGGACGCGCCGGCGGCGCTGACGAACCTGCCGGTCCGCCCGGGATCTTCGTCGGCCGGACCGCCGAACTGGACCGCCTGACCACCCCGCCGGTCGGCGCCGGCGGGGCGTCCGGCGGGGCGTCCACGTGGTGCACGGGCTCGGCGGCGTCGGCAAGAGCAGACCGCCGAGGGCCGCGACGAGCGGCGCAGCATCGCCCGGATCTGGCAGGTCACCCTCGACCGGTTCGCCGGCGACCCGCTGCCCGGCTGGCTCCTGCAGGTGCTGGCCTGGTACGGCTCGCAGGACGTGCCCCGCGTCCTGGTCGAGGATCTGGGCCCGGAACCGGACGTGACCCGTGCCGTCGGGCGGCTCGCCGCGCCGCCGAGCTGTACGCCGACGCGCTCGCCGGGCTGGAACGGGTCGTCGGCTCCGAGCATCCGCGCACCGTCGCGGTCCGCGCCGCGCTGGCCGCGGCCCGGCTCACCCGACCGGCATGAACCGCTGCTTGCAGCGCCGCTGGGCGGTCGGGTCCAGGTGCCGCCACCGCAGGACCGCCGCGGTCCTGCCGTCGGGAAGGGTGTGGGTGACGACGCCCTCGACCGGCAGGAAGCCGGCGGCGGCCAGCCAGCGCCGGCTCGCCTCGTTGTCGGTCTCGCACTTCGCGCGCAGCTCCACGATGCCGAAGTGCTGGTGGGCGAACGCGCAGACCAGCTCGAGGGCCTCCCGGCCGAACCCGAACCGCCGGAATGCCGGGTGGACGAGGCCGCCGACCTCCATGAACCCGTCGTCCTCGCTGCGGCCGAACCCGACGCTGGCGACGACGGCCCCGGTCTGCGGGTCGCGGGCGAGGAACTCGGCGCCCTCGTCGGCGATCACCATCGGGTCGGTGCCGGTCTCCTCGACGTAGGGGCCGTCCTCGCCCCAGCCGAGCCGGAACCTGGCCTCGGCGTCGGCGAGCTGCGCCCACGCGTCGAGGAGCTCCCTGACCCGCGGGATGCTGAGCTCCAGCCGCGCCGACGTCACGCCGTGCGCCCCGCCGAACCCGCACTTGAGGGCCGACACCGCCACGTTGCCGAACATCCGTGAGACGGTACCCGACGCCGGCCGCGCCCTGCCCGTCACCGGAAGCGGGGGTCCCCGGCCGGGGACCCCCGCGACCGTCATGTCAGGCGGAACACCTGGGCGGCGGAGGTGTACACGTAGTAGGCGCCGTTGAACAGTTCGATCGTCGGGTCCGGGTGGTCCCCGGGCAGGATCGGATTCCCTGAGGTGGCGGCGAGCGCGGGCGGCGCGGGCGCGAACAGCACCGCCGCGGCGGCCACCAGCAGGGCGAGGACACGCTTCATGGCAACACTCCTGACGCGACACATGGCGGTGTGTCGATGCACGATTATGCGCACATGCGGCGGCTTCTGAAAGATCGTGTTGGAAAATGTTCCGCTTGACGTGGCGTACCCCGGCGGTCTTAAATAACCGAGAGGTTAGATAACCAAATGGTGAGGTAACCGATGGTCACGGATCAGCTCAGCACCACCTTCGCGGCGCTCGCCGACCCGACGCGGCGGGCGATCCTCGCCCGGCTGACGCGGGGCGAGGCCACCGTCAAGGAGCTGTCCGCGCCGTTCGCCATGAGCGGCCCGGCGATCTCCAAGCACCTGCGGGTCCTGGAGCACGCCGGCCTGATCAGCCGCGGCCGCGAGGCGCAGTGGCGCCCCTGCCGGCTGGAGGCCGCACCGATGCGCGAGGTGACGGAGTTCGCCGAGGAATACCGGCGGTTCTGGGACGAGAACTACGCACGACTCGACAGCTATCTCAAGACCCTGCAACAGAAGGACGGCACCGATGACGACAACGAATGAGCCCGGCGTCACCACGTTCGAGCTGCCCAGCGACACCGACATCCAGATCCGGCGCACGGTCGCCGCGCCCCGCGCCCTGGTCTTCGACTGCTACACCAAGCCCGAACACCTGCCCAACTGGATGGCCGGCCCGCCCGGGTGGAGCATGCAGGTCTGCGAGATCGACCTGCGCCCCGGCGGCGCGTTCCGTTACGTGCTGCGCGGTGAGGGCGACGCCGAGCTGATCCTCAGCGGTACGTTCCAGGAGGTCGAGCGCCCGCTGCGGGTCGTCAGCACCGAGACGTGGGGGCCGCAGTGGCCCGAGACCCTCAACACGCTGACCTTCGCCGCCTTCGGCAGCCACACCACGATCACCACCCTGGTCCGCTACCCGTCCCGGGAGGCGCGCGACGCCGCCCTGCAGTCCGGGATGAAGGAGGGCATGGAGGCCGGCTTCGCCAGCCTGGAGTCCTACGTCCAGGGCGTCGAGCTCCCGCCGGTGCCCGACATGCGCCTGGAGCTCGTCCCGGTCCCCGTCGCCGACGTCGACCGCGCCCTCGCCTTCTACGTCGACCTGCTCGGCTTCCACCTCGACCACGACGTCCAGCCCGGCAACGGCGCCCGCGTCACCCAGCTCACCCCGCCCGGGTCGGCGTGCTCGATCGTGCTGTACAAGGACCTGCCCGGCCTCGACCTGCCCGCCGGCACGCTGCGCGGCCTGCATCTGGTCGTCGCCGACATCCACAAGTCCCGCGAGATCCTGCTCGCCCGCGGCGTCGAGGTCGGCGGCGTCGACGACATGGGCGGCATCCTGTACGTCGCCTTCGCCGACCCCGACGGCAACACCTGGCTGCTGCAGGAGATCCCCGCCGGCGCCGGCCGCCCCGACGCCTGAGCGCCTAGGCTCGGCGGGTGCCGATGACCTTCCCGTCCCACGCGGCGGCCGTGCTGCCGTTCAAGTTCGCCCGGCGGCGCTGGTTCGACGGGGTGGCGCTGGTCATCGGGTCCGCGGCGCCGGACTTCCCGTACTCGGTCGCGCCGTACGTGCAGTACAACGCGCACACGTGGCTGGGTCTGCTCGTGTTCTGCGTGCCGGTGACGGTGCTGCTGACCTGGCTGACGCGCCGCGCCGCGCCGGTCGTCGTGGCGCACCTGCCGCGCTGGACGAGCGACTACGCGGCGCTGCGGCAGCACCGCTTCCCGCTGTACGTGACGTGCCTGTCCGCCTGGATCGGCGCCTGGTCGCACCGGATGTGGGATCTCGTCACCCACAAGGGCGTCCCGGCCCGGGGGACCCAGGACTGGTCGTTCCTCAACGCCGAGGCGTTCGCGGGCCAGCCCTGGTGGCGGGTGCTGCACTACGGCTCGACCGTGCTCGGCGCGCTGCTCGTCCTCGCCGCCGCCCGGCACATCCGCCGCACCGGCTGGCTGCTCACCGGCGGCCCGGCCGTCCCCGCCCCGGCGGACCCGCGCCGGTTCTGGGCCGTCGTCGCGGTCGTCTGCGTGCCGGGCGTCGCCGTGCAGCCGTTCCTCGCCTGGTTCACCGAACCCCAGGCGCTCATCGTCCGGCTGCTGGAGCTCGGCTGCCTCGCCCTGCTCGCGGCGGCCTGGATAACCAGTCGCAGCCGGCGGCCGGTCTGACTACCGTTCCAGGCATGTCGCATCGACACCTGTTCGGCTACGAGGGGCTGACGTCGCACCGGGCGTACGCGGTCGAGTTCGACGCCGCGTTCACCCCCGACCGTCTCGCCGAGCTGCGGACCGCCCTCGCCACCTGGGACCGCGGCACGATCGGCGCCCGGACCCGCACCCGGCCTCGCCGCTCGGCGTCGTGCCCGAACACGCCCCGCCGGTCGTCATACACGGCAACCGCCGGCTGGGCCGCCCCCCGGGTCGAGGTCCGGCCGCACCAGAGCTGGCGCTCCGACCGCGTCCGGGCAAGGGCCCGGCGCTGGTCGGCAAACACCCCCGGCTGGCGGACACCCACGATGCACCGCCGATAGCCAAGGCCCGCAACGGACCCTGGCCCCGGCGCCGACGCGGGTGCCGGTGCCGGGCCGGGGGCCGGGGCCGGATGCCTCGGGAGGACGGGCCTGCCTCCGCGTCTCGCGCGAATGGCAGGCGAATCGGACGACAGACCTGTCGCGAGACTCAAAACCTCGACCACCGTCCTTTCGATTGCCGCGCGCACGCGCATGAGCCGGCCGCGCCCTCCAGGGCGCAGGCCGTGCGAGCGAAGCGAGCATGGGGGGTCCGGGGTGGGAACCCCCCGGCCGCCCCCGGCGTCAGCCGGGCGAAGGAGTGACAGCGTAAGCCGGGCGAAGGAATTACAGCATCACAGCACCGCAGCCGACTCCGGGGGCATGGTCAGGGTGTCGGCCTGCAGCACGACCGTGTCGTCGGTGCTGAAGAGCAGGCAGTCCGCGGACAGCGCGACGGTGCGCGGATCCGCCGTCAGGTTCGCCACGACCACGTGCGGGCCGCGGCGGATCAGCAGGACGCCGTCGTCGTGGGTGACCTCGACCAGGTCCAGCCGCGGGTCGGACAGGGCCGGGTGCCGCTTGCGCAGGGCGATCAGCGCCCGGTAGACCGCCGACATCGCCGGGTCCTGGCCCGACCAGTCCAGGTGGGAACGCTGGAACGTCGCCGGGTCCTGCGGGTCGGGGACGTCGCCGGGCGGCCAGCCGTGCTCGGCGAACTCGGCCCGCCGCCCCTCCCGCACGGCCGTGGCGAGCGAGGCCTCGGGGTGGCTGGTGAAGAACTGCCACGGGGTGCGGGCGCCGAACTCCTCACCCATGAAGAGCATCGGCGTGAACGGCGACGTGAGCAGCAGCGTCGCGCCGACCTTGAGCAGCCCGGGCGACAGCGTGGCGGTGAGCCGGTCGCCGGTGGCGCGGTTGCCGATCTGGTCGTGATTCTGCAGGCAGACCACGAACCGGTGGCCGGGGATCCGGTGGGTGTCCACCGGCCGGCCGTGACGCCGCTTGCGGAACGACGACCAGGTGCCGGCGTGGAAGAACGCCTCCGTCCACACCTTCGCGAAGCAGGTGGGGGAGCCGAAGTCGCCGTAGTACCCCTGCCGCTCGCCGGTGAGCAGGGCGTGCAGCGCGTGGTGGACGTCGTCGTCCCACTGGGCGTGCAGGCCGTACCCGCCGGCCTCGCGGGCGGTGACGAGCTTGGCGTCGTTGAGGTCGGACTCCGCGATCAGCGACAGGGGCCGCCCGACGGCCGTGGAGAGCGCGTCCACCGCGACGGCGAGCTCCTCGAGGAGGTGCGTGGCGCCGCGGTCGACGAGGGCGTGCACGGCGTCCAGGCGCAGGCCGTCGGCGTGGTAGTCGCGCAGCCACTGCAGGGCGCTGTCGATGATGAACGCGCGGACCTCGCCGGAGTCCGCCTCGTCGAGGTTCAGCGACCGGCCCCACGTGTTCGCGCCGGCGGACAGGTAGGGGCCGAACGCCGGGGTGTACGCGCCGGACGGGCCGAAGTGGTTGTAGACCGCGTCGATGATGACCCCGAGGCCGGCCTGGTGGGCGGCGTCGACGAACCGTTTCAGGCCGTCCGGGCCGCCGTAGGTCTCCTGCACGGCGTGCCAGCCGACGCCGTCGTAGCCCCAGTTCCACTCGCCGTTGAACGTGTTGACGGGCAGCAGCTCGACCAGGTCCACGCCGAGGTCCCGCAGGTAGGGCAGCTTGCCGATCGCCGCGTCGAACGTGCCCTCCGGCGTGAACGTGCCCACGTGCAGCTCGTAGATCACGCTGCCGGGCAGCTGGCGGCCGGTCCAGTCGCGGTCGTTCCAGGTGTACGCGTCGTGCTCGTACACCTGGCTGAGGCCGTGCACGCCGTCCGGCTGCCGGCGCGAGCGCGGGTCGGGCAGCACCTGGCCGCCGCCCTCCCCGTCGTCGAGCACGAACCCGTAGCGGGTGCCGTGACCGGCGTCCGGCAGGGTCAGCGTCCACCAGCCGCCGTCGCCGGACGTCATCGGCAGGGCGGTGCCGCCGGTGGACAGCGCGACGCCGCGGGCCGCCGGGGCCCAGACGCGGAACTCGTGCACGGGCTACTCCCTCACCAAGAGCGCGACAGGGTACGTCGAGAGGACGTCGCCGACCCGGGTCGAGTCGACGGCGCGGCCGGTCAGCACGTCGGTCCAGGCGCCGCCGGGGAGCTTCAGGTCCTGCGAGTCCCAGCCGCCGGCGGCGGCCAGGCGCAGCGGCAGCCGGGTGGCGACGGTCAGGGCGCCACCCCGGTCGAACGCGACCGCGTGCCCGGCCGTGTCGCCGGTGACCGGCACCGGGTGGTAGCGCTGGAACAGCTCCGGGCGGTCCCGGCGCAGCCGCAGCGCCCGGCTCACCACCAGCAGCTTCGCGACCCCGGAGTCGTCGACCGGCGGCGCGGGCTGACCGGCGAGGGCCGTGGCGTCCAGGGCGGCCAGGAGGTCTCGGCGCTCGGCGAAGTCGACCGGGCGCCGGTTGTCGGGGTCGACGAGGGAGTCCTCCCACAGCTCGGTGCCCTGGTAGACGTCGGGGACACCGGGCATGGTGAGCTGCACCAGCTTCTGGCCGAGGGCGTTGGACCAGCCGAACGGCCGGATCCGGGCCACCACCGCCTCCACGTCGGCCCGCAGCCGGGCGTCGCCGTCGAGCAGGTGCACGGCGGCGGCGAAGGTCGCCTCGAACGCCTCGTCGGGCGCGTCCCAGGACGTGGAGCGGTTCGCCTCCCTGGCCGCCTTCGTCAGGTACGCCTGGAGCCGCTCGGCGCTCAGCGGCCAGGCGCCGAGCACGGTCTGCCAGAACAGCGTCTCGAACGAGGGGTCGGGGATGCCGGCCCGGCCGAGCAGCGGCGCGAGCAGGTCGGGGGCCTCCGACAGGACGGCGAGGCGGGCCCGGACGTCCTCGCCACGCTTCGTGTCGTGGGTCGACAGGGTCGTCATCCCCGCCGGCCACTCCTCCAGCCGGCGGGCCGCCGCGGCGTGGAACTCCTCCGGTGCCACCCCGAAGCGCGACGGGTCGCCGCCGACCTCGTTCAGGGCGATGAACCGGTTCCAGCGGTACATCGCGGTGTCCTCGACGCCCTTGGCCATGACGGCGCCGGTGAGCTGCTGGAACCGGGCGCACAGCTCGTCGGCCGGGTCGCTCAGCCGCGGGATCAGGCCGTCGAGGGTGCCGGCGAGGTCGGGGCGGCGCCGTTTCGTCTCCGCGACGGCCGCGTCGAAGTCGGCCCGCCCGTACGGCAGGTACGTGCGGTACACGTGGAAGTTCGCGGCGAGCTCGGCGAGGGTCTCCCGCGAGCCCGGCGCGAGGGCGTCGAGGCGGCGCAGCTCCGCCGGGAACAGCCGCCGGGTCACGCCGAGCTTCTGCTCGTGCGCCTCCTCGGCCCAGTCCGGGCCGTCGAGGCCGAACGCCGCCTCGCCGGCCGGGTCCACGAACAGGCCGCAGACCTCGCCGAGGGCGTCGTAGCCGGTGGTGCCGTCGACCGGCCAGTGCGGCGGCAGCGGCTCACCGCGCTCCAGGATCTTCTCCACCACCAGCCACGCGTCCGGGGCCCGCTGGCGCAGCGCGTGCAGGTAGCCGTCGGGGTCGCGCAGGCCGTCGGGGTGGTCGACCCTGATGCCGTCGACGTCGCCCGCCGTGACCCACCGCAGCACCTCGGCGTGAGTGGCGTCGAAGACGCCCGCGTCCTCCACCCGTACACCGGCCAGCTCGGTCACCGCGAAGAACCTGCGGTAGTTGAGCAGCTCGTTGCCGAGCCGCCAGTCCACGAGCCGGTAGTGCTGCCGGTCGTGGACCTCCTGCGGGCTGCCTGCACCGGTGCCCGGCGCGATCGGGAAGCGGTGCTCGTAGTACCGCAGCTCGCCGTCCTGGACCGACAGTTCGGAGACGTCGGACGCCGCGCCCAGGACGGGCACGACGATCGGGCCGGCGGCCCAGTCGATGTCGAACCAGTCCGCGTAGGCGGAGCCGCGGCCGTGGGTGAGCACGTCCCACCACGCCGGGTTCGCGGCCGGCTGGAACAGCCCCATGTGGTTGGGCACGATGTCCACGACCAGACCGAGCCCCTGCTGCCGCAGCGCGTCGACCAGGCGCTTGAGTGCCTCCTCGCCGCCGAGCTGCGGGTTGACCCTGGTCGGGTCGACGACGTCGTAGCCGTGCGGGGAGCCGGGCGTCGCGGTGAGCAGCGGCGCCGAGTACAGGTGGCTGACCCCGAGGTCGTGCAGGTAGCCGGCGAGCCCGGCGGTCGCGTCGAGGTCGAAGCCGGGCCGCACCTGCACCCGGTAGGTGCCGGTCGGGAAGTTCGCGACCACGGGCTCACACCGTCCGGTCGAGCACGACGAGGGAACGGTCCGGCACGACGAGGGTGCCGCCGGCCGTGTACGACACCCCGCCGCGGGCCGAGCCGGGCGCGGTCGCGATCACCAGCTCCCACTCCTTGCCGTAGTCCTGCTGCGGGATGACGAAGTCGACCGGCTCGTAGTGCGCGTTGAAGCACAGCAGGAACGAGTCGTCGACGTGCCGCTCGCCGTGCGAGCCGCGCTCGGTGATCGACTCGCCGTTGACGAACAGCATGAGGGCCTTGCCGAACTGGTTGTCCCAGTCCTCCTCGGTCATCTGCCGGCCGTCGGTGGCGAACCACGCCACGTCCGGGATCGGCGTGCCCTCCTGCCGGGCGACGGGCCGGCCGGTGAAGAACCGCCGCCGCCGGAACACCCGGTGTCGCTCCCGGAACGCGGCCAGGCCGCGGGTGAACGCGAGGAGCTGCTCGTCGACGCTGTCCCAGTCGATCCAGCTGATGTCGTTGTCCTGGCAGTACGCGTTGTTGTTGCCGCCCTGGGTGCGGCCCAGCTCGTCGCCGGCGCCCAGCATCGGCACGCCCTGGGACAGCATCAGCGTGGTGAGGAAGTTGCGCCGCTGCTTGGCCCGCAGCGCGTTGATCTCCGGGTCGTCGGTGGGGCCCTCCACGCCGCAGTTCCACGACCGGTTGTGGCTCTCACCGTCGCGGTTGTCCTCGGTGTTGGCCGCGTTGTGCTTCTCGTTGTAGGACACCAGGTCGTTGAGCGTGAACCCGTCGTGGCAGGTGACGAAGTTGATGCTGGCGAAGGGGCGGCGGCCGTCGTCCTGGTACAGGTCGGCCGAGCCGCAGATGCGCGACGCGAACTCGCTCAGCGTCGCCGGCTCCCCGCGCCAGAAGTCGCGGACCGTGTCGCGGAACTTGCCGTTCCACTCCGTCCACAGCGGCGGGAAGTTGCCGACCTGGTAGCCGCCGGGGCCGACGTCCCACGGCTCGGCGATCAGCTTCACCTGGTTGACCACCGGGTCCTGCTGCACGACCTCGAAGAACGTCGACAGGCGGTCGACCTCGTAGAACTCGCGGGCCAGGGTCGAGGCGAGGTCGAAGCGGAAACCGTCGACGCGCATCTCGGTCACCCAGTACCGCAGCGAGTCCATGATCAGCTGCAGGGTGTGCGGGTTGCGCACGTTGAGGCTGTTACCGGTGCCCGTGTAGTCGGTGTAGTAGCGGTTGTCGTCGTCCTCGAGCTTGTAGTAGTGGCCGTTGTCCAGGCCCTTGAAGCCGAGCGTGGGACCCAGGTGGTTGCCTTCGGCGGTGTGGTTGTAGACCACGTCGAGGATGACCTCGATGCCGGCCGCGTGCAGGGCCTTGACCATGCCGCGGAACTCCTGGACCTGCTGGCCGCGGTGCCTGCGGGCGTAGCCGTGGTACGGGGCGAAGAACCCGATCGTGTTGTAGCCCCAGTAGTTGGACAGCCCGAGCTCCACCAGGCGCTGGTCGTGCACGAAGTGGTGCACCGGCAGCAGCTCCAGCGCGGTGACGCCGAGCCGGCGCAGGTGCTCGATGATGGCCGGGTGGGCGATGCCGGCGTACGTGCCGCGCAGCTCCTCGGGCACCTCCGGGTGCCGCATCGTCAGGCCCTTCACGTGCGCCTCGTACACCACCGTGTGGTGGTACGGCACGCGCGGCGCGGCGTCGTTGGCCCAGTCGAAGTACGGGTTGACCACGACGGCCTTCGGCATGAACGGCGCGGAGTCGGCGGTGGACATCTGCTCGGGGTCGTTGAAGTCGTACCCGTAGACGGCCGGGTCCCAGGCGATGTCGCCGTCGATCGCCTTCGCGTACGGGTCCAGCAGCAGCTTGTGCGGGTTGCACCGCAACCCCCGCGCCGGGTCGTACTCGCCGTGCACGCGGAAACCGTAGCGCTGCCCCGGGTCGACGCCGGGCAGGTAGGCGTGCCAGACGAACGCGTCGACCTCCACGAGCTTGATGCGCTCCTCGACGTCGTTGTCGTCGAAGAGGCACAGTTCGACACTCGAGGCCACCTCGGAGAAGATCGCGAAGTTCGTGCCCTGCCCGTCGTACGTAGCACCCAACGGGTACCGGTTGCCCGGCCAAACCTGCATCTCAGCTCCTGCTCTATCGGCTGGCACCGGTGTACAACCGGGGCCGCGTTGCCACAGTGTTACGTGCGTCGAAAGTTCACGCGCGGGTACGCGTGAAGCTGGCTGCCATATGCCCGCTGCCATCAATAATGAATCGTGCGGGTGGGCCGGTCGGCTTTCCGACAGCGGCCCGGGACGAATCACACCGTGTTTTCGCCGTGGCGCGCGTTTCAAACAAGGGGGTTCGGATCATAGTTGGGCACATGCCCCCGGGATCGGTCATGACCTTCGGCCCCCATGTCTGCGGCTCGGCAGCAGGGTTCGAACACGAGTGGCTTGTCACCGACGGGACCGGCGGATTCGCGACCGGGACGGTCGCGGGTCTCCGCACACGCCGCTACCACGGCCTGCTCGTCACGCCGCAGCGACACCTGGCGCTCGCCGCCCTCGACCCCGTGCTCACCCTGCCCGGCGGTGCCGTCGTGCGCCTCGCCGTGCACGAGTGGGCGTCCGGCGCGGTCGACCCGTCCGGCCACCACCACCTCGAGCACTTCGAGCTGGCGGACGGGGTACCCCGATGGCGCTGGCGCATCGGCGAGGTCGTCGTCGAGCGCGAGCTCGCGATGACCCACGGCCGCAACAGCGTCGCCGTCGTGCACCGGCTCGTCGCCGCGCCCGCCGGGGCGTCGGTGGAGCTGGCGCTGACCGCGCTGTGCACGTGGCGGCACGCCGACGCCGAACGCGACCGGACGTCGCCGCAGCCGGTCGTGTCGCTCACCGGCGGCGGGTTCACCGTCGATGACGCCTACCGGGTCGACGGGCCGGACTTCCGGCCGATCGGGGAGTGGTATCTCGACGCGTACGCCCGCGAGGAGGCCGCCCGGGGACTCAACCCGGTCGAGGACCTGTGGGCCGCCGGGACGTTCCAGGCCACGCTCACCGTGGGCCAGACCCTGTCGGTGTCCGCCTGGTCGTTTGCCGCTGACGCGTCGCCTGCTGACGCGTCGCTTGCCGCTGCGTCGTTTGCCGCCGGGCCGTTTGCTGGTGCGTCGCTTGCCGGTGCGTCGTCTGCTGATGACGTCGCGCCGCCGGCGGCCACCGTCGTCGTCGCCGACGCCCGCCGCCGGGCCCGGAAGCTGCTGCGGACCGCGGCCGGCGCGGGCGCCCGCGACGCCGTCGACAAGGCCCTGGTCCTCGCCGCCGACACGTTCATCGTCACCTCGCCGGACGGGACCCCGGGCGTCGTGGCCGGGTATCCGTGGTTCGGCAGCTACCTGCGCGACACCATGACCGCGTACGAGGGGCTGTTCCTGGCCACCGGGCGGGTCGAGGAGGGCGCGCGGCTGCTGCGGGCGCACAGCGACCTGCCCGACCGGATGCGTGCCGCCGCCTCGGACGGCGCCTCCCTCGGTGACGCGGACGGGCCGCTGTGGTTCGTGCACGCCGCCGAGCGGCACGTCGCCCGGACCGGCGACGACGCCCTCGCCGCGGAGCTGCTGCCGGTGCTGGAGGGGGTGATCGCCGCGTACACCAAGGGCACCAGCGACGGCGTGCGCGTCGACCCCGCCGACGGCCTGCTGCTCATCGACGCCGACGAGTCCGGCCTGACCTGGATGAACGCCCGCCTGCCGCGCGGACCCGTCACCCCCCGCGACGGCAAACCCGTCGAGCTCAACGCCCTGTGGGCCAACGCCCTCGGCGCCGTCGGCGCGCTGCGGGAGCGCTGCGGCCGCGACGCCTCCGTCGTGCACGCCCGCCGCGACGCGGTGAAGGCGCAGGTGGTCAAGCGCTTCCGGGCGCCCGACGGCTGGCTCTTCGACGTGGTGGACGCCCGACCGGCCGCCTACCCGAAGGGCGGCGGCAGCATCCACGACGACGCGGTGCTGCGGCCCAACCAGCTCCTCGCGTTCAGCCTGCCGTACGCGCCGGGCGCCGACGAGACGCACCTGTGCTCGCGGGTCCTGCAGGCGGTCGGCTCGGCCCTGCTCACCTCGCTGGGGCTGCGCAGCCTCGCCCCGACCGAGTACGGCTACCACGGCGGCCACCGGGGTGGGGTGATCCCCAGGGACACCGCGTATCACCAGGGGACCGTGTGGGTGTGGTGGCTCGCCCCGTACGTCGAGGCGCGCATCGCCGCCCGCCTGCCGGTCGACGGGGTGCTCACCGCCGTCGAGGCGCACCTGGGCGAGTGCGGTCTCGGCTCCGTCAGCGAAATCGCGGAGGGTGACGCCCCTCACTGCCCGACGGGCGCCCCGTTCTCCGCCCGCTCGGTCGCCGCCGTGCTCCACGCGAGAGCCGTGATCAGGGAGAACCACAAGTTGCAAACCGCATCTTCCGGGAAGACCGGAAAGATGAAATTGGCCCGCGAAGCTGCTCCGCGCAAGCGCCGGAACGCGCTACGGTGACAGTCGGCGACGAGAGGTATCCGCTATGCGCGTATTGATGATCGCCTGGGAATTCCAACGTCCGTCGACTGATGATGCTCCCCGAGGGCGCATCGCCGCCCTGTCCGCAGCCCTGGTCGCCGCGGGCCACGCGGTCACCGTCGTGACCCGCCATGACGCTGCCGCGGCCGCCGTTGCCGTCGTCGACGGTGTCCGGGTCGTGCGGGCGGAGCCGCTGACCGGCGCCGTGTCCGGCGGTGCACTCGGCCAGACCATGGCCGTCAACCACCTCCTGGCCGAGGCCGCCAAGCGCACCATGCCCGCCGAGGGCTACGACGTCATCCACGCCCACGACTGGCTCGTCACCCATGCCGCGGTCACCCTCAAGGAGGCGCTCGGCCTGCCGTTCGTCGCCTCGATGCAGGCCACCGAGGCCGGCCGGCACCAGGGCTACCTCCCCGGCGAGGCCAGCCGCAGCGTGCACTCCGTCGAGTGGTGGCTCGGCTCCGAGGCCTGCCGGGTGATCGTCCCGACCGCCTACCTGGGCTGGGAGGTCCAGCACCTCTTCGACGTCCCCGCCGAGCGCGTCGACGTCGTGCCCAACGGCATCGACCCCGACATGTGGACCGCCACCGCCCGCGAGGTCCTCGCCGCCCGGCTCCGTTTCGCCGGCGAAGGCCCGCTGCTCGTCTACGCGGGCCGGCTCATCGCCGAGAAGGGCGTCCAGGACCTCCTCGAGGCCCTCCCCGCCATCCGTGACCGGCACCCGGGCACCCGCGCCGTCGTCGCCGGTGACGGCGACTACCGGGCCGCCCTCATCGAGGAGGCCCGCAAGCGCAAGCTGCACCGCGCCGTCAGCTTCCCCGGCCACCTCGACCAGCGCACCCTCGCCGCGGTCCTCGCCGCCGCCGATGCGTTCGTCATGCCCAGCCGATACGAGGCGACCGGCACCGTCGCCCTGGAGGCCGCCGCGTCGGGTGCCGCCCTGGTCGTCGCGTCCACCGGCGGCCTCGCCTCCATCGTGGAGCACGGCGTCACCGGCGTCCGCTTCCCGGTCGGCGAGCCCGACGGCCTCGCCGACGCCGTCAACGCGCTGCTGCAGGACCCGATGTTCGCGCAGAACCTCGCGTCGAAGGCCCGGCAGATGGTCCGCGACCGCCACTCGTGGCAGGCGACCGCGCGCCGCACCGCCGCCGTCTACGCCGACGCGGTCGCCACCGCACCCGCGTTCGAGGCCCGGCGCCAGGCCACGCTGCTGGGCAACGGCATGCCCGTCGTCTTCGTCCCGCCCGGCAACCTGCTCGCCGACCCACCGACCGTCCCCGTCGGCGAACGCCCGGCGCTGCTGGTCCGCGCCGCCGCCGAGGAGGCCGCCTGGCAGGCCGGCGCGTCCGCGGCCCGCGAGGCGATCCGCACCGAGGGCGCACTCTGGCTGGACGCCGCCGAGCGTGAGGCCGCCGACCGTGCGGAGGCCGCCCGCGCCGCCGCAGCCCCGTTCGACGTCGTCATGGCCGCCGTGGAACGCCGCTGATCCCAGCACCCGCTCATGGCGTGCCGCTCAGGTGTGGATCGCCAGCCACTCCTGCAGCGGCGCGCATGAGCGCAGGAACGTCACCACGTGCGTCTTCGCCTTCGCGGTGCCCAGCCACGGGCGCAGCTCGAACTGGTGCCAGGCGATCAGCCCCTTGTGCCGCAGCAGGTCCGCGCGGGGATGCTCGCGCGGGAAGCCCCGCGGGACGGACTTCAGCTGCTCGTGCGACGTCACCGACGTGCCCCGCGCCTCGAGGTCGGCGACGATCGACTCCAGTGGCACGCCGCTGGAGTCGTCCGCGACCGCCTGGCGGAACTTCGCCAGGCGCGGGGAGTCCATCATGTACGCGCCGGCGCCGGCCGCGAGACCGGCGGCGGTCAGCTGGATGTAGCCGCCGCGTTCGAAGGACGCCGCGCACGAGGTCTTGTACGGGGACTTGTCCGCGCTGAAGCGGACGTCGCGATACGGGCGGAAGATCTTCGCCGGGCCGAACTCCGGTTCGAGCTCGGCGAGCAGCTCCGCCATCGGCGCGCGGACCATGTCGTCGTAGACAGCCTTGTGCGCCGTCCAGTACGTCTTGGAGTTGTCCGCCTCGAGGCCGTCGTAGAAGTCGAGGGCCTCGGCGGGCCAGCCACGGAACGCCACGCCCCGCAGTCTACGTGGACAGCACGAGATGGGCGTTGGCGCGCAGGTGTGACACCAGGGCCGGCGGCGCCGAGGACGGGGAGCCGGCCGTGAACGGGGGGCGCGGGTCGTACTCGGTGGCGAGCTGGATCGACTGGGCGACGGCGGGGCCGGCGACGGCGGCGGCGAGGGTGAGCGCCAGGTCGATGCCGGCCGAGACGCCGGCGCCGGTGACGTACTTGCCGTCCTGCACGACGCGCTCGGCCACGGGGGTGACGTCGTACGCGGTGAGCCGGTCCAGGGCGAGCCAGTGCGACGTGGCGGTCCGGCCGCGCAGCAGGCCCGCGGCGGCGAGGATGAGCGACCCGGTGCACACCGACGTCGTCCAGGTGGTGCCGGGGTCGATGGCGCGCAGCCAGTCGTGCAGGGCCGTGTCCGAGGTCTGCGCGCGGATGTCGGGGCCGCCGGGGACGAGGACGAGGTCCGGGGCGGCGCAGTCGGCGAGCGCCCGGTCGGCGACGAGGGTCAGCGCGCCGGTGTCGGTGCGGACCGGGCCCGCCGTCACACCGGCGAACGTGACGCGGGCACCGGGGAGGCGGGAGAGGATCTCGTACGGGCCGATCGCGTCCAGCGCGGTCATCCCCTCGTACACCACGAAGATCATCTGCATGAGAAACGCTCCTTGTAGTCGGTCGGGGTGACACCGAGGGTCCGGACGAACGCGCGGCGCATGGCCTCGCTGGTGCCGTAGCCGCAGGCGCGGGCGGCCTCCTCGACGAATGCGCCCTCCTCGAGGTGCCGGCGGGCGGTCTCCAGGCGGACCCGGTCGACGTAGCGGCCCGGCGGGGTGCCGACCTCGGCCGCGAACGCCCGGCTGAACTGCCGCGGCGACAGGTTGGCGAGCCGGGCGAGAGCGTCGACGGTGAGGTCGCCGGACGGGTGCTCGGCGATGTGCCGCTGGATCTCCCGCAGCGGGTCCCGGCTCGCGACCTGCGCCTCCAGCTGCGCGCTGAACTGCCGCTGCCCGCCGGGCCGCCGGACGAACATCACCAGGTGCCGGGCGATCTCCAGGGCGACGTCGCGGCCGTGATCCTCCTCGACGACGGCGAGCGCCAGGTCGATGCCGGCGGTGACACCCGCCGACGTCCACACCTCGCCGTCGCGGACGAAGATCGGCTCGGTGTCGACCGTGACCAGCGGGAAGCGGCGGGCGAGCGTGCGGGTGTGCCGCCAGTGGGTCGTGGCGCGCCGCCCGTCGAGGAGGCCGGCCTCGGCGAGCAGGAACGCGCCGGTGCACACCGACGCGACCCGCCGGGCGCCCGGCGCGCCGGCGCGCAGCCAGTCGACCAGGCGCGGGTCGCTCGCGCGGGTGCCGGCGCCGCCCGGGACGATCAGCAGGTCGGGCGGGCCTTCACCGGTCAGGTCGACGTCGGGGAGCAGGCGCAGCCCGCTGGAGGTGCGGACCGCAAGCCCGCCGATGCTGCCGGTGTGGATGGTGTACGACCCGGGCCTGGCCAGTGCGGCACCGGCGAACACCTCGACGGGTCCCGTGACGTCGAGGCTCTGCACCCCGTCGTAGAGGGCGACGAGGACCCGCTGCGCTGCCATGCGTCCGATCCTCGCCGCGGCCCGCCGGTGTCCGCAACGACGCGTATCCCACCTTTCCTGCCATGGGCGGGGCACGTCTTCCTGCCATGGGGCCGGGAGCGTCTTCGTGCCACGGGCCGGGCACGGAAACGCCGGTCGACCGGGGTGGTCGACCGGCGTGCGGTCTGTGGTGCGCTGGGGTGCTGGTGGGGTCAGCCGGCGCGGCGGCGGGCCCTGCGCATCGCGAGCTCGTCGCCACCGGTCGCGGCGAAGTCGTCGGCGGACGCCGGGACCTCCTCGGCGGGGGTGGCCGCCTCGGCAGGCAGGTGCGACAGCGTGCCCTCGATCTCCTTGAACGCGCCGGAGATGGCGATGCCGAACACGCCCTGGCCGCCCTGGAGCAGGTCGACGACCTCTTCGGGGGAGCGGCACTCGTAGACGGTGGTCCCGTCGGAGATCAGGGTGATGCCGGCCAGATCGGCGACACCGCGGGAGCGCAGCGTCTCGATCGCCTTGCGGATGTTCTGCAGCGACACCCCGGCGTCCAGGAGGCGCTTGACCACCTTCAGCACGACGATGTCGCGGAACGAGTAGAGCCGCTGGCTGCCGGAGCCCGCCGCGTCGCGCACGCTCGGCACGACCAGGCCCGTGCGGGCCCAGTAGTCGAGCTGGCGGTAGCTGATCCCGGCGGCGTGGCAGGCGGTCGGACCGCGGTAACCGACGTCGTCGGAATTGACGAAAGCACTCACCGAAACGGTGTCAGCAGCATGACCGGGTATCCCGGGATCGGGCGGCTGTTGCATTGCACCCACCTCCAGCGTCAACACCCGCAACCCTATAGCGCACCTTGAGGGTCAGCGGGGAGGTAACGCCGCGACACGCCGCGTGTCGGTGCGCCGAATTTTCCGCGCGTCGCCACTGTGACCGTTTGTCCCGATATGGGGCGTGATCGCGGTGGGCGGACCTACCCGGCGAAATCCTCCGGGCGGACCTGCTCGAGGAACTCGCGGAACTTCTCCACCTCGTCCTCCTGCTCGTCCGGGATGACGATCGCGGCCTCGGTGAGCACCTGGTCCGCGCAGCGGATCGGCGCGCCGACGCGCAACGCCAGCGCGATCGAGTCACTCGGCCGGGCGGAGACCCGCACGTTGTCGCCGATGACCAGCTCGGCGTAGAAGATGTTGTCCCGCATCTCGACGATCTCGACCGCCTTGAGCGGGGCCTTGAGCGCCGCCAGCATGTCGCGCATCAGGTCATGGGTGAGCGGGCGAGCCGGCTTGACCCCCTGCTGCTCATAGGCGATCGCGGTCGCCTCCACCGCACCGATCCAGATCGGCAGGTAGCGGTCGCCGTCGACCTCCTTGAGCAACACGATGGGCTGATTGGTAGGCAGCTCCACGCGAACACCGACCACATTCAGCTCTCGCACTGCCCGCCTCCGTGTCGACTTGCCACTCCCTGCACGGTACACGGGCGGAGGGGCGGTCGTGCCACTCGCGCCACCGCTCAAGTGCGCTCAGTGGCGAAGATCGCTCCGGTCGAGGGTGTCTGGGAGGGTTTCCAGCCCGGCCCGGGCGGTCGCGCGGGCGGTCATTTCCCCAGGATCTCCCGCAGACCGGCACGTACCAGCGCGGCGTGCACCCGCTGGGTCAGCGCGGCCAGCTCGTGGACCGTGTCGGCGGCCCGCGCCCGCGACGCCGGGCCGCTCTGCCGGGTCATCGGCGTCACCAGCTGACTGAACAGACCGATCTCGCGGTCCGCTGCGGCCCGGTAGGCGCGCAGGTGGCGTGGCTCGACCCCGAACTCGGCCAGCCGCGCCGCCGCCGTGGCGACCTCCAGGGCGTCGGCGTCGTAGCCACCGCCCGGGCGGGGCCGCAGCAGCCCGTGCTCCTCCAGCGCGCGCAGCGTGGCGTCGCTCAGGCCGGCCTTGTCGAGCAGCTCGTCGCGGTTGAGCCGTACCTCGGCCGGCGCCTCGGCGGGCACGGAGGACTGCGACACGTCGGTCAGCGGATCGCCCATCGCGGCGAGATGCTCGCGGATCACGCGCAGCGGCAGATACTGGTCGCGCTGGGCGGTCAGCACGTAGCGCAGCCGCGAGATGTCGGTCCAGGTGTACTTGCGATACCCGGCCGGCGTCCGCCGTGGCTCCACGAGACCCTCGGTCTCCAGGAACCGCAGCTTGGAGATGGTCACGTCGGGGAAGTCGGCACGCAGCTGTGCGAGCACTTCGCCGATGCTCATCAGGCGCTCGCCCCGGGCAGCGCTCTGAGGACCGCCACGGTTGGCTCCGTCGCGGTCCTGCGGTGTGTCCCAGGCGGCTGCCGACGCCCCCGTCATCGCCTCAGCTCTCGTCGGGGCGCGGTCCTGCCACGAACACGAGGCGGAACTTGCCGATCTGGACCTCGTCGCCGTTGCTGAGGGTCGCGGCCTCGACCCGCTCGCGGTTGACATAGGTGCCGTTGAGACTGCCCACGTCGCGGACCGTGAACGTGCCACCTTCGCGGTGGAACTCGGCGTGGCGACGAGACACCGTGACGTCGTCGAGGAAGATGTCACTGTCGGGGTGACGGCCGCTGGTCGTCACGTCGTGGTCGAGCAGGAAGCGCGCGCCGGCGTTGGGGCCGCGGCGCACGGCCAGCAGCGCCGTGCCCGGCGGGAGCGATCCCGACACGCGGGTGGGAACCACGTCGTCGTCCGGCCCGGCGATGGCATCCTCAATGGCGCCAAGGTTGAGCGTGGACGTGACGTCGAGCGGGGGGAACTCGTCGTCTGGGCGCGTCATGGAACCACCTCACGGTCGACTTCTGCGGTGTCCTCCGATGCGACAGGCCGATGCATACGGTTGACTGAGCGAGCCTAGTCACGCCCGAAATCATGGGTCAACCAGACGCGCGGCAGCGTATTGCCGTAATTCCTGTCGAGGGTCGTCGGACTTTGTCTTCTGGTGCTCGTCGCGTTTCCGCTTGCCGTGCTCAGCCGGCCGATTCGCGGTCAGCCGCTGCCGGTCAGCTGATTTCCGGCCAGCTGATTTCTGTTCAGCTGTTCTCGGTCAGCTCCCGATACGCAGCGGCGTCGAGCAGCGCCTCGACCGCCGCCGGGTCGTCGGCCTTGAGCTCGACGAGCCAGCCCGCGCCATACGGGTCGGAGTTGAGCACCTCGGGCGTGGCGTCCAGCGCCGAGTTGACCGCGACGACCTCACCCGACACCGGCGCGTAGATCTCCGACACGCTCTTGGTGGACTCGACCTCGCCGAACGAGTCGCCCGCCTTCACGGTCGCGCCGACCTCGGGCAGCTGCACGAACACGATGTCGCCCAGTGCCTCCTGGGCGAAATCGGTGATGCCGACCTTGAAGGCGCCGGCGTCGGCCGGTGCGAGCCACTCGTGCTCCGCCGTGTAGCGCAGATCCTCGGGAATCACGTCGGTCCTTCTTTGTCAGGCGGGCTTTGCATACTTCAACTCACCGGCAGTGTGCAACGCGGTCACGCGCACGGGATCCGCTTCGCGCACCAAGACCGTACCGCCGTGCTGTCGCACGCTGTCCACCACCCCTCCAGGGATGTTCAACGCGGTGCGCATGGTGTCCGGTCCGCCGATGACCATGATCGTATACGGTGCGGCCAGACTCAGCCCCGCGACCACCAGCCGATCGTTGTCCCCGTCGGCGAAGTACGTGGCCGCCACGATCCGCACCGTGCCGCCGTCGTGCCCGTTGATCTGCATCGCCTCGGCCCCGGCGCCCCGCAGCTCCTCGACCGCGTCGAGGATCACCTCCGCCTTCACCTTCTCCGTGCCGGGCGTGATCTCGATGGACAGCCCCGGCCCCTCCGCCGGCAACGTCCCGGCCAGAATGCCCAGCTCGTCGGCGCGTTTCCGGGCCTCGGCCAGCGCGGCGTCCCGCCCCTGCGCCCCGGAGTCGAGCTGCCGCCGGGTGTCCTCCAGATCGCTGATCTCCCGCCGCAGCCGGTCCTGCTGCGCGTCGAGGTCCGACAGGATGCGCACCAGATCCTCGGGCCGCGCGGAGGCGAGCTCGGCGTCGGAGTTGCTCGCCTTGAACTGCACCGAGATCGCAAACCCGAGCAACGCCACCAGCAACGCGATGACGACCCCCGTCCCGCCCCGCTTCCCCGCCCGTGCCGGGGGAGCGTCGCCGTCGGGTTCGCCGCCTGTGGTGTCGCCGGCCGTGTCACCACCGACGGGGGCATCGTCCGCGGCCGGCTCACCCGACTTTTCCACCTCGCTGGTGGCCGTTTCACCCGACTCTCCGGCCACGGTGGCGGGTGGCTCACCCGAGCCTCCCGCCTTGCCGGTGGCCGGCTCGCCCGACCCTCCCGCCTCGGTGACGGGTGCTTCACCCGAACCTTTCGCCTTGCTGGTGGCCGGTTCGCCTGACTCTCTCGCCTCGGTGGTGGCCGGTTCGCCCGAGCCTGTCGCCTCGGTGGTGGGCGGTTCGCCCGAGGCTGTCGCCTCGGTGGTGAGCGCCTCGACGGCGGCCGACTCGCGCGGCGCTCCCGCCTCGCCAGCGGCCCCAACCTTGCCGGACATTTCGGAAATGTCGCCTGAAAGAGGGGCGGCGCGGGGAGAGGGACGGCGCCGACGGGGAGCCGTGCCGTCCGCGTCCGGTGTCGGGCCCGCGGCCGCCGTGCCGTCCGCGTCCGGGGCCGGGCCCGCTGCTGCCGTGCCGTCTCCGTCTGGGGCCGGGCCCGCTGCTGCCGTGCCGTCCACGCCGCCGCTGTCGTCCGGGGCAGGGGTGGCGGTCACGCGCGGAAGAGGTGTCGGCGGATGGCGGCGGCATTGCCGAAGATGCGCACGCCCAGGACGACCACGACGCCGGTGGAGAGCTGGCCGCCGACGCCGAGCTGGTCGCCCAGGTACACGATGAGCGCGGCGACCAGCACGTTCGACACGAACGAGATGACGAACTGCTTGTCGTCGAAGATGCCGTCGAGCTTGGCCCGGACGCCGCCGAACACGGCGTCGAGGGCGGCCACGACGGCGATGGGCAGGTACGGCTGCAGGCCCAGCGGCACGGTCGGCTCGAGGAAGATCCCCGCCGCGACCCCGATGGCGAGTGCGATCACCGCGATCACCGGCGACCTCCAGAGGGTGAGGCCGTCGCCGAGGGTGAGGGCGACGGCGGGTGGGCGTAGCGCAGCGGTGGTTCGGGGGCGGCGGCCAGGACGAGGCCTTTGCGGGCCTTCACGCCGAACTGCATGCGGTAGTTCTCCACGTACCGGCGGAAGCGTTTCGCGGTGGCGGAGGAGGAGAAGCTGTCGGCGAGGCCGGGCGGGCCGATGGCGGCGACCTCGTAGGGGCTGGTCACGGGCTTGAAGTCGACGAGGATCACCCCGCCGGCGGCGCGGATCGTGCTGGTGGCGGTGAGGCGCTGGCCGTTGACGGCGATGGCCTCGGCGCCCTCCTGGAACAGGCCGTTGGCGACGTCCTGCAGGTCGCGGTCCAGCACGATGCCGAGGTTCTCCTCCTCGGTCTTGCCGGTGACCGGGTCGACCTGCGGCGGGGCATCCACGACGCGGACCACGACGCCGTCGCCGGTGACCCTGCCGGTGCCGGTACGGGCGGCGAGCCCCCGCAGCGACGCGGCGCCGGACGCGTCGGCGAGGGCGTCGTCGCGGGCCTGGTCGACCTGGGTGCGCAGCGCATCGACCTGGCGTTGCAGGTCCTCGGCGGTGCGTTGCCGGGAGCGGACGTCGGCCACCAGGTCGTCGCGGGCCCGGCTCGCCGAAGGCGCCTCGGCCACCGCCTGGTGGTACGCCACTGCCAGCAGGAAACCGACGGCGGCCAGGGTGACCGCGCGGGCGGCCCGCCCCCACCGTGGCGGCGGCGCACCGGTCCGGGCGCGGCGGGCGGCGGCCTGCGCGTAACCGGGGTCCAGCGGCGTGCGGAACAGGTCGCCGAGCAGGTCGTCGCGGCGAGCGAAGGTCACGAGGCGTCGGAGGCTTGCAGCCGGCCGGCCCGTACGTGGATCGCGGCCTGGATGAAGTAGAAGACGGCGGCGACCCAGTACAGGACGATGCCCCACCACAGCAGGGCCCAGCCGCTCGGCAGCGCCCACCAGCGGGCCGCGTCGCTGAACTTCGCCAGGAGCATCATGGGGAAGCCCATGAGCAGCACCGCGGTGGCGGTCTTGCCGACGTAGTGCACCGGCGGCGGGCCGTGGCCGAGGACGCGCAGGACGACCAGGCACAGGATCATGACCGCTTCGCGGGCCAGCAGCGCGATGGTGAACCACCACGGCACGACGTCCTTGAACGTCAGCGCGAACAGGGTCGCCAGGATGTACAGACGGTCGGCGAGGGGGTCCAGCAGCTCGCCGAGGCGGCTGACCTGCTTGAGGCGGCGGGCGGCGAAGCCGTCGACCCAGTCGCTGAGCCCGCCGACGACGAGCACGACGACCGCCCAGCCGGTGGCGTCGGTGGCGAGGAAGAGATACAGGAAGAGCGGCACGCCCAGCAGGCGGGTGAAACTGATCAGGTTCGGCACGGTGAGCACCGGGCCGAGGCCCTGACGCTGCGTGCCTTCGTCGCGGTCCACCGTCCGCCCGCTTTCCCCGATCAGCTGTACGACGCCCGGAATGCTAGCAGCTCACGATCGTGTCCTCGCGCAGGCACGGCGCACAGTGCGAGGATCGTGCGATGGCGCAGGCTTCCGGGGTACGCATCGGCTGGGACGACCTGCCGGAGTCGGTTCACGCGGCGGTCGCCGCCATCCTCGGCGGGCCGGTGGTGGAGGCGGTGTCGCAGGTCGGCGGGTTCTCGCCCGGCACCGCGGACAGGGTCCGGCTGGCCGACGGCTCGCGGGCGTTCGTGAAGGCGGTCAGCGCCGCGCAGAACGAGCACAGCGTGGAGCTGCACCGCACCGAGGCCCGGGTCACCGCGGCGCTGCCCGCCGACGTGCCCGCCCCGCGGCTGCTCGGGTTCCACGACGACGGCACGTGGGTGGCGCTGGTGTTCGCCGACGTGGAGGGCCGGCAGCCCCACGTACCGTGGCAGGACGACGAGGTGACGGCCGTCCTCGACGCGCTGCAGCGTCTCGCGGTCCCGGTGTCCGGGCTGCCGACGCTGCCGTCGCTGCTGGCCGGGAACTTCGCCGGGTGGCGGCGGCTGGCGGCGGACCCGCCGGTGTCGCTCGATCCGTGGGCGGCGTCCAACCTGGACCTGCTCGTCGAGCTCGCCGACCGCGGCGCGGAGGCCCTCGCGGGGGACCGCCTCGTCCATGTCGACATCCGCGCGGACAACCTGCTCATCCGGCCGGACGGTTCGGTCATGGTCGTCGACTGGCCGGCCGCGGCCGTGGGCGCGCCCTGGTTCGACACGCTCTCGCTGCTGCTCAACATCCGGTTGTACGGCGGTGAGATCTCCGACTCGGTCCTCGACGTGTTCGAGCCCGACCCCGCGGACGTGACGGCGGTGGTCGCGGGGCTGGCGGCGTTCTTCACCGACCGGGCCCGCGAGCCCGACCCGCCGGGCCTGCCGACCCTGCGCCGCTTCCAGCAGGACCAGGCCGACGTGATGCTGCCGTGGCTGCGCGCCCGCCTGGACGCCGGCCTGTCGTAGCCGCCGCGGCGCGGCACTGACCGCGGTGGCCCGCAGGTCGCCGGCGCGCATCACCGGCGTCGGCGACCTGCCGCGCCCCGCCTGACTACTCGGGGCGGTCCTCCTCGCGCCGGCGCAACTCCTCCTCGCGGCGGCGCAGGTCGGCCTCCCACTTGCTGAACATCTCTTCGTCGTCGCGGCGCGTCCGGGCGATCTCGCGCAGGAACGCGGGGTCGTCGTCCGGTGCCATGGCACGCGGCCGCTCCCGCTCGGGGAAG
Source organism: Dactylosporangium sp. NBC_01737 (assembly GCF_035963215.1). Lineage (NCBI taxonomy): Bacteria > Bacillati > Actinomycetota > Actinomycetes > Micromonosporales > Micromonosporaceae > Dactylosporangium > Dactylosporangium sp. NBC_01737. The sequence continues at coordinate 6,504,432 of NZ_CP109153.1, forward strand.
CCGCTGCCGGGCCGCCACGTCCCGCCGGCACGCACCGCCTGCGGGCGCCCGGCGACGTACCAGGCGATCCACCCGATCGGGGAGAACAGCAGGATGATGAACACCCACGCGACCTTCGGCAGGTTGCGCACCCGGTCCTCGTCGGAGGACAGGCAGTCGATCAGCGCGACGACCAACATCACCAGGTCGACGAGGAACAGCAGTCCATAGAGGCGAATCACGCGGAAATGATGACAGCCCCCGCCGTCCTTGTCTGTCCCCGTCGATGGGACGATCCCCGTCCGTGGAACCCGTGACCCCTGCCGCGTCCCCTGCCGCGTCCCTTGCCTCGTCCCTTGCCTCGTCCATTGCCGCCCGCTGCCGTCTGAGCGGCACGTTCGTGCTGCGTTCCGGCCGGACCGCGACCGAGTACTTCGACAAGTACCAGTTCGAGGCCGACCCGGTCCTGCTCGACGCGGTCGGCGCCGGCCTCACCCCGCTGGTCCCGCCCGGCACCGAGGTCCTCGCCGGCCTGGAGATGGGCGGCATCGCCGTCGTCGTCGCGCTCGCCCGGCACGCGGGCCTGCCGTGCGCGTTCGTCCGCAAGGCCGCGAAGCCGTACGGCACCCGCCGCCTCGCCGAGGGCGCCGACCTCACCGGCCGCCGGGTCCTGCTGGTCGAGGACGTCGTCACCTCCGGCGGCCAGATCGCCGTCTCCGCCGCCGAACTGCGGTCGGCCGGCGCCGTCGTCGAGCACGCGGTGTGCGTCATCGACCGCCAGGAGGGCGGCGCGGAGGCCCTCGCCGCGGACGGCATCACCCTGCACGCGCTGCTGACCCGCGCGCAGCTCGACGCCGCCTGACCGGGACCGGTCAGACGATCCCCGGGTGCCGCGACATGATGTCCTCGGCGGCGGCCCACACGGTCGCAAGGTGCTCCCCGGCGGCCGCGGCCCGCTCAAGCAGGTCCGCGGCCGTGTGGATGCCGAGGTCGGCCGGCAGCGCCGCGAACGCCTCCCGCGTTGCGGCGGGTGCGTCGTCGCCGAGGATGACGTGGCAGCGCGCGTGGGCCGCGTCCACGTCCGACCCGGCATCGAGTTCGGCGTCGCCGGGCCGCCCGGCGGTCGAGCCGATGAGATACGCGCCGACATGACCGTCGCGGCCGCGGGCGTGCCGCTGGACCCAGTCGACGGCCACGTGCCAGGCGTCGGCGATCTTCACCGGCCGGCTAGATCGTGGATTCGGCGGCGATGGTGGTGTCGGTGCCGTGGCCGGTGTGCACGACGGTGTCGCGGGGGAGGGTCAGCAGGCGGGTGCGGATCGACTCGAGGATCGTCGGCTTGTCCGAGTACGAGCGGCCGGTGGCGCCTGGGCCGCCCTGGAAGAGGGTGTCGCCGGTGAAGACGACGCCGAGGGCCGGGGCGGACAGGCAGACGGCGCCGGGGCTGTGGCCGGGGGTGTGCAGGACGGTCAGGTCGGTGCCGGCGACGCTGATGACCTGGCCGTCGGCGAGGGACGCGGACGGCTCCAGGTCGGGGTGGCGCATGTGCCACAGCGGCAGGTCCTCGGGGTGCAGCAGGATCGGCGCGCCGGTGCGCAGCGCCACCTCCGGGGCGGCGTCGATGTGGTCGTCGTGGCCGTGGGTGCAGATGATCGCGAGCAGGTGGCGGGAGCCGAGGGCGTGCAGGATCGCGGCGGCGTCGTGGGCGGCGTCGATGACGACGGCTTCGGCGTCGTCGCCGACGATCCAGACGTTGTTGTCGACGTCGAACGTCTCGCCGTCCAGCGAGAACGTCCCCGAGGTCACCAGTCGTTCGATACGCGCCATACGTCCAAGCTTAGAGACCTGGGAACTTCCCGTTGCGGAACAGGTCGACGAAGATCTGGTGGTCGGCGCGGGCGCGGGCGCCGTAGGAGTGGGCGAAGTCGACGAGCGAGGCGGCGAACCCTTCCTCGTCCCGGGAGATCGCGGCGACGATCGCCTCCTCGGTGGAGAAGTCGACGAGGTCGTGGGTGGACTCGTCGTCGGCCACCGAGTGCATCCGGGCGGTCGCGCGGCCGAGGTACTCCACGACGCTGGTGAGGTCGGCGAGCTCGTTGACGTCGCTCCAGTCCAGGTCCGCCGCGTACGGTGACACCTCTGCGACGACCTGACCGACGCCGCGCAGTTGCGTGTAGCCGGCCCACGCGTCGGCGTGCGCCTGGAGGGCCCGCTGCGACTCGCTGGTGCGGTGGCCTTGGTGCTTGAAGTACGCCTTCACCTTCGGGTCGGTGATCCAGCGCGACACGGCAGGGGTCTGGCCCTGCTTCATGTAGATGATGACGTCGTTCTCCAGGGCCTGGGTGTGGCCTTCGAGGAGCACGTTGTAGGACGGCAGGCCGGCCGAGCCGATGCCGACGCCCTTGCGCATCACCACGTCCTTGATGGTGTACCGCTCGGTGCGGGTCCCGTCCCACGACGGCAGCGTCGGCAGGTACGCGTCGAACGCGGCCTCGACCTCGGCGCGGGTCGGCGCGTCGACGAGGTACACGCCGTCGCTCATCGCGAAGCGGCGGTCGTAGTCCTCGATCACGGTCTGCTCGTCGAGCAGGCCGACGCGGGTGTTGAGCCGGGCCCGCTGCAGCACGTCGCGCAGCACGCCGTCGGTGGTGTCCAGGGTCAGCGACCCGATGGCCTCCTCGCCGCCGGCGGCGATCGCGCGCAGCTCCGCCACGTACGTGCGGGCGTAGCCGGCGACCAGGTCACCGATGACGGTGTCGGACAGCGCCTTCGCGTAGCCGATGAGCGCGATGCTCGCCGCGAAGCGCTTCAGGTCCCAGATGAACGGCCCGACGTACGCCTCGTCGAAGTCGTTGACGTTGAACACGAGGATGCCCTCGGAGTTGAGATACGTGCCGAAGTTCTCGGCGTGCAGGTCGCCGTGGATCCACACGCCGGAGGTGCGCTCGTCGAGGAACGGGTCGGCGACGCCGTTGAGGTCGGCGTAGTAGACGCAGGCGCTGCCCCGGTAGAACGCGAACGGCGTGGCGGCCATCTTGCGGAACTTGCGGCGGAACGCGGCGGGGTCCTGGGCCATCAGCTCGCCGAACTCGGTGACGAGCACGTCGACCAGCTGATCGGCCCGCTGCTGGGAGTCAACCATTGATCAACCGTATGCACACGTGGGCGTCCGCGACCGCACATTGGCGCAATCACGACAGGCGGCGTGCGCCGGCCGGCGGGCGCCTGGCTGTCAGGGTCGCCGTTTCGGACCGTTCGGCGGTCAGCCGGCCGGGTCAGCCTGCTCTACGCTGCCGATCTTGTGACCGTCGTGTCGATGCCGTGCGTCCGCTGCGGCCAGCCCGGCTACGCCTCCGGCGCCGATGCGCTGTGCGCCACCCACGGCGGGGTCCCGGACGCCGCCGCGGTCGAGGCGATCGTGGCCGCGGGCGGCCCGTCGCCGCTGTGGCAGGTCCTCACCGCAGGGTTCGCCGCGCTCGGCGTCGCGCACGTCGCCCTGCAGGCCATGAACATCTGGGCGCTGCGGCGCGCCGACGCCGTCATCGACGACGTGGCCACGCTGTCGCGCACCGAGGTCGCCGACGCGCTGCGTCTCACCTCGGCCACCGGTCCGCTCGCCCGTGACGGGCTGTGGGTCTACCTCACGCTGTTCCTGCTCTGGTTGCTGATGATCGGGGCCGTCGCCACCCGGCTCGGCTTCGACCGGCGCACCGTCCTGCGCCACTGGACGATCCTGGTGTGGCGCGTCGCCCTCGTGCCGACGCTGGTGTTCGCGCTCCTGGCCGGGCACTCGGACCCCGCCGACTGGGCCGCCGTGCGGGCCGTCAACCAGAACGCGATCGCCTTCTCCGCCACGCACATCCTGACCACGGCGCTGCTGGTCGGCTACACGACCGTCGTCTGGCGCCGCCTGCGGCCGGTGCCGCTGCCCGAGCTGGTGTGACCCCCGGGGCTCAGGAGGGGGGCGGCTGCTGCATCCACCACTCGGTGAACTGCCTGCACTGCCCCACCGTGTCGAGCCGGATCAGCCACAGGTTGCTGTAGATCCTGGTGGGATACGTGGTCACGCCCTGGATGATGCTGAGCTCCGGCCCGACCGTCACCGGATGCCACGTGAACGTCGTCTCGCCCGGCTTGTCCCGCCGCGCCAGCCACTGCTGCACGATCGTCGCCCGTCCCCGCCAGGGCTCCTCGAACGGTGCCGGGTAATACGCCGCGTCCTCCGCGAAGAGATCCCCGATCTCGGCGGGATCGTTGCTGCTCCACGCCCGCACGTAGCCCGAAACCCAGTCGGTCACAGCCTCCAGATCCGTCATCCCACCTTCCTACTCCTTCCACGTTTCCGCCGCGTCGCGACCGGGCGAACACGACGATGCGCAGCGATCCCACCGCGGTGTGCGGTGCCGTGCTCAGCGGTGCCGTGCTCAGCGGTGCCGTGCTCAGCGGTGCCGTGCTCAGCGGTGCGGTGCGAGGCCGAGCCGGTAGCGCTGTTCGAGGCGGCCGGTGCGCGGGTGCGGTGCGGCGTCGCCGGACGGGATCCAGCCGAGCTCCTCGTACAGGTTGACCGCCCGGGGATTGTCCAGGTAGACGTCCAGCTCGCCGTGGGTGAACCCGGCGGCGGCGAGGACGCCCGGCAGGGCCAGCATCAGCTGCCGGCCGACGCCGCCGCCCCAGCTGCCGGGCCGCACCGCCAGGTAGCGGACCTCGGCCGTCGACCCGTCCGCGGACACGGGCTCGACCGCCGCGAAGCCCACGACCCGATCGCTCGCGTCGAGCGCGACGACCAGCAGCGACCTTGGTGAACGCTCGATCACCCGCTGGATGAGCGGGCGGGCGAGGCTCAGCGGAGCGACCTCTGCCTCGCCGTCGCGGGCCGCGGTGGCCTCGGCCCAGATGGTGGCGGCCTCGTCGAGGTGTTCCCGATCCCCGGCCACCCGGATGTGCACCGTCGTCATCGGCGCAGTCTGCCGCCGCGGGCGCGGGGCAGCGACCGAATTGGTGACGGTGGGCCGGGCCATCGACTGTGGTCCAGCCGGCGTACGGGGCGCGTACGCTCTGCCTGTGGCCAGGTTCCTCGACGTGCACCCCGACAACCCGCAGCCCCGGCTGCTGCAGCAGATCGTCACCGTGCTGCGGGACGACGGGCTGGTCGCCTACCCCACGGACTCCTGCTACGCGCTGGGGTGCCAGCTGGGCAGCCGGCCGGGCCTGGAGCGCATCCGCGACATCCGGAAGCTGGACGACCGGCACCACTTCACGCTGATGTGCCGCGACTTCGCGCAGCTGGGCCAGTTCGTGCAGATCAGCAACTCGGTGTTCCGCCTCGTCAAGGCGGTGACACCGGGCAGCTACACGTTCATCCTGCCGGCGAGCCCCGAGGTGCCGCGGCGGCTGCTGCACCCGAAGAAGCGCACCGTGGGCGTGCGGATCCCGGAGCACACCGTCACCCAGGCCCTCCTCGCCGAGCTCGGCGAGCCGCTGCTGTCCAGCACGCTGCTGCTGCCCGGCCAGGACGAGCCGTTGACGCAGGGCTGGGAGATCAAGGAAGAGCTCGACAACCAGGTCGACGTCGTGATCGACGGCGAGTGCGGCGTCGAGCCCACCACCGTCGTGGACCTGTCCGGCGAGGAGCCCGAGATCCTGCGCGTCGGCGCCGGAGACCCCACCCGCTTCGAGTAGCCCGGGAATCAAGGCCCCGCGATGTGTCGTTTACCCGACAGTTGCCGGCCGGCGGAATGTCCTGCACGCGCCGATCGGCGGCGCTAGCGGTATCGCGCAAAACTGGCCGACCATTTTTGGTTTATCGCCCGATCGGCCAGGTCCGGCGGCATACTTGAACCGTTCGCACGGCAATCCCTTTCTTTTGAACCGCCGATGACCCGTGCGGTGGTTCAACCGTGCCAAAACAACCTGCCGAAATGCGTGATTGGAAGCAATGAAATGACCGTGCTGGAATCCATCGGTTCGAATGCGAAAGCCAATGGCGGGGCGGGCGACGGTGAGGAGCAGCGGCGGCTCAGCCTCAGCACCGGCGCGGCCCGGAACCTGGCCACGACCACCAAGTCGGTCCCGCAGATGCAGGAGATCACCTCGCGGTGGCTGCTGAAGATGCTGCCGTGGGTGCAGGCAGGCGGTGGCGCGTACCGGGTGAACCGCCGCCTGAGCTACGCCGTCGGCGACGGGCGGGTCTCGTTCATCTCCACCGGCTCGCAGGTGCAGGTCATCCCTCAGGAGCTGGCGGAGCTGCCGGCGCTGCGGGGGTTCGAGGACGTCACCGCGCTGCGTGCCCTGGCCGACCGGTTCGTGCAGGAGGAGTTCTCGCCCGGCGACGTCATCGTCACCAAGGGGCAGCCGGCGGACCGGGTGTTCCTCATCGCGCACGGCAAGATCAACAAGATCGGCGCGGGTGAGTACGGCGACGAGACCGTGCTCGGGGTCCTCGCCGACGGCGACCACTTCGGCTCGGAGATCCTCACCGGCGGCGCCGCGAACTGGGAGTTCACCGCCAAGGCACTGACCGGCTGCACCGTCCTCGCGCTGTCGTGGCAGGCGATGCAGCAGCTCAACGGGCAGGCCGACGCGCTGCGCGAGCACATCCGCCGGATGCGGAACCAGCCGCAGAAGCCGCAGAACAAGCACGGCGAGGCCGCGATCGACATGGCGTCCGGCCACGAGGGTGAGCCGGTCCTGCCCGGCACCTACGTCGACGACGAGTCCTCGCCCCGGGAGTACGAGCTCAGCGTCGCGCAGACCGTGCTGCGGGTCCACACCCGCGTCGCGGACCTCTACAACAAGCCCATGGACCAGGTCGAGCAGCAGCTGCGGCTGACCATCGAGGCGCTGCGCGAGCGGCAGGAGCACGAGCTGGTCAACAACCGGGACTTCGGCCTGCTCCACAACGCCGCGTACGACCAGCGGGTCTACACCCGCACTGGCCCGCCGACCCCGGACGACATGGACGAGCTGCTGTCGCTGGTGTGGAAGGAGCCGACGTTCTTCCTCGCCCACCCGCGGGCCATCGCCGCGTTCGGCCGGGAGTGCAGCCGGCGGGGCGTCTACCCCGGCAACATCGACTTCGGCGGGCACCAGGTCCCGGCGTGGCGCGGCGTGCCGATCTTCCCGAGCAATAAGATCGGGGTGAGCGACACCCGGACCACGTCCATCATGTTGATGCGCGTCGGCGAGCAGCAGCAGGGTGTCATCGGGCTGCACCAGACCGGCATTCCCGACGAATACGAGCCGGGCCTTTCCGTGCGTTTCATGGGCATCAGCGAACAGGCCATCATTTCGTATCTGGTGAGCGCCTACTATTCCGCCGCGGTGCTGGTTCCGGACGCGCTGGGCATTCTCGAGAATGTGGAAATCGGCCGTGAGAACTGACACGGAGTCCGAACAGCCGCGCAGTCTCGGCACCCGGGCCGCGAGGACGATCGCGACCACCACGAAATCCGTCCCGCAGATGCAGGGCGTCACGCCCCGCTGGCTGCTGCGGATGCTGCCGTGGGTCGAGGCGGAGGGCGGCACCTACCGGGTCAACCGCCGCCTCACCTACACCATGGGCGACGGCCGGGTCACGTTCACCAGCACCGGCGCCGACGTGAAGGTCATCCCGCAGGAGCTGCGGGAGCTGCCGGCGCTGCGGGAGTTCCCGGACGACTCGGTGCTGCACCAGATGGCCGAGCGGTTCGAGCAGCTGGAGCTCGGCCCGGACGAGACGGTCGTGACCGCGGGGCAGCCCGCCGACCGGGTGTACCTGCTGGTGCGGGGCAAGGTCCGGCAGCTCGGCGCCGGCGAGTACGGCGACGAGACCCTCCTGGGCGTGCTCACCGACGGCGACTTCTTCGGCGACGGCGTCTTCGAGGGGACGCTGAACACCTGGGGCTTCACGGTCCGCACGACGACCCCGACGACGCTGCTCGCGCTGCGCCGCCAGGAGATCGACCGGTTCCGCGAGCAGTCCGCCCTCGGCGCTCACATAGCGAAAAATGCCCAAAAAGCGGAGCACAGGCAGAACAAGCACGGCGAGGCCGCGATCGAGCTGGCATCCGGGCACACCGGTGAGCCGGTCCTGCCCGGCACCTACGTCGACTACGAGACCACGCCCCGGGAGTACGAGCTCAGCGTCGCCCAGACGATCCTGCGCATCCACACCCGCGTCGCGGACCTCTACAACCAGCCGATGAACCAGTTCGAGCAGCAGCTGCGGCTCACCGTCGAGGCGCTGCGCGAGCGGCAGGAGCGCGAGCTCATCAACAACCGCGAGTTCGGGCTGCTGCACAACGCCGACCTGCGGCAGCGCATCTCCACCCGCACCGGCCCGCCGACCCCGGACGACCTCGACGAGCTGCTGTCGCGGCGCCGCAAGTCGCGGCTGCTGCTCGCCCACCCGAAGGCCATCGCCGCGTTCGGCCGGGAATGCAGCCGCCGCGGCCTGTACGCGCCGACGATCGCCGTCCCCGGGGCGCCGGAAGGCCGCCAGGTGCAGTCGTGGCGCGGCGTACCGCTGCTGCCCTGCGACAAGATCCCGATCAGCGAGCACGGGACCAGCTCCATCCTGGTCCTGCGCACCGGCGCCGACGACCAGGGCGTGATCGGGCTGCGGCGCACCGGCATCCCCGACGAGGTCGAGCCGGGGCTCAACGTGCGGTTCATGGGCATCGACGAGCACGCCGTGACCTCATACCTGGTCAGCACGTACTACTCCGCCGCCGTGCTCGTCCCCGACGCGCTCGGCGTCCTCGAACACGTCGAGATCGGAGGCTGACCGGGATGGTCGCCGCACAGGTCGTCACCCCGCCTGTCAGCCAGCCACGGTCGTCCTCGGTGGTCCTCGCCGACAGCCGCGAGCAGGTCACGCCGGCGTTGCGCGCCGCCGTCGACACGCTGCCGACGTCGATGCGGCACATCGCGGGGTACCACTTCGGCTGGTGGGACGAGCACGGCCTCGCCGTGGACGCCGACCCCGGCAAGACGCTGCGGCCCGCCCTGGTGCTGCTGGCGGCCTCGGCGGTCGGGGGTACGGCGGGAGACGCGCTGCCCGGCGCCGTCGCCGTCGAACTGGTGCACAACTTCTCGCTCCTGCACGACGACGTCATGGACGGCGACGCCACCCGGCGGCACCGGCCCACGGCGTGGAGCGTGTTCGGCACCAGCGCCGCGATCCTCGCCGGGGACGCGCTGCTCGCCCTGGCGATGGACACCCTCGTGGGCAGCGGGCACCCGGCGGCGACCCGGGCGACCGGCATGCTCGGCACCGCGGTGCAGCGGCTCCTGGAGGGGCAGAGCGCGGACCTCGACTTCGAGCGCCGCACCGACGTCGGCGTCGAGGAGTGCCTGACGATGGCGCAGGCGAAGACCGGCGCGCTGCTGGGCTCGGCGTGCGCGATCGGCGCCCTGCTCGGCGGGGGGGCAGGTGCTGCGGCTCGCCCAGTTCGGCGAGGACCTGGGGCTGGCGTTCCAGTTCGCCGACGACCTGCTCGGCATCTGGGGCGACCCGGCCATGACCGGCAAACCGGTCCACTCGGACCTGCGCAGCCGCAAGAAGTCCCTGCCGGTGGTCGCGGCCCTGACCTCCGCCACCCCGCCCGGCCTGGAGCTCGCCGCGTTCTACACCGGCGCGGGCGTCGGCGCCGGGGATGCGCTGCCGGAGGCGCAGGTCGCCCGCGCCGCGGTCCTCGTCGAGGCGGCGGGCGCGCGGATGTGGAGCCAGGCCCAGGCCGACGAGCTGCTGACCCGGGCCCTCGACGCCCTCGCCGCCGCCGCCGACCCGCGGGCCGAGGCGGAGCTGGCCGCGCTCGCCCGGTTCGCCACGCGACGGGACCGGTGACGGTGACGGCGGTGGAACGCACCGTGCTGCTCGCGGCGCCGAGGTCGTTCTGCGCGGGGGTCGAGCGGGCGATCGAGGTCGTGGAGCGGATGCTCGCCGACGCGGACCGGCCGGTGTACGTGCGCAAACAGGCCGGCGCCATGGGCTTCTTCGAGCCGGTGCCCCGCCCCGCGACCCCCGCCGTCAAGGCGCCGTCGGTGTGGACCGAGCAGATGCTGGCCGGCTACGACTTCGCGGTCTGCGCCGGCGCCCTGCACCCGGACGGGACCGCCGAGGAACTCGACCTCGGCACCCAGTGGCTGAGCTGGGGCACCTACGCCGACGACTGGTTCCCGCAGGTGTACGGCCCGACCCGCGACCTCACCGGCGCCCGCGTCATGGTCGCCCGGCTCAAGTCGTTCATGCCTCTGGACCTGTCCACTGTGGACCACCCGGCGAACCCCCTGGAGGCGGGCCTCACCGACCTGTGGCAGCGCACCGCCGCACCCATGGAGGCGCAGCACCGCACCGAGTTCCGCGCCGCCGTCGACGTCATGCTCGACAGCTGGGTGTGGGAGCTGCAGAACCAGCACGAGCGGCGCATCGCCGACCCCGTCGACTACATCGAGATGCGTCGCCGCACGTTCGGCTCCGACCTCACCATGAGCCCGTCCCGCTTCAAACAGGCCCGCCAGGTCCCGCCGGAGGTCTACGCGACCCGATCCCTGCAGAACCTCGAGGCCGCCGCGAGCGACTACGCGTGCTTCGTCAACGACCTGTACTCGTACCAGAAGGAGATCGAGTTCGAGGGCGAGCTGCACAACATCGTCCTGGTCGTGGAGAACTTCCTCGACGTCTCCCGCACCCAGGCGGCCGAGATCGTCCGGGACCTGATGACCTCGCCGCGGCGCCGATCCGGCGCAGCTCGCCCCCGGACGCGGTGGCGTCGCGGACGAGCGCGGTCACCCGGGCTCCGGCCGCGTGGGCGAGCTGCACGGCCATCCGCCCGACTCCGCCGGTCGCGCCGGTGATCAGTACCCGCCGGCCGAGCAGCAGCCCGCCCATTTCGAGTGAGCGCAGCGCGGTCAGCCCGGCGGTCGGCAAGGCGGCGGCCTGCGCATCCGTGAGCCCGGCAGGGATCGGCGACAACCGATCCACCGGTACGGCCGCCAGCCGCGCCCACCCGCCGCGGGTCAGTCCGACCACCCGGGTGCCGGCCGCCGGGCCGCCGTCCACCGCCGGCCGCTCAATGACCCCGGCCACGTCCCAGCCGGTGCTGCTGCCCACCGGTTGGCGGGGCAGGTCAGTCACCTCGCCCCGGTTCAGGCTGAACGCCAGGACCCGCACGAGCGCCTGGTCCGGACGGGGCACCGGGTCGGGCACCTCGGCAAGTTCGACGTACGGCGGGTGGCCGGCGACGACGAGCGCAAGCATGACCCCGACCGTAGCTGTCCGACGCTCGACTCCCCGATCGGCCGTCGCTGTGATCGCCTCGTGCGCCGTGCAGAGAACTCCGTCTGTGGACGTCGGGGCGGTCAGCTCCCGCCGGTTGCAGACGTCACGCTCGCCCCCTCATGCCACATCTGCAACCGGCGCCCGGCGCAGGCGGCGGACCGGGCGGATGAGCAGCACCGCCGCGCACACCCCGACGGTGACCGCCGTGGACAGCAGCAGCAGGTCCCGCGGCGCGACCACGGTCGCGACCGGGCCGACGAGGGCCTGACCGACCGCGACGCCGGACACGGAGCCGGCCACCTCGTACGCGGTGACCCGGTTGAGCACCTCCGGCGGCACCAGGGTCTGCACGCTGGTCGACCACATCACCGACCAGAACGCCCACGAGAAGCCGCCGAGGATGTGCCCCGCGACCAGCACGCCGAGCGGCGGTTCGAGGGCCACGGACAAGGGGATGGCGGCGAAGCCGATCAGCACGATCCCGCCCGCGGCGAGGGGACGGGCCGGGCGGAAGCGGATCGCGACCAGCCCGCCGAGGACGGTACCGCAGCCAAGACCCGCCATGGTCCAGCCGTAGGCGGCGTCGCCGAGGCGTTCGCCGATGAGGCGGGAGCCGAGCGGGATGTAGGGGCCGAAGACGAACAGCCCGAAGAACACCCACACGACGATCACCGACCACATCCAGCTGCGGGACCGGAACTCGCTCCAGCCGCGCCGCAGGTCGGCCAGGACGCTGGTCGTCCCGGGCACCACGGGGGTCCGGGCGATCAGGGTCAGGCACAGGCCGCTGAGGAGGAAGGTGGCGGCGTCGAAGGCGTACACCAGGCCGGCGCCGGTCAGCGTCATCAGCAGCCCGGCCAGGACGGGGCCGCCGAGCTGCGTCGCCGCGTCGGCGATCTTGAGGGTGCCGTTGGCGCGCTGCGGGTCCTTCGCCACGAGCGGGACCATGCCGTTGACGCCCGGCTGGAACATCGCGGCCGCCAGGCCGGCGAGCGCGGAGGCGGCCAGCAGCAGCCACAGCGGCGGGGTCCCGGCGAAGAAGGCGACGGCGACCGCGCCCTGCGTGACGGTCCGCACCACGTCGGCGCCGATCATCATGGCCCGGGCGCCGAGCCGGTCGGAGAAGACGCCGCCGAAGACGATGAACAGCACGAACGGTGCCGTCCAGACGGCAAGAACGTACCCCACGCCGGAGACGCCGTAGATCGCCCCGACGGCGAGGGCCGCGGCCACCGGCATCATCGCGTCGCCCAGCAGCGACACCACCCTGGCCGCGAAGTAGAACGAGAAATCCCTGGTCCACAGCCGTGGCGTGACGTCGCCGGCCGGCTGCTGGACGATGACCGCGGTCACCGGTTGCACTCCATGATCAAGGATTCTGGTGGTGTCCCCGCCCACGCACAGGCGCCGCGGGCGACATCCTTGGGTACATTCGTGCCATGCCGAACCGTGTCGTCGCCCTGCTCGGCCCGGTCCAGGAGATGTACCCGGTGACCTGCGCCTCAGCGGTCTTCGGCGACCACGGGCCGGACATCCCGCGGCACTATGATTTCCGGCTCTGCGCCGAGCGGCCTGGGCCGCTGCGCACCACGATGGGCGTCGACATCGTGGTCGAGGCCGGCCTGGAGGCGCTCGCCGACGCCGACACGATCCTCGTCGCCGGCTGGTGCCCCGGCCCGGACCTGTCCGCCGAGCTCAGCGACGCGGTGCTGGCCGCGCACGCCCGCGGCGCCCGGATCGTGGCGGTCTGCTCCGGCATCCACGTGCCGGCCCGGCTCGGCCTGCTGGACGGGCGCACGGCCGCCGCGCACTGGGAGGCGACCGGCGAGCTGAGCCGGCACTACCCGAAGGTCCGCGCCGACGCGACCGTGCTGTATGTCGACCACGGCGACGTCGCGACCGCCGGCGCCACGGCCACCACGATCGACCTGTGCCTGCACCAGGTCCGCCGGGAGCACGGCGCGGCCCTGGCGATGCGCATCGGGCGGCAGCTGGCGGCGGCGCCGCACCGGGAGGGCTGCCAGCGGCAGTATCCGGCGCTGCCGACGGCCGGTCCCGTCCCCGACTCGCTCGCCCCGCTGCTGGACTGGATCGCCGCCAACCTCGGCCGGCCGCTCACCCTCACGGACCTGGCGAACCGGTCGGGGATGTCACCGCGCACCCTCAACCGCCACTTCCAGGAGCAGCTCGGCATCTCTCCCGGTCGCTGGCTGCTCGACCGCCGCATCGCGAGCACCCGGGCGCTGCTGGAGGAGACGGACCTGCCGGTGGAGACGATCGCCGAGCGGGTCGGGCTGTCCTCCGCGGTCAACCTCCGCCGCCGCTTCCGCAACGCCGTCAACACCACCCCGGCCGCCTACCGCCGCTCGTTCCGGTGACGCGGGCGCCTTACAGGAACGCGGCCCGGACCCGCAGCAGCCAGTCCTCGGCGACCCGCTCGGCCGGCTCGGCCGGCAGCACGCCCTCGGTGGCGTCGAACGCCTCCTCGTAGTGGGCGAGCATGCCGCGCGCGGCCTCGATGTCACCGCCGGCGACCTGCTCGCCGAAGTCGAGGAACCGCTGCGGGTCGTCGAGCCGGATGCGGATCGTGCCGGTGGTGTAGGCGGTGTACCCCTGCCAGCACAGCCGCAGCAGGTGCCGGGCGTGCTTCGCGGTGCGGTGCCGGGTCTCGGAGGAGAACGAGCCGTCGCCGCGCGACTCCAGCTTGCGGAACTGCTGCGTGGCATAGCCGAGGTACGCGTCGCGGATGCGCTTCGCCGACAGGAACGCCGAACGGATCCCGATCAGTTCCTCGCCCAGCGGCGTGCGGGTCTCATACAGCTCCTCGGGCAGCCACATCAGCTCCGACACCGTCGGGTTGCCGCCGAGCGCGAGCGCGCAGTACTTGCGCGCCTCATGGAACGTGACGTCCGGGTGCGAGGAGACCACCGACTCGGTCGGCTGCCGCAGCCCGTGGAACGCCACGGTCGGCGCGGCGAACACCCCGAGGCGGTCGATGTCGGAGCCGGGACCGGCCAGCCCGTAGGCGGTCGAACCGACGATCCCGGCGAGCAGCACGTTGTCCGGCGTCATGGTCCCAGTGTCGCCGACCTGTCACCGGGTTTTACAACTCGCCCGCCCGCAGCAGGGCCCGCACACCCAGCAGCTCCCGTAGCGGGTCGCCGTCGTCCATGTCGTCCACGATGCACGCGGTGCCGAGAAACTGCGCGCCGAGCTCGAGGACCATCTCGCGCGCCGCGCCGGCCTGGGTGCCGCTCTCGATCCAGTCGTCGACGCACACCACCCGGTCGCCGGGCCGGACGAGCCCACGACGGAAGCTCATGATGCCGCCGCCGCCATGGTACGAACCGGGCAGCGCCCTGCGCACGAACGCCGGGTCCGACCCGAGCGCGACCCGATCGTTCTTGCGCACCTCGACGAACCCGACCCCCAGATGCGCCGCGACGAGGGCCCCGACGAGACTGCCCCGCGACACCGGCCCCGCGACCAGCGTCGGCGTGCCCGGCACGAGGGCCGCGAGCGCCGCCGGCAGGTCCCGCAGCACCACCGGGTCCCGCCACCACTCGGTGACGTCCGCGTACGCCACATCCGGCCCACCCCGCCAGTGGAACCCGACCTTCAGCCGCCCCGCGAGATCCACCACGCCGCCGACGGTAACAGCGGGCCGCCGCAAGTCGCTTTCAACCTCCGCCAGGGGTGGCGCGTCAGTGCGGTGACAGGTCACGAGGAGAGGCGCTGGTGTGGAGATCGAGGGCTTCGCGCAATTCGTGGCGGTGCGCTACGCCGAGCTGGCGCGCACCGCCTACCTGCTGACGGGTTCGCCGCACGCCGCCGAGGACCTGGTGCAGTCGTGCCTGTTGAAGGTCATGGCACGGTGGGAGGAGGTCGATGATCCGATGGCGTACCTGCGGCGGGCCATGGTCAACCAGCGGATCAGCCTGTGGCGCAGGCTGCAGCGGGAGCTGCTCAGCGCCCGGCCGCCGGACACGGTGGCGTCCGATCCGACCGGTGGGCTGGCCGACCGGACCACCCTCGTGGCCGAGCTGGCCCGGCTGCCGAAGCAGATGCGGGCGGTGCTGGTGCTGCGCTACTTCGACGACCTGTCCGAGGCGGAGACCGTCGGCGTGCTGGGGTGCTCGGTCGGCTCGGTGAAGAGCCAGGCGTCGCGGGGCGTGGCACGGCTGCGGGCGTTGCTGAGCGAGCCGGCGGAGACCCTCGAAACCCCCAAGGTGCGAAGGAGTGGGCAGTGATGGAGGTAGAAGACCGGCTGAGGGCGGAGTTGATCCGCTCGGCGGATGTCATGCGGCCCGAGCCGGATCCGATGCGTCGCCTGCTGGCCCGCCGCCGCCGTCGCCTGCGGCTGCGCTGGACGGGCGCGCTGGCCACCGTCGTGGCGGTGGCGCTGACGGGCGGGGCGCTCACGACCGCCGGGGGGCCCGCGCCGGACGTGTACCCGACCACGCCGCCGGTCGGTCCGGCGAGACCCCTGTTCCAGTCGGAGATCACCTCGCAGTGGACCCGTCAGCTGCTGGCCGGTCCGACCCGCGGCAACCTCGCGGGCGACACCGCACTGGTCGCCGACCTCACCGGGCAGCTGACCGGCAAGCAGCAGCGCTGGAGCGTGGACCCGGCGCTGGACCGGGTGAAGGTGCTGATCCTGGCCGATGTCGGCGGGGCGCGGATGTTCGTGATGTCCTACTACAACGACACCCATGCGGTGTCCGTGAGCTCGGGCGGCCCGGCCGGAAGTTCGGTGGCCGACCTCGCCGGCGGGGAGTTCGGCGGCGGCACCGGGGCGCTGCGACCGTTCTCCGTTTCCGCCGGGGGCGCCCAGCTCACCGGCAAGCCCGCGTACGGGTACGTGATGGCGGTGGCGCCGGCCGGCTGCCAGATCGCCACCTCACGGGAGGCGCGGTTCGAGCCGGCGGGCACGGTCGCGCGCACCTGGGTCGACCAGGGCGACCACGTCGTGCGCGCCGGCAGTGACCTCAACATGTGGTGGCGGTTCACCTGTGCCGGTGTCGTGCGCGACGTCGAAGCGGGATCGTCGGACCTGGCGACACCCGCGACGTTGTCAGGCCCGGCGGTGACCGAACGTGGTCAGGCCGAGCCGGCCCTCGTGACGCAGGCGCTGGCGCAGTGGCGGTCGTTGCCCGGGCTGCCGGTCAGCAGGCACCGGGCGCTCTGGGGCGGGATCCCGCCGGGCGGCACCGAGCCGACGGTCGTCGTCGTCGGCGAGGCGCCGGGCGGCGGGGTGCAGGTCTGCGCGCTCACCGGCACGGACGAGCACCCCGTGCTCAGCTCGGTGGTGGCGCGCGGGCCGCTCGACTACAGCGGCGGTGCGCCGCTGCCGGCGCCCGCGCCCCGGGCCGGCGTCACCACGGCGGTTGCTGCCTCGGCCGACCTGGTGGTGGTGCGGCTGCCGGACCCCGCCGACCCGTTCCTGCTGTCGGACCGTCTGCTGGTGATCGCTCCGGCGGGCGCCACCACGCTGCACGTCACCGGCAGCGGCACGCCGGCGGTACCCCTCGTGGACGGCGTGGCCGTGATCACCGCGAAGGTACCGGCGGTCCTGACGCTGCGGGCGGCCGACGCCGGCGGCAGGACGCTCGCGCAGCTGCAGGTGGCCGAACCCGACGGCGACGGCCTGGTGTTCGGCCAGGCACTCGTGCGGCGCTGGTAGGTCGTGGCAGGGTGGCCCCGGCGCGCGGACGTGCCGGGGCCATCCGGGTGCGGTCGGGCGGGCGCGGTCAGAAGCCCAGGGCGGGGGCGGGTTGCCAGCGCCAGCGGGGGGCGCAGTCGGTGTCGTTGGCGGCGAGGACGGCGCGCAGGACGCCGTCGGGGTCGCAGCTGTACAGGCCGGAGCTCCACACGTTGTTGACCTCCAGCACGGCGAAGTCGCCGGACTCGGTGCGGCCGACGTCGATGACCGCGGTCGGCGGGACGTCCTCGGCCGGCAGGTCGGCGAGCATCAGCGCGACGAACGTGGCCGCCTCGTCGTGCCAGGACGCGCGGTGGTGGCGCAGCGTCGGGCTCCACTCCTCCCCCTCCACGACATACGGCGACCACGCGACCGGCTCGCGGCCGATGGTGAAGACGCGGTACTCCGAGGCGAGGTCCAGCCAGTGATCCATGATGATCAGCGTGCTGTCGGCGGGCAGGCGGGCGGTGCGCAGGCGGTTGCGCAGGTCGTCGGCGTTGCGAACCCAGGCGGCGGAGAACGCCGGGTGCTTCTCGTCGGCGAGCTTCGCCACCGCGGGGCGGGGGCCGACGAGGTCCGGGGCCTCGCCGACGGTGACGAGGCGGATGTCGCGGCCGGTGACGTCGCGGGGGAGCCCGGCGAACCAGCTGGGGCTGGCGCCGTGCAGGCGGATGTCGACGCCGCCGGCGATGAGGGTGGTCAGGTAGCCGCCGGCCGCGCGCCAGGCGACGCCGTCGGCGGAGCGCAGGCCGGTGACCTCGGCCGGGTCGCCCGGGAGCTGGGCGACGGGCAGGTCGATGCGGCGGGCGGCATGCGTCAGGGCGGCGCTCGCCTCGGGCGAGCGCACACGCATGGCCAACATCCGGAACTGCCGCACCCGTACATCCTGCCAGCGAGCACCATCAGTGTCGCTTCCGGTGGCTGGTCAGGGTCCAGAACGGCATAACCGCTGCACTCGCCGCCATCACAGTGACACGTTGGGGGACATCGGGGCCGATCGAGCCAGACAGACGGTACAAATCGGGCATAGTTTGTTGTATGGCAACGGACCTGCTGTCCCGGCTGCGCCGGTTGGCTCCCACCGCGCCGCAGGAGCGTCCCGTCGTGCCGCCCATCGTGCGGCGCGCCCGGGCCCGCCGCCGGCGACGGCTGACCGCGACCCTGACCCTGGTGGTCGTGGTGCCCCTGGTGACGGCGGTCAGCACGTACGCGAAGGACGTCGACCGTGGCGTGCACGTCCTCGGCGTCGACCTCGGCGGGCACTCCCGCGCCGACGCCGTGCGGCTGCTGCGCGACACCTTGCGGGAGCGGATCACCGCTGCGGTCCCGGTGCGCGTGGGCACGGCCGGCGCCGCCGTCGACCCGGCCGCCGCCGGTCTCGTCCTGGACGTCGAGGCGACCGTCGACCGGGCGAGCGCCGCCACGCCGGGGCCGTTCGCGTGGCTGCACGGCGGGATCACCGTCGAACCCGTCGTCCACGCCGACGCGGCACGCCTGTACGAGGCGCTGATGACCCACCTCGGCGCCCAGGGCGACGCGCCCGTCCTGCCCGCCATCCGTTTCGACGGTTCTCGCCCGGTCGCCGTGTACCCGGTCAGCGGCCGCGGCATCGACCGCCGCAAGGTCGGCGCGATCATGGAGTCGGGCTGGCTGCGCCGTGGCACCGTCGACTTCCCCGTCGTGGACCTGGTGCCGCGCAGCACCAAGGCCGACGTCGACCGTCTCCTGACCGAGCTCGCGGCCCCGGCCGTCGCCGCGCCCCTGGTCCTCGTCACGCCCCGCGGCGAGGTCACCGTCCCCGCCACCGCCATCGCGGCGGCGCTGAAACTGGAGTCCGACGCCGACGGTCTCGTCCAGCCGGCGCTGGACGCCGCCGCCCTGCGCAAGGCGGTGCCGTCCCTGGCGAAGGTGGAGGTCGCCGCGACCGACGCGACGTTCACCGTCGAGCAGGACCGCCCGGTCGTCAAGCCCCAGGTCGACGGCCAGCAGGCCGACCTGGTGGCGGCCACCCCGGCGATCCTGGCCGCGCTGCGGACCTCGGCCACCCCGCGCCGCGTCGACGTCGGCCTCACCGCCAAGCCGGCCACCGTGTCCGCGACGCAGCTCGGCGCGCTCGGCATCCGCGAGAAGCTGTCCACCTTCACCACGAAGTTCGTCGCCGGCCAGCCCCGCGTCGTCAACATCCGCACGATGGCGGAGGCCCTGCGCGGCGCCGTCGTCCTGCCGGACCAGACGTTCTCCCTCAACGGCCACGTCGGGCAGCGCACCCACGCCAAGGGCTACGTCGACGCCCCCGGCATCGAGGACGGAAAGATCAAGAACTCGCCCGGCGGCGGTGTGTCCCAGGTCGCCACCACACTGTTCAACGCCGTCTTCTACGCCGGCCTCCAGGACGTCGAGCACCGCCCGCACACCTACTGGTTCGACCGCTACCCCTCGGTCATCGAGGCGACCGTCGTGTTCCCGTCGCTGGACCTTCGCTTCCGCAACGACTCCCCGACGGGGGTCCTCATCGACACCGCCACCACCGACACGTCGATCACGGTCACCCTGTACGGCACGAAACGCTGGGACGTCACCGCCGAGTACGGCCCCCGCACGAAGACCGTCCAGCCCGCGACCACGTACCTGCGCGAACCGGACTGCAACCCGACCGACGGCCTGCCCGGCTTCACCCAGGAGGCGTTCCGCGTCTTCAAGCAGGACGGCAAGGAGATCCGCCGCGAGCGTTTCGCGTGGCGCTACGACCCAGAGCCCCGCTTCATCTGCGGCGCCGCCCCGACCGCCCCAGCAGGCGGCGCCGTCGGGTAGCTGTCTGTCAGACGCGGACCCGGGCGCTCGCCGGGTCGTACAACGGCCGCAGCGACGCCCTGACCGGGTATTCGCGATCCGCGACGATCACCGACAGTGCGCCGGCGTCCAGCCAGCCCTGGTCGAGCACGTCTGTGCCCGCGTCTGTGCCCGTGTCTGTGCCCGTGTCCAGGAACGCCAGGCCGACCGCGCCGCCGAGGGTGTGGCCGTAGGACGCGGCGCGGACGTAGCCGACGTCGCGGCCGTCGCGGCGGACGACCTCACCGTGGAACAGCAGCGCCGACGGGTCCGTGACCAGGATCTGCACCAGGCGCTTGGTCGGGGGCCCCGCGTCGCGCAGGGCCAGGACCGCGTCGCGGCCGATGAACGACGCCTTGTCGAACGCGACCGCGAACCCCAGCCCGGCCGACAGCGGGTCGTCGGTGTTGTCGATGTCGTGGCCGTAGTCGCGGTACCCCTTCTCCAGCCGCAGGCTGGCGAGGGCCTTCAGCCCGGCGTGCCGCAGCCCGACCGCGGCACCGGCGGCGGCCAGGCGGTCGTAGACGTGCACCGCCTGCTCGGCCGGCACGTAGAGCTCGTAGCCCAGCTCGCCGACGTACGTGATGCGTAGGCACAGCACCCGCGCGTAGCCGATCTCGATCTCCCGGGCGCCGCGGAACGGCATCGTCACGTCGGAGTCGCTCACGGCGGCCAGCAGCTCACGCGACAGCGGGCCCTGCACGTTGAGCTGCGCCCAGGCCGAGGTGACGTCGGTGACGAACGCGTGGTGCCCGGCGGTGTGCCGCTGCAGCCGGGCCAGGACGTGCCGGTGCGCGGTGTCGGAGGCCACCACCCAGAAGCGGTCCTCGGCCAGCTCGGTGACGGTCAGGTCCGCCTCGATGGTGCCGCGCTCGTTGAGCCACTGCGTGTAGGTGACCAGGCCGCCGGAGACCCGGTTCGCCGACAGCCGCTCCAGCACCGCACCCGCGTCGCGGCCCTGGACGAGGAACTTGGCCATGAACGACATGTCCATGACCGCGACGCCCTCGCGCACGGCACGGTGCTCGGACTCCCACTGCGGGAACCACTCCGGCCGGGACCACGACGCCTCCGGCTCCCCCGGGAACTCGTAGACGTCGGGCATCTCCCACCCGGACACGTCGCGCAGGTGCGGCTTCAGCGCGGCGAGCCGCTCATGCAGCGGCGAGCGGCGGGCGCCCCGCGCGGACCGCATCGCCCGGTGCGGGTAGTGGGTCTGGTAGACCATGCCGAGCGCCTCGACGGTGCGCTCCGAGCGGTAGCGCAGGTTGCGCTGGTACGGCTGCAGCCGGTCGATGTGCATCCCGGTCACATCGACATCCGGCTCCCCGTCGGCGATCCAGTGCGCCAGGGCCCGGCCGATCCCGCCGCCGGTGAGGATGCCGATCGAGTTGAGCCCGGCGGCGACGAAGTACCCGCGCAGCTCCGGGGACTCCCCGAAGATCGGTGCGAGGTCGGGGGTGAAGCTCTCCGGCCCGCAGAAGAACGTCCGCACGCCGGCGGTCGCGGTGACGGGGATGCGGCCCATCGCCGCCTCCAGGTAGGGCGCCATCCGGTCCCAGTCCGGTGGCAGCGTGCCGAACGAGAAGTCCTCCGGCACCCGCTGCACCGACCACGGCGCCGCCTGCCCCTCGAACAGGCCGATCATGAGGCCGCCGCCCTCCTCGCGGAAGTACCCGTAGGAGCCCGGGTCCTCCAGCACCGGCAGGCCGGCGTGCACCCCGTCGATCGGCTCGGTGATCAGGTAGTAGTGCTCGGCGGCCTGCAGCGGGATGCTGACGCCGGCCTCCTCGCCGAGCTGCCGCGCCCACATCCCGGCGCAGTTGACCACCGTCTCCGCCTCGACGTCGCCGAACGGGGTCCGCACCCCGGTCACCGTGCCGCCCTTGCGGAGCACCCCGGTCACCGCGACGCCCTCCAGGATCCGCACGCCGCGCTGCCGGGCGCCCTTCGCCAGGGACATGGTCACGTCGACCGGGTTGGCCCGGCCGTCCTCGGCGACGTAGAACCCGGCGAGGACGTCGTCGACCCGAGCGAGGGGGAACAGGTCGAGGACCTCCTTCGGGGAGATCTCGTGCACGTCGACGCCGAGGTGCCGGTTGAACGCGGCCACCCGCCGGTACTCCTCCAGGCGGCCGAGGTCGGCGGCGACCTCGATGAACCCGCACTGCCGCAGCCCGGTGGACAGGCCGGTCTCCGCCTCGAGCGACGCGTACAGGTCGCGGGTGTACTGCCGCATCCGCGTGGACGTCTCCGACAGCGACCCGAACGTCACCATCAGCCCGGCCGCGTGCCAGGTGGTCCCGGCGGTGAGCCGGTCCCGCTCCAGCAGCAGCACGTCGGTGACGCCCTGCTTCGCCAGGTGGTAAGCGACGGACGTGCCGATCACCCCACCGCCGATCACCACGACGCGGGCCCGCTGTGGAATTTCCATCCTGAGAGACTATTCGGATGACGGTCGTCGTGATCGGTGCGGGCATGGCCGGGCTGGCCTGCGCCCGGGCGCTGCACGACGCCGGCGTGCCGGTCAGCGTCCTGGAGCGGGCCGCGGCCCCCGGTGGGCGGCTCGGCGGCGACGTCCTGGACGGCCGGCCGGTCGACCTCGGCGCCGCCTACTTCACCGTCTCGGATCCCGGGTTCGCGGCCGTCGTCGACGGGTGGCAGCGTGCCGGCCTGGCACATCCGTGGGCCGGTTCGCCCTTCGAGGTGTACGGCGAGAGCCCGCACCCTCCCGCAGCGGATCCTCCGGTGCGGTGGGCCGCCTCCGGCGGTCTGGCGTCCCTGGCCGTGGATCTCGCGGAGGGCCTTGACGTCACCTGTGGGGTAGCTGTCAAAGACCTGACAGTTCTGGATGGGACGGTCGTCCTGGCGATGCCCGCCCCGCAGGCCGCCGTGCTGCTGCCGGCCGCGGCGGACCTCGCCGCCGCCCAGGACTGGCAGCCGTCCCTGGCCGTCGCGCTGCGCTACCGCCGCCGCTGCTGGAAGCCGCTGACCGGCGCATTCGTCAACGATCACCCCGTTCTCACCACGGTGTGCGACGACGGGTCGCGCCGCGGCGACGGTGCTGCGGTCCTGGTGGCGCACACCACACCCCGGTTTGCCATCGAATCGGCCGCCGCCGACGTTGAGGCCGCCGTGAGGGAACTGCTGGACCTGCCCGAAGCCGCGGTCACCGTGGCCGCGAGGCGCTGGCCTGCAGCCCGCCCCACCCAGCCCTCCGATTCCGCGTTTGCGCAGGTGGAGGGCGTGTATCTGGCCGGCGACGGATTCGGTCGGCCAAGGGTGGAGGCGGCCTGGCTGTCCGGCCGCGCGGTTGCCGCCGCCATAGTCGGAAACCAGAATCCCAAAACTCCACGAACGGCCAGCCGGGCGAGGTAGCCTCGTGGGCGCCAACGCTGTTGATATGTCCACAGTGGACCGATTCGGTCCCGGCGGTATTCATTCATGTCGGTCGGGGAACACATCCGAGGCCGGCGGCGTTCGTTACACAACCACAGTCACCAAGAGAGGGTGAACGCCATGGCCATCAGCACCGACTACGACGCGCCACGCCACCCCGTCGGCACCGATCTCGCCGAGGACAGCCTCGAAGAGCTCACCGCCAGGCGGGCCAACGCCCAGTCGCCGTCCGTTGACGTCGACGACAGCGAGGCCGGTTTCGAGCTGCCTGGGGCGGAGCTTCCCGACGAGGAGCTGACCGTTCCGGTCGTCCCGATGCGGCTGGACGAGTTCCGTTGCTCCAGCTGCTTCCTCGTGCACCACCGCAGCCAGCTCTCCCGCGAGAAGAACGGCGCTCCGGTCTGCCGCGAGTGCGACTGACCCGGTGGGGTCCCTGACCGTTCAGGGGCGGCGGGCCGGCACCCGGACTCGGGTCAGGTCCTCCGCCACCACGACCTCACCGTCGAACGCCTTCGCCGCCTCCTCGGCGAAGCGCGTCGGGTCGTCGTACCGCTGCGAGAAGTGGGTGAGCACGAGAGTGCGCACCCCGCACTCGGCCGCGACCCGGGCCGCCTGACCTGCTGTCAGGTGCCCGTGTGCCGCGGCCAGACCGGCGTCGACGTCCAGGTAGGTGGACTCGATCACGAGCAGGTCGGCGCCGGCGGCCAGGGCGAACACGCCCTCGCACAGCCGGGTGTCCATGACGAACGCGAACCGCTGACCGGGACGCGGCACACTGACCGCCTCGATGGTCACCGCCCGGCCGTCGACCGTCACGACACCGTCGCGCTGCAGGCTTCCGACCGCCGGACCGCTCACGCCATGCTGTCTGAGCAGCTCCGGGACCATCCGCCGGCCGTCCGCCTCGACCAGGCGGTAGCCGTACGTGTCGATCCCATGGTCCAGCCGCCGCGCTTCGAGCGACCATTTCGGACTTGTCGCTATAAATCCGTCGTCGGCGATCGGATCGGGACGAATGTCCGCGGCGTCGTAGAAGACCGACGCGTTCCGGAGCCGGTCGTAGAACTCCCGCCCGCTCGCCGGGAAGTGCGCGGTCACCGGGTGCGGCGCGTTGTCCAGCGAGATGCGCTGGATCACCCCCGGCAGCCCCAGGCAGTGATCGCCGTGGAAGTGGGTGACACAGATCCGGGTGATGTCGCTCGCCGACACTCCGGCCAGGGACATCTGCCGCTGGGTCCCGTCGCCCGGGTCGAACAGGATCCCCTCGCCGTCCCAGCTCAGGAAGTACCCGTTGTGGTTCCGGGTCCTGGTCGGCACCTGACTGCTGGTGCCCAGCACCACGAGCTCACGCACGTCGTCTCCTCGGCGGCTCCGCCGTAAAGGCAGTGGGGGATCCCACCCACACCCCCATGCGGCGCTGCGCGCCGCACTCGAACATTGGCCGGACTCTACAGTTGCCGCATGGTCGATGACTCCTCATTTGCGCTCGTCCTCGGCGGCGGTGGCGTCACCGGCGTCGCCTGGGAGACCGGCATCATCGCCGGCCTCGCCGCCGCGGGTGTCGATCTGACCCGCGCCGATCTGATCGTCGGCACCTCCGCCGGCGCTGTCGTCGCCGCCCAGATCACCAGCGGCATGCCCATCGAGGACCTGTACCAGCGCCAGCTCCAACCCGCCAAGGGCGAGATCGGCGCACACTTCGGGGTCGCGACCATGCTCCGCTACGCGGCCGCCGGCCTGCGCCCGGGCGACGACCGGCACGCGCTGCGACAGCTGGGGCACGCCGCCCGCACCGCGGACACCCTGCCCGAACAGACCCGCCGCGACGTCATCGCCGGCCGCCTGCCCAACCACGACTGGCCGGCCGCGCCGCGCCTGCTGATCACCGCCATCGACACCGAGACGGGCGAGGAGGTCGTCTTCGACCGCGACAGCGGCGTCGACCTCGTCTCCGCCGTCGCCGCCAGCTGCGCCGTGCCGATCGTCTGGCCGACCGTGACCATCGCCGGCCGCCGCTACATGGACGGCGGCGTCCGCTCCGCCGCCAACGCCCACCTCGCCCGCGGCCACGACCGCGTCGTCGTCCTGGCCCCGACGACCACGTCGCTGCGCCGCTCCGGCCGCGTCACCACCGAACTGGCCGCACTGGGCCCCGCCGTCCGCTCCGTCGTCATCACCCCCGACCCCGAAGCGAAGACCGCCATCGGCCGCAACGTCCTCGACCCGGCAAAACGCGCCGCCGCCGCCGAAACCGGCCGCCGCCAGTCCACCACCGCCCTGCCCTCCATCTCCGCCGCCCTGACCTGACCCCGCCCACACCGTCCAGGCCGCCCGCCCTGCCCGCCGCGTTCGCGTGCTGTGCGGTTCTGCACGGCAAGCCCCGCCTCGCCTCGCCACGGCCGGCCCGGCCGCGGCAGCTGCTCCTGGTTGCCCGTCGGCTGGGGGTGTGGCAGGTGTGCGGCGTGTTGCCGGTGGTGGGCGTGTCGCGGGCCGGAGCGGTTGCGGATTGCGGACGTGTCCGTGGCGGGATGCCCGGCTGGGGCTAGGAGCTGGCCGGTGGGACGGCGGCGAGGTTGGCGAAGGCTTCGATCTCGTCGAGGTGATCGGGGGTGAGGCCGCGGCGGGCGTCGGGGCGGATCAGCAGGGCGCGGCCGGCGGCGGTGAGCTCGTCGAGGAGTGGGCCGGCGGTCGGGACCTCGTCGTCGTCGGTCCAGATGAGGTGGTCGCCGGCGGCGAGGACGGCGCGGGCGGCGGCGAGTTTCGCGGCGGGGGCGTCGGCCGTGGTGGTGAACGCGCACGGCAGCGGCGGGAGGCGGAAGAGGCGTTCGAGCTGGTCGGACCAGGCGCACCAGGTGGAGCACCAGCGGACCTCGACGGCGCCGGAGTTGTGCAGGCGGCGGATGCGGGCGGTCAGCGCGGGTGCCCAGCGCATCGGCCAGGCGGTCCCGGCGGCGTAGGCGCGGCCGTGGTGCGGGGCGGCGTGCCAGCCGGGTTTGCGGGCATTGATGACGCCGTCGACGTCGAGGAGCCAGACGCAGGCCACGACGAGTGACCCTACCGGCGCTTGACGAGCACCACGATCAGGATGATGAGGCCGATGACCACGGCGGTGCACAGGCCGCCGCAGACGAGCAGGTGCCATGGCTTCAGCGCGCCCATCAGTGCTCACTCTCGTCGTGGGTGACGTACCAGTCGTCGCCGTCGGCGGTCAGGATGCGCCGCAGGTAGTCCGCGAGGTCGTCGGCGACCTTGCGGCGGGTGTCGGTCTCGTGCTCCCACACGAAGACGCCCTCGCCGTGGGCGTCGGTGAGGAAGGCGAACTGGTCGCCGCCGCCGTTGTCGCCGAAGAACAGCAGGCCGTCGAACGGTGCGTACAGCTCCGCGAAGTCCTCGCTGATCCGGAACGCCTGGTTGTCGGCCAGGATGCGGCCGGCGCTCCAGACGACGTCCAGGCTCAGCTCGCCGAGCGCGCCGTCGGACTCGGCCAGCAGCTCCCGCAGCTGCGCCGGCAGCGGCTGCCCGAGCCCGCGCTCGACCTCGTCGAGGGCGCCGGGCCCGGCGGGCGGTGCGAACTGCGCCTCCGGGGACAGTTCAGTGATCAGCTCGATCCACACGCGTCGAACCTTAGCCGGGCAGTTTGACGGTCGGTTCGTCCGGGGGATGGCCGAGCCGTTGCGTGGTCAGCTCCTCGGCCGTGAGACGGACCGTGACCTGCTCGGCGATCGGGTCGGCGGCGGCCGGTGGCGGGGCGGCGGGCACGACCGCGGCCGGTGCCGGGGAGGTGGCGTGCTGGGCCGTGGCCAGCGGCACGGTCAGCGGCTCGCCGTCCGGGCCGCCGGGAACGTCCTCGTCGTCGACGAACGGCGGGACGACCTGGGGCACGACCCGGTGGGCGGTGGCCAGGACGGAGGCGACCACCAGCCCCGCGGTGCCGGCGATGCCGAGGGCGCCGCCCGCGTAGGCGGCGAAGAGGCGTTTGCGGCTCAGGTCGTCGACGGCGACGTCGAGGGCCTGGTTGGTCAGGTAGAGGGCGATCCCGGCGCCGACGAGCAGACCCAGCGAGATCAGGGTGAGGAAGACGGTGGCGTACGTGCTGGGCGGGCCGTATTCGACACCGCCGTGGCGGCGCTGGACGACGACGATGAACAGGCTGGCGGCGGCCGCCCAGCCGCCGACGACGAGCAGCGCCGCGACGGCGTCGCTGGGGCGGTGCCAGCCGGCCGACAGGGTCGCGACCCCGGCGACGGCGGCGAACGCCGCGGCGATCAGAGCACCGGTGGCGCGGGCCTTCGCCGGCAGTACCAGGACGAATGCCACCGCAACGGAAGCGGCGATCGTGGTGTGGCCGCTCGGCAGGCTGTTGCCGACGCCGGCGCGCTCCGGGTCGACGCCGAGCTCGGGGCGGCTCATGAGGGCCTTGACCACCTGGGTCGTCACGTTGGCGCCGGCGATGAGCAGGACCGCACCGACGGCCAGGGCGACGCGGCGGCGGATGAGGGCGATGAAGCCGACGACGACCGTGGCGACGGTGAGCGACAGGATCGACATGCCGTTGAGCACGCGGTCGACGATCGTCTCGACGCGGGCGCGGCCGATGCTGTTGCCGGTGAGGGCGACGTAGTCGAGCAGTTGTCCGTGCTCGGTCTGCACGAAGAACCGCCAGACCTCCTTGAAGCCGTAGGACTCCGCGGCGCCGAGCACCAGCAGCCACAGCACCAGCCCGAACGGCCATCCACGCATGGCCTGCAACATAGCCGATCGGCGTCTGCAGCAAACCTCTCCGGTGACCGGTATGCGTGGGCACGCACCGATCGGGGTAGATGGTCGTTGCTGTCCACGAGGAGGAGTCGGGATGATCACCAGAGTGCGGCCGGTCGGGGTGCTGGTCGGCTACGCGGTCGAGGCCGTCGACGGTCCGGTGGGCACGGTCCACCGCGGCACGTACGACACCGGCCGTCTCGTCGTGACGTCCGGCGACGGCTGCGCGGCTGCCGGCGACGGATCCGCGGTGCAGATGACGGTGCCGGTCGACGCCGTGCAGCGCATCGACCACCGGCGGCGGACGGTCTACCTGGGTGTGAGCCGGGCGTCGGTGGCGGGCTGAGCGACCTCGACCCGGTCCCGGCCGGCGCGTTTCGCCGTGTACAGCGCGGCGTCGGCGCGGGCCACCAGCTCGTCCGAGGTCTCCACGCCGTTCCACTGGGCGAGGCCGGCGGAGAGCGTCTGCCCGAGCGGGGTCGCCGTCATGAGCCGTCGCAGCACCTGCAGCGCCTCGCCGGTGTCGGCGCCGGGCAGCAGCGCGATGAACTCCTCACCGCCGTAGCGGGCCAGGTGGTCGGTGCCGCGCAGCTGCTCGGACCAGGCCGCGGCGGCGGACTTCAGCAGCCGGTCGCCGGCCGGGTGGCCGTATTCGTCGTTGAAGCGCTTGAAGTGGTCGAGGTCGATCATGGCGACGGCCAGGCCGGCGCCGTCGCGGCGGGCCCGTTCGACGGCGGCGGGCAGCTCGGCGCCCCAGGCTCGGCGGTTGGGCAGGCCGGTGAGCTCGTCGGTGCGTGACAGCTCGCGGACCCGCGCGGTCTGCGCCTCCAGCTGCCGCAGCAGCTGCGCCATGCGGGCCACGACCAGCAGGAACAGCACGATCGAGCAGATCGCGATCGGCAGCGCGTCGGTGACCTCGCCGGCGGCGATCTGGCCGAGCAGCAGCAGCGGCGCCATCAGCGAGGCGAGGGTCAGCAGGACGAGCAGGCCGGGCCCGAGCTTCGGCGGCGCGCCGGCCGACTCGCCGATCTGGGCGGCGGAGCGGTGCAGGCCGGCGTAGCCGAACAGGACGTACGCGAGCAGGAACACCGCTCCGAGGAGCCGGTGCGCGGCGGGGCCGGGCTCCACGGCGACGGTGTTGAGCACGGCCCAGGTGACGTCCCCGGCCAGGAACAGGCACGCGGAGGCGCCGATCAGCCGGTACGCGGTGCTGCGGGCGCCGCCGCCGAGCAGGAGCCGGGCCAGCATCGCCAGCAGCAGCACGTCGCCGACGGGGTAGGCGACGCCGGCGAGGTGCGCGAGGGGCGACAGGCCGGCCTCCGTGATCGCCGGGCGGATCATGAAGACCCAGGCGAGCAGCCCGAGGCCGGTGGTGACGGTGGTGGCGTCGACGAGAGCGCCCCAGTCGTGGCCCTCGGACCGGCGGCGGATGAGCAGGACGAGGCCCGTGGCCAGGGCCGGGTACAGCGACAGGTAGCCGACGTCCGCCCAGCCCGGCGCCTCGTACTCGTCGTTGACGTGCAGGTTGTACGCCTCGATGAGGATCCCGGTCGCGTTGCCGCCGATCCCGGCCGCGAACGCCAGCCAGGCGGCCCGGCCGGTGCCGCGATGCCGCAGCGCGCCGGCCACGACGGCCGCGACGGCCAGGTATCCGGTCAGCACCTGCACCGCGACCTGCCACCAGCTGTCGTCGGGCACCAGGAACGACAGCGCGACGCAGGTCCCTGCGGCCACCAGGTACCCCCGCAGCATCATGTCACTTAGCGTAACCGGTGCATCACAGTAGCAGTGCGGCGGTGGCGAGTGCGGTCCCGGCCACCGCGACCACGGCCCCCGCGAGCAGGAACCGCACCGGCGGCACCCGCACGTCGCCGGCCCGGCACCGCTCCCACCACAGCAGCGTCGCCAGGGACGCCCACGGCGCCGCCAGCGGCCCGACGTTGACCCCGACGAGCAGCGCGAGCAGCTGCGTGCGGTGCCCGGCGCCGATGCCGCCCTCGCCGGCGATGTACGCCGGGAGGTTGTTGACGACGTTGGCCAGCCCCAGGCCGGTCGCCGAGGCCCGGAACGCCCCCGCCGCTCCCGCGCCGGTGCCGATGAGGTCGCCGGCGAACCGGTCGAGGCCGTGCGCGCCGAGCGTCTCGACGACCAGGAACATCCCGGTCACGAACACCAGCAGCCGCCACGGCAGCAGCCCCGGGCGCAGCGCCCCGCGGTCGCGCACCGCGAACACGCCGACGAGGACGGCCGCGGCCACCCCCGACGCCAGCCACAGCGGCACCTCGATCAGCACCCCGGCGACGAACACCAGGCACGCGCCCAGGGCGACCCGGAACAGGGTGAGGTCCCGCGGGCGGTGCGGCGCCGGCGGCGTGAAGTGCCGGGCGGTGCGGCGCCAGTACGCCACCCACAACACGATCGCCGTGACACTGATCGCCGCCAGTTGCGGCAGCCACATCCTCCCCGCGAACGCGACCGGCCCCAACCCGACGTGCCCGGCCGCGAGGAGGTTCGTCAGGTTGGACACCGGCAGCAGCAGGCTCGCCGTGTTGGCCAGCCACACCGTCGTCACGGCGAGGGGCAGCGGCGGCAGTTGCAGCCGCCGGGCCAGCGCCAG
The DNA here is from genome assembly GCF_035963215.1 of Dactylosporangium sp. NBC_01737. Classification (NCBI taxonomy): domain Bacteria; kingdom Bacillati; phylum Actinomycetota; class Actinomycetes; order Micromonosporales; family Micromonosporaceae; genus Dactylosporangium; species Dactylosporangium sp. NBC_01737. Next base: position 6,534,975 of record NZ_CP109153.1, read on the forward strand.
CATGACCGGGGTGAGCAGCACGGCGGTCGTGTCCAGGTTGAGGATCATCGTGGTCACGGACGCGAACGCCACGCAGACACCGAACAGCGCCACGGTCCGCCCGCGGGCGAGCACCGCCAGCCGGTCGGCGAGCACGTCGAAGACCTCGGCCCGCGCGGTCAGCTCGGCCAGGACGATCACCGCGCCGAGGAACGCCAGCAGCGGCGCGATCCGCTCGACGGTGGCCTCCGCCTCGGCGACCGGCAGCAGCCCGCCCGCGGCGGCCGCCCCACCGGCGAAGAACAACCCGATCCCGACCCAGTCCAGTACATGCAGCCGCCTCATCGCCGATGATCTTCGCACCGCCGGTCACCGCCCAGCACCTTCGACCTTGAGCCCCGCGCCGTTGTGTCCGGGAACATCGCCGTCTGACGCATGGCACGTCTCGGTCGTCGGGGCGGCCATTGCCGTCCTTTGATCACGGCCGCAAGATCGTCCGTCGAGCGCCGAACCGTGGCCGTCGGCAGGAGGGCTCCTGGGCGGGCCCCCACCTCGCCACCTTGCCGCTGCGCCGTGATCAACGCTGCGTGGTGGTCGTCCGCGCGGCCGCGGGGCGACTTCGATTTGTGCAGGGTGGTGTCGGTCGGTGGTTCCGGCCATGGTGGTGTCTCCGCATCGTGGGGAAGTCGTGGCCATCGATGACTGGACCGGGGAGTACCGCGCTCCGCGCGGTGATCTTCACCCCGCGCCGTTGATCGAAGGACGCCCGCGGTCGTCGGGGCGGCCATTGGTGTCCTTTGATCACGGCCGCAAGATCGTCCGCCGGGCGCCGAACCGCGCGCGGGCCGCCACTCCGCCACCTTGCCGCTGTGCTGTGATCAACGCCGTACGCCGGTCGCCCAGGGCGGCCGCGGGACGACTTCGATCAACCGCAAGATCCGCCCCGAGGGCTGCGGCACGGACTCAAGGGGGCGCATCGGGCATCGGCAGACGGCAGGGATGTGCCACGCATGGTGAGCTTGACCAATTGTCGGTCGAGCGAAGTTCCGTGATCACGGAGGCAGACGGGCTTTCGGTCAGGTTTGGCGGGCTGTGGTGTCCTCGGTGTCCGGTTCGGCCAGGGACGCGTTGGTCCAGCGCAGCGCGGCCAGCATGTCCTCGGCGAGGTCGGGGACGACGGCCACCGGGGCGTCGCGCTGATACGTGCGGACCTCGGTCAGCACGGCGCCGAGCCGGCCCCTGGCGTGCACGATCGCCTCGGCGACGTCCTCGGTGAGCGGCAGCTGGTCGGTGAGCTCGCTGGCGGGTCGGCCGAGCAGGTCGCCGATCGCGGACAGCAGGCCGACGGTGAACGCGGCCGGGCCGGACTCGCCGCGGCGCTCGGCGACCGTCTGGCACATGCGGGCGCGCACGACGGCGTCGGTGAGCTGGGCCTCGTCGCCGTCGGCGAGGTCGGCGACCATCATCAGCGTCGCCCACTGCCGGACCTGGGGGATGCCCAGCATCACGACGGCCTGGAAGATCGACGACACCGGCTGCGGCAGGCCGTTGGAGGCGGCGTTGACGCCGCGCAGGACGCGGACCGCGAGTGCCGGGTCGCGTTCGATGGTGTCCACGGCGCGTTCGAGGTTGACCTCGTCGGCGGCGAGCTCGGCGAGCAGGCGCATGCGGGCCAGCCGGGTCGGGCTCAGCGTGTGCGTGGTGATGAGGTGCGGACGGCTCAGCACGTGGCCCTGGAACAGCTGGAACTGCAGCTTGCGGGCCAGTTCCAGCAGTTCGTGGGTCTCGACGCGCTGGGCGACGAGCCGGATGCGGGGGTACCGGCGGCACTGCCCGGCGATGGCGCTGATCGCCGCACGGTCGCCGGCGAGCATGTTGACCTTGACGTAGTGGGCGTACGGCAGCAGCCTCGCCCGTGACGTGTCGCCGGCGAAGTCGTCCACGGCGACGCGGTGGCCCTGCTCGACGAGCCGGCCGACGCCGTCGAGGACCTCGTCGTCGACGGCGACGTCGGCCATGAGCTCCAGGCCGACCGAGCCCGGGGGGAACGGCAGCGGCAGCTGGCCGACGACGAACTCGCGGGTCAGGTTGATGAAGCAGCGGCGGTCGCCGACGAGCTCGGCGATGCCGAACGCGGTGAACGCCTCCACGATGACCCGGCTGGTCGCGGCGCTGTCCCGGACGGTGGCGTGCATCGCCTCCGGGCCGTCCCGGAACAGCAACTCGTAGGCGGCGACGTGGCCGTGCCGGTCGTAGAGCGCCTGCCGGCCGATGTGTACGGGTCGCGTGCTGTCCACGTTGGCCTATCGGCAGAGGACGCCGCCGGTGAAGGATCGGTTGCCACCGAGTTGCAGCTCGACCCGCACCAGCGGGCCGTCGAAGGTGAACGCCGCGTCGGCGAAGACGGCGCGGATCAGGCGCAGGACGGGACGGTTGCCCGCCAGGACGGAGGCTCCGGCGATCACGGTGTCGCGGAAGCCCCGGCGGTCACGATGTCGCGGGCCGCGAACGGGGGGCGATGATGTGGCCGGTATAGGCCACGGCGTCCAGGTACGCCCGCGCCGTCTCTTCCACTGGCAGCGGCGCCGCCAGCAGCATCGGCAGGTCGGAGGCCTCGTACGCGGTCACGAGCGACAGCAGCTCACCCAGTGGCCCGGCCCCCTCCACGAGGGCCTCGGTCGCCTCGTGGCTCAGCGACAGGCGCATCGCGAGCTCCGCGGCGCGCTGCCCGAGCAGCTCCGCGACGGCGGAGACGAGCCCGACGGTGAACGCCGGCTCCGGTGGCACGCCCATCCGCTCGGCGATGTTCTGGCACATGCGGGCCCGGGTGATCGCGCCGGACAGCTGCTGGGTACCGGGGTCGTCGAGGTCGCTGACCAGCATCAGCGTCGCCCAGTCCCGGAGCCGGTCGACGCCGAGGAGCAGGACCGCCTCGTGGACCGAGGACACCTTCACGGGCAGGCCGAGCGCGTCGGCGTTCGCGGCCGCCATCAGCCGCAGGCTCAGCGCCGGGTCGCTGGTGACGAGGCCGACGACCCGGTTCAGCGGGATGCCGGGGCCGACCAGGAGGCTGAGCAGCTCGACCCGCGCCAGGCGCGACGGTGACAGCGCGGTCGCGGAGACGACCTGCGGGCGGCCCAGCACGTACCCCTGGAACAGGTCGAACCCGAGCGCCCGGGTGTACTCCAGTTGTTCCGGTGTCTCCAGCCGCTCGGCGATCAGGGTGAGGTTGGGGTACTTGCGGCACCGCTCCACGGTCGCGACCAGCTCGTCCGGCGGCGTCTCCAGCACGTCGATCTTCACGTAGGTGGCCAGGTCGAGCAGCGGCTCGTGGCCCAGGCCGAACACGTAGTCGTCCAGCGCGATGCGGTACCCCTGCGCGACCAGCGCCGCGACCGACGCCACCACCACGTCGTCGATCGTGACGGTCTCGAGGATCTCCAGGACGACCTGCTCGTGGTCGAACGGCAGCGGCAGGTCCCCGACGAGGAACTCCCGGGTCAGGTTCACGAAGCAGAGCCCACGCCCGCACAGCGGCTCGATGCCGATCTCGGTGAAGGCGGTGATCAGGACGCGGCTGGTGGCGTACGCGCCGCGCTCGTCGGCCTCCACCGCGCCGGCGTCGCCTCGGAAGAGCAGTTCGTAGCCGTGAACGTCACCGTGCCGGTCGAAGATCGGCTGACGTCCGACGTGCACTGCGCCGGAAGGGGGGAACATACCGCACACATCGACTCCGGCGGCCCGACAATGACCCTTTGCCGCGGAAAAGCCGTGGAAAGCCGTGGAAAAGTTGTCAGGCGCCGGCCATCGCGTGGATCTTCCAGCCCAGGTCGGGGAAGCCGGCCGCGTCGGCGACCCGCGCGCTGGCCGTGTTGGCCGGGTCGTGCAGGTAGACGGCCACCGCACCGCCGGCCACGATCCGCCGGGCCGCCCGCGCGACGAGCCGCCGCGCCAGTCCCTGCCCGCGGGCCCGCTCGTCGGTGCCGACGGAGATCTCGATCCCCGACACGTCGTGCGGCTTCAGCCCGACCCCGGCGAGGTAGCCGCCGTCGGGGTCGCGGGCGATGAGCACGTCGCCGGGGAAGGGCCGTAACCAGTCCGGGATGCCCGGCCCGTCCGACGGCTCCCACGCCCCGGCATCCGGCAGCGCCGCCGGCGACTGCGACCACCGGAACACCCCGGTGAAGCAGACCTGCTCCGGTCGCTGCAGCAGCGCCGGCAGCCGCGCCGCCAGGACCTCGGCGGCGGCGACGGCGTCCAGGCCCGCGATCAGGGCGGCGACCGCGTCGCGTCGCGGCGCGGGGGGCACGGACAGCACCCCGCGGCCGTCCGCGTCGGTGACGCCGAGCGCCAGCTGCTCGGCGCCGTCCCAGCGGGGCTTGTCGCGGGCCGGGTGCCCGACGACGGTGATCCCCGCACCGGGTGGCGGCCACGCACCGAGCCAGACCTGCAGGAATCTCGTCAGCACCAACGCCTCCGCGGAAAGGATCGAGAGCCCGGCCAGTACCACATCCTAGGCTCTCGATCTTTCCGCAGAGGCCCCGTCAGCCGACGGTGAGCACCTCGAGCGAGTCCTGCGGCACCGCGGCGACCCCGGCGGCGAAGTTGCGCTGTACCTGCGCCGCCTCGGCGGAGCTGGGGTTCGCGTTGGTGCACGACACGGGTGCGCTGCTGCCCGACATGAGATCCGAGCACAGGCCGGTCCGGCGGTCCGGCAGGCCCAGGATGTGCCCGAACTCGTGGGTCGCGATCCGCAGCGGGTAGTAGCCGTCCACGACGGCCTCGCGCCCCATGTACCAGCGCCCGTTGCCGAGGCTGGTGGTGTACGTCCTGGGCCAGCCGTTGTCGGCGTAGACCCTGATGTTGGGTGTCCGGCCGGCGGTGACGGGCACCAGCCGGACGTTGCTGACCCGGCCGTTCCACACGGTGGTCGCCTGGTTGACCACCGCCACGAACTCCTGCGCCTGGCTCGCGTCGTAGTAGAGGGTACGGGTGGCCGCATGCGCGGGAGCCGCGCCGACCAACTGCACGCCGACCAGCGCCGCAAGGGCGAGCAGCACGGTGGCGAATCTGCGTCTGACCATGCCCCGAGGCTAGACTTGCATCGGCTAATGTCGATATATACCAGTCAGCTCATACCGGCGGCAGGGTGACCGCGATCTCGTCGCCGAGGGTGGCGCCGTGCTGCAGGTCCAGGTCGTCGCCGCTCCAGAACTTGCCGGGGTCGTACCAGTTGGCCCGGCGGCCGGTGGGCAGCAGGCCCATCTCCTCGTAGGTGACGGCCACCACCTCGGCGCAGTACGCCGTCTCCAGGGACGACTCGTTGCGCTTGCGGATGTTGGGCACGCGACCCTGGAACCAGCGGCCGGCCAGGCGGGCGGTGGACGGGAACGGGGTGCCGTCGAGGCGGGCGATCGTGCGCAGCACCGCCTCCTCCATCGCGGGGGAGACCTCATGGTGCAGCTGGCGCAGCCACGGGCGCTGACCGTACCGGCGACCCCAGACGAGGACGGCGTCGCGCAGGTTGTGCAGCTGTACCCCGCGCTGGTGCCCGCCGGTCCACATGTCGGGCAGGGACCTGCCCAGCTCCGCGTGCCACATCAGCGGCGGCAGGTCGTCGAGGACGACGGCCATCCCCACGTGGTTGACGGGGCTGTTGGTCAGCGTCTGGATCGCCCGGTCGGCCTTGGACCGGCCGCGGAACACCCAGAGGTCGCCCGTCCGGGTCATGTTGACGGCGTCGTCGAGATCGATAGCTCCCTGCACGACCAGTACCCTAAAGGCCCATGAAGGCGAAGTGGTGGAAGGTCCTCGGCCTGGCCGGTGTCGTGGGTGTCGCGGCGACCGGGGTGGTGGTCGCGCGGGCGGAGCGCCGCCGCCGCGCCTACACGCCGGAGGAGATCCGCGCGAAGCTGCAGGAGCGGCACGCCGCGGTCGCACAGGGCGGGACGAGTCGCGGGTCACGTACCAGTGACACCTGAGGTCACTTAGGGTAGGTGGGGTGCAGTCATTGACTTCCCAGAGCGTCCCCGTGCGGGTCCTGTTCCTCGAAAACATCCACCCTGTCGCGGTCGAGCGGATGCGGTCCGAGGGATACGTGGTCGAGACCCTCGGGCGTGCGCTCGACGAGGACGAGCTGATCGCCAGGCTCGACGGGGTCCACCTGCTGGGCATCCGGTCCAAGACGCAGGTGAGCGCCGCGGCCCTGGCCGCCGCGCCGCACCTGCGGGCGATCGGCGCGTTCTGCATCGGCACCGACCAGATCGACCTGCGCGCCGCGGCCGAGTCCGGGATCGCGGTGTTCAACGCGCCGTTCTCCAACACCCGCAGCGTCGTCGAGCTCGCCGTCGCGGAGATCATCGCGCTGACGCGGCGGCTGACGGAGAAGAACACCGGCATGCACGCGGGGGTCTGGGACAAGGATGCCGAGGGCAGCCACGAGGTGCGGGGCCGCTCGATCGGCATCGTCGGCTACGGCAACATCGGCACGCAGCTGTCGGTCCTCGCCGAGAACCTCGGGCTCAAGGTGTACTTCTACGACACCGCCGACAAGCTCGCCCTGGGCAACGCGTCCCGGTGTGACTCGCTCGACGAGCTGCTGGAGAAGTCCGACATCGTCACCCTGCACGTCGACGGGCGGCCGGGCAACAGCGGGTTCTTCGGCGAGGAGCAGTTCGGCCGGATGCGCCCGCGCAGCATCTTCCTCAACCTCAGCCGCGGCTTCGTCATCGACCACGAGGCGCTGCGCAAGTATCTGGAGAACGGCCACCTGGCCGGCGCCGCGGTCGACGTGTTCCCGAAGGAGCCGAAGGCGAAGGGCGACGAGTTCACCTCCGCCCTGCGCGGCCTGCCCAACGTCATCCTCACCCCGCACATCGGCGGGTCGACCGAGGAGGCGCAGTCCGACATCGGCTCGTTCGTGGCGGAGAAGCTGCACAAGTACGTGCAGGAGGGCTCCACCACGCTGAGTGTCAACCTGCCGTCGCTCAACCTGCAGCAGGCCCCCGAGACGCACCGCATCGCCCTGCTGCACCACAACGTGCCGGGCGTGCTCGCCGACGTCAACAGCATCCTCGCCGGCCACAAGGTCAACGTGGAGGGCCAGATCCTGGCGACCCGCGGCGAGCTCGGCTACCTGCTCACCGACATCGCGATCGACTACCCGGCGGAGATCCTCGCGCAGCTGTCCAACATGGCGACGACCGTCCAGCTGCGGGTGCTGTCGTAGCGTTCAGGGCCGGGTGAGGCGGGCGACCGCGCCGATCTCCAGGGCGGTCCACACGCTGCCGTCGGCGGCGACGGCGATGCCGTGCGGCTCGGCGCCCGGGACCGGCAGGTCGTGCAGGGTGATCGCGCCGGCCGGGGTGATGTGGCCGACGCGGTTGCCGGCCCATTCGGTGAACCAGCAGCCGCCCGCCGGGTCCGCCGTGATCGCGTGCGGGCGGCCGGCCCGGTCCGGCAGCGGAAACTCGGTGACGGTGCCGTCGGGGGTGATCCGGCCGACCTGACCCGCGTTGATCTCCACGAACCAGACCGCGCCGTCGGTGCCGGTGGTGACGCCGACCGGGCCGGCGGCCGGCGTCGGCAGCGGAAACGTGGTGACGGCGCCGTCCGGGGTGATCCTCGCGACGGCGCCGGCCTGGTTGAGGGTGCACCACAGCGCGCCGTCGGCGCCGGTGGTCAGCATCGCCGGCGCCGAGCCCTCCGGCAGCGGCACCACGGTCGCGGAGCCGTCCGGTCCCAGCCGTCCGACCTGGTCCGGCCGCATCGAGGTGTACCAGACGTGCTCGCCCGCGGCGATGCCGTACGTGCCCTGCGTGTCCGGCACCGGCGACAGCGACACGGCACCGGCGGTGGTGACGCGGCCGACGGCGCCGGCGCGCAGCAGCGTGAACCACAGCGCGCCGCCGGGGCCGGCGGTGATCAGCGCCGGGCCGTCGCCGGGGACGTCGAAGCGGGTCGCCGTGCCGTCCGGCGCGATGCGGGCCACGGCGCCGGCCTGGTTGAGGGTGCACCACAGCGCGCCGTCCGGGCCGGTCGTCATGCCGTACGGCCCGTCGCCGGAATCGGCGATCGTGAACACGTCCATGGTGATCCAGCCTACGCCGGGCGGGTTGCCCGGCCGCGGGTCATTTGTGCCGGCGGGCCGCGTGACAGCCCGGAACGGAAGGGAAGTGAGAAACCTTCCTAATTGAAGGTCGTCATAGTGGGTCTGACCTCGAAATTGCCGGGTACCCGGCCGTTTCCGGTTGGTTAAAAAGACGTTCGGGATTGAAGTGCATCGCAGGCAACCGCTACGGTGCATTCCGGACTCGGAGCGCCGGATTGTCATCACGGGGGACACTGTGCGGCAGCAAACGGAAAGGCACGCGGTTGCTGTCTGACCGCAGGCGCCGGGAGCCGCTCGCCGACGACTTCTTCCGCCTCTGCCACGACGACCGCAGTGGCACCCTCCGGCTCTCCGACGACGCCACCAGGGTCGGCCTGGCCTCGGCGCTGATCGGCGAGCTGGGCTGGGCGGGCATCCTCACCGTCGAGGACGGCCTGCTGCTGGTGCGCAGCGGGTCGACGCCCGGCGACTCGGTCGCGCACGCGGTCCTGGACGACATCCGTGGTGAGCGCACGCCCCGCGACGTGCGGACCTGGCTGACCTATCTGTCGATGGAGGCCTATGAACGGGTCGCCCGCCGGATGGTCGCCGCCAATCACGTCATCCCCCAGGAAGGCCGCCGGCTGCTGCGCCGCTTCACCTTCTACATGCCGACCGACACCAACGACTACGTTTGGCCGCGGGTGCGGCTCGGGACGGCACTGGCGCAGCGCAGACCGGTCGACCAGACCGACGTGCATCTCCTTGGCATCGCCGATGCCACCGGCCTGCTGACGAGCATTCTGGACGGCGGGGGCCAGGCGGCACACGCGTACTTCGAACACCTCATGCAGCAATCGCACGCGGACGTGCAGACCCTGATCCAGGAGACCAGGGTCGTGATCGGCAACAAGGTGATGAACGGACGGTAAAGCAGCACCCCCTCACTTCCCCGGAGGACGTCATGCCTGCCACCACCGCGCCGCCGGTGTCGCGGTGCTCGCGTACAACTTCATGCAGATCGGCCTGTACGGCGGGTTCGGCCCGGTGCTCAGCGGCCTGCTCAAGACCCAGTGGAACATCGACCTGGACTGGTGGGCCTGCGCCCTCATCGCCTGGGCCGTGATCGGCGTGCTGGGCGTGCTGAGCATCGAGTTCAGCGGCATCGTGCTCGGTGTGCTGCTCGGCGCCGAGGTCATCATCGCGCTGATCTTCTCCGTCGTGGAGCTCGCGCCGGCGAGGTGGCCGAGGCGCCGCAGTGGCGGCGGTTCATCGCCCCCGCGATCGGTGCGGTGCTGCTGGCGGTGCTGCTGGCGGTGCTGCTGGCGGCGGTGCTGGTCGTGACCGTGCTCGAGTTCGACACGCTGCTCGGTGTCAAGCCCACCGACCTGGCGCGGTACCTGTTCCCCGGTCTGTTCCTCCTCGCCGCCATCATCGGCGCGGCGTGGGCGGCGTTCCTGCGCACGGGCAACCCGACCACGTACCGCGGCATCGGCCAGGGCGTCAGCGCCGCGCTGCTGCCGGCCCAGCCCGACGACGCCGCGCACCGCGCCGGTCCCCGATGACGTCGATCTCCACCGCCCCGGCGCTGCGCCGCGCCGGGGCGGGCGACGCCGCGGCGGTGGCGGCCGTGCTCGCCGCCGCGCTCGACGACACCGAGATCGCCCACTGGCTGGTGCCGGAGCACGCCGAGCGGGCCGAGGTGTACCGGCGCTACTTCGACCTCGTCGCGCCGTGGTTCGTCGAGCACGGCACGGTGTACCGGGCGAGCTCCTCCTTGGCCTTGTCCGGCTGCGGCTTGCCGCTCTTCGTCTGGAACGGGTCGAGCGCCGGGTCGTGCCCGGGGATGCCCGGCGGCAGCATTGCGCCGGCGATGTCGCCGCCCGCGTCCGGCCCGCCGCGGGCGGTCTGCACGGCGGTCTTGTCCACCGCGTACTGCACGGCCCGCCGGCAGTGCACGTCGTCGAACGGGGGCACGGCGGTGCTCATGGCCGCGTACTGGACGAACCCGGTCGTCGGCTCGTCGGCGCGGGCCTTGAGCGCCGCGTCGAGCAGGATCTTCGGCTGCGTGGCGGCCTGCACGCCGCCCTGCCCGGCGTCGGCGTCGAGGTCGCCGTCCAGCAGCTGCCGGTCGATCTCGTCGGGGGCGGTGCCGATGATGAGCTCGATACGGTCCGGCAGCGCCCGGCGCACCGCGTCGGTGGCGCGGTCCCATTCCTCGTTGCGGACGAGGACGGCCTCCTTGCCCGGGTCGATCGTCTCGAACCGGTACGGGCCCGAGGAGACCGGTTTGTCGCCGTACTTCGCGCCGGGGTCCTCGGCCGCCGGCACGGGGGCGGCGACCCCCATCGCGAGCAGGTACGGGAAGTCCGCGAACGGCTCGGCCAGCCGGAACGTGATCGTCCTGTCGTCCGGCGTGGAGATGCTCTTCAGGCCGGTGCTGTCGGCGTACGGGCCGGGGTAGTGCTGCCCCTGGTCGAGCCGGTCGATGAGGTACGTCGGCCCGCCGCCCAGTTCCTCCTGCGCGAAGAGCCGCTGGATGCCGTGCCGGATGTCCTTCGACGTGATCGGCGAGCCGTCCTCGAAGCGGACCCCGTCGCGCAGCGTGAACGTGTACGTCAGCCCGTCGGCGGAGATCTCGGGCGCGGCGGCGGCGAGGTCCGGGACCAGCTTCAGCCCGTCGGCGCCCGGTTTCGCGTCCGGGGTGAGCAGCGTGCGCGTGTAGAGCCGCTGGAGGTTGTACGCCGCCGTCAGGTAGGAGCGGGTCGGGTCCCACGAGTCGACGTCGTGCGCGCTGGCGAGCTTCAGCGTCCCGCCGGTCGCCGCCGACGGGTTGACCACCTCGGTGAGCCCGGCGTTGAACCCGCCGCCTGCGGTGCCCTCGCCACCCTCCTCGTCCTTCTTGGCGCACGCGCCGGCGGCGAGGGCGAGGCTCAGGACCAGCAGACAGCGAGTGATCTTCACTTAACGCAGCGTAACCCGCCGCGGTTGCGGCCCAGGCGTTTAGTGCGCGATCAGGACCGCGGCCAGGGCCAGGGCGCCGGGGAGCGCCTGGACGAGCAGGATCCGGCGGCTCGCGGTGGCGGCGCCGTACAGGCCGGCGACGATCACGCACACCAGGAAGAACACGCGCACGGCGAAGCCCACCGGATCCTCGGCGATCATGCCGTAGACCAGTCCGGCGGCCAGGAAGCCGTTGTAGAGGCCCTGGTTGGCGGCGAGGGCCTTGCTGGCCTCGGCGAACTCGGCGGTCGTGCCGAACGCTGCCCGGGTCCGCGGCGCGGTCCACAGGAACATCTCCAGCACCAGGAAGTAGGCGTGCAGCGCGGCGACGAGACCGACCAGAACCAGCGCGACGATGTTCACGCCGACACCCTAGCGGTCAGCTCGTCTGGACCCTCACGACGACCTGCGAGTCGGTGACCTTCTGCACGGTGATGTCGAAGCCCTCGGCCTGCGTGGTGCCGTCCACCGGGACACTCACGGTGGTGCCGCCGATGTCGATCTTCACCACGCCGTTCTCGACGCCGACGAGCTTGACGTCGACGCCCAGCACGCTGGACTCGGCCTCCACTCCGCGGTCGAACGTGACGGTGCACGCGTTGGTGCTGCACTCCACGTTGTCGGAGCTGCACGCGGTCAGCGCGCCCATCCCGATGACCAGGGCGGCGGCGACCGTGGCGAGGCGGCGGGTCAAGGTCGTCATGACATGGGAGTGTATCCGGCCCCCGCTCGTACCGATGAGTTCGGCCTTCGCCACCCGTACACCCTCCGGAAGCGAATCACGATGGAGGTGGACGAGATGTCGCAGGATGATGCCGCGCGGGCCGCGGTCACGGCGGAGCGCACCGAACTGGCGGAGGTCTTCGCTGGGTTGCGCCCGCAGCAATGGGACCAGCCGTCGCTGTGCGCCGGGTGGCGGGTGCGCGAGGTGCTCGCGCACACGACGATGCCGTTCCGGATGGGCGCCGGCGGGTTCGTGTGGGAGATGCTGCGCTCCGGCGGCCGGTTCGGCCGGATGGCGGACCGGGTCGCCCGCCGCGACGCCGCCCGGATGCCGGCCGAGGCCCTGGTGCGCTGCCTGCGGGACAACGTCGCGCACCCGTGGTCACCGCCCGGCGGCGGGCCCGTCGGGGCGCTGTCGCACGAGGTCATCCACGGGCTGGACAGCACGGTCGCGCTCGGCCTGGACCGGCGGGTGCCCACCGACCGGCTGCTGCTCGTCCTGGACGCGATGCGGCCGCGCACCGTCGGGTACTTCGGTGCCGACCTCGCCGGCGTGCAGCTGTGCGCGACCGACCTGGACTGGACCTGGGGGACCGGTGACCCGCTGCGGGGCCTCGCCCAGGACCTGCTGCTCGTGGTCTGCGGCCGGCGGCTGCCCGCCGGTCATCTGGAGGGCGGGCCGTCGGCCAGGTTCACCGCCGGCTGATCCTCACATATTGTCGTCGACCGTTCGCCGGATGGTGACCGCCGCGGGTGATTCATAGACTCCAGTGAAAGGGAGTGTGGGCCCGTGGACCTCTTCGACACCGCACTGCGCATCGACGCGCCGGGCCCTTCCGGGGTGCCGGTCGTCAACAACCTCAAGCTGATCCGCGACTCCGCCCGGTTCCTGCTGGGCAGGGTCGGGCCGTTCGAGCAGCCCGTCGTGCCGGCCACCGCCGGCAACGGATCCGTCGTCGTGGTCCGCGGCCGCGAGGGCGTGAAGCAGGTGTTCACCGACAACGTCGCGTTCCACCGCGCCGACGGGCTGTTCGACCTGCCGCCCGGCCGGCCGTGGTCGGGCATGTTCGACGCGGTCATCACTGCCAACGGCGCCGAGCACACCCGGCGCCGCAAGCTGCTGATGCCGGCCGTGCACCGCACCGCGATGACGCACTACCAGGCGGTGTTCGCCGACACGTTCGAACGGTCCCGGTTCGCGGCCCTGGACGGCGAGCCGTTCGACCTCAAACGGGAGTGCCTGCGCATCTCCAAGGCCAACCTGATGCGCTGCCTGCTCGGCCTCGACGACGCCGACGGGCTCGGCGCGTTCGCCGACCAGATCGTCACCCTCGGCGCCGACGCCGCCGACCCGCGGGTGCTGCTGTTCAAGCGGGACCTGCCGTGGTCGCCGTACGGGCGGTGGCTGCGCCGCGTGGCCGGCGCCTACGACAGGCTCGCCGCCCTGATCGCGCAGCGGCGGGCCGGCGAGCCGCGCCCCGACGCGCTGTCGATCCTGTGCCACGCCGTCGACGAGGACGGCGACCGGCTCAGCACCGAGGAGATCGCCGGCGAGCTGCACGGGTTCTTCGCCGCCGGGTTCGAGACGACCGCGATGACGATGAGCCTCGCCCTCATCACGCTGCTCGGCAGCCCCGACCCGGACGCCGCCCCACCCGATCCGTCCACTGTGGAGGAACTCGAGGCGGCGCTGAAGGAGTCGCAGCGGCTGCTGCCGGCGGTGCCGATCACCCTGCCCCGCCGGGTCACCACGACGGTGGAGATCGCGGGCTCGCCGCCGGTACCGAAGGGAGCGCTGCTGTTCATGGCACCGCTGCTGGAGCACCGCGACCCGCTCGTGTACCCCGAGCCGCAGGTGTTCCGCCCGCGGCGCTGGCGCGCGGGGGCGCCCGGCCCCAGGCAGTACGAGTTCATCCCGTTCGGGCTCGGTCCCCGCCGCTGCCTGGGCGCGGAGTTCGCGGACCTGCAGGTGCGCACCACCCTGTCGCTGATGCTGGAGCGCGGCCTGCCGGGGCTGGCCACGTCCCGCGTCGACTACGGGATGGTCAACGGCGTCACCGCCGGCCCGCGGCGCCCCGTCCCCGTCCGGGCGCACGCTCCGAAGTGGACGGTCCTCACCGGGTCCGTCACGGCTGTGTGGAAGCCGGCATGACGAGCCGGAGGCCGACGAAGTCGCGGCCGAGCGGGCCTTCCCGGGGCTCGCCGAACGGCTGCCAGCCGCGCCGCAGGTAGAACGCCTTGGCCCGCTCGTTGCCGTCCCACACCTCCAGGTGCCCCTCGGTGACGCCGGCGGCGCGCCAGACGTCGACACCCGCGTCGTGCAGGGCGCCACCGATGCCGCGCTGCCAGTACGCCGGGCCGACGTAGAGGCCGACGAGCCGGGCCGGCGGGCCGAGCGACAGGAACCCGGCGGGGTGGCCCTCCTCGCCGTCCACGCACAGCACGGTGCGGCCGGGCGCCGCGACGCTGTCGGCATACGCCTCCCGCAGCTGCTGCGTGTCGTCGCGGATCGGCAGGTCGCCGTAGTACGTGCGGCGGGCCACCTGATGGATCGCCACGAGGATGTCGACGTCGGCTGCCCGTGCCCGGCGGATCTCCATCCGGGCGACGATGCCACATCGTGGGTTTGACCGCTGCCCGGCCCGGAAACCTGTGCTGTATGGCCAACACCGACAGATACGGCGTCCCACGCGTCGACGACACCGTCGACGACGAGACCATCCGCGACGAGGCGGACCGCATCGCGGTCCCCGACTTCGACTACATCGGGCAGCCCGTCGACGCGATCGTCGACGGCCTCACCGGGCACAGCCACGACGAGGACGAGGACAGCGAGGACACCACCGTGGAGTGAGTCCTACCCGCGGGGGGTCCTGATCAGCAGGGTGGCGACGACCTCGTCGGGGCCGACGGTGCCGTAGACGTGCGGCACGTCGGCGCCCCACGCGATGTGCTCGCCCGGCCCGGCGACCAGCGGCGCGGCGGCGGGGCCGGCCCGCAGCACCCCCTCCGACACGGTCACGTGCTCGGTGACGCCGGGCGCGTGCGGCGGCGAGTGCTGCACGACGCCCGCCCGCACCCGCATGCGCAGCAGCTCGAACGTCACTCCCGGCTCGTCGAACACCTCCAGCAGCGTCGCCGTCACCGCCGACCCGCGGACGGGTTCGCCGTGCTGCTCCCGTACCAGCGCTGTCAGCGGTACCCCCAGCGCGCCGGCCACCGCGTACAACGTCTCGAGCGTCGGGTTCCTGGTGCCGTGCTCCAGGCCCGACAGCGTGGCCTTGCCGATCCCGGCCGCCCGCGCCAGCTCCGACAGCGACATGCCGCGCGCGGCCCGCAACTCCCGCAGCCGGTCCCCGAGACTTGTCCCGCGCTCCTCCACGTGGCTATGGTGTCACCTGGTTCCAGCGTTCCGTATACGGAACGCCTTTTCCGGGAGGGGTCCGATGCGTCGCTTCGACACGGCCCAGCCGATCCTGGCCGGGCTCGTCAGCGCGGTCGTCGGCTACGCGAGCTCGTTCACCGTCGTGCTCGCCGGCCTGCGCGCGGTCGGCGCCACCCCGGCGCAGGCCGCGTCCGGGCTGCTCGCGCTGTGCACCGGCATCTGCGTCAGCGCCGTGTTCCTCGCGGTGCGGCACCGGATGCCGATCAGCATCGCCTGGTCGACCCCGGGCGCGGCGCTGCTCGTCGCCACCGGCCACGTGCAGGGCGGCTGGCCCGCCGCCGTCGGCGCGTTCCTCGTCTGTGCCGCGCTCATCGTCGTCGCGGGGCTGTCGCCGTGGCTCGCCCGCGCCATCGCCGCCATCCCGCGCCCCATCGCCGGCGCCATGCTCGCCGGCGTCATCCTCAGCCTGTGCACCGCCCCGGTCCGCGCCGTCGTCGACGTGCCGGAGCTCGCCGTGCCGGTCGTGCTCACCTGGGTGCTGCTCACCCGCTTCGCCCGCCAGTGGGCCGTCCCCGGAGCGCTGCTGGCCGCCATCGCCGCGATCGTCGTGCGCGGCGTCCACCTCACCGGCGTCTCCGTCGCCCCCACGGCCGTGTTCACCGTGCCGGCGTTCAACCTGCCGGCGCTGGTCAGCATCGCCGTGCCCCTCTTCCTCGTCACCATGGCCGCGCAGAACGTCCCCGGCATGGCCGTCATGGCCACCTACGGCTACACCCCGCCGCTGCGCGGCGTCCTGGTCACCACCGGCCTGGCAAGCGCGGTCGCCGCCCCGTTCGGCGGCCACGCCCTGAACCTCGCCGCGATCACCGCCGCACTCACCGCCGGCCCCGACACCCACCCCGACCCGCGCCGGCGCTGGGTGGCCACGGCCGCCCTCGGCGCCGGCCAGCTCACCCTCGGCCTCGGCGCCGGCCTGGCGATGGCCCTGGTCCTGCTATCCCCGCCGGTCCTGGTCGTCGCCGTCGCCGGCCTGGCCCTGCTGTCGGCGCTCGGCGCGTCGCTGGCAAGCGCGGTCACCGAACCCTCCGGCCGGGAGGCCGCCGTGGTGACGTTCGTGGTCACGGCGTCGGGCATGACGATCCTGAACATCGGCTCCGCGTTCTGGGGCCTGGTGGCCGGCGGCCTGACCGCCCTGCTGCTGCACCGCCGTGCCACGCCCGCCTCAGCGGACCCTCCAGGACCGGAGCTTCTCCGGGTTGCGGACCGCCCAGATGCGTCTGATCCGGTCGCCGGCGATCTCGAACGCGAAGACGGTCGCGAGGGCGCCGTCCTGCCACGCTGACAGGCCGGGCAGGCCGTTGACCGTGCACTCCAGGAACGTCGTGCGGTCGCCCGACACCCGCGCGATCTCGGCGTAGGCATGCGCGATCCGCTCACCGCCCACGATCGGGTGCAGGTGGGTGACGGCCAGCCCGCCGCCGTCGGCGGTCGCGGTGGCGTCGGGATCGAGCAGGCCGACCAGGGCGTCGATGTCCCTGGCCGCCCACGCCGTCCTGAACCGCCTGACGACGGCGGCCTGCCCGGCGCTCGGGCCCGCCGGGGCCTGCGCGGTGCGGATGCGGCGGCGGGCCGACGAGGCCAGCTGCCGGCACGCCGCCGGGGTGCGGCCGACGATCTCGGCGACCTCGCCGAACGGGTAGCGGAAGACGTCGTGCAGCACAAACGCGACCCGCTCCGCCGGGGTCATCGCATCCAGGACGACCAGGAAGGCCATCGTCACCGACTCGTCGAGGGTGACCCGGTCGGCCGGGTCGGCCCCGGCGCTCCACTGCCCGGGCTCGGGCAGCGGCTCCGGGATCCAGTCGCCCACGTACGTCTCCCGCCTTGCCCGCGCCGAGCCGAGCAGGTTCAGGCAGATGCGGCTGGCGACCGTCATCAGCCAGGCCCCGGGCGACTCGATGGCCTGCTGCTCCCGCGCGGTCATGGCGTACCAGCGGGCGTAGGTCTCCTGCACGACGTCCTCGGCGTCGGCCAGGGACCCGAGGAGCCGGTAGCCGAGGTTCATCAGCTGCCGCCGCTCGCTCATGATCGTGCTGAGGCCGGGTCCGGCACCGGTGGTCATGATCTGGCCGCCTCCCTCGTTCGCCGCGCTGCCGCCACCCCGTACGACAAGACAGCGCGGCGAAATGTGAGGCCTGACATTTCGCAGGGCTGCGGTGTCGTACCCGGTGCAGACGACAACGAGGAGAATCCCATGAACGACTTCCAGGCCGTGGCGGACCGCGTCGAGATCGAGGCGCTGCGCGGCGAGTTCACCGACGCGGCGATGATGCGCGACCGGCCCCGCCTGGCGGCGCTGTTCACCCCGGACGGTGCCCTGCGCATGCCCAACATCCCGGTCGAGCTGGTCGGCCGCGAGGCGATCCTGGCCGGCGGCGAGCGGCTGCAGCGCCAATGGGACTTCTTCGTGCAGAACACCCACCCGGGCACGATCGTGCTCGACGGCGACACCGCGACCGGCCGCGCCTACATGCAGGAGCTCGCGCGCACCCTCGACGGGCGCCAGGGCCTGAACTACGCGGTCTACCACGACCGGTACCAGCGCACTGGGGAGGGCTGGCGGTTCGCCGAGCGGGTGTACGAGGTCAGGTACCTCGACACGTCCCCGCTGGCGGGCTCGGCGCCGGCTTCCACGACCGCCTCGGCTGCGGCCGCTTCCTTCGCCGACCCGGCGCCGGCGGAACGGCTGGAGCGGGCGGCGGCCGCGCTGCGGGCCAACGGCTTCGCCGCCGAGATCGTCGAGGACGCCGCGGCCGCCCGCGCCCGCGTCAAGGACCTGGTCCCCGCGGGCGCCAGCGTGTTCACCGGCGCCAGCGAGACCCTCCGGCTGTCCGGCATCGACGAGGACATCAACGCCGGCGGCCGGTACGACGCCATCAGGCCGCGCGTCCTGGCCATCGACCGGGCCACCGGCGCCGACGAGATCCGGCGGCTGGCCGCCACCCCGGACTTCGTCGTCAACAGCGTCGCCGCGGTCACCGAGACCGGCTCGCTCGTCCTCGCCTCGGGCACCGGCAGCCAACTGCCCGCCAACGCCGGCGGCGCCGCCCACGCGGTCTGGATCGTCGGCGCGCAGAAGGTGGTGCCCGACCTGAGCACGGCGCTGCGCCGCGTCGAGGAGCACGCGCTGCCGCTGGAGAACGCCCGTGCCCAGGCCGTGTACGGCTCGCCCAGCGCCGTCAACCGCCTGCTCATCCTCAACGCCGACCCCCGCCCGGGACGCGGCACCGTGCTGCTGCTGCGCGAGGCCATCGGCTACTGACAGCGCGGAAACCGGTGGTGTGCCGCGCGGGCGGGCTGCTATCAAGGTCCGGTGAGCGCCACTTGAGTCGTAGCCTGCACACCGACCCGTATCCCGTCCGCGCCACCCGCCGGGCCGCCGCATCCGTGCCGGTGCGGGTCTGCCGGCCGCGACCCGGCTTCGTCCATCCTGCCGGCCCGGCCGATGTCGTCCGGATCCTGACGTTCTTCGGGCCGGCCGCGGCGTACGGCCTGCGCGGTGTCGAGCTGCGGCAACGGGCCTGGGCCGGCACCGGTCCGTCCGTCGCGGCGCTGCGCGTGCCCGGGGTCGTGGTGCTGTTCGAGCAGCCCGCGCCGCCGTGGGTGGTGCCCGGCCGGCTCACCACCGCGGCCACGGCACGCCTGGAGCGTGCCGGCGCCCGGGTCACGGCCGGCCCGACCGGCAGCGTGATCGACTGGCCCGGCGGCACGCTGCGCGACTTCATGCTCTTCGACGGGCTCATGCACGAGGTCGGCCACCACGTGATCCAGCACGCCGCACGCAAGCGGCACACCCGCGCGATGCGCACCGCCGACCACGAGCGCCGCGCCGACGCGTACGCCATGCGGGCCCGGCACGCCTGGGCGGCGCAATGCTGAGCCCGCGCGCCCGCCTGGTCGGCGACGGCGTGGAGAACCCCGCCAACGCGCGGGCGCTCGCCGAGGCCGCGCGGATGTTCGCGGTGCCGTGCACCTTCCGCGACAGCCGCGGCCTGGCCGAGCACCTGCCGGACCTGTCCACCGTGGACACCGCCGCGCTGCTCACCGGCGCCGGCCCGCTCATCGCCGTGGACAACGCGCCGGGGGCGGAGTCGGTGTACCGGGCCGGACCGGTGCGCGCCGGAGCGTCCGTCGTGGTCGGCAACGAGCGCCGCGGCATCCGCCCGGACGTCCTGCGCGCGGCGGCGAAGACGGTGCAGATCCCGATGCCGGGCCGCGGCGTGAACACCCTCAACGTGGCCACCGCCGCGGCCGTGGCCCTGTACTACCTGCTCGACGCGCACGGCCGCCGCCAGGCACGCGCCCCGCGCCCCGAGTCGCACCGCCCGGCCGTGCTGCTCGCCGCGCCCCGCGACCACGTCGAGGCCGGCAGCTCACTGCGTTCGGCCGCCGCGTTCGGCTGGCAGAGCGTCGCGGTCGACGACCGCGAGAAGGTCTGGTTCGGCACACCACGCCCGATCCGCACCGAGGCCCGAGCCGCCGCCCGCAGCCACCGCAACCCGCTGCGTGTCGTGCCGGCCGGCGACGCCTGGTCGCCACCACCCGGCGGCCGCGTCGTCGTCTGCGCCCCGGACGTCGACGGCCCGCCCTGCACCGCACCGAGCTGACCGGCCCGGACACCGTGCTCGTCGTCCCGGACGCGGAGGGCTGGGACCCCCGCCGGGCGCCGAGCTCGCCCGCGTCGCCGTGCCGGGCGTCGCCGGCCGGTACCGCCTGCTTACCGGCCTCGTGCTCGCCGAGGCCGCCCGCCAGCTCGGCATCCGGACCGCCGCCCCGCCCCGCCCGCCGCGGCGCGGCATGTCCTACGGCAGTGCCCTGGACGTGACCGACCCGCCGGACACCGACCTGGTCGAACCGTGGGAACTCCTGCACTACTGAATCCGCCGTCGCACGATGTCGAGAACGGCGCGGCGGTTCCGTCCCCCGTGCGGATGCGGCCACCGCGGCCGCACGGCATCAAGGAGGCCCAGCATGACGATCCGGCGGATGGACAACGTGCTCATCGTCGTCGACGACCTTGACGCGGTGATCGCGTTCTTCGTCGAACTCGGCATGGAGCTGGAGGGCAGGGGCCCGATCGAGGGCCGTTGGGTGGAGCAGGTCATCGGGATCACCGACGTCCGGCAGGACGTCGCGATGCTGCGGACCCCGGACGGCCACGGCCGGGTCGAACTGGCGATGTTCCACACGCCGAAGGCGATCCGGTCCCAGCCGGAGGACGCACCGGCGAACACGCTGGGCATCCGCCGCATCATGTTCGCCGTCGACGACATCGAGGCCGTCGTCGCCCGCCTGCGCACCCACGGCGCCGAACTCGTCGGCGAGCTGGCACAGTACGAGGACAGCTACCGGCTCTGCTACGTCCGAGGCCCGGAGGGCATCGTCGTCGGACTGGCCGAACAGCTCGGCTGAAGACAGCGCTATTCCTGGCTCTGCATGGGGTCGGTGGCCAGCAGGCTCATCAGGTACATGTCGTACCACTCACCGTCGCGACGGAAGCACTGCCGGTGACGGCCGTCCTCGATGAAGCCGACCTTGTCGTAGACCCGGCGGGCGGCGGCGTTCTCGGTCACCACCCACAGGTGGATGGAGTGCAGCCGCATCTCCTCGAAGCCGTAGCGGCACATCAGCCGGGTGGCCTCGGTGGCATACCCGTGCCCCCAGCTGTTCTTCTCGCCGAGGTAGATGTCCAGCTCGGCCCGGCCGATCTCCGGCTCGGCGCCACTGAGCCGGACCAGCCCGACCAGCCGCGGCTCCACCAGGGTCTCGATGCCGAAGAGCACGTCGCCATACGTGTTCGGCCCCCGCTCCTCACCGCGGGCGATGTAGCGGGCGAGGGTCTGGCGATACCCGTCGCTCATCCAGCGCATCACGTCGCGGTCGTTGTTCCACCGCCACAGCGCCTCCCACTCCTCCGGCTCGATCGGCCGCAGTCGCACCAGTTGCCCGGTCGTCACTCGCAGCAGGCTAATCGTCGGCCACCGATCCGCGCAGCCGGTTTCGCCATCCCGGCCCCCGGTTGTGCCGCGGCCGGGGGTGACCGTAAACTGCAAACAGCGTTCGCATTAACGAGGGAGGGTCTGATGCGGATCGACAAGGTCACGTCCGGGGACGGCGCGAGCATCCCGGTGCACTCGACCGGTGCCGGGCCGGGCATCGTGATCCTGCACGGGGGAGGCATCACGCACCGGGACTACCGCCGGCTGGCGGCCGCGCTGTCGGACCGGTTCACGGTGCACCTGTACAACCGGCGCGGGCGGGCGGACACGGCGCCGCTGACCGGCACGGAGACGGTCGAGACGGACCTCGCCGACCTCGGCGCGGTCCTGGAGCGCACCGGCGCGCGCAGCGTGTTCGGGCACAGCGGCGGCGGGTTCACTGCACTCAGGGCGGGTCTGAGCCTGCCGGTCGAGCGCATCGCCGTGTACGACCCGGCGGTGCGCGTCGACGGCCGCCCTTCGGGTGACTTCGTCGACGAATTCGAGCGGCTGGTGCGCGCCGGGGACCACGCCCGCGCGATGACGGTGATGGCCCGCGCGACGTACCCCGACGACATCGGGGCCAAGCTGCCGTTCGGCATGGCGCTGGGCCTCACGAAACTGTTCCTGCGCACCTCGGTCGGGCGCCGGTTCGTGGACCTGATGGACACGATCCCGCCGGAGCTGCGCCGCATCCACGAGCACGCCGGGCCGGCGGGCGACTACGCGGGCATCACCGCCGAGCTCCTGCTGACCGCCGGATCCGGCAGCCCGCGGTACTTCATGCAGAACTGCCAGGCGATCGCGGACGTGACCCCGCGCGGCCGGGCGCTGCTCATCCCGAGGTCGTCACACAACGCGGCCAACATCGCCCGCGAGGGCTTCGTGCGGCCGTTCGCCGACTTCTTCGCCGGCTCGCTCAAGGCCGCCTGAGCCGCGAAACGACCGAAAACGGCCGCCCCCGGTGCCGGGAGCGGCCGTTTTCGTGTGCGGGTGCCGGTGTCAGTGCACGATCACCGGGGTCGCCGCGCCGGCGGCGGCGTCGTCGCCGAGCGGCGTCTTGTCCTTCTTGCGCGGCAGGAACGCGATCGGGATGAACGTCAGCAGGACCAGGGCGAAACCGACCCAGAACGTGTTGGCGAACGAGTCCGCCACGAACGCCAGGCCCTTCTCGAACAGCGGCGGCGGAACCTGCGCCTTGATCTGCTCGGAGTGCTGCGCCGCGATCGCGAGGCCCGCCTCGGTGACCGGCGGGTTGGAGCCCGGCACCAGGTCGGACTCGTTGAGGTTGCTGGTCAGGATCACCGACATGACGGCGGCGCCGACGGAGCCGCCGATCTGCTGGAGGATGTTGACCAGTGTGGAGCCGCGGGCGACCTCGGCGTGGCTGAGCGTCTTCAGCGCCGACGTCATGATCGGCATCATCGTGCCGCCCATGCCGAGGCCCATGACGAACAGCGAGCCGCACAGCAGCCAATAGGACGTGTCGGTGCTGACCTGCGTGAAGGTGAAGAAGCCGGCGGCGATGAGCGCCATCGCGAACGGCACCGTCCGACCGACCGGCACCTTGTCGGCGAGCATGCCGGCGATGGGCATGGTCAGCATCGCGCCGATGCCCTGCGGGGCCATCAGCAGCCCGGCGTGCAGCGTGGACTCACCGCCGACCTGCAGGAAGTAGCTCGGGAACAGCAGACCGGCGCCCATGAACGCGATGATGAACACGAACAGCGTGATCGTCGCGATCGTCAGCTTGCGGTTGCGGAACAGCCGCAGGTCCAGCAGCGGGTGCACCGGCTTGAACGAGTAGAACACGAAGCCGATGACCAGCAGCCCGCCGACGAGCATCGGCAGCCACACCTTGGTCGCGGAGAACGTGCCCTCCCCCGGCAGTGAGGACACGCCGAACAGGAACAGCGCGAGACCCGGCGACAGCATCGCCATGCCGAGGAAGTCGAAGGACTCCGACGGCTTCGGGTCGTCCTTCGGCAGCGCGAGCGCGGCGTAGATCAGCGCGACGACGCCGATCGGCAGGTTGATGAGGAAGATCCAGTGCCAGGAGAAGTCGTCGATGAGCCAGCCACCGAGGATAGGGCCGGTGATCGGGCCGAGCAGCATCGGGATGCCGAGGATCGCCATGAGCCGGCCGATGCGCTCCGGGCCGGCGGCCCGGGTCATCATCGTCATGCCCAGGGGCATGAGCATGCCGCCGCCGAGGCCCTGCAGGACCCGGAAGCCGATGAGCATGCCGATGGAGTCGGCGAGGGCGCACAGGCCGGAGCCGATCGTGAAGAGCGCGAGCGCGACCATGTACAGCCGCTTGGTGCCGAACCGGTCCGCCGCCCACCCGGTCAGGGGGATGACGGTCGCTAGCGCCAGCGTGTAACCGGTCATCGTCCAGGCGACCGTCGCATACGACGCGCCGAACTCGGTCTGGAACGTCGGCAGCGCCACGCTGACGACAGTGATGTCGAGGATCGACATGATCGCACCGAGGACCACGACCCCCGCGATCTTCAGCACCGCGGCGTCAATCTTGGTCGACGCCGTGGCCGTTGGATTCGTCACAAAACCCCTCCTGATCGAGGTCGCCGGCGGTCTTGAAGCCGGGAACCAGCCTACGCAGGCCGGTTACAATTCGAGCACACGTTCGATTACAGCGGCTGACAGGGGTTAGGGCCTACGCCAGCTGCCGCAGGTCCAGCACGTGCCAGTCGGCGGGATCCGGGCTGCCGGTGGACCACCAGACCATGCTTCCCCTCGCCGTGACCACGCCGACCTCGCCCGCGAGGACGATCGTCCGCCCGGTCGGCAGGTCATGGGCGAGCAGCCGCAGCGACTCGCCCTCGACGCCGGTCAGCAGCTCGAAACGGTCCAGCAGGCCGATGTCGACGCCGATCGCGTTGACGTCAGCCGGCAGGCGCCGCCGGTTGCTGCCGTCGGCGTGCATGACGTCGACCAGATTACGCCCACTCGCGGTCTCCGCGATGGCACGGCACCATTCCGGGGAGCACAGCACCGTCTCCGCCGCCGTCGCCGGCACGGGCCGCCGCTGCCCGTCGGAGGAGTTCAGCAGCGCCGCGGCGCCCGGGTCGACGCTGACGAGCCAGGGCCAGGCGCTCCACCGGAACCGGCCGTCGATGACCTTGGTCGACACGGCACCGCCGCCGACCGCGACGGAGCGCAGCTCGGTCTTCGGCGCGTCGTCGGGGGTTGCCGCGACCCAGTGCAGCCGCCCGTCGGCGACGACCATGTCGTACTGGGACTCGAAGAACACGATCGCGCCCGTGTCGGCGGTCAACGCGACCGGCGGACCGGCGGCCGGGGCGACCGGCGCGCGCCACAGCCGCGTCTCGTACGGCCCGGCCGCGGTCGCCGAGGACTCCGCCCAGTACAGGACGCCGTCGGCGGCGGTGACCCCCAGCCACTGCGGGAACCGGTCCTTCGGCACGCTGCGCAGCTCCCGCGGCGCGCCGGCGCCCCGCAGCAGGAGCCGCTCCACGCTGCCGTCGGCCGAGGGTGCCGTGCCGACGGAGGTGCCGGCGTCCAGGTACAGCAGCGGTGTGTACACCGCGCCGTCGGCCAGGCGCGCGGGCATCGTCCCGGGCTGCAGCGTCGCCGTCACCGTCCCGGCACCCGACGGCGCGACGGCCGGCGGGGCGTCGTGGGACGCCGGCGAGAACAGCAGCCAGCCGCCGACGACCAGCGCGGCGGCGAGAGCGATCAGCGGTCGGGCCCGTCTCACGGGGCACAACCTTACGGGAGGCCATGAGAGTTTCACGGCTGCCGGGGCCGTGACCTGGACCGGGACACCCGATTCATTGACCCGGGACAGTGAGCGCTCACACCATGCGGCCCATGCGAACCAAGCTGAGAGGGCTCGTCGCCGGGCTGGCGGGGGCGGTGACGGTCGTCGCCGTCGGCGTCGCCGTGCAGACCGCCACCAGCCCCGCGCAGGCCGCGGCCGCGGACCCGTACACGCTCAAGAACGTGCAGATCGAGGGTGGCGGCTTCGTGCCGGGCATCATCTTCAACCAGAAGCAGCAGGGTCTGGTCTACGCGCGCACCGACATCGGCGGCGCCTACCGCCTGGACACCGCCACGAACCGGTGGATCCCGCTGCTGGACTGGGTCGGCCAGGACAACTGGGGCTACAACGGCGTCGTCAGCCTCGCCACCGACGAGGTAGACCCGAACAAGGTGTACGTGGCCGCCGGCATGTACACCAACAGCTGGGACCCGAACAACGGTGCGATCCTGCGCTCCTCCGACAAGGGTGCCACCTGGCAGAGCACCCAGCTGCCGTTCAAGCTCGGCGGCAACATGCCCGGCCGCGGCATGGGCGAGCGCCTCGCGATCGACCCGAACAAGAACTCGATCCTGTACCTCGGCGCCCCCAGCGGCAACGGCCTGTGGCGCAGCACCGACTCCGGCGTCACCTGGTCGAAGGTCACCGCTTTCCCGAACCCGGGCAACTATGCGCAGGACCCGTCCGACCCCAACGGCTACCTGACCGACAATCAGGGTGTCACCTGGGTGACGTTCGACAAGCGCACCGGCACCGCCGGCAACACCACCCAGACCATCTACGTCGGCGTCGCCGACAAGCAGAACACCGTCTACCGCACCACCAACGGCGGCACCAGCTGGGAGCGCGTCCCCGGCCAGCCGACCGGCTACCTGGCGCACAAGGGTGTCCTGGACACCGCCGGCGGCAACCTGTACATCGCGACCAGCGACACCGGCGGCCCGTACGACGGCGCCAAGGGCGACGTGTGGAAGTTCGCCACCGCCACCGGTGTGTGGACCCAGATCAGCCCGATCCCGTCGAGCAGCGCCGACGACTACTTCGGCTACAGCGGCCTGACCATCGACCGCCAGAACCCGAACACCATCATGGTCGCCACCCAGATCGCGTGGTGGCCGGACGTCATCTTCTTCCGCAGCACCGACGCCGGCGCGACCTGGACCCGGATCTGGGACTTCACCAGCTACCCGAACCGCAGCTTCCGGTACAAGATGGACGTCACCCGCTCGCCGTGGCTGTCGCTGGGCGCGAACCCGTCACCGCCGGAGGTCGCCCCGAAGCTCGGCTGGATGACCGAGTCGATGGAGATCGACCCCTTCAACTCCAACCGGTTCATGTACGGCACCGGCGCCACCGTGTACGGCAGCACCGACCTCACCACCTGGGACACCGGCGGCCAGATCACCATCAAACCGATGGCCGCGGGCCTGGAGGAGACCGCGGTGCTGGACCTCATCAGCCCGCCGTCGGGCGCACCGCTGATCTCCGGCCTCGGTGACATCGGCGGCTTCCGGCACACCAACCTCGACGCCGTGCCCCCGATGATGTTCCAGTCGCCGTACTTCACCAGCACCACCAGCCTCGACTACGCCGAGCTCAACCCGAGCGTCATGGTCCGCGCCGGCAACTTCGCCGACAGCGACCGGCCCAACGACAGCCACGCCGCGTTCTCCACCGACGGCGGCGCGAACTGGTTCCAGGGCAGCGAACCCGGCGGCATCAACGAAGGCGGCACGATCGCCGCCGCGGCCGACGGCTCCCGGTTCGTCTGGGCACCGAAGAACAGCGCGCCGGTCTACTCCGTCGGCTTCGGCAACACCTGGACGCAGGCGAGCGGCCTGCCGCAGAACGCGGTCGTCGAGTCCGACCGGGTCAACTCGAACACGTTCTACGGCTTCTCCGGCGGCACGTTCTACCGCAGCACCAACGGCGGCGCCGCCTTCACCGCAGCCGCCACCGGCCTGCCGGCCACCGGCACCTTCAAGGCCGTCCCGGGCGTCCAGGGCGAGATCTGGCTCGCGGGCGGCACCTCGGGCCTGTTCCGCTCCACCGACGGTGGCACCACGTTCACGAAGGTGGCCACGGTCCAGGCGGCCAACGCCGTCGGCTTCGGCAAGGGTGCGCCCGGCCGGCCGAACCTCGCGGTCTTCGCCGTCGCTCAGGTCGACGGCAAGAAGGGCGTCTACCGCTCCGACGACACCGCCGCCTCGTGGCTGCGGATCAACGACGACCAGCACCAGTACGGCAACATCGGCGACACCATCACCGGTGACCCGCGCATCTACGGCCGGGTCTACCTCGGCACCAACGGCCGCGGCATCATCTACGGCGACCGTACCGGTGCCCCGCCGACGTCCTACTCCGCGTCGCCGTCGGTGTCCACGTCGGTCTCGCCGTCGCGGTCGGTCTCACCGTCGGTCTCGGTGTCGCCGTCCCGCTCGGTGTCCCCGTCCGCGTCCGCGTCGGCGTCTTCGTCCGCGGCGTGCACGGTCACGTACTCCGTCACCGGCCAGTGGGGCGGCGGCTTCCAGGGCGCGGTGAAGATCAGCAACCGTTCCGCCGCCCCGGTGAACGGGTGGAGTCTCAAGTGGACGTACGCCAACGGCCAGGTCATCAACCAGATCTGGGGCGGCGTCAACAGCCAGAGCGGCGCCAACGTCACAGTGACCAACGTCGACTACACCAAGGTCATCGGCGCCGGCGGCGGCAGCGTCGAATTCGGCTTCCTCGCCTCCTGGAACAACACCACCAACGCCAAACCGGCCGCCTTCACCCTCAACGGCACGAGCTGCGCCGTCGGGTAGCGGGGTGACGCTGTAGGCGACGGCGGGGCTGCCGTCGCCTACAGCCTGCCCCGCAGGTCGCGCAGGCTCGCCAGCTCCCGCTCGACCCACCCCTCATGGATCGATTCCGACCCGCGCAGGGCCACCTTCGCGGTCAGGTGCCACGCGATGTTGCGCACCAGCTCCACGACCCGCAAGGCCACGACCGCATCCGTGTCGACGGGGCGCAGCGTCCGGTACCCCTCGAGGAACGCCGGCCAGTGCGCCCCGCCGTACGCGCCGGTCAGGTCGGCGACCCGCCAGCCGACAGCGGCGAGGTCGAAGTCGTGCCACAGCACCCCGCCACCGTGCGTGAGGTGGAGGTTGTCGAGGCTGGCGTCCCCGTGCCGCACCCCGATGTCGGGCCGTGGTGTCGCCCGCAGCCGTTCCCGCGCCACTGCCGCCATCTCGCGCACCACCGGGTCACCGGTGGCGGGCAGGGCCGCGTCCGATGCTTCGCCCAATGCTTTGTCCAATGTGGACATCGGATCGTCGGCCCTGGCCGGATGGGCGCTGACGAATGCGTCCGCGGCGAGGTGCAGGCGGGCGAGCGCGACGCCGTACCGGTGGAAGAGCCCGTCGCTCCACGGCGGCCGCGGCTTGTCGCCCGTCGCCCACACCGTGACCGTGAACGCCCGCACCCCTTCCGGCGCGTCGATGGTGCCCACCAGCGCGCCGTCGCTGAGCGGCACGGGCACCGCGGCGGTGACCCCCTCCGCCGCGAGGTGCGCCGCCAGGTCCTGCTCCCACGCGACATGCCCGGCCCCGGTGGCGTACACCTTGCACGCATAGGCCCGGCCGCCGGCCGTCTCGACCCGGTACACGTCGTTCGTCAGCGAACGGACCAGCGCGCACCCGGTCACCGCCAGCCCGCACCGCTGCGCGAGGAGCGCTCCGACACCGTCCGGCGCCGCCAACGACCTTGTCCACCGCATCGACGCCCCCACGGTTTGAGTCCGCGCCCCTACACTCGGCCACATGCGGCGCACCGTACCGAGCTGGCGGATCTGGGTCGTCGCCGCGGTCGGGGCGGCCGTCATCGATCTGACGCTCGCGTTGCGGCAGCTCTGGCTGGAGCCACGGGCGCACGACCACGAACTCGTGTGGTGGCTGGACCTGCCGCTGAGCCTGTTCTCGGCCGTGCCGCTCCTGCTCGCGATCCACCTCCCCATGCGGGCAGCCGGCCGCTTCCGGCCGTCACCGCAGGCGTTCTTCGTCCTGCCCGGCCAGTTCGTCGCGCCACCCGCGCCCTGGCTACGGGTCGTCGCCACCCAGGTGGCACTGGCGGCCTGGGGAGGGGTGCCGGTGGTCGTGCTGAGCTGGCAGATCGTCGTGCCCGGCGCAAGCCCCTGGCCTCCGGCCTTCTTCGGGGTGCTGGCCGGGCTGCTGGCCACGGTGATCGCCTGGCGCGTGCACCACCGCGAGGTGACCTTGACACCCGAAGGACTCACCGTCCGCGAGGTCTGGGACACCGAGGTCACGCTGCCCTGGGACCGCGCCGCCTCCGAACTCGTCGCCGACCCGCGGTCCCTGCGCTGGGTCGACGCCAGGTTCCTGGCCCGGGTCGTCGACCACTACTGGGCCGAACCCGCACACCGCCCCGCGATCGGCACCCCCGAGGAACACCGACGCCTGACCGCCCTCCTGTGCGACCCGGCCCCCACCTCACCCGCGTGATCGAAGAACGCTTCTGACCGCTGGCCGGCAACTCGGTGGATCGCGCTGTTGCCAGGACAACGGCCCGGCACCGGGTTACCGCGACGCTATGACCAGCCGCGATGACCGGACCGAGGGACACCCACCCCCGGCCGGCGATCTTCACCATCCCGCTTGATCGAAGGACGCCCCTGGCCACCGGGACGACCACCGCCGTCCTTCGATCACGGCTGCAAGATCGTCCAGTGGCTGCCCGCCGGCCACGGCGACACCCGACGACGGCAAACACCACTCATGGACGGGTCGGACCCACGGCAGGTGCTCGCCCGGCGGCCGAACGCGTGACCACCGGCAAGCACGCTCCGGAGCGCGCGCCCCCGCCGCACGCTGCCTTGCTGTGATCAACGGCGCGCGCTGGTCGCTCGCACGGCCACAAGACGACTTCGGGCGGGTCACGGTCGTCGGCGCGCTCGCCGCATGGCGAGCGCGCCGACCCGATCAGGTCCCACCACTCCCGCAACTCCACGCCCGGCACGGTAGCGGCGGGGTGCGACGGAACATCACTCGAAGCGCAGCCCGTCGGGGCGCATCAGGCGCCACAGGGCAGGGAGGCTGGCGGCGGTGACGAGCAGGACGACGCCGCCGGCGATGGCGCAGACGATGCCGATGCCGGCGACGTCGGCGTGGAAGGGGACGTCGACGGTGGCCAGGAGCAGGGCGCCGAGGCCGAGGCCGAGCGCGGTGGCCAGGACCAGGCCGAGGACGACGGGGACGAGGGTCTGCCAGAGGATCGACCAGCCCATCGTGGAGCGGCGGGCGCCGAACGCGACCAGGGCGGCCAGGGTGCGGCGCCGCTCGCGGAGCTGTTCGATGGTGCCGACGAGCAGGCTCAGGCCGACGAGCAGCAGGGTGACGGTCGCGCCGGCGAAGAGGCCGCGGCGGATGCCGGCGAAGGTGCTGTCGGCGGCGCGGGAGCGCATGATCGAGACGTCCATCGTGGGGTTGATGGCCATGCCGGCGTTGCGCAGGCGCTCCTCGGCGTCCGGGTCGCCGGGGGCGAGGTGGACGTAGGAGATGTACGCCGGATCGGCCCGCGCGGCCGGTGCGGCGGACGGGGTGATGAGCAGCCCGCTGACCGGCTGGCCGTAGGGGTCGAGGCGGGGCGTCGCGGTGCGGGCCGTTGCCGGGACCGTCCACTGTGGACCGGGATTGTCGGGGTCGCCGGTGCCGACGGTCTGGCCGCGCAGTTCGGGCTGGTCGAGCAGGAACACGTCGCCGTCGGCGCACCGGTCGAGCACGGCCAGCTCGCGCAGCACGGCGCAGTCGCCGATGGCCACGCTGGCGAAGCCGTCCTCGCCGAAGCGGGCCACATCGCGCCGGTACGTGCTGACCGACGGCATCCCGGCGGCCCGGAGGCTGGCGTCGAGCCCGGCCGCGTCGCGGACCGTGGACAGCGACGACATGGTGACGGTCGTGACCGCCTGCACGCGGGCCGGGTCCTGGCCGGTGTCCTTGGTATATGCAGCGTCGGCGGCGGTGAACAGCATCTGCAGCGCGATCGTGCCGGCCGCGGCGACCGCGATCGCGCCGACGGCGCGCACGGAGCTGCCGCCGGACAGCTGCAGGCGGCGCACGGCCATCTGCCATGACAGCCCGCCGCCGGCGCCGAGCCGGCCGACGAGCCGGTCGAACACCCACGGCAGCAGCAGCGCGACGCCGAGCAGGACCAGCGACACGCCGCCGACGGCCTGCCACGGGTTGAACTCGCCGTGGCGGCCGGTGAGCGGGGCGAGCAGCGCGGCGCCGGCGATCGGCGTGAGGATCCGCCACCACAGGCGCCGGTGGGTGCGGGCGGTCGCGCGCCGCACCACGCCGAGCGGCTCGACCACGACGCGGCGCAGCGCGACGAGGCTCATCGCCAGGGCCGCGACGGGCACGGACACGACCAGCAGGGCGAGCAGCGGCAGCGGCGGGCGCACGTCGGAGCCGTACACGCTGAGCTGCGCGACCTCGAACAGCTCGACGAACTGCCGGGCGACGAGGAAGAACACGGCGCCGGCGAGCAGGCCGAGGACGGCGCTGACGACTGCCTCCCCGGCGGCGATGCGGCGGGTCATGCCGCTGTCGGCGCCGACGAGGCGGACCGCGGCGAGGCGCCGGTCGCGTTGCTCGCCGCCGAAGCGGGTGGCCGCCGCGACGAACATCGCGACCGGCATGAGCAGCACCACGAAGATGACCACGACGAGCATGAGCAGGAACGGGTCGAGCGGCTCGTGGGCGTTGACGCTGCCGTACCGGTCGATCCGCTGGACATTGGGCTGGCCGAAGGCGAGGTCGTCGCGCAGCGCGTAGTAGACCAGTTCGTTCGGCCCCGACAGGCCGGCCTTGCCGATGGTGCCGCCGACCGTGCCGGGCATCCGGTCGCGCAGCAGCGCGCCGTCGCGGGACGCGAGGAGGTCGCGCAGCGCGGGGGAGACCAGCACGGTGCCGGGGGCGGGCACGGACCGCACACCCGGCGGCAGGATCGGGTGGGCGCCGTCGGGGCGCACCAGCCTGCCGCGGACGTTTCTGCCGTGGTACGACGTGTTGATGTTCAAGGTGAGGACGGTGGTGTCCCCGGGAGCGATCTTCTCGGAGCCGTAGCGGTCGTCGTCGCGGGCGGCGTTGCGGGAGGAGCACGCGTCGAGCATCGCCGGCACGGAGACCGACAGCAGCAGCACGGCGACGCCGAGACCGACCCCGATCGCGGTGAGCGCGGTGCGCAGCAGCCCCTCGCGCCCGCCGGTGAGCGCGAGCCGGGCACCCAGGCCGACCTCCGTGCCCCAGCGCCGCAGCCGTCCCGTGGGGACGGGGGAAGGAGGTGCGTGCCGACCCCCTTGAATGAGCGCGGTCATGCGTGCCGGGCCAGGTCGAGGGCCTTGCCGTCGCGGACCACGATCTCGCGGTCGGCGTACGCGGCGACCCGCGGCTCGTGCGTCACCAGGACGACGGCGGCGCCGCTGTCGCGGGCGGCCTCGGTGAACAGGCGCATGACCCGCTCGCCGTTGAGGGAGTCCAGGGCGCCGGTCGGCTCGTCGGCGAAGACGACCCGGGCCCCGGTGACGAGGGCACGGGCGACGGCGACGCGCTGGCCCTGCCCGCCGGAGACCTCGCCGGGCCGCTTGCCGGCCACGTCGGTGATCTCCAGGCGCTCCAGCCACTCGGCGGCCCGCCGCTGGGCGTCCTTGCGCCGGTGCCCGTCCAGGCGCAGCGGCAGCGCCACGTTCTCCAGGCAGGTCAGCTCCGGCACCAGCTGGCCGAACTGGAACACGAACCCGAACTCGCCGCGCCGCAGCGCGCTGCGCCGGGCGTCGGACATCGCCGACAGCTCCTGGTCGCGGTAGAGGACCTGGCCGCCGTCGGGGCGCACGATCCCGGCGAGGCAGTGCAGCAGCGTCGACTTGCCGGAGCCGGAGGGCCCCATCACGGCGACGACCTCGCCGGCCGCGATCGACATGGACGCGCCGGACAGCGCCTGGGTGGACCCGAACGACTTGGTCAGCTCGACGGCCGACAACAGTGCCATGGTCATGCGCGCACCTTCCCGGCGAGCTCGTCGAGGCGGGCGGCGGTGAGCTCCAGCCAGCGCAGGTCCGCCTCGAGGTGGAACAGGGCGTGGTCGCAGATCAGCTGGTCGGCGAGGTCGCCGCCGGTCTTGCGCCGGGTCAGCTCGCGCATCAGGCGCAGGTGCTCGGCGCGCTGGGTGTCCAGCAGCTCCGCCGCGGGCCGGCCGGTCAGCAGCGCCAGGACGACCTTCGTGTACAGCGTGTTCTGCAGATACGGCTCCGGCTTCTCCGGCTGCCGCAGCCACTGCTCGACGTCGGCGACGCCGGCCGGGGTGATCGCGTAGCGCTTGCGGTCCGGGCCTTCGCCCGGCTCGACGCCGTCGACGGTGACCAGGCCGTGCTTCAGCAGCCGGGACAGGGTCGAGTAGACCTGGCCGTAGGCCAGGGGGCGGTCGTTGCCGAACCGCTCGTCGTAGGCCCGCTTCAGGTCGTAACCATGGCGGGGCTGGGACTCGAGCAGCCCCAGGAACGCTTGACCGATGGACATGCCGGCGACTCTACACCATGTGTATACCTAGTGTGTATACACATGATGTAGAGGCATTGAGCTGGTCAGATGCGCG
Organism: Dactylosporangium sp. NBC_01737; assembly: GCF_035963215.1. NCBI lineage: Bacteria > Bacillati > Actinomycetota > Actinomycetes > Micromonosporales > Micromonosporaceae > Dactylosporangium > Dactylosporangium sp. NBC_01737. The sequence continues at coordinate 6,568,643 of NZ_CP109153.1, forward strand.
ACTCGTAGGCGTCGCAGAGCTCGTCGAAGCCGAACCGCTTGGCGTCGCCGCCGCGGATGACGCCGTGCGGGGTGCCGTCCAGCAGCAGCTCCAGCACGCGCACGCACAGGTGCCAGCCGGCCGTCACCTTGCCGAGCAGGTCGCGGCCGCCGGTGGTGTGCCGCAGCGTCAGCCGGGTGCCGCCGTCGATCGGGGCCAGCTCCCAGCGCAGGAGATCGGGGCCCCACTCGTACACCAGCAGCGCCGGCGGCTCGGCCACCCGCACCGTGGCGTCGAGGGGCGCTCGGGTGTCGCCGTCGATCATGACCAGGGTCGCGCCGCCGGGCGCGCCGAGGTCGCGCGACGCCGTGAACGGCGCCCACTGGTCCAGCAGTGACGGATCGGTCAGGGCCCGCCACACCCGCTCGGGAGGATGGCGCAGGTCGCGTGTGAAGCGCAGCGTCCACCGGCCGTCGAGCTCCTGGTCATAGGTGACCTCCGCGAGGGGTCCCGGGTCGAACATCGTGCCTCCTATGCCGTCGCGATTATATGCCTCAGTAGTTATACACACTTGTGATCGTGCGTTTGTAGGAGTAAATGTGCCAACCGGAAGGGCGCATTGTGACGCAGGTCACACGACCGTCCTTTTGTCCGATTCCGCCCGCGGGCCCCTCGGTAGGTTCGCCCGGACACGCCGCCGATCACCCGATTTCTCCTGCAGTTCTTACGAAAGGGTGACGGCGGCGAGCCCTGCAACCGACCGAGAAGGAGAGCCGGTGCGCCTGCCGAGCCTGTCCACCAAGGCCAAACTTGCTGCCGTCGCGGCGATCGTGGCGGTCCCCGCCGTCGCCCTGCCGATCGCGTTCGCCACGAAGGACGGCGGTCTGCCCGGCGTCGGTTCCGGTGGTGACGCGGCATACGCGTTCCCCGCGACCCCGGACCACATCCCGGACACCCCGGTGCGGGTCAACCAGGTCGGCTACCTGCCGGACGGCCCGAAGCGGGCCACCGTCATCAGCGACTCGAACACCCCGCTGCCGTGGCAGCTCAAGGACAAGGCCGGCGCCGTCGTCGCCTCCGGCGAGAGCACCCCGAACGGCATGGACGCCAGTTCCGGCCAGGGCACGCACACGGTCGACTTCAGCGCGTACCAGGGTAGCGGCCACACGTACACCCTCGAGGTCGACGGCAAGGCGAGCCTGCCCTTCGACCTGGACCCGAAGGCCTACCGGCAGCTCGCGATCGACGCGATGTCGTTCTACTACCCGCAGCGCAGCGGCGTCGCCATCGACGACAAGATCGCACCCGGCTACGGCCGCGCCGCCGGCCACACCGCCGACACCCCGAACGGCGGCGACACCAAGGTCCCGTGCGCGCCCGGCTCCTGCGACTACTCCCTGGACGTCACAGGCGGCTGGTACGACGCCGGCGACCACGGCAAGTACGTCGTCAACGGCGGCATCTCCGTCGCCCAGCTGATGAGCGTCTACGAGCGCTCCCCGAAGGCGTCGCAGGCCCGCACGCTGCGCCAGCCCGAGGCCGGCGGCAAGACCCCCGACGTGCTCGACGAGGCGCGCTGGGAGCTGGACTTCCTCATGAAGATGCAGGTCCCGGCCGGGCAGAAGCTCGCCGGCATGGCGCACCACAAGGTGACCGACGTCGCCTGGACCGGGCTGCCGACCGACCCCGCCGCCGACACGCAGCAGCGGGTGCTCAAGCCGCCGTCGACCGCCGCGACCCTCAACCTGGCCGCCGCGGCCGCGCAGGGCGCACGGGTGTTCAAGGCCTACGACAAGGCCTACTCCGACAAGCTGCTGACCGTGGCCCGCTCCGCGTTCGCGGCGGCGCAGGCGAACCCGAAGGTGTACGCGCCGGACTCCGACTCCACCGGCGGCGGCGCCTACGGCGACACCGACGTCGACGACGAGTTCTACTGGGCCGCGTCGGAGCTGTACATCACGACCGGCGACAAGAAGTTCGGCGACTTCGTCACCGCGTCGCCGGTGCACAAGTCCGACGTCTTCGCCAACGCCTTCGACTGGCGCGCCGTCGGCGCCCTCGGCCGCCTCGACCTGGCCACCATCGACAACAAGCTGGCCGACCGTGAGCGGGTCCGTGCGAGCGTCATCGCCGGCGCCGACAAGCACCTCGCCACGCTCAACGCGCAGGCGTACGGCCAGGCCTACGCGCCCAACGGCGGCTACGACTGGGCCTCCAACAGCCAGATGCTCAACAACCTCGCCGTCGTCGGCACGGCCTTCGACCTGACCGGCGAGGCGAAGTACCGCGACGGCGTCCTGTCCGGCATGGACTACATCTTCGGCCGCAACGCGCTCAACCAGTCCTACGTGACCGGCTACGGCGAGAAGGCCTCGAAGAACCAGCACAGCCGCTGGTACGCCAACCAGCTCGACCCGAAGCTGCCCAACCCGCCGCGCGGTACCCTCGCCGGCGGCCCGAACTCTTCGCTGCAGGACGAGGTCGCCTCGGCGGCGCTGAAGGGCTGCAAGCCGCAGCTGTGCTACATGGACGACATCAAGTCGTGGTCGACGAACGAGCTGACCATCAACTGGAACGCGTCCCTGGCGTGGGTCTCCTCCTTCGCGGCGGACCAGACCTGACCTGACCCGATGTTCTGAGCGGTACCCGCCGGCCCGGTCGCTGATGTTTCAGCGGCCGGGCCGCGCCGCTTCACGGGTCCAGCGGCGGCCATTCGTCGCCCCATTCGGCGTCCCTGGCGGCCTTGTAGGCCGGACCCTCCCGTTTGGACACCAGCGTCGGGCCGACCTTCGTGTCGGGGTTGCAGACCTGCAGCGTGACGAGACCCTTCCGGAACGCGGGATGCCGGACGACCCGGCCCCGTCCGTGGTGCTCCTCCCGTGTCAGCGCCACGTAGGAGAACTTCTCGTCCTCGTAGCCGAGCTCGGCCTCCTTGAGCTTGCGGTGCAGGGCCGAGCGGTTGACGCGGGCGGAGAAGTGGCACCAGTCCTTGCCGGTCATGCCGCACGCCTGCTGGTGCGGGCACGGGGCGGCGACGGTCCAGCCCGCCTCGAGGAGGCGCTGTCTGGCGTCGAGGATTCTGCGGTACCCCGGGGGAGTGCCCGGCTCGACGATGACCACGGCCTGCGCGGCGGCGGCACCTGCCTGGTCGACCAGGTCGTGCTGCGCTTCCGGGGTGAGCTCGCCCAGCACGTAGGACACCAGCACCAGGTCCGCGGTGTCCAGCGGCTCACCGAGCCGCCACTGCCGCCAGGTCGCGCGGGGCAGCATCCGCTCGCCGAGCTTGAGCGCCTCCGGTACCTGGTCCAGGACCGTCACGGTCTCCAGGCCCGGGAACGCGTCCAGGGCCGCCCAGGTCGCCGCCCCCGATCCGCCGCCGACGTCGAGCAGGCTGCGTGGGGCCGCCTTGTCCTGCAGTTGCCTGAGGACCGCCGCGACCGCGGCGTGGGTGGCCGGCATCCGGTACGCGGCGTACGCGGTCGCGTCGACCATGTTGCGCAGCAGCGGCTCGTCGGCGGGGCGGCCGCTGCGGTAGTCGGCGATCAGCCGTTGCACCGACTCGGCGAGCCGCTTCGGCGGGACCGCCTCGAGGAGCCGGTCGAGGGCCTCACGGAGGTCGGTCACGCCTTCGCCTTCCAGTTCCAGAACAGGCGCTGGAGCAGCAGCGTGAGCACGCCCGCCGTCACGATCGCGGCGAGGTTGAGCAGCAGCTGGACGGCGGAGCCGAGCGCCTCGTCCGGCACGCCGTAGGCGAGCGCGACCGCGATGTTGGCCGCCGCCGGGACGGTGGTCACCGAGATCAGCACGCCGATCAGCGGCCCGGCCTTCGACGACGTCAGCGACAGCATCCCGGCGACCCCGGCGAGGAAGCCGACCACCCACGACAGCGCGTCGGGCCGCCAGATGAAGTCGGTCAGCGGCCGCTCCCGCAGCAGCATGCCCTTGTCGACCAGGCCGGCGAGGTCCAGCAGGTACGTCGTGCCGATCGTCGCGATGATCGCTGTCGCAAAGCCGACTCCGAGCGCGATCGAGGCCTTCCTGATGAACGCCGGCCGCTTCCTGATGATCCCCACGCACAGCGCGGCGAGGGGCCCGAACTCGGGACCGACGACCATCGCCCCGACGATGAGGATCGGCTGGTCGAGCAGCACCCCGATGCCGGCGATGACGGTGGCGACGGCGAACATCAGCAGGTACGTGCCGGACAGCTCCGTCTCGTCGCCGGTCTTCTGCTCGATCTCGTCCCACACGACCGCGTCGCTGGCCAGGCCCGGCGCGGCGTCGGCGGCAGCGGCCGCGACGTGCGACAACGCCACGTCGACGTGGTCGATCGCGATCGAGCCGACCTCGTGGATGCGTTGCTTGCGCAGCGCCGACAGGACCTGGCTGCCGGCCTCCCGCACGACGTCGCAGAGCACCAGGTCGCCGTCTGGCTGGCGGGCCGCTCCCGGCAGCACGACCAGGTTCGTCGCGCCGGGGGCGGCCTCGATGATCCGGACGACCTCGTCGGTCCGGTCCGGTGGGGAGATGACCCGCAGATGCAGCACCCCTCAATTTTTGTCGGTGGTCGTCGCTACGCTGTCGGCGCCCCTCGTTGTTCCGTTTTCGAAAGGCCGTGACCGATGCCCCAGACGACCTATCTCGAGCTGTCCGAGGACAGCGGCAGCGCCCACAAGTTCTATGAGGTGACCGTCGACGGCGCCGAGATGTCGATCCGCTACGGCCGCATCGGCGACCCCGGCACGCTGAAGACCACCAGCTATCCCGACCACGCCAAGGCGACCGCCGAGGCGGCGAAGAAGATCGGCGAGAAGGTCCGCAAGGGCTACGCCCCGGCCGTCGTCGGCCAGCGCGCGAAGCGCTCCATCTCCCGCCGCGTCATCGTCAGCGCCCGCTCCACCGCGAAGACCGCCCCGGTGCTGTGGCGCTACAAGTCGGGCTCCTCGGCCTTCGGCATCTTCGTCGACGACCGCGTCTGCATGGTCGGCAACGAGGCCGGCGTCGTCACCACCCTCTCCCACGACGCCGAGGTCCAGCGCCAGTTCAAGCTCCCCGACGGCGTGAAGTGCATCGTCGCCGACGACGACTGGCTCTATGCCGGCTGCGACGACGGCAACGTCTACGACCTGTCCGGCAAGATCCCGCGCCTGGCCTATGCCATCGCCCCCGACATCGACATCTACTGGCTCGACATCCACGACGGCGTCCTCGGCGTCGCCGACGCCAACGGCGGCATCTGCAGCATCGACCACGAGGACGAGTTCCTGTGGCGCCGCCAGGGCAACGGCTCCAGCGGCTGGATGGTCCGCTGCGACGACAACGCCGTGCACCACGGCCACAGCAAGGGCGTCACCAGCTACGACTGGCGCACCGGCAAGGAGCTGTGGCACCAGCCGACCCGCGGCGCGGTCCTCTTCGGCTGGCAGGAGCGCGACACCCTCTACGCCGGCATGTCCTCCAACTCCGTCCTGGAGTTCCACAAGGACGGCCGCGCCGGCGTCACCTTCCGCTGCGACAACACCATCTACTCCTGCGCCGCCGCCCCCGACGGCCGCTATGTCTTCGCCGGCGACTCCAGCTCCTCCGTCTACTGCTTCGCCGCCGACGGCCGCCGCCTGTGGAAGCTCGGCACCGGCTGCGGCAGCGCCTATTCGATGCAGTATCACAACGAGCGGCTCTACATCGTCACCACCGACGGCTCGCTGGCCTGCATCGACGCCAGCGAGGAGGCCGTGCGCAACGCCGAGCAGGGCGTCGTGCCCGAGTATGTCGACGTGAAGGCCCCCCGCATGGAGGCCGTCGTCCCCTCCACCAACATCGAGGTCGCCACCGACGCCGCCGGCGGCGTGATCGTCGAGTGCTTCGAGGAGGGCGGCCGGCTGCGCATCCGGGTCGTCTCGCCCGGCTACCACTCCGACTGGCAGGTCCAGTTCCCGAAGGGCATCCGCGAGCCGCACGCCCGGTATGTGGTTCCGGAGATCCGCGAGGCGAGCCGCGGCGGCTTCTACCGCGCCCACGGCGAGATCCGCCGCCTCGTCTGACCGCTGCCCCGGTTGACCTCGGGAGGCCTCGGGCACGGCCCGGGTCCTGCCGAGGTCGACCGGGGGCAGAGACCGTGCCGCTGGGCGCGGCTGCGGCGGCACCGACATCAGCGTCGTGCCCCATGACGTCGGGGCGCCCGCGGCCAGCAGCGGCGCGGCATCGCGGAGCCCTGCTCAGACCGGGCCGCGGCAGCCTGGTGCCGCGGCGTCCTGCTCAGACCGGGCTGTGGCAGCCTGGTGTCGCGGCGTCCTGCCAGACCGGGCCGCGGCACACAGTGCTCCTTCTGCGATGACGGCGGCCGGCACGCGCCTCATCTTCCTGCCGGCCTGGGGCGCTTCCCGCCAACCTGGGGCGGATGGCACGGCACGGGCGATCCACGGCTTCGGCGCGTGGCGTCCTCGGACCACCCTCACCGCGAGCCGCGAAACCCGGCGGGCCGATGACCACGTGGAACGGGCTTCCCGCACCGGGCCACTGATCAGCGATACGTGACGATCAACCGTGGCTCGGCGCCGCCCTCGCGGGTCCCGAACGCGACCATGCCCGGCTGGTCCTCCTCGGTGATGGTCCGGGTGGCGGTGGGGAGGTGCGCCACGGGTGGACGGGCGGGTTGTTCGGCTGCCCCGTCGTCCACGCCTCGGCACCGGCGCAGTCCTTGGCCTGGTCGGCGATCTGACCGTCCACCGCGCAGTTCCAGGTGGCGGCGGGACCGCTGCCCCGGTCACCTTCCGTGCCGTTGCCCTCGGACCAGCCGGCGAGGAGCCGGTGCACGTCGACCGTCTGCCCGGCGGGCCCCGGTTGCCGACGATGCCGCAGGGGTTCGTCTCGACCGGGGCGACGGCGGCCACAGTGTTCGTCGCGGTGTCGATGACGGCCCCGGTGCCGCCCTGGCCCGCGCCGCCGTTGATCGACACATACGCCTTGGTGCCGGCCGGGGTCATGGCGATGCTCGTCGCGCTCGACCCCGGCAACGTGATCGTGGCCGTGACGGTGGTGGCCCGCCGTGTCGAGCACGGACACGAACCCGTTCGCCCCGGAGCGGCAGTGTTCGTTGACGACGTCCGTTGTCCGGTCGTCGTTGCTCAGCGCCATTGAGCTGTTCCGGTTCCGCGGGCGGCGGGTTGGCGGGGGATGGTGCATGATCGTGCGGTGGTGGAGGCGGAGCTGCTGCTCGAGGTCGGGGTTGAGGCGGAGCACGGGCAGATCAGGATGTCCGTCACCGACGGCGCCCTCGACGCGCCGGATTGGGGCGACGGGCCGCACGACGCGGTGTCCGGCACGGGCATGATCCTGGTGGCGACGTGGGGCGATGAGTGCGCGCCGGTCGTGGTCAGGGTGTACGACGGGCGGCCCGGCCTGGACGGGTGGACGCTGGTGCACACGGCCCGGCTGCTCGTCGGGGCCGCCGGCATCGACGTCGGCATGACCGTGGGCGCCGTCGACCATTGGGTGCCGGTGGCGCAGGGGCCGGTCACCGTCGAGGTGTGGATCCACGATCTCGACGAGCGGGGTGAGGTCACGTTCGTGCTGTCGCGGTGACGCCGGGACCGTCATACGCTGCGAGGATGGTCGCATTCGAGGACGTCGCGCGGACGGTGCTGGACGAGAATCGGTATGTGGTGCTGGGCACGGCCGACGCGGGTGGCAAGCCGTGGGTGTCGCCGGTGTTCTACACGCTGAGCGGGTATCGCGAGCTGATCTGGATGTCGTCTCCGGAGGCGCTGCACTCGCGCAATCTCGCGGAGCGGGCCGACGTGAGCCTGGTCGTGTTCGACTCGCGGGTGACGCCCGGCGACGGCATGGCGGTCTACATGTGCGGGGTTGCCGCCGAGGTCACAGGCGAGGCCGTCGCCGCGGTCGCCGCGGCCTACGGTGACGCGGCGCTGCCGAGGGGTGGGCGGCGGGTGAGGATCGAGGAGGTCACGGGCGACGGGATCTACCGGATGTACCGGGCCACGGTCCGCGAGCACTGGATCCTCGACCCCGACAGCCGTCCCGACGGGCGGGCCGTCGTCACGCTGTGAGCGCAGCCGGCGCCGTCAGGCCGGGACCGGGGTCAGGCGGGTCAGGGTGGCCAGGGTGTCGTCGACCGAGGCGGCGGGGTCGGTGATCGGAAACTGGACGTCGCGGATCGTGCCCGTGGGGTCGACGAGCAGGGTCAGGCGCTTGAGGCGGTCGACGCCGGCGGCGCGGAACGTCGGCAGGAGCAGGCCGGCGGCCAGGGCGCTGTCCTGGTCCGACAGCAGCGGGAACGGCAGTCTCGCGTGGGCCACGAAGTCGGCGAGCTGGTCGGGGCGTTGGGTGCTCACGCCGTACACCTCGGCGCCCCTGGCGAGGAACGCGGGGTGGCGGGCGGCATACGTGAGCGACTCGAGGGTGCAGCCGGCGGCGCCGGGGATGTCGCTCCAGCCCGGCGGGTAGCCGTGGGCGCCAGGGGCGAAGGCGCCGGGGAAGCAGTACAGCACCGTCCATGACACGCGGGTGCCGAGGTCGACGGGGGTGCCGTCGTGGCCGGTGAGCGTGACGGCGGGCAGGCGGCGGCCGGTCAGCGCCCGCACCCGGCGGGCCTCGGCGGAGGCGCTGTTGGCGGTCGCGGTCAGCGTGCCCGTGCCCATGACGTGGCGGGTGCCCCAGTCCTGAAGGGCCACCAGGACGGGGAGCAGGCCCTCGCCCTTCGCGGTGAGCAGGTAGTCGAAGCGTGGCGGGTGCGCCGAATACTGCCGGCGTAGCAGCACCCCGTGCTCGACGAGCCGGGCGAGGCGCTCGGTGAGGGCGCGGCGGCTCACGCCGAGGGCGCGCTGCAGGGCGTCGAAGCGGGTGGTGCCGCCCGCGATGTCGCGCACGATCAGGAACGTCCAGCCGTCGCCCATGACGCTGAGCGCCTGACTGATGCCGCAGTCGGTGTCGGCGAGGGCAGCGCGATCCACGAACACCAACTATAGTGCGTTCCATTATGGAACTCACTACGCTGGCGAGGCCGGTTCGGGCGAATCGGGGTGTGTTCTGGACCTGGTGGGCCGCGGGGACCACCAGCAGCGCCGGGTCCGCGGTCGGTGCGGTCGCGCTGCCGCTGACGGCGCTGACGGTGCTGGACGCCGGGCCGTTCGAGATGGGCCTGATCGCCGCCGCGGGGTATGTCGCCTGGCTGGTGATCGGGCTGCCGGCGGGGGTGCTGGTGCAGCGGCTGCCGTTGCGCGGCGCGCAGATCGGCGCGGACCTGGCCCGGGCCGCCGCGGTCGGGTCGGTGCCGGTCGCGTGGTGGTTCGGGTGGCTCGGCGTCACCCAGCTGATCGTGGTGGCGCTGGTGGTCAGCTTCGCCAACGTGGTCTTCGACGTGGCCAACGCGACGTTCCTGCCGGAGATCGTCGAGCGGGAGCAGCTGCAGGCCCGCAACAGCCTCACGTCGGCCACGCACGCCGCCACGCAGCTGGGCGGGCCGTCCGCCGGCGGGTTCTGCGTGCAGCTGCTCGGGCCGGTCGTCACGGTGCTGGTCGACGCCGCGAGCTATCTCGTCTCCGCCGCGCTGCTGCGGACCCTGCCGGCTCGGGGCAGCAGGGTCCGCAGCAAGGACGGCGACGGCCCGACGTGGGGGCTCATCCGGGAGGGCTGGTGGTTCGTGGTCCGGCACCCGGTGATGGGGCCCGGCATGTGGACAGCGACCGCCGTCAACTTCGTCTGCGGGGCGCAGCTGGCGGTGTTTCCGCTGTACCTGGTCCGCGAGCTGCACGCGCCGGCCGCACTGGTCGGGCTGCTGCTCGCCGTCGAGGGGGTCGGATCGCTCGTCGGTGCCGCGTTGACCACGCGGATCACCAGCCGGTTCGGCTCCGCGCAAGCGCTGATCTGGGCCGGCGTCGCCGCGGTCGCCGGCGCGGCGCTCATCCCGGTCGGCACCGGCTGGGTCGCGTTCGCGGCGTTCGCCGCCGGCAACGTCGTGTTCGCCGGCGGCGTGGTGGTGCTGAGCGTGACGACCAGGACGTATCGGCAGATCGCCAGCCCGCCGCAGCTGCTGCCGCGGGTGATGGCCACGGTCCGGTTCGTGTCGTGGGGCGCAATCCCCGTCGGCGGCCTCGTCGCGGGCGCGCTCGCCGGGCCGCTCGGCGGGCGGGTGACGCTGTGGCTGTTCGCCGCGGCCGTGCTCGCCGCGCCGCTGGTGCTGGTGCTGTCACCGGTCCGGCACCTGCACGATCTGACGGACTTCCGGCCGCAGCGCCGTACCATCGACGCCGATGACGACTGACGAACCGATCGTGGACAGTGCCACCGGCTGGGTGGCCAAGCACATCCGCACCTACGTCGAGAGCGGCGGCACCAAGGGCCACCTGTACCAGGGACTGCCGACCCTGCTGCTCACCGTCCGGGGACGCAGGTCCGGCGTGCTGCGGCGCACCGCGCTGATCTACGGGCGCGCCGGTGACGACCTGGTGGTGGTCGCGTCCAACGGCGGCTCGGACGGGCATCCCGCGTGGTATCTCAACCTCTGCGACACACCCGACGTCGACCTGCAGGTCGGCACGGAGCGCTTCGCGGCCCGCGCCAGGACCGCGACGCCGCAGGAGAAACCGGCGCTGTGGCAGGCGATGGTGACGATCTTCCCGCGGTACGAGCAATACCAGGCCACCGCCGGACGCGAGATCCCGGTCGTCGTGCTGGAGCGCATCATTCGCTGAACGTGACGGCCTCGTCCAGCTCGACCTTCGTCGGGGTGCGCCGGATCAGGCGGAGCCCGTTGACGTGGTATTCGATGCGGACGCCGCCGCGGACCGGGCCGTCGTAGGCGACGAAGTCGGCGCCGTCGCGCTGCGCCGGGCAGGGTGATCGAGGCGTCGTCGGACCGGCACGCACCGTGATACCAGAGCCCGCCGGTCTCGTCGGCGCAGATCAGCGCGACCGCGCTCGCCGTCTCGAACCGGCGCACCTGGGTCATGCCCGCGGCGTGCGCCCGGCTCCGGGCGATGTCCGGGCACCGCCTCCCGGCCGGAGTCGGCGCCGCCGAGGTCCGACAGGCCGTCCCCGGCGAGGATCTCCAGCCGCGGGGAGGCCCGCACGACGGTGACGTCGAAGGTGCCGGCGCCCAGGTCGTACACGACGGCCGGGGACGGCACGGGCGCGAAGTAGCGGGCCGCGGCGACCGGCTCGGGCACCGGCGAGGGTGCCCAGCCCGGCCGCGCGGGCCGCCGCGACCAGGTGCGAGCGGCGGTGCTCGCCCCAGGTGACCGGGCAGGTCAGGGTGACCTCGTCGAGGGGGCGGCCGGCGACCCGGACCGCCTCCTCGGCGACGCGGCGCAGGACGGCGGCGACGAGGTCGGCGAAACGGGTGCGCGGTGTCGCCCAGCAGGACCTCACCGTCGTCGACGCGGCGCTTCGGGTCGGGTTCGTAGCGGGTCGAGGCGGGCGGCGCGGGCCGCGTCCCGTCCGACGAGGAGGCGGCCTTCGGGGGAGGCGTACACCGCTGACGGCAGCGGCGGCGTGCCGTCGAACAGCAGCGTCCTGACGCGGCCGTCGGCGGTGGCGAGCACGGCGACGGTGTTGGAGCTGCCGTAGTCGGCGCCGAGCCGGACGGTCGGCGGCGCCGGTGTGAGCGACGTCATGGTAGGTCGATCATCGTCCGCGGGGACCGGCGCAGGCCATCGTCCGGCCGTCGTTTCGCAACGGTCCGTGTGCGCCGCGCGTACACCGGGTGGCCGAACCCGTTCGCGGGGGTTCACACCCGGACCGCTGTCGATGTTGGGCACGCGTAACGACGCGGCGATGATCGGCGTGACGCGGGCGTAACGCGCCGTTCCTAGACTCCCCGCAGCGTCACGGTCGACGCGACGGTGTCGGCCGGGCGAGGGGATGTGGTGGTGACAGCGCTGGACACGCAGGTGAGGACGGTGTGTTCGTACTGCGGCGTCGGCTGCGGGATCGTGCTGGACATCGGGCGCGGCCCCGACGGCAGGCCGAAGGTGCTCAAGTCGGTCGGTGACAAGGAGCACCCGGCCAACCGCGGACGGTTGTGCACCAAGGGCGCGACGAGCGCCGACATGCTGGCCGCGCCGGGCCGGCTCGGCACCGCGAAGGTCCGCCGGGAGCGGGGCGCCGCGCCGCAGGACGCCGACCTCGACGCCACGATCACGCAGACCGCGCGGCGGCTGCGGGCGATCATCGACGAGCACGGGCCGGATGCGGTCGCGCTGTACGTGTCGGGGCAGATGACCCTGGAGGCGCAGTACCTGGCGAACAAGCTGGCGAAGGGGTTCATCGGCACCAACCAGATCGAGTCGAACTCGCGGCTGTGCATGGCGAGCGCCGGCAGCGGCTACAAGCTGTCGCTCGGCTCCGACGGGCCGCCCGGCTCCTACGACGACCTCGACCACGCCGACGTGTTCCTGGTCATCGGCGCCAACATGGCCGACTGCCACCCGATCCTGTTCCTGCGGATGCTCGACCGGATCAAGGCCGGCGCGAAGCTCATCGTGGTCGACCCGCGCCGCAACGCGACCGCCGACAAGGCCGACCTGTTCCTGCAGATCAACCCGGGCACCGACCTCGCGCTGCTCAACGGGCTGCTGCACCTGCTCGTCGAGGCCGGCCACGTCGACGAGGCGTTCATCGCCGAGCACACCGAGGGCTGGGCGGCGATGCCCGCGTTCCTCGCCGACTACCAGCCGGCGCGGGTGTCGGAGATCACCGGCATCGCGGAGGAGGACATCAGGGCGGCCGCGGCGCTGATCGGCGCCGCCGGCAACTGGGTGAGCTGCTGGACGATGGGCCTCAACCAGTCCACCCACGGCACCTGGAACACCAACGCCCTGGTCAACCTGCACCTCGCCACCGGCGCGATCTGCCGCACCGGCAGCGGCCCGCTGTCGCTGACCGGCCAGCCCAACGCGATGGGCGGCCGCGAGATGGGCTACATGGGCCCCGGCCTGCCCGGCCAGCGCTCCGTGCTCGTCGAGCAGGACCGGGTGTTCGTCGAGGACCGGTGGGGGCTGCCCCGCGGCACGCTGCGCACCGAGGTCGGCACCGGCACCGTCGACATGTTCCGGAAGATGGCCGACGGCGAGATCAAGGCCTGCTGGATCATCTGCACCAACCCGGTCGCGTCGGTGGGCAACCGCCGCACCGTCATCGAGGGCCTCGAGGCCGCCGAGCTCGTCATCACCCAGGACGTGTACGGCGACACCGAGACCAACGCCTACGCCGACGTGATCCTCCCCGCGACGATCTGGGGCGAGACCGACGGCATCATGATCAATTCCGAGCGCTCGCTGACGCTGGTGCACCGCGCGGTGCCGCCGCCGGGGGACGCGCTGCCCGACTGGGAGCTGATCGCCCGCATCGCGACGGAGCTGGGGTACGGCGCCGCCTTCGACTACTCCTGCGCCGAGGAGATCTTCGCCGAGCTGCAGGCGTTCTGGAACCCCGCCACCGGCTACGACCTGCGCGGGGTGAGCTACGACCGGCTGCGCGAGGGCCCGGTGCAGTGGCCGGCCGCGCCCGGCGGCCCGGCCCGCAACCCCGTGCGGTACCTCAACGACGGCGTCAGCCAGCGGCTCCTGGAAGGCCCCGGCGGGTCCCGGCCGCGGCTGGCGTTCGCGACGCCCAGCGGCCGGGCGGTCTTCCACCCGCGCCCGCACCTGCCGGCGGCGGAGCTGCCCGACGACGACTACCCGTTCCTGCTCAACACCGGCCGGCTGCAGCACCAGTGGCACACGCTGACCAAGACCGGCCGGGTCGGCAAGCTCAACAAGCTCAACCCCGGGCCGTTCGTGGAGGTCAACCCCGCCGACGCGGCCCGGCTCGGCATCGGAGACGGCGACCGGGTCGAGGTCGCGTCCCGCCGCGGCAGGGCGGTGCTGCCCGCCGTCGTGACCGACCGGGTCATGCCCGGCGGGTGCTTCGCGCCGTTCCACTGGAACGACCTGTTCGGCGAATACCTCAGCGTCAACGCGGTCACCAACGACGCCGTCGACCCGATCTCCTTCCAGCCCGAGCTCAAGGTCTGCGCGGTGTCCCTCACCCGCGTGGCGCAAGCACCGGAAATGCCGGAAAAATCGGAAAAGTCGGATGGAGGCGACCTGCGTACCCTCCTGGGGCTGCCGGTCGCGCCGCCGCAGCTCACGGACGACGAGAAGCGCTACCTCGCCGGGTTCCTCGACGCGCTCACCGCCGCCCCGCCGGACCACACCACCGTCCCGGTCCTGCCCGGGTCCGCGCCGATCGCCCCGGAGCGGGTCCTGTGGGTCAACGGCCTGCTCGCCGGCCGGTACTCCAGGGTGCCCGCCGCCGCACCGGCCGTCGTCGTCGCCGCGCAGGACGCCGCCGGACCGGCCATCAACGTGCTGTGGGCGTCGCAGACCGGCAACGCCGAGGACTTCGCCGGCGTCGTCGGCCGGCGGCTCACCGAGGCCGGCTGGCAGGCGAGCGTGCGCAGCATGGCCGACGTCGGCGTCGACGCCCTCACCGGCCTCAACGAGGGGTCCGCGGACCTGCTGATCATCACCAGCACGTTCGGCGACGGCGACGCACCCGACAACGGCGCCGCGTTCTGGCAGTCGCTCGACGGACCGGACACGCCGCGCCTGGACGACAAGCGCTACGCCGTGCTCGCCTTCGGCGACTCCAACTACGACGACTTCTGCGGCCACGGCCGGCGCCTCGACGCCCGCCTCAGCGAACTCGGCGCGACCAGGCTCACCGCCCGCGTCGACTGCGAGCCGGACTACCAGCCCGCCGCCACCGACTGGCTGGACCAGGTCATCGCCGCGCTGCGGGCCGCGCCCAGCCGGCGAGCCTCGCTGCCGGTGCCGACCCGCAACCAGCCGGTGACGGCCCGGCTCACCGGCAACCGGCTGCTGAGCGGGGCCGGGTCGGCGAAGGAGGTCCGGCAGTTCACGTTCGACGCCGGCGACGGCGCCCTGCCCTACGAGGCCGGCGACTCCCTCGGCGTCTGGCCCGTCAACTGCCCCGACCTCGTCGCCGAGTGGCTGAAGGTGACCGGCCTGCGCGCCGACGACCCCGTCGAGATCGCCCAGCACGGCACGCTGCCGCTGACCGAGGCCCTGCACCGCCGGCTGGAGATCGCGAAGATCAGCCCGGACCTGCTGCGGTTCGTCGCCGACCGCAACGGCGACCCGCAGCTCAAGACCCTGCTGCGCCCCGACAACCAGGGCGAGCTGGCGAAGTGGACGTGGGGGCGGCAGGCCATCGACGTCGTCGCCGAGTGGCCCGTCGACGCCACCGCCCAGGAATGGGCCGGGGTGCTCAAGCGGCTCCAGCCGCGGCAGTACTCGATCTCCTCGACGCCGCTGCTCGACCCGTCCCGGGTCAGCCTCACCGTGTCCGTGCTGCGCTTCCCCAACATCCGCGGCCAGATCCGCAAGGGCGTCGCGTCCACGTTCCTGGCCGACCTGCCGCCCGAGGGCGAGGTCCCCGTCTTCGTCCAGCGCGCGCCGCACTTCCGCCCGCCGGCGGACCCCGCCACCGCCATGATCATGGTCGGGCCCGGCACCGGCGTCGCGCCGTTCCTGGGTTTCCTGCACGAGCGCCAGGCCCGCGGCGCCCGCGGCGCGAACTGGCTCTTCTTCGGCGAGCAGCGCCGCGACACCGACTTCTACTACGAGGACGAACTGCTCGCTCTGCACGACACCGGCACCCTCAACCGCCTCGACCTCGCGTTCTCCCGCGATCAGCGCAACAAGGTGTACGTCCAGGACCGCATGCGTGAGCACGGCGCGCAGCTGTGGTCGTGGCTGCAGGACGGCGCCCACTTCTACGTCTGCGGCGACGCGAGCCGCATGGCCAAGGACGTCGACCGGACGCTGCGCGAGATCGCGGTCGCCCACGGCCACCTGACCCCCGACGCTGCCGAGGCCTACGTCAAGCAGCTCAGCGCCGACAAACGCTACGTCCGCGACGTCTACTGACCGCTCTGCCGCATCCGCTGGGCGCGCCGCGTCTGCGGGTGATCCGGGCCGAGCACGCGAGTGCTGTCGGCGATGAGCGCGTCGAGCTCGGCGGGCCGCCAGTGGGCGAGGTTCTCCCGCACGTGCATCGTGTCCGGATGGTCAGGCCCGAGGACACGGACGTAGTCGGCGAGGACCGCGTCGAGGCCTTCCACGGCGGCGGCCGGGTCGCCGGCGAGGCCCCGCCAGTGCGCGAGGTTCCGGCGGGTATCGAGGGTGTCGGGGTGGTCGGGCCCGAGGATCCGCACCGCGTCGGCGAGCAGCTCGGCGCTGCCGTCCGCGGCCGCCTGCGGGTCACCGGCCAGGCCGCGCCAGTGCGCGAGGTTGTGCCGGTTGCTCAGGACCGCCGGGTCGTCCGGGTCCAGGACCCGCAGCTGCACCGCGAGGACCTGCGCGGTCTCCTCCGCAGCCCGCGCGGGGTCGCCGGCATGCCCCCGCCAGTAGGCCAGGTTCGCGCGGGTGCCGAGGGTGTCGGTGTGCTCCTCGCCGAGCACCCGGATCCGGTCGGCCAGCAGCCGCTCCTGGGCCTCGGCGGCGCCCGCGAAGTCGCCCTGCTCGCCGAGCCAGTAGCCGACCTCGTACCGCGCCGCCAGCGTGTCGGGGTGCAGGCGACCCAGCATGATCGTGGCCGCGGCGGCCAGGTCGGTGAAGAGGCCGTGAGCGCGCTTGGGAAGGCCGATCTCGCCGCCCGTCGTGCCGAGCTTCGTCATCAACGGATGCAGCATCAGCGCGTCGTGGCCCCCGCCGTTGTACTCCAGCCAGGCGACGCCGTTGGCAAGGAACCGGGTGGTGACCCGCGGCGACTTCCCGGCTTCCCGCCATGCCGCCAGCAGCGCGTCAGCGGCGGACCGCAGCACCTCCGGCAGGGCGGCTGCTGCGACGGCCTCCAGCGCTGAGCGCTGGGCGAGGGCGTGCATCCGGACCGACGCCAGCGGGTCGTCCGGGTCGTGCGAGACCAGGCTGAGGCGGTGCAGGTTGCGCAGGGCCTTGCGGGCGTCGCCCGGGGTGCCGCCGACGTAGGCACAGGCCGCCGGCCCCATCAGGACCGCCTCGGGGATGCCGTCCGGGTCGAGGACGGCGGTCAGCAGCAACATCGGGCGGGCCAGGCCGGCCGGGGCGAGCGAGTCGGCCCGCTCGGCGGCGAGGGACCAGGTCGCGGCGAGCTCGCGGTCGTAGTCGTCGCCGCTGGCGTTCGGGAACAGGTCCGCGAGCCGCCGGGTCCGATCGGCCAGGAGCGTGCGGTATTCCGCGCAGCTGACGGCGTCGTCGACGATGAACGCCGCGGCCTGCGCCAAGGCGAGGGGCAGGTGGCCGAGGTCGGCGGCGAGCAGGGCCGCGTCGGGGTCGTCGCGGTCGAGTTTCGCCGTCAGGTACGCCGCCGACTCCGCCGCGCTGAACACGCCGACGTCGAGCACCTGGCCGCGCGAACGCAGCGCGGCGTCCCGGCGGCGGGTCGTCACCACGATCCGGCCGCCGGGGCCGGCGGGCCACAGGCCGCGCAGGTCGGCCGGGTCGGCGACGTCGTCGAGGACCACGATCCAGGTCCGGTCGGTGGCGGCCAGGGTGGTGAGGAACGCGGCCGCGTCGCGTTCGACGTCGCCGGTGCCGCCGCCCAGCGCCGCGCGGGCCTCCGCGTAGGCGGTGAGCACCGCGGTGCGGGAGGAGGCCGTGGCCCAGACCGCGAGGTCGACGCCGCCGACGCGGGCCTGCTCGAAGATGGCGGCGGCGAGCTGGGTCTTGCCCGTCCCGCCGTCTCCCACCAGTACCGTGGCCGCCGTTGTCGCTGCAAGCGACCGTGACTGGAAGGCGTCGGCGCGCAGCGGTGGGCGGCCGACCAGCAGCGGCCACGAGACGGCGGGCGGGGCAGCGGCCGCATAGCGGTTGATCTGCGTGTTGTGTGAGCCGATCTGCGCGCCCTTGACGTCCACAGGGCCATCGTCGCATTCACCGCTAAGGTGGTGCGTCGGCGAGACGGGGAGGAACGACCGGTGCGTGGCGGGTTCTGGGCGGTCGTGGCGGTGTGCGGGCTGCTGGCGGGGTGCGGTGGCGCGCCGGTGAAGGTGCCGGCGTCGGCGGTGCCCTCGCCGGTCTCGGTGGCCGAGGACCTCGCCGTCGTGGCCGGCGGCGGGATCGCGGTGCCCGCGGCGAAGCAACTGCCGGCGAAGGCCGCCATCGGTGGACCGGACTACGCGGTGCGGCTGGCCGAGGTCGGCACCGCCGATCATCTCGAGCCGGCCGTCGTCACGCAGTTCGGCAGGATGCAGTCGGCGACCGGGGTGCCCCGGGACGCGTCGGGACCCGTCGCGGCCGGGACCGGCAAGGAGTTCCTGTTCGTGCGGCTGGCCGCGGTGCCGGGCGTGAAGAGCGAACCGTCGCCGAAGGTCAAGGCGCGGCTGCGGGTCGGCGAGCGGGCCCGCCCCGTCGAGGGCATCGTTTCGCCCGGCTCGGTCCTCGTCGCGCTCGTGCCGGTCGGCGCCCCGGTGACCCTGGTCGTCGCCGACGAGGGCAAGGACCAGAGCGTCGACCTGCGCACCGGCGCCGTAGGCCCGGACGCCGTCGCGGCGTACCTCAAGCCCCGCCCGTACGGCGAGGTGACCTACAAGCTCATCGGCCAGATCACCGGCGAGCCGGCCCGCACCAACGTCGAGATCACCGTGTCGGCGGCGCTCGAACCGTACGACCACCGGCTCAACGGCACGTGGGCGCCGGCCGGGCACACCTGGCTGCGGGTCTGGGTCGAGCTGAAGGTCAGCGCCTTCGGCACGCTCGCCGGCACGATCGACATGCGGCAGAGCCTGCAACTGTCCGCCGGCGGGAAGACGGTCACCGTCGAGGCGTCGACCCCGAAGGTCGAGCGGCCATCGGTGCCCATGAGCGACTACACCGTCACCGACGAGGTGCGCATGGACGTCGTGGAGGGATCGGTGCAGACGCTCACGTTCCGCTTCGAGCCGAAGGGCGCCCTGACCCGCGACGGCAAGCCTGCCACCCTGAAACTCGAGACCAGCCCGCAGCAGCGCCTCACGCTGAAGTAGCCCGCTGATCGGTGCGCTCATCGGACGGGCCCGACGGTTGGGCGGCCACCGGGGAGCCCGTCATCCATTCCGTGAGCTGGGCGGCCGTCACCGGGCGGGCGAAGTGGTAGCCCTGCGCCGTGCGGTATCCCAGTGACCGCAGCTGCGCCGCCTGCTCCGGGGTCTCCACGCCCTCGGCGACCGCGTGCAGCCGCAGGGACTGGGCGAGCTGGATGACGGCGGCGGCGACCGGGGCGCGGCCCGAGGCCGGTGCCTGCGTGAAGGAGCGGTCCAGCTTGACCTCGTCGACGGGGCAGTCGTGCAGCAGGCGCAGGGTGGAGCTGCCGGTGCCGAAGTCGTCGAGGGAGATCCGCAGGCCCAGCGCGCGGAGCCGGTCGAGGGTGGCGACGGCCGGGCCGAGGTCCAGGGCGAGGGACTCGGTGATCTCCAGGACGATCCGGGACGCCGGGACGCCGTGGGTGGCGAGGGTCGCGGCGACGAAGTCGGCGTAGCCGGCCTCGCGCAGCTCGCGCGGGGACACGTTGACGTTGAGCACGGCGGGCGCCGCGTCGCCGTACCGGGCGCACCACTGCGCGAACTGCCGGCACGCCTCGCCGAACACGAACCGGCCCAGCGGCACGATGAGGCCGGTGCGTTCGGCGAGCGGGATGAACGTGTCGGGCGGCAGGATGCCGTGCTCCGGGTGGTCCCAGCGCACGAGGGCCTCGGCGCCGACGAGGCGGCCGTCGTCGAGGGAGACGATCGGCTGGTACACCAGGAAGCACCGGCCGCCGGCGATGGCCTCGCGCAGCTGCGAGTGGTCGCCGCCGGGCTCGGACATGGTGCTGTCGTAGTGCAGGAACGCGGTGCCGGTGAGCTTCTTCGCCGCGTACATGGCGATGTCGGCGTGGCGCAGCAGCAGGCTCGCGTCGTCGCCGGTGCGCCCGTCGGCGATGCCGATGCTGGCCGAGATCGGCAGCTCGTGGCCGTTGACGACGGCGGGTGTGCGCAGCGCGGCGGCCATGCGGTCCGCGGCGAGGCTGGCGGCGGCCGGGTCGGCGCCGGGCAGGACCACGACGAACTCGTCGCCGCCGAGGCGGGCGACCGTGTCGTGCGCGCCGGCGCAGCCGGCGAGGCGCCGCGCCACCTCGACCAGCAGCAGGTCGCCGACCTCGTGGCCGAGGGTGTCGTTGACCTCCTTGAAGTCGTTGAGGTCGATGAGCGCGACGCTGACCGGCCGCCGCCCGGGTGCGCCCGGCGCCGGCTGCAGCGCCTGCTGGAGCCGCTGGCCGAACAGGGACCGGTTGGGCAGGTGGGTGAGCGCGTCGTGGGTGGCGCCGTGATCCAGGCGGGCCACGAGCCGGCCGTTGTCGACGAACGCGGCGACCTGCCGCACCATGACCAGCGCAGTGAGGGTGACGGCGCCGAGGACCATCATCTTCTGGTCGGTGTGCCCGCCGATGAAGGTCTCCAGGATCAGCAGGACGTAGACGGCGGCGACCGCCGCGTAGGGCACCAGGCTGAACGGGCGCCGGCGGCGCACGGCGACGGCCCGGCCGGTCGCGAGGCGCTGCCGCTCCGCCGCCCATGACGCCAGGCAGCACACCACGGGGATGCTGACCTGGGTGACCACGAGGTGCGGGTGGCCCGGCGACAGCAGCGGCTGCAGCAGCGAGGTGGTGGCGCCGACGAAGATCGCGAACGCGAGCCACTGCAGGGCCGACTTGTCGATGAACTCGTAGCCCGACAGCATCACCTTCGCCACGGCGAGCACGACGACCAGGGCGAGCACGCCGAGGATCAGGGAGCCGAGGACCTGGCTGCGGTCGTCGGTGCCGAGCGCGACCCGGGTCTGGAAGTGCCAGATGAACACGGCGGCGCCCGCGACGACGGTGCCGCCGTCGAGGGTGACCCGCAGCCGCTCCCCGGCGCTGCGGGAGGACAGCGGCAGCCGGTACAGCGCGTAGACGATGAGCAGGATCGCGCCGCTGTCGAAGATCAGCAGGCCGGGCCCGTTGTAGACGCCGCCGAGGCCCGGGTGGGTCAGCACGTCGACCGCCTGGGTGGTGTGCGCGACCCCGACGAGCAGCGCCGACAGGCTCAGGTGCCCCCAGAACCGGCGGGTCGGCGCGGGCAGCGCCGCCGCCCGCGACGTGCGGCGGAACGCGGCGGTCAGCAGCAGCGCGCCGGCGGGCGTCGGCAGCCACAGCAGCACCGGCGGCCCCACCGGCGTCACCAGGTTGACCGCGAACCACGCCGCGCAGACCGCCAGGACCAGGCAGGAGGCGCGCATCAGCCCGGACATCGCCCGCAGCCGTCGCAGTGCGCCCATGCGGTCTCCTCATCCGGTGCCGTCGCCAGTGCGCCGCCAACATCGACCACCCGAATGCTGCCATGAGCCCTTTGGCCCGGACGAGCCGTCCCACCCGCACATTACGGTTGACGTAATATCACGGTGACTGTAATTTCCTGAACATGCCACCGATGCAGGAGCCGACGTTTCTGGTCCTGACCGCGCTCACCGGCGAGCCGCTGCACGGCTACGGGATCCTCCAGCAGGTCACCGCCCTGTCCGGCGGCACCGTGGTGCTCGGCGCCGGCACCCTCTACGGCGCCCTGGACCGCCTGACCGAGCAGGGCCTCATCGCCGTCGAGCGCGAGGAGGCCGTCGACGGGCGGCTGCGCCGCTACTACCGGCTCACCGACGAGGGCGCCGGCCGGCTCGCCGCCGAGGTGGAGCGGCTGCGCCGCAACGCCAACGCGGCCGCCGCCGGCCTTCGGCGCCGCACCGCGCTCCCAGGCACCCTGGGCACCCCGGCCGCCCCGGGTGTCGCGGGCGTCGCGGGCCTGCAGGCGGGTCTCGCGTGACGCCGCTGGAGCGGCGCTACCGCCGCCTGCTGCTGGCCTACCCGGCGGCGTACCGGCGCCGGCACGGCGACGAGCTCGTCACGACCCTGCTGGACGCCGCCGCCCCCGGCCGGGTGCGGCCCGGCCGCCGCGACACCGCCGACCTGGTGCGCGGCGGGCTGCGGCAGCGGTTCCGGCTGCCGGTCGGGAAGGCCCCGGTCGCCGTCGCGGTCTTCGCCGCGATGCTGTTCGGCGCGCTCGGCGCGGGCGCCGGCTCGTTCCTCGGCTGGTGCACCGTCGCGCCGCTGCGCGTCGAGCACACCGCCGCGCAGGTCGCCTCGCTCGCCCTCGGCGAGCCGTATCTCGGCGGGTTCAGCCGCGACGACCGGTGGCAGCACCGGGCCGACAAGATCCAGGCCACCGACCCGCGCTACGTCCCCGGCTGGACCCGTGACGCGGCCGGGGACCGGTTCACCGCGGCCGGCTGGAGCATCGAATCCGTCGGCGACGCCTCGTTCGTCGCCGGCCGCGGCGATCTGCGGGTCCGGGTGTCGGGGCCGCTGCCCGACCCCACGCCGTCCGATGGCATCCGGCCGGTCTCGACGCTGGCCCCCGTCGACGTCGTCATCTGGCCGGAGCCGCCGGCGGCCGTGCCCGTCGGGGTGGCGGCCGGCTGGCTCGCCGGCGCCGTGGGTGGCTGGCTGCTCGCCGCCTGGACCGCCTACGCGCTGCTCGGGACGCGGTCGTGGCCGCGCCGGGGTGCGGTCGTCGTGCTTCTGCTGGCGTCCCTGCTCGTGCTGCTCCGCCCGGCGCTGGTGACCTGCCTGCTCATGGTCGCCAATGCCGTGCTGGGCCCGGACCACTGGGGTCCGCAGCCGCCGGTGCACACGGGCTTCATCGACACCGACGCCGTCTACGTGCCGCTGCTCGGCCTGGCGGCGATCGCTGTCGCGTGCCTCGTGGCGGGCGGGCGCCGTCAACGGCCGGAGGCCGCCGCCGCTCCCAGCGAGCCCTGAGCGGGGGCGGGGACCTCGACCCGCACGACCGCGGCCGGCCAGGTCGCGCGCAGGGCCGCGGCGAGGTCGGCGAGCAGCCCGGGCACGTCGGCCGCGGCGCCCTCGTGCAGGGCCTCGGTGACGATGAACGCGCGGGTGGTCGCGGCGCTGATCGCGGAGTGGCCGCTCTGCCGGTTGGTCCAGCGCCGCGCGTGCGCCCGGCCGGCGTCGTCGGCGAACACGACCTCACCCGGCTCGGGATGCTCCACGTCGCCGGCGAAGGTGTCGTACCGTTCGGTGCCCGCCGCGCGCCGCACCTCCAGGTCGCCGCTGATCCGGTCGGCGTCCAGCGCGGCGACGGGGACGGCGTAGGCGGCCGACACGGCGTTGCACAGGTCGACGAGGGGATGCAGGGAGGGCAGGTCACCCTCCCGGCGCAACCGGCGCAGCAGCGACTCCGAGGCGCAGCGGTACTGGGTGGGCTTGAGCCCCATCGCGGCGAACGCCCGGCGCCAGGCCTGGATCGGCGGCAGCTGGCTCTCGGCGGCGCCGGCGAGGCGCTCGCGGGCCGTGGCGAGCCACGGCGCCACGTCCACGACGGGGTCCGGGCTCACCCCGTCGACGCGGATGGTGCCGGCGACGAGCGTGGGGAAGTCCGCGCGGAGCTGCGGATGATGACGGAACTGCACGCGCTCCAGCCTCACCCGGCCCGGGCACCGGCGGGAAGGACCACTTCGCGGGTTTCCGGCCGTACCAAGGCAATGCCCGCACACGCGCGCGCATCTGAAGGTGCATGCGGTTCCTTGCCCTGCTCGTGCTCGCCGGTGCCCTGCACGGCGCGGGCACCGGCGCACCGTTCCGGATGCTGCAGCTGAACCTGTGCAACAGCGGCCACGCCGGCGTCGCCTGCTACCGCGACGGCTGGGCGCTCGCCGCCGCCGTGCAGCTCATCGAGACGGTCCGGCCCGACGTGGTCACCGTCAACGAGGTCTGCGACAGCGACGTCGCGCCGCTGCGGCAGGCCCTCGGCAACACCGGCGGCGGCGTCTTCCAGGCCGTCTGGGACCGGGCCGCGGCCGACTGGATGCGCTGCTCCGGGGATCGCGGCCGGTACGGCGTCGCCGTGGTGGCCCGGGAACGGCTGCGCGCCGGCGGCCGGGGCGGGCTGTTCCCGCCGCTGCTGCAGGCGCACGCCGCAAACGAGCTGCGGGCGTGGGTCTGCGGCGCGTTCGTCTCGTTCGTCGCGTGCACAGCCCACCCGCAGAGCCCGCGGTCCGGCACCGGACGCGCCGACGCCGCCGTGGCGCTGGCGCAGTGCCGGTACGTGGCCGGCGGCATCCTGCCCGGGTATCCGGGCCCGGCCGTGTTCGGCGCCGACCTCAACCTGGTCTGGAACGGCCGGGCCGGCGCCCAGCGGTGCGTCCCCGCCGGCTGGCACCGCAAGGGCGACGGGGCGTTCCAGCACGTGCTGTACTCGCCGGCGTTCGAGCACGCCGGCACGGTCACCTACCCGGTGCGCGGCACCGACCACGACGCGCTGCTCGTGCACGCCGTCAGAGTCGCCGCAGCACGCTCCACTGCGGCTCGGCGACGAACCCGAGGGCCTCTTTCGGGCCGGTCGCGCCCTTCCCGCCGACGATCAGCGGGCGCTGCTGCTCGATGCCCCAGCGGATGAGGCGGGCCAGGTGGTCGAACCACAGGCCGCTGCGCCGGTCGGTGCCCAGCGGCACGGCGCCCCACGGGCCGAGGATCGGCGCGACCGGATGGTCGAAGGTGACCGTCGCGGCGATCAGCCTGCCCTCGGGGCCGGTGTAGCTCAGCGCCAGCACGTCCGGCAGGGCGAGCACGGTGGAGAACAGGTCCCGCGGCCAGAACCGCATCGGCGGCCACCGGGCCGTGGCGTTGCGCCGCCCGGACTCGATGCACAACCGGTGGAACACGTCCACGTCCAGGCCGGCGTCCACGGCCGGGCCGAACTGGACGGTCACCGCCGGGTCGGCGTCGATCCTGCGGACCAGGCGCTGCTGGTCGACCCGCCGCGACTTGCGCAGCGTGCGCAGGTAGGCGTCGTAGTCGCTGAACGTGTTGCGCAGCAGCAGCGCGGGCACGCCGGCCCGCACGAGCGTGACGCCGCGCAGCAGGTACGGCAGCTCACGGCGGTAGATCTGGCGGTACATGACCGCTTGGACGCGCCGGCCGTACACCTGCCGCAGCGACTGCTCCAGTGCCCTGACGGCGGCGCCGAACAGCTCCGGCGCGGGGCCGCCGCCGGGGTGCAGGGTGCCGGGCAGCCCGCCGGTCAGGGCGATGCCGGGGAACGCGCCGATGACCATGCTGTCCACGTCGGCGACGCCCACGCCGAGGCTTCTGATCCTGCGCAGGCGCACCGATCCGAGCCCGACGACCTTGCCGCCGTCGCGGAACGCGCCCACCAGGACCGGGCCGCGCCGGGTCGCGGCCAGGGTCTGCATGACCGTCCAGTCCAGCACGCGGTGCAGCTGCGCGTCGCGGACCGCAGACGCCCACCACGACGGGGCGGCGGAGCCGGCGGCGTCGCACAGCTCGAACGTCAGCTCGTCGATGTCCCGATCTTCCGCCATGAAATGCCGCCGGTCAACAATCCGACCGCAAGGCTTCCCTTCGCAACGGTGACCGTCAATACTTCTGCTGGTTGTCGTGCGACGGGATGATCTTCGGTCGACGGGATGGATGTCAATGTACTTTCTCGGGTTGAGCCAGCACCATGATTCGGCGGCCGCACTCCTGCGCGACGGGCAGATCGTCGCGTTCTGCGAGGAGGAGCGGTTCAGCAGGATCAAGCACGACGGCGGGTTCCCCGCCCTGGCGGTGCAGTGGTGCCTGCGCAGTGCCGGCATCACCCTCGCCGACGTCGATCACGTCGCGTACTTCTTCCAGGGCCGGCGCCTGATGTGGCACGCCATGAAGCATTTCGTGCGGTATTTCCCGGCGACCCTGGCCGTGCTGCGCAACGACGCCGGCGACTACGGCAAGGCCCGCGGCTTCCGCACCACCGCCAGCGGCCGCAGGGCCGAGACCAACGCCGACGACCACCACCTCGGCGGCACCCTGTTCGTCCTGTGGCGCCGAGCGTTCTACCTGGAGCAGTTGCTGCGCGCCGCCACCGGGTACGACGGGCCGGCCACGTTCAAGATCCACATGGTGGACCACCACCACGCGCACGCCGCCAGTGCCCTGCACGTCTCGCCGTGGGACAGCGCCGCGATCATCGCCTGGGACGGCATCGGCAGCGACGGCACCAGCACCCTGCTCGCCGCCGGCGAGGGCGACCGCATCCACGACCTGCGGCGGGTCAAGTTCCCGCACTCCCTCGGCGCCCTGTACGCCGACGTCACCGGCTGGCTCGGCTTCCACCCGACCCGCGACGAGGGCAAGGTCATGGGCCTGGCCGCGTACGGGAGACCGACGTTCGTGGAGCAGTTCCGCGACCTCGTGCACCTCGACAGCGACGGCCGGTACGCGCTGAACCTCAGCTGGTTCCGCCACCACGCCACCGGCAAGCACCAGGTCTCCGACAAGTTCCGGGCCGTGTTCGGCCCGCCCAGGCCCAAGACCCGCGACGCCGTGCCGCAGCACTACGCCGACGTCGCCTACGCCCTGCAGAACACCCTGGAGGAGGCCGGGCTGCACGTCGCGAACTGGGTCCACGCCAAGACCGGCAACCCGCGCCTGGTCACCGCCGGCGGCGTCGCCCTCAACAGCGTCATGAACGGCAAGATCCTGCTGCGGACCGGCTTCGAGGAGTTCTTCGCCCAGCCGGCCGCCGCCGACGACGGCTCCGCGCTCGGCGCCGCCACCGTCATCTCCACCGGCCTCGGCCTGCCCCGCCCCGACGGCGGCTACATCTTCCTCGGCCCGTCCTACACCGAGTCCGACATGGAGAAGGCCCTCACCGACGCCGGCCTGCACTACGAACGCCGCGACCCGATCACGACGACCGCCGCCGCCGCGATCGCCGCCGGGAAGATCATCGGCTGGTTCCAGGGCCGCGGCGAGGCCGGCCCCCGCGCGCTGGGCAACCGCTCGATCCTCGCCGACCCGCGCGGCGCCGACACCAAGGACCGGCTCAACGCGAAGGTCAAGCACCGCGAGCCGTTCCGCCCGTTCGCGCCGTCCTGCCTGGTCGAGCACGCCGGGGAGTACTTCGCCAGCGGCCACCCGAGCCCCGTCATGCTGCTCGTCTTCGACGTGCTGGAGCATCAGCGGGCGGTCGTGCCGGCGATCACCCACGAGGACGGCACCGCCCGCGTGCAGACCGTCTCGCGCGCCGACAACCCCCTGTACTACGAGCTGATCAGCGAGTTCCACGCCCTGACCGGCGTGCCCATGGTCGTGAACACCTCGTTCAACGACAACGAGGAACCCATCGTGTGCACCCCGCAGGACGCCGTGCGCTGCTACCTCAAGACCGACATGGACGCTCTGGCGCTCGGCCCGTTCTGGACCCAGAAGTGATCCGTCGCTGGTGGTGGCTGGCCGCCGGGGTCGCCGGCGCCGCGATGACGGTGCTCATCATGGGGGTCCTGCCGCCGGACCGCACCATCGACGACCCCCTGGAGTTCCTGCTGCGGCTGAGCCCCGTGCTGCTCGCGATCCTCGCGATCGGCGGCTTCCCGCAGCGGGCCGCCCCCGGCATGGTCCTGCTCGCCGCCGTCGTCGTCGGGTACATGGGCGTCCTGGACACCCTGTACGTGCTGCGGGTCGTCGCGCTCGCCGACGGCGGCGACTTCGCGCCGTTCTACCAGATGGCGATCTTCGTCAACGCGTTCACCATCCTGGCGATCCTGTTCGGCTACCGCCTCGGCGGCGCGTCCACCGGCCGGGTGCTGCGCCTCGGGTTCGCCGCCGCGCTGGTGCTGGTCTCCGGCCTCAACGACCTGTCGTTCTACTACCTCAACGACTGGCCCGACGGCAGGCCGGCCCGGCTGGACTGGGCGTCGCACATCACCGTCTTCGTCGGCGGCACCGCCACCCCGACCGTCGCGGTCGTCTTCTGCGCCGTGCACCTGCTGCTGGCTACCGCGGTGCTGCTGCTGCCCGCGTCCATACCTCTGCGTCGGCGACAAACCCCGCAGCCGTCCCCGCTACCTGCCGACCATCGACCGTGAGCGTGCCGGCCGCGCACTTCGCGTAGACCGTGGAGAGGTTGAGGTCCCGGTCCTGGAATCTGTCCACGGTGATGAGGCGGTGCCCTGACGGGCCGCTCAGCTCGACGGCGATCCCGCCGCCGGTGGCGGTGCAGCCGGCCGCGAGGTCCAGGCCGAACGCGACCGGCGCGTCGGTGACCTCCGGCTCCGGCCACGGCAGCCCCTCGACCTCCGGGAAGTGCCGGGTGAACGTGTCCGCCAGCCACCGCCCCAGCACCGGCGTCGCGGTGACGACGCTCGTGCGGCCCTCGTGCCACAGCACGATCGCGCGGCCCGCCCCGTGCGCGGACCAGTCGACCCGCCACGCGGACACGAACGCGACCGTCGCGCCGTCACGCGTCACCGTCAGCCCCGGATTGGCCCCGACCAGCAGCACCGACATCGGTCGATCCTAACCGCGGGCGGCCCGGATCGACCGTGCCAGCGCCGGCAGGTCCGCGGCGGTGCCGTGGTGCCAGTCCCACAGGGTGCGGCACCGCACCGTCGTCGTCACGTGGTGCCCGACGGTGAACACCGCCTCGGCCCGCAGGTGCCCGTCGCGGCGCATCCGCACCGCGAGGGAGGCGCCGACGTCACCGAGCCGGGCCACCAGCCCCGGCCGGAGGTCCTCGAGGTCGCCGGCGAACGCGGCGAGGCCGGCCCACGGCACGAACAGCGTCCCCGACGACGGCCGCTCCCGCTCGTCCGGTGCGGGCAGCAGGGTGTCTGCTGGGATGTCCAGCGTGCAGTGCGCGTGCACGGGGTCGCCGCCGGGCTGGTCCTGCCAGCTGCGTCCGCTGCCGGCCGCGATCCGCAGCCCGATGCCGTGCGCCGGGTCGAAGAACACGACGCGGGTGCTCACGGCAGGTGCTTGACGAACTTGACCGAGTCGCGGCCCGGGCCGTCATAGTTGCGGTGGACCGGCAGCCCGTCGACCTCCGCGTCACCCGGCTCCAGGGTGAATCCGAGCCGGGTGTGGAACGCCACCGATCGGCGGTTGCCGACCCCGGTGATCGAGTGGACCTTCCGGACCCCGCGGGCCGCCACGTCGGTGAAGAACCGCCGGTACAGCGCCCCGCCGACCCCGGTGCGGCGCAACGCCGGCGCGACCCCGACGAAGTGGATGTAGCCGGTCCCGGGCTCGGACTGCGACACGAACCCGACCAGGAACGCGCCGAGGTCCTTGCCGGGCAGGTCCAGCACGTAGCTGGTGTCGGTGAAGTGCTGGAAGTACAGCCGGGGCAGCAGCGTCGCCCGGTACAGGCTCCCGGCCTCGCCGCCCAGCCCGCCCCACCACTCGTCCATGACCGCCATGACGCGGCCGTGGTCGTCCTCGACGGGGTGCCGCAACGCTCCGATCATGGTTCCATTGTCGCCCCCGCGTCCGTTACGGTCTGGCGCATGGGGGACCTGTTGTACGTCGTGCCGAAGGTCGTGTTCGGGCTGCCGGTGATCGTCACGCTCGTCATCGGCGTGGTGCTGCTGCGGTTGCGCCGGGACCGGCTCGCGCCCCGGGCCCGGAACCTCGGCGTCGCCGGGCTCGCGGTCCTGCTCGCCGGCGGCGTCGCCGACGTGGTCTACGTCGCACTGCTGCCAAATCTGCTCCGTAACGGCACCTGGGAGCGGGTGCAGGTCCTGCTCGCCGGGTCCAGCGTGCTGTTCATCGTGCTGCACTGCCTCGGCCTGGCGCTGCTCATCGCGGCGCTGCTGGCGACGGCGCCGCCGAAGGACCCGTGGGGCGGGCCGCCCGCCCACGCCGGCTGACGGGATGGGCGTCGCGGTCGCCATCGACGTCGGCGGGACCCTCACCCGGGTCGCCGCCGGCGACGGCACCGTCGTGCGCTTCCCCACCGACCCCGACTACCACCGGCAGCTCACCCTGCTGCGCGACGCCGTCCCGGGCACCCCGTCGGCCGTCGGGGTGTCCTTCGGAGGGCGGGTCACCGCCGACGGTGACGTCCGGGTCGCGCTGCACCTGCGCGGGTACGAGGGCCGCCCCCTGCGCCGCGACCTGGAGTCCACATTGGACGCACCGGTGCGCGTCGCCCACGACGCGACCTGCGGCCTGCTCGGCGAGCACGCGTTGGGCAGCCTGCGCGGCGCCGACCGGTGCGGCTACGTCACCCTGTCCACGGGCGTCGGCGCCGCACTGCGCCTCGGCACCGGCGGGCACTTCGTGGCGCTGACCACGGAGGCCGGTCACCAGCTCGTCGCCGGCAACGACCGGCGGTGCGGCTGCGGGCAGACCGGCTGCCTGGAGACCCTGCTCGGCGGCGCCGCGCTGCGCCGGCACCTCGGCCGCGCCCTGGAGACCGTCGACGACCCGGGGTTCTGGCGGCAGTACGCGCGGCACCTCGCCGACGGCCTCGCCAACTTCGCGCTCGCCGCCGGGCTGGACACCGTCGCCGTCGGCGGGTCGATCGCGTCGCGTCGCGCGGAGCTGTGGCCGCCCCTGCGGGAGGCGCTGGCGGAACGCCTGACGTATCAGGCGCTGCGCGTCCACCCGGCGGCGCTGGAGGACGCGCCACTGGCCGGTGCGCGGGTGCTGCTCGACCTGCCCCCGGCCGGCGTCCTGCACTGACTTTCACCGGCCTTTACCGGCCTTTTAGCAGGCCGCCGTCACCGGGCCGGCCGGGTGCATCGGTACGGAGACGGCCGGGTGCGTGTTTGCTGGACACACCCGGCCGCCCTTGCTCAGCGGGCCTCGATCTCGACCCAGTCGAGGTCGCCGGCGTAGTAGTCGCAGCCGACGTCGCGCTGGTCGCAGTCGGTCTTGCCGCCGATGGACAGCGGCCAGCCGTTGGAGATCGGGCCGGTCCAGCCGCTGCGACGGGCCACGGTGCGCCCGTCGACCGCGAGGCTCACCCCGGAGCCGGTCCGCTCGCAACGCACGACGTGCCACCAGCCGTCGTTGATCCGCCGGGAGGCCTGCACGATGATGGTGCCGTTGGAGCCGCGGAAGAGGCACTGCACGATGCCGTCGGGGATCTGGAACTTGAAGTTCCCGCCCGAGGCGGTCGCCTGCCCCTTCTGGATGATGTTGCCGAACTGGTAGGTGGTGCGGAGCCTGACGGTGACGGCGTAGTCGCGGTTGCCGGGGTCCAGGGCGGAGCTGTCCGCGACGGTCACCAGGTGCCGCGGGTGGGCCGGCGGCCTGTCCGGCTGCAGGCGGGTGAACCGGTATCCCGTCGCCCCGCGCACGCCGACGTCGGTGACGACCTCGTTGCCGATCACGCCGTGCAGCCCGTTGCCGCTGCTGTCGATCATCGTGCGGGCGCCCGCGCCCTCGTTCATCGACCACGTTGCCACCGGGTAGCGGCCGGTGCTGGCGCCGGCGGCGGTCGCCGACCCGGCCGCCGCGACGGCTGCCGCCGTGGCGACCACCAGGACCCGCCGCCCCAGGACGGCCGCGGTGGCGGCCGCTGCCCGCGCCCGCCGACCCGGGGCTGCCGTCGCCCGGGCGCGCCGGCTCGGGACCGCTGTTGCAGCCATTGCCTGGGCCCGCCAGCTCGGGGCGGCCACTGCCTGCGGGCCCAGGGCGGCCGCGCCCTGCAGGCTTGATGCGGCCACGGTGCGCCGGCCCGGGACGGCCACGGCGCGCAGGCTTGATGCGGCCACGGCGCGCAGGCTTGATGCGGCCACGGCGTGCAGGCTTGGGGCGGCCACGGCGTGCAGGCTTGGGGCGGCCACGGCCGTTGCCCGCGTCCGCTGGCCCAGGGCCGCCGTTGCGGCCGTTGCCCGGGCGCGCCGGACCAGGGCGACCGCTGCCGTTGCCTGGGTCCGCAAGCTCAGGGCGGCGCCCGCTGCCGCTGCCGGGAGCCGCCGGACCGGGACCGCTGCTGTTGCAGTCGCCGGGACCCGCCGACCTGGCGTCAAAGAGACCATGCATACCCCCGAACACGTCAAAATCCGCAATCCGGGAGCTGATCTCATACCGGACAAAGCAGATCGTAGACCCCGAAAGGGTTCAGCATGGGCGGGAACGGCGCAGGCCACGCGGGGGACCGTCAGGCGGCGGACTCGGCGACCGCGCGCCAGCGCTGCCAGGTGGCGAGGCGGTCCGCGTAGACCCGCTCGATCACCGGGAACGGGAACGCGCCGAGGAAGAGCCGCAGCGGGGGTTCCGGCGCGTCGACGACCGCCAGGATCGCTGCGGCGGTGGTCGACGGGTCGGCCGGGGCGCGGTCCGCGGCACCGGAACGCCGGGCGGCGCGGACCGCGTCGTACGCCGGCAGCGGGGTCGTGTGCGCCGCCGAGGAGCCGCCCCAGTCCGTGCCGAACGGGCCCGGCTCGACGATCGTCACGTGGACGCCGAACCCGGCGACCTCCTGTGCCAGCGCCTCGCTCAACCCTTCGAGCGCCCACTTCGAGGCGTGGTACAGCCCGAGCGTCGGGAACGCGGCCACCCCGCCGATGCTGGACACCTGCAGGATCCGCCCGCCGCCGCCCGCGCGCATCACCGGGAGGACCGCCTGTGTCACCCACAGCGCGCCGAACAGGTTGGTCTCCAGCTGGGCCCGGGCCTGCGCCTCGGTCGCCTCCTCGACCGCGCCGAACAGCCCGTACCCGGCGTTGTTGACCGCGACGTCCAGCCCGCCGAAGCGTGTCGCCGCGGTGGCGACGGCGGCCTGTGCCGCGGGACGGTCGGTGACGTCGAGCTCGATGGGCAGGACCGCGGCGCCGAACTCCTCGGTCAGCGGCCGCAGGGCACGGGCGTCGCGGGCCGTTGCCGCGACCCGGTCGCCGCGGCGCAGCGCCGCCTCCGTCCACACCCTGCCCAGACCGCGGGACGCGCCGGTGATGAACCATGTCTTCGCCATGCGTCCCACGGTGCCCGCCCGCGCCGGCGCCAGCCAGTACCGTGTCAGGGTCACCCTGAACGGAATAAACTGGGCGCGGTGAACGATCTCGGCGAGTTCCTCAAGGCCCGCAGGTCACTGCTGCGCCCCGAGGACGTCGGGCTCCCGGCGATCGGGCGGCGGCGCGTGGCCGGGCTGCGCCGTGACGAGCTGGCGCGGCTCGCCGGGGTGAGCGAGCACTACCTGGTGCGCCTGGAGCAGGGCCGGGACCGCAACCCGTCGCCGCAGGTCCTCACGGCGCTCGCGGCGGCGCTCCGGCTCGACGAGGGCACCACCGCGCACCTGCACACCCTCGCCGCCGGACCCAGACCGTCCACTGTGGACGAGCCGTTGGCGCCCGGGGTGCGGCAGCTGCTGGATGCCTGGACCGGGGTCCCCGCGTACGTGCGCAACCGCCGCCTCGACGTGCTTGCCGGCAACGCGCTCGCGGTCGCGTTGTCGCCGATGTACGAGCAGGGCCGCAACCTTGCCCGTGAGATCTTCCTGTCGCCGCCGGTACGGGCGCTGCTCCCCGACTGGGACGACCTCGCCGCCGGTACCGTCGCCGCCTTGCGGGCCGGCGCCGACCCGAGGGACCCGGGCGTCGTGGCGCTCGTCGCGGAGGTCGCGGCGGCCAGCGGAACCTTCCGCCGGCTGTGGGACCGCCACGATGCCAGGCCGACCGGGCAGGATGTCAAACGGTTCGCGCATCCCGTCGTCGGGCCGCTCACCCTGCACCGGCACGCACTGGAGGTCGCCGGCACGGGGCAGCTCGTCGTGGCGTATCAGGCCGAACCCGGCAGCGGGTCCGCGGCGCGCCTGGCGCTGCTGGTGCCGTGACGGTGCGCTGTGGCATGGTTGGTCGATGCCTCGCCGTGCCGCCCGGTTCGCCGTCGCCTACGCGGCCTGGCTCATCGCGGTGGCCGCGAGCGGGTTGCTGAACCTCACCGGGCACACCCTGCTCGCGTTCCTGCCGGCGCTGGCCGTCCTGCTCGCGACCGGTCTCGGCGCGAGCAGCGCCACGCAGCGCAGGCAGGACCGGTTCACGCCCGAGTTCCCGCCGTTCCTGCGCCGGCCCGCGGTGCTCGTGGCGGTGCTCGGCGGCTTCGCGTTCGCCGTGGCGGGCGGCGCCGGCGACGTCTATCTCGGGGTCGTGGGCCGCGACGCCGCCGGGGTGGTGACCCGCACCGGCTGCGCTCAGGTCGGTGAGCACGGCGGTGGCTGCGCACCGATCTGCGAGGTCGCGCCGGCGGACGGCGGGCGACCGCTGGGCTGGATGTCGTGCGAGGGCAGCGGCGGGCAGGTCGGTGACCGGACCACGGTCCGGGTCGATCCGGGCGGGTTCGCCGTCGCGATGCAGGCCGCGGACGCGTATTCGCGGCCGGCGGCGAAGGCCCTCGGCTGGGCGGCGCTGGCGGCCGCGGTGCTCGCCGGCGGGCTGCTGTTCAACGCCGTCTACCTCGGGCCGGCCAGGGACATCCGCGTCCGCGCCGCCCGGACCCGCGCCACCCTGGAACGGCAGGCCGAGGAGCGCCAGGCCGAGGAACGCCTAGTCGAGGAGCGGCAGGCCGAGGAGCGCGGCTGAGCCCGGCCGCCCGGTTCGGACGCTGGTCAGACGCCGGTCGGTGCGCTCGGGTCCAGGGCCGCCTCGACCGCGGCGGCCTCCATGCCGCGCAGCAGCGCCTCACCGTCGGCCGGGGACACCACGTGCGTGTCCATGAAGATGATCGCCTGCACCGCGTCCGGCACGTCGTCGAGGTGCACGATCAGCGGCTCGAACGGCACGTCCTGCCGGGTCGTCCACCGGAACGTGCTGCGCGCCGCCGCGCCGCGCAACGCCACCGGTTCCGGGTCCCCGCCGCTCTTGCCGGTGTCGGCCCGCCGGTCGTTGAAGTAGCAGGGCAGCTCAAGGTCCGCACCGCGTTCCCGCACGACGCGGCGGACCAGGTCGTCGAGCTCCACCGGGTGGTAGTACGCGTGCTTGTACGTCGTCATCGCGCCGCGCCGGGCCCGGTCCAGCACCTCCGCGAACGACACGCCGGCCACATCGAGCTGGCACAGGCCGTACTGGGCGAGCATGCACACGACCCGGTCCAGCCCAGGGCGGAAACGGTTGTTGACCATCGGCCGCAGCACGACGGGGTTGATCCTGGTGACCCGGGCGAGGGCGACGGCGAACACGGCCAGCAGCGCCGGCGCCGACGCGACCCCGGTCTGCTCGGTGACCGCCCGCAGCGCCGGGCCGAGCGCGTAGGACTTGAACTCGCCCCGCCAGTGCCGCGGCTCGGGCTTCTCGGCGGTGTCGGGGAAGCGCCGCGGCGGCATGGCCCGCAAAATGCCGTCCCAGTGCCGCAGGGCCAGGGTGTTCTGCCGCTGCCCGGACGGCGACGCCTGCCAGCGGGCCTGTTCCAGCGGCTGCAGCTCCGGGATGGGCGTGGTCACGCGGGTGCCCAACTCGTCGAGGAGCACCTGGGTGCCGAACCCGTCGGCGACGAGGTGGCACATGACGACGACCAGGTGGGTCAGCGCACCGCCGGACCGCACGGCCGCCATCCTGATCGGCCAGTCCGCGGCGAAGTCGTATTCGGTGTCCTGCAGCCGCAGGCGTACCGCCTCCGCGACGGCCGCCGGGTCTTCCGCGCCCGCCTCGACGATCTCCAGGGTGATCTCGCCCGAGCCGGACACGACCTGGGTCGGGCGTCCCTCGGCGTCGAACCGCAGCCGGGTCCTCGCCGACGGGAACCGGCTCATCATGTACCGCAGCTGCTCCGCGACGTCATCGACGGTGGTGCCCGCGGCGAGGGGCCCCCAGGCGCCGTTGGGCAGCCACGACTTCTGGCGCACCATGGCCTGCCAGATGTCCTGCTGCCCCCACGACAGCTCACCGGCCCCGGCGCCGTCGCCGGCGAACCGCACTACCACCTGATCGACCATCGTGTCCTCCTCTGGCGGCGCTGATCGTAGCGGATCATGCGGTCGTGCCTGCCATACGGCGGATGGTGGGGGCTGCCATACCGGCGTTGGCTGGTGTGCGGGCGTGTGCCGAGGGGGTCGCGGCCGGTGCAATGGACGGCATGGAATCGGATGTCGTCTCCCTCGACCGGGTGCACCGGCGCTTCGGCGCCGGCGACGGGGCCGTCACCGCGTTGCACGAGGTCACGCTCGGGTTCGCGGCCGGGACGTTCACGGCCGTGATGGGACCGTCGGGGTCGGGGAAGAGCACGCTGCTGCAGTGCGCGGCCGGGCTCGACCGGCCCACCGGCGGCACCGTCACCGTCGCGGGCACGGACCTGGCCACGCTGTCGGAGACCGGCCTGACGCTGCTGCGGCGGGACCGCATCGGGTTCGTGTTCCAGGCGTTCAACCTGCTGTCGTCGCTGACCGCGGAGCAGAACGTGGCGCTGCCGCTGCGCCTCGCGGGGCGGCGCCCGGCGCGCAAGGAGATCCGCGCGGTCCTCGACGCCGTCGGGCTCGGCGACCGGGGCCGGCACCGGCCCGCGGAGCTGTCCGGCGGGCAGCAGCAGCGGGTCGCGATCGCGCGGGCGCTCGTCACCCGCCCGGCGGTGCTGTTCGCCGACGAACCGACCGGCGCGCTGGACTCCACGACCGGCCGGGAGGTGCTGCGGCTGCTGCGATCCATGACGTCCACAGTGGACGGCGCGAGCGGGCAGACGGTCATCATGGTCACCCACGACCCCCTGGCGGCCTCGTACGCCGACCGGGTCGTGTTCCTCGCCGACGGCCGCGTCGCGGGCGAGCTGCGCCGGCCGACCCCGCAGGCCGTCGCCGCGTACATGACCGACCTGGAGACGGCGCCGTGCTGAGCATCGCCAGGCAGACGCTGCGGGCCCGGTGGGCGTCCTTCGCCGGGGTGTTCGTGGCGCTCGCGCTCGGCGCGTGCCTGCTGGCCACGACGGGCCTGACGATCGCCTCGACCGTCTCCGAGGGACGCCCGCCGCGCTGGTACACCGGAGCCGCCGTCGTGGTCACCGGCAACCAGACGGTCAGCATCACGGTCGACGAGGGCGACGGGGAGCGGTACACGTCGTCTGCCCGGACCCGCCGCCCGCAGCAGCTGCCCGCGTCGTCGGCGGACCGGCTCGCGGCCCTGCCGGGCGCGGCCGTCGTCGTCGACCGGTCCGTCCCCGTCGACGTCGACGGTGTCGCACGGGACGCGCATCCGTGGTCGAGTGCGGGGCTGCACCCGTACACCTTCCTCGCCGGCGTCGCACCGGCGGGTGACGACCAGGTCGTGCTCGCCGCCCCGACGGCCCGCCACCCGGGCGACGTGGTCGAGGCGTGGACCCCGCTGGGGCGCCGCACCTGGACCGTCACCGGCGTCGTCACCGGGCCGCCCGCCGTGTACCTCACCGACCCGGCCGCGGCGGTGCTCGCCGGTGGGCGGGTCGACGCGATCGCCGTCAACGGTGTCACCGCCGCGCAGGTCCGCGACGCCGTCGGGCCGGGGCCGGCGGTCCTCACCGGCGACCGCCGCGCCCAGGCCGAACCCGACCCCGACGGGGACCTGCTCGCCGTCGCCGCGTCGCTGCTCGGCACCACCGCCGGCGTCGCCGTGTTCGTGTCTGTGTTCGTCGTCGCCGGCACGTTTGCGTTCGCCGTCGCGCAACGCCGCCGGGAGCTCGCGCTGCTGCGGGCCGCCGGCGCCACCCCACGCCAGGTGCGCCGCCTGGTCCTCGGCGAGTCCCTCATCGTCGGCGTCGTCGCCGGCGCCGCCGGCTGCGCCGCGGGCACCCTGGTCGCGCCGCCGTTCGCGGCGTGGCTGGCCGGCGCCGGGTTCGCGCCCGCCGGGTTCACCGCCAGGTTCATCCTGTGGCCGCTGCTGGCCGCGTTCGGGGTGAGCCTGCTCGTCGCGCTCACCGGCGCCGCCGTCGCCGCGCGCCGGGCCGGCCGGGTCCGCCCGATCGAGGCGCTGCGCGAGGCGTCCGTCGACCGCCGGGTCATGACCGCCGGCCGCTGGGTCTTCGGCGTCCTGTTCCTCGGCGGCGCCGCCGTCCTCCTCGCCCTCGTGCCCGGGCTCGGCGGCGAGGCGATCGCCCTCGTCCTGCTCGACGCGCAGCTCGCCATCACCGGGATCGCGCTGCTGGCACCGGTCGTCGCGCCGCGGCTCGCCTGGCTCGTCGGCCGGATCCTGGTGCCCGGCGTGGCCGGCGCCCTCGCCCGCGACAACGCCCGCTCCGGGGTGCGGCGGACCGCGTCGACGGTCGCCCCGATCCTCGTCACCGTCGGGATCGCGGCGGCGACGTTCGCCGCGACCGCGACGCTGTGGGACGCGGAGGAACGCGCGTCCGCCGCCCGGGTCACCGCGCCCGCGCTTGCCCTGCCGGCCGGTTCCGCGGGCATCGCCGACCCCGGTACGGGCGTGCCCACCGCGCAGTCCGTGGTGTACGTACGCACCGACGACTACCCGGAGGAGTTCGACGCGATGTACACCGGCCCCGGCGTCGACCGGGTGCTGCGGCTGCCGACGCGCTCGGGCACGGTCACCGACCTCACGGGCACCGACACCGTCGTCGCCGGCGCGGGCGTGGCCCGCTCCGCGGGCTGGCGGACGGGCGGCACGGCGCAGCTGTGGCTGGACGACGCGACCCCGGTCCGGTTGCGGGTGGTGGCTGTGCTCGCCCCGTCGATCGATCTGGACCAGACGGTCCTGCTGCCGTGGGCGCTGCGGGCGGCGCACGCTCCCCGTACCGGCGCCGATGCCGTGTACCTCACCGAGCCTGCCGCGTCGTCTGCGTCCCCTGTGTCCGCTGTGTCCACTGTGGTGGGTTCGCGGACGGTGACCGCCGCCGACTATTTCCGCGAGCGCAACGCAGAGCAGCGCCGGCTCAACCACCTGGCGCTCATTGCCGTCCTCGGCATGGCCCTGGTGTACACGTCGATCGCGATCGCAAACACCCTCATCATGTCGATCGGCGCCCGCAGCCGTGACCTCGCCGTGCTGCGCCTCGGCGGCGGCACACCCCGCCAGGTCCTCACGATGATCGGCGCGGAAGCAGTGCTCGTCGGCGTGACGGGCGTGCTGCTGGCCGGCGCCGTCACCGCGGGGATGCTCGCCGGCCTGCGCGCCGGCCTCGTCAACCTCGTCCCCGACCCACGCACCGTCGTGCCGTGGACACCGATCCTGCTGATCGCAGCCGCGTGCGTGGCGATCACGTTCGTCGCGAGCGTGCTGCCGGCGGCGCTCGCCCTGCGCACCCCGCCCGGGCAGCTGTCCTCGGTCCGCGAGTGACGCGCCAGGGCGGCGACCCACCGCCGAGGGGCCGGCTGGCATATCGTCAGGGCAGGCAGGACGTACGGCTTGCGACCGGTGGGAGGCCACGATGGCCGATGAGTCCACAGTGGATGACGGGTTCCGGCTCGGCGGGATCGGGCAGATCGCCCGGCACGTGAGCGACATCGGCCGCGCCGTCGACTTCTACGGTGGCGCGCTCGGTCTGCCCCACCTGTACACATATGGTGACCTGGCGTTCTTCGACTGCGCCGGCACGCGCCTGTTCCTGAGCAAGGGCGAGGGCAGCGGCACGCCCGCCGCCCAGTCGATCATCTACTTCCGGGTGCCGGACATCCACGCCGCCTACGAGCGGCTGACCGGGCGGGGCGTCGCCTTCGAGGGCGCGCCGCACATGATCCACCGCCACGAGAACGGCGTCGAGGAGTGGATGGCGTTCTTCACCGACCCCGACGGCGGCCTGCTCGCGATCATGGCACAGACCCCCGCCGCCTGAGCGGACGCCCGACGCTTGAGTCGCGGGACGGTTCGCGTTGAGGCGAGGGACGGTTCACGACGGCGATGAGAACGTCCGTGGCGGTTGAGGTCGAGTGGTCCGGTGGGGTGCCCGGCCGCTTACAAAGCACCTTACTCCAGTGATCCTAATTGATCTCCAGTCGCGTCACGACCATATCACCGTTCGTAGTTCATGCTGTACCGGGCGGAGGTGGGCCGGGGTCGCGCTGACAGTCGACGCTACCTGAGGCCTCGCCGGCGCCGCTGCCAGGTGCCTCCGCGACGGCGACCGGACCCGCGGCAACCCGGTGGATCACTGGTCCCAGGGTGACGGCGATCCTCCGGGTCACCGCATTCCACCGGGTCGTGGAGAACCGACGCCACCGATCTCGACTCGGCCGCAGTAGTGGATCCTGCGGCGAGACCCGGGTGGTCAGGTGGCGGGGGCGAACGGGGCGGCGCGCAGGGCCCGGGCCAGCATCGTCCTCACGACCAGGGGGTGGACCCGGCTGACCACGGCCAGGTAGGCGCGGCCGCGGCGGGTGCGGGGGCGGGTCAGGGTCGAGCAGACCACCGACTCGGCGTCGACGAACAGGGAGATCCGCAGGTTGAAGTGGCGGGTGTCGGCGCCGAACAGGACCTCGTCGTCGCGGGCGTCCAGCGGGGCGAACACGTCGCGGGTGTCCAGCGGTTCGAGGCCGGGGATGCGGTTGCGCAGGCGCATCAGGGTGCCGACCCAGCGTGGCGGGCGGCCGAACATGGCGGCGCGCCACGCGGCCGGGTCGGTGCTCGCGCCCGGTGGGCGGGTGCCCTGCCAGGCGTCCATCAGGTCGACGTGGTCCAGGGTGCCGGCGGCGAGCCGGGCGCCGCCGGGCAGCGGGACCCGCCGCGGCCTCTTGATCCGACCGGCGTCTGAGCGGCCGGCACCCGCGTTGCCGGTCTCCGTGTGGGCGGCACCTGCGGGGGAGGCGCCCGCGGGGGAGGCGCCTGTGGGGGAGGCGCCTGTGGGGGAGGCGCCTGCGGGGGAGGCGCCTGTGGGGGAGGCGCCTGCGGGGGAGGCGCCTGTGGGGGAGGCGCCTGTGGGGGAGGCGCCTGTGGGGGAGGCGCCTGTGGGGGAGGCGCCTGTGGAGGAGACCCCCGCGGACGCGGCGCCCGTCTGGCCAGCACCCGCGTTGCGGGTCCTCGCATGGGCGGCACCGGCCCGGCCTGCACCAGCTCGACCGGCGGCGCGGCGCATCAGGCGCACCCACAATGACCAGCGGGCCGGTTCGCGCACTGTGCCCGTCCCGGCGCGTTCGGCGTTGTCGAGGAGGTCCTGCAGCAGCGCCTCGTGCAGCCACCGGATCGCGACGGGCCACAGGATGCGCATCGCGCCGGTGAGGTCGCCGCGGATGACGTGGGTGACGGTGGTGCCGGTGCCGGTGGCGGCGGGGTCGATGCGGAGTTCGTGCTCGCCCAGTACGCCGATCGTGGGGTCGAAGCGGCAGCGCAGCAGGCGGCCCGGGACGTGCTCGAGCACGGTGTAGCGGATCATGCCGTGGCCGCCGGTTGCTCCTGGGGTGAGAGGGCGGTCGAACCGCATCGGTGGCCATGCGGGTGTGGGCCACAGCGGGTCGTCGGGGGTGGCGAGCCGGTCCAGCAGGGCGCCCATGCGGTCCGCGGGCGCGTCGATGGTGCGGCTCTGCACGTTCTGCATGACTGCCTCCTGCGGTCTTGCCGGCCGCGGCATGGCACAGCACCATACGCTGCCGTATGGTCAGAACCGTACGCTACCGTATGGGCATGGCACAACGGCGCCTCAGTGCGGAGGACTGGACCATGGCGGCGCTTGCGGCGATCGCCGACGGGGGGCTCGGCATGGTGGCGGTGGAGCCGCTCGCGGCGCGGCTCGGGGCCACGAAGGGCAGCTTCTACTGGCACTTCACCAACCGGGACGCGCTGGTCGAGGCCACCATGCAGCTGTGGGAGCGGGCCTGCACCGACGCGATCATCGACCTCGTCGAGGCCGCCGGTGACCCGCCGCGGAAGCTGTCGCTGCTGTTCACCACGGTGCTGGGGCACGCGCGGTCGAGCCGCCTGGAGACCAACGTCTTCGCCGTCGCCGAGCATCCCCTCGTCGGGCCGGTCGTGCGGCGGGTCACCCGCCGCCGGCTCGACTACGTCGAGCAGTTGTTCACCGAGGCCGGGTTCGAGGCGGGGGAGGCGCGGCGGCGGGCGTTGCTGGCGTACACCGCATACGTCGGGCAGGCCCAGCTCGCCGCCCGCATGCCGGAGCTGCTGCCCGACGACGCCGGGACGCAGGGCACCTACCTGGACACCGTCCTGTCGATGCTGTTGTCACGCGGCACTCAGTAACGTACCGTTTCTGGAAACGTATCGTTTCTGAGGTGGGAGCGGTTGGCCAGACTGACCCGCGCGCAGCAGCAGGACCGCACCCACGAGGAGCTCCTGACGGCCGGCCTGGCCGTGTTCCTGCGGCGGGGGTACCTCGCTGCGACGGTCGAAGAGATCGCCGCTGACGCCGGGTACACCCGCGGCGCCGTCTACAAGCACTTCGGCGGCAAGGAAGGGCTGTGGCAGGCGATCGTCGACGCCCACGCCGACACGCTCCTGCAAGGCATGGGTGCAGCACTCGACCGGGCCGGGAGCCGCGACGAGCTGCTGCGGGTGCTGAACCCGGAGGGCTACGTCCACGAGACCGCCACCCGGTGGACCGCGGTGTCCGCCGGGTACTTCGCCGCGGTCGCCGGCCGCCCGGAGCACGCGGCCGCGCTCGCCGCCACCCAGCACCGCCTCGACGAGGCCGTCGCCGCCGACCTCGACCGGCACTGCCGGCGGCTCGGCATCCGGCCCGCGATGCCGCTGCCGCAGCTCGTCGTCGCCTGGGGTGCGCTCGGCGGCGGGCTCGCCCTCCTGCACGCCGTCGACCCGGCCACCGACGTGGCGGCGGTCGCCGGAGGCGTCCTGGCCGCACTGTTCCCACCACCCGCCGACCAGCCGGCCGGCCAGCCGAATGTCGACCAGCCGCCCGGCCAGGCAAGCGCCGGCCAGGCAAGCGCTGGCCAGGCAAGCGCTGGCCAGGCAAACGCCGACCAGCCGCCGCCCGGCCAGGCAAGCGCCGACCAGCCGCCGCCCGACCAGGCAAGCGCCGACCAGCCGCCGCCCGACCAGCCAAGGACGTGAGCCGCATGGAGCAGGCCGAGCACACGACCGAGCGCCGCTCCGAGTTCATGGCGTGGCTGCGCCGCCGATTCCGGATCTTCGGCGGGGTCGCGGGTGCCGTCTCCCACGCCGACACCGGCCCGTACGCGGGCGCACCGCGCGACCCGGACCTGCGCGTCGGTGACGAGAAGGCGTACTCGACCGTGCGGTACACCACGCAGGAGGTCGCCTACACGGCGATCGGCACCGACCCGGACGAGTGCCGGCGGTGCCGCCGTCCGCTCGTCGAGCTGCACCGCCTCGAATACGTGCGGGGCGCCACCCGCGTCCCGGTCGGTGCCGTGCGCACCTGCCGCGGCTGTCAGGCCGACTCGTGGTTGCTGCGCTCCCGGATGCCGGC
Source organism: Dactylosporangium sp. NBC_01737 (assembly GCF_035963215.1). Lineage (NCBI taxonomy): Bacteria > Bacillati > Actinomycetota > Actinomycetes > Micromonosporales > Micromonosporaceae > Dactylosporangium > Dactylosporangium sp. NBC_01737. Next base: position 6,611,777 of record NZ_CP109153.1, read on the forward strand.
GGTGTCGCGCGCCCGCGACACCGCCCGCAAACACGTCATCTGAGGTCGCGCACCCGCAAACACGTCATCTGAGCAGGTCGTAGGACAGCATGACGACCCCCGTGCTCGTCGGGGTGCAGTCGACGAGCCGCAGCCGCCGTGGCGTGGCCATGCCGCGGAACAGCCGCTTGCCGGTGCCGAGGAGCAGCGGGTGCAGGAACAGCCGGTACCCGTCGACGAGGTCCTCGGCGATCAGGTCCTGCACGAGCACGCCGCTGCCGAGCACGGCGATCGTGCCGTCGCCGCCGGCCTTCAGCGCGCGCACGGCCGGGCCGGTCGCACCGTCGAGGACCCGGGCGTTGTTCCAGGTCAGGTCGGTGAGCGTGCCGGTCGCGACGTACTTGGGGGTCGCGTTGAGGTGCGCGGCCATCGGGTTGTCGTCCGGCTGCGACGGCCAGAAGCCGATCATCTTCTCGTATGTGCGGCGCCCGAACAGGTACGCTGTCGTCGACGCCAGGCCCTCCACGGCGGCGGCCGCCTGCCGTTCGTCGAAGTAGGGGCCGCCCCACCCGCCGTGCTCGAACCCGCCGTCGCGGTCCTCGTCCGGTGAGCCCAGCCCTTGCATGACCCCGTCCAGGGTCAGGAACTCGATGACGGTCAGCGTGCGCATCCTCGTCCACCTCCAGGTGCGAAGGGCCGGCCCGGTGCCGGCCCCGCACCCTCTACACGAAGTGCCGGCTCCCGGATCGACATGGCGCCGTCACGAAACGGTGGGCTGCCAGCCGAGCGCCGGGCCGAGCCGGGTGGCGATGTCGGTGAGGATCTGCACGTAGTCGTCGTGCTCGAAGCTGAACGGCAGCGCGAACGCGACCTCGGAGACCTCCTGATACCCGGCGTGCGCGTGCAGCCGCTCCGCGATCTGTTCCGATGAGCCGACGAGATCCGGGGCGAACATCATCCGCGCCGGGCCCTGCGGGACGGCCGTGCGGGGCGTCCGCTGCGCCGCGTACTCCTCGTACCGGCGCCGCTGCGAGGGTGTCGCCGAGTCGGTCGGGACGACCACGAGGCCCTGCGAGACCCGGGCCGCGTCGCCGTCGGGGTGATGCGCGCGGAAGGCGCGGATGTGGGAGCGCTGGATCTCGGCGAAGTCCTCGCGCTCCTCGGCCTTGACGACGCTGCTGGTCAGGAAGTTCATCCCGTGCTCGCCCGCCCAGCGGGCCGAGGCGAGGCTGCCCCCGCCGTACCACATCCGCCGGCCGAGACCGGGCGAGTGCGGCTGCACCCGGTCGGAGAACACCTCGAACCCCTCCACGCCGGCGTCGGTGACCGGGACGCCCCGCACCAGGTCCAGCAGCCGCCGGACCCGCTCGTAGCCGAAGTCCTCGGCGTCGGCGGTGTCCGGGTACAGCGCCTGCTTCACCCGGTCGAAGTGCATCGGCGGGCCGACGCTGACCCCGGGGTTGAGCCGCCCGCCGGACAACACGTCGACGGTCGCCAGGTCCTCGGCGAGGCGCAGCGGGTTCTCCCAGCCGAGCGGGATGACGGCGGTGCCGAGCTCGATGCGGCTGGTGCGCTGGCTCGCCGCTGCCAGGACCGCCACGGGTGAGGAGATCCCGAACTGCAGATGCCGGTGGCGCACCCAGGCGCTGTCGAACCCGAGGCGCTCACCGAGCTGGATCACCTCCAGCGTCGACTCGTGCCCGCGGCGCGGGTCCGCCTCGTCGAACAGCCCGATCGTCAGGAACCCCAGCTTCTGCAACACCATGTGGTTGATTATTCAACGGTCACCGGGACCGGCGTGCCCTGCTGGACCTCCAGGACCGCCCGCTCCCCGAGCGGCGCCGCGAGCTGCACGGTCGCGGTGCGCTGCCCGCCGATCGCGGTGCACGCGCGCTCACCCGGGAACGGGTGGCTGACGACGATGACCACGACCGCGTTCGCCGACTCCACGACCTCCGCCGTGTAGTCGACCCCGCACGGCCCGGTCGCGGGCCGCGGCGAGCCGACGAACTGCGCCGTCAGCGTCGTGCCCGTCACCCGCGCGGCGTCGATGCGCAGCCCGCGCGGCGGGTTGTCCGCGTCCCACGGCGGCGGCTCGACGGTCACCCCGCTCGACGCCGCGAACGCCACCCTCGTCACCAGCACCGCCGAGCCCCGCAGCGTGAACTCCCACGCCGGTGCCGTCGCCGCACCCCGCGTCGTGTTGATCCGGGCGGTGCCGAGCCGGGCCCCCGTCACCTCGATCGTCTCGCACTCCGGGCAGTCCCCGGCACCGTCCCCGACGAGTTCGGCAAGGGCCGCGTCCGCAGCGATGATCGCCACGGTACGCCGCCCGCCCCCGTCCCACGTCACCTCGCCCTCGGCCCGCGGCGCCCCGGGCAGGGCCGCCGTGGCGGCGAGCTTCCCGGCCAGCAGCGACGCCTTGTACGTGGGCCGGTCCTCCTCCCAGGTGCCGACCTGCCCGGTCCGCTCCCCGACGACGACGATGCCCTGCCGGCCACCGGCCGCCGCGACCGCCCGGTCGTAGCGGTCCAGCGCCTCGCGTGCCTGCCGCCGCAGCCGGTCCGCGCTCTCCCCGCCCTCCGCGACGGGCGGCGGGTCCGTCGCGCCCCGGGTCCCGCAGCCGCTGATCAGCACCGTGGCGCCGAGCAGCGCCACGGCCAGCGCGGCCAACGTCCGTCGAGCCATCACGTCAACCTCCGGTACCCGGCCGCATCGTCGCACCCTTCGACGCCCCGTCACCCGCCCGCCGGGCGGTCGCTGTGGCAGGCGTCAATGACGCGGGCGAAGCCAGCGCAGCGATATGGGTGATTTGTGGTGGACCTTGCCGTTCCCTGGCCGGGCACCCTGCCGGTCAGGGAACGGCAATGGTCACCGCGGCCCGCACCGCCTTGGCCTTGAGTTTGCGGACCGGCGTGCGGGCGCCGCCGTCGAGTTCGAGCAGGACCGGCGAAGCGAAGCGCACCTTGACCTTCCGGGCGCTGCCGACCTGGACGAACGGGGAGTCGTCGGTGCGGCCGAACGCCATGCGGCCGAGGGTGCGGGCCCACTGCAGGGCGCCCTGGGCGGTGGAGACGCCCACCTCGAGGCGGCCGTCGAACGGGCTGGCGTCGTCGAAGGCCTCGATGCCGCCGGCGATGGTGCCGATGTTGCCGAGCAGGACGCAGGTGGCGGGGCCGGAGAACCACTGCGTGCCGTCGAGGGTGACGGTGGCCTGGACCGGGTCGTCGCCGACGTGGCGGACGGCGGTGCCGAAGTAGGCGAGCTTGCCGGCGCGGCTCTTCATGCCCCGGTCGGCGTCGTCGATCATCGCGGCGTCGAAGCCGGCGCCGGCCATGACGGCGAAGTGTTCGCCGGCGACCTTGCCGAGGTCGAAGCGGCGGCGAGTGCCGGACAGGCCGATGCGCACGGCGGCGGCGATGTCCTGCGGGATGGACAGCGACGAGGCGAACAGGTTCGCGGTGCCGGCGGGGATGACCGCCAGGGTCACCCGCGCACCGGTGTCGGCGAGGGTGTCGACGCAGCGCTGCACCATGCCGTCGCCGCCCCAGACGAAGACCAGGTCGGCGCCGGCCTCGACGGCCTTGCGCAGCTGCTTGGGTGCCTTGCGGCTCTTCGGTACCTCGCGCCAGTCGGGGGTCTCGACGCCTTCGCGGGCCAGGACCCGCCGCAGTTCGTCGAGACCCCCGCCGAGGGACTTGCCGGCATGGGCGATGACAGCGACATTCACATCCGCCTCGGTACCCATCGGCGGCGCCCGCTAAGCGTCCCGGACGGCCAGGGCGGCACCCCCCGCCAGCAGCGCGCCGAACGCCCAGACGGCCAGGACGCCCAGGCCGTGCCACGGCCCGATCGGCAGCTTGTCCAGACCCGTGGTGGCCTGCACGGCGAGCCCGGCGGTCATCGGGCCGATCTGCAGCAGGTGCCGCTCCCAGTCGGGGTCGGGTGCGGCGGCGGCGAGGATCGGGAACAGGAACAGCAGTGCGAGCACCACCCCGATCGCGGCGGCCGCGTTGCGCACGAGCGCCGCGACGCCGAGCGCGAGCAGCCCGATGAGCAGCAGGTACAGCACCGAGCCGCCGGTGGCCCGCAGCACCGTCGCCGTCGACGCCCCGGCCGGCAGGACGCTCCGGCCCACCAGCGCGGACACGGCGACCGCGGTCACGGCGGCCGGGACGGTCACGGCGGTGACGACCACGGCCTTCGCCGCGAGGACCCCGGTGCGTCGCGGCATCGCCGCCAGGGTGGCGTGGATCATGCCGGTGCCGTACTCGCCGCCGACGGCGAGCACCGCGAGGATCGCCACGACCGCCTGCCCGAGCTGCACGCCGGTGAGGACGGCCTTCGTCGGGTCACCGCCGCAGACCGCGGTGGTGCAGGGCATGTTGACCGCGACGATGACGCTGACGGCGACGGTCGCCACGACGATCCCGAGGACCAGCCACCACGTCTCCGGGGCGGTGCGCAGCTTCGTCCACTCGGCGCGCAGGTACCTTGCCCCGGACCCGCGGGTGCAGGTCCGGTCCTGTAGCACCAGCGTCGTGCTCACACGTCCCTCCTGCGGAAGCGGTACGCGGCGAGCGCCAGCCCGATACCGGCCCAGGCGAGCAGGACCGCGAACCCGGCCCACGGCGCCAGCGGGAAGAAGCCGTTGGCGGGCGTGTACACGCCGTCGACCTGCGCGTACCGGGGGGTGCTCTGCTGGATCGCGAACGCGGCCGCCGGGGTGACCCGCAGCAGCCACTCGCCGGCGGCGATCGGCAGGACGGTCATCGACAGCAGGTACGGCAGGACCGTCGCCACGACCGCCACGGTGACGGCGGTGGTGCCGCGCCGCAGCAGGACGCCGAACGCGAGGGCGAGGACCGCGGCGAGGGCGAGCAGCGCCCCGGTGCCGACGATGACCCGCAGTTCGGTCGCGGTGGACGCGGGGTGGACGTAGATGCCGTTGCCACGCATGATGTCCGGCCCGAACCCGACGACGACGGCGGCCGCGGCGAGCCCCGCCACGAACGCGACACCGCCGGTCACGGTCGCCTTCGCCGCGAGGGCCGTCACCCGGTGCGGCGCGGCGGTGAGCGACGTGCGGACCAGGCCGCGGCGGTACTCGCCGGTCATCGTCATCGCGCCGATCACGACGACGAACACGAGGCCCGCGAACGTGCCGATGAGCGTCTGGCTGATCGTGGTGCCCAGGCCCGCCGCACCGGCCACGGCCGGGCCGATGTCGCCGGAGCCGGTGACGGTGAACCCGGCGTCGGTCTCCTCGGCGCCGTTCGGCGGGCCGCTGCCCGCCGGGCCCCGGTTGCCGGCATCCCCGCCGGTGTCCGGAGCGCCGGGGGAGCCCGGACCTTCAGCAGGTCCGCCGGTGAGCACGGTCCAGGTGCCCGGCTGCCAGCCGCCGCTCGTGCTGATCCGGTCGAACCCGGCGGTGGCCTTCGACGGGCCGCCGGACGCCGAGGCCGCGCCGACCGACTCCGTGAACTGCGGCGACGTGACGAACAGCCCGACCTCCGCGGTCGCCGGCAGGCCGTCGAGCCGCACGGTGCCGATCCCGGTCCAGCTGACACCGTCGGCCGACTCCAGGGCGGTGACGCGCTCACCCGCCCGGGTCAGCCGCAGCCATCGTGGCGTCGACGCCGCGGCGGTACTGCCGGCGCGGTCGTGCACGTAGTTGTGCTGCAGGCGCACGCCGTGCCCGCCGGTGAGCATGACCGCCGCGTACGCGGAGCCGCTCCGGGTGCCGTCCTTGACGATCAGGCCGGCCTTCGCCCACGGCACCACGCCCTCGACGTCGCCGTGGGCGCCGGGGGCGAGGTCCGGCCGGGAGCCGGTCATCGACGCGACCCTGGCGGTGATGGTGCCGTCGCCGGTGAGCGGCCGGTGCACGAACGTGAACACGTCGGTGACCTCCTGCCCGTCCGGGCCGACCGGCAGCACGCACTCGGAGCCGGTGCCGCGCGTGCCGCAGGTGCCTTCCATGCCGGGGAACAGGCCGAACCCCACGATGGCGGCGGTGGCGACCAGCATCCCGATCACCCAGCCGCGCACGGTCCTGAATTTCGTCCATTCCGCGTGGACGAGCCGCGCGTAGCGGTTCATCGGGTCGCCTCCGGTCCGGCGGCGGCGCGGAACTCGACCGCGTCGCGGGTCAGCTCCAGGTACGCCTCCTCGAGCGTGGCCCGGTGCGAGGAGATCTCCGCGAACGGCACCCCGCCCGCGGTCAGCACCGCCACGACCCGCTCGGCGGCCAGGCCGGTGACCGTCAGCGTGCCCTCGCCGGCGCGGCTCACCACGGCGCCGGCGGACTCCAGTACACCTGCCGCCGCGTCGACGAACGGCGCGCCGGTGCGCAACGTGACCCTGCCGGCGGCGGCCGTGTGCAGCAGCGCGGCGATGTTCGTGTCGGCGATGACCCGGCCGCGGCCGACGACCACGACATGGTCGGCGGTGTCCTGCAGCTCGCTCATCAGGTGACTGGACACGAGCACCGCCCGGCCCTCGGCGGCCAGCGCCCGCAGGTGATGGCGCATCCAGATGATGCCCTCGGGGTCCATGCCGTTGAACGGCTCGTCGAGCATGAGCGCCGGCGGGTCGCCGAGCATCGCGGCGGCGATGCCGAGGCGCTGGCGCATGCCGAGGGAGAACCCGCCGGCGGCCCTGCGCGCCACCCCCTGCAGCCCGGCGCCCTCCAGGACCTCGTCGACGCGGCGGCCGGGCAGGCCCTGGGAGTGCGCCAGCCACAGCAGGTGGTTGCGGGCGGTCCGCCCCGGCTGCAACGCGCCCGCGTCCAGCAGCGAACCGAGGTGGCACAGCGGGCGGTCGAGGCTGCGGTACGGGCGGCCGGCGACCAGCGCGGTGCCGGAGTCCGGTGCGTCCAGGCCCAGGATCACCCGCATCGTGGTGGACTTGCCGGCGCCGTTGGGGCCGACGAAGCCGGTGACCTGGCCGGGTTCGACGCTGAACGTCATCCCGTCGAGGGCCGTTTGCGGCCCGAACCGTTTGCGGAGTCCGTTGACGACAATCATGGGTCCCGTTGTACGGGCGGCGCGGTGACACCACGGTGACAACCGCGGACACCACACTGACACCTGGAACCTGGCATCGTGGTCGGCATGCGGGTGCTGGTGGTCGAAGACTTCGAGGTCCTGGCCAGGACCGTCGGGACGGGACTGCGCCGGGAGGGCATGGCGGTCGACGTCGTCCTGGACGGCGCCGAGGCCCTCGAACGGCTCGCCGTGAACCGGTACGACGTGGTCGTCCTGGACCGCGACCTGCCCGGCGTGCACGGCGACGAGGTGTGCCGCCGCATCGTCGCGGCCCGCTCCAGCAGCCGGGTGCTGATGCTGACCGCGGCCAGCACCGTCAAGCAGCGCGTCGACGGCCTCGGCCTCGGCGCCGACGACTACCTGCCGAAACCCTTCGACTTCGAGGAACTGGTCGCCCGGATCCGGGCCCTGGCCCGGCGGCCCGACGCGGCGCTGCCGACCGTGTACGAGCACGGCGACCTCACCCTCGACCCCGCCCGCCGGGTCGCGTCGCGGGCGGGCCGCCGCCTGGAGCTCAGCCCGAAGGAGTTCGGCGTCCTGGAGTGCCTGCTCGCCGCCGACGGCCGGCCCGTGTCCGCGGAGGACCTGCTGGAGCGGGTGTGGGACGAGGCGGCCGACCCGTTCACCACCGTGGTGAAGACGACGATCCGCCGGCTGCGCGGCAAGCTCGGCACCCCCGACCTCATCCACACCGTCCGCGAGGCCGGCTACCGCATCGGCGCGCCGTGACCGCCCGCCGCAACCGCCGCCTGCAGTGGCGGCTGACCGGGCTGTACGCGGTGCCGTTCCTGCTCGCGGTCGTCGCGGGGATCGGGCTGTTCTCCTACGGTTCGGCGTCCAGCGCCCCCGTGGGCCCGGGGTTCGCGCCGGAGCCCCACGAGCCGCCAGCCGACGACCGGATGCTGCGCGTCATCGTCGTGACGCTGCTGCTGGCCAGTCTCCTCGCGGTGATCGGCGGGTGGGTCATCGCCGGGCGGGTCCTGCGCCCGCTGCGCACCATCATCGCCAACGCCCGCGACATCTCCGCGACCAGCCTGCACCGCCGCCTCGGCCGCACCGGCTCCGGCGACGAGTTCACCGAGCTCGCCTCGACGCTCGACAGCGTCTTCGAACGCCTCGAGGCCGCGTTCGCCTCGCAGCGGCGCTTCGTCGCCAACGCCTCCCACGAGTTACGGACGCCCCTCGCGGCGGAGCGGGCGCTGCTGCAGGTCGCCCTCGCCGACCCCGACGTCACCGTCGACACGCTGCGTGAGGCGTGCCGCGAGGTGCTCGCCCTCGGCGCCGCCCAGGAACGCCTCGTCGACGCGCTGCTCACCCTCGCCAGCGGCGAGCAGGGCGTCGAGCAGGACGAGCCGGTCGACCTGGCCGCCATCGCGGCCGCGGCGCTGCGCCGCCGCTCCACCGAGGCGAAGGTCCGCGGCGTGCGGGTCGGGTCGTCGCTGGGCCCGGCCGTCGGGGCCGGCGATCCGCGGCTGGCGGAGAGCCTGGTGGCGAACCTCGTCGACAACGCGGTGCGGTACAACGTCGACGGCGGCTGGATCGAGGTCACCACCATGTCGGTGCAGGGCGCGGCCCGGCTCACCGTCCGCAACAGCGGGCCGGTCGTCCCGGCGCAGGAGATCGGCCGGCTGCTGCAGCCGTTCCAGCGGCTGGAGGGGCAGCGGATCGGCCGGACCGACGGCCACGGCCTCGGCCTGGCCATCGTCCAGGCGATCGCCACCGCCCACGCCGCGGACCTGCGCGTGCTGCCCCGCCCCGGCGGCGGCCTCGACGTCACCGTCGACTTCCGCCCCGCCGCCGCGCTCAGCAGGGGGCGCGGAACGCGTCCAGGCGAAGGTTCTTCCGGATCGAGCTGAGCCGCAGGCCCGTCGCGGCCGGGCACAGCGCCGCCCTGTACTCGACGTGGAAGACCGGCTTGCCGGCGGTCACGAACGGGCGGAGCATCGCGCACTCCTTCCACTGCACGCACGACTCGTTGACGGCGAAGTCGAAGGACGGTTGCAGCTCGGTGATCTGCTCCAGGTCGTTCTTCAACCCGACGGCCAGGCCCAGCGAGTGCGCCAGGTCCGCGACCCGGCGGTTGAACAGCAGCTGATCCGCGGCGGTCAGCGGGAACCCGGACGCGTTGGCGTAGCCGTCCATGTTGTCGGGGTCGACGGCGTCGAAACCCTTGGCCTTGCAGGTCGCGAACCGCTCGGCGAGGATCGGGCGCAGCGTGTCCCACTGCCGGATGTCGAGCCACTGCTCGCCGGCCCAGCCGTCGAGGGCCTTGCCACGCACGGCGGCGGGGAAACGGGCGGCGTCGGCGCGCCAGTTCTCCCACGAGCCGGCACGACGTAGCACAGCACCTTCCGGCCGGCCGCGTGCGGCTTCGCGACCTGCGCCGCCGTCGCGTCGGCGCCGTCGATGTCGTACACGTCGGCGGCGACGGACGTGTCCAGCGCCCCGGTGAACTGCATCTGCCACGTCGCGCCGGCGGCCGGCTTCCACCAGGTGGCCGGGGAGGTGGCAGCGGCGGCGGCCGGTACCGTGGAGATCATGACGGCGGCAAGCGCCGCCAGGGCCACGACCATGGTGCGGGGGGTGTGTCGCATGCCTCGCCATCGGCCAGGCGTGGACTGGCCTGATCTGACGGTCCGGCGGAATGCGCCGCCCGGTCAGGGGACAGACACGGCCGTCACGTGGTCCGTATGCGTGCGCGACACCGACGGCACCGTGCTCCACGCGCACCAGCCGGACCTGGTGCTGTCCACCGCGAGCGTCGGCAAGCTGCTGCTCCTGCTCGAGGTCGCCCGAAGCCTGCCGCCCGACCTGCCCTGCGACCGGCGGGACGTGGCGCCGGTCGCGGACTCGGGGTTGTGGCAGCACCTGGGTACCGACGTGCTGCCCGTCAAGGACGTGGCGGTGCTGGTCGCGTCGGTCAGCGACAACCTGGCGACCAACGTCCTGATCCGCCACGCGGGGCTCGACCGGGTCGCGGCGCTCGGCGCCTCGCTGGGCCTGACCGCGACGGCGCTGCACGACGTGGTCCGCGACGCCCGCACCTCCTCGCACCCGCCGCGGCTGTCCTCCGGCAGCGCCGCGGAGCTGTCGCTGCTGCTGCACCGGCTGCCGTCGCTCGACGGCGGTGACCGGGTACTGGACTGGATGCGCACGTCGGCGGACCTGTCGATGGTGGCGTCGGCGTTCGACCTCGACCCGCTGTCACACGCCGGCGCCGTGCTGCGCAACAAGACCGGCACCGACGAGGGGGTCCGCGCCGACGTCGGCGTCGTCACCGGCCTGGACGCTGCGGTCAGCTACGCCGTCCTGGCCAACTGGTCCCCAGCGGCGGCAACGGTCGGTGAGGTGCTGGCGACCATGCGTGCGCTGGGCGATGCGATCCGCGTGCTCGTGGGAAAATGAGGCATGCCGTACTCGCCGCGGGAGACCGTCCAGAAGACCGGGTTCAGCCTCGACACGCTGCGCTACTACGAGCGCATCGGCCTGCTCGACGGCATCGACCGCACCGCCGGCGGCCAGCGCCTGTTCACCGACGACGACCTGGCCTGGCTCGACGTCCTGCGCTGCCTGCGCGACACCGGCATGCCCATCGCCAGAATGCGCCGCTACGCGGAACTCGCCCGCGACGGCGAGGGCACCTTCGCCGAACGCGCCGAACTCCTCGAAGAACACGACCGCGACATCGAACACAAGATCGCCGCCCTGCGCGAGGAGCAGGTAAGGATCAAGGAGAAGATCGGCTGGTACCGACGAGAACTCGCCCACACAACCCCCGCCGACGCCCAAACCCCAGCCTGACCCCCGCACCACCCTGACCACGCCCCGTCGGCCCGATTCACGCCGTGCCGAACCGTGCCGCGTCGGGCCGGCCGCGTCGGGTCGGGCCGTTCGCGCGGGGCCGCGCCGCGCCGTTTGGACCCGCCGCGCCCTGGGTCGCCCTGGGTCGCGCGGGGTCGCGCGGGGTTGGATCGCGTCAGGCCGGCCTGGGTCGGCACTGGGCTAGTGTCCTGAGTCGCTAATTCGCCTACACTTTGCGTATGCCAGGGAAGGCGCAGGGGTCGTTGGTGTTGTCCGACGATGAGCGTGAGACGTTGTTGCGATGGACGCGGCGGGCGAAGTCATCGCAGGCGTTGGCGATGCGGTCGCGGATCGTGTTGGCGTGTGCGGACGGCATGCCGAACACCGCTGTTGCTGCGCGGCTTGGGGTGTCTCGGGACATGGTCGGGAAGTGGCGGTCCCGGTTCATCGCCAGGCGTTTGGAGGGTTTGTCGGACGAGCCGCGGCCGGGAGCGCCGCGCAAGCTGACTGATGATGCGGTCGAGGCGGTGGTGGTGGCGACGTTGGAGCAGGCGCCGCCGCGGGGTGACAGTCACTGGTCGACCCGATCGATGGCCAGGGCGGTCGGCTTGAATCAGACCGCGGTGTCGCGGATCTGGCGTGCGTTCGGGCTCAAGCCGCACCTGGTCGACGATTGGAAGCTGTCGACGGACCCGCAGTTCATCGAGAAGGTCCGCGACATTGTCGGGTTGTACCTCGACCCGCCGGTCGGGGCGATGGTCCTGGCGGTGGACGAGAAAAGCCAGATGCAGGCGTTGGACCGCACGGCGCCGGTGCTGCCGATGATGCCGGCCGCGCCCGCCCGGCAGACCCACGACTACGTCCGGCACGGCACCACGAGCCTGTTCGCAGCTCTGGACCTGGCGACCGGCAAGGTGATCGGGCAGACCCAGCGACGACATCGGCATCAGGAGTTCCTGCGGTTCCTCAGGACGATCGACAACGCCACACCGTCCGATGTGGACCTTCACCTGATCCTGGACAACTACAGCACGCACAAGACACCCCAGATCCAGCAGTGGCTGGTCAAGCACCCCCGCTTCCACCTGCACTTCACACCGACCTACTCGTCCTGGCTCAACCTCGTCGAACGCTGGTTCGCCGAGCTCACCAACCGCAAGCTCCGTCGCTCCACGCACCGCAGCGTCGCCGCACTCGAAGCCGACGTGACCGCCTGGATCGAAGCGTGGAACACCGACCCGAAGCCGTTCGTCTGGACCCGCACCGCCGACGAGATCCTCGAAACACTCGCCGCGTACTGCGGCCGAATTAACGACTCAGGACACTAGGTCGGCTGGGCTGGTCCGCGCGGGTTGGATCGCGCCGCGCCGAGGGTCGGAGCGGCTGGGTAGGTCGCGCCGGGTGGTGTCGGATTACGCCGGGTCGGGCCGCGCACCATCCGGTCGGCCGCAACGCCCCTCGCCGCGCCGGGCCGCGCCGGGCCGGGTCGGCTGGGCGGATCACGCCGGGTCGGTTGAGTCGTGCCGGACTGCGCCGGGTGGGCCGCGCCGCACCGGTTGGGCCGGGCCGCGCCGGGCGGTTGAGTGGCGCCGGGTCGGCTGGGCGGGTCGGGCCGTGCCGGACAGCGTCGGGTTGGCCCGGTCGCGCCGGGCCGGATCGGGTCCGCGCCGGTTGGGTCGGCAGGGCTGGGTGGGTCGCGCCGGGTCAAGTCGTGTCGGACTGCGCCGGGTCGGGCCGCGCACCGCCCGGTCGGGCAGAGCTGCAACCGGGTCAGGTCGTGCTGCGCCGGGTCGTGCTGCGCCGGGTCGCGCCGGGTCGGACTGCGCACCGCCCGGTCGGGCAGAGCTGCAACCGGGTCAGGCCGTGCCGTGCCGCGCCGGGTCGTGCCGCGCCGGGTCGTGCCATGCACCGCCGGTTGGGCAGAGCCGCAAGCGGGACAGATCGGACCGCGTCGGGCCGCGTCGGGTCGGGGGCCGTCGGGTCGGGGGCCGCGTTCGTCGGGCTACGTCGGGGTGGTGGGGTGGGGCTGTGGTGGGTGCGGGCGGGGGTGGGATTGTGGTGGCTTGACCTGGTGCGCGCTCCAGGTCCTAGCGTCAGCGGTATGCGAACAGTTCCACTCGGCCGCAGCGGTGAGCAGGTCAGCGCGCTCGCCCTCGGCTGCATGTTGATGGGTACCAGCACCGACGAGGCTGCGTCCACGCTGATCCTGGAGCGGTATCTCGAGGCCGGGGGTACGTTCCTCGACACCGCCGACTGCTACGCGTGGTGGCCCGACGCGCCGGCGGGGGCGGCGGCGTTCACCGGCGGGGAGAGTGAATCGCTGCTCGGGCGGTGGTTTGCCAAGAGCGGGCGGCGGGACGACGTGTTCCTCGCGACCAAGGGTAGTGCCTGGGTCGGGGACCCAGCCGGGATCCGGGAGGGGCGTGTCAGCGCCGCGTCGCAGTACGCCGGGGCGGGCGGTGACACGCTCCGTCATGCCCTGGACGCCAGCCTGCGCAGGCTCGGGGTCGATCACGTCGACCTGTACTACGTCCACGTCGACGATCTGGAGACGCCGCTGGAGGAGACGTTGCAGGCGCTCGCGGGGCTGGTTGCGGCCGGCAAGACCCGGCACATCGGCTGGTCCAACGTGACGACGGCGCGGCTGGGCGCCATCGCCGCGCTGTGCGGGGAGCACGGCTGGCCCGCGCCGGTGGCCGTCCAGCAGGAGCACTCGTACCTGCGGCCGGCGGCGCCGAGCGTGTCCATTGTGGACGGTGAGCAGCTGGCGTATCTGCGGCAGCACCCGGAGGTGACGCTGGTTGCGTACTCGCCGATCCTCAAGGGGGTGTACGACGACGTGGCGAAACGGCAGAGCCACCACGTGATGCAGGCGTATCAGGGGGCCGACACCGAGGCGCGGTTCGCGGCCGTGGCGCGGGTGGCGGCGGAGCTGGGGGTCACCGGCAACCAGCTCGTCCTGGCGTGGCTGCTGCACCAGCAGGACCCGGCGCGGGTCACGCTGATCGGCCCGCGGACCCCGTCGCACTACGACGCCGCGGTCGCCGCCCTCGACATCAGCCTGGACGCCGCGACCCTCGACACCCTTGCCGCCGCCGGGGCGTGACGGCACGCGTCACAGCGCGATCGGCCGGTACGCCAGCGCCGCGTCCACGATCTCCTCCGCGCCGGCGTCGGCGAGGTGGGCCGGCGGATGGAAGATGAGGCCGGACGGGCCGGGCATGACCACGTTGGCGTCGAACAGTGCGACGTAGAAGTCGGTGTGGGGGTCGCCGGCCATGATCCGGCGGACGATCTCGACGAGTTCGTCGCGGGTGATGCCGGGGACCCGCCGGACCGGGGGAGCGGCGGCCAGCTCGTCGAGCTCGAGGCCGGCGCACCCGTCCCGCAGGTCCTCGGCGGTGTGGTCGTGGCCGGTGGCGTCGTTGAGCGCCGCGATCGCCGCCGCGGCCCGCGGGTCGCCGCGGTCGAGCAGGTCCCGGATCGTCGTCATGCGCGCCTGTACGGCCGCGAGCCGGTCGGCGGCGACGGCCGGTGGCAGCAGCTGCGGCCTCAGCTCCATGCGCCGATCCTGCCACGGCCCCGCCGCCGGTGGATGCCGGTGGATACTGGCGGGGTGGACGAGTCGGCTGCCGTCCAGCGCGGGTGCGTACCTGCGCGGCGATGACGGGCGGGCGCAGGTGCAGTTCGCGGCCCGGCGGATCGGTGCGGACAGGTCGCGGACCGGCTCGCGCACGAGGGCGGGCTGCCGTGGACGGCGGGGTGGCTGCTCCCGGCCGAGGAGACCCCGCATCGCACCCTGGTCGCGCTGCGCGGCCCGGTCACGGCGCTGTGGACCGACGACGCGACGGTCGGCGCGATCGCCGCGTCGGGGGAGTACGCCGTCTGCGCCGCCGGCGGCCAGGTGATCGTCGAGGGGTGTGGGCGGGCGACGGCCGGGCTCGCCGTGGACGGCCGGCACCTGCTCGCGGCCGCCGACGGCACGGGACTGCGGCTGTGGGAGGCGACGGCCGGGGCGCCCACCGAGCTCGACCACGTCGGCGTGCGCCTCGACGGCCTCCGGGTCGCCGCCGGGCGGCTGCTCACCGGGGCCGAACCGACCGTGTACCACGACAACGACGAGCAGTCCGGCGGCGCGACCCGGGCGTGGGCCGTGCGCGGCGACCCGCCCCGCCTGCACGAGATCGACCCCGGCCTGCACGAGGTCGACCCCGGAGGGCATGGGATCGGCCCGCACCGCCGGCACGGGCAAGACGCGGGCCGGTTCGCGGGGCGGGCCGGGGCCGGTGCCGCCCGCCCCGCGGACGACGACCTCGCCCTAGTGGTGGGAACGCGGCCCGGGGTCGAGCCGGAAACGGATGCGGTGTGCGTCCCGCCGCACCTCGCCGCCGCCGGGCATCGCCAGGTCCCGGTAGACCTCCGCGGGAGCCTCCGGGCCCGAGGCGACCAGCACGACGAACGCCGCCGGCCGTGGCGCGTCACCCGCCTCCGGCGGCCAGCCCAGCGCGATGCCGTCGAGGCGCCCGTGCAGCTCGTCGCGGCCGATCACGTGCTCCTCGCCGGGCCGGACCGCGACGCCGGACGGGTCGAGCGAGGTGACGACGCGGCTGCGGCCCAGGACGTCGAACGCGAGCAGCGACACGTGCACGGTCGCCGCGTCGTCGTTGCGGACGTGCACGTACACGTGGTCGCCGGCGTGCACGACGGCGTCCTGCCCGGGCAGCGGCCGGGCCCGGCCGTCCACCACCCTGCCCCATCCGACGGTCACGCGGGCGTCGAGGGCCGCGCGTTCCGGCGCCTGCTGCGGGCCGGGGCCCGGCTCGACCGGGTCGGGCCGGAACGGTGCCCGCAGCGAGGGCCCCTCCGCCTCCGGCCGCTGGAACGGCACCTCGGCCCGCACCCGATCGCGGACCTTCGGCAGCAGGCCGGCCCAGGTCACCGGTGCGTCACCGGCCTCGGCCAGGGCCAGGGCGAGGGACTCGGTGAACAGCCCGACCCGTCGTCCGGCGTCGTTGGTGTACTCGTACGCGGACTGCTCGCGACCGCAGGCGACCACGCGCACCGCGTCCTGGTTGCCCAGCGCGTGCAGCGCGGCGGTGTCGAGGCCCTGGCGGCGCAGCCGGCTCAGGTGCTCGGCGACGTCGAGGTACACCGGCGCGGGCAGCGCCTTCACCCGCAGCTCGTCGTCGCGCGACACGTGCGCCGCGTGGCAGGCGTCGACGACGACGGTGACGTTGCGGGTCGTGTTCGTCAGCCGGACCAGCAGCACCGACAGCTCCGGCCCGGTGATGCCCCGGAAGTCCTCGCCCGCCGCCCCGGTGTGGTCGACGGGGACGATGAACTGCAGCCGCGGCGGCGGCGCGAGCCGGCCGCGCGGCGCCAGCTCCGGCGGCGGCGTGGCCAGGCCGCCGTGCCCGCTGTAGTAGACGACGACGGCGTCGCCGGGGCGGGCGTCGCGGATCAGCCGCTCGTACGCGTCGAGGATCCCCGCACGGGTGGCCCGCGCCCCGTCACACCGCGTGACGGCGAAACCCCGCCCGGCGAGCAGCCGCGCCATCACGTCGACGTCGTTGCCCACGCCGGTGAGGCCGTGGGTCTGTGCACCGATGAGCAGGGCCGTGCGCCGCATGCCGTCCTTCCCGGTTCCACCGTTGCGCGTACTGCACCATTGCTGACGGACCGGCGCGCCGTGGCGTGAATCTTGCGATGCGATACCGCTTTGCGTCTCGCCCGGCGGCGCCGCAGCGGCGATCCTGGTCCCATGAGTGATCACCCGAGGGCGGCGACCGCCACGTACGACCTGCTGCACACCGGCTACGCGGGCGCCGGCGTCGCCTCGACCGTCGGTTTCGTCCGCGACGGCGACGTCCTGCTCGTCACCGACCCCGGCATGGTCCGCGACCGCTCGCTGATCCTGGACCCCCTCGCCGCGCTCGGCGTCGACCCCGCGTCGGTCACCGACGTCGTCTTCAGCCACCACCATCCGGACCACACCCTCAACGCCGCGCTGTTCCCCAACGCGCGCTTCCATGACCATTGGGCGGTGTACCACGGCGACCAGTGGGACGACCGCGACGCGGAAGGGTTCGAGCTGACGCCGTCGATCCGGCTGATCCGCACCCCGGGCCACACCGCGGAGGACATCACCACCCTCGTCGGCACGGCGGGCGGCGTGGTCGCCTTCACCCACCTGTGGAACACCGCCACCTCGGTCGGCGACGACTACGCCACCGACCTCCCGGCCCTGCACGCGGGCCGCGCCAGGGTGCTCGCGGTCGCCGACGTCGTGGTCCCGGGCCACGGCCCCGCCTTCACCCCGACCCCGGACACCCCCCGCTGACCCGCGGGCCGTCAGCTCCGGGGCGGGGCGTGCCGCTCGGTGATTCGCCGCGCTTCGTCGGCGGCTGCCGCCGCACGGTCCGGGTCCGTCTTGCGTAGGCATTCCGCGAGGTTGTTCAGCGACTGGGCGAGGTCGGACTCGAACGCGGCCGGGTTCGCCGCCGCCAGCCGCCGCCGCATGTCGACGGCTTCCACGGTGGCGGCCAGCGCCTCCTCCCACCGCCCCAGACCCGACAGGTTGACACCGAGGTTGTTCACGGACGTGGCGAGTACCCCTTCGAACGCGGCCGGGTTCGTCGCCGCCAACCGCCGGTACACCTCGACGGCTTCCATGGTGGCGGCCAGCGCCTCCTCCGGCCGCCCCAAGGTCGACAGCCGGTTGCCGAGGTTGTTCAACGAGCGGGCGAGATCGGGTGCGAACGCGCCCGGGTTCGCCGCCACCAACCGTCGATACATGTCGACGGATTCGACGGTGGCGGCAAACGCCTCCTCGGGCTTCCCCAGACCCGACAGCAGCACGCCGAGGTTGTTCAACGACTGGGCGAGATCGGATTCGAACACCACCGGGTTCTCCGCCACCAACCGCCGGTACACGTCGACGGCTTCCACCGCGACGGCCAACGCCTCCTCCGGCCGCCCGACACTGGTCAGATCGATACCGAGGTTGTTCAGCGACCTCGCAAGGTCGAGTTCGAACATCGCCGGGTTCTCCGCCGCCAGCCGCCGGTACACGTCGACGGATTCGGCGGTGGCGGTCAGCGCCTCCTCCCGCCGCCCCAGGTCCGACAGCCGGAAGCCGAGGTTGTTCAACGACCGGGCGAGTGCACCTTCGAACGCGGCCGGGTCCTCCGCCGCCAACCGTCGCCGCACGGCAACGGCTTCCATGGTGGCGGTCAGCGCCTCCTCCCACCGCCCCACACCCGACAGGTCGACACCGAGGTTGTTCAACGACTGGGCGAGGTCGGACTCGAACGCGGCCGGGTCCGCCGCGGCCAACCGGCGCCGCATGTCGACGGACTCCATGGTGGCGGCCAGCGCCTCCTCCCGCCGTCCCAGATCCGATAGTTGGAAGCCGTAGTCGCTGAGCGCGCCGGCGAGGTCGCTGGCGTGTCGCAGGTTGGGGTCGGCGGCGTGGAACTGCCGGCGGAACCGGAGGTTGGCTTCGGAGTAGGTGGCGGCTTCGTAGCGCTGGCCCAGCCGCGCGAGGACGGACTGGAGCTGGTCGCAGACGTCGGCGAGGTCGCGGGGGTCGGTGGTGGGGTCGAGGGTGTGGACGGTGGTGAGGTGGTGGTGTGCTTCGCGGAGGTCGTCGGCGTCTGCGGACAGGGGTTGGGGCCAGGTGGCGACTCTCCATCGCCAGTAGGCGGCGGCGCGCTGGTGGGCGTCGATGAGGTGGTTGGCGCGGGTTGCGAGTGCGGTGGCGGTCCACCGGTGCACGAAGTAGGTCGGTGCTGCGTCCGGCCCGTGGTCGGGGGTGAGCAGGCCGGTGTCGACGCCGTCGATGATGGCCTGGTCGAGGTAAGGGTCGGCGGTGACCTGGGGCAGCGGCAGCTGCTGCCCCAGCAGGACTTCGACCTGCCGGCGCAGCGCCGGCGTCAGCTGGTCCAGGGTGACGTCGCCGGGTGGGATGCCGGCGGCGGTGAGCAGGTCGGTGATCTGCTGGTCGATCGCGTCGATGTGGCCGGCGGGGTCGATGGTGGGGTCGAGGTGGCCGAGTTGGTAGGCGAGTGCGGTGCGGTCGACGGGGACCCGGTAGACGCCGGCGCCGATCAGTAGGCGGACGGCTTGCGGGGTGTGGTCGAGGTTGGTGAGGAGCTGGTCGAGGAGGATGTCGTCGGCGGCGAGGGTGGCGACTTCGGCGATGGCGTTGTCGAGGGTGGTGTGCGTGCCCAGGTAGGTGTCGACGTCGTGGTCGCGGACCTCGGTGGCGGCTGTCGTTGTGCGGAGGTGGTGTTCGACGGCGCGGCCGAGGCGCAGCGTGACGTCGGTGTACCGGGCGGTGCCCGAGGCAAGGAGCGCGTCGACGTATTCGAGGCAGCGCGGGTGGCCGCCGACTGCCCGCCACACCCGTTCCAGGTCGGTGCTGGTCATCCGGTCCAGGTGCGGCAGCGCCCAGGCGAGTTTCATCGTCTCGGCGAACGACAACGGGCCCAGGTGGTGGAACGTCAGGCCTCGGTGGGCGCCGCCGGGGAGGGTGAACCGGTACCGGCAGGTGATCAGCAGCCGGCACCGTCCCGGCCGGGCCACCAGGTCGGCGAGCAGTCCTGCCAGGGCGGGGACGACGGGCTGGGTGCCGGTGCCGGCCAGGTTGTCCTCGAAGTTGTCCAGCACGATCAGCACCGGCACCTCGGCAAGGAGATCGTGCAGCGTGCCGGTGCGGTCCGCGGGGCTGCGGCTGGGGTCTGCGATCCGGGCCAGCAGCCGCAACACCCGCTCCGGCGGCGCGACACGACGGTCGTGCAGCTGGTCGTTGATCTGCAGGGCGAGCGCGGTGAACAGCTGCTCACCGGTGACCGGGCCGGTAACCGCGACCACGGCTCGTTCCGGTTCGCGTTCCTGGATGCGGGTCACGAGCTCGTCGGCGAGGGTGGTTTTGCCGACGCCGCCGAGGCCGTGGATGACGATCCCGGCGGTCCGGCCGCTGAGCAGCGCTGCCGGCCATTCGCGTTGTTCGCGGCGCCGGCCGACGACCTCGCCGACCTCCCGCCGCAGGATTCCGGTCCCGATCCGCCGACCGGACACTGGTGCCGGCGGCGCGTCGGGGTCGATGACCGGGACCGAACCCGACGGGGCGTACACCGACACCGTCGACCACTCCTGGAACCCGGCCAGCCGCCGGTCCCGGTCATCCGCGGACCGCTCCAACTCCACCTGCACCGCGGCGCGGGCGTCAGCGACGGCAGCGACGACGTCGGCCGCCGGATCAGCGGCGAGGCGGCCGTAGACGCGGGCGAAGACCCGGGTCGCGTACACGTCGCTGATCGACGTCTCCGTCGCGATCACCACCCCCGCGCCCCGCGCCAGCAACCCCTCCGCGAACGACCCGCCACCATTCGTCGTGTGCGAAGCGGTGTGGCAGGCGGCGAGCGCGAACACCGGCGGCGTCGCACCGGGTGGGACCGCCTCGTTCAGGAACTCGTCGGCGGTCACCGGCCGGGCCGCGCCGTCCTCGTCCTCCAGCACCAGCAAACCCGGCAGGCCATGGCCGGACAGGTGCAGCACGTGCGCCGGCGCGTCGGACAACGCCGCCCGGATCGCCGCTGTGGTTGCGAAATGCACCACCCGCACGTCCGCGTCGTACGCCCGGGCCGCCCGGACCGCGGCCAGCACGTTGCGCAGTTCCTGCTCGTAGTCCAGGACCTGCCCGCCGCCGGACAGCGGGGAGGAGATGGCCACCACGATCCGCAACGGACCCGGCAACCGCACCGCCGCCGACCGCGCCTGGCGGAACGCCCGCACCTGCGGGTCGATCCCCAACGGCAGACCCGACCCCGGCGACAGCATCGTCTCCCACGGCAACCCCGCCAGCTCAGGCACCACCCGCAGCCCCACCCGCGTCGGCCGATGCGCCGAACGCGCCGCCGCGACCAGATCACTGAACAACGCACCGGCCGCGTCGGCGAGGAAGTTCTCCGTCAACGCCCGCCCCACGGCCACCACCGGCGCCTCCACCCCACCGCCGGCCTGCTCCGATGCCAGATCACGCTGCACCGTCAACCCGGACCGGGACCGGCGGAACACGTCCAGGGACACCCGCAGGCCCGGCACCACGCCCTGGTGCGGGACGGTCACCGCCTGACGGCCCTGACCCGACACCGTCACCGACCCCGCGTCCACCACCACCGACACGTCCACCGCCGCACCAACCGCCGACCGGCGCACCCACGGCTCGGCGACACCGTCCAGCACCACCAGCAGATCCTCGACCCGGACCACCCACACCGAGTCCCGCACACTGCCGTGCCGGCCCGACACCACACCCACCACCAGGCCGTCCGAGCGACGCAGCACCGGCGCGCCGCACATCCCCGCCGTCACCGCCTTCGACTCGACCCGCCCGACCACCACACCGTCGCGGGTACCGCTGCCCTCCAACAGCCCCGACGCCTCCACGAACCCCGCGCCGTCCGACACGCCCGTGACCGTCACCGGCGTCGACAGCGGCTGCTCGCCCGTCGGCGCGAACCCCGCCGCCACCCCCGGCAACACGCCCTCGGCCAGCGCCACCACCGCGAGGTCATGCACCGGGTCGACCCGCAGCACCCGCCCCGACGCCGCACCACCGGACGAGGCCAGCGCGTCCACCAGCACGCAGTCACCGGACCCCGCCTCAGCAAGGACCTGCCAGGCTGTCACCACCACGCCCGGGGCAACCTGGAAACACGTCCCCACCGGCACCCGGTCAGCGGACAGCACCCGACCCAGAAACCCGTCGACCGCCACAACGACGTCTGACGGACAGACGCGCCGTTCCGTCAGCAGATGGGCGGGCCGGTGGTGGCGGCTGCGGCGACCGGGCTCGCCGCCGCGGACGGGGAGGGCGACGCCGACGGCGACGGTGAGGGGGAAGGCGACGGGGACGCGGCGGCCGGGGAGTACATCAGCGTGCCGGTCTGCTGGAACGCCGAGGAACCCAGCGCCACCCCGGGCACCGTGACCTGGTGGCCGGCGGTGTCCGTGATGCGCAGGGTGATCGGGCCGGTGAGGCCTGACGGGCCGGTCCAGGTGTTGTCGGTGTTGTGCTTCAGCGGTGTCCAGCCGTCGCCGGCCTGGAGCTCCACAGTGGACAGGCGGTTGCCGTGGTTGTCCAGGACGACCGACAGGGAGGAGTAGCCCTTGCCGCCCTGGGCGCGGACCTTCAGCGGGCCGGGCAGGGCGGGGTCGCGCACGGTGCCGTAGGTGATCTGGATGATGCCGGCGCTCACGGCGCCGATGCGGGCGAAGGCGGCCTTGCTCAGGTCGATCTTTCCGGCGGGGCAGGAGGGGCACTGGTCGACGACCTGGACGTTGGTGGTCTGGCCGTTGGGGCCGGTCACGGCGAGATACGAGCCGCACGCGGCGCCGCCCGCCCACTCCGCCGGGCCGATGGCGGCGTAGCCGTCGCTGGATGGGGCGCCGAGGTTGCACATGCCGTTGCGGTTGGTGCTGTAGTACGAGGCGCTGCCGCCGCGCACGTTCTCGACCACCGGCTCGCGGGCGAGCGACAGCGGCGCGGGCGGCGCGGCGCAGGCGGCGTTGCCGCTGTCCTGCATGACGAGCACGATCGAGACGACGACGGCGAGGACGGCACCCGCGGCGGGGATCATCCAACGCAGGTGGCGGCGGTCCATGGGTCCGGGAGTCTAGAAGCCCTTTCGGGCTTCAGGGAAATCGGACGGGCGGATTGCTACATTTGCGGTGATCGCCGCATTTGCGGTCTGACCCTGGAGGACCGCGATGCGCAGGCTGCTGTACGCCCTCGGCGCGCTGGTGACGGCCGTCGTCGGCGGGACGGTCGCGCTGGCCGACCCGCCCGCGGACTGGCCCGTGTCGGCGTGGCCGGCGTGCGCGGACGGCACGGCGCAGTACTGCATCGAGTCGGCGACCGTGACACCCGCCGGCGGCGTGGAGACGCCGGCGGCGACGCTCGGGCTGTCGGCGACCGTCACCACGCTCGGCGGCTACGTGACGTCGTTCAACTGGTCGGTGGCCGGCTTCGACGGTGACGGCATCAGCAAGGACGTGAAGGCCGGCTCCATCGAGCTGACGGTCCGGACCGGCGCGTTCGTGCCCCGCTACACCATGGCCCTCGCCAAGGACCTGCACCTCAGGCGTACCACGGATCCGGACACAGGCAACAGCACGCTGGTCATCGCCGGCCGGGTGACGCAGATCGACTGGATCACGCAGGACATGGATCTGTTCTCCGCGTGCGTGGCGGGCACGGACTGCGGCGACGAGAACACGATGGCGGACGCGACCGGCACCGGGTCCCGGTTCATCGGCAACACGCAGGACATGGAGGTCTGGGATCCGGCGGCCCGGGACGCGTTCGACGGGTTCTCCCTGGCCTCCGACGCGCAGGCGCGGCCGACGGTGGTGCAGTTCGTGCCGTCCCCGGAGCCGTACTGGTACCTGTCGGTGCTCGGCAACCCGCACCTGGACCAGCACGGTGAGCCGGTCCGCGGGTCGTTCAACGCGTTCATCCCCGGCAACTACTTCACGCAGGTCGGCACCACGGCGAAGCTGGCGGCCACGGTCGGGTTCGAGGTGCAGGGCGTCGACGCGGACACCGGCGCGACGGTCTCGATCCCCGCGACGGTGACGCACGTCGACGACGGCGTCATGCTCGACGTGCCCGACCTCGGGTATTCGATCCAGCGCATCAACGTCTACAACCGCCCGCCGGCCGCGTCCGCGGACACCCTGCCCGGCACACCGACCGGCGTGCAGGCGGCGGTCGGCGCGAACGGTGTCGGTGTCACCTGGACCGCACCGGGCAGCAACGGCGGCGCGACGATCACCACGTACCGGGCGCGGGCGTTCGGGCCGGGCGGTGGGGTCGCCGGGGACTGCGAGGCGACGGCCCCGGCGACGTCGTGCACCATCGGCGGGCTGCCCGCCGGCGCGACGTACGGCGTGGCCGTCACCGCCACCAACGCCGTCGGCGAGGGCGACCCCAGCACCCCGCGGGTGAGTGCGGCGATCCCCGGACCGACGCCGACGCCGACGCCCACGCCTGCACCGACACCGACGCCCACACTCACGCCCACACCGAGCCCGACGCCGACGACGGCACCGACCGTCACGCCGGTGACACCGTCCACGCCGGCGACCGCGCCCACGACCGCGCCCACGACCGCGCCCACGACTCTGCCCACGGTCGCGCCGACGCTGCCGGCGACCGTGCCGACCGGTGACGGCACACCGGACACGTCGGGCGGGGTGGTGTTCACCCCGGCGAAGCGCACCACGACGCTGACCGGGTCCGGGTTCGCGCCGAACTCCCTCGTGACCGTCGGGATCTACTCGGCGCCCGCCGCGCTGGTGACGACTACGTCGGACGCGGCCGGGAACGTCTCCGTGGAGGTGACGATCCCGGAGGGGTACAGCGGGAGCCACACCCTGGCGATGAGCGGCATCGCGCCCGGCGGCGCGCCGCGGGTGCTGACGCTGCCGGTGACGGTCGCGGCGACGGCGGGCCCGCTCCCGGTCACCGGCCCGCCACCGATCGGGCTCCTCGCCGCCGCGGGGCTCGGACTGGTCGGCGCGGGCGCCGCACTCCTGCGCCTGAACACGGGCACGCACACCCGCGCGGCACAAGAAGCACAATGAGTGCACCAATGCGTTGACATTGAGGTATCGACAGGCGTTCCATGTGTGGATGCGCAGCGTTGCGTCGTTGGCACTCGTCGTGGGGATCCTTGCCGTCCCCTCGCCCGCTTCGGCGGACCCGCCGGTGTGCGGGCCGCCCGTCGTCAGCACCACCCAGCCGGGCTACACCGTCGCCGACCCCGACTGCGACGTCAACGGCACCCCGTTCGTGCCCGTCGGCGGGTCCAGCGTGTGGACCGGGATCACCGACGGCGCCGCCTACCGCATCGAGCGGCCCGCGGCGTGGAACGGCGAGCTGGTGCTCTACGCGCACGGCTTCCGGGGCAGCGGCACCACCGTGTTCGTCGACAACCCGTCGCTGCGCGCACACTACCTGTCGCGTGGGTTCGCGTGGGCGGCGTCGAGCTACCAGACCAACGGCTACGACGTCGGGCAGGGCGTGCGGGACTCGTACACCTTGATCCGGCGCTTCAAGGAGCGTACCGGGCAGTCCGCCAGGGCCGTCTACATGACCGGCGCCTCGATGGGCGGGCACGTCACGGCCGTCGCCATCGAGCAGCACCCGTCGGCGTTCGTCGGCGCGATGCCCACCTGCGGCGTCCTCGGCGACGCGGAGCTGTTCGACTACTTCCTGGACGCCAACGTCACCGCCGCGGCCCTGACCGGCACCGCCATCACGTTCCCGAAGGCGCCCGTCGATCCTTCGTTCCTCGAGGTGTACCGCCAGCAGGTCGCGCAACAGGTGCCGCTGCTGGGCACCGGCGCCGGGCTGACCGACCTCGGCCGCCGGTGGGGTGACTACGTCGAGCAGCGCAGCGGCGGCACCCGGCCCGGCTTCGACGCCGCGTTCGCCTACTGGAGCGCGCTGCCCGCGATCCCGCCGCTGACGTCGGTGCCGTTCCTGTTCGGCGTCTACCCGGGCCTGTCCGGCGGCACCGCGAACATCGCCGACGGCAACGTCACGTCCAACCGGTTCACCCTGTACCAGGGCGACGACAACCCGTGGCTGTCCCGCGACGAGCTGCGGCTCAACCGCGACGTCCTGCGGGTCGACCGGACCGACCGGCCGTCCCGGGACCTGTCGGGGGTGCCCCGCGTCGACGGGCGCCCGCGGATGCCGGTGCTGTCGATGCACACGATCGGCGACCTGTTCGTGCCGCTGTCGATGGAGCAGGAGTACGCCCGGCGCGCCGGGCTGCAGGGCCGCGGGAAGCTGTTCGTGTCGCGTGCGGTGCGGGCCCTCGGGCACTGCGAGTTCACCGGCCCGGAGCTCGCGCAGGGCTTCGACGACCTGGTCTCCTGGGTCCGCACCGGGCACCGCCCGGCCGGTGACGCGATCCTGGACCGCCACGCGGTCGCGGCCGCCGACTTCGGCTGCCGGTTCACCCTGACCGACCGGGCGTCGTTCGGTGCCGCCTGCCCCCGCTGAAAACTCGGCGGCGGGCGGGCGCGGGTCGCTGCTACCGTGGCAGCGGCAACTCCCGGTGCGCCGGTGACGGCTCCTTCTTTCTGTAAAAAAGATGGCCCTCGGGCCGACCGCCGTCACCACTTCGATCTCGGGAGCTGCCCACACGACCGCGCGGCGGGTGCCCGGTGCGCAGACCACGGATACTTCTGGCTTCATCGGTCGCTGGTTCGAGCCCAGCCCTCCCGGTTCCGGGAGGTAGCTCAGTTGGCAGAGCAATGAACTGTGCCGCGGTCGACATCGATCTCGGGCGCCCCGCGGTCGTGGCCCGAACTGGGAGGACGGCATGAGCCAGCTCGCCGAGGCCGTCGACGAGGTCGCGGGGCGGACCGGGTTCTCCGGGGTCGTCAGCGTCGACCGGGGCGGCGACGTCGAGCTCGTCGCGGCCTATGGGCTCGCCGACCGGGCCGCCCGCGTGCCGAACACGCCCGGCACCAGGTTCGGGATCGCGTCCGGCGTCAAGGGGATGACGGCCGCGGTGGTGATGAGCCTCGTCGAGGACGGGCTGCTCGGGCTCGGCACCGCGGCGCGGGACGTGCTCGGCGCGGACCTGCCGCTCATCGGCGACGCCGTCACCGTCGAGCAGCTCCTCGCACACCGCTCCGGGATCGGCGACTACTTCGACGAGGACGCCGGGCACGACATCACCGAGCACGTGCTGCCGGTGCCGGTCCACGAGCTGCTGGACACCGAGGACTACCTGAAGGTCCTCGGCGGGCACCCGGCGAAGTTCGCGCCCGGCACCCGGTTCTCGTACTGCAACGGCGGCTACGTCGTCCTCGCGCTCATCGCCGAACGGGCCGCCGGGGTGCCGTTCCACGAGCTCGTCACGCGGCGGGTGTGCACGCCGGCGGGCATGGCCGGCACCGGGTTCCACCGCTCCGACGAGCCGCCGCCCGGCCTGGCCACCGGCTACCTGCCGATCGCCGGTGCCGACCGCACCAACGTGTTCCACCTGCCGGTCCGCGGCAGCGGCGACGGCGGGATCAGCTCGACCGTCGCGGACGTGAGCGCGTTCTGGCGGGCGCTGACCGCCGGGCGGATCCTGCCCGCGGCGCGCGTCGCCGAGATGCTCGAGCCGCGCAGCGACGTGCCCGGCGAGCAGCGCCGCTACGGCCTCGGCTTCTGGCTGCCCGGGACCGGCCCCGCCGTCATCCTCGAAGGCTACGACGCGGGCGTGTCGTTCCGCAGCGTGCACGACCCGGGCACGGCGCTGACGTACACCGTCGTGTCGAACACGTCCGACGGCGCGTGGCCCGTCGCCCGCCGGCTGGGCGAGCTGCTGACCTCCTGAACCACGCCGAGTCCAAGATTCGACGCCAGCGTGGCGCAGGTCACGGCTCTGGCCGCACTGAAGCGGCGGCCAAGCGGGTCTTAACCGGCCGCCAAGTGGCACCGCGCACGGTGGTCCCACGGCGCCCCGGCCTCAGCGGGCGCCCCCACCCGAGGGGACCACCCATGACCGTGTCCACCAACCCGTCCGTCGCCGACCTGGTCGCCGCCGTGCACGGACCGGTGCTGCTGCCCACCGACGCCGGCTTCGCCGAGGAGGTCGCCGTCTGGAACGTGGCGAACCCGCACAGACCCCTGGTCGCCGTCGGCGCCACCAGCACCGCCGACGTCGCCGCCGCGATCCGCTGGGCCGGGCGACACGGGCTCCCGGTCGCCGTCCAGGCCACCGGCCACGGCGCGGTCCGCCCCGCCGTCGACTGCGTCCTGATCACCACCCGGCGCATGCAGGACCTCACCGTCGACCCCGCCGCCCGCACCGCCCGCGCCGCCGCCGGGGTGCGCTGGTCGTCGGTCATCGAGGCGGCCGCGCCGCACGGGCTGGCGCCGCTGAACGGGTCCTCGTCGCAGGTCGGCGTCGTCGGGTACACCCTCGGCGGCGGCCTCGGCCCGCTCGGGCGCACGTTCGGCTTCGCCGCCGACCACGTGCGTTCCGTGCAGATCGTCACCGCGGACGGGGTCACCCGCACCGTCGACGCCGGCCACGAGAGCGACCTGTTCTGGGCGGTCCGCGGCGGCAAGGGCAACTTCGGTGTCGTCACCGCCATCGAGTTCGACCTGTTCGACGTGCCGGCGCTCACCGGCGGCGGGATCTACTTCCCGGCCACCCACGCCGCGGAGGTCCTGCACGCCTACCGGCAGTGGGCGCCGGGCCTGCCGGAGCGGATGAACACGTCCCTCGCCATGCTGCGCCTGCCCCCGCTGCCGCAGCTGCCGGAGCCGCTGCGGGGCGCGTTCGTGGTGCACCTGCGGGTGGCGTACCTCGGCGACGCGACCGACGCCGAGCGCCTCCTCGCGCCGATGCTGGCCGCCGCGCCCGCCCTGCTTGGCGGCGTCGGCGAGATGCCCTACCAGGCCGTCGACGCGATCCACCAGGACCCGGTGGACCCGACCCCGACCCGCGAGCGCGGGGTCCTGCTGGGCGAGCTGACCGCGTCGACCGTCGAGGGGCTCCTCGCCGCCGCCGGGCCGCAGGTCGACGTGCCGCTCATCATGGTCGAGCTGCGGCACCTGGGCGGTGCGCTGGGCCGCCCGCCGGCGGTGCCGAACGCGGTCACCGGCCGCGACGCCGCGTACTCGCTGTTCGTCATCGGGCTCGGCGTGCCCGAGCTGGTGCCCGTCGTCGACGCGGTCACCGGCGCGGTCCTCGCCGCCGCCGGCGACGCCACGGTCCCCGGCGGGCTGATGAACTTCTCCGGCGGCGCCGGCCCGCAGGAGCTGCAGGCCAACTGGTCCCCGGCCGACCGTGACCGGCTCCTGCGGGTCAAGCGCTCCTACGACCCGACGAACGTCTTCTCCACCAACCAGGCGATCCTCGCCTGACGGCGCCGTTCCCTGCCGGTGCACGCCCGGCGCCGCCGCGGTTCCATGCGCGGCGGCGTCGCGGCTTCATGCACTGCGGCGTCGCGGCTTCATGCGCGGCGGCGCCTTCGGATCAGCACGACGGTGAGCCAGACCAGCATGGACACGGCCCAGCCGACGACGAACACGGTCGTGGCGAACCACCTGGCGAGCGGGAACACCGCCGGCGCCGGTGACGGGCCGCCGAACGCACCCGCCGCGACCAGGTCCGCGGCCACGTCCAGGTCCCAGATGACGCCGGTCGGCTTGCGTAGCAGCACCTTCGTCCCGCCGCGCGGTCCAGGGCGAGCAGGTCCACATCGGACACCGCGCGGTAGCCGTCCGGCGCGTCGTACGACGGCCCCTCGTACGGCGACGTCTCGTCGACGTAGCGGACCACGACCGCGGTGCCGTCGCGCTGCCACCCGGCCAGCTTGGCGCTCGCACCGCCGAAGGTCGCGAAGGTGGCGCCCGGCGCACCGGTGGCGCTGGACACCACCGTCAGCCGCCAGGACCTGGCGTTGCGCTGCGTGTGACCGCAGTCGGTGGTGCACCCGGCGACGACGGTGAACACGCCGATCCCTGCCCCGTCGGCCGTGTACGCCCCGGCACCGCCGAGCCGCGCGCCCGCCCGCTGCTTCGGCGCCAGCGTGGCCAGCGCCGCCCGTACCGCGACGCTGTCGGTGACGGCACCCGCCTCGTCAGGCCCGGCCCGCTCCGGCGGTCGCTGCGTCTCCAGGTGCACGGTGCGTCCCCGGTGCCGCCGCCACGCGGACACGTGCTGGTGGTAGAGGGCGCGGCGGACGTACGCGTCAGGGTCCCCGCCGGCCGCGATCCGCGCCCACCGCCCGACCACCCGCAGCAGCGTCTCCTGCACCAGATCCTCGGCCAGATGCCGGTCCCCGGTCAGCAGGAACGCGATCCGCGACAGCGCGGCGACCCGCTCCCGCACGTACGCCAGGAACGACTCCTCTGCGTCCACGTCCACCTCCACACTGCTGACACGTAACCATGCCCGTGTTTGGAGGGGCACCGGCAGAACCTGTCCTCGCCCGATGCCGGACGTGCCGGGCACGGCCGCGCCGGGTGGGTTCGTCACCAGGCGGGCACGCAGTGTTGCGTCGATTTTTGCGTCGGTTGGGTAGGGCGAGTATCAAGGGGGCAAGAGAAGTTCGATCGTGGAACTATTTGGCGTCGAGGGGTATGGGCGTGGGCACACGAGTGGCAGCTGTCGTCACCAGTCGGATCGGCGCGGTGCTGATCCTGCTCGTCACCGTGGGGCTGACGGCGCTGGTGTTGCTCACCTCGCCTGCGCAGCCGGAGGCGGTGCCCGGTGACGGGTTGCCGGCCGGGAAGCAGTCGACCAGGGTGACGGAGCTGGCCGACCGGTTCGCCAGCGGGCGCACCGATGTCGCCGTCGTGGTGTACGAGCGACGCGACGCACTCCTCACCGACGCCGACCGGGCCGCGGTCGAGCAGGCCCGCACGGCGCTGAGCGGCACCGCGGGCGGTGGGCAGGTGCCGGCGGCCGTGGTCGCCGAGGACGGGCGAGCGGCGTTGCTGGCCGTGACGCTCGGCGGGGACGGCGACGCGCTGTCGGCGGCGGTGGACCGGCTGCGGGAGGTCGTGCACGCCGGGGGAGCGTTGCCGGAAGGGCTGAGCGCGCAGGTGACCGGCGGGCCCGCGTTCGGGCGGGACATCTCCGCCGCGTTCGACGGGGCCGACGTCACGCTGCTGGTGGCCACCGCCAGTGTCGTGGCGGTGCTGCTGCTCATCACGTACCGCAGCCCCCTGCTCTGGATCGTCCCGCTGGTGGTCATCGGGGCCGGGGACCAGGTGGTGGCGAAGCTGCTGCCGTGGGTCGCGAAGCTGGTCGGTGAGCGCACGGACGCCTCGGTCGGCGGCATCGTGTCCGTGCTGGTCTTCGGTGCCGGGACGGACTATGCGTTGCTGCTGATCTCGCGGTACCGCGAAGAGCTCCGTCACACGCCGCAGCGCCGGGAGGCGATGGCGGTGGCGCTGCGCAGCGCGGCGCCGGCGATCGTGGCCAGCGCGGGGACCGTGATTCTGGCGCTGCTCACGCTGCTCGCGGCGGTGCTCACGGCCAACCGGACGCTCGGTGTGGCCGCGGCGATCGGGGTCGGGGTGGCGCTGGTGTTCGGGCTGGTGGTGCTGCCGGCCGCGCTGGTCAGCCTCCCGCGCGGGATCTTCTGGCCGTTCGTGCCGCGGCTCGGCGGGCAGGACCCGACGACCAAGGGGCTGTGGTCCCGGGTCGCCCACGCCGTCGGTCGGCACCCTGCGAGGGTCCTCGCCGGCGCGGCGCTCGTCCTCGCGCTGCTCACCACCGGGCTGTTCAGCACGTCGATCGGGCTGGCGCAGACCGAACTGTTCCGCACGAAGGTCGAGTCGGTCACCGCGCAGGAGGCCCTCGCGCGGCACTTCCCGGCCGGGTCGTCGCAGCCGGTGACCGTCATCGTCGCCGCCGGGGCCACCGACCGGGCCGTGGCGGCGGTCAGGGAACTCGACGGCGTGGCCGCGGTCGCCCGGCCCGAGCGCTCCGACGACGGCACGCTCACCAAGCTGCGCGTCGACCTGCGGGCCGCGTCCGGCACGGAGGCCGCCGACAGCACGGTGCGCCGGCTCCGATCGACCCTCGCCGGCATCGCCGGCAGCGACGCGCTCGTCGGCGGGGCGCCCGCCGCGGACCTGGACAAGCGTGACGCGTACGCCCGCGACAACAGGGTCGTCGTCCCGCTGGTGCTGCTCGTCGTGCTGCTCGTGCTCGTGCTGCTGCTGCGCTCCATCGTGGCGCCGCTGCTGCTCCTGCTCACCGTCATCGTCAGCTTCGCCGCCAGCGTCGGGGCGGCGAGCCTGGTGCTGCGGCTCGGGCTCGGCATCCCGGCGCTGGACGCTGGAGTGCCGCTGCTGAGCTTCCTGTTCCTCGTGGCGCTCGGCGTGGACTACAACATCTTCCTCGTGACCCGGGCGCGGGAGGAGGCGGCGGCGCGCGGCGAGACCCGCGCCGGGGTGATCCGCGCGCTCGGGGCCACGGGCGGGGTCATCACGTCCGCGGGCATCCTGCTCGCCGCGGTCTTCACGGTCCTCGGGGTCCTGCCGGTCATCGTGCTCACCCAGATCGGGGTCATCGTCGGCATCGGCGTCGTCCTGGACACCCTCGTGGTGCGGACCGTGGTGGTGCCGGCGATCGCGTTGCTGCTGGGCGAGCGGTTCTGGTGGCCCGCCCGGCCCGCCGACGTCGCGTCGCAGCACGTCGCGGCCGACAGCGGGCGGCACGTCGCCGCGGTGTCCCCTGGGCGGCATGCAGGATGAGGCGTCAGCCTTGGTACAGCCTGAGGTAGCGCTCGTTCAACGCGCTCGCATGCTCGCCGATGACGTTGTGGGCGTGGCCCTCGCCGGCGGGAAGGACGTCGTGGACGAAGGTCGCGCCGGCCGCCGCGGCGAGCCACGCGGGCACCGCCTCGGCCCGGGTCGCGTCGACGACCGTGTCGCCCGGTGACGTCACGACGGCCACGTGCCGCAGCGCGCCGGTGACCGGTGCCGCCGGGAGGTTCGCGGCGACCCGCAGGTACTGGGCGACGGCCGTGAAGGAGTAGCCGCGCTCGTTGACCCGGTCAGGGGGCAGGCGTAGGCCGTACAGCGTCGTGAGCGGCCGCAGCAGCGCCGCCGGCACCCGGCCCGCGTGCGGCGCGAACAGCGGCGTGATCAGCAGCAGGCGCGCCACCTGGTCGCCGCGGTGGGCGCCGAGCCACGTCGCCAGGGCGGCACCGGCGGAGACCCCGACGACCCCGACCTCCTCGCCGAGGGCGGCTGCCACGTCGAGGGCCTCACCGGCGTACCGCAGCAGCTGCGCCGCCGTGAAACCCCGATGTGCGCCCGGTTCGGCGGTGCCGTGCCTCGGGGCCGTCGGGGCGTACACGGTGCAGCCACCCTCGTAGAACAGCTCGGCGAGGGCGGCGACCTGCCGGGGGCTGTGCGTGTAGCCGTGCAGCAGCAGCACCGCCCGGTCCGTGCGCCGGCCGTGGGTGCGCAGCAGCGTGCCGGGCCCGTCGCCGTTGCCGGCCGCTGCGATCGCCTGGTCGAAGGTGAGGGCCCGCCGCGGCGCCCGCTGCAGCAGCCGCCGGCGCAATGGCCAGCCGCCGGTCGGGGTGTACCGCCGCATGTGTCCTCCGCAAGAAATGGGCAAAGAGCCCGACGGCTGGTGTGCTGCCGGCCGTCGATGGTCGCATCATTGGTCATGGAAGCGATGACGGGGGCGTCGAACTCGCTGACCGCGGCTGGTGGGCCCTACGTGTGGATCTACGCGGGCCTCGCCTGCTGCGCGGTCGGCGCGCTGGTGTGGTGGCGCCGGCACAACTACACCCGCGGGCCGGTCGTCCACGACCTGAACCCGCTGCACCTGGCCCTGCTCAACGGCGGCGCCGGGCAGGCGGTCGCCGCGTCGCTCGGCGCGCTGCGGGCCGCCGGTGCGGTGCGGGTCGTCGACGGGGCGCTGCGCACCGACGCGGTGCCGCACGACCTGGCCTCGGAGCTGGACCTCGCGGTGTACCGGGCGGTCGCGGGCGGGCACTCGCCGCAGAGCATGTCCGCCACCGACCCCGGGGTGCGGCGGCTGATCGGCGCCGCCGGGCGGTTCCTCATCGGCGAGGGCCTGATGCTCGGAGCGCGGGAACGCCGCCTGGTCCGCGAGGCGACGGTCCCGGTGTTCGCGGTCGCGCTGCTCGGGCTGACGACCAGCCTGGTCGCGTTCGAGGCCGGCAACACCGGCACCGGGGTGTCGCTGATCGAGTGCGCCGGGGTGACCGTCGTCGCGGGCCTGGTGCTCCTGCGGGTCGACCGGCTGCCGGCGCGGACCCGGGCGTTCCTGGCCCGGGCCCGCGCCGAGGCCGCGTTCCTGGCACCGTCGGCCGAGCCGGTCTGGGCGGCGCACGGGCCCGAGGTCGCCGGGCTCGGGGTGGCCCTGTTCGGCGTCGAGAGCCTGCACGGCATCGACCCTGACGTGCTGGCCCTGTGCGCCCCCTCGGCCGGCGGGCCGGACACGTCCGAAGGTTCCCGCGCCACCGGCGGCTCCGACGAGGTCGACCGGTCGATGTACAGCGGCGGCCCGACCGGCCCCGTCCACTGGTACGACGCCTACGGCGACCGCGACGTCAGCTGGGGCGCCGGCGACGGCGGTGGAGGTGGCAGCGGGGGAGACGGTGGTGGCGGCGGGGGAGACGGCGGCGGTGGCGGGTGAGCGCGGTGGCTACTGCGCGGACCAGCCGCCGTCGGAGGTGAGGACGGCGCCGTTGATGTTGACGGCGTCGTCGCTGAGCAGGAACGTGATCGAGGCCGCGATCATGTCGGCGTCGGCGAGGCTGGGCATGGACTCGAGCTGGCCGCCGATGCGTTCCTGGCCGAGTGCGGAGTCGAAGCTGGACTCGATGCTGGTGATGACGCCGCCCGGGGCGACGGCGTTGACGCGCAGGCCGCTGGGGCCGTACATGAACGCGGAGCTCTTGGTCAGGCCGACCACGGCGTGCTTCGACGCGGTGTAGGCCAGGCCCGCCGCCGACCCGCGCAGCGCCGCCTGGGAGGCGGTGTTCACGATCGAGCCCCGCCCGGCGGCGAGCATGTGCGGGATGACGGCGCGGCTGAGCTTGAACGTGCCGTCGACGTTGATCCGCATGACCCGCTCCCAGACCTGGTCGGTCACCTCGTGCAGCGGGGTCATGTTGTCGGCGACCCCGGCGATGTTGGCGAGGCCGTCGATGGCGCCGCCGGCCGCGGCGACGATCGCGGCGATGTCGCCCTCGGCCGTGATGTCGCCGGTCACGGGCACGACGTCGAACCCGTCGAGCCGGATGGTGAGCTCGGTCAGCCGGTCAGGTGCGATGTCGACGGCGATGACCCTGCCCCCCTCGCGGGCGATCCGCGACGCCGTGGCCTGGCCGATGCCGGCGCCCGCCCCGGTCACGATGACCGTCTTGCCGTCGAACCGCCCCGGCGTCACGCGCTCGACCCATGCCGCCGGCTCGACACCCCGCCCGCCGCCGCCCTGCGCCTGCGTGCCCGTGCCGCGCTGCGCGGGTTGCTGTTCGGTGCTCGACGCGGCCTGCGCGGTGTCCGGTATGCCCTGCTCGGCGGCGCGGACGCGGGCCACCAGGTCGTCGACGGTGTCCTGGGTGAGCCGGCCGCGGCTCATGGCGACCAGGCGCTGCAGCGCGAAGCGCCGGACCGGCTTGAGCACGGCGGTCGTCATCCCGCCCTCCTCGACCATGGCAGCCAGGATCGGGCCGCCGACGGGGTGGGCCAGCCAGTCGGCGATCGACGACTTCGCGGTGAGCGGTGCTGCCATGGTCCCTCTTCCCCAGCTATGCGGACACGCGTGTCCGGTTGTGGGGCAGTATCCACGAAGGGCCGCCTGCCGGCCAGCCCCAGATCGCCTCAGGCCGGGTTGATGCCCATGAGTCGCCACGCCTGCTCGACGAGGTCCGGGCGGCCGGCCGGCAGGGTGCCCATCAGCGCACCCGTCAGCAGCGTCACCGCCAGCATCACGTCGTCGACCGTGTAGTGCGCCGGCACGGTGCCCGCGACCCTGGCCGCGTCGATCGTCGCCTCGACCGCCGCCCGCAACCGCCGCTCCAGGGCCACGCTGCGCGGGTCGGCGGCATGGCGGGTGATGAGCTCGATGAACGCCGCCGACACGGTCGCCTGCTCCACCACCATGGCGAGGACCGCCGCGAGGGTCGCGCCGTCGGCGACGGCCGCCTCGATCTCGGCCAGGTTGCCCTCGAACGCCACGAAGGCGAGCGACTCGCGGGTGGGGAAGTGCCGATACAGGCTGCCCTGCCCGACCCCGGCCCGCTTCGCGATCGCGTTGAGCGGCGCGCCCAGGCCCTGCTCGGCGAAGACCTCGCCGGCCGCCCTGATGATCGCGGCCCGGTTGTCCGCGGCGGCCGCGGGTCCCCGGTTCGCCCGCCCGCCGCCCGTGCCCGCCATCGCCGCAGTGTATGGCAGCGGCGGCGGGGTCCTGTCGGAACGGTGACGGAAGCGGGCCGGGACCGTGATCAACATCTATCTTCGGGCACATGGTCCGGGTACGCGTCGCGTCCGCAATCGTCGGCCTCATGTCGGTCCTGCTCGGTGCCGCACCGGCGGCGGCCGGGCCGCCGACCAGGGTGCGGTTCGCCGCGGCCGGCGGCAACGCCTGCGCCGAGGGCGGCACCGTCGGCACGGTCAGCTGGGACGGCACCGCGCCCATCTACCAGGTGCACATCGGCGGCGTCGTGACGGCCCGGATCACCGGCGACCCGGACTGCTCGCCGCTCAACGACGCGCACACCGAGGCCACCTACACCGCGTACACCGGCGGCTGGATCGTCGCCCGGGAGTACGCCGACGTCTGGGACGGCACCCTGCAGCTCGACCTGGATCTCGTCGCGCTCGCGGTGATCGACCTCGTCGTGGTGGAGGTCTGCTGGCCGCCGGACATCCAGACGCCGGAGCACACCATTCCGGACCGGTGCTTCAGCGACGAGATCGCGGTGACCCGCGCGCGGACGTGAGGACTGTTAGCATCGCCCGCTATGGTGACTGACCGGCAGCGCCGAACCCTCGACTCGGCGTATTCGGGTCGGGACAACGCGTTCAACTTCCTGCGGTTGACGTTCGCGTTCGCCGTGCTGGTCGGGCACTCCGACGTGCTCGGGTTCGGCGAGGCCGGCAACCCGTTCCGGCTGCCGCTGGACCTGGGCGGCTTCGCCGTCACGGGGTTCTTCGCGCTGTCGGGCTTCCTGATCACCCGCAGCGGTCGCCGGACGCCGTTCTTCCGGTACTGGTGGCACCGCGGCCTGCGCATCTTCCCCGGCCTGTGGGTGTGCCTGCTGGTGTCCGTCGCGGTCGTCGGGCCGTTGCTGTGGGTGCACGGGCACGGCGGCATCGGCGGTTACTGGTCCGCGCAGAAGGGCCCGCTCGACTACTTCCTGCACAACTTCTACGCCGACCCCCGCCAGGACTCGATCGGCGACATCCTCGCGGGCCGCCCGAACGGCGCGCTCAACGGTTCGCTGTGGACCCTCAAGTACGAGCTGGCCTGCTACGTCCTCGTCGGCGGCCTGGCGGTGGTGGGGGTGCTGCGCCGGGCCCGGGTCCTGGTCGCGCTGATGGCCGCGGCGGGCATGGCCGTCATCGTCTACGACTGCTTCCGCGACCCGCAGGCCGTCGGGCCGCTCGCGTCGCTCGCCAGCCGGTTCACGGTCCCGCTCGGCGGCACGTTCCTGACGTTCCAGTTCGTCGTGCTGACCACCGCGTTCCTGCTCGGCGCGACGGCTGAGCTGTACCGCGGCATCGTCCCCCTCAACGATGCCCTCGGCGCGGCCAGTCTCGCCGCCGTCGTCGCCGCCGTGCACTGGGGGCTGCCGCTGCTCGGGCCCGCCCTCATCGCCTACGTGTACCTGCTGCTGTGGCTCGGCATCCGGCTGCCCGCGGTGTTCCGCCGGGTGGGGCGCACCAACGACTACTCCTACGGCGTCTACATCTACGCGTTCGTGGTCCAGCAGACCCTCGGCGTGTACGGCCTGCCCGGCCAGGGTCACTGGGTGTACCTCGGCGGCTGCGCCCTGGTGGTCCTCCTGGTCGCGGCGGCCTCGTGGCACCTGGTGGAGAAGCCGGCCCTGAAGCTGAAGGACTGGACGCCGTCGTGGGCGCGGCGCGGGGTCGCGGCGGACGGCGACACGCGCGCGGCGGAGATCGCCGCCGACCTGCCGCCCGCCGCGCACCCAGCGCCGGTCATCCCCGCACCCCGCGCGGCAACCGCCGACACCGCCGAACGCACCGGGGCGTAGCGCCTGCGCGGTGGATCGCAACTACCCGGTGGATCGCTGTACCCAGGGGTGCAGGGATCCACCGGGTAGTTGCAGCAGCCGCTAGCCGGTGCGGTAGGCGCCCGGCGGGGTGCCGACCTCGCGGCGGAAGGCGGCGCCGAACGCGAACTCGTCGCTGTAGCCGACCGCCGCGGCGACCTCGGCGAGGGTGCGGCCGGGCTCGTCGCGCAGCATCGTGGCGGCGAGGTCCATCCGCCGGCCCTCTTGCCTGGCTCGCCGCCGCCGAGGCCCGCGTCCTGGACGCGGCCGGGGTGCGGGGTGCCGTGATCCGGCCGCCGATGGTCTACGGCGACGGCGCGGGGCCGGTCGCGGGCCTCGTCGGGCAGGCCCGCGCCGACGGCGTCGCCCGGTACGCCGGCGACGGCGCCAACCGCTGGTCGACGGTGCACGTGGCGGATCTGGCGGTGGCGTACGCGACGGTGCTGGAATCGCGTGCAGGCGGTGTGTTCCACGCGGCGGAGACGTCGCCGGAACCGATGGCGGCCCTCGTCGAAGCGGTCGGGGCGGCGGCCGGGGTGCCGGTGCGGTCCTGGTCGCTGCAGGAGGCGGTGCAGACCCACGGGCCCCTTGCCGCGTACCTGGCGATGGACGCGGCGCTGGACGCCGGCCGGTTGCGCGGGCTCGGCTGGAGCCCGCGGTTCGGCGAGACCGTCGGCGGGATCCGCGGCGCGCTGCTCAACCCGGCGCAGGGATACGCCTGACGACGTCGTGGGCCAGGCGCAGCAGGTCCGGGACCGCGGGGTGGGTGACCGGCTCGCGCCAGGCCAGGACCACGTCGACGGGCGGGGCGTCGGTGAGCGGGACGTAACGCACCGCCGGGTTCGGGTGCATGGCGGCGGTCCCGGCGGTGGTCACGCCGACCGCGTCGCCGGCGATGATGACCGACAGCCAGTCGTCGGTGTTCTTCACGGGCACGACGTGGGACGGTGCCGCGCCCTGCGGCCACAGCGCGAGGGTGGTGCTGCCGGTCACCGTGTTCAGGGCGACGGGCCGCGTCGCGAGGTCGGCGAGCGTGAGCGAGGTCCGCGAGGCGAGGGGGCTGTCGTCGGCGACGGCCGCCAGGCGCGGCTCCTGCATGAGGTGCGCGACGGTGACACCGGGCACGTCGGGCACGCCGACCGGGCCGCGCAGGACGGCGACGTCGACCGCGCCGGAGGCCAGCCCCGCGCTGCGCTCGTCGAGGCGGAGCACCTCCAGCACCGTCCCGGGGTGCGCCCGTTTCCAGCGCCGCTGCAAAGAGGTGGTGTACGCCCCCAACGCCGACCACGCGTGCCCCAGCCGGACCGGGAGCCCCCGTGAACGGTCGGGGTCCAGGGCGTGCTCCACGGCAGCGACCGCGGCGGCGGCGTTGCGCCGGAACTCCGCCCCGCCGGGGTCAGCGCGAGGTGGTGGGTGGAGCGGTCGACGAGGCGGACCCCGAGGTGCGCCTCGAGCTGCTGCAGGGTGCGGGTCAGCGCCGGCTGCGTCAGGTGCAGCCGGGCCGCCGCGCGGGTGAGGTTGCCCTCCTCCGCGATCGCGAGGAATCCTCTGAGGTGCCGCAGCTCAATGGTCATGCGTGAGCAGCATAACCACCGGCGAAGCGGCATTTCACAAGATCCGTCGCGGTGCATAGCGTTCGTGGCGTGACCGACGTCCTGGCCGTGCCCGCACCGATCGCCGCCGAGACCACCCGCCGCGCGGGCGGGGTGTGGCGGGTCCTCGCGTCCCAGACGTCCGTCCACAGTGGAGCCGCGGTCGCCACCACGCTCTTCCCGCTCGCCGGGGCGGCCGGGGTCGTCTCGCTGCGGCTCGTCATCGGCGCCGCACTGCTGGTGGCGGTCGGGCGGCCGAGGCTGCGGGGGTACACCCGCCGCCAATGGATCCTCGTCGGTGTCTTCGGTGCGGTCCTGGCCGGGATGAACCTGGCGTTCTACGTGGCCATCGCGCGTATGCCGATCGGCCCGGTCGTCACCCTGGAGGTGCTGGGGCCGCTGACCCTGTCGGTGGTCACCGCCCGCAGCCGGGTCGCGTGGCTGTGGGCGCTGCTCGCCCTCGCGGGGGTCGCGCTGCTCGGTGGCGGCGGCTTCGACCAGCTCGACCCGCTCGGCGTCGGCTGCGCGTTCCTGGCCGGCACCGCGTGGGCCGGCTACATCATGCTGTCGGCGCGGACCGGCGCGAACTTCCCGAAGCGCGACGGCCTCACCCTCGCCATGCTGGTCGCCGCGCTGCTCGCCCTGCCGGCCGGCGTGCTCGACGCGGGCGCCGCGCTGCTCGAAACGAAGGTGCTCGCCCTCGGCGCGGCGGTCGCGGTGCTGTCCTCGGTGCTGCCGTACACGTTCGAGCTGACCGCGCTGCGGCGCCTGCCGACGTCGACGTTCGCGGTGCTGATGAGCCTCGGCCCGGCGATCGCCGCCCTGGCCGGCTTCGTGATCCTGGGTCAGGCCCTGCACCCGGCGCAGATCGCGGCGATCGGGCTGGTCGTGGCCGCCAGCGCCGGTGTCGTGCTGTGGAAGGACCGGCCCGCGCTCACGGCGTGAGGTGCGCCAGGCCGCTCACCGCCGTGCTCACGCCGAGCGCGGTCACCACGGCGGCGGATGCGACCGGCGCCCAGCGGGCGGGCCGGCCGGTCGCCGCGACCCGGGACCGTTCCAGGGTCGTTCGGGCGCTGACGAGGATCAGGCCGGACCCGACGAGGACGGCGGCCAGGCCGAGGCCGAACGCCGCGATCATCCCGAGGCCGAGGGCCGTGCGGTTGAGGCCGGCGGCGAGGAGCGGCCCGGGTCGAACGCGTCGTGGAACTCGACGCTGCGGGCGCCGGCCGGCAGCGGCGCGGTGAGGGTGACGGTCACGGTGCCGCCGGCCGCGGTGAGCAGCTGGTACGGCGCCGCGGTGTGCCCGGTGACGGTGAGCGGCACCGTCGCGCCGTCGACGCGCAGCGTGAGCGCGGAGGCGACGCCGGCCGCGTACCACGCCTCCTCCGCCGCACTGATCGCCCGGTCACGGCCGGTGTCGACGGCCTTGGCGAACGCCGGCGCGACGAGGGCCCCCGGGGTCAGGACCAACTCGACGGTGAGGTCCGACGTCGTCGGGGTCAGGTACGCCTGCTGGATCACCTCGTCGGTGGGGTGCGCCGCGGCCGGCCCGGCGAGCAGCAGCGGCGCGAGCCCGCCCAGGACGGCCGCTGCCCAGCGCACGCGCGTCACGAGCCGAGGCCGGCGCCGTAGTTGTTGCCGGGTTCGCGGTAGATCGAGCGGATGCGGGTGGTCCCGCCGGCGTCGGCGGCCTGCTCCCGCTGGTGCGCGAACTCGATGACGAACGCCGGGCCCTGCACCCGGTAGTAGATCGGCCGGCCGATGGTGGTCGCGCCGTACCAGGCGAACGTGACGGAGTCGAGGTCCTGCTCGACGGCGGCGAGCTTGGCGGCGGCCTCCCCCGGGTGCAGCGGGGCGATCCACTCGCCGATCAGGGCGAGCAGCAGCTGCCGCTGCGCGCCGGTGAACGTCGACGCCTTCACGCCCTCCGTGGCAGGCGTCCTGCCGTCCTGGCCGGCGCCGAGCACGATCTCCCTCACCGGCGAGGCGAGGAACGCCGCCTCCCGCTGGGTCGCGTCGAGCGCGCCGATGAGCGCGAACACCTTGCGGGTCTCGCCGCACAGCGGCTCCGCGCCGGTGCCGCCCGAGGCGAACGACGCCGGTTGGGCGCCCCACAGCGTCGGCGCGAGCGTCATCGCGGTGCCCGCGACGGTGACGTTGAGGGCCAGGTAATGCCCGCCGCACTGGATCGTCCACCTCCCGGTGGCGGCCGGCGCGCCGACGAGCCGGATCCAGGAGTGGCCGGCGCCCTGCGCGGCGGCCGAGATCCGGGTGACCTGCCCCGGTAGCCCTCGTCGCTCAGCGCCACCCTCAGCACGTTCTGTGCGGCGGCCCGCTGCGCCGTGCTCAGCTTGTCCACGCGCAGCCCGGCCCGCTGGAACAGCCGGTCGGGCAGATCCGACCACAGCGCCAGGTTCGCCGGGGTCCGCTCGGCCTGGACCGCGGACCGCTGGGCCGCGTCGAGCGTGCCGAGGAACGCCCGCGTCGCGGCGAGGGCCGCCGCCGCCGCGTCCGGGTCGGTGGAGGCGTCCGGGGCCGTGGAGGCGTCCGGGGCCGTGGAGGCGGCGGGGGCGTAGAGGCGGCGGAGGACGTGGAGGCGGCGGAGGACGTGGGCGCGGCGGACGGCGGTGTCGGCGGTGCTCCCGCCGGACGAGCAGCCGGCGACGAGCGCGAGGAGCAGCCCGGCGGTCGTCCCGGGCGCGCCGCGGCCGGGACGGCGGTGACGCAGCAGCACGGTCGGAGCTCCTGATAGCGACAATACGGACGTTTCCGCACACACTAGCAGTGTCAGGCGGTCGGCAGCCGGATGGTGACGACGGTGCCGTGCGGGTCGTTCGGGCCGGCGGTCACGGTGCCGCCGTGCTGGGCGGCGGTCTGCGCGACGATCGCCAGGCCGAGGCCGGAGCCCGGCATGCCACGGGCGGCGGCGGCCCGGTAGAAGCGGTCGAAGACGTGCGGCAGGTCGTCGGCGTCGATGCCCGGCCCCGTGTCGGTGACCGTCAGCCGGACCCGGCCGCCGCCGTCGGTGGACAGCTCGGTGTGCACGACGCCGCCCGGCGGGCTCCACTTCGCGGCGTTGTCCAGGACGTTGACCAGCATCCGCTCCAGCTCGTTCGGCCGGCCGTGCACGGTCACCGGCCGCACGGCGAGGGTGAACGTGACCGCCGGGACGCGGATGCGGACCCGGTCGACGGCGGCGTCCACGACGTCGGTCAGCTCGACGTCCTCGGCCGGCTCCCGGGTGGTCTCCTCCCGGGCCAGCTCGACCAGCTCGGTGGTGAGCGCCGCCAGCTCGCCGACCTGTGCGTCGAGGTCCCGCAGCAGCTTCGCCCGCTCCTCCGGCGGCAGGCGGTGCGCCAGCTCGGGCTGCCGCTCCACCGCGAGCAGCAGCTCGATGTTGGTCCGGATGCTGGTCAGCGGCGTGCGCAGCTCGTGGCTGGCGTCCTCGACGAGGGTCCGCTGCGCCTGGCGGGCGGCGCCGATCGCGGCGAGCATCGTGTTGACGGACTGGCCGAGGCGGGCGATCTCGTCCACGCCGTGGATCGGGACCGGCCGGTTGAGGTCCATGGTGACCGCGACGTCCTCGACGGCCTTCGTCAGCTGCTGCACCGGCACCAGGCCGGCGCGGGCGACGGTGCGGCCGAGCGCGGCGGCGCCGCCGATGCCGAGGATGCAGCTCGCGGCCATGAGCAGCCCGAAGACGGTCAGGGTCCGGTTCGCCGGGGCCTGGTCGACCGCGACCTGCACGGCGCCCCCGCCGCGGGCCGCCGGGACGGTGAGCATCAGGTAGCTGTGCCCGTCGAGGTACACCCGCTCCTGCTGCCGGGGCGACTGCCCGGACGCGACCCGCCGGGCGCCCTCGGTGACGGGCAGCGCGTTCGTGGAGCCGCCGGCGACGGTGGCGTCCCGGCCGAGGACCTGCCAGCGGGGGCCGATGTCGCGCCAGTGCCGCAGGTCCCGGCGGCCGCCGGGACCCGGCGGGCCGTCGCGCCACTGCTCCGGCTGGGCGGCGATGGACCGCGCGTCGGTCTCCAGCTGCGACTGCAGCTGCTGGCGCTGGATCTGCGAGACCGCCGCGAACGCGATCCCGGCGACGGTCAGCACCGCGGCCGCGACCGCCGCGGTCACCAGGAGCGACAGCCGGTCGTGGAGGGTACGCCGGCGCCACCACCGCGCGAACAGCCGCTTCACAGTGGCTCCTCGCGCAGGACGAAGCCGACCCCGCGCACCGTGTGCAGCAGCCGGGGGCGGCCGTCGGCCTCCAGCTTGCGGCGCAGGTAGCCGAGGTACACGTGGATGCTGTTGGACGTCTCGCCGAAGTCGTAGCCCCACACCAGCTCGAACAGCACCCCGCGGGTCAGCACCTGCCGCGGGCGGCGCAGGAACACCTCGAGGATGGCGAACTCGGTGCGGGTCAGCCGCAGCGGGTGCTCGCCCCGCCACACCTCCCGGGTCGCCGGGTCCAGCCGCAGGTCGGCGAACGCCAGGATCTCCGGCGTGCCGGGCGCCGGCGAGGGCGGCGCGGCGAGCAGCGAACGGCGCAGCAGCGCCCGGATCCTCGCCAGGAGCTCCTGCAGCGCGAACGGCTTGACGAGGTAGTCGTCGGCGCCCGCGTCGAGCCCGGCGACCCGGTCGCCGACGCTGTCGCGGGCGGTGAGCATCAGCACCGGCACGAGCAGGCCCTCACCCCGCAGCCGCCGGCACGCCTGCAGCCCGTCCATCCGCGGCATGCTCACGTCCAGGACCATGGCGTCGGGCTCGTCGGCACGGGCGGCGTCCAGGGCCTCCTGCCCGTCCCGGGCGGTGTCGACCTGGTACCCCTCGAACCGCAGCGTCCGCGCGAGGGAGTCCCGCACGGCGGCGTCGTCGTCCACGACCAGGATCCGCATCTGCCAGCTATACCTCATGGCGGGCGCGACCGGGACCGGTCACGACAGGTGGGCGGCGTCGAGGGCGGCCTGGAGGGACTCCTTGTAGCCCTCGCTGGTGACCGTGGCGCCGGAGACGGTGTCGATGTCGGCGCTCTGCGCGGCCAGGGTCTCCCGGGTCAGGATCGGCAGGGCACGGGCGTTGATCTGGCGGTCCCGGCCGTTGGCGTCCGGGTACACCGGCACCTCCACCGCCGTGATCCTCCGGTCCGCGACGGTGATGGTGACCTGGACGTCACCCCACCGGGTCGGCGCGACCGAACCCTGGTAGGTCGTGCCACCGCCACCGCCACCGCCACCATCACCGGTGCCGCCGGTGGCGGTGGCGGCGCCGGTGGTGGTGGACGGGCTCCCGGCGCCCATCGTGCTGGTGCGGTAGCTGAACAGCAGCACCACCGCGGTCAGGGTCGACAGCAGCCACAAGGTGATCCGTCGCAACGGGGCGGTCCTCTCCGGTTACCAGGCGAACTGTTCGGTGTGCACCCGCCGCGCCGGGACGCCGGCACCGCGGGCGGCGGCGCGGGCCGCCTCCGTCCACGCGTCCGGGCCGCAGACGTAGACCTGGGCGCCGGCGATCCGCGGCGCGAGCCGGCGCAGCGCGGTGACGTCGCCGGCGCCGGCCAGGTCGTGCGGCAGC
The DNA here is from genome assembly GCF_035963215.1 of Dactylosporangium sp. NBC_01737. NCBI lineage: Bacteria > Bacillati > Actinomycetota > Actinomycetes > Micromonosporales > Micromonosporaceae > Dactylosporangium > Dactylosporangium sp. NBC_01737. The sequence continues at coordinate 6,656,592 of NZ_CP109153.1, forward strand.
CACGACGGCCGGTCGGCGCGCGGGCCGTGCAGGTGGACGACGCGCACGCCACGCTGCCGGGCGAGCCAGTCCAGCTCGCCGCGGAACGCCACCTCCGCGGCGCTGCGCGACCGGTAGATCAGGGTGGCCTCGCCGAAGCCGTAGGGCAGCTCGCCGAGCAGCGCCAGCAGCGGCGTCACGCCGATGCCGCAGGCCAGCATGACGACGGGGCCGCCGGTGTACGTCGCCCCGGTGAGGCGCCCGTACGGGCCCTCGACGAGCGCCCGGGTGCCGGGAGCGAGGCCGGCCACGCGGGCGCTGCCGTCGCCGAGATCCTTCACGGTGATGCGCAGGATCCCGGTGTGCGGGGTCGCGGACAGCGAGTACGGGTGCGACCGGCTCCAGCCCGGGCCGTCCAGGAACCGCCACTGCAGGAACTGCCCCGCCCGCACCGGCAGCTCGTCGAGGCGCCGGCCGGTCAGGTAGACCGACGTCAGGCCCGGCCCCTCCGCCACCACGTGGCTCACGGTCAGCCGGTGCCGGGCGTTGCGCCACACCGGCAGCCCGATCCGGTAGACCAGCACCGCGCCGGCGGCCGCCGCGTAGAGCGTCCACCAGTACACCGTGGACAGCGGCGAGGCGAGGAAGTCCGCGCCCGTCCAGAGCTGGTGCGGCAGCGCGAGCCCCACGCCGAGGTAGGCGTACAGGTGCAGCAGGTGCCACGACTCGTACCGCAGGCGGCGCCGCGCGGCCCGCATCGAGGTGACCGCGACCACGACCAGCAGGACCGTGCCCGCGGTCGCGAGGAGCATTCCCGGGTAGTCCACGACCATGTCCCACAGCTCGGCGAACGCGTTCGCGTCCGCCGCGGCGGCGTAGCCGAGCGTGATGAGCAGGACGTGCGCGAGCATCAGGTGCAGCGAGCCGAACCCGGTCCACCGGTGCCAGCGGGCCAGCCGGTCCTGGCCGAACGCCCGCTCGACCAGGGGAATCCGCGCCATCAGCAGCACCTGGAGCAGCAGCAGGTCCGAGCCGAGCAGGCCGGTGAGCCGGCCCGCCGCCGACAGCGCGCCGGCGCCGCCGCCCACGACCTGCTGCACGCCGCCGTTGCCGGCCCACAGGGCGGCGACGACGAGCAGGCTCAGCACTGCGGTCTGCTTCGCCGCCGCCGCTGTCGTCATGCTTCCGACGATCGTGCAGGGACGTGAGAGGAACGTCGGGTCAGGCTAAAGGTTTCATAAGAAGTCAGCCCGTCAGGTTCTGCCAGGCGTCGGCGGGCAGCAGGTACCCGGCGCGCACGTTCGCCAGGTCGGCCAGGACCACCTTGGCGAGGTAACCGGTGCGGTGCGGGTACAGCCGGTCCAGGGTCGCGGCGTCGAACGGCTGGTGCGTGCCGAACAGCCGGCAGAACGTCTCGCCGGTGTTGTCGCCGGTGTTCAGCGCCGTCGGCACCGACACCTGCGACAGCCGGATCCCGCCGGCGGCGAGGCCGAGCGCGTCGCGGGTCTTCGTGCCGTCGGCGTTGAACAGCAGCGGCGGCGCGACCGGCGGCGGCGTGCCGCGCCGCACCCAGCGCACCAGGTGCTCGTACGCGGCGGCGACCACGTGGTCGAGCGGCACCCGGCTGAACGGCGGCGAACCGCACGTGTACTGCGGCGCGGCACCCAGGTCCCGCACGGAGATCGGCGCCCGGTACTGCTGCCCCCGCCACCCGGAGTGCGCGGCGCCGGCCACCTCCCACCGGCGGAACCCGTCGGTGTCGGCGGGCCGCTGCGGCGTGCGCACGTCGGTCTCCGACAGCACCTGGAACACCGGCTCGGCGCCGGCACGGGTCGGTGCGGTGCCGACGATGAAGGCGTACCCGTCGAAGACCGGCGCCACCTTCGGCAGGATGCTCTGGTAGTACACCGTCATCCTGCCCGCCGACTGGGACGCGCCGACCGCGAGGGTGGTGCGCACCCGCAGGCCGCCCATCGCCGGACCCTCCGTGACCGCCGCGGCAGCCTGGGCGTAGATGTCGTAGGACAGCTCGTCGGCGGTGAACCGGCCGCCGCCGGTCACGTCGAGATCGCCGTAGCGGGCCGGGCTCCAGCCGCGCAGCTGGTCGACGCCGACGCGCTGCGCGGACACCCCGATCCACGCGTGCCCGGCGCGGGTGATCGCGTCGGCGTCCCACAGCGCGTCCAGGTCGTATCCTGCGGTGACGTTCTGCCACTCGACCAGGGCCGTGCCGCTGAACCGGACCTGGTGCACCGGGCGGCGGACGACGACCCGGGTCCGGAACGGCACGCCCGTCGCGACCTGGTTGCCGGCGGTGTCGTAGGCGTCGGCGGCGCCGGAGACGACGAACTCCTGCTCGACGTAGCCGACGGCGGCGAGGTCGTCGGTGGTGGAGAAGAACGGGTAGGTGTCGCGCACGTCCGGTGAGCGCGGGTCGCCCGGGACCGTGCCGGGCAGCGGGCCGCTCACCGTCGCCCGGCCCAGCGGTGTCCTGCCAGGCTCGGCGGCGCCGGCCGGTCCTGCCGCGGCGACCAGGCCGAGGACCATCGTGACGGCGACCGCGAGGCGCGCCGATGCATAGGGTGCCATGGATGCCACCTTGGCCCGGTGCCGGTCGCCGGGCATCGGTGGAATCGCCGGTGCTCCATCGTGACGCGGTCGCTCAGCCGGGTATCAGCGCCTCGATGGCCTGGTTCGTAGCCTCGGGCGCGTGCACGTGCGGCCAGTGCCCCACACCGGTGATCTCGACCCCGCGCACCCCCGCCGGCAGCCGGTCCAGCCGCGCGGGGATGTTGGCCCGCACGCACACCGCCGGCACGGTGACCGCGTGACCGCCAGGCGCCTCCTCGCCGAGCCCGACCCACGCCGCGCCATCACCCTGTACGCCGTCCTCGTCACCCACATCGCCACCCGCACCGCACCACTGCTCGCCGTGCTCCTCGGCGCCCAGTCCACCGACCCGCACCTGGACGAGTTCGTCACCACCATCGAACGCGAACGCCGCGAGGGCAACGAACGCTTCGCGCCCACCTCGCCTCGACCGGCGCCCTCACCGTCCCCAGCGACCGCGCCGTCGACCTGCTCTGGCTCTACACCGCCCCCGAAATCCACCACCGCCTCGTCACCCAACGCCGCTGGCACCCCGACACCTTCACCACCTGGCTCACCGAAACCCTGCACCACCACCTCCTCGGCACCACATCCTGACCACTGCCGAACCATGACCCCAGCGTCGACAATGAATCCACGGATGTCGACGGCAAGGGAGACCACGGATGGATCATCTCCAGGTGTACGCGCCCGCCCAGGGGCGGGGCGAGGTCCAGACCGGCCCCGGCGACGTGCTGAAGATCAGCCGGTCGCACAACGTCGTCGTCGGCCGGGACAACCACGTCGACCTGCGGTACAAGTACACAATCGAGCGGGTCACCGTGAGCGCCGCAGCATGCCAGGCGATCCAGGAGGCGTACGAGATCTTCGGAGCCACCCGGGACAGGACGAAGGCGGTGACGAGCCGGGAGTACAGACACTTCCGCGACCTCCTGGACCGCCGTCTGGAAGCCTGCCGTCCGGCGCGCGAGCCGCGTCGCGAGGTCGTCGATGAGGCAGTGCCGGAATTCGACCGTATTCAGATCGAGGACTCGGCCGGCGTCACCGTTGGTGACGGCAACAACGTCACCAGCGTCACCCATGCGACCGCAGTGCAGGCCGACGTCGACTTGTTCGCGCTGGTGTTCGAGGATGCCCAACTGGCGCGTGATCTCTTCGACGCGCTTGCGCCGGATGCGGATGCGGACCCGCAGCCGCAGGTCATCGACAGCGTCCATGCGGCGCTCGATCGGCTCGGCGCGGAGGAGATGGTGGCCTTCACCGGTGTGGGTGGCACGCTCGGGCCGGGCGGCGTGTGTCAGACGGTGATCGGCGCGGGTGCCGTGACGCTGGGGACGAACAACTGTGTCGCGCGGTCGTACGGATCCGCCACGGTGGGTGGCGTCGAAGCAGCGGAGGCTTTCACGACGGTGGCGTCGGTCCGGGAGGTCGGGCCGGGTGATGTCCGTCGTCTCATGGCGGCCGTCGACGGCACCGCGAAACAACTGTCCGATCGGGGGGTCCTGGACGTCTTCACTTTCGAAGCGTTCCGCGAAGAGGTCGACGAGGCACTGGCTGTCGTGGCCGGCGAGATCGACCTGCCGGCGGACGCGTTCGCAGCCGGGCACCGTGGGCCGATCAAGGGCTGGGACCAGGAGCAACTGGCGATCCTCCGCAAGGAACTGGAGCATGTCAGTCGCGAGGCATTGCAACGACTGCAGGAGGATGCCATTTCCATACCGCCCCCGCCCGGTCCGATCGTGCTGACCGACGTGCCCGACCCGGCCGGGGAGCGGCGCAGACTCTTCGGGAATCTGTACGTGAGGCCCGACGGCCCTGAGTCGCCGGCGTCCGGGCTGTCCGTCTTCGACCGGTGAGGCAGGACGTTGGTCAGGTGGCGGAGAGGGCGTCCTCGACGGTGGGGTAGCGGGGGAGGATGCGGTCGAGGTTGGTGATGTGCAGGACGTTGTCGACCATGGGGCTGGTGCCGGCCAGGCGGAGCCAGCCGCCGGTGGCGCTGAGGTCGGATCTGGTGCGCACGAACAGGTTGAGGCCGCTGGAGTCGCACATCGGCACCGCGGACAGGTCGAGGACGACGCGGTGGGGTGGGCGGCCGGTCAGTTGGGTGAGGGCTTCGGCGAGCGGGGCGAGGGTGTCGTAGAAGACCTTGCCGCGCACCGTGACGACGGCGGCGCCGTCGCGTTCGCCGACGTCGGCGGTGACGCGCTCGTCGGTGAGGCGGTGGGAATCGTCGCGCTCCAGGGAGAACTCCACGAACCGAGCCTAGCGGGAGCGCCGGGCGGGCGCAGGAGGGTCGTTTCCGGGGCGGCGCGGATGGGAATCCGTTACACCGGTTGCGGGTGAGTGCACGCGCGGCCGGTGTGACGGGTGGGTCGCGGACGCGACCGTGTTTGGTTTGCCGAGGGGTGAGCGGGACATGGCGGCGACGGTGGAAGCGCGCTGGTTGGAGGCGTTCAGCGCGATCCTGGACGGATCGCATCTGTTCCAGCCCGACGGGTTGGCCACGGCGGTGGACGCGGCGCTGGCGCCGCTGGGGATCGGGGCGACGATCTACCTGGTCGACGAGGAGCAGCGCACGCTGCGGCCGGTGCCGAGGCCGGGGCGTCCGCTGCCGGCGCCGCAGCCGTTGGCCACGACGCCGGCGGGGCGGGCGTTCGCGATGGTCGCGTCGGCGCCGACCGGGGACGACGGGTGGTGCGTGCCGATCGTCAACGGCACGGACCGGCTCGGGGTGGTCGAGTTCGTGGTCGCCGAAGGTGAGACGCAGTTGCGGGACGGGTCGCTGCGGACGCGGTACGAGACCCTCGCGGGGCTGATCGGGCACCTGGTGACCGTCACCTCGCACAAGGGTGACTTCCTGGCCCAGGTGCGGCGGTCCCGGCCGATGGCGCCGGCGGCGGAGCTGCTGCGGCAGCTGCTGCCGCCGCTGACGTCGGCGTGCGACCGGATGGTGATCAGCGCGATCCTGGAGCCGTGTTACGACGTCGGCGGCGACGGGTTCGACTACGCGATCGACGGCGCGCGGGCCAGGATCGTGATCCTCGACGCGGTCGGGCACGGGCTGGCGGCGAGCCTGGCGTGCGGGGTGGCGATGTCGGCGATGCGGGCGGTCCGGCGGGCCGGTGGGGACCTGCGGGAGCAGGCCCGGGCGGCCGACACGGCGCTGACGGAGCAGTTCCCCGACAGCCGGTTCGTGACCGCCGTGCTCGCCGAGCTGGATCTGGACGAAGGGCGGCTGCGGTACCTCAACGCCGGGCACCCTCGGCCGCTGCTGCTGCGCACGGGGCGGGTCGTGCGGGACCTCGCCGCGGGACGGCGGATGCCGCTCGGCGTCCACGACGACGTGGAGGTCGCCGAGGAGGACCTGGAGGGCGGCGACCGGCTGCTGCTGTACACCGACGGGGTGACCGAGGCCCGCGACGCCCGCGGCGACCAGTTCGGCGTCCAGCGGCTCATCGACCTCGTCGAACGGCACGCCGGTGCCGGGCTGCCCGCGCCGGAGACACTGCGCCGGCTGGCGCACGCGGTCGCCGAGCACCAGGGCGGGGCGCCGGCCGACGACGCGACGCTGGTGCTGGCCGAGTGGTCGCCGGTGGCCGCTCGGCGCAGCACGCCGTACGCCCGCCGCAACGACGACAACGGCAACACCCGCGCTGGGTGAGCAGGTGTCACGGGGGCGTGGCGGGGTAGGTGTCCGGTATGCGAGCAGATGAGTTCCCCGCCCCGGTATCGGACCCGGAGGCCGAAGGGCTGCCCGGCGTCGCCGACGACGACTCGACCGCGTGGGACGAGGTGGAGTCCGGCCGGATCGCGGACGGGCCGGACCCGGGGCTGCTCCCGATCGACCGGGACGAGCGGCCGCTGGGCCTGGACCACTACGGGACCACCGCCCGTGAGGCGCTCGCCGGTGAGCCGCTGGACGTGAAGCTCGACCGGGAGGTGCCCGACACGTCGTCGGACGGGCCCGGCGCCCCTGTCGCGGACCTTGACGCGATCGATGAGGACGCGGTCGAGGACATGCCGCCGGTACAGGTCAACCGGGACTCGGCGGTCTCGGTGTACGACATGGGCACCGGCCGTGGCACGGTCGGGCGGCTGGTGGCGGCCGAGGACGCACCCGGGCAGGACGGGATCGCCGTGGACGCGGGCCCCGCGGGCGGCGGCGCCAGCGCCGAGGAGGCCGCGCTGCACGAGGTGCCGTAGATCAGCGCGTGATCGGGTCGGTCTCGTCGTCGAACTCGCCGATCACCTCTTCGAGGAGGTCCTCGAGCGCGACGAGGCCGACCGTCGTGTCCTGGTCGGTGGCGACGGCGAGCTGCGCGCGGGACTCCCGCATCGCCCGGACCGCGGCGAGCACGCTGGTGCGGGCCGGGAGGGTGAACGCGGCGATCATCAGGTCGCCGGCGCTCGCCGGTGCGCCGGCCGTGGTCGCCCGCAGCGCGTCGCGGACGTGCACGACGCCGACGACGGCACCGGCGGGGTCGACGACGGGGAAGCGGGACCGGCCGGTGGCCTGGTTGGCGCGCTCGACGTCGACGGCGCTCGCACCGGCCGGCACGGTGACCATCGCCGCGGCCGGCGTCATCACCTGGGCGATCGTGGTGTTCTGCAGCTGGAGCATGCTGCTGAGCAGCTGATGCTGGTCCTGGGCGAGGGTGCCGTGCTGCCGGGACGACTCGAGCAGCATCATCAGCTCCTCCGGGCCGTGCGCCGCGGACAGCTCGTCCTGCGCCTGCACCTTGACCAGCCGCAGGCAGGCGTTGGCGAGGCCGTTGAGGACGGAGATCAGCGGCCGTACGAGCCGGGTGAAGGCCCGGAACGGCAGCGCGAGGCCCCGCGCGGAGCGCTCCGGGTCGCTGATCGCCCACGACTTCGGGGCCATCTCCCCGACCACCATGTGCAGGAACACCACGACGGCGAGAGCGATGACGAACGCGATCGGGTAGCTGAACCGCTCGGGGATGCCGGCCGCGGTGAACAGCGGGTCGAGCAGGTGCGCGACGGCGGGTTCGGCGAGGGCGCCGAGGCCCAGGGAGCACAGGGTGATGCCGAGCTGCGCCCCGGCCAGCATCAGCGACAGCTCGCGGCTGCCGGCCAGGGCAGCGGCGGCGGCGCGGCTCCCGCCGGCGGCGGCCTGCTCCAGGCGGTGCCGCTTGCTGGCCACGAGGGCGAACTCGGCGGCGACGAAGAACCCGTTCGCCGCCAGCAGCAGCGCCGACACCAGCAACGCCCAACCGGTGCTCACGCCGTCACCTCCGCTGCGCTCCGGCGTCGGCCTGAGCCAAGACTGCGCCGCTGGTTCGCGGCTCCTGCGCTGCGCTCCGGATCGCTCACGATTTCACCCGCTTGCGGATGCGGACGGTGTCCGGGACGTGCCGGTGCACCGAGACGACCTCGAGGCGGACCGCCGGGGTGGTGATGTCGACGGTGTCGCCGGGGCGGGGGACCCGGCCGAGGCGCTGCAGCACCAGCCCGGACACGGTGTCGTAGTTGTCGCCCTCGGGCAGGGCCACGCCGGTGGTGCGGGCGATCTCGTCGACCCGCCAGCGGGCCGGCACCAGCCATGAGCCGTCCGGCTGGCGGACGGCCGCCGGTTCGGGCGCGTCGTCCTCGTCGCGGATCGAGCCGACCAGCTCCTCGGCGATGTCCTCCAGGGTGATGATGCCGGCGAAGCCGCCGTACTCGTCGATGACGCAGGCCAGCTGCCGGTGCTCGGTGCGCATCCGCTCCAGCACCGCCGGCAGCGCCGCGGTCGTGGGCACCAGCACGGGCGGCGCCGCGATCTCGGCCATCGTGACGCGCAGCCGGTCCCGCGCGGACAGCGCCACGACGTCGGCGCCGCTGACCACGCCGATGAGGTCGTCGACGCTGTCGCCGACGACGGGGAAGCGGGTGTGCCCGGTGTCGAACAGCTCCACGAGCCGGATCGCCGGGTCGGTCGCGGCGACGGTGACCACGTCGACCCGGGCGATCATCGCCTCCTCGGCGTTGCGCGCCCGGAACGCCAGGCCGCGCTGCAGCAGCTGCGAGGTGTCGGCGTCCAGCAGGCCGCCGCTGCGGGACTCGGCGATGATGCGCTCCAGGTCCTCAGGGGTGGCGCCCTCGGGCAGCTCCTCGATGGGTTCGATGCCGACCCGGCGCAGCAGCCGGTTGGCCGCCGCGTCGAACAGCCGGATCAGCGGACCGGCCGCCGCGAGGTACATCAGCGTGAACCGCGACAGCGCCCGGGCGAGGGTCTCCGGCCGGGCGATCGCCCAGTTCTTCGGGCCGAGCTCGCCGAGGACCATCTGCACCACGGTGGCCGTCAGCAACGCCAGCACCACGGAGATCGACGTGCTGGCGGCGCGGGGGACGCCGGCGACGCCGAGGAGGTCGGCCAGGCCACGCCCGAGATAGGGCTCGGCCACGAAACCGGCCAGCAGGGCGGTGACGGTGATGCCGAGCTGCGCGCCGGACAGCATGAACGACAGCCGTCCGGTGACCCGCAGCGCCCGCCGCGACGGCTGGTCACCGGCCTCGGCGGCGCGTTTGAGCTTGTCGCGGTCGACGGCCACGTAGGCGAACTCGGCCGCCACGAAGTAGCCGGTGGCGGCGGTCAGCACCACGATGAGCAGGAGACCGACCAGGATCAGCATGACGGTGTGAGCCGGGCAGGACCCGGCCCGGTATTCCAGCCGTCAGCGGCTGCCGAACCAACCATGACCTGACGCTATCAGGCCTGGCTGGAAGGTGACTGGGAGCGGCCGGAGCCGCCCGTCCTCATGGTAGTTTCGGGCATGTGCATACCGAACGTAGTCGTGCGACTTCGTTCCGTGCGCAGTTGAGCGTGCCGGCGGTGGCGGCGTGGGTCTCCGGGCCGATGGCCGAGCTCAACCGCGACATCATCGCCAGGCGGCGCCCGGCGGGGGAGTTCCCCGCCGCGGTCGCCGCGGCACTCGCCGCGCTGCCGGCGGACCCGCAGCGGTGCGCGCCGCAGGAGGCGCGGCGCCTCGTCGTCCTCCTCGGCCTGGTCGGCGCGAGCCTGGGCCGCCACTTCCAGGAGCGGGACCCGGCGCACCGGCGGCAACCGGAGCGGGCGTTCGAGCTGACCGCGGGCGCGGGGTTCGTGCCGTTCCTCGACTACTTCGCCGGTCTCGCCCGGCAGACCGGCACCGGTCACCCCGCCCGCGACGCGTACGCCTCCCTGACCCGCTGGAGCCTGCCGGCGACCGAGGTGTCGTGGGGCGGCACCCGGCTCGCGGGGCTGCCGGGCGTCTTCGACGACGGGGCGGTCCGCACGTACACCGGCGAACGGGACGAGGTCAGGTTCTTCGAGCTGGTCAAGCTGTCCGAGACCTACGAGCGGGCGGTGAACCTCGCGCTCACGCCGCTGGCCGAGGAGACCGTCGACGTGTGCGGCGCCGAGGCGGTGCACCGGCTCGGGGTTGCCGCGGAGCTGCTGGACGCGCTGCGCCGGCTCAACACCGCCTTCGCCGCGCTGCCACCGGCCGACGGCCTGCGGTCCGGGCACTTCATGGACGTGTTCCGCCAGTTCGCCGTGCACTGGCGGACCGGCGACGTGCCGCCCAGCGGCGCCCTGGACCCCGAGGCGCTGGAGCGCGACTTCCTGCTCGGCACCGACCTGCCGGGGTACCGCGGGCACGTCACCCGGCTGCGCCCCGGCCTGCTCGCCGCGGAGTGGGACCGGCTCGGCGTGGTCATGGACCGGCCCGGCCTGCCGGAGCTGCTGCTGGCGCGGCGGGCGCTGCTGGGGACCTGCCCCGCGCTGGCCGGGCTGTACCTGGTGCTGCGGGCGCACGCCCGGGTGTCCAGCACGCACCTCATGCTCGCCAAGAAGTACCTGTTCACGCCGCAACGCGACCGGGACCGCTCCGGTGCGGGCGATGGCGGGGTGGTGTCCAACCGGCGCGGCACCACCGGCATGGACGAGGCCGCGCTGGAGCGCCTGACCAGGATCCGCGGCCGGCATCCGCTGACGGCGCTGCGCCGGCTGCCGACGGCCGACCTGGAGTCCCTGGCCGGCGTCGACGCCCTGCGCGCCGGCCACACCGCGGAGGTGCGGTTCGTGACGTCGGGGCCGGCGCTGGTGCGGCCACGCGCCTCCGACGTCGATGACGATGACGGCGACGGCGACGGCGACGGCGACGGCAACGGCAACGGCAACGGCAACGGCAACGGCGACGATGACGATGACGGCACCCCGAGCCATCCGCTGGGGGAGCGATGAACGCCGCCGCACCCGCCGGGCACGACCCCCGCGTCGGGCACGACCAGCTGCTGGCGCTGATCGACAACACCTCCGCCGTCATCTACATGCGTGACCTGGACGGCCGGTACATGCTGGTCAACCGCGAATACGAGCGGTTGTTCCAGGTCAGCCGGGACGCGATCGTCGGCCTCACCGACCACGACCTGTTCCCCGCCGACGTGGCCGACGCGTTCCGCGCCAACGACCTGCAGGCGGCGCGGCGGGGACGGCCGGTCCAGATGGAGGAGGAGGCGCCCGGCGACGACGGCCCGCACACCTACGTGACGGTCAAGTTCCCGCTGATCGGCGCCGACGGCGCGGCCTACGCGGTCTGCGGCATCTCCACCGACATCACCGAACGCAAGCGCGCCGAGGAGCAGGTGCGGCGGCTCAACGCCGAACTGGAGGACCGGGTCCTGCACCGCACCGCCGAGCTGCACGCGTCCAATCGGGAGCTCGACGCGTTCGCGTACTCGGTGTCGCACGACCTGCGCGCCCCGCTGCGGTCCCTCGACGGCTACAGCCAGCTGCTGCTGGAGGACTACGGCGACCGCCTCGACGCCGACGGCCGCGAATACCTGGAGCGGCTGCAGGCGAACGTGGCGCGGATGGCGGCGATGATCGACGACCTGCTCAACCTGTCCCGCGCCACCCGCACCGAGCTGCACCGCGGCACCGTCGACGTCACCGCCATCGCCCGCGACGTCGTCGCGGAGCTGCGCGCCGCCGAGCCGGACCGGCAGGCGCGGATGTCGGTCACCGAAGGGCTCACCGCCGCCGGCGACGCCGACCTGATCCGGCTGGTGCTGCAGAACCTGCTCGGCAACGCGTGGAAGTTCACGTCGAAGCGCGACGACGGCGCCGTCGAGGTCGGCGCCGAGCCGGGCGGCGTGCTCTTCGTGCGCGACAACGGCGCCGGGTTCGACATGCGCTTCGCCGGCAAGCTGTTCGAGCCGTTCCAGCGGCTGCACGCCGCCAGCGACTTCGAAGGCACCGGCATCGGCCTGGCGATCGTGCACCGCGTCGTCACCCGCCACGGCGGCCGCATCTGGGCCGACGGCACCGTCGGCGGCGGCGCCGTCTTCCGGTTCACGCTCGCCCCGCAGCGGCCCTCCGTACCGGAGACGTCATGAACGAGGGGGTCATTCTGCTCGTCGAGGACAACCCCGACGACGTGACCTTCACCCTGCGCGCCTTCACGAAGAACAACATCCGCAACAGGGTCGTCGTCGCCTCCGACGGCGCCCAGGCGGTCGACCTGCTGCAGCCCGGCGACGGCACCGCGCCGCTGCGGCCCGCGCTGATCCTGCTCGACATGAAGCTGCCGAAGTACGACGGCCTCGAGGTGCTGCGGCGCATCCGCGCCGACCCGGCGACCCAGCCGCTGCCGGTCGTGGTGCTCACCACCTCCAGCGAGGAGCGCGACATCGTCGAGAGCTACCGCCTCGGCGCCAACAGCTATGTCCGCAAGCCCGTCGTCTTCGCCGACTTCGTCAGCGCCACGAACGTGCTCGGCATGTACTGGCTGCTGGTCAACGAACCCGTCCCGGCCCGCCCCGGAAGTCTGTGATGGCACCGACCCGCGTCCTGATCGTCGAGGACGACCCCGACGACGCCCGCCTGATCGTGGCCCGGCTGCACCGCGGCGGCCTCGACCTCACCGTCGACGTCGTCACCACCGCCGAGCAGTTCCGCGCCGCGCTGCGCGAACACCCGCCGGACTTGGTCATCTCCGACTACAACCTGCCGTCCTTCACCGCCGAGGAGGCGCTGCGGACGCTGCGGGAGCACAGCGGCGACGCGCCGTTCATCCTCGTGTCCGGCCAGGTCGGCGAGGAGACGGCCGCGGCGATGATGAAGGCCGGCGCCAGCGACTTCGTCCTCAAGGACCGCACCAGCCGCCTGGTGCCGGCGGTCCAGCGGGAGCTGCGCGACGCCGGCGAGCGGCGGCAACGGCGGGCGGCCGAGGCGGCGCTGCGCGAGAGCGAGCAACGCTTCCGCCTCCTCGCCGAGCACGCCATCGACATCATCTTCCGCTTCCGCCTGCGGCCCGACCGCGGCCTGGAGTACATCAGCCCCGCCATCACCACGATCACCGGCCACGAGCCCGCCGAGGTGTACGCCAACCCGTCGCTGCTGGTCGCGATCGTCGACGAGGAGGACCGGGAGGCGTTCAAGACCTCGTGGCTGCAGCCCCGCCCGGCGCCGCTGATCGTGCGGGCGCACCACCCCGACGGGCGGCAGCTGTGGATCGAGCAGCGCGCCATCCTCATCACCGACGACGCCGGCACCCCGATCGCGGTCGAGGGCACGCTGCGCGACGTCACCGAGCAGCAGCGCCTCGACCAGCAGCTGCGCCAGGCCGAGCGGCTGGACTCCCTCGGCCACCTCGCCGGCGGCATCGCCCACGACTTCAACAACCTCCTGGCGATCATCACCGCGTACGCCACCGACATCACCGACGCGCTCGGTGAGACGCACCCCAGCCACCCCGACATCGTGCGGATCAGCCACGCCGCCGAGCGTGCCGCCGCGCTCACCCGGCAGCTGCTCATCTTCAGCCGCCTCGAGCCGTCCCAGCCGGAGGTCCTGGACCTCAACCAGGTCGTCGCCGACACCGAGCAACTGCTGCAGCGCACCATCGGCGAGGACATCACCTTCAGCACCGACCTCGACCCGGACCTGCCGCCGGTGACGATCGACCGCAGCAAGCTCGAACAGGTCATCGTCAACCTCGTCGTCAACGCCCGCGCGGCGATGACCGACGGCGGGCGGCTCACCGTCACCACCACCCACCTCATGCCGCCCGGGCCGGACGCGGAGCCCGGCGCCGGCACGGTCAGCCTGACCGTCACCGACACCGGCTGCGGCATGCCCGCCGACGTCGTCGCCCGCGCGTTCGAGCCGTTCTTCACCACCAAGGGCCCCGGCAACGGCACCGGCCTCGGCCTCGCCACCGCCTACGGCGTCATCACCGAGGCCGGCGGCGACATCCACATCGACAGCCTGCCCGGCCGGGGCACCACCGTCACGGTCCTGCTGCCGTCGGCGGACCGGCCCGATCCCGAGACCGGCGCCGCGGGCGTCGTCCCCGCCGCCACCGGCGAGCCCGGCGGGCACGTCCTCGTCGTCGAGGACGACGAGGACGTCCGCGACATCGTCGTGCGGATCCTCACCAGGGCCGGCTACCGCGTCACCGCACCCACCTCGGCGACCGCCGCGATCGACCTGTGCGCCGACCCCGGCTTCACCGTCGACGCGCTGCTCACCGACGTGATCATGCCCGACATCGCGGGGCCGCAGCTGGCCAACGCCGCCCGCGTGCTGCGCCCGCAGCTGCCGGTGCTCTACATGTCCGGGTACACGGCGGGCAGCCTCCCCGGCGGCCGGACCCTCACCGACGACCCGCTGCTGCGCAAGCCCTTCACCACCGAGGAACTGCTCCACCAGCTGCGGCAGGCCCTGCGCCGCACCCGGACCCTGTCGTGATGCTCAGGCCTCCTCGGCGAGGAGCTGGGCGGTGGGGAGGCGGTGCAGGAGCGCGGCCGGGACGAGGGCGGCGCAGGTGGCCAGGACCGCACCGGCCGCCACGGCCGAGCCGGCGGTAGCGAGCAGGCCGGCGGTCAGGTCGCCGACGAGCCAGGCGGCGCCGGCCACGCCGAGCCCGGCGCCGAGCGCACCGCCGAGCACGCCGATGCCGAGCCCCTCGGCGGCGACGAGCCGGGCCAGGGACGCCGAGGTCCAGCCGGTCGCCCGGAGCGTGGCGAGCTCGGCGGCGCGGTCGCGGACGTTGAGGTAGAGCACGTCGGCGACGGCGAGGACGCCGAGCAGGATCGTCGCCGCGACCGCGATCGTGTCGACGGCCCTGACCCGCAGGGACACCGCGTCGCCGAGGAGCGTGCCGACGATCGCGCCGTGGAAGGTGTACGTGATCGCGCCGAGGACCGTGGCGGCGGCGATGCCGATCGCGAGCGCGCCGGCGCCCAGTGCCGTCCGACCGGGGACCCGGACCAGGTTGAGCAGGCCCATGGTGAGCGGGCCGCGGGGCGGGCGGCGCGGCGCGGGCGGGTGACCGCGGGCCGCAGGCCGGGCGCGGGCGCCCCCGTGCCGCGCCCAGCGCCGGCAGCAGACCCGCGACCAGCGACAGCAGGACCGCGGTCGGCACGGCCAGCAGCGCCTGCGTCCACGTGGTGCGCACGTCCAGGAGGGCGCCGAGCGGCCCGGCGAGCGCGAGGGCGCCGAGACCGGCGACCGTGCCGATGGCGGCGACCTCGCCGAGGACCACGCCGAAGATCCGGTGCGCGGGCCAGCCGAGCGCGGCGAGGGTCGCCAGCTCGGTGCGCCGGTCGCGGACCCCGGCGGCGACGGCGTTGGCGAGGAACAGCGCGCACACCACCAGGACCAGCACGAACAGCACGGCGCTCTTGCGGTCGATCGCGGTGATGATGCTCGCCGCGACGCCCTTCTTCACCCAGTGCTCGGTGACCCGCAGCTCGGGCCGCTGATACCTGCCGGCGACCAGGGTCACCGTCTGCGGGGAGGGTGAGGAGCCGTAGGTGATGTCGACGTCCAGCCCGGTGCGGGCGGCGATCTCCTCCGCGACGAGCCGGACCCGCTCGCGGGACGTGCCGGAGAAGCCGTGCACGCCGGCGACCCGGACCCGGATGGCGCTCAGCGGCGCGGCCTTGTCGGTGCCCTGCGTGTCGCTGAGCAGGTCCGGCAGCGCGGCGATGCTGGTCAGCAGCATCGGCGGCGAGGACAGGTAGCCGGCGGGGTTGCCGTTCGGCGCGAGCGGGCGGTCGCCGAGCAGGTCGCGGGTGCGCTGGTCGGCGCCGACGACCAGGGGCGGCTCGTAGGTCTCCATCGGCACGCGGCTGAGCGGGTTGAACGTGGTGAGCCGGGAAGGGTCGAACGTGCCCACGATGCCGAACTCGGTCTGTGTCGGCTCGCCGTACTTGCGCACCGACACGTTCTGCACGGTGCGGAAGGACGTGTCGTCGATCTGCCACGGCGCGGGGAAGCCGAACGAGTGCGGCAGGACGTAGGCGGCCTGGTCGGAGGGGACGGGCACCGCGGCGAGGCTGCCGTCGGGCGCCTGCAGGTAGGTGACGCCGCCGACCTGCAGGAGCCACTCGTGGCCGTACACGAAGCCGTAGCCCTCACCCGCGCGGGCGATCTCCGCCCTGGTGGTGTGCTCGTACGCCGCCTCGGTGTCCAGGAGGTCGTCGCGCAGGTGGGTCGCCGGCGCGGCCGCCATCGCGGCGAGCACGGCGCCCGGGGCGCCCGCCGGCAGCGGGCCGCCCAGCGGGGCCCGGGACAGGGTGATCGACGCCGTGGTGTCGGCATACCTGCGGGAGGTGGCCAGGAGCGGCACGATCTTCTTCGGTGTCGCGGCGCCGGCCGTGCCGGTCGTGCGGGCGGGCGCGTCGCTCAGGAAGGTGCCCTGGGTCGCGCCGCGCAGCCCGACGAGCCGGTCCTCGGCCTCCGGGTCGACCGCGGCGACGAGCATCGGCTCCCGCCACGCGACGGAGATGACGAGGCGGTCCTGCGCCTGCGGCGCGCCCCACATCCCCGTGTCGAACCGCCCGTCGGGGCGCAGCCGGGCCAGGAACACGGACTGGGTCGTGGCGTCGGTGACCTGGCCCTGCTCGGGGAACGGGCACACCTGCACGCCGTCCTCCAGCACGCCGAGGTTGCCGCCGCAGAACTGCTGGAAGGCGATCTTCTGCCCGCCGGTGAACGCGATGTCCGAGGCGCCGGTGAGGGTCGGCCACGAGATGTCGTGCTTCGTCACGTACACCCAGATCGGGGTGCCCGGCGCCCGGCTGAGCCCCCGGTCGGCGAGCAGGGTCCGGTCGACCCGGATGACCTGCCGGTCCAGCGCGGGGTCGACGAGGTCGGTGACGTCGACCGGCGCGGCGACCGCGGCGTTGACCGAGCCGGCCATCGCGATCGGCGCGGCGACGTCGATGCCGGGCACGGCGCGCACCTGCTCCAGGTCGTGCGTCGTCAGCCCGCCGTAGATGCCGGAGACCGCGTTGGGCCGCAGCAGCGCCCGGTCGTCCTCCAGGGGCAGCCGGCTGCCCCGGGGACGCACGAGGATGTCATACGCGGCCCGCACGTTGGCGTCCACCGTCCCGGTGACCTCCAGCCGTGCGGTGGCGGTGGCGCCGGTCAGCACGGTGAAGCCGGTGGTGGCGGTGAGCACCCCGACGAGGAGTGCCACCGCCCGTCCCGCCCGCCCCCGAAGATGTGCCCAGACGAATCGGATCACGCCAACACCTTCGCGCATACATTGTCGCAATGCAAGACCGTTTCCGTGATGGCGGCTGGTTGCGTGGGTACAGCGCAGGGGTGACCACACGGATCGAGCAGGACGACGAGACGGCCCGGCTGCGTGCCGACATCGCACGGACCAGGGCGCAGCTCGCGGCGAGCGTCGACGCGCTCACCGCCCGCCTCGATGTGCCCGGGCGGGCCAGGGACGCGGCGGCCCGCCGGGTGGAGCCGGTCCGGCGGCTCGCCGGCGACGCCGTCACGGCCGCCACGACGGTGACCGGCGTCGCGGTCGCGACCGCCACGAGGGCCACGGGCGTGGCGTGGGGGCTCGCGCGGGACGGTGCCGGCATCGGTGTCGCCCTCGCCCGCTGGGGCGTCGGCAGCGTCGCCAGGGTGTTCACGCGCGGCGGGTGACGCTCCGGTGCCCACCCGTCGGCAAGGTCGACGGGTGGGAGAACCGTCCGACATGACGCCGGGGCTCGGCAGGCGGCTCGCCGTCGAGCTGATCGGCACGTTCTGGTTGGTGTTCGCCGGCTGCGGCACCGCCGTGCTCAGTGCCCGCTTCGACGACGTCGGGGCCGGCCTGCTCGGCGTCGCGCTGGCGTTCGGGCTGGCGCTGCTGACCGCGGCGTACGCGTTCGGTCACATCTCCGGCGGCCACTTCAACCCGGCGGTCACGGTCGCCCTGTGGCTCGGCAAGCGCACCCGCGCCGTGGACGTCGTGCCCTATGTGGTCGTCCAGGTGGTGGCCGCCCTCGGCGCGGCGGCGGTGCTGCTGGCCGTCGCCGAAGGCCGGGAAGGGTTCAGCCTCGACCGGGACGGCCTGGCCACCAACGGCTACGGCACGCACTCCCCGGGCGGCTACGGCCTCGGCGCCGCCCTGCTCGCCGAGGTCGTCCTGACGGCGGTGTTCGCGCTGGTGATCCTCGGGGCCACCGACCGCCGGGCGCCGCGCGGCACTGGCCCCCTCGCGATCGGCCTGACCCTCACCGTCATCCACCTGGTGAGCATCCCCGTGACCAACACGTCGGTGAACCCGGCCCGCTCGACCGGCCCGGCCATCGTCGCCGGCGGCGCCGCGCTGTCGCAGCTGTGGCTGTTCTGGGTCGCGCCACTGCTCGGCGCCGGCATCGCCGGGTTCGGGTACCGGTACGTCACGGGCGGCACGGGCACGGTCGAGGAGCAGGCGGAGGCCCAGGACGTCGACTAGCTGGTGACGTCGAGCGCCGCCGCGTCGCGGGGCACGGCCAGGAAGGCCGTGGCCGCGAGCACCGCGGCGAGGGCGCCCAGGATCGCCAGGGCCGGGCGCAGGCCGCCGGTTCCGGCGCCGAGGCCGGCGATGAGCAGCGGGGCGAGGAACTCGCCGAGGAACAGCGCGCCGGTCCACAGGCCGGTGCCGCGGCCCCGCTGCTCGAAGTGCAGCCGGTTGATCGCCCAGGTGAGCAGCGTCGGCAGCAGCAGGCCCGTCCCGGCGCCGGTGAGGACCGCGCCGACGGCGATCACCGGCACGGATCCGGTGGCGGCGACGACCGCGAACCCGGCCGCGGACACGCCGAACGCGACCGGCAGCAGCCGGCGTGGGCTGAACCCGGACAGCTTCGCGAAGGCGCCCGACCCGGCGGCGGTGGCCAGCGACATGACGGCGCTGATGGCGCCGATGGTGGCGGTCGCGGTGACGCCCGCGTCGTCCAGGACGAAGGACAGCTCGACGATCAGCGCGTAGAAGACGATCCCGCCGGCGACGGTGACCAGGCACGGGATGAGCAGCTGCCGCCACGGCACCGGCGGGAGCCGGCGCGGGCCGGTGGCCGCCGCCGTCGTGGCGGGCGCGGCGGGCTGCCACAGCAGCAGCAGCATCGGCACGGCGATGATCGCGGCGCTCGCGTACAGCCAGAACGGGGTACGCCAGCCGGCCGAGCCGAGCGCGCCGCCGACGCCGAGGAACGCCGTCGCCGACAGCGCCGCGACCAGGACCTGGATGCCGAGGTACCGGCTGCGCCGCGACCCGGACCAGTAGTCGGCGATCAGCGTCGTGCAGCAGGTCATGATCGCCGCCTCGCAGATGCCGACGAGGACCCGGCTGCCGATGATCGCGCCGAGGGACTGCAGGTACAGCGGCGCGGTGCCGAAGATCGAGTACGCGATCATCGCGGCGATGAGCAGGCGCTTGCGGTCGACCGCGTCGACGACGAGCCCGGCGAACGGCGCGGCCAGCCCGACGAGCAGCGCCGGCACCGCCAGCACGATCGGCACGAGCACGTCGGCGCCGGAGACCCCGGCGAAGTGGTCCTCCATCTGCGGCAGGACGGGGGCGATGAGGACCGCGCCGAGCACCGGCATGCAACTGCCGGCCAGCAGCAACGCCAGCTGGGCGAGGCCCGCGGTGCGAGGGGCGGCCGGAGCCAGGGTGGTCGAGGTCGAGGACATGGGGTGCCTTCCGAGCGGCGGACGTGCGGCGGACGGACCGCGGCGCGGGGGGTGTCGCGCGTCACATGCGGTGCGGCCGACTATGGGCCGCGCGGCGCCGCCGAGGGAAGAGCGAACCGGTGATGGCGGGTATCAGGCAGACGGATGAGCCCCTTCCAGCTCGCACCACTGCTCGGCGCGTGGAGGCCTGGGCGCGGGGTCCTTCGGACGGGCCTGCCTTCGCGTCTCGCGCGAAGGGCAGGCGAGTCGGACGAAAGACCTGTTGAGCCGCGAACCTGAACCACCGGCCTTTTGGATGCAGCGCGCATGCGTGTGTTTCGGCCGCGCGGAGCGCAGGGCGTGCGAGCGAAGCGAGCATTGGGGGTGTGGGGTGAGAATCCCCCACTGCACCTAGACGGCCGGAGGCCGCAGCGGAAGAAGACAGCCGGCCTCGGTGAGCACGCCGCGGAGCCAGGCGTGGGCGGGGTCGGCGCGGTACATCGGGTGCCACCAGAACGCCTCGGCCAGGGGCACGACCTCGAACGGGCACGGCAGGACGCGGATGTCGGCGACCCGGGCGATGCGGCGGGCGAGGTGCTCCTGCATGAGCGCGATGCGGTCGGTGCCGGCGACCAGGAACGGCATCGGCAGGAACCCGTCGGTGACCACCTGCACGCGCGGCTCGACCCCGAACATGCGCAGCTGCTGCGCGGCGGGGGCGAACGCGGTCGGCAGGTTGTAGAGCACCACCCAGGGCAGCTCGCCGAGCTGGGCGAGGGTGAGCTGCGCGCCGACGGCGGCGTTGTCGCCGGCGACGATGCAGACCCAGCGGTCCTCGTACAGGTCGGTGTGCGGGATCCCGGTGAGGAAGCCGTGCGGCAGGATGATGCCGTCGACGGTGCGCAGCGTGTCGACGGCGTGGTCGACCGCGTAGGGCGTGGTCTGCTGCAGCCGCAGGCGGATGCCCGGGGCCCGCTCGGCCAGGAGCCGGGCCACGATCGGTCCGAGCACGGCGGCGGCGTAGTCGGACGTGACGATCGTGAACTCCCGCTCGACCGCGGACGGGTCGAACTCGACGCCGGCGTCGAAGACCCGGCGCACACCGGCGAGGGCGGGCGCGGTGCGCTCGGCGAGCTGCGCGGCCAGGGGCGTCAGCTCGTACCGGTTGCCGACCCGGTCGAGCAGGTCGTCGCCGAAGTGCCGGCGCAGCCTGGCGAGGGCGGCGCTGACCGCCGGCTGGCTGGAGCCGAGCTGCTCGGCGGCCCGGGTGACGTTGCGCTCGCGCAGCAGGACATCGAGGGTGACGAGCAGGTTGAGGTCGAGGTTGACCAGGACGCGGTCCGCGGGCACCCGCCAACCATAAACGCCGTGGATGGCTGGCATCAAGGAATCGTTCTTCCTGATGGGCACCGCAACGGCGACAGTGGGCTGAGTCACCAGCTTTCGAAACGAGGGGGTAACCGCCGATGCCCGCAGTCCGAAATGTCCTCGTCGTAGGTGCCGGGGCGGCCGGTGCCGCGACCGCGATCCTGCTCGCCGAGGGCGGCGTCTCGGTCGACCTCATCGACATCAAGCCCGACGCCCGCGCGGCCGGATCGGGGATCACCTTGCAGGGCAACGCCTTGCGGGTGCTGCAACAGCTCGGGGTCTGGGATCCCGTCCGGGAGCACGGCTACGCGTTCGACACGCTGGGGCTGCGCGCGCCGGATCCGCACGGCTCACTGATTGTCGAGCTGACCGACGTGCGCACCGGCGGGCCCGACCTGCCCGCCACGGTCGGCATGTCCCGGCCCGACCTGACCCGGATCCTGCTCGACCGGGCAGCGGCGGCGGGGGCGAAGGTGCGGTTCGGCACGACGTACACCGGCATCCATCAGGACACGACGGGCGTTGATGTCACGTTTGCCGATGCGTCCACCGGGCGCTATGACCTGGTGGTCGGCGCGGACGGGATCCGGTCCTGGACGCGCCGCGCACTCGGGATCCACCTCGAGACCCGCAGCACCGGCATGGGGATCTGGCGCGCGTTCACGGCCCGCCCGGCCACCGTCACCCGCACCGACCTCTACTACGGCGGGCCCTGCCACATCGCCGGCTACTGCCCGACCGGCGAGGACTCCCTGTACGCCTACCTCGTCGAGGACGCGCAGGACCGCAGCACCCTGGCACCGCAGGAGTCCCTGACGGTGATGCGGCGGCTGTCGGAGGCATACCACGGGCCGTGGGACGACATCCGGGCCGTCCTCACCGACCCGGCGACCGTGAACTACACGTGGTTCGAGAGCCACGTGCTGCCGGCGCCGTGGCACCGGGGCCGGGTCGTGCTCATCGGCGACGCCGCGCACACCTGCCCGCCGACCCTCGCGCAGGGCGCCGCGCAGGCCCTCGAGGACGCCGCGGTGCTTGCCGAGCTGCTCCTCGACGGGGACGGCGCGCTCACCGACGGGCTGCTGCAGGCGTTCAGCGAGCGGCGGTACGAGCGGGCCAGCGCCGTGGTCGACGGCTCGTTGCAGCTCGCGCAATGGCTGCTGGACCACGAACGCGGCGACGTCCCCGGCCTGATGGCCCGCATCTCCCACCTCGTCAGCGAACCCGCGTAAGGAATCCCATGGACGGCAGACTGATCACCCACCTGCGCCACGTCGACCTCGCCGTGCCCGACTACGACCGGCAGCTCGCCTTCTACACCACCACCTGGGGGCTCACCGCCGGCACCAGCGACGACGGCATCGCGTTCCTCGCCGCGGAGGGCTCACCCGAGCAGTACTCGGTGCGGCTGCGCCGGGCGGCGGACAAACGCCTGGACCTCATCGCGTTCGGCGCCGCCGACCCTGCCTCGGTCGACACCCTCGCCACCCGGCTCGCCGGCCGCGGCGTCCACCTCGTCACCGAGCCCGGCCCGATGCAGACCCCCGGCGGCGGCTACGGGTTCCGGTTCTTCGACGTCGACGGCCGCACCGTCGAGGTGTCCTGCGACGTCGCGGTCCGCGCGCACCGCAAGGTCGAGGCGGGCGAGTCGGTGCCGGTGAAGCTGTCCCACGTCGTCATCAACTCTGCGGACCCGGAGGCGACGGTCGCGTTCTACGAGCGGCACCTGGGCTTCGCGCTGTCCGACACGCTGACCCACCCGCACCTGGGCTCCGTGATGTGGTTCCTGCGCACCAACCGCTACCACCACAGCCTCGCCGTCGCCCGCGGCCCGCACGTGTCGCTGCACCACGCGTCGTTCGAGCTGCGCGGCATCGACGAGTACATGCGCGGCACCGGGCGGCTGCTGCGCGCGGGCGTGGAGAAGGTGTGGGGGCCCGGGCGGCACATGGCCGGCAACAACACCTTCAGCTACTTCCTCGACCCGCACGGCAACACGGTGGAGTACACCACCGAGCTGGAGCAGCTCGACGAGGACACCTGGCACCCGCACCTGTACGACTTCTCCGACCCGATGGTCACCGACCAGTGGGGGACCGCCAACCCGATGAGCGAGTTCGTGGCGAAGCAGTCGTTCAACGACCCCGACCGCGGCGTGTTCGTCGCACCGCCCGTCTGATGCGCATCGCCACCTACCACCACGACGGGACCCTGCGCACCGGAGTCGTCCACAGTGGACAGATCTTCGGGTTCGAGGCCGGGCTCGACGTGCGGGCGCTCACCGAACTGGACCTGGCCTCGGTGCTGGAGCTCGGCGGCCGGGCCGTGGCCGCCGGCGCCGGGACACCGCTGGCCGGTGCGCGTCTCGCCGCGCCGCTGGTACCGGCGAGCATCCGGGACTTCGTCGCGTTCGAGGAGCACGTCGACGGCGTGCGGCGCAGCATCGACGGCGCCGGCGGGGTCCCCGACGCCTGGTATGACGCGCCCACGTTCTACTTCACCAATCCCCACACCGTCATCGGACCCGGCGACGAGGTCGCGTTCCCGGCGGCGTGCGCGGCGCGCGACTTCGAGCTCGAGGTCGCCGCGGTACTGGGTGCCGGCGGCGCCGTCTTCGGGTACACGATCCTCAACGACTGGTCGGCGCGGGACCTGCAGGGCCGGGAGATGCAGGTCCGGCTCGGACCCGCGAAGGGCAAGGACTTCGCCACCAGCCTCGGCCCGTGGATCGTCACCGCCGACGAGCTGGAGCCGCACCGCGACGCGGACGGCTTCCTGGACCTGTGGTGCAGCGCGACGGTCAACGGCGTCGAGGTCGGCCGGGACCTGCTGTCCAACATGGGCTGGACGCATCAGACGATGATCGCGTACGCCGCCCGCGACAGCCGCGTCGTGCCGGGCGACGTGTTCGGCTCGGGCACCGTCGGCAACGGCGGCTGCCTCGCGGAGCTGTGGGGCCGCCACGGCGCCGCGGCGCCGCCGCCGCTGCAGCCCGGCGACGTCGTCACGCTCACCGTGCAGGGCATCGGCAGCCTCACCAACCGGGTCACCGTCGCGCCGCCGTCGCCCGCGCCCCCGGCCGTCCGCCGCCGCGACGTCGCCGCGGCGCGCGAGCGCGGGTGCTGTCGTGAGCGCGGGGCCCGTCGTGGTCACCGGCGCCGCGTCCGGGATCGGGGCCGCCGTCGCCGTCGTGCTCCGCGACGCCGGCACCGAGGTCGTCGCGCTCGACCTGGCCGAGGCCGGCGGGGTGCGCGCCTTCGACGTCCGCGAACCCGCCGCGTGGGCGGCGCTCGCGGCGGAGCTGGGCGCGCCGGTGCGCGGGCTCGTCAACTGCGCCGGCACCACCTGGCGGGCACGGCTCGGCGACGTGACCGCCGAGGCGTTCCAGCAGGTGCACGCGGTCAACGCGCTCGGGCCGCTGCTCGGCATCCAGGCCCTGGCCCCGCTGATGACCGCCGGGGCGTCGATCGTCAACGTCGGCTCCCTCGCCGCGACGCAGGGGCACTACCCGGTCGCGTACACCACCAGCAAGTGGTCGCTGCGGGGGCTGACCCACGCCGCGTGCCTGGAGCTCGGGCCGCGCGGCATCCGCGTGAACGCCGTGCATCCCGGGTTCATCGACACGCCGATGACCGCGTCGGCCACGCCCGCGTTCCGCGCCGCCGCCGTCGCCGAGACCCCGCTGGGCCGCTCCGGCCTGCCCGGCGAGGTCGCCGCCGTCGTGGCGTTCCTGCTCGGCGACGCCGCGTCGTTCGTGTCCGGCGCGGAGATCCCCGTCGACGGCGGCGCCGCCTCCCACGGCGGCGCCAAGTCCATCTCCGACGCCCTACGAAAGGCCTGACCGTGTTCGAGTACTTCCCCGGCAACTACGTGTGGAACCTGGGTGTCGTCGCGACCCTCAACAGCGGCGGGCTGATCGACGAGGTCGACCGGGCCTGCCGGCCGATCCGCGACCTCGCCGCGCAGGGCTCCGACGTCGGCACCGCCGAGTTCATGGCGTCGTGGGCCGCCGTCGCCGAGGACCTGGCGGCGCAGGCCGCGGCGGAGGAGAAGGCCGGGCACCGGCGTTCGGCCGGGCAGAAGTACCGGCGCGCCACCAACTACCTCGCCCAGGCCGAGCGGATGCAGCGGGCTCATGCGCCGGACCGCAACGTGGTCTACCGGCGCTGCCTGGAGCTGCAGCAGAAGGTGTTCGACCTGATCGACCCGGCCACCACGCGGGTCGCGGTCCCGTTCGAGGGTGCGCACCTGCCGGCGTACTTCACCAACGCCTCGACCGGCGGCACCCCGGCGCCGTGCATCATCCTGTGGAACGGCCTGGACTCCACCAAGGAGCACATGTACGCGTCCGGGTTCGCCGGGGAGCTCGCCGCCCGCGGCATCTCCACGCTCATGGTCGACTGCCCCGGCAGCGGCGAGGCGCTGCGGCTGCACGGGCTGACCGCCCGGGTGTCCACCGAGGACTGGGCCGCCGCCTGCGTCGACCACCTCGAGGCCCGCGGGGACGTCTCGCGGATCGGCCTCGTCGGCTGGTCCCTGGGCGGCTACTACGCGCCGCGCGCCGCCGCGTTCGAGCGGCGCCTCGCGCTGTGCGTCGCGTGGGGCGCCAACCACGACTGGGGCGCGGTGCAGAAACGGCGCCTGGAACGCGAGGGTGAGAACCCGGTCCCGCACTACTGGGACCACGTGCTGTGGGTGTGGGGCGAGTCCGATGTGGACACGTTCATCGACAAGGCCGCCGCGGTCAACCTCGACGGCGTGGTCGAGCGGATCACCGTGCCGTTCCTCGTCGTGCACGGCGAGAACGACCGGCAGATCCCGCTGCGCTACGCGCACCGCTCCTACGAGCAGGCGGTCAACAGTCCCCGCCGCGAACTGCGGGTCTTCACCGCCGCGGAGGGCGGCGCCGAGCACATCGGCCTGGACCACCTGTCCCACGTCAGCGTCTTCATCGCCGACTGGGTCGCCGACGTGTTCAAGGCGGGCCGGGATGCTTGACCGCACCGACCCCGAGGGTGCCATCGCCGAGGCGGCGAAGCGCTGCTCGAACTGGGGCCGTTGGGGCCCGGACGACGTGCTCGGCACGATGAACTTCCTCACCGACGACAAGCGGCGCCAGGGCGCGGCCCTCGTGCGGCGGGGCGCGTCGTTCTCGCTGTCGCAGCGCTTCGACATGGACGGCCCGCAGAAGGGCTGGCGGCGCCGGACCAACCCGGTGCACACGATGCTGGACACCGGCACCGACGCCGCGGCCGGCGTCCAGGGCTTCCCGCACGGGATCGGCGGCGCCGACGACGTCATCAGCATGCCGCTGCAGTGCTCCACCCAGTGGGACGGCCTCGGGCACATCTTCGACCACGGCATCGCCTGGAACGGCCGCCCCGCCGGCCAGGTCGTCACCAGCCTCGGCGACGCCGTCACGGGCATCGAGACCGTCGCCGACGTCATCGCCGGCCGGGCCGTGCTCCTGGACGTCGGCCGCGCGTTCGGCACCGGCGGCGAACTGCCCGACGGGTTCGCCGTGACCGAGGAGCACCTGCGCGCCACCATCGAACGGCAGGGCCCCTCCTCGGCCGTCGGCCGCGGCGACATCGTCCTCGTGCGCACCGGCCAGCTCACCCGCGCCCGCCGCGACGGCTGGGGCGACTACGCCGGCGGCCCCGCACCCGGCCTGTCCTTCACCACGGCCGGCTGGCTGCACCGGACCGAGATCGCCGCCGTCGCCACCGACACCTGGGGCTTCGAGGTCCGCCCGAACGAGTTCGACGACGCGTTCCAGCCGCTGCACCAGGTCGCCATCCCGCACATCGGCCTGTTCATCGGCGAGATGTGGGACCTCGACGCCCTCGCCGCCGACTGCGCCGCCGACGGCGTCCACGAGTGCTGGCTCACCGCAGCCCCGCTCCCGGTCACCGGCGCCGTCGGCGCACCCGTCAACCCGATCGCGGTGAAGTGACCACATAGCATCGACGGATGGACACCTTCGACGCCGCCGACGGCACCCGGCTCGCGTACCACCGCATCGGTGCGGGAAGCCCGCTGATCTGCGTGCCGGGCGGGCCGATGCGAGCCTCGGCGTACCTCGGTGACCTCGGCGGGCTGTCCGCCCACCATTCGCTCGTGCTGCTGGACCTGCGTGGCACCGGCGGGTCCGCGGCACCGCGCGACCCGGCCACCTACCGGTGCGACCGCCTGGTGGAGGACGTCGAGGCGTTGCGCGCGCACCTGGGCCTGGACCGGATCGACCTGCTCGGGCACTCCGCCGGCGCGGCCGTCGCCGTGCTGTACGCCGTGCGCCACCCCGACCGGATCAGCCGGCTCGTGCTCGTCAACCCCTCCCCGCGCGTGGTCGGCCTGGACGTCACCGACGCCGACCGGCGCGAGGCCGCCGAGCTGCGCCGCGGCGAGCCCTGGTTCCCCGGCGCGTACGCCGCGTTCGAGCGGATCTGGGCGGGCGCCCCGGCCGCCGCCGACTGGGCGGCGATCACCCCGTTCATGTACGGCCGGTGGGACGACGCCGCCCCGCCGAGGCCGCCCGGGAAGCGGACCAGCGCAACGACACCGCGGCGGCCGCCTACTACGCCGGCACCGACGTGGGCGAGGTCGGCGCCGGCGTGCGGGCCCGCGTGCTGCTCATCGCGGGCGAGCACGACGTCGCGCTGCCGCCGAAGCGCGCCGCCGACTACGCGGGCCTGTTCCCGCACGCCGAGGTCGCCGTCCAGCCTGGCGGCGGGCACTCCCCGTGGCTCGACGACCCCTCGTGGCTGGCGACGACGGTCGCGGCCTTCCTGCGCTGAACCCCGGGTGCTGGGTTGACCCCGGTGAGTACGGTGATCCCCGCTTGCGGCGGACAATCGCCGGGATCATCTGAGAAGGAGCACCCATGAGGCGCCTGGCGCTTTCGATATTGTCGGCAACCCTGCTGAGCGTGTCCCTGGCCGGCTGCGAGAAGGAGGCCGCGCAGACCCCGGCCGCGCAGTCGTCCGCCGGGCAGAGCGCGGCCGGCGACGCGTACCCGAAGTCCGATGAGGGCGCGAACGCGCTGCTGAAGGCGCTGCCGAAGGACCCCGCGCTGGCGCGGCGGCTCAAGCCGACGACCGAGGACTACAAGGCGCTGTTCGTGGGTGACGCCGCGGCGAAGGCCGAGCAGTTCTACGCGGCGAACGTCTGGAACGGCGACGTCAAGGTCGAGGTCGAGGCCGCGCAGACCGAGATGCAGCTCTTCCACGCCACCAGCGAGGAGATCCGGTCCTGGCCGATCGCCGTCCAGGCGAACTTCCCGGGCGGCTACCAGCAGGTCGGACCGCACCTGCAGCCGGGCTTCACCTGGTACCGCTGGCGGTACACCAGACCGGGCGAGAACTCCGGCATGGCGTATGACGGCCTGGTCCACGTCAACGGCCACTGGGTGTGGACCCCGAAGCCGTGGAAGGCCCTGGAGAGCTAGGCCGTCCGTCGGGGCCGGTAAGCTTGGGGGAGCACCGGCCCCCGCGACGTGAGGCAGAGCGACCATGGATGAGCGGGAAGAGCTGGACTGGCAGACGTTCGGCGACGCGTCGCGCGCCCTGGCGCAGGCGGTCGCCGACGACGGGTTCCGCCCCGACGTGGTGCTGTGCGTCGCCCGCGGCGGCCTGCTCCTGGCCGGCGCGCTGGGCTACGCGCTGGACGTGAAGCACCTGGTGATGATGAACGTGCTGTATTACACCGGCATCGACGAGCGGCTCGACGCCCCGGTGGTGCTGCGGCCCACCCCCGACGGCGAGGACCTGGCCGGCAAGCGGGTGCTCATCGCCGACGACGTCTCCGACACCGGCGCCACGCTGCGGGTCGTGCGCGACTTCTGCGTCGCCCACGCCGAGGACGTGCGCTGCGCCGTGCTGTATGAGAAGCCGCAGACCGTCGTGCGCTGCGAATACGTCTGGCGGCGCACCGAGCGCTGGATCAACTTCCCGTGGTCGAACGAGCCCCCGGTGACCGCGGCCTGACCGCCGCGGGGACGACGCCGGACTCGGCGGCGCGGATCAGCCGCCGGAAGGTCGGGCACTGCATGTGGCTCGGCGCCGCGCACGCCGCCGCGTGCCGCAGCGAGTCGCGCAGCACGGTGAGCTTGCGGATCGTGCCGTCCAGCTCGTCGGCCTTCGCCGAGAGCATGCCCCGGTCGATGCGGGGCTGCCCGTCGGGGCCGAACATCAGCACGATCTCGTCCAGGGAGAAGCCCGCGGTGCGGCCCAGGGCGATCAGGGCCAGCCGCTGCAGCACGCCGGGATCGAACTGGCGGCGCAGCCCGGCCCGGCCGGCCGACGCGATCAGGCCCTTCTCCTCGTAGTAGCGCAGCGTCGAGGCGGGCAGGCCGGCGCGCCGTGCCACCTCGGCGATGTCCAGGTTCGTCATGTGGTTGACCTCAAGTCGGCTTGAAGTGCAACGGTCGCATCCGAACCGGTCACATCGCAACCACAGGAGACGGATATGAACCAGACGGCACGCTGGAGCGGCATCGCCGGACAGGCCTGGATCGACGCGCAGGCGATGCTCGACGAGCTGTTCCGGCCCTTCGAGGACCTCCTGGTCGCCGAGGTTGCGGCGGCCGGCGCCGGACGCGTGCTCGACGTCGGCTGCGGCACCGGCAGCACCACGGTCGCCGTCGCCCGCCGGCTCGGCACGGGCGGCTGCGCGGGCGTCGACATCGCCGAGCCGATGCTCGCCGCGGCGCGGGCCCGCGCCGACCGCGACGGCGTGCCGGTGGCGTTCATCCACGCCGACGCCCAGGAGCACGACTTCACCCCAGGCGGCTTCGACGCGGTCATCTCCCGCTTCGGCGTCA
The DNA here is from genome assembly GCF_035963215.1 of Dactylosporangium sp. NBC_01737. NCBI lineage: Bacteria > Bacillati > Actinomycetota > Actinomycetes > Micromonosporales > Micromonosporaceae > Dactylosporangium > Dactylosporangium sp. NBC_01737. The sequence continues at coordinate 6,686,303 of NZ_CP109153.1, forward strand.
TGTTCTTCACCGACCCGGTCCGCGCCTTCGCCAACCTGCGCCGCGCCGCGACGACCGGCGCGATTCTGCGGGCCGTCGTGTGGCGCGACATCGCCCAGAACCCGTTCATGACCACCGCCGAGCGGGCCGCCGCGCCGCTCGTGCCGGACCTGCCCGTCCGGCGGCCCGGCGAGCCGGGGCAGTTCGCGTTCGCCGACCCGGACCTGGTCCGCGGCATCCTCGACCGGGGCGGCTGGACCGGCGTCGGCATCCGGCCGGTCGACGTGCGGTGCGTGCTGCCGGAGCGCGACCTCGTGCACTACTTCACCCGGCTCGGCCCGCTGGGCATCGTGCTGGGGCAGGCCGACGAGCAGACCCGCGCCCGGGTCGTCGACACGGTCCGCGCCGCGTTCGACCCGTACGTGCACGGCGAGGAGGTCCGCTTCACCGCCGCCTGCTGGCAGGTCGACGCCTCCGCGGCGCGGTGAGCAGCGGTGCGCTGCAACTTTCCTGCGAACGATTTCCGTTGACGCTCTTCGATCGATGGGCCTAGCGTCAACTCAGGAAAGGCCTTTCCCAAGGAGCTCCGCCACACTCCGAACCGGGAGGCACCCGTGCACCGTTCCCTGCCCATCTCCAGACGCGTCGCCGGCGTCGCGGCGGCCGCGACCACCGTCGCGGTCGTCGTCGGCGCCGCCGGCATCGCGTTCGGCGCGCCGCTGTTCGCCGACGACTTCGAGGACGGCAACTCCAACGGCTGGTCGAAGTCCGGCGGCAGCTGGTCCGTCGTCACCGACGGCTCCCGCGCCTTGCGCCAGGCCGGCACCAGCAGCGACGCCCGGGCGTTCGCCGGCGCGACCACCTGGACCGACTACGCCGTGCAGGCCAGGGTCAAGCCGATCTCCTACAACGGCCAGTCGATCGGTGTGATCGCCCGCGCCCAGAACAGCAGCAACTACTACGCGCTCACGCTCACCGGCGGCCAGGCCCGCCTCGTCAAGCGGGTCGGCGGCGCGGTGAGCACCATCGCGACCGGCGTCGCGTCGGTGCCGGCCGGCACCTGGGCCACGGTGCGCCTGGAGGTGGCCGGTGGCACGCTGCGCGGCCTCGTCGACGGCGGCCAGGTCGTGTCGGCGACCGACGCCACCTTCGCCAGCGGCCGGCTGGGCCTGCTGACCAGCTACGCCAGCGCCACCTTCGACGACGTCACCGCCGACACCACGACGGGTACGCCGTCCTCGCCGCCGCCGTCCTCACCCACGCCGTCGCAGTCGCCGGAGCCGCCGGGCGAGTGCACCGATCCGCCGGCCGTCGTCGGGTTCGCCGCGGTCAACGCGTGGGGGCAGAACGGCACGACCGGCGGCTGCGGGGGACCGACCGTGACCGTCAGCGACGCCGCCGCGTTCCTCGCCGCGATCGCCCGCCCAGGGCCGCTGGTCATCCGGGTCAGCGGCGTCATCACGCTGCCGGGCCCGATGCACGACGTGACGTCGGACAAGACGATCGTCGGCGTCGGCGCCGCCTCGGGGCTCACCGGCGGCGGCCTCAACGTCGGGTTGCCGGTCGACGACGCGATGACGGCGCCCCCGGCCAACGCCGTGCACAACGTCATCATCAGGAACCTGGTCTTCACCGGTACCCCCGACGACGCCGTCAACGTGCAGATGTTCAGTCACCACGTGTGGATCGACCACAACGACCTGTCGCACGGCTACGACGGTCTCGTGGACATCAAGCGCGGCTCCAGCTACGTGACGGTGTCGTGGAACCACACGCACGACCACACCAAGAACATGCTGCTCGGGCACGACGACAGCAACGGCGCGCAGGACACCGGGCAGCTCAAGGTGACCTACCATCACAACTTCTTCGACCGGACCCCGCAGCGCAACCCCCGGGTGCGCTTCGGCGAGCCGGTGCACGTGTTCAACAACTACTTCCTCCACAACACCGACATCGGGGTCGCCTGTCAGGCGTCGGCCGGCTGCGTGATCGAGAACAACGTCTTCGAGGACACCGAGGAGGCGTACGCCATCGACTACGCCGGGCCCAAGGGCCGGATCGTGGCGCGCGGCAACATCTTCATCGGCGAGAGCACACCCGGCACGATCGGCGGGACGGTCCAGGAGCCGGGCACCTACTACAGCTACACCGCGCAGAGCGCGGACGCGGTCAAGGCCGCGGTCCTCGCCGGGGCGGGCACCGGCCACATCTGAGCACGCACGGCACCGGCCGGGGAGTCTCCCTCCCCGGCCGGTGCGCTCCCACGGGCGGGTCAGAGGTGACCGGCGCCGGCGCCCGCCCGGACCAGGGCCGGCACGCTCGCCGGGTCGTCCAGGGTGTACGCGTAGAACGTCCGCGGCTCGATCACGGTGCCGCCCAGCTGCGGGGTGCCGGAGCGCACGAACACGTTGCCGCGGGCCACCGCCCGGCCCGGGCCGCTGTCGGCGTAGCCACCGGTGGAGTGGACGGTGAAGGGCACGTCCTCGAAGTGGTTGCCCTCCACGAGGACGCCCGCGTTCTCGGTCGAGGCGATCGCGTAGAGCTCGTTGCCGACGAAGGCGTTGTTGTAGATGTGCACGGGGTCGGCGAAGCGGACCCGCGGGTGCCGCTGCCGGCTGTGGTCGAAGAAGTTGTGGTGGATGCTCACCCGCAGGTGACCGACGTCGGTGCCGGCGGCGCCGTCGGAGTGGCCGATGAGCATCGTCTTGTCGGTGTGGTCGAAGTGGTTCCACGACACCGTCACGAAGTCCGCGCCGCGCACGATGTCGACCGAGCCGTCCACGGCGCCGGCGAACGTGTTGTGGTCGATCCAGATGTGGTGCGACTGCTGGCCGATGTTGATCGAGTCGTCCTCGGCGCCGGTGAAGCGCAGGTTGCGCACGATGACGTTGGAGGAGCGGTAGAAGTCGAAGCCGCCGCCGGTGATCTCGGCGGTCGTGCCGACGCCGACGATGGTCTTGTTGGGCCGCACGCCCTGCTTGCTGGTGATGGCGATGCGGCCCTGGACGCGGATGATGAGCGTGGCGGTGCTGTCGATCGCGTCCAGGAGCTGGTCGGTGGTGGTGACGGTGACGGTCTGGCCGCCGGCGCCGCCGGTGGTGCCGTTGCGGCCGAGCGCGTCGACGGCGGCGAAGCCGGTCGGTGCGGCGTCCGCGGCGAGCGCCGCGGCGGGTGCGGCGGCGGCGAGGGCGGGGGAGCCGGGCAGGACCGCGGCGGCGGTCAGCAGCACGGCGAGCGTTCGTCTCATGACGGTTCCTTGTCCGTGACCTTGGCGGAATGGCGGAAAGCCTTAGGAAAGGCCTTTCCCGGGACGCTAGGAGTCGTGCGATGGGAAGTCAACGAACGTCGATGTGCAGGATTGTTGCAGATCTTCCCGGGTGGGCCCGCACGCATTGACAGTCGGCAATCCGCGTCCTACGTTCGGGGAAACCGTTTTCCTCAGCCGTTGCGCCGGTTGAGGGGGCATCGGCCCCGCGGTGCCCGACCCGCCCCCGGCCTCCACTCCCCGCCAGGAGGCCTCACATGCACGTTCCGCCCATCCGGCGGTGGTCGTCGGTGGCCGCCGTCGCCGTCGTCGCGCTGCTGCTCGGCGCGGCCAGGATCGCCGCCGCCGACACCACCCTGTTCACCGACGACTTCGAGGACGGCAACACCAACGGCTGGTCCAAGTCCGGCGGCAGCTGGTCGGTGCTCACCGACGGCTCCCGCGTCCTGCGCCAGACCAGCGCCACCACCGGCGACGCCCGTGCCTACGCCGGCTCGGCGTGGACCGACGTCGCCGCCGAGGCCCGCCTGCGGCCCGTCGAACGGGGCGCGGACGGCCTCGTGGCGCTCGCCGTGCGCCAGCAGAGCTCCACCAACGCCTACCGGTTCGCGCTGTACGCCGACGGCCGCGCCCAGCTCGAGGCCGTGCGCAACGGCGCGGTGAGCGTGCTCGGCGCCGGCACCCACACCGTCACGACCGGCGCCTGGGCGACGGTGCGGGTCGAGGCCGTCGGTACGGCCCTGCGCGGCTACGTCGGCGGGGCGCTGGTGGCGCAGGGCACCTCGACCGCGTTCGGCAGCGGCAAGGTCGGCGTGTGGACCTATCACGCGTCGGCGTCGTTCGACGACGTGCGGGTCACCGGCGTGGCGGGTACACCACCCACCAGCGCGTCCTCCAGCGCGCCGCCGACCGGCAACCCGCCCGCCGGCATGGTCGGCTACGCGACCCTGGCCGGCGGCACCACCGGCGGCGCGGGCGGCCCGACCGTCACCGTGTCGACGTGGGCGGACCTGGTCACCGAGGTCGGCCGGCACACGCCGGAGACGGTGCAGATCAACGGGATCCTGCAGGGCTCCGGGCAGGCGAACGTGCGGGGCGACAAGACGATCGTCGGCCTCGGCGCCAACTCGGGCATCAACGGCGGCGGCCTGAAGATCTCGCACTACAACAACGTCATCATCCGCAACCTGAAGCTGTCCAACCCGGTCGGCACCGACGCCATTACCGTGCAGGACGCGGACCACGTCTGGATCGACCACAACGAGCTGTGGAGCGACCGGGCCCACGACATCGACCACTACGACGGGCTCATCGACATCACCCACGCCAGCGACTGGGTCACCGTGTCGTGGAACAAGCTGCACGACCACTGGAAGACGTCGCTGGTGAGCCACGACGACGACAACGCCGCCGAGGACATCGGGCACCTCACGGTGACCTACCACCACAACGAGTTCTACAACCTCGACGCCCGGCTGCCCAGCATCCGCTTCGGCACCGCGCACGTGTTCAACAACTACTACCACGACGACAACAACGGCGTGCACTCCCGCATGGGCGCCCAGGTCCTGGTCGAGGGCAACGTGTTCGTCAACGTCGCCACCCCCGTCAAGACCACCACGCTCAGCGTCCAGGACGGCTACGCCGTGGAGCGCGGCAACGTCTACACCGGGTGTGGGCCGAACCTCATCACCCAGGTCGGGTCGTTCACCAGCCCGCCGTATCCGTACACCTTGGAACCCGCCTCGACCGTGGCCGCCTCCGTCACCGGAAACGCCGGCACCGGCCACCTCTGACGCCTGGCAGGGCATGTACCGTGAACGCTCCCAGCCGACTGGTCCTGAGATGACGCTTGATTTCTCGCCAGCTTTGGCGCCATCATCAGTCCGGGACTGGGAGCGTTCACGGTCCCCATCCGCCACGTGAGGTGAGGACCCCCCATGCGCAGACGCACCATCCTGGCCGCCGCCGCGGCCGCTCCGGTGGCCGCCGCCGTCGCCGCTCCGACCGAGGCCTCGGCCGCCGCCAGGCCACGGCTCGCGATCCGCGGTGCCGACGTGTCGACCCTGGCCAAGAACGAGGACTTCGGCGCCGTGTACCGCCGGGCGAACGGCCGCCGCGCCGACGCGCTCACCATCCTGCGCGAGCACGACGTCAACGTCGCGCGGCTGAAGGTCTGGGTGAACCCGGCCGACGGCTACAACGACAAGGCGCACGTGCTGCGGATGGCGGCCCGGGCCAAGGCCCGCGGCATGCGGCTGCTCATCGACTTCCACTACTCCGACGCGTGGGCCGACCCCGGCAAGCAGAACAAGCCGGCCGCCTGGGCCGGGTACGCCTTCGAGGAGCTCAAGGCGGCCGTGCGCGACCACACCTACGACGTGTTGCACGCGCTGCACCGGCAGGGCACCACCGCGGACCTGGTCCAGATCGGCAACGAGATCAACGGCGGGCTGCTGTGGCCCGACGGGCGCTGGGACAACTGGCCCAACCTCGCCGCGCTGCTCACCGCCGGCGCGAGCGTCGCGAAGGCCGTGTCGAACCGCACCCGGGTCGTGCTGCACCTCGCCGAGGGCGGCAACAACGGCGGGCACCGCTGGTGGTTCGACAACGCCACCTCGCTCGGCGTGCCGTTCGACGTCATCGCGGTGTCGCACTACCTGTACTGGCACGGCACCGCGGAGAGCCTGCGGGCCAACATCGTCGACCTGTCCGCCCGCTACGGCAAGGACGTCCTGGTCGCCGAGACCGCGTACGGCTTCACCACGGCGGAGGACGACCCGACCGCCCAGATCTTCACCGCCGACCTCGCCGCCGCGGGCGGTCACCCCGCCACGCCGCAGGGCCAGGCGGACGCGGTGCGGGCCGTCGCCGACGTCGTCGCGTCGGTGCCGGGCGGGCGCGGGCTGGGCTTCGTCTACTGGGAGCCGACCTGGACCGCCGTCACCGGCGCCGGCTGGGACCCGGCCGACCCCACCTCCGGCAACGGCTGGGAGAACCAGGCGCTGTTCGACTTCGACGGCCGTGCGCTGCCGGCGTTGGGCGTGTTCCGCGCGTGTTGACCGGGGCACGGGTCATGGGAGCGAAGCGAGCATGGGGGGTGTGGGGTGGGAACCCCCCACGGAACCGCTGGCGAAGCCGACGGAGCTGGAAATGGCCGGTGCGGGTCGTGGGAGCGAAGCGAGCATGGGGGGTGTGGGGTGGGAACCCCCCACGGAACCGCCGGCGAAGCCGACGGAGCTGGAAATGGCCGGTGCGGGTCGTGGGAGCGAAGCGAGCATGGGGGGTGTGGGGTGGGAACCCCCCACGGAACCGCTGGCGAAGCCGACGGAGCTGGAAATGGCCGGTGCGGGTCGTGGGAGCGAAGCGAGCATGGGGGGTGTGGGGTGGGAACCCCCCACGGAACCGCCGGCGAAGCCGACGGAGCTAGAAATGGCCGGTGCAGGACTCGCGGTCGCCGCCGGACTTCGTGCCGTCGGGGCAGACCACGTTGACCCAGGTGGTGCCGTCCAGGTCGGCGCCGTCGAGGCGGGTGCCGCGCAGGTCGGTGTCGATCAGCGACGCGCCGGTGAGGTCCGCGTCGCGGGCGTCCGCCCCGCCCAGGTCGGACCGCCGGATCTCGGTGCGGCGCAGGTCCGCCTGGCGCAGCACGGCGCCGCGCAGCCCCACGTCGGTGAACGTGCTGCCCTGCCACACCGTGCGGCGCAGGTCGGCACGGCCGAGCTCGACCCCGGTGAGGGTGGCGTCGCGGGCGGCGGCGTCGGTGAGGTCGGCCCCGGACAGGTCGACGTTCTCCATCGACACCGACCGCAGGCGCGCCGCGTGCAGGTTGGACCCGCTCAGGTTCGCCTCCCGCACGAAACCCTCCACGGTGGAGCGCTCCAGGTCGGCGCAGCGCAGCCGCCGCTGCGACAGGTCGGAGTCCACGACGACCCGGTTGGCCATCGACACGGCGCCGGGGTCGGCGCACCGCCGCCCGTGGGTTTCGCCGGTCCGGCCGCGGACCAGCAGCAGCACGCCGAGCAGGACCGCGACGGCCAGGCACGCGGCCGCCACGCGCCGGCGCGCGCCACGCGGGAACGTCCGCCGCCGCAGCATCGCCCGGACCGCGTACGGCGTCAACGCGGGCCCGGCGCGGCTTCCGGCCGCAGCGTCAGCCGGAGGATCCGGTCGTCCTCAATGGACGGTCCCTTGTCGTTGCGGCCGTCGCGGTTCGAGGTGGTGAGCCACACGCTGCCGTCCGGCGCCTTGATCGCGGTGCGCAGCCGGCCGTACTTCGTGGCCAGGGCCTCGACGGGCCGCCCCGTCACCCCGGCCCCGGGCCGCCAGCGGACGCCCCACGTGTCCGGCTCGCCGCCCTCCGTCGGCCGGCTGCCGGCCTTCTGCTCGCGGCCGACGCCGCCGACGCCGACGAGGTAGATGCGCTGCCCGCGCAGGCAGGTGACGATGGCCGTGCCGCCGAGCACCGCCACGCCGGCGCTGACCCCGACCTCGGGATGCCAGGTCACCACCGGGTCGACGTACTGCGGCTTGCCGCCGATACCCTCCACCAGCGGCCAGCCGTAGTTCCCGCCGGGCTTGATGATGTTCAGCTCGTCCCACAAGGCCTCGCCGATCTCCGCGACGTACATGTTGCCGTCGGCGTCCCAGTCCATGCCCTCCGGGTTGCGGTGTCCGTAGGACCACACCAGCGAACCGCGGAACGGGTTGCCCGGCGGGGGTTTCCCGTCCAGCGTCATCCGCAGGATCTTCCCGCCGAGGCTGCGCAGATCCTGCGCCGCCTCGGTGTGCGACGCCTCGCCGGTGCTCGCGTACAGGTACCCGTCGGGACCGAACGCGAGCCGCCCGCCGTCGTGGATGCCGCTCTTCGGGATGCCGGTGACGATCGGCTTCGGCCGTTCGTTGAGCTTGAGCTTCGCGATCCGGTTGTCGACGTCGGTCGTGTAGTAGATGTAGACGGTCTGGTCGAGCGCGAAGCGTGGCGACGCGGCGATGCCGAGCAGGCCGCCCTCGTTGTCGGAGGTCGCCTCGCTGATCTTCGTCACGGGCGCCACGCTCAGCGTCCCGTTCGCGGCCCGCCCGGGACCGATCCGCAGGATGCGCAGGGTTCGCCGCTCGGTGACCAGCGCGCTGCCGTCGGGCAGGAACGTCATCCCCCACGGGATGTCCAGGTGCCGGGCCACCGTGCCGACCGACACCGCCGCGTCCCCTCTCGCCGACGGGTCCACGGGCCCGTGGCTGAAGTTGGTGGGGTCGGCGACCGACGGCGGCCCGGACGGCGGCGGCGTGGCGGGGGCGTCGGACGTGCAGCCGCCGAGCGTCCCCAGTACCAGCGCCAGGACGAGCGCGACGGCGCCCGCGCGGACGGGTGTACCCATGGACCGGCCCCTCCGCTCGCGCAGACGTACATCGTCTCCCTGCACGATCACGAATTCCGCCGCGGACAGCGTCACCTTGCCGGAGTGGGGTTTGCGTGCCCCGTGGGGCGGGCACCAGGGCGGGGAGTCGAGCGACGCACTTCGAGGGAGACCAGGATGAGACTGCTGACATTGGCCGCCGGGCTCGCCACCGGTTACGTGCTGGGCACCCGTGCCGGCCGCGGCAAGTACGAGCAGATCGTCGAAGGCGCCCGCCAGCTGCGAGCCAACCCCACCCTCGCGCAGGCGCAGGCGACGGCGAAGCACCTCGCCACGACGCCCGGCACGCCGGCGACGCCCGCGGCGCTCAACCGGCCGGCCGCCGCAACGCCTTGGACGACCGCCCCGTCGACCGCCACGCCGTCGACCGCCACGCCGTCGGGCGCGACCGCCACGCCGTCGACCGCCGCGCCGAAGCGCCGCACCACCGGGCAGGCGACGCCCGCGTCCCTCGCCGACCCGCTCAAGTAGCGGCCGGATCACGGACGGCCCCGGCACCGCCGGGGCCGTTTCGCGCGCCGCGGACGGCTACGATCTTCTGCGTGTCGACTTCGGCCTCAGGGTGTCTGTTCGGGCTTGCGTACGGTGACGCGCTCGGGAAACCGACCGAGTTCATGACGGTCGCCGCGATCGAGGAGCGGTACGGCCACGGCGGCCCCCGCGACCTGGAGGGCGACCCGGCGCTGGTCACCGACGACACGCAGATGACCCTCGCGGTCGGCCACGCGCTGCTGGACGCGCCCGCACCCACCCCTGCCGCGCTGGAGCCGCTGCTGCGGGCCCGGTTCGTGGAGTGGGCGCACAGCCCCGACAACGACCGGGCACCCGGCATGACGTGCCTGCGCGCCTGCGGCGGCCTCGCCCGGGACCTGCCCTGGGTCGAGGCGACCGTCGCCGGCTCCAAGGGCTGCGGTGCCAACATGCGGGTCGCGCCCGTCGGCCTCGTCCCGTCCTACGACCTGGACACCATGGCCGGGGTGGCGCAGCTGCAGGCGGCCATGACCCACGGTCACCCGACGGCCCTCGCTGCCAGCGAACTGACCGCGTACGCCGTCCGGCTGCTGCGCGACGGCGCGGACCTCGCGTCGCTGCCCGCCGCGTTGCGCGACCGGTGCCGCTCGCAGCGCACCACGTACCGCGCCGACTGGCTCGGCACGCTGTGGCAGCAGCCGGCGGTGACCTCACCGGAGGACTTCATCAGCCGCGGCTGGGACGAGTGCGTCGACGTGCTCGACCGGCTGGATCTCGCCCTGTCCCGGCCCGACGACGGCAGCGACCCGTGCGCGGCCACCGGCGCCGGCTGGATCGCCGAGGAGGCCCTCGCGACGGGCCTGCTGTGCGCCGTGCGCCACGCCGACGACCCGGTGACCGCCCTCGCCCGCGCCGCCACCACCTCCGGCGACTCCGACTCCATCGCCTGCCTGGCCGGCGCGTTCATCGGCGCCGAGCGGGGCATGACTGCGTGGCCGGCCGCCTGGCTCGACCGCATCGAGTACGCCGGCCAGCTCGCCCGCCTCGGCCAGGCCTGGGACTGACGGACCGGCCGGCTAGCGGGCCTCGAGCTCGAACAGCGAGTAGCCGTACTGCCCGGCCCGCCGCGTCCCGGTCATCCTGACGAAGCGGGCGGGTGCGGCGGCGAACCGCACGTCGCGGACCCCGCCGGCGCCCTCGGCGGTGCGGAACACGGTGCGCCAGGTGGTGCCGTCGGCGCTGACCGCGACGTCGTACTCGACGCCGTACGCCGCCTCCCACCGCAGCGTGACCTGGGTGAGCAGCCACAGCCGGCCGAGGTCGACGCCGATCCACTGCGGGTCGTTGAACGCGCTGCTCCACCGGGTCCGCGGGTCCCCGTCGACCGCGAAGCGCGGCGCGTAGGCCTCACCCTCCACGGACGAGGCCGTGGCGGGCCGGCCCAGCGCCAGGTTGGCACCGTCAGGGTTCGCGGCGGCAGGTGTACCGGATGCCGCCGCCGACGCCGTTGCCGACCGCCGTGGCGTGCCCGCCCGCGAGGGTGACCTGGCGGCGCTGGACGCCGCCGGCCCGCTGGACGCGCCCGGGGTGGACGCCGCGGGTGACGGCTCGCCGGCGTCCGGCGGCGCGGACGGCAGCGGCAACGCGGAGGGCGCGGCGGCCGGGTCGCGGCGGTCACGGCCGGCGAGGACGGCCACCGCCACCAGCGCGGCGACCACCGCCACGGCCGCCACGACGATCAGGATCACGCGCCGCCACGCCCGCCCCGCCGGGTCACCGCCCGGTCCGGTCCGGGCGCCGCCCGCCGGGGTGTCACCCGGCGCCACCAGGTTGGCGGCAGGCCCGGCCCGGGTGGCGCCCGGCCGGTGTGGCGCGGCCTGCCGGGCGGGGACGCGGTGCGCGCCGCCCGCCGCGGCCGGCGCGCCCGCCGGGTCGTGAGGGCTGGTGGGATCGTCCGCCGGCGGCGTGATGTAGGGCCGGACCAGCCGGGGCGGCTCGGCGTCCTCGTTCGCCACCGAACGCCCTCCCTCCGGCCCGTTCGTCGCAGGTCCGCCCGTTCGTCGCAGGTCCGCCCGTTCGTCGCAGGCCGACGGTTCGGAGCTTAGGTCCACGGGGCCGCCGCCGCTGAGGAAAGCGGCGCAAGGGCGTCAGCCGGTGGCGGCGGGCCGCCTGGTGCGGCTGGGCAGGTCGACCAGCGCCGCCGGGAGGCTGCGCTCCAGCGCCAGGCAGAACCAGGTGACCATGACGGTGAGCAGGACCGGCTCGGCGACCGCCAGCAGCAGCTGCATCGGCGGGTCCGCGCGGTCCATCGGCCCGATCAGCACCGCGTGGCAGATCGCGAGGACCGGCATGTGCAGCACGTAGATCGGCAGGGTCCGCCGGCCGATGTCGCCCAGCACCCGCGCCACCGTCGCCGACCGCGCCGCGAGCGCCGCCGCCGTCACGCCGAAGGCGACCGCGACCACGCTGACCAGCGGGCCGGTGCCGGGCAGCAGGCGCAGCACGACCAGGCCGAGCGCGTAGCCGCCGCCGAGCAGCGCCAGCCGGCGCCAGCTCGCCGCATGGGCCAGACCCTCCACGGCCGGGCGCAGGCGCACCCCGGCGAGGAAGAACACCAGGTTCTGGTACAGCCCGCCACGGTTGCCCGGGGTGTCGAGGAGGCCGGCGGCGACGACGACGGACAGCGCCAGCGCGACCCCGAGGACCAGGGTCGCCGGCAGCCGGCGCGCCGCCTTCGCCACGGTGAAGTAGACCGCGAGCGCCAGCAGGTACCACAGGTTCGACGGGGTGATCGTCAGCTGCTCCAGCAGCTGCAGCGGCCCGGCGGCCCGCGCGGTGTCGAAGTCCGGCACCAGCGCCAGCACGAGCGTGTGGATCAGCAGCCAGACCGCGTACAGGTAGCCGAACTTCGCCACCTTCGAACGCCCGATGACCCGCCACGACCGGCCGACCGCGCCGACGGCGAACATGCCGGAGATGGCGAAGAACAGCGGCATCCGCAGCGGCAGGAGCTGCTCGCCGAGCAGGCCCCACGCCCCGGGCAACGGCACCGGCAGGTGCCAGTCGACCTGCAGGAAGTTCTTGGTGATGACGTGCCACAGCACGACCAGCATGATGCAGGCGCCCTTGGCCACGTCCGCCCACGGCTCACGGGCTTGCGGCGGCCGCTCCGGTGCGGTGGTCGTGGTGGTCGGGCTCAGCTGCAGTGTGTCGCTCATCTCGGTGTCCCCTCGCGTCAGTCCATCGACCTCCATCGGCCGGCTTCTTACGCGGGAGCACGCACGACCAGGGGCATTGGGTTGAGGACTGTCGAAAGAGCGACGCTTTCCGGGGCGTCAGGGCGCGGGGACGAGCAGCTCCCGGGTGACGGCGGCGACGTCCGGGACGCCGACGAGGGCCATCGTCAGGTCCAGCTCCGCGACGGTGTTCTCGGCGACCTGCCGTACCCCGTCGGCGCCGGCGATCGCGAGCCCGTAGATGTGCGGCCGGCCGAGCAGGCAGGCGTCCGCGCCCAGCGCGAGCGCGACGAACACGTCAGCCCCCGAACGGATGCCGCTGTCGAAGAGGACCGTCGGGTCCGGGCCGACGGCGTCGCGGACGGCGACGAGGGCGTCCAGCGCGGCGACGGCGTGGTCGACCTGCCGCCCGCCGTGGTTGGACACGATGATCCCGTCGACGCCGGCGTCGAGCGCGGTCCTGGCGTCGTCGGGGTGCAGGATGCCCTTGAGCAGGATCGGCAGCGTCGTGCGCCGCCGCAGCGTCTCCAGGTGTGCCCAGCTCAGGCCGGGGTTGGAGTAGATGTCCAGGAACGTCTCGACCGCCGCCCTGGGCTCGGCGGAGCGCAGGTTGGCGCCGGTGCCGCCGGGGTGTTCGCGGGCCATCGACAGCAGGGCCCGCAGCGCGGCGAGCGTGACCCGTGGCCGCTGGGCGGGCCGCCCCGCCGCGGCGGCGACGCGGTCCCGCACGATCTCGCCGAAGCGCGGGTCGGAGGTGTACTGCGCGATGCCCAGACCCCGCGCGAACGGCAGCGACCCCAGGTTGAGGTCCTGCGGCCGCCAGCCGAGCAGGGTGGTGTCGAGCGTGACGACCAGCGCCCGGGCGCCACAGTCCTCGGCGCGCCGGATCATCGAGTCGACCAGCGGCTCGTCGGTCGACCAGTACAGCTGATACCAGAACGGCGTGTCACCCATGGCGGCCGCGGTGCGCTCCATCGGGCTGCTGCCCTGGCTGGAGAAGATGTACGGCACGCCGGCCGCCGCCGCGCCCCGCGCGATGTGCACGTCGCTGCCGCGGGTGACGAGCGCGCCGGCGCCGACCGGCGCGAGGAGCAGCGGCGCGCGCAGCGGGGTGCCGAGCACGGTCGTGGACAGGTCCCGGCTGGTGACGCCGTGCAGCATCCGCGGCACGATCCGCCACCGCTCGAACGCCGCCCGGTTGTGCCGCATGGTCGCGCCGCCGCCGGCCCCGCCGGCCACGTACGCCCAGGCCTTCCGCGACATGGCCTTCCTGGCGCGCCGCTCGAGCTCGGCCGCGTCGGTGGGCACGACGGGCGCTCGGCCGAGCACCCCGGCGCGGTAGATGGCGTTCTGCCTCATCCGCCCGGGTCCGGGGGCGGGACGGGGTGCCTCGGTGCTCGTCATGGTTGCCCATCATGGCCAACGATCGGCCCGCAGAAAAGCGGGCGCCGCGGGGGTCGCGGGCGGCCGGACGGGGTAGCAGGCGGGCGTGGCGGCCATCTCGGCGGGCGCGCGGCCGGTGACGGCGTGGTCCCCGCTGCGGGTACGGGCGTTCCGGATGCTCTGGATCGGCACGGCGGCGGCGAACCTCGGGGCCTGGATGCAGATCGTCGGCGCGCAATGGATGCTCGTCGCCGACATGGGCGGCGAGGCGCTCGTCGCGCTGGTCCACACGGCCACGACCCTGCCGGTGCTGCTGCTGGCGATGCCCGCCGGCGCGCTCGCCGACATCGTCAACCGCACCCGGCTGCTGGTCGGTGCGCAGGTGTTCATCGCCGCGGTCGCGGTCCTCATGACGGTGCTCGGCGCGATCGGTGAGCTGGAGCCGGGGCTGCTGCTGATGTCGACGTTCGCGCTCGGCACCGGTGCGGCCCTGTCCGCCCCGGCGATCGGCGCGCTCATCCCCGACCTGGTCCCGCGCACCGAGCTGGTCGAGGCGTCGGCGCTCGGCGCGATCAGCGTCAACGTCGCCCGCGCCGTCGGCCCGGCGCTCGCCGGGCTGATCATCGCGGCGACCGGCGCCACCACCGTGTTCGCGTTGAACGCCGCCGCCGCGCTGGCGTTCACGGCGCTGCTGGTGTTCGGCCGGATCGGCCCCAAGGGGGTCGCCGAGAACCGGGAGCACTTCGCCGAGGCGCTGTCCGCGGGCGGCCGCTACGTGCGGCACACCGCTGTGGTGGGCCGGATCCTGCTGCGGGCGGTGCTGTTCGTGGTGCCGGCCACCGCGATCTGGGCGCTGCTGCCGCTGTTCGCCGGGCGGGACCTGCGGCTCGGCGCCGACGGGTACGGGCTGCTCCTCGGCGCCCTGGGCGTCGGCGCGATCCTCGGCGCGGTGCTGCTGCCCCGGCTGCCGGCCGGCCCTTCGACGAACGGGACGGTCGCCGTGGCGAGCCTCGCCTACGCCGGCACCCTCGTGGCGATGGCCGCGCTGCGCCGGCCGGTGCCGCTGACCCTGTGCATGGTGCCCGCGGGCGTCGCGTGGGTGGCGATCCTCGCCAACGTCAACGCCCAGATCCAGCTGTTCCTGCCGGCCTGGGTCAGGGCCCGCGGCCTGGCGGTCTACCAGGTCGCCGTGGTCGGCGGGCAGGCCGTCGCCGCCGGCTGCTGGGGCCTGGTCGGGCACCGCTTCGGGCTGCGGGCCGCGTTCCTGGCCGCGGCCTGCCTGCTCGTCGCGGGGGCGCTCACGGCGGCCCGCTGGCCGCTGCCGGACACCAGGGGTGTCAACCAGAACCCGGCGGTGTACTGGCCGGAGCCGCACCTGCTCATGGAGCCGGCACCGGCGGGCGGTCCGGTGCTCGTGACCGTCACGTACACCGTGCGCCCGGACGTGCAGGACGCGTTCGTCGCCGCGATGGCCCCGGTCGGGCAGGCCCGCCGGCGCACGGGCGCCAGACGCTACCGGCTCTTCCGCGAGGGCGAGGCGTCGGACCGCTTCGTGGAGGCGTTCCTGGTGCCGTCCTGGGAGGAGCACCTGCGGCAGCACTACGGCCGGCAGACGCTCGACGAGCAGGCACAGGAACGGGCGGCGGTCGCGCTCGCCGAAGGGCCACCGGTGATCCGGCACATGCTGCCGCTGGCGGTGCAGTAGCGTCGGGCCGTGACGAAGCACCGGCCCGCCGCCCGGGTCATCTGCCTGGACGCCGCCGACCGCCTGCTGTTGCTGCACTGGCGGGATCCGTTCGACGGCCGGGGGCTCTGGGAGCCGCCCGGCGGCGGCATCGAGCCCGGCGAGACGCCCCTGGCGGCGGCGCGGCGGGAGCTGGCCGAGGAGACCGGGCTGGACCCGGCCGCGGTGCAGGACCGTTCGGTGCCGGTCGAGCGGGACGTGTGGTGGAACGGCACCCACTACATCGGGGCCGAGCACTTCTTCGTCGCGCGGTTCGGCGGTGACCGGCCGCCGCTGGTGCGCACCGGGCTGATGCCCGACGAGCAGGTCAACCTGGACAACCACGCCTGGGTCGGCTGGGCCGAGCTGGCGGCGCTGCCGGACCGCCTGGAGCCGCCGCACCTGCTGGACGTGCTGGCCGAGCTGGTCCCGGACGGCCCGTGGCGGGCCGCGGCCGCCGAGGGTGACCTTCCCGGGGTGTGACCGGCCCGCAACCGGCCCGCAACGGCCGGCTCCCATCATGGACGGATGCTGTCTGTCGCCACCGCCGTGGTCACCGCGCCCGTCCTGTGGTTCGTCGGCTCCCTCGCCGGGGTTGCTCTGACGACGTTGCTGCAGGAGGTGCGGGTCGAGCGCCAGGTGCGCCGGATCCGGCGGGAGTCGCCGAGCGGCGCGGGATCACCATGGCGGTCCCCGTCTCAGGGTCCGGCATGACCTGGCACGCCAACCCGAACACGGCCTCGACGATCGGCGCCGTCACCACCTGGTCCGGCGGCCCGGCCGCGACGACGCTCCCGGCGCGCATCGCGATGAGGTGCGTCGCGTAGCGGGCCGCCAGGTTCAGGTCGTGCAGGACCGCGACCAGCGTGCGGCCCCGGTCCCGGTGCAGCCGGGCGCACAGCTCCAGGACCTCGATCTGGTGGCTGATGTCGAGGTACGTGGTGGGCTCGTCGAGCAGCAGCAGCGGCGTGTCCTGTGCGAGGGCGGTCGCGATCCAGACCCGTTGCCGCTGCCCGCCGGAGAGCTCGTCGACGGTCGCGGCGGCGAGGCCGGCGACGCCGGTGGCCAGCATCGCGTCGTGCACCGCGCGGGCGTCGGCGCCCGTCCACCGGCCCAGCGCGCCGTGGTGCGGGTAGCGGCCGTGGGCGACGAGGTCGGCGACCGTGATCCCGGCCGGTGCGACCGCCGACTGTGACAGCAGCCCGAGGGTGCGGGCGACCTCGCGGGTGGGCCGGGTGCTGATGTCGCGCCCGTCGAGCAGTACCCCACCGGCGCGGGGACGCAGGGTCCGTGCGAGGGCCCGCAGCAGCGTGGACTTCCCGCACGCGTTCGGTCCCACGACGACGGTGAACGAGTGGTCGGGAATCAGCACGGTGAGGTCTTCCGCGACGGTCCGCCCGTCGTACCCGAGGGTGAGCCCCTCACCGCTGAGCCGTTCCTGGCTGCGTGGGCTGACGCCCTGCGGTTCCGTGGGACACCCCCCATGCGACGCTGCGCGCCGCACCCGTGCCTTACGCACGCTTCCTCCCGCGGGCGAGGAGCCAGATGAGGTACCCGCCGCCGAGCAGCCCCGTGACGACCCCGACGGGCACCTGGTGGCCGGGGACGGCGCGCTGCCCGGCGAGGTCGGCGGCGGTCAGCAGGGCGGCGCCGAGGCACAGCGACGGCACCAGGTTCGGCCCCGGCGCGCCGGTGAGCCGCCGGGCCAGCTGTGGCGCGGTCAGGGCGACGAACGCGACCGGCCCGGCGGCCGCCGCGGCGGCGGCGCTGAGCAGCACCGCGCCGGCCAGCGCGCCGAGGCGGACCGCGGCGACCCGCACGCCGAGCGCGTGGGCGGGGTCGTCGCCGAGCTCCAGGGTCCGCAGCGGCCGGGCGCAGGCGACGACGGCGGGACCGCACACCGCGACGGCCACGACGGCGGCGTTGCCCCAGCCGCGCCCGTCGAGGCTGCCGGTCAGCCACAGCACGGCCCGGGCGGCGTCGATGATCTGCGCGCGGGTCAGCAGGTAGCTGTTGACGCCGGTGAGGATCCCGGCGACGCCGATGCCCACGAGGATCAGGCTCCGGTATCCGCCGTCGCGCCAGGCGAGCAGGTGGATCGCGGCGCCGGTGGCCAGGCCGCCGGCGACCGCCCCGCCGGCGACGGTGGCGGCGCCCCCGCCGGCGACCACGACGGCGACGAGCGCGCCGGTCGCGGAGCCCTGGGTGAAGCCGAGCACGTCGGGACTGCCGAGCGGGTTGCGCACCAGCGACTGGAACACGGCACCGGACAGCGCGAGCGCGGCACCGGCGAACAGGCCCGTGACCACCCGCGGGAGGCGGATCTCGTTGACGATGAACGCGTCCGCGGGGGAGCCGGCACCGGCGAGGGTGCGCACCACCGCCGCGAAGCTCATCGGGTAGTCGCCGCTGCCGACGGCGTACACCGCGACGACGACCGCCACGAGCGCGAACCCGGCACCTGTCCAGCGCGCCCTCACGCCGTCCTCCGGCGGCGGAGCACGGCGAGGAAGAAGCCGCCGCCGACGACCGCGGTGACGACGCCGACCTGCAGCTCGCCGGGGCGGGCGACGACCCGGCCGAGGACGTCGGCGCCGAGCAGCAGGGCCGGCGCGAGCACCGCGCAGAACGCCAGCAGCCGTTCGGTCGGTCAGGACGTCGGCCCCGCCAGGCGCGGCACCATCAGTCCGAGGAAGACGATCGGGCCGCACGCCGCGGTCGCCGCGCCGCACAGCAGCACGACCGCCACGGCGGCCGCCGCTCTGATCCGCGCCGGGTCGGTGCCGAGGGCCCGGGCCGCGTCGTCGCCGAGCGCCATCACGTTCAGGGTGCGTGCGAGGCCGGCGGTGAGCAGTACACCCGCGGCGACGAACGGCAGGATCAGCATGGCGGTGCCGGGCCGCGCGGCTGCCAGGGAGCCCGCGGTCCAGAACCGCATGCGGTCCAGCGAGGTGGTGTCCAGCAGCTGCACCGCCGTGACGTAGGCGTAGAGCACCGCGGTGACGGCGGTGCCGGACAGCGCCAGCCCGGCCGGGGTCGCCGACGCGCCGCCGCCGACCGCCCAGACGGCCACGGTGACGAGGGCGGCACCGGCGAAGGCGAACCAGATGTAGCCGGCCAGGTCCGTCACGCCGAGGAAGGCGATGGCCGACACGACCGCCGCCGCGGCGCCGGCGTTGACGCCGAGCAGGCCCGGGTCCGCCAGGGGGTTGCGGGTCAGCGCCTGCATCAGCGCGCCGGCGAGGCCGAGGGCGACGCCGGCGAGCAGCCCCAGGGCGCTGCGGGGCAGCCGCAGCTGCCGCACCACCGCGCCGGCGTCGCCGGTGCCGATGAGGCCCTGCCACACGTCCAGCGGCGCCAGGGACCGGGCCCCGATCGCCAGGCTCGCGACGAGGGTCAGGGCGAGCAGGCCCACGGCGGCGACCAGCCAGCGTCCTCTGTGGACACCTTGCACGAGCGGGCTCCCGGATGACTTGACACGACAAAGTTAGGTGAGGCTAACCTTAGCCGCGATCAAGAACAAGTTCAGCGACGGAAGGCGAACCCCATGCCCCTCAACCGACGGCGTCTCCTCGCCGGTGCCGGCACCCTCGGCCTCGGCGCGCTGCTCACCGCCTGCGGCGACGCCGCACCCGCCGCGCCGGGCGGCGGCGGGTGGGAGTTCACGGACGACCGCGGCGCGAAGGCCACCGCCGCTTCCCGGCCGTCGCGTGTCGTGGCCTACGTCGGCTCCGCCGCCGCCCTGCGCGACTTCGGCGTCGACGCCCAGGTGGTCGGCACCTTCGGCCCGTCGAAGAGCGCCGACGGCGGCAAGGACCCCCTCGCCGGCGACCTGGACGTGCAACGGCTCACGTCGCTGGGCAACGCGTGGGGCGAGTTCAACATCGAGAAGTACGCGGCGCTCAGACCCGACCTGCTCGTCACCAACATGTACGAGCCGGGCGCGCTCTGGTACGTCCCCGACGACAGCAAGGACAAGATCCTCGCGCTGGCCCCGAGCGTCGGGCTCACCGTGTCCGGCGGCGTCACCCTGCTGCAGGTCATCGAGCGGTACGCGGCCCTGGCGGCGTCGCTCGGCGCGGACCCTTCGGCCAAGGCGGTCACGGACGCCGAGGCGCGCTTCACCGCCGCCGGTGAGGCCGTCAAGGCCGCGGTCAAGGCCAACGGCGGGCTCAAGGTCCTCGCCGCCTCCGCCAGCCCCGACCTGCTGTACGTGTCGACCCCCGCGGCGTACGCGGACCTCAGCTACTACAAGGAGCTCGGCGTCGAGGTCATCACCCCGGCGAACGTCACCGGCGGCTTCTTCGAGAACCTCAGCTGGGAGAACGCGGACCGCTACAAGGCCGACGTGATCCTGCTCGACAGCCGCACCTCCGCGCTGCAGCCCAAGGACCTCGTCGCCAAGCCCACCTGGGCGGCGCTGCCGGCGGTCAAGGCCGGCCAGCTCGTGCCGTGGCTCAGCGAGCCCCGCTTCAGCCACGCCGGCTGCGCAGCGCCCCTCGAGGCCCTCGCCAAGGCCCTCACCGCGGCCGGGAAGGTCGCCTCGTGACGTTCGAGTTCTTCGACGTGACCGTGCTGCGCCGCGAGCTGCTGTCACCGTCGGCGGTGCGCATCGTGTTCGGCGGGTCTTCGCTGGCGGCGTTCGCCGGCGGCGGCCGGGACCAGCGCTTCAAGCTGTTCCTGCCGCAGCCGCACCAGGGCGCGGCCGTGGTGCCCAGGGGCGAGGACTGGTATCCGCGGTGGCGCGCCGCGGACCCGGCGACACGGGCGGTGATGCGGACCTACACGGTGCGCGAGCAGCGCGACGGCGAGTTCGACGTCGACTTCGCCGTGCACGACACCGTCTCGGCCGGCCCCGCGTCGAGCTGGGCCCGGCACGCCCGCCCCGGCGACCGGGCCGTCGTGCTCGGCCCGACCCTCGCGGACAACGGCGGCGTGGACTTCCGCCCGCTGCCGGACACCGACTGGGTCCTGCTCACCGGCGACGAGACCGCCGTGCCGGCCCTCGCCGGGATCCTCTCCTGGGTCGGCACGTCCATGCCGGTCCGGGCGTGGATCGAGGTCCACGACGCCGCCGATGTACGGGACCTGCCCCGCGCCGCCGGTGTCGAGCTGACGTGGCTGGTCGGCGGCGGGGTCCTCGACGCGGTCCGCGCCGCCGACCTGCCCGGCGGCACGCCCTACGCGTGGGTCGCGGGGGAGTCCGCCGTGGTCCGCTCCGTGCGCCGGCACCTGGTCGCCGAGCGCGGCGTCGAGCGGCACCGGGTGATGTTCACCGGCTACTGGCGGCGCGGCGCCACCGAGGACGACCTGCTGGCGGAGTCCCCGTAGGTTTCAGAAGCTCGGCAGCGCCTTGAACCGCTCGTCCAGGCGGATGCTGGGCAGCAGGCGGCGCAGCTTCGCCCGGATCAGCGTCAGCGGGTGCTGCGGGAACTGGGCGTCGTACTGCTCGTGGTCCGCCCAGTGGTACGGCAGCCCACCGGTGGCGTCCGGCGCGAACGGCGACGGCGTGTAGAACCGGTCCGGACCGAGCTGCGCCATGATGAACGCCTCCCGCATGCCGGTCGGGCCGGTCTCGGGCGCCTGCAGCTTCAGCACGGTGCTGCAGGTCGCCCGCGGCACCGTGCAGGAGCCGATGAATACCTGCCCGTGCCCCTGCGGGTGACGGACCTTGAGCAGCTGCCGCAGCGCCGGCACGCCGTCGACCGGCTCGACGGCCGCGTCGATGAGCCCCGCCCCGGCCCCGGCGGTGTGCCTGGCCGTGCCCGCCAGCAGCGCGGCCGGTTCGGCCAGCGGCGCCGGAAGGTCCGGCCGCAGGTTGAAGAAGTGCACTGACATGACCGTGCCCTGCTCGTCACGCCACGCGAACCGGTCGATCTGCTGGAACCCGGTCAGGTCAAGATGCGTAAAGGCACTCATGTCCGGGCATTCTCGTTTCCGTTCAGCCGATCGGGCGAACAGGTGTGTTGCGAAATGCAAACGATCTAGTGAAACTTTCTGGGTTTGTTTGGTGGATTTTCGCCCGATTTATGGCTCATTCGACCAGGGGAACTGCGTCACCGGCGAGGTTTACCTGCGGCACTCGGCTGTCTCTATGAGGTTACTGGCAGTACGGTGGTCCTCGGTGAGGTCTTCACTGTCGGCAAAGATGGCTGACAGGACTCACTGTGTTCAGGAGGAACGCGTGGCTAGCGGTACCGTGAAGTGGTTCAACTCCGAAAAAGGCTTCGGCTTCATCCAGCAGGACGACGGCGGCGCGGACGTCTTCGTGCACTACTCGGCCATCGCGAGCAGCGGCTACCGCGAGCTCGCCGAGGGCCAGAAGGTCGAGTACGACGTCACCCAGGGCCAGAAGGGCCCGCAGGCCGACAACGTTCGCGGCGTCTGACAAACACCTGCTTCGGAAGCCGTGCACATGCCGGTGACCGCAGCGCGCGTGCCGTCGACTCGTAGCAGCTGAGGACGGCCCCGCTGGTTGGACAGATCGGGCTCGTGCAAGGACCGCGTAAAACGGCCCTTGCACGAGCCCGTCGCCATGTCCGCCACCTCTCACTCCCGCAGCAGCGGGAAGACGACCGGAGGATCGCGGGGGAGCTCAACCGACCCGCCTGACCGCATCCGAGCGGGCAGGCAACGAGCCAGGATGCAGGACTGCGGCGAGCGCCTCGACGCCGTCGACGAGCCGCGGGCCGGGCCGCACCACGATGCCGTCCGCGTCGATCGCCCACACCTCGGCGCCAGGGAAGCGCGGCGCGACCAGACGGGCCTGCTCCACGGCACCGTCGAGGTGGAATCCGCACGGCGACACCACGACCACGTCAGGCCCCACGAGGGTCAGCTCGGGCCACGTCGTGGCGAGGGAGCGGGCGCCAGGATGCGCGGCCACCGGCTCGCCGCCGGCCGCCGTCACCAGGTCCGGCACCCAGTGGCCCGCGGTGAACGGCGGGTCGACCCACTCGACCACCAGCACCTTGCGCCTCGGCCGCCCGGCGACCGCGGTCGCCACCAGGTCCAGCCGCGCCCGCAGGCCGGCGACCAGCCGCCGTGCCCGCTCCGGCACGCCGGCCGACTCGCCGACCTGGAGGATCGTGCCGAGCACGTCGTCGAGCGAGTGCGGGTCGAGGGACAGCACGTCGGCCCGGCAGCCGAGGTGCGCCAGGGCGTCCTCGACGTGGCCGGACGGCAGGGCGCACACGCGGCACAGGTCCTGCGTCAGGATCAGGTGCGGGTCGAGGGCGGCGAGCGCACCGGCGTGCAGCGTGTACAGGTCGGCGCCCGCGGCGAACTGGGACCGCACGTAGGCGTCGATCTCGCCCGGGGTCATGCCGCGGGTGTCCCGGCCGCCGACGACCACGGTCTTGTCCGTCCGCGCCGCCGGGGGCTCGTCGCACTCGAAGGTCACGCCGACCAGGTCGTCGCCGAGGCCGAGCGCGTAGACGATCTCGGTGGCGGACGGCAGCAACGACACCAGACGCATGGCCCAACCCTAAGCGGTCCACCAGGACCATCCGGTGACGTCGATGGCGATGAGGCGGCCCCGCAGGCTGAACCGGGGGTAGCGGGCCTCCAGCAGCCGCACGGCCGCGCGACCCTCGGGGGCGGCCGGATCGACGTCGCGGGCGGTGCCGTCGGCGCGGACCCACCACAGCGTGGACCAGTCATCCTCGTAGTGGTCGACGAGGATGCTGGCGCGGGGGTTGGCGTCGAGATTGGCGAGCCTGCGCAGGGCCGTGTGGCGCTTGGGTTTCGCGTCGACGCCGTGGTAGATCGTGGTGCCTGCGTGCAGGGCGAACACGATCGGGACGAGATGTGGCAGGCCGTCCGGGGTCGCGGTGGCCAGGCGGGCCACCGGCGACGCCGCGAACCGGGCACGGGCCTCGGCCTCGGTCACCCGCCCTCACCGGCGAAGTCGGCGATTGCCGCCTCCCAGCGCTCCAGCGCCCGCTCCACCGGCCCTTGGGCCGCGGAGGGCAGCCAGCGGCTCGCACGCTGTACCCCGGCGTCGTGGAGACGTTGCAGCACGGCGGGGTCGGCGGGGGCGCTGATCACCTGCACGTCGACGGGGCGTTCGGCGCGGGCGCGCAGCTCCGCGATGCGACCGAAGATGCTCTCGTCGTAGTTCGGGAACCACGCGGTGCCGAACGACAGGACCCGGTCCAGGACGCCGGGGCCGGTGCCGCCGACGAGGATCGGGGGGTGCGGGCGCTGGACCGGCTTCGGGTATGACCAGATGCGGTCGAACGACACGTGTTCGCCATGGTACGTGGCCTCGTCGTCCCGCCAGATCGCCTGCATCGCCTCGATGCGCTCCCGCATGACCCGCATGCGGATCCGGGGATCGGTGCCGTGGTTGCGCATCTCCTCGCGGTTCCACCCGGCGCCGACGCCGAACTCGAACCGGCCGCCGGACAGGTGGTCGACGGACGCGACCTCCTTGGCGGTGATGATCGGGTCGCGTTCGATGACGAGGCAGATGCCGCTGCCGACCCGCAGCCGGCTCGTCGCCGCGGCGGCCGCGGTCAGCGCGACGAACAGGTCGTACGTGTGCCAGTACCGGCGCGGCAGTTCGTTGCTGCCGTCGCCGTACGGAGTGTCGCGGCTGGCAGGGATGTGCGTGTGCTCGGCGAAGAACAGCGCGCTCTGCCCGCGCTCCTCGACCAGTCGGGCGAGCGGCCCGGGACCCATCGCGTCGTGGGTGGGGAAGTATCCGACTCCGAAATCCATACCCCCTGCCTACACCGTTCAGGGGTGGCGGCTGCCCTTGACGCGGGAAGTGAGGCGGCGCAACTTCTCCTGGTTGGCCGGCTTCGCGAGCTCGCGGCGGCCCTGCTCGACGACCCGCCGCCCGGCCGGGCTGCTGAGGAACCGCATGACCTTCTGCATGAGCGTTGGCATGCCTTCTCCCGTACCCCGTGCGGGTGGTGCCGAACCCGCTGGAGCTCACCCGGTCACACTTCACCATCGCGCCCCCCGGTATTCATCCTGTGCGGCCGGACCGGTGCGATAGCCTCGTCGTGGATGTGGGCCCGCCCGGCCGTCACCGCATCCGATTCCGGCCCGGAGCCCCGGGCATTTCTCTCCCCCCGGCAAGGTTCGCGGACCTGGCGCTGCGCGCAGACCAGGCTGTGGCTCGCGCACGCGCGAGGGAGAGGGCAGCGGTGACGCAACTCGGGCTGGGCCGGGCTGGACCGGTCGTGCCTTCGCAACGCCCGCAGGCGCCGGCACGCTCGCGCAGGCAGCGGTCCAAGCCGAGGCACAGCAAGCCACCGGCGACGCTCGGGCGGCTGTACGCCGGACGCGACAACGGCATCGGCGCGATCCGGCTCGGGCTGGCGGTCGTCGTGGTGCTGACGCACGGCACGTCGCTCGGCTTCGGCTGGGAGGACCTGGGCGAGTCGCTGTTCCGCGGCCAGACCAACACCGGCACCCTCGCCGTGTTCGCCTTCTTCGTGCTGTCCGGGCTGCTGATCACCCGCAGCGCGGCGCGCACGTCGCTGGTCCGGTTCGCGTGGCACAGGATGCTGCGGATCCTGCCCGGGCTGTGGGTGTGCCTGCTGGTGACCGCGTTCGCCGTCGCGCCGCTCGTCGCGTGGCGCGAGTGGGGGAACCTGCACGGGTTCTGGTCCGGGCCGAAGGGGCCGCTGCAGTACGTGACCGGCAACTGGTTCACCGGGGTCCGCCAGTACGGCATCCACGACCTCCTCGGTGCCTCCACCCCGTGGGGGCGCGAGACCGGCGGCAGCGTGTTCGACGGGGCGCTGTGGTCGCTGGTGTACGAGATGCTCTGCTACTGCCTCGCCGGCGCGCTCGCGGTGACCGCGGTGCTGCGCCGCCGCAAGTGGCTGGTCGTGGGTCTCGCCGCCGCGCTGTACGGCGTCGTCGTCGCCGACCAGATCCAGGGCCGGCCGCTGCTGGGGCCGCCGACCCCGCACTACGGCTCCGTGCACCTGCCGCTGCTGGGCGAGGTCTCGTTCCATTGGCTCATGTACCTGGGGCTGCTGTTCCTCGGCGGTGCGGTGCTGGAGCTGTACCGGGACCGGGTCGTCATCCACGACGGCGCCGGGTTCGCCTGCGTCGCGGCCCTGGTCGGGTCGCTGCTGTTCGGCGGGTTCTTCCTGGTCGGCTTCCCGGCGCTGGTGTACGCGCTGGCGTGGGCGGCCGTGCGGATGCCGCCGCTGCTGCGGCGGATCGGCCGGCGCAACGACTACTCCTACGGCGTCTACATCTACGGGTTCATCGGCCAGCAGGTGTTTGCGAGCCTCGGCTGGAGCCGGTGGGGCTACGTGCCCTTCATCGCCATGTCCCTGGCTGCCGCGTTCGCCGCCGCCGCGCTGTCCTGGCACCTGGTCGAGCGGCGCGCCCTGGCGTTGAAGGACTGGACGCCGCGCCGCTGGCGCCCGGTCCCGGCCTCGCCGAAGGCTCTGGCGAGCGTGCCGGCCCAGGTCCCTCGCCCGGCGGACGAATCTACCCTGGTGGCAGGCCGAAGAAGCTGACCAGCCCGGCGGTGCGCAGGGTCCGCAGCAGCGCCTCCGACGGGCTCTCCAGCACCAGCCGCGACCCGGCCCGCTCGGCCTGCTTGTGCGCGGAGACCAGGGCGCCGATGCCGCTGGAGTCCACGAACGTCACCAGCCGCAGGTCGAGGTAGAGCACGCCCGGAGGGGGCTGCAGCGCCCGCTCCACGCACAGCCGGAACCGGTCCGCGGCACCGTAGTCCAGGTCGCCGCGGGCGACGATGACGGTGCCGCCACCGATGCGTCCTTGCACATGCAGGTTCAGATCCACCGAAACCGTCCTGACGTCCGATCGGTGGAACACTATCGGCCCTGCTCATCGGCGGTTCCTTGTCATCAGGCAAGCGCCCGGCGGGGTGCCGGGCGCTCGTCGCGTGATCAGCGGGCGAACTGCGTCTCGACGCTCGCGTCGACCGCGTCGCCGATGCCGTAGACCCAGGCCAGGCCGACGGGGTCGCCGAGCTGGGCGCGCAGCCACAGCGCGGTCCACCTGGCGATGTTCTCCACGCCGGCGGCCTGGCTCAGGGTCTGCGGGGACAGGTCGGGCCTGGCGCCGGCCGGGTTCTGCGCGTCGGTGATGCCGTAGTGGTTGGCGCCGGTGACGCTGACGTACAGCTTCGGCACGCCCTGCAGGACGGCGTAGGTGCCCAGGCCGTTGGCGGGGCTGCCGACGCCGTCGGCGGCGCCCTGGATGAGCGCGACCGGGATGGTGTTGGCGACCGGCGGGATGACCGGCGAGCCGGGGACGGCGTTGTTCGTGCCGTAGAACGCGGCGGCCTTGAGCTGCGCCGGCGCCGGGATCGGTACGTCGGTGAACGGCGGCGTGGACAGCCCCGTCGACAGGCCCAGCCCGGCCGCGCCGCCGAACGAGTGCCCGGTCAGCAGCAGCGTGCCGGCGTCGATCCTGCCCTTGAGCGGCGAGCCGGTGCGGGCGTTCTCCGCGGCGGCCCAGCCGGCCGTCCACGTCGCCTCGGCGCCGTCGGCGTACAGGCCGGGGACGCCGAAGATGACGCGGGTGTGGTCGGAGACGACGACCACGAAGCCGTAGGAGGCGACCTTGCGGGCGAAGCCGGCGTAGTTGGCCCGGCCGACGTTGGCGCCCTGCAGCAGCAGGACGACCGGCCACGGCTGGTGCGCCGACGGGGTGTTGGGGTGGTACACGTCGGCCGGGTCACCGTTGACCGTGGTGCCGTACGTGCCGACGGAGGAGTAGGCGGCGTCGGCCTTCGCAGGGCTGAGAAGGGCGCCGGCGACGACCGCGCCGCCGGTGGCGACCAGCACGCCGCGGCGGCTGAAACGTTGAGCCATTCGGACCTCTGTTTCCCATAGTGGAACGCAGTTTCCCTTGGCGACAGCGTACGGGAACACCTGGGTCCGCCGTCAATGCCGTGTCTGCATCGATGGCGGACCCGGGTCCCGCGCTCGGCTACGCGCCGCTGAGGGTCTGCGTCACGCCGCCGGACAGCAGCGACGCGTAGTACGCGCCGCCGGGGTAGTACGTCGCGGTGGTGGTGCCGGCGACCGCGTCGTTCGCCCATGCCACCGCGAAGGTCTGCAGGGCCGTGACGTTGCCGGGCTGCGAGGCGCCGTTGAGCACCGTGCACAGCCCGTCGGTGCTGGCACCCTCGGCGTCACAGTGCGAGCCGGTCGTGAGGCGTACCCCGAGGAACGCCCGGTGCACGTCGTTGGTCAGCTCGACCGTCCCGCTGGCGTTGCTGTTCGCCAGGTACGGCGGCGACGAGATCGCGTAGATCGGCGTGCTGGTCAGGTTGAGGCCGTTGAGGCCGGTGGCCATGTTGGCGCCGATGAACGACTTCACCGGGTCGAGCAGCTGGATGAGCCGCACCCGGGCGAACTGGCCCGGATACGTGGTGCGCAGCCGGTTCGCCACGTACGCGGCGACCTCGCCGCCGGCCGAGTGGCCAGCGATGACGTACGAGGTGGGCAGGGCGCTCGCCGGGCGGCCGGCCTTGCTCAGCGCGTTGGCGTAGCTGCGGGCGAGTGCGCCGGTCGAGCTGTTCGCCTGGCCGAGCCAGGTCGCGACGTTGTTCAGGAACGGGGCGTTGTTGCCGAGGTTGCTGACCGTGCAGCCGAAGATGTCGGCGGACGGCAGCGTCGGGGCGAACACCACGAACCCGGCCGCGGCGTAGTGCTCGGCGAGGTCGGCGAGGTTGCCGTTGGAGCGGGAGAAGCCGTGCTGCAGGTAGACCAGGCCCTTGGCGGTGCCGGCCGGCAGGAACCAGTCCGCCGACGGGTGGTAGGTCAGCCCGGCGCACGGGACGTCGACGGTGTTGCTGACCTGGGTCCATCCGGCGGCCTGGGCCGTGCCGGGCAGGCTCAGGGCGGCGGCGATGAGGAGGGCGGACAGAGCGGCGAACCGTTTGGAGAACATCGAGCGCTTACCTCCTGACGTGTATCGCTGGACGAAACGCTGTTTCCTGAGGACACATTTACCTCCGCTTGTTGGCAGACTGTCAAGAGGCGTAGAGTGCCGGCGTGGAGGGAAGCCCGTCGATGTCGTATCCGCCGTCGCCGTGGTCGCTGCGCGGCCGGATGCACGTGTCCGTCTGGGCCGTGCCGCTCGCCGACGTGCCCGCGCTGCCGCCGTCGCTGTCCGGTGCGGTCCGCGTACTGCGGCTGTTCGGCCGCGCGTTCGTCGGCACCGCCTGGGTCGACTACCAGCCCGGCGGCGACATGAGCTACCACGAGCTGCTCTCGGCCGTGCTCACCCGTGCCGGGTGGCGGCCACGGGTCACCATCACGCACATCTGGGTCGACAGCGTCGCGTCCCGTGACGGCGGCCGGGCGCTGTGGGGCATCCCGAAGGATCTCGCCGCCTTCGCCGGGTCCTTCGGTGAGGGCGCGGCGTCCGCCTCGACCGCCGACGGGCCGATCGCGTCGGCGGTCCTGCCGCCCGGCAACGGCATTGCGCCGCGGCTGCCGGTCGGGTTCCGGGTCGTGCAGGATCTCGCCGGCCGGCCCGTGACGACCCCGGTGCGGTCCACCGCCCGCTACGGCCCCGCGAGGGTGGTGTGGACCGTTGCGCCCGACGGGCCGCTGCGGTTCCTCGCCGGGCGGCGGCCGCTGCTGTCGTTCGTCGCGGCCGGGTTCCGGATGCGCTTCGGTGCCGCCGCTCAGCGTGTGGTGGTGTAGTCCGCCTCGTCGAGCCGCGCGGTGCGGGCGGCGTATTCGCCCGCCATGCCGGGCCAGTTGGTGACGACCCGGCCGCCGTCCGTGCGGTACCAGCTCTCGCAGCCCACCCACACGCTGGCGCCGAGCCTGCGCTGCATCTCCGCGTCGAACGCGGCGGCCACGTCCGCGCGCACCTCGAGCGTGTGCGTCTCGGGTGTGTGCTTTTCGGGCGTGTGCTTTTCGGGCGTGCTTCTTGTCGACAGCAGACGCGCGGCCTGCACGATGTAGCGGGCCTGCGCCTCGTGGAAGTACACCACCGACGTGTTGCCGGTGTTGGTGTTCGGCCCGTACATGAGGAACATGTTCGGGAAGCCCGGCACGGCGATGCCCAGATGCGCGTAGGCACCGTCGCGCCACTCGTCGTGCAGCACGCGGCCGTCCCGCCCGGTGATCCGCACCGGCGTCAGGAACTCGGTGGCCGCGAAGCCGGTGCCGTACACGATCATGTCGCACTCGTGGTCTTCGCCGTCGGCGGTGCGGATTCCCGCTGGTGTCAACCGTTCGACGTCCGCGGTGACGAGCGCGACGTCGGGCCGGCGCAGCGTCGCGAACCAGTCGCCGGTGAACAGGACCCGTTTGCAGCCCATCGCGTAGTCCGGTGTGACCGTCCTTCTCATGCTCCGCGCCTGTACGAGCCGCTGCCCGCTGGACAGCGCCCACACCGCGAACCTGGCCGGCCGGTTGCCGGTCACCGCCTTGCCCGTCACCACGGTCAGCAGCCACGTGCCGCCCCGCGCCGCCCGCATCAGCGCCGGGAACCTGCGGTTGAGCGCGCGCCTCCACGGCCCGTACCGCCGGTTCGGCTTCGGCAGCGTCCACGGCGCCGTGCGCTGGAAGACGGTGACGTGCGCGGCCCTGCCCGCGATCGCGGGGACCAGCTGGATCGCGCTTGCCCCGGTGCCGATGACCCCGACCCGTTTTCCGGTCACGTCGAGGCCGGGATCCCAGCGCGCGGTGTGCATCGCGGGACCGGTGAACTCCTGCTGTCCTGGCAGCACCGGGACCACCGGCCGCGACAGCTGCCCCATCGCCGGGATCAGCACGTCGAACAGCTCCGTGGTGCCGTCGCCCAGCGTCACCCGCCACGCCTCGCCGGTCCAGTCCGCGGCGACCACCTCGGTGCCGAGCCTGAGATGTTCGGCGAGGCCGAAGTCGCGCACACACCTCCGCAGGTACCCCAGGATCTCCGGCTGCGGCGGGAACCGTTGCGACCAGTCGGGATTGGGCGCGAAGGAGTACGAGTACAGCGGCGCGGGGATGTCGCACGCGCAGCCCGGGTAGACGTTGTCCCGCCAGACGCCGCCGACGCCGTCGGCCTTGTCGAAGATGACCACGTCGCCGAAACCGGCCTGGCGCAACAGGTGTGCCGCGGCGATGCCGCCGAAACCCGCTCCGACCACGGCGATCCTCATGACGCTGCGCTGCCCTGTGTGGTCACGCCCAACGTCCGGAACACCCGCTCGACCAGGGTGATGAGCATCGTCGACAGCAGGATGTGGACCTGCGCCCGGTTGAGCGTCTTGTGCTCCAGCCACTCGCGTGCGGTCGCCTTGGCCAGGCCGCAGTACGCCCGTACCATGGCCCGCAGCTCGTCACGGTGCTCCCGCTCACCGTCCAGGCCGACCGCGACGAGGATGCTGTCCGCGGCGATGTCGTCGGCCTCCTGCAGGACCCGCTCGATGTCCGCGTCGCGGCCCACACCACCGCCGTCGACGGCCGCCAGCCACGACCTGCTGTGCCGCGACACCACGTCGAGAAACCAGGCGACGCTGGCGTCGACCCGGGTCGCGAGGTCGCCCTCCGGCAGCTGCTCCACCGCGACCGCCGGGATCGTGACGAGCACCCGCACCGCCTCGATGAACAGCCCTCGTTTGGTGCCGAAGTAGTGGTTGATGAGCCCGCGCGCCACCCCGGCGGCATCCGCGATGTCCGTCGTGGACACCTCGGCGTACGGCCGCTCCCCGAACAACCGCACCGCGACGGCAAGGATCTGCTCCCGCCGCACGTCAGGCTCCAGCCGCCGGCCGCGCATCTGCATGGCAGCCACCGTGCCCTGTTGTTGGCCGAGTGTCAACAAAGTACGGTAAGCCGGTGACCGCGCTGTCTCACCACCGCGAGGGCTCCGGCGAGCCGCTCGTCCTGATCCACGGCATCGGCAGCCGCTGGCAACTGTGGCAACCGCTCCTCCCCCTCCTGCGCTCCCAGTTCGACGTCGCCGCCCTGGATCTCCCCGGCTTCGGCGCGTCCCCACTTTCTGGTGCGTCTCCGCCTTCTGACGGCCCTTTGCCTTCCGGTGGTCCGCCGCTTCCTGGCGGCCCTCCGCTTTCCGGTGCGTCTCCGCTTCCTGGTGGCCCTTTGCCTTCCGGTGGTCCTCCGCTTGCCGGTCCGTCTCCGCTTGCTGGTCCGTCTCCGCTTGCTGGCGGTCCTTCGCTTTCTGGCGGTCCTTCGCCTTCCGATGCGTCTGGGCTTCCTGGCGGCCCTTTGCCTTCCGGTGGTCCGCCGCTTTCTGGTGCGTCTCCACCTTCTGGTGGCCCGCCGCTGTCTGGTGGCCCGCCGCTTTCCGGCTCCTCTTCGCTTTCCGGCTCCGCTGGTGATGCCTGCGACGTGCACGCCTTCGCCGACGCCGTCACCCGCTTCGCCGCCGAGGCGTTCCCATCGTCCCCGTCATTCCACGTCGCCGGCAGCTCCCTCGGCGGCGGCGTCGCACTCGAACTCGGCCGCCGCGGCCTCGCCCGCTCAGTGACGGCGTTCGCACCGATCGGCTTCTGGGGCCCCATTTCCCGCCGCTGGTGCCAGTCATCGGTAAGCGCCGCCCGGCTCCTCGGCCGCCTGACCCGCCCAGCACTACCCGCCCTCGCCGCCACAGCGCCCGGCCGGATCGCGCTGTTCGGCATGTTCTTCGGCCACCCCGCCCGGCTCGACCCGGCCGCGTGCATCGCAGACGTCGACGCGCTCGTCGCCGCCCCAGGCTTCCGCGCCACGCGTGCCGCCTTCGCCACCCATCAGTTCCGCGACCCAGGCGCCCTGCACGACATCCCGGTCACCGTAGCCTGGGGAACCCGCGACGCGATCCTGCCCGCCTTCCAGTCCCGCCGCGCCGCCGCCGCCCTCCCATCCGCCCGCCACGTCCGCCTACCAGGCTGCGGCCACCTACCGTTCTCCGACGCCCCCTCAACTTGCGCAACCCTAATCCACACCACCGCCACCTGACGCCTTCCATCGCCCACCGTGCGCCGCCGCTCACACGACGTCACGGCGCTGGACGTGGGGCTGCACACCCTCGAGAATGGAGGGGCAACGCCTACCGGGGGGAGGCGGCACATGCCACGACCATATTTCTCTTTGGACGCACCAGATTCCGGGTCCTCAGCGACTCCTGGACTGATCGACTGGGACGCACGATTCGCAGCAGCACAGGCAGCGTCACTGCGCCGGCGCTCGGAGCGACTGCGGGTCCGGACGGAGTTCGCAGAGACCCGCGCACACGGCCTCGCCGCCCGCCACGCGACGAAGCTGGCCCGGCTCCGCTCGGCCAGAGTGCTGGACGAGACAACCCGCCAATCGCCCGCGCCGTCAGTGCCGCCCGCTGGGACCGCACCGCCCGCGTCGCTCGTGCCGTCCGCTCAGACCGCGCCGTCCGCTCGGACCGTGCCGCCCGTGCCGCCTGTGCCGTCCTCGCGGACCGTGCCGCCCGTGCCGCCTGTGCCGTCCTCGCGGACCGTTCGGACCGTGCCGCCCATGCTGCCCGTGCCGTCCGTTCGGACCGCTTGGACCGTTCGGACCGCTCCGCCCGTGTCGTCCGCTCGGACCGCACCGCCCGCGTCGCTCGTCTCGTCCTCGCGGCCCGCACCGCCCTTGCCGCCCGCGACGGCTGAGCCGGTCTCGCGCCGCCCGCGGCTTCATCGCCCGCCGACCGCCGCTCCATCTCCCGTGCGTCCAGCTCCACCTCCTGCGCGCGTGGTGTCGCCTCCTGCGCGTCCGGGTTCGGCTCCTGCGCGCGTGGTGTCGCCTCCTGCGCGTCCGGGTTCGGCTCCTGCGCGCGTGGTGTCGCCTCCTGCGCGTCCGGGTTCGGCTCCTGCGCGCGTGGTGTCGCCTCCTGCGCGTCCGGGTTCGGCTCCTGCGCGCGCGGTGTCGCCTCCTGCGCGTCCGGGTTCGGCTCCTGCGCGCGTGGTGTCGCCCCCTGCACTGCCGACTCCAGCTCCTGCGTGTCCGGCTTCACCTCCCCGGCAGGTGGTGTCGGCTCCTGCGCGACCGGCTCCAGCTTCTGTGGGACCGGTTTCGCCTCCTGGCGGTGCGGCGTTGGCTTCTGGCCGATCGACTTCTCCACATTCGTTTTCGGCTCCCGCGCCCGTTCGGCCGCCTGCTGGGGCTGCTGATCCACCAGCGGTGCCAGCCCGCCCTGCACCTGCGGTCAGTCGCCCGGCTGCCGCGGGCCGCTCGTCCAGGTCCTGCGTCTACTCGCATGGTGCCGGCGCCCACAACGACCCGACCGGAGGCAGCGGCAGCACACGCACCCAGTTGCCGGCGCGTTGCGCTGGTCGGGCAACACCGTTGCGGCCGCGACCCGCACTCCGGGCGGCCAGTGTCCGGGGCGCGATGTCGGCCAGTTCCGGCCGCGGGTACTCCCCGGATTGTGCGTCCGACCGAGCCCGACCGGGGCGGTGCCATGTGGGCTGCCGGCTGCCTGGTGTCTGCGTCCGGTCGGTGCATGCAGCGTTTCGTCTGCACCGATACTTCGCCCGGCCGGCCCCACGGGCCCGCTTGTGCAATTGATCCTGGCTGCTGCGACCGGCCCGGATACCCCGACCGGCCCGATCAGCTGACCTGATTCGGCCTGGCCTAACCGATTCGCCTCGTCCGGGCGACCCTGTCTCGCCCAACCGAACCCGGTTGGCCCGGACGGTGCGATCTGCCCAGCTGGCCCCAAGGTCCGATCTGGCGTGCGCCGATTCAACCGGCGCCGGTCCGGATGGTCCTGATGTCGTCCGGGGATTGTCTGCTGTGCGGTGGCGGAGCGCGGCAACCTCCACGGAATCGCGCTTCTCCCTGAGTCCGCCCGGGCCGACGCGGCACGGCGGAGTCCGGCCGGGGGTGGCGTTGGGTGCTGGCCAATCAGTCCAGGCGGGCTGCAGGTGGCAGTGCGGCTGTGTGTGGCCTGGTTCGGGTCGGGGGTCGGGGGTCGGGGCATCGGCTGGTGTTGGTGATTGCCGTGGCGGGTGGGGGGTGTGGCGGGCGGTGTCCCGGTATGTGGGCACTGTGGGTTGAAGGGCAACAGCACCTGTCTGGACGGTTGACAACAGGAGTGCCGGCTGCCTTCATAGACGTTACCACCGAAGAAACATCGTTCCACTCTGCGAAACGGCGACTGGATGCGGTGGGGCAGTCCGTCGGACCAAACACCAGAGAGGAAGCAGCAATTCGATGAAGACCCCCTCCAGGTTGGCGGCCGGGGCCTTAGGCCTCGCCGCTGCCATCGCGCTCGGTGGCACCAGTGCCGAGGCGTACGGGCCCGCGGCGAACTCGCTCGGGTGTCGGCTGTACTTCAGCGATGCCGGCACCGGCACGTCGCCGACGACGTGGAACGACACGTTCGGGCTCACCCAGACGCCGGCCACGCCGTCGCCCGGGCAGACCGTCACCGTCACCTTCACGGCGGTGACCGGACCCAACAACGGTCCGGTCCCGTTGAACGCGGGTGACGTGCCGGTCATCATCAAGTTGGCGCTCGGCGGGTCCCAGTCGGGCACCGTCACGCTCAACATGGCCACCTACCCGGCCGCCGCGGCGGCCGCTGGTGCGCCGCTCGGCTCCATCACCGCGACCGGCACGTACGTGGCCGGCACGGCTGGGGCGGCGTCGCTCACCGTCACGCAGGCCGTGTTCAACAACGCGACCGCGAAGACGTACTGCTCGGGTCCGGGCGACCGTGACCACAAGGCCGCCCCGGCGGCGAGCACGATCGTCGAGAACTACAGCGTGTTCGGCGGCGGCACCAGCATCACCTCGGTCACCGGGCAGAGCGTCACCAGCGCTGCGCGGGCGGGGAACACCATCAACTTCTCCGTGACCGGGCTGGCTCCAAGCGCGACGCTCACCGCGTCGCTGAAGAACGCGGGCGGCGGTGGCACCGCTGAGGGCAGCGGCGCCGGCACCACCGACGCCACCGGTGCGGGCACCGGGACGCTCGTCGTCCCTGCCGGCGCCACGACGGGGGCGCGGACGCTGTCCGTGTCCGACGGCACCAACACCGTCACCACGCCGATCACCATCCTCGGCGCACCGGCCATCTCCATCACCCCCGGTGGTGGCGGCGCGGGCACCGCGGTCGCGGTGACCGGTACCAACTGGAACCCGGGGAGCACCGTCTCCATCCGGGGCTACAAGGCCGGGGCGCCCCCGCCGCCGCCCACCGCGGACGCGGCGGTCACGGCGACGGCGAGCGCGACCGGTGCGGTCAGCGGCTCGTTCACGGTGAACGACCCGACCACCGCCTACATCGGCGCGACGTCGGGTGCCGGCGCGGGCACGCTGTTCGCGGTCGCCACCTGGGCGGCCTCGGCCGACTCCTGCGTGGCGAAGACCGGCACGGCCACCACCGGCTCGTGCAACCTCACCTACAACCTGTCCCAGACGGTCACGGCGGGCAATCTCGCGATGTCCCGCACGACCGGCTCGGACAACGTCACGCTGAGCGGCGTCACGCTCAACGGGACCGTCCAGCACGGCACCGGCGCGCTCGCGCCGATCACCGTGACGGACTACCGGGGCAGCACCTTCGGCTGGAGCCTGGTCGGTGCGGTCACCGACTTCACCGGTACGCCGGGCGGCAGCATCGCGAAGGCGAACCTCACCTGGACCCCGACGTGCGTGGCCGCTGCCGGCAGTACCAACGCGGTGACGGCGACGGCGGGCTCCGCGGGTGCGGTGGACGGCTCGACCCTGTGCTCGGCCCCGGCGAACGCGGCCGGCACGGGTGGCGGCTTCGACGCAGGCGCCGCGCTCGACCTGCAGATCCCGGCCAACCAACTGGCCGGCGGCTACACCGCGACGCTCACGATCACGCTGAGCTAGCCGCTGAGGTGGGGGCCCTGCCGGGCCCCCACCTCGACGAAACACCAGCAGGAGGAGACGTGCGCAGAACAGTCGCAGCGGTCATGGTTGCCGTGGCGATCGCGGTGCCCGCCCCGGCGCACGCCGCCGGCAACGGCGAGTGGTCGGTCAACCCGACGCCGCCCGCCGAGCCGGGACCGGCGCCCCGCCTGTACTTCTTCCTCGAGTCGCCGCCCGGCACCTCGGTGCAGGACTCGGTCCGCGTGACCAACCTCGCCGACCAGCCGCGGACCTTCCGGCTCTACGGCGCGGACGCGTACAACACCCCCAACGACGGCGGGTTCGGCCTGCGGACCCAGGACGCCGCCCAGGTCGACATCGGCGCCTGGACCCGGGTCGGCGCCGCGACGGTGACGGTGCCCGCGAAGTCGCAGGCCGACGTCCCGTTCGTCATCACCGTGCCCACCAACGCGACCCCCGGCGACCACGTCGGCGGCGTCGTGGCGATGGAGGAGCAGCCGGGCGCCACCACGAAGCAGAACGGCGTCGACGTCACCGTCCGCCGCGCCGTGGCCGCCCGCGTCTACCTGCGGGTCAGCGGCCCGACCGTGCCCGGCCTGCGCATCGACGGCGTCAACCTGAGCAACGACACGCCGTGGCTGCCGAGCACTGTGGACGGTACGTACACCTACGACGTCGTCAACACCGGCAACCTGCACCTGCCGCCGACGCTGTCGGTGCGGGTCACCGGGCTGTTCGGGCACAAGGTCCGCCAGCACGGCGCCGTCCCGCAGATCGACCTGCTGCCCGGCGCGCGGACCCGCCTCGGCGGCACCGTCAGCGGCGTGTGGCCGTTCGACGTGGTGACGACCTCGGTCACGGTGACCGCCGACGGCGGGGTGAAGGCCAGGGCGCAGGACACCACCGTGGTGGTCTCGTGGCCGGCCCTCGCAGCCGTCGTCATCGCGCTGGCATTGTTCATCTGGTACCGGCGGCGCCGCGCCGCGGCGATCACCGCGAAGCCACGCAGGCGACTGCCCGAACCGGTGACGGTGCGATGAGGCGCACCCTTGCCGTCCTCTGTGGACTGACACTGGTGTGTCTGGCCGCACCGCCGGCCGCCGCCGACGGGCTGACCGCGAGCCTCGGCGCCCCGTCGGCGAAGCCGGGCGCGACGCTGCGCGTCACCGGCGCCGGCTGGCCCGCGGGCCAGCTGCTGCAGCTGGTCACCTGCGGCGAGCTGGCGATGACCGGCTCCGGCGCCTGCGACATGCGCGCGGCCCTCGCGACCCCGGCCAGGGCCGACGGCACGTTCAGCGTCGACCTGCGCGTCGGTGACCCGCCCCGGCCCTGCCCCTGCGTCGTGCACGTGGCGCTCGTCGGTACCGGCGCCAACGGACACGTCGACGTCCCGCTGGAGATCCCCGGTCACGCCACCGGACCCGCGCCGGTCGCGGCCGGCACCGTCGCCCGCCTCGACGTGGTGCGGATCCGCCTGGACGGCAGACCGTCGTGGATGGAGTGGTTCGGGGCCCGCGCCGACCGCACCCTGGTCTACGAGGTCCGCAACCCCGGTGCGCAGAGCCTGCGGGAGCTGCCGCTCAACGTGCGCGTCGGCAAGGGCGGCGGCGACCCGACGGCCGCGCCGCGCTCCGGCGAGATCCGGCCCGGCGAGACCCGCGAGTACCGGGTGCCGGTCACGATCCCGTTCGCCGCGTTCGGGCGGTACCAGGTCCGCGCCGACATTGCCGGGCTCGGTGAGGCGTCCACGAGCCACGACGCCTACCCGTGGGGACTGCTGGCGCTCAACGCGCTCGGGGTCGCGCTCATCGTCTTCGGTGTCCAGCGGCGCATCCGGTCCCGGCGCCGCGACGGCGAACCGCTGCGGCACAGCGACGATCCGTTGCTGCTGCCGCCGCTGGTACGGGTGCCAGCGCTCGGTGCGGTGCTCGTGTTCGACGACGCCCCCGGCGCGAACCGGCTCCGCCGCCAGGCGAGGGCCCAGATCAGCGCCGCG
The DNA here is from genome assembly GCF_035963215.1 of Dactylosporangium sp. NBC_01737. Classification (NCBI taxonomy): domain Bacteria; kingdom Bacillati; phylum Actinomycetota; class Actinomycetes; order Micromonosporales; family Micromonosporaceae; genus Dactylosporangium; species Dactylosporangium sp. NBC_01737. The sequence goes on from NZ_CP109153.1 coordinate 6,724,550, forward strand.
ACCCTGCGCCGGCTGATCGGCGAACCCGGCGGCGGGACCGCAGACGGCACCGCGATCGTCGACCTCGCGGCCCTCGACGCGGTCCTGGCCGGCGACGACCCGGCCACCCAGCGCCGCCAGGCGGCCGCCACGCAGGCGGCACCGGAAGGGGCCGCGACGCAGGCAGTGCCCGAACGGGCCGCGGCCGTCGTCGACCTCGGCGAGCTGGACGCCTACCTCGCCGGGCACGCGGACGCCGACGACTGGCGGGCAGCACTGCAGCGACCACCACGGAAAGGCCGGTCCGGCCGGCGGAAGAGGAGACCCGGTGCGGGTGAATGACTGGTCGAGGGCGCATGACTGGTCGCTGGTGCTGCGGGCGGGCGTCGCGGCGGTGGCGGCCGTGGTCGCGTTCGCCGGCTGCTCGTCGGTGATGCCCGGCGCGCTGGACGGCGACGGGGGCGGCGCGACGGGCGAGCAGGCGCGGCGCACCGGCGCCGGCCCCGGCGTCACCGCCGACAGCGTCAAGGTGGTGTTCGTCGGCGTCGACCTCAAGGCCACCGCCAGCGTGACCGGCTTCAAGACCGCCGACGCCGGCGACCCGGCCCGCCAGGTCAAGGCCCTCGAGACGTGGGTCAATGCCAACGGCGGCATCGCCGGGCGCAAGATGGCCGCGGTCTACCGCAACTACGAGGCCGCCGACGACTCACCGGCCGCCGAGGAACGCCTCTGCAACCAGATCACCCAGGACGACAAGGCGTTCGCGGTCGTGCTCACCGGGCAGTTCCAGAGCAACGCCCGGCCGTGCTACGCGTCCCGGCGCACCCTGGTGCTGGACGCGACCCTCGTCGCCAACGACCAGAGCACCTTCACGAAGCTGGCCCCGTACCTGTGGTCGGCCAGCTACCCCGACTACGACGAGTTCGTGCGGGCGTTCCTCGGCAGCCTGGAGGCGCAGCAGTACTTCGCCGGCGCGACCAGAGCCGGTGTCGTGGCCGCCGACACGCCCACGAACCGCACCGTGTACGAGCGGCTCGCCGTACCGGAGCTCAAACGGCTCAAGGTGACCCCGACGGTCGCCTGGATCGACACGACCGACCTCGGCACGCTCAACGCCGGGCTCAACCAGGCCGCCGTCGACTTCCGCGGCAAGGGCGTGGACCGGGTGTTCTTCCTCGGCGGCGCGCGGATGGCGTCGTTTTTCCTGACCGTCGCCACCGCGCAGAGCTTCACCGCCCGGTACGCGCTGTCCAGCTTCGACAACCCGAGCTTCCTGGTGAACAACCCGGCGACGATCCCGCGGGAGGGCCTGCAAGGGGCCGTCGGCATCGGCTTCAACCCCAGCCAGGACGTCCCGGACAGCGCGTACCCGTTCCCCGGCACCGACGCCGAACGCGCGTGCCTGGCCATCTTCGAGGCCGAGGGGCAGAGGTTCGCGACCCGCGAGAACGCCCGCGCCGCGTTCCCGTACTGCGACGCGACGCTGCTGCTGCAGGCCGGCGCCCGCAACCTCGGCGCCGACCTCAACGCGTCCGCCTGGGCGCAGGACGTCCGGGCGCTCGGCACCGGGTTCCGCCCCGCGACCGGGTTCGCCGGGCTGCTCGGCCCGGGCCGGTTCTCCGCCGCGAACGGCTACCGCGCCATGGCGTACGACGGCGGCTGCGGCTGCTTCGCCTACCAGGGCGAGGAGGTGCCCTTTGCGGCCCGCTGACGCCATCGCCTGCACCGGCGTCGACGCCTCCTACGGCCCCGTCCAGGTCCTGTACGGCGTCGGCGTCCACGTCGGCGACGGCGAGATGGTCGGCGTGTGCGGCCCGAACGGCGTCGGCAAGACCACGCTCGTGCGGGTCCTCGCCGGCCTGCAACGACCCGGGACCGGCCGGGTGCTGCTGGCCGGCCGCGACATCACCGCGGTCCCGGCCGCCCGCCGGGTCCGGCTCGGCCTGTCCACAGTGGTCGGTCAGCAGGCGTTCGGGTCCCTGACCGTCACGGAGAACCTGCGCATGTACGGCTACACCGTCAGCCGCCGCGACGGGCGCCTGCGCCGCGCGGTCGACGGCGCCTTCGCGGTCTTCCCGCGCCTCTACGAGCGGCGCGACCAGCCCGCCTCGACACTGTCCGGCGGCGAGCGGCAGATGCTGGTCCTGGCCAAGACGCTCATCCAGCGCCCCCGCGTGCTGCTCATCGACGAGTTCTCCCTCGGCCTCGCGCCGGTCGTCGTCGGTGGCCTCCTCGAAATGGTGCGGCGCCTGAACCGGCTCGGCACGGCACTGCTCGTGGTGGAGCAGTCGGTCAACGTCGCACTGTCCCTTGTGGACCGCGTGTACTTCATGGAGAAGGGGACGATCGTCGCCGAGCACACGTCCGCCCACCTGGCGGATCAGCCGGGCCTGGTCCAGTCGCTCATGCTCGGCGGGCACGCATGAGCGGCCCGGAGCGGAGCGGAGGGGCCGCGAATCAGGAGCGCAGCGTCGGCTCAGGCAGGCGCCGGAGCGAAGCGGAGGTGACGGCATGAGCCTGTGGGGGTACGACTTCGGGCCGGACCGGATCCTGCTGGGCCTGTTCACCGGGCTCACCTACGCGCTGCTCGCCGTGGGCCTGGTGCTCGTCTACCGGTCCAGCCGGTTCATCAACTTCGCGCACGGCTCCATCGGCGTGTTCGGCGCCGCCGTCCTCGGCCGGCTCGTCGCCGGCGAGGGCCTGCCGTACTGGGTGGCGTTCCCCGCCGCGATGGCCGTCGCCGCCGGTGTGGCCGCCGCCGTCGAGGCCGGCGTCGTGCGGCGGCTGCGGCACCGGTCCCGGGTCATCGGCATGATCGCCACGCTCGGGCTGTCCCAGTTCATCCTCGTCGTGTCGCTGCTGGTGAACCGGCAGGGCGTCAGCGGCGCCACGTTCCCCCGCCCGCCGGGGCTGCCGTCGTTCACGGTCGGGCGGACGCCGGTCGGGCCCGCGTTCACCGCGATGCTGATCCTGACGCCGCTGCTGCTCGTGGCGCTCGCGCTGTTCCTGAAGCGGTCCCGGCACGGCCTGGCGATCCGGGCCGCCGCCGACCAGCCGTCCGCCGCGCTGCTCGACGGGGTCGCCGCCCCGCGGATGGCCACCGTCGCGTGGGCGATCGCGGGCGGGATCGCGGCGTTCTCCGCCATCCTCGTCACACCCACCCAGGGCGCGCAGTCCATCGACACCCTCGGCCCGGACCTGCTGCTCAAAGGCCTTGCCGGCGCGGTCATCGCGCGGCTGTCGTCGATCCCGATCGCCTTCGCGGCGTCGTTGGGCATCGGTGTACTGGAGCAGATCCTGCTGTCCGGCTCCGCCGGTACCGGCCTCGTGCAGGTCGTGCTCGGCGCGACCATCCTCGTGGCGCTGCTGCGCCAGCCCCGGCTCGGCCGCCGCGACACCGACGACGGCGGCTGGGCCCGCTCCGGCGCCGCGGCCCTGTCCGGCCCGTGGCAGGTGCGGCACCTCGGCCGGCTCACCGCCGGCGCCGGGTTCCTGCTCGCGGCGGCCCTGGCGTACCTCGTGGACAACCAGACCGCCTCGGCGCTGACGACCGTCGCCGGCTTCACACTCGTGGCGCTGTCGGTGCTCGTCGTCACCGGCGTGGCGGGTGAGCTGTCCCTGGGCCAGTTCGCGTTCGCCGGGATCGGCGGCGCCGTGTCGGTGCGGGTCGCCGCGCACACCGGTAACTTCTTCGTCGGGGTCGTCGCCGGCTGCGCGGCGGCCGCGCTGGCCGCCGCCGCGGTCGGGGTGCCCGCGCTGCGGCTGCGGGGGCTCGCCCTCGCCGTCACCACGCTCGCGTTCGCCCTGGCGACCAGCGCGTTCCTGCTGCGCCGCGACTGGCTGCTCGGCTCGGGGGTGAGCACCCCGAAACCCCAGTGGGCCGGCTACACCCTCGAGGTCGCCAAGGACTACTACCTGTTCGCCCTGCTGATGCTCGGCCTCGGGCTGTGGCTGACCGGAAACCTGCGCCGCGGCGCGTTCGGCCGGCTGCTCACCGCCCTGCGCGACAACGAGGAGGCGGCGAGGGCGCTGACGGTGTCCGCGCCGCTGCGCAAGCTGCAGGCGTACGCGGTCGCCGGGGCCCTCGCCGGCCTCGGCGGCGCCGTCATCGGCCATGGCCAGACGCAGCTGACCGTCAACAGCTTCCCGGCCGCCGCGAGCATCGACGTCGTCGCGGTCACCGTCGTCGGCGGGATCGGCCTGCTCGGCGGTCCGCTGCTCGGCGCGCTGGTCATCGTCGGCATCCCCGCCTTCGTCGACCTCGGCATCCCCGGCCAGGCCGCGCTCACCCTCGCCTGGCTGCTCGTCGTCGTGCTGCTGCCCGGCGGCTTGGGCGGCCTGGTGGTGCGGGCCCGTGACGCCCTGGCGGGCCGCTGGACCCGTCCACCGTCACCCGCCGCCGAGCCGGCCGCCGCGGGGGTGCCCGGCCACACGCCCGTCGACGACCTGCCGGTGCCCGTGGCGGACGGTCCGGCGCGGCACACGCCACCGTCACCGGCCGCCGCGGTGATGCCCGGCCACACGGCCGTCGACGACCTGCCGGTGCGCGCGGCGCCGACGCTGCCGGCCCGCACCGGGGCCGTCCGGGCGCCCGCGCCGGGGGAGCCGCTGCTGGTCGTGCGGGACATCGCCCGTGCGTTCGGCGGGGTCACCGCCGTCGCCGGGGTGCGCTTGGACGTCGCCGCCGGGGAGGTGCTCGGCATCATCGGGCCGAACGGCGCCGGCAAGACCACGCTGTTCGAGATCATCGCCGGGTTCGTGCCGCCGGACGCGGGCACCGTCACGTTCGCCGGCCGGGACGTCACCCGCGCGACCCCCGAACGCCGGGCGCGGCTCGGCCTGGTCCGATCCTTCCAGGACGCCCGGCTCTTCGCCACGATGACCGTCCTGGAGACCGTGATGACCGCGGGGGAGCGGACCGCGCCGAGCGGCCTGCTCGCCTCCGCGCTCGGCGCGCCCCTCGCCGAGCGGCGCAAGGCCGCGCGGGCCACCGGGCTGATCGACCTCATGGGACTGTCCACAGTGGCCGGTGAGCTCGTCGGCAACCTGTCCACCGGTACCCGGCGGATGGTCGAGATCACCTGCTTGCTCGCGCTGGAACCGGCGCTGCTGCTGCTGGACGAGCCGTCCTCGGGCGTCTCGCAGGCCGACGGCGCGGCGCTGGGCGACCTGCTGCTGCGGGTCCACCGCGAGCTCGGCACCACGCTGCTGGTCATCGAGCACGACCTGCCGCTGCTGTCGCGCCTCGCCACCCGCATGGTCGCCATGGAAAGCGGCCGGATCATCGCCGACGGCACCCCGGACGACGTCCGCGCGCACCCTGCCGTCGTGCGCTCCTACCTCGGCACCGACCTCGCGGCCGTCAACCGGTCCGGAGCAACGACATGAGCGCAACGACATGAGCGCAACGACATGAGCTCGACGACATGAGGAGATTCCCGATGCAACGACGGATCCCGACCCTGGCGGTGCTGATCACGGCGGCGCTCGCCGGGATCATCCCGCTCGGCGCGGCGCCCGCGTGGGCGGCGCCGACGCTCACGGTCAGCAAGACCACCGGCCTGACCGACGGCGCGTCGGTGACCGTCGGCGGCAGCGGGTTCACCCCGAACCTCAAGCAGATCGCGGTCGGGCAGTGCATCGAGGAGGTGAAAGGCCCCACCGACTGCAACCTCGCCGGCGGCAGCCAGTTCGTCAACGCCGACGCCTCCGGCAAGCTGCCGACGGTGACGCTGAAACTCGCGCAGAAGTTCGGCACCTTCGACTGCACGAAACGCGCCTGCGTGATCGCCGCGCAGATCCTGCCGTCCGGCGGCAACGCCGGCGAGATCGCCGCGAACAAGGCGTCGGTGAAGCTCACGTTCGGGGCGGCAGGGCAGGCCACGACCCAGGCCGCGACCGCCACGCCCGAGGCGACGGCGCTGCCGAAGACCGGGCCGGGCGACGAGCCGTTCGTGGTGCTGCTCGCCGGTTCGGCGCTGCTGACCGTCGGCGTCGGCCTGCTGGTGATCCTGCCGGCCCGGCGCCGCCGCGCCCGCACCGCGGAAGGGATGTGAGCACTATGCGGCGCATCGCGATCGGCGCCGCCGTTGTGGCGGCCGTGGCACTCGGGGGTCTCGCCGTGCCGGCGCTCGCGGCCGACCCGGTCACCGCGACCCTCGGCTGCCGGCTGTACTTCAGCGACGCCGGGACGGGCACGTCACCGACGACGTGGGCCGACTCGTTCACCCTCAGCCAGAGCCCGGCGAGCCCGGCCGCCGGCCAGACGGTGACGGTCACCCTCGCCGCCGTCGCGGGCGTCACCAACGGCCCCGTGCCGCTCAACGCCGGTGACGTACCGGTGCGGGTGAGCGTCGCCGTCGGCGGCGCGCAGTCCGGCACCGTCACGCTCAACCAGACCGCGTACCCGGCCTCGGCCAAGGAGGCGGCGGTGCCGCTCGGCCCGATCAGCGCCACGGGCACCTACACGGCCACGACCGCCGGGACGGTGTCGCTCACCGTCCGGCAGGTGACGTTCGCCAACACTACCGCGACCACGTACTGCTCGGCGAGCGGCGACCGGGACCACAAGGCGGCACCGGAGGACACGCCGATCACCCTGTCGTCCGTGGTCACGCCGGCCCCGTCCGGATCGGCGTCCGCAAGCCCGTCCGCGAGCGCGTCACCGAGCCCGTCGGCAAGCGCGTCACCGTCGCCGGGCGCGTCGAGCACCCAGGCCGACACCCCCGCGGAGACGTTCGGGCCCAAATCGGTGACGATGAGGTGCAAGACGCTCAGCACGATCCGCGACTGGACCGCCACGCACACGCTGAGCATGTCGCCCGCCAACCCCGGGTACGGCGCGAACGTCACCGTCACGTACACCTTCGACAACGGTGGCAAGAACGGCCCGGCGCCGATCACGGCCGGCGACCTGAAACCGACCGCGACGGTCAAGCTCAGCGGCGCCCAGTCCGGCACCGTGAAGCTCACCGGCGCGGCCTACGGCGCGATCGCGGCCCAGGCGACCGTGCCCGGCGCCACGCTCACCGGCCAGTTCGTCGCCGGCACCCCCGGCCTGGTCACGCTGACCGTCGCCGGCATCCTGTTCGACCACCCACAGGTCGACACCGAGTGCAACAACGGCAGCGACCCGGTGACCGGGCCGGCCGACACGACGATCGTCGCGAAGTTCACGGTGAAGGCGACGGCCGCGACCGCCGCGGAGGCCGCCGGGCAGGCGCTGCCGAAGACCGGCGACGACGGGATCCTGCCGGTGCTGGTGCTGTGGGGCACGGCGCTGCTGCTGACCGGCGCCGGCGCGCTCGCCGCCCTGCCCAGGGTTCGCCGCCGGCACGAATAGGGAACCGCTCCCGATGTCGGCGCGGCCGCCGGCGGCGAGGCTTGCACCATCGCCGCCGGCACCGCGCCGGCGCATCGGACAGGGAGCACGCCAGTGCATCGTTTTCTCATCGAACGCCAGATCGACGGCGCTGCCGACCTCACGCCGGCGCAGCTGGCCGAGATCGCCAAGACCTCCAACGCGGCCGTCGCGTCGCTGGGCGTGCCGTACACCTGGGTGACCAGCTACGTCGCCGGCGACAAGATCTACTGCGTGCACGAGACCGAGGACGCGGAGACCATCCGGGAGCACGCCCGCCGCGGCGGGTTCCCGGCCGACGTGGTGTCGGTGGTCGCCAACGAGTTCGGCCCGCAGACCGCGACGGCCGCCTGACGGATCGGCAGCCGCCGGGACTTCCAGGCCCGGCGGCGCCGCTCCTAGAGTCACCTCATGGACCTGTACGAACGCGACGGCGAGCTCGCCGCGCTGTCGCGCGCCCTGGCCTCGGCCGCCGAAGGCAGCGGCGCCGGGGTCGCGATCGTCGGCGAGGCCGGAGCGGGCAAGTCGGCGCTGGTCGAGGTCGCCTGCGCGCGGGCGGCCGGGCTGCGCGTGCTGCGCGGCGCCTGCGACCCGCTCGTCACGCCGCGACCGCTCGGACCGTTCCGCGACCTGATCCCCGGGCTGCGGCCCGCGGACCTGCACGACGCGCCGGCGGCGGCGTGCGAGTCGGCCTACGAGGCCCTGCGCGCCGAGCCGGCCGTGCTGGTCGTCGAGGACGCGCACTGGATCGACGGCGCGTCGGTGGAGGTGCTGCGCTTCCTGGTACGCCGGCTCGAGGTCATGCCGTGCGCGATCGTCGTCACGTACCGCGACGACGAGATCGGCGCCCAGCACCAGCTGCGGCCGCTGCTGGGCGACTTCGCCAAGCTCGACGGGCTCGGCACGCTGCGCCTGCGCCCGCTCACCGTCGACGGTGTGGCGATGCTGCTGCGCGGCAGCGGCCTGGACCCCACGCAGGTGCACCCGCTGACCGGCGGCAACCCGTTCTTCGCCGCGGAGGTCGCGAAGGAACCGGACCGGCCGCTGCCCGCCACGGTCCGCGACGCCGTGCTCGCCCGCACCGCAGGGATCGCACCTGAAGACCTCGAGGTGCTCCAGCTCGCCGCCACGGCACCGGACCGGCTCGCCGACCGGGTGCTGCCCACGCTGGGCGTGGACCTGCCGACCCTGCGGCGGCTGCACGACACGGGGCTGCTGCGCCGCGACCGGCAGGGCCTGGTGTTCCGCCACGAGCTCGCCCGGCTCGCGCTGGAGAGCACCATCCCCGCCGGCGGCGCGGCGCGCCTGCACGCGCGGCTGCTGGAGGCGCTCGAACGCATCGAACCGCGCGACCCGGCGGTGCTCACCCACCACGCGGTCGCCGCCGCCGACGCGCCCCGCGCGGCCCGCTACGCGCAGGACGCGGCCCTGGAGGCGGCCCGCGCCGGCGACCACACCGACGCCGCGGCGTTCCTGGAGATCGCGGTGGCGAGCCTGCACCGCGCCCCGCCCGGCGAACGCGCCCGGGTGCTGACCCGCCTGGGCTACGAGCAGTACATGACGAGCCGGCTCGACCTGGCGATCGGCAGCGTCAGCGCGACCTTCCCGCTGTGGCACGAGGCCGGCGACCGCGCCGGGCTCGCCGCGGCACACGAGTCGTGCGCGCTGTTCGAGTACTACAACGGCCGCCGCGAGCAGGCCGAGCACCACGCGGACCAGGCCGCGGCCGCCGCCGGAGCGGACCGGCGCGCAGTACGGCGCCGCGCTGGCCACGAAGGGCTACCTGGCGTACCTCAGGAGCGAGGCCGCCGCCGGACGGTACTGCGCGGACGCCGCCCGCATCGCCGAGGCGACCGGCGACGCCGCCCTGGCCCTGCGCAGCGCCGTCGTGCAGGCCGCGGCCGACCTCGCGCTCGGCGAGCCGGGCGCCCGCCGTCGGCTGCTCACGCTGATCGAGGACGCCAAGGCCCACGGCCTGGACGAGCTCGCCTCCAGCGGCTGGTCGAACCTGAGCTACCTCGACGTCGAGCAGCGCCGGCTGCGCGACGCCGAGCACGTCCTGGAGGAGTCCCTCGCGTTCACCGTCGCCCGGGACATCCCGATCTGCAACCACTGGCAGACCGCCGTCCGGGGGCGCCTGCGCTTCCTCGACGGGCGGTGGGGCGCCGCCGCCGAGGACGCCGCCGACGTGCTGGGCCGCGACGGCATGCCCCTGGCGACGCTGTGGCCGCACCTGATCAGCGCCCTGCTGCCGCTGCGCCGCGACGGCGCCGCCAACGGGCACCTCGACGACGCGTGGGCCGTCTCCGAGCGCCTCGACGAGCCGCTGCGCCGGCTGCCGGTGCTCTCCGCGCTCGCCGAACGGGCGTGGCTGACCGGCGAACCCGACCCGCGGGTGACCGCCGACCCGGCCGCGTCGACCGCGTCGGCCGCATCGGCCGTGTCGGCCGCATCGGCCGTGTCGGCCGCGACGGTCTGGGTCGCCGGTGACCTCGCCGTGTGGCTGCGCCGGCTCGGCATCGACGCCGCCACGGGACCCGTCGCCGAGCCGCACCGGCTCAGCCTGTCCGGGCGGCACCGCGAGGCGGCCGCGTGGTGGCGCCGCGCGGGCGCGCCGTACGAGGAGGCCCTCGCCCTCGCCGACTCCCCGGACGTCGAGGACCAGGTGCGGGCGGTCGAACGCCTCGACCTGCTCGGCGCCACCGCCGTGTCCGACCGGCTCCGGCGGGCGCTGCGCCGCCGCGGCGTGGCCCAGCTGCCGCAGCGGCCCCGGGCCGTCACCCGCGCCAACCCCGCCGGGCTCACCAACCGGCAGTTGGACGTGGCCAAACTGGTCGCCCGCGGGCTCACCAACGCCGAGATCGCCGGCAGGCTGTTCATCTCCGTCAAGACCGCGGATCACCATGTCTCGGCGGTACTGACGAAGCTCGGCCTCGCCAACCGTCGCGCCGTCGTCGTCCAGGCCGAGGAGCTCAACCTCTCCTGAGGGTGTGCGAGGCGGCGCCCGTACACGTAAGGTCGTCTCCTCGTGGGCAACATCGTCGAAGGTCTCGTGCCGGCGCGGCTGGGCACCGGGTTCCGGTGGCTGCTGGCGTCGTCGTGGACGAGCAACCTCGGCGACGGCATCGCGGTCGCCGCCGGGCCGCTGCTGGTGGCGTCGCTCACCGGCAACGCGTTCCTGGTGTCGCTGGCCGCGCTGCTGCGGTGGGCGCCGCCGCTGGTGTTCGGCCTGTACGCGGGGGTGCTGTCCGACCGCCACGACCGGCGGCGGATCGTCATGGCCGCCGACGGGTTCCGCGCCGTGGTGCTCGCCGCGCTGGTCGCCCTCATGCTCACCGACCACCTGACGGTGGCCTTCGCCCTCGCGGCACTGGGACTGCTGACGACCGCGGAGGTGTTCGCCGACAACGCCGCCGCGACCCTCACCCCGATGCTGGTGCACCGCGACGACCTCGTGATCGCCAACGCCCGCATCACCGCCGGGTTCCTCACCGTCAACCAGCTCGTCGGCCCCCCGATCGGCGCGGCGCTGTTCGCCGCCGGGCTGGCGTGGCCGTTCGTCGCGGAGGCGGTACTGGTCAGCGCCGGCGTCCTGCTGGTGTCCCGGCTCGTGCTGCCCAAGCAGGAGACCCCGGCGACGGAGACACCCGCCGGGGCGTGGCACGCGGTCGTCGAGGGGCTGCGCTGGACGGTGCGGCACCCCGCCGTGCGGACCCTGTCGCTGACGATCCTCATCTTCAACGTCACGTTCGGCGCCGCCTGGTCGGTCCTCGTGCTGTACGCCTCGCAGCGCCTCGGCCTCGGTGCCGTCGGGTTCGGCCTGCTCAGCACGGTCTCCGCCGTCGGCGGCCTGCTCGGCACCGGCATGTACGGCTGGCTGACCCGCCGGGTGAGCCTCGGCAACGTGATGCGGGCCGGCCTGATCGTGGAGACCCTCACCCACCTGGCGCTCGCGCTCACCAGGTCGCCGTGGGTCGCCTCGGCCATCTTCTTCGTCTTCGGCGCGCACGCGTTCATCTGGGGCACCACGTCGATCACCGTGCGGCAGCGGGCGGTGCCGACGCAGCTGCAGGGCCGCGTCGGCAGCGTCAACACGATCAGCGTCTTCGGTGGCCTGGTCGTCGGCTCGATGATCGGCGGCGCCCTGGCGACCCGCGTCAGCGTGACGGCACCGTTCTGGTTCGCCTTCGCCGGCTCGGCCGTCTTCGTGGCGCTGCTGTGGCGCGAACTCACCCGCATCGCCCACGCCGACGCCGAGACACCGCCCGCGCCTGCGACGGATTGACCGCCACACATCATCAGCCGGCCACGGCCACGAGACGGCGGGCGGCGACGACGGCGCCGTCGGTGGTGACGTCCCACGCCGTGGCACCCGCCCGCGCCTCCACCTCGGGCAGCAGGCCCCCGTGCAGCGCCGCGGCCAGGGTGCCGGTGCTCAGCGCGCCAAACGGCACTGACGTACCGATGCCCAATGCCCGCACCCTCGCCGCCCAGTAGAACTGGTCGCTGAACATGGGGACCACCACCTGCGGCACGCCGGCGCGGGCGGCGGCCACGGTCGTGCCCGCGCCGCCGTGGTGCACGGCGACCGCCACCCTCGGGAACAGCGCCCGCTGGTTGACGTCGCCGACCGCGATGCAGTCGGGGGCGTCGTCGACCGGGCCGAGCCCGGCCCAGCCCTGCGACAGCACGACCCGCCGGCCGGCGGCGCGCGCCGCCTCGACGACGGTGCGGCCGGCGTCCGGGGGCAGCGGCATGCTGCCGAAGCCGACGTACACCGGCGGGTCGCCGCCGTCCAGGAACGCCCGCAGCGGCGGCGGCAGCGGCGCGGGGTCCGGCAGCAGCCACGCGCCGGTCTGCGTGACGTCCATGCCCGGGGTGGCCGGCGCGGGCCCGAGGGTGGCGTCGGCGGCGAGCCACGGCCGGCCGGTCAGGTTGTGCCGCAGCACGTCGTCGATCGCCGGCAGGCCCAGCCGCGCCCGGTTGTGGTTGACCCGTTCCAGGGCCCGGGCGTTCCAGGCGGCGCGGGTGTCCGCCCACCGCCCTTCGTTGCCGCCGGGGTCGCCCGGTGTCCACGCCTGGCCGGGGGCGGGCGGCGGCGCGAGGTCCGGCGACGGCAGCGCCACCGGCGCGTAGACGGCGGCAACGTACGGCAGCCCCTCCCGCTCCGCGATCGACCGGGCGGCGTACTGGTGGGCGTTCGCGCCGAGGACGACGTCGCACCCCTTGACCGCCGCGCCGAGCGTGTCGAACTGGTCGGTGATGAGGTCCGGCACCGGCGCGGGCGCCGCCCCGGGCCGGGCCGGGCGCATCTGCACACCCATCGGCACCGCGTCGAACCCGTGCGCCCCGATCCACTCCAGGAAGTTCGGCGGCACGCACAACCGCACGTCGTGCCCGAGCCCGCGGACCTCCAGCGCGAGGGCCAGCACCGGTTGCACGTCGCCACGGGTCCCCGCTGACGACACCAGCACACGCATGGTCTTCTCCTTCGTCGGCCGTGAGCCGGATCGGCTCGCGGCCACGAATTCTGGACGAGGACCCGGGTCTTGCCGCAAGGCCACCACCCTGCTATATGTTCCATTGGGGGGAATTTGCGTACTGCGATGACACCTCGCTGCGGGCGTGGCTTCTGGGACACAATGCCCGGATGACCATGGACAAGCCCGCCGCCACGGCGCTGCCCGGAGCCGACTACTTCGACCAGTGGTATGCCGACATCGCCGGCTCGACGAGCCGGGACGCCGTCGTCGCCCGCCTCCTCGGGCTGCCGGCACACCTGCGGTCCACGGGGCTGCTCACCTGGCAGGGCATCGCCGAGGTGACCGACCGGCTCCGGCTGCCGCGCGGCGGGCTGCTGCTGGACATCGGCTGCGGCCGGGCCGGCTACGGCATCGAGATCGCCCACCGCACCGGCGCACGGCTGATCGGCGTCGACTTCTCCGCGACCGCCCTGCGGCAGGCGGAGTCCGCCGCCATGGAGCGGCTCCCGGCGGGCCGCGCCGAGTTCCACGTCGGCACCCTGCTGGAGACCGGGCTGCCCGGCGCCGCCGCGGACGCGCTGATGTGCGTGGACGCGGTGCAGTTCGCCGAGCCGCCGCTGGCCGCGCTGCACGAGTTCCGCCGGCTGCTGAAGCCCGGCGGCAGGCTCGCGCTGACGTGCTGGGAGGCCGTCGGCCCGGGCGACCCGCTCGTGCCGCCGCGGATCTCCGCCGTACACCTGCTGCGGGACCTGACCCGGGCCGGTTTCGCCGACGTCGACGTCCGGGAGCGTCCCGACTGGCGGCGCGCCGAGCGGACCCTGTGGGAGGCGGTGGCCGCGCAGTGCGACCCCGACGCGGCGATGCTTGCACTGCAGGAGGAGGGCCGGCGCTCGCTGGAGACGTTCGGCTCGCTGCGCCGGGTGTTCGCCACCGCCACGGCACCCTGACCTTTCTCGGGTCTCAGCACGTGCTGCGGCTTCTGCCGGCCTGGCTCTCCCGCTCCGGCTCTCCCGCCCTGGCTCTCCCGCTTCGGCTCGCCCGCCCCGGGTCACCCGGTCGCGGCGAAACCGGGCGGCCACCGGGTTAACACGGGCTGCGCTGGGCAGTGCGGCGGCATGCGTCCCACGGACCCGCCGGCCTGGCTGTCCCGGCTGGGCCGGTCGGGCTGGCTGGTCACCGGTGTCGTCGTGGGCGTGGCAGCCCTGATCGTCGGGCTGGGCCTGGTGCTGGCGGTCCTGGCACCATTGCTCGTCACCCTGGTCGTCGCCGCGGCGCTGCAACCGGCCGTCGCGTGGCTGCGCGGGCGCGGGGTGTCACCGGTCCTCGCCGCGCTCGCCGGGGCGCTGCTGGTGCCGGCGATCCTGGTACTGCTCGCCGCGCTGCTGGTGCACACCGTGTCGGCGGCCGGCGCGACCTGGACCGACGTCACGACCGACGCGGGGCGGCAGCTGCGCTCGGTGCTGGGCGCCGACCCCCTCGACACGCTGCTGGGTTCGGAGCAGTGGCGGGACGCCCTGGTCGGTGTCGGCTCGGTGCTGCTGAGCAGTGCCGCGCTCGCGGCGCAGGCGGCCTTCGGCGTGCTGATCGGCGCGTTCCTGCTGTACTACCTGTTCAAGGACGGCCCGGCGGGCGTCGCCGAGCTCGACCGGCGGCTGCCGCTGCGGCCGGGGCTGGCCACGCAGATGCTGGACAGCGCCGCGCTCCGGTTGCGCCGGTACGTCCTCGGCACCACCGTCGTGGCGGCCATGGACACCGTGGTCATCGCGCTCGGCGCGGTGGTGCTGCGGCTGCCGCTGATCGGCATGATCGCGCTGATCACGTTCGTCGCGGCGTACGTGCCGTACCTCGGCGCCTGGGTGTCGGCCGTCTTCGCGGTGGTCGTCGCCCTCGGCGCCGGCGGACCCACCGCGGCCGTCTGGATGCTGGTGATCGTGCTGGTGACGCAGAACGTCCTGGAGGGGGTGCTGCGGCCGTACGTGTTCGGCAAGGCCCTGGATCTGCACCCGGTCGCGATCCTCGCGGTCACGGTCGCCGGGGGTGCGCTTGCGGGGCTGGTCGGGGTGCTGCTGGCACCGCCGCTCGCCGCCATCGCCGTGTCATGGCGGGCGATGCTCCGCGACGGGTAGCGGCGCTGTCTCCGCGGCAGCGCGGGTTTCGCGGCGGCCACTGTTTGCGGCGGCGCGGGTTTTGCGGCGCGGGTTTGCGGCGGCGCGGTTTGCGGCGGCCTGGCCGAGGGGCGCCTCGGCGGACCCGGACGCGGGCGCGGACACCACGGCCGTCGCCATCGAGTCCCCCGGGCCGGCGACGGCCGCCCCCGATCCGCACGCCGCACGCCGCGGACGTCGGTGTCGCTACGATCGTCACCGTAGCGGGCGCGACCCGGTCCGTCCTGGTACTCCCAGTGCCACGGAGCCGGCCTGCAGTGGGGGGCGACAGCCGTGGTGAGAGCTGACCGGGACCAGGGACAGGCGGCCCGGCGGGAGGAGCTCGCGGCGTTCCTGCGGGCCCGGCGGGCGCAACTGCTCCCCGCCGACGTGGGCCTGCCCACGCACGGCGAGCCCGGTCTGCGCCGCACCCCGGGCCTACGCCGCGAGGAGGTCGCCGAGCTCGCCAAGGTCAGCGTCACCTGGTACACATGGCTGGAGCAGGGGCGCACGGTCTCCGCCTCCGAACAGGTCATCGACGCGCTCGCCCGCGCGCTGCGCCTGGACTCCGACCACCACCGGCACCTGCGCGGCCTGGCGGGCCTGACCGCCCCGGTGCCGCTGACCGCCGTCGACGACGTGGTCCCGCGGCTGCAGCGGCTGGTCGACGTCGCCCTGCCGTGGGCCGCGTCCATCTACGACCCGCACTTCGACTACGTGGTGTGGAACGCGTGCTACGCCAGGCTGCGGCACGACCCCGCGGCCACGCCCGCCGACCGGCGCAACCTGCTCTGGTACCTGTTCGCCGATCCGTCCTGCCGGGCCGGGATGAGCAACTGGGAGGCTGCCGCGCGGGCGGTGCTGAGCCAGTTCCGGTCCGCGGTCGGGCAGCGCCCGGACGACGACCGGTCCCCGGCGATGGTCGCGCTGCTGCGCGACGCGAGCGCCGAGTTCCGCACCTGGTGGGACGAGCACCCGATCCGCTACTTCCGGCCCGCCACGATCACCGTGGACCACCCTGGGCTCGGCGCCGTGGAGCTGGAGATGTTCCAGGTGCGCCCGGTCGAGCACGCCGACCTGCTGATGGTGATGCAGGTGCCGGTCGGCGAGGCGGACCGCGAGAAGGTCCGATCGCTGACCGGTCCGGCCGGCGACGGTCCGTACCATCGACGATGACGATGCTGACAGCCACCTCTGAAGGTCGCTGTGGTCCGCCTCGAGCTGCGTCGATCATGTGTGGGTCGACGTCGTCGCGTTCCGTACGGGCGTCGCCGACGCCCATGACAACCGTGACCCCGCGCGCGTACGCCGGCGCCGTGTCGCTGCACCGACCCTGCGGGTAGGGTCGCGGCATGACGGTGACCCTGCGCGAGATCGGCGACACCAACCGCGAGGCGGTGCTGGCGCTGCGGGTCGCACCCGGGCAGGGGCGATTCGTATCCTCGGTGCGTGACTCGCTGCGGCACGCGGAGGAGAAACCGGCCGCGAATCCGTGGTTCCGCGCGGTGTACGACGGCGACGAACCCGCCGGATTCGTCATGGTGAGCTGGGACGTCCGATCCGCCGCCGCGGGCCACGATCCGTCCTCTTCGGCTGTGGGCGACGGATCGTGGATGCTCTGGAAGCTGCTCGTCGACGAACGGCACCAGGGTCGCGGTCTCGGCGCCGAGATCATCCGGCAGGTCGCGAGCCTGGTGCGGGACGCCGGTGGCGCGCAGTTGCTGACGAGCTACGTGCCGGGTGACGACGGGCCGGCCGGGTTCTACCGGCGGCTCGGGTTCGTGCCGACCGGCGAGGTCGACGACGGCGAAGTCGTCGCGCGGCTGACCCTGTAGGCCGGCGCACGCCCCGCAGGACCGGATCGGCACGCGCCCGCTCCGCTGCGAGGCCAGTGGGTACCGGTCGAACCACTGCTGCCGGCACCGAACACCGGTGGCCGACCTGAGTCGTTCGTCTTCGCCGACGACGGCTTCGCCGGTGAGCTCGTCGACCGGGCCACCACGATCCTTCGCACCACGCTGCACATCGTGCGCAAGCCCGCCGACCAGCAGGGCTTCGCCGTCATCCCCCGCCGGTGGTGCGTCGAACGGACCCTCGCCTGGCTGACCGCCCACCGGCCTCGCGCGCGACTACGAACGCCACCCCCACCACATCCGAGGCCACCGGAGTGCGGCGCCGCGTGTGGCTGGGCAGGACTGCGCGCGGCAGGTGTCACTCTGCATACTCGTGATCATGAGTTGGCCCGAGGACTGGCAGGCGCGAGTGGACGGAACAGCGTGCAGGTTCTGCGCGGAGGGACGTCCGCAGGAGTCGGCGGTGGGGGTACGTATCCATGCAGGCGATGTCAGCGATGCGTATCTGTCCCGGCGGGCGATGGTGCGAGGTTACGCGGTGGTCATCTGGCGAGGCTCGCATGTGATCGACCCGCACCACTTGTCCGCGCAAGAGGCCGCAAGCTTTCATCTGGAGACGTTGCGGGTAGGTGCGGCGCTGGAGCAGTACTTCGAACCGCTAAAGATCAACTATTCGACGTTGGGTAACCGCGTGCCGCATCTACACACGCACGTAACCGCCCGCTACTGGGACGATCCGGCACCGGGCGGTCCGCTGCCCGACGGGCCGAACTATGAAGTGCCACCGGACCAGCTCGCCGCTGACGCTGCTGCCCTTCGCCTGGTCCTTCGCTGAGCGCACTCGTGCAAGATCCCGTCCGCTGATGCGGCATGGCGCCTCGACGCACGTTGCCCGAAGCCTCACGCCCACTGAAGCGCCGCACGCCTACATCCCGGCGAAAATTGATCTCCGGCTTCTCGTGCTCCGTTGCTTACCCTGCACGGAGTGTCAGTGGTCGCGGAGGAGGGTGCCGGCGCCGTACAGCTTGTCCTGGATGCCGTTGTTGCGCAGGGCCATCCACCAGGTGGCGGCGTTGATGGCGATCACGGGCTTGCGCAGCCAGCGTTCGGCCTCGTCGGCGAGGCGGACCATGGACAGGTTGGTGCCGCACTGGACGATGGCGTCGACGTCGGGGCCGTCGACCTCCAGGATTGCGGCGCGCAGTTCGTCCTCGGTGACGTGGGCGATCGACACGGCAGTGGGGCAGCGCAGGCCCTTGATGCGCACGACCTCGAAGCCGAGCTCGGAGAAGAAGCGCACCACGTTCTCGTCGCCGATCGGCTGGTACGGGGTGACCACGCCGATGCGGCGGGCGCCGAACAGGTGCAGGGCCCGTTCGCACGCCTCGGCGCCGGTGGCGACCTGCAGGCCGGTGATGCCGTTGATCTGGGCGACGAACTCGCGGTTGCCCTCGACGCCGCCCCAGAAGGTCTCCGCGGACATGCCCATGACCATGAAGTCGGGCTCGCAGGTCAGGACGCGCTCGCAGGCGTGGCCGATCTCCTCGCGGATCTGCAGCAGGAGGTTCTCGAAGCCCTCGTCGCTGGACAGGTCCTGGTTGCGGATGTGGATGCGGGAGAAGTGCGCGGTCACGCCGGGCACGCCCATGGCGTAGAAGTCGGGTTCGACGATCGTGTTGGTGGAGGGGGCGATGACGCCGAACTTGTGGCGCCAGCCCAGGGCGTCGGTCATGCGGGCACCTTCGAAGAGTCGGTATGGGCGCGGACGGTCAGCCACGCCGCGGTGAGGAACGCCAGCTGTGCAAAGGTGTTCGTGCCCTGTTCGATCCACTGCATGCGCAGCGTCTCGTGCGAGGGGGAGTTGCGCAGCGGCACGAGCGCGGTCACCAGGACGATGCCGAGCGTGTAGAGCGCAATGGCGGTCCTGGCCCGCCGCCGGCCGGCGTACACGGCGCCGATGACGCTGACCGTGGTCACGCCGGCGGTGGCGAGGATGAAGACGGGTTTCATGGTGCCGGCGACCACAGCGCCGCCGGCCACGGCCGCGTAGACGGCCGCGAACGGCCACCACGGCGCCGTGGGCAGCAGCGCCCAGACGAGGGTGACGGCGCCGACGGACATGAGCGGGAACAGGGCGCCTTCCAGCCATGGCAGGTCGACGCCGGATCCGGCCACCAGCAGCTTCCACACCGATTTCGCGAGGCCGCCGGCGCCGATGAGCACCGCGCCGACCTTCGCGGCGGGCACCCGGGATTCCCGGCAGAGACCCGCCAGGAGCCAGAAACCGCACAACGCGAGCAGCGTCGGTACGAAGTCCTCGACCGCGAGGATCACGGGGTAGTCGGTGGTGGTCATGCGAAGAGGTCCCGCTTGCGGAAGGCGGCGGTGGCGAACCGGCCGAACGCCTTGGGGGTGGTGAGCCAGGCGACGCGGCCGCCGTTGGGTACGCCGGCGAGGACGCGCTGGGCCAGCCACGGCGTGACGGTCTCGACCTTGTCGGCGAGGATGTTGAAGATCTTCTTCGCTTTGGCGAACTCCTCCGGGGTGTAGTCACGCGAGAGCAGGTCCGTGACGACCATGCCGGGGGAGAGGTGCGCGACGGTGACCGGCGAGTCCTTGCCGAGTTCCTTGGCGAGTGCGTCGGTGAGGTACGTGACGGCTCGTTTGGTGGCGCCGTACGCGGTGAGCCCGGCCGCCTTCTGGTTGCCGGAGCCGAAGCCCTCCATGTTCCACAGGGCCCCGTGGCCCTGGGCTCGCATGGCCGACAGGACGACGGCGCTGGCGTGTGCGAGGCCGCGGAGGTTCACGTCGATCACCGCGTCGAGCTGCGCCGGTGGCAGGTCCCACAGCGGTGCTCGGGCCGTGGACACGCCGGCGTTGTTGATCCAGATGTCGACCGGGCCGTACGCGGCGACCGCCTCGTCCCACAGTGCCCGCACCGCGGCGCGGTCGGTGACGTCGGCGACCACGCCGCGCAGCTTCGGGCCGTTGTCCGGGAACGCGCCCGCCACCGAGGACAGGGAGCGTCCACAGTAGACGACGGAGCAGTCCCGGGCGAGGAACTCACGCACCAGGCCCTGACCGATGCCGCGGGTCCCGCCGGTCACCACGACGACGGTCATGCGGCGCTCCACGTGAGCGCACCGTGCAGCACGCCGGCGAGGGTCGCGCCGTCGTACACGCGGTAGGCGACGGCCAGGGACGTGCCCGCGCCCATGCCGGGGGTGGCGTCGAGCATGAACTCGCGGCCGGTCACCTTCACCACGTCGGTGAAGTGGACGGTGGCGTAGTTGGCCCGGCCGAACGCGATCGCGTTGCCCCACGCCTGCGGCCCCTCGTAGAAGGAGCGGAACCCGTCGCGGCGCCAGTCGACGGTGTACGTGCGGTCCAGGGCGCCGGACCAGGTGACCGACAGGCGGGTGCGCAGCAGGTCGACGGGAGTGAGCGCGACGGTGACGGTGACCGGGCCGATCAGCTTCTGGTCGGGGCCCCACAGCTCACACTGTCCACTGTAGATTCCAGCCTGCTTGGTCGGCAGGATGAACGGCACGGGGCCGTTGCGGGTCTCGGCGGCCAGGTGCTCCCGCAGCGCGGGCCCGTCGATGCCGCGTTTGTAGACGCCGTTGAAGCAGCCGACGACCGCCGGGCCCTGGTACAGCATCGAGGAGTACACCTGGGTGTCGTCGCCGAGCACCTGGTTCCACGTGTTCAGGTCGACCTGCCAGCCTGGGCCGTAGTAGTGCGCGTCGACGAAGGTGCCGTAGGGCTGGCCGGTGCCGTAGAAGTCGGGGCCGGTGTAGATCCGGTCGGCGTCGGAGTCCACGACGCCGAACGCGAACGGGGCGCCGAGCCGGAACCGCCCCGCGAGGGGGCCGCCGCCTTCGAGGCCGCCGTCCATGTAGTACGTGGTGACGCCGTCCTCGAAGACCGACGAGCGGCGGATGTCCTCGTACCCGCGCCAGGTGCCGTCGGCGTCGAACAGGCTGGGCCGCCCGTGCCACTCACCGGCGATGCGCTGCTGCCACTCAGAGGGAGACGTCACGTGAGCGGCCCGCCCATCAGCACGTCGCGGATCTCGTCGGAGGCCGGCTCGCCGAGCAGCCGCGACACCTGCGCCCACACCGGGTCGACCTCGGGGCTGAACAGGTTGGCCCGCACGGTGCCGTCGCGGGCGGCCAGGTCGGTGTCCGCCAGGGACTCGATGACCGGCGCCGGCAGCCCGGCGGAGACGAGTTCGAGCCAGTGCGCGACGTACGCCTCGACGATCGGGGTCATGCCCTGGAACGCCGCCTCGTCGGCGCGGTGCACCAGCATCCACGGTGACATCAGTGCGTGCTGGCGCGGGCCGATGTGCGCCCGGCTGAGCCCTTCGCGCTGTGAGGCCTCCTCGTACAGGCCGGTCAGCGGGTGGTAGGCGCTGTCCATGTAGGACAGGTGCGACGACAGCTCGGCCCGGGGGATCAGGTCCAGGTGGTAGGCGTAGTAGGCGCCGCCGTGGACGGAGTCGAGCGTGAAGTGCGGCACCCCGGACCTGGATGCGGTGAACGCGAACACCATGTGGCTGTCGAGATTGATCGGCGGGACCACCAGGCCGACGTACACCATCCGGGAGATCTCGCCGTCGCCCTGCCACACCCGCATCGTGCCGACGGGCGCCGGCGACATGGGCGAGCGCAGCTCCCGGTAGGGCGAGCCGACCTCGGCCAGGCCCAGGGACTGCTGCCGGGCGAGGATCGTGTCGAGCGCCCGGGTGGCGAGCGCGAAGGGCAGGGACATCACGATTCCTCCAATGTGCCGTTGTCCTCGGCGTCGCGGCGGGCCTGCCCGATCCGCTCCGCCTCGGCGACCGTGGGGTGCTCGCCCTTCGCCTTGTGCACCCAGGCGCGGGCGAGCTCGGGGTTCTCCCGCCGGGCGGGTGAGGCGATGACCGTCGCCTCGCGGCGCGGGACGTCGCCCATGATGCGGTCCTCGTCGCTCAGCAGCCAGCCCTGCTCGGCGAGCTCCTGCCGGCGCCGGCGGTAGTGCACGGCGATGAGGTCGCTCTTCACGTGCAGCTCGGCGCCGAGGTCGAACGGCAGCAGCTCGGGGCGGACCTTGTCGACGACCGGCGCGTCCTGCCCGAAGATCTTCGCGACCCGCTGGATCGCGTTCTTGTCGGCCCAGTTGCCGGTGAAGAAGTCCCGCAGCGCGACCCATTTCACCAGCGTGGTGGTCTCGTCGATGGGGATGTTGGTGTCGTAGATGATGAGGTTGCCCATCGGCAGCCGGACGTGCAGCTTGATCATGTTCGGCAGCATCCAGCCGGCGGTCGTGGCCACCGGCGGCCGGTCCGCCAGGTTCTTGCCGCGCCTCCCGACGATCGACCAGATGCCCTTCGGCGCGGGCGGGTGCAGCCGCACCGTGGCGAACGCCGACCATTCGTCGGGGATCTCCAGCTCGTACTCCTCGACGTCGGGCCGCTCCGGGTTGCCGAAGGCGCCTGCGTGCACGAACGGCGTGTGCGCGATGTCGCAGCCGTTCTCGAGGATCCGTTCGTAGTTGGACTTCCACAGGTACTCGCCGGTGACGGCCTTGAACCTGCCGCCGTTGCCGACCAGGTCGTCGAACTCGGGCCAGACCGGGATCGGCGGGCGTTCCTCGGCCGGGAGGTCACCGAGGAACACCCAGACGAAGCCGTAGCGCTCCTCCACCGGGTACGAGTCGACCCGGGCCTTCTTCGGGATGCCCCGCCCCGGCTGGTTCGCCGGGATCTTCACGCAGCCGCCGCCGGGCTCGTACTCCCAGCCGTGGTACGGGCAGACGATCGAGTCGCCCTTGACCCACCCGCCGGACAGCGCCGCGCCGCGGTGGACGCACAGGTCCGACAGCGCGACGGGACGGCCCTTGGGGGTGCGGTACAGCACCAGCTCCTGCCCGAGGCAGGTGGCTCGCAGGGGTTTGGTGGTGACACGGTCGGCGAACTCGACCGCGTACCAGAAGTTCTTCAACATCAAGGCTCCTAGCGGCGCCGGACGGACACCAGGTCCTGTGGGAACGTGTCGAGTGCGGCGGGGTCGCCGCCGCGCAGGTGGATGCGGAGGAACGCAGCGAGGAGGCCGGCGATCGCGCCGCGGGCGGTGGCACCGCCCACAGTGGACGGACGGTCGAGGAACGACCGGGCCGCGGTGGGGTCGGCGGGCTCCACGACGCTGAAGTGGTTGGCCCCGGCCAGGGTGGCCAGGACGTGGGCACCGTCGTGATCGTTCAGCGCCTCGTCGAAGGTGCGGCTGACCGGGTCGTGCCGCCCGTCCGACGCGGCGCCGTACCGGTCGGCGGAGGCGGCGATGACGCCGTCCTCGGTGCCGGCGAGCAGCAGCACCGGCGAGTCGACGAGCGCCTCGGCGATGTGCCCGGCGGGCCAGCCGAGCATGGTGGAGACCATGGTGTGCGCGCCGTAGGTCGCGACCGCCCGCACCTGCGGGAAGAAGCGCCCCGACTGCAGCGCCACGGTGCCGCCGGCGGAGTGGCCGAACAGCGCCACCCGGTCCAGGTCCAGCGCGCCCTGCAACGGGCCCGCCACGCTGTTCAGGGAGGCGAGCTGGTCCAGGACCGGGGAAAGAGCCTGGCAGGTGGGGCCCTCGCCGTACGTGTCGGGGCGGGCCAGGGCCAGGTCCACGCCGGGTGTGATGCCGACCTGGCCGGCGAACAGGGGGCCGACCCAGTCGTAGGTGACGGTGGCGAAGCCCTGCCGGGCGAGCTCGACGGCGAGCCAGCGGTAGGCGTCCTGGCCGACGTTGATCCCGCTGAGCACCAGGACCACCGGGTAGGGAGCGCCCGAGGGGTCGGCCTGGAAGACGCCGCTGAGGCGCTCGGTGTCCGACCCGGTGACCAGCGCCGGGTAGTGCACCTTCAGGTGGGCGGTGGCGTACGGCTCGGGCGCGCCGGGGATCGTCACCGCGGACCACAGGGAGCGGACGGTCATGGGCGGGGCAGTTCGCGGTCGCCGCCCCAGAGGGCGCGCACGAGACGCTGGGTGGTCTCCTCGCCGAAGTACCGCACGCCCATCACGTTCGCCGGGTCGCGGTCGGCGATGTTGCGCCGGGTCGCGAGGTCCCGCTCCCGCAGCGCGTCGCGCTCGTCCAGCGGCACCTCGTCGGCCGCGTCGACCCATCCGAGCCACCGGTCGACCTGGGCGTGCAGCACGTCGCTGACCACCTTGAGGTTCCGTGACGTGCGCTCGAAGGAGTACACGTAGGCGTTCGGGGACAGCGAGGCGCGGATGAACGGGGCCCGGCTGGTGAACCAGGCGAACTCCGGGTCGGCCTTGTGTTCCAGCCACGCGTCATTGGTCGGCGCGTAGTAGCGGTCGAAGTAGTCGCCGTCGACGAGGATGTCCGTCCGCGGGATGTAGTCGGTGTAGAACCAGCCGCCCGGCCAGCACAGCAGCGCGATGCCGAGGTGCGGCACCTTGATCTGCGGCCCGAGCCAGCAGGTCAGGTGCAGGTTGACGAAGCTGCGTGACGGGTCGCCCAGCCACGAGTGCACCATCCAGTCGACCTCCGGCCCGCTGTAGGCGGACACCCGGCCGCCGGGGCCCTCCGGATACGTGCCGTACTGCTCCAGCATCTGCGTCGACGGGTCGCGGGTTGTGGCGAACCTCGCGTCGATCTTGGCCTTGAGATCCGCCAGGAGCTGCTGGAACTGTGCGAAGGTGTCGTGGACGTCGACGACGGGCGAGGCGTCGAGCATCTCCTCGACGTGCTGGACGGTTTCCTCCACGCGTTCACTCTCCAAGATATGCGGCCAGCTTTGGAAACAGTGTTTCCCTACGGGTAACGGATGTCAACGGGTCAGTGCGCCGACGAGTTGCCAGGGCCGCCCGTCGAGCAGGTCGGTGCCGCGCGAGACGAGCTTGTTGCGGCTCTGCGCGGGCGCCAGGACCGCCGTGGCGACCCGCGCGCCAGGTTCGACGGCAGTGACGACCGGGTGGCTGATCCGGCCCGTGAACGGGCCCTCCCAGGCGGTCCACAGCGTGAAGTCGGGGCTCAGTGCATAGAAGGCGGACGGGTGCTCCAGCGGCGCGGCGGCCACGACGTTGAGCCGGTTCTCCGCCGCGCGCTCCGGCAGCCCGAGGTCCAGCTCCCACGCCTCCGAGGGGGTGAACGGCACCGCGACCACGTCGGCGCCGGCGATCGCGGCCAGGCGGAACACCTCCGGGTAGATGGCGTCGTCGCCGACCACCACCGCGAGCCGGCCCCACGGCAGGTCGAACGTGGCGAGGCCGTCGCCGTGGCGGCCGACCCGGTCGCCGAGCCGCGCCACGGGGTGCAGCTGCAGCTGCCGCCCGATCACACCGGTGCCGGACACGACGAGACCGGCGTGCGCACCGTCCTCCAGGACGCTGGTCACCGCGACCGCGTCCGTGTCCTGGAGGAGCTCCCGCAGCGCGGGCGCGACCCAGGGCTCCTGCAGCTCCGGCAGCACCAGCAGGCGGGCACCGGCGGCCAGCGCGTCCCGCACGCCCCGGCCGAGGTCGTCGGTCGCCCGTACCACGGCCGCATGCAGCGACTCGGCGGCCTGTGGCCGGACGGGATCCTGGGGCGGGCGGCCGATCGGCGCGTAGACGGGCCCGCGCCGCGCGGTGAAACGGTCGGTGCCGTCGGGACGGCGCTTGTCCCTGGCCAGGGCCGGGTCGATGTCGGCGACCACGACCGCCTCGCCGGTGCGCGGGCCCTTCGCCACGACGGTCCCGTCCGGCGCCACGATCTGGCTCTCCCCGGCGCCGTGCAGCCACTCCGGCGGCACCTTGAGCCCGGCGCTGATGGCGCCGAGCTTGTCGGCGGGCAGCAGGGGGCCGACCTTGTTGGCCGCCACGACCCAGACCCGGTTCTCCGCCGCCCGCACCGGGATGTGCAGGCTCGCCTCGTCGGTGGCGAACGAGTTGAGACTGTTGAGCAGCACCTCCGCGCCGCGCAGCGCGAGACCGCGGGCCACCTCGGGTGCGACGCCCTCCATGCAGGCATACATCCCGACGGTACCGAAGGCGGTGGCCATGACCGGGCCGTTCTCGGTGCCGCGGTGCAGGTGGTCGTTCTCGCTGCCCATCAGGGTCTGCTTGTCGCTCTGCCCGGCGAGCGTGCCGGCAGGGTCGAACAGCAGGTTCGTCCCGGTGGTCCGGCCGTCGTCGCGGGCGAGCGTAACGTTGATCTTGATGTGGATCTTCAACGACGCGGCCCGTTCGGCGATCGCGGTCAGGAACGCGTCGCCGGGCCGGCAGGCCATGCGCCGGGCATGGTCGCGGTCGTCGTACCACGACAGGTGGTTGCAGAATTCCGGCAGGACCACCAGATCCGCGCGCTCGGCGGCGGCCTGGTCGATCATCCGCAGACAGCTCGCGAGGTTCGCGGACACGTCCTGACCGACGGCGAACTGGACAGCGGCAACCCTCACGAGGGCCTCCTGGTTCCTCTAGCGGAACAGTGTTTCCCGAACATACACTCGCCGCGCGATCCGGCGAAAGACGCGCGATCCGGCGGAAGAGAGGTCGAGTGTGGTGCTGACCCATGTGGTGCTCATGAAGTTCGTGGATCCGGCCGACGCGCCGAAGGCCAAGGAGCTCCTGGAAGGCCTGGTGGGCGTGGTGGCGCAGGTCCGCTCGATGCAGGTGGGGCTGGACACCGTGCACAGCGCCGTGTCCGCCGACCTGTGCATGATCACCACCCACGAGGACCACGACGACCTGGTGGGGTACCAGTCGCACGAGGCGCACCTGGAGGTCGGCGGCTGGCTCCGGCCCCGCCTGGCGTCCCGGGTGGTGGTCGATTTCCCGGCATAGAACCCCCGCCGGTGGGCAGTACCGGCGACGATGATGAGGGGCCGGGCGCTCGCCATCGCGCTGGTGGCGTCGTTCATGACGCTGCTGGACGTGAGCATCGTCAACGTGGCCATCCCATCCATGCAGGCCGACCTGCACATGGGCTCCAGCGGGCTGCAATGGGTGCTGTCCGGCTATGCGCTGACGTTCGGGCTGCTGCTGGTGCCCGCCGGCCGGTTCGGCGACGCGCGCGGGATCCGGCCGGTGTTCGTCGCCGGTCTGCTCGGGTTCACGGCCGCCAGCGCCGCGGCCGGCGCGGCGCAGAGCGAGGCCTGGCTGGTCGTCGCGCGGCTGGTCCAGGGCGCCTTCGCGGGCGTGGTGAACCCGCAGGTGACCGGCCTCATCCAGCGGCTGTACGCGCCGCCGGAACGGGCCCGGCCGTTCGGTCTGCTGGGCGCCACGATCGGGATCGCCACCGCCGCCGGGCCGCTGCTCGGCGGGGTCATCATCCAGTTCGCGGGGACCGGCGACGGCTGGCGCTGGGTGTTCTACATCAACGTGCCGGTCGGGCTCGTCGCCGCCGTGCTCGGGTGGCGCCTGCTGCCGCGGCAGCCCGGCGAAGGCCACCGGCACGAGAGCCTCGACCCGGTCGGCGTCCTCCTGCTGGGCCTCGCCGTCATCCAGATCCTGCTGCCCCTCATCGAGCAGCGGCACTGGTACCTCGTCGGCACCGGGATCCTCACGCTCGGCGGGTTCGTCCGGTGGGAGCTGCGCTATCCCGGGGTGCCCCTCGCGGACCTGCAGCTGTTCCGGCAGCGGTCCTACGCGCTCGGCACGATCGTCGTGCTGCTCTACTTCGCCGGGTTCACCGCGAACTTCTTCATCCTCACCCTGTACCTGCAGCGCGGGCAGCACTTCACGGCGCTGCAGGCGGGCCTGGCGATCACCCCGTTCGCGCTCGGCTCGGCCCTCGCCGCGTTCGCCGGCGGGCGGATCGTCAACCGGTTCGGCCGTCCTCTCGTCGTGGCCGGGCTGCTCACCGTCATCGCCGGGCTGTCGGGCACGCTCGCGGTGCTGTACACCGTGCACTCACCGTGGGCCCTGTCGGCGCCGCTGCTGGTCGCCGGCCTCGGCAGCGGCCTGGTCATCACCCCGAACCAGACGCTCACCCTCGCCGACGTGCCCGTCGACCGGGCCGGCAGCGCCGCCGGCGTCGTGCAGACCGCCCAGCGGGTCGGCGCGGCGTTCGGCATCGCGGCGATCGGCGCGGTGTTCTTCGCCCGTCTCGCCGCGACCTCGGGCGACTGGGCCGCGGCGTTCGAGATGGCGTTGACGGTGGCGATCGGGTTCCTGGTCCTCGCCCTCGCCGCCGCCGCGACCGATGTGGCGCTGTCCCGCCGGTGAGTCAGACGGGGTACGCGGTGGGGGACAGGCCGACGCCGCCGGCGCGGAACGCGGCCGGGGCGTGCACCACGCACGTCTGCACGTACTCGGCGAGGCCCTCCTCGGCGTACTCGCGGCCCCAGCCGGAGCGTTTCACCCCGCCGAACGGCGCCCGCAGCGACATGCCGGTGCGGTTGTGCGTGTTGACGAACGCGAAGCCGGCCTCGAAGCGCCGCGCGAACGCGAACGCCCGCTCCTCGTCGGCGCTCCACACCGACGCGCCCAGCCCGAGGTCGTCGTCGTTGGCCATCGCCAGGACCTGCTCCTCGGTGTCGTACAGGACCAGCGGCACGACCGGGGCGAACTGCTCCTCACGGATCAGCGCCGCGTCGGGCACCGGGTCGACGACGAGCAGCGGGGGCGAGAAGTAGCCCGCCTGCTCGTCGTAGCCGTCGCCCTCGCGGCCCAGGTCGATGACGCCGGCCGCGGTGTGGTCGGCGGCGAGGGCCAGGTCGAACGCGCGGCTCTGGGTGGCCGCGCTGATGACCGGCCCCATCGTGACGCCGTCGGCGAGGGGGTCGCCGACGACCAGGACCCGGGCCGCGGCGGCCACGTAGGCCTCGACGAACTCGCCGGACCGGTCGCGGGGCACGTACAGCCGCTTCGCCGCCATGCACACCTGCCCGGCGGTGGCGAAGCTCGCCATGACGAGGCGCTCCAGGCTCGCGTCGTCGAACGGCGCGTCGGACAGGAACACGGCAGGGTCGTTGCCGCCGAGCTCCATGACCGTCGGGATGAGCCGGTCCGCGGCCGCCGCGGCGATCGCCCGGCCGGCGTCCTCGCCGCCGGTGAAGGCGACCTTGCGCACCAGCCGGTGCGTGACGAGCGCGGTGACCAGGCCGGCGTGGCCGTGCAGGACCTGCACGGCGGCCTCCGGCAGGTGCGCCTGGAACAGCCGGACGACCCGGTCGACGGTGAGCGGGCCCAGCGGTGAGGGTTTGACGATGACGGTGTTGCCGGCCGCGAGGGCCGCGGCGAGCTTGAGCATCGCCAGGATGACCGGCGCGTTCCACGGCGTGACCGCGACGACGACGCCGTAGGGCTTGCGGATGCTCAGCAGCCGCCCCCGCGCGTCGTCGAGCTCCCGGTCGGCGTACGCGGCCGGCGCGTACTCGATCACCCACCGCAGGTGCTGCACCGCGAACCCGACCTCCCCCCGGCAGTCGGCGAGGGGTTTGCCGATCTCGCGGGCGAGCAGGACCGCGAGCGCCTCCCGCTCGTCGTCGATCGCCTCGGCGACGTCGCGCAGCGCGGCGAGCCGCCCGTCGACCGGCGTGCCCGACCAGCCCCGGAAGGCCGCGTGCGCGGCGCGGACGGCGTCGTCGACCCGGTCGGGGATGTTGCGGGTGACGGGCACGACCCGGCCGACGATCTCGCTGTGCCGCGCCGGGTTCTCCCGCTGGATGCTCACGCCGCCCCTTCCCGCAGTGACGCGATCATCGAGGACCGCAGCAGGTGGGCGCGGGCCGCGACCGGGTCGGCGGCCAGGGCGCGCAGCTCGTCGGCGTAAGCCGAGGCACCGCCGGAGCGCAGCTTCTCCCAGTTGCTGTGGGTGGTCTTCTGCACGTAGTTGCGGGCGACGTCACGGCGGGCCGCGGCGGTGGCCGTGACCGCGTCGTCGTCGCCGGCCGCGACGGCCCGCGCGAGGAGGACCGCGTCGTGGATGCCGGAGTTCATGCCCATCCCGCCGAGCGGGTTGTTGATGTGCGCGGCGTCCCCGGCGAGCAGCACCCTGCCGGTCCGGAACGACGCCGCGACGCGCTGGTGCACGCGGTACAGGGTGGTGTGCGCGACCCGCCACGGGTGACCCGGGTCGGCGACGCCGAGGAGCCGGTCCGCCAGCCGGGCCTTCTCCACGTCGTCGGGGGTGTCCGGCGGGGTCGGCAGCAGCACCCGCCAGTGGTCCGGGGTGCGCAGCACCACCAGCCACTCGACCGGGTCGAAGAGGTAGTTCACCTCGGCGATGCCGGGCAGCAGCGCGGTGAGGTCCTCGTCGGTGGAGCCGACCAGGAACCGGTCCGGGTAGGTGATGCCCTCGAACGCGTCGCCGAACAGGGACCGGCGCACGGCGGAGTTGGCGCCGTCGGCCCCGATCAGCCAGTCGCCGCGGAAGGTGTCCCCGGCGTGGACCGTCACGCCTGCGCCGTCCTGGGCGAGGCCCTCGACGCGCTGTCCGAAGTGGACGGTGCCCGGCGGCAGCAGCGGCAGCAGCAGCCGGGTCAGCTTGCTCTGCTCGCACTGGAGCCGGAAGGGGTACGGCGTGTCGCCGGCGAGCAGTGCCATGTCCAGCTCGGCGATGACGCCGCCGCCGCGTTCGCGGTACTGGAAGCGGGGCGAGACCAGGCCCTGCGCGAGCAGTGCGGGCAGGACGCCGAGCTCGGCGAGCATCTCCAGCGACGGCGGGTGGAACGTGGAGGCCCGCGACTCGGTCGCCAGGGCGTCGCCCGCCTCCAGGACGGTGACGTCGACGCCGAGGCGGTGCAGGGTGAGCGCGGCGGTGAGCCCGACGGGCCCGGCACCGGCGACGATCACGCTCATTCCGTCACCTCCGCTGCGCTCCGGCGCCGGCCTGGGCCAACGCTGCGCTCCTGATTCGCGGCCCCTCCGCTGCGCTCCGGACCACTCATGCGGGCACCTCCGGGGCGTAGCGGGCGTCCAGTTCGAGGGCGCCGTCCTGGCCGACGAGGTCCGTGAACGCGTCCCACGGCAGGCGGGGGACCGCGCCGGCGTGCCCGTCGGCGGCGATCGCGGCGTACGCGGTGCGGGCCGCCTCCAGCGCGGCGAGCAGCGGCGCGACCGGGTGCAGGACCAGGCGGACGCCGAGGCCGGCGAGGTGGGCGTCGGTCAGGCCGGCGGTGACGCCGCCGGCCTCGGAGCGGTTGACGACCAGTGGCACGCCGGGCAGCGCGGCATGCACGGCGGCCAGGTCGCCGGCGCCGGAGACGCCCTCGACGAACACCGCGTCGGCGCCGGCGTGCACATATCGCACAGCACGGGCGATCGCGTCGTCGAGGCCGGTCACGGTGTACGCGTCGGTGCGCGCGACGACCACCAGGCCGGTGCCGGCCTCGGCGACCGCCCGGATCTTCGCCGCGGCGGCGCCGGCGTCGAGGAGTTCCTTGCCCGCCAGGTGCCCGCAGCGTTTCGGGCTGACCTGGTCCTCCAGGTGCAACCCGGCGACGCCGGCGGCAGCGTACCGCCGGGCCGTCCACACCGCGTGCAGGGCGTTGCCGTAGCCGGTGTCGGCGTCGGCGAGCAACGGCACGCCGCCCAGCGCGGGCACGACGGTGGCGGCCGCGTCGGCGATGTGGGTGCCGTGCACGTAGCCGAGGTCGGGCAGCCCGAGCCGCAGCGCCGACACGGCCGCGCCGGACAGGTGCACCGCGGCGGACCCGGCCCGCGCAGCGAGGGCGGCGGTCAGCGGGTCGTACACGCCGGGCAGGTGCGTCACGCCTTCGTGGTGCAGCAACGCCCTCACAGGGCGAAGCCGTTCTCGACGCCGGTGACCCGCGGGTTGGTGAAGAAGCGCAGGGTCTCGGCGGTGCCCTCCTCGCCGAGGCCGGAGACGCCCCACGCGGGGCGCGGCGTGAACAGGTGCAGGCTCATCACCGAGGACCCGTTGACCTTCACCTCGCCGGCCCGGATGCGCCGGGCGACGGCGAGCGCGGCCCGCTCGTCGGTGCCGAACACGTAGCCCTCCAGACCGTAGGCGGTGTCGTTGGCCAGGGCGACGGCCTCCTCGACGGTGCCGTAGCCGTGCACGGTGGCGACGGGGCCGAAGATCTCGTGCCGCGCGGGTTCCTCGGCGGCGCCGGTGACGAGGGCGGGCGCGAAGAAGTTGCCGCCGGCGGGCACGTCGGTGAACGTGTGCGCCTTGCCGCCGAGGTCCAGCATCCGCGCCGCGACGAGCGCGCGGTGCCCGCTGTGGATGAGCGGGCCGAGCTCGGTGGCCGGGTCGGCGGGGTCGCCGACGCGCAGCGCGGCGAGGCGCTCCCCGATCGCGGCGAGCAGCGCCGGGAGCAGGTCGTGCGGCGCGACGAGCCGGCCGAGCGCCCGGCACCACTGGCCGTTGAGGGTGGTGAGCAGGTCCACGGCGGCGCGGGCGGCGGCGTCGACGTCGGCGTCGGGCAGCACCACGAGGGGTTGTTGCCGCCCAGCTCCAGCTGCGCGGGCTTCAGCCCGGAGCGCACTGCCCGGCGACGGCCCGGCCGCCGGGCACGCCGCCGGTGAACGACACGGCCCGCACCCGCGGGTCGCCGACGAGCGTCGCGCCGACCTCCGGCCCGCCGTGCAGCAGCTGCAGCACGCCGGGCGGCAGCAGCCCCGCGACGGTCTCGACGAGCAGCTGGGTGCCGGCCGGGGCGTACTCGCTGGGTTTGACGATGGTGGGGCAGCCCGCGGCGAGGGCGTTGGCGGCCTTGTGCGCGGCCATCGGCGCGGGCGCGTTCCACGGCACCAGGCACAGCGCCGGCCCCCACGGCAGCAGCTCCACGGTGACGGGCCGGCCGTCGTCGCGGGTCACGGTGCGGGTGAGCCAGCCCTCGCGCAGCTGCGCGGCGGCGAGCCGGAACGACCCCGTCACGATGAACCCCAGCGGCGTCGCCTGCCGGATCGGTACGCCGGTGCTCGCGCTCTCCACGGCGACGATGCCGCCCACGGCCGCCTCGAGAGCGTCGGCGCAGGCGTCGAGGAGGTCGGCGCGCTCGCCGGCGGGACGGCCGCCCACGGCCCGGCGGCGCGGTCGGCGGCGGCGAGGGCGGCCTCGACCTCGGCGCGGGTGCTGCCGAGCTGCGGGCCGAGGACGGCGCCGGTCGCCGGGTCCTCCAGGGTGCCGTTCAGGGTCCGGGTGGCCGGTGCCCAGGTGCCGTCGACGAGAGAGCGGGCCGGCATGTCAGCTGTCCTTTGCGACGTTGGCGAACAGCGCGTTCTCCGCGCCGGAGGTGACCAGCTGCGCCGCTTCGAGCCGGCCGCGTTCGGCGGGGAACGTCATGACCAGCGACATCGCGGTGTCTCGGACGGCGCGGGCGATGACGCCGGTGTTGGCGGTGCCGGAGGTGCCGGTGCATTTGAGCGCGCCGACGGCGACGTCGAAGCAGGCCTCGGTGATGGAGCCCTTCGCCATCCGCCACTGCCGGAACACGTCGTCCTTGCCGCGCAGCGGCGGCTCGGAGGTCTCCAGCTCCAGCTGCCGGCGGATCCACAGGTACGCGGTCTCCAGGCGTTCGGTCATGTCGCCGAAGAGGACCTGGTGCATGGGGCTGCTGGCGACGGGGCGGCCGGTGTCGGCGAACGCCTTGCCGGTCGTCGCGGCGAGCGCGGCGTCGTACGCGGACTGCGCCGAACCCAGGTAGACCGCGGAGATGGCGCACTGGTTGCCGACGAACGATCCCCGGCTGACCTGCAGCATCCGCACGAACGCGCCGGGCACGGTGAGCGCCTCGTCGTCGGCGATGAACACGTCCTTCAACGTGATGCCCTGGTTGGCGGTGGCCCGCATGCCCAGAGCGTCCCAGGTGGGGCGCTCGCCGACGCCGGCGGCCTCGCGGGGGACGAAGAACGTGGCGAGGCCGGCGGCGGTGTCGGTGCCCTCCAGGCGCGCGGTGGTGAGGTAGTAGTCGGCGACGCCGGTGGCGCACCCGAAGGACTTCTCGCCGTTGAGCAGCCACCCGCCGTCGACCTTGGTCGCGGTGGTGGTGATGGAGATGTTGGCGCCGGCGCTCTTCACCGACTCGCTGGCAAAGTTGGCCAGCCAGACACCCTCGGCCATGCGGGTCAGGACCTTCTCGGCGAACGCCCGCACGGGCGGGATCTCCTCGGGCTCGAACAGCCCCGCCCGGATCGCCTCCAGCGGCAGCAGCCCGCGGGAGGCGCTGGTGTTGTGGAAGAAGTACGCCAGCGCCGTCGAGCCGCAGGCGGTGCCCATGGCGAAGGTGGCGGCGGCGAGGTCGCGCAGGGTGCCGCCGAGCCCGCCGTACTCCTGCGGCACGACCAGGCCGAGCAGCCCCGCCGCGCGCAGCCGGCCGACGTGCTCGATCGGGAAGCGGCCTTCGGCGTCGGCGCCCGCCGCGGCCTCCCGCAGCGCGGGCAGCACGGATTCGACCCGTTCGGCCCGGCCGCGCTCGGCGTCGGACAGGCCGTCCAGCAGGCGGTCGGCGGTGAGCTGTGCCATGACAGCGGGTCCCTTCAGGAGATCGGTACGCGGTACGTGCGGCCGGGCAGCGCCCCGCCCAGGTGTCGTTCGAGTGCGGCGGCGGCGGCGACCAGCGCGGCGCGCGGCGAGTCGCAGGCCACGCCGAGGCGGTCGGCGAGGAACTGCACGTCCTCGCAGGCCAGGACGCCGTCGATGCCGCCGAGGGTGGTGTCGAAGTGCCGCACGCCGCTCTTCATCGCGGTGAGCGCGTTGACCAGGCCGAGGCCGTGCCGGTCGCGCAGGCGCACCCGCAGCGACACCGGCTGTGGCCTGGTCGAAGCCCGGACCGTGGCGTCCTGCAGCAGCGCCCGGACCTGGCGGGGGGAGGCGGCCTCGGCGCCCTCGTCGAGGCCGATCTCGTCGCAGCCGAGCGCGGCCAGCATGTCGACGGCGTCCAGGACGCCGGTGGCGCGGCCCGGCGCGAACGCGTCGGGCAGCCAGCAGGTCGCCGTCATGTCGTAGCGGCGGGCCTCGTCGAGGATGTGTTTCGTGGTCGCGGCGTCACCGGCCGGGACCTCCAGGACGCCGGCGCCGCCGAGGGCCGCGTCGGCGACCTCGTCGGCGGTCGCGACCAGCGCGGTCGCGGTCGCGCGCTCGCCGGCGGAGGTGAGGCAGCCGTGCGGGTCGCGGACCCGGACCCGGACCCCGGCGGCGCGCAGCGCGGTGGCGAGGGTGCCTGCGGCGCCGGCGGAGACGGTGTGGTGGCGCAGCGCGGCGAGCAGGCCGCTGTCGCCGACGGTGACCTCGTCGGGGAGCACGTCGGCGAGCTGCCCCCAGGCCCGGGAGTGGAACAGCAGGGGCGCGACGATCCGCTCGGTCGACGCGCCGAGCACGGCGCCGACGAAGATGGTGTGGTCGCCGCCCGCGTACGCGTGCACGACCCGGCAGTCGAGCCAGCCGACGGCGTCGGTGAGCACCGGCGCGCCGGTCACCCGGGTCTCCCAGGCGCCGCCGGCGAACCGGTCGGCGACGCCTTCCTGACCGGCGAAGCGGCGGCCGACCACCGTCTGGTCCTTGGCCAGGACGCTGACGGCGAAGACGCCGCTGGCCTCGATGAGCGCGTGTGTGGTGATGCGCCGGTTGAGGCAGACCAGGATCAGCGGCGGGTCCATGCTCACACTGGAGAACGAGCTCGCGGTCATGCCGTGCCAGCCGTCGCCCGCCACGGTGGTCACGACGCTGACGCCGCTCGGCCACTGTGCGAGCACCGAGCGGAACGTGTCGGGGTCGATCGTCACCCGCGCCCACCTTCTGTTCCACTTAGCGAAACGCTGTCACGGTCACGGTAACGATGGCGGTGAAGCGATGTCAACGATGCGCGACGCCGTTTCCCCTAGGGAAATCTGCGCTTAGACTTCGGGGGTGTCGACCACCACCACGACGGCGTCCACCGCCGACAATGCCGACGGCTCCGCCAGCCGCTCCATCGCGGCGGTCGAGCGGGCCATGGATGTGCTGCTGCTCTTCGGCCGGGTCGGGCGCCCCGACCTCGGCGTCACCGAGATCGCCGCCGAGCTCGGCCTGACCAAGGCGGCGGTGCACCGCATCCTGACCGCCCTGCGCAACCGCGACCTGGTCACGGTCGATCCGACCACCCGCCGGTATGCGCTGGGCCACGCCGCCGTGGCACTCGGGCGGGCCTATCTGGCCCGCACCGATCTGCGCGCGATCGCCGCGCCGGAGCTGCGCCGGCTGTCGGAGGAGACCGGCGAGACCGCCACCCTGTCCATCCGCCGCGGCGACATGCGGCTCTACGTCGACCAGGTCGTGCCCGAGCAGGAGCTGCGCCTGGAGGTGCAGCTCGGCACGCCGTATCCGCTGCACGCCGGCGGGTCGTCGAAGGCGTTCCTGGCCTTCCTCGGCGCGGACGAGATCGAGGTCTACCTGGCGAAGCACTCCCTGAGTGCGCTGACCGAGAAGACCATCGTCGACGAGGGCGCACTGCGCCTGGAGCTGGCGGCCATCCAGCGCCGGGGCTACGCCACGTCGCTGGGGGAGCGGCAGGTCGGCGCGGCGTCGATCGCCGCGCCGGTGTTCGACCACGACGGGCACGTCATCGCGGTGCTGTCGGCGGCCGGCCCGCTGTCGCGCTTCAAGCCGCGGATGTCGGAGTGCGCCGACAAGCTGCTCACCGCCGCAGCCCGGGTCTCCGGCCACCTCGGCTACCACGCGACCTAGTGCATCCAGGGCTCTAGTGCATCCAGGGCTTCAGCACGCCGAACGCCGCGGCGGCCAGGACGGACAGCCAGATGCCCCACACGTAGGGCAGGCAGCCGTCCACCGCCCGCCGCAGCGCGCGCTCCACCTCCGGCGTCGAGCCGGTCGTCATCAGCGCGCCGTAGGGGGCGGCGAAGCCCCGCAGGGTGAGCCGGATGCCCAGGCCGCACGCGATCGCCGTGGCGTAGAGCGCGACCTTCGCGCCGAGCCACTTGGGGTTGGTCGGCACGCCGAACGGCTCGTCGGCCACGATCGTGTACGCCGCCGTGCCGTACAACGTGACGATCAGCGCGATGCGGATGCCCCAGTCGGCCCGCCGCACCAGCGGATGCCTCCCCGGCGCGTGGTGGTCCTTGACGGTCAGCACCAGCCAGCCGAAGGCGAAGAGCCACACCGGCAGCACCGTCCACCACTGGAAGAGGGTGAAGCCGCCCAGCTGCGCGCCGTGGGAGTCCAGCGCCATCAGGGTGACGCCGCTGGGCAGGAAGAGCACCAGGCAGATCTTCGGGCCCAGGTCCAGCCCGCCCATGATCTTCAGGGCGGTGTTGCGCGCGACGGGCGGCAGGTCGGGCCGCAGGACGAAGCGGCTGGAGTAGAAGACCCCGAGGTCCCCGCCCAGCCAGAACACGAACAGCACGATGTGCAGCAGGATCCACCAGCCCATCGCACAATGGAAACACTGATCCGCTGTGGGAAACAAGTGCTTGACTCCGGCGTGGCGCGCTGCCTAGCGTCACGGGCATGACGCTGGGCAACTACCTCGAGGACTTCGCTGTCGGTGCGGTGTACCAGCATCCGCTGGGGCGCACGATCAGTGAGGCCGACAACACGTGGTTCACGTTGCTCACCATGAACACGAACCAGAACCACTTCAACGCCCACTTCGCCGCCGGCGCCCCCTACGGCCGCCTCATCGTGAACTCCGGGCTGAGCGTCGCGATCGTGCTCGGGCTGTCCGTGTCCGACATGAGCCAGCACGCCATCATGAACCTCGGGTGGGAGGAGATCCGCCTCACCGCGCCGGTGTTCGTCGGTGACACCCTCTACGCCGAGTCCGTCGTGCTGGAGACCCGCCCGTCGGCCTCCCGCCCGTATGCCGGCATCGTCACGTGCCGCACCCGCGGTCTCAACCAGGACGGCGACGAGGTGATGTCCTGGCGTCGCAGTGTCATGGTGTACCGCCGGGACGCGCCCCACGACAAGTCGCACTTCCCCGTGGCGAAGACCGGGCCGCTGACGGTATGACGATGCCGGCGCTGCACTTCCAGCCGTGGGGCGAGACGCTCCAGGAGCAACTCGACGCGGCCGCCCGGGCCGAGGACGCCGGTGCCGCCGTCGTCTGGGCGCCGGAGCTGCACCGCAGCGCCCCGGTGACCGCCGCCGCGCTCGCCTGCCGCACCACCACGATCGGGGTCGGCACGGGTATCGCCCTGGCGTTCGCCCGCAGCCCGTTCCTGACCGCGCTGTCCGCCCTCGACCTCGACGAGCTGTCCGGCGGGCGGCTGCGGCTCGGCCTCGGCACCGGCGTGCAGCGGCTCAACGAGGACTGGCACGGCGTCACCTGGTCCCGCCCCGTCCACCGGCTGCGCGAGACCGTTGCCGCGATCCGGCTGCTCGTCGCCGGCGCGCACACCGGCGAGCCGATCGACGCCGAGGGCGAGGCGGTGCGGCTGCGGGTGCGTGGCTACCGCCGCCCGTACCCTCCCGTCCGCGACCGGATCCCGGTGTACCTCGCGGGTGTCGGGCCCGCGATGACCGCCCTGGCGGGGGAGATCGGCGACGGCTGGATCTCCCACGAGCTGTGCTCGCCGTCCTACCTGTCGTCCCACGTGCTGCCCCGGCTCGCACCCCGGCCCGGGTTCGAGGTCGTCGTGTCGGCCTGCTGCGCGATCGATCGCGACGCGAACGCGGCACGCGCCGCCGCCGCCGGAGTCGTCGGCTTCTACGCCTCGGTGCGCACCTACGCCGACCTGTTCGCCTTCCACGGCCTCGCCGGGGAGCAGCAGCGGGTCGTCGAGGCGTTCCGCGGCGGGCTGCCCGCCGACGGTCTCGCCGGCGCCGTCGCCCCCGCGATGGTCGACCGGCTCACCCTCACCGGCACCCCGGACGAGGTCGCCTCGCGGATCGCCGCCTACGCCGGCCTGGCCGGCGCGATCAAGCTCAGCCCGCCCACGCACGGGCTGCCACCGTCCCGGATTCGCGAACTGCAGGACGCGATCCTGCGACTCATCGAGGAGCTGAGCCGGTGAGACCACTGGCGGACGTGCGGATCGTCTCGCTCGAACAGTACGGCGCCGGGCCGTTCGGGTCCGTTCACCTCGCCGACCTCGGCGCCGAGATCATCAAGATCGAGGACCCGCGGACCGGCGGCGACGTCGGCCGCTACGTGCCGCCATTCGCCGACGGCGAGGACTCGCTGTTCTTCGAGACGTTCAACCGCAACAAGCGCTCCATCTCCCTGGACGTCACCGAACCCGCCGGGCGGCTCGTCCTCGATGACCTGGTGCGGGCCAGCCACGCCGTCTACTCCAACCTGCGCGGCGACGTACCCGCGAAACTCGGCATCCGCTACGCCGACCTCGCCGGCGTCAACCCCGCGATCGTCTGCTGCTCGCTGACCGGCTTCGGCATGACCGGCCCGCGCGCCGCCCAGCCCGGTTACGACTACATCCTGCAGGGCCTGGCCGGCTGGATGGAGCTGACCGGCGAGCCCGACGGCCCGCCGACGAAGAGCGGACTGTCCCTTGTGGACTACAGCGGCGGCCTGGTCGCCGCGATCGCGCTCCTGGCCGGGGTGCACGCGGCCCGCCGCGACGGCGTCGGCATGGACTGCGACCTCAGCCTGTACGACACCGCCGTCGGCATGCTCACCTACCCGGCCGTGTGGCACCTCAACGGCGGCTTCGAACCCGTGCGCACGCATCACTCCGCGCACCCGTCGCTGGTGCCGTTCCAGGTGTTCCGGGCCCTCGACGGGTGGCTGGTCGTCGGCTGCGCGAAGGAGAAGTTCTGGCGGCGGCTCGCCGGGCTGCTCGACGCGCTCGCCGGGACCGGCCTCGCCGCCGACCCCCGGTTCGCCACGTTCGGCGAGCGGCACCGGTACACGACCGAGCTGCTGGACATCCTCGAGTCCGTCTTCGCGACCCGGACGGTCGCGGCGTGGCTCGCCGACCTGGAGCCCGCGGGGATCCCGTGCGGGCCCGTCAACGACGTCGCCGCGGCCCTCGCGGACCCGCACACGGCGGCCCGCGGGATGGTCGTGGAGACGTCGCACCCGGTGTTCGGCACGATCCGCCAGCCGGCGTCGCCGGTGCGGGTCGGCGACGAGCCGGTCGTGCACCGCCGCGCCCCGCGCCGCAACGAGGACGCCGCGTACGTGCTGCACGACGTCCTCGGCTACGACGACGCGCGCATCGGTGGCCTCACCGCGGCCGGCGCGTTCGGACCCGTCGCATGATGGTGTCCCGGCGCGGCGGCGATGGCGGCACGGCATCGGCCGGAGCGACGGTCGCGGCCGCCCTGGCGGACTGGGCGCTGCCGGTCACGCTCGACGACCTGCCGGCCGGCGTGCGGGACGCCACGCTGCGGCACCTGCTCGACGGGTGCGGC
This sequence comes from Dactylosporangium sp. NBC_01737, assembly GCF_035963215.1. NCBI lineage: Bacteria > Bacillati > Actinomycetota > Actinomycetes > Micromonosporales > Micromonosporaceae > Dactylosporangium > Dactylosporangium sp. NBC_01737. The sequence continues at coordinate 6,764,621 of NZ_CP109153.1, forward strand.
ACCGCCGTCGCCGCCCTCCACGCCGGTGCGGCCGAGCCGGCGCTCGCCGTCGCCCGCGGCCTCGGCGCGCGGCCGGAGGCCCGCATCCCTGGCACCGCCACCCGGCTCGGCGCGCCCGCCGCCGCGCTCGCGGGCGGGGTCCTCGTGCACGCCCTCGACTTCGACGACACCCACGCCGGCGGCCTCGTCCACGCCACCGCGCCCGTCCTGCCCGTCGTCCTCGCCGTCGGCGAGCAGCTGCGGGTCACCGGCGCCGAGGCGGTCACCGCCGCCGCCGTCGGCCTCGAGACGATCTGCCGGCTCGGCGCCGCCGCGCCGCACGCGTTCCACGCCCGCGGCCTGCACGCCACCGCCGCCTGCGGGGTCATCGCCGCCGCCCTCACCGCGGCCCGGCTGCTCCGCCTCGACCACGCGCAGACCGTCGCCGCGCTCGGCATCGCCGCCAGCCAGGCCGGCGGGCTTTTGGAGTTCTTGCACACCGGGTCGTCGACGAAGCAGCTGCACACCGGGTTCGCCGCGCACCACGGGATCCTCGCCGCGCGGCTCGCCGCCGCGGGGGCGAGCGGCCCGGCGAGCGCGATCGAGGGCGCCGCCGGGTTCTACGCCGCGCTCGCGGGGTACCGGGTCACGCCGGACGCGGTCCTGTCGGGGCTCGGCGACCGCTTCGAGCTGACCCGGATCACGGTGAAGCCGTACCCGGCGTGCCAGCTGCTGCACGCGCCGCTGGACGCCGCCGCCACCCTGCGGTGTTCCCCGGCCGACGTCGTCGCCGTGCTCGTGGACGTGCACCCGGACGCGGAGCCCATCGTGTGCGGGCCAGACCAGGCCGCGCCGCGCACCGGATACCAGGCGAAGTTCGCGCTGGCCTGGTGCGTCGCCGCCATGCTGCTCGACGGCGCGGTCACCGTCGCCACGTTCAGCGGCGCCGACCGGCCCGACGTGCTCGCCCTGGCCTCCCGGGTACGGCACCGCGTCGTGCCGTTCGACGGCGCCGCCGCCGACCAGCCCGGGCGGGTCACGGTCACGCTGCGGGACGCCCGGACGCTGACCGGAGAGGTGGCGCGCAGCGGCGGCGGCCCCGGCTCGCCCCGCCTCGACGCGACCGTGCGGGCCAAGGCCCTCGCCAACCTCGGCCCCGGCGGGCCGGCGGTCCTCGCCGCCGTCGACGCACTCCCCGCCGCCCCCCATCTGGACGACCTCCTCGACGCGCTGGGAGCGACCGCATGACCACCTACCTGCCGGGGATCGCCGGTACCGACGCCGCCGCCGTGTACGCGGAGGCGCTCCGCCGGCTCGCGGACGCCGGACTCGGACCGGGCGACGTCGTGCACGTCACCGAGTACGGCACCGAGTACGGCACCGGTGCCGTCGCCGCCCGGGACCGGTTGCTCGACGGGCACCGCGCGCCGGTGTCGGTCGTGCCCGTCGCCGGGTTCCCCGACCCGGCGGACACGTTCGCGGTCGAGCTCGCGGTGTTTCCCGGTGGCGGTGACCTGATCGACGCGGGCGACGGCGGGGTGCTGCGGGTCGCCGGGGATCTCGTGCACCTGCCCGGCGTGCACACCACCACCGGGGAGTTCCGCGACCAGTACCGCTGGTGCCTCACCCGCCTCGGCTCGCTGCTGCGGGCCGCGGGCCTCGGCCTCGACGCGCTGGTGCGCACGACCGACTTCACCGCGACGGCGACCCGGGCCGAATACCCGCGCTGCGGGCGGCCCCGGCGGGAGCTGCTGGGGCCGGTCTTCCCCAGCGCCGCCGGGATCCTCGTCGACACCCCGGTCGAACCCGGTGCAGCGGTGTCCCTGGACGCCTTGGCGGCGCGCGGCCCGCTGCGGGCCGTGAACCCCGGCTGGGCGCGCTACGACACCCTCACCTACCAGCCCGGGATCGTCGCGGGGAACACCCTGGTCATGTCGGGGTTCGGCGCCCTCGACCCGTCCTCCCAGCTGGCCGTGCACGACGGGGACCTCCTCGCGCAGGCGGCGTTCATCTACGACAACGTCGACCTGGTCGCCGGCGGCGCCACGGTCACCCGCCTGCTGGAGTACGTCACCCCCGCCGGCGTCGCGGACCACGGCAGGCTCGCCGCCATGCGCGCCGAGCGGTACCCGGGCGCCGCGGTCACCTCGGTCGTCTGCTCGGCGCTGCTGCGCCCCGAGTTCCTCCTGGAAGTCGTGCCGACGGCGGTGCTGCCATGATGACCGACGCGATCCGGGCCCTCATCGGCCGTGAGGTCACCTACACGGCGCCGGAGCCCCTCGGCCGGGCCGCGATCCGCTACTTCGCGCTCGCCGTCGGCGACCACAACCCCGTCTACACCGACGACGCGGCCGCCCGCGCCGCCGGCCACGACGGGGTCGTCGCGCCACCGACGCTCATCTGCGAGACCAACCAGTACGCCGGGCTGCCCGCCGACGCCGACGGCTACGCCGGGCACACCTGGGGCATCGAGCTGCCCGGCACCCGCCAGGTCCGCGGCGGCAACGCCTACGAGTTCCACCGGGCGGTGCGCCCCGACGACGTGGTCACCGCCGTGTGGCGGCTCGTGGACATCGCCGAACGCGCCACGGGTGCCGGGCAGCCGATGCTGGTGTTCACGTCCCGCGCCACGTACACCAACCAGGACGGCGACCTCCTGGCCACCAACGACGAGACCATCATCTACCTCGGGGTGGCGCCGTGAGGCCCGGCTTCTCGCTGCCGCCGCTCGAACGGCGGATCGCGCTGCCCGACATGATCGCCTACGCGGGCGCCACCTGGGACTGGCACCGGCTGCACTACGACCCCGCCTACCTCGCGGCGCGCGGCCTGGACCTGCCCGTGGTCGACGGGCAGGTGTTCGGGGCGCTGCTCGCCGAGCAGGTCCAGGACTGGATCGGCGCCGCCGGGATCCTGCGCGCGCTGAGGTTCCGGTTCAAGAACCTCGTGTACGCCGGCGAGACGGTCCGCTGCGTCGGCACGGTGACCACAGTGGACGGCGGGCTCGTCACCATCGAGCACCAGGTCCTCGCCGAGGGCCGGGTCGCGGTCGCACCCGCGTCGTCCACAGTGGAACTGCGATGAGCACCGGGGTCTGCATCGTCGGCGCGGCCGAGTCCGACCTGGGGGTCACCGGCAAGACGGCGCTGCACCTGCAGACCCAGGCGATCACCCGCGCCCTCGCCGACGCGGGGCTGCGCCTCGCCGACGTCGACGGCCTCGCCACCAACGGCGTCTCCCGCTTCTCCACCACCCAGGTCGCCGAGCACCTCGGGCTGCGTCCACGATGGACGGACTCGACGTTCGCCGGCGGGTCCGCGCCGCTGCTGTACGCCGGCCACGCCGTCCAGGCGATCCAGGCCGGGCAGGCGTCGGTGGTCGTCATCTCGTACGGGTCCAACCAGCGATCCGCCCGCAGCCGCACCCTCGACCCGTACGAGGCGCACACCCCGGAGGCGCAGTTCGAGCAGCCGTACGGGCCGCTGTACCCCGTCTCCGCGTACGCCATGGCCGCCCAGCTGTACCTGCACACGTACGGTGCCGCGCGGGGCAGGGCCGGGATGACCGAGGTCGCCGTCATCGCCCGCGAGTGGGCCCTCGCGAACCCGCGCGCCTACCGCTACGGCGCCGGTCCGGTCGACATGGATGCCAGCCCGCTGCTCAGTGACCCGCTGCGGGTCGCCGACTGCTGCCTCGTCACCGACGGCGGCGGCGCCGTCGTGCTGACCACCGCCTCGCGCGCCCGCGACCTGCCAGGCGTGCCCGTCGAGGTCCTCGGCTACGGGGAGGCGACCACCGGCACGTCCATCGTCGGCGTCGGCGACCTGCTGCGCACCGGCGCCGTCGACTCCGGCCGGCGGGCCTTCGCGATGGCCGGGCTGCACCCGCACGACGTCGACAGCGCCCAGATCTACGACTCGTTCACCATCACCGTCCTGCTGTCGCTGGAGGCCCTGGGTTTCTGCGGCTTCGGCGAGGCACCCGACCTCGTCGCCGCCCGGACCCTGCCGCTGAACACCTCCGGCGGGGGACTGTCCTACTGCCACCCCGGCCAGCTCGGCGTGCTGCTGCTGGTCGAGGCCGTCCGCCGGCTGCGCGACACCGCCGACCGGACCGCGCTCGTGCACGGCACCGGCGGGATCCTCTCCAGCCACGGCACCGTCCTGCTGAGGCGACCGTGATCCCGGTCGACGAGACCACCCTCGCATGGTGGGACGCGACCCGGCAGCGGCGCCTCACCGTGCAGCGGTGCGCCGCCTGCGGGCACCACCAGCACCACCCTCGGCCCGTGTGCCTGGCGTGCGGCGGCCCCGAGCCGCCCCTGGTGGACGTCACCGGCGCCGGCGTCGTGGAGACGTTCACCGTCGTGCGGCGCGCCCCGTCGCCCGCGTTCACCGCGCCGTACGCCGTCGCCGTCGTCGCCCTCGACGAAGGCCCCCGCCTGCTGTCGAACGCCGAACCCTGGCCGGACGTCACCGTCGGCGCCCGGGTCCAGGTGCGCTGGCGGCCGCTTCCCGACGGCCGCAACCTTCCCGTGTTCGTCGTCGTATAGGGGATCCACAGTGGACTTCGAGCTCACCGATGAGCAGCGCCAGTTCCGCGACGCGCTGCGCGCGTTCGTCGACAAGGAGATCCGTCCCGTCGCCCGGGAATGGGAGGCCACCGACCGGTACCCGACCGAGATCGTCGGCACGATGCGCCGGATGGGACTGTTCGGGCTGACCGTCCCCGAGGAGTACGGCGGCCTCGGCGCCGACATGGTCTCCTTCGCCCTGGTCTTCGAGGAGATCGCCAAGGGCTGGATGGGCATCGCCGGCATCCTCGGCAGCCACTCCCTGTCGTGCTGGCTGATCGCGAGGCACGGCACCGAGGAGCAGCGGCGCCGGTACCTGCCGGACCTCGCGACCGGGGCCCGCCGCACCGGCATCGCGCTCACCGAGCCCGATGCCGGCACCGACCTGCAGGGCATCCGCACCGTCGCCCGCCGCGACGGCCAGGACTACGTCATCACCGGCCGCAAGACCTGGATCACCAACGCCCGCCACGCCGACCCGCTGCCGGTGCTGGTGAAGACCGACCCCGCCGCCAGCCCAGCCCACCGCGGCATGTCCGTGCTGCTCGTCGAGGCCGGCACCCCCGGCTTCGAGGTCCTGCGCGACCTGCCGAAGCTCGGGTACAAGGGCACCGAGTCGTGCGAGATCCTCTTCGAGGACTGCCGGGTCCCCGCCTCGGCCCTGCTGGGCGGCGTCGAGGGCCGCGGCATGCAGCAGGTGCTGTCCGGCCTGGAGACCGGCCGGATCAACGTCGCCGCCCGCGCGCTCGGCATCGCCCAGGCCGCCTACGACGAGGCCTTGCGCTACGCCGGGCAGCGCAAGGCGTTCGGCGAGACCATCGACTCGTTCCAGGCGATCCAGCTGCGCCTCGCCGACATGGCCATGCAGGTGCAGTCGGCCCGCCTGATGGTGTACTGGGCCGCGTCCCGCGCCGACGCCGGCCGGCGCGTCGACCTCGAGGCCGGCATGGCGAAGGCGTTCGCGTCCGAGGCCGCCGCCGCCTGCGCCCTGTCGGCGATGCAGGTCCACGGCGGCTACGGGTACTCCAAGGAGTTCGACGTCGAACGCCTGTACCGCGACGCCCCGCTGATGATGATCGGCGAAGGCACCAACGACATCCAGCGCATCGTCATCGCCAAGGCGCTCACCAGCGGGAAGGGCAGCATCGGATGAGGTCGTACCTCTACGTCCCCGGCGACGCGCCGCAGAAGCTCGACAAGGCCCTCGGCCGCGGCGCCGACGCCCTCATCGTCGACCTCGAGGACGCGGTCCCGGCCGCCGGCAAGGACCGCGCCCGCGCTCTCGTCGCCGGGTGGCTCGACGCCCTGCCCGCCTACGGGCGCCCGCAGGTGTGGGTCCGGGTCAACCCTGGCCTGGCCGGCGAGGACGACGTGCGGGCGGTCGTCTGCCCCAGGCTGGCCGGCGTCTGCCTCGCCAAGGCCGGCGGCGCGGCCGAGGTCGCCGCGCTCGGCGCCGTCATTGCCACCGCCGAGGAGGATCGCGGCCTGCCGGTCGGGACCGTCGCCGTGGTGCCGCTGCTGGAGTCGGCCGCCGCCATCCTCGACGCGTCGGCGATCGCCCGCGCGCCGCGCGTCGCCCGGCTCCAGATCGGCGAGGCCGACCTTCGCGCCGAACTCGGCGTCACCCTCGGCGCGGACGAACGCGAACTGCTCTTCGTCCGCTCGCAGGTCGTCCTGGCCAGCGCGGCCGCCGGCATCGCCCCGCCGGTCGCGTCCGTCAGCACCGACTACCGCGACGTCCTGGCGCTGCGCGCGTCGACGGTGGCGTTCCGGCGGCTCGGCTTCCTCGGCCGCGCCTGCATCCACCCGGCGCAGATCCCGGTCGTCAACGAGGTCTTCACCCCGACCGCCGAGGAGCTCGCCGAGGCCGCCGACCTGGTCCGCCGCTTCGACGCCGCCGTCGGCTCCGGCGCCGGGATCCTCGTCGACGTCGACGGCCGCATGGTCGACGCCGCCGTCGTCCGCGCCGCCCGCCGCCTGCTCACCCTCGCGACCTGAGGCGTGTTCGGGTGGGTCCGCCGGCGGGACCGTCCGGGTCGGCGCCGAAGGCACCACCGCCCAAGGTCGCGGGCAGCTGCTCGACTCGCCGAGCATGTGGCACCCCGTATCGCCGGCACCACCGCAGGCACCCACGGCGTGCTCTTCGTGCCCGGCAGCTGCCGCCCGCGCCGTTGCGGGCGATCCCGTCGTCACCTGGCTGCCCCCGCCGGTGTGACCGCGGCTCAGGTGCAGGTGGTGGTCCAGGTGACGCGCTCCGAGGTGAGCTGCTTCGGGGCGGAGACCACCAGCTCGACCCAGTAGCTGATGCTGGCGTTCTCCTGCCAGCCGCCGTAGAAGGCCGAGGTGCGTTTGGTCCCGGCCCCGGTGAAGGTCATCTTGAACGTGTCGGGCGCGCCCGTGTCCCACGCCGGGTCCTTGTGCCAGTACCAGGTGACCTCGGCCGGGCCGTTCACGGTGATGTCGGCGTACAGCAGGATCGGGGTCTGCCCCGGCGGCGGGCAGGCACCGGTGTAGCTCACCCGGGTCTTCACCAGCGCCGCCGACACGGTGATCGGCCCGGTGAACCGGGGTGTGGGCGAGGACGCCGGCCCGGTCGTCGCCGCCTTGCCGGACGGTTTCGGGGTCGTGGAAGGGGCCGCGCTGCCCGACGCCGCGTTGACCGCCGGCTGCCCGAGCGCCTCCACCCCCGTTGACGGCTGACCGCTCGGTGTCCCGGTGCCGGCGCCGGCACCGGGCGGCTCCACCGTCCTGGTCTGTCCCTGCCAGACGAGATACCCGGACAGCGCGATCAGCGCCAGGAGCAGCGCCCCGGCGCCGGCCAGCAGCCCGCGGCGCCGCCGGTGCGGCGGCTCACCCTCGACCGGATCCTCGGGGAGCGCGGCGACCTGCGCCGGGCGGGCCGCGACCTGCGCCGGGCGGGCTACGGCGGACGCGACCGGCGCCGGGCGGGCCGCCGCCGCTGGTGGGGCCGGTGGGGCCGGCGGGGCGGTGCCGCTCCGCCGATGTGCAGCGCCCCCTCGGCCACCACCAGCTCCGGCTGCTCCATCACCGTCGGCGCCATGCCGGTGGCCCGGTGCAGCAGCGACGCGACCAGCGGCACCCTGGTCGCGCCGCCGACGAGGAAGACACCGGCGACGTCGGCGGGGCCGACCCCGGCGGCGCGGATGGCCTCCATCGTGACCGCGACGGTCTGCGTCAGCATCGGTACGGCCGCCGCCTCGAACTCGCCGCGCGTCAGGTGCTGCGGGTCGGCGACCCCGGGCACCTGCACGGGCGTGGTCGCGCGCAGCGACAGCGCCTCCTTCGCCTCGCGGGCGGCGTCCCACAGCTCGCGGAACGCGCGCCGCCCGGCCAGCCCGGCCGGGGCGCGCAGCGCCTCCCACGCCGCTTCGTCCGCCGGCCCCCGGGCGTCCCTGAGCAGGCCGACGACGAGCGCGTCGAGGTCCAGGCCGCCGAGGTCGCCCAGGCCGGCGGTGCCCAGCGCGGTGAACCCGGCCGCGTCGCGGCGCACCACGCTCACGTCGAAGGTGCCCGCGCCGAGGTCGTACACGACGACGCAGGCGCCGGGGCGGACCTGCCGGCCGAGCACGACGGTGAAGTAGGTGGCCGCCGCGATCGGCTCCGCGACCAGCACCGGCGCGGGCAGGCCGGCGAGGTCCGCGGCGTGCAGCAGCGCACCGCGGCGGCGCTCACCCCAGGTCGCCGGGTGGGTCAGCGTGACCTGCCCGGGCACCTCACCGGCGATCCGGGTCGCCTCCTGCCAGACCCGCCGCAGCGTGGCCGCGATCAGGTCGCCGATGGGCAGCACCCGGTCACCGAGCAGCACCTCACCGTCGTCGATGCGGCGCTTCGGGTTGGCCTCGAACCTGCCCGGGTCGAACCGGGCGCTGCGCACCGCGTCGCGTCCGGTGAGCGGCCGGTCGTCGTCCTCGACGTACACCGCCGACGGCAGCAGCGGCGAGTCGCCGAACAGCAGCGGCCGGATCTTGCCGTCCGGCCAGTGCAGGAACGCTACGGTCGTCGATGTGCCGTAGTCGATCGCGACCCGGAAGTCAGACATGACGGCCAGGCTAGACCCTCCGCGCCCGCGGACCGCGGTTCGGCTGCACGCGTGCTGCGACCGGCTGGCACACTCCCGGGCTGAGCCACTCCGCCCGGCTCGGCGGGGGTGAGCCGCCTGGACAGGTCAAGCGGCCCGCCCCCGCCAGGTGTCGCTACCGGGCCAGCAGCGCGTCCACAGTGGGGAGACCCGCCAGACCGGTGGTCCGGGCGGCGAGGGAATCCGCGTCCGCGGGCGAGAGGACCCGGGCGGCGTTGAAGCGGAACTTGCGGGCCAGGTCGGCGGGGGACAGGGGTGCCTCGGCACTGCCGAGGGAGGCGTCGACGCGGTGCTCGTGGACCGTGCCGCGGCTGCGGACCCGCAGGACCGCGGCGAACGCGTGCGGGAAGATGGCGGTGGCCCGCTCGTCCTGCACGCAGCGGACCTTCGCGGCCAGGGCGAGGCGGTCGGGGTCCAGCGGGCCGGTGAAGTCCTCGAGGCCGACGCCGAGGCCGCCGCCGCCGAGCAGGGCGGTCGCCACGGTGTACGGGCCGGAGAACTTGCCGTGGTAGGTGCTGCGGGGGCGGACCTTCTCCGCGACCGGTTCGGCGATGGTCCGCAGGGTCGGGCCGGGCACGCCGAGCTCGATCCAGTCCACTGTGGACGCGTCCAGGCCGGCGGCGCGCAGGGCGAGGGCGCAGTCGATGCCGGGGTGGGTGAAGTGGTTGGACGGGTAGGGCTTGAACGCGGTCCGCAGCAGTTCCCAGCGGCTGCCCAGGTCGCCGAGCAGCGCGTCGTCGTCGCAGCGGCCGCCGGTGTAGGCGGCGAAGAACCCGAAGCGGCCCTCCAGGACGGTCGGCGGGCCGGTGAGCCCGTCGGCGGCGAGATAGGCGGCGGACACGCCGGCGTGCGCGGCCCAGCCGCAGTGGACCTTCTTGACGGTGCCGCCGGTGCGGTTCGCCTCGATCAGGCCGGCGCCCATGCTCGCGGCCACGCCCATCGCGGACGCCACGCCGGCCGGGGAAAGGCCGAGCAGCAGCGCGGCCGCGGCGGCCGAGCCGATCGCGCCGCAGATCGAGGTCGCGTGCAGGCCGCGTTCGAAGAAGACGGAGTTGGCGATCGCCGGGTCGTAGGCGGCCATGCCGAGCCGGTCGGTCAGCTCGACGCCGGCGGCGACCGCGGCGAGCATCGCGGCGCCGGACGCGCCGGTGGCCTCGGCGGTGGCCAGGGCGGCCGGGACGACGGACGCGGACGGGTGCAGCACCGACGGCAGGTGGGTGTCGTCGAAGTCGAGGGAGTGCGCCAGGGTGCCGTTGACGAGCGCGGCCGACGGGGCGGGGACCGCTCGCCGGTGCCGATGACGGTCGCCTCGGGGTGCCGCCCCAGCGGCGCACGGAGCGCAGCACCGCGGGTGCCGCGTCGGCGTCCGGGTCGCCGTGCGCGGCGAGCGCCAGCCCGAGGATGTCCAGGACGCGGGCCGGCACGTCACGCAGGACCGCCGCGGGCAGCGGCTCGTCCCGGCACGCCACCGCAAACGACGCGAGCCGCTCGACGGCGGTCATGCCGTCACCTCCGCTGCGCTCCGGGCCGGTCATGCCGTCACCTCCGCTTCGCTCCGGCGCCGGCCTGACGGACCGCGCTCCTCATGACCGGCTCCTGCGCTGCGCTCCGGGCCGGTCATGACGGGAGGATGGCGAGGGGGCGGACGGGGGCTCCGGTCGCGCCGACGATCGGCAGCGGGTTGAGGATCAGCAGGCACTCGCCGGCACCGGTGTCCAGCAACGGATGCAGTCGCATCGTCTCCACGATGTGGATGCCGCGTTCGACCAGGAGCATCCGGTGCACGGGCAGCACCGCATGCCCCTTGCCGGGCGGGATGCACTCGAAGGCGATCGTCTCGGCCCCGACGACCCGGACGTCCCGGGAGGCGAGCCAGGCGCCGGCGGCGACGCCGGGGCCGGGGGTGCCGTCGCGCCGGCCGACGAAGGCGTCGTGCTCGTCCCAGCGGCGGGACCAGCCGGTGCCGATGAGGACGGCGTCGCCGGGCCGCACGTCCACGCCGCACGCGTCGAGGTCCTCGGCCGTGATCTCGTAGCCGGCGGGCAGCACGGGCACGCCGTGTACCCGGGCGACGTCGAGGATCGCGGCGCGGCCGACGTACACCTCGAAGGACTCGATGCCGTGCGAGGCGAAGCCGAGGTGCGTCTGCACGGAGGCGGCGGGGACCCCGCCGTGCAGCACGCCGTCCTGCGACACGTGCGCGAGGGCGTCGACGTGGGTGCCGACGTGGCCGCCGGTGACGATGAGCTCGTTCGCGGCCGAACCGCCGTCGGGGCGGACCAGGTCGCCGTGGCGGCGCTCCAGGGCCATCCGGAACGGCGGATGGTTCGGCGACTGCGGCATGCCGCGGCGCATCGGCTGCGCCAGGTCCAGGACCGTCGCACCGGCGAGGAAGTCCATCACAGCACCCCGTCGGCGTGCAGCTTCTCGATGTCCTCGCCTGCCAGGCCGAGCCGGTCGCGGTAGATCTCGTCGTTGTGCGCGCCGAGCGCCGGGCCGGTCCACCGGATGTCGCCGGGGGTGGCGGACATGCGGTACAGCACGTTCTGCATGCGCACCGGGCCGAGCACCGGGTCGTCGACGGCGCGCAGGGTGCCCAGCGCCGCGTACTGCGGGTCGGCGAAGACGTCGGCGATGTCGTGGATCGGGGCGATCGCGGCCTGCGCGGCCTCGAACGCGGCGATCACGTCGGCGGCGTCGCGGGCGGCGATCCAGTCACCGACGTAGCCGTCGAGCAGGTCGGCGTGCTCGGCGCGGGTGGCGCCGGCGGCGAACCACGGCTCGCCGATCACCTCGGGATGCCCGACGAGCCGCAGCACCCGCTCCGCGACGGCCTGGGCGGAGGTCGACACGGCGAGCCATTTCCCGTCGCGGCTGCGGTACGTGTTGCGGGGCGCGTTGTTGACGCTGCGGTTGCCGGTGCGCCGCTGCACGGTGCCGAGTTGGTCGTACACCATCGGCTGCATGCCCAGCAGGGTCAGGATGGGTTCGATGATGGCGAGGTCGATCACCTGCCCGGCGCCCGTGGTGTGCCGGGCCAGCAGCGCCGTGGTCACCGCCTGCGCGGTGGCGATGGCGGCGATGCCGTCGGCGAGCCCGAACGGTGGCAGTGTCGGCGGGCCGTCGGGCTCCCCGGTGATGGCCGCGAAGCCGCTCATCGCCTCGGCGAGGGTGCCGAAGCCGGGCCGGTTCGCGTACGGCCCGAACTGGCCGAACGCGGTGACCCGCGCGATCACCAGCCGCGGGTTGACCTCGGCCAGGACGTCGGGGCCGAGCCCCCAGCGCTCCAGGGTGCCGGGCCGGAAGTTCTCGATCAGCACGTCGGCGTCGGCCAGGATCCGCTTGAGCAGGTCGGCGCCGGCGGGCCGGGACAGGTTGAGGGTGACGCAGCGCTTGTTGCGTCCGAGCAGCGTCCACCACAGCGGCACGCCGTCCTTGGCGGGGCCGTGGCCGCGGGACGGGTCACCCTTGACGGGATGCTCGATCTTGATGACGTCGGCGCCGAAGTCCCCCAGGATGGTGGCGGCCAGGGGGCCGGCGAACAGGGTGGACACGTCCACGACCGTGATCCCTGCCAGGGCGGGCTGCAGTTCCACGAGCAGAGCCTAACGGCACTACCGTCAAAATGGAAACCCCGTTACATTGAGGGAAACAGCGAAAGGGGCCTCATGTGTCGCGGTACGACCTGCTGGTGAAGAACGGGACTCTGGTCCTGCCGTACGTGGGCGAGATCCGGGCCGACCTGGCCACGAAGGACGGGCGGATCGCCGCGATCGGGGAGGATCTCTCGGATGCGGACGAGGTCCTCGACGCCACCGGCAAACTCGTCTTCCCCGGTGCCGTGGACGCGCACTACCACCTGGGCATCTACCGGCCCCTCGAGGTGGACGCGGCGGAGGAGACCCGCTCGTCGCTGGTCGGCGGCGCCACGACCGTGCTGTCCTACTTCCGGACCGGGCAGCACTACCTGAACAAGACCGGGGCGTACGAGGACATCCTGCCCGAGGTGCTGGAGGCGGTCTCCGGGCGGTCCTGGACCGACTTCGGCTTCCACCTCGCGCCGATGGACACCCGCCAGGTCGGCGAGGTCCCCGCGCTGGTGGACCGGCACGGGGTCAGCTCGTTCAAGTACTACATGTTCTACAAGGGCTTCAACCTGTCCGCCGACTCGCGCGACGCCAAGGCGTTCACGATGAGCGACGAGTACGACCTGGGCCACCTGTACCAGATCATGGAGGCCGTCTCCGCCGCCGCGCGCGACACCGGCCGGCGGGTCTCCCTGTCGCTGCACTGTGAGCAGGCGGAGCTGATGCGGCTGTTCATCGAGCGGGTGCGTGCCGCGGGTGACCCGCAGACGCTCAAGGCGTACTCCGACGCCCGGCCGCCGCTGACCGAGCGGGTCGCCATCGGCGAGGCGACCACCCTCGCCGCCGCGACCGCCTGCCCGATCAACCTGCTGCACCTGTCCAGCGGCGATGCCCTGGCCGCCGCGACCGAGGCCCGCCTCGCCCGCCCCGACCTGGATCTGCGCACCGAGGTCACGCTGCACCACCTGTGCCTCAACTACGACGAGCTGTCCGGCCTCGGCGGCAAGGTGAACCCGCCGATCCGCAGCGCCGCCGACAGCGAGGCACTCTGGGCGGGCGTGCTGTCCGGCAAGGTCGACTGGGTCGCCTCCGACCACGCGTGCTGCCTCGAGGAGCACAAGGGCGACCAGCTGTGGCCGGCGCTGCCCGGCTTCGGCGGCACCGGCCTGCTGTACCCGGTGCTGCTCAGCGAGGGCATGCACAGGCGCGGGCTCGCCCCGCACCGGGTCGCGGAGCTGGTCTCGGCCAACCCGGCCAGGGCGTACGGCCTGTGGCCGCGCAAGGGCTCCCTGCTCGTCGGCCAGGACGCCGACCTCACCGTCGTCGACCCCGACCTGGAGCAGGAGGTGACCACCGACCTGCTGCTGTCCGGCCAGGACCACTGCCCGTTCGCCGGCCGCAAGGTCCGCGGCTGGCCGGTCGCCACGGTGCTGCGCGGCCGGGTCGCCTTCCGCGACGGCGCCCTCGTCGGCGAACCCCGGGGTACCTTCCTCGCCCGCTGAACGGCAGGACCCGCCGGTGATCCACAGCGGATCACCGGCGGCTGTGCTGCAGGCGACATTGCGCTGACGAACATGTTCGCTACGATCGTGTTATGAGTCCTCGTAGGGTCCCCGTCAGCCGCCGCGACCGGCCGGCCAAACCGCCGCTGAGCCGGGCGGGTGCCGTCGCCGCGGCGATGCAGATCATGCAGGACGAGGGCCTGGAGCGCGTGACGATGCGCCGGCTGGCCGCCGAGCTCGACACCGGTCCGGCCTCGCTCTACGTCTACGTGCACAACGTGGCGGAGCTGCACGGCGCGATCCTGGACGAGCTGCTCGGCGGCCTGCCCGGGCCGGGCGGCGCGGGCGGGCGGTGGCGCGACGAGCTGATCGACGTGCTCACCGCCTACACCGGGCTGCTGATCGACCATCCGAGCCTGGCGCGCTCGGTGCTGGCGCTGCGTCCGTCGGGGCCCAACTACGTGCGCCTGATCGACACCGTGCTCGGGCTGCTGCACGAGGGCGGCGTGCCGGTGGCCCAGGCGGCGTGGGGCGTTGACCTGCTGCTGCAGCACGGCACCGCCACGGCCGCCGAGCAGGGCACCCGCGGCGAGGCGGTGGAGGCGGCGGACGAGCAGGACGCCTTCGTCGAGGCGCTGCGCGACGCCGAGGACGCCGGCTGCCCGAACATCGCCCGGGCCCGCCACGACCTGTTCTCCGGCACCGGAGCGCAGCGGCTGCGCTGGATGTTCGAGGCCCTGATCGCCGGCATCTCAACCGTCGCGACACCTGCGGCAGGCTGACCGCAAGCCCGTCGCGACCCGCGGCAGGGTGACCGCAACGCCCTCGCGGCATCGCCGCGTCCATCACGAACATGTTCGTCAAGAACAAGTTCTTCAGCACCAGCCCGGAAGCGCCGATACGACCGGCGCGCCGGAAACCTTGGAGGAAGCCATGACCACACCCGTCACGATCGTCGGAGCCGGCCTGGGCGGCCTGACGCTCGCCCGCGTGCTGCACGTTCACGGTATCCCGTCGGCCATCTACGAGCTGGACGCTTCGCCCGAGGCGCGCACGCAGGGCGGCATGCTCGACATCCACGACTACAACGGCCAGGTGGCGATCGGGGCCGCCGGGCTGACCGAGCAGTTCCAGAAGATCATCCACCCCGGTGGCGAGGCCACCCGGATCCTCGACAAGCACGGCACCGTGCACTCCGACGAGCCCGATGACGGCGACGGCGGGCGCCCCGAGGTCGACCGCGGCCAGCTGCGGCGGATGCTGCTCGACTCGTTGCCCGACGGCACGATCCGCTGGGGCAGCAAGGTCACCGCGATCCGTTCGCTGGGCGACGGGCGGCACGAGCTGACCTTCGCCGCCGGCGGCACCGTCACCACCGGCCTGCTCGTCGGCGCCGACGGCGCGTGGTCGAGGGTTCGGCCGCTGGTGTCCGACGCCGAACCCGCCTACGCCGGGATGTCGTTCGTCGAGGTCGACCACCACGACGCGGCCGCCCGCCACCCGGGACCGGCCAGGACGGTCGGCGCCGGCATGCTGTTCGCGCTCGGCGCCGGCCAGGGCTTCCTCGCCCACGCCGAGACCGATGGCAGCCTGCACGTCTACATCGCGATGGCCAAGCCGGCGGGCTGGATCGACACCGTCGACTGGGCCGACACCAGCAAGGGCAGGGCGGTCCTGCTGGAGGAGTTCCACGACTGGGCGCCCGAGTTCCACGCCCTGATCACCGAGGCCGACGGCGACCTCATCCCGCGCGCCATCAACGCCCTGCCCGTCGAGCACCGCTGGGACCGGGTGCCCGGCGTCACCCTGCTCGGCGACGCCGCGCACCTCATGTCCCCGTTCGCCGGCGAGGGCGCCAACCTTGCCATGCTCGACGGCGCCGAACTCGGCAAGGCCATCGCCGCCCACCCCGGCGACGTCGAGGCCGCGCTCGCCGCCTACGAGGACGACCTGTTCACCCGCAGCGCCGAGGCGGCCGGGGACGCCGCCCGCAACCTGGAGCTGTGCTTCGACGAGCGCGCGCCGCACAGCCTGCTGGAGCAGTTCGCGGCGTACGCCGAAGCCCGGTGACGGCAGCCCCCGGCCTCGACGTCCAGACGCGCGAGGCCGGGGGAGCGGGCCGGTGGGAGGGTTACATGCCGTCGCCGGACCAGGCGCCGCGGGAGCGGGAGCGCACCGGCAGGGTGGAGATGACCGGCGCCTCGTGGGAGTGGTAGTTCTCGGCGGTGCCGCCCCACTTCACCCACTCGTCGGTGGTGTACCAGTTCACCAGCTCGCCGTCGGAGCGGATGATCCAGTCGATCTCGGTCTCGGCGATGAAGTGGCCGTGCTTCACGCCCGCGGGCCGGAAGCAGTAGGTGCCCTCGTCGATGTCGCCGAAGTTGTACGCCATCTTCCCGCTGAGCGTGTAGAACTCCTCGTAGCACGGATGGTGCGCGAGGCGGTGGTCGCTCCAGCCCTTCGGCGCCCGGATCAGCCGCGTGTAGAAGCCGGTCTTCGGGTCGCGGTGCAGCAGCTTGATGTAGAGCGGGGTGAGCGGACCGACGGTCGGCGCGGCGACCCACTCCTGCTTGGCCGGGTCGACGAGCGTCGGCGCACCCTCCTCGCGGCGCGGGCCGTCGGGGTCGAAGCCGCAGTCGCCGTACTCCCGCCAGTGCAGGACGTGGCTGCCCTCCCGGACCTTGATCCAGTCCATCGGGACACCCTTGGGCACCTGCAGGTAGCCGCCCGGTCCGACCTCGGTCCCGCCGTACACCAGCGAACCCGAGACCACGTAGAACTCGGTGTCGGCGTGCGCCACGCCCGGGCCCCGTCCCCAGTCGGACCGGAACTGCAGGGACAGTGACGACGAGCCGTCCTCCTCGTCGGTGGACAGCCGCCGTTCGACCGCCTTGCCCTCGCCGAACGGCAGTTCGGCCTCGTGCCAGATGTAGTCGTCCTCGTGGATCAGTTCGACGTGCGCCCTCAACCCGTGCTCCTCAGCTCTCGTTTCAGCACTTTGCCAGCCGCGTTGCGGGGGAGTGCCGCGATCGGCCGGATCTCCTTCGGCACCTTGTGTCCGGCCAGCCGGGTCCGGAGGTGCTCGCGCAGCGCGTCGGGGTTCAGCGAAGTGCCCGGCCGCGCCACGACGTATGCGACGACCCGCTCGCCCCACCGTTCGTCGGGCTCGCCGACCACGGCGGCCTCGGCCACCGACGGGTGCGCGGCCAGGGCCTCCTCGACGTCGCGGGGGTAGACGTTCACCCCGCCGGTGATGATCAGGTCCTTCTTGCGGTCGACGATGGTGATGTACCCCTCGTCGTCCACCGTGACCACGTCGCCGCTGGTGAGGAACCCGTCGGCGGTGGTGCACTCCGCGGTGGCCCCGGGGTTGGCGAGGTAGCCGTTCATCAGGAACGGTGAGCGGCTGAACAGCTCGCCGGGCGTCCCGGGCGGCACCGGTACACCGTCGTCGTCGACGACCCGGATCTCGGTCATGAACCACGGGTGGCCCACCGAGCCGGCCTTGCGGCGGGCGTCGGCGGGCCGCAGGTTGGTGATGACGCCGGCCTCCGTGGAGCCGTAGAGTTCGTGCACGCCGACGCCGGGGAAGGCCGACATGACCCACTCCTTGAGCGCGACGGGCAGCGCGGCCGCGTTGAAGTACAGCGTGTCGAGGCTGCTCAGGTCGTGCCCGGTCACGCCGAGCTCGCGCAGCCCCACGGCGTGCGTCGGCACCAGGAACACCGACTGCAGCCGGTCCCGCTCGACCATCGTCAGCAGCTCGCCGGGGTCCCAGGCGCGCAGCATCGACACGGTGCCGCCGGTGAACACCGACGCGTAGGCGAAGGCGAACCCGGCGCCGTGATACATCGGTGCGACGGCGACGGTGCGCCGCCCCGGTCCGAGGCCCCACTCCAGAGCGGTGCAGTAGAAGGTCAGGCAGCGCGACCGGTGGCTGATGAGCACGCCCTTGGGCGCGCCGGTGGTGCCGGAGGTGTACGCGATACAGAACGGGTCCTGCTCGCCGACCGGCACCCGCGGGTCCCTGGCGGACGCGCCGGCGAGCATCGCCTCGTAGTCCGGGCCGAGCCGGACCGCGAGTCCGACGTCCACGGCGCGGTCCTCCAGCGCGGGATCCAGGATGAGCGCCCGGGCGCCGGAGTGTCCGGCGATGTACGCGGTGTCGGCGGCCGTCTGCCGCGGGTTCAGCGGCACCATCGGCAGCCCGGCCTTGGCCAGCCCCGCGGCGATCTCGCAGTATTCCAGGCGGTTGCCGGACAGCACCGCCACCGGGTCGCCGGGTCGCAGGCCGGCGGCGAGCAGCGCGTCGGCCAGGCGGCTCGCGCGATCGTCGAGCGCGGCGTACGTGAGCCGCCGGTCACCGTCGATCACGGCGACGGTGCCCGGGGTGGCGCGGGCGAACTCCCGCACGCCGTTGGCGATATTCAGCTGAGCGCCAGTCACGGCGTAATGGAAACACCGTTTCCATTCTGAATCAACGGGTCGCCGGTGGAAAAGTCGCCGTGCGGCCCAGCAGCGCCGGTGTCCGGATGCCGAGCCGGCCGCCGATCCAGGTCCCGGTGGCAGCCAGGGCGGGCAGGTCCAGGCCGGTGTGCACGCCCATGCCGTGCAGCAGGTACGTGAGGTCCTCGGTGGCGATGTTGCCGGTCGCCTGGGGCGCGAACGGGCAGCCGCCGATCCCGCCGATGCTGGCGTCCAGGGTGCCGACCCCGGCCTCCAGCGCGGCCACGGCGTTGGCGTAGCCGGTGTTGCGGGTGTTGTGGAAGTGCGCCCGCAGCGGCACGTCCGCGTCCAGCTCGCGCAGCATCGCGACGAGGGCGCGGACCTGGGTGGGCACCCCGACGCCGATGGTGTCGGCGATCGCGATCTCGCGCGGCCGCTCGTGCAGGGCCGTCTCGGCGATCCACCGGACCCGGTCCAAGGGCACCTCGCCGGTGAACGGGCAGCCGAACGCCGCCGCGATGGTGAGCGACGCCTGTACACCGGCCGACCTGGCACCCGCGGCGACGTCGTGCCACACGTCCAGGGCCTCCTGCGTGCCGGTGCCCTGGTTGCGGCGGGAGAACTCGTCGGAGGCGACCACCACCACGTTGACCTCGTCGACGCCCGCCGCGAGCGCCCGGTCCAGGCCGCGCCGGTTGAGCACCAGGCCGATGTAGGTGACGCCGGCGCGGCGGGGTACCGCGGCCATCACCGCCTCCGCGTCCGCCATCTGCGGCACCCGCCCGGGGTGCACGAACGCGGTCGCCTCCATCCGGCGGATGCCGGCGTCCAGGGCCCGCGTGATGTAGTCGACCTTGGCGGCGGTCGGCAGCAGGACCTTCTCGTTCTGCAGCCCGTCGCGCGGGCCGACCTCGACGATCTCCACGGTGCCCATCGCCCGCCTCCGGTTCCTCTAGCGAAACATCGTTTCCAAACCGTACACTGCCTGACCATGGTTGGTCCGTTGTCTGACATCCGTGTCCTGGAGACCGGGACGCTGCTCGCCGGTCCGTTCGCGGGGCAGCTGCTCGGCGACTTCGGCGCCGAGGTCATCAAGCTCGAGGACCCCGGCAAGGGCGACCCGATGCGCGAGTGGGGCCGCGAGAAGCCGCACGGGCAGTCGCTGTGGTGGCCCGTCGTGGCCCGCAACAAGAAATCGGTCACCTGCAACCTGCGCACCCAGGCCGGGCAGGACCTGGTGCGGCGGCTGGTCGCCTCGTCCGACGTCCTGGTCGAGAACTTCCGGCCCGGCACCCTGGAGCGCTGGGGGCTCGGCTACGACGAGCTGTCCGCGATCAACCCGCGGCTCGTCCTGGTCCGCGTCACCGGGTACGGCCAGACCGGCCCCTACGCGCCGCGGGCCGGGTTCGGCTCGATCGGCGAGGCGATGGGCGGCATCCGCCACGTCACCGGCGAGCCCGACCGCCCGTCCAGCCGCGTCGGGGTCTCCCTCGGCGACGCCCTCGCCGGCACCATGGCCGCCTACGGCGCCGTCATGGCCGTGCACGCCCGCGTGCGCACCGGCCGCGGCCAGGTCGTCGACTCCGCCATCTACGAGGCGGTCCTCACGTACATGGAGTCGCTGCTGCCGGAGTGGGTCGTGGCCGGGTACCAGCGCGAACGCACCGGCGCGATCCTGCCCAACGTCGCGCCCAGCAACGCCTACCCGACCGCCGACGGGGTCGACATCCTCATCGCAGGCAACCGCGACACCGTCTTCGTGCGCCTCTGTGAGGTGATGGGGCGTCCTTCGCTCTCCAGCGATCCCCGCTACGCCACGCACGGTGCCCGCGGCGCCAACCAGCAGGAGCTCGATGACCTGATCGCGGCGTGGACCGTCACCCTGCCCGCCGACGAGACCCTCGCGTTGCTGCACGCCGCCGGGGTGCCGGCCGGCAAGATCTACCGGCCCGCCGACATGTTGCAGGACCCGCACTTCCTCGCCCGCCAGTCCATTGTCGACGTGCCGCATCCGGACTTCGGCGCGCTGCCCATGCAGGCCCCGGCGCCCCGCCTGTCGGACACCCCCGGCGAGATCCGCTGGGCCGGACCGGCGCTCGGTCAGCACAACGCCGAGGTGTACGGCGGGCTGCTCGGACTGTCCACATCGGACCTCGACAAGCTCCGGGTGGACGGGGTCGTCTGATGTCCTTGGCCTCGGATTATGCCGGCGCGGGCTTCTCCGGCCGGCTCGGCTGGGGGTCGCGGCCCGCGCTGCTGCTCGTCGACCCGGTCGTGGCGTACCTGTCGCCGTCCTCGCCGCTGTACTGCGAGACGGCCGCCGCGGCTTTGTCCGCGATGACGTCGCTGCTCGCCGCGGCCAGGTCCGCGGGGCGGCCGGTCGCGTTCACCGCGGTCGGGTTCGCCGACGAGACCTGCGCCGAGGCGCCGCTGTTCGCCACGAAGGTCCCGGGCCTGCGCGTCTTCGCCGACGGCTCGCCCCTCGCCGCGCTCCCGCCGCCGCTGACCCCGGCGCCCGGCGAACTCGTGGTCCGCAAGCACTACGCCAGCGCGTTCGCCGGGACCGCCCTCGCCGCGTGGCTGACCGCGTGCCGCGCCGACACCGTCGTCATCGGCGGGTACTCCACCTCCGGCTGCGTGCGCGCCAGCGCCGTCGACGCGCTGCAGGCCGGGTTCCGGCCGATGGTCGTGCGGGAGGCGTGCGCCGACCGGGCCCCCGGCCCGCACGAGGCGAACCTGTTCGACCTGGACGCCAAGTACGCCGACGTCGTGCCCTGCTCGGAGGCGCTTGAGCGGTTGGAGTGAGAGTCGATGTGAGGTTTCCGCGGTCCGGCCTTACGCCCGTCCGCGGTTCGTTAGACAACGGGAGTGCACCGTGACAGCCGGCTACCGTCGCTCACCGGACTGCGCTGGGCGGCGGCGCTCATCGTGTTCGGCCAGCACCTCCTGGAGCAGTACTACAACCCGCAGCTCGTCGCCGCGAAACCCGTGCGGTCGGTGCTCTGGGCCGCCCTCGCACACGGCGGCGGCCTCGGCGTCTCGTTCTTCTTCGTCCTGTCCGGCTTCGTCCTGGCCTGGTCGGCCCGCCCCGGCGAACGCGCCGGCACGTTCTGGTGGCGCCGCTTCAGCAAGGTGTACCCGGCGACCCTCGTCACCACGCTCGCCGCGGCCGTCATCATCGGCGGCGCCGGCCCCTTGCAGCTCACCACCCACCTGACACTCACACAGAGCTGGTTCCCACGCCACGACGTCTACGCCGCGCTGAACCTGGTCAGCTGGTCGCTGTCCTGCGAGGTGTTCTTCTACCTGTGCTTCCCGCTGCTCCTGGCGGGCATGCGCAGGCTCGGCCCGGCCGGCCTGTGGGCCGTCGTGGTGATGATGGTCGAGTGCGTCGCCGCCCTCGCCGTCAACCTGGTCCCCGCCACACACTCGACCGCCGCCTACGTCGGTTACCTCCTGCCCCCGGTCCGCATGGCCGAGTTCACGCTCGGCATCGCCGTGGCACTGCTGGTCCGCTCCGGCTCGTGGCGCGGCCCCGGCCTGCGCTGGTCCCTGGCGCTGCTGCCGCCGGCGATGTTCGCGGGCCTGTTCCTGCCGTACCCGGTCAACGAGCACGCCATCACCCTCGTCCCAGTCACGCTCATCGTTGCCGCCGCCGCCCGCGCCGACCTGCTGGGCCGGCCGACCCTGTGGTCCCGGCCGCTGATGGTGTACCTGGGGGAGCTGTCCTTCGCCTTCTACCTCGTGCACTTCCTGGTCCTCACCGCCTTCGACCGGTACGGCCTCCTGCCCCACCAGGCGGGTCCTGTCCAGGCACTGGCGGCGACGGGGTCGCTGCTGTGGTTCAGCCTGATCGCCGCGATGATCGTCTACCACGGCGTGGAGCAGCCCGCCCTGCGCCTGCTGCGCCGTCGCACCCCGGTCCCCGCCGGGCCCGGCCGGCACCGGATGGTGCTGACGGCCGCGCCGGCGCCCCGGTTCGTCGCCTCGGTGCCGATGCCCCGGCCCGCCCTGCCACAGGCACCGCCCACCATCCCCACCCCACGCCCACCCACCCTCGCCCCGAACCCTCCCGCGCCGCACCCTTCCACTCCCGCGCCGCGCACTCCTGCGCCGCACTCTTCTGCCCCCGCGCCGCGCACTCCCGCGCCGCACTCTCCGGCTCCCGTGCCACGCCCACCCGCCTCCGCGCCTCCGCGCCGCACTTCCGCGCCCCGCCGTCCTGTTGCTCCGACACCGCGCTCTCACACGCCCGCGCCGCGTCTTTCGGAGTCGCGCCGTGATGTTCCTGCGTCGCACGTCGTTGTTCCTGAGCCGCGTCATGGTGTTTCCGCGCCGCCTGCCGCCGATTCCGCGTCGCCTGCTGTCGCGCCGCGTCTTTCGGAGTCGCGTCTTTCGGAGTCGCGCCGTGATGTTCCTGCGTCGCACGTCGTTGTTCCTGAGCCGCGTCATGGTGTTTCCGCGCCGCCTGCCGCCGATTCCGCGTCGCCTGCTGTCGCGCCGCGTCTTTCGGAGTCGCGTCTTTCGGAGTCGCGCCGTGATGTTCCTGCGTCGCACGTCGTTGTTCCTGAGCCGCGTCATGGTGTTTCCGCGCCGCCTGCCGCCGACCCCGCGCCGCCTGCCGCCGATCTCGTGCCGCCCGCTGTCGCGCTGCGCCTTTCGGAGCTGGGTCACGATGTTCCTGCGCCGCACGCTGCTGTTCCTGAGCCGCGTCACGCTGCTTCCGCACCGCCTACTGTCGCGCCGCGCCTTTCTGGGCCGCGTCGTGATGTTCCTGCGTCGCACGTCGTTGTTCCTGGGCCGCGTCATGGTGTTTCCGCGCCGCCTGCCGCCGATTCCGCGCCGCTTGCTGCCGATCTCGCGCCGCCTGCCGCCGATCTCGTGCCGCCCGCTGTCGCGCCGCGCCTTTCTGGGCCGCGTCGTGACGTTCCTGCGTCGCACGTGGCTGTTCCTGAGCCGCGTCACGCTGCTTCCGCGCCGCCTGCTGTCGATCCCACGCTGTCTGCTCCCGCGCCGAGCCTTTCCGAGCCGCGCCACGATGGCCCTTCGTCGCACGCCACTGTTCCCGAGCCGCGGCACGCTGTCTCTGCGCCGCACAGTGCCGTGCCTGAGCCGCGGCACGCCGTCTCAGGGTCGCACGCTGCTGTTCCCGAGCCGCGGCACGCGGCGTCCGCGTCGCATGGCTCCGAGCGGCGTCTTCCTGAGCCGCGGCACGCTGCCTCCGCGTCGCATGCCGCTGTTCCCGAGCCGCGGCACGCCGCGCCCGCGCGGCATGCTTCCGCTCCCGTGCCGCGCCATGCCGCACCCGGCGCGCACAGGCGTTGGTCGACGTCCGAGGAGCCGGTTCGTGCCATCGACGGTGAGTGACCAACCGGCAGGTTGAAACGGTCCACGGCAGGGCGCGCGCCCAGCGCGGCGGTCAGGGGTTCGGGGCGCCGCGGTGGTACTGCGGTGACGGCTGGGGGTGCTCCGCCGAAGTGGGAGGGCGGAGGGAGCGGGTGCCGGCCAGGGAGAGGGCGGCGGTGGCGCATGCGGCGACGACGGCGACCAGCAGGCCGCCGCGGGCGCCGTTGCCGTCGACGGCCAGGCCCGCGACGGTCGCCGCCACCGCCGAGCCCGCGGCGCTCGCCGAGCCCAGCCATGCGAAGGCCTCCGTCAGCACGCCGCGGTCGACGACGGCGTCGGCGAGGACCGATGCGAGGACCAGCACGACCGGCACCGCGACCGCGGTCAGCAGCACGCCGGCCACGACGCCCGTCATGACGGCCGTGGGGGAGCCCCAGGCGAGCAGCGGCAGGCTGCCGAGGCCCAGCGCGGCGGCCGTCGCGGCGAGCTGGAACCGGGGCTCGTGGCGTCGGCGGCGCAGGCCGTACACCAGGACGGAGAGCAGCCCGGCGCCGTTGGAGGTGGCGAACAGCACCGCCGCCAGGGCCGGGGACCCGCGCTCCACGGCGAAGGCGGTCACGGCGATCGACATCGTGCCGAAGAAGCCGCCGATCGTGGTGTTCACGCCGACGAGCACCACGAACCCGGGGCGCAGCAACGCGCGCCGGCTCCGCGCGTGGCCGCCGTCCCGGGCCGCGACCGGGGGTGCGGTGCGGCGCTGCAGTGCCAGGACGGATCCGCCGGCGACCACCAGGGCTGCGGCGGTCAGCGTGCCCAGCACCGGGCGGCCCGCCGCCGCGATGGTGCTCACGAGTGCCGGGCCGACGAGGTACGCGACGCTGTTGCTGAGCGACTCCAGGGCGTACGCCGTCGGCAGCGCGGGCCGTCGCGGGCCTTCCAGCAGTGCCGACCAACGGGCCAGGGCGACGGCGCTGAGCTGCGGCAGACTCGCCCCGACCAGCGCGCCGGCGACGGCGAGGAGCCAGCCCGGCGCGTGGTTGACGGCGCTGAGCACCAGGGCGGCGACCGCGGCCGCGTGCGCGACGAGCGCCGGGGCAGCACCCGGCTCTGCCCGAACCGGTCGATCAGCCGGCCGACCTGCGGCCCGGCCAGGGCGTCGGCGACGGCGAACGCGCCGGTGACGAGGCCGGCGCTGGCGTAGGAGCCGGTCGCCGAACGGACCAGCCAGACGATGCTGAGGCTGGTCATCGCGATCCCGACCCGGCCGAGGGCGGTCGGCACGAAGAACGCGGCGGCGCCCGGCGTGCGCAGCAGAGCCCGGTAGGTCGTCGCCGTCATCAGCGGTACGCCTGCCAGCCGAGGTGCGCGGCGAGGCCGAGCCCGAGCACGGCGATGAGGCCCCGCAGCGCGGCCGGCGGGCTCCTGCGGATCACGACGGGGCCGAGCCGCCCGCCGAGGAACAGGCCCGCGCCGAGCGGCAGCACCGCCAGCCAGTGCACCGGGCCGAACAGCGCGAACGCGCACGCCGCGACCGCGTTCGCCACGCCGAGCAGCACGTTCTTCGCGGCGCTGCCCCGGGCGAAGGTGTCCGGCGTCATCGCCAGCAGCAGCGCGAGCAGCACGATCCCGGCGGCGGCGCCGAAGTAGCCGCCGTACACCCCGACGAGCGTGACCCCGCCGGCCAGCATCCAGCCGTGCCGGCGGTGCCGCTCGGCGTCGGCCGCCCGCCGCGGCAGCAGGATCGCCAGGGACGCCCCGGCGATCAGCCACGGCACCACGAACTCGAACGTCTCCGCCGGCGCGAGCAGCAGCAGCGCGCTGCCCGTCGCGCCCCGGCGACCGCGGCGAGCGCCAGCCACCGCAGCCGCGGACCTTGCCCGTCCAGCTCCGGCCGGGAGCCCGCGACGGACCCGGCGCTGGCGAACACCAGGGAGACGCTGTTGGTGACGTTCGCGGTGACCGGCGGCAGCCCGAGCGCCAGCAGCACCGGGTAACTGATCAGTGACGCGAGCCCCGCGACACTGCCGACAAGCCCGGCGCCGACACCGGCCAGGGGCAGCATCACATACATCCACCACGCCACGCCGCAGAGTGTGCCCGCGCGGGCCGGGGCGCCGGGCGGCGGGCCCGCCCCGGCACGGATCCGTCACACCGCCATGCGATCGGTCAGGCGCAACGCCTGTTTGACCTTTGCGTTCAGCAACGGCACATACTGGCCGTCGACGACGCGACCTCCGCCGAAGACCCTCATGAACGCCGCCGAGGTCTCCTCGTCGAGCGGGAACGCGTTCGTCTCGAGCATGCGATTGATGCTGTCGGTGACCTGCTGCGTCGTGAGCTTCCGCATCGCGCCCTGCAGCTCCGGGAACGCCTCGTCGTCTTCGATGCGGGCGTTGGACAGCATTCTCACCTGCTCTGCGATGAATGCCGCCGCGGTGAGCAGCGCCGCGACACGTTGCTGCGCTTCCGCGCTGCTCATGCTGGTGCTGCAGTCTTCGAGCACGACGTCCGTCGCCCTGGAGAAGTCCGCGGTTGAGAACGGGGCCGGCGCTGCTGCCTCGGCCGGCTTCCTCTTGAGGAGCGGTAGCGCCTTCTCCTGCAGCCAGCGCTTGACGTGCGGAGCGGTTTTAACCACGGCGATGGTCCCGACCACGCCCGCCGCAACGTACAAGGCGGCGAAGGCCACCGCTCGTGACGGCCCCGGCGGTTGCACCTTCTCGAACTCGGCGTGCCCCAGGATTCCACGTGCTCCGTCGCCGAGGAGGAATCCGCGAACGGCGCCAGGGGTGTCCCTCGACGGCGCGAGCTCGCCTTCGAAGGCGGACAGGAGCCTGTACAAGTCCCCGCTCTGACTCATCTGACTCCCATGCTCGAAACTCCCTGACGCGGGAGCCTACATCGGCTCGACCCGAGCCCCCGGTCGCCTGAGTACGGTACCCAGCCCGAAGTCGAGTAGCCGCACGGCGGACGGCGGCTGGTTGCGTTCCTAGGCTGACGGCCATGGATGCGATGGGGCCGTCACGGGGGCTGGTGCTCGCCAAGGGGTTCGCCACGATGGCCGGCTGGTACGGCGTGCTCGCCGCGGTGGCGGTGATCTGGTGGTTCTCCCTGTCGGACACCCCGGCCGGGGAAGGGTGCCAGGGCTTCGGCTGCGGGTGGACCGCGCGTGACGTCGCGCTGCTGGCGGCGCTGTTCGTCGGCATCCCGGCGTTCGCGGCGAGCGCGCTCGTCTCGACGGCGGTGGTGGGTGGCCTGGCCGCGGCCAGGATCCGCTCCGGTGTGCTCGCCGGGACCGCGGGCGCCGTGGCCGGCTGGCTGGCCGCCGCGGTCGTCGCCATGACGTATCTCTGGTCGTCCATCCATCCGTGAACGCGTCGTCGGCGGCGAAAGAGACTAGGCTCAGGGTGCCGCGGTCGTGGCGACTCGATCCAGGCTCCGCTGACGCGGAGACCAAGGAGTGCAGATGTCCGACAAGTCACCGCACAAGGCCGCCTTGAAGAAGGCCGGCAAGACGCTCAAAGAGAAGCGGTCCGCCAAGAAGGCCAAGCGCGACGTCCAGTCCTCGAGCATCCCTCCCACCGGCCACTGACCCCGTCCGAGACCCGCACCCCGCAACGGCTGCGTCACGCCCAGCCGTTGCGGGCGGCTCGCCAATGACACCGACGTGAGTGACGGCGTCAGGGTGTGTCGGGCCAGATCGCCTCGAGGGCGTCCGGAGTGGTCTCGGAGGCGTAGAACAGGAACGGCCGCAGCGGGGCGGAGCCGGCCAGGGCGCGGTGCAGGGCGGCCGGGTTGCCGCCGGCGACGGCCAGGAACGGCTGCGCGCCCAGCATCCGGCGCAGGTCGGAGATCGGCCACGAGGCGCCGAGCAGGGTCCGGATCCGGCCCAGGGTCGCGACGGCACCCTCGGGCACCCGGTCCACGTACACGTCGGCGGTGGTCGGCAGGTCCCACGGCGCGGTCCGCCCGCTGTGCCGGCAGCCCATCAGGTGCACGGCCGGGGCGCCGCGGCGGCCGCCGCGCACCACCACGCCATGTCGGCCGGCACGTCCGACAGCGGCCCCGGGTCGACGGCGGGCGCCGGGCCGCGGGCGGCGACGGCGGCGACCTCGTCGGGCAGGCGGACGTCGTGCGCCTCGACGTAGTGCGCGAGGCCCTCCGGCCACACGAAGTGCGTGCCGTCGGACAGTTCGGCGCTGCCGTTGACGGTGCCGCACAGCCGGCACCGGGACATGCCCGCGGCCACGGCGAGGACGGTGCCGGAGCGCAGGTAGGCCGCCACCGAGCGCTGGACGGCCGGGTCGGCGCCGGGGGTCACGGAGCCGCAGACGTCGGGCAGGCCGTCGGGCGCCGCCGGGCCGTCCCAGTAGCCGATCATCCTGAGGACCATGCACATCTCCTGATTTCGAAGGCGGCCACGGTACCAAGGCGCGTGGCGGACATGCGCCGTGGCGGGTTCCTGCCAGGCGCGCGGCGTTCCGCGCGGCCGGGACGCCCGATAGACACCGTGCATGTCAATCGACGTCCGCCGCGGTCGCACCGTACGCGCCGCGGTCGCCTCGCTCGCCGCCCTCGGGCTGCTGACCGGACCGGCCAGTCAGGCCGCGCACGCGGCACCCGCCACCCCGGCACCCGCTTCCGCTTCCGCTTCCGCGGCGCAGGGTGCCACCCATACCGTCACGCTCATCACCGGCGACGTGGTCCGGCTCGTCGACGCCGGCGGCGGCAAGCAGGTCGCCGAGGTGCGGCGGCCGCGGCGCGCGCCGGGCGGGGTGCGCACCCAGACGATCGGCAAGGACCTGTACGTGTGGCCGGACGAGGCCATGCCGCTGGTCGCCGCGAACGCCGTCGACCGGCGCCTGTTCAACGTCTCGCTGCTGGTGCGCGGCGGCTACGACGACGCGCGGCGGGCCGAGATCCCGTTGATCGCCACGTACGGCGGGGCCCGCGCCGCGGTGCAGCAGCGCACCGCCGGCACGACGAAGGTGCGGGACCTGCCGAGCGTCAACGGCGCCGCGCTGAAGGCGCAGAAGCGGACCGCGCGGACCACGTGGGACGCGGTGAAACAGGGCAACGGCCCGCAGAAGCTGTGGCTGGACGGCCGGGTCGAGGCGGACCTGGAGCAGAGCACGGCGCAGATCGGCGCGCCGGCCGCGTGGGCGGCCGGGCTGACCGGCACCGGGGTGAGGGTCGCGGTGCTCGACACCGGCGTCGACCTCGACCACCCCGACCTGGCCGGGCGGGTCAGCGCCACCGCGAGCTTCGTGCCCGGTGAGAGCGCCGACGACGGCAACGGGCACGGCACGCACACCATCTCCACCGTCGGCGGCAGCGGCGCGGCCTCCGCCGGCCACGCGGAGCGCGGGGTCGCACCCGGTGCGGACCTCATCGCCGGCAAGGTGCTGGCCGACGACGGCTACGGCGAGGACTCGTGGGTGATCGCCGGCATGGAGTGGGCGGTCGCACAGCACGCCAAGGTGGTCAGCATGAGCCTCGGCAACTCCCAGGCCAGCGACGGCACCGACCCGGTCAGCCAGGCGCTGAACGCGTTGAGCGCGCAGAGCGGCACGCTGTTCGTGGTTGCGGCCGGCAACAACGGCAACGAGGCGTCGATGGGTGCGCCCGGGGTCGCCGATGCCGCGCTGACCGTCGGCGCCGTCGACGCCGACGACCGGCTCGCCTACTTCTCCTCCCGCGGGCCGCGCTTCGGCGACTACGGGCTGAAGCCCGACATCGCCGCGCCCGGCGTGGACATCGCCGCGGCGAAGGCCGGCGGCAACGCCACCGACGGCTGGTACACCACGATGAGCGGCACGTCGATGGCGACGCCGCACGTCGCCGGCGCCGCGGCGATCCTCGCGTCCCAGCACCCGGACTGGACCGCGGCGCGGCTCAAGGACACGCTGATGAGCAGCAGCCGGCAGCTGCCGGAACTGGACGCGTACGCCGTCGGCGCGGGCCGTGTGGACGTGGCGGCGGCGACCCGCGCGACCGTCTCCGCGACCGGTTCGGCGTACTTCGGGTTCTTCGGCTGGCCGCACGCCGGCGCGGCAACCGTCGAGCGGGCCGTCACGTACAGCAACAGCGGCGACGACCCGGTCACCCTGGAGCTGACCGAGCGGGTCGCGATCGCCGGCGGCCCGTACGACGTCGATCCCGGCGCCGACGCGGGCACCCCGGCCGCCGACGGCATGTTCGGCCTGTCCACGGACCGGGTCACCGTCCCGGCGCACGGCACCGCCACGGTCACCGCCGTGGCGAAGCCCGCCATGGCGAAGACCGCCCGCCGGTACCTGGGGCAGATCGTCGCGACCGGCGGCGGGCAGACGGTCCGCACGCAGGTCGGCCTCTACACCGAGGACGAGCGGCACAACCTGCACCTGAGCATCCGCGACCGGGACGGCAGACCGGCCGCCGGCTACCTGGAGGTGCAGGCGTTCGGCCAGTACGACCCGCTCGTCTTCGCCTACGACGGCGACCTCGCCGTCCGGCTGCGGGCCGGGACGTACAGCGCGCTGACCCTGATCCCGGTCTCCGGCGGGCACGGCCCCGACTCGCAGGCCATGGCGCTGCTCGGCGACCCGGAGATCGTGCTGGACCGCGACCGCACCGTCACCCTCGACGCGCGGCAGGCCCGCGAGGTGAGCGCGCAGCTGCCGGGTGCGCCACGCACCGAGGACCGGGTGCTGCAGCTCAACTGGTACCGCACCGACGGCGCCGGGTCGACGATCGACGAGCAGCTGCTGCTCGGCCCGCAGTACGACACCGCGTACGTCCTGCCGACGAAACGCGTCACCAGGGGCGCGTTCGAGTACGAGACGCGGTGGCGCAAGGCGTACCCGATGCTCACCCTCGGCGACGGGATCCCCTTCCTCGCCCAGGCCGGGTCGAGCGCCTACGACGGGCGCGGCGTGCTCGACGTCGTGCGGGCCGGCACCGGAGCCGCCGACGACTACCGGGGCCGCAATGTCCGCGGCAAGGCGGTCGTGGTGACGCGCTCCGACGCCGTCGCGCCGGGCGTCCGGGCGCAGGCCGCCGCGGACGCCGGGGCGGCGCTGCTCATCGTCGTCAACGACGGGCCGGGCAAGCTGATGGAGTGGGTCGGCACCGACGAGGGCGCGCTCAGCGCGGTCCCGGTCGTGACGGTGACCGCCCGGACCGGTGCGGCGCTGCCGGACCGGCTGCGGATCGAGGGCGTGCCGGACACGCCGTACGTGTACGACCTCGTCGCGCAGTACCCGGGCCGGATCCCGGCCGACCTCAGCTACCGTCCGCGCCCGAACGACCTGGCCCGCGTCGACATGCGCTTCCACGGCTCGGCGGCGGTCGCCGGCGGCGAGTACCGGTGGAACTTCCGCCCGTACCGGCAGGTGGCCGTCGGCTTCCTGCAGTGGCAGAACATGCCCGGCACCCGCACCGACTGGGTCTCCTCCCCGGCCGGCACCAGCTGGATGGAGGACGCGTTCACCGGTCCCGGTCTGGCCGTCGAGTCACGCTCCGGCGTGCACGCGTACGCGGCCGGCAGCCGCCAGGTGAGCGACTGGTTCGCGCCGGTCACCCACCCGCGCAACGGTTCCGGCTACTGGTGGTCGTCACGGCAGGCCGGCTTCGTCGAGTTCAACGTGCAGCCGTGGACCGACAGCGGCACCGACCACGGCGGCTCCATGCAGGACGGCGCCGACGAGCGGCTGTTCCGGGTGTGGCAGGACGGCGAGCTCATGCAGAGCTCCCAGTGGCCGGCGGCCTACTTCACGCCGTCGACGGAGGGCCCGACCACGTTCGTCGCCGAGCTGCGTGCGTCGCGGGATGCTTCGGTGTACCGGCTGACGACCGCCACGCACACGCGCTGGACGGTGCGTGCCCGGCCCGTCGCCGGCCCGCTCGCCGTCGAGCTGCTGCCGTTGCTGCAGCTGGACTACACGGTCGGCACCGACCTCGCCGGTGACGCCCGGGCGGGCCGGCAGTCGGTCGGCGTGCGGGCCGTCCACCTGCCTGGTGTCGTCGGCGCCGGGAGCCCGGCCGTGACGGCGTTCGCGGTGTCGTTCGACGACGGCGCCACCTGGCGCGCGGTGCCGGTCTCCGGCGGCACCGCACGGTTCACGCCACCGCGCGACGCCGCGTTCGTGTCGCTGCGCGTGACGGCCTCCGACAGCGCCGGCAACGCGATCGAGCAGGAGGTGATCCGCGCCTACGGGCTGGGCGACACCCGCCACCGGGGGCTCTAATATCGCGGCATGCTCAGCGCGCTCGGCCTGGACCGCGACGAGGAGTGCCTGTACCGGCACCTCGTCGCGGCCACCGGGTCGCCCTCCGACCTGGCCGGGCGGGCGGTGCTGCCGCTCGCCCGGACGATCGAGGTGCTCGACTGCCTCGTGGCGCGTGGCCTGGCCGTCGCCGGGCCGCACGGCACGTTCGCCGCCGCGCCGCCGGCGATCGCGCTCGGTGCGCTGCTGCGCCGGCAGCGCGACGAGCTGCACGCGGCGGAGCTGGCGCTGCTCGCCCTCGTCGACGAGCACCGCCGGGCGACGTCCGGCCGCTCCGCCGGCGACCTGGTCGAGGTCATCACCGACGTCGGCGCGGTGCGGCACTGCTTCGCGCAGCTGCAGCAGGGCGCCCGGCACGAGGTGTGCTCCCTCATCGTGCCGGGTCTCGCGGTGGTCCCGCACAAGGACAACACGGCCGGCGACGACGGCCTGCGCCGCGGCGTGCACTACCGGGTGATCGTCGACCGGGAGTCCCTCGCCGAGCCGGGCCTGGTCCAGCTCGCGGCGAGCAGCATCGCCGAGGGCGAGGAGATCCGGGTCGTCGACCGGGTCCCCGTCAAGATGATCATCGTGGACGGCCGGACCGCGCTGCTGCCGCTGCTGTCCGGTCAGCACACCGCGCCCGCCTCGGTGCTGGTGCACGCCAGCGGGCTGCTCGACGCGCTCATCGCCCTGTTCGAGACGCTGTGGACCCGCGCATATCCACTGTGGACGGACGGCGCCACGGTCGGGGAGCGCGGCGCCGGCCTGGAGCCCTTCGACACCCGCATCGTCGCGCTGCTGCTGGCCGGCCTCACCGACCAGGCGATCGCCGGCCAGCTCGACACGTCGCTGCGCACCGTCCAGCGCCGCATCCACGCCCTCATGCAACGCGCCGGCGCCGAGACCCGCATCCAGCTCGGCTGGCACGCCGCCCGCAACGGCTGGGCCTGAACGATCTGGCCGGCGGAAGGTGTAAGCCGCCGGTCGCGGGTAGGGCTCACGGCGGACCAGAGAGCCGTGCCCGTTGAACGGAGGACGTGCTGATGACTGCTGTCGCGGCGAAGCGAAGGTTCTGGGTCGAGGACGGATCGTGTGTGACCT
This sequence comes from Dactylosporangium sp. NBC_01737, assembly GCF_035963215.1. Lineage (NCBI taxonomy): Bacteria > Bacillati > Actinomycetota > Actinomycetes > Micromonosporales > Micromonosporaceae > Dactylosporangium > Dactylosporangium sp. NBC_01737. Next base: position 6,797,500 of record NZ_CP109153.1, read on the forward strand.
CGGCGCGCGGGGCGGAGGTGCTCGACACGCCGCTGCTGAACAAGAACACGGCGTTCACCGCGCGGGAGCGCGTGGAGCTGGGTCTGGAGGGGCTGCTGCCGCACGCGGTGCAGTCGCTGGAGGACCAGGCCAGGCGGGCGTACGAGCAGTACCACGAGCAGCCGAGCGACCTGCTCAAGAACGTGTTCCTGGCGATGCTGCAGGACAACGACGAGGTGCTGTTCTACCGCCTGCTGGCGGAGCACCTGCAGGAGTTGCTGCCGATCGTCTACGACCCGACGGTGGGCGAGGCGATCAAGCGGTACAGCCACGAGTACCGCCGCCCGCGCGGGGTGTACCTGTCCATCGCCGAGCCCGACCGGATCGGGGCGGCGTTCGACGACCTGGGGCTGGGCGCCGGTGACGTGGATCTGATCGTCGCCTCCGACGCCGAGGAGATCCTCGGCATCGGCGACTGGGGCGCCGGCGGGATCGGCATCGCGGTGGGCAAGCTCGCCGTCTACACCGCCGCGGCCGGGATCGACCCCGGCCGGGTCATCCCGGTCTCGCTGGACGTCGGCACCGACAACGAGCAGCTGCTCAACGACCCGGACTACGTCGGCAACCGGCACTCCCGGGTCCGGGGGGAGCGCTACGACGACTTCATCGACGCGTACGTGCAGGCCGCGACGAAGCGTTTCCCGGGCGCGCTGCTGCACTGGGAGGACTTCGGCCCGAGCAACGGCCGGCGGATCCTGGAGCGCTACCGCGACCGGCTCTGCACCTTCAACGACGACATGCAGGGCACTGGAGCGATCGTGCTCGCCGCGGCCCTCAGCGCGGCCCGGGTGGCCGGCACCCGGATGCGCGACCAGCGGATCGTGATCTTCGGCGCCGGCACCGCGGGGGTCGGGATCGCCGACCAGCTGCGTGACGTGATGGTCCGTGACGGCCTGGACAAGGACACCGCGACCCGCCGGATCTGGTGCGTCGACCGGCAGGGCCTGCTCGCCGACGACATGTCCGGCCTGCGGGACTTCCAGGTCCCGTACGCCCGGCCCGCCGCGGAGGCCAAGGACTGGGCCCGAGACGGCGCCATCGGGCTCGCCGAGGTCGTGGCCGGCGTGCAGCCGACCGTGCTCATCGGCACCTCGACCGTGCACGGCGCGTTCACCGCGGACATCATCACGGAGATGGCCCGGCACGTCGACCGGCCGATGATCTTCCCGCTGTCCAACCCGACCGAGCGCATCGAGGCGATGCCGAGCGACCTGGTCGCGTGGACCGGCGGCCGGGGACTCATCGCCACTGGCATCCCCGTCGCGCCCGTGACGTACAAGGGCGTCGCGTACAACATCGGTCAGGCCAACAATGCCCTGCTGTACCCGGGGCTGGGCCTCGGCACGGTGGTGGCGCGGGCGAGGCGGATCAGCGACGGGATGTTCGCCGCGGCCGCCGACGCCGTCGCCGGCCTCGTCGACGTGAGCACCCCGGGTGCGTCGCTGCTGCCGCAGGTGCAGAACCTCCGGGAGGTGTCGGCGACCGTCGCCGTCGCCGTCGCGAAGCGGGCGGTCGAGGAGGGCCTCGCCCAGGTGCCGCTCACGGACCCGGTCCAGCAGGTCCAGGACGCGATGTGGCAGCCGCAGTACCGTCCGGTCAAGGCCGGGTGACGCCATGAGTACTGTCAGCCAGATCGCGCCGAAGGTCCGCGACGTCCCCATCGGCCTCGACGCGACCGGCACCCGCCGCGAGTTCGACAGCCTCGGCGACGTCGACGTGCCCGCCGGGCACTACTGGGGCGCCCAGACCCAGCGCAGCCTCGAACACTTCAACATCGGCAACGACCGGATGCCCAAGGAGGTGTACCACGCGTACGGCTACGTCAAGAAGGCGGCGGCCGTCGTCAACACGCGCGCCGGCCGGCTGCCGCAGTGGCAGGGCCGGCTGATCGAGCGGGTGTGCGACGAGGTGATCAGCGGCGCCCTGGACGAGGAGTTCCCGCTGTATGTGTGGCAGACCGGTTCGGGGACGCAGTCGAACATGAACGTCAACGAGGTCATCTCCAACCGGTGCATCCAGCTCGTCGGCGGGACGCTCGGCTCGCAGCAGCCGGTGCACCCCAACGACCACGTCAACATGGGCCAGTCGAGCAATGACACGTTCCCCACGGCCATGCACATCGCCGCGTACACGATGGTGACGCGGCAGACCACGCCCGCGCTCAAGCGGCTGCGGGACGCGCTCGGGCACCACGCGCGCACGTGGGCCGACGTGGTCAAGATCGGCCGGACGCACCTGGAGGACGCGACCCCGCTGACCGTCGGCCAGGAATGGTCGGGTTACCACGCGGCGCTCGGCGACGCGATCGCCGAGGTCGAGCACGCCACGCACGGGCTGCTGCGGCTGGCGATGGGCGGCACCGCCGTCGGCACCGGGCTCAACGCCCCGGCCGGCTTCGGTGCCCAGGTCGCCACGGAGATCGCCGAGATGACCGGCGCTCCCTTCGAGGCCGCACCCAACCTGTTCGCCGCGCAGGGCACCCTCGACCGGATGGTGCGCGCGCACGGCGGCCTCAAGTCCGCGGCGGTGACCCTGTTCAAGATCGCCAACGACCTGCGCTGGCTGGGATCAGGGCCCCGCACCGGGCTGCACGAGCTGCTGCTGCCGGCCAACGAACCGGGATCGTCGATCATGCCGGGGAAGGTCAACCCGACCCAGGCCGAGGCCATGCTCATGGTCGCCATCCAGGTCATCGCCGCGGACGTGGCGGTCACCATGGGCGGCGCCGAGGGCAACTTCGAGCTCAACGCCTTCCGGCCGGTCCTGATCGACAACTACCTGCACTCAGCGCGCATCCTGGCCGACATGTCCGAGCACTTCCGCGTGTTCATGGTCGAGGGCGCCGAGCTCGACGAGGACCAGCTGACCCGCAACGTCGAGCGCTCGGTGATGATGGTGACGGCGCTGTCGCCGGTCATCGGCTACGACCAGGCCGCGGTGATCTCCTACCACGCCATCGCCCACGACCTGACCCTGAAGCAGGCCGCCCTCGCCAACGGCGTCAGCGAGGAGCTGTTCGACCGCGTCGTCGACCCCCTCGCGCTCACCCGCGGCGGCTCGGCGACGTGAACGTCGCCCCGGCTCCCGGTCCGGGAGCCGGGGCGCTCCCCTCGGTCAGCGCCACGCCTGGTGCGTGGTCACGCCGCCCGGGTTGCAGTCGTACTGGACCAGCTTGGCGAGGGCCAGGATGCTGCCGTCGCGGACGGTCAGGCACTTCCAGCTGTTGCGGTTGACGAAGTGGTAATAGCCGGGCACCGTCAGGATCGGGGCCTTGTACCACCACTGGTTGGTGTCGCCGTGGCAGGTGTACTGCTGCACGACCGCGTTGTTGGACCTGCTGCGGTCGCGGACGTCGAGGCACTTGCCGCTGTTGTAGTTGCGGATCAGGTAGAAGCCCTCGTCGCCGACCGGCTCCAGGTTGAACAGCTGCGCCGTGGAGCCGTTGCAGGGCGACTGCTGCAGCTGCAGCTTGTTGCCGGTGCCCCAGTTGGGCACGTCCATGCACTGGCCGCTGTGCGCCACGTCCCAGGAGCTCCACACCGGAGCCTCCGCGGCCTGTGCCGCCGCGACCGGGGCGACGGCGAGGCCGGCGCCGAGGATCAGCGCGACCAGTGCACGGCGAACAAATGTGATCAACGTGAAAACCACCTTCGGTGATGGCGCCGCCCGTCTGGCGGTGCGCACCGAGGACCGTGCGGGGCACCCCTGGAGCGGCGCTGAAACGGCGCTGAAACGTGTCGGGGGTCCGACGCACTGGTCCCGGCCGGTGCACCCGCGCGGATACGGTGCACGGGGTGCGGGTGAGGATGCTGGGCCCGGTCGACGTGGCCGACGGGGACGTGGTGCGGCACGTCTCCGGGCTGCGGCGCAAGGCGGTCCTCGCCGTGCTCGGGTTGTCCGCCGGCAGGGTGGTGAGCGTCGAGCACCTCGTCGACGTCGTCTGGTCCGGTGCGCCGCCCGCCACGGCGGCGAACACCCTGCAGAGCCACGTCTCGCACCTGCGCACCGTCCTCGGCCGACGGGACGCGATCGCCGCCCGGCCACCCGGGTACCTCCTGGACGGTGCGGCGACCGACGTCCAGCTCGCGGAGCGGCTGATCCTGCAGGGCCGCACCGGCGCCGACCCGGCCGCGTCGGCGGCGGCGCTGCGGGCCGCGCTGGAGCTGTGGCGGGGACCGGCGCTCGCCGACGTCGGCGCGGTGCCGTGGCTGGAGCGGCAGGCGGAGCGGCTGGCGATGCTGCACGCCGAGGCATCGCACGCCCTCGTCGAGGCGCGCCTCGACCTCGGTGAGCACGCCCAGCTCGTCGCGGACCTGGAGGAGCGGGCGCGGCAGCAGCCGTTCGACGAGCCGGTGCACGCGCAGCACATGCTCGCGCTGTACCGCAGCGGACGGCAGGCCGAGGCCCTGGAGGTGTTCCAGCGGCTGCGCCGGCAGCTGGACGAGGAGCTGGGCATCGAGCCCGGCCCGGCCGTGCGTGAGCTGCACGCGCGGATCCTGCGCCAGGAAGCCCGGCTGGACCCGCCGCGGGCGCCGATCGCGGTGCATCCTGCGGCAGTGGTACCGCGGGAGCTGCCGGCCGCCGTGCACGCCTTCACCGGGCGGTCCACGGAGCTGGCCGGGCTCGCCGCGGTCCTCGAACCACGACCGGACCCCGCCACCCTGCCGATCGCGGTGCTGTGCGGCTCCGGCGGCGTCGGCAAGACGTCCCTCGCCGTGCAGTGGGCCCATCAGGTCGCGGACCTGTTCCCCGACGGGCAGCTCTTCGTCGACCTGCGCGGCGCGCACCACGACGAGCCGCTCGCGCCGGAGGCGGCGCTCGGGGCGATGCTCGGCTCGCTCGGCGTCGCCGCCGCGGACCTGCCGGCGGACCTGCCCGGGCGCACCGCCCGGTTCCGCAGCCTCACCGCCGGCCGCCGGCTGCTGATCGTGCTGGACAACGCGCTCAGCGCCGCCCAGGTCCGGCCGCTGCTGCCGGGCGCGGCCACCTGCGCCGTCCTGGTCACCAGCCGCGACGCCCTGGCGGGACTGGTCGCCCGGGACGGCGCGCAACGGATCCGCCTCGACGTGCTGCCCCCGCCGACGCGGTCGCGCTGCTGACGCGGCTCGCCGGCCCGCGGGCGGGGCAGGAGCCGGGCGCGGCGGCGACCCTCGCCGGGCAGTGCGCGCGGCTGCCCTGGCGATCCGGATCGCGTCGGAGCTGGCCGCCGGGCGGCCCGAGGTGCCCTCGCCGAGCTGTCCGCCGAGCTCGACGGTGAGCGGAGCCGGCTCGACCTGCTGGACACCGGCGACGACGACAGCGCCGTCCGGGCCGTCTTCTCCTGGTCGGAGCGGCACCTGCCACCCGCCGCGGCCCGCCTGTTCTGGCTGCTCGGCCTGCACCCCGGCAGATCGCTCGGCGCCGGCGCCGCCGAGGCCCTCCACGGCGGCGACGTGCGGCGGCTGGCCGAGACCCTGGAACGCGCCCACCTCGTCGACCGGGTCGGCGCCGGCCGCTGGACGATGCACGACCTGCTGCGCGACTACGCCCGAGAACGCGCCGCCGCCGAACTCGCCGCCGGGGACCGCGACGCGGCGCTCGCCTCCGTCTACGCCCACTACCTGACCGGCGCCGTCACCGCGTCGGCGACCGTGTTCGACGCCGGACCGGCCGACCCGGAGGCGGTGGCGCGGGCCCGGGCGTGGCTCGACCTGGAACGGCCGAACCTCGTCGCCGCGGTCCTCGCCGGCGGCGGCGCGACGCTGGGCCCCGCCGTGGAGCTCGGCCGGGTCGTGCAGCGCTACCTGCAGGTCGGTTACCACGTCGCGGACAGTCTCGCCGTCAACGGGCACCTGCTGGACCTCGCCACCCACGGCGACGACCCCGCCGCGCAGGCGGCCGCGCTGTTCGAGCTCGGCACCGCCCGCGGCCGCGACGAGCGCTACCTGGAGTCCATCGACGACCTGCGACGGGCGATGCGACTGTACGAGCGGGTCGGCGACCCGATCGGCGCGGCGAGGGCACTGGGCAGCATCGGCTCGAACGAGTTCCAGCTCGGCCGGTACGACGCCGCGCTCGCCCACAAACGCGAGGCGCTGCGCGCGTTCCGGGCCGCCGGGCACCGGCTCGGCGAGGCCCGGGAACTGAGCAACATCGGCCGCATCCACTGGCTGCGCGGCCGGTACCGCCTCGCGACGCAGTGCTACGAGCTGGCCGGCGGGATCTACACCGACCTCGGCGACCGGGTCGGCCAGGGCCGCAACCTGCTCGACCTCGCCGAGGTGCACCAGCGGCACCGCCGGTACGAGCAGGCCCGCGACTGCCACGACCGCGCCCGCCGGCTCCTGCACGACGTCGGCGACGTCACCGCCGAGGCGGTCGCGATCGCCGGGCTCGGCCGCACCGACGCCGAGTGCGGCCTGGACCGTGAGGCGACGGCACAGCTGCGGCAGGCGCTGCGGATGTTCGAGGGCGTCGCCGACCGGCTCGGCGAGGCCGAGGCGCGCATCGCGCTCGGCGACGCGCACCTGCTCGCGGGCCGGGCCGCCGAGGCGCTCACCGAGCACCGGCGGGCCCTGGCCATCGCCGCCGACATCGGCGAGCGGCGCCTCGAGGCCGAGGCGCTCAACGGGGTCGGCCGGGCACTGCGGCCGGAGCGGCCCGCGGAGGCGGCCGGCCTGCACCGCAAGGCGCTGCTCATCGCCCGCGAGCTCGGCGAGCCCGACCGGGTCGCACAGGCCCTCGACGGGCTCGGTGCGGCCTGCGCCGCGCTCGGCGACGAGGCGACCGCGGCGCGGTACCGGCGCGACGCCCTGGCGGGCTTCCAGGCGCTCGGCGTCCCCGCGGCGGACCAGCCGCCCCCGGCGTTCACCCGCGTGGCGGCACCGGCGTCCTGACCGGCCCGTTCGGATGTGAACGGTCGGTGACGGGTCGTGCATCCGTTGCGTCGTAGGACGTCCACGGGATGTTCACGCCATGACCGTCGCCCGTGACACTGGTGATCGTCGATATTTGTCGGCGGCGGCCCCGGCACCGGTGCCGCGTCATCGCCTTGATCGGAGCAGGAATGACCCGACCCTCCCGTTTGCTCGCCGCGCTGCTGGCCGGCGCGCTGGCCGCGCTCGCCCTGACCACCCCGGCCGGCGCGGCCCCGACCGGCATCCCGTCGAAGGCAACGGCGCAGACCTGGCTCACCGCGCTGACCGTCGCCACCGAGGGCTCCTCCAGCGGCTACTCCCGTGACCTGTTCCCGCACTGGATCACCATCAGCGGCGCCTGCAACACCCGCGAGACCGTCCTCAAGCGCGACGGCACGTCGGTGGTCACCAACAGCTCCTGCGCCGCCACCTCGGGCCGCTGGTACTCCCCGTACGACGGTGCGACCTGGACCGCCGCGGCCGACGTCGACATCGACCACGTGGTGCCGCTCGCCGAGGCGTGGCGCTCCGGCGCCAGTTCCTGGACGACCGCCAAGCGGCAGAGCTTCGCCAACGACCTGACCCGCCCGCAGCTGATCGCGGTCACCGACAACGTCAACCAGTCCAAGGGCGACCAGGACCCGTCGACGTGGCAGCCGTCGCTGTCGTCGTACCGGTGCACGTACGCCAAGATGTGGATCGCCGTGAAGCACTACTGGGCGCTGAAGCTGCAGTCATCGGAGAAGTCCGCGCTGCAGACGATGCTGAACACCTGCTCGTCCTGAGCGGTCCCCGCCTCGCCGTGGCCGGTTCGTCCACCGGCCGCGGTGCGCGGCCGCGCCGCGACGTCATGCGGGCGGCGCACTGTTCGCCGGTAGCGCGACGGCGACGCTGAGCGTGGCGATGCCGGCCGCGCCGAGCAGGCGCAGGTGCCGGGCCAGCAGCGGCCGGCACAGGATCGTGGTCGGGGCGGTCCTGGCGGCGGCGAGGCCGAGCAGTTCGCGCAGGGCGGCCACGTCGACGAACTGCAGCCCGGTGGCGTCGATCGTGAGCGGTCCGCAGGCCCGGGCGGTCACGGCGAGCAGCTGGTGCAGCGCGGCGCGGTTGCCGAGGTCGGTCTCGCCGTGCAGGCGCAGCGCCGGCGGCTCGCCGTTCCACCTGACCCGCAACCGCGAGGCGGCGCTGTCCGTGTCCGGGCGCAGGGTGGTGGTGTGCGCGCTGTGCAGCAGCCGCCAGTCGCGACGGGTGAAGTTGCGCTCGTCATACACGCAGCACCCGATCAGGTCACCGGCGGCGAACAGGCCGTTGACGCGGGTCTCGTATTCGCGCCAGGCGTCCAGCATGGCGGTGCTGCTGTTCACCCAGCGCAGGTCGAGCAGCACCCGCAGGACGGCGAATCCCTGGTCGTGGGCCAGCTGGATCTCGGCGTGGAGACGGTCCAGCGCCGCCGCCGTGTCGAAGGCCGCGCCGGTCAGGTAGCCACCGCAGCGGCATCACAACCTCCTGGACGGCGCGACGGCGTGGATCAGCTGCCGGGCTCGGACTGGCGGCGCCGGGTGTCTGCCGCCGCGAAGAGCATGTCCAGGCCGGCCGCCGACAGCATCCGCCGGGTTCGGTCGTGTGCGTGACTGATGGTGAGCGCGCAACCGGCGGCGGCCAGTTCGGCGTGCAGGTCATGGAGTCCTCGCACGCCGGCGGCATCGGCGAACGCCAGCCCGCTGAGGTCGAGCGCGATCGACGCGGGACGGTGCTCGGTGAGGGTCCCGATGACCGTGGTGCGCAGCTTGGCGGCGTGCTCGGCGTCCAGGTTCCAGGTGAAGGCCGTCACGGATTCCTCGGCCGCCGTCATGCCCACTCCCTCCGCCGCCGGCACAGCGCCGTGCGGTCGCTGCGGGTGCATCGGGACCATCGTCGTGGTCATGCCGCCGCGACGTATCGGTCAGCTGACCGATCTACCGGACGGATCCCGCGCCGGGTGATCAGTCCGGCGCGGCACCGGTCTGCGGCTGGTGCCGGGTGGCGACCCACGCGGCGACCTGGGATCGGGAGGTGAAGTCCAGTTTGGTGCGGATGTGCTCGACGTGGGTGTTGGCGGTGCGGCGGCTGATCACCAGCTGGTCGGCGATCTGCTGGTTGGTCAGCCCGCCGGCGATGAGCTGGGCGACCTCGATCTCGCGACGGGTCAGCGGCGCCCACGCGGCGGGCAGCCGCGGGTGGCCGGGCGCGCGCCGGGAGATCTTCTCCTCCGCGGCGTAGGCCAGGCCGGCGTCGAGGTCGAGGTCGAGCCCATCGGCGAGTACCGCGTCGAAGCGCCGCCCGCCGAGCTGCGCCCGGGCGAGCTCCTCGGCGCGGCCGCAGGTGGCGCTCAGGTCGGGTGACGCCTTGCGCAGCAGCCCCATCGCCTGCCACATCCGGTGCGCGATCCCCAGCAGGCGGGCCGCGCGTTCGAGGTCGCCACCCGTCGCGGTGGCCGTGGCCAGCAGGTCCAGCGTCATGGCGGCGCCGACGCTGTCACCCAGCCGCCGCTTGGCCCGCAGCGCCTCACGGGCATGGCCGACCGCCGCCCGGGCGTCGCCGCGACCCAGCGCGATGACGGTGTCCAGCCAGTCGGCGTACGAGCGCATCCACAGGTTTCCCTGCTCGTCGCACCGGTCCCGGCAGTCACGCGTCAGGGCGGCGGCCCGGTCGAACTCGCCCATCAGCGCCAGCGGCAGGGCCTGCGCGCTCAGCGCGAGGAGCAGACCGGTGCCGGGATCCCCACCGGCCAGGTGCGCGCGTTGCGCCTCCTCGGCCAGGGCCAGCGCCCGCGACAGGTCACCGGACGACACGGCGGTCACCGCCGAGACGTAGCCGACCCACCCGAGCGCCGCCACGTCGTGCTGGGCCTCGGCGAACCGCCGGCACCGGTCCAGCAGCGCGGTTGCGGTGTCGAGGTCGCCCTGCACCATGATGAGCCACGCGCAGACCCACAACGCCCGGGTCAGCGCCGGACCGGGCGGCGGGTCGAGCGCCAGGGCCCGGTCCAGGTGATGCCGGCCCTCCCGCACGTAGCCGCAGGCGAACCAGAAGTACCGCAGGGCCGCGGCCAGCTCCAGCCCGGCGGCGTGCTCGCGCGGGTCGGACAGGCTGAAGTCCAGCGCCGCCCTGACGTTCGGGTGTTCGCGCCGCAGCCGGTCATACCAGCCGGCCTGGTCCGGCCCGCACCATCCGGCGTCGAACCGGTGGGCCAGGCGCAGATAGCGGTCGCGGTGCCGGCACCGGAGCGTCTGCTCCTGCCCCATGCCGCGCAGCAGGTCGAGTCCGTAGTCGCGGATCGTGTCCAGCAGGCGGTAGCGGACACCGGACGGCGTCCGTTCGGTGATCAATATCGACTTGTCGACCAGTCCCGCGAGCACCGTCAGCACGTCACCCACGTCGAGCTGGTCGTCGCAGCACACCTCACGCACCGCGTCCAGGTCGAAGTCGCCGGCGAACACCGACACCCGGGCCCACAGCAGCGCTTCGGCAGCGGTACACAACCCGTGGCTGGAGTCCAGAACGGTCCGCAGCGAACCGTGCCGGCCGGATTCGCCCGGGCCGCCCCGGCTCAGCAACCGGACCCGGTCGCCGGGGCGGCCCTCGATCAGGTCGGCGATCTGCTCGACCGACAGCACCCGTGCCCACGCCGCCGCCAGTTCGATGCTCAGCGGAATGCCGTCCAGGAGGCGGCACACCCGTGCCACCGCCGCCCGGTTGCCGTCGGTCACCGCGAAGCCGGGCGCGGCCGCGGCGGCCCGTTCGCCGAACAGCACCGACCCGGCGTCCAGCACCGGCCCATCGGTCTGCGTCACCGGCAACGGGGGCAGGGGGAACACCTGCTCGCCGCTCACCCCCAGCGGCTGCCGACTGGTCGCGAGCACCTGCAGCCCGGGCGCCGCCCGCAGCAGCGCGTCCACCAGCGCGGCGCACGGGCCGGCCTGGTGCTCGCAGTTGTCCAGCACCAGCAGCACCCGGCGGGACGCCAGATACCCGGCCACCACCTCGAGCTGCGGCCGGACGGTCTGGTTGCGCACGCCGAAGACCTGTCCGACCGTCTCGACCAGCAGCTCGGCGTCGCTCAACGCCGACAGGTCGGCCATCCACGCGCCGTCGCTGAAGGTCCGCTCCATCTCGGCCGCCAGCCGCAGGGCCACCCGGGTCTTGCCCACCCCGCCGACCCCGGTGACCGTCACCAGCCGCGAACCGGTCAGCAACCGCCGCAGCTCGGCCCGCTCACCGGCCCGGTCGACGAAGCTCGACAGCTCCACCGGCAGGTTCCCGACGCTTCGCCGCCTCCGCACGCTGTCCGCCACCCGCCGATCGGCCCCCGCCGCCACACCACGCATCCACCTGGTCGTCGGCAGCATACCGCCACCCGCCGGCCACACACGGTGAGTGGCGGCGGTGCGGGGCGCGTCCCGGGAAGCGCCCCGGCCCGCCGGTCAGCTCACCGGCGGATGGCCGCCGTCGCCGTCGACCTTGACATCCATGACGCCGTCCTCGTCGAGGTCGACCATGGTGACGTTGATGGCGCCGTCGCCGTCGCTGTCGAGCTGGAACAGGTCCGCCTTGCCGTTGCCGTCGGTGTCGATCGCCAGCACGTCGGCGGCACCGTCCTGGTTGGTGTCGACGGCGAGCAGTTCGTCGCGCTGATCGCCCCGGGTCTCGACTGATTCGGTCATGTCAGGTGCCTCTCTGCCTGTGTCCCGCGATCGCTGGAGGAGCGCATCGTAGCCCTACCCGGTTGCCGGGCCCTGAACGGTGCGGTCGCCGCAGGCCTCGATCGCGGCGTCGAGGACGGATGGGACGGGATCGCGGTCCTGCCAGCCCGCGGCCTTGAGGCGTCTCAGCGCGGGCAGCGCCTCGGGTGCGCCCAGCTCGGCCGCCGCCTCGACGACCAGGTTGCCGGGGTCGTCCGCGAGCCAGGCGAGCAGCGGCGCCAGGGCCCGCCGGTCGCCACGGCGGGCCAGGCCCACCAGAGCCTCACCGGCGGCGTCGCCGTCCTCGTCGGCCAGCCGGGCCACGAGGGCGTCACGGACCGTGGCGTCGTCCACGTCCAGCTGGGAGGCGAGCCCGAAGGTGGCCCAGTCCCGGACCTCCGGGTCGGTGTCGGCGCCCAGCAGGATCAGCGCCGCGACGGCCCGGGCGTCGGGCGGGTCGCCGGCGACCGCGGGCAGGGCGACCGCGACCGCGTGCCGCACGTCCCCGCTGGGGTGCCCGGCATGGGCCAGGACCGTAGGGAGCGCCCGGTGGTCACGGACGTGCCCCAGCGCGGTGAGGGCGGCGGTGAGCACGTCGGGCCGGTCGTCGTCGCACGCCGCGATCAGGATGGGCAGGGTCTCCTCCAGGAACGGGCGGTCCGCCGCGTATCCGATCTGGCCCAGGATGTCCAGTCCCAGGACCCGGTCGGCGGTGCCACCGGCGCCGGCGAGGCGACCGGCCGCCTCGAACGCCTCGCGGTCGGTGCGGGCGTGCAGCTCGCGCACCACCCGCCAGCGCGCCTCGGAGTCCGCGAGGCCGGCGGTGCGGCGCAGCAACCGGTCCAGCTCGTCCGTCATCGCATCACCCTAAAATCTCACCCCGGGTGACGGACGGAGGGGGAGGGTGCGAAAAATACTGTGGCATGAACCTGCAGCACGGTGTCCTCGCGATCGCGGCGGTCCTCGCCATCGTCGCCGTCGCCAAGGCGGCGCCGCGGGTCGGGGTGGCGGTGCCGATCGCGCTGGTGGTCGTCGGCATCGGGGCCAGCTATCTGCCATTCGTGCCGAACCTGAACGTCGACCCGCACCTGATCCTCACGGTGGTGCTCCCGCCGATCCTCTACTCGGCCGCCGTCAACGTGCACGCCACCGACTTCCGGCGCAACGTGAAGGCGATCGGTGGCCTGTCGGTGCTGCTCGTCGTCATCTCCGCCCTTGCCGTCGGGTTCCTGCTGCACTGGCTGATCCCGGACCTCAGCCTGGCCGCGGCGATCGCGCTCGGCGCCGTCGTCAGCCCGCCGGACGCGGTGGCGGCGATCTCGATCGGCAAGCGGCTCGGGCTGCCGCCGCGGCTCGTCATCGTGCTGGAGGGCGAGGGGCTCATCAACGACGCCACGGCCCTGGTGATGCTGCGCTCGGCGGTCGCCGCGACGGCGGGCGTGGTGTCGTTGTGGGATGTGGTCGGCGACTTCGCGTTCGCCGTCGCCGCCGGGCTCGTCATCGGCCTGCTCGCCGGGCTGGTCACCGTGTGGATCCGGGCGAAGCTCGACGAGCCGGTGCTGACCACGGCGATCTCGTTCATCGTGCCGTTCCTCGCGTTCGTCCCGGCGGAGGAGATCCACGCCTCCGGCGTCCTCGCCGTCGTCGTGGCGGGTCTGGTCACGGGGCATCAGAGCGCGCGGCACTTCACCGCGCAGGACCGCATCAGCGAGCGCACCAACTGGCGCACCATCCAGCTGCTGCTCGACAACGGCGTGTTCCTGCTCATGGGCTACCAGATCGTCACCGTGGTCGGCGACGTCCACCACGGTGACGACGACGTCGCCCGGACCGTCCTCATCGGTCTGGCGGTGACGGCCGCGCTGGTGCTGCTGCGGGTGCTGTTCATCGTGCCGCTGACCGCGATGCTGCGCCGGGACCAGCGCCGGGCGGTCGCCCGCACCGACCACCTGCAGGGGATGCTGGAGCGGCTCACCGCGCAGCAGGAGTCGGCGCGGGCCGGCTGGCTCGCCTCGCTGGTGCGCCGCCGACAGGCCGACGACGCCTACCTGACGACCGAGGGCCTCGGCTGGCGCGGTGGCGCGGCGCTCGCCTGGGCCGGGATGCGCGGCGTCGTCACCCTGGCCGCGGCGCAGTCGCTGCCGCCGGATGTTCCGCACCGCGCCCAGCTGATCCTCATCGCGTTCACGGTCGCGATCGTCACGCTGCTGGGCCAGGGCGCGACGCTGCCGGTGCTGATCAAGAGGCTGCGGATCGCCGGCACCGACGCCGAGGCGGACCGGCGGGAGCTTGCCCGGCTGATCGGTGAGATCACCGCCGAGGGCGAGGACGTCCTGGACAACCCGGACCTGCGGCAGTCCAGCGGTGCGCCCTTCGACCCCGAGGTCCTGGCCGCGGCCCGGCGGGAGAACGCCGCGCTCGGCGAGGCGCTCACCCAGCCGCACGACCGGACCGAGTCCAGCGTCGCGCACCAGCGCCGCGAGCTGCACCGGCTCCTGCTGGAGTCCGCACAGGCGGCGCTGCTGGACGCGCGGGAGTCCGGCACGTACACCTCGCGCGCCCTCGGCCACGTCCAGCACATGCTCGACACGGAGGTGTCCAGCCTCGACCCCGCCGAGGCGCACTGACGGCGAAAGGCCGCCCCCACGCGGGGGCGGCCTTTCGGGGACGAACTAGTTGGAGGCCACGCCGAGGCCGGCGCTGCCCTCGGTGCCCTCGGCGCCACCGCCGGTGTGCCCCTCGGTGATCGAGGTGAAGGCGGAGTCGAGCTGCTCGCGCAGCGCGTCGAGCGTCGAGAACTCGGCCTGGTGCGACGACTCGCTGCCCTCGGCGGCGAAGACGTGGTCCGACTCGGCGGCCGAGTGGTCGTAGGACGTGAAGTCCGACTCCTCGTAGTGCTCGCCCGACGGGTTGGAGTACTCGACGTGGTGACCCTGGTCGAACGAGGTCGACTCGGCGGCCGCGTGGTCCTGCTCGTACACGTTGAACTGGTTGTTGTAGTCCGCCTCGCTGCCGGACGCCTGGTGCAGCTGGTCGAGGGACTCGTGCTGCTGGCCGGTCTCGATCTGACCGTAGTCCGTGCCACCGTCGCCGCCGTACGTGTCGGGCTGGTCGTCGCCGGTGTAGCCGGGGTCGAGCTCGCCGCCGTCGTACTCGCTCATTCTCGTCCGCCCTCAGGGGAGTCGTGGTGTGCCGCTGGAGAGAACGTTAGGCATGCCGTAGATCTCTCGAATCCCCGGAACGTGCCACGGCGCCCATCCGTCCGGGTGGCCGTCAGGTGTTCGTCCACTCGGTGTAGGTGTAGGGGTTGTCGAGGATCTTCGTGGCAGGGACGTCGGGGTTCATGCCCTGCTTCCACGCCTCCGGGCCCATGGTGGCGATGAGGTGTTCCACGGTCCGCTCGACGTCGAGACGGGCCTTGGCGAGGTCGACGCCGACGAGCTTGTGGTCGCGTTTGACGATCTGGCCGTTGACCAGCACGGTGTGCACGTCGCCGCGCTGGGCCTGGAAGGCGACGTGGCCGTAGGGGTTGAGGATCGGGAACATCACGGGGGAGTCGTCGTTCTTCAGCAGCACCACGTCGGCCTTGCGCCCGGGCTGCAGGCTGCCGACGACACTATCGAGGCCGAGGGCCTTGCTGCCGCCGCGGGTCGCCCAGTCGACGACCTGCTCGGCGCGCAGGTGCACGTGGGTGACGGTCTCGGCGCGCTCGTGCGCCTGCAGGTGCTCGCGGGAGCGGTCGGCGCCGAGGGTGGCGCGCATCGCGGAGAACAGGTCGCCGCTCCACCAGACACTGGTGTCCATCGACAACGACACCGGGATGCCGTGGTCGCGCAGCTGCCAGGTGGGAGGGTAGCCCTGCCCGGCGCTCTGCTCGCTCTCCGTGGACACCGAGACCGACCCTCCGGTCGCGGCGATGCGATGGTACGAGTCGTTCGTCAGCGTGGCGGCGTGTACGTAGATCGTCGACGGGGTCATGAACCCGTGTTCGTGCATGAGGCGGATGCCGTCGTCGTTGGTGGCGCCCCACACACCGGCGTGGGTGGTGACGGGCACGTCCAGCTCGCGGGCGACCTCGAAGGCGGCGCGCTCGGGGAAGGCGGGGTCGCCGGTGACGTCGAACGCCATCTGGAAGCCCAGCAGGTCGTTGCCGCCGATCCGCCGGGACACGAAGTCGCGGAACCCGGGGCTGGTCGCCCACTCCCACGGGCCCTGCTGGATGTTGCCGTAGGCGAGGACGAACCGGCCGGGGACCGACTCGAGGGCGTCGGCGGCGGCGTCGGCGTGCTGCGGGGTCTGCAGGCCGTGTGACCAGTCGACGGTGGTGGTGACGCCGGCGTCGAGGGCCTCCAGGGCGCCCAGGACGTTGCCGGCGTGGATGTCCTCGGGGCGGAAGTGCCGCCCGGACTCCAGGTAGTACCAGACGAAGTACTGGGTGAGCGTCCAGTCGGCGCCGTAGCCGCGCATCGCGGTCTGCCACAGGTGCCGGTGCGTGTCGATCATCCCGGGCATGATGATGCCGCCGGAAGCGTCGATCTCGACGGCGCCGGGTGGTGCGGCGAGGCCCACGCCGATCTCGGCGACGCGTTCGTCGACGACCAGGACGTCGGCGCCGGGGAGCACCGTGTGGGCGTCATCCATGGTGA
Organism: Dactylosporangium sp. NBC_01737; assembly: GCF_035963215.1. NCBI lineage: Bacteria > Bacillati > Actinomycetota > Actinomycetes > Micromonosporales > Micromonosporaceae > Dactylosporangium > Dactylosporangium sp. NBC_01737. Next base: position 6,813,799 of record NZ_CP109153.1, read on the forward strand.
GAACCAGACCGTTGCGGAACAGCACCGCGGTCATCGCTGTCATCTCCTGTCGGTACGGATCGCCGGTTCCGGACGATCGTCCGTGTGGCGGTCACAGGATCGAGTGGCGAAAGTGTGGTCCGCCTCACGGGCTCTGTCAAGCGTCCCGAGGTGGTTGACAGTGCAGGTCGAGCGGTCAAGACTTGTCCAACGGACGACTGTCCGCTGCACGGACACGCGCAAGGGGGAGCTGTTGGAGGCACCGGACCGGCCACGGGGTCCGCTCAGCGGGCTGCTGGTGGCCGACTTCTCCAGGATCCTCGCCGGGCCCTACGCCACGATGCTGCTCGCCGACCTCGGCGCCGACGTGATCAAGGTCGAGGGGCCGGGCGGCGACGACACCCGCACCTGGATGCCGCCGACCCGCGACGGCGTGTCCACCTACTACCTCGGCATCAACCGCAACAAGCGCTCGATCGCGCTCGACCTGCGCGCGGACGACGACCTGGAGGCGGCACAGGCCCTGGCCGCCCGCGCCGACGTCATGATCGAGAACTTCAAGCCCGGCGGCCTGCGCCGCTTCGGCCTGGACTACGACGCCGTCTCGGCCGCCAACCCGGGCGTCGTCTACGCCTCGATCAGCGGCTTCGGCGCCGGCGCCGGGGCGGCCCTGCCGGGCTACGACCTGATGGTCCAGGCGATCTCCGGGCTGATGAGCCTCACCGGCGACCCGGACGGCCCGCCGTTCCGGGCCGGGATCTCGGTCTTCGACGTCATGGCCGGCATGCACGCGAGCATCGGCATCCTCGCCGCGCTGCACCACCGCACCGCCACCGGCGCCGGCCAGCACGTCGAGGTCAACCTGCTGTCCTCCGCGCTGTCCGGCCTGGTCAACCACAGCAGCGGCTACGTGGCCGGCGGCACCGTGCCGTTCCGCATGGGCAACGCGCACCCGAGCCTGTTCCCGTACGAGCCGCTGCCCACCGCCGACGGCGACCTCATCGTCATCGCCGGCAACGACGGGCAGTTCCGCAAGCTGTGCGCCGTGCTCGGCTGCGAGGAACTGCTCGACGACCCCCGCTTCCAGCGCAACCAGGACCGCACCGCGCACCGGGAGGCGCTGCGCCCGCTGCTGGTGGAGCGGCTGCGGGCCAAGGGCAAACAGGAGTGGTTCGACGAGCTGCTCGCCGCCGGCGTGCCGTGCGCGCCGATCAACACCGTCGACGGCGGCGTCGCCCTCGCCACGTCGCTCGGCCTCGAACCGGTCGTGCAGGCCGGCGCGGTGCCCGGCATCCGCAACCCGATCACGCTCTCGGCGACCCCGCCGCGATACGAGCTGCCGCCGCCCGGCCTGGACGAGCACGGCGAGGAGATCCGGCAATGGCTGAAGAGCTGAGCTTCCCCACCTCCATCGGCACGTCCGACGCCGACCGCATCACGCTGCTCGGCCAGGACCTGGCCGCCGACCTGATGGGCAAGGTCGGCTTCGGCGAGCTCGCCTTCTGGCTCGTCGCCGGCCGCCGCCCCACCGCAGGCGAGACACGGGTGTTCGAGACGGTCCTGGTGGCCCTGGCCGACCACGGGTTCACGCCCACCGCGATCGCGGCCCGGCTCACCTACGCCAGCGCACCCGAGGCGCTGCAGGGCGCCCTCGCCGCCGGGCTGCTCGGCGGCGGCTCCCGCTTCCTCGGCGTCACCGAGGACTGCGCCGTGTTCCTGCACGAGACCCTGGCCTCCGTCGAAGGCGATCCGGAGGACTGGGACGCGCTGGCCGCCGACGCGGTCACCGCCCGCCGCGCCGCCGGCAAGCTCGTGCCGGGCCTCGGCCACCCCGTGCACAAGGTCCAGGACCCGCGCACACCCGTGCTGATCCGCATCGCCGAGGAAGAAGGGCTGCGCGGGCCGCACCTGCGCCTGTTCGAGGCGATCGGCCGGGTCCACCCCGCGATCCTCGGCCGCACCCTGCCGCTCAACGGCGCCGGGGTCTGCGGCGCGGCCCTGGCCGACCTCGGCCTGCCGGTGGAGATGCTGCGCGGCTTCGCGCTGCTGGCCCGCGCCGCCGGGCTGCTCGGACACCTCGCCGAGGAGCGCCGCACCGGCCTCGGCCTGGAGATCTACCGCACCGTGGACCGTAACGCCCGCTACGTCACCCCTACGGACTGAAAGGACTGCGCGCATGGCCCAGGTAGTCGCGGTCATCGCCTCGACGCACCACCCGTTCTACTACAAGGCCAGCACGGCGACCGGCGCGGAGCGCCCACCGTTCGCCGACGAATGGGTCCGCAAGGTCACCGCGTTCCGCGAGACGCTCACCCGCGCCCGCCCCGACGTGCTCGTCATGGTCGGCTCCGACCACTTCCACCAGCTGTGGCTGGACAACATGCCGCAGTTCCTGGTCGGCAAGGCGCCGTTCTACGACGCCAACTGGTACAACGAGGAACGTGAGTTCGGCCTGCCACGGATGACGCTGCGCGGCCAGGAGGACCTGTCGGCGCACGTGCTGCGCGAGGGCCTCGACGCCGGTTTCGACCTGGCGTTCAGCAACGAGCTGCGGATCGACCACAGCATCACCTGCCCGATCATCACGCTGCGGCCCGAGGCGGACCTGCCGATCGTGCCGATCTACACCAACATCTTCGCCCCGCCGCTGCCGCAGCCGAAGCGCTTCGTGCAGCTGGGCCGCACCATCCGGGAGCTCGTCGAGTCGTGGCCGAGCGACCTGCGCGTCGCCGTCATCGGCACCGGGCACCTGTCGCTGGAGCTCGGCGGGCCGCGCCAGTTCGGCCCGCACGGCCCCGACCCCGAGTTCGACCGCCGGGCGGTGCAGTGGATCGCCGACGGCGACCTGGAGGGCTGCCTGTCCGAGGTGACCCTGGACAGCCTGCACGCGCCCGGCAACGCCACGCACGGGTTCATGGACTTCATGCTCATGATGGGCGTCGCGGGCGACGGCGTGAAGGCCGACTACGTCGACACCTACGACCTGTTCCACACGATGGAGGCCTACTTCACCTGGTACCCACAGGGAGCGACCGCATGAGCCGGTACCTGCTGGACAAGTTCCTGTACACAGTGGACAGAGACGCCGAGCTGGTCGAGCGCTACCGCGAGGATCCCGCCGGGACCGTCGACTGGTGGGAGGCCACCCTGGCCAATGCGCTGCTCAACTGCCACACCGGCGAGGCGAGCACCTGGCAGCGCTTCACCGACGAGGAGCGGGCCGCGCTCGCCGGCCACGACCACGTCGCGCTGTTCGCGCTCGGCGCGCACCCGTTCCTCACGCTGACACTGTTCATCGCCATGTTCGAACGCGACCACGACGAGCCGTTGTTCTACCAGAAGCAGTACGGCGCCCGCCTGGCCCACTTCGAGCTGCCGTACCCCGACATCGCCACCTGATGCGCGCCGCCACGATCATCCAGTGCGGGCAGCCGCCGGTCGTCGTCGAACGGCCGGAACCGGCGCCCGGCGAGGGGACGGTGACGGTCACGGTGACCGCCGCGCCGATCACCCCCCTCGACGTGCTGTGCGCCACCGGCACGTCCTACTTCGGCGCGCCCGCCGTGCCGTACGTCCCCGGCGTGCAGGGCGTCGGCACCCTCGACGACGGCACGGCGGTGTGGTTCCCGACCGACGCCGGCATGCGCGCCGGCGACGGCAGCATGGCCGAGCGGGTGAGTGTCCCGGCATCCACCGTGGTCGCCCTGCCCGACGGCGCCGACCACCGCCTCGTCGCCGCCCTCGGGCTGTCCGCGGTCGCGGCCTGGCGGGCCCTGACCTGGCGCGGCGAGCTGCGCCCCGGCGAACAGGTGATCATCCTGGGCGGCGGGGGCATCGTCGGGCAGGCGGCGATCCAGCTCGCCCGGCTGGCCGGCGCGCGACGGGTCGTCGCCGCCTGCCGGTCCGACGCCGCGCGGGAGCGGGCGCACCGGCTCGGCGCCGACGCCGTCGTGCCGCTGCTGGACACCGACGACGTGCCGACGCTCGCCAGGCGGCTGCAGGACGCCACCGACGGGCCCGTCGACCTGGTGCTCGACCCGCTGTTCGGGATCCCGGCCGCGGCCGCCCTGCGGACCCTGCGCCCCGGCGGCCGGCTGGTGAACCTCGGCAGCGCGGCGGGCGAGGTCGCACCGCTGGACTCCGCGACCCTGCGCAGCGGGTCACTGCGCGTCCTGGGCTACACCAACAACGAGCTGAGCGCCGCGGAGAAGGGCGCCACGATGCGGTACCTCGCCGAGCACGCCATCGCCGGCCGGCTCGTCGTCGACCACGACCCGGTGCCCCTCGACGACATCGGCGCCGCCTGGGCGGCGCAGGCGGACGGCCGAGCACTGCGGCGCACAGTGATCGTCCCGACTAGGCTCGGCGCATAGCGGACCACGACAGTTGAGGCGGCGATGGCACAGCGCGGAGAAGGACCGGACTTCATCGAGGCCCTGGCGCGCGGGCTGGACGTGATCCGGGCGTTTCACGCCGACCGCCCGCGCATGACCCTCGCCGAGGTCGCCGCGGCGACCGGCCTGGCCCGGCCCACCGCCCGCCGGATCCTGCTGACCCTGGAGGAGCTGGGCTACGTGCGGACCGCGGCCGGCGGTCACGAGCTCACCCCCCGCGTGCTGGAGCTGGGCATGGCGTACGTCGGCGCCCTGTCGCTGTGGGACATGGCCCGCCCGCACATGGAGCAGCTTGTCGCGGCGACCGGCGAGTCGTCGTCCATCACGCAGCTGGACGGCTCCGACGTGGTCTACCTGGCCCGCGTCGCCGTGCCGAAGATCATCGCGCTGCGGGTGCAGATCGGCACCCGGTTCCCGGCGGCCGTCACCTCCCAGGGCAAGGTGCTGCTCGCGGCCCTGCCACCGGACCGGCTCGACGCCGTGCTGGCGCTGCCCAGCCGCTCGGGTATCCAGCCGTGGGTGCAGCACGGCCGGGCCGCGATCGACACGATGCTGCGCGAGGTCAACGCCCGCGGCTGGGCCCTCGCCGACAACGAGCTCGCCCCGGGCATCAGGTCCGTCGCCGTGCCGATCCGCGACGGCCGCGGCGAGGTCCGCGCCGCCATGAACGTCACCGTCAACTCGGCGGAGACCAGCACCAAGACCCTCCTGGACCGGCACCTGCCACACCTGCAACGCGCCGCCGGCGCGATCAGCTCCGACTGGGCGCTGTGGCAGTCCCGCCCCCAGGTCGACCAGGCGAGCGACGACCCGTCCCCGGCCGTCGCGCGCGGCTGACCGTGACGCCCGCGGGGTAGGTTTGGGCGGTTCCGGCCCCCGCAACCGTTGGCAGGCGATGCCATGCTCCGCGACGTGTTTCCCGTGCTGGTCGGCGTGCTCGCGTCGGTGGCGATCGCGCTGACCGTTGCCTCCGCGGCACACACGCTGGTCGTGCCCCGCGCCACCGGGGTCCTGCTGACCCGCTGGGTCACGGCCGCGATCCGGGTGCTGTTCGACCTGCGCCTGCGCTGGGCCCGCACCTACCCGGACGCCGACTGGGTGCTGTCGCTGTTCGCCCCGGCCACGCTGCTGGCGCTGCCGCTGGTGTGGCTGTCGGTCATCCTGGCCGGGTTCGCCGCCCTGTACTGGGCCATCGGCGTGCGCCCGTGGCAGAACGCGCTGCTGGACAGCGGCTCGTCGCTGCTGACGCTGGGTTTCCACCAGCCGGGTGGCGTCGTCACCGGCGCGCTGCAACTCATCGAGGCCACGCTCGGCCTGGGACTGCTGGCGCTGCTGATCAGCTTCCTGCCGTCGCTGTACGCCAGCTACTCCCGGCGCGAGGTCCTGGTCACGGCGCTGGAGTGCGAGGCCGGCACCCCGCCGTCGGCGACCGAGCTGCTGGAGCGGCTGCTGCAGGTCAAGGGCCTGACCCTGCTGGACGCGTACTGGCACGAGTGGACCCGCTGGTTCAACGAGATCGAGGAGACGCACTCGTCCAACCCGTTGCTGGTGTTCTTCCGCTCTCCGTCGCCGGACCGGCACTGGGTGACCGCCGCCGGCGCCGTGCTGGACTCCGCGTCGCTGGTGTCCTCGACGTTCGCCTCCGAGGACCCGCAGCCCTCGCACGCGGGGCTGTGCGTGCGGGCCGGCTCGCAGGCGCTGCGGCGCGTCGGCGACTACTTCCACATGCCCTATGACCCCGACCCGCGGCCGGGTGACCCGATCGCGGTCACCCGCGAGGAGTTCGACGAGGCGTGCCGGCGGCTGGTCGCGGCGGGGGCGAAGCTCAAGGACGACCGCGACCAGGCATGGCGGGACTTCGCCGGGTGGCGGGTCTGCTACGAGCGGGTGCTGCTGCAGTTCGCGTCGCTGACGACCGCGCCGCCCGCCCCCTGGTCGGCGGACCGGCCGATCGACTTCCACCACCTCCCGCTGACCCGCCGGATCCGCACCGGGGCGTGACGCTGCCACCGGTGCCCGGACCGGGCGTGGCGCCTTACGGACCTTCCGGGGACTGCCGGCGGCCCTTCCTTGCTCTGCGCGGGTCGATCTGATCTGGGCCTCGGTGGTCCAGGTAACTCGATCCGTCGTCGGATTCGCTGGTGAGCGGTTTGGCGCCGCCCTCCGGCGGCCCGGCCTCCGACTGGCCACCGGCGGCCAGTTCCGGGAACTTCGCGTCGAACGCCGGCCGTTCGGAGCGGATGCGGGGGATCCGGTCGAAGTTGCGCAGCGGCGGCGGGCAGCTCGTCGCCCACTCCAGGGCGTTGCCGTGGCCCCAGGGGTCGTCGACCTCGACGACCCGGCCGGCCTTGTAGGAGATCCACACGTTGTACAGGAACGGCAGCGTGGCGGCGCCGAGGACGAACGAGCCGATCGTCGAGACCGTGTTGAGCAGGGTGAACCCGTCACTGGGCAGGTAGTCGGCGTACCGGCGCGGCATGCCCTGCGTGCCCAGCCAGTGCTGGACGAGGAAGGTGAGGTGGAACCCGACGAACGTCAGCCAGAAGTGCACCCTCCCGAGCCGCTCGTCGAGCATCCGCCCGGTCATCTTCGGGAACCAGAAGTAGACGCCGGAGTAGACCGCGAACACGATCGTGCCGAACAGCACGTAGTGGAAGTGCGCCACGACGAAGTACGTGTCGGTGACGTGGAAGTCGAGCGGCGGCGAGGCCAGCAACACCCCCGACAGCCCGCCGAGCAGGAAGGTGACGAGGAACCCGATGGCGAACAGCATCGGCGTCTCGAACGTCAGCTGCCCGCGCCACATCGTGCCGGTCCAGTTGAAGAACTTCATCCCGGTCGGGATGGCGATCAGGTAGCTGAGGAAGCTGAAGAACGGCAGCAGCACCTGGCCCGTGCCGAACATGTGATGCGCCCACACGCTCATCGACAGCGCGCCGATCGCGATGGTGGCGCCGACCATGCCCTTGTACCCGAAGACGGGCTTGCGGCTGAAGACCGGGATGACCTCGGTGATGATGCCGAAGAACGGCAGCGCCACGATGTACACCTCGGGGTGGCCGAAGAACCAGAACAGGTGCTGCCACAGCAACGGCCCGCCGGTGCCGGGGTCGTACACGTGCGCACCGAGCATCCGGTCGGCCAGCAGCGTCAGCAGGGCCGCGGCCAGCAGCGGGAAGACCAGGATGACCATCACGCCGGTGATGAGGATGTTCCAGGTGAAGATGGGCATCCGGAACATCGTCATGCCCGGCGCCCGCAGGGTGAGGATCGTGGTGATCATGTTGACCGCGCCGAGGATCGTGCCGAGGCCGGACAGCACCAGCCCGACGATCCACAGGTCGGCGCCGACCCCGGGGGAGTCGGTGATGCTGTTGAGCGGGGCGTAGGCGAACCAGCCGAAGTCGGCCGCGCCGTTCGGGGTCATGAACCCGGCGATCACGATGCTGCCGCCGAGCAGGTAGAACCAGTAGGCGAGCGCGTTCAGCCGGGGGAACGCGACGTCCGGCGCGCCGATCTGCAGCGGCACGATGTAGTTGGCGAAGGCGAACAGCACCGGCGTCGCGAAGAGCAGCAGCATGACGGTGCCGTGGATGGTGAACAGCTGGTTGTACTGCTCGGTCGACAGGAACTGCATCCCCGGCCGGGCCAGCTCGGCGCGCATCAGCAGCGCCATCATGCCCCCGGCGACGAAGAACACGAACGACGTGACCAGGTACATGATGCCGATCTGCTTCGCGTCCGTGGTGCGCATCAGCCGGCCCAGCGCGGACCCTTTGACCATCGGCCGGACCTGGCGCCGGCGATCCACCGCCGCGCCCGGCTTCAACGTCGTCACGGCAAACCCCCGAAGCGCATCGCGATCCCTGGCGCCGCTCGCTACCCGATCGCCGACTGCCGAAACGGCCGGTGGCTTGACACCGGCGGCCCGTTCAGTCCTATAGTCTTATTGTCGTAGTACAACAGGAGGGATCGCCGCGGGTGATCGAGTTCGTGCTGGACGGCCGGTCGAAGGTCAACACCTACATGCAGCTCGTCCAGCAGGTGAAACAGGCGCTGCGGGTCGGCCTCCTGGCACCGGGGGACCAGCTGCCCAAGGTGCGCGACGTCGCCCAGTCCCTTGCGATCAACCCCAACACGGTCCTGAAGGCCTACCGCGAGCTGGAGCTGGAAGGGCTCGCCGAAGGGCGGCCGGGCGTCGGCACGTTCGTGCGCCGCACCCTCGCCGGGGACTCCCTCGCCGGTCAGGCGGCGTTGCGCGAGGAGTTCCTCGGCTGGCTGCACCGGGCCCAGGCGGCCGGGCTGAGCGACGAGGACGTCACCGCCCTCGTCGAGACCACGATGCGCGCCGCCCGGCAGGCATCGGTATGAAAGGACACGCGATGGAGCACGTGCTGGAGGCCGAGGGCCTCGGCAAGCGGTATGGGGGGCGCTGGGCCCTGCGCGACTGCACGCTGCGGCTGCCGGCCGGACGGGTCGCCGCGCTGGTCGGCCCCAACGGCGCGGGCAAGAGCACGCTGCTGCACCTGGCGGTCGGGCTGCTGCGACCCGACGCAGGCGCGGTGCGGGTCCTCGGCGCCGGGCCGTATGAGAACACCGGCACCCTCGCGGACATCGGCTTCGTCGCCCAGGACACCCCGATCTACCGGGACTTCACCGCCGACGACCTCGTCACGATGGGCGGCAAGGTCAACCGACGCTGGGACGCGGCGCTGGCCCGCACCCGGTTGGCCCAGCTCGGCATCCCGCCCCGTACCCCGGTCGGGAAGCTCTCCGGCGGCCAGCGCGCCCAGGTCGCCCTCGCCCTCGCCCTGGCGAAACGCCCGCGCCTGCTCCTGCTCGACGAGCCGGTCGCGAGCCTCGACCCGCTCGCCCGGCGCGAGTTCCTGCAGTCGCTGATGGGCAGCGTCGCCGAGTCGGGCACCACCGTGCTGCTGTCCTCGCACATCCTCGCCGACCTGGAGCGCTCCTGCGACTTCCTCGTCGTGCTGCAGGGCGGCCGGGTGCAGCTGGCCGGCGTGGTCGACGACATCGTCGCCGAGCACCGGCAGCTGGTCGGCCCCCTGCACTCCGGCGACGCGATCGCCGGCGTCGCCGGCATCGTCCGGGCCCGGCACACCGACCGGCAGTCGACGCTGCTCGTGCGCACCGACGGACCGGTCCAGGACCCGGCGTGGACGGTGCGGGAACTGACCCTGGAGGACCTCATCCTGGCCTACCTCGCCGACGGCGACACCCGGGCCAACCACGCGGCGTGGGGAGTGGCGGCATGATCTGGCTCACCTGGCGGCAGCACCGCAGGCAGGCATTGTTCACCCTGCTCGGGTTCGCGGCCCTCGCCGCGTTCGTCGTGCCGACCGGCCTGTCGATGCGCCGCGCCTACGACCGGCTCGGCCTGGCCACCTGCGACGGCGGCACCGCCTGCGCCGCGAAGGTCGACGAGTTCAGCAGCGCCTACGGTGCGCTGGTCTTCGTCAGCGTCCTCATGCTCACCCTCCCGCTCGTCGTCGGCCTGTTCTGGGGCGCGCCCGTCGTCGCCCGCGAGGTCGAGCACGGCACCCACCGGATGATCTGGACCCAGGGCATCAGCCGCCGGCACTGGGCCCTGACCAAGACGGCCCTCCTCGGCGGCGCGGTCGTCGTCCTCGCGGTGGCGTACGGCGCGGGCATGTCCTGGTGGTATGCACCCCTCGGCCGGGTCGACTTCCGCCAGAACCGGTTCACCCAGATCTTCTTCGACATGCAGGGCATCGCCCCGGTCGGCTACACCCTCTTCGCCGTCGCGCTCGGCCTCTTCGCCGGCACCGTGCTGCCCAAGGTGCTGCCCGCGATGACCGCCACCCTCGCCGGCTTCGTCGCCGTCCGCCTCGTCGTGACCGTCCTGGCCCGGCCGCACTACATGTCTCCGGTGTCCAGCACCGAACCCATCTTCAAGGCGCCGGGCAACCGCGACGACCTCGCCGGCGACTGGGTCCTGGCCAAGAGCGTCCACCAGGCCGACGGCACCTTCGTCGCCTCCGGCACGGTGCGCTGCCCATCCCCGGACAACTGCGCCGCCGTCACCGACTTCGGCCTGCGCCCCGGCGCCTACAACGCCCTGCTGATCCAGCCCGCCGACCGCTTCTGGGCCTTCCAGTGGATCGAGACCGGCATCTTCGTCGCCCTCGCCGCCCTGCTGGTCTGGCTCGCCGTGCGCCGCATCCGCCGCATCGCCTGACCCGCCGGGCGCGAACCCGCGCGACCGATCAACGCCGGGCGTCGGCCGCCGCGAGCCCCGCGCGCAGTGCCTCCCGGGCCGTGGGGTCCCACGGCCCGGAGCCGGTCATCGGGATCTCGGTCATGAATCGCCGTTCGGCCTCCGGGATCAGGGCGGCGACCAGATCAGGATCCGTTTCCGCGGTCGCGTACAGGTTCGGCCCGTCGGCGTAGAACAGGTCGATGACGACCAGCCGCCCGTCCGCCGCGCGCATGACGTTGGCCGGATTGCTGTCCAGCGGTCCGCACCACGGCAGTTCGTGACATGCCCGCTCGTGGACCCGGCGCACGATGCCGGCGAGCTCGGCAACCTCCGCGGCGCACCCGGCGATCGCCTGGAGGAATGCGACGGCCTCGTCCTGGGCGACGGGTTCGAGCCACTCCAGGAGCTGCAGGTCGCCGCCGCCGGTCAGCCGCCGGTGCCCGAACAGCGCGGGGACCTGGCGGGTGTGCGCGGCCTGCGCGTACAGGGCCACGGCATACGGACCGGTCGGGTCGAACGGGCTGATCCGCGCCGCCGCCGTGCCGTCGGGCGAGCGCAACGCGATCGCCCAGTCGCCGGCGCCGCCCGAGCTCCACCCTGCCCGCAGCAGCACCCGCTCCACGTCCCGATGGTCGGCCTGCCGGTGCAACAGGCCGAGGGTCTCCGCGTGCCGTGACGTCATGGCGCCGAGCGTAGGCGGTCAATAGGTTCGGAGCTTCCCCAATACGCGCGTTACGGCGGCATGTGGGTGTATTCGAGCGCATGCATGGTGCTGTAAACCGTTCAGTCGCTACGTTCCGCTCTCACCCCGGCGGCCCCGGTGGGCTGCCAGGACTCCGGCTGGACCAGCCCGACACGGCGTGACGCGACCAGGCGCCGCGGCCGGCTCCGCGCGGCGGGGGCCGATCAGGCGGTGACGTCGGCACTGTCGATGGCGACGTTCCAGCCGGAGCTGGCGGCGTGCTTTGTGCCGGTCACCCTGACCCGCAGCGTGTGCGCCCCGGCGGTGAGGATCGGGCTGGTCCACACCACCCCCGACGCGTTGCGGGTCGGGGCGTAGTTGTCCACCAGGGACTCGGCACCGCCGTCGACGGAGACCGCGATGATCTGCTGGTCGACGTCGCGGACGGCGTGCAGGGCGACCCGGGTGCCGGTGAACGGCAGCTGCGCGGTGGAGCCGGCGGTGAAGCTCCAGTTCGCGGTCCCGGCGTACATGTCGGCGACGCCGGTCGTGACGCCCCAGTTGGCGCCATAGGTGAAGTCGGCGCTGTTCGCGTCCACGATGGACGGTCCGCCGCCGGTGCCGCCGTCGATCGGGTTGCCGAGGGTCACCGTGTACGCGTCCGTGCCCGACACCATCGTCACGGGCACGGTCAGCGAGCCGCCGGTGACGGTGAGGTCGGCGCTGCTGACGACGACCGGCCCGGACAGCGGCGACTGGTTGGGGATGCGCTGCACGGTGACCCGGGTCCGGCCGCCGGACAGCAGCCACGCCGGTACCCCGGTGAACAGGATCGACGTGGTGCCGGTCTGGCCGGTCTGGTTGCCCAGCAGCGCCACCGCCCGGCCCGCGCCCTGGTCGGCCGACGCCACCACCGCGACACCGTTGCCGCCCGAGGTGGGCACGAGGTTGCCGGTCAGCTGGGCGTACGCACGGTACACCCACCACTGCCCGGTCGGCTGGCCGTTCCACAGCACCGAGTCGAGGGTGCCCGCGGTGCAGCAGTCCGACCAGATCGCGTGCGCGGCCCCGGACACGTCCGACGGCGCGAGCCGCGCGAGGTACCAGGCGAGGTACCCCGGCTGCTGCTGTTGCGAGAACAGGTACTCGTCGATGGTCATCGGCAGCGGCCCGACCCCGCGGGCGGCCATGATCGCCTTGGCGTCGTTCGAGTCGGCGAGGGGGTCGTTGCCGAAGTGCCAGTTGAGCACGCCCGGCAGGGTGCCGTCGGCCTTGGTGCGGGCCAGCCACGTGTCCAGCCAGCCGTGATTGTAGCCGCTGTAGGACGGGCCGACGATCACTGCCGCCGGGTCCAGCCGGCGGATCTCGGCGACGGCGGTGTTCCACATCTGGAAGTACTGGGCGCTGTTGACGCCACGCGGCCAGAAGCCGGTCCCGTCGGGTTCGTTCCAGATGTCGTAGCGGACCCGTACACCCGACGCCTTGACGTCGGTGACCAGCTGGGTGATGAACGAGCGCCAGTTGGCGCAGTCGCCGTTGTCGCAGGGGTAGACGGTGGTGGCGGGCTGTTCGGTGTCGGCGCCCCAGACGTCGGAGACCAGCAGGTGGTAGGTGGCGTCGTAGGGCGCGGCGGTGACCCGGCGGGCCTGGTCGATCGCGGACGTGACCCGGACCCGGTAGCCGGTGCCGGCGCGGTAGCCGTCGCCGAGCCAGCCGTGCCCGGCGATGCGGGCGCCGCCGCCGCGGAACAGCGTCGGGCGCAACGGTTGCAGGAGGCCGTCGGCGGGGCCGGCGCCGTTCTGGGTGAGCCCGTAGAGGAAACCGGCGCCGGCGCGGGCCGGCACCTTCCCGGGGGCGGCGAGGTTGACGGTGACGGTGCTGTCGGCGGCCTCGGCGGGGACCGCTGCGGCGGCCACCGCCGCGGCGGCGAGGGTGGCGGCGCCGAGCAGGGTGGCGATGAGGCGGCTTGGCGGAGCTGCGCGGGACATCATTCCTCCTGTGCGATGGGGAGACGGGCGTCGTCCCGTAGGAACACGGGAATCTGCGCGAGCGGCGCGGCGACGGTGACGTGCCGCCCGCCCGGGAAGGTGGTGCCGGTGTCGGTGTGCGTCCAGGTCGCGCCGGCCGGCAGGTACACGTCGCGGTGCGTGGTGGCGGGGGTGGTGACCGGCGCGACGAGCAGGTCCCGGCCGAACAGGAACGCGTCGTCGACGTCCCACGCGGCCGGGTCGTGCGGGAACTCCAGCAGCAGCGGGCGCATCAGCGGCAGGCCGGTGCGCAGCTGCTCGTGCAGGTACGGCCGGAGCCGCTCCCGCAGCCGCAGGAGGCGTTCGAGGAACGCGGTGACGTCGGGGCCGTAGGACCACAGCTCGTTCGGGCCGCCGCCGTCGCCGACGCCGGCCCGGCTGGTGCGCGGCTCGCGGTGGCCGTGCAGGCGCAGCAGCGGGCAGAACACGCCGAACTGGAACCAGCGCACCAGCAGCTCCCGGTACGCGGGGTCGGCCGGGTCGCCGCCGTGGAAGCCGCCGACGTCCGTGGTCCACCACGGGATGCCGCTCATCGCGACGTTGAGCCCGGCCCGCACCGACGCGGCGAGGGCGTCGAACGTGGCGGGGATGTCGCCGGACCACAGCGCCGCGCCGTAGCGCTGGGACCCCGCCCACGCGGAGCGGACCAGCGACAGGATCTCGGTCTCGCCCCGGCCGCGCAGGTACTCGTACGCGCCGCGGGTGTGCTCGCGCGGGTACAGGTTGGCGACCTCGGCGCCCGGCCCGGCGGCGAGGCTGAGGTTGTGCATGTGCCCGGGGCGCATCTCCGGCTCGCACGCGTCGAGCCAGAACGCGCGCACCCCGAGCCGGCCGTAGCTGTCGTGGACGCGGTCCCAGACGAAGTCGCGGGCCCGCGGGTCGGTGGCGTCGTAGAACGAGACCCCGATCGGCGCCCCGGTCGGGCCGTCGGGCCAGTCGGCGTGCACCGCTGCACCGCCGTCGGTCGCGGTGAGCAGGCCGGCGTCGAGCATCGCGGGGTGGTTCGCCGACAGCGGGCTGACCGACGGCCACACGGACACGGCGAGCTCGACGCCGGCCGCTTCGAGTTCGGCGACCATCGCCGGTGGGTCGGGCCACGCGGCCGGGTCCCAGTCCCAGTCGCCGAGGTGCCGCCAGTGCAGGTAGTCCACGACGATGACGGACAGCGGCAGGTCCCGCCGGGCGTATTCGCGGGCGACGTCGAGCAGCTCGGCCTGGGAGGTGTACCGCAGCTTGCTCTGCCACAGCCCCGACGCCCACGACGGCAGCTCGGGTGCGTGGCCGGTGACGTCGGCGTAGCGGCGCAGGACGTCGGCGGGTGCACCGGCGGTCAGCCAGTAGTCGAGCTGCCGGGCCCGGTCGGCGACCCAGCGGGTGCCGTTGACCGCGAGCTCGACCCGGCCCACCGCCGGGTTGTTCCACAGCAGGCCGTAGCCGCGGCTGGACACGGCGAACGGGATGCTCACCTCGCCGTTGCGCTGCCGCAGCTCGACCACCATGCCCTTCTGGTCGAAGCGCCCGTGGCCGTGCTGGCCGAGGCCGTGGAAGCGTTCGCCGTCGTACGCGCGGAAGCGTTGCTCGATGCGGTACGTGCCGCCGCCGGCCGCCTCGAAGTGCCGCGCCCCCGGCCACCAGAAGTGTGCCGGCTCCTCGCGCAGCAGCTCCTCGCCGGTGTCGGTGCGCCGCGCGGTGAGCAGCCCGTCGTCGCTCAGCTCGATGCGCAGCCGGCCGTTGACGAGCGTCGCACCGTCCACAGTGGCCGGTGTCTCCGGCTGCGGCAGCAGCGCACCGGGCAGGTCCGCGTGGATGCGGTGCAGCCCGGCCCGGACGCGGACGCTGTCGGCGCCCCAGGGCTCGACGGTGAGGACGTGGTGACCCTGCCGCCAGGTCAGTTGCTTGGACACGGTTCTCCTAGTCTTTGACGCTGCCGCTGGTGATGCCGGCCGCGACGTACCGTTGCGCGACGACGAGCAGCACGGCCACCGGCAGCGAGGCGATGACGCCGGTGGCCATGACGCTGTTCCAGTCGCTGATGTGCGCGCCGATGAAGCGGTAGATGCCGACGGTGATCGGGGCGGCCTCGTCGCGGGTCGTGAGGGTGACGGCGAAGGCCAGCTTCCTCATTGCAGGGATGCCTGGGCCGCCTTGAGCGCCTCCTGCGGCGACCTGCCGCCGGCGAGGCAGGCCTGGATGGCGTTGAACAGCGCCTCACTGGTCTTCGGGTAGCCGGTGCCGAGGTCGGCGGTGCGGGCCTGGGCGGTGGCGACCTCCTCGACGAACGCGGCGAGCTGCGGGTTGCTCTGCGCGAGCTGAGCGGCCGCGGCCTGGTTGCTGGGGATGTACCCGGCGGCCGTCGACCATTCGAGGCTCTTCTCCTTGCCCAGCAGGCACTTGAGGACCGCGAGGGCCTTGCGCTCCCGCTCGGGGTTGCTGCGCCCGACGGTCCACATCTCGCCGCCGAGCGGGGTGACCGGCTTCGCCGACGGCGACGGGACCGGGATCGGCACGATGCCGAACTTGAGGCCCTGCTTGGCGTTGAGCGTCGGCAGCTGCCACGGGCCGTTGACCATCATCGCCGCGTTGCCGGCCATGAACTGGTCGTTGACGTCCGCCTGGGTCCACGTGACGACGGACCTGGACGCGGCCTTGGCCTCCACCAGGTCCTTCCACAGGGTGAGGGCCTTGACCGCCTCGGGCGAGTCGAGCCGCTCCAGGTGGGCGCCGGCGGTCCAGAAGAACGGCTCGAACTGGAAGCTGCCCTCCTCGGTGCCGACGGCGGAGAACGCGATGCCGTAGCGGGTGCCCTTGGTGAGTGCCTTCGCGGCGGCGGTCAGCTCGTCCCAGGTCTTCGGCGGCTGGAGCCCGGCGGCGGCGAACAGGTCCTGGTTGTAGTAGAGGGCGAGCCCGTTGACGCCCGGGGCGATGCCGTACGTGTCGCCCTTGTACTGCCCGGCGGTGACGATCGACGGGTAGAGCCCGTCGGTGCTGAGCTCCTTGAGCGGCACCAGGCCGCCGCTGGCGGCGAGCTGCGGCAGGTCAGGGTTGTCGACCAGGGCCAGGTCGGGCAGTGTGCGCGCCGAGGCCTGCTGCAGCAGCTTCGGCATGAACTGGGCGCGCGGCACCTGCTGGTGCTCGATCGTGACGCCGACCTCGGTGCCGCAGGCGTCGAGGAGCTTCGGCAGCTGCGTGTTCTGCGGCGCGGCCTCGTAGTAGTCGATCTCGGTGAGGGTGCCCGCGTCGTTCGACGCCCCGCCGGCGCCGTCGCCGCAGGCGGTCAGTGCGGTCAGTGCCGTCAACGCGGTCAGCGCCAGGGCGGCGGCGGTGACTCTCTTCATGGGTGCCTCTCTTGGGGTGTCGTGTTTGTCGAACTGATTCGACAATTTGCGGAAGTCGCTGACGAGTCGGCGGAGCGGGGCTCAGCGGACCTTGAGGACGGGGGCGAGCATGGTGACCGACGGCTGCGCCTCGCCGTTGATCACGCCGGCGAGCCGCTGCACCGCCGTGCGGGCCAGCTCCTCCACCGGCAGGGACACCGAGGTCACCGGGCGGGCCAGCCGGTCGGCGGCGTCGTCGGGGCCGATGGCCACGACGTCGACGTCGCCGCGGCCCAGGCCCGCGAGGCGGTCGAGGACCAGGGGCAGCGCCCGCTCGTTGTAGACGATCAGCCCGGTGAGCTGCGGATCGCGGGTCACCAGGTCGGTGAGCGCGTCGACGACCCCGCCGCTGGAGGGCTCGCAGGCGGCCCAGGTGCCGGTCGCGCCCTCCTCGGCCAGGGCGGCCAGGGCGCCGTCGCGGGCGTGCTCGGCGTAGGCCAGGCCGCGCCGGTAGGTCTCCGGCGGCTGGCCGAGGAAGCCGACGTGGGTGTGCCCGCGTCCGAGGAGGTGCTCGGCGCAGGTCCGGCCGCAGGCGACGAAGTCGAAGTCGACATACGGCAGGCCGTGCGGGTTGGCCGGGGTGCCGACCAGGACCGCGGGGCACTTGAGCGAGCGCAGCAGCTTCGGGCGCGGGTCCCTGTGCTGCACCTCCATCACCATCACGCCGTCGACCATCGCGGACCCGACGGTGTCACGGATCGCGGTGGCGCCGTCGTCGTCGGTCAGCATGAGCAGCTTGAGCCCGGCCTCCTGGGCGGCGGTGAGGGCGGCCCAGACATAGGGCATCTGGACCTGGTTGTGCGGCCCGTGCACGAGCGGCAGGGCCATGGCGATGACCCCCGTGCGCCCGGTGCGGATGGACCTGGCGCCGGCGTGCGGGCGGAACTGCAGCGCCTCGATGCTCGCCTCGACCCTGGCGATGGTCTCGGCGGAGATCGAGCGGTTGCCGCTGAGCACGTAGGAGACCGTGCTGCGGGAGACGCCCGCGTGCTTGGCGACGTCGGCGATGGTCACGGCCATGCCCTCATCCTCCCTCACGCGTGTGCGGCGCCGCGCTCGTCGAACTGATTCGACGAGCGGAAACGTAGCACCGGGGTTTCCCGATGGCAAGACCGCGCAGGCATTGACAGACATCTGTTAGTAAGGTTACCTATCCGGTGTCCGTCCGCCCGACGACGTTTGGAGCCCCCATGCGCAGACCCATCATGGCGCTCGCGTCGGTCGCACTGTCCCTGGTCGCGACCGTCGCATACGCGCTGACCACCTCGTCCGAGGCGCTCGCCGCCGGACCCACCGCGAGCCAGCTGCTCGCCAAGACCCAGACCTGCAGCCAGGTCTCCAACGGCAGGTACGCCACCGACGACGGCGGCGCCGAGACCGTCGCGATCTGCAAGAGCGGCACCGCGTACTTCTGGACCGCTGACATGGACATCGACTGCGACGGCATCTCCACCGCGCGCTGCAACGCCTCGACCGACCCCTGGTACCAGGCGCAGACGTCGTTCACCACGTCAACCGGCGCGTACTTCACCTCCGACGTGACCCGGTACTACGTCGTGCCGCTGCCCAGCAGCCGGTTCACCTACTCGGCGAACGGCATCCGCGCCGGCAGCGTCGCGGCCGTCGTCTACAACGGCAGGGTCGCCTACGCGGTCTTCGCCGACGAGGGCCCCAGCAACATCATCGGCGAGGGCTCCTACGCCCTGGCGGTCGCGCTCGGCATCGACCCCAACCCCGCGAGCGGCGGCACCGCCGGCCCGGTCACCTTCATCGTCTTCCCCAGCAGCGTGCCGAGCCCGGTGGAGAACAACAGCACCATCGACTCGGTCGGCGCCGCCGCGGCCACCGCCTGGGTCGGCGGCACCACGGCACCGCCCACCACCACCCCGCCGGCCGGCACCACGGGCCCGATCCACGGTTACGGCGGCAAGTGCGTCGACGTCGCCGGCGCCAGCACCGCCAACGGCGCCGCGGTCCAGCTGTACGACTGCAACGGCACGGGCGCGCAGAACTGGACCCGCGCGTCGGACGGCACCCTGCGCGCGCTCGGCAAGTGCATGGACGTCACCGGCGCCGGCACGGCCAACGGCACGAAGATCCAGCTGTACGACTGCAACGGCTCCGCCGCGCAGCGCTGGACCCGCACCGGCTCGACCCTGGTCAACGCCGGCTCCGGCAAGTGCCTCGACGCGACCGGGCCCAGCTCGGCCAACGGCACCCGCCTGCAGATCTGGACCTGCACCGGCGCCGCGAACCAGCTCTGGACCTACTGACCCGACCCGTCACACGGCCGGACGGCACCACGCCGCCGGCCGTGTGACGATCCCGCGGCGGACCGGATCGCCGCCGTCGGCGATCCCGTGACCGCCACCGACGCCACGCGGGCACCGGCGCAGGGGCGTCAGGGGCAGCGGGATCCGGTCGGCGGCGCCTACGCTGGCCGGCATGCCCGACGGCGTGGCGGCAGCATCGTGACGGTCCTGCACGTTCGCGGATACGCGCTGCCCGACGGCGAGCCGGTGCAACTGTGGGCCGACGGTGACCGCTGGAGCACCGAGCGGGTCGCCGGGGGCGAGACGGTCGCCGCGGGCTGGCTGGTGCCGGGGCTGGTCGACGCGCACACGCACCCCGGCGCCGAGGAGCCCGGGCAGCCGCTCGACGAGGCGCTGCTCCGCGCCGACCTGCGGGCGCACGTGGCGGCCGGCGTCACCCTGATCCGCGCGCCGGGACTGGCCGGCGACCCGCCCGCCTGGTTCGGCGCCGGCGAGGACGGTCCCCGGGCGTT
The DNA here is from genome assembly GCF_035963215.1 of Dactylosporangium sp. NBC_01737. Taxonomy (NCBI): domain Bacteria; kingdom Bacillati; phylum Actinomycetota; class Actinomycetes; order Micromonosporales; family Micromonosporaceae; genus Dactylosporangium; species Dactylosporangium sp. NBC_01737. The sequence continues at coordinate 6,833,278 of NZ_CP109153.1, forward strand.
GCACGCCGGGCCGTGGCTCGCCCAGCACGGGCAGTTCTTCGACGGCTGGGCCCGGCGGCCCGGGCTGGACGGGCGCCCGCGGCGGCGGCCGAGCAGGCGGCGCGCAGCGGATGGGCGAAACTCATCGGCGACTGGAGCCTCGGCGAGCCCGGCATCCCGGTCGAGGTCCTGCGCGACGTGGTCGCGCGGGTGCACGCGGTCGGCGGGCGGGTCGCCGTGCACAGCCAGCACGCGACCGGCGCCGCCGCCGCGGTCGAGGCCGGGGTCGACTCACTGGAGCACGGCATGTGCATGGACCCGGCGCTGCTGACGCGGATGGCGGCGCAGGGCACCGCCCTCACCCCGACCCTGCGGGTCATCACGGCGTCGCTGGAGCGGCGCCGCCGCGACCCGGACAGCCCGCAGCGGGACTGGTATCTCGCCGGTGCCGGGGCGCACGGCGCGCTGACCGTCGCGGCGTTCGAGGCCGGGGTCACCGTGCTGGCCGGCACCGATTCCCGGCCGCACGGGCGGATCGCCGACGAGGTGCGCGCGTTCGTCGCCGCTGGTGCGCCGCCGCACCAGGCCCTGGCCGCCGCGTCGTGGACGGCCCGGGAGTATCTCGGGCTCGGCGGGCTCACCGACGGCGCCCCCGCGGACGTCGTCGTCTACGACACCGACCCGCGCACCGACCTCGCCCAGCTCGACGCGCCCCGCGCGGTCGTGGTGCGCGGCCGGCTCATCCACCACCGCTGATCCGCGCCGTGTGATGATGCCGTGATGCCACCACCACGACCGTCCCGGGTCTTCCGGGCCAACGACATCGCGACCGGCCGGGCCGTCCTGGACGGCTACCCGTTCCGGTACATCGTCGTCGGCCCGTCCATGTCCGTGTCGACGGCGGTCAACGCCGCCTTCAACCGGGCCGCGGGCGAGAACACGATGTTCGACGAGGTGCTGACCGCGGTCGAGTACCTGGAGACCCGCGGCTGGGAGCTGGTCAGCATGGACCAGGGCTTCGTCGCCTGCATGCGCCGCGTCGCCCCGCGCTGAGCCCTGAGGCGTGTCCTACAGGTCCAGGCGGTAGCCCAGGCCGGGGCGGTTGACGATGTGCCGCGGCCGGGCCGGGTCGCGTTCGAGCTTGCGGCGCAGGTTGGCGAAGTGCACCCGCAGGTAGTTGGTCTCCGTCTCGTACTGCGGGCCCCACACCTCCCGCAGCAGCTGCCGGTGCTCGACGACGGTCCCGGGGTTGCGGGCCAGGACCTCCAGCAGGTGCCACTCCGTCGGGGTCAGCCCGACCTCGCCGCCGGGGCCGACGGCCCGCTTGGTCGCCAGGTCGAGGGTGAACGACGCGGTCGTGATGACGGGCGCCCCAGGGGACGGCGCCCCGCGGCGCAGCGCGGCCCGGATCCTCGCGAGGAGCTCGTCGACGCCGAACGGCTTCGTGACGTAGTCGTCGGCGCCGGCGTCCAGCGCCGCGACCTTCGAGGGCTCCGAGTGTCGCGCGGACAGCACGATGATCGGCACGTCGCTCCAGCCGCGCAGACCCTTCACGACCTCGATGCCGTCCAGGTCGGGCAGCCCCAGGTCGACGATGGCGAGGTCGGGGTGGTGGTTGCCGGCCGAGATGAGCCCGGCGGTCGCGGTGACGGCGGTGTCGACCTGGTAGCCGCGGGCGGTGAGGTTGACCCGCAGCGCGCGCAGCAACGGCTCGTCGTCGTCGACGATGAGGATCCGGCTCACGGTCCATATTGTCCACCGGGCGGCGCAGCGGGGAACGTCAGACCTCATCGGGCACTTCGAGTTTCGCCGGATCGCCACCTGTCGCCGTCGTGGGCCGGCGCACCGAGGACGGGGATGAGCAGACGGGCGACGCGGGCGTCGGACGGTGTCCTGGAGTCGCGGAGCCGGTTGGCGGCGGTGGATCAGGCCCGCGGGCTCCCCGAGGGCCAGGGCCGGTGGGCAGCCGGGTCGAGCTGCCGCTGACCGCGGCCCCCTGACGGGGAGCCGACAGTGCCGGCCCGGGCCGTGGCCGGGGATCGTGCTGTATCCATGGAGGGATGGAACAGCAGGTGACGGAGCAGGTCGAGAAGCTCGGCACGATCGTGTCGATCTGGGCGCACCCCGACGACGAGACGTATCTGGCCGGTGGGCTCATGGCCGCCGCCGCCGCCAACGGGCAGCGGGTCGTGTGCGTCTCGGCGACCGTCGGGGAGCACGGCACCGACGACGCGGTCGCGTGGCCGCCGGAGCGGCTCGGCCGCACCCGGCGCTGGGAGGCGGCCGCGGCGATGGCCGTGCTCGGCGTCACCGACCACCGCTTCCTGGACTACCCCGACGGCGGGATGGCGGCGCTCGACCCCGCCGGGCCGGTCGAGCGGATCGCGGCGCTGCTCGCCGACGTCGCCCCGGACACGGTGCTCACGTTCGGGCCGGACGGCGGGACGTTCCACCCCGACCACCAGACGATCTCCGCGTGGGTCGGGGCGGCATGGGACCGGGCGGCCCGGCCCGGGCGGCTGCTGCACGCGACGATGACCGCGGAGCACCTGGAGACCTGGGGCGAGCGGTATGAGCAGTGGCGGGTCTTCATGACCGACGAGCGCCCCGTCGGCGTGGCCCGCGAGGACCTGGCGCTGGACGTGCGCCTCACCGGTGCCGCGCTGGACTGCAAGATCGCCGCGCTGCTGGCCATGCACACGCAGGTCGCCCCGGCGGTCGCGCTGCTCGGCATGGACGACTTCCGGGCCCTCAACGCCGGGGAGGCGTTCATCGAGGCGCCGTGACGAGCCCCAGCGCGGCCTCGACCAGCACCGCCTCGACGTCCCTGGCGCACCGTTCGATCGCGTCCGCGGTGTACCGGTGGGTGTCGCCCCACAGCGAGTAGTGCACGTCGTCCTCGACGTGCAGGTACAGCGAACCGTCGTAGGTGTCCTCGCGCACCCCCCAGCGCACCGTGGTGCCGGCGAGCGCCGCGCGCACGTCGTCCTCGGCCGGGACCGGCCCGCGGTCCTCGTCGCGGGTCTCGGTCCGCCGGTCGTTGAGGTAGCACGACAGGTCGTGGCCGGCGACGAGGTCCCGGTGCGCGACGGGGTCGTAGTAGCCGTGCTTGTAGGCGCCGATCGCCGCGATCCACGCCCGCGCGACGACCTCGTCGAACGGGCCGGTCACGTCGATCACGCAGAGCCCGAACTGGCGCAGGCTGCCGACCGCCTCGGCGAACCCGGGCCGGAACCGGTTGCTGACGATGACCTGCACGACGGCGGTGTCCGCGCCGGCCAGGCGGGCGGTCGCGACCGCGTACGCGGCGAGGAGGATCGGGCCGGACGCGACCCGGGTCCGCGCCGCGACCCGCCGGATCGCCAGCGCCGTCGCCGGCGAGGCGCAGACGACCTCCCAGAACCGCGGCTGCCCGGGATCGGCGGCGACGGCGGGCGTGGCCGGGCTGGGCGGGATGCGGTGCAGCTGCCGCCGCCAGTACCGCAGCGACTGCTCGCTGTGCCGCCGCGCCGCCGGGGTCCGCTGCTGCCGGGCCAGCTCCAGCGGCTGCGTGCCCTCCGCGGGCGCGGTCGCCAGGCCCGTGTCCTGGTCGAGGTGGGCCAGGTCGCGGACGATCGCGTTGATGGCGAACCCGTCCACGACGACGTGGTAGTACATCACCACGACGTGGGTGAGCGTCCCGCCGGAGCGCACCACGGCCATCCGCACCGGCCACTGCGTGAACGGGTCGAACGGGGTCGTCTGGTACCGCACCCGGAGCCGCTCCGCGACCAGGTCCGGGTCCTGCGCGGTGTCGAGCACCTCGAGGGTGATCTCGCCGGAGTCCGACACGACCTGCCGGGGCGGCCCACCGTCCACCTGGGACAGCCGGGTGCGCAGCGCCTGGTGCCGGCTCACCAGGAAGCGCAGCAGGGCGGCGATCCGCTCGACGGTCTCACCGGGGGCGGCGGGGACGGTGCCGCCGATGTTCATGGTCCGCCCGGTGCGCCGCATGAGGTCCCAGACGTCGCGCTGCCCCCACGTCAGCTCCTCGGCACCGCAGCCGTCCCCGTGGAACGCGACGATGTGGCTCGTGCTGTTGTCCACCAACGACTCCCGTCCACCCTCGGCTCGCCGCCGCGAGCGTGGTGGTCCCCGGCGGCGCTGTCAACGCGCCGGGGCGGGCGGTGGCATCGATGCTGCTGCCGCGGTGGAACTTTCACGTGACCCGGTAGGCGGTGTACCGCACCAGGTCGGCCTCGCGCACGGCGGACGCCACGAAGATGGACCGCTCCAGCCCGGCGAGCCGCGGCGCGGACGTCTCCAGGTGCAGCCCGATGCGGAAGTAGTACTCGGACGGGTCGACCGGCTCGCCGCGCCCGAGCGCCGCCAGGACGCCCGGCGGGCCGGAGCGGACCCCGAACGTGCGGATGAAGACGTGCTCGCCGCCGGCGGTCCGCGCCGAGTACCGGGTGTCGATCTCGACGGCGCCGTCGGGGCGGACGAGCTGCCAGTCGGCGCCGCCGTGCAGGATCTCCGCGTCGAACAGCCCGCGGACGTGCCCGCCGACGATCGGCACGACCCGGCGGTGCCCGGCCCGCGTCATGCCGTGGTCCTCGATCGGCCCGAGCCGCGCCTCCACGTCCAGCGCCCGCTCCAGCCCGGGGACGGGCGCCGTCACGGCGTCCACACCGGCAGCTCGATCGCGGTGGCGTGGGAGATCTCCTGCTCCGCCCGGTGCGTGGTGGCCGCGACCGCCGCGGGTTCGCCGGTGCCGGGATTTCTCGCGTACCGCGGGTGCGCGCCCGAGCTGATCTGCACGCCGATGCGGTGCCCCGCCGCGAACCGGTGGAACGCCGGCCACAGCCGCACCTCGGCCTCGCGGAAGCCGTCGGGGTCCGGGTCGGCGTCGACCGCCGCGACGCCGCCGACCCGCCGGATGCCGTCGCAGACCGTCATCGACCGGCCGTCGGGGTGCACGTCGCAGATGCGGACGAACAGGTCCGTGCTCGGCCGCGACGAGCGGAACCTGACGCGGGCGACGGGTTCGCCGGCCACGACGGTGTCGGCGGCGAGGGGCTCGCCGCGGAACACGGCGACGTCGGCGCGGCGCTCATGGGCGGCGTTGTCGACGGGCGCCGAGTTCGGCTGCAGGCTCGGCCCGCCGACCGCCGGCGTCGGGTCGTCGGGGTCGTACGTGTACCGCGTGACCCCGCCGTCCGGCGCGCCGGCGAGCCCGCCGGACGCGGCCGGATGCCAGGTCCGCGCGGCGGTGCCGGGCGGCGGCCAGGCCGGCAGGTCGTGCCACTGCCCGGCACCGGTGAGGTACGCGCGGACCGGCGCGACCCGGGTGGCCGCCCCGCCGGCGAGGTGCTCCTTGAGGAACGCCACCGTCTCGGCGACGACCGGCGCGCCCATGCCGGGCGACACGTGCCCCCACGGCCCGACCGTGAGCCGTGGCGGCCGGCCCGCGGCGGCGAGCCGGGCGTAGTCGCGCAGCTGCCACGGCAGGAAGATGTCGTACCACCCGGTGACCATGCTGACCGGTGCGGTGACGTCCGCGACGGAGGCCGCGTGCGACTGCGACGTCCAGTATTCGTCGGTGAGCCGCTCGTGCGCGACCCAGTCCTGATACCAGTGCACGGGATGCCCGGTCGCCGCGGTGTCGCCGGCGCTGAGCGGCAGCACCCCGAAGGCCCTGCCCAGCCTCGGGTCGGGCAGCGCCATGGCCAGCAGCAGCGCCGGCCCCGGGCGGCGGGTCATGCGGTCCATCATCCGCGTCCAGCCCAGGGCGTTGCGCAGCGAGAACGCGCCGTTGTCCCAGGTGATGGCGCCGAAGTCGGGCATCGTGGTGATGAGGCACAGCGCGTCCGGCGCGGTGTCCGGGTCCTCCCGCGACAGCCGCCCGGCGACCGCCCATTGCGTGTAGCCCATGTAGCTGGCGCCGAACGTGGCGACGGGCCCGGTGCACCACGGCTGCCGCCGCACCCACCGGTGCGTCGCGATCCCGTCGCGCTGCTCGTCGACCTGCGGGGTGAACACGCCCTGCGACCCCCAGGTGCCGCGGCAGCTCTGGAACAGCACGGTGAAGCCCTCGCGGGCCAGGGCCTTGGCCTGGCCCGCGACCGGCCCGCGACGCCCGTACGGCCCGCGGATGACCACGGTCGGCAGTGGCGGGCCGGCGGCGCCGACGGGGGTGATGAGGTCGGCGAGGAGCTCGACACCGTCGTCCATCGGGACGCGGAGGTCCCTGCGGACCGTGCACTCGTAGGGTCCGGGCGTCAGGCCCTTGATCAGCCTGGTCTGCATCCATCGGGAGAGTCGCTTGCGCAGTGCGGTCATTCGACGTCCTCGGGGGTGTCCTCAGATGTTCGGGGTGGCGGGTTCCGGGGTGGCGGAGTAGCGGGCGGCGAGCGCGTCGCGGAGCCGTTCGAGGGCGGGCAGCGCGGCGGCGAGCGCGGCGCGGTCCCCGGCGGGCAGCGTCGCGGCGGCGGCGTCCACGAGCGTCGCGCTGGCGAGGTCGAAGCGGTCGAACAGGTCGAGGGCCTTCGCGGTCGCCACGATCTCGACGCGCCGGCGGTCGCCGGTGTGCTGCCGGCGGGCGACGAGGCCGGCGGCCTCCATCGCGGTGAGCAGGTTGCTGACGGTCGAACGGTTCAGGCCGAGGCGGGCGGCGAGCTCGCCGGACGTCGCGACGGTGCCGCCGGGCAGGGCGCGGATGACCTCGATCTGCGCGTCGGGGATCTCCGGCAGGTGCTCGGCGGCGCGGGCGGCGGCCAGCAGCGTGCGCCGCAGCGGCGAGATGACCGCGGCGAGGCGCGCGGGGTCGAAGGCCCCCGGCGGCGGTCACCGGGCGGCGCCGGGCGGGGTCAGCGACGCGCGGGCGTTGAGCGCGTCGGGGTCGAAGCCGGCGGCCCGCTTGTAGCCGGCGGCGATGCCGGCGAGCTCGGCGGCGGGGATCACGTCGTGGATGTCGGCGAAGCCGTCCGGCGCGCGCTCGTGCGCCAGGACCATCACCTGCTCGGGTCCCTGCCGGCGGTTGCTGAGCACCAGCGCCGTGGTGGCCGGACGGCGGTCGGCCTCGTACGCGGCGAGCGCCTCCCCGGTCGAGGGCGCCGTGGCGAGGTGGTAGGCGAGGGTGCGCGCGTCGAGGATCGCCTGGGAGGCGCCGTTGGAGCCGTTCGGGTACATCGGGTGGGCGGCGTCGCCGAGCAGCGTCGAACGGCCGCACGTCCAGCGCTCGACGGGGTCGCGGTCGACCATCGGGTACTCGAGGATCTCGCCGGCGGCGGCGATGACGGCGGGCACGTCGAGCCAGTCGAACCGCCAGTCGCGGAACAGCGCGACGATCGGCGCGGGGTCGACCGGCCGGTTCCAGTCGGCGGCGCCGGCGCCGTCGGTGCGCCGTTCGGCGACGAAGTTCACCCGGGCCTTCCCGGCGGCGTCCGGCGGCCCGACCGGGTAGGCGACGAACTTCTGCTCGCCGTCGCCGGCCATGACCATGGTCCGCCCATCGAGGTAGGCGGGGACGTGCGCGGTGCCCCGCCACAGGGTGAGGCCGTTCCAGACCGGGTCGCCCTCGCCGGGATACCACTGCCGGCGCAGCGCGGAGTGGATGCCGTCGGCGCCGATGACGAGCCCCGCGCTCACGCGCACCTCGCCGCCAGCCGTGGCGAACGTGGCGACGTCCGTGCCGGGGCCGGGTCCGGGCGCCACGGCGACGAGCCGGTGCCCCGTGCACACGGCGCCCGGGCCGAGGCGTTCCCGCACCGCGTCGAGGAGCTCGAGTTGCAGGCGCCCGCGGTACACCGAAAGCTGCGGCCACCGGTAGCCCGCCTCGATCCCGCGTGGCTCGCGCCAGATCGGCTGCCCGAACCGGTTGAAGTAGGCGAGCGTGCCGGGTGCCACCCCGAGACGGGCGACGCGGTCGGCGAGGCCCAGCTCGGTCAGCTCGCGCACCGCGTGGGGGAGCAGGTTGACGCCGACGCCGAGCGGGCGCAGCTCGGCGGCGCGCTCGAACACCCGCACGTCGCGGAACCCGGCCGCGTGCAGGCTCAGCGCGGCGGCGAGCCCGCCGATGCCCGCACCGGCGATCACGATCGGCAGCTGCGTCACGGATATAGTTTTGTGACAAACATACTTGGTTGTCAACGGCCGGGTCGCGGCCCGGTGCGAGGATGACCGGATGTCACGCGACGAAACGTCCGTCATCTCGCTGACCGGCCCGGACAGCCACCGGCTGGTGCGCAGCCCCGGTGTCGGCGTCGTCGTCATCGGGCCCGCGGGCACGACGCCGCGCCCGGACCTGGTCGTCGCCGCGGGCGACGCGATCGACTGGTCGGTGTTCGACCCGTTCACCGTGCCGGCCGGATATCCGTGGCCGCGCCGGATTGTCTACGAGGGCGACGACACCGGGTTCTTCGGCTGGGCGCGGCGCCGGCCGATCGAGACCTTCGACTGGCGGCCGCGCGCCGCGCACGCGGTCGACGCCTCCGCCGCGCAGATCGGCCACCTCGGCATCACCCTGCGCGACGCGCCGCTGCGCCTGACCGTGCCGTCGGCGCCGCACGGGAGCCTGTCCGTCACCGGCGACCTGGGCCTGCTGACGGCCGCGCCCGCCGACGGCGACGCCTGCCCGAGGCTGGCCTTCGCCCCTGACACGCTGCCGTCGCCGGACGCGGCGCCGCTGCGCCTGCCGGATCTGCCCGCGTTCGCCGGCGCGCACTCGGTCGACGTGACGGTGCGGCCGCTGCGCCAGCCGTTCGACTGCGCGAGCCTGCTGCAGTTTCCCGAGGTGCGCAGCGTGGCGCTCGCCGGGCAACTGGCCGGCGTGGATGCACTCGCGCGGCTGCGGCACCTGACCGCGCTGCAGCTGCGGTACTGCCCGGACCTCGCCGGCCTGCCCGCCCTGCACGACTGGCCGGACCTGACCCACCTGATCGCGTTCAACGTCGAGGACGCCACCGGCCGGCGGCTGCGCGGCGAGCTGCGCCGGTCCGGCCGGCAGTGGCGGCACAGCAGCGTCTCCCAGCTGCGCGGGCCGGAGTGGTTCGCCACCGAGTACGGCCTGCCGTTCTCGGCCTGGCAGGGCCGCAAGGCCAAGGCGGCGGTCACGGCGTACCGCGCGGCCGAGCGGGACATCGCGGCCGCGACGGCACCGGCGGCGGTCGAGGCGGCGGTCCGCGCGTTCGTCGGCGTGATCAACGCGATGCCCGGCATCGAGACACCCGACCGGGAGGACGCCGGCGAGGCGGTGTTCCAGCTGACCGCCGCCACCCCGTTCGGTGACCTCACCGAGGCCGCCCTGAAATGGTTCGACGACGCCCGCGACTTCTAGCCCGGCGCGGTGGTGACGGCGCCCGCGGCTTCTGGCGTGGCGGGGTGGTGACGGCGCCCGCGGCTTCTGGCGTGGCGGGGTGGTGACGGCGCCCGCGGCTTCTCTAGCCCCGTCTTTCGCACATGGTTGTGAGTGGTGGTTTGTGCTCACCAGCGGGGTCGGGTCGGGTCGGTGTTGAGCAGTGCGAGGAGTTGGGCTTGCAGCCATCCGGGTTGGGGGATTCTGGGTGGCTGTTGGTCGTGGGCGGGGATGAGTCGTAGGTCGTGGAGGGCTTGCAGGATGAGTCGGCCGGTGGGTCTCACGGCGCGGTTGTCGTATGCGTAGAACCCGATCATTTCGGTGTTGGGGGCGAGGTTGGTGCGGACCTCGCGTTCGATGAGGCTGAAGATGAGCAGAGCGAGGCAGATGACGGTGATGAGTGCGGTGATCCGCCGGTTGTGCCGCAGGAACATGGGGGCGACTGCGAGGGGTCCCTTGATGGTGGCGTAGCGCTGTTCCACGACGGGTTGGTTCTTGTAGCGGCGCAGGATCTCAGCGGCGTCGGCTTCCTGCGGGGGCAGGTTGGACAGCAGGGCGTACCAGCCGTCGGTGGCGGCCTCGGCGTCGATGGCGGTCTGATCGTAGTGCCAGGCGAACACCGGTTTGCCGGTGTCGGGGTGTTCGGTGACCTGGGTGCGGAGGTAGCTGCTGACGCGGCGGTGCCGGCTGATCTGCTCGGCTTTGGCGGTGACGGCGGCGGTGTCGGGGTGGTGGCGGGTGCCGGCGGTGCGGGTGAGGGTGTCCAGTTCGGTGCGGGCTTTGTCGAGTTTCAACGTGCGGGCCTTGACCGCGGCGGTCTGGTTCGCGGTGGAGTGGACCAGGACCCGGCGCAGTTGGTGGACCGGGTCGCGTTTGCGGGGGCCGGGGATGTCCATGACGTCCTCGACGACCCGGTAGGCGCCGCGCCGGTCTGCGGGCTTCCCGGCGTCGCGCAGCGCGGTGTAGTCCACCGGCACGGCGGTCTGCGGGTCGAGTGCGGCGAACAGCCCGGCCGGGACCCGGGCCGCGGCCAGGGGCGCGATGAACCCGACCCCGGCGTCGCTCATCGCGGTGATGTTGCCGTAGGACAGCAGTTTCGAGTCCCCGACCAGCAGGAACCGGCGGGGGCCGGCCAGAGCCTGCAGGCGTTGCATCGCTTCGACGACCTGAGAGATCTCTCCGGCGCCGCCGTCGTAGGCCTGGTGGAAGATCGGGACACCGCCGTCGGAGGCGACCGCGATCCCGGCCTGGATCTGTTTCAGATCCGTGCGGCGGTCTTTCGGATGCCCCCACCCCGGCGCCGGGAACCCGTCCTGCACCTCGTCGTAGGCGCCGTGCAGCGAGACGCTGGTCATGTCCCAGTGCAGCCGGGCCACATCAATCCCGAAACCGTCGATCGCTGCCGCGCCGACCGACCCGATGATCTGATCCACGTGCGGTGCGATCGCGTCGAGGGCACGGGCCAGACGGTCATCACCGAGGATCGCTGCCGGCAGGCCGTACACCTCCTGGACCGCCCACGCCTGCGCCCACCCAGCGACCCCGACCATCGCCGCAGGGTTCGTCAACCGGTTCCCGATCAGGACCTCGATCACCTGCCCATGCGTCGCATCAGCCAGGTCCCGGATCGGGCAGGCCCGGTCGATGACCCCCGCGATGTCCAGACGACGGCAGAACTCCGCGATCACCGGCAACGACCCCAACCGCTTCTCCAGCACCGGCACCGCCACAATCTCCGCCCGCCGCCCGGACACCACCCGACGACCCCGAGACACCCCACCGACACCCATCCACCGACCTAAACACCCCAACCCGCCAACACCACACACCGCCACTCACAACGATGTGCGAAAGACGGGTCTAGCCCCAATACCGCTGACTTAGGCGGTCGTTGCCCGTGGTTTTCGCTTGGTGGGGTTGGGTTTGGTGGCTTCCACGATGGTGATGCTGTGATCGGGACGTGCTGGGTCGCGGTGTTGTGCTCGTTTGAGTTTCCAGTTCGACATCTTGCGTTTGATCACTCGCGGGTTGCTGCGGGCGCGGCGGGTGGTCAGGTGCCGCAGGATTTCACGGACGCCTCGGCGCAGTGCCCGGGTCAGTCGTGAGGGGGGAAAACGCCGCTTGGGCGGTGACCTGGCGGCGTACGAGGCGCAGGGTGCGGGTGAATGACACCCGGTCGGGGTCGATGTCGGCGCCGGCTGCGGCGTGATGCATCAGGGTGCGCACGGCGTAGTGCACGAGGAGGAAGCCGTAGATTTCCTGTTCGACCCCGGTCGGGGTCTGCGAGCGCAGGACCATGTCTGGCTGGCCTTGATGGGTTTTCAGTTCATCGAGGGACGTTTCGATCTCCCAGCGTTGGGCGTACAACGCGGCCAGGTCGAGTGCCGGAGCGGCGTCCGGGTCCAGGATCGTGGTGATCAGCCGGTAGACGGTGGCCTGGCCGGGCATGGTGTATTCCACCACCCGCACGGTGATCGGGTCGGCGTGGCGGTTCTTGTCGCGGGCGGCGAAGATGTGCGACAGGTACGAACCGTCGTGCAGTTGCTCGATCACGGGCAGCACGGCAACGGACTTGACCCGCCAGAGCAGGTCCGCGCCGGTCGCGGCGGCTTCCCGCCACAGATCGAAGCCGAGGAATCCACGGTCGGCCAGCAGGAGCATGCCCGGGCCCAGCGCACCGAATAGCTGCTGCGCCAGGACGGTCTCATGAGTGGATAATGGCCCGGTCGTTGCAGCGAAGATGGCGTGGGTGCCACATTCGGCGATCGCCGCGACCCGAGCCTGCGGGTAGGCGCTTCTGCCGTTGCCGCGGCCCGAACCCGGCCGGCCGAAGAAGTCCACATTGGACACCGTGTCGGGCAGATCGAAGGTGGTGCCGTCCACCGCGACCAGGCGCCACTCCCGGTAGAACGCACCGACCGTCGCCGGGGTGGCCACCGGCCGGCAGACCGAGGCGAACAACGCCTTGATCGGCTCCGGGCCTAACCGGACCCGGGCCCGGGTGATCGCCGCCGTGGTCGGCACCTGCCACGAACCCCGCCAGCCACGCGCCCAACCGAGGCCCTCGGTCAGCAACCGGGCCACCTCCTCGTAGCCCTGACCGAAGAACAGGCACATCGCCAGGACGTAGTAGACCACCGCCCGCGCCGGCAACAACCGGCTGCGCTGCTGCGTACGACCCGCCTCAGCGACCACCCGATCCACCAACTCCGGCGGAAACGTCGAGGTCAACAACCCGATCGCAATCCGATCCGACAACCGCTCACCCAGCGGCGGTTTCACCTGTCCAGCACGCGGCACACCGCACTGTAGCAGCCAACACGCTTAAGTCAGCGGTATTGGGTCTAGCCCGGCGGGGTGGTGACGGCGATCTCGGCGAACTGCGGCGACAGTTTGGCGAAGGCGCGGCGCAGCGGGCGGAGCAGGTCCTCGGCGGCGGCGCCGTAGAAGTCGGCGGTGCAGACCGGGCCGTCGCGGGTGAGCGTGTGGTAGAGCCTGGTCGCGTCGGCGTCCGGGCGGCCCGTGCGCAGCTCCGTCAGGTGCCGGTCCAGCTTGTCCGCCAGCTGCCGCACCGCCTCGTCGGGCTCCTGCGGCGCCGCGACGCGCAACCGCACGCTCAGCGCGGGCGTGTCCGTCGGTGCCGGGCAGGCCAGGCCGAGCCGCGCCGCGAACCGGGCGGCCTCGCGGCGCACCGGGCCGGGATCGGGGCGTCGCCGACGATGCCGTCGAGCCACTGCTGGGCGAGCGCCGGCGCGCCGGCGGTGGCGGCCAGGTAGACGTGGCGCAGCCCCAGCGCGCCGAACGGCAGCGGGGCCCCGCGCACCCACGCGAGGACGCCGGCGCCGGTGCGCAGGCGCTCGAAGTGCCCGAGCGCGTCCTGCTGCACCGCGTGGCGGACCTCGGTGCCGAGCGCCGCCAGGTCGCTCGCCGCGTCGAACGTCCACCAGTGGTGCCCCGGGTCGGTGTCCCCGATGCCGCGGCGCAGGTGGCACTGGTAGTCCTCGGGCGGCTCCGCCGGCGGTGCCGGCGACACGAAGCCGTCCAGGTCGGCGAGGAAGACCCCCAGGGTGACGGTGAACGCGCCGCCGTGGCGGGTGTTCCACGGGTGCGGCTCGACGGTGAGCAGCTCCTGCCGGTCCGCCAATGTGCGCCGGAAGTTCCTGCCCCGGCCCGTGAAGCCGTGCCGCCTGAGCACCGGCGTGACGTCGCGGGCGAGCAGGTCGGAGATGACGGCCTTCGCCGAGCGGTCCATGACCGGGCCGGACCGGTCCGGTGGCACCATCACGGGCGCGGCCGCGGCGGGGCGGTGCTGGCCCGCACGACGAGCTGGGTGGCCAGCTCGACCCGGGCCGGCTCGACCGTCTCGCCGACCGCCAGCTGCAGCACCATCCGGGCGGCGGCGGCGCCCATCTCGGCGAACGGCTGCCGCACGGTGGTCATCGGCGGGCCGCACCACCGGGTCACCTCGATGTCGTCGAAGCCGACGACGCTGACCTCGTCGGGGATGCGCACGCCGAGCAGGCGGGCGGCCTCGTAGACGCCGAGGGCCTGCAGGTCGTCGCCGCACAGGATCGCGGTCGGCGGGTCCGGCAGGCTGAGCAGCTGCCGGCCGAGCAGGGCACCGTCGTCGAAGTGGAACCTGCCGTGCCGCACCAGCGCGGGCTCCAGGGCGACGCCGGCGGCGTCGAGGGCGCTGCGGCACGCCTCGAGGCGGGCCCGGGCGCACAGGTACTCCATCGGGCCGGTGATCACGCCGACCCGCCGGTGCCCGAGGTCGAGCAGGTGGCGGGTCGCGGCGATGCCACCGCTCCAGTTCGTCGCGCCGACCGACGGGATCGAGTGCGTCGGCTCGCCGGTCGGGTCGAGCACCACCATCGGCACCCCGCTGGCGGTGAGCTGCTCGTACTGCCGGGCGCGGAACGCCGAGTTGACCGCGATGACACCGGTCGGGCGCCGGGCGAGGAGCCGGTCGGCGGTGCGGCGGCCGCCGGGTGCGGGGCCCTGCAGGTCGGTGAAGCCGACGGCCAGTCCGCGGTCGCGCACCACCTGCTCGACGCCGCGCAGGATCTCCATCGCCAGGTGGCTCTCCAGGCCGTAGAACGCCACCTCGACGCTCGGCGAAGCGGCCACGGACTCGCCGCGCCGGTAGCCGTGCTCGCGCAGCAGCGCCTCGACCCGGTCCCGGGTCTCCACGGCGATGCCGGACCGACCATTCAGAACTTTCGAAACCGTCGGCGGTGACACGCCGGCGAGCTGGGCGATGGTCGCGACGGTGACCTCGCCGCGACGCCTACGGCCGCCTGGGGCTTGAGCTTTCGCGGGATCCACGGCGACAGTCTAGGGAGCCCCGCACGGGCACGTCGATGCCTCGGTCTCACTCCGACCGGTCGGCAATGTTTCCGGGCGGGGCGGTGCTGGCCCGCACGACCAGCGGCGTGGCCAGCTCCAGCCGGGGCGAGTCGAGCGTCTCGCCGGCAATGAGCGACAGCAGCATGCGGGTGGCCGTGCCGGCCATCTCGGTCAGCGGCTGCCGCACGGTGGTCAGCGGCGGGATGGACCAGCGCGCCTGATCGAGGTCGTCGAACCCGACGATGCTGATGTCGTCGGGGACGCGCAGGCCGCGCTCGTACAGGGCCTCGTAGGCGCCGCGGGCCATCTCGTCGGCGCAGGCGAACACGGCGGTCGGCGGCTGCGGCAGGTCCAGCAGCGCCAGGGTCTCCCGGTAGCCGGTCGGGCTGGTGAAGTCGCCGGTGCGCTCGTAGCCGGCGGGGACGTCGAGCCCGGCCGCGTGCATCGCGGCCCGGTATCCGTCGATGCGGGCCAGCGAGCACAGCACGTCGCCGGGGCCGCCGATGACGGCGATACGCCGGTGGCCGAGGCCGATCAGGTGCTCGGTGGCCCGCAGCGCGCCCGTCCAGTTGGTGGCGCCCACCGACGGCATGCTCGGGTCCGGCTGCCCGGCGGGGTCGACCACGACGACCGGGATGCCGTGCTCGGCGAGCCGGGTGCGCTGCTCGGCGGACAGCTCGGACAGCACCAGCAGTACCCCGTCGGAGCGGCGCGCCGCAAGGTTCTCCAGCCAGCGGCGGTCGGGCTCGGTGCGGGACCGGCCGTGCACGGCGGAGACCACGACGCCGGTGCCGGCCCGGTGGGCGACCTCCTCGACGCCGGCGAGGATCCGCATCGCCCAGGGGCTGCCGAGGTCGACGAACACCACGTCGATGAGGCCCACGGTGCGGGCCGGCAGCGTCCGGCGGGGCAGGTAGCTGCGCCGGCGCAGCAGCTCCTCCACCCGCTCGCGGGTTGCGGGGGCGACGTCGCGCCGGCCGTTGAGTACCTTGGACACGGTCGGCACGGACACCCCCGCCTCGGCGGCGATCTGCGACATGGTGGCCCTGCTGTGCTGCGGCATGCCGACTCCGTCCCGTGAAGATCTGCGGAGTCTACGTCGAAACTTTCGGCCGCAGCCAGTCCCGGCCCGCATCGTGTCATCGGCCGTGCAAGGTTCACGCGGTGGCATTACCGAGCCGGAGTCCTGACCTCCGGGTCCGGACATTCATGGAAATGTTTCCGTGTGAGTTCCGATCGGATTCTGCGATCCTCCCGGCAGGCGCGTCATACGCTGAAGGGGAGAACCCGATGACCATCAGATCGCACCGTCCCAGGCTCCGTCTTGCCGCCGTCGTGCTCACGGTCGCCGCGACCTTCGCCGCCGGCCTCGCCGTGGCGGCGAGGACCGGCACCGCCGAGGCCGCGCTCGTGTCCACAGTGGAGGACGAGGGCGCCGACTGCCCGGTGCCGGCGCTGCCCGACGCCGGCTCGCTACCGACCAACGCCAAGCTGCCCGACCCCTTCAAACGCCTCGACGGCACCCGCATCGCCACCAAGTCCGACTGGCGGTGCCGGCGCGAGGAGGTCAAGAAGCTGGCGGAGAAGTTCGTCTACGGCGAGAAGCCCGGCAAGCCGCAGAGCGTCACCGGCACCGTCTCCGGCAGCACGATCACGGTGAACGTGACCCACAACGGCAAGAGCGCCAGCTTCTCCGCCGGCGTCTCCCTGCCCAGCGGGACCGGGCCGTTCCCCGCCGTCGTCGTGCTCGGCGGGTTCGGCGCGGACACCGCCGCGATCAGGGCCGCCGGTGCCGCGGTCATCAACTACGACCCCTACGCGGTCGGCAAGGAGGGCACTCCCCGCAACAACAAGCAGGGCGCGTTCTACAGCATCTACGGCTCGACGAGCCAGACCGGGCTGCTCATGGCCTGGGCCTGGGGCGTCAGCCGGATCATCGACGTCATCGCCCAGTCCGGCGGCAACGTCCTGCGGGCCGACGGGGTCGGTGTCACGGGCTGCTCCCGGTTCGGCAAGGGCGCGTTCGTCATCGGCGCGTTCGACCAGCGCATCGCGCTGACCATGCCGATCGAGTCGGGCAGCGCCGGGGTACCGATCTTCCGCGGCATCCCGGGGGAGGGCGCGCAGAGCCTCAGCAGCGCCTACGGGGAGCAGCCGTGGCTCGGCGACGCGTTCGGCACGTTCACCGGCAGCCCGAACCGGCTGCCGGTCGACACGCACGAGATGGTCGCCATGGTCGCGCCGCGGGGGCTGTTCATCATGGACAACCCGCACATCGCCAATCTCGGGCCGCGCTCGGCGAGCGTGGCCGCCCTCGGTGGTGCCGAGGTGTACAAGGCGCTCGGCGCGGGCGCGAACATCACCTACTGGTCCGACATCCAGGACGGCAACCACTGCGCCAACCGGGCCGAGTGGCGCGTCCCGCTGCAACAGCACATCGCGAAGTACCTGCTGGGCACCGGCAACGAGACCGGCACGATCCGGATCGCCGCCAAGGCGCAGGGCCGGCTGTCGGACTGGAGCGACTGGCAGACCCCGGTCCTGAGCGACTCCCAGTCGCCCAGCCCCAGCCGGTCCGTGTCCCCGTCGGCCTCGGTGAGCGCGTCGCCGTCGGCAAGCGCGTCGCCATCCGTGTCGCCATCTGTGTCGCCATCTGTGTCGCCATCTGTGTCGCCATCTGTGTCGCCGTCCGCGTCGCAGCAACCGGGCCGGGGGTGCTCGGCCGTCCTCACCGTGCAGAACGTGTGGGACGGCGGGTTCGTGGTGTCGGTCCGGGTGACCGCCGGGGCGGCTGCCATCTCCGGCTGGACCGTCCGGCTCGCCCTGCCCGGCGCGACGGTCACCAACCTGTGGAACGGCCGGCTCACCGGTACCGACGTGTCCAACGCGACCTGGAACGGATCGCTGGGCGCCGGTGCCGCGACCGAGTTCGGCTTCCAGGGCACCGGCCCGGCCACGGGTCTCGCCGCGACCGGCTGCACCGCCGCCTGAGTCACCATCCGGCGGGCGCCTCAGGCCTGCTGCAGCGCCCGCCGGATGGTGGCGGCGACGTACTCGGGGTCGCGCTGGTCGTGCAGGACGATGACCGCGGTGCCGTGCCCGTTGCCGTTGGCGGGTTCGGGCCCCGCGAACAGCGCCACGACCTGGGCCATGGCGGCGTCGAGCTCGGCGGCCGGCTCGGTGGTGTCGCGCCGCAGCCACCGCCGCAGCACGTGGTTGTGCGCCGAGACGACGGCGGCGGCCATCAGCTCGGCGCGCAGCGCCGCACCGGGGGCGGGCCCCATCCACTCGGCGATGAACTCCCGGAACAGCCGCTGGTATCGCGCGACGCTGGCGATCTCGCGGTCGCGCAGGGTGGCGATGCGGCTGGTGAGCGCATACCGGCGGCGGGCCCGGTCGTCCTCCTCGACGTAGCGCAGGAGCACCTGGCGCACCGCCTCGGTCACGGCCACGATCGCGGTGTCGGCGGTCGAGGTGGCCAGGCGGTCCTTGACGGTCGCGATGAGCCGGTCGTGATCCGGGAAGATCACGTCCTCCTTCGACCGGTAGTGGCGGAAGAGGGTCGTCCGGCCGACGCCCGCCCGGTCGGCGATGTCGTCGGCCGTCGTCTGCTCGTAGCCGCGCTCGTCGAACAGCTCGAGGGCGGCGTCGACAAGACGATCTCGTACAGGAATCGCGGTCACGGTCCCATCCTCGCGCATCGGTCTGACCTGTTGCTTTCCGGTTGCGGTATCTAGTACCGTCGCAATGGTACTGAGTACCGCTGAGCTCGGGGAGGGCGCATGGTCCTGACGTTTCCGTCCGTTGCGGTGCCGGCCGCTGACCCGGTGCTGCGCTCCACGGATCTGTTCCGCAACATCGATCCGGGTGCCGCCGCCGCGCTCGCCGCCGACTTCGAGACGGTCCACGCGGAGCGCGGCACGGTGCTGTTCGCCGAGGGAGACCCCGGTGACCGGCTCTTCATCGTGCTGAGCGGCAAGGTGAAGCTCAGCCGCCGCTCCCGCGACGGGCGGGAGGGCGTCATGGCGCTGCTCGGCCCGGCCGACCACTTCGGCGACTTCGAGCTGCTCGACGGCGGCCCGCGGGTCGTCGCCGCCACCGTCGTGTCCGACGCCCGCCTGGCCGTGCTGCCCAAGCCGGTCCTCGACCGGTGGATCGCGCACCACCCGCACGTGGCGGAGCAGCTGCTGCGGGTGATCGCCCGCGGGATCCGCGGCCACCGCGCCGCCGTCGACGACCGGCTCTTCAGCGACGTGCCCGGCCGGGTCGCCAGCCGCATCATCCAGCTTGCCCACCGCTTCGGCGTCGCCGAGGACGGCAACACCCGCGTCGTGCACGACCTCACCCAGTCGGAGCTGGCGCAGTTCGTCGGCGCCTCCCGCGAGTCGGTGAACAAGGTCCTCGCTGACTACGCCGCCCGCGGCTGGCTGCGCCTGGAGCACAAGTGCGTCGTCATCCTCGACAACGCGCCCCTGGCCCGCCGCGCCGCGTACGGCCGGCGGCGCTGACCCGCCGCTTCTACGCTGTGTCGCATGGACCTGGAGTTCGGCGGCGAGGTGTGGTTCTGGCGCGGCCCGTCGCCGTATCACTTCGTCACGGTGCCCGAGGACGAGTGCGTCGCGCTGCGTGACGCCGCCGCCCTGGTCACCTACGGCTGGGGGATGATCCCGGTCGCGGCCCGCATCGGCGGCACCGGCTGGACGACGTCGCTGTTCCCGAAGAACGGTGGCTACGTGGTGCCGCTGAAGGACCGGGTCCGCAAGGCGGAGGAGATCGACGTCGGCGACACCGTCACGATCCGCCTGACCGTCGACGTCTTCTCAGAGCGGCCAGGTGCGTAGCGCCTCGCCGAGCCACGGCACGACCAGCAGCACCGTCGGCAGGACGAGGATCGCGGCGGCGAGGGTGTAGCCGGCGGCGCTGAGCCACCGGCTCGTGGCGGGCGCGCCCGGGGCGAGGCGGTCCAGCCGCCACCGGCGCTCCTGGTCGGCGTCGCGGTCGTGCCCCTCCAGCTCCAGGTCGCCGCTCGACCCGCCGAGCGCCCGGAGCGCCTCGCGCAGCGGCCCGGTGCCGTGCCGCCGCCGTGCCGCGTCGTCCGCCAGGGCCTCCAGCAGGATGTGCACCGCGTCGAGCGGGGCGCGGCTGCGCAGCGGGCCGGGCACGGCCCGGTAGAAGGCGGTGAAGGACTCCATCACCACGTCGTGCCTGGCGCGCAGGTGCGCCCGCTCGTGCGCGAGGACCGCCGCGACCTGCGGCTCGCTCAGCAGGCGCAGTGTGCCCTGGCTCAGCACGATCCTGGGGGAGCGGCCCGGCACGCAGTACGCGAACGGCAGCCCGCCGTCGAGCACCCTCACCGCGTCGTCGAACCCGGCGCGCTCCTCGGCCCGGTCGAGCAGGTCGGCGAGCATGCGGTGGCGGGCCCGCCGGACGCGCGAGCGGTACACCACCAGGCCCAGCGACACGAGCAACCGCACGACGATGACGGCTGCCACCGTGAGCGCGGCGAAGAGCGCGGCGACCGCGAGGGTCTGGTCGGCGCCGCGGGCCCTGACCAGCTCCTCGGGTGCGGCGAGCACGACGCCCAGCGCGCAGAGCACCGCGGCGAGGGTCAGCGACTGCCACAGCGCGACGGCGGCGCCCGGTGCCCGCGCCGTCCACCGGGCCCGTGCCAGGGCCGGGCGCGACCAGCGACAACGTCAGGCCGAGCGCCCCCAGCAGGAGCGCGGTCACCGGCCCTCGGCGGCCTTGAGCGCCGCTGCCAGGGCGGCGGCGCCGGCGGGACCGACCCGCCCGACGAAGTGGGCGAGGGCGGCGTCGCGTGCCGCGCCGTCGGGGGCGGCGCTGAGCGCGTCGAGCATGAGCGCCGCGGTCATCTCCTCGCGGGTCTGTGCGGCCGCGTACCGGTAGGCGCGGTCGGCCTTCTGCTGCGTGACCACGCCCTTCTTGGCGAGGCGGTCCAGCACCGTCATCACGGTCGTGTACGCCAGCCCCCGGTCCGGGTCGAGCCGCTCGTGCACCTGCCGGACGGTCAACGGCTCGCCGGCGTCCCACAGCCGTGCCATGACCTCACGCTCCAGCTCGCCCAACCCGCTCATGTCTCCAACTGTAACGCGGATTACGGTGCGCGTCGTACTACGAGACGTAGTATCTACTACGAACTGTCGTAGATGGGGGTGCCATGGACGTGCTCGACCTGACCCGGCTGCAGTTCGCCGTCGTCACGATCTACCACTACCTGTTCGTCCCGCTGTCGATCAGCCTGTCGGCCACCACGGCCGGGCTGCAGATCGCGTGGATGCGCACCGGCCAGGACCGGTACCGCCAGCTGACCCTGCTCGTCGGCAAGCTGCTCATCGTCACCTTCGCCGTCGGCGTCGTCACCGGCCTGGTGCAGGAGTTCCAGTTCGGGCTCGCCTGGAGCGAGTTCGCCCGCTTCTACGGCGACGTCTTCGGCCCCACCCTCGCCATCGAGGGCATGCTGGCGTTCTTCCTCGAGGCCACGTTCCTCGCGCTGTGGTACTTCGGCTGGGACCGGCTGTCCCGCGGGGTCCACCTGGCCACGATCGTCGTCGTCGCCGTCGGCACCCTGCTCTCGGCGTTCATCATCCTGGCCGGGAACTCGTTCATGCAGCACCCGGTCGCCTTCGAGCTCGACCCGGCCACCGGCCGCGCCCACCTGACCAGCTTCCGCGAGCTGCTGCTCAACGAGGTCAACCTCGCCGCGTTCCCGCACACCACCGCCGGCGCCGTCATGGTCGGCGGCGCGCTGCTGCTGGCCATCGGCGCCTGGCGCGCCGCGGCCGGCACCCCTGACCGGCAGGCGTTCATCACGCTCGCCCGGCTCGGCGCCTGGATGACCGCCGCGGGCGGCGCGCTCACCGCCGTCACCGGCGACCACCTCGGCAAGGTCATCACCCAGGTGCAGCCGATGAAGATGGCCGCGGCCGAGGCGCTGTACGCCACCACGACCGGCGCGCCGTTCTCCCTCTTCGCGGTCGGCCCGGACTTCAGCATCGAGGTGCCGCGGCTGCTGTCGATCCTCGCCTACGGCAGCCCCGACGCCACCGTCGCCGGCATCGACGACCTCCAGGCGCAGTACTCCGCCGCATACGGCCCGGGCAGCTACATCCCGATGGTCCCGGTCGCGTTCTGGTCCTTCCGCCTGATGATCGGCGCCGGCATGCTCGCGATGCTGTTCGCCGTGCTGTACCTCTGGCGCACCCGTCGCGGCCGGCAGCCCGCCGCCTGGCTGGTCCGCGGGGCGTTGCTGCTGCCGCTGCTGCCCTCCGCGGCCAACAGCCTCGGCTGGATCTTCACCGAGACCGCCCGGCAGCCGTGGATCGCGTTCGGCCTGTCGAAGGTCGCCGACGGCATCTCCCCGGGCCTCACCAGCGGCGAGGTCCTCGCGTCCCTGCTCGGCTTCGCCGCCGTCTACGGCGTCCTCGCGGTCGTGTGGCTGCGCCTGGTGCGCCACCTCGCCCGCAAGCCGCTCAGCCCGCCTGCCTCCGACGAGCGCGCCGCGGCCGAGCCCGAGCCGGCCCTGAGCTACTGAGGAGACTCTGATGGATCTCGTCGTCATCTGGTACGCCCTGGTCGTGCTCTGCTGGGTTCTGTTCTTCGTGCTCGAGGGCTTCGACTTCGGGATCGGACTGCTCTCCCCGCTGCTCGGCCGCGACGAGCACGAGCGCGCCGCCGCCGTGCGCACCATCGGCCCGTTCTGGGACGGCAACGAGGTGTGGCTGGTCGCCGCGATCGGTGTCACGTTCGCCGCGTTCCCTTCGTGGTACGCCGCCCTGCTGTCCGGCCTGTACCTGCCGATGGTGCTGATCCTGCTGCTGCTCGCCGGCCGCGGCGTCGCGCTGGAGTTCCGGGGCAAGCACGACGACCCGCGCTGGCGCCGCCGCTGCGACCTCGTCCTGGCCGCCTGCTCCGCCGGGGTCGTGCTGCTGTGGGGCGCCGTGCTGACCGTCTTCGTCCGCGGCCTCGCCCTGGACTCCGGCGGTTCCGTCGTGGGCGGCGGGCTCGGCCGCACCGTCACGCCGGTCCTCACCCCTGCCGCCGTGCTCGGCGCTCTCGTCGCGCTGACCGCAGCGGTGCTGCTCGGCGCGACCTTCCTGGCGCTGCGCACCACCGGCCCGGTGCGCCGCAGGGCCGGGCGGCTGGCCCGGTGGGTCGCCCTTGTGGGGGCCGTGGCGGCGCTCGCCGCCGGTGTGCAGTTCGCGGTGGCGCTGGCCGTCGCGCCGCTCCTGGCCGGCGTCGCCCTGCTCGCCCGGCGGCGGGAGGGCATCGCGTTCGGGCTCACCGCGCTCGCCGTGGCAGCGGCCGTCGTCGCCGTGTTCACCGCCAACGGCGACGTCGTCCTGCCGAGCACCCTGTCCGGCGCCTGGTCGCTGACGATGCACGACGCCGCGGCGACCGGCTCCGCGCTGCGGCTGATCAGCATCGCCGGCGTCGTCGTGCTGCCCGGTGTCCTGGTGTACCAGATGTGGTCCTACCGCGTGTTCCGGCAGCGCGTCGCCAGCGAACGGATCGCCACGTGAACCGCCGCGCCCGGGGCCCGGTCGACCCGCGGCTGCTGCGGCACGCCCGGACGAGCCGGGCCGGTATCGCGGCCCTCGCGGTCATCGGCGCCGCCCAGGCCGCCGCCACGGTCGTGCTCGCCGTGGTGCTGACCGGGCTGGTCGCCCGTGATGCCGGCCTATGGGCATTCGCCGCGCTCGCCGGGGTGTACGCCGCCCGCGCCGCACTGATCTGGGCGGAGCAGGTCGTCGGCCGACGCACCGCCGCCCGCGTCACCGACGAGCTGCGCCGCTCGGTGCTGTCCGCCGCGCTGCGCCGCGGACCGGCGTGGGTCGCCGGGTACGGCACCGGCCGCCTCGTCGCCGTCCTCAGCGGCGGCCTCGACGCGCTGCGGCCGTGGTTCAGCGGCTACCTGCCCGCCCTCGTCCTCGGCGCCGCCCTGCCACCCCTCGTCGTGGCCACGATGCTGGTCGTCGACCCCGCCTCCGCCGTCATCGTGCTGGTCACCCTGCCGCTGGTGCCGCTTCTCGGCGCGCTCATCGGCTGGGCAACCGCCCGGCGCGCCCAGGACCGCTGGCAGGCCAGTGCCCGCCTCGCCGGGCACTTCCTCGACGCGGTGCGCGGCATCGCGACCCTGCGCCTGTTCGGCCGCGCCGACCGGCAGATCGACACTGTCCGCCGGATGACCGACGGCCACCGCGCCGCGACCGTGCGCGTGCTGCGGGTCGCGTTTCTCTCCTCGACCGCCCTGGACCTGATCGGCACCCTGTCGGTCGGCCTGGTCGCCGTCGAGGCGGGCCTGCGCGTCGCGGCGGGCCGGCTCGACCTCGCCCCGGCGCTGCTGGTCATCCTGCTGGCCCCGGAGGCGTACCGGCCGCTGCGCGAGGTCGCCGCCCGCTTCCACGCCAGCGCCGACGCGGCCGCCGTCATCGCCGACGTCGACGAAATCCTGACTCCGGCCCCGTCCCCGTCGGTCGCCGCGTCGGTTGCTACAGCGTCGGTGGCCGCGGCGCCGGGGGTGGCCGCGGTCGGCGTGCGGGTGCGGCATCCCGGTGTGGGGGTCGACGCGCTGCGGTTGCCGGCGCTCACGGTCCACAGTGGAGAGCTCGTCGCGCTGCGCGGGCCGTCCGGTGCGGGGAAGACCACCGCGCTGCGGGTCCTCGCCGGGTTGCAGCCGGTGCTCGACGGCAGCGTCTTCGTCGGCGGGGGGCGGCCGCTGTACCTGCCGCAGGACCCGAGCCTGCCGCACGCACGCAGCGTCGCCTCGGCGGTCGCGCTGGACGGGGAGTCGCGACCCGACGACGGCGTGGTGCTCGCCGCGCTGCGCACGGTCGGCCTCGACGCCGAGATCCTCGCGATGCCGGGCGGGCTCGACACGCCGCTCGGCGAACGCGGCCAGGGCCTGTCCGCCGGCCAGCGGCAGCGGCTCGCCCTGGCCCGGCTGCTGCGCCAGGCCGGCGCAGGCCCGGCCGTCGTCCTGCTGGACGAACCCACCGCCCACCTCGATGCCACCGCCGAACGCCTGGTCATCGCGGAGCTGCGGACCCTGGCCGCGCGGGGGTGCGCGGTCCTCGTCGTAGCGCACCGGCCGGCGGTCCTCGCCGCAGCCGACCGGAGCGTGCTCATCACGCCGCCCGCCGCTGCGCCGCCCGCCGTTGCGGTGCCCGCCGTTGCGCCGCCCGCCGCTGCGGTGCCTGCCTCCGCGCCCGTCGCCGCCGACCGGAGCGTGCCGGTCGCACCGCCCGCCGTTGCGCCGCCCGCCTCCGCGCCCGCGGTCGGCGTCGGGGTGTCCGCGGCTGCGTCAGATGGCGGCGCCGGACGGGCGGGCGCGGCGGCGTGGCAGGAAGGGCAGGGGCGCCGGTGGTGGCGGCGGCCGGTGACGGCGGCCGGGCTCGGTGCGGCCTCGTGGCTGGCCGGCATCACCCTCACCGGGGCCGCGGCGTGGCTGCTCGTCCGCGCCGCCGGGCTGCCGCCGGTGCTCACCCTGTCCGCGGCCGTCGTCCTGGTGCGGGGCAGCGCCGTGGCCCGTCCGCTGCTGCGGTACCTCGAACGGCTCGTCTCGCACGAGCTCGCGTTCGCCCGGCTCGGCGCGTGGCGGGCCGAGGTGTACGCCGACCTGGTGCCCCGGGTCCCCGGCCCGGCCCTGCACCGCCGCGGCGACCTGCTCACCAGGGTCGTCGACGACGTCGACGCGAGAGTGGACGGGGTGCTGCGGGGACAACTGCCCGCGTACGCCGCCTGGGCCGCCATCACGGTCGCCGTCGCCGCCGCGGCGGTCGTGCGCCCCGCGGCCGCCGTCGCGCTCGCCGCCGGTCTCGCCGTCGCGGCTGTGCTCGCCCCGTGGCTGGCCGCCCGGCACGCGGGCCGGGTCGACGCCGCCACCGGCCGGGCCCGCGCCGAACTGCGCGACGCCGTCGTGGAAACCGTCGAGGGCATCGAGGACCTCGCGGCACGCGACGCTGCCACCGCGCTCGCCGTCCCCGACCGGCGCAGCCGCGCACTGTCGCGGCTGGAGGCCCGCGCGGCGGCCACGTCCGGCGCGGCGTCCGCCCTGGCGCACCTGGGCTGTGGCATCGCGGTCGTCGGCACGGCCCTCGCCGCGACCGCCGGCGGGCTCCCCGCCGAGGTCGCCGCGATCCTCCTGCTGGGCGCCGTCGTCCTCGCCGAGCCGGTGCTGACCCTGCCCGAGGCCGCGATCGCCCGCCGCGCCGCGGCCGGCGCCCGGCAACGCCTCGCCGCCCTCGCCACCCACCCCGCCCCGCCGGGCCGTCCGCCGCGGTGCCGCCCCGTCCGGCGAACCCGTCCACTGTGGACGCGGACCGCGCGGTGAGCGTCGAGGGCTCACGGCGGGCTGGGATCCGGGGCGGCCACCCGCGCTGCGCGGGCTCGACCTGGAACTGCCGGCGGGGCGGCGGGTCGCGGTGCTCGGGGCGTCCGGCAGCGGCAAGTCGACCCTCGCCGCGGTGCTGGTGCGGATGCTCGACCCGCGCGGCGGGCGCGTCCGGATCGGCGGCACCGACGTGCGCGACCTGCCCGACGCCGCGATCCGCCGCACGGTCAGCCTCGTCGGTGACGCCGCGGACCACGTGTTCGCGACCACCGTGCGGGAGAACCTGCGCCTGGCCCGGCCGGCGGCGACCGACGACGACCTGCGCGAGGCCCTCGCCGGCGCGCACCTGGGGCCGTGGCTGGACGGGTTGCCGGCGGGGCTGGACACGTGGCTCGGCGAGGGCGGCACCACCATCTCCGGCGGGCAGCGGCGGCGCCTCGCGATGGCCCGTGCGTTGCTCGCGGACCCAGCGCTGCTGGTGCTCGACGAGCCGACCGAAGGCCTCGACGAGCAGGAGGCGGCGGCGCTCATGACCGACCTGCTCGCCGCGGCGATGGGCCGCGCGGTGCTGCTGCTCACCCACCGCCGCGACGGGCTCGACCACGTCGACACCGTGTACCACCTCGTGGACGGCGACCTCACCGAGGCGAATGACAGCGGCGGTGGCAGCGGTCGCAACTTTCACGCCCGTCAAGGCGTCGGGGCCCGCAACGGTTGACCGCGGCGACCGCCGGAGCTAGCTTCCCCTGTCGAAGCGCATCGACATAGGTCACTTGACTTGCCAATTGCGGTGAGGCGCGACGGTGGCCGGCTGAGGGAAGGTCGTTCCGCCATGCGAAGGCGCACCGCTGTTGCTCTGTCCGTCACGACGATCGGCGCGGCCGCGATCGGCGTCATGGTGACGGCGCCGTCCGCGTCGGCCGCCACCGGTTGCCGCGTCGCCTACTCCGTCGCCAGCCAGTGGCCGGGCGGCTTCGGGGCGAACGTCACCGTCACCAACCTCGGCGACCCCGTCAGCGCCTGGACCCTGGTGTGGTCCTACGCGGCGGGGCAGCAGGTGACCCAGGCGTGGAACGCCACGGTCACCCAGAGCGGCTCGCAGGTCACCGCCAGGAACGCCGGTTACAACGGATCCCTGGCCACCAACGCGAGCACCTCGTTCGGCTTCAACGGATCCTGGAGCGGCAGCAACCCCGTACCCGGGAGCTTCAGCCTCAACGGCACGGCCTGCACCGGCGGCGTGTCCGGCACGACGAGCCCGACCCCGAGCCCGACGAGGTCGTCGGCGTCACCGACCCCGTCGACGCCGTCCGGCGGCGTGCCCGCCGACGCCGCGTGGGTCGCCACCGGCGCGTGGGACACCTGGACGAACAACGGGTACACCGTCATCAACGACGTCTGGGGCTCCGGCGCCGGACCGCAGACGATCTGGGCGCGCACCGGCACCAACTGGGGCGTGGTCGCCGAGCACCCGCGCACCAGCGGCGTGAAGTCCTACCCGCACACCGGCAAGACCCTCAACCGCAGCCTCAGCTCGCTGAGCTCGGTGCGCAGCACGTTCAACGTCAGCGTGCCCGGCGACGGCGACTACGCGACCGCGTACGACATCTGGGCCAACAACAACGCCTACGAGGTCATGATCTGGGCGAACCAGCACGGCGCGGTCGGGCCGATCGCGGAGTCCTACGACGCCAACGGCGCGGTCCCCAACGCCCGCAACGTCGCGGTCGGCGGTCACACCTGGAACGTGTACCGCGGCTCGAACGGTGCCAACGCCGTCTTCTCCTTCGTGCGGACCAGCACGACCGGGTCCGGCAGCGTCGACGTCCTGGCGGTCATGAACTGGCTGCGCACGCAGGGCTGGTGGGGCGACGTGACGGTGGGGCAGGTCCAGTTCGGCTTCGAGCTGACCGGCACCGCGGGCCGCTCCTCCTTCACCTGCAACAGTTTCTCGCTCGACTACAGCTGAGGGCCGCGCCGGGCGGTTCAGCAGCCGCAGGATCCACTCCGTATCCGCCATTGAGCCCCGTCCCGCTACGCTGGCCACGCGCCAGCGCGGCGGGCCGGGGGAGACGGGATGGACCTGCACGACATCGAGCGGGAGGTCGCCGCCCTCGACGCCGCCTACCGCCCGGTCGCCACCGCACCGGTCGACCTGTCCGATCCTGCCGCGTTCACGGGCATGGCGGCCCGGGTCGAGGCAGAGCTGGCGGCGCTCGGCGTGCGGGAGCGGGCCGAGGCGGCGGTGCGGGCGCTCGTCGAGGCCTACGCGGCCGGCGACGGGGCGACGCGGGCGCGGATCCGGGGGCTGTTCGACCGGCACGGGCACTTCCGGTGGGGTGCCCACCTGCCGCGGGACTGGGGCACCGCCGCGGAGCTGCGCGCCCGCCTGGTGCACCTGTCGGCCCGCGACCAGGGCGGCGACGCCCGCGACGAGATCCTCGAACTGCAGGACCTGTGCGAGCGCGCCGCGCGGGCCGGCGTCGACGCCGGTCCCGTCCTCGACGAGGTCGCCGCGATGTCCAGCGACCTGGACCGTTACGGGATGGGCTCGACGCGCGAGATCATCCTGCGGCACGGGCGGCGCTGACCGCGGGCGCCACGGTCGGGGCCGCGTCGAGGGCCTGCCGGCGGACGCCGATGATCAGCAGGTAGCCGACCATCCACAGCTCGCCGATCGCGGCCGGGAACGTGAACGCGTCGGCCAGTCCGGCCGCGGCGGGGGCCAGGTGGTCGACGAACGAGCCGATCACGTAGCCGGCGCCCCCGGCGATGATGACCCAGCCGAGGACCCGGGGCATCCAGCCGGAGCGCAGCACGCACCACCCCATGGGCAGCAGCCACAGGCCGAAGAAGATGCCGCCGACGCTCCACAGTGCACCGCTGACCAGGTACAGCAGCTGGGCGCCGGCCGCCGCGTCGCCGAACGGCTCGGCGGCGAGGTCGACCGCGGTGCCCAGCAGCGCCGCGCTGACGAGGATCACGACCGCGTTGACGAGACCGAACGCGGCGATGGTGCCCGCGGCGAACTGGTCGACGGTGCGGAACAGCCGGTAGAACCACACGGCCGCGAGGGCCTGGGTGAGGACGGTGAGCAGCTCCAGTCCGACGCCGGCGCGGGCGAGCGACTCGTGCTCGACGAGGTTGGCCAGGGTCGCGCCGGGGTCGCCGTCCGCGAAGAGCTGGGACCGCACGACGAGGAACCCGAGGCCGCCGGCGATGGCGAGGCCGAGATAGAGCAGACCGGTGATGCGGGCGGTGCGGACCAGCGGATGCATGGTGCTCCTTGGCAGGCGGGACCAACCTTACCTCGTAAGGTAACCATACGTTGTAAGGTGGCGACAAGAGGCGAAGGGGGAAACGGTTGGCAACGAAGGCGTCCCGGCAGCCGTTGAGCCGCGAGCGCGTGCTGACGGCGGCGGTGGCACTGGCCGACGAGCACGGGATCCAGGCGCTGACGATGCGGCGGCTCGCCGTCGACCTCGGCGTCGAGGCGATGTCGCTCTACTACCACCTGCCCGACAAGGAGACCCTGCTCGACGGCGTCGCGGAGACGGTGATCGCCGAGATCGTCGCCGAGGCGGCCGGGAAGGACGGCGCCGGGGACTGGCGGGCGGTGCTGCGGGGGCAGTTCCTCACGGCCAGGCGCGTCATGCTGCGCCACGCATGGGCGCCGGGGCTGCTGGGCACCCGCCGGACCATCCCGGCGACGCTGTTCGCGTACTACGACGGCATCCTCGGCACCCTCGTCGGCGCCGGCTTCTCCTACCACCTCGCGCACCGCGCCCTGCACGCCTTCGGCAGCATGCCGCTCGGCTTCGCGCAGGAGGTGTTCAGCCCGGCGCCGGCCGGCGGCAGCATGGACGTCGAGGCCACCGAGGAGGAACTCGCCGGGATGGCCGAGGCCATGCCGCACCTGACCGCCATGATGGCCGCCGAGATCCACGCCGCGACCGACCCGACCCTCGGCTGGTGCGACAGTCAGGTCGAGTTCGAGTTCACCCTCGACCTGCTGCTCGACGGCCTCGAACGCCTCCGCGCCTGACCGGCGTCACAGCTGGTGCAGCTCGCGCAGCAGCTCCGACATCGCCACCTCGTCGACGGCGCCCAGCTCGGCCTCGTCCGCGGCGCTGCGCCGGTACCCGATGCGGCCCCGCGACACGACCAGCGCGCTCAGTGTCTGCTCGGGGTCGTCGCCGGGGCGGCCGATCGTGAAGCCCGGCGCCAGCCGGATGTAGGCCCGCAGCCCGCCCGGCAGCGGCCGTTCGATCCAGGGCTGGTGGCCGTTGTCCTGCGGCGTGGCGCGGCTCCAGCCGGAGCGTTCGAGGCCGAGCACCCGCCCGGACGGCACGACCCGGCCCTCGAACGTGGTGAGCTGCGTCGCCTTCGCCTCCTGCGCGGTGAGCTCGTAGGTCTCGCGGCCCAGCTGCGGAAACGGCTGCAGCAGCTCGTAGTCGGAGAAGACCTCGGCCCACCCGGGCACCGAGCCGCCGAGCCGCAGCGGATGGGCGACCCCCACCAGCGCGCCGCCGGGAAGCGTGAGTGCGTCGTCGTCGACGCCTGCGTACGAGCCGTCCTCCGCCACCCGGAACGAGCCGTCCACAGTGGACCCGTCGGCCTCCGCCCGGAACGACCAGACCAGCCGCCGGGCGAGGTGCCGTAGCAGGGGATGACCGACGATGAAGGTGGCGAACTCGGGTGCCGTCCAGTGCCGCCCGGTCACCATCGCCCGCTCGAACCGGCGGATCTGGTCGCCCGCCAGGGTCCGGACGTCCTTCTTCAGCGCGCCGAAGCGCTGGTATGCGGCCGGGCCCAGCGTGGCGTCGTCGCGCGCGCCCGGCTTCGGCAGCGACTTGAGCCGCTTGCCGTCCTCGTCGGCGACGGTCGGGCGCAGCTGGTCGTCGAAGCCGACGACGAACCGGCGCGGCCCGTAGTCCAGGACCAGGACGCCGTCGGCCCGCAGACCGAGGTCCGGCACGAGCCGGTCGGAGAGCTGCTCGCCGGTGAGGCCGAGCCGCCCGGCGACCGTGTGCAGCATGCCGCGCGCGGTCGAGCTGAGCCCGGCGAACTTGACCTTCTCCGCGACGTCGTTGAGGTGGATGAGCGCCACGTCGGTGCCCAGCCCGGTCAGCACCGACAGCCCGGCGACCGAGCGGTGGTGCCCGCCCGTGCCGGGCCACACCTTGATGAGCGGGGTCAGGCGCCGGACCACGTCGTCGTCGCCGATCCAGGCCAGCCCGAGCATCGCCCACGTGCCGGACGTCGGCAGCCCGATCGCCTGCCACCGCTGGAACAGCGCCCAGCCGAAGGCGGCCAGGGACGCGCGGTCGCAGGCCGCGACGACCTCGGCGAGCCCGTCCGGCGCCATCCCCGCGCGGGACCGGGTGAGCAGGGCGACGAGCCGCCGGGCCGCGTCGACCGGCAGGGCCCGGCCGTCACGCAGCCGGACCCGCGGCAGGACCGCGGCGTTTGCCCAGCCGGTCAGCTCGGGCGGCGGGCCGCCCGCCCGCAGCGGCGCCGGGACCTCACCGGGATCGCACGCGTCCACCACCACGGGCGCCGGGACCCTCGCCGGGTCCAGGTGCGGCCGGGCCAGTTCGAGGGCCTCGGGGTATCCGGCGGCGTACGCCTCGAACAGGTCGCCGGTCAGCAGCCGGATCGCCCGGACCGGGAACCGCTGGGCGGCGTCGAGCAGGGCGAGGTACGCCTGCGGCTGCGGGACGTGCGCGATCAGCGCCCGGAACGCGTCGTCGTCGGGCAGGACGGCCAGGGCGGCCGCGACCCGTTCGCGTTCGTCCGTCCGGTACTCCGGCAGCGACCCCAGCAGCTCGCCGAGGACGGGGGCGAGCGCGGCGCCCACCCCGTCCATGACCGTCGCGAGGGCTCCGTCGGACGCCGACAGCTGGGACCGCCACTGCGACGGCGTGAACCGGGCCAGCTGCTCCGCGTCGCCGATCGAGAACATGACCAGCGTGGCCGGGATGTCCTCGTCGACCCAGTCCTTGCGCTCCGGCAGCAGGAACGACGCCGCCGCCCGCGAATGGGGGCCACGCGCCGCGCGTACCATGGCCAATGCCTCGCACACCGCCGCGTGGTCCTCGTCGGGCACCGCGACCAGGTGGGCACGGACCCGGCCGAGGACCGGCATCCAGTCCAGGTTGGCCGGCTCGCCGGGCAGGCGGCGGGCGATCTGCTCGTGTGGCCGCTGCCAGTTCGCGCCGGACTCACCGACCCGCAGGTCGACCAGCTCGGCCGCGGCGACGGCGGCGAACACCGGCCCGTGGGCCGCGATCCAGGCGTCCGCGATCACCGTCGCGTCGACGCGGGTGCCGGCGATCCTGCGCAGGAGCTTCGCGGTGACCGCCGCGATCCCCAGCGGGGACGCCGCCGCGGTGCCGCCGGTCACGTACTCCTGCGCGGCCGCGCGCAGGTCGGGATCGGTCTCGGCGCGGGCGAGGGACTCGGTGAGGTCGCCGACCTTCGAGCCGACGAGGCGCTCGAACTTCTTCACCGCGTCCTTCGCCTTGGCGGGCGGTGGGACGGCGGCGCCGCCGCGGCGCGGATACAGCGAGGCCAGCCATGACGCCGGCATCTCCAGCAGATCCTCGTTTCGCACCGGCGAACTCCTCCTCGAACCGACCCTCGATCCCGACCACCCTAGTGCCGCGGGTGGGTATCGTGTCCGGGTGGAATATCGCGCGCTCGGCCGGTCCGGTCTGATGGTCTCCGTCCTCACGATGGGCACGATGACGTTCGGCGGGAAGGGCGGGTTCGCCGCCGTCGGCGCCACCGACGTGCCCGAGGCGCGCCGGCAGGTCGACCGGTGCCTCGACGCCGGGGTCAACCTCATCGACACCGCCGACGTCTACTCCGGCGGCGAGTCGGAGCGCATCGTCGGCGAGGTGCTCAGCGGTCTCAAAGGCCGCCGCGACGACGTGCTGGTCGCGACGAAGGTCCGCATGCCGATGGGCCCGGGCCCCAACGACGCCGGGCTGTCCCGGCAGCACGTCATCGCCGGGTGCGAGGCGAGCCTGCGCCGGCTCGGCACGGACCACATCGACCTGTATCAGCTGCACGAATGGGACGGCGTCACACCCCTGCAGGAGACGTTCGAGGCGCTCGACCTGCTCGTGCGCTCGGGCAAGGTCCGCTACGTCGGGCTGTCCAACTACGCCGGGTGGCAGCTGATGAAGGCGGTCGGCACCGCCGTGCTGCACGGCCTGCCGCGCCCGGTCAGCCAGCAGATCTACTACTCGCTGCAGGCCCGCGACGCGGAGTATGAGCTGATCCCCGCGGCCGTCGACCAGCATCTCGGCGTCCTGGTGTGGAGCCCCCTCGCGGGTGGGCTCCTGTCGGGCAAATACCGGCGCGACCAGCAGCCGCCGGCCGGTTCGCGGCACCTCTCCGACTGGGATGAGCCGCCGGTGTACGACCAGGAGAAGCTCTACGACACCGTCGAGCTGCTCGTCGAGATCGGCGCGGGCCACGGGGTGTCGGCCGCGCAGGTCGCCCTGGCCTACATCCTCGGCCGCCCGGCGGTGACGTCGGTGGTCATCGGCGCCCGCACCGGCGAGCAGCTCGCCGACAACCTCGCCGCCGCGGACCTGGTCCTCGGCGACGAGGAGCGGCGCAGGCTCGACGACGTCAGCGCCGTCGACCTGCTGTACCCGTACTGGCACCAGGCGAAGACCGCCCGGGACCGGCTGTCCCCCGCGGACCTGACGCTGCTCGGCCCGCACATCAACCCTTGACGTAGGCGCGTTTCTCGGCGACCAGGCCGTCGCGGACGGTGAAGACGTCGACGCCGCGCACGTGGCCGCCGGTGTACCGGTAGTGCCACAGCACCACGACCCGGTCGCCTACCTCGAACGCCTCCTCCGCGGTGAACCGGGCGTCGGGGGAGGCCGCGAACAGCCGCTCCCACGCCTCCCGGACGGCGGCGGCCCCGACGTGCCGCTGCCCGGAGGGCGGGGCGGTGTCCTCGAAGACGCAGTCGGCCGTCATGGCCCGCATGATCGCCTCGACGTCCTTGGCGTCGAACGCCGCGTTGAACCGCTCGACGGCGGCCAGCGCGTTCACGGCTGCCGCCCGAACATCGCGAGGAGTTCACGCAGCGGACCGGCGCCGTCGGGGACGGTGCCCCGCGGGCCGATCATGCCCGCCTGCCGGTAGGCGTCCTCCGTGCCCTCGAACCAGGCCCGGACCGCCCCGACCGCCGCGGGGTCGAGGTCCGGGTCGGCGCCGAGCGCGCGGCCGAGGTCCCAGGCGTGCACCAGGTGGTCGGCGGCGAGCTGCATCGCGTACTCGGTCCCGGGCACGTCACCGAACGACAGGTGCACGGTGCGCTCCATCGCCCCGCTCCCGGCGACGGCCGCCGCGGCATCCCGCGCCGCGACGGTGAACGCCGCGAGGGGGTCGGGGCCGAGCAGGTCCCCGGCGAAGCTGTCGCCGACGTCGTCGACGGTGCGGCCGGCGTACAGCGGCGGCGTCCACAGGTCCTCCTCCACGATGTGGTGCACGAGGGCCCGCACGTCCCAGCCCGCGCAGGGCGTCGGGGCGTCCCAGCGGCCGCCGATCAGCCGGACCCGGCCGGCGAACGCGTCGGCGGCGGTGCGGTACAGGTCGGTGACGTCCATGGTGTGCGGCTCACTTCGCATAGTTGGACGCACCCCACCAGTCCACGACCACGACCGGGTCGTCGCCGACCACCCACGCGTCGTGTCCGGACGGCAGCGCGGTCACCTGGCCCGGGGTGGCGTCGAACTCACGCCCGTCGCTGGTGCGCACCCGCAGCGTCCCGGCCACGTGGTACTGGAAGTGCGGGGCCTCGCACCAGTCAGTGCCGGCGAGGGGCCGCACGTCCGTCGACCAGCGCCAGCCCGGTTGTAAGGTGAGGCGACCGATCTCGGTGCCGCCGATGCGGACCAGGTCGGCGCGGCCGTTGGGGAACTCGCGCGTCTCGGCGGGTGCGGCGAAGTCCTGCTGTTCGTAAGCGTCGCTCATCGTGTCCTCCAAATCTCGGTGTCGTTGCCGACGGTAGGGACACGACCTGGCAGAAAACTGGCGGTCTTCCGGCGGTGCTCCGGCGGTGCTCCGGCGGTCGTCCGGTGGTCCTCCGGCGGTCGTCCGGCGGTCTTCGGGTGGTCTTCGGGTGGACGGAGGCGGTGGTCACCGATGGTGGACGTCCGGCTGCACCTGCTGGGCCGCTTCCGGGTGCTCCGCGACGGGCACGAGGTCCCGCCGGCCGCGTTCGCCGGCCGCAAGGTCCGCGTCCTGCTGCGGATCCTGGCGACCCGCCGCCCGGACCTGGTCACCAACGACGCCCTCGCCGCGGCGCTGTGGCCGGACCGCCTCCCGGCCGACCCCGCCGGCAACGTCAACGTCCTGGTCAACCGGGCCCGGCGGGCCCTCACGGATCCGGCGCTCGTGATCACCGGCCCCGGCGGGTACGCCCTGGGCCCGTGCCGCCTCGACATTGCCGAGTTCCTCGACGGGGCGGCGGCCGCCCACGGGCACGCGGCCGCAGGCGACCCGGCGGCGGCGCTGCGGTCCGCGGCGGACGCCCTGGCGCTGTGGGCGGAGCCGCTGCCCGAGGACGCCTACGCCGACTGGGCCGCAGGCGCCCGGGACCGGCTCACCCGGGCGTGGGTGGACCTCCTCGAGGTCGCCGCGGGTGCGGCGGCGGCGCTCGGTGACCACGTCGCCGCCACCGGGTACGCGGCCGAGGTCGTCGCCGCCGAGCCGCTGCGCGAGCCGGGCGTCCTGCTGCTCGCGCGGGCCCTCGCGGCACGCGGCGACCGCGCCGGCGCCCTCGCCCACCTGGACAGGTCGCGCCGCCTGCTCGCCGGCGAGCTCGGCGTCGACCCGTCCGCCGAGGCCACGGACCTGCAACTGCGACTGCTGCGCGGCGCCACCCCGCGACCGCCGCGACTGCGGCCGCCATCCCAACCACTGCCGTGGCGGGCTTCGGGGGTGGGCCGGTGGGTTCGGCGGGCGGCTCGGTGCGTTTCGCGGGTGGCGCGGCCGGCGGCGGGGCGGGGAGTCGCGGCTGCGGTTCGTGGGGCGGGACGACGCGGCCGGGCGGCTGCGGCAGGTGCTTGCCGAGGGCGGGGTGGCGGCCGTCGGGGGCGTCGCCGGCGTCGGCAAGTCACGGCTCGTCGCGGAGGTCCTGCGGGGCTGGGCGTCGCCGGTCATCGCCGCGCGGGCGTTCCTGCCCGAACGGGCCGAGGCGTGGGGACTGGCCCGCTCGCTGCTGCGCGAGGCCCTGGCCGTCGACACCCGGGTCGGCGCGTCGCTGCCACCGCGCGTCCGCGACGCGCTCGCCACGCTCCTGCCCGAACTCCTTGAACTGTCCACTTCGGACGCCGCGGGGTCCGTGCCCGGAGGGGAGAGCCTGCGGGCGTTGCTGCTCGCCGGCGGGCTGCGGATCCTGGAAACGGCAGCCGGTGACGGCGCCGTGCTCGTCGCCGACGACGTGCAGTGGGCCGACCCGTCCAGCCTGACCCTGCTCGGCTCGGCCCTGGCCCGGCTGCCCAGCCTCGCCGCGGTGCTGGTGTTCCGGTCCGAGGAGCTGCCGGCGTCGGTCCTGGCCGAGCTGCGCGACGTGCGTCCCGTCACCGACATTCCACTCGACCCGCTCACCCCGCAGGCCGTGGCGGGGCTGGTCGGTGACCGTACCCTCGCCGCCGCCGTCGTGGAAGGCACCGACCGGACGCCGTTCGCGGTCGCCGAGGTGCTCCGTGAGCTCGTCGCGCTCGACGCCGTCAGGGTCGACGTGTCGGGCTGGTGCCCCGCCGGCCCCGAGGCGGTCCGGCTCGCGGCGGAGGTCGGGCGGGCCGGGCAGCGCCGCTCGGTGCTGCGGCGCATCGAACGGCACGCCGCCGGCACCGACGTCCTGCCGCTGGTGGCGTTGCTGGCGCGGGAGGTGCCGGCCAGGACCGTCGCGGAGGCCGCCGGGCTGCCGCACCGGGCGGTCCTGGACACGCTGTCGGCCCTCGCGGAGGTCGGGCTGGTCCGCCTCGGCGAGGAGGGCTGGGCCGCCGCGCACGACCTGGTCGGCGAGACCGCCGTCGCCCACCTGTCCCCGGCGCGGCGGGGCCGCCTGCACGGCCTGCTCGCCAAGGCCCTGGAGGCCGAGGACGCGGACCCGTCCGAGGTCGCCCGGCACCACCGGGACTCGGGTGACTCGGCGACCGCCGCCGCCTGGTACGAGCGGGCGGCCCGGGCGGCGCTGCGCGGGCACGCCACCCACGAGGCGGTCGCGCTGTGCGGCGCCGGGCTCGCGCTGCACCCGCGCGGGCCGCTGCGGGGCGCGCTGCTGGAGCTGCGGGCGGACGCGGGCGCGGTGCACGGCGCGCACGCCGTGGCCGAGGCCGACCTGCGCGAGGCGCTGCTCGCCGACCCGGCGGGCCCGCGGGCGCGGCGCCTGTCGAGGCTGGCGATGCTGACGTTCGGCGCGCAGGACCCGCGCCGCGCCGCGGAGCTCGCCGAGCTGGCCCTCGTCGAGGCGACGGCGGCCGGTGACGACGCGATGCGCGCGTTCGCCCTGGACACCGCGGCGATCCTGGACATGAACCTCGGCGAGCCGGGCCGTGCGGCGGGGCGTGCCCAGGCGGCGCTGGAGCTGTACCAACGTCTCGGCGACGCGGGCGGGGTCGCGCGGATCCTCGACGGCCGGGCGATGGCCACGTTCCTCGACGGGCGGATCGACGCGGCGGTGGAGCTGTTCGACCGGGTCGCGCGGTCCTTCGGCGACGCGGGCGACCTGCTGCGGGTCGTGACGCCCCGCTCGACCCGGGGGCACGGGCTGGTCTTCCTCGGCCGGCCCGCCGAGGGGCTCGCCGACGCGTCCGAGGCGCTGCGGCTGGCCCGGGACCTCGACGCCGCGGAGGGCCAGGCATATGCGCTGTGGCACCGCAGCGAGGCGCTGACCGCGCTGGGCCGGCACCCGGAGGCGGAGCAGGACGCGGCGTCGGCGCTGCGCATCGCCCGGGACGCCGGTCACCGCGGCTGGACCGCGACCGCGCACCGCGCCCGCGGTATCTGCCTGCAGGCGCGGGGGCTGCTGGACGAGGCCGCGGCGGCGTTCCGGGACTCCGCTGCGGCGGCCGGGACGGACCTGACCCTGTTCGCGTCGTGGGCGTCGGCCCGCGGCGCGATGGTCGCCGTTGCCCTGGGCCGGTTCGCCGACGCGGAACGCCTGGCCGGTGAGGCCCTGGCGACGGGTCCGGCGCTCGGGCACTACGAGGCGCGGCTCGCCGCGGCGGAGCTGGCCGCGGCCCGCGGTGACGCCGGCGCGCAGCGCCTGGCCGATGAGGCCCTCGCCGCCGCGCGGGCCGGCGGGCACGCGGTGTCTGCGGCGCGGCTCACGGAACTGGCCCGGTGACGGCGACCGCGACCGCTTCGATCTCCAGCAGCCACGCCTCGTCGTAGATGCCGGTGATGACGATCGTCAGCGCGGGGCGGTGCCCGCCCAGGATCTCCTGCCGGACCGCGGCGTTGACCGAGCGGTGCTCGCGGCCGGACAGGTAGGTGGTGACCTTGACCAGGTGCTCGACGCCCATGCCGGCCTCGGCGAGCACGGCGAGGACGTTGCGCCAGACCAGCCGGCACTGCGCGGCGAAGTCCGCCGGGATCGCGCCGTCCTCGTCGGCCCACGGCACCTGGCCGCTCACGTACACGGTGCGCACGGCGCCGGTCACCTCGACGCCGTGCGTGTAGTTGCCCACCGGAGTGGGCAGGCCCGCCGGGTCGAGCGGCCGGACGGTCGGTGCGGTCATCCTCGTGCCTCCGGAAGGTCGTGGCGGCCGGCGACGTGCATGGCGGTGTAGTAGACACACCGCTTCGCGCCGGGGTTGGCGAAGGCGTGGGTGCGGTCGCCGGCGTAGTAGAGGGCGTCGCCCGCGGCGAGGAGGTGCTCCACGCCGTCGAGCGTGACCAGGAGCCGGCCGGACTCGACCGCGACGTATTCCCGGGAGCCGGGCGCGTGCGCGGCGAACGCGCCGATGACGACGCCGGCCGGGACGGCGGTGCGGATCAGCTCGAACTCGACGCCCGGCAGGTTCGGCGACAGGATCCGCCGCTCCCAGCCGGAGGGGTCGGTGAGCGTGGGCTGGCCGGATGCGCGCAGCAGGATCACCGGCTCG
Organism: Dactylosporangium sp. NBC_01737; assembly: GCF_035963215.1. Taxonomy (NCBI): domain Bacteria; kingdom Bacillati; phylum Actinomycetota; class Actinomycetes; order Micromonosporales; family Micromonosporaceae; genus Dactylosporangium; species Dactylosporangium sp. NBC_01737. Next base: position 6,872,435 of record NZ_CP109153.1, read on the forward strand.
GGCTGGTCCTCGCCGAGCAGCCGCGACACGGTGACGTCGAGGGCCGTGGCGAGCCGGGCGAGGACCAGCACGCTGGGCACCTTCGCGCCGCGCTCGATGTCGGAGATCATGCTGCGGCTGACGCCACTGGCCGCGGCGAGGTCCTCGATGCTCAGCCCGCGCCGGGCACGCTGCAGCCGCAGCTGGGCGGTGAGGTTCGCCAGGACGGGCTCCACGCCCGCCACTATAGCGGAAAGTTTCCTCTGGAGCGGATGCGCCTGCGGACCCTCCAGACCGCGTAGGCGACCAGCAGGGCGACGACCCCCGCGCACACGGAGAAGCCGCTCCGGGCGGCGAACGGGTTGGCGCTGACGGCCGGCCCGCCCAAGGTGCCGCGTTCGATGAGGTCGAGGGGGATCTCCGGCCGGTCCGCGTCGGCCGGCAGCCGCATCACGGTCCGCTCGCCGGCGGCGCCGACCAGCAGGATCGTGTGGTCGCGCTCGACGAGCAGGTCGTCGCCGCGAAAACCGAGGACCCGGTCGGGGTGCGGGAAGCTGCGCAGCTCGGCGCCGGTCTCCGCGTCCACGACGACCAGCCGGCCGGGCGGCTTGGCACTGCAGACGTCCGGACCCTGGGACGCGTTGAAGCACACGCCCTTGGTGAGGGCGATCCGTCGGCCGTCGCCGCTCCACACCGGCGGGAACCACAGGTCCTGCGCCGACTCCACGGGCACCTTCAGGTCCTCGCCCCCGCCCAGGTGCACCACCCGCAGCCAGGTCCGCTGTTCGCTCGCGGACCCCTCGCCGAACGCGATCCGGTCCCCGGTGGGCGACAGCCGCGTCCCGTCGGTCGTCATGTCGACCCGCAGCAGTTGCCGGACGTCGCCGGTCGCCAGGTCGACGAGGTTGATGTCGCGTTCGGTGACCGACAGCACCTGGCGGCCGTCGCGGCTCCAGTCGACCGGCGTGCCGCCCGGCGGCCGGTGTTCCTTGCCGGTGCGCAGGTCGAGCACGCCCTCGTAGCCGACCAGGAGCCGCCCGCCGTCGGGGGAGAGCCGGCCGATGTTGTGGCCGAGCACCTGCGCCTTGATCCGGTAGCTGCCGTCGCGGCCGACGACGACGGTGGTCGCCTCGAGGTAGACGGTCTCGTCGGTGGTGTACATGACCGTGGCGGGTCCCGGCGGCGACTGGCCGATGGTGGCCTGCCACAGCCACGGCCGTCCCACCCGGGACGGCAGGGCCCCCTCGCCGTCGGCGGGTCCGGCGACCTGTCCCGGTCGCGGGCCGGCGGTCCACCACAACGGCACGGCCAGGGCGACGGCGAGCACGACGGCGCTCACCGCGGCCCTGCGGCGCCGGCGGCGGCGCCGGCCGAGCGACCACGCCGCATCGGGGAACCGGGGCGGCGGCATCTCGTCGGCGAGTGCGGCGAGCGTGTCGCGGACCGGGCTCCCGGGTGTCGTTATGCTCATCTGCCCTCCCGGGCCGCGGCGAGCTCCGGCGCCACGGTCCGCAGCCGTTCCAGTGCCTCCCGGGCGTGGCTCTTGACGGTGCCGACCGACAGGTTGAGGATCTCCGCGGTCCGTGCCTCGGTGTGGTCCTCGAAGTACCGCAGCACCAGCACGGCCCGTTGCCGCGGGCTGAGGCGCGCCAGGGCCTGCCGGACGGCGAGGGACACCACGACCTGCCCGCTGGGGTCCGGGGTGATCCGGTCGGGCGGCTCGGCGTACGGCTCGTCGTGGATCTTGCGCCGCCGCCACGCCGAGACGTGCGACGTGTAGAGCACCCGCCGCACGTACGGCTCCGGGTCGCCGCTGCGCACGATGCGGTCCCACCGGTCGGCGACCCGGATGAGCGTCGTCTGCACCAGGTCCTCGGCCAGGTGGACGTCACCCGTCAGCAGGTACGCGACCCGCGACAACGCCGCGAGCCTGTCCGCGACGTACTGGCGGAACGACTCCTCAGTCTGCTGCACCCGCACCTCCCGACCGGGTACACGCTCGCACGCCGGTGTTTGGAGGGGGCGCCCCCGCCATTGTTCCGGCGGGGGCGCCCGGTGCGGTCAGGCGAGCCGGACGCGGCGCCGCAGCGTCGCCGTCTGCGTCTGGTCCTGCTGGCCGTGACGTCAGTGCCGGTAGTCGCAGACGCCGGTCGGGAAGATCGCCTTGAGCCGGGCCCGTTCCGCGGCGCCCGGCCGCCAGGTGCCGTACACGCCACGGGCCACGGCGGCCTCGACGCTCTGCCGGTCGCAGGCGAAGACGCCGCCCTCGATCGGCCCGCCGGCGACCGTGCGGGACGTGCCGTACAACGGGAACCGGGCCGTGCAGGCACCGGCGGGCCGGCCGTCCAGGATGCCGTCCCAGACGCGCGGGCCGGCGGCGAGCTCCTTGCCGGCCGTGTCGAAGCACCGGTCGACCGCCTTGGCCGGGCGGTTCCAGGCGACGCCGAGCCAGGGGCGCTGCCGGATGTTGCCGAGCCACTGGTCCATCACGGCCAGGGCCTCCGGCGTCTGGTCGAAGGCGACCGCCGGCCGCGCGTCGGTGAACCAGATGACCTGGTTGCCGGCGGTGCCACGGTCCCGCATCCGCTGCCGGGCGGCGAAGGACTGGTGGCTGTTGTGCATGTTGAGCTGGTCCTCCAGGTAGTGCCGCCAGTCGATGACCGGGATGTCGATGCGGCCGGTGAAGACCAGGCCGGACTCGTACGCGGCCCGGATCGCCTGCCGGTCGCCGGTCGAGCGCGGCGCCGGGGTGATGCCGCCGTCGGCGGACAGGCGCATGTTGCGGCTGCTCCACGGGTCGAACTGGGCCGGGTCCGCGCACGCCTGCGGCACGAACGGGCAGCCCTCCTGGACCATGTCGCCCGACGCCTTCCAGCTGCCGACCCGGGCGTTGAGGTCCAGGAACTCCGCCGGCGTCAGGAACCCGTCGCGCAGCGCGGCGAGCCCGTACTGCACGCCGACGTTGTCCCACGCGACGCGGGCGTAGCCGTCGGGCCCGATGCCGTAGATGTTGCGCAGGTCGTCCCAGTGCGTCCACGGTACGGTCAGCATCACGCCGGGCGGATCCATCTGCGCCCACAGCGGGTCCGGCTGCTGCCACTTCGGGTTCATCGACAGCGGGGTCAGCCCGCGCCATCCGGCGACGCACTCGTCGGAGCCCGGCTGCCCGCCGCGGTACGGGTTGGGCACGGTCGCGCTGGCGTTCATCCCGATCAGCCTGGTGCGCTGCTCCCAGTCGGCCCACTTCGGGTTCGCGGCGTCGGTGACGTCCATGTAGTGCTCGAGCAGCTCGCAGTCCCCGACGTGGATGACCTGCGTGACCATGTCCGGGTAGGAGTACTGCGGGATCGCGGCGTCGATCACCCGCGTGCCGTAGTTCTGCCCGTACACATACTGCTGGATCGCACCCCCGGACGCGCCGACGCCGACGGTGTACAGCGGGACACCGTGCCGCTCGATGAACCGTTCCTTGACCATCAGCGCCGTTTCGCCGCCGAGGACCAGGTTGTAGTGCGTGTTGGTGCGGGTGCCGCTGGAGTACAGCACGGCGTACCCGAGCGACAGACCCTCGTGGTAGAGATGACCACCGGCGAGCCGCCCCTGATCGTGCCCGATGGCGACCCCGCCGTCGAACCGGTAGATCACCCGCTGGTTCCACGCCGACTCGTCGGCGAGCATGCTGATCGCGTAGAGGAACCGGTTGATGGTGCCGCGTTCCCGGCGCACCACGTAGTCGACGGTCCTGCCGTCCAGCGTCGTCGTCGTGGTCAGGTCCGCGGGGCGGGATCCGTCGGCGGGCATCGGCTTGAAGGTGCCGGCCGTCGAGCGGTACAACAGGTCCACCACCGTCGGCGCGGCGCAGTCCCTGCTCCACCCCGCCAGCTCCGTGGTCCTGGCGCCGGCGGCGTCGACGCGGTACACCCGCATGCCCTGCCCGGCCTGGTTGTCGACGAGCGGCTGCCCGAGCCCCTCCGCCTCCGTGCGGCACACGAACGGATACTGCTGCGGCCCGGAGAAGACCGGCCCGCTGATCGGGTGGTTGCGCAGCTGCAGGCGGGCGTTCCCGGCCCGCAGCTCGTTCGCGCCTTGACGCAGCCCGGTGAGCAACGCGGTGCCGTCGGGCTTGAACGTGCCGGTGACGTCGGCACCGTTGAGGGTGACCCTGGCGGTGGCGGGCCGGACCCTGACGAGCGCGTCGCCGCCGGTGACCTGATCGGCCTGGCTGGACAACACCTCCAGCTTCACCTGATGACGGTCGGCGGTGTCCTCGGCGGCGCCGGCCGGCGGCGGGGCAACGAGCAGAACCGTGGCGACGACCGCGGCGGCGACCATCCCCACACGACGGGTGCGGGCCTTCATGACATCCTCCGTTGGATCGATGAAGCGCGCATTGATCCTTGACGATGCCATGATCACCGCCGGCTCAGCCATCCCCCGGCGGTCTCGACGTGCCTGCCGCCCCTAAAAATCGACGTCGATGGATACGGTGCCGGTGTCCACGCTGCAGACCTTCGGGGTGCCGCCGGCCATGGTGAAGTCGACGTTGAAGGGGTGCTGGGCGCCGCCGCCGTCGGTGAGGGTCAGGTTGGCGACGCCGGTGCCGCCGGAGGTGTGCTGCGACGAGACGAGCTTCGTCTTCCACGGCCGTGCATAGCCGCTGAAGGTCTCCTTGAGCTCGTCGGCGGTCGGCGGCTTCGCGGGCGGCTCGTACGCGCACCAGTGCGACGCGGCGGTCGTGTAGTCGGCGCGTTCCAGCTCGCCGAAGAGGCCCTCGACGGCGATCTTGATGCGTTTGCCGTCGCCGCTCTCGAACGGTTCGGAGAAACCGCAGGCGGCCAGCGCAAGGGTCAGCAGGACGGTGCAGGCGAGCTTGCGCATCATGTTCGACACGGTAGGTGCCGGCGGCCCCCAGGGAGGTCGGGCCGCCGACACCTGCCGTGCGTCCAATGTCACTACCGCAGGGGCACGTCCACGTAGGAACCGCCGGCGACGGTGACCGAGCCGCCGGGGGCGTTGGCGTCGTAGTACAGCGGGTCGACAGTGTCCACGACCAGGGTCAGCGAGTGCCCGGCGGGCACGTCGTAGGCCGTCGCCGACAGGGCGACGTCGACGCTGCGGTTGCCGCCCGCGGTGCCGAGCCAGGTGACGGGGGCGTGCGTGATGAGCTTGGCGTTGCCGAGGTTGTCGAGGTCGTAGAGGTACGCCACGACGGTGCCCTGGGCGGCGGTGCCCGTGAGGTTCAGGTGGACCTTGGGTACGCCGCGGATGCGCTGGACGGTCGACGGGCGGTCCGAGGCCCAGACCCCGGCCCGGAGCCGGTCGACGGCCGGCAGCCAGATCTGCGGCAGCACCCCGGTGAGCGCCGCGGCGCCGTTGGTGAGCAGCACGATCCCGCCGTCGGCGACCGTGTTCAGGTCGGTCGGCAGGCTCTTGCTCCAGCCGGTCCCCGGGTTTCCGCCGAGCAGCCCGGTGCCGTCCCACCAGCGGATCGAGCCCAGCCCGTACCGGCGGACACTCCCGTTGAGCGAGGACCATGCCGGGTAGCTCTCGGTGGCGGCGTTGTGCGGCTTCACGAGGACCGGGGGCTCACCGCCGATGCCGGTGTCGATCCCCGCCAGGTACTGGTCGAACCAGCGGTAGGCGCTGCTCCACACGTCGTTGGGCAGGCCGATGACGCCGGTGAGCTCGGCGATGGCGTGGTCGCCGGGCCGCAGCTCGAGGCGCTTCGGGCCGGCCAGCCTGCCGTAGAAGTCGACCAGTTGGTTGGGCGGGAAGATCGAGTCGCCCCACGAGTTGGCGATGAGCACCGCGGGGCGGTTGGCGTTGATCGCGTCGAGGTAGGTCGCCGCGGAGCGGACGCCGGCCCAGGCCATGATCTGCGCGACGTTGCGGTTGGCGTTGAAGTCGTCGAGCTTGCCGGTCAGGTCCGGGCCGGCGTTGCCGAGCAGGCCGGCGGCGAGCTGCAGCAGCCCGGCCGACTGCTGATGGCGGGTCTGGTCGCCGTACAGCGAGTACACCAGGTCGGTCCAGCCGCTCATCATGACGACCGCCCGGATGCGCGGGTCGAACGCCGAGCCGAGCAGGCTGATGCCGGCGCCGTAGGAGATGCCGGCCGCGCCGATGCGGGACGGGTCGGCGGCGGTGTTGGCGATCGTCCAGTCGATGACCTTCGACAGGTCGGCCATGTCCTTCGGCCCGGCGGTGTCGATCTCGCCGCCGGAGGACCACCAGCCGCGCGGGGTGTAGGACACGACGACGTAGCCGCGGCCGGCGAGGGTCCTGGCCTGGGCGATGTACTCGAGGTCGTTGAGCCCCCAGCTGGCGGGGAAGACGATCGCCGGGTACCGCCCGGCCGCGGACGGGGCGATCACGTTGGCCTTGAGGACGACGCCGCCGGAGCCCGTGACGTCCACGAACCGGAAGCCCGTCGTGGACACGGTGGCGGCCTGGGCGGCGGCCGGGACGCCGGCGGTGGCGGGGGTCGGGCTCGCCGTGGTGAGGACGGCGGCGGCGAGCACGGACAGCAGGCAGACGGGCAGAGATGTTCGGCGCTTCGCCATGCGCACTCCTTCGCGAGGCGGGGGGTGTGCCGGGGCCGTGGTGCGGGGCGGAGGCCTCGGTGGCGGGAGCGTAGAAGCGGGTACCGAGAATTTGAAGTTCATGACATTATCGTTACTAGCCGGTAACATATCTCGCCGCGATGCTGCTTGGAGGGGTGGGTCAGGTGCTGTACGGAGCCCAGACGCCGCGTCGGCGGGACGCGCTGCGCAACCGCTCGGCCATCGTCGAGGCCGCCACCGAGATGATGCTGACCCGGCACGCCACCGTGCTGATGCCGGAGATCGCCCGGCGGGCCGGCGTCGGCCAGGCCACCCTCTACCGCCATTTCCCGGACCGCCAGGCGCTGACCGCCGCCGTCGTCGCGCACGAGCTGGCCCGGCTCGAGGCGTACGTCGCCGCCAACGCCGACCGCCCGGCCGCCTTCCGCGACCTGCTCGCCGAGCTGCTGCGCACCCAGATCGCGATGCGGCCCCTCGTCCTGCACGTGCGCCGGCTGGATCGGCAGACCCGCGACCGGTACCAGCACCGCATGATCACCACGCTCACCGGGCCGCTGCGCCGCGCCCAGCAGGAGGGTTACGTCCGCGCCGACCTCGCCCCGGCCGACCTGGCCCTGCTGTGCACGATGATCGAGGGCGTGGTGGAGGCCGCCGACGCCGACGCCGCGACCCGCTCCATCGACCTGATGCTCGAAGGCGTGTGCCGCAGCGTCGGCGACGCCGGCGGCTGACGGGACGTGGCGGCCGCCTGCACAATGTGCGACATGACGGTCACGAATGCGCCGGGCGTCCCGTTCCACCGCCTGGCGCGCACCGCGACGCACCGCTGGTGGCGCCCGGTGGCCGGCACGCTGGTGCTGCTCGTGCTGGTGCCGTTGCAGGCGGCCGCCGAGGAGTATGTGTGCCGCGGCTGGTTCCTGCAGGCCGTCGGCGCCTTCGTCCGTACGCCGTGGCTGCCGATCGGCGTGCAGGCGGTCATCTTCGCCGCCGTCCACGGCACCGGCACCGCGTGGGGACTCGCGGACGTGGCCGTCTTCGGGGCGGTCACGGGCTGGCTGGCGGTGCGCACCGGCGGCCTGGAGGCGGGCATCGCCCTGCACGTGGTCAACAACCTGATCGCGATGGTCGGCGCGGCCGCGTTCGGGGTGCTCGCGTCGGACGAGTCCGCCGCGGACTCGCCGTGGCAGCTCCTCGCCGTCGACGCGTCGCTCATGCTCGTCTACGCCGCCACCATCACCTGGCTGTCCCGCCACCGCCGGCTGGTCACGCTCGCCCCGGCGGCCGGGCCACCGGCCGCGGTGCTGCAGGCCGCCGCCTGAGCGTCGGTCGCCTACGCTGGCAGGATGTCACGGGTCGTCCTCCTGCCCGACCGGGGAATCCTGCTGGCCGCCACGGACCTGCACGGCAACCTGCCCGACTTCCACGCGGTGGTACGCCGTTTTCTGGACCTTTGCGCGTCCGCCGCCGACCCGCCGCACCTGCTGCTGTGCGGCGACCTGGTCCACGGCCCCGCCCTGCCCCGCGCCGACTGGCCCGACCACCTCGGCGACTGGTACGCCGACGCGTCGGTCGAACTGCTCGACGAGGCGTGGCGGCTGCAGCGGCGCTTCCCCGGCCAGGTCCACTACCTGCTCGGCAACCACGAGCACGCGCACCTCGGCGGCCCCCGGCTGTCGAAGTTCCACCCCGACGAGGCCCTCCACCTCGAGGAGTCGTACGGCCCCGCGCGCTTCGCCGCCGTCCGGGACTGGCTCGCCGGCTGGCCCCTGGCGGCCGTCGCGCCCGCGGCGGGCATCGCCTTCACCCACGCCGCACCGCACGCGGTCATCACCTCCCCCGCAGACCTCGACGCAGCGCCGCTGACCGGGTACGAGAACGTCGCCCTGCACGACATGGCCGGCAGCGGCGTGGCCGGCGCGCTGCTGTGGGCCAGGACCACGACCACGGCCCGGGCAACCGCCTTCCTGCGCGCGCTGCACCCCGGCTGCCGGGTCGCGGTCTTCGGCCACGACGTGATCCGTGAGGGCCACCTCGTCGAGCGTGAGCCGCTCCTGTGCGTCTCCACCAGCTACGGCTGCCACGACGGCGACAAGGTCTACCTCGAATGGGACCTCGCCACCCCCGCCGCGACGGCGACCGCGGTCGCCCGCACCGGCCTGCGCCCGCTGCATCCCGCCGCCACCCCCGTCCACCGCCATCCCACCACCACGACGTAGCGCGCGTCGCCGCCGCGCGGGCGTGTCGCGGCCCGAAACAGTTCGGGCCACGTCAATTTCCCGGGAAGCGGAACGGCATTCCCCGGAACACCGTTCCGCTTCAGGAAAAACCGCGAAATCCAAACACGTTCCACGCCGCGACCCGCCGCATGCCGCGACCCGCCCAGGTCGGAGCCGAGCCCCTGAGCCGGGCCCGTCCAGGTCAGGAGTGCGCCCGGGTCGGGGGTGCGCCAGGTCCGGGTTCCGCCTGGTCGGGGTGCGCCAGGTTGGGTGGCGTTCTGAGTCGGGCCCGTCCAGGTCGGGAGTGTGCCCGGGTCGGCGGGTGAGCTGGGGTCGGGGTGCGCTCGGGGTCAGGGCACGCCGGGAGCCGGCGCTTAGGACGCGCCCGGGACAGGGCCGACGGCCCTCCCGAGGCTGGGGTCGGGACGAGTGCGTGCCCGGGGCTGGGGCCGGTGCACCCAGCGCCGAGTGCGCGCCGATGCTGGGGCCGGGGCACGCCCAGGGCTGAGGCAGGGGACGCGCCGGGGCTGGGGACGCGCCAGGGGCAGGGCCGAGGCCGCGCCAGAGCGGGGAACACGCCGGGACTTGGGCTGGGGACACGCCGGGGCGGTGGCGGGGTGCAGCGGGCGCAGACCGGTGCGGGCGACCGTGGCCGCGGGGACGGCTGGGGCGGCTGGGGACGCGGCGGGGCTGAGTGTGCGGTGGGGGCTTGGCCGGGGAGGACGCGGCGGGGTCGAGTGTGCGGCAGGGCGCGGGGCGGGCGGGGCGTTCAGGTTCAGGCGGGGGTCAGGGCCAGGTTGGTGGGGCGGCCGGAGCCCTCGCTCAGGACCTGGCCGGCGCGCCAGGCGGCCGGGTCGTCGGGCTCGGCGGGGGACTGGCCGCACAGGACGTAGTGGCGGGGGGTCATCGCGGCGTGGCGGCCCGGTAGGGCGATGAGGCAACGGGCGTGGGCTTCCTGCGGGGTGTCGGGGCCGCCGGCGATGTAGGCGACCAGTGGTGTGCCGTCGACGGAGGCGAAGACGCGGCAGACCGCCGGGGCGAGGGCGTCGTCGAGGAGGCGCTGGACCTCGGCGAGGTCGACCCAGCAGTGGTCGACGTGCAGCCAGCCCGGGGGACGCTCGATCGGGGGCAGGGCGAGCGCCGCGACGATGCCGGCGTGGTCGAGGTCGGCTGCGGCGGCGGTGACGATGAGTCGCTCCAGGGCCAGCAGCAGGGACTTGGCCTCGGCCGGGCCGACGCGGCCGGTGTCGCCGCTCCACAGGCGCGCGATCAGCGAGCCGTCGACGCGGCCCAGGTCGAAGCGCAGCAGGATGTCGGTGGGTGGCATGTCGACCCACTGGGTCTCGGTGGGTGCGGCCGTGGCGACGTCGGTCAGCGGGCCGTGGCCGGGGGTGTCCATGACGATGCTGTTGAACAGCGGCTCGAACGACGGCGCGATGCCGCGGTCGGTCTTGATGCGGACGGACTGCTCGTGCTGGCGGTACACGTCGTAGGTGCCGTGCAGGCCGGCCTGCAGGACCGCGCCGAAGCAGCGGCCGACCAAAGCGTCGAAGCCCGAGCTGCCGACCTCGACGGTCAGGAACGTCGCCTGGGCCTGGGTGCCGACGTAGCGGAGCAGTTCGGACTCGAAGCGGTTGGCCGACAGCGTCACGAAGGTGCAGGTGGCGTCGCCGGTACGGCGGGACAGCAGCGCCGAGAACGCGGCCAGCACGATCGCCGGGCGGCTCGCCCCGGTGCGCGCCGCGACGTGCTCCAGCGCCGCCGCCGCGGCGGGCGAGGACATGCCATACGCGCCGGAGCCCTTGCCTGGCCCGGTCCGGGGCTTGGCGTACGGATGCGCGGGCGCTGCTGGTCGCGCCCGCTCCCAGTGTCGCAGCGCCGCGTCCATGCGCCGGCGTCTTGCCGGCCGGTCCTCCAGCGCGGCGCGGTCGAGCGGCTGCGGCCGGGGTTCGCCGGGCACCCGGGCGGCCGGGTCGCGGATCATCTCGGCGAACTCGGCGTCCAGCACCGCCAGGGCCTGGAAGTCGACCGCGATGTGCGAGCAGACGACGACGGCGGCGACCACCAGGCCGTCACGGACCGCGACCGCGAAACGGACCGGCGGCTCGGCGGCGACGTCGAACGGCTCCGCCCGGCACAGCGCGACGAGCCGCCCGGCGTCGACCGCGCCGGCAGCGTCGGCGGAGTCGGAGGAGGAGGCGGAGGCAGAGGAGGCGGAGTCCCGGGCATCGGTGGAGTGCACCAGCATCGGCAGCGAGCCGACGGCCAGGACGCGCTGCTCGCCCGGCTCGCCCAGCAGGTACGTGCTGCGCAGTCCCTCGTGCCGGCACAGCAGCACCTGGAAGCACTCGGCGACGTCCCCGAGGGTCGTGCCGGGCGGTACGTCGAAGGCGTGGTCGAGCACGGCGGCGGGCGCGTGCGGGACGTTGAGCAGCCACTTCGCCGTGTTGCGCTGGCCGGCGGTGAGCGGACCGGCCGCGGACCGGTGACCCTCGAACCGTAACCGCACCATTTCAGGGTCCTTTCGCTCCGGCCGAGCACACGGCACCGCCATCGAATCAAGAAACCATGGCGCTGATCAATGAAAGTTTCAGTTTTTGTTTTTCGAAACTGGTGCGCGGCGCTGCTGTCAGCAGGGCAACGCGGGTCACGACGGGAAATTCGGGCTGGTGAAGACGTTGTCATCGGTCTATTCCGTGATGCTGATCGGGTCCCCGCCGAACATGTTTCGAAAACGGAAGGCGTTGTGATGGACAGGAATCGGAAACGGGCGCTGGGCGCCGCGGGTGCGGGTGCTCTGGCGGTGGTGGTGGCTGTTGGTATCGCTTCGGCTGCGGATGCGGCGGCGTCGACGTTGCATGCTGCGGCGGCGGAGAAGGGCCGGTATTTCGGTACGGCGGTTGCGGCGTACAAGCTCAGTGACTCGGTGTACAGCACGATTCTGGATCGTGAGTTCGGGATGGTGACGCCGGAGAACGAGATGAAGTGGGATGCGACGGAGCCGTCGCAGGGGTCGTTCTCCTACGGCTCGGCGGATCAGATCGTGGCGCATGCGCAGGCGCACGGTCAGCGGGTGCGGGGGCATGCGCTGGCGTGGCATCAGCAGCAGCCGGGCTGGGCGCAGAACCTGTCGGGGACGGCGTTGCGTAACGCGATGGTCAACCATGTCACGCAGGTCGCGACGCATTACAAGGGCAAGATCTATGCGTGGGACGTGGTGAACGAGGCGTTCGCCGATGGTGGTGGCGGCGGGCGGCGTGACTCGAGCCTGCAGCGGACGGGTAATGACTGGATCGAGGTGGCGTTCCGTGCGGCGCGGGCCGCGGACCCGGCCGCGAAGCTGTGTTACAACGACTACAACACCGATGGGCAGAACGCGAAGTCCAACGCCGTGTATGCGATGGTGTCGGATTTCAAGGCTCGTGGGGTGCCGATCGACTGTGTGGGGTTCCAGTCGCATTTCAACAGTGCGAGCCCGGTCCCGTCGGACTATCAGGCGAACCTGCAGCGGTTCGCGGACCTGGGCCTGGACGTGCAGATCACCGAGCTGGACATCGAGGGCTCCGGCAGCGCCCAGGCCGACAACTACCGCCGGGTCACCGAGGCCTGCCTCGCGGTGAGCCGGTGCACCGGGATGACTGTGTGGGGTATCCGTGACAGCGACTCGTGGCGTGCCTCGGGCACCCCGCTGCTGTTCGACGGCAACGGCAACAAGAAGGCCGCGTACACCAGCACTCTGACCGCCCTCGGCGGCGGCGGACCCACCTCCAGCCCGCCGAGCAGCCCGCCGGTGAGCAGCTCCTCCCCGCCGGTCCCGTCCGGCGGCTGCACCGCCACCGCGTCGGTCAACCAGTGGCAGGGCGGGTTCGTCGTCGCCGTCAGGGTCACCGCCGGCTCCGGCGGCACCAACGCATGGACCGTCACCATGCCACTGCCCAGCGGCATCACCGTCACCAACTCCTGGAGCGTGACCCGCAACGGCAACACGTTCACCAACGTGTCCTACAACGGCCACATCAACCCCGGCCAGTACACCGAGTTCGGCCTCCAGGCCACCGGCACCGCCGGCACCCTCACCCCCACCTGCGCCGCGAGCTGAGAGAGAACGGCCATGCGCATCCGAAACAGAATCCTCGCCGCCGCCTCGGCCGCGGCGGTCCTCGCCGTCGCCGGCATCACCCTGTTCGCGTCGCCGGCGTCCGCCGCAACCCTGACCGAGGTCACCAACTTCGGCACCAACCCGAGCAACCTGCGCATGCACCTGTACGTGCCGAACACCGTCGCCGCCCGCCCGGCGGTCGTCGTGGCCGTGCACTACTGCACCGGATCGGGGCCGGCGTTCTACTCCGGCACCGAGTTCGCGTCGCTTGCCGACCGGTACGGCTTCATCGTGGTCTACCCGTCCGCGACCCGCAGCGGCAACTGCTTCGACGTCTCCTCGCCGGAGGCGTTGCGGCGCGGCGGCGGCAGCGACCCGGTCGGCATCATGTCGATGGTCACCTACGTGCAGCAGCACAACAACGCCGACCCGGGCCGGATCTTCGTCACCGGCGCCTCGTCGGGCGGCATGATGACCAACGTCCTGCTCGGCGACTACCCGGACGTCTTCAAGGCCGGCGCCGCGTTCATGGGCGTCCCGTTCGGCTGCTTCGCCACCACCGACGGCTCGTCCTGGAACAGCACCTGCTCCAGCGGCCAGCTGAACAAGACGCCGCAGCAGTGGGGTGACCTGGTCCGCAACGCCTACCCCGGATACAGCGGGGCCCGGCCGCGCATGCAGCTCTTCCACGGCACCACCGACACGACCCTCGCCTACCCGAACTTCGGCGAGGAGATCGAGCAGTGGACCAACGTGCTCGGCGTCAGCCAGACCCCCGTGTTCACCGACCAGCCGCAGCAGAACTGGACCCGCACCCGCTACGGCAACGCGGGCACCATGGCACCGGTCGAGGGGATCAGCATCGCCGGGGTCGGCCACTCGCTGCCCATGGCGGGACAGGCCGCGATGGTCATCGCGTTCTTCGGGTTGTCCGGGGGTACGAGCCCGACGCCCTCCAGTTCGCAGCCGTCCTCGCCGTCGGCATCGCCGTCGAGGTCACCGTCCGGTTCGCCGTCGGGTTCGCCGTCGGTGCCGGTCGGGGGCTGCCAGGTGTCGTACACCGTGAACGCCTGGAACACCGGGCTCACCACGGCCGTCACGATCACCAACGCCGGCACCACCGCCGTCAACGGCTGGACCCTCGGCTTCACGCTGCCGTCGGGGCAGACCGTCACGTCGGCGTGGAACGCGACGGTCACACCCACCTCGGGCGCCGTCACGGCGCGCAACATGAGCTACAACGCCGGCATCCCGCCGGGCGGCTCCGCGTCGTTCGGGTTCCAGGCGAACCACACCGGCAACACCGGCAGGCCCGCGGCGTTCACGCTGAACGGCGCCGCCTGCACCAGCGTCTGACCGCATGACGAAGGGCGGGACCCGAACGGGTCCCGCCCTTCCGCGTCAGCCGGAGGCCGCCGCGTCAGCCGGAGATCGTCACCCGCGGGTGCAGCTCCCGGTCGTGGCCGACGAACCGGCGCGGGCCGACGACCGGGACCCGCACCGCCGCGTGGACGTCCGCGCTGGAGCGTGCGACCCGCAGCTCCACGTCGCCCGGCTCGACCAGGCGCCGCCCATCCCGGCCCGAGTAGGACAACAGGTCCGCGTGCAGGCCGAACACGACCGTGCGCTGCTGCCCCGGGGCCAGATCCACCCGGGCCGCGGCGATCAGCTGCCGCTCTGGCCGGGCCACCTCGGCGACCGGGTCGTGCAGGTACACCTGGACGACGGTGCTCGTCGCGCGGTCGCCGTCGTTGCTGACCGGCACCGACACCTCCACGCTGCCGTCGGTCGGCCAGCCCCCGGCCGGGTCCAGGACGACCTCGCCCCACGTCGTGCCGGTGTACGACAGCCCGTGGCCGAACGCGAACAGCGGCGTCGGATCCACGGTGCTGACGCCGCTGCTCGCGGCGAGCGGCGCGGCGAGGTACGTGGCCGGCTGGCTCGCGCCGGCGCCCGGGAAGCTCACCGGCAGCCGCCCCGACGGGTCGATCCGTCCACTGAGGACACCCTCGATCGCGGCGGCGCCCTCCTCGCCGGGGAAGAAGCCGCACAGCACGGCCGCGAGCCGGTCGACCTGCCGGGACAGCTCATACGGGCGGCCGACGAGCAGCACCAGCACGACCGGGGTACCGGTGGCCAGCAGCGCTTCGAGCAGCTCCTCCTGCCGGCCGGGCAGCCGCAGGTCGCTCGCGTCGCAGCCCTCGCCGGACGTGCCACCGCCGAACAGCCCGGACAGGTCGCCGAGAACCGCGACGCACACGTCGGCCCCTTCGGCGGCCGAGACGGCCGCGGCGATCTGCTCGTCGTCGCCGCCGAGGACCGGGCAGCCCTGGGCGTACGTGACGTCGTGTCCGGCCTTGAGCGCGTCCAGCACCGACGGCACCGACAGCCCGGCGGGCACGTCGGGGTGGTGCACCAGAACGTGGCGGGGGAAGGAGTAGCAGCCGAGCATCGCGCCGGACTCCGCGGCGCCGGGGCCGACGACCGCGAGCCGGGCGCCGGGGCGCAGGGGGAGGGCGGGCCCGTCGTCGCCGGACTCGTTGCGCAGCAGCACGACGGAGCGCTCCGCGAGCCGCCGGGCGAGGTCCCGGGCGTCGGGCTCGTCGATGTCGATGACCGCACCGTCCTCGTGCAGCGCCGGCGGCTCGGGGCGCCAGTCCTCGTCGAGCAGGCCGAGCGCGCACTTCTGCAACAGGATGCGGGTGACGGCCCGGTCGATGAGGGCCTCGTCGACGTCGCCGGCCTCGACGGCGTCCAGCAGCGGCGCGCCGTAGCAGTTGACGCCCGGCAGCTCGACGTCGATGCCGGCGCGCAGCGCGAGCGCGGCCGCGTCGGCGCGGGACCCGGCGACGCCGTGCAACGTCTGCAGGAAGGCGATGGAGAAGTAGTCGGAGACCACGGTGCCGTCGAAGCGCAGCCGGTCCCGGAGCAGGTCGGTGAGCAGCGTCGGGTCCGCGGCCACGGGGATGCCGTCGATGTCGGTGTAGCTGTTCATGACCGAGCGGGCACCGGCGCGCAGCGCCATCTCGAACGGCGGCAGCAGCACGTCGGCGAACTCCCGCGGCCCGATCGACACCGGCGCGAGGTTCCGCCCGGCGCGGGAGGCCGAGTAGCCGGCGAAGTGCTTGAGGGTGGCCACGACCCCCGCGGACTCCACGCCGCGCACGTAGGCGGCGCCGATGGTACCGACGAGATGCGGATCCTCGCCGATGGTCTCCTCGACGCGGCCCCAGCGCAGGTCCCGGACCACGTCCAGCACCGGGGCGAGGCCCTGCTGGATGCCGAGCCGGTGCATGGTGCGGCCGATCTGCGCGCCCATCCGCTCGACCAGGTCCGGGTCGAAGCTCGCACCCCACGACAGCGGCGCCGGGTAGATGGTCGCCTGCCAGGCGGCCAGGCCGGTGAGGCACTCGTCGTGCACGATTGCCGGGATGCCGAAGCGCCCGGCGGCGATGATCTCCCGCTGCAGGCGCGCGACCCGGCGGGCGCCGTCGGCGGGCGCGATCGGCGTCGTGCCGTAGGCGCGGGTCACCTGGCCGAGCCCGTGGGGGATCTGGGCGTTCCAGTCGAACGGGTCGGGCGTCTGATCGTGCTGGTGCGGTGCGACCTCCCCGGCGGTGTCGTCGACGTCGAGCCAGGCGCCGTACATCTGCGCCACCTTCTCGCGCAGGGTCATCCGGGTCATCAGGTCGGCCACGCGTGCGGACGCGGGCGCCGTGGTGTCCCGCCAGGTTCCGGCGGAGACGCCGCTGTCGAGTGTCACGCTCGGTGCTCCAATGTTCGTCCAATGTTCGTTGCTGGGGCGCCGGACGACGGTCGTGCGGGCGCGCAGGGCATTGCGATGCGGGCGCCGCGTGCGGCATTGCACACGGCGCGGATGTGGTGGTGCAGCGTTCAGACGGCCCGGGTCGACCGGCGCACGACGAGGCGGGTCGGGAGCCGCACGTGCGTCGTGTCGACCGGCTCGCCGTGGATGAGTTTGATCAGCAGCTCGATCGCGCGGTGGCCCATCGCGTGGATCGGCTGTTCGACGGTGGTGAGGGCCGGGCTGGCCAGGGCGGCCTCCGGGACGTTGTCGAAGCCGACGACCGACAGGTCGTCGGGGACCCGCAGGCCCATGGACGCGGCGACCTCGACCGCGGCGATCGCCGAGACGTCGTTGGCGCCGAAGATGGCGGTGGGCCGGTCGGGGTCGCTGAGCAGGAACCGGGCCGCGGCGGCGGAGGAGTCCGGATCGTAGTCGCCGACGTGGATAAGGCCCGGGTCCACGGACACGCCGGCGTCCCGCATGGCCTCGCAGAAGCCCCGCTCACGCAGCCGGGACGACTCCAGGTCCGGCCGGCCGGAGATCATCGCGATGCGGCGGTGTCCCAGGTCGAGCAGGTGCTGGGTGCCCAGCCTGGCGCCGTTGAGGTTGTCCGAGTCGACGGTCGGCAGGCCGGACGGGCCGGCGTGCGGGTCGACGGCCACCACCGCCGTGCCGTAGTCGACGTCGACCACGGTCGGCGTGACCAGGACCGCGCCGTCGATGAGCGTGCCGGACAGCCGGGACAGGTAGCGCTGCTCCCAGCCGGCCTGGTCGCTGGTGCGGCCGCCGGCGGAGTAGACGACCAGCTCGTAGCCGGTGCCCTTGATGGCCTTCGCGGCGCCCTTGAGCAGCTCGGTGCTGAACGGCTCCAGGTCGGCGACGAGGATGCCGATGACGTTGGTCTTGTGGTTGCGCAGGCTCTGCGCCACGAGGCTCGCCTCGTAGCCCAGCTCGCGGATGACGGACTGGACGTGTGCACTGGTCGCTGCCGACACCCCGTATCGGGCGTTGAGCACCTTGGACACCGTCGCCACCGAGACGCCCGCGGTTGCGGCGACGTCCCGGATCGTGATTCGAGAACTGGGTTTCACGAGGGCAGAGTAACTTCCGATAACGATATCAACAACGATTGACAAGCGGAGTTCCTGAGGCGGAGACTCTGCGGTCATCGAGGGCCGAGCCCTTCGGCTCGGCTCGCCCCCGTCAGGAGATGATCACTTTGAACGTCCGCCTGAGCACCCCACGGAGGCTGGCCACGATTGCCATCGCACTTGCGATGGCGGTCCCCTCCCTGACCGCATGCGGTGACGACGAACCTGGATCGAGCGGCGACCCGAATGCCGCCACGACCTTGACCTGGTGGCACAACGGCGCCCAAGATCCCGCGAAGGGCGTCTGGCAGTCGCTCGCAGATCAGTACCACGCCGATCACCCGAATGTGTCGTTCAAGGTCGAACCGGCACAGAACGAGGCACTCAAGACCAAGATCTCGGTGGCGCTGCAGTCGCCGACACCGCCGAGCATCTTCCAGCAGTGGGGTGGCGGCGCGCTGGCCACCCAGGTCGAGTCCGGCAAGCTCATGGACATGACCGAGGCGACGTCGAGCTGGATCAACGAGCTCGGCGCCGGCGCCAAGGGCTGGCAGGTCGAGGGCAAGCAGTACGGCGTGCCGTTCGGCCTGCACGTCGTCGGCTTCTGGTACCGCACGGACCTGTTCGCACAGGCCGGCATCACCGCCCCGCCGACCACGATGGAGGAGCTCAACGCCGCCGTCACGAAGCTGAAGGCGAAGAACATCGCCCCGATCGCCGTCGGCGGCAAGGACAAGTGGCCCGACGCCTTCTGGTGGTCCTACTTCGCGATCCGGGAGTGCTCCCTGGACACCGTGAAGAACACCGTGAAGAACCTGAAGATGGACGACCCGTGCTGGGTCAAGGCTGGTGAGGACCTCAAGGCGTTCCTCGACACCAAGCCGTTCCAGGACGCCTTCCTCGGCACCCCCGCCCAGCAGGGCGCCGGCAGCTCCGCCGGTCTGGTCGCCAACGGCAAGGCCGCGATGGAGCTGCAGGGTGACTGGGAGCTGCCCACGATGATCCCGCTGACCGAGGACAAGGAGTACGCCAAGAAGCTCGGCTGGTTCGCGTTCCCGACCGTTGCCGGTGGCAAGGGCACCCCCGGGACCGCGCTCGGCGGTGGCGACGGCTACTCCTGCGCCGTCAAGGCCGGCGCAGCGTGCGCCGACTTCCTCAAGTACATCGCCAGCGCCCCGGTGCAGCAGAAGCTGGTGCAGAGCAACACGATCAGCCTTCCGGCGAACCCGGCGGCGATCTCCGCGATTCAGGACCCCACCCTCAAGACGGTGCAGGACTACCTGAACAAGGCGCCGTACATCCAGGTGTACTTCGACCAGGCACTGCCCACGAGCGTCGGGCAGGCACTCAACGACGCCGTTGCCGACTTCTTCGCCGGCAAGGGCAGCCCGCAGGGTATCGTCGACGCCTTCACCAAGGCGGTCGCGAACAAGTGATGGGTCACTGATGGGAACCGTTGCCGCCGCAACGGCGCCCGCGAAGCAGGCCGGCCGCGAGTCATCGCGGCCGGCCCGCCGGCCGGGGCGTCTCGGCACCCGGCTGGAACTCGCGCTGCTGCTCAGCCCGGCACTCGTGCTGTTCGTCGGGTTCGTGCTGCTGCCGATCGCGGTCGCCGTCTACTACAGCTTCTACAAATGGACCGGGTTCAGCCCCCGCACCCCGTACGGGCTGGGCAACTACCAGCGGGTCCTGGAGGACGAGGTCTTCCGTTCCGCGCTGCTGCACAACCTGATCATCGCCGCGCTGTCCGTGCTCGTGCAGCTGCCGCTGTCGATCGCGTTGGCGCTGCTGCTCAACCGGAAGATCCGCGGGCGGGCCGTGCTGCGCCTGGTGGTCTTCGCGCCGTACGTGCTGTCGGAGGCGATCACCGCGGTCGTGTGGCTGCTGATGCTGCAGCCCGGCGGCCTGGTCGACCAGTTGTTCAACGCGGTCGGCGCCGGTGGCCTGATCCAGGACTGGCTCGCCGACGGTGACCTGGTGCTCTACACGCTCTTCGTGGTCATCACCTGGAAGTACATCGGCTTCGGTGTCATCCTGCTCCTCGCCGGGTTGCAGAGCATCCCGGCCGAGCTGCGGGAGGCCGCCTCCACCGACGGTGCGTCCCCGTGGGACACCACCCGCCACATCGTGCTGCCGCTGCTCGGCCCCACGATCCGGATCTGGATCTTCCTGTCCGTCATCGGGTCGCTGCAACTGTTCGACCTGGTGTGGATCATGACGCTCGGCGGCCCGGCGAGCGCCTCGGCCACCATGGCGACCTACCTGCTCGATCACGGTTTCAGCCGCTACGAGTTCGGGTTCGGCAGCGCCGTCGCCGTCGTGCTCTTCGTCGTGTGCTTCATCTTCGCCCTGCTGTACCAGCGCTTCGCGTTGCGTCGCGACCTGCGGGGCGCACTGACTGGGACCAAGAGGTGACCGGCATGAACAACAGGCGCCTGTCCTTGGGGACGCCGTTCACGTATCTCATCGTGGTGTTCGTCGTCGGCGTGACCATCGTCCCGCTGGTGTTCACCATCCTCGGCGGGTTCCGCACCAACGCCCAGATCAACAACGAGCCGGTCGGCTGGCCGTCCCCATGGAACCTGGGCAACTACGGCGACGTGCTCAGCTCCGACGTGTTCTGGAAGGCGATGGGCAACAGCACGCTCATCTCGGTCATCACCACCGGCCTCGCCGTCAGCGTGGGCGCGATGGCCGCGTTCGCGCTGTCCCGCTACACGTTCAGCGGACGGGAGTCGCTGTACACGTTGTTCACGCTGGGCCTGCTGTTCCCGCTCACCGCGGCGGCCCTCCCGCTGTACCTGCTGCTGCGCGAGCTCGACCTGCTGGAGAACCCGCTCGGGGTGGCGCTGCCGCAGGCCGCGTTCGCCCTGCCGATCACGATCGTCATCCTGCGCCCGTTCATGGCCGCGATCCCCGCCGAGCTGGAGGACGCTGCGGCGATGGACGGCGCAGGGCGGCTCGGCTTCTTCTGGCGGATCCTGATCCCGCTGAGCCGGCCCGCGCTGACGACCGTGGCGATCCTCGCGTTCGTCACCAGCTGGAACGCCTACCTGCTGCCGCTGCTGGTGCTCAGCGACCCGAACAACTTCACCCTGCCGCTCGGCGTCGCCGCGTTCCAGTCCCAGTTCTCCCAGGACACGGCCCGCATCCTCGCCTACACGGCGGCGTCGATGATCCCCGCGATCGGCTTCTTCGTGTTCGCCGAACGGCACATCGTCGGCGGCCTCACCGGGTCGGTCAAGGGCTGAGCCGCCGCGCCTTCGCCGGGGACCGATCGGCGCGTCTCTCCGGCGAGGGTGCGGCACCTTCCTCCACCGGCGCCTGCGCCAGGTGGTCGGCGATGTCGGCCCGGGCGGCGGCCGGGTCGACATCGAGGGCCTCCAGCAGCCGCACGGCGGTGCCGTCCGCGGCGTCGAGCGCGGCGATCGCCAGGTGCGAGGACTCCGTGGCGGGGTGCCCCGCGTCGCGGGCCAGGGCGACCGCCCGGTCGACCGCGTCGACCGCCTCGGCGGTCCATCCCGTGCCGGTGAACCAGATGACCAGCTGGGCACGCCCCTCGGGGACGACGACCGGGGCCGCCGGGCGCACCGCCGGCAGCGCCGCGACCACTCGCTGCGGCGTCACGCCGTGCGCGTCGAGGACGTCCGCCGCGCCGTTGAACGGCAGCAGCGCCGGCCGCAGCCGCCGTTCGGCGATCCGCAGCTGCCGGCCCATCGCGGTGACGGCGAGCAGCAGGTGCGCGGCGGTGACCGGGCCGTCGTCCAGCCGCACCGTCTGGCGCACCGCCTCCCACAGCACGGCCGGCGTGACCGCGCCGCGGTACCTGCCGTCACCGATCCAGTCGCGCCGCACCTTGCGGTCCCACCGGCCACGCAGCCCGGTGCGATCGTCGAGCTCCCTGGCCGCGTCGAGCATGGACGCCAGCGGCGTGTGCGGCCGGCCGGGCTCCTGCCATGCGGGATCCGAGCGCACCGCCGCGACGAGTTCGTCCCGGTCCTTGCCCAGCCCGCGCATCGCTCCGGCCGGGTCGCGCAGCAGTCCCGCCAGCAGGTGCGCCGGGCCGGCGTGCTCGACCCCGGCCGTGCGGGCCTCCTCCAGCGCCGCGGCCAGCCCGGCGGTCGCCGACGCGTGCCACCGCGCCGGGCCGGCACTCGGCCGCTGGCTCAGGAACCGCCGCCGCAGCCGCGTCTCCCGGCGCAGCTGCGACGCCACGTCGGCGCCGTCGTCGTCGACCAGGTCCTGCGCCCAGTCCGTGAACGGGTCGAGCCAGCCGGTGTCGGCCCGGATCCGTCGGTGCACCTGGCGCATGACCGCCGAGCGGCCCGGCGGCACCGCCCACAGCAGCACCGAGGCGTCCACGATCCGTGCGGCCTTGCGGGCCGCGAACCGCTCCGCGACCGCCACCGTGTCCACGACGTCCATGCCGAACTCCGTCACGACCACACCCCCGCGACTGATTGTGGCTCAAGGCCTCAAGGGCGCCTAGAGTGCCGAGATCGTGGCGGGTGCGCGTTCGGCGCGGCTCAGGGCGCGCAGCACGCTGGTCGCGCCGTGGCGGCGCACCGCGATCCGGGACAGGATGTCCACGACGGTCTGCACGGCCGCCGCGGGGAACTCGGGGGTCGCGACGCCCACGCTGTGCGCCAGGTCGTCGCTGTGCACGACGACCTCCAGCAGCCGGCTGGCCACGAAGTCGTCCAGGCCGATCGACCACGCGCCCCAGGTGGGGCGGCGCACCGGCCGGTCCGGCGCGGCCGGCAGCACCGTGCGCAGCTCGGCGACGGTGGCCTCGACCCGGGCCGCGAGCGCCGCCGGGCCGTCCGCGGCGTCGTCCTCGCCGCTGCTGCGGATGAGGACGTTGAACGCGTCGTCGAGGTCCGACCCGATCCAGTGCACCCGGGCGTAGTACTCGTGCAGGCCGATGACCTCCTCGGCCGGCACCGGCTCGGCGAGCACCTTGGGGATGAAGAAGATCTGCCCCGCCAGGTGCCCCGCGAGGCCCCGCACGCTCAGCTTCGGCAGCGCGCTCGGTCCGTGCCACGCGGCGGCGACCTCCGGGGCGGCGAGCAGCCGCGCGGCCGTGGACGCGGCGGTGAGGTAGAGCTCCCTGATCTGCATCACGACTTCCGGCAACACCCGCCCGGCCGGGCGCATTCCGGTCAGCCCGGGCGGGACGTCCAGTCGCGCCGGCGGAGCCGTTCGAGGCCGTCCAGCAGCAGGTCCAGCGTGAACTCGAACTCGAACTGGTCGTCGCAGCCGCTGCCCACCACCGACGCGTCGTCATGGGCGACCTGGGTCGTGATTTCGGTGATGTACGGGTACCGCTCGGCCATGTGCCGGGCCACCTGCGCGTCGACGGGTGCGCCGCTCGGCGGGGCAGTGCCGAACAGCTCCTGGGAGAAGCCCAGGATGCGGCTGCCCATCGCGTGCATCACGTGGTGGGTCAGGTCGACGGAGAAGCCGCCGGTGCGGAACATGCCGATCATCGAGTCCATGTACTGCAGGACCACCGGCGTCGGGGCGGTGCGGGACTCGAGCACCCGCGACGCCCACGGGTGGCGCAGCAGCGCCCGCCTGGCGGAGAGGATCCGCTGCCGGACGGCGTGCTGCCAGTCCGTGCCGGTGGCGGGCGGGTCGATCTCGCCGACGACGACGTCGAGCATGCCGTCGAGCAGCTCCTCCTTGTTCGCCACGTGCTTGTAGAGCGCCATCGGCACGACACCCAGCGCCTGCGCGAGCTTGCGCATGCTCAGGGCGTCGATCCCCGTGCCGTCGGCGAGGTCGACGGCGGCCCGCAGGACGCGATCCCTGGTCAGGGGTGCCCGGCGTGGGGCGTCCACCTGTTGCGTCACCTCGACCACCCGACCCTTTCCGCAGCCGCCGACGATATCCCCTCTTGACGGGTGTACGCCGTACACCCTACCGTCGAAGCAGCAGGTGTACGCCGTACACCTTCGGGATCTGTCTTGAGGAGCTCGCGATGAAGGCAATCGTCCAGGACCGCTACGGCCCGTCCGACGTGCTGCGGCTCGGCGAGGTCGACCCACCGGTGGCCGCCGATGGCGAAGTGCTCGTCCGCGTCCATGCGGCCTCCGTCAACGCCCGCGACTGGCACGTCATGCGCGGCGACCCGTACGTCGCCCGCATGGCCTTCGGGCTCGGCGCGCCGAAGGTCCGGGTCCGGGGCACCGACTTCGCCGGCCGGGTCGAGTCGGTCGGCGCGGGGGTGACCCGGTTCCGCCCCGGCGACGAGGTGTTCGGCGAGATCGACGCCGCGTTCGCCGAGTACGTCCGCGTGCCGGCCGGCGGCGCGCTGGAGATCAAGCCGGCGAACCTGACGTTCGAGCAGGCCGCCGCGCTGCCCCTGGCCGCCAACACCGCCCTCATGGGCCTGCGCGACGTCGCGCGGGTGCGCTCCGGGCAGCGCGTGCTGATCAACGGCGCGTCGGGCGGCGTGGGCACGTTCGCCGTGCAGATCGCCAAGGCCTTCGGGGCCGAGGTGACCGGCGTGTGCAGCACCAGGAACCTCGAGCTGGTCCGGTCCCTCGGCGCCGACCGCGTCATTGACTACACCCGCGAGGACTTCACCCGCAACGGCGGCCGGTACGAGGTCGTGTTCGACCTCGTCGGCAACCGCTCGCTGGCCGAGTGCCGGCGGGTGCTGACACCCACGGGGACGCTGGTGCTGTCCGGCGGCGGCGTCTCGGCCGGCGGCAGCCTCTTCGGCCCGGTCCGGCTGATCACGCGGGGGCGGCTGGTGTCACGCTTCGTCCGGCACCGGGTGCTGGTGCTCACCGCGGTGCCGAGCCGGGAGAACCTCGCGACGCTGCGCGAGCTCGCCGAGTCCGGCGCGATCACCCCGGTCATCGACCGCACGTTCCCGTTCGGCGAGGCCGCGGAGGCCGTGCGCTACCTCGAGATGGACCACGCCCGCGCGAAGGTCGTCATCACCGTGTGACGGGCCTACTCGGCCGCGCCCACCGCGACCCTCGGCACCGCGTCGAGCTCGGCCATCAGGGTGCGGGCCTGCGACGCGTACCGGTCACTGACGTCGATGGTGTAGAGGACGGCGGCACTGCGTTCGCCGGGGGCGACGCGCCGGGTGGCGGCGAGCTGGTTCCGCGCCGCGCACAGCTGCGCCAGGTGTGCGTCAAGGAGCGTGAGAATGTCGTGGTGCATGGTCCTGACCCTCGACGTCGGGGTGCGGTGGCCGCCGTGCCGTGACTGGAACGGCGGCACAGCCGGTCTACTTCTTCTTCTTGTTCTTCTTGTCCTTCTTCGACTTCTTCTTGTTCTTCGCCATGTCTTCCACCCCCGGATTCCTGCTGGACATCTCCTGCGGATTCGAGGTTTAGCCTAGCGATCGGCGGGGCAACGCACCGGAAGATCGTTTACTGTGCGTGTACCTTGCGTTCACGGAAGCCGTAGACCGCGCCATGCCGGGCCGTCAGGGACGCACCGCTGTGGGCAGCGTGAACGTGAACGTCGTGCCGGTCGGCTCGGCCGGGGTGGCGGTGATCGTGCCGTGGTGGGCGTCCACGATCGCCTTGGTCACCGCCAGGCCGAGGCCCGTGCCCTTGATGCCCTGCGCGAGCGCCGTCGAGGCGCGGAAGAAGCGGGTGAACAGCTGCTGGTACTGCTCGGCCGGGATCCCGATCCCGGTGTCGCTGACGCTGATCGACGCCGTGCCGGACCCGTCGGCGCCGGACGCGGTGACGGTCACGGTGCCGCCGGCCGGGGTGTACTTGACGGCGTTGGAGAGCAGGTTGTCCAGGACCTGCCGCAGCCGCGCCGGGTCTGCCCGCACCGTGAGGTTCGCGCCCGGCTCGAGGCGGATCGTGAGGTCCCTGCCCTCGGCGGCCGGCCGGTGGTCCTCGACCGCCTCGCGCAGCGCCCTGGTCAGCGACAGCGGGCGCGGGTCGACCGCGAGGCTGGCGCTGCCGAGCCGGGCCAGGTCCAGCAGGTCGTCGACGAGCTGCTGCATGTGGCTGCTGTGGCGGCGGATGACCTCGCCGTAGCGGCGCACCTCGTCGGTGACGCCGGGCTCGTCGCCGATGATCTCGGCGTACCCGAGGATCGTGCCGATCGGGTTGCGCAGCTCGTGCGAGACCAGGGCGACCAGGTCGTCCTTCATCCGGTCCAGCTCGCGCAGCCGCGCCACCTGCTGCCGCTGCTCGGCGAGCAGCTCCTCACGGTGCTCGGCGAGGAGCCGGCGCTCGGTGACGTTGGTGCTCATCCCGTCCAGGAACAGCCGGCCGTGCTCGCGCCGGGGGACCGCGCGGGTCCACACCCACCGCGTGACGCCGTCGAAGCCGATGACCCGGACCTCCATCTCCGCCGGGCGGTCGGCCGCGATCGCGGCGTGGAAGCCGCCGAACTCGTCCCGGTCCTCGGGGTGGACCCGCTCGGCGAGGACCATCGCGAGGTCGGTACCGGCCGGCATCGGCGAGCCGAACACGCCGCCGCCGTCGGGGCTGGCGTACACCGAGCGGACCGACTCGTCGGGGAGCATCTCGACGGTCCACACGTAGTCGTTGACCCCGGCGATGACGCGGTCGAAGTCGCGGCGCGCGGCGGCGAGGGCGGTGCTGAGGTCGTCGGCGCGCAGCCGTTCGATGTGCCGGGCGATGTGGGCGCAGACGCCGTCGAGCATGGCCACGACGTCCGGGTCCACCTGCACGAGCCGCTCGGTGGCGAAGACGAGCACGCCGAGCACGGTCCCGCCGCTGAGGACCGGCAGCCCGATCACGGCGTGCAGCCCCGCGGCGAGGGCCGGCCCGGTCCACCGCCGTCACCTCGAGGATCGCGGCCGATCCGCTCCCGGCGGCCCCGGCCAGCCACGCCTCGAACCGGCCCCGCGAGGCGTCGTCGACGACCGTGGCGGCCGGCCGGCCGAGGGTCTCCGCCGCCGACCGCCCGAACATCCGCTCCGCGGCCAGGTTCCACGCGAGCACGGTGCCGTCCGCGTCGAGCGACACGAACGCGTCCGCGGCGCTGTCCAGCACCGCCTGCGTCCGCGTCGAGGCCAGCATCAGCTCGGCGTTGGCCAGCCGCAGCGCCAGCTCGACCCCGGCCGCGCCGGCCAGGTCCGCGACCGTGTCGAGGTCCTCGGCGCTCCACTGCCGCGGCGCGTGGTCGACGACGCAGAACGCGCCCAGCACCTGCCCGTCCGGGGTGCGCAGCGGATGCCCCACGTAGGCGATCACGCGCCCGGCCGGGCCGGGCGGCACCCGCGGATCCTGCCGGCTGTCGGTCACCACCAGCGGCCCGTCGTCGTCCACCACGATCCGGCAGAACGACTGCGACAGCGGCGAGTCCCGCGCGCCGGCGTGGCCGGAGGCGCTGACGATGACCTGCCGGTCGGCGTCGACCAGGGACACGATCGACGCCGGGACGCCGACCGCCCGCCGCGCGAGCCGGGTCAGGCGGTCCAGCGACGGCACACCGGACGCCTGCAGCAGCCCGGTGGCGTGCAGCGACTCCAGGCGCGCCGGATCACCGACGCGTCCTGCGGGCGCCGGACCCGCTGATCGTGACCCACGATCCAGCACACCTGCTTATCGGCACCACCGGGCCCGAGCTGAGCCGGTGCGCCTTCGCATCGCGCGCCCCCGGCGCCGCGCGCGGCGGTGGATAGGGTGGGGGCATGGCTGAACGACCCCTGACGCTGATGGCAGTGCACGCCCACCCCGACGACGAGGCGACCGGCACCGGTGGTGTGCTGGCGAAGTACGCTGCCGAGGGGGTCACGACGGTGCTCGTGACGTGCACCGACGGCCGCTGCGGGGACGGGCCCGGCGGGGTCAAGCCGGGGGAGCCGGGGCACGACCCCGACGCCGTGGCCGCGATGCGCCTCGAGGAGCTGGAGGCCAGCTGCGCCGCGCTGAAGGTCACCCACCTGGAGGTGCTCGGCTACCCCGACTCCGGGATGATGGGCTGGTCGACGAACGACGTGGCCGGCTCGTTCTGGACCACGCCCGTGCCGGACGCCGCGCAGCGGCTCGCCGTGCTCATCGACAAGTACCAGCCGGACGTCATCGTCACCTACGACGAGAACGGCTTCTACGGCCACCCCGACCACATCCAGGCCCACCGGATCACGATGGCGGCGGTCGAGCTGAGCGGCAGCCCGGCGAAGGTGTACTGGACGACGGTGCCGCGCTCCGGGATGGAGGAGTTCGGCAGGACGTTGCGCGAGCTCGGCGTCGAGTTCCCCGAGCCGGACCCCGACGCGCCGCCGGCCGGCCCGCCGATGGGGCTGCCCGACGAGGAGATCTCGACGTGGGTCGACACCAAGGCGTACGGGTCGCAGAAGTACGACGCGCTCGCCGCCCACGCCAGCCAGGGCGAGAACATCTTCTTCCTGCGCATGGGCAAGGAGAGGTTCACCGAGCTGATGGGCGTGGAGACGTTCGTGCGGGTGCGTGACACCACGGGAGCGCCGCTGCCGGAGGACGACCTGTTCGCCGGCCTGCGCGGCCCCGCTTTTGGCGTGTCTTAAGCGTTCCTTTGGCGGCGGCGTGCGCGGTCCGGGCCCGGCTACGATGCCGTTCGTGCTGGACAACCCCGAACCCTCGCCGTGGTGGATGCGCCGCCGGACCTGGGTGGTCGCGGCCGCCGGTGCCGTCGTCGCGGGCACCGCGACCGTCGCGCTCGTCGCCCAGGCGTCCGGCGCCGCGTGCGCCGCGGCCGCCGCCTCGTCCGGCCAGGCCACCTACTACGCGGCCGACGGCGGTGGCAACTGCTCGTTCGACAAGGTGTCGAACCCCCTCGTCGTGGCGCTCGGCAACGCGGAGTACGCGGCCGGCGCCGCGTGCGGCGGCTACCTGGACGTCAAGGGCCCCAAGGGCACGGTCCGGGTCAAGGTGACCGACCGGTGCCCGGAGTGCGCCGCCGGGCACCTGGATCTCAGCAGGCAGGCGTTCGCGAAGATCGGCGATCCGGTGGCCGGGGTCATCAAGGTGACCTACAGCAAGGTCACCAGCCCGCCGTCGCCCGGCCCGATGACGGTCCGCGTGAAGGAGGGCTCGTCGCGGTACTGGCTGGCGCTGCGCCTGGACAACACCGGCAACCCGCTGTCCGGCGTGGAGCTGCAGTCCGGCGGCGGCTGGAAGGCGCTGAGCCACACCGACTACAACTACTGGATCGCCCAGAACGGCGCCGGCACGGGCCCGTTCACGATCCGGGTGACCGACACCGCCGGCCGGCGCACGACGCTGAGTGGGGTCACGCTCACCGTCGGCACCGTGCAGCGGCCCGGCGCCGCGGCGGCCGGCACCACCGCGCCGAAGACCCCGGCGGCCAGCAGGTCCGGCCCGGCCGCCTCGACGGCCGCCGCGGAGTCGGCCGCGGCGTCGCCGACGCCTCCCACGGATGGGCCCACCGACGGGCCGACGGCACCGGCGGTCGCCGCGCCGCCGGCGAGATGCGGCTGATCGCGCGGGTCAGTGCCGGGCGGTGAGGTAGCCGCCCATCGTTGTGAAGTAGTCGGCGGCGGCCAGCTCGGTGCCGTCCTCGGTGCGGACCCGCTCGACGGCCAGGCCGTGGCTGCGCCCGCGGCGGGCCTCGGCGCCGGCCACGATGACCACGGCGTCGCCCTCGCGGATGAAGATCCGGCCGGGGGTGCCGCCGTAGCAGCCCTTGGACACCGACGCGGCGACGATGCGGATGCGCCGGCCGCGGTGGTAGGTGAACGCGTTCGGGTACGGGTCGGACTGGGCGCGCACCAGCCGGTCGAGGTCCTCCGCCGGCCAGGTCCAGTCGATGCGGCTGTCCTCCTCGGCCCGCTTGTGGAAGAAGCTGGCCTTGGACCGGTCCTGCGGGGTCCAGTCGGTGCGGCCGGACGCGATCAGGTCCAGGCCGTCCACGGTGATCGGGCCGAACAGCTCCAGCGTCTTGTGGAACAGGTCGGTGGTGGTGTCGCGGTCACCGACGGGGACCGCCCGCTGCAGCACGATGTCGCCGGCGTCCAGGCCCGCGTCCATCATGTGCGCGGTGACCCCGACCTCCCGCTCACCGTTGATGAGGGCCCAGATCAGCGGCGCGAAGCCGCCGTAGGACGGCAGCAGCGAGTCGTGCACGTTGAGGGTGCCGAGCCGGGGGAGCTCGAAGATCTCCGGCGGGATCCAGGTGCGCCAGTTGGTGGCGACGATTACGTCCGGGTCTGCCTGCTTGAGCCGGTCGAGCAGTTCGGGGTCGTCGGGCCGGTCGCGGATGAGGACCTCGACCCCGCGCGCAGTGGCGAGATCGGCGACGGAGTCGTTCCAGATCCGCTCATACGGGTGGTCACTCACCGGGTGGGTCACGACCAGTGCGACCTCGTGCTCGGAGGCCAGCAGCGCCTGGAGCGTGCGGTGCCCCCAGGTCTGATATCCGAACATGACGACGCGCATGGGGCCTCCCAGATGAGTGACAAGGTTCGATGCCATAGCCTTCGATCGGAGGTTAGGTTAGTCTACCCTTCATTCACGTGAAAGGTGTGGGGCGGTCGTGACAACCATGCTAGCTAAGGTTAGGCTTGCCTAACTCACGCCAGCGGGTGGCGGAGCCGGAACGAGCGATAGGACTGCGATGCCACAGCCGCGCGGGGATCAAGGACCGGTCTACGACCTGGTCGGGGTCGGCTTCGGCCCTTCCAACCTGGCGTTGGCGATCGCGGTGCACGAGCGCAACGCCACCGCCGGTTCGGCGCCCGTCAGCGCGGTGTTCCTGGAGCGGCAGGCCACCTTCGGCTGGCACCGGGGCATGCTGATCGAGGACGCGACGATGCAGGTGTCCTTCCTCAAGGACCTCGTCACGATGCGGAACCCGACCAGCTCCTTCAGCTTCCTGTGCTACCTGCAGGAGCGCGGCCGGCTCATCGACTTCGTCAACCACAAGAGCCTCTTCCCGCTGCGGATCGAGTTCCACGACTACCTGGAATGGGCCGCCGTCCGCGTCGACGACCTGGTCCGATACGGCGCCGACGTCGTCGCCGTGCGCCCGGTCGTCGCCGACGGCATGGTCACCGCGTATGACGTGGAGACCCGCGACAGCACCTTCCGCGCCCGCAACGTCGTGCTCGCCAGCGGCCTGCGCCCCGCCCTGCCGCCGGGCATCGAGGCGTCCCAGCGGGTCTGGCACAGCCGGGACCTGCTGACCAATGTGGACGGTCTGGCCGGCACCGACCCGTCCCGGTTCGTCGTCGTCGGCGCCGGGCAGAGCGCGGCCGAGGTGACCGCGTTCCTGCACGAGCGCTTCCCGAACGCCGAGGTGTGCGGCGTGCTGTCCCGCTACGGCTACAGCCCCGCCGACGACAGCCCCTTCGCCAACCGCATCTTCGACCCCCTCGCCGTGGACGACTACTTCGACGCCTCCACCCGGGTGAAGTCGATGCTGCTCGGCTACCACGCCAACACCAACTACTCCGTCGTGGACACCGACCTCATCGAGGCGCTCTACCGCCGCGTGTACCGCGAGAAGGTGCTCGGCTCGCAGCGGCTCCGCCTGCTCAACGTCTCCCGGCTGACCGCCGCGCAGGAGTCCGCGGGCCGCGTCGCCGTGACCGTCGAGTCGATGCTCACCGGCGCGCGGACCGTGCTGGACGCCGACGTGCTCGTCTGCGCCACCGGCTACGCGCCCGCCGACCCGTTCCCGCTGCTCGGCGAGCTCTCTGCCCGCTGCCACTACGACGAGCAGGGCCGCGCCGTCGTCGAGCGCGACTACCGCGTCCGCACCGATCCCGGTGTGCACGCCGGCATCTACCTGCAGGGCGGCACCGAGCACACGCACGGCATCAGCTCCTCGCTGCTGTCCAACACCGCGATCCGGTCCGCGGAGATCCTCGAGTCGGTCTGCGCCCGGCGCCACACCGAGCCCGCCGTGCCCGCGCTGTCCGGCTCGGGCCGAGCCAGCTCCTACGCGTGAGCCGCTCGACCCCACCGGAGCCGCCCGGCGCGACCCGCCTGGCGGAAGGGCTCACCACGGCACGCCCGGCCACGGCGCCGGGACGTGCCGTGGGACCCGGCGCCGTCCCAGCCGTCCGCACCGCGAAACCGGCGGCGGGCCTGGCCGCCACGAACGCCCGCCGCGGGCTGTGGCTCGCCGTGTCCGTCGGGGTGCTCGCCGTGGTCTGCCTGCTGAGCATCGTCATCGGCACCAAGAACCTGTCCCCGGCCACGGTCTGGGGCGCGTTCGCGCACTACACGGGCACCAGCGACCAGTCGATCGTGCGGGACCTGCGGGTGCCCCGGACGGTCCTGGCGGTCCTCGTCGGCGCCTCGCTCGGCATCTGCGGCGCCGTCATCCAGGCGATGACCCGCAACCCGCTCGCCGACACGCAGGTCCTCGGGATCAACGCCGGCGCCAGCCTGTTCGTCGTCGTCGCGATCGGCCTGCTCGGCCTGTCCAGCATCACCGCCTACGTGTGGTTCGCGTTCGCCGGTGTGGTCGTGGCGATGCTGCTGGTGTACGCCCTCGCCGCCGTCGGCCGCGGCCCCGCGACACCGGTGCGGCTGCTGCTGGCCGGCGTCGCGCTGGGCGCGGTGCTCGAGGGGATCGGCGCCGGCATCCGCCTGATCCGCCCGCGGGCCTTCTACTACCTGCGGTTCTGGGACGTCGGCGCGCTCACCGGCCGCGGCTGGGACGTCATCGGCGCGATCGCCCCGTTCGTGGTCGCCGGGCTCGTCCTCGCCCTGCTGGTCGCCCGGTCCCTCAACACGGTCGCGCTCGGCGACGACCTCGCCCGGTCCCTCGGCGCGAACCTCGGCCGCACCCGCGCCGGCGCGGTGCTGTCGGTGACGCTGCTGGCCGGCGCGGCGACCGCGGCGGTCGGGCCGATCGGCTTCGTCGGGCTCATGGTCCCGCACGTCGCCCGCTGGATCACCGGGCCCGACCAGCGATGGATCTTCGCGTACACCCTCGTCGGCGGGCCGACGCTGCTGCTCGCCGCCGACGTCGTCGGCCGGGTCGTGCTGCGCCCCGGCGAGCTGCAGGCGGGCGTCGTGACGGCGTTCGTCGGCGCGCCCGTGCTCATCTGGCTGGTCCGCCGCCGCACCGCGAGCGCGCTGTGAAGCCCGGCGACGTCCGCAAGGTCGCGGGCGGCCGGCAAACCGTCGACTTCGGACGGCCGGCGCTCGTGCTGCGGCTCGGTCCGGTCGCGTCCGTGCGCCTCGGCGTCCGCACCGCCGTCACCTGCGTCGCGCTGCTGCTGCTCGCCGCCGCCGTCGGCGTCCTCGCCCTGGGGACCGGCGAGTTCACCGCGACCCCCTCCGAGGTCCTGCAGGCCCTCGCCGGTGAGGGCTCCCGCGCCGTCC
Organism: Dactylosporangium sp. NBC_01737; assembly: GCF_035963215.1. Lineage (NCBI taxonomy): Bacteria > Bacillati > Actinomycetota > Actinomycetes > Micromonosporales > Micromonosporaceae > Dactylosporangium > Dactylosporangium sp. NBC_01737. The sequence continues at coordinate 6,905,484 of NZ_CP109153.1, forward strand.
GGCTCGTCGTCGTCGAGTGGCGCCTGCCGCGGGTGCTGCTCGCGCTGCTGGTCGGCGCCGCGATGGGCCTGTCCGGCGCCATCTTCCAGGCACTGACCCGCAACCCGCTCGGCAGCCCCGACGTGCTCGGCTTCAGCACCGGCGCGTACACCGGCGTCCTGGTCTGCGTCGTGTTCATCGGCCGCAGCTACCCGGAGACCGCCACCGCCGCCCTGATCGGCGGCATCGCCACCGCCGCCCTGGTCTACCTGCTGTCGCTGCGCCGCGGCGTGCAGGGCTTCCGGCTCATCATCGTCGGCATCGCGATCAGCGCCGTGCTCAGCTCCGTCAACGAGTGGTTCATCATCAAGGTCGACCTGCAGACCGCCGTCTCCGCCACGATCTGGGGCAAGGGCACGCTCAACGGCCTCGGCTGGGCCCAGGTCACGCCCGCCGCCGTCGCCATCGGCGGGCTGAGCCTCATGGTGCTCGCGCTCGGCCGGCGGCTGCAGGTGATGGAGCTCGGCGACGACGCGGCCGCCGCGGTCGGTGTCGGCGTCGAACGCACCCGCCTGGCGTACCTCGCCCTCGGCGTGGCGCTGATCGCCGCCGCGACGGCCGTCGCCGGGCCGATCTCGTTCGTGGCCCTCGCCGCCCCGCAGCTCGCGCACCAGCTGGCCCGCACCCCCGGGATCGCCCTGGCACCGTCCGCCGCCATGGGCGCGCTGCTGCTCATGGGCAGCGACTTCCTGGCCGCTCGGGCGTTCGCGCCGACCCAGCTGCCGGTCGGCGTGGTCACCGTGTCCATCGGCGGCCTGTATTTCGTGTGGCTACTGGCCCGCCAGGCGAGGAGATGAGCATGAGCGGACAGCGAAGCGGCTCGGGCCGCGAATCGTGTGGCAGGTTTGGGTCAGGCCGACGCCGGAGCGCAGCGGAGGTGGCGGCATGAGCGGACAGCGGAGCGGCTCGGGCCGCGAATCGTGTGGCAGGTTTGGGTCAGGCCGACGCCGGAGCGCAGCGGAGGTGGCGGCATGACCAGGTTGCGCGCGGACGGTATCACCGTCGGCTACGACCGCAAGACGATCAGCACCGACCTGGACCTCACGGTCCCCGACGGCCGGTTCACCGTCATCGTCGGCCCCAACGCCTGCGGCAAGTCGACGCTGCTGCGGGCGCTGTCGCGGCTGCTCACCCCCTCCAAGGGCCAGGTGCTGCTGGACGGCAAGGCGATCCACGCGTACCCGGCGAAGGAGGTCGCCCGGCGGCTCGGGCTGCTGCCGCAGTCCTCGATCGCGCCCGACGGCATCTCCGTCGCCGAGCTCGTCGCCCGGGGCCGCTTCCCGCACCAGCGGCTGCTGCGCCAGTGGTCGGTCGACGACGAGGCCGCGGTGGCCGCCGCGATGCACGCGACCGGCGTCGCCGATCTGTCCGGGGAGCTGGTCGACACGCTGTCCGGCGGCCAGCGGCAACGGGTCTGGGTCGCGATGGTCCTCGCCCAGCAGACCCCGATCGTGCTGCTCGACGAGCCGACCACGTTCCTGGACATCGCACACCAGGTCGAGCTGCTCGAACTGTGCCTGCGGCTCAACCGGGAGCAGGGCACCACGATGGTCGCGGTCCTGCACGACCTCAACCACGCCTGCCGCTACGCCGATCACATCGTGGTGATGAAGGCGGGCGTCGTGGTCGCCGAGGGCGACCCGCGGCACGTCGTGACCGGCGACCTCGTCGAGGACGTCTTCGGGCTGCCGTGCCGCATCATCCCCGACCCGGAGACCGGCACGCCACTGGTCATCCCGCGGGCCGGTGCGCTGCACGCCGCCGTATCGCTGTGATCCGCAACATTTCTCGACAGAGGGGAACGACCAGCATGTCCAGCAACCCGTTCGACGACGAGAACGGCACGTTCTTCGTGCTCGTCAACGACGAGGAACAGCACTCGCTGTGGCCGACGTTCGCCGCGGTGCCGGCGGGCTGGCGGATCGTCTTCGGTGAGAACGGCCGGACGGCCCGCCAGGAGTGCGTGGACTACGTCGACCGCCACTGGACCGACCTGCGGCCCAAGAGCCTCCGCGACAGCATGGCGCAGGACGCCGCCGCGGTCGCCTGACATGGCAACCGTCACAAGTTCCCGCATCCTGCTGCGTTCCCTCACCCGCAACCGGGCCCGGCTCGCCGCCGGCACCGGACTGATCAGCCTGCACCAGCTCGCCGAGGCGACGGTGCCGGTGCTGATCGGCGTCGGCATCGACCGTGCCGTGGCGCCCGGCGACGGCACGGCGCTGCTGCTGTGGGTCGTCGCGCTCGGCGCCCTCTTCACGGGGCTGCACCTGTGCTACCGCTTCGGCGCCCGTCACCTGATGCTCGCCATCGCCAACGAGGCGTACCTGCTGCGCGGCGAACTGGCCGCGAAGATCGTGCACCCGCGGCGGATCCGCACGTCCCTGCGCGCCGGGGAGCTGCTGACGGTGTCCAGCACCGACGCCGACAACGTCTCCTACCTGCTGGACTACTTCCCGCGGATCGTCGGCGCGCTCACCGCCACCGCCGTCAGCGCCACCGTGCTGCTCGTCGTCGACGTGCAGCTCGGCCTCGTCGTGCTGATCGGCACCCCGATCGTCCTGGTCGGCATGCAGTTCGCCGGCCCGCTCATCACCCGGCGGGTCACCGAGCAGCAGGAGCTCGCCGGGAAGTCCACGGCGCTGGCCACCGACCTGGTCAGCGGGGTCCGGCCGCTGCGCGGGCTCGGCGCCGAGCGGGCCGCCGCCCGCCGGTACCGCGACGTCAGCCAGGCCTCGCTGCGCGCCGCGTTGCGGGCCGCCGGCACGACCAGCCGGTACCTCGCGGTCTCCACCGCCGCCAGCGCGCTGCTCGCCTGCGGCGTCGCCGTGCTCGCCGGCTGGTTCGCCCTCGACGGCCGCATCAGCGTCGGCGAGTTCATCATGGTCATCGGCCTGGCCCAGTTCCTGCTCGAACCGATCGGGCTCCTCGCGATCGTGCCGAGCTGGGTCGCCGAGGCCCGCGCCTCCGCAGACCGGGCCGCCCTCGTCCTGGGCGCCGAGCTGCTCCTGCCGCCGGGGACAGCGCAAAAGACAGCTCCAGAGCCGGATCTGGTACTGGCGGCGCTGCGCCACGGCACGCTGAACGGCCTGGACCTGACGGTGCGCCCCGGCGAGTTCGTCGGCGTCGTCACCCCCCGCTCCGCCGACGGTGAGGCCATCGTGCGGCTGCTCGCCGGTGGCGTCCCGCCGGCCGAGTACGAGGGCTCGATCCTGCTCGGCGGGGTCTCGCTGCACGACCTCGAGCCGGCCCACGCCCGCGCCGTGCTGCTCGTCGAACCGCACCACACCGACCTGTTCACCGGCACCGTGGCCGCCAATGTCGCCGGCCTGCCCGCCGGGGCGGCGGTCAAGGACCAGGCGGCGCTGCGCGCGGCCCTCGCGGCGTCCGCGGCGGACGAGGTCGTCGCGGGCCACCCCGACGGCGTCGACCGGCAGGTCGCGGAGCGCGGCGCCACCCTGTCCGGCGGGCAACGGCAACGCCTCGCGCTGGCCCGGGCGCTGCTGGCGCACCCGCCGATCCTCGTGCTGCACGACCCGACCACGGCCGTGGACACCGTCACCGAGCAGGCGATCGCGCGGGCCGTCCGCGCGCTGCGGCACGGCGGCACCGGCGGGCGCCGCACGACCGTCGTCGTCACCAGCAGCCCCGCCATCCTCGCCGTCACCGACCGGGTCGTGGTCGTCGACGAGGGCAGGGTCACGGTCGAGGGCGGGCACGCCGAGCTCGGCGCCACCCACGACGACTACCGGAAAGTGGTATTGCGGTGAGCAACGACCAACTCCCGATCGCCGACCGGCGCGAGACACTGCGCTGGCTGCGCGGCGAGCTGCGGGCCCGGTGGGGCGAGGCGGCCGGCGCGTTCGCCGTGGGCGTGCTCGCCGCAGCCGCCGGCGTCACGCCCGTCTACGCGCTCGGCGTCCTCGTCGACCGGGTCCGGGCCGGCGCGCCGTCCTCCGACATCGTCGGGATCACGGTCGTCATCGCCGTCTCGGCCATCGTCGCCGGCGTCACCACCGCCGTGTCGACCTACCTCATCGCCCGGCTCGGCGGCCGGATCCTGGCCACACTGCGGGAGGACACCGTCGCCCGCGCGATCACGCTGCCCGCGACGCGCCTGGAACGCGTCGGCAAGGGCGAGCTCATGTCGCGGGTCGGCCCCGACGTCGCCGCCGTCAACAAGGCCGTCACCGACGTGCTGCCGACGATGACGGCGTCGGTGCTCCTCGCGGCGCTGAGCATCGCCGCGATGCTCGGCATCGACTGGCGGCTCGGCCTCGCCGGGCTCGTCACCGTCCCCCTGTACGTCATGGCGCTGCGCTGGTATCTGCCGCGCTCCGCCCCCGGCTACGCCGTCGAACGCGCCGCCGTCGGCGAACGGTCCCAGCTGCTGCTGGAGAGCGTGCAGGGGCTGCGGACGGTGCACGCGTACCGCCTCGAAACGCCGCACCTGCAAGGGATCGACGTCGCGTCGGCCCGCGCCAGGGACGTGTCCGTCGCGGTGTTCGGCTACTTCACGCGGTTCGTCGGCCGGATCAACCGGGCCGAGTTCGCCGGGCTCGCCGTCATCGTGGTGACCGGCTTCTGGCTGGTGAAGGACGGCTCGGTCACCGTCGGCGGGACCGCCGCGGCGGCCGTGCTGTTCCACCGGCTGTTCAACCCGGTGTCGATGCTGCTGTACACGTTCGACGAGCTGCAGGCGGGCGGCGCCGGCCTGGCCCGGCTCGTCGGCGTCGTCACCATTCCCGACGAGCCCCGTCCGTCGGCCGCCGGCGGGCAGTCCCCAGTGGACGCCACCCTGGAGCTGAGCGGGGTGCGGTTCGGCTACCCCGGCGGTGCCGAGGTACTGCACGGCGTCAGCCTCCGCATCGCGGCGGGGCAGCGGGTCGCGCTGGTCGGCTCCACCGGCGCCGGCAAGTCGACCCTCGCCGCCGTCGCCGCCGGGATCCTCCAGCCGGCCGCCGGATCCGCGTCCGTCGGCGGGATGCCCGTCACGGCGATGGACCCGGTGCTGCTGCGCTCGCAGGTCGCCATCATCAGCCAGGAGACGCACGTCTTCGCCGGGCCGCTCATCGAGGACCTGCGCCTCGCCCGGCCCGACGCGACCGTCGAAAACGTGGAGGCGGCCCTGGCGGCCGTCGGCGCCGCCGAGTGGGTCCGCGCGCTGCCCGACGGGGTGCGGACCGTCGTCGGGGAGGGCGGGCACGAGCTGACCGCCGCGCGGGCGCAGCAGGTCGCCCTGGCCCGGCTCGTCCTGGCCGACCCGGCGGTCGCGATCCTCGACGAGGCGACCGCGGAGGCCGGCAGCTTCGGCGCCCGCGACCTGGAGGACTCCGCGCTCGCCGCGACCGCGGGGCGCACCACCCTCGTGGTGGCGCACCGGCTCACCCAGGCCAGGGCCGCGGACCGGGTCGTCGTCCTGGAGGACGGCCGGGTCGCCGAGGAGGGCGGCCACGACGAGCTGCTCCTGGCCGGCGGCCGGTACGCGCAGCTGTGGGCGGCGTGGGAGTCCCGCACCCCACTCCCGGCCGAATGACCCACCCTTTCCATCGAACGCACCCATAAAGGCAGGAAGAACCGTGTCCACAGTGGACGTGCTGCGGCAGCTGGACGACTGGAACAACCCGACGGAGCCCGGCCACCGCAGCACCGTCGCGGCGTTGTTCACCGCCCAGGTCCGGCGCACACCGGAGGCGCTCGCCCTCGTCGCGGGCGGCACCCGGCTCAGCTATGCCGAGCTCGGTGCCCGGGTCTTCCAGCTGGCCCGGTCGCTGCGCCGGCGGGAACTGGCCGACGAGGAGATCGTCGGCATCGCGGTGCCGCGCTCCGCCGAGATGGTCGTCGGGGTGCTCGCCGCGATGGTCGCCGGCGGCGCGTTCGTGCCCGTCGACCCGTCCTGGCCGGCGGAGCGCCGCCGGCAGGTGCTCACCGACGCCGCCGTCCGCATCGTCCTTGACGACCTGGACCTCGGCGCGTGGGCACACGACGACGAGTCGCCGGAGCCGCTCGACCTCGACATCGCGCCGGGCCGCCTCGCATACGTCATCTTCACCTCCGGCTCGACCGGCCGGCCGAAGGGCGCGATGATCCGGCACGAGGCGATCTGCGAGCGGCTGCGCTGGCAGATCGAGGAGATCCTCGGCTTCGGGCCCGGCGACGCGAGCCTGTTCAAGGCGCCGCTCGCCTTCGACATCTCCGTCAACGAGATCCTGCTGCCGCTGGTGTCCGGCGGCACCGTCGTCGTCGCCGAACCCGGCGGCGAACGCGACCCGCAGTACCTGCTCGACCTCATCGCCGGGGAGCGGATCACGTTCGTGTACCTGGTGTCCTCGATGCTGGACGTGCTGCTGGAGATGGACCGTACCCACGAGCAGGGCCCCGGCCGGCTCGCCGGGCTCAAGCACGTCTGGTGCGGCGGGGAGGTGCTCACCCCGGAGCTGTTCGACCGGTTCCGCACCCAGCTCGGCACCACGCTCTACCACGGCTACGGCCCGGCCGAGGCGACCATCGGCGTCTCGCACGTCATCTACCGCGACGCCGCCGAACGCATCGCCACGTCGATCGGCCGCCCCAACCCGCACACCCAGCTGTACGTCCTGGACGACGCGCTCACCCCGCTGCCGCCCGGCGAGACCGGGGAGCTGTACGCCGCCGGGTTCCTGCTCGGCCGCGGCTACGTCAACGCGCCCGGCCTGACTGCGTCCCGCTTCGTCGCCAACCCGTTCGACGCCGCCGGCAGCAGCCGCCTGTACCGCACCGGCGACCTGGCCCGCTGGACGCCGGACGGCGCCCTGGAGTTCGTCGGCCGCGCCGACAACCAGGTGAAGATCCGCGGGATGCGCCTGGAGCTGGAGGAGGTCGAGGCGGTCCTCGCCGCGCACCCCGCGGTGCGGCACGCGGCCGTCGCCGTGCGGCGCAACGCGGCCGGCGCGAACCACCTCGTCGGCTACGTCATCGCCGCCCAGGACGCCGACTACCTCGGCTGGTGCGCCGGGCGGCTGCCCGAGTACGCCGTGCCCAGCGTGGTCGTGCGCCTGGACGCGTTGCCGGTCAACGCCAACGGCAAGGTCGACCGGGCCGCGCTGCCCGCGCCCGCCCTGCCCGGCAGCGCCGGCCGCGCACCGCGGACCGCCATGGAGCGGGCGCTGTGCGACGTCTTCGCCGCCGTGCTCGGCGTGCCCGTCGCCGCCGACGACGACTTCTTCGCCCTCGGCGGGGACAGCATCGTCGCCATCGGCGTGGTCCGCGAGGCCCGCCGCGCCGGGATCGCGATGCGCCCCAGGGACCTGCTCACCCACCGCACCCCGGCCGGCGTGGCGGGCGTCGCCACCACCGCCGCCGCGCCCGTGTCCGAGGTCGACCGTGCGGGGGACGTCCCGGACACCCCGATCGTGGCGTGGCTGCGCGAGCACGGCCCCGCCCTCGACGGGTTCTACCAGGCGGTGACCCTGCACACCCCGGCCGGGCTGACGCAGGCCGGCCTGGAGCGGATGGTCGCGGCGCTGCTGGCGACCCACGACGCGCTGCGGGCCCGCGTCGACGCCCGCGGCAGTCTCACCGTCCCGCCGTACGACCCGTCGCTGATGCCCGCCGTGGTGCGGGTCCCTGCCGGTGACGGTGACGGTGACGGTGCCGCGCTGGCCGGCGCCGTGGCCCGGCTCGACCCGGCGCGTGGCGTGATGGCCGCCTTCACCTGGCTCGACGCCGGACCCGGCGCGCCGGGGCGCCTGATCGTCGCCGTGCACCACATCGTCGTGGACGGCGTGTCCCTGCGGGTCCTCGCCGAGGACCTCGCCGCCCTGTGGGACGCCGTCGCCGCCGGCCGCCCCGCCGCGCTGGAGCCGGCCGCCACGTCGCTGCGGCAGTGGGCGACCGCCCTGACCGCCGCCGCCCGCGACGGGCGCTTCGCCGCCGACGCCGCGTACTGGCGGGCCGTCGCCGCCGTCGCCGACCCGCCCCTGGGCCGCCGGCCCCTGGATCCGGCCCGCGACGTGGTCGCCACCGAGCGGCGGCTGACCGTCAGCCTCTCCACCGGCACCACCGCCCGGCTGCTCGGCACCGTCCCCGCCGCGATCCACGGCGGCGTCGACGACGTCCTCGTCACCGCCGCCGCCCTCGCCGTGCACCGCTGCCGCGGCGGCGCCCCCGCCCCGGTGCTGCTGGAGCTGGAGGGCCACGGCCGGCAGGAGGACCTGGTCGGCGACCTCGACCTGTCCCGCACGTTCGGCTGGTTCACCGCCCTGTACCCGGTCGCGGTCGACGCCGGCGACGGCACCGACCTCGGCGCGTCGGTCAAGGCCGTCAAGGACCAGCTGCGTGCCGTGCCGTCGCACGGCCTCAGCCACGGCGTGCTGCAGCACCTCGCCGGGCGGGCCGACCTCGCGGCCGCCCCGCAGGTCCTCGTGCACTACCTCGGCCGCTTCGGCGCCGGCGACGGCCGCCCCTGGACGGAGGCGCCGACCGGCGGCGGACCGGTCGCCGAGGACCGCGACCCGCGGATGCCGCTGCCACGCGTCCTGGAGATCAACGCGGTCACCACCGACACCGCCGGAGGGCCGGTCCTGTCCGCGATGTTCAGCTGGCCCGGCGGGGTCCTCGACGAGGACGCCGTGCGGACCCTCGCCGGGCACTGGACCTGGGTCCTGGACGCGATCGCGACCGACCCGTCGGTCAGCGGGCACACCCCGTCGGACTTCCCCCTGACCGCGCTCAGCCAGGCCGACGTCGACCGGCTCGACGACGGCGGGCTGCGCGACGTCCTGCCGCTGTCGCCGCTGCAGACGGGGCTGTACTTCCACGCCACGTACACCACCGGCGCCGACCCGTACGTGGTGCAGCAGCGGGTCGAGCTGACCGGCGCCCTCGACGGGGACCGGCTGCGCGCCGCCGCCGATCGGCTCCTGGAGCGGCACCCGAACCTCGCCGCCGCGTTCCGCCCCACCGCCACCGGTGACGTCGTCGCCGTGCACACCGCAGGGACCGCCGCGCCGTGGCGTACCGTCGCGGTCACCGACCCCCGGGACCTCGACGGCATCGCGGCCGTGGACCGCTCCCGCCCGTTCGACCTCGCCGAGCCGCCCGCGATGCGTTTCACCCTGGTACGCCTCGCCGCCGACCGGCACGTCCTCATCCACACGATCCACCACATCGTCGCCGACGGCTGGTCGGTGCCGATCATGTTCAACGACCTCCTGGCGCTGTACACCGGCGACCCGCTGCCGCCCGCGGTGCCGTTCCGCGACTTCCTCGCCGCGATCGGCACGGCCGGCGGGCGGGCACCGGAGCACGCCGTGTGGGACCGGCTCCTGGACGGCGTGCACGAACCGACCCGGCTGCTCGGCGCGCTGCCGCCCGCGCCGGCCGGCGGCGACGGCTACGGGCGGGTCACCCGCGAACTGCCCGCCGCCCTCACCGCGTCCGTGCGGGCCTTCGCCACCGCGCACGGCCTCACCGCCGGCAACGTCGTCGGCGCCGTCTGGGGTGTGCTGCTCGGCCGGCTCACCGGCCGCGCCGACGTCACGTTCGGCTCCACCGTCGCCGGTCGTGGCCTCGCCGTGCCCGGCATCGAGCGGATCGCCGGGCTGCTCATCAACACCGTCCCGGCGCGGGTGCGCTGGACGCCTTCGCAGCCCCTCGCCGACGTCGTCGCCGCGTTCGCACGGGACCAGCGCGAAACCATGGACCACGAGCACGTGCCGCTCACCGAGTTGCAGCGGCGGCTCGGGACCGCGGAGCTGTTCGACACCCTCGTCGTCGTGGAGAACTACCCCGACGTCGGCGTCGCCGGTGGCGACCTGCGCGTCACCGGCATCGACGTGCTCGAGGCGCCGCACTACCCGGTGACGCTCATGGTCCGGCCCGGGGAGCCGTTCACCGTCACCGTCACCCACGACCGGCGGCACGTGGACACCGCCACCGCGTCGCGCCTGCTCGGCCAGTACGAGGCGCTCCTGTCGGCCCTGGACGCCACCTGCGCCGCGCCCCTCGCCGGTGTCCTCGCCGCGCCCGCCCTCCCGGCGGCGCACGACGGGACCGTGCTGGACCTGCTGACGTTCTCAACCGTGGACACCGACCGCACCGCCGTCGTCTGCGGCGAGCGGGAGCTGAGCTACGCCGAGCTCGACCGGCGCTCCGGCCGGCTCGCCCACGCCCTCGCCGCCGCCGGGGTCCGCCGCGGCGACGTCGTCGCCGTCGCCGCCGGTCGCTCCGTCGACCTGCCCGTCGCGGTCCTCGGTGTGCTGCGCGCCGGCGCCGCGATGCTGCCGGTCGACCCCGCCTACCCGGCCGCCCGCGTCGAACTCATGCTCCGCGACGCCGCCCCCGTCTGCGTCCTCACCGACGGCACCGCGGCGGCGCTGCCCGCGCACGGGCTGCCGGTGCTGCGGATCGGCCCGGCGATCGACGGCGCCACCGGGCACCTCCAGGTCGCCGGGCTCACCGGCGCCGACGCCGCCACCGTGCTGTACACGTCGGGGTCGACCGGCGTGCCGAAGGCGGTCGTCGGCACCCACGCCGCCCTCGCCAACCGGCTCGCCTGGGCCCGCGACGCCTGGGGGCTGCGAGCGGGGCGGGTGCGCATCGCGAAGAGCTCGCTGAGCTTCGTCGACGGCACCACCGAGCTGCTCGGCGGGCTCGTCGCCGGCGCCACGACCGTCCTCGCCGACGACGCCACCGCCGCCGACGGTGCCGCGCTCGGCCGGCTCGTCGAGCGCAGCGGAGCCGAGCAGCTCCTGGCCGTGCCGGGCCTCGCCGCCGCGCTCGCCGACCGGGCCGGGACCGGCCTGCGCGGGCTGCGGCGCTGGATCACCAGCGGCGAGGCGCTCACCCCGGCGGTCGTGCGGGCCCTCGCCACCGCGTCGCCGGCCGCCGAGCTCGTCAACTCCTACGGATCCTCCGAGGTCGCCGGCGACGTCCTCACCGCGGTCGTCACCCCGTCCGGCGGGCCGGTGCCGCTCGGCACCGCCGTCCCCGGCGTCCGGGTGCACCTGCTCGACGCGGCGCTGACCCTGGTCCCGGACGGCGCCGCCGGCGAGATCTACGTCGGTGGCGTCCAGAACGCCCGCGGCTACCTCGGCCGGCCCGGGATCACCGCCGGCCGGTTCGTCGCCGACCCGTTCGGCACGCCCGGGGACCGGCTCTACCGCACCGGCGACCTCGGCCGCCGCGACGCCGCCGGGCAGATCGAGTTCCTCGGCCGCGCCGACGACCAGGTCAAGATCAACGGTTTCCGGGTGGAGCTCGCCGAGGTCGAGGCCGCCCTGACCCGGCGTCCGGGCGTCGCCGACGCCGCCGCCGTGCAGCGCGGCAACGCCCTCGCCGCGTTCGTCGCCGGCACCGCCGGCGCCGTGGTGGACCCCGTGGCGGTCCGCGACGCGCTGCGCGCCGAACTGCCCGCGCACCTGGTCCCGGCGACCGTCACCGTCCTGGACGCGATCCCGTTGCTGCCCAACGGCAAACGCGACCGCGCCGCCCTGCCCCAGCCCGCCGTGCCGCGCCCCCGCGGCGGCGGCGCCGAGGGCCCGGTCACGCCCCGCCAGGCGCGCATCAGCGCCCACTACACCGCCGTGCTCGGCACCGACGCCGGACCCGACGACGACTTCTTCGCCCTCGGCGGCGACAGCATCGCCGCCATCCGCGTCATCAACCGGCTGGCCCAGGACGGCATCGTGCTCACCACCCGCGACATCTTCGACCACCGGACCCCGGGCGCCCTCGACGCGCACCTGACCGCCGGGACCCCGTCCGCCGCCGCGGCCGACCCTGAGGCGGCCGGCCCGCTGCCGCTGCTGCCCGCGGTGGAGCGGCTCACCGACGTGCCCGACGGCGCACCCGCCCGCCTCGCGCTGTTCCAGGCGCCGGCCGGCCTCACCGAACCGGTCCTGCGGCGGGCCCTGCAGACCGTCCTCGACCATCACGACGGGCTGCGGCTGCGGATCGCCCGCGAGTCCGGGCTGTTCCTCACCCTGGAGATCACCGCCCCCGGGACCGTCGACGCGGCGGACGTGCTGCGCCGGGTCCCCCTGGCCGACGGCGCCGTCGAACGGGAGGTCACGGCCCTGGACCCGGCCGCACCGCTGAGCGTCGTGTGGCTCGCGGACGGCTCCGGCACCGGCGGGCAGGTGCTGCTCGCCGCGCACCCCCTGGCGGCCGACGACGTCACCCTCACCCTCGTCGCCGACGACCTCGCCGCCGCCTGCGCCGCCGTCGCCGACGGCAGGACCCCGCAGCTGCCGCCCGTCGGCACGTCGCTGCGCGCCCACGCCCGCGCCGCGCAGGAGGACGCCGCCCGCCCCGGCCGCGTCGCCGAGTTCGCGCACTGGCAGGGCGTGCTGCGCCCCGGCGCCGACCCGCGCCTCCGCGGCGCCGTGGCCGGCCGGCACACCCGCGTGTTCGCCGGGCCCGTCGCCGCGAAGCTGGCCGCCGCGCCGGAGCTGGCCGCCCTCGCCGCGCTCCGCGTCGCCGTGCAGGACCCCGCCGACCTCGTCGTCGAGGTCGAACGCGCCGCCCGGCACCTCGTGCGGGTCGCGCCGGACGAGGACCTCACCCGCACCGCCGGGCTGTGCGCCACCGTCGTGCCCGTCCGGGTCGCCGCCGCCGGCGACGGTGACGCGGCGCTCGCGCACGCCGCCGTCGCCCTCGGCGCCGCACCCGGCAACGGCGCCGGGTTCGGCGTGCTGCGGCACGGCAACCCGCGCGTCGGCCGGGCCCTGGAGGCCCTCGAACGCGCCGCCGAACCCCGGATCCTGAGCCGCACCACCGGGTTCGGCGCCCCGGCGGCGTGGCACCGGCTGCCGGTCACGCAGCCCGCAGACCCGCTGCTCGGCACCCGGTACGCCGTGCAGTGCGAGCTCGCCCTCACCGGCGACGGCCGGGTCGAGGCGACCCTGCAGCACGTGTCCGACGTGGACGGTGCCGCGCTCGCCGAGCGGTGGTGGCGCGCCCTGGAGGCCCTGTCGCGGCAGGCCGTGCCGGCCTCAGAGCCGGCCGCCGAGGTGTGGGACCTGTCGCCGCTGCAGCGCGGCGTCTACTACCAGGCCACCTTCGACCAGGTCGCGAACACGTACATCGCGCAGAACGTCTTCGAACTCGACCGGCGGGTGGACGTCGAGGCGATGACCCGCGCCGTCGGCGAGCTGCTGCGCCGGCACCCGACGCTGCGGGCCGCGTTCGTCGGCGACGGCGTCCCCGCCCCCGTGCAGGTGATCGCGCCCGAGGTCCCCGCGACCGTCGCCGTGGTCGAGGTCCCCGACGACGACGGCTTCGCCGCGCTGGCCGCCCGGGACCGGACCGAGCCGTTTGACCTGGCGGCGCCGCCGCTGGTCCGTCTCACCGTCGCCCGGCGCCCCGGCGGCCGCGACACGCTCCTGCTGACCAGCCACTTCCTGCTCTGGGACGGCTGGTCCCGGGAGCTGGTCCTGCGCGACCTGTTCGCCCTGTACGCGGGGCATACCCCCGCCGAGCCGGCCGCGTCGTTCACCGACTACCTCGGCTGGCTCGCGACCCGTGACACCGCAGCGTCCGCCGCGGCCTGGCGCCGCGCGCTCGGCGACGTCGCCGAGGCGACCCTGGTCGCGCCGGAGGCGGCGGGCCGCGCGCCGATGCTGTCGGAGCGGGTCCTCGCCGTGCTGCCGGCCGGGGTCACCGCCCGCCTCACCGAGCAGGCCCGCCACGGCGGCGTCACCCTCAACTCGCTGCTCACCGCCGCGCTCGGCCTGGTCATCGGCTACGAGACCGGCCGCACCGACGTCGTGTTCGGCACCACCGTCGCCGGTCGCCCCACCGAGCTGCCCGGCATCGACCAGGTCGTCGGCCTGTTCCTCAACACCGTGCCGGCCCGGGTCACCGCGACCGCCGGCGCCACCGTGCTCGACCTCGCCCGCCGCGCCCAGGCCGACCGCCTGGACCTCGGGCCGCACGAGTACCTCGGCCTGGGCGAGATCCAGCGGGCCGCCGGTCACGAGCAGCTGTTCGACGCCCTGTACGTGCTGCAGAACTTCCTCGCCGACGACACGTTCGCCGACCTGGAACGCGAGCAGGGCATCACCGGCGTCGACTACACCGACACGACCCACTACCCGCTGACGTGGGTACTCACCCCGGGCGCGAACCTGCGCCTGAAGCTGGAGTACCGCCCCGACGTCTTCACCGGGGCGCAGGCCACGGCGATGACCGACCGGCTCGTGCGGCTCCTCACGATGCTGGCCGGCGGTCTCGACGTCCCGGTCGGCGCCCTGGACCTGGTGTCGGCGGCCGAGACCGACGCCCTGCGCGCGGCGTGGCGGGCCACGCAGCACCCGATCGGCGGGGCGACCATCGCCGACATGCTCGCCGAGCGGGCCGCGGCCTGCCCCGCCGACACGGCGCTGGTCTCCAGCGGGGAGGTGCTCACCTACGCCGAGCTCGACGCCCGCGTGAACCGCACCGCCCGGCTGCTGCTGGCCAACGGCGCCGGCCCGGAGCGGATCGTGGCGCTCGCGCTGCCCCGCGGCGCCGACATGGTCGTGGCGCTGTTCGCGGTGCTGCGGGCCGGTGCGGCGTACCTGCCGCTGGAGCTGGACCACCCCGTCGACCGGCTCGCGGGCATGCTGGAGGACGCCCGGCCGGTGCTGCTGGTCGCGCTGCCCGGCACCCCGGTCGCCGCCCGGCACGACGGCACCGTCGTCAGCCCCGCCGACGCGGCCCCGTTCCCGTCGGACCCGCCGCCGGCCGGCGACGACCCGCACCGCATGGACCGCCCTGCCTACGTCATCTACACGTCCGGCTCCACGGGCAGGCCGAAGGGTGTCGTCACCCCGTACCGCGGCCTGACCAACATGCAGCTCAACCACCGCGCCGAGATCTTCGCCCCAGCGGTCGCCCGGGCCCGCGCGGCCGGTCGCGACCGGTTGCGGATCGCGCACACCGTCTCGTTCTCCTTCGACATGTCGTGGGAGGAACTGCTGTGGCTGGTGGAGGGCCACGAGGTGCACGTGTGCGACGAGGAGCTGCGCCGCGACGCGGTCGCGCTCGTCGCCTACTGCCGGGCCCAGCGCGTCGACGTGATCAACGTGACGCCCACGTACGCCCACCACCTCTTCGACGAGGGGCTGCTCGACCCCGCCGGGCACCCGCCGTGCCTGGTGCTGCTGGGCGGGGAGGCGGTCTCCGGCGCGGTGTGGTCGCGGCTGCGCGCCTCGGACGGCACCACCGGCTACAACCTGTACGGGCCCACCGAGTACACCATCAACACCCTCGGCGCGGGCACCGACGACAGCGCGACGCCCACCGTCGGCCGGCCGATCTGGAACACCCGCGGCTACGTGCTGGACACGTTCCTGCGCCCCGTGCTGCCCGGTACCGTCGGCGAGCTGTACATCGCCGGCGCCGGCCTGGCCCGCGGCTACCTGCACGCGCCGGGGCTCAGCGCGGCACGCTTCGTCGCCGACCCGTTCACGGCCGGTGGACGCATGTACCGCACCGGCGACCTGGTGCGCGAACGCGCAGACAGCAACCTCGACTTCCTCGGCCGCAGCGACGACCAGGTGAAGATCCGTGGCTACCGGGTCGAACTCGGCGAGGTCGAGGCCGCCGTGGCCGCGCTGCCGCAGGTGCGGCAGGCCGCCGTCGTGGCCCGCCCCGACGCGGTCGTGCCCGGGCTGAAGAAGCTGGTGGCGTACCTGGTGCCGGCCGGCGACGGGACCGACCTCGCCGGTGCGGTGCGGGCGGCCCTCGCCGAGCGGCTGCCGTCCTACATGGTGCCGTCGCTGTACGGCGTCGTGGCGTCGCTGCCGCTGACCGTCAACGGCAAGCTCGACGTCGCCGCCCTGCCGGAGCCGTCCGCCCTGGGCGGCGGGGCCGGCGGTCTCGCCGGCCCGCGCAACGAGCGCGAGCGGGTGCTGTGCGCCATCTACGCCGACGTGCTCGGCCTGCCCGCCGTCGGCATCGATGAGGACTTCTTCGTCGCCGGCGGTGACAGCATCTCCTCGATCGCGGTCGCCGGCCGGGCCCGCCGCGAAGGCCTCCCCGTCACGCCCCGCGACATCTTCCGCCGCCGCAGCGTCCAGGCGGTCGTGGCGGGCCTGCCCGCGTCGGAGGCCGCCGTGGTGGCGGTCCCCGCCGACGACGGCGCCGGCACGGTCGCGCTGACTCCGATGCTCGCCGAGACCCGCGCGGCGGCGACCCCGCTGTCCGGCTTCTACCAGGCGATGACGTTCCGCACCCCGGCCGGGCTGACCCGGCCCGCCCTCGACGCGGTCCTTCGCGCCCTGGTCGACACGCACCACCTGCTGCGCGCCGTCGTCGACCGGGACTGGACGATCACCGTCCCGCCCGGGGGGACGCCGGTGCCGGTCACGGAGGGCCCGCTGGACGTCGCCGCCGCGGCGGCGCGCCTCGACCCGCACCGCGGGGTCATGGTGCAGGCCGTCTGGTCGCCGGCGGCCCGGGAGCTGCTGCTCGTGGTGCACCACCTCGTCATCGACGGCGTTTCCTGGCGGATCATCGGCGCAGACCTCGCCCGCGCCTGGCAGGACGCCGCCGCCGGCCGGCCCGTCGCCCTCGACGCGGCGCCGGTGTCGTTCCGCGGCTGGGCCGCGCTCACCACCGGGGCGGGGGCGCGCTTCGCCGGGGAGACCGCCCACTGGCGGGACGTCCTGGCCACCCCCGACCCGCTGCTCGGCTCCCGCGCACCCGACCCGGCCGTCGACACCGCCGCCACCGTGCGGACCGTCACCGTGACGCTGCCCGCCGCCGACAGCGGCGCCGTGTTGTCCCGGGTGCCCGCCGCCATGTACGGCACCGTCAACGACGTCCTCCTCGCGGCGTTCGCCCTCGCCGTGCGCGCCTGGCGGCCCGCGGCCGGGTCCGCGGTCGTGGTCAGTCTCGAAGGCCACGGCCGGGAGGCGGACGTGTACGACGCCGACGTCGACCTGTCCCGCACCGTCGGCTGGTTCACCGCCATCGCCCCGGTGCGGCTGGACCCCGGCGCCGTCGCCTGGGACGACGTCCTCGCCGCCGGCCCGGCCCTCGCGGGGGCGGCCCGCGCGGTCAAGGAGCAGCTGCGGGCCGTGCCCGGCAAGGGCCTCGGCTACGGCGTGCTACGCCACCTCCGGCAGGAGCTCACCGGCCCGGTGCCGCAGATCCTGTTCAACTACCTCGGCCGGTTCCCGACCGGCTCCGCCGAGGACTGGGCGCCGACCGGGCCACTGCGGGAGGGCGTCGACCCGGCGAACCCGGCGATGACCCTGGAGGTCAACGCGTTCGCCGCGGACGGCCCCGACGGCGTGACGTTCACCGCGGCGCTGTCGTTCCCGGCCGGGCTGTTCGCCGAGGACGACGTGGCGGGGCTCGCGCAGCGCTGGCTCGCCGCGCTCGCCGCCCTCGGCCGCTGCGCCGACCTCGCCGGGCACACCCCGTCGGACTTCCCGCTCGTGCGGCTCGCCCAGCGCGACGTCGACGACCTCGCCGGCGCCGAGGACATCCTGCCGCTGCTGCCGTTGCAGGAGGGCATGTACGTGCACCAGGCCCTCGCCGGGCCCGGCGCCGACACGTACCTCGTGCAGCAGGTCGCGGGGCTGTCGGGCCCGGTCGACCCGGTGCGGCTGCGCGCCGCGGTCGAGGCGGCCGTCCGGCGGCACGCGGCCCTGCGCGCCGGTTTCCGGGAGCTGCACGACGGCCGGATCGTCCAGGCGATCGCGCCGTCGGTCGAGGTGCCGTGGCGGGTCGTGCCCGGCGGCGACCTCGCCCTGGTCTGCGCCGACGAGCTGGCCCGGCCGTTCGACCTGGCCCGGCCGCCGGCGCTGCGCTACGCGCTGGTGTCGCTGAGCGCCACGGACCACCGCCTGGTGGAGACCATGCACCACGTCCTGGCTGACGGCTGGTCCTACCCGCTGGTGTTCAGCGACATCGTCGCCGCCTACGCGCTCGGCACGGACCTGCCGGCGCCCGCGACCACGTTCCGCGACCACGTCGAGGCCGTCGTGGCCCGCGACCGGGACGCGGCCCGCGCCGTCTGGTCCCGCGCGCTGGACGGGGTCGCGCCGGCGCTGCTGTACCCCAGCGGCAGCCCCGTCGCCGCGCACGACAGCGTCCACCGTGCACTGTCCACCCAGGACACCGCGGCGCTGACGGCCGCGGTCCGCGCGCACGGCGTCACCCTCAGCACCGCCGTGCACGCCGCGTGGGGCCTGCTGCTCGGCCGGCTGCTGCGCCGCGACCGGGTCGTGTTCGGCTCGACCGTGTCCGGCCGCGGCGGCGAGCTGCCCGGCGTCGAGACGGTCGTCGGGCTGCTCATCAACACGCTGCCGCTGCCGATGGCGTGGAGCCCCGACGAGCCGCTCGGCGCGGTGCTGACCCGCCTGCAGGACCAGCAGAGCGAGGTCCTCGACGCGCAGCACATCGGCCTCGCCGAACTGGCGCGCCTCGCCGGGGTCCGCGAGCTGTTCGACTCGATGGTCGTGGTGGAGAACTTCCCGGCCGTGCGCGCGGGCGTGGACTCGCCGCTGACCGTCGACGGCTTCACCGGCACCGACTCGCCGCACTACCCGGTCGCGCTGGTCGCGTTCCCCGGCGACGAGCTCACCCTGGAGATCAAGTACGACGTGGCGCTCGTCGGCGCCGCCAAGGCCCGGGAGCTCCTGACCGCGGTGGAGGAGATCCTGCGCGGCTTCGCGACCGGCCTCGACGCTCCCGTCGGCGCCCCCGCCGAGGCCGAATGGCCCACGGTGGACGGCACGCTCGCGGACCGCCGGGGCGAGGCCGACCCGTCGGCGGTGGCCGTCAGCCACGGCGCGGACCGGCTCACCTACGCCGAGCTCGGCGCCCGCGCCAACCGGCTCGCCCGTGAGCTGATCGCCCGTGGGGTGCGGCCCGAGTCACGGGTCGCCGTCGCGCTGCCCCGCGGCCTCGACCTGGTCGTCGCGCTGCTCGCCGTCATCCGGGCCGGCGGCTGCTACGTGCCCGTCGACACCGGCGCGCCGGTCGCGCGCACCGCGTACATCCTCGCCGACGCCGCGCCCGTGTGCCTGCTCACCGACGGCGCCACCGCCGCCGTCCTCGACACGGACGTCCCGGCGGTCCTGCTGGACGGGCCGCTGCCCGCGCACGACACCGGCCCGGTCACCGGCACCGGGCTGCTGCCGGACAACACCGCGTACATCATCTACACGTCCGGCTCGACCGGGCAGCCGAAGGGCGTCGCGGTCACCCACCGCAACGTGCTGACCCTGTTCGCCGCCGCCGAGGGGCTGTTCACGTTCGGCGCCGCCGACGTGTGGACGATGTTCCACTCCTCCGCGTTCGACTTCTCCGTCTGGGAGCTGTGGGGCGCCCTGCTGTACGGCGGCCGGCTCGTCGTCGTGGACAACGACGTCGCCCGCGACCCGCGCCGCTTCGCCGGCCTGCTGCGCGCCGAACGCGTCACCGTGCTCAACCAGACCCCGTCGGCGTTCTACCCGCTCACCGGCGAGGACACCGCCGGTCTCGCCCTGCGCTACGTCGTCTTCGGCGGCGAGGCCCTCGACCCGGCCCGGCTGCGGCCCTGGTACGCCACGCA
This sequence comes from Dactylosporangium sp. NBC_01737, assembly GCF_035963215.1. Classification (NCBI taxonomy): domain Bacteria; kingdom Bacillati; phylum Actinomycetota; class Actinomycetes; order Micromonosporales; family Micromonosporaceae; genus Dactylosporangium; species Dactylosporangium sp. NBC_01737. Next base: position 6,925,054 of record NZ_CP109153.1, read on the forward strand.
CGCCGACGACGAACCGTTGCTGGTCAACATGTACGGCATCACCGAGACGACCGTGCACGTGACGTTCCGGGCGCTGCGCCGGGCCGACGCGGCCGCCGGCAGCGTCATCGGCGCGGCACTGCCGAGCCTGCGCGCGTACGTGCTCGACCAGCGGCTGCGCCCGGTCCCGCCCGGCGTCACCGGCGAGCTGTACGTCGCCGGCGACCAGCTCGCCCGCGGCTACCTCGACCGGCCCGGGCTGACCGCCGCCCGGTTCGTCGCCAACCCGTTCGGCCCCGGACGGCTGTACCGCAGCGGCGACCTGGCCACCTGGACCGCCGGCGGTGACCTGGTCTACGCCGGTCGCTCCGACCACCAGGTCAAGGTCCGCGGCTACCGCGTCGAGCTCGGCGAGATCGAGTCGGCGCTGCTGGATGCCGACGGCGTCGGCAACGCCGCCGTGCACCTGCACGAAGGGCGGCTCGTCGCCTACCTCGTCGGCGGATCCACCGTGGACGTCGAGGCCGTCCGCGCGAGCCTTGCGCGGCGGCTGCCGTCCTACATGGTGCCCGCGGCGTACGTGCGGCTGCCGGCCCTGCCGCTGACCGTCAACGGCAAGCTGGACCGGGCGGCGCTGCCGGCACCCTCCGCGGAGCGGGCCGCGCCGGTCGCCGTCGACGCCGCCGAACCCGAGACGCAGCGGCTGCTGCGCGGCCTCGTCGCGGAGGTCGTCGGGCTGTCCGAGGTCGGCGCCGACGAGGACTTCTTCGCCGTCGGCGGGGACAGCATCATCGCGATCCAGCTGGCGAACCGCGCCCGCCGGGCCGGCCTGTCGCTGACCCCGAGGGACGTGTTCGTGCACCGCACCGCGGCCGCCCTCGCCGCGGCCGCCGCCCCGAAACAGCCGGCGGCGCCGGTCGCATCGCACGGCGTGGGCGAGGTGCCGCTGCTGCCGATCGTGCAGCGCCTCGCCGAGCTGGGCGGGCGGATCCACCGCCACAACCAGTCGGAGCTGCTGCTCACCCCGGCGGGCAGCACCCACGAGGGGATCACCGGCCTGGTCGAGGGCCTGGTGCGCCGCCACGACGCGCTGCGCCTCCGGCTGCACCGCCCGTCGCCGATGCTGTGGTCCCTGGAGACCCGGCCCGCCGCCACCGCTTCCACCGCGGACGTGCGGCGGGTGGACGCGGCCGGGCTCGGCGCCGCCACCGACCGGCTCGACCCCGACGCCGGCACGGTCCTGCAGGCGGTCTGGTTCGACCGCGGGCCGGGGGAGCGGGGCCGGCTGCTGCTGGTCGCGCACCACCTGGTCGTCGACGGGGTGTCCTGGCGCATCCTCACCGACGACCTCCGCGACGGCGCCACCGCCGCGGACACGACCGGCACGTCGCTGCGCGCCTACGCCCGGCTCCTGCAGGAGCAGGCCGGGCAGGCGGCGCGGCTCGGCGAGTTCGAGCACTGGGCCGCCGCCCTCGCCCCCGGCGGCGAGCTCGACGCCACCAGGCACACGATCGGGCTGACCGTCGGCCGGACCCGCGACCACGAGCTGCGCCTCCCGCCGGAGGTGACCGGGCCGCTGCTCACCACCGTCCCGGCCGCGGCCGGTACCGACGTCACCGCGACACTCGTGGCGGCGCTGCGGATCGCGGTGAGCCGCTGGCGGGCCGGCCGTGGCGCCGACGCGGACGCGGCGCTGACCGTCGACCTGGAGCGGCACGGCCGGGAGGAGCTCGACGGCACCGACCTGTCCCGGACCGTCGGCTGGTTCACCGCGATCGCCCCGGTGCGGCTGCCCGCGGTGCCGGACGGGCCGCAGGCCCTCGCCGACGTGCACCGGCTCATGACCGCCGCGCCCGACAACGGGCTCGGCTTCGGGCTGCTGCGCTACGCCAACGCCCGCACCGCCCCGGTCCTCGCGAGGCTCGGCACGCCGCAGGTGCTGTTCAACTACCTGGGCCGGTTCGCGGCGGCGTCCGATGTGGACTGGGACACCGCGCCGGAGGCGGACGCGCTGCGCACCGCACCCGACCCGGACCTCGGCACCCCGTACCTTCTGGAGATCAACGCCGCCTGCCACGGCACCCCGGACGGGCCGGAGCTGCGGGCCGTGCTCACCTACGCCGACGAGGGCCTGGACATCCCCGGCCTCGCCGCGCACTGGGCCGACGCGATGCGCGAGCTGTGCACGCCCACCGAGGAGGTGTGGCCGCTGTCGCCGCTGCAGGAGGGCCTGTTCGTGCAGGCCCGCCTCGCCGGGGACGCCGACGTGTACGTCGCCCAGAACGCGTTCGACTTCGCCGGCCGCCTCGACGCCGGCCGCCTCGACGCCGCCTGGACGAAGGTCCTGGACCGGCACCCGGCGATCCGTCTCGGCTTCACCGTCGACGGCCGGACCGAGCCGGTCGCTGTGCTCGCGGCCGCCGTCGAGGGTCACGTCGCCGTCGTCGAGGGCGACGTCGAGGACATCATGGCGCGGGACCGGACCAGGCCCTTCGACCTGGCGGTGCCGCCGCTGGCCCGGCTCACCGTCGTGCGCCGCCCCGACGGCACCGACCGGCTGCTGTTCACCTACCACCTGCTGCTGTGGGACGGCTGGTCCCGCGAACTGGTGCTGCGGGACCTGTTCGCCCACTACGCCGGGCAGGCCCCGCCGCCACCGGCGGGCCGGTTCACCGACTACCTCGGCTGGCTCGCCGCCCAGGACGCCGAGGCGTCCGCGCGGGCGTGGGCCGGCGCGCTGCGCGGCCTCGACGAGCCGACCGTGCTCTACCCGGAGGCCGCGGGGACCCGGCCGGTCCTCGCGACCAGCATCGCCCGGCAGCTCACCGAGGAGCAGACGGCCCGGCTCACTGCGCAGGCCCGCGCCCAGGGCGTCACCCTCAACGCGGTGCTCAGCGCCGCGCTCGGCGTCGTCCTCGCGCACGCCACCGGGCGCAAGGAGGCCGTGTTCGGCACCACCGTCGCCGGCCGCCCCACCGAGCTCGACGGCATCGACGAGGTCGTCGGCGTCTTCCTCAACACCGTCCCGGCCCGGGTCACGCTCGCGCCGGGCGAGCCGGCCGCCGCCGTGCTGCGCCGCATCCAGGCCGACCGGATCGACCTGATGCCGCACGAGTACCTCGGCCTCGGCGAGATCCAGCGCGCCGCCGGTCGCACCACCCTGTTCGACAACCTGTACGTGCTGCAGAACTTCCTCGACGACGACACGTTCACCGACCTGGAGACCGAGCACGGGATCGTCGGGGTGACCGCCGTGGACGCCACCCACTACCCGCTGACGTGGGTCGCCACGCCCGGCCGGCGGCTGCGGCTGCGGCTGGAGTACCGCGCCGACGTCGTCCCGGCCGCGGACGCCGAGGCGCTGCTCGCCCGCCTGGAGCGGGTGCTGCTGGCCCTGGCCGAGGACGTCTCGACCCCGGTCGCCGCGCTGCCCGTCGCCTCCGGCGAGGTGCTGCAGGGCGTGCAGGGGGAGATCCTGCCGGAGACCATCGCCGAGCTGATGGCGGCGCAGGCCGCCCGCACACCGGACGCGCCGGCGCTCACGTTCGGCGGCTCCACCGTCACGTACGCCGACCTGGACGCGCGCGTCAACCGGCTGGCCCGGCACCTGCTGAGTCTCGGCGCCGGCCCGGAACGCATCGTCGCCCTCGCCCTGCCACGCTCGATCGACATGGTCGTCGCGCTGTTCGCGGTGCTGCGCACCGGATCGGCGTACCTGCCCCTCGAACTCGACCACCCCGACGACCGGCTCCTCGCCATGCTGCGGGACGCCCGCCCGGCCCTGGTCCTGACCGCCGGCCGCCTGGACGGGATCCGCCTCGACACCCTCGACCTGTCCGCGGTGTCCGGCGCCCCGCTCACCGATGCGGAGCTCGGCGCGTTCGCGCCCGGGACCCCCGGCCGCATGGACCACCCCGCCTACGTCATCTACACGTCGGGCTCCACCGGGCGGCCCAAGGGCGTCGTCACCCCGTACCTGGGGCTGACGAACATGCAGCAGAACCACCGCGAGGCCATCTTCGCCCCGACGATCGCCGCGCACGGCGGCCGGACCCTCACCATCGCCCACACCGTGTCGTTCTCCTTCGACATGTCGTGGGAGGAGCTGCTGTGGCTCGTCGAGGGCCACCACGTGCACGTGTGCGACGAGCACCTGCGCCGCGACGCGGTCGCGCTCGCCGCCTACTGCGCGACGCACCGCATCGACGTCGTCAACGTGACACCCACCTACGCCCAGCACCTGCTCGACGCGGGACTGCTGCGCGGTGCCCACCCGCCCGCGCTGGTGCTCCTCGGCGGCGAACACGTCCCAGAGGGGCTGTGGGCCACGCTGCGCGACACCGGCGGGGTGCTCGGCTACAACCTGTACGGGCCCACCGAGTACACCATCAACACCCTCGGCGGCGGCACCACCGACAGCGCGACGTCCACAGTGGGCACCCCGATCTGGAACACCCGCGGCTACGTCCTGGACGACTGGCTGCGCCCCGTCCCGCCGGGGGTGCCCGGCGAGCTCTACATCACCGGCGCCGGCCTGGCCCGCGGCTACCTCAACCGTCCCGCGCTCACCGCGGACCGGTTCGTCGCCGACCCCGCGGTCCCCGGCGGCCGCATGTACCGCACCGGCGACCTGGTCCGGGTCCGCCCGGACGGCCTGCTGGACTTCCTCGGCCGCACCGACGACCAGGTGAAGATCCGCGGCTACCGGATCGAGCTCGGCGAGGTCCAGGCGGCGGTCGCGGCGCAGCCCGGGGTCCGGCAGTGCGCGGTCCTCGCCGTCGCCGACGGTACCGGCGGCAAGCGGCTCGTCACGTACATCGTCGCGTCCCCCTCCCTGGACGTCGCCGCGCTGCGCGGCGCGCTGAAGGCGACGATGCCCGCCTACATGGTCCCCGCCGCGTATGCGGTCGTGCCGGAGCTGCCGCTGACCGTCAACGGCAAGCTCGACGTGGCGGCGCTGCCCGAACCGCAGTCCGTCGCCACGGGCGGGCGGGCCGCCGCCACCGACACCGAACGGCGGCTGTGCGCGGTCTTCGGCGAGGTCCTCGGCGTGCCCGGCTACGGCGTCGAGGACGACTTCTTCGACCGCGGCGGCCACTCGCTCATCGCGATGCGGCTCCTCGGCCGGCTGCGCACCGACCTCGGCGCCGACCTGCCGCTGCGGGCACTGTTCGACGCGCCGACCCCGGAGCGGCTGGCGCTGCGGCTGGCCGCCGGGGTTCCCGGCCGCCGGCCCGCGCTGACCGCCCGCCCCCGCCCCGACCGGGTCCCGCTGTCACCGGCGCAGGAGCGGCTCCTGCTGCTGCACCACCTCGACCCCGCGTCCACCGCCTACAACTACCCCCTCGTCATGCTGCTGCAAGGCCACGTGGACACCGCCGCCCTGCGCGCCGCCCTGGCCGACGTCACCGCCCGCCACGAGGTGCTGCGGACCCTCGTCACCCTCGACGGCCAGCAGGTCCTCGATTCGGTGGAGGTCCCGGTGTACGAGACGCTTGACGCCGCCCTGGCGCTGCCCTTCGACCTGGCCGTCGAGGCGCCGATCCGGGCCGCGGCCGTCGACGAGCCCGGCGGCGGCACGCTCCTCGCCGTGGTCCTGCACCACATCGCGATGGACGAGTGGTCCGACCTGCCGCTGCTGCGGGACCTCACCGGCGCGTACACGGCCCGGCTCGCCGGGCGGGCACCGTCGTGGGCGCCGCTGCCGGTGCAGTACGCCGACTACGCCGCCTGGCAGGCCGACCTGCTGGGTGATCCCGCCGACCCCGCGAGCGGGCACGCGACGTCGCGGCGGTTCTGGCAGGAGCAGCTGCGCGGGCTGCCGGAGGAGATCCCGCTGCCCGGTGCGCTGCCACGCACCACGCCCGGGCCCGCCGGGCAGGTCGGCGCGACCCTGCCCGCGGACCTCGTCGCCCGGCTGCGGGCCATCGCGGGGGAGCAGTCGGCGAGCCTGTTCATGGCCCTGCACGCCGGTGTCGCGGTCCTGCTGTCCCGGCACGGCGCCGGGGAGGACGTGCCGATCGGCACCCCGACGTCCGGCCGTGGCGACCCGGCGCTCACCGACCTCGTCGGCTTCTTCGTCAACACCGTCGTGCTGCGCACCGACCTGTCCGGCGCGCCGACGTTCACGGAGCTGCTGCGGCGGGTCCGCGCCGCCGACCTCGCCGCGTTCGACCACGCGGAGCTGCCGTTCCAGCACGTCGTCGAGGCGGTCAACCCGCAGCGCGCGCCGGGCCGCAACCCGCTGTTCCAGGTGATGATCGGCTACCACCACCGGCCGGCCGGCGACGGCACGGTCCTCGGCCTGCCGCTCGGCCCGGAGCCCGGCTTCGCCGCCGACCCGAAGGTCGACCTCAACGTCACCTTCGTCGACGCGGGGAAGACCGTCGGCGTGACCGTCGAGTACGACACCGCACGCTTCGCCGCCGGCACCGCTTCGCGTGTCGTCCAGCGGCTCGTCCGGCTCCTCACGGACCTGGCCGGGCACCCCGGCCGCCCGGTCCGGGACGCGGCGCTGCTCGCCCCCGGCGACGAGGCCGACCTGGCCCGCTGGTCGACTGGCGGGCCGCTGCCCGTCACCGGCTCGTGGGTCGAGGCGTTCCGCGGCCACGCCGCCCGCGCCCCGCACGCCGACGCGCTCGTCAGCGACGGGCGCACCTGGAGCTATGCCGAGCTCGACGCCGCCTCCGACCGGCTCGCCGCCGCGCTGCTCGCCCGGGGCGCCGGCCCGGAGCGGCTCGTCGGGGTCGCGCTGCCCCGCACCGCCGACCTGGTCGTCGCGGTCGTCGCGGTGCACAAGACCGGCGCCGCCTACCTGCCCCTGGATCCGGCGTTCCCGGCGGACCGCCTGGCGTACATGGTGCGGGACGCGGACCCGGTGGTGGTCCTCGACGAGCACACCGAGCTGGCACCCGGCCCCGGCAGGGCACCGTTCGTGCGGGCGGATCCGGGCAGCGCGGCCTACGTCATCTACACCTCCGGGTCGACCGGGCGGCCGAAGGGCGTCGTGGTCACCCACCGCGACCTCGACGCGTTCCTCGCCGCCGTCGGCGAGGTCGTGCCGATGGACGCCGCCGACCGGTTCCTCGCGGTCACCACCCTGTCGTTCGACATCTCGGTGCTGGAGCTGCTGCAGCCGCTGCGCACCGGCGGCTGCGTCGTGCTCGCCTCCGGCGCGCAGGTCCGCGACCCGGCGCTGCTCGCGCCGCTCGCCGCGGCGGCCACGGTCGTGCAGGCCACGCCGTCGCTGTGGGCGGCGCTGCTGGAGGCGTCCGATGTGGACCTCACCGGCGTGCGGGCCCTCGTCGGCGGCGAGGCGCTGCCGCCGTCGCTGGCCGCCGAGCTGCACCGGCGGGCCCGGTCCGTGACCAACCTGTACGGCCCCACCGAGGTCACCGTGTGGGCGAGTGCCGCGACCGTCGGCGAGGGCCGGCCCACCATCGGCGGGCCGCTGCCCGGCACGACCGCCCACGTCCTGGACGCGGCGCTGCGGCCGGTGCCGGGGGTCGCCGGTGAGCTGTACCTCGGCGGCGCCCAGGTGACCCGCGGCTACCTCGGCCGGGCCGCGCTGACCGCGTCCCGGTTCGTCGCCGGCGCGGACGGGGCCCGCCTGTACCGCACCGGCGACCTCGTGCGGTGGCTGCCGGGCGGGGACCTGGAGTTCCTGGGCCGCACCGACTTCCAGGTGAAGGTCCGCGGGCACCGCATCGAGCTCGGCGAGATCGAGGCCGTCCTGGCCGCGCACCCGTCGGTGCACCGCGCGGTGGTCGTCGCCCGCGACGACCGCCTCGTCGGTTACGTGACCACAGTGGACGGTCAGGCGGCCGACCTCGGGCGGTACCTCGCCGACCGGCTGCCCGCGTACATGGTCCCGGCGGCGTTCGTGGTCCTCGACGCGATCCCGCAGACCCCGAACGGCAAGGTCGACCGGGCCGCGCTGCCCGACCCCGAGTTCACCGCCGGGACGGCGGGGGACCGCCCGCGCAGCCGGACCGAGGCGCGGCTCTGCGAGCTCGTCGCCGAGGTCCTCGGCGTGCCGGCGGTCGGGGTGGGGGACGACTTCTTCGCCCTCGGCGCGCACTCGCTGCTGCTGGTCCGGCTCGCCGCCGCGGTCCGCCGCGAACTCGGCGCCGACGTGGCCGTCGCGGACCTGTTCACGGCCCCGACGGTGCAGGGCCTGGCCCGTCGGCTCGCGGGTGACCTGCCGCCCGGCGACGCCCTCGCCCCGGTGGTCACGCTGCACCCGGGTGCGGGCGAGGCACCGCTGTTCTGCCTGCCGCCGGCCAGCGGCCTGGTGTGGCAGTTCGCCGGGCTCAAGCGGCACCTACCGGCCGGGGTGCCGCTGCTCGGCCTGCAGGCACCCCGGCTGAGCCGCTCCGAGGACCTGCCGTCCACGTTGGACGACCTCGCGGCCGAACTCGCCGGCCGGGTTGCGGAGCTGGCCCCGGACGGCCCGGTGCGGCTGCTCGGCTGGTCCTTCGGCGGCGCCGTCGCGCACGCCCTGGCCGCGCGGCTGGTGAGGGCCGGCCGGGACGTGACGTTCGTCGGCATGCTCGACTCGCGGGTGTCGCTGCCGGCGGCCGTGTCCGGCGACTGGGACGGCCCGGCCGCGATCGTGGCGCTGCTGCAGGAACTCGGCTACGACGTGCCGGCGGACCTGCGGCCGACCGTCGCGGACGCGGTCACGTTCGTGCGGGACGCCGGCGGCGGCGTGGCCGCGCTCACCGACGCGCAGATCGCCCGGGTCGTGGAGAACTACCTCGACAGCGACCGGATGATGGCGGGCGCCCGGCACGGGGTGCTCGCCACGGACGTGCTGTTCGTCGACGCGACCGTGCCGGAGCCCGGGTTCACCGGCACCGCGTCCGACGGCTGGGTGTCCCTGGTGGACGGTCGCCTGAGGACGGTCGGGATCGCCTGCGGGCACTCGGAACTGCTCGACCCGCAGGTGCTGGAGCAGCTCGGCCCGCTGATCGCCGGGGCGCTCTGAGGCAACGCAAAGGGGCGGCGCCGACCGGCGCCGCCCCTTTGGTGTTCGTCGTTACGCGGCCAGGTCCGGGACCTTCGTCGCGGGGTCGTTGTCGACGGCGGTGGCGAGCGCCGGCACCAGCAGGTCCAGCGCGAACAGCAGCGCGTTCGGGCCGCTGTAGGACAGCGCACCGGCGAGCGGGGTCTCGAACGTGGTGTACAGGGTACGGTCGGTGGTGACGACCTTCAGCTTGGCGAACACCGGCGAGGCGGTCATCGTGGCCTTGGTGGCGCCGACGACGAAGAGCACATCCTTGTCGGCCAGGTCGAGCCGCTCCTCGCTGATCTCGTCCTTGTCTGTCTGCGCGGCGAAGCCGAGCGCGTCGAACACCGCGCGCCGCGGGTCCTTGGCGGCGATCAGCCAGTGCGTGCCGTTCTCCGGGCCGTAGTCCTCGACGAGCACCTTGCCGGCGAACTCGGGGTGCGCCTTCCTGATCTCGGCGATCTTGGCGTTCACCTTGTCGACGAGGGCCTTCGCCTCGGCGGACCTGCCCAGGGCCTTGCCGGTGGTCAGGGTCTGCACGTCCCACGGGGTCTGCTCGTCGGCGTAGTCCTTCGACTGCACCACCGTCGGCGCGATCTGGCTGAGCCGGTCGTACGTCTCCTGGTTGATCGTCTCGTAGATGGCCAGGATCAGGTCCGGCTTCTCCTTGAGGATCGCCTCGAAGTTGATCTCGGCAGAGAAGGTCGGCAGCGCCTTGCCGCCCAGCACCGACTTGACCCACGGGTAGTTCGGGTACTCGGCGAACCACTCGCGGGTGCTGACCGGCGTGACGCCCAGGGCGATCGCGTAGTCCTGGTCGTTCCAGCCGACGGTGAGGACCCGCTTCGGCTCGGACTCGATCTTCGTCGATCCGAACTTGTGCTCGATGGTCACCGGGAAGGCGGCGGGAGCGGCGGGCGCGTTCGCCGGGGCGGCGGTCTCCTTCTCCTCGCTCCCGCAGGCGGCGAGGGTGGTCGCGGCGAGGAGTGCCGCGGCGGCCAGCGCCGTATGGCGCAGCCAGTTCCTGGATCGGGGGGCGCGGATCATCAGGGCTCCTTGGAAGGTTCGGGTTGCGGCCGGCCAGGCCGGAGGGAGGCGCGTCGCGGCAGGAATGTAGGTTAGCATTGCCTAACTTAGGTTGGGCTTCCCCATGCCTGCCCCTTTGGAGAGGACGACGCATGCAGCGCACCCTGCTCGGCGGCAAGATCCACCGCGCGACGGTGACCCAGGCCGACCTGCACTACGTTGGATCGATCACCATCGACAGCACGCTGCTGGAGGCGGCCGGCCTCGTCGAGGGGGAACAGGTGCAGGTCGTCGACATCGACACCGGCGCACGGCTCACCACGTACGTGATCGAGGGCGAGCGCGACAGCGGGATCATCGGCATCAACGGCGCCGCCGCCCGCCTCGTCTCACCCGGCGACCTCGTGATCATCATGTCGTTCGAGCTGGTCGACGACACCGAGATCGCACGGCACCGCTCCCGCGTCGTCCACGTGGACCGGGCCAACCGCATCGTCGACCTCGGCACCGACCCGGCCGCTCCCGTCCCCGGCGACCCCGACCAGCGCTCGGGTCGCGGCCCGGCCGTGCTGACGGCGGGCCGCTGACCCCATGGCCCCGCCGTCGAGGGACGACACCTGCACGCTCACGGTGTGCCGCGACTGCTGCTGCGGCAGTCCCGACAAGCACCCCGACGTCGACCACGACGCGCACCTCGCCGCGCTGCGTGCCGGCGCCGGCCGGCACCGCGTCCGCGTCAGCGAATGCCTCTCGGTCTGCGAACGCTCCAACGTCCTGGTGGTGCAGCCGTGCCCGGCCGCCCGCCGCCGCGGGGCCAGACCCGTCTACCTGGGCGACGTCCTCGACGGCGACGCCCTCGACGCGGTGACGTCCTGGCTCGCCGCCGGCGGGCCCGGCGTCGCCGCGATGCCCGACCGGCTCCACCCGCACCACTTCGACCGCTCGGCGGCCGAGGTGGGCTGAGTTCCTTCGCTGTGCCTCCGGCCGCCCGTCGTGTCTCCGGTCGCCTGGCGCCCCCGGCCGCTTGGCGGCCGGGGGCACTTCCGGAGATCGCGTCTCATGGCGGATGCTGGCCCGATGGTCACCGGACTGGCGCGGCACGGCGACGTCACCATCGCGTACGAGCGGCTCGGCCCGGCGGACGGCGAGCCGCTGCTGCTCGTCATGGGGCTCGGCATGCAACTGGTGTCGTGGCCCGACGAGTTCTGCGCGATGCTCGTCCAGCAGGGCTTCAGCGTCGTGCGGTTCGACAACCGCGACGCCGGGCAGTCCACCCACTGGTCCCACGCCGGCAACCCCAGCCTGCTGCAACTCCTCGCCCGCCCGCGGTCCGTCGCGCCCTACCGCCTCACCGACATGGCCGACGACGCCGCAGCGGTCCTCGACGCCGTCGGCTGGCCCGCCGCGCACGTGGTCGGCGCCTCGCTCGGCGGGATGATCGCCCAGACGCTCGCGATCGGCCACCCGGGCCGCGTACGGACACTGACGTCCATCATGTCCACGCCGTCACCGACGATCGGCCGCCCCCGCCCCGGCGCCCTCGCCGCGCTCGGCCTCCGCCCAGCCACCGACCGTGACGGGGCGGGCGAGCGGATGGTCCGGGTCTTCCAGGCGATCGGCTCTCCCCGGTACCCGCACGAGGAGCAGTGGCTGCGCGACGTCGGTCGCCGCGCGTACGACCGCGGCCACGACCCCGCCGGCGGCCGCCGCCAGCTCGCCGCGATCCGCGCCTCCGGCGACCGCCGCGCGGCCCTCGCCGGCGTCCGCGTCCCGACGCTGGTCCTGCACGGCGACGCCGACCCCCTCATCCGCCCGTCCGGTGGCCGCGCCACCGCCGCCGCCGTGCCAGGCTCCCGTCTCGTCATCTACCCCGGCATGGGCCACGACCTGCCCCGCCCCCTCTGGCCGGAGATGATCGCCGAGATCACCACGCTCACCGGCGCGCGATCCACCTGACCAGGGCTCCGGTGCCTAGGATCGGGCCTGTGACCACATCGAGCGGGCCCGTGACCGCCGCCGTCGAACGGGGCGACGCGGACTGGCTCACCGCGAACGTCGACGGCACCGCCTGCCCACCCGCCGTCTTCGCCCGGCTCGCCCGCCACGCCGACCCGCGCCTGCGGCTGCTCGCCGTGCGCTGGCTCGGCGAGCGGCTCGCCGACGCCCCGACCCCGCCGGCGTCGCGGCGTTGGACGCGGGTGGCGGCCTCGACGCCTCGCCGGAGGTCGCGCTGGCCACCGCCGAGGTGTACCAGCGCCACGGCCGGCACCTCCCGGCCGACGCGTGGCCACGGTGGCGCGACGCCGCGACGCCGGCCGTGGTGCGGGTCGCCTGGCTGCGGGCCGAGCTCCTGCACCTGCCGGGCAGTCTCACTGCGTACCCACGCGGCGAGCTGCTGTATCAGGCCGTGGCCGGACTGCGGTGCGCCGACGTCCCCGACCCGCGGCGGCTCATCGACGAGCTCGCCGACCGCGACGACCCGGTCCTGCGCGCCGCCGCGCTGCGACTGTGCCGGGAGGCGCTGCGCGCCGCGGTCCTCGCTCCGCACCCGCCCGCCGCCTGCTGGTCCGCCTCCTGGACGGCACCGACCCGGCGGTGGTCGCCGGCGCCCTGACCGAGCTGGCCCAGCCGTGGGCCGCCGTCGACCCGGCCGCACCACACCACCTGCACGCCCTGCTGGCCGTCCCCACCCCGCCCGCGACCCCGGCCCCGCCCGCGATCCGGGTGCCGCCACCCGCGATGTCGGTGGTGACGCCAGCCCCGCCCGCGACCCCGGCCCCGCCCACGACCCCGGCCCTGCCCGCGATCCCGGCCCTGCCCGCGATCCCGGCCCTGCCCGCGATCCCGGCCCTGCCCGCGATCCCGGCCCTGCCCGCGATCCCGGCCCTGCCCGCGATCCCGGCCCTGCCCGCGATCCCGGCCCTGCCCGCGATCCCGGCCCGCGATCCGGCCCTGCCCGCGACCCGGCCCTGCCCGCGATCCGGCCCTGCCCGCGATCCCGGCCCTGCCCGCGATCCCGGCCCTGCCCGCGATCCCGGCCCTGCCCGCGATCCCGGCCCTGCCCGCGATCCCGGCCCTGCCCGCGATCCCGGCCCCGCCCGCGACCCCGGCCCCGCCCGCGATCCGGGTGCCGCCACCCGCGACGTCGGTGGTGATGCCACCCGCGACCCCGATCCCCGCCGCGATCCCGGCTCCGGCCGCGACGTGCGCCGCGACCCCGCCGGCGGCGTCAGGGCGGACGTCGTCGAGGCTGCGGTGGCGGCCGCGGCCCGGCACGGACTGCGGGACCCGCTGCTCGCCGCGGCCGCGGACGCCGGGCTGCCGCCGCGGGCACGGCGCCGTGCCCTCGAGCTTCTCGGTGGTCTGCTCGACCGCAGGCACATCCCCGCCGTCGTCGACCTGGCCGGCACCGATCCGCTGCTGCTCGGGGTGCCCGCCGTCGCGTGCCTCGTCGCCATGCACCACCGGAGGCTGTTTCCCGGCGACGGCGAGGCGGTCAGGGTCGTCGGCCTCGCCCTCGACGACCACGCGATCGTCGCCGAGGACGTGGCGATGCTGCTGTACACCGCGCGCCACCAGGTCCGCGGCGCGCTCCTGGACGCGGCGGCGGGCGATCCCGGCTGGCCGCGGCGGCTGGAGCTGCTGGTCGCGCTCGCCCGGCAGGGCGCGCCGGACCTCGACGTCGGGGGCGACCTCGCCGCGCTGCTGCCGGCCGCGGTCGCGCCCGAGCCGGTGCTGGCCGCGATCCGGGCGCTGCGCCACGCGCCCGCCGAGGACGCCGTGCCGGCCTGCCCAGGGCGCCCGTCGCGGCGCTGCACGCCCTGGAGGCGGTCGGGGGTGCGCGGACCGTTGCGGTACTGACCGGCGCGCTGGACGGTGACGGCACGCCGTACCTGCGGCCGTGGCGGATCCAGGCGCTCGAACTGTGCTGGCGGCTCGTCGAGCCCGGCCGCCGGCACGCGCTGCTGCGCCGGCTCGACCCGGCGAGGCTGCCCGAGGTCGCGGCGGACCTCGGCCGGGCCGACGAGCGGGAGCTGGCGGTGCTGCGGGCCCGCGCGGCCCCGGACCGGCCCGTCGAAGCGCTGGTCACGCTGGTCCGGGACGCGGACGCCGGCGCCGTGCCCGCCGTGACCGAGGTGCTCGGCCGGATCGTCGCCGAGCTCGCGGTCGCCTGGGACACCCGTGGTAACCCGCCGGGGCAGCGGCACACGGTCCCCGAGGACCTGGCCGCCGCGGCCGTGGAGGCCGACCGGCCGGTGGGCGCCACCCAGCCGATGCCCGTCGTGCCGCAGCGGGTCGTCGAGGCGATCCACGGCCTGGGGCGCCGGCTGTACCACCGCGGCCGGATCCGGCCGGTCTGCCTGCTCGACGCCGCCTCGGCCGCAGCCGCCGGGGACGCGCTGGTCGCGAGCGTCGCGCTGGACCTGCTGGAGCGGCCGCGGGCGACGCCGACCGAGCTGGCGGTGCTGCTCGAACTGCTGCACCGCGCGCCGTACGAGGGCACCCGCGCCCGCGTCCACCGGCTGCTGCGCCACCGCGACCCGCACGTGCGCAAGCACGTCATCGCGCTGCTGGCCCGCGACGGCGGCGGCGCGGAGGCGCTGGCGGCGACCCTGACGGTGCTGACCGGGGCCGCGGACGTGCAGACGGCCCGGCAGGCCCTCGCCGCGCTCGGCCAGGTCGGCGCCCGGTGGGCCGCCCACGCCGTCGCCGCCTGCCTCGACCACCCGAACATGAACGTGAAGAAGGCGGCCGCCGAGGCGTTGCGTACCGCCGGAACCCCCGCAACGGTCCCGCACCTGCTCGCCTGGCTCGGCCGGCACGACAACCCGGGCCTGCGCTCGGCGCTGATGTCGGCGCTGCGGGCGGTCCTCGGCGAAGCCGCCGACGCGACGGTCCTGGCGGCCGCCGAGCACGCCGAGCCCGGCCGCACCCGTGACCTGCTGCTGGAGGCGCTCGACCGCGCCCTGCCGGCGCGTTCGGTTGCGGCGCTCGCGGACCAGGGCTCCCCGGCAGGCCCGGCGCTGCTGCGGCTGGTGACCGCCGGCCGCGTGCGCCTGCGCGCCGGCACCACCGCCGACCTCGCGAGCAGGATGGTGGCGCACGGCGTGACGCCGCCCGCCACATCCCCGGCCGCCGGCCCGCATCCGGACGTCGACGCGCTGACCCGCCACGGGTGGCACGAGGCGACCGCCCGCCGGCTCGCGACCGGCCACGACCCCGCGGACCTGCCCGAGGCACTGCTGCCCGGGCTGCGACGGCTGCTGCCCGACTGGCTCAGGCTCGCAGCGACTGAGACCGAGACCGCTCCCGCGATCCGCCCGCCGGTGCTGCGGCTGGTCCTGCGCTGCTGCCCGGCGCCGTGGACCGACGCGGAACGGGCCGCGTTCACCCACTCGCGGCAGGCCCTGGTCGCCGGCGTCGGGGAGCTGTCGCACGCCGACCGCGACGGGCTGCTCGCCGTCCTCGAGGACCTGGCACCGCACCTCACCGCCGTTGCGGCGTTCGACGTGGCGTCCGGATTGCGGCGTGTACCGCCATCGCCGGCCGGACGGCGCAGCACCCTGCCGCTGCTGCGCCGGTGCGGCGCGGTCCTCACCCGCGCCGACCTCGAGCGTGCCCTCGCCGACGCCGCGCTCGGCGCCGACCCGTGGCAGGGCGAGGTCTCGGTGCTTCGGGAAGCGTTCGCCGTCGCCCGGCGTGCCGCGGGCGAAGACTCCAGGGAACGGCTCGCGGCGCTGCTCGAGGCGTGGCCCGCCACCGCACCCGGCGACCGCCCGGCGCTGCTGGACCGGATGACGGACCTCCAGCCGATCGACGCTCCACTGTGGACCATCGAGGAGGAGGCGCACCGTCACGGCCCGGCGCCGCGGACACCGCACGACGGCGACCTCGACCAGCCCCGCTCGGCCGTCCAGCGTGACCGGCTCCTCGACATGCTCGACGCTCCCACGCCCGGCACCACGCAACGCCGCCGCGCCGCCGAGGCGCTGCTGGACTGGCCCGAGCCGGACGTCCGGCGGCGCCTGCTCGCCGCGTACCTGCGCGGCGACGCCGACGTGCACCCCACCGCCGCGCTCGCCCGCACCCTCACCGCCGCCGACCTCACCGCCACCGCCGCCGGCGACGACGTGCTCGTCCGGGCGGTCCGGCTCGCCGGTCACCTCGGCACGGCGGGGCTGGCACCGCTCGTCCCGGCCCTGCGACGGCTGGGGAGCACGCCGCACCGGCCGTGCGGACAGCGGCCGGCGAGACCCTGCGCCGGCTCCCGGACGACGTCCGCGCGGCCGTCCTCGGTGAGCCGCTGCACCCGCTGTTCGTGCCGGCGCCGGTCGAGCCGCGCCTGCCGGCCGCGCTGCTGGAGCGGCCCGCGCGGCCCGCGGACGCCCGCCCGCCGACCCGCCAGGAACTGCTCGACCGGGCCCGCGACGGCGACGCCGGGCAGATCCGGGTCGCCCTGGCCGGCCTCGCCGAGTCGACCGGCGACGGCGACACCGACGTCGCCGAGCTCCTCGAACACCTGCTGCGCCACCCCGAGCCGAAGGTCCGCCTGCACGCCCACCGCGTGTCGCGGCAGTTGCTGGACCGCCCGGCGTACCTGCGGCACAGCGAGATCCTGCTCGCCGACCCGCAGCCGGACATCGTCCGCTCCGCGATCCGGGCCGTCAGCGGCGCCGCCTGGACCCCGGCGATCGGCGCCGTCGTCGGCCTCCTGCTGCACCCCGACCCGACCGTCCGCCGTACCGCCGAGGCAGGCCTGGCCCGCTTCGGCCCGGCCGCCGCGCCGGCGGTCACGAAAGCCGGCCGTGCCCGCCCGGACCGCCGCGGCGTCTACACCGCCGTCCTGGCCGGTCTCGCCGCCGCGGCCGAGCCACCCGGCTGACCCCGGCGCCGGCAACCCGACCGGGTGACGGCCGGTCGATCCTCTGGAAGGCGGACCCGGCCGTCCCTATGGTGATCCGATGAGCGCAGCCGGTGCGGCCATGTGGGGTCTGTTCGCGGCGCTCGCGCTCGAATGCCTCGACCTGCTCGGTGCCCTGCGCCGGGCGGGCCGACCGCCTTGGCGTGGTGCGGGGGAGCCGGGCGGGGTGCCGTACGCCATCTCCGCCGCGGTCCGCTGCCTCGCCGGCGCCGGGCTCGCCGCTGCCGTCGCCGCCGCCGGCCAGGTGTCGACGGCGGGCGGTGCGGCCGCCGTCGGGCTCGCGGCCCCGCTGCTGCTGACACAGCTCGTCCGGCTCGCCCGCCCCGCCGTGGTTTCCGACGTCGCCGTGGGTACGGACGCCGCCGTCCCCGCCGGCGCCTCCGCGCCGCTGGTGGGCACGACCCGCCCGTCCCGGCTGCGGGTCAAGCTGCCCGCCGCCCGGAAGAAGACCGGCGACGATCACCGTGCGGGTTGACCGCCTCGCCGTGCGGGTCGTCGCTGCGCTGGCCCGCGACGACCACGGCGGCCCGGCCCCGGTGCCGCTGCTTGCCGCGCTGAGCCGGGACACCCCGCGTTCGGCGGCACCACCACCGCGTCGGCGCAGGGCCCCGGCCGGCCCTGGACTGGCCTGCCTTCCCTCGTGCGCCGCGCCGCCGTCGTGCGCCGCGCCGCCCTCCTGCACTGCGCCGTGCTCCTGCGCCGCGCCGCCCCGTCGGCGGGCGTGCTTCCGGCCCGGCGGGCGTGCTTCCGGCCCGGCGGAGCGTGCTTCCGGCGCGGCGGAGCACCCGTTCACGGAAGCCGGCCGCCCGCCGTCCATGCCGGAGGATAGGCTGCCCTTCACGGCGGCGGACCGCCCGCCGTCCGGGTCGGCCGCGCAACGGTCCACGACTGCCGTGCCGCCGTCGACGCCCGCCCTGCGCCCGGCCGCGTCCGCCGAACAGACCGAACGCACGGCCGGATCTGCTGCACACCCGACCGGATCCCCGGACCGACCCGCTGCTGCCGACCGACCCGCTCCTGCCGGCCGCTCCGCGTCGGACGGCCGCTCCGCGTCGGACGGCCGGACCGGTCGCGGGGACGGGCCGCCGCGGCAGGCGAGACGGGAGCCCTGGGCGCCGCCGCTGTTCTCGATGCCCGACGTGCCCACGTCGCGGCGCATGCCGTCGACCACGACCAGGCGGCTGTGTGCGGCCGTACACCTCGACGCCGGCCTGGCCCGAACTGTCGTCGCGGAGCTCACCGACGACCCACGCCGGGCCGTGCCCCCGTCGGTCGGCTTCGACCTGGCGCCGGTGCTGTGCCATGCGCTGCGGGCCAGGTTCCTCACCACCGCCCGCGACGGGTTCCTCACCGTGGTGGTGCTCGTCGCGCTCGTCCTCGCGCCCCGCAGCACCGCCGCCGTGCTGCTCGCCGGCGCCGCCGTCGGGCTGTGCCGGACGGGGCCCGTGCGGGCGGTGCCGCCGGCCGGGCGGGCGCTGTTCGCCGCCGTGCTGGTCTTCGGTCTCGTGACCGTCGTCGGCGCGGCCCTGACCGTCCTCGGCACCGCCACCGCACCGGGCGGAGCCGTTGCCCCGAATCCGCCGGTGGTGAGCTCGACCGCCTCGTCGCCGCCGCCGGCGCCTCGCCCGGCCCGCGCGTCTGGGTTGCGCTCGCGGTGCTGCTGACCGGCGCGGCCGCCGGGCACCTCGCGCACCTGTGGTGGACCGGCGCCGCCCTCGCCGTCCCCACCAACCCCGCCCCGCTGCGGGCCGCGACGGCCGCCCGGGTCGCGGTGGTCGCCGCCGCGCAGCGGGCAACGTCGCGTTCAGCCGCGCCGACCCGTTCGTCGGCGCCGGGCCGCGGGTGCGGGCGTGGTCGGTCGCGGTGGCGTTGCGGGCGACCGATTCCGGCGTGTACCGCCCGCGCAGCCCCGCCACCCTCGACCCCGTCCTGCTGCGCCGGCACATGGGCCAGGCGCTGCAGGGCCTCGGCGACGGCGCCGGTCATGCCGGGGTCCCGGGCCTGACCGTCACGCCGTACCTCGCCGCCGACGGCGTCCGCTGCGACGGCGACCCGCTGCTGGACGGCGGCACCCCGCTGCCGCTCGCCTCCCGGGAGGCCCTCGACGCCGTCGTCCGCGCCCCGCAGGAGGGCCTGCGTCACTACGACCGGGTCGTGGTGCTGCCACGGGCCCGCGGCGTCACCACGGCGGAGGGCAGGCCGCTCGTGCCGTCCGACGACGGCGACGGGCACGTGTCGGTGTTCGTGCACACGTCGATCGAGGCGTCCGTGGTGTACGTCGAGTTCTCCGCACACGTCCTGCCCCTGATCCGGACGTCGTGCTACGTGGCGCAGGCGCCGGCCGTACACCTGGAACTGCTGACACAACTGACGGCCGCGCCGTGGCGGCTGACCCGCACGGCGGCGCGCGCCCTGAGCACCGCGGCGCGGCGTGCCCACCGGGGCGGCTGGCACGATCACAGCGCCCGCCTCGGCGTGCGGCAACTCGCGAGCGAACCCGGCGACCCCGCCGCCCTGCCGGCCCTGGAGGCCGCGAAGTACGTGAAGATCGTGGAGCGCGTCGTCATCGAGGCGGTCGCAGACTTCCTGGAACGCTACGACCTGGACGCCACCACGTTCCGCGCCGAGGTCCCCACCGCCCGCTGACCCCGCCCACCCTTCGCCGCCCGCCGCGAAACACGTTCGAGTTCCGCGAACTTCTCCGAAGCGGGGCGGGTCAGGGGGTGGCGGAGCCGGGGGTGACCAGGCCGGTTTCGTAGGCGGCGACGATGGCCTGGGCGCGGTCGCGCAGTTGCAGTTTCGACAGGATGCGGGCGATGTGGGTCTTCACGGTGGCATCGCTGAGCTGGAGGCGGGCCGCGAGTTCGGCGTTGCTCAGGCCCCGGGCCAGCAGCCGCAGGACCTCCACCTCGCGGGGCGTGAGGCCTGACAGGTCGCGGTGCAGGCTGGCGGTGCGGCCGTCGCGGGTCGCGTAGCGTTCGATGAGACGGCGGGTGATCGACGGGGCGAGCAGCGCGTCGCCGGCGCGCACCAGGCGGACCGCGGCCACGAGCTGCTCGGGGCTGACGTCCTTGAGCAGGAAGCCGCTCGCGCCCGCGGAGAGTGCGGCGTAGACGTACTGGTCCAGGTCGAACGTGGTGAGGATGATGACGCGTGGCGCGGCGGCGGTCACCGGGCCGCCCAGGATGCGGCGGGTCGCCTCGAGGCCGTCCATGCGTGGCATCCGCACGTCCATGAGCACCACGTCGGGCAGGGTGCGGCGGACCGCGTCGACGGCCTCGGCGCCGTCGACGGCCTCGGCGACGACCTCGATGCCGCCCGCGGTGAGGATCATGCGGAAGCCTGTGCGCACGAGGGCCTGATCGTCGGCGACCACCACGCGCAGCGTGTCAGTCATGTGTCCCCGATCGGTATGACGGCGCGGACCCGGAACCCGCCGGTGCCGGTCGGACCCGCGGACAGGCTACCGTCGTGCACGCTCAGCCGGTCGCGCAGCCCGGCCAGGCCGCGGCCGCTGCCAGGGTCGGCGGCCGAGTCGGCGGTGCCGCCGGTGTCGGTGACGTCGATGCGCAGCGCGGACGGGGTGTGCTCGACGGTCACGGTCACCGACGCGCCGACGGCGTGCTTCACGGTGTTGGTCAGAGCCTCCTGCACGACGCGGTACGCCGCGAGCTCGATGCCGGCGGGCAGCGGCACGCGGGTGCCCGTCTGGACCACCTCGACCGGCACCCCGGCGCGCCGGACCCCGTCGGCGAGGACGTCGAGCTGGTCGAGGCCCGGGGTCGGGGCGAGGTCGGGGCCGTCGAAGTCCATCGTCAGCAGGCCCATGACGTGGCGCAGCTCGACCATCGCGGCGCGGCCGCTGGACTCGACCGCGAGCAGCGCCTCCCGGGCCAGCTCCGGTGCCGTGTCCAGGACCGTGCGGGCCGCGCCGGCCTGCACGACCATCATGCTCACGTTGTGGCTGACGACGTCGTGCAGCTCGCTGGCGAGCCTGGCCCGCTCCTGCTGCACGGCGAGGCTGGTGGCCGTCGCCTGCTCCTGTTGCAGCGCCATGGCCCGCTGCTTCCAGGTGTGGATGGCGTTGGCGGTGAGGCTGATCGCGCACAGCAGCAGGAACGTCGCGAACCCAGGCGCCGGCGCGTTCTCCTGGTCGACGGAGACCAGGCCGGCGGCGGCCACGACGACGCTGCCGATGGCGAGCAGCCGGTGGCGGCTGTAGAGCGCGGCGCTATACGCGGCGATCGCGAAGCACACCAGGGACGCGGTCGGGTCGAACCCGGGCCATGAGCGCAGCGACGCGGCGGCGGTGACGATGACCCACATCGACGCGATCGGGAACCTGCGCCGGGTCACCAGCGGCAGCGCGGTGAAGGCCACCAGCACGAGCTGCCAGCTGGTCGCCTCGACGGGGTGGTGGTCGCCGGGCGGCGGCGGCCGGAAGTCCGGCAGCTGCGGCACCTCCGGCGCCACCGGAAACCGGTCCGGCGGGATCTCCATGGGCGCGTGCTCGTCGCCACGGTTCAGGGCGCTGTCGATCGTGACGATGGTGAGCAGCAGCGCCAGCACCGCGTCGGCAGCCCACGCCCACCGGCTCAGCCTCGGCTCCGGGCCGCTCACGCGCCACAGCTCGGCGTTGATCGCCCGGAGCTGTCGCGTGACGAACCCGGTGTCCATCGCACCAGTCTGCCAAGCGCTCCGCCCGGCGGCATCGGCTTCGGTGACCACGCCGGCGCGCCGCGCGGCGTAGTCCGAAGGGATGACGCCGGCCGTGCTCCGCCGCACGGGCGAGACGAAGCCGTCACCGCGGGCGACGTGTCCGGGCACGCCGCGTCAATACGGTCGGAGCGTCCAATTCGTCCCGCAGCCGTGGAGGTACCCGTGACCGCGCCACTCATCCAGATCAGCGACGTGAGCAAACGCTACGACGACGGGCCGCCGGCGCTCGCCGGCCTGACGTTGCGGATCGACGCCGGTGAGGCCGTTGCCGTGCTCGGCGCGTCCGGCAGTGGCAAGTCGACGCTGCTGAACCTGATCGCCGGGCTGGACCGGCCGACGTCCGGCAGCGTCACCGTCGACGGGGTCCGCGTCGACGGCCTCGGCGAGGCGGCGTCGGCGAAGTACCGCCGCGCCCGCATCGGCATGGTGTTCCAGTTCTTCAACCTGGTCGACGACCTGACCGTGCACGACAACGTGCTGCTGCCGGCGCAGCTGGCCGGGGTACCCCGCGGCGAGGCCACCGCGAGAGCCGGGGAGCTGCTGGAGCGCCTCGGTGTCCAGCGGCACGCGAAGGCGTTCCCCGGCCGGCTGTCCGGCGGTGAGCGGCAGCGGGTCGCGGTGGCGCGGGCGCTGATGAACCGGCCGTCGCTGCTGCTGGCCGACGAGCCGACCGGCGCGCTGGACACCGCCTCCGGCCGGGAGGTCCGCGACCTGCTGTCCGCCCTGCACCGCGAGGGGCAGACGCTGGTCCTGGTCACCCACGACGTCACCCTGGCGCAGGAGTGCGCCACGCGGACCGTCGAGCTCGTCGACGGCCGGCTCAGCCGCGACGTCCGGCACGGCGGCCACGGCCTGTCCGACAGCAGCGCCGTCACCGCCGGTGGTGCCCGGTGAGCAGCGTCGGCCGGATCGTGCGGGCCGGCGGCCGCCGCCGGGTCCAGTCGGTGGTGATGGCGCTGACGACGCTGCTCGCGGTGTCCGCGTCGGTGCTCGCGGCGGGGCTGCTGGTCGCGTCGCAGGCACCGTTCGACACGGGGTTCGCCAAGCAGCAGGGCGCCCACCTGACCGCCGCGTTCGACGCCAAGCTGGTCGACTCGGCCACGGTGGCGGCCACCGGGGCCTCGTCCGGGGCGGCCGCGACCGCCGGGCCGTTCAGGACGGTGTCGCTGCGCCCGACGACCACCGAGGGCGGGAACCGGATCCCGGGCGGTATCACGCTGCCACCGGCGGCGCTCGTCGGCCGCGCCGACGCCGGCGGCCCCGTCGACAAGCTCGAACTGACCGAGGGCCGCTGGGCCGCCGCCACCGGGGAGATCGTGTGGGCGGCGGGGAAGGGGCCGTTCGAGGTCGGTGACCGGCTCACGTTCCAGGACGCGCCCGGCAGCCCGACGCTGACCGTCGTCGGGATCGCCCGGTCCGTCGGCGGCAGCGGCGAGGCGTGGACGACGCCGGAGCAGCTGGCCGCCATGGCCGGCGCGGCCGACACCGGCGGCTTCCAGATGCTGTACCGGTTCAACGACGTCGCCACCGAGGCGCAGATGACCGCGCACCGGTCCGCGGTCGCCGCCGCCGTGCCGGCCGAGGCGCTGACCGGCGCCACGTCGTACCTCACGGTGAAGCACGCCGCCGAGCGCATGGCGGCCACGTTCGTGCCGTTCGTGGTGGCGTTCGGGGTGCTGGGCCTGTGCATGTCGGTACTCATCATCGGCGTCGTGGTCAGCGGGTCGGTCGGTGCCGCGACCCGGCGCATCGGCATCCTGAAGGCGGTCGGCTTCACCCCCGCCCAGGTCACCCGCGCCTACGTCGGGCAGGCGCTGATCCCGGCGGCCGTCGGTACCGTCCTCGGCGTGATCCTGGGCAACCTGGCCGCGGTGCCGGTCCTGCAGGACGAGAGCGAGGCGCTGGACACCGCGACGATGACGATCGAGCCCTGGGTGAGCGTGGTCGTGCCGATCGTCGCGCTCGTCGCGGTCGCGGTCACCGCGTTCTTCCCCGCGCTGCGGGCCGGCCGGCTGCAAACCGTCGCCGCGCTGTCCGTCGGCCGGACCCCGGTCGCCGGGCGGGGGCGCACGGCCCGGCGGGTCCTCGGCCGGCTGCCGCTGCCCCGGCCGGTGAGCCTCGGGCTGGCGAACCCGTTCACCAGCCCGTCGCGGTCGGCGACGATCGTCGCCGCTGTCGCCCTCGGCGCGCTCGGCGTCACGTTCGGCGTCGGCCTCGCCACGTCCCTCGCCGACATCCAGGAGGGCCTGAACCGCCGCAACGCGGGCGACGTCGTCGCGCACACCGGCATGGGACCGCCGAGGCCCGGGCAGCAGCCGCCCACACCCGCCGATGCCGCCGAGGCCCTGGCGAAGATGACCGCCGCGGTCCAGGCGCAGCCGGGGACCCACCGCAGCTACAGCACCAGCGAGGTCGAGCTCAGCGTCTCCGGCCTCGCCGGCGCGGCGCAGGTGATCGTGTTCGACGGCGACTCGTCCTGGGCCAGCTACGAGATGATCTCCGGCAGGTGGTTCGACGGGCCCGGCCAGATCGTGGTGCCGACCGGGTTCCTGAACGCCACCGGCCTGCACGTCGGCGACACCGCCACGCTGTCGGACGCGGGGAAGTCCGTCAGGGTCCGCATCGTGGGGGAGTCCCTCGACCTCAGCGAGGACGGGCGGGTCGTCGTCACCGACAAGGCCACCCTCGCCGGGCTCGGCACGACCGTCGAACCCCGGGGGGTCGAGCTGCACATCGATCTCAAGGACGGCGTCTCCGCGAAGTCCTATGTGGACGGTCTGAACGCCGTGCTGGAGCCGCTCGGCGCCGGCGCCGAGGTCAACGTCGCGGAGATCAGCAGCACCGTGGTCGCGATGGACACCCTCGCCGCGACGCTCACCGTCATGCTCGTCGTCGTCGCCGGGATGGGTGTGCTCAACACGCTCGTGCTCGACACCCGCGAACGCGTCCACGACCTCGGCGTGTTCAAGGCGCTGGGCATGTCACCGCGGCAGACGGTCTCGATGGTCCTCACGTCCGTCGCCGGCACCGGCCTGCTCGCGGGCGCGATCGGGGTACCGGTCGGGATCCTGCTGCACCACGCGGTGCTGCCGGCGATGGGCCGCGCCGCCGGCACCGGGCTCCCGCCCGGCTACATCGAGGTGTACGGCCCGCTGATGGTGGTGCCGCTGGTCCTCGGGGGGCTCGCGATCGCCGGCTGTGGCGCGCTGCTGCCCGCGGGCTGGGCCGCCCGCATCCGCACCGCGACCGCCCTGCGCACCGAGTAGCGCGCCGGGCGGTGCATCGGGGGAGAGGGGCCGGGCCGGGGAGGTCCGGCCCCTCATGCCGTCAGCGTTGCCGTGGTACGACCCACCGCGGCGCGGTGCCGCCCGTCAGCGCGGCGGGTGCGCTCTGGGTGCACGAGGCGCCCTGGGCCGGCAGGGTCACCGTGTCGAGGTAGGCGAGCATCGCCGCGCCGACGCACGGGTTGAAGTCGGTCGCGGCGACGTGCCCGTCGGCGCGGTAGGTGAGCAGCCGCGCGTTGCCGAGCTGCTCGACCATCCGCCGTCCCCACCCATACGGCGTCGCCGGGTCGTGCGTGCCGGCGATGACCAGCACCGGCGCCGCGCCGGCCGGGTTGCGGAACGGTCCCCGGAACACGTCCTTCTGCGGCTGGTCGTAGACGGCGTACACCAGGTCCTGCCCGAACGCGTACATCCACTGGTGCGGGAACATCGTGTACTGGTGCCGCACGTCGCCGACGTAGTCCGAGACGTCGCGGGGCAGCCGGTGGTCCTGCGCGGTGACCGCGAAGTAGGCGGCGGTCGCCTGGTAGGTGCCGTCGGGCGCCCGGCCGGTGTAGTAGTCGAGCAGGTCGCGCATCATGCTGGCGTCGCCGGTCGCCGCCTGCCGCAGCGCCTGCGACAGCAGCGTCCAGTCGTACCTGGCGTACATCGCGTTCGTGGCCACCCGCAGGACGTCGTCGCCGCGGACCGGATCGGGGTGCGTCGCGCCCGGCGCGGGCAGCGGCACCCGGTTCATCGCCGCGACCAGGTCGTCGAAGCCGTCCTCGGTGAACCCGCCGGAGGCGAAGAACCGGTCCAGGGAGTCCTCGAACGACGCGTTCTGCTCCCGGCGCATCTCCATCGGGCGGTTCGCCCACACGTCGGGGTCGACCGGCGAGTCCAGCAGCAGCGCCCGCGCCCGGCCCGGGAACAGGCTCGCGTAGGTGGCGCCGATGTGCGCGCCGTAGGACATGCCGAGATACGTGAGCTTCTCGTCGCCGACGGCCCGCCGCAGCAGGTCCAGGTCCCGGGCCGAGTTCGCGGTCCCGAGGTACGGCAGGATCCCCGGGTTCCGCTCGGCGCACGTCCTGACCGAGGTGCGGGCACCGTGTACCGCCGCCTTCAGGTCGAGCTCGAACAGCGGCGTGAACGTGGTGCTGGGGGACGCGTTGTCCTCCTCCGGCGTGCTGCAGTCGACGGCCGGGACGCTGCCGGCGATCCCGCGCGGGTCCCAGCTGACCACGTCGAAGCGGGCGAACGTGTCGAGGGCCCCGGGCGGCGCGCCGCGCAGGAACCCGACCCCGGACCCGCCGGGCCCGCCGGGATTGACGAACATCGTGCCGATCCGGCGCGTCTGGTCCTTCGCCGGCCACTTGATGACGGGCAGCCGGAAGGCCGGACCCCGCCGGTCCCGGTAGTCGCGGGGCACGGCCGCGGTCGCGCACTGGAAGCCGCCGCCGCAGTCGCTCCATTCGAGTTTCGGCGCGGGTACGCCGCCCGTCAGGTCCGACGGGTCGGCGGCACCGGCGCGGCCGGCGCCGGCGAGCAGCCCGGCGCCGACGGCCAACGCGGCCGCGACCCGGAGCCATGAACTGGTTGAACGCATGGTGGCGCTCCTTGAGGCATCGAGGATGGTTGCCCTCGTATGGCACCGTGCCTGGGCCGGCGGCAATGCGTACAAAGACCCACTGGCGCTGTCGCCACGTCGACGTATCAGGGCCAGATAGGCTGTGACGTGATGAAACAAAGCCGTGAAACAGAGCAGCCCGCCGCGGCACCGCAGCGCGTCACGATCCGCGACGTCGCGCAGCAGACGGGCCTGTCGATCGCGACGGTCTCGCGGGTGCTCAACGGGCGCTCCAACGTCGCCCCGGACACCCGGGACCGGGTCCTCGACGCGATGGGCGGGCTGGGGCGGCAGGCACCCCGCCGCCGCGGCTCCGGCGCCGTCAAGGCCGACAACGGCGTCTACGTGCGCTGCCCGTACGTGCTGACCGACTACTTCGGGCTCATCGTCTCCGCGATCGCGGAGGCCCTCGACGTGCACGGCATGCACGCGATCGTGGACGCCGGCGAGTCGTCGTGGAAGCGCACCGAGGTGCTCAAGACGCTCACCGGCTGGCCGCAGGTGACCGGTGCGCTGCTCATCCTGCCCTCGGAGCCCGAGGCGGACCTGGAGCGGCTGCGCGACCAGGGGTTCCCGTTCGTGGTGGTGGACCCGCGCACGTCGCCGCCGCGCGACATCGCGGCGGTGTCCGCGGCCAACTTCGCCGGGGCCCGGCGCCTGGTCGCGCACCTGACGCAGCTCGGGCACCGCCGCATCGGCATCCTCGGCGGCCCGCCGGAGTGGATGGCCAGCACCGACCGGCTCGCCGGCTGGCTCGCGCCCCTCGTCGGCGTCGGCGTGCTGCCGACCCCCGACCTGGTGCGGTCCGTGACCGACCCGACCGTGCAGGAGGGCTACCGGGTCGCCGCCGAGCTGCTCGACCGGCGGGAGCGGCCGACGGCCCTGGTGGCGTTCAACGACAAGATGGCCGTCGGCGCCCTGCACGCCGCCGCGGACCGGGGCCTGCGCGTGCCGCACGACCTGTCGGTGGCCGGCTTCGACGACATCGACGTCGCCAGCGCCGCCCACCCCGCGCTCACCACGGTCCGCCAGCCGCTGGGCGAGATGGGCCGCATGGCGGTCAGCCTGCTCGGGCGGATGCTCGCCGGGCACGAGCTCGACGCGCTGCACGTGGAACTCGCGACCGACCTGGTCGTCCGCGGCTCCACCGGGTCCGCGCCCGCCGCCGAATGACGCGTGTTTCACGCTGACTTCCATCGCGACCTGAAAAAAGATGCGGCGTTCTGTTGACATGCCGCGGCATTGACGTGTTTCCTTCCTGTTACAGGCGCCGATGGATCCCGGCGTGGCACCGCACCCTCACCCTCACCCGGCGACCCGCCAGTCGACATCGGGTCGGACGGTCATGCGTCCTCACTTCGTTCCGGGCGCGTGACCCAGGACCGCCTTGCTGATGACCGGCCCGAGACGCTTCGCTGGCCGGTCACCCCGCCCAGAACAGGACCCCCATGCCAGTAACGAAACGCATCAGGTGGCGCACGGCGCTGCTCGCGGCCGGCGTCACCGCGGCCGCCGTCGGCGCGGTCGGCGCGATCGCCATGACCACCGCCGCCGCCGCCAGCAGCGGCCGGATCACCAGCGCCGCCAACGGCAAGTGCCTCGACGTGACCAACGGCTCCACCGCCGACGGCAACCAGCCGCAGATGTGGACCTGCTACACCGGCAGCGCGAACCAGAACTGGACCTTCGCCGACAACGGCTCCGTGCAGGGCCTCGGCAAGTGCCTCGACGTCGCCAACGGCGCCACCACCGACGGCGCGGTCGTGCACCTGTGGACCTGCTACGACACCGTCGCCAGCCAGAAGTGGCAGCTGACCGCCGCCGGCGATCTGGTCAACACGGCGTCCGGCAAGTGCCTGGACATCAAGGACAACAACCTCGCCGACGGCGCCAAGCTCCAGCTGTGGGCGTGCGCCGGCACCGCCAACCAGAAGTGGACGTTCAGCGGCGGCGGCACCAACCCGACCCCGACTGCGACGGCGACCGGCGTGCCCAACAACCCGAACAATCCGGACCTGGGTCCGAACGTGTCGGTGTTCGATCCGTCGATGTCGGCCTCGACGATTCAGAGCCGGTTGAACACGGTGTTCAACCAGCAGGTGCAGAACCAGTTCGGCAATGCGCGGTTTGCGTTGTTGTTCAAGCCGGGGACGTACAACGTGAACGCGAACGTGGGGTTCTTCACCCAGGTCGCCGGTCTCGGCATGTCGCCTGACTCGGTGGTCATCAACGGTGCGGTGCACGCCGAGGCGGACTGGTGGCCGGACGGTTCGCAGAACGCGACGCAGAACTTCTGGCGTTCGGCGGAGAACCTGTCGGTGACCCCGTCCGGCGGCCTGGACCGGTGGGCGGTGTCGCAGGCGGCGCCGTACCGGCGCATGCACGTGCGTGGCAACCTCGCCCTGTCCGACGGCGGCTGGTCGTCGGGTGGCTGGATCTCCGACAGCAAGATCGACGGCCAGATCCAGTCCGGCACGCAACAGCAGTGGATCACCCGGAACTCTGCCATCGGCTCGTGGAGCGGCTCGAACTGGAACCAGGTCTTCGTCGGCACCAGCGGCGCACCGGCCAACAGCTTCCCGAGCCCGCCGTACACCACCGTCGGCAGCACCCCCGTGGTCCGGGAGAAGCCGTTCCTCTACGTCGACAACGCCGGCGCCTACCAGGTCTTCGTGCCGGCACTGCGCACCAACTCGTCCGGGACCAGTTGGTCCTCCGGCACCACGGCCGGTTCGTCGCTGCCGATCAGCCAGTTCTTCATCGTGAAGGCCGGCGCGACCGCCGCGAGCATCAACGCGGCTTTGGCGGCTGGGCAGAACCTGTTGTTCACGCCCGGTGTGTACCACGTCAACGACACCATCCGGATCACCCGCGCCGACACGGTCGTGCTCGGGCTGGGCCTGGCCACGATCGTGCCGGACAACGGCGTCACCGCGATGACGGTGGCTGACGTGGACGGGGTGAAGGTCGCCGGGATCCTGTTCGACGCGGGCACCACCAACTCGCAGGTCCTCATGGAGGTCGGGCCGTCCGGGTCCGCCGCGTCGCACGCCGGGAACCCGACGTCGCTGCACGACGTGTTCTTCCGCATCGGCGGCTCCATCGCCGGCAAGGCCACCGTGTCCCTGCGGGTCAACAGCAGCAACGTGATCGGCGACCACATGTGGATCTGGCGCGCCGATCACGGCAACGGCGGCACCGTCGGCTGGAACACCAACACCGCCGCCAACGGCCTCGTCGTCAACGGCAACAACGTCACCATGTACGGCCTCTTCGTCGAGCACTACCAGCAATACCAGACCATCTGGAACGGCAACGGCGGCCGCACCTACTTCTACCAGAACGAAATCCCCTACGACGTGCCCAACCAAGCCAGCTGGACCAGCGGCGGCGGCGCACAGGGCTGGGCCGCCTACAAAGTCGGCGCGAACGTCACCAGCCACGAAGCGTGGGGCCTGGGCAGCTACTGCTACTTCAACACCAACCCCAGCGTCGTGCTCGGCCACTCGTTCGAGGTCCCGCAGACCCCGAACGTCAAGTTCCACAACATGGTGACCGTCTCCCTGGGCGGCACCGGCACCATCGCGCACGTCATCAACAACACCGGCGGCCCGTCGAACTCCGCGACCAACGTCGCCAACTGGGTCAACTACCCGTAGTCAGTATCCCGCCCGATCGGTGCGGCGCCGCTTGCGGCGGCGCCGCACCGCTGAACCCCAGGAGGCGCCGTGAGGCGATCCATCTCCGTGGCGACCGTCGCCCTCGTCACCGCGGGCTCCCTCGCGGCCCCGACCGCCGCGACCGCCGCCCGGCCCGGTGCCCTCGTCACGGGCACCTACTCGGCCGGCGCCGCCCACTGGAAGCCGCTGCCGGACACCCGCGTCGGTGCCGGCGCCGGCATCCAGGCCGACGCCACCGTCGTCGTGGATCCGAGCGCTGCCCGGCAGGCGTACACCGGCATCGGCTTCTCGATCGACGAGACGACCGTGTCCAACCTGTGGAAACTCACCCCCGCGCAGCGGGAGGACGCCGTGCGGCTGCTCGTCGACCCGCGCACCGGCGCCGGCCTGGACCGCTTCCGGCTCACCATCGGCAGCCCCGACCTCATCGAGCACCTGCCGTTCTGGTCCTACGACGACCTGCCCGCCGGCGTCACCGAAGACCCGGACCTGCGGTACTTCAGCATCCAGCGCGACATCGATCTGCACATCGTCGACACGATCAAGCTGATCCAGAAGTACAACCCGCGCGCGACGTTCCTCGCCTCCGCGTGGAGCGCCCCGGCCTGGATGAAGACCAACAATCGCTTCCTCGGCGAGGTCGCCCTCAAACCCGGCAGCACCAGCGAGTACTACCAGGTCGGCAAGCTGCGCGACGACCGCATCGACGTGTTCGCCCGCTACTACGTCAAGTACGTGCAGGCGTACGCCCGGCTCGGCATCCGCGTCGACGCGCTGACGCTGCTCAACGAGCCCGGCATGGACGTCGTCTACCCGGCCATGGACATCAGCGTCGAGCAGCAGCAGAAGCTGTCCGTCGCGATCGACCGGGAGCTGCGCAGGGCCCGCCTCGACGTGGACCTCTACATCCACGACTTCAACTTCTGGGACTGGCACGACCCGAACAGCACCGCCACCAAGAACTACTACCGCGTCCTGAACGACCCGGCGGCGGCGCGCGCGGCGGACGCGATCGCGTTCCACCCGTACTGGGGCGACCCCACCGTCATGCGCGACGCCTACGAGCAGACCGGCAAGCCGGTGCACCTGACCGAGACCAGCGACCTGTCGCCGGCGACGGTCCTGGCCGACTTCCGCCTCGACGCGTCGTCCTACATCCTGTGGGCGCAGGCGACCGACCAGGACGGCGGCACCCTGCACTGGACCCCCGCGCGCGACAACAACGTCGACTGGGACGAGGTCGCGCGCACCACGAAATGGCCGGACCGGCTCGTCAAGGTCGACACCACCGCCCGCACGTTCACCGTCCGCGACGAGCTCTACCAGCTCGGGCAGTTCTCCCGGTACCTCACCCCGTCGCACGTGCGGGTCGCCTCCAGCGGCACGGCGGGCGGCATCGGCAACGTCGTCTACCGCGATCAGCACGACGGCTACGTCGCGGTCATCGGCAACTCCCTCGACGTCGAGCGCACCGTGCGGGTCGTCCTCGCCGGCAGGTCGTTCGTCACGACGGTGCCCGCGCATGCCTACGCCACGTTCCGCTGGGACGGCGACGTGCCCCGCGGCCGCAACCACGTGCCGGTCCTGCATGCGCCCTCGTCGGTCGCGGTCGACCAGTACAGCACCACCCAGGTGCGGTTGCAGGCCACCGACACCGAACCCGTGTCGTTCTACGCCACCGACCTGCCCGACGGCGTCACCATCGACGCGGCCACCGGCGTCGTCACGCTGCACCCGACCGTCGCCGGCGCCTTCGACCTGCCCGTCACCGTCACCGACGGCCGGGCCAGCGACCGCCGCGTCATCCACGTCACCGTCCAGCCGCACGGCGCGCCGGTGGGGGAGAAGATCGAGGCCGAGGCGTACGTGGCGCAGCACGGCTGGACCGACGGCGGGCCGAACTTCGTCGAGAGCAACCCCGCCGCCAGCGGCGGCCGCAACGTCGGGTGGACGTCGGCCGGCAACTGGCTCGCGTACCGCCTCGACGTCGCCGCGGCCGGCACGTACGACGTCGAGCTCCGCGTGGCGAACGGCTCCGGCGCGCCCGCGACCGGCGCGATCTCGCTGCGCTCCGCGACCGGCGCGATCCTGGCCACCGCCTCGGTGCCCGACACCGGCGGGTGGGGCGCCTACCAGTCGGTCCACGTCCCGGTCACCGTCGCCGCCGGCGACCAGCAGCTGACGCTGTACTGCGAGACCGGCGGATTCAACGTCGACTATTTGCGCCTCACCGCGTAGCGCGTTTACGGCATGCCCCACCGGGTCCAGGATCCGGTGGGGCTCCGCCGGTTCTGGACCTCGGTCGCCGAGTTCTGCACCTGGGCATCGAGGCAGGTTACGAGCCGGACACGCGGCGGTAAATTCTGCTGCCCCCGACCCGGCATCTGAGGTGACCGGCCGGTGTCTGGCCGCGCTCCCATCCCAGTTCCGGGGCCTTCGGGACCGAACAAATGATCGGCGTCCGTGAAATTGCCCGGGGTCGGCGGTGAGTGACTTTCGCCTATACACTCCGCAGCGGCAATGATCACGCAGGGCCTCTGGTCCACCACGGACCGGCCAAACTTCAGAATCGGAGAACGCGCCGCGATGCGTCCTTCCCCATGGTCCACGTTCGCCCCGCCGCGCCGGCGGGAGGCCGGCCCCCGGCGTTTCCGCAGCATGCCGGGCACCGCACGATGACGGGGTACGGGCTCACCCGGCGGCAGATGTCCGGCGGCGGCGTCTGGCTGTTCCAGATCGGCGCGAGCTCCCCGATGGCGGTCCTGGCCGGCGGCATCGTCGCCACCTACGCCTCGACCGGGATGGTCGCCACGCCCCTGACGTTCCCGCTGCTCGGCGTCGCGCTCGCGCTGCTGGCCGTCGGCTACGTGTCGATGGCCCGCAACGTGCCGCACGCCGCACCCGCCTACGCCCTGCTCGCACACGGCTTCGGCCCGACCGCGGGGATCATCGGCGGCGCCCTGGCCCTGGTGTTCTACTCGTGCATCCAGATGAGCCTGTACGGCCTCGTCGGCGCCACCCTCGCCGGGCTCCTCGGCGGCGACTGGGTCGTGTGGGCCGGCGTGCTCTGGCTCGCGGTCGCGATCTGCGGGCTGCTGCACGTATCGCTGTCCGCGTTCGTCGTCGGCTCGGTCCTGTGCGTCGAACTCGTCGTCATCGCCCTGTTCGACCTCGCCGCGTTCGCCCACCCGGCCGGCGGCGGCATCACCCTCGAGCCGATCAGCATGACCGGCCTGTGGGCGCCCGGCATCGGCGGCGCGCTCGCCCTCGGCATCGCCGCGTTCATCGGCTTCGACACCGCCCCCGCGTACAGCGAGGAGGTCCGCACCAGCCGCAGCATCACCCGCGCCACGATCGCCGCCCTCATCTTCATGCCGCTGTTCTACGGCCTGTCCGCGTGGGCGCTCGCCGCCACCGTCGGCGCGGACCGCATCGCCGCGGTCGCCGCCGACCCCAACGCGGGCCTGCCGTTCACGGTCCTCGACGAGTGGTACGGCAGCGGCCTCAGCCTGCTCGCCACCATGCTCCTGGTCACCAGCGTCTTCGTCGCGATGCTGTCGTTCCACAACGTGCTCGCCCGGTACGCGTTCGGCATGGCCCGCGAGGGCGTCCTGCCGGCGTGGCTGGCCAGGACCGGCTCCGGCGGCCAGGCCGAGGGCGCCCCGACCGGCGGGTCGATCCTGCAGAGCGCGACCGCGCTCATCGTCGTCGGCCTGTTCGTCGTCCTCGGCGCCGACCCGATCACGGTGCTGTTCACCTGGCTGTCCGCGGCCGGCGCGGTCGGCATCCTGCTGATGCTGGTGCTCATCTCGGCCGGCAGCATCCGGTACTACCGCCGCGGCGGCGGCACCCGCGAAGGCCTCATGGTCAGCACGGTGCTGCCGACCCTCGGTGTCATCGCCGGCACCGGCATCCTGCTCGTCACGGTCGCGAACCTGTCCTCACTGCTGGGCATCGCCGGCGACTCCGTCCTGCAGGCCGTCATCCCCGCGTCGGTGCTCGCGACCGTCCTGGTCGGGGCGCTGTGGGCGCTGCTGCTGCGGTCCCGGCGGGCACCGGTCCTCGCGGAGGTCGGCAAGGGCAGACCGGACCCGCTGCGAGTGCTGGACCGCCGGCTGAAGGACCTCGATGTTTGAGCCGGACCAGGCCGTGGTCCCGGATCCGATGCTGCGGCCCTCCTCGTATCCGTCCCCGGACCCGATGTCGCGCCCCCCGTCCCATCCGTCCCATCCGTCCTCGGACCCGATGTCGTGGACCGCGTCCCATCCGTCCCCGGACCCGATGTCGCGCCCCCCGTCCCATCCGTCCCATCCGTCCTCGGACCCGATGTCGTGGACCGCGTCCCATCCGTCCCCCGACCCGATGTCGCGGCCCCCGTCCCATCCGTCCCCGGATCCGACGCCGCGGCCCCCGTCCCATCCTTCCCCTCCGTCGCCGGATCCGACGCTGTGGACCGCGTCCCATCCGGATCAGGGCCACGTGCCGCGGCCCTCTTCGCATCGCCGGGGCGCCGCCGCTGCCGAGGAGCCTGACGGCCGGCACCTGCGCTCGGTGCCGCCGGAGGGCCCCCGCGGCCAGTCCGCCGCCGACGGCAACCCGGAGGCCGACGTCACCGCCGCCTTCCGCGGTGAGGTCGTGTCCAGGCTGCGCCGCTTCTCCGTCCTGCACACCCGCCACGTCTGGGAACGCCGCCGCCGCGACCCGCTCAGCCCGCACGGCATCGCCCTGTTCTACCTGGAGCGTGGTGTACCGGTGCTGCAGCAGCTCCGCACGGCGACCCGAATCTTCCTCGCCGACGACGAGGCCAGCGACCTGCCGATGCTGCTGTACGGCCTGGCCCGGCACGCCCACGAGGGCTACCAGTCCGACCCGCAGTTCGACCCCCGAACCATGATGGCCAACAAGTGCGACCCGATGTCCGCCGCGGCCGTGTTCGTCGGCGTCGGCGTCTGCACGCTGGACACCCCGAACGGCTCCTGGGCCGACGCACAACGCCACGCCGCCAACGAGTTCGACCTGCCCGGCCGCTGCTTCGCCCGCCTCATCGACGGCACCCGGCTCCTGCTGGACCGGGGCGGCCGCAAACAGTTCAACGGCCTGACCGTGGAGAGCTCCGTCGACGACGCCAACACCCACTACGGCGTGCCGAGCATGCAGTGGCGCTGGAACCCGTCCCTCGCCGAGATCGAACCCCACGACCCGACCTACCACGTGTGGCGCTGGATGAGCGAGCTGGGCCGCATCGTCGACGTCAGGTCCCAGCCGCGGTGACCGCCGGGGCACCCTTCCCGGAGGACCCGACGTTCCTCGGCCGGCTCGACCAGCTGCACGCCGACCTGACCAGGCACTCCGCCTACGACCTCGGCTTCCCCGGCGCCACCGACCTGCCCGACATGACGGCCGTGTCGCGCTTCGAACGGCTGCTGCTCAACAATGTCGGGCACCCGTACGCCGCCGGAGGCTCGTACCGGCTGCACACCAAAATCGTCGAGCACGAGGTCGTCCAGTTCGTCGCCGACCTCGTCGACGCCCCACTGGACAACCGGCACGGCTACGTCACGACCGGCAGCACCGAGAGCACCCTGTGGGCCCTGTGGCAGGCCCGCCGGCACCTGCCCGGCGCGGCCGTGTTCGCCTCCACCGCCGCCCACTACAGCGTCGCCAAGAACGCCGAGCTGCTCGGCCTGCCCCTGCACCTCATCCCGGCCGACACCCGCGGCGAGATCCGCTACGACGCCCTGCGCGCCGCCGTCACCGAACACCGCCGCCGTCGCCGCGGCGCGGGCGCCGTCGTCATCGCCACGATCGGCACCACCATGACCGAGGCCGTCGACGACGCCGCCCTCATCGACAAGACCCTCGCCCTCGCCGGCGTCGACCCCGGCCAGCGCTGGATCCACGCCGATGCCGCCCTCGCCGGCATCCCCCTCGCCCTGTGCGACCCGCTCAGCCGCCCCGGCTTCACCTTCGCCGACGGCGTGCACTCCTTCGCCGTCAGCGGCCACAAGTTCCTCGCCACCCCCTTCCCCTGCGGCATCGTCGTCGCCCTCGCCGACCGGCACACCGGCCGCGGCAGCATCACCTACACCGCGGCTCCGGACAGCACCATCACCGGCTCCCGCTCAGGCCACGCACCGCTCTGGCTCTGGTACCTGCTGCGCTACTGGGGCCTGCCGGGCCTGCGCCGCCGCGCCATCGCCGCCCGCGACCTCGCCGCCTACACCGAACGCCAGCTCCACGACATCGGCTGGCCCGCGTGGCGCGCCCAGGAACACGCTTTCACCGTCGTCTTCCCCCGCCCGCCACAACACCTGCTGGACCGCTGGCCCCTCGCCACCGACGAACACGGCAACGCCCACGTCGTCTGCATGCCCGGCAAGACCCGCGACCTCATCGACCGCTTCGTCGCCGACCTGGCCCACGCCATCACCGGCGCCGTCTCACTGCCGAAGACGGTCGCCTGCTGACGTCCTCATGACCGGCGCGGCGGCTGCCGTGCTGCGGAGGCGGTGGTCCCAGCGGGATGCACCCGCCGCCGCGCCGACCATCAGACCCCCGTGCCTGAGAACCTAACAAGCCCGCGCCCCCGCATTCGCCCCTGACCAATTCCGGACAGTTCCTCGAAACCACCACCCCCATGCGCTAGCCCTCGCGCCACCAACCTTCGGCTGCCCCCCCACCCATTGCAGTGCACAGGCCCCGGTATGCGCTTCGCGGTGTCAAGCACACGCGCTGCCCGGTGCAATTGGGCGGTTGCCCGGCCCACCACCGACGCGCCGCCACGATCGACGTCACCTGGTGGACGATCCGTGCGGCCTTCGAAGCCATCAACCGTGCAACCACCGATTGATGCCCTTGACGCTGGATCATGTGTCAGTGCGGAGCGGGAGGAGATCACCGCAACACGGCACGGACCGCACCCACACCACCCGCTCCCGTGGCCACGTCGGAAGACGTGTCGCAGGGCAGAGCCCGGAAGGCTGTCGCCGGGCGTGCCGATAACCTGCCGCGTGTTCGTGCGGATGGCGTGTAGTCGAGCGGGCCGGGAGACCCGTTGCGGTTCGTGCCGGACGCCGTGTTGCAGTGCGGGCTGGGAGACCCGTCGTGGGCTCGTGCCGTACGGCGTGTCGCCTGGCCGCGCCGAAGACCGCGCAGCGTCTCCCCGCCACCCGAACCCGCCACCCCTCGGCCGCGCCCACCCGCGTCCTGACCGACAGTCGACTCGCCGGCAGCCGCATCGACTGGCGCCCCAGCCCCGCCGCCGCCCCCGGACGGTCACTGACGGACACCGGCTGAGGTCGTTGCCTCGCGATGGATGGCGCGTCGCCGGGTTGCGCCGGAAGATCCGTGCAGCCTCCCGCCCCAACCGGCGTCCCCTCGGGTCGCGGCCGCCCGCACCCCGACCGGCAGCTGGTTCGGAGGCGGCCGCCGTTGGACCGGCGCCCCGACCCCAGCCGCCACCGGGTGCCCAGGCCCGGCAGCCCCCGAGCGGTCGCTGAGGGGTGCTGGCTGCGGTCGTTGGCTCGCGATGGATGGCGCGTCGCTGGGTTGCGTCGGAGAGGTCCGTGCAGCCTCCCGCTCCAACCGACGGCCCTTGGCCGCGCTCGCCCGCACCCCGACCGGCAGCTGGTTCGGAGGCGGCCGCCGTTGGACCGGCGCCCCAGCCCCGGCCGCCACCGGGTGCCCAGGCCCGGCAGCCCCCGAGCGGTCGCTGAGGGGTGCTGGCTGCGGTCGTTGGCTCGCGATGGGCGGCGCGTCGCTGGGTTGCGCTGGGCGGCGCGTCGCTGGGTTGCGCCGGAAAGACCCGTGCGGCCTCCCGCCCCAACCAACGCACCCTCGGCCGCACCCGCCCACACCCCAACTGGCAGCCGACCCGTAGACGGCCGCCGTTGGGCCGGCGCCCCGACCCCAGCCGTCACCGGGCGCCCAGCCCCGGCCGCGCCCCGAGCGGTCGCTGAGGGGGTGCTGGCTGCGGTCGTTGGCTCGCGCTGGGCGGCGCGTCGCCGGGCTGCGCCGGAAAGGTTCGCGCGGCCTTCCGTCCCAACCGACGCCCGCTCGGCCGCGCTCGCCCGCACCCCGACCGGCAGCCGACCCGTAGACGTCCGCCCATGGACCGGCGCCCCCAGCCTCAGCCGCCCCCGAGCGGCGCCAGCGCAGCTGCCCCCGAGGGCCCAGCCCCAGCCCGCCCCGAGCGGTCGCTGGCAGGCGCTGGCTGCGGTCGTCGGCTCGCATCGGATGGCGCGTCGCCGGGCTACGCCGGAAAGACCCGTGCAGCCTCCCACCCTAACCAACGACCCCTCGGCCGCACCCGCCCACACCCCGACAGGCAGCCGATCCGCAGGCGGCCTCCCTCGGACGGACACCCCGGGTCCTCAGCCGCCACCTGGCGATCGATGCCAGGCGCCGGCCGTAGGTGTCAGCGGTCAAGGGTCAACGGCAGAACCGTCAGGCGGCGAGGATGCTGGCGGCCGTGGCCTCGTCTCCGGCGCCGAACGCCTGCAGCAGCGCGGCGAACTGCTCCGCCGGCAGAATGCGGATGCCCAGCTGCTCGGCCTTCTCGGCCTTGGAGCCGGCGCCGTCGCCGACGACGACCAGGTCGGTGCGCTTCGAGACGGAGCCGGAGGACTTGCCGCCGAGGCGTTCGACGGCTTCGTTGCCCTCGTCGCGGGTGAGGCCGGGCACCGAGCCGGTGACGACGACCGTCATCGGGGTGCCGTCGGGGCGGCGCAGCGGCAGGGCGACGGTGGCAGCGGCGCCCTCGTCGGTGTCGGCGTCCGGGTCGGCGCCGGCGGAGGTCGTGGCCCGCGGGGTGAGGTCGGGCTCGGACATGTTGACGCCGTGGGCGACCAGCTTCGCGATGACCGGCGCCAGCTCGACCAGCTCCGCGGCGATGGTCACGGCGCGCTCCGGGCCGACGCCCTCGACCTGCTGCAGGTCCTCGACGGACGCGTCCAGCAGCGCCTGCATCGTGCCGAAGTGGCGGGCCAGCCGGCGCGACATCGACCGGCCCGTCATCCGCACGCCCAGGCCGGTCAGCACACGGGCGAGCGGCTGCTCCTTGGACGCCTGGATGCCGGCGACGAGCTTCGTCGCGGACAGCTCACCCATCCGGTCGAGGCCGGCGACCGTCGGCACGTCCAGGTCATACAGGTCGGCAGGGTCGGTGACGAGACCTGCGGCGACGACCAGGTCGATGATCTTCCCGCCGAGCCCCTCGATGTCCATCGAGTGCCGGGCGGCGTAATACGCGAGGGACTCGTGCGCGCCGCAGACCCGGCCGCGGGTGCACCGCCACCGCTTCTGGCTGCGGTCGATCTCGCCGTCGCAGCGAGGGCACCGGGCCGGCGGCTCGAACGGCACCGAGTCCGCCGGGCGCTCGTCCAGCTTCGCGCCGGTGACCTCGGGGATCACGTCACCGGCCCGGCGGACGAACACGACGTCACCTGGGCGCACGTTGCGCCGGACCAGGTCGTCGAAGTTGTGCAGCGTCGCCGACGTGACGGTGACGCCGCTGATCTGGACGGCCTCCAGCACCGCGACCGGCGTGATCACGCCGGTCCGGCCGATCTGCACCTCGATCCGCAGCAGCCGGGTCGTGCGGGTGTCGGCCGGGAACTTGAACGCCACACCCCACCGCGGCGCCCGGCTGGACGAGCCCGCGGCGTCCCGGTCGGCCGGCAGGTCCGCCTTGATGACCGCGCCGTCGATGCCGAACCCGAGCGTGCCCCGGCTCGCGCTGAGCGTCTGCACCGCGGCAAGGACCTCCTCGATGGTGCCGCACACCGGCGTCCCGGCCACGGACCCGCCGGTCGTCGCGATCCCGAGCCGCTCCAGCTCCGCCATCGCGTCCGAATGGGCAACCGTGGCAAAGGACTCGCGGTGCACCGAATACGCGAAGAACGACAGCGGCGCGTCATACGTGCGGTCCTGCGCACGCAGCGTGCCGGCGGCGGCACTGCGCGGATGGGCGAACGCGGGCTCACCCGTGGCGGTCCGCATCGCGTTGGCCTGCTCGAAGTCGGCGTCGGTCATGAACACCTCGCCGCGCACCTCGAGGCTCACCGGCTCGGCCAGCCGTTCGGGCAGCCCCGCGGCCCTCCGGGCCTGCCCGGTGACGTCCTCACCGGCGCGCCCGTCGCCGCGGGTCGCGACCTGCACGAGGCGGCCGTCGACATACCGGGCGGCGATCGCCAGCCCGTCGATCTTCGGCTCCACGGTGAACCCACCCGCGGGCCGGCCCAGGATCCGGTCCAGCCGCGCAGCCCACTTGCGCAGCGTGTCCTCGTCGAACACGTTGTCCAGGCTGAGCATCGGCGTGCTGTGCACGACGTCGCCGACGACCCCGCCGCCGGCGCCGACGACCTCGGTCGGGGACTCGTCGTCCTTCCACTCGGGCCGTGCCGCCTCTGTGGCCG
This sequence comes from Dactylosporangium sp. NBC_01737, assembly GCF_035963215.1. Classification (NCBI taxonomy): domain Bacteria; kingdom Bacillati; phylum Actinomycetota; class Actinomycetes; order Micromonosporales; family Micromonosporaceae; genus Dactylosporangium; species Dactylosporangium sp. NBC_01737. The sequence continues at coordinate 6,965,695 of NZ_CP109153.1, forward strand.
CGACCCGCGCCAGCAACGCGTCATAGACGGCGTCGTCCATGGCGAGATCGGGACCGCTGTAGTACGCGGCGGCGGCCTGGCGGACCTCGCCGACGGCGGCCCGGTAGTCCTCGGCACTCGCGAACGGCTCCGCCCGCGCGGCGTCGACGACCAGATCTGTCCCAGCTCCCTGCACGACCGCGTCCACAGCGTCCCCTTTCCGGAATGACAGCAGCCTAGTCAGGGGGTACGACAGTTTCGGGGCAGCACGGCGGACGCCGAAATCCGGTCAGAGGAAGCCGGATCCGGGAGTACCGTGCGGCCCATGCCCGCATACATCAAGTCGGTGACGTTCGACAGCGCGGACGCGCTGGTGCTGGCCCGGTTCTGGGCCGCGGCCCTGGGCACCGACGTCGACGAGGAGTCCACATCGGACAAGGCGTTCGTGGAGGCCGCCGGCTGGGGCGGGCCCAACATCTGGTTCGCCCGTGTCCCGGAGGGCAAGACCGCCAAGAACCGCGTGCACTTCGACCTGCGGGCGCCCGGCCCGGTGGCCGACGAGGTCGCCAGGCTGGAGGCGCTGGGCGCCACGGTCCTGCACGCGGGCGACGAGCTGACGGTCATGGCGGACCCGGAGGGCAACGAATTCTGCGTCGAGTAGCGGCCCGTCCGATGCCCCAGGGTCATCCGAACGGCCATTCCCGCCCCCGGGACACGGCGTACCGCCCGGTACGGCATATCGTGGCAGCGCTAACATCAACATGGGGGGAGGGCGATGCGTCCAACGAGCCAGGGCCGGGCAGCGGTCATGAACGACGTCGCGCGACTCGCCGGCGTCTCCCATCAGACCGTGTCCCGGGTGCTGAACCAGCACCCCAGCGTCAGCCCCGCCACGCGTGAGCGGGTCCTGGAGGCGGTCCGGCAACTCAACTACCGCCCCAACGCGATGGCCCGCGGCCTCGCCGGCCGGCGTTCCCGCGTGATCGGCGTCGTCAGCTTCGACACGATCCTCTACGGCCCCGCCTCGACGCTGCTCGGCATCGAGCGCGCCGCCCGCGCCGCCGGCTACGGCGTCAGCATCGTCACCCTCGAGCAGGTCGACCACAGCGGCATGGTCGCCGCCCTGGAGGCCCTTGCCGATCAGTCCGTCGCCGGGGTCGTCGTCATCGCCCCGCAGACCGCGGCCGCCGCGGCCCTGCACAGCCTCCCGCTCGGCGTGGCCGCCGTCGCGGTGGAGTCCAACGTCGGCGGCGAGATCCCCGCGATCTCCGTCGACCAGGTCACCGGCGCCCGCCTCGCCGTCCAGCATCTGCTGGGCCTCGGCCACCGCAAGGTCTGGCACCTGTCCGGTCCCCGCGACTGGCTGGAGACGCACGGCCGTATCGAAGGCTGGCGCGGCACCCTCGAAGAAGCAGGACTGCCCGCCCCGCCGCTCATGACCGGCGACTGGTCCGCCCGCTCCGGCTACCAGGCCGGCCTCGAGCTCGCCCGCCGCGACGACGTCACCGCCGTCTTCGCCGGCAACGACCAGATGGCCCTGGGCATGATGCGCGCCTTCCACGAGCACGGCATCCGCGTCCCGGACGACGTCAGCATCGTCGGTTTCGACGACATCCCGGAGGCCGAGTTCCTGTCGCCGCCGCTGACCACGATCCGCCAGGACTTCGACGAGGTCGGCCGCCGCTGCATCGCCGCCCTGCTCCGCGCCATCGAAGCCGACCTCCCGGAAGGCCCCGACCGCCCCGAGCCCGACCCGCACGTCGCCCCCACGCTGGTCCTGCGCCGCAGCACCGCCGCCCCGAAAGCCTGAAAAGCAAGAACAAGAACAAGAGCAAGAGCCGGGCTCCGGTCCGCCGTGGTCCGGGCCGTCGCTCCCGTCAGTCACCGGTCAGGCCGTGGACGGCCTTCCCTGCCACGTCCGCGGACTCTTGCGCCGCCGCGACCTGACGGCCGCGAACAACCGCAGCCGTGAACGGCTGCGACGCGACCGTCCCGGCCGCGACCGGCCCCCACCACCCACGATCAACCCCCTCCCTGCCCGCCCGCGACAACCACCCGCCGACTTCGATCACAACCCCCCACGCTCCCGGCCTCGAACACCGACTCTGGCCACCCCCGGTCCCGTGGACTACAGCCGGCGGGGAATCCGCGCCGCCGTGATCGAAGTCGTGCTCCGGCCGTCCGGACAGCCCCGGGGCGACTTCGATCACAAGCCTCGCGGCTCCGGCGCCCGGGAGCGGATCAGAGTCGCCACCGGTTCCGTGGACCCGGAGACCGGCCGCGGCGGTAGGACTGAACGTCCCCCGCGCCGCCGTCGCCCGTGCCACAGTCGGCAAGGATCTGCGCCGCCGTGATCGAAGTCGTGTCCTGGCCGTCTGGACAGCCGCAGGGCGACTTCGATCACGGGCATCCTGTTGCCCGCGCTGGACGAGCGGCTCGGGTTGCCTTCGGTTCCGTGGGTTCGCGGGCGGCTGCGGCGCGAGGTGTGAGCGGCGCTCGTGCGGCAGTCGGCGGGCGCCTTGGCCTGCCGCGAGCCCGGAGCCGGCGGGCGCCTTCGCCCGCCGTGGGCCTGCGCCGCAGCTGGCGGGGATCTGCGCCGGCGTGATCGAAGTCGTGTCCTGGCCGCCCGGGCAGCCACAGCGCGACTTCGATCACGAGCCTCGCGGCTCCGGTGCCCGAGGAGCCGATCTGGTCGCCTCCGGTTCTGTGGGGGTCGGGTGCGAGAGGACTGAACGTCGCCCGTCGTGGCTCCGTGCCGGAGCCGGTGGGCGCCTTCGCCCGCCGTGGGCCTGCGCCGCAGCTGGCGGGGATCTGCGCCGGTGTGATCGAAGTCGTGTCCTGGCCGCCCGGGCAGCCACAGCGCGACTTCGATCACGAGACTGCCAGCGCTCGCGCCCGAGGAGCGGAGCCGGTCGGCTCCGGATCGGTGGTCCGGGCGTCCGCCGTGATCGAAGTCGCGCCCTGGCCACCCGGACGGCCACGGAGCGACTTCGATCACGAGCGGACACGAGCCTCGCGGGCGGTGGAGCATGCGGGAGCGGGGTCAGCGGCGGCAGTCCCAGCGGAACGGTTCGATCGAGCCGCCGGTGTTCTTCGAGGCGGCGCCGGCGAGGACCCTGCCGTCGGCGCTGATCGAGGTGATCTGCACGCGTTCGTAGCCGGGCGGTGCCGGCAGCGGGATCATCGTCCCGCCGTTCCAGAAGGCCGCGTCGGTGAACCGGTTGATGACCAGGGTGCCGTCGGCCGTGATGCGGCCCGAGCCGTTGAAGACGTCCGTGGTTTCGAGGGGCTCGACGGTACCGGCGGAAAGATGCCAGCGTGCGGGCTTCGGGTTGCCCGCTCCCGTCCGGTGACCGGTTACCGGGTCGAAGTCCTTGATGGACAGGTAGTTGACCATGCCGGTGATCCAGTCGCCGGCGATCTGCAGGGGGCGGCCGCCCGGCATGCCCGGTGGGGTCGGCAGGGTGGCGCCGGTGCCGTCGGCGTTCCACAGGTATGGGATCGCGCCTTGGTCGATGTCGCCGATGACGCGGCCGTCGTCGGTGATGCCGCTGGCCGAGGACGACTTGCCGGACGGTGTCGGCAGCAGGACCGGCACGTCGAGGGCGGTGTGGCGCCACAGGACCGCGCGGAACTTCTTGCCGGGCATCCACGCCTCGCCGACGATGTCGCCGGCCGCGTTGATGCCGTACGCCACGACGCGCAGCGCGCCGGACGGGCGGGGGAGGGTGACGACGGCGCCGTCGGCGGTGGTGCGGTAGGCGTCGTCGCCCTGCATGCCGACCGCGATCCCCGCCGTGTTCAGCGCCGTCGTCTGGAACCGTTCGCCGGTGTGGTACTCACGGACGACGGCGCCGTCGCGGTACAGGATCAGCAGGCCGGGATCGGGGGCGCGGGAGAACGCGAGGTGCCTGCCGTCCGGGGCGGTGAACAGGCCGCCGATGTCACCGCCGACGTCGATCGTGGTGACCGTGCACCCCGACGGGTGGGCGCTGACCGACGGCACCGGCGGCGGTGCGGGGTCGGGATGCGCAGGCCCGCCGCGCGGGGCGCCGACGGCGACGCCGGCGACGGTGGCGAGGACGAGCACCGCCGCGCACACCCCGGCGACGATCCCGCGGCGCCGCCGCACCCGGGCCCGCCCGCCGGCGATGACGTCGTCGACGCGGACCCGGCTCGCCGGCACGGGCTCGTCGGTGAGGATGCCGAACGGGTTGTCGCTCATGCCTCGCTCCTAGCTCGCTCGTCGAGCAGCTTGCGCAGGTTGCCCAGGCCGCTGAACGTCTGGCGCTTCACGGTCCCTTCCGACCGGTTCATCAGCCGCGCCACCTCGGCGACCGGGAGGTCGCACAGGAACCGCAGCACCAGCACCGTGCGCTGGCCCTCCGGCAGGCGGCGCAGCGCGGCCCGCAGCATCATCCGCTGGTCGACGAGGGGGTCGTCGGCGGCGACGGGCACGTCCGGGGTGGTCTCCCGCAGCTGAACCTTCGACCACCAGCGCCGGTGGTCGCTCAGGCAGGAGCGCACCAGCATGGTGTGCACGTACGCGTCGAGGTGCTGCACGTCGTGCATGCGGGTCCAGCGCTGGTACAGCACGGTCAGCGTGTTCTGCACCGCGTCGTCGGCCCGGTCCCGGTCGCCGAGCAGCTGGAACGCCACCCGGTGCAGCCGCGGTATCCGCGCCTGCGCGTACTGGCTGAAGTCATGTTCCCGGTCCGGGCGCACGTGGTGGGTATCCCTTCGCTGGGCGGTCCACCAGAGAGATGTCGCCGCGGCGGTGCGCGGTTGACTGTGGGCCCGGACTATTCCGGACCGGCCTGCAGCGCGCGGACCTCGCTGACGGCGACGGCCGCGGCCCGCAGCGCCCCGGCGAGATCCTCCGCGGCGAGCGCCGGCCGCACCCGCCGCCAGGCGGTGTGGGCGATCACCGGGTTCGCCGCCGCCACCGCGCGCATCAGCACGATGTCGGTGACGTCCAGGGCACCCATGTGCCCGGTGACCGAACTGCGCTGGGCGATGTCCGCGTCGAGGCCGGGGGAGCGGACCAGCCAGCCGTGCAGCGCCTGCACGGCATGGGCGTCGGACACGGACGGCGTGGTCACGGACAGGAGCACCCGGCGATTCACGCACCTCCTGGAGATCAATGGGTGGCGGCGCCGTTACAGATACTGCGAAAGCAGGTGGTGGCGCCGCCGCGCGGCCGGTAATAGCATCGACCAGTATCTTCGCGGTGGGCTGATGCATTCCTGCACCAGCCCAGACGCGATTCAATGTCGCATGGGATTTGAGGTAACCGGGAAAAGCAATCAGTTGGTCACATCGAAAACGCCGAGCTTGGTGTCGGTGACGAACGACTCCCAAGCTGCCGGACTGAACCGTAATACGGGTCCGTCCGGATTCTTGCTGTCGCGGACACCGACAGCGGAGTCAACGACTGCGACTTCGACGCAGTTGTTGCCGCCGTTGCCGTTGCTGCGACTACTTTTGTGCCAGCTGGTAGCAGTGACTTGTGCAGACAATATGCACACCTCCTCTCCTTTGCGGGGACGTGCGGCTGAGGTGGCGCGGACAGCTCAGCCGAGCAGGGTTTCGATCAAGGCGATCGACGACGCCTCGCTGAGGGCTCTGTTCCTCAGTCGCTCGAACTCGTCGCGGTAGCGCTTGACCTCCGCAGGCTGCTCCTCGTAGTAGTCCCCGGCAAGACCCTCCAGGTATACGACATCCAGGTGGGCGACGTCGGGAAACTCGAGCAGAGCGACGGAACCACCCATGAACGGGTGCTCGCCGGCGCTGTACGGGACGATCCGCATCGACACGTTGGGCAGTGCGGCGATCTCGATCAGCCTGTGACGTTGCTCGTGCATCACTGACGGACCGCCGACGACGCGGTGGATCACCGACTCGTCGATACACGCCACGAGCTGCAGCGGAGATGGTGCCGTCAGGCGCGCCTGACGCATCCTGCGCAGCGCGACCCGCCGTTCGATCGTCTCCTTCCGGTCGTGCCGGCGGCCCGTGCCGATCAGCGCCCGCATGTACGCCTCGGACTGCAGCAGGCCGGGCAGCACGATCGGCTCCCAGACGCGGGTGATCGACGCGTCGGCCTCCATGCCCACGAAGTTGCCCGGGCGCATGACGTCGCGGTAGTCGGTCCACCAGGTGCGCTGCTTGCCCTGCCGGGCGAGCGCCAGCAGCGCCTCGCGGTAGTCGACGTCCCGGACCCCGTAGAGGGTCAGTAGGTCGTTGACGTCCCGGGCGGTCACCGGCACGCGGGCGTTCTCAATTCTGGTGACCTTGGCCGAGTGCCACTCGAAGTGCCGCGACACGGATTCCTGTGTGAATCCGGCTTCCTCGCGACTTTTCTTCAGTTCCGCTGCCAGTCGACGGCGGCGAAGCGTGGGGCCCTCGTCCTTTGCGGCGTCTATGTCCACGGCAATGATCCTATGCAATTCGCGGGATGCGCATACCCCGAGTCTAGTACTCGTTGCACTACGCGCCGTGTTGGGTACATGATGCTCGGGGACATCGAAGCCAGCACATGTGCCTGCTGGTCTGTCGCTGATGTGCTCGAGGGACCCTCGAGGGAGCGTGGTCGCGATGCTTGCAAACAGCTATTACCTGATTGCCCACGACGATCGAACTGGCCGTTCGCGGCTGCACCCCCGAGCGGCGGGCCTCGGCCTGGCCGCTGCCCTACTCGGCGAACTGATGTTGTACGGGCGGCTGCGCGCCATGACCGGCGACCTGTATGTCGTCAGCCAGGAGCCGCCTGGCGACTCGCTTGCGCACCGCGTGCTGGACCTGCTGATCGCGCAGCCACAGCACCGTGAGATCCGCACCTGGCTGGCCTACCTCGCCGCCGACGCGACCGACCAGGTCGGCGAGCGGCTGCTGCGGGCCGGCGTGGTCGAGCCGGTCACCCGGCGGAAACTGCTCAGCGCGCAGACGCTGTACCTGCCGCTGAGCGCCGAACAACGCAACACGGCCGCGTGGGAGTCGATCCGGCTGTCCGAGGCGCTCGCGCACCGGCGATCGATGGGGCTGCACGACCGGGCACTCATCGCGCTGGTCGTGGCGACCGGGCTGACCCGGCACGTGTTCGCCGGCGTGCAGGAGCAGCGCGAATGCATGCGCCAGCTGCCGGCGATCATGGCGTCCCTCCCGGACGACGTCGTGCAGCTCGTCCAGTACACCGAGGCCGCGGTGGGCTCTGCGCTCGCCGTGGGTCGTCGGTGACATTCGGTGGGCCGCCACCACTATCACCGCGGTGCGTTGCGCACCAGCACAACTGACCGCGTGAGGAGACCGAACATGGCGCGGACCACCACCGCGAGCGGGCCTGACATCGTCACCAGAGGTCTGGCCAGCAATCGCCTCGGCGTGCCGTCCGTGGTGTTCTTCGGGGTGGCGGGTGCCGCACCGCTGACCGTGATCCTCGGCGCCATCTCGACGATCTACGCCGTGGTGGGCAACACCGCGGTGCCGCTGGTGTACTTCGTGGCCGCGCTGATCCTGTCGATCTTCACCGTCGGGTTCGTGGCGATGAGCCGGCACATCGTCAACTCCGGCGCGTTCTACTCCTACATCAGCCACGGGCTGGGCCGCGTCACCGGCGTGGCGGCGGCGTTCATCGCGCTGCCGGCGTACGCGGCGATGCAGATCGGCCTGTTCGGCCTGCTCGGCGTCGTGGCCTCCGGGATCCTGGAGGCCAGCGGCATCAAAGCCAGCTGGTTCGTCTGCGCGCTGGTCGGCTGGTTCCTGATCGCCGTGCTCGGCGTGCTGTGGGTCGACCTGAGCGGCAAGGTCCTCGCCGTGCTGCTGACCGCCGAGATCACCATCGTGCTCATCTACGACGCGATCATGATCGCCCACCCGGCGGGCGGCAAGGTCAGCGCGGAGACCCTCGCCCCGGCGCAGCTGCTGACGCCGGAGGTCGCGGCGATGCTGGTGCTCGCGATCGCGGGCTTCGTCGGGTTCGAGGCGACGGTCGTGCTGTCCGAGGAGGCGAAGGACCCGAAGCACACCATCGCCCGGGCGACGCACTGGGCGGTCCTGCTGCCGGGGCTGCTCTGCGGGGTCTCGGCGTGGGCGATGTCGGTCAACACCGGCGCCGGCAACATCGTGCAGGCCGCGAAGGACGAGGAGACCGACCTGGTCTTCGCGCTGGTCACGCCGTACGTGCCCGAGGCGTTCATCAACGTCGGGTACGTGCTGTTCCTGACCAGCGTGTTCGCCGCGAGCCTGGCGTTCCACGCGGCCGTCGCCCGCTATCAGTTCGCCCTGGGCCGGGAGCGGGTGCTGCCACGACTGTGGGGTGTGGCGCACCCGCGCACCGGCGCGCCGATCCTGGGCTCGATCACGCAGAGCCTGCTCGCCCTGGCGGTGCTCATCGTGTACTGGGTGACGAAGACCGACGCGTTGATCTACCTGTTCGCCTGGGGCACGACCGTCGGCGGGCTCGGCGTGCTGATGCTCATGTGGGGCGCGTCCGCCGCGGTCATCGCGTTCTTCATCCGGCACCGCCGGCGGGAGAACGTGTGGCGCGCGCAGATCGCGCCGCTGCTGGCGTTCCTGCTGCTCAGCATCGTGCTGGCCGCGACGGTCATCGGGCTGGGCGACCTGCTGCAGGTCGAATCGAACTCGATCTTCAACTGGGTGTTCTCAGTGGCGTACGCCGTGTTCGCCGTCGTGGGCATCCTCTGGGCACTGGTCATGCGCGCCGCGCGGCCGGAGTCCTACGCCGGGATCGGCCGGGGCGCCGAGCAGCGGGTCCTGCCCGAGGGCTCCAGCTTCCCGGTGTCACACTCGCTGCCCCGCACGTCCGACGTCGCCCACCACTCGTAACTTCTTTCTCCACTGTGGACACCGAGAGGGGATGGTCATGACGCACGCCATTCAGGATGTCGTCGTCCGCGACATCGAACCTGTCGACACCGACGAGATCACCGAGGTCCTGACCGCCGCGATGAGCGACGGCCCGGTCGCCCGCTGGATGGCGCCCGACCCCGACGACCGCCGCGAGTACGCGCCCGAGTACTTCGCGATCTTCGCCGAGCATGCCGTGCGGTTCGGCGAGGTGTACGCGACCGTCGACCCGATCGACGGCCGGCTCTCCGGTGTCGCGCTGTGGTTCCCGCTGACGCGGGCCATCCCGCCGCCGGTCGACTACGACCGCCGGCTCAAGGAGGCGTCGGGCCCGGCGTTCGACCGCGCCAGCCAGCTCGACGCGCTGCTGGAGGAGGAGCATCCGATCGTGCCGCACCACTACCTGGCGTTCGTCGCGGTGCGCCCGGAGCGGCAGAACCTCGGCATCGGCAGCGCCATGCTCGCCCGCCACCACAGCCGGCTGGACCGGGCCGGCCTCCCGGCGTACCTGGAGGCCAACGATCCCCGCAACCGTGAGCTGTACCTGCGGCACGGTTACCAGAGCCGCCCGCCGATCCTGCTGCCGGGCGGCCCCCCGGTCTGGCCGATGTGGCGCCCGCCGTACACCTGATCGTCAGGCGGCCTGCTGCTCGGGCCCGGACGGGAACTCGTAGAGCCAGTACTGCTGCTCGTCGAGCCGGTGGGTCCGCACGTCGCCGGAGAGCCGGTGCAGCATGAGCCGCACGACCCTGGACATGTGCCGGATCTCGTCCGTGCGCCGGCAGAAGTCCAGGGCGATCAGCCCGTTCTGGGTGGCGGCCGCGAGGTACATCGCGGTCACGAGCTCGCCGAAGGCGGTCGCCGCCCGCCCGTCGCGCTGCACCGCGACGAAGCCGCAGTACCAGATGCGCCGCTCGGCGTAGTGCTGCGGCCAGCGCCGCTCGAAGTATTGCGGGGAGATCAGGGGCATGGAGCCCAGGTCGTTGGTGTAGACGGCCAGGCCGCGCAGCGTGTCGTCGTCATCGAGGCAGAGGTACTTCTGGACGCGGGGGTCGCCCATCACGTCGTCGAACTCGTTGCGGTACATGAGGTGGCGCTGGACCGCGAGGGCGTTGAGTTCCTCGAACGCCTCCGAGTAGAGGGTCCATGCCTCGTCGCGGAGTTCGGCCTGCACCTGGTCGACGGTCTTGACGTTCATGTCCAACACTCCGATCCGCATCGGCGGGGACTTATTGATCAGTACATTTCGATAGATGGTCTATTGACGGTAGTGCAAAAGTTACGATGCGCAATATCCTGACCACGGAGAATCAAGTGGACGGGGAGGCCGGGTGGACCGAACGCCGGAGCTGCTCATCGATCTCGATCGTGTGGCAGCGGAGTATCATGCGGTCGTCGCCGGGCTGCCGGGGATGACCGTGCACTACGCCATGAAGTGCAACCCGCATCCGGAGGTCCTCACCGAGCTGCACCGCCTCGGCTGCCGCTTCGAGGTCGCGTCGGCCCCCGAGCTCGACCTGCTCGCCGAGGTCGGGGTGGACCCGGCCGACACGCTGTTCAGCAACCCGGTCAAGCCGGTCGGCCACATCGCTCGCGCGCACGCGAAAGGCTTGTGGCGCTTCGCTTTCGACTCCGAGGACGAGCTGGACAAGCTCGCCGCCGCGGCGCCCGGCGCGGCCGTGTACGTGCGGCTCGCCGCGCACCAGATCCGCAGCGGCGTGCCCAGCGAGGGCAAGTTCGGCGTCGACGCCGCGACGGCCACCGCCCTGCTGCTCAGCGCCCGGGACCGGGGGCTGCGCCCGTTCGGCGTGGCCTTCCACGTCGGCTCCCAGATGCTGCTGCCGCAGGCGTGGCGGGCGCCGCTGCGCGCCGTCGCGCAGGTCATGGACAAGCTCGCCGCCGAGCAGGTGTTTCTCCAGATGGTGAACGTCGGCGGCGGCTTCCCCGCCCGCTATACGAGCATCGTTCCGCCTTTGTCGGATTACGCGGCGGCGATCACAACTGGCCTGGCCGGACTGCCCTACGAGGTCCCGGTCGTGATCGAGCCGGGCCGCGCCGTGGTCGCCGCGGCCGGCACCCTGCGGGCCACGGTCATCGGCACCGCCCTGCGCCACGGCCGGCGCTGGATCCACCTCGACGTGGGCGCGTTCAACGGCCTGATGGAGAGCCTGGAGACCGGCAACCAGCTCCGCTTCCCCGTCACCGACTCGCGGGACGCCCCGGCCCGCGAGCGCTGCCACCTCACCGGCCCGACCTGCGACAGCCAGGACACCATCATGTTCGACGTGGAGCTGTCCGCCGGACTGCGCACCGGCGACGAGGTGTACATCGGCAGCACCGGCTCCTACACCAGCGTCTACGCCTCCTCGTTCAACGGTTTCGACCCACCGGTGGTCAACTGCGTGCGCACGAGCGCCGCCTAAGATCGGTCGATGCGCTCGGGCTTCGTCCTCGGCATCGACTTCGGCACCTCCAACACCGTCGCGGTGCTCGCCTGGCCCGGCGGCCCGGTCAAGCCGCTGCTGTTCGACGGGTCGCCGCTGCTGCGCTCGGCCGTGTACCTGGACCGCTCGGGGCGCCTGGTCGTCGGCCGGGACGCCGTGCACAGCGCCAGGCTCGACCCGGCGCGCTTCGAGCCCAACCCGAAACGCGGCATCGACCACGACGCCGTCCTGCTCGGCGAGGCCGAGGTGCCGGTGACGGACCTGGTCGCGGCGGTGCTGCGCCGGGTCGTCGAGGAGGCGCACCGCACCACCGGCGGGGTGGCGCCGGACCGCGTCGCGCTGACCCATCCGGCCTCGTGGGGACCGCGCCGCCGCCGGATCCTGCTCGACGCGGCGGGTGCGGCGGGGCTGGCGTCCGTGGACCTGGTCGCCGAGCCGATCGCCGCCGCGTGCGCGTTCCTCAACCAGGTCCGCGTGCCGGTGGCCGTCGGTCAGTCGCTCGTCGTGTACGACCTCGGCGCCGGCACCTTCGACGTCAGCGTGGTGCGGCGGGAGGCGGAGGGCTTCACCATCGTGGCCACGGACGGCCTCGGCGACGTCGGCGGCCTGGACGTGGACGCCGCGGTCGTCGGCTACTTCGGCGCGGTGTACGCCGACCGGGCCGAGGAGTGGCAGCGGCTGGAGCACCCCGTGACCGCCGCCGACCGCCGGGCCCGGCGGCAGCTCTGGGACGACGTGCAGACCGCGAAGGAGCTGTTGTCGCGCAGCGGCAGCACGGTCGTGTACCTCTCGGGCCTCGACACGGAGGCCACGCTCGGGCGGGAGCAGCTCGACCGGCTCGCCACCGTCCTGCTGCGCCGCACCGCCGACCTCACCAGGATCATCCTGCAACGGGCGGGCATCGACGCCACCGCCACCGCCGGGGTGTTCCTGGTCGGCGGCGCGAGCCGGATGCCGCTCGTCGCGACGCTGCTGCACCGCATCGTCGGCGTGCCACCGCTCGTGGTCGAGCAGCCGGAGCTGGTCGTCGCCGAGGGCAGCGTCCTGGCCGTCTCACAACCCCCGGCCGCACCGTCGGCGGCACCGCCGGCCGCACCGTCGGACGCTCCCCAGGCCGCACCGCCGGTCGCGAAGGCGGTGAAGGCGCAGGTCGCGAGGCCGGTGAAGCCGCCGGTCGCGGAGGCGGTGAAGGCGCCGGTTGCGAAGGCGGTGAGACCGGCGGCCGCGAAGGCGGTGAGACCGGCGGCCGCGAAGGCGGTCAGGCCGCCGGTCGCCAAGGCCGTCAGGCGCTCGGACGACGACGGGATCGAGGCGTTCGGCGCGTACGTCGTCAGCTCGCCCTGGGCGTGGCTGATCCAGCCGGACCGCGGCTTCGTCATGCCGGGCCGGCCGTGGCACGAGGCGCCGATCCATCCGTTGCGCATCACGCTGCCGTCGGGGCAGGGGTACACCATCCGCGCCTGCTTCCAGGACCCCGAAGAGGTCGGTTTCCTCGACCGGGACGGGCGGCCGCTGCTCTTCCGCTCCACCGAGGGGCTCGCCCGGCACCTGGACCGCGACGACCACCTGCTCGCCGGGATCGAGGGCTGGCCCCGCGTGAAGGACTGGTTCGCCAACCTCGTGCTGACCCCGGACGACGAGGACCAGGTCGACCTGGAGATCGTCCCGCTCATCCTGCAGCACCCGCCGGCGCAGTGGCTGCCAGACGTGCTCGTCAGGAGCCGGGACCTGGTCGCGGAGCTGGCCGCCGCGTTCGCCTTGCGCGAGGTGTCACGGCTGATCGCGCGGGGCTCGCGCCTCGACGAACTGGACGACGTGCTGCGCCGGTCGCAGCAGTCCGTGGCCGGCTGGTCCGCCCGGCGTCGCCTGCGTGCGGCCGACGCCGTGCCGGCGGTGCGGGACTGGCGTCGCGTGGTGGACGCCGTCGACCGGGCCGTCGTGTGGGAGGCCTGACCACGTCCTCGGCGCCCCGTCCCCGAGCGGAGCCGATCTGCACCCCGTGATCCGGGTCGGCCCAGGGCGCTCCGGCGGCCGGCGCGCGGGCTTCGAACGCGGCGCGGCTTCGATCACCGGCGCGCGGCTTCGAGCCCGGCGAGCCAGGCGACCGCGGCGAGCCAGGCGACCGTGGCGACCGTGGCGACCGTGGCGACCGCGGCGACCGTGGCGAGCGCGGCGCGCGACGGGTCAGGCGTGGCTGCGGGCGGCGCTGGCGCGCACGATGAGCGACGGGGCGAGGTGGACCGGTGCCGTGGGCGCGGGCGTGCCGGCGAGCCGGGCGACGAGCAGGTCGACGCTGCGCCGGCCGAGCTCGGCGAAGTCCTGGTGCACGGTGGTGAGCGGGGGCAGGAAGTAGCCGGACTCGGGCATGTCGTCGAAGCCGACGATGCTTGCGTCGTCGGGGACCGTGCGGCCCGCCTCGTGGAACGCGCGCAGAACGCCGAGGGCGATGTGGTCGTTGCCGCAGAAGACGGCCGTCACCGTGGGGTCGGCGGCGAGCACCTGGCCGCGCAGGTAGCCGGAGCGGGCCGACCAGTCGCCGGCGGCGACCGGGGGGACCGGGGCGCCGGCGGCGTGCAGGGTCTGCCGCCAGCCGTCGATGCGGTCGCGGCCCTCGGGCCAGTCGGCCGGGCCGGGCACATGATGGACTGTGCGGTGGCCGAGGTCCAGCAGGTGCCGGGTGGCCAGGCACGCGCCCCGGACGTTGTCGACGCGCAGCATCGGCACCGCGCCGTCGTCGGCGCCGCCCACCCCGACGGTGGGGGTGCCCGGCGGCGCCTGGGCGAGGGCGTCGGCGACGGAGTTCTTCGGGGCGATCGCGATGATGCCCTCCACGGCCTGCGCGCAGAGCTGCTCCACGGCGTCGAGCACGGCGTGGCGGTCCAGCGACCGCACGGTGGCGATGCTGACGTAGTAGCCCGCCTCCCGGGCGGCCTTCTCGATACCGTAGATCATCGAGGCGGGGCCGGCCAGGGTGGTCTCGAAACCGATCAGGCCGATCGTGCGGGACCGGCTCGTCACCAGCGTGCGCGCGGCCATGTTGCGCCGGTAGTTGAGGATCCGCACGGCGTCCAGGACGCGGCTGCGGGTGCTGTCGCTGACGTTCGGCAGGTCGTTGAGCACCCGCGACACGGTCTGGTGCGACACCCCCGCCAGGCGGGCCACGTCGCGCATGCCGACCTTCCGCGGGGGCGGCACCGCCACCGCGTCGGGCGCGATACCGCCGGCGTGCGCGACCGGTCCCCGCCGGCTGCGGTCCGGCCCCGTGGCCGGGTGCCTGCGCGCCGAGCCGGCCCGTGCCTCCGCGCGCCGAGCCGGCCGGGAGCCTCCGCGCGCCGAGCCGGCCCGGGAGCCTCCGCGCGCTGAGCCGATCCAGGAGCCTCGGCGCGCCGGTCCGGCGCCGGCGGGAGGCCGCCGATGTCCGGGGACGCCCGGCGGTTGTCCGTGGACATCGGACTCCGATCTGAAACATTACGATCGGCACGGACTGGATCACGGTCCGTAGAAGGCGCGTTGTCCTTCGCGGTAAAGACGCTACGTTCCGTAGGAAAGGAGACACGTTCAGTCGAGGTGGCGGCGGGTGAGGCGGCGCGAGCGGAGGCTCCGCGGTCCCGCCCGGAGCGCGCGGGGTGGGCCAACGAGCACCTCCGGTCACGAATCGACGTCACAGGCTTGACGTCGGGGATGAGAACGCTAACACTCTCGACATACAACCGCGACGGCCAATGTAACCGAGGCCGGAGCAAGGTACCCCCATCGCCACACACCCCGGCGGTGGGGCGGTCCGCCCTTGAATGTGAACGTTCACTCGAACTGGCACAAGACACCCCGTTAGGAGAAGGCGTAGTGCTGAAGAAGTGGTCCGCGGCCGTGCTCGGCGGCCTGTTGATGGTTGGCACGCTCAGCGCGTGCGGTGGCGAGAGCGACGCCGGCAGCGGCGACAAGAAGGACGACGGCAAGATCACGATGGGCTTCGCGCAGGTCGGCGCGGAGAGCGGCTGGCGCACCGCCAACACCAAGTCCATCCAGGAGGCCGCCACGGCCGCCGGGATCGACCTGAAGTTCTCCGACGCGCAGCAGAAGCAGGAGAACCAGATCAAGGCGATCCGCAGCTACATCGCGCAGAAGGTGGACATCATCGCCTTCTCGCCGGTCGTCGAGTCGGGCTGGGACACCGTGCTCAAGGAGGCCAAGGACGCCAAGATCCCGGTGATCCTGACCGACCGCGCGGTCGACTCGAAGGACACCTCGCTCTACAAGACCTTCATCGGCTCCGACTTCGTCCTCGAGGGCAAGAAGGCCGGCGAGTGGCTGGTCAAGGAGTACACCGGCAAGACCGACACGGTGAACATCGTCGAGCTGCAGGGCACCACCGGTTCGGCGCCCGCCAACGACCGCAAGTCCGGCTTCGCCGACGTCATCAAGGCCGACCCGAAGTTCAAGGTGATCGCGTCGCAGACCGGTGACTTCACCCGCGCCAAGGGCAAGGAGGTCATGGAGGCCTTCCTGAAGGCCAACCCGAAGATCGACGTGCTCTACGCGCACAACGACGACATGGGTCTCGGTGCGATCGAGGCGATCGTCGCGGCCGGCAAGAAGCCCGGCGTCGACATCAAGATCATCACGGTTGACGCGGTCAAGGACGGCATGACGGCCCTTGCCGACGGCAAGATCAACTACATCGTGGAGTGCTCGCCGTTGCTTGGCCCTCAGCTGATGGACCTGGCAAAGAAGGTCATCGCCGGTGAGACGATCCCGCAGCGCGTGCTGACCGAGGAGACGGCGTTCACCCCGGAGCAGGCCAAGGCGGCACTCCCGAACCGCAAATACTGAGAGGCGCGAACATGGGGACCGCAATGCTGAGCATGAGCGGCATCAGCAAGCAGTTCCCCGGCGTCAAGGCTCTTGAGGGTGTGGATTTCCGCCTGTACCAAGGGGAAATCCACGCCCTCATGGGCGAGAACGGCGCCGGGAAGTCGACGCTGATCAAGGTGCTGACCGGCGTCTACGACATCGACGAGGGCGAGATCGCACTGGACGGCCGTCCGGTGCGGTTCGCCGGACCGCAGCAGGCCACCGAGGCCGGGATCAGCACCGTGTACCAGGAGGTCAATCTCTGCGCGAACCTTTCCGTCGCGGAGAACATCTTCATCGGCCGTGAGCCGACGAAGTTCGGCCGGATCCAGTGGGGCGTCATGCGGCGCCGCGCCACCGAACTGCTCCAGCGCATGGAGCTGAACCTCGACGTCACCGCACAGCTGTCGACGTACTCGCTCGCGGTCCAGCAACTCGTCGCCATCGCCCGCGCCATCGACGTCGACGCGAAGATCCTCGTCCTGGACGAGCCGACCTCCAGCCTCGACGCCGGTGAGGTCGCTCAGCTGTTCCGGATCATGCGGCAGCTCAAGGCGCAGGGCATCGCGATCGTGTTCGTCTCGCACTTCCTCGACCAGATCTACGAGATCTGCGACCGGATGACGATCCTGCGCAACGGCCGGCTCGTCGGCGAGCATCTCGTCGCCGACATCAGCCAGCTCCAGCTGGTCAGCCTCATGATCGGCAAGGAGCTCGCACTGCTGGAGCGCCTCGAGGACGCCGGCAAGCGCTCGTTCACGGGCGTCCAGGCCGTCGCCGAGGCACACGGCCTCGGCCGCTCCGGCGCCGTCGAGCCGTTCAACCTCACCATCCACCAGGGCGAGGTCGTCGGCCTCGCCGGGCTGCTGGGCTCCGGCCGCACCGAGCTCGCCAGGCTGTTCTTCGGCGCCGACCGATCCGACAGCGGCCGCCTGGAGATCGACGGCAAGGCGGTCACGCTGCACGGGCCGCGCACCGCCATGGCCCACGACATCGCCTACTGCTCCGAGAACCGCAAGACCGAGGGCCTCGTCGAGGAGCTGTCGGTCCGGGAGAACATCATCCTCGCCCTGCAGGCCGCCCGCGGCTGGACCCGCCCGCTGCCACGGCGGCGGCAGGACGAGCTCGTCCAGAAGTACATCGACGCGCTCAATATCAACCCCAGGGACCCCGAGCTGCCGGTGCGCAACCTCAGCGGCGGCAACCAGCAGAAGGTCCTGCTCGCCAGGTGGCTCATCACCGAGCCGCGGCTGCTCATCCTCGACGAGCCGACCCGCGGCATCGACATCGGCGCCAAGGCCGAGATCCAGCGGCTGGTCGTCGAGCTCTCCGACGGGGGCATGGCGGTGCTGTTCATCTCCGCCGAACTGGAGGAGGTGCTGCGCCTGAGCCACCGCATCGGCGTCCTGCGCGACCGGCGCCTGGTCACCCAGCTGGAGAACACCGACGCGGTCGACCTGGACCGCCTCACCGAGACGATTGCGAGCGGCACCTGATGGCGGCGATCACCAAGCACAGGCTGTTCTGGCCGGCGGCGATCCTCGTGGTGCTGCTCGTCACCAACGTGTTCTTCTCCGGCGGCTTCTTCAAGGTCGAGTTCCGGGACGGGCACCTCTACGGCAGCATCATCGACATCCTGCGCGCCAGCGCTCCGCTCGGACTCGTCGCGCTCGGCATGACCCTGGTCATCGCCACGGGGGGCATCGACCTGTCCGTCGGAGCGGTCGTCGCGATCGCCGGCGCCCTGGCCTGCCTGCGCATCAGCGGCCTGGACGACCAGAACAGCGTCACCGGCGTGCTCCTGGCCGTCGGGCTCGCGCTGCTGCTGTCGCTGGCACTGGGCGTCTGGAACGGGTTCCTCGTCGCCACCGTCGGCATCCAGCCGATCATCGCCACGCTGATCCTCATGGTCGCCGGCCGGGGCCTCGCCCAGCTCATCACCGACGGGCAGATCATCACGATCAACAGCAGCCCGTACAAGATGATCGGCGCGGGATACTGGCTCGGCCTGCCGCTGTGCGTGATCATCGCGGTCGGTGTCGCCGTGATCGCGGCGCTCATCGTGCGCCGCTCGGCGCTGGGCCTGCTGCTGGAGTCCGTCGGCGGCAACGCCGAGGCGTCCCGGCTCGCCGGCATCAAGTCGCGCTGGCTGATCCTCATCGTCTACGTGTTCGCCGGGCTCTGCGCCGGCGTCGCCGGGCTGATGATCAGCTCCAACGTGTCCAGCGCCGACGGCAACAACGCCGGCCTGCTCATCGAGCTCGACGCGATCCTCGCCGTGGTCATCGGCGGCACGTCGCTGTCCGGCGGCCGGTTCTCGATCGCCGGCACCATCCTCGGCGCGGTCATCATCAAGACCCTCGACATCACGATCTACACCGTCGGCATCCCGCCCGAGGTGACGCTGCTGTTCAAGGCGGTCGTCGTGGTCGTCCTGTGCCTGGCCCAGGCGCCGAAGTTCCGCGAGAAGTTCCAGCGCCGCCGACCGTCCGCGCCCGCCCCGCAGGCGCCGCAGAAGGTGGAGGTGACGGCATGACGACGGACTTCGCGGTGCTGAGCAAGCGGGTGTTCCGCAGGCCGCAGCAGCGGCACATCCCGGTCCTGGCGACCCTGGCACTGCTGTGCGTCATGTACGGCGCAGGCGTCGTGCGGTACACCGGGTTCAACGACACCCAGATCATCCTCAACGTCTTCATCGACAACGGCTTCCTGCTCGTCGTCGGCGTCGGCATGACGTTCGTGATCCTGACCGGCGGCATCGACCTGTCGGTCGGCGCGGTCGTCGCGCTCACCACAATGATCTTCGCGTCGCTGGTCCAGGCGGGCTGGTCGCCCCTGGCGGTGCTGCCGCTGGTGCTGATCGTCGGCGGGCTGATCGGCCTGGCAATGGGCTGCATCATCCACTTCTTCGACATCCAGCCGTTCATCGCCACCCTCGCCGGCATGTTCCTGGCCCGCGGGCTGTGCTACGTCATCAGTACCGAGGCGATCCGGATCGACAACGCGCTCTGGACGTCCCTGGCGGACTACAAGATCCGCTTCGGCGGCTTCCACATCTCGTGGAGCGTCGTCATCTCGCTCGTCGTGGTGCTGGCAGGGGCGTACGTCCTGGCCTATACCAAGCTCGGCCGCAACATCTACGCCATCGGCGGCAACCAGCAGTCGGCACTCCTCATGGGCCTGCCCGTCGGGCGCACGAAGATCGCCGTCTACACCATCAGCGGCGTGTGCTCCGCGCTCGGCGGCGTGCTGCTGACCTTCTACACCTCCTCCGGCTACGGGCTGCACGCCCTCGGCATGGAGCTCGACGCGATCGCGGCCGTCGTCATCGGCGGGACCGTCCTCACCGGCGGCTCGGGCTTCCTGTTCGGCACCGTGCTCGGAGTGCTCGTGCTCGGCCTCATCCAGACCATCATCACGTTCGAGGGCACCCTCAGCTCGTGGTGGACGAAGATCGTCATCGGTGCGTTGCTGTTCGCGTTCATCGTGCTGCAGCGGGCCGTGGCGCGGAGAACAACATGACGCGATATGTAGTCGGGGTCGACTTCGGCACCCTGTCCGGCCGGGCCGTCGTGGTCCGGGTGGCAGACGGGGCCGAGGTGGGCACCGCCGTCCACGAGTACCGGCACGGCGCGGTCGAGCGGACCCTGCCGGCCACCGGCGAGGCGCTGCCGCCGCACTGGGCGCTGCAGATGCCGTCCGACTGGGTCGACGTGCTGCGGCACGCGGTGCCCAAGGCGCTGGAAGGTCTCGACGCGACGCAGGTGGTCGGCATCGCCACGGACTTCACGGCGTGCACGTTCCTGCCGGTGCTCGCCGACGGCACCCCCCTCGGTGACCTCCTGCCGGACCGGCCGCACGCCTATCCGAAGCTGTGGAAGCACCACGCCGCGCAGCGCCAGGCGGACCGGATCAACCGGCTCGCCGAGGAGCGCGGCGAGGCGTGGCTGGCCCGCTACGGCGGGAAGCTGTCGGCGGAGTGGCAGCTCGCGAAGGCGCTGCAGGTCCTCGAGGAGGACCCGGAGGTGTACGCCCGCGCGGACCGGTTCATCGAGGCCGCCGACTGGATCGTGTGGCAGCTGACCGGGGTGGAGACCCGCAACGCGTGCACCGCCGGATACAAGGGCGCCTACCAGGACGGCGGCTACCCGTCGCGGGACTACTTCGAGGCGCTGCACCCCGGCTTCGGCACGTTCGTGGACAAGGTCGACGGCCCGTTGTCGCCGCTCGGCGGGCTCGCGGGCCGGCTCACCGCCGAGGCCGCCGACTGGACCGGGCTGCCGGAGGGGATCGCGGTCGCCGTCGGCAACGTCGACGCGCACGTCACCGCCCCCGCCGCGCAGGCCGTCGACGCGGGCCAGCTCGTCGCCATCATGGGCACCTCCACGTGCCACGTGATGAACGGCGCGACCCTCGCCGACGTGCCCGGCATGTGCGGCGTCGTCGCCGACGGGATCGTGCCGGGCCTGTACGGCTACGAGGCCGGCCAGTCCGGCGTCGGCGACATCTTCGGCTGGTTCGCCACCTTCGCGTCCGCGGAGCACGACCAGCTCACCGCCGCGGCCGCCGCGCAGCGCCCCGGCCAGCACGGCCTCGTCGCGCTGGACTGGCACAACGGCAACCGTTCGGTGCTGGTCGATCACCACCTGTCCGGCGTGATCGTCGGGCAGACCCTGGCGACCCGGCCGGAGGACCAGTACCGGGCGCTCATCGAGGCGACCGCCTACGGCACCCGCACCATCGTGGAGACCCTCGAGCAGGCCGGCGTGCCGGTGACCGAGTTCATCGCCGCGGGCGGGCTGCTCAAGAACACGTTCCTGATGCAGGTCTACAGCGACGTGCTGCGCCGCCCCATCAGCGTCATCGACTCCGAGCAGGGCCCGGCGCTGGGCTCGGCGATCCACGCCGCGGTCGCCGCCGGCGAATACAGCGACGTGCGGGCCGCCGCGGCGGCGATGGGCAAGGTGAAGCGGGCCGTCTACACGCCCGACGAGGCCGCCGCCGACGTCTACGACCGACTCTACGCCGAGTATCAGCAGCTGCATGAGTACTTCGGGCGCCCTCAAGGCAACCAGGTCCTGCACCGCCTCCGTGAGCTGCGCGAGGAGGTGGCCCGGTGATCGACCAGCTGCGGCAGGAGGTCTGCGACCTGCACGCGGAGCTGATCCGCTGGGGCCTGGTCACCTGGACGTCGGGCAACGTGTCGGCCCGCGTCCCCGGCGAGGACCTGCTGATCATCAAGCCGTCCGGGGTCGGTTACCACGAGCTGACCCCGCAGAAGATGGTGATCTGCGACCTGGACGGCAAGCTCGTCGAGGGCGAGCACGCGCCGTCCAGCGACACGGAGGCGCACGCGTACGTCTACCGGCACATGCCGCACGTCGGCGGCGTCGTGCACACGCACAGCCCGTACGCGACGGCGTGGGCGGCGCGGGGCGAGCCCATCCCGTGCTCGATCACCGCGATGGCCGACGAGTTCGGCGGCGACATCCCGATCGGGCCGTTCGCGCTCATCGGCTCCGACGCGATCGGCCGCGGCATCGTCGAGACGCTGACGGGCCACCCGTCGCCGGCGGTGCTGATGCTGCAGCACGGGCCGTTCACCATCGGCGCCACCGCGAAGGCCGCCGTCAAGGCGGCGGTGATGTGCGAGGACGTCGCCAGGACCATGCACTTCGCCCGGCAGCTCGGGACCGTCGACCGGCTGCCGGACCAGGCCGTCGCGTCGCTGCACGACCGCTACCAGAACGTCTACGGCCAGCCCCAGGGCGGGCAGAGGAGCACATCATGACGCACGAGGTCTGGTTCCTGACCGGCAGCCAGGGGCTGTACGGCCCCGAGACCCTCGACCAGGTCGCGGCCCAGTCGAGGCAGATCGCGGCCACGCTGGACGAGTCGCCGGACATCGCGGTGCGCGTGGTGTGGAAGCCGGTGCTCACCAGCGCCGGCGACATCCTGCGGGTGTGCCTGGAGGCCAACGCCGACCCGCAGGTCGTCGGCGTGGTCGCGTGGATGCACACGTTCTCGCCCGCCAAGATGTGGATCTCCGGGCTGGACGCGCTGCGCACGCCGCTGCTGCACCTGCACACGCAGTCGAACGTGGCGCTGCCGTGGGCGGACATCGACATGGACTTCATGAACCTGAACCAGGCCGCGCACGGCGACCGCGAGTTCGGCTACATCCAGTCCCGGCTCGGGGTGGCCCGCAAGACCGTCGCCGGGCACGTCACCGACCCCCGCGTCACCGCCCGCATCGGCGCGTGGGCGCGCGCCGCGGCCGGCTACACCGAGATGCGGTCGCTGCGGCTGGCCCGCTTCGGCGACAACATGCGCGACGTCGCCGTCACCGAGGGCGACAAGGTCGAGGCGCAGCTGCGCTTCGGCGTCTCCGTCAACACCTACGGCGTCAATGACCTCGTCGAGGCCGTCGACGCGACGCTGGACGCCGACGTGGACAACCTGGTCAAGGAGTACCACGACACCTACCGGGTCTCCGACGCCCTGAAGAGCGACCGGGCGGACTCGCTGCGCTACGCCGCGCGCATCGAGCTCGGGCTGCGCACGTTCCTGACCGCGGGCGGGTTCAAGGCGTTCACCACGAACTTCGAGGACCTCGGCGGGCTGCGGCAGCTGCCGGGCCTGGCGGTGCAGCGGCTCATGGCCGACGGCTACGGCTTCGGCGGCGAGGGCGACTGGAAGACCTCCGTCCTCGTGCGCACCCTGAAGGCCATGGCCCCCGGCGGCGGCACGTCGTTCATGGAGGACTACACCTACGACCTGACCCCGGGCAGCGAGGTCATCCTCGGCGCGCACATGCTGGAGGTGTGCCCCAGCATCGCGCTGGACACCCCGTCGTGCGAGATCCACCCCCTCGGCATCGGCGGCCGCGAGGACCCGGTCCGGCTCGTCTTCGACGCCACCCCCGGCCCCGCCGTCGTGCTCGGCCTCGCCGACCTCGGCGAGCGGTTCCGGCTCGTGGCCAACGAGATCGACGTGGTCGCCCCGACCGCGCCGCTGCCCAAGCTCCCCGTCGCCCGCGCGGTGTGGAAGCCCCGGCCCGACCTGTCCACGTCGGCCGAGTCGTGGCTCACCGCGGGCGGCCCGCACCACACGGTGTTGTCGTTCGCCGTGGGTACCGAGGAGCTGCAGGACCTCGCGGAGATGACGGGCACCGAACTGCTGGTGATCGACGCCGACACCACGGTGCGGCAGTTCACCAAGGAGGTTCGCTGGAACCAGGCGTACCATCGGCTGGCCCGCGGCTTCTAAATCGGCGTGCGTTCCGTATGCGGAACTGGTGAGGTGGTGTGCATGACCGTACGAATCAGGCACATCACCGTCGACTGCGCGAAGTGCTACGACCTGTCCCTGTTCTGGGCCGCCGTCACGGGTTTCCGCGAGAACCCTGACGACCCGAACCTGCCCGAGCACACCGAGGCGGCGCTGAACGCCCCGGACGGCTCGGCCGGGTTGCTGTTCGTCCAGGTCCCGGAGGGCAAGGCCGGTAAGAACCGGATCCACCTCGACCTGCAGCCCACCGACGCCGGTCGGGACGAGGAGGTCCAGCGCATCCTCGCGCTGGGCGCCACCCTCGTCAACGACTTCCGCAAGGAGGACGGCACCGGCTGGGTCACCCTGGCCGACCCCGAGGGCAACGAGTTCTGCGTGGAGCGCAGCGCCGCCGAGCGCGCCGCGTCCTGACCTGTCCCTGCGCCGTTTCTTGCGGGCGGCGCAGGGGCAGCCTGGTTTTCCCGCTCGCGGGCCGCCGCCACCCGTGCTTGCTTCACGCTCGTTCAGGGCGGACGATGCAGCCATGCAGCGCGAGGAGCACAGCCTCACCGGTGGCGGCGGGGTCCGCATCGTCTACGACGCCTGGACGCCGCCGAGTGTCGAGGGGGTCGTCGTGCTCTCCCACGGCATGGGGGAGCACGCCCGGCGCTACGACCACGTCGTGGCCCGCCTCGGCGAGCTCGGCCTGGCCGTCTACGCGCCCGACCACCGCGGCCACGGCCGCTCCGGCGGCAAGCGGATGTATGTGCGCAGCATCGACGAGTACACCGCCGACCTGCACCTGCTCTTCGGCGAGGTCGCGGCCCGCCACCCCGGCCAGGTCCCGTTCCTGCTCGGCCACAGCATGGGCGCCATGATCGCGCTCGCCTACGCCCTCGATCACCAGGCGTCGCTGCGGGCCCTCGCCCTGTCCGGCACCCCGGTCGTGCCCGGCTCCGGCATCGGCAAGCCGGCGATCGCGGTCGCGAAGGTCCTCGGCCGGATCCTGCCCGCCACCCCCGTGCAGGCCCTGGACTCGAAGTTCATCTCCAAGGACCCCGCGGTCGTCGCCGCCTACGACGCCGACCCTCTCGTCTACCACGGCAAGATCCCCGCCGGCGTCGGCGGCGCCATGCTCACCACGATGACGGTGTTCCAGCGGCGCCTGCCCTCGCTGACGCTGCCGACGCTGGTGCTGCACGGCGCGGAGGACCGGCTCGTCGACCCGGCGAGCAGCCGCCTCATCGCCGACACCGCCGGGTCGAAGGACCTCACCGTGCACATCTATGACGGGCTGCACCACGAGGTCTTCAACGAGCCGGAGCAGGACCGCGTCCTCGACGACCTGGTCGGCTGGCTCAAGATCCACTGAGTTCGGTGTCCCGGCCCGCGGACGGGGACGGGGCCGGAGCGCGGCGGGGGCGGCGCAGGACGACCGCGGCGGCCCCGCCGAGCGGGATCAGCAGCCAGCAGGACAGCATCCGGTAGAGCAGCACCGCCGCGGCGGCGGTGATCGCCGTCGCGCCCGAGGCGGTCAGGCCGGCGACCAGGGCCGTCTCGATCACGCCGATGCCACCGGGCGACAGCGGCACCTGCCGCACGATCTGGACGCCCAGGTAGATGCCGGCGAGGGTGGGCAGGTCCACCGGCAGCCCCAGCGCGTGGGTGCACGCCGCCAGGCAGCACAGGTCCGTCAGCCAGTTCACGGCCGCGTATCCGACGACCGCCCACCAGTCCCGCCCGCGCAGCCCGGCGCCGGCCCGCCACGCGTCCCTTGCCGAGGCGAGCAGGCGCTGCATGTACCGGCGGATCCGACCGTGCCGTGCAGGAGGGCGCTCACGGGCGTGATCGCCGTCGAACAGCCGGCGGCCGAGGACGACCGCGGCGGCGGTCAGCGCGACACCGGCCGCGACAATCGCCAGCGGGCGCCAGGTCAGCGACGTCGTGGTGCCGTACGCGAGCAGCGCCGCCCCGCCGCCGACGTAGATGAGGGCCAGGCCGCCGATCGACGCCAGGCCGGACACGATCGCGGTGACCGCGCCGAGCTCCTTGGGTGCGCCGGCCCGCTCGTACTCCCGGATCGCATACCCGGTGGAGACCGCGGCGCCGGCCGGCACCGAGATCGAGATGGCGGTCCGGGCCAGCGTGATCGCCAGCACGCGGCGCCGGCGGATCCGGGCGCCGAGGGCCGCGAACAGGTACTGCTGCTGCCCGGCGAACGCGGCGATCGACCCGGCCTGCAGCAGCACGGCGAGGCCGACCCAGCCGTAGCCGGCGCCGGCCAGGGCGGCGAACAGCTCGTGCGGGTCCGGCAGCCGCCCGCGCAGCCCGATCGCCGCCAGCACGATCACCGCGACAACCACCAGCAGCAGCCGCAGCCACCGGCTGCGCCACGTGCCGGGCGTCACATCGTCCCGCGGCGGCGACTCGGACGGCCACGACATCGTCTGATCTTCCCAAACACCGCGAGGTACGCCGCCCGCGCCCCCTTTGTCGCACCTCGGCGCCGATCATCGGGCGGCGATGGCCGATCAGGTGCCGGGCCGTAGGCTCGCCGGTGCCGCGGCGCGGCGATACCGCCCGACACGGCCTCGACCCGCGCCGGCGGCGTGGCCGAGCGGCGCTGCAAGGAATCGTTTTAGCTGCTGTCAGGCCGCCTGAACGCGGACTAGGCTCGGCCTATGCAAGTGATGCAACTCGATGCCGGAGCGCCTCGTCGGAGTCGGGTCGGTGCCTCGTCGGCGGTGAGGGCATGACGACGTCGGACGCCGCGGTCCTGGTGCTCGACGAGCGCGACTACCGGTACGGCACCGGCCCCCTGCGGCTGCGGGTCGAGGCGGTGAACCGCGCCGGTGCGATCGCGCTGGACGGCGAGTCCTGGCTGCCGGTGCGCGGTGTGCAGCTGCGCCGCGACGGGACCGAGGTCGGCCCCGTGCAGGTGCTCGTCCGGGCCGCCCAGCTGCCGTCGCGCTGACACCGTCGCGCCGCCGCGGCGGCCGCCGGGCGGGACCCGCATACGGGCCCCGCGCTCGGGGCATATGGCAGGCATGAGCCTCGCACCGGCCACACCCGGCCCGCCGGCATCCGGCGGCGCCCCGACGCTGTGCATCCTCGGGGCCGGCGGTGACCTGACCACCAGGCTGCTGCTGCCCGGCCTGGCCGGGCTGCTTGCCCACGGCGGTGGAGCCGGCCTCACGCTGGTCGGCTGCGGCACCGACGACTGGACCGACGCCCAGTGGCGCGAGCACGTCACCGCCGCGTTCGCCGGCACCGCCGACCGCGCGGCGCAGGTGATCGGCGCCTCGCGCTACCACCGGGCCGACGTCACCGACGCCGGCGACCTGACCCGCCTGCTGGGCGACTGCGACGGCACGCCGGTGCTGTACTTCGCCCTGCCGCCCGCGGTGACCGTGCGGGCCTGCCAGGCGCTGACCGGCATCGACGTGCCGGAGGGCACCCGGCTGGTGCTGGAGAAGCCGTTCGGCACCGACGCCGCCTCCGCCGCGGACCTCAACGCGCTGCTGACCAGGATCGTCCCCGAGCGGCAGATCTTCCGGGTGGACCACTTCCTCGGCATGTCGACGGTACTGAACATCCTCGGGCTGCGGTTCGCCAACCGGATCGTCGAACCGCTGCTCAGCAACGTCCACGTCCGGCAGGTCGAGGTCGTCTTCGACGAGGACCTGGGGCTTTCGGGCCGGGCCGGCTACTACGACCGCGCGGGCGCCCTGGTCGACATGGTGCAGAGCCACCTGCTGCAGGTGCTCGCGCTGCTCACGATGGAGCCGCCGGCCGCGCTGGACGCCGATGACCTGCGCGACCAGAAGGCGCTGGTGCTGCGCGCGACCGGCGTCTGGCAGGACGACCCGGTGCGGTTCAGCCGGCGGGCCCGGTACACCGCCGGCACCGTCGGATCACGGCGCCTCCCGGACTACCTCAGCGAGCCCGGCATCCCCGCCGACAGCACCACCGAGACCCTCGCCGAGGTCGCGCTCACGGTCGACACCTGGCGGTGGGCCGGGGTGCCGTTCCTGCTGCGCTCCGGTAAGGCGCTGGGCCGGCCGCGCAAGGAGGTCGTGGTCACGTTCGCGCCGCCGCCGAAGGTGCCGGCCGGCTTCACCGGCCACGACCGGCCCGACCGGCTCCGCATCGGCCTGAACCCCGACCGGCTGCAACTGGACCTCAACCTCAACGGCCCGGGCGACCCGAGCCGCCTGGACCCGGTCACACTGCGGGCCGATTTCGGCGCCGGCGACCTGCTGCCCTACGGCGAGGTGCTCGACGGCGTGCTCACCGGCGACCCGACACTGTCGGTGCGCGGCGACACGGCCGTGCAGTGCTGGCGCATCGTCCAGCCGGTCCTGGACGCGTGGCGGGCCGGCCGCGTACCGCTGCACACCTATGCCGCGGGCAGCGACGGCCCGGACGCATCCTTGTTCAGGCCCGCCAGGTGAAGGCGGTGCGATCGCCGGCGGCGGCACTCGTGCCGTCGCGCGTCGTCACGGCGACCGTGACGCGGGTGACGGTGAGGTGCTCGCCGGTGCCCGTGACCGTCGCCGCGGGCAGGCCGGGGTTGGTCGGCTGGCCGCTGCCGAGGTAGTCGCCGTCACAGGTGAAGTACGGCGCGATCGCCACCGCGTCGGTCCCCCTTGCAGGCGTCCTGCCAGGACAGCACCGCTTCGCCGCCGGCTGGGTTCGCCACCTACGTGGCGAGCACCCGCACCAGCCTGCGGTCCATGAACCGCAGCGTCCGCATGCCCTGCAGTCGATGCAGGAACCGCGAGTGGAACTCCCGCGCCGCGCCGGTCTGCTCGAACCCGGGCAGCCACACGTGGATGTCCCGCACGTAATCGGCCGGATCGGTGCTCATGACGTGCACGACGTGGTTGCCGGCCTTGCCCCTCTCGAACTCGGTCCGGTTCGCGATCCGGTTGCCGGTCTTCCCGTCGCCCGACTTCGCCACCGGGCCGCGGACCTTCCAGGTGACGACCAGCTCGCCCGCGCGGTAGCGGCCGCCGTCGCCGGTCAGGATCGCCGCCTCCGCGCAGGCACTCGCGTCATGGGATCTCGTCGGGGCACACAGGGACAGGTCCACCCAGATTCCGCGGCGGCGGTTAACCCCTACCTATCGCGGTCCGGTTGCGTACGTTGCTGTTCACAGCGCGTGATGGCGCTGGACACGGCGGTGTGCGGGTTCGAAAATGGTGGGGTAGCGCCTACCGGGGGGAGGCGGCACATGCCACGGCCCTACTTTTCTTTGGACGCACCGTCTTCCGGGTCTTCGGCGGCTCCTGCGCCGATCGACTGGGATGCCCGGTTCACGGCGGCGCAGGCCTCGTGGTCACGGCGCAGGTCGGAGCGCTTGCGGGTCCGGGCGGAGTTCGCCGAGGCGCGGTCGCACGGTCTGGCGGCCCGTCACGCGACGAAGCTGACTCGCCTCCGCAACGCTCGACTGCTCGCGGAGTTGGACGCGTCGGCTTCGGTATCGGCCCGCCCTGCGCACGGCAACCCGGCGGTCGCGCCTCCGTCGACTGCTCGTCCTGCACCTCGCCCCGCGTCCGCACCGCAGCGCTTGCTGGCGGCTCGCCCTGTGTCCGCGCCGCAATCTCGGCCTGAACGCCGACCTGCGTCCGCGCCGCAGTCCACGCTCGCACCCCGACCGATGTCCGCACCCGGGCCGCGGCCTTCGCCCGCACGCCGACCTGCGTCCGCGCCGCAGCGCTCGCTGGCGGCTCGCCCGGCGTCCGTGCCGCAGTCCCCGCCTGCATGCCGACCCGTGTCCGCGGCGCAGTCCCCGCCTGCATGCCGACCCGTGTCCGCGGCGCAGTCCCCGCCTGCATGCCGACCCGTGTCCGCGGCGCAGTCCCCGCCTGCATGCCGACCCGTGTCCGCGGCGCAGTCCCCGCCTGCATGCCGAACTGCGTCGGTGCCGCAGTCCTCGCTCGCACCCCGACCCGTGTCCGCACCCGGGCCGCGGCCGTTGCCCGCACGCCGACCCGCTCCCGGGCCACGGCCTTCGGAGTCCGGTTCTGTTCGCCCCAGGCGGAGGGCTGTGGCTGGCGGCCGTGGGGTGCGCGGCGGGCGAGCGGCATCCGTGGGAGTGCGACGCGGGTGCCGTGCACGGGGCGTTTCCTGCGTGGTTCGGGTCGCGTCTGGGCGGGCGCCGCCGTCCGTGCGGGGCCGGTGGAATGCGGGGGCGGTGTGTGCGGTTGCATCGGTTCATGAACGACGTCATGGCTGAGTACCGCAGGGGAGTCCTCTACTTCGACGCCGGAGACCCGATCGAGGCCGCGAAGATTCTTGCTGCCGTCCTGGACGAGGAGCCCGGTAACGCGGAGGTGCGGCTGTGGCTGGCGCGTGCCTATTTCGCGTCGGCGCAGTTGCACCGGGCCGAGACGCACCTGCGGGCCCTCGTGGACCGTGACCCGACCGACCACTACGCCCACCACATGCTGGGTCGCACCCTGGAGCGGCAGAACAAGCCTCGCGAGGCGTTGCCGTTCCTGCGGCTGGCGGCGGCGATGTCCACCGTCCCTGACTACGCCGACGCGGTCCGCCGGGTCGAGGGCGCCTGCTGATCGTCCGGCCTCGCGGAACGGCGCAGCGCGGCAGCGGGGACTCAGGGTCGCAGGTCTGGGCGGCGTGGTGGCGGGAGGAGGGCCGCGGTGAGGGCGAGGAACGCGGCGAGGGCGACGCCGGTCAGGACGCCGTCGCTGACCTCGTCCCAGTCGAGCGGGTTGATCCACCAGCCGGCGTCGTCCCGGGCGGTGACGTCCGTGGCGTCCGGCGGCGGAGACGGGTGTGCGGGCGGAGACGGGTGGACCAGGCGTGGTGGCAGCAGGCCGGGGTCGGGTCGGTGGACGTACTCGGTGAGCGTCGCGACGTGCAGGACCTGTGACGGCGGCGGTTCGGGGCTGAACCGGGGCTCGCCGCCGCGGGCCCAGGCGACCGGCACGGTGAGCGCGACGAGGGCCAGCGCCGCGAGTGCCGTGCCGCGGCGTGACGTGCGTAGGCTCCGGCAGACGGCCACGGTGCCGGCGGCCGCGGCGAGCAGGGGTGGCACGACGGCCAGGAGCAGGCCGGCGCCGTCGCGGGAGGCGGCGAGCGGGATCTGACCGAAGTGGTCCCGCGTCCAGAGCGGCCGGGTCGCGACCGCCACGGCGAGCACGGTCGCACCGACGGTGCCGGCCGCCACCAGCCGTGACCGCCACCAGTCCGGGCTCCGGCGCGACCGCCACCGATCCGGCTCCTGGCCCGGCGGCGACGGGTCCGGGTCCCGGCGTGGATGGTCCGAGCGCTGGTGGTCCGAGCGCTGGTGGTCCGAGCGCTGGTGGTCCGAGCGCTGGTGGTCCGAGCGCTGGTGGAACGGGAGCGACCGGGACGGGGGCGGGGTGGTCGGGTGCGGTGTCAGGAGGCCGAGGTCGAGCACGACCGGGGCGCCGGTGGCCGGGTCGGGTGCCGGTGGGGGTTCCAGCAGGTCGAGGACCGTGGTGCGGCGGTCGGCGTACCAGGTCCGGAGCCGGCCCCGCAGGTGTTCCTCGGTGCCGTGCTCGGGGAGCAGGGCGGCGGCGGAGAGGCCGAGGACCGCGAGCGTGAGCAGTGCCGCCTCGAGGCGTGCCTGGGTCGTGCCGGCGGGGGCTTCGGTGAGGAAGAAGGGCCAGCCGACGCCGCCGCCGCGGTACTCGACCTCGGCGACCAGGCCGGCCACGGCCGTCAGCCCGGACGGCAGGGCGACGGTGCGCAGGGTGCCGGTCGACGCTCGTACCGTGGCGGCGGTGACCACGAGCAGTGACGCCGCCGTGAGGGTTGCCGACCATGGCACTGGATGGTGGGTGAGCAGGCCCAGCACGTGCACCGAGGCGAACGCGAGGACCGGCCATCGCGACGCGTCGTGGACCAGCACGCCGGCGATCATGTCACCGGGTGGCAGGCCCTGCTGTCGGCCATCCGGGCGGACCAGCAGATATCGCCAGAAGTGCCCTGTGAGTTACTGCGAGTAGTTCTGACAATGCGTGACTAAATGGAACTCTAGCGGCCGGTCACAGGCCCTTGAGGATCTCCGCCTTGAGGGCCGCGAACTCGACGTCGGAGATCGCGCCGGAGGCGTGCAGCCCGGCCAGGCGCTGCAACGCCTCGACCCGGTCCGGCGGCTGGGCCGCAAACGACGCGGCGGCGCCGGTCTCGCGCAGCCGGTTGGTCTCCCAGTTGAGCTGGTTGGTGCGGCTGTTCATCGCCTCGAGGTCGAAGCGCGGGTCGCCTTCCAGGTCGAAGATGACCTTCAGGGTGGAGGGCTCGTACTTCACCTGGACCACGTCCGCCTCGACCGGCTTGCGCTCGGCGATGTAGAACGCCTGCCGGACCTGCGCCTGGAACGGGGCTCGATCCTGCGGCCGGACCTCCAGCACGAAGTCGTACCGGGGCTTCTCGTTGGAGCTGAACGTCGAGTGTTCCTTCGCGGACAACACCAGCGCCTGTGCGGTGAGGCCGTGCTTGCGGATCCGGCGGTTGTCGAACATGGCTGCACTGTATTGATCATTTGGCGCCGGTGGGTGTCGGTGTTGCGACCGGCGCAACCGCTGTGAGCGATCACAGCGGTCGTGGGGCCGGCCGGCCATCGACGGAGTTCTTGACATCACTGTCATGGGCGTCAACACTTCGTCATACTCCGGAAACATTCAACGCCGCCAAATCAGGGGAGTCGTGTGAGCGCTAACATCGAGCAGGACAAATGCGGATAGCCGCGATGACGGTACTGTCCGTCACAGCTGCGGGCGTCGTCGTGGCGCTCACCGGCGCGCCGGCCGCCGCGGCCACCGTGCCGACCGGCGCCGTGTCGCTGGAGTCCGTCAACTACCCCGGCCGGTTCGTCCGGCACCTCGACTCCCTCGGCCGCCTCGACCCGGTCACCGCCGCCAGCACCGCCCAGGTGAAGGCGGACGCCACCCTCACCGTCGTCAACGGCCTCGCCTCGCCCGGCTGCTACTCGTTCCAGACCAGGAGCGGGCTGTTCCTGCGGCACCGCGACTGGCGGCTGCGGATCGACGCCAACACCGGTGACCCGACCTTCCGCGCGGACGCCACCTTCTGCGCGGCCGACGGCGACCGGGCCGGCACCGTGTCCCTGGTCTCCTACAACTACCCGTCCCGGCGGATCCGGCACCGGGACTTCGCACTGTGGCTGGACCAGGTCGGGGCGGTGGCCGACAGCTCCTTCCGGATCACCACGGCCTGGGCGCCGAAGACGGCCCGCAACCCGGTGATCCCCGGCCTGTTCGCGGACCCGCAGATCGCCAGCTTCGGCGGGCGCTACTACCTGTACCCGACCACCGACGGGTACGCGGGCTGGAGCGGCACCTACTACAAGGCGTTCTCCTCCACGGACCTGGTCACCTGGACCGACCACGGCGTGATCCTGGACCTCGCGCCGGACGTGTCGTGGGCGGACAACTCCGCCTGGGCGCCGTCCATCGCGACCGCCGGCGGCCGGTACTACCTGTACTTCAGCGGCGGACTCGCCACCGGCAACACCGCCAAGCAGCTCGGTGTCGCGGTGTCCGCCTCACCGACCGGGCCGTTCCGCGACGCACTGGGCCGCCCCCTGGTGACCAGCGGGCAGTTCCCGGGCGGGCAGGTCATCGACCCGGCGGTGTTCACCGACGACGACGGCCGGTCCTACCTGTACTGGGGGCAGGGCGTCGCCCGCACGGTCCCGCTGAACAGCGACATGATCTCGTTCGACCCGGCGCAGGTCCGCACGATCACCCCGTCCGGCTACAACGAGGCGCCGTTCGTGTTCAAGCGCAACGGCACCTACTACTTCATGTGGTCGGAGAACGACACGCGCAGCGAGGACTACCGCGTCGCGTACGCCACCGGGCCGTCGCCGCAGGGACCGTGGACCAACCGCGGGGTCGTGCTGAGCAAGCGCCTGGATCAGGGGATCCGGGGGACCGGGCACCACTCGGTCGTGCGGGCGCCCGGCACCGACGTCTGGTACATCGCCTACCACCGCTTCGCCGTGCCCGCCGGCAACGGCACCAACCGCGAGACCGCCATCGACCGGATGCAGTTCAACGCCGACGGCACCATCCAACCCGTCGTGCCTACCCTCTGAAATCAGGAGACATCTATGCCGAGAAGGATGGGCACGTTCCTCGCGCTCGCCCTGCTGATCTTCGCGTCCTGGTCGGTGACCGCACCGGAGAAGGCCAACGCGCTGGACCCGTTCACCGGATACCTGATGGTGCACTTCACCGGTGAGACCGCCAACGGTGAGCAGATCTACCTCGCCCACAGCAAGGACGGCCTGCACTGGAACGACCTCAACGGCAGCGGCCCGGTGCTGCTGTCCACTGTGGGCACCCGCGGCGTGCGCGACCCCGCCATCGTCCGCTCGCCCGCCGGTGACCGGTACTGGATCATCGCGACCGACCTGCGCATCGCGTCCGGCACTTCGTGGGGCGACGCGTCCAGCCGCGGCAGCACCTCGCTGGTCGTGTGGGAGTCCCGCGACCTGGTGACGTGGTCCGCGCCGTGGCTGATCAACGTCGCGGGCGGCATCACCGGCGCCGGTGACGCGTGGGCGCCCGAGGCGATCTGGAACCCGGCGACCAACGACTACGTCGTGTACTGGGCGACGAACTCGGCCCGCAACGGCGTGACCAAGCACCGGATCTTCTACGTGCGCACCAGCGACTTCCGCACGTTCACCGCGCCGCAGCTGTACCTGGAGCGCGGCACCGGCCAGGGCGTCATCGACACGCAGATCGTCGAGGTGCCCGGCAGTGTCGGCGGTTACCGGTACTACCGCGCCTCCGCCGACGGCCAGATCACGGTCGAGGGCAGCAACACGATCCTCGGTACCTGGACCACGATCGGCAACCTGTCGCACATGGGCATCTCCAACGGCGCCACCGGTGGCAACGTCGTCGAGGGCCCGATGTGGGCGCAGTTCAACGGCCGCAACGAGTGGAACCTCTGGCTCGACCAGTACGCCACCGGCCGCGGCTACATGCCGATCAGCTCGACGAACCTGGGCAGCACCGCCAACTTCCGCACCCGCACCGACTACAGCCTCGGCACCGACCGCAAGCGGCACGGCTCGATCCTCAACCTGACCGCCGCCGAGGAGACCCGGGTCCTGACGAAGTGGGGCACGACCTCCGCCGTCAACCGCATCCAGTCGTACAACTACCAGGACCGGTACGTGCGGCACAGCAACTTCGACGTCCGCATCGACGCTTCGGTGAGCCCCGCGCAGGACGCGCAGTTCCGGATCGTGCCGGGTCTGGCGAACACGTCCGGGTACGTGTCGTTCGAGTCGGTGAACTACCCCGGGTACTTCCTGCGGCACTCCTCGTACGACTTCGTCCTCGCCGCCAACGACGGCACCTCGACGTTCGCCGCCGACGCCACGTTCCGGCAGGTCGCCGGTCTGGCCGACGCATCGTGGTCGTCGTTCCAGTCGTACAACCACACCGACCGCTACATCCGGCACTACGGCTACCTGTTGAAGCTGGACCCGATCAGCACGGCACAGGCGCGCGCCGACGCCACGTTCCGCGTCACGACCTGACGTCAAAGCTCAGTGGGGGAGGGTGAAGCGGAACGTGGAACCCTCTCCCACGACGCTCTGCACGGCCAGGTCGCCGTCGTGGTCGCGGACGATCTGCCGGGCGATGGTCAGGCCGAGCCCGCTGCCGCCGGTCGCGCGGTCGCGGGCCGGGTCGGCGCGCCAGAAGCGCTGGAACACGAACGGCAGGTCGGCCGGGGCGATGCCGCAGCCGGTGTCGCGGACCTCGACCGCGACGCGGTCCCCGTCGGGAAACGCGCGCAGGGTCACCTCCCCGCCGCGGTCGGTGTACCGGATGGCGTTGCCGATGAGGTTGCCGAGCACCTGCCGGAGCCGGTCGTGGTCGGCGTGCACGGGCAGCGGCCCGGCGGTCGCCGCGGTCAGCCGGACGCCGGCGGCCTCGGCGACGGCCAGGTGCGCGACCCGGGCGGTGTCGACGAGGTCGGCGACGTCGAAGTCGCTGCGGCGGTACGTGAGATGCCCCGCCTCCGCCAGGGTCAGGTCCTGCAGGTCGTCGAGGATGCGCCGCTGCAGGACGGCCTCGTCGTGCAGCGAGGCGAACAGCTCCCGTCTCGGCGCGACCAGGCCGTCCTGCAGCGCCTCCAGGTAGCCGAGCAGGTTCGACAGCGGCGTGCGCAGCTCGTGGGCGACGCTGGCGACCAGGCGGCGCTGGGCCTGCTCGGCGGCCTGCACCGCCGCCGCCATCCGGTTGAACGACTCCGACAGCTGCCCGAGCTCGTCCCGCCCGACGGACGTCACCCGCGCGTCGAGGTCCCCGTCGGCGAGGCGCCGGGACGCGGCGGTGAGGTCGCGCACCGGCCGGCTCACGTGCCGGGCGATGATCGCCGTACCGAGGATGACCAGGAACAGGACGCCGCCGCCGGCGATCAGCCCCGGCCGGCCGATGAGGGTCACCGCGTCGTCCTCGCGGGCGCCGAGGAACAGCTGCAGCGGCTCGGGTGCGAAGGAGGCGACCCGTTCGCCGAACGCCTTTGTCAGGCACGACGCGGTGTCCTTCTCGCCGCGGCAGGTGACGACGTAGGACATGTCGCCCTCCGCGTCCACGGCGACGGCTTCCCGGACCTGCTCGCCGCAGCCGAGGTCGTCGGTCTTGCCGTTGCCGACCGGGATGCCGTACCGGTTGGTGGTCAGCGTCGGCGGCGTGGCGAACAGGTCGGTGAGGCACCGGGCGAAGAGCACGGTCTGCCGGTACTCGACGATGTTCTGCAGGGTCACCGCCTCCAGCCGGTTGCCGACCTTCGCCTCGACCCCCGGCGACGCCTGCGCGGCCAGTTCGGCCGGCGGGAAGACCAGCGTCGGGCGCGGGTCGATCAGCGCCGGTGAGGTGATCACGGGGCGGGCCGCCCGGTTGGCCAGGTGGTCGGTGTCGACGGTCACCTGGCCGTAGAGGTTGGTCAGGCGGATCCGCTGCTGGTTGGTGCTCGACAGCCGCTGCACCACCTTGTCGATGCCGGCCCAGGTGCCGTGCCGCAAGGCGTAGGTGCGGAAGGTGTCCACGGTGCTGAGCTCGTTGCGGGTCGCGGTCTGCTGCGACTCGGCGAACTGCCCGGCGGTGAGCCGGACGCTGAGCCAGGCGGTCAGGCCGATCGCGGTGACCGCGATCAGCAGCACCAGGGCGAACACGCGGATGCGAAAGCTCATGCCGTCACGCTCCGGCGCCGGCCTGAGCTGACGCTTTCATGCGGCCTCGTTCAGCCGGTAGCCTCGGCCGTACACCGTCTGCACGTAGCGCGGCTCGGCCGGGTCGGACTCGATCTTGCGGCGGAGGTTGACGACGTGGGCGTCGACGGTGCGCTCGGAGACGTCGCGCTCGAAGCCGAAGACCCGGTTGATGATCTCGCCGCGGGTGAAGACCCGGCCGGGCTCGCCGGCCAGCAGTTCGAGGATGCCGAACTCCTTTGCGGTGAGCACCACCACGGCGTCGTCGAGGCGGACCTCGAAGCGGCCCGCGTCCACCACCAGGTCGCCGACGCGCAGCACCTGCTGGTGCCCGGGGCTGCCGATGCCGGAGCGGCGCAGCAGCGCCCGCACCCGCGCCGCCAGCTCCCGCGGGCTGACCGGCTTCGTCATGTAGTCGTCGGCGCCGAGGTCCAGGCCGAGCAGCAGGTCGTCCTCGGTCGAGCGGGCCGTCACCAGCAGGATCGCCACGGTGGACTCGGCGCGGATGATCCGGCACACGTCGAGGCCGTCGACGAGCGGCATCATCACGTCCAGGACCAGCAGGTCGGGCCGGCGGGACCGGCACTGCTCCAGCGCCAGCCGCCCGTTGGGGACGGTCAGCACGCTGTGACCGTCCCGCTCCAGGTACAGCCGGATCAGCTCTGCCTGCTTCGGGTCGTCGTCGGCGACCAGGATCCGTGCGCTCATCGCCGATCATTGTCGCGCGCGGAGTGTGAAGAACCTGCGAAACCTCGGCCGGATTTCGATCCGGCCCATGGTTCTTCATCAGTTCCCAACGACCGGCTCCCTACCTTCACCGCCATGTGTGGATTCCTGGTGTTCGTGAGCACGGACGGCACGGTGGCGACGGAAGAGCTCGCCGCGGCGTTGGACCTCCTGCGCCACCGCGGGCCCGACGAGACCTCGCTGCACGTGGACAGCGGCGCGGCGTTCGGGTTCCAGCGCCTCGCCATCGTTGACGTCGCCCACAGCCACCAGCCGGTGTCCTGGGGCGGCTGGACCGTGGTGTTCAACGGCGAACTGTACAACTTCCGCCAGTTGCGCGCCGAGCTGATCCGCGACCACGGCGCGGACTTCAGCACCGAAGGCGAGGCGGAGGTCCTCGCCGCCGCGTTCCACCACTGGGGGCCGACCGCGGTGCACCGGCTGCGGGGCATGTTCGCGGCCGTCCTGCGCGACCGGGCGACCGGCGTCGTCCACGCGATCCGCGACCCGTTCGGCATCAAACCGCTCTACCACCTGCAGACCGCGGACGGGCTGTACCTGGCCAGCGAGAAGAAGGCGCTGCTGCCGTTCGCCGGCGCCTCGACCCGGGTCGACACGGTGGCGCTGTCGCACTACCTGACGCTGCAGTACGTGCCGGAGCCGGCCACGCTGCACCCGTCGGTGCGGCGGCTCGAGGCCGGCCACACGCTGACATGGACACCGGGTACCCCACCGGCCATCGAGGCGTATTTCCGGCACTCGCTGCGGCCGGCGGTGCGGCCCGCGCAGGACGCGATCGCCGCGGTGCGCGACGCGCTGCGCGACAGCGTCCACGCCCACCTGCAGTCCGAGGTGCCGCTCGGCGCGTTCCTGTCCAGTGGCATCGACTCGACCGCCGTGGTGGCGCTGGCCCGGGAGAAGCGTCCGGGGATCCGCACGTACACCGTCGGCTTCGACGACGAGCGCTACAGCGAGGTCGAGGCGGCGTCGGAGACCGCGGCGGCGCTCGGCGTCCAGCTGACCGCGACCCTGGTCCACGAGGCGGACGTGATCGCGGCGCTGCCGCGCATCGTGTGGCACCTCGACGACCCCGTCGCCGACCCGGCGGTCGTGCCGCTGTACTTCCTGGCCCGCACCGCCGCCCGCGACGTCACGGTGGTGCTGTCGGGGGAGGGCGCGGACGAGCTGTTCGCCGGCTACGAGATCTACCGGGAGCCGGCCGCGCTCGCCGGCGTCGCCGCCCTGCCCGCGCCGCTGCGCCGGGGGCTGCGGGCCGTGTCGGCGGTGATGCCCGAGGGGGTGCGCGGCAAGAGCTTCCTGGAACGGGCGACCACGCCGATCGGGGAGCGCTACTACGGCAACGCCCGCATCTTCGGCCCCGCTGAGAAGGCCCGCCTCATGCGCGGCCCGGCCGAGCCGCACACGACGGTCACGGGCCCGCTGTACGAGGCGGCGGCCGACCTGGACGACGTCGCCGCCATGCAGTACGTCGACCTGCACACCTGGCTGCCCGGGGACATCCTCACCAAGGCCGACCGGATCTCGATGGCGCACTCCCTGGAGCTGCGGGTGCCGTTCCTGGACCGTGCGGTCTACGCCGCCGCCGCGGCGCTGCCGACGTCGCTGAAGCTGGCGAAGACCACGAAGTTCGCGCTCCGCGAGGCGATGCGCGGCATCGTGCCGGACGCCGTCGTCGACCGCCGCAAGCTCGGCTTCCCCACCCCGACCAGGGTCTGGTTGCGCGGCGACATCGGCGCCTGGGCCGGTGACGTCATCGCCGACGCCGGCGTGGACCACCTGCTGGACCTCCGCCACGCCCAGCGCCTGCTCGCGGCGCACCGGCGCGGCGACGGCGACCATTCGCGCAAGATCTGGACCGTGCTCATGTTCTGCCTCTGGTACGCCCAGCAGAACACCCCCCGCCCACTGGTCGCCCGTTCCCAGGTGATTTCCCGTTCCCGGGGGGAACACCCAGAGTAGGGCAGACGCTACAAAGAGTAGGTGCGGAGGCTGACGTATGAGCGGTAGGACGGACACGGGACAGCTCGCGGCGCGGCGCCGGCTGGCTGCGGTCGGGCGTGCCCGCGCCAACTTGGCGAGCTGGCAGCCGTCGGTGCAGCGCCTCGCCGACATGGTCGTCGAGGCGGCCGGGGTGCCCGTGTCCGTGGTGTCGCTGGTCACCGCCGACAGCCAGGTCATGCTCGGCTGCGCCGGCGGCGGGACCTCCGACGGCGGCGCGTTCGAGATCCCGCTGTCGGCGTCGCTGTGCCGTGAGGTCGTCATCACCGGCCTGCCGTTCATCGCCCGTGACACCGCGGCCGACGCCCGGTTCGCCGGCACCGACCCGGTGCTGGTGCACGGGATCCGGGCATACGCGGGTTTCCCCGTCGCCGACGAGGACGGCCTGGTCCTCGGGGTCGTCTCCGTCGCCATGTACGAGCCGCACGAGTGGACGGTGGCGCAGCTGTCCACCGTCGACAACGCCGCGCAGCTGTTCGCGGAACTGCTCGGCGGCGCCAACGCCGCCGACGCCCGCCGCCACGCCGCCGTGGAGGAGCAGCGCGCGTTCCTCGACGCGCTGCTGGACAGCCTGGACATCGGCGTCGTCGCCTGCGACCAGCAGGGGCGCCTGGTGCTGCTCAACTGGGCGCTGCGCAGCTTCACCGTCGGGCCGGATCCCGACGTCATCGGCACCGGGCCCCAGGACTGGGCCGACCGTTGCAACGTCCGGCACCCGGACGGCCGCCCGTACACCCCGGAGGAGATGCCGCTGGCCCGGGCGCTGCGGGGGAGTGTGGGCCGACGACATCGACGGCGCGGGCCTGCTCGTGCAGGACCCGACCGCGGACCTCGTGCTGCGCTCCGCGGTCGTCGTGCCGGTCCGCAGCGGCGAGGACCGCCTCGGCACGCTCGTGCTGTGCTCCAACGCCGCCGAGCAGCCCAACGACATGCTCTCGGTGATGCTCAGCGGGATCGCCGCCCAGTTCGGCCAGCACCTGCAGCGTCGCCGCGCCGAGGGCCTCGCGCTGCTGCTGGCGCGCAGCCGCCACGAGTACGTCCGGCTGGTCGGCCACGAGCTGCGCACGCCGCTGACGTCGATCGCCGCGTGCACCGACCTGCTCTGCGCGTTCGGCGACGAGCTGCCCGGCGACGCGCGGGAGCTCCTCGAGGCCGTCACCCGCAACAGCGACCGGCTCCGCCACATCATCAACGCCCTGCTGGACCTCGCCGCCCTCGACAGCGGCCACGTCGTGCTGCACCGCACCACCTTCGACCTCGCCGTCGCGGTCCGCCACGCCACGGCGGGCCCGTTCGAGCGGCAGGTGCACGTCCGGTCCGACACGCCCGACGCACTGCTCGTCGACGCCGACGAGACCCGCATCCGCGAGGTCCTCCGCGCCCTGGTCGGCAACGCTGTCACCTACAGCCACCCCGGCGGCGACGTCACCGTCACACTCACCACCACCGCCGGCCACGCCTGCCTCACCGTCACCGACACCGGCATCGGCATCCCGCCCGACGAGCTCGACGAGGTCTTCGAACGCTTCCAGCGCAGTTCCCGCGTCCGCGACCTCGGCATCCCCGGCCTGGGCCTCAGCCTCGCCACCAGCCGCGCGGTCCTGGACCGCCACCAGGGCACCATCACGCTGCACGAGACCCGGGGCGGCGGCGTCACCGCCGAGGTCCGCCTCCCCCTGCACCCGCTCTGACCCGATGCCGACGCCCCGCAGGCGTTCGGGCGGCCGCGGCGCGACGCTCACACCGGCGGCTGACCCGCCTGCTCGAGGCCGCGCCACCGACCTGCTGAGCGGGCGCGGTCACGGCACGTTCCGCCGGGTGCGGCGGTGGGTGCCGATGACGCCGAGGGCGCCGCATGCCGCGGTCCCGGCCGCGCCGAGGGCCGCGAACGTGCCGACGACGCCGCCGATGAAGCCCCACGGGTCGGGGCCTGTCGTGACGAACCAGCCGTGCGGGTCGTAGCGGATGCGGACGGAGTCGCCGACCCGGCTGCGCTCCTCGGCCGGGTACCGCAGCTCTCCCCGGCCGGCGAGCACGATGTCGGGGTGGGTCGCGTCGTCCCCGCCGGCGGGCTCGACCGAGCTGACCTGCCCGACCGCGGGGATGCCGTTGGCCGACATGTACAGCGGGCAGATCGAGAACGCGGCGCCGAGCGTGAACGCGGCCAGGCAGATCCCGACGCCGCGCGAGCCGAGCCAGTTGTAGTCCGCGGCGGCGGACGTGTAGACCCACCACCCGGCCACCGCGGCGGCCACGGCGAGCAGGATCCCGCCGACCATCCACCCGATGCCCTGGTGCCCGCCGAGCACCCCGGCGACGCAGGCCGGCACCAGTGTCACCGCCAGACCGGCGAGCGCCCAGCCGGCCCCACGGACGAAATCCATCGCGGCATACTACTGACCCATGGGGATGGAGCTGATCGGGCGCCGGTTGACGGCCGGCGAGCTGCGGGCGGTGCTCGAGGACCCCGAGGCCGTCGACGAGCTGCTCTACGGCGACCTCGACGACGACGCCGAGATGCCCGAGCCCGACCTCGACCTGGACAAGTCCTGGCACGCCGTGCACTTCCTGCTCACCGGCACCGCGTGGGAGGTCACCGAAGGCGCCGGCGAGGCGGTCCTCGGCGGCACCGAGATCGGCCAGGACGGCGGCTACGGCCCGGCCCGGCTGTTCGACCCGGCCGCGGTCCGCCGGGTCGCCGCCGCGCTGGACACGGTGGACGTCGGCGCGCTGCGCGCCCGGTTCGACCCGGCCGCGATGGCCGCCGCCGACATCTACCCGAGCGCGCTGGCACTCGGCCCGGACGACGTCGAGGCCTTCCTGGCGCCGCAGCTCGCCGAGCTGCGCCGGTTCTACGGCACCGCCGCGGCCGCCGGGCAAGCGGTGCTGGTTGCCATCGCCTGACCGCGCACCGGCGGGGCGGTTCGTCGCGGTCGCCGAGGGGCCCGGCGGCTGCTACGCCACCGTCGACGACGCCGGGAGCGTGTCGGTGTGGGCCGGGCCGGGTGAGCTGCGCTCGCGGTTCGACGCGATCCCCGGCGACGGCGCGGAAACCAGGTCGTCGGACTCGGTCGCGGTGACGACCGGGCCCGCGGGGATCGAGATCGTCGTCGGCTCCTGGCACCGGGGCGTCGCCGGGTTCGACCCCGAGGGCGGCGTTCGGTGGCGGCGGCGGGACATCCGGCACGTGCACGACGTCCGCGCACTGCCGGACGCCGGCGGCGCCCGCCGGGTCGCAGGTGTCGTGACCGAACGGCAGGGCGGCCTGGTGCTCGGGCAGACCGGCGGCACCCGGCTCACCGTGCGCGGCGGGAGGTTCCTCGCCGGATGGGCCGACGGCTCGCTGCTCGCCGCCGACCGCAAGGGCAGCGCCCGGCGTCTGGCCCGCGACGGCACCGTGCTCTGGCGGCTGCCGCTGACCACGTTCGCGGTCCTCGACGCCGCCGTGGACGACGGGGCGCTGATCAGCGTCGCGGCGCGGCGGCTGACCTACGTGGGCCCGGACGGCACGGTCGCCTGGAGGGTGCCGACCCCGCACGGCGAGGCGGTCCCGATCGTGCGGGCCGACCCCGACGGGGACGGCTGGATCTGCCTCAGCACGGCGTCCGCCCGCCATACCGTGCCGACCGTCTGGCGGGTCGCCCGCGACGGCGGGCTGTCCCCGGTCGCGGAGGTGCCCGCCCCGCCCGATCTGTGGCTCGGCTTCGCCGGCGGCGGCACCCACCTGCTCGGGTCCGACGGCAGGCTGGTCGAGCTCGGCCTCGGCCCGGCACCGTGGCGGTGATCACTTCACGGTGCGCGGCGGGCGCGGAAGCACCCGGGTGGGTGGAGGCTGGAGGCCATGTGCGCAGCCTGCGGAGCCGAGACCCACACAGAAGCCGAGGCCCCCACCGCCGCGCCCATCGCCAAGGCGGCGCCCCGCAGGTTCGCCGCGCTGCGCAACAAGGACTGCCGGCCCTACCTGTTCGGGGCGGCACTGGCGATGATGGCCGACAACATCGAGCACGTGATCACCTACTGGATGCTGTGGGAGAAGTTCCACTCCCCGGCGCTGTCCGGGTTCCAGGTGATCAGCCACTGGGTGCCGTTCCTGCTGTTCTCCGTGTACTTCGGGTCCCTCGCCGACCGGTTCGACTGCCGGCGGGTCATCCAGGCCGCGCAGCTGCTGTTCGCGTCGGTGTCGGTCGCGTGGGGCGTGCTGTTCCTGACCGGCACCCTGCAGGTCTGGCACGCGTGTGTACTGCTGGTGCTGCACGGCCTCGCGGGCTCGCTGTGGGGGCCGGGCGAGCAGCTGATGCTGCACGACTTCGTCGGCGACGAGGAGCTGCCCAGCGCGGTCCGGCTCAACGCCACGTTCCGCAGCCTCGGCGTGCTGTTCGGGCCGGTCGTCGGCTCGGCGCTGCTGCTCGGGCTCGGTGCGACCGCGGGCATCTTCGTCAACGTGCTGTTCTTCCTGCCGCTGACGCTGTTCCTGTTCCGCACCAGGTTCACCGGCCACACCCGCGACCACGGGGCACCGCGGGCCAGGGTCGGGCTGATGGAGTCGGTGCGCGTGCTCAAGGCCGTCGGCAGCAACCACACCCTGGTCAGCATGATCATCCTGGGCGGGCTCGGGTCGTTCTTCGTCGGCGCGTCGATGCAGTCCGCGATGCCGATCTTCGCCCAGGACCTGGGTGCCGGCGGCGCCGCCACCGGCGAGGGCGTCGACGGCGCCAGCCTCGCCTACGGCGTCCTGCTGTTCGCCAACGGCGCCGGCGGGGTCATCGGCGGCATCCTCCTTGAGGCGACCGGGCGGATCAGGCCGACCGTCCTCGCCGCCGTGATCAGCACCGCCGTCTACGGCGTCACCAGCCTGTTCTTCGCGATCACCACCAGCTACCCGCTCGCGGTGGCCCTGCTCCTGCTCGGCGGCGTGGCGAGCCTGGCGTCGATGTCGATCGGGCAGACCGTGGTGCAGCTGCTCGCGCCGCCCGCGGACCGGGGCCGGGTCATCGGCGTGTACGGGATGTCCGCGAACGGCCTGCGGGCCGGCAGCGGCTTCACCGTCGGGCTGCTCGGCGCCGCGA
This sequence comes from Dactylosporangium sp. NBC_01737, assembly GCF_035963215.1. Lineage (NCBI taxonomy): Bacteria > Bacillati > Actinomycetota > Actinomycetes > Micromonosporales > Micromonosporaceae > Dactylosporangium > Dactylosporangium sp. NBC_01737. The sequence continues at coordinate 7,010,166 of NZ_CP109153.1, forward strand.
TCGGCGTGCACTGGTCGCTCGGGCTGAGCGCCGCGTCGCTGTGCGTCGGCACCGCCCTGGCCGGCGTCTATGCGCTGCGGGGGCGAAAAGCGGTTCCCGTCACTGGCGCGGCGCCGGTATGATCTCTGTGTCGTGCTGAGGGAAGGGGAGACCGCCATGCGTTACCGCGTCGCCGTCGTCATCCCCCGGTCCCGGCACGAGGTGATCCTGGTGTCTTCCTGCCCGCTGGTGTGAGCCCGCGCGGCCGCACCGGCTGGACCCTGCGCCTCTTCATGTCACGACGCCGCACCGGCGCCGTGACCGGCGTGGGGCAATCGCGCTGCCCTGTTCAGACACCACGCTGAAAGGCCGCAGGCCGTGCGCACCCATCACCTGTCCCAGACCCGCAACATCGGCATCCTCGCCCACGTCGACGCCGGCAAGACCACCACCACCGAGCGGATCCTGTTCCTCACCGGCGCCACCTACAAGCAGGGCGAGGTCCACGACGGCACCACCGTCACCGACTTCGACGCGCAGGAGCGCAAGCGGGGCATCACGATCTTCGCCGCGGCCGTCAGTTGTACCTGGGACGGCCACCGGATCAACCTCATCGACACGCCCGGGCACGTCGACTTCTCCGCCGAGGTGGAGCGCTCGCTGCGCGTCCTCGACGGCGCCGTCGCCGTGTTCGACGGGGTCGCCGGGGTCGAGCCGCAGAGCGAGTCGGTGTGGCGGCAGGCCGACCTGCACGGGGTGCCGCGCATCGCGTTCGTGAACAAGCTCGACCGCGCCGGCGCCGACCTCGACGCCGCGGCCGCCTCGATCGGGGCGCGGCTGCACGTCACGCCGTTGGTCGTCCAGCTGCCGATCGGCGCCGAGGAGCGGTTCACGGGCGTCGTCGACCTGGTCACCCGCCGGGCCGTCACGTGGACCGGGGATGCCATGACGGTCGTCGAGGTCCCCGACCCGGCCGAGATGGAGCGGCGCCGGCGCCTGCTGGAGGAGGCCGTCGCCGAGCTGCACGCCGGTGCCCTGGAGGAGTTCGTCGCCAACGACGGGCTCAAGGACGCCACGCTGCGTGACGCGCTGCGCGACATCACCGGCTCCGGCGCCGGCGTGGTCGTGCTGTGCGGCTCCGCGTACAAGAACCGGGGCATCGAACCGCTCCTGGACGCGGTCGTGGCCTACCTGCCGTCCCCGCTCGACGTCCCGCCCGTCCACCCGCAGCGTCCGGCGAGCCCGGACGCGCCGTTCGCCGGCCTGGTCTTCAAGGTGCACGCCGCCACCACCGGGCGCCTCACCTACGTCCGGGTCTACTCCGGCACGATCACGAAGGGAGCCACCGTGCTCGACACCGGCACCGGACGCACCGAACGCGTCAGCCGGATCCTGCACGTGCAGGCGGACCGGCACACCGAGCTGGACGACGCCTCCGCGGGCGACATCGTCGCGGTGGTGGGCGTCAAGCACGCGAGGGTCGGCACCACCCTCTGCGCGCCCGACGCGCCGCTGGTACTGGAGGCCGCCGTCACCGCGGAACCCGTCGTCTCCGTGGCGGTGGAGGCACGCGTGGCCACCGACACCGACCGGCTGTCGGTCGCCCTCGCCCGCCTCGTCGAGGAGGACCCGTCGCTGCGGGTGCGCAGCGACCCCGAGACCGGGCAGACGGTCCTGTCCGGCCTGGGTGAGCTGCACCTGGAGGTGGCCGTGGAGAAGCTGCGCCAGGCGAACGGCCTGACCGTCAACGTCGGCCGTCCGCAGGTCTCCTACCGCGAAACCGTCGTGGCGGGGGTCAGCGGCCTGCTGTACCGCCACGTCAAGCAGGACGGCGGCTCGGGTCAGTACGCGCACGTGCTCATCGACGTCACCACGTCCGAAGAGCCGTTCGCGTTCGACTCGGCGGTCGTCGGCGGCCGGGTCCCGAAGGAGTACGTCAAGGCGGTCGAGGCCGGCTGCCGCGACGCGCTGCTGGAGGGTCCCCTCGGCGGTCACCCGGTCACCGGGGTACACGTGACGCTGGTGGACGGCCAGACCCACTCGAAGGACTCCTCCGAGCTGGCCTTCCGCACCGCCGGCCGGCTCGCCCTGCAGCAGGCGCTGCGGCAGAGCACCATGGCGGTGCTCGAACCGGTCGCGGAGGTCACCGTGACCGCTCCCGACGACACCGTCGGCGCGGTCCTCGGCGATCTCGCGGCCCGCCGCGGCCGGGTCACGGACTCCACGACCCGGGCCGGCACGGTCGTGGTGACGGCGACGGTGCCGCTCGCGGAGCTGTTCGGCTACGCGACCCGGCTGCGCAGCCGCACGCAGGGCCGTGGCACGTTCACGACCCGGCCGGCCGGCTACCAGCAGGCCCCGGAAGGCACGGTCTGAACGGCAGTGGGCGCCTGCCAGGTTCGGCGGGCGCCCACTGATCGTCTGAGTGGCGGTTGTTCAGCGCGTCATCGTCGAGTACAGGAAGCCGACGATCACCAGCACGCCGATCACCCCGAAGAGGATCAACGCACCGGAGCCGCTGGTGCTGGCGCCGCCCTCGTCCTGCAGCTCGGACGTCTCGGGCTCTTCGTCGGAAGTCACGGGATCTCCCTATTCGGACTTGCGGGACATCCTACCGCGACGCCGTGACCCCCAGGAGCTCAGGCCCGTCGTTCGATGGGGAGCCGGGCCCTGGTGAACAGCGCCGTGCCCAGCATCGCCACGACCGGCACGACCAGCACCGCCACGACCACGTTCGGCCACGGGATCGACAGCGGGTACGTCACGTCGCTCGGCCACACGCTCAGCGTCTCGCGGTTGAGGGCGGCGAGCACCGCCCACCCGGCGCCGATCCCCGCGGCGGCGCCCAGCAGCGAGCCCAGCCCCGCGATCACCCCCGCCTGGCTCAGCGTCAGCCGGCGGCGCACGCCGGGTGACGCGCCGACCGCGCCGAGGGTCGCCAGGTCCGGCCGGCTGTCGACGGCGGCGAGACCCGTCGCGATGCCGGCCGCGCCGAGGGCGATGACGGCCGCGACGATCGCCAGGACGACGAGGTTGACGGTGGCGCTCGGCCGGTACGGCAGGGCCACGGCCCCGTGGTAGTTGTTCCCGAGCGCCTCGGAGGCGGCGTTGAAGGCGCCCATCTCGGCCCTGGTCGGGATCCGGCTGGTCGCCACGACGACGCCCCTGAGCTCGACCGCGAGCCCGGCCTCGGCGACGGCCTGCGGCGAGAACGCGACGAAGATCCGCGACACGGCCGTCGTGGTGACGTAGCCGGGGACGGTGGCGGTGTGGTTGACGCCGTCGGGGTCGTCCGGGGTGGGCGCGGCGATGATGATCCTGCCGTCCTCGACCAGGGCCGGGTCGGCCACGACGGCGCCGCCGGCCCGCAGGGTCGCCTCGGCGCGGGCGAGGTCGTCGCCGTGGGCGCCGGAGATCACCCCGAACGTCGAGCCGTCGTCGACGATCGTGGTCGCGTTGCCGCCCCCGCTCATCATGTAGCTGTTCTCGTGGCAGCGCGGGTCGCGGGCCGCCTTGCGCTGCTCCTCCTTCGTGGCCTCACCCGGCCGGTACGGGCAGCGCCGGTGCGCGGGCCGCAGGGGTGTCAGCCAGCAGTACACGGGTCCCGTCGCCGGTGCCGCGCCGGGCGCCGCCGGAGGGCAGGTCGCCGCCCGCAGCTCGACGGTCCGGGCCACCGGCAGGGTCGACGTCGCCGCCTCGACCAGCCGCGAGGTCGGCAGCGGGTCGGCCCGTTCGCCGTTGCGGCCCACGCCGCGGGTGATCTCCGCGTATCCTTCCGGCAGGGCCGCGACCTGCATGTCGCGCTGCCGCTGGACGTCGCTGGCGAAGTACACGCCGATCGTGACGGCGCCGAGGACCGCGGCCATCACCGCGGAGATCGCCGGCGCGGTCGAGGACCGGTTGCGGGCCAGGTCCCGCACCGCGATGCGAGGGGCGAGCGGCAGCCCCCCGCCGAGCCGGGCGATCAGCCCGACCAGCGTCGGCGTGCACACGACCAGGCCCAGCTCGGCCAGGACGAGGCCGCCCATGACGACGGTCGAGTCGACCGCGACGATGCCGTAGGCCGCGGCGGCCCCGCCGGCGCCGAGGGTGCACAGCCCGACGATCAGCCAGCGGCGGCCGGGCCCGGTCCGGTTGCGCCGCCCGGCGAGGGCGGCGACCACGTCGGTGCGGGCCGCCGCGAACGCCGGGACGAGGGCCGCGCCGACCCCGGCGATGAGCGCGAGTCCGGCGATGCCGAGCAGCGCGAGGGGAAGACCCGGTAGCCGCCGGCCCGGGCGTGGGCGACGTTGTCCTCGAACACGCCCCGCAGCGCGAACGCCACCGCGATCGCGGCGGCGGTGCCGGCGACCGCGGCGACGATGCCGAGCAGGACCCCGTCGGCCAGGACGATGCGGCGCAGCTGCGCCGGGGTGCCGCCGTTGGCCGCGACGAGCGCCAGCTCGCGGCGCCGCCGGCGGGCGCCGACCGCGAACGCCGGGCCGGCGAGGAGCACGACCTCCAGCACGCCGAGGCCGAACACGAGGATGCCGAGCCCGAAGGCGCGGCCGTCGCTGGACGGCCAGGTCAGCGCGTCCGGGGGCGGGTCGAGCACGACCGCCCGGGACCGCACGACCACGCCGTGCTGGTTCATGGCCCGCACCTGCTCCCAGGTGACCGGGCCCGGCGCGTCGATCAGCCAGCTGGTGCTCTGCCCGGCCGGGTCCACGCTCAGGGTGCCGGGGCGCACCACGGCGAGGGGCTTGAGGTCGTCGGGGAACTCCATCTCCGCGACGACCCGCAGCTCGCCCTGCCCCTGGTCCTGCCCGGGCAGCTTGACGGTGCCGCCGGCCTTGACGCCGAGCAGCTCCATCGCCGCCGCGTTCAGGGCGACCTCGCCGGTCGACGCGGGTGCCCTGCCGTGCAGGACCGAGACCTTCCCCCGGTACGCGGGGTCGGCGAGGTCGAACTGGTGCGCGCGGAGCGTCTGCTCGCCGGTCGCGCCCTGCAGCCGGATCTCCCGCTCGTCGACCAGCGCCACGCGGGAGCCGGCCGGCAGCAGCGCCAGCAGGCCCTCGGCGCTCGGCGTCCCGGGCTCGTGGTTGCCGGCGCTCATCGTGCCGTAGCCGTCGGCGTCCTGGGTGATCGCGCCGGAGAACGGCCAGTGCGCCGACGCCTCGAACCGGCCCAGCTCGCGGTCCAGCGTCTCGGTCCTGGTCAGCGTGAACATGTCGTACATGACTGCCGCGAACGACAGTCCCAGCACCGGCAGCAGGATCAGCGACAGCACCAGCGTGGTGCGGCCCTTGGCCCGGCGCGCCTCCCGCCGTGCGATGCGCAGCGAGACCAGCCAGCCCCTCACGCCGCCACCTCGCTGCAATCCTGGTTCGCGGCTCCTGCGCTGCGCTCCGGCCCGCTCACGAGGCGGCCCCGTCCAGCAGATGCTCCGGCTCGGCGAGGGGGCCGGAGGTGTCCACGACCACGCCGTCGCGCAGGAACACCACCCGGTCGGCCCACGCCGCGTGCCTGGCCTCATGGGTGACGAGCACCCCGGCCGCGCCGGCGTCGACCTTGGCGCGCAGCAGCCGCAGGACCGCCTCACCCGTCTGCGAGTCCAGCGCGCCGGTCGGCTCGTCGGCGAGGATCAGCCGCCGCTGCCCGACCAGCGCCCGGGCGATCGCGACCCGCTGCTGCTGGCCACCGGACATCTCGTCGGGGAAGCGCTGGGCGTACCCCTCGAGCTCGACCTCGGCAAGGGACGTCAGCGCGGCCCGCCGGGCCTTCCGCACGCCGACGCCGTCGAGCTCGAGCGGCAGCGCGATGTTCTCGGCCGCGGTGAGGCTCGGCAGCAGGTTGAGATCCTGGAACACGTAGCCGATCCTGCGCCGGCGCAGGGCGGCGAGCGCCTTGCGGCCCAGGCCCCGCAGGACGGTGCCCTCGACGGCGACCTCGCCCTCGCTCGGCGCGTCGAGCCCGCCGGCGAGGTTGAGCAGCGTCGACTTGCCGGACCCGGAGGGCCCCATGACCGCGACCAGCTCACCCGGCCGGACGGTCAGCGACACGCCGCGCAGCGCCAGGACGGTCGCCTCGCCACGCCCGTGGGTGCGGTGCACACCCCGCAGCTCCAGCACGCTCATGCCGCCACCTCCGCTTCGCTGCGGCCCGCTCATGCCGTCTTCTCCTTGTCGTCGTCCCTGTCCGCGACGGGCGCCGGCGCCGGGGGAGGAGTCGGCAGCGGGGCGTGCCGGGCCAGGCTGGCCTCGCAGTGGTCCAGCCACCGCACCTCGGCCTCCGCCTGGAAAATCATGGATTCGAGCACGAGCCGCCATGACAGGTCGGCCGGGTTCGCCGTGCGCTGCTTCATGCGGGTGTACTCCTGCAGCATCCGCATCGTCGCGGTCCGCTGCGCCTGGATGATGCGGGGCACGTCGACGCCCGGCGTCGTCAGCGCGAGGGCCAGCTTGATCGCCAGCTCGTCGCGGGGACGGTCGCCGCGGCCGATCGGCGTCGCGAACCACGCGGCGAGCTCGGCGCGACCCGCGTCGGTGATCTCGTACGGCCGCTGCCCCCCGTCGTGCTCCGGCAGCGACCGCACCAGGTCGTCGCGTTCGAGCCGCGACAAGGTCGTGTAGACCTGCCCGATGTTCAACGGCCACGTCCCGCCGGTGGACTCCTCGAACGAGGTCCGCAGCTGGTAGCCGTACATCGTGCCGCGCTGCAGCAGCGCCAGCAGGCCGTACTTGATGGACATAGATACGGAGTATGCATACCCGGTATGCGACGCGCAAGCCGCCTTGCCCCGTCAGGTCACCATCCGGGCCTGCGCCGCAGCCTTCGACGCGTGGTTCGGCGCCCGCCGCGCCGACGCCCGGTTCGCCGCGTTCGTCCCGCCATCCCGGTACCGGTGATCACCGTGCCGCCGGCGAGCATCCTGGAGCCGTGGCAGCTCGTCCACGCCGTGCCCGAGGCGGGCAGGATCGTGCACCGCCGGGCGGCGGCGCGCGCCTTCGCCGACGCCGAGTACGGGCCGACCGGCTCGCTGCCGGGCGCCCACCGGCCGAACCGGCAACCGCCCCGCGCGGCCCGGCTGGCGCAGTTCGGCGAGCTGGCCCGCGCCGCCGGCTTCGACGTCACGCTCCCCGGCGCGGTCGTTCCCGGTGCCGCTGAGGTTGCGGCGTGGCTGGACGTGCTCGGCGGGGCGTGTCCGGGCGCAGCCGGGTGCTTGCCGTCGTGCGGCAGACCCCGGCCGTGGCCGCGGCGCTGCCGGCGACCCGGTTCGCCGGCGGTACCCTGCCCGAGCTGTGCGGGTTGGACCCCGGCAGGTTCGGCCCCGGCGGCGACGTCGAACGCTGGCGCACCGAGCTCACGCTGATGCACGCCAGGACGCCCGGCGACATGTGGGCGACGTCCGCGACCAGCGGGGTCGCCTCCGCCGTCGCCCTGTGGACCGGTGACCGCCCCGACCCGCCGGCGCTCGCCCTCGCCACCCGCAACCTGCTGCTCCTGCTCCCGGCCGCGGCCCCGACGCCGGCCACCGCACCGGCCCTGCCATCGGCGCAGGATGTGGCCCGGATCGCCGCCGCCGTCGCCGCGCACCTCAATACGGGCAGATAGGCTCTGGACGCATGGGGGCTGAGATCGACGTCCGGCTGGACGACGGGCGGACGCTGCACGCGTACGACACCGGCGGCGGCGACCTCGTGATCTTCTGGCACCACGGCACGCCCAACACCGGTGCGCCGCCGTCGCCGCTGTTCGCCGCGTCCGAGCCGCTCGGCGTCCGCTGGATCTCCTACGACCGCCCCGGCTACGGCGGCTCGACCCCGCGTCCGGACCGCACCGTCGCCTCGGCCGCCGCCGACGCCGCGGCGGTCGCCGACGCGCTCGGCGTCGACCGGTTCGCGGTCATGGGCCACTCAGGCGGCGGCCCGCACGCCCTCGCCTGCGCCGCGCTCCTGCCCGACCGGGTCACGGCAGCCGTGAGCGTGTCGGCGCTGAGCCCGTACACCGGCGAAAACGACGGCTATTTCGCCGGGATGGCCGACGGAGGGGTCGCCTCGCTGCGCGCCGCAGTCGCCGGCCGCGCCGCGAAGGAGCGGCACGCGGCGACCCGCGACGACGATGTCGACATCGGCTTCCTCCCCGCCGACTGGCAGGCTCTGGAGACCGACTGGTCCTGGTTCGGCGAGATCGTGGCCGCCGCCCTCGCCTCCGGTCCTGCCCCGCTGGTCGACGACGACCTGGCCTTCGTGCGCCCGTGGGGCTTCCCGCTCGCCGCCGTCACCGCCCCGGTCCTGCTCATGCACGGCGCCGCCGACCGCATGGTGCCCAGCGTCCACGCCACCCGCCTCGCCGCCCAACTGCCCGCCGCGACCTCGCGGATCGTCCCGTCGGAGGGTCACATCACCGTCATGCGCCACGCCACCGACGCCCTGCACTGGCTGCACTCCCGATGACCGACCGTTCCCGCCCCGGCTACGTCCTCACGACGGACCCCACCCGGGTCGACGTCGACCTCGTGCACCGCTGGCTGTCGGAGGAGTCCTACTGGGCCGCCGGCCGCGCCCACGACGTCGTGGCCCGCTCGATCGCGGGCTCCCTGCCGTACTCCGTCTGGCACGACGACACGCAGGTCGCCTTCGCCCGCGCCGTCACCGACGGCGCCACCTTCGTCTGGATCTGCGACGTCTTCGTGACCACCGCCCACCGCGGCCGCGGCCTCGGCCAGTGGCTCGTCGACACCATCGTCGAAGACCTGTCCGCCGCCGGCCTGCAACGCTTCCTCCTCGCCACCCGCGACGCCCACGAGGTGTACCGCCGCTCCGGCTTCGAACCTCTCGCCGGCCCTGGCCGCTTCATGGAGATCGACCGCCGCCCCACCCGCGCCGCCATCCTCGCCGCCCTCCCCGACACATAACCACCCGCTGCCTCGCCCGCCCCCACGTTCCCCGCGCCGCCCAGCACAGCACCGCCGGTCGGTGCGGCGGAGAACGTCCGGTACACGCCGTGGAAGGCGCGCGGGACGGCGGGAACGGGCGTCAGTCCTCGCCGAGGAGGGTGGTGATGTAGTGGGCGATCGTGGTGACCGTCTGCGGGGACGGACTGACGAACTCGATGCCGACCTCGCCGGCGGTGTCGGTGTCCAGGTGGCGGACCGCGCGGCCCTGCAGCTGGATGCGTTCGGCGCCGAGCAGCAGTGTCAGGTCCAGGGTCGACTCCAGGGCGGGCCGCCAGCCGGTCTTCGCCGCGCAGCGCAGGCCGGAGATGCTCAGGTCGAGCAGGTCCGCCTCGGCCTGTGTGGCGGCCTGGGAGAGCAGGACGGTGCCCTGGACGGCGGCGCGGTTGTGGCGGCGGCGTTCCAGGCGGTCGGTGACCTGGGCCAGGCTCTCGATGCGGGTGATCGCGGCGCGCACCGCGCCGACCAGTTGCTCCACCGACGCGCGCTGGCGGGCGGCGACCGCGGTGAGCTGGGCGGTGACGTCGCCGACGGCGTTGACGCCCTGGCTCATGTCGGTGATGACGCCGGCCATGGCGGAGGCGTCGGCGCCGAGCGCCTCGACGGTGCTGGTGATCTCGCCGGTGGAGTCCTTCGTCTTCGTGGCCAGGTTCTTCACCTCGCCGGCGACGACGCTGAAGCCGCGGCCGGCGTCCCCGGCGCGGGCGGCCTCGATGGTGGCGTTGAGGGCGAGCAGGTTCGTCTGGCCGGCCACGCCTGCGATGAGGTTCGCGATGCCGTCGACGCGGCCGAGGCTGGTGGTGACCGCGTCGATGACGGAGTCGGCGTCGGCGGCGCGGTCGACCACGGTACGGGTGACCCGGTCGGCGGCGGTCGCCTGCTGCTCGATCGCGTCGGCGGCGGCGAGGACGTCGTCCGCCTCCGACATGACGATGCGCAGCTCGGCGAGGGCGGACGCGCTGGTCTCGTCGATGACCTCGCCGGCGCGGCGGCGGACGGTCTGCTCGGCCAGCTGCTGGCGCACGTTCGTCGTCATGAGCTGCGCCTCCTTGGCGAGGCGCTCCTCGGACAGGCGGCGTTCCTGCTCCTGGAGGGAGTCGAGCATGGCGTCGACGGCGCGCCCGAGCACGGCGATGTCATCGGTGCCCGAGGGGTTGATGCGCAGCTGGTGATCACCGGAGGCGATGATCTGCTCGGTGGTGCGCCGCAGCGGGCCGACCCGGCGGCGCAGCGCCGACCGTACCCCGTACAGCACGCCGATGACGAGCAGCACGGTCGCGACCGTGACGAAGACGAACAGCTTGACCGCGGTCGTGGAGGCGGCGGCGCGGATCGGGCGGGCCGCGACGACCTCCAACACGACGCTGCCGCCGTTGACCGTGCCGATGACGGCCTCGACCGCGATGTGATCGGCGCCGAGGACCTTCGTGCCGATGCGCAGGTCGCCGAGCTCGCTGTGCAGGGTCGGCTGCGGGTCGGTGCCGGAGCGGGCCCGCTGGGCGAGCTGCAGCGGCAGGTCCAGGGCGGTGCCCAGGTCCGCGACGCGGTCGTCGTCGAGGCGCTTGAGCAGGATCATCCCGCCGGACGGGGCGCCCTCGCCGCTGCTCTGGAACGCCCCGACGCCGCAGAACAGGTACGGCGCGTCCGCCGACACGATGCCGCACCGGGACACGCCGGCCTCGGCCGCCGGGTCGAACAGCTGGCGCAGCACCGCCGGGTCCCGCAGCTGCGGCGGCGGGGTGCCGTGGGTCGGCACGTCGGTCGTCATCCCGCCGACCCGGAGCGTGCCGTCCGCGCCGATGCCGAACATGCCGTCGATGTCATTGGCGGAGCTCTGGGCCTCGGGCGGGAAGTCGGCGGCGAAACCGTCCTTGTCGCTGTTGCCGATGTCGTTGTACGCGTTGTCCCACACCGCGTTCGTCGCGCCGAAGGCGGTGAGCAGCTGCGCCTGGGAGTTCAGCCCGATGCGGATCCGGTCCGCGTCCTGCGCGACCTGGCGCGCCTCGAGCTGCTCGAACGCCCCGGTGGTGATCAGCTGCATCAGCAGGAACGCGGCGGCGAGACCGGCGAGCGCGCCTGCGACGGGCAGCAGCAGGCGCGACAGCCGGCGTACGTTGGGACCCACGATGACCAGTTCGGCACCGGAGGTCCGGACCTTACCCGATCCGGCAGGAAGGTCGCTTACCGCGAGCCGAGGTGGGCCATCATCGGTTCGGGATACCGGGAGCCGAGGGCGGAGTCCGCCGGCACCGCGGCCTCGATCGCGGCGAGATCGCCGGCGGTCAGCTCGACCGGGGTGAGGGCCTCCGCGAGCCGTTCGCGGGTCCGCGCGCCGACCAGCGGCACGATGTCGGCGCCCTGCGCGGCGACCCACCCGATTGCCAGCTGCGCGACCGTGACCCCGCGGGCGTCGGCCACCTTGCGCAGCGCCTCGACCAAATCGAGGTTGTGCCGCACGTTGCCGGGTGCGAAGCGCGGCCCGTGCGCGCGGAAGTCGCCGGGCGCCATCGCGCGGTCCGCGCGCCAGTGCCCGGACAGCAGGCCGCGGGACAGCACCCCGTAGGCCGTCATCCCGATGCCCAGGTCCCGCAGCGTCGGCAGCACGTCGTCCTCCACCCCGCGCGACAGCAGCGAATACTCGATCTGCAGGTCGGCGATCGGGTGCACGGCGTGTGCCCGGCGGATGACGTCGGAGCCGACCTCCGACAGCCCGATCTCGCGGATGTACCCCTCCTTGACCAGGTCGGACAGGGCGCCGATGGTCTCCTCGACCGGCACCGCGGGGTCCAGCCGGGCCGGGCGGTACACGTCGATGTGGTCGACGCCGAGGCGCACGAGGGTGTATCCGAGGAAGTTGCGGATCGCGGCGGGGCGCGTGTCCATGCCGCCCCACGCGTTGTCGGGGCCGCGCAGCGCGCCGAACTTCACGCTCAGCTTGACCTTGTCACGGTCGCCCGGCCGCAGCGCGTCGCGGATGAGCAGCTCGTTGTGGCCCATCCCGTAGAAGTCGCCGGTGTCGATGAGGGTCACTCCTGCGTCGACGGCGGCATGGATCGTGGCGATGCTCTCCGCGCGGTCCGACGGGCCGTATATGCCCGACATTCCCATCGCGCCCAGCCCGATGTTGCTCTTCATGGCGTTTTCTCCCGGTGTACGGCGAATGCCTTCCGCCTCCGAGCCTGCCGCCGCTCGCATCGCGCTGACAACGGAGCGCTCTTCGTAGGAGCGGCGGTCCCTGGCTGCGGCGGCGGCCGGAGGGTCACGATGGGGGGCATGCAACGTGACGACCTCGCCGACTTCCTGCGCCGCCGCCGGCTCGCGATCCGCCCGGCCGACGTCGGCCTGGCCGAGGGGCCCCGGCGCCGCACCGCCGGGCTGCGCCGCGAGGAGGTCGCGCTGCTCGCCGGGATGTCCACCGACTATGTGGTGCGCCTGGAGCAGGCCCGCAGCGCGCAGCCGTCGGTGCAGATGCTGTCGGCCCTGGCGCGGGCGCTGCGGCTGACCGGCGACGAGCGCGACCACCTGTTCCACCTGGCGGGCCAGCAGCCGCCGCGCACCGCCGGTGGGGTCACGCACGCGCGGCCGGGGCTGCTGCGGATGCTGGACCTGCTCGGTGACACGCCGGCCCTGGTGGGCTCGGACCTGGGGGAGACCCTGGCGCAGAACCGGATGGGGATGCTGCTGATGGGCGACCAGACCGGGTTGAAGGGCGACCTGCGCTTCCACGTGTGGCGGTGGTTCATGGACGCGGACTGGCGCGCGAAGTTCCCGGCGGAGGACACCGAGCACCACAGCCGCGTCGTGGTGGCGGACCTGCGGGCGACCGCGGCCCGCCGGCACGGTGACGCCGACGTCGACGGTCTGGTGCGGCGGCTGCTGGCCGCGAGCCCCGAGTTCGCGGCGCGGTGGGGCGAGCACGAGGTCAAGGTCCGCCGCTCGGACCGCAAGCGGTTCGTCAACGCGCAGGTCGGGGCCATCGACGTCGACTGCGAGACCCTGGTGACCCCGGACCTGCGGCAGATGCTGCTGGTCCTGACGCCGCAGCCGGGCACCGACGCGGCGGAGAAGCTCGCGCTGCTGTCGGTCGTCGGCCTGCAACAGTTCAGTTCATGAATACCCGCTGGTATCGACTTTCTTCGTGACTTTGATTGACATCCGATAGTTAACTTTCCTATCGTTTCAGCCACCTGTCATCGCGCCGGTGGCACCGCTTCTCGTTTGGTCTCGGGCATCCCACCCTGCCCGTCCGCCGCCGGCCGACCATCCGAAGGAGCACCCCTTGTCCTCCTCGTCATCGTCACCGGAGTCCGGGGCCGCCCGCCCCGGACGCCATCGCGCCCGGCGCTCAGCCTTCGCCGCCGGGGCGGTCGCCCTCGCCACCGCCGCCGTCGGCGGGGTCTTCGCCCTGGCCAGCCAGCCCGCCGCGGACGCCGCGGTCCTGCCCAACGGCTTCCGCAGCGTCGGCTACATGCCGTCGTGGGCCGGCAGCGCCAACAGCATCCAGTACAGCAAGCTGACCCACATCAACTACGCCTTCGTGCTGCCCAACAGCAACGGCAGCCTGCAGGGCCTCGACAACCCGTCGAAGCTGCAGTCGATCGTGTCCCTCGGCCACGCCGCCGGTGTCAAGGTCTCCATCGCCGTCGGCGGATGGAACGACGGCAACGACTCAGGCTTCGAGGGCCTCGCCGGCAACGCGACCGCCCGGACCGCGTTCGTCAACAACCTCGTGAACCTGGTCAACCAGTACGGCCTCGACGGCGTCGACATCGACTGGGAGTACCCGGACCCGGGCACGTCCGGCAACAACTACACCGCGCTCATGTCGCAGCTGAGCACCGCCATGCACAGCCGCGGCAAGCTGCTCACCGCCGCCGTCGTCTCCGAGGGCGGCACCGCCAACGGCGTCCAGCCGGCCGTGTTCGGCTACGTCGACTGGCTCAACATCATGGCCTACGACGGTGGCAGCCCGCACGCCAACTATGACTGGTCCATCGCGGCGGTCAACTTCTGGAAGGGCCGCGGCCTGCCCGCCTCCAAGGCGGTCCTCGGCGTGCCGTTCTACTCGCGGCCCGGCTACTACACCTACGCGGACCTGGTGGCCCGCGACCCGGCCAACGCCAACCGCGACTGCACCACGATCAACGGCGTCCAGGAGTGCTACAACGGCCTGCCGACGATCCGTCGCAAGACCACCTGGGCCATGGCCAACGCCGGCGGCATCATGAACTGGGAGCTGTCCCAGGACGCCACCGGTGCCAACTCGCTGGTCAGCGCGATCTACACGACCGCGACCGGTGGCACCACGCCGACGACCGGCCCGGCCGGCCGCACCGGCCGCATCACCGGCCTGGCCGGCAAGTGCGTCGACGTGGCCGCCGCCTCGTCGGCCAACGGGACCGCGGTCCAGCTGTACACCTGCAACGGGACAACCGCCCAGACCTGGACGGTCGCGTCGGACAGCACGCTGCGCGCCCTGGGCAAGTGCATGGACGTCACCAGCGCCGGCACCGCCAACGGCTCGAAGATCCAGCTGTGGGACTGCAACGGCTCGGGCGCACAGGTCTGGCAGGCCCAGTCCAACGGCACCCTGCGCAACCCCGCCTCGAACAAGTGCCTCGACGTGACCGGCAACGTCTCCACCGACGGCACCCGGCTGCAGATCTGGGACTGCTTCGCCGGCGCCAACCAGCGCTGGGTCCTGCCCTAACGATGTGTACGGGTGGCCGGCCCGTCCGGCCACCCGTGCCCCTCAGCCCAGGTGCACCGGCAGCGTCGTGGTGCCGTGGATGAGGACGCCGGGGCGCCAGATCAGCTCGGACGGCGGGACCGCGAGGCGCATCCTCGGGAACGCGGCGAGCAGGTCACGGAACGCGATCTGCGCCTCCAGACGGGCCAGCGGAGCACCCAGGCAGTAGTGGATGCCGTGCCCGAACGCCAGGTGCTGGTTGTCGGGGCGCTCCAGGTCGACCGAGGCCGGGTCCGGGAAGCGCGCCGGGTCGCGGTCGGCACTGAGCAGCGAGATGGCGACGTAGCCGCCCGCCGGGATGGTAATGCCACCGTACGTGACGGGCTCCATCGCCACCCGGAACGTCGCGGTCTCCACGGGGGACTCCAGGCGCAGGAACTCCTCGACCGCGGCCGGGATCAGCGACGGGTCCTCCAGCAGCCGCCGGTGCTCGTCGGGGCGGGTCAGCAGGGTCCACATGCCGTTGCCGATGAGGTTGACCGTGGTCTCGTGCCCGGCCAGGAGCAGCAGGAACACCATCGACGTGAGCTCGTCCTCGTCGAGGCGGTCGCCCTCGTCGGTGGTCGCGATCAACCCGCTGAGCAGGTCGTCGGCGGGGTCGGCGCGCTTGGCGGCGATGAGTGCCCGCAGGTAGGCGAGGAACTGCGCGGCGGCGGCCGGGACGCCGGAGCGGTCGACGGAGCCCGCGACCAGGATGCCGGTCCAGCGCCGGAACTCGGCCTGGTCCTCCTGCGGGATGCCGAGCAGCTCGCAGATGACCTGGATCGGCAGCTGCACCGCGTAGTCGTCGATGACGTCGGCGCGCTGCGCGGTCCGCATGGCGGTGATCAGGGCCGCGCTGAGCTGCTCCACCCGCCCCCGCAGCTGCTCCACCCGCCGCGCCGTGAACGCCTTCGCCACCAGCCGCCGCAGCCTGGTGTGATCCGGCGGGTCGTTGGCGAGCAGGTGCCTGGTCAGCGGCGCGAGCGTCGCCGCGTTCTGGGTGGCGCCGCCCTGCTTGGACAGCCGCGGGTCACCCAGCGCCGTCCTGGCGTCGGCATACCTGGTGACCAGCCACATCTCCACGCCCGTCGGCAGCTGCAGCCGGTGCACCGGTGCCTGCTCGCGCATCGCGGCGTAGACCGGGTGCGGGTCGTCCCAGAAGTCCTGCGTGAACATCTGCGTGCTGGGCGCGGTAGTCACCTATTCACGGTAGCCAATCATCACGCGTTTCGGTGCCCCCGTCACCGTCCGTGATGCGCCGTCGTCCCCGGTCGATCTCCCCCGCGCGGGGGACTGCCCGCCGCCGCACCTGGTCGATAATCCTGCGGTATGAAGCACCGCCACCTGCACACCGCCGCGGCCGCGGCGGCCGGTGCCTGCGGGCTGCTCGAGGTGGTGCTCCGCCCACCGGCCGACCCGGTTCTTGCGCTGTGCGCCACGCTGCCGCTCGCCGTGGCCCGCCGCCGCCCTGTGGCTTCCGCGGCGACCGTCACCGCCGCGGTCCTGCTGATGCTCCTGAGCGGGTCCCGGCCGCCGGTCGCCGCGCTGCTCACTTTGCCCGCGGCCCTGTTCTTCGTCGGCCTGCTGGCGCCGGTCCGCACCGCGCTGCTGTTCGCGACCGCGCTGGTCGCGTATGCGATCGGCCCGGCCGCCACCGGCGGCGTCACGGCCCTCGGGCCGGTCACGCTCGGCACCCCGCTGCCCGCCGCCCGCCAGCTCGGCCTCCTGCTGCTGGCCACCGGTGCCGCCGCCCTCACCGCCGGCGCCCGCCGCCGCTCCCGCGCCGAGACCGCCGCCCGCACCGCCGCCGCCGGCGCCCACGCCGGCACCCTGCACGCCTACGCCGAGCGCCGCGAGCGCGCCCGCATCGCCCGCGAGCTGCACGACATCGTCGCCCATCACATCACCTCCATCTCCGTGCAGGCCGAGACCGCCCGCCTCACCGTCCCCGGCATGCCCCCGGACGGCGCCGCCCGCCTCCGCACGATCGGCGACACGGCCCGCCAGTCACTGACCGAGATGCGCCGCCTCCTGGGCGTCCTGCGCGAGGACACTCCCGCTCCCGCTCTTGCACCTGCCCCCGCCCCGCCGCAGCCGGGCCTCGACCGGCTCATCGCCCTCGTCGACGACGCGTCCCGCGCCACCAGCGGCTCGGCCGTCCGCCTGCTCGTCCGCGGCCCGGTGCGCCGGCTCGCGCCGGGGGTGGAGCTGACGGCGTACCGCGTCGTGCAGGAGGCCCTCACCAACGCCCGCCGCCACGCCCCGGGCGCCCCGGTCGAGGTCGACCTGCGCTACACCCCTGACACCCTGCACGTCACGATTCGCGACACCGGCCCGTCCCGCCCACCGGTCCTGTCCACGCGGCCCGATCCGCCCGGCCTCGCAGGCTCCCTCGGTCTCTTCGGCTCCTTCGGCCCGGCCGGCGAGCCGTTGCGCCCGCGGACCTGGCTGCGACGTTCCCCGCGCCGACCCACTCCCGCCGCCGTCCCCACCACCACGACGCCCGCCACGTCACGGCCCGTGCCGCCGCCCGGCCACGGCCTGCTGGGCATGCGCGAGCGCGTCGCCATGGCCGGCGGCACCCTGCGCACCGCCCCCCGCCCCATGGGTGGCTTCCTCGTCGACGCCACGCTCCCCATCCCCCAACCCCCACCCACCGCCACCGTCGTCGATGCCGCCGCCGGCGTGCCCGCCGCAGCGGCGGGGGTGGGCCGGTGACTGCGGCGGCGGTGCGGATCGTCGTGGTGGACGATCAGGAGGTGGTGCGGGCGGGGTTTGCCGCGTTGCTTGCCACGCAGGGGGATTTTCGGGTCGTGGGGAGTGCTGCGGACGGGGCGGCGGCGGTCGCGGTGTGTCGTGAGCAGCGGCCGGACCTGGTGCTCATGGATGTGCGGATGCCGGTCATGGACGGCATCGAGGCGACCCGGCGGATTCTTGCCGCGGCGGGGGAGGGGGCGCCGCGGATCGTGATGCTGACGACGTTCGACCTGGATGAGCTTGTCTACGCGGCGCTGGATGCGGGGGCCAGTGGGTTTCTGTTGAAGGACATGACCGCCGAGCGGTTGTTCGATGCGGTCCGGGTGGTTGCGGGTGGCGAGGCGTTGCTGGCGCCTGCGGTGACGCGGCGGCTCATCGACGAGTTCGTCCGCCGGCGCGCTCCGGGGGGCGGCGCGCCCAGCCGGCTTGCCACGCTCACGCCGCGGGAGACGGAGATTCTGGCGCTGGTTGCGGAAGGGCTGTCGAACACGGAGATCGCCGGGCGGCTGTTCGTCGGGACGGAGACCATCAAGACCCACGTCAGCCGGGTGCTGACCAAGCTTGCCGTCCGGGACCGGGTGCAGGCCGTCATCGCCGCCTACGATGCCGGCCTCGTCCGGCCCCGGTCCGCCCTCGACGAACACCGCTGACCCTCGCCGGGTCAGTGCTTGCCCAGCCAGTCGACGAAGTGGATCGTGCCGAGGCGGGCGCCGGGCGCGGGGGTCAGGGACGTGTCGTCGAGTTCGGTGCCGAAGTAGCGGGCGTGCGGGTCCGTCGTGACGTCCTGGATCGGCTCGGTGCCCTCGTGGGCGGCCAGGAAGCGGCGGATGTGCTCGTCCATGCGGACGGGCTCGGGGCCGGCGAGCTCGACCATGCCGTTGAGCGGGGGTGCCTGGGCGACATCGGCGAGGGTCGCGGCGACGTCGTCGGCGGCGACCGGCTGGAACAGGGCGGGCGACAGCCGCAGCGTGTCGCCGTCGGTGGCGGCCTGGGCGATGGCGTGGGAGAACTCGTAGAACTGGGTGGCCCGCACGATCGTGAACGGCACCCCGCCGGTGGTGACGGCGGCCTCCTGGGCCACCTTGGCCCGCAGGTAGCCGCTGTCGGGCAGGCGGTCGGCGCCGACCACGGACAGGGCGACGACGTGTGCCACGCCGGCGGCGCGGGCGGCGGCGAGCAGGTTGCCGGCCGAGGTCTGGAAGAACTCCAGCACGGCGGCGTCCTCGAACGACGGCGAGTTCGCCACGTCGACGACGACCTGCGCACCCGAGAGCACGTCGGCGAGGCCCTCGCCCGTGATCGTGTTGACACCGGTCGCCGGGGACGCCGGGACGGCCTCGTGGCCGGCGGTGCGCAGCAGGTGGACGAGCTTGCCGCCGATGAGGCCGCTTCCGCCGATGACGACGAACTTCATGACCGCTCCTCTGAGAGAATCAACTCGGACAATTTTTGTCCGGGACACGCCATGACCATACCCGGACACCTCATGTCCGAGTCAAGTAGGATGGGTGGGTGAAGATGTCGGGCGGGGTGGAGTGGGCGTTGCACTGCTGCGTGGTGCTCACCGCGGCGCCGGCGCCCGTGCCCGCCGCGCGCCTGGCCGAGCTGCACGACGTGTCCGGCAGTTATCTGGCCAAGCAGCTGCAGAGCCTGTCCCGTGCGGGCCTGGTGCACTCGGTGCAGGGTCACGCCGGGGGATACGCGCTGACCCGCCGCCCACAGGACATCACCGTCCTGGACGTGGTGGTGGCGGTCGACGGGGAGCAGCCGGCGTTCGTGTGCACGGAGATCCGCCAGCGGGGGCCCCTCGCCACGCCGGCGGAGGCCTGCACGGCGCCGTGCGCGATCAGCCGGGCGATGGCCGCCGCCGACGAGGCGTGGCGCGAAGCCCTGCGCGGGGTCACGATCGCCGATCTCGCCCGGGGCGTCACCGGCGACTACGGTCCAGGCGCGTTCGACGGCATCCGGGCCTGGCTCACCCCCGCCTGAGCGAGCCCGGCGCCGGGAACGCGCGCCGGAAGCGCGCACCGGAGCGCAGGGAACGCGCGCCGATGACAACGTTGACACACAAGCATCGATGCCTTTAGCTGTACGCAGTTCGCCGGTCCGGTCCGCCAGCCAGCCCGAGCAAGGAGCCTGCGTGCGCTCGTACACCCGCATCGTGACGGTCATGGTGGCCGCCGCGACCATGACCGCCGTCCTCCCCGCCGTGGCGCGGGCCGCGACACCCGTGCGGATCCTGCCGCTGGGCGCGTCGATCACGTGGGGCACCAGCTCCACGGACGGCAACGGCTACCGTGAGGCGCTGCGCAGGCACCTCGTCGACGACGCCGGCGTCGCGGTCGACCTGGTCGGCTCGCAGCGCTCCGGCACGGCGGCGGACAACGACAACGAAGGCCACCCCGGCTACCGCATTGACGGGATCGCGGCCGGCGCCGACGCCTGGGTGGCCGCCGCGCGCCCCGACGTGGTGCTGCTCAACGTCGGCACCAACGACATGCTGCAGAACTACGACCTGCCCGGCGCGCCGGCGCGGATCGGCGCACTCGTCGACCAGATCCTGCGCGCCGCCCCGGCCGCGACCGTGGTCGTGTCGACGCTCGTGCCCAGCCCGGACGCGACCGTGGAGAGCCGGGTCCGCGCGTTCAACGCGCAGCTGCCCGCCGTCGTGCAGGCCAGGGCGGCGGCCGGCAAGAAGGTCCGCCTCGCCGACTTCCACGCCAACCTGACCCTCGCCGACATCGGGACGGACCGCATCCACCCGACGGACGGCGGCTACGCCAAGCTCGCCGACGTCTGGTATTCGGCGCTGCAGCCGATGCTCGGCGCGGGCCGGGCGTGGCCGCTGTTCCGCACGGACTTCGGCGCGGCCGCCCCGCCGCTCACGTGGGTCGACACGGTGCAGTCCGCGCGCAACGTCACCGGGTACTGCTGCGGCCTCGCCTCGATGGAGACCGGCCGCCGGGCCGAGGTCGCCCACGGCGGGACGTACGCCCTCATGTACTCCGGCAATGACACCAGCGCGAGCGGCTCCTACTCGTACAACAGGGTGTTCGACGTCCATCTCGCGCTGACCGCCGGCACGACGCTGACCTACTGGATCTATCCCCAGTCCGCCAACGGTACGTACGTCGCCATCGACCTCGCCCTCACCGACGGCCGTTCGCTGCGGGACTCGGGGGCCGCCGACCAGTTCGGGGTCAGGGCCCACCCGCAGTTCCAGGGCGAGGGGCACCGGCTGGTGGTCAACCAGTGGAACCTGGTCCAGGTCAGCCTCGGCGCCCTGGCCGGCGGCACGGTCGACCAGCTGCGCGTCGGCTACGACCAGCCCGGCGGCACCGGCACGTTCCGCGGATACATCGACGACATCCAGATCGTGAACGCCGCGCTCTAACGGAGGTCGGCGGTGACCTTCGGCAGGGCCGCCCGGGTGACCTCGACGAGCCGGTCCCGGAGCTGCTGTTGCTGCGCGGCGGTCCAGCCGGCCCGGTCCCGGCGGTCGACGGTGAGCACCATCTGCCAGGTCAGGTTGCCGTCCCGGACGCCGATGCGCACCGACAGCTGCGCCGTGGAGCCCTTCCCGGTGAAGAGGACCGCCTCCTCGCCGAGGTCCGCCGGCTGGACCGGGTTGTCGTTGAGCGCCGCGTCGTTGCCGATCATCACCTTGTAGTCGGCGGCGGCCGCGGCCTTCGTCGGGGTGACCCTGATGCCGACGCCGAACACGGCCCGCTCCTCGCCGTGCAGGCGCACGATGTTGCACGAGGCCTCGCCGCCGGACGCGGTCAGGTTGCGGGCCGGTCGCGGTGGTTCGGCCTCCCGCTCGTACAGGGTGGCGAACGGCTTCAGGTCGATGGCGGCGCAGAG
Organism: Dactylosporangium sp. NBC_01737; assembly: GCF_035963215.1. Classification (NCBI taxonomy): domain Bacteria; kingdom Bacillati; phylum Actinomycetota; class Actinomycetes; order Micromonosporales; family Micromonosporaceae; genus Dactylosporangium; species Dactylosporangium sp. NBC_01737. Next base: position 7,031,432 of record NZ_CP109153.1, read on the forward strand.
ATCGGCGGGAACCTTCGCGAGGTCGTAGGGGACCGCCTCGAGGGTCGGCTGGCTGCCCTCGTCGGACTGCTCACCACCGTCGTCGGGGAGCTGGGACAGCAGGATGCCGCCGCCGGCGAGCACGACGAGGATCGCAGCGGCGGCGAGCAGCCGGTTCCGTGTCCTGCGCCGGGACCGCGACGGCGACGGTGGTGGCGGCGGTGCGGCGGACGGATCCGGCGAGGCGGTCGAGGACCGAGCTGTGGCAGCGGCTAAGGCTGTGGCTGTGGCGGCGGCGCCTGTCTGGAACGGGTCGGCCGCCAGGAACGGATGCGGGTCGGCCGCCACCCGCCGGCCAAGGTCGATCTGCGACGCCGACGTCAGCTGGTCGGCTCCGGAAGCCGGCGCGGCGGCCAGCGCGCCCTCGGCGACCACCAGCTCCGGCTGCTCGGCGACGACCGGCGCGATCCCCAGCGACTCGTGCAGCATCGTCGCGACGAGCGGGATCCGGCTGGACCCGCCGACGAGGAACAGCCCGGCGATCTCGGCCCGCAGGACGCCGGCGTCGGCCAGAAGCGCCCGGGTCATCGCGATGCTCGGCCGCAGCACCGGCCGCATCAGCCCTTCCAGCTGCTCCCGGCCGAGCGGCACCTCCTTGCCCAGCGCGGGGACCATGACGACGGTGCCGCTGGCCCGCGACAGCATCTCCTTCGCGGTGCGCACGTCGTCCCACAGCTGCCGGCGGGTGGTGGCGTCGGTCCACAGCGTGCCGTACGTCGCCTGCAGGAACCCGACGATCACCGCGTCGACGTCCAGGCCGCCGAGGTCGTTGAGCCCGGCGGAGGCGACCGGTTCGAAGCCGCCGGCGTGGCGGCGCAGCAGCGTCACGTCGCAGGTGCCGGCGCCCAGGTCGTACACCACGACGCAGGCGCCGGCGGGCACGTCCTGCGTGGCGGCGAGGTACGTGGCGGCGGCGACGGGCTCCGGTACCAGGGCGACGTCGGCGAACCCGGCCAGCCGCGCGGCCTCCACGAGCAGGGCACGCCGCCCGCTGCCCCAGTCCGCGGGGTGGGTCAGGGTGACGGTGTCGACGGGCCCGGCGACCCGGGCCGCCTCGGTGGCGACGCGGCGCAGGACGGCGGCGATCAGCTCCCGGACGTCGACCTCTGCGTCACCGAGCAGGACGCTGGACTCGTCGACGCGGCGCTTCGGGTTGGGCTCGAGCCGCTCGGGGGCGCTGCGGGCCAGGTGCGCGGCGTCGCGGCCGGTGTGCAGGCGCCCGTCGGGGCCGAGCAGGACCGCGGAGGACAGCAGCGGCGAGCCGTCGAACAGCAGCTGCTGGACCCGGCCCTCCGGGCGCCGCAGCACCGCGATCGTCGTGGACGTGCCGAAGTCGATGCCCAGCCGGAACCGCGCACGCGTCATGGCGCGCGACAGTAGCGCATCCCGGGCCGGGGGACGATGGAGGGACGCCGCGCCACCTACGATCCTGGGATGCTCGGATCCCCCCTCCACAGCAGGCCGCCGTTACCGGACAAGGACGGGGCCCTCGACGACCACGAGCTGCGCGCCGCGCGGGCCCTGGCCACCACCGGCTACTGGCTGCCCGCGCAGACCGTCATCGCGGCCGCCGGCACCGGCTGGGAGCGGCGGGGGCACCGCATCACGGTCCTGGGCGAGGCCGCCGCGGACGGCGGTGGAGGCTGGCTCGACGAGTGGCTGGCGGCGGCGCCGGACGATCCGACCGCGATCACCCTCAACGCCGCCACCCTGTCCTTGCGGGCCTCCAAGGCCCGCGGCAGCGCCTCGGCCGCCGGCACCACCCGGGAGCAGTTCCTGCGCTTCGACGAGCTGTCGGCGGCGGCGCAGGTGCAGGCGCAGCGGGCGGTCGCGGTGGACCGCGCCGACCCGGCGCCCTGCACGATCCTGTGCCGCACCATGTACTCCCGCGGCGACGGGGACGGGTTCCACGCGGCGCTCGCCGAGGGCCGGCGCCGCGACCCGTTCGACTTCGACCTCAACGCCAGGGCCGTCGACTTCCACTGCGCGAAGTGGTTCGGCTCCCACGACACGATGTTCGCCATCGCCCGCGGCACGGCCGACGCCGCCCCGCCCGGCGTCGGCGTCACCATGCTGCCGCTGCTCGCCCACCTCGAGTACGCGATGCGCGAGTTCTCGTGGGGCAGGGTGACCGACCGGACCGTCAAGGACTCCCGCGCGTACTTCCAGCGGCCCGACGTCCAGCAGGAGGTCGACGCGTGCGTGGCGAAGTGGCACGCGGCCGGCCCGCCGGCGCACCCGAAGGCCGTGCTCTGCGACAACTGGCTGGCCATCGTCTACGCCCTCGGCAGCCGCCGCCGCGAGTGCAGGGCCGTCTTCCGCCGGATCGGCCCCTACGCCGCCACCCACCTCTGGACCTGTTTCTTCGGCTCGCAGGCCGGCGGGTTCCTCGCCAACTGGCGCTGGGCGAACAGCATCGGCTGACCCGGCATACTGCTGGGATGGATCATGTAGCGCAGCGGCAGGCGATGCTCGACGCGGTCGGGGAGCAGGTCGGTCCGGTGCGGGCCGTCCGGCTCGTGCGGGACCTCGACGCGGACGGTGTCCCGGTCCGCCTGTACCAGGACGGCGCCGACGCCGTGACGCCGGTGCTGCTCTACGCGCACGGCGGCGGCTGGGTCCTCGGCGACCTCAGCACGCACGACGGGCTGTGCCGCCTGCTCGCCGCGGAGACCGGCTGGGCCGTCCTCGCCGTCGACTACCGCCGGGCACCGGAGTCACCGTTCCCGGCCGCGTTCGAGGACATCGAGACCGTCGCCGGCTGGCTGCAGGTGCACGGCCGGCAGCACGCCCTGGACCCGACAGCCGTGGCGGTCGCCGGCGACTCCGCCGGTGGGCTGCTCGCCGCGGTCACCGCCCGCCGCGGCCGCGACGCCGGGCGGGATTTCGTCGCGCAGGTGCTGATCTGCCCCGTGACCAGCCCCGCGATGGACTACCCCGACCTCGGCAACGACGGGCTGCAGCCGCAGGAGATGGTGGAGTTCTGGGACGCCTTCGCCCCGCCCGGCGTCGACCGGCACCACGCCGACCTCGACCCGTTCCTGGCGGACGCGGCCGGCCTGCCGCCGGCGGTGATCGTCACCGCGGAGCTGGACATCCTGCGCGACGAGGCGGAGCGCTACGCGGCGCGGCTCGCCGCGGCCGGCGTGCCCGTCATCGCGACCCGGTACCAGGGGACGTTCCACAACTTCCCGAGGAAGCTCGCCCTGACCCGGGACGCGGCGGTCGCCGTCGCCCAGATCGCCGCCGCGCTGCGCGCCCTCACCGGTCAGTACGTGCCGTAACGGCACCAGGAGCGCGCGGCCCTGGTGTTGAGCAGGATCAGGAACAGCACCGGCACGGCGACGCTCACGATCGTGGCGGCGGTGAACAGCGACGTGCTGTACACCTGCCATGCCACCGACGCGAGGCTCAGGACGTTGAGCAGGGTCAGCAGCACCCGGGCCCAGTTGCGGCCGCGCTGGACCTTGCGGCCCAGGACGATCGCGATGAGGCCGACGGTGGCGAAGACGCCGACGACGACCGCGATCAGCGGCGTGGCGGCCGACATGCGGGTCCCGAACTGGGTGTCCCACTGCGCCGCCATGTCCGACGCGGCGAGACCGAAGAGCGCGGCGATCCCCAGCATGAAGAGGCCGCCGAGGTACTGGAAGATCGCGACGACGTGGAGCGAGACGGGGGCGGTGGTGCGCATCGCGTACACCGGCTGCGGAGGGTATGCGTAAGCCATGCCGTCATCGTGCGCCGGTGCCGCCGGCCGCGACTCGCACGTTCATGCCAACCGGTGCCCGAACTCACGGGCCCGTCTTCACGATGGGCAGGACGTGGCCGTCGGCGGCGCGGACCGCGGTCCTGGCGCCCAGCGGCGCCGACATGGTGAGGTCGACCCAGGCCGTGCGCCCGTCGGAGCCGAGCCCGGCACACCCGCCGTTGCCCCGTGGTGTGCGGCTGACGACGTCGAAGACCCGGACCTCGGTCGACGTCTCCGCGGCGGTGACGACGAACTGCCCGGAGCACCAGCCGTCGGCGTGCCACTCGATGCCGACCATGATGACGAGCGGGTCGCCGCCCTCGCCGAGGAACCGGATCGCGACCGGCTGGTGCCGGGTCTGCGGCGGCCCGACCCGGCGCCCGAAGTGCACCGCCGCCGCGGCGAGGACCGCGAACGCGAGCACGATGACGACCCAGCGGCGCACGTCATCGATGCTACGTCCGCGGCCCGCCCCGGTTTGGACGCGCCCGCCGCGCAGATCCTGACCGCGATGCTGACCGCCGACGTCGACTCGTTCGCGGCGATGACCGGGCCGGTCGAGCGGTACGCCCGGCAGCTGCCCGGCGCCTGGGAGCACGTGCTCGCGCTGCTGCCGTCTCTGACCACCGACGACGCCCGCGACCTGGCGCTGCACGCCCTGGCGGCGCTGGCGGACGGCCGCCCACCCGCCGACCGGGCCGCCTACGCGGCGGCCTTGCGCATGGCGGAGGAGCAGGGCAGCGACACCGCCTTCCACCTGCTGCGCCGGTGACCCGTCGCTACGCGGTCCCACCGTCGCTGATCCACTGCAGTGACCGGCGACGCGACCCGGTGGTGGGGTGATCGGGCCCGAGGGCGGCCTCGGTGATGGCCAGGGCCTGCCCGAACAGCGCGATCGCCTCGCTGGTGCGCCCGAGAGCGTGCAGCGTGTGGCCGAGGTTGCTCAGGCGGACGCCGACGCTCGGGTGCCCGGGTCCGAGGGCGGCCTCGGTGATGGCGAGGGCGCGTTGCCGTAGCAGCAGGGCCTCATCGACGCGGCCGAGCTTGCTGAGCGTCGCGGCGAGGTTGTCCAGACAGACGCCGAGGTCGGGGTGCCCGGGCCGGAGCCCGGTCTCGGTGATGACCAGGGCGCGTTGCTGCAGGGGCAGGGCCTCTTCGGGCCGGCCGAGGTCGTTGAGCGTGCCCGCCAGGTTGTCGAGCCGGATGCCGATGTCAGGGTGCTCGGGCCCGAGGGCGGCCTCGGTGACGGCGAGAGCGCGCCGCTGCAGGGGCAGGGCCTCTTCGGGCCGGCCGAGCATGTTGAGCGTGTAGGCCAGGTTGCCGAGCCGGACGCCGACGTCGGCGTGGCCGGCTCCGAGGGCGGCTTCGGTGATGGTCAGGGCGCGCCGGTGCAGGGGCAGGGCCTCTTCGGGGCGGCCGAGCGCGTTGAGGGTACCGGCGAGGTTGCCCAGGAGGGTCCCGACCGATTCGTGGTCGGGACCGGGGGCGGCCTCGGCGATGGTGAGGGCGCGTTGCCGCAGCGGCAGCGCCTCGTCCGGCCGGCCGAGGTCGCCGAGGGTGCTGGCCAGGTTGTTGACACAGGTGCCGACGTCGGGGTGGTCGGGTCCGAGGGCGGCCTCGGTGATCGCCAGAGCGCGCTGCTCGTACTGCAATGCCGTGTCGTGCCGGCCCTGCACCCAGAGGTAGAACCCGGCGCCCCCGAGCAGCTCGGCCAGCGCCATCGTTGCCGACCCGTCGGGAATGGCCGCCGCGACACGCTCGATGTGGGGGATCTGGTGCCGCCATCGCGGCCAGGTGGTGACCACGGTCTGTATGTCACCGTCCGGCTTGGCGGCCCAGAGCAGCGCCAGGGCGGCCTCGGCGCCGGCGCCGTCAGGGTCGTGCTGGCGCACGACGGCTTGGACGAGGCGGTGCATGCCTGCCGTGGTGTCCGTCAGCGTGATCATGTTGTACGAGGCCAGGACGCCCAGCGCCTCATTGACGGTGACCGGGTCGAGGTCGCCGGCGGTGAGCACGTCGCGGGGTATGTCGTCCGGGGCGAAGTACGCCATCGTGTTCAGCAGCGTCCGGGCCCGCGGGTGACGGGCGTCGACCGCATCCAGTGTGACGAGCCAGATCCGGGCGATCGTCCGCTCCGGGTCGCCGTCGGCGTCGGCGGTGCCGAGGATGTGCGCGGAGTGCGACGCCAGCAGCCGCCGGTATGCGGCGATCGGGATCTGCTGCTGCGCGACGTACGCCGACGCCTGCTCCAACGCGAGCGGCAGGTGGCCCAGGTCGGTGGCGAGGGCCCCGGCCTCGTCCTCGCGGCCGGTCAGGTCGCTCACCAGGCCGGCCGCCGACGCCGGGTCCAGGACGCCGAGGGCCAGCGGGTGGGCGGTGCCGCGCCAGCCGACGTTGCGGCGGGTCGTGATCACCACGTGGCCCGCGTGCCCGATGCGGCCGAGCAGCGCGGCGACGTCGTCGCGGCGTTCGACGTCGTCGAGGACGAGCAGCCAGCCGGGGTGGGACTGCAGCCAGAGCGTGGCCCAGCGGGCGGCGTCGGTGGTGGTCGTGTCGAGCAGGACCGACGTGGTGTGCAGGCACCGGGCCAGTTCGGCCAGCCCCGCCTCGAGGCGCTCCGGGCCGTCGGCGGTGATCCACCAGATCAGCGGGTACGCGGCGCGGTGGCCGCTCGCGTACTGCAGCGCGAGCTCCGATTTGCCGATCCCGCCGAGGCCGTGGATCGCCTGCGTGACGTCTCCCGTGCCGGTTGCGGACAGCGACGAGGCCAGCGCCCGCAGGACGTCGGCGCGGCCCAGGAACGGCGCCGTGGGAGGGCGGGGCAGCAGGACCAGCCCGGCCGGCATCGGCACCTCGGCAGGGGTGCGCAACGCGGCCGGCGGCAGGTGCTGCACGTCGCCGGTGAAGATCGAGCCGTAGTTGGTACCGACGGCGGCGGCGCGCTGCCCTGAAGCCGTCGATCGGGTGCCGGTCACCGCAGGAACGTGGCGCCGTCGCCGGTGCTGATGATGCCGTCGTTGGTGTGGGTGGCGACGGACCGCTCGCCGGACGCCTCGATGTGGATCGTCTGGGCGGCGAGCATGCCGGCGATCTCCGCGGCGAGGGCCGGGTCGTCGGTGAGGGCCTTGCGGATCTGCAGCCGCAGCGCGGCGGTGGCGTCCTCGTCGGCCGGGTCGGCGGCCAGGTCCTCGACGGCGGACGTCAGCGCCGGCCGGTCCCGGGTCAGCAACTGGCCGAGGAACCGCTGGCCGAGGGCGACGGTGGCGTCCGAGGCGCGGTCGCGGAGCTTCTCCAGGGTCTGCGTCCCGTACGCCACGACGGTGGCCGCCACGAACGGCACCACGGCGGCGGCGGTCTGCGCGATGTCGACGTCCATGCCCTCATGAGTACCAGCCCGGTCAAGCGCGGCCGAACAGGTGCCCGGTCGGCCCGTAGTCGATCTTCCAGTCGGTGTACACGCCGCAGGCGCCGTCGGCGAGGCAGCGCATCCCGACCGAGACCCACCGCACCTCGCCGTCGCCGCGCAGGGCGTAGCCGACGGCGATCTCGAACGTCTCGCCGCCGCACGGGCAGCCGGCCTCGTCGCCGTCCTGCTCGTCCTCCTGATCGGCGCTGTCGAGCATGACGAACTCGTCCTCGCACGCCTCACACCGGCGCGCCGCGTACCCGGCCTCGTCGTCGACCCACAGCCGGAACTGCGTGCCACCACAGGCCGCACAGACCGAGCGTTCGACCCGCTCGACCTCGTAGCCGCCGGCTCTGTACTTGCGCAGGTACGCGTCGATCTCCACATCCGGGAGCCTAGGCGAGCAACGCGCGGAAGCAGGCGCGCACCTCGGCGACGAACAGGTCCGGTTGTTCGAAGGCGGCGAAGTGGCCGCCGCGGTCCGGTTCGCTCCAGTACCGCAGGTCGGTGAACCGGCGGGCCGCCCACCGCCGCGACGGGCGGGGGATCTCCTTCGGGAAGACCGTGCCGCCCGTGGGGACGGTCACGACGTCCGTGGTCCCGGCGGTGAAGCGCCGTTGCACGTCCTTGAAGCTCTCCCAGTACATCCGCGCCGAGGACGCCCCGGTCGCCGGCAGCCAGTACAGCATCAGGTTGTCCAGCAGGTCGTCGCGGGTGAACGTGCGGTGCTCCCAGTCGGTCCAGGCCCGGAACTTCTCCACGATCCACGCGCACAGCGCGGCGGGGGAGTCGACCAGGCCGTAGCCGATGGTCTGCGGGCGGGTGGACTGCTCCAGGCTGTACCCGTCCTCGACCGCGCCGGCCCGTTCCAGGTCCGCGAGGCTGCGGCGTTCCGCGTCCGTCAGGTCGTCGAAGCCGGCCGGGTCGGGCGCGGCGAGCGGCGGTACCAGATGCAGACCGATGACCCGGTCGGGATGCTGCTGTGCGATGGCGGTGCTGACGCTGGTGCCCCAGTCGTGGCCCTGCGCGGCGAACCGCTCGTAGCCCAGGCCCGCCATCAGCTCCACCCAGGCCCGCGCGGTCCGTTCGACGCCCCAGCCGGGCTCCGCGGGTCGGTCGCTGAAGCCGTACCCGGGCAGCGACGGGCACACCACATGGAACGCGGGTCCCTCCGCCGGATCGCTCAACGGTCCCGCGACCTTCAGGAACTCCACCACCGACCCGGGCCAGCCGTGCGTCATGACCAGTGGCAGCGCGTCGGGGTCGGCGCAGCGCACGTGCAGGTAGTGGATCCGCAGTCCGTCGATCTTCATCCGGTACTGGGGCAGCGCGTTGAGCCTCGTCTCGGTGGCGCGCCAGTCGTACCCGTCGGCCCAGTACCCGCACAGGTCCCGCACCCAGTCCAAGGGCACGCCCTGCGACCAGTCCGGCACCGTCGCCGCCTCCGGCCAGCGGGTCGCCCGCAACCGCCGCCGCAGGTCGTCGAGCACCTCGTCGGCGATCTCGACCCGGAACGGCACGCTCTGGCCCATGCAGGCCATCCTCTCCCGGCAGGAAACCGGTCGCATCCCGGGCGGACGGCGGCAGGATGGGCGGGCGCGATGACGCCCTAGGCGACGGCCGCCGGGAGGGCCGCACGCACGTGGGTCTGCAGCTGGTCGGCGGGCATCGGGCGGCCGAAGTGGTAGCCCTGGGCGTAGCGGTAGCCGAGCCGCCGCAGCACCTCGGCCTGGGCCTCGGTCTCGACGCCCTCGGCGACGGCGCGCAGGCGCAGGCCGTCGCTGATGCCGATGAGGGCCTCGGCGATCACCGAGCGCTCGCCCTGGTCGGTGATGTTGTCGATGAAGGACTTGTCGACCTTCAGCAGGTCGACGGGGCAGGTGCGCAGCAGGCCCAGCGACGAGTGGCCGGTGCCGAAGTCGTCGAGGGCGACGTTGACGCCGAGGCGCTTGAGCTGGTGCAGCTCCTCCAGGCCCGAGCCGCCGTCGAACACGGCCGTCTCGGTGACCTCGACGGTGAGGTGCCGCGGCTCCAGGCCGGCGCTGTCCAGGGTCGCCTGGACCTGCGCGGCGAAGCCGGCCTCGCGCAGCTGCCGCGGTGACACGTTCACCGACACGTACTCCAGCGTGCCGAGCTCGTCGCGCCACCGGGCCGCCTGGCGGCAGGCCTCGGTCAGGACCCACTGGCCGACGGGGACGATGAGGCCGGTGCGTTCCGCGGCCGGGATGAACAGGTCCGGGCGGACCATGCCCCGCTGCGGGTGCTGCCACCGCACGAGCGCCTCCACGGCGACGGTCCGCCCGTCGGACAGCCGCACGATCGGCTGGTAGTGCAGCCGCAGCTGGCCGGTGTCCAGCGCGATGCGCAGGTCGGCCGCGGTGCGGGCCTGTTCGGCGCTGTGCTGGTCCATCGACGGCCCGTACGTGACGCGCCGGCCCTTGCCCTGGGCCTTCGCCTCGTACATGGCGACGTCGGCGCGGCGCAGCAGCTCATCGGCGGTGACCAGCTCGTGGCCGGCGTCCGCGGGGGACGGGTCGCCCGACATCGCCAGGCCGATGCTGGCCTCGACGACCAGGGCGTGCCCGGCGGCGTCCAGCGGCCGGCGCAGCTCCGCGGTGACCCCCGCGAGGACCTGCAGCGCCCGCTGCTCGCCGTCGGCGCGGAAGACCAGCGCGTACTCGTCGCCGCCGAGCCGGGCGACCAGGCCGCCGGCGGGCCGCAGCTGCGACAGCCGGGCCGCGACCGCGCTGAGCAGGGCGTCGCCGACGGCGTGGCCGAGGTCGTCGTTGATGCCCTTGAAGTCGTCGACGTCGATGAGCGCCACGGCTACCGCGTCGCCGCCCTCGTCCAGGACCTCGCCGGTGTACTGCATCAGTAGCCGCCGGTTCGCCAGTCCCGTGAGCGCGTCATGGGTCGCCTGCCACGCGAGGGTCTGCTGGTACTCCACGACCTCCCGCAACCGGCCGTCGAGGGTGTCGAGCAGGACGGCGTTGTCGCGCAGCGCGGCGGCCTGCCTGGCGGCGACGAGCAGGATCAGCACCACCGTGCCGAGGGCGACGCCGAGCACGTCGTCGCCGTCGTCCGCCGCGTCGGCCAGCAGCAGCACGCCGGTGGCGAAGACGGCGAGGTACGGCACGAACGGCCGCCGGTTGCGCCGCACCACCGCGGCCGGCTCGACCCCGGCGGCGCGCCGTTGCCGGTCCGCGGCGAGGCAGAGGATGAAGCAGGTGAGGGGCAGGACGACCGGCGTACCGTTGAGATAGGGCCGATCGGTCAGCAGCGGTGTGAGCGCCCCGCCGGTCGCGCCGCCGCCGCCGGACAGCGCCAGCAGGTAGAGGGCCCGCCGGTCCAGGGGGCCGGTGCCGGTGAAGGCGACCTTGATGAAGGCGAACACGCACACCGAGCCGGTCGCCACGATCGCCAGGACGGCCCAGGTGCCGGCGGTGTTCCCGCCGGACCAGCGCTCCCAGTGCCGGAAGACGAAGTGCCAGGCGAAGGTGATCACGGTCACCAGCACGGTGGCGGTGTCGAGCCCGAACCGCAGCCACTCGCCACGGCTGCGCTGGGCGCCGGGGATCCGCAGCAGTCCCCAGAGCATGAAGACCAGACCCATGAGGTACACCGCCGCCGTGACACCACTCACGTGCTGCGGAGCGGCCCGTCCCAGGATCATGTCGACGCCGTTGCTGGCGCCGCCGAGCCCGATGAAGACCATGCCGAGCCCGATGTGCCGCCAGAAGCGCCGCGCGCCCGGCGCGAGCCCCGCCGTGACGCTGGTCGTCCAGCACGCCCGCACCGCCAGCCCCACCGCCAACGGCACCGCGACCCAGCTCACCAGCTGTGGCGTCGGGCGGGTCAGCCCCACGGCGAACCACGCCTCCGCGAGGACCAGCACCACGACGGCCGCGAGCAACAGACCCGTCGGACGCCAGCCAGCCACCCTGCTCACACAGGTCGGCATCGGCACGCCGGCCCCGGTCATGAATCAAATCTCAGCCGGCACTCAGCGGATCCACAGATCCGTGACGCACAGTTGAAGCAACGTCCCACCCGGTCACTGGAGGCACCACATGGGTCTTGTTCTCGGCATCGTGAGTCTGGTGCTGCTGCTGATGCAGGTGCTGCTGATCGCCCGCGCCGTCCTCGACTGGAGCGTCGTCCTCGCCGGCCCGACGGCGCACGGCTCGGTCAGGTCCCGGCTGATCACGGGCGTCCACGCGGTCACGGAGCCGATCCTCGCGCCGGTCCGCCGCGCACTGCCCCCGCTGCGCCTCGGCGGCATGGCCATCGACCTCGCGTTCATCGTGGTCTTCCTCGCGATCGTGGTCCTGCGCGCCGTCATCGGCTGAGCCACCCCGCGTGTCCCGGCGTGGCCTGGCCCGCGCCGGGCACGTGTTTCGGCGGTGCCCTCCGGGGCATGGGACCGTGCATGCGGAGGCTGCTGGCAAGGCTCGAAGGTGCCTGCTCGCTCGACCGGGCCGCCGACCGGGTGCGGTCGCTGGCCGCCGGCACCGTCGGCAGGGGCCGGCTCGGCGACCTCCTGCACGGCATGCCGATCGGGCATCCGCTGCACCCCGCAGTCGTGCAGTTCCCCGTCGGCGCCTGGATGAGCGCCGCGGTGCTGGACCTGCTGCCCGGCACCCGGCACGCCGCCACGGCGCTGCTCGCGGCCGGGACCGCCGGTGCGCTGCCCGCCGCGATGACCGGTGCCGCCGACTACGCGACGCTGTCGCGCGAGCAGCGGCGGGTCGCACTGGTGCACGCCGCCGCGAACACCGTGGCCCTCGGCCTGTTCGCCGCCTCCGTCGCAGCCCGGCTGCGCGGCCGCCACGACCGTGGCCGGGCGCTGTCCTTCGCCGGCCTGGGGGTCGCCGGGGCCAGTGCCTACCTCGGCGGGCACCTGGCGTTCGGGCAGGGCGCCGGCGTCAACCACAGCGCCACGGCGCTGCAGCTGCTCCCGCACGGCTGGCACCGCCTCGGCGCCACCGACGCCATCCCGGACGGGCAGGTCAGCACCCGCATGCTGGGGGAGACCCCGATCGTGGTGTACCGGCAGCGCGACCGGTTCACCGTCTTCGCCGGCCGGTGCGCCCATGAGGGCGGCCCGCTGAGCGCCGGCACGACCGTCGACGTCGGCGGCGAGCGGTGCCTGCGCTGCCCGTGGCACGGCAGCGCGTTCCGGCTCACCGACGGCACGGCGGTGCGCGGCCGCCCGGCTCCGACCAGGCCCTGCTGCGCACCCGCGTCCGCGACGGCCAGCTCGAAGCGGCCCGGCCATGACGCCGCGACCCCGGCCGGCTCGAAGCGGCCCGGCCATGAGGACGGCGGCGCGGCCGGCCTGAAGCGGCCCGGCCATGACGCCGCGACCCCGGCCGGCTCGAAGCGGCCCGGCCGGCGGGACGCCACGGGCGGCAGCGGCCCGGCCATGACGACGACGCGGCCGGGATCGGTGGGCTGAGCATGCGCATCGTCGTCATCGGTGCCACCGGCAACGCCGGCACCGCGCTGCTGCGCCGGCTCGGCGCCCACGACGTCACCGGCGTCGCCCGCCGGTTGCCGGAGCCGAGCGGCCCGTACGCCGGCGTCGACTGGCGCGCGTGCGACATCGGCGCGCCGGACGCCACGGGCGCGCTGACCGGCCTCTTCCGCGGCGCGGACGCGGTGGTGCACCTCGGCTGGCAGATCCAGCCGAGCCACGACCGGCGGGTGCTGCGGCGGACCAACGTCGACGGCAGCCGCGCCGTCATCGCCGCCGCGGTCGAGGCCGGCGTGCCGAGCCTGGTCGCGGCCTCGTCGGTCGGTGCCTACGCACCCGGCCCGAAGAACGACCTCGTCGGCGAGGACTGGCCGGCGACCGGGGTGGCCGCCTCGTCGTACAGCCGCGACAAGGTCACCCTCGAAGGCATGCTCGACGCCGTGCAGGACCGCATCCGCGTGGTGCGGCTGCGCCCGGGCCTCATCTTCCAGCGCGACGCCGGCACCGAGATCGCCCGCTACTTCCTCGGGCCGTTCGCCCCGACCGGGCTGCTGCGGTTCGGCCGGGTTCCCGTGGTCCCGGCGAACCCGCGCCTGCGCCTGCAGGCGGTCCACGCCGACGACGTCGCCGACGCCTACGTCAGGGCGATCGAGTCCGACGCCCGGGGCGCGTTCAACATCGCCGCCGAGCCGGTCCTCACCCCGAAGGTGGCCGCCACCCTGCTGCACGGGCGCCGCGTCCCGGTGCCGGACGCGCTCCTGCGCGGCGGCGCGGCACTCACCTGGCGGCTGCGCCTGCAGCCCGTCGACGCCGGCTGGGTCCGGCTCGCGTTGAGCGCCCCGCTGATGTCGACCGCCCGGGCCCGCGCCGAGCTCGGCTGGCGCCCCACGGTCGACGCCGTCGCCGCGCTGCGCGAGCTGATCGACGGCATCGCGCACCGCGCCCACGCCGGCGGCCCGCCGCGGCGGGCGCCTGCAGCCGGGCCGCCCCGGCGGCCTGCTCCGCGGCCGCCTCCCCGGCACCGGTAACCCCTACTGACCCGATCGGGACGTCCACGTCGCCGGCCGTGGTGCCTTGCCGTGCGCGGACCTCGACCTGCCGCGGGTGGTCGTGGCGGGAAATCGATGGCTGAGGCAAATGTCAAGTATTGACAGAACTCGGTGGAACGACGAACCTTCACGGCAGGAAGCCTCGCAACCTTCCGCCAGATTCGATTGAGCACGCGCCTCGGCATCGGCGGCCGAGGGCGGTGAACACCGCACGCCCGCCCACCCCCCGAGAAGCCCAAAGCCATCCCCCACAGCGACCGGCCACGCAACGGCGCACCGCCACGGGTGCTGCCGGCGGTGGCGTTCGCCCAGGGGCACCTGATCGGAGCGTCTGTTGAGAAGACTGCGGTTCAGCACACTGCTGGTGGCGGTCGCGGCGGCGGTCGCCGGACTGCCCGCGGTGCCGGCCGGTCCGGCCGCGGCGGCCGTGCCGGCGGACCTGACCACGCTGGTCAACCCGATGATCGGCACCCAGAAGGAGGGCAACACCTTCCCGGGTGCGGCGCTGCCGTTCGGCATGGTGCAGGTCAGCCCGGACACCGGCCACGGCACCGGGTACAACTACGACCACACCAAGGTGTGGGGCTTCTCCAACACCCACCTGTCCGGCGTCGGCTGCCCCGTGATGGGCGAGGTGCCGCTGATGCCGACGATCGGGGCGGTCAACTCCGCCGACCCCAACACCTACGGGCAGACGCTCAACCACGCACAGGAGCAGGCGACCGCCGGCTACTACCGGCTCGCCACGCCCAACGGGGTCACCACCGAGCTGACGGCGACGTTGCGCAGCGGTTGGCAGCGGTACACGTTCCCGTCGAGCACCCAGGCGAACGTGCTGTTCAACACGGCGCAGGCGCGGGGCAGCGGCACCGGTGCGCAGTCCTCGTCGATCTCGATCGTCAACAGTGACACCGTCGAGGGATCCGTGACCACGGCCGGGTTCTGCGCGTCGGCGCCGGCGCACACGGTGTACTTCTCGGCGAAGTTCAGCCGGCCGTTCGCGTCGTTCGGGACCTGGTCCGGCACCACGTTCACCGGCGGCAGCCGGACGTCGTCCGGCAGCGGCGCCAAGGGCGGCTGGGTCCGCTTCGACACCTCGTCGGACCGGGTCGTCACCGCCAAGGTCGGCCTGTCCTACACCGGGATCGCCGGCGCGCAGGCCAACCTGACCGCGGAGACCAGCGCCGCCGGGTTCAACTTCGACACGATCCGCACCGCGGCCCGCGACACCTGGAACGCCAAGCTGCACAAGGCCGAGGTCGACGGCGGCACCACCGACCGGCAGGTCGCGTTCTACACGTCGCTGTACCACTCGCTGCTGCACCCGAACCTGTCCGGCGACGTGAACGGCTCCTACCGCGGCTTCGACAACGTGGTGCGCACCGCGTCCGGGTACACGCCGTACCAGACGTTCTCGCTGTGGGACACGTACCGCGCGCAGAACCAGCTCGTCGCGCTGCTGGAGCCGCAGGTGGCCCGCGACTACGGGTTGTCGCTGCTCGCCGTCGACCGTGAGCTGGGCTGGCTGCCGAAGTGGTCCCTCGCGAACACCGAGACCAACACGATGACCGGCGACCCGGTCACCCCGTTCCTCGTCGACCTGTGGGCGCGGGGGCTGCTCAACGGCTACGAGTCGCAGGTGTACGCGGCACTGAAGAAGAACGCGACGGCGGTACCGACGGCGATCAACGGACGCAACGGCAACCCCTACTACGCGTCGCTGGGCTACATCCCGACCGGCGTGACGTGCGGGCCGGTGCTGCCGATGGACCACGACTGCAAGTTCCCGAGCTCGGCGACCCTGGAGTACGCGGCCGCGGACTCGTCCCTGGCGATCATGGCGCGGGGGCTGGGCAACACCGCCGACGCGACCATGTTCGAGGCGCGCGGCCAGAACTACCGCAACCTGTTCGACCCGTCGATCGGCTTCTTCCGCCCCCGCAACGCCAACGGCGTCTGGGGCACGCCGTACTCGCCGACGGACGGCTCGCACACCTTCCACGAGGCCGGCGCGTACCAGTACCAGTGGCTCGTCCCGCAGGACCCGGACGGCCTGGTGTCGCTGCTCGGCGGCAAGACCGCGGCGAACAACCGCCTCGACAGCTTCTTCGCCTACAACAACCTGCTGACCGACCCGTCCGGGACCGCGCACAACACGTGGGTCAACGGGGCCTACGACTACTACAGCTTCACCACGTACAACCCGAACAACGAACCGGACCTGCTCGCGCCGTACACCTACCTGTGGACCGGGCAGCCGTACAAGACCTCGACGGTGCTGCGGGCGGCCTACACGCTGTTCACCAACGGCCCCAACGGCGTCACCGGCAACGACGACCTCGGCACGATGTCGGCGTGGTACGTGTTCTCCTCGCTGGGCCTGTACCCGCTGATGAACGGCGCCAACTTCTACGGCGTCAGCACGCCGCAGTTCCCGACGGCGAAGGTCACCATCGGCACGTACGGCAGCCAGCAGGGCGGCGTCCTCAACATCACCGCGCCGTCGGTCAGCGACAGCAACCGGTACATCTCGACCGCGACCCTCGGCGGCACCGGCTTCAGCCGCACCTGGCTGTCGCAGGCCGACCTGGCGCACGGCGGCAACCTCGCCTACACGGTGACGAGCACGCCCGGCACGTGGGGCACCGGCGCCGGCGACACCCCGCCGTCGTCGAACCACACCACGCCACCCGCCCCGCAGACGAACCTGGCGCAGGGCAAGGCCGCGACCGGCTCCACCGCGTGCGCCGCCGCGGAAGGTGCGGACAAGGCCGTCAACGGCAGCGTCACCGGCGGCAACACCGACAAGTTCTGCTCCACCGTCGCCGGCGCGTTCCTGCAGGTCGACCTCGGCTCGGCGCAGACGGTCAACAAGGTCGTCGTCAAGCACGCCGGCGCCGGCGCGGAACCGGCCACCTTGAACACCAAGGCGTTCACCGTGCAGCTGTCCACCGACGGCAGCACCTGGTCGACCCCGGTCACCGTCACCAACAACGCCGACCCGGTCACCATCCACCAGTTCGCCGCGACCACGGCACGCTACGTGCGCGTCAACGTCACCACCCCGACGCAGACGACCGACGGCGCGACGCGCATCTATGAGCTGGAGGCGTACGGTTCGGGCACGGTACCGGTGAACCTGGCGCTCGACCGGCCCGCCACCGGCAGCACCGCCTGCGCCGCCGCCGAAGGCCCCGAGAAGGCGGTCAACGGCAGCGTCTCCGGCGGCAACACCGACAAGTTCTGCTCCGGCGTCGCCGGCGCGTGGCTGCAGGTCGACCTCGGCTCCAGCCGGGCGATCAGCCGCTTCGAGGTCGCGCACGCCCAGGCCGGCGGCGAGCCCGCCGACTACAACACCAAGGCGTTCACCATCCAGGTCTCCAATGACGGCAGCACCTGGAGCACGCCGGTGACCGTCACCAACAACACCGCCGCGAACACCACCCACACCGTGAGCGGTGTCTCCGGCCGCTACGTGCGGCTCAACATCACCACCCCGACGCAGACGACCGACACCGCAACGCGTATCTACGAGCTGCGGGCGTTCGGCTAGGGAGCCCCTGGGGCGGGGGAAACGCCCCGGCATGGGTCCTGGGGACCGTGCCGGGGCGCCCTGCTGTCGGGGGCGCCCTGCTGTCGGGGGCGCCTGCTGGCGGGGACGGCCGCCCGCCGGCGGTCAGTCGGCGCGTCGTGGGAAAGGCCGGTGCGTCGCGGGTCAGCCGGTCAGTGGGTGGCGGCGGACGCGGGTGACGCCGAGCGCGGTGAGCGCTGCGGCGACGAGGCCGAAGCCGAGCAGGGCGAGCGTGCCGGTCCGCTGCTGCCCGCCGGTCCGGTCGGTGGCCGCGGCGGCCGCTGGCGCGCCGGCGGCGCCGTCCGGCAGGCCCATCCAGCCGCCGAGGGCGCCGGTTGCCGAATCCCCGGACGTCGTCCCGGACGCCGATCCGGACGTGCTGCCGCCGCCGCGGACCTTGTCGTTGGTGCGCGCGGTGCCGCGGGACCGGTCGGCGGCGCGGGCCTTGACGACTGCGCGACCGGCGTCCGGGGCCACCCGCATCGAGCCGGGCACGATCGTGCCCGAGGCGCCGGCCGCGCCCGGCGTGACCAGAAGCCCGTCCGCGCGCGACCGTCGCCGGTGCGCCGGCGGTGCTCGGGTCGGAGTCGCCGGCGCCGGGCACCCCGATGGCGCGCACCGTGAACGTGTACGTCGCGCCCAGCGCCGGCGACGGCACGTCGCAGCTCGTGGCGGCGTTCGTGCGGGTCCGGCAGGTCTTCGTGGCGTCCTCGGCGGCGGTGGCCACGAAGTGGTCGACGATCCCGGTCGCGCTGACGTCGACGGTCCACGACACGGTCAGCACCGGCGTGGCCGAGTCGGTGACGGTGACCGTGACGGCGGTCGGCGCGGCGGGCCTCGCGGCGGCGACCGGCGCCCCGGCTGCGGTCCCACCTGCGGCCCCGGCCGTGGCGGGTGGGACGGCGGCGGTGGTCGCCGTGCCGGTGGTGCCGGTGGCGGGGGCCTTGTGAGGGGCCTTCCGCGCGGCCTTGGTCTTCGCCGTGCTCTTGTGCGCGAACCTGTTGCGCTGCGCGACCGCGGCGTTCGCCCTGGCCTTCGCTCTGGCCTTCGCCTTGGCTTTGGCCTTCACCTTCGCGGCGGTCGCGGACCTCGGCTTCGGCTGCGCGGCGACCCTGCCGGTCTTGCGGTCGTTGGCCTTCCGGTCGCCGTCGTTGGCCTGGACGCCGTGCGTGCGCACCGGTGCGCCGCCGTCGGGGCTCGGCAGGTTGCGCTGCCCCAGACCCGCGAACGCTGTGCCGCCGGTCGCGCCGATCACCGCGATCCCCATGGCCGCCAGCGCGAGGCCGGCCCGGACGGCTCGTCCGGCACCGAGCGGGCCACGGCGGGCGGGACGCATGACGGATCTGGTCAACACGGTCGGTCCCCTCATTCCGGACAAAGCTTACGGTAGGTAATGTACCGGCTACTCGGAGTGTCGGGGCGACATTCGCCATCGTTGCTGGTACCGACGATGCCGCCGAGGACCGCACGGCGGGGTTACGCTGCGGCGGTGACCGTGCCCCCCGATGAACGGCGGCCGGCCGGCCCGTGGACCCCGCCGCCTGCATCCCCGCCCTGGACGCCGCCCGGGCAGCCGGCGCAGGGCACGAACGCGCTGCCCTGGGTCGTCGGCGGGACGATCCTGGTCGTGCTGCTGTTCCTGATCGGCGCCGCCGTGCTCGTGGTCCGGCTCGGGGGCAGCGAGGACCCGCCGGTCACCGCCGCACCCGCCGCCTCGGCCGCGGGGTCCGCCGCCACGGCCGCCCCGGCGCAGACGGTGCCGCCGGCGCTGCCGGAGCGGCCCGAGGCGGCCACGGCGTCCGCGCCCGTCGAGCGGGCGGAGCTGGCGACCCGGCCGGTCACCGAGGAGGGCACACTGCGCTCGGGGACCCACGGTGCCGCCACCGACGTCACGTTCGTCAACACCCGCCAGGACGCCGTCACCGTGTACTGGCTCGACTTCGACGGCAAGCGGGTCCGCTACCAGCAGATGCCGCACGACACGCAGTACACGCAGCCGACCTACGCCACCCACGCCTGGCTGGTCTGCGCCGCCGATGGGACCCCCGTCGTCCTCGTCGTCGCGACCGCGCAGCCGGGTCTCGTCACGATCCGCTGAGCGTCGATGCAACCCGCGTCGCGTCCCGTGGGTCAGTACAGCATGAAGCGGATCGGGCTCGTCCTGCTCGTCATGATCGTGCTCGCCGGCTGCGGTGGCGACCCCGAGCCGTCGGAGGCGCCGGCGGCGTCGGACAAGGCGCAGGCCGCGGCGCCGAGTCCGGTCGACCGGCGCTGCGCCGACCCGGACCTCAACGACAAGCAGGTCGCGTTCCAGGGCACCGGCGGCTTCCTGACCGGGCTGCTGTTCGGCACCGGCCGCACCGTGCTCGTCCTGGCGCCGCAGGCCAGCGCCGACGCCTGCTCCTGGCTGTCCTGGGCCCGCCAGGAGGCCGCCGCCGGCTACCGCGTCCTCGCCCTCGACTTCGGCGGCGAGGGCCGCTCGCAACGCGGCCCGGACGGCAAGCCGTCCGGCGACGTGCTGTCGGCCGTGGCGTACGCCCGGACCCTCGGCGCCGAACGCGTCGTGCTCGTCGGCGCGTCCCGTGGTGGCACCGCGGTCCTCGTCGCGGCCGCCGCCCAGCCGCCCGTGACCGCCGTGGTGAGCCTGTCCGCCCCGGACGCCTACGCGGGCGAGAACGCCGCCGCCGCGGCACCCCGGATCGCGGTCCCGGTCCTGTACGTGGCCGCGACCGGCGAGACCTCGTTCGCCGCGGCCGCGCAGACGATGTACGACGCCACCACCGACCAGCGCCGCCGGATCGCGCTCGTCCCCGGCAGCCTGCACGGCACGTCCCTGCTGACGATCGCCGCCGACGGCGCCCCCGAGGCGGCAAAGGCCGTCACTGACTTCCTGACCACGGTCGCGCCGAGCTGACCCTGGACAAAGTGCCCCCACCCCCGGGACACGTCGACCCATGCCGCCCGGGACAGGTGCACGCCACGCTCGGCGGCATGACCACCACGACACCAAAGCCCCGCCGCGGCTGGGCACTCACCGGCGCCGCAGGCGGGTTCGCCGGAGCCGTCGGCATCTTCCTCGGCGCCAACCTGACCGCCGACGCCGGCGACGCCATCAACGACAACGCCCGGCTCGTCACCGCGATCGCGGCCCACCGCGACCTCGTCTGGCTGTACCAGGTCAGCTGCGTGCTCGCCGCGGCCTGCCTGGTCGTGTTCGCGGCCGGGCTGCACCGGCACCTCGCCGTGCAGGAACCCGCCGGCAGCCTCGTGCCCGCCGTCGCGGCCGCCGGGGCCGGGCTCGTCGCCGTCGCGACGCTCGTCGGCGGCGGCATCTGCACCGAGCTGTACTGGGCGCTCGGCGAACCCGAGCGCTGGGACCCCGACACGATCGCCGCGATGGTCGAGGTCTACAACACCGTCGGCTGGCTGTGGGCGGGCGCCGGGATCAGCGCCGCCGCGGTGGCCGTCGGCGGGTTCCGGCACGGCTCGGCCAGCCGCTGGCTCGCCGCCGTGAGCGCGCTGCTCGCACTGCTGGTCGCCGCGACCCAGGCGTTCCCCGCCCAGTACGGCGCGCTGTTCCCCGGCGCCCTGTGGGTCCTCGTCGCCGGGCTGGGGCTCGGGCTGCGCGGGACAATGTCCCGGGACGCCGGGACGGTGTGATCGTTAGGGTCTGAGGCGATGCACCGTGCAGCCTGGGCCACCCTCGCCATCGCGGGCGTGGCGTGCTGGCTGGCCATCGGCAACGGCGCCCCGCCCGCCGGCGTCAGCCACCTGCTGTCCGTCGCCGCCTGCGCGGTGGCGGGCGGTCTGGTGCTGCGGCAGCGGCCGGCCAACCCCCTCGGCCGGCTGCTGCTGCTCGGCGCCGCGTGCTTCGTGCTGCTCGAGGCGTTCGGCCAGTACGCCATCCGCGGGCTGCCGGGCGCGACCGCGGCGGCCTGGCCGCAGACCTGGCTGTGGGTGCCGGCGAACCTCGGCCTGGCCGCCCTGCCCGCGTTCTTCCCCGACGGTCGGCCGGGCAGGTGGATGACCCGGGCGCTGTGGGGCGTCACCGCGCTCGGGGTCGCCGCCGCGGTCACCGGGGCGCTGCGGCCCGGCCGCAACGACCAGGTCGGCCCCGACGGGCTGCCGAATCCGATCGGCGTCGCGGCACTGCAACACGCCGCCCCCGCCGCCGAGGCCGCGTTCACCGTCTGCGCCGGGCTGCTGTTCGTGGCCGGCGCGGCCGGGGTCGTCGCCGAGGCGGTCACCGCGACCGGGGCGAGACGGGCCCAGGCGCGGTGGCTGGCGTACTCGATCGGGCTCGTCGCGCTCGTCGTCCTCGGCCGGCTCGCGGCCGGGCTCACCGACGGGCACCCGGACCGGATCTGGCCCTACGCGAACCCGTGGTGGGACTTCGCCGGCAGCGTCTCCCTCGCGTTCATCCCCGCCGGGATCGGCGTGGCCGTGCTGCGGCACCGGCTGTTCGACATCGACCTGCTCATCAGCCGCACCGCGGTGTTCGTCGTGCTGACGGGCGGCGTCAGCGTCGCGTACCTCGTCATCGTCGGCTACCTGGGCGCCTCGTCCGTGGTGGCCGCGGTCGCCGCCGCCCTCGTCTTCGGCACCGCGCGCCAACAGGTCCAGCGCCGGGTGAATCTGCTCGTGTACGGCGAGCGCGACGACCCGTACACCGTGCTCGCCAGGCTCGGCGAGCGGCTCGCGCAGGTGCAGGACCCCCTCGCCGTGCTGGCGACGAGCACCGCTACGGTCCGCGAGGCGCTGCAACTTTCCTACGTGCGCATCGACGCCGAGGGCGGCCGCTCCTACGAGATCGGCAGCCGCCCCGCCGACCCGGTGCGGCTGCCGCTCGTCGCGGGCGGCGTCACCGTCGGCGCGCTGCTCATCGGCCCGCGCCCCGGCGAGGCCGCGCTCGGCCCGCGCGACCTGCGGCTGCTCACCGACGTCGCCCGGCACATCGGCCCGGCCGTGCAGGCGGGGCGCTTCGCCGCGGACCTGCAGCGCTCCCGGGAGCAGCTCGTCCAGGCCCGCGAGGAGGAACGCCGCCGGCTGCGCCGCGACCTGCACGACGGCCTCGGCCCTACCCTCGCCGGGCTCACCATGCGCGCCGAGGCCGCCCTGGCGCTCGGCGCCGCACGGGAGGCGCAGGACCTGCTCGAAGAGATCGTCCGGGACGCGGAGACCGCCGTCGCCGACGTGCGCCGCCTCGTCGAAGGGCTGCGCCCGCCGGCCCTGGACACCCTCGGGCTGCGCTGCGCCCTCACCGCGCACCTCGCCGGCTGGCCGCCCGGCGGGCCGCGGGTCGGCGTCGACGCACCGGACGACCTGCCGGCGCTGCCCGCCGCGGTGGAGGTCGCCGCGTACCGCATCGCCGTCGAGGCCCTCGCCAATGCCCGCCGCCACGCCGGCGCCACCGCGGTCCGCCTGGGGTTGCGGCTGGACGATGGCTGGCTGCACCTGTCGGTCACCGACGACGGGCGGTCCACCGGGGCCGCGGCAGGCACGGGGGTCGGCATGCACTCGATGCGCGAACGCGCCGCCGAACTCGGTGGCACCCTCGACGTGGCGTCGACGGGAACCGGTACCACCGTCAGCGCGAGACTGCCGATGGGGGAGGGCGCATGAGCGAGCTCCGCGAGCGAATCATGTCGCAGGTTTGGCTCATGCTGACGCCTGGAGCGCAGCGGAAGGTGGCGGCATGAGCGAGCTCCGCGAGCGAATCATGTCGCAGGTTTGGCTCATGCTGACGCCTGGAGCGCAGCGGAAGGTGGCGGCATGAGCGTACGGGTGCTGATCGTGGACGACCACGCACACTTCCGGGCCGGGCTGCGGGCGCTGCTCGCGACCGCCGACGAGGTCGAGGTCTGCGGCGAGGCCGCCAGCGGCGAGGAGGCCCTCACCGCCCTCGCCCGCCACCAGCCCGACGTCGTCCTGCTCGACCTCGCCATGCCCGGCATGGGCGGGATCGCCGCGACCCAGCGCATCCTGGAGACCAACCCGCACGTGCGGGTCCTGGTGCTGAGCATGGCCGACGACGACGACTCGGTCTTCGCCGCGCTGCGCGCCGGCGCCCGCGGGTACGTGCTCAAGGGTGCCCGGCGCGTCGAGATCATCCGCGCGATCAAGGCCGTCGCCGACGGCGAGGCGATCTTCGGCCCGGCGATCGCGACCCGGCTGATGGGCTACTTCGCCAACGTCGACCGGGAGCCGCCCGCCGCCACGATCCCCGGCCTGACCCAGCGCGAGCACGAGATCCTCGCGCTCGTCGCGCAGCACATGACGAACCCGCAGATCGCCACCCGGCTCGGGCTGAGCCAGAAGACGGTCCGCAACCACGTCTCCAACATCTTCGCGAAGCTGCAGGTCGCCGACCGGGCGCAGGCCATCGACCTGGCCCGCGAGGCCGGTCTCGGCTGATCAATACCCAAGGTCCGCGACCCTCACGGTTCCCTCGAACAGCGCCACACCCCGTACACCATGTCCTGAGGGATCTATTCTTCAGCGGTGGACTGGCTCGATTTCGTCGGCTGGGCCGGCTCGGCGGTGCTCGTCTGGTCGCTGTCCCAGGCCCGTCTCCTGCGCCTGCGGGTGCTCAACCTGATCGGGTCCGTCGTCCTCGTCGGGTACAACGCCGCGCTGAGCGTCTGGCCGATGGTCGGCCTCAACGCGGCGATGACCGGCGTCAACGCCTGGCACCTGTACAAGATCTGGACGACCCGCCACGACGAGTCGATCTACACCGTCGTGCAGGTCGGCACCGACGACACGTTCCTCGCCCACGTCCTGCGCGTGCACTGGTCGGACCTGGCGAAGTTCAACCCGTCGTTCCGCTTCGACGACGCACCCGGCCGCACCGCGTTCCTCACCATGCGCGGCGACGAGGTCGTCGGCGTGCTCTTCCTGCGCCCCGCGGGCGAGGGCGTCGCCCAGATCGAGCTCGACTACGTCACGAAACGCTTCCGCGACCTCAGCCCCGGCGAGTTCGTGTTCCGCAGCAGCGGCCTGCTCACCAGCCACGGCTTCCACCGCGTCCTGACCCCGCCGGGCATGCTCGCCCCGTACTACGGCCGCCTGGGCTTCCAGCGACACGGCGACCACTACGAGCTGGAGCTGCCCGACCCCCCACGCCCGGCCGAAATCGACTAGCCTCCCCTGGCTGATCGCTGATCGCTGTCGGGGGAGGGCGTCGGGATGATCGCTGCGCGGGCAAGGGTGGCCGTGGCGCTGCTCGCCGGGTTCTACGTGATGACCGTGGTGCTGCTGATCGCGGTGCCGGTGGCCGGGTTCGTCGCGACGGTGGCGCTGTCGTCGCGGATCTATCTCTGGACCGCGGTGGTGGTCGACCTGATCATCCTCAGCGCGGCGGTCCAGGTGTTCGTGGCGCGGCCGCCGTCGCCGACCGGGGTGCGGCTCACCGTGGCGCGGGCGCCCGAGCTGTGGCACGTCGTGCGCGGCCTGGCGGCGCTGACCGGCACCCGCGAGCCCGACGAGATCCGGCTCGTCGCCACGCCCCGCGTCAGGGTCGTCGAGGAGGCAGGGCTGCTCGGCCTGCGCGGCGGCTGGGTGACGCTGGAGATCGGGGCGCCGCTGCTGCCGGCGTTGACCGTCACCGAGCTCACGGCGACGATCGGCCATGAGCTGAGCCGGTTGACCCGCCGGCACGAGGGCGCGGTCGCCGTCGCCCACCGCGGGCAGGTCATCGTCGGCGCGACCGCCGCCGCCGTGCGCAACGCGCTCGTGCAGTCGGTGTTCCTCTGGTACGCCAAGCTGTACGGGGCCGTGGCCGGACCGATCGACCAGTTGCTGGACCGCGAGGCCGACCAGACCCTCACCGCGGTCGCCGGGCGGGAAGGCGCCGCGGAGACCCTGCGCCGCACCGCGCAGCTCGAGGCGGCGTGGCGGGACTACCACGACGAGTACGTGACCCCGCTGCGCGAGCGCGGCTACGTCGCGGCCGACATGTTCGACGGCTTCGCGCGGTTCACCGCCGAGCGCGGCGCGCCGCCCGTGCCGGCGCAGACCCGGGACCGCATCGCGGCGATCGCCGCCGGCCCGCCCGCGACGGTGGCGCCCGACACCAGGCCCGCCCAGGAGCTCATCAGCGAGGAGCGCGCCGAGGTGCTCCGCCAGCTGGAGGCCGGCGCCTTCCAGGACACGGGGTTCCGGGTCATGCCGTGGGAGCAGCTGTCGGCCCAGGCCGCGACGAACGCCGCCCAGCTGGACGCGAACCGCCTCCTGGAGCCCGCCGGCGGCGACGTCCACGAGGTGCTGCGCCGGCTGTCGGACGGCCGGGTGCCATGGGACACGGACACCGTGGCGGCGCTGCGCGGGCTGGTCGTGGTGACCATGCTCGACGCCGGCGCCGCCACCTGGCGTCATTCGTGGACCGGCCCGGCCCAGCTCGTCGACCGCGAGGGAGACCCGGTCGACCTCGCCGCCACCGACCTCGCGGCCGCGCTGGCCCGGGCGGCCGTGCGGAGCTGACTCAGGCGTCCTTCGGGGCGGGCATGCCGGCGACCTCGGCGGCGAGGCGGGCGTGGCCGTCGAAGAGGGCGTCGCGGCCCGCCTCCTCGATCCAGTCGAAGTGGCCGTAGGCCTCCAGGGCGGCGAAGCCGTGCAGCGTCGACCAGGTGTGCAGCATCGCCTGGAACGTCTCGGCCGGGATGGCGACGGGCATGTGTTCGTTCTTCTGGGCGGCGCAGGCGGCGATGGCCGGGTGGACGTCGCGCAGGCGGGGTGGTGCGAGCACGCCGAGCTCGAGGGCCTCGAGGAACAGCTGCGACAGCTGTGACATCGCGCGCTGGGCGGCCTCGGTGGTGGGGCCGTCGACGGGGGCGCTGTAGCCGGCGACCGGCAGGCCGAGGATGAGCGCGAACTGCTGCGGCTCCTGGCGGGCCCACTGGCGGTAGGAGCGGGCGACGGCCAGGAAGCGGCCGCCGATGTCGTCGTCCGGGACGGCGTCGCGGGCCTCCGCGACGCAGCGGCCGAGGTCGTCGTATGCGCCGGCGATGAGCGCGCTGAGCAGCTCGTCGCGGTCGGCGAAGTAGCGGTACAGCGCCGGGGGTGTCATCTCCATCGCCCGGGCGATGTCGGCGAAGCGGAAGTCGACGGTGCCCGTCTCCCGCATGTGGGTGAGGGCGGTGAGCTTGATCTCCTCGATGGTGGCCGCCCGCGCCTTCTCCCGTCGTGGTGCCGACCGCGCTGACGTGCTCATGAAGTCCTCCTGATGACCGTTGCGTTAAGCATCGTTACAGACGTGAAGACGCTTGACAAGTGACGTGGCGTCGTGTTTGTTAATAGTCGTAACGCTACTGATGCCCATTCACTGCTGCGACCAAACCTAGGCAGGGCCACCATGACAGAGTCCGTGACGCTATCGAAAGAGTCCGATCCGAAGCCTGTCCCTGGACCACTCGGTCGGCTAGCCCGGGTGGCGTACCGGCGCCGCGGCCGGACCATCGTGGCGTGGGTCGTCGCGCTCATCGCGGCGGTCACACTGTCCATCTCCTTCGGCGGTGACTTCGCCGCCGACTACTCCGCGCCCGGCTCGGACTCCAAGGCCGCGCAGCAGCTGCTGGAGCAGCGGTTCGCGAGCCAGTCCGGCGCGACGGTGAGCGTCGTGGTCCGCGCCGACGGCGGTGTGGCCGGGGCCAAGACCGACGTGCAGGCGCTGCTGGCCAAGCTCGCCACCGCGCCCCACGTCACCGGGGTCGCCGACCCGTTCCAGGAGCCGGGCGGGATCTCCGCCGACGGCCGGACCGCGGTCGCCGACCTGCGCCTCGACGTGGTCAACCCCGACGACATGCCGGTCGCGGACAGCCAGCGGCTGATCGACATCGCCGGCGAGTTCGGCCGGGACGGGCTGACCGTCGCGCTCGGCGGGCAGAGCATCCAGCGCGCCGAGCAGGGCGAGATCGGCTCCGAGGGCATCGGCCTGGCCGCCGCCATCATCATCCTGCTGCTGATGTTCGGCTCCGTGATCGCCGCCGGTCTGCCGGTCCTCGTCGCCGTCGCCGGGCTCGCCGTCAGCAGCACGCTGACCGGCCTGCTCATCCGCTTCGTCGACGCGCCCGACTGGTCCACGTCGCTGGCCACCATGATGGGCATCGGCATCGGCATCGACTACGTGCTGCTGATGGTCACCCGGTTCCGCGAGTGGCGGGCCGCCGGCCTGGACCCGGAGGCCGCGACCGTCGCGACGCTGGACACCGCGGGCCGCTCCGTCATGGTCGCCGGCAGCACCGTCGTGGTCAGCATGCTCGGCCTGTTCGCGATGGGCCTGTCCTTCATGCGCGGCGCCGCCCTCGTCACCATCCTCGGCGTGGTCGTCGTCCTGGCCGCCAGCGTCACCCTGTTCCCGGCGCTGCTGGGCTACCTCGGCAAGCACGTCGACCGGCTGCGCCTCCCGCTCGGCCGCCGCGCCGCGATCACCGTCGCCGCCGGCGGGCACGTCGAGCCCGGCCGCGGCTGGCTGCGCTGGAGCGGCCTGGTCCAGCGGCACCGCTTCGTCTCCGCCCTGCTGGGCGTGGCGATCCTGCTCGGGCTCGCCGCACCGTTCCTCGGCGTCCGCTTCGGCTTCCCCGACGCCGGCAACAACCGCGAGGCGACCACCACCCGCCAGGCGTACGACCTCGTCGCCGAGGGCTTCGGCCCGGGTGCCAACGGCCCGCTCGTGCTCGCCGTCGAGCTGCCCCGCGCCGGTGACCGCACCGCGCTGGACAAGCTCGCCGCCGCGCTGCCCGGCGTCGACGGCGTTGCCGCCGCCATGCCGGCACTGCTCAACCAGGACGGGACCGCCGCGGTCGTCACCGTCCTGCCGCGCACCGGCCCGCAGGACGCCCGCACCGAGGACCTCGTCGAGCGCCTGCGCGACATGCTGCCGCAGACCATCGCCGGCACCGGCGCGAGCGTCCACATCGGCGGCGTCACCGCCACGGCCATCGACAGCACCGCCAACATCGCCCGGCGGATCCCGCTGCTCATCGGCGGCGTGGTGCTGCTGTCCATGCTGCTGCTCCTGGTGTCCTTCCGCAGTGTCGCCGTCGCGGTCAAGGCGGCCGTGATGAACCTGCTGTCCGTCGCCGCGTCGTACGGCGTGGTCGCGCTGGTCCTGCAGGGCGGCTGGGCGGGCCGGCTCGTCGGCATCGACACCGAGACGCCGCTGCCGGCCTTCGTGCCGGTGCTGATGTTCGCGGTCCTGTTCGGCCTGTCCATGGACTACGAGGTGTTCCTGGTCAGCCGGATGCGGGAGGTCTGGACCCGCACCGCCGACAACGGCCGCGCCGTCACCGACGGCCTGGCCGGCACCGCCCGCGTCATCACCGCCGCGGCCGCCATCATGATCGCGGTGTTCGCCGCCTTCATCCCGAGCCCCGACCTGGTCCTCAAGGTCATCGGCGTCGGCATGGCCGCCGCGATCCTGCTCGACGCGACCGTGGTGCGCCTGCTGCTGGTGCCGGCCGTCATGCACATCCTCGGCCGGGTCAACTGGTGGATGCCCGCGTGGCTGGTCCGGGTCCTGCCCGAGCTGCACGTCGAGGGCAAGGCCCACGAGCACCTGCCCGCGGAGCACAAGGAACTGGTCACCGCGAGCTGACCGTCGCCCGGCCCCCGGCCCCGCAGCCCCGCCGCCCACGCGGCGGGACCGCGGGGCCGATGCGTATCCCGAAGTGCGGCTCGCGTCGCCGCGTTCGTCCTCACGATGATCGCGCCGCGGCGCAGCGTCGGCGACACGCCCCGGTGACGGCCGGACGCGTCAACCCTTGGCCGAGCCGAGGGACGGACCCGCGATGAACCGCTTCTGCAGCGCCACGTAGACGATCAGGGCCGCGACCGCGGTCAGGAATGCCGGCGCCCCGAACGGGGTGGCCACCCCGGCGAGGCCCTGCAGTGCGGAACGGCGGGACAGCCCGCAGGTCAGTCATGGTCGCCTCCTGGCGGGGACGGGCGAGGTGGGAACCGGCGAGGGTGGCGTGCCAAATCAACAACTTCCAACGTCGTGACGCCAGGCCCTCCGCGCCCTTGACACGGCGTCCGCTGCGGGCGTGCAATGGTCGACATCGATCGACCAGGTTTCAACACAATTCAACGCTGTCGATTGTGGCAACGTTGACATCCGTTCGCGCGGTGCCGCCACGCCGCGCGCCCTTCCGCCGAAGGATGCCCCCCATGCGAACCCGAAGGTTGCTGCTGCGCTGCGCGCTGGCCATCGCCCTGCCGGCCGCGTTCGTCGGCACCGTCACCGCACCCGCCTCGGCCGCGACCACCTGGACGGTCACCGGCCCCGCCGCCGGCTCGCCGACCGCGGCGCAGGTCACCCTCGACAACGGCGCGCTGAGCTTCGGCGTGACCAGCCAGGGCCGCACCGTGCTGTCGCCGTCGCCCATCGGCATCGTGACCGGCGCCGCCGACCTCAGCCGGAACCTCACGTTCACCACCCGCCGGGACGCGACGGTCACCGAGGCGTACACGGTGACCACCGGCAAGCAGCGCGGCCGTTCGACCGCCTACACCGAGACGACGCTGTCCTTCACCGGCACCGGCGGCGCCCGCCTCGACGTGGTGGTCCGGGCCTCCGCCGCCGGGGCCGCCTACCGCTACGTGCTGCCCGGCAGCGGGACGGTGACGGTGCAGCGGGAGGTGTCCTCCTGGACCGTGCCCGCCGCCTCCAACGCCTGGGTGGTGCCGGCGCACAGCGAGGACCAGGGCAGGTGGCTGCAGAGCACGGCGGGCGCGGCGCCCGCCGCCGACTACCGGGTCCCGGCGCTGTTCGAGGTGGACGGCACCTTCGCCCTGGTCGCCGAGACGGCCCTCGACGGCCGCTACGCCGCGGCGTCCCTGCGGCACCAGGCGGGCTCGGGCACCTACACCACCGTGCTGGCCGGCACGTCGGTCACCGCGACCCTGCCGCTGTCCACGCCGTGGCGCACGGCCGCGGTCGGCGACCTGAAGACCGTGACCGGGTCGACGATCGTCGACGACCTCGCGCCTGCCGCACGGATCGCGAACCCGTCGTGGGTGAGGCCGGGGACCGTCGCGTGGTCGTGGCTGACCGAGCACGCGAGCCCGTCGGACGCCGCCCGGCAGCGGCAGTACATCGACTTCGCCCAGCGCAACGGCTGGGGCTACGTACTCATCGACGAGGGCTGGCAGTCCAGCTGGGCGCCGGACGTGATC
The DNA here is from genome assembly GCF_035963215.1 of Dactylosporangium sp. NBC_01737. Taxonomy (NCBI): domain Bacteria; kingdom Bacillati; phylum Actinomycetota; class Actinomycetes; order Micromonosporales; family Micromonosporaceae; genus Dactylosporangium; species Dactylosporangium sp. NBC_01737. Next base: position 7,061,897 of record NZ_CP109153.1, read on the forward strand.
GCGTACGCCAGGGCCAGGGGAGTGCAGGTCATCCTGTGGTTCAACTCCGCGAGCCTGTGGAGCGCGGCGCAGCGTGAGCAGTGGCTGCCGCTGGTCAGGAGCTGGGGCGTGGCCGGCCTGAAGGTCGACTTCGCCTACGAGTACACCCAGCCGACCCTGCAGTGGTACGACGCGATCCTCGCGCGCACCGCCGAGCTCAACCTGATGATCAACTTCCATGGCAGTGCCACCCCGCGCGGCATGCAGCGCACCTGGCCGCACGTGATGACCGCGGAGGCCGTCTTCGGCGCCGAGCAGTTCCAGAACCGGGCCGCGCTCAACACGATCCTGCCGTTCACCCGCAACGCGATCTCCAGCATGGACTTCACGCCGGTGGTGTTCAGCATGACCAACCGGGACACCACCGACGGCCACGAGCTGGCCACCGCGCTGGTCTTCGAGTCCGGCTGGCAGCACGACGCGGACAACCCCGCGGCCTACGAGGCCCGGCCCGAGGCGCTGCGCATCCTCAACCAGCTGCCGTCGGTCTGGGACGAGACGCGGCTGCTCGGCGGGCGCCCCGGTCAGGAGGCGTACGTCGCCCGCCGCAACGGTGGCAGGTGGTACCTGGGCGGCATCTCCGCCGTGGCGGCGAAGACCTACACCGCCCCGCTGAGCTTCCTGGGCTCGGGGCAGTGGCTGCTGGAGACCGTCCGGGACGGCGGCGGCGGCCTGCTGCGCGAGACCCGGGTCGTCGCCGGCACCGACACGCTGTCGGTGCCGCTCGCCCAGCGGGGCGGCTTCGTGGCCGTCGCGTGCCCGTACACCTCGGGCATGACCACGTGCGGCACCGGCACCGCCGGCGGCATCCTCAAGGGGCACGAGTCCGGCCTCTGCGTCGACGTGCCCAACGCGGGCACCGCCAACGGGACCGCCGTCAACCTGTGGGACTGCAACGGCGGCGGCAACCAGAGCTGGACGCTCACCCCGTCGAGACAGCTGCAGGTGTACGGCAACAAGTGCCTCGACGTGGCCGGCGGCGGCACCGCGGACGGGACGGTCGTGCAGATCTACGACTGCAACACCAGCGGCGCCCAGCAGTGGACGGTCAACGGCGACGGCGGCCTCGTCAACGCCGGCTCCGGCAAGTGCCTCGACGCGAGCGGCCACGGCACCGTCAACGGCACGAAGCTGGCGATCCGGACCTGCACCGGCGGCGCCAACCAGCGGTGGGCCCGCGGCAGCGCCGGCGGCCTGCTCAAGGGCCGCCAGTCCGGCAGGTGCGTGGACGTGCCCAACAGCAACCAGACCAACGGCACCCGCCCGGTGCTGTGGGACTGCAACGGCGGCGGCAACCAGTTCTGGACGTCGAGCACGACGAACCAGCTGACGGTCTTCGCCGCCAAGTGCCTGGAGGCGGCCGGCACCGCCGACGGCACCGCGGTGCAGATCGTCGACTGCAACGGCTCCGCCGGGCAGCAGTGGCGGGTCCGCGCCGACGGCGCTGTGGTCGGGGTGGCCTCCGGCAAGTGCCTGGACGCCTACGACAACGGCACCGCCAACGGCACCCAGCTGATCATCTGGCCGTGCAACGGCGCCACCAACCAGCAGTGGGCCAGGGCGTGACGTTCAGGTCCGGTTCACCCACGGTTCACAGGAAGTTCGGGTAGCTATTCCCAGCAAGTTCTGAGGTTCGTCCGGGGATCCTGTCACCGTGCGCTTCCGCTTCGGCCGCAGAGCCGGCCCGGCACCCGTCGAGCCGGCCTCCGCCGTGCCCGCCGCCGGCCCGGCAGACCCCGGCGGCAGTGCCGACCGGGCCGGGCACGCGCTGCGGGCGCCCAGCCGGCTGCACGCGTTCAACCGCTACGAGGTCAAGTACCTCGTGGACACTGCCCTCGTGCCCGCGCTGCGCGAGGAGTTCGCCCGCCGCATGGACGCCGACAGCCACGGCGGCGACGGCGGGTACGGCGTCTGGAGCGTCTACTACGACACCCCCGGGCTGCGGTTCTACTGGGAGAAGATCGAAGGCCTGCGGTTCCGCCGCAAGCTGCGGGTCCGCCACTACGGCGACCGGTTCGGCATCGACGACGACACCACCGTCTACGTGGAGATCAAGCAGCGGGTCAACCGGGTCACCCAGAAGCGCCGGGTGCCGCTGCCGTACCTGCTGGCCCGCCGCCTCTGCGACGGCCGGGAGATGGTCGAGCACGACGGTGCGCAGCGCGCCTTCCTGGAGGAGGTCCTGGGCCTGGTCTCCGGCCTCGACCTGCGGCCCGTGACCGTGACCGGGTATCAGCGGGAGGCGTTCGTCGGCCGGGACGCCGACGTCGGCCTGCGGGTCACCCTCGACCACCGGGTCCGTGGCCGGGACCGCGACTTCCACCTCGGCGCCGACGCGGAGAACCGCCTGGCCGTGCCCGCGTCCCGGTCGATCCTGGAGGTCAAGGCGAACGACCGGGTGCCGTACTGGATGACGGACCTCGCCGCCCGCAACAACCTGTCCGTGGCCCGCGTGTCCAAGTACTGCCAGAGCGTCGAGGCGTTCGGCCGCGCCCCGCGCTCGATCTTCCACATCCCCGACCATCCCCCGACGACCGTGAGTGAGTGACGATGCCGTTCGACGTCCAGGACCTCTCCGGCACGTTCAGCGTCGGTGACATCGCCGTCGCGCTGTCGCTGTCCTTCGTGCTCAGTGCGACCATCGGCTGGGTCTACCGGTTCACCCACCGCAACGTGTCCTACAGCCAGTCCTACGTGCAGACCCTGGTCATCCTCGGCATGCTCATCGCCCTGATCATGCTGGTCGTCGGGTCCAACATCGCCCGCGCGTTCGCCCTGGTCGGGGCGCTGTCGGTGGTCCGGTTCCGCAACGCCATCAAGGAGACCCGCGACGTCGGGTTCATCTTCCTGGTGATGGGCGTCGGCATGGCCGCCGGCACCCGGTTCTACACCCTGGCCGTCGTCGCCACCGTCGCGATCTGCCTCATCATCACCGTGATGTACCGCTTCAACTGGTTCGCGCTGAACGTGCAGCGGCAGGTGGTGAAGGTCCAGGTCCCACCCGACGGTGACCACGTCGAGGGCATCCGTGCCGTGCTGATCCGGCTCACCAGCGAGTTCGAGCTGGTCAGCATGGAGTCGGTACGCGGCGGCGCGCTCACCGAGCTGATGTACACGGTCCGCCTCGCCAAGGGCAAAGAGCCCGCCGACCTCATCGCCGAGCTGAGCGGGCGCACGGCCGGGCAGCGCGTCACCGTCCTCACCGGCTACGACCAGACCGACCTCTGATGCGCCGGCGGCTGGTCCGGCGGATCCCGGTGCGGGTGCGGCAGTACTGGAAGCTGCTCGCCGTCTGCGCCGCGTTCCTGGCCGTGCTGACGCTGGTCTTCGGCACCGACCGGGTCCGGCCGTTCGTGACCAGCCCGGGCACCGGTACCGGCGACGCCGTCACGGTGAACATCACCGGCGGGCGCGACCTGTTCGACGCGACCGTCGCCCACACGATCCGGCTGACCTTCCGCGACGCGGACTATCAGCGGATGCTCGACGCCTACTTCAAGGAGGGCGAGAAGGACTACCTGGAGGCGGACCTCACCGTCGACGGGGTCACGGTGCCGAGCGTCGGCATCCGCCTGAAGGGCAACTCGACCCTCGCCGGGCTGACCAGAAACGGTCAGGCCCGCCAGGATGGCTTCCGCCCCGGCGGTGGCCTCGGCGGCCCGGTCCAGGGCATGCCGGTCCCCGCTCCGGGGCAAGGCGCTGCAGGGCAAGGCGCTGCGGGACAGGGCGCTCCCGGTGCCTTTCCAGGTGGCGGGCGGGTCGGCGGGTTCGGGGGGTTCGGGCGCACGGCGCTGAAGGCGGAGCAGCCGGAGACCCTGCCGTGGCTGATCAGTTTCGACACCTTCGTCGATGGCCGCCGCTTCCAGGGCCACAAGGAGATCGCGGTCCGGGTCGCCGGCATGGGCGGCGGCTCCGCGGTGCTCAACGAGGCCCTCGCGCTGGACCTGCTGCGGTCCTCGGGCGAGGTGACTTCTCGGTACGCGTACAGCAGCTTCACCGTCAACGGCCGCCCCACCACCGCGCGGCTGCTCGTCGAACACCCCGACAGGCACTTCGCCGAGCAGTTCGACCGGCCCGGGGTGCTCTACAAGGCGCTCAGCACCAGCCAGTTCACCGACCAGGGCGACGACCCCGTGGACTACCAGGACGACTTCAAGCAGGTCACCGGCAAGGGCACCTGGGACCTGCAGCCGGTCATCGAGCTGATCCGGTGGGTCGACACCGCCGGCGACGCCGAGTTCGACCGGCGGCTCGCCGAGCACGTCGACGTCGCCTCGTTCGCCCGCTACGTGGCGCTGCAGAACCTGCTGCTCAACTTCGACGACATGGCCGGGCCGGGCCGCAACTATTACCTGTGGCTGGACGCCGGCACGGGCCGCTTCAGCGTCGTCGCCTGGGACCACAACCTCACCTTCAGCGGCAGCGCCGACCAGGGCCCCTACGACGGCGGCCGGATGGGCGGCCGCATGGGCGGGCACCGGCTCAAGGAACGCGCACTGGCCAGCCCCGCGTTCAAGGTGGTGTACGAGCAGGCCTACCGCGACCTGTACCGGCGCGTGTACGCGGGCGCCCGCGCACTGTCCACACTGGACGCGATCACGAAGGTCCTCGGCACGGTCGTCGGCAACGACCCGGCGGCGACCAGCACCGACGCGGAACGGCTGCGGACCCTGCTCGTCGACCGCACCGCCAGCCTCGCCACCGATCCGGTCATCACGGGCTGAGGGCCGGTACCTAGATCCTTGTGAGTACCGGCACGCATCCCCCGCGGGCGCGTGCACGGCAGAGTGTGCGCATGCATTCTTCGCGCGGTGGCAGCATGGTCCGATGGTGGGCGACGGTCGTGGTGGGTGCCGCGGCCGCGCTGTTGTTCGCGTGGCTCGGCCGGGTGGCGGGCGTGTCGCTTTCGACCCTGGTGACGATCGGCGCCGGCCTCGCCGCGCTGATGTGGACGATCGTGCTGGTCACCTGGCCGTGGAACCTGTACTTCGAGGCGCGCCAGGTCGCCGCCGAGAACGTGGCCTCCCGCGAGCGCGGCATCACGGTGCCCGCGGCGAGGGACGAGGAGGCGCGGCGGATCGCGCGGTGGATGCTGCGCTTCGCGATCGGCGGGCACCTCGGCACCGCCGCCGTGACCGCCGTGTTCGCCGCGGTGTCCGGTGAGCTGACCGGGTACTACCTGGCCGGCTTCTACCTGCTGTCCACGCTGGTCCGGCCCGCCGCCGCCTGGTTCGGGCACCTGCGGGACCGGCTCACCTCGCTGCGCCGGGAGAGCACCCACCCCCGCGACGACGTCGTGACCCTGAAGGCGACCGTGCAATCGCTGACCGACGCGGTCGAGAAGGTCCAGCGGGAGCTCGACGAGGCCCGCACGGCCGCCGCCGACGACGTGGAGCGGCTGCGCCGGCAGGTGACGGCCGACCTGACCCGCCTGGAGGACGCGCAGGCGGTCGACCGGGCCGCCGCCCGCGACCGCGACGAGGCGTTGAAGGGCCGCATCGAGCAGATGGCGCGCCGGATCGAGGGCACCCTCGACGGCATCAGCGACCATCAGGAGCTGCTGACCGGGATCCGGGCCCTGGTCCGGATGATCAGGACGGATCCGGCGTAGCCGCGGCCGTCTGGCGCTGCCACTCGCGCAGGACGGCCGGGAAGTCGGGGTGGCCGCCGTCGGCCAGGTGCAGCAGCTTGTGCCGGGCCAGGGCCATCCCGAGCCGGACACCGTCGTACAGGTGGGAGCCGCCGTCGGCGAGCGCGGCCAGGACACCGGCGGCGTAGACGTCACCCGCGCCGGTCGCGTCCAGCACCAGGTCCGTGGTGAGGAACTGCTGCGGGTGGAACCGGGCGCGCAGCAGTGGACCGGACCGGGTGAACGTGGTGACCCCCGACGGGCGCTTGACGTGCACGAACCGGCCGGGCCGGCCGACGCGCAGGATGCGGTCCGCGGCCCACGTGTCGTCGCCGGTCGTGCCGAGCGCCTGCAGCTCCCGCTCGTTGAGCAGCACGTGGTCGGCCATGGTCGCCAGCGCCGCGACCGGGACGGAGCGGCTGGCCGCCCACACGTGCCCCGGGTCGAACGACAGCACCGTCTCCGGGCTGCGGTCGCGCACCGCGGCGAGGACGTCGGCGAGGACCGCCGGGGTGCGCGCGTCCAGGAACGACGTCACGTGCACGATCCTCGCCGCCGACAGGTACTCCACGACCTGCTCGAAGTGCGACTCCAGGTGCCCGGCCATCCGGTCGTTCGCGCCCGGATGGACCAGCAGCGTCCGCTCGCCGTCCTCGACCAGCGACAGGCAGACGCCGCTGAGCTCGTCGGGTTCGACGCGCAGGTACTCGGTGTCGACGCCGAGGCGGTGCAGCCGCTCCGCGATCGGGGCGCCCGGCACCGGCAGCCGCCCGGCCACCCCGACGTAGCCGAGCCGCAGCCCGGCGCCGGTGTGCGCGAGGGCGGCCACCGTGTTGTACGCGGAGCCGCCGACGACGACCCGTACCGCCGCGGCGTGGACGGTCCGCATCGCCGCGTCGACCGTCGCCGCGCCGACCCGGCACTCGGCGCCCCAGTCGACGGAGCCGCGCAGCAGGGTCCGCGCGGCGGCCGTGACCGGGGCGATCGAGTCGAGGTTGAGCGCCCCGACCCCGACGACGTCGAACCTGAATCCCACGCCGGTCAGCCGCCGGCTGCGATCGGCGTGCGGACCCGGGTGGGTGCCTTGGCGTCGAAGGCCGCCTCGACGGCGACCCGCTCCATCTCCACCGCGAGGGCCCAGATGTCGGCCGGGGAGAACCGGTGCGTGTCGGCGCAGATCGACACGTCCACGGCGTCCGGCGCGGCGTCGACGCTGATGTTGAGCGCGGCGTCCAGCACGTCCACCTTCCGGTTCCACCAGCTCGTCGAGCGCGGCAGCGCGTCGGCCAGCCGCTGCGGCGTCGCCGCCTGCCCTTCCGGCGCGCTGTCACGGGTCCGCCGGTCGTTCACGATGATCGAGTAATCGACGTGGCCGCGGTCGGCCCGCACCCGCTCCAGCATCGCGGTCAGCGCGACCGGGTCGAAATGCCCGTGCATGTACGCGTTCGTCGCCGCCGTCCAGGCCCGCCCGACCACCTCGTCGAAGGTCGCGTCCACCACGTCGACCGCGCACAGGCTCAGCTGGGCCAGCTGACTGACCGAGTCGGCGCAGCCCGGCCGGAACCGGTTGCTCACCACCAGCTGCGCCACGCTCGGGCTGCGGCCGGTCAGCCTGGCCAGGCCGACCGCGTAGGCGGCGAGGACGACGTAGCCGACCCCGGCGCCGGTACGGTGCGCGATCAGCTCCATGGCCAGGTGCATCGCCGGCGACCGGTGCGTGATCTCCCAGTACCGCGGCTCCCGCGGGTCACCGGACCCGCCGGAGCGCTCCGCGGGGATCGTGCGCAGCAGCTGCTCCCAGTACCGCACCGACTTGTCGCTCTGCCGCCGCCCTGACGGGGTCTGCTGCTTCGCCGCCATCTCGAGCGGGGTCAGGCCCGGCACCGGTGCGGCCGTCGTGCCCGTCGCGGGGTCCATCTCGGCCATGTCGCGCACGATCGCGTCGATGCCGAACCCGTCGACGGCAACGTGGCAGTACAGCACGACCACGTGCGTCACCTCGCCGCCGTGCCGCACGACGCCCATCCGCACCGGCCACTCGGTCTCGTAGGCGAACGGTGCCTCGTACCGCAGGCGCAGCTCCTCGGCGGCGGCCGCGGGGTCCTCGTCGGTGTCGAGGACCTCGAGCGGCAGCTCGCCGGCCTCGGACACGACCTGCCGGGTGGTGCCGTCGGCGTCGAAGCGGAGCCTGGTCCGCAGCGCCTGATGACGGCTCACCAGGTATCGCAGCAACGTCTCCATGTCCCGCACCGACGTGCCGGCCGGCATCGGCACGGTCCCGCCGATGTTCATGCTGAGCCCGGTGCGGCGCATCGTCTGCCAGATCCCGAGCTGCGCCCACGTCAGGTCGGCGACCCCGGAGCCCGCTCCGCGGAACGGCACGAGGATGCGACTTGTGCTACTGCCCATCGCTATTCCCTTCTCATGACCGCCCAGGGAAATTGTGGGCGCCCATCCGGGGATGTCAATGGGCCGCTCGCGCGTTGCGGCCGGTGTCCGGCAGGGCTACGGTGCTGACCGCCCTGCCGGTGGCACCGCTCGGGCCGGGGTGCTCAGGGGGCGATGGAGGCGCGGCGGGCGGCGCGGGAACGGCGGACGCCCACGACGCCGATGACGATCAGGAGCGCGCCGAAGACGCCGATGCCGGCCACGATCATCGTCAGGTCGCGCAGCGTGAGGTCGGACGTGAAGGACGAGGCGCCCCGGGCTCCGGCCGGCGCCGCGAAGGCCGCCGAGGGCAGCGCCGCCAACATCACGAGTGCCGCCGCCGGCACGACAACCCACCGCATTCGTCGCAACATGGCGGCAAGTCTGCCAGCCGCCGGCTCGTCGCGTCACCCGGCGGCGCGGAGACCCTCACCTCATCGAGGCGCACGCGTCACCCGCTGCCGCCACGCCCGTCACCCAGCGCCGCGAAGACCATCGGCGGGGGCGGCGGTGCCGTCGGGCGTGTCAGCCGGCGGGGGACTCGAGAGGTCGGCGGCGGTCGGCAGGGCGGTGCGGGCGCCGACGGCGCGGGTGGCGAGGGCACCCGCGACGCAGGCGAGCCGGACCGCCTCGTCCAGGGGCGGCCCGTGTCCAGTGCCCAGGCGAGGGTGGCGCAGAACGCGTCGCCCGCGCCGGTCGTGTCGACCGCGTGGACCGGGTGGGCCGGGACGCCGACGGTGCCGGTGGTGCGGTGGACGCGGCAGCCCTCGGCGCCGAGCGTCACCACGACCGCGCCGACGCCGGCGGCGAGCAGGTCGGCCGGGGAGCCGAGCAGGGACAGCTCGTGCTCGTTGGGCACGAGGACGTCGACGGCGACGAGCAGGTCCGGGGGCAGGGGCAGCGCGGGCGCGGGGTTGAGCACGACCGTCCAGCCCGCGGCGCGGGCGAGGCGGGCGGCGGCGGTGACCGTCGCGAGGGGCACCTCGAGGCTGGCCAGGACGACGCCGGGCGGGCCCGGCGGCAACGAGACGTCGGCGGGGGACAGCCGTGCGTTCGCGCCCGGCACGACGGTGATCGCGTTCTCGCCGTCGGCGGCGACGAGAACGACGGCGAGCCCGGTTGGGGCGGTGTCGCGGACCAGGGCGGAGGCGTCCACGCCGGGCAGGGACGCAGGGTCGAAGCCGGGGCCGACGCGGGCGGCGAGGGTGCAGGCGCCGCCGAGGCGGGCGACGGCCGTGGCCTGGTTGCCGCCCTTGCCGCCGTGACCGGTCGAGGACCGCGTCGCGATGACGGTCTCGCCGGGGGCGGCGATGCGCGCGGTCTCGATCACCAGGTCGGTGTTCACAGCACCGACGACGAGGACGGTCACGCCCCCGATCATGCACCCTCGCGAGCGCCGGCCGGCCCGCGGCCATCCGGGCCGGCCGTCTCGCTTCCGGTGAGCTTGTGCGATCGCATGCTTCGCTTCCGGTACCACCAGTTTCGGCGGCCCGTGCCGGCAAAGGGGCGTGAACCGCCGTGACACCACCCGATCGATGGGCCCTCGCCCACCCGGGAGGGCGAGTCGGCGGAGCCGGAAGCCGCCGCCGGCGCCCGCGAGGCAGGCGGAAGGCGGAGGTTCCGATGATGGACTTCCCCCATCGATGGTGCAGGATGGTCCCGATGGGTGAGCTGCTGCTGGGGGGTCGCTACCGCCTCGAGGAGCTGCTCGGCTCGGGTGGCATGTCGGTGGTGTGGCAGGCCCGCGACGAGGTGCTGCACCGGGCCGTCGCGGTCAAGGTGCTGCACCTGCGCGACGGCGACGCCAGAGAGCGGATCCGGAGCGAGGCGCGCGCCGCGGCCGCCCTGTCGCATCCCAACCTGGCCCAGGTGCACGACTTCGGCGACGACGGCTTCCCGTTCCTGGTGATGGAGCTGGTCGTCGGCCGGACCCTGCAGCAGCGCATCGACGAGGAGGAGCTGCCACCACCGGAGGTCTTCCGGATCTGCGCCGCCGTCGCCGCCGGGCTCGCCGCGGCGCACGCGGCCGGCCTGGTCCACCAGGACGTCAAACCGGCGAACATCATGGTCACCGGGACCGGCGCGAAGCTCGTCGACTTCGGCCTCGCCGCGCCCGCCGGGCCGCAGCCGCTCGAGGACATCCTCGGCACACCCGCGTACCTGGCCCCGGAGCGCCTGTCCGGCCACGTCGTGCCGGCCTCGGACGTCTACGCCCTCGGCGTGCTGCTGTACCGCCTCCTCGCCGGGACGCTGCCGTGGGCGGCCGACACGACGACCCAGCTGATCCGCGACCACGTCTTCACGCCGCCGCTGCCGCTGCCCGCCCTGCCGGGGGTGCCCGACGCCGTTGCCCGGCTGTGCATGGCGTGCCTGGACAAGGAGCCCGAGGCCCGGCCCTCCGCCGAGGCCGCCGCCGGGGTACTGGCAGCCGCCGCCGTGCCCGAGCCCGTCCGGGAGCCCGCGCCGCCGTCCCGCACCCGCTGGTACGTCCTTGCCGGCATCGTGCTGCTCGTCGCCGCGACGTTCCCGTGGCTGCTCGCCGGCCTCGACCGCGCCGACCGCCAGCGCGGCGCCGGGGTGGCGGCGACCGCGGGGCCGGCGTCCGGCGCCGCGCCCTGGTCGTCCGCGCCGCCCGGGGCCGCACCGGGCGGCACGCAGCCCGGTGCGGCCCCGTCCCTCAGGGGGCGCCGGTGGTCACCGGCGGCTCGGCGGCGCCCGGCGCGCAGTCCTGGGGCGGGGGACCGACCACCGACGCGGCACCCACGACGCCCCCGGCGGCCACCGCCGGCCCGTCGACGGCGCCGGCCGGTCCGGTCACGTTCACCAGCGAGGCCGGCACCGTCCAGGCGGCGTGCGCGGGTGGCGGGCAGGTCCGGGTGGTCGCGTCGGCGGCGGACAAGCCGTACAAGACGGAATCCCGGCAGACCGGTCCGGCCGCGACCGCCTACGTGGAGTTCCGCCACGGCAACGACCTCGTCCGCATGTCGGTCACCTGCCCGGCCGGCACACCGGTCGTGAATGTGACACGCGGCACGCGATGATTCGCACTCCGTGTATTTCTACCTATGAATAGTCGTGGATCAATGGTCGTCTGGGGGTATGACCAACCATTCCACGCACGCGGTGGTCCTCGGCGCGAGCATCGCCGGGCTGCTGGCCGCCCGCGCGTTGAGCGACACCTTCGACACCGTGACCGTCCTTGACCGTGACGATCTCACCGGCACCGGCGTCCGCAAGGGCGTCCCGCAGGGTCGGCACGCGCACATGCTGTTCGCCAAGGGGCGCGAGGTCCTCGAGGACCTGTTCCCGGGTCTCACCGACGAACTCGTCGCCGCCGGTGCCCTCACCGTCGACATCCACAACGGGTTCGCCTGGCACAACGGCCCCGTCCCGATGGCCCGTGCCGCGTCCGACCTGATCGTGCTGGCCGTCAGCCGGCCCGCGCTGGAGGACTACCTGCGCTCCCGGGTCGGCAAGCTGCCCAACGTGGAGCTCCGCGGCGGGCTCGAGGCGACCGGGCTGCTGCACGACGCCGGCACCGTCACCGGCGCGAAGGTCGTCCCGGCCGGTGGCGGGGCCGGGGAGCTGCCGGCGGACCTGGTCGTCGACGCGACCGGGCGGAGCAACCGGGGCACGACCTGGCTCAAGGAGCTCGGGTACGCACCGCCGGAGGAGGACAGCGTGATGGCCGGCGTGGTCTACGCCACCCGCGAGTACGAGCGCGCCCCGCTGCCCGGCGGCAGCCTCGGTGTGCTGACCGGGGTGACGCCGCGGTACCCGTTCGGCGCGGCGCTGCTGCCGATGGAGGGCGACCGCTGGATCCTGACCCTCGCCGGGCTCGGCGACGACCTGCCGCCGACCGACGAGGAGGGCTTCGCGGCGTACGCGACCCGCCTGCCGATCGCCGACCTCGCCGACGTCGTGCACCGCTCGCGGCCGCTCACCGCGCCGCGGCCGTTCCGGGTCCCGGCGAGCGTGCGGCGCCGGTACGAGCGGCTCACCCGGCTCCCGGAGGGCTACCTCGCGTTCGGCGACGCCATCTGCGCGTTCAACCCGATCTATGGGCAGGGCATGACCGTCGCCGCGCTGGAGGCCCTGGAGCTGCGCTCGGCGCTGGACGGCGGGCTGGCCGGCCTGCCGCGGCGCTTCTACGCGAAGGCGTCGACCGTCATCGACACGCCATGGGACATGGCCGTCGGCGGCGATCTCGCGTTCCCGTCGGTGCCGGGAAAGCGGACCGCGAAGGTGCGGTTCTTCAACTGGTACATCGCGAAGCTGCTCCGGGCCGCGGAGACGTCGCCGGAGGTCGCGCTCGCCTTCCACCGCACCGTGAACCTGACCGCCCCGCCGCAGGGCCTGTTCGCCGCGGCGGTGCTGCGCCGGGTGTTCTTCCCGCCCCGCGCCGCCTGAAAAGTGGCCCGCCGCGGCGATCCGGATCGCCGCGGCGGGACCCGTCTCAGATGGTGATGCCCAGCCCCCGGCGGCCGGTCGCGTTGAGCTGCTCGACGGTGAACCGGCCGTCCCACGCCCGCTCGTAGTGCTCCTCCGGGAAGTCGGCCGGGCTGGATCCGGTGAGGAACGCCGCGCGCACGGAGCCGCTGTACGCCTCGTTGCGCGGGCACCACGGCGCCGCCGGGATGTACATGACGTTGCCCCAGCCCTGCTGGTCGACGACCGGCGCCACCGAGTGGATCATGTCGCAGTGCCACCAGACGGAGTCGCCGGCGCGCACGTCGGGGATGCCGCTCAGCGCCCGCAGCAGCAGGCCGTGCGTGCGCTCGTCGCCGGCCGGGAACGCCTGGTTGACCGTGACCCCGCACATGTCGTCGTCGGCGACGTCTGCCAGCAGCGGGCGCAGCATCAGGTACGCCATCGCCCCCGGGATCGGCACGGTGTGCAGGACGCCCTGGTCGTGATCCATGTCCGACAGGGCCGTCCAGCCCTGGAAGGTGCGGAACGCGGAGCACATCGTGGAGCCCGGGTACTGCGGGCCGGCGGTGCGGTAGGCGGCGTCCCACGGGTCGTACTGCTCCACGCTGCCGTCGAACAGGTGCCGGAACGCCTGCTGGTAGGCCTTCGTCATCCACAGGTCGAGCGTGCCGGGGTCCAGGTGCGCGCCCAGCCCGCCGGACGTCGCGCCCGGCGGCCGGCGCCGGATCCGGTCCGGGTACATCGCGTCGCGCTGCGGGTCGAACCATTGCACGCCGTCGGACTCGTGCTTCCACAGCCCGTTGAGGAACGTCTGCACGGCCGCCATCCGGTCGCTCTGGCGGGCCTCGACCTGCGGCTGCGACCAGTAGATCGGGTAGATCTCGGGCTTGGAGCCGACGCTGCCGAAGAAGTCGTCCGCCGGGCCTCGGTACTGCTCGAAGAAGGCGTTGCGCTCCACGTACGAGACGATCTCGCGATCCCAGCCGAGCGCCTGCTCCCGGTCGAAGTGGCCGCGCACCACGAGACACCCGCGGCGGTGCAGCAGCGCGAGGGTCTCGGCCGGCACCGTGCCGGCGGCGATGTCGGCGTAGTCGATGACCGGCCAGACGGTCCCGCCGCGCTCGCGGGCCGCCTCGATGGCGCTGACCTCGGCCTCGATGCCCCGCTCGACGACGGCGAAGACCTCCTCGACGGTGCGGCCCGACGCCGCGATGCGGGCCCTGATCGCCGCCTTGACCTCGCGGATCGCGGCGCCCAGGTCGGCTGGCGTGGTCTCCCAGTGCGGCAGTGCGGTCTGGACCGGCATGGCGTCGCGCTCCTTCTAGTCAGGACTCCTTACTAGAAGACCGTACGGCGGGTCGCGGATTTAGGCAAGAGTCCTGACTAGGGTTGGCACGTGACGCCGGTCAAACCCTCGCTCGAGCTGCTGCGCTCCCTGTCCGACGAGCACGTCCTGCGCGCCCTCATGCGCGCCGGCCGCCTGACCAGGGCGGAGCTCGCCGTCCAGGCGGGCATCTCGAAGCCCACCGTGTCGGAGAGCATGCGCCGGCTCACGGCGGCCGGGCTCGTCGTCGACACCGGCGAGCGCACCACCGGCCGCGGCCGGATCGGCACGTATTACGGCCTTGCCCCGTCCGCGGGCACCGCCCTCGCCGTCAGCATCGCCCCCGCGGGCGTGACCGCCGAGCGCCTCGACGCGCACGGCACCGTCCTGACCCGGGCCGTCCGCCCGCTGACCAGCCCGGCCCGCCCCGACCACGTCGCCGCCGCGCTGATCGCCGTCGCCGCCGACGTCGTGGCCGGCGCCGATGCCGACGTCGCGGCCGGGGACGGTGCGGCCGCCGGTCCCGTGCGGGTCGCCGCCGTCAGCGCCGCCGACCCCGTCGACCGCGCGACCGGCCGCCTCGTGCACCTGCCCGACTCCCCGTTCCTCGTCGGCGAGCTGGACCCGGTCGAGCTCCTGGCCCCGCACGTCACCGGTGCCGTCACCGTCGACAACGACGTCAACTGGGCCGCCCGCGCCGAACGCGACCAGGGCGCCGCCGGCGACGACTTCACCTACGTGTACCTCGGCGAGGGCCTCGGCTGTGCGGTCGTCAGCGACGGCGAGGTCCTGCGCGGCCACACCGGCCTGGCGGGGGAGATCTCCCACCTGATCACCGCCGGCCCCGGCGGCCGCGCGATGCCCTTCACCGACGTGTTCGCGCGGCTCGGCGTCCGCCGCCCGGGCTCGACCGCCATCGACGTGCCGGCCCTGCTCGCCGCCGACCTGGACACCGTCGCCCGGGCGGTCGCCGGCGTCCTGGCCGCGGTGGTCGCCCTCGCCGACCCGGCGCTCGTCGTGCTCGGCGGACCGTGGGGCAGCGACCCGGCCGTGCTCGCCGCCGTGTCTGCCGCCTTCGGCGCGCTGCCCCGCCACGTGCCGGTCCGCGCCCCGGCGTGCACCGGCGAGCCGTCCCTGACCGGCGCCCGCACGCACGCCCTTGCCACCCTGCGCGCCGCCATCATCGCCACCCGCGCCGACGTCCCCACCTGACCGGGCCCGCGCGGGAGGGCCAGCCGCCGGGCCCGGGCAGCGTCGCCGTCCCTGCGCGCTGATCGATCCCTGCGAGGCTCAGCCGAAGGCGCGGACGGTGCGGTCGCCGACGAGCAGGAGGCGACCGGAGGCGAGCATGAGTTCGGCGGAGGCGTCCTCGTACGCGGCGAGGCGCAGCCGGCGCACCACGTGGCCGTCGGTGGCGCGCAGGACGACGATCTCGGTGAACTCCGAGGACGGGGTGAAGTTGCCGTGCCGCACCGCCGCGTAGACGAGGCCGCCGCCGCTGACGAGGGGCGCGTGCAGGGCGTTGTACTCGTAGCCCGGCAGTGCCAGGGGAGCGGACCACGCCGTGGCGCCGGTGGCCGGGTGGTAGCGGCGGACGGTACCGGTGAGACCGTAGCCGAACACGGCGCCGCCGCCGGCGGAGAGCCCGTCGACCCACTCGTCGGCCACGGGGGTGTCGCGGCACCAGCGGGCGGCGCCGGTGGCCGGGTCGAGCGAGCACAGGGCCTGCGGGCCGGCGCCGGAGACCAGCAGCGAGCCGCGGTGACCGACCAGGGAGAAGCCGGGCCGGATGCGGGTCCACTGGCGCACGCCGGTGCGGAGGTCGAACGCGAACAGCAGGTTCGCGCCGCCGCTGCCGTCGCCGGTGCCGCGGACCGGGCCGTAGGCGCCCTGCACGACGACGTCACCGGCCACGGCCGGGGCGCCGCCCGCGTCGCCGTCGACCGCGCCGGACCAGGCGAGGGTGCCGTTGCGCGTGCGGTACGCCCGCAGGTGGTAGCCGGTGCACAGCTCGCGGCACTTCGGCCCGCTGGTGACCAGGACGTGGCCGCCGGCGACGGTGAAGGGCAGGATCGCGTCGTCGTCGGGGAGGGCCACCTCCCAGCGGCGCGTGCCCGCGCGGTCGTAGGACGCGAGCCGGCTGCGGGTACCGTCGGCGTCTAGGCTCCGCACGTACAGGGCGCCGTCCACGTCGGCCAGCTGCTGCGGCCGGCGACCCGCGAGCTTGCCCACGACGGTGACCGCGCCGGTGCGCACGTCCATGCGGCGCAGGGCGCCCTTGCCGTACGCGACGGTGAGCGCGCCGCCCGCGACGGCCGCGCCGCCGACCGTGTCGTCGCCGCCGGCCTGCCGCTGCCACAGCTGCCGCCGCACGTCCAGGCCGCCGGTGCCGGGCTGGTGGTTGTCGTTGGCGGCGCCGCCGCCGTGCTGCGGCCAGTTGCCCGGGGTGGCCGCCCCGGCGGGCGCCGCCGGCGTGGCGAGCAGCGCACCGGTGACGCACGCGGCGGCGACCGCCGCCATCCTGCTGATCATGGGATCAGCGAAACAGGGTGAGGTTGCAGGGTGGTGAGAACCGCCGCACCTCACCCGCCCGTGTGGCCGCTGACCTGGATGCGTGCGATAGTCGGGTGGTGGCGGCGCCGATCTGAGGGCCGTCCCGGACGAGTCACGTCGTACCCGGCCCGACAAGACGGCGTGGTGTGCGGGAGTGCGCCATGTTCGTCCAGGTCCTCGGTTCGCTGTGTGTGCTGGTGCCCTTCGTGCTGGTGCAGCTGGGCAGGCTGTCCTCCACGTCACGGGTGTACGGGTGGCTCAACCTCGTCGGCTCCTCCGTCCTCGCAGCCGAGGCCGCGATCGGGCGCGACTGGGGGTTCCTGCTGCTGGAGGCCGTGTGGGCGATCGTATCGCTGCGCTCCCTGCTCAAGGCCCGCACCGTTCGGGTGACGCCCGTGTCCCCCGCGACCCGCAAGCATTACCGTCGATGAATGAGTGCAGCGACGCTGGACCTCTACGGTGCGGCGTTCCGCACGGACCCGTACGGTGAGCTCGCCCGGCTGCGGGAGCTGGGCTGGCACGCGCAGACGGCGATCGGCACCGCCGTGCTGCGCCACACCGAGGTGCAGCAGCTGCTGCAGCTGCGCACCCCGCGCGCGGACGGCCCGGCCGACTGGCTCCCCCCGACGGAGGCCGTGTACGGCCCGACCCGCCTGCCGATGGCGTACGACACCGGCTGACGAAGCCCCGTCAGTCGCGGCGGGCCTCAACCCGCCAGGTGCCGTCCTCGAGGCGCTCCCAGCCGTCGACCTCGCCGCCCAGTTCGGCGAACAGCATCACCCGATCGAAGATCCAGTCGGCGAAGTCGTCCTGCTGCTCCTCGTCGAGGCCCGCCCGGATCACCGCGCCGAACGTGATCAGCCCCGTGCCCTCCAGCGGGGACGCGCCCAGGATGCCGATCACGGACAGGTCGTCGGGCGCCACATCGACGCGCTCCTCGACCTCGAGGAACCCGCCGTCGGGCATCTCCACCAGAAACGCCATCCACATCCCGTCGTGAAAGCCGGTGCCGCCACGGTACCCAGCCGACCCACAGCTTGCTCGCAGGATCGCCGCAGGCGCCGTCGGCACGGTGGGTCTCACGCAATCAATACCTCTGGGGGGACACCGATGGCCAGCGACACGCACAACCACGACGACCTGTACCACCGTGGCCTGAACTTCGACGTCGGCACGCTGCTGCGGCGCCGCCGGATGCTCGGCATGTTCGCCGGCGCCGGGCTGGCGCTCACCGTGGCGGGCTGCGGGACCGCCGAGGAGGCCGTCACCGGGTCCGCCGCCACCACCGCGGCCGCAACCGGCGCCGCCGGGCAGGAGATCCCGGAGGAAACCGCCGGGCCGTACCCGGGCGACGGCTCCAACGGCCCGAACGTGCTCAACCAGACCGGCATCGTGCGGCAGGACATCCGCTCCAGCTTCGGCACCGCGTCCGGCTTGGCGAAGGGCGTCCCGCTCACCATCGATCTCACCATCCGGAACCTCGCCGGCGGCGCCTACGCCGGCGCGGCGGTCTACCTGTGGCACTGCGACATCGACGGCAGGTACTCCCTGTACAGCCAGGGCGTCACGAACCAGAACTACCTGCGCGGCGTGCAGGAGGCCGATGCGTCCGGGAAGGTGACCTTCACCAGCATCTTCCCCGCCGCGTACTCGGGCCGGTGGCCGCACATCCACTTCGAGGTGTACCCGGCCCTGGCCAAGGCGACCTCGCCGGCGAACAAGATCTCCACCTCGCAGCTGGCGCTGCCGGAGAAGGTGTGCTCGACGGTGTACGCGACGAGCGGCTACGAGCAGAGCGTGCGCAATCTCGCCGGTACGTCACTGTCGAATGACAACGTGTTCAGCGACGGCTGGGCGCAGCAGCTGGCGACCGTCACCGGGGACGTTTCGGCTGGTTACGTCGCCAGTCTGGTGGTGCCGGTGGGTTGAACAGGGCCGGTACAGTGCCCGGATGGAATCCGCGGCCCTGCCCGCCCCGCTGACCAGCCTGGTCGGACGGGACGCGGAGGTGCGCGCCGCGGGCCGCCTGCTCGCCGCCTCCGGGCATCCGCTGCTCTCATTGGTCGGGACGGCCGGCAGCGGCAAGACCCGGCTCGCGGTCGCGGTCGCCGCCGCGGCCACCCCACCGGTCTGGTTCGTCGACCTCACCACGATGCGCACGGGCGGCCACACCGACGCCGACGACCCGGCGGGCGACGCGGCCGGGTTCGTGCTCGACGCGTTCGGCGCGGCCCGGCGACCCGACCTCGACGCGGTCGACACGATCGCCGCCATCCTGGGCGACGAGCCCGCGATCCTCCTGCTCGACAACTGCGAGCACGTCACCGGCCCCGTCGCCGCGCTCGCCGGCCGCCTCCTCGCCGCCTCGCCCGCGCTGCGGCTGCTCGTCACCAGCCGGCAGCCGCTCGGCCTGCCCGACGAGACGGTGGTGACGGTCGCCCCGCTCGACGACGACACGGCGCTGCGACTGTTCGAGACCCGCATGTTCGAACGGACCGGCCGGCCGCTGCCGTCCGCGCACCGCGCCGGCGCCGCCGCGATCTGCCGGGCGCTGGACGGGTTGCCGCTCGCCGTCGAGCTCGCCGCCGCCCGCGCCGCGCTGCTGTCGGTGCCGGAGGTCCACCGCCTGCTCACCGACCGCTTCCGGGTCCTCGCCGACGCGAAGGCCACCGGCCCCGAGCACCACCGCACGCTGCGGGCGGCCCTGGACTGGTCGTTCGAGCTGCTGTCGCCGGACAAGCAGGCGCTGCTGCGCCAGCTCGCCGTCTTCCAGGGCGGCTGGAGCGCGGCGGCGGCCGCCGTCCTGCCCGCGCACCGCCCCGGGCTGCTGGACGCCCTCGCCGAGCGCTGCCTCATCGACCGGCAACCCGTCGCGGGCGACCAGCGGGGCAGGATGCTGCAGACCGTCGCCGCCTACGCCTCCGCCCGCCTCGCCGAGGTCCCCGCCGAGGCCCGCGCCGCCCGCGACGCACACGCCGCGTTCTTCCTCGACCTCGCCGAGCAGGCCGCCGCCGGGATCCGCGGCCCCGGCCAGCGCGACCTGCTGCGGATCCTGACCCTCGAGCAGGACAACCTGCGCGCCGCCATGGTGTGGCTGTCCGGCCGCCCCGGCAGCGGCGCCGCCGAGGACCTGCGCCTGGCGACCGCACTGGCACCGTTCCAGCATTTCACCGGGGTGTACCGCCAGGGCCGCGACTGGCTGTCCGACGCCCTTGGCCGCCGCCCCGGCGCGCCGGTGCCGGTGCGCGCCGCCGCCTGCTCCGCCGCCGCGACCCTGGCGCTGCTGGACTGCGACTACCCGGCCGCCGCCGCCCTCGCCGGCGCCGCGCTCGCGCTCGACGTCGACGACGTGCGGGTGCGGGGACGGCTGCTCACGCTCCTCGGCAGCGTCGAACGGGAGCGCGCCGACTATCCCCGCTCGCGGGGGTACCTCGACGAGGCGCTCACCCTGTACCGCGGCGACGGCGACGCCTGGGGCGAGGGCCGTGCCGCGCAACTGGCGGGCGCGACCGCCTGGCTGTCCGGCGACTTCGCCTCGGCCGCGGCGCTGCTGGACGCGAGCCTCGCCGCGTTCCAGGACCTCGCCGACGACGAGTCGATCGCCTCGACCCTGACCCACCTCGGCGCGGTCGCCCACTTCGGCGGCGACCAGCCCCGCGCCCGCCGCCACCTGGTCGAGGCGCTGGACCGGTTCACCGAACTGTCGTTCCCGGAGGGCATCGGCTGGGCGCAGGACCTCCTCGGCCGGGTCGACCTCGCCGACGACGCCGTCCCCTCCGCCGCCGAACGCCTGCGCGCCAGCCTGTCCATCCACCGCCGGGTCGGCGACCGGTGGCGCTCCGCGAGCGTCCTGGAGGCCTTCGCCGAGGCCCGCCGCCGCCTCGACGACCCGGCCCACGCCGCGGCCCTGCTCGGCGCCGCCGACGTGATCCGGCGCGAGATCGGCGCCCCGACACCGGCCTGCGAGCTGCCCACCCGCCGGCAGACGGAGCGGGCGCTGCGCTCGACGCTCGCGGCGCTGGCGTACGACCATGCGTACCGCTTCGGCACCCGCACCCCGCTCGACGACCTGCTCGACCTGTCCGGCTCCGCCGACCACCTCACCCTGGCCCGCCCCACCGCGTGACCTCGCGCCGCCGGCGTGCTCTGCGTGAGCTGCGGGTTCTGCGTGAGCTGCGGGTTCTGCGCTACCGGCGGCGGGCACGGCCGGCATCGGGCCACACTCGGAGAGTGACGACGATCGGCCCCGACCCGGCGGCGCTGCACCACACCCAGCCGCTCCGCCCGGCGCCCCCGTCCCACCCCACCGCCGCCCCGGGACCGCCGCCACCGGGCGCCTCTGCCTCTGCGCGGAGCGCCGACGGTCCGCGGGCAGGTGCGTTCCTGACGATGCCCGCGCTACGGCTCCTGCTCGCGGAGACACTGAGCCGCCCAGGCACCCTCGCCACGGTCATCGACGAACTCGTCACCCACCTGCAACAACTCCCCACACCGCAAAACACCCCGCCGCGAAGCACCCCGCCGCCAGCCATCCCGACCCCACCCGCACCCGCCGCAACCCCACCCGCGCCCGGCGGGACGCCGCCGACGCCCGGCGGGACGCCATCTGTGCCTGGCGCGCCGCCACCCGTGCCGGGCGCAATGCCACCTGTGCCTGGCGCGACCGCACCCGTGCCGGGGGCGACGCCACCGGCGCCTGGCGCCGGGCCGATTCCGCCACCTCCGAACGCCGCACCAGCGCCGCCCGTCGTGTCAGGAGCCGTCTCGCCATCGCCAGCGCCTCCCGCCGTCATGCCGGCACCCGCGCCTCCCACAGTCACGCAACCACCTGCGCCTCCCACCGTCACGCCGACACCTGCGCCTCCCATCGCGACGCCACCACCTGCGCCCGGACCCGGCGCGCCGCCCGGACCTGCTGTGCCGCCGGCCGGGACCGGCGTGCCGCCCACGCCGCCCACTCCTGTTGCACCCGCCGGTCCGCCGTCGGTGGCCGCCACGCCGCCCGGGCCGCCAGGGGGCGCGACGGCCGTGACCACGCGGCCATCGGGGTCTGACGGGGTGGGGGCTGTGCGCGGGGGCGAGGCAGTTCCGTTGCTGGCTCCGCGCGGCGCGGGTTTCCCGGCGGGCGAAGCCCTGGCCCCCGCGGCGACCCGGTTGATGCCGGCGGTGCCGGCGCACGACGCGAGCGTGGCGGCCGCCGCGGGTGGCGAACGGGGCGGGGCGGGCATCCGGTCGGTGACCTGCGGGCGTTGCTGCCGGGTGAGCCGGCGGCGCAGCGGGAGGTGCTGCGGGAGGCGGTCGGGTGGCTGGTCGCGCACGTCGACCAGCCGCAGGTCCTGGCGGCGCGGTGTGCGGAGCTCGGGCCGGTGGTGGCGCAGCTCGGGGTGGCGCCGCAGCGTCTCGACAACCTGGCGGTGCTGTTCGTGGACATGCTGCGGGCGAACCCGCCCGGCGTGGTCGTCCGGCGGGACCAGCAGGAGGCGTGGGCGACGACCGGTCGCCTCGTGTCGCGGTGGCTGGCGGACGGGGCCGCGGCCGCCGCCCACGAGCCCGCGTCGTGGAGCGCGCCGGTGATCGGTCACGAGCGGCGGCGGGCGGACGCGGCAGTGGTGTCGGTGCGGACGTACCTGCCGTACCCGTGCGAGCCCGGGCAGCTGGCGGTGGTCGAGCCGGCGCGGCTGCCGGGGCGGTGGCGGCGCTGCTGGGTCGGCAACGTGCCCGCCACGGACAACGTCGTGGAGCTGCACATCGTGCCGCACCGGGGCGACCAAGCCGGCGCGGACCTCGTCGAGCGGACCGCGGTCGGGGACGTGCTGCGGCTGCGGCCCGCGGAAGGCGTACCGGCGGCGGACCCCGGCGGGACCAGGCCGCTGCTGGTGCTGGCGGTGCGGGACGCCGTGGCGCCGGTACGGGCGCTGCTGGGCGTGATGCGGGCGGCCGGGGACCGCCGGGCCGTGACGGTGTTCTGGCCGGCCGCGGTGGAGCGGGACCTGTACCGCCTCGCTGACCTCGCCCCCGAGGGCACCGTCGTGGTCCGGGACCGCTTCACGGCGGGGCACGAGGACTGGACCGCCCACGACGCGTTCGTCGCCGGCGACGCGGCGTCGAACGCCGGCGCGGTCGCCCGGCTGCTGGCGGCGGGTGTCGGCGCGGCCCGCATCCGAACGGCCACGGACGGGCCGGCCGGGGCCTGAGCACACGGATCGGTCAGGCCCGGAAGGGGTCACCCGTTCGGGTGACGCGAGCGGCCGGAAGACCCCGGCGGTGAGCGTGTCGTAGCGCACCAATGGACCGAAAATGCGAGTTTTGTCAGATTGCGGTCAGCGCTAGGGCAATCCTTTAGCTTCGGCTCATCTGCCCTACTTCGTGGAGGTGAGATGGGAATCCGGAAGGGTGTCGCCGTCGCCGTGGTGGCGTGCGCCGTCGCGGCCGGGGCCGCGGTCCAGGCCGTGCCCGCGTTCGCGGCCGACTACGGTGTGGTCCGCGGCGTGGTCGCCTTGACCAACAACGCACGTGCCCGGGCGGGCTGCGGCCCGGTCACGACGAGCCCGCGGCTGAGTTACGCCGCGTGGCTGCACTCCAGGGACATGGCGGGCCGGGGCTACTTCTCCCACGGGTCGCCGGGCGGAAGCTCACCGGGGTCGCGGGTGAACTCGGTCGGTTACCGGTGGTCGTCCTACGGCGAGAACATCGCCTGGGGCCAGCGCAGCGCCCGCGAGGTCATGGGCGACTGGATGTCCAGCCCGGGGCACCGGGCCAACATCCTGAACTGCCGGTTCCGCAACGTCGGGGTCGCGGTGGCGTACAACGGCCGCGGCGTGCCGTACTGGACCCAGGACTTCGCCAGCCCGCGCTGAACGCGCCGGGGCGCAGGACGGGCGTTCCCGCGGGCACCGACGACCACCCGCGGGAACGCCGGCGAGCTGGATCAGAAAGCGCAGGCGGTCCGCGGCGTAGGTGCCGTAGCGGAACGGGCCGCGCACCAGCCGGGGCGGCTGCCGGTGGTGGCCGTCGGCGGCGAGCGTGTCGGTGAGGCCGGTGCCCGCCAGGGTGCCGATGAGCGGGCAGGCGGCGAGGCGTGCGACGCGTCGATGCCGGCCTCGCCCGCGTCGTATTTCGCGATCATTTCCGGCAGGCGCGTCGGGCGGGGCAGCGAGCCGCCGTTCTCGGCAGGAATAGGCATGATGCGCTTTCCTCCAAACGCCGGGGAATCGTCGTCCGGAAACGACCATAAAACCATAACAGTCGATCTAGTTCGGGCCCTACGGCAGAACCGGCACCGGCCGCAAGATCTGCACGGCGGAAGGCGGGCCGGGGAGATCTTGCGGCATTCAGCCAGTTCACAGCCAGGGTTCACCACGTGTTGCCCAGGTGGGCTGGACAGAACGGGCGCCGGACCGCCTAATGGAATGCACCCCGCCGGACCCGCAACCCGGCGGCCGCCGCAGCACCCCGCCCCACCCGCACACCCCGCCGCACGACACCGTGAGCCGCCGCACTTTCGAGCATTCCCGCACCGCGTCCACCCGCCGGGCACAGCCGCGGCCGTTCGCGGCTCCGACAACGGCACCCGCAGCCTCAAGCGTCACAACGTCACCTGCATCACCACCCCTGGGTAGCTCGCACCCTTCTTCCGGGAGGCCCGCCGTGAACGACACGACTTCCGCCATCCTCACCGAGGCAACCGCCGCCGCATATGTGGCCGCCGCCGGGTTCCGGGTCGGTCCCGTCGGTCGCGTCGGTGTCGAGCTGGAGTACTGCGTGCGGGACCTGAGCAAGCCGATGCACCGACCCGGACCGGACCGCCTGCTCGGGCTGCTGGCCCACCTCGGCAACCCCCTGCCCGGCGGCAGCGGCGTCACGATCGAGCCCGGCGGCCAGTTGGAGCTGTCCTCCGCGGTCGGCGCGTCGATGACCGACTGTGTCGCCGCGCTCACCCGTGACCTCGCCCTGGTCCGGGCCGTCCTCGCCAACCACGGCATGGTCCTGGACGGCACCGGCCTCGACAACGTGCGGGCCCCGCTGCTGGTCACCGAACACCCGCGGTACGTGGCGCTCGCCGAGTACCACGAACGGTCCGGGTCCAAGGGGCTCGAGGTGATGTGCAACTCCGCCTCGATCCAGGTGTGTCTCGACGCCGGCAGCGACGACGAGGAGGACTGGGGCGGCTACAAGCGCCGCTGGTGGCTCGCCGACGCGATCGGCCCGGTGGTCATGGCCGCGTTCGCCAACTCGCCGCACCGCTCCAAGTCCGGGCGGCGCTGGGTGTCGCACCGGCAGGGCCTGCGCTTCGGCACCGACGCCAGCCGCACCCGGGCGCCGCGCCGCGACGACGACCCCCGCGCCGCCTGGTCCCGGTACGCGCTGGCCGCCAAGGTCGCCATGGTCGCCGGCCCCGGCCGCTGGCACGTACCGGCCGGGCTGACGATGCGCGCCTGGCTGCGTGGCCACGGGCCCCGCCCGGTCACCCTGGAGGACCTCGAACGGCACCTCGGCACCCTCGTGCCGCCCGTGCGCCCCCGCGGCTACCTGGAGCTGCGGATGATCGACCAGCAGCCCGGCGACGGCTGGGTCGTCCCGGTCGCGGTCGTCACCGCCCTGCTCGACGACCCGCAGGGCGCCGAGGCCGGCGCAGCGGCGACCGAGCCGCTGCGCTCCCCGCTGCGCCGGCACCGCGACTGGGTCGGCGCCGCCCGCGAAGGCCTCGCCGACCCGGCGATGGCCGCCGCGGCGCTGCAGTGCTTCACCGCCGCGGGTGAAGTCCTGCGACGGCAGGGTGCCCCGCTCACGGTCCGCGACGCCGTCGCGGAGTTCACCGACCGGTATGTCGCCCGCGGCTCCTGCCCGGCCGAGGACCGCCGCGAGCAGCGCCGGAAGGTCCGCGTCGGCGCCGGCGGATGAGCCGCGGGCGTGGCGAGGACGGTGTGGTATCAAGGGCGTGACGACCCTCGCGCACGACCACAGCTAGGAGCCAAGCCAGTGCGGGACATCGCCGTGTTCAGTGGCAGCGCACACCCCGAGCTGGCGGAGGAGATCTGCACCCAGCTGGAGGTGCCGCTGCTGCCCGTGCGGGTCGACCGCTTCGCCAACGACTGCCTCGAGGTGCAGCTGCAGGCCAACTGCCGCGAGCGGGACGTGTTCCTCATCCAGCCCCTCGTGCCGCCCGTGCAGGAGCACCTCGTCGAGCTGCTGCTCATGCTCGACGCGGCCCGCGGCGCCTCGGCGGCCCGCACGACCGTGGTCATGTCGCACTACGCCTACGCCCGCTCCGACAAGAAGGACGAGCCGCGCATCTCCATCGGCGGGCGCCTCGTCGCCGACCTGCTCAGCGCCGCCGGCGCGTCCCGGGTGCTGACACTCACCCTGCACTCACCGCAGGTCCACGGGTTCTTCAGCGTGCCCGTCGACCACCTGCACGCGCTGCGGGAGCTCGCCACGCACTTCCGCGGCCTGGAGCTTTCCAACAGCGTGGTCGTGTCGCCCGACCTCGGCAACGCGAAGGCGGCCTCCGCGTTCGCCCGGATGCTGGGGGTACCGGTGGCCGCCGGTGCCAAGCAGCGCTTCAGCGACGACCGCGTGGTGATCAGCGCCGTCATCGGTGACATCGAGGGCAAGGACGTCATCGTCCTGGACGACGAGATCGCCCGCGGCAGCACCGTCATCGAGCTCATCGACCGGCTCCGCGAGCGCAACGTGGCGAGCATCAGGGTGGCGTGCACGCACGGGCTGTTCACCGACGGCGCCCTGGACCGCCTCGCCGCCCAGCCGGACGTGCTCGAGATCGTCTGCACCAACAGCGTGCCGATCCCGAAGGCGAAATGGGTCCCCAAGCTGCGCCTGCTGTCGATCGCCCCGGCGATGGCCGAGGCGATGCGCCGCATCCACAACGGCGAGTCGGTCAGCTCGCTGTTCCACTGACGTTGGACGCCACGCGGGCCGGGACCCCGGTCGTCGGGGTCCTCGGGCCGATGCGGGCCGGGATCGGCGGGCGGCCCGTGGACCTCGGCGGGCCCCGGCAGCGCGCGGTCCTGGCCCGGCTCGTCGCCGCCGGCGGGCACGTCGTGCCGACCGACAGGTTCATCGACGACCTCTGGCACGGTGTACCGCCACCGAAGGCCCTCGCCGCGCTGCAGGTGTACGTGTCCAACCTGCGCCGCGTCCTGGAACCCGGCCGGGCACCGCGCACCCCGGCGACCGTGCTGGTGACGGCGGCACCCGGCTACGCGCTGCACCTGCCGGTCGGCGACGTCGACGCGTGGCGGTTCGAGGTGCTGCTGCGCGACGGCAGCGCGGTCGCGGAGCGGGACCCGGCGCGGGCCGACGGGCTGCTGCGGGAGGCGCTGGCCGTGTGGGCGGGCCCGGCGTACGCGGAGTTCGCCGACGAGCCATGGGCGGTGCCGGAGGCCGGGCGGCTCGAGGAGCTGCGGCTGGCGTGCGTGGAGGCGGGCGGGCGGGTCGCGGTGCGCCTCGGCCGGGCCGCGCTCGTCGTGCCGGCCCTGGAGCGGCACGTCCAGGCGCATCCCTGCGCGAGGAGGCGGTGCACCTGCTGGGTTCGGCGCTGTACGCCGCCGGCAGGCAGGGTGACGCCCTGGCGGTGCTGCGGGGCGCGCGGGACCGGCTGGCGGCGGAGCTCGGCGTGGACCCGGGGCCGGGGCTGCGGGCGCTGGAGGCAGACGTCCTCGCGCAGGCGCCGCACCTGGACGCGGGCCGGCCGCGACAGGGCCCGCCGCCCGAGCCGGTCCTGGGCGGCGCGCGTTCCGCGCATGGGCCGGTCCTGGGCGGCGCGCCTTCCACGCAGGGGCCGGTCCTGGGCGGCGGGCCGTCCTCGCATGGGCGGGTCCTCGGCGGCGGGGTGGGCGGAGCTGCCTCGACGGCCGACGCACCGGACGGGCCATGGCGGAAGGTGACGCCTGGCACCGGCGCGTCCGGCCCGGTATCCGGCATCGACCCGTCGGAGGGGCCGCGCGGTAACCCCGGAGCTGACGCAGACACGAAGGACTTCGGGCGCGAACAGGAACTCGCGACCCTCGGCCGGGTCGCCGAGGAGGTCGTGCGGGACGGGTTGCGGGTCGTGTGGGTCGGCGGGGAGGCGGGCGCGGGGAAGACGACGCTGCTGCGGATGTTCGCGGCCCGGCTCGGCTGGCGGGTCGCGTGGGGAAGATGCCCCGAGGTGGACGGCGCGCCGCCGGCGTGGGCGTGGAGCGAGGTGCTGCGGGCGCTGCCGGACAGCGGATCCGTCACGGACGCGCGGCTCGCCCCGCTGCTGGCCGCGGGTTCCGGTTCCTCCGACGACTCCGCGGCGGGCCCGAGGCCGGCGCGCGGGCCGGCGCGCGGGCCGGGGGTGGGCAGTTCGCGCTCGCGCAGGGGGTCGGGGAGCGCATCGCGGGGTTCGGGCCGCTGCTCGTCGTGCTCGACGACGTGCACCGCGCCGACGGGGAGACGCTGCAGGTGCTGCGGCACGTGGCGGTCGCGTTCGAGGACCGGCCGCTACTGCTGGTCGCCACCCACCGGCCCGGCGAGTCCCGGGCGCACCTGGACCCGGTCCGGGCCGCCCTCGCCGGGCACCGTGCCGTCGACGTCGAGCTCGGCGGGCTCGACCCGGAGGCTGCCGGGGCGCTGCTGCGCGGGTTCGGGGTGCCGGAGGACGCGGTGGACGTGGTGGTCGAGCGGACCGGGGGCAACCCGCTGTTCCTCACCGAGACGGCCCGGCTCGTCTCCGCCGAGGGTGCCGACAGCGCGGTGCGGGCCATCCCGTCCGGGATCGGGCACGTGCTGCGGCGGCGGCTGACCCGGCTGCCCGCGCCGGCCCAGACGGTGCTGCGCCACGCCGCCGTCCTCGGCCGGGACGTCGACATCGACCTGCTCGTCGCGGCCGACGGCTCCACCGAGGACGCGGTGCTCGACGCGCTGGAGGCCGGCGTGGTCTCGGGGCTGCTCGAGGAGCCCGCGGCGGGCCGGGTCAGGTTCACCCACGCGCTGCTGCGTGACGTGCTGTACGACGACATGCCCCTGCTGCGCCGGCGCCGGCTGCACGCCCGGGTCCTCGCCGCGCTGGAGTCCCTGGGATCCGCCGGCGGTTCCGTGGACGTCGCCGCGCTCGGGCACCACGCCCTCGCCGCGGCCACTCCGGCGACGGCGCCCGCGGCCGCCGGGTATGCCGCCGCCGCGGCCAGGCAGGCGGCCGCCCTGTACGCGCACCGCGAGGCCGCGGCCCTGTTCCGCGGCGCCCTGGACGCCGGCCCGCTGCCGCCGGCGCTGCGCCATGACCTGCTGTGCGGGCTGACGTCCGCCCTCGCCAACGCCGGTGACGTGCTCGCCGCGCGGGCCGCCCGGGCCGACGCCCTGGACGCCGCCGTGCTCGCCGGGGTGCCCGCGGGTGCGGCGCTCACCGCGTACGACGCGCCGGTCGCCTGGACGATCCGCGCCGACCGGGCCGTGGACACCGCGCTCGTCGCGTCGCTCGAAGCGGCACTGAACGCGGCACCGGACGCGGCACCCGGGGCGAGCGACCCGGCGACCCGGTGCCGGCTGCTGGTGGCGCTGGTCTACGAGCTGGAGGGCGATGACCTGCAGCGCTGCGACGCGGCCAGCGCCGAGGCCCTCACGCTCGCCGGCGACGACCCGCTGCTGCGCTGCCACGCCTTGAACGCCCGCTACTTCGCCGTGCTCAACCCGGCCCGCCGGCACGAGCTGCCGGCCGTCGGCGAGCGGCTGCTGGAGGTGGCGACGGCGGCGGGGCTGGTGCAGTTCCAGGCGCAGGCGCACCACGTGCTGTTCCAGGCCGCCCTCGAACGCAACGACCTCGCCGCCGCCCAGGAGCACGTCGACCGGGCCGTCCGGCACGCCACCGAAGGCCAGCTGGGCGTTGCGCTGTCGGTGATGGCGCTGTTCGCCGCGGTGCGGGCCGTGCTCGCCGGTGACCTCGCCACCGCCGAACGGCTCTACTCGGACCTGACCGCCCGCATCGCCCGCACCGGCCAGCCGAACGCCGCCCTCGTCGGCATCGCCGGGGTGTTCTTCGTGCACCTCGCCGCCGGCACCACCCACACGCTGCTGCCGATGCTGCGGCCGGTGTACGAGCGGCTCCCCGACGCCCTCAACGACTACATGGTCCGGGCACTGCTGGACGGCGGCCGGGCCGAGGAGGCCGGTGCGCTCTGGTCGCCGGACGCCGTCGCGGTCCGCGAGGACTACTACTGGCTGGCGTGGACCGGCCTGCGCGGGCTGAACGCCGCCGCCCTGCGCAGCGAGCCGCACGCCCGCGAGTGCTACGCGGCGCTGCTGCCGTGGGCGGGCCAGTTCGTCGGGCTGGCCAGCGGCTCGCTGGCCGGCCCGCCGGTCGACCTGGTCCTCGCCGACCTCGCCGACGTCCTCGGCGACACCGCGGCGGCGGCCTCGCACCGGGCGGCCGGCCACGCGCTGGCCGCCGCCACCGGCGCGGTGCCCTGGCTCAGCCCTGCGGGAAGATAACCGCCTCCCGCCGGGCGAACCCGCGGCGGGTCACCGCGAGCAGCACCCGCAGCACCGGCCCGGCCATCCGCTTGAGCTCGGCCAGCTCCGCGGGCGTGGCGTACCGCTCGATGCGGGGCAGCTCGAAGCCCATCTTCCCGCCCTTGCGCACGGCGGCCTCCACCCTGGCCCAGTCGGCGTCGGACACGTACCGCTGGATCACGGGGAACACGGTGCGCTCCTCGTCCTCGATGTGCTCGTCGAGCAGGTCCCGCAGCGTGCCGAGCACGTCCGCCAGCCGGTGCGCGGCGGCCCGGTCGTGGGGCGCCCCGGCGAGGGTCCTGGCGTCCCGGCGGATCGCGTCGAGCAGCGGGTCGAGCTGCCGGTGGTCGTCGGTGAGCTCCCGCAGGTCGACCTCCGCCCCGGCGCTGGCCGAAAGGACCGGCCACAGGACGTCGTCCTCGGCCTGGTGATGGTGGTGGATCCCGTCGCACAGCGTCTCCAGGTACGCGGCGACGGCCTCGGCCCGCGCCGGCGTGCTCGGCGTGACCCCTCCGGCGATGTCCCGCAGCAAAGCCGCGAACCGGTGCGCGTCGCCACGCATCGACCGGTGGTTGACGGTGATCCCGACAAGGTTCGGCACGGTGTTCTCCTCAGGTCAGATGTTCGGCCCTGAGCAGACCCCCTCCCACTTGGCCGCCACTTAAAGCCAGCTTGCCGCCACCGTCAGGCAGGTCGCGGACACGGTGCGCAGTGGGACGGATACGGAGGTTGTGCAAGTTTCGGCCGTGCGTCGGCGGTGAGGTTTCCGGCACATGAACCCGGGTCACCTTCCGGGGCTGTCCGGGTTACGCTCACGTTGATGACGATCGAGGTCCAGGGCGCCGGGCGCCGCTTGCAGGTCGGCACCGCCACCGAGGTCGGCCGGCGGTATCCGGCCAATTTCGACGTGCTGCACACCGCGGAGCTGCAGCGCCGCCCCGGGCTGTGCGCGGTCGTCGCCGACGGCATGGGTGCCAGCGAGGGCAGCCGGACCGCCGGGCGGACCGCCGTGGACATCTTCACCACCGCCGTGCAGGAGCATCGGGGGCCGTTCGCGCCGCCGGCGCTGTTCGCCGCGGTCGCCGACGCGCAGCGGCAGGTCCGCGCCGCGGGCAAGACCCTGCGGGAGCTGACCGGCTGCACGCTGACCGCGCTCGTCGCCGACGCCACCGGGGCGTGGGTCACGCAGATCGGCGACTCCAGGGTGTACCGGCTGCGCGGCGGGCTGCTCGAGCTGCTCACGATCGACCACACCGAGGCGTGGCTCGGCGCCGTGCACGGCTGGTATCCGGCGGACTCCCCGCAGGCGGAGGCGGCGCGATACCAGTTGCACCGCTTCATCGGCCATCCCGGCCTGCCGGAGCCCGACGTGCTGAGCGTCACGATGTTCCCAGGCGACGTCTACTGCCTGTGCACGGACGGGATCGCCGAGCAGGTGCCGTATCAGCTCATGGAGCGCACGCTGGGCTCGGGCGCGCCGCCGGACGCGATGGCCTCGGCGCTGGTCGCGGCGTCGCTGGAGGCCGGCGGCCGCGACAACGCCACGGCCGTCGTGGTGAAGGTGTACTGAGCCGCGTCAGATGACCAGCTCGGGCGCGGGGCGCTCGGCGGTCACCGTGAGCGCCTCGACGTGCCGGTGCGGCGCCGGGCCGTCCGCGCCGGGCGTGGCGTCGGCCTCGTCGGCGACGACCTCCAGGGCCGCCCAGAGCACCGCGAGGGCGTCGCCGGAGCCGCTGACGTGCAGGGACGGGCCGCCGCGCAGCTGCACGGCGAGGGCGTCGCCGCCGCGCTGCTGGACCAGCGCGCCGTTGCGGATGCGCTGCTCGAACAGGTCACCGGCGGCGCGCAGCCGCCCGGCCAGGTCGCGCAGGGCGGCCGGCGGGCCGGCCAGGTCGAACACGTCACCCGCGACCCGCAGGCGGCACGGCAGCTGATCGTCCACGCCGACCAACCTAACGCACGGCGCGGTCAGTGCTTGAAGCCGCCGACGATCGCGCGGAGCGCCTCCGACATGCTGGTCAGCTCGGCGGCCGCGGTGCGGGTCGCCTGCGCGCCGTGCATCGTGTTGTCGGCGGCGTGCACGACCTCGCCGATGCCGCCGTTGATGCGGTCCGCGCCGCTCGCGGCGACGTTCAGGTCGGTGGCCATGCTGGTCGTGACGGCGCTCTGCTCCTCGACCGCCGAGGCGATCGTCGTCTGGTATTCGTTGATCCGGCCGATCACCCGGGCGATCTCCGAGATCGACTCGACGGCGCCGGCGGTGTCGGTCTGGATCGCGCGGACCCGCTGCCCGATCTCCTCGGTGGCCTTCGCGGTCTCCTGCGCCAGGTCCTTGACCTCGCCGGCGACGACCGCGAAGCCCTTGCCGGCCTCGCCCGCGCGGGCGGCCTCGATGGTGGCGTTGAGGGCGAGGAGGTTGGTCTGCTCCGCGATCGACGTGATCACCTTGATGACGTCGCCGATCTCCGCCGACGACGAGCCGAGCCGGACCATGATCTGCTCCGCGGCGGCGGACGCGTCGACGGCCTGGCCGGCCACGGACGCCGCCTCCGAGGTGCTGATCGCGATCTCGCGGATCGAGGCGTTCATCTCCTCCGCGCCGGAGGCGACGGCCTGGACGCTGCTGGAGACCTCGTGCGACGAGCCGCTGATCTTCGACACCTCGCCGGCGGTGCGCTCGGCGCCGTCGGCGAGGCCGCGGCTGGCGTTCTGCAGCTCGTCGGCGCGGCCGGCGAGGCTGGTGCTGCTGCTGGCCAGGGTCCGCACGGCGGTGCGCATCCGGGTCGTGGCCCGGCCCAGTGCCACGGCCATCTGCCCGAGCTCGTTGTCCGCCGCGAAGTGCGTCTCCCGCGTCAGGTCGCCCTCACCGACGGCGGCCAGCACGTCGCGGACCTGCAGCAGCGGCTTGAGGATCGCCTGGGCCAGCAGCAGCGCGACGGCGATCGCGAGGACCAGCCCGCCGGCGAGGACGACGGCGACCATCACCCTGGCCTGGTCGCGGGCGTCGTTGGCGTCGGCGAGCCGGGCCTCCGCGGTGGCGCGGGACACCTCGGCGAGGGTACCGAGGTGCTTGACCGCCTCCTCCGCCTTCGGCGATCCCTTCCGGGTGAGCAGCGCCTGCCCCTCGGCGGCCTTGCCGGCCGCGATCAGTTGCTGGCCCTCCGCCAGCACCGCGGTGTACTCGGCCCAGGTGGCGGTGAACTGGTCGATCGCGGCGCGCTGGGCCGGGTCGATGTCACGGGAGGCGAACTGCTTGGCCGCCGCGTCGATCCGCGTCGCGGCCTGGTCCCGCGACTGGTTGAACTGCGTGCGGACCGCAGGGTCGACGATCGTGTTCGCGCCGATGCCGTAGAAGCGGTACTGCCACACCGCCACCCGCAGGTCCGCGGCGTCGGCGGCGGGCAGCAGCGCACGGGTGTACATCTCCTTCGCGCTGTCCGCGACGTCGGAGATCTTGACCAGACCGATCCCGCCGACCGAAGCGGCCACGAGACCGGCGACGGCGACCGCGATCATGATGTTGTGGCGCACCTTGAGCGACGCGAACGAAACCACCGGACAACCCCCTGTTAGCTCTTCGTCAGCTCCTATCGGTCAGGCGAAGAGGGAGTTGAGCGGCATCAGGCGACAAAGCGGTCCCGGCCGGACAGGACGGCGAAGACCGCCATGACCGCCGTCAGCGCACTCAGGACCGCCATGGGCAGCGTCCATGACCCGCTGCCGTCCCGCAGCGCGCCGAAGAGGACGGGTCCGGCGGCGGCGACGGTGTACCCGACGGTCTGCGCCATGGCCGACAGCGCGGCGGCCTGCGCGTGGTCGGTCGTGCGGAGGCTGAACAGCGACAGGCACACCACCAGGACGCCGCCCGCGCCGAAGCCGGCCACCACGATCGACGCGAGGGCCCAGCCCGCGGTCCACGGCAGCCACTGCAGCCCGGCGGTGCCCAGGCCGATACAGGCGACCAGGGTGAGCCCGATGAGCCGCTGGTCGCGCATCCGGTGCAGGGCGACCGGGGTGACCAGGTTCGCGGCGACGGCGGCGGTGAGGTACGCGAACAGGTGCCATCCGGCGGCCTGCGCGGGGATGCCGTGGTCGCGTTCGAGGGACGGCAGCCAGGTGATGAGCACGTAGAACGCCATGGACTGCAGGCCCATGAGCACCGTCACCTGCCAGGCGAGCGCGGTCCGCCAGGGCGGGCGGCCGGTGCGCCGCACCGTGGCGCCTTCCGGCGGCGCCGGGCGTGGGCGCAGCACGCGGGGCGACCAGGCCACGGCCGCCGCCACCACCAGCGCGACCCAGCACGCGAGCGCCGCCCGCCAGCCGCCGGCGATCGCGGCCAGGGGCACCGCCGTGCCGGACGCGACCGCCGCGACCACGCTCTGGGTCGCCGAGTAGCCGCCGGACAGCTGCGCGACCCGCGCCGGGTGGTCGCGTTTGACGATGCTCGGCAGGAGCACGTTGAACCCGGCGATGGCCGCGCCGACGGCGGCCGTGCCGAGCCACAGCGCCACGGGTACCGGCGCCGAGCGCACCGCGATCCGGGTGGCGAGGACGACGACGGCCAGGCCGAGGGCGCGCTCGAGGCCGATCCGGCGGGCGACCAGCGGCGCGACGGGGGAGAAGCCGGCGAACGCCAGCAGCGGCAGCGTCGTCAGCAGCCCGGCGGCCGCCCCCGACAGGTGCTCCGAGGCGCGGATCTCGGCGACGAGCGGGCCGACCGAGGTCAGCGGCGCCCGGCCGATCGCGCCCAGCAGCAGTATGCCGCCGACGCGCCGGTTCACAGTGGCCCGCTCACAGGGAGCCGGCGACCAGCCGCAGCGCCTCGGCCAGGTCGTGGCCCGTCGGCGCGTTGGCCGGGTCGATCATCCACTGGACGAGCACGCCGGAGATCAGCGCCTGGTAGAGCGAGCCGACCTGGAACGCCTTCTGCGGCTCGGCGGCGGCGTCGATGCCGTGGAACACCGACGCCCACAGGTCGCGGGCGCCCTGGAGACCCTCGGCGATCATGGCCCGGACCGCCGGTGCGTGCTCGGCCTGCACGAACGCGTCGAACGACGCCATGAACGCGGGCCGGTGGGTGGAGATCGAGGCGATGACGCCGGACCAGTACGCCTCGAAGCGCTCCCGCTGGCTCAGCCCGTCGGCGTCGGTGGACAGCAGCGCGTTGGCCAGCTGCATGCCCCAGTCCTCGAGGGCCTTTTCGAGGGCCGCGTTCAGCAGCGCCTCGGTGGAGCCGTAGTGGTAGCCGATCGAGCCGAGGTTGGTGCCGGACGCGGCGACGATGTCGCGGGCGGTGGTCCGCCCGTACCCCTTCTCGTAGATGCAGCGCACCGCGCCGTCGAGGAGGTCCTCGCGATGTCCCATGGTCCAGATCCTAGGGTCTATACAAACGTATAAGACGAACGTATATTTCCGTGTCATGGACATCCTCATCTCCGGTGCGAGCGTCGCCGGCCCGTCCCTCGCCCTCTGGCTGCACCGCGCCGGCCACCGCGTCACCGTCGTGGAGCGCGCGCCCACGCTGCGCGGCGGCGGGTATGCCGTGGACTTCCGCGGGCGGGTCCACCTGGAGGTCCTGCGGCGGATGGGCCTGCTGGAGACCATGCGGGCCAGGGCCACGCACATGGGCGACATCGCGATCGTCGACCGCGACGACACCGTCAAGGCCACGCTGCCGTCGGCGATCTTCAGCGGCGACCTGGAGCTCCTGCGGGGCGACCTCGGCGAGGTGCTCCACGACGCGACCCGCGAGCACGTCGACTACGTCTTCGGCGACTCGATCGCCACCATCGCCCAGGACGCGGACGGCGTCGACGTCACGTTCGAGCGCGGCGCGCCGGCGCGGTTCGACCTGGTCGTCGGCGCGGACGGGGTCAACTCGAAGGTGCGCGACCTGGTGTTCGGCCAGGTGCCGCAGCGCAACCTCGGCGTGTTCGGCTGCATCTTCACGATGGCCAACGAGTTCGGCCTGGACCGCGCCGGCCTGATGTACAACGAGCCGCGCCGGACCGTCACCATCGCGGGTATAGATCCGGAAAAGGCGGTCATCTCCCTGTTCTTCACGGCCGACGGGCTGGAGCACGACCGGCGCGACGTGGAGCAGCAGCGGCGCATCGTCGCCGACGCGTTCGCCGAGGCCGGCTGGCGGGTGCCGCGCCTGCTCGAAGCGATGCGCACCGCCCCGGACTTCTGGTTCGACTCCACCACGCAGGTCCGGATGGAGCGCTGGTCACGCGGGCGCGTCGTGCTCGTCGGCGACGCCGGCTACGCGGGTGGCCCGGGCGGCAACGGCACCGGCCTCGCGGTCGTCGGCGCGCACATCCTGGCCGGTGAGCTGGGAAGGCTGCCGTTCCAGCGGGCGTTCGAGGCGTACGAGCAGCGCATGCGCCCCTATGTCGACACCTGCCAGAAGCAGGCCTCCGGGGGGTCGGACTTCCTGGTCCCCTCCACCGAGAAGAAGATCGCCCAGCGGGACCGGTTCTTCCGCATGATCCGGTACCTGCCGCCGGTGAAGCACCTGTTCAAGCACCTCGCGACACGGACCGCCACCGCCATCGACCTGCCCGACTACGGTGGCCTGGGTCACACGCGGGACCTTTCCGGGAACAGAGGGAACGTTTTGTAACTTAAGCCTGACACGCTCAACCACAGTGATGGCAGGTGTCTGACATGGCTACTCTTCCGGTTCTTCCACTGACCGACGACGTCCTGCTCCCCGGCATGGTCATCCCGGTCACGCTCGACGCCACCACGCAGGCGGCCGTCGACGCGGCCCGCTCGACCGGTGACAAGCGCGTCCTGGCCGTCCCGCGCGTCGACGGCGAATACGGCTCGTTCGGCGTCGTCGCCGTCCTGGAGAAGGTCGGCCGGCTGCCCAGCGGCGAGCCCGCGGCGGTCGTGCGCGGCCTGTCCCGCGCCCGTATCGGCGCCGGCGTCCCCGGCCCCGGCGCGGCGCTGTGGGTCGAGGCCACCCTGCTCGACGAGCCCGCACCCGCCGGCCGGGCCAAGGAGCTCGCCCGGGAGTACAAGGCCCTGGTCATCGGCGTGCTCCAGGAGCGCGGCGCGTGGCAGGTCATCGACACCGTCGAGCGGATGACGGACCTGTCCGAGCTCGCCGACTCCGCCGGCTACGCGCCGTGGCTCACCCTGGAGCAGAAGATCCAGCTCCTCGGCGCCGCCGACGTCACCGCCCGGCTCGAACTGCTCGTCGAATGGGCCCGCGCCCACGCCGCCGAGCAGCAGGTCAACGAGAAGATCAACCACGACGTGCGCGAGGGCCTGGAGAAGACCCAGCGCGAGTTCCTGCTGCGCCAGCAGCTCGCCGCGATCCGCAAGGAGCTCGGCGAGGACGAGCCGTCCGGCTCCGCCGACTACCGCACCCGCGTCGAATCGGCGGATCTGCCGGACGTCGTGCGGGAGGCCGCCGTGCGCGAGGTGGACCGTCTGGAGCGGGCCAGCGACCAGTCGCCGGAGGCCGGCTGGATCCGCACCTGGCTCGACACGGTCCTCGAAATGCCGTGGAACGTGCGCACCACCGACAACACCGACCTGGCCGAGGCCCGCGCCATCCTCGACGCCGACCACGCCGGCCTCGCCGACGTGAAGGACCGCATCCTGGAATACCTCGCCGTGCGCAACCGGCGCGCGGCGCTGGGCAAGGAGGTCGTCGGCGGCCGCGGCTCCGGCGCCGTGCTCGCCCTCGCCGGCCCTCCCGGGGTCGGCAAGACCAGCCTCGGCGAGTCCGTCGCCCGGGCCCTGGGCCGCAAGTTCGTGCGGGTGTCCCTCGGCGGCGTCCGCGACGAGGCCGAGATCCGCGGCCACCGCCGCACCTACGTCGGGGCGCTGCCCGGCCGGATCGTGCGCGCCCTGCGCGAGGCCGGCTCGATGAACCCGGTCGTGCTCCTCGACGAGGTCGACAAGCTCGCCGTCGGCTACGCCGGCGACCCGGCCGCGGCCCTGCTCGAGGTCCTCGACCCCGCGCAGAACCACACGTTCCGCGACCACTACCTCGAGGTCGACCTCGACCTGTCCGACGTGCTGTTCCTGGCCACCGCCAACGTGGTGGACACCGTCCCCGGCCCGCTGCTGGACCGCATGGAGCTGGTGACCCTGGACGGCTACACCGAGCAGGAGAAGGTCGCGATCGCCCGGGACCACCTGTGGCCGCGCCAGCTCGACCGCGCCGGCCTCGGCGCCGACGAGGTCACGATCAGCGACGTTGCGCTGGGGGCGATCGCCGGCGAGCACACCCGCGAGGCGGGTGTCCGGCAGCTGGAGCGGGCCCTGGCGAAGGTTCTGCGCAAGATCGCGGTCGCCTTCGACGGCACCCCGGTCCACGTCGACGACGTGGTCAGGTACCTGGGGCGGCCCCGGTTCACCCCGGAGTCGGCCGAGCGCACCGCCGTCCCCGGCGTCGCGACCGGTCTTGCCGTCACCGGCGCCGGTGGCGACGTGCTCTTCATCGAGGCGACCTCGATGGAGGGCGAGCCCGGCCTGACCCTCACCGGCCAGCTCGGCGACGTCATGAAGGAGTCGGCGCACATCGCGCTGTCCTACCTGCGCTCCAACGGCCGGCGCCTCGGCATCGACCCCAACGAGCTCGCCGCCCGACGCATCCACCTGCACGTCCCGGCCGGTGCGGTCCCGAAGGACGGCCCCAGCGCCGGCATCACGATGGTCACCGCCCTGGCGTCCCTGGCCACCGGCCGGCCCGTCAGGCCCGAGTTCGGCATGACCGGTGAGGTCACCCTCGCCGGCCGGGTCCTGCCGATCGGCGGGGTCAAGCAGAAGCTCCTGGCCGCGCACCGGGCCGGCCTCACCGAGGTCATCATCCCGAAGCGCAACGAGCCCGACCTCGACGACCTGCCGGAGGAGGTGCGGTCGCAGCTGACCGTGCACGCCCTCGCCGACGTCGCCGACGTGCTCGCCCTGGCGCTGCGCCCGGCGGACGTCTCGACCCTGGTCCCGACCGCCTGACCGGTCCCGTCACAGCGACCCGCCGCCCGGCTTGCCCCGGGCGGCGGGTCTCGCCGTGTCCGTGCCTACCCGGGGTAGTCGGGCGGCGGGTTCGTGGTGCGGATCGTCTCCAGCATCCGCCGCTGGACCCGGCGGTCGTAGCCGCGGGCGTCCGTGGTGATCATCGACCACGGGTCGGCACAGTCGCCCTCGTGCGAGGCGTCCGGGCACAGTGCGTCGACGATCCGGTTCGTGAGCGCGTCGAGCTGCGCCGGGTTGACCAGGACATTGATGCTGATCCGGTACAGCCGGTGACCGGGTGGCACCGCCTGCACCTCCGGGCGCGTCCTGGGCACCTGCTTCTTGCGGGCCATGGTCGCTCCTTCACCGGTCGAGGGAACGGCCGACGGTAGCACCGGGGCGGGCCTCGGCGGGGAGCGGCGCGACGTAGGCTCGTCTGCGTGCCGAGCCGCAACAGGACCCCAGCTGCCACCGAAGCCACCACCGCCGCAGACGTCACCAAGCCGGCGAAGAAGACGGCCGCCGCCGTTGCGAAGCAGGCCCCGGTCGTGAAGAAGGCCGCTCCCGCCAAGAAGGCCGCTGTGGCTGCGAAGGCCGCCGTCGCCACGAAGGCGGCCGCGAAGAAGGCTCCGGTCGGGAAGAAGGCCGGTGTCACCAAGAAGGCCGCCGTGGCGAAGAAGGCGGCGGCGAACGGTGCCGTCATCGCCGGTGCGGTGCCGGCCGGGCCGGACCTGGAGCAGACCCGCCGGGCCAGGCGCATCCTGCGGCTGCTCACCGCCCGCTACCCGGACCCGGTGCTCGAGCTGGACTTCGAGTCGCCGCTGCAGCTGCTGGTCGCCGCCGTCCTCGCCGCGCAGACCCTCGACGAGCGGGTCAACCTGGTCACCCCGGTCCTCTTCAAGCGCTACCCGACCGCCGCGGACCTCGCCGCCGCCGACCCGCAGGAGTTGGAGCAGATCCTCGTCCCCGTCGGGTACTACCGGGCCAAGACCCGCAACGTCATGAAGCTCGCCGAGGTGCTCGTCGAGCGGCACGGCGGCGAGGTGCCGAAGACGTTCGAGGAGCTCGTCGAGCTGCCGTGGGTCGGGCGCAAGACGGCCAACATGGTGCTGGGCAACGCGTTCGCCGTGCCCGCGATCTCCGTCGACACCCACGTCGGCCGGGTCGCGCACCGGCTCTCCTGGGGCCCGGAGAAGGACGGCGAGGCCACCGAGACCGGCGTCCGCGCGCTGTTCGAGTCGAAGGACTGGGTGCCGGTCAACCTGCTGCTGATCCTGCACGGCCGGCGCACCTGCCACTCCCGCAGGCCCGCCTGCGGCGCCTGCCCCCTGGCGGAGGAGTGCCCGTCGGCCGGTCTGGACGGCAAGGGCGAGCTCGACCCGGAGAAGGCCCGCGCCCTGCTGAAGTAGGCACCGCTCGGCGATGGCAGACTGCTTCGGTGCAATTCGCCGAGTTCGACGTGCTGCTGGAGCAGGCGTTGCGGCGGTATGCGGCCCAGGAGCGCGACGGCGACGTCGCCGTGTTCGACCACTGGCGGGCCACCGAGGGGGATCTGACGCGGGTCGAGCGGCGGCTGGGCGTACACCTGCCGCAGCAGTACCGACGGTTCCTGCTGCGCTACGGCGCCGGGCGGTTCCTCTTCGTCGAGCTGCTGCCCGCCGACGAGGGCCGCCGCTGGGTCGAGACGCTGCTGGGCGCCAACGAGCCGGGCGCCGGGTTCGTGGCCGTCGCCCCGGTCGGGACCGGCGACTACTGGGGTTTCGTGGTCCGCGACGGCGTGTGCGAGGACGCGGTCAGCTTCCGGTACCACGAGGACGGCGCCGTCGAACCGGCCGCCGAGGACTTCCTGGAGTTCGCCGCCGTGGAGGGCCTGCGCGTCGGCCGGTGAAGGCATGATGTTCGGTGTGCGCTTCTCTCTGCCCGGCACCGCGTCATGACCGCCCCGTTCGGCATCGGCGCCGAGGTGTACCCGGGACTGGCGAAGGTCGCCGAGGAGGCAGGTGAGCTGCTCCAGGTGCTCGGGAAGCTGGTCGCCACGTCCGGTGCGGCGACCCACTACGACGGCTCGGACCTGCGGGCCCGCCTGGTCGAGGAGTGCGGCGACCTGCTCGCCGCCCTGGGCTACCTCACCGCCGCCAATGGCATCGCCGACGAGGTCGCCGAGCGGGCGGCCGCCAAGCGGGAGCTGTTCCAGGCCTGGCACGACGCGGCGCGGGCCAGCCGACGGTGATCGTCGGGCCCCCCGGCCTCCACGAGCACCACCGGCCGCCCCGCGCCCCGCTCGGACCTCCTTCGTACGCCGAAACCGTGTCGACGTGGATGGTGGCGGCGTAGGACGATGCCGGGCATCGGCACTTCGACCTACGAAGACCATCGAGGAGCGTGAGGGGTTGCGTTGCCCGGCGAGAACGGCGCAGCATTGACACATGCCGACAGCTCACGTGCAGCGCGTCGCCTGGGACGGTGCCCGGATGATCGTGCGGGCGTGCGCCGACCGCGACTGGGCGGTCTGGTTCGCCAACTGGATCAACGAGCACGCGGGGCCGCCGTTCGGGCAGCTGGTGATGCAGTGCCGGACGCGGCTCGTCGCGGCGTACGGCTACGAGGCCGCCGCGCTGGAGACCGGGATGTGGCGGGTGCGGCTCGACGACCTCATGGCGCAGCGGCCCGACCTGGTCGAGCCGCTCGCCGAGATCGTGCGCGACGCCACCCAGCGCCTGCGCACCGTCGCCTGACCGACCTATCTCAGGGCGGGCTGCCGGGTCTCGCGCTGCGCGGACTCCACCACCTCGCCGCGGGTGTCGCCGAGCCACACGACCGGGTTCACCGGCGTGCCGACCCGGCTGAGCAGCCCCGTCTCGTCGGTCCACGCGACCAGCGGGACCGGCTGCACGTGCTCGGTCTGCCAGCCGATGACGCGGCCGGCCTGGATCTCGTCGTCGGCGGCCGTGGCCAGCCACAACACCTGCGTCTGCGGAATGATCGTCATGCCCTCAGTGATGCCCCGGCAACGGAAGGTGCAATCCCGTCATGGCCGATTTCGAGGCGCTGCTGGCCGAAGGCGCTGCCGCGCCGGTCGAAGGCTGGGACTTCTCCTGGTTCGAGGGCCGCGCCACCGAGAAGCGGCCGCCGTGGGGGTACGCCGGGCTGCTCGCGGCCCGCTACCGCACCGTGAGCTCCGCCCTGGACGTGCAGACCGGCGGTGGTGAGGTCGTCGCGTGGGCGCTGCGCCGCGCCGGGACGGTCCCTGGCGTCCTCGCCGCGACCGAGTCGTGGGCGCCGAACGTCGCGCTCGCCAGGCGGGCCCTCGCACCGTACGGCGCGACGGTCGCCCAGGTCGCCGACGAGGACCCGCTGCCGTTCGACGGCGGCACGTTCGACCTCGTCAGCAGCCGCCACCCGGTCGTCGCGCCCTGGCCGGAGATCGCCAGGGTGCTGCGCCCCGGCGGCGGCTACCTCGCCCAGCACGTCGGGGTCGGCACCGCGCACGAGGTCACCGAGGCGATGCTCGGCCCGACCCCGGTCAACCAGGGCCGGCTTCCCGCGACGGCGGCCCTCGACGCGGAGGCCGCCGGGCTGCGGGTACGCGACCTGCGGGAGGTGACGTTGCGGATGGAGTTCCACGACGTCGCGGCCGTCGTGGTGTACCTGCGCAAGGTGATCTGGATCGTGCCAGGGTTCACGGTCGCCGCCTACCGGGAGCCGCTGCTGGCCCTGCACGAGCGGATCCAGGCGGAGGGGCCGTTCGTCGCGTACACCACGCGGTACCTGATCGAGTGCTCCAAACCACATCGCAACGCCAGTGGGTGAACGGTCGTTGGGGGGCCGGGGATAGTTTGTGTGGAGAAGCACACCCGCCGCTGCCGCAGGAGAAGTCTGATGAGCGAGTCCGTGAACGTAACCGTGACCGGTGCCGCCGGCCAGATCGGCTACGCGCTGCTGTTCCGCATCGCGTCCGGTCAGCTGCTCGGCGCCGACACCCGCGTGAAGCTGCGCCTGCTGGAGATCCCGCAGGCCGCCCGCGCCGCCGAGGGCACCGCGCTGGAGCTGCAGGACGGCGCGTTCCCGCTGCTCGCCGGTGTCGACGTGTTCGACGACCCGAAGCAGGCGTTCTCCGGCGCCAACGTCGCGCTGCTCGTCGGTGCCCGCCCCCGCACCAAGGGCATGGAGCGCGGTGACCTGCTCGAGGCCAACGGCGGCATCTTCAAGCCGCAGGGCGAGGCGATCAACGCCGGTGCCGCCGAGGACATCCGCATCCTGGTCGTGGGCAACCCCGCCAACACCAACGCCCTCATCGCCCAGCGCAACGCCCCCGACGTGCCCGCCGACCGGTTCACCGCGATGACCCGCCTGGACCACAACCGGGCCGTGGCGCAGCTGTCGCAGAAGCTCGGCGTGCCGGTCTCGGAGATCAGCAAGGTCACCATCTGGGGCAACCACTCCGCGACGCAGTTCCCCGACATCCTGCACGCCGAGGTCTCCGGCCGCAACGCCGCCGAGGCCGTCGGCGACCAGCAGTGGTATGCCGACGAGTTCATCCCGCGGGTCGCCAAGCGCGGCGCGGAGATCATCGACGTGCGTGGCGCGTCCTCGGCCGCCTCGGCCGCGTCCGCCGCCATCGACCACGTCTTCGACTGGGTCAACGGCACCCCCGAGGGTGACTGGACGTCGGTGGCGCTGCCGTCCGACGGCTCCTACGGCGTGCCGGAGGGCCTGATCTCCTCGTTCCCGGTCGTGTCCCGCGGCGGCAGGTGGGAGATCGTGCAGGGGCTGGACATCGACGCGTTCTCCCGGGCCCGCATCGACGCATCCGTCGCCGAGCTCGCCGAGGAGCGCACGGCCGTGGAGCGCCTGGGCCTGATCTGAGTCATCGGTGACGCCGGCCCGCCCATCCCGCACGGTGGGCGGGCCGGCGCGTCTCAGTGCGGAGTGCGGCCGAGCTCGTGCCAGCTCGCCTCCGACAGCTCCACCTGGTAGTGCTCGGCCGCCTTCGCCAGGTTCGCGAAGGCGAGGTCGCGGTCCGTGTCGTTGACGCCGCGGACCTGGTCGAAGCGGGCGACCGCGTTGCGGACGTGTTTGGCGTCCGTCAGCGGCAGCTTGCGATGCTCCGGGAACGCGTAGACGCTGTCGGGCAGGCGCTCGCGGGTCTCCTCGGACAGGGTGCCGTGTGCCTCGTAGGGCCTCCAAGTCGTCTTCATACCGGTTTTCTTCCCTGGCGGCGCGGTCGTGACACCCCGATCGGCGGCATCGTTCGCGGCGGGTGGCACGGGGCGGTACCGTCTGGTCCGACGGACGACCGGTCGAAGGAGATCACGAGTGAAGG
Source organism: Dactylosporangium sp. NBC_01737 (assembly GCF_035963215.1). Taxonomy (NCBI): domain Bacteria; kingdom Bacillati; phylum Actinomycetota; class Actinomycetes; order Micromonosporales; family Micromonosporaceae; genus Dactylosporangium; species Dactylosporangium sp. NBC_01737. The sequence continues at coordinate 7,106,090 of NZ_CP109153.1, forward strand.
TGGATGCCGACGCGCGGCAGCGGCTGAGTGCGTTCCTTGGGGCGCATGAGGATTCGATCGTGCGGCAGTGGACGGAGATGGCCGCCCGCACGTTGCGTGGCCGGCTCACCAACGTCGAGCTCACCCGGCAGGTGCGCGACGTGTTCGGCGCCCTGCAGGGCCTGCTGACCGCTGACGGCGACGGGCAGATCGCGGGCGCCGAGGCCGGCGAGTCGCGGGCGGCCCTCGCCGAGCTGTCGCGGGCGTGGGCACGGCAGGGTTTCACCCCGAGCGAGACCGCGAGCCTCGTGTTCACCGTCAAGGAGGTCGTGCTCGGTCTCACCGAGGCCGGCCAGGGTGAGCTGGCGACCACCGACTTCCTGCTCCTGTCGCTGGTCGTCGACGACATGGGGCTGTTCACGTTCGAGACCTACACCAAGACCCGCGAGTCGGTGATCGCCGACCAGACCGAGCAGCTGCTGGAGCTGTCGACGCCGGTCGTGAAGCTGTGGGACGGCGTCGTGGCGGTGCCGCTGGTCGGCACGCTGGACTCCGCCCGCGCCCAGGTGGTCATGGAGAAGCTGCTGCAGACCCTGGTCGACACCGGCTCCGCGTTCGCGATCGTCGACATCACCGGCGTGCCGGCGGTCGACACGCAGGTCGCGCAGCACATCCTGAAGACGGTCGTTGCGGCCCGGCTGATGGGCGCGGAGTGCATCATCTCCGGCATCCGGCCGCAGATCGCGCAGACCGTCGTCGCGCTCGGCATCGAGTTCGGCGACATCGTGACGAAGTCCAACCTGTCCGATGCGTTGCTGCACGCGCTGCGCGCCAGCGGCGTCGAGGTGGTCCGCCGGTCGGGCCGCGACAGGGCGCTGTGATGGATCGGGTCCCCGTCCTGAAGATCGGCGAGATCCTGCTGGTCTCGATCCAGATCGACCTCGACGACCAAACCGCACTGCAACTGCAGGAGGATCTGGGCGACCGGATCGTGGAGACCGGCGCGCACGGCGTCGTGATCGACATCTCGGCCCTGGAGATCGTCGACTCGTTCATCGGCAGGATGCTGTCCACGATCGCGTCGGTGTCCCGGGTCCTGGACGCCGAGACCGTTGTCGTCGGCATGCGGCCCGCGGTCGCGATCACGCTGGTCGAGCTGGGGCTGTCGCTCACCGGGGTGCGCACCGCGCTCAATGTCGACAAGGCATTGGAGATCCTCGCCGAGGCCAAGCAGGTGCGCGGCGTCGGTCTGCTGAGGCTCCGCGGCTCCGACGACGTGCCCGTATGACGCAGCCGCCGGAGCCCCAGCGACTGCCGATCACCGACGACAAGGACGTCGTCAGGGTGCGCCAGGCGGTGCGGGTGATCGCGCTGGCCGCGAAGCTGCCGCTGGTCGACCAGACGAAGCTGGTCACCGCGGCGAGTGAGCTGGCCCGCAACACCCTGATCCACGGCGGTGGCGGGCACGCCCTCGTCGGTCAGGTGCACAACGGGCGCCGGGGCGGGGTCCGCGCCGAGTTCGTCGACACCGGACCCGGCATCGCCGACCTGAACCTGGCGTTCACCGACGGCTACACCACCGGCAGCGGCCTGGGACTCGGCCTCAGCGGCTCGCGCCGCCTCGTCGACGAGTTCGAGATCGTCACCGCCGCCGGGGAAGGCACCCGGATCACGGTGACCAAGTGGGCACGGTGACACCACAGGCCCCGGTGCCGTTGGTCGAGGAGCTCGGCTGGATCCCCGTCGACGAGGCGGGCGCCGCGGGTGTGGCCCGCCGCGTCGCCGTCGACTGCGCCCGCCGGCTCGGCTTCAGCGACGAGCGCGCCGGTGAGGTCGCGATCGTCGCCGCCGAGCTGGCGAGCAACCTGCACCGCCACGCCGACGTCGGGTCGCTGTCGGTGCGCTGCCTGCGCGCCGGTGCGGCCGGCGGGGTCGAGCTCGTCGCCGTCGACAGCGGCCCCGGCATGGCCGACCTCGTGTTCAGCGGCGCCGACGGCACGTCGACCGCCGGCACGCTCGGCATCGGCCTCGGCGCGGTCCGCCGCCTGTCGAGCCACTCCGGGGGCTACTCGCTGCCCGGGCGTGGCACCGTGCTGACCGCGCAGCTGTGGGCCGGCCGCGACCGCGTCGGCTCGCCGGTCGTCGCGGGCCTGAGCAGGCCGATCGCGGGCGAGACGGCGTGCGGCGACCGCTGGGCGGCGCGGGGTGCGACGGTGCGCTGCTGCTGCTCCTCGCCGACGGCCTCGGCCACGGCGGCCTGGCAGCGGCGGCCGCGAACGCCGTCGTCGACGCGTTCCTCGCCAGCGGCCTGGACGCGCCGGCCGCGATCGTCGAGCACCTGCACCGGGTCGTGTCGCACACCCGTGGCGCGGCCGTGTCCGTGGTGCGGGTCGAGGGCGGCGCGGTGCGCTTCGCCGGCCTGGGCAACGTGGCCGGCGTGATCGCGTCGCCGGACGGCGAGCGGCGCAGCATGGTCAGCATGCCCGGCATCGTCGGACACCAGTCCCGCGGCGTGCGCGAGTTCGCCTACGAGCTGCCGCCCGGCGCCGTCGTGGTGCTGCACTCCGACGGCGTGTCGGACCGCTGGAACCTGCGCGACTACCCCGGCCTCAGCCGGCAGGACCCGCTGCTCATCGCGGGCACCCTGTTGCGCGACGCCGGCGTGCGCCGCGACGATGCCTGCGTGGCGGTGGTGCGGCCGTGACCGGGCGCCGGGAGGCCGCCGGGGGTGACGCCGTGACCGGCGACTGGACGCCGCTGCCGGAGCCGCTGCTGTGGATGACGCTGCACGGCGACCAGGACGTCTTCGTGCTGCGCCAGCGTGGCCGTGAGGTCGCCGCGGCGGTCGGCATGGAGCACCAGGACCAGGTCAGGGTCGCCACCGCGCTCAGCGAGATCGGCCGGCACGCCATCGGCGCCACGGTGACCTTCACCGCCGAGGTTTCCGCGAGGCCCCGTCTGGTCATCGTGGTAGAGGCGGACGGCATCGGGATCAGTCCGCCCGAGGGCACGGCGGCGGCGGGCCGGTTGATGGACGAGGTGCACGTGGAACGGGACCGGATCAGCCTGACGCGCAGGCTGCCCGCCCAGGTCGGACCGGAGCGGCTGGCCGAGGCGCGACGCACGCTGGCGCAGAGCCTGCCGACGACCGCGCTGGACGAGCTCAGCGTCCAGAACCGGCAGTTGGTCACCGCCCTGGAGGAGGTCCAGGCGCACCGCGACGAGCTGCTCACCCTCAACGCGGAGCTGGAGGAGACCAACCGCGGGGTGATGGCGCTGTACACCCAGCTGTCCGAGGAACTGGAGCAGACCAACCAGGGTGTCGTCGCGCTGTACGCGGAGCTGGACGAACGCTCCGCCCAGCTGCGCGAGGCCAACGAGGCGAAGAGCCGCTTCCTGGCCAACGTCTCGCACGAGCTGCGGGCGCCGGTCACCGCGATCATCGGGCTGACCCGGCTGCTGCTGGACGCGCGTTCGGAGCCGCTCACCCCCGACCAGACCCACCAGCTGGGGCTGGTCCAGGACTCCGCCGCGGACCTGCTCGCCCGGGTCAACGACCTGCTGGACCTCGCCAAGGCCGAGTCCAACAGGATCGAGGCGGACTGGGCGCCGGTCGACCTCGCCGCCGTCTTCGGCCAGCTGCGCGGCACGCTGCGCCCCCTCGCCAGGCCCGGCGTCCAGCTGGAGATCGCCGAGCCGGACCCGGTCGACCTGGTCACCGACGAGCTGCTGCTCACCCAGATCCTGCGCAACCTGCTCACCAACGCACTGAAGTTCACCGACGCCGGCACCGTCGGCATGGGCGCGCTCGTGCTGGACGGACGGCTGCACATCGCGGTCGCCGACACCGGCATCGGCATCCCGTTCGCCGAGCAGCGGCGCGTCTTCGAGGAGTTCCACCAGGTGCGCGGCGCCCACCAGGCGGGCGGGACCGGGCTCGGGCTGCCCTACGCGCGGCGGCTCGCGACGCTGCTCGGCGGAGGGCTGAGCATGGTGAGCGAGCCGGGGGAGGGCAGCACCTTCACCCTCGACCTGCCGCTGCGCCCGTCGGCGCCGGACACCGACCTGCCGCACGTGCCCGCGGTCCTCGTCGTCGACGACGAGGCCGCCGCCCGGCAGGTGCTGCGCGAGCATCTCGCCGGCATCGCCGAGCACGTCCATGAGGCCGCCGACGCCCGGTCCGCGCTCGCCATCGCGACCCGCGAGCGGCCGTCGGTGATCTTCCTGGACCTGCGGATGCCGGGCGGCGACGGCGCCGAGCTGATCGCCGCGATGGCGGGGGTGCCCGAGCTCGCCCGCATCCCCGTCGTGGTGGTGACCGGCGCCGACGCCGGGCACGTCCCGGGCGCCGCCGCGGTCCTGGCGAAGTCGGTCCTCACCAGGCGGGCCGTCGCAGACGTCGTCGCCCTGGTGACGGGGTGATCCCCGACGCCGCCGCCGACATTCTCGTCGTTGACGACAGCCCCTCGAAGCGGTACGTCATCACCAGCTGGCTGCGCCGCGACGGGCACCGGGTGGTCGAGGCCGCCACCGGCCTGGAGGCGCTGCGACTGCTGCACGGCGGCCCGGACGGCGCCGCGCTGCACGCCGAGCTGGTCGTGCTCGACGTGCGGCTGCCCGACATCGACGGGTTCGAGGTCGCCGAACGCATCAAGGAGGACCCGCGCACGTCCGCCGTCCCGGTGATCCACATCTCCGCGACCGCGGTCCACGTCGTCGATCGCACCCAGGGCCTCAACCGCGGCGCCGACGCGTACCTCGCCGAGCCGATCGACCCGGACGAGCTGCTCGCCACGGTCCGGGCGAAGCTGCGGGAGTACCGGGCCCGCCGCCGCGCCGAGCGCCTCGCCGGGCGGCTCACCCGCCTCGTGGACACGACCACCGCGTTCAACGCCACCACCAGCCTGCCGGACCTCCTGGTCGCCGCGGCGACCGGCGCGAGCCGGGTCTTCGACGGGCCGGCCGCCGTCGCCGCCGGCTCCGAGGAGACCGGCCCGATCGCGGTGCAGGTCGACGCCGTGGACGGCGTGCCGCAGGTGCGGGCGGCGATGCGGGAGCCGTACGAGCACGACCCGCTCGACGGGCAGGCCGGCACCGTGCTGTTCCGGCAGGAGACCGGCCCGTGGTGGCCCGGCGCCGTGTGGCGGGTCGTCGCCCGCGCCAAAACCGGCCGGGAGCCGCTGCACGTCGCGGTGCCCGCCGAGGGGTTCAGCGACGACGACGCGGACCTGCTGCGCCAGTTCGGCCAGGCGGTCGCGCTCGCGGTGGAGGCGCTGCGCAGCTACGACGAGGAGCGCCGCACCGCGCTCACCCTGCAGCAGAGCATGCTGCCGCGGCGCCTGCCGACAGTGCCGGGGGTGCAGCTCGCGGTGCGGTACCAGCCGGCCAGCGAGCACGCCTCCGTCGGCGGCGACTTCTACGAGCTGCTGCTGCTGGACGGTCAGCTGGTCGCGGCGATCGGCGACGTCGCCGGGCACTCGCTGCGCGCCGCCACGATCATGGCCGAGGTCCGCCACGCGCTGCGGGCCTACCTGATCGAGGACGCCGCGCCCGGGCCGAGCATGGAGCGGCTCAACCGGATGATGCTGCGGCTGCTGCCGGAGGAGATCGCCACGATGTGCCTGCTGAGCATGGACCCGGCCAGCGGGCGGATCCGGCTCACCAACGCCGGGCACCCGCCGCCGCTGCGGATCCGCGACGGGCAGGTCACGCAGGTCGAGGGGCGGGTCGCGCTGCTGGGCGTGCCGACCCCGCACGACGAGGAGATCCCGCTGACCCTGGCGCCGGGGGAGACCCTGGTCCTGGTCACCGACGGGCTGATCGAGTCGCGCGGGCACACTTTCAACGAGGGGCTGGCCGCGCTGTGCGCCGCGGTCGCCGACGTCGACGAGGACCTGGAACGCTTCTGCGACCGGCTGCTCACCGACCTCGGCGCGGGCTCCCGCGACGACGACGTGGCCCTGCTGGTGATCCGCAGGGTGGATTTCCCCTGAACCGGTTGCACCGTGTCGCGTGACCGAACACGCTGCGGTAAGACGAATGGGGGACATCATCATGGCGGTCTGTGAGACCTGCGGCAACGATTACCACATGGCATTCGAGATCAGGACGGTCGGCGGCGGCGTGCACGTCTTCGACTCCTTCGAGTGCGCGATCCACCGGCTCGCGCCGCTCTGCGAGCACTGCGGCACGAAGATCGTCGGCCATGGCGCGGAGGTGTCCGGCAGCTTCTACTGCTGCGCGCACTGCGCCCGCACCGCCGATCAGGCACTGGGACTGGAGATCCGCGACGCGGTCGGGGCGTACCCCGGGTGAACCTCGCCGGTGCCCTGCATGATTGGGTCCTATTGCAGCAGGGCATTGGATGAGGCACACGTCGCGGAGGAGCAACTGTGGTGGTCCTGGGGATCGACATCGGCGGTTCGGGCATCAAAGGGGCGCCGGTCGACCTGGCAACCGGTGAGTTCACCGCCGATCGGCACCGCATCGAGACCCCGCAACCCGCGGACATCGCCGCCGTCGTCGACACGGTCGCGGCGGTCGTCGGGCAGTTCCCGCCGGCCAGCAGCGTCGGCATCACGTTCCCGGCGGTGGTCCAGCACGGCGTGACGAAGACCGCCGCCAACGTCGACGCGTCCTGGGTGGACGCGCCGGCGGAGCAGCTCTTCAGCGACGCGCTGGGCCGGCCGGTGACGGTGCTCAACGACGCGGACGCGGCCGGGGTCGCCGAGATCGAGTACGGCGCAGGCAAGGGCGTCGACGGGCTGGTCGTGATGGTCACGCTGGGCACCGGCATCGGCAGTGCCCTGTTCATCGACGGACGGCTGGTGCCCAACACCGAGTTCGGCCACCTGCAGCTGACCGGGCACCACCTGCACGGCGGCGACGCCGAGGACTTCGCCTCGGACCGCATCCGGGAGACCGAGGAGCTCGGCTGGCCCGAGTGGGCCGAGCGGGTGCAGGTGTACCTGCGGCACCTGCACGCACTGCTGTGGCCCGACCTGATCATCATCGGCGGCGGCGTGAGCAAGAAGACCGACAAGTGGCTGCAGCACGTCTCCGTGCCCACGAAGGTCGTCCCGGCGACCCTGCAGAACAACGCCGGCATCGTCGGCGCCGCGCTGCTGGCCTCACGGCGGGCGCACTGAGCGCCGCATCGTGACCGCCGGCGTGCGGTCATAGGGCACGATAGGTCGCATGGGGGACATGCCCGCGCCGCTGCGAGCCGAGGACCCGGCCACGGTCGGGTCCTACCGGCTGCTCGGCGTGCTCGGCGTCGGCGGCATGGGCACCGTCTATCTCGCCGCCGGCCCCGACGACCGCCGGGTCGCGCTCAAGGTCATCAATCCGGTCTGGCACGGCGACCCGCATTTCCGGCAGCGCTTCGCGGCCGAGGCCGCCGCCGCGTCGCGGGTCGCCGGCTTCTGCACCGCGCGGGTGCTCGACGTGGCGCTGGACGGCCCGGTGCCGCACCTGGTGACGGAGTACGTCTCCGGGCCGTCCCTGCACGACTACACGACCGTCAACGGCCCCCTCGCGGGGCAGGTGGAGGCGGTCGCCGTCGGGGTCGCCGCGGCGCTCACCGCGATCCACGCCGTCGGGCTCGTGCACGCCGACCTCAGCCCCCGCAACGTGCTGCTGTCGCCGTTCGGCCCGAAGGTCATCGACTTCGGCGTGGCCCGCCTGCTGGGGCACTCGGGCCCCGTCGGGCAGCTGTTCGGCACCCCTGGGTGGCTGGCACCCGAGCAGGAGCGGGGCGCCCCGCCGAGCCAGGCCTCCGACGTGTACGCGTGGGGCATCCTCGTCGCCTGGGCCGGCACCGGCGTCAAGCCGGCCGGGTCGGTGCCGCCGGGGCTGGACCCAGGGCTCGCCGAGGTCGTCGCGCGGGCGCTGCGGGACGACCCGGCCGCCCGGCCGACGGCCCGCCAGGTCCTCCTCGCGCTCGTCGGCGACGACGACCCCGCCGCGGTGCACGTGACCTCACCCCGCGCCGGTCCGCGGCGCTCCGGCGGTCCTGGCGGGCCCGGGCACGCCACCGCGGCGGTGCGCGGGGCGGCCGCACGCGGGCCGCGGCCCGGCCCGCTTCGCGCCGGGTGCCGCGTCCGTCATGCCGGTCTCGCCGACGGCCGTGCACGGCGCGCAGGTGGCCGGGATGCCCGTTTCGCCGGTGCCGGTGAGCCCGACGATGCTCGATCCGGCCGGCGGCGTCCCCGGTGGCTTCGGGACGTCCCAGTATGCGGGCGCCCGCGGCCCGCGGATGCCGCTGCCGCCGGTGCCCCCGCCGCCGCGCCGGCTGCCGGCCAGGTTCGGCCGCGCGGTGAGCGCGGTCGTGGCGGTGCTCATCGTGCTGGGCTGCCTCTGGGGCGTGTTCCGGCTCGCCGACTCGGCCGGCTCCGGGGACCCGCAGGCCGGTCCCAGCACCGCGGCGCCGGCCAGCAGGGCGCCGTCGAAGAAGCCGAGCCCGGTGGCGACCGACGGCGGGATCCGCTTCACCGTCAAGGACTTCAGCTGCGGCGTGGCGCAGATCGGCAAGCTGCCCCTGGTGAAGCAGGCGAAGGGCGAGTTCTGCCTGGTGCAGATCCAGGTGGAGAACCTGGGCAGCGGCGGCACCTACATCTGGCAGGGCTCGCAGCGGCTGCGCGACACCGACGGCAACGACCACAAACCGGACGACTGGTCGTGGCTCTACAACGAGGCCACCCGTCCGCTGTACGGCGAGATCAAGGCGGGCAGACCGGTCACCGGCACGCTCGTCTTCGATGTGCCGAAGGGGCTCAGCTTCGACGTGCTGGTCGTCAAGCAGCACGCGCTGAGCGACGGCACGGTCATCCGCCTGCCCGGTCGGTAGAGCGCTTTCGCGGACAGCCTCCAGCGGCGTCGCGACCGCCGGCGCATCGACGTGCTGCCGAGCAAACACCACGGCGCGAGCCCTTGGCAAGGTTTTCCCGGACGTTAACTTTCGTTACCACCGTGTTATTGACACCACAGTCCGCAATCGGATTTAGTGTGCCGGAACCGGTTGCGGAACCGGTTCCAGAAAACGCTCTCTTGCCAGAAAGCGCTCTCACAGAGAGGATCGCGACGTGCCGATCACCATCGCCGATGTCGCGTCCCGTGCCGGGGTCAGCAAGACCACCGTCTCGCGGGTGCTCAACGGCAAAGGAGAGGTCGACGAGTCGACCGCGGCACGGGTGCGGAGGGTCATCGACGAGCTGGGCTACACGCCCAGCGCGCGGGCGGTCAACCTCGCCCGTGGGCACACCCGGGTCATCGGGATGCTGGTGCCGTCGCTGATCTGGCCGTGGATGGGCGAGATCGTGCAGGGAGCGGTTGATGTCGTCGAGGCGGAGGGCTACGGGTTGCTGCTGTTCACGTGCAACCGTGGCGCCGAGTCGATGCGGCAGTTCTCCGCGCAGGTCTCCGGCAAGGCCTTCGACGGCCTGCTGGCGATCGAGCCGGAGGGCACCCTGGACTACCTCGCCGACCTGTACGCCGGCGGCCTGCCGGTGGTGCTCATCGACGACCGCGGCGACAAGCCGCTCATGCCGTCGGTCGGGACCACCAACCGGGCCGGCGGGGCACTGGCGGCGCGGCACCTCGTCGAGATCGGCCGGCGGCACCCCTTGGTGATCACCGGCCCGGAGAAGTTCGGCTGCACACAGGACCGGCTCCGAGGCTTCGCGGACGTCTTCGATGCCGCCGGCACCCCGGTCGATCCCCGTTATGTGATGGAGGGCGACTTCACGTACGACTGCGGCGCCCAGGCGATCCAGCGCGCGCTGGGTCTGGGCCTCGAGTTCGACGCCGTCTTCGCCCACAACGACCTGTCCGCCGCCGGTGCCCTCCAGGCGCTGCGTCACGCGGGCCGCACGGTGCCCGGAGATGTCGCCCTCGTGGGCTTCGACGACATCCTCCACGCCGCGCACACCGAGCCCCCACTCACGACCATCCGCCAGCCGATGCGGCAGATGGGCGAGATGGCGGCCCGGCGGCTCATCGCACACTTCGACGGCACGCCGTTGACGAGTGAGCCCAACATCCTGTCCACCACGCTCGTCGTGCGGTCCTCGACCGCGCCGGCGCAGCCCGAGCGCACCACCGGTCACCACCTGTAGCACCAGCGCCACCGACACCGCACCAAAGGGCGGGACCTGCCGCAAGAAGGCCCCGTCGTCATACCCCGAATGCCCGCCCCACCTGTCGATCCAGGTACGTAAGGAGACACCCCCGTGCATACCAGACGCTCCGTTGTGCTCGGCCTCGCTGGGTTGCTCGCCACCGGCGCCCTCGCCGCGTGCGGCGAATCGCCGAACGAGAAGGCCAAGTCGGAGGGCCCGACGATCCTCAACGTCGGCATGCCGAACGGCCCGCAGACCGAGAACCAGAACCCGTTCCTCAGCACCTCGGCCTCGTCGAAGTCCGGCTACAAGTGGGCGCTGTACGAGCCGCTGATGATGTGGAACCCGGTCAAGCCGGCCGACCCGATGAAGCCGTGGCTCGCCACCAAGGCCGAGTGGTCCAAGGACTACACGTCGGTCAAGGTCAGCATCCGTGACAACGCGGAGTGGACCGACGGCCAGAAGGTCACCGCCGACGACGTCGCGTTCACCTACAAGCTGGTCCGCGACAACGACGCGCTCAACACCGGTGGTCTGACGATCAGCGACGCGACGGTCAGCGGCTCGGACGTGACGATCACGTTCAAGAACCCGCAGTTCGTCAGCCAGCACAAGGCCATCGCCCAGGTGCCGATCGTTCCCAAGCACATCTGGGAGAAGGTGTCGGACCCGAAGACCGAGCTCGCGAAGGACCCGATCGGTTCGGGCCCCTACAAGCTCAAGTCGTTCACCCCGCAGACCGCCACGCTGACGGTCAAGGACAAGGGCTACTGGCAGACGCTGCCGGCGGTCAAGGAGCTGCGGTACACCTCCTACACCGACAACAACGCGCAGACCACCGCGCTTGCCAACGGTGAGTCGGAGTGGAGCTTCGTCTTCATCCCCAACGTGAAGACGGTCTTCATCGACAAGGACGCCGCGCACCACAAGATCTGGGCGCCGCCGGTCCTGGGCATCCACGGCCTGTACATCAACACCACCAAGGCGCCGTTCGACGACAAGAACCTGCGCGTGGCCATGAGCATGGTCATCGACCGTGACGACATCTTCAACACGGCCGAGGCCGGCTACTTCCACCCGCTGGTCAAGAGCGTGACCGGTCTGCCCAGCCCCGCCGGCGACGCGTTCCTCGCGCCGGAGTTCAGGGGCAAGGACTACAAGATCGACATCGAGGGCGCCAAGGCGCTGCTGACCGGTGCCGGCTACAAGTACGAGGGCACCACCCTGAAGGACAAGACCGGCAAGGCTGTCACGCTCACGCTGACCGACCCCGCCGGCTGGTCGGACTACCAGACCTCGCTCGAGATCGTGAAGTCCAACCTCGCGAAGATCGGCATCGAGGCCACGGTCGAGAAGGCCAACCAGGACGCGTGGTTCAAGAACGTCGAGGCCGGTCAGTTCGACGCGGGCTTCCGGTGGACCAACGGCGGCAACACGCCGTACGACATCTACCAGACGATCATGGACGGCGACCTGCTCAAGCCGATCGGCACCCCCAGCCCCGCCGGTAACTTCGGGCGCTTCAACAACCCCGAGGCCACCAAGGCGCTGCGTGACTACCAGTCGGCGACCGACGACGCGGTCCGCGTCACGGCGATGAACACCCTGCAGAAGATCTTCGTGGAGCAGATGCCGATGATCCCCGTCGGCGCCGACAATGTCGGTGGGGCCTACTCCACGAAGCAGTGGACCGGCTGGCCGGACGACGCCAACCCCTACGGCGCCGCCCAGCCCACCCAGGCCAACGCGCTCGACGTGATCCTGCACCTCAAGCCGGCCTCCTGACCGGTCGCAAGTGACACCGCTCCCCGGGTGGCCCGCGAGGGTCACCCGGGGAGCGGCACCCCGTGACCCACACCCCAAGACAGGAACATCGGCATGACGTTGAGCGAAAGCACGACGGCGCCGGTCGGCGAGGTGGTGCTGGAGGCCGTCGGCCTGACCAAGCATTTCCCCGTCCGCAGGCGGCTGAGTGATCTTTTCTCCGGCACCAAGGCAGCCGTCCACGCGGTGGACGACGTCAACCTCACTCTGCGACGGGGCAGAGTCACGGCACTGGTCGGCGAGTCCGGCTCCGGCAAGTCCACGGTCGCCCGCCTGCTCGCGCAGCTCTACCCGCGCACCGGCGGCGACATCCTGCTGCACGGCACGTCGACCAAGGTGCATGGCGGACGCCGGTTCCGCACCTACGTCAAGCGGGTGCAGCTCATCTTCCAGGACCCGTTCGGTTCGCTCAACCCGGTCCACACGGTGCGCTACCACCTGACCCGCTCGCTGCGCATCCACGGCAACGCGGGCAAGACCCCTGCCGACCTCGAGGCGGCCCTGGCCAACCTGCTCAACCGGGTCAGCCTCACCCCGCCCGAGCGCTACGTGGACAAGTTCCCGCACGAGCTGTCCGGCGGCCAGCGCCAGCGCGTCGCCATCGCCCGGGCGCTGGGCGCCGACCCGGAGGCCCTGCTCGCCGACGAGCCGGTCTCCATGCTCGACGTGTCGATCCGTCTGGGCATCCTGAACCTGCTGCGGGATCTCAAGGAGCGGCTCAACCTCGCCATCCTGTACATCACGCACGACATCGCCTCGGCGCGCTACTTCGCCGACGAGACCATGGTCATGTACGCCGGCCGCATGGTCGAGGGCGGCGACAGCGAGACCGTCACGCAGAACCCCGCGCACCCCTACACGCGGCTGCTGATCGAGTCCGCACCCGACCCGGACCGCATCGAGGGCATCGCCGACCCGACCCGCCTGGACCGCGGCAACGGCGAGCCGCCGAGCCTGATCCGGCCGCCGGCCGGCTGCCGGTTCAACCCGCGCTGTCCGCACGTCATGCCCCGCTGCAAGGTCGACCTGCCGCCCCGGCTGGAGATCGGCGACCGCGACGGGCACTGGGCGGCCTGCTGGCTGTACGACGCGGAGACCGTCACCAAAGAAGGCATCGGCTCCGCCGCCGAGGGCGTTTCCGCCATTCCCACCCCGCCGGCCCTGACGCTGACGGAGGAGGCACGATGAAGTTCCTGCTGCAACGCTTCGCCTTCTACACCTTCACGCTGTGGGCGGCGATCACCCTCAACTTCTTCATCCCGCGGGTCATGCCCGGCGACCCGGTCAGCTCGCTGATCTCCAAGAACCAGGGCCGGCTGTCCAGCGACGCGATCCACTCCCTCACGGTGCTGTTCGGTCTGGACAAGGACCAGAGCCTGTGGGACCAGTACATCAACTACTGGAAGCAGCTGCTGCACGGCGACCTCGGCCTGTCCTTCACGTTCTTCCCGACCTCGGTGTCGGAGGTGATCAGCCAGAGCCTGCCGTGGACGGTCGGCCTGGTGGGCATCACCACGATCCTCAGCTTCCTCATCGGCACCGCGCTCGGCGTCGGCGCCGGATGGAAGCGCGGCTCCTGGATCGACAGCCTGCTGCCGGCCACCACGTTCCTGTCCTCGGTGCCCTACTTCTGGCTCGGCCTCGTCGCGATCGCGGTGCTGGCCGGACCGGGCAGCTGGTTCCCGTCCTCCGGCGGCTTCACCCCCGGCCTGGTGCCGGCCTGGGACCAGTACTTCATCGGCAGCGCGATCAACCACAGCCTCCTGCCGGCGGCGACGATCCTCATCTCCTCGATGAGCGGCTGGGTGCTCGGCATGCGCAACATGATGGTCACCGTCGCCTCGGAGGACTACGTCACCGTCGCGCACGCCAAGGGCCTGTCCGACAAGCGGGTCGCCTTCAGCTACGCGGCCCGCAACGCGCTGCTGCCCAACGTGTCCGGGTTCGCACTGTCGCTGGGCTTCATCGTCGGCGGCACCCTGCTGGTGGAGATCGTGTTCTCCTACCCGGGCGTGGGCTACCAGCTCTTCCAGGGCGTCCAGGCGTACGACTACCCGCTGATGCAGGGCATCTTCCTGGTCATCACGATCTCGGTGCTGGTGGCCAACCTGCTGGCCGACGTGGCCTACCTGCTGCTCGACCCGCGCACCCGAAAGAGTGGTTGAGATGACCGTCACCCCCTCCAGCATCGAGCAGGTGATCCCCGGCCAGGGCTCGATGGCGCAGCCGAGCGTAAAGCCGGCGTCAAAGGCGAAGCGCAAGCGGTTTCGGTTCGTCGCCAACGGCAAGGCCGCGACCGGCCTCATCGTCCTGGGCATCTACGTGCTGATCGCCATCATCGGCCCGTGGATCTCCCCGTACGACCCGGACCTGATCACCGCGGACAAGCTGCAGTCGCCGTCGGGCTCCCACTGGTTCGGCACGGACCACCTCGGCAAGGACATCTTCAGCCAGATCCTCGTCGGTGCCCGCGGCGTCGTGCTGGTCGGCTTCATCGCCGGCATCGTCGCCACGATCCTGTCCGTGCTCATCGGCGTCACCTCCGGCTACCTGGGCGGCGCCGCCGACGAGAGCCTGTCGGCGGTGTCCAACGTCTTCCTGGTCATCCCGGCGCTGCCGCTGATCATCATCGTCACCTCGACGATCACCAACGCCGGCGACCTCGTCGTCGCGCTGGTCATCGGGTGTACGTCGTGGGCGTACGGCGCCCGGGTCCTGAGAGCCCAGACACTCTCGCTGCGACGGCGCGACTACGTCGAGGCGGCCAGGGCGACCGGCGAGCAGACCTGGCGGATCGTGCTGTTCGAGATCCTGCCGAACCTGACCGCGATCATCGCGTCCAGCTTCGTCGGCACCGTCATCTTCGCCGTGCTGTCCGAGATCACGCTCGCCTTCATCGGCATCTCGTCGGTCTCCACCTGGAACTGGGGCACGATCCTGTTCTGGGCGCAGGGCCAGCAGGCCCTCGCGCAGGGCGCCTGGTGGTGGTTCGTGCCGGCCGGTCTGGCCATCGCGTTCCTCGGCACCGCGCTGAGCCTGATCAACTTCGGCATCGACGAGTTCGTCAGCCCCCGGCTGCGCACCGCCGGCGCCGGCTCGCGGCGGGCCCCCAACGGCGACAAGGTCCCCATGCGGGTCGGGTTCACCCCCGTCATCCGCGGCCGCGTCGAGACCACCCCCGAGATCGAGATCAAGCACCCGTCCGGGAGCAACGGCCGCGCCGGCAGCGCCGGCGACGCCGACTACGTCGCGACCGAGGGTCACAGCACCGGCACCGATGGAGCGAAGCGATGACCCAAGTCCTGACCCGGCCGCTGCTGGAGATCAAGAACCTCGACGTCGACTACGGTCTCGGCGAGGAGTCGGTCCAGGCCGTCCGCGACGTGAGCCTCACCATCCACCGCGGCGAGGTCGTCGGCCTCGCCGGGGAGAGCGGCAGCGGCAAGTCGACCCTCGCCTACGGCGTCACCCGGCTGCTCCCGCCGCCCGGCGTCGTGTCCAACGGCTCGGTCGTCTACCACCCGCCGACCGGCGAGCCGTACGACGTGCTCAACCTCTCCCACAACGAGCTGCGCAAGTACCGGTGGGCGGAGACCTCGATCGTGTTCCAGGGCGCGATGAACTCGCTCAACCCGGTGCACAAGGTCTCCGTCCAGCTCATGGACGCCATCAGGGCGCACGAGCCCACCTCCACGAAGGCCAGCCGGCTGGCACGGGCCAAGGAGCTGCTGCGCCTCGTCGGCATCGCCGAGGACCGGCTCGAGGCGTACCCGCACCAGCTGTCCGGCGGCATGCGCCAGCGCGTCATGATCGGCATGGCGCTCGCGCTGGAGCCGCAGCTGGTCATCATGGACGAGCCGACGACAGCCCTGGACGTGGTCATGCAGCGGCAGATCCTCGGCCAGCTCGTCGAGCTGCGCGAGCGGCTGGGCTTCTCGGTCCTGTTCATCACGCACGACCTGTCCCTGCTGGTCGAGTTCTCCGACCGGATCGCGATCATGTACGGCGGGCGGATCGTGGAGGAGGCCCCCTCCTCGGCGATCTACCGCGACCCGAAGCACCCCTACAGCGAGGGTCTGCTGCGGTCGTTCCCGGCGCTGCGCGGCGCCCGCCGGGAGCTGACCGGCATCCCCGGCTCGCCGCCCGACCTGCGCGGCATGCCGACCGGCTGCTCGTTCCACCCGCGCTGCCCGAAGGCGTTCGAGCCGTGCGCGACCGACCTGCCGATCCTGGGCAAGCCCGACGATCACGTCGGTGAGCCCCGCACCGTTGCCTGCTGGCTGCATCCGGTCACCGCCGGTTGAGCCAGCCCATGGCACAACGTCCCAGTAACTGAAAACAGGAGAACCATGGACACGACCGCGACACCCCTCGATGTGCAGAATCCGATCGCCACACTCCCGCCTTCCTTCCGTTGGGGAGTGGCGACCTCGGCCTACCAGATCGAGGGCGCGGTCGACGAGGACGGGCGGACCCGGTCCATCTGGGACACGTTCTGCGAGGTGCCCGACGCGATCGACAAGGGCGACACCGGCGAGATCGCGTGCGACCACTACCACCGCATGCCGCAGGACGTCGCGCTGATCCGTGACCTCGGTGTCGACCTGTACCGCTTCTCCGTGGCGTGGCCGCGGGTCCAACCCCGCGGCCGCGGCCCGGTGAACCCGGCCGGACTCGGCTTCTACGACCGGCTCACCGACGAGCTGCTGGCCAACGGCGTCGAGCCGTGGATCACCCTGTACCACTGGGACCTGCCGCAGGAGCTGGAGGACGCCGGCGGCTGGCCGGCCCGCGACACCGCCTACCGCTTCGCGGACTACAGCATGCTCGTCTTCGACGCCCTCAAGGACCGCGTCAAGACCTGGACGACGCTCAACGAGCCGTGGTGCTCGGCGATGCTCGGCTACGCCTACGGCGTGCACGCCCCGGGCCGGCGCGACTTCGCCGCCAGCATGCACGCGGTGCACCACCTCCTGCTCGGTCACGGCCTCGCGACCCAGCGCATGAAGGAGGCCGCCGGCGAGCAGCACGAGTTCGGCATCACGCTCAACATGGGCGTCAGCACCCCCGAGACCGACAGCGCCGCCGACCGCGACGCGGCCCGCCGCAGCGACGCGCTCAGCACCCGCATCTACCTGGACCCGCTGGTGCACGGCCGGTACCCGGCGGACCTGGTGGCCGACCTCGCCGCGCAGGGCATCGAGCTGCCCGTCCAGGACGGCGACCTCGAGGTCATCAAGACCCCCATCGACGTCCTCGGCGTCAACTACTACTTCAGCGAGACCGTCTCCGGCGTCGACGAGGACGGCAACACCCACGACGCCACCGGCCTGCCCGTCAGCCGCCCCATCCCGACCGGCCGCCCGATCACCGCGATGGGCTGGGAGATCGTCCCCGAGGGCTTCACCCAGCTGCTCGTGCGCCTCTGGGAGGACTACCGGCTGCCGATCTTCGTCACCGAGAACGGCTCCGCTTTCCACGACGAGCCCGACGAGACCGGCTTCGTGCGCGACGACGACCGGGTCGCCTACTTCGACTCCCACATCGGCGCGGTCGCCCTGGCCCGCCAGCAGGGCGCCGACATCCGCGGCTACTTCGCGTGGTCGCTCATGGACAACTTCGAGTGGGCCTACGGCTACGACAAGCGCTTCGGCATCGTCTACGTCGACTACGACACGCAGGAGCGCACCCCGAAGCAGTCCGCCCTCTGGTACCGCGACACCATCCGCACGCTGCGCAGTTCCTAGCTCCGGGGCCGGCGCCTGCGGTTTCGTGGGGGGTCCCACCCCACACCCCCCATGCGACGCTCCGCATCGCACTCAAGCCTTTCTCAGTCCGGCAGCAGGGGAGTTGTGGGCCCCTGCTGCCGGCCCAGCAGCGACGCCCGGGTGAGCGCCGCCGAGCCGAACCGGTCCCGGACCTGATCCATCGCCGCATCCAGCTCGCCACCGGTGTGCGCCCGCAGCGGCAGCTCGAGTTGCACGGCGCCGTCGCCGTCGAGGTTGGCCACGGCGATGCCGATGAGCGTCAGCCCTCGCGTCGCGATGAGATCCCCTGATTGCCGGTGCAGCCGGTGTACCGCGTCGAGAATCGTCGTGGTGTGCCACGTCTCCTTCGCCAGGGTGTGCGAGCGGGTGACCTTCGTGAAGTCGGCGAACCGCAGCCGCAGCACCACCGTGCGGCCGCCCCGATCGGCGGAGCGCAACCGGCGGCAGACCCGGTCGACCAGCTCCGCCAGGACCGCCTCGACGAACGCCGGCGGGTGCGGCCCGCGCCCCAGGGCCCGCTGCGCACCCATCGACCGGCGCCGCCGCCCGACCTGCACCGGCCGCGGATCCCGGTTGTGCGCCAGCGCGTGCAGGTGCCGCCCGGAGCCCTCGCCGAGCATCGAGACCAGAGTCGCCTCGCCGAGCCGGGCGACCTGACCGACGGTCGTCACCCGGTGCGCGTGCAGCTTGCCCGCGGTGACCACGCCGACGCCCCAGAGCCGCTCGACCGGCAGCGCGTGCAGGAACGTCAGCTCGTCGGCGGGCTCCACAACCAGCAGCCCGTCGGGTTTGGCGACCCCGCTGGCCACCTTCGCCAGGAACTTCGTCCTCGCCACACCGACCGTGATCGGCAGCCCGACCGTGCGCAGCACCTCGGCCCGCAGCCGCTCGGCGATCCGCCGCGGCGTCCCGGCGATCCGCCACAGCCCCCGCACGTCCAGGAACGCCTCGTCGATCGAGATCCCCTCCACGACCGGCGTCGTGTCCCGGAACACCTCGAACACCTTCCTGCTGGCCTCCGAGTACGCCCGCATCCGCGGCGGCACCACGATCGCGTCCGGGCACAGCTGCCGCGCCTGCCGCCCGCCCATCGCGGTGCGCACCCCGCGCCGCTTCGCCTCGTAGCTGCACGCGAGCACGACCCCGCCACCGACGATCACCGGCCTGCCCCGCAGGCGCGGATCGTCGCGCTGCTCCACCGACGCGTAGAACGCGTCGAGGTCAGCGTGCAGGATCGAGGCCACCTCCGACACGAACACATGTTCGCATGGGCCGCCCTTGCCTGGGCAAGCGTCGCCGCCGTCCGGTCAGCGCGGTGGCCGCCACGACGAACAGCTCCGTTCGCCGCAGGGTGCGCACAGCACGGCTCAGGCGGTCGGCGCCGCCTCGGTCAGGGGGAGCAGGACCAGGAAGCGGGTGTCGCCGGGGGCGGAGGTGACCCGGATGTCGCCGTGGTGCTTCTTCACCACGATGCGGTACGAGATGTCCAGGCCGAGGCCCGTGCCCTCGCCGACCGGCTTGGTGGTGAAGAACGGCTCGAAGATGCGGGGGCGGACCTCCGGCGGGATGCCGGAGCCGGTGTCGGCGAACTCGACCGCCAGGCAGTCGCCGTCGCGGGACGTGGTGATCGTCAGCGTGCCCGAGCCGTGCATGGCGGCGACCGCGTTGTCGATGAGGTTGGTCCACACCTGGTTGAGCTCGGCGGCGTACGCGGGGATCGGCGGCAGGTCGCGGTCGTAGTTGGTGACGACCCGGACGCCCTGCTTGGAGATCTTGGCGTTGAGCATGATGAGGGTGGCGTCGAGCAGATCGTGGACGTTGACGACCTGGAACGGGCCGCGGTCCAGCTGTGAGTACTGCTTCGCGGCGTTGACCAGGCCGGAGATGCGGGTCACGGCGTCGTCGATCTCGCCCATGAGCAGCTCGGTCTCGATCGTGTACACCAGCCAGCGCACCGCGGGCTCCAGGTCGAGCTTGCCGACGCAGAGCTTGACGTCGTCGAGCCACGCCACGTCCACGCCGCCGGCGACCAGGGTCGGGGCGAGGTCCCAGGCGCCGTTGACGCCGCGCTCGTCGAGCCAGTCGCCGATGGCGTCCTCGGCGTCGCTGGCCTCCAGCGCGGACCGCTTCGGCGCGTTCGCCGCCAGCTTGACCGCGCGCTCCTGCAGCTCCACCAGGCCGTGCAGCTGCTGGCCGTCGAGGCGGCCGTCAGCGATCATCGCGAGCTTGTGGCGCATGCCGGCGACGCGGTCGCGCAGCACGGCCGTCGCCCGCACCGCCGCCGCGGCCGGGTTGTTGAGCTCGTGCGTCAGGCCCGCCGACAGCGCACCCAGCGCCAGGAGACGCTCGCGCTCGGCGGCGGCGTTGTTGTTGTTGCGCATGCCGAAGAACAGGCCTTCGAGCAGGTGCATCGCCATCGGGAACCACTCGCGCATCGCGGCGCCCAGTTCGACGCCGGGCAGCTCGTACACCTCGGTGTCGGTGATCGCGTGCATGGTGTTGTTGTAGAGCTGCGGCACGCGGTCGCCGAGATACGCCTGGGTGGCGCCGCCGTAGACGCCGACCTGGTCGGTGCGGTTGAGCTCGATGTCGTCGCCGCGGACGTTACGGCTGAGACTCACCATGCCGTTGAGCAGCACGACGAAACAGGTGGCGGCCTCGCCTTCGCGGTACACCACGTCGCCGCCGCCATACCGCACCGCGACACCGCGCTCGGCGAGCCAGGCCAGCTGGTCATCGTCGAGGGCCTCGAACAGGAACAACTTGCGCAGCTCAGCGACTTCGAGCTTCCGGCTCACCCCGTCACCTCCGCTGCGCTCCGGCGCCGGCCTGAGCTCCCACTGCGCTCATGATGAGCGGCCCCTCCGCTTCGCTCCGGACCGCTCATTGACCCTCCACCAGGTACCGGTGCACCAGCGACACCGCCATGGCGCCCTCGCCGACGGCGGAGGCCACCCTCTTCACCGAGTCTGCGCGCACATCACCCGCGGCGAACACTCCGGGGACGCTGGACTCCAGGTGATAGGGGTCACGGCCGAGCGCGGCGTGGCCGTCGCTGGCCTCCACGTCCAGGCCGGTCAGCACGAAACCGCGGGTGTCGCGCTGCACCACCCCGTCGAGCCAGTCGGTGCGCGGCTCCGCGCCGATGAAGATGAACAGCCACGAGCTGTCCACGGTCCGCTCGGCGCCGCCGTCCACGGAGCGCAGCGTCAGCCGCTCCAGGTGCTGATCGCCGTCCGCGCCGATGATCTCGGTGCACGGGTGGACCTCGATGCTCGGCACCGCGGCGATCTGCTCGATGAGGTACCGCGACATCGACGCGTCCAGGTTGGGCGCCCGGATGACCAGGTGCACCCGCCGCGCGTAGCGGCTGAAGAACATCGCCGCCTGCCCCGCCGAGTTCGCCCCGCCGACGATGTAGACGTCCTGATCCGAGCAGCTCGGCGCCTCCGTGGACGCGGATCCGTAGTACACCCCGCGACCGTGGAACTGCTCCAGGCCCGGGGCTCCGAGGCGCCGGTAGGAGACCCCGGTCGCCAGGATCACGCTGTGCGCCGCGATCGTCGTGCCGTCCTCGAAGTGCAGCACGCGGGCCGAACCCTGCACGGCGAGCCGGGTGACCCGGCACGCGGTGAGCAGCTCCGCGCCGAACTTGACCGCCTGGCGCCGGGCCCGGTCGGTCAGCTGCGCGCCGGAGACGCCGTCGGGGAAGCCGAGATAGTTCTCGATCCGGCTGCTCTGCCCCGCCTGGCCGCCGGTCGCCCGCTCCTCGAGCAGCACCGTGCGCAGGCCCTCGGAGGCGCCGTACACCGCCGCGCCGAGCCCCGCGGGTCCGCCGCCGACGACGACGAGGTCGTAGAAGTCCGACGCCGGGGTGGTCGTCAGGCCGACCTGCACCGCCAGCTCGGACTCGCTCGGCGCGACCATCGTCTTGCCCTCGGGGGTCACGACCAGCGGCACGTCCGCGTCGGTGAGCCCGGCGGCGGTCAGCAGGCGCTGGCCCTCGGCGTCCTCCGTGGTGAACCAGCGGTAGGAGACCATGTTGCGGGCGAGGAAGTCACGCACCTTGAACGACGGCGCCGACCACCGGTGCCCCACGATCTTCACGTCGGCGATGGGCCGGTCGGGCGCGGCCTTCCACGCATCGAGCATGGAGTCCATCACCGGGTACAGCTTCTCCTCCGGCGGATGCCACGGCTTGAGCAGGTAGTGGTCCAGGTCGACGACGTTGATCGCCTGGATCGCGGCGTCGGTGTCGGCGTACGCGGTCAGCAGCACGCGCCGGGCACGGGGGAACAGGTCCATCGCGTGCTCGAGGAACTCCAGGCCGGTCATGTTGGGCATGCGGTAGTCGGCGAGCAGCACCGCGATCTGCTCGCCGCGCAGCTTCAGCTCCTTGAGCGCGTCCAGGGCCTCCTGGCCCGAGTCGGCGCGGATGATGCGGTATTCCTCGGCATACTGCTTGCGGAGGTCACGGGCGACCGCCCGGGACACCGCGGGATCGTCGTCCACGGTCAAGATCGCTGGCTTGGCCATGGCCCCAATCCAACCACGCGATTCCGCGTTCAACGAATACTGCCCGGTGCGGGTGAGTCTGCTTACGGCCGTTCAACGGATACGGTGTGCTCCGTGAGCAACCCGTGTGAGCACCTCGACCTCATCAACGACGTCCAGCCCAGCGCGGACGGCTGCGAGGACTGCCTCGCCGTCGGCGGCCGCTGGGTGCACCTGCGGCTCTGCCTGACCTGCGGTCACGTCGGCTGCTGCGACTCCTCGCCGGCCAAGCACGCCACCGCGCACTACCACAGCGGCGGCCACCCGCTGGTCCAGTCGTTCGAGCCGGGCGAGGAGTGGGTGTGGTGCTACGCCGACGACGCGCTGCTCAAGGTCGCCGGCCTGCCGGAGCGCTCCCACCCGTGACGCTCGCCTTTACATAGACGATCGGCTCCTTCCGGTAGTTTCTTCGCGGCCTAAAGTAAGCCCTATGATGGTGACGTTCGAGGGCGGCGGGGCCGGTTCCGGCCCGCTGTCATGGGGGCAGCTGGACATCTGGGTCAAGATGAGCGCCCTCGGTCAGTCACTGGCGATGGGCGGCGTCCGGCCGCTGCCGGACGGCGCCGGCGTCGAGGACGTCGCCGACGAGCTGCGGTATCTCATGAGCCGCTACGAGAGCATGCGCACCCGCCTCGTGCCGTCCGTTGACGGCCCACCCCTGCAGGTCGTGCACGGCCATGGCGAGATCGACCTCGAGATCGTCGACGTGGCCATCGGCGATCTTGATGCCGGTGCGGGGGAGTGCGGCCCGGCGGAGGTCGCGGCGCAGGTCGAGGCCCGGTATCTGGCGGTCCCCTTCGATCACGTCGACGAGTGGCCGGTCCGCATGGCCGCCGTCAGGGCCGGCGGCGTGTGCCGGTACGCGGTCCTCGTCATGTCGCACCTGGTGCTCGACGGCGCCGGCGCGGTGCTGATGATGGCCGAGACCGACGCCCGCACCGCCGCCCCGGTCCAGGGCCACCCCGCCCTCGAACAGGCCCGCCGCCAGGCCCTGCCCGCCGGCGTACGCCAGAACGCGGCCGCGCTGCGACACTGGGACACCCACCTGCGCGCCATCCCCGACCCGCGCGTCCCCCCGTCCCGCGACGTGCGCAGCCCGCGACACTGGACCGGCGTCCTGCACTCCACAACGCTGCCCGCGGCGCTGCGCGTCGCGGCCCTGCGTGCCGGGTCCGAGGTCGCGGCCCTGCGTGCCGGGTCCGAGCCGGCGCCGGCCCTGCTCGCCGCGTTCGCCGTCGCCTTCGCCCAGGTCACCGGCGTCACGGTCGTGCCGTTGCGCCTCGTGTCCAGCAACCGCTTCCGGGCCGGGTTCGCCGACGTCGTCTGCCCCGTCTCACAGGCCGGCCTGTGCGTCGTCGACACCGCCGGCGACTTCACCGCGGTCGTGCGGCGCACTCAGGGCGCCGCACTCGCCGCGTACAAGCACGCCTACTACAACCGCCTCGACCTCGACGCGGTGATCGCCGCCGTGGTCGCCGACCGTGGCCCGCAGTTCGACCTGGACGTCAGCATCAACGACCGCCGCCTCGGCGGCGCGCTGCAGGACGTGCCGCGCCCGGAGCGGACCGAGTTCGCCTGGGTCGGCTCCCAGGACGAGCCCTCGTCGGCGCTGTTCCTCAACGTCGACGGCTCCGACGAGGCGATGGCGATCACCATGTACATCGACAGCCACTTCCTCGCCCCGGCCGACGGCGAGGCCCTCCTGTGGGCGATGGAGGCAATCGCCGTCACCGCGGCCGCCGCCGCTGATGACGCTGCCGCCACCGTCACCGCTGCCGATGGTGCCACCGCCACCGCCACCGCTGCCGATGGTGCCACCGCCACCGTCATCGCCACTGCTGCCAGTGACGCGCCCGTGGCCGGTGACGCTGCGGCCGGTGACGCTGCCGCACCTGGCCACGCTGCCGTCGCCGATGACGCCGCTGCGGCCGGTGACGTCGCCGTGGCCGGTGACCTGGCTGCGGACGCACGCATCACTGCAACCTCAGGCGTCCCCGCAACCGCAGATGTCCCCGCAACCGCAGGTGTCGCCGGGGCGGGCGCGGGTGTTGCGGCCGGGGATGTGGGCGAGGCGGCGGCGGATGTCGAGGAACGGGTCGTGGCTCCGACTGGCTCGTGACGGCATCTCTGGTCCGGAGGTCGTGCCGTCGGACCGCTGTACAGCACCTTACATCATGCCCGGAAATTGATCATTGATGTAGTAGCTGTACGACTACTCTGTGAGAAGAGGCGTCATGGGTTTTGAGCTTCATCGTACCTGGATCGTGGCACAGACCGAGTTGCTCGTGGCCGGGCTGAGCGGCGGCGTGGATCTGCGGGCGCCCGTTCCTTCCTGTCCCGGCTGGACGCTCGGAGCGCTGCTGCGGCACATCGGTGGCGGGCATCGCTGGGCGGCGGAGATCGTCCGGAGCAGGGCGACCGCGTTCCTGCCCGACGGCATCGTCCGCGACGTTGCCGGCGACGACACCGCAGCGGTGCCGGCGGCGTGGCTCCTCGAGGGCGCGCACGAGCTGGCTGGCGCTCTCGGTGACGCAGGTCCCGACGCACCCGTGTGGACTCCGTTCGACGCGGGCGGCATGCCGTTCTGGGCGCGCCGGTTCGCGCACGAGACGCTCATGCACCGCGCCGACGCGACCCTCGCGGCCGGTACGCCGTTCGAGCCGGCCACGGACGTCGCCGTGGATGCCCTGGATGAGTGGATGGAGCTGGACGCGCACCCGATCCACTTCGACCTCGACCCCGCGAAGAAGGCCATCCTCGGCCCGGGCCGGACCATCGCACTGCGGCCGGCCGACCTGCCGACGGGCCCGGACAAGGGGACAGGCCCGGACAAGGGGACGGGCCCGGACAAGGGGACAGGCCCGGACAAGGGGGCAGGCCCGGACAAGGGGACAGGCCCGGACAAGGGCTGGTTCGTCGACCTGACCGGCGACGTCAACACCTGGCGCCGCGGGGCAGGGCCGGCCGCGGTCACCGTCCACGCCCCGCTTCGGGACCTGTTGCTCATGGTGTACCGCCGCCGCACCCCCGACGACCTGTCCGTGACCGGCGACGAGGGGCTGCTCCACCACTGGCTGGGTCACGTGGCGTTCGGCTGACCCAGCCGGTCCGCGAGAAGCGCAGCGAAGGCGGTTCAGGCCGGCTCCTCCACCTCAAGACTGCCGTTGACCTGCAGCTTGCGGCGGGCCCGCTCGTAGAAGGTGGTGTAGCCCAGGCGCACCACCTTCGCCGCGGCGGGTGCCGCGGAGACGGTCAGCATGTCGCCGGGCTTCAGCTCCGCGCCCAGGACGCCGTCGATCTCCATGACCAGGCGGCCGCTGGACGGCAGGAGCTCCAGGTCGAGGTCCTCGTCGGGGGACAGGAGCAGTGCGCGGTTGAACGCCGAGTGCGCCGCCGCCGGGACGACCAGGATGCCCTCGATGTTCGGTGAGACGATCGGGCCGCCGGCGGAGAAGCTGTACGCCGTCGAGCCCGTCGGCGTGGCCACGATGAGGGCGTCGGCGGAGTAGCGCACGAACGGGTATCCCTGCATGGAGATGCCGATCGCGGCGAGGCCCTGGCCGGGCACCCGGACCAGGGCGATGTCGTTGAACGCGGTCACGTCGGTGCCGTCGGGCAGCCGGGTGCGGATCGCCATGCGCGGTTCCACGGTGTACCGGTGTGCGTCGATCGCGCTCAACGCCGCCGGGAGCTCCTCGACGGCCACCTCGGCGAGGAACCCGAGGCGGCCGAGGTTGACGCCGAGCACGGGGGTCGGCTTGCCCGCCAGCAGGCGCATGCTGCGCAGCATGGTGCCGTCGCCGCCGAGGCTCACCACGAGCGAGGCGCGGCTCACCAGCTCGTCGGCGTTGACCGCGACGGCGGTGCAGTCGATGCGGTCGACCTCCTCGGGCATGCCGAGGACCGTCACGTCGCGGGTTCTCGCCCAGTCGATGATGGCGTCGATCGCCGGTTTCGAGTCGCGACGGGGATGCAGGACCAGTCCGACCGTGTGCACCATGCCCATGGCGCAACTGTACGACCGTCACAGGTGGGCCGGTTCGCGGTGCCGGGACGGGGGTGCGGGGACCGCCTGCGGGCGCAGTGATCCCACCACGAGGGCGATGGCGACCAGCAGGACCGCCGGTAGCGGGCCGGCCCACGGCACCCGCTCCAGCAGCAGCCCCGCGCCGACCGCGCCGACCGGGATGCAGGCCAGCGGCAGCAGGTGGCTGGTGGTCCAGCCCGCCTCCACGGGGTCGCGGACGGCGGCGTGCTGCAGGCCCGTCGCGATGGCGGCGAGGGCGAGCAGCGGCAGCTGGGTGATGCCGCGCGGGTCGTGCTGCGCCACCATCCACCCGCCGCACAGCGTGCACAGCGCGAGCAGGGCGCCGACCAGGCAGCGGCTCGGGGCGACCCGCCGGGCGAGCAGCGTGGTGCCGCCGTACACCGCGACGGACAGCGCGGCCCGCAGCGCCGTCTCCGGCAGCCGCTGCACCGCCGAGACACCCAGGACGACCAGGTTGCCGGCCACGACGCTGCCGAACACGCCACCGAGGAACAGCAGGCAGATGCCGTCGACGTACCCGGCCGCGAGGGCCAGCAACCACTGTGTTCGTCGCATCCGCGACCCGTTCCCAGATCCGCGCGACCCACCCTCACCCGCACCGGGTGAGCATGTTTGCCGTGTGACAAACATGAAACAGGTGGTGCTGAGGGTACGGTCGCTGAGGACGGCGACATCGGAGAGGGGGCGACGACACGGTGTCGATCGCGTTGCGGCTCGCACTGCATCTCCCGCGGGACGCGGCGACGGTGCCGATGGCGAGGCGACTGCTGGACCAGGCGCTGCGGACGCTCGGCGTGGAGCCCGGCTGCCGCGACGACATCGGCCTGATCCTCACCGAGGCCTGCGCCAACGTCATCGAGCACGCCCGCGACATCGACGACTACGAGATCAGCATCGACGTCAGCGACGTGCGTTGCGTGATCCACGTCGTCAACGACGGCTCGGTGATCGACCCCGGCCGCCTGGTCCTGGCGACCGAGATGAGCGACCGTGAGCTCGCCGAGCTGGACTTCTCGGTGCTCGACGAGCACGGCCGGGGACTGCACATCATCCGGGCGCTCGCGGATGAGCTGTACCTCATCCCGGCCCAGGCCGGCGGTCTGGTCCTGCAGGCCGTGACCACGCTGCGTTGGACCACCGACGCCGAGGTCTGGCAACGCCGCTGACCCGGGACGGCGCAACGCCGCCGCGCCTCTGGATGCGCAAAGCAGCCCTGACGGCGCCGGCATGTGCAAAAGCGCCGGCGTGTGCAATGCAGCCCCGGCGGCGCCGGCGTGTGCAAAAGCGGCCTGACGGCGCCGGCGTGTCAGGTGGTGGGCAGTGGCGTGGCGGCGGCCAGGGTGACCGCCCGCCGGCTCAGCAGCGTGATCACCGCGGCGACCACCGCACCCCCGAGCGCGACGGCGACCGCCGCCCGCGCCGACGCCCCGTCGACCGCCGCGCCAGCCACGGCGCTGCCCAGCGCCGTCCCCGCCGCCGTCGCCGTGCCCGTCCACATCCGCGCCTCGGTGCCCGTCCCGGCGGGTGCGGCCCGGTCGGTGAGCTCGTACGCGATCGCGTTCAACGGCGCCAGCGGCGTCCCCGCCAGCACGAACAGCGCCGCCAGCCACCACAGCCCGGCCGGCAGCAGCAGCGGCGCGAGCGCCGCGCACATCCCCGCCGACAGCAGCCCGAACGCCGCGGGTGACAGGTGCGGCGTGAGGCTGCCCAGGAGGCTGCCGGCCGCGAACCCGCCGAGGAGCACCCCGGCGAACCCGGCCCTCCCGCCGGCGGTGGCGTACGCGGCCGCCGCGACCTGCAACGCCCCGATCGCGACCCCGAGCGCCGTGCGCGACCCGACCAGCGACACGATGGTCGGTGAGCGCAGCGGCCCGAGCACGCCGCGGGCCGCCCTGGCCGGGGGACGCCACGCCCTGGCCGGTGGCAGCAGCGCGAACGCGGTGGTGGCCACGACCGCGAGCCCGGCCGTGACGACCAGCCCGAGCGCGGGCCGACCGACCGCGACGACGGCGCCGGCGACCACCGGCCCGGCGATGAACCCGACCTCGAGCAGGGCGCTTTCCAGCCGGTACGACGCGCGCAGCTGCGGCCCCTCGCCCAGCAGCGTGATCCAGATGCCGCGCATGCAGGCCGCGACCGGCGGCCGGGCCGCGCCCGCGACGGCCGCGAGCGCGACGAGTACCCCGAGCGGCGCCGACGGCCGCAGCGCCACGCCGAGCAGCGCCCCGCCGTGCACGGCGGCCGTGGCGAGCAGCACCGGTGTCTGGCCGATGCGGTCGACGAGGCGTCCGATCAGGGGCGCGCCGGCACCGGTACCGACGGCGAAAACGCCTGCCACGACCCCTGCCGCGCCGAACGACCCGCGCTCGTGCTGCACCAGCAGCACCATGGCGACGGCGACCGCCCCCGCGGACAGCCGGGTCAGCAGGTTCGTGACGGCGAGGGCCTTCGCGAACGGCCGCCCCAGCACCGACGCCCAGAGTCTCAGCACCCGGCAGTTGTACGTGAACCCGCCCGCCGCCCGCACCGCATTTCCGCCGGGGGAGCACGGGCGCCACGGCGGTCCGGCAGACCCAGGCCCGCTACCGAGCCCGCTACGGAGCCCGCTGTTGAGGTCGCTCCTGCGGCGTGGTCCGTGCCGTGACGGCGAGGTTCCACGGCACCACCCGGCCGTCGCCGGGCCCGGCCAGCCATGGTCGCAGGCCGGTGTCCAGCTCGACCAGCGACGTCAGGCGCAGCGTCGGCTGGGCGAGGAACGCGCCGAGGAACGTCTCGAGGGTCAGGCTGCGCGACCCGACCCGGCTGCGCACCGGGAAGCGGCCGCTCGGGTCGTGATGCAGGCGTTCGTCGCCGTATCCGGGCGCCAGCCGCAGCTCGCGGTCGCCGGTCTCGCCCTGCCGGTCGAGGAACGGGCCGACGTACGCCGGGTGCAGCCCGAGGTACACCAGCCGCCCGCCCGGGCGCAGGACCCGCGCGGCCTCGCCGACGACGCGGGGGAAGTCGTCGACGTCGGTGTGGATGAACGTCATCACCACGGCGGGCACCGAGGCGTCCGCCAGTGGCAACCGTCCCGCGTCGGCGCGGACCACCCGCGGGTTGCGGGTCGCGGCGACCCGCAACTGGTCCGCGGACAGGTCGACGCCGACGACCGTGTGGCCGAGGCCCTCGACGGCCGCGAAGTGCAGCCCGGTGCCGCAGCCGATGTCGAGGCAGACCGGGTCGCCGCGGTCCGCCGGCCCGAGCAGCCGGGCCAGCACCCCCGCCGATCCGTCCTCGTCGCTGTAGCGGCGGAACGTCGCGTCGTACCAGTCGGCGTGACCGTCGTACCGGGCGTCTGGGCTGGCGTCTGGGCTCACGGCACCTGTTGGATGCGGATGAGGTTGCCGGCGGGGTCGCGGATGGCGCAGTCGCGCACGCCGTAGGGCTGGTCGGTGGGCTCCTGGACGATCTCGGCGGCCCCGGCCTGCAGCTTCCCGAAGAGGGCGTCGAGGTCGGCGGTGGCCAGGTTGACGCCGGCGTAGGTGCCCTTGGCCATCATTTCGGTGATGGTGCGGCACTCGTCGTCGGTCCGGCCGCCGCCGGGGATCGCGACGGGCTCCAGGACCAGTGACGTGCCGGCCTGGCCGGCGGGGCCGACGGTGATCCAGCGCAGGCCGTCGTAGCCGACGTCGTTGCGGACCTCGAAGCCCAGGACGTCGCGGTAGAAGGCGAGGGACGCGTCGGGGTCGGTGTGCGGCAGGAATGCGGAGTGGATGGAGATGTCCATGCCGGTCACGCTACGGACGGCTGGGCGGCGGGGGCTTCTCGATTCCTGACCGGTCTGGTCACCTGTTTGGCGACGCACGGCGGCATCCCGGCCGTCGCGCCGGCCGCGCGGGCCCGGTAGGTGCTGGGCGGCACGCCGACCAGCTCGGCGAAGCGGGTGCTGAAGGTGCCCAGCGACGAGCAGCCGACGGCGAAGCACACCTCGGTGACGGTGAGGTCGCCGCGGCGCAGCAGCGCCATCGCGCGTTCGATGCGCCGGGTCATCAGGTACGCGTACGGTGACTCGCCGTACGCGGCCCGGAACGCGCGACTGAGGTGCCCGGCGGACATGTGCACGCCCCGGGCGAGCTCCTCGACGTCGAGCGGCTGCGCGTGGTCCCGGTCGATCCGGTCCCGGACCCGGCGCAGCAGGGCCAGGTCACGCAGGTGCTGCGCGGTGGCGGGCCGGCTGGTCATGCCACCGATCGTGCCACACCCGCCGGGGACGGCGGCGGCGCGCGGCCCGGGCGGCGTTCCCGGCGACGTCGGCGAAGTTCGCGCAGCTGCACGAGGCGGAGACGACGGAACAGCCGCCGGGGCCGCTGGCGAAGCTCGGCGACCAGGTGCGCTACTACACGTCGACCGGCGACGGCCCGCGCCACGTGAACGTGATCGCGATCGGCAAGGGCGCGGCGGTGGTCGTGCTCGCGGTGGTGACCGACCTCCAGTTCACCGTCGAGGACCTGAGCAGGCTCGCCGGTGCCGCGCTCAAGCAGGTCGCCCGCATCCACTGAGCCGGGTTCGTCGCCGGGAAGGGCGGCTAGGACAGCCGGACCGTGACGGTCTTCGGGCGCTGGTACTCCGTCAGCGCCAGGACGCTCAGGTCGGTGCCGTGGCCGGAGCCGCGGCGGCCGCCGTGGGGCAGCTCCGCGGTCTGCTCCAGGTGGCAGTTGACCCAGACCTCGCCGCAGTCCAGTTGCCCCGCGACGCGCAGCGACGGGCCGACGGCGGTGCCCCACACGCTCGCGGCGAGGGCCTGCGGCACCGAGTTCGCGAGGGCGACCACGCCGTCGAGGTCGTCGGCGGCCTGCACGGTGAGCGCCGGGCCGAACATCTCCCGGGTCACCGCCGGGTCGTCCGCCGGCAGGTCCGCGAGGATCAGCCCGGGCCGCCAGAACCCGCCGGTCTCGCCGTCGGCGACGGCCACGTCGCCGGTGCGCCGGACGCCGGCGCGGGACTCCGCGACGATCGCGTCGAAGCGGGCGACCTGGTCGGGGTTGTTCAACGGGCCGAAGTCGGGGCCCGCCCGGCGGGCCCGCATCGCGGCGGCCAGCCGTTCCACGGTCTCCTCCAGGTGGGCGCGCACGGTGATGACGCGGGCCGGCGCGGCGCAGCTCTGCCCGGCGTTGTACGTGCACGCACCGACCAGCTGCTCGTAGGTGTCGTCGGGGGCGTCGGGCAGGACGACCGCGGCGCAGTTGCCGCCGAGCTCCAGGCTCACCCGGCGCAGCCCGGCGCGGGCCACGACGTCCAGGCCGCCGGCCTGGCTGCCGGTGAACGCGACCGCGTCGACGTCGGCGGCGACGAGCAGCCGGCCGGTGTCGCGGTCGCCGGGCAGCGCCACGAGGACGCCGGGGCCGAGCGTCTCCGCGGCGTGCCCGGCGAGCAGCACGGCGGTGTCCGGGGTCGTCTGCGCCGGTTTGAGCACGACGGTGTTGCCGGCGGCGAGCGCGGGGCCGAGCCGCCACGCCGCCATCAGCAGCGGATAGTTCCACGGCACGATCGCGGCGACGACCCCGATCGGCTCCCACCGCACCCAGCTCTCCCGGCCCGGCAGCCGGTGCCCCGCCGCCGGGGTCAGGTCGGCGCGGACCGCGCCGGCGTAGAAGCGCAGCACGTCCGCGGACTGCAGGACCTCCGCGCGGGCGTCCACATCGGACTTTCCGGTGCCGGCGACCTCGCGCTGGACGTACACCTCGACCTGCCGCTCGATGAGCGCGACGAGTGCGAGCAGCCGGTGGGAGCGCTCCTTGGCGGTCAGCGCGGCCCAGGCGCGCGACGCGGTGCGGGCCGACGTCACCGCCGCCGCGACCTCGGCGGGGCCGCCGGGCCGCAGCTGGGTGCGGACGTGGCCGGTGCGCGGGTCGGTCAGGTCAAGGTAGGTGCTCATGCCGTCGCCTTCGCTTCGCTGCGGCGCCGGCCTGAGCCAACACTGCGCCGATGGTGAGCAGTCCTCCACTCCGCTGCGGACCGCTCACGCCACATCGTAGGCACGCAGCCACAGCTCGAGCGTCAGCACCAGCCACACCTTGCCGCCCTGCCGCGGCAGCAGCGTGCCCTCGCCGCGCAGCCACGCCCGGATCGTCACCGGGTCGAACAGGCCGCTGGTGCGGCTGCCGAGCAGCACGTCGTCGGCGAGCTCGCGCAGCGGGCCGCTGAGCCACTGCTGGACCGGCACCCGCATGCCGCTCTTGGGACGGTCCACGATGGTGGCCGGGAGCAGGTCCCGCACGGCCTCCTTGAGGATCCATTTCTCGTCGGTACCGGCGAGCTTCAGCCGTGGCGGGACGGTGAACGCGTGGTCGATGACCTGCCGGTCGAACAGCGGGGCGCGGCCCTGCAGCCCACGGGCCGCGGTGAGCCGCTCCACCTTCGTCAGGATGTGGTGCGCGCCCTTGGTGCGCAGGTTGCAGTGCAGCAGCCGGTTCAGGTGGGAGCGCATCGTGCCAGGCGACAGGTACGGCGCCACGAACCGTTCCGGGCCGGGTTCGTCCTGCAGGGCCCGCAGGGTGTCGGCGGTCAGCAGCGCGGGCAGGTCGCCGCCGCACTTGCGGTAGGAGCGCAGGTACGCCAGGGACCGCGCGTGCGGGGACGGGTCGTCTCGGTGCAACTCGTACAGCAGCATCGGCAGGTTCTTCGGCCCGCCGAAGACCGGGTCACCGCCCTCGCCGTTGAGCACGACCCGCATCCCGTCGCCGGAGACCGCCTCGGCGAGCATGAGGTTCGGCACCGTCAGCGGGTCACCGACGGGGCTGTCCAGCAGCGCGACGGTGTCCGCGAGCCGGGCCGCGACGGCCTCGCCGGACACGCTGAGCACCCGGTGCCGGGTGTTGCAGTGGGTCGCGACGAGCCCCGAGTACGCCAGTTCGTTCGGCAGCTCATGACCGAAGCTGATGGAGTACGTGCGGACCTCCTGGTCGTGCAGCTTCGCCGCGAGCGCGGTGACCAGGCTGCTGTCGACGCCGCCGGACAGCAGCACCGCGACCGGTTCCGCGGCGGGCAGCCGCAGACTCGTCGCCCGCTCCAGCAGCGCCCGCAGCGTCGCGGCGTGCCCGGCGGCCGTGGTGGTGTCGTCGATCGCCTCCGTCGCCTCCCAGTACACCTCCTCGCGGACGGTGCCGTCGGCGCGCAGCCGCACGATCCTGCCCGGCAGGACCTCGTGCACGCCGCGCAGCAGCGTCTCGTCGCCGGGCAGGTACGCGAACGTGAGGAACGACCGGACCGCGGCGAGGTTCAGCCCGGTGTCCAGCGACGGCCAGCGGCGCAGCGCCCGCAGCGACGTCGACACCGCCCAGTGGCCGCCGGCGCGGGCGTGGAACATGGTGCGGGCACCGACGTGGTCGCGCACCAGGACCAGGTCGCCGCCGTCGGCGATGGCCAGGACGAACATCCCGTCGGCGGCTCGGATCCCGGCGGCGCCGAGCCGCGCGTACACCCGCAGCAGCAGTGCACCGTCGGGCGTGCCGGGTGGTGCGGGCTCGCCGGCCGAGGCCAGGGCCGCGAACAGCTCCGGGCGGTTGTGCAGCACGACCTCACCGACGGCGTGCAGGGCACCGGCGGTGAACGGGCCCCCGGCGAAGCCCGGCTCGGCGTCGACGAACCCGAGCGCGACCGCGCCGGCCTCGACGACCGGCCGTGCGCCGAGGCCGGTCAGCGCCGGCCGGCCGCCCGACGTCGCAGCGATGCGTGGCACGAGGAACCTCCTGGTCGATCTGGTCGCGGGTCAGCCGTCGGCCGTCAGCCGAAGTCGTCGTCGGAGCCGCCGCTGTCGTTGTCGTCGGACCAGCTGCCGCCGTCGTCCCCGCCGTCGCCGCCGTCGCCGTCGCTGCCGTCGCTGCCGGAGTTCTGCTGCTGTTGCTGGGCCTGCCGGCGCAGCTCCTCCTCCTCGAACTCCGACATCATCAGCGGCGGCGCGACGATCGCGCCGAGCAGCGCCCCGGCGCCGACGGCGGCGAGGATGGCGCCGGTGCGGCCGCCGAAGGACGTGCGGTTGACCGTCAGCGTCCCGTCGCCCCACGCCGTGCGGCCGTAGCCCTGGTCGCGGCCGTAGACGACCTGGCCCGTGGTGTAGCGCCGTTTGATGATGCGGTCGCCGAGGACCTCGTCGATGCCGCTGCGGCCGGTGTTGTCCTGCCACTGGACGTAGTGGTCACCGGCGCGGCGGCGCCACTCCTCGCGGCCGTCGGCGAAGCGGCGGTGGACGCTGCGGTCGCTGAGCAGCTCGTCGGTGTATGGGATTTCCCGGTACTGGCTCACAGCACTCCTGTCATGCGGCCGGCCAAGTCATGAAGCCCGCGGCCTGGAGCTGGCGGAGGCGAGCGGTTCTGCGGCGGGTCCGGGTCTGGCCACGGACCAGGCGGTGCACGGTGCGCAGCAGCCGGGCCGGGTTGACGGCGGCGACCTCGACGGTCCGCCCGGCCCGCAGCCGGCGCACCTCCCACGGCTCCAGCCCGGCGGGGGCGTCCAGCTCGGCGCGCGGCACGCGGGACCGGCGCTCAGGTGCAGCGCGGCGGCGTGCACCGGTCGCAGCCCCAGCGGGTGGACCCGCAGGTCACCCGCCCACCGCCGCACGTCGTCGACGGCCGCGTACCCGGACGGGCCGGCGTCGTGCAGCACGTACACGACGGCGTCGCCGGTGTGCCGCAGCGCCGCGGTCAGCCGCGGGTCCAGCGGCAGGTCCGGCAGCGCGAACACCGGGCACGCCGACTCCATGTGCAGCTCGTTGGCCAGCAGCATCCCGGCGATCGCGGGATCCTGGCAGACCAGCAGCCGCGGCAGGCCGTAGTCGTAGAGGTCCGGGACGTCGTCGTGGTGGGGTGCGGCGTCGCGGGCAGCCGGGTCCTGCAGCAGGCCCGGGACCGGGCCGTGCCGGTCCAGGGCCGCGAGGAACCGTTCGTGGCTGACCGGCGCGGGCAGCGTGAAGCGGACCCGGCGCGGCAGCCGGTGCAGCGGCAGCAGCCCCCGGCACAGCTCGTAGTACAGCTGCCGGCGGGTGAACCGGATCCGTCCGGGCGCGCCCGCGCGCACGACGGCCGCGGCGAGCGCCCGGTCGACGACGCTCACGCCGCGGGCCAGGTCATGAAGCCGACCGCCTTGGCGGCGCGCTCGGCGGGATCAGGTGCGGCGGCGCGGCGCAGGTGGTCGGAGACCTTCTTGACCCTGGCGAGCAACTGCGCCGGGCGCAGCGCGGCGACCGGCGACGACCAGCCGTTGCCGAGCCACTCCAGCTCCTTCGGGGTCAGGTCGGTGTTGGCCTTCAGCCAGGCGATCCGCTCCGGTTGCCGGTCCTTGGTGCGCAGCTTGAACGGGTCCTTCGCGGCCAGCACCGTGCGGGGCCGCAGCCCGAGGTCGATGACCCGCCGGCCGCGCAGCTCGTGCCGGGCGGTCGCCAGGAACAGCTCACCGTCGAGGCTGGCGTCGTGGATCACCGCGACCGGGACCGCCGGCGGCAGGTCGGCGACCTTCGCCGCGAGCGCCGCGTTGAACCAGCGCCCGACGTCGTTGACCCGCAGGCAGGCGAGCACGGACGGGTCCGGGCTGAGGATCGCGAACGCCGGCTGGGGCGGCGGCGGCCCGGGCCGCACATGGGGCTCGTCGATGATCCCGCCCGGCGGGTTGCCGTACACGCGGCTCCACCCGCCGATGATCTCCTTGCGGAACTGGTCGAGGGGCATCTTCACCACGACCGCGCGTTTCGTGACGCCGGCCATCCGCAGCACGACGATGCTCACGCAGATGAGCAGCAGCACCCCGCCGACGGCGGCGAGCGCCGGGACGTCGCCGCCGAGGCCGACGCCGATCAGGACCACGCCGCCGATGATCGGCACCACGATGCCGCACCCGGCGGTGCCGTCGTTGGAGGCCTTGTTGCTCTTGCGGGCGGCCGCGTACCACAGCTGGGTCGTGGTGTACCAGTGGTTGTCCTCGCCGAGCTTCGCGGTGAGCCGCCGGACCTTCACGTCGTGCAGGGCGAGCGGATTCTCCTTCGGCTCGAACACGAACGGTTTCTTGCAGGTGCCGCACCGCGAACCCGGGCGGTCCTTGCGCTTGAGGTTGGCGGTGCAGTGCGGGCAGATCATGCCGGTCCCTCCAGACGCACGGCGAGACGCCGGGCGGCCTGCGCCGCACGCTCCCGCCAGCTCATCACACCCGGTGACGGCGCCGAGCCGACGGCGCGCAGCGCCTTGGCGAGGGCCGGATAGTCCAGTGCATTGCCGGCTGTTTCCGGCTCCCCGCTCCGGGGTGGCGCGACCGAGCCGCCCAGGGCGCGCCGCTCCGCCTCCTCGGCGGTGATCGCGTAGTCCTCGTGGTCGATGCCGAAGCCGGTGTTCGCGGCGAGGATCAGCAACCGGCCGGAGCCCCGGTTGATGAACGAGTGCGGCAGCAGCGCCGGGATGCGCAGCATGACGCCGGGCGTGAGCCGCACCGTCACCGCCTCCTGGCGCTCGTCGTCGTAGAGCCCGCACGCCGCGTAGCCCAGGCTCAGCACGAAATGCTCCCCGCCGTGCGCGTGCGGGGTGAAGGCGCTGTGCCCCTGCATCAGGCCCAGCTTGTAGGTGGCGTTGCTGGGCCGCTCCGGCGAGGTCAGCGCGTCACCGATCAGGTACCGGGCGTGCTGCCCGTCGTCGATGAACGGCAGCAGCGTGGCCGGGTCGAGCAGGTCCCCGCGGCCGGCCCGGGACGTCAGCAGCGCCGTGCCGTCGGCCGTCAGCGAGTACAGCTCGACGCCGGCCGGCAGGGGTCCGGGTGCCTCGTTGCCGTTCACATTGGGCACTGTACGAAACCTGAACACCCCCGCATACCCGTGTGTCCGCCTGTCGTCCCCCGCCCGGACCGCGGATGAACGCGAGATGTCACGATCGTCCGGGACTGGTGCGGGCCGTCCCCTTCACTGTGCGGGACAACGGGTGCGGCGGGACGGCGTTGCGGCCGTCCTCCCCGGTGTTGTCCGTACCGTGGAGAATCGCAGCAGCGCCGGACGGCTCCCGCCGGCCGGGACGAAAGGTGGCGGCATGTTCGACCTCACAGGCCGGCGGGCGCTGGTCACCGGCGCCGGGCACGGGATCGGCGCGGCCATCGCGGTGGCGCTCGCGGAGTGCGGCGCCGACGTCGTGGTGCACCACGGGCGGTCCGGGGAGCGGGCCGCCGGGGTGGTCGCCCGCATCGCGGCGCTGGGGCGGCGGGCGACGGCCGTCCAGGCGGACGTGACCGACACCGGCCAGGTCGATGGGCTCGTCGCCGCCGCGGCAGGGCACCTCGGCGGGCTCGACATCGTGGTCTGCAACGCCGGGCACCTGGTCGGGCGGGTCTCGGTCGGCGAGATGAGCGACGAGCACTTCGCGAAGGTCACCGACGTCAACCTGACCGCGACGTTCCGCACCGTCCGCGCCGCGCTGCCGGCGCTGCGTGCGTCGGGGTCCGGGCGGATCATCACCATGGCCTCGCTCGCCGCGCACAACGGCGGCGGGCCCGGCGCGGTCGCGTACGCCGCGGCCAAGGCCGGGATCATCGGCCTCACCAAGGGGCTGGCGAAGGAACTGGCGCCCGACGGCATCACCGTCAACGCGCTCGCGCCGGGGTTCATCGACGGCACTGACTTCCACGCGACGTTCAGCACGGCCGCCAGGCGGGAGGCGACCGCGGCGGCGCTGCCGGTGGGCCGTGGCGGCACCGCCGCGGAGGTGGCCGCTGCGGCGGTGTACCTGGCCTCCGCGGAGGCGGCGTTCGTCACCGGCACCACCCTGGACATCGACGGCGGCGCGTCCCCGCGTTGAGGACCGCCGCGTCGGACCGGGAGGACGGCAGTGCTCAGCTATGACGACGTCGCGGAACTGCTGCGGCTGCAGGCGAAGGCGTACGAGCTGCTGCTCTGGCTGAGCCACGAGTCGGCGGACGACCCGGACCTGCTGTCCGCCGACGCGGCGGCGGGCCTGGCCCGGGCGGGCTCGGCCGCCGCCTGGGTCGAGCGCCACCGGCACCGGCTGCCGCAGGACCTGGCGGCGCTGGACCCGCACGGCCCGTTCGCCAACCTGCTGGCGTCGTTCTTCGCCACGTCGTTCCGGGTCGAACGGGTCGAGTTCGGCAACCGCGTCGTGTGGTCCCGGATCGTGCTCGGCGCGTCCGCCGGGCCGCCGGAGCGCACCGGGCTCGCGCACAGCCAGGCCCTCGCGGTCAAGCACCTGGCCGCGTCGCAGGGGCTGCCGATGACCGAGGCGCAGGCCGGGGACCTCGTCCGGACCCGCCGGGACCTCCGCGACGCGTTCCTGCTGTGGACCTACGTCTGGGAGCTGGACCGGCGGGCCCGCAACAAGGGCAAGGGCCCGGTGGTGCACCGGATCTGGCGGAGCCTGCCCACGCAGACGAAGCGGGCACTCACCGCCGACCTGGTCTGGTCCGCACGGCAACAGGTGCTCGACGCCGCCGGCGCCTGATCAGTGCGCTGCTGATCAGTGCGCCATCGCCTTGGGCGCGTCCGGGTCGACGTCGAGCGGGCCGGTGCGGAACAGCACGGCCGACACGGCGGCGCACAGCAGGAAGAACCCGGCGGAGCACCAGAAGACCGTGTGGTAGCTCTCGACGGCTGCCTGCGCGGCCAGCTGCGGCGTCGCGGCCTTGCCCGCCATGAAGCCGGTGGCCGCGCTCGCGGCGAACGAGCTGAGCAGCGCGGTGCCGATCGAGCCGCCGATCTGCTGCGTCGTGTTGATCATCGCGGACGCGACGCCGGCGTCGGTGTGCGCCACGCCGGTGGTGGCGGCGTTCTGCGTCGGCGCGAAGATCAGGCCCATGCCGAGGCCGATGACGAGCAGGCCGGGCAGGACGCCGGTGACGTAGCTGGAGTCCAGGTCGAGCCGGGTCATGAAGGCCAGGCCGCCGGCGCGGCTGGTTGCGCGCCGGGCCGCGGGGCGGCCGGGATGCGTCGGCCGGTGGTCGTGGTCATCGGGGATCCCCGTGCGTCGGCAGGCAGGTGTGCCTTCCGCATCGGGACCGCGCCGCCGGAGCTGAGCCACGGACGCTGT
The DNA here is from genome assembly GCF_035963215.1 of Dactylosporangium sp. NBC_01737. Taxonomy (NCBI): domain Bacteria; kingdom Bacillati; phylum Actinomycetota; class Actinomycetes; order Micromonosporales; family Micromonosporaceae; genus Dactylosporangium; species Dactylosporangium sp. NBC_01737. The sequence goes on from NZ_CP109153.1 coordinate 7,145,421, forward strand.
GCTGTCTCCCAGGTCACACCCGGGCGGCGGCAGTGGCGGCGGCGGCGAGGCCGGCGCGGTAGCCGAAGATGACCGCCGGGGCGATCGTCGAGCCGGGGCCCGGGTACGTGCGGCCCATGACCGAGGCGGTGGTGTTGCCGGCGGCGTACAGGCCGGGGATGGGCGCGCCGCCGGCGCCGAGCACGCGGGCGTCGGCGTCGGTGAGCAGGCCGCCCTTCGTGCCGAGGTCGCCGGGCACCAGCTGGACCGCGGTGAACGGGCCCTTCTCGATCGGGCCGAGGTTCGGGTTCGGCTTCACGCCAGGGTCGCCGTAGTAGTTGTCGTACGCGGTGCGGCCCCGGCCGAAGTCCGCGTCGACGCCGGTGCGGGCGAAGTCGTTGAACCGCTCGACCGTGGCGCGCAGGCGGGCGGGCTGCATGCCCAGGCCGGTGGCGAGCTCCTCGATCGTGGCGGCGGAGCGCACGATGCCCTTGGCCCGCAGCTGCTTGGTGCCCTGCAGGAACGCGTTGAACAGGTAGCGGCGGCGGTGCCGCACGTCCAGGATCAGCCAGCTGGGGATCGCCGCCACGGTCCGGTCCCGCTCCAGCATGGCGTGACCGAAGTCGATGTAGCTGGCCGACTCGTTGGTGTACCGGTCGCCGGCGGAGTCCACGACGATGCTGAACGGCATCGACCGCTCCGACAGCACGAATTGGCTGTGCCCGTCGGGCAGCGGCACCGACGCGCCCCACCAGGCGTCATCCATGAGGGCCAGCTGCGCCCCGGCGGCCTCGGCGATGGCGATCGGCCGGCCGAGGTCGCCGTCGGCGGCGGAGCTGTAGCCGGGGATGCCGTGGTACTTCTGGCGCCACTCGGGGTTCTGTGCGAAGCCACCGGCGCCGAGCACGACCCCGCCGAGGGCCCGGATGTGTTGCGGGGCGCCGTCCGCGCCGGTGACGGTGGCGCCGAGCACGGCGCCGGTGTCGTCGAGGACCAGGTCGGTCAGCGGGGTGTCGAGCAGCACCTCCACACCCTGCTTGATCAGGATGCTCATCAGGCTCGCGGTGAGGCCGCCGCCGATGCCGAAGAGGCGCTTGCCGAGGACCAGGCCGCCGAGGGTACGGAACACGAAGCGGGCGCCGCGCACGAAGCCCGACGGGGTCGACCACGCCCGCGACAGCAGCCACACGTCGTCGGTCTTCAGCGGCGCCGGGATGCTGTCGCGCCCGCGGAACGTCGCGAACCAGGGGCCGAGCCTGCGGGTGTTGAACGGCTCGGCCTCGATGCTGCGGCCGGTCATGCCGCCGGGCCGGTCCGGGTAGTAGTCCGGGTACTCCTTCGCCGCGGCCCACCGCACGCCGAGGCGCTGCAGGAAGGTGAACACCTCTGGGACGCTCTCGACGAAGGCGCGGCGCCGCTCGGGGGAGCTGGCCGGGCCGGCGTCGCCGATCGCGGCCTGCATGTAGGTGAGGGCCTTGTCGACCGAGTCGACCTGCCCGAAGCCGGCCATCATCGGGTTGGTCGGCATCCACAGCCCGCCGCCGCTGAGCGCCGTGGTGCCGCCCCACTTGCCGGTGCTCTCCACGACCAGGACGCGGCGGCCCGCGTCGGCGGCGGCGATGGCCGCGGTCATGCCGGCCGCCCCGGTGCCGACGACCAGGACGTCAACCTCTCGGTCCCACTGCACGGCCATGCCGCCTCCCATTCAACCGGACGACCCCGTCCGGTTGGTAAGCTACACCGGTGATGCGGACACGTCGAGAGAACCGGGGGCGCAACGCCGCCGCCGCCAACCGGGTCGCGCTCATCGGCGCCGCTCGCGAGCAGTTCGCCAGCGAGGGCTTCGACGCGTCACTCAGCGCGATCGCCCGGCAGGCGGGCGTCGGCCAGGGCAGCCTCTACCGCCACTTCCCGGACCGGGTCAGCCTGGCCCTGGCCGTCTTCGACGACAACGTCACCGCCCTGGAGGCGCTGGCGGCCACCCCCGCCAGCACGCTCGACGACCTGCTCACCCTGATCACGGAGCAGACCGCGGCGTCGGTCGCGTTCATCGACATGCTGCACGCCTCCGATGAGGACCCGCGCCTGCACGAGGTGGTCGGCCGGGTGCGGGCCCTGCTGGAGGGCAAGCTGCTGGCCGCGCAGCGCGGCGGCGCGATCCGCGCCACGGTCACCCCCGACGACCTGCTGCTCGCCGTGCGCATGGTCGCCGGGCTCCTGGCCAAGTCGACGCCGGCGGAGCGCCGCGACCTCGCCGACCGGGCCTGGGCGATGCTGCGCCCGGCGATCACCGGGTAGCCGCCGGATGGCCGCCGCGGGCGAATGAGCTGTACGGGCCCTTACGGTCCGGCTGCGGACAGGGCAGACTGCACCGGTCCGGACCTGACGCCGGCGACGTCGAGCCGCCGTGTGGGTGGGTTGGGATGGAAACCACGATGAGGCGCACCGCGTCGCAGGTCGGTCTGCGCGAAGACCAGTGGACCACCGCGAAGCTGGAGGTCCGCCACGCGATCCTCGGCGCCGCGTACGACCGGCGTATGACCTCCTACGGTGAGGTCGCCGCCCAGATCCGCGTGATCCGGGTCGACGCGGACTCGCCGCTGATGGGCGAGCTGCTGGGCGGGGTGTTCGAGGACGAGTACGACGCCGGCGGCCCCGCGCTGACCGCGATCGTCACCTCCCAGTACAGCGACCGGGAGCCCGCGTCGAGCTTCTACCAGGAGGCCCGCACGCTCGGGTACCGCTTCACCGAGCCGCACGCGTTCTGGACCGAGCAGGTCCAGCGGGTGTTCAGCGAGCACGGCCGGGCCGACCGGCACCGCTGAACGCGGGTCGCTCACCCTCATCGGGGGAGACCGGGGGAGCCGGTCGGGGACACAGTGGAAGCGATCGACGCGGCCGCGCCCGCGCGGGAGCGTGCCGTTCCTCGAAGCGCCCTGCGTTCAGGAGGTCACCGAGATGAGGAACACCAGCAACAGCGGACCCGCCACCGCCCGCGACCAGACCAGGATGCCGTTCACGACCGGCGTGCGGCCGGGCGTCCCGGACCGCCGCGCCGAGGGCCGGGACCGCCCCTCGGAGGTGGACCGCCCCTCGGAATGGGATCGTGACGACCCCACCAGGAACGAGCCGGGCCGCGGCGGCGCCCTGCAGGAGCGGGCGGTCGTCACCGTCGCCACCTACCCCGACTACGCCTCGGCGCAGCACGCCGTCGACCACCTGTCGGACCGGAGGTTCCCGGTCGACCGGGTCACCATCGTCGGCACCGACGTCCGCCTGGTGGAGCGGGTGCTCGGCCGCATGACCACCGCGAAGGCGGCCCTCGCCGGCGTCGGCACCGGCGCGTGGTTCGGGCTGCTGCTCGGGTTCCTGTTCGGGATCTTCGCCGTCGCGGCGTGGTGGAAGGTCATCGTGTTCGCCGTCGTCGCCGGGGCCGTGTGGGGCGCGGTGTTCGGCGCGATCGCGCACGCGAGCACCCGCGGGCGGCGCGACTTCACGTCCGTCAGCGCCATCGAGGCCGCCAAGTACGCGCTGCTGGTCGACGCCTCGCACGCCGACGAGGCCCGGCAGCTGCTCGCGGAGCTCGCGGTGCCGGCGACCCGCTGAGTCGCAGCGTCCCGCGGGATCAGCGGCGGCGCGCGTGGCACAGCACGATCCCCGCATAGCCGTGCGTCGTCTCCTGCGGGACCCGCGTGACCTCGATCGCCGGCGTCGCGAACCCCGGCCGCAGCACCGCGCGCAGGTCGTGCTCGTCGACGTCGGCGCTCGGGAACGACCTGCCGCCGACGGTGTATCCACGGCACCGGCGCAGCGCCGAGGTCACGAACAACCCGCCCGGCTCGACCAGCCCGGTGATGTGCCGCATGAACAGCGCCCACGTCGCCCGGTCCGCGGTGGCCGAGTCGGCGCAGTAGGCGCTGACCACGGTCGGGTAGCACCGCCGCACCGGCCGCGGGTGCCGGGCGTCGACCTCGACCAGGTCGGTGATCTTCTTGCGGGTGAGGTCCTCCCGGGCCGTCACCTCCTCGTCGGTCGGGTCGGGATTGCCCTCGCAGCGCAGCGTGTGCCGCACGAACGGCCGCCAGTCGTGCGCGTCGGGGTCGCGGTCCAGCCACCGCCGGATCTGCGCCAGGTTCCCCGGCAGGTAGTCGCCGAGGTGGATCTCGGAGGCGATCTCGGCGGCCGCGAACACGTGGTGCAGCGTCGGCCCGACCCCGAAGAACAGCACCGGCCGGTCCCGCTCGGCGCCGCGCAGCGCGTCGACGAAGAACGCGATGGTGGCCACCTCGTCCGGCTCGACCGTGCGGTAGTAGCCGTCCAGGTAGGCGGCCGGGTCCCAGTCGGCGTCGAACGAGGCGTACCGCCGGCGCCGGTGCCGCAGGAACACCGTGGTGAGCCGGGCGAGGCCGTACTCGTAGCCGGCGGCGCCGATGTTCGCCCCGGCCAGGAACAGCAGCGCCCCGGTCGCGGTGACCGAGTCGGTGAGCACCGCCGCGCCGAACGCGCCCGCGTAGTACGGGACCTCCTTGGCGACCTCGGTGGCCGCGTACCCGGCGGCCGCCGCCACCCGCGCGGCGCGGGGGCTCGCGGTGCGCCGCCGGGTCAGGTCGTGCGCCGCCTTCGACAGCACGTTGGTGCTGGTGCCGGTCGCGGTGAGCAGCGACTGGTTGGCGCGCAGGTTGGCCCGCAGGCCCCACGCCCACACCGCGTAGCTGGCGGCGAGCACGGCCAGGGCCCACCGGTGGCCGAGGTCGCCGAGCAGGCCGGAGGCGACCAGTGCCACCCCGGCCGCCGTCGCCGTCGCGTCCAGGGCGTACGCGGACACCGCCGTCGCGGCGAGGCTGACGGCCCAGGCCCGCAGCCCACGGCCACGCCGGCCGCCGGTCACCGCGGGACCCGCTCGGCCTCGACCAGGACCCGGCGCAGCACCTTGCCCGTCGGCGAGCGGGGGATCGCCGAGGTGAACGTGACCGCCGCGAGGCGCTTGAACGGCGCGACCCGCTCCGCGACGTACCCCAGCAGCTCCTCGGCGCTCGCCGGGGATCGCAGCACCACGTGCGCGACCGGCACCTCACCCGCGTCCCCGTCCGGCCGGGGCACCACGGCGGCGTCGGCGACCGCCGGGTGCGTGCACAGCAGCAGCTCCAGCTCGGCGGGCGGGACCTGGTGGCCGTGGGGCTTGATGAGCTCCTTGAGCCGGTCGACCACGTACAGGTGGCCGTCCTCGTCGAAGTGGCACAGGTCGCCGGTGTGCAGCCAGCCGTCCGCGTCCAGCGTCGCGGCGGTCTCCTGCGCGCGGCCGTGGTAGCCGCGCATCAGCTGCGGGCCACGGACCCACAGCTCGCCGGTGCGGCCGGCGCCGAGGTCCGCGCCGCTGCCCGGGTCGACGACGCGGGCCTCGGTGTTGGGCAGCAGCCGCCCGACGGACCCGCGCCGCGGCGCGTGCGGGTCGCCGACGGCGATGAGGGCGCCGGACTCCGTCATGCCCAGCCCCTGGCTGACGGCGCAGCCGAGCCGCTCGGCGCAGCGCTGCTCCGTCGCCGCGTCCAGCGGTGCCGCGCCGACGCCGAGGTTGCGCAGCGACGACAGGTCGAACCGGTCCACGAGGGGGTGCCCGGCCAGGGCCCGCACCACCGGCGGCACCACGATGCTCAGCGTCACCCGCTGGTCCTGGATCGTGCGCAGGAACGCGTCGAGGTCGAAACGGGGCAGCGTCACGACGGTGGCCCCGGACGCGAGACCGGCCGCCAGCAGCAGGTTGAGCCCGATGACGTGGCAGAACGGCGCCACCGCCAGGATGACGTCGTCCTCGGCGTAGGGCAGCGCGGCCAGGGCCTGCCGGACGTTGGTGACCAGGGCGGCGTGGGTGAGCTCGACGCCCTTGGGCAGGCCGGTGGTGCCGCTGGAGTACGGCATCGCGGCGATGTCGCGGTCCGGGTCGGTGACGACCCGGGCCGGCGGGAGGTCGTGCCCGACGAGGCCGTCGAACGTGCCCCCGAACACCAGGACCTCCTCGACGCCCGCCATGGCGGCGGCGTCGGTGGCCCGCTCCAGCAGCGGCGCCGCCGTGACCAGCAGCCGCGCCCCGGCGTCGGCGAGCTGACCGGCCAGCTCCCCGGCGGTCAGGGACGGGTCGGCGCCGGTGACGGTCCCGCCGGCGGCCATCGCGCCGTACACGGCCAGGGCGTAGTCGGGCAGGTTCGGGCTGTGCACGGCGAGCACGTCACCCCGGCCGAAGCCGCGGGCGGCCAGGCCGGCGGCGACCCGCTCGACCCCGTGCGCGAGCGCCCGGTAGGTGATGGTGCGGCCCGTGGCGGCGTCCAGCAGCGCCACCTTGTCGCCGAGACGCGCCGCGTGCCGCAGGGCGAGGTGGTGTACGGCGCAGCCGCCGACCTCCACGTCCTGGTGCTGCCCGCGTACCGGATGGATCGTTGTCATGACGGCTCCTTCTGCCCGGATCTCTTGGGTCGGCTTTCCTTGAGGTGCGTCCGGACGGTAGGCGGGCGAGCGTGTGCGGACCGTTTCCCGACCGTTAGCGGGCCGCCGGAAGCGATAAGGTGGCCGGTGACGACGGCGGTGGCGATGACGGATCAGCGGCTCACGGTCCACGTGCTCGGCCGCGCCGACCTCGCCCTGGGCGGGCACCCGCTGGTGGACCTCGCCTCGGCCAAGGCGGCGGCGCTGCTGATCTACCTTGCGGTGACCGGCACCGGGCACACCCGCTCGGCCCTTGCCGGGCTGCTGTGGAGCGACCTGCCCGAGGCGACCGCCCGGGCCAACCTGCGCCTGGTGCTGACCAAGCTGCGCCGGGCGGTGCCCGGGCAGCTCGACGTGACCCGGCGGACCGTCGCGCTCGCCGCCCCGGCCTGGGTCGACGCGGTCGAGGTCGCCCGCGCCGTCACCGCCCCCGCGCTGGACGGCGCCGCGGTCCGGCTCTGCCGCGGCGAGTTCCTGCACGGCTTCGACGTGCCGGGCGCCGCACTGTTCGACGACTGGGTGTCCGCCCGGCGGGCCGCGGCCCGCGCCGACGTGCTCGCGCTGCTGGAGCGCGCCGCGCAGCAGGCCCGCGACCGCGCCGACCCGGCCGCCGGGGTCGAGGTCGCCCGCCGCATGCTGGAGGTGGAGCGGCTGCACGAGGAGGCGCACCGGACCCCATGTGGTTCCTCGCCGCCGGCGGGCAGCGCGGCGCCGCCCTCGCCCAGTACGAGACCTGCCGGTACCTGCTCGGCGAGGAGCTGGGGACCGCGCCGTCGGCCGCGACGACCGCGCTGCGCGACGAGATCGCCGGCGCCGTCGCGGACCTGCCGCTGCCGGCCCTGGCCGCGCCCGTGCCCGCGCCGCCGCGGCCGCTCACCGCGCTGGTCGGCCGGTCGGCGGAGCTGGCCCGGCTGCGGGAGCTGCTCGACGACCCGGCGTGCCGCCGTGACCCTCGTCGGTCCCGGCGGCATCGGCAAGACCCGCCTCGCGCTCGAGGTCGCCGGCGCCCGCAAGGACCGGCGCCGCCACGGCGCGGTGTTCGTGTCGTTCGCCGGCACCGGCCCCGGGCGCCCCGACGACGACGCCGACCTGGTCGTCGCCGATCTCGCCCGCACGTTCGGGATCCCGCTGAGCGTGCCCCGCGACCCGCTCGACCTGCTCGCCGAGCACCTGGGCGGCCGGGAGCTGCTGCTCGTCCTGGACAACCTGGAGCACCTGCCCGGCGCCGCCGGCCCGCTGGCCGAGCTGCTGCGGCGGGCGCCGGGCGTCCAGCTGCTGGTGACCTCCCGCCGCCCGCTGGGTCTGGGCGTCGAGTGGCTGGTCGAAGTGCCCGGCCTGCCCTGCCCGCCGTCCGGCACCGGCGCGGCGGGCATCGCAGGTTTCGCGGCGGTGCAACTGTTCCAGGAGCGGGCGCGGCTGCTGCGTCCCGGCGTCGAGGCCGACGTCGAGGGCGCCGGACGGATCTGCCGCCTGGTCGGCGGGCTGCCCCTGGCGATCGAGCTGGCCGCACGGTGGGTGCGCTCCGCCGCCCCCACCGCGATCGCCGACCGGCTCGCCCGCGGCCTGGAGCTGCTGGAGACCACCGCACCCGACGTGGAGCCCAGGCACCGTAGCATCCGATCCGTGATCGACGCCTCGGTGCGGCTGCTCACCGACGAGGAGCGCCGCGCGCTGCGCCGGCTGTCGGTGCACCACGGCTTCGACCTGGCCGCCGCCGCGGCCGTCGCGGACGCCGGGCTGCCGCTGGTCGCCGGGCTCGTCGACCAGTCGCTGGTCACCACCGGGCCGGACGGGCGGTACGCCATGCATGAGCTGCTGCGGCAGTACGCCGGCGAACGGCTCGCCGAGGACCCCGCGGAGGAGGCGGAGACCCGGCGGCGGCACGCCACGCACTACGACGCGCTGCTGACCGGCGACCCGGGCGTGCAGGTGCCGGACGCCGCGAACCTCCGCGCCGCCACCGACTGGTTCATCGGCACCGCCGACCCGGACGCGCTCGACGCCCACCTGCAGCGGATCTGGACCGTGTACCGGGGTGCCGGCTGGTTCCGCGAGGCCCAGGCCGTCCTCGCCGCCGCGCTGCGCCGCTCGGGCGTGCCCGGCCTGTACCGCGGACGCTGGCACCGGCTCCTCGGCGAGGCGTATCAACAGGTCGGCGAGGCCGGCGCCGCCCGCCACCACCTGGAGCTGGCCCTCACCGAGCTCGGCAGCCCCGCACCCACGTCCGGCGCCGGGCGGCTCGGCATGCTCGCCACGCAGCTCATCCGCCGTTTGCCGCGGCCGGGCACCCGTGTCGTGCGCAACCCGCAGCGCCGCGACGTGTACCACGAACGCGCCGCCACGTTCTTCGTGATCAACGAGGTGTACTGGGTGCTCGACGAGCACCGGCAGATGCTGACCGCGGCCCTGCACGCCCTCAACGACGTCGAACGCGCCGGCGACCCGGACCTGATCGCCCGGGCACACGCCGGCCTGGGCATGGTGGCCGGCGGCGTCGGGCTGCACCGGGTCGCCCGCCGCCACCTCGCCGTCGCCGTCGCCGCGGTCGAACGCACCAGCGACCCGCTCACCGCCTGCTGGGTCGGCATCGTCGGCGGCCTGCACTGGACCGGGGTCGCCGACTGGCCCGCGGTCGACGCCGCGACCGCGCGGGTCCTGGCTCCCCGGCGGGCCGTGCCGCTGCACCGGTGGGCCGACGAGGTCCTGCTGATCGCGGCCACCGCCCAGTACCTCACCGGCCGGCACGACGAGGCGGTCGCGTCGGCCGCCGAGGGCATGGCCGCCGGGCGGGACCGCCGCGACCCGGTCGTGCACCTGTGGGGGCTGCTGCTGCTCGTGGAGACGACCCTGCGCACCGACCCGGCCGACCCGGCGCTCGAAGGGTGGATCCGGGAGGCGTCCCGGCTGCTGCCGGCCGCGTCGCGGATCGACGCGGCACGCTTCCACACGGCCGCCGCCCGGCTGCATCTCGCCGCCGGCCGACGGGCCGAGGCGTGGCAGGCGATCCGCACCGCCGACCGGCTCATCGGCGCGCGTCCTGCCCTGGCCCAGTACGGCCTCGAGGCGCACGCCGGGATCGCCGAGGTGTGCCAGACCCTGCTCGAACCCGCCCCTGGCCCGGGGGACCGCGCCGGCCCGCCGGGCGCGGAGGCCGCCGAGGCCGGCGGCGCGCCTGCGCCCGAGGCCGCCGACGTGCGGGCGGGCCCGGCCGCTGAGGTGCTCGGGGTCGATCCGGCTGCCGTGCGGGCGGTCGAGGCGGCGGCCGTGCGGCGGTTGTGGCGCTTCGCCCGCGCCTATCCGATGGCCCGGCCCCGCGCGCGGATCGTCCTCGGGCGGCACCACGTGCTGCGCGGCCGCATCCGCGCCGCGCTGCGGGCCTGGGCCAGCGCCGCGCGGGACGCCGAGCGGCTGCGGATGCCGCCCGAGGCGGCCCGCGCCGACGAGCTGCGGCGGGCCGCGACGCGGTGAGCGGTCGTGCCGCCCGCCTATGGTGGACGGATGCCGGACATCGTGCAGGACCCGGAAGTGTTGCGGCTGCTCGACGAGCTGACCCGGATGCCGGGGCGCGCCGACCCGTACCCGCGCTACGCCCGCCTGCGGGAGATCTCGCCGGTCGTGCGCGCCGAGGACGGTGCCCTGGTCGTGACCGGCTACGGCGACTGCGCGACCGTCGTGCGCGACCCGCGCATGCAACACCTGCCCGCCGACATGCTGGCGTTCATCGGCTTCCCCGACTGGCGGGAGCATCCGGCGCTGCGGCAGCTGTTCACCAGCATGCTCACCCTCAATCCGCCGGACCACACCCGGCTGCGGCGGCTGGTCAGCTCGGCGTTCACGCCGCGGCGGGTCGAGGCGCTGCGGCCCGCGATCGAGCGGATGGTCGAGGACCTCCTCGACGGCATGGGCGGTGACGACGTCGACTTCGTCGAGGCGTTCGCGTTCCCGTTGCCGGTCAACGTCATCGGCGAGCTGCTCGGCGTGCCCGCGGACCAGCGCGGCGGGTTCCAGAGCCTGGTCCGCGACTGGACCCAGGTCCTCGAGGTGATCACCCCGGACGTGCTGGCGCGTGCCGACCCTGCCGCCGCCGCCATCCGCGACCACCTCGCCGAGCTCGTCGAGCAGCGCCGCCATCACCCGGGCGACGACCTGCTCACCGCGCTGGTCCAGGCGCAGGCGGCCGACGACCGGCTCACCGACGAGGAGATCCTCAGCAACGCGGCGCTGCTGTTCGCCGCGGGCTTCGAGACGACCACCAACCTGCTCACCAACGGCGTCGTCGCGCTGCTGGGCCACCCGTCGCAGTACGAGGCGCTCGGGCAGCGGCCGGAGCTCGCCCGGCCGGCCGTCGAGGAGCTGCTGCGCTTCGACAGCCCCGTGCAGCTCAGCAGCCGCGTGGTGACCGCGCCGGTCGAGCTCGGCGGGGTCACCGTCGGGGAGGGGGAGCGGGTCGTGGCGTACCTCGGCGCGGGCAACCACGACCCGGCGCGCTTCGCCGAACCGGACCTGCTGCGGCTGGACCGGACCGACAACGCGCCGCTGTCCTTCGGCGGTGGCATCCATTACTGCCTGGGCGCGCCGCTGGCACGCCTGGAGGCGCAGATTGCGCTGCCCGCCCTCGCGCGGCGCTTTCCCTCCCTCACCCTCACCGGGACGGCGCAGCGACGGGACAGCCTGAGCTTGAAGGGGTACACCAGCCTGCGGGTCGGCACGGGGCCCTGACGTCACATGGCGTCGACGGCGGCGGTGAGCGCGGCCGCGTCGAAGCTGCCCATCGGCAGGGTCGCGCCGAGCCGGTAGCGCACCTCGCCCCGGGCGTCGACGAGCAGGGTGCCGCTGTGCTGCAGCAGCATGGTCCTGGTCAGGCCGACCGCCTGATGCGCCTCGGCCCCGGTGGACGAGACCACGCGGACCGCGCCGGCGACGCGGCGGATCCGGGCCGCCTCGGCGGCGCCGCCGGGCACGACGACGACCGGGGTGACGTCCCGGTCGGTGAGCCGCAGCGCGGCGAGGGCCCGCACGTGCCGCACGCAGATCATGCAGTTCGCCGCGCGCATGAAGTACAGCGCGACACCTCGCGTGCCGCCGCGCAGCTCGCCGACGGCGACCTCGGCGCCGGTGGCGTCGGTGAACACGACCCGATCGGTCTCGACCTTCATGGCTTCCTCCCGTGGGTAACTGAGTTACTAATATTAGATACGTAACTGAGTTACGCAGTCAAGCCCGGTAAGGTCGTCGCATGGGTGGTGTTTTCACATGAGTGGTGTTGTCGCATGAGTGGTGTTGTCGCATGAGTGGTGACGTCGCATGAGTGGTCCGGAGCAGCACGATCTGGGGATGCTGCTGGCGGCGTGCTGTCAACGCCTGGTGCGCAACGTGATCGGTGAGCTCGCCACGGTCGGCTACGGGCACCTGACCCCGTCGCAGTCGCTGACCGTGCTGTTCATCGGCGACGGCCTCGACACCGTCACCCAGCTCGCCGACCGGCTCGGCATGACCACCCAGGCGATCAGCAAGATCTGCGCGACCCTGCACACCGAGGGGCTCCTCGGCCGCCAGGCCAACGCGGGTGACGGGCGCGTGCGGCGCCTGGAGCTCACCGCCGAGGGCCGCCGCGCCGTCGAGGCGATGCGCGCCGCCGGGGCCGCCGCGGAGCAGGCCTGGGTCGACCTCGTCGGCGCCGAGACCCTCGGCGTCGTCCGCGGCGCCCTGGCCGCGTTCGCCCTCGCGCCCCAGGGCACGTCGGCGAGCCCGGTGCACATCCGCTTCGCCTGACCGCGTCCCGGCTTCGCCCCCGCATTGTTCGGCCGGGGTCGAACAATGCGGGGCCTAGCCTCGGGCGCATGAGCGACGACATCCCCGCCACCGACGGCCGTGACCCCGCCCATGTCATCGAGGAGGCCGTCGCCCACGCGCTGCGGCTGGCGCAGACCTGGCCCGCGTGGGACGGCAGGCCGATCCCCGCCGACGACCGCGTGTACACGCCGCACAAGGCGATCCGCCGCCTCGGCGACCACCTCGTCGACCACCTCGCCGAGCTGGAGGCGCGCCTCGCCGGGCAGACGCCGCCACCCGATCACTGGCACGCCTCCGCCGTCACCACGCCGGCCGACCTCGCCCCGTTCACCGGGGCCGATCTCGACGAGGCCCGCAGCCGCCTGACCCGGCTCGCGCGGATCTGGTCCCTGCGCCTCGGCAGCCTCGACGACGAACGGCTCGACCGCGCCGAGGGCGACGCGTGGACCCTGCGGCAGGTGGCGTTCCACCTCGGCAGCACGTTCTACGCCGACGCCGTCGGTGCCCTTGCCCCCGACCTCACCGGGGACCTTGCCCCCGACCTCACCGGCGTCCTCGCCCCCGACCTCACCGGCGTCCTCGCCCCCGACCTCACCGGCGATCTCGCCACCGGCTCGGGGCGGTGAGGACACCACCCCAGGGCGTAGGCGGCCTCCGCCCGCGGGATGACCGGACGCCCGGATGTGGGCGATAGCCTCTCGCCATGAGCGGCGTCGGCGGGGGTGAGCGGATCAGGTGGACCAGGCAGGTCCGGCTGCCGGCCGCGCTCACCGCCGCCCAGCTCGCCGTGTGGCCCCTCGGCCCCGTCGCCTACGGCGCGCCCGTCGACTCCGCCCGGGCCTGGCAGCTCACGGCGGTCGCCGTCGTCGTCGGCGTCGCGCTGAGCCTTCGCGCGGTGGCGCCGGTCGCGGTGTGGACGGTGATCCTGATCGCTGTGAGCTGCGCCGATCCGCTCGGGTTGCAGGACGAGGCGCTGGTCGTGCCGTTCACCGATCTCATCGCGTTGTACTCCGTCGCCGTGCGCCGCACGCTGCGCGTGAGCGTCCTGTGCGCGGCCGCGGGGACCGTGCTGTCGACGCTGGTGACCGACGTGCTCACGGAGTCCGACATCGTCGCCGGGTCGGTCGCGGTCACCGCGGCGGCCGACGCCGCGCTGTATGCCGCCGCGTATGCCGCCGTGGTCGTCTTCGGTCGCGCCCGCCGCCGCCGGACCGCGCGGCACGAGGCGGTCCGGGTCCACGTCGCCGGTGCCGCCGAGCCCGAGCGCGCCGCCGCGGCAGGCGAGCGCGAACGGCTCAGCCAGGAGCTGCACGACGTGTCCGCGCACCACCTGACGGCGGTCGTCGTCCAGCTCGCCGCCGCGCAGCGGCTCCGCGACCCGGTGATGACCGCACAGGCCCTCGACGTGGCACGGACCTCAGGCCAGGCGGCGGCGCGCTCCCTGCACCGGCTCGCCGCCCTCGCCGGCCGCGACGAGCCGCCGTCGCCGGCTGGGCTCCCGGACCTGGTCGCCGGGTTCGACCGGCTCGGCCTGCGCGTCGAGCTGCGCCACGACCCGGACGGCGACCGGCTGCACCCCGACGTCGCCGAGGCCGTCCACCTGATCGTGCAGGAGTCGCTGACGAACGTCCTGCGGTATGCCCCCGGCGCCGCCGTCACGGTCGCCGTGACCCGCTCCGGCGACACGGTGACCGTCGCCGTCGACGACACCGGCAAGGGCCCTGGCGGCGAGACGGACGGCGACGCGAGCGGGGACGGTGCGGGCGGGTTCGACCTCGGGTCCGGTGCCGGGATTCCCGGCATGCGGGCCCGCGCGGGCCGCCTCCGTGGCACGCTGCGCGCCGGACCCCGCCCGGCCGGCGGCTGGTCCGTGCGTGCGGTGCTGCCCGTCTCGCCGGATCCCGTCCGGTCCACGCCGGCAATGCCTGTGTCGGGAGTGCCCGTGCCGGGAGTGCCCGCGCCGGGAGTGCCCGCGCCGGGAGTGCCCGCGTCGGCGGCGCGCGCACCGTCAGCGCGCGCACCGATGGCGCGCGCGGCGTCTTGGTGGCGCAGCCCGGAGGCGTCGGTGCTCGACGCGCTGCTGATCGTGCTCGTTGCCGGGCTGCCGCTGTTCCTTGCCGCCGCCGTCCGGGCGGAGGAGGGCGGCGAGCCGCTCTTCACCGGGCCCTCCGACGCGGCGCTGACGGCCCTGTTCCTGATTGTCTACTGTGGACCGTTGTGGTGGCGGCGCCGGGCGCCGGTGGCGGTGCTCGCCGCGCTGGTGGCCGTCGGGGTCGCCGGGGCGGTGCTCGGCCGGGGCGGGGCGACCCCGACCTGCCTGGGGATCGTGGTGCCGCTGGCGCTCGCCGGGATCGTGGTGCCCGTGTATGCCGTCGGCCGGTATGACACCCGCCACCCTGGGCTCACGTGGCTCGCCGCGGTCGGCGCGGGCGCCGGGGCCGCCGTCGCGCTCACCGCCCGGTTCCTGCAGCCCGCCGACCTCGCCGGCGACGGCACACCGGCGCAGCTGTGGCCGGCCGGGGCGGTGTTCGTCACCGCCATGTCCGCCGGCGCGCTGAGCCTCCTCGCGCTGCCGTGGTGGCTGGCCGGGTTCCTGGTCGCGCGGCACCACGCCCGCGCCGACCGGCGGGACCGGGTCGCCCTGCGCGACGTCGCCGAGCGGCCGTGCGCGCCGCCCGCGAGGAACGGGCCCGCATCGCCGAGGGGCTTCGCGGGCAGGTGCTGTCGCACACGTCGGCGCTGCTCGCCGCCGCAGGCGGCCCGCACGACGGGGCTCCCGGCGGTACACCCGGCGAAAACCGGATCACGGCCACCCTCGGTCACGCGCGGGCGGCGCTCACCGCGATGCGGGAGCTGCTCACCGTGCTGAGGGTCAGCGCCGCCACCGCACCCCGCGCCGCGCAGCCGACGCTCGCCGGGCTCGCCGAGTTGTGCGGCGCCGGCGTGGATCTCCAGGTGCACGGCGACGGGCAGGTGCCGCTGGAGGTTGAGCTGTGCGCGTTCCGCGTCGTCGAGGCGGTGCTGCCGATCGGAGCGGCGCTCGGCGGCCCGGCGCTGGTCCGGATCGAGCACGGACCCGACATGCTGCGGCTGTGCGTGCAGCGCCTCGCCTCGCCCGTCCCGCGGCCGGTGCTGGCGGCCCTGCGCGAACGCGTCGACGCGGTGGGAGGATCGCTGGCGACGCGGGCCGGCGGCGCCGGGCACGAGCACGGCTGGCAGCTGGACGCGTCCCTGCCGATGACGGAGGTCGTCCCATCGTGATCACGGTGATGGTCGTCGACGACCAGCCGATGGTCCGCGCCGGCATCGCGGCCGTCGTGGACGCCGAGGCGGACCTGTCCGTGGTCGCGGTCGCGGCCGACGGTGCCGAGGCGATCGCCGCCGCCGAGCGGCTGCGGCCCGACGTGGTGCTCATGGACATCCGCATGCCCGGCGTGGACGGGCTGACCGCCACCGAGCGGCTCACCGCCGGCCCGGATCCGTTGCGGGTGCTGGTGCTCACGACGTTCGGCCTCGAAGAGTACGTGTACGCGGCGCTGCGCGCCGGTGCCTCCGGGTTCCTGCTCAAGGACGCCGACCCGCAGCGGCTCGTCGACGCGGTGCGGGTCGTGGCGGCCGGTGACTCGCTCATCGACCCGTCGCTGACCCGGCAGCTCATCGACGCGTTTGTCCGCGCGCCGGCGGTCGACCCGGCGGTCGCGGCCGGCCTGGCCAGGCTCACCGCCCGGGAGGTGGAGATCCTGCGGGGCGTCGCCCGGGGGCTGTCCAACGCGGAGATCGGCGCCGAGCTCGGCGTCCGGCCGGCGACGGTCAAGGCCCACATGAACGCGATCCTCGCCAAGCTGGAGCTGCGCGACCGGGTCCAGGCGACGATTTTCGCCTACGACGCCGGCCTGGCCCGCCCCGGCCTACAACCTGGGGCGGACCCCGGAATCCGACTCCGGCCGGACGAGCACGGGCCCGACCGGCCATAGCGTCGGATGTATGCGAACGAGATGGCAGCACGTCCGCGCCGCCGCCGCGACGACGGCCCTGATCGGCGCCGCGACGGCGGTGACCCTGCTGGTGCTGGCGGCGGTGCTGTGGTGGCAGCACGACGACCGGCCGTGGCCGCTGCTGGTGTGGGCGGCCGTGAAGGGTGCGCTGTGGAGCAAGACCGTGTTCAAGGTCGCCGTGGCCGCCGGACTCGGCCTCGTCATCGGCGTGCGGGCGCTGGCCCGCCGGGTCCGGCGCACCCCCGTGGGCTCACACGGCCAGGTCGACGGGCGCCGAGGCCCGCCGGCGGCGGCGTTCGGCGAGGCGGTGCCCCAGCGCCACGAGGCCCAGCCCGACGCCGTAGATCACCAGGTTGACCAGTGCGTAGGGCCAGTCGACGGAGTCCGGGTCCTTCGCGAACCCTGACGTGTCGCCGCCGACCCAGGCCTTGGTCAGCGTCATGGTCTGGAAGGTGAAGACGAACGAGTGCAGGCCGACGTAGACGAGGTAGGCGACGATCCGTTGCCGGATGAAGTAGCCGAGCGGGAGCGGTGCCAGCACCATCACGATGAGTTCCATGCCCCGCATCGTGGACCGGCCCGCGGCCCGCCACATCCGGGCGGCCCGCTGCGTGCTGGCACGGATGCGCCGATCACCGCTGGTCCGCCAAGATGATGGACGTGAGCGCACCCGGGCGGCTGAGACCGGCCGCCGTGCTGCCGGCGGCCGTGTTCGCGGTCGCTGTCGCGCTGCAGCTGGCGGTCGCGGTGACCCCAGGACTGCCGGAGCCCGCGGCGACGCTGCTGCTGACCGCGCTGCTCCCGGCGGTGCCGGTGACGATCGGGCTCCTGGTGAGCCTGCGGGCGCCGGCCGTGCCCGTCGGCCCGGCGGTGACGTGGGTCGGCACCGCCCCGGCCGTGGTGTTCGCGCTGGAGCGGTGGGCCGGCACCGTGCAGAGCCGCCACCCGTGGCCCGGCGCGCACGTCGTGCATCTGGTCCAGCTCGGCGCCTGGGTGTGGCTGGTCGTCGGCTTCGCCGCCCTGTGCCTGGTGTTCCCCGACGGGCTGCTGCCGGGCCGGCGGTGGCGGGTCATCGCCTGGTGGGTGGCGCTCAGCGCCGTCGGCCTGTATGTCCTCGCGGGCTTCGGCCGCCACGGCGACCTGGCGGCGCTGCCGGCCTGGCTGCAGCTGGTGCTGGAGGTCGCCGGGTTCGGCGCGTTCCTCGGCGCACTGCTGTCCACGGTCGCGTCGCTGGTGGTGCGCTGGCGCCACGGCGACGAACTGGTCCGCCGCCAACTGCGCTGGCTGCTGCTGGGCGCCGGGTCCGTGCCGGTGCTCCTCGCCGCCGGCTGGGTCGCGGAGGCGGCAGGGGCGTCGGTCGGCGTGGCGTACACCGCCTTCATCGTCGTGATGCTCGTCGCGGTGCCGGCCTCGGTCGCCGTCGCGGTGCTGCGCCACGAGCTGTTCGACGTCGACCGTCTCCTCGGCGCATCGCTCGCGTGGCTGCTGACGTCGCTGATCTCAGCGGCCGTGTTCGCCGCCGTGACAACAGCGGCCGGCGACGTCCTCGGCCGCGGCAGCCGCCTCGGCGTCGCCGGCGCGGCCCTCGTCACGGCACTGCTCCTGCTGCCGTTGCAGCGCCGGCTCAACACGGTCGTGGGGCGGGTCGTGGACCGCGAGCGGCACGTGCTGACCGCCCGCCTGCTGCGCTTCGTCCGCCAGGTCCGCGACGGCGAGGCCGAGCCGGAGCAGGCCGAGGAGGTGCTGCGCGCCGCGCTCGGCGACCCGGGCCTGCGCCTGCTGCTCCGCCTACCGGGCACCGACGGCCTCGTCGACCTCACCGGCACCCCGGCGAACCTGGCGAACCTGGCGAACCCAGCAGACCTGGCGAGCCCGGCGGATCTGGCGAGCCCGGCGAGCCCGGTGAACCTGGCGAGCCCGGTGAACCTGGCGAGCCCGGTGAACCTGGCGAACCTGGCGAACCCAGTGGATCTGGCGAGCCCGGCGGATCTGGCGAGCCCGGCGGATCTGGCGAGCCCGGCGAGGATGGCGGACCTGGCGAAGCCGGCGTGGGCGGCGGGCATGACAGGGCCTGCGGAGTCGGCCGGGCTGGCGGTGGCGGCCGGGGCAACAGTGCCAGCGGTGGCAGGGGCAGCAGAGCCAGCGGGTTCGGAGGCGGCAGGGCCGGCAGCGGCGGGAGCAGCAGGGCTTTCAGGGGCGGCGGGGGCTGCGGAGTCACCAGAGGTGGCCGGAGTGGCAAGGCCTTCACAGGCGGATGCAGCGCGGTCGGTGGGGGTGGTGGGGTCGTCAGGGGCGGTGACGGGGGCTGCGGAGCCAGCGGGGGTGGTGGGAGCGGCAGGGCCTTCAAAGACGGCGGGGGCCGCGCAGCCAGCGGGGGTGGCATGGTCGGCGGAGCCAGCGGGCGGGGCGGGGTCGTCAACGGCGACGGGGTCAGTGGGGTCAGCACGGTCGGCTGAGCTAGCGGGCGGGGCGAGGTCGTCAGCGGTGGTGGGGTCCGCGGACCGAGCAGGGGTGCCAGGGTCGTCGGGGGCAGCGTGGTCGGTGGAGCCTGTGGGGGAGGCGGGGTCGTCGACAGCGGCGGTGGCCGTGGAGCTGGCGGGGTCGCCGGGGTCACCGGGGGCAGCGTGGTCGGGGGAGCCAGCGGGCGGGGCGGGGTCGTCAGCGGTGGTGGGGTCTGCGGAACTGGCAGGGGTGGCGGGGTCGTCAACGGTGGAGGTGGTCGCAGAGCTGGCGGGAGCAGCGTGGTCGGGGGAGCCAGCGGGCGGGGCGGGGTCGTCAGCGGTGGTGGGGTCTGCGGAGCTGGCAGGGGTGGCGGGGTCGGCAGAGTCCGTGGGGGAGGCGGAGTCGTCAACGGTGGAGGTGGCCGCAGAGCTGGCGGGGGCAGCGTGGTCGGGGGAGCCGGCTGGCGGGGCGGGGTCGTCAGCAGTGGTGGGGTCTGCGGAGCTGGCAGGGGCCGCGGGGTCGGAAGGGGCTGCGGGGGCGGCAGGACCGGCGGGGGCGGTGGGTGGGCGGGCGGTGATTCCGTTGACTGCGGGTGGTGCCGATGCGGGTGTGATCGTGCTGGGGATCGTGTCGCCGCGGCGGTTGCGGCGTGGGCGGGAGGCGGCCCGGCACATCCGGCTCGCCATTGAGGTGAGTCGGCTGCGGCTTGAGTTGCGCATGGCGTTGCGGGACGTGCGGGACAGCCGGGCGCGGCTGGTCGAGGCGGCGGCCGGGGAGCGGCGGCGGCTTGAGCGGGACCTGCACGACGGGGCGCAGCAGCAGCTGGTTGCCGTCGGTATGCGGTTGCGGTCGTTGCAGCGGCGGCTGCCGGCGTACGGGGCCGAGCAGGGTGAGCTGGACCTGGCCGTGGAGGCGCTGGAGGCGACCGTCGGGGAGCTGCGGCGGCTGGCCAACGGGGTGCGGCCAGGGCGGCTCGACGACGGCATGTCGGCGGCGCTGCGGGCGCTGGTCGCGGACGCCCCGTTGCCGGTGCGGTTGAGCGTGCAGGACGTCGAGCTGCCGGAGGTGGTGGCGACGACGGTGTACTTCGTGGTGGCCGAGGCGTACGCCAACGCGCTCAAGCACTCCGGTGCCGGCACGGTCCGCATCGACGTGGGACCGGACGGTGCCGGGGCGGTCCGGGTCCGGGTCGTCGACGACGGGGTGGGCGGCGCCGCCGACCTGGTCTCGGTCAGGGACCGGGTGGCGTCCGTCGGCGGGGGAGTGACGGTGCACAGCCCGCCCGGCGGCGGGACCCAGATGGAGGTGACGGTGCCGTGCGCATCGTCGTAGCCGATGACTCGGTGCTGTTCCGGGAGGGGCTGGTCCGGTTCCTGGCCGAGGACGGCCACGAGGTGGTCGCCGCCGTCGGGGACGTGGCCGGGTTGGAGGACGCCGTCGCCGGCCACGAACCGGACCTGGCCGTCATCGACGTGCGGATGCCGCCGGGGATGCGCGACGACGGTGCCCAGGCCGCCCGGCGGCTGCGGGCCGAACGGCCGGCGCTGCCGATGCTGCTGCTGTCCCAGCACATCGAGATCCGCCACGCCGTGCGGCTGGTGTCGGCCGGTGGGTTCGGGTACCTGCTGAAGGACAGGGTGCTGCGGGTCGACGACTTCCTCGACGCGGTGCGCCGGGTCGCGGCCGGTGGCTCCGCCCTCGACCCGGAGGTCGTCGCCGCGCTGCTGCGGCCGGAGGCGCACGCGGGTGCCCTCGGCAGGCTCACCGGCCGGGAGCGCGACGTCCTGGCGCTGGTCGCGGAGGGGCGCTCGAACGCGGCCGTCGCGGCACGGCTGGGGCTCGCCGAGCGGACCGTGGAGACGCACATGCGCAGCATCTTCCAGCGGTTGCGCATCGACGACGGCGGCGACGGGCACCGCCGGGTCCTGGCGGTGCTGGCCTACCTGGCGGCCGGCTGAGGCCCCGCCGCGTCGGGCATGGTCAGGCGCACGGTGGTGCTGGCCAGGAACGAGTCCTTGAGCCGGTCGGGCTCGTGCAGCCGGTCGGGCTCGCGCAGCCGGTCGGGCTCGCGCAGCCGGTCGGCGGTGTGCCCGGCGGTGCGGGCGTAGCGGTGCACCTCGAGGTGCGCGGCCGCGTGCCGGGCCAGTGACCGCAGGGCCCGGCGTTGCTGCAGCAGCATCGGCGTGCCCGCGTCGAAACCCTCGCGGTCGACCTCGGGGTGATCGTCGCATCGCGGGCCGTCGGGGCCGGTGGAACGCCGCAACCCCTAGGCTAGTTTCCTAGGACGCCGTACCGGACGTGGCCGGGCTCACCCCCGAAACGGCGCCGAGCGGTACGGTCCAAACGGACGAACCGGACGTGGCCGGGCTCACCCCCGAAACGGCGCCGAGCGGTACGGTCCAAACGGACGAACCTGGCAGAATCGGCGCCGCGAAACCAGGCTCGGAGGAAGGCGACAGATGGCGACGGAGGACCTTGCGGGTCTGCTCGACTCGGTGCAGCGGCTGCTCGGCAAGACCCAGGGCGAGACTCAGGGTGAGACTCAGGGCGAGACCCGACCGGCGGGCGAGGACCCGCCCGGCGGGCGGCCGGCGCTGCAGGGGACCGGTACCTCACCGAACGGATTGATCACCGCGGTCGCCGCGCTCGGCGGCAGGATCGAGTCGGTCGCCGTGGACCCCAGAGGCCTGCGACTGGACAGCCGGACGCTCGGCGAGGAGGTCGCCGCCGCCGTCAACGCGGCGCTGGACGACCTGCGGGCGCAGGCGAAGCTGGCCCCGGAGGCCGTCGACCTGGCGGCGCTGCACACCGAGCTGACCCAGGTGCGTGACGAGTCCGCCCGGCAGTTCACCTCGTTCCTGGCGTCGATCTCGGCCGCCCAGGAACGCGTCACCGCGGACCGGCGGTAGCCCGTGGATCTGCGTATCTCCGTCGAGAGCCTGCGCACCGCCGGCACCGGCCTGCAGGCGGCCGGCGGCCGTTTCGCGACCGCGCTGGAGCAGTTCCGGGTCGAGCTGGCCGGCCATGGCGAGCCGTGGGGCACCGACGACATCGGCTCGCTCATCGGCGCCGCGCACGCCGAGGTGTCCGACTTCGCCTTCGAGTGCTACGCCGACGCCCGTGACGAGGTCATCGCCAGCGGGGAGGACCTGGTCGGCATGGCCGAGCGGTATGAGCTGCTGGAGCAGGACAACCTGGCGTTGATGACCGCCATGGACCCGAAGTCGGGGGTCTGAGCGTGGGGCTGCAGTTGCCGGGGGAGCTGCGCACGGTGCTGTCGTTCATCGGGTACGAGTGGCCCGAGGCCGATGAGCAGAAGCTGTTCGAGATGGGCCAGGTGTGGACCCGGTTCGCCGGGACCATCCAGCACAGCATCGCCGAGGCCGACCCGGTCGCGGAGAAGGTCTGGACGGACAACGTCGGCGCCGACATCACCGCGTTCCGGGCGTCGTGGCAGCACGAGGACGGCCCGTCGGAGGCGTTGCACGACGGCGCGACCGCGGCCCAGCTCGCCGGGCTGGGGCTGATGGTGTGCGGGCTGATCGTGCTGGCGTTGAAGGTCGCGGTCATCATCCAGCTGGTGATCCTCGCGATCGAGATCGCCCAGGCGATCGCCACGTCGGAGCTGACCTTCGGCGCGTCACTGCTGGAGATCCCGGTGTTTCAGCAGCTCACCCGGACCGTCGTCAGCAATCTGCTGATGGAGGCGCTGTTCATGCTCGCCGATGGCTAGCGGCCGGGGGAAGGCCAGCGGCAAGCTGATCCGGGCGGCGCTGCGGTCCCTGCGCAAGACGAAGAAGCGCCGCCGCGGGAATCCGGACGCGGTGCCGACGCGCCGGGCGGCGCCGCCGCGGCAGGCGTCGCACGCGGCGCGCCGCGAGGCGGATCGGGCGCAGGCGGGCGGCCGCACCAACGGCACCGCCGAGGCGGTCACGACCGCGGACGGCCGGCACACGGTGTCGACGCAGAGCGGCGCCGGGTATCCGCTGCACCGCCGGGTCGAGGGGACGATCAACACGATGCCGCCCGGTCAGCGGGCCGACTGGCACGGTGAGTGCGCGTTGCCGCAGGCGCTGTCGCGGATGCTGGACCGGGGCATCGACCCGACCGGTGGTGCGGTGGGCTCGGCGCGGATCCGTGCGCCGGGCCACCGGATGCACGGCACGCAGATCCCGCCGTGCCCGAGCTGTGCGCCGCTGATGAGAGAGTTCAACCTGAGGGAGGCGATGTGAGCGGGGACTGGTCGCGGTTGGTGTACACGGCGATGCAGAACGCCGGCTGGCACGACGGGCGGCGGGTGAGCACGGCGGCGTGGGTCGACGCGTTGCGGCCCAGCGGGTTCGTGCCGCATGCGGCGGCGGAGGCGTTCCTGCTGGAGTTCGGCGGGTTGTCGGTGGACTCCCGCGGCGAGGGCCGGGACGTGGCGAAGATGTCGTTCGACCTGGACCCGACCCTGGCCGAGGGGCAGAAGGGCTGGTTCGAGAGCCTGGAGGGCGGCACCGCGGGCGGGTTCTACCCGATCGGTGAGGAGCGCGACGGCAACGCGAGTCTCGTCATCGACGCGGACGGGATCGTGTATCTGCTGTTCAACCAGCGGCGGGTGCCGCTCGGCCCGGGACGTCAGGCCCTGGCCCGGCTGATCGAGGGTGTCCGGGACTGAGCCGGGCGGTGAAGAGGGCCGCGCCGCCGCGGGTGAGCCAGGTGTCGAGGTCCATCAGGCCGGGGTGCAGTTTGCGCAGGGCGGGGATGTCGGCCTGCCAGCCGCCGAAGGAGCCGCCGCGCTGGACGTTGTCGACGTTGATGCCCTGCGCGGCGAGGGCCTCGCGGGACACGGGGGCGACGGCGAGGTCCAGGCCGGTGGCGCGGGCGATGGCGGCGGCGAGTTCCTCGCGGGTGACCTCGTCGCCGGCGAGTTCCAGGGCGAGGCCGAGGTAGGTCGCGGGGTCGGCGAACGCGAGGGCGGCGAAGGCGCCGATGTCCTCGACGGCGATGAGCTGGACGCGGGCGCCTGGGGCGATCATCCGGATGAGGGCGGTTGGGCTGGTGACGCCGTACTTCGCCGATGCGTGGTTCTCCATGAACATCACCGGGCGCAGGAACGTGGCGGGCAGGGCGAGTGCGCGGATGTGCTGCTCGATCTCCCATTTGGTGTTCCAGTGGGTGATGCCGCTGCCGCGTTCGACGCCGCCGACGGAGGTGTAGACGAGGTGGCGGACGCCGGCGGCGTGGGCGGCGTCGGCGACGTTGACGCCGAAGCGGACCTCGTCGGTGTCGAAGTGGGGTGCGTCGTAGGCGGGCTGGACGCTGAAGACGCCGTGGGCGCCGGCGAAGGCGGCGTCGAGGGAGGCGCGGTCGCCCATGTCGCCGGTGACGAGCTCGGCGCCGGCGTGGGCGAGGTCGCGGGCAGCGGGGGTGTCCGGGTCGCGGACGAGGGCGCGGACGTGCCAGTCCTCGCCGCCGGTGAGCAGGTGGCGGGTGGTGGCGCCGCCCTGCTGGCCGGTGGCGCCGGTGACGACGATGGTGCGTTCGGGCATGGTTCCCCCTTGGTACGCTCTCTTGCGGAGCACTGCTCCGAAAATACGGAGCGGTGCTCCGGATTGTCAACGGTGAGGGGGAGCCGCATGGCCGGGACCGTCCGGGTCGACGCGCGCCGCAACCACGATCTGCTCCTGGCCGCCGCCCGCGAGGCGTTCGCGGCGCACGGCACCGACGCCTCGCTGCGGGACATCGCGCGGCAGGCCGGGGTCGGGATCGGCACGCTGTACCGGCACTTCCCGACCCGGGAGGCGCTGCTGGAGGCGTTGCTGCGCAGCCGCTTCGACGCGCTGCGGGACCGGGCCGGGGAGCTGTCGGCGGCCGCCGCGCCGGGCGAGGCGCTGCTGGAGTGGCTGAGCGAGCTGGCCGCGGGTTCGGTGACCTACCGGGGGCTGCCGGAGTCGGTGATGGCCGCGCTGCGCGACGAGCAGTCGCAGCTGCACGCGTCGTGCGCGGGCATGCGCGCGGCGGGCGGGCGGCTGCTGGAGCGGGCGCAGGAGGCGGGCGAGGTGCGCGGCGACGTGACGGCGGCGCAGCTGCTGGCGCTCGCGGCCGGGCTGGCGTGGGCGGGCGAGCAGTCGGCGGACCCGCAGGACATGGTCCGTAATCTGCTGTCGATCGCGGCGCACGGGTTGACCAGGACGGCGGCGGCCGCCACCTGAGTGACGGCCGCCGGTCGGTCAGCTGTACGCCTCGAACTCGTAGATGCGCGCGGCGGTGTTGGTGTTCTGGGTCGGGGTGATGACGTTCATGCGGATGTAGCGGGCGTTGACGTTGGTCGTCGTCGTGGTGACGTTGGCGGTGTTGGCGCGGACCTGGGCGGCGGTCGTCCAGGTGCTGCCGTCGGTGGAGGTCTGCAGGTCGTAGTCGCGGGTGTTCCAGGCCGCGTCCTCGCCGCCGGCGCCGGCGTGCCGGACGACCAGCGATCCGATGTGGACGGTGCTGCCGAGGTCGACCTGCAGGAACTTGTTCGTGCCCAGCGAGCACCACTTGTCGGTGTTGCCGCCGGAGACGCTGCCGTTGACCGCCTTGTCGGGGCCTTCGGTGCTGGCGCAGGAGGAGTCCGCGGTGGCCGGGCGCCCGAGGGCGAGGTTGCCGCTCGGGGTGCCGCCGCCGTACACCTCGAACTCGTAGATGCGAGCGGCGGTGTTGCCGTCGTTGGCGGGGGTGCCGATGTCGACCTTCACATAGCGTGCCGTGCGCGCGGTGATCTGGTGCAGGGTGCGGCTGGAACGGTTGCCGGTGACGGACACGGCCTGGGTCCAGGTGGTGCCGTCGGTGGAGGTGGAGATGGTGAACGCGCCGGTGTTCCAGCCGGTCGACTCGCCGCCGAGGCCCGCGTGCTTGAGCACGAACGAGCTGACGGTCTGGTTGGAGCCGAGGTCGACCTGCAGGAAGCGCGGGGCGGTGCCGGAGCAGAACTTGCTGTTGTTGGCGAGGCTGCCGTCGACGGCCTTCGCCGGCGTCTCGGTGGTGCCGCACGCGGCGGAGCCGGTCGCGGTCTTGTTCAGCGCCAGGTTGGTGCCCAGCGCGGGCGCGGCCGGCGGTTGCGTGGCGCCGTCGGTGAAGGACGGCGGGACGTTGCCGGCGCCGGTGCCCCAGGCCGACTCGCTGCCGCCCATCGTGTACTGCAGGGTGCCGCCGGCGGCGAGGTCGGGGTAGCGCAGGTAGTTGTTCGCCACGGCGGAGCCGTTGAGTGTGAGGCCTTGGACGAAGGCGCTGGAGGAGCTGCCGCCGTTGATCTGGATGTTGCCGGCGGCGCGCTGGATGAGCACCGACGGGAACGTGGGACCGTGGATGGCGAGGGTGTCCGCGCCCGGGGTGACCGGGTACATGCCCATCGCGGACCAGACGTACCAGGCGGACGTGGCGCCGAGGTCGTCGTTGCCGGGCAGGCCGCCGGCGCCGGTGGTGAAGGACTCGTTCATGACGCGGCGCACGGCGAGGCTGGTCTTGCCGGGGCGCTGCGCGAAGTTGTACGCCCACGGCACGTTGTGCTCGGGCTCGTTGCCGATGTAGAAGTACGGCCGCGACAGCCCGCCGTTGAGCTCGGTGAAGTGGTGGTCGAGGCGCTGCACCGCGGTCTGCGGGCCGCCCATGAGCGAGATCAGCGCGGCGAAGTTCTGCGGGACCATCCACGTGTACTGCGAGGCGTTGCCCTCGGTGTAGGGGCTCTCCTGCGCCGGGTTCAGCGGCCACGGCCAGGAGCCGTCGCTGTTACGGGGGTGGATGTAGGCGGACTCGGCGTTGTAGGAGCTGCGCCAGTACTGGGCGCGGGTCATCGCCGAGTTGTAGGTGGCGGTGTCGCCGACGGAGCGGGCGAACTGGGCGACGGCGAAGTCCGACGCGGAGTACTCCAGGGCGTCGGAGGGGGCGTTGGGGATGAAGTGGTTCGCCTCGTAGGTGGCCTCCCGGCCGCGGATCGGGGAGCCCTGCATGAGCCCGCCGGCGATGGCGTTCTTCATCAGTTGCAGCGCGGCGGCGGTGTCGAAGGCGCGGGCACCGAACGCGTAGGCGCTGCCCACGATGATGGGGCCGGGATCGCCGGTCATCACGAAGTCCTCGTTGATCTGCTGCGACCACTTGGGCAGCAGGCCGCCCTGCTGGCCGTCCAGGACCATCGACTTCATGATGTCGCTGGCGACGTCGGGGGCGATGAACGCGATCAGCGCGGCCCACGAGCGGTAGATGTCCCAGCCGGAGTAGTTCTGGTAGACCGGGTGGGACGCGGAGTGCACGGCGTTGTCGAAGCCGCGGTACTGGCCGTTGACGTCGCTGGCGACGTTCGGGTTCTGCATCACGTGGTAGAGCGCGGTGTAGAACTTCTGCAGTTCCGTGGCGGTGCCGCCGGTCGCCTGAACCCGGTTGAGTGCGGCGTTCCAGGCGGTGTTGGCGTTGGCCCGCACGGTGTCGAAGGCGCCGGTCTCGGCGTTGAGGTTCGCGGTGGCGTTGGCCACGCTCACGAACGACAGGGCGACGGTGGCGTTGACGGTACGGTTGCTGCTGGTGTCCCAGGTGATGACGGCACCCGTGTTGACGCCACTGGTGCTGGTGGAGCCGTTGCTGATCGTGCCGCCGTTCCACGTGCCGACCGAGGACGGTGCCCGGTCGAAGCGGATCGAGTAGTAGATCTGGTAGGTCTTGCTGGAGCCGCAGAAGCCGCCGGCGGTGACGCTGCCGGTGACATTGCTGCCGGAGATGCTCACCGAGCCGCTGCGGTTGCCGGTCGCCGAGCGGCTGGTGTTGATGAGCAGCCGGGCGGTGGTGGTGTTGGGGTAGGTCAGGCGCAGCGCGCCGGTGCGGGTGGTGGCGGACAGTTCGGCGTCGACGCCGTACTTGTCGAGGCGGTTCTTGTAGTAGCCGGCGGACGCGGCCTCGTTGGTCTTGGTGTACGCCGAGGCGTAGCTGGTCCACGCGGTGCCGGGCGAGGAGCCGAGCGCGCCGGTGACCGGCAGCAGGCCGAGGTCCTCGTTGTTGGCGCAGCCGGCCCCGTTGAAGTGGGTGAGGCTGAACTCCTCGATCGTGCGGTCCCGGTCGCGGTAGCCGGACGGCGACGCGGTCGGGGTGTCGGGGCTGAACTGGGTCATGCCGAAGGGCACGGTGGCGCCGGGGAACGTGCTGCCACCGGCACCGCCGCCGACAGGGTTGGGGGAGTTGCTGTCGTCGGTGCCGATCAGCGGGTTCACGTATTGGGTCAGGTTGAGGTCGGCGGCCTGTGCGGGTGGTGCCTGCGCGAGCGCGACGAAGGCGCTGCCCAACAGGGCGGCGCCCGCGCCGGCGAGCAGTCGGACCGTGCGGGATCGGGACATGGGTGGTCTCCCGTTCGTGGCGGTGAGGACGGGAGAGCGCTCTCGATGCATTCATAGCGGCTGATCGACGTTCGGTCAAGATTTAGCAGAACTGTCTTCCGCTCCGGCC
Organism: Dactylosporangium sp. NBC_01737; assembly: GCF_035963215.1. NCBI lineage: Bacteria > Bacillati > Actinomycetota > Actinomycetes > Micromonosporales > Micromonosporaceae > Dactylosporangium > Dactylosporangium sp. NBC_01737. Next base: position 7,173,560 of record NZ_CP109153.1, read on the forward strand.
GTTGTTTCCGGGCCTGGCCCCCGGGTAGCGGCAGGGTGAGGCAAGACGGAGGAGGGCCTGGTGAAAGCAGTGGTGTGGCACGGCAAGCGGGACGTCCGGGTGGACACCGTCCCGGACCCGGTCATTCAGGAACCGAACGACATCGTCATCCGGGTCACGTCGTCCGGGATCTGCGGGTCGGACCTGCACCTGTATGAGGTGCTCGGCCCGTTCATGAGCGAGGGCGACATCCTCGGCCACGAGCCGATGGGGATCGTGGAGGAGGTCGGCGCCGACATCGCGCACCTCAGGCGCGGTGACCGGGTCGTCATCCCGTTCAACATCTCCTGCGGGCACTGCCTGATGTGCGCGCAGGGGCTCATGACGCAGTGCGAGACCACGCAGGTGCGCGCCGAGGGCAAGGGCGCGGCGCTGTTCGGCTACACCAGGCTGTACGGGCAGGTCCCCGGCGGGCAGGCGGAGTTCCTGCGGGTGCCGCAGGCGCAGTTCGGGCCGATCAAGGTCCCCGACGGGCCGCCGGACGACCGGTTCGTGTACCTGTCCGACGTGCTGCCGACGGCGTGGCAGGCGGTCGAGTACGCCGCCGTCCCCGAGCGCGGCACCCTGGCGGTGCTCGGCCTCGGCCCGATCGGTGACATGGCCACGCGGGTGGCGAAGCACCGGGGGCTGCGGGTGATCGGCGTCGACCTGGTCGCGGAGCGTCTCGACCGGGCCCGCGCCAACGGTGTCGAGGTGATCGACCTGACCCAGGTCGACGACGTCGCCGACGCGATCCGTGACCTGACCGACGGCCGGGGCGCCGACTCGGTGATCGACGCCGTCGGCATGGAGGCGCACGGGTCGCCGGCCGGGAAGCTCGCCCAGACCGTCGCCGGGTTCCTGCCGGACGCCGCCGCCGCGAAGCTCATCGAGAAGGCAGGCGTCGACCGCCTCGCGGCCCTGCACCTCGCCATCGACGCGGTCCGCCGCGGCGGCACGGTCTCGCTGTCCGGCGTGTACGGCGGTACCGCGGACCCGCTGCCGATGATGGTGCTGTTCGACAAGCAGATCCAGCTGCGGATGGGTCAGGCGAACGTGAAGCGGTGGGTGCCGCAGATCCTGCCGCTGCTGACCGGCGACGCCGACCCGCTCGGGGTGGAGTCGTTCGCGACGCACCGGCTGCCGATCGACGAGGCCCCGCAGGCGTACCAGAACTTCCAGCAGAAGAAGGACGGCACCGTCAAGGTCCTGCTCCAGCCCTGACCTACGCCACGTCCATGATCCTGGTCGCGGCGCCGGCGAGGCCCTCCGGGTTGAGGACCTCGACGCGGTCGGCGAGGAACACCTCGACGCGGCCGGAGCGGTCGTGGACCTCGACCAGGGGGACGCCGCGGTCGATGCCCATGGCGAAGCGTTCCGACGTGGTGGGCATGCGGCAGGTGAGGCGGCTGCCGCGGCCCATCACCACGGTCGAGCGGGCGGGGCGCTCCCGCACCGTCGACGGGGCGCCGCGCCGGGACGTGACGAGGCCCTCCTCGCGCAGGATCGCCACGGCGCGGCGGACGGTGGTGAGGCTGACGGTGTACCGGTCGCAGAGCTCACGCTCGCTCGGCAGGGGATGTCCGGCCGGATAGGTGCCCCGGTTGATCTCGTCGCGCAGGAGATCCGCGATCTGGTGGTACACGGCCGGCACGTGTCGCTGCACATTCACGACCTCCACTCTACCGTTCTGTGGCCATAAGGCAACATGCGCCACGGGGCGGTGCGGTGCCCGCGGGCGCACTAGACTCCGGCGCCGTGACAGCCCCGATCGACATTGCGGTCTCCCTCATGCGTGAGGGTCGTTTCGGCGACGCCGAAGCCGTCATGCAGCGCGAGGTCCGCGCGGCCACCGTGCGGCACGGCCACGGCAGCGCCGCCTGGGCGTCGGCGCAGTGCGACCTCGGCAACATCCTGCTCAACTGCGACCAGATCGAGCGGGCGATCGAGTGCTACCGCCACGCGACGTCGGTGCCGGCGCACGACGTCAAGGAGCACCTGACGTACCGGCTCAACCTCGGCCTCGCGCTGCGGCTGGCGGGCCGCCTGGACGACGCCGAGGCGGAGCTGCGGCGCGGCGCGGAGGACCGCCGGGCGTTCTACGGCCGCGAGCACGCCGGGTACGCGTTCGGCCTCGAACCCCTCGCCGACGTGCTGCTGCAGCGCGGCAACGTCCGGGAGGCGCGCGACGTCATCGAGGAGGTCGTGCGCAACCTGTGGCAGAACGGCCACGAGCACGTCGCGTCGGCGCTGGCGTTGCGGGCCGAGGTCGTGCACGCCGCCGGCACCGGCGAGCCGCTGTTCCACGGTGTGGAGCAGCTGCCGGAGGACACCGCGGCGCAGCTGGTGAACGAGGTCCTGCACCGCCAGGGCGTGGCCGACCCGGCGGCGCACCGGGCCGTCCTCGCCGCGCTCGCCGCCGCCCTGCAGGTGCGCCTCGGCGCCGACCATCCCGCCACCCTCAACGTGCTCGCCGCCCTCGCCAACGCCGGGCGGGACCTCGGCGACCAGAGTGGCCGCATCGACGCGATCCGGCAGGTCCTCTCCTCCCACGACCGGCAGGGCCGGGCCGAGGACGCGCTGAGCGCGGAGCTGGGGCTGGCGCTCGCGTTCAACGACACCGGCGACGCGAAGGCCGCGTTGCGCACGTACGAGTCGGCGTACACGAGGGCGCAGCGCATCGGCCGTCCCGAGCTGACCAGCCTGGTGCTGCGCAACTGGGGGCTGGCGCTGAGCGAGGCCGGGCAGCCGGCCGCGGCCGAGCGGTGCCTCGCCGACGCGGTCACCGAGGCGCACCGCGGCGCCGACTTCGAGATCCTCGGCCGGGCCGGTGTCGCCCTCGGCATCTTCCTGCAGCACCAGTCGCGGCTGGAGGAGGCGCGCAAGGCACTGCAGGACGGCCTGGCCGCTCTGGCGCCGGTGCACCCGGACGCGATTGCCGGGCGCGGGCACCTCGGCGCGGTGGAGGAGGGCCGCACCTGCGGGTGCGGTGACACGCCGCGCGTGATCGCGGAGGCGTTCCGCGACTTCGTCACCCGCCGGCTGCCGCAGGACCTCCTGGAGCGCTTCGACGTGACGATCGCCGACGGCGACTTCAAGATGGACGTTCACCTGCGCCGCGAACCGACCCAGGACGAGCTGGAGCACCTCAACGGCGTGGTCCAGTCCGCGCTCGCGGAGTTCCGCCACCGGTTGAAGGAGCAGTACTAGCCGGGCCGTGCAACCGATCCGGCCACCGGCGCGCACCTAGAGGCAGGGAGGTGCGATGCCGAGCGGAGAGACCGAAGAGCAGCGCCAGTTCCGCGAGTACTTCACGGCACGCCGTGATGCGGTACGCCGCACGGCGTACCTGTTGTGCGGGGACTGGTACTGGGCCGACGACCTGGCCCAGGCGGCGTTCATGCGGCTGGCGGTGAGCTGGCGCAAGGTCCGCGACAAGGAGGCGCTGGACGGGTTCGTGCGCACCTGCCTGGTGCGGGCCTACCTCGCCGACGTGCGCCGGGTGTGGCGCAGGCGCGAGCGCAGCGTCGCCGAGCCGCCCGACGTCACCGGGCACGCAGGCGCGTCGGAGGCGACGCCGGGCCGGATGGCGTTCACCGCGGCGCTGCGCCGGCTGCCGCCACGGCAGCGGGCGGCGCTGGTGTGCCGGTACTACCAGGACCTCGACGTCGCGGCGACCGCGGCGGTGCTGGGGTGTTCACAAGGGACGGTGAAGAGCCAGACGGCGCGGGGCCTGGCCAGGCTGCGGGAGCTGCTCGAGGCCGACGGCGAGCTGACGATGGTGGAGGGCCTGCGATGAATCAGATGCGAGCACGGTTCGACGAGGCGGCCGACGTCGACGCCCCACCCAGCCGGCTGTCCGCCGACGGGGTCTACGCCGCGGCGTTCCAGCGGCGCCGCCGCCGCGCGACCGCCTGGACGGTCTGCGGGACCGCGGTCGTCGCGCTCGTCGCCGGCCTCGGCACCGGCCTGCTGGGGGCGCCGTCGGGCACCCCGGCACCGGCACAGTCCGCCGAGGGGCGCCCGCCGGGGGTCCGGGACGGTTCGATCGTCACGATCGCCGCGGCCGACGCCGAGCACCTGTACGCCGGGGTCTGGGGCTGCACCGGCAGCGGCGGCGCGGCACAGTGCACGCTCAACCTGGTCGGCTCCGACGACGGCGGGCGGACCTGGACGGTGCGGATGCGCAACTTCGACGGCGACCTGTACGCGCCGGCGACGGGATCGCTGCTGCGGATCCTGGAGAAGGACAACGACGACCCGCAAGGCCCGAAGCTGCTGCACGTGCCGTGGGTCAGCCGTGACGGCGGCCGGACCTGGGTCGAGCTGCGCGCCGGCGCCGGCACGATGCCGCAGGTCCCGGCGGGCGGCTGGATCCAGTGTGCGGCCCCGCAGCGCCTCGGCGACCCCTGCGTCCTGATCGGGGCGGACCCGGTCAACGCCCGTTCGGCGCCGCTGGCCACCCAGCCCGACCTGGACGTCGACGGGATCGTCGGCGCGTACGCCGATGGCAGGCTCTGGGTCACCGGCCGGGAGCGCACCGGCGAGCACCGCCCCGCCGTGGCCGTCAGCCGCGACGGTGGCCGCAGCTGGTCGGCGCACGTGTTCACCCGCGCCGAGACGGGCGAGTCGCCCTCGGATCAGTACTCGTTCGTGCGGCCGGCCAGCACCGACGGCGTCACCGGGTACACGATCATCTCCACGCCGGACCCGACCGACAGCACCGGTGTGGGCCCGACGACCCGGGCCACCGCCGGGATCAAGACCCTCGTCTTCCGCACCGGCGACGGCGGGCTGACGTGGCAGGCGGTGCACCCGAGCCAGACGCTGCCGCGCAGGTACTACCAGGACGCCGACGCGTACGTCGCCGCCGACGGCAGCCACGTCGTGCTGACCAGCGACAACCCGCCGTACACGTGGTACACCAGCACCGACGGGGGCAACAGCTACCATCCGGCGAACCAGCCCGGCCTGGGTGGTGCGCTGCTGCACAAGGACGGCGCGCGGGTCCTGGCCGCCGGGCCGGGCGCGTACCTGGCGTTCGACGACGAGGCGCTGTACCAGTCGGCCGACGGGCTGCGCTGGACCCGCAGCGTGATCCGGCCGCAGGGCTGAGCGTCGCATGCGGCACGGGCAGCGGTGGCCCGTGCCGCATGATGGTGTGGTGCGAGTCGAGGACGTGACCCCGGAGACGCTGCGCCCGGTGCGCCGCTCGATGCTCGTGCAGCGCTGGCACGACCTCGCGTTCCTGCACTGGGCGGTGCCACCGGACACGGTCGCGCCGTTCCTGCCGGCCGGCACCGTCCCCGACACCCTCGACGGGGTCAGCTACGTCGGCCTGATCGGCTTCCGGATGGTGCGGCTCGGCCTGTTCAGCGGGCCGGGCCTGCCGTATCTGGGCACGTTCTGCGAGACCAACGTGCGGCTGTACAGCGTCGACGGCGAGGGCCGCCGCGCCGTGGTGTTCCTGTCGCTGGACGCCGAACGGCTGCTGCCGGTCCTCACCGCGCAGGCGTCGCTGCGCCTGCCGTACAAGTGGGCCAGGATGCGCCTGACGAAGGACGGCGACGTGGTGCGGTACACCAGCCGCCGCCGCTGGCCGGGCCCCCGCCCCGCGGTGAACGCCATGGCGGTGCGTGTCGGCGCGCCGGTCACCGAGCCGACGCCGCTGGAGCACTTCGTCACCGCTCGCTGGGGCCTGCACACCCGCGCCTGGGGCCGCACCCTGCACCTGCCCAACGAGCACCCACGGTGGCCGTTGCACCGTGCCGACCTGCTCGACCTCGACGACACCCTGGTCACCGCCGCCGGCCTCCCGGCCCCGGCCGGCGCCCCGGCGAGCGTGCTGTTCTCACCCGGCGTCGGCGTCACCTTCGGCGCCCCGTCCACCCTGCGGTGACCGGCTGGGAGCGGCTGTTCAGCGCGTACGGCCCGGCGACCGGGACCGGCCGGCTGCTGGAGGCGCTGCGCCGCGGCGACGCGCAGGGGCCGGACCCGTACACCCACCTGTGGTCGGCGTTGTACTGCACCGGCCGGCTCACCCCGGCCACGGTGCCGGCGTTGCGGCTGCTCGCCGGGTTCGTCACGGAGCCGGGCTGCTCGCGTACCACCTGGGGGAGTGCGCCGTCCACGCCGACCCGCTGCGGCGGGCGCCGGGGGCGTCACCCCTGCCTCGACAGGCGGAACGTGCCGGCGACGACGACGGCCAGGCACACCGCGAACAGCGCCAGGTCCGCCCGGGAGTGCGGGATGTCCTCGTGCAGCAGCACCGCGCCGAGCACGACGGCGGTGATCGGGTTGGCGGTCAGGTCCGCGGGGTAGCCGGCGCCGATCCCGTCGTGCTGGAACGACACCTGCAGCAGCGCGATCCCGGCGACCGCGGACGGCACCAGGACCGCGACCGCGAGGACCACGTCAGGGTGCAGCAGCGCGCGGCCCGCCTGCTCGTGCCAGGCGGCGCCGATCGCGTCGAGCAGGACCGCGGCCAGTGCCGCGCAGACGCCGGCGACGAGTCCGTACACGATGGCGGTCGTTCTCGGCGGGCGCCGTCCCGTGGCCGCGATCGCCGCGGCGGCGAGGGCCGCGACGGTGACGCCCGCGGCGAGGACGTGGCCGGCGCCGAGCCGGTCCGCGTCGCCGGGGTCGCCGATCACGGTGAAGAAGCCGGCCAGCCCGGCGATGATCAGGGCGCACGAGCGCAGCGCGGCGGTCGGCGGGGACCGCCGAGCCGCCACGCGACGACCAGCGACACCGGCAGGGCCAGGACGAGGCACGGCTGGACGAGCACGACCGGGCCGGTCGCCAGGGCCGTCACGTGCAGCGCGACCGCCGTGGCGTCCAGGGCGAGGCCCGCCAGCCAGCGGCGGTTGCGGGCCAGCCGCAGCACCCGGCGCAGGCCGCGCCCGGCCGGGTCCGCGCAGGCCGCCCGGTGCTCGACCGCGGTGGCCGCCCCGTACGCGCAGGCCGCCAGGACCGCGCACGGCACCGCCACCACCAGCATCCGACCACCCCCGGATCACCGTGCCACGGGCGACCCTGCGGTGCGCGACGTTCGGCTCAAAGGGTGACGACGATGCCGATGCTGTCGGTGGTGCGCCGCAGCAGCCGGTTCGCGAGGTAGCCGATGCGCGCCGAGATGTACCGGCGGGCGATCGCCGCCCGGATCCGGGCGACGCCCTCCGGGTCCTCGACGATGCGGGCGGTCCCCTCGAACGACGGCGCCCCGTCCGGCACCCGCCCGCGGATGTCGCTCGGGGCGAGCACGACCCGGCCGCTGTTGCGCAGCCGCTTCACCTTGCCCGAGCCGGGTTCGGTGACGATCACCACCTCCCCGCCGTCGATCGCGTGCCACACGGCCGTCGCCACCGGGCGGCCGTCCTTGCGGAAGGTGGTGAGGCTGACCTGTTTGCGCCGGCCGAGGATGTCGAGGCTGCTGCTCATCGCTCCACGGTAGGCCGCAGCCACGGCTCCACGCGCAGCAGGTCGAACCCGATGGCGCGCAGCTGCTCGAACAGCTTCGGGGTGAGCATCATGAGCTCCACGGTGAACACGTCGTCGCCGCCGACGGACCAGATGCCGCTGGCCGGGTCGGACATCAGCGGGTCGAGCCCGGCGCTGACCTGATCGCGCAGCTGCTCCTGGCGGGCGATGGACGGGCGGCCGGGTGCGGAGACGACGCACAGGTTGCCGTCGAACAGCTTGCGCAGCTGCTCCTCCTCCTTCGCCACGTCGCCGGCGACGACCTCGACGACGGTCACCTCGGTCGGCTGCGGGCCGGTCGTGACGCCGGTCGGCGGGCCGTCGGGATACGCGACCCGCAGCGGCCGGAACTGGTCGGGGTGCCGCTCGTAGATGTAGTCGTGCATGGCGTTGCTGTCGGCGCCGCCGCCGGGCTTCCAGCCGCCTTTCGGGGTGGCGCACGGCACGCTGTCGTCCATCGCGGGCTGCGCGGCGGCGACGGGCGGGCCCTGCGTGGTCACATGCAGCACGCCGGCCTTCCATGTGCCGCGGAGCCGGGCCTGCCCGACGGTGACGCCCTTGACGACCGTGGCGTCGGCGAGCTTCGCCGCGTCGACGCCGGTGACGTCGACGCCGGTCGCGCACTGCGGCGGCGCGTCGTCGACGCGGCCGATCGCCGGGACCGGGGCCGGTGCGCAGAACCGGGCCGGCTTGCCCGGTGCGGCGATGACCCGCCCGCTCGCCTCGACGACGTCGCCGTCGTCGACGACCAGCGCCGCCGGGTCCGCGGCGCCCGTTGCGACCGGCGGGGCCGGCGCCTGCTTCGGGGCACCCGGGGAACGGTTGACCACCAGGACCACCGCGACCAGTGCGACGAGGGTGCCGATCCCTGCCGCGGCGACCGCCGGCCAACGCCCGCGTCCATTGTTCGTCATGCTGGTCAGACGTCGGGATCCGCGGGCCGGTTCCCGGTGTGCCGCAGCAGCTCCGCGGTGAACGTGTCCCACAGCTGCGGCGGCAGGTCGTGCCCGGCTCCGTGCAGCACGACGAGGCGTGCCCCGGGGATCGCGTCGCGGACCGCCTGCCCGTGCGGCAGCGGCAGCAGCGGATCCAGATCCCCGTGCACGACCAGCGCCGGCACCCGCAGGTCCTCGAAGCCTCCGCCGGCGGGTGGTTCGAAGCGCATCGCGTAGTGGTTGGCGGCGGTGGCGATGTCCTTGGCCCGGGCGGCGTCGCGCCGCGCCAGGTCCAGGGTCGCGGCCTCGTCGAAGTACGGGGAGCCGCCGGCGTAGGCGCGCACGGCCGCGACGGTGTCGGCGACCGCGTCGCCGGTCGGCTCCGGGTGCTCCACTGTGGACGGCGGCAGCCCGTCGGCGCCGGTGGAGGTGCTCACGAACGTCAGCGTCGCCACCCGCGACGGGTGATCCACGCCGAGGATGAGGCCGAGCCCGCCGGACATCGACCGGCACACGACGTGGGCGCGGCCGATCCGCAACGCGTCGAGGATCCCGATCGCGTCGAGGGCGAGGTCGGTGTTGGAGTAGCCGGGCCGCCCGGGCGGGTAGGCGGTGGAGCGGCCGGTGTCGCGCTGGTCGTAGCGGATGACGAACCGGCCGCCCCCGGCGATGCGGGCGCAGAGGCCGGCGTCCCACCACAGCATCGACGCGGCGGCGCCGTCGATGAACAGCACCGCCGGGTCCGCCGGGTCGCCGAACGTCTCGACGCACAGGTCGACCCCGTTGACGTGCAGCATGTTCTCGGTCATGACCCCAACCTATGCCCCGCGACCGGTTGCCGCGTGGCTCAGCCGGTCTCGAAGCTGAACCAGGCGACGGCGCGTTCGGGGTCGACGAAGAGGTCGACCCTGCCGCCCTGCACCGCCTGCGGGAAGTCGGCGCTGTGCCGCCACCGGACTCCTTCGGGCACGAAGGGCCGCAGGGTGTCGCGGACGGTCGGCGGCACGGTCGCGACGGCCCAGGCGGCGAACGCGCCGGTGTCGGTGTCGCGCAGGCGCAGGACGCCCTCGGCCTGCCAGTCGGTCGGTCCCGGCACGCGCGAGCAGGGGCTGCCGAGCTTCTCGCCCTGCCAGTGGATCTCGACGTAGTCGCCGATCCCGGGGATGTCCTTGGAGGTCCAGTCGCGGGTGGTGCGGACCTTCGCCTGGTCCGCCTGGAGCGCGGCGGTGCACTCCTGCTCGGTGTTGTCGGCTTCGGCGGTGAACTGATCCACGGCGATGACCGTGCCGGCCACGAGCGCCGCGCATGCCAGGGCGATCACCAGGACGACGCTGCGTGTCCGCACGGCGACATAGTAGCGGCGTCGTGCCCGTCCGTGTTGCCCGTCAGGTCCGCGTGGCGGGTGCGGGGGTCCTCGCCGCGCGGCGGCGCCGGCTCACGGCGATGACGGCGGCCGCGGCGAGCAGGCAGGCGGCGGCGCCGAGCGCGAGGCGGGCCGGCTCGTGCACCAGCCACTGCAGGATGTCGCGGGCCGGCACGGCGACGGCGCCGGCGAACGCGCCGAGCAGGCCGAAGTAGGAGCCGGTCATGAATCGGCGGTGCGTCTGGACGCGGTGGGTCAGGGCGGCCCACAGGCCGATCGACAGCGTCACGAACGTGAAGATCGACAGGCCGTGGATCCAGCTGAAGTGGCCGGGGGTGAGCTCCTTGATGAAGAAGGAGCTGATGACCGTCCAGTACATGGCGACGACCCAGACGCGGCCGACGAGCCGGTGCGGGCGGTCGCCCTTGGGGTTGCGGCGCAGGTTCCAGGCGCCCAGGAGCAGGGCGACGGTGGCGCCGCTCGCGTGCAGGGGGCATAAGGATGCCGATAACACTGTTATCGCTTATAACATTGTTATAGTCGTCGGCATGGCGCACGTCAACGAGGCCCGGCTGGTCGACGAGGCGGCCCGGCTGCTGGTCGAGCACGGGCCCGCCGGGCTGTCGCTGCGCAAGGTCGCCGCCGCCGCGGGGGTCTCCACGATGCCGGTCTACACGCTGTTCGGCGACAAGGAGGGCCTGCTCGCGGCCATGCACCGGGAGGGGTTCCGCCGCCTCGGTGCAGCCCTGGCCGCCGTGCCGCAGACCGCGGAGCCCCTCGCCGACCTGGTCGAACTCGGCCTGGCGTACCGGCACGCGGCCCTGTCCAGCCCGCACCTCTACGGGCTGATGTTCGGCCGGACCGTCCCGCAGTTCCAGCCGTCGGCCGCGGACAGGGAGGCGGCGGACGCCACGTATCAGCCGCTCGTCGATGCGGTGGCGCGCTGCCAGGACGCCGGGGTGTTCGGCGGCGGCGACCCGCGGCGCATCGCGCTGCACCTGTGGGCGGTCTCGCACGGGATGGTGAACCTGGAGCTCAACGGGCAGCTGCCGGAGCTCGGCCCGGCCGAGGAGCTGTACCTCGAGGCGCTCGGCCACGCCGGCCTGCCGTTCCTGGCCATCATGTAGGCCGGGCGGGCACGGGCGCGGTCAGGTCGCCGGGTCGTCGGAGGATCGGGGCGGCAGCGCGACGGTGTGGCCGTAGAAGTTGTGGATCTCGCTGATGACCCGCTCGTAGTCGTCGAGGTTGATGGGCTTGGTCACGTATGCGTTGGCCTGCGCGTTGTAGCTGGAGGTGACGTCGCTGTCCGAGGACGAGGTGGTGAACACGATCGTCGGGATCGACTTGAACCGGTCGTCGGTCTTGATCATGACCAGCGCCTGCCGGCCGTCGACCCGGGGCATGTTCAGGTCGAGCAGGATCAGGTCCGGCCGCGGCGCGTCGCCGTAGGGCTCGTCACGGTGCAGGAACGCCAGGGCCTCGCCGCCGTCGGCGACATGGTGCAGCGCGCTGCGGATGCTGTGCTCGGCGAAGGCGCTCTCCACCAGCGCGACGTCGCCCGGGTCGTCCTCGACGACCAGCACCTGCAGCAGCTGCTGATCGGCTTCCATGCGTCGCTCCTGAGGTCGAAGGGGAGTTGCCCGCGGAGCCTACCTTCCTACGGCGCCTGCTGGCGTCGCACCATCTCCGTGATCCAGACGGGCGCGAACGGCGACGTGCAGTTCGGCGGCGTCGGGTAGTCCTTGAGCACCTCCAGGCGCTCGCCGATGTCGATCGCCCTGGCGCGGTGCCCTGCGTGTTCGATCCCGATCTGGGCCAGGCAGTGGTTCATCGCCCACTGCAGCCGCTGCGGGGCGTCGCGCATCCGCGCCTCGATGACGTCGAGCAGCCCGGGCAGGTCGAGGCCGGCGGGGCTTTTCGCGACGCGTTCGGTGGTCAGCGCCCAGCCGGCGCTCGCGACCACCGGATCGGCGTCGGCGAACCAGGTCAGGCGCAGCGCCTCGGCGTCCGGGTGCTTCTTGACCACGTAGCTGACCAGCCAGTCGTGCACCTTGGGCACCCGCGCCTCGCGCAGCATGACGTCCAGCTGGTCGCGGGTGAACGCCTTCGGCCGGCAGATCAGCAGCGCCAGCAGCCTGGCCGCGGTGTCACCCGTCGCCCACAGGTCACCCGCGAGCTCCTGCTGCGTCTTCAGCCGTTTCGCGACCGCGCGCAGCTTGCCGAGGTTGACGCCGTGATCGTCGCCGTGCCGCTCGTTCACCGCACGCGCCTTCGGGTCCTCCAGCGCGGCCAGCTCGGCCATCACCTCGGCCACCTCGGCCATCCCCGGCCACCTCCTGTCCGTTCAGCGTGTCAGAAAACCTACTCGCTGGATGACGCCCGGCGAGAATGGCGTCACCCTGTGTGCGTGGGTGAGCCAGTGCCGAGGATTCCCACCCAACGCGATGACGATGCCGCACCGGACACCGTTTCGGAACCCGCCGAGGAACAGCGGGCCGCCCAGGGCGGCGGGTCCGACCTGCAGAACGCGGTCACCGTCGGTGCGCTGGCCTGGGACTGTTCACGCTGCTGAAAGCCTACGCCGCGGCGAAGTTCTCGCTGACCACCTGCGACCTCGCGGAGGATCGCGCCGCGCCTACCGCTCGCCGGTCGCCGCCACCTCGACCGCGTCGCCGTCGCCGGCGGACCGGACCGGGGCCGGGGCGGCCATGAAATGGTGGCTCAGCCGGCGGTACGGGCCGCTGCGCAACGCGACCAGGCTGGCGATCAGGCCGATGACGCCGGTGAGGACGAACACGAGCGCCATGCCACGATCGGCGCCGGTGCCGAACCAGCCGCCGATCGCGCGGGCGCCGGCGCCGTCGGTCATGAACGGGATGAAGACGAACTGGGCGATCGGCGCGATCAGGAACGCGGTCAGCGGTGACGCGGCCTGCTCGACGCTCTGCGCGAAGCCGAACACGCGACCCTGCCGCTCGTACGGCACGACCTTCTGCAGGATGGTCTGCTCGGCGGCCTCGGCGTAGGGCACCAGCACCATGTAGACGAGCATGCCGGCGCCGAGCAGGACGATCGAGGCGTGCAGCGGGAAGAGCACGGTGACGGTCCACAGCACGACGTTGACCAGCAGGAGCAGCCGGACCGGGTTGCTGCTCAGCCCGGTGCGGGCCACGCACAGGCCACCGACGATGAGCCCGGCGCTCAGCGCACCCCACAGCAGGCCCCACGTCTGGACGGAGACGAGCGACAGGCCGTAGGCGTCCATGAGGGCCATGTAGACGCCGCCGAGGAAGTTGTTGAACGTGGAGAACAGGATGAGCGCGGTCAGGCCCGGCACCTCACCCACCACGCGGATCGTGCCGCGCAGGTCGACGGTGCGTTTCGCCGGCGGTACACCGGCCGCGGCGGAAACCCGGACGGCGGCGGGGACCACGCGGACGAACGACAGATGCACCACGGCGGCCACGAGCACGGCGAGGGCCATGACCAGGACCCAGAACATGCCGCCGATCGCCACGAGGATCCCGCTGATCACCGACGTGACCAGGAACGACACCCCGGACGTCGTGCCGACCAGGCCGTTGGCCTTGTCCCTGGTGCCCTCCTCGATGAGGACGGTGACCAGCGTCGGCAGGGCGATGGTGCGGATGTTGCCGACGATGACGCCGACCATGAGCAGCACGATCAGCGCCCACAGCGGCACGCTCGCCGGGTCCTTGAACTCCTCCCGCGGCACGCTCTGGTAGATGCCGAACGCGGCGGCGTAGCACAGGAACGACGCGACCGCGGACACCTGCATCATCACGGTCTTCGAGTGATGGTCGACGAGACTGCCGAACCAGATCCCGGTGACGGCCGTCATGACCAGGAAGATGCCGGACACGACCCCGGTGGCGAACACCGAGCGGGTCTCCAGGTACACGTAGAACGTGATCGCGAACCAGACCGTGTAGTTGACCACCGACACCAGCAGCGTGTTGACCAGCAGCTGGTGGAACGTCGCGCGATCTCCCCTGATGACGGCCATGCAGCCGATCGTAGGACCTCAACATCGCTCGAGGTCCACTTCGCGACCCTGAGACCGGCTCGGGAGCGACCCTGGGACGGCATCGGTGACGTCTCGTCCCTGCGGGCGACGCCCGGCGCCGCGGCCGGGGGAAGGATGAGGCGCGTGCTGCGTATGACGCTCCGAGGGATGTCGCACCGCCGGCGGCGGCTCACGCTGTCCGTGCTGGCGGTGGTCCTGGGCGTCGCGTTCGTCTCCGGGGCGCTGGTGCTGGCCGCGACCCTCGGCGGGTCGTACACGTCCCTGGCGGCGCGGGCGCACGCACAGACCGACGTGTCGGTCGCCCCGGCGGACCGGGTGTCGGCGCAGGGGGTACCGGCGGCGCTGCTGCAACCCGTCGCGGCGGTGCCGGGCGTCGCGGGCGTGACGGGGGTCGTGTCCGCCGGCGGCGCCCGGCTCGTCGGTGCCGACGGCAAGGTCGTGCCGTCGCCGGACCGGCCGCGGCTCGGGGTGAGCTGGCCCGGCCAGGCGGGCTCGGTGCGCCTGACCGGCGGGCGGGGCCCGGTCGCGGACACCGAGATCGCCGTCGACACGGCCCTCGCGGCGGCGGCCGGGATCCGCGTCGGCGACCGCGTCGACGTGCTGACGCTGCGGCCACGCGCGACCTTCACGCTCGTCGGCACGTTCGACCTCGCCGACCGCGACCAGCAGATGGTGGCGTTCACGGAACCCGTCGCGCAGGCGTCGGTGCTCGGCGAGCGGGACGCGTACACCTCGATCTCCGTCACGGCACAGGACGGCGTGTCGCAGGAGGCGCTGCGCGACCGGGTCGCCGCCGCGGTCGGCGAGGGCTACGCGGTCAGCACCGCACGGCAGCTCAGCGCACGGGAAGGCGCGGCGCTCGCCGGGTCGAAGTCGCTGCGGCTGACCAACACCCTGCTGCTCGGCTTCGCCTGCGTGGCCCTGTTCGTCGGGGCGTTCCTGATCCTCAACACGTTCTCGATCCTCGTCGCCCAGCGGACCCGGGAGCTGGCGCTGCTGCGGGTGATCGGCGCCGGCCGCCGGCAGCTCGCCGCCGCGGTCCTGGCCGAGGCGGCGATCGTCGGGCTGGCCGGCTCCGCGGCCGGTCTGGCCGCCGGGACCGGCGCCGGCGCCCTGCTCGCGTCGGTGCACGGCGCATCGGGCGTCGTCGTCCCGGCCGCCGCGGTCGCCGCCGCGGTCGCCGTCGGCCTGCCCGTCACCGTCGCCGCGGCGATCGTCCCCGCGGTGCGGGCGTCGCGGGTCGCGCCCTCGCCGCGCTGCGCGACCCGGCGCCGCCGCCACGCCGGCCGTCGCCGTGGGGCGCCCTCGTCCTGGCCGCCGGGGTCGCCATGCTCTGGGGCGGCCCGGCGGTCGCGTTCGGCGGCGTGCTGGTCGCGTTCACCGGCGCGGCGCTGCTCACCCCGTCCTCACCCGGCCGGCCACCGGCGCCGTCGGGTGGCTGTTCGCGTGGTCGGTGCCGGGGCGCCTCGGCCGCCGCAACGCGACCCGCGACCCGCGCCGCACCGCCGTGACGGCCACCGCCCTGATGGTCGCCGTGGCCCTGCTGGCCGGGATCTCCACCGTGTTCGTCTCCGCGACGGCCAGCGTCGGGCGGCTCGTCGGCGACCGGATGCGCGCCGACCTGGTGATCAGCGGCGACGCCGACGGGGTGAGCCGCACCGGCTTCGACCCGGCCGTGCTCACCGTGGTCGCCGGTGCGCCTGGTGTACAGGCGGTGACCGGCCTCGGGGAGGGCGCCGCTGTGATCGACGGGCGGCCCGCGTTCGTGGAGACCGTCACCGACGTGCCCGCGCTGCGCGACATGCTCGGGCTCACCGCCGCGGCCGGCACGATCGGCGCGCTCGCCGACGACCAGATCCTCGTCGACCAGCGCAACGTCACCGCGCAGGGCCCGCACGTCGGCGACCGGGTCACCGTCCGGCTGCCCCGCGGCGAGGCCCGCCAGTTCACGCTCGCCGGCGTCTACACCGACACCGACCTGCTCAACGGCTGGCTGCTGCCCGCCTCCGCGGCCGGCGGGTTCCGCAAGCCGCAGCCGACCCAGGCGTACGTGCGGCTCACCCCCGGCACCGACGTCGCCGCGACCAAGCTGCTGGTCGCCGCCGTGCTCGCCGGCAGCCCCGAGGTCTCCGTCAACAACCGCGCCGAATACATCGCCCAGCGCAACGCCAAGGCGGACCGGCTGCTCACCGTCGTGCAGCTGCTGCTCGCCCTCGCCGTCGTCATCGCGGTCCTCGGCATCGTCAACACCGTGGCCCTGTCCGTGCTGGAGCGCACCCGCGAGCTCGGGCTGCTGCGCGCCGTCGGCCTGCGCCGCGCGCAGACGATGGCGATGACCGCCGTCGAGGCGACGGCCGTCTCCGTCGGCGGCGCCCTCCTCGGCATCCTCACCGGCGCCGGGCTCGGCGCCGCGACCGTCCACGCCCTGGCCGCACAGGGCGTCACGCAGCTGACGGTGCCGGTCGGCCGGCTGGCCGCCTACCTGGCCCTGGCCGCCGTCGCCGGGATCACCGCGTCGCTGCTGCCCGCCGCCCGCGCCGCCCGGCTCAGCGTCCTGCACGCCATCGCCCACGAGTAGGTCTGTGCCCTACGATGCGCCGATGCAGATCAGCATGTGGGTGCCGTACGACGAGGGCCGGCTGCGGCGCACGATCAAGATCGTCCTGCGGCCGCAGATGCGGTTGATCCGTGTCCTGGGGGCGATCCTCGTCGTCATGGGGTTGCTGCTGGCCCTGGCCGGCGGCTCGTTCGAGCTGAACCTCCTGGCCGTCGTGCTGGGTGTGGTGTGCCTGACCGTCATCGGGCCGATCACGGTCTCCCGCGCGGTGAGCATGCAGTCGGCCGTCATCAAGGACGGGTTCCACATGACGCTCAGCGACGAGTGGCTCACCATCGTGTACCCCCTCGCTGAGTCCCGGTACCGGTGGGCCGGCGTCGACAAGGTCATCGACACGCCGGAGGCCTGGTACCTGATGTGCGGCAAGGTGCAGGCGTTCACGATCCCGAAGGACACGATGACGCAGGAGCAGCGGGCGCAGTTCGCCGCGTTCCTCGCCGGCCACGCCGAGCGGCAGGCCGGGCGTGCGTTCCTGTAGTGCTTCAGCAGGGCTTGCCGTAGTCGTACGGCAGTGCCTGTAGCCGCTCGACCGAGATGTCGCCGAGGATGAGGTACTTCTCCACGCCGTCGGGGACGATGTCGTCGGGGTCCATGAGCGCGAAGTACGGGTCGACGCCGCCGTTGGCCGCCATGTACGGCCGCGGGTCCTCGGCGTAGGTGACCAGCGCGCCGGCCTTGTCGGTCATGATGAGGCCGTACTCCTGCATGGCGCGGGCGATCGTGCGCGCGGCCGGGCTGCGCACCACGCTGATGTCGAACGCCGGGTCGAGCCGGAAGCGCTGGCCCTCGCACGGGATGTCGGCGCCCTCGGTGTTGCCGTCGTTGCGGGTCGCCGGCCACGAGTTGCAGTCCTTGCGGGTGCGCACGGTGGCGATGTTGACCGCGTGGTCGATCCGCCCCCGCCGCAGCTCGTCGATGCGGATGGTGAACGCGCCCATCGGCAGGCCGGTCGCGGTCGCGCCGAGCGGGTTGGTGAAGATGCCCGGGTTGCGCGAGTAGTGCTCGATCTTCCCGCCCCAGCACGCCGACCAGTGCCCGGCGGCGTCCTGCTCGGCGCGCCAGAAGTCCCAGTACGTGTCCGTCGACGGCTGGTAGATCGTGACGGCGGCGTCGGTGCCCTTCGACACGATCAGGTCCGCCGGCGTCGGCACCGCGGCGAGACTGTCCGCGATGACGGGCGCGAGGTGCGGCAGGTTCAGGCAGTCGGAGAACGTCCACCGCTGCGTCGGCGTGTCCCTGGCGACGGTGAAGATCGGCGTGGAGTACTCGTCGGTGTTCACCGCCCACGAGCCGTAGTTGTTCACCTTGTCGAGGCGGATGTTCTCCACGACCGCGGCGGAGTTCGCGGCCAGGGGCACGTGCCTGGGCAGCTTCGTGTTCCACGGTCCCTGCCGGGAGAACCCGTTCGCCGGCCGCGCGCC
Organism: Dactylosporangium sp. NBC_01737; assembly: GCF_035963215.1. Lineage (NCBI taxonomy): Bacteria > Bacillati > Actinomycetota > Actinomycetes > Micromonosporales > Micromonosporaceae > Dactylosporangium > Dactylosporangium sp. NBC_01737. The sequence goes on from NZ_CP109153.1 coordinate 7,191,441, forward strand.
GTGGCCACCGGCCTGCGCCGGCTGCGCTGTGACGACCGCCGCCGGCACGAGGGCCAGCATGACCAGTACCCGTGTGAACATGCCCGGCAGCGTAGGGCGACGGCCTTCCCGCCCGTTTCTTTTGACCGCACGCGATCGCCCGACCTGGCGCGCGGCCTGAAAGTTCCACCGCGGGCTGTTGTGGATCCGTGCGCATCGCACGTAATATCTGTGCGATGCGCACAGATGATGACGTGGCGGGTGGCGGGCCGGCGCTGTTCCGGGTGGTCCGGTTCTGGTCGCGGCGGTGGGCGGCGGGCATCACCCAGGACGAGGGCGGCGACGTCGCGCACATCCTGGTCCTGGAGGCGGTCGACGCGGCCCGCGGTGAGGGCTCGCCGGCGCAGATCGGCGCGGTGGCCGTGGAGCTCGGCCTGGACCGGTCCAACGCCAGCCGGATGCTCGCCGCGACGGTCGCTGCCGGGCTGGTGACGAGGACGGTGTCGGCGCAGGACGCACGGCGCACCGAGCTGGACCTCACGCAGGCCGGCGAGGACCTGCTGGCCGCGGCCCGGGCTTGGCAGGAGCAGACGTTCGCGCGGCTGGTCGCGGACTGGCCCGCCCGCGACGCCCAACGCTTCGCCGCGTATCTCGTGCGCCTGGCCGCCTCACAACCTTCTGCCGCGCAGTCTCCCGTCGCGCAGTCTTCTGCCGCGCGGTCTTCCGTCGCGCAATCCTGAGGAGCGTCATGACCATCGTGCTGAACCACACCATCGTCCCGGTCGGCGACCGCCACCGTGGTGCGCGGCTGCTCGCCGGGCTGCTGGGCGTCGAGGCGGGCGATCCCGCCGGTCCCTTCGCGCCGGTACGGGTGAACGCCGACCTCACCCTCGACTTCGACGACCGCCTCGGTGCGCGACCCGGCCACTACGCGTTCCTCGTCGACGACGACACCTTCGACGCCGCCCTGGCGCACGCGCAACGCTCGGGGCTGGAGTGGGGCTCGGCGCCGCGCCTCATCGACCGCCAGATCAACCACCTGGGCGGCGGGCGCGGCGTCTACATCCTCGACCCGGACGGCATCGCCTACGAGTTCTTCACCAGCGTGCCGTAGGCCCCTGCTTCACCGCGCGTCCTGCTTCACCGCGCGTCCTGCTTCACCGCGCGTCCTGCTTCACCGCGCGTCCTGCTTCACCGCGTGGCGTTCTTCGCCGTTCCCCTTTCACCGCGCCCTTTCATCGCGCGCACCTCTTCACCAGCGTGGCGTGGGGCCCGCGCCGGGCCACTGCTGAGCGGGACCCGCGCTCGGCCACGGCGGCTGCGGTGGCGGCTGCCTGCGGAAGTACGCGTTCGACGCGGGCAACGCGAGCAGCACCGCGACGAGCAGCACGCCGAGCACCGACGCGGCGGCCAGGACCACCGTCAGCGGCACGTACCAGCCCGGCATCGTGTCGGCGATCCGTGCGGTGATCTCGCTCGACGACGTGCCGGTGCTGGTGACGCGGGGCGAGGTCACCGACGTGCCGCCGAGTATGCCGGGACTCAGGCAGCACACCCCGATCGTGCACAGCACCCAGACCACGATCCGCACCCAGTTGCGCGGCCTGCCCAGCAGCAGCGCCGGGATCCCGCACACCACCAGGATCAGCCCGGCGGCGATGACACCAGCGATGACGGCACCGGTCGCCTCGTCGCCGCCGCGGACCCCGCCGTACGCGGCGATGTAGGCCCTGCGCAGATCATCGATCAGCACGACGCCGAGCAGCGCGCTGACCATCGGCAGCGCGGCGACGACCAGCAGCAGCCAACGGGCGGCGGTGACGGGTGCGGGTCTGGGCGTCATGCTGGGGCCTCCCGGAAGTCGTCGGCCCTGAGCATCCTCGCCACCGCCCACGTCCCGCCGTATCACGTCGCATAGTCGACATGCCCACTCATGCCACGGTCACCAGCCCCGTTTCGTACGCGACGATGACCAGCTGCGCCCGGTCCCGCACCTCCAGCTTTGCCAGCAACCGGCTCACGTGCGTCTTGACCGTGGCCAGACTCAGGTTCAGCTGCCCGGCGATCTCCACATTGGACGATCCCCGCGCGATCAGCGTCAGCACCTCCCGCTCCCGCCCGGTGATCCCGTCCAGCCGCCGGTGCAACGGCGCCACCGCCGCGGGCCGCCGCGCGAACTCACCGATCAACCGCCGCGTCACCGACGGCGCGAGCAGCCCGTCCCCACCGGCAACCACCCGGATCGCCGCCAGCAGCTCCACCGGCGGCGTGTCCTTGAGCAGAAACCCACTCGCCCCCGCCCGCAACGCCCCGTAGACATACTCATCGAGGTCGAACGTGGTGAGCATCAACACCCGCGTCGCCGCCATCGCCGGATCGGCACAGATGCGACGGGTCGCCTCGATCCCGTCCATGAGCGGCATCCGAACGTCCATCAACACCACATCGGGCCGATGCCGCACAGCAAGAGCCACGGCCTCAACCCCGTCGCCCGCCTCGCCGACCGTCGTGCAGTCCTCACTCAGATCGACGAGGACCCGGAAGCTGCCTCGCAGCAACGCCTGATCGTCAGCAATCAACACCCGGATCACACCCCACCCCCGCCCCAGTAGCCGCCACCGGCCACTCCTCGCATCCCGCCCCGCGACACCGCCGGACCTCCAATCCCCGCCACTCGCATCACGCCACCTCAACCCGTCGATCGGCGTCGCCCACCTGCACCCGCACGCTGCGTGGCGGCCGCTCCCGGCGCGGCATCGGCGCGGCACGCTGCGACGGCCCTGGGGTTGCGGGCGGCGTCATGCTGGTGCTCCGACGGGGGCGTACGGCAGCCGGGCGGACACCGAGAAGCCGCCGCCATCGCGGGGACCCGCGCTGAACTCACCGCCGTGCGAAGCGACGCGCTCGCGCATCCCGATCAGGCCGTGGCCGGTGCCCGGCGTGCGGACGGGGCGGCGGCCGTCGTCGGTGACGTCGACCCGCACCTCGCCGGGACCGATCGTCACCGAGACCCGGCAGGTGGCGGGTGCGGCGTGCTTCACCACGTTGGTCAGGGCCTCCTGGACGATCCGGTACGCCGCGAGACCCACCGACTCGGGGACCTCCTCACGTGGCGCCGGCCCGGTCACTTCGATGCGCACGTCAACGTCGCCGTGCGATGCCTGCCCGGCGAGCGCATCCAGGTCGGCGAGGCCCGGCGCCGGCGCATACGGCGTCTCGTCGCGCAGCATCCCCAGCGCCCGGCGCATCTCCAGCAGCGCGCCGCGGCCGGTCGCCTCGATGACCCGCAGCGCGTCGCGGGCCTCCTGCGGGCTGGACTCGGCGACGTGGTTGCCGACGGCGGCCTTCACCACGATGAGGCTCATCGTGTGGGCCACGATGTCGTGCAGCTCGCGGGCGATCCGCAGCCGCTCCTCCGCGACCGCCTGCCGGGTCAGCTGCTCGCTCTGCCGCGCCGCGAGGGCCCGCCGCTCGCGCACCGTCCAGCCGATCAGCCAGCCCGGCGCGGTCATGACCATGCCATACACCACGGCGCCGGTCGTCGACCACAGATCCCCGCCGGTCATGGCGAGCGCGGTCACCACCGCCGCGAGGCAACCGGCGGCGACGGGCAGCGACCATCGCAGCGGGGTCGCGACCGCGAGGGTGTAGAAGGCGAGGGCGAGCGACACCGACGGGCCGGCGGCCGCGTAGTTGGGGATCACGCCGGTCGCCAGCGCGATCGTCGCGGCGAGGCTGACCGTGACCGCGACCCCGGCGGGGAAGCGGCGCCGCACCGCGACCGGCAGCCCGATGACCGCACCGGTCAGCACCGACACCCACACCGGCTCGACGACGCTGCCGTCCAGCGGCGACTCCAGCGCCGCATAGGCACACAACATCGCGCCGGTCACGATCGCGAGGACGGCGTCGACAGCATAGAGGTCCATCGGCCGGAGCCGTCGGGTCAGCAGCAGCACGCTCACGCCGTCGACGGTAGTCGCAGGTGGGCCGGTGCCGCGTCATTCGTAGGTCGACCACAGGGGGTCATCCTTGAGAACGACGAATCGGGTGCGGGGCGGTTTTCGTACACCTCAAGCAGGACCCAATCGAACGACCTGAGTCTGACGCGCCCGACCCCGGCATCGGGGCAGTGTCTTGGGTCATGACGACACCGACGGTGCTGCTCGACGACGTTTGGATGGTGTACGGCGCCAGCCCACGAAAAGTGACGGCCCTGGCGGGTGTGACGGTGGGGTTCGGCCCGGGGACGTTCAGTGCGGTGATGGGACCGTCCGGGTCCGGCAAGTCGACGCTGCTGCACTGCGCGGCGGGCCTGGACCGTCCCGCCTCGGGCACGGTCACGGTCGACGGCACCCGCCTCGACGACCTGGACGAGGACGCGCTGACCCGGTTGCGGCGCGACCGGATCGGCTTCGTGTTCCAGGCGTTCAACCTGGTCTCGACGCTCACCGCCGCACAGAACGTGGCGCTGCCGCAGCACCTGGCGGGCCGGCGACCGGCGGACGACGACGTGGCGGCCGCGCTCACCGCGGTCGGCCTGGCGGACCGGGCCGCGCACCGGCCGAGCGAGCTGTCCGGCGGTGAGCAGCAGCGGGTCGCGCTCGCCCGGGCGCTGATCAGCCGGCCGGCGGTGGTGTTCGCCGACGAGCCGACCGGCGCCCTGGACAGCGCGACGTCCCGGCAGATCCTGCGGCTGCTGCGGGCGCTGGTCGACGAGCACGCGCAGACGGTGGTGATGGTGACGCACGACCCGGTCGCCGCGGCGTGGGCGGACCGGGTGGTGATCCTCGCCGACGGCCGGATCGTCGACGAGCTCGGCGGCGCGATCACCGCCGAGACGGTCGCCGCCCGGACCGCCGCCGTCGAGGCCGGCGTCACGGGGTCGTCATGCTGAGCCCGCGGCCCGGCAGGGAAGGACGCCGCGGTGCGGTCGCGCGGCGGGATGGACGCCGCGGTGCCGTCGCGCGGAGGACGGGCTGCGCGGTGCGGTCGCGCGGACGGTGCGGCGGTTCACGGGTGCGTTTGTCGCCGTGGCGGTCGGCATCGCGCTGGTCACGGCGGCCACGCTGCTGTTCGCGTCGGGGCGGCCGCTCGTGCCGGACCGGCTGGCGGACGCCGCCGTCATCGTGCGCAGCCCGGCGGCCACGTCGCCGGCGGACCCGTTCACCCCGCCGGTGCCGTGGTCCTCCGACGCGGCGGCGTCGTTCGCCGGCCGCCTCGCCGCGCTGCCAGGGGTCGCGGCAGCCGTGCCCGACCGCACGTTCTACGTCCAGGCGGTGGTGGGCGGCAGGCCGTACACCGCCGACGGCAACCGGCAGGACGCCCGCGAGGGGCACGGCTGGTCCAGCGCGCGACTCGGCGGGCTGCGCCTGGTCGCGGGCGCCGCACCGGACGCACCCGGCGAGGTCGTCGTCGACCTGGGGCTCGGACTGTCGCCCGGCGACCCGGTCACGCTGCTGACGGCAGGGGGGCCCGCGCCGTACACGGTGAGCGGGACCGTCGACGCACCCGGCTTCCACGTCGCGGACGAGGTCGCCGCTGCCCTCGCCCCGGGCGTCGACACGATCGGTCTGCTGCTGCACCCGGGTGCGGACCGTGCGGCCGTCGCCGCCGCGGCCCGGACGGTCACGGGCGGCCGGGTCCTGACCGGTGACGCCCGGGCCGACCTGGAGCCGCGCGACGACGCGCGCACTCGCTGGATCGGCATGCAGGTGCTGACCGCCGTCGCGGCGCTGGCCGGGTTCGTCACCGTGTTCGTGGTCGCGTCGACGTTCGCGTTCGCGGTGGCGCAGCGGCGGCGGGAGTTCGGGCTGCTGCGCGCGGTCGGCGCCACACCGCGCCAGATCCGCCGGATGGTGCAGGGCGAGGCCCTGGCGGTCGGTGCCGCCGGCGCGGTCGTGGGGCTGCTGGTGGGTTCGGCGGGCGCGACGCCGCTGGGCTGGGCGCTGGTCGACGCCGGGTTCGAGCCGGCGACGTTCGAGGTGCGGTTCGTGCTGTGGCCGGTGCTCGTCGCGCTCACCGCGGGTCCGCTCGTCGCGCTGGTCGGTGCGTGGTCGGCGGCCCGGCGCGCGGCCCGGGTGCGTCCCGTCGAGGCGTTGCGGGAGGCGGCGGTCGAGCAGCGGCCGATGGGACTGGTCCGCTGGGTCACCGGCCTGCTGCTGGTCGCCGTGGGCAGCGCCCTGGCAGTCGGGACGGCGACGTCCGGCAGTGCGCAGGATTCCGCGACGTTCGCCATGTACAGCGCCATGGCCCTCATCACCGGGGCCACGGTCCTCGCACCGGCGGTCGTGCGCCCCGTGGCCGGCCTGCTGCGCTCCCCGCTGCGCACCCGCGGCGGCGCGATCGGCATGCTGGTGCGCGGCAGTGCCCTGACCGCGTCGCGGCGCACCGCGTCGACGGCCGCGCCAGTGCTGCTGACGGTTGCGTTCGCGGTGCTGGTGTCGGGCATGGTCCGCACGTCGACCGGCGCCTACGCGGCGGGCCGGTCCGCACGGGTCGACGCCGGCTGGGTCGTCGCCCCGGACCGGGCGCCGGGCCTGTCCGACGCGGCCGCCTCGGCGGTGCCCGGGGCGTCGATCCTGCCGACGACGGTGTTCACCCCCGGCGCTTCCGGAGGGCCGCCGCGGGCACGGGTCGCACTCGGCGTGGACGCGGACGCGTTCGCCGCCGTGAACCGGCGCATGGAGGTCCTCAGCGGCACTGTCACCGACCTCCGCGGCAACGACACAGTCGTGCTGACCGCGTCGTCGGCAGCGGCAGCCACGGCGGGCAGCCCGGCGGCGACGGCCGGTCCGGCCGCGACGGGCGCTGCGGGCGGTTCAGCCGCGCCGGCCAGTGGCGCGGCAGGCGGTCCGGCGGCGAGTGGCGCGGCGGGTTATCCGGCGGCGAGTGGGACGGCGGCTGCAACCGCGACGGCGGCTGCAACCGCGACGGCGGGTGGTTCAGCGGCGGGTGGTTCAGCGGCGGGTGGTTCAGCGGCGGGTGGTCCGGGGTCCAGTGGCGCGGCGAGTGGTCCGGCGGCGACAGCCACTGGGGCGGCGGGCAGTGCGGCGGCCGGCACGGGCGCCACGGGCGCGGCGGCAGCCACGGGCGCGGCAGGCGTCACTGGGGCGGCGGGCGGTTCGGCGGCAGCCACGGGCGCGGCGGGCGCCACTGGGGCGGCGGGCGGTTCGGGGGTCGGCGGCGGTCCGGCGGTGTATCCCGTGGTGTTCGCCGACGGGACGACCGTGCGGCTTCGGGTCGTTGCCGTGGTCACCGACGGCTCGGTGCCGGGGGACCTGGTGCTGCCGCGGGGTGTGGTGCGCATGCATGACCCGTCGGCGTTGACGTCGGCGGTGTTCGTGCGGGAGCGGGTCGACGTGCCGGCAGGGGCGGGTGCGCGGGTCGTCGACGTGGCCACGTGGGCGGCGGAGCAGGACGGCGCCGAGGATCGTCTGGTCTGGTTGTTCACGGTGCTGCTGATCGCGGTGTCGGCTGGGTACGGGGCCATCGCCGTTGCCAACACCCTGTTGATGGCGGCGGCCGGGCGGGCCGGGGATCTGCGGGCGGTGCGGCTGGCCGGCGCGACGCGGCGGCAGGTCCTGCGGCTCGTCACCGCGGAGTCGGCGCTCGTCGTGCTGATCGGGGCCGTGCTCGGGGGAGGGGTCGCGTTCGCGGCGCTGCTGAGCATCCGGGCGGGGCTCAGCGAGCAGGTCGGCGCGCCGGTCGCCCTGGTCGTGCCGTGGCAGGTCGTGGGCGGGGTGGTGGGGCTGTGCCTGCTGCTCGCGGTCGTGGCGAGCGCGGTGCCGACGGTTCGGCTGCTCCGGGCGGGGGCAGCGCGCGAGGCGGGACTGTGACCCGCGGACGGTGCAGGAGGCCGTCGTGGTGTCCGGCGATCCGGTCCTCGGCCCGGTCCGAGGACCGGACCTCTGGTTGTCCGGGAGGGGACTGCCGATGCGCTGGTTGCCCTCGTCCAGGTTCGCGTGCGGTGTCGGCATGCCCGTGGTTCTGCGTGGTCGGGGCTGGGGTCAGTGGGTGAGCTGGGTTGCGAGGTCGTTCAGGTCGCGGATCGGGACGTCGCCCGCCAGGCCTCGCAGCGCGGCGACCCGCATGCCGGCGGCGTGGCCGGCGTCGATGCCGGGTTGGGAGTCCTCGACCACCAGGCAGTCCTTCGGGTCGACGCCGAGCAGTGCGGCGCCGGCCAGGTACGGCGCGGGGTCGGGCTTGCCGCGGGGGGTGTCCTCGACCGTGACGAGGTGGCGGGCCGGCAGGCCGGCGGCCTGCAGGCGGACCGTGGCGAGGCGGCGGTCGGCGCTGGTGACGACCGCCCAGGGCAGGCCGAGGTCGTCCAGGGTGCGCAGCAGCCGGGCGGCACCCGGGGTGGCGACCACGTCGGACAGGTCGTCGTACTGCAGCTCGAGATTGCGCTGGGCGGCCACGGCCACGGCGGCGTCGTCGAGGTCGGGGCGGACGACGCGGATCGTGGTGGCGGCCGGGTTGCCGTGCAGGATCGGGGCGAGGACCTCGACGGCGACCGTGTGCTCGGCGGCCCACCGGTGCCAGGCGCGCTCGACGGCGGCGTCGGAGTCGACGAGGGTGCCGTCCATGTCGAGCAGCACGGCCTTCACGGGGATCATGCCGGGTCCTCCTGGAGCTGGGGTTGCCGATAGCGGACCTTCATGACCACGAGGGCGATCAGGGCCGCGCCGGTCGCCGCGTTGGTGAGCACAATGGGCAGGTCGCCCTGGGATGCGCCGTACACCACCCAGAGGGCGACGCCGGAGGCCAGGGCGAGCAGGTACACCCATGAGATGTCGCCGACGGATCTCGTGCGCCATGAGCGGACGAGTTGCGGCAGCCAGCATCCCGTGGTGAGAATCCCGGCCAGCACGCCGAGCACCGACATGGCAGCCTCCTTTAAACTCGTCTCACGAGTATATTGCATGACAGGACAATGATGGACCATCGTGCGGAGACACTGCGGGCGCAGGGTGCGCTCGCCATGCTGCGGTGCGCGCACCGGTTTCCGGGGATCACCCGGGCCGAGGCGGCGGCGCGGCTCGGGCTGAGCAGCGGCTCGGCGGCAGGCATCATGGGCCGGTTGCGTGAGGCCCGGCTGCTCGCGGAGGCGCCGGCGCCGCAGACCGGTGGCCGGGGCAGGCCGACCGCGGCGCTGGTGCCCCACCCGGACGGGCCGCTCGTCGCCGTGGTCGACATCAGTCACGCGACCTGGACGGTGACGACCGCGGCGATCGGTGGCACACTCGCGCCGGCCCACGTCCACCGGCACCTCGGGTTGCCTGCCGTTGCGGTGCTTGCGTCGGTACGCGATGCGCTCGCCGAACTGCACGGACCGCGGCTGCGTGCGGTGGGGGTCGCCATCCCCGGCACCGTGCACGGTCACACACTGGTCGAGGCGACGAACCTGGGCTGGCGGGGCGTCGACCTGCGCGAGCTGACCGACCTGCCGCTGGCCGTCGGCAACGACGCGTCCCTGGCCGGTGTGGCAGAGGCGCTGCGGGGTGCGGCCCGCGACGCGAGCGTGGCGCTGCACCTGACGGTCGAGGTCGGTGTCGGCGGGGTCCTCATCGTCGACGGCCGGCCGTTGCTCGGCGCGGCGGGCGCGGGTGGCGAGTTCGGGCACCTGCCGTTCGGCGACCAGGGCCGGCGCTGCCCGTGCGGCGCGTGGGGCTGCTGGGATCTGGAGGTCGACGGGCGGGCGATGGCGCGGCACGCGGGCGGCGCACCCGGCGGACCCGCGGGCGTACGCCGAACGGACCATCGCCACGGCCCTCGCCGGCGACGCGGACGCCGCCGCGGCGTGCCGGGCGACCGCGACGGCGCTCGGGCGTGGCGTCGGCGCGCTGCTCAACGCCGTCGACCCGGCCGTGGTCACCCTCGGCGGTCTGGGCGCGGACCTGCTGTCGGTCGCGGGCGCGGCACTGCACGCCGGGGTCCGCCGCGGCGCGATGGCGTGGCGCCGCGACGACCTGCCACCGGTCCTTCCTGCGGCGCTCGGCTCCAGCGGCCCGGCGATCGGCGCCGCGGAGAGCGCGATGGCCCTCGTGCTGACCGAGCAGGCGCTCGCCGTCTGAGGACAGCCGAAAGCGGCGGCGACGCCGTCGTGCGATCCGCGGCGCGGCGAGCTGTGGCCGGGTACCGGCCGCTGATGGGCAACCCCGCCGACATCGAGCTGTGGTCGTGCGCGGCGGGCACGCCGACCGGCGGGCCGGCACCGAGCCCGGCGCGCCCACCCCTGACGCCGCCACGGCCGGGCCCGAGCAGGACGGCGCGGGCCGGTCAGCCGGGCAGGCGGACGCCGCGGCGGTCGGCGTAGGACCGCAGGGTGAAGCCGTTCCCGGGGTCGAGCGAAGGATCCGCGCCACGCGCCAGCAGCAGGTCCACGACCGCCTGCGAGCCACGGCCGACGGCCGCCCACAGCGGGGTCATGCCGTACTCCGTGACCGCGTCGATCAGGCCGGGTGCGGCGTCCAGCAGCAGCTCCACCACGTCGGGCCGGCCGGAGTGGCACGCGGCGTGCAGGGCGGACCCGCCACGCGGCGCCTCGGCGCGGGCGCCGGCGTCCAGGAGCATCGCCACCGTGTCGCGGTGGCCGGCGGACGCGGCGAGGGGCAGGGCCGGCTCGCCACGGTCGTCGGTCGCGTCCGGGTCGCCGCCGCGGTCGAGGAGGGTCCGCAACGCCACCACCCGTCCCCGGCGCGCGGCGGCGGCGACGGCGACCGGGGTGAGGGTGGCGCCGGCGTCCAGCAGGCGGTCGACGATCGGGGCGTGCCCGGCGCCGGCGGCCCACTCGATCGCCGACCAGCCGTCCGGGAACCGCCACAGGCCGGGATGGTTGGCGCGGGCGTCGACGTCGATCCCGGCGGCGAGGCCGCGCGAGATGAGCCAGTCGATGCCGCCCTTCGCCGCCGACAGCCACAACCGGTGCGCGTCAGCGGTCGCGCCGAGGGCGAGCAGCTGGCGGGCGGCACCGCCGTACCCCCGCCGAACGACACCGCACAAGGCGTCACCGAGGTCGGTGCCGGCCTCGACGAGCTCCGCGGCGCAGTCGGCGTCGGCGGCGTGTGCCAGGGCGTCGCGGCCGGTGGCGCCGAGCGCGGCCAGGCGGCCGACGGCGTCGGCGCTCCCACCGGCGGCCGCGGCCTCCAGCAGGCCCCACCGGTAGCCGGCGACGTCGGCGCCGCGGGCCAGCAGGTTCCTGACAGCGTCGCCGTCGCCGTCGCGGGCGGCGGCGTGCAGGCTGGTGCGGCGCAGGACGGCGGCCGGGGGTCGCAGCGGGTTGCGCATCGGCCGTTCGTGCGGCGGGAACACCCAGCCGTCCGGCCGGGCCCACAGCGCGCGCAGCATGGTCTGCAGCGGGTCGTGGCGGGCCCGTTCCCGGTGGCCGTCGCGCCACTGCCGGGTGCCGCGGTCCTCGCGCATGGTGAGGGTGTCGCCGCCGGGGTCGGCGACGAGCGCGATCTCCAGGTCGAGCCCGCCGCTCATTTCGCACTGGTACAGCGCGATCGGCAGCCCCGTGTCGTGGGCGAACCCGTGCATCCAGCCGATGAGCTGCGCCGGCGGGCGGTGCTCCTGATCAAGGAGATCGAGGAGGCCGGCCGGTGACGGCAGGGGCGTCAGCCAGGTCCGGGGCCAGAACGCGTCCCACGGCGCGTGCGCGTGCGACGACGGCGGCCCGAAGCCGTGCACGACCAGCAGCCCGGCCCGGGGCAGCGACGCGCCGGGGGCGTCGGCAGGGGTGATGTGCGCCCAGGTGCCGGCGACGATCTCGTCGCGGGTGAGGCGGCGGCGTGCCGCGGCGGTCGCGACGGTGTACAGCCCGCGGAATCGCCAACCCATCGGCGCACCTTAGCGATCCCTGGCGATCCCCAGGGTGAGGTCCGGGAGAAACCCTGACGCGGAGGCGAGAACCTGGGTGCTAGCTTTTCACATGTAAGAAAGTTCTTACATGTGAAGGAGCATCATGACGGTGAGTCCGCCAACCGGCGACGACCTGGTCGAGATGCTGGCAGCGCTCTCCAACCCGCTGCGACTGCGCATCGTCGCGAAGCTTGCCGGCGGCCGTGACTACGTGAGCCGACTCGCCCGGGAGATCGGCGTGAGCCGACCCCTGCTGCACATGCATCTCCAGCGTCTCGAGGCCGCCGGTCTGATCGTCGGCAGCCTGGAGCTCTCCGAGGACGGCAAGGCGATGAAGTACTACGAGGTCGCGGACTTCGACCTGCACCTGACCGCCACGACCCTCGCCGCGGCGGCCGAAACCCTCACCGACCCCGACAAGGGTCCCGCACGAAAGGAGCGATCCTGATGTATCTGAGCGCGGAAGAGATCACCTGGCCCGAGATCACGGCCTTCCTCGGCCTCCTGGTGGCCGCACTGTTCCTGTTCGGATTCACCATCGCCAGCTGGTTGGAGTACCGCAAGCTGAAGGTCGCCGGGCAGCAGCAGGACGACCTGCGCCAGCTGGTCCACCGTTACGAGCAGCTGGCCGAGAACACGATGGACGCCCAGAAGCGCATCGCGACCGACGTCGCGGACCTGCGCACCCGCACGGCGTCGATCGAGACGATCCTGCGGACCGTCGAATGAGACGCGCGGTCGCCGTCCTCGGGCTGTGGCTCGTCGCCGGCTTCCTGCTGCTGCCCCTCGCCGGCAGGATCGGCGACGTCACCTCGACCGACCAGGCGCTGGTGCTGCCGCACAGCGCCGAGACGACCCGGGAGCTGCTGCGGGAGCGCGAGGCGTTCCCCGGCACGGACACCCCGGTGGCGGTGGTCGTCTACGCCCGCGACGGTGGGATCACCGACGCCGACCGTTCCACTGTGGACGCCGACCGGGCTGTGTTCGAGGCGGCCGGGCACGTGGTCGGGCCGGTGACGGCGAGCCGGGACGGGCAGGCACTGATGCTGGCGTTCCCGGTCGCGGACAAGGAGGCCGTCAAGCAGATCAAGTCGGCGGTCGCGGATGCACCGCCCGGGCTGCGCGCCGCGGTCACCGGTGAGGCCGGCGCGCTGGCCGACTTGGACGAGATCGGCGAGGGCGTGGACACCACGCTGTTCCTGGCGGCGGCCGGCATCGTGGCGGTGCTCCTGCTGCTCACGTACCGCAGCCCGGTGTTGTGGATCATCCCGCTGCTGTCGGCGGTGGCGGCGAGCCAGTTCACCTCCGCGATCGTCTACCTCATGGGCAGGCACCTGGACGTGACGGTGACCGCCGACCTCACCACGATGATGACGGTGCTGGTGTTCGGCGCGGGCACCGACTATGCGCTGCTGCTCATCGCGCGGTACCGGGAGGAGCTGCACCGCCACCCGGACCGCACGACGGCGATGTCGGTCGCGGTGCGCAGGTCCTTCCCGGCGATCCTCGCCTCGGCGGCGACCGTGACGATCGGCGTGCTGTGCCTGCTGGCCGCGCAGATGAACGACATGCGCAGCTTCGGGCCGATCGCCGCGACCGGCATCATCGTGTCCCTCGCGGTGATGACGACGCTGCTGCCGGCACTGCTGGTGCTGCTGGGCCGCTGGGTCTTCTGGCCGTTCGTGCCGCGCTTCGGCACCGCGATCGCGGTGCGCCGCAACGGCTGGCACCGGGTCGCCGACCTCGTCGGCCGCCGCCCCCGTGCATTGTGGACGGTCACCGCCGCCGTGCTGGTCCTGCTCGGCCTGGGCGTGTTCGGGCTGCGGCTGGGGCAGAACACGTCGCAGATGTACACCAGCGAGGTCGGCTCGGTCGTCGGGCAGCAGCTCGTCGAGCGGCACTACTCCGGCGGGGCCACGTCCCCGGCGGTCATCGTCGCGGTGGCGTCCACTGTGGACGGCGTGGTGGCGGCGGCGAAGGGCGTCGACGGGGTGGCGGACGCGACCTCGACGGCCCGCTCCGTGGACGGACGCTGGGTGCGCATCGCCGCGACGCTCACCGACCCGCCGGACTCCGGCGCGGCGATGGCGACGATCGACCGGCTGCGGGCCGCGGTGCACGCGGTGCCCGGCGCGGACGCCGTCGTCGGCGGGCAGACCGCGACGCTCGTGGACGTCGGGCGGGCCTCGGAGCGCGACAACGCGGTCGTCATGCCGCTCATCCTGGCCGTGGTGTTCGTCGTGCTGGTCCTGCTGCTGCGGGCGGTCGTGGCGCCGCTGCTCTTGGCCGCGAGCGTGGCGGTGTCCTACGTGGCGGCGATGGGCCTGTCGGGCCTCATCTTCACCGCGATCGGCCATCCGCACATCGTGCAGGGGATGCCGCTGTACGCCTGGCTGTTCCTGGTGACCCTCGGCGTGGACTACACCATCTTCCTGATGACCAGGGCCCGGGAGGAGGTCGTGACCCGCGGCAACCGCGACGGGATGCTCGCCGCGCTCACCACCACCGGCGGCGTCATCACCAGCGCGGGGCTGGTCCTGGCCGGCACGTTCGGCGTGCTGGTGGTGCTGCCGTTCGTCGCGGCGATCCAGATGGGCGTGATCGTCGCGGTCGGGGTGCTGCTGGACACCTTCGTGGTGCGCACGCTGCTGGTGCCGGCACTGGCGATCGACGTCGGACCGAGGCTGTGGTGGCCGAGCCGGCACGCCGTGCGGCCGGCCGCACCACCACCCGCCCGGGTGACGGCCGACCTGGCCGGCTGAGACCACGTCGCGGTGCCGGACCCGGTGCCGCGACGTGTTCGCTGTGCTAGGTTCGTACATATGTTCGAAAGAACGTTCGCGGGTGTAGGTCGTTGGTGGTTGGGAAGGGTGGTGCCGATGCCTCGCAAGGACCTCACCGACGTCATCCGCATGCTGCTGCGGCGCCCCGCATGCGGCGACGGCTTCGCGGTGCGCCTCGACTGGCCCGGCTACGGGCCGGTGCTGGTGTGCCACGACCTGACCCAGTTCACGCCCAGCCTGGAGCGCGCACAGCGGCGGGTCGTCAGCACCGAGCGGTATTGGGCGCGCGGCCCCCTGCGGCCCCTCGCCGTCACCGTCGTGCCGATCGACTACGCCACCTACCGCGTGCACCCACGCGAGTGCGGCTCCACGGCGTGCCCGACGACCGCCGCGCTGCTCGGCATGGGCCCGGTGAGGCCCGGCATTATGCTCTCCGCTCATGACCGCGACGGTGGAGCTGGGGGAGATCACCTGCCCCTCGGGTGAGCTGGTGCTCATGGACGGCGGCTACCTGCGCCTGTGGTCCGGTGACCGGCCACCGGAGCAGGACCGCGACGAGGGCATCCCGCCGGGCGCCGACTTCGAGATCGTCGGCGCCGACGCCGAGGCCGCCGCGCGGTCGTTCGACCGGCAGTGGGGCCGCACCGTCTATGACATCCCGCAGCACTCCGCCGCCGAGTTCGCCGAAGCGTTCGCCGCGCACTGCCGCGAGCACGGCCACGACGCCCGCCTGCGGCCGTTCGCCGCCCAGGTGCCGCACCGCGACCGGGCCCGCCGCGCGTCCGCCGCAGGCGACCCGGGCTTCATCGTCAGCGGCGTGCCGGTCGCCGTCGTCGGCGGCGTGCCAGCCGATCGCCCGCTGCGGGTGACCGCCGAGCCCGGCGACGGGTACGGATGGCGGCACATCCGGATCGAGGCCGGCGCCGGACCGGTGACGCACCGCCGCGAGCTCGCCGGCATCGGCGTCGACAACGCCAGGTTCGTGTTCGCCGACGCCGACGCGCTCAACGCGTGGGTCCACGACCTGCCGATCGACGACCTCGCCGACGTCGTGTTCTGGGGCCGCGACGAGGCCACGCTCGCGGACGAGCTCGGCGCGCCGCGGGTGGGGCGGGACGGTTACGGCTGGGTCGACCTGCCGGTCGGCGACGCGTACGCCCGCGCCCTGGACCTGGAGCGCCGCCGCGGCGACCCGGCCGGCCCGAGATTCAACTTCGACTTCCGGCCGCACTCCCACCACTGGCAGGTCATGGCCGGCGTCCGCGCCGCCGAGCACGAGGCCGCCACGATCCACGTCGGCGGCGCGGACGTCATGTTCGCCATGACCTCCGTCGGCGACGGCTTCTTCGCCGTCCATGCGGAGCTCGACGCGGCCGGCGCCCTCGTGGCGGTCCAGATCTCGATCGACGCGGAATGACCCCGGCGGTCAGCACCGCCGGTGCGTCACCATCACGACGGCCGCCGGCCGCGGCTGTCCGCATGGTCAACCGCGTCGATGCGCCGCCGCCGCGCCCGCCGCGCACGATACGCTCACCGTCACGGCCCGTGATCATCTGATTCCAGTGCGCGCCGGTGGACCGAGTGAGGACGCCTGATGCGCACCCGTCGAACCGTGCTGCTCGGCCTCGCCGCCGGCGCGTTCACGCTCACCCACGCCCGTCCGGCCGGCGCCGTCGCGGAGGCGGTCGCGGCGATCAGGGTCGTCCGGGCGACCGCCGGCCCGCCGGGACGACCCGAGCTCACCGTGCCGGCCGGGTACTCGCTGCTCGCCGGGCCGCAGTACCAGGTGGCCAGCCGCGCCGAGTTCACCGCGTTCGTGCGGGGCCCGGCGAGCGGCGCCGTCCCGGTGGCCGTCCGCTGGCCCGGGCAGCCGGTCCGGGCCGTGATCGCCGGCGACCGCCGGCTGCCGATCACCGACCGCTCCGGCGACGCGACCACGGTCACTGTCGACCTCGCGGTGCTGGCCGCCGCGCCGGTCGCGGACTCACCGACGATCCAGGTGTGGAGCGAACTGTCCGGCGCGGGCAGCGGCATCCTGTGGCTGGTCGCCCACAACGACCCGGACCGTGCGGCCGGCCCCTGGGAGGCCGGCGCCTGGCCGGCCGGCGAGGCGCGCGCCGTGGCGTCCTACCTGGCTGCCTGCGACGCGGTCCTGCGCGACAGCGGCGCCGCCGCCGAGGCGCGCCGGCGCGGGCACTTCTTCGCCCTGGAAGGCTTCGAGACCAACAACCCGCTGCACCGCGACAACCCGCCGCACTGGCACCTGTCGTACTACCCGGGCGCGACGACCCGCGCCACCCCGGCCACGGTGCCGCACTTCTGGGTCGACGCGCGGGGCCGCACGTTCTACAACGGCCAGGACGTCACCGGGCAGGGGCGGACCAGGTTCTTCGCCGGCCAGCCGGCCCCGATCTGCGACGCCGCCGGCACCCGCGTCCTCACCACCGCCATCCGCGCCGACGGCGGGCTCGACGTGATCCCGGCGTACGGCCCGGCGTACAGCATCACGTCGGTCACCGGCGACTACACCGGCCGGGTCGAGGTCCTGCGCGGCGGCGTGCGCTGGCGCACCGTCGTCACCGACGACCGCGTCCGCGACGGCGTCCTGCGCATCGACGTCAGCGGCATCGACCAGGACCCGGCCCGCGAGCGGGTCGAATACGGGTACGACGCCCTCACCGGCGCCGTGCTGCACCGCCGCCCGTTCTGACGGCGACGGCGCGACGAACGGGTGCCCCCGGCGGCGGACGACGCCGGGGCCACGATCATGGGTGTTCAGCAGTGCCAGACCAGCGGTCGCCGGTCGTCGGCCGCGGTGGCGCCGGTGATCGTCCGGCCGTCGTCGCTGATGGTGGTCGCGACGGCACCCGGGCCGTTCGGGGGCAGCAGCACGCCGGGCGGCAGCGGCAGCCGCTCCACGGTGCGCTGCGGGGTGACCCTGGTCGGCTGGTTGTAGTCGCCGCCCGTGGTGATCATCCAGCCGCCGGGGGTGCCGTCGGTGACGTCGTAGGGGACCCCTACGAGCACGGTCACCAGGTCGATGCCCATGTCCCAGCGCAGCGCGACGACCCGGTTCTCCCCGATGACGGCGGCCATTCCGTACACGATCCCGCCGCGCAGCACCATCACCGTCGCGTACTCGTGGCCGGGTGGCGTCGGCAGCAGCGACGGCGTCCCGTCGGGGGACCAGCGGACCGGCGCGCCGTGCACGTTGCCGACCACGACGCCGTCGTCGGTCAATCCGACGGCCTGCGAGCCACCGGTGTTCGGGTGGCCGTAGCCGGCGGGCATGGCGAGCGCGCGGACCTTGCCGGGCTGGTCGGCCGGCCACAGGACCGGGACCGTGTCGTCGTTGGCCTCGCCCATCGCGCCGCCGACCACGTCCCCGCGGGCGTTCACCGCGGTCGGGAACGTGTAGTCGTACCCGGGCAGCTTCGCCAGCATCGTCTTCGTGCCGTTCCGGTACGTCCAGGCGAGCATGTGGCTGGCCTGGTCGACCTCGTCGTACCCGGCGATCACACCGGCGTCGTTGACCGCCACGACCTCGCCGGTCGCGCCCGGATAGGGCACCGCACGGCCGTCGTCGAAGCGGACCACGACGCCGCCGACCGTGCCGACGACCGTGCGCCCCGCCGGGTCGACGGCGGGACTCCCAGCAGGCCCGGTGACGTCGAGCACGTCAACGGTGCAGTCGGCGTACGACGCGTCCGTCGGCGGCCCGGCCTGGACCCCGCGGTCGCCGCCGCCCGGCGCGGTGACGCCGAGCGCGTAGGTGGTGCCGGCGGCGACGACCAGGGCGGCCGCCGCGCCCGCCACGATCGAGCCGCGCCGGGCCTGCCGGCGGCCGGTCGCGATGGCCAGCCCGATGTCGGCGGTCGTCGGTGGCACGTCGACGGCCAGCATCAGGTCCCTGAGGTGCTCGTCCTCATGCATGTCAGCGCATTCCAATCGTCTTCGGGTGATCCAGGAGCGCGGCCCGCAGCACGGCGAGGCCCCTGGAGGACTGGCTCTTGACGGTGCCTACGGAGCAGCCGAGGGTCTCGGCGACCTCCTCGACCGGCCGGTCGAGCAGGAACCGCAGCACCAGCACGGCCCGCTGCCGCGGCGGCAGCCTGCGCAGCGCCGCGACCACGACGCCCCGGTCGTCGACGGCGCCGTACGGCTCGTCGACGCCGGTCAGGCCGTCCTCGGTGTGCGGGAACAGTTGCACCAGGGACCAGAGCCGCCGCCGCTCGTCGATGTAGGTGCGCACGAGCATCCGGTGCACGTACGCGTCGACGTTGTCGGCGCGGCTCGCCCTCCTCCAACTCCGGTACAGCTTCGTGATGGTGACCTGCACGACGTCGTCGGCACGGTCCTTGTCACCGCCGCACAGCAGGTACGCGGCGCGATGGAGCGCTGTCAGCCGCGCCGACACGTAGGTCGTGTAGTCGGCTTCGCTGTCACTGCGCATCCGGGCTCCTCCCTGTCGCCTTCACCCATCCGACGGGGGCGGGACCGGCGCAGGTTGAGAAGAAGTTTTCAGCCCTCGCGCAGCGCGTCCTCGACGCCGGTCTCGTGCTGCCCGAGGTAGACCGGGTCACGGCCGGACGCCACGTCGTACACGACCTTGACGCAGGCGGGGTACTCGCGCCTGGCATTGCTGCGCCACGGGCCCTTGAACCGGCTGACGGAGTCGTCGCCGACGCCCGCCGCCTCCAGGCCGATGTGGCGGCAGAGCATGACGGCGCGGGCGATGTGGTAGGACTGCGTCACCACGGTCACCTGCGTGACGCCGAAGACCCGTTTCGCCCGCGCGCACGAGTCGTAGGTGTCGAAGCCGGCGTAGTCGCGCACGATCTTCCGCTCCGGCACGCCGTGCGCCATGAGCCAGGCCCGCATCGCGGTCGGCTCGTCGTAGTCGTGGTGCATGTTGTCGCCGGAGACCAGCAGCACCTTCACCTTGCCCGACTCGAGGAGCCGGCGGGCCAGGTCGAGGCGGGCCTCCAGGAACGGCGACGGCACGCCGTCGGAGTACACCTGCGCACCCAGGACCAGCGCGACCGGCGCCACGGGCACGGTCTGCTCGGTGAAGAGGTGACCGTCGGCGCCGGAGCGCACCCAGAGCACGCTGCCCGTGATCAGCAGGAGGACGGCCAGCACCCCGGCGGCGGTGACCAGCGCCAGGCGGCGCACCACCCGCGGCCATCGGCGTTTCCGCGGCGCAGGGGCGGGCACCTCCTCGGGCTCCTCGTCCGGCATCCCCTCAGCCTGACAGGGCCCGTCAAGCGTGCGGCCCGCACGAGCTCACCACGTCCGGCGCTGCCGGGTCAGAACCGTTCGGTGAGGTGCTCGCGGCCGGACGGCGGGTCGTACGGCGCTGACCCGCGGGAGCCGCATGTCGGTCGCGGTGCGCCCCTGCCGGGTGCCCGGGTCACCGACCGGGCCGACGGCCTGTCGCCCGCCGGCCTCATCCAGGAGGTCGTGCTCGACGAGCCGATGCCGTTGCAGGACTACGGCTGCTTCCTGCCGGAGGACCCGTTCACGGGGCGCCGTCAGCGCGGAAATCCGTTGTCCGTGGCCGGTTTCGGTGCTGCACTGTGTGCCGGAGGTGGACGGTGCATCGTCATCAGCGGCCGGCGGGTGCCGGTCACGTCGGGGACCGCATGAAGCTGCACCGCAGGGCGGTGTGGTGTGACGGGCGCATGTTCACCGTCATCACGTTGCGGCCGGACACCGACTGCCGCTTCAGCACCAACTTCTACCACGGCACGTGGCACATCCTCGGCGACTGGCGGGGCGCCCGGCTGCTCGGCCGGCTGCTGTGGGGGCTGGCGTACCAGCGCCGCCCCGGCACCCTGGTCCTCATCGACCGCCCGCACATCGACCCGAACCCGTTCGACGGCCGCCCCGGCGACCCGATCGTGCTCGTGCCGTCGGACCTCACCGCGCTGAGCGGCGGCGCGGCGCGGGCGCTGCGGCGCCAGCTGCCGCTGCGGACCGCGCCCGAAGGCACCGTGCGGTGGCAGACCCACGGCCTGGACCCGGTGGTGGCGCAACGGATCCCGTGGGACGAGCGGCCGCCGGGGCTGCCACGGCCGCTGCCGGTCATCCCGACGGGAGCGCCGCGGCCGCGCATCGACCGGGTGGGAGGGCTGCTGATGTTCGCCGCGTCCGCACCCGACCTGCGCGACTACGCGCCGGGCGTGCACGAGCTGGGCTGCCACGCGCACCGCGGCATGGACTACACCGAGCTGGAGTACCCGGACGGCGAGGTGCAGGTCTTCAACGACTACCGGCACCGGGTGTCCGCCGCCCGGGCCGCACGGCGGGAGCTGCGCGCCGAGGGCGTCACCACGCACGGCCAGGACTTCGACGAGCTGGTCTGGGACCGCGGCACCGACGTCCGCCGCCGGGCGCTGCGCCCGATCGCCGCCGCACGGGCCTGACCGGGCCTCCCCTCGCGCACCGGCACGCGACCGCGTCGCAGGCTCGCCGCAGTGCGGTGATGCCCGCCAACCTGGACAAGGTCGTGCAGCCGGGACGGTGCCCGGCATCGACTCCGCCGACCTGCCGCAACTCGACCACCCATCGACGACGCCGGCCGGGCCGCGCGGCGGCGGTGGCCGAGGCCGACGGCCGCCGAGGAGGCCGATGCTGCGGACCGGGACGCCTGGTGGCCCGCCGTGCGCCTGCCATGGCGCCGGTACTGTGACGGCATGGACACGCATCGGGTAGGACGGGTGTCGCTGCGGCTGGACGCCGCCTACTGCGCCGTGGCCGCGGTGCTCGTGGTCGTCTTCGCCGGGCCCCTTGCCGGGCTGTTCGGGGCGCCGGTGTGGGTGATGGTCGCGGTGGCGGCCGGCACGGCCGGATGGGCTGCCGCCCTGTGGCGTGCCGCCGGCCGGGCCGTGGTGCGCCCGTGGCTGGCTGGCGTCCTCGTCGCCAACGTCGTGGCGGCGGGCGCGATCGCGGCCTTGGCGGCGAGCCGCCCCGTGATGCGTTCGCGCTGCTGCTGGCCGCGGTGTCGGCCGAGGTCGCCGCGTTCGCGGTCAGCCAGGCGGTGGCCCTGCGCCGCGCCGGCGCCCCGCGCAACGGGTAGTCGACGCCGCGGCTCAGGATGCTCCGCCGTCGCCCGGGTCCATCCTGAGCCGCGGCCGCCCAGTCGAAGCCGGCGGGCCACGTGGTGAAGGCGTCGGCGCGGGCGCCGGTGAGCCGGACGCCGGTCAGGTCGACGTCGCTGAGAGTGCCTGGACCAGCGTCGTGCGTGCGTCGTTGCTTACCTTGGCCAGGTCCGCCGGTGACAGCCGGGCTCCGTCGACGCGACGAGGGCGAGCGCGACCACGTTGAGGGCGACCACGTTGAGCGCCGTGAAGGGCCAGAACTTCCGCAATGACCCGGACCGTTGGACCGTCACCTCAGCATGATGGCAGTCCCGGCGAGCCGGGTCAGTCGGCCGCGGCGCGCCGGACGGCGGCCGGCGGCTGTGCGGCAAGGTCTGCGGCGAGGTCCGCGGCGAACTGCCAGGCGCGGTCCTGCAGCGCGGGGTCGCGCAGGCGTGGCGGGAGCTGCTTGGCGGCGCCGTTGCTCTCGTGGAACCTGCCGGTGCCGTCCGGGGTGAGGGCGAGAGTCGCCGGGACCCTGGCCGCCTTCTCCGGCGACGCCCGGCGCTGGACGGCGCGCACCAGGGGCCAGATGTAGCGCCAGGCGGGCACGGCCCGCGGGGTGAGCGCCTGCACGCCCGGGGTCCAGGCCATCCCGGGGTTCACGGCGTTCACGTGGACGGCGCGACCGTCCAGGCGGCGGGCCAGGCTCATGGCGGCGAGGAGGCTGAGCTGCTTGGCGCGGGCGTAGGCGCGGATCGCGGTGTAGGCGGCCGGCTCCTGGAACGGGTCGCCGGTGTGCATCGTGAACGCGCTCGACACCACCTGGACCACCGTCGCGCCGGGGGACAGGGCGGGCAGCAGGGCGTGGGTCAACGCGACCGGGCCGAGGTAGTTCAGCGTGAGGACGGCCTCGTGGCCCTCGTCCGTGACGGTGCGGTCCGGCCAGGCGGCGCCGCCGACGTTGTTGACCAGGACGTCGAGGTGCGTGACGCGGTGGCGCAGGAGGCCGGCCAGGGCGAGGTTGCCGTGGACCGTGCCGTGCTCGGCGGACAGGAACGTCGCGCCGAGCACGGCCGCGACGGCTTCCCCGCGGGTGGCGTCGCGGCCGGTGACGAACACGGTGAGCCCGGCCGCCCGCAGCTTGGCCGCGACCTCGGCGCCGATCCCGCCCGTGCCGCCGGTGACGAGCGCAGTCCTGCCGTGGTTGCCGGACATCACCGCCCCCTTCGACGAATCGTTCACAGGAGTGAATCGTACACCTGGATGAATGGATTGCACCAGCTATGGTGATCCGGTGATCCTGGTCGCTCACCGCGCTGGCAACGCGCTCGCGGACCTGCGGGCCGCCCTCGATGCCGGCGTCGATCTGGTCGAGGCCGACGTCCGGCTGTATCGGGGTGCCCTGGAGATGCGGCACGCGAAGGCGATCGGCCCGCGGCTGCTCTGGGAGCCGTGGCGCGACGTCACCCGGCGGCGCGACATGTCGGTGCCGCTGCTGGCCGACGTCCTGACCACGGCCGCGGGGGACTCGCGGCTGATGCTCGACCTCAAGGGACCGTTCCAGGGCGTCGCGCCGCTGACCGCGGCGGCGCTGCGGGAGGCCGCGCCGGGCGTGCCGGTGACGGTGTGCTCGCGCGACTGGGGGATGCTCGCCGCGTTCGAGGACCAGCCGCACATCCGCCGGGTCTACTCGGCGGGCAACCGGCGGCAGCTCGACCAGGTGCGGCAGCTGGTCCGCCGGCAGAAGGTGGCCGGGCTGTCCATCCGCCTCAGCCTGCTCACCCCGGCCGTGGTCGCCGAGCTGCACGAGCACACCGGCCTGGTCATGGTGTGGTCGGTCGACACCGAGGCGGAGCTGGCGCAGGCCCGGGCGCTGGGTGTGTCCGGCATCATCAGCAAGAACCTGCCGCTGCTGCGCAGCGTGGCGCCCGCGTAGCGGGATCGGGTACCGTGGCCTGACGGAGCGGACATGGTCGACTCCGCGCCGTCCCAGACCCCGGTGGCGAACCTGTCGAAGGTCCCGGGAGAAGGCTGTGCACATCCGCAGGGCCCGGTTGCTCTATCGGTCCAGTTTCGACGCCGCGAGCCTCGGCGTGGTCCGCCGGCGGGTCCTGCGGCAGCTGCACCTGGCGGGGCTGTCCGGGCGCCGCGCGGACGGCTTCCTCATCGCCGTCGCGGAGATCCTCGCCAACGCCGTCGAGCACGGCGGCGGCTCCGGCATGATCGAGCTCCGCCACGAGGGCGACCTCCTGGACTGCGACATCTGTGACGAGGGTCCCGGCCTGCCGCCCGGCGCCGACGGCACGCACCTCGCGGCCCCGACGGACGAGCGCGGCCGCGGCCTGCATCTGGCGCACATGCTCTGCGACCAGGTGGTGCACCACCGGGTCGTGACCGGCACCCGCATCACGCTCACGATCGCCATCACCGCCGCGGCGTGACGACGAGCGCGGCCGCGGCCTGCACCTGGCGCACATGCTCTGCGACCAGGTGGTCCACCACCGGGTCGTGACCGGCACCCGCATCACGCTGACGATCGCCATCACCGCGGCGGCGTGACGGCGACGAAGGCGCGGGCGTCCAGGACGTGGGCGAGACAGTCCTGCGCCGGGAGCCGGACCCACTCGCGCATCGGCCGGCCGGGGCGCGGGGAGCACGGCAGGCCGACGCCGGCGGCGACGAGCTCCGCGACCCGCGCGGCCGGCAGTTTCACGATCATGTCGTCGCCGGAGGTGAACGCATAGCACCGGCCGCCGGTTTTCAGGCCGGGGGACCGCAGCATCCGGCCCACCTCGTCGCCCGGATGCAGGCGGAGCACCGCGTCGAAGACGGGGTGCACGTCAGGCCAGCCTTCGCAGCTCGGCGAGGCGCTGCGAGCGGTGGCGGCGCTCCGAGTCGGTCGCGGCGCCGGACAGCGACGCGGTGAGCGCCTGCACGGCCTCGGCGTAGCGGCCCGCCCGGGCGAGCAGGTCCGCGCGGACCGCGTGCCAGCGGGGGCTCGGCGGCAGGTCGGCGAGCAGCGCCAGGCCGGTGGCGGTCCCGCTCGCCTCCGCGGCGGCCACCGCACGGGCCAGCCCCGCGGCCGGGCTCGGCGCGACGGACATGAGCAGGTCGTACAGCCGGACGATCTCCGGCCAGTCGGTGCCGTCGTACGACGCCGCACGGGCGTGCTCCGCGGCGATCGCGGCCTGCAGCTGGTACGCGTCGGCGCGCCGGTCGGAGGCTTCCAGGGACGCGTTGAGCAGGGCGATGCCGCGGTTGATCGCGGCACGGTCCCAGCGGTCGCGGTCCTGGCGGTCGAGGGTGACGACCGCCCCGGAGGCGTCCAGGCGGGCCGGGCGGCGGGCCTCGGTGAGCAGCAGCAGCGCCAGCACGGCGGTGGCGGTGGGCTGGTCGGGCAGCAGCTCGTGCAGGAGCGAGGCGAGCCGGACCGCCTCGGCGCACGCGTCGACGTCGAACACCGCGGCGCCGTCGACCGGGGCGTGGCCGGCGGTGTAGAGGCTGTGGATCACGCCGCAGACGGCGGGTAGCCGGTCGGGCAGCTCGTCGACCGGCGGCACCCGGTACGGGATGTGCGCCGCCGCGATCTTCTGCCGCGCCCGCGTGAGGCGCTTCTCGGTGGCGGCCTCCGTGGTGAGCAGCACGCCGGCGATCTGCGCGGGGGACAGGCCGCACAGGGTCCGCAGGGCGAGGGCGACCTGGGTCGGCGGGGACAGCGTCGGGTGGCAGCAGGTGAAGATCAGGCGCAGCAGGTCGTCGTGGACGACGGCGTCGGAGGGCAGGTCGGCGCGGGCCAGGTCGATCATCCGGGTGCCTTCCTCCTCCTTGCCCCGGCGGGCGCGCTCACGGCGCAGGATGTCGATGGCCTTGCGGCGCGCGGTGACGGTGAGCCAGGCGCGCGGCTGCGGCGGCACCCCGGTCACCGGCCACGCGTCCAGCGCCGCGATGACCGCCTCCTGCACGGCGTCCTCGGCGATCTGCACGTCGCCGACGGTCCGGATGAGGGTCGCGAGGATCCGGGCCCCCTCGATCCGGACCGTGTCGGCGACGATGTCGTACAACGCCCTACCTGACCGCGATGACCGGGCGGACCTCGACGGCGCCGCCCCACGCCGCGGGGATCTGGGCGGCGATCGTGACCGCCTGGTCCAGGTCGGCGGCCTCGATGAGGTAGTACCCGGTCAGCGCCTCCTTGGTCTCGGCGTAGGGCCCGTCGGTCGTGACGATCTTCCCGCCGCGGGCGCCCTCGACGCGGACGACGGTGGCGGTGGCGGTCGGGTGCAGCACGGCGCTCGCCCGGAGGCTGCCGGCGTGATCGACCGCGAACTGCCGGTATTCGGCGAGTTCGGCGGCCTGCTCCGGGGCCCACCAGTCGACGTCGGCCGTGTAGGTGAGTGCGAGGTACTGCGGCATCGCAGGTGCTCCTTTCCGCGGGACCGGGGTGGCCCCTCAACCATGCAACGATCGGCAGGGGCCGGAAAAGGACATGTCAGCGCGGGCGGGTGAGCCCGAGATCGTAGGCGAAGATGACGGCCTGGATACGGTCGCGGGCGCCGACCTTCGCCAGGACCCGGCCGACGTGCGTCTTGACCGTCGACTCGGACAGCACGAGCCGCTCGGCGATCTCGCCGTTGGTCCAGCCGTTGCCGATCGCGACGAGGATCTCGCGCTCCCGGTCGGTGAGGGTGGCCAGGCGCGGGTCGGTCACCGCGGGCGCGCCGCCGAGCTGGTGCGCGAATGTGTCCAGCAGCCGCCGGGTCAGGGCCGGTGCGATGACCGCGTCGCCGCCCGCGACCGCGCGGATGCCCGCGAGGAGCTCCTCCGGGTGGGCGTCCTTGAGCAGGAAGCCGCTGGCGCCGGCCCGCAGCGCCGCGTGCGCGTACTCGTCGAGGTCGAACGTGGTGAGCATGAGGATGCGGGAGCGGCCGCCGGCCTCCACGATGCGCCGGGTCGCCTCGATGCCGTCCATGCCGGGCATCCGCACGTCCATCAGGACCACGTCGGGGTGCAGGTCGGTGGTGCGTCGCACCGCCTCGGTGCCGTTGCCGGCCTCGCCGACGACTTCGGTGTCCGGGTTGCTCTCCAGCAGCATGCGGAAGCCGAGCCGTTGCAGCGGCTGGTCGTCCACGATGAGCACGGTGATCATGCCGGGTCGCTTTCGCTGAGGGACAGGTCGGCCTCGACGCTCCATCCTCCCCCGGGGGCGGGCCCGGCGGTGACGGTCCCGTCGTACATCGCCGCGCGTTCCCGCATCCCGATCAGGCCGTGACCGGGGGCGCCGGGGCGGGCGGGCAGGCCGTTGTCGCGGACCGCGATCCGCAGCCGGGTGCCGTCGATCCGCAGCGCCAGGTGTACCCGGGTGCGCGGCCCGGCGTGCTTGAGCGTGTTCGTGAGCGCCTCCTGCACGATCCGGTAGGCGGCCAGCTGCACGCCCGCGTCCAGCGCGTCGAGGTCCCCGCTGCTGTGGTACTCGACCTGCGGCCCGGCGGCACGGACCCGCTGGCACAGCGGGTCGAGGTCGGCGAGGCCGGGCTGCGGGCTGAGATCGGGCTCGTCGGTCTGCTCGCGCAGCACCCCGAGCATGCGGCGCAGCTCCGCCAGGGACCGGCGGCCGGTGTCGCCGATGAGCTGGAGCGCCTCCTTGCTGCGGGCGGGCGCGGTGTCCGCGGCGTATGCGCCGCCGTCGGCGAGGGTCACGATGACGGACAGGCTGTGCCCGACGATGTCGTGCATCTCGCGGGCGACGCGGGTGCGTTCGGTGGCCGCGGCGAGCCGGCTGCGCTGGTCGCGTTCGATCTCCAGCTGCACGGCCCGGTCCCGCAGCGCGGCCAGCTGCGCGCGGCGCAGCCGCACCGCGAGGCCGAGGGCGATCGCGGCGGTGCCGAAGACGGCGAGACCGAACATGGCGTCCCAGACCCCGATCGTGCCCGACAGCCGCACCACGACCACCACGTACGCCGCGATCAGGGCCGGCGCGGCCCGCGGCAGCCGGCGCAGGGATCCGTGCAGCACCAGGTTGTACAGCGCGACGAGCACGGCGACGTCGGCGCGGAACATGATCCCGGCCGCCCACTGCACGATGAAGACCGCGATGACGGCGTGGAACGCGACGAACGGGGCCCGGCGACGCCAGTACAGCGGCAGCAGCAGCGTGGCCTGCAGCAGCAGCATCTCGGGCAGGGAGCGGTCGGTCCACGCGATCGGCGGCCCGTCGCCGTCCTGGTGGTCGCCGATGTCGGGGGCGCCGAACATCAGGAAGATCAGCAGCACCCCGCCGGCGTCGAGCACCCAGCGGTGCCGCAGGTCCCACTGCCGCACGCGGTGCGTGAGGCGCAGCACCTGGGCGGCCCACGGGTGCCCGACGTCCTGAGTGCTCACCGGTTCATCCTCCTGGTCCGATGCCCTCGACGACCAGGAATCAGGCGTCGGCGCGCTTGAGCCGGTACGCGGCGCCGCCGAGGGCCAGGGCGGTCCAGCCGAGCAGGACCAGCATGCCCTCGCCCGTCGACAGCGACCCCGCCGCGTGGTGCAGCGCGTAGATCGACTCGCCGGCGTTGCCGGGCAGGTACGGGGTGACCTCGGTCCGCCACGATCTCGGCAGCAGCGACATCAGCCCCGGCACCAGCAGGAACATGCCGACCAGCGCGGAGATCCCGCCGGCGGAGGAGCGCAGCAGTGCGCCGAGCGCGACCCCGATGACGCCGACCAGCCCCAGGTACAGCCCGACCCCGAACAGGCTCGCCACGACCCCGTCGTCGGAGAAGCTCATCCCGGCGTCGGTCCCGGACAGGACGGCACCGGCGACGGCGAAGGAGGCGAACACGCCGACGACGCCGACGGTGAAGGCGACCGCGCCGTACACGGCGGCCTTGGCCCACAGCACCGGCAGCCGGCGCGGCACGGCCGCGAGCGTGGAGCGGATCATGCCGGTGGTGTACTCGCCGGAGGTCGTCAGGACGCCGAGGACACCGAGCGCGATCAGCGCGAACGGCACCCCGAACAGCGCGAGACTGTGCGTGGTCGCGCCGACGAGGTCGTCGTCGACCGGCTTGCCGGAGGTGGTGCTGGACTTGAACTGCAGCGCGGCGATGGCACCGATCGCGAGCAGGAGCAGCAGCGCGATCCCGAGGGTGATCCAGGTCGAGCGCAGCGACCACAGCTTCGCCCACTCGGCGCGGGCGACCCGCCGCCCGGTGACCTTGAGACCGGCGGGGAGCGGCGCCCGCACGGGCGCGGGCCGGGTTTCGGTGATCGTCATGCTGCCCTCGCAGAGGTGTGGTACTCGACGGCGTCCTTGGTCAGTTCCATGAAGGCCTCCTCGAGGGAGACCGCCTTGCCGGTGAGCTCGTACAGGGCGATGCCGTGCGCGGCGGCCCGCAGCCCGATCTCGCGGGCCGGCAGCCCGGTCACCTGCAGCTGCTCCGACCCGGGCCGGCCGGTGACCTCGACGCCCGGCCCGGCCAGGACCTGCCGCAGCCGGGCGGGGTCGGCGCTGGCGACGACGACGCTGTCGCCGCCGGCGTCGCGGACCAGGTCCTGCACGGTCGTGTCGGCGAGGACCCGGCCGCGGCCGACGATGATGAGGTGGTCCGCGACGAGGGCCATTTCGCTCATCAGGTGCGAGGAGAGGAAGACGGTGCGCCCCTCGGCGGCCAGCCCCGTGAGCAGCTGCCGGATCCACAGCACGCCCTCCGGGTCCAGGCCGTTGACGGGCTCGTCGAGCATGACCGTCTGCGGGTCGCCGAGCAGCGCCGCCGCGATGCCGAGGCGCTGGCCCATGCCGAGGGAGAACGCGCCGGCCCGCTTGCGGGCAACCGACTGCAGGCCGGTCAGCTCGATGACCTCCGACACCCTGGCGCGGGGGATGCCGTGGGTGTGCGCGAGGACCATCAGGTGGTCGGACGCGGAGCGCCCCGGGTGGATCGAGCGGGCCTCCAGCAGCGCGCCGACCTCCCGCAGGGGCGCGGCGTGCCGGGCGTACCGGCGGCCGTTGACGGTCACCGAACCCGACGTCGGCGCGTCCAGCCCGACGATCATCCGCATCGTGGTGGACTTGCCCGCGCCGTTCGGCCCGAGGAAGCCCGTGACCGCGCCCGGGCGGACCGTGAAGTCCACGCCGTCCACGGCCGTCTTGTCGCCGTACCGTTTCGTCAGCTGCCGTGCCTCGATCATCGTCGCCCCTCGTCAAATGCGGTGCCGGACCTTGCACCCAGAACGCTAGGTGCGGCGGCGGGCCGGGCCGTGGTACCGCGGTGCGATCTTCGGCGCGGGAGTGGTACCGCGGTACCGGCGCGGGACTGGCAGAAAGTTCTTACCTGACTCCCAGGAAGCGCGGTTACGTTAGGACCATGCGCCCGAACGGGAGGCCCCCGGAGGCACCACGCGACCTGCAGGTCGACTTCGACGTCCAAGGCGACGTGCTCGCCAACGGCGATCCGCCCCGGCCGTCCCGGCAGTGGCCGCAACTGCCCCGGTTCGCCGCGCCCCGGCGGGGTGTGCTGCTCGGCGTCGCCGTCGTGCTGGCCCTGGCGCTGACCGCGTT
Source organism: Dactylosporangium sp. NBC_01737 (assembly GCF_035963215.1). NCBI lineage: Bacteria > Bacillati > Actinomycetota > Actinomycetes > Micromonosporales > Micromonosporaceae > Dactylosporangium > Dactylosporangium sp. NBC_01737. The sequence continues at coordinate 7,221,692 of NZ_CP109153.1, forward strand.
CATAGCCTTCCGCGCGGGTGGCGGCGGATCCGGGGCGGCGAGCGCGCGGCCGTCGGCGTCGCCGTCGCCGTCGAGATCGGGGCCGCCGACGATCGCGCAGATCTACGCCTCCGTGGCACCGTCGGTCGTCACCATCCAGGCCCTCGACGGGGACAAGGTCGCCGCGACCGGCACCGGGGTCGTCGCCAGCGCCGAGGGGATCATCCTGACCGCCAATCACGTGGTGGCGGGTGCCGGCAGCATCCGGGTCGTGTTCGCCGACGGCACCCAGGCCGCGGCGAAGGTCGCCCAGGCCGACCCGGCGATGGACATCGCCGCGCTCGCCCCCGAGGCGCTGCCCGACGTGCTCGTGCCCGCCGTCATCGGCAACTCCGACCGCCTCGCCGTCGGCAACACCGTCGTCGCCGTCGGCAACCAGCTCGGGCTGACCAGCAGCGCCACCGCCGGCGTCATCTCCGGTCTGGACCGCACCGCGACGAACCCCGACGGCACCAAGCTCACCGGCCTCATCCAGTTCGATGCCGCGGTCAACCCCGGCAGCTCCGGCGGGCCGCTGGTCAACGCCAGGGGCGAGACGATCGCGATCGTCGTGGCCCTGGCCAACCCGACGTCCGCCGGCACGTTCGTCGGCGTGGGCTTCGCCGTCCCGATCGGCGCCGCCCTCGGCGCCGGCGGCGGAGACCAGGCACCACAGCAGTAAGCACCCGCTCGCAGACGTAAGGACGATACGTGGACACACCATCCGAAAATGGCACCACCGGCGCCGTCGAGCAGGTCCTGTACGAGGTCAAGAAGACCATCGTCGGTCAGGACGCGCTGCTGGAGCGGCTGATGGTCGCGCTGCTGTCCCGCGGGCACATCCTCGTCGAGGGTGTCCCCGGCCTGGCCAAGACCCTCGCCGTCAAGGCCCTGGCAGCGGCCATCGGCGGGCAGTTCCACCGCGTCCAGTTCACGCCCGACCTGGTGCCGGCCGACATCGTCGGTACCCGCGTCTACCACCAGCTCAGCGGCGAGTTCCAGGTGTCGCTCGGGCCGGTCTTCACCAACCTGCTGCTCGCCGACGAGATCAACCGGGCACCGGCGAAGGTGCAGAGCGCGCTGCTGGAGGTCATGCAGGAGCAGCAGGTGACCATCGGCCGGGAGACCCACCACATCCCGCGCCCGTTCCTGGTCATGGCCACGCAGAACCCGATCGAGTCCGAGGGCACGTATCCGCTGCCGGAGGCGCAGGTCGACCGGTTCATGATGAAGGTCGTCGTCGGCTATCCCAGCCCGACGGAGGAGTTCGTCATCGTCGAGCGGGCGATCTCGCCGCTGCCGCTGCTGCAGGCGATCGTCGACCCGGAGCGGCTCATCAAGATGCAGGGCCAGGTCGAGCAGGTCTACGTCGACCCGTCGCTGATCGAGTACTCGGTCCGCCTGGCCAACGCGACCCGCCGGCCGGAGGAGGTCGGGCAGGGCGACCTCGCCAGGTACATCAGCTTCGGGGCCAGCCCTCGTGCCTCGATCAACCTCGTCCTCGCCGCGCGGGCCCTGGCGTTCATCCGCGGCCGCGACTACGTGATCCCGCGTGACCTCACCGAGCTCGCCCTCGACATCTTCCGGCACCGGCTGGTGCTGTCCTACGAGGCGCTGTCCGACGACGTCACCGCCGACACGATCCTCACCCGGGTCCTGGCGGCGCTGCCCGTGCCGGTCCCGGTCAGCAGCGGAAGCCGCTGACCGTGGCGAGCGCACCCGACCGCCTGCTGCGGCGCCTGGAGTGGCAGGTGATCCGCAGGCTCGACGGGCAGCTGCAGGGCGCCTACCGCACCGTGTTCCGCGGCAGTGGCATCGACTTCGCCGACCTGCGGGAGTACACGCACGAGGACGACGTCCGCCACATCGACTGGAACGTGACGGCCCGCCTGGACGAGCCGTACGTGCGGCAGTACACCGAGGACCGGGAGCTCACCGCCTGGCTGGTGCTGGACCTGTCGGCGTCGATGCGGTTCGGCGGTGCCTCGCAGGAGGGCCGCGGCAAGGACGGTCTGCTTACCGAACTCGCCGTGTGCCTGGCCCGGCTCTTCACGCAGGGCGGCAACCGGATCGGTGCGGTGCTCTACGACAACGGCCTGCAGCGCGTGGTGCCGGCCCGCACCGGCCGTACCCACGTGCTGCGCCTCGCCCACGAGATCGGCAAGGCGACCGAGGCCCTCGCGTCCCGGAAGGGCACACCGGGCACGGCCACCGACGTCGACGCGATGCTGCGGCTGGCCGCGTCCCAGGCCCGCCGGCGCAGCCTGGTGTTCGTGATCTCCGACTTCCTGAGCGGCGACGATGGTGACGCGGTCGGCTGGGAGGACTCGCTGTTGCGGCTCACCCACCGGCACGAGGTCGTCGCGATCCGGGTCGTCGACCCCATGGAGCTGGACCTGCCCGACCTGGGTCTGGTCCTGGTCGAGGACGCCGAGACCGGCGAGCAGGTCCTCGTCGACACCAGCGACCCGATCTTCCAGCAGCGGCTGCGCGAGCAGGTCGACGGGCGTGAGGCCGCGCTCGCGGCCGCGATGCGCCGGGCCAGGGTGACGCCGCACCGCGTCTCCACCGACCAGGACCCGCTCCTCGCCCTCGTCGAGATGGTCCGCTGGTCGAAAAGGCGTAGAGCATGAGCTTCCAGCATCCGATGCTCCTGGCCGTCGGGGTCGTCGTCGCGGTGGCGGTGGCGGTGGGGTACTGGTGGCTGCAACGGCAGCGGTCCCGCGCCCTGGCCGCCGCGGGACTGGCCACGGACAAGGACGGGATCCGCCGGCACCTGCCGCCCGTCCTGTTTCTTGCCGCACTGACGCTGCTGCTGCTGTCGATCGCCCGGCCGCAGGCCGACCTGCCGGTCGCCAGGGCCGCCGGCACCGTCATTCTCGCCTTCGACGTGTCCAACAGCATGGCCGCCGACGACGTCGCACCGTCCAGGCTCGCCGCGGCGCAGCAGGCCGCGATCGAGTTCGCCGAGGCGCAGCCGGACAGCGTGAGCATCGGCGTGGTCGCCTTCGACCAGGGCGCGCTCACCACCCAGCAGCCGTCCGAGGACCACGCCGCGACGGTCGCGGCGATCAAACGCCTCCAGATCAACGGCGGCACCTCGCTCGGCCAGGCGATCCTCGCCTCGCTCACCGTGATCGCCGGAAAGCCGGCGCAGCTGCCGGAGGACGGCCAGCCGGCCGCGGACCTCGGGTACTGGGGCAACGCCACGATCGTGCTGCTGTCCGACGGTGAGGACACCGGCGGGCCCGACGCCGTGGCCGCCGCCCAGCTCGCCGCCACGGCCGGCGTGCACATCGAGACCGTCGGCGTCGGCACCGTGGAGGGCGCCACCGTCGAGATCGACGGCTACCAGGTGGCGACGTCACTGGACGAGGAGCTGCTGACCGAGGTCGCGCAGACCACGACCGGCTCCTATCACCGCGCCGAGAACATCGAGGCGTTGCACGACATCTACTCCGCGTTGGACCTGCGGCTCACCACCCAGGTGAAGCCGGTCGAGCTGACCGGCGCCGCCGCCGTGATCGCCGTGCTGCTGCTCACCATCGGGGGCATACTGATGACCACCTGGTTCGGACGGATCCTCTGATGTCGCTGCACTGGCCGTGGGCCCTCGTCGCGCTGCTGGCGTTCCCGTTGCTCCTCGCCGTGCGCTGGTGGACGCGCCGCCGCAAACGCCGCGCCGCGGTGCGGCTGCCCAGCGTCGCGCTGATCCGCGCGGCGCTGCCGGGCCGCACGTCGTGGAAGCGCCGGATCCCGCTGTGGCTGTTCGCCGCCGGCCTGCTCGTCACCGGCACCGCCGCGGCGCGGCCGGAGGCGTCGGTGGTGGTGCCCGACAGCGCCGCGACGATCATCCTGGCGATGGACGTGTCGGGCTCGATGTGCTCCACCGACGTGTCACCGAACCGGCTGACCGCCGCGCAGAAGGCGGCCCGCGAGTTCATCAAGGACCACGACGGCAACCAGAAGATCGGCCTGGTCGCGTTCTCCGGCATCGCGGGGCTGATCGTGCCGCCGACGACCGACAGCAAGCAGCTCCTGGACGCGATCGACGGCCTGCGGACCTCCCGGGGCACCGCGATCGGCCTGGCCATCCTCGCCTCCATCGACGCGATCGCCGAGATCAACCCCGACGTGCCGCCGACCGGCGTCGAGGTCCCCGACGACGGCACCGTGACCGGCGAGTACGAGCCCGACACGATCGTGGTGCTCACCGACGGCCGCAACACCGACGGCGTCGACCCGATGACGGCCGCGGCCGCCGCCGAGGCCCGCCGCCTGCGGGTCTACACGATCGGCTTCGGCACCGCCAACCCGTCCCCCATGGTCTGCTCCAGCGACCAGATCAGCGGCGGCACCCAGTTCCGCGGCGGCCCCGGCGGCCAGTTCGGCGGCCGCGGCCGGTTCCAGGACATGGACGAGGCGACGCTGACGAAGGTCGCCGACACCACCGGCGGCAAGTACTTCAAGGCCGAGGACGCCGAGTCGCTCGGTGACGTGCTGCGGGACCTGCCGAGCCAGGTGACGCTGCAGCGGAAGAAGACCGAGCTGACGTCATGGTTCGCCCTGGTGGGTGCGGCGCTGGTCCTGCTCGCCGTCGGGCTCGCGCAGTGGTGGAACCGGACCCGGCTGCCGGCCACCGCCAGCCCCCCGTCGCAACGCCCGACCGCGGCGGGACCGTAGCGGCGGTCCCGGCGGTACGCTGTCGCCTCGCGTACCGCCGGGGTAGGGAGTCATCATGGCCCGTCGCCGTCTCACGCCGCGCCGCTGGACACCGCCGGTCGCAGCGCCCGACGCCGGTCCGACCGCGCCGTTCGTCGTGGACCGGCTGCTCCCGACCGGCGGGCACGGGCCCGAGGACGTCATGTTCGACGCGGACGGCAGCGTGGTCACCGGCCTCGGCGACGGGCGGGTCCTGCGCCTCGGCCCGGCCGGCGGGCACACGGTCGCCGGCGACACCGGCGGCCGGCCCCTGGGTGTGCAGCCGTGCGCCGACGGCGGCGTCCTGATCTGCGACCACGACCGCGGCCTGCTGCGGGTGGCGCCGGACGGCACCGTCGAGGTCCTGCTCGACGCCGTCGACGGGGAGCCGCTGACGTTCGCCAGCAACGTCGTGCAGGGCCCCGACGGGACCATCTGGTTCACCACGTCGACGAAGCGGTGGAGCCTCGAACACCACCTCGGCGACATGTTCGAGCACACGTGCACCGGCCGGCTCATCCGCCGCGACCCCGACGGCACCGTCACCACCCTGCTGGACGACCTGAAGTTCGCCAACGGGCTCGTCCTGGCGCCCGACGGCACCCACCTGCTGTACGCGGAGACCGCCGGATACCGGATCTCGCGGTACTGGCTGAGCGGCCCGAAGGCAGGCACCGTCGAGGCCCTGGTGGAGAACCTCGCCGGATTCCCCGACAACATGAGCCTCGGCACCGACGGCCTGCTGTGGGTCGCGATCGCCGCCCCGCGCAACGCGCTGCTCGACCGGCTGCTGCCGCTGCCCGGCGTGCTGCGGCTCCTGGTGTGGAACCTGCCCGCCGCGCTGCGGCCCAAGGCGACGCCGGTCGCCTGGGTCATGGCCTTCGACCTCGACGGCGGCCTGGTCCACGACCTGCGCACCAGCGACGGCTCCTACGGCTTCGTCACCTCGGTCGCCGAACGCCACGGGACCGTCGTGGCCGGCAGCCTCACCCAGGACTCCATCGCGGTGCTCCGGCTCAGCGCAGGATGAGCCGGGTCCAAGACGACCTCGGCCACCTGATCAGCTGATGCGGGCGGCAGCTACCACACGGGTGACACGGATCGGCGGTGTGGCCTAGGCTCCGGTCCGTGCGCGTGAAGATCCATGACGAGACGGCCACGGGGCGGGTCATCGGTGCCCTGGAGCTGGACGTCTCCGGGCCGGTGCGGTTGCGTGAGCTGATCCGGCTGCGGGTGCGGGAGGAGGTCGCGCGGTTCAACGCCCGGCCGGTCGAGCGCTTCCACGGGCTGGTCCGCCCGACGGCGGCCGAGGCGGACCTCAACGGGTATCTCATGCCGGTCCCGGCCCGGATCGACTGGGAGCAGCAGGCCGACGCGGCGGTGACCGCGTTCGGCCGCAACGCGTTCTTCGTGCTCGTCGGCGACCGGCAGGTCGAGGACCTCGACGAGGAGCTGACCCTCGACGAGGCGTCGCGCGTGGCCTTCGTCCGCCTGGTGCAGCTGGTCGGCGGATGACCGCCGAAACTCTGGCCACGCACCGGGGGCGGGCCGCGCAGGTGCTCCCGACGGAGCTCGACGCCGACGCCGTCGAGCACTTCCACCGGCGGGTGCTGCCGGATCTCGACGACGCGCAGGTCCGCTCGGTCACCGTCGCGCTGGCCGAATGGGCGTCGGACCACCGTGGCTGGTCGTGGGAAGCGGCCCGCCTCTTCCCCGCCCTGGCCAACCGCCGGCCGGCGTGGACGGTGAGCGACGTCGAGCTGCTGTTCGACCTCGCCCATCGGGCGGCGGAGCAGTCGACCGCGACCGTGCTGCGCATCGCCACCGGCGCCGCCGAAGCGCTGGACCTGGCCGGTCGGAGCCGGCTCGTGGAGCAGTTCCGGCGGGCGCAGAAGCTGGTCGACCCGCCCGCCTTGCGCAACGTGGCGGAGCGGGCGCAGCTGCTGCGGCGGCTGATCCTGCTCGCGGACAACGCGGACACCGCCGACGGCGGCGCCACCACCTGGGCCGGGCGGATCCGGGTCGAGGACGGCTGGAGCCGCGCAGCGGTCGAATACCTGCGGCCGGCGCGGCCCGGCGCCGACACGCTCGGCGAGCTGCTGGATCACGCACTGACCGTGACGTCCGGCCCGCGGCCGACGAAGACCTGGCTGCAGCGGACCGGCGAGCTGCTGGACGGCCGGCCCGATCTCGTCACCCTGCTGCACGCCTTGCTCCACCTCGCCCACACCTGCGCGCCCGCGCCGGTCCATTACTGGCACGGCGACTACGGCATGCGGGTCTGCCAGGACAACGCCGACCTGGTGCGGGGGCTGCTGTGGGCGGCGCAGGTGTCCGGCGAGGCGTGGCTGGTCCCGCTCGTGCTGGCCCTGGAGCCGACGCTGCACGAGCCGAAGCCGCTCAACGCCTGCTACGCGGTGCTGGGGCGGCGCGCCGACGACGCCGCGATCGCCGCGCTCGTGCGGATGCAGCGCCGCACCCGGCACCGGGGGAAGCTCAAGCAGATCACCGCCGCCCTCGACGAGGCCGCGGCGGGCGCCGGCGTCAGCCGCTCGGAGCTCACCGAGCTGACCATCCCCGACTGCGGCCTCGACCGGCAGCGGCAACGGCGCCTCGGCACCGCGGTCATCGCCGTCATCGCCGTCGACGACCGGGCCAAGGTCCGCGTGACCTGGGAGCAGGACGGCACGACCTCGACGAAGCCACCGGCGTCGGCCGGCGCGGAGCTCGTCGCAGAGGTGCGCCGAGCCACCACCGACCTGAAGAAGGCCCTGGCCGACGAGCGGGTCCGGCTGGAGGACCTGCTGATCGAGGACCGCGAGTGGCCCCTGCCGACGTGGCGGGAGCGCTACATCGACCATCCGGTCACCGGCAGCCTCGCCCACCGTCTGCTGTGGACGGTCAGCGACGGCGAGCGGCGGTACACCGGCCTGCCGGACGCGGACGAACGCTTCACCCTCGCCGGCGGCGAGACGGTGGAGCCGGGCGCCGGGTCGCGGATCCGGCTCTGGCACCCGGTGGACGCCGACCCCGAGGAGGTCCGCGCCTGGCGCGAGCACATCCTCGCCGACGAGGTCGCGCAGCCGTTCAAGCAGGCGTTCCGGGAGGTGTACCTGCTGACCCCGGCCGAAGAGCAGACCAGCGTGTATTCAAACCGGTTCGCGGCGCACATCCTGCGGTACCAGCAGGCCTACGCGCTGATGAAGGAGCGCCGCTGGGGCAGCAACTACCTGGGCGGCTGGGACGGCGGCTATGACGGCGAGGCGAAACGGGACTTCCCCGCGGCCGGGCTGACCGCCGTGTTCCACCACGAGCAGGCCGCGGACGGCGGCGGCGACCCTGTGCAGTTCTGCTCGACCGATCGGGTCCGTTTCGAGCGGGGCCGCGGCCGGGCGCGGCAGGACGTCGCGCTGGCCGAGGTGCCGGTGCGGGTCTTCTCCGAGGCGATGCGCGACGTCGACCTGTTCGTCGGGGTCACGTCCATCGCCACCGACCCGACCTGGGCGGACCGCGGCGCCGGCGATCCGCGCTTCGACTACTGGCGCTCGGTCGCGTTCGGCGACCTGACCGCCAACGGCCAGGTCCGCCGGCAGGTCCTGGAGCACCTGCTGCCCAAGCTGAAGATCCGCGACCGCGCCAGGCTCGACGGCCACTACCTCGTCGTGGAAGGCCGCCGGCACACGTACCGCATCCACATCGGCAGCGGCAACATCCTGATGTCCCCCAACGACCGCTACCTGTGCATCGTGCCGTCCAGCACCGCCAAACCCACAGGCCTGCGCTTCCTGCCGTTCGAAGGCGACACCATGCTCGCCATCGTGCTGTCCAAGGCCCTGCTCCTGGCCGACGACCACAAGATCACAGACCCCTCGATCCTCCACCAGCTCGGCTAGGCCGGGCGGGAGTAGACCTCGCGGGGGATGGTGTACGCGAGGTCGACCGCCGTCTCCACGGCCTCGTCCAGATCCAGCGCGCCCTGGGCGACCAGGCCAGCGAGGTAGCCGGCGTCGATGCGGCGGGCGAGGTCGTGGCGGGCCGGGATCGACGCGAACGCGCGGGTGTCGTCGACGAAGCCGGCGGTGTTGTAGAAGCCCGCCGTCTCCGTCACGGCGGCGCGGAAGCGGCGCAGGCCATCGGGGCTGTCGAGGAACCACCAGGGCGCGCCGAGCCGCACGGCCGGGTAGACGCCGGCGAGGGGTGCCAGCTCGCGGCTGTAGACGGTCTCGTCGACGGTGAACAGGATGAGGCGCAGCGCCGGGTGCCGCCCGAACGCCTGCAGCAGCGGCCGCAGCGACCGGGTGAACTCGGCCGCGACCGGGATGTCGAAGCCGCGGTCGGGCCCGTACAGCCGGAGCGCCTCGTCGTTGTGGTCGCGCAGCACGCCGGGGTGCAGCTGCATGACGAGCCCGTCCTCGCAGGACATCGCCGCCATCTGGTACAGCATGTGCCCGGCGAACGCGGCGGCGTCGGCCGAGGTGACCTGGCCGGCAAGGGCCGCGGCGTAGATGCGGCGGGCGTCGGCCAAGCTGAGCGGGGTGGTGTCGGCGGACTCGTGGCCGTGGTCGGTGGCCAGGGCGCCGGCGGCGATGAACGCCTGCCGGCGGGCGCGCAGCGCCGCGAGATAGCCGTCGTAGTCGTCGGTGGCGACGTCGGCGCGCTTCGCGAGGGCGGCCACGTCAGCGATCCACGACGGCCGGGCGGGATGGACCAGGGCGTCGGGGCGGAACGTCGGGATGACCCGCTCGCCCCAGCCGTCGGCGGCGAGGCGGGCGTGCGCGTCGAGGTCGTCGAGGGGCGAGTCGGTGGTGGCGAGGACCTCGATGCCGAAGCGTTCGAACAGGGCCCGGGGCCGGAACTCGGGCCGGGCGAGGCGGTCGGTCAGCTCGTCGTAGAGCTGGTCGGCGGTGGCCGCGGACGGCGCGGTGTCCACGCCGAAGACCTCGACCAGCTCATGGGTGAGCCAGTACCGCGACGGGGTGCCGCGGAAGAGCCGCCAGTTGGCGCAGAACGTCCGCCAGATCGCCCGCGAATCCGAGGCGTCCGTTCCGACGCCCAGCGCCTCCAGCGGTACCCCTGCGGCATGGATCAACCGGGTCACGTAGTGATCCGGGGTGATCAGGAGGCCGGCGGGATCGCCGAACGGGGCGTCGTCGGCGAGCAGGGCGGCGTCGACGTGCCCGTGCATGCAGACCAGCGGCAGCGACCGGGTCGCGGCGTAGACGGTGCGGGCGAGCTCCCGGGTCGCGGGGTCCGGCGGCAGAGCGCGGTCGGGATCGAGGTGGAGCTGCGGCACCGTGATGACTCCCTTGCGGTTGATCCCACAAACGTTCTCATCACTGTGTGCTGATGATGGAAGCTCGTCAAGGGTTTCTCTTGACATCATCGTGCAAACGATTTCAGACTGCTCCCATCACCCCGGACCCAGGGAGCGTGCTCGATGCCGGTGACGATCAAGGACGTCGCCCGTGTGGCGGGCGTGTCGCCGTCGACGGTGAGCCGTGCCCTGACCACCCCCGCGCTCGTCCAGGCCGACACCAGGTCCAGGGTCGAGCGCGCGGCCGCCGAGCTGGGCTACCAGCCCAACCGGGCGGCCCGCGGCCTGATCACCGGCCGCACCGGCAACATCGGGCTGATCGTGCCCGACCTCACCAACCCGTTCTTCCCGGGCGTCGTCAAGGGCGTGCAGAGCCGCGCCCGCGAGTCCGACTTCTCGGTCTTCCTCGCCGACACCGACGAGGACCCGACCGCCGAGGCCGGGCTGGTCCGGGCGCTGAGCAAGCAGGTCGACGGCATCGTGCTCTGCTCACCCCGCATGGCCGAGGAGGACCTGCGCTCGGTCATCGGCGAGACGCCGGTCGTCATGCTCAACCGCCGGGTCGGCCAGATCCCGGCGATCACCATCGACAACGCCGACGGCATCCGGCAGGCCGTCGCCCACCTCGCCGCGCTCGGCCACCGGCGTATCGCCTACGTCGCCGGGCCGCGGCTTTCATGGTCCAACCGTGAGCGGGCCCGGGCGCTGCGCTCGGTGACCGCCGCGACCGGGATCGACCTCGTCGAGGTCGGCAACTTCGCACCCCAGTTCGCGGGCGGCATCGCGGCGGCCGACCTGGTGCTCGCCGCCGGTGTCACCGCCGTCATCGCCTACAACGATCTCGTCGCGCTCGGCCTGCTCAACTGGTTCGCCACCCGCGGCGTCAAGGTCCCCGAGGCCATCAGCGTCATGGGTTTCGACGACATCGTGCTCTCCCAGATGGTCAGCCCCTCGCTGACCACCGTCGCCCAACCGCAGGAGCCGATCGGCCGGGCCGGTGTCGACATGCTGCTGCAGCTGCTGGAGGACCCGGAGCGCGCGGCCGTCGCGCGGCGCGAGCTCCCCTCGCAGCTCATGGTCCGTCACTCGACGGGCCGTGCCCCTACGCAACCCCCCATCTGAGCATGACCAACGGGCCCCACCCCGGCCCGCAGAAGGGAATCCGCCATGGCCCTGATCCTCACCCGACGGCGCTTCACCGCGACCGCGTCATTACTCGCCCTGTCCCTGGTCGCCGGCTGCGGCGCGCCGACGAAGTCGACCCCGGCCCCCGCCTCCAGCGGTGACCTGCCGTTGAAGCCCGCCTCGGCGGTGACGCTCAACATCCTCGACGTCGCCGGCAACCTGCAGCTCACCCAGGGCATGATCGACGACTTCGTGGCCGCGCACGCCGACACGATCAGCAAGGTCACCTACTCCAAGGCGACCGCGCCGGAGCTCGCGCCGAAGGTCAAGGCGCAGCAGAACGCCGGACGGGTCGACATCGACCTCGTGCTCACCGGCGTCGACGGGCTCGCCGCCGGCGTCGATCAGGGGCTGTGGCAGCCGTTGCTGCCGGCGTACGCGTCGCGCCTGCCCGGCATGAACGCCTACCTGCCCGGCGCCGCCGCGATGCAGAAGCTGGCCGGCGACTTCGGGGTCACCGTCACCTACTACCCGTCCGGGCCGCTCATCGAGTACCTGCCGGACAAGGTGCCGAACCCGCCGAAGAGCGCCGAGGAGCTGCTGGCGTTCGCCAAGGCCAATCCCGGCACCGTGCAGTACGCCCGGCCCGCCAACTCCGGGCCCGGCCGCACGTTCCTGATGGGCCTGCCCTACCTGCTCGGCGACAAGGACCCGAAGGACCCGGTCAACGGCTGGGAGAAGACCTGGGCGTACCTGACCGAGCTGAACAAGTACGTGGAGCTGTACCCGTCCTCCACCAGCGAGACCATGAAGTCCCTCGCCAACGGCTCGGCGAAGATCATCGCGACGACGACCGGCTGGGACATCAACCCGCGGGTGCTCGGCCAGGTGCCGAAGGAGGCCAAGATCGGCTCGCTGAACGGCTTCCACTGGGTCACCGACGCCCACTACGCCGTGGTGCCCAAGGGCGTGTCCGCCGACAAGCAGGCCGCGATCCTGTTGCTGCTGCAGCACATGCTCACCCCGCAGCAGCAGGCGAAGGCGTACGACAAGGGCTACTTCTACCCCGGTCCCGCGGTGAAGGACGTGCCGCTGTCGATGGCGCCGGCGGACAGCCAGAAGGCGATCACCGACTACGGCCGCGCCGAGTACGACCAGCTCATCGCCGGCAACCCGCTCGAGGTCCCGCTGGACGCGAAGGCCCTCGTGGCCGCGTTCGACAAGTGGGACCGCGAGGTGGGCGGCGCGAAGGTGAAGAAGTGACCGGGTTTCAGCAACTGCGGTTGGAGGGCGTCACCCGCCGCTTCGGCGGTCAGGACGCGCTCGTCGACCTCAACCTGACGATCGAGCAGGGCGAGTTCATCGCCCTGCTCGGCCCGTCCGGCTGCGGCAAGTCGACCGCGCTCAACTGCCTCGCCGGGCTGCTGCCGCTCACCGCGGGCCGTATCTGGCAGGACGACACCCGCCTGGACACGCTGCTGCCGGAGAAGCGCGGCTTCGGCATGGTCTTCCAGAACTACGCGCTGTTCCCGCACCTTTCGGTGGCGAAGAACATCGCGTTCGGGCTGCAGATGCGCCGGCTGTCCGGCGCGGAGATCCGCCGGCGCACCGACGAGGCGATCGCCCTGGTGCACCTGGAGGAGCAGGCCCGCAAGCTGCCGGGCCAGCTGTCCGGCGGGCAGCAGCAGCGGGTCGCGATCGCCCGCGCCGTCGTGCTCGAACCGTCGCTGGTCCTCATGGACGAGCCACTGTCCAATCTGGACGCCAAGCTGCGGCTGGAGATGCGCACCGAGATCCGGCGGCTGCACCAGGCGCTCGGCCTCACCACCGTCTACGTGACGCACGACCAGGAGGAGGCGCTGTCGATGGCGGACCGCCTGGTCGTGCTGCGCGCCGGGCGGGTCCAGCAGATCGGCACCCCCGAGGACCTGCACACGCGGCCCGCGAACCGGCACGTCGCGGACTTCATGGGCTTCCGCAACCTGCTGCCCATGAAGGTCACGCAGGCCGGACCGTCCACTGTGGTCGAGGGCGGCGGGCTGACCCTGCACGGCACCCCGGTCGGCGAGGTGCGCGCCGGTGACGACGTGGTCGCCGGGGTGCGGCCCGAGTCGCTGCGGCTGGCGGCCGACGGCTTCCCCGCCACGGTGGAGGTCGTCGAATACCAGGGCCGCGAGGTCGCCGTCGAGGTCGTCACCGAGGCGGGGCAGCGGCTGCACCTGCGCACCGCGGACCGCCCGGCACCGGGGGACAAGGTCGCGCTCGCCGTGGACCCTGCCGCGTTGCTGGTGTTCCCGGCCGGGGGCGCGGACTGATGGCGGCGGTGACCGACACCCGGGTGGCGCTGCGGCACCGGCTGGCCGAACGCGGCATCGACCGGCAGCTGCTGCTGCTCGGACCCGCGCTGCTGTTCGTGGTGACGCTGTTCATCTACCCATTCTTCTACGGCATCGGGCTGTCGTTCCAGCCCGAACAGGGCGGGCCGTTCGGGGCCTACCGGTCGTTCTTCAGCGACGCGTACGAGCGCGGCACGCTCACCACCACGCTCTGGCTGTCGCTGCCGGTGGCACTGCTCAACGTCGGCGCGTCCGTGCCGATCGCCTACCGGATGCGGGGCCGGTTCCGCGGCAAGCGGCTGCTCACCACGGTCCTCGTCGTGCCGATCACGCTCGGCACCGTGCTCACCGCGCAGGGGCTGCTGAACTTCCTCGGCCCGACCGGCTGGTTCAACCGCACCCTGATGTCCACCGGACTCGTCGACGAGCCGATCCGGCTCACCCACAACTACTGGGGCGTGTTCTTCTCCCTCGTCATCACCGGCTTCCCGTTCGCGTTCCTGCTGGTGCTGTCCTACCTGTCGGGGATCGACCCGACCCTGGAGAAGGCCGCCGCCACCCTCGGCGCCGGCTGGGCGCAGCGCTTCCGGCGCATCACCCTGCCGCTGCTCGCGCCGGGGCTGGCCACCACGTTCTGCCTGACGTTCGTGCTCGCGTTCAGCGTGTTCCCGTCCGCCGTCCTCGTCGGCGACCCGGCGGGGGAGACCCGGGTCATCTCGATCGCGGCCTGGCACGCCGGCTACGAGCAGTACGACTACCCGAAAGCATCCGCGATCGCGGTCGTCATGGGCCTCGTCGAGCTCGCCGTCATCGCCGCCGTCCTGGGCTGGCGGTCGCTGCTGTACACCGGATCCACCGGAGGAAAAGGATGAGACTGGCCGCCCGTCCCGCCGCCTGGCTCGTCTGGGGCGTCGTCGCGTTCTTCTTCGTCAATCTCTTCGGCCTCGTCAGTTCCGTCGTGGTCAGCTCGTTCGGCAAGCAATGGTTCGACACCTGGCTGCCGTCCGGGTTCACCGGCCAGTGGTACGGCGAGGCGTGGCGGGACTTCGGGCTGCTGCCCGTGCTCATCACCACCCTGGAGGTGTCCGCGCTGGTCGTCGGGATCTCCGTGCTCGTCGGGGTGCCCGCCTCCTACGTCCTGGCCCGCCGCGCCTTCCCCGGCCGGCGCGCCCTGTACCTGCTGTTCCTGCTGCCGATCCTGATGCCACCCATCACCTACGGCATCCCCCTCGCGACCGTGCTCTACAAGTACGGGTTCGCCGGGCACATGACCGGCGTCGTCCTGGCGAACCTGGTGCCGTCGGTGCCGTTCGTCATCCTCACCATGACCCCGTTCATCGAGCAGATCGACCCGGCGATCGAACGCGCCGCCCGCATGTGCGGCGCCGGCACCCGCCAGGTGTTCGTGCGGATCCTCGCGCCGCTGCTCGTCCCCGGCATGCTCGCCGCGTCGATCCTCGTGCTGGTGCGCACCGTCGGCATGTTCGAGCTGACGTTCCTCACCGCCGGCCCCGACTCGCAGACGCTGGTCGTCGCGCTCTACAACTCCATGTCCGCCGCCGGTATCCGCGCGCAGCAGTCCGTCGACGCCATGGCCGTCATCTACACCGGCACGATGCTGGTGCTGCTCGTCCTGGCGCTGCGCCTGGTGAACCCGACCCAGCTCGTCGCGCGGGTCAAGGAAGAAGAGATCACATGAGGATCAGCGACGCGCGGGTGATCGTCACCTGCCCGGACCGCAACTTCGTCACGCTGAAGATCATCACCGACGAGGGGGTCACCGGCGTCGGCGACGCCACCCTCAACGGCCGCGAGCTCAGCGTGGCCAGCTACCTCACCGACCATGTGGTGCCGCAGCTCATCGGCCGCGACCCGACCCGCATCGAGGACACCTGGCAGTACCTGTACAAGGGCGCGTACTGGAGGCGCGGGCCCGTCACGATGAGCGCGATCGCCGCCGTGGACACCGCCCTGTGGGACATCCTCGGCAAGATCGCCGGGCTGCCGGTGTACAAGCTGATCGGCGGCCGCTCCCGCGAGGGCGTCACCGTCTACGGCCACGCCAACGGGTCCACGGTGGACGAGGCGCTGGTCGAGGTCGCCCGGTACGTGGACCTCGGCTACCGTGCGGTGCGGGTGCAGACCGGCGTGCCGGGCCTCGCCAGCACCTACGGCGTCTCCGGCGACAAGATGTACTACGAGCCCGCCGACGCCGCCCTGCCGACCGAGAACGTCTGGTCCACGGCCCGCTACCTCAACCACGTGCCGTCGGTGTTCGCCCGGGTCCGCGACGAGTTCGGCCCGGATGTGAAGCTGCTGCACGACGTGCACCACCGGCTCACCCCGATCGAGGCCGCCCGGCTCGGCAAGTCTCTGGAGCCGTACGACCTGACCTGGATCGAGGACCCCGTCCCCGCCGAGCTGCAGGAGGGCTTCCGGCTCATCCGGCAGCACACCACCACCCCGATCGCGGTCGGCGAGGTGTTCAACACGGTCTGGGACTGCGAGCAGCTCATCCGCGAGCAGCTCATCGACTACATCCGCGCCACCGTCGTGCACGCCGGCGGCATCACCCACCTGCGTCGCATCTTCGACCTGGCCGCGCTGCACCACGTGCGGTCCGGCTCCCACGGCGCCACCGACCTGTCCCCGGTCTGCATGGCGGCCGCGCTGCACGTCGACGTCGCCATCCCCAACTTCGGGCTGCAGGAGTACATGCGGCACACGCCGGCGACGGACGAGGTGTTCCCGCACGGGTACCACTTCGACGGCGGCTACCTGCACCCGTCCGAGGAGCCGGGCCTCGGCATCGACATCGACGAGGAACTCGCCGCGCGGTACCCGTACCGGCCGGCGTCGCTGCCGGTGAACCGCCTCGAAGACGGGACGATGCACAGTTGGTGACGCGGCTGTCCCGCAAGGCGCTGCCGTCGCTGTCCGGCGTCCGCACCCCGGCCTACGATCCCGCGGACGTCACGGTCGGCATCGTGCACCTGGGTGTCGGCGCCTTCCACCGGGCACACCAGGCCGTCTACACCGACGCCGTGCTCGCCTCGGACCCGACCTGGGGCATCAGCGGGTACACCCAGCGCTCCGCCGCCGTGCGGGACCGGCTCGCCCCGCAGGACGGGCTCTACACCGTGCTGGAACGCGGCGCCGGCGCCGCACCGCCCCGGGTGATCGGCGCACTGCGCGAGATCCACACCCCCGACGAGTGCGGCGGGCCGGCGGGCCGCATCGCCGACCCGCGGGTCCGCCTGGTCACGCTGACCGTCACCGAGAAGGGCTACCGGTTCGCCGGCGGGCGCCTGGACCTCACCGACCCGTTCATCCGCGCCGACCTCGCCACGTTCCCGCTGGCGCCGACCCGGTCCGCCGTCGGGCGGCTGGTCGCGGGCCTTGAGCTGCGTCGCCGCGCCGACGCCGGCCCGATCAGCGTGCTGTCGTGCGACAACCTGCCCGCCAACGGCGCCACCCTGCGCGGCCTGGTCGCCGGCTTCTGCGCGGCCCTGCCCGCCGGGGACCGGCTCATGGACTGGATCGCCGGGTCGGTCGCGTTCCCGTCGTGCGTCGTGGACCGGATCGTGCCGTCGACCACCGCCGCCGACCTGGCCGCCGTCGCCACCGCGCTGGGGGTCCACGACGAGGGCGCCGTCGTCGCCGAACCGTTCACCCAGTGGGTCATCGAGGACACCTTCGCCGCCGGCCGCCCCGCCTGGGAGACCGCCGGGGCCGTGTTCACCGCCGACGTCGCCCCGTACGAGGCCGCGAAGCTCCGCCTCCTCAACGCCACCCACTCGCTGCTCGCCTACACCGGCGCGCTCGCCGGCCACGACACCATCGCCGCCGCGATGACCGACCCCGTGCTCGCCGACGCGGCCCGCCGCCTGATGACCGAGGACGCGGCGCCGACCCTCACCCTGCCGGACGGGTTCGACCTGCCCGGCTACCAGGAGTCGATCCTGCGCCGGTTCGCCGACCCGGCCCTCGGTCACCGCACCGCGCAGGTCGCCGCCGACGGGTCGCTGAAGCTGCCGATCCGGCTGCTCGGCACCGCCCGGGACCGGCTCGCCGCCGGCGGGACTCCACAGTGGACGGCTCTCGCGGTCGCGGCCTGGATGGTGTACGTCGCGACCCGCCGGCCCGTCGATGACCCCCTCGCCGAGACCCTCGCCGCCGCGGATCCCTCTTCGGCGGCGGCGCTGGTCGACTCGCTCCTGCCGGTGCTGCCGGCACTGCCCGACCCCGTCTGGCGCGACCTGCTCGTCGCGCACGCCGGACGCCTGCTGCACGACAACTGAACACGGCACCTCACCGTCGCCCCAAACCGGGGTGACGCGTACCGCCATACGTCCCGAAAGGGAGTGAAGCAATGCCCAGGTTCCTCACGTGGCTCGCCGCGGCCGTCATGGTCGTGGCGGCCAACGTGGTCGCGGCGCCCAGCGCGTCCGCGGCCACCTACACCCCACCCGCGCTGCGTCAGCGGGTCGACCTCAACACCGGCTGGCGCTTCATCAAGGGCGACGTCGCCGGCGCCGAAGCCACCACCTTCAACGACAGCGCGTGGCAGCAGCTCAACGTCCCGCACACCTGGAACGCTCTTGACGGGGCGGACGGCGGCAACAACTACTACCGTGGTGTCGGCTGGTACCGCCGGCACTACACCGTCCCGGCCTCCTTCGCCGGCAAGATGCTGTTCCTGCAGTTCGCCGGCGCCAACCAGGTCGCCGAGGTGTGGGTCAACGGCACCTACCTCGGCAAGCACTCCGGCGGCTACTCCCGCTTCCGCTTCGGCGCCACGTCGGCGCTCAAGGTGGGGCAGGACAACGTCATCGCGGTCAAGGTGACCAACGCGCACAACGCCGACATCGCCCCGCTGTCCGCGGACTTCAGCTTCGACGGCGGCATCTACCGCAACGTCAGCCTCCAGGTCGTCGACCCCCTGGCCGTGCGGATGCTCGACTCCGCCGGCCCCGGCGTCTACCTGCGGCAGCGGTCGGTCACCGCCGCGTCCGCGACCGTCGACGTGACGACGAAACTGTTCAACAACAACACCTCCAGCCGCTCCGTGGTGGTCCGCACCGTCGTCACCGACGCGACCGGCACCGTGGTCGCGGACCAGTCGCTGCCGGCCCGCACCGTGGCGGCCAACGCCGGCGTGGACGTCGTGCAGACCCTCACCATCGCCGACCCGCACCGCTGGGACGGGCTCGCCGACCCCTACCTGTACAACGCGAACGTCGAGATCCGTTCCTCGGGCCTGGTCACCGACGTGGTCACCGAACCCCTGGGCCTGCGCACCTTCGGCGTCGACCCCAACACCGGCTTCACCCTCAACGGGCACGCCTACGACCTGCACGGCGTCAACCTGCACCAGGACCGCGCCGGCGTCGGCTGGGCCGTCAACGACGCGCAGCACACCGCTGACTTCGACCTCATCCGCGAGATCGGCGCGACCACCGTCCGCATGGCGCACTACCAGCACGACCAGAAGGACTACAACCTCGCCGACGAACGCGGCCTGGTCGTCTGGGCGGAGATCCCGCTCGTCAACGACACCACCAACTCCGCGGCCTTCACCGCCAACGCCCGCCAGCAGCTCACCGAGCTCATCCGGCAGAACTACAACCACCCGTCCATCGTGTTCTGGGGCATCGGCAACGAACAACGCGTCGACAACACCGCCACGAACACGCTGCTCGACCAGCTCGCCGGCCTCGTCGACACCGAGGACCCCGACCGCGTCTCCGTGTACGCCAGCTGCTGCGTCAGCGACACCGGCGCCGTGAACAGCCACGCCGAGGCCAGCGGCTACAACAAGTACTTCGGCTGGTACAACGGCACCTACAACGAACTCGGCGGCAACCTCGACAACCTGCACGCCGCGAACCCGTCGCGCAGGATCGCCCTGTCCGAGTACGGCGCCGGCGCCAGCACCACCCAGCACGCCCTCAACCCGTCCCCGCCCAGCCCCGGCGGCCAGAACCACCCCGAGGAGTACCAGGCGCTGCTGCACGAGGCGTCGTGGAAGCAGCTCGACGCGCGCCCGTACATCTGGGGCACCTACGTGTGGAACATGTTCGACTTCGCCTCCGACGCCCGCAACGAGGGCGGCCAGCCCGGCATCAACGACAAGGGCCTCGTCACCCGGGACCGCCTGACCCGCAAGGACGCCTTCTACTTCTACAAGGCCAACTGGGCGGCCACCCCGACGCTGTACATCACCAGCCGCCGCTGGACCCAACGCACGACGGCGGCGACGGAACTCAAGGTGTATTCCAACGCCTCGACCGTCACCGCCACTCTCAACGGCGCCTCCCTCGGCGCCCGCACCAGCGCCGACCACATCTTCAAGTGGACCGGCGTGACCCTTCGCCCCGGCGCCAACACCGTCCAGGTCACCGCCACCATCAACGGCACCCCCGTCACCGACACCGTGACCTGGACTGTTTCTTCCGCGGCGGCCTGACGGCCGAAAGAGCATTGGGGGATTCTCACCCCAAACCCCCAATGCTCCCTCCGGTCGCACGCCCTGCGCTTCGCGCGGCCGACTCACACGCGTGCGCGTGGCGATCAACAGACCGGTGGTCCAGGTCCGAGGCGCGCCAGGTCTGTCGTCCAGTTCGCCTGCCCTGCGCGCGAGACGCGAAGGCAGGTCCGACCGATCCGTCCGGATTGAGGTTCGAAGGTCCGAGTCCGTGGAAGCCCTCCAGTGTCCACACGTTGAGCGGTTGAACCGGGCTGAGGATCACGCTGTTGGGATTCCGGTGGATGGGGGTCTGGTCGGGCCCGCCCGCGTCTTCGAGTCCTTCTACCGGGCCCGCCCGGTCGACTACGGCGGCACCGGGCTCGGGCTGGCGATCTGCCGGCGGATCGTGGAGCGCCACGGCGGCTCGATCGCCGTCGAGGACAACCCCGGCGGCGGCACCAGGTTCCGCGTGACGCTGCCGGCGGCGGCCGACGCGGTCGAACCCGATCCGATCGCGGCGCTGCGCACCTACGGCATCTCGGGCGACGCGGGCTGCGAACGCCTCATGCGCCCCAGCGACGCCGTCACGCCGGCGCCGTCGGCAGGGCGGTGAAGTAGTCCCGCATCGACGGGTAGTAGTCGTCGAAGACCGGCATCGCGGTGTCGTCGCGGGAGGCGAGCAGCGCGTCGAGGTAGAACTCCCAGCCGGGGCCGAACTCGCCGACGCCGTCCGTGCCGGGCAGGTGGTGCACCAGCCGCAGCTGCGTGCCACCGTCCACGGTGGACAACAGCAGCTCCAGGTGCGCCACGTCGCTGTGCAGCGCCAGGCGCCTCGGCGGCTCGCACGCCTCGATGCGCGCCTCGGACCAGGGCGCGCCCTCCTCCTGCACCATCTGGAACTGGATCGTGCCGCCGGGGCGGCCGTCGCCCTTCCACGGGCCGAACCAGCGAGCGGTCCGGTCGGACTCGGTCACGCTCGCCCACACGTCCTCGATGGGCGCGCGGAACGTCCGGGTGACCACGAGGTCGCCGCCCGTGGGGGTGGGCGTCCAGGAGCCGGTCGGTCGAAGGCTCATGCGATGTTCTCCTCGGCAGTAGGACCGGCGGTACGCCGGTCGCGGCGGGTGCGGTAGACCTCGGTCTCCAGGGCGTCCATGCGCTGCTGCCAGATCGACGGCGCGGCGAACTGCGCCAGCCAGCCGGTCAGCTCGCCGAGCCGGGTGGCGTCCAGCTCGTAGTGGCGGTGGCGGCCCTGCAGGGTGTCGCGGACCAGGCCGCACTCGCGCAGCACGCGCAGGTGGCGGCTCACGGCGGGCCGGCTGATCCGGAACCGCTCGCCGATCACGGCGGCGATGTGCCCCGCCGGGCACGGCCCGTCGCGCAGCAGCACGAGGATCTCCCGGCGGGCCGGGTCGGCGATCGCCTCCGCCACGTCGTCCACGACCGGAAGCGTAACGCACAGGTTACACGTTCGCGAGCGTAACGCCGCCTGAAGTCTTGCTTAGGTGGCTTGACATCGAAGCATCCGAATCAGAGGATCTGTCAGGTAAGTTACCTATCTATTCAGGAGGAGGCGCCTCGTGAAGATTCCCGGCAGGCTGGTCGGCATCGGTGCCGCAGTCGTGCTCGTCGGCGGGGTGACGGTCGCCGTCACCACCTACGGTGCGGAGGCGGCCGCGGAGACCCTGCTCTCGCAGGGCAAACCGGCCACCTCGTCGTCGAACGAGCTGTCCTCGCTCGGCCCGGGCAACGCCGTGGACGGTAACACCGGCACCCGCTGGGCCAGCGCGGAGGGCGTCGACCCGCAGTGGATCCGGGTGGATCTCGGCGCCACGAAGACCGTCACGCACGTCAACCTCAACTGGGAGGCGGCGTACGGCAAGTCGTACCAGGTCCAGACCTCGCCCGACGGCAGCGCCTGGACCACCGTCTTCAGCACCACCACCGGCAACGGCGCCACCGACGACCTCACGGGGCTCAACGGCACCGGCCGGTACGTCCGCGTCCTCGGCACCGCCCGCGGCACGACCTACGGCTACTCGCTGTGGGAGCTCAAGGTGTACGGCACCGACGGCACGACGCCGTCGCCGAGCGTGTCGGCGTCCGCGTCGAAGAGCCCGTCCGCGAGCCCGTCGCCGTCGAAGTCGCCGAGCAGCAGCCCCAGCACCAGTCCGAGCGCCGGGAAGGACCTCACCGACCCGCGCAAGAAGGACATCGCCATGCAGCTGGTGTCCAGCGCGGAGAACTCGTCGCTGGACTGGAAGGCGCAGTACAAGTACATCGAGGACATCGGCGACGGCCGCGGGTACACCGCCGGGATCATCGGCTTCTGCTCCGGCACCGGCGACATGCTCGAACTCGTCGAGCTCTACGCCCAGCGGGTCCCGGGCAACGTGCTGGCGAAGTACCTGCCGGCGCTGCGCAACGTCGACGGCACCGACTCCCACGCCGGGCTCGACCCGAACTTCACCAGGGACTGGAAGACCGCGGCCGCCGACCCGGCGTTCCAGACCGCGCAGAACGACGAGCGGGACCGGGTCTACTTCAACCCGTCCGTGCAGCAGGCGAAGGCCGACGGGCTGCGGGCGCTCGGCCAGTTCGCCTACTACGACGCGATCGTCATGCACGGCCCCGGCAACAGCGCCGTCAGCTTCGGCGGCATCCGTCGGGCCGCGATGGCGAAGGCCAGGACCCCCGCACAGGGCGGCGACGAGTTCACCTACCTCAACGCCTTCCTCGACGCGCGGGTCGCGGCGATGAAGACCGAGGAGGCGCACAGCGACACCAGCCGCGTCGACACGGCGCAGCGGGTGTTCCTCAACAACCGCAACTTCGACCTCAACCCGCCGCTGAGCTGGAAGGTGTACGGGGACCCGTTCACCATCCCGGCATAGTTCTCGCTGTCACCAGCCGCCCCACCGCAAGCGGGGGGTCCGCGGGGGGTTCCCACCCCGCGGACCCCCCATGCGCCGCAAGCGGCGCACTCAGCCCGCTGTCACCAGCCGCCCTACCGCAAGCGGCGGGTCCCGCGCGGGGGGTTCCCACCCCGCGGACCCCCCATGCGCCGCAAGCGGCGCACTCAGCCCGCTGTCACCAGCCGCCCCACCACAGGCGGCGCAGTCAGTCCGACCGGGCGCTGCCGAGGATCGTGGAGATCGCATCGGCGGCGCCCGGCCGCGCGAACAGGTAGCCCTGCCCGAACTCGCAGCCCAGGCCCTGCAGCGTCGACCACTGCTCCTGGGTCTCGATGCCCTCCGCGACGGTCTGCAGCTGCAGCGCCCGGCCGAGCTGGACGACGGCCTCGGCGAGCGTCGCGTCGCCGTGCTCGGTGTCGATGCCGTCCACGAACGACCGGTCGATCTTCAGGATGTCGACCGGGAACCGCTTCAGGTACGACAGCGACGAGTAGCCCGTGCCGAAGTCGTCGATGGCGAGGCGTACCCCGAGCTGCTTGAGCCGGCCGAGGGTCTCGATCGTCGAGTCGGTGTCCTGCATCAGCAGCGACTCGGTGATCTCCAGCACCACCTGGTGCGGGTTGATGCCGCTCTCCGCGAGGATCTGCCCGACGTCCTCGACCAGGCCCTCGTGCTGGAACTGCCGCGCCGACAGGTTCACGTTCATGCGGATCTTCTCGGTGTCGGGGAAGTCCGCGCACCACTGCGCCAGCTGCTCGCACGCCTGCCGCAGCACCCACCGGCCCAGCGGCACGATCAGCCCGGTCGACTCGGCCAGGGGGATGAACGCGTTGGGCCCGACGATCCCGCGCACCGGGTGCTCCCAGCGCACCAGGGCCTCGACGCCGATCAGGCGGCTGGTCGGCAGGTCCACGATCGGCTGGTAGTGGACCACGAACTCGTCCTGGGCCAGGGCCCGCTCCAGCTCGGCGCGGTCGTCGGCCTCGCGCAGGATGTCGGCGTACATCGCCGGGTCGAACAGCGCGTACCGGTCGCGGCCGGCCGCCTTCGCCGCGTACATCGCGAGGTCGGCGTTGCGCAGCAGCTCGCCCGGGTCCGGCCCGTCCTCGCCGTCGCCGGCCTTCGCGGTCGCCACGCCGATGCTGGCCGAGCAGACCACCTCGCGGTTGCCGAGGCGCAGCGGCCGGCGGATCGCGGCCAGGAGCCGGTCGCCGAGGTCCATCGCCTCGATCTCGGTCACGTCCTCGACGAGGATCGCGAACTCGTCGCCGCCGAGGCGGGCCAGGGTGTCCGCGGCGCGCAGCTGCTGGTGCAGCCGCAGCGCGGTGGTCGCGATGAGCTGGTCGCCGGCGGTGTGGCCCAGGCTGTCGTTGACGAGCTTGAAGTCGTCGAGGTCCACCAGCAGCAGCGTGATCCGCCCGCCGCCGCGGCGGTTGCGGGCGATCGCGTGCTCGAGACGGTCCCGGAACAGGGCCCGGTTCGGCATCCCCGTCAGCGAGTCCGCGAACGCCTGGCGGGTCAGCTCCTCCTCGAGCTCCTTGCGTTCGGTGATGTCCCTGATGCTGATGACCACGGCCTGCAGGGACGGGTCGTCGAGGCGGTTCGTGCCGATCACGTCGGTGTAGATCCAGGCGCCGTCGGCGCGGCGGACCCGCGACTCGACCCGGGCGGAGGTGCCGGAGGCGCCGTTGATGACGCTCAACCACCACTCCACCGCCGTGGGCAGGAAGTCCGGGTGGGTGATGTCGGTGAGCAGGTCGCTGGTCACGAACGCCTGTTCGTACCCGAGGACGGTACGCATCGACGGGCTGCAGTACGTGACCCCGCCGCCGGGCTGCACGGCGATGACCGCGTCGGACGAGTTCTCCAGCAGCGCCTCGATGCGCCGCTCCGCGCTGAGCCGGGCGGTGTCCAGGCGCCGGCGGTTGCTGGCGGTCCGGGCGCAGAACCACATGACGCCGGCCATCAGCGCCAGCGTCAGCGCCGCCAGGGTGCCGGTGACCGGCCGGTCCCGGGTGACGACCAGCGACACGTAGCCGGCCAGGGACGCCGCGCCGATGCCGATGACGGCCCGCTCGGAGGCGAGCGCCGCCGTCGAGGCCAGGATCAGCGTCACGCCGGCGGGGTAGATGGCGAGCGCGGCGACGTCGTAGGCGGTGAACGCCAGCAGCACCGCCAGGTTCGCCACCCACCAGACGGCGAGCACCCGCTGCAGCCACGGCTTGAACACCAGCCGGGGCCACGGCAGCAGCGCCATCGCGGCCTGGGCCACGGCGGCGCCCGCCATGAGGGCGACGAGCAGCGGCCCGCCCTGCCAGTCCAGGTGCACCCTGACCGCGCCGATGAGGATCACCGCGACGGCGATCCACGTGCCCAGCCTGATCTGGCGGGCACGATAATCGCCCTCGTGCTCTTCCAGCGCGTTCACCGACATGGTCCGTTGATCGGTGCGGCCCGTGGCTTCCTGAGCCGATCCGCCTCCGCCCGGGGTGCGGAACGGGAGCAGACCGGGATTCCGCCCTTCGCCGCCGTCTGACATTTGTCATCTGCGGGGCGTGAACGGTACACCGGAAGCGATGCGCGGCGGCACTACGGCGAGACCGCGGGGCCACGAAGACTGTCCATATGAGACATGCACTCGTGCTGCTGGCGGCGGTGGCGACCGCGCTGGCGCTGCCCGGGACCGCCGTCGCCGCGGAGGTGCCGGCGCTGCGCTCCGCCGGCACCGTGCGGCTGACGCTGCCGGAGCCGACCGGGCCGCACCGCATCGGCACCGTCGCGCTGCACCTGATCGACCGGTCCCGCACCGACCCGTGGGTGCCCGAGGAGGTCGTCCGGGAGCTGATGGTCCAGGTCTGGTACCCGGCCCGTGACGTGCGGCGGTTCCCGCGCGCGCCGTGGGTGTCCCCGGCGTTCGCGGCGCTCATCAACCCGCCCGGTTCCGGGGTCGAGCTGCCCCTCACGCACGCCCACACCGGCGCGCCCGCCGCGCCCGGAAACCGGCCCGTCGTGCTCTACTCGCCCGGTTTCGGCGTCGAGCGGACCGCCGGCACCGCCCTCGTGGAGGAACTCGCCAGCCACGGGTACATCGTCGTCACCATCGACCACACCCACGACTCGCCGCTCGTGGAGTTCCCCGGCGGGCGGGTCGCGACCAGCGCCGTGCCGCCGCCGACCGGCGAGCCGGGGGAGGAGGAGCGGCTCATCGGCAAGGCGCTCGCCGTGCGGGTCGCCGACACCCGGTTCGTCCTGGACTGGCTGGCCCGCCCGCACCGCACGCTGCCGGACGGCCTGTGGCAGTCGATGGACCAGCGCCGCATCGGCATGGTCGGGCACTCCCTCGGCGGCGCCACCGCGGCCGAGACCATGTTCGTGGACCGGCGCGTCAAGGCCGGCGCGAACCTCGACGGCAGCATGGCCGGCCGGGTCCTGACCGGCGGCCTGGACCGCCCGTTCCTGCTCGTCGGGTCCGACGCGCACGGTGAGACCGACGAGACGTGGATCGCGTTCTGGGCCGTCCTGCGTGGGCCCCGCCACCAGCTGGAGCTGCGCGACTCCGGACACATGTCCTTCACCGACTACCAGGTGCTGCTGCCGCAGGCCGGCATCCCGCCGGCGGACCTGGTCGACGCCCTGGGCACGATCGAGGGCGGCCGGTCGGTGCGGGTGCAGCGCGCCTACCTGCTCGCGTTCGCCGACCGGTATCTGGGCCGACGCCGCGGCACCCTGCTCAACGGTCCCTCCGCGGCGTACCCCGAGATGCGGTTCCTGCCGTGACGCCGGCGATCCAGGTGCACGGCCTGCGCCGCCGCTACGGCACGTTCGAGGCGGTCCGCGACGTCTCCTTCGACGTCGAGCGGGGCGAGCTGTTCGCGCTGCTCGGCACGAACGGCGCCGGCAAGACCTCCACGCTCGAGCTCGTCGAGGGCCTGGACCGGCCGACCGCCGGCACCGTGCGGGTCCTCGGCCACGACCCGGTCCGCGACCGCGCCGTCGTGCGGCCCCGCACCGGCGTGATGCTCCAGGAGGGCGGCTTCCCGCCGGACCTGACCCCGGCGGAGGCACTGCGGATGTGGGCCGGGACGCTGCCCGCCCACGCCACCCGGCCCGTCGCCGAGGCCCTCGACCTCGTCGACCTCACCCACCGGGCCGCGGTGCGCATCCGGCAGCTGTCCGGCGGCGAACGGCGCCGCCTCGACCTCGCCGCCGCCGTCATCGGCCGGCCCGACCTGCTCATCCTCGACGAACCGACCACCGGCCTGGACCCGCAGAGCCGCAACGACACGTGGCTGCTGCTGCGCCGGCTGCTCGGCGACGGCGTCACCATCCTGCTCAGCACCCACTACCTGCAGGAGGCGCAGGAGCTCGCGGACCGGGTCGCGATCCTGCACGGCGGCTCGGTCGTCGCGACCGGCTCCGTCGCCGAGGTCGTCGCCGGGTTCCCGGCCAGGATCGCGTTCGACCTGCCGGCCGGCCTGAGCCTCGACGCGCTGCCGGACGTCGTCGGCGCGTACAGCGAGGACGGCGGGAGGGTCACCGTGCACACCACGGGGTTGCAGGCGGCGCTCACCACGCTGCTGAACTGGGCCGCCGCGCAGGGCATCGCGCTCGACGGCCTGGACGCCAGGTCCGCCTCCCTGGACGAGGCGTTCCTGTCGATCGCCGGGGGTGCCTCGTGAGGCGCCTCGCCGCCGTCGGGCGGGCCGAGCTGCTGCTGCTCGCCCGCAACCGCACCGCCGCGTTCAACGCGGTCCTGCTGCCGCTGCTGATGATCGGGCTGCTCGCGGCCGGCCTGGCCGACCTCGACGACCCGGACGCCACCGCCCGGCTGGTCACCGGGATGCTCGGGTTCACGCTGCTCGGCGTGCTCTACTACACCCTCGTCAGCACGTACGTCGCCCGCCGCGAGGACCTGGTGCTCAAACGGCTGCGGGTCGGCGTCCTCACCGACACCGAGATCCTCATCGGCACCGCGGGCCCCGCCGCCGTCGTCGCGCTCGGGCAGATGGTGCTGTTCGTCGTCGCGGGCTCCCTGTTCGCCGGCTTGCCGGTACCCGCGAACGCCGCCGTCATGCTCGTCGGCGTCCTCGGCGGCACGGTCGTGTTCGTGCTGCTCGCCGCGGCCAGCGCCGCGTTCACCCGCACCGTGGAACTGGCCCAGGTCACCACGCTGCCCGTGCTGTTCCTGTGCTTCGTCGGCGCCGACTTCGCGATCCCGGCGGACGCCCTGCCGCCCGCAGCCGGCGGGACGCTACGGTTGCTGCCGCTGGGGCCGACGATGGACCTGGTGCGGCTCGGCTGGCTCGGCAGCCCCGGGCAGGGCGCGCTGAACCTGCTCGGCGAGGCGGCCGCGCCGGCGGGGTTGCTCACGGCGTGGATCCTGCTCGGCTGGCTCGCCGTGCGACGCTGGTTCCGCTGGGAGCCGCGCCGGTGACGCGGTCGCCGTTCTTGGGGGGTTGTGCGCGGTGATGGACTGGTGGCGGCGGCGCGGGCAGGCGGTGCGCCTGGAGTGGTACGTGCGGGGCTCCCTCTACGGTCAGCTCGCCCTGTCGCCGCTGCTCATCGGCGGTCTCGTCCAGCTCGAAGTGACGCGGGCCGCCCTGGTGGCCGTGGTCGCGGGGTTCGTCGTGCACACGGTCGTGTGCCTGCGGCTCGCCCACGACGGCATCAACGCCTACCTCGGGCTGCGCGAGCCGCCCACGGCCCTCGTCATCGCCGGCGGTGTCCTGACCGCCGCCGGCGTCGGCACCGGGTTCCTCGCCTTCCCGCACCCGACGCCCGGGCAGCCCGATGGCCCGGCCACCGCCATCCTGCTCATGCTGGCCGTCACCTACGTGGCGGCGCTGTCCGTCGCGGTCCGCCCCCGCTACGCGCTCGCCGTCTCGGCCGTGTTCGGCGTGTCCGGCGGCCTCACGTCCGGCGCCGGCGCCACCATCGCCCTCGGGCTGCTGCTGGTGAGCATCGTCCTGGGGTACCGGACGTCGCTGTGGATCCTTGGCATGGTCCGCGAGCTGGACCGCGCCCGGCACGTCCAGGCCGGGCTCGCCGTCGCCGAGGAGCGCCTGCGCTTCGCCCGGGACCTGCACGACGTCGTCGGCCGTACCCTGTCCGTGGTCGCGTTGAAGGCCGAGCTCGCCGCGCAGCTGGCCCGCCGCGGCCGGGAGGAGGCGGTCGAGGAGATGCTGGAGGTCCGCCGCATCGCCCAGGACTCCCTCACCGAGCTGCGCGCCGTCGTCGGCGGCTACCGCGCCGCCGACCTCGACGTCGAGCTCGCCGGCGCCCGCGCCCTGCTCGCCTCCGCCGGCATCCAGTGCCGCGTCATCGGCGACGGCGGCGCCCCGCCACCCCAGCTGCAGAGCACCCTAGGCTGGGTCGTCCGCGAAGGCATCACCAACCTCCTGCGCCACAGCGAGGCCCGCAGCTGCGTCGTCACCCTGCGCTCGGGCCCGGACGCCGTGACGCTCACCATGGCCAACAACGGGGTCCCCGCCGCCGCCGCGCCGGCCGTCGTGTTCGGCGGCGGCCTCATCGGGTTGACCGAACGCATCACCGCGCTGGGCGGGTCGGTGAGCGCCGCGCGTACCCTACCCGACGGCTTCCAGCTGTCCGTCGAGCTGCCCCTGCCGGTCGTCTCGCCGGCGGTGGCGGCGTGATCCGTATCCTCCTCGCCGACGACGAGCACCTCATCCGCGGCGCCATCGCCGCCCTGCTCGGCCTCGAGGACGACCTGGAGGTCGTGGCCCAGGCCGCCACGGGCGCCGAGGCCCTCAGCCTCGCCCGCGCCCTGCACCCCGACGTCGCCATCCTCGACCTGCAACTGCCCGACCTCGACGGCGTCACCGTCGCCACCACCCTGCACACCGAGCTGCCCACCTGCCGCACCATGATCGTCACCAGCCACGGACTGCCCGGCCACCTGAAGCGCGCCCTCACCGGCGGCGTCCGCGGCTTCCTCGCCAAGACCGTCTCCGCCGAGGTACTCGCGACCGTCGTGCGCACCGTCCACGCCGGCGGCCGCTACGTCGACCCGCAACTGGCCGCCGAGGCGATCAGCGCCGGCGCCAGCCCGCTCACCGCCCGCGAGGCCGACGTGCTCAACCTCGCCGCCCACGGCGCCCCCGTCGAGGAGATCGCCCGCCGCGCCGCCCTCTCAGCGGGCACCGTGCGCAACTACCTCTCCTCGGCCGTCGGCAAGACCGGCGCCGCCAACCGCCACGAGGCTGCCCGCATCGCCCGCACCCGAGGCTGGATCTGACCCGGCTGTCTTGTGCGGGTGCTGTCCGTCAGGTGTATTCGTGGCATTGAACATGTTCCTGGGCCGGGTGCGGCCCGGCGGGGACGCGCTTGCGCCTTCCCTCACTCAGCGTAGCGGCGCATGGCGTACGTGACCGCGGCCGCGGCACTCACCGTCGCGGTGGTGATCGCCATCGCTGCAGTGGCGCGGAAACGGGACCGCGGGCCGCAGACGACGTCGCGAACGGGCAGCCGGGGCGCGCGATCTGCGCGTTGCCGCGCGGAAATCGACCGCCTGGTCAGCGATTTCATCGCCGCCGGCCGAGGGGAGCGCCCGCGTCGTTTTCGCACGCCGATCAAGGCGTCATTCCCACCGCCCGCACACCGGGAGTGGCGTCATCTGCACCTCGGATCCTCCGCCGGCTGGCTCTGCCGCGACTCGACCTTCGTCCTTGCTGTCGGCCGGGACGGGGACTGGGCGTTCGTGGGCACCTACTTCTACCGAAGCGGGGGGAAGCAACACCCCGAAAGCTGGCCCGTCTCCAGGGAACGTGGCTTCCAGAGCATCAACGAGTACGAAATCACGAACGCTGCCTCCGGCTACGTGGAACCGGAGCAGGTGGTCGAGTGTTTCCGCACCGCGCTTCGCAAGCTCTCAGCGGGCTGAGCCGCCGGGCACGGCGGCCGGGAGACCCGGTCCGGGGCCGGACGGTTGCTGGGCGGCGGTGGCGTGGATCGACGACCGGTCGACGGTGACGGCGCGGGACCGGCCGGTGGCGACGTCGGTGACCGACACGGCGAGGATGCCGTTGGCGTCGATGTCGAAGAGGACGTCGAGGCGCGGCGAGCCGGGCGGGAGATCGGTGAGGTCGACGACGGCGAGCAGGTGATTGTCCGCGGCCGTCGGGTGTTCGCCCTCCACGACCCGGAACCGGACCGACGGCTGGTCCGCGACGGTCGTCGTGAACAGGTGGCGGTGCAGGGTCGGAATGGTGGTGTTGCGCTCGATGAGGCGCAGCACGGTGCCGTCGGCGGTCTCGACGCCCAGGGACATCGGCACCACGTCGAGCAGGAGCAGGTCCTGGACGGCGCCGGTGAGCAGGCCCGCCTGGACCGCCGCGCCGGTCACGGCGGTCGCCGGGCCGAGCCGGCGGTGTGGGACGGCGGCGCCGGTCGCCGCCCGGAGCAGGGGTTCGACGGCCGGCATCCGGGTCCCGCCACCGGTGAGCAGCACCTGGTCGAGGGCGCCCGCCTCGACGCCGGCGTCGGCCAGGACCCGGATGATCGGGCGGTGGCAGCGATCCAGCAGCGGCCGGGTCATCGTCTCGAACTCGGCCCGGGTCACGGTCTCCTGCAGGTGGACCGGTCCGTCGGCGGTGGTGGCGAGGTATGGCAGCCACACCTCCGCGCTCGTCGCCGACGACAGCTCGACCTTGGCCGCCTCGGCCGCCACCGCGAGCCGCTGCAGCGCGGCCGGGTCGTCCGTGAGGTCGGCACCGTAGCGGTGCTGGAAGCGGCGGCGCAGGTCGTCGGCCAGCCGCGCGTCCCAGTCGTCGCCGCCCACGCGAAGGTCGCCGGCGACCGCCTTGACCTCGACGACGCCGTCGCTGACCTCGACCAGGCTCACGTCGAGGGAGCCGCCGCCGAGGTCGAACACCAGCGCGAGCGCGTCGTCGGGCGCGCTCCGCGCGTACGCGAGGGCCACGGCGGTCGGTGCGGTGATGACGCGGAGCACCGGGAGCGAGACCCGTTCGGCCGCCGCCGCCAGGGCCGCGCGCCGGGTGCGGTCGAAGCTCGCCGGCACGGTGATGACCGCCGCCCGGACCGGCCGGCCGAGGTGGGACTCGGCGTCGGCGCGCAGCCGGGCCAGGATCTGCCCGGCGAGGTCCTCGGCGGTGCGGCGGACGTCGCCGCGCTGGACGGCCCAGCCGGTGCCGAGCCTGCGGTGCACGGAGCGGATGGTGTACAGGGGGTTCGCGGTCGCCTGCCGCTGCGCCGCGGCGCCGACGAGGGTCGCACCGTCGGCGGTGACGGCCACGACGCACGGGGTGAGCAGCGCGCCCTCGGCGTTCGGGATGAGCGTGACGTCGCCGGGCCCGTCGAGCACCGCGACGCTGCAGCCGGTGGTGCCGAAGTCGATGCCGATCACCGGCCCGGTGCCGGGATCGGACACCCGGGCCGCCGCGGCGGGCACGGCGTCGGGCACGGCGGTGCCGGCGTCGGGCACGGCGGTGCCGGCGGCGGGCACGGCGGCGGGCACGGCGGTGCCGGCGGCGGGTGGCGGGGCGAGCCGGACGGTGGGCTCCGGCGGCGGCGCCGTGAACGCGGCGGTCGGCGGGGCCGTGGTCGCGATGTGCAACGCGCCTTCGGCCACGACGAGCTCCGGGTGGTCCAGCGTGAACGGCGCGACCCGCAAAGCCCTGTGCAGCAGCGTCGCCGCGAGGGGTACCCGCGAAGAACCACCGACGAGGAACACCCCGGCGACCTCGTCGGCGGGGACACCGGTGCTGCGCAGCATGGCCACCGTGAGGCTCGTGGCGCGGTCCAGCATCGGCCGGGCGAGCCGCTCGAACTCCTCCCGGCCGACCCGCACCTCGGCGTCGACGAGGGGCACGTGCAGGTCGGCGGCGGGGCGCCGGGACAGCTGCTCCTTCACTCCTCTCGCACCGAGGAACAGCTGGTGACGGGCCCGCCGGTCGGCCGGCGTCACCGGGTTGTCGAGCCGCGCCCACGCCGCGTCGCCGCTGCTTTGCGCGCCGTTGCCGGTGCTCGCCCCGCGGGCGTGCGCGATGACCGCCGCGTCCAGGTACAGGCCGCCGGCGTCGAGCAGGCCGTCGCCCGCGAGGACGGTGAAGCTGTCGCCCACCCGGCGGACCACGCTGGCGTCGAAGGTGCCGGCGCCCAGGTCGTACACGACGAGGCAGTGCCCGTCGGGCAGCCGCTCACCCAGGACGGTGACGAAGTACGCCGCGGCGGCGACCGGCTCGGCCACCAGCCGCACCCCGGCCAGCCCGGCCCGCTCGGCGGCCGCGACCAGGATGCCGCAGCGCACGTTGCCCCAGGCGCTCGGGTGGGTCAGCACCACCGCCCCGGGCGGCCCGCCCGCGACCCGCGCCGCCTCGTCGGCGACGGTCCGCAGCACCGCGGCGATCAGGTCCACGACCGGCACCGAACGCTCCGCCAGCCACACCATGCCATGATCGACGCACTGCTTCGGGTTCGGCTCCCACCCGGCCGGCGCGGACACCGCCGCATGCTCACCGTCGACGCCGGTCAGCAGCCCACCGTCGGCCGCGGCGAACACCCCGGAGCTCAGCAGCGGCGACACCCCGAACAGCAACGGCCGCACCCGCCCGTCCGCCCCGGCGAGCATCGCCACCGTGTTGGACGTGCCGAAGTCGATCCCGAGCTGATAGCCGGCCGACCGCACCCCCGCACTCTAGACACCCACAACGCCGCCACACCCCCGACGCGCTGACCACACGCTGCAAGAGCGCCACCACCGCGACCAGACGGCAATCTTCCCCCGCCCGGCTTGATCGAAGGACGCCCGTGGCCACGGGGACGACCACCGCTGTCCTTCGATCGCGGTCGCAAGATCGTCCGCCCGCCCCGAGTCCACGACCACCGGCAAGAACACCCCGACGCGCGCTTGCGAACGCCGCACCACCGTGATCAACGCCGCGCGGTGGTCGCCCACTCGGCCGCGGGCGACTTCGAGCTGTGAGCGACATCCCGAACCGGAGCCGGGAAGCTGCATGGGGTACTCCAGCGGGCGGGCTCACCGCCCGTGCCGTCGAGGCGGAGCTGCGGCGGCGCCTGCGCTCGGCGTTGCAAGGCCGGCACGGCCGACCTGGACCTGGAGCCGACCTCGCGGTGGCCGTCGACCATGCCGGCACGGTGCAGGCGGCGCTGCCCGCGACCCGCAGCGACCTGCGGCACTGGCGAAGGCGATACGACGAGCTGTTCCCAACCCACGCCGTGCGCCGGCGGCGGCTGCCCATCTGGGCACCGGCGACGATGCGGACCGCCGGGCCGGCGGGGCGACGACCGAGTGCGCCGACAAGGTCACCGAGTGCCGCCCCTGTCCGCACCGATGACCGTCGCGGACAGGCGGCTGGCGGCGAGGGCGTGGGCGGCGGCGAGGGGGGTGATGCCGGCGTGGGTGGCGGTGTCCAGCAGGGTGGCGACCGTGGTGCCGATCGCCTCGACCCGGGACGCCGCCTCGGTGGGGGAGGCGCCGTGCAGTTCGACGGAGGCGGCGTAGGCGACGCCGCCGGCGCTGGCGACATGGTCGGGGACCCAGGTGATGCCGCGGGCGTGCAGGAGGTCCGCAGTCGTGTCGGCGTCGAGCTGGTTGTTGGCGGGGCCGGTGATCGCCCGGCAGCGCAGCAGCGGCACGGTGGCCGGGGTGAGCACGCCGCCAAGCGCGGCCGGAACGAGGACGTCGACGTCTGACTGCAGGGCGGTCTCCGGCGGGACCAGCGTCGCGCCGAGGGATGCGGCGAGCGCCTGGCGGGCCGGGTCGACGTCGCTGAGCAGCAGGGTGGCGCCGGCGGCGGAGAGGCGGTGGGCGACGTCGGCGCCGACGCGGCCGAGGCCGACGACCGCGAACCGGCGGCCGGTCAGGTCGGGCGTGCCGAACACCGAGGCGCACACGGCGTGCAGCGCGGCCACGACGCCCGCGGCGGTGTGGGTGGACGAGTCGCCACTGCCGCCCGCCGACACGGGGCGGCAGGCGACGTGGCGGGTGCGTGTGCCGATGACGAGCATGTCGTCGGGGGAGGTGCCGACGTCGGGGCCGGTGCCGTAGCGGCCGCCGAGGTCCTCGATGGCGTCGCCGACGTCGAGGAGCACGGCCCGGCGGTCGACGGCATCGGTGGGCAGCGGCACGACGGTCTTGCCGCCGCCGTTGGGCAGGCCCGCCACGGCGCACTTGAGGGTCATCGCGGCCGACAGCCGCAGCGCGTCGGTCAGCCCGTCCGTCCAGTGTGGATAGACGGCGAGGCGGCAGCCGCCGAGCGCGGGGCCCAGGACGGTGGAGTGCAGCGCGATGATGACCGGCAGCCCGCTGCGGGCGCCGGTGCGGATGACGACCTGCTCATGTTCGAACATGATGCCGGACGGTAGTGCAATCAACAGGAGAACAATCACGATACCGAACGAAGTTCGGAGAATGAGGCAGAATAGCGACCGTGGACGAACTTGATTCGGCGATCGTGGCGTTGTTGCAGCAGGACGCCCGGCAGACCAACCGGGAGCTGGCCGCGGCGGTCGGCATCGCGCCGTCGACGTGCCTGGAGCGGGTGCGGGCGCTGCGCGAGCGGGGCGTCATCACCGGGTTTCACGCCGAGGTGAGCCTGCCGGCACTCAACCGGCACGTGCAGGCGTTCCTCCACGTGCAGATCCGGCCGCTGAGCCGGCAGGTCATCGAGGGCTTCAAGGGATACGTGACGACGCTGCCGGAGGTGCTGTCGGTGTTCGTGGTCGCCGGCGGCGACGACTTCCTCGTGCACGTGGCGGTGCCGAGCGTCGACGCCCTGCATGCGCTGCTGATGGACAAGTTCACGAAGCGCCGGGAGATCGTCGGGTTTCGCAGCTCCATCATCTACCAGCACGCCCGCAACCAGGTCGTGCAGCCCCTGGACCAGTGACTACTGGTAGGACTCCGGCAGCAAGGGCGCCGGGTGCGCCCAGGCCACCACGTTGTCCAGGCCCTGCTTGTCGAAGAACGCGGCGATCTCCGGGTCGGAGTGGCGCAGGCTGAAGTGGGTCAGCACGAACGTCGTCGCCGGGTTGGCCTCGACGATCGGGCGCAGCTCGCTCCACACGGTGTGGCCGATGCGCCGGGCCCGCTCCAGCTGGTCGTCGTCGAGGAACGTGCACTCGGTGACGACGACCGGATAGTCCAGCAGCCACGGTGCGCGGGCGAACACGTCGGGGCGCGTGTCGCCCAGGAACGCGAACAGCGGCGTGGTCACCTCGTGGTCGATCTCGACGCCCTCGCGGCGCTTCGCGGCCAGGAGCCGGCCGTCGGCCTTCAACGCCTCGAACTCCGGCTTGATGGCCCGCTTCACCGACGAGAACGCGAAGCCGACGCAGGGGACCTTGTGCTCGCAGTCGACGACCCGGACCCGGTGCGCGCCGCGCTTGCCGACGGCGAACTCGTCGCCGCCGCGGACGCCGTGCAGCCGCGCGGCGGGGGCCAGCGACGGGTCGTAGGGCGCGTTGTGGTTGAGCGAGCTGGTGGCCTGGATGTAACCCTGCGCATAGGGCACCGCGGCGGCCGGCAGGTAGATGTCGACGCCGGTCTCCTTGACCGCGACGTAGTCAAGGTCCTTGCTGTGGTCCATGTGCGTGTGGGTCAGGAACACCGTGTCGGGCTGCCAGCCCTCGACCAGCCCGCAGTCGATGCCGGCACGCAGCTCCGGCAGCAGGAAGAAGGTCTTGTCGTTGGACCGCGAGTAGCCGCTCATCGTGACACCGGCGCCGGGGATCGTCCACGACTTCCACTGCCGGAACGGATGCCCGCGCTCGAGCAGGTCGGCGTGCGCCATGACGGTCCCCTCCGGTCGGTGTCCAATGTCGACGGTACCGGCGGCGGCAACTCGATTAGGCTGCACCCATGAGTGACCTTCCGGAGCGGGTGGACCCCCGGCAGCTGCGCGCCTCCGACGCGGACCGGGAGCGGGTCGCGGAGGTCCTGCGCACCAGTGCCTCCGAGGGCCGGCTCGACCTCGACGAGCTCGACGAGCGGCTCCGCGCCGTCTACGCGGCCCGCACATATGCGGACCTGGAGCCGCTGCTCATGGACCTGCCGTCGCCCGCGACGACGCCGGTGGCCCTCGACGGGGTCCCGCCGCGCCCCGGCGAGGTCGCGGAGCACAGCGGGGCGATCGCGGTCATGAGCGGCTTCCACCGCCGGGGCGCCTGGGTGCCGCCGCGCCAGTTCACCTGCCTGGCGTTCTGGGGCGGCGGCACGATCGACCTGCGCGACGCCCGGTTCCTCTACGGTGACCTGAAGATCCGGGCGTTCGCGCTGATGGGCGGCGTCGACGTGATCGTCCCCGACGACGCCGAGGTCGACGTGACCGGCATGGGCATCATGGGCGGCTTCGACCACGGCGCGGCCACCGCCGGCCGGCACGGCGCGCCCCGCATCGTCGTCACCGGCTTCGCGTTCTGGGGCGGCGTCACCGTCCGCCGCAAGGACCGCCGCCCCAAGGACAAGCGCAAGGGCAGGTACAAGGACGAAGACTGACGTCCTGGTTCAGACCCGGGCGCGCAGCATCCGGCGGACCACGTCGATGCGTTCCGTCATGTACTTGCCGACGACCGGTGCGGTGTCCGCGGCCACCGTCGCGGCGCGCTCCAGGAAGCCCTCGTCGACCCCGTAGAGCGGGAAGAGCCGGTTGGCGAACACCATCGCCGGGGTCATCCCGCCGCGGTGCGCCTGCGGTGCGAGCTCCAGGAACCGCTCCGCGAACGGGGCGAGCGCCGCGTCCTGCCCGGGCCGCCAGAACAGCGCCGTGACCTGCTTGACGTCGCTGACCGGCACCGAGCGGTCGACGACCACCGTCTGCCACGCGGCCTCCTTCGCGGCCGGGTCGGGGGACGCCGCCCGCACCCCGGTCGCACGGACCCACGCGTCGGGGTCCGGGTCGACGCCGAGCAGGGCGTCGATCTCCGCCTCGACGTCGGCGCCGAGCTCGGCGGCCCGCGCCAGGGCGCGCCACCGCAGGTCGACGTCGTCGCCGGCCCGCTCCCGTAGCCACGCGACCTCGTCGAGGTCGGCGGCGGTGCGGGCAAGCGTCCGCAGCGCCACCTGCGCCTGGTCCGGGCTCTCGGCGAGCTTGCGGCAGGTCGCGGCGACCGCGGCGGTCAGCTCCGGGCGGTCTGCCTCGGGCGACCACAGCTCCACGGCGTCGGCGGCGAGGGTGAGGTACGGCTCGATCACCGACCCTGACGTCTCGACGAGCAGGACCCCGGTGAGGCAGCGCACCGCCTCCGCCGCGGTCGCGTCGCCGGTGAGCAGCATGTCCCAGGCGGTGGCGACGGCGACACCGCGCGAGATGGCACTGGGCAGTGCGGCCGCCGCGAACAGCGTCTCCCGGCGCTCGGGCCGGGTCGTGGCGAACGTGAGGTCCTCGTCGTTGACCAGGTACAGCTCCGCGCCGGCCGGCAGGTCCACCGGTGTCGCCGGGCCGGAGACCTCGACCTGGACGAGGTCGACGCGGCGCAGCAGGTTGCCGTCGCCGGACGCGTACGCGCCGATCGCGAGCACCTGCGGGCGCGGCGGGCCGTCCGGGCCGCGGGCGTCCAAAACCAGCGTGCCGCCGTCGCGGCGCAGCGTGAGACGGTCGGCGCCGGCGGTCTCCAGCCAGCCGGTCCGCCATGCGTCAAGGTCCCGGCCGCTGACGGCGGCGAGCGCGTCGATGAGGTCCTGCAGGGTCGTGGTGCCCCAGGCGTACCGCTCGAAGTAGGCGGCCATGCCGGTGGCGAAGTCCGCCTCGCCGACGTAGCGCATCAGCTGGTGCAGCACCGACGCGCCCTTCGGGTAGGTGATCGCGTCGAAGATGGACATCGCCTGCGCGACGTCGTGGATCGGCTGGCGGATCGGGTGCGTCGCGGGGCCCTGGTCGGCGAGGTACGCGGCGAGCTTGCCGCCGGCGAGGTGCCCGGCCCACGCGTCGGTGAACTCCGTGGCCCGCTCCGCGGCCCAGTTGCAGGCGAACTCGGCGAATGCCTCGTTGAGCCACAGGTCGTCCCACCAGCGCATCGTGACGATGTTGCCGAACCACATGTGCGCCATCTCGTGCAGCAGGACCTTGGCGCGCAGCTCCCGCTCCGCCGGGGTCGGCGCCGTGCGGTAGAGCATGGAGTCGGACCACGTGACGCAGCCGTAGTTCTCCATCGCGCCGCCGTACTCGGGCACGAAGACCTGGTCGTACCGGCGCTGCGGGAACGGCATCCGGAACGCCTCGCCGAAGAACGCCAGCCCCTGCCGGGTCAGGGTGAACAGCTCCTCGGCGGCACCGTCCAGGACGGACGCGAGCGAGCGGCGGCTCAGCAGCCCCAGGTCGTGGCCGTCGGCCTCGCGTCGGATCTCGTGGAACGGCCCGGCGTTGACGACCGTGTTGTAGACCGACAGCGGCGGCGTCGCGGGGAAGTGCCACCGGCGCGCCTCGCCGACGGTCTCGACGATCGGGTCGCCGCTGTTGCTCACGACGGTCCAGTGCGCCGGGGCGAGGACCGTGAACTCGTGCGGTGCCTTCAGGTCCGGCTGGTCGAAGCACGCCCACACGAAGTGCGCCTCGTCCGGCTCGAACGACGTCCACACGTAGACCTCGCCGTCGGCGGGGTCGACGGCCTTGTGCACGCCCTCGCCGTCGCGGGTCTCCGCCTGGACGGTCTCGACCCGCAGGTGGTTGAGCGCCTTCAGGCCGGGCAACGGGATCCGGCCGTCCTGCGCCGGCGGCAGCTCGGCACCGTTGAGCACGGCGCCGACCACCTCGGCGGCGCAGTCGACGAAGCTGTCCGCGCCCGGTTCACGGCACGTGAACGTCACCTCCGAAAGGCACCGCACCCGCGGCCCGGTCGGCAGGTCGGTGAAGTCGATCTCGATGTCATACCGCTCGACGGCCAGCAGCGCGGCCCGGTGCTCGGCTTCGACCTGCGTCAGGCTCCGGTTGCTCATCAGGCGATCCTAGACGCGACCGGGAGTCCGGACGCCCTCATAAAAACGTCATACCAGGACGAGCAGGCGGGTGCGGCGCCAGGTGTACCCGACGGCGCGGTTCACGGCGAGCATCGGCAGGTTGGCCTCGTTGACGGTGACGGCGACCGTGCGGGTCGCCGGGTGCAGGCGGTGCAGTGCCAGGGTGTTGGCGGCCTTGACCAGGCGTCCCAGCCCGAGGCGGCGCACGCCGGGCAGGACCGCGGTGTCGTGCTGCTCGGCGACCGGACCGTCGCCGGCGGTGAGGACGGTGGCCGCGACGACGGCGCCGCCCGTGACGGCGGCGCACACGAGGAGGTCGTCGCCGCCGCCGGTCATGGCCCGCTC
Organism: Dactylosporangium sp. NBC_01737; assembly: GCF_035963215.1. NCBI lineage: Bacteria > Bacillati > Actinomycetota > Actinomycetes > Micromonosporales > Micromonosporaceae > Dactylosporangium > Dactylosporangium sp. NBC_01737. The sequence goes on from NZ_CP109153.1 coordinate 7,261,866, forward strand.
CCAGCGGCGCACCGCGGCGGTGTCCCAGGCGCGCGGGGCGAGCTGCAGGCCGGCGCCGGGGGCGTCCAGGACGTGGCCGAGGACCCGGCCCAGCGAGCCGGCCAGGTGCTCCGGTGCGGCGCCGCGCCACTGGACGACCTCGTACCCGGGCGGCACCGCCGCGGCCAGGTCCCGGCAGCGGCGCAGCACGGCGTCGGTGAGCGGCTGCTCGTGCAGTTCCAGGCGCAGCAGCACCTCGCCGTGCGGGACCTCGTCGTCGCCGTCGAGGACCGTGGTGCGCAGCGGGACGCCGCCGGTGCCGGCGCGGACCCGGGCGAGCAGCGCCGCGCCGACCCCGGCCCCCGCGCGTGCGAGGCTACGGCGAGGCGCAGGAAGTCGCCGCGGACCTCGGCCACGCCGGCGACCGGACCGGCGGCGTCCTGGCGGGCCAGCCACCGCGGCACGGTGCCCGTCTCGCCGCGCAGGGCGGCGGCGAGGGACTCCGGCGCAGGGGCGCCGCCGGACAGGGCGCGGTGGCCGTCGCAGTACACCGTGCACCAGCCGATCAGATCGGCCGTGTCAGCCAGGCGCGGATCGAACGACTCAACGCTCATGCCGTCACCTCCGCTGCGCTCCGGACCGCTCATTGGTCACCTCCGCTGCGCTCCGGACGCTGATGGCTCACGCCTGCACCTTCGCATCTTCCGAGCGGCCACGGGACAGGGCCGAGGACAGCAGGGCGACGGCCGGCGCGGTCAGCAGGGAACAGACCAGCAGCGCCCGGCCGACGGAGAACCGCTGGCCGATCCAGCCGACCGGCGGGCCGCCCGCGATCTCGCCGAGGGCGCCGACCATCCCGACCGCGGACAGCACCGTGGCGCGGCTGGCCGGCGCCGTCTGGGTGATCAGCCACGTCGTCCACAGTGGATCGGCGGCGGCGCGGAGCACCCCGGCGAGCAGGAACGCGGCCGCGGCCTCGACGAACCGGCCGGTGAGTGCGAACACGGCGATCGCCGCGACCTGCACCGCCTGCAGCGCGATCAGGAGCCGGCCCAGCCGCCGCAGGGGCAGCCCGGTGGTGCGCCGGCGCAGCAGCTCCGTCAGCGGGATCGCCAGCAGGGTGCCGGCCACGGCGAGCGCGCCGAGCCACACGACGGCGGGCCCGGCCGGGGGAGCGGCGTGCAGCAGGTGGTCCTGGCTGAGCCGGTCGTAGCCCTCCCGGCCCAGCGCCACGAACAGCGTCGCCCCGGCGAGGGCCAGCAGGACCGGGCTGCGTCGCGCGGCGCGCAGGCCGGTGCGGTCCCCGGGCACGGGCGGCACCGGCTGGAAGTGCCGCTCCCGCATGGCGAGGGCCAGGAACCCGGCGAGGGCCAGCCAGACGGCGCCGCCGACCACGATCGGCAGCCACAGCTGCCGCGTGGCGAGGCCGATGGCGGTGAGCATGCCGAGCACCGTGCACGCCTGGCCGACCTGCGCGCCCCGGGTCAGCACCGCGCCGATGCGGTCCTCGCCGAGCTCGTCGGCGGCCCACGCCTCGAACGCGCCGTCGAAGCAGGCCGCGCCGACGCCCCACAGGACGGTCCCGGCGAGGATCGCGGTGAACGTGGGCGCCACCCCTTGCAGCACGGTCCCGGCGCCGGTCAGCCCCACGCCGAGCAGCACGGCCGGGCGGCGGCCCCGCAGGTCGGCGAGGCGCCCCGACGGCAGCTGCGCGAGCAGGTACACGACCTCCAGCGCCGTGCCGACGAGGACCAGTTGCAGCGGCCCGAGCCCCGCGGTGCGGATCTGGTAGACGAGGTTGAGGGTGTACGCGCAGGCGGAACCGAACGCGGTCGCCGCACTGATGAGGAGGAAGACGCCGTACTGGCGCACCCGGCGACTCTATCGGCCCCGGCTGGTATTTTCCCCGGCGTGAGCGAACACGGTGTGGAACTGGTGGCCAGGGCCTTGGCGTCGGGCGCGTCGCCGTCCTTCCACCCGATGGAGCGCCGGGGCGCCCGGCCCGTCGACGGCGCCGACCTGCCGGCGAGCCTGCGGCACTGGCTGGCGCACGGCACCGGGCTGTTCGACGACGGGCCGCCGGTGCCGCGGATGGCGCTCGGCGACCTCGTGCAGCAGGAGCTCGGCGAGCCGTGGGGTGAGCTGTTCCAGCCGCTGTCGGCGCGGTTCGGCTCGTGCGTGCTGCTGCCCGGCGGCAGCGACTCGCGGCGGGTCCTCGCCCTTGGGGACCCGGACGAGGCCGGCGAGTCGGCGGTGTTCGCCGTCGACTGCGACGACCTGCCGTTCATCGGGCTCATGTATCCGGGGTTCGACCTGTATGTCGCGGACGCCTTCGGGCTGCTGACGACGTCGCCGAAGGGGTATCTGTGGCCCGTCGGCGATCCGGTGTACGGCGGGCGCGCCCGGCACCACGCGGCTGTCCGGCTGGGCGGTTCAACGTCCCTGGAGTTCCCGTTCTGAGCCGGCCTTGAAGAAGTCGCCGCCCTTGCGCTGCATGTCGTCGGTGCCCCAGGCGCGTTCCTCGGCGGTGACCTTCCGCAGCCGCGGGATGTGCTTGGCGCAGTGGATGTAGGCCTCCTCGACGTACACGTTCACCCAGCGTTCCGCCTTGCGGCCGGGGACCGACTCCACCGGCAGCTCCGGGAACGCGCGGCGCATCTCGGGGTCCGGCACGATCGTGGCGTGGCCGTTGATGTGCAGGCCGATCACGTCGCGGAGGAAGTCGACGAAGATCAGGCCGACGTTCGGGTTCTCCAGGATGTTGCCGAGGCTCGCCATGACCCCGTTGCCGCGGTACTCCGGCCACGCCACCCGGTCCGCGGCGAGGACCCGCACGAATCCCGGCGGTCCCGCGCGGAACGTGCAGTCGCAGTGGCCGAGCGCGCTGGAGGTCGCGACGAACATCATCTCCTGCCGGCCGACGAAGTCGGTCATGTCGGCGTTGAGCTCGGGCAGGACCTGCTGACGGTAGAAGCCGTCGGCCCGCTCGACCGTGCCGAACCGTTGCTGCAGCAGGTGCTCGCCCGCGGTTCCGGGCATGCTCGTGCCGGTCATCGTGCCCACCGCTGCCTCCAACGCCGACACTTCGAGACAAGAGCGTCGCGCCTGCGGCGGTGGTGGCGTCGCACGTGGTGTGCGACGTTCGGTGCTCAGCCCTTCACGGTGAGCAGTGGGCGGAGCTCGGCGACCGGCATCGCCACGCCGGCGTCCTCAAGGCTGTGCACGACCGCGCCGACCTCCTTGTACGCCCACGGCGCCTCCTGCTTCAGGTCGCGCCGCCACGCCTCGATGATGTCGCGCCGGCCGGCGACCGCCGGGTCGCGGTGGTTGAGCGGGGTGACGACCCGGAACTCCTCCAGGAACGCGTCGAGCTCGGCGTCGCCGCCGCGGGACGCCGACCCGCGCGGGACGCTGCGGCCGGCGCCGTGGCAGGCGCTGTGCAGCGCGCGGGTGTTGCCCAGGCCGCGCAGCAGGTGGCTCGGCGCGCCCATCGAACCCGGCACGATGACCGGCTCGCCCCAGGCGTGCCGGTCGCCGGCGCCGCCGGCCGGGGTGGCGCCCTTGCGGTGCACGACCGTGCCGTCGCCTGCGTCGTTCGAGGGCCACAGCAGGTTGTGTGGCGCGTCGTACACCAGCCGCGCGCCGACGTCACCGGCGACGGCCGCCAGCCCGGCCCGCATCATCAGCGCCAGGAAGAACCGGTTGCCGATCGCGAAGTTCGCCGCGTTGGCGAACGCGGTCAGGTAGCGCTCGCGGCGGGCCGCGCCGGCCTCGTCGAGCAGCATCGGCAGGATCCTGTTGCGGGGCGCGGGCACGCCCTTCGGCCACAGCGCCCGCGCCTGGTCCTGGCCGGTGGCGTTGGCCTGGTGGCCCAGGGACAGCGACCCGCTGTGCACCATCAGCACCACCCGTCCGGGCGCGAGGCCCCAGGCGTAGGCGGCCGCGCCGTCGTGGATCTGCGACACGTACTGCAGCTCCGCGAAGTGGTTGCCGCCGCCGACGCTGCCGATGATGCTGTCGAAGCTGGTGCCGTCGCCGCCGGTCCCGCCGCCGCTGGTGATCCAGTCGCGGAAGCCGTCGGCCGAGGCGGCCGGGTGCGCGGCGGTGTGCAGCCGCCCGCCGGTGCCGTCGAGGTCGTCGGCGGACACCTGCCCCCACGCGCCGCCGACATCGCCGGGGACCCCGGCGTCGAGCAGGCCGGGCAGGCCGTCGCGGAGCAGGCCCTCGCGGTGCGCCGGCGTGAGACCGATGTGCCGGCCGCCCTCGAAGAACAGGTGCCGCAGGTGCCGCTCCAGCTTGTCGAGGTGCGGGCGGACCCGCTCGACGGTCAGGGAGGTCGCCTCGACCCGCATGCCGCAGTTGATGTCGTTGCCGACCGCCTGCGGGATCATCGCGCCGGTGGTCTGCAGCACCGTGCCGATCGGGATGCCGGCGCCCTTGTGGAAGTCGGGGGTGCACACGACGCGGTCGATGCGGGGCTCGACGGAGAGGCCCGGCGTCGCGGCCGCGAGGGTCCGCAGCGTCGCCTCGGTCTCCAGGACGGTGAGCAGCTCGTCGACGGCGGCGGACTCGATCGGCACGCCGGGCCCGGCGCAGATCTCCACCGGCACGCCGTGCGGGTTGGGCAGGGTGAGCCAGGAGTCGTCGGTGCGGATCAGGCGCGGGTCGGGTCGTTTGGTCGTCGACATGATCCGTCGAGCGTAGGGACGGGCGCGGCCCGCCGTCGACCGAATTGCCGGCGGCGGGCCGCACGCACGGCTCAGCCGTCGTAGTCGGCCTGCCTGACCGCGAACACGTTGCGGTGCCCGATCGGTTCCTGCAGCGACCACAGCAGGTCCGCCTCCGCGGCGTCCTCCCAGTAGCTGATGCTCTCGCCGCCGCTGACCCAGGCGTAGGTGTGCGGGCCCGCCGACGGCGTCCAGTAGTAGAGCTGTTTGGCACCGGACGAGTTGAACCACCAGCGCCCGTTGTGGGACGCGACGCCGTTGAGCTTGTACCAGGGCAGTTGCAGCGCCTGCGTCGCCGTGGTGCTCGCGGCGAACGTGGTGGCGCCGGCGGCGAACGGGAAGCGCACCGCCCGCGGCGCCCGGTTCGGGTAGTCCGTGCAGCCGGACGAGCAGGTGTACTCGGTCATCACGATCGAGCGGCTGACCCGGTCCAGCGAGATCGAGGACCAGGCCAGGTTCGTGCCGGACGTCGTGGCCGCGCTGATCGTGCCGATCTGGGGCAGCACGTACGCGTAGTTGTGCGCGTAGTATGTGGTGGCGTTCTGCCGGCCGATCTGCGCGGCGGTCCCGCCGGTGTTCGTCTTGAGGATCTTGCGCATGTCGAACACCCGCATGCCGCGCCCGGTGTCGGCGACGTACAGGTGGTCACCGAACCAGGAGACGCCGCCGGCGTGCACCTTGACGTCCTTGAAGTCCGGCGCCGCCGCCGTGCCGGTCGGCTCGACCAGCAGGATCTTGCGGTACTTGTTCGGATACGTGGCGTCCCAGTCCACCAGCGTGATCCGGCTGCGCGAGGACGCTCCGTCGCAGCCGTCCTTGGTGTACCAGCTGACCAGGATCAGCTGGTGGCCGTCGTAGTTGCCGCTGCCGGCGGTGCCGACGGCGTCGCGGCTGGTGGTGATGCCCTGCGGGAAGTTGGTGCAGTCGCCGTCGTCGCCGGAGTCGAACTGGAACCCGGTCTCGTAGCTGACGCCGAGCGAGTCGGTGATGCCGGTCCGGTCGTGGTTGGCGTTGTCCATGACCGTGTGCACGGCCGCGGTGCCCAATGTGGACACCAGCGCCGAGTTCACCGCGTCGAACTGGTGGTAGTTCGCCGACAGCGTGTACTGCCCCGCCGGCAGCGTGGCCGGCGCCGCCGCGGCGGACGCGCTGGTGGTGGCGGCGAGCAGGGTCGCGGCGACGGTGGCGCCGGCCGCGACGGCAGCGATGGTTCTCATCATAAACCCCCGATACGGATAGATGTCACACGATAGCCGTACCGGCGCGGACGTGATGGTCAGGTGGGGTGCGTTTCGATCTCCGGGCGCACGGGCATCACTGCATCAGGTTGCAACGTCGAGTTGAGGAGGAGCAGTGACCGTCACTGGGATCATCACCGCGCTGATCGTCGGTCTGATCGTTGGCGCGCTCGGGCGGCTCGTTGTCCCGGGCCGGCAGAGCATTCCGATCTGGCTGACCATGGTCATCGGTGTCGTCGCGGCGCTGCTGGGCACCGTCCTGGCGAACGCGATCGGCATCTCCACCAGCACCCCGGGCGTCGACTGGGGCGAGCTCCTGGTCCAGGTGCTGCTCGCCGCCGTGGGTGTGGCGCTGGTGGTCGGCGTCTCCGGGCGTGGCCGCCGGGTTCTGTAAACCCGCGAAGACCCCGACGAACGCATCAGTGGTGCCCGGCCGGCGACGGCCGGGTACCACTGTCGTCTCCGGCGCAGTAAGGTCGGCGGCTGTGTCGGATCTGCGTATCGGAGCACCCGGGGACGACGCCGCGCTCGAGGACTGGCGGCACGTGCACAACACCGTCGTGCCGGACGCCGCGATGTCCCTCGACGAGGCGCGGGAGCGGGCCGGGAAGTACCTGCTGGAGGTCGCCTACGACGGCGGTGTCCTCGTCGGGTGCACCACCGTCAGGCCGCCCGAGGAGGACGGCGCGGCGGCCACGGTGATCGTCCGGGTGCTGCCGCGGTGGCGGGGCCGGGGGATCGGGGCGGCCCTGTACGACCGGGCCATGCGGCAGGCCGCCGAGCATGCCGCCCCCGCCGTCGAGACGGTGGTGTGGGCGGCGAACGAGGGCGGTGTCCGGTTCGCCGAGGCGCGCGGCTTCGTCGAGGTCGACCGCTACGAGCCGGAGCCGGGCGCGGTCCCCTACCTCACGTTGCGGCTGGTGCCTGCCTGATCTGGACCTCCCGCGCCGCGACGAGCGCGTGCGTGTCCTCGATGACGTCGTCATACACCATGCGGCCCCAGCGCAGGCGCAGCCACTGCATCGCCTGGTTCTCATACACGCTGCCGTCGGCCAGCCGGGCGGTGAGGCGCAGCTTGACCACCGCGGTCGTGCGCCACGGCCAGCCGGTGACGACCACGTCGGTCAGGGTGATCCGCAGGCCGGGGAGCAGCTCGAACACGCCGCGGACCCAGTCGGCGAACGCGTCCCGGCCGCGCAGGTGCACCCCGATCGGGGGTGGCCCGGCGAAGTGGAACTCCAGGTCCGGCGCGGCGGTCGCGACCGCCACCTGATACTCGCCCGTGCCGATCCGCCGCCACAGTGCCCGGACCCTGGCCCGGGTGATCGCGTGGTACATGCCCGACAGCCGGGACGCGCCCGGACCACGGTCGTCGCGGAGCGCCTGCTCCGGCGCGTCGCGGGCGCTCCGGGGCCCGGCCGGCCCCACGACGAACGGCGGGGCCCGTGAACAACACGGACCCCACCGGTGCCACCGTCAAACGTCGGAGCGCCTGCCCGATCGGTTACTGGATCACGAACGTGGTGTAGTACACGTCCATGATCTCCTTCTCCTTCTCGACCGTGTAGGCCTTGATGACCTTCTCCTTGAGCTGCGTCTTGTACTTCTCGCGGCCGTCGTTGGTCAGCAGCTCCTTGGAGTCCATGTTGCTGAACAGGGAGATGGCGGCGTCGAGCGCCTTGCTGCCGTCAGGGGCCTGGTGCGCCTTGTCGGTCGCCTGCAGCGTCATCTTCAGCTTCAGGTAGTGCCCGTCGGCGAGGTTGATCGTGACCGCGTCCAGCGGCACGACGATCCCCGCGACGAGGACCTCCTCCGCCTCGGCCGACTTCGGCGCGAACATGAGGTATCCGCCGGCGCCACCGCCGCCGAGCGCGACGAGGACGATCACAAGGATCATGATGAGCTTCTTCTTGGAGCCCTTCTTCGGCGCCTCTTCGGCCGCCTTGTCCTTCTCGTCCTTCGCCATCGTGTTCCCCCTCGTGCCCGCTGACCTCCGACGTTCACTGACATCGGACCGATCGCCCGACAGGTGAGTTGCGCCGAGGTGCATGCCGGTAGCGTCAGGTTGCCTTCGGTGCCGCGCGGACATGCACGCGCTCGCCCTGCTTGCCGACGAGGCTGAGGAACTCGACGGGGCCGGCGCCGGTGGCCCCGAACCAGTGCGGGGTGCGGGTGTCGAACTCGGCGGCCTCGCCGGGCCTGAGGATCAGGTCGTGCTCGCCGAGGACCAGCCGCAGCGTGCCGTTGAGCACGTAGACCCAGTCGTAGCCCTCGTGGGTGCGCAGGTCGGGCTCGCGGTCGTCGCCGGCCGGCAGGACGAACTTGTAGGCCTGGATGCCGCCGGGCCGGCGGGTCAGGGGCAGGATGGCCGACCCGTCGCCGCAGGGGATGGCCCGCAGGTTGATGCGGGGGTCGCCGGTCGGCGGCGCGTCGACCAGTTCGTCGAGCGTGACACCGTGCGCGCGGGCCAGCGGCAGGAGCTGCTCGAGTGTGGGGCGGCGCAGGCCCGCCTCGAGCCTGGACAGCGTGCTGACGGAGATGCCGGTCTCCCGCGCGAGGTCGGTCAGCGTGATGTCGCGGCGCAGGCGGAGGCGCTTCAGCCTCGGCCCGACCGCGTCGAGCCGGCGGTCCAGTTCTTCGTCCATGCGCCCCATTTTGCCATTCGGCAAGAACGTTTGCGTATCCGCATCGACGTGATCACGATCGGCGGCATGACTCCTCCAGACCTGTCCGCCGCCCGGCGCGCCGCCGACCCGACGGTCCACGACCCGCGCCGGCGGCGCGCGATCCTGGTCGCGGTGTGCGTCGCCCTCATGGCGGTCATCGCCTCCGTGTCCGGTTTGAACGTCGCCCAGCAGGAGATCGCCCTCGCGTTCGACGCCTCCCAGAGCACCGTGCTGTGGATCATCAACACGTACACCATCAGCCTGGCCGCGCTGCTCCTGCCGCTCGGCGCGGTCGGCGACCGGTGGGGGCGCCGGCCGGTGCTGCTCACCGGCCTGATCGTGTTCGGGCTGGCGAGCGCTGCGGCCGCGGTCGCCACGTCGTCCGCGGTCATGATCGCGGCGCGGCTGCTCAGCGGCGTCGGCGCGGCGATGATCATGCCGGTCACGCTGGCCGTCATCACCTCGACGTTCCCGGACGAGGAGCGCTCCCGGGCCATCGGCGTGTGGACCGGCGTCGCCGGGGGCGGCGGCATCCTGGGCATGTACCTGTCCGCGGTCCTCGTCGACGTGGCGAGCTGGCGGTGGCTGTTCGTGCTGCCGGTGGTGCTCGTGGCCGTGGCCGCCGTCATGGCGCTGCGGACCGTCCCGGACTCGCGCGAGGCGTCGCCGCACAGGTTCGACACCGCCGGCTCGCTGGCCAGCGTGGTCGCCGCCGTCGGGCTCATCTTCGTCCTGCACGAGGGCCCGCAGCGGGGCTGGACCGCGCCCGTGACGCTCCTGAGCCTCCTGGTCGGCGTGGCCGGCGCCGCCGGTTTCGTGGCGTGGGAACTGCGCCGGCCCGCACCGCTGCTCGACATCCGCCTCTTCCGCAGCAGGGGACTCGCCGGCGGCGCGGTGACGCTGCTGGTGGTCTTCGGCGTGCAGGCCGGGATCTTCGTGGTGCTGTTCCCGTACTTCCAGGCGGTGCTCGGCTGGTCCGGTCTGCGCTCCACTCTGGCGCTCATGCCGATGGCGCTGCTCATGATGTTCGCCTCCGGCCTGGCCCCGCGCGTCGCGGCGCGGATCGGCGCCAGGGCGACGATGGCGTCCGGGATCTTCCTCGGCGGCGCCGGACTGGCGCTCATGGCCACCTCCGTCTCCGTCGACGGCGGGTATCGCTCCGTGCTGCCGGGCATGCTCGCCATGGGGCTGGGCATGGGCCTGACGATGACGCCGTCCACCGAGGCCATCACCACCGCGTTGCCGCGGGCACGGCAAGGCGTCGCCTCCGCGCTCAACGACGTCACCCGGGAGTTCGGCACGGCGCTGGGCGTCGCGCTGCTCGGCGCGGTCCTGTCCGCCGGCTACCGCGACGCCGTCGACGCCCGGCTCGACGCGGTCCCGGACGCCGCGACCGGCTCGGCCCGCGAAGGCATCGCCAACGCCCTCGCGACGGCCGGCGGTCCACACGGGCAGGCGCTGATCAGAGCGGCCCAGGAGTCGTTCGTCGAGGGCTGGCAGCAGGCCATGTGGGCGGGAGCGGGCGTCATGACGGCCCTGTTCGTGTACGTCGTCGCGTTCGGCCCCCGGCGCCGCGCCGGCGCCGGGGACGAGCGGCCGTAGGTCAGGCGGCGGCCGAGGCCAGGGACTGCTCGACCCAGCGGCGCAGCGTCGCGGCCGGTGCGGCACCCGACTGGCGGGCGACGACCTTGCCGTCCTTGATGACCATCAGCGTCGGCACGGCCCGCACGTCGAAGCGCCGCGACAGCGACGGCGCCGCGTCGACGTCGACCTTGACCAGCTTCACCGCCCCGGCGAGCTGCGTGGCGACCTGTTCCAGGGCCGGGCTCACCGCCCGGCACGGGCCGCACCACTGGGCCCACAGGTCGACCAGGACCGGGGTGGTGGAGCGCTCGGCGACCTCGGCGAACGTGTCGTCGCCGGCGTCGACGATCCACGGCACCCGGGCGCCGCAGCTGCCACAGGCCGGGGTGCCCGTCGCCGCGGCCGGGACCCGGTTGCGCTTGCCGCAGGCCGGGCACGCCACGATGTTGCTCGCCACCTGTCACTCCTCACCTTCGTGCGTCCTCACTGCTCCTGACAACCGTCGTACCCGGGAAATTCCCGCTCATGACGTGCGGAGCTTGCGGACCGCGAGGACCGCGACACCGGCGGCCAGCAGCACCCCGACGGCGGTGCCGGCCGGCCCGCTGTAGCGCTCGACCTCGTGCCACCGCTCGGCGAGCATCCAGCCGGCGCCGATGAACAGCGCGTTCCACACCCCGGAGCCGGCGGTGGTGAGCAGCACGAACTTCGGCAGCCGCATCCGTTCGATCCCGGCCGGGATCGACACGAGGCTGCGCAGGACCGGCACGCACCGCGACAGCGCCACGAACCACGACCCGTGCCGCTGGAAGAGCCGCCGCCCGCGCTCCAGGTCGCGCTGCCCGGTGAGCAGGAACCAGCGCCGGCCGGCGAGGCGGTGCAGGCGCTCATAGCCGAGCCGGGCGCCGATCCAGTAGAGCACCAGCGACCCGGCGACGGCCCCGACGGTCGCGCAGCACCACACCAGCACCGGATGCATGGCCCCGGCCCGCGACCGGAACCCCGCCAGGGGCAGGATCAGCTCCGACGGGATCGGCGGCACCAGCGTCTCGAACGCGATGAGCAGCCCCACCCCGATGGGCCCCAGCTCGTCGATGACCGCGAAGATCCAGTCCGTCATCGTGTCGATCTTACCGTCCCGCTACCCGGTCGGCAGGTCGAGCCGGCCGAGGGTGGCGGCGCGGCTCAGACCTGGGTGGCCATGGGGGAGCCCCGCCAGGCGACCGCGTCGGTGAGGGCGGCGACCGGGTCGACGTCGGTGCCGAGGGCGTCGGCATACGCGCGGTGCAGGTTGGGCGCGATCCGCTCCGCGTCGGCCCAGCCGGCGAACTCGCCGAGGTCGCACGCACGGGCGGCCTCCAGCGGTGTCAGCCCGGCCCGCATGCCCGCGTCGGCCGTGTCGAGGACCAGCCGCAGGTACCGGCGGATCCCGTCGAACGCGGGCGCGATCTCGGCGGCGGTGAGCAGTGGGCCGTGCCCCGGGATCAGATGCGCGGGCTCGAACCCGGCGAGCCAGTCCAGTGCCGCGACGGCACCGGTCACCGAGCCCATGAACACCAGTGGGGTGAGGCCGTTGAAGACCAGGTCGCCGGCGAACAGCACGCGCTCGCGGGGCAGCCACGCGACCAGGTCGCCGGTCGTGTGCGCGGGGCCGCCGGGATGCACGACGTCGACCTGGCGCTGTCCGATGTGGAGGGTGAGCCGGTCCCGGACGGTGACGTCGGGCAGCCGGCGGGTGACGGCGCCCCAGTCGGGGACGGGCTGCCACAGCGGCGGGCAGCCGTCGATCACCGGGTCGACGCGCAGGCCCTCCCGCATGTGCTCGTGGCCGACGATGACGGTGGCGACGGGCAGGAGGCTGTTGCCGTAGCTGTGGTCGCCGTGCTGGTGGGTGTTGACCGCGAGCCGGACGGTCCCGCCGGCGGTCGCCTCGTCCGCCGCGGCGAGGAACCGCTGGGTCCGGGTCTCGGTCGCGCACGTGTCGACGATCAGGACCTGCCCGTCGTCGGCGACCACGCCGGCGTTGTTGAGCCACCACGTGCCGTCCGGCTGGAGCCAGGCGTGCACCCCGGGCACGATCTCGTGCAGCGACATGCCCGCAGCGTACCGCCGTGCGGTGCGCGGCCGCGTCACCGGCGGCGCAGCGGGATCCGGTCGGGGGTGATGAGGCCGAGGCTTACCAGGTCGTAGTCCAGGTCGCGCTCCCACTCGGCGCGCGGGGCGACGAGCGGGCTGCCGCTCTGCGCGAACGTCAGATGGGCGGTGCCGCCGGCGGCGCCGAGGAACAGCCCCGGGCGCCGGCTGGCGCCGAAACCGCCGAGCGTCTCCAGGCGGCGGGGACGCTGCCCGCGCACCACCGAGGCGGACCAGCGCCACGGCGCCGCGTTGGCCATGAGGCCGGTGGCGTTGGTGGTCCACTTGTCGGTCCACTCCCGCAGCCGGAAGCTCTCCGGCAGCCCCTGCAGGACCCGGGCGGTGGCCCGGTCGGTGGTGACACCGCACAGGTCCAGCGCCTCCAGGGCGCGGCCGGCGAGCAGCGCGTCGACGGCGGCGGAGACCACGCCCGCCGGGCGCCGGCCGTCGATGCCCCACAGCTCCTCGACGGTGGCCGCGGGGGCCTGCCAGTACTGCGGCATCCGGTCCCAGCGGTGGTAGGTCGACTTGCCCACGAACCGGCCCAGCCCGGTCCGCAGGCCGCCGCCCGGTGCGGTGCCCACGACGAGCCAGATGCCCTTGCCGGCCGGGTTCGCCGGGGGCACGACCTCGCGCAGCAGCACCTGGACCCGGCCGGCGAGCCGGCCGCCGGTGCGGTCCCGCGGGAACCACCACCGGATCCCGGGCAGGAACAGCCCGGCGATGGTCTCGTCGAGGTCCTCGGCCTGCTCGTCGGACAGCATCGACAGCAGCATCGGGTCGAGGGCGACGTCGACCGGGATGCCGTCGCCGGCGAGCTTCGACCTGGCGAGGCGCTGCAGCCGGGCCCGCCGGCGGCCCTCGGGCTCGCAGGCGGGGATGACCGACCAGGTCGCCTCCCACTGCGCCCAGTCCTCCACGGCGGCCACGACGTCCTCGGGGAACACCGAGTGGAACTGCCCGGACGCCACCGCGACCGGGTCGCCGTGCTCCAGGGGCTGGGTGTCGGCGTCGGGGCGGCGCTCGTAGAACGCGGCCGTGAACCCGAGGACCGCCGTCGGGTCCGGCAGCGTCCGCGCCGGCTCCCAGTCGCCGACCCGCTCACCGGGGCGGATGTCGGCGACGGTCACGACCGCGTACGCCTCGTCGCCGGGCATCCGCACCCACGCGCCGGGCTCCACGGGGCTCGCCGACCACTGGCGCGGGGCCTGGCGGACGACAGGCTCCAGGCCGGACCGGCGCAACGCGTCGACCGCTGCGGTCAGGGACGTCTCCACGGTGACCACCATAAGGTGAACGTATGGATGCGTTGTACCGGAGCATGGCAGGACTGGTCGAGCGTGGCGCGGTGCCGGGCCTGGTGGCCGCGGTCGCCGGTGCCGACGGGCCGGTGAGGGTCGAGGTCCTCGGCGCGGCGGCGTTCGGTGAGGGCGCCGCGCCGATGCGGCGCGACACGCCGTTCCGGCTGACGTCGGTGACGAAACCGATGGTCGCCGCCGTCGCCGTGATGCTGGTCGAGGACGGTCTCCTGGCCCTCGACGAGCCCGTCGACCGGCTGCTGCCGGAGCTCGCCGGGCCGCGGGTGCTGCGCCGGCTGGACGCCGACGTCGACGACACGGTGCCGGCGCGGCGGGCCGTCACCGTGCAGGACCTGCTCACCTACCGGATGGGGCACGGCCTGCTGCTCGACCCGGCCGCCGACCCGCCGATCAACCCGCCGTACCCGGTGGTGCGGGCCGCCGAAGCGCTGGACCTGACCCTCGCCCGGCCCGACCCGCGGACTCCGCACGGCGTCGACGAGTGGATGCGGCGGTTCGGGACCCTGCCGCTGCTGTTCCAGCCGGGGGAGCGCTGGGCGTACAACTCCAGCGCCCTCGTCCTGGGCGTGCTGGCGGCCCGGGCGGCCCGGATGTCACTGGGTGAGCTGCTGCAGGAGCGGCTGTTCGACCCGCTCGGCATGGCAAGCACCGGCTTCACACTGCCACCGCAGCGGGCCCGGGAGCTGCCGGCGAGCTACTTCGGCGGCGAACGGCAGACGGGCCTGGCGACCGCGGAGGACTGGACCCGCGAGCCGGCGTTCCCGGACGGCGCCGCCGGGCTGGTGTCCACAGTGGACGACGTGGTGGCGTTCGGCCGATTCATGCTCGACGGCGGCCGGTCGCTGCTGCCGCAGCGGGCGGTGCGGGCGATGACCACCGACCACCTGACCCCGGCGCAGATCGAGGGCGGCGGGATGCTGCTCGGTGGCCGCGGCTGGGGATACGGCATGGCGGTCCACGCGGACGGCACCTATGGCTGGGACGGCGGCTACGGCACGACGTGGAGCAACAGCCCGGCGACCGGCACCGTCCGGGTGCTGCTGACCCAGGTGTCCGACGTGCTCTTCGACGGCACCCTGGAGGAGTTCACCCGGCTCGCGGTGCGTCGGTGACCTGACGCTTGCGGGCCCGGTTGCCGCAGGGGTCCGCGGAGCACCAGCGGCGGGTGCCGGTGTGCGACGCGTCCAGGAACAGGGCGCGGCACTGCGGGTCGTCGCAGGCGCGCACCCGGGCCGCGGCGGGCGAGGTGACCAGGTCGAGCGCGTCGCGGGCGACCAGCGCCAGGGTGGCGGTGACCGGGTCCGCTGCCTGCCAGCGCAGCGCGCCGCCGGCGTCGAGGAACGGCACCGGCACCGAGCGGGCCGCGGCGTCGTTGACCGTGTCGCGCACGTCGCCGGCCGGCCCCGGCACACCCGCGACGACCAGCGCGTGGACCGCCTCGCGGAGGCGTTGCGCGCCGGTGAGGATCACGCCGGGCACGCTGCTGCCGGGCGGCGGCGCGACCGGGCCGAACTGCCGGACCCAGGCGGCGAGCGCCGGGCCGTCGGGCAGGTCGTCGACGGGCCGGCCGGTGCCACGGTCCCGCAGCGTGTGGACGAAGTCCAGACACAGGCGGCCCGTGCCCTGGCGGAAGGACATCCAGGCAGCATAGACCCGCGCCGGTCACGGACAGGTAGGGTGCGGTCCGTGTCGGTGACCGGGACGATCAGCTATTCGTGGCGGGGCGGGTTCGACGACGCCGAGGTTGAGGCGCTGCACGCGGAGGGGTTCGGGCATCCGCCGACCGGCGACGGCTGGTGGGAGCGGGTCAACCGGCACAGCCTCGGCTGGGTCTGCGCCCGCGCCTCCTCCGGCGGCGGCGCGCTGCTCGGGTTCGTGAACGTGGCCTGGGACGGTGCGGGCCACGCGTTCGTGCTCGACACCGTCGTGTCCGCCGCCGCACAGCGACGCGGCGTCGGCACCGGTCTGGTCGCCGCCGCCGTCGACGGGGCGCGGGCCGGCGGCTGCGAGTGGCTGCACGTCGACTTCGAGGACCACCTGCGCGACTTCTACCTCGCATCGTGCGGGTTCACCCCGACCGGTGCCGGACTCGTCAAACTCTGATACCGGGGTTGCGGGTGGCGGCCGGCTGCCCGCACAATGGACGACATGATCAGCACTCACCGGAAGGGCGCGTCCGCCCTCGCGCGTTGACCGCCACGGCGCGGCGTGCCGCCGCAGCCCGTCCGCTCCATCGCTCAGCAGAACGCCCGCCCGCGGCTCGCATCGTCGAGCTCTGGCATCGCGCGGAGCCGATCCGCGACGAATGGCTCGACGTGGGACGATCCACCGGGCCCGCCGACCGGGCCTCCACCGAACACCTCATCGCCGGCCTCTACCGCCGGCAGCACCGGCGCGCGCCGGCGTTCCGCTGGGTCGACTCGCCACGCAAGGCATTGCCGCTGCTCACCGGCATGCCGACGCACCGGGACCTCCAGTCATGGGTCCTCGCCCGGCGTCCACAAGGGACACCACCGCTCGCCGGCGACATCGCCACCGGGCTGGCCCGGCTGCGCGGCGCCCTCGACGACGCGGCCACCCACCCCGACCTGACGGCGACGGTGAAGAAGTCCGACAAGGACGACCGGCACAAGCCCTGGCCGCAACTGCCGCCGGTACAGGCGATCGAGGCCGGGGTGCCGCTGCGGGAGGTGCTGCGCCAGTCGCTGCACACCCCGATCGCGGCCGGCATCACCTGGCCCGTGCGGGCCGTCATCGGTCCACAAGGGACACTGCCGGTCTGCTGGTACGGCCAGCAGGACGTCACCTGGATCGGCCTGTACGACATGCTGCGCAAGCTCGGCCTGGCCCAGTACCGGGCGCACGACGCCGATCAGCTGGACGGGTGGGCCGCGCTCGCCCGCGCCGCCGGCTGGTGGTGGCCGGGCGAGGACGTGTGCGTGCTCGTGGAGCGGCCGGTGCTGATCGGACCGCGGCGGGTCGGCTACCGCGACGGCGCCACCGTCAGCTGGTGAGCTTCACGCCTGACAGCGCCTCGCAGGCCGCGAGGAGCCCGTCCTGGACGGCCCGGCCGTACGCGGCCGGGTTGGCCTTCAGATCGGTGCGGCGCTTGAAGTAGCGGCCGGTGACCGCCGCCGCCGGCTCGTCGGCGGTCGCCAGCCACACCTGCGTCTCGGCGCCCTCCGGCAGGTCGTCGGTGGCGCTGGCGCCGCCGAGCTTCGTGCGGATCCACCCCGGGTCCACGGCGTTGCTGCGCACCTGCGGCCACAGCCGCGCCACCGCGAACGCCAGCGCCACGTCGAGCAGCTTCGAGTCGCTGTAGGCCTGCATGCCGTGCCAGGGCTTGCGCTCGTACTGCAGGTCGTCGAGGTCGGCGACCCCGACCGACTCCAGGCCGGAGGTGAGGTAGATCAGGCGGGCGGGGCGCGGCATGAGCGCCGTCAGCACGTACGGCGCGAGCGTGTTGACCTGGAACGTGCGCTCCAGCCCGTCGCCGGTCAGCCGCCGCTCGTCCTGCCCGCCGACGCCCGCGTTGTGCACGACCACGTCGAACGCTCCGGCGTCCCTGGCGAGGGCCTTCGTCTCCGCCAGGGACGCCAGGTCGCCGACGACCGCCGGCACGCCGGGCAGCCCGGCCGCGGCGACCCGCGCCTCGGTCCGTGCGTGCAGCACCACGTCGTGCCCGAGCCGCAGCAGCTGCGCCGCGGTCTCCAGCCCGATCCCGTCGGTCGAACCCGTCACCAGTACCCGTGCCATGCCGCCATCGTAGATGGCTATGGTTTGTGGATGGACGCGCCGGCACCGCCACCGACCATGCTCCGGCGGTATTTCCGCGGGCCGCACCTGACGTGGGCCCTGGCGACCAGGGTCCTCGCCGACGACGCGCACGGCCTGCTGCTGTGGCTGCCGGAGGGTGCCGGCTTCGCCTGCCGGGTCGAGGACGACGGCCGCGTGCTGCGGGCCAGGCCGACCCACGACGCCTACGGCGCGGCGGCGCTGTCCGTGCGCACCTGGCGCGGCACCGACGTCCTGCTGCTGCACCCGCCGGGCGCCGCCCACTCCGTGTGGTGGTTCTTCGCCGGCGGCGCGTTCGCCGGGTGGTACGTGAACCTGGAGTCCCCGGCACACCGCCGCGACGGCGGCATCGACATCGTCGATCACCACCTCGACGTCGTGGTGGCGCCGGACCGGACCTGGCGATGGAAGGACGAGGACGAGTTCACCGACTGCATCGGCCGCCCGGGCTTCTGGACGGCCGAGGAGGCGGCCGCGATCCGTGCCGAGGGCGTGCGGGTCATCGCCGACGCCGAGGCGGGCCGCTTCCCGTTCGACGGCACCTGGTGCGACTTCGTCCCGGACGCCGGCTGGCCCGTGCCCGCGCTCCCGGCGGGCTATGCCGCCGGCGACCCCGAGGCGCTCAGCCGAGGCTGAGGCCGTGCCGTTTGCAGGGCCTCCACCGCGGCCGTTCCCGTTTGCCTATCTTGCAGGTAGGATTCATGGGGATGGCACGGTGGTGGGGTGGCGGCGCGGTCCGTGGCTGGAAGGTCGTGGACCGCGCCGTGGGGCCGGTCTCGGCGGTGCTGTTCGCCGTCGCGCTGGTGGCGCTGTTCCGGGACGCCGAGGCCGTGTTCTGGGCGTGCGGCGGGGCGGCGGTGCTCGGCCGGTACGCCACCGTGCACCTCGGCGCGACCCGTTACCCTCGGCCGCGTGGACGAAGTCGTGGCACTGGCGAGCGAGCTGATCCGGATCGACACGACCAATACCGGAGAGCCGTCCGGGACCCGGGGTGAGCGCCGGGCCGCCGAATACGTGGCGGAGCGCCTGGAGGACGCCGGTTACGAGACCACGTATGTCGAGTCGGGCGCGCCCGGTCGCGGCAACGTCATCGCCCGGCTGCCCGGCTCCTCGCAACGGGGTGCCCTGCTGGTGCACAGCCATCTCGACGTCGTGCCGGCCGAGCCGTCGGAGTGGTCGGTCCACCCGTTCTCCGGCGAGGTCTCCGGCGGCTACGTGTGGGGGCGCGGCGCCGTCGACATGAAGCACATGGCGGCGATGAGCCTCGCCGTCGCCCGCCGGTTCCGCCGCGACGGGGTCGTCCCGCCGCGGGACCTGGTGTTCGCGTACCTCGCCGACGAGGAGGCGGGCGGGGTCAACGGCGCGGGCTGGCTGGTCCAGCACCGGCCGGAGCTGCTCGAGGGGATCACCGAGGCGATCAGTGAGGTCGGCGGCTTCTCGCTGACCGTCGCCGACGGCGTCCGCGCGTACCTGGTGGAGACCGCCGAGAAGGGCGTCGGCTGGCTGCGGCTGTACACCCGCGGCACGGCTGGGCACGGCTCGCTGCTGCACACCGACAACGCCGTCTCCCGGCTCGCCGCCACCGTGGCCCGGCTGGACGCGCACGAGTTCCCCCTCGCGCTCACCCCGCCAGTGCGGGACTTCCTCGCCGGCGTCAGCGAGCTCACCGGCGTGCCCTTCGACGAGGACGACCCGTCGGCGGTCCTCGGCCGGCTCGGCTCCGTCGCCCGGATGATCGGCGCGACGCTGCGCGACACCGCGAACGTCACCATGTTCTCCGCCGGCTACAAGGACAACGTGGTCCCGTCGACGGCGTCGGCCATCTTCGACTGCCGGCTGCTGCCGGGCCGGGAGGAGGCGTTCCTGCGCGAGGTCGACGCCGTCGTCGGGCCCGGCGTGAGCCGCGAGTGGAAGAGCATGCCGTCGGTGCAGACCAGCTTCGACGGCACCCTGGTCGACGCGATGACCGCGGCGATCACCGCCGAGGACCCGGACGCGCGGCTGCTGCCGTACATGCTGTCGGCCGGCACCGACGCGAAGGCCTTCCAGCGCCTCGGCATCCGGCACCTCGGCTTCGCCCCGCTGCGCCTGCCACCGGACCTCGACTTCACCGCCCTCTTCCACGGCGTCGACGAGCGGGTCCCGGTCGACGGCCTGCTGTTCGGCACCCGCGTCCTGGACCGCTTCCTGCGCATGTGCTGAACCGTGCTGGGTAGGGTGGTGGCCATGTCGGTGCTCGTCGCGTTCAGCGTCACCCCGCTCGGTGCGGGCCCGGAGGTCGGTGCGCTCGTCGCCGAGGCGGTGCGGGTGGTGCGGGCCTCGGGCCTGCCCAACCGGACCGACGCCATGTTCACCACCGTCGAGGGCGAGACCTGGGACGAGGCGATGGCCGTGGTCCGCGCCGCGGTCGAGGCCGTCCACGCGAAGTCCCCGCGCACCTCCACCGTCATCAAGGTCGACTGGCGCGACGGCGTCACCGGCGCCCTCGACGCGAAGGTCGCCGCCGTCGAGCGGCACCTGGCTGCCGAGCCGTCGTCCTAGAGCACTCCGCCGGGCCGGCGTGCCGTGGAGTTGCCCGGGCCGCTACTGGACCGGGTTGTACCGCGGGACCCGCTGCTGGCCGGACAGGGCGCCGATCGCGTCCATGATCTCGTCGGTGGCGGCGCGCCGGTCGCGGGCATCGCCGGGCGCCCCCGTGAGGTGCAGCGGCGCGCCGAACCGCACGGTGATCCGCTCCCGCCCTGGCAGGCCGCCGGTGCCCGCCAGCGCCACCGGGACGACCGGCACCCCGGCGGTGAGCGCCAGCCATGCGACACCGGTGCGGCCACGGTACAGGCGGCCGTCGCGCGACCTGGTGCCCTCCGGGTAGATGCCGAACGCGCGGCCGCCGGCGAGCACGTCGAGGGCGGTGTCGAGGGCCTCCCGGGCGGCCGGCCCGTCGCCGCGGCGCACGGGGACCGCCCCGGAGGCGCGGAACCACCAGCGGCGCAGCCGGCCCCGCTCGAAGTACTCGGCCTTCGCCAGGAACACCACCCGGCGCGGGACGACGAGCGGGATGACCACGCTGTCGTAGAACGACAGGTGATTGCCGGCGATGATGACCGCCCCGCGCCGCGGCACGTGATGGAGGCCTTCGACGCGTGGGCGGTACCAGAGGGAGAAGATCAGGCGCAGGAGAGGCATCCGGCGAATATAGCGTCCGAACGGTCGGACGCTATAGTGGTGTGATGAGTCCCCGTCGCACCGTCGCGGAGGCCCGGCAGACCCGGGCCGGCATCGTCAGGCACGGCGTCGACGTCGCCTCCGTCGAGGGTCTCGAGGGTCTCACCATCGGCCGGCTCGCCGCCGACCTCGGCATGAGCAAGTCGGGTGTCCTGGGCCACTTCGGCGACAAGGAGACCCTCCAGCTCGCCGTCGTCGAGCTGGCCGCCGACGAGTTCTGGCGCGACGTCTGGGAGCCGGTCGCCGCCACCACGGCCGGACTGCCCCGGCTGCGCGCCGTCGCCGGCTCGTGGCTGCGCTACGTCACCTCGGACCGGCCGCCCGGCGGTTGCTTCTTCATGGCGGTGGGGCCGGAGTTCGACGACCGGCCGGGCCCGGTCCGCGACGCGATCGCCGGCGCCGCAGGACGCTGGCACCGCGAGCTGCTGCACCAGGCGCGCACCGCCGCCGTCGACGACCCGGAGCAGGTCGTGTTCGAGCTGACCGGCGTGATGCTGTCGCTGCACGCCGCACACCGCCTGCGCCGCGACCCGGCCGCCGCGACCCGCGCCGCCCGGGCGGTCGCCCGCCTCCTCGACCGCCCGTGACCGTCGCTGTCGACCGCTTGCGCCGCGACCTGGCCGCCGCGACCTGCGCCGCCCGCCTCCTCGACCGCCCGTGACCGTCGCTGTCGACCGCCCGCGCCGCGATCCGCGCCGCCGCGACCTGCGCCGGCCGGGCGGTCGCCCGCCTTCTCGACCGCCCGCGAGCGTCGCTATCGCAGGACCAGCAGGTCCAGCGTGTCGACGACCGGTCCGGGCTCGGTCGCGGCGGCCTCGCGCATCCGTGCCAGGCCCGCGTCGTAGGCCTCGTCGCTGATGAGCTTCAGCGGGGTGTGCGCGTCGCGGCGCAGCATCGCCACCGCCTCCGGCAACGACGCCGCGGTCGTCTGGGCGACCCGCTCAAGGGCCACGGTGCCGAACCCGGCGGCGGCGAACGCCGCCTCGACGTCCCCGACGCTGGGGTAGGTGTCCAGCACGGCCGCGGTCTCCGGGAAGAACCGGACCAGGCCGATCCCGTCGTGCCGCCCGGCGAACACCGACCGGATGAGCACCGGTGCACCCGGCCGCACGACCCGGCGCAGCTCGTGCGCGGCGGCCACCAGGTCCGGCACGTGATGGATCACCGTCGACATCCACACGGCGTCGACAACCCCGTCGACCACGGGCACCCGCGCGGCGTGCCCGGCGATGACCGGCAGGTACACCGATCGGGCCCGCATCGCCGCGGACGGCTCCACCGCCAGCACCTCCACGCCGTGGAACCAGGCGGTGAAGGCCCGGGCCCAGCTGCCCGTGCCGGAGCCCAGGTCCAGCAGCCGCTGCCCCGGATGCGGGTCGAGGTGCCGCCCCACCGCCTCCCGCCAGGCGCCCAGCCCTTCCCCACTCAGATGCCGGTTCGTCTCGAACGCCGCGGCGTCCCCCTCGTCGTACGCGATACGAGCCATCCCCCGACCCAACGCCCCGGCGGCCACCTGGACAAGCGGACGTGCGTCGACTCACAGCCGGGCGGGCCTGTTAGCGTGCGACGCATGCCGCCGAGGTTCCTGGTGTTCGACCTGTTCCACACGCTGGTCGACGGCGCCGACGGCGAACGGGACCGGGTCGTCGCCGAGATGGCCGGGATGATCGGGGTCGACGCGGGGGCGTTGCTGCGGGCGTACCACGACACCTGGGACGAGCGGCTCACGCACTGGAGCGTCGAGGAGACGATCCGCATCCTCGCCGGTCGCCTGGGGGCCACCCCGTCCGGCGAAGCGGTGGCCCGCGCCGCCGCGCGCCGCCGGGCGCTCGCGCGGCGCGTCCTGGACGCCGTGGCCCCGGCGACCCTCGCGACCCTCGACGCGCTGCGGGCCTGCGGCTCCGCCTCGCCCTGGTGAGCAACGCGACCGCGGAGGCCGCCGAGGCGTGGCCCGCGTGCGCGCTGGCGTCCCGGTTCGACGTCGCCGTGTTCTCCAGCGTCCTGGGCATCGGCAAGCCCGACCCGCGCATCTACCTCGCCGCCGCCGAGGCCCTCGGCGCCGCCCCGGCCGACTGCGTGTTCGTCGGCGACGGCGCCGACGGCGAGCTGGCCGGCGCCGCGGCGGTCGGCATGCGGGTGGTGCGCACCGTGGAGCACAAGGACACCGACCCGACCTGGCCCGGCCCGGTCATCCAGGCCCTGCACGACCTCGACGACTGCCCGGTGTAGACGGGCGCAGCGAGCACGGCGGTGACGTTGCTGTTCACGAGGGCCGGCGGCAGGTGACGGCCTGCCCGCCTGGCGTGTGGCGCAGTCCGACGCGGTCGAGGCCGACCGGCACAGGACAGAGCGCCCCGTGCCGCCCCGGGACTGTCGCCGCAGGGACTGCCGGGTGAAAGGATCGCCCGCATGACGAGCCTTCCCCAGCCGGCGGACCTGGCGTCGCTGGTCCTGCGGACCGACTTCACCGACGAGGCCGCATGGGCGGCGGTGAAGGCGGCCGTCGACGCCGAGGCCGTCGGCGCCACGTTCGTCAGCGACGCCGCCTACGACGGGGTGAGCATCCAGGCGCTCGTGGCCGCCGACGCCGTGGCGGAGGAGGACGAGCAGGTCGGATACCTGTTCGTCGCGGACGCGACCACGATGCGCGACGAGGAGCGGCCGCTGCTCGCGGTCGACCTGTGGAACGAGCCCGGGCGCACGTTCCGGGTGCCGGCGCGCTGGTATCCGGACGTGTCGGCGAACCTCAGCATCGGGAACATGGACTTCGAGGAGTTCGCCGACGCCGTCGGCGAGGACGGCGCGTACCGCGGCTTCGGCGACGAGGACGACTAATAGCGGAACATGCCCACGAGGTCCGTCAGCTCGCCGGACATGCGGGCGAGCTCGGTGGTGGCCTGCTCGGACTCGGTGACGCCCGCGCTGGTCAGGCGGGCGGCCTCGGCGACGCCGGTGATGTTCTGCGCGATCTCGCCGGTGCCGGCGGCGGCCTCGGTGACGCTGCGGCTCATCTCCGACGTCGTCGCGGTCTGCTCCTCCACGGCGGAGGCGATGGTGGTCTGGAAGTCGCTGATGCGGGCGATGACCGCCGACACCTGCTCGATCGCGGAGACCGCGCCGCTGGTGTCGGCCTGGATCGCCTGGACCCGCCGGGAGATGTCCTCGGTGGCCCGGGCCGTCTCCTGCGCCAGGTCCTTCACCTCGGACGCGACGACCGCGAAGCCCTTGCCGGCCTCGCCCGCGCGGGCCGCCTCGATGGTCGCGTTCAGGGCGAGGAGGTTCGTCTGCTCGGCGATCGACGTGATCACCTTGATGACGTTGCCGATCTCGGCGGAGGAGTCGCCGAGCCGGCTCATCGTCGCCGACGTCTGCTCGGTGATCTGCACCGCCTCGGTCGCGACCCGGGCCGCCTCGCTGGCGTTCTGCGCGATCTCGCGGATCGACGCGCCCATCTGCTCGCTGCCGGCCGACACCGTGTCGACGCTGCGGGAGACCTCCTCGGCGGCCGCGGCGACGGTCTGCGCCTGGGTCGAGGTCTCCTCCGCCGACGAGGCGATCCGGGTCGCCACGCCCGACATCCGCTCCGAGGCGCCGGCGAGGCGGGTCGCGGACCCGTCGATCGTCGACACCGTCTGCCGCAGCCGGGTCGTGGCGGTGTCCAGGGCGAGACCCATCTGGCCCGGCTCGTCGCGGGACGTGAGCCCGGTCGTGCGGGTCAGGTCGCCGTCGGCGAGGCCCTCGCACACCACCTTGACGCGGTTCAGCGAGCGCACGATGCCGCGGGCCACCAGCAGGCCCAGCGCGAGCGCGCCGAGCAGGCCGATGCTGAGCAGCAGGATCGCCGCGGTTCTGCTGGACTCGTAGGAGTCGCGGGCCGACCTGGCCGAGGTCGCGGCGGCGGCCGCCTCCGACTGCTCCAGGCTGTCCAGGTCCTTGTTGATCGTCGCGAACACCGGCGCGACCTGGTCGGTGCGGACCTTCTGCCAGGCGGCGAGGTCACCCTTCGTGGCGTTGGGCAGCTGCACGGTCTGCGCGATCCGCACGTACTCCGCCCACGCCGCCTCCAGGTCGTCGACGACCGCGATGTCGCCGGCCGGCCCGCTGCGGCGGTATTGCTCCAGCGCCGCGTCGAACGCCTGGAGGTCGGCCGTGAACGCCTGCACGAACTGCTCCTGGGTGCCGGCGCTGCCGGTGGCGGCGGCGTGGTTGGCGAGGTCGACGCGGGCCAGCGTCGCCGTCGCCCGGACGTTGCCGACGGCGCCGGTGCTCATGACGTTGTTGCTGTAGATCTGCTGGGCGGCGTCGCTGGCCTCGCCCAGCGCCGCCATCGACAGCACACCGTTGACGAGCGCCACCAGCACCGCGATGAGCACGGCGGCGACGATCCTGACGTTCACACTGAGATCACGCAGAGCCACGACTCCACGGTAGGGATGTGACCGTCACCGTGGACGAGAGTTCCTCATATTCGCGTCAGGATCGGCCGCCGTACCGGATTCAGGGCGTCGGCAGCGCGACGGCCTTGCCGGTGGGGGTCTGGTAGTAGAGGACCGAGCGGCCCGAGCGGCGTCTCGTGATGAGGCCGGCGTCGAGCAGGATCCGCAGGTGGCCGCCGACGGAGCCGAGGCCGGCGCCGGTCAGCGCGACCAGCTGCGTGGTGCTCAGCGGCGTGGCGAGCAGGGTCAGGACGGTGGCGCGCAGCGGGCCGAGCAGCCGGGCGAGCGCGTCCGGCGGGGCGGCGCCGGTCGGGGTGGCGAGCCAGCCCGTGCACGGATAGATGATCGAGTACGACCTGGGCGGCTCCTCCCAGCCGACCCAGCCGCGGGCCGCGGTCGTCGGGATGAGCAGCAGGTCGGCGTCGCTGATGTCCATCGGCGCGTAGTCGTAGGTGTTGATCTGCAGCCGGCCGTCGCCGAGCCAGCGCATGCCGGGGCGCATCCCGTCCAGGACCGCGGCCCAGCCGCCGGTGCTGAGCCGGTCGGTGCGCGACACGATGTCGGCCTCGAAGACCCGGCGCAGCCGTGACCAGCCCGGCCGCACCAGCTGCGACCACACCCATTCGACGAGGTCGGCGGCCCGATCGGTGAAGCCGTCGGCGAGCAGCACGTCGGGCAGCGCGCCGTCGAGGCCGAGGTGCGCGCGGGCGGTGGCGTCCGGGGTGCGGCGCAGCCGGGCCAGCTCCGTGGAGAACGTCTCGCCCGGCGTGTGCGGCGGTGTGACCAGGAAGTCGGCGATCCAGCCGGGTCGGATCGCCGCGTGCAGGAACGGTCGCACGAACGGGTCGCCGGAATAGCGGGCCTCGAAGGCGGGGCGGTGCGCGGCGAGCCACTCCCGCTGCGGCGCGGACCGGGCGTGCTGGCCGCCCAGCGCGGACAGGCAGGCGACGGTCTCGGCGAGCGGCGACACCACGAACCGGCTGCGGGCCAGCACGTCGGTGCCGATCTGCCAGAACCCCACGTTTCGCCTCCACCCGAAACTTTACCGCGGGCCGGTACCGGCGCCGCAGGATGCCGATCATGCGAACGTATCGGCAACTCTTCCGCACGCCGGAGTTCACCGCCCTGTTCGGGACCGTGTCGGGGCAGGTGGCGGCGGGGACGGTGGCGGGCATCGGGCTCGGCACGCTCGTCTACGCGGCCACCGACTCGCCGCTGCTGTCGGCGCTGAGCATGTTCGGCGCGTCGTTCGCCCAGCTGGTCGGCGCGGCGACGGTGCTGTCGTGGGCGGACCGGCTGCCGCCCCGGGCCGCGCTGACCGGGCTCGCCGTGTTCGCGGCGCTGACGACCGCCGTCCTGGCGGTGCCGGGGCTGCCGATCGCGGCCCTGTTCGCCGTCATCTTCGCCCAGGGCCTCGCCGCCTCGGTCGGTGGTGGCGTCCGGTACGGGCTGCTCGCCGAGATCCTCCCCGCCGAGGGCTACATCCTGGGCCGGTCGCTGCTGAACATGTCCATCGGTGCGATGCAGATCGGCGGGTTCGCCGTCGGCGGTGCCCTCGTCGCCGCCGTGTCCCCGCGCGGCGCGCTGCTCGTCGGGGCGGGCCTGCAGGTGCTGTCCGCGCTCGTGGCCCGCTTCGGGCTGAGCGCCCGGCCGCCGCGCGCCACGGACCGGGCGTCGGTGCGGGCGACCTGGCGCGGCAACCGGCAGGTGTGGCAGCCCGGCGTGTACATCGCGATGTGGGTGCCCAACGGGCTGATCGTCGGCTGCGAGGCGCTGTTCGTGCCGTACTCGCCGGCCGCGGCCAGCGTGCTGT
The DNA here is from genome assembly GCF_035963215.1 of Dactylosporangium sp. NBC_01737. NCBI lineage: Bacteria > Bacillati > Actinomycetota > Actinomycetes > Micromonosporales > Micromonosporaceae > Dactylosporangium > Dactylosporangium sp. NBC_01737. The sequence continues at coordinate 7,288,778 of NZ_CP109153.1, forward strand.
TCGTCACCGCCGCCATCGGCATGCTCGCCGGTGACGCGATCGCCGGCCGGTTCGTGCCGCCACGGCTGCGGTTCCGGCTCAGCGGGCCGCTGCGGTGGCTGCTCGCCGCGCCGTACCTGCTGTTCTTCCTCGAACCGTCGCTGCCCGTCGCGGCGGCGCTGGCGGGGATCGCTTCCGTCGGGTACGGCGCGACGCTGCTGTTGCAGGACCGGCTCCTGGCAACGACCCCGGAACCGTTGCACGGCCAGGCACTCGGCCTGTTCGGCTCGGGGCTGCTCGCCATGCAGGCGGTCGGCGCGACGCTCGGCGGGCTCATCGCGCAGTGGGTGGCGCCGGGCACCGCGATGGGCATCCTCGCGGTCGGCTCGCTGCTGGTGTCCGCGGCCCTGTTCACGGCCCGCGTTGCACCGCGCCGCCGCGCGGTGGAACTGCAACCGGTGGCGCTGTGACCCGGGCGGGCACCCGTCTCGCGGGTGCCCGCCGTCGATCAGGCCAGTGCCAGGCTCGCGCGCCGGCGCTCGCTGTCCTTGTCCAGGACGCGGACCGTCACGGCGGCACCGACCTGCAGGCCGGTCACGCCGTGCAGCAGGCCGTCGACGCCGTCGGCGAACCGGACGAACGTGCCGAACGGCACCACGCCGGACACCTCACCGACGAGGACGTCGCCGATGCTGCAGTCTTCGAAGCGGGACATGCGATCACCTCCTTCCTCAGCAGGCTCCGCTCAAGCGGGCGGGCGGTGCGGAAGGAGTGGCGGGCCACGGGCCCGCCGGCAGCTCAACGAACTGCCGGATGCCTTGTCTGTGCACGGCACATGGCCGACCCGGCAGTCACCGCTGCACCGTAGCCGCTACGCGGGGCGGTCGGCAAGGACCCAGCGGCCCCGGCCCGCTCGCCGGGGGAGAAGGCCCCCTCAGCCCACGCCCGACAGGAATGGTTACCGTGGACCGTCGCGGGTGGACTGTCCGGGCAGCCGGTGCCGTCCTTGCCGAGCGCGGCGAGGCGGTGCATGAACTCGTCGGCCTCGTCGTCGCCGACGAACGCGTGCGCCGCCTCCGGGTTCACCTGCTGCAGCATGCGGCTACCGGGTCAGGGCGACGGTCACCGGGCCGCCGGCGGGGTCGGCGGCCGCGACGAGGCCGAACGGGACGCGGAACACCCGCCCCGGCGCGGCCGGCCACGGCAGGCGGGTGGCGCCGATCCGGCGGCCGTCCTGCACGGCGACGACCCGGGGCAGGGCACGGAACTCGTCGCACCACAGTTGCAGCCGGCCGCGCACCGGCGCGGGACCGCCCGGCCGGACGAGCTGCGGCGCGATCCAGCGCAGCGGCGCCTCACACCGCAGCTCGACGTGCGCGTCGCCGGCCGCGGGTGTACCGGTGCCGGACAGGTGGGCCAGGACGGCGGGCGCGACGTGCACGCCGTCGAGGGCGGCGAGGTCGGCGGTGTCGACGGGGTGCAGGAGGTTGCCGGCCGCGAACACCCCCGGCCGGCTGGTCGCCAGGGCGGTGTCGACGCGGGGGCCGAGGGTGCCGGGGTCCAGGACGAGCCCGCCGGTGCGGGCCAGCTCATGGTCGGGGATCCAGTCGCCGGTAAGGACGACGGTGTCGCACGGCACCCGGTGGCGGCGCCCCGTGCGCAGGTCCTCGACGTCGACGGACGTCACCCGGCCGTGGCCGTTGACGGCGACGATACGGGTGCGGGTCAGGACCGGGACGCCGAGCGCGACCCGGCCGGCGAACCGGAGCGTCGCGTGCGCGCCGGCGGTGGTCATCAGCACGGGCCGGCAGCCGGCGTGGCGCAGCGTGAGGACCGCCGACCAGCTGACCAGCTCGGCGCCGACGATGACCGCCCGGCTCCCGACGTCGCGGTGGTGCAGGTGGACCAGCTGCTGCAGCTGCCCGGTGGTGTGGACGCCGGCGGGCCGGTCGCCGGGGATGTGCCGGGCCGGGCAGGGCCGTTCGCGGGCGCCGGTCGCGAGCACGACCGCCTCGGCCTCCACGACGCGCCGTCCCCGGGGCGAGGTGACCTCCAGGGCGTGGTCGCCGGCCCAGCCCGTGACCATCGCCCCGGTCTCCAGGCGGGCGCCGGCGGCCCGCGCGGCGGCGGTGAGGCGGCGGGCGTACTCGGGGCCGGAGACGAAGCGGTGCAGGTCGCGGATGCCGTACCCGAGGTGGTCGCTGTGCCGGGGGATGCCGCCCGTCTCCGCCTCCCGCTCGATGACCAGGACCCCGTCGCCGAGGCGGCGGGCCAGCGCCGCGGCGGCGGTGAGCCCGGCCGGCCCGCCACCGACGACCGCGACCCGGACGCGTTCGTTCATGCGGTGCCGCCCCGGGTCTCGACGAGGTCGTGGAGCTGTGCGCCGCAGTAGAAGCCCTGGCAGCGGCCGTTCATCGCGCGGGTACGGCGGCGCAGCCCGTCCAGGCCGGCGGGCGGGATGGGGGAGCGGTAGGCGTCGCGGATCTCGCCGCTGGTGACCCGCTCGCAGAAGCACACGATCCGGCCGTACTCCGGGTCCGCGTCGATCGCCGCGGCGTCCTGGTACGGCCGGATCCCGGCCTCGCCGAGGTTCGGCATCCGTGGCGGGTCCGGCAGGTCCGCGCGGGGCGTCAGGTCCAGCGTGCCGTCCAGCAGCCCGCCGACATGCTCGGCGATCGCCATCCCCGCGGTCAGCCCGGTGGAGCGGATGCCGCCGACGAGCACGTACCGGCGGCCGGCGTCCACGTCGATGAGGTAGTCGTCGCGGTCGATCGCGGCGCGCAGCCCGGCGTAGGTCGCGGTGACCTCCTCCTCCAGCAGGCGCGGCATCAGCTCCCGGCCGCGGTCCAGCAGGAACGCCAGGCCCTGCTCCGACGTGCCGGTCGCGGTGCGGTCGCGCAGGTCCTCGGCGGTCGGGCCGAGCATGACGTTGCCGTAGATGGTGGGGCTGACGAGCACGCCCTTGCCGGCCTTCGACGGCACCGGCAGCACGATGCACGGCACCAGCGGGCGGGCCAGCTTGTCGAACACGAACAGCTCACCGCGGCGCGGCGTCACCGTGAACCGTTCGTGGCCGAACAACCCGTCGAGGGTGTCGGCGCCCAGGCCCGCGGCGTTGATGACCCAGCGGGCGGTGACGTCGCCGCCGGTGCCCGTGAGGCGGGTGACGTGCGGGCCGATCCCGGCGGCGGTGATCCGGTGGCCGCGCAGCAGCGTCACCCCACGGTTGACCGCGTCGGTGGCCAGGGCGAGGTTCGTCGTCCACGTGCACGTGATCGACTCCCCGGGCACCGTCAGGCCGCCGAGCGCGCCGGGGCCGAGGGCGGGCACCCGCCGGTAGACCTCGGCCGCGTCGACGAGCTCGCAGCGGGTGTACCCGTTGCGCTCCGCCTTGTCCCGCAACGCCGGCAGTGTCCGCTGCTGCTCATCCGTCCACGCGACCAGCAGCGCGCCGGTGCGCTCGACCGGGATGCCGGTGGCCGCCGCATAGTCGCCGAGCATGGTGTACCCGCGGGCGACCAGCCGCGCCTCCAGGGTGCCGGGCGTCGCGTCGAACCCGGTGTGCAGGATCGCCGTGTTCGCCTTGCTGGTGCCGTCGCCGACGTCGTCGCGGGCCTCGATGAGCGCGACGGACAGCGACGTGCCGCCGAGCAGCCGGGCGATCGCGGCCCCGACGATGCCCGCGCCGACGACGGCGACGTCGAAGTCGGCGCTCATGCGGTGGTCAGGGTCGAGGTCAGCGTCGCGGCGACCGCGGCGTGCCAGCGGCCGAGGTGCTCGGCGGCGCGGTCCGCGGACCATTCGGGTTCGTACGTCGCCACCGGCCGCCACCCGCCGGTGACGCCGGCGACGGTGAGCGCCGGGTCGAGGGCGAGCGCGGCACAGGCGGCGGCGCCGAGCGGGGTCGCGTGCGGCGACGGGTACACGTCCACCGGCAGCTGCGCCAGGTCGGCCTGGGCCTGCATCAGCACCCGCGAGCGGGTCAGCCCGCCGTCGACCCGCAGCCGGGTCAGCGGCGTGCCGAGGTCGTCGCCGACCAGCGCGGCCAGGGCGGCGACCTGCGCCGCGACGCCTTCCAGGACGGCCCGCACGAGGTGGCCGCGGCCGGTGCTGAGCGTCATCCCGCTCAGCGACGCGGTCGCGCCCGAGTCCCACCACGGCGCGGCGAGCCCGGCGAGGGCCGGCACGCAGAGCACGCCGTCGCTGCCCGCCGCGGCGACGGTGTCGAGCTGGTCGGCGCCGTCGATGAGGCCGAGGTCGGTGAGCCAGCGGACCGCGGACGCGGCCGTGTACACCTGCCCGTCGACGCAGTAGTCGACGGCGTCGCGCAGCCGCCAGGCGATGGACGTCGACAGCCCGGACCGCGACCGGACGGCGGCCCCGCCGAGCTGGGCGAGCAGGAACGCGCCGGTGCCGTAGGTGCACTTCGCGGTCCCGGCCGTCAGGCACGACTCGGCGAGCAGCGCCGCCTGCTGGTCGACGATGAGGCCGGTCACCGGCACGTCGCCGCCGAACGCGCCGGTGGTGCCGACGACGGCGTCGCTGGCCACGATGTCCGGCAGCGGTTCGGCGCCGAGACCGAACACGTCCAGCAGCCCCCCGTGCCACCCGCCGGAGTCGAGGTCCAGCAGCAGCGACCGGCTGGCCGTCGAGGCATCGGTGACGAACGCGCCGCACAGCCGGTGCACCAGCCACGTGTCGGTGGTGGTGACGACACCGTCGGTCGTGAGGTTGTCGCGGATCCAGCGCATCTTCGGCGCGGAGAAGTACGGGTCGAGGACCAGCCCGGTCAGCGCGGCCACCCGTGCGGCGGACGCGGACCGCGCGGCGCAGACCGCCTCGGCGCGGCGGTCCTGCCAGACGACCGCCGGGGTCAGCGGCGCGCCGGTGGCCCGGTCCCACGCGAGGACCGTCTCGCCCTGGTTGGCCAGGGCGACCGCCGCCGGGGTACCCCGGCGGCGGCGACGGCACGGCGGCCGGCGGTGAGCACGGAGTCCAGCAGCGCCAGGGGGTCCTGCTCGACGGCGCCGCCGGGCAGGTAGCTGGGCCGCAGCGGCTCCTCGGCGATGGCGAGGACCGCCCCGTCCGCGCCGGCGACGATGGCCTTGGTGCCCGAGGTGCCCTGGTCGATCGCGAGAATGTGCATGTCCACCGTCGCCTCCTCGACGGTGTATACCAGTTCGACCTTGCGCCACCGTCACGACGCGGCCGCCCGCCGTGCGTGGCCACGTCGCGTGACCGGGTGGTCGCCGGCCGCGCCGTACCCCCGTGGCGAAGGTGAACAACAGATGTTGCGGGCGTGAACTCCGCCTGCCGCTCTGCCTCGCGGGGTCGGACGGGTCCTACCGTCGTGCGTATGACCACCATGGTGCGGCCCCGGGTCGACGTCGCCGCCGCGCGGGACCTCGCCGAGGCCCTGCTCACGGACCTGCCGCAGCGGTGGGCGCACACCGCGGGCGTGGCCGGCCGCGCCGCCGAGCTGTGCGCCACGATGTCCCCCGCCGACCGCGACCGGGTCGTGACCGCCGCGTGGCTGCACGACATCGGCTACGCCGAGCCCGTCCGTGACACCGGCTTCCACCCGCTGGACGGCGCCCGGTTCCTGCGCCGCGCGGGCTGGGCCGCCCGGATCAGCGCCCTGGTCGCGCACCACTCGGGCGCGTGCTACGTCGCCGAGGTCCGCGGCCTGCGGCACGAGCTGGCGCAGTTCCCCCGCGAGCTGTCGCCGGTCGCCGACGCGCTGACCTACGCCGACCAGACCGTCGGCCCCGACGGTGCCCGCGTCGACGTGCGCGCCCGGATGGCGGAGATGCTGGCCCGGCACGGGTCCGCGTCGGACAACGCCCGCGTCCACCACCTGCGAGCCCCCGACATCCTCGCCGCCGCCGAGCGGGTCGAGCACCGCCTGCGTCTGGCCCGCCTCGCGGCGTGAACTCGGCGGCGAAGCGGCGCTGAAACTCGGCGGCGAAGCGGCGCTGAAACTCGGCGGCGAAGCGGCGCCCGGCACGGCCGCCGTCGTGGCCGTGAGCGCAACCACGTCAACGGCGCGCGCCGCGTGAGCAAGGCCGCGTCGCATGGGTACAGCCGTGCCACGGCGCGCCCCGTGCCGCGCCGTGACGACGGCCGTGCGCCCTGACGACCGCGGGTCCGCTCCGGCCGTGAGGGCGGGGTCCTGGGTCAGCTGGGGCCGTGCATCATCCACGCCGTGCGGCCGAACGCCCCGCCCTGCGTGCGCGGCTCGTCGTCGCCGGCCCGTCGCAGGTCGCGTGGCACACCGTCCACCTTGGACGGTGCCGACAGGAAGATCAAACCGCTGGCCACGAACCCGACCAGCAGCATTGCGAGCACTAGGTACAGCACCGGCGCCGCCCTCCGATGAGTTGTGGCCTTCAATGTAAGGCCGCCGCATCGGCCCGGGCATCGGCCGCACGGGTCTTGCCGAAACCTTGCGGAACGCGGCGTCGCTCAGCGGGCTTCGATGATGCGGCGGGCGACCTCGCCGTCTTCCGTGAGCAGCGGGCAACGCCGGGTCCGATCGCCGCCAGACGCGGGCCGCGCCGCCCGCGAGGCTGATCCACATGACAACGAACACGCTTGAGGGCAAGGTGGCGCTGGTGACCGGCGGCGGGCGCGGGCCAGGCGCCGCGGTGGTGCGGCGCCTGGCCGCCCAGGGCGCCGACGTGGCGCTGACGTTCCAGCACGACCGGCGCCGCGCGACCGAGCTCGCCGACGCCGTGACCGCGACCGGCCGGCGCGCGCTGGTCATCCAGGCCGACAGCGCCGACCCGGCCGCCGTGACCGGGGCCGTCGACCGCGCCGCCGCCGAGCTCGGCCGGCTCGACATCCTGGTCAACAACGCCGGCGCGTTCCTGCTCGGCCCGTTGCAGGAGCTGGGTCTCGCGGAGTTCGAGCAGACCGTCGCGGTCAACGTGCGCGCCCCGTTCGTGGCCACGCAGGCGGCGGTGCGGCACATGAGCGCCGGCGGCCGGATCATCAACATCGGCAGCAACGCCGCGGAGCGGGTCGTGTTCCCCGGGTTCTCGCTGTACTCGATGAGCAAGACCGCGCTGATCGGCCTGACGAAGTCACTCGGGCGGGAGCTCGGGCCGCGTGCCATCACCGTCAACCTGGTGCACCCGGGCGCGACCGACACCGACCTCAACCCGGCCGGCGGGCCGAACGCGGCCACCATCAACGGCTTCACGGCACTCGGGCACTTCGCGGACCCGTCCGACGTGGCCGCCGCCGTCGCGTTCCTGGCCGGCCCCGACGGCAGGTACATCACCGGTGCCACTGTCAACGTCGACGGCGGCTTCACCATCTGAAGCCCCCGGACCGGGTCCGTCGTCAGGCCCGAGGTCGGCGACGGTCGGGTATCGGGCACCCCCGGGCCGAACCCGGGCGGTGCGGTGGCCGTTCCCCAGTACAGCCGGACGGTGCAGCGCCGGGGACGACGGGGCGGACCATGCCGCAGGCGACAGCACTCGCCGCCCCGCCCGGTGCGGTCGCCGGCGCAACCCTGCCGCGGGCCCGCGGGCGGGTGACGGTGGCGTTCGCGATCGCCGGGGTGCTGTGCGGGGTCGTCGCCGCCGGGGTACCTGCGCTGGCGGACAAGCTGGACCTGTCGGCCGGGCAGGTCGGTGCGGTGCTGTTCGCGTGGGGCCTCGCGGCGTTCGCGGCGATGCAGTCGCTGCGGCTGGTGCTGCCGGCCGCCGGCCACGCGCTGGTGCTGCGGATCTGCGGACCGGGCTGCGCGCTCGGCGCCGCCGCGATGGCCATGGCGCCCGGCTTCGGGCCGGTGCTCGCCGCCGCGGCGTGCTTCGGCGTCGCGTTCGGCGCCCTCGAGGCCGCCGTGAACGCGCAGGGGGCGGCGGTGGAGCGGGCGTACGGCCGCCCGCTGCTCAACGGCATGCACGCGGCCTGGGCGGTCGGCGCCGGCGGGGCGGGCCTGTTCGTGGCGGCGTGCACGCACCTGGCGGTCTCGTACACGGTGACCGTGGCGGGCGTGGCGCTGCTGGTGCTGCCGCTGACGCTGCTGCCGGCGCCGTCGCTGCCCGCCGCGCCGGCGGGGCCCGGTGCGGCGGGGTCCGCTGCCGCGGGCGGTGTACCCGCTCAGCGTGCTCGCCTTCGCCGCGTTCATGGTCGAGGGGACCCTCGCCGACTGGAGCGGGCTGCTGCTGCGCGACGGCGCCGGGGCGGCCGCGACGGTCGCGGCGCTGGGGCATCCGTTGCTGCAGGCGGGGATCCTGACGGGGCGGGCCGTCGCGGACCGGCTCCGGGTCCGGGCCGGCGCCGCCGCCGTCATCGTCTGGTGCGGCACCGCCGTCGCGATCACGTGCGCGCTGCTGGTGGCCGTGCCGGTGGTACCGGTCGTGCTCGGCGCCGTCTACGTGACGGGCGTGGCCGTCAGCCCGGTCCTGCCCCTGGTGTTCTCCCTCGCGAGCACCGCGCGGCCGGACCGGGCCGAGGCCGCGATCGCCCAGGTCGGCGCCGCCGGTTACGCCGGGCTGCTGGCCGGGCCGGCGGTGCTGGGCGCGCTGGGCGGGATCGTGTCGCTGCCGTTGGCGATCGGCGGGCTGGCCGTCGTGCTCGGCACCGTCATCGCCCTCCTCGGCCGCCGTACCGCGGACTAGGGGTACAGGGTCAGCCGGGGGTCGCCGGCGATCTGGACGAGCTGCTCGCCGGTCAGCGGCGGCTCGCCGGTCAGGGCGGGCTCGTTGCTCACGGACACCTCGACGGTGGTGCCGTCCTGGCGGTCCTGCGACGCGATGTGCCGGATCATGCCCGGCTGCTCGTCGCGGACCGTCTGGCTGGTGTACGGCTGGCCCACGTCGGGGTTGGCCGCACACTCCAGCCGCAGCACCGACGGCGCCACGTCGGGCGGGAACGCCGCCGCGCAGCCGGTGTCGATGGCGCGCCGCTTGATGGTCACCACCAGTTTGCCGGTCACGCCGCCGACGGTGACGGTCCCCTTGACGTTGACGGAGGTCAGCGTCGACTGCGGGTGGGGATTGTCGTCGGTGTACCCCGGCACCATCTCCATGTCGCCGGTCGGCAGCAGCTGGACCGTTGCCGGCGCGACCCTGGTGACCGCCGCCGTGGTCGCGTCCCTGAGGCGTGGCACCACGGCGCCCGGTGCCTCGGTCGGCGCCCGCCCGAGCAGGAGCGGCCGGGCACGGCTCGGCGACGAGGCGGCGGTGGACGGTGGCGCGCCGGTCATCGTCGGCGGGGCGGGCGGCAGCGCCAGGGCCGCCACCACGCCGGTGGCGACGAGGGCGACGCCGGTCCCGGCCAGCCGCCGGTACCGGATGCGCCGCCGCGACCTGCGCACGAGGCCGTCGAGGGTGTCGCGGGCGGGAGGCTCGTCGGCGAGGACTGCCTCGAACAGCTGCTGGTGGCTCATCATGCCTGCCTGAGGGTCGGGGTGGGCGCCGCGAGGGCGCGCATGGTCTCCAGACCGCGGGAGGTCTGGCTCTTGACGGTGCCGACGGACACGCCGAGGATCTCGGCGGTCTCCTCGACGGACAGGTCGCAGTAGAAGCGCAGCACCAGCACCGCCCGGCGCCGCGGCCCGAGCTGGGCCAGGTACGTGTCCAGGGTCAGCCGCTCCACGGCCGCGTCGACGCCGCCGCCGGCCGGGGCGTCGCCTTCCGGCAGGGCGTCGCCGTCCTCGAGCCGTTCCCGGCGCCACGGCCGGCGGTGCTCGTCGACGACGGCGCGGGCGAGCATGCCGCCGACGTACGCGTCGAGGCTGCGGATCGCGTCCCGGCGGTGCCACTGCCGGTACAGCTTGTCCAGGACCGTCGCCACCAGATCGTCGGCGAGATGCCAGTCGCGGCACAGCAGGAACGCGGTGCGGCGCCAGGCGGCCATCCGTGGCCCGGCGTAGTCACGGAACTCGGCTTCGTCCGACAGGTTCACCCCAGTGGGACGGTCCGCACGGGTCCGCGGGTTGCCGCGTTGGTGCGACTTCGTAAACCCGGCACCGCACCGGCCGATCTGAGCGGTGGGAAAGGGGGTGTCCGTGCCGGTCCGGACGTATGTCTGCGTCGCTTCGGCGCTCAGCGCGGTGTACTACCTCACGCCCGACTCGCCCCTGCGCACGATCCTGTGGACGGCGATCGCGTCGTCGACGGTGGTCGCGATCGCCGTCGGCCTGGTCCTGCACCGGCCGGCGCGGCCGCTGCCGTGGCTGCTGACCGCCGCGGGCCTGGCGTCGTACACCGTCGGTGAAGCGCTGTACTACTGGCCCCAGCTGGTCCACAACCAGAAGTCGGTCGGGCCGTCGCTCGCCGACGTGTTCTACCTGGCGATGTACCCGCTGCTCGCGGCCGCCCTGGCGATCCTGGTCCGCCGGCAGAGTCCCGGCGGTGACCGGGCGGCGCTGCTCGACGCGTCGATCATCACCGTCGGTGTGGCACTGCTGACCTGGGTGTTCCTGATCCACCCGTACCTGGTCGAGCTCGGCGGCTCCGTGCTGGAGCGGGTCACGGCGGTGTCGTACCCGCTCGGTGACGTCCTCGTCCTGGCCGTCCTGGCCCGGCTCGGCAGCGGCCGGACGGACCGCAGCACGTCGCTCCGGCTGTTGCTGGTGAGTCTCCTTGCACTGCTGGCCACCGACGGGATCTTCACGTGGCAGTCGCTGCGGGAGCAGTTCCACGCCGGCAGCTGGGTCGACATCGGCTGGATCGTGTTCTACACCGGGGTCGGCTGCGCCGCGCTGCACCCGGACATGCGAGGACTCGCGGAGCCCGTGGCGACCGGCCCGGCGAGGCTGACCGGCGGCCGGTTCGCGGTGCTGCTCGCGGTCGCCGCGCTGCTCATCCCGGCCGTCATCACGGTCCGGTCGACGGCGGTGGGTGAGCTCCCGGCGTTCCTCGCCGCGTCGTGTGTCCTGTTCGTCCTGATCCTCATCCGCATGGCGGACCTGATGGCGGTCCTGCGGGAGGTGCAGCACCAACGCGCCGAGGGCCGCTTCCAGCGCCTCACCGAGCAGGTCACCGACGTGCTGTCGATCTGCGGGCGGGACGCGACCGTCCAGTACGTGACGCCGTCGGTGCGTTCCCTGCTCGGCCACCACCCCGACGCGCTGCTCGGCACGTCCCTGACCGACCTGGTCCATGCCGACGACCGGCACCGGGTCACCGTCCTGCTCGGCAGCGCCGCGTCCGCGGAGGCGGGCCGGGTCGGGCCGCTGGAGTGCCGGCTGCGGCACGCGAACGGGCAGTACATCATCACCGAGACCGTCGGGCGGGTCGTCGACGACGCCGACATCAGCGGCTACCTGCTCACCACCCGCGACATCACCGAACGCAAGGCCCTGGAGGAGCAGCTCACCCACCGGGCGTTCCACGACGAGCTGACCGGCCTGGCCAACCGTGCCCTGCTGGCCGACCGCGTGCACCACGCGCTGGAGCGGCGCGGCAACCCGTACCGCCATCTCGCCGTCCTCGTCGTGGACCTCGACGACTTCAAGACCATCAACGACTCCCTGGGCCGCTCCGTCGGCGACGGGCTGCTGCGGGCCACCGCCGATCGCCTGCGGACCTGCCTGCGCTCCGCCGACACCGCCGCCCGCCTCGGCGGCGACGAGTTCGCGATGCTGCTGGAGCACCTCGACGACGCCGCCGAGGCCGCCCGCATCGCCGAACGGGTCCTCGCCACCCTGCGCCAGCCCCTGTCCATCGGCGGCCGCGAGATCCAGCCGCGGGCGAGCGTCGGCATCGCCCTGCCCGACCCGGACCGTCCCCCGGACGCCGACGAGCTGCTGCGCAACGCCGACGTGGCGATGCACATGGCGAAGCGGCAGGGCCGCAACCGGTTCGCGTACTTCGCCCCGAGCATGCACGCCGGCCTGCTGGAGAAGCTCGACCTCGCCGACGAGCTGCGTGGCGCCGTCGAGCGGCACGAGCTGCTCGTGCACTACCAGCCGTTCATCGACCTGTCCGACGGCGCGGTCGTCGGCGCCGAGGCGCTGGTGCGCTGGCCGCACCGGACGAAGGGGCTCATCCCGCCCGACCGGTTCATCCCCCTCGCCGAGGAGAGCGGCCTGATCCTGCCCCTCGGCTACGCGGTCCTGGACACCGCCTGCCGCCAGGCGGCCGCCTGGCCGGGCCTGAAGATCAGCGTGAACCTCTCGCCGCGCCAGGTCCAGGACCCCGCCGTCGTCCTGTACGTCCAGCGGACCCTCGCCCGCTCCGGCCTGCCGCCGCACCTGCTCACCCTGGAGATCACCGAGTCATTGCTGCGCGAGGACGCGGAGGTCGCCCAGCACCGCCTCGGCGAGCTCAAGGCCCTCGGCGTGCAGCTCGCCGTCGACGACTTCGGCACGGGCTACTCGTCGCTGTCGCGCCTGCACGACTTCCCGATCGACGTGCTGAAGATCCCGAAGCCGTTCGTCGACGGGGTCGCCGAGGGCGCGGAACGCTCCGCCCTGGCGCGGGCGATCCTGGACCTGGCCGCCGCGCTGGGCCTCGACGTGGTCGCCGAGGGCATCGAACACCAGGACCAGGCCGACGAGCTGCGCCGCCTGGGCTGCCCCGTCGGTCAGGGCTTCCACTTCTCCCGCCCCGTCCCGGCCGACGAGTTCGGCGTGTTCCTGGCCGGATCGCTGCTCGGCGACGTCCGGTCCTGAGAGCGCCAGCACTCAAGCGGCGATCACCCGTCCCGCTCATGATCGAAGGCGCCCCGTGGTCGTGCGGACGGCCACCCGGATCCTTCGATCAAGCGCGCAGGATCGAAGCTCTTGCCCGCATGACGGCCTCGACGGACCTGGCCCGGCATCACCTCGACACGGTCAGCCGGGCGGCAGCAGCAGGCAGGTCAGGGACTCGGTCATCCAGTCGGCGACCTGGTCGTCGTCCCAGCCGAGGTGGTGGGTGACGAGCCAGCCCGACTGGTGGTTGAGCAGCGTCCAGATGAGGGTGGCGCCGCGGTCCACGGTCAGGCCGGCGCGCAGCGGGCCGAGCGCGGCGATCGCCTCGACCAGGCGGCGCTGGTCGGCGAGGCGCTGCGACTCGAGCTCCTCCCAGGAGGCGTTGATCGCGGGATCGGCGCCGGCAGCCTGGACGAACGCGCGGCTGATCGGGCTCAGTGTGCGGGCCCGGTCGGCGACGGCACGGCAGAACGCAACGATCAGCGCGCGCTGGTCGTCGACGGCGAGGGCGGCGCGCAGCTCCTCGCCGACGTCACCCGCATGGGGCGCTGGAGCCCCGAGTGCTACCGGTGCGAGTGGGACGACGCCGGGACCGGTGGGGTGCCGGGCGCCAGGTTCCGCGGGTCGAGCCGCAGCGGCGTGTTCCGCTGGACCCGCGAGTGCGTGGTGACGGTCGCGGAGCCGGGGGTCGAGTTCGCGTTCCGCACGCTGCGGCGCAGCCGGTATCCCGACAGCACCACGTGGCGCTTCGCGCTCACCGCCGTGCCCGGCGGGACGCGGCTGGTGCAGACGATGGCCCTGAGCGCCGGCCGGGGCGTGCTGGCCTTCGAGCGGGTCAGCGGGCGGGACCGCGGGATGCCGCAGGCCATGGCCGCGACCCTGGAGCGGATCCGCGCCGACCTGTCCGCCCACGCGACGGCGCCGAGCATGGCGGGGTAGCAAACCGTACGTACGTCTTGTTTAATGGCGGGCATGCTTCCCGAACCAGGTCCACTGCGACTGCTCGCCGGTGCCACCCTGATCAACACGTTCGGCAACGGCGTGTCGATGACGTCGATCGCGTTGTTCCTGACCCGGTCGGTCGGGCTGAGCGTGCGCGAGACCGGGCTCGCACTGACCGTGACGGCCCTGGTGTGCCTGGTGTCGAGCGCGCCCATGGGGTACGTCGCCGATCACCGCGGCCCGCGCGGCGTCCTGGTCGCGGGCCTGCTCGTCCTCTGCGCCGGCTCGGCGGCGCTGGTCACGGTCGACGGGTTCTGGTCCTACCTGCTCGTCGGCGTGCCGATGGCCGTCGCCGACGCGGCCCAGCGGGCGGCGAAGGGCGCCGTCATCGCGGGGGCGGTGCCCGCGGAGCGCCGGGTGCACACCCGCGCGTACCTGCGCTCCGTGACCAACGTCGGGATCGCCGCCGGTGCCGCGATCGCCGGTGTCGGGCTGGCGGTCGACACGCGCCAGGCGTACCTCGGCCTGATCCTGCTCGACGCGGTCACCTACGCGGCGGCGGCGCTGGTGCTGCGCCGGCTGGCACCGGTGCCGGCGGCGCCGTCCAGGACGACGGGCCCCCGGCTGGTGGCGCTGCGGGACCGGCCGTTCCTGGCGTTCGTCGTGCTGGACGGCCTGATGGCGACCCACTTCGGGCTGTTCGAGGTGGCGCTGCCGCTGTGGATCGCGCACCGCACCGACGCGCCGCGCTGGCTGATCGCGGTGCTGTTCCTGGTCAACACGACGGCGGTGGTGCTGTTCCAGGTCCGCGCCGCCCGCGGCACCGAGTCGCTGTCCGGCGCGGCCCGCTCGTCACGGCGGGCCGGCGTGGCGCTGCTCGCCGGGTGCGCCCTGTTCGCCATGAGCGGCGCCACCAGCATGCCGGTGACCGTCGCCCTGCTGGTGCTCGGCGCGCTCGCGCACGTCACCGGCGAGCTGTGGCACTCCGCCGCCGGGTGGGGCATCTCGTTCGGGCTCGCGCCGTCCGACGCGCACGGCCAGTACCAGGGCGCCTACGCGATGGGCATGCAGCTCGGGCAGATGCTGGCCCCGTTCGTGGTGACCAGCCTCGCCGTCGGCTGGGGCGCACCGGGCTGGCTGCTGCTCGGCGCCGTGTTCGCGGTCCTGGGCACGCTCGTCCCGCCGGTCGTCGCCTGGGCCCGCCGCACCCGCCCGCAACCCGCGGAGCCCGTGCCGGTTTAGCCCGACGCCTTGTCAAGCCCGGTCCTGGCAGCATCGGTACCAGGATCATCCGGGTGGATCTGGCTAGCGTGGCGGCCATGACCGACGGCATTCTGCTACCGCCCGGGGGCGGTCAACGGATCCAGAACATGACGATGAAGGTGGGCGCCGGGCACTCGACGGCGTTCTCCACCTTCGAGGCGCGGGTCGCGCCCGGCTTCGACGTCGGCGCGCACTTCCACGACGCGGTCGAGGAGGTGTTCTACGTGCTCGACGGCGAGCTCGACCTGCTCGCCTTCGAGCCGGACGGCACCGCCGGCGGCGACTGGCGCACCTGGCGGTCGGCGTCCGGTGCGACCGTCCACCGCGGCGGCCCCGGCAGCTTCATGTACGTGCCGGCCGGCTGCCCGCACGCGTTCTACAACCCGGGCACCGAGACGGCGCGGATGCTGTTCCTGGTGTCGCCGTCGGGGCATGAGGAGTACCTGCGCGAGCTGACCGACCTGCTCGGCGGCGGCGGGCCGCCGGACCAGGCGGCCATCGCCGAGCTGCGCGTGCGGCACGACATCCACCAGCTGACCCCGCTGCGCAGCGGCCCGCGGGCGTAGCTCAGGACCGGGTGAGGCCGGTCAGCTCCCGGTACGCCGCGACGATCGACCGGGTCTGCGCCGCCAGCTCGCCGGTCTCGTCCGGCGCCGTGACGGCGGCCGGGACGACCAGGCCCAGCGAACGGTCCGCCCGCTGGATGGCCTCGACCGCGACGCGCACGGCCCGCTCGTCGCGGACCAGGTCGACGCACTCCCCGGCCAGGGTCTCCAGGGCCGCCACGCGGGCGTCCACGGCGGCGGCGAGGCCGGCCAGCGAGTCGCGGATCAGCGCCCGGCGCTGCGCCAGCCCTTCCTGCAGCGGCGCCGCTGCCGGGCGGCCGGCCGGCAGCCGGGTCATGGCCCGCGACAGCGAGGCGAGCTGCTCGTCGAGGGTGGCGCGATCGTGCAGCAGGCCGGCGAGGGTCCACAGCGAACCGGCCAGCTCCCGGCGCGGCGTGGCGACCTGCACCAGGTCGCGCAGGCGGGGCCACAGCATCAGGACCGTCTGCGCGGCGCTGAACGCCCCGGCGAACACCTCGGCCTCGGCGGGGCGGTGCAGGGTGCGGTGCCGGTCGGCCCAGCGGCGGTCGAGCGCCGAGCGGCCGGTGCGGTGGCCGGCGCCGCACAACGCCAGGCCGGCCGCGCCCAGCGGGGCACCGACGATCGGGGTGAGCAGCGCGGACAGCGCCACGGTCGCCCCCGCGACGGCGACGGTCCCGGCGCCGGTCAGCAGCCGCAGCCCCGTGCTGCCGGGCGGGTCGGGGCGCAGCCGCGGCCGGCCCGAGGGGACGAGGTGGATGACGCCGTCGCGGCCGGCGCGGGACACGGGCCCGGCCAGGGCCGGCTCGTCGAGGGCGACGAGACAGCCGCCGGCACCGTCGAGCACGACGAACAGCAGGTCGTCCGCGGCCACCCGCAAAGTGTATCGACGCCCGCGGCCCGCCGCGTGACCGTAGAGTGCGGCAATGGGTCATCCCGCGCTGCGCGACGCCGAGAGCACGCCGTTCTGGCTGGACCGGGACCGCCCCGACCCGCACCCGCCGCTGCGCGGCGCGGCGAGCGCGGACCTGGCGGTGGTCGGCGGCGGGTTCAGCGGGCTGTGGACGGCGCTGCTGGCGAAGGAGCGCGACCCCGGGCTCGACGTCGTGGTCCTGGAGGGCCGGCGGATCGGCTGGGCGGCCACCGGGCGCAACGGCGGCTTCTGCGCCGGCAGCCTCACCCATGGGCTCGCCAACGGCGTCGAGCGGTTCCCGGACGAGATCGGGACCCTGGAGCGGCTGGGCCGGGAGAACCTCGACGGGATCGAGGAGACGCTGCGGCGCTACAAGATCGACTGTGGGTTCGAGCGGACCGGGGAGCTGTCCGTGGCGACCGCGCCGTGGCAGGTCGAGGGGCTCCGCGAGGGCCTGGCCACCTCGGAGCGGCTGGGGCGGCGGGTCGAGTTCCTCGACCGGGACGCGATCCGGGCGGAGGTGCGCGCCGCCACCTACGAGGCCGGTGTGTGGGACCGCGACGGCACCGCGATGCTCGACCCGGCGCGCCTCGCGTGGGGACTCGCCGATGCGTGCGCGTCGCTGGGCGTGCGTTTCCACGAGGGTACCCGGGTCACCGGCATCGAGAAGGCCGGCGGCGGGCTGCGGCTGCGGACCCCCGACGGCACGGTGACGGCGGCGAAGGTGGCGCTCGGCACGGGGGCGTTCCGGTCGCCGCTGCGGCGGGTCCGGCCGTTCATCGTCCCAGTCTACGACTACGCGCTCATGACCGAACCTCTGACGCAGCAGCAGCGGGCGTCCATCGGCTGGGCGCGGCGGCAGGGCATCGGCGACGCCGCGAACCAGTTCCACTACTACCGGCTCACCGACGACGACCGCATCCTGTGGGGCGGCTACGACGCGGTCTACTACAACGGCGGCGCGATCCGCCCCGCGTACGACCAGCGACCGTCCACATCGGACAAGCTGGCGGCGCACTTCTTCGCCACGTTCCCGCAGCTGGACGGGCTGCGGTTCACCCACGCCTGGGGCGGGGTCGTCGACACCTGCTCCCGGTTCTGCGCGTTCTTCGGGACCGGCCACGGCGGGCGGCTCGCCTATGCGGCGGGCTTCACCGGCCTCGGCGTCGGCGCGACCCGTTTCGGCGCGCAGGTGATGCTGGACCTGCTGGGCGGCGAGCCGACGCCGCTGACCCGGCTGCGGATGGTGCGCTCCAGGCCGGTGCCGTTCCCGCCGGAGCCGGTGCGCTCCGGCGTCATCCAGCTGACCCGGTGGTCGATCGCCCGCGCGGACCGCCACGAGGGCCGCCGCAACGCGTGGCTGCGCACCCTGGACCGGCTCGGCCTCGGCTTCGACTCCTGAGCACTCCTGAGCACTCCCGGCCTGGCGCCGTGCCTCAGCGCTGCGCCTGGGCGATCACCTCGCGGACGTGCCGCGGCCGGGCGATGCCGTGCAGCACCATCGGCCGCTGCTCGCCGCGCCGCCACGAGCGCTGGACCCCCACGTCGCGCAGCGCGTCCATGACACCGGGGAACTCGCCGAACGCGATGCTGCCCGTGTCGCCGGTGGCGTCCTCGCGCACCACCGGCGGCTGCAGCATCCGCAGGTAGACCTCGGTGCGGCGGCGCCACGGCCGGCGCCGCTGCGCCACGATGCGGCGGTCCGTCACGGTGTACGTGGTCGAGCGCCGCTGCAACTGCCGCACGAACAGCCGGCCGACGGTGAAATACAGGCCGAAGGCGACGAACAGGCCACCCCAGATCTGCATGAACACCGGCCCGCCGCCGAGCACGGCGGCGCCCTCCCAGACCAGGACGAAGGCGAACCACACCAGCGACAGCGGCACGATCGCCCAGTCGGTGCGCTCGAACAATGGAACGCGCTGCGGCTCACCCGTCCACAGCACCCGCTCGCCGGTGCTCAGCTGGAGCTCGTCCTGCATGGACGCATTGTCCACCCGATCCGCGTGCCGCGGTGTCCCGTCAGGGGCCGGTCGCGACCGGGCGGTCCGGGTCGGTGATCCAGTCGCTCCAGGATCCCGCGTACAGCCGCGGGGAGAACCCAGCCAGCTCGAGGGCGATGATCTCGTGGGCGGCGGTCACCCCGGAGCCGCAGTACGCGGCGACCGGCCGGTCGCCGGTGACCCCCAGGGCGGTGAACCGCTCGCGGAGCCGCTCCGGCGGCAGGAACAGCCCGTCGGCGTCGCTGTTGTCGAACGTCGGCGCCGATACCGCGCCCGGGATGTGGCCGGCGACCGGGTCGAGGGGCTCGACCTCACCGCGGAAACGGGGCCCGAGCCGGGCGTCGAGCAGGACCCCGCGCTCGACGAAGCCCGGCACGTCCGCGGCCGTCAGCAGGTCGTCGCGGGGCTCGCCGGCGGTGAAGTCACCGGGCGGCACCGGCACCGGGTCGCCGGACTCGGTGGGACGCCCGGCGCGGATCCAGGCGGCGATGCCGCCGTCGAGGACCCGCACGTCGCGGTGCCCCCAGTGCCGCAGCATCCACCACAGCCGGCCGGCGACGGAGGCGTCGCGGTCGTCGTACACGACCACGGGGGTGGCGTCGCCGACGCCGAGGCGGCGCATCGCGGCCTGGAACGCCGCGGCCGTCGGCAGCGGGTGCCGGCCACCGGCGCCGGGCGGCGCGGCCAGGTCGGTGTCCAGGTCGACGAACCCGGCGCCGGGCAGGTGCGCGGCCCGGTACCGGTCGAGCGCCGGGGGCGGCTGCGGTGTCCATCGCGCGTCGAGCAGCCTCACGCCGTCCCCGACGTCCTCGACCCGCACGAGTGGATGCATCCTTCGCCCTCCAGCGTTCGACCGTCTGTACCCGATGGCGCCGATCCTATGCGCAGGCGGCGTCGGCGCCGGCCACGTTGACCGCCGTCCACGCCTTCTGGACCGCCTTGTACTCCGCGCCGCAGCTGCCGTAGAGGTCGGCGGCGGCCTGCAGGGTGTACGCGCGGGCGGTGTTGCCCGGGTTCTCCGCGTTCACGTAGGTGGTGTTGGAGGTGAAGTACACGTCCAGCGCCCGGTACCAGATCTTCTCCGCCTTGGCCCGGCCGATGCCTGTGACGCCGCCCGCGGAGCCGCAGACCGGCGACGTGCCGTACGCCGTCTTGCCCGTGCCCTCGGCGAGGTTGAAGTAGAAGTGGTTGCCCACGCCGGAGGAGTAGTGCACGTCGACGCCGGCGGTACCGGTGGACCAGCAGCCGTGCGAGTCGCCGTCCAGGGCCGGGTTGTACATGTACCGCAGCGGCGTGCCGTTGCCGTTGATGTCGATCTTCTCGCCGAGCACGTAGTCGCCGGGGTCGGCGGCGTTGTTCGCGGAGAACTCGACCATCGTGCCGAAGATGTCGCTGGTCGCCTCGTTGAGGCCGCCGGACTCGCCGTCGTAGGTGAGGCCGCCGGAGACGCTCTTCTCGGTGATGCCGTGGCTCATCTCGTGCCCGGCGATGTCGAGCTGCACCAGCGGGTGGGCGTTGTCGCGGCCGTCGCCGTAGGTCATCTGGCCGCGGTCCCAGAACGCGTTCTCGTACGCCTCGCCGAAGTGCACCCGCGACGGCACCCCGCGGCCGTTGTTGTTGACGCCCTTGCGGCCGTGGACGTTCTTGAAGTAGTCGAACGTGACCGCCGCGCCGTAGGCGGCGTCGGCGGCCGCGGTCGCCGGGTCGCCGGTCTTGCCGTCGCCCCACGTGTTGTCGGCGTCGGCGAACACCTTGCAGCCGCCGGACTCCCGGTGCTGCATGTCGCAGACGGTGCCGCGGCCGTGCGTGGTGTCCGTCAGCCGGAAGGTGGTGCCGAACTTCTGGGTGTCGACGGCGACCTTGCCGCTGTACAGGCTGTTGCCGGTGCCTGCGACCGTCTCGACCTCGTCCCACGAGCCGATGAGCGCGCCGGTGTGCGCGTCGATGAGCACGTGCAGCCGCGACGGGGTCTGCCCGTCCTCGGCGACGCCCTCGACCAGGTTCTCCCAGGCCAGCCGGCCGACGCCGGTGGACGCGTCGATCAGCAGGCGGGGCACGCCGGTGCCGGCGACCTTGCCGGTGAAGTGGGTCTTCGCCGTGGCCGTGGCGTCGGTCGCGGAGACCTTCGGCAGCACGTCGACCTGCAGCGGCTTGGCCAGGCTGTTGGAGGCGCCCTTGTACGCGCCGCCCGCGCCGGTGTGCACGACGATGTCGCCGCCGTAGACGCGCAGCCCGCGGTACGTGCGGGTGTAGCGGACGTGGGCGTCGCCGCCGGCGTCGTCGACCCGGCTGCCGTAGAAGGCGAAGCGGTCCTCGGGCGTGGCGCGCACGTCGCCGGCGTGGGTGTCCAGGGCGCGCCGGGCGGGCGCCGCGGCGGGGTCGGCGGCCTCGGCCGCGGACGGGTCGGTGGTGGGCTCGTCGGAGGCTGCGGAGACCTCCTGGGGTTCCTCGGCGGAGGCCGTCGCGGACGGGGTTGACTGCGGCGAAGGCGTGCAGCCCGTCACCGCGACGGCTGCGGCCGCCGCGACGACCCCGAGTAAGTGGCGAAGTGACATGGGATACAGAACGCAGGATTCCGGCTGTCGGTTCAGTCACACGCCGGTCTTTGGCACGAAGCCGGGAGTTCGCACCGCCGGGGGTTGTCGGATGGTTGACGGCGCCGGATATGTTCATGGACATCATCGAGACGGGGAGATGTTCTTGGCAACCGCGTGGCGTCGACTCATCCGCCGGGCCGCCACCAGCCCGGGCCGCCTCACCACGCTCACGGCCGTCGTGGTCGTCCTCGGCCTCGCGTTCGGCCTGGCCGGGGTCCTCACGATGCGCGCCAGCGTCGGGCTGGTCCGCGACGTGACCGACCGCAGCGGACCGCTCAGCCTGCAGGCGCAGGACATCTACCGGTCGCTGTCCGACGCCGACGCGACCGCGGCCACCGGGTTCCTCGGCAACGGGGTCGAGGCGCCGGAGCTGCGCAAGCGATACCTGGACGACATCGCCAGGGCGTCCTCGGCGTTGACGGTCGCGCTGCACAGCGCGGAGGGCCGCAGCGCGGCGGCGCTCGGTGTCCTCGTCCGGCAGATCCCCGTCTACACCGGCCTGGTCGAGTCGGCCCGCACCTACAACCGGCAGGGCATCCCGCTCGGCGGCGCCTACCTGCGGGAGGCGTCGGCGCTGATGCGCCAGACGATCCTGCCCGCCGCGCAGGAGCTGTTCCGGGCCGAGGCGGCCAGCCTGTCCGACGCGCAGCGGGCCGTCGCCCGGTGGCCGTGGACGGTGACCCTGGTCGGCCTGCTGCTGCTCGGTGCGCTGCTGCTGACCCAGCGGTACCTGACGCGCCTGACGAACCGGCGCCTCAACCGCGGCATGGTCCTGGCCACGGTCGCCGCGCTCGTCGCGTTCGGCTGGCTGGCGGCGGCGGCCAGCGGCGCGGCCGGGCACATCAGCACCGGCCGCGACGGCGGCTCCGAGCAGGTCGGGCTGCTCGCCGAGGCGCGGATCACGGCCCTGCAGGCCCGCGCCGACGAGGGGCTGACGCTCATCGCCCGCGGCGACGGCAAGGCGTTCGAGCAGGACTTCACCGTCATGATGGAGCGGCTCGCCGGCAAGGACGGCAAGGGCGGCCTGCTGCAGCGGGCCCACGACGAGGCACCGGACGACACGGCCCGCGCGGCCGTGCAGAGCGCCCAGAAGCACGCCGCGGACTGGCTGAGCATCCACCAGGAGGTCCGCAAGCTCGACGACGGCAGCCAGCACGCGGAGGCGGTGAAGCTCGCCACCGTCGGTGACGCCAGCGCGGCAGGCGTGGCCGGGCGGCTCGACGCGGCCCTCGCCGAGGGCATCGCCGGCGGCGGCCGGCGCTTCGACCGGGAGGCGACCAGCGCCGGAGACGCCCTCGGCGGCGCCGACGTCGCCGTCGCGCTGCTCGCCCTCGCCGTCGCGGCGGCCGCCGCGTTCGGCCTGAACCAGCGGATCGCGGAGTACCGATGAGAATGACAAGGATCGTCGCCACGCTGTCCTTGCTGTCCGTGCTGTCCGTGCTGTCCCTGCTCGCCGCCTGCGGGCAGGACCCGGCGACCCCGGCGGTGGACAGCTCGGCCGCCGCCGCCGTGCCCCGCCCCCTCAACGTGCAGGACCCCGCGGAGATGCCGAGCCCGCCGGCCACGTCACCGCCGGCGTGCGACCCGCGCGCCAGCCTCCGCCCGCCGGCGTCGCTGCCCCAGCCCGGGAAGATGCCGGCCGGCAGTGCCATGGCGAAGATCGTCGAGCGGGGGCGGCTGATCGTCGGCATCGACCAGAACGCGTACCTCACCAGCTACCGCGACCCGATCACCGGGCAGGTCGTCGGCTTCGAGATCGACCTGGCCCGGGAGATCGCCAGGGCGCTGCTGGGCAACCCCGACGCCATCCAGTGGCGCGCGATCACCACCGCCGACCGGATCCCGGTCCTGCAGCGGCGCGAGGTCGACATGGTGATCCGCACCATGACCGCGACCTGCGAGCGGATGCAGCAGGTCGCGTTCTCCACCGAGTACCTGACCTCCGCGCAGCGGCTGCTGGTCAACCGCAACTCCGGCATCAAGGACTTCGCCGACCTCGCCGGGCGCAAGGTGTGCGCGACCCGGGGCAGCACCAGCATCGTCACGATCATGAAGCAGCCGTCGAAGCCGATCGCGGTCTCCACCGACAGCACCCTGGACTGCCTGGTGCTGCTGCAGCAGGGGCAGGTCGACGCGGTGTCCACGGTGGACGTGCTGCTGCTCGGCCTGGCCGCGCAGGATCCCAACACCGAGGTCGTCGGGGCCTCGGTCAGCGACGAGCCGTCCGGCGTCGCGATGCCCCTCGACACGCCGGAACTGGTCCGGTTCGTCAACGGGGTCCTCGACCGGATCCGGGCCAACGGCACCTGGACCCGTATCTACGGCCAGTGGTTCGCCAAATACGGGCCGGTGCCCGCGCCGCCGCCCGCGAAGTACCGGGACTAGCCGGGGCATGCGGACCGACACCGACCGGGTGATCGCCGAACTGGCCGCCGTGCACGACCGGCTGGCGGCGGCGCTGTACACCGTGGACAGCCACCAGACCCACGCGCTGCTGCGTGGCGGCGAGCCGCGCGGTGCGACGGCCCGGCTGTGGTCCGGCGTCGATGTCGGCCGGCTGTGGTCCGGGTTCGTCGCGGTCCGCGCCGTCCTGGACCGGCTGCGCGACCTGGGCGGCCGGCACCGCGACGCCGACGCCGCCCGCATCCTGGCGGCCTTCGTGCCGGTCGACCCGCTCGACGGCCTGCCGGACCTGCCGCCCGCCGCGTTCCTCGCCGACCTGGAGCGGCAGTGCGCCGAGGCCGTCGACGCCCTCGACCGCATCGGGGCGGCCCGCACGGCGCTCACCGAGCGGGTCATCGAGCTGGACACCGCCCTGGAGGCGGCCGTCGCCGCGCATCACCGCCTCGGCGCCGACCACGCCGCGACCACCGGACCCCTCCAGCAGCGGCTGCAGCAGGTGTACGGCGAAGCCCTGCACGACCCGTTGACCGTCGACGAGGCCGCGTGGTCGGCGCTGCGCGACGAGCTCGCCCGCACGGTCCGCCGCCTGTCGGAGCTGGCCGCGCTGCGGGTCGCGCTGCCCGGCCGCCTCACCCGCCTCGACGCGCTCCTGGACGCCCTCGCCGCCGCGGAGCAGCGGGCCCGCCAGACCCGCGCCACGGCCGTGGCGAAGATCGCCGACCCGGGCTGCCCGACGTGGCCGACGTCCACGACCGGTGGCAGGCCGCGGTCGCCGCCGTCGTCCGCGACACCGACGCGCTCGACCTGGACGGCTGGCCGGCCCTCGACCGGCGCATCACCGTCCTCGACCGGGACCTGGTCACCGCCGTCGCCGCCGCCGAGGACCGGGTCGCCGCGGCCGGCGGTCTGCTCGACCGGCGCGAGGAGCTGCGCGGCCGGCTGGAGGCGTACCGGGCGAAGGCGGTCCGGCTCGACCGCGTCGAGGAGCCCGGCCTGATCGAGCGGTACCGTGCCGCCCGCGACCTGTTGTGGGCCGCGCCGTGCGACCTGCGGGCGGCGACCAGAGCCGTC
Organism: Dactylosporangium sp. NBC_01737; assembly: GCF_035963215.1. NCBI lineage: Bacteria > Bacillati > Actinomycetota > Actinomycetes > Micromonosporales > Micromonosporaceae > Dactylosporangium > Dactylosporangium sp. NBC_01737. Next base: position 7,313,188 of record NZ_CP109153.1, read on the forward strand.
TTCGCCTACCAGCAGGCGCTGTCCGGCGCCGCCGAAGGGAGTGCGACATGAGTGGTCCGAGCGCAGCGGAGGTGGCGGCATGAGTCGCTGTTCGCGTGCTGGCTGCCCGGGCTCCTATGACGAGGACGGGTACTGCGACGAGTGCGGGCACAAGGAGGCAGGCGCCGCGGCGGCGCCCGCGCCCGCGCCGGTGACCGAGGGCTCGACGCCGTCCATCGCCGGCCGCACCTCAGGTCGCACCACCGGCCGGGGGAGGGCGCCGCGGTGCTCGCCGCGCTGCCGGTCGTGCCGCGCCGCGACCCGGCCGGCGCGGTCCTGCCCGACCCGCAGGTGCCGGAGCACCGCCGGTTCTGCGGCAAGTGTGACCAGCCCGTCGGCCGCTCCCGCGACGGCAGGCCCGGGCTCGTCGAGGGGTTCTGCACGAACTGCCGCACCCAGTACAGCTTCCGCCCGTCGCTGCCGCCCGGCGCCGTGGTTGCCGGCAGGTACGAGGTCCTCGGCGCCATCGCCTACGGCGGCCTCGGCTGGATCTACCTCGCCCGGGACCGCAACGTCGGCGACGAGGTCAGCGACCGCTGGGTCGTCCTCAAGGGACTCATCGACTCCGGCGACGCCGACGCCACCGCCGCCGCCATCACCGAACGGCGGTTCCTGGTCGAGGTCGACCACCCGTCGATCGTGAAGATCTACGACTTCGTGTCGCACCCCGACCCGCGCAGCGGCGACCGGGTCGGCTACATCGTCATGGAGTACGTCGGCGGTCTCTCGCTGCGCGACATCTACCTCGCCCGCCCGGTCACCGGCGGGGTCCGCCAGCCGCTGCCGCTGACGCAGGTCATCGCCTACGCCCTGGAGATCCTGCCGGCGCTGGGCTACCTGCACGAGCGGGAGCTGCTGTACTGCGACTTCAAGCCCGACAACGCGCTGCACACCGACCAGCGGGTCAAGCTCGTCGACCTGGGCGCGGTGCGCCGCGCCGACGACGACGTCAGCGCCGTGTGGGGCACCGTCGGCTACCAGGCCCCGGAGGTCGCCACGGCCGGGCCGTCCGTCGCCTCCGACCTGTACACCGTCGCCCGGTCGATGGCGGTGCTCAGCTTCGACTTCCGCGGGTTCACCACCACGTTCGTCGATCACCTGCCGGACGCGGCGAGCGTGCCGCTGCTGGCCCGCGAGGAGTCCTACCACCGGCTGCTGCTGCGGGCCACCGACCCCGACCCGGCCCGCCGGTTCGGTTCGGCCGCCGAGATGGCCGAGCAGCTGACCGGGGTGCTCCGGCAGTTGCTCAGCGCCGCCGACGGGCAGCCCCGGCCGAGCGTGTCGAGCCAGTTCACCGGCGAACGGCGCGCCTTCGGCACCATGGCCGGCGTCATCACCGCCGAGCCTCTCCGGTTGGCCGGCACCGTCCGGACCGCCGGCCCGCTCCAGCTGACCGCCGCGGCCCCGAACGGCGGCGCTGTTTCAGACGGCGGTGCTGTTTCCGAGGGCGCTGCCCGCAACGGCGGCGGTGCGGTGGCGCGGCCCGACGGGGCGGAGGTCGTCGCGGCGCTGCCGGTGCCGACCGTCGACCCCTCCGACCCCGGCGCAGCCCTCCTGGCCACGATGCAGACCGCTGACCCGGAGATGCTGTCGGCGGCGCTGTCCTCCGTCGGCTCGGACGGGGTCGAGGTCGCCCTCGCCGTCATCCGGGCCCGCATCGCCGTCGGCGACCTCGACGGCGCGCTCGCCGATCTGGCCGCCGTCGCCGACCCTGACTGGCGCGTCGACTGGTACCGCGGCATGGCCGCCCTCGCCGGCGGCCGCCCCGGCGACGCGAGGGCCGCCTTCGACGCCGTCTACGGCGCGCTGCCCGGCGAGCTCGCCCCGCAGCTCGCCCTCGCCGCCGCGGCCGAGGCGGCCGGCGACACCGAGGCCGCCCTGCGCCACTACGCGGCGGTCTGGCGCACCGACCGGGCGTTCGTCAGCGCGGCGTTCGGCGTGGCCCGGATCCTCGCCGAACGCGACGACCTGCCCGGTGCCGTCGCCATCCTCGACGCGGTCCCCGACAGTTCCAGCCACAGCGTCCCGGCGCAGGTCGCCGCGGTCCGGGCCCGGCTCGCCGCGCCCGTGACCAGCCTCGCGGAGGGCGACCTGCTCGACGTCTCCGGCCGGGTCGAGCGTCTCGGCCTGGACGTCGAGCGCCGCGCCCGGCTCACCGTCGAGACCCTGCGCACCGCCCTGGCCTGGGTGCGGGCGGGCCACTCCGGCACGGCGACCGTGCTCACCCACCGGCTGTCGGAGCGGGACCTGCGGCTCGGCCTGGAGCGTGCGTTCCGGGTCCTGGCGAAGGTGGCCCCGGACCGGGACGCCCGCATCGACCTCGTCGACCAGGCGAACCGCGTCCGCCCGAGGACCTGGCTGTGACGGCCGCCTGCCCGTCGTGCGCGGCGTCCACCGTGGACGGTGACCGCTTCTGCGAGTCCTGCGGCACCCCGCTGTCTCCCGCGGCGGCCCTGTCCCCGGTGGACCCGTCCGCACCGCCCGGGCCGACCGCACCGCCCGGGCCGGCCGCCCCGTCGTCGCCGATCGCCGGCAGCGGCCGGGGCGCCGGGAGATCGGCGGCGCCGGCAGCGGCGGCGCCGGCAGCAGCGGCGGCGCCGGGAGTGCGTGGCTGTCGTCGCGGGCGGCCGACAGGCCGTGCGCGGCGTGCGGGGCACGGTCGGCGGCGACGGCTACTGCGACGGCTGCGGGCGGCGGCGCAACGTCGGCAGCGACCACGCCGAGCACGACCTGCCCGGCGTCGCCGCCGTCACGGACCTGGGGCTGCGCAAGGGACGCAACGAGGACGCGTACGCCATCGGTGTCGCCGGTGGCCGCCGCGCCGTTGTCGTCTGCGACGGGGTGTCCAGCGCGCCGGACTCCGACACCGCCGCGACCACCGCCGTCGTCGAGGCGATCGAGGTGCTCCTCGGCAGCGGGGACGTGGCCGGGGCGTACCGGTCCGCGTCGGCCGCGGTCGCGAAGCTCGCCGGCGACGGCGCCCCGTTCGACGCGCCCGCCTGCACGTTCCTCGCCGCCGTCGTCGAGGACGGGCAGCTGACCGTCGGGTGGGTCGGCGACAGCCGGGCGTACTGGCTGGACGGCGACGGCGCCCGCTGCCTCACCGTCGACGACTCCCTCGCCGGGCAGCTCGCGGCGGCCGGGGTCGACGCCGACGCGCTGCGGCTGTCCGCGCAGGCGGCGGCGCTGACCCGGTGGCTCGGCGCCGACGCACCGGCCGGCGACCCGCACGTCACCACGCTGCGCCCCTCCACCGCCGGTGTGCTGCTGCTCAGCAGTGACGGGCTCACCCGGTACCCCATATGGACCGGCATCGTCGAGGGCGATGGTGGCGCACTGGAGCTTGCCCGGCGGCTGACCGCCTTCGCCCGCGACGCCGGCGGCGCGGACAACATCACCGTCGCCGCCGTCCCGATCGACGGTGAACCAGACACAGGACCAGACAGAGGAGACGTGCGGCCATGACCGACGAGTCCAGTGGTGTCGTAGCGGAAGTCTTCCAGAACGAGTACCTGCCGGAGGGCGCCACCGTCGCCGACGCGGTCGTCACCATCACCGCCCGCACGGGCTCGGGCACCGGCGTGGCGTCGGGCGCGTCCGCCGCGGAGGTCATCATGATCGACTGCTCCGGGTCGATGAGCGGCGAACGCCTCGTCGAGGCCCGCAAGGCCGCCGCGGTCGCCGTCGACACCCTGCGCGACGGCGTCGCGTTCGCGGTCGTCGCCGGCACCGACTGGGCGCAGATGGTGTACCCCGACCATCAGGCCCTCGCCGTCGCCGACAGCGCCACCCGCGCCGCGGCGAAACAGGCGATCCGGCACCTGAAGGCCGGCGGCGGCACCCAGATCGGCACCTGGCTGACGCTGGCCCGCGAGCTGTTCCTGGCCAACCAGGCCGAGATCCGCCACGCGATCCTGCTCACCGACGGCCGCAACGGCGAGTCGGCCCGCACCTTCCAGGCTGCCCTGGACCAGTGCGTCGGCCTGTTCGTCTGCGACAGCCGCGGCGTCGGCCAGGGCTGGAGCGCCGCCGAGCTCATCAAGGTCGCCGACGCCCTGCTCGGCACCGCCGACGGCATGAAGGACCCGGCCGGCCTCGAGGCCGACTTCCGGTCCATGATCGAGGCCGCGATGGGCAAGACCGTCGCCGGCGTGGCCCTGCGGCTCTGGACCCCGGCCGGCGCCAGGATCCGCTTCGTCAAGCAGGTACACCCGGAGATCCTCGACCTCACGGACCGGCGCGCCGACGTCAGCGCCCGCGTCGGCGACTACCCGACCGGCGCGTGGGGCGCGGAGAGCCGCGACTACCACCTGTCGATCGAGCTCGATGCGGACACCGTCGGCGTCGTCGGCGAGGAGAAGCTGGCCGCCCGCGTCAGCGTCGTGCGCGGCGAGGAGGTCCTCGCCAAGGGCCTCGTGCGCGCCGTGTGGACCGACGAGGAGGCGAAGTCGACCCGGCTCAACAAGCGGGTCGCGCACTACACCGGCGCCGCCGAGCTCGCCTCCGCGATCCAGGAGGGCCTCGCCGCCCGCGAGGCCGGCGACACCGTCACCGCGACCGCCCGGCTCGGCCGCGCCGTCCAGCTCGCGACCGAGGCCGGCCGGTCCGACACCGTGCAGCTGCTCGCCCGGGTCGTCGAGGTCCAGGACGCCCGCACCGGGACCGTCCAGCTCAAACGCCGCTCCGACAACAAGGACGTCGACATCGACGCCGAGATCGCGGCGATCGGGTCCCGCAAGACGACGCGCGTACGCCCCAGCTGAAGGAGACCCTCATGGCCGTCTGCCCGAAGGGCCACGAGTCGGAGACCACCGACTACTGCGACGTCTGCGGCGCCGCCATGACCCCCGCGCCCGCCGGGCAGCGGGACGGGACGCCGCAGGCCTCGTCGGCGTCGTCGGCGTCGTCGCCGGGGACCGGCGCCGGGCCGTCGTCCCCGTCGCCGGCGCGGCCGGCGGGCCTGCCGGCCGTGTGCCCCGAGTGCCGGACACCGATGACCGGCCGGTTCTGCGAGGTCGACGGCTTCGACGCCCTCGCCGTCCCGGCGGTGCCGTCGGAGGCTGCCACGGCCACGGTGAACGTCCCGACCCCCGGACCGACCCGGCCGCGCCCGGACGGCCGCCGGGTGCGTCGGAGCCGGCGGCTGCGCCGCCGCTGCCGGCCGACGTTCAGGAAGCCACGCTCGCCGTGTCCACGGTGACCGCCGCGGGCCGCTCGGCATCCGGTCCCGCGACGAACGGCACCGCCACGGCCCCGGGCTGGCACGTGGTCGTCTCCGCCGACCGGGCCCACTTCGACCGGGTCGAGGCCTGGAACGGCCCCGACCCCACGATCGCCTACCCGCGGTTCTGCCCGGAGCGCCGCTTCCCGCTCACGGGGGAGCAGGTCCTCATCGGCCGCCGCAGCCGGTCCCGCGGCAGCTACCCCGACATCGACCTGGCCGGCCCGCCCGAGGACGTCGCCGTGTCGCACCTGCACGCGCTGCTCGTCGCCCAGCCGGACGGCGGCTGGGCCGTGGTCGACCTACGCTCCGCCAACTGCACGTTCGTCAACGACGCCGACGACCCCATCCAGCCCGAGCTGCCCGTCCCGCTCGCCGACGGCGACCACATCCACGTCGGCTCGTTCACCCGCATCACCCTGCGCGCGACGCCGCTGTAGCCGCCGGACGACGTCCCCGACGGACGGCCCGCCGGCAAAGCACCACAGCGCGATGACCGGATCACAGATCGTACACCCGAACGACGAGTCGTGCGCGAACGGCAGCAACGGCTCACCCCGCACGTGATGCGCCACGTCCCACGCAGTGTGCAGCAACCAGCCGACCCCGATCCACCGCCACGACGTCAGCCCACGGAACGCGACAACCGTCATCACGGTCGTGAACACCAACTCCACCGCCCCGAACGCCCCACCGCTGATGTACGCCGCCCCAGCACCAGCAATCATCAGCGCGTTGAACGCCCGCCGATGCCGCTCAGGCACGAACGAGTTGGCCGCCGCATACAACAGCCCGATGACCACGGGCCCCAAGATGAACATGCCGCGACGCTAAATCCACCCCGCCCCCCACAACAGCACCCCGCCTGCCACGTTCCCGCGGGTTCCAGCCGCCCCCAACGTCCAGGATCCGCGCCGAGATCGTCACGTCGCCCGTCGCGCCGGCGTCATCGTAGGCTGGGGCGGTGGACGTGTCTGTGCAAGGGTTCGTGGCCGGCGTCGAGAGGCTCGGCGTGCACAGTTTCGTGCTGCTGCGGCACGGGGAGACGGTCGCGGAGGGCTGGTGGCATCCGTATGAGCCGGAGCGCCCGCAGACGCTGTACTCGCTGAGCAAGAGCTTCACCTCGACCGCGGTCGGGCTTGCCGTCGCCGACGGGCTGCTGAGCGTCGACGACCTCGTCGCGGACCTGCTGCCGGGCCACAACCGCGACCTGCGCGGGATGCGGGTCAGGCACCTGCTGACGATGACGACCGGCCACGACACCGACGCCGCGCCGCTGATGGCGGAGGACCCGGGCGGCGACTGGGTGCGCGGGTTCCTCGGCGTGCCGGTCGTGCACGAGCCCGGCACCCGGTTCGTCTACAACAGCGGCGCCACCTATGCGCTGTCGGCGATCGTGCAGCGGCTGACCGGTGAGACGCTGCTGGACTACCTGCGGCCGCGCCTGTTCGAGCCGCTCGGCTTCGGGCCGGCCGCGTGGGACACCTGCCCGCGCGGGATCAGCTTCGGCGGCTGGGGGCTGCGGCTGCGCACGGCGGACCTGGCGCGGTTCGGTGAGCTGTACCTGCGCGGCGGCCGGTGGCAGGGACGGCAGCTCGTGCCGGCGGCGTGGGTCGAGGCGGCGACCGCCGCCCAGGTGCCCAACGGCGGGCCGGACCCGGACGAGTCGCCGGACTGGCAGCAGGGCTACGGCTACCAGTTCTGGCGCTGCCGGCACGGCGCGTTCCGCGGCGACGGCGCGTTCGGCCAGTTCGTCGTGGTCATGCCCGCCCAGGACCAGGTCCTGGCCGTCACCGCCGGCGCGTCGGACATGCAGGCGGTCCTGGACGCGGTCTGGGCGCACCTGCTGGACGCCGCGCCCGCCCCGTCCGCGTCGCCGCGGCTGGAGGGGCTGCGGATCCCCGCGCTCACCGACACCGCAGAGCCGGGCGCGGACCTGCCCGGGCGCGAGTTCCGCGTCGCCGAGCCGGTCGCGCCGCCGCAACGCGGTGGCCGTCCGCCCATCGACCAGCCCTCCAGGATCGAGGGTTTCGCCGTGGTACGGGCACCGCACGGCTGGTTGGTCCGGCTGGACGACGAGCACGGCGTGCACCGGTTCACGTGCGAGCCCGGGCGGTGGCACGCCTCGACGATGGCCACGTCCGACGGCGAGGTGCACCCGATCGCCACGACCGGCGCCTGGCGCGGCCCGGGCACCTTCGAGCTGCGCGTCTGCCACACCGCTGAGCCGTGCACCCGCACGTACACGGCGCAGTTCGACGCGACCGGGGTCACCATCGCGGCGGAGGACTCCGTCGGCTTCGACTTCACCGCCCACCCGCCGGTGCGGGCGGAGGCGGTCAGCGGCTGACGATCCCGGAAAAGTGCCAGGTGGCGTCGCTGCGGAGGCGGAGCGGTCGTTGATCGGTCAAGGTGGAGATCACCTGATCAACCGTAGCCCCGAGGAGCCCCCATGCCGCGCCACCGCATCCTTGCCGCCACCGCCCTGCTGACCGGTGCACTGAGTCTCGCCGGGTGCGGCGTGCTCAACGGCGCCGGTGACACCCCGACGCCCGGCGGTGCCGCCCCCACCGGCGGTGCCGCGAGCGCACCCGCCGCGACGAAGAGCGCCGGTCCGGTCGCCTTACCGGACATCTGCACGCTGCTGACGAAGGCCGAGGTCAACAGCCTCACCGGCAAGAAGGTGACGCTCATGAGCAACGAGGGCGGCAACTCCTCCGGCGCCCGCTACTGCCAGTGGCAGCTCAGCGCCGGCCAGCTCGACGTGACGGTCAACGTGGAGACGCGCCAGCAGTTCGACGTGCAGAACAAGGAGGCCGAGCAGGTCGACGGGATCGGCGAGGCCGCCTACTCCCTGGCCGGGCACCTGTACGTGTACGCCGCCGGCAAGGTCGTCGACGTCTACGCCACCTCGGCCGGCACCGACGCCGGCAACCTCAAGGTCGAACGGCGCACCGCCGAGGCGATCCTGCCGAAGCTCGCCTGAGCCCCTCAGCCGATCCGGATGACGATGACCTCGTCGTCGTCGACCTCGGCGACGCAGTCGTGGAGCAGGACGATCACGTCCCGGCCCGCGGCGCCGGCCTCGGCCGGGTCGAGGTCGATGCGGTCCTCGGCGAAGCGGTCGCGGAACTCGTCGTCGCCGAACGTGTCCGGGTCGAGGCTCGGCAGGAACTCACGGTGCTGCGGGGTCAGCAGCACCGTGAACCGGTCGTCGTCCTCGGGCACGTCGTCCAGCAGCCGGTCGTACTGCGAGGTGTGCAGCGTGACGCCGCGGTCGCCGAGCAGTTCCAGGACCGGCAGGATCACGTAGGCGGACCAGTCGAAGGACACGTCCAGGGGCGTGCCGAGCTTCTCCAGCACGGCCGCGGGGTCACGGGCGAACTCAGCGACGGACGTTGCCTTGAGGGAGTTGAAGGTGGCCACTGCCGACATGATCCTGACCGTACCGCAGCCGCGGATCCGTCCACGGCGCGGGCATCGCCGCCACGCCGGGCGGCACCGCCGGCGCGATGATCCTGCGGTGCAGCAGGACCGCGCCGACCAGCACGGCCGGCGCGGTCACCAGGTACAGCAGCGCGCCCGGCATCACGAAGATCTCCGGGATCGGCACCAGGACCAGGAACCGCAGTGACAGCACCGGCAGGATCAGCGCGATCAGACTCATGATCCCGAACCCGGTGACGTAGGCCCGGTGCCGCCACGCGAAGCCCAGCTGCTGCCGCACGCCGTGGACGCCGTGGTGGTGCATCGGCACGGCGAGGACCAGTACCCCGATGAGGAACCCGTTGAAGACCAGCCCGACGCCGAACGCGACGGCGAGGTTGAAGCCGGGCAGCAACAGCAACGGCAGGCAGATCAGCCAGCCGAGGTGCAGCACCAGCGTCACGATGACCGTCTGGCGCAGGCAGACGCCGGCGGCCCGCCACCACGACGGCGGGACCACGTCGGCGCCGCCGTTGCGCCGCATCACGCTGCGGGTCATGAACGGCAGGAAGAACGCGCCGAAGAACATCGTGATCGGCACCGTCAGCGCCGTCAGCAGCAGGTGGAACGCGGTCTCGGCGATGAACTTCATGACCCACCGCAGTGCCCAGCGCAGCCCCGACGGCCAGCTGGAGACGAACCCGAGCAGCCAGTCCACGGCAAGACCGATGAACGCCGAGACGCCCCGCTCCATGGCGAGCAGGCACAGGGCGGTGAGCGCGACCGGCAGCAGCGCCCAGAACCACAGCCGCGGCGACCGCACGAAGTACGCAGCGCCGCGCCAGAAGAACCCGAAGCCGATGAAGAACCGGCCGACGCTGCTCGCGGCGCGCTTCGCCCCGGCGACGGTGTGCCGGCTCGCGGTCCCGGCCGCGCCGGCGACCCGGATCGCGGCGGCCTGCGCCGCGGCCTGCGCGGCCTGGGCGGCCTGCGCGGCGACCTGGGCCGCCTGCCCGGCCTGCGCGGCGGCCCTGGCGAGGTGGTCGGCCCGCGTGCTGTCCCGCTCCGCCTGCACCGGGACGGCCGCCTGCGTGCCGGGCCCGAACGGCTGGACCGCCTGCACCGGCGGCGCCGGCGCCTGCGTCGGCGGCACGTAGGGCGCGGCGGGCGGCGCCGACGGTTCGCGGAGCTGTTCGTCCAAAACCTGACCTGCCTCTTCACCGTCGGCGGGGACGCGACAAGACGCAGAGCGTAACGACTCGCCACCCGCACGTCGAGCGCGATGGCTACCATGTGCCGCATGACGGGGGTCGAGACACATAAGTACATCGATGCAGCGGCGGCGCTGTCCGACGCCGGGCTCATCGCGCTGCGGCGCGACATCCACCGGCGGCCGGAGCTGGCCGGCGCGGAGGTGCGCACCGCCGCGCTCGTCGCCGACCGGCTGCGCGCCGCCGGGCTGGCCGTGCACACCGGCGTCGGCGGCCACGGCGTCGTCGGGGTCATCGACGGCCCGGATCCCGGCCCCGCACTGCTGTACCGCGCCGACATGGACGCCGTCGCCGGCGACGAGCGATACGTCTCCGGCTTCGCCTCGCAGGTGCCGGGCGCGGCGCACCTGTGCGGCCACGACCTGCACACCGCGATCGGCGTCGGCGTCGCGGAGACCCTGGCGCGGCTGCGGGACCGGCTCGCGGGCCGGGTCGTGTTCGTGTTCCAGCCGGCCGAGGAGACCCTCGAAGGCGCCCGGGCGATGATCGACGACGGTGTCCTGGACCGGTACCCGGCCCGGGAGGCGTACGCGCTGCACTGCGCGCCCCTCCCGGTCGGCGTCGTCGCCGCGCTGCCCGGCGCGGGGCTCCCCGGCCAGGACACCTGCCAGGTGGAATTCACCGGCCCGGGCGCGGCCGGCACCGCACGGCAGTTCCTCGACCGGGTCGGCGAGCTGGCCACGGTCACCAAGCCGCGATCCGCCGACGACTTCGCCGCGCTGGTGGCCGCCCTGCAGACACCGGACGGTCCCCTGGCCGGCTTCGTGTTCGCCGAGTCGCACCTCGCCCAGGACGGCGACCCGGTCGTCGCGGACGTCTGGCTGCGGGTATGGCCGGAGTCCCGCCACGCCGAGCTGCGTGACCGGCTGCGACAGCTGGCGGCGCAGGCCGGAGCCGTCGTCACGTTCCCCGGCCCGCCGTTCCCGGCGATGGTCTGCTCGACCGAGCTCAGCGAGGCGGCGGCCACCTACCTGCGCGACGTTCCCGGTGTCGCGGAGGTCATGACGGCGCGCGCCGCGTGGCCGTTCAACGGCGAGGACTTCGCGCTGTTCCTGCACCGGGTCCCCGGGGCCATGTTCTGGCTCGGCGTCGCCGACCCCGGGGCGGGCGTCAACGGCATCACGCACGCACCGGACTTCGCCGCCGACGAACGCGCCATTGGCGTCGGCGTGCGGGCCATGGCCGGCCTGCTCCTGCACCGCCTGCGCGCCGCCTGAGTACCTCGTTCGTGTGTACCGCTGACCGGCCGGAACTCCGTAGGGTCAGCGGGTGGTGACGAACGGCGCGGCAGGGCTCGGCATCGACTTCGGCACCTCCACCACTGTCGCGATGCTCACCGGCGCCGACGCGGTCGCCCGGCCGCTGCTGTTCGACGCCAGCCCGCTGCTGTCCTCGGCCGTGTTCGCCGCGCCCGGCGGGGACCTGCTCACGGGCGCCGATGCGGAGCGGGCCGCGGTCGCGTTCCCCGCCGCGTACGAGCCGAACCCGAAGCGCCGCATCGACGAGCGCACCGTCCTGCTCGGCGAGCGCGAGATCCCCGTCGTGGACCTGGTCGCGGCCGTCCTGCGCCGCGTCGGCACCGAGGCGGAGCGCTCCACCGGCGTACCCCCGCGGACCGTCGTGCTCACGCACCCGGCGACGTGGGGGCCGACCCGCGTCGCCGTGCTCGCCGAGGGAGCCGACCGGGCCGGGCTCGGCACCGTGCGGTTCGTGCCGGAGCCCGTCGCGGCGGCCGCGTACCTCACCCGCACCCTCGAGCAGGACCTGCCGCCGGGGCAGTGCCTGGTCGTCTACGACCTGGGCGCCGGCACGTTCGACGTCAGCGCCGTGCGAGCCACCGGCGCCGGCTTCGAGGTCGTCGCGTCGGCCGGGATCGCCGACGTCGGCGGCCTGGACCTCGACGCCGCCGTCGTCGGGCTGGCCCGCGACACCGTCGACGCCGGCCCCGCCGTGTGGCAGCGGCTCGACCGGCCGCAGACCCAGCCCGACCAGGAGGCCCGCCACCAGCTGTGGCACGGCGCCCGCGCGGTCAAGGAGCAGCTGTCCCGGCACGCCACCGGCGACCTGCGGATCCCGGTCGCCGCCGCCACGATCCACGTGACCAGGGAGGAGTTCGAGGCGCTGGCACTGCCGTACCTGCGCCGCACCGTCGACGTCACGCTGCGGACCCTCGCGGCGGCCCGGATCACCACCGACCAGATCGCCGGCCTGTTCCTCGTCGGCGGCGGCTCGAGGGTGCCGCTCGCCGCGACCCTGCTGCACCGGGCGACGCAGATCGCGCCGAGCGTCCTGGACCATCCGGAGCTGGTGGTCGCCGCCGGCAGCCTGCACGTCGAGCCGGCGCCGCTCATCCCCGGGCAGCGCCCGCCGGGCCTGCCGCTGCCGGCGTCGCCGGACGATCCGCTGACGTCGGTGCTGGCGATGCTCGAACCGCTGCCACCGGGCCTGGCGCTGCCGGGGCCGCGGCCGCCGCAGGACGCGGCGCTGCCGTTCGATCCGCTGCCGCCGGCGTCCGAACCCGCCTGGGCGGGCGAGCCGGTCCTCGATCCCGTGCCGGTCGCCCCGCCCACCCTCGCGGACCGGGTCCGCGACGCCGGGGTGTGGGCGGTGCTCGCGGTGCTCGTCGCCGGGATCGCCGCCGTCGCCGTGGTGGCCCTCGCCGTCGCCGTCCGGGCAGTCGGGGAAGTCGGGGCAGCCGGCGGGGCGGCAGCCGTCGCTCGGCCCCGCCCTCGGCCTGGGCGCCGCCACCGAACTGCCGGGCCACGGCGGCGCGATCCTCGCCCTCGCCTTCGCCCCCGACAGCGCGACGCTGCTGTCCGGCGGCGGCGACTCCTCCGTCAGGCTGTGGGACGTCGCCACCCACGCCGAGCGCGGCGCCCCGCTGACCGGGCACGCCAACCCGGTGCGCGCGGTGCGGTTCAGCCCCGACGGCGCGACGTTCGCGACCGGCGGCTACGAGTGCGGCCGCAGATGGCGTACCGACACCGCGGCGCAGACAGGAGCGCCGACGGCCGTGCCGGTCACCACCGGTGCGGTGCGCCGGACCGCGGGGATCGCGGACATCGCGTACAGCGGCGGGACCCCGATCGCGGTCGGCTTCGCCGGCGGGACCTTCCGGTTGTGGGACCTCGCCGCGGGCAGCGAACTCGGTGCCCTGCCCGCTCCGCCCGCCTCCCCGTCACCCGCGTCCTCCCCGGGGACCTCCTCCGCCGATGCCGTGCTCGACCCCGATGGGCGGTGGGCCGCGTTCGACCGTGACCGCGTCGTCGAGGTGCACGCCGTCGCGGACCGTGCGCCCGTCGCGGCCCTCGCCACCAGCCCCGCCACCCGGCTCGCGTTCAGCCCGGACGGCCGCACGCTCGCCGTGGCCGCCCTCGCCGACGGCGCCGTCCTCGTCGAGTTCTGGGACCCGGCCACGGCCACGATCGCCGGCACCGCACGCGACCTCGGGCACACCGCGAAGATCACATCCATGGTGTACGACCAGCGCGCCGCCCTCCTGGCCACCGGCGACGCCGCGGGCCGCGTCGTCCTGCTCGACGCCGCGGCCCGCCGGCCGATCGCGGCCACCGGCCCTACCGGCGCCCCGATCCAGTCGCTCGCGTTCAGTCCGGACGGCGCGTGGCTCGCCACCGGCGACAGCCGCGGCATGATCCGCCTCCACCCGGTCCGCCGCTGAACGCTGATAGGTTGCAGCCGTGGAAGGCTGGGACGTGGCGCCGCCGGACCGGTACGACGAGCTGTGGGCACCGTTCATCGCCCGCTACGGCTTCGTGCCCGGTGCCGTGCCGGCGATCGACGAGCCGACGCCGTCGGTGACGTTCGACCTGTCCGGCTTCTTCACCGCGGCCGAGCAGTCCGCGTTCACCGCCACCGAACGCGCCGTCAACGCCCTCGCCCTGCTGGCCATGACCCGGGTCTTCGGCCCGGACGAGCGCGTCGTCGCCCTGGACTGGGAGCACGACTGCCACTGGTTCCACCCCCACGTGCAGGCGGTGTCCGCCGAGCCGTTGTGGCGCCTGGTCGTGCCCAACGGCGACTACTACGCGTTCGTCAGCGAGGACGCCTCGACGGGCACCTTCGGCCACCCGTGGGAGCAGACGCTGTGCGTCTTCGGCCGGCCCATGCTCGACGCCCTCGCCCCGCTGCTCGCCCCGCTCCTGCCGATCATCCGCGACCACCGCTGACCCCCGGCCCCGTGGTCGCCGCGCAGCGTGCGCCGTCGACACGACCGTCCGGCGCTCCTGGCGCCGTACCCTGTGCGGATGCGGCCGGTGCTGTTCCTCGACGTCGACGGTCCGCTGATCCCGTTCGGCGGGCCTGGCTACGGGCCGCCCGCGACGGCGCGGATCCGGCAGGCGGCCCGGGCCAACCCGTTGCTGGAGCGCCTCGACCCGCGCCATGGCGCCTGGCTGGCGGCGCTGCCGTGCGACCTGGTCTGGGCCACCACCTGGGGTGCCGACGCCAACGAGGTCATCGCCCCGCTGCTGGGCCTGCCCGAGCTGCCGGTGGTCGACTGGCCGGACGGCGACGAGACCGGCCCCGTGCACTGGAAGACGCGCGGCCTCGTGGCGTGGGCCGCCGGCCGGCCGTTCGTCTGGGTCGACGACGAGATCGCCGCCGCCGATCGCGACTGGGTCGGCGCGCACCACCCCGGCCCGGCACTGCTGCACGCCGTCGACCGCCGCTGCGGTCTCACCCACGACGACGTCACCACCATCGCCGCCTGGCTCGGGCGTCCCGCCCGGTCCGCGGCCGGTACGTAGGCTGCATCGATGGATCTGGAGAGCATGCGGGCCCGGGCCGTTGCCATCGCCGAGCAGTACGACCGGCACAACATCGCCGCCGGCCGCGGCGCGCGGAGCACCGGGGACCTGGCGCTGGGATTCGTCGGCGACGTCGGCGACCTGGCGAAGCTGGTGATGGCGGTCGACGGCCGGCGCGAGATCCCGGACGCCCGGGATCGCCTCGGCCACGAGCTCGCGGACTGCCTGTGGTCGGTGCTCGTGCTCGCGGACCGCTACGGCGTGGACCTGCCCGCGGAGTTCGCCACCATGACCGACGGCATCGAGCACCACCTGAGCCGGTCGTAGGCTGTCCATGGACGCGGCCATCAGGCGAGCGGCCGACACCGGCGCCCACCTGCTGGATCTGTCCGGTCAGGGGCTGACCCGGCTGCCCGTCTCCATCGGGATGCTGGTCTCGCTCGACGTGCTGTATCTGCAGGGCAACGCACTGACCGCGCTGCCGGATGAGATCTGCCGGCTCCGCGGCCTGTCCGTGCTCTACCTGAACGACAACCAGCTGGTGGAGCTCCCGCCGAGCATCGGTGACCTGCACGAGCTGGAGCGGCTCGACGTCAGCGGCAACCGGCTCACCGCGCTGCCCTCCACGGTCGGTGGGTTGTCGGCGCTGCGTGAGCTGGAGCTGCGCGGCAACCGTCTCCGAGAGCTTCCCGACCGGATCGGTGACCTGAGCCGGCTCGAACTGCTCGACGTCGGCCAGAACCGGCTGGCGTCGCTGCCCTCACGGATCGGCGACCTGGTCTCGCTGCGGGAGCTGACGCTGCACGGCAACCGGCTGACCTCGCTCCCGCCGGAGCTCGGCCGCCTCACCGGCCTGACCCACCTGCGCCTCGGCGACAACGGCCTGCTCGCGCTGCCGGCCGAGATGGCCGCGCTGACCGACCTGGTCGAGCTGACCGGCCTGCACGACGAGCCGCTGATGAGCGCCGAGTTCCTGGCCGGCAACGACGGCTACTGGCTCGCCGGCGCCCAGCAGATCCTGGCCGCCTACTTCACCGGCGGCGGGTTCAGCGCTGCTGGATGAGCGTCACGGGGTTGCCGGCCGGGTCGGTGACCTGTGCCTTGACGACCCAGCCGTTGTCGGTGGGCGGCATCGTGACCGTGCCACCCAGCGCCACGGCCCGCTCGACCGCGGCGTCGAGGTCGGCCACGGCCACCCCGACGGTCACCGACGGCGCGTCACCGTCGACGAGCGCCCCGCGCAGCCCGCCCTCGCCGGTGGTGACCTGCGCGTAGCCCGGCCCGCGAGGGGTGACCTGCCAGCCGAACAGCTCGGCGTAGAAGCGGTGCTGCTCGCTCTCCGGCGCGGCACCGTGGATGTCGAAATGCACGATCGGACTGCTCATCGGGTCTCCTTCGAATCCGGCCGGGAAGCCCCGCAACCAGGCAGCGAGGTCCGCCACGCGGGCCCGGTCCGTGCGATACCACCGGAACGTGCCCTCCTTGTGCAGCACCACCAGCCCGCACTTGCGCAGCACCTTGAGATGCTCCGACACGCTGGCCGCGGCGAGCCCCGACGCGGACGCGAGCGCCCCGGCCGGCTGCCGCTCGTGCCAGCAGTGCCGCAGGATCTCCCGCCGCGCCGGATGGGAGAACGCCCGCAGCAACTCATCGGCCTCGTCCTCACCCACCGCCACGCTCCGACTATTTCGCCTCAACCCGAAATAGTCAAGACGAGCCAGGTCACCCGGGTCGGTCGTAGTTGCGCAGCGGCAGGTGTCGCGGTTTTGAGCGGGCGGTGGCGGGGGTACCGCGGAGGGTATGGCCGAATACGAGGCGAACGAGGCGGCGGTGCTGTACGTGCGCAAGCTCATCGACGCGCGCCAGTACGTGCTGGACAGCGACTGGGGTGCGGTGCAGCCGAAGGCCGAGCAGCAGAACGCGTACCTGGAGCGGCACTCCTGGGAGGAGTACGCCAGGTGGCACCTCGGGCTGACCGTCGGTGCCACCGACGAGACGAAGGCGCGGTACGCGTTCGTCTGCGGCGACCTGCGCCGGGTGCACCGCAGCGGGCTGATCGCCTGCGTCTACCGGGCGTCGGAGTGGCGGCACAAGGCGGTCGAGCTGGCCGCGCACGACCTGCTGCAGCAGCTCGACGACGTCGCGGGCATCGCCGTGCGGTAGGGGAGCCGGGCGGTCAGCGGTCGGGCGGGCGGACGAACGCGACGACCGCCTCCGTGCGGGGCAGGGCCTGCAGGTGGACGGAGACGCCGGTGTGGCCGGCGTTCACGACCTGGCCGTCGCCGATGTAGAGCATGACGTGGCCGCCGTTGTTGGTGAACACCAGGTCGCCGGCCTCCAGCTGGTCGCGCGTGACGCGCTGTCCGACTTTGATCTGGTCGTACGTGATCCGCGGCAGCTGCAGTCCGGCCGCCTGCCAGGCTCGCATGACCAGCCCCGAGCAGTCGAACGTCTCGGGTCCGGCGGTCGCGAACTTGTAGGGCTTGCCGACCTGCGCCTTCGCGTAGGCGACGGCGGTGGCCACGCGCGTGGCCCTGGTCGACCCGGTGATCGTCAGGCTCTGACCGATCCGGATCAGCGTCGAGGTGCCCAGGTTGTTCAGGCGCTGCAGCTCCGAGACCGTGGTGCCGTTGCGCCGGGCCAGCCCCCAGAGCGTGTCGCCGGCCTGCACGGTCACCGACTGCAGCGGCGCGGCGGGCGGGACGGGATTCGCCTGCGTGACCGTCGCCGGGGCGAGGGCGGCGACGGTCGCGACGAGCGCGGTTGATGCCTTGAGCCAAGCTGAAGCCATGAACGGAACATAGCGAGCAATACTCCGATAAGTCCGTCTTATCCGAATATTCGCATTACCGCACGCCGCGCTCGAAGCGGTGGAACGCCGCCCAGCAGCCGGCGAGGATCACGGCGAACGCGGGCAGCCACAGCACCCGTGCCAGCATCCACCCCGGCGTGTCGGGGAGGGTGTGCAACCCGGGCCGGGTGCCGTCCACCACGAGCGTGACGGTGATCATGGCGGTCTGATGCCAGAGGAACACGGTCATCGCGGACAGGTTCAGCAGCGCGACGCCGGCCCACGCGACCGGGCGCGCCAGCAGCGCCCGCAGCGGACCGAGCAGCAGCAGCGCCAGCCCGCACTGCGCCAGGCCGAACGTGACCGCCGCCAGGGTCGGCGGGTTGAGGTTGGAGATGCCCTCGCCCGGCACGCCGACCATCGACGCCGGGTAGCCGAACCAGCGGATCAGCACCACGGTCGCGACGCCCCCGGCCAGCAGCAGCTGCCAGCCGGTCCGGCGCAGGTCCAAGGTGCCGCGCGACCAGGCGATGCCGAGGCAGAACGGCACCAGCCACCCCGCGGCCAGGTTGATCCAGCCGAGCCACGCGGGGGCCAGGGGGCCGAAACGCAGCACGTCCACCGCGATCACCACGCTCAGCGGCCACTGCCAGTGCAGCCGGGACACCAGCGGCGTCGCGGCGGTCAGCGCGGCGAAGACCAGCAGGAACCACAGCGGCGACAGGACCAGCTTCACCAGCGTGTGCACCGTCCGGTCGGTCGCGCCGGTGGCCAGCAGCCCGGCCACGACCAGCGCCCACACGCCCAGCAGCGGCGGCACCGGCCGCAGCAGGCGGGTCAGCCGCGCCGCCAGCCACCGGCGGTACGGCAGCGTCCGCGGGCGGCCCGCGGTGTAGCCGCCGACCAGGAAGAACACGGCCAGGGTCTGGAACAGCCACGACACCGGCGCCAGCTCCGGCTGGAAGCGCAGCGGGCTGGCCCCGCGCACCGTGTCACCGTCGGTGACCAGGGCGGTGACCAGCCAGTGGCCGAGGACGACGCCGCCGATCGCGAGGGCGCGCAGCCCGTCGACGGCTCGGTCACGGGTCGGCGGGGTCGCGTCCGCCACGCGAGTGGCAAGGGCATGCAGGGCCATGGATCGACGGTACGAACCACCACCCTGTACCGTCGTCACGCTGCGGGATCATCCTGCAGTAGCTCCCCGGTACTACATCCCCGGACGGTTTCCGGTATCAAGGTGGTCATGAATCGTCTCTGGTGGTGGTGCGGCGGCGTGGCCGGCGTGCTCGTCGTGGTGGTCGGTTATCTCGTCGCGACGGGGTTCCCGGGCCGGTCCGACGCGCTCGCCGCCCGGCAGCCCGGCACGTGCACGCTGCTCACCGGGGGGCCGGAGGGCACGACCGCGGGCAACTCGCCCTACGGTGCGGTCACCTCCTGCATGATGCTGGGCCGGCGCACCACCCTGGCCGGCGACCCGGACGGCACCGTGTTCGTGGTGCTGGAGACCGACCGCGGGCCGGTCGCGCTGCGCGTCGAGTACACCGGCGGCGGCGACGCGTACACCGCCGACGCGATCGAGATCCCGCCCTACCTGGCGCCGGGCATCTCCGCCGATCTCGGCAACCGCATCAAGGACGGCATCAACCAGCGCGGCGGGCAGCGCGCCGAGCCGTGGCGGGTGCACCCCACCATCGGCTGAGCCGGCCACACCCGTGCGAGGGTGGGCTCATGGACAACGCACCACCGAGCATGACCAGGCTGCTGCACCCGCACGTCGCGCCGCAGCCGGGCGGCACGCCGCTCGTCACCCCGATCCACCAGACCAGCACCTACGAGCTTCCCCGCACCGCGGAGGCGGCGCAGATCGCGGCCGCAGTGGCGCCCGGCGGCTACTACACCCGCTACGGCTCACCCAACGCCCGCGAGGCCGAGGCGATGCTCGCCGATCTCGACGGCGCCGAGGCCGCGCTGCTGGTGGGCAGCGGCATGGCGGCGGTCAGCGCCGCGTTGCTGTCCACCGTCGCGGCCGGCGATGACGTCCTCGCCCAGCGCAGCCACTACACCGGGACGCTGACGCTGCTGGGCACGATGCTGCCGGCGTTCGGCGTCGGCGTGCGGCTGGTGCCGCAGGAGGACCTCGCCGCCGCGGTGCGCCCCTCGACCCGGGTCGTCTACGTGGAGACGCCCAGCAATCCGACCATGACGCTGACGGACCTCGCGGCGGTGCGAGCCGCCGCACCCGACGCCGTCATCATCGCCGACAACACCTTTGCCACCCCGTACAACACCCGCCCCCTGGAATTCGGCGTCGACCTGGTCGTCCAGTCGGCCACGAAATACCTCAACGGGCACAGCGACGTCACCGCCGGCGTCGTCACGGGCTCCGCGGCGCTGGTCGCGAAGGCGTGGGAGACCGCGCGGGTGCTCGGGCCGGTCTGCCATCCGTTCGAGGCGTGGCTGCTCGCGCGGGGGCTCAAGACGTTCCCGTTGCGGATGGCCCGGCACAACGCGTCGGGCCTCGCCGTCGCCGAGTTCCTGGCCGCCCATCCCGCCGTGCGCGCGGTGCACCACCCGGGCCTGCCCGGCCATCCGCAGCACGACCTGGCCGTGCGGCAGATGCGCGGGTTCGGCGGGATGCTCGCCTTCACCGTCGCCGACGCGGAGTCCGCGGTACGGGTGCTGCGCGCCACCCGCCTGTGCCGCAACGCGGTGAGCCTCGGCGGCCCCGAGACGCTCATCACCCACCCGGCGTCACTGGTGTTCGCGCACCAGAGCCCCGAAGAGCTCTCGGCGTCCGGGGTCGACCCGGCGATGCTGCGGCTGTCGGTCGGACTCGAGGAGCCGCAGGACATCCTCGCCGACCTCGCCGAGGCGCTGTCCACAGTGGACCGGTGATCCAACTGGCAACCGGTGGCAAACGGTTGTCGACGCGAAGAACGCGCTGCTAGCGTCGGGTTTCATCCCCATTGGAGATGCTCGATTCCACCGCCAAGGAGTTGCTATGAGCATCAGGTCCATGGTGCCCCGTGCCCGGATCCGTCCGGGCACGCGCATCCTCGTCGTCGCCGTCACGGCGGCGGTCCTGGCCACCCTCGGAGGGCTCGGCACCGCCGTCGCGGCGGACGACCCGCCCCGCACCCAGTACCACGAGATGCACGCCAACTGCACCGTCACCCACCGGCTCGGCGACGACCCCATCGTGTTCCCGGGGCTCGCCGGTGCCTCCCACAACCACTCGTTCATCGGCAACCCCGCCACCAACGCCAACTCCACACCGGCGTCGCTGGTCGGAGGCGCCACCTCCTGCGAGGACACGAAGGACGCGTCCGGGTACTGGTTCCCGACGCTGCTGCAGAACGGCAACCCGGTGCTGCCGGACCTGCCGACCGTCTACTACAAGTCCGACGTCAAGGACTACCGCACCGTCAAACCGTTCCCGGCTGGCTTCAAGCTGCTCGTCGGCGACGCCCGCACCCCCGACGCCGCGCACTTCACCGGCAACTGGCAGTGCCCCGGCTACAAGGGCAGCGAGATCCCCGCGTCCTGCCCGTCGGGCTCGTCGCTGGTCGTCCGGATGAAGGCCCCGAGCTGCTGGGACGGCGTACACCTGGACACCGCCGACCACAAGTCGCACATGGCGTGGCCGGTCAGCGGGGTGTGCCCGGCCTCGCACCCGGTGCCGCTGCCGATGCTGGAGATCAAGCTGCCCTACAAGCTGCCCGGCGGCAACACGTCGAACCTGGCGTACTCCTCCGGGGCGAGCTACACGTTCCACTACGACTTCATGAACGGGTGGGACGCGGCCCGGCAGGCGTACCTCGTGAGCTACTGCATCAACGGCGGCCGGCAGTGCAACGGATACGGACAGGGGTGATGTGAGACCGGCCCGGAAGCCGTCCGCCAGCTGGCTTCCGGGCCCCGACCCGCGGCATGATCTGCCGCGATGAATATCCGGGGGATCATCGCGCTCGTGTTTGCGCTCGCGGTGCTGGTCCCGGCGGCGCCCGTGTTCGCGGACTTCGCCGACCCGGCGGGCGCCTGGCACGTCACCGAGCTACGCCGGATCGGAGCGTCGCAGCACCCACGCCGCCGTCGTCATCGCCTCCCACGGCGACGGCTTCCCGATGCTGAGCACGCTCGGCTCGCTGCCCGGCGTGCTCAGCATCGCCGCGACCGCCCGCAGCGACAAGCTCGCCGGCGGCTCGCCCGGCCTCAGCCTGGACCTGGTCGCCCCGGGCGACAAGCTCGTGGTGCCCACCAAGCTGAGCCTCGGCGACGAGTACGTCGAAACCGGCGGCACCGACCTCGCCCCGGCCGTCGTCGGCGGCGTCGCTGCCCTGGTCCGCGCCAGGTATCCGGCGCTGCCCGCGCAGGACGTCGTGCGCCGCCTCACCGCGGGCTCCCGCACCCACAGCCTCGACCGCGGCTGGGGCGCGGCCGACTCGGTCGCGGTGGTACTGGCAGCGCGCCGCCGCTGAGACGGCGTCACCCTGAAGCGGAAACGCTGAGCGTCGCGGGCGGGTCAGGCGAGGGCGGCCACCGTCTTGGGCAGGGTGGCCTTGCCCACGTCGCCGAGACGGGTCTGCAGGTCCTTGATCTGGGCGTCGGAGAACTTGCCGGTGCTGTCGGCGCTGGCGACCAGGGTCATGTTGAGGACCAGGTTGGACTCGACGCTGATGAACGTGGCGGACAGGGCGCCCGGCTGTTGCTTGTCGACGTAGGTGAAGGCCTGCTCGCCGACGCCCTTGACCTCGGTGACAGGGCCGTTGAGGCGGGCGGAGTCGAGCATCTGCTTGGCGACGGCGGCGCCGGTGGACAGGTCCGCGTACACGGTGGCGATGCACACCACCGACGCGGTCGAGATGGCGGAGCCCGCCCTGTGCATGCGGCTGATCGTGCAGGAGGCGGTGCCGGCGAACGTGTTGAGGTTGCGCGAGGGGGTCGGGTCGCCGGCCGGCTGCTCGTACGGGCCGTTGATCGGGCCCATGTCGACCGTGCCGCAGATGTTCTCGGGCAGCTTCGTCAGCTGGAAGCGGCCCGGTCCGCTGGACGTGCGGGCCGCGCCCGACGTGCCCGAGCCGTTCGCGCCGCCGGGCTTGTTGCCGCCGCTGAGCAGCAGGTAGGCACCGACGGCGGCGCCGCCGACGAGCACCACGACCAGCGTCAGGACGACGGCCACCGTGATCCCGGCGCCGCCTCCCCGCCGCGGCGCCGGTGGTGGGGCGGGGTCCAGCCGGGTGCGGCCGGGCGGCCGGGCGCCGGGGAGCGGGCCGCCGCCGGGCATCGCCGAGACCGGCGTCGGGCCGTACGGGGCGGCGGACACGGGCATCGGCGCGGCGCGGAGCCCGCCGGCGACGGTCGAGTCGGGGATCGCGGCGGCGGGCATCCCGCCGGTGTACGCGCCGGTGTCGTAGATCCCGGCCGGCGGGCCGGAGAACGGCGTCCCCGACACCGGCGCACCGGACTGCGGGCGTCCAGGCGGGTAGGCGCCGGGCGGCCCGGGTACGGGCGAGCCCGGCGCGGCCGGACCGTACGGGGACTGCGGCGACGCCGGGCTGTATGCGGGCCGCCCGCCCGAGACGATCATGGGCGAGGTCGGCGGGCCCGAAGCGGGCGTCCCGGAGACCGGAGCCCCGGCGGCCGCGCCGCTCGCGTACAGGGCGCCCTCAGCGACGACCAGCTCCGGCTGCTCGGCGACGACCGGCGCGATCCCTAGCGACTCGTGCAGCATCGTCGCGACGAGCGGGATCCGGCTGGACCCGCCGACGAGGAACAACCCGGCGATCGCCGACGGTGGCACGGCCGCCTCGGTGAGCAGCGACCGGGTCATCGAGATCGTCTGGCGCAGGACCGGACGGGCGAGACCCTCCAGCTGCTCCCGGCCGAGCGGCACCTCCTTGCCCAGCGCGGGGACCATGACGACGGTGCCGCTGGCCCGCGACAGCATCTCCTTCGCGGAGCGCACGTCGTCCCACAGCTGCCGCCGGGTGGTCGCGTCGGTCCACAGCGTGCCGTACGTCGCCTCCAGGAACGCGACCACGGTGGCGTCGACGTCCAGGCCGCCGACGTCGTTGAGCCCGTCGGAGGCGACCGGCTCGAAGCCGTGCGGGGCCCGGCGCAGCACGGTGACGTCGCAGGTGCCGGCGCCCAGGTCGTACACCACGACGCAGGCACCGACGGGAAGCTCGGCGCCGCGGGTCGAGGCGAGGTAGGTGGCCGCGGCGACGGGCTCGCCGACCAGGTCGACGTCGGCGAACCCGGCCTGCCGGGCCGCCTCGACGAGCACGGCCCGCCGGCCGGTGCCCCAGTTCGCGGGGTGGGTCAGGGTGACGGCGCCGACCGGGCCGGCGACCCGGGCCGCCTCGGTGGCCACGCGCCGCAGGACGGCCACGATCAGGTCCCGCACCCCGACCTCGGTGTCGCCGAGCAGGACGCTGGTGTCGTCGATGCGGCGCTTCGGGTTGGGCTCGAGACGTTCCGGGGCGCTGCGGGCCAGGTGCGCGGCGTCGCGGCCGGTGTGCAGGCGCCCGTCGGGGCCGAGCAGGACCGCGGAGGACAGCAGCGGCGAGCCGTCGAACAGCAGCGGCTGGACCCGCCCGTCGGGACGGCGCAGCATCGCGATCGTCGTGGACGTGCCGAAGTCGACGCCGAGCCGAAAACCTGTCACGGTCGGCGAGCCTAGCCCTACCAGCCCAGAGTTCCCGGACCGCCCTTGATGGGGCCCGTGATGTCGCTGGTGAGCCAGCCGCCGTAGAAATCGCCGGGCTGGGCGGTGACCGTCTCGCCGTCCACCGTGCACTCGTCGAACTTCGACGGGTAGAAGGCGAGCAGGCCACGCAGCGCCTCGTAGCCCGGGGCGGGGTCCTCGTAGGACCACGCGGCGTCGGGGACGCCGGCGACGTCCCAGTAGGTGGCGACGCCCTTGTACTCACAGAACGTCCGGCGCGAAGCCGGGCGCAGCGTGGCGGCGACGTCGGCGGGCGGCAGGTAGTAGACCGGCGGGTGCGACGTCTCCAGGACCCGCGCCGCCCGCCGGGTGTCGGCGACGGTCTGCCCCGCGTGGCGGATCACGACGTGCCGGGTCGCCGGCTCCACCCTGGGCGGCGGCGGATAGTCCCACACCGACTCGGTCATGCCACCCAGCCTAGGCGGAGCGTGGCGGCGTGGACGGCGGCGCGTACCGTGGCGGGATGCCGGCGATCGAGCTCCTCCGGGAGTTGAACAGCGGCCTGTGGCGGCCGTTCCGGGCGGCGTACCGGGCCCGCGACGCGGCGGCGTTCCTCGCGCTGCACACGCTGGACCTCATCCGGGCCAGCGGCACCAACGGCACGGTGCACGGGCTGAGCGAGTATGCGGCGCAGGTCGAGCCGTGGTTCGCCGGGCTGGCCGCGCGCAACGACGCCGTCGACATCACGTTCCGGTTCACCGAGCGGGTCGCCACGGTCGCCCTGGCCAGCGAGCGCGGGGTGTACCGCATCGTCGTGGAGCCCGTCGGCGGCGACCGGCTGACGTTCCACGGGCGGTTCCACACGTTCGCCCGGAAGGTCGGCGAGGCCTGGCGGATCGCCGTGGACTACGACACCACCGACGCGGGGGTCGTCACCGCCGCCACGTTCGAGGCCGCCGCGGCGATCGACGACGTGGAGCGGTTCGCGAAATAGCACCCCGGGCATGGCGAAGGCCGGTCACCGTGTCGGTGGCCGGCCTCACGCCAGGGGCGGGGTGGTGCGGGTGGGTTACGCCGAGACGGTGTTGATCTCGGTGGCCGACGCGAACGCCGAGTCGAGCTGCTGGTGCAGGGCGTCGAGCTCGTTCCACTCCGCGGCGTGGTACTGCTCGGAGCCCTCGGCGGCGAAGACGTGGTCGGTCTCGGCGGCGCTGTGGTCGTAGGAGGTGTAGTCGGACTCCTCGTAGTGCTCGCCCGACGGGTTGCTGTACTCGACGTGGTGGCCCTGGTCGAAGCTGGTGTTCTCGGCGGAGGCGTGGTCGGCCTCGTAGACGCCGAACTGGGAGGCGTAGTCCTGCTCGCTGCCGGAGGCCTGGTGCAGCTGGTCGAGCTGCTCGTGCTCCTGACCCGCCTCGTAGTGCCCGTAGCTGTCGCCGCCGTCGTAGCCGGTGTCGCCGTACTCGCTCATCGCTGTCTCCCTGGAAAGTCTGTGACCTGCTGGTGATTACGAAGGTAGGCGCCGGCAGGCTCAGACAAATCCCGGAAACGTGCCACCACCGTCGCCGGGTGTGAACCGCAGCGCCAGCAGGCCACCGGCGTGCCCGACCAGCAGGGTGTCGCCGGCCGTGAGCAGGCAGTGGGGCTCCGCGCCCAGGGCGAGCGCGGCCGCCGCGCCCCGGTGGGGTGCCCACAGCCGCAGCCCGCAGTCGGCGCGGGCGGCGGTCACGACCAGGATCCCGCCGTCCCACGGCAACGCCGCGACGGCGACGACGTCGCGGTGCCCCGGGTCCGGTGGCAGCGGGTCGGCGAGCCGCACGTCGAACGTCTCCCACAGCGACACGCCGCCGTCGCGGTCCGCGAACAGCACCGGGCCGCGGAACCCGAGCCGCCGCGGCGACGCGACGGCCGCGACCAGGCCGGCATGGCCGACGGCGCGCAGCTGGCCGCGCCCGGCCGGCCGGGCGTCGCGGTGCCCATGACCGCGGCGGAGGACCACACGTCCACGGCGTGCCCGCCGCGCAGGGCGATCAGGTCGGCGCCGCTGTCGTGCGGGACGGTGGCGAGCGCGACGGTGGCCGTGCCGGGGTGGCGGAACGCCTCCGCGACGCTGCTCCTGGTCGCCGGGTTCCACAGGTGTACGACGCTGCCTCCGGTCGCCGCCGCGACCACGCTCCTGCCGTCCCACAACGCCGCGAGGGGTGCGACGGTGCGCGGGTTCGGCTCGGCCGGCATGGGCACCGTCGCGAGGGCGAGGACCGGGCCGCCGGCGGGCACCGACGACGCGCCGGTGACCGCCTGCACTGGTGGGACGGCACCGGCGGCGGCGGCGACCGCGGCCGACCCGTCGGGCAGCGCAGCGGCGGTCAGGGCGGTGACCGGTGCCCCGGCGTCGAAGAGCGTGGCGGTGTCCTGCCCGGTGCGCGGGTCGACGAGGTGCACGCGACCGCCGCGGGCGGCGGCGAGGAGGTCCGGTCCGGCGGCGAGGGCGGTGACGGCGGGTCCTGCGGTCTGCCACACCGTCTCGACGGTGACGTCGAGGCGGGCCGGCGTGAACCCCGGCGCCGGCCGGAACCCGCCGTCACCGGTCGCGACCGTCGCCGGATCGATCCGGCCCTCGTCGTCGCCGCTGTCCTCGTCTTCGCCTGCGCCGTCATCGTCGTCGTCCGGGTCGTCCGGGTCGTCCACATAGGACGGTTCGCCGTATGCGACCCAGATGGGCACGACCTCCTCGCACCCGGGGCAGCGGTAGTGGCCGGTGAGGCGGGTCAGGGTCCTCGCCCAGGCGGGGTGCGCCGCGACCATGGCGGCGACCAGCGTCCAGACGGGCGGGGCGGGGGCTTCCACCGGTACACCTGCCGCGGCGACAACGTGGGCGACCTGCAGGAACCCGTCCCAGCCCGGGCTGAGCGCCGAGGACCGCCCGGCCTCCCCGATCGCGTCGGCGACCCGCTGCCATGCGGTGCCGGAGACGGGCGGGGCGTCGTACACCGGCGGCGCGACGGACGGCAGGACAGGGTCGCCGAACCCGTCGAGCTCGACCTCGGAGTCGCACCGCGGGCAGGTCAGCGGTACGTAGCCGGCGCTGCTGTCCGGGAACTCCCACAGCGCGGTGCCGACCGGGTGACCGGCGAGCGCCACGCATGCGAGTGCGACGTAGCTGAGCTCCTCGGCGTCACCGTCCGGCCGGAAGTCGCGCGGTGCGGCGGCCGCCGCGGTCCGCAGCGCCGCGTCGAGCGCCGCCTGCAGCCCCGCCGGCGCCGGGTCGGGGAACTCGTCGGCGCCGGCCGTGACCAGGAATCCCAGCTCGGTCCACAGCGCACGCCGCTCGTCGTCGGGCAGGTGCGGCGCGAGGTCGACGAGGTGCGGGATCGCCGCCGACGTCACCGCATACACGGAACCCTGGTGCAGGATCTCGTCCTGCAGCGCCTTCCACGCGTCGCCGAGCCGCCGTGCCGCGACCACCTCCCGCAGCCGGGCGACCGCGTCGCCGGCGGAGTAGCACGCGGAAAGCTCCAGCCACAGCGGGCTGTCGAGCGGCAGCTTCTCGGCCATCGTCGAACCCTACCGGCGGTCGTACGATCGGGAGGTGGCACGGGTCGAGGTCGAGATGATGACAGGTCAACACAACTACGCCGTGTTACGACTGCCCGGGCGGCGTTTCCCGGGGGTGCTGGTGCAGGGCGACGCGCTGTCCGTCATCAACCGCGAGGTCCAGCAGGCCCTGGCCCTGCTGCGGGGCGGCGACGCCGCCGCGGCGGAGGAGGAGCTGGTGCTCGTGGCGAACCATCTCGCGGGCCTGGTCGACGGCTACGTGCGGGTCCTGGACGCCGCCGGCATGCCGCTGCCGTTCCAGCGACCGGCATGACCTCACCCGGAGACGTTCCCGACGACATCCTTGGCCGGCTGCGGCCGATCTGCCTAGGGTTGCCGGAGGCGTACGAGGAGCCCGCGTGGGTCGGCACGCGCTGGCGGATCCGGAAGCGGACGTTCGCGCACGTGCTGGTCGTGGACCCGGCGCACCAGGCCACCTACGCGCGGGCCGTCGGCACGTCCGGGCCGCTGTGCGTGGTGACGTTCCGGGTGCCGGGCGACGAGATCGCCGCGCTGCTCGCCGGCGGCCACCCCTTCCACCGAGCGTCCTGGGGCGTCGACGTCGTCGTCATGGTTCTCGACGACGACGCCGACTGGCAGGAGATCACCGAACTGGTCACGGACAGTTACCGCGTCCTGGCCCCGAAGCGGCTCGCCGCCCAGCTGGACTGACGCTCAGAGCCGCCGGATCGTCTCGGCGTCCGGGGCGCCCTCGAAGAACCGGTCGATGACCCGGGCGAACACCGACTCCTGCGGCGCGGCCAGCTGGAACAGCGTCATCGAGGAGCGCAGTTTCATCGCGTCGACGTCGCCGAGGACCTGCCGCGCCGTGGCCTCGGTGTTGCCGAGCATCGCCTCGGCGCACTCGTGCAGGCGCGGCCCGAGGACCGGGTGCTGCAGGTAGGCGCGCGCCTCGTCCAGCGACGAGATCGCGAAGCGCTGCGCCGCGTAGCTGGACCCGAGGCCGGCCACCTGCGGAAACACGAACCACATCCAGTGGCTGCGTTTCCGCCCGCGGCGCAGCTCGTCGATCGCGTCGTCGTAGGCATCCTCCTGGGCGGTGACGAACCTGGCGAGGTCGTACGGATCGTCCATACCGAAAATTGTCGTACCCCGCGGGCATGATGCGTGTGACGGGGAGGGGGATCTCGATGGTGGTGCATGTGGCGAGCAGGCGGCGGGGGGAGGCGTCCCTCGCCGCGGCGTTCCCGGGTGCGACGGTGCTGGACGTGACGTCCCGCGGGCCGCAGCCGTGGGTGCGGCTGAGCCCGTTCTATCCGCACGGCGGCATCCCGGTGCCGTTCAGCCCCGGCACGGTGGGGCAGTCGGTCGAGGGCATCTGGCAGGCGCTGAAGGTGTTCGGCACGGCCGACGTGGACCCGGCGAAGCTCACGACGACGGGGATGACCGGGCTGAAGCGGACGGTCCGCCGGTTCGGGCCGGTCCTCGGCCACCGGCGTGGCGTGGCCGGCGACACGCTGCTGGACTACGAGTCGGCCCGCCGCCAGATCTACCTGCCGGTGTATCGGTGGGTGCTGGAGCACCGCACCGCCGAGCAGGTCGACGCGCTGCGGCGGCTCGCCGACGGCGGAGACCTGGTCCTGCTCGACTACACCACCAACGGCGACGTCACCGACCTGGCGACCCCGCTGTCGCACGCGGCACTGGTCCGCCGGCACCTGCTGTCCGACTGGCCTGACTGACCGGCGCGTGCGCGGCGGCACCTGCGTGCGGGATTGACGGGCGTGCGCGGCGCTGGTCGGGCGGCGGCTGGCGGGCGTGCGCTGGGCTGGTCGGGCGGCAGCGCCCGGCTCGGCTTGTCGGGCGGGCGGGCGTGCGCGGCGCTGGTCGGGCGGCGGCTGCCGGCCGGGCTGGCGGGCATGCGCGGTGCTGGTCGGCGGCCCCGGTCGGCCCGGCCTGCCGGGCTGGCCGGAGCGTTCGCGGCGGCAGTTGTTGGCCGGGCCGGAGGGCGTTTGTGGTTCGCCCGCGGACGCAAGCGGTCAGTGCTTCACTACTGAGAGTAGCGAAGTGCCGTCTCTGGAGATTAGGCCGTGGACATGCCAGGACCGTCGACCCGCCGCACCGCTCTGCGCCTCGGACTGCTCGCTGGGGTCGGTGCGTTCGCCGCCGCGTGCGGCACGAAGACCGAGGACCACACCGTCGGCGAGGCGCCGAGCTCGGCGGCACCGTCGGAGCCCACGGTCACCAACCCGACCGAGGCCCTTGAGCGGCTCAAGGCCGGCGGCGAGCGGTTCGCCTCCGGCGGCGTGCGACGCCCCGACCAGGACACCACCTACCGGGCCACGCTTGCCGCGGGGCAGCACCCGTTTGCCTGCATCCTGTCGTGCGTCGACTCGCGCGTGCCCCCGGAGATCGTCTTCGACCAGGGCCTCGGCGACCTGTTCGTGACCCGCACCGCCGGTCAGGTCGTCGACCACGCCGTGCTGGGCAGCATCCAGTACGGGGTCGCGGAGCTGAAGATCCCGCTGCTGGTCGTGGTCGGTCACGAGAAGTGCGGCGCCGTGAAGGCCACCGTCGAGGCGGTGGAGAAGAACTCCGCACCCAGCGGCACCGACATCGACTCCCTCGTCACCGCGATCAAGCCGGCCGTGGCGAAGGCGGAGGAGGAGAAGGCGACCGACATGATCGACGCCGCCGTGCGCCACAACGTCACCAACATCGTCGCCGACCTGGGCACGAAGGCGATCCTCTCCGCCGCCGTCACCGCCGGCACCTTGAAGATCGTCGGCGCCCGCTACGACCTGGACACCGGCGAGGTCGAATGGCTGTGAGGTGTGGAGTCGCCCCGGCGGGGTAGTGCCGGACCCTGCCGCGCCCCACCGGGGGGCGCCTCGGGGCGGAGGTCGGGTATGCCCGGACCGTTCGGTGTCGCGTCGGAGGTCGGCCGGCTGCGCAAGGTGATCGTCCACCGGCCCGAGCTGAGCCTGCGGCGGCTGACCCCGAACAACCGCGAGGAGCTGCTCTTCGACGACCTGCCGTGGGTGAGCCGGGCGCAGACCGAGCACGACGAGTTCGTCGCGATGCTGCGCGGGCACGGCGTCGAGGTGTACCACCACCAGACCCTGCTCGCGGAGGCGCTGCAGAGCCCGCAGGCCCGCCGGCACGCGGTCGAGCGCGCCGTCACGCACCTGTCGGTCGGTCCGGCGCTGCTCGACCCGGTCCGCGAGGAGCTGGCCGGCTGGGACGGCGAGACCCTTGCCCGGCACCTCATCGGCGGGCTCACCAAGGCCGAGTTCTTCGACCTGGTCCGCGAGCGCCGGGCCGACCTCGACCGCCGGTCGCTGGTCGCGGCGCTCGCGCAGCCGCGGGCGTTCATCCTGCCGGCGCTGCCGAACTCGCTGTATCAGCGCGACCCGTCCGCGTGGCTCTACGGCGGCGTGTCGCTCAACCCGCTGTTCTTCCACGCCCGCCGGCTGGAGACGATCAACCAGAGCGTCATCTACCACCACCATCCGATGTTCGCCGGCGCGGACTTCCAGTACTGGTACCCGCCGATGGGCGACGACGGCAGCTTCGACGAGGAGGACTTCGGCCGCGCCTGCCTCGAGGGCGGCGACATGATGCCGATCGGCAACGGCGCCGTGGCCGTCGGCGTCAGCGAGCGCACCAGCCCGCACATGGTCGAGCACCTCGCGGCCGCCCTGTTCGCGCAGGGCGCCGCCGACCGGGTGATCGCCGTGCAGATCCCGCCGAGCCGCTTGTACATGCATCTGGACACCGTCTTCACGCTCGTGGACCGGGACAAGGCCACCGGCTACCCGCCGGTCGTGGAGGGCGCCACCGCGTTCACGCTCTTCCCCGGCGACCGCCCCGGCACCCTCGACGTGCGCCGCGACAAGGGGCTCGTCGCCGCGTTCGAGGACGCGCTCGGCATCGGCCACCTCGACGTCATCCCGACCGGCGGCGACCCCGACCAGCGGGCCCGCGAGCAGTGGGACAGCGGCTGCAACTTCGTCGCCATCGAGCCCGGCGTCGTCGTCGGGTACCACAAGAACGAGTACACCAACCGCAACCTGCGCGACCACGGGGTCCAGGTCGTCGAGATCGAAGGGTTCGAGCTCGGCAAGGGCCGCGGCGGCGGCCACTGCATGACCTGCCCCATCCTCCGCGACGGGCTGTGATCGGTACTCCGATGTCCAATGCGGACCAGGCGGTCCTGATGCTGCTGGCCCTGATCGGCCTCTACAGCCCGGTCGCCGCCGTGTCGTCGTACATCCCGCTGCTGCAGCCCGTCGACAGCCGCCAGCACCCCCGCCTGGCGCTCGGCCTCTTCATCAACGTCGCCGCGATCGCCCTCGTCACGATCCTCGTCGGCGAGCCGCTGCTGGAGCTGCTCGGCCTCACCACCGCCGCGCTCTCCGCGACCGGCGGCATCGCCCTGATCATCGCGGCCGTGCCCCTGATGCTGGGCAAGAATGACGACCACGCGTCCACGTCCACCGAGGCGGCGATCGCCCCACCGTCGACGTCGTGGCGTGCGGTGGTCTTCATGCCCCTCACGTTCCCCCTCACCGTCGGCGGCGCCACGATCGCCGTCCTGATCAGCTTCCGGGCCCTGGTCGACGGCGTCACCGGCGTCCTGGCCCTGACCATCGCCGCCCTGATCCACGCCGCGATCACCGGTGCCTGCGTGTACGTCGCCGGCCGCGCGGGCCGCTGCCTGTCCGACCGGGCCCGCATGATCCTGGACCGCGTCGCCGGCATCCTGCTCACGGCCATCGCCGCGACACTGCTGGCGAGCGGCTTCACCCGCCTCGTCGTCGACGTCCTCAAGGCCATGCACGTGCTGTGACCCGCGTCGGCGTTTCGTGGCACCGGTTGGCGCTATCGTGCGTCGGCGTGGGTGCCGATGCAGTGAGCCGCCGCGTGCACGAGCTTCCGCACGACGTGGTGTCGGCGCTCATCAGGCAGGGGCACGACGACGAGGTGCGACGGCGCGCCGCCGACGGTGACTGGAGCTGCGCGCGGGGGCTGGCGGAGGCGCTGGTCGCGCGGGAGGAGCCGGACGCGACGGCCGGCGTCCTGCGACCGTTCGCCGACGGCGGGCGGTGGGAGGCGGTCGACGCCCTCGCCGGCATCCTCGACGCGCAGGACCGCACGAGGAGGCCCTGGAGCTGGTCCGCCGCCACGCGATGGCCGGCGGCCGGCTCGCTGGGCCGCGGCAGGCGGAGCTGCTGGCCCGCCAGGGGCGCACGGCCGAGGTCGTCGCCGATGCTCGGCCCGTACGCCGGGGACCCGTACTACGCAGAGACACTGGTGCGGCTGACGGCCGGCGCGGGGCACGACGAGCTCGCCACGCTGCTGCGGGCCCGGCTCGGCACCGGCTTCGTCCCGTGGCACGCCGAGACGCTGCTGGCCACGGTCCTGGAACGGCAGGGACGGACGCCGGCACCCCTGGTACGCCGCCTGCCGGCTGGCCGATCTGCTGGTGGACGTGGGAAGGCCGGAAGAGGCCGGTGTCGCTCTGGACGCCGTCGACCGGGCCGGCCTCATCACCTCGGAGGGTGGCGGTGCTGCTGATCCGCCAGGGCCAGACCGGGGAGGCCCTGGCGCTGTTCCACGACGAGGCGGCGACCGTCAAGGCGGTCGCAAAGGCCGAGCAGGACGCGGCGTTCTGGCGGCGGTTCCGGGCCGGGGATCAGCCGGCCCGGGTGGAGAGCCACTCGCCGTAGGTGGTCGGGGCGATGACGGCGCCGGCACCGGCGATGATGGCGTCGCCCGGCACCGCGGCGAACATGCCGGCGGTGGGGTCGGTGACGACCGGGCGGTCGTCGCCGCGGGCGGCGAGGGTGATCCTGCCGAGCTCGTCCAGCGCGAAGACCTCGGGGCCGGCGACCTCGCGGGTGCCCCGCAGCGGCGGGCCGGCGCTGACGTCGGCCACGGCGCGGGCGACGTCGGCGGCGGCCATCGGCTGGATCGGGGTCGCCGGCAGGCGGACGGTGTGCTCGTCGGCGGTCCAGGACAGCACCGCGTCGACGAACTCGAAGAACTGGGTGGCGCGGACGATGGAGTACGGCACCGGGCCCGCCTTGAGCAGGTCCTCCTGCAGGACCTTCGCCCGGTAGTAGACGAGGTCCGGCACCCGGTCGGCGCCGACGATCGACAGCACGACCGCGTGGCCCACGTGCGCGTCGCCCGCGGCCGCGAGGAGGTTGTCCATGCTGGTGCGGAAGAACGCCGGCGACGCGTCGTCGAACGTCGGCGAGTTGGTCAGGTTGACCACGACGTCGGCGCCCTTCAGGGCCTCCGGCAGGCCCTGGCCGCTGAGCAGGTCCAGACCGGTGGAGGGGGAGTGCGGCTCCGCCTCGTGCCCGGCCGCTTCCAGCAGCTTGACGACCTGGGAGCCGATGAGGCCGGTACCACCGATGACGGCGATCCTCATGCGACTGTCCCGTGCCGCTTGCGGGCGTCCGCGCGCCGGGCGAGCTCGTCATCGTCGACGAGGGTGAGCATGGGGCGGCCCGGTTCGCAGAACATGGTGACGACGAAGCGCACGGGGACGTCGGTGCGGTGGTTGCCGTCCTGGTAGTGGATGACGTCGCCGCCCGGCTCCCAGAACGCCTCACCGGCCCGCACGACCCGGGCCGGCTCGCCCTCGATCTCGAACACCATCTCGCCGTCCATCACGTAGCCGAACGCGGGGCCGGTGTGCCGGTGCGGGGGAGTGCCGGGGTCGCCGGGCGGGAACTCCACGACGATCGTCATCGCGTGCGCGTTCGCCGGGACGTGGGGAGGCATGGCCTCCTGTACCACGGTGACCGCCGACTGCCACGCGTCGGACAGGTGCCGCCCTCCGGCGGTTTGAGACTCGACCTTCTGCATGTGGCGCCGACTACCCGCCTCCGGCGCGGTCACACCCCGCCGCATCGCATTGTCATCCGTCGATGTCAGTGGATAGGGTGGCGGGTGCATCGACGAGGGAGGGTCATGACACAGCCCGACGAGCCGCCGCGGGCCGAAGCGCCGGCCCCGCCCGACGAGGCAGGGCAGCAGCAGCCGGTGGCCCCGCCCGCGCCGGCACGGCGCGGGCGCCTGCTCGTCATCGCTGTCGCCGCGGCCCTTGCGGTGCTGCTGGTCGGTGCGGGCGTCACCGCGTACGTCGTGCTGCGCAAGCCGGACCGCCCGACCGAGGTCGTCGACGCGTACCTGCGCGCCGTGCGGGACGGCGACCTCGACGCGGCCGTCGCGCGGTGGAACGATCTGGAGCCCGCCCGCGCCGGCGGTCCCGGCCTGCGCCAGCGGGTCCGCACATACCTGGAGCAGCACCGCGACGAGTACCGCAGGGCGCTCAATGGGCGGGAGTGGACGTCGGAGGCGTACCAGGCGCGGCTCGGCACCGGGGTCAACGTCAAGCTCGGCGCGGCCACCGCCACGTACCTGGTGCTCGGCACCGACGACGAAGGCTGGGAGATCATGCTCGGCCCCGAGGACGCGCTCGGCCGCCCGAGCGCCGATGGCAACCCGCTGCTGACGGTCGGCTGATCCGTTCCCCGCCCGTGGGCGAAGAGGGTGAGGTCGGCCGGCGCGGGGCGCGTTAGCGTCGGTCCTGGCTCCTCGGGAAAGGATCTGTCATGTCCTCGACTGCAGTTTGGCTCGCCATCGTCGTGATCGTTCTCGCGGTTGTCACGATCGCGGCCGCCGCCATCGCCCGGCACAGCCGGACGGAGGCGCTGCGACGCCGGTTCGGCCCCGAATATGACCGTGCCGTCGGCGAACAGCACAACCGCCGGGCGGCCGAACGCGATCTGCAGGAGCGCGAGCGGCGCCACGCCGAACTCCAGCTCAAGGAACTCGATCCACAGCAGCGGCAGCGGTACGCCGAGCAGTGGGAACGCATGCAGGCACACTTCGTGGAGGAGCCGGAGGCCGCGACACGGGAGGCCGACGAGCTCGTGACGAAGGTGATGGGGGAGCGCGGATACCCCATCGAGAACTACGACACCCGGGTCCAGGACCTCAGCGTCAATCATGCCGAGACGCTCGGCCACTACCGCGACGCACACGAGATCAACAAGGTGAACGAGCGTGGGCAGGCGTCGACGGAGCAGCTCCGCCAGGCGCTGATGCACTACCGCTCGCTGTTCGCCGAACTGCTCGGCGACACGTCGGGCGGCCGGCCGACTCCGCGGCACGGCTGAAGGCACCACACTCCCAGGAAGGCGCGATCGCGATGCGTGACGACAGCTCGATCGATCCAGCCGGAACCCAGCAATCGTCCCAGGTGCCCTACTGGTCAGGGCAGCCCCAGTCCCAGCCGGTGCAGGGCACGGGACCGGCCGCGACCGGTCCCGCGCCCACCGCGACCACTGAATCCGCCGCGACCGCTCAGCCCGTCCCGGGGGGCGGTGGCACCGGCGTGCCGCAGGCGCCGACGACCGCCGAGGCGGCCCAGGCACAGCCGTCCACCGTGCAGCAGGAGGGGATCGCGCAGGAGCCGGGGATGGCGCAGGAGCAGGGGATCTGGGACGCCGCCAAGGCCGACGAGATCCGGCACCGCTGGCACGACGTGCAGACGCACTTCGTCGAGGACCCGCGCGGCAGCGTCGCCGAGGCGCGGCAGCTGGTCGATGAGGCGATGCAGGGCCTCGCCGACAGCGTCCACACCCGCGAGGAGCAGCTCGAGCATGCCGGCGCGCGGGCATCGGACAGCACCGAGGGCATGCGCGACACGGTGCTGCAGTATCACCAGCTGCTCGACCGGCTCCTGGCCGTCTGAGCACACCCGGGCCGCGTCCGCGGCGGTCAGCGGCCGCAGGCCGGGCAGCCACCCGCCGGGTCGCGGCGCAGCCGTCCACGCAGCCACAGCGTCATCGGCACCGCGGCGACGGCGACAACCGCGGCGACGGTTGCCGACGCGGCGGCGACGCCCCAGGTCGGCCACGGCTGAGGGCTCGCCGCCGCAGGCAAGGTGATGACGAGCAGCAGCACCGGGCCGAGCAGGATCAGCGCGGGCCACCAGCCCCTTGGATCCCGGCGCACCGCGAACACCGCGCCCGCGCCCGCGACGACCAGCGCCAGGAACAGGCCGGCGGCATTGGCGACGCCGAGCAGCGAGTAGTAGAACTCGTGCGTGCCGCTCAGGTGCGCCAGCCAGCCCGCGGCGGCGGTCGTCGCGATCGCGGCCGCGGCGACCGGCGACCAGCGCCGCGCGGGCACGCCGAGCGCGACGAGGCCCAGCGCGATCTGTGGCACCAGCACGAACAGCGACGGCCGTCCGTACGGCACGCGGAGGGTGAGCGGGAGCACCGGGGCGAGCGCGATGACGGCCACGGTCGTCAGCAGCGCCACGGCGACCGCCGGCCGGCCGAACCCGAGGAACGCGGCGAGCGGCACGAGGACCCAGACGATCCACGCGGCGGCGCCCAGGGTCGCGAACGGCACCGCCGGATGCCACGGGATGTCGTCGTTGGACATGGTGGCCCGCTCCGCCAGGACCAGCCACAGCGCGGCGAGCCCGGCGCCGGTCAGCATGGCCAGCTGCGCCGCGAACGGCAGCGAGTCCGCGAGCCCGAGCGCGCCACGGCCTCGCAGGTGCTGGCGCACGCCGCCGCGGACCAGGTCGGCCACGTCCCCGGCGCGCGGCCGGCGCTGTCCCGGCGTGGCCAGGTCGAGGTAGGTCTCGACGATCTCGTCGCCGCGTTCGGTGCGGTAGGCGGCGGGGTACCAGCGCAGCAGCGCGCGATAACGGCCGCGGAGGTCGTCGCTCACGCGGCACCTCCGGCGAGCGCCGGGCCGTGCGTCCTGTGCGACGGCCGCAGTGCGAGCCGCCGGGTCGCCGCGTCCACGGTGCGGCGCAGGCGCTCGGTCTCCGCCCGCAGCGCGGAGTCGCCCCGGTCGGTGAGGCGGTAGTACTTGCGGGCGCGGCCGTCGACGATCTCCTCCCGGTCGAGGGTGACGAGCCCGTCGTCGGTGAGCCGGTCGAGCGCGCCGTACAGGGTGCCGGGGCGCAGCTCGAGCGCGCCCGCGGACAGCTCGGCGACCTCCTGGATCAGCCCGTAGCCGTGCATCGGCGCGCGGGCCAGCGCGGTGAGGATGAGGAACGTCGGTTCACGCATGCCGTCAATGTATCGGATGCGAAGGTATCTTCGCTACGAAGGTATGCCGTCGCGCAGTTCGGCGATCGCGGTCTCCAGGGTCGCGTCGACGCCGTGCTCGACCATCCGCGCGTAGGTCGCGTCGCCGGCGGCCGCGGCCCGCCGGACGCCGCGCACCTCGGCGGCCAGCCGGTCCCGCACGAGCTCGACGAACTCGCCGGTCGGGCCCGGCCAGCCGTACGTGTCCAGGAACAGCCGCAGCCGCCGGGGCCGGTCGGCGAACGCGGTGAAGCCCTCGGCCGCCACGACGTGCCGGGCGTGCAGCGGCACCCAGCCGAACGCGGTGAACGCCAGGTCCGACTCGACCGTCGCCGGCGCGGCGAGATCCCAGTCGAAGAACCCGACCAGACCCGCCTCGTCCCACGCCGCGTTGTACGGGGCGGCGTCGTTGTGCGCGACGATCAGCCCGGGCCGCCATCGCGCGCCGCCGCGCCAGACGGCGTCCGGCGGCGGCACGAACGTCGCGACCGTCGCGTGGAAGTCCCGCAGCCACCCGGCCACCTGGCGCAGCGCGTCGTCGCCGTGCACCCAGGTCGGCCAGGGGCGCGCAGCCCCGATCACCGTGCCCGGCAGGAACGACAGCACCTCCCGGCCCTGCTCGTCGAAGCCCAGCGCCCGCGGCGCCCGGTCGAACCCCGCCGCCTCCAGGTGCCGTAGCAGCGCGTGCACGGCCGGCGTCCACGGCCCGGGCACGCGGCGCACGGTGTCGCCGACCCGCACCGCGCCGCCGTCGAACCCGCCGTCGAGGCGCTGCTCGCCGGTCACGGGCGGCGTTCGCGCAGCAGCCCGGCGACGTCGGCGGCGAGCTGCGTGGTGGCCTCGATCTCGGCCCTGCGGATCGAGACGCTCTCCACGTTGAAGCCGTACGGCATGCCCAGGTGCTCACAGAAGTCCACCAGGTCACGGGCGATGCCCATGGCCTGCCGGTAGGACTCCGCGAGGGGGTCGCCGGCGTGCCGGATCGAGTTCTCCAGCCAGCGCGGCACCTTCACGCCGAGCCACTGGACGAACTCCAGCGTCTTGAGCGACCCGCACAGCGACAGCGTGAACACGACGGTCCGCGGCGCCGTCCCGCGCGAGCGGCACTCGTAGACGTAGTCGGAGATGAGGTTCTTCGTCTCGTTCACGTCGTACACCACCTGCGAGACGAAGAACGTGCAGCCGCGCTCCTGCTTCGCCAGCATCCGCAGGTGCTCGTCGCCGCCGCGGGTGTGCCGCTCCCCGATGACCACCGCACCCAGCGGCAGCTCGGGCCGCACCTCCTGGCGCACGGCGTGGGCGCGCCGTATGTCCGTGCGCACCGACTTGTCACCCGAGGAGGCACCGACGAAGACCCCGAGGACCCGCTCCGCGTCGGCGTGCCGCAGCCAGTCGGCGAGCTCCTCCTCGTCGTACTTGCCGACGCACCGGTAGATGACCGCCGGCCGGTCCCAGCCGCCGAGATGCTCCGCGTGATACCGGGCCGGGTCCATTGTGGGCAGATACGGAAACGGCCGCTCGTCGGAATTGCGGTCGGACTCGTCGTCGATGTCGTACAGGATCAGCCCGTCCACGTCGAGCGGCGCGAGCCGCTCCAGCGTGACGGCCGCGATCTCCTTGATGCGCTCCGGTGTCGCGTTGCGCCGCGGCGGCGTCAGGCTGAACAACAGCACGCCCGGCCGCGCCTCGGCGAGCATGCGTTGCAGACTGGGACGTGACGGCTCGCTCCTGGACATGCGACCACCTTACGAGCGACCGATCAATCGGAGGCCGGGAATGTGTCCTGCCACACGCGTTCGCCCTGCACGGTCGGCCCGCGCCGCCGCCTCGTCCGCCACCGCGAACGCGATGCGCACCAGCCGCCCGCCCGGCCACTGGCTGTAAGTGATCCGCCGGCCCCGCGCGACCCCGAGCGCCCTTGCAGCAGCAGCTTGTTGCGTTGCCGTTGATGGTCCAGTCGACGTTGTGCAGGGTGCGGTGGTGCTCGACGGGCATCAGGCGGGCCGGCGTGGCACAACGACAAAGGGGGCGGGGGAGGACCCCCGCCCCCCCTGTGCCGTCAGGCGTAGGTCTCGAACTCGGCGACCTTCGGGGTACCGGTCGCGCTGGTGATCTCGAACGTCACCTTCTTGGTGGAGGTGCGGGTGAAGGTGATGACGCCCGCGCCGGTCCCGGAGGCCAGCACGGCGCCGGTGTCGCCGTTGAGGACCCGCCAGTTGCGGATGAGGCCGGTGGCGCCCGACGCCTCGCGGATGTTGATCCGGGAGATCGAGGTGGCGGAGCCCCACTTGATGGAGATGGACCCGGTGGTGCCGCTCGGCGACCAGTAGGTGCTCATGTCGCCGTCACGCACGTTGCCGTAGCTGGTGCCGTCGGCCTTGCTGGAGCCGTCGGAACCGGCGCCGATGCTCAGGTTGGTGCCACCGGACGTCGGCCCGGGCGAGGACGGTGCCGGCGAGGACGGGCCCGGCGAGGAGGGACGGGGCGAGGAGGAGGTAGGCCCGGCGGTCGGGCTGGTCGGCGTGCAGCTGCCGTCGGACACCTGCAGGCCCTTGTTGGCGCCGGCGGTACGGCTCACCACGTCCGGCACGCAGCTGGCCGGGTCGAGGGCGAAGGAGTACGGGATGCTGACGCTGGTGTTCGACGTCGGGTTCGGGCCGGCCGGGTTGTTGTCGGTGCCCTTCGCCGACCAGGTCACGTTGTCGAAGATGTTGCCGCTGACCTGCCAGAAGCCGGCCTCGCTGGTGTAGAACGTGCCGATGACGTCCTTGGAGTTCTTGAAGTAGTTGTTGTCGATACGCGCACGCGCGCCGGCCCGGGAGTTGATGCCGGACTCGTTGAGCGAGACGTAGGAGTTGTTGTAGATGTGCGCGATGCCGCCGCGCAGCAGCGGCGTGCGGGAGTCGATGTTCGAGTACGAGTTGTGGTGGAACGTGATGTAGCTGTTGCCGCGGTCGCTCTCGCTGGAGCCGATGAGGCCGCCACGACCGGAGTTCTTCAACGTGCTGTAGGACAGCGTCACGTACTGCACGTCGTCCTTGAGGTCGAACAGGCCGTCGTAGCCCGCGGACTCGCCGCCGGACGCCTCGAGCGAGGCGTGGTCGACCCAGACGTTGCGCACGGTGCTCTCCATGCCGATGGCGTCGCCGCCGTTTGACGTGGGCGAGCCCGACTTCTTGACGTTCCTGACCGTCACGTTCTGGATGATGATGTTGCTCGAGTCACGGATGTGGATGCCCAGCTGGTCGAAGACCGCGCCGCCGCCCACGCCGATGATCGTGACGTTGCTGATCTCCTTGAGCTCGATCTTGTCGGCGGCGGTGTTGCAGCTGGAGCCCGACACCTTCGTCGTGTTGCCGTGGTTGATGGTGCCCTCGACCTGGATGATGATCGGGGTGCTGCTGCTGGCCCGGTTGCACAGCGCGGTGTGGATGGCCGTGCCGGTCGTGGCGCGGACCGTCGTGCCGCCGGCGCCGCCGGTCGTGCCGCCGTTCTGGGTCGCGAAGCCGGTCACGCCGCCGGTTGCCGCGGA
Source organism: Dactylosporangium sp. NBC_01737 (assembly GCF_035963215.1). Classification (NCBI taxonomy): domain Bacteria; kingdom Bacillati; phylum Actinomycetota; class Actinomycetes; order Micromonosporales; family Micromonosporaceae; genus Dactylosporangium; species Dactylosporangium sp. NBC_01737. The sequence goes on from NZ_CP109153.1 coordinate 7,354,586, forward strand.
TGCCTCGGTCGTGGACAGGGCGACGCCGATCGCGGCCCCGACGACCGTCGTGGCCAGCGCCGCGACGGTGGCCCGCAGCGCGAGCCGGCGGTGCTTTCGGACGGTTTGGGTCATGGAAACCTCCGGTGAGGCGGAGTGGCACGGCGGCGACGCGTCCTCGCCGCCGTGCCGCGCAGTCAGGAGGCGTTTCCCAGGCGGGGGAGCGGCGCTGATCTGCATCGACGAGACCCGATCATAGGAAAGCGCTTTCCTTGACGGCAAGACGAACGATGTGCAGGTTTGTTGCAGTCGCGTGGCGGGGCCGCGGCCGTGAAAATTTCAGCCGCGCGCCAGGATGCGCTCCAGCAGGCCCGCGACCCGGGGGTCGGACGGCGCCGCCGGCTGGTGGACCAGGTGGTAGGTGACGGGCGGCAGGTCGGTGACCGGCCGGGCGACCAGCCCCGCCGGCGGCGGCACGCACCCGTTGACCACCGCGAGGCCCACGCCGAGCGCGACGAACTGCGCGATCAGCGGCCAGCCCTCGGCCTCCACGGCGACCGCCCAGCCGACCCCCGCGGCCCGCAACGCCTGCTCCAGCAGGACCCTGTGCGGCCGGTGCTGCGGCGGTACGACCATGCTCACGCCCTCCAGGTCCCGCAGTGCCACCGACCGGCGCCCGGCCAGCGGGTGGTGTTCGGGCACGAACAGCACCTGCGGGAAGGTGGCCAGCTCCACGGCGGTCAGGTCGTCGGGCAGGACGTCGAGCACGCCGACCCCGAGGTGTGCCTGGCCGGTGCGCACGGCGGCGAGCATCTGCCGGTGGTCGCAGTTGATCAGGCGCAGCCGGGTCGGCTCCTCGGCCAGCACCGCCCGGATGGTGTCGCCGAGCAGGTACAGGTAGGCGCCCTGCCCTGCGGCGAGGATCACCGGCCGCCGCGGCGCGACCCCGGTGAACTCTGCCAGGAACTGCGCGAGCCGTTCGTCGTGCGCGCGGGCGAAGCGGGCCACCGCCTCGCCGTCGGCGGTCAGCAGCAGGCGGCGGCCGGCCCGGCGGTACAGCGGCCGCCCCAGGTCCTGCGCCAGCTTGTTGATCTTCACGTGCAGCGCGGGCTGCGAGATGTGCAGCTGCTCGGCGGCGCGGGTGAAGTTGAGATGGTCGGCGAACACGACGAATGCGGCGAGCGCTCGCTGATCCATAGTTTCGGACTATAGCTGGGCAAGGAAGAGTAGTTCTGCTCTAGCGCCGACGTGGCCACGCTGGGATGCATGAACACGCAGAACCTCCGACTCGGCGTCGACATCGGCCGCGTCATCATCGGCGGGGGCATCGTCCCCGGCAGCAGCGACACCCAGTTCTTCAGCGGCGACACCGCCCGGATGCTGGCCACGCCGGCCGTGCCCGGTGCCTTCGAGGCGCTCGCCCGGCTGGTGCCCCGCTTCGAGCAGGTGTGGCTGGTCTCCAAGTGCGGCGAGCGGGTGCAGCGGCACACCCGGCAGTGGCTGGACCACCACGACTTCGTGGCGCGCACGGGCATCCCGCGCGAGCACATCCGGTTCTGCCTCAAGCGCCCGGACAAGGCCGTGCACTGCGCGCAGCTGGGCATCACCCACTTCATCGACGACAAGCTCGACGTCCACCAGGCCCTGCGCGGCGTCGTGGCGCACCGGTACCTCTTCGGCGTCCAGCCGGCCCCCGCGCCGGCCTGGGTGCAGCACACCGAGACCTGGCCGGCCGCGGAGGCCGCGATCCTGCACAGCCTCGGCGTGCCCGTCTGATCGAGCTCCACCCATGTCCGGCCGCGCGGGAACCAGGTGCCTCCCGGCCGCGACTACCTGGTCGATGAAGACGGGTGGATCATGATGACGGCGCGGCGGGCCGCGGCGGTGTCCGGCGGCGTCGTGGCGCTGCTGGCGGTGCTGGTGGCCGCGCTGCGGTGGGGTGGCGGGATCGGCGGGCGGGGCATCGCCGGGCTGCCGGACGCGGGCGCGGCGACGACGTGGGGGCTGCCGCTGGTCCGGGCGGCCGTCGACGTCGGGTGCGTGGCGACGGTCGGCTGGTGCGTGACGGCCGCGTTCCTGCTGCCCGGCATCGAAGGAGGCCGGCACGGCGCCGGTCAGCTGCTCGGCCCGGCGGGGTACCGGATGCTGCGCCGCGCGTCGTGGTGGGCCGGGGGCTGGGCACTCGCCGCCCTGGCCATGCTGCCGCTGACGCTGTCGGACCTGCTCGGGCAGCCGGTGACCGAGGTGACGTTCGCCGGGGTGCGCAGCCTCGCGTGGTCGGTGGCGCAGGGCCGGTCCGCGCTCGCCCAGGGCGTCCTGGCCGCAATCGTGGCCGTTGCGTGCCGGGTGGTGCTGACGCGTACCGGCGCCGCCGTGGTCGCCGTCCTCGCCTGCGCCGCGGCGGTGCCACCGGCGCTGACCGGGCACGCGGCCGGCGCGGGCGACCACCAACTGGCAGTGACCAGCCTGGCCGCGCACATCCTGGCCGCCGCGCTGTGGGTCGGCGGCCTCGGCACGCTGCTCACCCTGCGCTCCGACCGTGTTCTCGGCGTCGCCGCCCGTGGCTACAGCCGGCTCGCCCTCGGCTGCTGGGTGGCGGTGGCGGTCAGCGGGTTCGCGAACGCGGCGGTGCGGCTCGGCACGGTCGACGAACTGTGGCGCTCCCGCTACGGGCTGCTCCTGATCGGGAAGGTCGTCGCGTTGATCGTGGTCGGCGTGATCGGCGCCGCCCATCGCACACGCACGCTGCCCGCGCTGGATCGACGGGCGCCCGGCGCGTTCCGCCGGCTCGCGACCGGTGAGCTGCTCGTGTTCGCCGCGACCGTCGGCCTCGCGGTGGCCCTGTCCCGCACGCCGACGCCGGTCCCGACCGACCCCGTGGACACCGACCCGGTCACGGACCTGCTGGGCTTCGCCGCGCCGCCGCCGATCAGCGCGTCCGCGCTGCTGTGGCCGCCACTGCTGGACGGGTTCTTCGCCTCCGCCACGGTACTGGCCGCCGCCGGCTACCTGGCCGGGGTGTGGCGGCTGCGCCGCGCCGGGCACCGCTGGCCGGCGGCACGCACGGCGAGCTGGCTCGGCGGGGTGCTGCTGCTCGGCGCGGTCACCGTCGGCGGCTTCGCCCGCTACGCGTACGTGCTGTTCAGCGCGCACATGGCGCAGCACCTGATCCTGGCGATGGTCGTGCCGATCCTGCTCGTCGGCGGCGCCCCGGTCACCCTGGCGCTGCGCACCCTGCGCCGGCCCGCCGACCCGGCCGTGCGCGGCCCGCGGGACTGGCTGCTGCTGATCCTGCACAGCCGGGTCCTGCGGGTGCTGTCGCATCCGGTGGTCGCGCTCGCCCTGTACGTGGTGAGCCTCTACGGCCTGTACTTCAGCGACCTGCTCGGCGTGCTGATGCGGTATCACCTCGGCCACCTGGCGATGCTCAGCCACTTCGTGCTGACCGGCTTTCTGTTCTTCTGGGTCCTCATCGGCGTCGACCCGGGCCGCCGGGTGGTCGCGCCGCCGGTCCTGGTGCTGGTGCACTTCGCCGGCATGGCGTTCCACGCGTTCCTCGGCGTCGCGCTCATGCAGTCGCGCACCGTGATCGCTGCGGACTGGTACACCGCCGTCCGTCCGGCCTGGGCCGGCGGGCTGCTCGCCGACCAGCACGTCGGGGCGGGCCTCGCCTGGGGCTTCGGCGAGCTGCCCGCGGTCGCGATCCTCATCCTGCTGGTGGTGCGCTGGATCCGCGCCGACGAGCGCGAGCAGCGCCGCCTGGACCGCGCCGCCGACCGTGCCGAGGCCACCGGCGAGGAGGACGACCTGGCGCGGTACAACGACTTCCTGCGCCGCGCCGCCCGCCGCTGAGCCCTGCCCGGCCGCGCCGGGACGGCCGCAGTCGAGCCAGGCGCACGCGCCGTCGAGCAGGACCTCGCCGGAGTTGCCGGCCCGCCAGGTCGCGCCGGTGAAGCGGTCGCCGGTGCGGGAGCTCAGCCGGCGGCCCAGGTGCTCCTGGCCGGCGCTCAGGACGCTGACGCCGAGCCGCCCGGCCGCCGGCTGTCCCAGAGCGCGTTGACGACCTCCAGGGTCTCCGCCGCGCGGGCATAGCGCTCCTCGGGGCCCGGCAGCGCGCGTCCGGCCGAAGTTCTCCTCGCCGATCGACGAGGTCACTCCACGCGGCGCGGCCGTTGCTGACGTGGTCCAGCGTGCCGAACAGCCGGGCCGGGTTGAACGGGTGGTGGAACGTCGTGGAGACCGTCGCGATCAGCCCGATCCGCGTCGTCACCTGGCCGGGTCGATCGCCGGTTCATAGGTCCCGGGGGGCCCGCCGGCACCGGTGACGGTGGCGAGCGTGCGGGGTGGGCCGGCCGTCATGCCCGAACCATATTCCTACCAGTTCAGTAGTGAAAAGATGTCTGTTGTCACACCACGGCGGACGCCCGGCCGTAACCGGCGGTAGCGATCGATCGTTGGGATCTTGCGGAGGAGACGGCGAGGCAGCAGACAGGTGGGGGTTTTGGACGGATGTTGATGCGACGGGCAGAGTCTGCGGGCGCGAAGGCGTCGAGGTCCCGGGCGGCGTGGACCCTCGCGGTCGCGGTCGCCGGGTGTGTGTTGCACTACTGGGCCTGGATGCTGGTCGGCCCGCTCGGGCCGCCGCTGGGGAACCGGTACGGGCTGGACCAGGAGACGTGGGCGCTGCTCGGCATCGCCCCGCTGGTGGTCGGCGTGCTCCTGCGGATCCCCGCCGGCGTGCTCACCGACCGGTTCGGTGCCCGGATCATGCTGCCCGCGGTCAGCACCGGCTCGGCCCTCGCCGTGCTGGGGCTGGCCGTCGTCGACGGGCTGCCGGCGCTGATCGTGGTGGCGTGTGCCATCGGCGTGGCCGGCGGGGCGATGCCGGTAGGCGCGGCGGCCGTCGTGCGTGCCGTCCGGCCGGGCCGGCGCGGCATGGCGCTGAGCGTCTTCGCCGCGGGCATGTGCCTCGCCGCGACCGCGGGCGTCGCCGCCCGAACGCTGGTGCACATCGACCGGGAGCGCGGGGTGCTGGTCCTGGCCGGTGCGCTGCTTGCCTACGGTGTGCTGGCCGCGGCGGTCCTGCGTGACGGTCCCGCCCCGAAGCTGCACCCGCCCGTCGCGTGGTCGGTGGCGACGGCGCTGCTGCGCCGGCCCGTGACCCGGTACCTGGCCGTGTGGTACGGCGTGTCGAGCGGCGGGCTCGTCTCCCTCGACCTGTACCTGCCCGGATACCTGCACCGCACGTACGGCGTCGGCGAGACCCACGCACTGATCGGCGCGGCCGTCGGCATCGGTATCGGTGCGGCCGCCGGTCCCTTCGGCGGCTGGCTGTGCCGGCATCGCGCCCCCACTGCCGTGCTCGGAACCTGCTTCACCGCCCTCGCGGGGCTGCTGGTGATCCTGGCCTTCGACCCGCCGTTGGCGTGGGTCACGGCACCGGTCCTCGCCGGCGTCGCGGTCGCGCTGGGCACGGCGTACGGCAGCGTCCTGGCGCTCATCGGCCGCACCGCGCCGCCCGCACAGGTCGGCACCATCGCCGGGGTGATCGGTGCCATCGGCAGCGCCGTCGGGCTGTTCCCGACGCTGCTGCTCACCGTCGTGCACGACATCGACGGCTCCTACACCATCGGGCTGGTCCTGCTGGCGAGCACCGCGATCGTCGGCGCGGCCAGCCTCCGCGCCCGCCGCGTCTGGATCGGTGCCGCCGTCGCCTTCCCCGCGCCGACCGCCCTCGTGCTGGGCCCGGGGTCGCAGGCCGCCACCACCGTCGTGTCGCTGGCGGGGTCGCAGATCCGCGCGTACCTCGGCGACGTCACCGCCGTCCTCGCCGCCCTCGCCACCCGGCACGAACTCGTCATCGTGTACGCGGACCCGGACCCGTCCGGCGGCACCCGTTTGGGCTTCCCGCTCGTCGCCGGGCTGCGCCAGCACCTGCCGGCGCACAAGGTGCTGGCCGTCACCGCGGAGACGCCGCCGCACCCGCACGAGACGGCCGCGATCGCCGAGATGATCGACGCCGGGACGATCCCCATCATCCTGGTCGCCTGCACCGACCCCACCCCGACCGCGGTGCTGCTGGCCGCCGCGGTCCACGCCGATCAGGTGCTGCACCTGACCCCGGACCGCATCGAGGGCCTCATCCCGCACCAGCGGCACCCGGTGACGGGGTTCGCAGCAATTGACGGAGCGCGATAGATTCGCGCGATGCCGGTCCGGGACGTCCATCTCCTCGCCCTTCATGAGCCCTACCACGCGCCGCAGCACCCGGTGCCGATCAACGGCACGATCGTCCACGCGCTGACGTTGCTGCACCCGGCCGTGCCGCAGCCCGACGGCGGCCACATGTACCGGTGCCTGACGGAGTTCCCCGGCCGCACCGACGGCTGCCTGGTGCCGCTGTCGACCCTCACCTACGAGCTGGACGGCGGCCGGGGCTGGAGCGAGGTCGGCGACTGGGAGGGTGTCGTGGACACCGTCGTCGAGCTGTCGCTGGCCCAGCGCTGCGACGCGATGAACCTCGGCCTGCCGGATCACGTCGTCACCATGCTCGTCAACGGCCCCGAGACCATCAACACGGTCATCCATCCCGACGGCGGGCGCACCGTGCTGGGCCCGGCCGACCGCCAGCAGGAGATCGCCCAGCTCACCGAGCGGGTGCGCGACTTCATCGCCCGCGGCGGCCCGTTCTGGCCCGGCGACGGCCTGCTCGGCGCACCCAGCCGTCCTGTGCTGCCGTGGTACCGCCCAGCGACGTGACGGGGTCGTCGACCAGCTCCGGCCTCGCCTTCATCTGACGCTGGTCGAGACGGGCGTCACGAGGGGTTGACCTTTCCATCGGTGTGAAGGTTTAGCGTTCGGGCATGAGCAGCAAGATCGATACGATGCGTGCGCTCCGGCAGGAGACGCTCGGCGGGCCCGACGACCTGCGGCTGGTGACCGACGTGCCGGTGCCGGTGCCTGGTGCCGGGGAGATCCTGGTCCGGGTCACGGCGGCGGGCGTGAACTTCGCCGACGTCATGCAGGCGTACGGCACGTACGGTGGGGGCCCGCGGGCGCCGTACATCGCGGGCTTCGAGGCGGCCGGCAGGGTCGTCGCACTGGGCGACGGGGTGACCGGACCGGCGCTCGGCGCGCGGGTCGTGGGTGCCGGGCACGGTGCGTTCGCGGAGTTCATGACGATGCCCGCGGCGGAGGTGGTACCCGTACCGCCGGGCTGGGCCGACGAACAGGCGCTGGGGCTGGTGCTCAACTGGGCGACCGCGCTCGCCGCGCTCAAGCCGCTGGGTGGCGTCACCGCCGGACAGACCGTGCTGATCCACGCCGCGGCCGGTGGGGTCGGCCAGGCGGCGGTGCGCATGGCCAAGCACTACGGCGCGACCGTGATCGGCACCGCCTCACCGGGCAAGCACGGCCTGGTCCGTGCCCTCGGCGCCGACCACGTGCTCGACCGTGGCGGCGCCGGCCTGGCGGCGGAGGTGCTGCGGCTGACCGCCGGTGCCGGCGCCGACCTGGTCCTGGAATCGGCCGGTGGCAACGGGTTCGCCGCCGGGCTGGCGGCCGTCCGGCGGGTCACCGGCAGGGTCGTCGTCTACGGCCTCGCGGGCGGCGAGGCCGCGGTCACCAACGCGGACCTGGTGTTCCGGCACCAGATCCAGCTGGTCGGCCTGCACATCGGCGTGCTGGCGCAGGCGGCGCCGCACATGTTCGGCCGGCTGACGCGGGAGCTGGACGCGCTGCGGGCGGCAGGGGTGTACCCGCCGGGCGAGCCTGCCGTCCACGATCTCGCCGACGGCCCGAAGGTGCTGGCGCGGCTGGCCGCCGGGGTCACCACCGGGAAGCTCGCCCTGCGGCCCTGACAACGGCGCCGCGGCGAAGGCGACGGCGCCGCGGTCACAGCGCCGCGGCCACGGCGGCGGCGAACTCCCGCGGGCATTCCAGCGGCAGGAAGTGCCCGCAGTCGACGGGCCGCAGCCGTACCCGGGCGAAGAACCGGTCGAGACGGTCGGCCCAGGCGGGCGGGAAGAGCGGGTCGTGAGCGGGCCACAGCACCGTGGCCGGCACGGCGACGCGTGCCGCCGGCTCCGGGGCCTGCTCGGCCACCACCCCGTCGAGGCGTCCGGCGCCGACGCGGTACCACTGCAGCGACGCGCTGAACGCGCCCGGCTCGGCGTATCCCGCGACGAGGTGGTCGAGGCGCTCGTCGGTGACGGTGAAGGCCGGCCCGGACCACCGGGTCAGGAAGTGCCGCAGGTAGCCGCGCACCGCGTCGGGCCGGCCGTCGATGAGCTCGTCCGCGATCGGCAGCCGGTGGAAGGCCACGTACCAGAACTCCTGCTGCGCCGCCGCCGTCAGGATCCGCTCACCGATACCCGGCAGCGGCGGGCCGAGGACCAGCGCCCGCACCAGATCCGGACGCCGGCGCACCAATGCCTGCGCGACCCGGCTGCCGATGTCGTGCGCGCCTAGGACCGGCCGGTCCAGCCCGAGCTCCTCGATCAGCCCGACGACGCTGCGCGCCTGCGCGTCGGCGCTGTACTGCGCCGCCGGGTCGGCCGGGTGCTTGTCGGACCCGCCGAAGCCGCGCAGGTCGGGCGCCACGACATCGGCCCCGGGCAGCAGCGCGGCGACGTCGCGGTAGTCGGACCGGTCGCCCGGCCAGCCGTGCAGCAGCACCACGGGCGGGCCGGCACCCGTCCGGTCGTACGCGAGCCGGAACCCGTCAACCGCAGCGGTTCGGTACACGTCCGCCAACCTATCCGTTCTCCCCGGTACCGTGCGGCGGTGAGGATTGGCGTCACGCTGCCGATGTCGGAGTCGGACGGGCCGGGCCGGATGCCGGGCTGGCAGGACGTGCGCGCGCTGGCGCTGCACGCGGAGGCGGCGGGCCTGGCCTCGGTGTGGGTCTGCGACCACCTCGTGAGCGAGCCGGGGGACCGCCCACCGGAAGGCGTGCTGGAGGGGTGGACGGTCCTGTCCGCGCTCGCCGCGACGACCCGGCGGGTGACCGTGGGCACGCTGGTGACGTGCGCGGCGTTCCGGCACCCGGCCCTGCTGGCGAAGATGGGGGCGACGGCCGACGGGATCAGCGGTGGCCGCCTGGTCCTGGGACTCGGCGCCGGCCGGCCCGGTCTGGAGTTCGACGCGTAGCCCATGCCCGTCGCGCACATCGTCGCGGTGATGTCCGGGAACCGGCGGTACGCGGTGAACTCCGAGGGTCCCCGGCGCAGCAGACGCTCGAGGTGCTCGGCGCAGTCCGGGTCATGGGTGCAGCCGCGCCCCGACTCGCGGCAGGCGCCGCGCCGATGGCGGGCCGCGGCGACGTCCGCCAGTTCCAGGTCGATGCCCATGCGGACATGATCAACGGTGCTGCGTACCCACGCCAGCGGATTTGCGCCGGGTGGTGCGGATGCGCCATCGTGCGGGGGTGCGCGCCCGGCTGTCGTGGAGGCTCCTTGTGGTGCCGCGGCTGGCCCTCGCCGCCGGTGTCATCGTCTGGGCCGTGATCAGGGTGCTGACGACCCGGCGGCGACCGCAGCCGCCCCGCCTGGCGCCCACGGCGGACGATCCGGTCGGTGCCGCGCTCGCCGGGGCCCGGCCGGTCTCCCGGTTCGCGGGCGAGGCGCTCGACGCCGACGACCTGCGCTGGATCGTCAGCGTCGCCGAGCTGGAGCCGGCCGGCGAGGACGGGTTCAACACCGCCGTCGGCCTCGACGACACGGTGAGCTCCTACGCCGACGTGGCCACCGACGGGCTCGAGGACGCCCTGGCCGACCAGCCCGGTATCGACGCGGTGGAGCACGCGGACCGCGAGAGCGTCCTGGTGCGCAGCGCGCTCTCGCTGCCGGACGTCCACGCGGCCGCCGTCCGGGCACTGCTCGCGATCAACCGGCAACCCCGGCCGGTGCCCCGGCGCCGATCGTTGCACCCGGACGTGATGCGCGCGGTGGCGGACGGCATGGCCGCCGTCATGGGCGAGCACGGGTTCACCGTCCGGTCGGGGACGAGCTTCCACCGGGTCCTCGCCGGGGAGCGCCTCACGCAGGTCGTGGGGCTGCGGGACGGCGCCGGCCACCACAACGACGACGGCACGATCAGCGACGCCCGGGTCATGCTCACCGTCGAGGTCGTCACGACGGACGAGCGTGAGCACATCCTGTCGATGTCGTACGAGCCGACGCCGGTCACCGGCATCGAGGATCTCCTCGTGCGCAAGGCCCTGCCGTTGTGCCGGGCCACGGCGTCACGGGCCGCCATTGTCGAGCGATGGGTCAGCGGCCTGCCGTGGCACGTGCCCGACCGGCCGAGACGGGAGGCCGCCGACATCGCGGCCCGCTGGGGCTTCCGCGGGCACGCCAGGGACCTGCTGGGGCACCGGAACCGGCGACGGCCGTAGTCCGCCGCGGTGGCGGCCGGGCACGGGGCTCTATCCTGCTCGACGTGGATCATTGCGATGCGTGCGGATTCACCTACGCCACCGTCGAGGCGCGGGACCTGCCGCGCCGGTTGACGGCGGCCGGCCCTCGCTTCGGCGCCGCCCTCGCCGCGATCCGCGACCCCCGCCGCCGCCCCGCCCCGTCGGTCTGGTCGCCGCTGGAGTACACCTGCCACGTCCGCGACGTCCTGCGCGTGCAGGCCGAACGGCTCGCGCTCGCGCTGCGCACCGACGCCCCGCAGTTCGCGCCGATGGGCCGCGAGGAGCGCGTGACGCTGGATGCCTACAACGCGCAGGACCCGCAGACCGTGCTGACGCAGCTGACGGACGCCGCGAACGACCTGGCGCGCGCCTTCGGCGCCCTGACCCCGTCGCAGTGGACCCGCACCGGCGTCTACAACTGGCCGACCGTCGAGTCCCGCACGATCCTCTGGCTCGGCAGGCACACCGTCCACGAGATCGAGCACCACCTGATGGACCTGACGGTCACCGGCGAGCCAGGCGACGACGGAACCGCATGAACGGCGCGACCACGAGCGGGACGGCTCCCGCGGTCCGGGTCGGTGGCGGAGCTTCAGGCGCGGGGCAGGTCGAACCAGACGCGTTTGCCGCCGGAGGTGTCGGGTTCGGAGCCCCAGGCGATGGCGAGGCCTTCGATGATGTGCAGGCCGCGGCCGTTGTCGTTGTCGTCGGTGGGTGACGTGCGGCGCTCGGGGGCGCGGTTGCTGGCGTCGTGGACGGTGACGCGCAGGTGCTCGTCGAGGCGCAGGTGGACGGTGACGTCGCCGACGGTGTGCTGGATGGCGTTGGTGATGACCTCGTCGAGCAGGAGCAGGGCGTCGTCGAGGATCTGCTGCTGGTCCCAGGCGGTGAGCACGTCGGCGGCGAAACGGCGGGCCGCGGAGGCGCTGATCGCCTCGCCGCGGAAGCGCCGCCGCGCCGTGGGCGGGCCGGCCGGCACGGCGTCGCTGGTCAGGCAGAGCACGGCGACGTCGTCGGTGCGTGGCCGCGGGCCGACATCGCTGCCGAGGATGTGGTCGAGGGTCTCGCCGGGGTCCCCGGTCTGCGCGCCGTGCAGGGCGGCGCGCAGCTCCCGCAGCCCCTGGTCGATCGGGTGGCGGCGGTCCTCGACCAGACCGTCGGTGTAGAGCAGCAGCGTCGCCGCGGGCGGGATCAGCAGCGTCGTGTCGAGATAGACGGCGTCCGGGGTCACGCCGAGCGGTGGGCCGGGCCGCAGCCGCAGCGGGTGCGCGCCGTCCTCGATGCGCAGCATCGGCGGCGGGTGCCCGGCGGTGACCGCCGTCGCGGTGCCCTCGGCGAGGTGCAGCTGCAGGTAGCAGCAGGTGGCGATGGTGTCCGGGTGCATGTCGAGCAGCAGCTGGTTGACGTGGTGCACGACGCTGGCCGGGTTGTGCTGCTCGGCGGCGTAGGCGCGCAGGGCGTTGCGGACCTGTCCCATGGTCGCGGCGGCGGTCGCGCTGTGCCCGGCGACGTCGCCGATGACCACGCCGACGACGCCGTCGCCGAGGTCGATGATGTCGTACCAGTCGCCGCCGACGTCGGCGCCGTGGGTCCACGGCAGGTAGCGCGCGGCGTGGCGCAGGCCGGGCACGTGCGGCAGGGTGGCGGGCAGCAGCGCCCGCTGCAGCGCCGAGGCGAGCGTGGTGCGGGCCTCGAACAGCAGCGCCCGCTGCAACGCCTGGGCGCCGAGCCCGGCGAGGGCCATGAGCGTGGCCTGTTCGTCATAGTCGAAGTCGCGGGGGTTGCGGTAGCCGACGACGAGGGTGCCGAGGACCTCGCCGCCCACGGACAGCGGCAGGAACGCCCACGCCTGGCGGACCCCCGCGGGGACCGCGGTCGCCGGGTCGGGCTGGGCGGCCTGGAACTGCGCGAGCGAGGTCAGGTACTGTGGGTGCCCGGTGCGGGCCACGGACGTCGCCGGATACGGGTGGTCCAGCGGCAGCTCCCGCAGCCGCTCGACCACGTCGGGCTCGTAGCCGTCGTGGTACCGCAGCTGCAGCCGCCGCTCGTGCAGCAGCAGCAACGCCAGGCCCTGGCCGCCGGCGGACGGGCGCAGCACGGAGCCGATCGCGGCGTACACCTCGGCGGTGGTGCTCGCCGCGACCAGCGCGGTCGTCGCGGTCTGCAGCGCCGTGGCACGGGCGGCCGCCTCCGTGGCGCGGGCGGCGGCCTGCTCGGCCTTCGCGGCGACGGCGGCGAGGTGCTGCTCCTGCGTGACCTGGTCGGTGACCTCGCGGAACGATACGGCCACGGCAGGGACGCCGGCGCCGGCGCGGGCCATCTTGACCTCCCACACCTGGCCGATGCGCGGGTACGTGCGCTGTTCGCGCCACGGCTCGCCGGTGGTGGCCACCGCGCGGTACCGGTCGAACAGGCCGTTGTCCCAGCTGCCGGGGGAGATGTCGCTGAGCCGGTGGCCGATGACGTCCGCGGCGGTGCGCCCGGCGAGCTTCGCGCCGAGCTGGTTGACGTAGTCGCAGACGAAGTCGACGACTTCGCCGGTCTCGTCGGTCACCGCCCGCAGCAGGGTGAAGCCGTCGAAGGCGGCGTCGAGCGCGTCGAACAGCCGGGTGCCGCCGCCGGACTGCGGCGCCACGGTGACCTGCCGCAGGTCGACGAACCGCACGCCGACCCCGTCGCCGAAGGGGCTGATGCGCAGCTCGAAGTGCCCGGTCAGCGTCGGCCGCTCGTGGTGCACCATGCGGGTGACCGGCTCGCGCTTCTCCACGACGTCGCGGTACAGCGGCAGCGTCGCGTCGTGGGCCGTCTCCGGCCACAGCTGCCGGTACCGCCGGCCGAGCAGCTCCTGACGGGACCGGCCGACGAAGCGGCAACCGGCCTCGTTGATGTAGACCAGCTCGAAGTCGACGATCCGGCCGTCCTCACGCACCGACCGTGCGAGGACCCAGCCCTGCCGGTCGTCGTCGAGCATCGCCAGCATCCGCGAGTCCGGGAGCCCGCCGGCGCCGTCGTCGACCACCGAGCCTCTCCCTCCGCGAAGGCGCCCCCGTGACGCGCCGTCATCATCTCCCATCCACGGATCGGCGTCGAACGTCCCGCCCGGCAAGTCGCCCGCGGACCGGGAACGTTGCGGGACGCACGCGGCCGGGGCCTTCCTCGCGGAAGGCCCCGGCCGTTGGAGCACCACGGGTCAGACGGAGATCCGCCCGGCGCCGGCGCCTCCGGTGACGCTGGACTTCACGTTGCTCGCCGTCTCCAGGGTGTAGGAGTAGGGGATGCTGGCGACGCTACCGCCGGTCTGGCCGCTGCCCGAGTTCACGAAGTGGTTGTTGCGGGCCACGAGCGTGCCGGGGCCGGAGTCGCCCTCACCGAGGTGGTACGGGTCGTCGGTGTTCTCGAAGTAGTTGCCCTCGACGAGCACGCCCGCGCCCTCGGTCGAGGCGACGCCGTAGCCGCCCACGTTGTTGTAGTAGTTGTTGTACACGTGGACCGGGTTGCCGAACCGGACCCGCGGGTGGCGCTGCGTCGAGCCGTCGAACCAGTTGTGGTGGTAGGTCACCCGCAGGTGCCCCCGGTCCTGGCTGCCGTTGTCGTCGCTGTGGCCGAGCAGCATCGACTTGTCGTGGTTGAAGACGCGGTTCCACGACACCGTGATGAAGTCCGAGCCGCGCTTGATGTCGACCGCGCCGTCGTAGCCGTCGCTGAACGTGTTGTGGTCGATCCACACGTTCGTCGAGGAGGTCTCGACGTTGATGGCGTCGTCGTTCCAGCCCCTGAACGTCAAGTTCCGGATGATGACGTTCCTGGTGTTGCTGAGGGTGAAGCCGCAGCCGACGATGGTCGCGCCCGAGTTGCCGAGGATCGTCTTGTTGGACGCCACCTTCAGCATGCCTGAGCAGGAGATCGTGCCGGACACCCGGATCACCGACGCGCTGCCGGAGCTCAGCGCGCTGGTCAGCGCGGACGAGCTGGACACCGTGGTGCCGGCCGCGCTGCCGCCGCCGGTGGTGCCGCCGTTCTGCGTCGCCCAGCCGGCCAGGCCGGTCTGCGGCGGGGTGGTGGTGCCGCCGAGCTTGACCATCTGCCACTGCTGGTTCCAGCCGTCCAGGTCGCCGAACTGGGCGATCTTCGCGCCGTCGGCGGTCGACCACTCCCAGATGTCCAGGACCTTGCCGCTGCTGCGGTTCTTGAAGCGGACGTAGCCGTCGGCGGAGTCCAGGACCTGGAACTGCTGCCTGGTGGCGCCGTTGTCGGTGTACTGCACCAACTGGGTGCCGTCGTCGGAGTTGGGCAGGTCGAGCACCTTGCCGCTGTGCCTCGACTTGATCTTGTAGTAGCCGCTGCCGGCGCTGACGAACTGCCACTGCTGCACGGCCAGGTCGTTGCGGGTGAACTGGTTGATCGGCGCGTTGTCGGCCGTGGCCCAGTTGTACACGTCCATCGCCTTGCCGCTGTGCCGGTTGACGAAGACGTACGTGGCGCTGGTGTCGATGGTGGCGGCGTCGGCACTGTACGTCGCCAGGACGGTGGTGCCGCCCGCGATGAGCATGGTGGCGGTGGCGAGGACCGCGAGCGGCCATCGGCGCAAGCGGCGCCGCGGGGGACTGGGGGCGGGAGCGATCTCGGTCATGGGCAACCTTCCGGTGAATGCGTCCGGCCCAGTGGTCGGCAGGAACGGCATGCCATGGGCAAGCGCTTTCCTGGCAAGTTAGCGCTCACATTCAAGTGCGTCAACGCCAAGTTTTCCAGACGTGAAAGTTTCAGCCCCGCAGCTCGGCGGGCATATTGCATTCACTATGATCGATTTAGATTGCCGCTGCGGCCTGCAGGGTGTCCGCGACCGGCCGGCGCGCCGCGGCCATCGCCGGGACGGCGGTGAACACGGCGGTGACGAGCAGGACCCCCGGCCGCCGTGGCGAGCAGCCAGGCGCCGGGCGGGTACTGCACGTCGTCGGTGCTGTTCAGTGCCGGCTATGTGCGGCTGTCAAGCTGGCCGGTGCCGCACCGCCGTGCGGTGCGGCACCGGCGCGGTCGTCAGCTGAACAGGTCGTAGGCCGAGGCGGGGGCCGGGGCCGCCGGGGTCGGCTCGGTGACGGGCTGGATCGAGCCGAAGCCGCCGAACGTCAGCTGCAGCGCCAGGTCGGGGTCGATCGAGCCGCCGTCGACGGCGAAGGCGGTCAGGCGGCCCTGCCCGTCGGTGGTGGCCGTGAACGGCAGGGCCTTGGCCTTGGCGCCGGCCTTCTTCACGGCCTCGTCGGACGGGGCGAGGATGGTGTCGGCGGCCGTCACGTCCACGGTGCCGGTGAAGTGGGTGGCGTCGGTGCGCTTGACGTCCGCGAGCCCGTCCCTGAACAGCTCCGTGACGCCGAGCTTCGGCGCGCCCGCCTGGTCCACCGGGAGCGTGGCCGAGGGGTCGAGCTTCGACCTGTCGAACAGCATCCAGGTCGCCGGGTCCAGGCCCCACAACTGGTTCAGGTCCTTGCCGAAGTCGGCCTTGACCCAGAAGTCCGGGGCGATGACGGTGTACGCGACCGACACGGTGAGGTTCTCGACCTTGCCGCCCATGCCCATCGACGCGGACCTGGCGGCAGGGTCGATGCGGCCGTTGCCGGTCTTGGTGCCCTGCTTGATGGTGAAGCTGTGCGCGGTGGTGTCCAGGGTCTGCACAGCCGCGAGGAGCGCCTCCTTCGGCGGCAGTGCGGCCGCGGACGACGAGCCGATGGGCCTGCCTTCGGCGGGCGGGCCGGTCTGCACGTCGGTGGTGCAGCCGGCGAGACCACCCGCGGTCAGGGTGAGGGCGAGCATGACGGTTATGAGTTTCATCTGAAAAGGTCCTCCGAATCGAGGTGCGCCCCCGGTTCGGGAGGCGCAGCCGTTCGGACCGTACCGGCGCGGTGCCACGGCGCAAGCAGGCCGCCGACAGCCGCGAAGCGCGGCGACATCGACAGCCATGCGTTGCCGTGGGTCGTGTTGAACCAGGTCGGGGGCGTCCTCGGTGGTTACCCCGCCGCGGCCCGGCGCCCGGCGGGCCGGCCCGCGCTGTCGGGCATCCGCACGAGGCGAATCTCATGCATCAGGAGGTGTCCTTGCCGCGTCGTGCGGCCGGCCGGGTCACCGAGCCAGCGCAGCCGGCGCAGCGCGGCGGCCAGCGGCGCGGTCATCGCCGCCTGCCCTGGTGGCGGGGCTGGAGCCGGAAGACGAGCGGGGGAGCCACGTCGTCGGCCCGGCCGCCCGGCACGGGGACGGCGACGACGACGTAGGCCGAGTCGTAGCGAGGTTTGTCTACAGTGGACGGACGTTTGCGGGCACGCGGTGTCGACATCACGATTCCTCACGATGGTGGGTGTCGCTGCGGGAGGCGGGGCGTGTGTCAGGCGGGACAGGAGGCGGACCACACTCGACCGAAGTCGATGTGATCGCGGGTCCACCTCGATCGTCGTGGGCGCGACCGCGGCGGAGGCCGAGGAGAAGGCGGCGTGGGTCCGGCGGGAGCAGATCACGCCGGCCACCGCCCTCGCCCAGGCGGGCCTGTTGTGGAACCTCGATCTCAGCGGCCACGACCCGGACAGCCCGGCCGGCGCGCCCGCGGCCACGTCGGCACCCCGCAGGCCCTCGCCGACACGTTCGCCCACTTCGTGCGCCACGGCGCGGTCGACGGGTTCAACGTCTCGCCGTACCTGGTCCCGCACGGGCTCGACGACATCGCCGACCTGCTCGTGCCCGCGCTGCAGGAGCGCGGGATCTACCGCACCGCCTACGCCGGCACCACCCTGCGAGAGCACCTGGGCCTGCGCCCGCGCCCGGCCACCGGGAGCTGAAGGGAGACGTGCATTGCGCTCACATCGCCGCGGCCGCGGCCGATGACATGGGCGTGCTGAAGATCCTGGCGGTCGCGGCCGTCGTGGTGCTCTCGATGACGGGTTGCGGCGGCGGCGACGGCGGGGCGTCCGAGACCGTGGGGTACGCCCCGGACCGGCCGCCGGTCACCATCGACTTCTGGTACATGCCGTCCGGCGGGCCGTTACAGGACCAGGCGGTCGCCGGAGAGGCCAAGGAGTTCCACGCCGCGCACCCGAACATCACCGTCAACCCGGTGCGGGTGGTGTGGGAGGACGCGCTCACCCGGCTCAGCACCGCCTCGGCCAGCGGCGAGGGCCCCGACGTCACCCAGCTCGGCACCACCTGGGTCGGCGGGTTCAGTGAGCTGGGGGCGCTGCGCCCGTACACGGCGGCGGAGGTCGACGCGGTCGGCGGGCAGGACGCGTTCACGGCGGCCAGCTGGAGCTCCAGCCACCTGATCGGCTCGTCGGACACGACCGCGATGCCGTGGCTGGTGGACATCAGGGCGTTGTTCTACCGCACCGACGTGCTCGCCGCCGCCGGGATCGACGCGGCCACGGCGTTCTCGACGTGGGAGTCGCTGGAGGTGACACTGCAGCGCATCCACGAGTCCGGCAGCGCCGTCGCGCCGCTCGCCATCGGCAACGAGAACACCTTCGGCATCATCCACAACGTCGCGCCGTTCGTCTGGAGCGCCGGCGGTGACCTGCTCGACGCGACCGGCACCAGGTCCCGGCTCGCCGAACCGGCCGCCGTCGACGCCGTGCAGTACTACCAGCGCCTCGTCGCGCGGTACAACGACCCGACCGTCGCGGCGATGGCCTCCAACGACGTGCCGGCCGCGTTCGCTGCGGGCCGCGGCGCCGTGACCATCGACAACTCGCAGTCCGTCGGCGACTTCCTGGCCAACCCGGCCCGCGCGGGCCTGCAGGCCGGCTGGGCGACGGCGCCGCTGCCCGCGGGGAAGGCCGGCCGCTACGGCTTCCTCGGCGGCTCGAACCTCGCGATCCTCAAGGACGCGGAGCACCCCGACGCCGCCTTCGAATGGGTCCGCTTCCTCACCGCCAAGCAGAGCCAGCAGCGGTACGCCGTGAGCACCGGCCTCTGGCCCGCCCGTACCGAGGCGGTCGCCGGGACGAAGCTGGAGACGGAACCTCGGTACGGCGCGTTCCGCGAGATGATCACCCACGGCCGGATGTACCCGTCGGTCGCGGCCTGGATCGTGGTGGAGAGCGTCATCGCCAAGGACTTCGCCGAGCTCTGGCACGCCCCGGGCGAGCTGTCCCGCGTGCAGATCCAGGCGATCCTGACCCGCACGAGCGCCGACATCGAGGAGACCCTCGCCGACCCGGGCCGTACCGGCATCAACGACTGACACCCGCGCGCGCCGGTTCGGCCTTGCCGGGGCATGACGAAGGCCCAGCCGTCACCGGCCGGGCCCTTGCCGGGTGCTCACCGCTCGGAGTCGGCCTTCGGCGCCTTCTGCGACAGCGCGCTGCCCGCGGCCTGCTTGTCCTCGGTGCTCGCCTTCGGGTCGCGCAGCACGTCGCTCGCCGCCGACGCCGCCTTCTCGCTGGTCTGCTTGGTGTTCTCAGCCATGGAAACCGCTCCTCGCATCCGTTTCGATCAGCGACCGGCCCGGGGGAAGGCCGTCGCACCTCTCCAGGAAGGGTTGCCCGTTCTGCGGCGGTTCAATCAGCCACGATGGATCGTGTCCGGGCCACGGCCTTGACGGCAGCCGATATCTTGCTGCCATGCGTGCCTCGCTCGGGGTCGATCTCGGGACATCCCACACTGTCGCGGTCCTCGCCACACCCGACGGACGGGAGCAGCCGCTGCTGTTCGACTCCAGCCCGCTGCTGCCGTCCGCGGTCTTCGGTACCCCGGACCGCAGGCTGGTCGTCGGGCGGGACGCGCTGCGCGAGGGGCGGCTGGCCCCGGAGCGCCTCGAACAGCATCCGAAGCGGCGCGTCGATGACGGCGCGATGCTGCTCGGCGCCGACGAGTTCCAGGTCGTCGAGGTCTTCGCCGCGCTGCTGCGCCGGGTGGCGGAGGAGGCGGTGCGCACCGCCGGCAGCCCGTCCCGGGTCGTGCTCACCCATCCGGCGACGTGGGCGGCGCCGCGCCGGCAGGTGCTGACGGCCGCCGCCGGGGCCGCCGGGTTCGGCTCCGTGACGCTGGTCCCCGAGCCGGTCGCCGCGGCCGTCTACTTCACCACCGTCCTGCGGCGCGACGTGCCGGCCGGTCATGCGCTGGTCGTGTTCGACCTCGGCGCGGGCACCTTCGACACCAGCATCGTCAGCCGGCGTCCCGACGGCGGCTGGCAGGTGGTGTCCGCCGACGGGTCCGACACGGTCGGCGGCGCCGACCTCGACGCGGCGGTCGTCGAGTGGATCGGGCGGCCCCTCGCCGGGCGCGACCCGGCGCGGTGGAGCCGGCTCATCCACTCGCCGCAGATCGAGGACCGGCGGCACCGGCAGCAGCTGTACGACGAGGCCCGCGTCGCCAAGGAACAACTGTCGCGGCAGGCCACGGCGACGGTGCGGGTCCCGCTGTTCGACGTCGACGTGCAGATCACCCGGGAGGAGTTCGAGCGGCTGGCCCGCCCGCTGCTGGAACAGACGGTGGCGCTGACCGCCACGACGCTGCTCCGGGCGGGGCTGCGCTCCGACCAGATCGCCGGGCTGTTCCTGGTCGGCGGGTCGAGCCGCATCCCCCTTGCCGGGACGCTGCTGCACCAGCGGCTCGGCGTCGCGCCGACGCTCATCGAGCAGCCGGAGCTCGTCGTGGCATACGGGAGCCTGCACGCGGCCGCCCCTGCCCCTGCCCCGGCATCCGCCCCCACGTTCGCGCCGGTGGAGCCCGTGTCCGCCGCGCCGGTCCCGCCCATGCCCGTGTCCGCCGCACCCGTGTCGCCCATGCCCGTGTCCGCCGCGCCCTGGGCCGCCGAGATGCCGTCGGCCGCTCCCGCGGCGCCGGTCGTGGTGTCCACGCCCGCGGCCCGGGCCGCGACGTCCGCCGACGCGGCCGACTGGCGGGTCCCGCCGAACAGGCCCGGCACGGCAGGGCGGCGGACCCTGCGCCGGGCCGCCGCCGCGGTGGCCGCCGTCATCGTGCTCGCCGCCGCGGGGTACGCCATCCAACACCAGGCGAACGCGGGCCGCTCCGGCGACGACGGCAGCCGGTCCCTCGGCAGCACCACGGCAGCGGCGGCCGGCAAGCCGCCGGGAGCGCAGTCGATCACCGTGTCCCGGGTCGTGTGGTATGCGGCGGCCAAGTTCACGTTCGGCGCCGTGACCTACCAGCCGCCCGCCGGCGGGTCCGGCGACGGCACGCTCACGGCCGACGTCAAGGTGGAGAACCTGTCGCCCAGGCCCCTGGACCGGGGCATCTACGCCACCTACGGCAGCGCGAGCCAGCAGTACACCAAGGGCCAGCTCTTCGACGCCGGCCAGGTCCCGGCGAAGGCGACGTCCCCGGGCCGGTTCCGCTTCGACATCGACCCGGCCAAGGTCGGCGACCTCAAGGCCGGCACGATCACGATCGGCGAGGGCACCGAGGCGATGGCCGTCGTCCCGTTCGCGGAGCAGGCGCAGGCCACCACGTTCGAGCCGCGGGACCTGCTGGCCCCCGTGTCGAAGACCGTCGGCAAGCTCCAGTTCGACGGGCTGGCGTGCACGCTGCGCGCCGACCTCGTCGACGGCGACGGCGTCGCCGACGCGCACGGCCAGGTCAAGGACGGCTACCGGTACGTCGCCTGCCGGTTCGACGTGCGGCCGCTGGGCGACGTCGGCTACGGCGGCCAGGATCTGCGCCCGGTGAACTTCCGGCTCCAGCAGCCCGACGGCGACACCCTCGCCCCGTCGAGCCGCACCACCAGGATCCTCGGCCGTGACCAGCTCGAACGGGACCTGTGGATCTGGTTCACCGTGAAGGCGCCACCACAGCCCGGCGCGTACGTGCTGCAGCTGCTCTACCTGGGCCTCTCCGGCAAGGACAACCCGACGCCGGCGAACACGGTGCAGATCGAGCTGAAGCTCGTCTGAGCCGCCCGGCCGGACGAGCTACGCGCCGGCGGACCGCTCACCGTCGGGTGGCTCGTCCGGGCTGGGCAGATCAGGCGGTATGCGCGCCGCCGCCGTGCTGCAGGGCGCGCCAGTCGCGTGGGGTCATGCCGTACGCGGCGCGAAACGCCTTGCTGAAGTGGGTCGGGTCGGTGAAGCCCCAGCGGCGGGCGACGGCGCCGACGGTCGACGTGGCGAGTGCCGGGTCCACCAGGCTGCGGCGGGTGCCCTCGAGGCGGCGGTGGCGGACCCAGTCGCCGAAGCGGATGCCGTCGCGCTGCAGGACCCGGTGCAGGTAGCGGACCGTGATGCGCAGCCGGGCCGCCACGCTCGTCGGTGACAGGGCCGGGTCGGCCAGGTGGGCGCGCATGTCGGCGAGGATGCGGGCGCACAGCGTGCCGTGCAACGGGTCGCGGCTGAGGTGGGCGTCGCCGAGCTGGACGGTGACCGCGGCGCGGATCAGCTCCACCGTCGGCGCGGCGACCGCCGCCCGGTGCGGCCCGCCGAGGATCGCGGGGTCGTCGGCGAGGCGGGCCAGGTAGCCGGCGGTCAGCGCGGCGAGGGGGTTGCCGGCGCCGATGCGCACCGCGCCGGCGTCGCGCAGCGCGGTGTCGGGCAGGGCCAGGGCCGCGCGCGGGATGCGGAAGAACGTCGCGTCGATGCCGTTGCCGAACAGCAGCGTGTACGGCGAGCCCGTGTCGTACAGTGCGAAATCGCCGGGCCGCAGGACGGCCTCCCTGCCGTGCTGCACGACGACGCTGGCGCCGGAGCCGATCGACAGCGGCTGGCGCGAGGTCTGCGACACGGCGCTGACCTTCGTGCAGCGGTTCCAGTGAGTGCGGCGGTTCCGGTGAGAAGGTGACCGCCACGCTGTGGCGCGGCCGGGCCGCCGCGCCACAGCGTGCGCCCTACGGGGCGATCTGCCAGAGCTGGCAGGTGTTGTTCAGCCACATCCAGAGCTGCACCTTGGTGCCGTTGGCGGTGCCGCAGTTCTGGTCGTCCAGGACCATGCCGCTGTTCTCGACCACCAGTTCGTAGCGGCCGTTGCCGGCCGGGATGACGGCCCACTGCTGGCAGGTGTTGCCCAGCGACTGCCACAGGTTGGTGGCCGTGCCGAGGGCGAGCCCGCAGTTGACCGCGTCGAGGACCTTGTTCGCGTTGACGTTCGTGACGGTCCACTTGTTCGCGCCGACGCTGTTGAAGCGCCACTGCTGGCACGTGTTGCCCAGCGACTGCCAGATGTCGATCTGGGTGCCGTTGGCGGTGCCACAGTTGACGGCGTCGAGCACCTTGCCGCTGGCGAGGTTGGTCAGCCGGTACGTGGCGCCGTTCACCGGGAACGTGACGCTCTTGCTGTAGCCGACGGCGACGACGTTGGCCTGCACCGCGTTCTCGGTCGCATCGCTGGGGTACCCGCTGGTCATGACGCCCTCGAAGAAGGAGCCGACGGACCCGTTGCTGTTGTCACCGCCGATGCCCAGGATGATCGCGCCCTGCTTGGTCATGGGCTTGTAGCCGGACTGGGTGGGCAGCCCGCCGTTGTACCGTGTCGCGAGCCCGCCGGACTGCGCGTTGCCGTCCTTGATGGCGTACGTGGTGGTGCCGTTGTTCTTCAGCATCGCCGTCACGAACGCGCTGTTGCGCCCGGTGTTCGCGGTCCACGAGCCGTTGCCGCCGGCGAACAGCCCGTTCTCCAGGTCGGCCGCGACCCGTGGCCCGCCCGCGCACGGCGAGAACCAGCACAGCGTGCCGAAGTAGATCGCGTCCATGTCGCCGTTGCCGGTGTCCATGTTGTTGGTCTCGGCGTTGCCGTAGTCGAAGCAGCACCGGTCGTTGACGTGCGTGCCCTCGGTCACCATGTACATGCCCTCGGGCTGGCTGCCGGTGGCGATGCCGTTGGTGGCGTTGTTGCGGTACCCGTTGCCGGCTGAGATGTACACGCCGTACACCTTGTGCCCGCCCGCGGTCACCGGCAGCGCCGCCGCGTTCGCGCCCTGGTCGGCGGTGGGGTTGGCGCCGCCGCCGGGAGCGATCGTGAGGTCGTTGTGCCGCGACGTCTGGTCGTAGATGCGCACGATCGTGCAGTAGGTACCGGAGCAGAACGAGTCCTGCGCCGCCGCGTTGGCGTAGCCGCCGGCGCTGAGCACGCCGATGTTCGCCGTCGCACCGTCGGACCAGCGCCGCACCTGGTAGAGCGAGCCGTTGTACGCGCCGAAGAGCGCGCGGGTGGTGCTGTGCGCGGCGACGCACGGGGTGCCGCCGCCGGCGTAGATGTCGCAGGACAGCGTGCCGGCCGCCTGCGCCGTGCTCGGCAGGGCGACCAGCGCTGCCGCGACGAGCGTCGTGGCTGCCGCGGCGAGGACCGTCCGTCGCAGCCGCAAAGGCCAGAGATCCATGGTGCGCCTTTCGGGGTGTGAGGCAGCGCGATACGTGCCGGGGGACGCTGCCAGCGTGGGATGTTAGCGTTCACATCTAGGATCGCGCGCATGGTCGGGGCATGAAGCGCCAGGCAATCCCGTTGCATGACGGTGCTGTTGGGACTCCGGCGCGGGCGGCCGCCTGATGGATGAGTGTTATCGCTCACATCGATGATGTCAAGCGCCGTTCGCCGTTGCGATGCCTGCGGGCGCGACGCCCGTGTGTGTACCGGATCCGCGTGAGTCGGCCATCCGACCTGGTCCGCGCGATCGTTTCGGTACGCTCGGCGCCCGCTGTCCGAAGTCCTGGGAGGTTCTGCGCGTGGAGGTCTGGATCCTCGCGGTGGTCGTCGGTGCGGTGCTGCTCGCCGTCGGCGTCACCGTGGTCGTGGCGCGCGCCAACGCCCGGGCGGCGGCGCCCGGCGGCGCGGCCGGCGGGTTCGGGCTGTTCTCGCAAAGCGCCCTGCTCAACGAGTTCGCGGCCGACTGGGAACGGGAGCGGGCCACCATGGTCGTCGTGCTCCGCGAGGACCTGCAGGCCCTGCGCGACCGGCCGGCCACGGCGGCGAGCCAGGAGGCCACGGCGCAGCTTCAGGCCGCCGAGCGGGCCGTGGACCTGTTCGCCGCCAACGAGAGCTGGGCCGACAACATGCGCGCCGCCACCACCGCGATGGGCCGCGCCAACCGCGCCACCGCCGGCACCGACGGGCCGGCGTGCCTGTTCAACCCGGTGCACGGACCCGCCGCCGCGGAGGTGGAGTGGGCGCCCGGCAGCGGCGGCGCGCGGCGCCGGGTCCCGGTGTGCGCCGAGGACGCCGCCCGGCTGCGCGCCGGCGACCCGCCGCTGGTCCGGATGGTGCAGACCGACGAGGGCGTCGTGCCCTACTACCGCGCGCACGGCCGGTACGTGGACTGGCTGCTGGGCTGGTACGACGGGCTCGACCCGTACCTGACCGCCCGGCTGCTGGCCGGGACGCCGATCGGCGGCCACCTGCCCGGCCGGATCCGCGCCATCCACGGCACCGCCAGCGACCCGCTCGGCGAGTTCGGCAGCATCCACGACTGACGGGGTGCTCAGCGGCCGGCGCCGTGGCCGGACAGGGTCCGCCACGGCGCCGGCGGCACTCGCCGATCGAGGTCACGCAGACCGGGGACGGGCGCAGAGGGCGTCGACGACCAGGGTGTCGGCGGCGCGCTGCTGCTGGAGCAGGTGGTCGAACGAGTCGCCGCGGGCGCTGGACATCGACACGACGGCGCTGCGGCGACCGTCGGCGGTGACGCCGGTGACGGTGATGTAGCCGGCGTCGCCGCCGTCGTGACCCCAGTAGAAGCCGCCGCACGGCAGCGGGCGCCGGGCCAGGCCGAGGCCGTACCGGCCGCCGGGCCAGATCGGCTCGACGTCGGCGCTGACCGGCACGGTGCGCCGCATCTCCGCCAGCTGCGCCGGCCGCAGCAGCCGGCCGCCCAGCAGCGCGCGGAAGAACCGGTCGAGGTCCGCGGTGGTGGACACGATGCTGTCGGGATCCCCCGGTACCTGCGACGTGACGTCGACGAGCTCACCGGTCGGGAACAGCTCGTACGCGTTGGCGTGCGGCCGCGGCAGGGACGGTGCGGTGCCCGGCCAGGTGGTGTCGCGCAGGCCGAGCGGGCGCACGATCCGGTCGGTGATCTCCTGCTGCAGCGACCGGCCGGTGACCCGCTCGACCAGCATGCCGGCCAGGATGAAGCCCGTGTTGGAGTACGCCCACGCGGTGCCGGGCGCGAAGTCCGGCCGGTGCCGCATCGCCCGCGCGACGAGCTCCTCCCGCGTGTGCACGTCGTAACGCTGCTCCAGGTACTCCGCCGGTGAGGTGTAGCCGGGCAGGTCGTCGTGCAGCCCGCTGGTGTTCTGCAACAGGTGCCGCACCGTGATCAGGCGGCCGTCGAGCTCGACACCCTGGACCACGCCGGGCAGCCACCGCTCGACGGTGTCGTCCAGGGACAACCGGTGCTCCCCGACCAGTTGCAGGGCCACGGTGGCGGTGAACGCCTTGCGGGTGCTCGCGATCCGGAACCGCCCGTCGGACGGCACCGGGCGGCCGGTGCCGACGTCGGCGACGCCGCTGGTGGTGACGATCCGGCGGCCGTCCACTGTGGTCACCCGGGCCTGGACGCCGGTCACGCCGAGGGCATGGATCGCGTCGGTGTCGCGCTGCAGCCGGTCCGAAATGGACCCGCCCGCCCAGGCCGGTCGCACGGCGCCGCCCACGACGGCCAGGGTCGCGAGTCCCACGGCCACCGACATGCCGATGCGTCGGCGTCTGCTGGAGGTGTACGTCGTTGTCATGGCTCCGACGCTAGGATTCGGGCCGCCCGCCGCCGATACAGCCGGCTGCCCGAAATGGACTACAGCCACCTGTAGTGCCAACGACGGCCGGCGTGCGCCACAGTGGACGGCGTGACGGTGCGGGCGTGGCGGGGCGCGATCTACCTCCTGAAGTCGCTGCTGTCCGGGATCGCCACCGTCCTGGCGCTGCCGGTGCTGGTGCATCCGCGGCTCGCCCGGGGCTGGGCGGACCTGCACCGGCGGCGGGCCGGCGCGCTGCTCGGCGTGCTGCCCGCGCCCCGGCCGGCGGCGACCTCGACGGTACGCGCCGCCTGGGCCGACCCCGGCAGCAGGCGGGATCTGCTGTGGCTGCCCGTACACGCGGCAACCGGTGTCACGGCCGGCCTTGCCGCGCTGCTGTGCCTCGGCAACGTGGTGGTCGCCGCGGTCGCCGTGGCGCTGTGGTGGGCGTTCGAGTGGGACGAGCGGCCCCGGCTGTTCATCGACGTGCCCGTCCCGGACTGGACGACCGCGCTCACCCTCGGGCCGCTGCAGCTCGTCCTGCTCGTCGCGGTGGCATACCTGGTCTTCCCGCCCGTCGCCCGCGGGCACGCCCGGCTCTGCCTCGCGGTGCTCACCCCGTCCACTGTGGAGCAGCTCACCGACAGGGTCGCGGTGCTCACCCGTACCCGCGCGGACGTGCTCGACGCACACGGCGCCGAGCTGCGCCGCATCGAACGGGACCTGCACGACGGCACGCAGGCCAGGCTCGTGGCGATCGCGATGCGGCTGGCCGTCGCCCGGCGCAGGCTGTCCGGCGACCCGGCCGACCAGCAGTTCGTGGCGGGGCTGCTGCGCGAGGCCCACGAGGGCACCGAGGAGGCGATGCGGGAGCTGCGGGAGGTCCTGCGCACCGTGTACCCGCCGATCCTCGCCGACCGCGGCCTCGCCGGCGCGTTGCACGCGGTGACGGCCCGCTGCACCGTGCCGACCACGTTGGACCTCGGCGAGCTCGGCCGGGTACCGGCGGCGGTGGAGGCCGTGGTGTACTTCGCGGTCGCCGAGGCGCTCACGAACACGGTCAGGCACAGCCACGCCAGCGGCGCCGGCGTCACGCTGACCCGCGCCGGGGACCGGCTGTGCGTGGTCGTCACCGACAACGGCGCCGGGGGAGCCGACGACCGGCGCGGCACCGGCCTGGTCGGGCTGCGCCGCCGGGTGCACGCGCTGGACGGTACGGTCGACGTCGACAGCCCGCCCGGCGGCCCGACGACCATCACCCTGGAGCTGCCGTGCGGGTAGTGATCGCCGAGGACAACGTCCTGCTCGCCTCCGGGCTGCAGCTGCTGCTCACCAGCGAGGGCTTCGAGGTCGCCGCGGTCGCCGGCACCGCCGCGCAGTTCCTCGCCGCGGTGCGCGACCACCGTCCCGACGTGACCATTGTGGACGTCCGGCTGCCACCGTCGTTCCGCGACGAAGGCATCCGCGCCGCGCTGCAGGCCCGCCGCGAGCGGCCCGGCCTGCCGGTGCTGGTGCTGTCGCAGTACGTCGAGCAGCAGTACGCCGCCGAACTGCTCTCCAGCACCACCGCCGGCGTCGGCTACCTGCTCAAGGACCGGGTCAGCCGGATCGACACGTTCCTCGACGCGCTGCACCGCGTCGCGGCCGGCGCCACCGTGATGGACCCCGACGTCGTCGCGCAGCTGCTCGCCCGCCGCGCCGGCGACCCGATCGACGCCCTCACCCCGCGCGAACGCGAGGTGCTCGCGCTGATGGCCCAGGGCCACGACAACCGCACCATCGCCGCCGACCTCGTCATCACCGACAACGCCGTGCACAAGCACATCGGCAACATCTTCGCCAAGCTCGGCCTCGCCGTCACCGACACCGGCCACCGCCGCGTCCTGGCCGTCCTGAGCTATCTCAACGGCACCGCCTGACGTCAGGTGAGCAGCCGCTCGGCCGTGTCGAACGCCGCCTCGCCGGCGGTGTGGTGCGCGCCGAGGAACCCGTGCACGTCGCCGCCCGCCGGTCCGCATGCCGAGACGCCGCGGATGTCGCTGTAGACGCAGACGACCCGGCGGGCACCCGCCGGGTCGTGCAGCGCCTCGCACCGCCGCCACAGGTTGGCGAGCCGGCGCGCGGCGGCCGCGTTGTCGGTGTAGATGCCGCCCCATCCGACCTGCATGAGGACGGCGAGGTTGCCGTGGACCAGGTGGAAGTTGACGGCGTAGGAGTTGGTGCCGTGCCCGGCGTGGCTCACCGCGACGTAGTCGGGCGCGCGGCCGGCCAGGACGTCGACCAGGAATCCCGATTCGAACAGGTACATCCGCATCGGATCGATGTCCCGCGTGCTCCAGCACCACGGCTGGGGTGTGCGCAACGCGGGCCGCAAGACCTCGGGGACCGGCGGAACCGGCAGCCCGCTCGCCGTGAATCTCGCCACCAGCTCGTCCCACACCGACCCGTCAGTCTGCACGCGACCATTGTGCGGGCCGCCGGCTGTCTTTCCCAGGCCTTAAGCGCGGATTAGGAACCTATCCGGCGCGGGCGGGCCGCGCCTACCATACCGGCGGCCGTGATCGTCCGATCGGTTTGCCGTGCCCGCTGGGGAGTGTCCGTGTCGTACAGCTCGTTCCGCGAACCCGACGCGGGCCGGCCGCCGCGCCCCGGCCTCCTGGGGCGGCTCGCCCGGGGCAGGCGGGGCATGGTGGCCGGCGTGGCCGTCGCCGGGATCGTCGTCGCGGTCGTGGCCGTGTACCTCGCCGACGCCGCCGCCGGGCCCGAACCGTCGAACGTGAACAACGCCGCCGGGTACACCGCACCGCCGGCCGCGCAGGCGCAGGCGGGGGCGGCGGCGGGTGCGTCGCCGGCCGGTTCCGCCTCGGCCACGCCGTCGGGCTCCGCTGCGTCGTCGGCCGCCGCCACGCAGAAGGCCGCCGTGGGCGGCTGGATCCCGGTCGACCAGGCGGCGTGGAAGGCGCAGTCCGACGCGTACAAGGCGCTCGCCGTCGACCCGGTCCCGGCCGGGGTGGGCAACCTGCCGGAGTTCCGGGCGGACTGCCAGTACAGCCACTCGCTGGCCGACGACCCGATCGTCTTCCCCGGGCTCGCGGGAGCCTCGCACATGCACTCTTTCGTCGGCAACAAGGCCGTCACCGCGAACACCACGGCCGGCGACCTGACGAAGTTCACGGCCACCACCTGCAAGCCGGTCCTGGACCATTCCTCGTACTGGGTGCCGACGCTCTACGACATCGCCAGCGGCAAGCCGGTGGAGACCACCGGGTTCCGGGTCTACTACCGCTCGCTGCGCAGCTCCTCGACCGGCGTGATGCCGATGCCCAACGGCCTGCGCATCATCGCCGGCGACGCCAAGAAGCAGCAGCCGACCCCGCGGGGCGCGACCGGCCAGTTCTACTGCGCCTTCTACGGCCCCGGCGACCTCGACGGCGTCGCGCGCAGCAGCAACGGCAACTGGCCCATCTGCGGCGAGCCCGCCACGCTGCACTTCATGCTGCAGTTCCCGGACTGCTGGGACGGCGAGCACCTGGACAGCCCCAACCACAAGGACCACATGGCCTTCGGCTCCGGCAGCGGCTGCCCGGCCAGCCATCCGGTGCGGATCCCGGCGCTCACCTTCGACATCCAGTACGGCGCGAAGGGCACCCCGCAGGGCTACTACCTGTCCTCCGACAAGGAGGGCAAGAGCGCCTCGTCGATGCACGGCGACGCGTTCGTGGTGTGGGACGTCGCCACCATGAACAAGCGCACCAAGAACTGCGTGCTGCAGCGCAGGACCTGCGACAACAACGGCTACCAGAAGTAGGCGCTCACGGCTGGGGGAGCCCGACCAACCCGGTGAGGAACCGGCCGACCTGCTCGGCGAGCGGCGGCCACGGCAGGCCGGGCTCGTTGATGCGCAGCGACAGCGTGCCGACGACCGCGGCGCGCAGGTCGAGCGCGACGGTCAGCGCGTCGCCGGCC
The DNA here is from genome assembly GCF_035963215.1 of Dactylosporangium sp. NBC_01737. NCBI lineage: Bacteria > Bacillati > Actinomycetota > Actinomycetes > Micromonosporales > Micromonosporaceae > Dactylosporangium > Dactylosporangium sp. NBC_01737. The sequence continues at coordinate 7,384,595 of NZ_CP109153.1, forward strand.
GGTGCCAGTCCGGCGTCCATGCAGTCCTGCACGGCGGCGACGGTGCCGGCGAGCACCGCCTCCTTGAACGGCATGCCCGGTTGCCGGCTGACCTCGCTCTCGTGCATCACCTTGTAGAGCCCCGGATTCGCCTGCGCCCACGCCGCCTGCGCCAGGATGCGGGCCCGCAGCCGCGCCGCCGGGTCCGTGTGCCGGCCCTCGGCCTCCGTGGCGGCCCGCAGCATGTCCTCGTGGCAGCGCTGCATGGCGGCGAGGACCAGCGCGCCACGGTCCGGGAAGTACAGGTACACCGACGTCGGCGAGATCGACAGCGCCCTGGCGACCGCTCTCAGCGACATCGCCTCGTCCGTGCGCTCGCCGAGCATCCGCACCGCCGCCGTGACGATCTCCTCCCGCAGCCGCTCGCCCTGGCCGCGGGCGTTCGGGCGGCGAGGGCCGGCGGGAGCGCTGTCCATCGCCAGATCATCCCAGCCGCAGGCCCTTGCGCCCACCGGCACCCTAGGAATACGGTCGTTCATGCAAGGACAGCTGTCCACTCATGGAGGCACGATGCCGGTCACCCTCGAAGAGGCGCACGAACTCATCGCCCGCGCGCACCGCCGCGCCGGCGAGCTGGGCAGCCACGTCACGGTCGCGATCGTCGACGAGGGCGGCCACCTGCAGGCGCTCGGCCGCATGGACGGCGCCCCGCCGCTGTCGGCGCAGCTCGCCACGGGCAAGGCGGCCAGCGTCGCCCTCATCCGCCGCGACGGCGCGGCGCTGCGCGAGATGCAACAGGCCTGGCCCGCCCTCTTCGGCCAGCTCGACCAGGTCGCCGGCCGCCCGATCCTGGCCGGCGCCGGTTCGCTGCTGATCCGCCGCGCCGACACCGTCCTGGGCGCCATCGCGGTCAGCGGCGGCCAGCCCCAGCACGACGACGAGTGCGCCGAGGCGGGCCTGCGCGGCCTCGCGTAGCGGATCATCGAAGGATGCGGCTTCGGATGGAACTGTTCGTCGACGACCTGGACACCAGCGTCGCCTTCTACCGCGACGTGCTCGGGTTCCGGGTGCAGCGGCGCGCCGACGACTACGTGAGCATGGTCCATGGCCTCGTCGTCCTCGGCCTCGGCCCGATCGCCAAGCTGCCCGGGACGGGTGACGGCCCCGGCTTCACCCGGCAGCGGCTCGCCCGCGACAAGGGCGCCGGCGTCGAGATCGTCCTCGAGGTCGACGGCCCCGACGAGCTGCGAGCCCTCCACGAGCACTGCCGGCGGCACACCGTGGTCGCCGAGCCGCTCCAGCTGCGCCCTTGGGGGTTGCACGACTTCCGGCTCGCCGACCCGGACGGCTACTACCTGCGCATCACCCACGACGACGCCACCGCGCCGCCGCAGCCGCCGGTCACGGCAGCGGGCGGCGAAGGATGAAGTTGAGGCCGAACTCGGTCTCGCTGGTCCGCACGTCGACATACCCGAGCCGCCGGTAGAAGTCGTGCGCGGTGATGCTCGCACCGGTCTCCATGAACCCGTGCCCCTCCGCCGCGGCCAGGGCCTCGATGTGCCGCATCAGGATCCGCCCGATGCCCTGCCCGGCCACATCGGGCCGGACGAACATCGTGTACACCTTGTTGCCGTCCCGCGACACGGTGCCGACGACCCCGTCGGACTCGGCGACGAACATCTCCCGCTGCGTGGCCAGCTCGGCGATGCGGCCCGCGTCGAAATGCGCGCACATCCGCTCGATGATCTCAGCCGAGTAGTCCCGGCTGTTGACCTCCCGCAGACACCGCCCGATGAGCTCCGCCACCACAGGAGCATCCGCCGCCTCGAAGTTTCTTACCGCTGTCATCGACCAATCCTGTTCGCCGGGTGCATACGGTCGGCGGTCAGGCCGCTCAGCACACCTCGTCAAGGGTCTGGTATACGAGGCTCGGAACCGTGATCACTGCCTTGTCTAGAAGCCGCTCAATGGGAACTGCGAGAGTACTCTCGTTGACGTCGATGTACTTCGCCCATTCGGCCGGCTGGTAGCGTGCGAGCATTGAGAGCGCATAGAGAAGGGACCACCAGGTCATCAGTGGGTGGAGACTCGCTCCGGTGGGACCGACCGAGGGAAACAGGAAACGGCGCCGACCATACGATCGGGCGATGGTCGCCAGGTGTCGCGTGCGCTCAGCCGGATCGGAACCCGCCCCGGACGGCATCATCCAACGCAGGTTGATCCGTCCTGTCCCGTCGTCGTTGACCGAGATGTTGGGGCCGGCATCGGGGTGCTGGCTGATGGGCGTGTACTGATAGCCGACAGCTTCCGGGTACGAGGCCAGGAAATCGTCGAGATCGGTCCGTAGGCTCAGTGAACCGATGAGTGATGCCGGGAGACCATCCAGAATGACGGCGACGGAATCGGCGTTGCCGCGGCTCTCGAAGTAATCGACAAACAGTGGCACTCGCCGATGCGGACCGTCACGCAACGGCCAGCCGATGTTTTCAGGGATGCTGTCCCAAAGCGCGCCGAGCCGCACGTTGTCGGACCGGTTCAGCGTCGGAGAGCTCAGGATTGCCGACAGCCGCATGAAGCTGCCGCGGGCGGACCCGTCGCCATGGATCTCAAGCTCCTCCAATGTGCGCTCCCAGCCGGCGGCTTTGATCCCATGGCCGGACAGATGCCATTCGTCGCGGCTGGTCGCGGTAGTGGCCGCGGCGGCGATGGCGCGGCCCGCCTGGCTCAGGCCGTAGAACGCAAGGAGGGGCCGAGTTGCCGGACCTACCGTGGCGGCGGCGCGGAAGAGCTGCTCGGACTGCTCCAGTGCCGCCACATACACGGCACGCCGCTGACGGTCGGTTGCTGCAGCTCCCGGTGGCAATGCCCGCGTTGCGCGCAGGCGTGCCCACATGCTGCCGGTAGTGCGATCGACGGACACCCGAACGATCCTCCGCTTTCGCTGTGACCGACCGTTGTCTTGCGTTGCCTTTGCTGACGACGGTAGGCAGCACCACCAGGTACTTCAAGTCAAATTCGTCTACGCCCGACCCAGGCGCGACAGTCGTCAGCGGGTCGACGGGCGTGCTGCAGCGCCGAACGCGTTCTCGTTTCGCGGATTTCTCCGAAGCGGAACAGTGTTCCGCGGAGTACCGTTCCGCTTCACGAAAAACAGCGAAACGAGAACCAGTTCACCGTGCGACATGCCCGTCAGGCGTCGGCACGCCGGCCGGTCAGTGGCTGGTGGTGACGGCCTTCAGGCGATCGAGGGCGGCGTGCGGGTGCGCTGACAGGCAGGGGCCGGGCGGGTCGCTGAGCCAGTGACCGGCTGGCGCTGCCGGGAGCGCTCGTGGTGCTGCCCGAGGGCGGTGGTGGCGGCGTCGAGGGCGGCCGCGACGGCCTGCATCGGGGTGGCGGGATCCGGCACCCCTCGAGGGCCTGCGGGGTCCGGACGTCGTCGGTGCGCTTCGCACCCATCGTCCACGGCGACGGTGACCATGGCTTCGTCGCCGTCCTGGTCGGTGTCGCACGTGTGCGGGGCTGCTCGGCGTACATCGGCGACGGCGACAACCGATGGTCGGAAGTGCACCGCCTCGACGCCGCGAGCCTGGTCCGGCTCGCCGTGGACGGTGCGCTGGCGGTGCGGCGCTGCACGCCGTCGCCGAAGAGGGCGTGGCGACGCGGGCGATCGCCGAGGCCATCGGGCGTGGACTGGGCCTGCCGTCGTGTCCGTCGCCGAGGCCGATGCCGAGGAGTCATTCGGGTGGATGGCGCGATTCTTCGGCACTGCTTCGGGTGTCACTGGTCCAGGTAGGTGAGCACGGCCATGACGCGGCGGTTGTCGTCGCCGGACGGGGGGAGGCCGAGCTTGCTGAAGATGCTGTTGATGTGTTTGCTGACGGCCTTCTCCGACACGAAGAGCCGGCCGGCGATGGCGGCGTTGGAGCGGCCCTCCGCCATGAGGCCGAGGACCTCGCGTTCGCGGGGGGTGAGCGCGTCGAGGGGGCCGGTGTCGGGGCGGCGGGCCAGCAGCAGCGCGATGACTTCCGGGTCCATGACGGTGCCGCCGTCGGCGACACGGCGGACCGCGTCGATGAACTGGCCGACGTGGGAGACGCGGTCCTTGAGCAGGTAACCGATGCCGCCGACGCCGGCCGCGAGGAGCTCCCGGGCGTAGAGCTGCTCGACGTGCTGTGACAGCACGAGGATCGGCATGCCGGGGACCTGGGCGCGGGCGGCGATCGCCGCCTGCAGGCCCTCGTCGGTGAACGTGGGCGGCAGCCGCACGTCGACGACCGCGACGTCGGGACGGTGGCCGAGCAGGGCCGGCAGCAGCGCCGGGCCGGTGTCGACGGACGCGACGACCTCGAAGTCGAACGCCTGCAGGATGTGGATCAGGCCGTCCCGGAGGAGGGCGAGGTCCTCGGCGATGACAACGCGCACGGCAGCTCCATCGTCACGGTGGTGGGTCCGCCGGGCGGACTGGCCACGGACATGGTGCCATCAAACGCGGCGAGGCGTCGCTCGATCCCCCGCAGGCCGCCGCCGGCGGCCGGGTCGGCGCCGCCGCGGCCGTCGTCGCGCACGACGATGACCAGGCGGTCCCGCTCGTACGCCAGCCGGATCCACACGTGCGTCGCGTGCGCGTGTTTCGCGGTGTTGGTGACGACCTCCGCGACCGCGAAGTACGCCGCGGACTCCACCGGCGCGAGGGGGCGGCCGGGCAGGTCGATGTCGACGTCGACGGGCAGCGGCACGGTCAGCGCGAGGGCCCGCACCGCGCCGTCGAGGCCGCGCTCGGCCAGCACCGGCGGGTGGATGCCGCGGACCAGGTCGCGCAGCTCGGCGAGGGCGAGGCCGCTGTGCTCGCGGGCCTGCGCCATCAGCCGCAGCGCCGCCTCCGGATCGCGGGCCATGAGTTCCTCGGCGAGCCCGATCTTCATGCTGACCGCGACGAGCCGCGCCTGGGCGCCGTCGTGCAGGTCGCGTTCGATCCGCCGCAGCTCGGTGGCCTGTGCGTCGACGGTCTCCGTCCGGGTACGGGTGAGCCGGTCCACCCGCTGCGCGAGCGCGGCCGCGCGGGTCGGCGCCAGCAGCCACCTGGTGAACAGCGCGTACCAGCGCAGGGCGTGCGGCGCGAGCGTCAGCCCGGCGGGCAGGATCACGGCGGCCTGCGGCCAGCTCAGCAGCGCCTTGACGACGTTGTCCATCGGCCAGAAGACGCCGTAGCCGTACCAGTCGAGCACGAAGTGCAGCAGCACCGGCACGCCGATGATGCCCTCGACGCCGTAGACGATCAGGGCGGCGGGCACGATCAGCAGCGCCCCCACGAGCTGGATGGACAGCACCAGCCAGGCCAGGTCCCGCCAGGTGGCCGGGTCGGTCACGACCCACCGGTACATGCCCCAGATGCCGAGGCGCTCGGGGCGTTCGCGGTACGGGCTGGGGATCGCGACCCCGGTCCACTGTGACAGCAGCCGCCGGTCGAGGTCGGCGACCGCGCGGACCCCGAGGGCCGCGAGGGGCACCAGGAAGATGCCGACCCCGGCGACGCTGAGGACGACCGACACCACGAACAGCACGAACAGGGTGATGTTGGTCGACAGCGTGCCGACGGCGAGCAGCACGCCGCGCAGGCCGGCCAGCAGCCCACGCGTCAGCCACGCACGCACCGGCCGGGTGAGCGCCGCCCGCACGGGCTCCGGCAGCCACGTCGGGAGCGGATTCGGTTCGGCCACGGTCCCATTCTCACCCGCGCCGGCCCGTCGCGGCGGTGGTGGTAGCACCACCACGGTTCGGGACGTGACACTCCTGACCCTCGTGCCCGGATTGCGTTGGATCGAAGGCATCGACGACACATCACCGTTCCAGGGAGGAACACGCGATGTCCAGGCACCGACTGTCCGGGCTGCCGTCAGGCCGCCGCACCAAACTGGCGATGCTGGCCCTGTGGGTCGTCATCGCCGCCGTCATGGGCCCGCTCGCACTGAAGCTCACTGACGTGCAGGACAACGACAGCCTCGGGTCGCTGCCTGCCGGCGCGGAGGCGAGCCGGGCCGCGGCGCGGGCCGAGGCGGCGTTCCCCGAGCCCGACGCGCTCGTCGCGGTCGCCGTCTACGTCCGCGAGGCAGGACTCACCGATGCCGACCGGGCGAAGGTCGACGCGGACCGGGCCGCGTTCGCCGCCTACGCCACCGGCGGGTCGGTCGCGGAGCCGGTGCCCGCCGCGGACGGCAAGGCGCTGCTGCTGTCGTTCCAGCTCGCCGGCGGCGACGACGAGCAGGCGGCGGCCGTCGGCCCGGTCAAGGACCGGCTCGCGGCGCAGACCCCCGACGGGCTGCGGACGGCGCTGACGGGTTCGGCGGGCGCCGAGGACGACCTCACCGACGCGTTCTCCGGGCTCGACGTCACCCTGCTGCTCGCCACCGTCGCGGCCGTCGCCGTGCTGCTGCTGCTCACGTACCGCAGCCCCGTGCTGTGGCTGGTCCCGCTGCTCACCGCCGCCGTCGCCAGCCAGGTCGCCGGCGGCATCGTCTACCTGCTCGCCAAGCACACCGGGCTCAGCGTCGACCTGCAGAGCCAGAACATCCTGACGATCCTGTCGATCGGGGTCGGCGTCGACTACGCACTGCTCATCGTCGCGCGGTACCGCGAAGAACTGCGCCGCCACGAGGACCGGCACGAGGCGATGGCGATCGCGCTGCGCCGCTCGTTCCCGGCGATCTGCGCGTCGGCGGCGACCGTCGCGGTCGGCCTGCTGTGCCTGCTCGCCGCCGACCAGCCCGCCACGCACGGCCTCGGCCCCGTCGGCGCGATCGCCGTGGTCGCGACGTTCACCGCGATGACGACGCTCCTGCCGGCGGTACTGGTGCTGTTCGGCCGGTGGGTGTTCTGGCCGTTCGTGCCACGGTTCACGCCGGGCATCGAGGGGCAGGACGTCGCCGCGGACCACGGCGTCTGGGCGCGCATCGCCCGCCTCGTCGGCAGCCGTCCGCGCACCGTCTGGCTCGGCACCGCCGCCGTCCTCGCTGCGCTCACGTTCGGCGTCACCAACCTCAGCGTCGGCCTGCCCGGCGACGAGACGTTCACCAAGGAGGTCGGTTCGATCACCGGGCAGCGGCTCATCGAGCGGCACTACCCCGGCGGCACCCTCGCACCCGCCGTCGTCATCGCCGCCGCCGGCACCGCCGCACCCGTCGCCGACGCGGCGCGCACGGTCGACGGCGTCGCGACCGTCGGCGAGCCGCAGCGCTCCGCGGACGGCCGGTGGGTGCGCATCGAGGCCACCTTCACCACCGAACCGACCGGCCCCGCCGCCCAGCAGGCGCTGCAACGCCTCCGCGACGCGGTGCGCACGGTGCCGGAGTCGCAGGCGCTCGTCGGCGGCGACACCGCGTACGAGGTCGACGGCGACGCGGTCACCAGCCGCGACAACCTCGTCGTCATCCCGCTCGTCCTCGCCGTCATCCTGGTGGTCCTGATGGGCCTGCTGCGGGCCGTCGTCGCGCCGCTGGTGCTGCTGGCCAGCGTCGTGCTGTCCTACGCGGCGGCACTGGGGGCGGCCGGGTTCCTGCTGGACGCCATGGGTCACCCGCGGCTGTGGAGCGCGGTGCCGCTGCAGACGTTCCTGTTCATCGTGGCCCTCGGCGTCGACTACACCATCTTCCTGATGACCCGCGCCCGGGAGGAGGCCGCCCAGCTCGGCCACCGCCAGGGTGTGCTGCACGCGCTGACCGTGACCGGCGGCGTCATCACCAGCGCCGGTGTCGTCCTCGCCGCCACGTTCGCGGCGCTGACGGTCCTGCCGATGGTGCCGTCGGTGCAGATCGGCGTCATCGTGACCGCCGGGGTGCTCATCGACACGCTGCTGGTGCGCAGCCTGCTCGTCCCGGCCCTCGCCGTGCACATCGGACGGGCCGCCTGGTGGCCGGGCCGCCTGTCCCACGCCGCGCCCCGCCCCGAGGTCCCCGCGCCGACGGAACGGGTCGCCACGCACAGCTGAGCCGGATTGAGACCACCGCGGCGCCGGTTGCCGGCGCCGCGGTGCTCGGCGACCGCATCCGGACCCCGCGTCCACCATGGTTGCCACCGAGCCGTTGCGGCCCGTCTCCCGTCGGCCGTGCGTGGCAGACTGTCCCGGGCGCAGCAGCGGTGGAGGTGGACGGGTTGGATCGCACGGCAGGATACGCGGACAGCTGGCATCGGCAGCCGGTGCCGCCGCCACTGGACCGCGGGTCGACGTCGGCGGAGTCGGCGATCGTCGCGGCGGTCTGGCTGATGGCGGACTGGACCCGCGACGGCACCCCCGGCTGGCGCAGCGAATGCGTCATCGGCACCGCGCCCGAGCGCAACGTCCAGCCGTGGTCGCAGCCCCCGTCGCCCTCGGACGTCGCCGCCATCGGGGGCTTCGACGCCGAGCCGGACTCGGCGAGCGTCCTCACCGCGCTGGTGCAGCCCGGCCCGAACCGCCCGTATGAGCACACCCGCCCGCCGGCGGAGGTGGCCGCGGAGCTGGTCACCCTGCTCAGCGACCGGATCCCGGCGACCGACCCGCGTGGCCAGGCCCTGCTCGCGCACCTCGCCGAGCTGCTGACCGGCCCCTACACCGACCTGCTGCGCGTGTGGACCGGCGGCGACGAACTGCACCTGGTCCTGCGCGACTCCAGCGGGCGGACCCTGCGCCTGACCGTCGCACCGGCGCCGGCGACCGAGCCACCGCCGGCCCTCGGCGACGACGGCGCGCTGCGCACCCGGCTCGCCTGCGTCATCACCCTGCTCAGCACCCAGCTGTGGGTGAACAACAACAACCCGGTGACGTTCCGCGTCTGGCTCGGCCCGCGCGAGGACGCCGACCCGTCCGCCGCGGCCGCCGGCTGGTGGACCCGCACCCGCGAAGAGCCACCCGACGAGGCTCCCGAGCTGCGACCCCTCACCGCCGAGGAGCTCGACGACGGCCTGTACACCATCGTCCGAAGCTCACTGCTGGACCTGTTCGACGGCAGTTGGAGCGGCGTCGAGGAGTGGCCGCACGTCCCGCCGGGGCATCTCACCCGGCACCTGTACCGCGATCTGCTCGACCTGCTCCTGGCGCGGACCGGCGGCCCCGACGCCCCGCCGCAGCTGCTGTGCACCGGCTACCTGCCGACGCAGGACATGGACGACGACCTCGACAGCGAGGACGACTACTACGGCACCGTGCTGTTCGTCGGGCCGGCCGAGGTCGCGGTCCTCGACCTCGACCTCACCTGCTGAGCCCGCGATGCCGGCACGCTTCCGCGCCCACGCGGTCAGCCAGTACACGACCACCACGGCCAACCTCACCGCCCGCATCGCACTGCACGGCTACGGCACCAACCCGCAGGACTGGTTCTCGTGGCTGGCCGGGCGCCTCCCCGCCGCCGGCCACGTCCTGGAGGCCGGCGCCGGCACCGGCGTGCTGTGGACCCACGTCGACCACGCCGGCCTCGACCTCACCCTGACCGACTTCTCGCCCGCCATGTGCGCGCAACTGCGCACCGTCCCCGGCGCCCGCGTCGTGCGCTGCGACGCCACCGCCCTGCCGTTCCCCGACGCCACCTTCGACACGGTGATCGCCAACCACATGCTCTACCACCTCGACGACCCGTCCGCGGCGCTGCGCGAGTTCGCCCGGGTGCTGCGCCGCGGCGGCCGGCTCGCGGTCGCCACCAACGGCACCGACCACCTCCGCGAGCTCGGCACCATCGGACCCGCCATCGGCCGCCCCGGCCTCACGTTCGGCGCCACCAACAACGACTTCACCGCCGAGACCGGCCCCGCCTACGTCGCCCGCTGCTTCTCCGGCGTCACCGTCGAACGCTACCCGTGCGACCTCGACGTCCCCGCCGCCGAGCCGATCGTCGCGTACGTCGACAGCATGGCCGACGAACCCCTCACCCCACAGCAACGCGCCGCCGCCCGCACCCTCATCCAGTCCCGGATCGACGCCGCAGGCAGCTACCACATCCGCAAGCACTCGGTCCTGATCACCGCGACCCGCTGACCGCTCCTCCTGTCGGCGCGCGCACGGCGAGGTTCGGTTGCCTTGATCCGGCTGTCCGGGCAGTGCTGCCGGGTTCGTGGCCGCCGGGCGCCAGGCGTGTGGTTCGCTACCGGTCGAGTGCCGGGGCGCGCCGGCCGCGGGCGGTGGAGGACCAGATGGGATTCGGCATCCGGCTGGCGCCGGGCATCCGGCTGTCGGCGTCGAGCCGAGGCCTGCGCATGGGGATCGGTCCGCGGATCGCGCGGGTGCACATCGGCGACGGCTGACGCCACTCCAGGCGGCGCTCCAGGCGGGTGGATGCTGACGCCGCTACAGGCGGGTGGCGGCGCTGACCAGGCCGGCGAGGGCGCGGGAGCGGCTGTGCGGTGGCCAGGCGATCACCGTCGTCACCGGTGGGGCGTCCAGGACGGGCACGGCGGTGAGGTCGCGGCGCAGGTGGGTGCGGCAGGAGTCGGGCAGGATCGCCGTGGCGCGGCGCAGCGCGATCAGCTGGAACAGCTGCACGTTGTCGCGGACCTGCGGGCCGGGGCCGTCGGGGTACGTGCCGTCGCGGCAGGGCCAGCGGGGCAGCGGCAGGTCGGCCAGCCCGGTGACGTCGGCGGTCAGCAGGCTGGTCCGGGTGGTGAGCGGGTGGCCGGTCGGCAGGACCGCCACCTGGCCCTCCGTGGACAGCTCCTCGGTGTCGAACCCGGACGTCGAGTCGAACGGCCGGTGCAGCAGCGCCACGTCGGCCCGGCCGTCGCGCAGCAGGCGCTCCTGCTCGGCGATCCCGCACAGGACGACGTCGACGGTGACGGCGCCGGGCTCGGCGGCGTACGCGTCGAGCAGCTTCGCCAGCAGTTCGCTGGACGCGCCGGCCTTGGTGACCAGGACCAGGCCGGGCTCGCCGGTGGCGGCGAGGGCGGCGCGGCGGGTCCGGCGGCCGGCGGCGTCGACCGCGTCGAGGGCGGCGCGACCCTCCCGCAGCAGCACCGACCCGGCCTCCGTGAGCGTCACGGAGCGGCTGGTGCGCGTCAGCAGGTCCACCCCGAGCCGCCGCTCCAGCTGCCGGATCGCCCGCGACAACGGCGGCTGCGCGATGCCGAGCCGTTGGGCGGCCCGCCCGAAGTGCAGCTCCTCGGCGACCGCGACGAAGTACCGCAGCTCACGCGTCTCCATGCCAGCAACGATACCCGGTGGGTATCGCCGGCCACCCAGACGGTGTTGGTCCAGCTCAGGGCCGCGGACAGGATCGGGGCATGAGCGAATCGAAGATCGCGCTGGTGACCGGCGCGAACAAGGGGATCGGGTACGAGATCGCGGCCGGCCTGGGCGCCCTCGGCTGGAGCGTCGGCGTCGGCGCCCGTGACGAGCAGCGCCGGGAGGCGGCCGTGGAGAAGCTGCGCGCCGCCGGCGTCGACGCGTTCGGGGTGCCGCTCGACGTCACCGACGACGCGAGCGTCAGCGCCGCCGCCCAGCAGATCGAGCAGTACGCCGGGCGCCTCGACGCGCTCGTCAACAACGCCGGCGTGACCGGCGGCATGCCGCAGTCGCCGACCACCGTCGGCATCGACACCATGCGCACCGCGGTGGAGACCAACGTCTTCGGCGTCGTGCGGGTCACCAACGCGATGCTGCCGCTGCTGCGCCGCGCCCCGTCGCCGCGGATCGTGAACATGTCCAGCGGCGTCGGGTCCCTCGCCCGGCAGACGGACCCGTCGGCCTCGGAGGGCACGGTCGGCCCGATATCCGTCGCGTACTCGCCGTCCAAGACGTTCCTCAACGCCGTCACCGTCCAGTACGCCAGGGAGCTGCGCGGCACGAACATCCTGATCAACGCGGCCTGCCCCGGTTACGTCGCGACCGACCTCAACGGCTTCCGCGGCTACCGCACCCCGGAGCAGGGCGCGGCCGTGGCGATCCGGCTCGCGACCCTGCCCGACGACGGCCCGACCGGCTCGTTCTTCGAGGACGCCGGCGTGGTGCCCTGGTAGGCCTTTCAGCCTCCCGCGAAGGTCTCCTCGACCGCGGTGCCGAGGAGACGGCCGGTCGTCGGTGAGATGAACAGCTCGGCGAGCAGCAGGTCCGCCACATGGCTCGGGTTGACGCCCGACTCCTTGCGACCCAGGGCCTGCAACGCACCGCCGAGCCGGGTCGAGGCGCGCACCGCGGCGGCAGGCATCCGGCGTACCCGGCGGGTCCGCCCGACCGCCGCCACGATGCGCGCCATCATCTCGTCCCACGTCAGGTTCTCGTCGGCGACCGGGATGTCCTCGCCGCTGGCCTGCTCCAGGGCGTCGGCGGCGACCACGGCGACGCTGCGCGCCGACACCGCGGCCGACCCGCCGACCGGCGCGAGCAGCGGCGAGCGCGACCTCGCCCACCGCTCCAGCGGCCCCGACCAGTTCGGCAACCGGTCACCGGCCCGCCCGAACACGAACGGCAGCTCCAGCACCGCGACCGGCAGCCCCGCTCCGGCCGCCGCCCGCGCCTCCTGGGCCTGCTCGACCCTGCAGCGGATGTACGTGTGCCGCTGCGTCAGCCGCCACTGCGGGTGCAGCCGGTCGTAGTACGTGTAGTACGACCCCATGACGACCCCGCGCGTCAGCCCTTCCAGGCGCGCCGCGGAGAACAACCGCGCCACCGGCTCGACCAGGTCGTCGCGGAACACCGGATAGATCGGCTTGCGCAGCGCCCGCTGCTCGTCCGTGCGGGCGGCGTACACCACGCCGTCATGCCCGGCGAGCAGCTTCCGCAGCCCGTCGACCTCGGCCTTGCCCAGGTCGAGCAGTTCGTCGATGCCCGGCTGCGCGGTCCGCGCGGTCGCGGTCACCGCATGCCCCCGCTCCCGCAACACGTCCGCGACGTGCGCCCCGATCAGACCACTGCCACCCACCACAAGAATCCGCACGGTGCATCGTCCACTGTGGAAGCGCCTCTTTGTCAAGCCACGGTTCGTTTAGGATCGGCGGATGCGTCTGCGCCGGCTGGCCGCGGTTTTCGTCAGTCTCTGCGCGCTCACGGGCATGATTCGCCTGGTCGTGCCCGCCACGGCCGGTGTCACGGGCGAGCCGATCGGGGTCCGGCGGCAGTTGGCGTTCCTGCGGGCGGCGCTGGACGACGGGGCCGGGCAGGACGCGCAGGGGCTGTATCCGGAGGGGTATTTCTTCCTGCACGCGCTGTACGGCCTGACCTGGGTGGAACTCGGCCTGCGCGGCCCGGCCGGTGAGCGGGCCACGGCGGTGCGGGAGGCGCGCTTGGCGTGGCGGCAGCTGGACTCGCCGCAGGGCCGGGCGCCGTTCAGCGAAGGACTGTCGCCGCCGTTCGGGGTGTTCTACCAGGGCTGGAGCAACTGGCTGCTCGGCGGGGTGCTCAGCCTGCAACCGGCCGGGCAGCGCGATCGCGGCGAGCTGGACCGGTTCGCCGCCGGCTCCGCCGCGCTCGGCCGGGCGTTCGACGCGTCGGCGTCGCCGTATCTGACGGCGTACCCGGGTCAGGCGTGGCCGGTGGACTCGACGGTCGCGATGGCGTCGCTGCGGCTGCACGACACCCTGCTGCCGCCCGCGTTCACCGGGACCGTGCAGCGGTGGCTCAGTGGCGTACGCCAGCGGCTCGACCCACGCACGGGGCTGCTGCCGCACCGGGTCGACCCCGCGACCGGCGAGCCCGCCGAGGTGGCCAGGGGTACCTCGCAGAGCGTCATCCAGCGGTTCCTCGGCGACATCGACCCGGCGTTCGCCCGGGAGCAGTACCTGCGCTTCCGTGACCAGTTCGTGGTGCGGCCGCTCGGGCTCGGGCCGGCCGTGCGGGAGTACCCCGACGGCGTGGACGGCCCGGCGGACGTCGACTCGGGTCCGCTGCCGCTCGGCGTGAGCCTGTCGGCGACCGTGGTCACCATCGGCGCCGCCCAGGTCAACCACGACGCCCCGCTCTCCGCGGCCCTGGCGAACTACGGCGAGTTGGCCGGCCTTCCGCTGGACACGCCGTGGACCAGGCGGTATGCGTTCGGGCTGCTGCCGGTCGGCGACGCGTTCCTGGCCTGGTCGAAGACCGCCCGTCCGTGGGTCGCCGCGACACCGTCGCCGCCCCCCGCGGGCATCTCGTGGTGGTGGCGGCTGCCCCTGCTGTCGGTGCTGGTGTTCGTCGGTACGGTGCCCTGGTTGCCCGCGCTCCTGCGCCGCCGCCGCGCTCACCGGCCGGGCTGATCGGCGTCCGACCGGGCGGCCGGCGGGACGAGCCTGCCGCAGAACCCTGCCGAAATAGTGAGGCGGCTTCCGCTGGAGATCCGTTTCGTGGCCGGTGCGCCGGGTAGGCCAGCCAATCCCGAGAACGTTCTGTCCTGCCGCGGATGCGCGAGACGGTCCACGGCTCCACCGGCGAGAGTGCTGTTCGACCGCCGGACGGGTGCCTGGGCACGGTATTTGCGGCGGAAGCGAGGAATCATGAATTGCAGAACACAGGTCATCGCCGCCGCCGGGATCGGTTACTTCCTGGGACGGCAGCACAAGTTGCGCTGGGGGCTCCTGCTGGCGGCAGCAGCCGCGGCCGGCCGGATCAGCGGGCCGGGTGACATCCTGCAGCGCGGCGTGAAGGCCCTTACCTCGGCGCCCGATATGGGCGGCCTCGCCGGACTCGGCGCTCCACTGGTGGCGGCGGGCAAGGAGGCGGCCAGGGCGGCCGTCACCGGCCAGATCGACTCGGTCACCGGCAAGCTCCGCGACCGGGCCGAGGGGTTGCGCCGTCCCGGCGGCGGACGGCAGGAACCGGACGAGCAGCCCGACGAGGACGACGGGCGAGGGCGCAGGTCCCCGGCCACGCGGCGCGACGACAAGCGCCCGGACGACGGGCGGCCGCAGGAGCGGCCCCGGCGCCGGCCCCGCGCGGCGCGGGAGGAGCGCGAGGAGCAGTACGAGGAGGAGCCACCGGCGCAGCGGCGGCGACCGGCCGCCGAGCGGGACGACGTGGAGCCCGACGACCTTGAGCGTGACGACCTGGACCCCGATGCGGCAGCGGACGACGAGGCGGACGACGAGGAGTACGACGAGCCGGAGGAGGAGCCCGCGGAGCTGTCAGGCGTGGGCCGGTCCCGTCCGGATGCCGGCTCGCGCTCGCCCGTGCATCGGCGGGGGAGGTAGCCACCATGACCGCGGGAGCGCAGGACCGTGCCGCCGCAGGCATCGGAGGGCAGCTCGCCCAGCTGATCCGCGAGGGGTTCGGCGGCCTGGTGAAGGCAGCCGGCGAGCGGGTGTCGACCTCGCTGCAGGACAAGGTCGGCTCGGTGACGCAGCGGCTGACGCAGTACGCCGACGGCTCCGGCAACCCGAGCCTCATGGCGGCGGTGACCGGCGCGAAGAAGATGGCCGAGGGCGGGTCGCCGGCCTCGGCGATGGCCAGCGGCGGCTTCGCCGGCGTCAAGGAGAAGGTGAAGGGGTTGTTCGGCAAGGGCGGCAAGGATGGCAAGGGCGCGGACAAAAACTTCAACCGCAAGGTCACCAACATCGTGGAGACCGTGGACGTGGGTGTCCCGATCCGGGTCGCCTACAACCAGTGGACGCAGTTCGAGGACTTCCCCAGCTTCACGAAGAAGGTCGAGAACGTCAAACGCGAGGGCGACGAGAAGAGCGAGTGGAAGGCGCGGGTCTTCTGGTCGCACCGCAGCTGGGAGGCCAAAATCGTCCAGCAGGTCCCGGACACCTGCATCGTGTGGCGGTCCAAGGGGCAGAAGGGCCGCGTCGATGGAGCGGTGACGTTCCACGAGCTGGCGCCCGACCTGACCCGGATCCTGGTCGTCCTGGAGTACCACCCGCAGGGGCTGTTCGAGCAGACCGGCAACCTGTGGCGGGCGCAGGGACGCCGGGCCCGGCTGGAGATCAAGCATTTCCGCCGCCACGTCATGACCCGCACGATCCTGAAGCCGGACGACGTCGAGGGCTGGCGCGGCGAGATCCGCGACGGCGAGGTCGTCAAGGATCACGACACGGCCCTTGCGGAGGAACAGGAGCGGGAGCAGGACCAGGAGCAAGGCGGTGGCGAGGACGCCGGAGGCGAAGCGTCCGGGCGTGCCACGCAGCAACCGCAGGATGCGTCGGAGAAGGCGGACGAACCGGAGCCGGAGCCCGACGCGGAGCCGGAGTCCGACGCAGAGGCGGAGCCCGACGCAGAGGCGGAACGCGACGACGAGGCGGAACGCGACGACGAGGCGCCGCAGCGCCAGCGGCGGCAGGCCGCACGACCGCGGCAGACAACGCAACGCACGAGCCGGCCCGCGCGGCGGGCCCGCGAGGACGCGTAACAAGGCGAGGAGGTAGGCCATGACCACCGCTGTGCAGCAGGCAGGCGGCGCCGTCGACCGCCCGTCGTCGAGTTCGCTCGCCGACGTCGTCGACACGATCCTCGACAAGGGGCTGGTGATCGACGCGTACGTGCGGATCTCGCTGGTCGGCATCGAACTGCTGACGATCGACGCGCGGATCGTCGTGGCGAGCGTCGACACGTACCTGAGGTTCGCGGAGGCGGTGAACCGGCTGGACATCGCGCAGGACAAGGCGGGCCTGCCGGAGCTCGTCGGCGACATGGCGCAGGGCGGCGCCAAGCACAAGTCGAAGGGCGCGGTCCAGGGTGCGCTGGAGGCCGCCGGGGACAAGGTGCAGGACCTGGTGGGCGACCGCAGGGAACCCGAACGGGTCCCGCGTCGCCGGCACCGGGACGAGGAGGTGGAGTGAGATGCCCACCGCGTCCGCCGGGACCTACCTGTTCGGCATCGTGCCGGGCGACGTTGACGTGGACCCCGACGCCCGTGGCGTCGGCGATCCGCCCGGGACGGTGCAACTGGTGCGCCACCGCGACATCGCCGCGATGGTGAGCGAGATCGACGTCGGCCGCCCGCTCGGCCGGCCGCAGGATCTGCTGGCCCATCAGCGGCTCCTGGACGCCACGGTGACCGAGGTGCCGGTGCTGCCGATCCGGTTCGGCGCGGTCGTGACCGGCACGGACGCGGTCGTCGACGAGCTGCTCGCGCCCAACCACGACGAGCTGCTGGCCGCGTTGCGGGAGATGGACGGCAAGGCGCAGTACATCGTGAAGAGTCGCTACGTCGAAGCGGCCGTGCTCGGCGAGATCCTCGAGGAGCAGCCGGAGGCCGGGCGCCTGCGCGCGGCGATCCGGGGCACCTCGCCGGACGCGACCCGTGCCGAGCGCGTCCGGCTCGGTGAGCTCATCACCCGCGGGATCGAGGCGAAGCGGCAGGCGGACGTCCGCACGATGGTTGCGGTGTGCGAGCCGCACAGCGTCGCGATGGACGTGCGCGAGCCGGCGCACGAGCTCGACGCGGCCAACGTCGCCCTCCTGGCGGAGACCGCCCAGGAGCGGCGGCTGGTGCGGGCGCTGGAGGACCTGGCCCGGAAGTGGGACGGCCGGGTCACGATCCGGCTGCTGGGCCCCCAGGCGCCGTACGACTTCGTCACCGATCTCAGGCCGGAGGGGTAGCCGTGGGTCTGCTCAGCGGAATCCTGACCCTGCCGCTCGCGCCGGTCCGCGTGGTCTTCTGGCTCGGTGACGTGATCCGCGAGCAGGCCGAGCATCAGCTGTACGACCCAGGCGTG
Organism: Dactylosporangium sp. NBC_01737; assembly: GCF_035963215.1. Classification (NCBI taxonomy): domain Bacteria; kingdom Bacillati; phylum Actinomycetota; class Actinomycetes; order Micromonosporales; family Micromonosporaceae; genus Dactylosporangium; species Dactylosporangium sp. NBC_01737. The sequence continues at coordinate 7,402,154 of NZ_CP109153.1, forward strand.
ATCCGGCGCCGCCTCGAGGACCTGCAGGACGCCCGCGTCGCCGGCCGGATCAGCGAGCAGGACGCCGACCGCGAGGAGCAGGAGCTGCTCGACCGGCTGTTCCGCTCGCCGAGCGGAGGTGGTTGAGGTGCCGGCGGTACGACGAGCGCGGGGCGCGGAAGGCGACCGGTCCTATGACGACGAGGCGTACGAACGCCTGCACGACCGGGCGCGGGAACCGCTGGCACCGGCCCACATCGCCAGGACCGCGATGCGGCGCGTCGCGGAGCTCACCGGCAGGCAGCCGGACGGGGTCACGTCCCTGGAACCGGCCGACGACGGCTGGGCGGTCGAGGCGGAGGTCGTCGAGGACCGCCGCATCCCGTCGTCCGGCGACATGCTGGGCCTCTACCGGGTCGGCCTGCGACCGGACGGGTCGCTGGTGTCGCTGCGCCGGGTCCGCCGGTACCCGCGCGGCCGGGCCGACGGCAGCGAGGTGACGTGACATGAGCATCACACGGCAGTCCCCACTCGCCCAGAGCGCCGGCCACGAACCGGCGAACCTCGGCGACATCCTCGAACGGGTGCTCGACCGCGGCATCGTGATCGTCGGCGACATCCGGGTGAGCCTGCTCGACATCGAGCTGCTCACGCTCAAGCTGCGGCTGGTGGTCGCGTCCGTCGACACGGCCCGGCAGATGGGCATCGACTGGTGGGAGCACGACCCGTGGCTGTCGTCGTCCGCGCGGCCCCCGCTGCCGCGCGGCTCCCGCGCCGCCGAGCGCGACGAGCTGGAGGCCGGCGAGCATGGCTGACCCGCTCGGCGTCTGGCTGCACGCCGTGACCCGCGACCTGCCTCCGGCCGGAGTCGCCGGGCTCGCCGGCGTGGGCGGCAGGCCGGTGCGCACCGTCGAGGCCGCCGGGCTGGTCGCCGTCGTGTGCTCCGTGGACCTGGACGAGTTCGGCGCGGAGCCGATGCGGCGTAACCTCGAGGACCTGGCGTGGCTGGAGTCGGTGGCACGGGCGCACCACGCGGTCGTCGACGCCGCCAGCCGCCTCAGAGGCGCCGTCCCGGCGCAGCTGGGCACCGTGTACCGGGACGACTCGCGCGTGCAGGCCGTGCTGAGCGAGCGGCGCGGCGACTTCACCGCAGTGCTTGACCGGGTTTCGGGCCGCGACGAGTGGGGCGTCAAGGCGTTCGCCGTCGACGTGTCACCGTCACCGTCACCGTCACCGGTGCCTTCGCCGGCGCCAGTGACGGTGGCGGCGACGGGGACGGCGTCAAAGCCCGTGGCGGGGCCGGCCCCTGGCGGGACCGTCACCGGCAGCGGGACCGGCACCGGCCCCGGCGCGGCCTACCTGCGCCGCCGGCGCACCGAGCTCGACGCCGCGCACCGGCACCGGCAGGCCGCACTGGACGGCGCCGAGGAGGTGCACGCGGCGCTCGCCGGCCACGCCGAACAGGCCCGCCGGCATCCGCCGCAGGACCGCCGCCTCTCCGGACGGCCGGACCCGATGGTGCTCAACGGCGCGTACCTGGTCGGCACGGCCGACGCGGAGCCGTTCACCGCCGCCTTCGCGGCGCTGGTGAACCGGTTCCCCGCGCTGCACCTGCAGCTGACCGGGCCGTGGCCGCCGTACTCGTTCGTCGCCGCCGACGAGGAGCCCCCGCCATGACACAGGGCATTGTGCCGGCGTCGTCGTCCGTGGCGGTCGCCCCCGACCGGCTGGCGCTGGTCGACCTGCTCGACCGGGTGCTCGCGACCGGGGTCGTCATCACCGGCGAGGTGACGCTGTCGATCGCCGATGTCGACCTGGTGACCATCTCCCTGCGCGCCCTGGTGTCCTCGGTGGGCACCCTCGACGAGGACCGGAGCGCGGGGGTGGCGGCGTGACCGGCCCGCCGCCGGCGCGCCGGCCACGGCAGCGGATCGAGGTCGACCCTGACAAGGTCGAGCGCGGCTTCGCCGGCCTGGTGCTCACGGTCGTCGAGCTGCTGCGCCAGCTGATGGAGCGCCAGGCGCTGCGCAGGGTGGAGGTCGGTGACCTCACCGACGAGCAGATCGAACGGATCGGGACCACGCTGATGGCGCTCGAGGAGCAGATGGCCGACCTGTGCGAGCACTTCGGCGTGTCACCCGAGGACCTCAACATCGACCTCGGACCGCTCGGGCCGCTGCTGCCCCGCCGCTGAACCTGTCCGTGCCGTCCCGGCCGGGACCGCCGGAGGTGCGAAGGCAGCGGCGAAGTCGTGGGCGAAGCCGGTGATGTCGCGGGCCGGTCGGCCGGTGATCCGCAGAACCTCGCCGGTGGCGTGTTCGAAGCCGCCGGCGCGGATGACGCCGAAGACGCCGGCCAGGTGGGTGGCGAGCCAGTCCGGCAGGCCGGCCCCCTCGAAGCGCGGGCGGGCCTGCTCCTCGGTCAGGTCGACGGAGCGCACCGGGTGACCGGTCGCCCCGGCGAGCGCCGCCGCCACGTCCGCGAACGTGATCGCCGACGGGCCCGTGAGGTCGTACGTCCGCCCGGCGTGCCCCTCGGCGAGGAGGACGGCGGCGGCGACCTCGGCGACGTCGCGGATGTCGATCATCGCGATGCGGCGGCCGGCCGTCGGCGCGTGCAGCAGGCCGGTGTGCGCGACGCCGCCCGCGACCATGAGCAGGTTGGTCATGAAGAACGCGGGCCGCAGCAGGACCGCCGGGACGTCCGAGCGCCGCAGGTGCGCCTCGACCTCGCCGTGCCAGCGGAAGGCGGGCAGCGCCGAGGCCGGGTCGGCGTGCATCGAGGAGAGCTTCACGATCAGCTCGACGCCCGCGCCGGCGGCGGCGTCGATCACCGCGGTCTCGTGCGCGACCTTGCGCGGGCCGTCGGCGGCGCTGAGGTACACGCGGCCGACCCCGGCCAGGGCGCGCCGCAGCGACGCGGGATCGTCGAAGTCGCCCGGCGCGAGGTCGACGTCGCCGAGTTTCGCCGCCGCGGCGGCGGGGTCGCGGACGAAGGCTCGCACGTCCGCGCCGCGGGCCTGCAGTGCCTGCACGACGGTCGCGCCGACGGTACCGGTGGCGCCGGTGACAAGGATGCGGGTCATGGCGTTGCCTTTCGATCGGGTGCCGGTGGGATGTTGTGACCGAGGTGGAAGACGTTGGCCGGGTCCCAGGCGCGTTTGACGGCGGCCAGGCGGGCGTAGTTGCCGGCGGTGAACGCGGTACGGGTCTTCGTGTGGTCCGTCAGCAGCGTGAGGAAGGAGCCGCCGGTCGCGTGCGGCCGCAGCCGGCCGAGCAGCCGGTCGAGGGTCGCGTCGGCGGCGGTACGGTCGGGCGACAGGTACGGGGCCACGGCCATGACCGAGAACGGCACGTCGCGGTGCCCGGCGGGGCCGGCGTCCGGGCCCGGGGCGGCCATCGCACCGCCCCAGTGCCGCACCTCGACGAACGCGAGCGGCGAGTCGGCGGCGCCGGCCTCGACGATCGCGTGCAGCACGTCGTCGGGCAGCGCGCGGAACAGCTCGATCTCCTGCCGGTTCGCCATCGGCGGCGCGTCCGGGCCGTTCGTGGCGTCGCTCGCGGCCGGGAACGGGCGCATCCCGAACGCGTCGACCAGCGGCGGACCGGCTGCCTCCAGGAGCGGGGCGAGGAACCGGCCGCCGTCGTCGCCGTGGTGGAACGCCCGGATCGCCAGGACCCGCCGGCCGCGCAGCGGCTCGGGGATCAGCGGCGACGGCGGCAGGCGGAGCAGCAGGACCGCCGTGTTCATCGCCTCGGGCTCCCCGAGGGCCCACTCCCGGTAGGCGGCGAGCGTGTCGAAGGCGCGGTCGAGGGGGTAGAACGACATGCCGGAGTACACGTGCGGCACCTGCCGGAGCCGGAACTCCAGCGACGTGACGACACCGAAGTTGCCGCCGCCGCCGCGCAGCGCCCAGAACAGGTCGGGGTGCTGCCGCGCGGTCGCCGTCAGCGCCACGCCGTCCGCGGTGACCACGTCGGCGCTCACGACGCTGTCGGCGGCGAACCCGAAGGTCCTCGACAGCCACGACTGCCCGCCGCCCAGGGTGTACCCGGTCACGCCGACCGTGCTGCAGCGGCCCGCGAGCCCTGCGAGGCCGTACCGGGCGGCGGCCCGGTTCACGTCCGCCCACACCGCGCCCGGGCCGACGCGGGCGACCCGGCGGTGCGGGTCGATCTCGACGCCGGTCAGTGCGGTCGTCTTGAGCAGCAGCGCGCCGTCGGCGGGGACGACGGCACCGTGGCCGGTCGCCTGGACCGCGAGCGTCAGGTCCCGCTCGCGGGCGGCGAGCACCGCGGCCCGCACGTCGTCCGCGCTCGCGGCGGCGGCGATGATCGCCGGGTGGGACTCGAACGTCCGATGCCAGCCGAGCCGGTGTTCGTCATAGCCTGCTTCGCCGGGCCGGAACAGGGCGCCACCGAACCGGCGCTCCAGGTCCGTGCTCCCGCGCCGGATGTCGTGCTTCGTCATGCGCTCGAAGCTAGGCAGCGCCCCGCCGGGGACGGATGCGGTGTGGATGTGGTCCGGATGTGGTCATAGGGGTGTCTCGTGGGTCAGTGCGAGCCGAGGCGGAGTCCAGGCGTCGTCTGGGTGTGGCCCGGGAGGGCCCGGATAGCGGTTGTTGTATCCAGGCCCTTCCGGGATGCGGCCAGGCGGCGCCTGAGCCCGTCGCAGGCCGTGCTGACCCACGAGACACCCCCTATGCTGGCAGCGTGATCGTGCGGGTCCTCGGCACGGCCGGCGTCCATGTCCCGGGCGGCTCGTCGCCCCGGCTGGAGCGCAAGGCGCGCGAGCTGCTGAGCATCCTGACCGTGCGCGCGCCGGCCGCGGTCGCCCTCGACGAGCTGGCCCGGCTGCTGTGGGACGACCCGCCGCCCTCGGCCGTCAAGACGCTGCGCGCCCACCTGTCCCGCATCCGCGCCGCGCTGCAGGCCGCCGCCGGACCGGGTGCTGACGTCGAGCGGGTCGGCCGGGACGGGTACCGGCTGGCGCTCGCGCCCACACACCGATGTCGGCGCCGTCGCGGCGGCGCGGGCCCGGGCCCGGCTCCTGCTTGCCGACGGGCGCCCCGACGGCGCCGCCGCGGTCCTCGCCGCCGCCCGCGCGCTGTGGCGGGGCGAGCCGGAGCTGCCGGACACGGTCGCGGCGGCGGCGCTGCGGCAGGGCTGGCGGCAGGAGCGGCGGCTGCTCGTGCAGGAGCACCTCGGCTGCGTCGCGGCCGGCGGTGACCCCGGCTCGGCACTGGGGGAGCTGGAGCAGCTCACCACGGCCGACCCGCTCGACGAGCCGATGTGGGTGCACTACGTGCGTGCCCTGCACCGGGCCGGCCGGCAGACCGAGGCGCTGCGGGCGGTGGCCGCGGCCCTGCCGCGCTCGTCGAGGTCGGCCTCGACCCGTCCCCGGCGCTGCGCGACGCCCAAGCCGACGTGCTGCGTTCATCCCCGCCGCCCGCCCCTGCGCCGCCCGCACCCGCCGCCGTCCCGGGGCCCGCCGCGACCGTGCGCTATGCGACCGGCGGGGACGGTTCGACCGCGTACACCCGGCTGTCCGACCGTGGCGCCGATCTGGTGGTGCTCAATCCGGCGATGCTCACCATCGACGGCCTTCTCGACGGCTCGCACGCCCGCACGGGGCTGGCGGCCCTCGCCGAGCACGCTGCCGTCGTGTGTCTCGACCGGCGCGGGATCGGGCTGTCCGACCCCCTCGATCCGGGCCGGCCGCCGCTGGAGCAGTGGGTCGACGACGTGCGCCGTGTCCTGGACGCCCTCGCGATCGGCAGGGCCGACCTCTTCGCCAACTTCGACACCGGCCTCATCGCGCTGGAGTTCGCCGCCCGCCACCCCGACCGCGTGCGGTCGCTGGTGCTGGCGCAGTGCTTCGCGCGGTACACCCGCGGCGCCGGCTATCCCTTCGGCCTGGACCCTGGCACGACCGAGACGCTGATCCGTGACACCGTCGCGCCCGCCGACCCGGCGCAGGCCGTGGACTCCGTCGTGCAGGCCGCCCCGAGCCGCGCCGCCGACGACGAGTTCCGCCAGTGGTGGAACCGTATCGGCCGGCGCGCCGCCAGCCCCGCCGTCGCCACCGCGATCCGCGCCGTCGCCACCGGCACCGACCTGCGGCACCGCCTGTCCGCCGTGACCGCGCCGACGCTGGTGCTGCACCGCCGCAGCTGCCTCAACGTCGATGCCGGCCACGCCACCTACCTGGCCACCAACCTGCCGGACGCCCGCCTGCAGACCACGCCCGGCACCGACGCGCTGTGGTTCACCGACTCGGGGGACCTGCTGCGCCACGCCATCGACTTCCTCACCGCGCCGCCGGCGCCGGCCGCATCGACGCATACCACGCCGTGAGGCGCGAACGCCGGAACGGTCATGGACGGGGTCCGGGCGGCACGTCAAGCCGCCGCTGCGGGACGGCGGCAATGACATGATCAAGGCGACGAACGGGGGAGCCATGGCGTTGCGCACCGTCCCGGTCTGGCGGGTCTGCCTGGCCCTGCTCACCGTCGCCCTGCTCGCCAGCGCCGCCGCCGACGAGCAGCAACCGGCGGGCTGAGCGCCGTCACCTGACGTTGGGGCAGCGGGCGAGGGCGAGGGTCGCGAGGCCGATGGCGGCGTTCTTCGCGTCGGCGGGGGAGAGCTTGGCCACGGTCTCGTTGAGGCTGACGCCGAGGCTGAGCTTGCCGGCTCTGACCGTCAGGATCGCCTTCACCTGGTCGCCGGTGCCGCCTCGGTAGTAGGCCTCGTCCGCGCCGGGGACGAGGTCTGTGACGATCTCCTCGCCCCTTCTGGTCTGGCTCATGATCCTCTTGGTGACCTCGGCCGACGGGTACGCGGCGAAGCGGACCTCGTCGTTGTAGGCCCAGCGGCAGTAGTAGACGACGGGCTGGTCCGCGGCCACCTGGTTCTGGCCGGCGGTCGCCGGGCCCTTCACGCTCATCTGCAGCGCCGTGGTGTCCGCGGCGGTGACCACCGCGCAGACGCCTTTGTCCAATGTGGACCCGTCGAACCTGGCCGCCTGCGCGGCGGGGCCCGCCGCCGTCGTAGCGGCCGCGGCCGTTGCCGCACCCGTCGCGCCGCCGGTGGACGTGCCGGCGGGCGGTGAGGCGTCGTCCGACGAGCACCCGGTCAGGGCGAGCACCAGCACCGGCACTGTCAGGACGCTTGCCGCGAACGCCGAGACGTCGCAGACGCGCAGCGGGCCGCCTTCGCAGCCAACCTTCGCGAGCCATGTGGCGGTGGTGACCATCGGGTCACTGTAGAGAACGGGTCAGGCGGCGGCGCGGTCTGCCGGGCGTCGGCGGCGCAGGGTCGCGTCGGTCAGCGACGGCGGGCGCCAGGAGCCATCGGCACGGTACAGGTCGGTGCCCGGCGGCACGATCCCGTCGATCCGGTCGAGGGCGGCGTCGTCCAGCGCGAGGGTGGCGCCCTTCAGCGCGGCGTCGAGCTGCTCCATGGTGCGCGGCCCGATGATGACCGAGGTGACCGCCGGGTGGACGACCGGGAACGCCAGCGCCAGCTCCGGCAGCGTGCAGCCGAGGTCGGCGGCGAGCTCGACGAGCTGCTCGACCACGTCGAGCTTGCGCACGTTCTCCGGCAGAGCCGGGTCGAACCGGGCCGGGGTGAGCGCGGCGCGGCCGGTCGACAGGTCCACCGGCCGGCCCTTGCGGTAGCGGCCGGTGAGGAACCCCGATGCCAGGGGGCTCCAGGTCAGCACGCCCATGCCGTAGCGTTCGGCGACCGGCAGCAGGTCCTTCTCGATGCCGCGGGCCAGCAGCGAGTACGGCGGCTGCTCCGTGCGGAACCGGTGCAGGGCGCGCCGCTCCGCCACGTGGTGCGCCTCGACGATCTGCTCGGCGGGGAACGTCGAGCAGCCGAACGCGCGGATCTTGCCCTGTTGCTCCAGGTCGGTGAGCACGGACAGCGTCTCCTCGACGTCGGTGCCCGCGTCGGGGCGGTGCACCTGGTACAGGTCGATCCAGTCGGTCTGCAGCCGCCGCAGGCTGTCCTCGATCTCGCGCACGATCCAGCGCCGCGAGTTGCCGCCCCGGTTGGGCCCCTCGCCCATCGGGAAGTGCACCTTCGTGGCGAGCACCACGTCGTCGCGGCGCCCGCGCAGCGCCTTGCCGACGATCTGCTCGGACTCGCCCGCGGAGTACATGTCGGCCGTGTCGACGAAGTTGACGCCGTGGTCGAGCGCGGCATGGATGATGCGCCCGCAGTCGTCGTGGTCGGGGTTGCCGACGGCGCCGAACATCATCGTGCCGAGGCAGTGGGTGCTCACCTGGATGCCGGTGCGCCCGAGGGTGCGGTACCGCATGCTGCTCCTTCCGGAAGGTCTCCCGTGGCACCCTAGGAGCTAGAGCCGACTCTAGGTCAACCCGTACGATGTGCGGCATGTCCGACATCGAGCGACGGTTGAGCATCGGTGAGGTCGCCGAACGCACCGGCCTGAGCGTGCACGCGCTGCGCTTCTACGAGCGTGAGGGGCTCCTCGCCGCACCCGTCTCGCGCGACGCGGCCGGCCGGCGCGTCTACCACGAGGACGACGTCGACTGGCTCACCGTCTGCGTGATCCTGCGCGGCTCCGCGATGCCGTTGCCGCAGATCCGCCGGTACACCGAGCTCGTCCGCGCCGGCGAGGGCAACGAGACCGAGCGGCTCGACCTGCTGCGCGAGCACCGGCAGCGGGTCCTCGACCAGATGGACCAGCTGCGCAAGTGCCTCGACCTGATCAACTACAAGGTCGGCGTGTACGAGGACATCCTGGACGACCGCCCGCAGAGCGTCGGCACGTCGTAGCGTTGGCCCATGACGACGTGGAAGGAGCTCACCGAGCTCGCACCGAACATCGCGGCCGTCTTCGCGCGCCGCCACGCCGCGACCGGCAACCTCTGCATGCTCGCCACGATCCGCGCCGACGGCTTCCCGCGCATCAGCCCGATGGAGCCCAGGATCTTCGAGGACCAGCTGTGGATCATGGGCATGCCGGACACCGCCAAGTTCCGTGACCTGGCCCGCGACCCGCGCTTCTGCCTGCACACCGCCACGGTCGACACCTACCTCGCCGAGGGCGACGCCAAGCTGTGGGGCGTGGTCACCGACGTCCGCGACGAGGCCGTCCACCGCCGCTTCGCCGAGGCGCTGTTCGCCGAGTCCGGCATGGACCTGCGCGACAAGTTGCCCTTCGACCACCTGTACGCCGCCGACCTGACCGGCGCCTCCTCGATCGCGCTCCTGGGCGGCACCCAGCTCGAGATCACCATCTGGAACCCCGGCCAACCGGAGCGCGTCGTCCAGAAACACTGAGCCGCTCGTGAGGGCTCAGTCGCGCTCGCCGGGTGGAGCACCCTGCCAGCGCCAGCGCTCCGGGCGCGGGTGGCCGGGCAGGTCGAGGCGACCGGTGGCCCACAGCAGCGCGGTCCACGGGTCCGGGTCGCCGGGCAGGGCAGGGGTGTCCGGGAACAGCCGGGCGAGGACCCGCGCGCAGACGTCGGCGGGCGGGGTGAGCGTCAGGTCGAGGCCTCGGGCGATGTCGTGGCCGTGGACGAGTGCCTCGACGCACCCCATGGCGGCGAAGCCTTCGGGGTCGGCCATCCCGGTGGGGTGGTAGGCGCGGACGTGCGCGGGTGCGGCGCGGACCGCGGCGGCGAGGATGCCGCCGCCGGCGACGGCGAACTCCAGGACCTCGGCGGCGGTGGCGGCGGTGTCGGCGCTGGCCAGGAAGCGTACGTATCGGGTCGCCGGCCGGGCGACCAGCTGGGCGGCGTAGGACAGCAGGACGTCGCCGGCGTGTTCGGCGGTGTGCCAGCAGTCCCATTCGAGGGAGCCCGCGCGGATCGACCAGTCCCGGCCCGTGGCCGGCGCCAGCGTGGTGGCCAGCGCGGCGAGTGCCGCGTCCAGGTCGTCGGCGGTGACGGTCATCGTGCCTCCCTGGCGTGCGTGCGGTCAGGTTACCCCGGTCGGGTCGATGATTTTTTTGCAAAGTGATGTATCAGGCGGGCGGTCGCCGTACACCTATCTGCGTGATGCAAGGTGACGCCCCTGTGTGGGGGGCTCCGCCCGCCGGCGGTGACGATGCGATCTGGGACGCGGTGGCCCAGGCGTTCGCCGAGTGGCGGGACGACGGCGACAACGACGCGTTGAACCGGCTGGTGCGGTTGCTCACGCCCGTGCTCTGGCAGATCGTGCGGGCGTACGGGGTGAGCCGGCCGGAGGCGGAGGACATCGTCCAGTCGACCTGGCTGGCCCTCATGGGCAAGGCGGACACGGTCCGCGAGCCGCACGCCGTGGGCCGGTGGATCACCACGGTCGCCCGGCGCGAGGCGTGGCGGGTGTCCCGGCGCGGGCGGCGGGAGTGGCCGGCGGACCTGTCGGCGGTCGACGACGGGATCGACCCGGCCCCGGACCCGGCCGTCGAGGTCGTCGGGCACAGCAGCGTCGCACAGCTCTGGCGGCACGTGGCGCAGCTGCCGGAGCGCTGCCGGCGGCTGCTGCGGGTGATCGCGTTCGCCGAGCGGCCGGACTACGCGACGCTGTCCGCGGAGATGGACATGCCGGTCGGCGCGATCGGTCCGACCCGGGGCAGGTGCCTGGAGAAGCTGCGCCGCAGTCTCGACGGCGATCCGGAATGGAGCGACCGATGACTCCCGACGAGCCGCTGCTGGCCGCGATGCGGACCATGTGGGAGACCGCCGACCCGTGCCCCGGGGACCTGACCGAGCGGGTGCTGTTCCGGCTGAGCCTGGAGCGGCTGGACGTCGAGGTGATGGCGATCCAGACGGCGCTGTCCGGGGCCGGGGCGCGGGGCACGGAGCTCACCGACACGATCATCTTCGAGTCGCAGTCGCTGGCACTGACCATCTCGGTGTCCGGGGACCGGGGCCGGCGGCGCCGCCGCATCGACGGCTGGATCAGCCCGTCGGCGGCGCTGCGGGTGCACCTGCACGGCGCCGACGGCGTGCTGGAGGAGACCGCCGACGAGGACGGCCGGTTCGCGTTCGCCGACGTGTCCGGCGGTCTCGTGCACTTCACGGTCGAGCCGACGGCGGGCGCCGCGGTCCACCTCGACCATCCGGTGGCGACACCGGCCATTGCGATCTGACCGAGTCAGAAGTCACGAGTCTGGAGACCACACATGACGACGCCCCCACCCGACGAACCGGAGCGCGGCGAACCAGAGCGCGGTCACGACTTCGACCCGGTCATGCCGGGCCCGGAGATCCTGTCGCGGTACGGTGCCCGGCTGCTCGACCCGGCCACCGCGAAACTGTTCGAAGGGCAGCGCATCCGCCCGACCGTGTACCTCGCCGACCGGCTGCTGGTCACGGCCGAGCCACCGAAGAACTGGAACCGGCCGCGGGAGCAGTGGCGCGCCGCCGTCGTCGGCTGGATCAGCGCCGCCGCGTGCAACGCCGGCCTCGACATCGCCGTCGACGACCAGGACGGCCCCGTCACCTGCTTCACGGTGCGGCTGGTGCCGGAGCGTGGCGGCGACGCGGTCACCGTCGACGCGTGGACGGTGCTGCAGCGGGCCCGGCGGCTCGCCGGCCTCGACCTGGGACCGGACGCTCCCGGGTACCCGATGCTGCCCGGCGTCGAGCTGGACCACCTGATGTCGATCCAGCCGTACCGTCCGGCCCCGTACGACTCGCCGCATCCGTACGACTCACCGCACCCGTACGGCGCCTCACCGTACGCCGACCTCGCGTACAGCGGCCCGCGGCCGATCGCACTGGTCATGGAGCTGCCGGAGATGGGCGCGGCCGTCCCGGAGGCGGAGCCGCCGACCCGGTGCGCGCCCGTCGTCGCCGTGATCGACACAGGCTGCGGCGACCATCCGTGGCTGACCAAGGTGCGGTTCACGCCGCTGCAGAAGTGGCCCCCGAGCGCCGCCGTCCCGTCGCGGGAATACCTGGGCGCCGTGAACCGGCCGCTGGACGGGCTGCGCGACCCGCTCGCCGGGCACGGCACGTTCATCTGCGGGCTGGTGCGGCAGGTGTGCCCCGACGCGGACATCATCGCGATCCCGGTGATCGAGCCCGACGGCACGATCCCGCAGAGCAACCTGGTCGCCGCGATCGACCAGATCACCGCCATGGTCCAGGCCGGCGACCCGGTCGACGTCGTGTCGGTGTCGATGGGCCATTATCACGAGGAACCGGCCGACGTCGCCGACACCGCCGCCCTGTACACGTCGCTGCAGGCGCTGACCCAGCTCGGCGTCGTGGTGGTCATGTCGGCCGGCAACGACTGCACCGCCCGGGAGAGCTACCCGGCGGCGCTCGCCGAGGAGGGCAAGTACACGTGGAACGTCGCGCCGGTGGTGAGCGTCGGTGCGCTCAACCCGGACGGCGCCACGGTGGCCATGTTCAGCAACACCGGCACGTGGGTCACCGCCTGGGAGGCCGGCGCGGCGCTGGTCAGCACCATGCCGGAGGACTTCCAGTTCAGCCTGCAGGCGATCGCACGGACCAGGGACGTCCTGGCCGACAGGGACCGCGCCAGCGTCGACCCGGACGACTTCAGCAGCGGGTTCGCGATCGCGTCGGGCACGTCGTTCGCCACGCCCGTGGTCGCCGGCAAGATCGCCCGGCGGCTCGCCGCGCTCGGCGCGCTGGACCTCACGCAGACCGAGCTGCGCCGGGAGGCGGTCCGGCAGGTCATCGCGCGGTGACCTTCGCGGGGCGGGTCGAGTGCAGCGGCCCCCTCGGACGCATGGTCAGCCGTCCAGCTGCGAGCGGCGGTGCCGCAGGAACGTGCGCTCGGTGTCGTTGCCGGCCAGGGCGATGGCCTCGTCGTACGCGGCGCGGGCCTCGCCGGTCCGGCCGAGCCGGGCCAGCAGGTCCGCCCGCGTCGCGGGGAGCAGGTGGTAGCCGGGCAGGTCGAGGTCCTCGATGGTGGCCAGCGCCATCGCGGGGCCGTGCACCTCGGCGACGGCGACGGCCCGGTTGAGCGCGACGATCGGGGTCGGGTCGATGGTCAGAAGCTGGTCGTAGAGCGCCAGCACCTGCGTCCAGTCGGTGGCCGGCCCGTCGGTGTGCACGGCGTTGACGGCGGCCTGGATCTGGTACGGGCCGGGCCGGTTGCGGCGCAGGCAGCGGCGGACCAGGGTGTGGCCCTCGGCGATCAGCGCACGGTTCCACAGCGAACGGTCCTGCTCGGCGAGGGTGACCAGCTCGCCGCCCGGGCCGACCCGGGCCGGGCGGCGGGCCTCGACGAGCAGCAGCAGCGCGAGCAGCCCGAGGACCTCGGGCTCGTCGGGCATCAGGTCGGCGAGCTCCCTGGCCAGGCGGATGGCCTCCAGGCACAGGTCGGTGCGCACCAGCTCGCCGGCCGTCGAGGCGTAGCCCTCGTTGAAGATCAGGTAGAGCACGGTCAGGACCGGTGGCAGCCGGGCGGGCAGTTCGGCGGCGCGGGGCACCCGGTAGGGGATGCCTGCGTCGCGGATCTTCTTCTTGGCGCGCACGATGCGCTGCGCCACGGTCGCCTCGGGCACGAAGTACGCCCGCGCGATCTCCGGCACCTCCAGCCCGCCCAGCAGCCGCAGCGTGAGCGCGGTCTGCGCCAGCGGGGCAAGCGACGGGTGGCAACAGGTGAAGATCAGCCGGAGCTGGTCGTCGCGCACCGGTCCCACCTCCTCTGGCTCGTCGGGTTGGTGCAGCAGCAGGGCCTGGGCGTGGCGGGCCTCGCGGGTGGACTCGCGGCGCAGCCGGTCGATGGCCCGGTTGCGGGCGGTGGTCACGATCCACGCGCCGGGGTTGGGTGGCAGGGTGTCCCACTTCTGCAGGGCCACCGCGAACGCGTCCTGGACCGCCTCCTCCGCGATACCGATGTCGCCGAGGAGGCGGGCCAGCGTGGCCACGCAGCGTCCGTATTCCGCCCGGTAGATGTCTTCGATGTCCATGGCGGTCGGTCTCAGGCCGGCTCGTCCTCGAACGGCCGGACCTCGATCGGGGCCATGCAGGCCTGCGAGCACTTCTCGGCCCAGACGAGGGCCTCGTCGAGGTCGGCGCAGCGGATCACCCAGAACCCGCCGAGCTGCTCCTTGGTCTCGGCGTACGGCCCGTCGGTCATGGTGGTGTTCCCGGCCGCGGTCAGCACGACGGTGGCGGTGTCCGGCGACAGCAGCCCGCCGCCGAAGACCCAGGCGCCGGCGCCGACCAGCTCGGTGTTGACCCGGTCGACCTGGTCGAACGCGACCTGCGCGTCCTCGCCCGTGGGCATCGGGGCGTCGTAGTCGTGGTGCACGGAGAGCATGTACTGCTTCATGGCCGTCTCCTGTTCTGTGGCAGGTGGATGGATGGATGGGCGTCAGGCGGGCAGCCGGCGCGCGACGGCGGGGATGACGACGGCAGCGGCGACCAGGTGCGTCAGCATCAGCAGCACCTTGGTCGTGGACGCAGCGTCCGCGATGAGGTCCGGCACCAGCGACAGCACCGTCAGCGCCACCGTGGTGCGGACGAAGGTGCGGCGCGGACGCCGAGCGAAGCGGCCCAGCGCCGCCGCCAGCACCAGCCCGACCAGCGAGAACATCGCGGTCAGCGTAGCGAACCCGGAGACCGGGATGGGGGCTCCCGCCATGTCGAGGCTGATCCCGGCGGCGTGGCCCGCGGCGGCGACGCCGGCGGTGGCGACGCTGGCCACGGCCGTGGCCGCGACACCGGCGACGAGCATCGAGCGGGTCGTGACGGTGGCGGTCGGCGCGGCCGGGGCGGTGGTGTGGGTGATGGTCATGACGGTCCTCCGATGCGGTGCGGACCGGCCCTGCGCCGGTCTCACCTGGGCTACGAATGCGGCGCGCCGCAATCGACAAGCCGGGGAACTTTCTTCCGGAGAATTTTTCCGCAGGGTCGCTCCGGGTGATCGATCCGGCGCGGCGCACAATGACCCCATGGGCGCGGCGACCGCTACCGAACTGCACCAGCAGGCACAGCGCGAAGCCGAACGGGGCCGCCGCTCGGCCGCGTACGTGCTGCTGCAGCGCGCCCTCACCCGAGGCCCCGATCCGGTCCGCCGGGCGCACATCCTGATCAGCCTGGCGTATCACGAGGCGGAGCGGCGGCGGCTCCTGGACGGCCTCGCCCTGCTCGACGAGGCCGACTCGCTGCCCGGCCTGCCGGCCGGGCTGCGCGCCCTGACCGCCAGCCAGCGCGGCCTGCTGTACCAGCGCGCCGGCGAGCTCAACCGCGCGGCCTCCTGCTACGACCTCGCCCTCGGCCTGTTCAGCGAGGCCGAACCGCAGGACATGTGCCGCAACCTGCTCAACCGGGGGCTGGTCAACATGCAGCGCGGCCGCAACCGGGCCGCCCGCTCCGACTTCGCCCGCTGCGCGGAGGTCGCCGCCCGGCACGGGCTGGACCTGCTCGCCGCCAAGGCCTCGCACAACCTGGGCTACCTGCACATGCTCGCCGGTGACCTGCCGACCGCGCTGCGCACGATGGACGGTGTCGCGCCGGTACTGATGACCCAGTCGCCGCTGCACGCGGGCGTGTACCACTTCGACCGGTCCCAGGCGCTGCTCGCCGCCGGGCTGTTCCGCGAAGCCGACGAGGAGCTGCGCACGGCGGCGACGCTGTTCCAGGCGGCCCGCTCCACCCACGACCTCGCCGTCGCCGAGCTCGGGCGGGCGCAGCTGGCGCTGCTGGACGAGCGGTGGGCCGACGCGGGTGCCGTCGCGGCGCGGGCCCGCCGCCGGTTCGCCGGCCGCGGCACCGGCTGCTGGGCGATGCTCGCCGGGCACGTCGCCATCGCCGCCAGGGTCGGGTCCGGCTCGTACCGGTCGGCCACCGCCCAGGCGGTCCGGCTCGCCGACCGGCTGCAGGGCGCCGGGCTGCACGACGAGGCGCGCCGCACCAGGCTGACGGCCGCGCTCGCCGCCCTGGCCGGCGCGGGGTCGGGCCGGGTCGCCCGGGCGCGCGGGGCAGCCGGACAGGCGATCGCGCTGCGGGCGCGGGACCCGATCGCCACCAGGCTCCAGGCACGCACGGTCCGGGCGGCGCTCGCCGACGCGGGCGGGCGGCCGGGCGACGCCGACCGGGAGCGGCGCGGCGCGATGGCCGACGTCCACCGGTACCAGGCCTCGTTCGGCAGCCTCGACCTGCAGACCGCGATCGGCAGCCACGCCCGCCGGATCGCGGAGGACGGTCTCGCCCGGGCCCTGGCGACGGGCCGGCCGGCGACGGTGTTCGGCTGGGCGGAGCGGGCCAGGGCGCTGTCGGCGCGGCTGCCGCCGGTGCTGCCACCGGACAACGACGAGGCCGCCGACCTGCTGGAGGAGCTGCGGCAGGGCCGGCGGGAGCTGCGCGAGCAACTGCTCGCCGGGCGGGCCGACGGCCGGTTGCGGGTCCGCTGCGCGCAGCTGGAGCAGCTCGTGCGGCAGCGGTCCTGGTACACGCCGGGGCCCGCGCAGACCCTCGCGCCGGCGCCGCTGCCACGGCTGCGGGAGCGGCTCGGCGCGGCGTCGGCGACGTTCGTCGCGCACCTCACCACGGGCGACCGGCTGTGCGCCCTGGTCGTCACGGCCCGCCACCAGTCGGTCGTCGACCTCGGCGCCGCCGCGCCGGTGCTGGAGACGCAGCGCCGGCTGCGCCGCGACCTGGACCTGCTGGCGCTGGACACCGTGCCCAAGCGGGTGCGCGAGACGATCCGTGCCAGCCGCCGCTCGGCGCTCGCCCGCCTCGACGCCGCGCTGTGGCAGCCGCTGCGCGCCGCGGTCGCCGACGGCCCGGTGCTGCTCGCGCCGTCGGCGCAGCTGACGACGGCACCGTGGACGCTGATGGCGTCGCTGCGGGGCCGGGCGGTCGCCGTGGTCCCGTCGGTGACGGCGTGGCTGGCGGCGCACGAACGCCCGCCCATGCCGGCCGTGCCCGCCGTCGCGTTCGCCGCCGGGCCGGACCTCGCCCGCGCCAGGGAGGAGATCGGGCTGCTGGCCCGGGTCTGGTCGCAGCCGGACACGGCGGTGACGACCACCGCGGGCGTGCGCGAGGCGGCGGCCCGGGCCGACATCCTGCACGTCGTCGCGCACGGCGCGCACGAGCCGGACAACCCGCTGTTCTCGCACCTGGTCCTCGGCGACGGGCCGCTGTTCGGCCACGAGTTCGAACGGCTCGCCAGGCTGCCGCACCACGTCGTGCTGTCCGCCTGCGAGCTGGGGCTCGCCGGTGCGCGACCGGCCGACGAGACGCTCGGCATGACGGTCGCGATCCTGCACGCCGGCGCCCGCAGCGTGGTCGCGGGCGTCGCGCTGGTCTCCGACGCCATCGCCTGCCGGGTCGCCGCGGCCCATCACACCGGCCTGCGGCGGGGGCTGTCGCCGGCGGCGGCCCTCTCCGGCGCGATCGGCGCGCTCGACCCGGACGACGACCCTCCGCCACTGGTCTGCTTCGGCGCCGGCTGGTGAGCGGCGAGCGTCCACATCGGACGCCGGCATTTCCCGGTTTGCCGCATCGACGTGCGCCCGGCGCCGTACGCTGCTCACTCATGGCAGGCACTCCTGCGTATCAGTTCCTCGCCGCCGAGCTCCGGCGCGAGATCCTCACCGGCGTGCGGCGGCCCGGCGACCGGCTCACCGAGGAGGAGCTGGGCGCGGCGACCGGGCTGGGCCGCTCCACGATCCGCGAGGCGCTGCGCCTGCTGAGCAGTGAGCGGATGATCAGGACGTGCCGGGGCACCGGCGGCGGCAGCTTCGTCGCCGAACCCGACTCCGACACCGTCGCCGGCGTGCTCGCCGAGGGCGTCGGGCGGCTGGTCGACTGCGGCGCGATGTCCCTGCCGGAGGTGTTCGAGGTGCGGCGGATGATCGAGGTGCCCGCCGCCGGTCTCGCGGCCCGGCACCGCACGCCCGCGCACCTGGCGCAGATCGCCGCGTCTATGTTCCACCCGGACACCGACGGCCTGGCCCGCAAGGTGGCCGCGCACGCGCAGTTCCACCGGGCCGTGGCCGCCGCCAGCGGCAACGGCCTGCTCTGCGTCGTCGCGCGGCCCCTGTACCAGGTGACGCCGGACCAGCTGCGGCACCCGCCGTCGCCGGCGATGTGGCAGCGGATCGACGCCGACCACAGGGCCATGCTGCAGGCCATCGGCGACCGCGCCCCCGACCGGGCGATGGCCCTCGCGGCCGATCACGTCGACCGGCTCGCATCGGGCGACTGACCACAGCAGGCACGCGCGGCGGGAGAGGCACGGATGACGTTCACCGAACTGATGGAGCGCGCGGCGCAGGGATTCGACGCGCTGGGCGCAGGCGTGCTCGTGATCGGGCTGCTGTGGTCGGTGGGCCTGGCCATGCGCACGTGGCGGTCGGCCGGCGGGCGCAGGGCGTATCAGGCGCTGCGGGAGAGCTTCGGCGGCGTGCTGCTGCTGAGCCTGGAGGTGCTGGTCGCCGCGGACCTGATCCGCACGGTCGCGGTCGCGCCGACCGTGCAGAACGTGGCGGTGCTCGGCCTCATCGTGCTCATCCGGACGTTCCTGAGCTTCTCGCTGCAGGTCGAGATCGACGGCGCCCTGCCGTGGCGCCGCGCGTTCACCAGCGGCGCGGTGCACGTCGCCCGCGCGGCCTCCTCGGCCGGCGACGCGGGCCGCCCACCGGCCGAGCCGGCCGGCGAAAGCTGACCGGCGGTCGCGGGCCGGCGGTCGCGGATCGGCGGTCGCGGATCGGCGGGAGTGGGCCGGCGCTACCGGGTGGACAGCGGCAGGCGCACGGGCGGGGGAAGCGGCGCGCGGGCCGGGTCCGCCTGGAACGACTGGATCATCAGGGCCGCGAACCGGCGCGACGCCGCGACCCGCAGCGCGGGCGACTCGGCGCGGATGCCGTCGTTGGCCATCAGCGCCAGGATGAGGTCCTCCAGGACGAAGTCCGCCCGCAGGCCGCCGGCCGCCTTCGCCCGCCGCACCAGCTCGAGCAGCAGACGCAGCGTGCGGTCGCGGTCCGCGGTGAAGTAGTCGGCCGCCGCCGGCAGCGAGGTGAAGGCGCGGGAGAACCCGCGGTCGAGGGCGTGCACCTCCATCAGCCGCTCGATCACCAGGCGGAACCCGTGCCACGGGTCGGCCGCGGCGAGTCCCTCCTGGACCACGGTCGAGCACAGGGCCATCTGCTCGGCGAACGCCTCGGCCAGCAGCGCCTCCTTGGTCGGGAAGCGCCGATAGACGGTGGCGACGCCGACCTGCGCGCGCCGGGCGATCTCCCGCATCGGCACGTCGAGGCCGTCGGTGGCGAAGGCGACGCGGGCGGCCGCGAGGATGCGGTCGCGGTTGTCGCGGGCGTCGGAGCGCAGCGTCCGCATCACTTGTGCCGTCACCGCTCTCACTTTAGCCAAACGGACGGGGTGCTCCGTTACGGTCCAGCGGCATGAGAGCTGTGCAGTTCAGCCAGTACGGCCCGCCGGGCGTCATGCACGTCGCCGAGGTCGAGGAGCCACACGCCGGGCCCGGGACGATCCGCGTCGCCGTCCGGGCGTCGGGACTCTCGGTCGGGGAGACCCTGGTCCGCTCCGGGGCGCTGCGTGACGTGGTACCCACGACGCTGCCCTACCGCACCGGGTTCGACGCGGCGGGAGTGGTGGACGAGGTCGGCGCGGGCGTCACCGGCGTCAGCGCCGGCGACGCGGTGTTCGGCATGACCGGCACGATCACGCGGGGCGCCAACGCCGAGTACGCGGTCCTGACCGCCTGGGCGCCCAGGCCGGCCGGGTGGAGCTGGGAGGAGGCGGGCGGCGCCGCCGGCAGCGTCGAGACGGGCACCCGGGTGCTGGACCGGCTCGGCGTCGGGGCCGGGCACACGGTGCTGGTGCAGGGCGCGACCGGCGGGGTGGGCGCCGTCGCCGTCCAGCTCGCGGTCGCCCGCGGCGCCACCGTCATCGGCACCGCCGGCGAGCACAACCACGACCTCCTGCGCTCCCTCGGCGCGCGGCCCACGACGTACGGCCCGGGCCTGGTCGAACGGGTCCGTGCGCTGGCACCCGGCGGTGTGGACGCGGTGTTCGACTGCGCCAGAGGGGCGCTGCCCGACCTGATCGCGGTTGCCGGGGACCCGGGGCGGGTGGTGACGATCGCCGACTTCGCCGCGGCGTCGCACGGCGTCCACCTGTCGCACAGCGCGCCGGCCGACGACTCGGGCACGACCGCCGGCGCCTCCGCCGACGCGCTTGCGGTGCACGGCCTCGGCATCGCGACCGGGCTCGCCGCGCAGGGCCGGCTGCGGGTGCCGGTCGCGGCGGTGTTCCCGTTCGCGGAGGCCGCCGCCGCGCACGAGCTGGCCGGGCGCCATCACGCACCCGGAAAGATCGTCCTGGTGCCCTGACCTTCAGTGGCGGAAGCCGCCGACGAGGATCCTGAGGCTGCTCCAGGACTGTCCACCTGAGAGGTTCGGCTACGTTTCGTGCTGGTACTGCAGGCCGGCCGGCGCCTCACCCCGGTAGAGGAAGGCGGTGAGCGCCGGCCCGCGGTCGAGTTCCTCGGCGGGGCCGGCCGGCAGTTTCCAGCGCGCCGCGCGGTACAGCGCGAACCGGTGCAGGTCGAACGCGGCCTGCACGAGGACCGCGTACCGGTCGACGAGGACGGGCAGCCACAGCCGCTCGATCAGCAGCACCGCGGCGATCCCCACCGGGACCGCCCACAGGGTCCAGCATGCGAAGAGCGGGAACAGCGCGGACCAGATCACGCCCGCGACGGCGCGGTTCACGGCGGTGCGCGCGGCGGTCAGCTCGGTGCGGGTCGCCTCCGGCAGCACCAGCCACAGGTGGCCCCACACGACCACCGCGTCCAGCCCGTACCGGACGCGCGGGGCGTCCTCGGCGGCGAGCATCCGATTGCCCAGCCGGGTGGGCAGGAGCCGGTCGACGGGCGGGCGCCTGCGACGCAGCTCGTCGAGCCGCACCATCCGTCGCGTCTGCTCGGGGGATCTGTCCGGCACCGCCGCCAGCAGCTGCCACTCGGCCTGCTCGGCCACCGCCCGGCGGTGGAGGTCGGCGACCCGGTCGCCGGTGACCTTCGCCAGCCACGCCGGCCAGTAGCCTTCCAGCAGGCGCAGCACCGGCAGGGCGCAGCGGTCGACGGCCAGGGCCGAGGCGTGCACCGCGGCGAGGGCGACCGCGACCCAGATCAGCTGCGCCGGCAGCGCGGCCCTCGACAGCCGGTCGACCAGCCTGACCAGCGGGGCGAGGCCGTTGCCCACGGCGTACGCGGCGACCCCGCCGAGCCAGAAGACCAGCGCGGGGCCGGAGACGGCCACCCACCGGTCCGCGAGCTTGCCGCCGAGGCCCGACCAGAGCTGCGTCCACATGTGCGGTTCCCTACGCCCCGAAGTAGCAGAATGCCGCCCAGTGCACGGGGTGCGTGAACCGGCGGGCGGCGGCCCAGTCCTCGCGCCACTGCGCCGGGCCGGTGTACCGCGCGTCGTGCAGGTCCGGCAGCAGCGCCTCGGCCTCGCCGTTGGTCACCTGCCGCAGCCAGCGTTGCGCCTCCCGCAGCGCGGCGGGCGGGTCGGCGCCGGCCGCCCGCCACCGGTCGTAGAAGCGGGTCATCAGCAGCGCCGTGGCGGTGTCCGGGACCGCCCACAGCGACGCGATCACGCCCGCGGCGCCCGCCTGCAGCAGGCCGGCCGGCAGGCCGATCGCCTCGTCCGGCACCCCCAGGCCCGGCACGCCGGTCTCGCAGGCGGACAGCACCGACAGCCGCCACGACCCCAGCCGCCGCGACAGGTCACCGGCGGTGAGCCGGTCGTCCCCGGCCAGCAGCAGCGCGCTGTCCCGCGGCTGGAACGGGTCGGCCAGCCCGTGGCAGGCGGCGTGCAGGACGTCGGCGCCGGGCAGCGCCGCCAGCACCGCCGCGGCGGTGGCCTGCGCCCCGGTGACCGTTGCCACGGCGGGGAAATGGGCGGCGACCGCGGCAGCCTCGGCCGCCGCGCCGGGCAGGGCGGCTGCCCGGTCGATGCGGGCTGCGCCACCACGACCGCCCGCCGCACCGGCCGCCCGGCGTTCCCGCGGGCCGCGAGCACGGCACGGGCGTTGGGGGCGTACGTCACCAGCAGCTCGTCGAGCAGGTACCGGCGCCCGGCCGGCCCCTGCGTCCACGCGGCGTGGATCGGCAGGGCGCCGAGCAGCCCGCACGGCACCAGCGTGGCCTGGTCCACGCCGTGCAGGAGCGACCGCAGCGGGTCGGCGACAGCGGTCCACAGCCAGCCGGTCACCGCGTCCAGGACGTCGAGCCAGCGGCGTGCGGCGGCCGGGTCCTCCTGCCGCACCCAGTACGCGTCGAACAGCTCGGCGATCTGCTCGCCGACGCGGCCGGCGGTGAGCCCCGGCAGGGCCTCGGCGGCGACCCGGCCGTCCGGCCGCACGACGACGGCCAGGCCGCCGAACATCCCGGCGCTCAGGTAGACCAGTGGTGCCGTGGCCGCGGCGGCGACCAGCGTCGAGCGGGTCGCCGGCGTCAGGAACTCCGCGAAGCCCGGCATCGCGCGGATCTGTGCCGCCGTCCCGGCGAGCTGCTGCCGGGCGGCGACGAGCAGCTCGCCGTCGCCGTCCCCGGCCGGGCCGCCAGCTCCCGCAGCCAGGCCACCTCGGCGACGAACCGGTCCCGCAGCGCGGTGTGGCCGGCGCCGTCGAGGGCGTCCAGGTCGGCGAGGTCCAGACCGAGCGCTTCCGTCAGCTGCAGCGCCCGGCCCGCCTCCAGGTCCTCCGCGGCCGTCGCGGCGTCACCGGCCATGAACCGGGCGTACGCCGCCTCGGCCGCGAGCCCGCCGTGGCCGGTCAGCTGCAGGTCGCGGTGCGTGTCGGTGCCCTGCGCCCCGAACAGCTGCGCGGCCGCGGTCAAGGCCCGCTCGAACGCCGCGGCGGCCTCGGGCCAGGCATCGCGGGCCTGGGCGACGGCACCGAGACTGGCGGCCGCCCGCACGACCTGTTCGGGGTGCACGTGCTGTGCCGCCGCCTCCGCGGTGCGCAGCACGGCCACGGCGGCGTCGATGTCGCCGGGTTCGCCGCGGTCGATGAGTGCGGTGCCCAGGTTCGCCAGCGCGCCGGGCCGCTCGGGCGCGTCCGAGGGGAGCGCGTCGACGACGCCGCGCAGGGTGTCGACGGCGCCGGTGAGGTCGCCCAGCATCGCGTGCGTCGTGGCGAGGTTCGTGCGGTACCGCAACGTGTTCGGCTGGAGCGTCACCGCCTCCTGGTGGGCGCGCAGCGCGGCGTCCAGGTCCGCGGGGTCGGGCCGTTCGGCGTCCTTGTACCGCTCGGTGAGCGCGATGCCGTAGTTGTTCGCCGCCTCGGCCCGCGGCGGGGATCCGGGCGGCAGGACGTGCAGCGCGTCGCCGCCGTACCCGATGGCCGCGTCGAGGTCGTCCGGGTCGCCCGTCACGTGCCAGGCCCGCAGGTAGGCGCCGGACAGGTTGCCGGCCCTGAGGCCCGCGCCGAGCACGTCGCCGATCCTCGTGCCGGCGAGCGCCTCGTGCATGAGCTCGATGCTGCTTTCCAGTTCGGCGATGCGCCCGGTGCGGTGGAACCCGTCGAGGTACGACGTGGCGAGGTTCGTCGCGCCCTCCGGGTTGTCCGGTTCCGCGTCGTGCGCGGCCTCGTACGCCGCCCGCGCCTCGGCGAAGTCGTCGGCGGAGCCGGTGCGTTCGTAGCGGGCCCGCAGCGCGTTGCCGAGTTCGGTCAGCAGCCTCGGCCGCAGCGGGTCGGCGTCGTCCTCGAGGTGCTCGAGCACCTGCCGCGCACCGCGCAGCGCCTCGTCGATCGCCCGCTCGTCGCCGGTCGCCCGGTACCACTTCACCAGGACGCGGCACAGCCCGTGCACGACGCCGAACAGCGCCGCGGCGGGGCTGTCGGGGGTGCTGGTCAGGCCGGTGATGATCGCATGCCGGGACCGGCCGGCGATCGTCAGCGCCTCGGCGTCGCCGGTGTGGTCGAAGCGCTCCTCGGCCCGCTGCGCCTCGTCGTACGTCTCGCGCAGGGCGGGCGGGAGCAGGTCGCGCAGGGTGGTTGTCATGCGGCACCGCCCGGCGCGGGGACCAGCGCGACGTGGTGGGTGCCGCACATCGGCACCGGGTCGCCGGCCTGCTGCCGGAACCAGGTGAGGTCGTCGCCGGCCGGGCACACGAACCGGGCCGCGGCCACCGCACCGGGCGGGCCCGGCAGCTGGAGGTCCGGGGCGAGGCCCCGATCGCCGCGGGCGACGGCCACGACCTCCGGCGGCCGCAGGTGCGCGTCGCCGCGCACCGCGGCGACCCAGTCCCGCAGCGCGGGCCGCTCGAAGATCTCCTCCAGCGGCGAGGAGACCTCCGCCCCGCGCCGGCCGGCGGCGATCAGCTCCGCCAGCCGCTCGTCGAGCTCCCCGCAGGCCGGCCCGTCCGTCAGATGCCCCCGCAGGACGGCCGCCACGGCCAGATCCCTGTCACCCATGCGCCCCCACCTTTCGATGATCTATCGGATGGGTGACCTCCCGGATACTGGCGGTTATCTGACAGATGGCCCGCGACGGTGCCGGTTGGTCGGTTCGTCACCCCGGGCCTCTAGGCTCCGGGGCGAGGCGACGGCGACGTGGATGGGTGACGTTCGGTATGGCAGGCGACTTCCTGTACGGACGTGACGTCGAACTCCAGCGCCTGGACGCCCTCGTGCGCGGCGTCCGCGACCGGGGTGGGGCCCTCGTCGTGCACGGCGAGGCCGGCATCGGCAAGTCGCGGCTGCTGGCGCAGGCCCGCCGGATCGCGGCCGCCGAGGGCATGCTGGTCCTGGTCACCACCGGTGTCGAGGCCGAGTCGAGGGTGCCGTTCGCCGGCCTGCACCAGCTGCTGCAGCCCGTCCTCGCCCGGGTCGGGACGCTGCCCGACCGGCAGCGCGACGCGGTCCTCGGCGCGTTCGGCATGGCCGGCGTGGCGACCCCGGACCTGTTCCTCATCGCGCTCGCCGTGCTGAACCTGCTCGCCGACGCCGCGACCGGCCCGGCCGTGCTGCTCGTCGTGGAGGACGCGCACTGGCTCGACCCGGCCAGCGCCGAGATCCTCGGCTTCGTCGCGCGGCGCATCGAAGCGGATCCGGTGCTGCTGCTCGCCGCGGTGCGCGACGGGTTCGCCACGTCGTTCGGCACCGACCTGCCGCGGCTGCGACTGGAGCGGCTCGACGAGGCCGCCGCCGCGGCGCTGCTCGACGCGCGCGCCGCCGGGCTGGCGGCCGGGACCCGGCGGCAGCTGCTGCAGGATGCCGCCGGCAACCCGCTCGCCCTCGTCGAGCTGTCGAGCCTGACCGACCGGCCGGAACGGGCCGGCGAGGCGACGTGGCGGCCGCTGACGGACCGGCTGGAGGAGGCGTTCGCGGCCCGGGTGGCGAAGCTGCCCGCGGCGACCCGGACGCTGCTGCTGGTCGCCGCGACCAACGACGGTGACGCGCTGTCGGAGACCCTCGCGGCCGCCGCCGTCATCGTGGGCGGCCCCGTCACGGCCGGGGACCTGCCGCCGGCCGTGGCGGCGTCGCTGATCGACGTGGACGGCGCCCGGCTGGTGTTCCGGCATCCGCTGATGCGCTCGGCGATCCACCAGCGGGCGGGCGTCGCGCAACGGCACGCGGCGCACACCGCCCTCGCGCAGGTGCTCGCCGACCGGCCGGACCGCGCCATCTGGCACCGCGCCGCGTCCAGCCACGGACCGGACGAGGCGGTCGCGGCCGGCCTGGAGGCGGCCGCGACGCTCGCCCGCGCGCGGGGCGCGACGACGTCGGCGCTGTCCGCGCTGGAGCGCGCAGCGCAGCTGACCGGCGACCCCGCCGGCCGCGCCGCCCGGCTGCTGCGGGCCGCCGAGGCGGCCGTGGAGCTGGGACGGCACGACGTCGTGCAGCGCCTCGTGCGTGACGCCCGGGAGCTGGAGCTGTCGTCGCGGCAGCGGGCGCAGCTGCTGTGGATCGAGGCGAGCTTCGGCGGCGGGCTGCGCGACGAGCACCGCCGGCCCGGCGCGATCGCCGAGGTGGCCGGGCGGGTCGCCGCCGACGGCCACGTCGACGTCGCGCTGCGGCTGCTCAACGGCGCCGCGCTGCGCTCGTTCTGGACCGAGGCGGACCCTCGGCCGGCGACCGCGTCGTCGGCGTCGCCGAGGGCCTGCCGATCGCCGCGGACGACCCGGACCTCCTGGCGATCCTCGCGTTCGCGGCGCCGATCGCGCGCGGCGCCGCCGTCATCGACAGCCTCCGGCGCGGCGCCGCGCGGGCCGGCGGGAACGCCGAGGCGCTGCGGCTGGTCGGCAGCGCCGCGGTGCTGGTCGGCGCGTTCGACCTGGCCGAGGCCTGCAGCGCCGCGTCGCTGCCCGACCTGCGGGCGCAGGGCCGGCTCGGGCTGCTGGCCCGCGCGCTGGGCGCCCAGGCGTGGAGCGCCGCCCACCTCGCCGACCTCAACGTCGGCATCCCCGCGGCCGAGGAGTGCACCCGGCTGGCGCACGAGACCTCGCAGCCGCTGTTCGTCGGGATCGGCCGGGCCACCACCGCGGTCCTGGCCGCGCTGCGCGGCGACGAGGACGCCGCGCGGTCCCACGCCGCAGCCGCGGAGCAGATCGCCATGTCGGGGACGGTCCGCCCGGTGCTCGCCACCGCACAGCTCGCCCGCGGGCTCGCCGCCCTCGGCGCGGGCCGCTACGCCGAGGCCTACGAGCATCTGCACCGGATGCACGACCCCGCCGACCCGTCGTTCCACCCGGCGCTGCGGTGCTTCGCGCTGTCGGAGCTCGCCGACGCCGCGGTCCACAGCGGACAGATCGACGACGTCGCCGGTGTCGTCGCGCAGATGGAGCTGTTCGCGCTGCGGACGCCCTCGCCCGCCCTGCACGGCGGGCTGCGCCACGCCCGCGCGGTCCTCGCCGCCGACGACGAGGCCGAGGCGCTGTTCCAGGCCGCGCTGCGGGTCGACGTCGGGCGCTGGCCGTTCGCCCGGGCACGGGTGCAGTTCGCCTACGGGCAGTGGCTGCGCCGGCAGCGCCGCAGCGCCGACTCGCGGGCCCTGCTGCGGACCGCCCGCGACACGTTCGACATCCTCGGCACCGTCCCGTGGAGCGACCGGGCCCGGCAGGAGCTGCGCGCCGCCGGCGAGACCAGCCGCCGGCAGAGCGCCGACGCCCGGGACCGGCTCACCGCCCAGGAGCTCCAGATCGCCCAGATGGTCGCCGAGGGGATGACGAACCGGGAGATCGGCGAGCGGCTGTACCTGTCGCACCGCACCGTCAGCTCCCACCTGCACCGCATCTTCCCCAAGCTGGAGATCACGTCCCGCTCGCAGCTCGGCGCGATCGTGCGCACCCGGACCGAGCACGGCATGGAAGCACGATGACCGTCATGTGACGCTCGCGGCGGCCGTCGCCCGCCTCCTAGCGTGCGGCCATGGCTGACATGTGGTTCACGGTCCTGGGCCCGGTCCTGGTCCGGCGGTCCGGCACCGAGGTCGACCTCGGCGCCCCGCAGCAACGCTCCGTCCTCGCGGTGCTGCTGACCAGGGCCGGGCAGCCGGTCGGCCTGACCGAGATCGTCGACGTCCTGTGGGGCGAGCACCCGCCCGCGACCGCGGTGAACGCGGTGCACCGCAGCGTCGGGCTGCTGCGCCGGGCCCTGGAGCCCGGGCTGACGACCCGCGACACCGGCCGCTGGCTGGTCCGGGCGGGCGGCGGCTACCGGCTCGCCGTCGACGACGGCACCGTCGACCTGCTCCGGTTCCGGGCGCTGCTGGACCGGGCCCGCGCCGACCGCTCGGTGCCGCTGTTCGGGCAGGCCCTGGACCTGTGGCAGGGCCCGGCGGCCGGGACCGTCGCCGCGGAGATCCGCGGCCGGCCCGTGTTCACGGCGCTGGACCGCGAATACGAGGCCGCCGCGCGCGAGGCCGCCGACGCCGCGCTCGCCGCGGGCGAACCGGGCACGGTGCTGCGCGCCGTGGAGCTGGCCGCCGACCGGGCCCCGCTGGACGAGTCGCTGCAGGCCCGGCTCATGCTGCTGCTCGCCGGGACCGGTCAGCAGGCCGCGGCGCTGCACCGGTACGACACGGTCCGCGCCCGCCTGTCCGACGACCTCGGCATCGACCCCGGCCCCGAGCTGACCGCCGCCTGGGACCGGGTGCTGCGCCCGCCGCCCCGCCGGCCGCCGCGCCGGCACCGCAGACGCGGGCGCCCCGCAGGATCGCGCAGCTGCCGCTGGACCCGGCGTCGTTCACCGGCCGCGCGGCGGAGCTGACCACGGCCCTGCGGCTGCTGGAGAGCGACGACGGGACCGGCGCCGGCCGGCCCACGGTCGTGATCGGCGCGATCAGCGGCATGGCCGGCATCGGCAAGACCACCCTCGCGCTGCACTGGGCGCACCGCGTCGCCGGCCGCTACCCCGACGGGCAGCTGTACCTCAACCTGCGCGGGTTCTCCCCGGCCGGGCAGGTGATGGACCCGGCCGACGCGGCGCTGCGGCTCCTGGAGGCCCTCGGCGTCCCGCCGCACCGCATCCCCGCCGGCCTGGACGCCCGTGCCGCGCTGTACCGCAGCGAGCTGGCCGGCCGGCGCATGCTGGTGCTGCTGGACAACGCCCGTGACACCGCCCAGGTGCGCCCGCTGCTGCCCGGCACCGCCGGCTGCCTGGTCCTGGTGACGAGCCGCGACCGGCTCGCCGGCCTCATCGCCTCCGACGGCGCCCGCCCGATCACCGTCGGCGCGTTCTCCGCCGGCGAGTCCCGGCGGCTGCTGGTCCGCCGGCTCGGCGCCGCGCGGGTCGCCGCCGACCCCGGCGCGGTCGAGGAGATCATCGGCTGGTGCGCCGGGCTGCCGCTGGCCCTGGCGATCGTCGCCGCCCGCGCCGCCACGGACCCGCGGCTGCCGATTCGGGACCTGGCCGCCGCGCTCCGCGACGAGCGCGGCCGCCTCGACGCGCTCACCACCGGCGACCCCGACAGCGACGTGCGGACCGTGTTCTCCTGGTCCTACCGCGCGCTCAGCGCCGGCGCGGCGAGACTGTTCCGGCTGCTCGGGCTGCATCCCGGCGCCGACATCCCGGTCGCGGCGGCGGCGAGCCTCGCCGGGCTCTCCCCGGCACGGGCCCGGCCGCTGCTGGGCGAGCTGGCCCGCACCGGACTCGTCGCGCAGCACACGCCGGGCCGGTTCACCGTGCACGACCTGCTGCGGGCGTACGCCGCCGACCTCGTCGACACCGCCGAACCCGCCACGCGACGGCACGCCGCCGGCGCCCGGCTGCTGGATCACTACCTGCACACCGCGCACCGGGCCGCGCTGCTGCTGGCCCCGGCGCGCGACCCGGTCGTCCTGCCCGCACCGTCGCCGGGCGTGACCGTCGAGCCGCTCGCCGACCA
The DNA here is from genome assembly GCF_035963215.1 of Dactylosporangium sp. NBC_01737. Classification (NCBI taxonomy): domain Bacteria; kingdom Bacillati; phylum Actinomycetota; class Actinomycetes; order Micromonosporales; family Micromonosporaceae; genus Dactylosporangium; species Dactylosporangium sp. NBC_01737. Next base: position 7,431,442 of record NZ_CP109153.1, read on the forward strand.
GGACCGGGCCCTCGCCTGGTTCACCGCCGAGTACCGGGTGCTGCAGGCGCTGCTGACCCGCCTCGCCGGCACCGGCGCCGACCTGCGGGCCTGGCGGGTGGCGTGGACGCTGGACACCTTCCAGCGCCGCCAGGGCCACCTGCACGACCAGGTCGCGACCCGCAGGACCGCGCTGGCCGCGGCGCGGCGGCTGGCGGACCCGGCGATGCTGGCGGACACGCACCGCGACCTCGGCCACGCCCTGTGCGCGGCGGAGCGGTCGGAGGAGGCACGCAGCCACTTCACCTGCGCGCTGGACGGCTACACCGACCTCGGCGACCTCGTCGGCCAGGCGCACGTGGAGCGCGGCATCGGCGCCACGTACCTGTCCGGCGGCCAGTACGACAAGATGCTGCTGCACTGCCTGCGCGCCGAGGAGCTCTACCGCGCGGCCGGCAACCGCGCCGGCCTGGCCGAGGCGCTCAGGGAGGCCGGGTTCATGCACCTCAAGCTCGGCGAGTTCCGCCACGCGCTGGCCCGCTGCGGGCAGGCCCTCGCCGTGTTCCGGGACCTCGGCGACCGGCACGGCGAGGCGGCGTGCCTCGACGGTCTCGGGCTCGCCCACGACGGCCTGTCGGACGTGCCGAGGGCCGTCGAGCACTTCCGGCAGGCCATCGACCTGTACGCCCGGGCCGGCGAGCGGCGCGAGCAGGCCGCGTCCCTGATCAACCTGGGCGACGTCCACCACACCGCCGGTGACGGCGCCGCGGCGGGCGACGCGTGGCGTTCGGCGCTGCGCATCCTGCGCGGTCTGGAACCCCCGCAGCCGCAACTGGTCCGGTCGCGGCTGGACCAGCTGCGCTGACCTACAGGGTGCCGATCAGCCCGCCGTCGACGGCGAAGTCGGCGCCGGTGACGTTCGCGGTGCGGTCGCTGGCCAGCAGCAGCACCAGGTCGGCGACCTCGTGCGGGCGGGTGAACCGGCCCGTGACGGACTCCCCGGCGGCCCGGTCGGCGATCGCGCCGGGGTCGCCGCCGCCCAGCGACCGTGCGATGGTCGCGGCGACGCCGTCGTCGCCGAGCCACAGCCCCGTGCTCACCGGCCCGGGGCTGACCGTGTTGACCCGCACGCCGCGCCCGCCGACCTCCTTCGACAGCGACTTGGAGAAGCTGGCGAGGGCGGCCTTGGCGGCGCTGTAGTCGATGACGAGCGGGTCGGGCAGCGCGGCGTTGACCGACCCGACCGTGACGATGCTGCCCGCGCCGCGCTCCAGCAGGTGCGGCAGCGCGGCGCGGGTCGTGCGGACCGCCGCGAGGAAGTTGACCGTCAGCGTCGACAGCCACTCCTCGTCGGTGACCGACAGGAACCCGGCGGTCCGCGGCCGCACCGCACCGACGTTGTTGACCAGGATGTCGAGGCCGCCGAACGCCGACACCGCGGCGTCGATCAGCCGGGCCGGGCCGTCCGGGGTGGTGAGGTCCACCTGGACGACCCGTACCCCGGGCAGCCCGGCGAGCTCAGCGGCGGTGGTGCGGGCGCCGGCGACGACGTTGACGCCCTCACCGGCGAGGGCCTGGGCGATGGCCAGGCCGATGCCCTTGCTGGCGCCGGTGACGACAGCGGTCTTGCCGGTCAGGTGCAGATCCATGGACGGGCTCCTCAGTGCAGGCCGGTGGACAGGAACGCGACGGCCTGGGCGACGGCCGCCTCGGCGGCGCCGGTGCCGCGCAGGGCGTCGAGTGCGACGAAGTCGTGGATGGCGCCCTGGTAGCGCACCGCGGTCACGGGCACGTCCGCCGCCCGCAGCCGGTTGGCGTAGGCCTCGCCCTCGTCGCGCAGGACGTCGGCCTCCGCGACGACGACCAGCGCCGCCGGCAGGCCGGTGAGCTGCTCCAAGGTCGCCCGCAGCGGCGACGCGGTGATGTCGGCCCGCTGCCGCGGGTCGGTGGTGTACTGGTCCCAGAACCATTTCATGGCGTCGCGGCGCAGGAGGTAGCCTTCGGCGAACTCGTGGTAGGAGCCGGTGTCGAACGTGGCGTCGGTGACCGGGTAGAACAGCACCTGCCGCACGAAGCTCACCCCGCCACGCTGCTTGGCCAGCAGCGTCGCCGCCGCGGCAAGGTTGCCGCCGGCGCAGTCCCCGGCGATCGCGATCCGGGCGGCGTCCAACCCGTGCCCGGCACCGCACGAGGCTACCCACTCGGCGACCGCGTACACCTCTTCCAGGGCGGTCGGGTACACCGCCTCCGGCGAGCGGCTGTAGTCGGGGAAGACCACGGCCGCGCCCGCGCCCACCGCCAGCTCCCGCACGAGGCGGTCGTGACTGCCGGGGCCGCCGAACACCCAGCCGAGGCCGTGCACGTACAGGATCACCGGCAGCGGACCGGTCGCGCCGGGCGGCGCGACGATGCGGACCCGGACCCGCCCGGAGGGGCCGCCGGCGACGACCAGGTCGGTCACGTCGGCATCCGGCAGGAACGGCGGGTTCGCCTGCACCTCGGCGACGAGCCGCCGGCCCTCGGCCGGGTCGAGCTGGTACAGGAACGGCGGATCGGCGTTGTCGTCGGCGAACTGCCGGGCGGCCGCCTCCAGTACCACGGCCGCCCGAGTCAGCTCAGAGCCCATGCCGGCGCAGCCATTCCAGGCTCGCGTCGGCGACGGCCCGCCAGCCTCCGTCGATCGTGAGCGAGTGCGCCCGGTCGGGGAAGTCGAGGATGTCGGTGACCGCGTGGGAGTGCCGGTACTGCTTCAGCGTGGCCCTGGTCACCGCCTCCGGCACCGTGTGGTCGCGGCCGCCGGTGACGAGCAGCAGCGGACCGCGCAGCTCGTTGGCGGTGTCGACCTTCGCCGGTGAGTGCGGGTCGAAGTTGGCCGCGGCCGCCTCGAACAGCGGCTTGCCCGGCGCCGGGACCGCCCACTGCTCGAACAGCGCCCGCGACTCCTCCTCGGACACGGCGTTGCCGAACGCGAACCGGAACTGCTCCGCCGTCAGCGACACCGCCCGGTGCCGGTTCGCCGGGTTCTTGAACACCGGCAGCGTGGCCCGCAGCGCCGACAGCGGCAGCGGCAGGACCCCCTTGATCTGCGCGGCGTCGATGGCGACCGCCCCGGCGGCGAGGTCCTGCCCCAGCAGCTTCTGCGCGATCATCCCGCCGAACGAGTGACCGATCAGGATCGGCTTGGCGGGCAGCTCCGCGATGACCTTCGCGTAGTGCTCGGCGACGTCGTCGATGCCGTGGTCCGCGACCGCCTCGGGGTGCTCGCGGGCCTCGGCGACGGTGGCCGGCTCACCCGGCCAGCCGGGCGCGACCGGCGCGTAGCCGGCCTCGCGGAACAGTTCCATCCACGGCTGCCAGGACGAGGCGTGCAACCACAGTCCGTGGATGAACACGACGGGCGACGGTGTACTCATCGGCGATCTCCTCACGTCTACGAGGGCCGTCAACGCCGGCCTGCACGCACCGTAGGGCGCCGCTTGTGGGCAAACAGTGGATGGAACCCGCCTACCGCCGCTGCCTCGCGAGGGGGAGCCACACGCGCATCGGACCCGGTTCCCGGTTCGCCCACAGGTAGTACGGGACCATGGGCACGGTCGCGCCGCGCGTCGCCGGTGGTGCGGCGTCGTCCAGTGCGCGGTAGAGCGGGCCGTCCGCGTCGTGCGGCGCCAGCATCCGGGCGTGCAGGGCCACCGGGGCGATCGGGTGTCCATTGTGGACGACGTCGATCGGTGTGCCGGCGTCCAGCCGCAGGTCCTCGAAGGCGACGCCGTCCAGGGCGGCCGGCAGGTCGGCGTGCTCCAGGCAGTGCACGAGCGGGCCGCGGGTGACGGCGGCGGTACCCCGGACCGCGTCGACGCGGGGGTGGGCGGTGACCAGCCGGGCCGGCATGGGCAGGACCAGCTCGGCGCGGTCACCCGCCCGCCAGGTGCGGGTCACGCTGACGTAGCCGTCGTGCGCGGCGACCGGCACCTCGGCGCCCTCGACGGTGAGCCGCGCGCCGGTGGACCAGCCGGGAATACGCAGCGCCAGGGTCCACGGTCCCGCCGCCGCCTCGGTGACCGTGACCGTGACCGTGCCGTCCCACGGGTACGCGGTCTCGACGCGGACGCGCTGCCCGCCCGCGCTGAACGTGCCGGCGGTGTACAGGTGCAGCTGCAGCCCGTCCGGGCCGCCGGTGGCGGCGTACGTGTGCAGCGACGCCATCAGCCGCGCCAGGTTCGGCGGGCAGCAGGCGCAGGAGTACCACGCCAGGCGCTGCCCGGGGGCGTCCTCGTCCGACCCGTCGTGGCCGGTGCGCACCTGCAGCGGGTTGGAGTAGAAGAAGGCGGTGCCCTGCAGCCCGGCGCCGGCGGCGATGCCGTTGTACAGCAGCCGCTCCATCTCGTCGGCGTAGCGCGCCTTCCCGGTCGCCAGCAGCAGCCGCCACGCCCAGTGGAAGCTGCCGATCGCGGCGCAGGTCTCGGCGTAGGCGCGGTCCGGCGGCAGTTCGTACGGGTCGCCGAACGCCTCGTCGCGGTGCCGGGACCCCTGCCCGCCGGTCAGGTACGTCTTGGCCCGCACCGCCGACTCCCACAGCCGTTCGGCGGCGGCGAGCAGCTCGGTGTCGCCGGTTTCGACGGCCACGTCGACGGCGCCGGCGGCGAGGTACACCTGGCGCACGGCGTGGCCGGTGACCTCGGCGGCGGCCCGGACCGGGACGTGGTCCTGGTAGTAGTAGCTGGTGTGGAACCGGCTCTCCGGGCCGAGCAGGCCGTGCCCGCGCAGCTCGACCAGACGGGCGGCCAGGTCGAGGTAGGGACGGTGGCCCGTGACCCGGAACAGCTCGACCAGCGCGGTCTCGACCTGCGGGTGGCCGTCGATCGCGTCCTGCCCGCCGGGCCCGAAGCGGTGGACCAGCAGGTCGGCGAAGCGGCGCGCGACCGCGAGCAGCTGCTGCGCGGCCGGGTCCCGCGGGGCGCTGCGGGCGGCGGCGACGCCGGCCTGGATGAGGTGCCCGGCGCTGTACATCTCGTGGCTGGACGGCAGCTCGCGCCACTGGCGGCCGCGGTGCTCCAGCTGGAAGTAGGACACCAGGTAGCCGTCGGGGTCCTGCGCCTTCTCCAGCAGCTGCGCGACGTCGGCGGTGAAGCCGGCGAAGCCGCCGTCCCACCATGCCGCCTCGAGCGTCTTGTACACGTCGGTGTCGGCGAACCAGTAGCCGGCGAAGCCGCCGTCGTGGTCGCCGGTCACACGGCGCAGGTTGTCCAGGTTGCCGTGGCCGTCGAGCTGGTCGATGCAGTGCGGCAGCGTCGCGGCGGTGTTGCGGGCCTGCCACCCGCCGAGCAGCCCGCCGCGGTCGAGGTGGGCGGCGCCTGCGGGCAGCGGCCGCACCGCGGCGATCGCCTGGTCGGTGGGCACGGTGGGGCCGGTTGCGTTCGTCATGTGCGGGTTTTCCTCAGTCTTTGACGGCGCCGGCGGTCACGCCGGCGGCCACGTACCGCTGCGCCACGATGAGCAGCAGCGTCGCGGGGATGGACGCGACCACGGCGGTGGCCATGATGGCGTTCCACTGCTGGTTGTTGTTGCCGATGTACTGGTAGATGCCGAGGGTGATCGGCTGCGCGTCGCCGCCGCCGTCGAGAGTGGTGGCGAAGACGAAGTCCGACCAGGCCCACAGGAAGGCGAAGAGGCTGACGGTCACGACGGCGTTGCGGCTCACCGGCAGGACCACCGACCAGAAGGTGCGCAGCGTGCTCGCCCCGTCGATCCTGGCCGCCGCGATCAGCTCCTGCGGGACACCGGACATGAACGCGGTGAAGATGAGCACGCCGAACGGCACGGCGATGGTCGAGTCGGCCACGATCAGCCCGGTGACGGAGTTCAGCACGCCGAGCTTGAGGTAGATGGCGTAGAACCCCATCGCCATGATGACGCCCGGGATCATCTGCGCGACGAGGAGCACGAAGCTCAGCACGCCGCTGCCGCGCGGGCGCAGCTTGGCCAGGGCGAAGCCGGCCGGTGCGGACAGCAGCAGCGTCAGCAGCACGGTGCCGAGGCCGACGAACAGGCTGGTCCCGAGGTAGGGCAACTGCTGGTCGAGCACGGCGCGGTAGCCCTCGAGCGTGCCGTCCAGCGGGAGCAGGTGCGGCGGGTCGTCGCGCATGTCGGTGTCCTTGGTGAGGGACACGTTGAGCATCCAGTACACCGGGAACAACATGACCGCGGTCAGCGCGACGCCGATGCAGGTCTTGACCGCCCGGTTCACTGCGCCGCCCGCCGCTGGGTGCGCACGTAGAGCAGGCCGAAGGCCATGGCGACGACGATGAGCAGGTTGCCGACGGCCGCGCCCGGGCCGAACTCCGGCAGCAGGTTGCCGAAGCCGAGCCGGTAGGACCAGGTCGCGAGGGTGGTCGACGCGTCGGCGGGGCCGCCCTTGGTCATGATCCAGATGATGTCGAACACCTTGAGCGTGTAGATGAGGCCCAGCAGCAGCGTGATCGCCGAGACCGGCCGCAGCAGCGGGAACGTCACCCGCCAGAAGGCGCTCCAGCCGGTGGCGCCGTCCAGCGCCGCGGCCTCGGAGATCTCCGCGGGTATGGACTGCAGGCCGCTGTAGAGCACGACGAGGTTGAACGGGATGCCGATCCAGATGTTGGCGATCGTCACGGACAGCAGCGACCAGGTGGGTGACGTCAGCCAGTTGACCGGGTCGAGGCCCACCAGGCGCAGCGCCGCGTTGACGATGCCGGAGTCGCTGTTGAGCATCCACGACCAGGTCGACGCGGACACGATCAGCGGCAGCAGCCACGGCACCAGGAACAGCGCCCGCAGCGTCGCGGACAGCCGGAAGTGCTGGTGGAAGAACAGGGCGAGGGCCATGCCGATGGAGAACTGGAACGCCAGCGAGAGCCCGACGAACACGGTCGTGTGCCAGACCGCCGGCCAGAACGTCGCGTCGTCCAGCACGGTGCGGTAGTTGTCCAGACCGGAGAACGGCGCGTCGCCCTGGACGAAGGAGCGGACCGTGTACAGCCGCAGGCTCAGGTCGAGGTTGCGGTAGAGCGGGTAGGCGTAGAACGCGACGAGGTAGACCACGACCGGGGCGAGGAACGCCCACGCCGTCCACTGCCCGCCGCGGCGGCGGGGAGCCCCCGCCCGCGGCGCGGCGGCCGGGGCGGGGACTCGGGTCGTTGCCTTGTGCGTCATGGTCACTTGGTGGCCGCGGCGGCGCTGGTCTGCGCGGCGGCGAGTGCGTCCTGGGGGGACTTGGATCCGCTCAGGGCCGTCTGGAAGCCGGTCCACAGCGGCTGGGAGATCTTCGGGTACCTGGTGCCGAGGTTGTCGCTGGTGCGGCCCTTCGCCGCCTTGACCGCCTCGACCCACACCTTCAGCTCCGCGTTGTTCTGCACCTGCTTGGCCTGCACCGCCTCGGTCGCGGCGATGTAGGACAGCGTGGTGTCGGTGGTGTACGCGTTGTCGGCGCTGGTGAGGCAGGTGACCAGCTTCTGTGTCGTGCCGTAGCGGGCCTTGTCCTTCTGCACGGGGGCGGTGACGAACTCGCCGCCGGTCGGTGCCGGTGCGGTGCCGCCCGCCTTCGACGGGATCGGGATGATGCCGTAGTCGAAGCCGGTCTTCTTCGCATTGGCCAGCTGCCAGGTGCCGTTCTCGGCGAAGGCGAACTGGCCGGTGGCGAACTCCTGCCAGCTGGTGGTCTGGGTGTTGTTGATGACCGAGTTGGGCGCGAGGCCGCCCTTGAGCCAGTCGGTCCACAGCTGCAGCGCCGCGACGCCCTCGGCCGAGTCGAGCTTGGTGAGGTTGGCGCCGGCGCCCCAGAACCACGGCAGGAACTGGAAGCTGCCCTCCTCGGTGCCGATCGCGGAGAAGGTGATGCCCTTCTTGCCGGTGGCCTTGACCTTCTCCAGCGCCGCGGTGAGCGCCGCCCAGTCCTTGATGCCCGCCGGGTCGACGCCCGCGGCCTGCAGGACGGGCTTGTTGTAGTACAGGGCGAGGGTGTTGGCGCCGATCGGCACGCCGTAGGCCTTGCCGCCGACCTGGCCGGCGGCGAGGAGGTTCGGCGAGACGGCGGCGGTGTCGAGCTTCATCTCCTCGGTGGTGGTGAGCACGCCGGCGTCGGCGAGGGTCGACACCACCGGGTTGTCGACGATGAGCATGTCGGGGGAGTTGCCCTGCTGGGCGGCGAGCAGCGCCTTGTTGGTGAGGTCGGTGGTGTCGTAGGCAGTGCGCTTGACCGTGACGCCGGCGTCGGTGCCGCACTTCTGGAGCAGCTTGACCCAGTCGGCACCGTCGTCGAACTGCGGGTAGGGGTCCCAGATCGTGTACGTGCCGCCGGCCGCGCCGGACGAGCCGCTGCCGGAGCCACCGGTGTGGGAGCAGGCGGTCACCAGGCACACGGCTACCGCCGCCGCGGCGACGGCACGCAGGCGGCGCCGCGCCGGGTGGTGTGAGGTCATGGCGATGCATTCCTTTGCGTCTGCGGGTGTTCGAGGGGGTGTGGGGTGTTGCCTCCTGGGACCTTCAACGGCGCCGCAGGAAACGTGAGGCAAACGATTGCCTGGACGTTATGAGCACCTTGCATGCCTGTCAAGGGGACGTTACAGTCACATCAGGTCACGGTTTGGGACGTCGGTCAAAGTCGACTCGGAAACCTCGGAGGAAACGCTGCGCACCACAGTTCGCGCCGCCACGATCAGCGAGGTGGCAGCGCTCGCGGGCGTCTCCACGGGCACGGCGTCCAAGGCGCTCAACGGCCGGGGCTCGCTGCGGCCGGAGACCCGCCTGCGCGTGCAGCAGGCGGCCGACCAGCTCGGCTTCGTCGTCAACGGCGCGGCCCGCAGCCTGCAGACCGGCCGGACCTACACCGTCGGCATGATCACCACCGACAGCATCGGGCGCTTCAGCATCCCGCTGATGATCGGCGCCGAGGACGCGCTCGGCGCCGGCCAGGTCTCGGTGCTGCTGTGCGACGCCCGCGACGATCCGATCCGCGAGCAGTACTATCTGCGCACCCTGCTCAGCCGCAAGGTCGACGGCATCATCGTCACCGGCCGGCGCACCCAGGCCCGCGCCCCGATCGCCGCGGACCTGCCCGTCCCGGTCGTGTATGCCTTCATCAGCTCCTCCGACCCGCGGGACTGCTCGGTCGTGCCCGACGAGGCCGACGGGGCCCGCAAGGCCGTGCGCCACCTGCTCGCCATCGGCCGGCGCCGCATCGCCCACGTCACCGGCCCCGAGCACCACCACTCCGCGAAGGTCCGCGCCGCCGCCGCGGCGGAGACTCTCGCCGCAGAGGGCCTGCGCCTGGCCACCGGCATCCTGCACGGCGAATGGAGCGAGGCCTGGGGCCGGCAGGCGGCCGGCATCCTGCTGTCCACCGGCGCCGACGTCGACGCCGTGTTCTGTGGCAGCGACCAGATCGCCCGCGGCATGGCCGAGGCCCTGCGCGAGGCCGGCCGCGACATCCCCCGCACCGTGGCGCTCGTCGGCTTCGACAACTGGGACGTCATGGTCGAGGCCTGCCGCCCGCAGCTGACCAGCGTCGACATGGACCTGGAGGGCATCGGCCGCACCGCCGCCGAGCTGCTCCTGGCCGCCATCAACGGCGATCCCGCACACGGGCAGCAGGCCCTGCCCTGCCGCCTCGTTCCCCGTGCCTCCACGGCCGTGCTGGGCGGCGACCGGGGCTGACCGCTACGGAGCGGCCGCGGTGAGCGAGGCGATCAGGTCGTCGCCGGTGTAGGCGCGGCCCGCGATGCCCCAGCCGCCGTCCGGTGCGTTGAAGATGGTCACCCAGGTGTTCTCCGGCTCGTGCGACGGCACGGCGCAGGCCTGGACGATCTCGGTCGCGGCCCGGATGAAGGCGGCGCGCAGCTCGACGCTGCCCAGGGCGATGTTCGGGATCTCCAGCTTCACCACGACGAGGGGGCGGTTGGCCCCGCCGGCGTACACGTCGCCCGGCTCGACGACGTCCACGTGGCCGTCGACGCGCGGCAGGTCGTCGAGGATTTCCTGGCGCTGGTCCGACCGGTGGTGATCGAGTCGAGTGCCGGCAGCGGTTGCGCGGTGGCCGCGGTCGCGGTCGGCTGTGACGCCGCGACCGACCAGGTCCCGCACGAGGCGTCGGCGGCCGCGTTCGCGTCGTGGGTCGGCGCGCTCACCGACCGGCTGGCGTCGGCCGGCCTGCCCGACGCTGACGCGGCCGATCTCGCCACGACGCTGATCACCCTGCTGGAAGGCGCCCACGTGCTGTGCCGCGCGGCGGCGTCCGTCGAGCCCTTCGACCGGGTGTGCCGCACCGCCACCGTCCTGGTCGGCAGCCGGTACGCGGGCTGACCGCGGCGACGGGGACGCTCACGAGCAGCGTGGCCCAGCCCAGCAGCGACGGCGGGCGGTACACCAGGCCGACGCCGAACCACAGCGCCGCCAGCACCACCAGGGCACCGGCCGCCGCGAGCGGCGCGGTCACCCGCAACGGCGTCACCGCGCCGGCGGCGGACGGGTCCCGCACGACGGTGGGTTGCGTGGCGCTCATGGCCGCACCATCGGCCCGGCCCGCCCGGTCATGAGCGTCCGCCCGGGTGCGAACGGTGCGTCTCCACACCCGCGGCTTCTGAGTGGGGTACTCACGGGCAGATGGGTGCCGTGACTCAGGCCCGGCCGGCGGCGCACCCGGCATCGTCCTTGACATGCCGCACACCATCACCGACCGCAGCACCGGCCCCGCCCGTACCGCGCCTGCCCGGCTCTCGACCGAGCGGCGGCGCGACGGGGTGTACCGGCGGATCACCCGGGCGCTCGCGGTCGCGCTGGTCCCGGCGGCCTGGGTGACCGCGCCCGGGCGCGCACGGCACACGGCGTGCCAGTGGGCGCTCGCGGCGCGGTTCCCGGCGGAGAACCTCGACGGGCTGACGGCGGCCACCCGGGCCGCGTTCGAGGCGGCCCGGGCCGAGGCGCTGTGGCGCGACGGTGAGCTGATCGGGCTGACGTCGGGCTACCGCGACCCGATGGAGCAGGCCCGGCTGTTCCATCGGGCGGTGGTGCGCGAGGGGTCGGTCGCCGCGGCGTCGCGCCGCGTGCTGCCGCCGCACGCGTCCCGGCACGTCGCCGGGACCGCACTGGACGTCCGCCCGTCGGAGGGCGCACGGTGGCTCGAACGGCACGGCGACCGCCACGGCCTGTACCGCGTCTACGACAACGAATGGTGGCACTTCGAGCACCGGCCGGACGGCCGCCCGGTCCGCCTGCCGCACTCCGGCCTCGCGACCGGCGACCTTCGGGTCGGCGGTCGCGCGGACGGATGCAGGCCGGTGGCGTCCCGGCGGCCGATTCACTGATCGGGGGCGGGCGATCGGTGGTGCCGCGGCGGGCTACGCGGTGCGCGGCAGCCCCGGGTTGGCGGCGGAGCCTTCGGTGACGATCAGCGCCACGGTGCCGGCCGGGGTGAGGCCGAGCGCGGCCCGGTCGCGGACGGCATGCAGCCCGGCGAGGGCGGCGGCGCCGCACGGGCCGGCGTCGACGCCGTGGCCGGCGAGGTGGCGGCGGCGCCCGCGGCCGCGTCCTCGTCGACGGCGACGCACGCGTCGAGGCCGCGGCTGATGCACGGCCACGCGAGCGACGACACCGTGCCGCAGTTCAACCCGGCCATGCTGGTCACGCCGGTGGCGACGGTGACGGGGTGACCGGCGGCGACGCTGGCGAGCACGCAGGCCGCCGACCGCGGCTCCACGCTCAGCACGGCCGTGCCGTGCGGGGCCGGGCCGCTGCGGTAGTGGGTGAGGGCGGCCTGCAGCAGGGAGCCGACGCCGGCGGGGACGACGAGGACGTCGGGGTGGGTCAGGCCGTGCTCGCGCAGCTGCTCGTCGAGCTCGGCGAACAGGGTGGTGTACCCGTCGACGATCCAGCCGGGGACCTGTTCGTAGCCGCCCCAGCCCATGTCCTGCACGAGGATCGTGTCCGGGCCGGCGGTCTGGGCGGCGCGACGGACGGCGGCGTCGTAGTCGCCGGGGACGTGGGTGACGTCGGCGCCCTCGTCGCGGATCGCCTGGACCGCCGTGGGGTGCACGCCGTCGGGGACGAAGACGGCGGCGCGGTGCCCGAACTGCCGGGCGAAGCGGGCGACGGCGCGCCCGTGGTTGCCGTCGGTCGCGGTGACGACGGTGACCGGGCCGGCCGGTGCACGGTCGAGCAGGGCACGGTGGATGGCCCAGGACGCGCCGAGCGCCTTGAACGCCGGCAGCCCGAGCCGGTTCGACTCGTCCTTGGCGAACATCCGCGCGACGCCGGCGGTCCTCGCGAGACCGGGCAGTGGCGCCAGCCGGGTCGGGGCGTAGCCGGGCAGCGACCGGTGGAAGTCGCGCACCGCGGCGGTGGGCGCGGTCCCACAGACCCAGTCGCGGTCCCGGGCCCCGTTCACCACCCACCAGGCGGAGGTCGTCATCGGGTCGCCGCCGGAGCGGACAGGACGGTGCGCACGAGGTTGACGTAGTACCGCACACCGACGTCGAGGGCGTCGTCGTTGAAGTCGTAGTCCGGGCTGTGCAGCGGGGTGCCGCCCGCGTCGGTGTCCTCGCCGTTGCCGAGGAGCGCGAAGCAGCCGGGGACGTGGCCCAGGAACACCCCGAAGTCCTCGCTGGCCGTCCACGGCGCGGTGTCCGGGTCGACGCGGTGCTCGGGGACCGTCAGCCGTGCGGCGGTGACCGCCGCGGCGACCGCGGCCGGGTCGTTGACGGTGGGCTCGAACTCGTGGGTGTAGGTGACCCGGCAGGTCGCCCCGTGCGCGGCGCAGATGCCGTCGGCCAGCCGGCGGATGCGGTGCTCGAGCAGCGCCCCGACCTGCGGGGAGAAGCTGCGGGTGTCGCCGCGGATGACGACCTCGCCCGGGATCGCGTTGCGTGCCCCGTCGGTGGTGATCTCGGTGCAGGACACGACGGCGGGGTCGGTGGGGTCGACGTTGCGGGCGACGATCGTCTGCAGCGCGAGCACGATCTCGGCGGCGACCACGATCGGGTCGATGACCATCTGCGGCCGGGCGGCGTGCCCGCCCCGCCCGGCGACGCGGATCTCGAAGTTGTCCTCGCCGGCCATGAGCCCACCGGCGCGGGTGCTGATCGCGCCGGCCGGGTGGCCGGGCATGCTGTGCAGGCCGAAGATCGCATCGACGGGGAACCGGTCGAACAGGCCGTCGGCGATCATCGCCCTGGCGCCGAGGCCGTGCTCCTCGGCGGGCTGGAAGACCAGGTGGACGGTGCCGGCGAAGCCGCCCCGCACCGCCAGGACCTGGGCGGCGCCCAGCAGCATGGCCATGTGGCCGTCGTGGCCGCAGGCGTGCATGACACCGTCGTGCGTTGACCGGTGGGGTCGCGCGCCGCGCTCGGTCAGCGGCAGGCCGTCCATGTCGGCGCGCAGCCCGAGCGCGCCGCCCTGGCCGCCCGGCCCGCCGCGCAGTGTGGCGACGAGGCCGGTCCCGCCGACGCCGCGGGTGACGGCCAGGCCCAGGCCGGTGAGCACGTCGGCGACGTAGTCACCAGTGCGGTGCTCCTGGAAGCCGAGCTCGGGGATCCGGTGCAGGTCGTGGCGCCACCGCCGGACGTCGGGCACGGTCATGGCGGCTCCTTCGGCGGGCGTCCGGCGGTACCGGATGATCGTGACAGACGTGCGGCGGCCGGTCTGCCGTGCGGCGCTGTATATTCGGCCGCGGCGAAGCCGTAGCGCAGAGGTCGTCGCGCCGTCGCGTCAGGGTGGAGGACGTCGGTTCGATTCCGGCCGGCTTCGCCGCCTGGCCAGGGGAGGGCCGTCCCGGTGTTGCTGAGCGTGTCGGCGCTGCGCGGCTGGCGCACGGTCCGCCGGTATGCGGTGCCGCCGGCGATGATCCACCGGGCCACCGAGCGCCGCCTCGCCGGTGACTGGCGGGGCGCCTGCGCCGCGGCGGACGTGGCGGTCGGCGTGGACCTCGCAGCACTGACCGTCAGGCACGGCGCCGGCGTCGCGGAGCGGGTCGAGGACGACCTGGGTGTGCTCGGCCCGCTGTTTCGCCGGCCGCCCTCGTAGCGGCCACGGGCGGCGGCCCGGTTTGCGGGCCGCGAGGTCTGCCGCGCCGATGAAGACGAAGAAGGCGCCCGCGCCGAGGCAGACGCGGACCGGGTCCTCGGCCGGGTGGGAGCAGCGGACCCGCGGCAGCAGGCGCTCGCCCGGACCGGGCGCCGCCGCGGCCTCCGGCGTGTGCCGCCGGGGACGGCAGGGACGCCGCGTGGTCAGGCCGTGGCGGGCTCCGGCGGGGCGCTGCCGGGGCCGGGCAGGACGTCGACGTCGGTGGCGCGCATCGGCCGGTCGCAGTGCGAGCAGTGCAGCTCGGCGTGGGCGATCTCGCCGCAGGCGTGGTGGCGGTACAGCACCGGCGGTCCGGCGTCGCCGGCCGTCCAGCGGTCGCCCCAGCCGACCATCACCAGCAGCAGGTCGCACAGCTCCTGGCCTTTGGCGGTCAGCGTGTACTCGTGGCGCGGCGGGCGGTCGGAGTACTGCCGGCGCTGCATGACGCCCTGCTCCACCAGCCACGCCAGGCGCTGCGCCAGCACCTTGCGGGAGATGCCGAGGTCGGCCTGCAGCTGGTCGAAGCGGTTGATGCCGACATACACGTCGCGCAGGATCAGCGGCGACCACGGCTCGCCGATGACGTCGAGGGTCCGGGCGATGGAGCACGCCATGCCGGCGAACTGGGTGCGCTGCATGCCGCAAGCGTAGCCGACTGGGTTCCCTCAAGAGACGTTCTGCGGTACGGTCGGAGATGAAGGTTCCCTGAAGGAACTCACTCGTGGAGGTTCGCCATGCACCGCCCACCGGTCGTCTCGCCGCAGGAGTGGCAGACGGCGCGAGACGCATTGCTGCTCAAGGAGAAGGAGCTCACCCACGCCCTCGACCGCCTCGCCGCGCAGCGCCGGCGGCTGCCGATGGTGGCCCTCGGCAACCGGTACCGGTTCACCGCGCCGGACGGCACCGCGGCCGGCCTGGCCGACCTGTTCGACGGCCGCCGGCAGCTGGTGATCTACCACTTCATGCTGGAGCCCGGTCAGGACTGGCTGTGCGGCGGCTGCAGCACCTTCACCGACAACCTCGCCGAGCACGCCCAGGCGCACCTCGGCGCCCGCGACACGCGGCTGATCCTCATGGCCCGCGCCCCGCAGGAGGAGATCGAGCCGGTGCGGCGCCGGATGGGCTGGACCGTGCCCTGGTATTCCAGCCACGGCAGCACCTTCAACGAGGACCTGCGCATCGAGGGGTTCGCGCTGAGTGTGCTGCTCCGCGACGGCGACGAGGCCTTCCGCACCTACGCCACCACCGGCCGTGGCGTGGACCGGCTGCGCCTGGACTTCAACCTGCTGGACCTGACGCCGTTCGGGCGGCAGGAGGCGTGGGAGGACTCACCCGCCGGCTGGCCGCAGACCCCGACGATGCAGTGGCTGCGCCCCCATGACGAGTACGAGACGGAGCACCACCATGCCTGAGCTCACCGCCGATGTCGCCCGCCTCGTCGAGGACGTCAACTACGCGCACATCGCGACGCTCCTGCCGGACGGGTCGCCGCACAGCGTGCCCGTGTGGGTCGACCGGGAGGGTGACCGGATCGCCGTGCTCACCGGGCCCGGGTCCCGCAAGGCCCGCAACGTCGCCCGTGACCCGAGGGTCGCCATCTCCATCATCGACCACGCGCAGCCGCAAGCCACGGCGCTGATCCGCGGGCGGGTGGCCGAGGTCCTCGACGGCGACGACGCCTGGCGCATCATCGACCGCATCGCGCACAAGTACACGGGGGCGCCGTATCCGCTGCGCGGCGACCGCGTCGTCATGCTCATCGAACCTTCACACGCGCAGGCGCCGACGTTCGGCTGAACCCGCGTACGATCCGGGACATGATCGATGCGGTGCCCAGGGCCGAGCCGATGCCGGCGTTCCTGCGGCGCGGTGCGGTGGTCGTCGTCGCGCTGCTCGCGATCGCCGGGCTGGCCGCCTTCCTGACCTCGCGCGGCGACGCGCGGACCGCTCGCGAGCTGTGCACGACCGCGGCCCGCGCGCAGCTCGCGGGGCCGGTCGGGGTCACGTCCGCCGACCGCACCGGCGACGACACGTTCGTCGTCGGCGGCACCGCCGGCGCCCGATCCTTCACCTGCCTCGTCACCCGCGAGCCGGTGAGCGACCGCTGGGAGGTCGCGAGCGTCTCGTGACGTGTTCCCGGGGCGGTGGGGGCGGCGCGCTGCTCGTACCCTGGGCGCTGTGAAGGCCCGATGGATGGTGGTGGCGTGCGTGCTGCTGGCCGGCTGCGACGCGGGCACTGCGGCGCCGCGCACCGGTCCGTCGAGCAGCCCACCGGCCGCATCCGTGCCGTCGCCGTCGTCGTCGCCGTCCCCGCCGGTCGAGCTCACCCTCGCGTTCGGGGGCGACGTGCACTTCACCGAGCGCACGGCCGCGCTGCTGAAGGATCCCGCGACCGCGTTCGGGCCGATGGCCAAAGACCTGTCGGGCGCCGACCTCGCCGTGGTCAACCTGGAGACCGCCGTGACCACGCGCGGCACGCCCGAGCCGAAGGAGTTCCACTTCAGGGCGCCCGCGTCCGCATATGCGGCGGTCAAGGCGGCCGGTGTGGACGCCGTGTCGATCGCGAACAACCACGCGCTGGACTACGGCCGGGTCGGGTTCGCCGACACCCTCGACGGTGCCGCGTCCGCCGGGGTACCGGTGTTCGGCGGCGGCCGCACGATCGACGAGGCGTACGCGCCGCTGATCCTGCCGGTGCGGGGCGTCCGCGTGGCGATCGTCGGGTTCAGCCAGATCCACACGCTCGCCGAGAGCTGGAAGGCCGGGCCGGCCACCCCCGGGATCGCCCTCGCCTGGGACGTGCCGCGCGCCGTCGCCGCGGTCAAGGCGGCCCGCGAGCGCGCCGACCTGGTCGTGGTGTTCAACCACTGGGGCACCGAACGCGACTCCTGCCCGAACGCCAACCAGAAGTCGTTCGCCGCCGCGCTCGCCGACGCCGGCGCCGACATGATCATCGGGGCGCACGCGCACGTGCTGCAGGGCGACGGGTGGCTCGGCCGCACGTATGTCGCCTACGGTCTCGGCAATTTCGTCTGGTACGTCGGCTCGGCCGACACCGGCGTGCTCAAGGTGCGGGTGCGCGGCCGGTCGGTGATCGGCGCCGACCTGGTCCCGGCGGTGGTGTCCGGCACGGGCCAGCCGAAGCCCGTCACCGGGTCCGCCGCGGCCGCCGCCACCCGGCGCTTCACCGACCTGCGCCGCTGCACCGGCCTCGCGCCCGCCCCGCCCCCGGCCTGAGCGGCGGCCTCACCGGGCGAGGCGGCCGCGCCTTCCCCGGTCTGGGCGGCGGTCTCACCTCGTGAGGCGGCCGTGCAGGAAGCCGGCGATCTCGGCCCGTGCGGCCTTGGCCTGCGGCACCACGCCCGGCATGCTGAGGAACGCGTGCGTCGCGCCCGGGTGCTCCGTCAACCGCACGGGCGTGCCGGCCTCGCGGAGCCGTGCGGCATACGCGCGCCCGTGATCGGCCACCGGGTCGAGCGTCGGCACCACCACCAGCGCCGGCGCCAGCCCGCTCAGGTCCTCGGCGTACAGCGGCGACACGACGCGAGGATCGGCGCCCTCGGGCACGGCCAGCCGGCGGAACAGCTCCATCTGCGGCACGGTCAGGGTCGGGCTGCCGGCGTGCTCGCGCATCGAGGCGTAGTCCAGCGCCGTCGAGGTC
The DNA here is from genome assembly GCF_035963215.1 of Dactylosporangium sp. NBC_01737. NCBI lineage: Bacteria > Bacillati > Actinomycetota > Actinomycetes > Micromonosporales > Micromonosporaceae > Dactylosporangium > Dactylosporangium sp. NBC_01737. The sequence goes on from NZ_CP109153.1 coordinate 7,449,164, forward strand.
ACGTCGACGCACGGGTTGACCAGCACCTGCGCCCGCAACGCCGGCCCGGCGTCCCTGGCGCGGATCGCGGCCAGGGCGGTCACCATCGACCCGGCGCTCTCCCCGAACACCGCGACCCTGGCCGGGTCGACGTTCCACTGCCCGGCGTGCCGCACGACGTGGCACAGCACGTCCCAGCCGTCCTCGACGGCCGCGGTCAGCGGCACCCGCGGGGCGACCAGCCTGTGCTCGACCGACACGACCACGGCGGGCAGCTGCGCGGCGAGGTAGCTGTTGACCCAGTCGCTCTGCACCGCCGTGCCGACGAATCCGCCGCCGTGCACGTGGACCACGAGCGGGAGGGCGGCCGCCTCCGCCGACGGCCGGTAGACCCGGACCTGGAGCTCCCGGTCGGGCAGCGCCAGCCCCTGCCAGCCGATGGTGACCCCGCGGGCCGGGAACCCGGTGATCACCCGGATGAGCGCCGAGGCCCGCCTGCGGTTCTCCGCCTCGCGGAACGCCTCCAGGGCCTCGGCCGGCATCGTCAGCCAGTCCGGCTCCTTGCGCAGCCTCTGCAGCAGCCGGATTCCCAGCGGTGGCGTCGCGCTCATGGCTTCTCCTCGATCGCAGGATTACGCTACCTGAAGTATCGATACCATGAGTAGCATAATCCGGTATCCTGTGTCCATGCCCCGCTCACCTGGCCGCCCCCGCTCCGGCGTCGACGCCATCGTCTTCGCCGCGACGCTGCGCACGGTCCACGAGCTCGGCTACGCGCACGCCACCGTCGAGCGCATCGCGGCCGCCGCGGGCATCGCGAAGACGACGGTGTACCGCCGCTGGCCGTCCAAGGGCGCGCTGATCACCGCCTGCCTCGTCGACGCCTTCGGCCCCGCCCCGCTGCAGGGCGCCGACCGATCGCAGATCCTGTCCGCGGCCATCCGCTGGATCGCCGCGAAGATCGGCGAGCCCGGCATCGGCGCCGCGTTCGCCGGCGTGTTCACCGACGCCGTCAACGACCCCGCGCTGCGCGAGATCCTCTCCACGCAGCTGCAGGACCCGTACCGGCTCGCGCTGCAGGACGTGCTCGGCGAGCCGGAGCACCGGGTCCTGTTCTTCATCGACGTCGTCGTCGGCACCCTGCTGCACCGCATGGGCATGACCGGCGAGCCGATGGCCGACGCCGACGTCGACGCCCTGGTCGACATGGTCCTGCGCGCCCTGCCCTGACCCGGCGCACGGCCACGCTGCGCGTCTTGGACGAGACCCCCGTCCAGCGCCGCCACCGTCAGGACGCCCACGTCCTCGCCGGGCCCGGCGAGCGCCTCGCGGACAGCGTGCGCGGGAACGCCGGCACCAGTTCACCGGGCGTTGGCCTGAGCGCGGGCTTCGTGGGTACCGCAGCAGAATGACTGGCAAGGTGATGGTGTTCGCCCCGGCGCCGGTGCTGACGGTGACCGTCGAGCAGGCGGCCGAGGCGCCCGATCTGCACGTCCATCCGGGTGGGCAGGGGGTGTGGCAGGCGCGGATGGCGGCGACGCTCGGCAGCGACGTCACCCTGTGCGTCAGCGTCGGCGGGGAGACCGGCGAGGTCGTCGGCGTGCTCATGGCCACGCAGGAGGTGACCGTCCGGTCCGTGCGGCGCGCGGCGGGCAGCGGCTGGTATGTGCACGACCGCCGCGCCGGCACCCGCGACGAGGTGGCGCAGTGGCCCGGCGCGCCGCTGCAACGGCACGACCTGGACGAGCTGTACACCATCGCTCTGGCCGAAGGGCTGCGCAGCGACGTGGCCGTGCTCAGCGGCCCGGCCGACCCGTCCGTCGTCGCCCCCGACGTGTACCGGCGGCTCACCACCGACCTGACCGGCAACGGCATCCGCGTCGTGGCCGACCTGTCCGGCGACCACCTCGTCGCGGTCCTGCGGGGTGGTGCGTCCTTCGTCAAGGTCAGCCACGAGGAGCTGCTGCGCGACGGCCGCGCCGCCGCCGACACCGAGGACGCGTTCGTCGCCGCGGGCAGGACCCTGCTCGCCGACGGCGCCGGCGCGGCCCTCGTCAGCCGCGCAGGTGATCCGGCGCTGGCCTTCTTCGACGGTACGGTCCATCGCGTGCACGTGCCGCCGCTGCAGATCAAGGACCCCCGGGGTGCCGGCGACTCGATGTCGGCGGGGGTGGCGGCGGTCCTCGCCCGCGGCGGCGACCTCAGCGAGGCCATCCGCACCGGCGCCGCCGCCGGCGCGCTCAACGTGACCCGCCACGGCCTCGGCACCGGCCGCGCCGACGCGATCCACGAGCTGCTGTCCCGGGTGCGGCTGGAATCACTCGGCTGATCACCCCGTACGCTCACCGCTGAGGAGGACGGCATGGGCACTTCGTCGGCCGACGTCGAGCGGTACCTTTCCGAGCTGCGGCACCCGCTCAAGCAGGGCGTGCTGCAGTTGCGGGCGGCGATCCTCGCCTCGCAGCTGGACATCACCGAGCACATCAAGTGGAACGCGCCGAGCTTCCGCTATTCCGGCCAGGACCGCGTCACGTTCCGCCTGCAGCCGCGCGCACAGCTGCAGCTGATCTTCCATCGGGGAGCGAAGGTCCGCGCGGACACGGCCGGCTTCGCCTTCGACGACCCGTCCGGGCTGATGACGTGGCCGGCACCGGACCGCGCGGTCGTCGACTTCCCCGACCTCGCCGCCGTCACCGCGCGCGAGGCACAGGTCGTCGCGCTGGTCGACCGCTGGATGCTGGCCTGACGCCTGGCTGCGCCGTTCGCCGTTGCCCGGTTGACCTGAACTGAGCTTGAAGTTTTACGGTTCCCGTGAACGTTTTCCATTCTCGCGGGAGCATTCCATGACTGTGCAGGAGCTGTCCGACGCCGAGCTCGCGGGCCAGCCCGCCGCGTACTGGACGGGGGTGGCGTATGAGGCGCTCATCGCGTTCACGCGGGCGCGGCAGGCGGAGCTCGGGTTCACGCAGCCGCAGTTCTGGCTGCTGCGCAACCTGTCGCCGCAGGACCTGTCGGCCGACGGCCAGGGCATGACCGTCGCCGAACTCCGCGAGGCGATGCGCACGTACCTCAGGGCCTCGGACGACCTGTCGGCGGAGGCCGTGGTGTTGCTGGAGCGCGGCTGGCTCCGCCGTGACGACGACGGACGACTGTGGATCACGGAGGCGGGGGAGGAGGCCCGGGCGGGGTTGGCACGGCACGCGCCGGCGATCCGCGCCCTGATCCACGACGGCATCGACGACGCGGACTACGTGACGGCTTTGAAGGTGCTGCGTCAGCTGATCCGGAACACCGGGGGCGCCGTCGTGTGAGGCTCAGCTGGTGGTGACGACCATCGTGGCCACGGACAGGGCGGCCATCGCGCCGATCATCGCCTGGATCTGGGCGATGGACTGCCGCACGGCGTCGGCGGCCCAGTTGCCCTCGGCGATCTCGTCCAGGCGGCTCTGCAGCGCCTTCTTGTCCTGGTCGGGGAAGAGCTTGCCCGTCAGGCCGACCGCCTGCGCCAGGCCGAGCAGCGCGGCGGTCCTGGCGGGCACCACACCGGTGCTGTTCACCGCGTCGGCGAGGTCGCGCCGTACCGCGGTCTCTGTCGCTGGTTCGGCGCCGGTGGCTGAGGCGTACCTGGTGCGGGGGAAGACCCACAGCACCTTGTCGCGCTCCACGCGCAGGACGCCCGCCTCGACCTGCCGTTCGAGCAGCCGGGCGCGCAGGCCGTCGGTGAGCGGCTGGATCCACGCGTCGGGCTTGCGGGGTTTGGTGTCGGCGGCGATGCGGTCGAGCGCGGCGTCCGCGACCGGGTCGCCGGTGGGGGTGGGGTCGGTGACGACGACGCGGTTGTCGGCCAGGTGGAGGTGGTCGGCCAGCATCAGGTCGAGCAGCACCGCCCCGGCGAGCCCGTAGTCGAGGCCCGGGTCGCCGACGATGTTCGTGCCCCGATCGTCGAGCGCCAGCAGCAGAACGTCATCAGCCAGACCATTACCCATGATCCCAAGGTAACCCGCCGCCGCTCGCCATGCCGGGCCGGCGAATCCAGGTAGCGCTACGTGTCGGTGTCTTCGCCGGGCAGGCTGTCGAGCAGGGTGGTGAGGTGTTCGCGCAGGTCTGCTAGTCCGACCTTTGTGGCGGCCTGCAGGCTGATCTGAAGGACGTATCGAGCGTCGTCGGTCTGTCTATTGGCAAGTAAGAGCTGGCCGAGAACGTTTCCGACGACGGCGAGGCCATCGGGTCGCTGCAGTTGAATGAGGATCTGAAATGCCTCTACGAGTCGGGGTGCGGCCGTTTGGTAGTCCTGTCGAGCAAGGTCGATCTGCGCAAGGTTCCACGTAACGTTAGCGAGGCCGTCGAGGTCGCCGAGTTGCTGCATCACTTCCAGGCGCTGCTGTTGCAGTCGGCTGGCTTCGTCGTAGTCGCCCCGCTCGAAGAGGATGTCGGCGATCTTGCCCCAAGTGTCGGCCGTTTCGCCGGTGTCGCCGAGGCGTTCGAAGACCGGCAGTGCAATTTCGCGGCGGATGCGGAGTGCTTCGTCGTAGTCGCCGCGCTGGTAGGCGATGTCGGCGATTCTGCCCCAGGCGGCGGCTGATTCGCGGGTGTCGCCGAGGCGTTCGAAGACCGGCAGTGCAATTTCGCGGCGGATGCGGAGTGCTTCGTCGTAGTCGCCGCGCCGGTAGGCGATGTCGGCGATGTCACCCCAGGCGATCGTGGCCAAACGGGTGTCGCCGAGGCGTTCGTAGACTGGCAGTTCGATCTCGCGGCGGATGCGGAGTGCTTCGTCGTAGTCGCCACGTTGGTAGGCGATGTCGGCGATGTTGCCCCAGGTGACAGCGGCGGACCGGGTGTCGCCGAGGCGTTCGTAGACTGGCAGTTCGATCTCGCGGCGGATGCGGAGTGCTTCGTCGTAGTCGCCGCGCCGGTAGGCGATGTCGGCGATGTTGCTCCAAGTGATGGCGGTAGCGCGGGTGTCGCCGAGGCGTTCGTAGACTGGCAGTTGCACCTCGTGGCGGATGCGGAGTGCTTCGTCGTAGTCGCCGCGCTGGTAGGCGATGTTGGCGATCCGGCCCCATGCGACGGCGATGGAGCGGGTGTCGCCGAGGCGTTCGTAGACTGGCAGTTCGATCTCGCGGCGGATGCGGAATGCTTCGTCGTAGTCGCCACGTTGGTAGGCGATGTCGGCGATGTCGCCCATCGCGGCGGCAGCCTCCTGCGGTGATCCTGCATCGGTGAACAGTTGGTGGGCTTGCTGGAACCGATCGTTAGCCTGGTCGAGTTCGCCGCGGGTCACCAACAGCCTGGCGTATTCACCCAGCACTCTGGCGTGGCCGAGCTGGTCGGTGTCGGTCTGCAGGATTGCCCGTTGCAGCAGGACCTCACCGGCAGGACCGTCGCCGCTGGTCAACGCTGCGTCAGCCGTAGTCCGCAACAGTTCGCGTGGCACTGGCGTGTGATGCCGGTCGAGCAACTCGACAGCGGCACGACCGAGGGCGAACGCGTCCACGGCCGGACCCTGCCGTAGCACGCGGACCGCGTCGGCGGCGCAGGCTGCGGCGACGGCAGGCGTATCGCCGAGGACGGCCAACCGGGTCAACTGCAGACTCAGCACAGCCTCCCGGCGACGCCCGCTGGAGGGTCCGCCCCAGGCGGCAAACAACGGACCAACCGAGAGTGCGGCCAAGGTCCGCTCTTCGCCATGGTCGAGGGTTCCGATACGCCCGGCGGCCAGAGCGTTGACCGCGACAGCTTCGCGGGCCGGGTCAAAGATGTCCGGGAAGCTGTCCAGCAGTCCGAGGCCCCTCAGCCGCGCCAGCGAACCGCCAACTGCGTCGGCCAGGACGATGGCAACCGGCTCGGGGACCGGCATTGCAAACACGGTGGCGGCGCGCAGCAGTTCGATGTGGGCGGGGCCGGCTTGTTCGACGAGGGCATCCAGGGCGAGGTTCTCGAGGAAGGCCCGCACCTCAGCGTCGGAGGGTAGGTCTCCCCGTTGCAGGTACGCCTCCATTCCGGTCAGGACGTCCTCGGCTCGGTCGGTGTCGACCTGCTTGCCGTAGACCAGTCGCAGCCCGATCAGATCCTGCAGGCCTGGATTGCCGTGGCTGACCTGCACCGCCCGCTCAGCCATCGCTCCTCGCTCCGAAACCAGTTCAGGGCTGGTAAGTCCCTGTTGACGGCGCAGGAGTTTGTGCTGTGCGACCGGTGACAGTGGCTGTAGTTGCACCAGTTCGAGGCGCCGTTCCAGCCTGTCGAGGGTGAACGTGAACCGGCTCGTGAGCAGCAGCCGGCTGTCGGACTCGGCGGGGCTGAAGGCGCGCAGCACCGCGGCCAGAACACCGGCGTACTCGCCGGCGACCCGATGTGGGCCACTCGCGTCCGGGACCAGTATCTGTTCCAGATCGTCGATGACCAGCAGCAAAGGCCGCTCCTGCTTGCCGGACTGGGCGCACGGCCCGTTGAGCAGGTCGATTAAGACAGTCTCGATCGCCTCCGGGCGGCGCCGCACCTCGTCGCGGCCCCGTTCGATCACTTCGCGGGCGGCGGGGTTCGCGCGGACCGCGGTCTCGATCGCGTCGAGGATCGCCAGGGCGGAGTAGTCGCCGAAGACCACGGCCACCGCCCGGTCGGGGCACCGGTCCGCGATCCGCGCCGCGAGGCTCGACTTGCCCAGCCGGCCCTGTCCCTGCAACAGCACCCCGGCCCGGTCGCCGGAGCGCAGCGCCCGCAACGACCGCTGCAATTCGTGACGCCGGCCGACGAACATCGACGCCGCGGCCACCGGTACGTGCTGATGCTTGACGTCCAGGAACGTCTTCGTGGCATGGTTCGCCGGCACCAGACTCCGCTTGCGGATCCCGCCGGCCAGTGGGCCGCCACCCGTCGGGCCGAGCCACAACCGGGCCAGATGCCAGTCCCGGCGCATCACCGCGTGATCGGACTCCAGCAGCACACGGCGGGCGTCGGCGACTGCCTCCGCCAGGTCGGCGTGGTTGCCGAGCTGCCCGTACAGGTGCTGGGCGAAGACCGTGGCCGCCCGGTCGTCGACCGATCCGTCCCAGCCGAGCACCGCCGGGACACCCGCGGACACCAACCCTGTCGCGAGGGAGTGCGCCACGCCGTGACCACCGCCGGCGTCGCCGTCAGGCGCGGCTGCCGGCCGATCGTCTTCGAGCACGAGGTCGCGGCGCTCGCCAGGACCGGGCGGCAGATGCCCCGACGCGTCCGCGCCGGCCGCGGTCAGGCACGCCGACACGAACACCATCCGCGGCCGGCGGGTCAACAGCCGGACCAGATCCGCCGCAGTGGTCGGGCGGTCCTCGCCGACCTCGTCTTCCATCATCAGTACGGGCACCGCCGGGTCGTCCGGTCGGCGTTGCCACTGGTTGGTCCCGTGGCACGACAGGTGCACCACCGGCAGTCCGCCCAGGTCGGCCAGGCGACGACCCAACTGCTCCGGATCGCCGGTGTCGTCCACCACCAGGTCCAGCCGCGCGTCACCGACGGCGGTGAGGATCGCTGCCTCTTCCGCCTCGAAGTCCAGCTCCACCTGACCCCGGGGTGAGGATGCCATGAACGCCAGCCCCAGCCGGTAACCGTCCGGCTCGGGCGGCGCAGTGGGTACCCCCAACCGGCGTGCCACCCCGAACCGCAGGAGCACATCCGCCGCCAGGAATCCGCCCGCTGGGTCGGCGAGGAGTTCGAACGGCGCGCGCAGTACCGACCACGCCGGCTCTGACGGCCTGGCCGGTGCCTGCACCTCGAACACCAGCGGCGCCGTCGCCACCGCCAGCAGTCCGGCCAGCTGGCCGGACTCGCCATCCAGCCAGCGGTACAGCTCTCGGCCCAGGTCGACGAACACCTCAGCGTTCGACCGGGAGCGGACCGCCTGCACGTATCGCGCCGTCAGCGACTGCAGCAGCGCGACGTCGGACGCGGCGAGCCTTCGGCGAGGGCCGATGCGCTCGCCGCCGGCCAGCACCTCGAAAGCGGAGGCGTCCAGCACCAAGCCAGTCCCGCGAACCGTCGTCACACCAGGCACTGACGGACAGCAGGACGTGGAGGTCGCAGGTCAGCGGCGGTCGAGGAGGTCTTGCAGGGCCTGCGGGGTGCTCGGGGCGCCATGGGACGGGTACAGAACGGCGAAGTCGAGGCCGCTGGCCTTGCGCAGGGAGCGTTCGGCCTCGGCCGGGTCGGCGGTGAACGCGGCCGGGGCGCGCATCAGCCGGCCGTCCTGCGTGCCGGCCAGGTCGCCGATGAGCAGGACGTCGTCGTCCGTGGCCAGGAGGCTCAGGTGGCCGGGAGTGTGGCCAGGGGTGGCCACCACGCGAAGTCCCCGGATCATCGTGCCGTCCTCCGCGGCGACCGCCCCGCCCCACACGGCAGCCGAAGGTGCCAAGGCCGTGACCGAGGACAGGCCGCCGATGTGGTCGGGGTGGTCGTGGGTGAGGATCACGTCCGTCACGTCGCTCCAGGCCGCGCCGATCGACGACAGCTGAGCGGCGATCGACGGGACCGTGTGCTCCAGGCCGGTGTCGACGAGCGTCAGCCCGGTCGCGTGCGGGATCAGGAAGCACCTGACGTCGAAGTCCATCGGGTCCGGGCCGGCGACGCCGGCGGGCAGGTGGACCTCGGTGATCACGGTATGGATCATGGTACGCTCCGATTCAACGCCACTACCGATGTATTCGTTACGCCAAGGGTAACCCAAAATGAGCAAACGGGCGTACCGGTCCGACCTGCGTGCGGCGCAGGCGCTGCGGACCCGCGGCCAGATCGTCGCGGCGGCGGCTGAGCTGTTCGTCGGCGGCGGGTATGCGGCCACCACGATCGACGCGATCGCGGCCGCCGCCGGAGTCAGTCGCAAGACCGTGTTCACCTCGGCGGGTGGCAAGGCCGAGCTGCTGAAGCTCGCGTACGACCACGCGACCGCCGGCGACGACGAACCGGTGCCGTTGCGCGAGCGGCCGGTGGTCAAGGCGCTCGAGGCGGAGCCGGATGCCGCCCGGATGCTTGCCGGGTTCGCGGCCATGGTCACCGGGATCCAGGGGCGCATCGCGCCGCTGCACGTGGCACTGGCAGGGGCCGCCGAGTCCGACCCTGAGGCCCGCACGCTGTTCGAACACCTTGAACAGCAACGCCTCACGGCCATGCAGCGCCCCGCGACCCTGCTGTCGAGCCGCGGCGCGTTGCGTGACGACCTCACCGTCGAAATGGCCGCCGACATCCTGTGGCTGCACAACGATCCGGGGCTGTACCACCGCCTCGTCCACAAGCGACGGTGGACGCCCGCCCAGTTCCAGGACTGGCTGACGAGGGCGCTGCAGACCCAGCTGCTGCGGTGAGCGGAAGCCCGCCTGATTCAGGGGGAACCCGGATGTACCGGGACGACAGATGCGAGCATCATCGATATCGGTCGCATCTTGGGGGGCACGGCTACGGGGAGGTACCGATGAAGATGCTGCGTCTGGCTGCCGCGTTCACGGCGGTCGTTCTGGTCGCATCCTGCGGAAAGGGGTCAGACGACCCGGAACCGGCCGCCACACCGCCAACCAACTCGCACGCCGGGCACTTCTCCGCACCGCCGGCGGCGCCGCTGCGGGCGGGGGAGCACTTCCAGAACCTGTCCATGCCGGCGCAGTACACGCCGAAGGCCCCCAACGGCGGCACCGACGAGTACCGCTGCTTCCTGATCGACCCGAAGCTCACCAGCGAGGCGTACCTGACCGGCAGCCAGTTCCTGCCGCAGAACGCCGACATCGTGCACCACGCGATCTTCTTCCGGATCGGCCCCGGCTCCGCGGACGCGGCCCGCAAGCTCGACGCCGGGACGCCCGGCGACGGCTGGACGTGCTTCGGCGACTCGGGCGTCAACGGCGACACGTGGGTCGCGTCGTGGGCGCCGGGTGCCAACGAGACGCTGCTCGCGCCGGACCTCGGGTACCCGATGCCGCCCGGCAGTCTGATGGTGATGCAGATCCACTACAACCTGCTCGCCACCGGTGGCAAGGCGGGCGGCGCGGACCAGTCCAGCATCCGGCTGCGGCTCAACGACAGCACGTCGGCGATGAAGCCGCTGCAGACGTCGCTGCTGCCGGCGCCGATCGAGCTGCCGTGCACGGCGAGCGAGTCGGGGCCGCTGTGCGACCGGGCCGCCGCGATCGCCGACGTGACCAAGCGGTTCGGCGCCGACGTCGGCGAGCAGGAGGAGCAGCTGGTCAAGCTGTGCAGCCAGGGCAAGCCGGTCGCCGGGACGACGCAGCACTGCGACCGTCCCGTGCCGCGGGCGGCCACGGTGTACGCGGCCGCCGGTCACATGCACCTGCTGGGCCGTTCCATCAAGATCGAGCTGAACCCCGGTGCCGAGGGCGCACGGACGCTGCTCGACGTGCCCAACTACAACTTCGACGACCAGGCCATCCACCCGCTCGCCGAGCCGGTCGCGCTCAAGGCCGGCGACAAGCTGCGGGTCACCTGCACGCACGACGCGTCGCTGCGCAGCCGGCTGCCGCAGCTGCAGGGGACCGCGCCCCGCTACGTGGTCTGGGGCGACGGCACCAGCGACGAGATGTGTCTCGGTCTGGTCATCATGACCGCCGGGGCCTGAGCCGCCGTGGGCGTCGCCGACCGCGGTGAGCTGGCCCGGCGGGCGCTCGACGGATACGTGAGTGGCCCGGACGCCCCGATCCGGGCCACGGCCGACGCCCTGGCGAAGGCCGGCGACGCCGCGACGCTGGTGCTCGTCGAGGGCATCAGCGACCAGATCGCGGTGGAGACGGCCGCGCCGGTCGCGGGCGGGACCTGGCGGCGGAGCGGGTCGTGGTCGTGCCGATCGGCGGGGCGCACGCGATCCGCCGGTTCCTGGCGACGCTGGGCCCGGCCGGCGACCGGCTGCGCCTCGCCGGGCTGTGCGACCTGCGGGAGGCGCACCTGTTCCAGCGTGGGCTGGAGGCGGGCCTCGGGGTGTACGTCTGCGTCGAGGACCTGGAGGACGAGCTGATCCGGGCCCTGGGCACGGCGGCGGTCGAGGCGCTGTTCGACTCGCAGGGAGACCTCGGGTCGCTGCGGTCCCTGCAGAGCCAGCCCGCGTGGCGCGGCCGGGACCTCCAGGCGCAGCTGCGGCGGTTCCTGGGCAGCGGCGCGCGGCGCAAACTGCGGTACGGGCGGCTGCTCGTCGAGGCCGCGGTCGCCAGGGACGTCCTGCCGCGACCGCTCGACGCGCTGCTCACGGCCGTCTGAGGAGAATCTTCGCCGGATGTGTAAACCGGGCGGGGCGCCGCTGTGCACCTATCCGGCGAGGAGGCGTTCATGCCGAGTGATCCGTTCGGGGACCAGCAACAGTTCAGCGAGTACTACGCGGCGCGGCGCGACGTGGTGCGGCGCACCGCGTACCTGCTGTGCGGGGACTGGCACTGGGCCGACGACCTGACCCAGGTCGCGTTCATGCGGCTCGCGGTGAGCTGGCGCAAGGTTCGCGACCGGGGCGCGCTGGACGCGTTCGTCCGCACGTGTCTCATGCGGGCGTTCCTGTCCGAGACGCGCCGGGCGTGGCGGCGCAGGGAGCATCCGCACGCCGAGGTCCCGGACACGCGGGCCGGGCCGGACGCGGCGGAGCAGTCCGCGGCGCGGGCGGCGTTCACGGCCGCGCTGGGCCGGCTGCCGCCGCGGCAGCGCGCGGTGCTCGTGTGGCGGTACTACCACGACCTCGACGTCGCGGCGACCGCCGAGGCGATGGGGTGTTCGGAGGGAACGGTGAAGAGCCACGCGGCGCGTGGGCTCACCCGGTTGCAGCAGCTGCTCGGCGACGACCTGGAGCTGCGGCCGGCGGCGATGGTGGAGGGGTCCTCGTGAGTTCCTTGCGTGAACGGTTCGACGACGCCGTGGCGAGCCCGACGCCGCCGAACCTGGCCGGCGGTGAAGAGGTGTACGCGACGGCCTGGCGCCGCCGGCGGGTCCGCAACCGGGTGGTCTCCGCGGTCGTGGCCGGCTGCACGGCGGCGGTCGTGGCGGCGGTGGCGATGCTCGTCACCTCGGGGGGACACGACCGCGGCATGCCCACCCCGGCGGAGAACGGCTCCGTACCGGCCACCGGGAACGAGCGACCGTACTACAGCGACGGCCTCGTGGAGGAGGCCGTGGCGACGGACCTGAACCATCTGTATGCGCTGCAGCTGCGATGCACCTCCACGGATCCGGGGTCCTGCGGGAGAGTGCTGTACGGCTCCGAGGACGGCGGCCGGACCTGGACGCAGCGCAAGCCGGGCAGCCCGTATCAGCTGCGGGTCCTGGCGCCCGGCGTGCTCGGCGGCCTGTCCATGACGAGCCCCACCAGCGCCGTGGCGCGCTACAGCAGCGACGGCGGGCGCACCTGGAAGGACACGGAACTCGCGTCGGGCACGATCGCCGCGGTACCCCCGGGCGGCTGGCCCACGTGCCGCGAAGGCAACGACGGCACCACGGAGTGCGCCGTGCACGGGGTGGACGCCCAGACCGGAGCGGAGACGAAGCTGGCGACCCAGCCGCCGGTGATCCTGCCGACCGGCCTCGAGCAGACACCGGCGAACACCGGGCTGTGGGTGTCCGGATACGTCCCGCAGAGCAACCGCACCGGGGTCTCCGTCAGCCGTGACGGCGGTCTGACGTGGTCGACGTACGTGTTCGGCAAGGACGAGGCGGACTACCCGCAGGGCATCAACAACCAGCAGGTGCGCATCGCGACCGTGGACGGCATCACCGCCCACGCCGTGGTCTCCGTCGTCACGGACAACGGCCAGAACCGGTTGCTGGTCTACCGCACCGGCGACGGCGGGCTGACGTGGCAGCGGACCGACCCGCGGGGCACCCTGCCGTGGCTGCAGCACGGCGACTCCTCGTTCGTCGCCGCGGACGGGACCCACGTGGTGCAGGCGGTGGTCAGCAACCCGGCCGACTGGTACGCCGGGACCACCGGTGCCTACACGAAGCCGGCGCCGGTGACCGGCCTGGACGGCGTCGACGACATGCGGCAGCCGGTCCAGACCGTTGCGGCCGGCGCGTACCTCCTCTTCGACCGATCGGCGGTGTACGTGTCACCCGACGGCCTGCACTGGACCCGGCACCCTGTGCAACCGTCCTGACCGGTGCCGGGGCGGACCGGCGGGAACCCGCCGCGGCACCGGATACGGTTGCTGCCATGGAGCCTCAGCGTCCCAAACTCGCCGACGTGGCACGCGTGGCGGGCGTGTCACGGGCCACCGCGTCCCGGGCGATGAACGGCCTGCCCGGCACCACGGAGGCGGTGCGACGGCGGGTCCGTGAGGTCGCGGCGCAGCTCGGCTTCCAGCCGCACGCGGCGGCACGCGCGCTGGCGACCGGCCGCAGCACCGCGGGCCGGCTGGAGCGCATCGAGATCCTCATCGTCGACCCGGACCCCGACGCGCTGAGCGTCAAGCCCTACTACGGCCGCGTGCTGACCGGCGCGATGCGCGCACTGGAGGGCCAGGACGTCTCGCTGCAGGTCAGGCGGGTCGCCACGCCACCGGCGGGCGACGACGACCCGCCGTTCGGGCAGGTCCTCATCAACATGCCCGTCGCCGCCGCGGCCCGGGCGCGCCGCACCCGCACCATCGCCCTGGGCGAGACGGCGCCCGGCATCCCGTTCGTCGCCCCCGACAACGACGGCGGCGGGCACCAGGCGGCCGAGCATCTCGTGACCTCCGGCCGGCGTCGCATCGGCGCGGTGTTCGGCCCGCCCACCCCGTGCGCCCAGGAACGCAAGGCCGGGTTCCTGCGGGTCATGGCCGGCGCCGCCCAGCCCGTCGCGTCGATCGACGGCGACTTCACCAGAGCCAGGGCCTACGCCGCCGCCCGGGAGCTCCTGGCGCGGGAGCCGCGCCTGGACGCGGTGTTCGCGGCGTGCGACGTGTCCGCGATGGGGGTCCTGCAGGCGCTGCGCGAGGCCGGCCGCCGGGTCGCGCACGACGTCGCCGTGGTCAGCTTCGACGGCAGCGCCCTCGCCGAGGCCGCGGACCTGTCCTCGGTCTACATGCCCGTCGAGGAGGAGGCCGCCTCCGCGATCCGCCGCCTGCTCGACCCGGCCCTGCCGTCGCAGGGCCGGCTGCCGACCACGCTGACCGTGCGCGGATCGAGCCTCAGTAGAGCGTGACAATCAGGTCGAGCCCGCTGCCGGCGACGCCGCGGCAGTGCTCGGCGAAGGCCCGCACCTGGGCCAGCACCCGGGCGAACGCATGCTCGTCGGCCTCCTCGCGGTGCACCTTGTACAGCCCGAGGTCGTCCATCTCGGCGACCGAGAACTCGCGGCGGGCGGCGGCGACGTCGAGCCCGTCGATCCGCCGTACCGCCGCGGCGAGGAAGCCCGCGGTCGAGCACCGCCACGGGAACCCCTGTCCGCTGCGGGCATGCCCGGCGAAGGCCTCGTCACCGGCGACGATCCGGTACGCCGTCGAACGCTCCCGCTCCTGCCACGTGCGCGCCCCGCGGTACGCCACCGGGTCGAGGAGATACTCGGCCTGCTGGAACGACCGGTCACCGAAGTGACCGACCCAGCCCGCGCCGGCCGGCACCGCCGCGAGCAACGCCCGGCTGATCTCCGGCAGCGGCTCGTCGCCCCACGGCGCGCAGAACGGCGGCTGCTCACTGGCCGTCTCCCACAGCTCCGCGTCGGCCCGGATCGCTTGCACCGCATCGGCCCGCAGCGGTACGGCGAAGCTCCTCACGTCCATGCCCATGCGACCATCGTCCGGCAATCCCGTGCGACTGCTGGAGGCGACATGGGCACGTGGGACGTCGGGCCGTTCAACAACGACATCGCCGCCGACTGGTGCGGCGACCTGCACGACACCGGCGCGGAGCAGCGACCCGCCTTCGTCCGGGACACGCTGACCGCCGTGGTGGACCACGGCGGGAAGTCACTGCCCAACCGGCTCGCCGACCGGGCGATCGCCGCGGCGGCCGTGGTCGCCTCCCAGCTGCCGGGCGGGGAGCCGGTCGTGTCGGGGTACGGGCCGGACTTCCTCCTGGAAGGCGGGACGCTCGAGGTGCCCGGCGACATCCCGCCGCTGGCGCTGCGCGCGCTGGACCGCATCACCGGCGACGGCTCGGAATGGCGGGACCTCTGGCAGGACGCCGGGTGCTACGAGGACGCGGCCGGCACGCTGCAGCCCATCCGCGCCGCGCTGGCCCGGGCCGCTTGATTCCGGCGTGCTACGGCTGCGCGGGCTGCCACCGCTTGACCACGACGGGCGGCTGGGGCGGCGCGGGCCACACCTGGACGAGGAGCCGCTCCATGGTGGCCGGGTCCTCGTCGGAGTCGATGCCCAGGCGGGCCGCCACCTCGAGGTTCGACCTGGACACCCGCAGGCGCAGCCAGCCGACCGGCACCTCGAAGCGCACCGCGTCGGGCTCGTAGTCCGTGCATCCCATGACCACCATCCGCCCGGAGCGCACCTGCATGCTGCCCTCGACGACGTGGTCGAAGCCGTCGGTGCCGGCCGCCGGCGGCCGCTGCAGGACCTCGACCGTCACCGCCACGAACACGTTGACCGCGGTGCCCACGGCGATCGCGTCGCCGGCCACCGCGACGTTGTCGGCGACCGCCTCGTCCGTCCACGCGTCCGCGACGTCGGCCGCCGAGCCCTCGTCGAACAGGTGGATCTGGTGGTAGTCGGCGAACAGCCGCAACGCATCGGTCATCTGCGCATCCTCCCGCACCCGGGCCGGCACGACCGGGGAGCCCCCGGTGTGCCGGTCGCATCGAGCGGGATCAGCGGGTGTCGACCCAGACGTTGACGATCGTGTGGTACGCGCAGTTGGTGTAGGAGGCGGTGCCCACGGACGCCCACTGTCCCTGGCAGATGATGCCGCCGGCGCCGGGCATGAAGTGCTGCTGCAGCATGGAGACGCGGTGTTCTCCGGTACCACCGGTGCACAGGCTCTGCGCCCAGTTGGAGCCGTACGTGACGGTGCAGTTCGTCGGCGCGGCCGATGCCGCTGCCGTGGTGCCGACGAGCGTGCCCGCCGTGAGCAGTGCGCTGAGGGTGATCGTGGTAGCGAAGCGTGTCCTGGTGCCCATGCCCACCTCGTCCTCTGTGCGTGAGAAACACTTAAGACTATTTACAGTTGTGAGTGGACTGTAGCGGCTGGGCGCGGCGCCGTCCAGACTCATCTACGTCGATGGGATCGGCGGTCACGGGCCGGGCCGCGCCCGGCACCAGTCGGCGACGGCCTCCTTGTTCAGCGCCACGATCAGGGCGACGTTGACGGCGATGCCGACGCACGCCTGGGCGGCCCCGCCGGACACCAGCGTGAACAGGCCCGCGAGCACGTTGACGGCGCAGATGACGATCCCGGTGACGCGGGCCCATTCCCGGCCGACGAACACGAACGCGCCGCTGACCGCCTGCAGGATGGCCAGTGCCACCGTCGCGACCGCCAGCAGGGACGCGAGCGCGCCGACCGACTGGCCGTGGTCGCGGTCGTTCTCGACGGCGGCCAGCAGCAGCAGGCCGACCAGGATGCCGAGCAGGCCGAACAGGACGAGCACGATCGAGGCGACCCACACGTCCCGCGGGCGCTTGAGGGTGACCGGCTGGAACTCGCTCATGACGCCTCCAGATGTGCCGATGGACTACTTGACGGGGATCGAGGTGCCGGCGCCCGGCGCGTAGGTGGTGACGCCGGGCGGCAGGGCGCGGATCTTGTCGATCTCGGCGCAGGCCGGGCACGCGGTGTAGCCCTCCTGGCGCTTCTTGTTCGCCTCGGCCTCCGCCTGGGCCTGGGCGACGCGGGCCTGTGCCTCGCTCACCGCGGCGAACGCGGCCTGCGCCTTGTTGACCGCGTCCTGGACCTGCTGGGGCAGCGCCACCCGGACGAGGTTGAAGCGGATGTTCTGGAAGAAGTCGCCGCCGAGGTTCGCCCGGATGTTGCGCGGCAGGCTCTGGTTGATCGCGTCCTGGGCCTGCGAGATCGACGTGTTGTCCTCCTGCGCGCCGGGCGGTACCGGCGCGGCGCCGGTGCCGTTCTGCACCAGCGAGCAGCTGGAGACGAGCTCCGCGCAGCGGAACCGGCCGATCTGCTCGCGCAGGTCGTTGTCGATGACGGGGCGCACCGCAGCGTCGAAGAAGGTGTTCCAGCCGTCGACGCCCTCCCACGGGTAGCGCAGCTTGTCATCCGCGCCGCGGAACTGGCGGGTGCCGTACTTGTCGTCGAACAGCCGTAGCGTCTGCTCGTCGAGGTTGAGGGTGAAGTAGATGGTCGCCTCGATGCCCATGTCCACGCCGTCGCGGGAGGGCGTCCGGGCGACGTCGATGCCGGGGCGGCCGCCGCGGGCCGGGTCCGCGGTCATCGTGTAGAACCGTTGCTGGGCCGGATACTTGTGCGTGGTGGACCAGAACCCGGTCCAGGTCAGCTCCGAGCCGGGCTGGATCACCTGGCGGATCCGGTTGTTGTCGAACCAGCCGCCGTTGCGCACGACGGCGACCTCGCCACCGCTGGTCTTGTCGAAGCCGCGCACGACGCCGACGGTGGTCACCAGCAGCGCGAGCACACCGAGCACGACGGCGGGCCAGAGGACGAAGCGGAGGCGGTCGCCGAGCGTCATGCCGCCACCTCCACCTTGGCTGCCGCGACGTCGTCGTCGGTCGCGGCACCCGGCGCGAACGCGAGGCCCACGCCCGTGATCGCGAGGGCGGCGGCGACGTAGGCCGACACCGCGAACGCGCTGCCGGTGGCGTCGACCAGCTTGACGGCGATGATCGGGGCGAGGGCGCCGCCGAAGATGCCGGCGATCTGGTATCCCATCGACGCGCCGGAGTAGCGCAGCCGGGTGGAGAACAGCTCGGCGACGAAGGCCGCCTGCGGCCCGTACATGGCCGCGTGGGCGGCGAGCGCGACGACGACCGCCAGGACGATCGCGGGGCGGCTGCCGGTGTCCAGCAGCGGGAAGAACGCGAACGCCCAGCCGGCCGCGGCGAGCGCTCCGGCCGCGTACACGGGACGCCGCCCGACGCGGTCCGACAGCGCGCCGAACAGGGGGATCAGCACCAGCTGCAACGCCGAGCCGATGAGCACCGCGCTCAGCGCCGCGCTGCGCGGCAGGTGGACGGTGCCGGTGACGTACGTCAGCACGTACAGCGTGAACGTGTAGAAGGCCACGTCGGTGCCGATCCGGGCGGCCATCGCCGCGAGCAGGCTCCGGGGGTGCCGTGCCAGGACCTCCAGCAGCGGCATGCGCGGCTTCTCCGCCGTCGCGGCGGCCTCGGCGAACAGTGGCGACTCGGTGACCGCGACGCGGATCCACAGGCCGACGACGACCAGTACCCCCGACAGCAGGAACGGCACCCGCCATCCCCAGGCCAGGAAGGCGGCGTCGGACTGCACCGTGTTGAGCAGCCACAGGACGCCGGCGGCGAGGAGGTTGCCGGCCGGGACCCCGACCTGCGGCCAGGAGGCGTTGAGCCCGCGCCGGGCGGTGCCGCCGTGCTCCATGGCCATCACGACGGCACCACCCCATTCGCCGCCGAGGCCGAGCCCCTGCAGGAACCGCAGGGCGACGAGCAGCAAGGGCGCGGCGACGCCCCACTGCGCGTAGGTGGGCAGCAGCCCGATGGCGAAGGTCGCGGCGCCCATGAGGATCAGGGTCGTCATCAGGACGGTCTTGCGGCCGAGCCGGTCGCCGAAGTGGCCGAACACGATGCCGCCGAGCGGGCGGGCGACGAACCCGACCGCGTACGTGGTGAACGCCAGCAGCGTGCCCGTGACCGGTTCGAACGACGGGAAGAACAGCTTGCCGAACACCAGCGCGGCGGCCGAGCCGTAGAGGAAGAAGTCGTACCACTCCAGGGAGGTGCCGATGAGCGTGGCCAGCATGACCCGGCGGGGTGCGGCCGGTGCGGTTGATGCCTCGTTCGTCCGTGACGCCATGGTGGGCTCCTTAACGGATCGATCGTGAGGGATTGCTCACGGTTCCAAGTTAAGGATTGTTCAACGATTCAGCAATAGACGAATCCAAGACCATCTTTGTGTGATGCGTGGATCAGGCGTCGAAGGCGTCGAGCAGCTGCCGCTCGGCGGCGTCGAGATACCGCGCGAGGACCTGGTCGGCGCGCTTCGCGTCACCGGCGGCGAGCAGGTCGTAGATCGTGCGGTTGGTGCGCAGGTAGGGCTCGTGGAAGTCGCGCGGCGCGGACATCACCAGGAAGACCAGCCGCAGCTCGGCGAGCAGCTGCCGCACCGCCTCGCTCACCCGCCGGCTGCCGGCGAGCCCGCCGATCGCCTGGTGGAACCACATGTTCGCGGTGCCGACCTCGACCCACGCGCCGCGGTCCGCGGCCGTCTCCGCGGCCTCCACCGCCACCCGGACCCGGTCCAGCGCGCCGTCCGGCGCGGCGGCGACGTTGCGGACCGCCGCGCCCTCCAGGATGCGGCGCAAGGTATACAGGTCGCGCACGTCCTCGGCGGTCAGCTGCCGCACGAAGACGCCCCGGTTGAACTCGTGGGTCAGCAGGCCCTCGTGCGACAGTAGCCGGAACGCCTCGCGCAGCGTGTTGCGCGACACGCCGAGCGCCTCGCGCAGCGCCTCCTCGCTGAGCCTGGTCCCCGGTGGGAAGATCCCCTCGGTGATCCGCTCCCGCAGGATGTCGGCGACCCGCTCGCTGTATCCACCGCGGTCGAGCGAGGCTCGATCCTCCGCGAGCCGGACGGTCCAGTCTTCAGGCGCACTCATGGCCACAGGCCACAGCATACAGAGATTGACGGATCGTTGAACAATCAAACCCGGGGCGGCGTCCTCGCCGCGAGCCTGGTTTGCCGCGAACGGCCGCCGGGCAACACGTCACCGTCCGTGCCGACGGGCGACAACAAACCAGTGACAGCAGCTACTGCTGGCGTGGCGGATCGGGGGCGTGCGTGAAGCTTTCGTTGGTGGTCCGCCAGGGTCGGGACTGCACCGTCGTGCAGGTGGCCGGGATCGTGGATCTGACGACCGAACAGGAGCTGCGGGCCTGCCTGCAGCAGGCGCTGGACGACGGTGCCCGCCATGTCGTGCTGGACCTGGCCGCCGTGCCGCGGCTGGACTCCAGCGGGCTCGGGGCGATCGTGTCGACGTACAAGCTGCTGCAGCAACGGGGCGGACAGCTGTACCTCGTCTCGGTGCAGCCGCCGGTGCGCAACGTGTTCCTGCTGACGTCCGTGGACCGGCTGATGGGCGTCTACGACACCGTTGACGCCGCCGAGGAGGCCGTGGCACGCGAGGTGCGGTGAACGGCGGTGGCCGCGACACTCGCGGCCACCGCCGTGATCTGTGGTGTGGCAATCAGCGGCGACGGCTCACGGCCGGGTGTCGCCCTGCCCGGTGCGCTGCTGGGCGGCGTCGACGCCCTTGTCGATCTGCTCGCTGTGCTTGCCGCCGGTGCGCTTGTCCGCCTGCTCGCCGGCCTTGTCCAGGGCCTGGTCGACCTTGTCGTCGTGCCGGTCGGCGAGGTCCTTGGCGCGGTTCAGAAAGTCGCTCATGTCGTCCCTCCAGGTGTCGGCAGCGGGTACGCCCGCTGCACTACCCGGCACGTGCCGGACGATGCATCCGCCATTGCCGGGCTTTCAGGTGGGTGCACCGCGAGGGACCGTCGGGGCGGGCCGTCATCGACACCGATGGCGGCCACCGCATCTGGCAAACCCGCGGAGACTCAGGCGACAGCGAGGGCGAGCCGCCGCTCGGCCTCGTCCGGCGACAGCCACGCGACGCCGTCCAGGCTGGCCTTCTTGGCGTTGAAGGCGTACACCCACAGGCCGGCCGCCCAGCTCGCCTCGAGCTCCGCAGGCGTGAAGGTGCGGCCGGCGGCGCGCTGATAGGCGTGCAGGAACCCGGCCGACTCGTCGACGGTGGCGGCCCGTGGCACCATGCCGCACGGCCACACCGCCGCGGCCAGGCCGACCACGACGGCCTCGGGTGCGGCCATGACGCTGTCCCAGTCGTGGACCACGAGCGGCTCGTCGCCGGCCCAGCGCAGGTTCTGGGCCTCCCAGTCGCCGTGCCCGACCACGGCCCGCCGCCCGGCGCCGGTGGCGGCGAAGCGGGCCAGACGGTGGCGCACCCGGCGCCGGTGTCGTCGATCCACGCGGTGGCGTGCCCGGGGGCGTTGAGGTCCTCGTCGCGGTCGTCGGCGGTTGGCCACACGCCGTCGACGTCGTGGTCCCACGCCGTCCACGGCAGCGCCGGGCGCAGCGACCCGGCCGCCTCCGGCGTGGGCGCCAGGGCCACGAACCGGGCCAGCAGCGCCGCGAAACAGTCGGCCGCGCCGGACACACCGGTCGCGGCGGCCGCCGGGGTGGTCCGGCCGCCGGGCACGTACCGCTCGGCGCTCACCGCGAGACCGTCCCGCACCACCGGCCCGGCGAGCGGCTCCGGGGCGGGGAAGCCGGCGGTCCACAGCGCCCGCTGCACCGTGGCGCACGCGGCCAGGCGCGGGGAGTCGGGCCGGGCCTTCACCGTCACCGAGCGCCCGTCGGCGAGCCGGACGCCGTACACCCGCGACAGATGCCCGGCGGTGAGGAACACCTCGCCGACGGGGCTGCCGAGTGTGCGTTCGCACCAGGGCCCGACCTCGAACGTCATGGGCGATCGGCCTGGGGTCAGCCGCGACGGACCGTGCTGAACGGCTCCGGCGGTGGGGGAGGTGTCGGCAGCAGGCCGCGCAGGCGGACGTTGAGGTTGCGCAGCGTCGTGTAGTCGCGGCACTGCACCGCCTGCCCCGCCTGGGCGAGCAGCGCGTCGCCGGTGGCCCGGTCCAGCAGCTCGGCGCCGTGCAACGCCACCGCGGCGCTCGTGGAGGCCAGCACCAGCGGCAGGTGCTCGCGGAACAGCGCCACGGTGGCCGGCCCGGAACCGGGGTGGCCGGTGCGCGCCACCCGGCCGGCGAACCCCGCCCAGAACGCTTCGGCCTGCCAGACGGCGCGCCAGTGCTGGTATGCCCGCCGCGGTGGCGTGCCCGCCTGCTCGTCGTCGAGCGCCATCGCATGGTTGAGGACCGCGAGGTTGTGGACCGCGCCGGCGGTGCCGGCGGCCTGCCAGATCGCTTCGGCCCGCTCCACGTCACCGTCGCCGAGAGCGGCCAGCCCGGCGTCCTGGCCGCCGTCCCGCCCGCTGCCCTGGTCGCCGCCGTGGCGGGGGCTGCCCTGGCCGTCGTCCCGGCCGTCGTCTCCTGGCCAGAACCAGAAGAACTCGTCGACGAGCCGGCCGGCCGGCTCGCGCAACCGGGCGAGGGCCTGCTCGACCTGCTCGGCCTCCGGTGGGGCGGCCGGCGGGAGCGGCTGTGGAGCCGTGCGGGGCGCCCCGCCGAGGGACCGGGCCGCACGCAGCTCCGTCGCGCGCCGGCGCAGCTGTGCCGGGCTCGCATCGACCGCAAGCCCGGCCACCCGGAAGGCGTTGGCGCGGTACAGGTCAAGCGTCCCGGCCGCCCGCAGCGCCTCGCTCAGACCGTCCACCGTCGCATCCCCCTCCCCGAAGGCGTCCGCATCGCCATCAGTCTATGGCGGTGTGGCGGGAGCGGTCGGCCAGGCACGGACGCGGCCGACGCGGTGGCCGGTAACGGTCGCGCAACGGGGCGGATGGCGGTGCCGGACGGCCCGATGATGGGCACATGGACCGCACCCCTGGCATGCGGCACGCCGCCGTCGCCCTGCTCTGGCTGACCCACCCGGTCACCGTCGGTGCCGTGGCACTGCTGCTGGTCAACGACCATCTGCTGAAGGCGGCGTACCCGGGCCCGGTCACCGGGAAGCTGAGCGACGTCGCCGGGCTCGCGTTCGCCCCGGCGCTGGTCGCGGCGGTGCTGTGCCTGCTCGTGCCCAGAGTGCCCGCCCGGGTGGCCGCCGCGGCCGGGCTTGCCGGTGCCGGGCTTGCGTTCACCTGGGTGAAGGCCACTGCGGCCGGCGCCGGGTTCGCCTCGGCGGCGTGGAGCGTGGTGCGCCCGTCCACCGTGCTCGCCGACGTGACCGACCTGGCCGCGTTGCCCGCCCTCGCCGTCGCCTGGTGGACCTGGACCCGGGTGCGCCACGCCGAGCTGCCGGAGCACTGGATCCGCACCGTGCGCGCCGTGCTGGTGCTCCCGGTGGCGGTGCTCGCGGTCGCCGCCACCAGCGCGCCGTACTACCCGGCCGCCGCTCGGGTCGAGGTGGTCGACGGCAGGGCGGCCATCGGCACCTACAACGGCTACCACGCGCTCAACGCCGACCCGGCCGACGATGCGTGGCCGTCCTCCTGGCTCTCGACGGCCGACGGCAGGACCTGGTTCGAGGATCCCGCCCCGACGCAGACCCGGCCGGAGACACCCCCGCCGCTGCGGACGCAGGCGTGCGTGCCCGACACGCCGGCGCACTGCTACCGCGTCGTGCCCGGGCGGATGGCCGTCGAGGAGACCGTCGACGGTGCCGGCGCCTGGCGGCTGTCCTGGGAGGTCTCAGAGGGACGGCGGCAGTTCCTGGCCCGGCAGTACAACGACATCACCGCGATCGGCGTCGACCTGGTCTCGGCCGAGCTGGCCGTGCTGCCGGTCGCCGGCGGCCACATCGTGCTCGTCGCCAACCGCCGCGACGGCGTCGCCGTCCGGTTCGCCGACGGGACCTGGCAGCGGGTCGGCACGCCGGTCGCCGCCGGCACGACGACCGTCGAACCGCTTGTGGCGCCCGGCAGGCACGTCCTGCTGGAGTTCGCGCTCGCGGCGACCACGGGGCCGGTCCTCGTCTGCCTCGCCGTGCTGCCGGTGCTGACCCGCCGGCGACGGCTCGCGGCGGGAGCGGCCGGGGTCGCCGTGCTCGGCCTGCTCGTGCTCCTGCCCGGGGTCGCCACCGGCACCTGGTTCGCCGCGATCGCCGGCGTGCTGGTCGCGATGGCCGGTCTGACCTGGTGCCTGGCAACGGTTGCCGGCGACCGGGGGCTGCGGTGGTGGCACCTGGTCGGCGTGCTGTGCGCGGCCGTGGCGACCGGGCTCGGCATCGGGTGGTCGTTCTACGGCTGGTCCGCCGGAAACCCGGACGGCTACGGTACGGCGGCCCGCACGGCCCTCGCGGTGACCATCGGCGGGGCGCTGGTGTGCGCGGCGGTCACGCTGGCCGCCCGGCTCCGTGGCCCACGTCCGGCACCCCCCGAAACCCTCCTGTCCGGCGCCGAGGCACGGATGTGGCTGGGCTGACCCGACCGCGCGCACACGATCGGGAGTCACGGTGCCATGGGCGCTACGGGCGTGCCCAGGACGGCAGCCACACCTGCTCACCGGGTGCGGAGACCCGCCTGGAGGTGAGGTGGTCGCGCAGTTTGCCGAGCGCGGGATGTGGGTTGTCGTCACGCCAGATCAGTGAGATCGGGTACACCGGTGCCGGGTCGCGCACTGGTACGCGCCGCAGGTCGTAGCTGTCCGGCCACAGATATCGGGTGCGTTCCCCGGCCAGCGTCGCCAGTTGCGCGGAGTCGGCGATCTCGGCCAGCAGTACCTCGTTGCCGAAGTGCGGCCCGACCCTGTCGATGGTGAGGCCGAACGCGGCGGCGAGCTCGTCGTAGTAGAGGGCCCACTCGGTACCGGCGGCCATGCCGGGCATCCAGATGCGGTGGTCGGCGAGTTGTGCGGGCGTGACGGTGCGCTCGTTGGCGAGCGCATGGCTTGGCCCGACGAGGAACTCGTGATGCTCGTCGATGACTCGGGCGGTCCTGATCGCGGCCGGCAGCTGAGGCGGGGCGACGGTGACGGCGTGGAAGGTGGCGTCGATCGTGCCCGCCTCGACGGCGGCGGTCGCGGCATGGACGTCGGCGTCGAGGAGGGTCACGACATCCAGTTCGATCCGCGGGTACGCACGGTGGAAGTCCTGCAGCAGCACGGCCGGTGCGGTCCGTCGACTGTGGACGTCGACGCGCAGTGCGCGCCGGCCGGGGCGCACGGAGGCGTCGGCGCGCGCTTCCACCCGGAGCAGCTCCCGGGCGTGGGGCAGGAAGGCCTGGCCGTCGACCGTGAGCTGGGCGCCGCGGGCCGTGCGGGTGAACAGCCGCACCTCCAGATCTTTCTCCAGCGCGGCGATGCGTTTGGACACGGCCTGCTGGGTGATCGACAGCGCCGCCGCGGCGTCCTGGAACTGACCGGCGTCGGCGGCGGCGACGAAGGTACGGACGGCGTCGAGATCCACGCATCGGACCCTACGCCCACAACGGTTGGTTGTGGCTCGCCGCCGGATCGATTGTTTGATCCGTTGTCCCGCAGCCTGCTTTGATCGCGGCGGTCAACGGCGGGTTGTTCACTGCGGGAGGTGTGGGAGTTGGTGACGAGACGTTCCCTGGGGCGGCGGTTCGGGTGGCTGTGGGCGGCGTACGCGGTCAGCGCCTACGGCTCCGGGCTGGGGTTCGGTGCCCTGCCGCTGATCGCCGTGCTGGTGCTGCACGCCGGCCCGGCGCAGGTGTCGGCGCTGTCCGCGGTGGGGCCGGCGGTCGGCGCGCTCATCGCGTTGCCGCTCGGGCCGTGGGCGGAGTTCCACCGCAAGCGGCCCGTGATGATCGCGACGGACCTGGCCCGGTGCGCGGCCATGCTGACGATCCCCGTCGCGTACGCCGCCGGCCGGCTCACCTTCGTCCAGCTGCTCGTCGTCTCGGCCGTGGGCGCCGCGGCGAAGATCGCGTTCAACGCGGCCGGCGGCGCCTACCTCAAGGCCCTCGTGCGGCCGGAGGACCTGCTCGTCGCCAACGCCCGGTTCGAGTCGACGACGTGGAGCTCCATCGCGGTCGGGCCGCCGCTGGGCGGGGCGGCCGTCGGCCTGTTCGGGCCGGTCACCACCGTCGTGGCCGACGCGCTCAGCTATCTGCTGTCCGCGCTGGGCA
Source organism: Dactylosporangium sp. NBC_01737 (assembly GCF_035963215.1). Lineage (NCBI taxonomy): Bacteria > Bacillati > Actinomycetota > Actinomycetes > Micromonosporales > Micromonosporaceae > Dactylosporangium > Dactylosporangium sp. NBC_01737. Next base: position 7,474,977 of record NZ_CP109153.1, read on the forward strand.
TCGCGGCGATCCGCGGCCGGGAGGAGCCGCCGCCGCGCGCCGGCGGGCAGCGGGTCCGGGCCGGCGAGCTGCTCGACGGCTGGCGGCACCTGCTGACCCACCCCGGCCTGCGCGCGCTCTACCTCAACCAGCTGCTCGTCAACGGCCTCATCATGGCCTCCGAGCCGCTGCTGGCCGTGCTGCTGCTCCGCGAGCTCGGCTTCCCGCCCTGGCAGTACGGTCTGGCCTTCGCCGCGCCGTGCGTCGGCGGCCTCATCGGCTCGCGCCTGGCCCCGCGCGCCGTGGCCCGGTACGGCCGGCACCGCATCCTGCGCACCGTCGGCACACTGCGCGCGGTCTGGCTGGTCGGCCTCGCGTTCGTCCGGCCCGGCGTCGCCGGTCTCGCAACGGTCATCGCGGTCGAACTCGCCATCATCATCAGCATGAGCCTGTACGGCCCGGTCCTGGCGACCTACCGGCTCGAACACACACCCGACGACCGCATCGCCCGCACCCTGTCCGCCTGGTCGATCGGCACCGCCGCCGCCATCGCCGCCCTCAGCGCGCTCGGCGGGCTGCTCGCCGAAGCCACCAGCCCGCGCACGGCTCTCACGGTCGCGGGGCTGCTCATCCTCACCAGCCCGCTGCTGCTCCCCCGCCGCCCGGGTACCGACATCACACACGAAAGGCACGTCGCATGACCGTCACCGCACTCGACCCGTCCAGCGCACTGGTCCTCATCGACCTGCAGAACGCCCTCGTCGGCGCTCCCATGGTCCCCAGCACGGGCCGGGAGGTGGTGGCCCGGGCGGTCGAACTGGCGCACGCCTTCCGGCAGCACGGCGCACCGGTCGTCCTGGTACCGATCTGGACCTGCGGCTGGCCTGCAACGGCCGCACCGCCGCGTCGGAGGCAGCCGCAGCGTTGCCGGCGGCCCTGGGCACGGTGGTGTCCGCCGAGGCGTTGGCGGTCGCGCACCCGTACCGACGGGCGGTCGCCTACCGGCCGCCGCCACGCATCCAGCCGGACTCGAAGGAGCCCCGGAACGGCGGATCGACGACGGGACGGTGCGGCCGCCGCGCGACGTCGATGAAAGGTACATCCGGTCCTCGTCCGATCCGGATCCGGCAACCCGTGCTCAGTAGGGCTTCACCCGGCCTGATCATCCACACTGGACGTCCGTGCGGCGGGCGGCGATGGATATCCGTCCGGCTTGCTACCGTCCGACGGTTTTCTCGACATCGGAGGATCAGATGCAGTTGAGCAACTCCAGCGCGCGCCTGCTCGGCCTGGCGGTCGCCATCGCGGTGGGCGGGCCGGTCGCGGCGCTGATCGGGCCGCTCGGCATCGCGGTCGGGTTCATCGCAGCCGCGCTGGTCGTCGGTGCGCTCGGCAACGGCAACGCGGCCGGCGGTGCGGTGCTGCTGGCGCTGTTCGTCCTTGTGGCGTCGCTGTTCGACCAGGCCGACAGGATGGGCTGGGGGACCGCGCTCGCCATCGACATCCCGATCGTCATCGCCGTGGGCGTGCTCATCTACCTCCTGGCCGGGCGCCTGCCCCGCGTCCGGGCCGCGGCCCGGATGCGTGAATACGCGAGCGGGCTCGGCTGGCCGGAGCGGGAGGCCGACGCCCAGTTGGTCGCTGCGGTCAAGCTCGTGCAGCAGTACGTGGAGGGGCCGAAGTCGTTGTTCTTCGTAGCAGGCGGCCAGGCCGGCACGGTGCCGGCCGCCCTGGTCGGCATCATCGAGGGCTGGGCCGCGCGGCAGACCGCGCTCGTGGCCCAGCTGCCCACCGCCTGGCCGCCGATCAGGGGGAACATCGGTGGCATGTACGCCAACTTCCCCACCGACGACGTGCCGGCGGTGCGGGGCCTCGGCCGGGTCACCACCAAGGACCTCGATGCCGCGAACCGGCTCTTCACCTCGGAGTTCGTACGCCAGCTCACCCGCAACGAGATCTCGGTCGTGGCAGTGGAGAGCAACCAGCTGGCGTTGCTCTTCGACACCGCACTGGCGGGTGAGAAACTCAGCAATGCGGTCGCCGCACTCGTCACGCTGGTCGGCCTCGCGGCCGACGCCGGCGCCGCGCACGACCGCTGATGCAAGCGCCTTCGGTATGCGGGCGAATCCGCACCGCCCGGGCCGGGTCGAGGGCACCGGTCCAGCCGCGCAGCTCCTCGTCGCTCATCCCGACGACGGCGGCGAGCTGCGGCATCAGCGCCTGGTAGTCGCTGTAGGACGAGTGGACCGCGGGCGTTCACGCCACCGCCGGAGGGCAGGACGGGAGCCGACCGGTTGCCGCACCCGGCGGCGCCGCTCGCGACGTGCGACGGCCGAGGTGAAGGCCGACCGCCACGTCGTCCGGCGCGGGACGTCAGCCGAGCTGGTGGAGGATCGAGGGGTCTGTGATCTTGTGGTCGTCGGCCAGGAGCAGGGCCTTGGACAGCACGATGGCGAGCATGGTGTCGCCTTCGAACGGCAGGAAGCGCAGGCCGGTGGGTTTGGCGGTGCTGGACGGCACGATGCACAGGTAGCGGTCGTTGGGGGACATCAGGATGTTGCCGCTGCCGATGTGGATGCGGTACGTGTGCCGGCGGCCGTCCACGACGAGGTAGTGGCCGTCGAGTCTGGCGCGGTCGCGGATCTTCAGCTTGGGCAGCAGGTGCTCCAGGACCTGCCGGCGGACCTGGCCGTTGGCGGTCAGGTCGCCGAACGCGACCGAGCGCCAGTAGCGGACGCGGGCGTCGTCGGTGCCGCCGTCGGCCCACGTGGGGTCGGTGGCGATGGACGTGACGCCGACGAACAGGTCGACGTCGCGCATCGCCTCGGAGAAGACGCGGGCCGGCACCTCGGCCAGCGCGACGTCCTGCCGCGCCCGGGCGCGGCCCCGCTCGAAGCGGACCCGGTCGGTCGAGCAGAACTGGGGGGTGTCGCCGTCGTCGGTGGCCTGCTCGTGGTGGAACACGGCGGTCAGTCCGGCCGCGGGGAAGTCCCGTTTCGCCTCGCCGTCGTGGCCGCCGTCCCAGCCGCCCAGGTAGTTGCTGCCCCAGCGGCGTTCCTTCATCAGCGCGTAGGCCTGCTGGTAGCGCAGGATGTGCGCCGCGAACCGGTTGGAGTAGACGCGGGTCTCCTCCTCCGCCGGGGTCAGCAGGTACACCTCCCGGAACGCCTGCTTGAACGGCTGCACGACCTCGCGGGCGAGGATGTGCTCACGCCAGGCACGCACCTGCTCGGGGTCGGCGTCCACCGGGTGCCAGAGCCGGATCCGCGCCTCGGGGGCGGCGGTCACCGTCGAGCCGTCGGCCAGGGTGAAGCGGCCGTCCGCGTCCGGCAGGCCGGTGTACCGCCGCTCGCCGTCGCTGACCGTCCACAGCAGACGGTCGACGACACTGCCGGTGACAGGATGTGAAACGTACCGTTCCCGCCACGTCCGCAGGGGCCATTCGCGGTCCTCGGCCAGCAGGTCCTCCAGGCGGACCCGCTCGCCGGCGAGGGCCTGCTTCAGGTCGGTGGCGGCGCGGCGGACCTCCGCGACCAGGTCCGTGCCGGCCGAGGCCGGTGGCTTGGTCGTGGTCGCGCCGTCCTGCTCCCAGGTCACGCGGACCTTGGCCCGGTCGTCGACGGCGATGACGGCGGCGAGGTCGTCCGTGCCGAGGCGCCGCTGCCGCCGCGGGTCGAGGCCGCAGTCGGGGATGGTCAGCTCGGTGAGCTCGGAGCGGCTGACGCCGGCGCCCGCCGCGGCCTCGTCGAGGGCGGCGGTGATCTGCTTGAGCTTCCCCCGGTGCCGGGTGCGGCGCTGCATCCGCACGAGCGCGGCGATCGCGGCGTCGTCGGCGCGCCGCCCCAGCACCGCGTAGCAGGCGTTGAGCGGCTTCGGCTCGTGCAGCGTCGGCTCCAGGGCCAGCACGAGCGGGACCAGCCACGCCTCGCCGGACACCTGCGCCGCCCACAGCAGCCCCCGCACCAGGTCGGCGTTGTCAAAGCTGACCCGCATGCGGTAGTCCCCGTACCAGTGCCGCACCGTCGCGGGCCGGCAGCTGTGGGCGAGGTGGAGCAGGTCGTGCAGCAGCGCGACGAGCTCGGGCGAGCCGTCGAGCAGCTCGCCCGTGCGGCGCAGCCAGGTCTTCGTCGGGCGCGGGCCGGACGCCACGGCGAGGGCGTGATCGAGCAGCGGACCGAGCGCGCCGGCGCCGGGCGGTGCGGTGCGCAGGTGCTCGACCGCCGCGTGGCTCCAGCCGTCCTCGACCCGGATCCGCCCGGCCCAGCTGGGCGCACCGCCGCCGGCGGTGTCCGCGAGCAGCACGAGCCGCCGCAGCAGCTGCGCCCGCTCGCTCGCCTCGCGGGAGGTGGTCGCGTCGACCAGCGGCTGCGCCAGCCGGAACCGCTCCGCGAGCAGCTCCCGTTCGGCGGGGTCCAGTCCTTCGGCCGCGGTGACCGCGACCCGGAGCACGGTCACCGGCGAGTCGTGCTCCCGGTGGGCGAGGTCGAACAGCAGCCCGACGTCGGCCGCCGTCCACACCGGACGGCGCGCCTCCAGCGCCGGGAAGAGGCGGGCCGCCTCCCATGCCCAGCCGCGGATCGACGTGCGCTCCGCCAGCGCGACGGTGACCGAGCGGAGGTGCTCGTCGTCGAGGTCCGGCAGCACGCGGTGCCGGAAGTGCTCGACGGCGTCCTCGGTGAGCCCGGCCGCGTCCGGCAGCACCCGCGCGGCCCGGCGCCGGTGCTCCAACAGGGATGCAGTCAGGCTTTTGGCGGTCATCCGCCGACCAGCTGCACCAGGCGGACGAACGCCACACGCAACGCATCGTCGAGGGTCAGTTCCTTGACTTGCCGGTGGCCGACGAGCACGAAGAACGCGTTGCGGCCGAACGCGGTCACCGCCGCACCGGCCAGGAGACGTCCGGCTCCAGGGCGCCGATGACCCGGCCGGTGGCCGTCTCGTCATGGATCTTCACGCGCACGGACGGGAGCGTAGGCCACGCGACCGGCTCTGTCACGCGCCATGCTTGTGAGCGATCACAACGGGGTGGCTCGCGACAGGTTGATGTTGCGGCAGGTATTGACATCGGTGCGTCCCCGCGTCAACACTTCGACACATTCCCCGATGCCTCTCCGCCAGTGGGGCATCGCGGAGTGTGAGCGCTAACACGACCGTGACGCGGTCCGTGTCGCCGGCCGGATCCGCACACCCCGGAGCACCGCGGAGGCGGGGCGGCGCGCGCGTCGATCCAGAAGCTGTACCCGAGATGTGGAAGGCAGCCGCCATGCCCCTGTCCCGACGCTCCTTCAACCGCCTGGCCGTGCTCAGCGCCGCCGCGACCGCCACCGCCGTGACGGTCGGGCCGCGGGCCGCGTGGGCGGCGAACACCGCCTACGTCTTCGGCTACTTCACCGAGTCGCCGAACTTCACCGGCGCCAACTACGGCCTGCACCTGGCGGTCAGCCAGGACGGGCTGAACTGGACCCCGCTGAACCAGAACAACCCCGTCGTCACGCCGACCGCCGGCACGCTCGGGCTGCGCGACCCGTTCATCCTGCGCAAGCAGGACGGCACGTTCGTCGTGCTGGCCACCGACCTGGCCGGCACCGACTTCGGCCAGAACAACCAGTACCTGCACGTCTGGGACTCCACCGACCTGACCGCCTTCACCGGCTACCGCCGCGTGCGTATGCACGGGCTGGCCACGCACACCTGGGCGCCGACGGCGTTCTGGGACGCGGCCCGCGGGCAGTACGGCATCGTCTACTCCGCCAACAACGGCGCCGACGTGTTCATGGTCAACTACACGTCGGACTTCCGGACCGTCAGCGCCAACCAGGTGTACTTCAGCCCCGGCTTCGGCGTCCTGGACGGCGACGTCGTCGTGGACGGGTCCACGTTCTACCTGTACTACAAGAACCTCGCCAACGGCCTGACCTACGGCGCCCGCTCCAGCACCGGCGCGCCGAACAGCTACACCACCTACACCGGTGGGCTGCGGCAGGGATCGGCGATGGAGGCGCCGATGCTGGTGCGCAACAACGACGGCGCCGGCTGGCGGCTGTGGGGCGACTCGTTCAGCCCTGTCAACAACGACTACTACGCCTGGTCCACCACCAACGTCGGTGGCGGCGCGTGGACGGTGCTCAACCAGCGGGACTACACCCCGCCGCTGAACGCCAAGCACGGCTCGATCGCCGGGATCAGCGCGGGCGAGTACAGCGCGCTGGTGTCCCGCTGGGGGCTGCCCGCCTGGGTGCGGCTGAAGTCGTCGAACTACCCCGACCGGTACGTCCGGCACGCCGACAACATCGGCCGCATCGACGCGTACCCGTTCGACCCTTACCAGGACCAGCTGTGGCGGATGGTGCCCGGCCTCGCCGCCTCCGCCGGCGTGTCGTTCGAGTCGGTCAACTATCCCGGCCGCTTCCTGCGGCACAGCAACTACGCGATCCGTCTGGATCCGAACGACAACACCGCGACGTTCCGCGCCGACGCCACGTTCACCCGCACCGCCGGACTGGCCGACTGCGCGTGGTCGTCGTTCCGCTCCTACAACTTCCCCGACCGGTACCTGCGCCACGCTGGTTTCGTGCTGCGCATCGACCCGCTCGGCACCGGCTCCGGTCTCAGCGACCGGCAGGACGCGACCTTCCGGGTGACGGCATGAGCGGCCACGCGCTCCGGCGCTGCGCCGCGGTCCTGCTGCTGATGCTCGCCAACGCCGTCGCGGTCAGCCTGCCGCAACCGGCGCTTGCCTGGAACAACGGCGCCGCCAACACCCCGCCGATGGGCTGGAACAGCTACGACTCCTACAACTGGAACGTCACCGAGGCGCAGGTGAAGGCCAACGCCGACTACATGCGCGACAACCTGCGCCAGTTCGGGTGGCAGTACATCGTCATCGACTGGGCCTGGTACTACCCGGGCGGCGGCACCGGCAGCCCCAACCAGGACGCCAACCTGCAGCCGCGGCTGCGGCTGGACGGCAACGGCCGGCCGCTGCCGGACACCGTGCGGTTCCCGTCCGCCACCGGCACCAACGGTTTCAAGCCCCTGGCGGACTACCTGCACGCCGCCGGGCTGAAGTTCGGCGTGCACCTGATGCGGGGCATCCCGCGCCAGGCGGTGGCGGACAACCTGCCGATCGCCGGCACGGGGTACACCGCGAACCAGATCGACAACAGCACCACGGCGTCATGGCTGAACCTCAACTGGGGCCTCGACATGAGCCACCCGGGCGCCCAGGCGTACCTCGACTCGCTGTTCGCGCTCTACGCGAGCTGGGGCGTGGACTACGTCAAGGTCGACGACATCGCCGCTCCCACCTACCGGCAGGGCGAGGTCGAGGGGTACCGCCTCGCCATCGAACGCAGCGGCCGGCCGATGGTGCTCAGCCTCTCCCCGGGACCGACGCCGCTGGCCAGCGGCGCGCACGTGGCCGCCAACGCGAACATGTGGCGGATCGTCAACGACCTGTGGGACAACTGGGGCTCGCTGGACGCCCTGTTCGACAAGCTGCGGGACTGGACGCCGTACCGGGCGACCGGCGCGTGGCCGGACCCCGACATGATCCCCATCGGCCGGCTCTCCAAGCAGGGACCCGTCGGCTCGCCCCGCTATTCGGCGCTCACCGCGGACGAGCAGCGGACCCTGATGACGCTGTGGTCGATCAACCGGGCCCCGCTCATGTGGGGCGGCAACCTCACCGAGAACCGGGCCGCCGAGCTGGCGCTCATGACCAACGCCGCGGTGCTCGCCGTCGACCAGAACAGCACCAACAACCGGCAGCTGACCGGCGGGACCCGGCAGGTGTGGGCCGCCGACGTGCCCGGGAGCAACCACCGGTACGTCGCGCTGTTCAACCGGGAGCCGGCGGCCGCGACGGTGTCGCTCAACCTGGCCGACCTCGGCATCGGCTCGGCCACCGTCACCGACCTGTGGTCCGGCGCGAGCCTCGGCACGGTCACCGGGACGCTGTCGCGGTCGATCCCGGCGCACGGCGCGGCGCTGTACCGGGTGGCGCCGCAGACCACGGTGCCGACGACACCGTCGTACACCATGACCGCCCGGCACAGCGGTAAGCTCGCCGACGTCTACAACGGCGCCACCACCGACGGCGCCGACATCGTGCAGTGGGCCGCGAACGGCCAGGCGAACCAGCGCTGGCAGTTCCGTGACGCCGGCGGCGGTTACTACCAGGTGGTGGGCGCCGCGAGCGGCAAGTGCCTCGACGTCAACGGCGGCGTGAGCGCCACCGGTGACGGCGTGAAGGTCGTGCAGTGGACCTGCCACACCGGCACGAACCAGCAGTGGCGCCTGCAGGACGCCGGCAGCGGGTACGTCCAGCTGGTCGCCCGGCACAGCGGCAAGTGCCTGGACGTGTACAACGCCGCCACCACCGACGGCGCGCAGCTGGTGCAGTGGACCTGCGGGACCGGTACCAACCAGCAGTGGCGGCGCACCCAGGTCTGACGGTGCGGCACCCCGGGTTCACCACCCGGGGTGCCGCGCCGGTCCGAACTCAGGCCTGCGCCCGGCTCCACTGCTGATTGGTGCCGGTGCCGCAGGTGTACTGCTGGATGTCGGCGCCGTCACCGGTGCCGGCGTTCACCACGTCCAGGCACTTGCCGGAGTGCCTGGCCCGCAGCTGGAAGTAGCTGCCCGTGGCGACCCACTGCCACTGCTGGTTCTGCCCGCCGCCGCAGGTGTACTGGATGACGTTGGCACCGTTGGCGGTGGAGGCGTTCGCGACGTCGAGGCACTTGCCGCTGTTCTGGTTGACGATCTGGAGGTAGCCGCTGCCGGCGTCACGGAACTCCCACTTCTGGTTCCCGCCGCCGTTCCAGCCCCACTGCTTCACCTCCGCGTTGTTCGCCACGGAGCTGCTGACCACGTCCATCACCCGGCCGCTGTTGCGGTTCGTCACCCGGTACACGACGGGGGACTGGCCGGAGACGGTGCCCGCCGCGGTGTCGATCGTGACCGACGCGGCCCACGTCAGGCTCATGCTGGTGGCCGACGGGAACGTGATCGGCAGCCAGACGTACTGGGAGTCGCCGACCGGCCCGCCCCACGCGCCGGCCCAGCGGTCGCCCATGTACAGGTAGCTGGTCGTGGACGTGCCCTGGATCGGCAGCACGTAGGTCGGCTGGGACCGGAACGTGGTCGAGTCACCGACGTTGCTCCAGCCGGTCCACGGGCCGGAGATGCTCGAGGCGGTGGCGTACTGGGCCTGGTTGGGGTTCCAGCCGGTCGCCGCGGAGGTCAGCATGAAGTAGGTGCTGCCGCGTTTGAACAGCGCCGGCGCCTCGCGGTGCCCGCCCGGCCAGAAGTTGCCGACCAGGCTCGCGATGCCGAGACCGTCCGCGGTCAGCCGGTAGATGTGCAGGTCGTAGTTGTCCCGCGCCGCGGAGATCATGTACGCGGTGCCGTTGTCGTTGTACAGCGTGATGTCCCGCGACATGTGCCCGAGCGGCCGGAAGCTGCCGTGGTAGGTGTAGGCGCCGTCGACGGTGGCCGAGGAGGCGACCGCGGCGCGGGCCTCGCCGTAGTCCGATCCGTTCTCCTTGTGCATCCACATCACGTACCGGCCGGTGGCCGCGTTGTAGATGACCTTCGGCCGCTCGATGTTGGCGACGTTGAGCTCGGCCGCCGACGACTGGGTCAGCACGTTGTTGCGGAACTCCCAGTCGCGCAGGTTCGTGGAGCGGTACACCGACACGGCGCGGAACGTGTTGTCGGCGTTGCGGTTCTCCCCGAACCAGTAGTAATAGTCGCCGACCTTCAGGACACCGCCGCCGTGCGCGTGCAGGGCGTTGCCGCTGGTGTCGGTGAACTGCGTGCCGTTGGCGATGGTGGCCGGTGCCGCGTGCGCGGCGGGCGCCGGCACGGTCACGATCGCCAGGACCGCTGCCGCGGCGGCGAGGAACAACCGGGGGACCTTCATGTCGTCTTCCTTCCGTTGCCCGGGCCGGACGGGGCGGGGGACCCGGCCACGGACATTGATGGCGGTTGACACCTTGGTAAACGAAACGCCAGCCGAGCGCCACCGTGTGAACCGAATCGTCCACAACTGGTCGGAAACGAACGGGAACCGTTCACGTTCGGGGGCGTGCCCCGCCGGTCCTGACGTCGAGGGGGCTGACGTCGATGTCATGGGCCCGTGCGCCGGTGGACCGGAATCCACGGTTTGGGAGCGTTCCCAAACGACGCCGCCGGCTGACTATGGTGGCGGTGTGCTGGCGATCATCTGGGGTGCCATCCGCACCCGTCGGGCCCCTGCCGTGGTGATGGCGATCCTTGTCGCCGTGACGGCCGGCGGGCTCGGCGGGGCCGGCTGGATCGCCACCAGGGACGCCGCGGCCGCGGCCGCCGCGCTGATCGGCGGTGCTCCTGCGGCCCAGCGCACCGTCGGCGTGCGCGGCAGCGTCACGCTCGGCGCCGACCCCGTCCAGGCCCTGACGCGCTTCCGCGCGACGACCGAGTCCACCGCGGGGCTGCCGGCGGAGCGGGCCGTCGCGGGGGTCCGGCTCACGGACACCCTGGCCACCGACGCCGCCGGCCGGATCGAGGCCGAACTGCGCTACCGCGACGACGCGTGCGCGAACTTCGACCTCACCGGTGCGTGCCCGGCCGGGCCCGGCGAGGTCGCGTTGCCCGCGGCGCTGGCCCACCGGCTCGGCACCACGGTCGGCGACCGGGTGCTGCACGACAAGGGCGCGGGCGGGGCACCGGCCCCGCTGGTCGTCGTCGGCGTCTTCGAGCCGAAGGACCCGCTCGGCTGGTGGTGGCACGGGCAGCAGGGCGACGCGGCGTACACGACCCTCGACACGATCGCCGCGGCCGCGGTACCGGCCTACGCCACCTACGACCTGCTGCTGCCGGCCGCGCAGTTCACGCACGGCGACGACGGTGCCGTGGCCGCCGCCGTCGCCCGGCTGAGCCGCGGCGGTGCCCTCGAGGTGACCTCCGTGGCCGGCGCGCTCGCCCGCGCCGTGCGCAACGAGCGCTACGCCGTGACGCATGGCATCACCCTCGCCGCCGTCCAGCTCGCCGCAATCGGATGGCTCGCCGTCGCGGTCAGCGCCTGGTACGCGGCCGAGGCCCGGCGTGGCGACGCCGCCCGCGTGGCGCTGCGCGGTGCCCGGCGACGGCGGGTCATCCTCGCCACCTCGGGGCAGAGCGCGCTGCCCGCCCTTGCCGGCGCCGTCGCCGCCGGCGGCCTGCTCACCCCTGCTGCGCGACGCCGACAGCGGGCCCGGCCCGGCCGCCGCGGCCGCCCTGGCCGGTGCCGGCGCGCTGTCGGTCATCGTCGCCGCCGACTGGCGGCTGACCCGGGCGCGCTGCAGCAACTGCTGCAGCTCGCGCCGCCGCGACGGGCCGCGCTCGCCGGTGCCGTCCTCGACCTGACCGTCGTCGCCCTGGCCGCCGCGGCCGCCTACCAGTCCGCGGTCACCGGCGAGGCACCCGTGCACGGCTACGGCCTGGAACTGCTCGCGCCGGTCCTGTTCGCGGTCGCCGGCGCCGTCCTGCTGACCCGGCTGCTGCTGCCGCCGGCCGTCGCCGTGGGACGGGCCGCGCTGGTCCGCGGCAGGCTCACCGCCGGGCTCACCGCGCTGTTCCTGGCACGGCGGACGTCGGCGTACCGGATCGTGCCGGTGCTCGCGGCCGCCGCCTGCATGTGCGGGGTCGCCGCGCAGGACTGGGCCCGTGCCGACGCGGCGCGCCTGCACCGGGCCGAGGCCGAGACCGGCGCGGACCGGGTGCTGACCGTCGCACCGGTCCCGCGGGGGCGGCTGCTGTCCGCGGTGCGCGCCGCGGATCCGCAGGGCGGCCACGCGATGGCGGTCGTCGTGTCGGGTGCGTCCGGCCCCGGACCGCAGATCCTCGCCGTCGACTCGCCTCGCCTGCGCGCCGTCGCCGCGATCGACCCGGGCGCCGCGGTCACCCGCCTGCACCCGGCCACCCCGGCGCCGACCGCCGTCACCGGCACGGTCCTGACGCTGCGGGCCGCCGGCGACGGCACCGTGGCGTTGCGCCTGCTGATGACCGTCGCGGACACCGGCGCCACGGTCCGCGCCGACTTCGGGACGATCGGCGCCGCCGGCGAGTACCGCGCGGAGGCCCCCGCCTGCCGGGCCGGCTGCCGGCTGATGGCGCTGGACCTCAGCGGCGACCCGGGCGCGACCCTCGAACTGGCGGAGCTGCGCGCCGACGGACGGGTCGTGGTCGACGGGCCCGGGTTCGCCGACCCGGTCCGGTGGCGCACCGCGACCGGCGACACGGCAACCGGAGTGCAGCGGCTGCGTGGCGACGGCCGGATGCGGCTGGCCACCATCCCCGCCGCCCGCGGCGGACCGGCCGACCGGCGCGTCTACGCCGCAGACGCCCCGCTGCCCCTGCCGGTCCTGGCCACCGCCGGCGCGATCCGCGCCCCGGACCAGAACGGCACCACCGAGCTGGCACTGGCCGGCGTGCCGGTGCCGGTCCGGGCGGCGACCGGGACCGGGCTGCCGGTCCGCACCGGCGGGGTGGTCCTGGTCGACCTGGAGTACGCCGACCGGCTCACGACGGGACTCGCCGAGCCGTCCCGCCCCGGCGACGTCGACCAGGTGTGGCTCGGCGCCGGCGCACCGCCCGATCTCGTGGACCGGCTCGTCGCGGCGGGCCTCGTCGTCATCGGCGGCGATTCCGTCACCGCCGCCGAGGACCGCCTGGCGCGCCTGGGGCCCGCCGCCGCCCTGCGCTTCCACCTGCTTGCCGCCGTCCTCGCGCTGCTGCTGGCCGGCAGCGCGCTCACGATCGTCGCGGCCGTGCAGCGGCGCGAACGGCGGGCCGAGGTCGCCGCCCTGCGCGCCCAGGAGTTCCGGCGCGGGTGGTCGGTGCCGCGGGCCGCTGGTCCGCGCTCGCCCCCGTGGCCCTCGCCCTGGCGATCGGGCTGGTCGCCGCGGCGGCGGCCCGGTGGCTGCTGCGCTCGCCGGTGCGGCCGTTCACGGACGGCTGGGTCGTCGCCGAGCCGCCGCTGTCGGTACCCGCGCTGCTGGCCGCCATCGCCGTGGCCACCGTCTGCTTCGGCGTGACGGCGCTCGTCTCCGGCCGGATCGCAGGCCGCGGATGATCGCGCTCACGTTCGCCGTCCTCTGGGCCCGCCGTCGCCAGGCGGCGGCGTTGTTCGTGCTCGCCGCCCTCGCCGCGGCCGGGGTCGCCCTCGCACCGGTGTACCTGGCCCGGATCGAGGAGCGCATGGTCGCGGACCAGGTCGCGGCGGCCCGCCCCGGCGAGCGCACCATGCTCGTCGCCGCCACCGTCGAGCCGGACAACACCGGATCCATGGACGACCGCTTCGAACGCGCGGGCGGCCGGCTGCTCGACGCGCCCGGCTACACGCAGGTCTTCTCGGCGTCCTTCATCGCCCAACCGGCCGAACGACCCGAGGTCTTCCTGGAGGGGACCCGGCAGGTGACCTACCGCCAGGACGTCTGCGAACACGTGCAGGTCGTCTCCGGCCGGTGCCTGATGAGCCTGGGCGACGCCGTGCTCACCGAGGACACGGCGCGCCGCCTGGAGATCCGGCTCGGCGATCCGCTGTCGCTCACCGCCTCGGCGTACAACTCCACCACGGGCCAGTTCGTCCCCGCCGGGGCGCCCGGCTTCCTGACGGTCGTCGGGATCGTGCGGCCGGTCGCCTCGCCGTACTGGGGGCGCGGCGGCGACACGCCGTCCCGCGAACCGGTGTACGTCGACCGCCGCACGCTGAACGGCTTCTCCCGGCCGTCGGAGCTGCAGGTCTTCGACGCGTACCCGCAGCCCGGCGCCATCCGCGTCGCCACCCTGCCCCGGCTGCGGGCCTGGCTGGCACAGGTCGACACCGACGCCGGCGACGCGCGGCCCTCGATCGGCCTCGGTGACCTGCTCCACCGCATCGACGCCGACCGTGCCGCGGCCCGCGAGCCGGTGCCGTTCGCGGCGATACCCGTGGCCCTGCTCGGCTGCGCCGTGGTCATCTTCGCCACCGCGACCGGCGCCCGGGCGAGCCGGTTCGAGCACGGCGTCGTGGCGCTGCGCGGCACCCGCCGGAGCGGCCGCTGGTGGCTGGTGAGCGCCGAACCGGCCGTCCCCGTCCTCGCCGGCGGCCTCACCGGCAGCCTGATCGCCGGCGCCTGGGCGTCCACGGCGCTCGGCTACGGCGCCGGGCTCACCGCGGCGGCGGTGCTCGCCAGCGCCGTCGTGGCGATCCGGGTGGTGTCGGCGCCGCTCAGCGACCTGCTGCGGCGGATCGACCGGCGCGGCGCCCGGTGGCGCTCGGCGACCTTCGACGTCATGGTCGTGCTGCTCGCCGTCGTGGCCGTCGTGCACTTCCACACGTCCGGCGACAGCGTGTACGGGGTGGCGCCCTTGGCCCCCGCCCTGCTGATGCTGGCCGTGGCGCTGCTGGCGGCCCGGGCGATGCCCGTGCTCGCCGCCCGTGCCGCCGGGTCGGCCCTGCGCGGCGGGCGCCTGGTGGCCGCGCTGGCCGCGCTGCGCGTGGCCCGCCAGCCGTCCGGCCGCCGCCTGCTGACCGTCCTCGTGGTCGCCGTGGCGCTGCTGGGCTTCGCGACGACCGGCGTGCTCGTGTCCGCCGGCACGCAGCGGGCGACGGCGGACGTCGCGGTCGGCGCGAGCCGGGTGCTGAGCATCGCCCCGACGACCCGCCAGCGCCTGCTCGCGCTCACCCGCGCCGCCGACCCGGACGGCCGCTACGCCATGGCGGTCGTCCCGCTCGAGAACATGCTCGCGGTGGACGCCACCCGCCTTGCCGCGGTGGCGGTCTGGCATCCGTCGTACGCCGGCGACCCCCTGCCGGACCTCGCCCGCGCCCTCCACCCGATCCCGGCCGCGCCTCCCGTCGCCGTGCGGGGCGACACCGTGGCGTTCGACATCACCGCGTCCCGCCTGGACGATCTGACCCCGGACCTCGTCGCGCACCTGGCCCCGCTCGACGGCACCGCGGGCATCGAGGTGCGCCTCGGCGAGCTCGCGCCCGGTCGTCACACGTACTCGCGGGCCGCCGCCTGCACGGCCGGGTGCCGCCTCATCGGTCTCGAGGTCGACCTGCCCGGCACCGCCGGTCCGACGGTCACGCTGACCCTGCACGCACCGCCGACCCGCGACTGGCGCACGCCCCCGGACGCGACGGTGACCGGCACCGGCGACGGCGTGCGGTTCGACCTGCGGGCAGGGGCCCGCAGCGACGCGGGCCTGCTGCGCCCGGCCGGCATCCCCGACCGGATCCCCGTGCTGGCGACCGGCCCGCTGCCCCCGGACGGTCTCGTCGACGTCTTCGACGACAGCCCGGTCCCGGCGGCGGCGCTGGCCACCGCGGACCGCCTGCCCCGGCTGGGCCGGCACGGCATGCTGATCGACCTCGAATACGCCGACCGCCTCGCCGGCGACACGGGCGTGACCGAGGGCGCCGAGGTGTGGCTCGCCGCCGACGCGCCGCCGTCCATCGTGGACGCACTGACCGCCGCCGGTCTCATCGTCACGGGGGAGCGCACGCTGTCCGGCGAACGCGCGCTGCTGAGCCGGGCCGGCAGCGCCCTGGGAATGCGGTTCACGCTGCTGGCCGGGATCGCCGCGGTGCTGCTCGGCGCGGCCGGTCTGGTGGTCGCCGCGTCCGGCGGGGACCGGGCCGACCTGGCCGCGCTGCGCAGGCAGGGCATGGCGGCCGCACGACCCGGCGCGTGGAGCCGGCGGCGATGCTGGCACTGGTCTGCGGCGCGCTGGTTGTCGGGGCGGCCGCGGCGGCGTTGGCATGGCTCACGATCGGCCGTTACCTGCCGGGCGTCGACGCGGGGGCCGTCCCGCCGCCGGGGCCCCTGCTGCTCTCGTTGTGCGCGGCGGCGGTCGTGCTCGGCGGCGCCGCTCTGCTCGGCTCACGGTCACGGTCACGGATCGCAGCGTCGCGCTGAAACTTCTCCGGTGTCGCCAACCGAATGCCGGCCCGCACCACTCAGAGTCGGTGAAGGAGGCCGGGATTGCGGGATGAGCGGGAGTACGTCCGGTACGCGCAGACGCGCCTGCCGGCGCTGCGCGTACCTCACCGAGCCGCAGTCCCTCACGTTCGTGCCGGTATCCGCCGGCACCGGTCCGGTGCCGCGGGGGACCGACGCCGTCCGGCTGCTCGGGTGGCGTTCCGGGCGGGTGATGCTGGTCCTGGACACCGATGCCGCGGGCCACCTGACGATCGCGGAGGTCGACCTGCGCGACGGCACCCACCGCCGGCTGTCCCGCTTCGGCACCGGCTCGACGTGCGAGTTCGGCACCCAGTCGTGCCAGGTGTTCGACCTGCAGCTGGCGACCGGCCTGCTGCCGGGCGTGACGGTCCGCCACGCCACCTCCGCCCGCCGCGGCCCGTGGCCGATCTGGCTGACGGTCACGGTCGCGATCCCGGTCCTGTGCGCGGTCCTGCTGGCCGGGTGGCTCGTGCGCCGGAGGTCCTGACCGGCGCCGGCGGGGAATTCAGCGGCTGACCGGCGGTCGGCGGGGTCCGGTGCCACAATCAACGTCGGCACCCAGGGGGCGCGACATGACGAGGGGATCGACCGAAGGCCCCGACCGGGACGACGCCGGCGGGCCGGATGCGGTGGCGGCGCGGGTCGAGGAGCTGCTGCGCGGCATGTCGCCGGAGGAGAAGGCGGGTCAGCTGACCCAGTACTTCTACTTCCAGCTGCCGGCGGGCGCGCAGGCGGACCCGGCGCTCGGCCTGGACGTGCGGGAGCAGCCGCGGGCGGTGGAGGCGGCGCTCGGGCGCGGCGAGGCGGGGGCGCTGCTGTTCGTGTCCGACCCCGCCGAGATCAACCGCCTGCAGCGGCTCGCCGTGCAGGGCAACCGGTCCGGGATCCCCGTGCTGTTCGGGTTCGACGTCATCCACGGGCTGCGCACGATCTTCCCGGTGCCGATCGCGATGGCGGCGTCGTGGGACGTCGAGACGATCGAGCGCGGGCAGGCGGTCGCCGCGCGGGAGGCCCGCGCGGTCGGCATCCACTGGACGTTCGCGCCGATGGTGGACATCGCCCGCGATCCCCGGTGGGGCCGCATCATCGAGGGCGCGGGTGAGGACCCGGTCCTGGGTGCCGCGGTCGCCGCCGCCCAGGTGCGCGGTTTCCAGCGACCGGATCACGGCGTCATCGCCGGTCCCAAGCATTTCGCCGGGTACGGCGCGGCGCTGGGCGGCCGAGCACGTGCCGGCGGTGCCGGACATCTGGTACCCGGGCAGCCAGGGCGGGGCAGCGGTGGCGGATCTGCTGTTCGGCGTCGTCTCGCCGGGTGGGAAGCTGCCGTTCAGCTGGCCGCGGACCGTCGGGCAGATCCCGATGTCCTACGCGCACACGCGCTCGCACGAGCCGGACAACCAGGCCCGCCGCTACTGGGACGAGGCGAGCACGCCGCTGTTCCCGTTCGGCCACGGCCTGAGCTACGCCAGGTTCACCTACACCGGCCTCGCCGTCGACGCGCCGGTTGTCCCGCGCGACGGGGTCGTCACCGTGTCCGTCGAGCTCACCAACGCCTCCGACCGCGAGGCCGCCGAGGTCGTGCAGCTCTACCTGCACCAGCGGCACGGCTCCGCCGCCCGGCCACTGCGGGAACTCAAGGCCTTCCAGCGGGTGGTGCTGCCCGGGGGCGCGTCCCGGCGGGTCGAGTTCACGGTCGGGCCGGACCAGCGCCGCTACTGGAGCACCGCCACGCGGGACTGGGCCCTGGACGAATCCGTCTTCGACGTCCACGTCGGCGGCGACTCCACGGCCGAGCTCACCGCCACCTTCACCGTCACCGCCTGAGCCGAGGCCACCGCGGCCGTCCGCCGCTCAGTGCGCGGCGGAGGACAGGTGGGCGCGTTCGCCCTGCGCGCCGAACAGGGTGAGCAGCTCCGCGGGCCGGCTGCCGGCGCTGCCGATCCAGTGCGGCACGCGGGTGTCGAACTCCGCCGCCTCGCCGGCGCCGAGCAGGAACTCCCGCTCGCCGAGCACGAACCGGACGTCGCCGTTGAGGACGTAGAACCACTCATACCCGTCGTGGGTCTGCAGCCGCATCGTGGCCGCCCGCCCGGCCGGTGGATAGACCACCTTGTAGGCCTGGACGCCGCCGGCCCGCCGGGTCAGCGGGACCACGGTCAGCCCGAACCGCCGCACGGGGCGCAGGTGGATGCGCGGGTCACCGGTCGGCGGCGCGGCGACCAGGTCGTCGAGCGGGACGCCGTGCGCCCGCGCGAGGGGCAGCAGCTGCTCCAGCGTGGGGCGCAGCTTGCCGTTCTCCAGGCGCGACAGCGTGCTCGCCGTCAGGCCGGTCTCGGTCGCCAGGTCCGCGAGCGTGGTGCCCCGCGCCCGGCGCAGCGCACGCAGCCGCGGCCCGACACCGGCGAGCACGTCCTCCTCGGTACCACCCATGAACCCCATCATGCGGATCCGCAACTTTTCTTGCAAGGCCGGAACGGTCGCGGTGATGCTGGGGTCATGCGACGAGTGGTCACGGACGAAGCGGCAGTGTTCTGGGAGCGGCATCACGGCGCGCGGCGGGCCTGGGACGGGCGGCCCAACCCGCTGCTTGTCGAGGTCGCCGGGCCGTTGCCGCCCGGTGCGGCGGCGGATCTGGGCTGCGGCGCCGGCGGCGACACCATCTGGCTCGCCGGGCACGGCTGGCAGGTGACCGCCGTGGACATCGCCGGCACCGCCGTGGAGCGGGTGCGGGCGCGCGCCCACGACCTCGGCGTCGGTGCCCGGGTCACCGCCGAACGGCACGACCTGGCCCGCAGCTTCCCGGCCGGCGCGTTCGATCTCGTCTCCGCGCAGTACCTCCAGACACCGTTCGAGTTTCCCCGGCCCCGGGTCCTGCGCACCGCCGCGCACGCCCTGCGCCCCGGCGGCCTGCTCCTGATCGTCGATCACGGCTCGACCGCGCCGTGGTCCTGGAACCAGGACCCGGGCGTGCGCTACCCGGCGCCCGGCGAGCTCGCCGCCGACCTCGACCTCGACCCGTCGCAGTGGCACGTCCTGCGCGCCGACACGCCGCAGCGCGTGGCCACCGGCCCGTCCGGCGAGACGGCCACCGTCACCGACACCGTCCTGCTCATCCAGCGGGCCGGCGCATGACGGCCGCCGCGCGCCGGCCCCGCCGGTCGAAGGACACCGGCCCGCCGCAGACCGGCGCCGGCGAGCGGGCCACCCTGCTGGGCTTCCTGAACTACCTGCGCACCGCGGTCGCGGCCAAGGTCGCCGACGCGCCGGAGCCGCAGGTCCGCACCGGCGGGGTGCCCTCCGGCACCAACCTCCTGGGCCTGGTCAAGCACCTGACCTGCGTCGAGCGGTACTACTTCCTGGGCGAGCGCCCCAGCGACTGGCGCCGCACCATGCGGCCGTCGCCCGAGGAGACGGTCGACGGCGTGCTCGCCGGCTACCGCGAGGCAGTCGAGCGGGCCAACGCGGTGATCGACGCCTGCCCGGACCTGGAGTCGCCCGCGCGCCGGGGACCGGCCCCGTCGATGCGCTGGGTCCTGGTGCACATGATCGAGGAGACCGCCCGCCACGCCGGCCACGCCGACATCCTCCGCGAACAGCTCGACGGCGCCACCGGCCGCTGACGGCGGGCGGCGCGGACTCACGCGTGCGAGCCGCGATGGTGGGGGCGGACGTAGGTGTACCCCTCCGGCAGCGGCCGGTCGACCACCTCCGCGTTCAGTACCGCGTCATGGTGGAGATCGAGCTGCTCGCCGGACGCCTGCCTGCCCGGCGGCAGCCTGCGGACGAAGCCGGTCACCGCGTGCCCCCGGCGGCCCGGCCACGCGCCGTCCGCGTCCTGCCGTGCCGAGGCGTCGACCGGCGCGACGTGCGGCACGTAGCGCAGCAGGTCGGCCCGGACCTGGCCGGTGCGCCCCGGATGCCACGGGTGGCCGTGCTCATCGATGCTGCCCGGGACGCGCTCGATCCGCCCCCATTGCAGCAGGGTCTGCACGGCCCGGCCGATCCGGGCGACCTGCGACCGCGGCATGTGCAGCCGCTGACAGTTGCGGACCAGCGCCTTCTCGGCGAGGGTCGCGGTGCCGTCGGCACTGAGGTGGCCGAGGGTGCGCAGGGTCCGCAGGACCCAGCCGACGTCCGACAGGTGCGGGACCGCCCGGTGCTGCTCGCAGCCCGGTGCGTGCTCCCGGGTGGCCACCTGCGGGTCGTACCGGTGCAGGAACTCGACGTCGTCGAAGCGCTCCGGGACGGGCAGCGCCGTCGTGCTCGCGGTGACGCGGTCGGTGCCGTGCGGCCATCGGCAGGTGACGAGCACACCGGGGCGGAGCCCTTGCGGCCAGCGGATGCCGCTCAGCTCCCAGCGGCCGTCCCGGCGGCGCAGGGTCACCTCGTGCGCCGACGCGGGACCGGGACGGTGTTCCAGCCGCAGCCTCGGGTGCGGGTCCAGACCCTCCGGCAGTTCCCCTTCGGGCAGGGCGCACCAGCCACCGTCGAGGTGCGCCCGCAGCAACGCGGTCTGCCAGGTCAGATGACCGGCGCCCGGGTCGTCGCGCTCGTCGGGGCCGTCTTCCGCGGTTCCCGGCGCGCCCGGCCCGGGCGCGTCCGGCAGTTGCGGGCCGACCCGTAGGCCGTGCGCCGCCTGCAGTGCCTCGGCGGCGAGGTGCTCGGCCTCGGCGGTGCCCCGGTGCAGGTCCTTGCACGGATCGTTCTGCGTGGTCACGCTGTGCCGCAACGGCTTCAGCCGGGCCAGCAGTGCTCTGGTCCCCTCCGACAGCTGCGGTGCCGGGGTCGCGGGCCCGCTGGTGAGCGTCTCCCGCAGCAGGCCGATGGCCTTGCGGTTCCAGCAGACGAGGTGTACGCCCGGCCGCCCGGCGCCGAGCAGCTCAAGGGCGGCGCGGCACATCGCCTGCACCAGGCTGTCCAGGAGATCGAGGCCACGGTCCGTGCCGGCGGCCCGCTCGCCGTCCTCGGTCAGCCAGGCGTACCCGAAATACCCGGTCTGCGGATGGAACCGGGTCTCGACGACGGTGAGCGTGGCGCCCGCCCGCGGGGAGAGCCCCTGCCGTGCGAACTGACAGACGAAGACCTCGCCGGGATCCGCGGTCACCCTGTCCACCTCCGTGCGTCGGCCCGGATCATGTGAGCATGCCGCTGCCGCCCGGTCAACCGGGTCGCCGGAGGCGAGCGCACGGAGGTGGACGTGACCTCAGCGGGTCTCGGTGAGGTGCTCGATCAGCCAGCCGAAGCCGGCCCGGACCAGGCCGGAGCAGGTGCCGCGGACACTGGCGAGCAAGACCAGGATCCGCAGCCTCGGCGCGGATTCGTCGTTCCTGTGCATCGTGGGTTCTCCCTGCGTTCGGAGGATCAGGTGGCTGACCGGCCGGTCCGGGCCAGCGTGCCGACCCCGCGGGGTGATCCATCCCAGTCGCGACGAGTGCCGGTGCCGTTGCGGCGGACGGCACGTCACCGCGCTGGTCCGCGATACCGGGCGGCGACGAGTGGCGACGAGTGGCGACGAGTTCCGACGGGCCCGCGGGCGCGGCGCGGTACGCCTGCCGTGGCCCCGGAAAATTGTCGGTGGTCTGCCGTATGCTCCGGCGCGGCGAAGTCGTAGCGCAGTGGTCGTCGCGCCATGTCATCACGCAGGAGGACGCCGGTTCGAATCCGGCCGGCTTCGCCACCTGGGCACGAGTCGGGGGGTGACGGCACGGTGGTGGGCGGGCCGACGTCGGCGCTGGACCGCTGGCGGCTGATCCGCCGCTATGCGGTTCCTGAGTGGATGATCGCCGAGTGTGCCGAGGCACGGGAGCGCGGCGACTGGCGGGCGGCGTGCGAGGCGGGCCGGGTCACGGTCACCTTCGACGAGGCCGGGCCGGTCGCGGACCTGCTCGCCGGGTTCGCGCCGGACCTGCTCCGCTGGCACCTGCCGCGGGCGATGGACGGCACGGCGGCGCTGCGGCCCGGGATGCGATATGTGCTGACCCCTGACGGGCCGGTCACCGCCGACACCGTGGTCCTCGGGGTCCGGACGCCGAACTGGGAGACCAGCGCGCAGCGGCTGACGCTGCACGCCGTGCCCCTCGGCGACGTTGCCGAGGGGCTGGTCTTCCCGCTCCCGCCGCACATGTGGGACGCCCGCCGCGCCGGTGAGCTCGGGGCGGCGGCGCACGGGTCCGACCTGTTCATGGCGCTGAACGAGGCCGGCGCGCTGCCGCGGCTGTCGCTGTCCGACCCGAGCAACTGGCCCGCCCCGGCGCCGCCACGCCACGCCGGCTGACCGGAGGCCACGCCGACCGGATGACCGTTCCGGATCAGCGGATGGCACGTGACAGATGGACGGCCACGGTCAGGGCGGAGTCCGCCAGGGGCGACCCGGCGGTCAGCGGTGCCTGGCGGGCGCTGAAGGGCCGGCCGAAGCGGCTTGCGCCGGCGTCGTCAAGCGCCGACCGGTCCGGATCAGCGGTGGAGGTGGCGCCGCCGGGGAAGGCCTGACGCTCAGCGGTGTGCGCGGCTGCGAGACGGCCGGGGGACGTTGCGTCGGCGTCGGCAAGGGGCTGACCGGTCTGGATCAGCGGTGGAGGTGGCGCCGCCGGGGAAGGCCTGACGCTCAGCGGTGTGCGCGGCTGCGAGACGGCCGGGGGACGTTGCGTCGGCGTCGGCAAGGGGCTGACCGGTCTGGATCAGCGGTGGAGGTGGCGCCGGCAGGGGAGGACCTGACGCTGGAGGTGGCGCCGGTAGGGGGAGATCTGACGCTCAGCGGTGTGTGGCGGCTGCGAGACGGCTGGGGGGACGTTGCGTTCGGCGTCGGCAAGACTGACCGGTCTGGATCAGCGGTGGACTCGGCGCAGCCAAGGGCGATTCAGGGTCAATCGTGCGTGGCGGGCGCGAGACGGCCGGGGACGTTGCTTCGGGCGCCGGCGTCGGCAACGGGCCGACCGGTCCGGATCAGCGGTCGGGACCGCGTCCGCCAGGGTGGGCCCGGCGGTCAGTCGTTCGGGGCGGGCTCGACGACGGGTGCGAGACGGGCGATGCGGGCGGCGAGCTCGGCGAACGTGGCCTCGAACGCGGCGTCAGTGTCCGCGGGTGCCGGGACCGACCAGTGCAGCCGGGGGCGGACGCCCTGGGTGAGGTCCTCGTGGGCGTTGTCGCACACGGCGACGACCAGGTCGGTGTCGTGGACGACGTCGGCGACGTGGGCGGTGCCGGTCGCGGCGATGCGCAGCCCGTGCCGGCGGGCGACCGCCACGGCGCGCGGGTGGACCTGGGCCGCCGGGTCGGTGCCGGCCGACGCGGCGGGGATGCGGGCCCGGTCGGTCCAGATGGCGGCGGCGAGCTGGGAGCGGGCGGAGTTGTGCGTGCACACGAACACCACGCGCGGCACCGGGGGCAGGGTGGGCGCGGCGAGCGAGGCCAGGGCGTCCGGTTCGAGGCGCAGGTAGGTGCGGCGGCGGTCGCCCTCGGACCGCACGCGCACGAGGAGGCCGGCCTCGTGCAGGACCTTCACGTGGTGGGCGACGAGGTTGGTGGGCAGGTCGAGGGCGCGGGCGATCTCGCCGGGAGAGGCGTCGCCGAGGGTGAGCGTGTCGACGACGGCCAGGCGCGCGGGGTCGCCGAGGGCGGCGTGGATTCGTGCGCGCCGCTGCACCGAAGAATGCTCAATGCTCATTGACTCAATACTGTGCGGGCGGTATCTGCGTCGTCAAGCGAACCGGGGTCACGATCTGCGGTGTACAGCAAGATAGGGGGATGACTGTTGCGCATCCTTTGCTGCCCGTCGATGAGGACTGGCAGCGGTGTCTCGCCGTCGTCGCGCACCCCGACGACCTGGAGTTCGGCGCCGCCGCGGCGGTCGCGCGGTGGACGGGGCAGGGCAAGGAGGTGGTGTACGTGCTGCTGACCAGCGGTGAGGCCGGCATCGACGGGATCGACCCGGCTGAGGCGGGCCCGCTGCGCGAGCGGGAGCAGCGGGCGTCCGCGGAGATCGTCGGGGTCTCCGAGGTGGAGTTCCTGGGGCTGCCGGACGGCGTGCTGGAGTACGGCGTGCCGCTGCGCCGGGAGCTGGCGCGGGTGATCCGCACGCACCGGCCGGACATCGTGATCACGAACAACTTCCGGGACAGCTGGGACGAGGCGGGCGACGCGCTGAACATGTCGGACCACATCGTCACCGGCCGGGCCGTGCTCGACGCCGCGCGCGACGCCGGTAACCGGTGGGTGTTCCGGGATCAGGTCGACGCGGGGCTGCGGCAGTGGGGTGGGGTGCGGCAGGTGTGGGCAGCGAACTCGCCGCTGTCCAAGCACGCCGCCGACACGACCGGCACCTTCGAGCTCGGGGTGCGGTCGCTGGAGGCGCACGAGGCGTACCTGCGCGGGCTCGGCGCCGGTGACTTCGACGCGGAGGAGTTCCTGGAGGGCTTCTCCCGCCAGACCGGCACCCGCCTCGGCGTCAAGTACGCCGCCGGATTCGAGGTGTTCAAGCTGAACCTGCTCTGAATGCACCGGTGCAGGCGGTCCCGGCTCCCGCACGATCGTTGAAGGAGCATGACCATGACCGGCCCGCCCCCGGCGTCCGCGGCCAGACCGCTCGCGGTGCTGCTCGACGCGGTCTCCGGCGAGCGGATGGCGGTCACGGTCGCCACCCTCGCCGGTGAGCCGTTCAGCGGCCGGCGGGCCGGTTCGGCCGGCGGTGCCGCGGCCCGTTCCTGGCTGGCCCGGCACCTGGCCGACCTCGGTGCGACGGTCAGCACCACCGGGTTCACGGTCCGGTTCGTCCCCGAGGTCTACGCGCCGCCGAGCGTCCAGTGGTACGACGGCGGCCGCGTGCACCGGCTCACCGCCGGGCGGGACGTCGCGGTCCATCTCGCCTCCGCCGACGAGGCCCTGGTCCGGCGCGGCGAGCTGGCCGTGGCCGTCGCCGGCGACCCGACCGGCCGGTGGCTGGTCGTCCCCGCCGGGCTGCCCCTCGTCGCCGGGCCGGTCGCCTCGGCCAACCGCCGCTACGCCGCCGTGGGGCTCGCGGCCGTCGGCATCGGCGTGGGACCGGCCGGTGACCACGGCCCGGCGGGCGGAACCGAACCTGCCCTCGGCGCCGTCGCCCGGCTGGTCGTCGCCACCTGTTGGCTCGCGACCGCGGATCCGGCGACACTGCAATCGGCGCCCGGTGAGGCCGGCGCGCCGTGAGCATGGGGGAGACCGTGGCCGCACCGCAGCACCTGACGATCCGTCCGATGACCGCCGGCGACGCCGCCGCGGTCCTGGCCATCTACCAGGCCGGCCTGGACGCCGGCAACGCCAGCTTCGAGGTCACCGCGCCGTCGTGGGAGGCGTTCGACGCGACGCGGCTGCCGGCGCACCGGCTGGTGGCGGCCGACGCCGGTGGCGCCGTGCTCGGCTGGGTCGCCGTCACCCCGGTGTCCGCGCGCCAGGTGTACGCCGGGGTGGTCGAACACTCCGTGTACGTCGACCCGGCGGCCCAGGGGCGCGGCGCGGGCCGGGCGCTGCTCGCCGCGCTGATCCACTCGACGGAGGCGGCGGGCATCTGGACGATCCAGTCCGGCGTCTTCCCGGAGAACACCGCCAGCCGCGCCCTGCACCGCGCCGCCGGCTTCCGGGAGGTCGGCATCCGCGAACGCGTCGGACGGCACGCAGGCCACGGCGACCGGTGGCGCGACGTGGTCCTCGTCGAACGCCGCAGCCCGATCGTGGTGTGACCCGGCGGCCCGCCGCTGATGGAGAGTGTGACCCGGCCGCCCGCCGCTCACGGATCGAGCGTGGGCGCGGGCCGCAGCGGCTCGCCGTTGAGTGCGGTGGCACCGTCGAGGTCCCACCAGAGCCCGCCGCCGGCCCGCACGTACGCATGCCAGGCACCGACCGCCCCGCCCGTGTCGAGCGCGTCGGCGACGGCATTGAGATAGGCGGCAAGGGACGGCCAGGCGTCGTCGAAGTGGGCCGGATTGTCGTGCGGCGCGAAGCCGACGCGGCCGTGGCCCGGTCCGGGGCGCAGGTCGATGACCTGCAGGTCACCGTCGGCGTCGCCGAACGGCAGCCACCGCTCGTGCCACCACGGCTCCGCCCCGGCGGTATACGGCGTGAAACCGTCGACGTCCGGCGCGATCTCCATCCGGATCCGGTACTGCTCGACGATGCCGGCCGCGGACAGCGGCGGAGCCTCCGGCAGGACGTTCGCCCATTCGGTCAGGCCGTCGTGGCGGCGCAGCGACTCGACCAGTTCGGCCGGGAACGGCAGGCCGACCTCGAGCGCGGCGGCGTCGATCGCGTCCCGCGTCGCGGGCGGCGCGAGGACGGTGAGGCTGCCCGGGGTGTACCGCCGCATCCAGTCCTCGATGCGGGCCCACGCTGCGGCTACCGGCGTCACCGGCGCAGTGTACGGAATCCGCGCAGCACCGCCTCGGCGACGACCAGGTCCTCCCACGACATGCCGACGCTCTTGAACACCAGCGGCCGCCCCGGATCCGGCCGGGTGCGGCCGGTGACGACGTCGCGCATCGGCACCAGGTCCGCCGCTCGCAGCGCGCCCTCGTCCAGGGCCTGCACCACGTCACCGGCCTCGCGCTGGGCGGTGGCGACGTCCTCGACGACGACGGTGGCCCGGGCGAGGAGCGCGCCCGGGAGTTCCCTGGCGTCGGGTTCGTGCGAGCCGACCGCGATGACGGTGGCGGTGGCGGCGATCAGGTCGGCGTCGAACAGCGGTGCCCTGGCCGAGGTCGCGCACACCACGACGTCGGCGGCGCGCAGGACGTCGGGGACGCGCGGGTCGTCCAGGGCCACGACCTCGGCGCCGTCGACGGGCCGCACCCGCGACGGGTCGCGGACCAGGTGACGCACCGGGCCGAGTCGACGGTGCGGCGCCAGGGCCGCCGCCAGGGTGGCGACGTGCCCGTGCGCCTGCGGCCCGCCCCCGAAGACCGCGACCGCGGCGTCGGCCGGCAACCGTGCGGCGCCCGCGGCGCCGGCCAGCAACCGCGGGGCGACGGCCGCGACCGACACGGCGGGCGTGCGCAGCGTCGTGAGCGCGGTGCCGTCCAGGACCGCGACCAGGCCGAGCGTGTCGGCGTCGAAGAGCAGGTAGGAGGCCTGGACGCGAGGCATCCCGCGGGCGGGGTTGCCCGGCGCCACGGTGACGACCTTGACTCCCACGTGGCCGCCGCCTTCAGCAGTACCGCGGGCGCCTTCGGACGGCATGAGCAGGAACTGCCCGGAGCGCAGCGGCACTGCCTGGCGGGGCAGGTCGGCGGCCGGGTCCAGCCCGCCGGTGAGCGCGGCGGTGATCGCCGCGACGGCCGCGGAGGGCGCGCAGGACGCGAACACGGCGTCGGCGTCCAGCATCAGGGGCGTGCTCATCGCAGCACGAAACCCGGGACGAGCGGATCAGTGGGGTCGACGACGAACGTGTGCTCCCCGGTCCGGTGCGCGAGCCCGGTCACCTGCGGGACCACCGCCGCCCGGCCGCCGGCCGTGGTCGTGGCCACGACGGTGCCGGTGAAACTGGACCCCACGATCGACTCATGGTGCAGGACCGGGCCGCCGGCCGCCACGCGACCCTGGTCGGCCAGGACGGCCAGGCGGGCGCAGGTCCCCGACCCGCACGGGGAGCGGTCGACCTCACCGTCGGCGAACACGGTGACGTTGCGCTGACGCACCCGGCCGTCGCGGTCGCCGAGGTCCTCGTGCAGGATCGTGCCGTAGACGCCGCTGAGCCGCGGATCGGTCGGGTGCACGGCGTGCCCGGTGTCGTTCAGCGCCCACTTGACCTCCCGGCCGAGCGCGATCAGCTCCTGGTAGTGCGCCGGGTCCACGGACAGCCCCACGGTGCCGGCGTCGACGCAGGCGTAGATGGCCCCGCCGTAGGCGACGGTGACGGCGACGTCCCCGCGGGACGTGGCCACCGGGACGTCGCGGGCCAGCACGTAGCTGGGTACGTTGACGAAGTCGACCGCCGTCGTGCGGCCCGCGGCGCGGTGCACCCGGGCGGTGACCCGCCCCGACGGCACGTCGATGACCACGTCCACGCTGCCGTCGTCCGGCGCCGGCACCCGGCCGGTGTCCACCGCCCACGCGCCGAGGGCGATCGTGCCGTGCCCGCAGGCGGTGGAGAACCCGTCCTTGTGCCAGAACAGCACGCCCAGATGCGCGCCGGTGTCGTCGGCGGGGACGAGGAACCCGCCGTACATGTCGGCGTGCCCGCGCGGCTCGAAGCACAGCAGCTGCCGCAGGTGCTGTGCGGCCGGGCTGTCCAGGGCACGCACCCGCCGGTCGGCGACCGAGTCGCCGGGGAGCTCGACCGGCGGATCGGTGACGATCCTGAACGGCTCCCCGGCGGTGTGGTAGTCGCTCGTCGACACGCTCAGTGGGATCACCGGAGCATGGTCCCACCCGGCGGCGGTGTGCGGGGTCAGGTGGGCCAGCGACCGGTGGCCTTGCGGACGCTGACGGCGCCGCCGCGGTCCACGGCGGCCTTGACGACGGCGAAGATCGCGCCCTGCAACGCGGCCGCGGTGAGGATCTCGCCCCAGCCGCGGTCCTCGTCGGTGGCGTTCGGCGCGTCCCGGTCGTCCCCGATCATCTTCCACACCTGCTTGAAGATCAGCCCGGCCGCGAGCCCGGCGCCGGCGCCGAGCAGCAGCCCGACCGGCTTGTACGCGAGCTTTCCCACGATGCCGCTCATGAACGCCTCCTGCGCACCACGACGATGACCACACCGACGAACACGGCCGCCGCGACGATCGCGGCGAACGGCAACGGCCGCCGCCGCGCGGTGCCGGCCGCCGTGGTGACCTTCCCCGCGGCGGTGCCGGCGGCCTCACTGACCTTGACGGCCGCGGTGCCGGCGGCGGAACTGACCTTCCCGGCCGCGGTGCCGGCGGCCTCACTGACCTTGCCGGCGGCGGTGCCGGCCAGCTGCACGGCCTGGTCCCGTGCCGCGCCGACCTGCGCCTTGACCTGGTCGGCGGCCTGCACGGCGGCCTCTTTCGCCCGCGCCTTCACGTCCGCCTTGGCGGCCAGGGCCTCGACGGTGTCGCCGAGCTCCGCACGGGTCCGTGCGATCTCGGCCCGCAACCGCTCCGGATCCGCCGGGGTGTCTGCGCTCATGACGTCCGTCCTTCCCGGACCGCGGCCTTGACCGCGTCCACGTCCTGGTTGACGCCGGCGATGGCGTCGCTCGGCGCCAGCGGGGTGGCCTCGGCGAACTGCCGCCGGCCGAGCAGCGCCGCGACACCCGCGGCGGCGAACACGACCACCGTCACGACCAGCAGCGCCAGCCACAGCGGCCAGACCAGGTCCAGTGCGACGACCGTCAGGGCCAGCGCCAGGCCGAGCCCGTACAGCCCGAGCGCTGCCGCGCCGCCGAACAGCCCACCGCCGATGCCGGCGTGCCTGCCCTTGGCGACCAGCTCCGCCTTCGCCAGCGCGAGCTCGTCACGGACCAGGGTCGAGATCTGCTCGGCGATCCGGCTCACCAGCTCACCGGCGGACGCGTCCGCCGCGGAACGTTGATCTGACACGGCAGTCATCTCCTTCGACGTTGCCGCCGTGGTGCCCGCCGTGGCAGGTCGTCAAACGCACCGTCATCCAAGTCGATACTCCCAGCCCTCGGGCCGCCACTCGAAGTCGTCGGCGACGAGGTCCAGCACGGTGCGCCCGGTCGTCGCCCGCTCCAGCGCCCGGTACGTGGCGAGGTGGCCGATCAGCATGACCCGCTGCCCGGCCCACCTGCTCGGCAGGTCCGCGAGGAGCCCCGCCACCCGGGCAAGGGCCTGGCTGTGGCTCTCGCCGCCGGGGTACGGGCGGTCGCAGTGCGCCACGCGGTCCAGCTTCACGTCGGCCGCGGGTGAACCGTTGCGGGTGCCGAAGTCGCACTCGCGCAGGCGCCAGTCGTACAGGACGGGGATGCCGGTGCCGCCGAACGCGATCTGCGCCGTCTCCGCGGCCCGGCGCAGATCGGAGCTGAACACCGCGACGATGCCGTCGCCGCGCCGCCGCCGGCCCATCTCGGCGGCGTTGGCGCGGCCCTGGGCGCTGAGCCGGCCGGGCAGCCACCCCGTCGCGATGCCGCGTTCGTTGTCCTCGCTCAGCGCGTGGGTCTCGTACACGATCTCGATCGACATCCCGCGATGCTATGTCAGCCTTCCACGCCGCTGGAGGCGTGCGCGGCGCCGACCGGCCCGGACTCCGGGGAGCCGCGCGACCTGTCCCCGGCGCCGGATCGACGCAGAAAACGACGCAAGTTTGCTCCAGGTCTTTGCCGGACGACAAATGTCGGTTACCGTCGAACGCAGGGTCAGCGCGGCCACGCGTGGTTCCGCGGCACTCAAGCAACGGGTGCCCAGACGGAGCGCTTGACCGGCTTCCGGCGCGTTTCACCGCGCCCGCCTTCTGCTGCGCGTTCACCTTGTGAAGGGTTGATGCTCCATGTCTTCTGCCGTCGATTCATCCGCTGTCACCGGTTCGCCCGTTGTCGAGGAGGGCGCGCCGCGATTCGCGCCCGCGCCCCGGTCCGCGGCCCGGGAGGCGACGGACGCCGCCGCGATGTCGCTGCTGTCCCTGCTCGCCGACCTGCCCGCCGACAGCGCCGACCGGCAACGGATCCGCAACCGGCTGATCGAGCTGTACCTGCCGCTCGCCACGTACCTGGCCCAGCGCTTCCGCAACCGCGGCGAGCCCCTCGACGACCTCGTGCAGGTCGCCAACCTCGGCCTCGTCAAAGCCGTCGACCGGTTCGACCCCGACCACGGCGCGGCGTTCATCAGCTATGCCGTCCCGATGATCACCGGCGAGCTGAAGCGGCACTTCCGCGACAAGTGCTGGGACGTGCGTGTGCCCCGCCGCATCCAGGAGATGCGGATGCGGATCAGCCGGGTCACCGAGGAGCTCACCCACACCCTCGGCCGGTCGCCGACGGTCACCGACCTCGCCGCGTGCCTCGGCGCCACCGAGGAGGACGTCATCGAAGGCCTCGACGCCGGCCAGGCCTACCGGTCGCTGTCCCTGGACGCGCCCGTCCGCGGCGGCGAGGACGGCGTCACCGAACTCGGCGACATGCTCGGCAACGCCGACCCCGACCTCGAGCAGGTCGAGGCCCGCGAGGCCCTGCGGCCGCTGCTGGCCCGCCTGCCCGTCCGCGAGCAGCGGATCGTCACGCTGCGGTTCTTCGGCAACCTGACCCAGTCGCAGATCGCCGCCGAGCTCGGCATCTCCCAGATGCACGTCTCGCGCCTGCTTGCCGGCGCCCTCACCAAACTCCGGGCGGCGCTGCTCACCGGCTGACCGCCGGTGAGCGGCCGGGCCGCCGGTGAGCGCGCCATACTGCGCCTGTGGAGTACGTCGGCAAGGTGCCCGCCCCGCCGCTCGACCGGTTCATCGACGACATCTACTGCCTGAGCGGGGTGCCGCGGCACCGCCGGATGAACGTGCCGCCGATGCCGTCGGCGCACCTGTTCATCAACCTGGGCGGGCCGGTCCGGCTGTGGGACTCGGACCCCGCCGTGCCGCCCGCGGTGTTCGCCGACGGATGGTTCATGGGCGTCTGGACCCGCCGTTTCGTCGTCGAGTATCCGACGCCGGTGCGGGTCGTCGGGGTGCACTTCAAGCCGTGGGGGTTGGCGCCGTTCGTCGACGTGCCGGCGAGCGAGCTGCGGGACCGGTGGGTGCCGGTCGACGCCGTCTGGCAACGGTCGCTGGAGCGCATCCGTGACCGGGTCGCCGGCATCGCCTCGGCCGCCGGGGCACTGCGGGTGCTGGAGGAGGAGCTGCGGTCGCGGCTCGTCGCGGCGCCGCTGCGGGGGCTGGACCTGGTGCGGCACACGGGCGGGCGGCTGGAGACCTCCCACGGCGCGGTCCCGGTCGGTGCGCTGACCGACGCCGCCGGGGTGAGCGCCAACCGCCTGGCGACGCTGTTCAAGTCCCACGTCGGGGTCACCCCGAAGCGGGTGGCGCGGATCTACCGCTTCGCGCGGCTGATCGTCTCCGTGGACGCCCTGGGGGCTGTCGACTGGCCGCGGGTCGCCCACGCGGCGGGCTACTTCGACCAGGCCCATTTCAGCAGGGAGTTCAAGGACTTCACCGGCCACACCCCGACCGGTTACCTGGCGCTGCGGCGCCGGTTCCCCGCCGAGCCCGGGTTCCCGCCCGACCTCGGTCCGATGCCCGCCGAGTGATTTTCTACAAGCCTCCTCTCCTCCGCGGCGGCAGGATCGGGAGCGAGCGGTGCGAGCGAACTCGAGGAGAACCTTGTGGGCACGGTGATCATGCACAGCGTTGCGTCGGTGGACGGCTTCATCGCCGACGAGCACGACGACGTCGGGCCGCTGCACGACTGGTACTTCAACGGGGACACCCCGATCGTCCGGAGTGCTGAGCAGCAGTTCGACCACTCCGGAGCCGGCAGCCGGTTCAAGGTCTCACGGGCATCGGCGCCGTACGTCCGGTCGATGTGGGAGGGCATCGGCGCGATCGTCATGGGCCGTCACCTGTTCGACCTGGTGAACGGCTGGGAGGGCCGGCCGCCCGCGGGCGACCACGTGGTCGTGGTGTCGCACCGGCCCAAGCCGGAGGGCTGGCATCCCGAGGCGTCGTACCATTTCGTCGACGACGTGACGGCCGCGATCGGCAGGGCGCAGGAGCTCGCCGGGGACCGGACCGTCGCGGTGAACGCCGGCGACGTGGGCGGTCAGATCCTCGCGGCCGGCCTCGTGGACGAGGTGGCGATGGACGTGGTGCCGGTGGTGTTCGGTTCGGGCAGACGCTACTTCGGCGGCGTCGACGGCCAGCACCGGCTGGAGGATCCGCACGTGGTCATCCAGGGCGACGGGGTGCTGCACCTGCTGTTCAAGGTGCGCCGCCTCCCGGTGCCGTGACGCCGGTGCGGCCCGTGGACGCCGGGTTCGTGCTGGTGCACAGCCCGCTGGTGGGGCCGCTGACGTGGGCGCCGGTCGCCGCGGCGCTGACTGCGGCGGTCGTGCCGTCCCTGCTGGGTGTCACGGACGCACCGCCGCCGTTCTGGCCGGCGATCGCGCGGCGGGTCGCCGAAGCCGCGGACGGCCTGCCGGACGGCGTCCCGGTCGTCATCGCGGCGCACAGCAACGCCGGGTACTTCGTCCCGGTCATCGTGGAGGCGGTGCGCCGCCGCAGGCCGGTCGCCGGCTGCGTGTTCGTCGACGGGGCGCTGCCCGCGCGCACCGGCCCGACGCCGATCGTGGCGCCGATCCTGCCGGCCGCGACCGGTGGCCGGCTGCCGCCGTGGACGGCGTGGTGGCCCGACGCCGACGTCGCCCGGCTGTTCCCGGATCCGCGGACCAGGCATGCCGTCGAGGCCGAGGTGCCGCGCCTGCCGCTGACCTACTACCGGCAGGAGGTGCCCGTCCCGGCGGGCTGGGACACCGTGCCGTGCGGGTACCTGCGGTTCAGCGAGCACTACGCCCCGAAGGCGCAGGAGGCCCGGGCGCGGGGCTGGGACGTCGAGCACGCCCCCGGCCTGCACCTGCACCAGCTCGTGGACCCGGAGACGGTGGCCGCCCGCCTCACCGCGATGGCCGCCCGCTGGCAGGCATGACGACCAGCGCCGCGATCACGCCGGCGCCGGCCCCACGCTCGCCGTCCGGTGGTCAGCGGGCGCGCATCCGGTTGTTGCGGGCGTCGTGGGTCAGCTCGGCCAGGCCGAGTTCCTCCAGCAGCGGCGGCAGGTACATGCCGAAGCGCCCGCGGTAGCCCTTGCGCAGCCCGTACCAGCCGGCGACGGGGTTGTCGTCAGAGCGTCCCCACGCCTCGACCGTGCCGTCGGCGGCGGGCTTGTTCTCGTCGGCGGCGCCCAGCGGGACCCAGTCGCCCTGCTCCCGCAGCCACGCGTGCAGGTCCTCGATCGCCTGGAGCCGGTACGTCAGCCGGGTGCTCCCGACCTGGCAGACCAGCGCCGGAGGGTCGGCGTCCTCGTCGCGGTACATCGAATACTCCGACGATCCGGGTGGGGTCCGCAACACCCACGGGTCGTCCTTCGAACCGGCCGCCATGCCCGAACTGTAGGGCAGTCCCGCCCGCCCTGGCGCGTCGATCCGCCGACATGCACCCGGGCGGGGTCTTGACCCCGAGGCGCCGTAAGTCGTAGCTTACGGTTCGTGGCTACTTACCAAGCGGACGACGGCTGGGACGCGCTGGGGGATCCGACGCGGCGGGCGATCGTCGCGTGCCTCGCCGAGCGGCCGCGGGCCGTCGGCGAACTCGCCGAGGAGCTGCCGATCAGCCGGCCGGCGGTGTCCCAGCACCTGAAGGTGCTCAAGGACGCCGGGCTCGTCACCGACCGGGCCGTCGGCACCCGCCGGGTCTACCGGCTCAACCCCGCCGGCGTGGCCGCCCTGCGCGATCAGCTCGACACGTTCTGGGCCCGGGCGCTGGACGGCTACCAGGACGTCACCGAAGCACCTACCGAGGAGGGGTCATGACCGAAGCGACCGAGGTCGTCGTGCGCCGGCAGATCATCGTCGCGGCGCCGATCGAGCGGGCGTTCACCGTGTTCACCGAGGGGTTCGGCGACTTCAAGCCGCCGGAGCACAACCTGCTCGGCGCCGCGACCGTGGAGACCGTGTTCGAGCCGAAGGTCGGCGGGCACATCTACGACCGCGCGCCCGACGGCAGCGAGTGCCGGTGGGCGC
Source organism: Dactylosporangium sp. NBC_01737 (assembly GCF_035963215.1). Lineage (NCBI taxonomy): Bacteria > Bacillati > Actinomycetota > Actinomycetes > Micromonosporales > Micromonosporaceae > Dactylosporangium > Dactylosporangium sp. NBC_01737. The sequence goes on from NZ_CP109153.1 coordinate 7,509,592, forward strand.
GGGTGCTGGCCTACGACCCGCCGGACCGAGTCGTGTTCAGCTGGGACATCAGCCCGCAGTGGCAGCTGGAGACGGACGCCGGCAGCACCAGCGAGGTCGAGGTCGTCTTCATCGCCGAGACCCCGCAGCGCACCCGCGTCGAACTGGAGCACCGCCACCTCGACCGGCACGGCCCCGGCTGGCCGGCCGTCAGCGACGGCGTCGGCGGCGACGAGGGATGGCCGCTCTACCTGGCCCGCTACGGCGCCCTGTTCGCCGGCGGGATCTGAGCGTGCGGGGCGGGTCCGGGTTGGCCTCGCCCCACACGAGCATCGCATGCAGGATGCCGCTGAGGGTCTGGCCCTGCCCGGTCAGTGCATAGACCACCCGTGGCGGCACCCCGGCGCGCCCGCCCGTCCGTGGACCCCTGCGTCGAGCCGTTCGCCGCCGACCTGCTCGACCTGGACGCCCTCACCGCGGCGTACACCGGGGCCGCCGCCGTCATCGTCCAGTTGCCGTTGGATTTCGCCGCGGATGGGGTACGGCAGGCCGCCACCGTCCTGGCTGCGCTCGCCAAGTCCGGGGTGCCCCGGGCCGTGTTCAGCACCGGCGGCGGCATCCCGCCGGCCGAGCCGATCGGGGTGCCGTTCGTCGACGCGCGGGTCCGCCTGGCCGCCGGCCTGCCCGGCGCGGTGCCGCTCGCGTCGGTCGTCGGCCCGGCCAGCACCTACCTGGAGAACCTCGCCGCCGACTGGTCCCGCACGATCGTGCACGAGCACGGCGAGCTGCGGTACCCGCTGCCGCCGGACCTGCCGAACCCGTGGGTGGCGGCCGGCGACCTCGGCGCCGCGGTGGTCGAGCTGCTCACGGCGCCCGCGGCCGCCAGGCTCGTCGCCGGCCCGTCGGCGCTGACCGGTCCCGAGGTGGCCGCCGAGATCGAGGCGGCGACCGGCCGCCGGGTCCGCTGGCAGACGATCACGCCGCCGGAGTACGCGCGGATGCTTGCCCCGCACCTGGGCGAGGTGGCCGCGGCCGGGATCGCCGCGGTGTACGAGCACCCGGCGCCGCCGCCGGACCCGGCCCTCGTCGTGCCCGGCCGGACCACCGTGCGTGCCTGGGCGGCCGGTCAGGACTGGGCCGCCGGGCGGTGAGACCATGTCGCGATGATGTTCGAGGCTGACCAGCGCATCGTGTTCATCGGCGACAGCATCACCGACTGCGGGCGGCGTGACGTGCGCGCGCCGTACGGCGACGGCTACATGAGCCTGGTCCGGGCGCTCGTCACCGCCCGCTTCCCAGCCACCCCGCTGACCTGGGTCAACCGCGGCGTCGGCGGCGACACCGTGCGGGACCTGGCGGCGCGGTGGGAGCGGGACGCGGTCGGCGAGCGACCGGACTGGCTGGTCGTGATGATCGGCATCAACGATGTGTGGCGGGCGTTCATGGGCCGCCCCGACGAGGCCGTCCCGCTGCCGGAGTACGAGGCCACGCTGCGCACCCTGCTCCGGCGCGCGGTCGACGCCACCGGCTGCCGGCTGCTGCTGGCCGACCCGTACTTCATCGAACCGGACCTCACCGACCCGCAGCGCGCCGAGAGCGACCGGTACGTGGCCGCGGTCGGGCGGCTGGCGGCGGAGTTCGGCGCCCCGCACGTGGCGACGCAGCGTGCCTTCGACGACGTCCTGAAGGTCTCCCCGCCGGCGCTGTGGGCCGACGATCGAGTCCACCCGGGGCTGCCCGGCCACGCCGTCATCGCCGACGCCTTCATCGACGTCATCACCGGCTGACCGCGGCCACCGCCCGTTGCAGCCGGGGACACCTGCCCGCCGGCGTCGGGGTCCACCAGGTCGCCACGCTCCTCTGCGCGCCACGTGAACGACGGGTCGTCGAGGCGAGGACCCCGCTCGAGGTCGCCCGAAGCGATCCGCTGCCGGGTGCCGCTCGATCACGAGCCGCTCCATCGCCACGGCCACCTCTTGCGGGCGATGCGCCGGGCAGGCGGCCGCCGCGACGATCGTCCGGGAGACGAACGATCGCCGGGGGAGGGGGTACGCCAGCGCATGAGCGACTACCGGGTGCTCGCGGGGCAGGCGGTCGTCGTGATCGGTGGCAGCTCCGGCATCGGCCTGGAGACCGCCCGCCGCGCCCGCACCGAGGGCGCCGACGTCATCCTGACCGGCCGCGACCCGGGCCGCCTGGCGCAGGCCGCCGCCGAGCTCGGCACGGTGCACACCGGCGCGTTCGACGCCACCGACCCTGCCGCGCTCGCACGGTTCTTCGGCGACCTGCCCCGCCCCGTCGACCACGTCATGGTCACCGCGGGCCGCCCGTACTACGGCCGCGTCGCCGACGTCGACGTCGAGGCGGCACGCCGGTCGACGGACGAGCACCTGTGGCTGCCGATCAATGTGGCCCGCCACGCGCCCGGCGCGGTCCGCCCCGGCGGCACCCTGCTCTTCATGGGCGGCACCGGTGCCCGGCGACCCGGACCCGGGCTGACGTTCGCCGCGCTGGGCACCGCCGCGCTGCCCGCTGTGACCGCGAACCTGGCACTGGAGCTCGCGCCGATCCGCGTCAACCTCATCGCCGCCGGATTCGTCGACACGCCGCTGTCCGCGGCCCTGCTCGGCGACGACCTCGACCGCCGCCGCGAGCAGCTGCGCGCCACGCTGCCGATCCGCCGCGTCGTCGAACCGGGCGACGTCGCCGCCCTCGCACTGCACATCATGACGAACGAAGCCCTCACCGGCGCCACGTACGACATCGACGGCGGCCAGCAGCTCATCGGCGGATGACCGCCGCGCCGGCGCCTACCGGCTGGGGCGTCGTCAACGAGGCACCCGACCCGGGCGCCGGGTAGCCGTAGCGGGCGCGGTGGGGGCGGCACCACCGCCGGGACGCAGGGCAGCGGGATCGAAGTGGGTCGTTGCGCGCCATAGCGTCGCCGGTATGAGATTGCTCAGGTACACGATGATCCTCGGGCTGGTACTGGTGGCGGGCGCGTCGAGCGCCGCGGTCGCCGTGGCGCAGCCGGCAGGGGGCGACGACGGCGGTCGAGGCGACGTCGTGGCGGTGCAGCCGCTGCGTGGTCTCGACGCGGAGGCGGTACGCGGCACGCTTGCCGAGGCGCGGTTCGGCACCGGCGACGTCCGGTTCGGCGTCGACGCATTCCAGGTGCTGTACCGCACGATCGACGCGCGGCGGCAGGCGACGGTCGCCAGCGGGCTGCTGGTCCTGCCGCGCAGCGGCGAGCGGCAGCTGCGGGTGGTGTCGTACGCGCACGGCACGGAGCTCAACCGGACCGACGCGCCGTCGATGTGGCGCGACGGCTGGGCGGTGGGACCGGCGCTGGCGTACGCGTCGGCCGGGTTCGCCGCCGTCGCGCCGGACTACCTCGGCATGGGGCTCGGACCCGGCCCGCACCCGTTCCTCAACGCCACGACCGAGGCGTCGGCGTCGCTGGACCTGCTGCGCGCCGCGCGGACCGTGGCCGCGGGGCAGCGGAGGGCCTTGCGGCGGGAGGTGTACGTGACCGGCTTCTCGCAGGGCGGCAGCGCCGCGACCGCGCTCGGCGGGACCCTCGAACGCGGCGCCGACGACTGGTTCCGGCTGGGCGCCCTCGCCCCGATCGCCGGAGCGTTCGACGTGCGCGGCACCGAACTGCCGGCGCTGATCGGCGGGGCCGTGGCACCGCCGTACAACGTCGGCTACACGGCCTACCTGGTCGTGGCGTGGAACCGGCTGCACGGGCTGTACCAGCGGCCCGAGGAGTTCTTCGCCGCGCCGTACGCCGCGACGGTGGAACGTCTCTACGACGGCGTGCACACCGGTGAGGACCTGGCCGCGACGCTGCCCGGCACCCCGGAGGAACTGTTCACGCCGCACGGGCTGGCCGTGCTGCGCCAACCGTCGGGTGCGTTCGCCGCCGCGCTGGCCGAGCACGACGCCTCCTGCGACGGCATCCGCGCGCCGGCCCGGCTGCTCGTGGACCGCGCCGACGAGCAGGTGCCGGTCGCCAACAGCGACTTCTGCGCCGCCCGCCTGCGGGCCGGTGCCGTCGTCGACCTCGGCACGCACCCGTACAACGACTCGGCGCACCTCGGCGCGAACATCGCCGGGACCGCGGCGGCCCTGGCCTGGTTCCGGCAGCTCGGCTGACCCCTGCCGCCCGGTGTGCCGCCCGGCCGCCGGGCGGCGCACCGGCGTGACGTGGCGGGTTTTCGGTACAGGTTGGGCGTTCGCCGGTGGAGCCGGTGCCCGCGGCGCATGGGCGTCCTGGACGCGATCCGCGAGCGGGAGACGAAGCTGCGCGGGATGTCGGTCGTCGACGGGAGCGGGGCGGAGCTCTTCCGGACCACGGAGCGCACGCTGACCGGCGGCCGGTTCGACGCTCCCGACGTCGAGATCCTGCGCGACGACCTCATCGCGACGCTGCACGCGGCGGCCGGCGGGGACGTCCGCTACGTGTTCGGCGACCGGATCACCGCACTGCGCCAGGACGCGCATGGCGTCGACGTGACGTTCGAGCGCGCCGCCGCGGGCAGGTTCGACCTCGTGGTCGGTGCCGACGGCGTGCACTCCGGGGTGCGCCGGCTGGTCTTCGGCCCCGAACAGCGGTTCCTGCGCTACATGGGTGGTTACGTCGCGGTGATGACCATCCCGGACTTCCTCGGGCTGGACCGCTGGCAGACGAGGAGCACGAGGCCGGCCCGGGCGGGTTCACGGACTACGGCGAACTCGTCGAGGACCACCCGCTGCGGGACTACCCGGCGGCAGCGTGATGCCGCGCCGCCTGGTACCGGCCGGGGGTCTGCCCGACGATGGCGCAGATCGCGTCGACGAAGCTGCTCGGGTTGGACCAGCCGCACAGCGTCGCGGTCTGCGCCACGGACCGGCCCAGCCACAGGAAGACCAGGGCGTGCTGGACGCGCAGCTGGGTGCGCCACTGGTGGAAGCTCATGCCGCCCCTCGACCGGGTCCAGCTCGACCTGGAGACGTTCCGGCATGCGATCACCATATGCTGCGGGTTCGCGCGTGTGCCGCTCAAGTACCGAAGCCTGAAGTGAGGAACGATGACCGGAATCGCCGGACGCCTGGCCGACCTCGCCAGTGGCGCAATGCTGGACACCGCCCGCGTCACCGGGCTCAGCCGCCTGTCGCCCGAGTTCGTCCGGGTGGGACTGTCGGCCGAGGCGTTCCGGAAGGCGACGTGGGTGCCCGGGGCGAAGCTGCAGCTGCGGCCGCGGCGCGGCTCGATGAGCCTGCGCACCTATACACCCGTCAGCTGGGACGCCGCCGAGGGCGTGACGGAGCTGATCGCGTACACCCACGGGGACGGACCGGCGGCGCAGTGGTTCGGGCAGGTGGCGCACGGCCAGCCGAGTGAGGTCATGGGGCCGCGCCGCTCGATCGACCTGCGTGAGGCGACCGGCCCGGTGCTGTTCGTCGGCGACGAGTCCAGCGTGGCGCTCGCCTGCGCGCTGCGGACGGTGACCGGCGACGCGTCGCACGTCTTCGAGGCACGCGACCCCGCCGGGCTCACCGACGTGCTCGCCCAGCTGGGGATCACCGAACGGGTGGCGGTGGTCGCCAAGGCCGCCGACCGTGCCGAGGTGCTCGGTCGGGCACGCGACGCCGCCGCCGAGGCGCCGTACACCCTCGTCGTCACCGGCGACGCGGCGACGGTGCACGCGGTGCGCCGGGACACCCGTGGGTGGCAGCGCAAGCCCCGGCAGGTCAAGGGCAAGGCGTACTGGGCCGAGGGGCGCGCGGGCCTCGACTGACGCCGGGGTCAGCGGACCGGGTGGGTGTACAGGGCCGTCCGGCACCCGGTCTCGCCCGGCTCCAGCTGCACCGGGTCGAACCCGACGGCGCTGGTCGCCCCGTCCGCGGTCCGGATCATCACGACGCAGTCGCGCTGCGCCGGCACGCCCACCGCGGCGACGAGCGTGTCGCCGGCCGTCGCGGTGTCGACCGTGAAGCCCTCCTGAGGGAACGCCGCCCGGACCGTGCTCGCGAGCGTCGCCGGGGTGGCGGTGCGCAGCGCGGCGGCGAGGCGGTCCGAGGCGTCGCCGGGCAGCCGCAGCACCGGCGCCGCCGACGGCACCGCGGCGGTGGCGATCGCCGGGCACCGGATCCCGGTGTGCGCTGTGTCGCGATAGAGCCGCAGCGTGTACCGGTAGCACCGCGTCGCGCTGCCGGCCGAGTTGCCGCGCGCGCCGAAGGCGGCCGGGTGATACTCGGTCACCGTGACCGTGAACCGGACGTCGATGGTGGCCTGCTCGTCGGCGTAGACCCGGCCCGCCCAGGCCAGCGGCACCACCTGGGTCGCCTGCGGGCTCGCGCCGGCCCGCTGGTCCGCCTTCACCTCGGTCGCGGCGATGGACTCCGCGCCGCCGGGCCGGTTGCGGTAGCCGAGCCGGGCGTTGAGCCGCTGCGCCTGCTCCTCGGCGACATCCTGCGCCATCGCGTCCCCGTCGACCGGCTGGAACACCCGGTTCAGCCACACACAGCCGAACCCGCAGACCGCCACCAGGCCGACGGCCACCGACGTCAGCACCTTCGTCCGCATCGCCCCCATCGATGCACCGTAGCGCCGGCCCGCGGCGGGCAGCGGCCCGTGGCCGTGATCGTTATGATCGCCCGCATGACGGGGTTGGACGGCCAGGTCGACATGCTGCTGGCGGCGATGGACGCGCGTGATCCGGACGGGTTCGAGACCGCGCTGCCCGGCATCGCGCGTGCGGTGCCCGGCGCCCGGCCCGAGGAGGTCCAGGCCGCGCTCGTCCGGCTGGAACCGGCGCTGAGCCTGCCGTTCGGCATCGCCGGCAACCTGGCGCAGCTGGTCGGCAGCATGGCCGACTTCGGCACCGATCCGGCCGTGGTCGTGCCGACCCTCGTCGATCGGGCCGCGGCCGCGATGGAGTCGGCCGCCCGCTTCGCGCGGCTGCACCGGGAGGCGTTCGGCGATCCGCCGTCCTCGCAGGCGATCGACGAGATCGGCCCGACGGTGGAGCGGTTCGCCGGCGGGGCCGCCGGGCTCGGCCTGGACCCGCAGGAGGCCGAGCTGCTGGTGCAGGCGTGGTTCTGCGCCGACGACTGGGTCCAGCCGGTGCTGTACCTGTGCCAGCGCGCCGACGTGCGCGCCGCGCTGCCGCAGCGCGCCCGCCTCACCGCGGCGATCGAGCCCGTCCTCGACGTCTACGGCACCCCGCAATGGCTCGCCGGGCTGCTGAAGGTCCTCGACGACGAGCCGTTGCTGGTCCTGGACCGTGGCTTCGCCGGCACCGGCCGCGGCTACCGGGTGACGATCGGCGGCATCGGCGACAACTTCCAGCTGCACACGCTGCTCGCCGCGGCCCTGATCGGCGACCCGTCCCGCGGCCTGCTCCCAGGCCGCGCGCCGAGCGCGGTGGAGGCGGCCGCCGCCGGCACCGGCGAGGACCTGCAGCCGGCCGGCGGCCTGCGCGGCAACTGGAACCTGGTCGACGCCTACGGCGAGTGGATCTGGAACGAGGGCACCCCCGCCGACATCCCGCACCTCGACGGCGTCCGGGTGGTCGTGCTCGACCAGGAGCCCTACGCACGCAGCTGGAACACCGGCCGCCAGTATCCGCTGATGACCCCGCTGCTGCGCGTCGACGCCCCCGTCCCGGCCGACGAGGCGGCGGGCTGGCTGAGCCGGGTCAAGCCCCCGGCCCGCTGAGCGCCGCCCGGAAACCAGTGATCGACGACGGCGGATCTGCGGTACCGTTTGGGCCCGCAGACCTGGGGAGGCAGACGTGCCCGCGTCGCAACCGTCCAGAATGGACACACTGATCCCGGCGCCGGTCTCCGCGAGCCCGGCGCCCGCGGAGGACTTCGCGGTCACCGCGGCGACCGCCGTGCACGCCACCGACGACGCCGCCCCGGTGGCCGAGCACCTGGCCGAGGTGCTGCGCGCCGGCACCGGGCATCCCGTGCCGGTGCTCGCCGGCCCGGCGCCAGGCGGCGCGATCGCGCTGGTCCTGGACGCCGCCGCCGTCCCGCACCCGGAGGGCTACCGGCTGAGCGTCACGAGCCGGTCGGTGACGCTGACCGGGTCCACCCCGGCGGGCCTGTTCGCCGGGGTCCAGACGCTGCGCCAGCTGCTGCCGGCACGGGCCGGCACCGAGTGGGTCGTTGCCGGCGGCGAGGTGCGCGACCAGCCGCGGTTCGCGCACCGCGGGGCGATGCTGGACGTGTCGCGGCACTTCTACACCGTCGCGGAGGTCAAGCGGTTCATCGACCAGATCGCGCAGTACAAGCTCAATGTGCTGCACCTGCACCTCACCGACGACCAGGGCTGGCGCATCGAGATCCGCAGCTGGCCCCGGCTGGCGACGCACGGCGGCAGCACCCAGGTCGGCGGCGGCACCGGCGGCCACTACACGCAGGAGGAGTACCGGGACCTGGTCGCGTACGCGGCGAGCCGCCACGTGACCGTCATCCCCGAGATCGACGTGCCCGGCCACACCACGGCGGCGCTCGCGTCGTACCCGGAGCTCAACGCCGACGGGGTGGCACCCGAGCTGTTCACGGCCCGGGGCAACGCGACCGGGTTCAGCTCGCTGGCCACCGGCAAGGAGGTCACCTACCGGTTCGTCGAGGACGTGCTGCGGGAGGTGGCCGCGCTGACCCCGGGGGAGTACCTGCACCTGGGCACCGACGAGACGCACGCGACGCCCGAGGAGGGGCGCCTGGAGTTCATCGACCGGGTGCTGCCGATCGTCGCCCGGCTCGGCAAGTCGGTCATCGGCTGGCACGAGCTCCTCCGCTCGCCCGGGCTGCCGGTGTCCGCGGTCCCGCAGTACTGGGGCCGGGAGTCCAGCGACCCGCTGATGGCCGCCGCCGTCGCCCGCGGCAACCGGGTCCTGCTGTCCCCGGCGCACAAGGTGTACCTCGACATGAAGTACGACCTGAGCACGCCGATCGGCTACAAGTGGGCCGGCTGCATCGACGTCGCCGACATCTACGACTGGGACCCCGGCACCTACATGGACGGCGTGCCCGAGACGGCGGTGCTGGGCGTCGAGGGTCCACTGTGGTCGGAGACGCTCACGTCGTACGCCGACGTCGAATACATGGCGTTCCCGCGGCTCGCGGCCCTCGCCGAGGTGACCTGGTCGCCGTGGTCCACGCACGACTGGCCCGGGTTCGCCGCGCGGCTCGCGGCGCACGGCCCGCGCTGGGAGGCGCAGGAGGTCAACTTCTGCCGGTCGCCGCAGATCGCCTGGAGCACCTGAGCCGCGCGGCGGTGATGCCGGGCCGTCACGCCACCGGGGCGGGCGGCGCCGGGGGCAGGGCGGCGTAGCCGGCGAGCAGGATGTCGATCGCCTCCGTGAAGCGGGTGTCGAAGTCGAGGCCGGCCCTGGTGGCGATGACCTCGGTCAGGTTCGGGAACAGCGCCGGGTCCAGGTCGCCGGCGTGCTCGTCGAGGTCCGGCTCGGTGCCCTCGTGGCCCGGGGTCCGGCCGACCTCGGCGAGGGTGTGCCCGATCGTGAACGTCGCCACCACGTTGACCACGTCCATCGCCCGGCCCAGCGGCAGCCCGGCGGCGCGCATCGAGCCCAGCCAGCGCTCCGACATCTGCAACGCCTCCGGTGAGTTCACCGGGCGGGTCGCCGCGAGGGGCAGCACCCCGGGGTGCGCGCGCAGGGCCGCCCGCAGCGAGTGCGCGAACCGCCGCATCCACGGCACCCAGAGGTCCTGCGGCGGGTCCTGCAGGCCGGCGAACGCGAGCTCCATCACCCTGTCGACGAGCCCGTCGAGCAGCGCGGCCTTGTTCGGCACGTGCCGGTACAGCGACATCGCCTCGACGCCCAGGTGCGTGCCGAGCCTGCGCATCGACAGCGCGGGCAGCCCGTACGCGTCCAGGTACTCCAGCGCGCCGTCGAGGACGCGCTCGCGGCTCAACCCGGCCTTGGCGCCACCGCGGCGATCCGTCACCCGTGCCCCCTTGACCATGCTTACGGCGTAAGCCACGATAGCAGCATCCCCGATGCTTACAGCGTAAGCATCGCTTGTCGTGGAGGCAGACATGCTCGCGCTCGCCCTGACCCTGCTCCTGGCCGCCGTGGCCTACTTCCTGCTCGTCACGCTCGTCGACCTGTACCCGCTGAACAACGTCCGCGACGCCAAACGCTCCGAGCAGCGCACCGAGGTCGCCGTGAACGCGCCGATGATGACGCTGCCCGCCGTGCTGCTGGCCCTCGCGGCCGCGCTGTCATGGCCGGTCCTGGGCTACGTCGCCGGCGCACTGGAGCTGCTCTTTGCCGCCGGCGGTCTCGTGCTGTGGTGGATGCCGTACCTCATCGGCGTCACCGCACCGTGGGCGACCGCCGGCACCGGCACCACCTGGGCCGAGCTGCACGCCCGCACCTACGCGCAGACCCTGATCGTCCTGCCGCGCATCGGTGGGCGCCCCCGCCCGAACGTCGAGCACATGATCCTGCACGGCCTGATGCTGGCCGGCGCCGCCTGCGCCCTCGCCGCGTCCGCCCACCTGTGAGCCCGCGCCGTCCGTCAGGAGATCACGTCAGCCCCGCGTCGTGCTCAGGCCGGCGCGGTGACCGTACGTGACCTACTCCTGGAGGTGGCAATGCGCGGGCGACGCAGCGGATCGCGGGTGCAGGTCGACGACGAGGCACAGGCCTCGACACCGGCGGGCTGGCCGACGGGTGGTGACGTGCTGGCCGTCGTCGACCCGCACGCCATCGCGCAGCAACTGCTGGAGAAGGTGTCGAACGACGACATGCTGGCACTGCTCAAGCGGGTCGGCCCGGAGGTGTCCCGGGTCGTCCTGCACGTCATCAACCTGAACCTGTCGGGCAAGGTCAACGCGGGGATGGCCGGGCAGCTGCTGGTCCGGCTGCGGCACGACAAGGTCACCGCCTCCTCGCACGCGCTGCGGGCGTTGCTGTTCCCGGTGGTCGAGGTGTTCCGGCGGCTGGAGCTCGACGCCGACGAGTGGAGGACGCTCGTCGAGTCGGCGGACCAGCGGATCGACTACGAGTTCGACGAGTACCTGTTCCGGGCCGTCCAGCAGGTCCCGGCGAGCCTGCGCCCGGTCGGCTTCGCCGTCGCGATCGCCCATCGCAGTTCCGCCGCGGCCGCCGCTCTCGGCTTTCTGGCCCGGCAACGCCCGGACCTCGCGGAGCGGTACGCGGCGCTGCGCGCGGCGTACCCGGCGCTGCCGTCCACCTACGGCGTCGACGTGGCCGACGTCGTCGACCCGGCGCGGGGCGCCGCGACGGCCGGCGAGTCACCCGGTCACGACGCCGGCCCGTTCGATCCGGCCGCCGAGCTCGAACGCGTCGAACGTGACTGGGCGCTCGCCCGCAGTGCCGCCGAGCGGGCCGGCAGCGCCCTGACGGCCGGGACCCTGCCGGCGGAGGAGGATCTCGTCGCCATCGTCGACCTCGGACCGCAGGTGCAGCGATCCGCCCGCCGGTTCGCCGCCCAGGTCGGCGGGGACGTGGCACCCGACCTGGACGCGCTACGAGCGGCAGCCACGACGATCGAGCGGACCCGCAGCCGGTCCTGGCTGCGACGACTGTCCGGATTGAGCGTCCCGGAGCAGCTCGGCGATGTGCTGGACGACGTGCGGGCGGCCGTGTCGCGCGCCGCGACGGCCCCGGAGGACGACGCGGAGCTGCGCAATCTGCGCTCCCTCTACGACTTCCTGGTCGCCGCGGCAGTGTCGGCCGAGCACGCCCGCGAGCACGCCGACCGGCTCGCGCTCGACGAGACGCTGCCGGCGCCGCTGTCGACGCTGGTGTTCAAGGAACTGATCAAACCCGGACTGCTGGTGCTGCCGGCCGGCGCGGGCGAGGCCGAGACCTCCGTGGGCCACCCCGCGCCCGCGGAGCCCGCCGATGACGACCGGGACGCCGGCGGTGCGCCGGACGCCGAGCCGGTCGAGCCGGTCGCGACCGCGCCCGCGGACGCGACGGCACCGGCCGGACCTCAAGGCCCGCCGCCGGCGTCCGAGGACCCCATGGACACGCTCGACGCGGAGCTGGGGGAGCTGCTCGACGAGCGGTTCGACCGGTTGCTCACGCCGCCGGCACCGCCGGACACCACCGTCGCCCCCGGCCCCGCCGCGCTCCCGGATCCGTCCGGGAAGGCCGTAGAGCAGCACGCGCATCAGGTGGCCGCGCGATCGGCGGCGGCGCCACCACCGCAGTCCCAGCCGCCCGCACCGGCGATGCCGGCGGCATCCACCCCCGCCGGCGACGGCGAGCGGCACCGGGACGCCCCGCCGGCCGCCATGACGACGATCACCGAGGCGCAGGCGACCCTCATCGAGGCCAGCCGGTTCGGTCTGGCGGCCCGTATCGCGGAGGCCACCGGACGGCCACCGGCCGTCGTCGCGGCCCGGCAGGCCATGGCCTACGCGGCGAACCTGCGCGGGTCTGCCGGCTCGCTCGCCGCCGCGTTCGCCGCGGGCGCCGAACACCTCACCCGCGCCAGCCTCGCCGACGACCGCGCCGGGCAGTTGCTGGGCTGGGGCGCGACGATCAGCGTGGCGGCCTCGGTCCACCTGCCGCAGCTGGCACCGGTGCTGGAGGACCTGCAACCGGCCATCGACGACTACGCGGGGCTGACGGCGCTGGGCCGGGCCCTGTCCGACGCGACCCGCAGCGGCATCGTCGTCGCGCAGGAGACCGGCGCGACCATGGCCGCCACGCTGGACCTGGAGCAGGTGGCGCAGCGGCACGCGGACCGGGCGGCGCACCTGATCGACATCGCGCGGTCGAGAAGCATCAAGTACGCGCCGGCCAACGCGGTGTACCTGGCGTGGATGAGCGAGCGGGGGATGCTGGGGACGCTGCTGCGCCTCGTCCTGCGCAACGACGTGACACGCCTGGCCGAGGTGCGTGGGCAGATCCTGCACGCGCAGGGCCAGGAGGACCGCCGGATCGACGACCAGTACGCCAGGCAGCGTGGACGGCGCAACTCGAGGATCGAGGCCGGGGCCCGGCAGAAGCTGCGGGCGCAGTACCGCGACGCGTTGCAGGTCGCGTCCGACTGGGTCTCCACGGTGGAGCGGCTCCGCCAGCTGCAGGAGCAGCACGCGGACCCGTCCGCCGAACGGGTCGACCGCATCCGCCGGGAGATCCTGCGCTGCCGGGACGACGTGCGCCGCGACATCGAACGGTTGCGGACGGAGGAACGCGCCCGCGGGCGCATCGAGGTGATCGCCGCCGCCGGTGCGGTCGGCGACCTCATCCAGCGCATCTTCGACGGCTTCGGCGGCCAGGCGGCGGAGCTGACGGGGCCGGAGCCGTCGGCGGACTACGTCGCCAACGGCGAGCTCGCCGCGACCGACCTCCTGCTCGACCCGCACCGGCTGCGGTTCGAGCCCCGGCTCGGCGAGGCGCACCTCGATCAGCTGGTGCGGGTCGCGTCGGGCCCGCCGATGGCACTCGACGAGCTCTACACCCACCGGGCGCGGCTCGGCGACCACGACGTCACCCAGCGGCTCATCGACGAGGCCCGGGTGGTCGATCCGCCCCTGGCCGGTGAGCTCGCGGAGCGGCGGGCGGCCGACGAGGCGGAGTGCGGCGCGCACCTCCGCCCGGCGCTCGAGGCGATCAAGCTCAAGGTCGAGCAGGACCGCATGGCCGGCGTCCTCGACGAGCGCCAGTGGTCCTTCTACGCGTTGGACGTGGAACGGCTGGAGGCCCACGGACGCCGCGACTACCGCAGGATCGCGGAAGAGATCGCGACCCTGGACCACGTCCTCGTCGAGACCAGAGCCGCCGTCGTCGACCAGCTGCTGGCCGAGATCGACCGGGAGGCGTTCGACAACGAGAAGGTCGCCGCGCATCAGGAGCGGCTCAAGGCGATGGCGCGTCAAGGTGAGATCGCCGGCGCCGAGGAGTATCTGGAGCAGATCCGCGCCGGTCGTGACCTGCCGGCGCCGGACCGGTCCGCGCGGCATCTGAGCCGGTTCTTCCCGGCGGTGCCCGAGCTGTTCGCGACCTGGCCGGAGCTGCTGGAGTCGCTGCTTGACGGGTTGCGCCGCGACGCGGTCGACGACGGTCTCGACGCCCTGCACCAGGCGACCGAGCTGTCGGTCAGGAACCTCGACGAGCGCCGCCGCCGGGCCGGCGAGCTGTCGGTGAAGTCCTGGCTGGGCCTGTCGGCCCGCAAGCTGCGCGCCCACGGCCTCGACACGCAACGCGCGCTGATCGAGGTGCTGAGCCAGGCGGGTATCGAACTCAAGAGCGCCACCCCCGACTCACCCGAGACGAAGGAGAGCCGCTGGTGGGTGCTCACCGACGTCGGCGTCATCGGCCGCGCGGCGAACCCGGCCCTCGGCTCCCGGATGAGTCCTGACGGCGCGACGCTGCGGGTCCTGATCGTGCACGCGGCACAGTCCGTCACCAGGCTGGTCGAGTCGTTGCGCGACCAGAGCGAGGAACACACCGTGCTCGTCGTGTGGCTGGGTGCGCCGTTGCGGGCGGCGGAGCGGCGCACGCTCATGGAGGCGACCCGCGGCCGCCCCCGCCCGTCCCTGCTGCTCATCGACGCCGCGGTGCTGGCCTACCTGGTGCTGCAGCCGGAGGCGTTGCGTGGCCCGTTCCTCGACGTCGCGGTCCCGTTCAGCGCGGCCAACCCGTATCAGGACAAGGCCGGCGACGCGGCGGAGGAGATGTTCTTCGGGCGGAGCCGGGAGCTGCGCGAGGTCCAGGCGATGGACGGCTCCTCGATCGTCTACGGCGGACGGCAGCTGGGCAAGTCCGCCCTGCTGCGGGCGGCGCAGCGCGAGTTCGTCCGGCGCAACCGGAGCAGCGTCGCCGCCTACCTCAGTATCTTCTCCATCGGCAGCGACGGCCAGGCCGCGAAGATCTGGCCGGAGCTGTGGCACAAGCTCGCCGAGCACGGGATCCTGCCCGACACGCCGCCACAACAGGACCCTGCGCGCGGGGTCTACGACGGCATCCGGGCCTGGCTGCGCAAGGACTCCACCCGGACGCTGCTGGTGCTCCTCGACGAGGCGGACGCGTTCCTCGAGGCCGACTCCAGGCAGCAGTTCGTGGAGATCGACTGGTTCCGCCGGATCATGCAGGACCCCGGCAGCGCGGGCCGGGTCAAGCTCGTCCTCGCGGGCCTGCACCGCACGGCGCGGTTCAGCGCGGTGCCCAACCAGCCGCTGTCGCACTTCGGCCAGCCGATCCTGATCGGGCCGCTGGGCCCACAGCAGGCGTACGACATGATCATCCAGCCGCTGGCGACCCTCGGCCTGCGGTTCGCCAACCCGCAGACGGCACCGGCGCACATCATGGCCTACACCAACAACATCCCGGCGTTGCTGCAGATCCTCGGCCAGGCGCTGGTGACGCAGGCGTTCAGCCGCGTCGTCGGCGACGACGAGCCGCCCGGCGTCATCACCGACGATGACGTGGCCGCGGTCATCCACAACGCCGGCCTGCGCGGGCAGCTGGTCCAGAAGTACAACCTGACCCTGGACCTCGATCACCGGTACCGGGTCATCGCGCTGGTCCTCGCGCTCGCCGCCCACGAGGAGGAGACGGGTTCGTCCGGCCTGTCGGTGGAGGAGATCGCCCTGCGCTGCCGGATGTACTGGCCGGCCGGCTTCCAGGACAGCCCGAGTGACCAGGTGCCGAGTCTCGTCGACGAGTGCGTCGACCTCGGCGTGCTGGCCCGCGACGGCAACCGCTACCGAGTCCGGACGCCAACGGTGCTGCGGCTGCTCGGCGACCACGAGAGCGTCCTGCAGAAGCTCTTCTCCGCACCGGAACAACTCGAGGTGCCCCGCGTGTCCCGCCGCCTGCACTTCCGGCGCGACCTCGGCGAAGGCAAGCCCTGGCGCTCGCCCCTGACGGAGCTGCAGGTCGACCGGATCGCCAAGGCGAGTGGCCCGCTCATCATCGTCGGCACCAGAGCGCACGGCATCCATTTCGTGGTGCGCGCCCTCGAGGCGGTGCGCGGCAGGCTCTCCGTCGACGAGGTCCGCCGGATCCCCAGGACCGGCATCGATCAGGTCCGTCACGCCGTCGCCACGCATCCACGCTCGCTGGTCGTCGTCGACGCCACCAGGTCCACGCCGGACGAACTGGCCGCCCTGTACCACGGGATCGAACCCACCGCCCGCGTGGTCATCCTGGCGTCGCTCGCCACGGCGCCGGCATGGGTCCGCATCGAGCACCGCATGGCCCTGAGCCGCCTGGGTCGCGACGGGCTGCGCCTGTGGTCCGAAGAGGAGAACCTGCCCTTCCACGACGCCGCCGGCCAGCACACGCTCGACTCGAAGGTCGGCGGGTGGCCGTCGCTGCTCGCCCGCGTCACCGAGAAGGCCCACTCCGACGGCAACCTCACCGGTGAACAGCTGCTGGCGTGGTTCGACGAGTGGTGGGCCGAGCGGGGCGCGGCGGCCCTGCTCGCCGACATCGGCCTCGACGACCGGCAGGACCCGGTCGCGCGGCTCGCGGTCGCCGCACTGGACGTCGCGACGACCATCGGGGCGGTGGCGGTGCAGGACCAGGCCGTGCTGGTCCAGATGCTCGGCGAGCACCTGCCGGTCGAGGCGCTGGCCTGCTTCACCGGCCCCGAGGAGCTGTTCGACGTGCTCTGCGTGCTGGGCCTGTTCGACATCGACAAGAACGGCATCCAGCTCGACCCGGTCCATCTGGACGCAATGCGCCGCACCGGCGTGATCGATGGATGATCCGGGCGGCCCGCTGGCGGATCCGGCGGTTGCGGCGGTGCTGTCCACGGCGGTGGACGTCGTCCGCCGCCGCCGCCCGCGGCTCGGCTCCACAGCGTCGGTGCTCGGCAGCCGCTCCGGTGTCGACGTGGTGCTCGACCTGCTGGCCCGCAGCCCGGCGCTGCGATCGGTGACGGCCGCGGCCATCGCCGGCGGCGACCGGTCCGCGACGGTCGCGTCGGCGCCGATCGCGCGGCTGCTGCTGTGCGCCGACCCGGCCCAGGCGACGGCCGGCGTGGCCTGGCTGCGTGAGCGGCTCGACGCGCGTGAGGCGGACCTGCGCCGGCAGGAGCGTGAACGGGTCCGGCGGGAACGTGAGCAGCGCAAGGCCGACGAGCTGCGCCAGAAACGGGACCGGGCCGTCACCAGGGCCGCGACGCTCGGCGCCGAGCTGGCCGAGGTCCAGGCGCGGGCGGCCGAGCTCGGCGACGAGGTCACCAGGCTGCACGGTCAACTCGTCGCGGGTCGCGCCCAGCTCGAACGCGCCCGCGCCGAGGCGGAGCAGCCGCAGTCGCTCGCCGAGCGGCTCCTGCGGCTCATCGCCGCGCCGGCGCGTGACACGCGGGACGTGCAGTCCGGCGAACCGCAGCGGCGGACCGGTGCGCTGTCACCCGCGGCCCTGGCGGCGGCCGGCCGGCAGGTCGGCGTCCCCGACGCCGCCGGATGGCTCCCCGCGCTGCTCGGCGCCCTGGCCCGGCCCCGCCCCGCCGAGGTGCTCGTCGGCGTCGAGCGGACGCTGCAGGTCGAGGTGCTCGGCGGCGGCGACGAGATCGGCGGCTCCTGCGTCCTGGTCACGGCGGGCGGCACCCGCCTGCTGATCGACGCCGGCATCCGGCCCGGCGGCCGCACCGCGCAGGAGTGCGCGCCACCGCGCATCGGTCACGCGCTGCGCCGGCGGATCGACGCCGTCGTGGTCACCCACGCGCACAACGACCATGCGGGCTGGGTGCCGGTGGTGCTGCGGGAGCAGCCCCAGACGCCGGTGTACGCGACCAGCGCCACCATCGACCTGCTCGGTGTGCTGTGGCCGGACTCGCTGCGCACGCAGCACCGTGACCTGGACGCGGCAGGCACCTCCGGGCGCCGGCACTACGAGCCGCGTGACGTGACCGTGGCGCTGGAGGCGCTCACCGCCGTCGAGCACGGCACGACCCGCCGCGTCGGCGAGCTGACGGTCGAGCTGTTCCCGGCCGGGCACATCCTCGGTGCGTCCGGTGTCGTCGTGCACGCGGGCACCCGGCGCGTGGTGGTGTCCGGGGACGTGTCGAAGACCGCCCAGTACACCGTCGGCGGGATCGATCTGCCCGACAGTGCCAAACGCGCCGACCTGCTGCTGATCGAGTCGACCTACGCGGGGCAGGGCCGGAAGCGGCCGAGATCCGTCGCCGTCGGCGAGGTCGTCGAGGCGGCGTCCGCGGTGGCGGCCGTGGGCGGCCGGTTGCTGGTGCCCGCCTTCGCCTTCGGCCGGGCGCAGGAGCTCGCCATGCTGTTCGCCACCGAACTGCCCGGCGTCGACGTGCTCGTCGACGGGCTTGCCCGTGACGTGGCCGAGGTGTACGAGCAGCACCTCAGCCCGTCCGGCACGCCGATACGGATCTTCGGCGCCTCGGTCAGCCCGGTGCCCCGCGGCAGAACCGCCCAGTACATCCAGCAGATGACGAGCGGCATCGTCATCGCCACGTCGGGCATGCTCACCGGCGGACCCGTGGTGAGCTGGGCCCGCACGGTCCTTCCCGACCCGGCCTCGGCCGTCATGCTGGTGGGTTTCCAGCCCCGCGACTCCGTCGGATTCCAGCTCCGCGAGATCGCCGCCGCCGGCGCCGGCAAGATCGATCTTCCGGCGGGCCATGGGAGCAACGGCCCGGTGGAGGTCAACGCCCGCGTCGTGGACCACCAGCTCGGCGCGCACGCCTCCGAGGATGAACTGATCGAGGTGATCCGGGACGTGACCCCGGACGCCGTCATGCCCGTGCACGGGACACGGCAGGCGCAGCGGGCCCTCGCGGAGCGGCTGGCCCGGCGGGGACAGGTCACCGTGTCACCGACGTCCGTCTGGCGTGCCGAGCCCTCCTGAGCCCGCTACGCCGCCCCGGAGCCGGTGGTACGGGCCTAGGGTGGCCGGATGGACGACGACAACGGCTCGGTCATCGGCGGTGACCCTCTCCGCGACGGGATGCACCTGTCGCTGCGATACCGGCGCGACTTCGTGGTCACCGACGCGGCGCGGCTGCTCGCCGCCGCCCGGCGGGTCTTCCTCGAGCTCAACCCGGACGCCGCACCGCAGGACGCCGACGTGGCGGTGACGTGCGCCGCCGACGCCATCTTCACCATCCTGGAGGGCGCCGGCCTCTTCGGCGACGCCCTCGAGTCCCGCCTCGCCGCGCACGAGGCCGACGGCCTGCGGGCCGGCGGCTCCCGCGCCCAGGTCGTCATCGACGAGCCGGACCCGCTGCGCGCCGGCTGGGACTGTTTCCGCACCGGCGACGTGTACGCGCTGCCGCCGTCGGCCGTCGACCCGTGACCTGCGCGCCGGGGGAACGGCGCGCAGGTCGCAGGGGTCAGCTCGCGTAGGCCTTGACCTCCAGCAGGCCGACCGAGCTGGTGCCGTTGGACTGCAGCACGACCCGCAGGCGGGCGGTGCTGACCTGGGTGAACGTGACGGTGATGTACGCGTTGGCGGTCACCGGGTACCCGCTGGCGCCAGGCACGTCGGCGTAGGCGCTGCCGGTCCAGTACTGCAGCTTCCAGCTCGACGGCACGTCGATGCCCTGGTTGTCGTCGAACAGGTACACCTGCGCCCGCTTCAGCGTCTGGTTCGCCGGCCAGGTGAGCTCGGCCCACTGCTGGCCGCTGTTGGGCCAGGTGCCCCAGCGCGGGTTCACGGTGTCGTTGGACGACGGCGGGTCGATGCCGTCGTTGATCGCCGCGACCGACTCCCACGCCGAGGTGTAGGACGCCGACGCGGTCGCCGAGCGGGCGAGGTTGCTGTCGGGCTGCGGGTTGCCGCCGCCGGGACCCTTGATGAGGAACAGGTTGTCCGCGACGTTGTAGTACTGCGACAGGTACGACCCGGCGGGCGGGTTGGTGCTGTAGTAGTCGTCGTGGTTGCAGTCGAGCCGGTCGTCGTGGGACCGGTTGGTGCACACGGTGCGGATGACGACGTCGTCGCCGTCCTTGTAGCACATGACGTCCCACTCGTCGACGCAGTGGCCGTAGCCGGACGCGTTGGGCGCGTTGTTGTTGACGGCGCCGAGCGTGTGCCCGAGCTCGTGCGCGGCGACCCCGGCGGACCAGCAGCCGTTGTCGGCGCGGGCGTACTCGGGGCCGCTGTTGGAGCGGTTCGCGTCGCTCTTGCGGGTGTCGCCGGCCAGGCCGCCGATGCCGCAGTACACATTGGCGTCGACGAACTGCAGGTACTTGCGGTCGGTGCGGGTGTAGCCGGCGGCCTTCACGGCGTTGAGCAGCGGCGCCCAGTCGTTGGCGTTCAACGCCGAGTCGGCGATCTGCACGTTGCGCACGACCGGCCGGCACGCGCCGTTGACGGTCTCGGTGACGTACCGGACGTGCCGCTCGCCGCCGGTCTCCTTCGCGCTCTCGTTGAAGATCGTGTCGACGCTCTCGGCGAGGGTGCGGAACGTCTCCAGGTACTGCGTGTACCGGCTGGTCGAACCATGGATGTACAGGACCTCGACCCGGCGGCCGCTGGTCCCGTCGCCCTCGCAGACCGCCAGTGACTGCGCGGCGGCCGCGCTCGGCGCGGCGGCGGTGAGCGCCGGCACGCTCGACCGCACCGACAGTCCCGCGGGCACGGCGTCCGGCCCGTGCGTGCACATGACCGGGCTGGTGCCCTTGACCTCCAGCAGTCCCGGCCCGCAGGGCCCGCCGGGGCGGCGCTGCAGCCCGTCGTAGACGAGCCCCCTGGCGGCGTCGTTGGCGGGGACGGCGGTCAGGTCGGCGCTGCGGCCCGCCCGGTCGCCGGCGAGCGCCTCACCGGCGAAGGCGTTGACACCGACGAGTCCGAGCGCGGCGATCACCGCGACGGCGATCCGGGTGGTGCTGCCACGGGCGGGTCTGCGCCGGGCCGATACGGATTCGGGCATGGTGCTGGCTCCCTTCATGAGGGGTGTCGGGGAATCGATGCGATCACCGGCAGCGGTGCACGACCCGGGGCGGCGGGCCCGTCACATCGACGAAAACCTTTTCGAACTGTGGCAGGACAAATCGTCGGATGTCAATCATGTGACAACTTGTGCCAAGACTTAAGCAGCACCAAAAGCCAGCACCGGCAACCGAAAACCTTTCGGCGCGTCACCGCTCCCGGCGGACCCAGGCGACGGCCGCGGCCAGGGGGTCGGTGCCGCCGTCCTCGTCGGGTGGCAGCGGGCCGCGGTGGACGGTGCGGTGGCGGTCGGCGAAGTAGGCGACCGTCACGTTCAACCTGGTGCCGCCGCGCAGCGGATGCGTCTCGTTGGCGCTGGTCATGCCCATCGTCGCGGAGCCGAACGTGCGGACCTCGGGCCGGGCCCGGAACGCCACCGCGACCGCCTCGCCGGAGCTTGCGGTCCGGCCGTCGGTGAGGACCGCCACCGGCGCCGGCGGGACCGGGCCGGTCGTGCGCGCCAGTGTCCGGCCGCCGAGCAGGACCCGGCCCCGTCGCAGCTCCCACGTCTGGTCCGGTCCGTCCGGCGGCACGAAGTGGCCCAGGACGCCGTCGGGCAGCAGCGGCGCGACGACGGCCAGCATCGGCCACATGCTGCCGCCCAGGTTGCCGCGCAGGTCCACGACCCACCCGGCGGGCCCGGCGGCGGCGAGGTCCCGCACCAGCCGGTGGCCGGTGTCGCGGTACCGTCGGTTCGCGCCGCCGCAGGCGGGCAGCCGCACGTGGGCGACGCCGTCGACGAGCCCGCCGGTGGGCCGGTCGACGGCGCGCCACGCGCTCGCGCCCGGCGGGCGGAGGCCGCTGTGCGGACCGCCAGCCTGTCGCAGCACGCCGGCGAGGGTCTCGTGGGTGTCGGCGTAGGCGACGGCCCCGGCGCAGGCGAGCAGCGCCGCCGCCCGGACCTCGGGCCAGTCCACCGTGGCGCTGTACAGCGCGCGGGTTTCGATGACGGTGAGCGCGTCCGTCAGGTACCGCCGGACCCGCCGCCGCGCAAGCCTCCGCCACATGCCGCCAAGATAGACGGTCACGTGCCCCGTCGATGGAGCAGGAGCGCGCCGGCGAGCAGCGCGCCGGCCGCCCACGCCGCGAGGACCGCGAGCCCGGACCATCCAGCGTCGGTGGTGGACTGCACGGCGAGCCCGGCGTTCATCGGCGCGGCCCGCTGCAAGAGCCGTTGCCAGTGCGCGTTGCCCACGGACAGGGCGAGGATCGCCGGCAGGTAGAGCAGGCCGAGGACGGCACCCACGGCCGCCGCCGAGTCCCGGACCGCGGCGCCGGCACCGAGGCCGAGCAGCGCGACGAGGACGAGGTACAGCACGGAGCCGGCGTAGGCACGCACGGTCGGCCCGTCGGCGAACGACGGCGGCGGGTACCCGTTGCCGGGCAGGACGGCCCGCGCGACCAGCAGCGAGGCGAGGAACGCGGCACCGCCGGCGGCCGCCACCGCCAGGGCGAGGACGCTCGCCTTGGCGGCGAGGACCACGGCCCGGCGGGGGACGGCGGTCAGGGTGGTGCGGATCAGGCCGCTGCTGTGCTCGCCGCTGATGACGAGGACGGCCAGGATCGCCACCGGCGCCTGGCCGAGGTAGACGCCGGCGAGACTGAGCCGCACGGCGTCCAGGCCGCAGCCGTTGCCCGGGCAGGACATCGCCGCGGTCACCGCGGCACCGAGCGCCACGGTGACGGCGACGCAGGCGAGCAGCAGCCGCGCGGGCCCGGCCGTGGTGCGCAGCTTCGTGAACTCGGCGTGCACCGCATGCCTCATGCGTCCCTCCGCCGCAGCAGGACCGCGGCCAGGCCGAGGGCGACGGCGGCGTATCCGCACAGGACGGCGAGCCCGGGCAGCGGCCCGAGCGGGTAGTAGCCGTTGGCTGGGGTGTAGACGCCGTCGACGTGCGGGTACGCGACGACCGTCTGCTGCACGGCGAAGGCCGCGTCGGGGGTGACGAGCGTCAGCCACCGCTGCACGGCCGCGGGCAGGATCGGGGTGAGCACCAGCAGGTGCGGCAGGACGAGCGCCACGACGACCGTGGTGACGGCGCTCGCGCTGCGTCGCAGGACCGTGCCGACGCCGAGGGCGAACACGGCGGTGAGCGCCAGCAGCGCGGCGAGGCCGACCGCGACGCGCACGGCGGTGGCCGTGGTGACGGGGAACAGGTACAGCCCCTGGGCGCGGGCGATCCGCGCGCCGACCGGCAGGGCGAGCGCGATGGCCGGCAGGCTGGTGAGGAACGTGACGACGCCGAGCACGATGGCCTTGGCGGCCAGGACCGGGGTGCGGTGCGGGAAGGCGGTCAGGGTGGTGCCGATCAGCGCGTGGCGGTACTCGGTGGTGATGAACAGCGCGCCGATGACGCACAGCGCGATCAGGGCCGGGAACGCGCCGAACAGCAGGTCGCCCGCGACGCCGCCGGCGGGGATCTCGGACCGGGTGGCCGGCGCGATGTCACCGGCGCCGGTCACGGTGAAGCCGTCCCCGGTCGGCGTGGACGCGCCGGTCATGCGCGGCCCGTGCACGTCCACGGCACCACCGGTCGGCACCGGCGGGTACCCGCCGAACGTGGCGGTGTCGGCGCCGACCTGCTCGGCGTCCCAGCTGCCCTGCGGCCACTGCCCCCGCAGCTCGGGCCGGCCGAACACGGCGGTGGCGGCCGCGGGCACGGTGCCGTTGCCGTCCACGGCGTTCGGGCAGGCGACGAACAGCCCGGCCTGCACCGTGGCCGGGAGGCCGGCGAGCCGGACGGTGGCCACCGGGGTCCAGCGGGTGCCGTCGGTGGACACCTCGCCGGTGATCGTATCGCCGGAGCGGGTCAGCCGCAGCCGGCGCGGCCCGGCCGCGGAGACCGGCCCGGCGTGGTCGTGGATGTAGTCGTGCTGCATCCGTACCCCGTGCCCGCCGGTGACCATGACCGCCGCGTAGCTGGACCCCGGCCCGGCGCCTGCCCTGATGATCAGCCCTGCCTTCGCCCACGGGACGGTCCCGCCGCGCTCCGCGGCGATCACGGTGGTCAGTGAGGTGACGTCGACGGTGATGCTGCCGTCACCGTCCAGCGGCTGGTGCACGAAGTAGAAGCCGTCGCTGACCGGCCCGCCGTGCGGCCCGACCGGGACCGCCCTGGCACCGTCGGCGGTGGCGCCGGCGCCGGTGAGCACGGCGAACAGCACGATCATCGCCGCGGCGACCGCGGAGCCGCCCAGCCAGCCGCGCACCGACCTGAACTTGGTCCACTCAGCGTGTACCAGCTGCGCGAACGCCATCACAGCGCCTCCCTCGGCGTGACGGCGGGACGGAACTCGACCGCCTCGCGGGTGAGTCGCAGATACGCCTCCTCGAGGGTGGCCCGGTGCGCCGTGACCTCGGAGAACGGCACCGCGCCGGCGGTCAGCGCGGCCACCACGCGTTCGGCCGGCAGCCCGTGCACGGCGAGCGCGCCGTCGCCCGCACCTTCCACGGCGGCACCCGCCCGGGTCAGCACCCGTGCCGCCGCCTCGCCCGCGTGGGTGCGCACGATGAGCCGGTCCCCGGCGACCAGGTCGGCGACGCCGGCGTCGGCGATGACCCGGCCGCGGCCGACGACGACCACGTGGCCGGCGGTGTCCTGCAGCTCGCCCATCAGGTGGCTGGAGACCAGGACGGCGCGGCCCTGACCGGCGAGGTGCCGCAGGAAGCCGCGCATCCACACGATGCCCTCCGGGTCCATGCCGTTGAACGGTTCGTCCAGCAGCAGCACCGGCGGGTCACCGAGCAGCGCCGCCGCGATGCCCAGCCGTTGCAGCATCCCCAGCGAGTAGCCGCCGGCGCCCCGGCCGATCACCGGGCCCAGGCCGACCTGCCCGGCGACCTCGTCGACCCGCCGCCGCCCCAGCCCCTGGGCGCGCGCCAGCCACAGCAGGTGGTCGCGGCCGGACCGGGCCGGGTGCACCGCGGAGGCGTCCAGCAGCGCGCCGACCCGGCTGAGCGGGCGGTGCAGGCGGCGGTACGGCCGGCCGCCGATCAGCGCCCGGCCCGCGTCCGCGGTGTGCAGGCCGAGGACGATCCGCATGGTGGTGGACTTGCCGGCGCCGTTCGGGCCGACGAAACCGGTGACCCTGCCCGGCGCGACGGTGAACGTCATCCCGTCCAGGGCCGTGGCCGACCCGTACCGCTTGCGCAGCCCGGCGACCTCGATGGTGGCTTCACTCATGGCAACGGTTTGTACGCCCCGGCCGGTGACAGCACGGAACGTCGCGCTGTCACCGTGCTGTCACCTGTGATTTGGCAGAGTGGGCCGCCATGACGAGACTGCTGGTGGTCGAGGACCATCCGGTGATGAGCGAGGCGATCGCCGCCGGTCTGCGCCGCGAGGGCATGGCCGTCGACGTGGCCCGCGACGGCCACGCCGCCCTGGAGCACCTGACCGTCACCCGGTACGACGTCGTCGTGCTGGACCGCGACCTGCCCGGCGTGCACGGCGACGAGATCTGCCGGCGGATCGTGGCCGGCGGCTCGGGCAGCCGGGTGCTGATGCTCACCGCGTCCGGCACCGTCCAGGACCGGGTCGAGGGCCTGGACCTCGGCGCCGACGACTACCTGTCCAAGCCCTTCAACTTCGCCGAACTGGCCGCCCGCGTCCGCGCGCTGAACCGCCGCCCCGCGGTCGTGCTCGCACCGGTGCTGGACAACGGCGACCTGCACGTCGACCCCAACCGCCGGGTCGCGTTGCGCGCCGGGCGCCGCCTGGACCTCGGCCCGAAGGAGTTCGCGGTCCTCGCGTACCTGCTCGCCAACGCCGGCCGGGTCGTGCCGGCCGAGGAACTGCTGGACCGCATCTGGGACGAGGCCACCGACCCGTTCACCACCACCGTGAAGACCACGATCGGCCGGCTGCGCGCCAAGCTCGGCGAACCGCCGGCCGTCCACACCGTCCGCGAGGCCGGATACCGCATCGGCGAGCCGTGACCGGCCCGGCACCCCGGCTGGTCACCCGGCTCGCGCTGCTGCACACGGGGCTCTTCCTCGCCTCCGGTGTCGTCCTGCTGGCCGTCGTCGACCTGCCGCTGCTCACCGCCGACCACGTGCGCCCAGCTCCTGGATCCCCACCGTCGGCCGATGTCCATACCAGCAACGTGCCGGAGGTGCTGCGGTACTCGGCGGTCGCGCTGGCCGTCCTCGTCCTGCTGTCCGCGGTGCTCGGCTGGCTGACCGCTCACCGGGCGCTGCGCCCCCTGCGTGCCCTCACCGCCTCGGCCCGGGCCATCTCCGCCAGCAACCTCCCCGGCCGCGTGCCGGTCGACGCCTCCTACCGCGAGTTCACCGAGCTCGCCGCCACCCTCGACGGCCTCACCCGCCGGCTCGCCGCGTCGTTCGCCGCGCAGCGGCACTTCGTCGCCAACGCCTCCCACGAGCTGCGCACCCCGGTCGCCGCACAGCGGACCCTGCTGGAGGTCACCCTCGCCGACCCCGACGCCACGGCCGCCGTCCTGCGCGCCGCGTGCCTGCAGGCGCTGACCCTCGGCGAGGAGCAGGAGCACCTCATCGGCGCGCTGCTGACCCTGGCGCACGGCCAGCGCGGCCTCGACCGCCGGGAACCCGTCGATCTCGCCGACGTCGCCCGCGCCGTGGTACGAGCACGCGCCGCCGCCGAACTCCGCCTGCACACCGCGCTGGCCTCCGCGCCGGTCGCGGGGGACCCGCACCTCATCGCCAGCCTGGTCACCAACCTGGTCGACAACGCCCTGCGGCACAACGTCGCCGGCGGCACCGCCGAGGTCACCACCGCCGCCGACCGCATCTCGGTCGGCAACACCGGCCCCGTGATCCACCCCCAGGAGCTCGCCCGCCTCTTCCAGCCGTTCCAGCGCCACGGCACCGACCGCACCCGGCACACCGGCGGCCACGGCCTGGGCCTGGCCATCGTCGCCGCCATCGCCGACGCCCACGGCGCCACCATCACCGCCCACCCCCGCCCCCACGGCGGCCTCGACATCACGGTCCGCTTCCCACCTGCCCCCGCGGCGGCGTGGGAGGACCGGCCCGAACTGGGTACCACCACGGCATGAGCGACGACGAGCAGTACACGATGGGCACCACCGCCACGCCGTCCACCGCGGGCGCCGACGCCATCGACGACGCCGACACCCCGAACGGCGCGGCCACCGGCGTCACCAACCCGCTGGGCCTCGGCGGCCAGGCCGACGCTCCGGGCCTCCCGTTCGACCGCAAACCGGACTCCGCCGACCCCGTCCACAGCCCCCAGATCGCCACAGAGAACGGCGAAGGCGGCTCCTGAGCCGCGCCCATCACTCCGGCGACGCGACCCGGTACGCGTCGTAAACGTCGTCGATGCCACGGATCGCCGCCAGCAGCCGGTCGAGGCGCGTGACGTTGAGGTCGGCCGACGGGGGGCGTGAGTCCATTGACCGAGGTCATTTGGTGCCCGCTCGTTCGGCTGGGTGCGCCGGGTGGGTGACGACCAGGACCGGGCGCGGGGATCTGGTGATCAGGTCCAGCGGCACGCTGCCCAGCAGCCGCTGCGCCACCGGCGGGCGGGTGCTGGAGCCGACCACGATGAGGTCGGCGGCCTCACGCTCGGCGAACTCCAGGATCCGTTCGAGGGGCCGGCCGGACAGCACCGTCATCGTGGCCTCGATGCCGGCGTCGGCGAGGTGGGTCACGGCGGCGGAGGCGGCCTCCGAGGCACGCTCGACGTAGACGCTGCGGGGCAGGGGCGCGAGGCGTTCGAGCTCGACCTCGTCGACGGCGACCACGGCGATCGTGCCGCCGGTCTGCTTGGCGAGCGCGGCGGCGGTGTCGGCCACCCACGGCTGGTGAGGCGCCTCGGGGTTGGCTGCCAGCACGATGTGCATCGCTGTCCTCCTTGCGGATCCGGCGACCGGTGTGGCTCGCTGCCTCGATCCTGGCGGCCGGTACGGGATTCGACAAGTGGATGCCAAGCCCACTGCCTGGCTATATCGTCGGATGTATATCACCGGGAGGTGCCCGATGGCGGACGAGAGCGCGACCGCGAGCGGCCAGCCCGCCCTGCGCCGGGTGATGGGGCCGTGGCTGCTGCTGCTGTTCGTGGTCGGGGACATCCTCGGCACGGGGGTGTACGCGCTGACCGGCAAGGTCGCGGCCGAGGTGGGCGGGGCGGTCTGGCTGCCGTTCCTGTGCGCGTTCGTGGTCGCGGTGCTCACCGCGTTCAGCTACCTCGAACTGGTCACCAAGTATCCGCGGGCGGCAGGCGCGGCGCTGTACACGCACAAGGCCTTCGGCATCCACTTCCTGACGTTCATGGTCACGTTCACGGTGATGTCGTCCGGGCTCACGTCGGCGTCGAGTGCGTCGAAGGCGTTCGCCGGCAACTTCGTCGAGGCGTTCGACCTGTCGATCGGCGAGGGCATCGGGCTGACGGCGCTCGCGCTGGGGTTCATGACGCTGATCGCGCTGGTCAACTTCCGGGGCGTCGGCGAGAGCGTGAAGATCAACCTGCTGCTCACGTGCGTGGAGCTGACCGGGCTGCTGATCGTCATCTGCATCGGGGCGTGGGCGCTGGGTGGCGGGGAGGGTGATCTCTCGCGGCTGACGGACTTCAAGGCGCCGGAGGGTGAGAGCCCGTTCTTCTCCGTGACCGCGGCGACGGCGCTGGCGTTCTTCGCGATGGTCGGCTTCGAGGACTCGGTGAACATGGCCGAGGAGACCAGGGATCCGGTGCGGATCTTCCCGAAGGTCATGCTCGCCGGGCTGTGCGTCACCGGGCTGATCTACCTGCTGGTGTCGATCTCGTCGGTGGCGCTGGTGTCGCCGGAGGACCTCAGCGAGGGCGACGCGCCGCTGTTGAAGGTGGTGGCGGCCGGCGCGCCGGCGTTCCCGGTCAGCATCTTCGCGTTCATCACCATGTTCGCGGTGGCCAACTCCGCGCTCATCAACATGCTCATGGCCAGTCGCCTGCTGTACGGGATGGCCAACGAGCGCGTGCTGCCGCGCTTCCTGGGGCTGGTGCACCGGGCGCGGCGGACCCCGTGGGCGGGGATCCTGTTCACCACGCTCGTCGCGTTCGGCCTGATCTGGTTCGCCGACCTCACCGCGCTGGGCGGCACGACCGCACTGCTGCTGCTGTGCGTGTTCACGGTCGTCAACGTGGCGGTCCTGGTGCTGCGCCGTGACCGGGTCGAGCACCGGCACTTCCGGGCGCCGACGGTGATCCCGGTCATCGGCGCGGTCGCCTGCGCGTATCTGGCGAGCCCGCTGTCCGGTCGTTCGGGTGAGGACTACCGCATCGCGGGGGTACTGCTGGTGATCGGCGTGGTGCTGTGGGCGGTGACGTACGCGGTGAACCGGTTCGTGCTGCACCAGGACACCCGGCTCGACCCGGAGCACCTCGCCGACGACCCGGCGGACCGGTAGGTGGTGCCCGCCGGCCGGGGCTTCGGTCGGACAGCGACGCCGTTGCCGGGCCGTTATGTGGCAAAGGTCCTGCCGCCGGTCTCGCGTTCGATCAGCCGCTCGAAGCCGTCCAGCAGCGCCCGCAGGCCGGTCTCGAACAGCACGTCGAGGTCGAAGGCGTAGCCGTCGGCGAGGCCGCCAGTGACGCCGGCGAAGTTCGGATACCGGCCGGAGCGCGCGAATGCGTGGAGGTCGGCTGCCTGGGCGTCCACCCACTGCTCGTCCGACAGGCCGGTCTCCGCCTGCGCCCGCGCCTCCCGGTCGAGGTTGACCGCCAGGCCCTGTCCGTGGCTGTACAGCACGATGTACAGGTCGAAGACCCGGGTCGCGGGCAGGCCGAGGCCGCCGAGCGCGCCGAGCATCCACTCGCCGTGCCGCAGCAGGTTGGGCAGCAGCAGCGGCCTGGCAAGCGGGCCCAGGTGCGCCAGCCATGGGTGCCGGACGTACAGCCGCCACAGCGTGCGGGCGCCGAGCTCGAGCCTGGCCCGCCACCCGCCGGTCGGGGCCGCCGGGTAACCGGCCTCGCCGTACGCCGCGTCCGCCATCAGCAGCACCAGCTCGTCCTTGCCGGCGACGTGCCGGTACAGCGACATGGTGCCCACGCCGAGACGCGCCGCGACGGTGCGCATCGACAGCGCCTCCAGGCCCTGGGCGTCGGCGATCGCCACGGCGGCGCGCACCACGCGGTCACGGTCCAGATCCGCCTCCGGCACGTCGACGGTCCGGGGCGGCGCCGGTCGAGGCGTTCGGGCGCCGCGCGCACCCGCCCGTGCCGCCGGCGGCGCCACGACGGTGCCCACCCGCTGCTGGGTGCGCACCACGCCGGACTGCCGCAGCTCGTGCAGCGCCTTCGCGGCGGTGGCCAGCGCCACTCCCCACTGCGTGGCGAGCGCACGGGTGGACGGCAGCCGGTCTCCGGGCCGCAGCTCCCCGGCGGCGATGCGGCGGCTGAGATCGGCGGCGATGCGCTGGTACGGCGGTTGCGCGGGCACCGGGCGCCTCCCGTTCTGTGCTAGGACACGGCCTCACCTGTGCTAGGCCAGTGTCGGCGTGATTCGTTGCTGTGTCAGATGCGTACACCGTACCGTCGAAGCGCGTACAGCGTACAAGGAGGAATCGTGAAAACTGTGCTGATCTCCGGTGCCGGTGTGGCAGGGCCGGCGCTGGCGTACTGGCTGCACCGCCACGGCTTCGCGCCCACGGTGGTGGAGCGGGCGCCCACGCTGCGGGCCGGCGGGCACGCAGTGGACGTGCGGGGCGTGGCGCTCGACGTGATCGAGCGGATGGGGCTGACCGGCCCGCTGCGCCGGGCCCGCACCGAGATGCGCGGCATGTCGATGGTCGACCAGGACGGCACCGAGATCATGCGGTCGACCGAGATGGCGCTGAGCAGCGGCCGGCTCGACAGCGCCGACGTCGAGGCGCTGCGGGAGGATCTGGTCGGCCTGCTGTACGACGCCACCCGGGCCGGCGTGCGGTACTGCTTCGGCGACTCCGTGACCGCACTCGACCAGGACCGCGACGGCGTCCGGGCGACCTTCGACCGGGCCGCGCCGGAGACCTTCGACCTCGTCGTCGGCGCCGACGGCCTGCACTCCACGGTGCGGCGCCTCGCGTTCGGCCCGGAGGAGCCCTATCTGCACCACCTCGGCGCCTACGTCGGCGTGTTCACCGCCCCCAACTTCCTCGACCTGGACCGCTGGCAGGTCTGGCTGCGCGCCGATGGCGTCGGCTACGGGATCTACTCCGCCCGGGACAACACGCAGCTGCGCGTCAACCTCGGCTTCGAGTCCGGCCCCCTGGACTACGACCGCCGCGACGCCGACGCCCAGCGCAAGCTCATCGAGGAGCGGCTGCACGGCGTCGGGTGGGAGACCGAGCGGCTGCTCGCCGCGATGTGGCAGTCCACCGACTTCTACTTCGACGCGATGGCCCAGATCCGTATGGATTCCTGGTCCGCCGGCCGCGTGACGCTGCTCGGCGACGCGGGCTACTGCCCGTCGCCGCTGTCGGGGCAGGGCACGAGCCTCGCGCTGGTCGGCGCGTACGTCCTCGCCGACGCCCTGGCCCGCCACGGCGGCGATTACGTGGCCGGGTTCGAGGACTACGAGCGGCGGATGCGGCAGTTCGTCACGCTCAACCAGGCGCTCGCCACCGAGAACCCGGGCGGCCCGCCGTCGGACGAGTCGGCGGAGCGGGCAAAGTCCGCCATCGACCTGGACGCGTGACAAGACCGGCGCCGCGGTGGCGGCGCCGGTCTCCCGCTCAGCGGATCAGCAGGTGCATCACGGCTCAGCGGGTCGGCAGGTGCATCACGGCTCAGCGGGTCAGCAGGTAGATCACGATGAAGATGATGAGCGCGATGCCGAGAATCGCGCCGACGCCGAGCGGTGACCGGCCGTTGCGCGGCGGCCTGGCATAGTGTCCTCGGACCCAGGGCATGGCGTCTCCTTCGATTCACGTGCGTCGTCATCGGCTCGTCGCCCGGGTTCCAGCGACATCCATTACGCTGCATGGTTTCCCAACCACCCCGCGATCAAACGGCGCCCATTCGGCCAAGGGTCGGCCATCGACCGCCCGCACGCGTTAGCGTGACCGGATGAATCCAGCTGAGGAGCATCGCAACATCGCCGGCACGTTCACCGACCGCGTCCGTGGCGTGCCCGCCGACGGCTGGGACCGTCCCGCCCCGTGCGAGGGCTGGGTCGCCCGCGACGTCGTCGGCCACCTCGTCGAATGGTTCCCGGGTTTCCTGCGCGCCGGCACCGGCATCGAGCTGCCCCAGGGCCCGCCCGTCAGCACCGACCCCGTCGCCGCCTGGCAGGCACACACCGACGCCGTGCAGGCCGTCCTCGACGACCCGTCCTGCGCCGACCGCAAGCTCAGCAACCCGCACATCGGCGAACTCCCGCTCGACACCGCGATCAGCCAGTTCTACACCGCAGACGTCTTCCTGCACACCTGGGACCTGGCCCGCGCCACCGGCCAGGACGAACACCTCGACCCCGACCGCTGCGCCGTCATGCTCGCCGGCATGCTGCCGATGGACGAGATCCTGCGCAGCAGCGGCCACTACGGCCCCCGCGTCGACGTCCCCGAAGACTCCGACGCCCAGACCCGCCTGCTCGCCTTCATCGGCCGCAACCCGTTGTAGGACAACACCATCGGGCGTCCTGTCACGCCGATCGAAACGCCTCGATCGCCCACCGACCCACAGCGGTGACGCGCCCGAATGGGGGACGACTGAACGACGGCGGCAGCGAGACAGCTCCCCCGTTGGCCCGACGACCACGCTGCGGTCGATCCCATGCATAAGCTAGCGGGTAACCGGAAGCCGAATACAAACCTGTACCCGGGCGATCCTGGCTACGATGACTAGGAGCGAGGATTGTCCGGACGATATCGGTTGATCACGGATTTCGACGATGACGTCCTGCCGACTGCCAGCGACGATCTCTACATCGTAATGGACTCGTTGCCGGAGTCGGACAGCTTCACGACGACGATCCAGTCGGTTGACGTAGACGGCCGGTTTATCCAGGTGATTGCGCGTGATCCTGCCGAGGCTCTGGTGATTCGCTACCGGCAGCAGCGGGCCGACGGCATCGGGCAGGTTGCGAAGGTTGACATTCTTGCCGCGTATCAGGCGGTCTTGGAATGCGTCCGCCAGGACGATGTCGACTGGCGGCGGGTGTTCGAGGCCGTCGACGGCGGCCGCGACTCGGCTGCCGTCGAGTGGGCGCAGCGCAGTGTGGACTACGAGCCGACGGGGCTGTCGGTCGCCATGGCGATGCTCGACCTCGCCAAGCGGCGGCAGCGGGCGGGATTGCCGGGGTTGGTGCCGTTGCCGATGCGGTGGGGGCACCACGAGGTCATCACGGGTGACACCATCCGGGGGATTCCGGCCGAGGGACGGCTGCTGCTGCGAGCCTTGACCATCGACCGCCGGCATCGCCACGGCGTGGAGATCCGGCTGCCGGAGGGTGCGGTGCTCGAGGGCAGCGAGTGGCTGCCGACCGGAGGCTACTTCTGGCCCGACGCGGCTGGCGAGGAGCTCGATCTGACGTACCGGTCCCCGCGAGGACTCCTGCAGCTCAGCAACGTCTACACCCAGGTCGCCGGCAACGGGCAGGAGCGGGTGGTCCGGTGGGACGGGTACGCCGGCATGTGGTCGGAGCGGGCGGACGAGGTGACCCGCGTCTACCACTGCAATCACTCCTCCACCGTGCCGCCGACGTTTGATGATCTGGTGTTCTCCGTGCACGTGGGGGGTCAGTTGCATTGAGCGTTCCCTGGTGGGGTCATGCCCGGGGTGCGGCGACGATCTTCGGTGAGATCGGCGTGACCCGGCTGGCGTGCCGGGCGCCCCGTACCGGGCGCCCTGGTCGCCGAACCTGTACCCGGCCGACGCCGTGTTGAGCCTGCCTGCGGAGAAGTACTCGTTCGGGCTGCGCAGGCCGGCAGCGCTGGAGGCCGACACCGCGACCCCGACCCCGCCCGCCCCGCCGCGCCGTCGACGCCGCTCGTTCCTCGCCCGGGTGGGCGTGGCCCCGGCGGCGTCAGGCGATGTCGATGAGCAGTGCGTGGTCCTCGGTGAGGGCGGCGACCTGGTCGCGCAGCACGGTCAGCGTCTCCTCGGCCGCGATCGGGGCCTCGTCGAAGTCGTCCCAGCCCATCCCGGACAGGTACTCGTCGAACGCCGCCTGGTCGAAGGTTGCCGGGTCCAGCTGTGGCAGGTAGGGCTGATGTTCCGTGGTGAGCAGGAAGTACGTGGCCTCCACGTCCGTGAGGGTCGTGTCGTGCCGTGACTGTGACACCGGCACGCCCTGCTCGTCCAGGAACAGCAGCAGGTACATCCAGAAGTAGCCGGACCAGAAGACGGTGTCCTGCAGCCGGAGGTGGTCCGGCGCGCGACCCGAGGTGGCGAAGGCCTGGATGTCCGGCCCGCGGAGCAGGTACAGCGAAGCAATCGATGACACGCCCGTAGCCTATGCGTCAGCGGGTGTCGCGGAAACGGCGCAGCAGGCCGCCCAGGAGGCGGCGTTCGGCGCGCGGGGCCGGGATCGCGGCGGGTGCGACGATCTGGTCGCGGACGGCGGCGAGGGTGTCGGCGACGCGGAAGATGATGTCGGTGTCGACGTCGAGCTTCCACAGCAGGCCGATCCGCTGACCTGGGCGGGGCGCGAGGGGTACCGGTGAAGAACAGCCGAACGGACGAGCCGCCCGTCCGGCGACCGGCGTCTCACGCACCGTGGCAAGTTAAGTGAAATTCACGCGCTGGGAGCGAACGTATAGGCGATCTACGATATTCGCAGGTTGTGATGCACGGCTGAGGCGAGGATCGACCATGTGGAGAACCCGGCGGATCGCGGTGGCGCTCGCCCTGACCCTGACCACGGCGGGCGCCGCGGTCGTGATGACCTCGACGGCGGCGGTGGCCGCCGACCTGTCGGTGAGCCAGGCGCTCGCGGCGCAGGACGGCCGGTCCGCATCCGTCGTCGGATACGTGGTCGGGCAGCCGACCGCCACGAGCACCGTGCTGCGGTCCGGGTTCACCGGTGACACCGCCCTGGCGCTGGCGGACTCCGCGAGCGAGACCGGCACGACGCGGATGCTGTACGTGCAGATCACCGCCTCCTATCGGGCCTCGTTCGGGTTGCAGTCCAACCCGTCGCTGATGGGCCGGCGCCTCGTCGTGGCAGGGCAGCTGACGGCGTACTTCTCCCACGGCGGCCTGAAGTCACCGACCTCGATGAGCCTGGCCGGCACCACGCCGACCACCACGCCGACGGGCGGCCCGACCCCGACCGGCCCGGTCGAGACCTACTACGCCGCGGCGGCCGGCAAGACCGGCACCGCGCTGCGCACGGCGCTGCACACCATCATCAAGGTGCAGTCCAAGATCACGTACGACCAGGTGTGGGACGCGCTGAAGGACACCGATCAGGACCCGAACAACAGCAGCAACGTCATCCTGTTGTACTCCGGCCGTTCGCAGAGCAAGACGACGAACGGCGGCGGCGCCAACGACTGGAACCGCGAGCACGTCTGGGCGAAGTCGCACGGCGACTTCGGCACCGCGACCGGCCCGGGCACCGACGTACACCATCTGCGCCCGGAGGACGTCTCGGTGAACGCCGCCCGCGGCAACAAGGACTTCGACCTCGGCGGCTCCGCCGTCAGCGAGGCGCCCGGCTGCCTCACCGACAGCGACTCCTTCGAGCCGCGCGCCGCCGTGAAGGGCGACGTCGCCCGCATGATCATGTACATGGCCATCCGGTACGAGGGCGACGACGGCTGGGCCGACCTGGAAATCAACAACTCGGTCGGCAACGGATCCGCCCCGCGCATCGGCAAGCTGTCGGTGCTGCTGCAGTGGCACCAGCAGGACCCGCCGGACGCCTTCGAGAAGCGCCGCAACGAGCGGATCTACGCCGCCTGGCAGCACAACCGTAACCCCTTCATCGACCACCCTGAGTGGGCCGCCGCCATCTGGGGCTCCTGAGCACGACAGCGACGGCGCCGGGTCGAGACGGGCGCCGTCGCCGGGGGACGGGCCGCGATGGTGGCGGTCTTCGGGATGCCGGCGGTGGGAAGACCGGCGGCTGGGGGCCGCGGGTCTGGGCCCGGCGCCGACGGCGGTGCTGGTGTCCCCGGAACGGTCACCGACGTCGGTCACCGAATCGCGCTCGCCGGCGGTTGCGTGGCTGTCCCCGGTGCTCATCGTGATGCTGTGCGCGCCGGCGATCTGCCGCCGGCAGCCGCACCGACCGCGGCGCACCACGGATGGGTAGGCTGCCGTGATGCAAGCGGAGTGCAGAAGGCGGGGCGGCTCGTGCCGTTCGTGAATGTCGGTGCCGTGCGGCTGCACTACGAGGAGTCCGGCAGCGGTGAGGCCGTGGTGCTGGTGGCCGGCACCGGCGCCGCGGGGCGGACCTGGCGGCTGCATCAGGTGCCGGCGCTGGTGGCGGCCGGATACCGGGCGATCACCGTCGACAACCGCGGCGTGGCGCCCAGCGACCCGGCGAAGCCCGGGCTGACCGTCGCGGACCTGGTCGCCGACACCGCCGGGCTCATCGAGCGGCTGGCCGGCGGGGCGTGCCGGCTCGTCGGCTCCTCGATGGGAGCGCAGGTCGTGCAGGAGCTGCTGCTGGCCCGGCCCGACCTGGCGACCCAGGCGGTGCTGATGGCGGGCAGGGGCCGGCCAGACGCGTTCTCCAGGGCCCTCGCCGCCGCCGAACGGTCGCTGTACGACGAGCGCGTCCGGCTCCCGTCCGCCTACGACGCCGCCGTGCGCGCGCTGCAGAACCTGTCGCCGCGCACGCTGCAGGACGAGCAGGCGGTGCAGGACTGGCTCGACATCTTCGAGATGTCCGCGCCGGACGTGACCGACACCGGCGTCCGCCCGCAGCTCGACGTCGACGTGGACACCGACCGGCTCGGCGCGTACCGGCGGATCAGCACCCCGACGCTCGTGATCGCGTTCGCCGACGACCTGGTCGCGCCGCCCGCCCGGGGGCGGGAGCTCGCCGCGGCGATCCCGGGCGCGCGCTACACCGAGATCCGCGACGCCGGCCACTACGGCTACCTGGAGCAGCCCGAGGCGGTCAACGCCGCGATGCTCGAGTTCTTCGTGGACGGTGCTGAGAGCAATCAGTAAGGCGGGCTACGCGTGGCGGCGGGCGCGGGCCATTGCCACCAGGGCCAGCGCCACGGCGACCAGCCCGAGGACCACCGCCACGACGGCCCCGGCGAGCCCGTTGCCGGTGCCGACACCGCCACCGGCGTTGGCCGCGTGCAGGCCACCGACGACGGCGCTGATCAGACCCGCCACCAGCGCCGCGACCGCCAGGGTCTGGACGGCGGCGCCACGGGCGGAGCGGGCGAGCGCGAGCCCGCCGATCACCACGCCGGCCAGGCCGATCACGGCGGCGACGGTCGGCACGAGCCGCCCGGAGCCGAGCTCGTACCCGGCGGCCTGAACGGGCCCGGCAAGCAACTGCAGTGCGGACATGAGCGTTCCCTTCGGTTGCGTCGACGCGGTCCATCGTCGCGTTCCCGGGGTGGCGATGTCCTCTGCCGGCGGGCGGCAGCGGATACGCGGTTCGGCGTGGAAGGGCCGTGCGGAACCGCGCCGCTCGACGTAGGAGCGGTGCGGCAGGCCGATACAGTGCAACGATGCCGATCACCAAGGGCGCGGCCCGACCGATCACGTATTACGGCGAGCCGGTCCTGCACCGCCGCTGCGCCGACGTCACCGCCTTCGACCAGGCGCTCAGCGACCTGATCGACGACATGTTCGCCTCGATGTACGCGGCGGAGGGCGTCGGCCTGGCCGCCAACCAGATCGGCGTGGACCTGCGGGTGTTCGTCTATGACTGCCCGGGCGAGGACGGCACCCGGTACCGCGGCCACGTCGTCAACCCGCAGCTGCAGGCCGCGTCCGCGCTCGCCGGGACCGTCACCGACACCGAGGGCTGCCTGTCGGTGCCCGGTCCGCGCGCCGAGGTGCCCCGCGCCGCGCTCGCCACGGTCACCGGGTTCGACCTGACCGGCGCGCCGATCACCGTGACCGGCACCGGCTACTTCGCCCGCTGCCTGCAGCACGAGTGCGACCACCTCGACGGCACCGTCTACGTCGACCGGCTCCCCGCGCAGCGCCGCGAGGAGCTGCTGCGCGAGGCCGGCCTGCGGGTCTGAGCAACGGTGCGGGTCAGCCGATCACCCGGTCCCGGCCGGACTGGACGGCGAAGGCGCCCATCACCGCGATCACGACGCACAGCACCGTCAGCGGCAGCGTCCACCCGCCGCTGGCGTCGTGCAGCGCGCCGATGAGGACGGGCCCGCAGGCCGCCAGCAGGTAGCCGACGGACTGCGCCATCCCGGACAGTGACGCGGCCTGGCGGTGGTCGACGGCGCGGAGGCTGAACAGGGACAGGCACAGCACCAGCGACATGCCTGCCCCGAAGCCGGCGCTGACGAGCCACACCAGCACGGCGCCGGGAGCCAGGAGCAGGCCGCCGACGCCGAGCAGGATCAGCGCGGCGCACAGCAGGCCGACGAGGCGCTGGTCCGGCAGGCGGCGCATGAGGTGCGGCGCGACCAGGTTGGCCACGACCGCGGAGATCAGGTAGACGAACAGGTGCCAGCCGGCGGTGGCCGCGGCGATGCCGTGGTCCTGCTCGATGGTGGGCAGCCACGCGATCATCACGTAGAAGACCAGTGACTGCAGGCCCATGAACAGGGTGACCTGCCAGCCGATGGCGCTGCGCCACGGCGAACGGTGGGTGGCCGCACCGGCGGCGGCGCCCGGCCCGGCCGCGGGCGTGCGCAGCTGCGGCAGCCAGAACGCCGCGGCGATGACCGTCAGCCCGACCCAGCAGCCCAGCGCGATCCGCCAGCCCGCGGGGTCGTCGCCGGCGATCGGCACCGCTACGCCGGAGGCGATGGCCGCCACGACGCTCTGCGTGGCGGAGTACGCCCCGGACAGCTGCGCCACCCGGTCCGGGAAGTCGCGCTTGACCACGCCGGGCAGGAGCACGTTGAAGAACGCGATCGACGCGCCGATCGCGACGGTGCCGGCCCAGATCACGCCGGTGACCGGCAGGGACCGCAGCACGATGCCCGCGGCGAGCACGGCGAGCGCGACGCCGATGGTGCGCTCCAGCCCGAGCCGCCGCGCGACCATCGGCGCGACCGGTGAGAAGCCGGCGAACGCGAGCAGCGGCAGGGCGGTGAGCACGCCCGCCGCGGTGGCCGTGAGGCCGAGGTCGGCCCGCACGTCGTCGAGGACCGGGCCGACCGAGGTCAGCGCCGCCCGCAGGTTCGTGGCGATGAGCAGGATGCCGACCACCAGCAGGCCGGAGCGCCGGATGACGGCGGGGTGCGGCGCGGTGGTGGTCATGCGCCACCGCGCAGGATGTCGCGGCCCTCGTCGACCAGCGCGACGCTGCACGCCTCGGCGGCGGCGGGGTCTCCGGCGGCGATCGCGTCCACCAGGCGGTGGTGCAGGTCGTGGACGGCGCGGTCCTCGTGCAGCGCGGCGGTGTCGGTGATGGTCTGCGTGATGACCGGCCCCAGGTGCTGATACAGCTCGGCGAGCAGCGGGTTGCCGCCGGCGATGACGACCGCGCGGTGGAACGCGAAGTCGGCCTCCACGAAGGCGGGCAGGTCGCCGGCGGCGCGGAAGGCGTCGCGCTGCTCCAGCAGCTCGCGCAGCCGGGTGACGTCCTCGGCGGTGGCGTGCGTCGCGGCCCGGCGGGAGCCGTGGTGCTCCAGCAGCGCACGGACCTCGAACGCGTCCTCGGGATCCGCGACGGCGACGCGACGGCTCAGCGACACCTGCAGCTCGCTGTCGGCACGCACGTAGGTGCCGTCACCGGGTCGTGCCTCAAGCAGGCCGAGGTGTACCAGCGCGCTCAAGGCCTCACGGACGGTGTTGCGGCTGACGCCGAGCTCCTCGGTGAGCCGGTGCTCGGGTGGGATGCGGGTGCCGACCGGCCAGTCACCGGCGGCGATCAGCGCCCTGAACTGATCGGCGACCTGTGTGGCGAGCGGCGCACCCCGGCGGGGGGTCGACAGCATGCGGGACCTCCAAATGTTGGACATTTGGATTGTAGGACATTTGCGGGACCTGTCCAGGGCCCTGATGCGCGCCGGGCCGGGCTCAGCGCACGACGAGCTGGACCAGCAGCAGGTGGTTGCCGTGGGTCTCGATCTCGAACATGCCGGTGACGTCGGCGCGGAACTCCAGCGTCGCCGCGCGGCCCGGCTCCAGGGCGAGGCGGCGGTCGTAGCCGTGGACGTGCAGCTCGTCCGGCACGTCGGAGGTGACGGTCAGCCGGATCGTGCTGCCCTTGCCGACCTCGACCCGGCCGACCGGCGGGTCGACCCTGCCGCCCGCGATCGAGACACTGATCGATCTGTCCTGGACCGCTGCGCCGCCGGTACCCCCGCGGAACAGGAACGCGACGAGCACGCCGGCGGCGACGAGGATGGCGACGGCGACCAGCCGGTAGACGGCGTCGCGGGACCGGGCGGGGGCGGCGGTGGTGGAGGGCACGGCGGTTTCCTAACGCGAGCACGACAAGGGCGCAGGCCCCGGTGCGCCGCACACCGAACGCCGATCGTCCACCCCGGCCGCCGTGCCGGGAACGCGGACGGGCACAGCCTAACGGCCCGTCCGCACCGGAGCGAGGGGTCAGCCGGTACGACCGGCGCGCCGGTACGCGAGCACCCCGGCGACCAGTCCGGCGAGGCCCAGCAGCAGCCCGAGGGTCGCGAGGGTGATGGTGAGGCCGTCGCCGTCCCCGTCGTCGTTCATGGCGGCGGCGGCGTCCAGCGCGGCCGTGGCGCTCGCGGGCGCGCTCGCCGCGGCGCCGGCCTTCGTCAGCTTCAGCACCGGCGCCGGGTGCTCGGCCTCCACGCCCGCGGCCGGCTCGTCGATCCAGCGGACCACCTCGCCGTCGGAATACGTCTGCAGCGCCTTGAACACGATCTGGTCCGTGGCCGGCAGCGGGCCCAGGGAGACGTCGAACTCCTGGAACTGGTGCGGCTTGATCACCGAGGCGGCGTCGGACGTCCAGGTGATCTTCGAGACGCCCTCGGTGATCTCGCCGTCGTCGGTCTTGACCGGGGTGGCGAGCTTGCTGGTCTCCGTCACCGCGGTCCACCCGGGGACCGGTTTGATCGACACCGACGCGATCGGCTTGTCGGTCGGGATGGCGATCTCCAGCTTGACGGTGTTCGCGTCGTCCTTCTCGTTCGGCACGCGGAAGCTGACCTTCGTGTAGCCGCCCTGCGTGGCGGTGCCGGGGTTGACGGTGACGTGGGCTGACGCGGCCGCGGGCAGTGCCAGGGCCGCGACCGAGGCGGCGACGAGGGCCGTGGCGGCACGGGTGGCGAGGGTGAGACGCATCGGTGAGGTCCTCTCGGGAACTTCGGCGGCGCTGCCAACGACCAACAGAGTGAGCTACAAACTAGACCATACGAAATCACGATTTTTCATGACGTAGCGCTGGAACTTTCCGGGCGTGCGCGACGACAACCGGTGTCGAACCCCCAGTCGTCCGCCCACACCGCCCGGAGGTCCCGCCGTGTCCGTCGACACCGACGTCTCACCCCCCGCCGAGGACGAGGCCCACAGACCAGGACCGGCCGCCGGCCGGTCCTGGTCGATCGTGCCGCTGCTCACCCGGCTGCACTTCTACGCCGGCGTCCTCGTCGCCCCGCTGCTCGTCCTCGCCGCGGTCACCGGCCTGCTGTTCGTGCTCACCCCGCAGCTCGACGGCATCGTCTACGACAAGGAGCTGCACGTCGCGAAGGTCGGGCCCGGCCTGCCGAAACCGCTGTCGGAGCAGGTCGCCGCCGCGGTCGCCGCGCACCCGGCCGGCACGCTGTCGGTCGTGCAGCCGGCGGCGGCGCGGGACGCGACCACAAAGGTCGTGTTCAGCGTGCCGGAGCTGGGGGAGAAGCAGCACACGGTCTACGTCGACCCGTACACCGGCGAGATCCGCGGGCAGCTGACCACCTGGTGGAGCTCGACGCCGCTGACGACGTGGCTGGACGACCTGCACCGCAACCTGCACCTCGGCGACGTGGGCCGCGCCTACTCCGAGACCGCCGCCAGCTGGCTGTGGGTCCTGGTGCTCGGCGGGCTGATCCTGTGGTGCAACCGGCAGTGGCGCCGCCGCGCCGAGACCCGCCGCGCCCGCGGCCGGACCGAGGCGACCCTGCTCTACGACCTCGGCGCCGCGAAGGGCGTGCGCCGCACGCGCAGCATGCACGCCGCCACCGGCATCTGGCTCGTCGTCGGGCTGCTGTTCCTGTCCGCGACCGGCCTGACCTGGTCGCGCTGGGCGGGTGAGCACTTCGGGCTGGCGCTGGACGGCCTGGACTCCCGTACCCCATCGGTGAATACGACGGGCGCGGCACCGGTTCCGGCCGGCCACCACAGCGAAGCCTCGGCAGGCGCGGGCGACCCGGCGCAGATCGACGCGGTCCTGCACATCGCCCGCGACGCCGGGCTGACCGGCCCGACCGAGATCGCCCTGCCGGCCGAGGAGGGCGCGGCGTGGACGGTGAGCCAGATCGACTACGTGTGGCCGGTCCGCCTCAACCGGATCGCCGTCGAGCCGGTCGCAGGCACCGTCACCGACCGGTCCGACTTCGCGGACTGGCCTGTGCTCGCGCAGCTCACCAAGCTCGGCGTCCAGGCCCACATGGGCAAGCTGTTCGGCCCGGCCAACCAGCTCCTGCTCGCGGCGCTCGCCGTCGGGCTGCTCTGCGTCATCGTGTGGGGCTACCGGATGTGGTGGCAGCGGCGCCCCACCCGTGCGGCCCGCCGCGCCGTCGCCGGCCCGCCGCCCGCCCGCGGTGCCTGGCCTGCTGCGGCTGCCGCTGCTGGTCGCCGGGGTCGTGGTGGTCGCCGCGATCGGCTGGGCGCTGCCCGCGTTCGGCGTCACCCTGGTCGCGTTCCTGCTCCTCGACGCCGCGGCGGGGGCGGTGCAGCGGTCGCGCCGGAAGGCCGCTCCGGCAGGTTCCTGACCGGGTGACCCGGGCCGTGGCGGCGGCCCGGGTCAC
This sequence comes from Dactylosporangium sp. NBC_01737, assembly GCF_035963215.1. Taxonomy (NCBI): domain Bacteria; kingdom Bacillati; phylum Actinomycetota; class Actinomycetes; order Micromonosporales; family Micromonosporaceae; genus Dactylosporangium; species Dactylosporangium sp. NBC_01737. The sequence continues at coordinate 7,552,492 of NZ_CP109153.1, forward strand.
CCTCGCCGGATCTGGCGGCCGGCCCGCCAGCGGGGACGCTTTGCTCATGGCGAAGATCCTGTTCGTGGTTACCGGTGCCAGCTACTGGACGCTCAAGGACGGCACCAGGCACCCGACCGGCTACTGGGCCGAGGAGTTCGCGGCGCCGTACAGCACGCTCGTGCGCACCGGTCACGAGGTGGTGGTGGCGACCCCGGGCGGGGTGGTGCCGCACGTCGACGTCATGAGCCTGCGCCCGTCGATGGCGGGCAGCGAGCAGGCGGCCCTGGAGCTGGAGGGCGTCCTGCGCTCCGCCGACGAGCTGCGCAGGCCGATCGTGCTGGCGGGCGCCCGCCTGGAGGACTACGACGCGGTCTACTACCCCGGCGGTCACGGGCCGATGGAGGACCTGTCGGCCGACGCCGACTCGGGGCGGCTGCTGACCGCCGCCCTCGACTCGGGCATGCCCCTGGCGGTCGTCTGCCATGCGCCGGCGGCCATGCTCGCCACCCGGCGCAAGGGTGTCTCACCCTTCGTGGGGTACCGGGTCACGGCCTTCACGAACGACGAGGAGGAGGCCGTCGGGCTGGCCGCCGGGGCACGGTGGCTGCTGGAGGACGAGCTGAACAGGCTGGGCGTCCAGTTCACCCGCGGCGAGGTCTGGAAGCCGTACACGGTCGTGGATCGCAACCTGTACACCGGGCAGAACCCCGCGTCCGCCGGCCCGCTGGCGCAGCAGCTCCTGGAGGTGCTCAAGTAGCTACGGGGTGCGGCGGCGCCACCAGAGGGTGCCGCCCGCCAGGGCCAGCACGACCGCGATGCCGCCGAGGGCAAGCCACAGCACCGTGCGGTCGTCGCCGTCGTCCACGGTCGGGTCGGCGGCGGCGGTCAGCGCGGTGCTCGACGGCGCCGCCGGCGCGGTGCTCGTCGCGGGCGGAGGGCTGGACGGGGCCGCGCTCGTCGGTGCCGGGGCCGCATTGGTGAACGTGAACTGGCCCTCGATCGGGTGACCGTCGACGGAGACGGTCCGCCACACCACCTTGATCGCCCCGCCGGGCAGCGGCTTCACCGGCTGGGTGAGGGTCTTGTCGACCGATTTCGGCGTGCCGTCGCTGTAGGACGCGCCGTCGGCACCCGTGACGACGACGGTGCTGAACTGCTGCTTCACCATCTCGTTGAAGGTGAACGTCACCGCCGTGAGCGGGGCGCTGACGGTGGCGCCGCCGGCGGGGTCGCTCTTGACCAGCTTCGCGTGCGCCCAGGCGGGCTGGGCCGGCAGCAGCATCACCAGGAGGGCGGCCGCGGTGGCGGCGAGGGGCGCGCGGAGCGTCACGTGCAGTCGCATGGGCCAATCCTGAACCCTGTGCCGCACCGGCCGTCGCACGGGGTCCGCCCGGGAACTTTTCCACTGCCTCCCTCGACTATCCCGTGGCAGGATCTCCGTCGAGGTGAGGATCGCTGATGTCGTTGCGCAACCATGGACTGCTCGCCGCCGGAGCGCTGCTGGTGCTTGCCCTGGCCGCGTGCGGGTCGAAGGAGTCGCCGACCGCCCCGGCGTCCGGCGCGGCCCAGGCCTCGCTGGTGGTGAAGGACCCGTGGGTGAAGACGGCGAAGTCGGGCATGTCCGCCGCGTACGGCACGGTGGTGAATCCGACCGGCAAGGACGTCGTGGTCGTGTCGGCGGCGTCGGCGGTGTCGGCGATGATCGAGCTGCACGAGACCACGACCGTCGATGGCAAGATGGCGATGCGGCCCAAGGAGGGCGGTTTCGTCATCCCCGCCAACGGCTCCAACGAGTTCAAGCCCGGCGGCGACCACTTCATGCTGATGGACGTCACGACCGAGGTGAAGGCGGGCGACCAGGTGACGTTCACGCTGACGTTGCAGGACGGCGGCACGGTGCGGTTCACCGCGCTGGGCAAGGACTTCGCCGGCGGCAACGAGTCCTACCGGCCGGGCGCGCCGAGCTCGATGACGATGGGCTGACATGTCCGATCGTGTCCTGGGTCCGTTCAGCAGGCGGACGTTGCTGGCCGGCGGCGCGGTGACGGTGGCCGGTGCGGTCGCCGTCGGCGCCACCGTCCGCGGCGACGACGGCACCGTCGTGCTGCCGCAGTCCACAGTGGACTTCGGCGGGCTGATGGTGCCGTTCCACGGCCCGCACCAGGCGGGGATCGCGACCCCCGCGCAGGCGCACGGCGTGTTCGTCGCCCTCGACCTCGCCGCCGGCGTCGACCGGGCCGCGCTGCGCCGGCTCATGCTGCTGCTGTCCGACGACGCGGCCCGCCTCACCCAGGGCCGCGCGCCGCTCGCCGACGCGCAGCCCGAACTGGCGCACGTGCCCGCCCGGCTGACCGTGACGTTCGGGTTCGGGCCGCGGCTGTTCGACGTCGCCGGCCTGGCCGACCAGCGGCCGGCGACGCTGCAGCAATTGCCGGCGTTCCCGATCGACAAGCTGCAGCCACGGTGGTGCGGCGGGGACCTGCTGCTGCAGATCTGCGCCGACGACCCGCTCACCGTCGCGCACGCCCAGCGGATGCTGGTCAAGGACAGCCGGTCGTTCGCCACCGTACGGTGGGTGCAGCGCGGCTTCCGCCGCGGCCGCGGCATGCAGGACGACGGGGTGACCCAGCGCAACGTCCTGGGCCAGCTCGACGGCACCGGCAACCCGGCACCGGGCGGCGCCGTGTTCGACGGTGCGGTGTGGCGTTCCGCGACCGACGGCGGGCCGCAGTGGCTGCACGGCGGGACGACGCTGGTGCTGCGCCGCATCCGCGCCGAACTGGAGACGTGGGACGCCGCCGACACCACCGGCAAGGAGTTCGCGGTCGGCCGCCGCCTGTCCGACGGCGCGCCGCTGACCGGCCGGCACGAGCAGGACCCGCCGGACTTCGCCGCGAAGAACGCCCTCGGGCTGCCCGTCATCTCCGAGTTCTCGCACGTCGCCCGGGCACACGTGGCCGGCGACCGGCAGCGGATCTTCCGCCGCCCGTACAACTACGACGAGGCACCCGGCCCGGACGGCACCGCCGACTGCGGTCTGATCTTCGCCGCGTACCAGCGCGACGTCGGCGGCCAGTTCCTGCCGATCCAGCGCAATCTCGCCGAGGCCGACCTGCTCAACGAGTGGGTCACCCCGATCGGCTCGGCGGTCTTCGCGATCCCGCCGGGCTGCGGGTCCGGCGGCTGGATCGGCGAGGGCCTGCTCGGCTGAGCGGGTCAGCGAACGGCGGCGACGGCGGCGTCCGGGCCGCCGCGCCAGACCGTGCCGACCTCGGCGAAGCCGGCGCCGCGCAACGCGTCCAGGTGCCAGGCGATCGCCAGCAGCCACTCCGCGGCGTGGCCGTTGAGACTACTTACGCATCCATCGATGGGCAAGATGGAAACCGGTGGTCACAGCGGGCCGCATCCACTGTGACCACCGGTGCTCGTGGCGGTGTTACCGGCGGAAGACGAACCAGTCGACGTTGACGAAGTCGGCCGGCTGGCCGCTGCTGAAGCGCAGGTACACGGTGTGCCTGCCGGTGACCTGTGCGGTCAGGTTGCCGGGGATCTCGCGGAAGCTGGCCCAGCCGCCGGTGTTGGCGAGGGAGAAACTGGCGACCGGGGCGTTGCCGACGCTGTCGACGCGGACCTCGACGGTGCCGCTGACGCCGCCGGCGGCGCCGGAGGAGACGCGGGCGAGGAAGTCCCTCGGCGAGGTGCTGCCGAAGTCGACGTCGTTGTACTGGGCCCAGTCGCCGTTGGCGAGGTAGCCGATCTGGTCGCTGCCGGGCACGACGCCGGACTGCGCGTTGTAGGACTCGGCCTGGATGGTGCTGTAGGCGCTGCGGGTGCCGCCGGTGGCGGTCGGCGTCGGGTTGCCCGTGGTGGTCGTGGCGGTCGGGGTGGAGCCGCCGCCCTTGGTGTAGACGGCGACGTAGTCCACCAGCATCGGCACGCCGGAGGCGGTGCTGCCGGTCGGGGTGGAGTATCCAGCCACGCCGTTCGGGAACGAACCACCCATGGCCAGGTTGAGCAGGATGAAGTAGCCCTCGTGGCTGGTCATGTTCGACCAGTACGAGCCGACCTGGTTCTGGTTGACGGAGAAGAACTGCACGCCGTCGACGTACCAGCGCAGCACCGGGGGGGTGACGCTCGTGTCCCACTCGATCGCGTAGGTGTGGAAGTTGCCCTGGCAGTTGCTGTTCGGGCAGGCTCGGGTCGAGCCGAGGCCGGTGGTCTCGTTGCAGGGGCCGCCGGGGTTGACGCCGCAGTGCAGGGTGCCCCAGACCTGGTTCACGCCGTTGACGTTCTCCATGATGTCCAGCTCGCCGATGCCGGGCCAGTTCCAGTAGTTGCCCCGGTAGGGCGAGCCGAGGGCCCAGAACGCCGGCCAGTAGCCCGCGGCCGCGGCGCCGGTCACGTTGGGCATCTGCAGCCGGCCCTCGATGCGCAGCACGCCACCGGACGGCGGCTTGAAGTTGGTCCGTTTGGTCTCGATGCGGCCCGAGGTCCACTGCCCGGAGCCGTTTCTGATCGGGGTGATCTTCAGGTTGCCCGAGCCGTCCAGGCTGATGTTCTGGGTGCTGGTGGTGTAACTCTGGATCTCACCGGTGCCGAAGTTGGCCGGCCCGTTCGGGTACTGGGTGCCGGTGGTGAAGATCCAGTTGTTCGAGGACGGCAGCGTGTTCGCCGACCCGGTGAAGTCGTCACTCCATTGCAGCGACCAGCCCGACGGCGTCGAGGGGATGGAGGCGTACGCGTTGACGGTGACCGCCGCGGTGCCGGCGAGCACGGTGGCGGCGGCGGTGGCGAGGATGAGGCGGCGGCGCTGCCGTGGGCGGGTCGGCGCGGTGTCGCGCGTGGTGTCGGTGGGGGTCATCGGGGGAACCTCCAAGAGCGGACTGCGATCCGAGGCGACCAGGCGGGGCCGCGCCGTGAGAGCGCTCTCAAGTTTCTAGCGAGTTACAAAATCTCTGTCAATCGTTGGCAGAGGAGTATTTTTACTGGTCAGAGTGTTAACAGGTTCAAGTCGCCCATGGCGGAGCCTTCGAGCGAGAGAGCGCTCTCTCTACTGGTCGGCGACCCGTGGGGGTTTGATCATCTTCATGGCGCAACCGGTACCGCAACCGGTTCCGGAGCACGGCGACGGCGACCGCGCGGAACACGAATCCGGCCGTGATTCGTGCCGATACGACAGGCTGGAGGTGCGCATGGGCAACGGTCCGGTGGTGGGTGTGCTGTCACCGTTCGTCGGCGGCGCCTACTACGGCACGATCCTCGCGGGGATCAGCGCCGCCGCTGCGGCGGCCGGCAGCCGGACCGTCGCGGTGCAGACCCTCGACGCGGCCGCGGACATGGCGGTCAACGGCGGCACGCCGACGTTCACCGCCCCGGTCGCGTGGGAGCACATCGACGGCTTCGTGGTGCTCGCCGACGCGATCACCGATGCGTACCTCGACCGCCTGCGCGCCGCCGGGAAGCCCGTGGTGCTCCTCGGGCACAACGCCGGCCGCCCCGACCTCCCGGCCGTCGTCGCCGACAACGGCGCCGGGACCCGCGCGACGGTCGAGCACCTGATCGGGCACGGGCACCGCAGGATCGCCTTCACCGGGTACGTCGCCGTCTCCGACGTGGCCGAGCGGCACCGCGCCTACACCGCGACCCTGCGCGCCCACGGCATCGAACCGGAGCCCGCGCTGTTCCTGCCCGCGGTGGACAACCTGGAGAGCGGCGTCGCCTGGGCCACCCCGGACGCGCTGCGCGACCTGGACGCGACCGCGATCGTCGCGGCCACCGACCGCAACGCCATCGGGCTGCTGCGCGCCATGGCCGCGGCCGGGCTGAGCTGCCCGGGCGACGTCGCGCTCACCGGCTTCGACGACATGGAGGTCGCCACGTACCTCGCCCCGAGCCTCGCCAGCGTCCGGCAACCCCTCGAGGTGATGGCGGCGAAGGCGGTGGAACTGTTGCTGCAGGCCGTCGCCGGCGTCCCGGTCCCGCCCGGCGACCGCCGCGTCCCCACGGTCTTCGTCGCGCGTGGCTCGTGCGGCTGCTCCGAAGCGGCGCTGCGGCTGCCGCCGGCCCTGGCCGCCGCCGGGCCGGACCTGCTCACCGAACGCCTCGCCGGGCTGCTGCCGCCCGGCGCGGCGCGCACCGGCGAGCACCTGGCGCTCCTGGCCAAGGCGGTCGACGCCGTGGTCGACGTCGCCGAGGCCGCCGTCGCCGGCCGCACCCCGGACCACAGCGGGGCGACCGCGGCCCTGCTGACCCTGTACGCCCTGCAGGCGCAGCCGGAGGGCCTGCGGATCGTGGCCCGCGCCGTGCAGGAGTACACCCAGCAGATCCCGGCCGGCGACGTCGCGGCCGCCCGGCGCCTCGACGGTTGCGTGCAGGAGCTCATCCTCGCCGTCGTGCGGGTCCGTCAGGTGGCCAACTTCGGCGACCGGTGGCGGCTGCGCTCCACCATCAGCGCGCACTACGACCTGTCGATGGCGCTGCTGTACAACCGGCGCTCCGACCCGCGGGACCTCAGCTGGCTCGCGGTCACCCCGGCCAACGCCGGGTCGCTCGGACTGTGGACCGGCGACGGCTGCCGCCTCGAGGTCCCCGCCGGGTGGCGACGCCTGCCGGGGCCACCGATCGCCGCCGGTGACCTGGCGGTGAGCGCCTTCCCGCCGCCCGAGCTCATCGCCGCCGTCGGGCCGGGGGAGACGGCGTTCGTGGTGCCGGCGAAGGTCAACCTCAGCGACCGCGGGCTGCTCGCTGTCGTCGGCGTCGTGGAGAGCCAGGTCGAGGACGGCCGGGAACTGGTCAACCAGTGCGCGGCGCTGCTCACCGTCGGCCTCGACCTGCGCGAGCAGGAGGAGCGGCTGCGCCGGGCGGCGCTGTCGGACACCCTGACCGGCCTGCCCAACCGTGCCGCGCTGGTGGAGACCCTGGAGCGGGCCGTGCGCGCCCCGGATCGCCGCTTCGCCGTGCTGTTCCTGGACCTCGACGGCTTCAAACAGGTCAACGACCGCCTCGGCCACGCCGCCGGCGACGACCTGCTCGTGTACGTGGCGGAACGGATCCGCCGCTCGCTGCGCGCCGGTGACATGGCGGCCCGCTTCGGCGGCGACGAGTTCGTGGTGTTCCTCGCCGAGGCCGGCCCGCCCGAGCAGGTGACCCGGATCGCGGAGCGGCTGAAGGCGTCGATCGTCGCGCCGTACACGGTGGGCGGGACCGTCGTGCGGGTCGGGGTCAGCATCGGCTGCACCCCGTGCGGCGACTGCACCAGCGCCGACGAGATCCTGTCCGCCGCCGACGCCGCCATGTACCGGGAGAAGATCGGCAGCCGGTAGGCGACGCTCACGACGCGGTCGCGGCCGCGGTCACCGGGCGGGCCGGGCGCAGCTGCACGACCGCGGCGGAGGACAGCACGAGCAGGCCGCCGGCCAGTTGCACGGGGGTGAGGAACTCGTTGAGGGTGAGCGCCGCCAGCACGGTGGTGACGACCGGCTCGAAGGTCGAGAGGATCGCCGCGGTCGACGGGCCGGTGCGGCGCAGGCCGGCGAAGAAGGTCAGCATCGCCACGACGGTGGACACGACCGCGATGCACGCGAGCCAGAACCAGCCCCGCGGCGCGAAGCCGAGGTCGATCCCGCCCGTCGCGAGCGCCCGGACGGCCAGCGTGACCGCCGCACCCGTCATCACCAGCGCCGCCAGCAGCACCGGCGACAGCCGGTGGACGACGGTGTCGGCGACCAGGATGTACGCGGTGTAGGTCGCCGCGGAGCCGAACGCCAGGACCGCCGCGGCCGGATGGAAGTCCACGCCGCCGGTGCCGAGCAGGACCAGCAGCGTGCCGCCGGAGGCGGCCCCGAGCGCGGCGCCCCGGCCCAGGGTCAGCCGGTCCCGGCCCAGCAGCACCGCGGCGACGGTGACCAGGAGCGGGTACGTGTAGAGGATCAGGGACAGCAGCGATGCGTCCATGCGTTGCAGGGCGGCGAAGTACAGGCCGGCCTGGGTGGCGTATCCGACGGCGCCGAGGCCGAGGGCCGTCACGATCAGACCCGGCGTCCACCGGGCGGGGCCGGCGGCGGTGTGCCGCAGCCCCGGCCGCAGGAGCAGCAGCGCGGCCAGGACGGCGGCGGCGAGCGCGAAGCGCACCAGGAGCAGCGTTGCGGGCTGGACGCCCGCGGCGTACGCGAACTTCCCGAAGATCGCCATGGCGCCGAAGCACGCGGCGGACAGCAGGCACAGAGCGGGACCCATGCCGTCCAGCATCGGTACCCGTACCCGTCAAATCCAGCGACGATTCATGGATCTGATTCGTTAGGATTTATGCATGGTCACGATGGATCTCCGCCGGCTCCGGCTGCTGCGCGAGCTGGAGGAGCGAGGCACCCTGGGCGCGGTGGCCACGGCGCTGGGCTACAGCCCGTCCTCGGTGTCGCAGCAGCTGAGCGTGCTGGAGAAGGAGGTCGGCGCGCGGCTGCTGGAGAAGGCCGGTCGTGGGGTGCGGCTCACGGACGCCGGGCGGCTGCTCGCGTTGCACGCCCGGACGTTGCTGACCGCGGCCGAGGCGGCGACGGCGGACCTCGCCGCGCTCGCCGGCGCCGTGCGGGGCACGGTCCGCGCCGGCGGCCTGCAGTCGGCGGCGCGCCGGCTGCTGGTCCCCGCGGTGGCCCGGATGATGGCCGAGCACCCGCAGGTGCGCACCGAGATCTCCGAGCTGGAGCTCGAGCAGGCGCTGCCCGGGCTCCGGCTCGGCGCGGTCGACCTGGTGGTCAGCGACGATTACGACGGCCATCCGCGTCCCCGGCCGGGCGGGCTGCGGTTCGAGGTCCTGCACGAGGAGCCGGTGCGGCTGGTCCTGCCCGCCCGGCATCCGCTGGCCGGGCCCGGCGGCCCGGTCGCGCTGTCCGCGCTGCGGCATGACGTGTGGGTGGCCTCCGACGTCGGCACCGGCCACCACGACATGGTGGTGGGCAGCTGCCGGTCGATCGGCGGCTACGAGCCGGACGTGCGGCACCACTCCAACGACGCCGACGTCCAGCTCGGGCTCGTGCGGGCCGCCGGTGCGGTCGCGCTGCTTCCGGCGCTGGCGATGCCCGCGGTGGACCCGGCCGTGGCGGTCCGCGACGTCGCCGGCCAGCGGTTCGGCCGCCGGCTGGTCGTGGTGTCCCGCGACGGGCCGATGCCGCCGGCCGTCGCGGCCTTCCTGGCCGTCGTGACGGACCTCGCCCGCGGCCTCGACGCGACGTCACCCCGTGACCCTGTCACCCGACCGGGGCCTCGGCGGCGGCGCGGCGGCGGTTGACGAGGTAGCCGAACGCGGCGGCCGTGAAGAACATGGTGATGCCGTACACCGCGGCCGGGACGGCCATGCGGGTGTTGTCCAGCAGCGCCGGACTGATCGCGATGGCGATCGCCAGGGTGCTGTTGTGGATGCCGATCTCCATGCCCGCCGCGGTCGCCTCGCGCCGGCCGACACCGGCGAGGCGCGGCAGGCCGTAGCAGGCCGCGAGGCTCAGCGCGTTGAACACCAGGACGATCGCGCCGACGGCGAGGAAGTAGTCGCCGATGTTGTCGCGCTCCTTGAGCACGGCGCCGGCGACGACCGCGACGAGCACGACGACCGAGACGAGCTTGACCGGGCCGGCGAGCCGGACGGCGAGGTCCGGGAATCGCGACCGCAGCAGCATGCCGACCGCCACCGGGATCAGCACGATCGCGAAGACCTGCAGCACCTTGTCGAACTGCAGGCCGATCGACGCCGCGTCGCCGAGGAAGTGCGCCGCCGACAGGTTCACCACGATCGGCAGCGTCACCACGGCCAGCACGGAGTTGACCGCGGTGAGTGTCACGTTGAGCGCCACATGGCCGCCGAAGAGATGGCTGTACAGGTTGGCGGTGGTGCCACCGGGCGACGCCGCGAGCAGCATCATGCCGACGGCCAGCTCGGGCTCCAGGCCGAACGCGACGACCAGCCCGAAGCAGACGGCGGGCAGGAGCAGCAGCTGGCAGCCGAGCGCGATGAGGACGAGCTTCGGGTACGTCAGCACGCGCCGGAAGTCGTCGATCGTCAGCCCGAGCCCCAGCCCCAGCATCACGATGGCGAGCGCGACCGGCAGCCCCACGGTGGTCAACCACGAATCCATCCATGGATTGTGGGGCCGGTACCCCGCCGGCGTCACCGCTGCGGGCGGGGCGATCCCGGATCGGCATGCCGCCGGTGCGTGGACGTGCGTGCTCGGGCGGTGCCCGCCGGTCAGCGTGCCGGTGGCCGTCCCATGACGATGAACGGCGCCCAGATCCTCGCCGAGCCGGGCTCGTAGTGGTGGTGCGGCATCGCGAGGTCGCGGATCGCCGAGCCGGGTTGCTGCCCGGCGTCCGGGGCCGCCCACGCCGACAGGAGCGCGGCCCGGTCCAGGTGCCGGATCTCCCGCTGGGCCAGGGCGAGCGCAGCCGCGGGACCGCTGCCGGCGAGCCGTTCGTAGAAGCGCCGCATCAGGACGCTGGTGGCAAGGTCGTCGGCGGCCCACAACGCACCGACAACGGTGCCGACCCCGGCGCCGAGCAGCGTCCTGGCCAGACCGAGGACCTCGTTGCCGGCGGTGCGCCGCCCTACGCCGGAGTGGCAGCTGCTGAGCACGGCCAGCCCGGCGCGCAGGCCGGTGCCGATCAGCTCCTCCACGGTGAGCTCCTCGCCGCCGGCCAGCAGGATCACGGACCTGGCGGGATCGTCGCCGTCGAGCATGGTGTGCGTCGCGAGGTGGATGATCGGCGCCGCGGCCAGACCCGCCAGCACCGCGGCGCGGGTCGGCGCGGCACCGATGAGCGGCACGACGCCGAGACGGGCGGCGACCGCCCCCGCCTCGAGCTCGGCGAAGCGCAGTGGCTGCGCGCCGTGCGCCATGCCGGCCGGGTTCCCGACGACGAGCGCGGGACCGGTGCCGTCCGGCCCCGGCTCGTCGGCCAGCAGGTTGACCGCCGGCAGGTAGGTGACCGCGAACGTGTCGATCAGCGGGGCGCCCCGCCACGGCAGGACGTGCAGCGGCGCCTGCAACCCGGCGCCGTCCGGCACGAGCAGCAGGTGCCCGGCGCCGTCGAGCAGGCCGGCGAACGGCGCGAGCAACAGCTCGGACAGCCGCGCGCCGGCGGTCCGGTCCGTTGCCGGGTCGTCGCCGTTCCACCGGGCCAGGAGCCCGGCCACCTCGTCCCAGCCGACCGGCGGGCAGGCGTAGTCCACCGGGCCGTCCGGGCCACCCCGCGCCGCCAGCACGAGGAGTTCGTCGCCGGCCGAGCAGTAGGTCAGCAGCACCGTGTCCTCCGGGATGCTGCGCTGCAGCTCGGCGACCGGCCGGAGGGCGGCGAACGGATGCGACTGTGCCGCGAACCCCGGCCACGCGGCCTGCAACCGGCGTTCGACCGCGGCGCAGGCCTCGGCGGCCGCGTCCTGCCGGCCGCCCGTGCTTGCGGCCCACCGACTGCGGGCCGCCCGCCACTCGCGCACCAGCGCCGCGAGGCCGGCCGGTGCGTCGGCGAGGCGCCGGCTGGACCGGCGCAGGTCGAGCAGTGCCCGGCCGCGGCCGCGTTCGAGCACGTCGAACGCGCGCAGCGCCCGCTCCCGCCGTCCGGCTGTGCCGTGCGCGGCGCCGTCGCCAGGGCCGTCGCCAGGGTCGTCGCCGGCGTCGAACGCGGCGTCGCCGGGGGCGTGGCCGGGGTCGCCGGGGTCGTGCACGGCGTCGAACGCGGCGTCGCGGAAGATGCCGCCGGTGCCGGGGTCGTCGGCGATCGAGGTTCGCTCGACGTCGTCGACGGCCCGCCCGCGCCCGCGTTCCCAGGCGTCGAACGCTTCGGCGTACCGCCGCCGGGCGTCGTGCTGCCGGCCGCCGGTGCGCCGCGCCTCGATCCGCGCGCACAGGGCCCGCGCGGTCCACGGCTCGTCCTCCTCCCGCCACCAATCGGGGCCGTACGCGGTCTGCAGGCCGTCGAGGTGCGCGGCGGCGTCGTCGAAGAGGCCGGCGGCCTGCAGCGCGATCACCGCCTCGATCCGCAGCCGCCGCCGCATCGGTGCGCGGACGCGCTCCTGGTCGCCCGGGGTCAGCTGCGGGGCGGGCGGGAGCGGATCCCAGTCGTCGATCGGCACCCGCACGAACGCCCGGGTCCGCTCGACCAGCTCCGGGAAGCGGCGCAGCGCGTGCAGCAGGGTCAGCTCCAGCAGCCGTTCCTGATAGGTGACCGGGTCCCCGAGGACGTCGAGGGCGCGGGTGAAGGCGGCTCGGGCGGCGGCGACGTCGCCGGTACCCAGCGACCGGCGGCCGGCGACGAAGCTGTCCTGTGCCGCGGCGACCGCGCCGGCGAGGCCCGGTGCCTCGGGTGCCACCCGGACCGTCCGGTCGACGGCGACGAGGTCCGCCGCGACCCGGTCGCGGTGCTGCCTGGCATCCATCCTCGTGAACAGCGCGTGCGCCCAACCGAACGCCTGACGCGCCCGGTACAGGTCGTCGCGGCGCAGCTGCCAGTGCTGGCCGAGCCGGGTGAGCAGCAGCCCCAGGCCGAGCCCGAACGCGTAGCTCCCGCCGCCGGCCGCCCAGGCGCCGATCTCGTCGGCCTCGGCCTCGCCGACGCGTGCCGCACCCGCGCCGATGGCGGCGATCACCGTGTGCGCCTGCGCGAGGTGCCGGCCGTACTCGTCGCCGGCGCGGTCGAATGCGGTCAGTGCGGCGGACGCCGCCGCGGACTGCGCGACGTGATCGCCGGTGCGGAAGGCCAGCCACGACCGGTGCAGCGCGATCGTCGCCGGGCACGTGCCGCGGGCCCGCTCGGCGGCGCCGGCGAGCAGTCGTTCGGCCTCGTCGAGCAGCTCGACCGCACGCGCGTCGCTGTCGGCCGCCTTCGTCAGCTCGAACGGCGACGCCGTCGTGAGGGTATGCAGCGCCATCGGCCCGCTGTCGCCGATGCCCATGTCGAGGTACTCGGCCCGGCCGAGCGGGGCGAGCCGCCACGACGCCTCGCGCAGCAGCGCGCCCACCGCGCCGATCGTGTCGCCGCCGGCGACGGCCCGCGTCCGGGCCTCGTGCAGCAGGTCCCAGGCCCGCGGATCGCCGGACCGGAAACGCATCTGGGCATCGGCCATCCGGAGGTGGTGCCGGATCGCCGGTTCGCTGGCCGTGCCGAGCGGCGCGTCCCGGGCCAGCCGCTGCCGCACGAGCGTCACCGGGTCCTCGTCGTCGCCGAGCGCCGCGGCGCGCTCGCGGGCCATCGCGTAGGTCAGCCCGCCGGCGACCAGCGACGCGTCGAAGTCGCGCAGCAGCTGCAGCGGCCCGGCGATCAGCAGGTACTGCGGCAGGAACGGCGAGTCCTCGGAAAGCTGCCCGCGCAGGGCGGCGTTGTTGAGGACCCGGGCGTCGCGCACGAAGGCCCGCCGCTCGGCGACGTCCGGCTGCTCGGGCGACAGCAGGTGCCCCCCGGCAAGTGCCTGCCATGCCAGCACGCTCGCATACGCGCGCAGGGCCGCCGCGACGGCCCGGCCCTCGCCGGTCAGCGCCTCGAACAGCCGGTCGAGCTCGGACAGCGCGGCGTTCGGCCGGCCGTACCGGATCGAGACGAGCGCCCGGGCGAGTTCGCCGTCCCACCCGTCGCCGCCGGCGGCGACCCGCTCGGCCAGCCGCCGGTCGCCCCGCAGCTCGTCGGGCAGGACGGTGCCGCCGAGCGCGTCCAGTGTCCGAATCATCGTGTCCATGTCTGTCCCTCCGGCGCCTACCTGACGGACACCGGTGCCCCATAGTATGGATACACTGTTTCCATTTTACGGGAGTCGCTCATGCGGTACGTCGTCGTCGGATGTGGCAACGTCGGGATGGAACTGGCCAGGCGCTGGTCGGCGGCCGGGCACCACGTGCTCGGCACCACCACGTCGCCCGAGCGGGTCGCGGAGGTCGGCGCGGTCTGCGCCGACGTCGTGGTGCTGCGCGGCAGCGACCGGGCCGCGGTCGAGCGCGCGACCCGGGACGCGGACGCGGTCGTGCTGACCGTCAGCCCCAGGATCAGCCGTGCGTTCGACGCCCGCGCCCGGGTCCGCGAATACGCCGACACGCTCACCGCCTCGGCGGCCACGGCGGCCCTGGTGCATCCCCGGGTGGTGTTCACCAGCTCCGTGTCGGTCTACGGGGCCGGCACCGGTCCCGTGATCGACGAGTCGAGCGACCTGACCGACGACACCGACGCGTCGCCGCGCAACTTCATCGCCGCCGAGCGCGCCGTGCTGCCCGCCGGTGCCGTGATCCGCATTCCCGACGTGTACGGCCACCCGCGCGACCTCGACTACCCGTCCCGCGTGAAGCTGGCCCACGAGTTGCTGGGCGGGAGCGTGCCGTTCGCGCCCGACGCGCTGCTGTACCGCATCGACTACCGCGACGCGGCCGCCGCCCTGGCGCTGGTGGTGGAGGCGGGCCTGGTCGGGGTGTACAACGCGGTGCCGGACGCGGTCGTCCCGCGCACCAACCGCGAGGCGTTCGGCGCGATCTGCGCGGCGCAGGGCTGGCCCGACCTGACCTACCGCGCCGAGATCAGGACCCCGGTCGTCCCGGTGTCCTCGGCGAAGCTGCGCGCCGAGGGCTACGCGTTCACACACTCCCTCATCGGTTCCCGGTCCCGGTGAGCTGCCGGGCGACCAGGCGGCCGAAGGCCAGCGCGGGCGTCAGGCACATGCCGGAGCAGAACGCGTTGCCGTTGACCGCGGCCGAGCCGATGACCTCGCCGATCGCGTACAGTCCGGGGACCGTCCGGCCGTCGGCGCGGCGGACCCGCAGGTCGGTGTCGACGTCGACGCCGGCGAACGTGATGAGCGTGACGGGGTGGTTCTCGATCGCGTAGAACGGCGGCTCGCCGATCGGCGCCGGCAGGTGGGTGCGGCCGAAGTCCGCGTCGCGCCCCCGGGCCACCGCGTCGTTGTAGCGGTCCACGGTGGCGCGCAGCCCGTCCGGGTCGATCCCGGCGCGGCCGGCGAGCACCATGAGATCCGCTCCACTGTGGACACCGCGACGGCGCCCGCATGCGGCGGCGAGGTCCTCGGGGCTCCAGCCGTGGACCATCGGCCGCGACTCGCGCAGCGCCCGCGCGTCGAACACCATCCAGAACGTCATCCGCTCGATCGTGGCGAGCAGTCGTTCCTTCCGGTCGATGCTGGGCTCGTCCTCCGCGACCCACCGCCGGCCGGCCCGGTCGACGTAAATCTCCCACGGCGGCCGCTCCGGCGCCACGAGCTGCGGCCGATGGGTCCAGTCCACCCGCAGGTCGCCGTCGACCGGTGGCAGGCCACCGAACGTCGGAATGTACCGGCCGAGCCCCTGCACGCCGGCGCCGATCGCCCGCGCCATCTCCAGCCCGTCGCCGGTCGCGGTCGGCGCCGCCGAGGTGGTCAGCGGCGCACCCTCGAGCTCGGCGAAGAGCTCCGGCGCGCAGCCGAAGCCGCCGGTGGCCAGGACCACCGCCGGCGCGTGGAAGCGCTGACCGTCCGACGTGGACACGCCGGTGACCGCGCCGCCCGCGGTCAGCAGGTCGCGGACGCGGACCCCGCACCGCAGGTCCACCCGGCCGGCGGCCCGCTGCGCCTGCAGGAGCGGCCGGAGCACCGCCAGGATCGCCGGTCCGCCCGGGGAGTCGGCGGCGTGCACGGTCCGCGGGGTCAGATACGGCTCGTGCCCGTACACGATGCGCGGCGTGCCGGGGTCGGGCGTGAATCCGTGGTCGAACAGCCATTCCAGGACGGCGGGCTGCTCGCGCAGCGAGCGGCGGGTGAGGTCCTCTCGCCCGGCAGCGCGGCTGATGCGCTGGACGTCGGCGAAATGGCGGTCCGGGTCGTCGTCGATGCCCCGGGCCCGCTGCAGCGTGAAGCCGCCCGCGGACAGGTGGCCGCCGGAGTACGGCAGGGCGCCGCCCACGTCGGCCGCCTTCTCCAGCAGCAGCACCCGCGCCCCGGCGTCGGCGGCGGTGATCGCACACGCCAGCCCCGCCGGCCCGGCGCCCACCACGATGATCGTCCACACGTGCGTTCCCTGCGTTTCGTTCAAGGAAACAGTGTTTCGCTCAATCGGGTGGGCGTCAAGACGCGCGATCACCCGGCAGCGTCAGCCGCCGAGCGTGACCGTGCAGGTGGCGTCGCCGGCGGCGTGGAACGTGTACTTCCCCGGGGGTGCCACGAGCCGGCCGTCGCCGGTCGACCAGTACGCCAGGGCGGCGACCGGGACGTCGAAGCGCACCTCGCGCGACTCCCCGGCGGGCACCGCCACCCGCTCGAACCCGGCCAGTCGCCGCGCCGGAGCCGGCACCGGCCAGCACTGCGGGGTGACGTACAGCTGCACGACCTCGTCGCCGTCGCGGGGGCCGGTGTTGGTGACGGTGACCTGGGCGGCGTAGCCGGACGCCGTGGCCGTCACTGACAGGGGACCGTAGCCGAACGTGGTGTAGGACAGGCCGTGGCCGAAGGGGTAGAGCGGCTCGCCGCGGTGGTACTGGTACGTCCAGCCGGAGCCGATGATGTCGTAGTCGTCCGCGTCGGGCAGGGCGGCGTCCGAGCGGTACCAGGTCTGCGGCAGCCGGCCGCCCGGGTTCGCGTCGCCCAGCAGCGCGGCCGCGACCGCTGTGCCGAGTTCCTGGCCCGCGTGCGAGCTCCACAGGATCGCCGGCACGTGCTGCTGCGCCCAGTCGATCGCGTACGGATAGCTCGACACCAGCGCCAGCACGGTGGCCGGGTTGGCCTCGAGGACCGCGCGCAGCAGCGCCTCCTGCTGCGCCGGCAGCGTCAGCGAGGAACGGTCGACGGTCTCCCGGCCGTTGACGTGCGGGTCGTTGCCCAGCACCACCACGACCCGGTCGGCGGCGCGGGCGGCGGCGACGGCCGTGGCCAGGCCGGAGGAGACCTGCTGCCGGACGAACCGCAGGGCGCCGTCGGAGGGCCCCGCCGTCAGCCGTCCGTCCGGGCCTTCCGTCACGTACCGGCCGAGCGCGTTGGAGTACAGCAGGAACTCGCCGGGCGAGGCGGGGTGCAGCTCCCACAGCTCGCGCACCACCCACCCGTCCGGCGTGGCCGCCGAAGCGGCGAGCACGCCGTCGTCGTCGACGGTGACGTACCGCCCGGAGCCGGTGTCCTGCAACGTGTGCACCGGCACCGGGCACTGGACGCTGGTGCCCCAGTCCTGGTGGGCGAACACGGCGCCCGGCCCGTCATGGAGCCTGAGACCGTCGTCGTCGACCCGCAGCTCCCGTCCGTCCGGCGTCGCCAGGCCGATGCGGTCCAGACCATCCACAGTGGACACGTCGAGCCGTGGGCGCAGCGCGCCGGCGACGGTCACCGCGTACGGCAGGGTGCCGCTGTACCAGTCGGTCATCACCCGGTCGCCGAGGTGCCCGATGACCGCGACGCTGCCGCCCGCGCTCCACGGCAGGGCGCCGGGGGAGTTCTTGAGCAGCACGACCCCCGCGTGAGCGGCGCGGGCGGCCAGCCGGGCGTGCGCGTCGCAGGCGATCGCATCGCGCCGGATCCCGGTGTACGGGTCGTCCTCGGGCGTGAACTCGCCGGTGCGCGCCCGCATCCGCAGGAGGCGCCCGAGCGCGGCATCGATGTCCGCCTCGGTGATGAGGCCGCGGTCGAGGGCCTCGGTGAACCGGGCGATGGTCGGCCCCGAGTCGGGACCGTTGTCGGTGTAGCTGTCCACCCCGGCGCGCAGCGCCGCCGCGTGCGAGGCGGCGTGCTCGTCGAAGTACCGTTCGGTCACCACGAGGTTGGACGGTGCCTGCGCGTCGGAGCACACCACCAGGTCGGGTGCGGCGGCGCGCAGCACCGAGGCGAGCAACGGGTGCACGTGGTTCGGCACGCCGTTGACGAGGTTGTAGGCGGGCATGACCCCGGCCGCCACGCCGGCCCGCAGCGGCTCGAGGAAGCCGGGCAGCTCGTACTCGTGCAGCACCCGCTCCGGCACGGCGATGTCGACGACGTCGCGGCGGGTCTCCATGTTGTAGGCCAGGAAGTGCTTGAGCACCGGCGTGGTCCGCCACACCGCGGGATGGTCGCCGCGCAGCCCGGTGCAGAACGCGACGGCCAGCTGCGCGGTCGCGTACGGGTCCTCGCTGTACCCCTCCTCGTTGCGCCCCCACCGCGGGTCGCGCAGCGGGTTCACCACCGGCGCCCACACGTTCAGCGAGACCCGCGCGGCGCCGTCGGGCGGGTCGTGGCGGAACGCGCGGACCTCGGTCGCGGCGGCCTCGCCGACGGCCCGCAGCAGCGCCCGGTCCCAGCTCGCGCCGAGCCCGACGGCCTGCGGGAACACGGTCGCCCGGCCGAGCCAGGCGACGCCGTGCAGCACCTCGCAGCCGGTGTGGAACTCCGCCAGGCCGAGCCGGGGCACGGCCGGCTGTTTCTGGTGCAGCATCGCGATCTTCTCGGCGGTGGTGAGCCGCCGCAGGAGGTCTTCGACCAGGTCCGACGTCGTCATGGGCCCCTACTCTGCACGAGATGAGCACTGTCGAAGCGCTTCGATGATCGACGGTGGTCGGGTGGCTGTCAAACGACGCGAAACTTTCACGTCCGGTGGCACGGGTCACGCGGTCGGACGGCGGCCTTCGTCGATGTCCTTGTCGAGTGTCCATCGATGCCCTACGGTCTGGCAGTCGAAGCGCCGTCGAAGCGCTTCGATACTTCGCGCACCGCATCGTGCACCTCGATCACCCGAAGGGTGGAACCACCATGCAAAGCGGAGCGACCCCAGACGCCGGCGGGTTGAGCCGGCGCGGACTGCTCACCTCCATCGCCGTCATCGCCGCCGTGCCGCTGCTGGACGCCTGCGGCAGCCCGAAGGAGAAGAACTCGGGCACGACCTCGGAGAACGAGCTGTCCAAGGCCCTGCCCGCCTACGCGCCCAGCGACCTGGTCAAGCCCGACATCCCGGTCGTCGCCGGCGCCAACGGCGCGTCCACCGACCCGGCGTTCCTGGCGTACCCCGCCAACCCGCCCCGCACGGTCACCGGCGCGGTCGGCGCCGGCGGCACGTATGTGACGATGACCCCGCTGTGGGGTGCGATCCCGCCGTCGAGCGGCAACGCCTACTACGACGCGGTCAACAAGGGACTCGGCGCGACCCTGAAGATGCAGCCCGCCGACGGCAACACCTACGCCGACCTGCTGCCGCCGCTGTTCGCCGCCGACAAGCTGCCGGACTGGATCAACATCCCGAGCTGGACGATCACGAAGCTCAACTTCGGCGAGGCGGTCCGCACGAAGTTCGCCGACCTCACCCCGTACCTGGCCGGCGACAAGGTCAAGCAGTACCCGAACCTGGCGGCGCTGTCCACCAACGCCTGGGTGGCCGGGGTCTGGAACGGCAAGCTCTACGGGCTGCCGATCTACTCCTCCAACGCCGTCATCGCCGGCATGTACTACTACCGCAAGGACCTGCTGGACAAGGCCGGCGTCTCGGCGGACGTCAAGAGCGTCGCCGACCTGGAGGCGATCGGGAAGGCACTGACCAACGCCGCCGCCGGTCAGTGGGCGTTCGACGACCTGTTCGGCAAGGACGCCGCCTACATCTACCAGATCTTCGGGTTCCCGGGCACTGGCTACCCGTGGGCGCAGGACTCCAGCGGCAAGCTCGTGCACCGGTACGAGTCCGAAGGCATCGTCGAGGCGCTCAACTGGCACGCGAAGATGGTCAAGGCCGGCTACATGCACCCCGACGCCGTGGCCGACAACAGCCAGAACGCCAAGCAGCGGTTCTGGAGCGGCAAGGTCGCGGTGTGCGCCGACGGCACCGGCGCCTGGAACGGCGACGACGCCAAGTCCGGCGCGGCGGCCGCCCCGACCTACAACCGGCAGGCGTTCAAACTGTTCAGCGCCAACGGTGACAAGCCCACGGTCCAGCTGGGCAACGGCGCGTCGATGTACAGCTACCTGAACAAGAAGCTCAGCGACGCCCAGATCAAGGAGCTGCTGTCCATCGCCAACTACCTGGCCGCGCCCTACGGCTCGGCGGAGTGGCTGACGGTCAACTTCGGCACGCCCGGCACGCACCACAACATGACCGCCGGCAACCCGCTGCTGACCGAGCAGGGCAGCAAGGAGATCGCCACCACGTACCAGTTCCTGGCGTGCCCCGCGTCGGCGAGCACCGTGCAGTCCGGCGCCGTGCAGGTGGTCAAGGACGCCGCGGCCTGGCAGGCGGACATGGTCAAGTACGCGGTGAAGCCGCTGTTCTACGGCATGAACGTGACCGAGCCGTCGCAGTTCGGCTCGCTCGGCCTGCCGATGATCGACACGATGACCGACGTGAAGCTCGGCCGCAAGCCGATCTCCGCGTGGACCGACGCGGTCACCAACTGGCGCAAGCAGGGCGGCGACGACCTGCGCAAGTTCTACGACGGCATCCGCGAGAAGTTCGGCACCGGCAAGTGAACGTAGGCACGCCATGACGGCGACGAAGCCGGACGCGCCACCGCGTCCGGCTCCGGCCGTCGCCCCGAGCGAGTCGCGGTGGCGGATCCGGCTGCGCCGCGACCGCTCGCTGCTGCTCATGACGCTGCCGGCGGTCGTGCTGCTCGCCGTGTTCGCCTACGTGCCGATGCTCGGTCTCATCACGGCGTTCCAGAGCTACGACATCTACTCCGGCTTCTGGTACAGCCCGCTGGTCGGCATCGACAACTTCGAGCGGCTGTTCGACGACTCGATCTTCTGGCACGCGCTGTCCAACACCCTCGTCATCAGCGCGGTCCAGCTGGTGCTGTACTTCCCGGTGCCGATCGCGCTGGCACTGGTGTTCAACGAGATCGTCAACACCCGCATCCGCTCGTTCGTGCAGTCCGTGGTGTACCTGCCGCACTTCTTCTCCTGGGTCCTCGTGGTGACCGTGTTCCAGGAGATGCTCGGCGGCGCCGGCGCGCTCAACACGATGCTGCGCCGGCACGGCTGGGCGACGTGGGACATCATGACCGACCCGGAGGCGTTCAAGTACCTGGTCACCGCGCAGGCGGTGTGGAAGGAAGCCGGCTGGGGCGTCATCGTCTTCCTGGCCGCGCTCGCCGCGATCGACCAGAGCCTCTACGAGGCGGCCGCCGCCGACGGGGCCGGCCGGTGGCGCCGGCTGTGGCACATCACGCTGCCCGGCATGCGCGGTGTCATCGTGCTCATGCTGGTGCTGCGGCTGGGCAACGCGCTCACCGTCGGCTTCGAACAGATGCTCATCCAGCGGCAGGCGGTCGGGCGGGACGCCTCCGAGGTGCTCGACACGTTCGCCTACTACTACGGCGTGGTCAACAACAACTTCAGTTACGGCGCCGCCGCCGGCCTGTTCAAGGGTGTGCTGTCACTGATCCTGGTGCTGGCCGCGAACAAGCTCGCGCACGCCTTCGGCGAGGACGGACTGTACCGGAAATGACCGTCGAGACCAGACCCCCGCACAGCGGGCCCGTGTGGGAGGAACCCCTCGGGCCGGCCGGCAAGGCAGGCAAGGGCATCACGCTGTTCATCGTGGTGGCGGTGATCCTGGTGCCGCTGTACTCCATCGTGCTGACCAGCTTCTCCACCCAGGCGGCCATCAACCGGGCCGGCGGGCTCGTCACCGTGCCGACGGAGCTGACGGTCGAGGCGTACCGGCAGATCTTCACCAACCAGCTCGTCACGCACTCGCTGCTGGTGAGTCTCGCCATCACCCTCGTCGGCACGGTGCTGTCGATGGTGGTGACGATCCTGTGCGCCTACGGGCTGTCGCGGCACGGCTCCCTCGGGCACCGCGGCATCCTGCTGTTCCTGGTCGTCACGATGTTCTTCAGCGGCGGGCTGATCCCGTCGTTCCTCGTCGTCACCGCGCTCGGCGGCTACGGCGAGTACTGGACGATGATCCTGCCCAGCGCGGTGTCGGTGTTCAACATCCTGGTGATGCGGAGCTTCTTCAGCAGCACCGCGCCGGAGCTCATCGACGCGGCCCGCATGGACGGCGCGGGGGAGTGGCGCATCCTGTGGTCGGTGGTGCTGCCGACCTCCCGCGCGGTCACGGCCGTCATCACCCTGTTCTACGCGGTCGGCTACTGGAACTCGTTCTTCAACGCGCTGCTGTACCTGCCCGACAACGGCAAGTGGCCGCTGCAGATGATCCTCTACACGTACACGTACCAGGGCGCCGCCATGCCCGGCGGCGGGGTCACCGGCACCGGCCAGTACGCCGGCCACCAGCAGATCGCCCAGCTGTCGCTGCAGATGGCGGTCGTCACCCTCACCCTGATCCCGATCGTGGTGGCGTACCCGTTCGTGCAGCGGCACTTCACCAAGGGCATGCTCACCGGCGCGATCAAGGGCTGAAACGGTGCCGGGACTGCAGGACGTGACGCGTGGGCGGCTGCTGTACGGCGGCGACTACAACCCCGAGCAGTGGCCGCCGCACGTCTGGCCCGACGACGTGCGGCTCATGCGCGAGGCCGGCGTCAACCTCGTCACGGTGGGCGTGTTCTCATGGGCGGCCCTGCAGCCGGCGCCGGACCGCTTCACCTTCGACTGGCTCGACACCGTCCTCGGGCTCCTGCACGACGGCGGCATCGGCGTCGCCCTCGCCACGCCCACCGCGTCGCCGCCGCCGTGGCTCGGCCACCGCCACCCCGACACCCTGCCGGAGGGCCCCGACGGGATCCGGCGCCTGTACGGCTCGCGCAACCAGTACTGCCCGTGCGCGCCGGCGTACCGGCGGGCCGCGCTGGCGATCACCGAAGCCGTCGCGGCCCGCTACGCCCACCACCCGGCGCTGCGGCTGTGGCACATCGGCAACGAGTACGGCACCGCCTGCCACTGCGGACACTGCGCCGAGCGGTTCCGCGGCTGGCTGCGCGGCCGCTACGGCGACCTCGACGGCCTCAACGCCGCCTGGGGCACCGCCGTGTGGTCGCAGCGCTACGGCGACTGGGCCGAGGTGCTGCCGCCCCGGCGCGTCCAGTACGTCATCAACCCGTCGCAGGACCTGGACTACCAACGCTTCTGCGACGCGATGCTGCTGGAGTGCTTCACCGCCGAACGCGACGCCGTGCGCGCCCACAACCCGGCCGTGCCGGTCACCACGAACTTCATGGACTTCTACCGGCACACCGACGGCTGGCGGTGGGCGGCCGCCGAGGACCTGGTGTCCCTGGACACCTATCCGGACCCGAACGACCCCCTCGCCGCGATGCGGGCCGCCATGTCGAAGGACCTCATGCGGTCCCTCGGCGGCGGCCGGCCGTGGCTGCTCGCCGAGCAGTCACCCGGCGCGGCGAGCTGGCGGCCCGTGGCGACGCCGATACGGCCGGGCCTGAACCGGCTGTGGTCCATGCAGGCCGTCGCCCGCGGCGCCGACGGCGTCCTGCACTTCCAGTGGCGCGCCTCCCGGCAGGGCGCCGAACGCGGGCACGGCGCGATGCTGCCGCACGCCGGAGCCGACTCCCGCGTGCACCGCGAGATCCGCGCGCTCGGCGCCGAGCTCGCCGGACTGTCCGAAGTGGTCGGTGCCACGGTGCCGTCCGACGTGGCGTTCGTCCTGGACTGGGACGCGTGGCGGGCCGTCGAGCTGGAGCACCAGCCGCACGACGGGTTCCGCTACACCGACCGGGTGCTGGAGTACTACGCGCCGCTGTGGCGGGACAACGTCACCTGCGACTTCGCCCCCGCCGACGGCCCGCTGTCGCGCTACCGGCTGGTCGTGGTGCCCAACCTGTACCAGGTGGGCCCGGCCGCCGCGGCGAACCTCGCCGGCTACGTCACGGCCGGCGGCACCCTGGTCGTCGGCCCGTTCAGCGGCGTCACCGACCCGGACGAGCGGGTCTACACCGGCGGCTGGCCCGGGCCGTGGCAGGACCTGCTCGGCGTGCGGGTCGAGGAGCACTGGCCGCTGCCCGACGGTGAACTGCTCGACGTCGTCTCGGACACGCTGGGCGACTTCACCGCGACGATGTGGGCCGAGTGGACGGTGTCCCGCGGCGCGGACCCGGTCGCCACCGTGCGCGGCGGACCCCTGCACGACCGGCCCGTGGTGCTGCGCAACGGCCACGGCGCCGGCACCGCCTGGTACGTCGCCACCCTGCCGTCACCGGACGCGATGCGGCGGCTGCTGCGCCGGATCTGCGCCGAGGCCGGCGTGGCGCCGGTGCTGCCGGACCTGCCGCCGGACGTGGAGGCGGTGCGCCGCGGCGGCCTGCTGTTCCTGCTGCACCACGACACCGGGAAGGTCGAGATCCGGCGGGAGGGCAACCGTGACCCGGCACCGGATTGAGCGCACGTCGCCGGCCGGTGAGTTCCACGACGGGTTCCCGCTCGGCAACGGCAGGCTCGGCGCCATGCTGTACGGGCGGCCCGGCCGCGAATGGTTCGACCTCAACGCCGACACCCTCTGGTCCGGCGGCCCGCTGCCATCGTCCCCTGTGGACGGTCCGTTGCCGGCGCGGCTCCTGCCGCGACTGCGTGAGGCCGTCGCCGCCGGCGACCACCACACCGCCGAGGAGCTCGCCCGGCTGCTGCAGGGCGGCGCATACACCCAGTCGTATCAGCCGCTCGGCCGGCTCGAGTGGTGCTACGCCTCCTGCCAGGAGGTCGCCGGGTACGCGCGCAGCCTCGACCTCGCGGACGCCGTCGCCGGCAACGGATACGACAGCGAGTGCGGCCCGGTGCGGCTGGAGGCCTTCATGTCCGCGCCCGACGGTGTCCTCGTCGTCTCCGTGACCGGCGCCGGCAGTCTCGCCGACACCGTCCTGCCCCGGCTGCGCACGCCGCACCCGGTCACCACCGGCGTGGTCGACGCCGGCGCCGGACCCTGCCTGGTCTGGACCGGCCGCGCCCCCGCGCACGTGCTGCCGAACTACGTCGAGGCGGATCCCGCAGTCACGTACGCCTCCGACGAACCCGCCGGGGACGGCACCGTGGCCGCCGGGATGGGGTTCGCCGTCGTCGCCGCCGTGCGGCACACCGACGACGAGTCCCGCCTCGTCGTCGCCGCGGCCACCGGGTTCCGCGGCCCGCACCTGCGGCCCAGCGCCGACCTCGCCGCCATCGCGGGCGAGGCCCTCGACGTGGTCGCCCGCGCCCTCGCCGCGCCGACCGGTGCGCTGCGGCGGCGGCACGTCGCGGACCACCGGCGGTACTTCGACCGCGCCGACCTGGAACTGCCCGGGGACGCCGACGCGGAGCTGCTGTTCCACCTCGGCCGGTACCTGCTGGTCGCCGGCTCCCGGCCCGGCACCCAGCCGGTGAACCTGCAGGGCATCTGGAACGCCGACGTGCGCCCCGGCTGGTCCTGCAACTGGACCACGAACATCAACGCCCAGATGAACTACTGGGCCGCGGAGAGCACCGGCCTGGCCGACCTGCACGAGCCGCTGCTCACGCTGACCGGCGACCTCGCCGTCGCTGGCGCCCGCACCGCGGAGCTGTACTACGGCGCCCGCGGCGCGGCCGCGCACCACAACACCGACCTGTGGCGCCTCACCGCGCCGGTGCCGGGGGACCCGCAGTGGGCGAACTGGCCGTCCGCGCTGCCCTGGCTGGCCGCGCACGTGTGGGACCACCTCGACCACGGCGCCGGCGCTCGGTTCGCCCGCACGGTGGCGCTGCCGGTGCTGCGGGCCGCGGCCCGGTTCACCCTCGACATGCTCGTCCCCGACGCTGCCGGTGCCCTGGTCGTCAGCCCTTCCACCTCGCCCGAGCACCACTTCCTGACCGGCGACGGCGGGCACGCCGCCACGTCCTGGGGCTGCGCGCTGGACCAGGAGCTCGCGCGGGAGGTGCTGACCCGCCTCGCCGCGCTGCTGCGGCGGTTCCCGGATCCTGCCTTGACCGATGAGGTCGCCGCCGCGCTCGCCGCGTTGCGCCCGGTGCAGATCGGCGCCGACGGGGCCCTGCTGGAGTGGTACGACGAGCGCCCACCACGCGAACCCGGCCACCGGCACCTGTCGCACCTGTACGGGCTGTACCCCGGCACCCGCATCACGGAGACCGGCACGCCCGCGGACTTCGCCGCCGCCCGCGCCGCGTTGCGGGCCAGGCTCGCGCACGGCACCGGCCACACCGGCTGGAGCCGTGCCTGGGTCGTGTGCCTCGCCGCCCGCCTCCGCGACGCCGACCTCGCCGCGGCGTCCGTCACCGCCCTGGCCGGCGAGCTGTGCTCCGCGTCGCTGCTGACCCTGCACCCGGACGCGGCCCGCCCCAGCGGCTGGATCTTCCAGATCGACGGCAACCTCGGCGTGCCCGCGGGCATCACCGAACTGCTCGTGCAGAGCCACGCCGGCGCGGTCAGCCTCCTGCCGGCGCTGCCGCCGGCCTGGGACACCGGCCGGGTCCGGGGCGTGCGATGCCGCGGCGGCCACCGCGTCGAGGTGTCCTGGGCCGCCGGGCGGCTGTCGGCGGCGCGGGTCGTCGCCGGGGCGACCGGGCCGCTGCTGCTGGAGTTGCCGTCAGCACCGGCCAAGGTCCTGGACGACGACGGCGCGACCGTTGACGCGAGCGCCGTGGCGGGTGCGCCCGCGGGCCGGTGCCGGGTGCGCTGGCCGGCCCGCGCGGGCGTGGGGTACCGGATCGGCTGAGCCGGCGCGGATCAGTCGTCGAACTCGCAGATCTTCCAGTCGCCGTCTTCCTTGACCAGCTTCGCGGTGACGTTGTTGGTGGAGGTGCGGCCGGTGCCGGACTTGATCGTGAAGGTGGCGAAGACGCTCGCGGTGTCGCCGATGATCGACTCGCTGGTCACCCTCCAGTCGGCGACGGTGGTGCGGGACTCGGTGTCGCCGGTGTTGGTGAAGTCCTTCTTCATCTCCTCGACCTCCGCCGCGCACACGTAGCGCGCGAGCACGTCCGGGTCGGGGCTGGACTTCGTGGCCTCGGTGAAGAAGGCCTCGACCACCTCGGTCGGGGTCTGCACGAACACCTTCTGATAGGTGAAGTAGCCGCCGACGACCGCGAGGATCAGCGCCAGGACCCCGGCGCCGACGATGAGCGCCCACTTGCCGCCCCGCTGGCCGCCTTCGGCGGGCGGGACGGGCAGCGCACCGGTCGGCGGGCCGTATCCGTAGCCGGGCTGCGCGTACTGGCCGGGCTGGGCGTAGGGCTGACCCGAGATCGGCTGCTGGTACGTCTGGTCGTATGGCTGCTGGTACTGCTGCGGCTGGCCGTACGGCTGCTGATACTGCTGCGGTTGCTGGTACGGCTGCTGCCCGTACGGCGGTGGCTGCTCATAAGGCTGCGGCTGGCCGTACGGCTGCGGCTGCCCCGGCGGCGGAGCATACGGCTGCTGATGTGGCTGCTGCGGATCTGGCTGTGCCCCCGGGTACGTCACCGCCCCATCGTATATACGGGGTTCACTGGTGCAACCCGCTTCCGGTGGCGCCGGATACGCTGTGGTGTGGCATCGGTGAGGCTGGCGGCCGGTCGCGATGTCGGGGCGGCGATCGCGGCGGTGGTCGTGGCGGTCCTGCTCGCCGTGCAGACCGGCACATCGCAGGGCGACGCCCGGCCCCTCGACGTCTGGGGCGTCGCACTGGTCGTGGTGGCCGCGGGCGCCCTGGCCTGGCGCCGGGCCGCACCCGCCGTCGCGCTCGCGGTCAGCGCGGCCGCCAGCGCCGCGAGCCTGCTCGCCGGTTACCCGTACGGGCCGGGCCTGCTCTGCGCGGCGTGGGCGATGTTCGAGCTCGCGTGGCGCCGCCCGCTGCGGCTGTCCGCGCCGCTCGCCGCGGCCGCCGCGGTGACGTCGGTGGCCGCCGTGCTGCCCCGGCTCGTCGGCGTGCTGGACGTGCCGGCGCTGGGTCTGGTGCTGTGGGCGGCGTGCTGGCTGGCGGCGCCGTGGTCGCTGGGCGCGCTCCTGCAGGTGCGCGCCGTCGCCGAACGCCGGGCACGCGACGACCTGATGGCACGGGCCGCGCTGGAGGAACGCATCCGCATCTCCCGCGAGGTCCACGACGTGGCGGGGCACGGGTTCGCGGTGATCGCCATGCAGGCCGGCGTGGCACTGGTGGTGCTCGACGAGCAGCCGGAGCAGGTCCGCGCGTCCCTGGAAGGCATCCGGGCCGCGGCGACGGCCGCGCTCGGCGACCTGCGCCGGGTCCTCGACGAGCGTGAGCACCGGCCGCGGCCGACCGCGACGCCCGAACTGGCGGCGCTGGTCGCGCGGGCCCGGACGGCCGGGCTCCCGGTGGAGCTGACCGGCGACGCGGGGGACCTGCCGGCGGCGGCGGGTGACATCGTCTACCAGGTGGTGCGCGAGTCGCTGACGAACGTGATCCGGCACGCCGGCCCGACCGGCGCCGTCGTGGACGTCGCCCGCGAACCCGGCGGGGTGCTCGTCACGGTCACCGACCGGGGCACCGGGGCGCCGCAGGCCGGGGACGGGCGAGGGCTGGCGGGACTGCGGGAGCGCGTGGAGGCGGCCGGTGGCACGTTCGAGGCGGCCGGACGCGACGGCGGCGGCTTCCAGGTGCGGGCCCGTCTCCCGCTGCCCGGGCAGACCGCATGATCAGGGTCGTGCTCGCCGACGACCAGGCGCTGGTGCGGATGGGCCTGCGGGTGCTCATCGAGCGTGAAACGGACCTGACCCTGGTCGGCGAGGCGTCCGACGGGTACGAGGCCCTGGCCGTGGTCCGCCGGACGAGACCGGACGTGGTGCTGCTCGACATCCGGATGCCCGGACCCGACGGGCTCCAGGTCCTGCGCGGGATCAGCGGCGACCCGGACCTCGCCGCCACCCGGGTCGTCATCGTGACGACGTTCGAGACCGACGAGTACGTCCTCGATGCCGTCCGGGTCGGCGCCAGCGGCTTCGTGCTGAAGGACGCCGAACCGGCCGACCTGATCCGTGCGGTGCGGGCCGCGGCGGCCGGCGACGCGCTGCTGTCGCCGTCGGTGACCCGCCGCCTGGTCGAGCTGGTCGGCCGCCGCGTCCCCGGGACCAGCGCGGACGCGCCGCCGATGGACACGCTGACCGAGCGGGAACGGCAGATCGTGGCCTGGGTGGCGACCGGTCGCTCCAACGACGAGATCGCCGCCGAACTGTTCATCAGTCCGGCGACGGTCCGTACCCACGTCGGCAGGGCGATGCTCAAGCTCAACGCGCGGGATCGTGCCCAGCTGGTGGTGTTCGCGGTGCGGGCCGGCCTGACGATCCCGCGCGCCTGAGCGCCACCAGGCCGGCCACGACGGCTGTCAGCACCCCGATGAGCTGGATCGCCTGGCCGGCGGCGACGGTCGGCCCGTGCCGCCCGGTGAGGTTCGGCCAGCCGGTCGGGCTGATCGCCCAGCCGACGGCGACGAACAGCCCGAGCACCACCCCCGCCGCGGGCGCCCACCGCCATCGCGCCACACCCACGAAGATCGCGCCGGCCAGCAGGATCACGATCCCCGGCGGCACGGCGACCGGGAACTGCACCCCCGCCGCCCACAGCACCGCGATCCCGGCCGCCCCGAGCACCAGCCCGCCGATCGTCACCTTGTGCGAAGTCATCTGCATGCCGACAGCGTCGCCGCCGGCCCGCCCCCGCCGCGTCGGCGCCGGCGCGGATCAGCACTACGAAGATCTTCGTACGCCGGAGCCGTCCCGAGGCGGATGCCGCCGCAACCCGCGTCCGTGAGGCTTGAGGGCATGCGCGGACGGGCGACCTGGCTGATGTTCATCGTGGCGATCGTGTTCGGACTGGTGCTCAGCCACCCGTACACCAGCTTCGACGCCGACGACAGCAGGCTGGGCGTGCACGGGGGGACCTACTACGCCGTGCTGGTCGTGCACATCTTCACCGCGGCCGTGGCGTTGACGGCCGGACCGTTGCAGTTCATCGCGGCGGTCCGGGCGCGGCGGCGGGTGCATCGCGCGCTCGGCCGGACCTATCTGCTCGCCGGCGTGCTGCCCTCCGCGGTGACCGCGATCCCGGTGGCGCTGTGGTCGGGGCGCCCGCTGACCCAGATCGGCCTCACCACGGCGGCCGTCCTGTGGCTGCTCACCGGCGGCCTCGCGTACCGGGCGGCGCGCCGCCGCGACTTCGTCGCCCACCAGCAGTGGATGACGCGCAACTACGCGCTGACGTTCCTCGCGGTGACCTCACGCATCCTCGTCCCGCTGCTCCTGCTGGCCTGGATTCCCTTCGGCGGGCCGGACGCCGGGTCGATCGGTGAGCAGGCGCCCACGATGATTCCCGTCGGGCAGACCGTCGGCTGGATCGTCAACCTCGCCGTGGCCGAGGTCCTCATCAGGCGCCGCGGCTCAGGCCGACGGCCAGCCCGGCTGCGGTGACTGCGCCGGCACGACGACACCGGTCGGCGCCATGGGCCGCGGCGGGTACGGGGGCTGGCCGGGCATCGCGTACGGCACCGGCGGGACGGCCGCGTCGCGCCGCCCACCGATGGCGACCGCGGCCGCGGCGATCTCCAGCGCGATGCCGGCCAGGAGGAACTGGTCGGCGACGTGGCCGCTGCCGGCGTTGCTGGACCCGACGCACCGCTGCTGCGGCGAGGACTGGGTGGGCACGCTGCACGTCCATTCGCCGACGGTCTTCGCGTCGCTGTCGGCCATGGAGCCGAGCATTCCGAACGCGATGCTGAACATCCCGGCGATGATGAACAGAATCTGCATGACCTTTGCACCAGTCGACATTCCCGCGACCCTAGAGCAACCGCCCCGCTCCCGCTGTCTCGCCCAGGCTCGGGTGCGAAGCATCACCGATGTTTTCGCGGCCACGGCTCCAGCTCGACGCGCAACGCGCCGCCGTGCGGCCACCACCACCGGGCCGGGCCGGGGAGACGAACAGGTCGAACCAGTTTGTACGTCCGCGCCGCGCAGCATCTGCCCGATCACCGTTGACGGCCGGACGCTCCTCGCCTCCGCCAGCGCCGATGAAACCGTGCGGATCTGGGATCCCGCGACCGGCAGCAGTTTGTGGACGATACCGGTGCACGACCGCGCGGTCGCATGCGGCGTGATCGCCGGCACGCTGGTGGTCGCCATGAACGTCGGGATCATCGCGATCGAACTCACCGGCTGACGGCAGGCCTAGACCTGGGAGGCCGGGATGCGGGCGGAGCGGATCGGTTCCTTGAGAGGGCGGCCGGTGCGGAAGACCGCGAGGGGTGACTCGTCCGGGGCGAGGTCGAGCTTCTCGGTGAGCTGACCGGCCGTCGCCGCGCAGTCCAGGAGCTGGCTCAGCGGATGGACGTTCAGGCCGCGTTCCGACAGTGCCAGCCACACCCTGACCAGCGCCCGGCCGTGTTCGATGACCGACTCCGGGGTGACGGCGCTGCCGACGAGGATCAGGACGCTGCCGTCGTACCGCAGCAGGCCCTTCGACGCGGCGGCGAGCAGGGCCGGGCCGCCCAGGCGGCGGGTGAGCGGGTAGGCGCGGGGGCCGATCATCGCGGCCAGGCCGGTGGCCTCGATCCGGGACAGGGCCATGGCCTGGTCGGTGAGGCCGTCGAGCTGGTAGCGGGGGTGCTTCGGTGACAGCCGCATCCACGCACGCAGCTCGCCGACGACCTCCGGCGTGCCGAACATCCACCGGTCGGCGGCCGCGAGCGGGGCGACGAGCGTGCGGGTGGGCACCTGGCGCAGGTCGGCGCCGAGGGCGGTCAGCGCGGCGAGGACGGCCGGGTCGAGCGTGCCGGGGGCGTAGCCGCCACGGGCGCAGCGCCGCTGTTGCACGGAGGTGAGGGTGAACGGGGTGTCGTACACCGACGGGGACGGCAGGAGGCGGGCGGCCCGTTGCGAAGAATGGTCGACGGCAATGTCGGCGCGGACGGGCAGGCCGGCGGAGGCGGCGACGACGAGGCAGGTCTCGATGAAGGCGCCCAGCGACAGGAACAGGTCGCGGCGGGTGGGGTCCGAGTCGGGCAGGGCGCGCGACGGGTCCCAGTGCACGTCGACGGCGTCGTCGGTGTACCGCAGCGCCCACGGCTGGGTGTTGTGGGCGCTCGGCGCGCGGCGGCAGTCGTCCTCGTGGGAACGGAAGGCAGCGATCCAGGTCATGCGACGCCCCGCTCGTAGAAGGTGTAGCCGTGCAGCGGGCGGCCGCCCATCCGGCGGTACTGCGCGGCCGACGCCGTGTTGGAGCGTTCCACGTACGTGCTGCGCAGGGTGCGGTAGCCGCCGGCGCGCAGGTTGCGGTGCAGCTCGCGGGACAGCAGCGTCAGGTAGCCCCGGCCCTGCTCGCCGGGGACGGTGCCCTTGATGATGAGCACGGCGTCGCGTCGGTAGCGGCGGCGGGTGAGCAGCAGCCGCAGCTGGTTGCGCACGCTGAGGCGACCGCGGACGCGCATGAAGAACTCCGACACGTCGGGCACGGTGACGACGAACGCGACCGGCCGGCCGTTCTTCTCCAGCCACAGCAGCAGCGACTCGTCGAGCAGGTAGGCGAGGCCGTCGGTCTGCGCGGCGAGCTCATCGGCGTCGATCTCGGTGTAGTAGCCCAGTTGCGCGAAGGAGGCGTTGAGCATCTCCCGCAGGATCGGCAGCTGCGCCTTGAAGTGGCGCCGGGAGCCGTGGCGCAGGACGAGACCTTCCGCGCCCAGGCGCGTGTCGTCGAAGGGGAACAACGCGTCGGCGTCGGCGTCGAACTGCGGGCACAGCCACGTGTCGGCCTCGAAGCGGCGGGTGAAGCCGTGCCGCTCGTAGGCCGCGGGGTAGTGGGCGGGGTTCCAGGCGGAGTCGATGAAGCCGCGCTCGTCGAAGCCGGAGGTGATGACGCCGCCGGTCTGGTTGGGCAGCAGGCCGACGGGGCCGAACAGGGCCCCGGTGTCGCGGCCGCGGTCCGCGACGAGGCCGAACAGCGCGGCGGCGGTCTCGTCGTCGCGGAACTCGGTGAGCCCGAACAGCTGGTGGCGGCGGCCGAGCTTGGCGTCGAACTTGGCGCTGCGGTGCAGGATGGTGCGGCCGGTGGCGGCGCCCGACGCGTCGCGGGCCAGGAACAGCTCCGCCGCGCCGGAGCGGTGCCAGCCGGCGATGACCGAGTCGGCGAGCGGCACGTACCGGTCGGAGGGGTGCAGCCGCAGCGGCACGTCGCAGAAGGCGCGCAGCCCGGCGCGGTCCGTCACGGGTGAGACGTGGATGCTCAAGCGGGCCGCCGGTGCACGCTCGGGCCGTCGGTCTCGCCCGACAGCGGTGTGTACGTCTCGATATGGGACATGGTGTTGCCCTCGGCCCGCCAGACGCCGTTGGTGTAGCCGCTCTCCTCGGCGTTGTAGAGCCGGATGTAGCCGCCGCTGGCGTTGCGGGTGCCGTTGTCGGTGATCCAGCACATGAGGTCGCGGTGGTGCTTGGTCCGGGCGAACTTCAGCAGCGCGTCGCGGTCCCGGAAGAATGCGATGGTGCCGAGCGTGAACGGCCACTGCCAGTAGACGGTGTGCCAGCAGTACCCGGGCAGCCGCTTCATCTGGCGCACCATTTTGAACCACGTGAAGGTGAGGATGAAGATGGAGTGCGGTCCCCGGTACCGGGTGGCGCCGACGAACATGGCCGTTGCCTGGCCGACGGGCGGCACCTTCGAGAAGTCGGTGGTCCTCATGCGGCGGTGCTCCTCGCCAGATAGACGTTCTTGATCTTGCCGGAGGTGCCGGTGAACGGGCCCGTCCCGTGTCCGTGGACGCGGATGCGCAGGTCGGCGGCGGTCGGGTCCTCGGCGAGGGACTCGGCGAAGTCGCGGCTCACCTCGGCGAGGTAGCGCACCAGGCCGCGGCGGCAGACGTCGGCGAGCCGCTCCAGTTCGGCCTCGGACAGTTCGACGCCGTCGCGCAGCTGGACGTGGACGACCGGGCGGCTCTCCAGGTCGGTGTGCTCCTCCAGGGTCAGGCAGAAGCTCTCGATCTGGTGTGCCAGGGGGTTGTCCTGGTACAGCCCGTTCTCGACGTCCTGCGGGTAGATGTTGGCGCCCATGTAGGAGATCGTGCTGTCCTTGCGGCCGTACAGGAACAGCAGCGGCAGCCGCATCCGGTCCACCGCGAACGCCTGCCGCGCCTGCGCCCACGCGGCCGGGTCGGTCTTCAGGATCGCGGCCAGCTCGTCGTAGGACATCAGCTTGCCCTCGTCGCCGATGTTGTAGCGCACCTTCGGGTTCAGCACGGCGGTGGTGT
The DNA here is from genome assembly GCF_035963215.1 of Dactylosporangium sp. NBC_01737. Classification (NCBI taxonomy): domain Bacteria; kingdom Bacillati; phylum Actinomycetota; class Actinomycetes; order Micromonosporales; family Micromonosporaceae; genus Dactylosporangium; species Dactylosporangium sp. NBC_01737. The sequence goes on from NZ_CP109153.1 coordinate 7,586,531, forward strand.
TGATGGTGCACAGGATCTCGTTGTCGGCGGTGGTCTCCAGGTACGTCTCGAGGGGGTTGTACTGGAAGACCATCGGCAGCCGGTGCTCGTCCGGGCCGAGCAGCGCGGCCCGCAGCCGCTGGTCGGTGCGCAGCCGGCGGCGCAGCCACACGCTGAGGTCGGTCTCGCCGCCCATACCGATGGTGAGGTCGCTGGCGCCGTAGCCGGAGCGGACCTTCGTGAACCGCTGCTCCAGGTAGTCCCGCAGCGCCTCGGTCATGCCCTCGCCGCCGACCAGCGCCGACAGCTTGTACGGCGCCCAGTCGAAGCCGATCGCGTCCATCTTGTCCAGCAGGTGCTTCAGGAACGGCGGGTACGCGGTGATGACGTAGTCGAAGCCGGGCCCGAAGTGCCGCAGCGTGTCGATGATCTTGTCCAGGTCGGGGCCGGTGTTCTTCACCATCGCGACGCGGGCCATGGCGATGCCGGTGTTGGTGCCGGTCGCCCACGCGCCCATCGAGTAGGCGTTGATGACGAACCGCCGCTTCGACGGGAACACCAGGGTCGTGTACCCGGCGAGGTTCTTGTGCACCGTGTTGAGCTCGCGGCGGCTGCGGACCCAGTTGTACGGCTGGCCCGAGGAGCCCGACGACTCGTCCACGACGCTGCCGGCGATCTCGAACCGGCCGTGCCAGCAGCGCTGCTCCTGCGAGTACGCCTTCACGTAGGTCAGCTTGCCGGTCGGCGGGTAGGCGGTCAGGTCGAACCAGCGGAACTGCCAGCCGTTGCGGCGCAGGAAGTCACCGTAGGCGGGCACGTCGATCGCGGCGAACTGGCACGTCATCCACGCGTGCAACCGGGCGAACCGGGCCATCCACGGCCGGTAGTTGCGGGCCATCAGCCGCCACACCGCCGGATGGACCCGGTAGATCGCGTACAACCAGGTCAAACCGAAGCTGCTGACCCGAAGCACCCATTGGCGCACGAACGTCACGACCGGCTCCCTTTCTCCTCGACCGGTACCATCCTCGGTTCGCGGCGATCCGAGCGCCTGAGCCGTCCTACTCGCATCCGGGTAAGTATTGTTCTCACATGGCCGGGACACTCATGACCGGAGCGACGATCTGGGCCGGCCCGACCTGCACCCCGCAGCCTGGCTGGCTGCTGGTCACCGGCGACAGCATCACCGCCACCGGTGGGCAGGACACGCCGGCACCGCCGGCGACCACCATGATCGACCTCGCAGGTTGCCACATCCTGCCCGGGTTCGTCGACACGCACCTGCACGCCAGTGTTGTCGGGTGGCAGACGCTCGGCGTGGACGGCACGGCCTGGACCGACCTGCGGGAGGCGCTCGCCGCGATCGGCGCCGCGGCCGCGGCCGCCCCGCAGGCGCCCTGGCTGCTGTGCTGGAACGCCCGGCCGTTCCGGTGGCCGCAGCGCCGCCTGCCGACCGCCGCCGAGCTCGACGCGGTCGCCCCGGGCCGTCAGATACTGGTCAGCGGCGTCGACGTGCACCGCGGCGCCGTCTCCACCGAGGCGATGCGCACCCTCGGCCTCACCACCCTGCGGGCACAGGCCGGCGACGTCAGCCGCGACCGGCGCGGCCGGCCCACCGGCGAGATCTGGGAGCAGGCGTACGGTGAGGCGCTCGCCCGCGCCCTCGCCGACGCGCCCGGCGACCCCGAGCAGCTGACCCGCCTCGCCCTGGACCGGTGCCTGTCGCTGGGCATCACCCACGCCCACGAGGCGTACGTCGCGCCGCAGCACCACGAGCGGATGCTGCGCCTCGCGGCCGCCGCGTCGCCGCGGCTGTCCTGGGCAGTCGGCGCCGGCGCGGGCCTGCTGCCCCGCCGACGGCCCGGACGCCGCACCCGGCGGCGCGTACGGGGCGAGCGACCGCGAGGCGAAACTGTTCCTCGACGGCGGCGACCGGTGCGCCGTGTGCCTGCCGGCCCGGGCGCTGGGCCGCCTCACCTTCCAGGCCGTCCGCGAGAGCGTCGCCGCCCGCCACCCTGGCCCGCTGCGGGACGCACTGCGCCGGCGCAGCGCCGTACACGGGCGGCAGCTGCACCTGGAGTACCTGCGCTACTCCGACGCCGAGCTCACCGCCCTGCTCGCCCGTTACCTCGAGGCCGGCATCCGGCCGCGGTTGCACGCCCTGGGCAACCTCGCGGTCCGGCAGGCCGCCACGGCCCTGCGCGCCGCGGGCGCCGGTGCGGGCGCGGCCGTCATCGACCACCTGGTGCTGCTCGACCCGGCCGCCGTCGACCTGGTCGCCGCGAGCGGCGCGTGGGCCACGTTCCAGCCGGGGTTCCTCACCTCGTTCGGCCCGCAGATCGTCGACGGCGGCACCGACCGGTTCCTGACCGTGCTCGGCGGCCGGCAGCTGCTCGACGCGGGCGTGCCGCTGACCCTGGCCTCCGACTACCCGGCCGGGCCGCTGGACCCGCTGGGCAACCTCCGCCTCGCCGTGCATCGCACCATCCAGCCCGCGCAGGCGCTCACCCCGGTGGAGGCCGTCCGCGCGCTGACGGTGACCGCCGCCGCGTCGCTCGGCGCCCCCGGTGGCCTCGTCGCTGGGCACCCCGCCGACCTGGCGATCTGCGACGGCGACCCGTTCACGCCGTCGACCCGCGTCACGCAGACCTGGGTCGCCGGCCGCCGCGTCTGGCCGGCCTGAACCGGTCGCCCGGGCCGCCGGTCGCGGCGTTGCGCCATGATGGGGGCAGCTTTGAAGATCCTGCAGCGAGGGGGAGCAGCGGCGTGTTGAGCGAGCCGGCCGACATCCAGGGCGCGGGCAACGGCCGCGCCGCCGCCTGGTGGACCGCGCTGACCGGGCGGGGTCGCTACGTGCACGTCGCGGTCGTCGGCCCGCGCAGGTCCGGCAAGACGACCTGGTTCCGGTCCCTGGCCGAGGCGTCCGGCGGCGACGTCGTCGTCTGGGACGTGCGCCGGGTGGCGCGGGCGCGCACCGCCGCCGACGCGTGGGCCGACCTGTTCCGGGTGCTGGGCGTGGACGCGTCCGGCGACGCCGACCCGGTGGGCGCCCTGGAGGATCACCTCGACGGCCTGGAACGCGGCAGGGTGCTGGTCGTCGACGACTGGGACGCCGCCGTCGACGGCCGTGGCGGCCACGTGCCGGACGCCTGCTACGAGGTGCTGGACGAGGTGACCAGGTTCTGCCTCGGCCAGGCCACCGGCCGCGACGGGGCGTCGTGCCTCGGGCTGGTCCTGCTCACGTCGCTGCCGGACGTCACCGACCTGGAGTATTTCGCCCGCGCGGTGCAGCGGCCGACGTTCGAGCGGCTGTCCGCGCTGGTGACCCGCTCGCTCGGCGCCGAACGGTTCCCGATGCTCGACCGCGCCGACAGCGAGCGCCTTCTCGTTGCGCAGCTGGTACCGCCGGCAGCCGTGCCGGCCGTCGCCGCGGCCTGCGGCGGGTGGCCGTGGCTGCTGGCCGAGGCCGGCCGCCGCCCGCGAGCACGGCGGGTGGACGGAGCCGGCGATCGCGGAGATGCGCGAGCGGCGGCTGCCCGTCCTGCTGGAGGCCAGCCTGCTGCCGTGGCTCACCGCCCGGCCGGAGGTGCGGGCCCGCGGCGGCGACCCGCTGGACTACCTCGCGCAGGAGCTCGCCCGGGGCCGGGAGCCGGCCGCGTTCGGCCTGCCGCACGACTTCGGCGACCCGTCGCGCCCGGCGCCGCTGATCCGGCAGATGCTCACCCGCACCGTCCTCGTGGTGGACACCGAGAACCTGCGCATCCCGTTCCAGCGGCACGCCGAGGTGCACCCCGGCCGGTATCCGCGCGGCGTCGACGCGTTCCTCCAGCAGCACATGGCGGCGTGGCTCGGCCGGCTGCGCGGCGACTACGACGTGGCCGACGACGACGTGTGGCTGATCGGCCGGTCCCGCGAGCGGATCGACGCCACCGTCGGCGCCGCCACCGCGGGGCAGCGGTTCTTCCTGTCGAAGGAGCTGCGCGACAAGGCGAAGCGGACCGGGGACAGCAGCGACGACAACCTGATGACGGCGAAGGTCGTCAAGCAGGCGGCCGACAACCCGCTCGCCCGGTTCGTGCTGGCCTCCAGCGACGCCGACGCGCCGCTGATCCTGCACCTGGTCGGCGCGCTGCAGCGGGTGACGGTCTGCACGCCGTGGCGGGCGTCGCCGAAGCTGAGCCAGCACCTGCCCGGCAGCGGACGGCTGCGGGAGAACACGTTTCCGGTGCCGCGCCCGCGCGAGGTGTCGCCGGCCGAGCTCGCCACCGCGCGCCGCGACCGGCAGCGCGGGACGGCGTCGTGACGGTCGTCCTCGCGCTCATCATGCCCGGCGGGCACCACTGCCGGAAACTCCCGCGCAACGTCATGCCGCACCTGGTGTCGGCACTGGCGATGGACCACTCCGGCGGCCGGCTGACCATTGTGGACGCCGGCCACCCGCGGCTGCGGGCGCTGCTGACCGCGACGGAGACGGTGTCGCGCGAGGACGTCGCGGCGCTGCTGCAAGGGCTGTCGGACGGCCGTGCGGCGGACTGGGCCGTCGACACCGCCGACGGTGTGCAGCGCGTCGACTACGTGACCGCGGACCCGGCGCCCGCAGCCGGCGGGGTCCGGGCGATGCTGCCGATCCTGGCGCTGCTCACCGCGGTGGCACCTACGGCGCGGGCCGTCGTCCGGCAGCTCCTGCACGACCAGCCCCTCGCGGTCGTCCGGTTCGTCGACGGGGCGCCCCTCTACCGGTACCTCGGGCAGCCGGCGCCCATCTCGTCGGTGCTGGTGGACGACGGGCACGCGTTCGTCTGGGACCGGCGCGGAGCGGGCGGCGACGTCGTGGTCCTCGACACCACCGCCGCGCGGTTCACCGGCGCCAGGTGCCGCCGGGCCGACGGCGGCGAGGTGCTGCCGCTCGGCGTGCTGCTGTCCGATGTGGACGTCGCCTGGGAACGGCCCGACCCCGGCGACGGCGGGCCGGTGCTGGCAGTGCAGAAGGCGGGAGGGCACGGCTGGGAGCCGGTGCCGGGTGCGTTCGTCGCTCACAGCGGCGCCGAACGCGGCTGGCACGTCGTGCTGGATCCCGGCGAGGCAACCCGCGGCGCCGGTGTCCCCGTGTCCGGCATCATGCTGCGCGGCGACGGGCACACGCTCGTCTACGAGCCCGGCCCCGACCTCGACCTGACCGGCGGGCTGGCGAAGCTGTCGGCGATCACGGCGGGCCTTGCGGGGCAGGCGGTCAGCTTCGGCGTCCCGGAGACCGAGCTGCGCTCCACATTGGACGCGGCGGCGGCGACCCGGCAGCGCGCCGTGGGGTGGCTCGGCCGTCGCCGGCAGCCGGTCGACCGGGACGCCCTCGACCAGGTGTTCGGGTCGCTGCTGCGCTTCCGGTCGGACGTCTCGGTCCGTGCCGGGCTCGCCGAGGCCGCGACCCGGGTCGGCGTCGAAGACATCGAGGAGCGCACCTTCGGCGCCCAGGTGGTGACGCTGCTGGTGATCGAGCGGGAGCTGGCGCAGCGGTGCCGCAGCGAGGCCGGCAGCGACCCCGACACGTTCGCGGACGCCCTGACGGCCTACCTGGCCGCGGTGAACCAGTCCTCCAGCGAGCTCCAGCCGTGGGCCCGGCAGCGCATCGTCCGGTACGTCACCGAGTTCCTCACCCGGCGCAGGCTGCCGCAGGGACGACAGCTGACCCTGACGACCGCCGCACCGGACCCGGCCGTCTGGGACCGGCTCACGCGGCGCGCGCCATGGCTGTGGTGGTTCGCCGAACCCGCGCTCGCCCCCGCGCGCGGCATCCACCTCACCGCCGCCGCCGTCGTCGACCTCCTGGTCATCCTGCGGCCCAGACAGGTCCCGGTGCAGGGCACCCCGGACATCCAGGTCCAGCTCCAGCCGCTCACGACCCGGTTCCTCAACCTGTACCGGCCGGCGGTGGCCGGCGCCACGGCGGCACTGCTGGACGCGCTGGCGGAGGCGCTGGGCCCGCTGCAGTACGACCCGGCGCACAGCGCACGGATGGTGCAGGCCCTGGACCACACCCTGCAGCTGGCGCCGGAGCTGGCCGCGGCGGTGCGTGAACGGGTCGCCGCCGAGGTCGAGCACGGGACGTCCGCCGAGCACCTGCTGGTGGTCCGGGTCGACGACCGCGAGTCGGCACGGGTGCTGCTGGTCAACCTGTCCCCGCGGCACGGCCTGGACGTGCGGGTCGCGGGCGACGCGCTGCGGCTGCCGCCGTTCGCGGTCGAACAGAGCGGCGCCGCGGGCTACTGCGCCGGTCCGCTGCCCGTGCCGCCGGAGTCCACTGTGGAGGTCGGCGACCGGGCCGTGCCGCTGGACGTGCCGCGGGCACCGCTCGCCGAGGGCACCAACGTGACCCTGCCGGCGCTGCCGGCGGACCTGTTCCGCGGGCGCGAGGAGCAGCTGGCGCGGCTGCGTCGCGCCGTCGGCGGGTCCGGGCCGCGCGCCGGCAACCTCGTCTTCGGCACCCGGAGGGCCGGGAAGTCGACGCTGGCCTACCAGGCGGCGCAGGACCCGCGGCTGCGCGGGCACCTGTGGATCGACCTGTCCAACACCCCGTCGTCGGTGCGCGACTTCGCCGCGTGGAACCGCGCGGTCTGCCGGGCGCTGGCCCGGCAGGTGCGGCGCCGGCTCGGCGTGACCCTGGATGAGACCGACGACTTCGTCGACGCCCTGCTGGACCTCGACGACGCCCTCGACGGCGGTGCGCCGGTCGCCGTCGTCCTCGACGAGCTCGACGTCCTGCTGCTGCCCGAGCAGGGCAGCGACGGGCGGCGGGCCGCCGGCCGGCTCGGCAACGCGCACTGGCAGAACCTGGTCCTCATCGGCACCGTGCAGCGCTTCCACCGCTCGGTGCACGAGTTCAAGACGTGGCAGTCGATCGAGGTCCCGGCCGACCTCGCCTGGGCCGACGGGGCCACCTACTTCCTCGGCCCGCTCGCCGACCGCGCCGCGGGTCCCAGGGTCGAGTGGCTGCGCCGGGCCGGGGTGACCCCACAGCAGTTCGGCGCCGAGATCGTGCCCCGCATCGGGCTGCGCCCGTACTTCTGGGCCCGGCTCCGCGACACCCTCGAAGGGCACGTCTACGACGACCGGGCCGGCTCACGCCTCGTCGACACGGACGCGCTGCGCCGGTACCTGCGGATGCTGGTGGTCGAGGACCCGCACCTGAACGCGGTCCTGGACGACGGCACGGACCTCGACCCGGCCGAACGGCGCCGGCGCGACCTGTTCGGCGCCGACGAGCGGCGGATCCTGGCGCGGTTCGCCGTGATGACCGAGACCGGGCAGCAGCTGAAGGTGTCCGACGCGGTCCGGTCCGGCGGCGAGGAGGCGCTCGGCGAGCTGATCGACCGCGAATACCTCTGCTACTCCCGCGACCGCACCCACGTGATGACCGCGGTGCCGATCTACCACGAGTTCCTGCGGACCCGCGTCACGGACCTGTTCGCGGTCACGTCGGCCGGTGACGGCGAAGCGGTGCCGCTGCTCGTGGAGGACATCGACACGGTGCGCGGCGTCGTGCACCGGGCGCTGGACGGCCGCAGGCGGCAGCCGCTGGCGATGATGGGGCAGATCCTCGCCGACGAGCTGCCCGGGCTGTACGCGTCCGGGTGGGCCGGGCAGCGCACCCTGACGAAGTTCCTGGCCGCGCACCTGCCCGAGTTCCCGGTGGTCAACGACGCCGGCGGCCAGTGGATCGAGGCGCCGCACTGACCCGCCGCCCACCGGCGGTCGCCGGTCAGCGGCGCAGGTCGTGGCGGCGGTGCGTGGCCTTGGCCACCAGCCCCGACGGCATGAGCCGGCGCAGCGGGAACACCAGCGGCGCGTTGCTGCCGACCGCGTAGTGCGCCTTCGGCCGGGACGCCTCGATCGCCTTGACGATGGTCGCGGCGACCCGCTCGGCCGGCACGCCGGACCGCTCGTTGCGGTCGAGGGCGGCCAGCATCCGCTCGAAGTCCGCGCGGTGCGGCGAGTCCTCCGAGACGTACTTCGTGCGGCGCTCACTGATCCCGGTGTTGATCGATCCTGGTTCGACGGTCGTGAGCCACACGCCGAACGGGGAGTACTCGTGCCGGGCGCCGTCGCTGAACCCCTTCAGGGCCGCCTTCGACGCGACGTACGACGAGCGGTACGCGAGCGGGAACGACGCCAGCATCGACCCGACCATGACCACCCTGCCCTGGCGGCGCTCCCGCATGCCGGGCAGGAGCAGCTGGGTGAGCCGGACCGGCCCGAGCACGTTGACCTGGAACAGCCGGCGCAGCGCGTCGGCAGGCAGCTCCTCGAACGGCCCCGACTGGCTCTCCCCGGCGTTGTTGACCAGCACGTCGACCCGGCCGGCGGCGGCCGCGAGCGCCTCGATCGACGCGTCGTCGCTCAGGTCGAGCGGCAGGAACTCGACCCCGTCCGGCCGCTGCGCGCCGGTGAGGGTCTCCGGCCGGCGGCTGGTGCCCACGACCCGGTAACCCCGCCCGACCAGCGCGGCGGCGGTCGCCTTCCCGATCCCGGACGAGGCCCCGGTCACCAGCGCGGTGCGATCCATTGCTGCACCATACCGGGCGTCCCCGGCGACCTGTTTGCTGCGGTCACGACGGGAACAGCCAGCCGAGGCTGCGCTCGGCGGCGCGGGTGTACTCGTCCCCGTAGGCCAGGTCCTCCAGCGCGGCGCAGCGGGCGAAGAACACGATCCGCCGGCCGAGGTCGTCGTCGGGCGGGCCGCCGTACGCCCGCAACGTCTGCGCGAGGACATCCGGGCCGAAGTCGCGGTACAGCCGGGCGAAGTCCAGCGCAGGGTCGGTGACGGCCGCGTCGGACCAGTCGATCACCCCCGTGACCTCGCCGTCGTGTTCGAGGATGTGTTCGGCGCCGAGGTCGGCGTGGGCGAGGACCTTCCGCGCGGCCGGGGGCGGCACGGTGCCATGCAGGATACGCAGCAGATCGGCGGGTCCGTCGAGGTCCTCCAGCCATTCGCCCGGTTCGGCGTCCTCGACCGGCACGAGACCGCCGGCCGCCGCCACGTCGACGGCGTGCAGTTCGCTCAGGAACCGTCCCAGCCGGTGGGCGAGACCGGCGGGTGCCGGGCGGCCCAGCAGCGGCCGGCCGGGCAACAGCGGATACGCCAGCACGCCGGTGTCCTCCGCGGCGAAGCGGACGACCGGCACCGGCACGGAGACCTTCTGCGCCACCACCGTCAGCAGGCGGGCCTCCCGCAGCACGCTGTGCCCGTCCTCGGCGACCCGCAGCACCAGGTCGCCGGCGAGGAAGGCGGTGTTGTCCAGGCCGTGCCCCAGCTCCCTGACGGTGCCGGCCGGCCCGGGCACGTGTGCCGCCAGCGCCCGCACGGCACGCTCGCGAGCCGTCCCACGTCCGTCCATACCGTGCAGCGTATCCAGCTCTACCCTTGACGCATGACGCTCACCCCGCTGGCGTGGCCCGGCCTGCGCAACGCCCGCGACCTCGGCGGACTGCCCACAATGGACGGCGGCGAGGTGCGCCACGGCGCCGTGGTCCGCGCGGACTCCCCGCACGCGCTCACCGCCGACGGCATCGCCGCGCTGCGCGCCCACGGCGTCACCCGCATCATCGACCTGCGCAGCGCCGACGAGGCACAGCTGCGGCCGAACGTGCTCGCCGCCGACCCGATGTACCGCCTGGTCCCGTTCACCGACCCGGACGACGACCCCGCCGACCAGCTGTCGGACCTGGCCGGGATCGACGAGCTGTACCGCTGCCGCATCGCCGGCGACGCCACCCGGATCACCGCCGCGGTCGCCGCCGTCGCCGACGCCCCACCCGGCGCGGTCCTCGTGCACTGCCAGGCCGGCCAGGACCGCACCGGCATGCTCGCAGCCCTGCTGCTGCGCATCGCCGGCGTCGCCGACGACGTCATCGTCGAGGACTACACCTTCTCGTCGATCTGCTGGGAGTCCCCGGGCGAGTGCGAGCCGGAGTCGATCCAGGCCGTGCTCACCCTCCTCGACACCCGCTGGGGCGGCGCCGGGGCCTACCTGCTCGCCCACGGCCTGTCCCCGTCCCAGCTGTCCACCCTCCGGGCCAGGTCCACGATCTCGGCGATGCCCGCCTCGCGGAACGGCGCGTAACCGCTCGCCCAGCACACGGTCAGGTAGCCGGCGAACCGGCCGCCGACGGTCGCGACGAGCACCGCCCGCGCGCCGCCGGCCTGCTCGTCGAGATGGCGATCGTGCTGCTCGACGCTCTTGCCCGGCCACCCGACCGCGGCGAACGCCTCCGCGATCGGCCCGGGATCGACGGCCGCCAGCGCACGGATCTCTGCAGACACGACCCCATCCTGGCAGAGTCCGATGCCGGCCGTTCAGCATCGAGCTGTGGCGTTGGTCCACCGCTACGGGATCTGCGGTGACCCAGGGGTGGGAGCGTCGAGAAGCGCGATGAGGTTGGTGTAGTTCTCGTTGTCGAGGACCTGGGTGGCGGCATCGGCGAATGCGGTGGTGCCGAGGGCGGCACGGAGTTCGGCGAGCTTGCTGAGGTCGATGACGGCTTGGGGCGTGCCGATGGCGAGCCGGATGGAGGCCGCCCGGATGTGCAGTTGGACGGCTTCGACGGGTCGGGCGTTTTCTGTTCGTAGAAGGGCGAGTTGGCTGATCGTACTGGCCAAGTTGGCTTGGTTGCCGATTTGCTCGAAGGTGGTCAGGGCCTGCTGGTAGCAGAGTTCGGCCTCGGAGCGGTCGCCGCGGTTTTGGGCGAGCATGCCGAGTTGGTGGTAGGTGCTGGCGACACCGACCTGGTCGCCGATCTGTTCGAAGGTGGTGCGGGCGCGCTGGTAGCGGCGTTCGGCCTCAGGGTGGTCGCCGCGGTTTTGGGCGAGCATGCCGAGTTGGTGGTAGGTGCTGGCGACACCGACCTGGTCGCCGATTTGCTCGGAGGTGGCGAGGGCCTGTTGGTAGTGGCGTTCGGCATCGGAGTAGGCGCCCCGCAGGTAGGCGGCGTTGCCGAGTTGGTGGTGAGTGCTGGCGACACTGGCCTGCTCGCCGAGTTGTTCGAAGGTGGTGAGCGCCTGGTGGTAGTGGTGTTCGGCCTCGGGGTAGTTGCCGCGGTTTTGGGCGAGGACGCCGAGCTGGTAGTAGGTGCTGGCGACACCGGCTTGCTCGCCGAGTTGTTGGAAGGTGGTGAGGGCCCGCTGATAGTGGCGTTCGGCCTCGGGGTAGTTGCCGCGCCCTTGGGCGAGCATGCCGAGTTGGTGGTAGGTGCTGGCGACACCTGCCTGGTCGTCGAGTTGCTCCAAGGTGGTGAGGGCCTGCTGATACCGGCGGTCGGCCTCGGAATAGGCGCTGCGTAGGTAGGCGACATTGCCGAGTTGGTGGTAGGTCTTGGCGATGTTGAGCTGCTCGTCGAGTTGCTCGAAGGTGGTGAGCGCCTGGTGGTAGTGGCGTTCGGCTTCGGGGTAGTCGCCGCGGTTCTGGGCGAGGATGCCAAGGGTGTAGATGTAGGCGGGATAGCGCGTCGAGCCAGTTGGTAGCCAGCGCAGGGTGTCGTAGATGAGCCCAGTGGCCCGGTCCCAGGCGCCGGTCGCCTCCAACTGGACGCAGATGTTTCCGGTGACGATGGTGGCGGCATCCAGATCGCCGGCGGCCAGCAGGTGATAGCGGGCCTCCAACCCGTCGTGCAGATCCGCTGCCCGGTCTTGCGGCCACGCTTCGACCCGCCATTGCCAGTACGCGGCGGCGGTTCGGTGGGCGCGCAGCAGCGGGTCCTTGCCCGGGTCGAGTGCGAGGGTGCGTTGCCACTGGCTGTGAAGCTCAGTGGCGGTCCAACGGTGCATGAACACCACGCCGAGACCAGGCTCGTGGCCCGGGTCGTGATGGATCAGGCTGCTCGCGGCCAGCACGTGCAGCAGATCGGCAAGACCAGCCGGTTCGGTGTACGGCGGATCTGGCGGCCCGCTGTCGGTCCTGATGTCGTCGGAGGTCCGGCGGGCGCCGGTGTGGAAGGTAAGGGCGACGGCCGGGACGGGCTCACGGTAGACGCTGATTGCCGTCAGTAGATCGACCGCGCCTGGGATGGCGACGAGGCGGGTGAGGTGGTCGGTGAGCAGCACGTCGTCGGCGGCCAGGGTAACCGTGTCGGCCAGGGCGGCGTCCAGGGTCCGGTCCTGCGCCAGCCACGTCGCCGCGTCCGTGCCCAGACGGGTGGTCACCGCGGCCGTGAGCCGGTCGGTGATGTCGTCGAAGCGGCCCTGCCCCTGGCCGAGGAGCGCGTCGAGGTACTCCAGCGACCTGGGATGCCCGCCCACGACCCGCCACACCTGTTCGGCCGCGGCGTCGGAGCCTGCGTGACGGTCGACGTGCGGTAGCGACCACAGCAGCTTCCCCGCCTCCGCCGCGGACAACGGCCCGACCGGTACGGCCGCCAGCTGCGGCAGGGCGACCGGGTGGCGGGATGTGATCAGCAGGCGGCTGCGGGCCGGTGCCAGGGCCCACGTGGCAAGCAGCCCGGCGAGACCGTCGTCGGCGACGGTGCGGCCGTCAGGTGCGAGGTTGTCCTCGAAGTTGTCCAGGACCAGCAGGATCGGCACCTCGTCCAGGACGTGGTCGTGCAGGAGCGCGAGGCGGTCCGCCCACGGCACGTCGACCCGGCCGGCGACCTGCACCGCCGCCGTCTGTGGCCCGGCCACCGTGTCGCGGACCAGCAGTTCCAGTCGCGCCGTCGAAGCCACCGCCGCGAGGACCGAATCGACGGTCACCGGGCCGAACAGCGCGGCGACCCGCCAGGACGGGTCGGCGGCGAGGGTGCGGCGGAGCACCTCGGCGGCCAGGGTGGTCTTGCCGATGCCGCCGATGCCGTGCAGGACCAGGCCCGCGTACTCGTCGCCGCTGAGCAGTGCCGGCAGGGTGCGTTGCAAGGGACGGCGGCCGACGAACTGCCCGACGGGGCGGGCGGACACCCGGCCCCACGCCGCCGTGCGTTCCGCGGGCGCCGACACCCGCGGCTGCCGATGGTCGATGACGGGCACCTGCGGTGCGTTGGCCAGCAGCGTGACGACGCCCCACTCGTCCATGCCCGCGAGCAGCTGCGCCGACCGGTCGGTGCCGGTCACCAGGTCCTGCTGGACGAGGCGCCGCGCGTCGGCCACCGCGCGCACCACGTCCGGGTCGGTGCTCTCCGCCAGTTCCGCGTACACCCTGGCGAAGAACAGCGTCGCGTACCGGTCGGTCACACTGGTCTGGGTGCCGATCACCGCGCACGCGCCGCGCCCGGCCAGTTGCGCGGCGAACGAGGAGCCCTGCGCCTCGCCGTCGGCGTCGGTGTAGCAGGCCGCTAGGGAGATCACCGGCGGCATGCGGCCCGGCGGAATCGCCTCCGTCACCAGCTGTTCCGCGGTCACCTCCCGGGCCCGGCCGTCGGGATGCTCCAGGACCAGTGCCCCGGGTTTGCCGTGCGCGGAGATGTGCAGCACGTGGATGCCGCCGGGCACGTCCAGCGCGGCTCGGATCGCGGCCGTCGAGGCGAACGGCACCACGTCCACGCGTGCCTGACTTCGCCGCGCCTGGCGTACCGCCGACAGCACCGCCCGTAGCTCGTGCTCGTAGTCCAGCAGGGCGCCGCCGGCGTCCGGTGACGCGATGGCCACAACGATCCGCAGCGGGCCCGCCAGCAGGGCCGGTGCCGTTGCGGTGCTGCGCCGGTACACCACGACCTGCGGATGTAACGCGAGCGGGCGGCCCGACAGCGGGTCGGGCAGCGCCTCCCACGGCAGGGCGGCCAAGCCAGGCGCCTCCACGCCCACCCGCAACGCCACGTGGTCGTGGACCGCGCGCCGGAGCAGGTCGCCCAGCGCCCGCGCCACCGGGGCGGGCAGGAATGACTCGGCGAGCAGCTCCCCGACGCGTCGCAACGACACCAGTCCGGGGAGCTCGTCGACGTCGAGTGCGAGGTCCCTGACCGCCGTCTGCCCGTCCCGCGGTCGCGACACCATCGAACTGCGGCGGGTCCGTTCCAGCCGCACGTCGTGCAACGCGTTGCGCAGGCCCGGCCGTACACCACCGTGCGCCGCCGACACGTCCACGCCCGCGCCGGTCAGTCGCACCACGTCACCGGACACGACGAACGTCACGTCCAGCGGCACTCCTCGCGACGTCATGTCCTGTCCTGACGGACAGATCGGATCCGGCGGGACATCGATGACCGGCGGCATGGGGCCGCTCGGCGCGCTCGGCGACCTTGCCCGCCGTGCCCTTGCCGTCGGCAACCGGGTCGACGCCTGGGTCGGCGCCTGCGTCAGGCTGCGATGAGCCGGGCGCGCACCGCGTGCAGGTCCCCGGCCGTGAGGCCGGATGCGCGCAGGTGCGTCGCGACGTCCAGGCCGTTGAGCACGGCGTGCAGCGCCTCGGCGATCGTGAGGCCTTGCAACGCCAGGCGGGCGGCGATCGGGTCGGTGTCGGCGGCCCGGGTGAAACGCTGTCGCAGGCGTTCGCCGCTGAGCGTGTAGTCGGCGACGATCGCGTCGCGGGTCGCGCCGGCGAGGGCGAGCAGCAGCAGCGACACCAGCCCCGTGCGGTCACGCCCGAGGCCGCAGTGCACGACCACGCCACCCGGCTGCGCCCGCGCGACCGCGGTGACCGCCGCGACGCACCGCTCCGCCTTGCGCTCGATGAACGGCCGGTAGTACAGCGGCGTCGCGTCGTCGACGTCCTCGTCGACCAGGCTCGACCAGAACCCGGCGTCCGCGTTGTCGTCCAGCGGCACGTGGACCACGGCGATGCCGGCGGGCCGGGTGACCGTGGTCGAGCGTTCGTCGTCCTCGCGCAGGTCCACGACGGTCCGCACGCCGTGCGCGGCCAGCGCCGCCCAGCCCTGCGGGGTGAGCCGGTCGAGGTTGTCGGCGCGCACGACGGCGCCCCAGCGGGTGGTCCGGCCGTCGCCGGTCGGCAGGCCACCGAGGTCGCGCGCGTTGACGCAGCCGGCCCAGTCGAGATGGCGCTCGGTCTCCACCGGTCCCAGCGTACGAGGTCCCGGCCGCACCGAGGAGCCACCGATCCGGGGGTTCGGCAGGTGGCGCCGGACCTCGGTCTCGTCGAGCGTCTCGTCCGACGCCTTCAGCCAAGGCAAAATCGTTGGCGCGACCATCAATCGGGTGTAGCGTGGTGACAGATCGTTGGTCCGGCCAACGAACTCGATCTCTCGTACCGGAGGCTGCCATGACCGAACCTGCCACGCCCCGCCCCAGCTTCGGGCTCGCCCTCGGCGGGGCGGCGAGAACGCTGGGCAAGCTGCACCGGCGTGCCCTCGCGGACCTCGACGCCGACTTTCCGGGCTGGATGCTGCTGACACTCCTTGCGCAGCAGACCTCGCCGATGCCCGTCGAGGAGGTGATCGTCGAGCTGGACCGGCGCATGGAACTTGCCCGTCCGGACGCCGTCGACCTGCTCGGGCGCACCGCCACCGCCGGCCTGATCACCGACGTTCCCGGGGAGCCGGCGCCCGCCGTGGCGTTGACCGACTCGGGATCCGCGTTCTACGCGAGGCTGTACGCCCATGCCCGCAAGCGCACCGACGCCGCCTCGGCCGGCATCGATCCCGCGACGCTCGACGCGGCCGTCACCGTGCTCCTGGCGGTCGACGCGCGGGCGGCGTCACTGCTCGGCGCGTAGCCGGCGGCGCACGCTACCCTCGGCGGCGTGACCGGCGAGCGTCTTCCGACCCCTCCCGCGTTCCAGGAGTTCGAGGCCTGGGCCGGCGTCGGACGAGTCCGGCGCGCGACCGGGCTGGACGTGGCGGGATGGCGGCTGCCCGAGCCCCAGAAGGCCGCGCTGATCGCCAGCGGCGTGCCCTTGATCGCAGACCTCGTCCATGGCGTCGCATTCGGCGCGACGCCGGCGATGTACCGGCTGGCCTACTACGACGACCAGGACGAGCGGCACCGCGTCGTCTGGGACTACGGTGCCGTGCCGGAGACCGGCGAGGTGCGGGAGCGGCCGCCGGGCGAACCGGGCACCCGCTTCGTGAACTCCACGGTCAACCACTGGCTGTGCTCGCTGCACCTGGTCGGCAGCTGGTTCAGGCACTCGGCCGTCATCGGCCGGTGGGACGAGGACGAGGAGGCCGAGGAGCAGACCCTCGCGGAGATCGACGACCTGCTCGACCGGATCGGCGCCGTCGACGCGGCCGCCATCGGTGACGGCAGCCATGAGACCCAGTTCTGGCCCGCGGTCCTCGGCCGCTGGCTCTACTGACCCCGGCGGCGCTCAGAAGCCGATCACCTGTACGGACTCCACCGCGCTCCAGGCCAGGGTGCTGGCCGCGCACGCCGCGACGGCGGTGGCGGCGAAGCGCAGCCACGGTTGCGGGCCGCGGCGCCGGCCGAACAGCCAGGTGGTGACAGCGACGCTGGCGACGACCTGCAGGATGCCGTCGGCGAGGCGGGCGGGCCCGTGGTCCCCGGCGGCGAGCAGGGCGATGACGATGTCGGCCCCGGCGCCGGCCAGCAGGCCGCACGCCAGGCCGGCGGCGACCGCGGCGGACGGCGGTCGGTCGGTGCGGACCATGTGCGCCAGGACGCCGAGCGCGGCACCCCCGGCGACCGACGGCAGCAGCCAGTACGCCAGCGCCAGCAGCACCGGCACGAGCGCGTCGCCGCGGACGTTGAGCGCGTAGTAGCAGACGGTCGCCGTGCACAGGACCGCGACGGCGGCGGTGACGGCGCCGGCGCGCGTGCGGGCCGGGAACGCGGCGATGAACGCGGCGCATCCCCACGCGAAGCCGGTGCTGGCGACGAACTGCAGCAGGAGCCGCGGCATCCCGTCGATCCGGTCGGCGCAGAACGAGGCGGCACCGAGCCCGGCGCCGAGCCCGACGCCGGCCGCGGCCGCCCAGCCGAGCCGGACGCCACGCGGCGGCAGTCCACGATCGAGTTCCAGCATGGCAGCCATCATCCAGGCGATCCGGCCGTCGCGCAGACCCGTCGCCCGGGATGAGGAGGCCTACCATGGGGATCGTCGAGCTGTGTATCGAGGAAGCCCGGGACGATGGTCATGGATGAGACGCTGGGCGTGCCGGCGCATCGTGGCGGCCTGGTGGTCGAGCATCCCGAGCTGAGCGTCGGCATCGTGCGCGCGGTGGCCCGGCCCGTCGGGTTGGAGCTCGAACTGGTCGCGCGCCGCCCGCTGGACCGGCGCAGCGCCTCCGAGCGGCAGGCGGACATCCGCGCGAGGCGCGGCACGCTGCCGGCGGCGCCGCGCCGGCTGCTGCCCGCGTTCGACGAGGGCGTCGACCTGCGGGTCGGGTGGCTCGATCGGGGCGGGCGGGCGCATTGGGAGTTCGCGTCGTCGTGGTCGTCGAGCAGCGGTGACCACTACGAAGGCGCCCACGGCCCGAGCCTGCAGGCCGTGCTGCACCTCCCGCCGCTGTTCGACCAGGCGTCGCTGGTGCTGGCGTGGCCGGAGATCGGGTTCCCGGAGACCGTCGTCGAGCTGGCGCTGCCGGACCGGGCGACGGTCGAGCGCGGCACCGTCTCGATCTGGGACGCGCCGCTGCACGCCCGGCCCGCACCGGGCCCGCTGCATCAACGCATCGGCGGTTTCCCGTTCGAGGAGCTGGCCGTCGAGGCCGGGCGGCTGGTCGCCGGGCCGCAGCTGCTGAGCCGCGGCGTGGACGCCGCGGTCGTGCTCACGCGGCTCACCGCGATCGGGGCGGCCCTGTCGATGGAGATCGTCAGCGTCGCCAAGGGGGACCGGGCGCAGGATGCCGGCGCCGCCGACCCCGGGCAGCTGCGCATGCACGGATCCGGCGCGTCCGTCGCGGTGGTGCAGGACCGCGACGCCATCTGGGTCCCGTCGCAGGGCGGCTCGTCCAGCGGTGGTGGCCGCACGTTCCGCTCCACAATGGAGTTCGTCGTGCGCCGCCCCGGCGGCGGCGTCCTGGACCTGCTGGTGGCGTGGCCGGCGGCGGGACTTCCCGACATGTGCGTGACGATCCCGGTCCCCGAGCAGTAGTCCAGGGCGCAACGTCCGGTCGATTTCCGGCACATCTGGCATATCGCAGCGTGATCACGTGGTGTCCTTGGGTGAGGAGGCGTCGACGGCGACGCCGGACACGGGGGACGTCATGGGACGCAACATCGCACGCAACGGCATCGTGACACTGCTTGCGGTCTGTGGTTTCGCAGCGGTCACACCCGCCACACCCGCGGCCGCCACGCCGGTGCCGTTCGGCTCGGCGACCAGGATCGTGCTGGATCGTTCGGGTGGCTTCGCGGGGCAGAAGGACTCGTTCGTGGTGGACCGCACGACGGTCGGCATGGCGCACGGTGTCCTACCGCGGCGGCCACCGCAAGACGGTGAGGACGGTCCAGGGTGCCTGGGCACCCCGGATCCTGTGGGACGTCATCGGTGAGGCGGAGCGGGTCGGCGTCCGCCCGTTCTCGCCCGCGCCCGCCGTGTAGCTCAGGCGGGGTGGTTCAGGCCGGGTACATGTCGTCGATGAGCGATGCGTGCTTCTCGACGATGACGCGCCGGCGCAGCTTGAGCGACGGCGTCAGCTCTCCCGTCTCGGGCGTCCAGGCGTCGGGCATGATGCGGAACGTCTTGATCTGCTCGGGGCGGGACAGCCGCTCGTTGACGGTGTCGACCACCGAGGCGATCGCGGCCTGGACCGCAGGGGCCTGTGCGAGGGCCGGCAGGGACCGCTCCGGCAGGCCCTGCGCGGCCGCCCAGATCGGCGCGATCTCCTCGTCGAGGACGATCAGCGCGGTGATGTACGGCCGCCGGTCCCCGATCGTCACCGCCTGCCCGATCAGTGGGCTGACCCGCAGGAGGTTCTCGATCTGCGCCGGCGAGATGTTCTTGCCGCTGGAGGTGATGATGAGTTCCTTCTTGCGGTCGGTGATGGTGAGGAAGCCGTCCCCGTCCAGCACGCCCACGTCGCCGGTGGACAGCCAGCCGTCGGCGTCCACGACCGGTTCGGTGCCGCCGTCGGCGCGCAGGTAGCCCAGGCACACCAGCGGCCCGCGCACCTGGATCTCGCCGTCGTCGAGCAGCCGCAGCTCCATGCCCGCGTTGGTGCGCCCGACCGAGCCGGGCCGGAACGTCGCCGGGGTGTTGATGGTCGCGGTGCCGGTGGTCTCGGTCATGCCCCAGACCTCGAGGACGTCGACGCCGAGGCCGGCCAGGAACAGCAGCACGTCGACGGGGATCGGCGCCGCGCCGCTGCCCGCCCATCGCATCTCGTCCAGGCCGAGCATCGCGCGCATCGGGCGCAGTACCGCAGCGTCCACTTCGGACAATCGGGCCGCCTGTTCGTCGGTGCAGGGCTTGCCGTCGGCGCGGGCCTGGAAGCTGTCGCGGGCCAGTGCGCTCGCGGCCTCGAACGCCGCGCGCACGGCGGGCTCGGCGCCGGCCAGCTGGGCCTGGACGCCGGCGGCCATCTTCTCCCACACGCGGGGCACGCCGAAGAACGAGTGCGGCCGCACCGCGCGCAGCGCCGCCACCAGATGCTTCGGGTCGGCGACGATCGTGGCGTGGCCGGTGCGGTAGACGAGGTTGTAGATGCCCAGCACCCGCTCGGCGATGTGCGCCAGCGGCAGGTAGGCCAGGGTGCGCGGGTGGTCGGGCACCGCCACGGTCGCCTCCAGCACGGCGCACTGGTAGACCACGTTGCGGTGGGTGAGCAGGACGCCCTTGGGATCGCCGGTGGTGCCCGAGGTGTACAGCAGTGTCACGGGCTGGTCGGTGCGCACCTGCCGCCAGGCCGTCTCGAACGCGTCGGGGTCGGCGGCGTGCAGCGCGGCGCCGTCGGCGGCGGCGGTGGCCAGCGAGGTCATGCCGGGCTCGACCGCGTCCTCATCGGCCACGATCACGTGGCGCAGGTCGGGCAGGTCGCCCAGCGCGCCCCGCCACCGCTCCAGCTCCGCCCGCCCGGCCAGCACCAGCACCTTCGCGGCGCTGTGCTGGGCGACGTAGCGCAGCTGGGTCGTGCTCAGCGTCGCGTACGCCGTGCACGGGATCGCGCCCAGGTGCACGGCGGCCAGGTCGGTCACCCAGTGCTCGACCCGGCTGGGCATCATCATGATCATGCGGTCGCCGGGGCCGAGACCCAGTGCGGCCAGTCCCCGGGCCATGGCGGCGACCCGGTCGCGCAGCTGCCGCCAGGTGACGGCGCCGTCGACGCCGAAGGTGCTCAGCGCCGCCCGGTCGGGGTCGTCGACGGCGTTGCGGTGCAGCAGTGCGGGGATGCTCGTGGTGGCGGCGATCTGCGCGCAGCGCTTCGCGAGGTCCACATCGGCGGTCACGGGAAACGGCCTCCTCGGCGGAAGGATCAGCTCTGGAGGGACTGTAACTCGCGGTTAACTTATTGGGAAGGGTGCGCTGCCGCGCGAGCGGATCGGCGTGCGGTCAGGCGCGGCGCGCAGGACCGCCAGGGCGAGGCCGGCGGTCTGGGCCTCGTAGCCCGGCGTGCGGTCGAACCCGCCGAGACGCCCGATGTCGGTGACGACGTTGAGCGCGGCGTGCACGAGGACGCGGGCGTCGGCGGCCGGCAGGTCCGGCCGGACCGTGCCGACCAGGCGCACCCACTCCTCGACGTGCACGCGCTGCGCGCCGCGCAGCCGGTGCCGGTCGGCGCCGGGCAGGTTGGTGTTCTCGGCCAGGTAGACCGCGACGAGGTCGCTCTGGCCGAACGCGAAGGCGGTGTAGGCCCGCACGACCCGGCGCAGCGCGTCGGCGGGGTCGCTCGCCTCGGCGACCGCGGAGGTCGTCGCGCCGGCGAGGCGGTCCGTGGCGCGGTGGTAGGCGGCCGCGAGCAGGTCGGCCTTGCCGGGGAAGTACCGGTAGACGCTGGAAGCCTGCATGCCGGCCGCGCGGCCGATGTCCTCGACGGCGACGGCATGGAAACCGTGGCGGTGAAACAGCCGGATCGCCTCGCGCAGCAGCAGCTCACGCCGCGACGCCGGACCGGCCGCGGCCGTCGTGGCGGCGTCGCGCGACGGCGCCGGCAGCTGGGGCGGCGGCGCGCGCAGCAGGGTCCAGGCGACGCGGGTGAGCAGCTGCGCGGTGCCGGCGCCGGTGGCGGTACCGCGGTGCGTGGTCACGCTGCCGAAGGCGCTCAGCGCGGCGTCGACCAGCAGCTCCGCCTGGCCGTCGCGCAGCCGCGGCCGCAGTGCCCGCAGGGGACCCGCGAGGCGGCCGACCAGCTCGCCCAGGCCGGCGCCGAACTCGCGCCGGTGCTCCCGGGTGAGGTAGCGGCCCTCCCACTGGTACAGGCCGGCGACGCGCCGCCTGCCCACGGCGACCGCCGCGACGGCGGCGAGCAGCTCGTCGAGCGTGCCCTGGGAGGTGGTCGCGGCCAGCAGCGCACCGACGATGTCCCGGGTGGCGTGCACCAGGATGGCGTACTTGTTCGGGAAGTGCCGGTAGACCGCCGGGCCGCTGATGCCGACGGCGGCGGCGATCTCGTCGACGGAGACCCCGTGGTAGCCGCGTTGGCAGAACAGCTCGGCGCCGGCCAGTGCGATGCGGTCCTTGCGGTCCTTCGGCCGCTTCGCCGGCTCGGAGACCACGCTGTTCACCGCCGGCCGCGACGGTCACAGGGCGGCGGCGAGGCGTTGCGCGTTCATGTGGGCGATCGCCTCGATGGAGATCATCGGGTTGACGCCCGAGGACGTCGGGAACGTGGAGGCGTCGGCGATGACGAGGTTGGGGACCTCCCACGTCGCGCCGTCCGGGTCGGCGGCGGAGGTCGCGCTGCTGCCGCCCATCCGGGCCGATCCCATGATGTGCAGCGCGGCCATCGCGATCTGCCCGGGTGCGGTGCCCAGGCCGTTCGCGTAGTCGATGAAGTCCTCGACGGAGCCCTTGCCGCGCCGCCAGGCCATGCCGCGCTGGTGGCCGGAGAAGATCTCGTCGGCGCCGGCGGCCTCGACGATGTGGGCGGCGCCGGCGATCCCGGCCCGCATGTGCGCGGCGTCGTACGGGGACAGGCGGTAGTGCACCACGGGCTCGCCGTCGCCGCCGACCTTCACCTGACCGCCGTCGCGGTCCCGGGTGATGACGCCGACGCCGCTGAGGTGCGGCAGCGACCGCATCCGGTCCAGGTGGGCCCGCGCGCCGGTCCAGCTCATGAAGGACACCGCGATGGCCGGGTTGGTGGCGGCGGTCTCGTAGATGACGCCGTATCCGCGGCCGTCGAGGTCGGCGTGCTCGGTGGAGTACCGGGTCTGCATGCCGCCCTCCCACGGGCGGACCTCCTCGGCGAAGACGCCCCAGACGCCGGTGGCCGGATGCAGGCGCAGGTGCCGGCCGATGTTCGGGTTGGTGAGGCCGGAGCGGCGCAGCAGCGCCGGGGTCTGCACGCTGCCGGCCGCGGCGACCACGGCACGGGCGCGGATGGTCACCGGATGCCCGCCGGCCGCGACGCCGGCCACGCCGGTCGCCCTGCCGGCCGCGACGGTGACGGTCCGCACGTCGACGCCGACGAGCAGGCGGGCGCCGGCGTGCTGCGCGTCCACCAGCCAGGTCTTGGCCACGGACTGCTTGGCGCCGATGCGGCACCCCAGGCCGCACCGCCCGCACTCGACGCCGGTGTCGCAGCCGACGACGTTGCGCGGCATCTCGTCGACGTGCCAGCCGAGCTTCTCCAGCCCGCGCTGCATCAGCGCGTCGCGGGAGGAGATCCTGCCGTGGTCGAGGTTGACGCCGAGCCGCGACCACACGGCGTCGAGACTGCGCTCGTACTCGTCGGTGGCGAACTGCGCGACGCCGTGCGCCGCCCACTCGTCGCGGACGCGGGGCGGGGTGCGAAACGACGTGGAGTAGTTCACGACGGTGCCGCCGCCGACGCACTGGCCCTGCAGCAGGCTCAGCTGGCCCTCCGCGCTGACGGCGGGCCCCGGCGCGTAGAGCCGCGACAGCCCGGACAGCTCCCCGCCGTCGAAGTCCTTGTCGTCGTGGTACTCGCCCTTCTCCACGACGACGACGTCCAGCCCGGCGGCGGCGAGCACGGCCGCCGCGGTGCCGCCGCCGGCGCCCGACCCGACGATGACGACGTCACAGTCCAGGGTGGTATCCCCCGACGGGCGGATCGGGCGCAGCGGCGGCTCGGCGGCGCCGGCCCTGGTGCCGAGCGGGCCCGGGTAGCCGATGGCGTCCCACAGCGGTGAGTGCCCGGTCGGCCCGGGCGTCATGTAGTAGGCGAGCGTGGCGGCGCCCTTCAACGCCTGGAACAGCGCCCGCTTGCGGGTGACGCCGGACTCGGCGAGCGCGAGCAGCATCTGCTCGCGGCGCTGCTGCGGCTGGCCGGAGAACCGCCGCGCGCCGCCGCCGAGCAGCAGCCGCACGACGGGGGAGTCCCACACGTCCAGCAGCTGCAGGAACTGCCTGACCTCGGCGGTGCGCGGGTTGTGCAGGACCAGCGCGGCCACCACGTCGACGGCGCCGAGCCCGCTGGCCGACGGGATGCCTGCGCCGTCGCCCGGCGCGAAGGTGTCGCAGATGCTCGCCAGCGCGGTGCGCTGCTTGGCGGTCAGTTCCATACGTGCCTCCTTGTTGCGGTGTCGGTGCCGGTGCCGGCGTCGGTGCCGGTTCGGGTGCCGAAGTAGGCCTCCGTGACGGCGTGCCGGTCGGCGCGCAGGTCGGCGGCCGGGCCGGTGAGCGCGACGCGACCGTGGTGCAGCACGATCGCGCGGTCGGCGATGGACAGCGCGAGGTCGATGTGCTGCTCGACGAGCACGACGCCGACGCCGTACCGGTCGGCGAGGGACCGGATCGCGGGCAGGAGGGCCTGCACCGCGATCGGGGCCAGGCCCATGCTCATCTCGTCGATGAGCAGCACCCGCGGCTCGCAGACCAGGGCCTTGGCGATGGCGAGCATCTGCTGCTCGCCGCCGGACAGCAGGCCGCACCGCCGGCCCATCAGGGCCTCGAGGGCGGGGAACAGCTCCAGGGCGCGGCCGGTGCCGGAGCGCCGGCGCAGGGTGAGGTTCTCGCGGACCGTCAGCGCGTGGAACACGCCGCGCGTGTCGGGCACCAGGATCAGCCCGGCGCGCGCGTTGCGCTCCAGCCGCCGGTGCAGCGGCCGGCCGAACGCGGTGACGGTGCCGTGCATCGGCTGGATCGCCCCGGCCGCGGTCAGCAGCGTGGTGGTCTTCCCCGCGCCGTTGGGGCCCAGCAGGGCCAGGATCTCGCCCGGTGCGAGGGTGAGCTCGAGCCCCCGGACGGCGGGGACCCCGGCGTAGCCGGCGGTGATCCCGCGCAGGCTCAGGACGTCGGTCACGGTGTTGTCTCCGATCCGAGGTACGCGGTGTGCACGGCCGGATCGGCGAGCACGTCCTGCGGCGTCCCGGAGGCGATGACGGCGCCGTAGTCCATGACGTACACCCGGTCGCAGACGTCGGCGACGAGGTTGATGTCGTGGTCGATGAGGAGCACCGCCAGCCCCAACGCGGCGATGGCGCGGACGTGGCCGCCGAACTCGGCGCTCTCGTCGGTGTCGAGCCCGGCGGCCGGCTCGTCGAGCAGCACCACCCGGGTGGCGCCGAGCAGGGCCCGGGCCACACCGACGATCTTCTGCCGCCCCAGGCTCAGCTCGCCGGGCCGGCGGTCCGCGACGAAGTGCAGACCCATCATCTCCAGCACGGCGTCGACGCCGTCGCCGGTCGTACGCCGGCCGGCGAGATCGCTCCAGAGGTTGTGCAGCGGCCCCCGGCCGGTCGCGACGGCCACGTTCTGCCGGACCGTCAGGTCGGTGAACAGCTCGCCGGCCTGCCAGGTGCGGGCCAGGCCGGCGATGCGGCGCCGGTGCGGCGGCAGCCGGTCGATGCGCCGCCCGGCCAGGCTGACGGTGCCGGCGGCGGGGGTGAACCCGGTGACGGCGTCGACGAAGGTGGTCTTGCCGGCGCCGTTCGGCCCGATCAGGCCGACGACCTCACCCTCGCCGACGTGCAGGCTGACCGCGTCGTTGGCCAGCACGCCGCCGTAGCGGACGGTGAGCCCGGTGGTGGCCAGCGCGTTCATGCGGCGGCCTCCGGTCGGGCGGGCCGGCGCAGCAGGTCCATGACGCTCCCGGCGATGCCGGACGGATTGAGCACCGCGGTCAGCACCAGCGCGCACGCCGCGATGAGGGTGTAGTACCGGCCGAGGCCGAGCGTGGTGCTCAGCAGCGTGTACAGCACGCCGAGCGGAGCGATCAGGCCGGCGATCAGCGCGCCGCTGATGCGGGTGATGCCGCCGACGTAGGCCATGCACAGCACGCTGAGCCCGACGATGACGTTGAACGATTCGACCGACAGCTGGGAGCGGCTGTAGCCGATCAGGCACCCGCCGACGCCGGCGAGGAACGCCGACAGGGCGAAGCCGGCCAGCTTGGTGCGGGCCACGTCGATGCCGGCGCTGGCCGCGGCCCGCTCGTTGGACCGGATCGCCAGGAACGACCGGCCGGTCGCGCCGGCGAGCAGCCGGGTGACGACGGCGACGAGCACGCCGACGATGACGAGCACGGTGGCGGCGAACGCCGAGGTGGTCAGGTCGGTGCCCCGGCGCACCGTCAGGTCCCAGCCGAACAGCGCCGGGCCGTCGATCAGGTTGCCCTCGAACGGTGTCAGCGCCGGGTTGGCGAAGACCAGCTGCTGCAGCGCGACGGCACCGGCGAGGGTCACCACCGCGAGCTGCGCCCCGCGGATCCGCAGCGCCGGCAGGCCGACGGCGACGCCGACGAGCGTCGCGACACCCGCCGACACCAGGATCGACAGGGGGAACGGCACTCCCCAGGACATGGTTGCCCGGGACAGGACGAATCCGCCGGCGCCGGCGAAGGCCATCGAGGCGAGGGAGATCTGACCCAGGTAGCCGGTCAGCACGACCAGCGACAGGGCGATGAGACCCATGATGACGGAGGTGACGACGCCGAACCGCCAGCTGCCGGAGGTGAGCGCGACGGCGACGACGGCCGCCCCCGCCAGCCCGGCGGCGGCCCGCCACGGCCGGCTGGGCAGCGCCGGCGGGCATGCGCATGGTGCCCAGCGCGCCGCGGGCCGGCAGCTGCCGGCCGAACACGACCAGCGCGACGACCACGAGCACGAACGGCACGGCGTCGCCGAAGCCGGCCTGCGCCCACACCGGCCAGCCGTCGTTGGTGCTCGCCAGCAGCAGTACCGCCTGGAAGCAGCCGATGCCCAGCCCCGCGGCGCAGGCGGTGAGGACCGAGGTCAGGCGGGCCAGGAGCGCGGCGGCGAGCCCGGGCAGGACGTAGAACGTGTAGCCGATCGGGTCGAGGCCGACGGTCGGCGCGGCGAGGACCGCCACCAGCGCGGTCGCCGCGCCGGTGATGACCCACATGACGCCGGCGAGCCGGTCCGGCGACAGGCCGGTCAACCGGGCCGCGCGCTCGTCCTCGGCGCCGGCCCGGGTGGCCACGCCCCACCGGGTCAGCCGGAAGTACGCCGCCAGGGCCGCCGCGACCGTCAGCGCCACGCCCAGCAGGATCAGGTCGCTGACGTTGATGAACGTGCCGGCCACGGGCAGCGTCCGTTCGGTGAGCAGCGGCGCGGCGAGGGCGCCGTTGGTCGGGAACCGCAGCGGCACCAGGGAGGTGATCGCCAGCATCAGCCCGACCGACGCCACCACCTGCGACAGTGGTGGCGCCGAGCGCAGCGGGCGGAACACCAGCCAGTGCGCGGCGAGCGCCAGCGCGGCGGTGCTCAGTACCCCCAGAGCGACGGCACCCCACGCCGGCAACGGTTGCGCGCTGAGCGGCACCGACCCGGCGGGGAGCACGAGCGTGCCGCTGCGCCGCAGCTCGGCGACCACCCACACGCCCCACAGCGCCAGGGAGCCCTGGGCGAAGTTGAGGACGCCGGTGGCGGCGTGCAGGGACACGATCGACGCGGCGATCACCGCGTAGACCGAGCCGGCGGCGAAGCCCAGCGTGACGAACAGCATGACCTGGTCCATGGTTGCGGTTACACCGCTCCTGGAATGGCGGCGAGCACCTGCGGCACCGGCGTGATCCAGGTGTCGGTGACCGGCTTGGCCGTGCCGTCGGGCTGCACGACGAAGAGCAGCATCTGGGTCGTGCAGTTCGGTGAGGTGGCGCTGCCGCAGGTGATCTTGGGGCCGAGGAAGCTCGGGAAGTCCTTGAGCGCCTTGAGGGTCTTCAGGACGCCGGCGCCCGTCAGGTCGGCCTCGGGTGCGGTGGACAAGGCCTTGGCGAGGTTGACGAAGAGCGCGAACTCGCCGTAGGCGTAGTAGCCGGCGGTGCCTCCGGAGACGGCCGAGATGTACTTCTGCGCGAGGGTCAGCTCGGCCTGCGCGTCGGCGGGCGCGTACTTCGCCGCGGCAGGGAGCCAGTTCGAGGAGTACAGCGCGCCGCCGGCCGCCTGCTCAGGGGAGCTCTTGATGTAGTCGGTGCACGCCGCGGTGAAGATCTCACCCTTGAACTGCAGCTGCCGCAGCCCCTTGACCAGCGCCGAGCAGACCGCCTCGCTCGGCGAGGCGACCAGACCGCCGACGTCGGGCTTGTCCTGGGCGATCGAGGAGGCCACGGCGGTGAAGTTCGGGTTGGTGGGGGAGAAGTAGATGCCCTTGGCGTTGATCCCGAGCGTCTTGGCCAGGACGGGCAGGAGACCGTCGATGGTCTGGTGCGACGACGGGGTGTCGACCAGCGCGAGGGTCACCGACGTCTTGCCCGCGGCCTTGAACGCCTGCAGTGCGCCGATGAGGAACGAGGCCTGCGGCGCGGCGAAGAACACCCGGTTCTCCGCCTTGGAGCCGGTCACCGAGTCGAACGGGATCATGCCGACGAGCGGGATCTGCGCGGCGGTCAGCGCCGGCAGCGCCGCGCTGGAGGACAGGTTGTAGCCGTCCATGACGGCCACCACCTTCTTCTCCACGAACGTGTTGGCGCACGACTGGGCCCTCTCCGGCGTCGTGTCGGTGTCGCACGACACGACCTCGAGCGGGTGGCCGTTGATGCCGCCGAACTCGCCGTTGATGTAGCTCAGCGCGGCCTTGACGCCGGTGTCGGTGCCCGGCTGCGGCACCGGCCCGCCGGACGGGTTGAGGAAGCCGACGAGGATCGGCGGCTTGGTCAGGGTGGCGGACGTCGTGCTCTGCGGGTCGGGTGTGTCCGACGCGCAGCCGGCCGTGGCCACCATGGCGGCGACGAGGACGGACGAGGCGCGGAGGACAGCGGGATACCGGAGCATGAGCTCCCTCATTTCGGTGACGTGGTCGCCGCCGTGCGATGGGGTGTCGACGGTCGACCGATCGGCTCGCCGCGGTGCGGACGGGTCCGTCCACTGAGGACGGTCCGTTGGACGTCGCCGTGCCCGCCGACGCCCGTGGTGCGCATGGAGTGGGGCACCGCGGGACCCGATGTGCGGCCGGTCCGCGGATGCCGGAACGGGACAGGCCGCCCGCGCCGCGGGGCGCGGGCGCCTTCGTCGTTCTGCGCGAAACTGTAAACCGCCGCTAACTTCTTGGGAAGAGTCACATGGTTGAACGTGGACTAGCTTCTGTATTCGATGCGAAGTGGAAGTAACAAATCAGCGCGGCTGGTCGGTCAGGCCGAAGGTCTTGGCGATGATGTCGCGCTGGATCTCGCTGGTGCCGCCGTAGACGGTGGACACGATCGAGGAGCGGACCAGGCGCTCCATGTCGAACTCGGTCGCGTAGCCGTAGCCACCCATCATCTGCATCGCGTCGAGGGTGACGCGGCGGGCGGTCTCGGTCGCCTTCAGCTTCGCCATCGAGCTCTCCCGCGGCAGCACGGTGCCGGGGTCCCGGTCGACCTGGGCGGCGGTGGCGTAGACCAGCAGCCGGGCGCACTCGATCTCGGTGGCGAGGTCGGCCAAGCGGTGCCGGAGCACCTGGAACGAGCCGATCGGCCGGCCGAACTGCCGCCGTTGCTTGACGTAGTCGACGACGTCGTCGAACGCCCGCTGGGCGGTGCCGAGCATGAGGCTGGCGAGGATCAGCCGCTCCAGGTTGAGCCCGGCCATCAGCTGCCGCCAGCCGTGGTCGAGCTGCCCGACCACGGCGTCCGCGGGCAGGACGCAGTCGGTGAAGTACAGGTCGTTGACCTCGCGGCCGCCCATGGTGTCGATCCCGGAGATGCTCAGCCCGGCCGCCGTGGCCGGCACCTCGAACATGGTCAGGCCGGCGTGCTCGCCGGCCCGGCCCGAGGTGCGGGCGACGAGCAGGATGTGCTCGGCCAGGTGGGCGTTGGAGCACCAGGTCTTCTGCCCGTTGACGACGAAGCCGTCGCCGCGGCGCTCGGCACGGCAGCTCAGGTTGGCCACGTCGGAGCCGGCCTCGGGCTCGGACATGGCGATCGCCTCGATCGCGCCGCGGGCGACGCCGCTGAGGATGCGCTTCTTCTGCTCCGGCGAGCCGAACCGCTCGTACGCGGCCGCGACGATGATCGACGTGGTGAAGCCGCCGATCGGTGCCATCGCCCGCGCGGTCGTCTCGAGGAACAGGCACAGATCGGTCATGCCCGCGCCGCCGCCGCCGAACTCCTCCGGCAGTGCCAGGCCCAGCCAGCCGAGGTCGGCCATCCTGCGGTACAGCTCGGGGCTGTGGTTGTCCCGCCCGCCGTCGGTGAGCGCGAGGCGCTGCGCGCGGGTGCCCGCCTCGCGGCTGCAGAAGTCCTGCACTGCCTCCAGAAAGGATCGTTGTTCGTCGGTCAGGTGCACGGCAGGTCCTCCAAGGTCACAACGGGGATTGACACCAAGGCTAGGCTATCGAATATCAAATGTCAGGAGGCGATGCATGACATCCACCGTTGAGCAGCCCCGCCGGCTGCGCGTCGTCGACCCCGCCACCGGCGAGCCGATCACCGACTACGACATCGCCGACGAGGCCGCGGTGCAGGCCGCCGTGCGCCGCGCGCGCGACGCCGCGGGCTGGTGGGCCGGGCTCGAGGCCGGGCAGCGCCGGCGGCACCTGCTGGCGTTCAAGACGCGGGTCGCCGGCAGGATCGAGCAGCTGGCCGAGCTCATCCGCGCCGAGACCGGCAAGCCGGCGGCCGGGGCGCTGCTGGAGGTGATGCTGACCGTCGAGCACCTGGACTGGGCCGCCCGGCACGCCCGCCGCGTGCTCAGGCGACGCTCGGTGTCCTCCGGCATGCTGGCGTTCAACCAGGCAAGCAGCGTGGAATACGTGCCGTACGGCGTGGTCGGCGTGATCGGCCCGTGGAACTATCCGTTCTACACGCCGATGGGGTCCATCTCGCACGCGCTGGCCGCCGGCAACGCGGTGGTGTTCAAGCCGAGCGAGTTCACCCCCGGCGTCGGCGTCTGGCTGGGGCAGCAGTGGTCCGAGCTGCTGCCGGAGCATCCGGTGCTGCAGGTCGTGACCGGCGACGGCACGACCGGGGCGGCGCTGTGCCGTTCGGAGGTCGACAAGATCGCGTTCACCGGATCGGCGGCGACGGCGCGCGCGGTCATGGCCGCCTGCGCCGAGCGTCTCACCCCGGTCGTGATCGAGGGCGGCGGCAAGGACGCGCTCATCGTCACGGCCGACGCCGACCTCGACGCGGCGGCCCGCGCGGCGGTCTTCGGCGGCCTGGGCAACGCGGGCCAGACGTGCGCCGGGGTCGAGCGGATCTACGTGGAGGACGCCGTCCACGAGGCGTTCGTGGCCCGCCTGGCCGACCTGATGCGGCAGGTGAAGCCGGGCGCCGAGCCGGGCGCGGCGTACGGTCCGATGAGCACACCGGCGCAGGCCGGCACCGTGCTGCGGCACATCACCGACGCGATCGGCGCCGGCGGCCGCGCGGTGGTCGGCGATGCCGGATCCGTGCGCCCGCCGTTCGTCGAGCCCGTCCTGCTGGCCGACGTGCCCGAGCACAGCACCGCCGTCACCGAGGAGACGTTCGGCCCGGTGATCGTGGTGAACCGGGTGGCCGACGCCGAGGACGCGCTGCGCCGCGCGAACGCCACCCGCTACGGGCTGGCCGGCTCGATCTTCACCAGGCGCCGCCGCCGCGGACAGCAGCTGGCCGCGCAGCTGCGGGCGGGCGCGGTGTCGGTCAACTCGGTGCTCGGCTACGCCGGCGTGCCGGCCCTGCCGTTCGGCGGCGTCGGTGACTCCGGATTCGGGCGGGTGCACGGCGCCGACGGCCTGCGCGAGTTCAGCCGGCCCAGGGCCGTGACGTGGCAACGCTTCCGCGCGCCGATCGACGTGATGACGCTGCAGCCGACCGCGTCGGCGCTGCGGATCTCGCTGCAGATGTTCAAGCTCCGCCACGGCCGCCGGTGAGCTCAGCCGCTCCAGACGCCGAGGCCGTCCAGGTGCTTGACGAGCCGCTCCGCGCCGTCGGTGAAGTGGCGGGCCATGGCCGGGCGGACGGCGTCCGCGTCATGGGCCTCGAGGGCCGCCAGCAGCGCCTCGTGATCCGCGGCCATGGCGGCCCGCCACTCCGGGCTGGCAGCGTAGAACCGGGTCGGGGTGTAGCGGGTCGCGGCCCGCAGCAGCCAGGACAGCTTCCGTGCGTCGGCGAGCCGGTTGATGCTGCGGTGGAACTCGAACTCCAGCTGCTCGATGCGCGTGACCTGCCTGGCCTGCGCGGCGCGGCGCAGCCGCTCGTGCTGCTGCCGCAGGTCGTCGAGCTGGGCCGGGGTGATGGTGACGGCGACGCGGGCCGCCAGCTCACCGGCGATGTCGCCCTGCAGGCCGAACACGTCGATGATGTCCTGCCGGGACAGCGGGGCGACCACGTGCCCGCGGCGCGGCTGCAGCTCGACCATGTCCTCCGCGCGCAGCATCAGCAGCGCCTCGCGCACCGGGGTGATGCTCAGCCCGGTCTCGTCGGCGATCTGCTCGAGCCGGATCCGCTCGCCCGGACGCAGCTGGCCGGACATGATCCGGTCACGCAGCAGGCCGGCCACCGTCTCGGACAGCTGAGGACGGGAGACCTCGTGGGCCTTGCTTCGCTCCGGCATCGGGCCACACTATCAAATGTCAAAGGTTGAGCATGCCTGCCAGCATCTGATCAGGGGAGCGCATAGATGAGTTCGTCCGTTGCCGAGGCAGAACCCGCCGGGCCGGGCCTGCGGGCCGCCACCCGTGACGGGGTCCGCACGATCTGGTTCGACCGGCCCGACCGGCGAAACGCCATGACGCTGGACATGTTCCGCGGCTACTACGCCGCACTGCAGGCGGCCGACGCCGACGCCGCGGTGCGCGCGATCGTGGTGACCGGCACCGGGGACTGGTTCTGCTCCGGCGCCGACCCGGACGCCCTGCAGGCGCTGCTCACCGGGGCGGGCCGCGAGGAGCTGGTGCAGCAGCTGGGCTTCGAGCCGCACCTGCCGATGACCCTGGGCACGCCGATCGTCGCGGCCGTCAACGGCGGCGCGGCCGGCCTCGGCCTGGTCCACGCCCTCTACGCCGACGTGCGGTTCCTGGCCGCGGAGGCGCGCCTGGCCACCGCGTTCAGCCGCCTGGGCCTCGTCGCGGAGTACGGCAGCGCCTGGCTGCTGCCCCGGCTCGTCGGCGTGGCCGGCGCGCTGGACCTGCTGGTGTCCGGCCGCAAGATCGACGCGGCCGAGGCGCTGCGGATGGGGCTGGTGCAACGCGTGCTCCCGCGCGTCGAGGTGCTGTCCGAGGCGCAAGCGTACGCCGCCGACCTCGCCGCGCACTGCTCACCGGCGTCCATGGCGGTGATCCGGCAGCAGATCTGGTCGGGCCTGGAGACCGGGATCTCGCAGGCGGCCGCCGATGCCGTCCGCTTGATGGCCACATCGCTCGCCTCGCCGGACTTCAGCGAGGCCCTGCACAGCGTGGCGCAGCGGCGCGCGCCCCGCTTCGCACCGCGGGGCGACGCGTGAGCGGGCCCCTGGCGGGAATCCGGGTCCTGGAGCTCGCCGGGATCGGGCCGGGGCCGTTCGCCGCGATGCTGCTGGCCGACCTGGGCGCCGACGTCGTCCGCGTCGACCGCGCCGGACCTGGCTCGCCGCTGACCGGCGACCCTGGCCGGGACCTGCTCAACCGCGGCAAACGCTCGATCGTCGTGGACCTCAAGCACCCCGACGGGCCCGAGGTGGTCCTCGGGCTGGCCGAACGCGCCGCGATCGTGATCGAAGGCTGGCGGCCGGGCGTCGCCGAACGGCTCGGCATCGGGCCGGAGGCGGCGCTGGCCCGTAACCCGGCTTTGGTTTACGGGCGGATGACCGGCTGGGGGCAGCACGGGCCGCTGGCCCGCACCGCCGGTCACGACATCGGCTACATCGCCGTGGCCGGCGCGCTGCACCCGATCGGCCCGGCCGGCGGCCCGCCGCAGATCCCGCTGAACCTGGTCGGCGACTTCGGCGGCGGCTCGCTGTACCTGGTCGTCGGCTGCCTCGCGGCGCTGCACGTGGCCCGGACCACCGGCCGCGGGCAGGTCGTCGACGCGGCCATCGTCGACGGCACGGCCCACCTGACCACGATGTTCGCCGGGATGCTCGCCGGTGGCGCCTGGCAGGCGGAGCGCGGCAGCAACCTGCTGGACGGCGGCGCCCCGTTCTACGACGTCTACGCCACCGCCGACGGCGGGCACATGGCGGTCGGTGCGCTGGAGCCGCAGTTCTACGCCGAGCTGGTGCGGCTGCTCGGCCTCGCCGACGCGGACCTGCCCGCCCAGCACGACGTCGCGGGGTGGCCGGTGCTGCGGGCCCGCTTCGCGGAGACCTTCGCCGGCCGGACCCGCGACGAGTGGACCAAGGTGTTCGACGGCACCGACGCCTGCGTCGCGCCGGTGCTGTCGCTGGCGGAGGCCCGGCACCACCCGCACCTGGCGGCCCGCGGGACGTTCGAGGACCGCTTCGGCGTCCCGCAGCCCGCGGTGGCGCCCCGCCTGTCCCACACGCCCGGCGCGATCGGCGGCCCGCCGCCCGAGCCGGGCACGCACACCGAGGCCGTGCTCGCCGAATGGGGCCTGGGCACACACATCCAGGGGTGGCTCGACAGCGCCGCCGTACGCCGTACACGAGGAGACCGCTGATGCGCATCGCAACGCCGCTCGCCTATGCCACCGACCCCAGAGCCGGCGCGGACGCCGTGGCCGCGTGGGAGGACGACGGCCTGGACGTGGTGTGGGTGTCGGAGGCGTACGGCTTCGACGCCCCGAGCATCATGGGCTACCTCGCCGCGAAGACGACCCGGATGCAGATCGGCTCGGCCATCCTGCCGATCTACTCCCGCACCCCGGCGCTGCTGGCGCAGACGGCCGCCGGCCTGGACGCGGTCTCGGGCGGCCGGGCGATCCTCGGCCTGGGCGCGTCCGGCCCACAGGTGATCGAGGGATGGCACGGCGTCGCCTACGACCGGCCCCTCGCCCGCACCCGGGAGGTGATCGGGATCTGCCGGCAGGTGTGGCGCCGCGAGACGCTCACCAACGACGGCGTCTACCGGCTGCCGCTGCCGGCCGGGGAGGGCACCGGCCTGGGCAAGCCGCTGAAGCTGCTCACCCGGCCGGTCCGCGACAGCATCCCGATCTACGTGGCCAGCCTCGGCGACCGCAACGTGCGCATGACCGCGGAGCTCGCCGACGGGTGGCTGCCGTTCCTGTACGACCCGTCGCGAGCGGCCGACGTGTGGGGCGACGCCCTCGCCGCCGGCCGGAGCAAGCGGCCCGGCGACCTCGCCCCGCTCGAGGTCGTCGCCGGCGGGCCGCTGGCCATCGGACCGGACGTGACCGGGCTGCGCGACCTGGCCCGGCCCCTGATCGCGCTGTACGTCGGCGGCATGGGCGCCAAGGGCCGCAACTTCTACCACGACCTGCTGTGCCGCTACGGCTTCGACGCCGAGGCCGACCGCATCCAGGACCTGTTCCTCGCCGGTCGCCGCGCCGAGGCCGAGGCCGCGGTGCCCGCCGAGCTGCTGGAGCGCACCAGCCTGATCGGGCCGGAGAGCTACGTGCGCGACCGGGTCCAGGCGTACCGCGACGCCGGCGTCACGATCCTCAACGTCACGCCGCTGGGACCCGACCCGCGGCGCCAGATCGCGGCCGTGAAAGCCATGGCGCAGTAAGGAGCCGAGCAGCGATGGAACGCACGATCTTCACCGCGGACCACCGGGCCTTCATCGAGCTGGTGCGGGCCTTCATCGACAAGGAGATCACCCCGCACCACGATCGGTGGGAGCAGGACGGGGTGGTCGACCGCGCCGTGTGGCGGGCCGCCGGGGCCGCCGGCCTGCTGGGCTTCTTCGTCGACGAACGCTACGGCGGCGGTGGCGTGACCGACCGGCGCTTCAACGCCGCCCTCACCGAGGAACTGGCGCGGGCCGGCGCGAGCGGACCGGCGTTCGGCCTGCACAACGACATCGTCGGGCCGTACCTGACCGACCTGACGACCGACGAGCAGAAGCAGCGGTGGCTGCCGGGGTTCTGCTCCGGCGAGCTCATCACCGCGATCGCGATGTCCGAGCCGGGCGCCGGCAGCGACCTGCAGGGCATCGGCACCACCGCGGTCCGCGACGGCGACGGCTACGTCCTCAACGGGCAGAAGACGTTCATCAGCAACGGCATCCTGTCCGACCTCGTCATCGTGGTGGCCCGCACCGACCCGTCCGCGGGGCACCGGGGGATCAGCCTGCTGGTGGTCGAGCGCGGCATGGCCGGCTTCGAACGCGGGCGCAATCTCGACAAAATCGGGCAGAAGGCGCAGGACACGGCGGAGCTGTTCTTCTCCGACGTGCGGGTGCCGGCGGCCAACCTGCTGGGCGTGGAGGGTCAGGGTTTCGCGTACCTGATGCGCAACCTGGCCTTCGAGCGGCTGTCCATCGCGGTCGCGGCGCTCGCGGCGGCCGAGACGGTGTTCGAGCAGACCCTGGCGTACTGCAAGCAGCGCACCGCCTTCGGCACCGCGATCGGCAGCTTCCAGCACAACCGGTTCGTGCTGGCGGAGCTCGCCACGGAGCTGCGGCTCGGCCGAGTGTTCGTGGACCACTGCCTCGTCGAGCCGACGCTGACGGCGGAGTCCGCCGCGATGGCCAAGTGGTGGTGCACCGAACTCCAGCAACGCACGGTCGACCGGTGCCTGCAACTGCACGGCGGCTACGGGTACATGCGCGAATACCCGGTAGCGAGGGCCTACCTGGACGCCCGGGTGCAGACCATCTACGGCGGCACCACCGAGATCATGAAGGAGCTGATCGGCCGGTCACTTGGCCTGTGACCCACGTCACAGGCGGACCCTGTCAGGAATCGCGGTGCTGTCTCGTTCGGGTGACATGCGAACAGACGGGAGCACGACCGAGCGGCACCGCATCGCCGTCCTCGGAGCCGGATACGCCGGCGCGTCCGCGGCCGGATACCTCGCCCGCCATCTGCACCCCGGCGACGTCGAGATCACCGTCGTCAACGCCGAACCCGACTTCGTCGAGCGGATACGCCTGCACCAGGTGGCCGCCGGCCGGCAGCTGCGCCGCCACACCCTGGCGGAGATGTTCGCCGGCACGGGCATCCGGCTGCGGGTGGCGCGCGTCGTCGCCGTCGACGCGTGGCAGCGGACCGTCACCGTCGCCGACGGCGAGCACACCGAGGCGATCGGGTACGACACCCTCCTGTACACGCTCGGCAGCACCATCGCCGACCTCGGCGTGCCGGGCGTGGGCGAGCACGCCTTCCACGTCGCCGGGCGGCCGGCGGCCCTGCGCCTGCGACGGCGCCTGGACGAGCTGGGCGCGGGCGGGACGGTGCTGGTCGTCGGCGGGAACCTGACCGCGATCGAGACCGCGACCGAGATTGCCGAGTCCCGGCCGGGGCTGCGGGTCACCCTCGTCACCAGCGGCGAGCTCGGCGGCTGGCTGGGCCCGAAGGGCCGCCGGCACCTGCTGCGCGCCTTCGACCGGTTCGGGATCGCCGTCCACGAGCACACCACGATCGGACGCGTCGAGCCGACCGGGGCCGTCGCCGCCGACGGCAGCACCTTCGCCTCCGACGCGACCGTGTGGGCCGCCGGTTTCGCGGTGCACCCCATCGCCGCCGCCAGCGGTCTGGCGGTCGGAGACGACGGCCGGATCGCGGTCGACCGCATGATGCGGTCCGTCTCGCATCCGCAGGTGTACGCCGCCGGCGACAGCGCCTGTGCCATCGACGGGCACGGCCGGCCGCTGCCGATGTCGTGCGCCTCGGCGGGGTTCACCAGGATGCAGGCGACGGCCGCGATCATCGGCGACCTCACCGGCCGGAGGATCCCGGAGACCTCGCTCAGTTACCTCGGCAACTGCATCGGCCTGGGCGACCGGGACGCGATCTTCCAGGCGGTCGACGGCGACGCCCGGTCGAGGGCCTGGTCCCTGCGCGGCCGTCCGGCCGCCCGCTTCAAGGCGTTCGTCCTTCGCGGCACCGTCTGGAACATGCGCCACCCGACCTACGGCCTGCCGACCCGCAGGCGCCGCCTGGCGGCCGAGCCGCACCGCGCTCCCGCGGCGGTCGCCGGTTAGCGTGGCCGGTATGGACTCCGCCACCGTGGAGCGTTTCGAGGCCAACCGCGCCCGGTTGGCCTCGCTGGCGTACCGGCTGCTCGGCTCGGCCGTCGACGCCGAGGACGCGGTGCAGGACACATTCCTGCGCTGGCACGCCGCCGACCGGCGGCACATCGAGGTGCCCGAGGCGTGGCTGACCAAGGTCGTCACCAACGTGTCCCTCGACCGGCTCCGCTCGGCGCAGCTGCGCCGGGAACGCGCGGCCGGCGACTGGCTGCCCGAGCCGCTGCTGGACGGCGACCCGATGCTCGGCCCGGCCGACACCGCCGAGCAGCGCGAGTCGGTGACCATGGCGGTGCTGACGCTCATGGAACGCCTCCAGCCGGTCGAGCGGGCCGTCTACGTCCTGCGGGAGGCGTTCGCGTACAGCCACGCCGAGATCGCCGCGATCCTCGACATCAGCGAGTCCGCCAGCCAGCAGCACGCGCACCGGGCCCGGCGCCGCGTCGCGGACGGTCAGGCCGCCGCCGACATCGACCGCGCCGCCGCCCGCCGCATCGTCGAGGCGTTCGTCGACGCCGCCTCCTCCGGTCGCACCGAACGCCTCGTCGCGCTGCTCACCGACGACGTGACCGCCATCTCCGACGGCGCCGGGCAGGCGAGGATCTGGCTGCGGCTGTCGGCCCCTGCGCGGATCGCGGCCGCCGTGCGGGCGAGCTTCAAGCCGACGCCGGCGAAGCGGCGACTGGTCGGCGGCTCTCCCGCGATGCACGCCGGCCTGATCAACGGCGCCCCCGCCCTCATCGCCGCGCTCGACGACCGGGTGGTGGGCGTCGTGGTCCTGGACGTCCGCGGCGACAAGGTCTCGATGCTGCGCGGCATCTCCGACCCGGACCGGCTCGCCCGCCTCACCCGGCAGTGGCGGCGCGCCGACCCCGGCGAACCGCTGAGCCGGCTGTGGTGATGCGGCTCTGCTGACAGCAGATCGGTTTGGTACCCGGTGCGCGGCGAACCCATGGTGGATGCAGAAGTTCGGTTCCAGCGAGGAGAAGCCATGTATTTCGCCGCCGGGGTGAGCCCACTGACCGGGGGGACGCTCGACGACCAGGTCGCCGCCCAACTGCTCCACCAACGCATCATCGTGCTCGGCACCGAGGTTGACGACGCCGTCGCCAACCGGCTGTGCGGTCAGCTGCTGCTGCTGTCCGCCGAGGACCCACGCGGCGACATCAGCCTGTACATCAACTCGCCCGGCGGCTCCGTCAGCGCCGGCCTGGCCATCTACGACGCGATGCGGCTCATCCCCAACGACGTGAGCACGCTGGCGATGGGGCTGGCCGGCAGCATGGGCCAGTTCCTGCTCTCCGCGGGCACCGCCGGCAAGCGGTTCAGCCTGCCGCACGCGCAGATCCTGATGCACCAGGGCTCGGCCGGCTTCGGCGGCACGGCGGCCGACGTCGAGATCTACGCCGAGCAGCTCGAGCGGGTCGGCACGACGCTGGTACGGCTGATCGCCGAGCACAGCGGGCAGCCGGTGGAGACGATCGAGCGGGACAGCCGGCGCGACCGCTGGTTCACCGCGGACGAGGCCCTCGCCTACGGCCTCATCGACCACATCCTGGAGAAGGTGGACGACGTGCGCCCCGTGGTCGCACAGCGCATGGCGGGACTGGGCGCATGAGCGGCCCGGAGCGAAGCGGAGGGGCCGCGAGTCAGCATTGCAGGTCGAGCTCGGGCCGACGCCGGAGCGCAGCGGAGGCGGTGGCATGAGCGGCCCGGAGCGAAGCGGAGGGGTCGCGAGTCAGCATTGCAGGTCGAGCTCGGGCCGACGCCGGAGCGCAGCGGAGGCGGCGGCATGAGCCAGTACACGATTCCCACGGTGGTGGAGAAGACCCCGAACGGCGAACGCGCCTATGACATCTACTCTCGGCTGCTGTCGGAGCGGATCATCTTCATCGGCACCGAGATCGACGACGGCGTCGCCAACGTGGTGATCGCCCAGCTGATCCACCTGGAATCGGACAACGAGCAGGAGATCGGCCTGTACATCAACTCGCCGGGCGGCTCGTTCAGCGCCTTGACGGCCATCTACGACACGATGCGCTTCGTGCGGTGCGACATCGCGACGATCTGCGTGGGGCAGGCGGCGTCGGCCGCGGCGGTCCTGCTCGCGGCCGGCACGCCGGGCCGGCGCTCCGTGCTGCGGCACGCGAAGGTGACGCTGCACCAGCCGTCGAGCCAGGCCCGCGGCACCCTGCCGGACCTGGCGGTCCAGGCGAAGGAGGTGGCCAAGGTCCGGGCCGAGATGGAGGAGATCCTCAGCGAACACACCGGCCAGTCGACGGCACGGATCCGGGCCGACACCGACCGGAGCATGACGCTGTCGGCGCAGCAGGCCGTCGCCTACGGCATCGCCGACCAGGTCATCGTCGAGCGGCCCGCACGCGCGCCGCAGCTGGCGCACGCGACCTGATCAGGCCGCCAGCAGCGCGAAGCCGTCATAGCGCTGCGCTGCGCGGTGCACCGGCGGTGCGACGCCGTGCAGCGGCCGCACGGCCTGCAGCCGGACGACGGGGGCGTGGTCTCCCAGCAGATCGCGCCCCACCTCGGCCAGCAGGCCCGCCAGCTCGATGCCCAGGGCGTCGCACACCGCGGCGAGCACCTCGGAGCTGGCCTCCTTGCGGCCGCGCTCGACCTCCGACAGATACGGCATCGAGACGCACGCGTCGCGGGCCACGTCGGCCAGCGTGCGGCCCTGCCGCAGCCGGTTGCGGCGCAGCACGTCGCCGACCAGCGCGCGCAGCAGCGGCCGGGGCTGCCGCCCGCCGGGACCGAGGTGCGCCAGATCCGACATCGGCCCACCATACCGACCGCCGTCCGGCCGCCGACACCCCGCGGACAGCCGTTCCGCCGACAGCGGAACGTCACCGCCGCCGACAGCGGAACACCGCCGCCGCCGACAGCGGACGCCGCCGGCGGCGCGGCGGTTTCCGGCGGGCCCGGTTGCGGTTGCGTGGCAGTGCGGTGGCGGGCGGGCAATCGCGTCAGGTGCCCGTCGCGGCGGCCGATGCTGCACCTCGTGACCGCCGACCGTCGTGCCCCGCTGCGCCACGCCGTGGCCACCGCCGGCATCGTGGTGGCCGGCACGCTGTGGTACGCCGTCTGGGTGGCCACCGGTGCCGGCCCGGCCGCCGTGGCGTACCTGGGGATGCCGCTCGGCGCCGCGGTCGCCGTGGCTGCCGTCCTGGACCTGCTGCGGCGGGCCCCGCTCACGGGTCAGGGCCGCCGGTTCTGGCGGTTGATGCTGGTCGCGCTCGGCTGCATCAGCGTCGGCTACGCCGTGCTGGCCGCCGCGGCGTTCCGTGCCACGCCGGCGCTGCCGGTGATGCCGACGGCGTCGGCCGCGCCGGCCGGGATCGGGTTCCTGACCGCCATGTGGGCGATGGCGCGGGTCCCGCTCGGCATCGCCGGCGCGGGCGAACGCTGGCGGCAGTGGCTGGACCGCGCGATCGCCTTCCTCGGCTGCGGCACGGTCCTGTTCCACTTCGGCCTGGCCCCGATGATCACCGCGACGGGGGTCTGGAGCACCCAGACGATCGTCCTGCTCGGCCTGTCGTTCGGGCTCGCCGTCGGCGGCATCACCAAGGTCGCGTACGTCCGTGGCGGCCCGATCGACCGGTCCGCGCTGCGCCTCATCGGCATGGCCGGCCTGGTCGGCGCCGGCGTGGCGCTGCTGCTGGTGCTCGCCGGCGACGCCGGCACGGTGCCGGCCCAGGCCGTCGTCATGCCGGTCGCGCCGGTGCTTGGCGCGCTCGCGGTCCGGCGGCAGTGGACCCACGCGGCCGCCCGCCCCGGCCGGGCCGGCAGCTGGCTGCCCTACCTCGCGGTCGCGGCCGTCGACGTGCCGCTCATCGCCGTCATCCCGGGCGCGCTGACCTGGACCGACAAGCTCGTCATCGTGGCGTCCGTGCTCGTGACGGGGCTGGTCACGGTCCGGCAGTTCGTCGCGTTCCGGGAGAACGCCCGGCTGCTCGCCGACAAGCGCGCCACGCAGGAGCGGCTGGAGCACGACGCGACCCACGACGGCCTGACCGGGCTGGCGAACCGGGCGCTGTTCCGGCGGCGACTCGGCGCGCAGCTGGAGCTCGGCGACGCGACGGTCCTGCTGGTCGACCTCGACGACTTCAAGACGATCAACGACTCGCTCGGCCACGACGTCGGCGACCACCTGCTCATCGCCGTCGCCGGCGTGCTGCGGGCCGCGAGCGGCACCGACGTGCTGCTGCGGGACAAGAGCGGCACCGACGGACTGCCGGCCGGGGGCGGCGCCGACGGTCTGGCGGTCCGGCTCGGTGGCGACGAGTTCGCGGTCCTGGTGACCGAGGCGACCACGCTCGGCGAGACGATCGCGCAGCGGATCCTGGACGCGTTCGAGCACCCGCTCAGCGAGCACCGGCTGCTGGTGCACGCCAGCATCGGCATCGCCACCGCGCCGGCCGGCACCCCGCTCGACCGCCTGCTGCGCGACGCCGACGTGGCCATGTACGCGGCGAAGCAGCGTGGCAAGGCGAACTGGGTGCGGTACCACGGCGGCATGGCGCAACACGTCGCCGGCCATGCCCAGCTCGGCGGCGAGCTGCGCCGGGCCCTGGACGCAGGCGAGTTCACCGTCCACTACCAGCCCATCATGGCGCTGCACACCGGCCGGATCGTCGGCGTCGAGGCGCTCGCCCGCTGGCAGCACCCGACCCGCGGGATGATCTCACCGGCGGAGTTCATCCCGGCCGCCGAGAGCACGGGACTGATCGTGCCGCTCGGCCGGTGGGTGCTGCGCGAGACGTGCCGGCAGGCGGCGCTGTGGCTCGCGGAGTTCGGGCCCGACGCGATGGAGACGTTCGGCCCCAACGTCTCCGCCCGCCAGCTGCACGACCCCGACTTCGTGGCAGACGTCCAGGCCGCTCTCGCGGACTCCGGCCTGCCCGCCGACCGGCTGGTGCTGGAGCTGACCGAGTCGGCGGTGCTGCGCGGGCAGCAGGTGTCCCGCGCGCTGTACCAGCTGCACGGCCTCGGCGTCCGGCTGGCGCTGGACGACTTCGGCACCGGCGAGTCGTCGCTGAGCCTGTTGCGCTCGTTCCCGGCCGCGATCATCAAGCTCGACAAGTCGTTCGTCGACGGCATCGAGCTCGACGCGCCGGGCTCCCCGGAGGCCGACGCCCGCCAGGCGGTGGCCCGCGCCGTCATGCAGCTCGCCCGCGCCCTCGGCCTGGACACCGTCGCCGAGGGTATCGAGAACCGCGGGCAGGCCAACCGCCTGATCGAGCTGGGCTACACCCTCGGCCAGGGCTACCACCTGGCCCGCCCGATGCCCGCCGAGGGGATGACCCGCCTCCTCGCCGCCCAGCGGCAGCTCGCCACCCCGGCGTGAACGCCACGGCCGGGCGGGTCGTGGGATCACCCGGCGGGGACGTTTGCGGGCATCCATCGCGGTCAGAGTGCGGCAATGGCAGAGCGGTTCCTGGTCACCGGCGCCACCGGCAAGACCGGCGTGTACGTCGTGCGTCAGCTGCTGGAGCGCGGCGCGCCGGTGCGGGCGCTGGTGCACCGCGCCGATGCCCGGTCCTCGGAGCTTGCGGCGGCCGGGGCGGAGGTCGTCGTGGCGGACATGCTGGACCTGGCGGCGGTCGGCGCCGCGGCCCGCGACGTGACCGCCGCGTACTTCACCTACCCGATCATCCCGGGGCTGCTGGGGGCCACCGCGATCTTCGCCCAGGCGGCGGCGGAGTCCGGCGTCGGCGCGGTCGTGAACATGTCGCAGATCTCCGCGCGCAGGGACGCGGCCAGCAACGCCGCGCGGCAGCACTGGCTGGCGGAGCGGGTCCTGGACTGGTCGCCGGTCGCGGTGACGCACCTGCGCCCGACGTTCTTCGCCGAGTGGCTGATCACCTTCTACCAGGCCGACGGGACGCTGCCGCTGCCCTTCGGCGACGGGCGGCACGCCCCGATCGCCGCCGAGGACCAGGCGCGCGTGATCACCGCGATCCTGCGCGATCCGGTGCCGCACGCCGGCAAGGTGTACCGGTTGTTCGGTCCGCAGGAGATGAACCACCACGAGATCGCGGCGGAGATGTCGGCCGCGCTCGGCCGGGAGGTCCGCTACGTGCCGGTCAGCCTCGACACGTTCAGTGAGCAGCTGCGTGACCGTGGCTTCGGCGAGCACATCATCCAGCACCTGCGTGCCGTCGCGGTCGACTATCGCAACGGGGTGTTCGCCGGCACCAACGACGTCGTGCGCACCATCGGCGGGAGCGAGCCGCTGAGCGTGCGGGAGTTCGTCACCCGCAACATGCAGCACTACGACGACCGGTCCACCGTCGACGTGCGGTGATCGGCGCAACCCGGGCGGACGCGGTGATGTTTCGTCCTGGGTACCAAGTGATGACGATCGCGTTTCCCGGCCGGTGAGGCCGACGTGACGGGAGACTTTCGGCGGTGCAACACGTCGGAAACGTGTGCTGCGCAGACTCGAGCCGAGTTTGTCCCAGCTGTCCCGTCTGCGGCGCCCGCACGCCGCCGGAGGAGCGACGTCGTGTCCTATGTGAGCCCATCCGAACTCGCCACCAAGATGATCGACGCCGGTGAGGCGAAGGTCTTCATGTCCACCCGGGACACCCTGATCCGGGCGTACATGGCCGGTGCGATCCTCTGCCTGGCCGCGGCCTTCGCGGTCACCGTCACCGTGCAGACCGGCCAGCCGATCATCGGCGCCCTGTTGTTCCCGGTCGGGTTCTGCCTGCTGTACCTGCTCGGCTTCGACCTGCTCACGGGGGTGTTCACGCTGGTACCCCTCGCGCTGATCGACAAGCGCCCGGGCGTGTCGCTGCGTGGGGTCCTGCGCAACTGGGGCCTGGTGTTCGTCGGCAACTTCGCCGGCGCGCTGACCGTCGCGGTGATGATGGCGATCACGTTCACCTTCGCCTTCACGGTCGAACCGAACGCGGTCGGCAAGGCCCTCGGCAAGATCGGCGAGAGCCGGACGCTCGGCTACGCCGACCACGGTGCCGCCGGCATGCTGACCCTGTTCATCCGTGGCGTCCTGTGCAACTGGATGGTCTCGACCGGCGTCGTCGCCGCGAT
Organism: Dactylosporangium sp. NBC_01737; assembly: GCF_035963215.1. Taxonomy (NCBI): domain Bacteria; kingdom Bacillati; phylum Actinomycetota; class Actinomycetes; order Micromonosporales; family Micromonosporaceae; genus Dactylosporangium; species Dactylosporangium sp. NBC_01737. Next base: position 7,631,038 of record NZ_CP109153.1, read on the forward strand.
GATCTCCAGCAGCGTGTCCGGCAAGGTGATCGGCATGTGGATGCCCATCCTGGTCTTCTTCTACATGGGCTTCGAGCACTCGATCGTGAACATGTTCCTCTTCCCGTCCGGCCTGATGCTCGGCGGCGACTTCTCGATCGCCGACTACTTCCTCTGGAACGAGATCCCGACCGTGATCGGCAACCTGGTCGGCGGCATCACGTTCGTGGGGCTCACGGTGTACGCCACCCACGCCCGCACCGGCGCCTCCCGCCGGCGCCCCACCACCCCCGCGCCGGTCGTCGAGGAGACCCCGGTCGGCGTCCTGGTCAAGTAGCGCGCGAACGGCAGGCCCGGGCCGGCACCGCGGTCCGGGCCTGCCGTGTCTACCCGGCCGGTGACCGCTCGCCGGAGCCGCGGATGAGCAGCTCCACGCCGATCGTGACGGTCTGCACCGGGCGGGTGTGGTCGGTCATGCGGTGCCGGAGCAGGTCGATGGCGGTGCGGCCGATGGTGTCGCTGTCCTGGGCGACGACGGTGATGGCGGGCCGGAGCAGGTCGGCGAGTGCGAAGTCGTTCTCCGTGTCCAAGGGCAACTTCTGGGCCGGTAACCCGAACCCGTCGTTCGTCGCCCTCGGCGGTGTCACCATCGCGCCCGCCACCAGCGCGCCGGCGGGCAACCTGGCGCTCGGCGCGGTCGAGGCCGTCGACGACCTGCTGCTGCAGAGCGACAACGGCGTCATCCGGGTCTTCCCCGTCTGGCCGACGTCCCGCAACGCCCAGTTCGTCAACCTGCGGGAGAAGGGCGCATTCCTGGTCTCCAGCCAGCTCACCGGCGGCCAGGTCACCTACGTCGACATTGCCAGCCAGGCCGGCCGGCCGGTCGCCCTGCTGAACCCGTGGGGCAACCGGGCCGTGACCGTCACCCGGGTCGGCGCCGGCACGGTCGCGCACACCACGCCCAACGGCACCATCTCGTTCCCGACCCAGGCCGGCGCGACCTATCAGATCGTGCCGAACTGAGCCACCGCCGCCCGCCCTCGCCGGACGCGTACGTCAGCGTCCGGCGAGGGCGATCACCAGGCAGAAGGCGACGAGCGCGGTGCCCTGCAGGATCGTCCGGGCGATGATGACCGAGTCCCAGCGCGCCTGCAGCGACCGGGCGTCATCGAGGGTCCCGCCGGCCCCGCTCGCGGCGATGAACACCTTGTTGATCGGCAGCGAGACGCGGTTGAAGATGACCACCCAGACCAGCAGCAGGACCAGCCCGGCGGCCGCGGCCAGACCGGCCGCGAGCCAGCCGGCGATGAGGGCGCTCAGCGTGGTCAGGGCGGCGGCGACGATGCTCAGCGCGCCGGGCACCGGCAGTCGTTGCCCGCCGAGCCGGTGGGTGCGCCCGACGATCTGCACCATCGCGCGGTCGTCGATCTCGGCGTACGCCGGGCGCAGCACAAGGCTCGCGAGCGCGTCCGTCCCGAAGATCACGGCGGTGCAGACCGCGGCGACGATGGCGAAGGCGACAGTAAGGACGATCATGGGAGACTCCTTCAGCAGAATCTAGCATTGCTAGAAATCTAGCACTGCTAGCATGTGCTTGTGAAGCCACCAACCAAGGCCCAGCTCGCGCGGGCCGCGCGCCGGGACCGCATCGTCGCCGCCGCCCGCGAGATCGCCGAGGTCGACGGCTGGGACGCGGTGACCGTCCGGCGCCTGGCCGACGCGATCGCGTTCAGCCAGCCCGTGCTGTACGGGCACTTCCCCGACGGCAGGGACGGCATCGTGCGCGCGGTCGCCCTGGACGGCTTCACCCGGTTCGCCACCGCGCTCGCCGGCGCCGCCCCGGACGCCCCCGCGAAAGCCCGCCTGCGGCCGGTGGCCGAGCGGTACCTCGCGTTCGCCCGGGAGCAGCCGGCGGTCTACGAGGCCATGTTCTCCGGCCCGACCGACCTGGCGTTCGCCACGGCCGACGTGCCGCAGCAGCTGCGGGAGGCGTTCGACGCCCTCGCGGCGGTCGTCGGCGGCGACGAGACCAGGGCCGAGACGCTGTGGAGCGCGCTGCACGGCCTCGCGGACCTCGCCCGCCACGGTCGCCTGCGCCCCGGCCGCGAGTCCGACCGCCTCGCCGTCCTGGTGCAGTCGTTCGGCTAGGACAGCTTGAGGTCGCCGATGCGCTGGCCGGGGTCGGCGAGCAGGGCGTTGAGCACGGCGGTGTAGCCCTCGAGGGTCTCCAGCATGGCGGCGCGGGGGTAGATGGTCGGGTTGTAGTTCATGGACGCGCCGCGGCGGTCGTGGCGCACCACCAGGCCCGGCTCGCCGCGCTTGGCCCACAGCCGGGTGGCGTGCTCGTCCAGGACGAGCCCGGCAGGCTTGCGGGCGCGGGAGCGGTGCTCGCGCCGGTCCGGCGGCGGGTCGTTGGTGGGTGCGGCGGACTGGAACCACGAGTGGTACAGCAGCAGGAACGGCCACGGGCGCGCGGCGTCGAAGCCCGGGTGCACGGCGCGGGCGATCTCGGTGAACGACGCGGTGTGCCGGACCGCCTCGTACATCGCCGAGCGCACCCGGCCGATGCCGTCCAGCAGCGTGGTGTCCGGGCCCATGGTCGTGGCGACGTACACGTTGTGGGTGAACTGCCCGACGAGATCCTCCGCACCCGGCTCGTCGCGGCCCGCGGTCGCGGTGCCGAGGACCAGGCGCGGCCGGCCCGTGCGGGCGCCCAGCAGGATCCGGTACGCGGCGAGGTACAGCAGGAACGGCGTGATCCGCTGCGCCCGGGCGAACGCGTGCAGCCGGCCGATGAGACCCGGCTCGATGGGCAGGCCGAGCGTCGCCTCGGCGGTGACGTCGGGCCGCTGCGCCGAGCGTTCGAACGGCCACTCGTCGGGCAGCGGCGTGAGGGTGCGCCGCCAGAACTCGTCGCGGCGGCGCCGGTCCGCCGGATCGAGGAGCGGGTCCGCGGTCGCCGCCGCGTACGACAGCTTCAGCGGCGGCAGGGCCGGGCCGGCGCCGGTGCGCGCGAGGTAGGCGGCCCGCAGGTCGCGCAGCAGGACCCCGGTGGACCAGCCGTCGGCAATGAGGTGGAACAGCGTGACGGCGACGACGTGCCGGTCCGGAGCCGTGCGCAGCAGCACGACGCTCCACAGTGGACCATCGCACAGGTCGAAGGCGCGGCCCCGCTCGTAGCCGAGGATGCTGCTGCGCAGCAGGTCCCGCCGGGACGCGGGCTCGGCGGTCAGATCGGTGAACTGCACCGGCGGATCGATGCCGTCAAGAATGCGAATCCTCGGCTCGATGTCGAGGGTTTCGAATACGATTCTCAGCGCGTCGTGGCGGGCCGTGACATCGCCCGCCGCGCGCCGGAACGCATTGACGTCGACCGTCTCATCCCACGAAGTAGTTTCGAAAACGTTGTAGCCCAGCATGCCCGGATTCGACGGCGCGAAGCAGGACACGAACTCCCACAGCGTCTCCTGGCTACGCGCCAGCCGAGACGCTTCCCGACTCATGGTCACTGAGCTTTGCCGCGTTCAGCGTGCATTGTCAAGGCGGAAACGGGAATCGACGTTTCGAAAAAGTCGGCCGCAACAAACTCTCGACGACCACCGATGGGTGAATTACCGTCGTCGGCGTGTCGATCGGGGGATGGCGCCTGCTCAGCAGCGCAACCAGTGCGCGGACCGTGGTGGCGGTCGACTTCACCCTGGCGAAAGTCCGGGCGCAGGCGAATTTCGCTGACCTGGCCCCCCACCTGCCCGCCGACTGCGCCGTCTGGGGCAGCGACGAGACCGGCTGGCCCGCGGCGCCCGGCGACGCCCGCACGCACCTCGCCGAGTGGCGGGAGCGCACCGCGGCGCTGGGAGACGTTCACGCCGTCCTCGGGTTCTGCGCCGGCGCGGCACTCGCCGGAGCCCTCGCGGGGGACGCGCGGCTGGTCCTGTTCGACCCGGTGGCCGTCAGCTCCCGAACGATCGCCGGGCACTACGCCGCCGCCGTGCGCCGCATGGGCGCCGAGCCCGACGCCCCGCCGGAGGCCGACGCGGACGACCTCGCCGAACGCTACGCCGTCGTCGCCCGCAAGACCCTCGGCGAGCAGGGCGTGCCCGACTCGATCGCCACCGACCTGTGCGGCCGGGTCGCCGCCAACCTGCGGTACCTGGCCATGTGCCGGGCCGCGGGGCTCGACGGGCTGCGACCCGACCTCGTGGTGCTCTCCCGGGACCACGAGCTGCCCGCGGCCCTCGGCGGAAGCGCCCAGGTGCGCCTGGACGTGCCGCAGGAGCGGCTGCTCGCCGAGCCCGCCGCGGCGCACGCGGCGGTGCCACGGTCATGAGCGGGCTGAGCCGTAAGGAGGAGGCGTTATGGCTGTTCCAGCGCCTCGCGCCGGGCGTCGCCGTCGACAACCAGCCGCTCGCGGTCCGCACCACCGCCCCGATCGACCGGGCCGCGCTGGAGTCCGCCGCCGCTGAGATCCTGCGCCGGTACCCGTCGCTGCGCACCCGCTTCCCGCAGCGCGACGGCGTGCCGCACCGGGAGGTCGTCGACCCCGACCGGGAGTCGGTGCCGGTCGGGGTGCTCACCACGTCGGAGGTGAAGCTCGGCACGGTCCTCACCGAGCTGGCGATGCGCCCGTTCGACCTCACCGAGGAGCTGCCGCTGCGCGTGTACGGCATCGCCCTCGACGAGGGCGGCAGCGTCCTGTGCCTGGTGTCGCACCACATCGTCTTCGACGGCGCCTCCGGCGGCGTGGTCATGCCCGACCTCGCCACCACCTACCACCGGCTCGCCAACGGCCTGCCGCTCGACCCGCCCGCGGCCGCCCCCGCCGTGCAGGAGCCGCCGCCGGACGCGGCCGGCCTCCGGTACTGGGTGGACCGCCTCGCCGGCGCCGACCCCACGCGCCAGCCGCTGCCGTCGGCGCGCCCCGAACCCGCCCGCCCCATGTTCACGGGCGCCCGGTTCGAGCGTGACCTCGCCCCGGAACCCCTGCAGCGCCTGCGGACCCGGCTGCGCCTCACCGACAACATGGCGCTGCTGGCCGTCTACGCCACCCTGCTCGCCCGCCACGGCGCCGGCCCCGACCTGGTCGTCGGCGTCCCGGTGAACCTGCGCCGCCACGGCACCCGCGACGCGGTCGGCTACCACGTCAACACCTTGCCCGTGCGGCTCACCGTCGACCTGCGCCGCGGCTTCACCGACCTCGCCGCGCAGGTCCGCGACCGGATGGCCGAGGCCCTCGACCACGCCGGCGTGTCGTTCGAGCATCTGCTCGGCGATCTGCCGGCCGCCTCCGGCAGCTGGCGGTCGCCGCTGTTCCGGCACATGTTCAACTTCCTGCCCCCGGCGCAGGTCGCCGCCCCCGGCGAGCTGCCCGGCGCGCAGTGGGTGACCGTCGACACCGGCACCAGCCGCCACGACCTGCAGTTCGTCGTGCTGCGCACGCCGGGCCGGGTGACGCTGCAGGCCGTGTACAGCACCGAGGTCCACGACGAGGCCACGGTCTGCTCCCTCGCCGACCGCTTCGAGCTGCTCCTCGCCGCCGCCGCGGCCGACCCGCGGCGCCCGCTCGCCGAGCTTCCATTGTGGACCGACGACGAACTGCGCACCGTCGCACGGGTCAACGCGGGCGCCGCCGCACCGGTACCAGGGCCGACCGTCGCCGCCCGGATCGCCCGGCGGCACGCGGCAGACCCGGACGGTGCCGCGCTCATCGACGCCGACGGCACCGTGCACACCCGGCGGTGCCTCGCCGGCCGGGCCGGCGCCGTCCGGGCCCGGCTCGCCGCGCAGGGGGTCGGCCGCGGGGACGTCGTCGCCGTCACCCTGCCCCGCGGCGCCGACCTTGCCGCCGCGGTGCTGGCGGTGTGGTCCCTCGGCGCCGCCTACCTGCCCGCCGACCCGAACCAGCCACCGGCCAGGCTCGCCGACCAGGTCGCCCGGGCCGGCGCGAAGACCACCGTGGACACCGCCGAACCGGCCACGACGGACACCGCCGAGGTGGACGCCGGGCTCGAGGCCGCCGCACCGGACGACCTGGCATATGTCATCTTCACCTCCGGCTCGACCGGGCGGCCCAAGGGCGTGCAGATCCCGCACCGGGCCCTGGCCAACCTGGTGCGCCACTTCGCCGCCGAACTCGCCGTCGCCGGGCACGACCGGGTGCTGTGGTCGACGACGTTCGGCTTCGACATCTCCGCGCTGGAGCTGTTCCTGCCCCTGGCACACGGCGGCGGCGCGGTCGTCGCCCCCGACGCGGCCCAGACCAGCCCGGCGCTCATGCTCGACCTGGTCGCCCGCCACGACGTCGCCGTCGTGCAGGCCACCCCGACGATCTGGCGGCTGGCCGCCGGGTCGGTCCGCGACGAACTGCGCGGCCGGCAGGTGCTGTGCGGCGGGGAGCCGCTCAACGCGGCACTCGCCGAGCGGCTGCTGCGGACCGGGTGCCGGCTGCACAACGTGTACGGGCCGACCGAGACCACCATCTGGTCGTCCAGCGCCCCGGTCGCGGCCGGGGTCGCCGATCCGGTCGGCATCGGCGCGCCGATCGCCGAGACCTCCTTCCACGTCATCGATGAGCACGGCCAGGACGCCCCGCCGGGCCTGGTCGGCGAGCTGTGCATCGGCGGCACCGGCCTCGCCGCCGGCTACACCGGCGCGCCCGACCTGACCGCGCAGCGCTTCGTCGACGACCCGGTCCGCGGCCGCCTGTACCGCACCGGCGACCTCGCCACCTGGCGCGGCGACGGCACCGTGACCCTGCTCGGCCGCTCCGACCGGCAGGTGAAGCTCCGCGGCCGCCGGATCGAACCCGGCGAGGTCGAGGCCGCCCTCGAACGCCACCCGGCCGTGACCGCCGCCGCCGTCGTCCTCGCCGGCGACCCGCAGGGCGACGGCCGCCTCGTCGGCTACGTCCAGCCCGCGGGCGTCGACCTCGAGTCGGTGCGCCGGCACGCGCGGGAGCACCTCCCGTACTACCTCGTCCCCACCGACCTGGTGCCCGTGCAGGCCCTGCCGCGCAACGCCAACGGCAAGGTCGACCACCGCGCACTGCCCGCCCCGCCCGCCGGTGCCGGGCCCGCCGACGCGGCGGCCGACGCGGCGGCCGGCGCCGCGCCGTTCGTGGCGCTGTTCGAGCAGGTGCTGGGCCGCGACGGCCTCGGGCCGGCCAGCAACTTCTTCACCAGCGGCGGGCACTCGCTGCTCGCCGCGATCCTGGCCGCCCGCATCGGCGACACGCTCGGCCGCGACGTGTCGCTGCTCGACGTCTTCGACGCGCCGACCCCGGCCGAGCTCGCGGCCCGCCTGAGCGGAAGGGACGACGCATGAGGACCGTGCCGGAGCTGCTGGAACGCACCGCGCGGCTGGTGCCCGACCGGCCCGCGATCGTGCTGGACGGCGGCGAGACCCTCACGTTCGCCGAGCTCGACGCCCGCTCCAACGCCTTCGCCCGCGGGCTGCTCGACCACGGCGTCGGCTACGGCGACCGGGTCGCGCTCGCCGTCGGCGGCCCGGCCTGGCCGCAGTACGCCGTCGCCTACTTCGGCACCCTCAAGGCCGGCGCCGTCGCCCTGCTCACCGGCGCCCGCTTCGGACCCGACGAACTCGCCCGGATCGTTGACGGCTACCGGGTCGCCCGGGTCGTGCGGGCCGGCGACGACCTCGGCGCGGGCCGGCCCACCGACCCCTGGCGGTGCGTGGAGCACCCGGCGACGCGGCCGAGGTCGTGTTCACCTCCGGCACCACCGACCGGCCCCGCGGCGTCGTGGCCACCCACGCCAACCTGCTGCGCGCCCAGGTCGCCTGGCCCACCGCGGTCCGCGGCAACCAGCCGTGCGCGCACGCCCTGCCCGTCGGCTCCGTCGCCGCCCAGGCCGTGCTGCTCAACTGCGTCGGCGGCCAGCACACGCTGCTCGTCACGGCCGCGTTCACCGTGGCCGGGTTCACCGCCATGACCGCCCGGCAGGAGGCCGTCACCGTGTGCCTGGTGCCCGCCATGGGCCACTGGCTGGTGCGGGCCGCGCCGGGCGAGGCGACCCCGATGCCGACGGTGAAGGGCGTCAGCTTCTCCGGGGCGCCGCTGCCCGTGCCCATCATGGCCGACCTGACGGCCGTGTTCCCGAACGCGGCGTTCCACAACTTCTACACCTCCACCGAGACGTACCCGGCCAGAGTCGCCACCCGCTTCGACCCCGCCCGTCCCGAGGCCGTCGGCCGCCCCGTCGGCTCCAGCGCCGTGCGCGTCACCGGCCCCGCGGGCGCGGCAGTGCCGCCCGGCGAGACCGGCGAGGTGTGGCTGCGGGCCGGGGGAGCCCCGCCCCGCGAGCTGCTCGACGCCGGCCCCGTCGACGTCGCCGACGGCTGGACCCGCACCGGCGACCTCGGCCACCTCGACGCCGACGGCACCCTGTTCCTCACCGGCCGCGCCGCCGACGTGGTCATCGTCGGCGGGTTCAACGTCTCCACCGGCCGCGTCGAGCAGGTCCTCACCCGGCACCCGGCCGTCGCCGAGGCCGCCGTCTGCGGCGCCGAACACCCGGTCCTCGGCGAGATCGTCGCCGCGTTCGTGATGCTCAGACCCGGCCGGCCGGACGCGACCGTCGCGGAGCTGCGCCACCACGCGGTCGAGCAGCTGACCCGCGCCGAGCTGCCGGCCGTCATCCAGATCGTCGAGGACCTGCCCCGCAACGAGGCCGGGAAGGTCGTCAAACGGGAGCTGCCCGCGCTGCTGCGCGCCGCCGAGTTCGTCGCGCCGCGCACCGGGCTGGAACGCGACCTCGCCGCCGTATGGGCCGACGTGCTGCAGAGCGGCCCGGTCGGCGCGGCCGACAACTTCTTCGAAATCGGCGGCGACTCCCTGGCAGCCACCCGGATCGCCGCCACTGCCCGCGAGCGGCTCGGTGTCGACGTGGACACCATCGCCGTCCTGGAGGCACCGACCGTGGCGGAGCTCGCGCAGTACATCGCCGAAAGGGACCAACCATGAGCGCACCACTGTCCGAACTGGACACCGCGGCGAAGCTGCTGCGCGAGCACGCCGGCGTGACCGGCGCCGTGGCGCTGCGCGGCCCGGACGGACGGCGTGTCCTGGCCGTCGTGCCCGGCCTGGCCACCGTTCCGGTCGACCTGCGCGACCACCTGTGGGAGACCCTCGACCCGGCCGACCTGCCCGACGTGCTGGTCGCCGTCGACGTCCTGCCCGCCGACGCCGCGGGCCTGGACACCGAGGGGCCGGGCAGCCACACGTTCCGAGCGCCGTCGACACCGACCGAGGAGCAGCTCGCCGAGATCTGGACCGAGACCCTCGGCCGGGCCCGGGTCGGTGCCGACGACAACTTCCTCGACCTCGGCGGCGACTCGATGACCGCGGCGCTGCTGCTCGACCTCACCAACGAGCGCCTCGAGACCGGGCTGACCCTCGGGGACCTGCTCTCCTCCCCGTCCCTGGCCGCGGTCGCCGAGACCGTCGACCGTTCACGCCCAGCGTCATGACGACGTCGCAGGCGGTGTACGCCATCGTCGACGAGGTGCTGCAGCGCCCGGTGCGGCCCGAGGACGACCTCTACGACCTCGGCTTCGACTCGCTGCTCATTGCCCGCACCGCCGCCCGGGTCCGGGAGCGGCTCGGCGTCGACCTGCCCCTCGCCGAGTACTTCAACGCCGGCACCGTCGCCGACCTCGCCGCGGCCGTGGAAACCTACGCATGAGGGCCCCCGTCACCCCGGCGCAGCAGCGGCTGTGGTTCCTCGCCCAGGTCGACCCGGAGGCGCTGGACTACCACATCCCGCTCGCGTACCGGCTGCGCGGACCGCTGGACACGACCGCACTGGCGGGCGCGGTCGGCGACGTCGTGGCCCGCCACGGCGCGCTGCGCACGCGCTTCCCGCTCGACGGCGACGGGCCCGTCCAGGAGGTCCTCGACGGCTGGCGACCCGACGTCGCCGTCCGCGACAGCACCGCCGCCGCGGCCGGGGCGCAGGTCGCCGTGCTGGCGAACACACCCTTCGACCTGACCGCCGCCCCGCCGATGCGCGCCGCGATCCTCCGCCTGGACACCGACGAGCACATCCTGGTCCTCGTCCTGCACCACATCCTCGCCGACGCCTGGTCCGTCGGCCTGCTCCGCGAAGAACTGGCCAAGGCCTACACCGCCCACGTCGCCGGGACGCCGTGCGACCTGCCGGCGCTGCCGACCCAGTACGCCGAGCACGCCCGCGCCGCCCGCCCCGACGGGAGCGGGACCCTCGCCTACTGGGCCGACCGGCTCGCCGGCGCCCCGGTCCTGGAACTGCCCACGGACCGGCCCCGCCCGGCCCGCCGCGGCACCGCGGGCACCTTCGACGGCTTCGAGCTCGGCCCCGATCGGGCCGCCGATCTGCGCACCCTCGGCCGGGCCGGCCGCACGACGCCGTTCATGACGCTGCTCGCCGCGTACCTCGCCCTGCTGGGCCTGGCCACCGGCCAGGACGACATCAGCGTCGGCACCCCCGTCAGCGGCCGCGACCGCACCGACGTCGAGCCGCTCATCGGCTACTTCCTCGACACCGTCGTGCTGCGCGGCGACCTGACCGGCGACCCCACGTTCCGGGACCTGCTCGCGCGGGTGAAGGCGACCGCGCTGGAGGCGTACCAGCACCGGGACGTGCCGTTCGAGGACCTCATCGCCCGCCTCGACGTGCGCCGCGACCCGGCCCGCACCCCGCTGTTCGACACCATGCTCATCGTCCACAGCGGCGCCGAGGACCACGGGCTCGCGCTGCCCGGGATCACCGCCGAGTACTACGACCCCGGGCACCGCTCGGTGAAGTTCGACCTGACCTTCGAGTGCTTCGCCGGCGGCGGCGAGCTGAAGGTGGTCGCGCACGCCCGCCGCGACCTGTTCGACCCGGCGAGCACCGCCGCGCTCGTGCACCGTTTCGGGGAGCTGCTCCGGCTGGCCGCCGAGGATCCCGGCGCGCGACTGTCCACCCTGTACATCCGCCTGACCGAGGCCGAACACGGCCCGTGGCGGTGCGCGGGGCCCGCCGCCACCGGGTCGGTGCTGGACCTCGTCGACTTCGGCTCGGCCGCCCCGGCGGTCGTGCACGGCGACACGACGGTGTCCTACGTGGACCTCGACGCCCGCGCCCGGCGGCTCGCCGCCGACCTCGACGGGCACGGCGGCCTCGTCGGTGTGCAGCTGCCGCCGGGCGTCGACCTCGTCGTGGCGCTCCTCGCCGCCTGGCGGGCCGGCGCCGGCTACCTGCCGCTCGACCCGGACGCCCCGCCCCGGCGGACCACGGACCAGATCGACGACAGCGGCGCCGGGATCGTCGTCACAGCCGGCGGCATCCGGCGCACCGGTGCGAGCACCGCCGCCGGACCGCTCGCCTACGCGATGTACACCTCGGGCTCCACCGGCCGGCCGAAGGCCGTCGCCGTGCCGCACACCGCCCTCGCCGTCCGCGTGCGCTGGATGCGCGACCGCTACGACCTCACCGCCGCGGACAGGGTCCTGCAGTTCGCCTCGCCGTCGTTCGACACGTTCGGCGAGGAGGTGTACCCGTGCCTCGCCGCTGGCGCCACCCTCGTCATCCCGACCGGCGCCCGCGCCGAGCTGCCGGACTTCCTCGCCACCGAGCAGGGACGGTCGGTCACGGTCCTGGACCTGCCGACCTCCTACTGGCACGAGCTGTGCGCCGACCCCGCCGCCGTGCCCTGGCCGCCCGGCCTGCGCCTGCTCATCCTCGGCGGCGAGCAGGTCCGCCCCGACGCCCTGGAACGCTGGTTCGCCCACGTCGGCGACCGCGTCGAGGTCCTCAACACGTACGGCCCGACCGAGGCGACCATCATCGCCACCGCGGCCCGGCTCACGCCCGCCGACACGACCGGCCGCCCGCCGATCGGACACCCCATCGGCGACACCTGCGCCCACGTCACCGGCCTCGGCGGCGCGCCCGTCCCCGACGGCGTCGCCGGCGAACTGGTGCTCGGCGGGCCCGGCATCGCCGACGGGTACCTCGGGCGAAGCACGCAACGGTTCGCCGACGTCGGCGGGGTCCGGCACTACCGCACCGGCGACCGCGCCCGCCGCCGCCCCGACGGCGCCCTGGAGTTCCTCGGCCGGGTCGACGAGCAGCTCAAGGTCCGCGGGTACCGCGTCGAACCCGGCGAGGTCGAGGCGGCGCTGCTGACCCATCCGTCGGTCGGGCACGCGGTCGTCACCGCCGACGGCGACGGGCGGCTCGTCGCTCACCTGGTGCCCGCGCCCGGCGCCACCGTCCCCGGCCCGGCGGCGCTGCGGGCGCACCTGGCCGAGCTGCTCCCGCAGTACCTGCACCCCAGGGCCTACGCGACCCTCGACCGGCTGCCGATGACCCGCAACGGCAAGGTCGACCGTGCGGCGCTCCCGCCGGTCGCTGCCGCCGCGGGGGAGGGCCGCCCACCCGCCGGCGACGCCGAACTGCTCGTCGCCGAGGTGTGGCAGGACGTGCTCGGCGTCGAGGGCATCCGCGCCGACGACGACTTCTTCGACCTCGGCGGGCACTCGCTGCTGGCCACCCGCGTCACCGCGCGGCTGCGGGCGAGCGCCGGCATCGAGGTGCCGCTGCGGACGGTCTTCCACCACACCACCGTCGCCGCGCTCGCCGTCGCCGTCGAGGAGCTGCTCCTCGCGGAGATCGACGCGCTCGACGACGACGAGGTCCGCCGCCTCCTGACCGAGGAAGCCGGGCGATGAGCGGCCTCATCGGGCCCGGCGCCCGGCTCGTCGACGCCGTCACCGGCGAGCAGTACGCCGGCGACCGGCTCACCGCCGCCGTCGCGGCCACCGCGGCGCAGCTGCCGGCGACCGGCGTGGTCGTGTGCCCGATCGGCGCGAACACCCCGTCGGTGCTGCGCTACCTCGCCGCCGTGGCCGCCGGGCGGCCCGCCCTGGTCTGCGACCCGAACGCCGCCGCCGGGCTGACCGCCAGGTTCGGGTCCGCCGCGGACGTCCACCCGGACCTCGCGCTGATGCTGGCGACGTCCGGCTCGACCGGCGCGCCGCGGCTGGTCCGGCAGTCCGGCGCCGCCGTGACCGCGGCCGCCACCGCGATCGTCAAGGCCCTGCACATCGGCGCCGACGACGTCGCCGTCACCAGCCTGCCGCTGTTCCACACCCTCGGCCTCAGCGTCCTGCACAGCCACCTGCTCGCCGGCGCCACCGTCGTGCTGGAGCCCCGCGGCGTGCTCGACACCGCCTTCTGGGCGAGCGTCGAACGGCACCGGGTCACCACGATCACCGGTGTACCGCACACGTTCGAGCTCCTCGCCCGGCTGCCGTGGGAACCGGCGAACACCCCGAGCGTGCGCAGTCTCGCCGTGTCCGGCGGGCGCCTGCGCGACACGCTCGTGACCCGGTTCGCCGCGGCGGCGGCGGCGCACGGCGGGGCGTTCTTCGCGATGTACGGCCAGACGGAGGCCGGCTCCCGCATCTGCGTCCTGCCGCCGGAGCACCTGCCCGCCAAGGCCGGCTGCGTCGGGCCGCCCGTGGACGGGATGCGCCTGACGGTCACCGCCGGCGGCGAGGTGGTGTGCGAGTCGGCGGCGGTGATGCTCGGCTACGCCGACACCGCCGAGGATCTGGCCCGCGGCGACGACCTGCGCGGCGTGCTGCACACCGGGGACCGGGGCCGCCTCGACGCCGACGGGCACCTGTGGCTGTCCGGGCGGCTGAACCGCATCGGCAAGGCGTACGGCGTCCGCGTCGACCTCGACGCCGTCGAGCACGCCGCCGCCGCGCTCGCACCGGCCGCGGCCCTCGCCGGCGACGACCGGATCCTGCTGTGGTGCGAAGGGCTCACCGCCGCCGGCGCGAAGGACGTCGCCGCGCTCGTCGGCCGGGAGCTCGGCATCCACCGCACCGCGGTCCGGGTCACGGTCGTCGACCGGCTGCCGCGCCGGGCCAACGGGAAGGTGGACTACGATGCGCTCCCCGTATGAGGAGCTGCGGCTCGCGTTCGGCGACGCCACCGTGCCGTACCTGTACGGCACCGGCTGCACGCCCGCGCTCGCCGGCACGATCGTCGAGCGGCTCGCCGACGTCGACGCGGTCCTGTTCGTCGCCGACGACGGGGTCCGCGGGCACGCCGACGCCGTCGCCGCCGAACTGGGCAGGCGGGTGCGGGTCGAGCGGGTCCAGGTCGAGGCGGCCGAACGGCACAAGACCCTGCCGACCGTGCAGCACCTGCTGGAGACCGCGGTCGCCCGCCGGCTGACCCGCCGCTCGGCGGTGGTGGCGATGGGCGGCGGCACCGTCGGCAACATCGCCGGCCTCGCCGCCGCGCTGCTGTTCCGCGGCACCCGCCTGGTGCACCTGCCGACCACGCCGGTCGCCGCGTTCGACGCCACGGTGTCGCTCAAGCAGGGCGTGAACCTCAGCACCGGCAAGAACCTGGCCGGCACCTACTTCGTGCCCGCGCTCATCGCCTGCGACCTGGCGTGGCTGGCCACGGTGCCGCGGCACGACCTGCTCACCGGCCTCGCCGAGATGGTCAAGAACGTGCTCGTCGCCGCGCCCGGCCTGGACGACAAGCTGACCCGGGCCCTGGACGACCTCACGAGCGAACCGCAGGCGGCGCTGCGGGCGCTGCTGGAGATCGGGGTGGAGGCGAAGGCGCCGTACGTCGCCGCCGACCCCCGCGAGCAGGGCGGGGCGCTCATCTTCGAATACGGGCACACCGCCGGGCACGCCATCGAGTTCGTCAGCGGCGGGCAGATCCGCCACGGCGAGGCCGTCGCCTGGGGCATGCTCATCGCCGCCGAGGTCGCCCGGCGCCGCCACGGCCTGGCCGCCGACGACGTCGCCGCGCACCACCGGCTCGTGTCCCTGCTCGACCTGCCGGACGCGGCCGCCCGCCTCGACGGCCTCGACCGCGACGCGATCCGGGGCGTGCTCGCCGTCGACAACAAGCGTGGCTACGGCCCGTGCGCGGCCGGCGAGGTGCTCATGGTCCTGCTCGACACGATCGGCCGCGCCGTGCCCGGCCTGACCGGCGGGCCACCCCTCGTCCCCGTCGCGGTCGCGGCGGTCATGGACGCATTCGAGACCGTAGCGATGAACGCCCTGGAGGCGGTGTGAGCGACCAAGGACTGTCCGTCGTCGTCCCGGTGAAGGGGCGGGTGCCGCAGACCCGCCGGCTCCTGGAGAGCCTGCGCGAGTCGGCGACGGCGTGCGAGGAGCCCGTCGAGATCCTGCTCGTCGACGACTCCGAACCCGCCGACGCCCGGGCCCACCAGGACACCTGCGCCACGTTCCAGGCCCGGTACCTGCGCGGACCGCGGCACGTGGGCGCCAAACGCAACGCCGGCGTGCGGGCCGCGGCCCACGACCTGATCCTGTTCATCGACTCCGATTGCCTGGCCACCCCGCAGCTGCTGCAGCGGCACACCAAGACGCTGCGCGACGGTGTCGCCGCCGTCGCCGGCCCCACCTTCGTGCAGGGCGTCGAGAACATGGTGTTCCGCGTCATGGCCCGCTCGAAGCTGCTCAACTCGGCATTCGAGTGGCCCGCGCAGGCGAGCCGGGTCGGCTGGGCGACCACCTCGAACCTGGCCGTGCGCCGCGATGCGTTCGAGGCCGTCGGTGGCTTCGCCGAGCGGCCGCTGACCGTCGTCGGCGGCGAGGACGTCGACCTCGGCCTGCGGCTCACCGCCGCCGGGCACGGCATCGTCTGCGACCCCGAGGCCGTCGTCGTGCACGACAAGAGCAGCATCGAGAGCCTCGCCACCGTCTGCCGGCGGCTCGTCACCTACGGCCGCTCCGGCCAGTGGCTCCTAGACGTCCACCCGCACCGCGGCCGCCCGAAACTCAACCGGGTCAGCACCCTCGCCGCGACCGCCGCCGCCGGGGCCGCGACCGCGCCCCTCACCGGCGGCGCCGGGCTGCTGCTCCTGCCCGCCGTCGCCGCCGTCCTGCTCGCCGTCGACACGAGGGAACGCCTCGGCGACGACGCCCCGACGCTGCCGGCCGTGGCCGAGTCGATCGCCTGCGCCGGGCTCGACTGGTGCTTCGACCTCGGCGAGTTCATCGCCGCCTGGCAGCTCGGCCGGCCCGACCGGCTGTTCACCGGCTTCGGCTGGACCGACGACCCCGCGTTCGTCTGGGACCGCGAACCCGCCAAACGGTACGGGGGCTGAGCCGGTGTCCACTGACGTCGACCTGTCCGCCGCGCGGGCCGAGCTGCTGCGCCGCCGCCTGCAGCCCCGCCGCGCCGAGGTGGCCGCAACCGCGGTGCCGCGCCGCGGCGACGACGCGCACCCGCCGCTGTCCTACGCCCAGGAGCGGCTGTGGTTCATGGACCAGCTCGTTCCCGGTACCGCCGCCTACACCGTCCCCATCGCGGTGCGGCTGCGCGGGCCCCTCGACGAGGACCGGCTCCGGGCCGCGCTGGACGCGGTCGCCGCCCGCCACGAGACGCTGCGCACCCGGTTTCTGACCGACGCGGACGGGCGGCCGGAGGCGGTCGTCGACGAGCGGGTCAGCGTGCCGCTGGAGACGTTCACGGAGACGGAGGAGGCCGCCGTCCGCGCCCGCGTCGCCGAGACCGGCGCCCGCCCCTTCGACCTCACCACCGGCCTGCTCATCCGCGCCGCTCTGATCCGCGTCGCCGAACGCGAGCACGTGCTCGCGGTGGTGCTGCACCACATCGCCTCCGACGGCTGGTCCATCGACGTGTTCCTCAAGGACCTGCTGCACGCCTACGCCGGCCGCCCTCTGGCGCCGCTGCAGGTGCGGTACGGCGACTACGCCGCCTGGCAGCGCGCGGACTACGCCGGTCAGCGCCTCGAGGGTGACCTCGACTACTGGCACGGCCAGCTCGCCGGGGTCCCGGCGCTGGACCTGCCCACCGACCGGCCCCGCCCTGCCGAGCAGCGTTTCCACGGCGCCGGGCACGTGCTGCAGTACGGCGAGGACCTCGCGGACGCCGTCGCCGGCCTCGGCCGCCGCTTCGGTGCCACCCCGTACATGATCCTGCTGGCGGCGTACGAGACGCTGCTGTACCGCTACTGCGGCCAGGACGACTTCGCGGTCGGCTCCACCGTCGCCGGGCGCACCCTGCCGGAGCTGGAGGGCGTCGTCGGGCTGTTCGCCAACGTGCTCGCCGTGCGCGCCGACCTGTCCGGCGACCCGACGTTCGCCGACCTCGTCGGCCGGGTCCGCGAACGGGTCCTGGACGCCTTCGACCACCAGGAGACGCCGTTCGACCGGCTCGTCACCCGCCTGCGCATGCCCCGGGACGTGTCCCGGTCGCCGGTGTTCCAGGCGACGTTCACCATGCTCAACTACGGCCGCGGCGGCCTGCCCGACGCCGGGCTGTCGGTGGAGCCGTTCCCGATCGAGGCCCGGCAGACCCGGTTCGACCTGGAGCTGTACCTGTTCGACCCGGCAGCCGCGGGCGGGCTGTCGGGCTTCATCACCTACAACACCGACCTGTTCGAGCCCGGCACCGTGCAACGGTTGGCCGGGCACCTCGAACGCATCCTCCACGCGGTGACCGCCGACCCGGACCAGCCGATCGGCCGCATCCCCATGCTCGCCGCGCACGAGCGCGCCCACGTCCTGCACGACGTCAACGCGTCCACGGTGGACATCGGCCCGGCCGGGACGCTGCACGGCCTCATCGAGGAGCAAGCGCGGCGGACCCCCGACGCGCCTGCCGTCGTCTTCGAGGGGCGCAGCATGTCCTACGGCGAGCTGGACGCCCGCGCCACCGGGCTCGCCGCGCGCCTGCGCGCCGACGGCGCCGGCCCCGGCCGTATCGTCGCCGTCCACGCCGAACGCGGCCCCGAGCTGGTCGTGGCGCTGCTCGCCGCGCTGAAGTCCGGCGCCGCCTACCTGCCGCTCGACCCGGACAACCCACCGGACCGCACCGCCTTCATGATCGAGGACGCCGCTCCCATCGCCGTGCTGTCCACCGTGGACCTCACCGGTCCGGTCCCGGCGGCGCCGCGCCTGGAGCCGCTGGGCACGCCGGACGACGTCGCCTACGTCATCTACACCTCCGGCTCCACCGGCCGTCCCAAGGGCGTGCCCAACACCCACCGGGCCATCCACAACCGCCTGGACTGGATGCAGCGCACCTACAGCCTCGACGCCGGCGACGCCGTGCTGCAGAAGACCCCGATCGGCTTCGACGTGTCCGTCTGGGAGCTGTTCTGGCCGCTGATGACCGGCGCGCGGCTCGTCCTCGCCCGGCCGGGCGGGCACCGCGACGCCGCCTACCTGCGCGACCTGATCATCGCCGAACGCGTCACCACCGTCCACTTCGTCCCGTCGATGCTCGCCGTGTTCCTCGCTGAGGACGGGATCGAGGCGTGCACGAGCCTGCGCCGGGTCGTGGCCAGCGGCGAGGCACTGCCGGTCGACCTGGCCCGCACGGCCCTGGACCGGCTCGGCTGCGGTATGTACAACCTGTACGGGCCGACCGAGGCCGCCGTCGACGTCAGCTGGTGGGAGTGCACCCCGGCGGCCCTCGCCGGACGGGCCCGGGTGCCGATCGGCCGGCCGATCCAGAACATCCGCCTGTACGTCCTGGACCCAGCCGGCGAACCCGTGCCCGTCGGTGTCCCCGGCGAACTGCACATCGCCGGGGTCGGGGTCGCCGCCGGCTACCTCAACCGTCCCGAGCTCACCGCCGAACGCTTCCGCGACGACCCGTTCGGGCCGCCGGGGGATCGGATGTACGCCACCGGCGACCTCGCCCGCCGCAACCCCGACGGCACCCTGGACTACCTCGGCCGCCTCGACGACCAGGTGAAGCTGCGCGGCATGCGGATCGAGCCGGGTGAGATCGCGGCCGTCCTGCGCGCCCGGCCCGGGGTCCGCGACGCGGCCGTGGTGGTGCGCGAGGACCGGCCCGGCGACCAGCGCCTCGTCGCCTACGTCGTCGGCGACGGCTTCGGCGACCTGCGGGCGGCGCTCAAACAGGTGCTCCCCGACGCGATGGTCCCGGCCGCGTACGTGACGCTGCCCGCGCTGCCGGTGACCGCCAACGGCAAGCTCGACCGCCGCGCCCTGCCCGCGCCCGCGATCCAGGCCGCGACGACCGAGTTCGCAGCACCGGCCACCGCGACCGAGACCGCCATCGCCGCGGTCTGGGCGGCCGTCCTGGACCTGCCGCGCGTCGGCGCCGACGACGACTTCTTCGACCTGGGCGGGCACTCGCTGCTCGCCACCCAGGTCGTGGCGAAACTCCGCGCCGTCCTGCCGTCGCCGGTCAGCGTCATGGACGTGTTCAAACACCCGACCGTGCGCCGTCTCGGCGCGCTCGTCGACACACCGGTGGGCGAGCGTGGCCCCCGCCGGCTCCTGCACGAGCTGACGAAACCGATCCCGGACGGGCAGCGGGTCATGACGCTCGTGTGCCTGCCGTACGGCGGCGGCAGCGCCATCGTGTACCAGCCCCTCGCCGACGCGCTCCCGGCCGGGCACGCCCTGTTCGCGCTCGCCATCCCCGGCAACGACGTCGGCCTCGAGGAGCAGGGCGCCACCTTCGACGCGCTCGTCGCCGACACCACCGCCGAGATCCTCGAACGCATCGACGGCCCGGTCACCGTCTACGGCCACTGCGGCGTCGGCGGCGCGCTCGCCGTCGCCGTCGCGTGCGCCGTCGAGGCCGCCGGGCGCGAGGTGCAGACGCTGTTCATCGGCGCCATCTTCCCGTTCGCCCGGCCCCGCGGCCGGTTCGCGAAGCTGCTCAGCCGGTTCGAACGGCTGCGCAGCGACCGCGCCTACACCAACTGGCTCACCTCCGTCGGCCTGGACCTCAGCGACGTCGCCGAGGACCAGCTGCGCGCCATGGTGCGGGGCATGCGCCGCGACAGCGAGGCCGCCGAGGAGTTCTTCACGTCGCTGTACCGCAGCGGCACCACCCGGCTGCGCGCGCCCATCGTGTCCATTGTGGGCGAACGCGACGACGAGACCATGTACTACCAGGAACGCTTCCGCGAGTGGCACTTCCTCACCGGGACCACGGCGCTGTACGTCCTCGACGAGGCCGGCCACTACTTCCTCAAGTGGCGCGCCGAGGAGCTCGCCGCGATCCTCACCGCCCAGCGCTCGTTCGCAGGCGAACGGACGGAGCACGCCACCGACAGCTGGCGGCTGGCGGGCGTCTCCGACAGCGGCCGGCAGCAGGCGGAGGGCCCGGCGCCGAGCATGCCGCGCTTCCTCGGCGTGGCCGCCAGCCAGCTGGTGTCGATGACCGGCAGCGCCATGACCGAGTTCGCCGTCCCCGTCTGGATCTTCCTGCACACGCACTCGCTGTTCAAACTGGCGCTGTTCTCCACGATCGCGCTGGTGCCGGGCATGCTGGTGCTGCCCTTCGCCGGCGCCCTGGTCGACCGGCACAGCCGCCGGGCGGTCATGCTCGCCAGCGACGGCGCCGCGCTGCTGATCCAGGGCGTGTTCCTGGCCCTGCTGCTGACCGACACCCTGCAGATCTGGCACATCTACGTGCTGCTCGCCGGGCTGTCGATCGCCCTGACCTTCCAGCGCCTCGCGTACTTCTCGGCCGTGCCGCAGCTGGTGCCGAAGCGGTACCTCGGCCACGCCAACGGCATGGTGCAGACCGGCGCCGGCATCGCGCAGTTCCTCGTGCCCGTCGCCGCCGTCGGTGTCATGGCCGCCATCGGCCTCGACGGCATCCTCGCCCTGGACGTGGCCAGTTACGCGATCGCCGTGATCGTCCTCGCGCTGGTGAAGTTCCCGGCGCTGATGGGGTACCGCCGCCGTGAGCCGATGGGCGACGAGATCCGCAGCGGCTTCCGTTATGCCATGGGCACCCCGGGCTTCCGCGCCATGCTGCTGTTCTTCGCCGTCAGCAACCTGTTCCTCGGCCCGGTCATCATCCTCGTCCAGCCCCTCGTCCTGAGCTTCGCCGACCTGCGCGCCGTCACCCACGTCGCGGTCGCCGGCGGCGCCGGTGTCGTGGCCGGCGGCCTGCTCATGGCCGTGTGGGGCGGCCCGGCCCGCCGCAAGATGCGCGGCGTGCTGTGCTCGGCCCTGACCTTCGCCGCCTTCGCCGCGCTCGCGGGCCTCTACCACTCCGTCGCGCTCACCGCCGTCGGCGTCTTCGGCATGTACGCGGCCCTCACGACGATGAACGCCATCTACACCACCATCATCCAGGTGAAGGTCCCGCCGCGGGCGCACGGGCGGGTGTTCGCCGTCAACACCGTCTTCGCCTTCGGCACCCTGCCGATCGCGTTCATCGTGATCGGCCCGGCCGTGTCGGCGGCGATCGGCCTGGGCCCGACGTACCTGCTGTTCGGCGCGGCGATCGCGGTCATCGCCCTGGCCGCGATGCGCTACCGCCCGCTGGCCCGCTTCGACGTCGACGTGCCCGACACCGAGCCGGAGGACCTCATCGGCCTCACCGAGATCCGCCGCCGCGCCTCACGACAGGAACCCTGATGCAGCCATTCGCGCCGGTCGAGGTCTACACGACCGCCCCCGCCTCGGTCCAGGTCGACGGCCCGGCCTTCCGGCGGCGGCTCACCGACGTCACCCGGTGGACGGACGCGGCGGGCTGCACCGGGCTGCTGGTGTACTCCGACAACACCCTCGTCGACCCGTGGCTCGTCGCGCAGCTGATCCTCGACGCGGCACCGCGCGCCACGCCGCTGGTGGCGGTGCAGCCGGTCTACCTCTCGCCGTACACCGCCGCGCGGATGGCGGCCACGCTCACGTTCCTGCACGGCCGGCAGGTGCACCTCAACCTGGTGACCGGCGGCTCCCGGCAGCACCTGGAGGCGCTCGGCGACGCCGGTGTGGGGCACGACGAGCGCTATGAGCGGCTGACGGAGTACGCGACGATCGTCCGCCTGCTGCTGGACTCGCCCCGCCCGGTCACCTTCACCGGCCGCTACTACCAGGTGCTGGCCGCGACGCTGCCGCACCGTCCACCTGCGACACTGGCACCGCGGCTGGTCCTGTCCGGCTCCAGCGACAGCAGCGTGCGCTGCGCCGACGAACTGGGCATCCTGCGGTTCGCCTACCCCCGACCGGCCGACGACTACCCGGCGGACGGGCCGCTGCTGCGGGGCAACGGGATCCGGATCGGCATCATCGCCCGCCCCGACGGCGACGCCGCGTGGCGGGTGGCGCACGACCGGTTCCCGGGCGACCCGCTGGGGGAGCGCCGCCACCGCATCGTCAGCCGCCTGTCGGACTCGCACTGGCACGCGGAGCTGTCCGGGCGGCCCGCGTCCGACGGCATCTACTGGCTGCACCCGTTCCTGACGTACCGCACCTTCTGCCCGTACCTGGTCGGCGACTACGACGAGGTCGGCGCGTACCTGGCGCGGTACCTCACGCGCGGCGTCGGGTCCGTCATCCTGGACGTCCCCGAGGAGGAGGACGACCTGCACCACGCGCGGATCGCCTTCGCCCGCGCCGTCGCGCCGGTCAGCGCTGCGCCGCGGGAATGAAGTGCCGCCGGTAGCCGCCGTCGATCCGCTGCGAGATCCGCAGTACGGTGGCGAGCCTGCCGGACGCCGGCGAAGAACGCCCCGACCACCCCTCGACGGGCGCCGACGCGGTCCTGCATGATCACCTGTGTGACCGTGGCAGACGCTGGGCGCGGCTGGTCGCGGCCGGTGGCGTTGACCGTCGCGGCCGCATTCTTCCTCGAACAGGTCGACGCGACCATCCTGGCCACGGCGCTGCCCGCGGTCGGGCGGGACCTCGGGGTGCGGCCCAGCGACGCCGGCGTGGCGTTGACCGCGTACCTCGTCACGGTGGCCGCGCTCATCCCGGTCAGCGGGTGGCTCAGCGACCGGTACGGCGGCCGCCGGGTCTTCCTCGTCGCCGTCGCCGGGTTCGTGGGGGCCTCGGTCCTGTGCGGGCTGAGCCAGTCGCTGGCGATGCTCGTGGCAGGGCGGGTCGTCCAGGGCGTGGCCGGCGCGATGATGGTGCCCGTCGGCCGCTTCATCGTGCTGGCGGGCACGGCCAAGTCCGACCTGGTCCGCGCCGTGGCGTACCTGACCTGGCCGGCGCTCGCCGCGCCGGTGATCGCCCCGTTCCTCGGCGGCGTCATCACCCAGTACGCGGGCTGGCAGTGGATCTTCTTCGTCAACGTGCCGCTGGGCGTGGCCCTGGTCGCCGTCGCGTGGCGGATCATCCCGGACGTCGCGCCCGGCGGCCGGGGCGGGCTGGACGTCGCGACCTTCCTGCTGCTCATGGCCGGCGTCGTCGGCCTGGTGATCGGGCTGGAGCTGGTCGCGGACCCCGGGCGGCTGCCGATCGCCGCCGCCCTGCTCGCGGTCGCGGCGCTCGGGCTCGGGTCGGCGGTGCGCCGCGCCCGGCGGGACCCGACGCCGCTGCTGGACCTGCGGTCCTTCGCCCGGCCCACGTTCCGGGCGTCCAACACCGGTGGCGTGGCGTACCGGGTCGCCGTGAGCTCGGTGCCGTTCCTGCTGCCGCTGCTGCTGCAGGACGGCTTCGGCTGGAGCCCGGTCGAGGCCGGGCTGATGGTCATGTGGGTGTTCGTCGGCAACTTCGCGATCAAGCCGGTGACGACGCCGCTGCTGCGCGCGCTGGGCTTCCGTGGCCTGATCGCGGCGTCGTCGGCCGGGCTGGCCGCCACGATGGTGGCCTGCGCGCTGCTCACGCCGCAGACCCCGGCCGCGGTGATGGCCACCGTCTTCCTGCTCAGCGGGGTGTTCCGGTCGGTGGGGTACACCGGGTACAACACCCTGCAGTTCGCCGACGTGCCGGCGGAGCAGATGAACGGCGCGAGCACGCTGTCCTCGACGGTCGTGCAGCTCGCCAACGGACTCGGCGTGGCCCTGGCCGCGGTCTGCGTCCGGGCGGTCGACGCGGTGACCCACCCCGCCGCGACGGACGGTCCGCTCGGCTACCGGGTGGCGCTGGTGGCCCTGGCCGTCGTGGCCGTGCTCAGCACACTGGCGCTGCTGCGCCTGCCCGCGGCCGCCGCCGATCACGTCCGCCGCCCGGGCCGCACACTCGTCCCGGACCGCTGACCTCGGACAGCCTCCGCGGACGCCCGGCGAGGCCCGCCACCCCGGCCTGAACACCGTCGCCGAGGGCTTTACCGATCCGGCATGCATAGGCATGCTTGATTGGTGGAGCAATGTGTCACATTGTCGCCTGTCATGCCCGAAAGGGCCGTGTGCGCCGCCGGACCGGGCGTTCGGTGACGCGGTGGGCGACGGGACCGGCGCTGATGTCGAGCGGCTGCGGGCGCTGCGGACGCGGCTGGCCGAGCAGCTGATGGCGGCCCATCGGGAGGCCGGCGAGCCTTCGTACCGTGTCATCGCCGGACAGGTGGGCGTCTCGAAGGCCACGGTGTTCCGGTTGCTGAACGGGATCGGGGAGCGGTCGCCGAAATGGCATCACATCGACGACATGCTCGAGGTGTTCGGGCGCAGCGACCGGGAGGTCGAGCGGTTGCGGGCGCTGTGGATGCAGATCCGGGAGCTGGAGAAGCCGCAGTGACGGCCGAGCCGCCGCGGCCCGGGACCTGGGCTGCGGCGGCTCGACGTCGTCACGCTGTTACGCGAGACCGTTCTTGATGGCGGTGATGAGCTCGCCGTTGCTGGTGTCGCCGGAGAATTCCCAGAAGAACGCTCCGCCGAGGCCCTGCTGCTTGGCGTAGGTCATCTTGCCCGCGATGGTGCTGGGCGTGTCGTAGCTCCACCAGTTGCTGCCGCACTTCGAGTACGACGTGCCGCCGACGGTGCCGGTGGGCGGGCAGCTGTTCTTGAGGACCTTGTAGTCCTCGATGCCCGCCTCGTAGGTGCCGGGGGCGGCGCCGGTCGCGCTGCCGCCGGGTGCGGTCTGGGTGACGCCGGTCCAGCCCCGGCCGTAGAAGCCGATGCCGAGCAGCATCTTGTTGGCCGGTACACCCTTGCTCTTGAGTTTCTGGATCGCCGCGTCGGACCAGAAGCCCTGCGTCGGGATGCCGGTGTAGGAGTTCAGCGGCGAGTGCGGTGCCGTCGGTCCCTGCGGGGCGAAGGCGCCGAAGTAGTCGTAGGTCATGGGGAAGACCAGGTTGAGCTTGGAGATGCCGGAGGCGTAGTCGGCCGCGTCGAGCTTGCCGCCGTTGGAGCCGTCCGCCGAGATCGCCGAGGTGATCAGGAAGCTCTGCCCGAACTTGTTGCGCAGCGCGGAGATGACGTTGTTGTAGCTGGCCGGGCCGCTGGAGTCGCAGCTGAGGCCACAGGCGTTCGGGTACTCCCAGTCGATGTCGATGCCGTCGAAGACGTCGGCCCAGCGGGAGTCCTTGACCAGGTTGTAGCAGGAGTTCGCGAAGCCGGTCGGGTTCGCCGCGGCCTGCGTGAAGCCCGAGGACCAGGTCCAGCCGCCGAACGACCAGATCACCTTGATGTTCGGGTACAGCCGCTTGAGCTTGCGCAACTGGTTGAAGTTGCCGCGCAGCGCGCCGGCGTCCCAGGTGTCGGCGACGCCGTCGACCGAGTCGGCCGCCGTGTACGCCTTGTCGTAGTCGGCGTAGGAGTCACCGATGGAGCAGTTGCCGCCGCTGGTGTTGCCGAACGCGTACAGGATGTGGGTCAGCTTCGCCGCGGAGCCGCTCGTGACGATGTTCTTCACGTGGTAGTTGCGGGCGTAGACGCCCCACTCGGCGAAGTAGCCGACGACGGCCTTGCCGCCGGGCTGCGTCGGCGGGTTGGAGGTGGGCGGGTTGCTCGTCACCGGCGGTGTGGTGGGTGTCGTGCCGCCCCCGCAGACGCCGTTGTCGGCCCAGACGCCCCACTGGCCGCTGGCGGTCGGCACCTCGTTGGTGGTCCACCACTTCGCGGTGTAGTTGTGGGTCTGGTACGACACGACGTTGTCTTTGACATAGATGGCCGAAGCGCTCCACGCCGGCGCACACGCGGCGGCGGCGTTCGCCTGCACCAGGGGCACGGCTGCAACGGTCCCGGCCACGACGGTTACGACGGCCCCGACCAGGAGGGCCTGGCGAAGGGATCGTTTCACGTTCACCTCACCAACAGTTAGGAAACTTTGTTAATAGCGTGCTGTGACGGTAGACACATCAATGACCACCAGTCAAGACGGGGGTCGATATTGGCGGACCCGGCCGCATGTGGTGGCCGGCCGGGTGCCCGGCCGGTTGCGGTCCGGGTGCGGTGCGACGGGCGGCGGCTGACATCGCGTCGGGTGGTCGGGCGGATCCGCCGGCCGCAGGGCCGGAACCGGCTCACGGCCAGTGATTTCACGGCCGCGGCGAGTCATTGTGGATCTCGCGCCGCGAACGGTTCAGCGGCCGGAATGGAGTTTCCATGCCCAGATCTGCTTTGCGGCGGCGGGCAGCGGCAGGACGCCGGATCCTGGCCGCTGTCGCGGCCACGGCCACGGCCGCAGCGGTCGCCGGACTCGGCGCCGCCACGGCACCCACGCACCACAGCGTCACCGACGCCGGCTGGGCGTCCGGCGCCTGGCTCGGCAGCAGCACCGGCAGCGGCGGTACGACGCTCGCCGCGGTCCGCGCGTCCATCAACGCGTCCACGGGCGCGGCGGCCGGGCTGACCGGTGCGGGCGTCGGGGTCGCGCTCATCGACACCGGCGTCGCCCCCGTCCCCGGGCTGCCGGCCGCGCAGATCGTCAACGGGCCGGACCTGTCGTTCGAGTCGCAGGACCCCGACCTGCGCTACCTCGACACGTACGGGCACGGCACGCACATGGCCGGCATCATCGTCGGCAACGACCCCAGCACCGGCACCGTCGGCCTGGCGCCGAAGGCGAAGCTGACGTCGGTCAAGGTCGGCACCGCCAACGGCGCGGTCGACGTGACGCAGATGGTCGCCGCGATCGACTGGGTCGTGGCGCACCGCAACGACGACCCGGCCAACCCGATCCGGGTCATCAACATCTCCTACGGCACCGGCGGTACGCCGAACTCCTGGACCGACCCGGTCCAGTTCGCGGTCGAGCAGGCCTGGATGAAGGGCATCGTGGTCGTCGCCGCGGCCGGCAACGAGGGCAACAGCGACATCGTCGTCAGCGACCCGGCCAGCGACCCGGCGGTCATCGCGGTCGCCGCCAGCACGACGAAGGGCACGGCGAGCGTCACGGACGACGACTTCGCCTCGTTCACCACGATCGGCGGCAGCAACCGCAGCGTCGACTTCGTCGCGCCCGGCGAGTCGATCGTCTCCCTCGCCGACCCCGGCTCCAACGTCGACCTGACGTACCCGTCGGCGAAGGTCGGCACGACCCTGCTGCGCGGCAGCGGCAGCTCCCAGGCGGCGGCGGTCACCTCCGCGGCGGTCGCGCTGCTGCTGCAGGCCCGCCCGACCCTGACCCCGGACCAGGTCAAGACCGTGCTGAGCACCTCCGCCAGCTTCGTGTCCGGCCTGGCCATGACCCGCAACATCCGCGCGCTCAACGTCGGCGCGGCACTCACCTCGCAGAACCTGTACGCGACCGGCTGGAACAAGTCCAGCGGCACCGGCAGGCTCGACGACGCCCGCGGCTCCAGCCGCCTGGTGCGCGACAACGTGGCGCTCAGTGGCGACAACTCCGTCTGGGGGCCGCTGAACACCACCGCGTGGGCTCAGCGCAGCGCCGCCGTGACGGCCTGGTCGGGCGGCACCTGGATGGGCTACCGCGTCGCCGGCGACAACTGGACCGGCTCGTCCTGGGCGTCGAAGACGTGGGCGGCCGCGACCTGGACGGGCAAGCCCTGGAACGGCGCCTCGACGTGGACCGACCCCGACTGGGCCGGGCACTACTGGTCGGGTCACTACTGGTCCGGGCACTACTGGTCGGGCCACTACTGGTCCAGCGACGACTGGTCGACGGCGTCCTGGAAGTAGGACCGCACGGCGCGCCGGGCCGACCAGGGCCCGGCGCGCAATGCGTTTGGCGGCGCCGGTCAGGGTGGTGGAGGATCTACGGGTGAAGGACACCTTGAAGCAGTACCTGCAGGAGGGGCGCGACGCGCTGCTCTGGAAGCTCGACGGGCTCGGCGAGTACGACATCCGCCGCCCGCTCACGCCGACCGCGACGAACCTGCTCGGCCTGGTCAAGCACACCGCCGCCGTCGAGTCGGAGTATCTCGGTCTGGTGTTCGGCCGGCCGTTCCCCGGGCCGATCCCGTACCTGGCCGAGGGTGCCGAGACCAACGCCGACATGTGGGCCACCGCCGAGGAGACCCGCGAGCACCACGTCGAGCTGTACAAACGGATCTGGGCGCACTCCGACGCCACCATCGACGCGCTCGAGCTCGACGCGCCCGGCGTGGTGCCGTGGTGGCGGCCGCAGACCCGCAACGTGACGCTGCACCGGATCCTGGTCCACGTGATCGCCGAGACGCACCGGCACGCCGGGCAGGCCGACATCGTGCGGGAGACGATCGACGGCGCCGCCGGCCTGAGCGCCGGCAACTCCAACCTGCCCGAGGACGATGCGGCGTGGTGGGCGGCCTACCGGGACCGGGTCGAGCAGGCCGCGCTCGCGCACAGGGGCGCCGCGAACGCCTGACGGTATGTCCAGGGTGGTAACCGGATTCAACCAGTCGTCGCAACACCATTGTCCTGAATGGACATTAACAGCTCGTTGAGGACCTCGGTAGGTGTCCTCCATTCGAGTGTCTTACGTGGACGGTTGTTGAGAGTGGCGGCTACCGCGTCGAGGTCGTCGCGGTTCCAGCGGGCCAGGTCGGTGCCTTTGGGAAAGTACTGACGCAGCAGGCCGTTCGTGTTCTCGTTCGTTCCGCGTTGCCACGGACTATGCGGGTCGGCGAAGTAGACCTGGACGCCGGTGTCGATGCGTAGTTGGGCGTGCTGGGCGAGTTCTTTGCCGCGGTCCCAGGTCAGTGTCCGGCGCAGTTGCTCGGGCAAGGTGGTGATGGTGGCGGCGATCGCGTCGCGGACGGCTGCGGCGCCGTGGCCGGCCAGTGCGGGGCCGTTCTTCACGCGTGACTCGACTCCATAGCCTTCCATGCGGGGCAAGTGCAGCAGCATCGTGAAGCGGGTCGTGCGTTCCACCAGAGTGCCGATCGCGGACCGGTCCAGCCCGATGATCAGGTCGCCTTCCCAGTGCCCGGGCACGGCGCGGTCGGCCGCCTCGGCCGGCCGTTCGCTGATCATCACCTCTGGAGTGACCATGCCGTCGCGGCGTTGCTTCGCCCGTGCGCGTGGCACGCGCAGCGCGCGGCCGGTTCGCAGACAGGCGACCAGTTCACGCTTCAACGCCCCGCGCCCTTGAACGAACAAGGCTTGATAGATCGCCTCGTGCGAGATGCGCATGGACTCATCATCCGGGAAGTCCACCTTCAGCCGGTTGCTGATCTGCTCCGGGCTCCATCCGGTGACCCAGCGGCGATCCCCGCGCCGGGGCTTGTTGCGGCCCTTCCAATGCGCCCCTTGTGGCCCGGCAACCGGGCGGCCGTCCACCGCGCAGACCGCGCCGGAAAGTCGTTGCTGGACGTATTCGCGCAGCCGCTCGTCACCGGCCAGCTTCGCGGTCTTCGGACGGCGGGCCCGGCGCTCGGCATGCCACTGCGCGGCCGACGCCTTGTACTCGACGTTGTAGGTCCGGGTCGAGGCGTTGCGCCGCAACTCCCGCGAAATCGTCGATGGATCACGGCCGAGCCGGCGCGCGATCTCGCGGACCCCCTTGCCCTGCGCCCGCAACAGCGCGATGTCCTCACGTTCGCTGAACGACAAGAACCGACCCGACACCGTCGCAGGCAACCCAGGATTCACGCCGCCAGCATGCCGGAACCACCGAAACCCGACCGGAGACGACACACCCGCCGCCGCAGCCGCGTCCTCGGTCACCGCACCACGACCGATCGCGGCCCAGAACGTGACCCGATCCTCACGCCACGCCACCGACGGCCGCCCCGGCGACGGCATCTGCCCCCGATACTCCCGAACCTGCTTCTGCCGCGGCCCCAAACCCATCGCTCCACCCTCCGGAAGGGGTGTTGCGACCACCAGTTGAATCCGCCGTATGCCCTTGATCACTTGTGACGGACATTGAAGTGTGCGAATCTCGCGCCACTGTCCTTCCTCCGATCGAGGAGCTCATCCATGAGAACCCGCTCAGCGGCGCTGACACTGACCGCGTCCGCCGCGCTCCTGCTCGTCGGCGCCGGCCTGGCGATCCCGGCCCTCGCCTCGCCACCGGCCAACGTCTCGCCCGCGCTCGCGGCGGCGCCTGACATCGCCGTCGCGAACGTGCAGGCCCACCTGTCGCAGTTCGGCGCGATCGCGACCAGCAACGGCGGCACCCGCCGCAGCGGTACGGCCGGCTACACCGCCTCCGTCGCCTACATCAAGGGCAAGCTGCAGGCGGCGGGGTACACCGTGGCCGAGCAGACCTGCACCAGCTGCACGTACCGGGCGAACAACCTCATCGCCGACTGGCCGGGCGGGCCGTCCGACCAGATCACCATGTTCGGCGCTCACCTGGACAGCGTGTCGGCCGGGCCGGGGATCAACGACAACGGCTCGGGCTCCGCGACGCTGCTGGAGAACGCGCTGGTCCTGGCGCAGCAGAACCCCACGATGAGCCGCCACGTCCGGATCGCCTGGTGGGCCGGTGAGGAGCAGGGCCTGCAGGGCTCGGCCTTCTACGCCAACGCGCTGACCAGCACCCAGCGCACCCAGATCAAGGCGTACTACAACTTCGACATGGTCGGCTCGACCAACGGCGGGTACTTCATCAACCACATCACCTCCACGGCGGCCGCGCCGTTGAAGGCGTACTGGGACTCCCTCGGCCTGCAGCCGGAGGAGAACACCGAGGGGGCGGGCCGCTCCGACGACTACTCCTTCGAGCGGGTGGGCATCGCGACCTCCGGCTACGCCGCCGGCGCCAGCGCCAGGAAGACCTCGTCCCAGGCGGCCAAGTGGGGCGGCACCGCCAACAGCGCCTACGACCCCTGCTACCACCAGTCCTGCGACACGACCGGCAACATCAGCGCCACCGTGCTCAACCGCAGCGCCGACGGTGTCGCCGCGACGATCTGGCAGACGTCGGTGTCCGGCTCCACCACGCCGCCGACCACCCCGCCGACGACCCCGCCCACCACGCCGCCGGGCGGCTGCAGCGGCCAGAAGCTGCTCAACCCCGGCTTCGAGTCCGGCGCGACCTCATGGACCGGCACGACCGGCGCCATCGGCCAGTGGTCCAGCCAGGGCCAGCCCGCCCGCACCGGCACCTACTCCGCGTGGCTGCTCGGCTACGGCTCCACCCACACCGAGTCGCTCTCCCAGTCGGTCACCATCCCGGCCGGCTGCTCGGCGACCCTGACCTTCTACGTGCACATCGACTCCGCCGAGACGACGACCTCGACGGCATACGACAAGCTCACGGTCACCGCCGGTTCGAGCACCCTCGGCACGCTGTCGAACCTCAACAAGGCCTCCGGTTACCAGGCCAAGACCTACAGCCTGAACGCCTTCGCGGGTCAGACCGTCGCCCTGAAGTTCAACGGTACGGAGGACTCGTCCCTGCAGACGTCCTTCGTCCTGGACGACCTGGCCGTCACGGTCAGCTGAGCGTTACCCCCTCGCCCCGGCCGCCGCGTGTCCCCGGAAGTTCATGCGGCGGCCGGGCCCCTCCCGTCATTGCTGTCCGGGCGTCCCGTGTCACCGGATTCGTGGGTACCACCAACAGTAGGCTGGCGGGCATGAGGACGGGCGAATCACCGCCACCCGGGCGGCTCAAGGGCATGCCGAGCTGGCTGATCAACCAGGCGTCGGTGCACAGTCAGCGACTGGTGGCCGAGCGGTTCGCCGCCGCCGACGCCCGTGGTTACCACTACCGGCTCCTCGCGGCGCTGGCGGATGAGGGGCCGGCCAGTCAGGCCGAGCTGGGCCGCCGGACGGGGATCGACCGCAGTGATGTCGTCGCGGCGCTGAACGAGCTGGCGGAGCAGGGGCTGATCGAGCGGACCCCGGACCCCGCCGACCGCCGGCGGAACATCATCACCGTCACCGCGGAGGCGGAGCGTCGCCTGGCGCACCTGGACGGCGTGCTGGCGCAGATCCAGGACGACCTGTGCGCCCCGCTCTCGTCCGCCGAGCGCGAGCAGCTCGTCGGGTTGCTGGGCCGCATCGTCGAGCACCACGCCCGGCCCGCCGTGTGACGTGGCCGACGAATCGTTGGCACGGCCAACGATTGCGCTATCGTTGGGGGTACCAACGATAGCTCCCTCGGAGGCAGGTCATGATCACGCCGTTCCGTATCGACATCCCGCAGGCCGACCTCGACGACCTCACCGATCGGCTCGCCCGCACCCGCTGGCCCAACGAGGTCGCCGACGCCGGGTGGGACTACGGCTTCCCGCTCGCCCGGCTCAAGGAGCTGGCCGAGTACTGGCGCACCGGCTACGACTGGCGCGCGCACGAGGCAAGGCTCAACGAGCTGCCGCACTTCACCACCGAGATCGAGGGTCAGAACATCCACTTCGTCCACGTGCGGTCCGCGAAGCCGGACGCGCTGGCGCTGGTGCTCACCCACGGCTGGCCCGGCTCGTTCCTGGAGTTCCTCGACGTGATCGAGCCGCTGTCGCGCGACTTCCACCTCGTGATCCCGTCGATTCCCGGGTACGGCTTCTCCGGCCCGACGCACGAGCGCGGCTGGGACGTCGTGCGGGTCGCGCGGGCCTGGGCGGAACTCATGCGCCGCCTCGGGTACGTGCGGTACGGCGCGCAGGGCGGCGACTTCGGCTCCGGCGTCTCCACGGCGCTGGGCGCGGTGGCACCCGGGCAGGTCGTCGGCGTGCACGTCAACTACCTGCCGACCCGGCCGGTCCCGGACGCCGGGATCACACTGTCCGAAACGGACGAGGCCCGGCTGGACAAGATCCGGCAGCTGATGGCGAACCGCCCGCCGTACCAGGCGCTGCAGGCCGCGACCCCGCAGACCATCGGCTACGCACTGACGGACTCACCCGTCGGCCAGCTGGCCTGGATCGCCGAGCGCTTCGCCCAGTGGACCGACCCCCGCACCCCGGTCAGCGACGACCGGATGCTCACCGACATCTCCCTGTACTGGCTGACCGCGACCGCCGCGTCCTCGGCGCGCCTGCACCACGACACGCCACGCGGGAACGCGCCGTGCAAGGTGCCGGTCGGCGTCGCGGTGTTCGCGCACGACATCACGCAGTCGGTGCGACCGCTCGCCGAGCGGCTGTACGACATCCGGCACTGGTCGGAGTTCGACCGTGGCGGCCACTTCGCCGCGATGGAGGTGCCGGACCTGCTCGCCGGCGACGTCCGGGACTTCTTCCTGACCGCGATCGACTGATCGGCGCGGAGCCGTCAGAAGATCAGGCCGATCGTGGGGGCGAGGGCATCGGTGAGGTACAGCTTGGCCGGCCAGGCGAGCAGGCCCACGACCACGCTGGCGGCGAGGCAGACCCGCCAGCGGGCGATGTCCCGCCGCTCCGGCAGGATGTTGATCAGCACGACGGCGACGATGACCAGCAGCGAGGGGCCGGCGGCGATGAGCCACACCGGCAGGCCGCCGAGGGTCACCTTCGCGTCGGCCAGGCCACCGAGGGCGATGACACCGGCGGACAGGGCGAGACTCAGGTCGACGAAGTAGAAGATGGCAGGTGGGACCTGCCAGTAGGCGAGGTTGTCCTTGCTGCGGAAGGTGATGCACGCGAGGAGGAACAGCACGGAGCCGCAGACCAGCTCGCCCTTGAGCATGAGCCCCAGGGTCGGGCCGCCCGGGTGGTCGCGGACCAGCAGGTAGATCAGGACGCCCCCGGCGAGGAACGCGCTGAGCAGGATCGCCGCGCCGGTCTCGACGGCAAGGTCCCGGACGGACACCCGCCAGGGCGAGCGCGCCCCGGACTCCCCGCTGTCCCCGCTTGCCCGCCGGGTCATGCTCCGCAGCGCGATCGTGACGTACACCAGGGGCACGACCGCGGCGAGCGCCAGCACCGCGATCAGCCAGTCCGACCGCAGCCCCGCCGCCACCGACACGGTGAAGAGCATGACGTCGGCCGCGAAGAACACCATCCACAGCGACATCACGAACGGCAGGAAGAGGTGCGCCAGCGGAATCCGCATGATCGCCCCGTACACGACCCAGCACGCGGTCAGCAGCACGAACTGGGTGACGATCGCCAGCGGCGTGACCTGGGCGAGCTGATCGCGCACCAGATCCGTGGTCGCCTGCACGAAGGTGCGGGTCTGGTTACCGCTGTAGAAGGCGTACGCGATGATGAACAGCAGCAGGCTCACGAACGTGGCGGCCTTGCCGGTGTCCTTCCATGCCTTGGCCCGCACCTGCTTGCCGACGAACGCGCGGCTCGCGTGGCGCGTCCTGAACAGGGTGATGACGACGACGAGCACGATCACGGTCCAGAAGAGCGTCCGGAACGCCCCTGCCGACATGGCGATGCCCGCGTCGCCGAGTCCGTGCCGGATCTTCTCGAGGAAGCTGTCGAACGAACTCACGCGGGACTCCAAACC
The DNA here is from genome assembly GCF_035963215.1 of Dactylosporangium sp. NBC_01737. Classification (NCBI taxonomy): domain Bacteria; kingdom Bacillati; phylum Actinomycetota; class Actinomycetes; order Micromonosporales; family Micromonosporaceae; genus Dactylosporangium; species Dactylosporangium sp. NBC_01737. The sequence goes on from NZ_CP109153.1 coordinate 7,665,460, forward strand.
ATCGGCTTCGTGGCCCTGCTGTTGCCGATGATTGTGAGGCGGTGCCCGGCATCCGCGATACGGCCGTTCGCCCCATGGCGAACTGGCGATCAGGGCGAGGATCTTCGCCCCTCCGGCCGTTCGGGTCCTGACCGCCGCCCGGGTGGCGTGGGCACGGCGACGATCGACGGCGGGCGTGCGCGTGAGAGGTGTGTCGCTCAAGGCGACGGCAGGGGGACGATCGGTCCGTCAGGTATGGATGTCGGCCGCATGCCATCGCTGAAGGGGGCGCACCATGGTCGGTCAGTTGCCCATCGGGCCATACCGGGTCGTTCGGACCGCTGAGGGCGCGGACGTGCCGTGGTACATCATCCCGTTCGACGAGGACGGCAACTGCGCGGGGCCGCGGACCCGCGACCGTCTGCTCGACGCGGTCGCGGCCGGTGACTTCACCGACATCGTGGTGTTCAGCCACGGCTGGAACAACAACTGGCGGCAGGCGACCGAGCGCTACGAGCACTTCTTCGACGGCACGGTGCGGATGCGGCACGAGCGCAACCTGCCGGCCCGCCTAGGGTTCAAGCCGCTGCTGGTCGGGATCTTCTGGCCGAGCATGCTGATGGTCGGCGACGCGGACCGGGCGCCCGAGATCGCCGCCGACATCGCCGACGACGACGCGGTCGAGGCCGGGTGGGAGGAGCTGCACCGCCTGTCCCGCTTCGTCGCGCCCGGCGACGTGCCGCGCCTGTTCGAGCTCGCGCAGCTGGAGGAGATCTCCGAGCAGGACGCGCTGGAGCTTGCCGCGATCCTGGCGCCGCTGTACGCCACGGACGGCGCCGAGACCGGCGAGCCGGACGCCCCGTCGGCGGCGGCGATCGTGGCCTCGTGGCGGGTCCCGCCGACCCGGCGGCGCTCCAGCGACCCGGCGGACTTCGGGCGCCGCACCGACCTGCCTGCCGACCCGGGCGGCGCGGCCGACCCCGTCGCGGCGGGCTGGCTGGACTTCCTGAAGCCGACTCAGATCATCCGCGGCGCGTCCGTGTGGCTGATGAAGGACCGCGCCGGCCGGGTCGGCGCCCGTGGCGTCGCGCCACTGCTGGCGCGGCTGCTGGAGTCCGACGCCCGGGTGCACGTGGCCGGGCACTCGTTCGGCGCGAAGGTCATGCTGTCCGCGATCGCCGCGCCGGCGCAGCTCGCCAAGCCCGTTCACTCGGCGCTGCTGCTGCAGCCGGCGGTGTCGCACCTGTGCTTCGCCGCCAACGCCAACGGCAAGGGCCGCCCGGGCGGGTACCGCTCGGTGCTCGACCGGGTCGGCCAGCCGATCCTGGCCACGTTCAGCAAGCACGACGCGGCGCTGACCAAGGCGTTCCACCTGGCGCTGCGCCGCGACGGCGACATCGGCGAGGCGGAGATCGCCGCGGACGAGCCGCCCAGCCGGTACGCCGCGCTCGGTGGCTTCGGCCCGCGCCCGCTCGGCGTGGACACGGCGCTCGTCGACGTGCTCGACCCGGGGCAGCGCTACGGCCTGGACGACGCCGGCCGGCAGGTGGTCGGGGTGCGCTGCGACCGCACGATCTCCGACCACGGCGACATCAGCAACCCGAGCTGCTGGTGGATGCTCTACGACCTGATGACGAGGTAGCGCCGCCATGGCTGAACGCATCGCGCGGTTCTACGACCTGAACGTGCTGAGGGTGACGTTGCTCGCCGACGGCCGGCCACCCGCCGTGCGCTTCGACCTCCAGGTCATCCGCGATCACCAGCCGCGGACCGTGGCGTCCTGGAGCGTCACGACCGGGGACCTGGGGCTGCCGTCGACGCTGGACTGCGACGAGAGCAGCGGTGCCGGCTACACGTTCCAGTTGCCGCCGGGGATGCTTCGCGAGCTGGGCGACGCACTGCGTTCGCAGGAGGGCGGGGATCGCCGGCCGCTGTGGCTGCACCTGACCAAGCCGTACGGATACCTCGGGCTCGTCCCGTGGGAACAACTGCTCGTGCGCCAGATCGGGGTGCCGGTGCTGCGGCTGCCGGACTTCATCGTCGAGCCGGTCCGCTCCCGGCAAACCATCGACGTCGTGCTGTGCGCCGGTGACCCGGGCGGCGAGGTCACCGACGCGGCGCGACGCCTGTCGGCGCTCGCCGAGACGATCGTCAACGCGGCGGCGCTGCCGGCGACGGTGCACCTGTTCACGACCGACCGGTTGTTCCAGGCGCTGCGGACACCTGAGCACGCCCCTACGGTGGCATTCGGTCAGGTGCTGCTGTACGACCCCGCGCAGGCCCCGGCCGGGCCGGACACCGGCAACGCGTGGTTCGAGTGGATCCGGCGTGAGGTGCAGGGTCGCAGCATCGACATCGTGCACTTCGTCGCGTCCGGCGTGTTGCAGCTCGGGCAGGGTGCGATCGTGCTCCCGGCGATGCTGAACCCGGACGGGAACCAGGGTCTGAGCGTGCTGTCGACCGGACGCCTGACCCGCTTCACGGTGCAGGTCGGCGCCTGGGGCTGCGCGTTCAGTTCACCGCCCGGCAACCCGTCGGAGATGGGGCTGCGGCTGGCCGCGGACTCCCTCGCGCAGCTGCGGCCGACCACGCTGCTGCATCACGAGATCCGACTCGACCCCGGCAACGCGGCGCTCGCCGCCGCCTACCGGCTCCTGACCGGCACCGAACCTGGCGATGCGCCCCGGGACCCGTCGGTGTTCCTGTACTGCCAGCCGTTCCAGATCGACGCGGAGCCGCGCAAGGACGAACTGCTCACCGCCGGCCAGATCGTTGTGGTCGAGCCCACCGACAAGGTGCGCTCGCTGGTTGCCGGGGCCGACGCGACCCCGACCTGGGTGTCGGCCTCGCAGCGGTACGTCGAGCAGTACGAATGGCAGCTCAACCGCTGGCAGGGCACCGAACCGTCACCGGAGCACGAGGACGTGTCCGCCGGCGTGACCCGGGCGCTGGAACTCATCCAGGGCGTCGTCGACCGCTACGCCGAAACGCCCGCCGCGACCGCGGACACCGTCCCGCCGCTGGACATCAGCACGCCACCGTGGAGGCAGCCGTGAGCCGGGTCGTCATCGCGGTCGGGCCCGGCGTGGACGGGCAGCTGTGCTTCACGCTGCGGCGCGCACCGAACCCGCCGCAGGACCGGCAGCCCAGGCCGTTCACCTGCGTCGTGCAGGACCTGCCGAACGGCAGGCCGCCGCCGGCGCCCAAGGGCTGGGTGAGCCGGTACGGGCAGCGGCTGTGGACCGAACTCGCCCAGAATCCTGAGGTGCTGCAGGCGTTGCAGCGCGTCGGCGGTCCCCGGACGGTGATGTTCGAGCTGCAGGACCAGCGGACCGAGCTGTTCAACTGGGAGATGCTCTGCGACGACAGCGGCAACTTCCTCGCGCTGGACAGCCGCCCCGTCGGCCGCATCGCGGATCAGGGCAGGGACCAGGACAGCGCCGTGCCCCAGTTCACCGGCACCTTGCGGGTCACCGCCGTCCTGTCGGCGCTCGGGGTCCCCGCCGGGCAGGAGTGGACCGGCGTGTACGCCGCCGTGCGTGCCGCCCGGGAGCGGCGCATCAGGGTCCAGCTTCGCGTGTTCGTCGGCGAGGACGACCTGTACACCACGATCGAGGAGGCGGCGAAGACCGACCGGGACCTGTCGGTCGCGCTGGTCCCCGAGAGCGCCGTCGACCTGCGCGCCGCCATCCGGGAGGGGGAGCCGCACATCCTGCACTTCTTCTGCCACGGCGCGGCGGACCTCGGCCAGCCCCGGCTGCAGATCGCCGCCCCGCAGGACTTCGAGCGGCGCGCCGCCGGGCAGCCGGTGGGGCCAGGGGTCGTGCTGGAGGTCGGCGGGCTCGACGCGCACCGGACGCTGCTGGGCGTGTGGCTGGTCGTGCTGAACTGCTGTGAGGGCGGGCTCGCGGTCCAGGACGTGCACTCGCTGGCGAACTCCCTCGTCGCGGCGGGGCTTCCCGCCGCGGTCGGCATGCGCGAGACGATCCAGGCGCACGCCGCGAACGAGTTCTCGCGCGTGTTCTACCGCGAGCTGCTCACCGAGCTGATCAGGCTGCTGCGGCAGCCGGACGGCGGCGAGGACGTGGACATCGACTGGGCGCGGCTGCTCATCGAGCCCCGCGCGGCGCTGGTCGAGCAGGCGCAGGACGCGACCACGTCGGGCGTGTGGACGCTGCCGGTGCTGTACACCCGCTTCGAACCGTTCCGGATCCGCATCCCGCGGCTGATCGAGCGCGGCGGCCCGTCGGCGCAGGACCGGGTGACCGCGGGCGTCCTCGACGGGCTGGTGCGCCGGCTGCCGCCGGACACGCCGCCGGAGGCGGTCGCCGAGCTGCGCCGGCTGGCGGCGGAGCAGCTGGGGGAGCCGGCATGACCGAGGAAGCGCTCTGGGCCGCCGAGGTCGCGATCAACGCGTGGTCCGGTGAGTCCGTCCGTGATGTGACCGGCCCGGACGCCCGCGCCTGGATCCTCGGCCAGGATCTGCTCGCGAAGGCCGCCGACGCGGAGCCCAGTATGCACGCCGAGGAGCCGCCGGACGAGCGGGCCTGGGAGCACCCGGACGTGGGCTGGGGCGTGGTCCTGCCGTGGACCGGCGACAGCGCCGCCGACCAGGCCCGGCTCGTGGATGCCCCGGCGGCGATCCGCCGGCTGGCCGAGGCCCGCGCCGGCCGCGACGGACCGGTCGTGCTGCGGTACCAGGCCGGCGACGGGCTCGGGCTGCTGCGCCGCGTGTACCGCAACGGCGACGTGCAGGACATCGCCATCACCGGCGGCCGCACCGGGACCGGCCCCGGGCAGCGCCCCGCCTACCTGCTCATGGTCGGCTCACCCGAGGTCCTGCCGTGGGACCTGCAGTGCCGGCTCAACCTCTCCGCCGCGGTCGGCCGGCTGTGCCTGCCGGAACCGGCGCTGGAGCGGTACGTCGACGCGCTGCTCGACGACTGGGCCGGGTCTGCCGCGCAGCCGGGCAACCCGGTGCTGTGGGCCACCGACTACGACGACATCACCGACCTGATGCGCGTGGCCGTTGCCGAGCAGATGGCGGACAGGTTCTCGAAGGACCCGCAGACCAGCGGCGGCCTGCGGCACCTGTCCGGCGCGGCCGCGACGCTCGGCAACCTCAGCGGCGCGCTCGCCGCGGCCACGCCGTCCGTGGTGATCACCACGAGCCACGGCCGCACCGGACCACTCGGCGACCCGGCGACGATGGCCCGCGACCTGGGACTCCTCGTCGACGCCGAGCAGGAGATCCTCGACCCGGCCGGTCTGCTGCAGGCCTGGCAGCCCGACGGCGCCATCTGGTACGCCCATGCCTGTTGCTCGGCCGGCAGCGACGCGACCACCCGGTACACCGGCCTCGTCAGCGCGACGTCGAAGGTGGCGCAGGTGCTCGACGCGGTCGCGGGACTCGGCGCCCGGATCGCGCCGCTGCCGACGGCGCTGCTGAGTGCGCAGCGACCGGCGCGGGCGTTCATCGGCCACGTGGAGCCGACGTTCAACTGGACCCTGGAACGCCCCGAGACGCAGCAGATCATCAGCGCCGCCGTCATCCGGGCGCTGTGGACCGGCTTCTTCCAGCGTCGCCCGGAGCCGGTCGGGCTGGCGTTCCGGCAGCAGTTCCGCCACGCCGCGGAACTGTTCGGCGAGGCCCAGCAGACCAACCGCAACAGCCGGCCGAAGTCGCCGGAGCGGCAGTGGGCGTCGATCGCGCTGCTGACCGCGTACGACCGGCAGAGCACCGTGATCCTGGGCGACCCGACGGTGTGCCCAGCCGCCCTTCCGCCGTGATCGCCGCTTCAGATGCCCGGTGGGCGCATCCACAGCCGGCTGTCGCTGGTGGCGCAGAACAGGCTGCCGTTCACGGCGTCCATGGCCACCACGTTGTTCGCGTGCCCGACGTCGGTCCAGTCGACCTCCCACGGTGACGGGTCCCGCATCCAGAGGTTGCCGTCGGCGGTGGCGCAGAACAGCTTGCCGCTCAACCCGGCCATGCCGACCGCGTTGTTCGCGTGGCCGATGTCGGTCCAGTTGACCTCCCACGGTGACGGGTCCCGCATCCAGAGGTTGCTGTCGGCGGTGGCGCAGAACAGCTTGCCGTTCAAGGCGGCCATGGCCACGACGGTGGCGGCGTGGCCGATGTCGGTCCAGTCGACCTCCCACGGGAACGGATCCCTGATCCACAGCCGGTTGTCGCTGGTGGCGCAGAACAGCTTGCCGTTCAGGCCGGCCATGGCCACGACGTTGTTTGCGTGCCCGATGGCCACCCAGTCGACCTCCCACCCGACCGGGTCCCGCATCCACAGCTGGTTGTCGCTGGTGGCGCAGTACAGCTTGCCGTTCAGGCCGGCCATGGCCACGACGTTGTTGGCGTGCCCGATGTCCCGCCACGGCAGCGCGTACAGCGCGTCGATGGCGGCCAGGTCGTCCGCGGTCAGCGCCCGCAGCGTGAAGTCGGGTCTCACGGTCGGGAACATGACCGCGCCCGGGACGCTGGAGTGGGCGAGGCCGAGGATGTGCCCGATCTCGTGCAGCGCCACCGTCTCGACGTCGAAGGCGCCCGGCTGCGCCCCGACCGACCAGGTGTGCTCGCTGTCGTCGAAGTGCACCGGCTTCGGCAGCGTGTTGGTGACCACGGAGCAGCCCGGCGGGAAGTCGGCGTGCGCGAGCGTGCCGCCCACCATGCTGAGGTCGGGGTCGGTCGCCGGCCGCCAGCCGATGCGGATGTCGGGGTTCTGGCCGACCGAGACCTCGGTGAAGGTCAGCGGCGCCGCGGCCGCCCAGGTGGCGAACGCCGCGCGCACAGCGTCGATCTCCGCGGCGCCGGGGACGTCGTCGGTACCGGAGTCGAAGGCGAACGTCAACGTGCGCCGGTCCCAGGCACAGGCGGTCGCGAACGCCACCCCGTTGCGCATGTCGGGCATCGCGCAGCGGCTCTGCGTCATCTCCTCGCGCGTCGGGTTGTCGAACGCCCCGGACGAGCTCAGGCCGTGCCGCTCCTGATACTTGTACAGCGCGTCGGAGGTCGGCTGGTCCAGCTGGTCGGGCGTGTAGTCGGCGCGCCGGAGGTAGCCGTAGGAGCGCAGGTAACGCTGCACCTCGGCGAGCCCTTCGGCGCTGTCACCCGGACGCACCATCGACAGCCGGGAGATGGTGTCGAGGTCGAGCTTCCGTGTTCGTGGTGTGGGTTCGGTCATGGCGTCTCGTCTCCCTGGTCGAGAGCAGCGTCCGGGCGACCGCGGTGCACCGGTCGCAGTGTGCGCAGCACCCGCAGCGGCGTCCCCGGGTCGGTGCCTGGCCCGCCGCGGATGACGACGGTCGTCCCGAGCCGCAGCAGGGGGGCGACGGCCACCGCCGAGCCGTCCCCGGCGACGAAGGACCGCAGCCGGACCGCCGTTCCGCCGACGACCTCGTGACGCACCGTGCCGGCCGGGCGCTCCACCCTGCCGGCGAACGGCCCCCGGTCGAAGGAGATCGTGGCCATCGGAACCGCCGGACATCTGCATTGTCTTCATCTCCAGCATGCCTGCTGTGACCCGGATCACTACACTGAGTGTCACCAAAGCGACCAGCGGTCAGGAGTGTGTGGTGCGCAATCCCGCTGTCGAGGCGCTGGACGTGCTGGTCGGCGAGTGGAAGCTGACGCTGACCGACGCATGGTTCCTGGAGTCCCGTGACGTCCGTCAGTACGGGCGTGCCGCGGCCCGGTGGCTCGGCGACGCGTTCGTCGAGCTCGAAGCGGAGATGAACGGCGAGCCGGTGTGGCACTTCGTGTTCGGCCGCAGCGACGCCGACGGTCAGCTCCTGGCGCTCTACCACGACCCGCGGCCGACGTCGCGGCTGTTCCGCACGACCTTCGCCGACGGCCAATGGGTGATGCTCCGCGAGGCCCCCGACTTCCACCAACGGTTCGTCGGCGTCGTCACCCCGGACCGCGTCGACGGGCACTGGGATGCGTCGGAGGACGGCGGCGTCACGTGGCGCAAGGACTTCGACCTGATCTTCGAGCGCGCGAACGGCGCCTGAGACGCCGGCCTCAACGGGACAGCTCGGCGTCATGGACGAGCAGCGCGACCTGGACACGGTTGTTGAGGTCCAGTTTGGACAGCAGGCGCGATACGTGGCCCTTGGCGGTCGGCACGCTCATGCCGAGCGCGGCGCCGATCTCCGCGTTGGACAGGCCACGGCCGAGGGCCAGCGCCACCTCGTGCTCGCGGTCGGTCAGCGTGGCGAGGCGGGCACGGGCCCTGGCCCGCCGGGGGCCGGCGAGGGGGTCGGCGACGTGGTCGATGAGCTGGCGGATGACCGTCGGGGACAGGATCGCGGCGCCTGCGGCGACCGTGCGCACCGCCGCGATGATGTCGCGCGGCGGGGTGTCCTTCAGCAGGAACCCGCTGGCGCCGCCGCGCAGGGCCTCCAGGACGTACTCGTCGGCGTCGAACGTGGTCAGCACGATCACCTGCGGCGGCGACGGCCGGCAACGGATGCGTTGCGTGGCGATCAGGCCGTCGAGCCGGGGCATCCGGATGTCCATGAGGATCACGTCGGGCCAGTGGGCGTCGGCGACGGTGAGCGCCTCCGCACCGTCGCCGGCCTCCGCGACCACCTCGATGTCCGGTGATCCGCCCATGAGGATGCGCAGGCCCGCCCGCACCAGCGGGTCGTCGTCGACGATCGCCAGCCGGATCGGCCGCTGCTGCGCCCCTACGCCGGCCACGGCAACCATGCCTGGGGCCGGAGCGTGTGGTCGTCGGCAATCGTCAGCCGGATCGGCCGCTGCTGCGCCGGCCATGGCAGCCATGCCTGGGGCCGGAGCGTGCCGTCGTCGACGTGCGCCAGCCGGGTCGGCCGCTGCTGCGCCGCTACGCCGGCCATGGCCCGGATCGGCCGCCGCTCTGGCGCTACGCCGGCCATGGCAGCCACCTCTGGAGCCAGAGCGTGCGGTCGTCGACGTGCGCCAGCCGGGTCGGCCGGCGCTGCGCCGCTACGCCGGCCACGGACCGGATCGGCCGGCGCTGCGCCGGCCACGGCGGCCATGCCTGGGGCCGGAGCGTGTGGTCGTCGGCAATCGCCAGCCGGATCGGCCGCCGCTCCGGCGCTATGCCGGCCATGGCAGCCACGCCTGGAGCCGGAACGTGCCGCCGTCGGCGCCGTGTTCGACGCGGCCGCCGGCGAGGGCGATCCGCTCACGCAGCCCGATGAGGCCCAGGCCCGCGCCCGGGATCGCCGCGTGGCCGTCCGTGCCGGCGCAGGGGTTGGTGATCGTGACGCGCAGCTCCCCGCCGGGGGCGCCGTCGAGCAGGACCTGCACCGCGCTGCCCGGCGCGTGCTTGCGGGCGTTCGTGAGGCCTTCCTGGACGAACCGGTACACCGTGCGCCCCAGCATCACGGCCGGGCCGTCGGGCGGCACGCGGCAGGTGTAGCCGACCGTCATGCCTGAGGCGCGGGCGGTGCCGAGCAGCTCGGGCAGGTCGCCGAGGCCCGGCTGCGGCGGCTCCGGCCGGCTCCCCGCGCCGTTGCGCAGCACCCCGAAGACGGTGCGCAGCTCCTGCAGCGCCTCGTGCGCGCCGGTCCGGATCGCCCCGGCGGCGACCGCCGTCTCCTCCGCGCTCGCGTCGGTGCGGACCTCCAGCGCGCCGGCGTGCAGGCTGATCAGCGACAGCCGGTGGGCGAGGACGTCGTGCATCTCCCGGGCGATCCTGGTGCGCTCGGTCAGCCGCGCCTGCTCGACCCGCAGGTGCTGCTCGGCCTCCAGGCGGGCGGCATGGTCACGCAGCGACTGCGTCAGCCGCCGGTGCGCCTGCACGAACAGCCCCCACCCGATGGCGGCCGCGGTGACCACGCCACGCACCAGCAGGTCGACCCACAGCGGGAACGGCGGGTCGTCCTGCAGCAGGAAATACCCGGCGCTGGTGGCGAGGTTCGCGGCGCCGAGCCACAGCACGACCGTCGCGCGGTGCCGGATCGCGACCGTGAACAACGCGACCGTGATCGCACCGGTCGCCATCACCGACACCGCGCCGAACGGCAGCAGCACCAGCGCGACCCCGAGCGGCCGGCGCCGCCGGCCGAGCAGCGCCAGGACGCACAGCGTGCCGATGGCCACGTCGAGCTGCCACGGGATCGCGGCGCCAGGCTTGGTCGCGTCACCCAGCGACACCATCAGCGCGCCGTAGCAGACGGCCAGCCCGACCGCGACGGCGTCGGCGAGCCGGTCCCGCCGCGCGGAGCGTGGGTCGCCCGCCGGTTCGGGCACGAGCAGCGCGAAGAGCAGTGCCGACATGTGGGCAGCGTACGAGGTACCGCCCGCCGCCGGGACCTACCAAAGTTGTGGTCGGCACACATCCATCGGCAGGTGCGCGCCGGTGCCGCCGCCCGCCATGCTCGACGGCACGGCCATCCATCGGCGAACGGGGGACACCATGCGTAACGAGCTGGGCAGTGCACTGCGTCGACGCGTCGGGCTGCTCGCGGCCATCCTGCTGCTGGGCGCGGCTACTGCCGCCGCGCTGGCCGGCGCCGTGGAGGACTGGACGTTCGCGACGCTGAGCGACCCCGTGCAGAGCCTGATGTCGGTCCTGGTCCCGCTGCTGGGCATCCTGCTGGTCCGGGATCTGCGCGGCACGTCCCCACTCGTGCCGACCCTGCACGCGGCGGTGCTGGTGGCCGCCGCCGTCGGGCTGTTCGGCGCAGCGGCCTGTGCCACCGCCCTCGCGCTCGCACCACCGGGCGCGGCGCGGGACCCGTGGGCGGGCGTGGCCGTCATCGTGCTGGGTGGCGTGCTGGTCCAGGTGGTCGCCCAGCTGGTCGGCACCGGCATGGCACTGCTGTTACGGTCCGCACCGCTGGCGTTCCTGGCCACCTTCCTGCCACTGGCGCTGTGGCTCGCCCTGAGCGCCGTGGACGTGCTGCGGCCCGCGCGGGACTGGCTCACTCCGTATGCAACGGTCCGCCACCTCCTGTCGGGCCACATGAGCTCACTGACATGGCTGCAATGGCTCACCGTCCTGATGCTCTGGGGCGCCGCCCTCAACACCGCCGGCGCTGTCCGTCAGGTCCAGAGGACGTGATGCGCAGTGCGACCATGGAGGACCGGTGGTGTTCGACGTGCGGGCCGCTCCGGCCGAGAAGCTGCACCGGCGGCAGGTCAACGCGTGGCGGCGGGCGCGCTTCGCGCAGTTTCCGTTCCGTCCCGGGCAACGGCTGCCACCGGCCGCGCGCACCCCGACAGGCGTGGTGAAGGACCACCTCCAGCTGTTCTTCACCACGCGGGCCGACGCCGACCGCGAGCGACAGGAAGCCCTTCAGCGACAGCGCGGGACCGGCGCCTACAGCGGCTCCGTCGTCGACCACTGGGCACCGTCGTCCGGGCACATCCCCGCATACCACCGCCCGCAGCTCACGCCGCCGAAGGACCGGTGCTACGAGTGCGACGGCACCGGTTGGCTGCTCCACGTCACCGGTGCGGCCTCGTCGCAGCAGACCCTTGCCGAACGCGCGTGCGAGCTGTGCGGCGGCACCGGAAGCTGGCGGCAGGCCGAGCTGCGATCCGGCCTGCCGGAGCACGCCTTCCACCGGGTCCCGCCGAACCTCGGCCGGACCGCCCCGACGCCCGCTCAGCCGGGACCCGCGTCGGCCCCGTCAGGGCGGGGCGTGCCCGGGATCGTCCGTGTGGTCGTGGGCTACCCGGCCTTCCTGGTGCTGGCGTACGCCGCGGCGCAGCCGGTGTACTTCGTCACGCGGAGCTCGGGGGCAGCCTCGCTGCTCGCCCTGGTCGCGGCTGCGGCCGTCACCCCGGTGCTGACGCGTGTGGTGTTCGGCCCGCTCCGGCCGGGTCAGGTGCTCGGTCCACTGTGGATTCTGGTGCTGCCGATCTACGCGCTCTTCGGTTTCGTCTTCGTATGCACGGCCCTGACCGGCCTGGACAAACGCGGCGCGCTGGGGGCGAACGTCCTCGTCCTGGCAGCGTCTGCGAGACATGCCCTGAGCGAGCTCCCGCTGGGATGGTTCCGGTCGTGAGTTACGGCTCGTGTTCGTCGTATGAGCCCTGGGTCCACGGCACGCCGTGCTCGTCGAGCCAGGCCACGAAGCGGCGGGTGATCCCGCTGACGCGCTTGCCGTCGTCCGTCTCGTCCTCGCCGCCCGCCACCACGGCCGCCCGCACGGCCTCGAGGACGTCGCCGCCGTCACCGACCAGCCGGGGCAGGTCGGCGTGGCTGACCGTGTGCCAGGTCCACCAGCCGATGGTGTCGATTTCGCTGTACATCCAGACCCCGTCCCGTTGGATCGACAACAGCCTCAGGTCCCCGTTGCCGACAAGCTGGACGTCCAAGGTCGGGTCGCCGTGGGCGCCCCGGTAGAGCGCCAACGACCTGACCGCCGGTGCCGGTTCGTACCGCCTCATCGATCAATGATCTCAGGACCGCGTTGTGTGAGTTGTACCTGCGGGCGCGCCGACGGTGGATCAGCGGGCCTGATCGACGAAGCCGAGCCGCCGGTTCATCGCGATGGCCGCGTGGTTCTGGGGGTGGTGGAAGGCGACAAGGCGTCGGTAGCCGGATGACCGGACGAAGCGGATCGCGAGCAACTTCAGCGCGAGGGACAGGCCCTTGCCGCGGTGGGGCGCGAGCACTCCCGTCATGTCGGAGAACGCATGCCCTCGATCCGGGTGCAGCGAGGTGGCGGACATCCCGATCCACTCGTCGCCCTGGACGGCGATGATGACGCCGCCGGGGTTGTAGGTGGCGACGTCCAGGCGCTGGGCGGCGTACTCGTCGTACGTGTAGAACGGGCCCCGGTCCGGGATGTCGGCCGAGCAGGTCCTGTTGAGTTCGTAGAGCACCCGGCGGTGCTCCGGTGCGTCGCCGAGGTCCGCCATCGTCGTGAACCGCGTGCCTGAGGACTGCGCCCGGCGCAGGTACCGCTCGAAGCCCGCGTCGTCGAACCCCTCGACGTCCAGTTCGAGCTTCACCCAGTCCACCATGGGAATTGACTCTACGGATCCGAGGTCTCGTATAGTCGCGCGGTGGATGTGGAGCGGGTTCGGGATGCGTATGCCGCCGTGGCGGAGCTCTACATTGGGCTGTTCGGCACGCGCGAGCAGGTCCACGTCGATGACCTCGCCTTCATCGGGCGTCATCTCGCGATCCGGACCGGCGGCGTGCTCGACGTGGGCTGCGGGCCGGGTCACATCACCGGCTACCTCAGGTCGCTGGGCGTCGACGCGGCGGGGATCGACGTGGTGCCCGAGTTCATCGCCCATGCGAAGGCGGCGCACCCGGACGGCAGGTACCAGCTCGGGTCGTTGCAGAGCCTCGACGCCGGGGACGGCTCCGTTGCGGGCGTCCTGGCCTGGTTCTCGCTGATCCACCTGCCGCCCCAGGACCTCGACGGTGCCCTCGGCGAGCTGCGGCGGGTGATGACGCCGGCCGGCGCGCTGGTGGTCGGCTTCTTCGAGGGCGACGAGGTCGCCGCGTTCGACCACAAGGTCGTGACCGCGTACCGCTGGCCCGTCGAGGAGTTCTCGGAGCGGTTGGCGCGGGCCGGCTTCACGGAAGTCGAGCGCCTGCACCGGCCCAGCGACGGCACGCACCGGCCGTACGCCGCGATCGCCGCGGTCCTGGCCGCCTGAACCGGCGCGACGGGCTACCGGTCTGCGACATCCGACCCGAACAGCGCCTCCTCCTGCGGCGGGTCGAGCACCCTGCGCAGGTCGGCGACGGTCCGGCGCCACGCGGGGCCCTGCGACGCCTCGTCCCAGTACTCGGCGAGCCAGGTGGGTGTCGCGAGGATGCGGTCGAGGGCGTCGATCGCGAGGTCCCTCAGGTAGGCCGGGAACGGGGGCATCGGCGTGGAGGGGCCGTAGGCCGACGTGACCTGCGCACCGCCCGGGCACTGGGCCGCGACCAGCGCGGCGGCGGCGACCGCGCGTGGGGCCTGCGAGAGGTGCGGGTCGTCGTCCGTGGCGTCCACGACACGGTCGAGGGCCCTGCCGATCGCTTCGATGCGGGCCTCCGGCGACGCGTCGTCCAGCTCGAAGGCGAAGTCCGCGGCGTCGTCGTTGCCGAACGGTTCGACGTCCCAGGAGCCCACAGCGAATCCTAAGCGCCGGGCCGAGCAACGGTGCGCGCGGCCGGCAGCGCCTCGGCCAGCCGGAGCAGCGCGTCGGCCCGGTCCTCGTCCGGGGTGATCGCCGGCGTGGCGAGCAGCGCCGTCCGTGCCGCGGCAGGCTGCGATTCCGGCGGTACGTGCGGCAGCATCGCGGTCAGGGTGGCGACACGCAGCTGTGGGTCCGGGATGCCGGCGGCGGCGTCGATGGCCCGGCCGAGCCGGGTGGCGTCCAGGTGCGGCGCGATGGTGCCGAGCGCCTCGCCGCGGTGCGTGTCGTCGGCGAGGGCGAGCACCGCGGCGAGGGCCTCGTCGAGCCGGTCGCCGCTGAAGTGCGCGGCGAGGTGACCGATGCCGTCGCACACGTCTTCTCCGCCAGGTGCAGGACGCGGGCGATGCCGGCGTTGGAGCGGCCCTCGGCCATCTGGGCGAGGACGGTGCGTTCGCGGTCGTGGAGCCGGTCGAGGCGGTCGGTGTGGCGCTGATCGGGTCGTTCGTCCCGGTCGGCGCCGCCGTGGGCACCGGGGCGTGGGCGGTGGCCGCGGCCGGCTTCACCGGCTGCGCCGTGTCCCTGCTGCGGGCTCCGCCGGGTCAGGCCTGGTCGAGCAGATAGCCGCTCGGCCCCCAGGTGACCTTCCAGTCCTCGTAGACGCCGAGCAGCCCGCACGCCAGGCACCGCAGCCCGACGGACACCCACCGCACGTCCCGGTCGCCGCCCTCCTCCTCCGGCTCCCGCAGCGAGAATCCGGCCGCCGCGGCGAACGCCTCCTCCCCGCACAGGCAGGCGCAGCAGGCGACCTCGGCATCGTCCCACCACTCGACGCTGTCGGCGATGAACGCCTGCTGGCCGCAGTCCAGGCAGGTGCGCCGGACGGCGGACGTGATCGCCGCGACCTGCACCTCGAACCGCCGCCCGTCGCACGACCGGCAGATCGACTCCCGCACCACGTCGACCGGATGACCATCCGGCTCGTGCCGCTGCAGGAACGCGGCCAGATCCTCGAACGAGGCTCCGTGGACAGGGGCGGTCATGCGGCACCTCCGGCGAACGCGACTGCCGCCGAGCCTAATGCTTCCACCGCGAACCGCCGGTCGCGTGGCTCAGGTGCGGGTCTCCTGCGCCGGCGGTACGGCGGGCGGGTCGTCGTCCTGCGTGATGTCGCGGCCGTCGCCGTCCAGCAGATCCATCGCGCGTCCGCGCAGGTCGCGGGCGGCGGCGCCGTCGCCGGCCTGTTCGGCGTCCTTGGCCGCCTCGATGAGGTCGCGGGCGGTGGCGCGCCGGTCCGCCTGGGCCATGGCGCCGCCCAGCAGCAGCCGCGTGTACAGCCAGCCGGTGACGAACCCGAACGCGATGGAGAAGATGCCCAGCCCGCCGGTGAAGACGTTCGCGTCGGGGCCGTCGCCGAACGCGGGGGCGATGTTGCCGATGAGCCGCCCGGCACCCGACGCGATCGACCCGAACTGGGTGAGTCCCACCCCGACGAGGATCTTCGTGAGCCAGTCGGAGATCTGCTCGAGGTTGGTGTTGCCGGTGATGGTCGCCTGGCGGCGCGGCGCGGCGGCGCTGTCCGCGGCGAGCACCCGGGGCACCCCGAAGATGAACCCGACGACACCCCCGGCCAGCATCGTCGCGGCCGTGACGATGAACCCGATCGCCACCGTGCTCCACCGGCCCGGTTGCGGCCCGACGTACAGCAGGACCGCCGCGGCGGCGAGGACGATCCCGCCGGCCAGCCAAGTGAGAAACGCCGCCCACGTCTTGCCACTCGACGGCATCGTGACCTTCAGACCCCTGGTTCGCACCCGGTCACCGTACGCATCGACCGGCGTGTGCGACAGCATCAGCGGCCGGGTGTCGGATCGGGTGCGGTCAGGTCCAGCCGGTGGGCATGGTCGACGCGCTGGACGAGGCGCAGCAGCCGACCCGGATCGCCGGCGTCCTGCGCAGGCTGCCCCGGCTCCGGCAGGGCCGGGTGATCGCCACCGCACCTTCCAGGAGCACTTCCGCCCGTCGGCGTGATCAGTCCTTCCGCCAGGCCCGGGCGGCGACCAGGGCGAGCACCCCGGCGACGACGTAGCCGAGGAGCCACGGACCCCACCAGGAGAGGTCGTCACTGCCGTCGTACGCCACCACGACGCTTGCGCCGCCGAACAACGCGCAGGCGGGCACGAGGGCGAGGGCGACGGTGAGGCGGTCGAGCACCGCCGGGCCGGGCCGGGCGAGGCGGTAGCCGCGCAGCGCGACGGCGAGGACCAGCACGAGCGCGGACAGCCACTCGGCCGACTCCACCGAATGGCTGCCCGGCACGACCACGACGACGGCCGCGGCGAGCAGGACCGAGACCAGTCCGCGGATCTCGGCCGGCCCGCCCGCCAGCTTCGGCGCCGTCACCGGTGCGTCGGCGGTCGCGGGCTCGGGCCGGGCGGACCGGGCCGCCCCACGGCGACGGCGCTCGTCGCGACGACGGCGGCGGCCGCGGAGGCCACCAAGTACGACGAAATGTCCTCAGCCATCAGATCACCCCACGAAGCGAAGGATCGTGTCCACGACGAGCAGCCCGGCACCGGCCGCCGCGGCACCCACCGCCAGCCAGTCGGCGCCCCGTGGGCCGGGGTGGCGCAGGCGCCAGCCGCGCCAGAGCATGCCGGCCGCGAGCAGGGTGCCGCCGATGAACGAGTACCCGTTGCCGACCTCCGCCTCCAGATAGGCCAGGAGCAGCACCAGCACGGCGAAGCCGGCGGCCACCAGCGCCGGCTGCGGCAGACCGGCCATGGCCGCCGCGTCCACGAGCACCTGCCGCCGGGCGGTACCCCAGGTCACGGGGCAGGTCATGGTCACCGTCGCCGGCGTGCCGCCCAGCGTGCGCACGGCCTCGTCGCGCACCCGCGTCAACGCCGCCGCGACCAGCTCGGTCACCGGCACCGCCCGCTCGCCGAGCAGCACGTCGAGGTCGTCGATCCGCCGCTTCGGATGCGGCTCGTACCGCGCCGGGTCGAGCCGGGCGGAGTGCTCCGCATCCCGCCCGACGACCAGCCGCCCGGTGTTGTTGACGAACACGGCCGACGGCAGCAGCGGCGACGAGTCGAACAGCAACGGCCGGATCTTGCCGCCCCCCATGCCGCACGACGGCCACGGTGCTTGACGTCCCGTAGTCGATTCCGAGCGCTGTGTCCGGCACACCCGGAGCTTAGGAACCACGGGATCCACCCGTGATCGTGCGAACGGATCATGTCGGTGGCCCGTTCGTCGCCGGGTTGTGCAACGCCAGAACCAATGCGTCGTGGAAGGTGCGTCGCCGGCCGAGTCCGTGCGCCGCCGTCACGTACGGTGGTCCGATGGTGTCCGGCACGGCGTCGTCGCAGCGTCCCGACCCGGTGCGGATCGAGACCCTCGCGGAGCTGAAGGCCGGGTTCGAGGCGTTGCGGGGCATCCGGTCGTACACGCAGCTGCGCAAGGCGTCGCAGGACCGGGCGGGGCGGGCGGATCTGCCGCGCAGCACGATCAGTGATCTGCTGCACGGTCCGTCGGTACCGGGTCCGCGGACCGTGGTCACGTTCCTCGCCGCGTGCGGGCTGGACGGGCCCGCGCAGGTGCCGTGGCTGGCGGCGCTGGAGCGGGTGGTGACCGCGCACCTGCGCCGCCCGGCCGGTGCGGTGCGCGTCCGGGAGGCACGCCCGCACCTGCTCGGTGTGCACCAGGCGATCCGCGTCGGGCCCGACGGCACGGACCTGCCGGCATACGTACCCCGGGACCTGGACGACGCACTGCACGCGGCCGTCGTGGCAGCCGCCGGAAACGGTGGGTTCGTGCTGCTGGTCGGCGCGTCGTCGGTGGGCAAGACCAGGGCGCTGTTCGAGGCGGTCCGCGCGCGGCTGCCCGAGTGGTGGCTGGTCCACCCCGACCCTCATGACGTCACCGGCCTGGACACGCTCGTGCAGGGACGCACCGTGGTGTGGCTGGACGAGCTGCAGCGGTACCCGATGACCGCGGCCCTGGCCCGCAGGCTCATCCAGGCCGGGCTGGTGCTGGTCGGCACGCTGTGGGACGACGAGTACACCGGCCGCGTCGCCGCGACGGTGCCCGGTGGGGCCCGGACCGGCAGCTGCTCGGCCTGGCGCACGTCGTGCCGGTCCCCGCGGCCTTCTCCGCCGGTGAGCGTGCCCGCGCCGAGGCCCTCGCCGGCGACGCGCGGATCCGGGTCGCGCTGGACACGCCGGACGCCGGGTTCACGCAGGTGCTCGCCGCCGGCCCGTACCTGGAGCGCTGGTGGACGCACGCGCCCGACCCGTACGCCAGGGCCCTGATCACCGCGGCGCTCGACGCTCGGCGCGCCGGGATGAGCACCCCGCTGCCCCGCGCGCTGCTGGCCGCCGCCGTCCCCGGCTACCTCACCGCCACCGAGCGGGCCACCGCGCCGCGCGACTGGCTCGACCGGGCGCTGGCGTACGCGACCACGCCGCTGCACGGTGCGACCTCGGCCCTGCGCCCCACCGGCCCGATGGGGACGGTCACCGGGTACCTCGTCGCCGACTACCTGCACCAGCAGGCCGGCCGCGCACGCCGCGACACGCCCCTGCCCGACACCGCATGGCAGGCGATCGTCGAGCACCATCACCCCTACGACAGCCAGCGGCTCGCCGGTGAGGCACACCGGTGGCGGCGGTACCGGTACGCCGAAGCGCTGTACCGCCGCGCCGCCGACGACGGCGACATCTACGCCGGTGGCCGCCTCGGCGAGCTGCTGGTCGCCCAGGACCGCATCGGCGAGCTGCGTGCCCGCGACGCCGCCGGTGACCTCGGGGCCCGCGGCGAACTGGACCGCCTGCTCGTGCGGGAAGGCAACCTGGAGGAGCTGCGCGCCCGCACCGACGCCGGTCACCCCGGCGCGGCCCGTCTCCTGGTCGCCGCGCTCGTCGACCACGGCAGGCTCGACGAGGCGCTGGCGATCCTGCGGCAGTGGGCGGACGCCGGAGACGACGCCGCCGCCCGCCACATCTCCAAGCTGCTCGCCCGGCACGCCCGCGTCGAGGATCTGCGAGCCCTGGCCGACAGCGGCCACCTGCCCGCCGCCGTCGCGGTCGTTCACCTGCTGGCCGGGCAGGGCCTGACCGGCGAGGCGCTGTCCTACCTGCGTGCCCGGCCCGAACTCGTCAACCACGACGCGGCCCACGGCTTGGCCGGTACGTTCGCCAGGCACGGCGGGGTCGACGGCCTGCGCGCCCTGGCCGACCTGGGCGACACGCGCGCCGCGTATCGGCTGGTCGGGGAACTCATCAGGGACGGCCGCGTCGACGAGGTCCGCGCCCTGGCCGACGCCGGCGACACGGACGCCGCGAGGACCCTGGTCCACCTGTTCGTCGCCGAGGGCCGCGTCGACGACCTGCGCCTCCTGGCGGACGCCGGCAACGGGTACGCCGCACACGGGCTGGCGGGCCTCGGCGGTCAGCCATGACACCACGGCGGCCCATCCTGGAGCAGTTGGACGCGACCGCCGACGAGGCGGTCTTCGTCGACCTCGAGAACGGCTACCACCACCCGATCGACACCCGGCTCCACGCCTACAGCGACGCCGCGCGGTGGGCGCTGGTGGTGGAGCTGGTCGTCCCCAGCCCGCGCAGCCAGGCCGTCACCGACGTGCTGCACGTCTTCGGCAACTGCCTGAGGAGTGGCACCAACCGGTCCTCGGCGACACGCTGCCGAGCGAGACGGAGACCTATCGGCTCATCGCGGACGTGCTGGCAACCGGAGATCCGGCGCGCTACCGGCCGACGCTGGCACCCACCACCCACTGGTCCCACTGGCCCGAGTCCGGCACGTTTTGAGGGCTGCGCCGGTCAGTGGGTGCTGGGTGTCCGGGTGTCGAGGAGTGCGATGAGGTGGTGGCGGGCTTCTTCCCGGTCGTGCAGGTCCGCGACCGGGTCCTGCGGGCAGGCCGCGACCCGCCATCGCCAGTAGGCGGCTGCGGCCTGATGCGCCCGCCGGATCGGGTCCTTGGCGGGGTCATGCGCAGCGCGCCGACCGAGTCGGCCCACGGCACCGCGGGATCCGGTTTGTGCAGTTGGTACAGGGCGATCCGGTCCGTGCCGAGCCGGCGCAGCGACGCCTCGCAGGCGCGGATCAGGTGGTCGGGGTGGGCGTCCACGGTCCAGGTGCCGTCGCCGGGGCGGCCCCGACCGCCCTTGGTCGCGACGAGGACACCGTCGACGCCGGTGAGGGCCTTCGCGATCAGCCGTTCGTTGTGGCCCGCCTCGCCGGCGTGCCAGTGGTACGAGTCGGCGGTGTCGATCAGCGTCACCCCCGCGTCGACGGCTGCGCGCAGGGTCGCCACCGCCCGTGCCTCGTCGGGGCGGCCCTCGACGGGCAGCGGCATCGCGCCGAGTCCGACGGCGCCGACCTGCCACCGGCCCACCTGCCGTGTGCGCATCTCAGCCCACCTCGTCGATCACGTCGGGCAGCCAGTCCGCCACCGCGCCGAACTGGAAGCCGTGCGCCGCGGCCCGGCCGGTGTCCATCGGCCAGGATCGGTATTGAGCTGGACATCGCGGCCAGCACCACCGACTACTTCTTCGCCCAGGCACTGGTGCGGGCCGGCGTCGGCGTGTCACTGATCCCGCGCGTCGCGTTGGAGGACTCCCCGGAGCAGGCGGTCGTGGAGGTCGGGCCGTACCGGCCGGTCCGTCACGTCGCCGCGGTCACCACCCGCCGCGGGGTCGAGGCACCCCACCTCGCCCTGCTCGTCGAGCTGCTGGCCGCCGGTACCGGATGACCCGTGCGACGATCGGGCGGTGAGCACCGCATCGACGTACGCGGACTTCGCCGGCCGTGAGGCCCGGGGTGTGTCTCCGACCTACGAGCGGCTGTCGGCCGCCGTCGCCGGCGACGAGGAGATCCTGACGCTGCTGCGTACACTGCCGAAACCGAAACGCCAGCCCAACCTGTTGTTCGCCGTGGTGCGCCTGCTCGGCGGCCCGGTCGGCGATCCGGCCGCGTTCCACCGCTTCACGGTGGCGAACTGGCCCGCCGTCGCAGCGGAACTGCTGGCCCGGGCCACCCAGACCAACGAGGCCGGGCGGTGCGCGCTGCTGCTGCCGGTGCTGGTCACGTTGCCGCAACCCCTGGCGTTGCTGGAGGTCGGCGCCTCCGCGGGACTGGGCCTGTACCCCGACCGCTACACGTACCGGTACGGCGACGCCGAACTCGCAGCCGGCGGACCCGTGCTCGACTGCGCGCTCACCGGGACGGCGCCACCGGTGCGCCTGCCGGAGGTGGCGTGGCGGGCCGGCCTGGACCTGCACCCCCTCGCCGTGACCGACCCGGCCGACCTCGCCTGGCTGGACGCGCTGATCTGGCCGGAGCACCGGCACCGCCGGGACCGCCTGCGCGCCGCGGCCGCGATCGCCGCCGCGGACCCGCCGGTGCTGCACCGCGGTGACCTCGTCGACGACCTGCCGGCCCTGGCGGCGCTCGCCCCGCCCGGCGCGACGCTGGTCGTGTTCCACACCTCCGTGCTGTACCAGGTACCGGACGCGCGACGCGCCCTGTTCGTCGACCTGGTACGCGGGCTGCCCGGCCACTGGATCTCCGTCGAGGCGCCGGACGTCGTGCCGCACGAGGGGCTGCCACCGCCACCGGACGGGGCGCTGCACAACGTCCTGGCGCTGGACGGCACGCCGCTGGCCTGGACCCGCGGCCACGGCGAGGCGATGACCTGGTTCGCTCAGAGGTAGCTGACGCCGGTGAGGTGTTCGGCGGCCAGCCACAGGCGGCGGCCGACGGCCGGGTCGGCGGCCTCCTTGCTGGGCCGGACCTCGGCGATCCGGCCGCGCAGCTCCAGGAAGCCCGACGGCCCGAAGAACTGCCCGCCGCGCAGGGCCGGCGCGGTCGCGGCGTGCAGCTGCGGCTGGGCGCCGCGCTCGACCGACTGGGTGACCAGCAGGCCCGCACCCGCCAGGACCCGCCCGAAGCGGCCGCGGTCCTCCCAGGCGCGCGGCGTCAGGTTCGTGCGCGTGAGGCCGGGGTGGGCGAGCACGCTGACGACGGGCGAGCCGGCCGCCCGCAGCCGGCGGTCCAGTTCCAGGCCGAAGACGGTGGTGGCGAGCTTGGACACGCCGTACGCACGGGAGGCCCTGTAGCCGCCCTCGGACATCAGGTCGTCGAAGTTCACGTGGGCGTTCTTGTGGGTGACGGAGCTGAGGTTCACCACCCTCGCCGCGAGATTGTCCAGCAGCAGCCCGGTCAGGGCGAAATGCCCCAGGAAGTTGGTGCCGAGGTGCAGTTCGAACCCGTCGGCGGTGGTACGCCGCTGCCCGAGCAGCACCACGCCGGCATTGTTGATCAGCAGGTCGACGGTCGGGTGGTCGGCGGCCAGCTTGGCGGCGAAGGCCCGCACCGAGGCGAGCGACGCCAGGTCCAGCTCGCGGACCTCGACGTCACCGCCGATCGCCCGGGCGGCCGCCTCGCCGGCCGCGGTGTTGCGCACGGCGAGGACGACGTGCGCGCCGGCGCGGGCCAGCTCGGTGGCGGTGATCAGGCCGAGGCCCGAGTTGGCGCCGGTCACGACGGCCACCCGGCCGCGCTGGTCAGGGATGCTCGTGGTCATGCGGCGACGCTAGGCCCGCCGCGCCGCGACCCCGTCGCACCCGCTTGCCTAGGACCGGCAGACCCACCGTCGCCGTCGCGGGCGGCGGCATACTTGCGGCATGGCCGGCACCCACCCGTACGCCCGCGAGCTCGGCGACTTCCTGCGCGCCCGCCGCAACCGCCTCCGCCCGCAGGACATGGGCCTGGAGCCCGGCGGCCGGCGCAGGGTGGCGGGCCTGCGACGCGAGGAGCTGGCCCTGCTGGCCGGCCTCAGCACCGACTACTACCAGCGCATGGAGCAGGGCCGCGAGGTGCACCCGTCCGACGGCGTCCTGGACGCCCTCGCCGCCGCGCTCGACCTCGACGACGAAGAGCGCCGGCACCTGTTCACCCTCGCCCGCGCCGCCCGCCGCCCGATGCCCGCCCAGGTGCGCCGCGACCCGGAGCAGGTGCCGCACAGCACCCGCCGGCTGCTGCACGTCATGGACACCCCCGCGGTCGTCCTCGGCCGGCACCTGGACGTGCTCGCCTGGAACCGCATGGCCGAGGCGCTGCTCGGCGACCCGGGCACCTACCAGCCCGACCGGCTCAACATGCTCCTGCTGATGTTCGACGACACCATGACGGACGAGCGCCGCTGCCCCGACTGGGAGCGCCAGGCCCTGGAGTACATCGGCATGATGCGCGCCGCGGTCGCCACCGACCCCACCCACCCGCGCGCCACCGCGATCGTCGGCGAACTGAGCATCCGCAGCCCCGAGTTCCGGCGCCTGTGGGCCCGCCACGACGTGCGGGAGTCGGTCAGCGGCTCCAAGACCTTCCGCGTCCCGGAGGTCGGCGACATCGTCCTGGACTGGGACACGTACCCCCTGCCCGGCAACCCCGGCCCGGTCATGCTGGTCTTCACCGCCGAACCGGGAACCGCGGACGCCGACCGCCTCCAGCTGCTGGCGTCCCTGCACGCCACCCGCGTCCGGACCTGATCCGGGGTTCCTCAGGGCCAGACGAAGACGCCGACCCGCCCGGCGGGCCGGAAGCCGTTGCGCTCGTAGAACGTCGAGGCAGCGCTGTCCCGGGCCGTCAGCAGGTACCAGCGCCGCACGTCGGGCAGGTGGCCCCTGAGCGCCTCGAGCAGCGCGGTGCCCTGACCCTGCCGTTGGAGCGCCGCGTCGACGCACATCTCCTGCAGCAGGAAGTGATCCTCGGATCCGTACCGCTCGCGACGCCCGACGGCGAAGCCGGTCATCGCCCCGTCCGCCGTGCTCGCACAGACACCGTGCGCACGTGGGGTCGCCAGGATGTCCCGCAGGCGTTGCGCGGCATCCGCGACCCGCCAGTCCTCGTTCCACGGCGGGGCGTTGAACGTCTCCGCGTACAGCGAGCTGCAGGCGGCAAGGTCACGCATCGTCAACGGCCTGATCACCGGCTCAGGATGCCACGCGCCGCGGTCCTGGATGTGCGACGATCCTGAGCCGTGGGCATCGTCGAGGACGTGCATGAGGCGGCGGCGTGGGTCGCGGCGGCGTTGACGTCATCGGGGTACCGGGCCGACTTCTCGCCGGGCTCGCTGTGGGAGGTCGAACGCTTCTTCGAGGTCGAGGCCCCGGACGGCCGGCCGCGCCCGGACGGCCTGCTGGCGCGGCAGCTCGGCGCGCGCCTGTTCGCCGTCGGCTCCTACGTCGGTGAGGTGATCCGCCGCAACGCCGGCGGCACCTGGTCCGGCGACGACAACGACCCCGCAGCCGAGATCAACGTCGCGCTGCAACAGCCCGACGGCGGCAGGATCTGGCCCGTCCAGCGGGTCATGAAGCGGTACTCCAACGGCGCCGAGGACAGCATCACCGCCTACGGCGCGGTCCTCGGCCTGGACATCGGCGCCCGCCCCGGGCAGCGCCGCCGCCGCTGGTTCCGCTGACCGCGACCAGGGCTGACGCCGTCCCGTGTGACTCAGGCGGTGCCGAGGGGTTCGAGGCCGCCGGCGCGCAGCATCCACTCGGCGACGCAGCCCATGCGGCCGCAGACCGTGCAGCGCGTCGCCACGGCGAGCGAACGGACGCCCATGCGATCGGCGTACAGGGAGAAGCCGACGGCGACGTTCGCCGGCTCCTCCTCGCAGACGCACACCGACTGGGCGCGGCAGGCGGGGGGTCAGAACCAGTGCAGGCAGTGCGGGTGCCGGTCGGCGTGGAAGAGGATGTCGGCGCGGGTGGCCGCGTCCGGGCGGTGGGCGCGGACATGTCCGGCACGCACGAGCGTGCTGGGCGCGGTGCCGCCGAGGTAGATCGAGCCGAGGTCGCGCACGTCCAGGGAGAGGTCGGGGTCCCGGTCTGTAGAGACGCAGCCGGCCTTGCCGTCCCGGACGGTCAGCAGGTAGCGGTGGTGCTCGCCGAGGAACGGGTCGTCGACGTCGAGGACGAGCTCGCCGTCCGTGAACCAGCCGCGTGCGGTCAACGCCTGCGGTACGTCCAGGAGCCGCACCCAGAGCCAGTCGGAGTCGCTGCTCACCTGGGCGGCACGGAAATCCGCCAGCTGCCAGCGCAGCGGGTGCCCGGGCGGGAAGTGCTTGAACGCGACCTGAGTGACGAGGTCGTGGCCGAGCAGGAATCCGATCAGGGCGGTGGAGACGGCGTCGTCGGTGGCGATGGTCTCGTCGACCGTCAAAATGCCGTCGCTGAGCGAGTAGCTGGCGTACCCGTCCGGGACGCCGTCGGCGTTGCGGTGGACGGCGATGTAGCGCGGCGCCTGAGTGATCGGGGGTTGCCCCGCGCCGAGGGTCCACCAGCGGTGCGGCCGGGACAGCGCGCCAGGCTGTGCACGGCGGTACCGGTCATAGACCTCCTCGAGGATCTCGCCGCACTCGGCACGCCGCATGACCTCGACCGAGCCGCTGTCCGAGGTGGTGCCCGTGTCCGCCGCCGTGGCGTCTGCCTGTCCGGGCGCCCGCAGTGCAGCGAGGGCGCCCTGGTGGCGTGCCACCGTGATCCGTCCCGTGTAGGTCGCCGGTCCGTAGCCGAACCTGCCGTAGATCGGGGCCTCGGAGGCCAGCAGGACGCCGAGGAACTCCCCGCGTGCCCGCAGCTCGGTGAGTTGGTGCCGCATCATCGCGGTGAGCACGCCCTGGCGCCGGTGCGAGGGCAGGACGCCGACGGCGCTGATTCCGGCGGCCGGGGCGAGGATCTCGCCGGGCAGCGTCAGTTCGAATGAGTATGCGGCGGCGGTCCCGACGGGCCGCCCGTCCGCGGTCACGGCCAGCAGCCCGCGGTCCATCTCGAACGCCGACCACCAGAGGCCGCCGCCGTCCTCGTCCGGGGTTTCCGGATGGAGCCCGAACGCGGCATGGAGTGTGGTGACGAAGACGTCGAGGTCCTGGTCGGTCGTGGGACGGATCTCCACTGTTGCTGCTGCCTCCCCCTGTGACTCGGGCACCACGACCGGTGGTGCCCGGCCCACAGTGCAGCGTCGACCCTTGGCCGGGTCAACCGAATTTCGCCGGGATCGGGAGGCGGCCGCGGCCGGTCGCTTGCCGCACCTCCCACGAAGGGCCGGCACCCATGAACAGCCCGACGCCGTATCGTTCGCACCGCGAAATGTGGGCTTCGTGAATCTTCAGGGACGGATCTGTGGAACTCGGCGCGGCCGGCCTGACGGCGCTGTACGCCACGCTTGACGCGGACGTCGCAGCGGCCGTGGCAGGCCTCGAACTGCCGTCGGTGCGGCTGGAGGCTGCGGCCGGGGCGTGCGAGCCCGACGCCGCCGTGACCCGGTTCGGGGGAGTGCCCCTGGTCAGCGGCGGCTTCGCGTGGCCGCGCACCGAGGACGGGCGACCGCTCTGCCTGGTCGGGCAGTGGGACTGCGACGAGGTGAACGGGTGGCTCGGCGAGGCGGTCCTGCCCGCCGGGACGCTGCTCAGCTTCTTCTTCGACGTCCTGGAACAGGCCGGCTGGGGTCTGATCCCGCAGGACGCCCCGCTCTGGCGGGTCGTCGTTGCCGCGGCCACCGCGGTCCCGGCCCGGCCCCCGGCCGGCGCGTTCACCTTTCCGGCCAGGCCGGCAGTGGGACGCCGGGTGGCGACCATGCCGGACGTGTGGGAGCCCGTGATCAGGGCCGTCTGGGCCGACGGCAGCGCCGCGGCCTGGGCGTACGAGCGCCTGCGGCTCGACGACGGACCCGGCCCGGTGCACCGCATGTTCGGCTGGCCCGACCCGCAGCAGGCATCGATGCACCTGGACTGCCAGCTGGTGGCCAACGGCGTCGATCTCATGCACGGCGGCTACGACGATCCCCGCGTCCCGGACCTGCAGGCCGGCGCCGCCGACTGGCGGCTGCTGTGGCAGGTCGGCACCGACGAGGAGCAGCTCGGGTGGATGTGGGGCGACATGGGCACCCTGTACTTCTGGATCCGCGCCGAGGACCTGGCCGCCGGCCGTTTCGACCGCGTCTGGGCCGTCCTGCAGGGCTGACGCCGCCTCCGGTGACTCAGGCGCCGGCCCGGCGGGACGGCCTCGCCTCGACTGCGGTGAGCTCGTTGAGCCACTCACCCTCGGGGCGGCCGTGTTGCGCGGCGTGCCGCTCGTAGATGTCGGCGACGACGCCGTTTCCGGGACCTGGGTGGCGTCGAAGGTCACGACCGTGGCCGGTCCCGAGCGCAGCCAGGCGGACGGGTCGAGCCCGAACTCCGCCATCGCGGCGAACACCCCGTCGCCGGTGCTGTCGACCAAGGGGAACTCCTCTTCGCTCGCCAGGGGCGTCGGCGACCCGCTCCACCACGGCGCCCGCGGCGAACGCGCCCGCGTGCCGTGACAACTCCTGCAACAGCGCGTCGGGCTCGGCGGCGGCGACGAGGTAACCACAGTGCAGGCCCATGGAGCCGCACATTAGCGGCACCGCCACGTCCGCGCCGTCCCGTCACGGGCGTCGTCGGACGTTCCGGTGGGCGTGTCGATCGGGGGCGGTGCCGTTCGACCTGTGGATGAGACCGGCACCGGGCCGGTCGTCATCCGACCGGAGGACACCATGACCACCACCACCGCCCCCAGCCGCACCGCGACGACCGCCTCGCTCGTCGGTGCCGGTCTCGTCGCCGCAGCCGTTGCCAGTGGCGCCACCACCGTCGTGGCGGCCGCGGGGAGCGCGGCAGGGGTCAGCCTCGACGTCGGCGGCGCGCCGATCCCCGTGCTGGGCTTCGCGATGCTGACCGCCTGCTTCTCACTGGTCGGCGTTGCCCTCTCCGCAGGACTGGCCGCCAAGGCCCGTCGCCCGCGCCGCGCGTTCGTGCGGACCACCGTGGCGCTGACGGCGCTGTCGCTCGTGCCGGACCTGGTCGCGGACGCCGCCCCCGGCACGAAGGCGCTGCTGATGCTGACGCATCTCGTGGCCGCCGCGATCGTTGTCCCGGCGATCGCGCGCCGGCTGGCCGGCTGACACCCGGCCACGGTCGACGGCCCGGACTAACCTGGTCGAGTCGGTGGCGGTGGCGGTGGCGGTGGTGAGGAGCGGACATGCGGTGGTTCCGGCGCAAGTCGGCCGGCAGGCCCCTCGCGGTCGACCCTGCGCGGCAGGAGGCGCTGATCGCCGACGTCCGCCGGCGGTACGGGGGACACGTCCCGAGAAGGTTCCGGGAGCAGGCCGGTGAGCTGGCGAGCCAGCTCGGCGGCGACGACGGGCTGGCGGTCGCGGACCGGATCGTGCACGAGACGGCCGAGCGGGCGCTCGCCGACGTCCGGGCGCAGGCCGCCGCCAGGGGGCTGGCCGCTGACCGGCGCAACTACCGCGCGCTGTACCAGCAGACGGCGCTGCAGTACCGGCTCCCCGAACCGCCGGACGGATGGCATCCCTACGTGCACCTCGCGGCGGCGCTGGCCGCGATCGACGCGGACGTCAAACGGGCGATGGCGCTGACCGATCCGAACTGGCTGCTGGTCCACACGCTCGAACTGCTCGACATGACGGTGTCGGGCTGGGAGTTCGGGCGGGTCCCGGTCACCGCCGACGCCGCCGACCTCGTGACCCGCCTCATCGCCGCCGCGACCCGGATGCGGCTGACGGAGGACGAGCCACCGGCGTTGCCGCCCGGGATCCGGGAGGTCATGCGCAGCAACCGGGCGACGAACGTCCACGACCAGGCCGGCGTGGTGATCGGCGTCATCAACGTGGGCGCGGAGACCCGCCGCTCATTCCTGGCCTGACGTCGTGGAGGCCGACCGGTTCCGGGATCCGGGGACAGGGCTGCACGAGCTCGCCGCGGCCGGCGTCGACGTGGTCTGCCCGCGGTGCGCGAGCAGGGCCGTGGTCACGCCGCAGCGCCGGTTCGTGTGCGCGGCCTGCGGGGCGACGGCATCCTGGTCGCCCGGGGACGGCCCGTCGCTGTGGGGCGCGCCGGTCGATCCGTACTTCCGGCATCCGCTGTGGCTGACCGCGCGGTGCTGCGGCGGGCGGACGCTGTGGGCGTTCAACGACGCGCACCTGACGCTGCTGGAGAACTCCGTGGCGGCCAGGCTGCGCGAGGGCGCCGGCATGACGCTCCTGGCCCGGCTGCCGGCGTGGCTGACGTCGGCGAAGCACCGCGACGAGGTGCTCCGCGTCATCGCCCGCCTCCGGAGGCCGCACGCCGGTCGGAGCCGCTGACCGGCTGCGATGACAGGTTCGCGGTCAGCAGGTGGCCGGTCGCCTCGAGGTGCGTGCGCATGGCCGCCTCGGCCGCGACGCCGTCGCGGGCGAGGACGGCGGTGACCACCGGCTCGTGCTCGGCGTGGATCTGGGCGAGGGTGCGGCCGCTGGCCGTGGTGGGCGGGCCGAGCAGGGCGGTGGTGGAGCGCAGCTGGGCGACGATGGCGGCGGCGCGGGCGTTGGCGGCGGCGTGCAGCAGCAGGTCGTGCAGCTCCCGGTCGGCCGGCCAGAAGGCCGCCTCGTCGTCGTGGTCGGCGGCGGCCGCCATCGTGCCGAGGGCCGCTCGGATGGCGGCATGCTGCGCCTCGGTACCCCACAGCGCGGCCTTGCGAGCGGCCGGCGGCTCCAGGGCGAGGCGGATCTCGATGATCTCCTGGATGTCGTGCGCCCGGGGCGGGGTGACGCGGAAGCCGCGGTTGCGCTGGATCACGACCAGTCCGGCCTCGGCGAGGCGGAGCATCCCCTCCCGGACCGGGCTGCGGGACACCCCGAGCAGCTCCGCGAGCTGATAGACGGAGTACGTCCGCTCGGGCACGAGCTCGCCGGCGGCGATGCCGTCGCGGACCGCCTGGGCGACGGCGTCGGCGAGGGAAGGGGCCTCCTGCGGCAGGCGGAGCGACGGCACGAGTAACATGTTACCCATGAACGACGTGGTGGCGGCGCTGGAGAAGGCCGGACTTGAGGTCCGCGCCGACGCCGGCACGCGCGGCATGTATTCCTCGGACGCCTCGCTGTACCGCATCCCGCCGCTCGCGGTGGTCCGGCCGCGGCACGTGGACGAGGTCGCCGCCGCGCTCGCCGTCGCCCGGGAGACCGGGGTGCCGCTCACGTCCCGCGGCGCCGGCACGTCCGTGGCAGGCAACGCCGTGGGCCGCGGCATCGTGCTGGACTTCTCCCGCCACCTCAACCGCGTGCTGTCCGTCGACCCGCAGGCCCGCACCGCGGTCGTGGAGCCCGGGACCGTCCACGCCGTGTTGCAGAAGGCCGTCCAGCCGCACGGCGTGCGCTTCGGGCCCGACCCCTCGACGCACCCCCGGTGCACGATCGGCGGGATGATCGGCAACAACGCCTGCGGTTCCCGTTCGCTGGCGTACGGGCGTACCTCGGACAACGTGGCAGGCATGGAGCTGCTGACGGCCGCGGGGGAGCGCCTGGTCACCGGCTACGACGGCAAGCCGTTCACGCGCGGGGCCGAGTCGACCGTCGACGCCGTCCGCGCGGCCGCCGGGCGGCACCTCGCCACCGCCCGCACCGAGTTCGACCGGTTCGGCCGGCAGGTCTCCGGCTACGCGGTGCAGCACCTGCTGCCGGAGCGCTTCGACCTCACCCAGGCGCTCGTCGGCTCCGAGGGCACCCTCGCCGTCATCACCCAGGCGACCGTGAAGCTCGTCGTCGACGCCCCGGTGCGGGTCGTGGTGGTCCTCGGCTTCCGCGACATCGTGGCCGCCGGCGAGGCCGCTCCGGCCGTCGTCGCGCACGGCCCGACGTCCTGCGAGGGCCTCGACTCGCGGCTCATCGACGTGCTGCGCGCCCGCACCGCCGCTCCGCCGCTGCCGGCCGGGGCGCCTGGCTCTTCGTCGAGCTCGCCGGCGACGACCTCGGCGAGGTCGAGTCCGGGCCCGGGTGCTCGCCGCGGCCGGCATCGGCGACGCCGCGCTGGTCGTCGCCGACCCCGTCACCCAGGCGCAGCTGTGGCGCATCCGCGAGGACGGCGCCGGACTGGCCGGCCGCGCCCCGTCGGACCGCCCGGCGTGGCCCGGCTGGGAGGACGCCGCCGTCCCGCCGCAGCGCCTCGGTGCGTACCTGGCGAGGTTCGACGAGCTCGTCGCCTCCTACCAGCTGACCTCCGCGCCGTTCGGGCACTTCGGCGACGGCTGCATGCACGTCCGCCTCGACTTCCCGCTCGACGAGCCGGGCGGCACGAAGATCCTGCGCGACTTCCTCACCGACGCCGCCAAGCTCGTCGGCGAGTTCGGCGGCTCGCTGTCCGGCGAGCACGGCGACGGCCGCGCCCGCTCCGAACTGCTGCCGCACATGTACTCCGCCGACGCGATCGCCCTGTTCGCCGCGGTCAAGCACGCCTTCGACCCGGGCAACCTGCTCAACCCCGGCGTCCTGGTCGACCCGGACCCCGTCGACGCCGACGTGCGACCCGCCGGCCGGTTCCCGCTCAAGGCCCTCGCGATGGCGTACCCGCACGACGGCGGCGACCTCGCCCAGGCCGTGCACCGCTGCACCGGCGTCGGCAAGTGCCGCGCCGACAACTCCGCCGCCGGCGGCGTCATGTGCCCCTCCTACCTCGCCACCCGCGAGGAGAAGGACTCCACCCGCGGCCGCGCCCGGGTGCTGCAGGAGGTCGTCCGCGGCGAGCTCGCGTGGTCCGACCCGGCCGTGCACGACGCCCTCGACCTGTGCCTGTCCTGCAAGGGCTGCGCCTCGGACTGCCCGACCGGCATCGACATGGCCACGTACAAGTCCGAGGTGCTGCACCAGACGTACCGTGGCCGGCTGCGCCCGCGCTCGCACTACACCCTCGGCAAGCTGCCGCTCTGGGCGCGACTGGCCGGCCGCACCCCTCGGCTGGCGAACCTGGGCATCCGGCTGCCGGTGCTCGGCCGGCTCCTGCTGTGGCTGGCCGGCGTCGACAGGCGGCGCACCGTCCCGGCGTTCGCGCGGCGCCCGTTCCGGCGCACGTTCCAGCCGGCGCCCGGCGGGACGCCGGTGGTGCTGTTCGCCGACTCGTTCTCCGACGCGTTCTCCCCGGAGGCGGCGCAGGCCACGGTACGGGTGCTGCGCGCCGCGGGATACGAGCCCAGGCTCCCGTCCGGGTCGGTCTGCTGCGGCCTGACCTGGATCACCACCGGCCAGCTCGACGCGGCCCGCACGATCCTGTCCCGCACGGTTGCGGCGCTCGCCCCCGACGCCCGCGCCGGCGTCCCGATCGTCGGCATCGAGCCGTCGTGCACCGCCGTGCTGCGCTCCGACATCCGCGAGCTGCTGCCCGGCGACGAGGACGCGGCTGCGGTCGCCGGCTCGGTGCGGACCCTCGCCGAGCTGCTCGCGCAGACGCCCGGCTGGACCCCGCCGGACCTGTCCGGGATCGACGTCATCGCCCAGCCGCACTGCCACCACCACGCCGTGCTCGGCTGGAAGGCCGACGCCGACCTGCTCAAGGCCACCGGCGCGCAGGTGCGGCGGCTGGCCGGGTGCTGCGGGCTGGCCGGGAACTTCGGCGTCGAGATCGGCCACTACGAGGTGTCGGTCGCGGTGGCCGAGCAGCACCTGCTGCCGGCGCTGGACGCCGCCCCGGACGCGGTCGTGCTCGCCGACGGCTTCTCGTGCCGCACCCAGGTCGCCGACCTGCGCGACCGCCCCGCCGTCCATCTGGCCCAGCTGCTCGACCCCGGGCGTGGCGGTCTCTGATCCGACTGCCCGGGCGGTCCCGCGGGCCGTATGGTTCCTCAGGGACGGCATCCCAGGTCGGAGGAGCGCGGTGACGGGCACGCCGGACGTCGACAGGGTCTTCCTGGACTACCTCAGCAGCCGGGGGAAGACCAGACCGTTCACCCTGGAGGGATCCGAGCACCTCGACGAGACCGTGATCCAGCCGATCGCCGACAGCGTCCTGGCCTTCGTCCGCGGCAGCGTGCTCGACCCGGCGCTCGGCGAGCTCGTGCGGCCGGACCGCGTCGTCGTGCGGACCGTCCCCCACGCCAAGGTCCAGGCCGTGACGATCTGGCTCGCCCCGGTCCACGCCATCGCCGTGAACCTCGGCCTGATGCTGTTCGTGTACCGCGTCGCCCGCGCCGTGGCCGGGCAGGTGATCGTCAGGACCGAGCAGGACCCGCCGGTGCCGCCGGAGCGGGAGGCGGTCGACGTCGTCGCCACCCTGGTCGACTGGCTGTCCTCACCGGTGCACGCGCCGCTCATCGACGACTGGCCGGCCGGACCCCGGGAGGTCCGCACCGCCGACAACATCGCCAGGGCCTGCGAGCGCTTCGTGCTGTGCCACGAGATCGCCCACATCCTGCACGGCCACCTCATCGCCGACGCCGGCCTGGCCGACCCCGCGGAAGTACCGCTGGAGCGGCTCGACCAACGCGGCTGGCAGCAGGAGATCGAGGCCGACGTGGTCGGCGCCGCGCTCACCATGGACTCGCTGCCGGACAGCGGCGTCGACCCGCGGGCCGGCGCCGTCGGTGCCGTGTTCTTCCTGCGGTGCCTCGCCATGGCGGAGTCTGTCGGGGCGATCACGCCCGGCGACACCCACCCGACCGCCGCGGAGCGGCTGGCCGCCGTCGACAGCGCCCTGCGGATGCGGTACGGCCCGCACGCCCCGAAGATGCTGGCGGCCGCCGACGAGTACGACGTCCTGCTGGAGCGCGTCGGCGCCGCCGCCCTCGTGGTGCGGGACCGGCGCCGCACCCAGGCACGGGCCGTGCTGGACCGGGCGTTCCGCGAACACCCGCTGATCTTCGGCGGCGACCGCGACTGGGACCGCGACGTCGCGCTGCTGGAGCAGGTGCAGACCATGCTCGCCACCGCGCCGAGCGCCGTGCTGGAGGCCGTCGCCGCGAACCTCATGGACACGGCCGAATACGAACGCTGGTGGAACGCCGTCGGCTCGCAGGAGCAGCTGCGCACCGACGACCGTTTCCGGCGGCACCATCTCGCGCTGTTCCTCGGCACCTACCTGCCGCCGCCCGTCAAACGGGCGCTCGGCATCAACACGATCGCCTTCACCACACCGCAGGAGCCGCCCTCGTGACCGGGACACTCACCTACACCGACTCGGTCGACGAGTCCTGGGCGGCGCGCGCGGTGGAGACCATCAGCGTGTCGGTGACGCCCGACGTCGACAACCCCATCGTGCTGGACCTGTCCGGCACGTGCCCCCGCTGCCGCGACGACATGGCCGACAGCCATTGGCTCATCGCGTTCAGCGGCGTGTCCGGGATGACCCGCGACGACGCGATCGTGGCCGCGACGGCGCTGCGCGACGCGGGCATCGTCGCGGAGTCGCTGCTGCCGGCGGAGTTCACCGTCCAGTGCCGGTGCGCCGTGCCGCACCCGGATCCGTTGCAGCGCACCGGCCTGCGCGGCTGCGGCGCCGCCTGGCGGATGCGGTTCGAGCTCACGGACGACGACCTCGCGGGGGACGAATGAGCGTGCCCGGGCGCCGGGTGAAGGCGGTGCCGCCGCTGCGCGCCACGCCGGGGCCGCGGGAGGTCGAGGACCGTGCACGCCTCGCCGATGAGCTCCGCACGGCGCTGGAGCGGACCAGGCGCAACGCGGAGAACTGGCGGACCGGGATGGCCGGGCTCCTCACCCTGGTCACCGCCACGCTGCTGTTCAAGGGCCGGGCGTCGATCGCCGACTACGCGCCGTGGGCCGGTTACGCGCTCGGCGCCCTGGTGCTCGCCGCGCTCGCCGCCGGCCTGGTGTCGCTGTGGCTGTTCCTGGCCGCCGCGTACGGCAGGCTGGCACCGACGAGCGCACAGCGGATCCTCGACGGCGGCGGGATCGAGCCGCACACCGTCCGGCTGGCCACGGTCGCCCTGGCCGACCTCAGGCTCGCCCGCCGCCTCGCCGTGCTCAGCGCCGGGCTGCTCGCGGTGGCGCTGCTGCTGTCCTGGTACGGGCCGGCGGCGGAGACCACCGCCCCGCTGGTCCAGGTGACGGCGCGGGAGGCGCCGCCGGTGTGCGGCACCCTCGACGGCATGGACGCCCAGACGGTGCTGGTGCGCGTCGCCGGCGAGCCGAGCGCCCGCAGGATCTCCGCCACCGAGGTCCTCTCCCTGCGTGTCGTGCAGCGCTGCTGACTCTCGCCCCCTCAGCGGTGATCCCCGGTCGCCGCCGGCCGCGTCGTTCTCCTTGCCGTAGACCGGCGTGGCCGGCCCGTCCGCGCAGTGCCGCCGGGCGACCTCCGGCGGTGCCTGCCCGCCGGCCGGATCAACGGGCGCACCAGGGTCGACGCCGGCGGGTAGGGTCGTCCGCGTGGATCTGGAAGACACCGCCGCCCGGCTCGCAGTGCCCGTCGAGGACGTCGAGCGGGTGCACCGGCTCGCCGGCGACCAGCCGTCGGCGCCGCTGCCCGCCAAGGCCGACGCCCCCGCCATCCTCGACCGGCTCGCCGTGCTCCCCGACGACGCCGCCGAGATCATGGCCGGCTGGCCCGACCCCGGCTCTCCACTGTGGACCCCGGAGCTGCGCTGGCTGCTCAACCGCACGATCGCCCTGGTCCGCGCCGACCTCGGCGGCCACGGCTGGCTACCGCCCGGCCCGGAGTTGCCCCGCGACCGCGGCCCCGCCTGGCAGCATCTCTACGTGTACGCCTACCTGGCCCTGGTCGACGTCGTCACCGGATACCACCGCGACCACGGCATCGCCGCTGCCGTGTCCTGGGCGACCCTCGCCGACCTGGGCCGCAACCTCGCGATCGACCGGCGCATGCACCGCGAGGGCTGGCCGGTCATGCAGGCCTGGCTGACCCTGCACGCCCGCGGCGGCCTCTACGAGCTGGGCCGCCTGCAGCACCAGCGCGGCGGCACCGCCATCGACCTGCACATCTTCGAGTCGGGGCCGCTGACCCCGGAGGCGATCGACGCATCGCTGGACGAGGCCCGCGCGTTCTTCCCGCGCCACTTCCCCGACGAGCCCTACACGGCGTTCGCCTGCGGCTCCTGGCTGCTCGACCCGCAACTGCGGGAGTACCTGCCCGAGGACTCCAACATCGTGCGCTTCCAGCGGCGGTTCGAGCTGGACCCCTACGAGGAGCCGGAGGGCCTGGACGCCGACGTCGAGGTCCTGCGATTCGTGTTCCGCTCCCTGACCACCCCCCTGGACCAGCTGCCCCGCCGCACCGTCCTCCAGCGCGCCGTCATCGAACACCTGAAGTCCGGCCGCCACTGGCAATGGCGCCGCGGCCGCTTCCCGATCGGCTAGACCCGGCGTCGCAGCCAGGCGAAGCCGAACGCGGCCAGCAGGAGCGACAGGGCCGTGTACAGGGACAGTTCGATCCACTGGAACGCCCAGTAGCGGTTGCCCGGCTGGTAGGTGTGCTGGAAGTGCAGGTGCTGCGCGACGGTGCAGGCGATGGTGGCCTCCACGCCGTCGGCGGCGGCGATGCAGCGCCTCGCATCGTCGCCGGTGTAGGGCGAGCCGTCCGCCTTGAACACCTGGGACGCGTCCTGCAGCGCCCAGCCGCCGGGGACGTGGTAGCCGTGGAGGTGGATGGTGTTGTCGTCCTGCAGGCCGAGGCCGACGCCGGAGTTCATGACGGACGCGTCCAGGGCGATGGTCTCGGTGACCGGCGGCATCAGGTGCTGCCGCACCACCGACGGGACCAGCAGCTGCAGGGCGGTGAAGGCGACGAGCGTGACCGCCATCGCCGGCAGGGTGCGCCGCGCGACCATGCCGGCGACGGTGCCGAGGACGAAGGCGAACAGGCCGTATCCGATGGGCACGATGTTGCGCGCGGCGAAGTTCATGGCCGCGAACCGGTCGCCGACGGCGGCGTCGTACCGGCTGACGGCCCAGGTCAGCAGGAGGCTGAACACGCCGGTCACCAGCGCGCTGCTCAGGCCGATGACGGTGAGCTTGGCCACCAGCCACCGGGTGCGGGTGACGCTCTGGTTCCACACCAGCCTGTCGGTGCGCTCCTCCAGCTCCCGGGCCACCAGCGGGGCGCCCCAGAAGATGCCGATCAGGGCGGGCGCGGCCATGAGCGCCAGGCCGATGACCGCGACGGTGTCGCTGTAGCCCCGGCGCAGCTCCATGAGCGCGACGCGGCACGCCTCGCCCGCACAGCCGGCGACCCTCGTGTCGGCGAAGGCGTCGATCTGGTTGCCGAGGTGGATGAGGTACAGCGCGAGCAGCGCCAGCGCGCCGCCTGCGGCCAGGGTCTGGGCGCGGAACTGCCGCCAGGTCAGCCAGATCATCGGTGTGCTCCTGTCATGGACGCCCGGGTCAGGTAGGCGAGGGTCATGTCCTCGAGGTCGACGGGCTCGCCGCCGGGCACCGGCCCGGGGCAGCGGACGATCATGGAGCTTTCGCCCCGGGTCTGCTCGGCGTGGATCAGCTCGGCCCCTTCCGGCAGCGGGTGCGGCGAGCCGGGGCGGCCCGTGATGCGGTGGTGGGCGGCGAGGAGGTCGGCGACGTCGCCGGCGATCTGCACGCGGCCGTCGGCGAGCACGATCAGGTGGTCGCAGACCTGCTCCAGGTCGCCGAGCAGGTGGGAGGAGAGCACGACGCTGACCTTGAGCTCGTCGACGAAGTCGAGCAGGTCACGCATGAACCCGCGCCGTGCGAGGGGATCGAGGGCGGCGACCGGCTCGTCGAGGACGAGCAGGTCGGCCCGCTTGGCCGCGGCGACGGTCAGGGCGAGCTGGGCGCGCTGGCCGCCGGACAGCGAGCCGGCCTTCTGGCCGAGGTCCAGCCCGCGCAGGCGGATCCGCCGCTCCGCGAGCTCCCGGTGCCATCGCGGGTTCAACCGGGCGCCGAGCCGCAGGTGTTCGCCGACGGTGAGCCTGCTGTACACCGGAGCGTCCTGCGCCACGAACCCCACCCGGGACAGCTGCTCGGCGCTGACCGCCGGCCGGTGGCCGAGCACCTCGATGGTGCCGCTCGTCGGCGCGATCATGCCGCAGACCAGCCCGAGGAGCGTCGACTTGCCGGCGCCGTTGGGGCCGACCAGGCCGACGATCCGCCCGGCGGGCACCGTCACCGTGCAGTCGTCCAGCGCGAGCCGCCGCCGGTACCGTTTGCTGAGACCTTCGGTATGGATGACCACGGTCATCACGTCCTCCTGGATGCTGTTGCCGGACACATGCCGCCTTTCTAGAGGGCGGGCGGTCACAGCACGGTCCGCGCCGTTGTGACCGGACTGTGACGGCGGAGTCGTTAGCCTGCAGCGATGCGGGTACTCGTCGTCGAAGACCAACCGGACCTGGCCGACTCCGTGGCCCGGGTGCTGCGGCGGGAGGGCATGGCCGTCGACGTCGCCTACGACGGCGGGGCGGCGCTGGAGCGGGCGGCGGTCGTCGCGTACGACGTCATCGTCCTGGACCGGGACCTGCCCGTGGTCCACGGCGACGACGTGTGCCGGACCCTCGTCAACGGCGGCTCGCTGAGCCGGGTGCTCATGCTGACCGCCTCGGGCACCGTCGCCAACCGGGTCGAAGGGCTGGGGCTGGGCGCCGACGACTACCTGCCCAAGCCGTTCGCGTACGCGGAGCTGATCGCGCGGATCCGGGCGGTGGGCCGGCGGTCGCAGCCGGCCGCCCCGCCGGTCCTGGTCCACGGCGACCTGCGTCTCGACCCCGCGCAGCGGACCGCCACCCGGGCCGGGGCCCGCCTGCCGTTGAGTCCCAAGGAGTTCGCGGTGCTGGAGTACCTGATGACGTGCGGCAGCCGGGTCGTGCCGGCCGAGGAGCTGCTCGACCGGGTCTGGGACGAGGCGGCGGACCCGTTCACCACCACCGTGAAGGCCACGATGAACCGGCTGCGGGCCAAGCTCGGCGACCCGCCGATCATCGAGACCGTGCCCCGCGCCGGATACCGGATCTGACCATGCGGTTGCGACGACACCCGCTGCGGCTCCGGCTGACGCTGCTGTACTGCCTCGTGTCGGTGATGTCGAGCGCGGTGCTGCTGGTCATCATGTGGGCCCTTGCCACGAGCCTGGACATGGGCGTACCGCCGATGCCCCTACCCCGGCCGCCGGCGCCGGTGTCCCCACCCGCCGACGCCCGGGGCGTCCCGGCGCCGAGGCCGGTGCCGGAGATGGACGTCGGTGTCGGCGTCGTCGAGACGTCCGGCGGGCTGGCGCGGCCCCTGATCGCGTTGGCCATCATGGCGGTGATCTCGCTGTTCCTCGGCTGGCTGATCGCCGGCCGCGTGCTGCGCCCCGTGCTGACCATGACCGAACGCCTGCACCAGATCTCCGACCGCAACGTGCACGAGCGCCTCGCCCTGCCCGGCCGCCGTACCGAGCTGAAAGACCTGGCCGACACCGTCGACGGCCTGCTCGGACGGCTGGAGACGGCCCTCGACGCGCACAAGCGGTTCGTCGCCAACGCCGCCCACGAGTTGCGCACCCCGCTGACGGTCGAGCGTGCGCTGCTCGAGGAGCCCCTGATCGACCCGGACGCCGACCTGGCGACGTTCCGGGCGAACTTCGAGCGGCTCCTGGCGATCAGCGAGCGGCGCGGGCAGCTGCTGGAGTCGCTGCTCACCCTGTCGAGCAGCGAACACGGCCGCGGCGCCGACGACCTGGTGGACCTCGCCGACCTGACCGAGCTGACGCTGCGCGAGCGCGCCCCCGAGGCCGAGCGGCGCGGGCTGCGGGTGACGACCTGGCTCCAGCCGGCGCGGGTACCGGGCGACCCGATCCTGCTCGGCCGGCTGCTGGTCAACCTGTGCGACAACGCGATCCACCACAACGTGCCCGGCGGCACGGTCGAGGCCAGTGTCCTGCGGGCCTTCGGCCGGGTGGTGCTCACCGTGGCCAACACCGGCGAGCGCATCCCGCCGGACCAGGTCGACCGGCTGTTCGAGCCGTTCCAGCGGCTGCACCGCACCGCTGACGACGGGCACCACGGCCTCGGCCTGTCGATCGTGCGCGCGATCGCCCACGCCCACGGCGCGACACTCACCGCACACCCACACCCCGACGGCGGCCTCGTCGTCGAGGTGGCGTTCCCGCTGGTCGCCGGCGCCGTCGAGGACGGCGCCCACGTGGTCACGGACGGGGGCTGACCCCCGCCAGGGTCAGTGCGAGGAGGCGGTCCGCCTCGGCCGCCGGGTCCGGGTGGTGTTCGGTGGCCAGGGCGATGCCGGTGATCAGGGCGAGGACGTCGGTGACGGTGACGCCCGGTGTCAGCTCGCCGGCCGCGGCAGCGCGGCGTACCAGTGGCTCGCCGGCCTCGGTGAGCTGGGCCGTGGCGCAGTGCTCGTGGACCGCGCCGGGGTCGGCGGTCAGGTCGCGGTTCAGGGCGATGGCCAGCCCCCGGATGGTTGCCGCGGAGGCGGTGACGGCGCTGAGCCACTCCAGCAGCGCGGCCCGGGTGTCGGGGCGGCCGGTCAGGTCGTGGGCGTGCGTGCACAGGGCCTCGACCCGTTCGCGGAAGACCGCTTCGAGGAGGGCGTGGCGGCTGGGGAAGTGGCGGCGCACGGTGGCCGAGCCGACGCCGGCGGTGCGGGCGATCTGCTCCAGGGACGCGTCGGCGCCGTGCGCGGCGACCTCCTGTGCCGCCACCGCGAGCAGGCGCGCGTAGTTGCGGCGGGCGTCTGCACGCTGGACGGGCATGGCGGTCACCTCGAGGTTGCTAAGTGGCGGGGCCCTCCGTATCGTAGGCCACGCAGAAACGGCGGGCCCCGCCGTTTTTCGTCAGCGCCGTCAAGAGGAGTCAAATGTCCACCGATTCGGCACCCGTCCTGGTCACCGGCGCCACCGGCCAGCAGGGCGGCGCCACCGCTCGTGCGCTGCTGGAGGCGGGGTTCCCCGTCCGGGCGCTGGTCCGCGACCCCACCACCGACAGGGCGAAGGCCGTCGCGGCGCGCGGCGCCGAGCTGGTGACCGGCGACCTGCGCGACCGCGACTCGCTGATCAGGGCCGCGCAAGGAGTGCGGGCCGTCTTCTCGGTGCAGATGCCCCCCATGCACGACGGCGGCATCGACTTCGCCGGCGAGCTCACCCAGGCCGTCAACCTGATCGAGGCCGCGCTGGCGGCAGGCGTGCCGCAGTTCGTGCACACGTCGGTCTCCGGCGCGGGGCAGCACACCGCGACCGCCGGCTGGGCCGAAGGCCGGTGGGCCGCCCTGGAGCCGTACTACACCACCAAGGCCGGCATCCAGGACCGCGTCCGTGCGGCGGGTTTCACGCACTGGACGCTGCTCAAGCCGGGCTGGTTCATGGAGAACTTCCTGCCCGAGGCCGCATACCTGTTCCCCCGCGGGGTCGAGGGCGGCCTGGTGACGGTGCTGCGGCCGCAGACCCGGCTGTCCCTCGTCGCGGTCGACGACATCGGCAGGGCGGCCGCCGCGGCCGTCGCCGAACCCGGCCGCTTCCACACCGTCGAGCTGGAGCTGGCCAGCGACCTCCGCACGATGACCGAGATCGCGGAGGTCCTCTCCCGAGCGCTGGGCGTGCCGCTGACGGCGCCGGACATGACCGAGGAGGAGGCGGTCGCCGCCGGCATGCCGGTGTGGGCGGGCGTCTCCCATGAGCGCATCAACGTGACCGGGCAGCCCGCCCGCCCCGAGGACGCGCGCGCCCTCGGCATCCCGCTCACCTCCTTCGAGCAGTGGGCGCGTCAGCTCACCAGCCCGCTGCGGTAGGCGTAGACCACCGCCTGGACGCGGTCGCGCAGGTCGAGTTTGGTCAGGATGCGCGACACGTACGTCTTGACGGTCTCCTGACTGATCACCAGCGTCACCGCGATCTCATGGTTGGACAGCCCCTCGGCGATGAGGCGCAGCACCTCCAGCTCCCGCGGGGTCAGCGCGGCGTCCCGCCCGGTCTCGGGCGGCCGGATCCGTGCCGCGTACCGCCCGACGAGCTCCCGCGTCACCTCGGGCGCCAGCAGCGCCGCGCCGGACGCGACGGTGCGGATGCCGTCCAGCAGCTGCGCCGGCCGGGCGTCCTTGAGCAGGAACCCGCTCGCGCCGGCGCGCAGCGCCTCGTACACGTACTCGTCGAGGTTGAACGTCGTCACCACGAGCACCTTCACGGGGTTGGCGACACCGACGCCGG
The DNA here is from genome assembly GCF_035963215.1 of Dactylosporangium sp. NBC_01737. Taxonomy (NCBI): domain Bacteria; kingdom Bacillati; phylum Actinomycetota; class Actinomycetes; order Micromonosporales; family Micromonosporaceae; genus Dactylosporangium; species Dactylosporangium sp. NBC_01737. The sequence goes on from NZ_CP109153.1 coordinate 7,707,546, forward strand.
CCAGCAGCCGGGTCGCCTCGATGCCGTCGAGCACCGGCATGCGGATGTCCATCACCACCACGTCCGGGTGCAGCCGGCCGGCGAGGTCGACCGCGGCCCGCCCGTCGGCGCACTCGCCGACGACCTCGAGGTCCGGCTGCGCGTCGATGATGGTGGTGAACCCGGTGCGGATGAGCGCCTGGTCGTCGCAGACCAGCACCCGCAGCCCAGCGGTCACGACTGGCTCCCGGTGGGGATGCTGGCACGCACCACGAAGCGGCCGTCGGAGCGCCGGTCGGCGTCGAACTCGCCGCCGAGGACGCCGACGCGCTCGCGCAGCCCGGCGAGCCCGCGCCCGCTCCCGCCGGCGTGCGCGGGGTGCGTGCCCGGGCCGTCGGTGCTGACCTCCACGATGGTCTCCCTTCCGCCGTAGTGGACGTCGACGGTGGTCCGGCTGCCGTGGGCGTGCTTGAGGGCGTTGGTCAGCGCCTCCTGCACGACCCGGTACGCCGCGACCTCGGCGCCGCCGGTCAGCTCCGCCGCCCTGCCGTCCTCGGTGAACTCCACCGGCTGCCCCGCCTGCCGGGCCTGCTCCACGAGCGCGCGGATCTCACCGACGGACGGCATCCGCGGCTCGGCGGTGTGGTCGGGGTTGAGCAGGTCCAGTAGGTGCCGCAGGTCCGTGATGGCCCGCCGGCCGGTGTCGGTGATCGCGGTCAGCGCCTGGTCAAGGCGTTCGGGGGCGGCGGTGAGATACCGCGCCGCCTCCGCCTGCACCACCATCGCCGTCACGTGGTGCGTCACGACGTCGTGCAGTTCGCTGGCGATGCGGGTCCGCTCGGCGGCGCGGGTGGTCTCCGCGACGCGCCGGCGGTGCTCCGCCTCGGTCGCCCGGGTCGTGCGCAGCCACGCCCCGATGCCCCACGCGAGCGCCAGCGCCAGGTAGAACGTGACGAATCCGGCCGGCCCCTCGGTCGACCCGTGCCGGTCGAGGGCGACGGCCAGCGGCACGTACGCGACGGAGGCCGCGACCATGGTGGTGCGCCGGAACCGCTCCAGGTGCGCCGCCGCGCTCAGCAGCGCGATGGGCAGCGCCGTCCCGGCGACCGTGTGATACCCGCGGAGCTGGTCGGCGGCGAACCCCAGCGACACCAGCGCCAGGCACACGGCCGGCCAGCGGCGGCGCATCGCGAGCGGCAGGCACTCCAGGGCGATCACCACGGCGGCGAACGCGTCCATGGGACGGCCCGGCAGGTCTCCGAGCTGCGTCCCGCGATTGTCGAGCGCGGGCACCAGCGACGCCGCGACGAGCAGCAACCCCAACGGGAGATCCCGGACCGTGACGTCGAAGCGTCGCCACAGGTCCGGGATGCGCCGTACGTCGATCACGGGGCGAGCGTAGCGGCCGCGCCGCCCGTGCCGCTTGTGCCCGTTGTGCCGCTGCCGTTCGTGCCGTTCGTGCCTGTGCCGCTGACGCCTGTGCCTTCCGTGCCGCTGACGCTCGTGCCGGTCGGGCCCGTCGTGCCGATGGGGGCGGCGCTCCTGCGGCGGGGCACCACGTTGCCGCGTCGCCGGGCGAGCCACATGAACACGATCGTCAGCGTCACGCCGGCCAGCAGCGAGTACACGCTGCCCTCCGGACCGAACCCGCCGCCGCTGATCGCGGCCGGGCCGGACGTCACGCCGTCGAGCAGGCCGTCCGGGGCGCTCTTGCCGGACACATCGGTGCCGAACACGCCGCCCGCGGCGAAGTTCCAGCCGAAGTGCACGCCGATCGGCACCCACAGGTTGCGGGTGGCCGCATACACGGCGGCGAGCAGGGCCCCGGCCTCCACCGCCACGGCGAGCGCGCTCCACAGCGTGGCGTTGGGGTTCGGCAGGTGTGCCAGACCGAACAGCGCGGCGGTCAGCAGCAGCGCGCCCCACGTGCCGATGCGCTCCTCGACGATCCGGAAGAGGATGCCACGGAAGATCAGCTCCTCCGTCACGGCGGCGGCGGCCATGAATCCGAACAGCGCCACCGCGCCCGTCACCGATCCCCAGCCGGCCACCCGGTAGCCGCCGAGCAGGGCGATGTTGGCGATGACCGCCGCGAACATGGCGACGCCGATCAGCACCCCACGGCCGAGCGCCGGCGCGGCGCCGTCCAGCGCCACCTCGACCGGCGCGCGACGCTCGGTGCGCCGCACCACCCACGCATAAGTGAGCAGCGACAGCACCGCCGTCGCCACACCGAGGATCAGGGTGAGCGGCACGTTCCACCCCGCCGCGCCGACACTCAGGCTGCCGGCGAGCGCGACCGCCGCGACCGCCCCGAACTGCTTCAGCAGTCGCATGGTTCCCCCTCGTTCGATCCCGCCGCCCAGCGCCGCGGGTACCTCGAACGTTATGGATTCCACGCCGCCGAATCGTCACCACGTGGTGGACATTGCCGGGTAGCTCGCACGGGGGACAGCAGGCGCACGGGCCGGGGTCACCTCGACCAGGCGTGGCGGGGCCGCGCGGCCGCCCGCAGCGCCGCCGTGTCCGGGCGGGCCTGGACGCGGCATGGTGGAGAATCTCGGCATGAGCATGATCACCGAGTACGTGCGGCTGCGGCCGCACGAGCTCGCCGAGCTTCGCCGGCTGCTGGCCGAGAAGCCGGATGACGCCCACGAGTACGCGGGCGACCTCGCCATGGGCGACGAGGACGAGGAGACGTCGTCGCGCGGCATGGACACCGACAAGGCCTGGGCCGGCCTGCAGTACCTCCTGTCCAGGCTGGACCCGCCCGTCGACGTCATCGGCGGCGGCGAACCGCTCACCGACGACGAGTGGGGCCACGACGCCCCGCGCCTGCTCACCACCGACGAGGTGCTCCGGGCGGCCAGGTTCCTCGCCGGCACGCCGTTCGCGTCGCTCGCACAGCACTACACGCCCGCGGAACTCGTCGCGGCCGAGGTCTACCCGGTGATCTGGGACGAGGGCTGGGCGCTGTCATCCCTGGAGGAGTGCTACGCGCGGATCGTCGCGCTGTTCGCCGCCGCCGCGGCCGACCATGAGCCGATGCTGGTCTGGAAGTCCTGACCGTCACCGGCGCGGCGCCGAGGCGTTCAGGGGCGCAGCAGCCAGTACACCTCGGTCCACACCTCGGCGGGGTCCTCGTGGTGCGGCCCGTAGACCTCCCACCGCGGACCCGCCGGCTCCCGCCCGTGCGCGGCGCACCAGCCGGCGACGGCCTGATGCGCCGCACCCAGCCCCGCATACGATCCGCGGTGCACGGTCATCGCCACCGGCCCGCCGGGCAACGCCGACATCGTCACCCGGCCGGTGAGCGGGCACGGCTCGTCCAGGGCCACACCGACCTCGACGTTCGGCACGCCGTCGCGGTACAGCATGACGTTGCGGCAGCCGCGGCTGATGCCGGCCGCCCGCAGGCAGCTCCACACCTCGTCCAGCAGACCCGGCCACAGCGCCGGGAACTCCTGCCACGTCGTCGTCGCCGCGACCACGGCGGTCGGCCTGGCGGCTACCTCGGTCGCCGTCACCTCGTGTGCCATCGGACTCCTTCCCTTCCGCTCAGCGCAGGAAGTGGACGCGGGTCGTGGTCCCGGCCTGCGTGGTGTACCGCTCTACCAGATCGGCCACCGCGTTGACCACCATCAGTCCTCGGTTGTGGGGGTCGTCCTTGTCCGGTCCGAGCTGGCCGGCCATGACGTCGGTGATGTGGCCGGCGTCGCTGACCTCGCACACGACCCGCTCGTCGTCATACCACGTCCGCAGGATGCCGGAGCCGCCGCCGTGCCTGATGCTGTTGGTCGTCAGTTCGCTCACCGCAACCTGCAGGTCGGAGATGCGATCCGGCGGGAGATCGGCCTCGAGCCCGATCTCGGCTGCGGCCCGCCGCACCTTGACGATGTCTCCCACCTCGAATCGCAGCGTGGTCGCGTGATGCGGTGAGTTGAGCAACGGCACGTTGTAGGTATCGGCGATGCTCAACGGCTTATACGCGTCGCTCGCCCGCAATCCGGTCGACTCGATGACGACGGGGTGCGTGGCGGAGACATCCTGGACGACGTCCCGATGCTCGCCGCCGTAGAAGCAGAAGATGGCAGCGTCGCGCCCGCCGAACGCCAGGTTGATCATTGCTTCGTACTGCATCCACGCCGCATACACCCCGGTGGAGTGGTCCGGCCAGACTGCCTCGATGATGATGCGAGCCCGCCGGCCGGCGTGTTCGTCCAGGAAGCGGCTCAGGGTCCACGGGATCATGCGCGCCGGGTTGCGGCCGATCTCGGTAACGTCCGCAATGCGCACCCGGTCGGCGAAGTCGCCGAGCCGCTCGCGCAGCAACGCCTCGGTCGCCGGTCGCACCGCGACCAGCAGCGGCTCGTCTCGAGCCACGGTCTCATACATCATTGCCATCATGGTCTCCAACTGCATCGTCGCGTCGTCGTGCAACCGGGCCTCGTGCACGAACGTGGCGACGTCCGGTGGCGAGGACCGTGCCAGCCAGCCGATGAGCGCTTCGACCTGTCCTGTCTCCTCTGCCGGCCAGGTCGGCACGAAATGAACCTCCGCGTGCGGGAGTAGCAGCAGCAGCGGCACCGGGCTCGGATCCGGCGTGCCGACGTAGAGGACACGCACCGGCATTGCGATGGATCTGGGATCGAAGTCCAAGTCACCGTGCAGGATCATGTCAAGGGTCGGGCCGGACACGACCGCCACGCGGGAGATCCGCCCGGTCAACAGGTCCGAAGCCGCGGCAGCCAGCGCGTGCTGCCCGCAGTCAGACTCACCCAACACCGCGAACTGCTCAAGGTCGAGAAAATCAGCAAGGAGGCGGATATCCCGAACGGTGCCGGCGACCGAACGGCCGTGCGCCCGCTGGAACACGATGAGCCGCACGCCGAGCCGGCGGAGGGCCGCATCCGGGAGCTTCGCGTCGCCGTGACCGCCGTGCAGGTACACCACCGGATAGCCGTCCGGGTCGCCGGAGACCTCGACCGACCGGTCGTCTTCGGGAACGGGACCGCCCATGGCGTGCAGGAGATCGGCCGCGACCGAGGCGAGCCGCACCATCGACGGCCGCGGCTGCGCGTCGCCGGGCAGCGCCAGCACGCGGAAGGTCTCCGTGCCGGGTGTGGTGACGTGCGCGCCGATCAGGTCGATGACCTCGAACGCCGTGTCGCGGGTCAGGTGGCGTTGCAGGACCGCGCGGACGCCCGGCAGGAAGTCGTACGTCGAGTCCTCGCTCTGCGAGTCGCAGTGCAACAGCCCGCCGAGCAGCACCTCGGCGAGGTCGGCCGGCGTGGACCGCGGCAGTTGGGCGCGCTGGACGAGGCGCATCGTCGGCAGCGTCAACGGCGCGGCGGCGAGCCGACACGCGAGGTCGAACGCCATCGGTGAGGCCGCCGCGCGGAAGGCGTCGACGAGCTCCGAGGCCGACATCGGCGCCGGGACCGGGATCGGCGCCGGTGGCACGAGCAGCGGGACGTCGTACCAGACCGGAGGGCCGCAGACCAGGTTGGCCCATCGTTCGAGGAAGCGGTCCGACAGGTGCAGCACCGGCAGCGGTGTGGCCCCGCGCCGGCCGGTCGTGGACCAGGACCGGTTCGCCAGTGCCGGTCGGGCGCTCAGCACGCGGCCGCGGGCCGCCGACAGCGCGGTGCCGGGCCAACGCGTTGGCGGCAACGGGTTCAGCAGGGCGACGCTGCGGTGCTCGGCCCACTGCCGGACGCGGGCCACGGCCGAGCCGTCCCGCCACTGCGGACCCGTGCCGTCGGTGAAGACCAGCGCCGCGCCGTGGCGGGCGGCGGGCAGGCGGCGCGCGGTGAGGGGCAGCACCTGCACCCGCCGGAACACGCCGGACTGCTCGATCAGGCGGCGGACCTCGTGCAGCGTCGGCGTCCACATCGCCATCGACGGTCCGGTGTCGACGACGAGCACGAGATCCAGCCAGCGGTGCCCGGCGCGGTGCCAGGCCGGGACCGGATAGGTCGCGGCGGCCGACTGCTCCGCGGTGACCGCCTCGTCGATGGTGCGCCGGGCGGGCGCGGCGTCCACGAGGCGGCGGGTGAAGGGCCGCAGCGCCCGCAGCATCGCCCGGGCGTGTGGCAGCGGCGGCACGGTGACACCTCGGGCGAGGTGCAGGGCTCGGCGCGCATCGTGCCGTCGGTGGTGTACAGCGCCGTCGCCGGCGACGGCGCGGGGCGGGCAGCTGCTCCGGCGGAGGGTCCGGCGCGGGTGGGCCGGCAGCGGCCGGTGCCGGTGCGGCCGATCCGTCGGGCAGGTCGGGGGTCATGAAACCGGCCAGCCACAGCACATCCGCGATCTCGGTCGCGGTCGCGTCGGACCGGTGCTCGAAGTCCGGGCTCATCGGTCGTCGGGTTCGGTCAGTTCCCTGAGCACGGCTTCGACCACGGCGTTCCAGGTCCACTTCGTTGCGTCGCCGCGCTGGGTGGTGAGGTAGACCAGGCTCAGCAGCTGGTCGCTGGCCAGCTCGTGCTGCGCCGCCCGGCGCAGGAAGTCCTCGACGAGCGCTCTGGTCGCGTCCGGCACCCCGCCGTCGAAGTGCGCCGCCACCATCTCCGTCAGCTCGGCCGCGGTCGGCGCGGCGAGGTCCAGCCGCACGCATCTGCGCAGGAACGCCGGTGGGAACTCCCGTTCGCCGTTGCTGGTGACCACGATGACCGGGAAGGCCCGGCACCGGACCCGGCCGTGCCGCACGTCGGCGTGGCCGTCCTGGTCGGCGGTCATCACCGTGACCGGCCGGTCGGCGTCTGGCAGGCGCAGCAGCTCCGGGATCTCGAACTCGCCGTCCTCCAGCACGTGCAGCAGGTCGTTGGGCAGGTCGAGGTCGCCCTTGTCCAGCTCGTCGACGAGCAGGACCCGCGGCCGGTGGCCGGGCAGCAGCGCGGTGCCCAGTGGGCCCAGCCGCACGTAGCGGCCGATGTCGGTGCGCCGGCCGTTGGACTGGGTGCGGTCGAGACTCTCGTCGTGCAGCCGGCCGATGGCGTCGTATTGGTAGAGCCCCTCGGCGAGCGCGGTCCGGCTGGTGACGCGCCAGCGCAGCACCGTGCCCAGTCTCAGCTCCCGGGCGATCGCATCGGCCAGGGCGGACTTGCCGACTCCCGGTTTGCCGGTGACCAGCAGCGGCCGGCGCAGGTACAGCGCGGCGTTGATGATCGCCAGCTCCCGGGTACCGTACCGGCGACCGGCGCCGACCGCGCCGAGCCGGCGCAGTGATGCCGGGTCGATGCCGCTGTCGCTGGCACCGTCGCCGATCTCGAAGTTCCGCCAGTTCGGCGGCGGCGGGAGTCGTTCGATGCCGTCATGGGGTACGCCGGCACCGTTGAAGATCTGCCAGGTCATCAGATGTGCGCCTTCCGGGGCTTCGGCGGCTGCAGTACGGAGGGGAGCGTCGCGGTCGCCTCGGGGTCGTCCCAGAGCAGCACGACGTCGTGGCCGGGGTGATCGGGTCCGGCGTCCGGCTCGGCGGCCTGCGCCCGTTGCGCGCGCACCGCCCTGGGCAGGTCCGCCAGCGGCCGCCCGCCGAGGACGTCGCGCAGCGCTGAGCGCCGGTCGATGCGGCGGCCGCGATGCCAGATCGCCACGTTGCAGTTGAGCCGGCGCAGCAGCCGTACCACGGCGGCGGGCTGCCCGGCGAGGCGATCGCCGATGACGGCGACGCAGGCGGCCCCCGGGCCGCACGTCCGTCACGTCGTCCACCCAGGTGACCCCGTCGGCGTCGCCCGTGGTGCCGAGGGTCCGCCGCCACCGCGCCACCTCGGCCTGGGCGTCCCGCGCCGGCGGCGACGTCGTGGGCCGCACCGTCACGATGCAGCAGGTGCCGAGCGCGACCGCGGCGCCCTGGCGGGGGACCTGCCACTGCTCGAACGGCGCGGCGACCAGGTGATCGGGCACGACGAAGGTCAGCCGTGCGGGCACGCGGGCGGTGTCGTGCGCGGTGTGCCGGCCGATGAGGTCGGCGACGACCCGGGACACCTCCGCGAGTCGCAGCGGCTGCCGGGGGACGGCGACCTGCGCCGGGCCGGCGCCGCCGTGCGCGTGCAACACCGTCAGCAGGTACCGGCCCGGGGTCAGCAGGTCGTCGTCCAGCCGGACCGTGATCAGCTGCGGCCCGATCAGCCCGGCGGCGTCACGGTCGGCGTCGGCCCGTACCGACGCCAGCTGCTGCCGCCGCTCCGGCTGCCGGATCTCGCCGATGTTGTCGTCGACCCAGGAGCGCAGCTGCCGGCGCATCGGGTCCCGGCAGCCGGCGGCGAGGTGCTCGACGAACGCGAACAGCGGGTAGGTGTCGACATAGGTGCGGAGCAGGTCGACGCAGCGCTGCGGATCCGACGGAGGGTCGGTGGCGCCGGCGATGCCACCGCCGGCGGTGCGGAACAGCAGCGGGACGTCGGCGACCGCGGGGAGCGCGCTGAGCAGGTCCGTCAGGGAGGAGTAGGCGGCCTCGTCGAGCGAGAGGCGCAGCTGCGAGTGCCCGCTGACGTTGTACTGCACGTTGCCGTCGCCGATTTGCACACCTTTCGCGTGCGGCATCGAATGTGGCGGCAGCTCCTCCATCGCCGCAGATTATCCATCCTGCGCCAGTGCACGTCACTGCCTCAGCCGTCACCCGGACGGGTGGGGCAGTGGGAGCAGGGCGAGGGGGACGTGGTGCTGGCCGGCGTGGATGTCGCGGTCGTGGAGGCTGCCCTGCGGGACCGGGCGGGGGAAGGAGATCTTGACGACGTTCAGGTCGGGCAGCCGGAAGATCTGCACGGTGTCCGCGGCGACCCGGTACAGGCGGGCGACCACCGCCTCGTCCAGGTAGCCGGGGTCGGCGACGATGGCGTACCCGGTGCTGTCGCGCATGAACAGCTCCATCGTCACCCAGAACGGGCCGGCGTTCTTCGACCGGACCTCCAGGGCGAGGTCGGCGACGGTGCGGGGGTTATCGGGCATCGGGGGCCTCCGGGAGGTGGATGCGGAACAGGCCGGTGGGGGAGTCCACGTCGACGGCGTGGTTGAGGGCGAACTCGTACGTCGCGCCGCGTTCGGTCTCGGCTGGTGAGGTGGGGAAGGCGAGGCTGGGCAGATGGCGCATGTCCGGGGTGGGCAGGTGCAGCATGAGCGGGTTGGCGATCTTCGCGACGGCCGTGGCGGTCTGCTGGTCGGCCGCGTGGACCAGGAGCATGACGCCGACCTCGCGGGGCGGGCGGGTGTCCGGGTCGATGGCGTCCAGGACGGCGTTGTGGCCGTACAGGCGGATGTCGAAGGCGTACTCGTCGGTGCGCAGCGCCAGGGTCTGGGTGACCCGGTCGACGAGGACCTGGCGCAGCAGCGCGGCCCAGGTGTCGATCTGGCCGAGGATGTGCGGGTCGCGGATGGCGGTGAACGACATCGTCTCGTACCCGGTGATGCGCGAGCCCTCCAGCTTGATGGTGTGCTGCGCGGCGGGCTCGAACCGGGAGTGCTCCACGCGGACGCGCCGGGAGTCCAGGGCGCGGTACGTGGCGTCGCCGACCATCAGCGTGCCGGCGGGTTCGCGCATGGAGAACGGGTTGACGGTCTCGTACAGCATGTGCGCCGCGACCGAGGTGGGTGTGCAGGAGACGGCCGGGTCGAGCGGCTCGATGGTGAAGCCGGTGGCGTCGATGGTGGCGAAGACGCCGCCGGAGCGCGGGTCCGTGGTGCACTGCGCGCCGCACTCGACGATCTTCGAGGCGTGCCAGGTCGGGCCGGCGGGCATGCCGGCCATGAGCGGGAAGGCCGCGACGACGGCGGTGTCGGTGGCGCGTCCGGCGAGGACCACGTCGGCGCCGGCGGCGAGGGCCTCCGCGATCGGTTCGTGGCCCATCATGGCGACGATGTGCTCGCAGCTGTCCAGCGTCGCCTGGTCCAGGTCGCCGGACGGCGGGAGCGGGCGGATCCGGCCCTGGTCGAGGTGTTCCTTGAGGTCGGCGGCCCGCTGTTCGCTGTAGACGGTGGCCACCCGCAGGCGCAGCCCTTCCGAGGCCAGGACGTCACGGGCGATGCCGGCGACCCAGTCGACGCCGGAGTCGGTGCCGCTGGTGCCGCACGAGCCGATGATCAGCGGGATGCCGGCGGTGGCCGCGGCGCGCAGCAGCAGGCGCAGGTCGCGGGCGACGGCGGCGGCGGTGGTCTTGGCGGTGCCGGTGCCGAGGTAGTACGGCCCGGAGTCGGTGGAGCCGCCGTCCAGGGCGATGACGTCGGCACCGAGCTCCAGCCCGCGGGTGACGATCTCGGGCGGGAAACCCGAGCCGAGCATGCCGGACGGCACCAGGATTCGGACGCAGTCACGGGGTGACGTCATGGGATCGCTCCTCGGAGTTCATCAGGTGGGCGTCGACGGGTTCATGAGGTGGACGTAGACGGGTTCATCAGGTGGGCGTTGACGGAGGATGCGGGGTGGCCGGCGAGTGCGGCGACGAGCTCCGTCGCGCCGTCCAGGCCGGCGGCGCGGCGCGCCTGCGCGGTCTGCCCGGCCATGTGCGAGTAGACGGTGATGCCGTCGACGCCGCGCAGCACGCTGTCGGCCGGCAGCGGCTCGACGTCCACGACGTCCAGGGCCGCGCCCGCGATCCGGCCGCTGCGGACGGCGTCGGCGAGGGCGGCCTCGTCGACGATCGGCCCGCGGGCGGTGTTGACGAGGTGGGCGGAGGGCTTCATCCGGGCCAGTGCGGCGGCGTCGATGAGGTGCCGGGTGCGGTCGGTCAGGGCGGTGTGCACGGACACGAAGTCGGCGTCGCGGAGCAGCTCGTCCAGGGTGACGAACCGGGCTTGAGCGGGCCGCGTCGGGACGGTGGTGTGGCACAGCACCGTCATGCCGAACGCGACCGCGAGGGGCGCCACCCGCTGCGCCGCCGCGCCCCAGCCGATGAGGCCGAGGGTCCTGCCGCGCAGCTCCTGGCCGTCGGCGCGGGGCCACTGCCCGGCGGCGACCCCGGTGGCCAGGGGCACCAGCCGCCGGGCCTGGGCGAGCAGCAGCGCGATGGTGTACTCGGCGACCGCGTTGCTGTTGACGCCGGGCAGGTTGCTGACGCTGATGCCGAGCCGGGTGGCGGCGGGCACGTCGACGGAGTCGTACCCCACGCCGGTGCGCACGACGGCCCGCAGGGCGGGCGCCTGCTCCAGCACCCGCGCCGTCATGGGCTCGTTGGCGATGAGCGCGCCGTCGACACCGGCGAGGGCGGCGATGAGCTGCTCGGGCCGGCGGGGCCCGCGCATCGGGTCGTGCCGGGTGGTGAAGCCCAGGCCGGTGAGGTAGACGTCCACCTCGTCGCCCGGCGTCAGGTAGTCGGTGGTGATGAGCACGGCCGGCATCAGAAGGCCACCGGTGCGGCCGCGTGACGGCGCTGCAGGCGCCCGAGCCGCACGATGACGAGGACCGCGAGTGTGGCGAGCACCGCGATGTCCAGCAGCATCCCGTGCCAGCCGGTGAGGTCGACCATGGCGCCGATGAGCGCGGGCCCGCCGAAGCCACCGAGGTACCAGGTGACCGCGTACAGGCCGGTGTAGGTGCCGAGGACCCGGCTGGACGGTGCCAGGTTCCACAGGGCGACGACCGCGTTGATGGAGAAGGCGGCGGCACCGGCGGCGGCGATGCAGAACACCACGACGGTGCCGGTGGCGGTCTGCACGAGCGTCCCGGCGGCAAGGGCCACGGCGAAGACGATCATGCCGAAGGCCATCGTGCGCAGCCGGCCGAACCGTTCGGCGGCGAGGGCGGCCGGGTAGCAGGCGAGCAGGTAGGCGACGCCGCTGGGCAGGGTCAGCCCGCCCGCCTCGCCGCGGGTGAGGCCGAGGGCCTGCATGCCGTACGGGGTGATCAGCGAGCGGGAGGCGAACCACGCCCCGCCGAAGAGCACGACGGTCAGCAGCAGCAGGAGCCGGCGGCGGTCGGGGTCGCGGATCAGCTCGGTGAGCACCTGCCGGAACGGCACCCGGGCCTCGGCGTGCCCGGCGGCGGCGTCCTCGGTGAGGGCCGCCTGGTACGCCGGCGACCGGCTGTCGCGCACCTTGGCGATCAGGACCGCGGTGGCGAGCAGCATGATGACCGCCGGGATGGCGAACGCGCCCCGCGGGTGCTCGTCCACCACGAACAGGCTGATCAGCGACGCGACGATGATGGTCAGCGAGGTCGCGATCTTCACGGCGGCGTTGGCGCGGCTGCGCCGTTCCGGGCGGATGAAGTCCGGCACCAGCGACTCCGCGAGGGGGCGCGTGCTGTTGGCGACCAGCGCGTACAGGAACATCACGGCGACCAGGGCGGCCAGGGACGTGGCCCAGGGCAGGAGCAGGAAGATCAGCGCGCCGAGCGGCATGCCGACGGCGATGTAGGGCATGCGCCGCCCCCACCGGGTGCGGGTGTTGTCGGAGCGGTTGCCGATCCACGGCTGGACGAAGATGCCCAGCAGGTTGTCCGCGCCCATGAGCAGGCCGACGAGCGCGGCGCTGCTCACGTGCTCGCGCAGCAGGACGGGCACCTGGTTGTCGTAGAAGTTCCAGGTCGACTCCTGCGCGAAGAGCGCCAGAGCGACGAAGAACGTGATCTTGCGGTTGGACACCGTACCGTCGCGGACCTTCAGATCGGCCATGCGGATCCTCCTTGGGGTGTCCGCGCCACGGTAATTTGCTATAGCAAACTCGTCAACAGTTGCAATTCAGTTTGCCATGGCATGCGCTAGAGTGCGGTCATGTCCGCTGAAACGCTCGCCGATCAGGCGTACCGCCACGTCCGCACCGCCATCGCCACCGGCGAGCTCGCGGCGGGGGAGAAGGTGACCGAGCGCGGCATGGCCGAGCGGCTCGCGATCAGCCCGACGCCGGTCCGCGAGGCGCTGCGCCGGCTGGAGCTCGACGGGCTCATCGAGCGCATCGGCCCGCGCACCGTCCTGGTCGCCGCGATCCGCGACGCCGCCATCGACGACCTCGCCGAGGTGGAGGTCGGCCTGCGCGGCCTGGTCGCCAGGTTCGCCGCCCGGCACGCCACCGCCGCCCAGCTCGACGCCCTCGACGCGATCCTCGACCGCGCCGACGACCTGCTGATCCTGCTCAAGGACCGGCGCGGGCAGGGCCAGCCGACCGACCGGCACCTCAACGCGCTGCTGGACACCATGCAGGAGTTCAACGACACCGTCGACGCGTGCGCGCACAACCCGGTGCTCGTGCGGATGCTGGAGCAGAGCCGGGTGTTCTCCCGCCCGCGGCGCCGTTCATTGTTGCTGCAGCACGTCGCCAGGGACGACACATTCGGCCTGGAGCGCTACACCAGCCACCGGGCCCTGGTCCGGGCGCTGCGCGCGGGCGACTCCGCCACCGCGGAGCGCATCGCCCTCGAAGACTCCCAGGGCGGCCTGTCGGCGCTGCGGGAGGAGCGGTGAGCGCGATGGGCACGGCGGGCACGCATCGCATCGCCGTCATCCCCGGCGACGGCATCGGCAAGGAGGTCGTCCCCGCCGGGCTTCTCGCTCTGGAGGCCACCGCCGGCCGGTTCGGGCTGCGGCTGCACTTCGACACCTTCGACTTCGCCAGCGCCGACTACTGGCAGCGGCACGGCACCATGCTGCCCGCCGACTGGGAGGAGACGCTGCGCGGCTACGACGCCATCTACTTCGGCGCGGTCGGCTGGCCGGCGGTGGTCCCGGACCACATCTCGCTGTGGGGCAGCCTGCTGCAGTTCCGGCGGACGTTCGACCAGTACGTGAACCTGCGCCCGTGCCGCCTCATGCCCGGCGTGCGCAGCCCCCTCGCGGGCCGTGAGCCGGGCGACATCGACTTCGTCGTCGTGCGGGAGAACACCGAGGGCGAGTACTCCAGCGTCGGCGGGCGCATCTTCGAGGGCACCGAGCGCGAGACGGTCCTGCAGGAGACCGTCATGACCCGCATCGGCGTCGACCGGGTCCTGCGCTTCGCCTTCGAGCTGGCGAGCCGCCGGCCGGGACAGCACCTGACGTCCGCCACCAAGAGCAACGGCATCTCCATCTCCATGCCGTACTGGGACGAGCGCGTGGCCGCGATGGGCGAGCGGTACCCGGGCGTGCGGCTAGACAAGTTCCACATCGACGCCCTCGCCGCGCAGTTCGTCCTGCACCCCGACTGGTTCGACGTGGTCGTGGCCAGCAACCTCTTCGGCGACATCCTGTCCGACCTGGGCCCGGCGTGCACCGGCACCCTCGGCATCGCCCCGAGCGCGAACATCAACCCGGAGCGCCACCACCCGAGCCTGTTCGAGCCGGTGCACGGCTCCGCCCCGGACATCGCCGGCAAGGGCATCGCCAACCCGGTCGGCCAGATCTGGTGCGGCTCCATGATGCTGGAGCACCTCGGCCACCCCGACGCGGCGGCGCACCTGCTCGGCGCCATCGAGGACGTCCTGGCCCACGGCCCCCGCGACGCCCCGCTGACCCCCGACCTGCACGGCACCGGCACCACGGCCGAGCTGGGCCACGCCGTCGCCGAACGCGTCCGGGAACGCCGACCGGAGGGGGACGTCAGCGGCTGAAGAGCTGCTCGTCCAGGCCGGCGGGGCGCAGCGTCTCCGGGCACGACGGCGAGTAGTAGTTCATCGTCAGCACGGCGCGCAGGGCGTCGTCACGGCGCAGGGGCTCGACGTAGTGCGCGTGCCGGCGGGCGTCGAAGAAGTACAGCTGACCCTTCGCCGGGTAGATCCGCATGGCGTCGGCGTCGACGGCTGCCACGTCGCGGGCGGCGCGGTTGCGGGCGACCACGAGAGCGCCGCCGGTCTCCTCGGTGCAGGAGGTCAGGTACAGCAGCCCCTGCATCGGGTTGCTGTCGACGTGGCACGGGTACCGCATCGTGATCCCGTCCTGGACGTTGAGGCTCAGCGCCCGGTTGTCGCTGCTGGTCTCGTGCAGCTTCTCCTCCGCGGTGCGCTCCCCGAGCTCCTTGAACCAGCCGCTGTACAGCTGATGCGTCCACGGCGCGGCCTCGCGCAGCACCTCGCCGTCGACGCTGTGCATCGGGATCTGCGCGTCGGCGACCTCGCGGGCGGTGGCCATGGTGGGCCGGAACACCCGCCGGACCGCATGCTCGCGGGCCACGCCGAGCAACGTCTCCGCCCAGCCGGCGGGCAGCAGGTGGCCGACGTCGTACACGTGCCAGTGGAACGGCAGCTCCTGCGGCGGCCGCCAGACGGTGCTGGTCATGCGCTCATTCCTTTCCGCGCCGGGTCTCGCCGGTCATCGATTCGTGGCAGTGCTGCACCGCCTGCCACAGGCGCGGGAACCGCATGTGCGCGACGAAGCGGTCCAGCACGTCGACGGACCGGCCGGTCAGGCTGACCGGCCCCTGGGCCTGCGGCATCGCGCGGAGGGTCGGGTGCCCGCCGAGGCGGGCCCACACCATGCGCTGGTGCTCCTGCTGCCAGCCGAGCATCGCGTCGTCGAGCTCCAGCATCTCCAGCGCGACCGCCCCCAGATCGGGGTGCGCCGTGCCGGCCTCCAGCAACTGCGACTCCGACGCCACACCGTCGGACTCCATCGCCGCGCAGAAACAGCGCCACAAATGCCGGCACGCCTTTTGCAGATTGCGCATGCCGGGAGAGTCCAGGCCGCTGCCACCATCCGGGAGACCCGCCCGTATCTGCAGGAACTCCGTCTGCGGAATGCCGGACCGCACCTGCTTGAGATGCGTCACCGTCAACCGTTGCAGCTCGGTCGCCCGGTGTACGAGACGTCGCGCCGAGCGATAATCGCGGCGCCCCAGGTCGTCGGCCGCGCGCACGATGTCGAAATGCATGTTGTACCAGAGCAGTTCCGCGGTCAGATGCAACGTCTGGAACAGCAGGAAATCGGGGTGCGGCATTTCCGGCAGCGGATGCAACGCCCGGACCGCGGCGGTGAACCGCACCACGTCGTCATACGCGGTCGGCCCGCCGACGGCGAAGACCGGCCCGGACATCCCGTGCTCGTGCTGCCCGTCACCGCTGGACACGCGACATTCGCTGGTAACGTAAATGTTTCACTCCGTTTCCACGCATGACGGATTATGCCGCGCACGTCCATCGGCGAGAATCGCACGCGGAGCATTGTGCCGGTCCGCATCATCGACGATCACTAACCATTGTCCGACCGCCCTGTCGCGGACACGCTACCGAGAGACACTGAGCAGTGTCAATGACGTCTGCAATATGCACCGGCACTTACGGCGCCGGCCAAGGAATGGTCAGACATCGGTCGTCATCACCGCGTGAGAACGTCGCGAGCGAGCCAGGCACGGCACGGTTGCCCAAGCGTCGTGCCGGCCGTCCTGAGGCTGTCCGTCAGAGAGCCCCAAGGATGGTGATCTGAGAGGTCGATGCGTCCGTGGGGATGAGCGCTGAGGAGATCCGGCGGCTGGCCGAGCAGGTGCGGTTCCGGCTGTCGCCGGTCGACGACGAGCTGGTCACCCGGGTCGAGGGGGAGATCGACGGATACCGCACGACCATGGGGGAGCCCCAGCCGATCCTGCCGCCTGCCGAGCTCGCCGAGACGCTGCCGGTGCTGGGGTGGCTGATCTCCGAGGCGGCGCTGAGCTACCTCTGGAGCGTGGCATCGGGCTTCGAGACACTGCCCGGCGACGAGGGGGAGGAGTCGCGGCAGGCCGCGCGGCTGATCGGCCGGCTGGCGGACGCGGCGCGACGGATGCCGTGGCCGGAGTTCGCGCCGCGGGCGCTCGGGGCACTGCGGGCGCAGGCGCTGGTGGAGTCCAAGCGGGACACCGAGGCCGGCTACGACGCCGCGTACATCTACCACGCGGAGGCCCGCGACAGGCTGAAGCACTACCGCGACAGCCACGGCGAGGATCCCGCCCGTGGGCGATACGCCCTGGCGCTCGACGAGACGCTGCTGCAGCTGGTGCTGGCCGAGACCGGCACTGCCTGCCGCACCGCCGAGCGGGTCGTCGGGCTCTGGGCCGAGGAGTGGGTCGACGGGGACAGCGCGGCGTGGACCGGCAGGATGTTCCGCCAGCTCTCCGACGGGGCGACGATCGGGGAGCACGCGCTCGCCACGGCCGAGCGGATCGAGCGGGAGCACCAGTTCACCTTCAAGGTGACCGAGGACCGGCTCGCGATACCGACCAGCTACCGCAACCCCGCGATCATGACCTGCCGCGCGCTGCTGCTGGTGTATTCGATGAGCCCCGAGATGCAGGCCCTGGGCCACGCGCCGAAGGACGCCGACACGTGGGACGCGTTCCGCGAGCAGGTGATCGGGCGGGTCGACCGGGCGTTCGGGTACCTGCGGCGGCCGGTCGTGCGGCAGGACGGCAGCCCGTGGCCGCTGCTGGCCGATCACCGCCGGTCGATGGTGCAGATCTGCCTGCACCTGGCGCTGCTCGTGCCCGGGCACGAGCTGGCGGCCGAGCTCGTCGTCGACGAGACGCTGACGCTGCGGCGGCTGGACGACGACGCGGCCGAGGCGATGTCGGCGTGGCTCGCGACGACGATCGACGGCCGGCAGCGCGGGGACGCCAACATCATCGGCAGCGCCTCCAAGCCTGACTTCATCGCCGCCGTCGAGGCGTGCCGGGCCGATGCGGGCGCCGCGCCGTACTACCGCGAATGGCGGCGGCGATGGACCAGGCTCGACCGGTACGCCGGGATCGAAGGCCGCCGCGAGCGACTGGCCGCCATCCTCGGCGATGGGCGAGCATGACGGCGCCCGCAGAGGTCCCGGCGTTTCTGGGGCGGGTCGTCGGCGCGGACGGTGCCGTGGGCGGGTCGTGCTTCCAGGTCCGGCCGGGTGTGCTGGTCACCGCGTGGCGGGTGCTGGACCTGCTCGGCGCGGGTGTGCCCCGGGCCGAGGTGCGCGTCGCCGACCTGCACGGCACCGGCCCGGTGCCGGCCACCGTGCACGCCGTGGACGAGCTGCGGGATCTCGCTGTGCTGGTGTGCGCCGAGCCGTTCGCCGTGTCCGTCGCGGGCCTGGTGGCCTCGGAGTCCGTGCCGGAGACCACGAACCTGCAGGTGACCGGGGGCGACCAGGACGCGGGCACGCACGGCGCGTGGCTGGGCTCCGCGGTCAGGGACAGCCAGGTGCCGTGCGGGGTGTTCGAGGCGGACCGGCTGACGACGGCGATGATCGGCGCCCCGGTCCGGCGGACCAGCGACGACCACGTGGTCGGCGTCGTGTCGGCGGTGCAGTACGGCAGCCCCGACGCCGCCCGGCGGCTGGTGTGGGCGGCCCGGATCGAGGACCTGATCCCGCTGCTCGCCGGCGTCGCCGACGTGGGGCTCGCCGACGACCGGGTCGCGGGCGCGCCGCTGGACCTGACGCTGACGGTGAGCGCAGGCACGGTGCGGCTGCGCGGCGCCGGCACGGACGTGACCGCCCCGCACGACGGGGTCCGTCCCGGGCTGGACAACGCCCTGCGCGACGCGTTCCGGGAGCGGGCCCGCGTGGCGCCGCTGGACGCGCCCCCCGGCCGCGACCTCTCCGCCGTGGGGTCGCTGCGGCCGGCGGGTGACCTGGTCGCGGCGTCGTTCCTGCCCGAACGGGTACGGCAGACGCTCGCCGTTGTGCTGGAGCGTGCGCGGCGGGAGACGGCACCGGTGCGGCTGGCCGTCGACGCGCCCGGTCACGGGCGGCTGCCGTGGGAGTCGATGCCCGATCCCGCGACCGGGACGCCACTGGCGTTGCATCCGCTGGTCTCCGTGTTCCGCCGCGTCCCCGCCGGCATGCCGGCGGCACGCCCGGGGCCGCTGCGGATCGTGGTCGCCATCGCGTCGCCGGAGCTCGGCGGCGGGCCGCTGCTGGACTACGAGCACGAGCTGAGCGCGGTGCTGGACGCGGTGCGGGCGGCCCGGCAGGACGCCGCCGAGGTGTCCGTCGTCCGGTTCGCCACCACCGCGGCGATCCGGGCCGCGCTGGACGGCGCCGACGCGCACGTCCTGCACCTGTCAGGGCACGGCCGCCCGGGCCGGCTGATCATGGAACACGAGGACGGCACCGCCCGCGAGGTCACCGCGGCGCAGTTCGTCCAGGAGGCGGTACCGCCGGGCCACATGCCGCCCGTCATCGCCCTGGCGGCCTGCTACACGGACGTCGCCGGGCAGGAGCAGGGCATCTCGTTCGCCGAGGACCTCGCCGCCGCCGGGGCGTGCGCGGTCATCGCGACGCGGACGTCGGTGAGCGACCGGTACGCGACGAGGTTCTTCGCCCGCGTCTACGCGGAGCTCGCCTCGACCGCCCGCACCGACGTGATCCGTGTCGTCGCCGACGCGCGCCGGGCGGTGCAGGAGGAGCTGGTGCGCTCCAGGCAGCCGTCCGACCTGCGGCTGGCGGGCCTGGACGAGTGGAGCGTGGTCACCGTCCTCGCCCAGTCGCCCGAGGTGACGCTGATCGACCCCGCGCGGTCGCGGCCCGCGTCGCGGGCGACCGCCGACACTGCCTGGGCTCCGGGGCAGTTCGTCGGGCGGCGCAGCGAACAGCGCCGCCTGCCCGCCGTGCTGCGGTCGCGCTCCGGTGCGGGGCTGGTGCTGTACGGCATCGGCGGCGTCGGCAAGACCACCCTCGCCGACGAACTGCTCGACCGGGTGCTGGACCAGGACACCGCCTGGCGGGTGGTGCGGTGCGCGGGGACGCTGACCGTCGACGGCCTCCTCACGGCTGTCGCGGACAAGCTCCGGCCGGAGCTGCTGCGCCGGCAGCTGTTCGACGGACCGCCGGTGGTCGCCGTGCAGACCCTGCCGCGGGTCGGCGTGCCGTGGCAGGACCGCCTCGCCCTGCTGCAGCAGGACCTGCTGAGCCGCATCCCGGTGCTGCTGCTGCTCGACAACTTCGAGGACAACCTGGGCGACATCGGGGGCGGCGGCTGGGTGGTGGCGGACCCGTCGGTCCGCGGGCTGCTCACGGCCTGGGCGACGGGACCGGCCCGCAGCCGGCTCGTCATCACCTCGCGGTACCGGTTCGCGATGCCCGAAGGCGCCGACGATCAGCTGCACTGGCACCACGTGGCGCCGCTGAGCTACGCCGAGACCCGCAAGCTCATGTGGTCGCTGCCGTCGCTGGAGCGGCACACCACCGACCCGGCCGTCACCGAACGGATCTGGCGTGCGCTGGGCGGCCACCCGAGGACCCTGGAATACCTCGACGCGTTGCTGAGCAACGGCAAGGGCCGGTTCCCGGACATCACACGCCGGCTCGCCGCCGCTGTCGAGAGCCGCCTCGGGGCGGCCGGCACCGCGCAGTTGCGGGCCCGCGCGTGGACACTCGACGCGGCCCTGGCCGAGGACGCGGCGCTCGCCGCGGACGAGGTCCTGCTGACCAGGCACCTCGGCCACCTCGGCACCGTCGCGGGCGCCGTGGAGCTGCTCGCCACGATCAGCGTGTTCCGCCGGCCGGTCGACGCGAAGCGCCTGCTGGTCCACCTCGGCGCCGACGCGGCGCTCGGGCCGGCGAACCTCGCGGCCGTGCTGCAGACCCTGGCGAACACCGGCCTCGTCAGCGTCGACCAGCAGGAACGCGCGGTGATGCACCGGTGGACGGCGACCGAACTGGACCGGCACTGGTGCGCCCACGACCGGGCCGCCCTGGTCGAGCAGGCGCACCTGCGGGCCGCCGCCTTCTGGCGATGGCTCGTCGACGGCCGGCCGCAGGCGTCCGCCGCCGACGTCGACGACTGGGAAGAGGCCCGCCACCACCTGTTCACGGTCGGCGACACCGTAACCGCCGACGCCGTCTCCGAGCGCATGTGCGACCGGCTGGACCGGACCGGGGCCTGGGACCGGGAGCACAGCCTCGTGCACGACACGCTGCGCCGGCTCGCGCCCGGCTCGCCCCGGCGCTCGTTCTGGAACCACCGGCTCGGGCTGCTCGCGCAGGCCCGGGGCGACTACGCGGACGCACGGGCCCGCTACCTCGAGTCGCTCAGGCTCGACAAGGACTCCGGCGACCGGGCCGGGCAGGCGCGAAACCGCCACCAGCTCGGCACGCTGTGCCTGGAGCAGGGCGAGTACACCGCGGCCGAGATCCACCACCGGTGGGCGCTGAGGCTGTCCGAGGAACTGGGCAGCCGGGCGGGCGTGGCGGACGCCAATCACGACCTGGGCGTGCTGGCGCAGGTCCGGGGCGACTACCGGGAGGCGGAACGCCGATACAGGCTGGCCCTGGTCATCGCGGAGGAGGTGGACAGCGCCCCGAGAATGGCCGACGCACGGCACCGGCTCGGGACGCTCGCCCAGGTACGCGGCGACTACAGCACCGCGGACGACCTCTACCGGTGGTCGCTGGGCGTGTTCGAGGAGCTCGGCCACCGGCCCAAGACGGCCCGCGGCGAGCACCGGCTCGGCACCCTCGCGTTCGAGCGCGGCGACCTCGCCGAGGCCGGCCGCCGGTACCACCGTGCCCTGGACATCTTCGAGGACCTCGGCAGCCGCGCCGACGTGGCGGAGAGCCTCCACCAGCTCGGGGTCCTCGCCGACGCGCTCGGCGACGACCCGGAGGCCGACCGCCGTTACCGGCAGGCGCTGCACATCAGGCGCGAGCTGGGCAACCGCGCCGGTGTGGCCGCCGCCTTCAGCCGGATCGGGCTGCTGCTGTCGCGGACCGGCGCACCGCAGGAGCGGGTCTCGTGCCACTGCCAGGCCTTCGCGATCCGCCGCGAGCTCGGCGTCTTCGAGACCGACGTCGACGTCGAGGCCCTCGACACGCTGTACCTGCGCCTCGGCCGGGACGTGTTCGCCGGGCTGGCCTCGGCCGTGCTGAACGAGGCCGAGATGACCGACCTCATGCTCCTGCTCCGGGACTTCCGCGAGACCCGCGACAACGAGTGAACGCCGCCTGCCCGGTACCCTCCCGCGCAGGGGGTGGGCGTTGGCGGTACCGATCTCCGAGCAGAGGAAGCTGTTCCAGCGCTCGGGCGACATGTGTGCGTTCCCCGGCTGCCGGGCCGCGCTGACGGCCGAGGCGTCCGGCGCCGACCGGCTCGTGGCGCTGGGGGAGATGGCGCACATCGTGGCCGACGGCCCCAACGGGCCGCGCGGGGCGTCGGTGCTGAAGATCAACGACCTCAGCGAGCTGGTCGACGGCACGCGGCCCGCGCTCACCGACCCGGCCGCCGCCGGGTACCGCCTCGGCGTGCTGCTCGCCCGGCGGGCGCCCGCGCTGCTGGTCGTCGACGACGTGCACCTCGACACCCCCGTCACGGCGCTGGCGGCCGACGGCGACACGCTGCTGGTGGGCACCGCCCGCGGCCTCGCGGGCCTGCGCCTGCAACCGCCTGCGCCGTGACGGCACGGCACCGGCTCACTCGTCCTTGAACGGCAGCGTCTCCGGGGTCCAGGCGCCGAGGGCGATCGCCATCCCTTCCGGCGGCTGTTCGTTCGCCAGTTCCCGGCCGTCGTCGTCGAGGATGCGTTCCATGACCGGCACCGGCAGGTGCGGGTTGGCCGCGGCCTGGCCCGTGAAGTCGGGGTCGTCGAAGAGCTCCAGGACCCGTCCGGGCGAGAGGCGGGCGTCGGCGGCGACCCACGATCGGACGAAGCGCACCGGGTCGTGGCTGAGCCGTTCGATGACGTCGGCGGGCACCGTTGGATCGAGGTGCGTGAACGCCCGCAGCCGCGGGTCGGGCGACGCGGCGAGATGGCCCAGCCGGTCACGCTTGAGGCTCGGATGCTCCAGCAGCAGGCCGCGGCTGAGCACCCGGGCCTCGATGTACGTGGCCAGCACCAGCTCGGCCGGCACCGCGGCGTGGGTCTCGCACAGCAGCAGCCGCACCGCGAAGTCGTCGTCGGCGCCGAGCAGCGCGACCAGGTCCGGCGGCAGGTGCCGGTTCAGCGCGGCGCTGCGGCGCAGCCCGATGTGGACCGACGTCGCGCACCGGCGCTGCACGTCGGGATCCTCGCTCAGCCGCACCCAGTCCAGCGGCATCAGGCGGGTGCCCGGCTGTATCACGTAGTCGATGGCGGCCCGCTGCTCCTCGGTGAGCTCGGGCCGCATCGACACGGTGAGCCGGACCCACGGCTCGGCGTCGACGGCCAGGCGCGCGACGAGGTCCGCCGGCAGGTCGGGATGCGCGGCGACCGCGGCGCGCTCCCACCGGTTCTGCGCTGCGACGGCCGCCTCCGCCTCGGCGCGGGTCAACGGCTGCGGCGGTGGCGGCGCCGCGTCCTGCTGGGGCGCGCGCAGGCGGTCGCGCAGCTCGCGGGGCACCCACGGGTTGTCGGCGAGCAGGTCCGCGAGCCGTGGCCTGCGCTCGATGAGCCGCTCGAACGCCCACACCGGCATCCTCGGCTCCGGGTCGTCGGTCCACAGCCGCGCGAACGGCTGCTCGGTGAGCGCGCCGAGGACCCGCGCGTCCGGGTCCTCGACGAGCCGCGCCCGGTGCGCCGGCGGGAGATGGTGGGCCTCGGCCAGGACGACACGCACCGCGACGTCGGGGTGGTCGATCAGCGCGCCGACCTGCTCGACGGTCCACGATGGACGGTCGCGGACCGCCCAGCCGATCTCCTTGAGCTGCTCGTCGACGAGGCGCCGCAGCAGGGCGCCGGGGATGGCAGGGTTACGGCCGAGGCCACGCAACCGTTGGCGGGCGGGCTTGTTCTCGTGGTCGTGGAACGCCTTGTTGCCGAACACGCAACCTCCCGGTCGGGGAAGGTGCCCGCCCCCGTGACGGGCACCCGAACGGCAAGGCTAGGAACGGTTTCCGGGAGCTGACAGGGCCGTTTGTCCGATTGACACGCTTCTTTCCCTTCACGGAGGATGAAGGCAGTCGTTTCGCCCAGCCGCGCAGCTCCTCGGCCGGCAGCCGGAACGCCCCGGTGGCCGCCGGACCCAGCACGCCACCGTCGAAGACGAACATGACGCCCTCGGTGCGGTCCTCCTGCGGTGGTACCCAGTCGACCACGAGCAGCCGGCCCGGCGACATCGCCAGGCCCAGTCCCTCCGGGCGACTTCTTGAACCCAGGTACTTCCGCCGGCCGGGTTGAGATGGAAACATCGGTTCGCAGAGCGGAACGAGGGGAGTCTCATGCACGTCGTCGTCAGCCAGGCCTGGACCCTGGACGCGGAGGGCCACGCCGACGCGTACGTCGCCCTGTCCGCGCGGTTCGCCGACTACTTCGCCGCCCATCCGGGCTTCCGGGGGCGCTGGCTGGTGCGCGACGTCGAGGACCCGACACACTTCACGCACATCCGGCTGTTCGACACGGCCGAGTCCTACGCCGAGGCGACCCGCACCCCCGGCTACGTCGAGCACACGGTGGCCATGTACGAGCACCTGCGCCCGTACGACAGCTACCCCCGCACCATCGGCGAGGTCGTCCTGGAGGACCGGCCGTGACCGTGTTCGTCCTCGTGCACGGCGCGTTCCGCGGCGCCTGGTCGTGGTCGCGCGTCCGCCGCCGGCTGACCGCCGCGGGTCACGAGGTGTACACGCCGTCGCTGACCGGCATGGGCGACCGCCGGCACCTCACCGCCCCACCGCCCACATTGGACACCTGGGCCCTCGACATCGCCAATCTCCTCGTCGAGGAGGACCTGCGCGACGTGGTCCTCGCCGGGCACAGCCAGGGCGGCATCGCGATCGCCGCCGCCGCCCGCCGGTGCGCGGACCGCCTGGCCCGCCTGGTCTTCGTCGACGCACCCGAACCCCTGCCGGGCGAGCGCGCCGCCGCCCTCCTCGGCCCGGTCCCGGACCTGCCGCGCGACCTGTGGCTGCCGCCGAAGCCCCTCGACCCCGCCGCCGACCCGTCCCTGTCCCCGGACACCGTCGCCTGGATGAACGCCCGGCTCTGCCCGACCCCGCTGGCGCCCTCCCTCGACCCGATGCCGGAGCAGACGGAAGCCTCGGCGGCGGTACCGCGGCAGTACATCTTCTGCACCGCGACCCCGCCCGGCTACCCGGCATCGGTCACACTGGAACGGCTCCGCGCGCTCGGCACCCCGTACCACCACATCGACAGCGGCCACGACGTCGCACTGAGCAGACCCGGCGACCTGGCCGCGCTGCTGACCGCAGGGACGTAGGGTTCTGCGCAGACGGGATGAGCACGCACTAGCAGGAGCGCTGGAGGTCCTGCGTGGCTGTGCCGACGGCGATCGGGCGGTGGTGTCACGGCTGCGGGACACCGCGCGCCGGCTCGCGGTCGGGGCGTAGAACTGTGCGCCCGGCAGCTCGGCGCGGCGCAGGCACGATGGGCCGGCCGGGTGCCGGACCTGCCGTGGCTGTCGCGCCGCTGGCTGGCCCAGTACCTGGCCGAGGGACCCGCCCGTGGCGTCCGGACCGACAGCGACGGGCACTGGGACCACCCCGGCGCCGCGGTGTGGCCAGGGGCCGTGCGCGAGCAGCTCCGGCGGCTGTGGGAGCGGCGTCACACGGTCCTCGCCGCCGCCGAGGCCACCCCGCGGACCGTCTGCCACCTGGACGTGTGGCCCTCCAACCTGATCGAGGACGGGGCGACCACCGTGCTGGTGGACTGGTCGTTCACCGGTGAGGGCGGCATCGGCGAGGACATCGCCAACCCGATCGTGGACAGCGTCGCCGACGGGCTCATGGACACCGCGCTCCTGCCGGACATCGCCGCAGCCGTCACCGAGGAGTACATCGCGGGCCTGCGCGACGGCGGATGGAACGGCGCGCCGGACACGGTGCGCCGGGCGATCGCGGCCTGCGGCGCGGCGAAGCACAGCTGGTTCGCGCCGCTCGCCCTCGGCCGCGTGCTCCGCGACGGCTCGTTCGGGCACCCGCAGTACGGCCGCGACACCTCCGGCGAGTCGGCCCTGCAACGGCTCCAAGGCCTGGTGACACTCCTGGCCGACTGGGCACGGACGGTTGCGCGCTGAACCGGCCGGGGCGCCCCGGGCAAGGCCCATCGGGGCTCCACTGTGGACGCACCGCGCCGCGACCGGTAGTGCGCCGGTCGGCAGCAGGACGGCGGGCACGACGCCGGGATCGACGAAGGGCACTGTGTCAATCCTTCGACGGTGGACACTCATCTCGTTCATCCCTGGTGTGGCAAGGGCAACACGGGCTTGCCGGTACCAGTGGCGAGCGTCGATCACATACTGATGCATGCGGATCGAATGGCCCGAGGCGCCGGATGTCCGGTTCGACGGTGAGGGGGTCCACCTTGCCTGGCCGAGGCCCGGGGCCGAGGCGCGGTACTGCGGGGCGGCCGTCCCGTGGCGGGCCGTCCGCGACGTCGACGACCGGTCCTCGCCGCAGCTGCGGCTGCACGACGGGCGCACCGTGTTCCTCGGGCGGGACACCGCCCCCGCGCTGCGGGCCGCCGCGGCCGACGCCGGCGTGCCCTGCGTCTTCCGGGCGCCGGTGTGGAGCTGGCTGCTCGAACCGTTCCTGGACAGCGACTACGCCGCGAACCGCGACGACGTGGAGCACAATCTCCGCGAGCACGGGTTCACGGCCGCGGAGACCCGCCGGATCCGGCGGCGGGTCGGTGCGCGGATGACGGCCTACAACCTGCTCATGTGGGAGTGGTTCGACCTGGACCAGCGTGACCTGCTCAACGCCTGGCGGCTCGTCCGGCCGACGCCGACGCACGCGCCGTGGCGGTCGTACCGGCGCTTCCGGCAGTGGACGGACCGGATCGCCGACCGCGGCCGGCCCGGCGGGCCCTTGACCGCCTGACCCGGGGATCGACCAGGGCGGTCGCGCGTCGCGGCTGGCGATCGAGACCCGGCGCCTCGACGAACTCAAACACAGCGGCCTGGGGGTCCGCGCCAGCATCGCCCTCACGTACGACCACCTCGACCCCGACGCGCAGCGGCTGCTGCGGCTGCTGACCGTGCCCGACGTCCCGCACCTGTCCGGGTGGGCGCCGCGGCGCTGCTGGACATGCCGCTGCCGGACGCGCAGGACCTGCTCGACGAGCTCGCCGACGCGCAACTGGTCGAGACCAGCGCATCGAGCCGCGGCGAGTCCACCCGGTACCGGCTGCACGACCTCATCCGGGTCTTCGCCCGGGAGCGGCTCCTGCAGGACGAGCCGGCCGCCGCCCGCGACGCCGCGCTCGCCCGCTACATGGGTGCGCTGCTGCTGCTCGCCGGCGCCGCGCACGACGCCATGTACGGCGGTGACTTCCTGCGCTTCCGGTCCCAGACGGTGCTGTACCCGCTGCCACCGTTCACCGCGGCGAGCGACCTGCCCGCCGTCACCAACGGCGTCCTGGCCGCCGGGTCGCTGCTCGGCGGCCTGCTCGTCCCGGTCGTGCTCTTCCCGGCGTCACTGGCCGACCTGGCCAAGGCACTGCCGACGTACTGGCTCGGCGAGGTCGGCCGCGGCGCCGCCGACGGCCACACCGGCGTGCGCGACGCGGCCCTCGTGCTCGCGGCCTGGACGATCGAGGCGGCGCTCGTCCTGGCGGTGCGGCACTGGCGCACCGCGCAGTCGAGGCCGGATCGGTGACACGCCGGGGGACCTTCCGCCTCAGAACCACCAGCCGAGCACGCCCGCGACGATCAGCTGTGTGCGCCGGGCCGTGGCCTGCGGGTCATTCAATTAGGATCTTGCGGACATGTACCCCGGACAGAAGGAGCCTGTCGTGACGCTTTCGACGACGTACCTGCTGGAGTGCCTGCTCCGGGCGGGGATGCACGATGTCGTCTCGGTGGAGCCGGCCACGGGTGGGCTCGCCGCGCTCGCGGGCACGGCCGCCCGCCGGGACGCGCCTCCGGTGTTCGTCAAGGCGTTCACCGACCCGCCGGCCGACGACGTCTTCGCCGCGGAGGCCGAAGGGCTGGCGGCCCTGCGCGAGCTCGGCGGCGTGGCGACACCCGAGGTGATCGTGGCGGACCGGGAGCTGCTCGTGCTGTCGATGCTGCAGCCGAGGCCGCACAGCGAGACCTTCTGGGAGCAGTTCGCGCACGTGCTCGCCCGCCTGCACACCGGCACGACCCACCCCCGCTTCGGCTGGCACCGCGACAACTGGCTGGGCCGCCGCCGGCAGATCAACACCTGGCACGACGACGGCTTCGCGTTCTTCGCCCAGCACCGGCTGCTGCGCTGGCTCGGCGAGCCCCGCGTCGACGCGGCCCTCGACCCCGCGGACCGCGCGGCGCTGGAGCGGCTGTGCGACCGCCTGCCCGACCTGCTGCCGGTCCGCCCGGCCTGCCTGACGCACGGCGACCTGTGGGCACAGAACATCCTGTCCACCCCCGACGGGCGGCCCGCACTGATCGACCCGGCGGTGTCCTACATGTGGGCCGAGGTCGACCTCGCCCATGTGTGGACCACCGCGCCCCCGCCCGAGGCGCACCGGTTCTTCGCGGTCTACGCGGACCTGACCTCCCTCGACGCCGGCTGGCAGGCCCGCATGCCGATCATCCAGCTGCGCCAGCACCTCGCCGTCCTGGCCCAGTTCGACGACGACTGGGGCGCGGCCGACCTGATCCGCGCCACCCTGGCCCCCTTCCGGACCCGCACCTGAACAGCGTTCCGACGGTTGGCCTCTTCGGCACGGCGGGATTCCGCAGGCGGTCACAGATCGATCCGATCTGTCCTTCCGCGCCTACGATGCGGGCACCACGACGACGGAAGTGCATCGTGCGACGGTACGTGAGGTTCGTTTCCGTCACTGAGATCACCGCCGACGTCGTGGCCTGGGGCCCGGACGCCGAAGGCCGGTGAGGTGGACGAGGCCCGCGACTGGTTGCACGGACGAGCCCGGCTGCCGGTGCACTGGATGCAGGGCACGGGCGGGCAGGGCAAGACGCGCCTCGCGCACCAGGTCGCGGACCTTCGCCGCCGTCATCGCCGAGTGACCCGGCCACTTCCTGTCTCGGCGTCGTCCTTGCCGCTGACAGTGTCGTCAGCCTGTCAACCGCCGGCGGCTTCCATCCGGTTGTACCGGCAGGAGGACCGGATGACCCGAGCACCCGCACCACCCGAAGGCTTCGCCGAGTTCGTCGCCGCGCGCTCCCACGTGCTGCTGCGCGCGGCGTGGCTGCTGACCGGTGACGCCGGGCGGGCCGAGGACCTCCTGCAGACCGCCCTGGCTCGCAGCTGGCAGCATTGGGACAGGATCGCCGAAGGCAGCAATCCCGAGGGGTACGTGCGGCGGGTGCTGTACAACACGTACTCGAGCTGGTGGCGGCGGCACTGGCGGGGTGAACTGCCGAGCGCGGCGCCACCCGACCGGGCCAGCGCCGAAGACGTCGCCGCGGACTCGGCCGGCCGTGACGGGCTGCGCCGCGCCCTTGCGCGCCTGACCGGCCGGCAGCGGGCGGTGGTCGTGCTGCGCTACGTCGAGGACCGCACCGTCGCCGAGACGGCCGAGCTGCTGGGCTGCTCCGAGGGCACCGTGAAGACCCTGGCCTTCCGGGCCCTGCAGACGCTGCGGGCGGACGCCGCCGTGCGGTCGCTGCTCGCCGACGAAGGAGTCGAGCACAATGACGCAACCTGACCACGGCGGCCGTGACATCGGCCGGCTCCTCGACGCCCTGGTGCCCGAGCTCGCGGCGCCACCGGACCGCCTCGCCGCGGTCGGCCGCCGGGTGCGCCGCCGGCGGCTGCTCACCACGCGCTGGCCGCCGCCGGCGTGGTCCTCGTCCTAGCCGGCGGCGCCGCCGTGTTCGCCACCTCCCGGCCGGCCTCCCACTCCGCCGCCGCCCCGGAGGCCAGCGCCACGGCCGGACCGGACCGCCCGGTCACTGGCGACTGCCCGTCGGCGCCGCCGCTGTTCGAGGGCGGCAACTGGGCCCTGCCCTCCACCGCACCCGGCGACGTGGCCCCGCCCGGCGCGGTCCGCGCCGTCCTGTGCCGGTACAACCCGGTCCCCGAGCTGAACACCGTCCGCCCCGGCCCGCCCCGGCGGCTCGTCCTGACCCGCGACGTCGCCGGCCTGATCACCGTGCTCAACGACCTGCCGACCAGCGACATCGACCCCTGCTTCTCGGCCGGCGACGGCGGCGGGTACCTCACCCTGGAGTACGGCGACCGCACCAGAGCCACCGTCGAGCTGTCCAACGGCTGCGGGTTCGTCCGCCGCGGCGCGGTCACCCGCTACCAGGGCGGCACCGCCGTCGAGGCGTTCGACGTCCGGTACACGGCGCAGGAGCTCGCGGTGGCCCGACCGGCCGACGTGCCCCCGGCCGGCTGCGTCCAGCGGCTCACCATCGGACCGGCCAAGGCGAGGTACGACCCGCAACCGGTCTTCGACGTCTGGGTCGGCACGCACGGCTTCCTGCCGGCACCGCCGGCGGTCGTCACCGCCTGCCGGTTCGTGCGCGGCTCCGACGGCACCTGGGACCGCATCCGCGAGGTCACCGACCGCGCCGTCACCGGCGACGCGGCGGCAGCGGTCGAGGCCGCGTCGAAGCAGGCCCTCGGCGAGGTCCCGTACCTGCAGTGCTCGGCCGACCCGAAGACCATCGACGTCCTGCTCCTGCGCGACGCCCTCGGCGAGACCCGCGAGGTCCGCGCCACCCGCGACACCTGTCCCGTGGTGACCTTCGACTTCGACGGCGCCCCACCGTCCACCGCCCTCGACGCCGTCCTCGACCACCTGCTGGGCCGCCCGGCGTAGCCCCCGGTAGAAGGTCCACCCAGACGTCACGCAGGCAGGTGCTCCGCCCAGAGATCACCAACGACGGCGAGGCGGTCATCTGCCATCGCTTGACCTCAAAGGTATGTGTCGATCGCGGCGGCGACGAGGCTCTGGCTGAGGTACGAGTCGAACGCGTGGTACGCGAGGATGCCGAGGAACAGTTCCTCGTGCTGATCGACCGGGAACTTGTCACCCAGCCGGGCCGGGACCGCGACCACGTCGCCCTCGTCGGCGATGTTCAGCCACCGCTGCACTCCGGCCGGGCGCGCACCGCGGCCGTCGATCGGCTCCGGCCGCAGCGCGTCGAAGATCGAGCCGGGCAGGCCGAGCGGCGATCCGAGCGTCACGAGCAGGTCAACGCGCATCTCCGGGTGCGCGCAGAGCGCCTCGTACGTGACGACGGTCCCGAGCGAGTGCGCGACGACGATCTTCGCGCCGCTTTGCTCGATAGCGTCAAGCACACGCTGCTGGCACCGTTCACGGACGCCGGCGCGGGTGAGGTAGACGTACGTCTCCCGGAGCAGCGCCGTCATGATGCGCGAAAGCATGTCGGCGGGCGCGCCCTTGCGCGTGCTCAGCCAGTTCAGCGCCTGCCGGAACGGTTTTGACAGGGCGCCCTGCTGCCCGTCGGGCTCCGGAACGCCGAGCGCGCGCAGCCACTGCCAGGCCCATTCCTGCTCCGTCGGCGTCAGGATCTGAAGTTCCCCGACGCCTTGGGCCTGTGAGTCGAGCAGATCGGCGTAGTAGGCGGCGGCAAGCGGTGGGGCCGGCCGGACGAGCTGCGCGTTGCGGTAGCCCGTGGCGAGCTTCTCGGCCCAGCCCTCGGCCAGCTTGGCGGCGGCCTCAGGGGCCGGCTCGCTCTGCAGTGTGTTGACGCCGTGCACGGCGACGATGGGAGCCTTCATGCCGTTGTCGCGTCCTCTCGACCTGGCGGTCTGGGAATGGGCGGCCAAGCCGGTCGTGCAGGTGTGACGTTGCCCTGCTCGCCGGCTCGGAGCGTACAGGTTTCCATTCCATGGATGTGTGACGGACGCAGCGCGCCGTAGTAACGACGTATTGATCTCGATCGTCGGCCGACTGTACGCGAGTCGACCGGTCTGCCGTCGTTGCCCGAATCGCGGTCGCTTCGACCGGATAGGCGAAGGCCGCTGCGACCGGCGGACGGTTACGCTGCGTCGAACACAAGAATGACGCGATTGTCAGCGCCGTGGCGGCAATGGCAGGAAGACGGGTGTCGGCGGTGCGGCGGCGGGTGGTGTCGATCGGGGCGGGCGGCGCGGGCCCACGGGCGTTGACCTTCGTGAACGAACGGCTGGGCGAGCTGGAGCGGGCCCTGCGCCCCTACGGTTACGAGTGGCGGGCGCCCGACCCGGCGACGCTGCTCGGCCCTGCGATGCGCCTGGCTGTGATCGAGGCCGCCGCCGGGCTGGACCGCGACGACCTGCTGATCGTGCACGTCATCGGACACGGCGAGCTGAGCGCGAGCGGCCGCCTTCTGGTGCTCGACGCCAGGGGTGGCACCGGCGACGGCGCCAATGACCCGAACGAGTGGGTGCGGACGTTCGCAGACACGCCCGGCCTGCCGGCGACACTGTTTCTGATCGATTGCTGCTATGCCGGCACCGCGGCCCGGCAGCCCTGGCAGGTGCAGGAGCCGGCGGCCGCAGGGCGGGCCTGGATCGTCGCCGCTTGCGGTGGACAGGAGCTCGCCTACCGTGGGCGGTTCACGCAGGCCGCCGCGAACGTGCTCAACGCGCTCGTCGACAGCGCGGCCACGTTCGGGCACGAGCCCGAGTTCCTGAAGCTCGGGCCGGTCGGGCGACTGATCAAGCAGGAGGTGGTCCGGCTCGCCGCGCAGGACGAAGACCACTTCGGGCAGGAGATCGTCGCCGGGCTCACCGACATGATCGCCGACGATGAGGCCGCCTTCTTCCCGAATCCGCACCACCGGCCGACGACGGGCGCCGTCGTCGATCGGCGGCGGATCGTCGCGGGACTCGACGCCGGCACCGTCCCCATCTTCGACGAGGTCGACGAGGGGCTCGACCCGCGGCACTTCACCCGCAGCGCCAGCGGCCTCGGCGACCGTGTGCGGGACGGGGCCGGATGCTTCCGCGGGCGCGAGGACGAACTGTTCACGCTCAGCGTGTGGTTCGCCGGTGCGGACCCGGCGCCCGTGCGTGTGGTCACCGGCAGCCCCGGCGCCGGGAAGTCGGCCCTGCTGGGGGTTCTCGTGTGTGCCGCGCACCCGGTGCTGCGGGTGCCGACGTCGTACATCTGGCGCCACGCCCGGCACACGCCCGACCCGATCGCGGGGCTGGCCGCCGTGCACGCCCGGCAGCGGACGCTGATCGACATCGTCGAGTCCATCGGCCAGCAGCTCTTCCCCGGCGCACGCCCGCCGCGCACCGTTGCCGAGCTGGTCGTGGCGCTGCGTGAACGGCCGGAGCCGCCGGTGATCGTCCTGGACGCGCTGGACGAGGCGATCGACCACCGCGGTGTCCTCGACGGACTTGTCCTGCCACTGGCCGCCGCCGTGCGGCCGGATGGGCGGGCGGTCGGCCGGCTGCTCGTGGGCACCCGCCCGTGGCCCGACTTCCGGCCCCTGCTCGACCTGGCCGCAGCGGCCGGAGGTCTGATCGACCTGGACATCGTCGATCCGGCGCAGCTGGCCAGGCACCTGGAGGACTACGTCATCGCGCTGCTGCGCTGGCACCCGCCGTACGACGGGGAGCGCTACGTCGCCGCACGCGGTCGTTTCGCGTTCAACGTCGCGCTCGCGCTCACCAGGGAGGATCATCGCGCCGACGAGCGCCGGTGGGGCGAGTTCCTGGTCGCCGGCCTGTACACCAATCACATCCTCGCGACCCACGACCCCATCGAGGACCCGGAGGAGGCGGCCCGGGCCGGCCTCGCGGTCCCGCATACGCTGCCGGACCTGTTCGAGCTCGACCTGGCCCGCCGGGGCGGCGCCGGCTCGTTGCGGGCCGTGCTGACCGCCTTGGCCCATGCCTGCGGTGAAGGTATGCCGGCCCACCCGGCCCGCCACGCGGCGGGCGTGTTCACCGGCGCCGGACCGCTCGGGTGGGCCGCGGTCGCGCGCGCCCTCGACGAGGGCTCGTTCTACCTGCGGCGGGCGACCGACGTGGACGGGACCACGCTGTACCGGCTGTTCCATCAGGGCCTGGCCGACCATCTCAAGGGTGCCGCCTCGCGCGAGGCGCAGGTTCTCGACGCGCTCGTCGCGTCCGTGACGACGCCGGAGGGGCGACGCTGGGACTTCGCCGAACCGTACCTGTTCCGCCACGTCATGCAGCACGCCGGCCGCGGTGCACGGCTGCTCGACCCCGAGTTCCTGCTGCACGCCGACCCGGCCGATTGTCCCGAGCATCCACTGCGCTGGCTCACCCGGGACCGCTGGCTCCAGATCATCGCCGAGGCCGGGCCGTCGCTGACCGCGCGAAGGCAACTCCTGGCCCTGGAGGCGGCCCGCACCAGCTTCCCGCACGCCGCTCGGGCGCTGTGCCAGCCGCCCGGTCAAGCCCCGATGCCCTGGCGCCCGATCTGGTTCGGCCCGGGCATGACGGCGGCGCACCACCTCGGCGACATGGAGGCCACGGCCTTCGGCGACGACCACGGCTACGTGTCGGTCCATCGGTGGTCGCGCCTCGACCGGCCGCTACCGCAGAGCAGGCACGCCGGGCACCCGGTCACGGCGTTGTGGGCGGGGCCGGTGGCCGGTATGCGCGTCGTCGTCGCCGGCTTCGAGGACGGGCGGGTCACCGTCACCGACGTCGAACGTCCGGTGCGCGAGCGGCACCACACCGGGCACACCCACCCGATCGCCGGCATCCAGGTGATCCAACTGTTCGACCGCATGCTCGTGCTGGCGGTCGACAGAACCGGGCGCATCTCGACGGCCGGCCTCACGACGATGCGGCCGGCGATGCTGGACGGCCCGCCGGTCCAGGACGCGGACCGCGTCGCCGTTGACCGGCTGCCGTTCAGGCTCGACGCGCCGGTCCGGTCGATCGTCGCGGCCGGCGCAGGTCACCTCGCCGTGGTGACCGGGAGCGGCGTCTACTTCTTCGAAAGCGCCTCCGCGCCTGTCCAGATCCCCGCCGGTGACGCCAAGATCCCGTTCAAGATCAGTATCGCGGGTGGATTCGGTGCCGGCAAGACAACCTTCGTCGGCTCGCTGTCGGAGACGACTCCGGTGACCGGCGAGGGCATCATGACGTCGGCAGGCGTGGAAGTCGACGACACCCGCAACGTGCCGGGCAAGATGACGTTGACGGTCGGCCACGACTTCGGCCGGACGACCGTCGGCGACGATTTCGTCCTCTATCTGTTCAGTGCCGGTGGTCAGAGACGGAACTGGTTCATGTGGGACGAGCTGGTCATTGGGAGCGTCGGCGCCGTCCTGTTGGTCGACACGCGGCGTATGGCCGACTGCTTCGCGTGGCTCGACTTCTTCGAGGACCGCGAGGTGCCGTTCGTCGTGGCGATCAACGCCGTCGACGGTGTCCAGCACCACCACCTGGACGATGTGCGCGAGGCGCTCGACCTGGACCCGGACGTTCCCGTGCTCGTCTGCGACGCGCGCCATCGCGGGTCCGCCCAGCGGGTCGTGGTCGCGCTCGTCGAGCATGCGCTGACCCGCAGGCTGGGTCGGGAGCGCTCGCCCGTGGACACCCCTCCGCGGAAGTCCCCGACCCCGGCACCGCTGCCCAGGCGGAAGGCAAGCCTCTGAATAGGGCACCTCGATAAGGTGCTCAGCCATGGATCCGCGCCTGCATCTCGCCCTGCTCGAACGCTGCTACGACGACGACACGGTCGAGGAGGTGCGGGAGCTGGACTGGGACGAGCGCTCCGAGCGCTACGACGACCTGCTCGCCGCCGCGGTCCCGGACGACGTCGACGTGGCCGTGTGGACGGACGAGGCGGACCTCTTCAGCGCGATCCCCGACGGTACCGACGAGCACGTCCGCTCGCTCGCCGGCATCGAGCGGTACCGGGACCTCACGACCGTGCACCTCGAATACTCCGAGGTCGACGACCTGACCCCGCTCACCGGCCTGCCCGCACTCGAACTGCTCTGGATCGGCGTCGCGGACGGCGCCGACCTCGGCCCGCTGCTGGCGTGCGAGCGGCTCAAGCGGGTCCACATCGAGGGTGCCGTGCCGTCCGGCGGCTGGGGCGTGCTCAGGGAGCTGGCCGCGCGGGGCGTCCACGTCGACGACCTGGTGCCGGGACGGGCGGGCGGGCTCGCGCCGTTCACCGACCCGATCCTCAAGCTCGTCGTGCTCAACGCCCTCGACGTGGCCGGGACGATCCGCCTGCCCGAGACGTACTTCTTCGACGACAACACGTTCGACGACGACAACCTCGACCGGCTCATGGCCATCGAGCTCACCCAGGAGCAGCTGGACAGCATCGAGTCCCTCTCCTGGGACCCGGCCGGCTCGCGTGACGCGATCTTCCTGGTCTGGCAGCAGTGGGACGGCGAGTCCGGCGAGTTCGACGTCACGGCGCTGGACGGCCTGGAGGCGCTGCGCAACCTCAAGGAGCTGCGGGTGGGCTGGCCGCCGTCCGCCGTCCCGGAGCCGCTGGCCACCGTCCTGCGGGACCGCGGCGTCACGGTGCGCTGACGTCATCCTCGCCCGGCGCCTGGTGCGTCGCCCGCCGCGGTTCGTACCAGGTGTCGCCGACGGGTTCGCCCGCCATGTTCCAGCTCCAGGAGACGGTCGGGGTGATGCGCATGAAGATGCCGGGGCCCACCATCCCGACGCGTTCGAAGGGTGCGGCGGCGTTGCCGTAGATCCGGATCGAACGGGTGATGAACGGGTCGAAGGACACCATGTCGTCAACCACGAGGGCGACCCGCTGATGACCGGCCCGGACGTTGCGGAACTTCCGGGTGTCCAGCACCGTCCGCCCGGAGCCACCGACCCAGATGAATGTCCCGTCGAATTCGAAGGCGACGGGGACCACGTCGGGCTGTTCGTCTGCGCCGAGCGTGGCGAGCCGTGCGATCGGTTGGGATCGCAGGTACGAGATTTCCTCGTCTGTGAACGACATTTGAGGTCTTTCTCCTTTGCGGCGGCGGCCGGTTCTGCTGTCCGTCAGATATGGCCGATGGGACGGACCGAACGAATCCGGGGATGAAATGACGACGTTTTCCGCAAGTGACGTTATGCACCCGGCGGACGAGCAGGCGCGGCGACATCTGGAATCGATGAGCGGGCTGCAGGGCGCCATCAAGGCCTACCACAAGAACTACAGCGAACGGTTGATCCGCAGCGGCCAGCTCGCCGAAACGCTGCGGCTGGGACCGAACCAGCTGCCGGAGATCTACCGGCTGCTGCCGCCGATCTGTGAGGCGTTCGGCATCGAGGAGCCCGAGCTGTTTCTGGCGCTCGGGCCGGTCAACGCCTTCACGACCGGCGCGACCAGAACCTCCATCACGTTGTGCAGCGGGCTGCTCGACCATCTCGCGCCCGACGAGATCGAAGCGGTGCTCGCGCACGAATGCGGGCACATCCTGTGTCAGCACATGCTGTTCCACTCGATGGCGCAGTTCCTCGAGCTTGCCGTCAACCTCGGCAGCTCCGCCAACATCCCGTTCGCCTCGGCCCTGCTCAGTCTCGGGTCCGGCCCGCTGCGCATGGCGCTGGGCAACTGGAGCCGCAAGAGCGAACTGTCCGCGGACCGGGCGGCCGCGGCGTACATGGGCAGCGCCGAGGCGATCACCCGCGTGATGTTCCGGTTCGCCGGCATCCGGCACGATTCCCGGTACACGCAGAACGTGCAGCCCTTCGCCGACCAGGCGCTGGAGTACGAGGCGCTGCGGGAGTCGAAGTGGGACCGTTTCCTGCAGTGGCAGATCGGCCAGTCCTCGACGCACCCGCTGCTGGCGGTGCGGGTCAGGGAGATCCAGAGCTGGGTCGGCACGCCGACGTTCGCCAACCTCGCGGCGCTGGCCGCGTCCGTGCGTGCGGCGGCCCGCTGCCACAGTTGCGGCGGGCGTACCCAGCCCGGCTGGAAGCACTGCCAGCGCTGCGGCACGACGCTCATCTACGGGGCGCCGGCCGCGATGGCCGGCCCGCCCGGTGCCATTCCCGGTCAGGCGGCGCCGCCGGCCGGGTCCGAGCCGGCGTGGCGGTGAACCGGCGATGGGTGTGTTCAAGAGCGAGCGGCGCTTCTGGCTCGACGGCCCGATCGACCCGGCGCCGATCGTCGGCGACGTGGCCCGGCACTTTCAGGAACGCAACTACCAGGTCGTGTCGCTGAAGACCGGGGCCGGCGCCTGGGACGTCGACGTCACCCGCTCCGGCGTGTTCCGCACCGTGCTGGGCATGCAGACGGCGCTGAAGATCCGGCTGGAGTGCGACGAGCAGGCGCTGGTCGCCCGCGCCGGCGTGGGGGTGCTCGGCCAGCAGGCGCTGCCGACGCTGATCTCGGCGTTCCTGTTCTGGCCGGTGATCGTCACCCAGGTGTGGGGCGTGGTCCGGGCCGCCCGCATGGACAACGACGCGATCATGGTGATCGAACGCAGCGTCGAACACCACAAGGCCCGGGCGCCCCTCACGGCGCAGTTCGGCGGCGTGCAGCCGGGCGGCGGTCGAGGCTGCGCGAGGTGCGGGCAGCGCAACGACGCCGGCAAGTTCTGTACCAACTGCGGAAGCCCGCTGCCCGTCGGCTGATCCTCTGCCGTCAGGCGTCGGTGAGCAGCACCGCCTGCAAAGCGGTGAGCAGGGCCATCAGGTCGGCCGCCGCGCCGCCCGCCGAGCGGGGGATGCCGTCGCCGAGGTCGACGTGGGTCGGCGGCACCCCCGCGGCGCTCGCGACCGCGCGGAACACGCGCCCGGGAAAGGCCCGGTAGGGCACGGCGATGACCACCGAACCGCGGTCCTTGTCCAGCCAGTACATCGCCGCGTCGGTCAGCAGCAGCGCGGCGCCGACCGGCAGCCGGCCGACGGCCAGTGTCTGCTCGCGGTCGGAGATGCCTGCCGCGTTGCGGATCGTCCGTTCGAGGTTGCGGATCGTCCGGTCGAGGCGGTTGGGCGCGGGCGGCGCGACATGCATGCCCGCGACGCCCGCGATGCGTGCCGCGACGACGTCGGAGATCAGGCCGGCGGCCGGCGGCCCGGCCGGTGACTGCGGCGCCGCCGGCATGTGCACGGGCCCGGCCTGGTACTGCGGAGCTGGTGGCAGCTGCACGGGCCCGGCCTGGTACGGCGGCACGGAGATGGGCGGTGCCGGCCAGGTGGGCGTCGGCGCAGGCTGTGGCGGTGGCGCGGCGGCGGGCCGGGGCGGCACCGGCGGCGGTGGGCCGGGTGGCGGCGCGGGGTGCGGGTGCGCCGGCCACGACATGGTCTGCGGCGGCTCCCACTGGCTGCTGGACGCCTTGGCGGCCAGCTCCGTCTCGGCCCGCATGATCAGCTCCGGGACACCCCGCGTCCCGGCGAGGATCTGCCGGGCCCGGTCGCCGTCCCGGTCGGCCCATCCGGACCGGTCCGCGGCGTCCCGCGCCGGCAGCAGTACCTTCAGGCCGGGCAGCTCACGCATCAGCTGCAGCGACTCGATCGGGCTCAGCCCACCGAGCCGGTGCCGGCACACGTCAGGGCGGTCGAGGTCGACCGGCGGGACCTGGCTGGCCAGGATCACCCGCGACCCGCCGCGGTGGCTGGTGACGGCGGCGATCAGGTCCGCCCAGCGTGGGTCGCGCCAGCGGCCTTCGGCGGTGAGCAGCCGCTCCAGGTTGTCCAGCACGATCAGCAGGCCCTGCCGCGTGAGCAGTTCGGTCAGGCGCGGAAGGTAGGCGTACAGGCCGGATCCGACCGCCTCGCTCATGGTGAACCCGGAGCCCTCCAACTGGCGCTCCAGCGAGTGGGCCAGCGAGCCGAGCGCGACGGCGAAGTCGTCCGGCGCCGACCAGTACGCGCAGGCACCGAACGTGTCACGGCGGCCGTATGCCAGCTCCAGCGCGCACGCGGTCTTGCCGACGCCTGCCTGCCCGTCGATCAGTACCGTCGTGAACGGGCTGCCCGCGGACAGCGCGCGGGCCGCGGAGGTCAGCACCGCGGTGCGGCCCACGAAGTGCTCCGGCTCCGGCGGGAACCCGGCCATCCGGGCCTGTGCCAGGTCGAGCCGGGGCTCGGCGGCCGGCGGCACCAGCGGCAACCCGGCCGCCGCCGCGCCGTGCAGCGTCGGGACGGCGATGGAGATGGCCGGACGCTCAGGCGTCGGGGCCGCACCGGCCGCTTCGGGCACCGCTCGGGCGACCGCGGCGGCGACGGAGAGCTCAAGGTTGAACAGGCCGTCGTACACCTCGCTGGCCAACGCGATGGCGTACTCGTCGCTCACGGGGAAGCGCATGGCCAGCACCGCGCAGTCGAGCTCGCGGGCGACCACCTGCGCCAGGCCGGTGCCGGCCCACCGCACCGGACCGACGTCCAGGTCGTCGAGGCCGGCAAAGTCCCGGCCGGCGGCGGTGGGGTCGAGCAGGGCCCACGTCGGGGCCTCGGGCAGGCCGGCGGCGGACTCGCACGCCGACAGCACCACCAGCTTCAGCTGGTGCTTCGCGGGCCGCAGCAGGTTGACCAGCTCGTCGGTGCCGACGAGGTCGGGCGTGCCCGTCTCCGATTCGAGCACCAGGCCACCCGCGGTGCCGTGCGCCGAGATGTGCAGGATGTCTGGCCCCTGGCGCTTCCACATCCGGTCGCGCAGCTGCTTGCGGGTCACACCGTACTGCAGGACGTCCAGGTCGATGGCCTTGCGCAGATTGGCCGGCAGGCCGCCGACGAACCGGCTCAGCGCGAACCGCTCGTGCCGCAGCGCCAGCGCGGTGGTCGCGGTCGGCTGACTGAACACCGCCAGCATCCGCAGGCTCTCACCGATCGGCCGCTTCTCCTGCGCCACGCCGCCGGTGCGGAAGATCAGCGCGATGTCGTCGTAGGCGGCCAGCGGAACACCGTCGACGTGCGCCAGTTCGAGCGGCCCCGGGTCGACCGGCGCCGCCGCCTCGACCCACACGACGGCCGGGCGCGCGGCCACGATCGCCCGGCCGATGCCGACCCCCAGCACCTCCCGCCCGAGCCAGCCCCCGACCTCGTCGAGAACCACCGACTCGGCGCCGCCCGCACGCCGCACGAAGTGGTACAGATCGACCATCGCGGCCGTCTCCCGCGCCGCCGGATCGAGCCGCACGGTGTGATCGTCAATGGTATTGCCGGCGGCGTCAGTCAACAGCCACCGCCACGCATACCGGCCGTCTGTGTCGATGGCCTTGAGGATCAGTTCCATCAACGACAACGTAGAGGACGGCAGCTCACCCGCGACACCCTACCGCCCCAGATCTGCCCGTCAGATACCGATGTGTGAACACACAGCCGAAGTGTCGTGGTCTGATCGAGGAGCATCCGGCCGATTCCCGCGCTTCCTGCCCGCGCACGACGTCGCCGAACGGGATGGCCGTTCCGCGAAGGCCGAGGGAACCGGTGACGGGGGTTGCTCCGTGTTTATCGTGACCGAGGTGGAAGGGCGGCGGGGACGGATGGGGTTGCTGTGGCCGGGCGGCAGGCGGGGCAGGGACGAGGACTTCGTCGCCTACTACGCCGCGCGGGGCACGGTGCTGCACCACACGGCGTACCTGCTGTGTGGTGACTGGCATCTGGCGGAGGATCTGACACAGATCACGTTCGCGAAGCTGTACCGGGTGTGGCACCGCCTGGAGCGGCACGACGTGCTCGACCAGTACGCGCGACAGGTGCTGCTGCGGGCATTCCTGGACGAGCGGCGAAGGCCGTGGCATCGGGAGCGGGCGACGCCGCCGGAGAGTCCCGACCTGGACGGGATCGTCGCGGATGCCGTGGTACCGGATGAGCGGCTGCTGTTGCAACGGGCGCTGATGCGGTTGTCGAAGCGGCACCGGGCGGTGCTGGTGCTGCGGTTCTGGGCGGACCTGTCGGTGGAGCAGGTCGCCGACGTGCTCGGGTGTTCGCCGGGCACGGTGAAGAGTCAGACGTCGCGTGGGCTGGCCGGCCTGCGGGCCTCGCTCGGCACCGACGGTCACAACGTGTTGCGCGAGACTCCTGGAGGGCTTCTATGAACGACGTCAAGGACATCTGCGACGAACTGCTGACCGCCTCGCCGCCGCCGCCGGACAGCGCGGTCGTGCTCGCGGGGGCCCGGCGGTCCGCGGCCCGGCACCGGGCCACCGTCGCGGCCGGGGTGGGGACGATGGTGCTGCTGGTCGCGGCCGGGGGAGCGTCATGGCGCTGCGCCCGGCACCGGTGGACGCGCCGGCGCAGCAGCCGCCGCCGGCCGTCGCCGCGCCGGCGACACAGTCCAGTGCGCCGGCGGTGAAGGACCTGCCGGCCGCGCGGGCCGCGTACACCCACGGCGCGACGATGCGCGGGCTGCTGCTGGCCGCTGTGCCGGCCGGCTACACCACAGCGGACTACCCGACCAGCTACGACAAGGACTTCGACCCGAACGCGGTGCTGCCGAACGCGAAGTTCCCCGCGCCGGCCAAGGGGCTGCTCAACGTCGCGTTCGGTGGTCTGATGCTGCAGGCCGGCGGCGGCGAGGGCATGCTCACCGCGTCGATCTGGGCCACCTCGTCGACGGGGCAGCTGGAGGAGTGCGTGCCGGGGTCGTGCGAGGTCGTGACCGTCGACGGGGTCAGCGTCGAGGTGCGCACCTGGTCCGACGAGGGCGGCCGGCACATCAGCGCCACCCGCCGCCTGACCGGAGGCTGGCTGTCGGTGATCGCCAGTCAGGGCCTGGCGACCGGCGGCACGGAGACCCCGCTGGACGGCGCCCAGAACCGGCACCCGAGGGTGAAGCCGGCGCTGCCGGTCCTACCGTTCACCACCCAGCAGATCGCGGCGCTCGCCCTCAACCCGGCGATGCTGCAGTTCCCGTAACGGGATCCGTCACCGACCGAGTTCTTCGACTTCGACGCCGGATTCGGCGAGGCCGTCCAGCAGCTCGGCCCAGAGCCGCTCCGCCGCCGCGCGGACCTCGGGGTCGAGGTTGCGGTGGACGACGAACTTGGCCTCGCCCAGCCCGATGCCGGTCGCGTCGGCAACGGCCTTGATCACCGTGACGATCTCGCCGGTGCGGTGCAACAGTTCCTGAGCCACCTGATCCGGGTCGGCGCCTGCCGCCACCAACCGCCGGGCCTGCTCCGTGAAGACCCGGATCCGTTCCTGCCACTCGTCCATGTCGGTCACGAGGGAAGCGTACCGACGGCGCGGGCGCATGAGCCGGAGTCCAGTCAGGTGATGGCGGGCGGGCCGAGGTCCAGGAACGCCCGGATCCGTGCGGCGATCGCCGGCCAGTCGGCGCCGAGCCAGACGAAATGGCTGTCGGCTCGGCTTTCGACGAGTTCGGCGCGGCGGATGGCGGCGGCGAGCGACTGGGCGTGGGCGAACGGGACGCCGCCGTCGGTGCGGGTGGCGACCACGAGGGTGGGCTGGTCGATGCGGGCGGTGACGTCGGGCGTCGGACGAAGGTCGTTGAGGAAGCCGCGGCCGGAGCGCATCTGCGTGAACAGCGCCAGCAACTTGTCACGGTCATGGGGTCGCAGCGCGGCGACGACGTCGTCGACCGGCCTGGTGGACAGGCTCCGCAGCATCGTCCGCAGACACCTGCCGGGTGCCCTGCGCGCGAGCGCGTGGATCGCGGCCCAGGTGAGGCGCTCGGTCGCGGCGCTGAACGCGAGGTGCGAGCCCAGGCGGGTCCACCGACCCGGATAGGGCAGCCATCCCACGGCGCTGACCAGGATCAGGCGCTCGACCAGATCCGGGTGCCGGGCCGCGAGGGTGGCGGCGGTGGGGCCGCCGCCGGAGATGCCGACGACCGCGGCGACCCGGTCGATGCCCAGGTGGGCGCACAACTCGCGGA
The DNA here is from genome assembly GCF_035963215.1 of Dactylosporangium sp. NBC_01737. Classification (NCBI taxonomy): domain Bacteria; kingdom Bacillati; phylum Actinomycetota; class Actinomycetes; order Micromonosporales; family Micromonosporaceae; genus Dactylosporangium; species Dactylosporangium sp. NBC_01737. Next base: position 7,750,954 of record NZ_CP109153.1, read on the forward strand.
CCACGCCGGTGTACCGCTCGACCGACGTGCCGGTCGTCAGCGGCGTCCGGCCGTACCCGGGACGTGACGGCACGAGGATCGTGGCATCGGCGGCGGCGAAGCTCTCCTCGCCCACCGCCAGCCCGGCCCGGACGTGCCCGCCGTGGCAGATCAGCACGACCGTGTCGCCGCGCCGGTCGAGCCGGTACTCCATCTGGCCGGTCGGCAGGTGGGCGATTGCCGTCGGGCGGCTGGGTTCAGGCATCCGTGCCCCTCCGAACAGACCAGGCATGACCGTTCGTACCGGGCGAAGCCCCGCCCGTTTGGTGACGCATGATCACCGTGCGCCCTACAGTGCTTGCCATGCGTCGCTTGGTGCTCGCGGGCATTGCCGCGGTCGTGGTGCTTCTGGGCTCGCCGGGGTCGGCCCGGGCGGACGTGTCGATCCAGCCTACGGCCTTCCCGGTAGGTACGGTCGCTCCCCGGTTCACCGTCACCATCGATGGCATCGAGGTGGCCAACCCGGTGAACAAGCTGGAGCTGGCGATCTCGGCACCCGTGGCGGTGCTGCGGGTGAGCGGTCCGGCGGACTGGACGTCAGCGCAGACGAGCGGCACCATGTACACGCTGTCCGGGCCGGCGCGTAGCGGACGCATCGACGTCGACTTCTGGTTGTCCGAGTCGCCGGGCGGCCCCACCACGATCCTCGTCAAGGTGCTGGAGACCCACGTCGATGGTTGGGTCGTGCGCTGGATCGAGGAAGGAACCGGAGAACACCGGGCCGGGTCGCTCGCCGTGGTCGCAGCGGCGACGCAGGCCGCGGCAACGGCGCCCGCGGGCAGCGCGTCGTCGAGTGCCACCGACGGCGGCGGTGCCGGCAAGGGCTCGTCCATGCTGCCGTGGTTCGTCGGTGGCGGAGCTCTGGTCGCCGTGCTTGCGGTGCTGCTGCTGGTGCGCCGCCGCAGGCTGGAGCCCGCCCTCACGACGGCGCCGTCTTCTCCCGCGGCCGGCTCGCCGTTTCCAGCCACGCAACCGCCTCCTGCCCCGGCCGCGCCTGCCCCGGCCGCGCCTGCCCCGGCCGCGCCTGCCCCGGCCGCGCCTGTTCAGGCCGCATCACCCGCGCAGGCCGCAGTGTTGAGCGAGCCGGCTGCGGTCGATCCACCGGCCCAGCCGCCCGCCGTGCCTGCGCAGGCCGCACCGCCCGTGCAGGTCACGCAGGTCGAGTCCGGCGGAGGGCCACGGCTCGCGGTGGACTACGGGACGTCGAACACCGTCGCGTTGCTGCGGTGGGCCGACGGGCGGGTCCGGCCGCTGCTGTTCGGCTCGTCACCGGCCGCGACGCGCTCAATGCCGCCCGGGTCGAGCCCAGCGCCCACGAGCAGCATCCGAAGCGGCGGATCAACGAGGTCAGCGTCCTGCTCGGGGAGCGCGAGCACGACATCGCCGAACTCGTCGCGGCAACCCTGCGCAGCGTCGTCGACGAGGCGGTGCGGGTCACCGGGGCGCCGCTCGCCGCCGGCACCGTGCTCACGCACCCCGCCGCGTGGGGCACGATCCGCAAGGACATCCTCCTCGACGCGGCCGCGCGGGCCGGGCTCGCCGACCCGGTGCTGGTGCCGGAGCCGGTGGCGGCCGCGACGTACTTCATGGAGGTGCTCGGGCACGACCTCGCCCCCGGCCGGAGCGTCGTCATCTACGACCTCGGCGCCGGCACCTTCGACGCGACCGTCGTGCGCCGCGGCGACGAAGGTCTCGACATCCTCGCCGCCGACGGCCTCGACGAACTCGGCGGCCTCGACTTCGACGCGCTCGTCGTCACCATGGTCGGCGCCCAGGCCAAGGCGGCCGCCAGCACGGTCCCCGAGGGCTGGGAGCGGCTGTTGCACCCGCAGACCCCGGCGGAGCGACGGTTCGCGCGGCTGCTGTGGGACGACGCGCGGGCCGCGAAGGAGACGCTGTCACGACTGCCCGCGACGGGACTGTCGGTGCCCAGTCTGGACCTCGACGCGCACCTCACGAGGCAGGAGTTCGAGGTGGCGGCGCGCCCCCTGGTCGCGCGGACCGTCCGGGCAACCGCAGCGGTGCTGCGTGCCGCGCGGGTGCCGGCCGCCGACGTCGCAGGCCTGTTCCTCGTCGGCGGCTCGACCCGCATCCCGCTCGTGGCAACGCTGCTGTTCCAGGAGCTCGGGATCCAGCCGGTCGTGCTGGAGCAGCCGGAGACCGTGGTCGCAGAAGGCGCGCAGCGATGGGTCGCGAAGTAGTCCGATCCCCGTGCCTCGGGACGCCGGTCTCTGTTTTCGGGACGTGCCCGCTCGGGATGCTCCTGGCGTACCGCCGCTGACGGCGGACGGCCTGCAACCGGAGGAGCGGACGATGGTGTCATCGAAATGGCGCGTGGCGGCGGGTGTGGCCTGCCTGATGTTGAGTTCGGTCGGGCAGTTGGCGCAGTTCCTGGTGTCGCCGATGCGGCAGGCCGACACGGCCGCGGCGCAGGTCGAGGCCGCCGCGCAGCACCTCGGCGCGATGCGGCTCGGGCTGGTCCTGGACCTGCTGATCCTGCTGGCGATTCCGGCTGCGCTGTACGTCGGTTTCGGGGCCGGGGCTGGCCGGTGTGGTCCTTGGGCTGCAACGCGCCCGCCGGCAGGTGACCAGCGACGCGGCCGCCGCCGTCGCGCAACTGGACGAGCTGACCGTCCAGACGCAGGACGCCATCGCCGAGGTACGCCGGCTCGTCAACGACCTGCGCCCGCCCACCCTGGACGAACTCGGCCTGATCGCCGCCCTGCGCGAACGCGCCCAGGCGCTCGGCCCGATCATCGTCCACGGCCCCGCCGAACCCCTGTCGCTGCCCGCCGCCGTCGAGGTCGCCGCCTACCGCATCGTGCTGGAGGCGATGACCAACGTCGCCCGCCACGCCCACGCCCGCGCCGCGAGCGTCGTGATCAGCGTCGACGGCGCGCTGTGCCTGGAGGTCACCGACGACGGCGACGGCATGCCCGAGGCGTTCAGCGCCGGCGTCTGCATCACCTCGATGCGGGAACGCGCCACCGAACTGGGCGGCCACTGCACGGTCACGCCCGCCACGCCCCGCGGCACGACGGTCCGCGCGACGATCCCGCTGGAGGCCGGATGAGCACCGACACCCCCATCCGGGTCCTGGTCGCCGACGACCACCCGGTGTTCCGGACGGGGCTGCGCACCCTGGTCGAGGAGAGCCCGCTGCTGGAGTACGCCGGGGAGGCCGCAGACGGGGAACAGGCCGTCGCCGTGTGCCGGCAGCAGCGCCCCGACGTGGTGCTGATGGACATCCGGATGCCGGGCGTCAGCGGCATCGACGCCACCCGCCGGATCCTGGCGGACCGGCCCGGGACCGGCGTCCTCATGCTCACCATGCTGGAGGACGACACCTCCGTCTTCGCCGCCATGCGCGCCGGCGCCCGCGGCTACATCCTCAAGGGCGCCGACCCGGACCAGATCACCCGCGCCATCACCGCGGTCGCCGCCGGCGAGCTCATCTTCGGTGCCGCGCTCGCCGCGCACATGGCCGCGTTCTTCCGCAACGGCTCCCGTGACCCGGTCCGCGCCTTCCCCGGCCTGTCCACCCGCGAACACGACATCCTCAACCTCATCGCCGCCGGCCAGTCCAACACCGCGATCGCCGAACGGCTCGCCCTCAGCGAGAAGACCATCCGCAACAACGTGTCGAGCATCTTCGCCAAGCTGCAGGTGACCGACCGCGCCACCGCCATCGTCAGGGCCCGCGACGCCGGCCTCGGCACGTAGCCGCCGGGCCGGGTGCCGGTGCCCGGGCGTCGTCAGGTCACCCGGCGGTGAGGGCGCGATACCATCCGCAGGCGATCGCGACCGTCGCCATCCAAGGAGCTGTATGACGCTGCACGCGGTGGTTGTCGGAGTCGACCGGTACGACGACCCGAGGATCAAGGAGTTGTCGTGCGCGCGGGCGGACGCGGAGGCGGTGGCGGGGCTGATCGAGAGGATTCATCCGGATGAGCGCCGGGTCACGATGTTCCTCAACGAGGAGGCCACCGCCAAGAATGTGAAGGTCGCGATCGGCGAGACGCTGCCACGCACCGTCGAGGAGGGCGACGTCGTCCTGGTGTACTTCGCCGGGCACGGCACGCCCGAAACCGGCGGGGGACCGGACGACGTTTCGCGGTACCTGATCATGCATGACACCGATTACGACAACATCTACGCCACGGGCATCGACATGGAACGCGACCTGGCCCGATGGTTCGAGCGGCTCAAACTGCCGCGCCTCGTGCTGCTGATCGCGGATGCCTGCTTCAGCGGCCGGGCCGGGGGGCGGACCTTCGAGGGCCCGGCGCTGCGGCGCAGCCGCGCGGGCACGCGGGCGGCCGAGCCGATCTCGCTGAAGGCGCTCGACCTCGGCGAAGGGCGGCTCATGCTGTCGGCGTGCACCGACACGCAGGTGGCACGGGAAGACCGCACGCTCGGGCACGGGATCTTCACCCACTACCTGTTGCGGGGGCCGTCGGCCGCGGAAGGTTCGGCCACCGTCGGCGTCCACACGCTCTACGAGCAACTCGCCAGGTCTGTGCGTGACCACACCTCCGGGCGGCAGACCCCGGTCATCAACGGCCGTTCGACCTTCGCCCAGCTTCCGTACCTCTGGTAGGACCCGGCATGAGCGTGGCGTACTTCGGTGAGTACAACGGCATCTACTTCGTCCAGGGGCGCCACGGGCTCGCGGAAATTCAGGACAGGGCCCACCGTGGCCGGGCGGTGGTCTTCGCGGAGGAACCGCTGGAGGATCTCGGCACCGAACCGCGCGTCGAGCAGGCACGCCTGGCCGGCAAGGAGTTCGCCGTCCACGCCAGGGACCCATGGCCGATGGAGATGCCGCTGGGCTACGGGCGGGGGCTGAAGTACAAGGCCCTGGCTTCGCAGGGACAAGGGCACAGCGCTGTGCGCCTGACGGTCTCGTTGCCGACGCTGACGCGGTACCGCGTCAGGTGGGAGAGCACCAGCCGGCAGGGGGACACGTTCCAGCTGGGAAACGGGATCACGCTGACCGTGCACACCAGCCTCCGCTGGGAGTACCGCGACGGCATCTTCACTGTGGAGACCGCGACCGACAACGGCGACGTCCAGTTCGTCGTGGACAGCAGGGTCACGACGACGCCGCTGCACGACCGGATCATCGTGGCGCTGGAGGGGCACGAGCGCGGGGCGATCCTCGCCCGCGCCGCCTGCGGCCGTGGCTTCGTCCCGTCCTTCGTGGTCACCGCGCGGGAATGGTCGGACCCGGCCACGTTGCCCCGGCTCCTCGACGACCTCGACTGCTCCGCCGTGATCGGCGTCGGGGTGCCCGTCCCGCCGGATGAGCCCAGGTTCGTCCAAGCGGACGCCGCCACCGGCGAATGGCCCGGAGCGCCCCGGCCCATGGTGAGGCTCACCGCTCCGGACCTGCCCGAGGCGTACGGACCCGCGCTGCATCTGGCGATCCGCGGCGGTGCCAGGCTGGTCCTGACCTCCACGGCCGGCACGCGGCTCCGGCTCGAGGACATGGACGGGACACTCCTGGACGAGTGGGAGCTGGCAGACCTGATCGGAGTACCACTGCCGGGCCCGGACGGCGACGGCGGCGGCGAGTTGGTGCTCTGCGAAAGCACCCCGGCGCACCTGCTGGTCTGCCATGCGGTCGGCTACGCCGACTCCCGGGCCCGTCCGTTGGCGTTCCTCCCACCGATCGGCGCGGATCCGGCAGCGCCGGCCGCGGCACCGGTGGACGCCGCGGATCTCGCACGTCAGGCCGCGCGGGCGGTGCCCGTTTCGCTTCGCCGGCCCGACGCCGCCACGCTCACGGTCTTCACGCGCGATCTGCCCCTGCACCTGACGCCGGTGTCCGACGGCGACCCCGGCGCGGGCCGCTGGATGGACCACTACACCGTCGCGCACCTCCCCGGCATGACCGGTTCGCTGCTGATTCCCCGGTTCCTGCGCGGACTGCTCGATCCGGCGCCCGACGTTCCCATCGGCGTGGTCTTCGACGCGCTGCAGGCATTCGCCGGGACCGAGGGCGACACCGCCGCACGACGGCTCGCCGAAGGCCTGGGGCACCCACTCGTACTGTCCGGGCCACGAGCGCGGCTGGAGGTGTTGCGGGAGGTCCTCCAGCGGATCGACACCGACCTGGTCCTGGTCGTCGCGCACGGCCAGGACGACCACTTCGACGACCACGACAACGCCGAGATCACCAGCGCGATGATCAGCAGCTGGAGGCTTCGCGGACGGCCGCTGATCTTCAACAACTCCTGCTCGAGCTGGGCGACCACGGGCGAGGCGTTCCTCACCGCCGGGGCAAGGGCGGTGATCGGCACGCTCTGGCCGGTGGACAACGACCGGGCCGCCGCCATCGGGGCCCGGTTCGGTGCGCTGCAGTACGGCCCCGCTGAGACCGACGTGCCCACCATGCTCCGCGAGGCCCTGCGGGATGCCGGGGAAGGTGGCCCCGAGACTGCCGCGTCCTATGTGTACGTCGGTCTGCCCGGCGTCAGGCTGTCGAGCACCGCGCCGATCGGCGACGACGAGACCGTCCAGCTGCTCACGGCGGCGTTCGACGCGTGCTTCACGTGCGTGCGGGAGCTCCTCGCCGAGGAACAGGTCGCGCCGGCGTTGACACTGCAGCATGTCGTGACCACGAGCCTGCGGCAGCGGTTCGCCGCCCTGGTCCGGCCCGGTCAGATGCCACGGCACCTGCCCAGGCCGTGGGCACAGTTCACCGTTCTGGACGCCGGGTGCCTGCTCGACCTGGCCAATCTCTCGGTGGGTCGGGCCCTGCTCCAGGTCCTGTTGCCGGCGCAGCAGCGCGCCGTCGTCGCGCAGATGTGCGACGTGGCCGACCGGGTCCTGTGGGCGTTGGTCACCTGGGACGAGCGGCACGAGGCCCACAACGGCTACTCCTTCACCGATGCCGACCGGGCGGCCCAGCCGCTGCCGCTCGGTGCCCTCGGCGAGCGCGGCTTCTACGATCTCGGGGCGAAATTCGCCTTCATCGACCTGCTGCCCCTGATCGACCAGATGGTTTGCCTACGGGTACCCGAGCTGCGGGAGGCCGCACTCGAACGGTACGAGCTGGCCGCCAAGCTGGTCACGATCCCCGACGACCTGGAACCCGACGGCTCGATCACCGACGCGAAGCTCATCCGGCGCATCCGGGCCGGGAACCCCGACCGGCTCCGCGTCCTGCGCCGCGACGGCGACGGGCCGGACGAACTGACCGTCGACCTGCTCGCCGGCGCGGTCGGGGACAAGGCCGAACTCGCCAACCGGTTCGGCATCGTCCGGCTTCGGCTGCAGGAGTACGACGCGGCCGTCGTCTTCTTCGAAGCGGCGTGCGACCTGGCAACCCCCGGCTCACCGGTGGCCGCCAACGCGGCGTCGAACCTGGCGGACACCCGCAGCCGGCGCGGCGACCAGGGGGGCGGGAACACGGGACACCGGGCGGCATTCGAGCTCCAACTCGCCTCAGGCGACCTGGACAACGCCCTCGTCACCGCCGCGAACCTCCTGCGTCAGGCCGCGACACGGACGCAACCCCTCAACGCCGCGTTCGTGGACCAGGTTCTGGCGCTGTCCGACCGGATCAGCCCACCGAGCCGCCGCGTCGCCCTGCTGGCCTCCGTCCTCGGTGCGCTGTCGACGTACCACGCGGGACTCGGCGACCATGCAGGTGCCGCGGCGGCTTCCGACCGGCTCGTCCCGCTGCTGCAGCACCGCCAGCCAGAACCGGCGAGACACCTCGGCGAACTGGCCGAGTGGTACTACCAGCACGATGACCTGGCCCGGGGCGCCGCACGCGGCCGGTCCGCAGCGCGGGCGTTGGAGCGGGCCGGCCTTGCCGAAGCGGCGGCGCTGTCCTACTTCCTGGCTGGGAACGCCGCCCTGGAGGCCCACGGAGGCCGGGGGCCGAAACGCCTGCTGCGGTTGTTCCTGGAATGCTCTGCGCGGCTCGGGCACGTGACCAGGACGGATCCGGCGGTCACCGCGCAGTACCGGGACTGGCTCGCGGTCACCCTGGACAACACCCGAAGGCTCTGGTCCCAGTTCGCTGACCGCGGCCGGCGGGGCCTCGCCCTGCTCGCCTACTCGGCGCAACAGGGATGGCCGGACGGGGAAACCGATGAGGCATGGGAGATGCTGTCCCACGCGTTCCACCCGCGCAACATCGCCGCCGTCCGCCGCCTCGCCGCCCTCGGCCTGCTCCGCAGGGGCGCCGTGGTCAAGATCGACACCGACCTGCGGGCAACGGTTGCGATCATCACGGTCCGTTCACCGACCCGGCAGGATGAACCCGGCGCTGTCTACTCCACGCTGCCGCTGCACGGCGTCGGCCACCCCTCGGGAACCGCCAACATGCACCTGGTGTCCGGCGGCGCGGTCTTCCGGCTCGGCGCCGGCGACTCGGCGATCGTGTCGGAGACAGGCATCCGGGCCGTGACGCGCGACTGGCGCGGCGACCTGGTGTACCGGGCGCTGTGGGGCAGCCGGCTCTTCGCCTACGGACTCACGATCAACGTCGCCCCTGGTCTCGCCGTGCAGCAGGTCAGGTGTGCCGCGGTCGCCGGCCCAGAGCCGGAGCTCACCGTCCGGAGCGGCCCGGACGGCGTCGTCGTTCAAGCCGCCGCACCGCGTCCCTGGCTCGCCACCATCTCCGTGACGCTCACGCGGTAGACGCTCACCGGCCGGGTGTTCAGGCGGGTGTGTCGAGGTCGGCGATGAGGCGGTACAGCAGGGCGGCGGCGCGGGCGGGTTCGGCGTCGACGAGCGTGCGGGCGCGTTGCAGGCGGGGGTCGTCCTCGGCGGCGAGGGTCTCCGCGGCGGTCAGCAGGTCGTGGACGAACGCCATCGGTGGTGGTGGGCGGCGGCCGTCGGCGGTCAGTTGCATCGCCAGGGTCAGGCCGTCGACGGTGTGGGCCGTGTCGTGCCAGTTCGGGTCGTGCTCGGCGGGGAACAGCGGCAGGTGTTGCCAGAGCAGGTCGGCGAGGTCCTCGAAACCGGTCCGCAGCGCGGCGTCGTCGATGGCGGTGGCCGTGCGGACCGCGGTGCGGAACAGGATCGGGACGGCACCGGCGGCCGGCATCGTGGCGCCGGGCGGGCATGGGCAGTGGTGTTCGGGCAGGACGGAGGGTGTCGCGGCGGCGAGGGGTGGGCGGGCGATGCCGTGCCGGGCGGCGAGGACCGTGAGGACGCGCAGCAGGTAGGCGTACGGCACCTGCGGGTTGCGGGCCCGGGCGAGCCCGATGCCGGTGATGGCGGCGACCACGGCGCTGTTGTGCGTGGACTCGTCGCCGTCGGCGGTGCGCCACGGGATGCGTTCCAGCGGCCAGCGGTGCTCGCCGAAGGTGGCGGTCGACGTGAAGTACGCGACGGTCACGTCGTAGCGGAGCTGCAGGGCCCGGGACAGGCGCTGCTGCTCCTCGGTGAGCAGGCCGAGGACACGGGTGCGTTCGGAGAACAGCTCCGCGACGGCTTCGAGGGCGAGCAGGCTGCTGTACAGCTGCGGCGCCACCGCCGGGCCCGGGCGCTGCGGGATGACGACGTCGTCGCCGAACTCCGCGAAGAGGTCGATGGGGAGCGCGTCGGCGACGGCCGTCCACGCCCAGCCGCACTCGAACCAGGCGGCCCGGTCCGCGGCGTCATGGTCGGGCACGGTGCCGATGCGGATGTCGCGCAGCGCGGCGCGGACCTCGACGAGCCCGGCCCGGTACTCGTCGTGGACGGCCCGCTCGTCCCGCGGCCCGGGGCGCACGAGGTGCCGCAGGTGCGCCTCGTCGGTGGAGGCGCGGATGGCGAAGGCGCGGAGCAGGGCGGCCATCGCCGCGGTCAGCCGGATCGACGCGAGCCGTTCGACGTCGTCGGTGCGCTGCCGGTACACCTTGCAGAAGCCGATGATCGCGAGGCACAGCCGCAGGTCCGTGCCGGCCGCGGCGACCACGTCGAGCGCGGGCGCCGGCGGCGACAGGGCCGGGCCGCCGGGGAAGACCGGGGCGCCGGTGCCGTCGGTGTACCGGGTGAGGTATTCGCGCATCGCCACGACGAGCCGCGCGGGGATCTCGGCCCGGTCACCGAGCGCACCGAGCGCCGCGACCGCGTCGTCGGCGGTGGCGTCGGGCACGTCGAGGCGCAGCGGCGGCAGGTTCGTCGCCGGTCCGAGGATGCACAGGAGTTGCTGGGCGTCGTTGAGCGCGTCACCGGCGGCCGGGTCACCCCACAGGAACCCGCCGTCGCGGAAGGCGTACCGGGACACGGCCCGCCAGACGCCGAGCAGCTCGGCGCGAGGGTTCAGCAGCATCGTCAGCCGCCCCCGGCGGGTGGCAGGCCCGCACGTTCGCGTTCCTGGGCGGTCAGGACCCGGCGGTGGTGCCTGCCGGCGATCCGGGCGAGTTCCGCCGTAGCGAGGCAGGGCCGGATCCGGACCGTGCCGTGGCTGTCGGCGTAGGCGAGACCCGCGTCGCCGACCGCGACGGCCGTGACGGGCCCGCCGCCGCGGATGCGTTCGACCGGTTGGCCACCGGCGTCCCACAGCCGCACTTCGCCGTCGTCCGCGCCGGAGATGAGGCGCCCGTCGGGGGCGTACGCGAGGGCCGTGACCGTCGCGCTGTGCCTGCCGATCGGGCGGCGGACACCGTCGGGGCGGTCCCACACGGTGATGGTGCCGTCCGCGTCCGCGACGGCCAGACGCCCGTCCGCACCGCCCGCCACGGTGTGGATCGGGCGGTCGCCCGGCACGGTGGTCGATCCGCCGGGCGTGATGGCGACCAGCTCTCCATCGGCGGCGAACACCCGGTGCTCGCCGGCGCAGGCCAGGCCGGACAGGCGCCCGGCATCTGCGTCGACGCTCCACCGGCAGTTGCCGGTCGTGTCCCACAGACGGACGGTGCCGTCGGTGGCACCGGTCGCGAGCCACCGGCCGTCCGGGGCGAACGCCATCCTCGTCACACGGCCGGCGTCGGCGATCGCCCGTGGCGGCGCGTCGACGGTGTCGTACAGCAGCAGGCTGCCGGACTCCGTGACGGCCGCAGCCGGCCCGGTCCAGGAGGCGGCACAGGCCCGCACCGCTGCGGGGTTGCCCGGCGCCGCCGCGATCGGGCGGGCCGGCCCCGCCCACACGTGGAACCCTTCCGGACCGACGATGACGAGCCGCCCGTCCGGTGTCCAGCCGAGATCCTGGGCGGGCCGGTCCGTCAGGACGTGCTCGGTGCCGTCGGCGACGTCCCAGATGCTGGCGGTCGAGCGGGCGGTGCCGACCGCAAGCCGGCCGTCGGCGGAGCAGCCGACCGAGGTCACCGCCCCGTCCTGCACGGAGAATCGGCTCACCAGGTTGCCGTGACGGTCCCAGGCGATGGTGCCGGACTGCGTGCCGCAGTACACCGTGCCGTCCGGGCCGAAGGCAAGCGTGTTGACGGTGCTGGTCCGCATGCGCCGTACCAGGGTCGCCGACGTCAGGTCCCAGACCCTGACGGCGCCGCTGCGGGTGCCGGAGGCGAGTCGGCCACCAGGGCCCGCCGCGATCGCCAGCACGCGGTTGTTGTCGTCGCCGCCGGCGAACCTGCCGGTCATCCGGCCGGCGGCGTCCCACACGAGGATGCTGCCGTCGCCCCGCCCGGCCGCGATTCCTCCGCCGGGCGTCCCGGTGAGTGCGTACACCGGGACCTGACCGTCGGACAGGACGCCGACGTCGTGCAGTGCCGCGTCGAACCGCCGGACCGCGCCGCGCTCGTCGGCGGTCGCGAGCAGCCCGCCGTCGGCCCAGCAGATCGCGGTCACCCGCCCGTCGCCGGTGTCCGCCGTTCCCGCCGGCTGCCCGGTGGCGTCCCAGACGTGCACGACGCCGTGGACGACCGTCGCGAGGCGGCCGTCGGGCGCGAACGCGACCGGCCCGTTCCCGTCGACCCGGAAGACCGCGGTGCCGTCGGCACCCCAGACGTCGACCACGTCCGCCGCGGTGGCGAGCCGGCCGTCGGGCGAGAACGCGACGTGGACCGCGCCCCGCTCGTACCGGATGGATCGCAGCAGACCGCTGGCCAGTGTCGAGGCGACGGCGCGGGCGGCCAGCTCGGTCGCGGCGAGCTCCTGGTGCGCGGCCCAGGCGAGCGCGAACGCCAGCTCCGGGTCGGTGTCGAGGGTGTCGAGGGCCTGCCGGGCGACGCTGTTGGCGCGGCGTTCGAGGGCACCGGCCTGGTTGCGCTCCGACGCGTCGAGGAACTCCACGACCTCGGCGGCGACGGCCCGCCCGGACCGGGCCCAGGTGAGCGCATCGGCGAGGCGGGCCCCGCCGATCAGGTAGTCCGGCAGCCTGCCGGCGCGGGTCCACGCGCGGGCCATCGGTGCCAGCTCGGTCAGCCGGCGCAGGCTCTCCTCGTGCAGGACGATGTGCTCCGCGAGCGGCTGCCACTGCCGCAGCAGCGCCTCGTGCGCGATGTCGAACACGGCCCCGGCGTCGTCGTCGCTGGTGAGCAGCCGCGCCTCGACGAACGCGGCGACGACGGCGCGCTGCCGGTCGTCGAGCATCGCGGCGGGGACCCGCTGGCGGGTTGCGCCGCCGGGGCCGAGCGTGACGAACAGCAGCAGCGTGTCCAGGCACTGCGGCAGCGCGCCCGGGCCGAGGTCGCGCACGGCCGCCTCGGCGCGGCGGCCGATGGCGCCGGCGACGCCGCCGGAGGCGTGGTACTCCCGCCAGGTGATGCGCCGGTCGCCGGCCGCGGTGCGGTACAGGTCGTTGAGCAGGTAGCTCAGCAGCGGCAGGGCGTCGCCGCCGCCGGTGTCGCGGACGATCTCGTCGACCAGGCCGTCGTCGAACGTGACCCCCGCGAGCCGGGCGGGTTCCTCGACGACCAGCCGCAGCTCCCGCGGGCCCATGACGTTGACCATCAGCGGGTCGCGGAACAGGTCCCGGCCCGGCCCCTGCTGGAACTCACCGATGGTGTCGGAGCGGACCGTGGCCACGACGCGCAGCCGCGGCTCGTGCGCCAGCAGCGCCTCGACGACGGCGAGGAACGCGTGCCGGTCCTCCTCGACGCCCTGCGTCACCGTCTCCTCGAGCTGGTCGACGACGAGCACGACCCGGCGGGCGCCGTCCCGCCGGGCGGTGAGCGCGGCGAGCGTCGCGTCCAGACGCGGCGGCGGGGCACCGGCGCGGGCGGCGGCGAGCGCGACGGCGGCGTCACCGGTCAGGTCGGCCCCGAGGGCCGCGCCGAACTCGCCGAGCGCGTCGGTGCCCGGCGTGAAGGGCGGCAGGACGCGGTGCCCGTCGCCGAGGGACGGCAGCAGCCCGGCGAGGACGAGCGAGGACTTGCCGGACCCGGACGGGCCGACGACCGGCACGAACCGGCCGGCGCCGCTGCGGGCGTCACGGACCCGGGCGAGCAGCTCCTCCGCCTCGCGGGTCCGGCCGAAGTAGACACCGGCCCAGTGCGACGTGTACGCGGTCAGGCCGGGCCACGGGTTGCCGTTGCTCCACACCGGACGGTGGATGCCGCCGCGCCGGACGTCCCACGCGGCCTTCGCGCCGACGGCGACCAGCAGGCCGGCGCCGATCGCGGGGGAGTAGGTCGCGACGGGCTGCAGGGCGGACGGCCACCGCGACGGGTCGCCGGTGATGAGATTGGTGATCAGTCCCATGCCGGTGCCGAGCAGGAAGGTCCCGTACCCCGTGCCGCCCCACCGGCCCATGCCCGTGATGGTAGCGGCCGGCGGCCACCCGGTCAGCCGCCGCGCCGGGCAGCGACCGGCGGCGACCGGGTGGCCCGGCGAGGCGATCGTATGGATCTGCGTCACCGGGACGGCTGCCGACACTGACCGAACTCCGCCAGCGCATGTTGCCGCGTGGGTCGATGATGAGGGCATGACGCAGCGTCGATGGGTCTGGACCGGAGCGGTGACGACGGTCGTGGCGGTGGCCGGGCTGGGTGCCTACTTCGCGGTGGTCGGATTGGACGCGGCCGACAAGGCGGCCAGCGTGATCGGCGGGCTGGCGGCGGTGGTGGGGCTCGCCCTGGCGGGGTACGGGCTGTTCGGCTGGTCGGGCCGCCCGGACGTCTCGCAGCGGGCGCAGGCGTCGGACCGGGGCAGCAGCGTGACCCAGATCGGTGGGCACCAGCACACCGGTGCGAGCGGCCCCGCGCCCAGGACTCCCGGCCGCGTGGAGCAGCACGGCACCGCGTCGGAGGGCGGCAACGTCACGCAGATCGGCGGGGACCAGCACCTCGGCCCGGCATCCCGGCCGTGATCGGCCGCCGCGGCCGCCGTGCCGGCACCGTCTCCCAGGAGGCCACCGCCGCGGACCAGGCCCAGATCAACCAGGTGGCCGGTGACCAGCACATCCACCACCACTACCAGGGAGCCGAGACGCCCGCCCCGGATGCGAGGCGGCGGCTGGTCGACGACGTGCGGGCCGAGGAGTCGCGCAACCGGGCCCACCTGCTCGGCCTGGACATCATCCGCCCGATCGGTGCCAAGGCGACATACGCCGTCGAGCACACCGCACGGTTCCGCGAGACGGACACACCCGCCGACGCCGTGCACACCGACATCGCGGCCTTCTTCACCGGTGTCGCCGACCGGCAGCTGATCATTCTCGGCCCCGCGGGGGCGGGCAAGAGCGTCCTGGCCGTCGAACTGCTCCTGGCGCTGCTGCGTGAGCTCGGCCCCGACGACCCCGTCCCGGTGCGGTTCGACCTGGCGAGCTGGGACCCCGCGCACGACCTCGGCGGCTGGCTCACCGCCCAGCTCGGCTCCCGGTACGGGCTGCCGGCCGCCAACGCGAAGGCCCTGCTCCACGAACGAGGCGTCCTGCCGGTGCTGGACGGCCTCGACGAGATCTCCGTGGAGAAGGAGGACCTCACCGCGGCCGTCCTGGCCGTCAACACGTTCCTGGCCGACCGCAGCGACACGGGCTACGTGCTCACCTGCCGCAACAACGTGTACTCCGACATCGGCAGGCGCATCGAACCGGGCCGCGAGATCACCGTGCTGCCGCTCACCACGGAGGAGGTCGTCACGTACATCGGGGGCGCCGTCGGCGGGGACCGGGTGGCCGAGAACGCGTGGCAGCCGGTCGTGACCGCGCTGCGGGCGCCGGTGCCGGCCGTCGTCCACGCGTTGAGCACCCCGTGGCGGCTGACCCTGGCCGTCACCTTCTTCCTCGACCGGGGAGACACGTACGAGCTGGTGCCCGCGGAGCACGAGAGCGACACCGAGTACGCCCGCCGCGTGGGTGAACTGCTGGTGAAGACCTTCGCACCGGCGCGCGCCCGGCTGCACGCGATCGAGACCCGCGAGAAGGCCGACGCCTGGTGCACGTTCATCGCGGAGGACCTCGACCTGCAGGTGAGCAGGGGCGGCCCGCGACAGGACATCATCGCGCACTACTCGGCCGAGCGGGCCTGGGCGACCGCACTGCACCACCGGGCCCTCGCCGCGGCGACGTCATACGTGAAGGTGCTGCTGGGCCTCGGCGCGCTCACGCTCGCCGGCTGGCTCCTCGACGCCGTCGCCGGCACGCCGGTCGTCGCGGGCGCGCGGGCGCTGCTGGAAGGCCTGGCAGGGTTGCGGGGCGCCCCACTGGTGGCGGCCCTCGCCGGAGGCGCGATGTTCGCAGCCCTGATCCGTGGTGTACCCCGGGCGCGCCGCACGACCCGTCGGCTGTTGCGTGGGCCGGGGCCCGCGCACAGGACCGGGTTGCGCGCCGCCGCGGTGGGCGCCGGCGGGTTCGTCCTGTCCGCCCTGCTGACGTTGCCGTTCTTCGGCCTGCTGGTCTTCCTCGAGGCGTGGCCCGTCGCCGGGGCCGGGACGGCACTGCGGGTCGCGGTGACCGCCGGGCTCGTGCCCGCCGTGTGCCTGGGCATCGCGGGCGGCGTGCAGAACGCGACCAGGTACACCTTCGAGGTCTGGCACGGCCACTTCCTGGCCCGTGGCGCCGAGCAGCCGCAGCAGTCGGCGCACGCCCGGGGCATCTCCGCCAACTGGACGTTTCCGAGTTCGCAGCTCGACCAGATCCTCGGCACGGTCCGGGCCCACCGCAACTGGCCCGCCGCGATCGAGACGTTCCTCGTCGACGGCTACGCGGCCGGCATCTTCCGCCGCTCCGGCGACGTCTACCAGTTCCGCCACCGGCAACTGCAGGACTGGTACGCCCGCCCGGTCGATCCGCTACGGGCGTGGGACAACGAACTGCCGCTGCCCGGCGAGCGCGACCTGAGCCTGGTCCACGGCGTCAACATGGTCTACCTGAACGAGGGCCGCGCCGCCGCCCAGCAGCTGGTGCTCGGCCGGCGCGACGGCGGCGCCAGGGACGAGGCGCTGCGCGCGTCGGCCGCCACCGCCGGCCGCCGGATCAGGCCGCAGGGCGTGCTGTCGCGGTGCGACATCCACGTCGTGCGGGCGCTCGCCGCGGCGGAGGGCGAGGCCCGGGCCACCGGCTCCGCGGTCATCCAGCCGTGGCACGTGTTTGTTGCCCTGCTCGCCGACGTCACGCGGCACCACGCCGACTGCCCGGCCAGGCTCGACCAGGTCCGCGCGGCCTTCCAGCCGACCCGGACGGTCTCCCCCGACGAGTCTCCGGGCCACCTGCCCCTCGCCCGCAGCCTCAGAAGGGTCCTCGTCGGCGCACCCGCACGGTGGGACGGTCGCCTCAGACCCGAGTTCATCCTCCACGACCTGCTCAACGCCGGCGACGACCCGGCCCACCGCGCGGTCCTGGCGCTGCGCCACCCGGCCAACACCGAGCAACGCTTCCGTGTGTGGCTCGACGAGCGGATCACCCGCCTCCGCGCCGGCCGGCCGGCAGACACCGCCGCCGAACTCGCCGAACTGGCGGGTGTCCTCCTCGACCGGCTCGACCGCCCCTCGGACGCCGAGCGGGCCCTCGCCGAGGCCGCCGAGCTCGCACCGCACGACCCCACCTACGCCGCGGCGCTGACCGCCGTCCGCGCCGCCGCGGCACGGACCGCCCTTCCCGGCGCCACGCAGCGGCCGTAGCCGGCGCTACGATGCTGATCCATGGCTTGGCTCACCGGGTGCCGCCCTGCGCAGCCGTTATGGACGGGCTGCGCGGAACGCCTGCTTGGCGAAGACGGTGTACAGGTTGCCGGTGACCGCGAGGCCCTGTGGCAGGCAGGCGCGCAGGATCTCGATCGCGACGTCGCGCTCCCGGGTCGGCGGAAGGCGCCGGTACGTGTCCATCACCCGCGTGATCGTCCCGGGCGTGTCCAGGGTCATCTGCCTGCCGATCTCCTGGTCGGTGAACCTCGGATCGACCGCGACCCGGTAGAACCGCAGCGCGGCCATGAGGTCCGCCGCCCGCAGATGCAGGTCCGTCTCGGACTGGTCCTTCGGGCGGCCGTGGGCCCGTCTGAGGTCGGCGAGGGAACGCCGGGACAGGTCGCCGAGCACGCCGGGAAGGGACTGCGGACCGATGCGCGCCCCGGTCGTCCCGCCCTTGCGCCGCACGGCCAGTCCGATCAGGCCACCCACGATGAGCAGGACGAGCACCAGGCACGCCGCGTCGGCGCCGATGATGAAGGACAGGTTGAGGACCAGGAACAGCGTGCCGACCCCGATCAGCCGGTACAGCCACACATTGAGCTGCTTCGTCTCCCGGCCGTTCACCTTCATGATTGCCTTGTGGACCAGCATGGCGCCCATGCTGGGCAGCTCGACGAAGATGAAGAAGAAGATCGGAAACGGGTTCACGACCTCGCCTTCCGGCCTCTTCCGTCACTGACCCAGACCATCCACCAGATGACAATCATCAGTATCGCCGCCGACAGGCTCCCGGCCACCGCCACGACGTCCTTCGACGTCCATTCGACCCTCTGCTCCGACGGCATCCCGTAGCGGACGAAGACGACCAGCAGCGTCGGCGCCAGTGCGGCGAGCGGGAACCCCAGGTACCGGAGCAGCGGAATTCTCCGCAGGATGATGTTCAGCGGAATCGCCGAGATCACGGTGACCGCCACTCCTGTGCCGAATGCCGCGAGCAAGTTCGTACCTCCGCGAAGACCGATCGGCGACCAGCGATTGCCGCCTCAATGTCTCCCGGGGCGCGCGGTGATCGCCACCGCTGAATGGACGGCGAACCGGGCCGACCGGGGCGCCGCGCCGGTTCGCGAGGCCGCGGCGGCGCAGCGTGCGGTCATGCCGGCGGGCCGGTCGGTCGATACGTGGCCACCGACGGCACCGCAAGGCAGGATCCGTGCCATGAGTTTCCGGCTCGCGGCGTACGCCGTGTGCATCGACGACGGGCGGATCCTGCTCGCCCGGTACGTCTCGCCGACGACCGGTGCGACGAACTGGACCCTTCCGGGTGGCAAGGTCGAGCACGCGGAGGACCCGTTCGACGCGGTGATCCGGGAGGTCGCCGAGGAGACCGGCTGCGACGCTGTGGTCGAGCGCCTGCTGGGCGTGGACTCCAGGGTGATCCCTGCCGCCGAGGCGCGGGCGGGGATCGAGCACCAGAACGTCGGCATCTTCTACCAGGTCCGCATCACCGGTGGCGTCCTGCGTCCCGAGCCGAGTGGCGACACGGCCGAGTCGGTCTGGACGCCGCTGCCGGAGGTGGAGCGCCTTCGCCGGTCATCGCTCGTCGACGTCGGTCTCGCGCTGGCGCGGACCCTCCCGGCGACCGGTCACGTCGCCGCGGTCCCGGTCGGCGGCCTCGTCCGGCACTGATGCCCGCCGACCGGAGCAGGGCCGGCTCAGTCCCTGCGGGTACAGGTGTCCATGTCCCAGCCCGGAGGGTCGGAGTCCAGGTCGACGCCGTGCCCGTTCGGCTCGGTGAATAGCGTGAACTCGCCGGTCCGCCGGACGCCGGGCGACCCCGTGACCGCCGACGACCCTGACGCCTGCGGGGTCGGCGATGCGGTCGAGGCGGGTGTCGGCGGGACGGCGCGCACCACGACGACCGCCATCAACAGGCCCAGCGCCGCCGTGCTGGCCGCGAGCCACCACGCCCGCGGTGACATCCGCGCCATCCGCGCGAGTTGCACCAGCCACGCCGTCAGCACCACCGCCAGCACCCCGACGACCTTGTCCGTCAGCGACGCGAACGGCACGACCGACTGCACGACGGCGGCGACCGCGACGATGAGCCCGATCGCCGTCGCCACCACGTTGTCGGACGACGCGGTCGAGCGCGCGGTGGCACCCGGGGTTCCACTGCGACAGCCAGTCGATCACGTCGATCGAGCGCAACGCCCGGTGGGCGCGGTTACAGCAGGCCGGTGGTGTCCCAGATGCGGCTGGAGCTGTCCTTGCCGCCCGTGATGAGGCGCTTGCCGTCGGCGGTCACGGTCAGGCAGTCGGCGCTGCTCCACTGCGACGTCGCCAGCACCTGATACGTCTTCGCGTCCCACAGTCGCAGCCTGTTGTCCCGGTACGTGATGGTGACGATCGCGGTGCCGTTCGGGCCGTACAGCACCTCGTCGACCAGCTCCTGTCCCGTGGCGACCGCCTGGACCTCCGTGTTGGTGGTGAGGTCCCAGATGCGGAGCTTGCCGTCGGAGCCGCCGGAGGCCAGCCGCGTCGCGTCGGGGCTGAAGGAGACGCTGTGCGCACGCTCGCCGGTGTGGCCGGGCAGCGTGACCTTGACGGTGCCGGTGGCGACGTCCCAGATCCGGACCTTGCCGCTGTCCGCCGCGCCGGCGAGCAGGATGCCGGTCCGGTCGAAGGCGATGCCGCGCTGGCCGTCGCTGCCGCTGTCGAGGGTGCGCCGTTGCTTGCGGGTGGCGACGTCCCACAGCGTCACCCCGCCGTCGGCGAACCCGACGGCGAGGATGTTGCCGTCGGGGCTGAACCGGATCGACGAGCCAGGCCCGGCGTACCCGGACAACCGGCCGATCTGCGCCTTCGACGCGACGTCCTTGACGGTCACGCCGCCCTGCACGGCGAACGCGACGACCTGCGCGTCGGGGCTGAGTGCGACGCCGTCGACGGTCTTCATGACGTCTCCGGTCTGGTGGAGGATCTCCGGTTGGCTCTGGCCGGTCTGGTACAGGTGGACGCGACCGTCGAGGCTGCTGGTCGCGTACCGGGTGCCGTCCGGAGTGACGCTGACCCCGGTCACGTAGCTGTCGTTGGCGTCGTAGGTGCCGATCTCCCGGAACTCGGGCGTCGGCGGCGGCGCGGGGGAGGACGCCGTGGACGGGCCCGGGGAGGAGCCGTTGCCGTCGGGTGTGCCGGTGCCGACGCCGGGCAGGTAGATCACGCCCGCGGCCACCGCCACGGCCACGACACCGGCGACCGCTGCCCAGCGGGCCCGGCGCTTCGGCGGCTGCCGCGGCAGCCGCGGCAGATCGGGCACCGGCGCCGGTTCGGCGGCGGCGACCGGTGGGGGCAGCTCAGCGGCACCCGTCTCGTCGGACGGCATGAACTCCACCGAGGGCTCCGCGACCGGCACGGAGGAGACGACCGGCACGGGCAAAGCCGGCACGGGCAAAGCCGGCACGGAGAAGGCAGTGGACGCAGCGGGTGTGGGAGGCGTCGCGAGCAGGCTGCCCTCGGCGACGACGAGCTCGGGCCGCTCGCGGACGACCGGTACCACACCCAACGCCTGATGCAGCAGCGTCGCCGCGAGGGGGATGCGGGACGACCCGCCCACCAGGAACACCACCCGCTGCGGGGCGTCACCGGCGGCGCGGACGACCGCCCGGGTCGCGGTGACGGTGCGGTCCAGGATCGGCCGGGCGAGCTGCTCCAGCTGGTCGCGCCCGAGCGGCACGTCGGTGCCGAACAGCGGCACGTGGATGAGGGTCGAGGAGGTCCGTGACAGCATCTCCTTGCCGGTGCGCACGTCGTCCCACAACATCCTGGCCAGCCGCCGGTCCTCGCCGGTGACGGGCTGCGCGAGCCGGGCCCAGCGCTGCGGGTCCTGCGCGGCGAAGACGGTGCCGAGGTAGGCGACGACGGCCGCGTCGACGTCGAGGCCGCCGGTGTCCGCCAGGCCACGTTCGGCGAGGACCTCGAACCCGTCGGCGGCGCGGCGCACCACGGAGGCGTCGAAGGTGCCGGCGCCGAAGTCGTACACCACGATGTGCGAACCGACAACGAGGCCTTCGGCGAACGCGTGGGCGGCCGCGACGGGCTCCGCGACCAGCGTGGCGTCGGTGAACCCGGCGGCGGCCGCGGCGGCGCTCAGCAGCCCGCGGCGGGTCGGGCCCCAGCTCGCCGGGCAGGTGACCGTCACGTCGTGCACGGGTCCGCCGGCGACCCGTGCGGCCTCGGCGGCAACCCGCCGGAACACGGCGGCGACCAGGTCCACCGCGTCGACCTCGACCCCGCCGAGCAGGACGGTGCCCTCGTCGATGACGCGTTTCGGGTTGGGCTCGAAAGCCTCCGGCAGCGCCCTTGCCGCGTGCAGCGCGTCGCGGCCGACGAGCAGCTCCCCGTCCGCGGTCCGGCACACCGCCGACGGCAGCAGCTCCGCGCCGTCGAACAGCAGCGGCCTGGGCCGTTCCCCACCGGTGGCGAGGACCGCGACGGTGTTGGAGGTGCCGAAGTCGATGCCGAGCCGCGTGCCTGTCACAGCAGGACTATATGGTCATCTTCTGCCACACCGGCACCGGCGGCGGCCGCGCCCGGCCGTGCCGGGTCGTGGTCGACGACCTCGATGCGTTTCGTCATGGTGCCGTCATCGAACGCCTAGAAGTGGCCGGTGAAGCTGCTCGGCCAGGTGGTGACGTGCGGGGACGGCGACGGCCGGTCGCGCGGCGGCTCCTCGGGCGGCCACGGGTCAGGGCGGCCCGCCCGCTGCGCGACGGTCCGGAAGTGCTCGTGCGCATACCGGTACCGCCGCTCGGCGAGGACGGCGGGCAGTTGCGTGCCGTCCGGGTCCTCGTCGTCGTACCGGTCGAACTGCCCGGTGAGGAACAGCAGCGGGAGCAACGGCTGGTCGTCGTCCTCGGGGAGGTAACCCGCGGCGACCACGGTCGCGGCGGCCTCCGGCTCGAGCTGCGTCGCGCGGTCCAGCAGCGCCCGTCGCATCCACCGCCGCCTGAGGTCCTCGACCGAGGGTCTGCCCAGCGGGCCGAGGTCGCGCAGGGACCGCCGCACGGCCGCGGCCACGTCGTCCGGCAGGTCCGTGCCGAGGACCGCGAGGACCCGGTCGACGACGGTGGCCTCGTCGATGCCGGACCTGTCGGCGGAGCACGCCGACTGCAGGACCCGGGCGTCCGGATCGGCCGCCCGGTAGGCCGCGAACTGCCGGGTGAGCAGCAGGAAGACCGGGACCCAGGCCGGGTGGGACGGGCGGTGCCCGGCGTCGCGGACCGCGGCGACCGCCTCGGCGTCACCGAGCATCGCCCGGTCGCAGAGCATCGCGACGGCCGGCAGGTCACGCAGCGCGCGGCGGCACCGGTCGTGGACCTCGCCGGGCAGCCACATGCCGAGGTACTCCAGCAGCCGCTCGGCCAGGGCGTCCTGGTCGAGCGCCGGCAGCAGATCCAGCCGGTCCTTGAGCAGTGCGAGCAGCACCAGGTCGACGTCGCCGGGCCCGGCCGGCGGCCGGGGCAGGTTCGGGTTGGCGGAGACGATCCGCAGCAACGCGTTCGGCTCGCCGCGCAGCCACAGGTTGCAGCGGGTCTCGTGGCCGGGCGGTGCCGCGTCGAGGTAGGTCGGGCCCGGCCGCCCGCGCGGCCGGAAGGCGGTCTCCAGAGCGTCCAGCAGGCCGGGCTGGTCGGTGGCGGACAGCAGGTCGGCGAGGCGCCGGCGCAGGTCCGGGTCGGGGAAGCGCAGCGCCGCCTCGACCAGCCGCCGCACCTGCGGGTCGCCGTGGTACACACCGGCGGGCGGGTCGTCGGCGGTCTGCGGCAGGCAGGTGGTCAGCCGGACCCGCGGCAGGTACGGCGATGTCGGGTCGGGCTGGAGCAGGAACTCCAGCACCGGCGCGACCTGCTCGGGCCGCTCGTGGTTGCCGAACCTGAAGGACGCCGCGGTGAGCAGGAACCATGCGCCGCGCCAGACCTGCTCGCGGTCGTCGCCGCCGCCCGCCCACCACCGGTCGATCCGCTCCCGGGCGCGGCTGTCACCCTCGTACACGGCGGCGGCCAGCACGTCCTGGTGGCGCTGCGGGGCACGCCGTCGACGAAACAGCATCCATCCATGATGCGCCGACCGCACAACCCCGGTTGTTCACCGGTTGTTCATTTACCGGAAACGATGCAATAATTCGCGCCTATCGATCAATGGCAGATCGGAGCGGGGGCGCGCGCATGGCCGGAGCCGGCACACCGTCGCGGCGCCCGCTGCTGGCCTGGGCGTTCCTGATGCCGTCCGTCGTGGTGTTCGGGCTGTTCATCTTCTGGCCGTTGGGCCGGTCGCTGTACCTGTCGACGCACGGCAGCGACCTGTTCGGCGGCGCCGGACGGTTCACCGGGCTGGACAACTACCGCGACCTGTTCACCGCCGACGGCTTCGGCAAGGTCCTGGTCACGACCGCGCTGTTCACGCTGCTGTCGGTGCTGCCGTCGGTGGCCGGGGCGCTGCTCATCGTGCTGCTGCTGGAGTCGCGCATCCGCGGGACGCGATTCTTCCGCACCGCGTTCGCGCTGCCCTTCGCGTTCTCCGTGGCGACCGCGTCGGTGGTGTTCGCGATCATCTACAACCCGGCGATCGGCGTCGCCAACGGCCTGCTCGGGCAGGTCGGCGTCGACCGGGTCCAGTGGCTGACCGACCCGGACATCGCGCTGCCCGCACTGTGCGCCACGACGGTCTGGATGAGCCTCGGGTACAACGTGCTCGTGCTGTCCGCGGGCATCGGCGCCATCCCGCCGGAGGTGGTGGAGGCCGCCCGCCTCGACGGCGCCACCGGGTTCGCCCTCGCCCGCCGGATCACCGTGCCGCTGCTGTCGCCGCAGCTGTTCTTCCTCGTCGTGGTCACCACGATCCACGCGTTGCAGAGCTTCGGGCAGATCCACATCCTCACCAAGGGCGGACCGGACCGGGCCACCACCACCCTCGTCTACTCCATCTACACCGAGGCGTTCGCCTATGGCTCGTCGGACTACGGCGCGGCCAGCGCCCAGGCGGTCGTGCTGCTGGTCATCGTGCTCGCCTGCACCCTGGTGCAGTTCCGGGTGCTCGAACGACGGGTGCACTACCGATGAGGCGCGCCGCGGTCTCCGCATTGCTCGTCCTGCTCGCGGTCCCGGTGCTGTTCCCGGTGTACTACGCCGTCGCCGGCTCCGTGATGACGCTGCGCGAGCTGGCCGTGTACCCGCCCGCGCTCGTGCCCGGCGGGCTGCACCTGGGCAACTTCGGCGCCGTGCTCGACGCAGTCCCGCTCGGCCGGCAGTACCTCAACTCGGCGCTGCAGACCGGTGTCATCACCCTCGCGCAGCTGTGCACCAGCATCCTGGCCGGGTACGCCTTCGCGTTCCTGCCGATGCGGGCCCGCGCGCTCACGTTCGGGCTGTTCCTGTCGACCCTCATGGTGCCGTGGGAGTCGATCATCATCCCGAACTTCCTCACCATCTCCGACTGGGGCCTCATCCGCGGCCCCCTCACGTACGTCGGGCTGGTGCTGCCGTTCCTCGCCTCGGCGTTCGGCACGTTCCTGTTCCGCCAGGCGTTCCTGCAGTTCCCGACGGAGCTGCGCGACGCCGCCGTCGTCGACGGCTGCGGCCACGGCCGGTTCCTGGCGCGGATCCTGATCCCGCTGTCCCGGCCGACGATCGCGGCGGTCGGCGTGTACGTGTTCCTGTCCGCGTGGAACCAGTACTTCTGGCCGCTGATCCTCGTGCGCGACCCGCAGTACCAGACGCTGCAGATCGGCGTGTCACAGCTCAACGACGCCGAGGCCGCCGACCCGGGGCTGATCCTCGCCGGTGTCGTGCTGTCGCTGATCCCCACGCTCGCCATCGTCATCTTCGGGCAGCGGTACATCGTGCGCGGGCTGACCGCCGGGGCGCTGCGCTGAACCAACAGCAAGGAGGAAGCGCATGATCACACTCTCCGTCCGCCGGTTCGCCGTCGCCCTGCTCGTCGCCGGTGCCGCCCTCAGCGGATGCGGCGGCGACGACGCACCCGCCGGCGACGCGTCCGGTGTACCCGGGCGGGACGTCCTGGACAAGGCGACCGGCAAGGTCACCATCGAGTTCTGGCACTCGATGCGCGGCGCGAACGTCGAGGCGATCGACTCCCTCGTCGCCGGCTTCACCAAGCAGTACGGCGACAAGATCGAGGTCAAGCCCGTGTTCCAGGGCTCCTACGACGAGACGGTCGCCAAGTACAAGACCGCCGTGCAGCAGAAGAACACCCCGGCCCTGGTGCAGATCTACGACATCGGCACCCGGTTCATGATCGACTCGAAGCAGACCGTCTCCGTGGCCGGGTTCTTCGACAAGGACGGCACCGGACCCGCCGACATCGAGCCCAACATCGCCAGCTACTACTCCGTGGACGGCAAGCTGCACTCGATGCCGTTCAACTCCTCGACGCCGCTGCTGTACATGAACAAGGAGGCGTTCGAACGGGCCGGTCTCGACCCGGCGAAGCCGCCGACCACCCTCGACGAGCTCACCGACTACGCCAGGAAGCTGACCGTCCGCGACGCCGGCGGCAAGGTCACCCAGTACGGCTTCGGCGCGGCCATCTACGGCTGGCTGCTCGAACAGCTCCTCGCCACCGACGAGCAGGAGTACTGCGACCAGGGCAACGGCCGCACCAAACTGGCGACCAAGGTCCAGTTCGACTCGCCGGCCGCGGTCCGGGTCGCGCAGTGGTGGGCCGACCTGGTCCGCAACGGCTACGCCACCAACACCGGCCGCAAGACCGACGACGCCCAGGCCGCCTTCAAGTCCGGCAACGTCGCCATGCACCTGGAGTCCACGTCGGTGCTGCGCGGCTACGTCGACGCGGCCAAGGGCAGGTTCACCGTCGCCACCGCGCCGTACCCGAAGATCAGCGCCGCCTCCACCGGCGGCCCGATCATCGGCGGCGCCTCCCTGTGGATCAGCGGCCCCGGGCACAGCGCCCTGGAGCAGCGCGCCGCGTGGGAGTTCGCGAAGTTCGTCTCGCAGCCGGCCCAGCAGGCGCAGTGGCACGTCGGCACCGGCTACGTGCCGGTCAACCGCAAGGCCCACGACGAGACCGTCACGAAGGACTGGCGCGCGAAGTATCCCCAGTTCGGCACCGCCGTCGACCAGCTACACGCCCGCCAGCCCTCGGTCGCCTCCTCCGGCTGCCTGCTGGGCGTCATGCCCCAGGCCCGCAAGGCCAGCGAGGACGGTCTCGAACAGGCGATCCTGGGCTCGAAACCGGCCGAGCAGGCAATGAAGGACGCCGCCGCAAGCGTCAAGAAGGACATCGACAACTACAACGCCGCGGTGCGATGAGTCGGAGGCCGGCCCGGCACGGACGGCGGGGTGTGACGCAGTGAAGCCAATGATGCCGTCCAGCCCGAGGTGAATTCACCAGTCACGACGGTGCTGGTCAGCCGGGCGCGCTCGGCTGACCAGTGTTGTCGCCCGGCGTTGTCGTTGCGCCATGTTGCTGGCCAAGGGACAGAACGCCCCGAGCGTCGAATCGGTCGCGCGCTCGGTCTGCGGTCTGCGGTCCGGTCGCAACGGGACGGCGTTACCGTAGGCGCGATCGGGCACCGATGAGTAATGGCGCCGGCAGTCGTCTGAGTACTGACGGGTGAACGCGGGGCGCACGGCAAGGGAGAGCAACGAGATGAGACCACTTCGATACTCGATCAACGTCACGCTCGACGGCTGCTGCCATCACGAGGCAGGGCTCCCGCCGGACGAGGAGTCGATGCGCTACTGGACCGCTGAGATGGAGCGAGCCGATGCCCTGCTGTTCGGCCGGGTGACCTACGAGATGATGGAGTCGGCGTGGCGGAAGCCGGCCACGGGCGCGTGGCCCGACTGGATGGGTGAGTGGCAGATCCCGTTCGCCGAGGCCATCGACCGCGCGAAGAAGTACGTCGTGTCGAGCAAGCTGAGCGGGGTCGACTGGAATGCCGAACTGGTGCGAGCCGACCTGGGGCAAGCGGTTCAGCGGCTCAAGCAGGAGCCGGGCGAGGGCCTGTGGGTGGGTGGCGTGACGCTCCCCCTGGCGTTGGCAGATCTGGGACTGATCGACGAGTACGAGTTCCTTGTGCAGCCGGTCCTTGCCGGACACGGGCCGACGTTGCTCGCCGGTCTGCGCGAGCGCATCCAGCTCGAGCTCGTGGACCGCCATGAGTTCCGGTCGGGGGCGGTCGCCGTGCGATACCGGCCCACGCGAGGTGCGGCTTGACGTGATTTGTCCTGGCACGTCGGCCGCTCCCTCGCGCAGCTTCAATTCGAGGGTGGTCCACCTCCGCCACCGGGCAGGACCCGGACGGCCGCCGGTCCAGCCGAACCGCCACGCTTGAGCAGTGCCGCGACCAGACCTTTCGTAGGATTTCAGAGACGTTCGTCCGCACCCGGGCCGGCACGACGAGGCGCTGACGGAGTTCGAGGTGCTGCTGGCGGTCCAGCGGGAGCCCCGCCGGAGCAACCTTCCACGGCGTCTGGCACGTTGATGCGACGGTGTCGTGGTCGGAGGGACGGGGCGATGGGCTTCATGGCGCGGGTGGGCGGTTGGTGTTTCCGGCACCGCTGGTGGGTGCTGGGCGTCTGGTTGCTCGCGGTCGTCGGTGGTGTCCTGGCCGCCGGGCCGCTGCTCGACTCGATCTCCGAGGGCAACAGCGTGCGCAAGAAGGTCGAGTCGATCGAGGCGTACGACCTGCTCAGCACCGCCGAGGACTCCTCCGGGCAGGTCGTGGCGCTGGTCGACGCCGTCGACCCGGCCGCCGCCGACGTCCGCGGCGCCGTCGACGCGGCAGCGGCGCGGCTGCGCGGCGTCGAGCACGTCCGGAAGGTCGAGGCGACCGCCGTGTCGACCGACGGCCGGGCGCTGCTGGTCGTGGCGACCCTGGAGCAGGTCGACAAGCCGACCCGCAACGCCGCCGTCGACCGGGTCGAGACCGAGTTCGGCCGCCTCGCCGCCGAACTGCCCGCCGGCGCCGACGTGCGCGTCGGTGGCTCCGCCACGATCAGCCGCGACTCCGGGCGGACCCTCGCCGAGGACCGGAACCGGGCCGAGCTGCTGTCACTGCCACTCACCCTCGTCGTGCTCATCATCGTGTTCGGCGGCATCGTGGCGGCCGGTGTGCCGGTCCTCGCCGCGATCGTGTCCGTCGCCGCGGTGTTTCCCGTCCTGTACGTGTTCACCACGTTCACCGACGTCGACAACAATGCGCTGACCGTCGCGTCGCTGCTCGGCCTGGGGTTGTCCGTCGACTACGGGCTGCTGCTCGTGGCCCGCTACCGCGAGGAGCTCGCCGCCGGGTTCACCCCCGACGTCGCCATCGGCCGGGCCTGGGCGACCGCCGGGCGCACGATCCTGTTCAGCGCGCTCACCGTCGCCGCCGCGCTCGCCGGTCTCCTCGCGTTCTCGGTGCGGCAGCTCACCGCGCTCGGCGCCGCCGGCGTGTCGATCGCGCTGGTCGCCATGCTGGTGTCGCTGACGTTCACCGCCGCGCTCATCGGGCTGGCCCGCCGCCGCCTCAAACCCGCCCGCAAGCCCGACGGCGACGAGGCCGGCCGCGGCTTCTTCGCCGCCCTCGCCGCGTTCGTGCAACGCCGCGCGGCGCTCGTCGCCGTGCTCACCGCGGCGCTGCTGCTCGCCGCCGGGCTGCCGCTGCTGTCCGCGACGGTGAAGCTGCCCGGCCTGGACGGCATCCCGCGCAGCGTCGAGTCGGTGCGGGTCGCCGACGAGATCAAGATCCGTTTCGGCCGTTCGTTCGCCCCGGCGGTCACGCTCATCGCCCGGACCGGCGCGGCCGACCTCGACGCGTACGCCGCCCGCTGGTCCGCCGACCCGGCCGTCGGCAGGGTGCAGCCGGCGAAACCCGTCGGATCGGGCCTCGCCGCCGTCGAGCTGAACCTCCGCGGCGGCCCGCAGGACGACGCCGCGCAGGACCTGGTGCGCCGCATCCGAGCCGACCGCCCCACCGGCGTGCAGTCCTGGGTGACCGGTGACGCCGCGGTACTGGTGGACCTCGTCGACCTCATCGTCGACGACCTGCCCCTCGCCCTGGGCATCACCCTCACCGCGATGCTCGTGCTGCTGTTCGCCATGACGGGCTCGGTGGTCGTACCGGTGAAGGCGATCCTCGCCAACGTCGTGTCCCTGGGCGCGACGCTCGGCGTGATGGTCGCCGTGTTCGAGCACGGCTGGCTCTCCGGGGTGCTCGGCACCCTCACCGTCGGCGGCCTGGACCCGTTCGTCGTGGTCATCCTGTTCGCGTTCGCCTTCGCCCTGTCCATGGACTACGAGGTGTTCCTCCTCGGCCGGGTCAAGGAGTACGTCGACGCCGGCGACGACACCGACACCGCCGTCCGGCGCGGCCTGCAGCATACGGGCCGGGTCATCACCTCCGCCGCGTTGCTCATGGTCATCGTGTTCGGCTGCTTCGCCGCGGCGAAGATGGGCAGCATCGAACAGATCGGCCTCGGCCTCACCACCGCCGTCCTCATCGACGCGACCGTGGTCCGCTGCCTGCTCGTCCCGGCCACGATGACGCTGCTCGGCCGCTGGAACTGGTGGGCCCCGGCGCCGCTGCGGCGCCTGCACCGGCGGATCGGCCTGAAGGAGCTGACCCTGCCACCGGCCGAGACCCCGGCGAACGTCCCGGCCCTGAGCGGTGCCGCCCGCGGTGACGCCGACGGGTGAGCACGCCGGGTCAGTCGTCGTCGATGTGCTGCCGCGTCCGTCAGGACGGGGCGTCCGCCGGGGCGACCTGCGGCTGCGGCGGGCGCCCGCTCCTGCCGAACAGGACGTCCCACCAGCGCCTCGCCTCGGCGATGCAGGAGCAGCTCGGACGCGGCGACCCGCAGCCCCAGCACCTCGGCCTCGTTCAGCGCGGTCTCGAGCCCTACCCGCGCCTGCGCAACCCAGTCCACGTCGGCATCATCCCGGCGGCGTGTCCTTCCCGCACCGCGATTTCCCGGGCCGCGCCGCCGGCCTCACCGAAGCGCGCAGGTGACGGCTGTGACGGGCTGGTTCTGACCGTCGACGACCAGGCCCCAGCTGGTGGAGCCGGCCGCGGGGATGACCGCGTTGTACGGCTGGTTCGTCGCGGTCACCGTGGCGCCGGTCTGGGTCGTGACGGCGTTCCAGGAGCTGGCGACGCGCTGCGTGCCGGCGAAGGTGAACGACACCGTCCAGCCGGTCGACGCGGCGCTGCCGGTGTTGCGGACGGTCACCGCGGCCTGGTACCCGCTGCCCCACGTGCCCGTGACGGCGACGGTCGCCGCGCAGCCGCCCGTGGGCGCGCTGGCCGAGGCCGAGGGCGACACCGAAGCCGAGGGCGACACCGAAGCCGAGACCGACGCCGACGGTGAGGACGACGCGCCGCCCGTGGTGTACGTCGCCTTCGTGTACGCCGCGCCGCACTGGGCCGAGCACGCATCCGGCAGCGCGAAGCTGTACTCCCGGCCGCCGAACAGCAGCGCGTCGGATGCGTCCCGCACCCGGATCCGGAACTGCGTGCCGCCCGAGGTCGTGCCGCCGATCACGTACGACTGGCCCATGTCGCCGTTGAGCTGCGCGGACTTCCAGGCCCCGTCGGCGTAGTACTCGACGCCGTGGATGCCGTTGGGCAGGCGGGACACGGCGATCGCCGGCCACCAGCGCTGCGCCCCGCTGAGGAAGCCGATCTGGATGTCGCCGGAGTAGGCGGGCGCGGGGATGAACGACCAGTCCACGTGCCGGTTGTTCCAGTGGTTGGGGAACAGGTCGCCCAGCGGCGCCCCGTTCTTCACGAACCGGTTCAGCGACGCCTTCGACAGATCCAGGTGGTACGGGTCGTCGCGGCACCACGAGTTCGCGTCACCGCAGCTGTCCGCCACGATCATGTTCAGCACGCCGCCGTTGTACGCGTCCGACACCCACGACCCGTTGCGGCAGAACGCCTGGCCGAGCGCGCCGTCGTTGGTGCCCGAACAGTAGTCGGCGACCTTCACCTGCACCCAGCGCCCGCAGTTGCGGCCGTTGTTCCACAGGCCCATCTTGTCGGCCATCGACGCCGGCAGCGGCCGGGTGTAGAACGTGCCGTCGCCGGGGGTGTTGAAGACGTTGAGCGCGACGAAGTCCTGCGTCTCCAGCTCCGACTGCGGCAGCCCGCAGCCCCCGTAGGGCGAGCCGAGCCCGTCGAAGTAGGTCGCGTTCCCGGTCACCGGTGCGCTCGGCTCCGGCACCGTCGCCTGCGCGGCGGGCTGCAGGTACAGCACGAGCAGGACGGCACACGCACCGATCGCACCCAGGACGGCCAGCCTCTTCGTCATGTCGCCAACGGTTCAGCCGCCCGTACCCACCCGTCAACGATCGCCGCCCGCCACCGCCCTGACCTCCACCCACCCCCGAAACTTCCACGCGACGCCAGGCCCGTGCGAGAGCGGCGGATGCCCGCCGTGGATGCGCGACCGTCGCGGCTGAGCTGTTGCCTGCGGCAGGGACGTGTGTCGATACTTGGGGTATCCGCCGCACTTTCCCTTGGAGGACCCGTGCCGCGCTACCGGCCGCTGGCTGCCGTCCTGTCGACCCTTGTGCTCGCGACGCTGACCACGACGGCGGCCGTACCGGCCACGGCTGGCACGCCCGGGCCGAAGACCGTCATCGCCAACCTGTTCGAGTGGAACTGGACGTCGGTCGCATCGGAGTGCACCACCGCCCTCGGCCCGCGCGGGTACGGCTACGTGCAGGTCTCCCCGCCGCAGGAGCACGTGCGGGGTCAGGAGTGGTGGGTCGCGTACCAGCCGGTCAGCTACCGCATCGAGTCGCGCAAGGGCACCCGGGCGCAGTTCCAGTCGATGGTCAGCGCCTGCCACGCGGCGGGAGTCAACGTGATTGTCGACGCGGTCGTGAACCACATGGCCAACACCGACAAGAGCGGCCCGGGCTGGGCCGGTTCCGCCTGGACGCACTACGACTACCCCGGCACGTACCAGACGCAGGACTTCCACCACTGCGGGCGCAACGGCAACGACGACATCGTCAACTACGGCGACCGCTACGAGGTGCAGAACTGCGAGCTGGCGAACCTGGCCGACCTCGACACCGGCGCCACGTACGTGCGGGACCGGCTCGCCGGCTACCTCAACGACCTGCTGTCGCTGGGCGTCGACGGTTTCCGCATGGACGCCAGCAAGCACATGCCCGCCGGTGACATCGCCGCCCTGCGGTCCAGGCTGTCCCGGCCGGTGTACATGGTGCAGGAGGTCATCTACGGCGCCGGCGAACCGATCGGGCCGCTGGAGTACACCGGGAACGGCGACGTGCACGAGTTCCGGTACGGCAAGGACCTCGCCCGGGTCTTCCGCAGCGAGCGGCTCGCGTACCTGACCAACTTCGGCGAGGGCTGGGGCTACATCCCCAGCAACGTCGCCAACGTGTTCGTCGACAACCACGACACACAGCGGGACGTCCCCGGCACGTTGACCTATCGCGACAACGGCATCTACGCCTTGGCCAACGCGTTCATGCTGGCCTGGCCCTACGGGTCGCCCACGGTCATGTCCAGCTACGAGTTCACCGACCGGAACCAGGGCCCGCCGTCGGACTCGTCCGGACGCACCAACAACAGCACCTGTTACACCGGCGGCTGGCGGTGCGAGCACCGCTGGCCGGTCATCGCGAACATGGTGGGATTCCGCAATGCGGTCGCCGGCACCGGCGTCGTCAACTGGTACGACAACGGCTGGCAGCACATCGCGTTCGGCCGCGGCAGCGCCGGCTACATCTCCATCAACGACGAGGACTTCGCGGTCACCGGACGCTCGTACCACACGAACATGCCGGCCGGTCGCTACTGCGACGTGATCCACGGCGAGAAGAGCGGCAGCAGCTGCACGGGCCCCGTCATCACCGTCGACGGCGGCGGCTGGTTCCGCACGGACATCGCAGCCCACGACGCCGTGGCCATCCACGCCGGCGCCCGCATCTCCTGACCCGGCACACTGACCTCTGCCGATGAGCGGTCGGCAGAGGTCAGGCTCCGGCAACAACTGCATTGCCCCTGTCCGGGCGCACTGGGACTCTTGCGTGCATGGCACAGGACGCGACATCGGCGGCGCAGGGGTGCATCTTCTGCGCCATCGCGGCCCGACGGGCCGAGGCCAGCGTGGTGTACGAGGACGAGACCGTCGTGGCCTTCATGGACCTGAACCCCGTCACGCCCGGCCATCTTCTTGTCGTGCCACGCGAGCACGCGGTGGGCCTCGAAGACCTCGACGGAGCCACGAGCGCTCACATCTGGTCGGTCGGTCACGACATGGCACGAGCCTTGCGACGCTCAAGCCTGCGCTGCGAGGGAATCAACGTCCTGCTCTGTGACGGCGAGGTCGCCTTCCAGACGGTCTTCCACTTCCACCTGCACGTCATCCCCCGCTACGCGGGAGACGGCTGGGTCCTCAAGGCCGAGGCGCCGGAACGCGAGAGGTCGCTCGTCGACAGCGACGCACAAGCGATCAAGGACGCCATCGCGTCGACGGACACCTCTCCCCGGCGATAGTGGCGCTCAAAGACGCTGTTCCCAGCGACGGCCCGTGGAGCGAAGGCTGGCTGGTGTGGGTTGTGCGGGACCCGGCTGGTTCATTACCGGAAGATCTCCTCGATCAGCGCTGACAGCGGCTGATTGCTGCGGTGGGGGCGTGTTAGCGCGCTGTCAGGGCGGTGACAGCGCGGGTCGCGATGGTCTTGGAGCAACGCCGGACAGGCCCGGCGCCGAACCGAGGAGTGCGTGACCATGCAGACCTTCGACACCCCCGCCCCGATCTCCGCCGTCCTCGACATCCCCGCCGGCCGCGTCCAGTTCGTCGCCGCGGGCCGTGCCGACACCACCGTCGAGGTCCTGCCCGCGGACCCGGCGAAGAGCCGCGACGTGAAGGTGGCCGAGCGGACCACCGTCGAGTACGGCGACGGCGTCCTGCGGATCGAGACCTCCGCGAAGCACCAGGTCCTCGGCAACTCCGGCTCCGTCCAGGTGACCGTGCACCTGCCCGCCGACTCCCGCGTCGAGGTGAAGGCGGCCAGCGCCGAACTCCGCGCCGTCGGGCGGTTCGGTGAGGTGGCGTACGACGGTGCGCACGGCGACGTCGACCTCGACGACGTCGCCGGGGTCCGGCTCACCACCCTCGCCGGTGACGTCTGCGTCGGCCGGCTCAACGGCCCCGCGCAGATCAGCACCGCCAAGGGCGACATCCGCATCGTCGAGGCCGTCAGCGGCGCGGTCGTGCTGCACACCCAGGCCGGCGACGTGTCGGTCGGTGCGGCCGCCGGCGTCGACGCCTCCCTGGACGCGGGCACCAACTACGGCCGCATCCACAACGCGCTCAAGAACAGCGGCGGCGACGCCGGCCTGACCATCCACGCGACCACCGCGTACGGCGACATCACCGCCCGCAGCCTCTAGAACCGCCCGCAGCCTCTAGAACCGCCCGCAGCCTCTAGAACCGCCCGCAGTCTCCAGAAGGAGCAACCAACCATGACCAACCTTGCGATCGCGGCGAACGGGCTGCGCAAGTCCTACAGCGACAAGGTCGTGCTCGACGGCGTCGACCTAGCCGTCCCGGCGGGGACGATCTTCTCCCTGCTCGGCCCGAACGGCGCCGGCAAGACCACCGCCGTCAAGATCCTCTCCACGCTCATCTCGCCGGGCCCCAGCTCGGGCAGCATCCGCGTCGGCGGCCATGACCTGGCCGCCGACCCGCAGGCGGTCCGCGCGGCGATCGGCGTCACCGGCCAGTTCTCCGCGGTCGACAACCTGATCACGGGGGAGGAGAACATGCTGCTCATGGGCGATCTGCACCACCTGTCCAAGCGGGAGAGCCGCCGGGCCGCGGTCGAGCTGCTGGACCGCTTCGACCTCGCCGACGCGGCGAAGAAGCCCGCCTCCACGTACTCCGGCGGCATGCGCCGCCGCCTCGACCTCGCCATGACCCTGGTCGGCGGCCCGCGGATCATCTTCCTCGACGAGCCCACGACCGGCCTGGACCCTCGCAGCCGGCACAACATGTGGCAGATCATCCGGGCGCTCGTCGCCGACGGCGCCACCGTCTTCCTCACCACCCAGTACCTGGAGGAGGCCGACGAGCTCGCCGACCGCATCGCGGTGCTCAACGACGGGAAGATCGTCGCCGAGGGCACCGCCGACCAGCTCAAGCGGCTCATCCCCGGCGGGCACGTCCGGCTGCGCTTCACCGATCCGGTCTCCTACCAGTCGGCGGTCCTGGCCCTGCCGGACGCCGCCCGCGACGAGGAGTCCCTCGCGCTGCAGCTCGCCAGCGACGGCAGCCAGCGCGACCTCCGTACGATCCTCGACCGCCTCGACGCGGTGCATGTCGAGGCCGACGAGCTGACCGTGCACACGCCCGACCTCGACGACGTCTTCTTCGCACTGACCGGCGGCGAGGCCGCCACCGACAAGACAAAGGAGGCCGTGCGATGACCCACGCCATCCGCGACTCGTCCACGATGCTGCGCCGCAACCTGCTGCACGCGCGCCGCTACCCGTCGCTGACCCTGAACCTGCTGCTCACCCCGATCATGCTGCTGCTGCTCTTCGTCTACATCCTCGGCGACACGCTGAGCGCGGGCATCAGCGGCGCCCCGGACCGCTCGAAGTACATCGCGTACCTCGTCCCCGGTCTGCTGCTGATGACCATCGGCAGCACCGTCATCGGTACCGCCGTCTCCGTGTCCAACGACATGACCGAGGGCATCATCGCCCGCTTCCGCACCATGGCGGTCTTCCGAGGGTCGGTGCTGGTCGGGCACGTCGTCGGCAGCGTGCTGCAGTCGGTGGCGAGCGTGGTGCTCGTGGGCGCCGTCGGCGTCGCGATCGGCTTCCGCTCCACCGACGCCACGGTCCTGGAGTGGCTGGCGGCGTTCGGCCTGCTCGCGCTCTTCGCCCTGGCGCTCACCTGGATCGCCGTCGGTATGGGCCTGTCCAGCCCGAACGCGGAGGCCGCCAGCAACAACGCGATGCCGCTGATCCTGCTGCCGCTGCTGTCCAGCGCGTTCGTCCCGGTCGACGCGATGCCCGGCTGGTTCCAGCCGGTCGCGGAGTACCAGCCGTTCACCCCCGCCATCGAAACCCTCCGTGGCCTGCTGCTCGGCAGCGGCATCGGCCACAACGGGTGGCTCGCGGTCGCCTGGTGCGTGGGGCTCGCCGTGCTCGGCTACTTCTGGTCGACCTCGAAGTCCAACCGCGACCCGAAGTAACCGGCGAGATCATGACGTACGCGATCGAGGCCGAGGGGCTGGTCAAACGGTACGGGGGTCGGGTGGCGCTGAGCGGGGTCGACCTGCGGGTGCGCACCGGCCAGGTGACCGGCGTCCTCGGCCCCGCGGGGGCTGGCAAGACCACCCTCGTGCGGATCCTGGCGACCCTCGTGCACCCGGACGGCGGGTGCGCGAGGGTCGCCGGCCATGACGTGACGAAGGACCCGGCGCGGGTGCGGGCGCTGATCGGGCAGCAGGCCGTGCCCGGGCCGCGGATCCTGTTGCTGGACGAGCCGACCGAGGGCCTGGACCCGCACGGCCGCGCCAGGCTCTGGGACGCGGTCCGCGACCTGGCCACCGCCGGGTCCACGGTCCTGCTCACCACGCGGGACCCGGAGGAGGCCGATCGGCTCGCCGACCGGATCAGCGTCCTGGACCGTGGCCGGGTCGTCGCGGAAGGCAGGCCGGGGGAGCTGCGGCGCCGCGTCGGCGGGCAGATCCTGCACGTGCGGCCGGCCGTGCCCACGGACACGGCGCCCGTCGCCCGGATCCTCGCCGAGCTGACCGGCCTCACCCCGGTCCACGACACCGGCGCCGGCCTGCTCACCGTGCCGGCGGCCGACCCGATGCTGCTCTCCGCGCTGGTCAGAAGGCTTGACACGGCCGGCGTCACCACCGACGAGCTGGACCTGCGCCGCCCCACCCTCGACGAGGTCCTTGCGGCGCTGGTACCGCCGGGGTCAGGCTGAACGCCGTTCCGCTTCGCCGGCGAGCCGGCTGATCGCGGCCGGCCTGGGCGTCCCGGCGCCTTCGCGGTACGCCCCGGTGTAGCCGTCCTCGCCGAGGCGGGCCGTGAGCCGGTCGGCGAGGGCGCGCAGCTCGGGTTCGCCGTGGTCGAACTCGCCGCGGATGACCTCGCTCATGCCGAGCGCCGCGGCGGCGTCCACGGGTTCGTCCTCCAGGGCGAGGAGCCCGGCGAGCAGCTCCGCCGCCCACGCCAGGCCGGCGCTGTAACCCTGGGCGACCAGCGCGCCGACGGCCTCGGGCAGCAGCGCCCTGGCCCGTACCGCGTCGCCCTGCGCGAGGCGGTTCTCCAGGCGGGTGCTGACGATCAGGTCGCGGGCCACGTGCTCGGGGATGGCGCCGCGGCGGACCAGGGACTCCAGCTCGTCGAGGGTCCGGTCGGCGCGCTCCAGATCGCCGGCGAGCCGGTGCACGTTGGCCAGGCCGACCAGGATGTTGACCTCCATCCGGCGGTGGCCGCGTTCCCGGGCCCGGCGCTGCGCCGCCCGGATGTCCCGCAACGCGCCGTCGAGGTCGCCGCTGCGCCGCCGTTCCCGGGCGAGCCTGGCCCGGCTCAGGTACAGGTAGTCCTCGACGCCGAGCTCGGAGCTGAGCACGACGGCCCGTTCGAAGGCGGCGATGGCAGGCCCGTGCTCGCGGCGCAGCGAGTGGTCTCGGCCCAGCGGCAGCAGGCTGAGCACCAGCCCCCAGCGGTCGCCGACCTCCTCGAACCCGGCCAGCGCGGCCCGCCGGGACGCGGCACCGGAGCGCAGGTCGCCCTCCTCGGTGAGCAGGAAGTCCTTCGCCCAGTGCGCGCTCGCCCGGATCCACGGGTCCGCGGAGGTCAGCGCCGCATCCAGGTCGGACGCCAGGTCGGGTTCGTCGGTCGCGTGCGCCAGCTGCGTCATCCGCATCAGTGGCCGGGCCGGGTGGAACTCCCTGGCGCCGGCCGAGTCGACGTCCATGCTCGCCCGCACCACCCCGAACGCCGTCCTGGCCTGCTGCGGCAGGGCGCCGCCGTACCGCAGGTACGCCTCGAACTGCGTGGTCATGCCGCTCATGCCCCAGTACCAGAACATCGCCCCGACGAACCGCGACGCCGTGGCCGCGTCACCGGCGTCCACGGCCCTGCGCAGCGCGTGCACCAGGTTGTCGTACTCGGCGTCGAAGACCGCGATCGCCGCGAGCTGGTCCCGGGTCCGCAGCAGCGGCTCGTGCTGCTCCGCGAGGGCGAGGAAGTAGCCGCAGAACCGTTCGCCGATGTCGTCGCCGGACGCCTCCAGCCGCCCCAGCGCGTAGGCCCGCACCGTCTCCAGCATCCGGTACCGGTCGCCGGACTGCCCGACGATCGACTTCTCCACCAGGGCGTCGAGCACGTAGAAGACGTCCCGCGCGGGCAGCGCCTCGTCCGCGCAGACCGCTTCGAGGGCCGCCGTGGTCGCGCCGCCCGGGAACGCCGCCAGCCGCCGCGCCAGGACCCGCTCCGGCGCTTCGAGGAGGTCCCAGCTCCACTCGACGACGGCGAGCAGGGTGCGCTGCCGGGGCAGCGCGGACCGGCTGCCGGAGCTGAGCAGCCGGAACCGGTCGTCGAGGCGGCGCGCGATCTGGTCGACGCCCATCGAGCGCAGCTTGGCGGCGGCGAGCTCCAGCGCGAGCGGCATCCCGTCCAGGCGCCGGCTGTACGGCTCGGCCACCGCGAACGCCCTCGCCCGCCGGATGGTCGTGCCTGCGCACCGCGAGGGCGGCCAGGCGCAGTACGTCGAACGCCCTGTGCCGCCCGCGCCGGCCGACGGCTTCGCCGAGGTCCTCGACTGGGCCCTGACACATCTCGACGAGCCGCTGGCCGTCGACCGGCTCGCGGCCGAGGCGAACATGTCGGCACGCACGTTCGCCCGGCACTTCGTCGCGACCACGGGCACCACGCCGCACCGGTGGCTGCTCGAACAGCGCCTGCAGCGGGCCGAGCTGCTGCTGGAGACCACCGACCTCACCGTCGACGCGGTCGCCGACAGGGCGGGGTTCGGCAGCGCCGACACCCTCCGGCACCACTTCAGCCGCCAGCGCGGCACCACGCCGCGCGCCCACTGCGTCGCGTTCAGCTCCCCGCCCACTCGCGAGCCGGTGCCGGCCGCGACGCGCTGAACGCGGGTGCACGCGAATGCGCGTCGTCAGGCCGTGACGCGGCGGACGACCCGTAGGAGGTACTCGTCGCGGTCCAGGGGGTTGTGGTCGGTTCGCGAGCGGGTCGGAGGTGCGCCGGTCACCGGCTCGTACCGGTCGAACGCCGACTCCAGCACGCCCTCGCCGCGGGTCAGGCCCGGCAGCCGCACCTGCAGTTCGTGCACCCTGGCGGCGGGGATGTCGCCGTCGAGCTCGCAGGCCGTGCCGTGCGTGACGGTGGTCCGTGGCACGGCGTGCAGGCGGGACAGCACGGGCAGCAGCGCGCCGAGCTGGTCGGCGGGTGCTTCGAGGCGGAAGCGGTGCACCGGCTCGTGCACCACGGTGCCGGCGCGGCGCAGTGCCGTCATGAGCACCAGTGGGGTGAGGCTGCGGAAGTCGTACCCGGTGCTGGACATGCTCTTGTCGAACTGCTGATGGGCGTGGCTCTGCCGGGGCCAGTACCCCGAGCGGGTCATCGTCACCGCGCAGTCCTCGACCTGCCAGCCGTGCAGGCCCTGCCGCAGCGTGGCGGTGACCGTGTCCTGCACGGCGGCGAAGAACGCGGCCGGCATCGCGCCCGCCTCGACGCCGAGCCGGAACGTGATGCCCGCGCCGATCGGTGCCGGTGCGACCCGCAGGCCGATCGTGGCGAGGAACGGGTTGCCGTCCTTGTCGCCGATCTCCAGTGCCTCGCCGACCCCGGCGGGCCGCTCGATGCAGATCGTCGTGGTGTCGCGGAACGTGACCTCGAGGCCGTACTCCTCGGCGAGCGTCGCCTGGACGACCTCCTTCTGCACCTCGCCGTACAGCGACACGGAGGTCTCGCGCCGCACGTCGTCGTGACGGACGTCGATGAGCGGGTCCTGCTCGGCGAGCTGGGTGAGCGCCGCGTACAGCGCACCCCGCTCGCCGGGCCGGACCGCCTCGACGACCGCCTCCAGGGTCGGCGGCGCGAAGTGGTGCTCCTGCGTGCGCCGCCCGGACCCGCCGACCACGTCGCCGATCCGCACACCGGTGAGGCCCCAGACCTTGCCGATCCGGCCCGCGGGAAGGGCTGCCGCCTCGGTCGCGCCGCCCTCGTCGAACACCGCGACACCCGTCACCTTCGCCTCGCCGCCGCCGGACAGGCGCACCCGGTCCCGGGTCCGGACCGTGCCGACGAACATCCGCACGTACGCGACCTTGTCCCCGGCCGGACCGCGCTCCACCTTGAACACGCTGCCGGACACGGGCCCGGCAGGGTCGCCGCCGGCCGCCGGCAGGAGCGTGGCGATGCCGGCCGTGAGCGCGTCCAGCCCGGCGCCGGTGATCGCCGAGCCGAAGTAGACCGGGTGTACGAGCGCCCGGGCCGTCTGCGCGGCGAGCGTCTCGCGTACCCGCGCGGGGGACACCGCCGTGCCCGCCACGAACGCGGCGAGCAGCGCGTCGTCGTGCTCCGCGAGCACGTCCAGCGCGGGTGGCGCCGGGGTGAAGTCCGCCGCCCTGGTGCCCAGAGCCGTCGGCGCGCCCATCGGCACGATCGCCGGCGTGAGCCGCTGGGCGAGTTCGCGCAGGACGCCGTCGCCCCTGGCGCCGGCACGGTCGATCTTGTTCACGAACACGATCGTCGGGATCCGCAGGCGGCGCAGGGTACGCATGAGCATCCGCGTCTGGGCCTGCACACCCTCGACGGCGGACACGACGAGCACCGCGCCGTCGAGCACGCTGAGGACCCGCTCCACCTCGGCGATGAAGTCCGGGTGGCCGGGCGTGTCGATGAGGTTGACGGTGACGTCGCCGACGGTGAACGACACGACGGCCGACTTGATGGTGATGCCACGCCGGCGCTCCAGCGCGAGCGTGTCGGTCTGGGTGTTGCCGTCGTCGACGGAACCGGGCTCGTCGATGACACCGGCGGCGTGCAGCAGCCGCTCGGTGAGGCTGGTCTTACCGGCGTCGACGTGCGCCAGGATGCCGAGATTCAAGGTACGCAAGTGGCGTCAGGTCCTCGAGATAGACAGTGATGGCCATCTGGGTGAACACAGACGCAGCTCGCATCCCTGACTCCTCAGCTCGCGGACAGGACCCACCCAGCGAAACAGAGGGCGGACGGGCCCGCAACCGCATATCGGCTCCGGCGGTCGACGATCGTTCTGCCACAAACGACATCGTCGATCTTCGTACACGTATGCGGGCAGTTCAGGCGGGCCGGGCGCCCGACTTGGTCACACTCCCGCCATGTGGCATTTCCTTGCCTTCCTTGATCACGTAGCTTCGTAGTGGGGCATCGGCGAGCAGTAATGAATGCTCGCGTAGGGGGTACAACGAAATGCCGGTCAACGTCTTGCAGAACGCCGCCTCCATTCCCGTCTACCGCGGACCGGCCAGGTTCGCCCGCGACCCGCTCGGCCAGCTCGAGGCGATCAGCGCCCGGGCCGAGGGCGCGATCGTCCGGCTCAACCTCGGGTTCTTCCGGCCCTTCCTGGTCACCCGGCCCGACGACGTGCAGCACATCCTGAGCGGCAACGCCGGCCGGTACGTGCGCGAGGGCATGCTGTGGCAACCGGTCCGGCGGCTGACCGGCAACGGCATCTCCGGCGACGGGCCGCAGTGGAAGGCGAGCCGAGAGGTGCTGCGGCCCATGTTCGCCGCGCGGCACGTCGCCGCGCTGACGCAGACGCTCGCCGACACGGTGAACGAGGCCGTCGACGGGCTCGACGAGCACGCGACGACCGGGCGCCCGTTCGACCTGGTCAAGGCGATGACCCGGGTCGCGGACCTCGCGCTGGGCCGGGCCTTCTTCGGCGGCGGCATCCCGTCGGCCGACGGTGAGCGGCTCGGTCAGGCCGTCGCCACCGCGTTCACCTCGCTGACCGCGCGGATGCTGCTGCCGTTCGCGCCGTCGTGGGCGCCGCTGCCCGGCGACCGCGCGTTCCGGCGGGCGGTGCGCACCGTCGACGAGGTCGTGTACCCCCTCGTGGCGCAGCGCCGCCTGCAGTCCGACGGCGACGACGTGGTGGCCATGCTCTGCCAGGTCCGCGACGGCGCCGGGCAGCCGCTGGACGACCGGCGCATCCGCGATGACGTCGTCGGGATGTACGTCGCCGGCACCGAGACCACCGCGGTCGCCCTGACCTGGCTGTGGGTGGCGCTGGACGCCGACCCGGCCGTCGCGGAGCGGCTGCGGGCCGAGGTCGAGCGGGTGGTCGGCGGTGAACGCCCGGCCGCGAAGCACCTGCCGGAGCTGCGGTACACGCGCATGGTGATCCAGGAGGTGCTGCGGCTGTACCCCTCCGGCTGGTTCCTGCCGCGCACCGTGCTGGAGTCCGATGTGGTCGGTGGGGTGCGGCTGCCGGCGGGCAGCACGGTGCTGCTCAGCCCGTACCTGACCCACCGCATGCCGTCGTTGTGGGAGCGGCCGCACGTGTTCGATCCCGAACGGTTCGCGCCGGAGCGGGCCGGGGCGCGGCACCGGTTCGCGTACCTGCCGTTCGCGGGCGGGCCGCACCAGTGCCTCGGCAGTCAGCTGTTCATGGCCGAGGCGCAGCTCGTGGTGGCGGCGATGCTGAGCCGGTACCGGCCGCGGCTGCGCGACGACGGCCCGGTGCGGCCGCGGGCGGCAGTCACGCTGCGGCCCAGCCGGCGGCTGGCGATGACGATCACCCGGGGCGAGCGGTGACCGGCGTCGACGGCGTCGCGCAGGACGGCGACGCCGCCCCGGAGCGGATCGCGGCCGCGGCGGCCGGGCTGGTGGACGAGGTCGTCGCGACGCGGTGGGGTGCCATCTCCCCGTCGGTGTACGAGACGGGCCGGCTGGTGTCGATCGCACCGTGGCTCGTCGGTCACGCGGCCAGGGTCGCGTTCCTGCGCGCCGCCCAGCGGTCCGACGGCGGCTGGGGCCAGCCCGGCGGGTATGCCCTCGTGCCGACCCTCAGCGCGACCGAGGCGCTGCTCGCCACCGCCCTGCGCGGCGACGACCCGGCGGCCGCGGAGCCCGCCGGGCAAGGGCTCGACCGGCTCGTCGGCTGGCTGGCCGGGTCCGCGCCCACACCCGCCGGCGACGTGCCGGACACGCCGGCGATCGAGCTGATCGTGCCGGCCATGCTCGACCTGGTGAACGGGCACCTGGCCGCCCTCACCGACCGGCCGGTGCCGGGGCTCGACCGGTTCGCCGGCGTGCGGCTGGCGGTACCACCCGGAATGGACGACCTGACGTTGCGGAAGGTCAGCGCGGCGCTCGGCAACGGTGTGCCGGTGCCGGACAAGCTGCTGCACTCCCTGGAGGTGCTCGGCCCGCTCGCCGCGAACCAGTCCGTGCGGCCCGCGGCGATCGGCGGGGTCGGCGCGTCGCCCGCGTCCACCGCGGCCTGGCTGGTGAGCCACCCGGCGGGCCCGACCTCGGCGACGTTCCGGTACCTGGAGGCGGTCACCCGCGAGCACGGCGGGCCGGTGTCCAGCGTCATCCCGATCGCGCCGTTCGAACGGGCCTGGGTGCTGAGCCTGCTGATCGGGGCGGGGTTCCGGCCGGAGCGCGCCGACCGGCTGGCCGTCGCCCTGGCCGCGCCGCTCGGGCCGGCCGGGCTCGCCGGTGGCGAAGGGCTCCCGCTGGACGCCGACACCACGTCGGTGACGCTGCTGACGCTGGCGCAGCTCGGTGCGGCACAACCGGTCGACAGCCTGTGGCCGTTCGAGGTGGACACCCACTTCAGCACCTGGCTCGGCGAGCGGACCCCGTCGACGACGACCAACGCGCACGTCCTGGAACTGTTCGGCTACCACGTCTCCACGCACGCCTGGGCGGGGGCGCGCGACCGCGCGGTCGTCGGCAAGCTCACCGCGTGGCTGCACGCGCAGCAACTGCCCGACGGCAGCTGG
This sequence comes from Dactylosporangium sp. NBC_01737, assembly GCF_035963215.1. NCBI lineage: Bacteria > Bacillati > Actinomycetota > Actinomycetes > Micromonosporales > Micromonosporaceae > Dactylosporangium > Dactylosporangium sp. NBC_01737. The sequence goes on from NZ_CP109153.1 coordinate 7,795,027, forward strand.
ACGGACAAGTGGCACGCGTCGCCGTACTACGCCACGTTCTGCTGCGTCGCGGCGCTGCACCGGTACGGCCACCTGGACGCCGATCAGCGTTCGGCCGGTGTGATCCGCCGGGCCGTGCGCTGGATCGTCGCGACCCAGGGCGCGGACGGGTCCTGGGGCCGGTGGCAGGGCACGGCCGAGGAGACGGCCTACGCGGTGCAGACCCTGCTGCTCACCGCCGCCCTGGGCGAGACCGGGGCACACGCCGCGGCGGCCGACGGGCTGGCGTACCTCGCCGCGGCACACGGGCACCAGCCGGACCCGCCGCTATGGCACGACAAGGACCTCTACGTGCCGTCGCGTATTGTGCGTGCGGCGGTTCTCTCCGCGTTTCGGCTGGCCGGGCGGGACCCCGCATTCAGTCGCAGAATTTCGTGTCCGGCCGGGACGGATTAGTCCCGGCCGCGATCTTGCGGACCGGCCACCAGGCAACTTGAGCGACCGATCGCACGCTGCTACGGTGCCCGTTGTCGAATGACCGCAGCACTGCATGTCCAACATCACCAGCGCATCGCGTGATCGGGGTGCAACCCTGATCAATCCGTTGGGCGCGTGGGCTTTCGGGAGACAATGTCATGAGATCCGGCAGCGCACACGTGCGGATAAAGATCGTCGCTCTCCTGGCGTCACTCGTCGCGCTGTGGGGATTCGCCGCGTTCGTTACGCTGCGCGAAGGGCTCAACCTGCTCACGGTCGCGACACTCGACGAGACGGTCGGCCGGCCGGCGGAATCCCTTGTGGATGCGATGCAGCAGGAGCGCCGGATCTCGGTCGTCTATATCGCCAACCCGACCGCCGAGCGCCGGCAGGCCATCGCCGATCAGCGGTCCCGGACCGATGCGGCGCGTCAGAAGTTTGATCAGCTCGCGCGTGGCGAGGACGCCAGGGACGCCGGCAGCGACACCCTCGACCGCCGAATCAGGAATGTCGCCGGAAAGCTCGACCAGCTCGACGAAACGCGCGCCGCCGTCGACAACGGCACGCTGGACCGGACGCAGGCCGCCGCATTCTTCAGCGACATTGTTTCCGACACGTTACTGGTATTCGGTGCACTGACCTCACTCGACGACCCGGCAATCATCAACGACGGCCGGACGCTCGTCGAGGCCAGTCACGCCCGTGAAATTCTGTCCCAGGAAGACGCGCTGGTCACCGGTGTCCTGGCGGCCGGCAGGCTCACCCCCGCCGAGCACACCCAGTTCGTCAAGCTGGTCGGGGCGCAGCGCGTGCGCTACGCGGAGGTCGCGGCCGGACTGCCCGAGTCGGACCGGATCGCCTACGAGGAGTTCGTCAAGGGCGACATCTTCGGCAAGTTCCGGGTGGCCGAGGACCTGCTCGTCGACAAGGGCCGGGTGAGCGGGCCGCTGCCGCTGGACATGGCAACGTGGCAGGCCACCGTCGATCCGGTCTTCGCCGAGTTGCGTGAGCTGGTGCTGCGGGCCGCCGACCACCTCATCGAGCGCGCCGGGTCCGCGGCGATCGGCGTCATCATCCGGATCTCGCTCGCCGCCGGCCTCGGCCTGATCGCCGTCGTCGCCTCGATCATCATCTCGATCACCACCGCCCGGTCGCTGATCCGGCAGCTGGAGCGCCTCCGTGACGCGGCCTTCGCCCTCGCCAACGAGCGGCTGCCCGGGGTCGTCGACCGGATCCGGCGCGGCGACACGGTCGACGTCTCGGCCGAGGCACCGCCGCTGGCGTTCGGCGGCGACGAGGTCGGCCAGCTCGGCGCCGCGTTCAACGTGGTGCAGGAGACCGCGATCCGCACCGCCGTCGAGCAGGCCGAGATGCGGCGCAGCGTCCGGGACGTCTACCTCAGCCTGGCCCGCCGCACCCAGGGCCTGGTGCACCGGCAGCTCACGATGCTCGACGACATGGAGCGCCGGGAGAACGACCCGGACAGCCTCGACAGCCTGTTCCGGCTGGACCACCTCGCGACCCGCATGCGCCGCAACGCGGAGAACCTGATCGTGCTCGCCGGCGCCACCGCCGGCCGGACCTGGCGCCGGCCGGTGCCGATGATCGACGTCATCCGCGCCGCCGTTGCCGAGGTCGAGGACTACACCCGGGTGACCGTCCCGCCGCCCAACCCGGCGGGTCTGGCCGGGGTCGCCGCCGGCGACACCGCCCACCTGCTGGCCGAGCTCATCGAGAACGCCACCGCCTTCTCCCCGCCGCACACCCGGGTGCAGGTCCGCGGGCAGCAGGTCACCAACGGGTATGTGGTGGAGGTCGAGGACCGCGGGCTCGGGATGAGCGAGGAGGACCTGGCCACCGCCAACGCCGACCTGCGGGCACCGTCGGAGTTCGTGCTGTCCAGCACGGTCCGGCTGGGTCTGTTCGTGGTCGGCCGGCTCGCGGTGCGGCACGGCATCCGGGTCGAGCTTCGCAACTCGCCGTACGGTGGGACCACGGCGATCGTGCTGATCCCGTCGGCGCTCATCATCGTCACCGATCCGCTGGAGCTGGGCGAGGCGGCACCCGGGGAGCCCGCCCGCCCGGACCTCGACGCCGTCGAAGGTGCGCCGGCCGTGCCGGCGGCGATGACCACGGCCGGGCGAGGCGGTGCCGCGGTCCTCCTCGCCGCGCCCCGGCCAGGCCCGTGGCCCAGGCCCGCCCCGGCGCGCCGGTTCCCGGACCGGCAGCCGTGGAGCAGGCCCCGCCGGCGGCGCTGCCACCGACGCCGAACGGGCTGCCCCGCAGGGTCCGCCAGGTCGGCACGAACGGTGCGGCGACGGAGACCGCGGACGATCCGGCCGGCGGCGCGGCCCAGAGCCCCGACGAGACCCGCCGCCGCTGGGCCAGCTACCAGCAGCAGACGGTCCGCGGCCGTGAGCAGGCCGAGCAGGTTGTGCAGACGTCCGAGGGCGCCGGTGACCCGGTCGGGTCCGTGCCCGACGACGAGAGCCGGCACAGGTAGTGCGGCGGGACCTGGCAGAAGGAGACAGTTCGGTGGAGCAGAAACATTCGGTCGCTGAGTTGCAATGGTTACTCAACGACCTCGTCAAACGGGTCGGGCACCTGCAGCAGGCCGTGGTGCTGTCGGCCGACGGGCTGCTGCTCGCCGCGTCCGACGGGCTCAGCAAGGACGACGCGGACCACTTCGCCGCGATCGCGTCCGGTCTGCAGAGCATCGCCCGCGGTGCGGGGCGGCGCTTCGGCACGGGCGCGGTGCGCCAGACCATCGTCGAGATGGAGTCCGGGTTCATGCTGGTGACGGCGGCCGGGCACGGCGCCTTCCTGGCGGTGCTGACCGGCTCCGACGCCGACATCGGCCTCATCACGTACGAGATGGCCATGCTGGTCGTCCGGGTCGGGAAGTACCTGGCCACCGCCACGCGCACCCCCGCGGACCCGGCTGACGTGACATGAGGCATACCGACGGGCCCGCCTGGGCCGACGACGAGGCAGGGCCGTTCGTCCGGCCGTACGCCATGACGCAGGGGCGCACCCGCCCGGCCGAAGGGGACTTCGACCTCATCGCGGTGGTCGTCGCGACGCAGCCGGCCGGGTCGGCCCGCAAGGACGACCTGCAGCCGGAGCAGACCGCGATCCTGAGCCTCTGCCAGCGGCCGCTATCGGTGGCCGAGGTGTCCGCGCACCTGCACCTCCCGCTCGGCACCGTGCGGGTGCTGCTCGGCGACCTGCTCGGCGCCGGGCTCATCCTGACCAGCGGGCCCAGGCCGTCCGCGCAGCCGCAGCAGCAACGTCAACACTTACTCAAGGCGGTCATCAATGGGCTCCACTCACTCTGAACCTGCCGACGACCCCGGGCTGCTGCCCGCCACGGTGAAGATCCTGATCGCCGGCGGGTTCGGTGCGGGCAAGACCACGTTCGTCGGCACGGTCAGCGAGATCGAGCCACTGACCACCGAGGAGCGCCTGACCGAGGTCAGCATCGGCATCGACGACACCTCCGGCGTCGACGCGAAGACCACGACCACCGTGGCGATGGACTTCGGCCGGATCACCATCACGACCAGCCTGGTGCTGTACCTCTTCGGCACCCCGGGCCAGGACCGCTTCTCCTACCTCTGGGACGAGCTGGCGCTGGGCGCGATCGGCGCCGTCGTGCTCGCCGATACCCGGCGGCTGGCCGACTGCTTCCCGTCGGTCGACTACTTCGAACGCCACCGCACGCCGTTCATCGTCGCGGTCAACTGCTTCGACGGCGCACCCGTGTACGAGGCGGACGAGGTGCGGATGGCGCTGGACCTGGACCCGGGGGTCCCGCTGGTCCTCTGCGACGCGCGCAACCGCAAGAGCGCCAAGCGGGTGCTGATCAGCCTGCTGGAGCACGTGATGGCCATGGAGGAGCGGGTGCCGGTCGGCTGACCCTATGATCATCCGGTGACCGCGATCGCTGATCTCCTCGCGCCGAGGGAGGCCGGCGCCGTCTGCGCCGTCGCCAGCCACGTCCAGCGCGACCTGATCGCCTGCGCCGAGGCGTACTCGGAACTGTTCCCCGCCAAGCCCTTCGACGGCCCCTTCTTCAGCACGATCGCCCTGGCGAACACGTTCTGCGCGCCGTGGCTGAACGCCGAGCAGCTCCGCCCGGCCAACCGGATCACGATGTGGATCTTCGCGGTCGACCGGTTGATGGACCTCCTCGCCACCTCCCGCGCCGAGATCGACGCGATCGTGGCGCGCTGCCTCGCGGTCGTCGACGGCACACCGGCGCCCGAGGGTGACCCGCTCGCCGGGCTCCTCGCCGAGATCCGCGCCGAGCTCGCCACCTCGCCCGCGTTTCCCGAGCTCGCGGAGGTCTGGCAGGACGACGTGCGCCGGATGCTGGACTCGATGGTCCGCGACTGGCAGTGGAAGGCCGACCGCGCGCCACTGCCCACATTGGACGAATACCTGGCCCGCGCCGAGTTCGGATACTCCCTGGTGTTCGTGTCGCACTGGATCGCCACGACCGCCGCACCGGTCACCGAGACCGGCGCGCTCGTCGCCGCCGGCCGGCTGGTCCAGCAGATCATCCGCATCCTGAACGACTACGGCACGTACCACCGCGACGTGACCTGGGGCGACGTCAACGCGCTGCTGCTGGGCGTCGAACGGGACGTGGTCGACGCCAGGCTGGCCGCGCTCATCCAGGAGGCCGACCTGCGCCTCGCGCCGCTCATGGCGACGAACCGCCCGCTCGCCGTGTTCCTCGCCCGGCACGTCACGTTCAACCAGGGCTTCTACGGCCTCGCCGACTACTGGGGCAGCCGCTGACCGGCGGGCGCGACCCCTGTTGCGACGTCACGCCGGCGCACCGGCAGGATGAGGGCATGCGGCTTCTGGGTGTCGACATCGGCGGCGTGATCATCGAGCCCGCCGACGGCGACGAGGACACGTCCTTCTTCGGCCGCAACTACCTGCACACTCCACCGGTCGCCGGCGCGTTCGGGGCGCTCGCGTCGCTGGGCGGCGCCTTCGACGCCGTGCACCTGGTGTCCAAGTGCAGCGAGGACACGAGCCGGCGGACCCTGGAGTGGCTGGCGTACCACGACTTCGCCGCTCGCACGGGTATCGGCCCGGACCGCGTGCACTTCTGCCGGACCCGGCCGGAGAAGGCCCCGATCGCCGCGGACCTGGGCCTCACCCACTTCGTGGACGACAACCCCGACGTGCTCGGCTACCTGACGACGGTCGCCCACCGCTACCTGTTCCGCACGGTGGCCGCCGACACGCCCGCCGGGGTCGTCCCCGTCGCGGGGTGGCCCGAGCTGGAGACGCTGCTGCTGCCTACCTGAGATCCTTCGCCGCCTGCTGCAGGAACGCGTCGACCTGGTGCCGCGCGTACCCGCGAAACCTGAGCGCGAAGACTGCCTGCCGCACGGCGGCCGCGGCCTCGGCGCGGGCGGTGGCGCTCTGCCCCGCCAGCGCCCGGCCGACCTGCTCGACCAGCCGGTCCACTGCCGCCGCGTCGTAGCCCCGCAGGACCACGTCGAACTCGACCTTGCGCCCCTGCAGCCCGTCCACCGGCGCCGGGCCCGCCGCACCCTCGAGCTGGGCTGCCAGCCTCGCGATCGCGGCGTCGACCTGCGCCCGGTCGAACCCGCGCAGGACGACGGGCAGGGCCGCGCGACGCAGTGCGGCGGCCGCGTCCACCCGCGCGTCCTCCTCGCCGGCCGTGAGGGCGGCAACGGCCGGCGCCAGGAGCGCATCCACGGCTCGCGGGTCGTAGCCGCGCAGCACGACGGAGAACTCGAAGGAGATCACCAGCTCAGTGTCACGGCCCTGTCAACCGGCCCGGGCTCTGGCCGTTGGGACCGTCGATGCCGTCGTCGGTGAGGATGCGCATACGGGTGAACCGGTGCACATTGAGATCGGTCATCGCTGGTGACGCGGTACACGTGGAGGGCCCGTGACACACGCCGACCTGGGGTCATCGGCGCAGAGCGCGCTCCCGGACGCCGCAGGGCCGCAGTTCGCAACGCTGAGTCCGGACGCACCGGGGAACGCGGTCCAATTCAACACCGCGGCCGACCGTGGCGTGGTCTATGCCGTGCAGAACGGCAACCAGTACGTCTACCGGTATGAAGGCACGCCACCGTACCGGGTGCGACTGTTCGCCGGGCGGCAGCCGCTGCGCGACGAGCTCGTCGCGGCGGTGCCGAGCTGGCTGCTGTCCGCCAGGCACCAGGTCGTGCCGTTCTTCGGTCGCGAGGAGGAGCTCGACAGGCTGCGAGAGTGGCGTGACACGGCGGCCTGCGCGCTGTCGGTGCTGCTGCTCACGGGCGACGGCGGCCAGGGCAAGACCCGGCTCGCCCTGCAGTTCGCCGCCGAATGTACGGCCGCGGGGTGGGCGACCGCTGACGTGCGGCACCACAGTGAGCCCGCCGCCGCGGGCGGGGACGAGCAGATCGCGGTGGCGGGCGGCCGCATGCTGCTGGTGGTCGACTATGCGGAGCGGTGGCCGCTGCACGACCTCATCACGCTGCTCGTGCAGCATCAGGCCGCCGCCACCCGTCCCGTCAGGGTGCTGTTGCTGTCGCGTCCGGCGGACTGGCGGCACCAGCTGCGGCACCAACTGGCGAAGGTCGACATCAACGACGTCACGCATCTGGCACTGTCGTCGCTGACCCGCGGCGATGCCGACCGCGTGACGATGTACACGAGCGCCCGCGACCATTTCGCCCGCGTCCTGCGGATCGATCACGCCGGTGATCCGGCTCCGCCGGACATCGGCGGTGCCGGCTCCGACAGCGTGCTCGGCCTGCACATGGCCGCGCTGGCCGCCGTCGACGCGGCCGCGCGGGGCGTCGCCATGCCGGCCAACCGGGCGGGCCTGTCGGCGTATCTGCTGAACCGCGAGCAGGAGCACTGGCAGAGCCTCTTCGAGACGCGGGCAGGGGGCCATCAGACACCCGCTCATCTCATGGCGCGCGTGGTCTACATCGCCGCACTGGAAGGACCGGTCTCGCATGATGACGCGATGACCGTGGCGGGCACCGCCGAACGCGGCCTCACGGCCGTCGAGGTGAGTGCGGCGTTGCGGGACCACCGCTCGTGCTACCCACCGGCGCACGCCGGCGTGGAACTGGAGCCGCTGCGTCCCGACCGGCTCGCGGAGGACTTCGTCGCGCTCATGTCACCCGGTCACGACGCCGACTACGCGGCCGATCCGTGGGCGGGCAACGCCGTCGAACGGCTCGTCGCCCTGCGAACCGGCGAACGCCTGGACGACGGTGGTGGGAAGCTGCTGACGCTGCTGGTCGAGGCGGCGGGCCGGTGGCAGCATCTTGCCGTCGGGTACCTGTACCCCCTGCTGCGGACCCGGCCCGACCTTGCGCTTGCGACGTCGTCGGCGACGCTCAGCACCCTCGCGGCGCTGCCCGACGCCGACATCGACGCGCTGGCAGCGGTCGAGTCGACCTTTCCGGCCGAGTCGCGACTGGACCTCGACGTCGGGTTCGCCGCGATCAGCACCCGGGTGACAGCGCACCGCCTCACCACGACCGACGATCCGCAGCAGCAAGCGGGTCTGTATTTCAACCTCAGTCTCCGGCTTGCCGGTGCCGGTGATCTGGACGCCGCGCTGACCGCGGCGCAACGCAGCGCCGACCTGTACCGGAGCCTGCCTCGTGACGACGCCGACCTGGCCGCCCACGTGACGCTCGCACGGGCGCTGAGCAACCATGCGGGCTGCCTTCAAGCGGTCGGCCGCAACGAGGACGCGCTGGCGACCATGACGGAGGTGATGGCGATCCATGCGCGCTTCATCGGGGAGCTGCCGAGCATCCTGCCCGACGTGGCACACGCAGTCTCACGGCTTGCCATCGTCCTGCACCTCGCCGGGCGGCGCACCGAAGGCATCGAGGCTGCCGACCAGGCAGCCGCCGCCTACCGCGAACTGGCCCGGCACCATCCGGGCAGCTTCGACCACGAGCTGGCGACGGTGCTGTACAACCTGGGGATCCACCGCTCGGAACTCGGTCAGCACGTGGAGGCGTTGCAGACGACCGAGGAGGCGACGGCGCTCTACGAGCGGCTGGCCGGCACGGACCCGGCACAGTTCATGGTGCTGTACGCCGAGTCGCTGAGCAACCTTGCGATCCATCGCGCGGGCGTCGGTCGGTACGCCGATGCCATCGACGCCGCAGCGCGGGCCGTCGACATGGTGCGGCGGGCCGCCGCCGTCAATCCCACGGTCGAGGCGAGGCTCGCCGTGGTGCTGGAGAACCTGGCGCTGCGACAGCACGAGTTCGGTGCGCCTCAGGACGCTGTGGAGACCGGCGCCGAAGCGATCGGGATGTACCGGCGTTTCGCCGTACGCTGGCCGGCGGCGTACGACCCGTTGCTCGCCCGGGCGTTGCTCAACGCCTGCGGGCCGCTCATCGCGGTGCGGGAGCTCGAACGGGCGCTGGCGGCCGCACACGAGAGCGCGCAGGTGTACTCGCGACTCGCCGGGGCGACGCCGATGGCGTTCGAGTTCGACCGATGCCGCGCACAGTTGAACGTCGGCGCGGTGCTCGCGAAACTGGAGCGCTGGGACGACGCCGCCGCCAGCATCGAGAGCGCGGTGCCCGTGCTGCGCCGAGGCGCCGTGGAACAACCCGACGCGTTCGCGCCGGACCTCGCCGCCGCGCTGTCCAACCTCGCCGCCGCGTACACGAAGCTCGAACGCTGGCAGGACGCCCTCGCCTCCGTCGAGGAGGCGATCCGCATACTCAGGCAACCGGAGCGGCAACGCGCGGAAGTCCTGCGGCCGCGACTGGACGCCGCCGAGCAGGCGCTGGCAATCCTGCACCGCGAACACCCGACCCACCGGGCGGAGCGCCTGCTTCGCCAGCTGGCGAACGCGGGCTCTGCCCGCTGCGCCGGTGCGCTCGGTGAGCTCGAATATCGGCGCGGCCGCCTCGACGTCGGCGAGCGGTGGCTCACCGTCGCGGCCACGACCGGTGACCGGCGGGCGATCACGATGCTGGTGCATCTGCTGATGACACACGGCCGGGCCTTCGAGGCCGAGGAGTGGCTGCGGCGGGTGCCGGCGGCGGACGCCGCAGAGATCCGCGCGGTGCTCGGCGGCGGGCCAGAGTCCGAGGAACGCCTCAGACGGGCCGCGGGGTCCGGAGACGTCGAGTCGATGTGGCAGCTCAGTCTCCTGCTGCAATGGCGCGGCCGGCCGACGGCGGCGAACGGCTGGCTCCGCATGGCCGCCGCCGCCGGGCATGTGGACGCCATGGCCCACCTGGGCAAGGTCCTCTCCAGCGGTCCGCGGGTGCGTGAGGCCGAGGCGTGGCTTCGCCGGGCGATCGCGCTCGGCCACACGGAGGCGATGCGCACCCTGGGACTGCTGCTCGGCCGGCAGCGCCGGTACGCTGAATCGCGGCAGCTGCTCGACCGGATGCAGGGCGCACGGCCTCGCCGGAAGAGGCCCAGACGCTGACCTGGGTGCGGACATCGCAACCACGGCGCGGGCTCCTGCTCACCGCGCTGACCGCTCAGCCGTGCAGGGCGGGCCGGTAGATGAGTTCCTGGGTGCGGCCGTCGAGCGTGCGGGTCTCGACCAGCTCCAGGTCGAAGTCGGCCGCGCCCTGGAAGATCGGCTCCGTGCCGGTCCGGCCGGTGATGACCGGGAAGAGCGTCACCTGGACGAAGTCGACCAGGCCGGCGGCCATGAGCGCCCGGTTCAGCGACAGGCTGCCGTGCGATCGCAGGGGCACCCCGGACTCCTGCTTGAGGCGGGCGACGACGTCGGCGGCGTCGCCGCTGACGATGGTCGCGTCCGGCCAGTCGAGGGGTCCTTGCAGGGTGCTCGACACCACGGTCGCCGGGCAGTTCACCATCCGGGTGACCCAGGCGTCGCGGACCTCGGACTCCTCGGTGCTCGCGGCCAGCAGCTGCGAGAACACGCGGTACGTGTCGGCGCCGAAGACCATGCGCTGGTCCTCGGCGTACAGGGCGAGCCGGCGCTCGAGCAGCTCGGGGCCCTGCTTGCCCCAGTAGCCGGTCCAGTCGCCGCCGGCGGTGCCGAAGCCGTCGAGGCTGGAGAAGACGTCGAAGGTGTACGTGGCGGTCATGATGTGCTCCTTTGCGTGTTGGTGTTCAGGCCTGGGACAGCTCGTCGAAGGGGCGCACCTCGATCGGGCCGCAGGCCGCCGCGCACTTCGCGGCCCAGGCCAGGGCCTCGTCCAGGTCGGCGCACTTGATGACCCAGAACCCGGCGATGTGTTCCTTGGTCTCGGCGAACGGCCCGTCGGTCATGCTGGCGGTGCCGTTGTCGACCCGGACGACGGTGGCCCTGTCCGGTGCCAGGAGGCCTCCGGCGAAGACCCAGGCCCCCGCGGCCTGCAGTTCGTCGCTGATGCGGGCGGTCTCCCTGAACATGGTCTGCGTCTCTTCGTCGGACATCTCGGGCGCGCCCTCGACGACGTGCACGGACAGCAGGTACTGCTGCATGACGGGTCCTCCAGAGGATTCGACGGTCGGATGGCGGCGGGTCAGGCGTGCAGGCGGCGGGCGACGGCGGGGATCACGATCGCGGCCGCGACCAGGTGGGTGAGCATCAGCAGCGCCTTGGTGGCCGGTTCGGCGACGGCGACGGCGTCCGGGACCAGCGACAGGACGGTCAGCGCCACCGTCGTGCGCAGGAACGTGCCCCGCGGGCGGCGGGCGAAGCGGGACAGTGCCGCTGCGATGACCACGCCGAGCATGGAGAAGACCGCGGTCAGCATACCGAACCCGGTGACCGGGATCGGCGCGCCGCCCAGGTCCAGGCTGATCCCCGCGGCGTGGCCGGCGGCGGCGACGGCCATGGTGGCGGCGCTCGCGGCGGCCGCGGCGGCGGCACCGGTGCCGGCCAGCGCCGCGATGCTCGACGTGGTGGCGCGGGTCGTGTTCACGGCGGCGGTCATCGTGCCCTCCAGCTGGGGTTCTGGTCCGGCTCGGTGCCGGGCTCTCACCAGGGCTACGAAAAGCGCCGGCCCCGATCGACAGGTCGGCCGGAATTTTTTGAAAACTTTCCGGGGCCGCCGCGCCGGCGGAGGGGCGCGAACGACCGATGTTGGCTCTTGCCAGCCGGCCGGTTCTCGAATAATGATGTAGTCCTTCGTAAGTTCGTCTACACCTCTGCGTAAAGCTTGCCGCCAAAGCCGAGAGGGTGACCGACGCGTCGTGCACTCGCGCGCCCTCTTCCGAGTCGAGGAACCCCTATGAGACGAGCCCTGTGCCTCACCGTCGCCCTGCTCACCGCCCTCACCCTCGCCGCCGGCGCCCCCGCCGCGGCCCACCCCGCCGAAGCGCGGTGGAAACCCCTCACCTACACGTCGGCGCCCGCCGACAACCCGCTCAAGGGCTTCATGCCGTTCGCGGGGGAGTACCAGACGTTCCCGCACAGCATGGAGTGGTTCTACCTGCCGCTGCGCGACGTCATGAGCGGACCGCGGCAGTTCCGCTGGGACGCCTTCGACGCGCAGCTCAACGCCGTCGCCGGTCGTGGCCACCAGGCCGTCTTCCGGTTCTACCTCGACTACCCGGGCAAGCCCACCGGCATCCCGCAGTACCTGCTCGACGCCGGCCTCGTCACCCGGCCGTACCCGGACTTCGGCAACAACGGCGTCAGCGTCGCGCCCGACTACAACGACCCGCGCCTGGTCACCGCCCTGGAGAACTTCATCACCGCGCTGGGGCGCCGCTACGACGGTGACCCTCGCATCGGGTTCATCACCCTCGGGCTCATCGGCTTCTGGGGTGAGTGGCACACCTGGCCCTACGACGGCTGGACCCAGCCCGAGAACTGGATGCCGGGCACCGACGTGCTCACCCGGATTCTCGCCCGGTACGAGGCCGCGTTCGACAAGACGTTCCTGCTCGCCCGGTACCCCAGCCCGCAGAACAAGCCACTGGACATCGGCTACCACGACGACTCGTTCGCGTTCGAGACGCTGCCGGCGCAGTCGTGGCACTTCATGCAGCGGCTCATCGACGAAGGCGTCACCGACAAGTGGCGCACCCAGCCGATCGGCGGCGAGCTGCGCCCGGAGATCCAGTCGTGCCTGTGGGACGAGCCCGTCAGCTGCACGCAGTACGAGAGCTATGCCGAATCCGTCGCGCAGACCCACGCGTCCTGGCTGATCAACCACGCCGCGTTCACCGGCACCGGGTTCACCGGCGACAAGTACCAGCGGGCCGTCGCCGCCGCGAAGTCCCTCGGCTACGAGCTGACCGTCACCGAGGCGGCGCTGGGCCGCGACCGGGTCTCCGTCCGCGTCGCCAACCGTGGCGTCGCACCGTTCTACGCCGACTGGCGCACCGAACTGGCCGCCGTCGACAGCCACGGCCGGATCGTGCGGCGCTGGCACACCGCCTGGAACCTGACCGGCATCCAGCCCGGTCAGGACCCGGCCACACTGTCCGCCCGCATCGACACCGGGGGCCTGCGCCCCGGCCGGTACACGATCGTCATGCGCGTGGACAACCCGCTGCGCAATGGCATCCCGCTGCGCTTCGCCAACACCGCCCAGAACAACAGCACCGGCTGGCTCACGCTCGGCACCGTCTGATTCTGGAAGGGAACCCCGCCCATGCGACCCCTGCGCACACTGGTCGCCGCCGCCACGGCGACCCTGCTCCTCGCCCTGCTGCCCGCCGGAGCCGCCACCGCGGCCCCGGCGGGCCCCCCGCCCCGGCCCGCCGCCGGGCCCGGCCCCGACACCAGCCTCACCACCCACGCCTACGGCTACGCCGACGCCCCGCTCGGGCAGCCGCTGAAAGGCTTCGCCCCGTACCTGTTCCCCGGCGACAACCTGTCCACGAAGTACCCCGGCGGGCTCGTCTGGAGCTACTTCGCCCTCAACGAGGTCATGAAGGACCCTGCCAGCTGCGCAGTGTTCGACTGGAGCGTCTTCGAGAAGGCCCTGGACGAGGCCGCCGTGTGGGGGCGGCAGGTCGCGTTCCGGTTCTACCTGGAATACCCCGGCGGCAGCGGTACCCACCCCGGCAACGGCATCCCGCCGTGCCTGAACGGCAAGACGGCGTTGCGCACCAACGGTTTCTGGGGCACCGTCAGCCCCGACTACGACGACCCCGACGTGATCGCAGCGCTGACCAGCTTCATCACCGCGTTCGCCGGCCGCTACGACCGGGCCGGCCCCGGCGGCACCGCCGACCCGCGCATCGGGTTCATGTCCCTCGGCCTGGTCGGGCTGTGGGGCGAGTGGCACACCTGGCCCTACGACCGCGACGCCGCCGACGGCTACCCGGACCTGATGCCCACCGACGCCACCATCCACACCATCATCGGCGCCTACGACGCCGCGTTCGCCAACATCCAGCTGGAGGTGCGCTACCCCCTCGCCGGCACGGAGACGGCGAACATCGGCTTCCACGACGACTCCTGGCCCTACAAGGAGTGGCGCGGCGGGCAGCTGAAGAGCATGACCCTGCCGGTCTCGATGAACGGCTGGGACGACGCGTTCCTGCAGCTGCAGCTCAACACCGGCACCGAGAACCGGTGGGCCACCCAGTCCATCGGCGGCGAGGCCCGGCCGGAGATCCAGGGCAGCCTCTACACCGACTGGCCAGGCGGCTCCGGCCAGGTCGACAACGTCCTCGCCGCGACCGAGCTCACGCACATCACCTGGATGATCAACCAGACCGGCGCCGGTGGCTACAGCACCAGCGACCCGAAGGTCGCCGCGGGCGTGCGCGCGATGGGCTACAACCTGCACATCCCGCAGGCGAACTTCAACGCCACCGCGGCCGGCACGTTCAAGGTCGGCGTCACCATGCAGAACACCGGCGTCGCCCCGTTCTACTACCCGTGGACGACCGTCATCGGGCTGCGCAACGCCGCCGGCGCCGTCGTCAAGACCTGGGACACGTCCTGGGACCTGCGACAGGTGCAGCCGCTGAAGATCCGGGCGTTCCCCGACTGGAACGTCGGCGCCGACCCGACCTACCTCGACTACGGCCGGCCGGTCAACTTCTCCGCCACGCTCAGCACCGCCGGCGTGCCCGCCGGGTCGTACAGCCTGGTCATGAAGGTCCGCAATCCACTGGAGACGGTCACGCCGGAGGTGCTGCGGGCCCGGCCGGCCGCCAGCCGCCTCACCGACTGGATCATCGACCAGTGGCGCCCGGCGCTGCCGCTGTCGTTCGCCAACGCCAACCAGGGCACCGACGGGTGGGTCAACCTCGGCCCGATCTCGACGACCGGCACCTGCACCGGTGACTGCGCCGCGCCGTCGGCGCCGTCCGGGTTGGCGGTGTCCGGGGTGACGAACACCAGCGTCTCACTGGCCTGGTCGCCCTCGACGGACAACGTTGGCGTCACCGGCTACCAGGTGTTCCGCGACGGCACCCAGGTCGGCACCGTGACCGGGACGGCGTACACCGACACCGGCCGCTCGCCCGGGCAGACATACCAGTACACGGTGCGGGCGGTCGACGCCGCGGGCAACGTGTCGGGACCGTCGGCGGTGGTGCCGGCGACGACCAGCGGCTGCTCCGGTGACTGCACCGCACCGACGGCACCGACACTGATCTCGCCGGCGAAGACCGACACGAGCGTGTCGCTGTCCTGGTCGGGTGCCACGGACACCGTCGGTGTCACCGGCTACGACGTGTACCGGGGGTCCACATTGGTCGGTGCACCGGGCGGCACCACCTACACCGACACGGGACTGACGGCGAACACCGCGTACAGCTACACGGTCAAGGCCCGCGACGCGGCCGGGAACCGTTCCGTGGCCAGCAACACGGTGACGGTGACGACCGCCGCGGCCCCGGCCGGCCTGGTGCTGGACGACTTCGACGGCGCCCCGGCGTACCCGTCGGCGGCGCAGAACGACCTCGGTAGATGGACCGGCGGCAACTGCTTCCTCGACGGCGGCGGCTCCGGCGTGGTGACCGGCGGCGCGTTGAGCCTGCGGTACAACAACTGCGGCTGGTTCGGCTCCGACGTCGGCGCCGACCTCAGCTCCCGCGCCTACCTGGTGATCCGGGTCAAGGGCGCGGCCGGGGGAGAGCAGAGCCACTTCAACCTCGGGCTCGGCGGGACCACGAAGGTGTTCGGCGACTTCACCCTCGACGGCGGCGCCCACCCGGTCATCACCACGTCCTATCAGGACATCCGGATCCCCCTGGTCGCCAACGGGATCAGCCGCACCTCGCCGGGTCAGCTCGCGATGGGCTTCTGGTACGGCGGCAACTCCACCATCACCATCGACAGCATCACCTT
The DNA here is from genome assembly GCF_035963215.1 of Dactylosporangium sp. NBC_01737. Taxonomy (NCBI): domain Bacteria; kingdom Bacillati; phylum Actinomycetota; class Actinomycetes; order Micromonosporales; family Micromonosporaceae; genus Dactylosporangium; species Dactylosporangium sp. NBC_01737. The sequence continues at coordinate 7,810,742 of NZ_CP109153.1, forward strand.
CCAGTAGCGGCACGACGGCCCGGCCGGGAAGCTCCGGGCCGGGCCGCACGACCGTCAGTGCACGAACACCGCAGCGTCCCCGTCGGCGGGTGGCCCGCCCGGCAGGGCCGTGGCGAGGACCACGGCGGCGACGGCGGCGGCGACCGCCGCGACCGTGTAGGCGTCGGTGAAGGCGGCGACGGCCGCCGCCGACGCCACCGCGTGGCCCGGTGCCAGGCCGGCGGCGGCGACGGACGACGCGACCGCGACGCCGAGCGCTGCACCGAGCTCGTGGCCGGTGTTCAGCACGCCGGACGCGCGGCCCGCCTCGTGCCCCTCGACGCCGGTCATCACCGACGTGGACGCGGTGATGAAACCGGCGCCGAGCCCGGCCGCGGCCAGGACGAATCCGGGCAGCACGGCGGTGAACGGGTCGTCGTGGACCGAGACCCGGGTCAGCAGGGCGAATCCCGCCGCGGCGACGGCGAACGCGGCGAACGCCACCGGGCGGGCACCGAATCGCCGCAACCCGTGCGCGGTCAGGTGCGCCGAACCGATCGTCGCCACGGTCACCGGCAGGAACAGCAGCCCGGTCCGCAGCGCGGAGTACCCGAAGACGTGCTGGGCGAGCATCGAGGTGAGGAAGAAGCCGGCGATGAGCAGCCCGGACGCGGCCAGCATGACCGCGTTGCCCGCGAGGACCGGCCGGCGCCGCGGCGGTGTCGCGGGCGGCAGCGGGGTGCGCACCGGCCGCCGGGCCACGACGGCGGCGGTCCCGGCCAGGGCCGCGCCCGCGATCGGCAGCAACGCACCGGTCGAGGTCCAGCCGGTGCTCCCGGCCTGGACCAGCCCGTAGATGAGCAGCGCGGCCGTGGCGGTCAGCAGCAGCGCGCCCGGCACGTCGACCCGGCCCGGGTAGCGCGGGGACGCCGGGACCACGAGGTACACCGCGACGCCGACCGCCACGCCGATCGGCACGTTGACGAAGAACACCCAGCTCCAGCCCGGACCCGACACCAGCAGGCCGCCGATGAGCACACCGGCGGCGGCGCCGGCACCGCCGACGGCACCCCACACCGCGAGCGCCTTGTGGCGGCGCGGCCCGTCGAACATCGTGCTCACGATCGACAGCGCGGCCGGGGACAGCAGCGCCGCGCCGACGCCCTGCGCCGCCCGCGCGGCCAGGATGACGACCGTGTCGCCGGCGAGGCCGGCGGTCAGCGACGCCGCGGTGAACAGTGCGAGCCCGGTGAGGAAGACGGTGCGCCGCCCGGCGGTGTCGGCCAGGCGGCCGCCGAGGATGAGCAGGCCGCCGAAGCACAGCGTGTACGCGGTCACGACCCAGGTGGCCGCCGCGCGGCTCAGGCCGAGGTCGCCCGACATCTGCGGCAGGGCGACGTTCACCACGGTCACGTCGAGGATGACCATGAACTGCGCCAGGCACAGCAGTGCCAGGGCCCCCCACCCTCCCCGGCGGACCGTGCCGGGTCCGCCGGCGCTCACCCGTGCGACATCCATGACTACCTCCGATAAACCGTACGTCGTTGTACGGATTAAGGTAGCGCGTGGCAGGCTGTAAACTGAACACATGTGTTCGGGTTCTCAGAACCGGAGTGTGGACGTGGAGGTTTCGGATGCAGGAGCAGGCCGGTGCGCGCGGGCGCCGCGCGGACGCACAGCGCAACGTGGGCGCCATCCTCGCCGCCGCCCGGGAGCGGCTGTCCACGGACCCGACGGCGAGCATGCAGGAGGTCGCCCTGGCCGCCGGGGTCGGACGGGTCACGCTGTACAGCCACTTCAAGTCCCGCACCGAGCTGCTGGACGCCGTCTTCACCCAGGTCATGACCGAGGCCGAGCAGGCCCTCGCGGACGTGGACCTCACCGGCGACGAGCCGGCAGCGCTGGCGCGGCTCATCAGGTCGTCGTGGCGGATCGTCGAGCAGTCCCGGTTGCTGCTGTTCGCCGCGCAACTGGAACTGCCCGCCGACCGCATCCGCGAGTATCACCACCGGCCGCTCGAGCGGCTCGAAAGCCTCATCAGGCGCGGCCGGCGCAACAAGACGTTCCGTGCCGACCTGCCGGTGTCGTGGATGGTGTCCGTCTTCTACAACGTCATCCACGGCGCGGCCGACGAGATCAACGCCGGCCGGCTCACCGCCGAGCGCGCCCCGAAGCTGATCACGACGACGCTGCTGGCGGCGTTCGCACCAGTGACGCCTTGATGTCGCGCTTGAGGACCTTGCCGACCTTGGACCGGGGCAGGTCCGCCCAGATCTCGATCTGCTTGGGTGTCTTCACCGCGCCGATCCGTTCGCGGACGAACGATCCGAGCGCCGCCGGCTCGACGGCGTGGCCGGCGCGCAGTTGCACCACGGCGGTGACCCGCTCGCCCCACTTGTCGTCCGGCAGGCCGACGACGGCGCAGTCCTGCACGGCGGGGTGTTGCATGATCGCCTGCTCGACCTCGGTCGAGTAGACGTTGAAGCCGCCGGTGATGACCATGTCCTTGGCGCGGTCGACGATGAACAGGTAGTTGTCCTCGTCCAGGTAGCCGATGTCGCCGGTGTGGTGCCAGCCGTGCGCCGACGCCGCAGCGGTGGCCGCCGGGTCGTGGTGGTAGCCGCGCATGACCAGCGAGCCGCGCACGACGATCTCGCCCGTTTCGCGCCGGCCCCGCAGCGCGCCGTCCTCGCCCATGATCGCGACCGTGACCAGCGGTGTGGGCCGGCCGGCGGAGGCGAGCCGCTCGGTGGCGATCGTGCCGTCCGGGCGGAAGTGGTCGCGCGGGGCCATCGTGGAGATCATCATGGGCGCCTCGGTCTGGCCGAACAGTTGCGCCATGACCGGGCCGATGCGCCGCAGCGCCTCTTCGAGACGGGCGGGCGAGATCGGCGCGGCGCCGTACCAGAAGCACTGCAGCGACGACAGGTCCGTGTCGTCGAGGCATTCGTGCGCGAGCAGCATGTAGATCAGCGTGGGCGGCAGGAACGTGTGCGTGACCTGATGGGTCTGCACCAGATCCAGGAAGACGCCGAGCCCGGGGCCGCGCATCACGACGATCTCGCCGCCGAGGGCCAGCACCGGGAAGCACAGCACGCCCGCGGCGTGGGTGAGCGGCGCGAGGGCGAGGTAGACGGGACGGCCGTCGAACGGGTAGCTCATCAGCGTGATGGCCGTCATCGTCTCCAGGTTCGTCCCGGTCAGCTCGACGCCCTTGGGCCGGCCGGTGGTGCCGCCGGTCCCGACGATCATCGCCAGGCCGTCATGGGACGGTTCGTCGACAGAGGCGACGCCGAGCGCCAGGAAGTCGTCCCAGCTCAATGTGTCGTCCTGCAAAAAACCGTCCAGGCACACCAGCGTGGTGAGCCCCGGCAGGTCGGCGCGGATCTGCCCGACGAGCGGCGCGAACCGCTCCTGGAAGATCAGCGCGACGCAGCCGAACAGGTCGAGCAGCTCGCGGTTCTCGGCCGCCTCGTTGCGCGGGTTGATCGGGCACCACACCGCGCCGGCGCGGCTGATGCCGAACACGCACGTGAAGGCCGTCGGGTCGTTGGCCGACAGGATCGCGACCCGGTCGCCGGGCCGCACGCCCCGGGCCGCCAGCGCCGCGGCGACACGATGGCTGAGGTGCTGCACCTCGGCGTAGGTGCGGGATTGCCCGTCGGTGGTCAGGCAGGGCGCGCCGGCGTCGAGCGACGCGCCCTTGTCCAGGTAGTCGACCAGCCGCACGGCACTCAGCTCCCGATGGTGACGACGGGTTCGCGGACCAGCCCGAAGCTGCTGAGCACGCCGAGCAGTTCGCGGTGCCCGAACGCCTGGCAGCCCGAGGCGAAGCCGGTGCGCTTCGGCGGGCGCTGCAGCAGCGAGTACGCCGCGTACGCCTGCAGCAGGCCGGTCTGCTTGTAGTTGGAGTTGCCATGGATCACGCAGTGGGCCCGGCCGAGCGGCCCGGACGCGTGCACCGAGTCCAGGGACTTGTTGACCCGTGGGTTCTCCCGGGGCGGCATCTGGTTCATCACCTGCGCGGCGGTGGCCGTCAGCGCGGCGTACTGCTCGTCGGGTGGCAGGTCCTTCGTCGCCTCGACGGCGGCGGCCACGATCTGCGGGACGCCGAGCATCAGCGGCCGGTTGAACACGCCGCCGAGCACCTTGACGTTGGCGACCCTCGGGTCGCGGCGATACCAGACGGGATGCGACGTGCCGCCCCAGGGCAGGGCGAGCGCCAGTTCGTGCTGGCCCGGGATGACCAACTGGTAGAGCCCGGCCTCCGGGTCCCACGGCACGTAGCGGTTCTGCTCCAGGTGGAAGGCGCCCGCGAGCGCGGCGTTGACCAGGATCGTCAGGGTCGACGCGATCGTCGGGCTGCCGCCCCAGAACACCGCGATGTCGAGGGTGTCCAGGCCGGGCCGCTCCAGGCACAGCTCCGCCGCGATCTCGCCGGTGGTGTACATGTGCGCCACGCCGGGCGCCAGCAGCAGGTCCTCCGCGGCGAAGTCGGCGCCGTACAGCTCGTCGCAGGTGATGAGCCAGTCCTGCTCGCCGGTGGTGTCGAGGTAGTGGGTCCCGGTGGCCAGGCACGCCTCGACGACCGAGGGGCCGAGCTTGGCGAACGGGCCGACGGTGTTGCACACGACCTCCGCGCCGGCGAAGAGGTCCTTGAGCGCCTCGACGTCGTGGCCGACCTCGACGATCTCGTAGTCGGCGGTCTCGATGCCGGCCACGTGGGTCTCCATCGCGGCCTTGAGCTTGCCGCCGTCGCGGCCGGCGGCGATGAAGGGGACGTTGTACTCGCGCAGGTACTCGCAGATCAGCCGGCCGGTGTACCCGGACGCGCCGTAGACGACGACGGGCTTGTCGGTCATGGTCACATCCCCATTCCGCCGTCGACCGGCAGGCCGACGCCGTTGATGAAGGCGGCCGCGTCGGAGGCCAGGAAGACCACGGCGGAGGCCATGTCGGCGACGTCACCGAGCCGGCCGGACGGGGTGAGCCCGATGACCGCGCCGACCGCCTCCTCCGGCGAGCCGAACAGGCCGAGCCGCGCGACGTCGTTGGCCAGGCCGGCCCCCATCGCGGTCGGCACCAGGCCGGGATAGATGCAGTTGACCCGCACGCCGTAGCCGAGCTTGCCGGACTCCATCGCCGCGACGCGGGTGAGCCGGTCGACGCCGGACTTGGTGGCCGAGTACACGCCGATGCCGGGGAATGCGATGGTCGCGGCGACCGAGGCCACGTTGATGACCACGCCGCCGTTGCCGGCCGCGCCGCCCGGGCGCATGGCGCGGAACGCGTGCTTGATCCCGAGCGCCGTGCCGAGCAGGTTCACCTCCAGCTGCTTGCGGGCGGCCGCGGCGTCCAGGTCGACGAGCAGGCTGGTGATCTCGATGCCGGCGTTGTTGACGAGGATGTCCAGGCCGCCGAGCAGCTCGGTGGCCTGACCGACGGCGGCCTCCCAGGCGGCGTCGTCGGTGACGTCCAGGTGCACGAACCCGTGCCCGTCGCCGAGCGACTCGGCCACCTTGGGGCCGAGGTCCTGCTGCAGGTCGGCGACGACGACCTGCGCGCCGGCGGCGGCCAGCGCCCGGGCCATGCCCTCGCCGAGGCCCTGCGCCGCGCCCGTGACCAGTGCCTTGCGTCCGTTGAGATCGAGTTGGGTCATGAAGTGCTCCCAGGGTGTGGCGGGTGAGACTCCCATCACAGTCCTGAGTCTTGACGGTTGTCAAGAAAAATCTTGACGGTTGTACAAGGAAATTTGGACACATGGTCAGGACCGGTCGTGACCACCTAGGATGTGAGGGTGGCTCCCTTTCACACCGAGCGCAGACGCGCGGTGCGCCCCGCCGACAAGTTCGACGCGCGCCGTGACCAGCTCGCCGAGTCCGCGCTCACCACCCTGGGCGAGCTCGGCTATGCGCGCGCCTCGCTGCGGGAGATCGCGAACAACTCGCCGTTCAGCCACGGCGTCGTGCACTACTACTTCCAGGACAAGCTCGAGCTGGTCATCTACAGCGTCCGCTACTACAAGGCCCGCTGCGTCACCCGCTACGACCCGGTCATCGCCGAAGCCACCACCGCCGACGGCCTGCTCGACGCGTTCGCCGACAAGCTCGCCGAGACGATCCGCGACGAGGCGCCGATGCACCGCCTCTGGTATGACCTGCGCACCCAGAGCATGTTCGAGGACCAGCTCCGCGACGCCGTCACCCTCATCGACGAGACGCTCGAGTCGATGATCTGGCGGGTGATCAGCCGGTATGCGGAGCTCGCCGACCGGCCGGCGGCACTGGAGTCCAGGGTCGCCTACGGCGTCCTGGACGGGCTGTTCCAGCAGGCGCTGCTCGACCACGTCGCCGGGCGCACCGAGGCGCTCACCGCCCTCGTCGACCGCGTCCACGCCGTGATGCCGCTGATGCTCGCGCGCTGAGCACCCCGGGCGCCGAGGGTCAGGACGTGCTCGCGGACGGCACCCCGTCGGCGCACGTGACGGTCATGCGCGCCAGGTCGTTGCCGTGCTTGAACGTGATCGACGCGGCCGCGGCCGGACCCGCGTTGTAGCTGTCCACCCGGTAGGACGTCGCCGCCGCCCACGACAGCAGCTGGGCCCGGCCGTCGGTGGTGCAGGTGGCCCGGACCGACCCGCCGGGCGAGCTCAGCGTGCGCACCTGCGGCGGCGGTGGTGTCGGATCGGCCGTCGGTGACGGTGGCGGCACCGCGGTCGTGCCCGGTTCGGCGGCACCCGTGCCCGTGCCCGCCGCGGATGGCGTACCGGATGCGCCCGGCCGCGCGCTCCCGAGCGCGGGACGGTCGCCGTGGCGTTCCGGGCGTGGCGGACCCGGCGACCGCCGTCGTCGCGCCGCCGGACAGCACGGCGGTCCGCGGGTCGACGGAGCCCGGGTCCTGGTCCGGCTCCGCGGCCATGGCCGCCCCGACCAGCACCGCCGCCACCACGGCGAGCCCGGCGGCGACGGCGCCGGCGGCGAACAGGCGCGGACGGGCCGGCGCCGGCCCGTCCGGCGGGATGAGGACCACCGACGGTTCACCGCCGCGGACGGGACCCGCCGCGGCGTGGGCCCGCTCGTCGGTGACGACCTGGAGGCTGGCGGCCGCGGCGAGCACGGCGGCGATCTCCTGCGCGTCCGGCCGCCGGGCCGGGTCCTTGCGCAGGCACCGCTCGCACAGCTCGACCACCTCGGCCGGCACGCCCGGCAGGTCCGGCAGCGGCGTCGGCTCGGTGTACACGTGCGCCGTGAGCAGCTGCGTCGTGGTGTCCGTCTGCCACGGCAGGTGACCGGCGATCAGCTTGTACAGGATGACGCCGAGCGCATACACGTCGGAGGCGGGTTCGACGGCGTCGTCGGTGAGCCGCTCCGGGGCCAGGTATGACGGCGTGCCCAGCACCACGTCGGGCGGGTCCCCTTCGCCGCCCGGGCCGGCCGAGGCGGCGATACCGAAGTCGACGACCTTGGCACCCGCCGCCGTCACGATCACGTTCGCGGGTTTGATGTCGCGGTGCACGAGCGAGGCGGCGTGCGCGGCCGTCAGCGCCGCCGCGACCTCGGCGCAGATGCGGAAGGCGACCTGCGGCTCGACCGGCCCCTCGGCGATGCGCTGCTGCAGGGTCGGCCCGGTGACCAGCTCCATCACCACGTACGGGACGGTCAGGCCGTCCTCCTCGACCTCACCGTAGTCGTGCACCTGGGCGATGTTCGGATGCGACAGGGTCGCGGCCGTCCTGGCCTCGACCCGGATCCGCTGCAGCGATGCCAGGCTCGTGGCGTGCCGTCCGGCCAGCATCTTCACGGCGACGGAGCGGCCGAGCACGGCGTCGGTCGCGGCCCAAACGACCGCCATCCCGCCGCTGCCCAGCTCCCGCTCCAGCCGGTAACGCCCGCCCAGCACCCGCTGCTCCTGCACGTCCGGCTGCCTCCATCCATCGACGTCCACGCCGTATCGTGCGCGAGTCGGCGGAGGAATGCCACCTCAACCTTCAGCACCCGCAGTGCACGAAGCGTGGCGGACAGTGCCGCCGGGCCGTCCTCAACGGCGGCGGCGGTAGTGGTGCACGACGAGCGCGGCCGCGCAGGCCAGCGTGACCAGCCCGAAGCCGACGCCCAGGAGGGCGTTGCCGCCGGCGGTGTTCACGGTCGCGTTGGCGGCGGCGCTGAGGATCAGCAGCAGCCACAGCACGGGGCGGAGCATGCCGCCGCGGGACGGCGCGCTGGTGGTGTCGGGCTCGGCGATGCGGTATCGGTCGGTCATGACTGCTCCCTTGGGCGTCTGGTCGGTGATGACCCCAACGCTAGGCAGCCGCGCCCCCGCCGACGATCCAGCCAGCGAGTCGACCGGGGTACAGCAGGCTGTACTTTCTCCGGCCATCGTGGGCCGTGCCGTCCGCCGTCGCCTATTGTCGCTGCCGGAGGTGTTCATGACGGCGGTGCGGCAGTACCTGCGGGACCGGGTGCGCACGACCGTCGACGCCCTCGAGCACCTCGTCGGTGGCCTCGGCACGGCGATCCTGGCCTTCGCGACGTTCATGCTGCTGTTCGTGGTGGCGCTCGCGTCCGTGGTCGGCATCGGCCTGGCGGTGGTCCCGTCGGCGCTGCAGGCGGCCCGGTCCGCCGCGAACCGGGAACGGGGGCGGCTGTCGCGGTGGGGCGCCGGCCTGCCGGTGCCGCCGCCGGTCCCCGGCGACCTGCGCGGCGCCCTGCGTGACCCGTGGGTGCGGCGCGAGGCCGCGTTCGTGGCCACGCACGGCACGGCCGGGCTCGGGCTGGGCCTGATCGGGCTGTCGCTGCCGCTGTCCGCCGTGCAGTACCTGCTGTTCCCGCTGTACTACTGGGCGCTGCCGCCGGACGTGGGCGGCCCCGGCCTCGTGTACTGGCGCATCGGCGGGCTGCTCGACGCGCTCGCCGTCGCGCTCATCGGCGTCGGCTGGCTCGCCGTGTCCGTCGCGCTCATCCCCAGGATGGCCCGCTGGCAGGCGGCGCCGGGCCGGCGGCTGCTGGCGCCGCCGCACGACGTGGACATGTCGCTGCGCATCGCCGAGCTGACCGCGACCCGCGCCGCCGCGCTGGACGCGCACGCGGTCGAGCTGCGCCGCATCGAACGGTCCCTGCACGACGGGGCGCAGAACCGGCTTGTCGCGGTCACCGTGCTGCTCGGCGCCGCGAAACGGGCCCTCGCCCGGGATCCTGCACTGGCGGAGGAGGTCCTGGACCGCGCGCACGACGCCGCCGAGCTCGCGCTCGCGGAACTGCGGGCCGTGGTGCGCGGGATCCTGCCGCCGGTGCTGGACGACCGGGGACTCGCCGGCGCGCTCGACGGGCTGGCAGCCGGCTGCGGCGTGCCGTGCACCGTGGAGGTCGACGTCCCGGGCCGGTGCGCGGCGTCGGTCGAGGCGACGGCGTACTTCGTGGTGGCGGAGGCGCTCACCAACGTCGCCCGGCACAGCGGCGCCGGCGCGGCGGCCGTCACCGTGCGCCGCGACGCCGACCGGCTGCACGTGACGGTGGCCGACGACGGCCACGGCGGCGCCGACGAGGGCCACGGCTCGGGGATCGGCGGCATCCGCCGGCGGGTCGAGGCGCACGACGGCCGGTTCACCCTGACCAGCCCACCCGGTGGGCCGACGACGATACTCGTGGAGCTGCCGTGCGGATCGTGATCGCCGAGGACGACGCCCTGCTGCGGGAAGGCCTGGCGCTGCTGCTGCGGGCCGAATCGCTCGACGTGGTCGCCACCACCGGCTCGCCGGACACGTTCCTGGCCGCGGTCGACGAGCACCGCCCCGACGTGGCGATCGTCGACGTGCGGATGCCGCCCACCCACACCGACGAGGGCATCGTGGCCGCCGTCGAGGCCCGGCGCCGCCAGCCGGACCTTGCGGTGCTGGTGCTCTCGGCGTACGTCGAGCAGGCGTTCGCCACGGACCTCCTCGCCGGGGGAGCGACCCGGCTCGGCTACCTGTTGAAGGAACGCGTCGGCCGGGTCGAGGAGTTCCTCGAGGCGCTGCACCGCGTCGCCGGCGGTGGCACGGCCATCGACCCGGAGGTGGTCGGCCAGCTGTTCGCCCGCAGCCGTCCCGACAGCACCCTGAGCCTGCTCAGCCCCCGCGAACGCGACGTGCTCGCCCTGATGGCCGAGGGCCTCGGCAACACCGCGATCGCGGAGCGGCTGTTCGTCACCGAAGGCGCCGTGCACAAGCACATCCGCAGCATCTTCGCCAAGCTCGGCCTCGCGCCGGACGACCGCGCCGACCGGCGGGTCACGGCCGTCCTGCGGCACCTGGAGGACACCCAGCGCCGCGCGTAGGTACAGCCTGCTGTACCCCGGTTCGCCAGCACGCTGGATCGATCATCGACCGGTGTCGCCATAGCGTCGTCCGCATGGAGATGCGAGCACCGAATGCCGTCCATGTCGGACAGTCCGCCGACGCGGCGGTCCGGGTCGAACGGCTCACCCGCACGTACGGCACCGGCGCGCAGGCGGTCGCCGCGCTCGCGGGCGTCGACGTGACGTTCCACCGCGGCACGTTCACGGCGGTGATGGGGCCGTCGGGCTCCGGCAAGAGCACGCTGCTGCAGACCGCGGCGGGGCTGGACCGGTCCACGTCGGGCCGGGTCTGGGTCGGCGATACCGAGCTGTCCGGGATGTCGGAGACCAGGCTGACGAAGCTGCGCCGGGACCGGATCGGCTTCGTGTTCCAGGCGTTCAACCTCGTCAACGCCCTCACGGTGCAGGAGAACATCGTCCTGCCGCTGCGGTTGTCGGGCGCGCGACCGGACCATGCGTGGCTCAACCACGTGATCGACCGGGTCGGGCTGCGCGAACGCCTGCACCACCGGCCGTCCGCGCTGTCCGGCGGGCAGCAGCAGCGCGTCGCCATCGCCCGCGCGCTCGCCACCCGCCCCGAGGTGATCTTCTGCGACGAGCCGACCGGTGCGCTGGACACCGAGACCGCGGCGGACGTGCTGACCCTGCTGCGCGCGGTCGTCGACGAGCACCGGCAGACGGTCGTCATGGTGACGCACGACCCGGTGGCCGCCTCGTACGCCGACCGGGTGCTGGTCCTCGCGGACGGCCGGATCGTGCGGGACCTGCCGCAGCCCGGTGTGGAGCGCATCGCCGAGCAGCTGGCCTCGCTGGGCCGTCGCCGGGTGGTGGCGGCATGACGAGGCTCGCGCTGCAGATGCTGCGGCACCGGCCGGGTTCGGCGGTCGCCACGCTCGTCGCCCTCGCCGCCGGTGTCATGATCCTCATGGCGATGGGCACCCTCGTCGAGTCGGGGCTGCGCTACCGGCCGGAGCCGGTCCGGTACGCCGCCGCCGACGTCGTGGTCGCGCGCCCCGACATCACCGTCACCGCCAAGGACCTCGACGGCGAGGTGATCCGCTCGAAGGTGCGGCTGCCCGAGGGCGGCACCGTCCCCGCCGACCTGGTCGGCCGCATCCGCGCGCTGCCCGGCGTCGCGACCGTCGCGGCCGACGACCCGGTGACGGTCGTGCTGGGCTCCACCGTGGTCACCGGGCACGGCTGGGGCAGTGCCGTCCTGACGCCGTACCGCATCGTCGACGGGAACGCACCAGCCGGTGACGACCAGATCGCGGCCGACCGGCGGCTCGGTCTCACGGCCGGGCAGGAGACGGAGGTGCTCGTCGGCGGCGGCGCACGGACCTACCGCGTCAGCGGCGTCGTCGACGGGCCGTCCGCCGCGGTCTTCTTCACCGACGCGCACACCGCGACGCTGTCGGCGCACCCGGGCCGGGTCGCCGTCATCGGGGTCGTCGCGGCACCCGGGACGGACAAGGCCGCGCTCGCGACGGCGGTGCGCGGGCTCGCGTCCGAGGCGGGCGTGTACACCGGCGCCGACCGTGGAACGGTCGAGCAGACCGACGAACTCGGCGCGCGGGACCTGCTGATCCAGGCCGGCGGCGCGTTCGGCGGCTACGTCGTGCTGCTGATCGTGTTCGTCGTCGCGGCCACCGTCGGGCTGTCGGTGCGGCATCGCCGCCGCGACCTCGCGTTGCTGCGGGCCGTCGCCGCGACCCCCGGCCAGGTCCGCCGGATGATCATGGCGGAGGCGGCGGTGGTGGGTCTCGCCGCGGTCGCGGCCGGCGTGCCGGCCGGTTTCCTCGCCACCGGTTGGGTGCGCGACCAGCTGGTCGGCCGCGGGTTCGTGCCCGCCGCGTTCCCGATCTCCCACGGCGTGCTCGCCACCGTCGCGGCCGCCGGGGTCACCACGCTCGTCGCCGTGCTGTCCGCGCTGATCGCCGCCCGGCGGGTCACCGCGATCCGCCCCGTCGAGGCGCTCGGCGAGGTCGCGGTCGAACCGCCGCGCAGCGGCAAGGTGCGGCTGATCTCCGGCCTCGTCACCCTCGCCGGCGCCGTCTCGTCGAGCGCGTTCACCCTCGGCGCCAGCGGGCAGACCGCCCTGGCCGGTGCGGTCGGCATGCTGTACCTGTTCGTCGCCGCCGTCGGGCTCCTCGCACCGTGGATCAACCGGGCCGCCGCGAATGTGCTCGCCCCGGTGCTGCGCACGGTGTGGGGGCCCAGCGGCTACCTGGCGACCGCCAACCTCAGCGCGAACGCGCGCGGCATGGCCGCCGTGCTCACCGCGCTGGTGCTGTCGGTCGGCCTCGGCGGCTCCGTGTGGTTCCTGCAGGACAACCTGGAGCGGCAGACGCTGTCGCAGCGCCGCGACGGGCTGCTCGCCCAGCACGCGCTGGTGTCCCCGGCCGGACTGCCGGCTGGCGCGCTCGACGAGGCGCGGAAGGCCCCGGGCGTCCAGGCCGCCACGTCGGTGCGGCGCACGTCCGTCGTCATCAAGTTCCTCGACGGCGCGGAGCCGGTCGCCGCGCAGGCGGTCGACGGCACCGACCTCGCGTCCACAATGGACCTGCGGGTGCGTGCAGGGAACCTCGCCGACCTGAAGGGCGACACCGTTGCCGCATCGTCGATCCGGGCGTCCACGCACGGCTGGGACGTCGGCGACCGCGTCGAGTTCTGGCTCGGCGACGGTACACCCGTCAAGCTGACCCTCGTAGCGATCTATGACCGCGGCCTCGGGTTCGGCGACATCACCCTGACCCGCTCGACGGTCACGGGCCACACGGCACGCGACGCGGACGACGAGGTGCTCATCCGCTCATCCGGATCCGCCGACCTGCCGGCGCTCGCGGCCCGGTACCCCGGCGGCGCCGTCGTGGAGACCGGCAGCCTCACCCGCCGCCTCGCCGACGACCTCGCCGTCAGCGCGTGGCTGAACAAGCTGCTCGTCGGCGTGATGGTCGGCTACGCCGCGCTCGCGGCGGCCAACACGATGGTCATCGCCGCCCTCGCCCGGCGCCGGGAGCTGGCCGTGCTGCGCCTCGCGGGCGTCACCCGCGCCCAGGCCAGGCGGATGGTCCACGCCGAACAGGCCGGACTGCTCGGCGTCGCGGTCCTGATGGGCGCGTCGATCGCGCTGGCGACCCTGGCCATGGTGGTCAACTCGGTGACCGGCGAACCGGTGCCCTACGTGCCGCCGCTGGGCTTCGCCGCCGTGATCGGGGGCACGGCGCTGCTCGCCCTGCTCACCACCGTGCTGCCGATCGGGCGGCTGCTGCGGGTACCGCCGATCGAGCACATCGGCGTGAAGGAGTAGCCGCGGTCACGGCCTCCAGGCAGTGCTCCGCAGCCAGGTCTCCAGCCGCTGCAGGCCCGGGTGGGCGGCCCGCAGCGGCTGGAGGTCGACCGGCTCGGCGGGGTGCTCGTCGAAGAAGGCGAACATCTGCGCCGGCTGCGGGTCGAAGCCGCGGTGCGACCGGCGGGGTTCAGAGGGCGGCGGCCACGGCGGCGCGCAGCTCCGGGAGCCGGTCGTGCAGCCGGCCCGGGCACTCGGTGACGTTGAAGTCCTTGTGGCCGTAGATCTCCGAGGCCGGGATGGCGTACTGCCGGCAGGTGAACGCGCAGAACGCCACCAGACTGTTCCACAGGGCGGCCGGCGGCTGCTCCGTCAGGTAGGTGCCCTCGTTCTCGATGCCGATGGCCTGGTCGTTCTGGCCCTTGCAGTGTGAGCCCTGCACCATGGTCTGCCCGTGCAGCAGCGCGTACAGGCTGCCGTTGCGGCCCTCGGTGAGCCAGCCGCCGCGGCTGTTGGTGAAGTGCTGGCCGCTGTCGAGCCAGCCGTTGCCGTCCATGTGCAGGTCCTGGATGTCGCGGGAGTTCTGGAACGCGTGCGCCTGGGAGTAGTCCGTCGAGTTGGCCATCGCGGTGTGGTGCACGATGATCTTGTTCGGCCGGTACGGGTCGATGGTGAGCGGGCGGGACGGTGGGCGGGCGCCCCAGGTGCCGCAGTTGGCGATCGTGGGCTGTTCGACCGCGGCGGACGCCGGGTCGGCCGGGCCCAGCAGCGTCGCGGCGCCGCCGAGCAGGACGGCGCCGCGCAGGACGCCGCGACGGGTGATGCGGGGCATGAGCGCCTCCCAGGAGTGCCGGTGCCGACTTTCGAAGTTCATGGAAGTTCGTAAACTTCTTGCAGCGGGGCACGTTACGCCTGCTCAGTTGCCCATGTCTATCGATCTGGCTCACTGTAATTTTCTCGCAGAGTTCGACGGATACCTATTGAAAGTTTCCGACGTCCGTGAGCTAATCGGCGAAGCTATCTGCCAAACCGGAGCACACCCCCTCGAAGGAGGCGCACCGTGTCCAAACGACGGCTCGGCGCACTGGCAGTCCTGTCCCTGGCGGCCGCACTGGTCGCCACCGCCCTGATCGGCGCCCCGGCCTCGGCCGCCACCGTGACCTACGGTCAGGACGTCTCTGGCCATCAGGGCAACGTCAACTGGTCGGCGCAGTGGAGCGCAGGCTCCCGGTTCGCGTACATCAAGGCCACCGAGGGTACGTACTACACCAATCCCTACTTCGCCCAGCAGTACAACGGCTCGTACAACGTCGGCATGATCCGGGGCTCCTACCACTTCGCGATCCCGAACGGCGGTGGCGGCGCCGCGCAGGCCGACTACTTCGTCGGGCACGGCGGCGGCTGGTCCAAGGACGGCAAGACCCTGCCCGGGGCGCTGGACATCGAGTACAACCCGTACGGTGCCACCTGCTACGGGCTGTCGCAGTCGGGTATGGTCAGCTGGATCCGGGCGTTCCTGAACCAGTACCACACCCGCACCGGTCGCTGGGCCACCATCTACACGACCACGGACTGGTGGGTCACCTGCACCGGCAACTACAGCGGCTTCTGGGCCAACTCGCCGCTGTGGCTGGCCCGCTACAGCAGTTCCCCCGGGACGCTGCCGGCGGGCGCGCCGACCTGGTCGTTCTGGCAGTACTCCAGCAGCGGCCCGTTCGCGGGCGACTCCAACCAGTGGAACGGGGCGCTGGACCGGCTCAAGGTCCTGGCCTGCAACGGCCCCTGCTGAGCGGACCGCATCGCCCCGGGACGAGCGCTCGGGGCGATGCGGCGCCGGTCCACACAGAAATCAACAGTCAACTTGCTTATTGACAAGAATCTTTCCAGTCCGCCACGATGCTGAGAGCGCTCTCACGTCCGCCAACGCGGGGCGCAGGCATTGCTGTCCGCCGCATTCGGCCAGCTTTCCCCTTCGACGAAGGGTCATCCTCGTGGAAACTGCACAGACCAAACACAGTCGCACACGGCGACTGCCGCTCCTGATCGGCGCCGCCACGGCCGTGCTGCTGGCCGCCACGGTCGCCGCGCTGCCCCAGGCCGGGGCGTCGGTGCCGCCGACGCCCAGCGGCTGGACCCAGGTCTTCGCCGACGACTTCAACGGATCCGCCAACACCGGCGTCAACACCGGCAACTGGCTCTACGACCTCGGCCACGGCTACCCCGGCGGCGCGGGCAACTGGGGCACCGGCGAGATCGAGAACATGACCAACAGCACGCAGAACGTCTACCTCGACGGCGGCGGTAACCTCAACATCAAGCCGATCCGCGACGGGGCGGGCAACTGGACCAGCGGCCGCATCGAGACCCAGCGGACCAACCTCGCCGCGCCCGCGGGCGGCAAGCTGCGCGTCGAGGCCCGCATCCAGCAGCCGAACGTCAACACCGCCAACGGCGCCGGCTACTGGCCCGCGTTCTGGATGCTGGGCGCGGCGGCGCGCGGCACCGGCGCGACCGGCTGGCCCGGTATCGGCGAGATCGACATCCTGGAGAACATCAACGGCCGGCCCTCCGTGTTCGCAGCCCTGCACTGCGGGACCAACCCGGGCGGCCCGTGCAACGAGACCACCGGCATCGGCAGCGGCGAGCGCGCCTGCGGCGGTTGCAACTCCGGCTTCCACACCTACGCGGTGGAGCAGGACCGCAGCACGTCGCCGGAGCAGATCCGCTGGTACCTGGACGGCAGCAACTTCTTCACCATCAACGCCAACCAGGTCGACGCGACCACCTGGAACAACGCCACGCACCACGGCTTCTTCATCATCCTCAACGTGGCGATCGGCGGCGGCTTCCCGGCCGCGTTCGGCGGCGGCCCCTTCGCCTCCACCGTGTCCGGCGTGCCGATGGTCGTGGACTACGTGGCCGCGTACACCAGTGGCGGAGGCGGCAACCCGACGACCCCGCCGCCCACGACGGGCAAGGCCGTGAAGGGCCCCGGCGGCCTCTGCCTCGACGTCCGCTCCTCCAACAGCGCCAACGGCACCCCGGTCCAGATCTGGACCTGCAACGGCACCGGGGCGCAGCAGTGGACGTACGTCGAGGCGGGCAGCACCCTGCGCGCGTTCGGCAAGTGCCTCGACATCCCCGGCGGCGCCACCGCCAACGGCACGAAACTGCAGATCTGGGACTGCAACAGCACCGGCGCCCAGGTGTTCATCCGCCAGTCCAGCGGCAGGTACTACAACCCGCAGTCGAACAAGTGCCTCGACGACCCGAACGGATCGACGACGCCGGGCACCCAGGTCCAGATCTGGGACTGCAACACCTCCGCCGCGCAGCAGTGGACGCTGCCGCAGTAGTCGCTCCGCACCGGCCCGCAGGCGCCGCCCCTTCAGCGGCGTCTGCGGGCTTCGTCATTCGTGCTCTGGGCCCTGACCTTCGCCGAGGGCATCGTGTTCCTCCTCGGCGTCGTAATCTGGCTCCGGTCCCGCCACGCAATCGACCTCGGTCTCGCCGAGGGCACCCCGAGCGCGCCGAGGCGGTGCTCGAGCAGGCCGAGGCCTGAGGTCGGAGGCCCAGGTGGGTTCACGTGAGCGCATGCGCTGGCTGATGCTGGTCATCGGCATGCTGGCGATGACCGCCGGCAGCACGTTCCAGTACGGGCTGGCCTACCTGATCCCGGCGTTCCGCGACGAGGGCCTCTCCCTGGAGCAGACCGGCCTGCTGGTCGCCTGCCCCACCATCGGCGTGATGTGCACGCTCATCGCCTGGGGCGCCGCGGCCGACCGGTGGGGCGAGCGGGTCGTGCTGAGCACGGGCCTCGGGCTGGCCGGCCTCATCCTCCTCGCCGCCCGGTCGGTGCACGGCACGGCGGTCCTGGCCGTGTGCCTGGCCCTGGCCGGCGCGGCCGCCGCCTCGGTGCTGGCCAGCGGCCGGCTGATCCTCGGCTGGTTCGCCCGGCACGAGCGCGCCCTGGCGATGGGCCTCAGGCAGAGCGCCGGGCCGATGGGCCTCGCACTGGCTGCGGCCACGCTGCCCGCCCTCGCCGCCGCCGGCACCGGCCGGCCGCTGCTGTTCCTCGCGGTGCTGTTCCTGGCCGCGGCGACCGCGGCGTTCGTGTTCGTCCGCGGCCCGGACCTGCCGCCGTCCGCCGCCACCGCCGCGCAGCCGGCCTCGGCGTCGCCGTACCGCACACCCGGCCTGTGGCGCATCCACGCCGCCAGCGCGCTGCTGGTGATCCCGCAGTTCACGATCACCACGTTCGCGCTGGTGTTCCTCACCGACAGCCGAGGCTGGGCACCCCTCACCGCCGGGCACCTGCTGGCCGGCGCCCAGGTCTGCGGCGCTCTGAGCCGCCTCGGCGCGGGCTACTGGTCGGACCGCACCGGCAGCCGGCTGCGGCCCATGCGGATCATCGCGGTCACCACCGGCGTGGGCATGCTGGCGCTGGCCGCCGCCGCGGCGGCCGGATCGAGCCTGGCGGTGCCCGCCCTGCTGTTCCTGGGGGTGGTCGCGGTGAGCAGCAACGGCCTGTCGTTCACGGCCGTCGCCGAGTCCGCCGGATCCGCGTGGGCCGGCCGCGCCCTGGGCATCCAGACCACGGGCCAGAACGTGCTGACGGCCGCCACGCCACCGGTGCTGGCCGCGGCGATCGGCGCCGCGGGCTTCGCGCCGAGCTACGCCGTAGTGGCCGCGTTTCCGCTCATCGCCGCGGTGATCGTCCCGGTCGCGGCGGAGCGGACCGCCGTCGCCGCCGAGGCCGGACGGGCCGACCGGGCGTAGGAGCGGGCGGCCGCCTACCGCGCCTGGCCGGCCCGGTGGCCCAGCACCCGGTACAGCCGCAGCGCCTGCCGGCTGTGCTCCAGCGCGACCTCCGGCCGGCCCTGCCCCTCGTGCGGCGTGACCCGACGGCTGCTGAGGGTACCCGGGGCGCGGTCCGTCAGTAGCATGACGACAGCGGTCCGAGCGGTGCCCGCCATCGCGGATGTGGTCACGGCCGAACGGAGGTCGTCCGATCAACGCGTTCAACGAGACGGTCCGCGGCATGATGCTGCGGGGCAGGGGCGACGTCGGCGACGTCGAGCGGATGGAGCGGATCCTCGCCGACGCGGACGGTCTGCGGGTCGGCGGCCTGCTGCCGGAGGCCGAGGAGGCGTATCTGCACGCCTTCGAGGCGGTCGGCGACGCCGCCCACGCCGCGGTCGGCGGGCTCGGCCTCCGCGACGCCCGCCCGCCGGCCGGCCTCGCTCCGGCGCCCTCGGCCGGCGGCGGCCTGCGCGACCCGTGGCAGTGGGGCGCGTTCGTGGTTGTGGGGGCGGGCTGAGTGGACAGGCGGGCGCTGCTCATCGGCAGCCAGACCCACGGGCTGCGCGGCGTGCACGACGACGTCGCGTCGATGCGCGACGCCCTCGCCGGGTTCGGCTTCCAGGCGCGGACCCTGGTCGGGGAGCAGGCCGGCTACGACGGCATCGTGGACGCGTACCGCGCGCTGATCGCCGACACCGCCGACGGCGACGCGGTCGTCGTCTACTACTCCGGCCACGGCGCCCGCTACCGCAACCCACTCGCCGCCAGGGACCCGGACAGCCCGGCGTGGCTGCAGTACCTCGTGCCGACCGATCTGCCCGGTGCCGCCGCGGGCACGTTCCGCGGGGTGCTGGCCGAGGAGCTCAGCCTGCTGCAGTCGGCGCTCACGGCGAGGACCGGCAACGTCACGACGATCCTGGACTGCTGCCACGCGGCGCGGATGTCCCGCAACCCGTTGCTGCGGCCCAGGTCGCCGGCCCGGCCGGGCGCGTTCCCGTGGGCGGCGGTCCGCGGCGCCTGGGAGCGGCTGCGCGCCGACGCCCGCCCGCCGTGCACGCCCGGCCCGGCGCGCACATCCTGCGGGGGGTGCGCGGCGACAGCAACCCGCTCGCCGTCCGGCTCGTCGCGTGCGCGCCCGACGAGACCGCATACGAGCTGCCGGAAACGGCGTCGCGCCGCCCGCAGGGCGTCCTGACCGCGACCCTCACCCGGCTGCTGCGGGAGCCCGGAAGCGAGCGCCTCACCTGGCGGCAGCTCATCGAACTGCTGCGGCCCGCCGTCATGGACCTGGTGCCGACGCAGCGCCCCGAGGTGGCGGGCCCCGTCGACCGCTACCTGTTCCAGGCCGCCGAGCGGTCCGCCTCCGGCGTGCTGGCGGTGCGGATCCGCGACGGCGTGGCGTTCCTGGAGCACGCGGCGCTCTTCGCGATCGGCGCGGGCGACCGGTTCGCCCTCACCGCCCCGGCGCGCCGGTCGCGACGGCGACCGTCGACCTGGTGAGCGCCGGACGGGCCCGGCTGGCCCTGGACACCGACCCGGCGGCGTTGCCGGCCGGCGCCGAGGCGCATCCGTCGGGGGCGCGTCCGGGTGGCTGGCCGCCGCGGTCGTCCCGTCCGGGCATCCGCAGGCCGCCCGCGTCGCGGACGCCGTGCGGCACCGGGCGCACCTGCGGATCGCGGCGCCCGGCGAGGCGGTCGTCGGCACCGTGCGCCTGACCGGCGACGGCGCCCAGCTCCTGGACGCCCAGGGCGAGCCGCTGCACGCCGGGCCGCGGCCGCTCACCGACGCAGCCCTCGGCCGGCTCACGGCGGACCTGGGCCGGCTGGCCCGCGCGACGCACCTGCGCGACCTGGACACCGGCACCGGCGAAGCCGCGCTCGACGAACCCGCCGACGTGCGGTACATCCTGCTCAACGGTGGCACGGAGCAGCCGCTGGAACGCAGCGGCGCGCACCTGTTCACCGGTGACCAGGTCGTGGTCCGCGTCCACAACCCCGGCACCGCCCGCCGCTACGCCACGGTGTTCGACGTCGGGCTGCGCGGCGCCGTGACGCAGCTGACCACGTCGGAGCCGTCCGGGGTGGGCATCGGCCCCGGCGACACGTACGAGCTGTACCGGCTGCCGGGCAGCAACGCGCTGGCCGGCATGGAGCTGTTCTGGCCGCCGGACCTGCCGGCAGGCCCGCCGCGACCGGAGACCGTGGTCACCGTGGTCACCGACGCGCCGCAGGACCTCACCGGCCTGGTCCAGCGCGGCACCGCGACCGGCGGCGGCACCTGGACGGCCGGCCCCGCCGTCCGGTACCAGATCGAGCGGTGCACGTTCTACCTGCATCCCGGGCCGCGCCCGGCCGAGGCACCCCCGTTCGACCTCGATGAACGGCCGCACCCGTCGTTTCGGCTCGTGCCGCCGGAGCCCGCCGGTCCGGTGCCGCGCCGCGTCACCGTGCGGCTGACGGAGCTCGCCGCGCACGCCGGGCGGCCCGTCCGGGTCGACGCCCTGGTCGCGGCCGGTCCCACCCGGTGCAAGGCGACCACCGTCCGGGCCGGGGGAGACCATCTCCTGTTCGACGGGCCCGTCGAGGGCCTGCTGGAGCTCGCGATCTGGGTCACCGAGGGCGGCGAGGGCGAGCCGGACCTGGCCGACCTCCTGGCGACCGCGCCGGCCGGCGGCGATCCGTTCGCGCGGGCGGCCGCGGTCCTGCCGGACGGTGCGTGCGGCGCGTACCGGACCTGGTTCCTGCCCGACGACCGGTTCGGCGCCGGCGACCCGGTGCGCCGGCACCCGGCGGGCGGCCTGCTGCACACCGGGCGGATCTCGTTCGCCTACGAGGTCACCGACACCGGTCGATGAGCACCATTCGATGAAAGGGGTCCCGCGATGGCGGAGAAGCTTCCGGTACGCGACGTCGTCGTGCTGCTGCCAGGAATCCTCGGCAGCGTGCTGGAGCGCGACGGCAAGGAGGTCTGGGCGTTGTCGCCGGGGGCGGTCCTGCGCGGCCTGCTCTCCCTGGGCGGCAACGTCGCGGCGCTCGAGCTGCCACGCGACGACCCGGAGGCACCGGACCTCGGCGACGGCGTGGTCGCGACCAGGCTCATGCCCGACGTCCACCTGCTGCCGGGCTTCTGGAAGATCGACGGGTACAGCAAGATCCGGCGGCTGCTGTTCCAGCGCTTCGCGCTGCAGGACGGCGTCAACTGGTTCGACTTCCCGTACGACTGGCGGCGCGACAACCGGGCCGCCGCCCACCGGCTGGCGGAGCAGGCGCCGAAGTGGCTCGCGGAATGGCGCGACCGGTCCGGGGCGCAGGACGCGAAGCTGATCCTGCTGGCCCACTCGATGGGCGGTCTCGTCGCCCGGTACTTCCTGGAGGAACTGGACGGCTGGCGGGACACCCGCGCGCTGGTCACGTTCGGCACGCCGTACCGGGGCTCGCTCAACGCCCTGGACATGCTGGCCAACGGCTTCGTCAAGGGCGTCGGCCCGTTCAAGGCGGACCTGTCGGGGCTGCTGCGCTCGCTCACGTCCGTGCACCAGCTGCTGCCGGTCTACCCGTGCGTCGACGACGGCAGCGGCGCGCCCCGCCGGATCCTGGAGGCGGCCGGCCTGCCGCCCACCGTCGACGCGGACCGGGTCCGCGCGGCCGCGGGCTTCCACGCCGGGATCGCCGCCGCGGTCGACCGCAACGGCGGCTACGGCCGGTACGACATCCACCCCGTCGTCGGCATCTTCCAGCGCACCGGCCAGTCCGCGGTCGTGCGCGACAGCGGGCTCGTCGTGCTCGACCACGACGGTGCCACCGACGACGGCGGCGACGGCACGGTGCCGCGGGTGTCGGCGACGCCGCTGGAGCTCTCCGACGACCCGCGCGAGGTGTACGCCACCGAGTCGCACGCGTCGCTGCAGAACCTCGACTCGGTGCTGGTGCAGGTCATGGGCCTGGTCACGCGCAAGCCGCTGGGGGCATACCGCGGCTCGCCGTTCGACGGGTTCCGCCTCGAGGTCGACGACCTGCTGCCCCCAGGCGAGCCGGTCGCGGTCGCGGCCGCCACCGAGGGCCCGGCGCTGCGGGTGACGTTCGCGATGCAGGACGTCGACACCGGCCGGCGCGTCGAGGTCATGGCGGACCTGGACGCCGAAGGACGCGCCACGGCGCTGCTGCCACCGGCGGAGCCCGGGGTGTACCGGGTGAGCGTCTCCGACCCGGACAACGTGGGGCTGAAGCCGGTCACGGACCTCGTGATGGTCGCCGACGACCCGGCGGCCGAACGGATCGCGGAGCAGGCACAGGACTCCGCGGACCGGCGGCCGGCGGGGTGAGGTTGCACCGGCGTGTCCCGGTGCCCGCCGGGGTGGGTGTTCACCGCCGTGTTCCGGTGCCCGCCGGGCGCGTGTGAAATCGTTTCCTGCCTGAAAATGCTAGGCTGGAGCCGATGTCGCCTGCAGCACGCGAAGCCCGATCCACCCCGGACGACGCGTCCGATCCAGACGGGCAGCCGGTGCCCAGAGTGGCCCGCCGCCCGGTCGTCACCATGCGGGACATCGCCGCCACGGCCGCGGTGTCGCAGAGCACGGTGTCACGGATCCTCAACAACACCCCGACCAAGGTGCCCATCGCCGAGGGCACGCGGGAGCGGGTGATCCAGGCGGCGCGCCGGCTCGGCTACCGGCCCAATCCCTTGGCCCGCGGGCTGCGCGGCGCGCCGACCAACCTCATCGGCGCCGTGGTGCGCGACTTCAGCGACCTCTTCTACGCCGGCGTCATCGAGGCGCTGGTCCTGGAGTCGATGGCGCACGGCTACAACGTCGTGCTGGGCCACGTGCACGGCCACCTGGACGAGGCGACGTCGCTGACCACCGTGCTGGAGACGCGGCACACCGACGCCATCGTCCTGCTCGGCGACATGCAGGAGTTCCCCGAGCTCCTCGCCGACCTGCGCAGCTCCTCGGTGCCGGTGGTCGCGCTGTGGCAGGGCACCAGCCCGCTGGAGTTCCCGACGGCGGACGCGGACGACCGCGCCGGCATCCGCGAGGGGCTCGACCACCTGGCGTCCCTCGGGCACCGGCGCATCGCGTTCCTCAGCGCGGAGCTGCCCAACGGCTACCGGGTGCGCGAGGACGCCTATGTCGAGTTCATGGGCGAGCGCTTCGGCGGTGTCCCGGCCGGCTATCTGGAACGCTGCCCCAACACCCTCGCGGGCGGCGGCGTCGCGCTGCGGCGCCTGCTGGCCCTGCCGGATCCGCCGACGGCGGTGGCGACGTCGACCGACCTCGTCGCTGTGAGCGTGCTGCACGCCGCGCACAGCCTCGGCGCGACGGTGCCCGACCGGCTCTCGGTCGTCGGCTTCGACGACATCGTCATCGCGGCGCACACGGTGCCGGCGCTCACCACCCTGCGGATGCCCATCTCGGAGATCGTGCGGCACGCCATCGACCGCGCGGTCGCGCTCACGCACGACGCCGGCGGCCCGCGCGAGCCGAGCCTCGACGTGTTCAAGCCGACGCTCATCGTCCGCGACTCCACCGCCCCGCCGGCGGGCTGACGACGGTTCAGCACGGGATCCACACCCGCATGGCTCCGACCGCCCGGTTGGCCCACGCGTAGTAGGGGATGGCGCCGGCCGTCAGGTCGTCCGTGCGCCCGTGCCGGGTCACCGGCACGGTGATCCCGACCATCGCGGGGTCGAGGTCCGGTCGCGGCTCGGTGTGCGGCCGGCGCCGCGAATCCCAGATCAGGTCCTCGATCTCGGTCTGCGGCGGCGCGTCGGCCGCCTCGACGCAGTAGACGAGCGGGCCGCGCTGGACCGCGACGCAGCCGCGCACCGCGTCGACGCGCGGATCGGGCTCGGTGACCCGGATCGGCAGGTCCATGCTCAGTTCGATCGTGTCGCCTGGCTGCCACCGCCGCGTGCGCCGCATGGTGCCCTGCGCGAGGCGCTCGCTGCCGCCCGGCCCTTGCAGCGTCCCGGAGTTGCACCAGCCGGGCACCCGCAGCGACAGCGTCCACGGCCGGTCCGGCGTCTGGACGATGTGGACGGTCACCAGGCCGTCCCACGGGTATCGCGTGCGTACGGACAGCCGGACGTCGCCGGCGGGCATCGGCGCGTGGATGTCCGCGGCGGCGTACTGGTGCAGCTGCACCCCGTCGTCGTCGGCGGTCGCCAGGTACTGCTGCCACGAGCTCAGCAGCCGCATCAGGTTCGGCGGGCAGCACGCGCACGCGAACCACGGCGCCCGCGCCCCGTTGCCGGCCGCCTCGTAGGCCCGGTGGGTGCGCCGCTGCAGCGGGTTGGTGTAGAAGAACCGGGTGCCGGACAGCGAGAGCCCGGGCAGGACGCCGTTGAACATGGCGCGCTCGATGGCGTCGGCGTACCCGGCATCGCCGGTGGCCAGCAGCAGCCGCCAGGCGAGCATGACGCTGCCGATCGCCGCGCAGGTCTCGGCGTAGGCGCGGTCCGGCGGCAGCTCGTAGGGGTCGCCGAACGCCTCGTCCCGGTGCCTGCTGCCCATCCCGCCGGTCAGGTACGTCCGGGTGCGCATCAGGTCGTGCCAGCGACCCAGCACCGCGGCGAGCAGCTCGTCGTCGCCGAGCTCGGCGGCCACGTCGGCGGCGCCGCAGTCGAGGTACATCTGGCGCACCGCGTGACCGGCGACCGAGGCGGCGAGCCGCACCGGCTCATGGTCCTGCCAGTACGTGGCGCCGAAACGCTCGGCACCCGGCAGCAGTCCCCGGCCGCGCAGGTCGAGCATCCGCGCGGCGAGCGCGAGATAGCGCCGCTCGCCGGTGACGCGGGCCAGCTCGGCCAGTGCCATCTCGGCGCCCGCGTGCCCGTCCACGCCGGGCCGCCCGGCCGGCCCCAGCGCCGCGTCGGCGTGGTCGGCCGCGCGGGTCGCCACGGCGAGCAACCGGTCGTCGCCGAGGGCGCGGTGCCAGGCGACCGCCGCCTGGATCAGGTGCCCGAGGCAGTAGAGCTCGTGGCCCCAGGAGAGGTCGGTGTACGGCACCCCGTCGCCGACCACCTGCACGTAGCTGTTGAGGTAGCCGTCGGGGCGCTGCGCCGCGGCGACGACGACGATCACCTCGTCGGCCGCGGCGGCCAGCTCGCGGTCGGGGGCCCGTCCGAGCTCCCAGCCCACCGCCTCCAGCCACTTGTAGACGTCGGAGTCCAGGAACGGGAAGGTGGCGCCGACGCTGTCGGCCCGGGCCTCGTACCGCCCGTCCGCGCCCGCGGCGACCCGCAGGTTGTCCAGGGTGCCGGCGCGGCGCAGCTGCTGCAGGCCGTGCGGGATGGTGCGTTCCCGGTTGATCCGCACCCGCTCGGCCCAGAAGCCGTCCACGAGCTCGAAGCGACCGGCGTCCAGCGGCCGCAGCCGGGCCCGTCCCGTCGCCGAGG
Organism: Dactylosporangium sp. NBC_01737; assembly: GCF_035963215.1. Taxonomy (NCBI): domain Bacteria; kingdom Bacillati; phylum Actinomycetota; class Actinomycetes; order Micromonosporales; family Micromonosporaceae; genus Dactylosporangium; species Dactylosporangium sp. NBC_01737. Next base: position 7,836,540 of record NZ_CP109153.1, read on the forward strand.
GCTGCACGACCACCGCGCTCACTTGACTGCTCCGCTCATCAGCCCGGCCACGTAGTACCGCTGCAGCAGCAGGTAGACGAGCACGCACGGGACGACCGAGATCGTGACGCCGGCCTGCAGCATGCCCCAGTCCGTCCCGCCGAGGCTGGTCTCGGTCCGGGCCGCGGCGAGGATCAGGGGCAGGGTGAACTTGTCGCCGGCGCTCATCATCACCAGCGCGCCGAGGAACTCGTTCCACGACGTGATGAACGCGAACAGTGCGACGGTGACGATCGCCGGTACCGTCGGCGGGACGAAGATGCGGATCAGAATCTGCCAGGACGCGGCCCCGTCCATGATCGCGGCCTCCTCGAGCTCTCGTGGGACGGCGGTGAAGCTGTTGCGCAGGATGTAGAGGCTGAAGGGCAGCTGGATCGCGGTGTGCAGCACGGCGAGACCGACGAGCGAGTTCGTCAGCCCGATCCGGGCGAACATCAGGAACATCGGCGTCAGCAGCGCCTGGTACGGCACGATGAGCGCCAGCAGGAGCACCACGAAGATGACCTCCTTGCCCGGCACCGGGAACCGGGCGAGCGCGTAGGCGGCCGGGACGGTCAGCAGCAGCGTGAAGACGATCGTCAGCACGGCGGTGCCGAGGCTGTTGGCCAGGTAGGTCGGCAGCCCCTCCTGGTAGCTCCAGAGGCGCTGGTAGCTGTCCAGGCTCACCCCGTGCGGCAGGTAGGTCGGCGGGGCGGTGGCGGCCTCGGCCGTCGGTTTGACGGAGGCGGCCACCGAGTACAGCAGCGGCAGCAGCATGACGGTGCTGATCGCGATGCACGCCGCGCCGAGCAGGTAGCCGGTGCGGCCCACGCGGACCTGCACCGCGACGGTGCGGGCCCGCAGCACCTCCAGGGTCGCGGTCACGCCTCGCTCCGCCGGGTCAGCCACAGTTGCACGACGGTGAACGCCAGGATCGTCAGTGCCAGCACCAGCGACAACGCGGCGCCGTAGCCGAGTTTCAGGTACGGGAACGAGTTGAGGTAGACGTAGAAGACCGAGGTCGCCGTCTCGTTCTGCGGCTGCCCGGCGGTCATGATGTAGAACTGGTCGAAGGCGAGCAGCGAGCCGATCACGCTGATCAGCGTGACCAGCAGCACCGTGCGCAGGGTCAGGGGCAGGATCACCCGCCGGACCCGCTGCCAGTAGCCGGCGCCGTCGACCAGGCTGGCCTCGTTGATCTCCGTCGGGATCGCCTGGATGGCGCCCACGAAGAGGATCATCCCGAAGCCGAGGACCTTCCACACCACCGAGACGATGATCGCCGCGTTGGACACGTCGGCGTCCACGCCGAGCCAGAGCACGGGCTCGTCGACGACGCCGAGGTCCAGCAGGACGCGGTTGAGCACCCCGAAGTCGCTGCTGAAGAGCCAGTACCACAGCAGGCTGGACACGCCCAGCCCGATGACGACCGGGATGAACACCACGGTCCGGGTGAGGCTGCGCAGCGGCGAGTTGTGCGAGGTGAGCAGCGCCAGCAGGTAGCCGCCGACGATGAGCAGCGGCGTGATGATCGCGGTGTACTTCAGCGTGAACAGGAACGAGACCCAGAACTGGTGGTCGGTGAGGGCCTGGCGGTAGTTGTCCAGGCCCACCCAGCGCGCCGGTGTGATCAGCGACCAGTTGTGCAGCGACATCCAGATCATCTGGGCCAGCGGGTACACGGTGAACGCCAGCACGAACAGCAGTGCCGGGGCGAGGTAGGCGAGCCCGGCCCACCGGCCCCGCCTGGCTCTCTGCACGGCCGGCCCCTACGACTTGTCGGCGATGCTCTTCATCGCCTTCTTCGCGTCGGCGATGACCGTGTCGAGGTTGTCGTCGGTGTAGTAGGCCCGCTGCATCATCTTCAGCCACGGCCCCTGCGGGGAGTTGATCTGTTCGAAGAACGTCAGCGTGTAGGGCATCCGGCCCACGGTGAGCGCCTTGGCCACGTCCTGCACCAGCGGCTCGGCCTTGAAGTACCTGTTGTCGACCATGTCGGCGCGGGTGGTCAGGTTGAGGGCCTTGGCGTACACCTCGACCTGCACCTCGTCGGAGAGCAGGAACTTCATGACGTTGACCGCGTCGTTGACCCGCTTGCTGCCCTTGGGCACCACGACGAGGTCGCCGCCGATGAAGGAGGCCGAGGAGCCGGCGGTCATGCCCGGCAGCAGCGCGACGCCGAACTTCATCGACGCGTTCTGCTGGCGCGCGAGCGTGATGTTGAAGTTGCCGGTGCCCATCATGCCGACCTTGCCGGTGCCGAACTGCAGGTGGAAGGTCTCGCCGTTCTCGGTTCGGTCGCCGTCGTGGACGTTGCCGGCCTTGACCATGTCGCGGGTGAACTGCAGGACCTGCTTGACCCCGTCACCGGTCAACGGCTCGTCGCCCGGGCCCTCGGCCTCGATCTTGGCGCCGGACGCCCACATGAGCGGCCCGACGGTGAAGATGTTGCACCCGGCGCAGTTGCCGGGCAGGTAGTAGCCCTTGACGTCGCCGCCCAGCGCGGTGATCTTGTCGGCGTAGGCGCGCAGCTCCGCGAGGCTGGTCGGTGGCTTGTCCGGGTCCAGGCCGGCCCGCGCGAACAGGTCCTTGTTGTAGAACAGCGCCGACACGTCGGCGTACAGGGGGACACCGTAGAGCCGCTTGTTGAAGGTCGCGACCGTCATGTGCCCCTTGCTGGCCGTCGCCAGCTCGGACCAGCCGCTGATGCGGTCGGTGAGGTCCACGAGCTGCTGCGCCTTCTCGAACTGCGGCGCGTAGATCAGGTCCATGCCCATGAGGTCCGGCACCTGGCCGGACGCGATGCCCTGCGCGATCTTGCCGACCATCTCGGTGTGCGGGATGTACGTCAGCTTGATCTTGCAGTCGGGGTTCTTCGCGTTCCACGCCTCGACGAGCTGATCCACCATGTCCTTGTTGCCGCCCGAGCGCTCCCACATGGTGATCTCGCCCTTGCTGGCACAGCTGGTGGTCGCCGCCGGGGCCTTGCCGGCATCGGTATCCGTTGACTCGGCGCCCTGCGAGCAGCCCGCGATCCCCACCGCGGCCGCGGCAGCGACCGCTGGGACGGACAACCTGAGACGACTCCTCATCCCACGCTCCTCCGTGTCGAGGACCCGGCGTCACCGAGCGGCGGGACGATGCGCGCAGGCCCTGGCCAGAAGCACCGTACTCCGGACTGCATACGATTGCATACATTCGTTTTCACATCGAGACCGATGAGCTTGCCCGGTGCTGGACGAACCCGGAGAAACCCGGCCGGGTGTCACCGGCCGGCGATGATCACCCGGCTGCGGGCGGCTCGCCGGCCCACGCGGCACGCAGCAGTGCCGTGACGCCGTCCCGGGTGACCGGACGCGGGTTGGCGTAGGGGCTGCCGATGGCAAGGTCGACGATGCGGCCGACGGCGGCCTCGGGCATGCCGAGTTCGCGCAGCGACCGGGGTGCGCCGAGCCGCCCGGCCAGCGCCCACAGCGCATGCGCCGGATCGCCGGCGCCGCCGAGCGCACGGGCGAGCGCGGCGACCGCCCGGGGCGCGGCCGGGGCGTTGTAGGCGAGCGCGTGCGGCAGCACGACGGTGTGGGTCTGCGCGTGGGGCAGGTCGAGGGCGCCGCCGAGCGCGTGGCAGAGCTTGTGGTGCAGCGACATGGTGGTGGCACCGAGCACGGCGCCGCACAGCCAGGCGCCGTACTGGGCGTCGCCGCGGGCGTCCAGGTCGGTGCCGTCGGCGACCACCGCGGGGAGTGCGGCGGCCAGCGCCCGCACCCCCTCCTCGGCCATGAGGGAGATGATCGGGGAGGCGTCCGGGGCGTAGAGGCCCTCGACGGCGTGGGCGATCGCGTTGATGCCGCTCGTCGCCGACAGCCCCGGGGGCAGGCTCACCGTGAGCGCCGGGTCGTAGAGCACGCTGACCGGCAGCACCCGGGGATCCCGGCCGGTCCGCTTGACCCCGCCCTCGGTCAGCCCCCAGATCGGTGTCATCTCCGAGCCCGCGTACGTGGTGGGGACGGCGATGACCGGCAGGCCGTGCGTGAGCGCGACGGCCTTGCCCAGGCCCACCGCGGAGCCGCCGCCCACGGCGACGCAGCCGTCCGCACCGAGTCTCCGGGCGCTGTCCCGGGCGGCCTGGGCCGTCTCGATCGGGACGTGCATCCGGGCGCCGGGCAGGACACCGGCGGCACGGCTGCCGAGGGCGTCGGCGACCAGCTGCCCGGTGGCCTGCTGCTCGGGCGAGCACAGCACCAGCACCCGGGACAGTCCCAGACCGGCCACCTCGTCGGGAAGCCCGGCCAGTGATCCCGCACCGAAGCGCACCCGCATCGGCAGCGCCGAATACACGAACGCGGGCGTCACGCCGGGCCCTCGTGGGCGTCGCCGCGCAGCAGCGTGATGTCGAAGGTCAGTGCCCGGAACGGGTTCGCCATGCCGGTGGCGGCGGCGCGGGCGGGGTCGTCGACCTCCGGCACGTCCCGGATCAGGCTCTCCTTGACACCGAACACGGCGTCGGAGTCCAGGTACGGCGAGTCCGCGACGAACACGTGCGTCGTCACCGGGCGGTGCCCGGGCGCGGAGACGATGAAATGCAGGTGCGCCGGCCGGTAGGGATGCCGCCCGGTGGCGGTGAGCAGCTCACCGACCGGGCCGTCGGCCGGGATCGGGTAGTACCGCGGCACGGCCGAGCGGAACCAGTACCGGCCCTGCTCGTCGGTGGTGAACAGGCCACGCAGGTTGCCGGCGGGCTGGACACCCGGTTGCTGGACGTCGTAGAAGCCGTCCTCGTTCGTCTGCCACACGTCCACCCGCGCACCCGGCAGTGCGGTGCCGTCCGGCCCTGTGACCCGGCCGGACACCAGGCAGGGCACGCCCTTGCCGTCGAGGTTGATGTCGTCGCCGAGCCGCCGGTCCGGCGAGCGCACCTGGTGGAACGGCCCGAGCACCGTCGACTCCGTGGCGACGCCACCGGTGCGATGGTTGACGGTCTCCACCAGCATGGAGACGCCGAGCACATCGGAGAGCAGGATGAACTCCTGGCGGACGTCGGTGCAGGTCTGCCCGGTCCGGGTGAGGAAGCCGATGCCGGCGGCCCACTCCTCGTCGGTGAGGTCGACCTCCTTCACGAAGTCGTGCAGATGGCGCACGAGCGAGGACAGCACCTGCCGCAGTCTCGGGTCGGCGGCGCCCGCGAAGCTCGCCGCCACCACGTCCGCCGAACGTTCCTCGCTGAACCCCATGCCAGCTCCTTCAGCCAGGGTGGTCCGTAGGGAATGCCACCTGTGAGTATGCGGCGGTTCCGGGCAGCGGTGGCCGCGACTGCCGGTCTGAACTCCGTCGCGCGGACGGGGGAGCGACATGCAACGGTGCTGGCCTCCTCCCGGGAGGGCGTCGTGCAGGTGCACGCACGGCCGGTGGCCTGCTGGGCGCGTTCGCGGCCCCTGACGGGAGCCGGGCGCTGCTGTGGACGGGCAACGGCCGGCTGACGCTGCCCGCCGACGGTTCGGCGCCGCCCACGCCGGCGTTCACCGAGGTCGAGGGCGTCACGCCGACCACCTACCTGTTCCGGCTGACCTGGATCTGAGCGTGGGCAGGTCGCACACCTGGACGATGGTGCGCGGCGACCGGTCAGCCGACCACGCAGGAGACGTGGAAGTCGTCGGCGTAGACGACCGCGACCCCGCCCTCGCCGAGGACCGCGAGCCGGATCGTGACGTCACGCGGCCCGGGAGTCCAGCTGCCGGAGTAGAAGTTGGCGTAGGTCGCGTTCGTCAGGTGGTGCGTCTGGACGGTCTCGTACGTCCAGGTCGACGTCCGGATCACCTCGACGTTGACGGTGGCGTCCGACGTCGAGGACCGGATGGCGGCCCGCATGCTGCACCGGCTGGCGCCCGCGGGCAGCCGCACCGAACGGCCGAGCGACCGCCACGCACCCGGGGTGCCGGCCGTCGAGCCGATGACGGCGGAGTGGGTGCCGGTGTTGGCGGACGGGGCGTACGAGGTGACGTAGGCGGGGTCGCAGGTGACGTAGGGCGGGCACCGGTAGCCGCAGCCCTCGCAGTCGTCGTACCACGCCGACGTGCTGCCCTCGAAGCCGTCGTCGAACGACCACGACGTGGCCGCGAGCGCGCGACCGCCGGTGCCGAGCAGGAGCGCGCCGACGGTCAGTACCGTGACGATCGCGTTGCGTAGATGACGATGCATGGGCGCGGACAGTAAACGCGCCGCCGCCGCGCGGACAACCACCGCTGCGCGCCCGGCCCCCGGCACCAGCGCCGGGCACCTGAAACTTCCACGGCTGCCGCCGTCGGGGCCGTCCAGTGCTTGTTCAGTCCGTGTCCAGCACTGCACGCGAGACTCGACCCGACCGTCCGAGCCCGGACGGATGACCGTGAGGAGTCACGATGCTCAAAACGTTCCCAGCACGCGCCGTGGCGGCCGTGTCGGCGGTGGCCGCCGTGGCAACGGGTGTGGCGGCGTTCCCCGGCACCGCCCACGCCAACGACTACTTCGGACCCGTGGTCTCCTGCCCCGGCGATCCGAACATCATCTGGAAGCAGTTCTCCGTGGGCCGCGACGTGCTGCTGCGGGAAGGCTTCCAGTACACGATCCTGTCGGCGACGCCGAAGTTCAACGTCAGCGACAGCCGGTCGGTCACCAACAACCTGACCACGCCGGTCCAGGTCGAGTTCAACTCGATCCGGTCGCAGACCTACACCGTCACCGTCGAGCGGGGCACCTCGCAGCAGCTGGTCGACAAGGTGAACGAGACGGTGTCGGTCACCGTCCAGGTGCAACGCACGAGCAGCATCGGCGTCAAGGCCTCCTTCGAGGTGCCGGCGATGACCACGGTCGTCGGCGAGTACGGCGTGCACTCCTACAACGTGTCCTACACGGCCCGCCGCCTGCTGTGGCGCTACAACAAGGGCTACTGCTACGACCAGGGCACCGTGGCCGGCACCACGAACGCACCGACCGCCGCGGAAGGCTGGCTGTTCCGGAACGCATGACCGGCGCGGTTCAGACGGCGAGGCGATAGCCGCGTTTGATGACGGTATGGACCAGTTCGACGCCGGGGACCGCACGGCGTAATCGTGACACGGCCATCTCGATCGCGTGGTCGTCCGCGTGCGCGAGGCCGGGGACCTGCGCGCGGAGGTCGGCGCCGGACAGCACGTCGCCCGGCGCGCGGGCGAGGGCCCGCAGCACGTCGACGGGGCCCTGCTGGATCGGGTACAGGCGGCCGTCGAGCAGGGCCGCGTGCCCGCGCACCTCCAGGGTCATGGCGCCGAGGGTGGTGTGCACGGCACGGTCGAGCACCGACCTGGCCAGGGCCGCGGCGGTCTCCTCGTCGAACGGCAGCGGCGGCACGTCCGGGGTCACGCCGTGGTGGCGCAGCACGCCGGCGGCGAGGGGGCCGCGGCTGACGGTGACGACGTGGGCGCCGAGCTGCTCGGTCAGGGCCGGCAGCCGGCCGTGGTCGGCGGCGAAGCGCAGCACGTGGCCGGTCGCGAGGGGGTCCAGCCAGGCGACCGCGTCGAGCTGGCGGCGGCTGATGAGTTCCACCACCCGGCGCAGGCCGACGACGTCGTTCGGCGGTTCGGGGCGGAACGCCGGTACCTCCGTCACGTCGGCGCCCAGCTCCCGCAGCGCCTGGCACGCCTCGGCCTGGACCGGCGCGTCGAGCTGGGCCAGGACGTGCCGCCCGGCGGGGGCGTGGGTCAGCAGGTAACGGAACAGTTCGTCGGCGGAGCCGGCCGCGGTCGACAGGATGTCGCGCAGCCCGTGGCCGCGCAGGGCGTCGGCGGTGCGGGCGTCGGCGGCGAGCAGGCGGGCGGTGCGCAGCGTCCGCAGCAGGTGCTCCGGGTCCGGGGCCGCCTGCAGCCAGGACCGGATCCCGCCGGCGGAGGCGGCGAGGACGTCGTCGACCGGCCGGGCGAGGCCGTCGGCCGTGGCCCGGGCCACGGCGGCGCGGTCCGGCTGCGGGACGGCCCGGACGCCCTGGACGGAGACGATGCGGGCGCCGTGGCGTTCGAGGAGGTCGGCGAGGCGGTGCCGGCGCCGGTGGCTGATCACGGCAATGGTGAAGCCGGCCAGCAGCGACGGGTCGGCCGCTGGCTCACCGGCGTTGCCGGTGCCCGCCGGGTGCTGCACCGTGACCTCCTTTCCGGTACCGGCCGGGGCGGGGTCGGGTCCGGATCGTATGCCGTCCCGCGGCCGGAGGTCACTGATTGGCAACAAACGGAAACGGTGTCGCCGCCGGGCGAGGCCGGGCGCCGGGCCGGTCGATAGTGATCTTGTGAGGCCCTTTGCAAGTACGTCACACGCCGCGGCCAACCCTGGTGCGGGTCACCGTCGAGGGCGAACACTCACAGGGACACACCGGGCGCGCGACCGAGGGGGTGCGGATGGGCCACAACACGCTGCTGATCCGGGACACCGGCGCCGCCGCGCCGCGGCCGGAGAACCTGATCGCCGCGGTGCTCGTCGAACGCGGCGGCAGCCTGACCCTCGACGTGTGCGGCCAGCAGATGCCGGTACCGGGGCTGCTCACGACGCATCCGGCGCTGCGGCGGCACCTCAACCAGCGGGTGTTCGTTGCGATCCGGCCCGAGCACCTGCACGACGCGTCGCTCGGGCTGCCACCCGATGCGGCCCGCACGGCGTCGGTGCTGCACGGCACCGTCCGGGGCGTCCGGAGCGACGGCCTGGGCCGGCTGCTGGACGTCGAGGTGGCCGACGCGACCGGCTGGGTGCGGGCGCCGAGGCTGGCGGCGCGGGTCGACCCGCGCTGCACCGCGGAGGCCGGCGACGCGGTCATGCTCGCCGTCGACCTGCGGCACCTGCGGGTGTTCGCCGCCACCGGCGATCCGCTGTGACGAGGCGGCGATGCTGAGATCGACCCTGAGATCGGCCCGGGGATCGGCGCCGGGACCGTGGTGCGGCACCGCCGTCGCGCTGTGCTGCGTCATGCTGCTGGCGGCCGGCTGCTCCGCGGGCGCGGCCGCCGCGGTCGGCCCCTACACCGGGCAGTCGGTCGAGGTGGTCGGCAGCTGGACCGGCGCCGAGCAGGCGAACTTCGAACGGGTCCTGCGCGCGTTCGGCGACCGGACCGGCGCGCGGGTGCGGTACACCTCCGGCGGCAGCGACCTCAGCGTGCTGGTGTCGTCCCGGCTCGGCGCCGGCAACCCCCCGGACATCGCGATGATCCCGCAGCCGGGGGTGCTGGCCCAGTACGCCGCGTCCGGCGCGGCGAAGCCCGTCACGGAGACGGTCGCCGCCGCGGTCCGGGCCAACTTCTCGCCGCAGTGGCAGCAGCTCGGCACCGCCGGCGGGCGGCTCTACGGCGTCTACTTCAAGGCCGCGAACAAGTCCGTCATCTGGTATCGCGCCGACGCGTTCGCCGCCGCCGGGGTCGGCCCGCCGTCGACGCTGGAGGAACTGACCGAGGTCTCGCAGACGCTGGTCGACTCCGGCACGGCGGCGATGACGGTCCCGGGCGCCGACGGCTGGCCCCTCACCGACTGGTTCGAGAACGTCTACCTGCAACAGGCCGGTCCCGAGCGGTACGACCGGCTGGCCGCGCACGACCTGCCGTGGACGGACCCGACGGTGGTCGAGGCGCTGCGCAGCATGGGCCGCTACTGGGCGTCGCCGCAGTTCCTGCAGGGCGGCCCCAAGGGCGCGCTGCAGACGACGTTCACCCGTTCGGTCGCGGACGTCTTCGGCGCGAAACCGAGCTCGGCGATGTTGTACGAGGCGGACTTCGTCACCACCGAGATCGCCAAGCTCGGTGTGTACCGGGTCGGCAGCGACGCCCGGCACTTCGCGTGGCCGTCGGTCGCCGGCACCGGTCGCGTGGTCGTCGCCGGCGGTGACGCCGCCGTGGCGTTCAAGGACCGGCCCGTGACCATGGAGCTCATGGCCTACCTGGCGTCGCCGGAGGCCGCCGCGATCATGGCGCGGCAGGGCGGGTTCCTGTCGGTGAACCGGAGCCTGGACACGGCCGTCTACCCCGACGCGACCACCCGGGCGCTCGCCGAGACGCTGCTGCAGGCGGAGACGCTGCGCTTCGACCTGTCCGACATGACGCCGCGCAGCTTCGGCGGCGGCAACGGCGCGTCGATGTGGCGGCTGCTGCAGGCGTACCTCGCCGCGCCGGCGACCGACCCGGCCGTGATCGCGGCACGCCTGGAGGACGCCGCGGCGAAGGCGTACGGGGCGCCGTGATGGGACGCACCGCCAAGCTCTCGACCGCGGCGTGGTTCCTGGCGCCCGCCGTCCTGCTCGTCGCCGTGCTGCTGGTCTACCCGATCGGGCAGACGCTGTGGCTGAGCTTCCACGACGCCGACGGCCGCACCGCCGTCGGCGCGGCCAACTACGCCGACATCCTCACCACCCCGCAGATCCGCAGGGCGCTGCTCAACAACGCCGTCTGGATCATCGTGGCGCCCAACCTGGTGCTGGCCGTCGGGCTGCTGGTCGCGTTCCTGGCCCAGCGGGTCCGCAGGACCACGGTGATCCGGGTCGTGCTGTTCATGCCGATGGCGATCTCGCTGGTGTCCGCCGGCGTCGCGTTTCGGCTGGTGTACGACGAGAGCCCCGACCGTGGTGCGCTCAACGCCGCCGTGGTGACCGCCCACGACGCCGTCCGGCCGCCGTCGCCGTACCACGGCGCGCGCCCCCGCGACGAGCGGGCGCTGACGCCGTCGGGCGGGGCCCTGCAGACCGCCGGCACGGTCGCCGCCGGTGAGAACGTCATGCTGCCGCTGGTCGGGCTGGCGCCGCAGCAACTGCCGTCACACGCGCGGCAGGCCGGCACCGGCGGGGACGGCGACGCCGGGGTGCACGGCGTGGTGTGGTCGGACTTCACCGCCGTCGGCGGCCGGCCCGGCACCGTCGACACCGGCGAACGGGGGCTGCCGGACGTGGCGGTGGACGTGGTCCGCGACGGCACCGTCGTGGCCCGGACCCGCACCGCCGACGACGGCACCTTCAGCGTGCCGCAGCTGCGCGGCGGCGGGTACGTCGTGCGGCTCGCCGCGGACAACTTCACCGCCCCGTTCGCCGGTCTGACCTGGCTCGGCCCGGCGCTGGTCACCCCGGCGCTCATCGGCGCGTACGTCTGGATCTGGGCCGGGTTCGCGATGGTCCTCATCACCGCGGGTTTCGCGGGCATCCCGAAGGAGACCCTGGAGGCCGCCCGGGTCGACGGCGCGGGGGAGTGGCAGGTGCTGCGCCGCGTCACCGTGCCCATGATGCGGCCCGTCGTGGTGGTCATCCTCGTCACCCTGACCGTCAACGTGCTCAAGGTGTTCGACCTGGTGCTGGTGCTCGCGCCGGAGTCCGCACAGGGCTCGGCGTCGGTCGTCGCGCTGGAGATGTGGCGCTCCTCCTTCGACCACATCGGCCGCGGCAGCGCCCTCGGCGTGCTGCTGCTCGTGCTGGTGCTGCCCGGGGTGCTGTACAACGTCCACCGGCTGCGAAGGAGCGAGCCGTGAGCCTGTTCGCCGCCGTCGAGGCGCCCGAACTGCTGCCCGCCGGGACCGAACCGCCCCCGCCGGCACCGAGCCGCGCCACCCGGGCCGCGCGCCGGGTCGCGCTGACCGCCGCGCAGGCGGCGCTGTTCATCGTCGGGCTGTGGTGGCTGGTGCCCACCGTCGGCCTCGCCGTCGTCAGCCTCCGCGGGCCCGCCGCCAACAGCGGCACCGGCTGGTGGACCGTGCTGACCGAGCCCACCCAGCTCACCCTGCGCAACTACCGCGGTCTCGTCGCCGACGGCCGGCTGACCCACGCCCTGTGGAACACCGTGCTGATCTCCGTCCCGTCGACGTTGCTCGTCGTGGCGATCGGCGCCGTCGCCGCGTACCCCCTGGCATGGCTGGCGTTCCGGGGACGGCACGCCGTCATGCTCACCCTGGCCGGGCTGGTCGCCGTCCCCGTGCAGACGGCGCTCATCCCCGACGCGCGGCTGTTCGCCGCGTTCGGCGTCGCCGGCACCATCCCGGCGGTCGTCGCGTTCCACGTCGCGTTCGGGCTGCCGTTCGCCGTGCTGCTCCTGCGCAACTTCTACCTGGCCATCCCGCCGGACCTCATCGAGGCCGCCCGCATCGACGGCGGCAGCGAGCTCACGATCCTCCGCCGGGTCGTGCTGCCGCTGGCACGGCCGGCGCTGGCGTCGCTGGCCGTGTTCGAGTTCGTGTGGGTGTGGAACGACCTCATCGTCGCGCTGGTCTTCGCCCGTCCCGACAACGCGCCGATCACCCTGGCACTGCAGGAACAGATGCGCTCCTTCCCGTCCAATGTGGACGTCATCGCACCCGGCGCGTTCGTGTCGATGGCCGTGCCGCTGCTGGTCTTCTTCTTGTTCCAACGCTTCTTCATGCAAAGCGCGCTGGCCGGCTCGCCCCGGTAGGCGACGGCACCTGTTTCCCCGCCCGCGGCGGCCGGTCGACGACGACCCGCCGGCCGTGCGGCGTCCCCACCCCACCCCACCACGACGGGACGACGATGCACCAACCCACCCGTACCGCCCGGCGCCTGCCGGTCCAGCCCGACTGGTTCCGGCGTGCCGTGTTCTACGAGGTCCTCACCCAGGCGTGCTTCGACTCCGACGACGACGGCTGCGGCGACCTGCTCGGCCTGGTGTCCAAACTGGACTACCTGCAGTGGCTCGGCATCGACTGCATCTGGCTGCCGCCGTTCTACGACTCGCCGCGCCGCGACGGCGGGTACGACATCAGCGACTACACCGCGATCAGCCCCGAGTACGGCACCATCGAGGACTTCGTGACCCTGCTCGACGAGGCGCACGCCCGTGGCATCCGGGTCATCACCGACCTGGTCCTCAACCACACCTCCGACGCCCACCAGTGGTTCCAGGAGTCCCGCAGCGACCCGACCGGCCCCTACGGCGACTTCTACGTCTGGCGCGACGACGACACCGGCTACCCCGACGCCCGGATCATCTTCGCCGACACCGAGACGTCGAACTGGACCTTCGACCCGGTGCGGCAGCAGTTCTACTTCCACCGGTTCTTCCACCACCAGCCGGACCTCAACTACGACAACCCGGTCGTCGCCGACACGATGCTCGACGTCGTGCGGTTCTGGCTCGACCTCGGCATCGACGGCTTCCGGCTCGACGCCGCGCCGTACCTGTTCGCCCGCGAGGGCACCGAATGCGCCGGCCTGCCCGAGACGCACGAGTACCTCAAACGCATCCGGAAGATCGTCGACGACGAGTACCCGGGCACCGTCCTGCTCGCCGAGGCGAACCTGTGGCCGACGGACCTGGTCGAGTACTTCGGCGACGCCACCGTCGGCGACGAGTGCCACATGGCGTTCCACTTCCCGCTGATGCCCCGCATCTTCATGGCCGTGCGCCGCGAGTCCCGGGTGCCGATCTCGGAGATCCTCGCGCAGACCCCGGCGATCCCCGAGAACTGCCAGTGGGGCACGTTCCTGCGCAACCACGACGAGTTGACCCTGGAGATGGTCACCGACGAGGAACGCGACTACCTGTACACCGAATACGCCCAGGATCCCCGGATGCGGCTCAACCTCGGCATCCGGCGGCGGCTCGCCCCGATGCTCGGCAACGACCGCAACCAGATCGAGCTGTTTACCTCGCTGCTGCTGTCGCTGCCGGGCTCACCGGTCATCTACTACGGCGATGAGATCGGCATGGGCGACAACGTCTACCTCGGCGACCGCGACGGCGTGCGCACCCCGATGCAGTGGAACGTCGACCGCAACGGCGGCTTCTCCCGCAGCGACCCGAGCCGGCTGTACCTGCCGATGAACAACGGCTGGGTGTACGGCTACCAGTCGGTCAACGTCGAACGGCAGCAGGAGGAGCCGGCGTCGCTGCTGCACTGGACCCGCAGGATGCTGGCGATCCGCAAGCGGCACCCCGCGTTCGCCCTCGGCGACTTCACCGACCTCAACGGTTCCAACGGCGCCGTGCTCGCGTTTCTTCGCCGGTACCGCGAGGAGAACGCCGCCGAGGAGGTGCTGTTGTGCGTGCACAACCTGTCCCGGCACCCGCAGCCGGTGCAGCTGCCGCTCGGCGACCTGTTCCACGGCCACGTGCCGGTGGAACTGACCGGCGACACGACGTTCCCGGGCATCGGCCGCCGGCCGTACCTGCTGACCCTGCCCGGCTACGGCTCGTACTGGTTCCGCATCGTCCCGCCGCACCGCAACGGAGGTGGTGGCCGTGTCCGATGAGGACGGTGCCGACCTGTTCGAGGCGAGCCTGCTGCTGCTGGCCGGCACGGCGCCGCTGCGCCACGCGACGGCGGCGCGGCGGCGCACCGAATGGGAGGTCGTCGCCGCCGCGTGGCAAGGCGCGCCGCTGCGGGTGGAGTTCGAGGCGGCGTACGCGGCGGCCAGGTTCGCCGAGGTGATGCGGGCCGTGCCCGAGGCCGACTGCTGGACCGGCCGCCGGGAGGCGGGCATCCGCCGCCGCTACGAGACGTTCGTCGTGGACGTCGTGGCCGCCGACCCCGGCGACGTCCTCGACCGGCTGCACGACGAGTGGGACCGCGCCGCCGGCCTGCTGCTCGGCGACGGCGCCGCGGACGAGACCCGCCTGCGGACCCGCGCCGTGGCGGTCTGGCGGTGCGCGCGCTGACCGCGGCGCCGCGGCACTCACCGGCGGGGCTGCGGCTGCGTGCCCCGGACGGTCGGTCGCTGCGGCTGCTGATGCGCTCCGCCCAGGTCCTCGGCGTCACCTGCGAGGCGCACACCGGCCGCGGCCGGCAGATCCTCTCCGTCGGCGGCCGCGGCGCCGTGACGCTGCGCTCCACCACGCGGGCCGCGCCCTGACCGGCGGGTCGGAGTGTCCTATGTGGATGGGGGTGGTCGAGAACCTGGTCGCTGACCGGCGCGGGCTACCGCAGCGCGTCGAGGACCTCCGCGGGGGCGCCCACCGTCTCCGCCACCCGCAGCGCGCTGCATCCGTGGCTGTCCGGCACGGACGGGTCGACGCCGGCCGCTTGCAGGCGCCGGATCAGGGCGACATCGCCGAAGAGGTGGGCCACGTGCAGCAGCGACCGCCGCTGCAGGCCGCGGACACCGCGAGGGTGAGCACCCACGCGGTGTCCGTCGACAGCCGCAGCCGGTGCGGCCCGTACGTCTCGAAACGGGGGTGCACGACGAGCGCCAGGCCCTTGGGATACTGCGCCAGCAGCAGCGGCAGGTGGACGCCGGGAGCGAACTGGAGGCCACCACCGAACAGGTGCCACCGGAGCAGGTCCGGCGCCAGATGCCGCAGATCGTGCAGCAGCCGGGGCTCCGCCGCGAGCACCGACGCGTCGACCCCCACGCCGGCCGCCGCGCACGCGCCCCGCCAGTCACCCGCCAGCCGGCGTTGCGTGGCGGCCTGCACACCCCGACCGTTGCGGGGCGCGGGGGTTGTTGATGAGATCGTGGCATGGACGTCACGCTGCAGGTGGACGGCGACGACCCGCTCGGCGGGCCGGAGAATCCCGCCCCGTGGCTCAGCGAAGGGCCGAGTTGAGCACGCGGGCGGTCGATCCGGCGCGGTCGCGGATCGTGCTGCTCGGCACGGCCCGGTACCGCGACCCTGAGCTGCTCGATGTGCCGCAGATCGACGCGAACGTGGACGGTCTGCGGCAGGTGTTCCTCGACCCCGACATCGGCCGGTTCGCCGAGGAGCACTGCCGTACCGTCGCCGAGGGCGCCTCGGTGGCCGACGTCGGCGACCTGCTGGAGGAGGCGGCCGAGCAGGCCGAAGACCTGCTGCTGCTCTACTACAGCGGGCACGGGGTGCTGCGCCCGAGCGGGGAGCTGTACCTCGCCCTCGCCGGCACTCGGCGGCAGAACCCGTCGTACAGCGGGCTGCGCATCGACACGATCCGCGACACGTTCCTGGGCAGCCGCGCCACGAACAAGGCGTTGATCGTCGACAGCTGCTACAGCGGCCGCGCGATCGGCGTCACCCTCGGCGTCGATGACCAGATGGTCCGGGGGCAGCTGGAGATCACGGGCACCTACATCCTCACGTCCGCGCCGTCCAACTCGCCGGCGTTCGTCCGCGACGGTGAGGCGCACACCGCGTTCACCGGGCGCATGCTGGACCTGTTCGTCAGCGGTGGCCCCGAGCGGGGCGACCTGATCAGCCTCGGCGAGATGTACGAGCACCTGCGCGCCCGGCTGCGCGCCGACGGCCTGCCGGAGCCCCAGGTGTGCGGGACCGGCAGCGCGGCCCTGCTGGGCCTGGTCCGCAACCGGCGGCCCGGCGAGCATCCGCGCCCGTCGCCGCCCGCGAACCCGCGCGCCTATCGCGTCGGCCCGCTGGAGCACATCGGCCGGCTGCTCGAGGAGGCCGAGCGCACGGCGATCGGCATCGACAGCACCCGGGAGCGGGTCAAGGCGCTGATCGCGGTGGCGGGGGCACTGCCGCCCCGCGAGGCGGCCCGCTGTGCCCGCCTGGCCGACGAGGTCGAGCGGGCCGCGGCCGGCATGGTGTCCTCCTACGACCCCGAGTTCTGTGACCGGGCGGAGAGCCTGGCCGGGGTGGCGGTGCCACTGGCGGCGGTGGACCGGGTCCGGGCGCGGCGCCTCGCCGCCGAGGCCGATGCGCTGGAGCGGAAGGCCGCGGACGAGTACAGCCGCGACGACGCGACGAAACGGGTCGCGCAGGCCCAGGTCGTCCTCGATCCCGGCAACGCCGAGCAGCTCATCAAGCGGGTGGTGCGGCGGACCCGCAAGCGCGCGTACGGCAACTCCAGGGACGACGTGGCCTGCGAGCTCGCCGTGGCCCTCGCACCCTGGCATCCGAAGGCGGCGCTGGCGCTGATCGCCGGCGTCGAGTCGAACTACGAGCGGGCGGCCGTGCTGACCCGGGTCGCGGTCAGCCACGCGGGCACGGACCCGGACAGCGCCGAGCAGGCCGCGGCGGCCATCGGCGGGTCCTACGTGGAGCCGATCGCGATGGCACGGGTCGCGCTGGTGCTGGCGGTGCGGGACTGCGCCCGGGCCGAGCGGTTCGCGGCGCGGATGACCGGCCACGACGGCGCCCGGGCCATGGCGCTGGCCACGATCGCGCGGCTGGTGCGCAGGTCCGACCCGTCGCGTGCGCGGCGGCTCGCCGCCGAGGTCCACGCGCTCACGCACCTGCGGCGCGGCGGCTCCGGCCGTTACGAGGTCGACGACTTCTGCTACGTGGTCGCGACCGCGCGGGTCACCGGCGTGCTGGCCGACACGGACGCCAAGGACGCCGCCGACCGGCTCGGCAAGGCCCGGTCGCACCTCGTCGGCATCGGCGACCGCGGGGAGCGCGCGCTCGCCCTCGCCGAGGTCGCGCAGGCGCTGGCCGGCGTGGAAGCGGCCGCCGCCCAGCCGCTCATGGACCGGGCGCTGGACGACGCCGCCCACAATGACGCGCAGGAGCCCGTCGCGATCTGTCTCGCGATGACCGACCCCGATGCCGCGGAGCGCGTCGCGGCCGGCTACCCCGGGCCGGGGTCAGGGCGGCCTCGCTGGCCGCCGTCGCGCGGCTGCTGCACGACCTGCGCGCCGCGGCGGGCGCCGCCGACGCACCGTGACCTGCCGCCACGGCGGCAGGCACCGCGACGGCGTCGCCGCGGGCCGGCGGCCGGTCCGGCACCTCGTCGAGGGCGCCGTCGCGCACCTGGACCGCTACCTGGCCAACGCCGGCGGCGACCCGCTGCGCAAGCCCGCACCCGCGGAGGACGACGGGTTCGCCGCCGAGCGGGACCGCTGATCGACGAGGTCGTGCGGCCCGCCGTCGCCGCGTACCGTGACGTGCTCGCCACCGAGATCGCGCCCGCCTCCCGCGGCCTGGAGGAGGCCGGGCTGTGCTTCCTGCCCGGCGGTGACGAGCTGTACCTGCGGCAGGTGCGCCTGCACACCACGACGCACCGCACCCCCGCTCGCCGGCTCGCCGATGTCGGCCGACGAGTTCGCGATCTACGGCCTGGTCGTGGACCTTGCCCCGGTCACCGCCGCCGACCTGGTGCGGGCGACCGGCCTGCCGCCGACGACGCTGTCGGGCATCCTCGCGCGCTGCGAACGCCGCGGTGAACCGGGCGGGTCGCCAACGCCGCCGACCGCCGTAGCGCCCTGCTGCAGCTCACCGGGCACGGCATGGGCGTCTACCGGGCCGCGCTGCCCGGCCTGCTCGACCTGCTGTCCCGGCTGGACGACGCCACGGCCGGCGGCAGCGACGGCGTCCGGCCCGCCCTGCAGGTCGTCGACGACGCGTTGCGCGCGGTCCGGGGGGTGAGCGGCCGGCCGTACCGGGTGCCGCCCGCCCCGCAGCGGTCATCGGTCGACCACGACGGCCCGCCGCTGACACCTGCCCAGCAGCGCGAGGTCCGCCGCTACGTCGACTGGCTGCGCCACCGCGACGGCTGATCCAGCCACCGTCATCGCCGCTGCGGGAACCCGCCGGCGCGGCCGACCGCGCTCTGGGCCGGCACGCCGAGCCTGTCGGTCAGCCAGCGTCCGTCGTCGATGAGGCCGGAAAGGTCGAATCCGGTGGGTACGCCCATCCGCCCGAAGCAGTAGACCAGATCCTCGGTCGCCACGTTCCCGGTCGCGTTCGGCGCGAACGGGCAGCCGCCGATGCCCGCCAGGCTCGCGTCGAGGGCCGACACGCCCGCCTGCACCGCGGCGACCGCGTTGGCCACGGCGGTGTTGCGCGTGTTGTGGAAGTGCGCCCGCAGCGGCACCCCGGGTGCTGCCCGCTCCAGCCGGCCGAAGCGCTCCGTCACGTCGCTGGGCACGGCGACGCCGATGGTGTCGGCCAGCGCGATCTCGTCCGGCGCGAGCGCGGCGACCCGGTGCAGCAGCGCGTCCAGCGCGGCGGGCGGCACCTCACCCTCGAACGGGCAGCCGAAGGAAGCGCCGACGGTCAGCGTGAACCGCACGCCGTCGGCGGCCGCCAGCCGGCGGATCGCGGTGGCGGCGGCAAGCGCCTCGGCCACCGTCATCCGCTGGTTGCGGGCGCTGAACGACTCGGTCGCCAGCACCACCATGTTCACGGCGGTGATGCCGGCCGCCCTGGCGCGCTGGTATCCCTTGACGTTGAGCACGAGCGCCGAACATTCGACACCGGGCGTGCCGGCGACGGCGGCGGCGACCTCGTCCGCGTCGGCCAGTGCCGGCACCACGTCGGGCCGGGCGAAGCCGGTCACCTCGACCCGGGTCGCGCCCCGGGCGATGACCCGGCGGATCAGTTCGAGCTTGTCGGGGGTGTCGAGCGGGCGGCGCTCGTTCTGCAGCCCGTCGCGCGGCGAGACCTCGACGAGCTCGACGGCGCCGGCCGCCGGCGGGTTCTGCGTCATGGCGAGAGTGTATGCAAAGAGTGGCTCCTTGCCTATGCTCGTGTGTTCCTGGTGACTGTTCTGGCGGCGATAGGAGCATCTACGATGCCAGAGTTGTATGCAAAGTCAGCCGGCACGCGCAGTCGGATGTCCGAGTTCGAGGGTCGCGCGGGTGCCGAGTTCACGATGACGGTTGAGAGGGGCAAGATTCGCGAGTTCGGGGCCGCCGTCGGTTCGGACAATCCGCGGTACTTCGGCGACGACCCGATCTCCCCGCCCACGTTCCTGTGGTCGAGCGCCTTCTGGGCGACGGAAGCCGGTTCACCGTGGGGCGCGCAGGCGCCGGACCTGTCGCGTGCGCTGCATGCCGGCCAGCAGTACGTGTTCCACGGACCGCCGCCGCGGGCGGGCACCGTGCTGCACTGCCGGCAGCGCATCGACCGGGTGTACACCAAGCAGGGCCGGCGCGGCGGCACGCTGGAGTTCGCCGAGATCGTCACCGAGTTCCGCGACATCGGCGGGAGTCTGGTTGCCGAGGCCCGGGCCACCCTTGTCGTGACGGAGCAGGCCCCGACGGCACCGGCGCCCGCCGGATGACGCGGCTGGGCCGGCTCGGGCCGCCGCTGGTGGATGGCCCGCTCACCGTCACCGACTTCGTGCGCTACCAGGGTGCGTCCGGCGACATGAACCCGATCCACCACGACGCCGAGTTCGCGCGCGCCGCGGGGTTCCCGACGGTGTTCGCCGTCGGGATGCGGCAGGCCGGTGTCCTGGCGGCATTTGCGGCGGACCACCTCGGGCCCGGCAACATCCGCCGGTTCGAGGTGCGGTTCCGTGCGATCGCCTGGCCGGGTGACGTCATCACCTACAGCGGTGAGGTCATCGCCGTCGAGGAGGCCGCGACCCACACGGTCTGCACGGTCGCGGTCCAGGCGACCCGGCAGACCGGCGAGGTCCACCTCGCCGGCACCGCGGTGTTCGAGGTGCCGCACGGGTGGACGCCGGCGTCGTAGCCGTTCGACGACCGTGGCGGTCGCCGGGCCGCCGGCGCGACCGGCGTCAGCGCCAGCCCGCGACCGCGGCGGCGAGCTCGGGGGTGACACCCCAGGCGCGCACGACGTCGGCGGCGGACGCCGTCGCCGTCGCGTGGCCGATCGGAAGCCGGGGCATGCCGTCGGCGAAGGTCCCGCGAGCCACCGCCTGGCCGTGCCGCGGTGCCTCGCTGAGGTTCAGCACCGGCGCCAGGCAGGCGTCGGTGCCGGCGGCGAGGGCGGCCCACTCGTCGCGGGAGCGGGTGAGCACCGCCGCTGCGATCGCCGCGCGCAACGCCGGCCAGCGGGCCGGATCGTCGCGACCCTCGCGCGCCGCGGCACTGAGTCCCAGCAGGTCGGCCAGCGCCGCGAAGAACTGGGGCTCGAGGGCGCCGATCGCGACGTAGCGGCCGTCGGCGCAGGCATACACGTCGTAGTAGGGAGCGCCGGTGTCCAGCAGGTTCGTGCCGGCCTCGTCCTGCCACCGCCCGTCGCGGTGCATGCCGTAGAGCATCGACGCCAGGTACGTGGTGCCGTCGGCGATCGCCACGTCCAGCACGCGCCCGGTGCCGGTGTGCGCGCGTTCGACGAGCGCGGCCAGCACCGCCGTGACGAGGTACATGCCGCCGCCGCCGAAGTCGCCGAGCAGGTTGGCCGGTGGCGTGGGCGGCCGGCCGTGCCGGGCGGCGGCGTGCAGGGCTCCGGTGACGGCGATGTAGGTGATGTCGTGGCCGGCCGTGGCGGCCAGCGGTCCGGTCTGCCCCCATCCGGTCATCCGGCCGTAGACGAGCCGTGGGTTGATGGCATGGCAGTCCTTCGGGCCGAGCCCGAGCCGTTCAGCGACGCCGGGCCGGTATCCCTCGAGGAGGACGTCCGCGGAGGCCACCAGTCCGCTGACGACCTCCACGGTGGCGGGGTCCTTCAGGTTGACGGAGACCACGGGCCGGCCCCGCTCCAGCCCGCCGCCGCCGGGGACCTGGCCGGGGCGGCGGAGCGCCAGTACGTCGGCGCCAAGGTCGGCCATCAGCATGCCCGCGAAGGGCTCGGGCCCGATGCCGAGCAGTTCGAGGACCCGCACGCCGCGCAGTGGTCCGGGCGGCCGGTCGAGGGACTCAGCCACCGCGCTGACCTTCCATGTCTGCCGCCGGCGCCCCGGCCACGATCCCGCGGGTCAGCAGGTCGTCCCAGGTCTCGTCGTCCACCCCGGCCAGCTCGCCGAGGATCGCGCGCGTGTGCTGACCCAGATGCGGCCCCACCGCGGAGACCTCGCCCGGCGTGCGGCTGAACTTCGGGACGATGCCGGCCATCGGCCCGTGCTTGCCGTCGGGCGTCTCCGGCCGCAGCACCATGTCCCGGGCGGCATAGTGCACGTCGGTGACCATGTCGGCCGCGGTGTAGATCTTCCCCGCCGGGACGCCGTGGTCCGCGAGCACACGCAGCAGCTCTGTCGCCGGGAGCGAGGTGGTCCAGCGCTCGATCTCCTCGTCCAGGACGCCCGAGTTGCGGCCGCGGGCCTCGTGTCCGTCGAAGCGCGGGTCGGCCGCCAGTTCCGGGCGTCCCATGGCGTCGCAGAGCCGCCGGTACACCGCGTCGGCGTTGCCCGCGATCGCGATGTCGGCCCCGTCGGCGGTGCGGTACACATTGGACGGTGCCACCCCCGGCAGGACGCTTCCGGTTCGCGTGCGCAGCGTGCCCGCCCGTTCGTAGTCGACCATCGTCGACTCCATGAGGGCCGCGACCGCCTCGTAGATGGCCACGTCGACCTCCTGGCCCTTGCCGCTCGCCGCGCGCTCGACGAGCGCTGTGGAGGTTCCCACGACGGCGAACAACGCGGCCAGCGAGTCGCCGAGGCTGATGCCGGTCCGGGCCGGGCGCGACCCGGCGTCGCCGGTCGTGAACCGGATGCCCCCCATGGCCTCGCCGATGCTGCCGAAGCCGGCCTCGCGTGACCGCGGGCCGGTCTGGCCCAGCCCGGAGACGTGCACGACGATGATGCCGGGGTTGAGCTCGGCGAGCGTCTGGTAGCCCAGGCCCCAGGCGTCGAGGGTGCCGGGCCGGAAGTTCTCCAGCACGACGTCGCAGCGGGCGGCGAGCGCACGTGCCACGGCCTGGCCGTCCGGGTGCCGCAGGTCCAGTGCGACGGACCGCTTGTTCCTTGCGATGGCCGGCCACCACAGGCTCTGGCCGTCCTGCACGATGCCCCAGCGGCGCATCGGATCGCCGCCCGCGGGCGGCTCGATCTTGATCACCTCGGCGCCGTAGTCGGCGAGCAGCTGCCCCGCGAACGGTCCCGCGATGAAACTGCCCAGCTCCAGGACCCGGACGCCCGACAACGGGCCTGACGAACCGTGCTTCGTCACGATCGCTCTCCTAGAATGTGCACAATCTGTCGCCCGGAGCGAGCAAAACTGGGGAATGTGCCGGGCTGGTCCGTACTATTGCACACAATCGGCGGCTGCGGCACACTCCGGTTCATGGACGCCGCACACCTCGCGCAGGTCTACCCATGACGCACGACGCCGTGCGGGTCACGACGGATGGTCCGATCGCCACCGTCACCCTGAGCCGTCCCGATCGGCTCAACGCCCTCGACCTCGCGGGCATGCGACTGCTGGCGGGCCGGCTGCGTGAGGCGGCCGGCCGGCCCGGCGTGCGCTGCGTCCTGCTCACCGGGGAAGGGCGGGGCTTCTGCGCCGGCGCCGACGTCTCACCCGAGGGTGCGGCGGCCGGCGGCGCGGACGGCCGCGCGATCGTCGCCGCGGCGAACGATGTGGTGCTCGCGGTGATCCGGGCCGACGTGCCGGTCGTCGCCGCGGTGAACGGGCCGGCGGTCGGCGTCGGCGTCTCGTTCGCCATCGCCTGCGACGCGGTCGTGGCCGCCGACACGAGCTGGTTCCAGCTGCCGTTCGTCCGGATCGGGCTGCTGCCCGACGGCGGAGCGACCCACCTGCTCCCGGCCGCGATCGGGCGGGTGCGCGCGTCGCGGATGGCGCTGTTCGCCGAGCGTGTCCCGGCGGCGGACGCGCTTGCGTGGGGCATGGTCTCGCACGTCGTGCCGGCCGTCGAGCTCCTCGGCACCGCCCGCGCGCTGGCGGCAGGGGCGGCCGGCGCGTCGCCCGAGGCGCTCCGGCGCACCAAACGGGCCTTGCGGCGGGCCGCTGCCGACGGGCTCGAGGCGGCCATGCGGCACGAGCTGCAGGAGCAGGGTGAGCTGCTGGACGGCCCGGACTACGCGGAGGGCCTGACCGCGCTGCGGGAGCGGCGGGAGCCGCGCTTCGGACCGGCTCACCCCTGGTAGGGGCGTTCGCGCCGGAGCTCCTCCCGGGCGACCGTGCGGCGGTGGACGGCGTCGGGGCCGTCGACGATCCGCAGGACCCGCGCCCACGCGTAGAAGTACGCGAGCGGGGTGTCGTCGCTGACCCCGGCGCCGCCGAACACCTCGATCGCCCGGTCGATGACCGCGGTCGCCATCGCCGGCACGGCGACCTTGATCGCGGCGATCTCGGTGCGGGCGCCCTTGGCGCCGTGCTTGTCGACCAGCCACGCCGTCTTCTGGACCAGCAGCCGGGCCTGGTCGATGTCGATGCGCGACTGCGCGATGAGCTCGCGGACCACGCCCTGCTCGGCGAGGGGCAGGCCGAACGCCACCCGCGACTTCGCGCGGCCCACCATGAGGGCCAGGGCCCGCTCGGCCATGCCGACCGCCCGCATCGCGTGATGGATGCGACCCGGCCCGAGGCGGGCCTGCGCGATCGTGAACCCGTCGCCCTCCTCGCCCAGCAGGTTCGCCCGGGGCACGCGGACGTCGCGGAACACCAGCTCGGAGTGGCCGTGCTGATCCTGGTAGCCGAAGATCGGCAGGTGCCTGACGACCTCCAGCCCGGGGCTGTCGCGGGGGACCAGGATCATCGTCTGCTGCCGGTGTGCCGCGGCATCCGGGTCGGACTTGCCCATCACGATGAACACCTGGCACCGCGTGTCGGCGACTCCGGTGATCCACCACTTGCGTCCGTTGATGACGTAGTCGTCGCCGTCGCGGACGATGGTGGTCGTGATGTTGGTGGCGTCGGAGGACGCGACGTCCGGCTCGGTCATCGCGTAGGCCGACCGTATCGTCCCGGCCAGCAGCGGCTCCAGCCACCGCTGCCGCTGCTCGTCGGTGGCGAACCGGTGCAGCGTCTCCATGTTGCCGGTGTCGGGGGCCTGGCAGTTGATCGCCTCCGGGGCGATCACCGGCGACCACCCGGAGACCTCGGCGACGGCCGAGTACTCCAGGTTGGTCAGCCCGCCCAGCTCGGGCAGGAAGAGGTTCCACAGGCCGCGCCGGCGCGCGGAGGCCTTCAGGTCGTCCATCACCGGCGGGTACTCGTGCGGCCCGTGCCCGGCCAGGTAGGCGGCCCACTGCCGCTCAGCGGGAAAGACCTCCTCCCGCATGAACTCCCACATCCGCCCGACGGTGTCCTCCGCCTTCGGCGAGAGCGCAAAATCCACCTGTTCACCCCTTCCGGTCGAGCACGGCCAGGCCCTCGGCGGTGATCCGCCGTACCTCGCCGTCGAGATCTCCGAACGTCTGCCCGGCCATCGCCCCGGCGGCCGCGCGGGCCGCGACCCCCTGGGCGATGACGGCGAACTTGAAATGCGCGAACGCCTCGTAGAAGGCGAGCTCCGTGAGCTGCGCCCCGGTCCGGCGGGCGTAGCGCTCGGCGAGGTGGCGGCGGCCGGGGAACCCCTCGTCGCGGGTGATCGCCGGGGTCAGCAGCGGCTCGGGCTCGCCGGGTTCACGCCAGTAGAACAGCAGCATGCCCAGGTCCGCCATCGGATCGCCGAGCGTCGACAGCTCCCAGTCGAGCACGGCGCGGACCCGCGCGGGGTCCCGGCGGTCGAGCAGGCAGTTGTCCAGCCGGAAGTCGCCGTGCACGATCGTGGAGCGCCGGGCGGCGGGCGCCGCGTCCGCCAGCCGGGCGCCGAGCTCGTCCAGCGCCGGCAGTTCATGGGTCTTCGAGGCGTCCCATTGGCTGCGCCAGCGGCGCAGCTGCCGCGCCATGAATCCGGCTGGCCGGCCGTAGTCACCCAGGCCGACCGACTCCGGATCGATGCGGTGGAGGTCGGCGAGCACGTCGATCAGCGCGTCGGCCATCGCGGTGCGGTCCGCCGGGTCGGGGGCGTAGTCGCGGGGCAGCGCGTCACGGACCACGTGACCGTCGACCTTCTCCATCACGTAGCACGGCACGCCGAGCAGGTCCCCGGTGCGGTCCTCCAGGATCACCCGCGGCACCGGTACCGCCGTGCCTGCCAGCGCCCGCTGGACCCGCGCCTCACGGCCCATGTCGTGGGCGCTCGGCAGCACCTCACCCGTCGGTGGCCGGCGCAGCACCACCGAACCCGCCGGGCTGACGAGCTCGAACGTGAGGTTCGACTTCCCGCCCGCGATCATCGTGACGTCCAGCTCGCGCCAGCGGTCGTCGTCCAGGGCCTCGGCGAGCGCCGGCCCCGTCCGCTCCGGGCACACCAGCTCCCGCAGGGTGTTCACCGGCCTTCCCAGACCGGCGACCGTTTCTCGGCGAAGGCGGTCGGTCCCTCGACGGCGTCCCGGCTGGCGAAGACGATGCCGGTCGCCTCGTCGTTGACCGCCCACGGCTCGTGCCGCGACCACTGCGGGTCCCAGTCCGAGCCGCCGGCGGCGGCCTGGTGCATCACGCGTTTCGTGTGCTGCACCGACAGCGGCGCGTTGGCGGCGATGCGTTCGGCCAGGGCCATCGCCTCCTCCAGCGCGGCCCCCGGCCGGGCGATCACGTTGACCAGCCCCCAATCGGCCGCGTCGCGCACGTCGACGGCGTCGCCGGTGAGCGCCATCTGCAGGGCGCGCTTGAGCGGGATCTGCCGCTGGAGCCGCACCACCCCGCCCGCGGCGGCCATCAGCCCCCGTTTGACCTCGGGCAGTCCGAGCCGGGCGTCCTCGGCGGCCACCACCAGGTCACAGGCCAGGGCGATCTCGGTGCCGCCGCCCATCGCGAACCCGTTGACGGCCGCGATCAGCGGCTTGTCGATCCAGTGCCGGACGAGACCCGCGAAGCCCCATTCCGGGTGCTCCGGTGCGGCGACCGGGCGACCTGCCGCCAGTTCCTTGAGGTCGGCGCCGGCGCAGAAGGCGCGGCCGTTGCCGGTCACCACCACGACCCGCACCTCGGGGTCGGCGGCGGCCCGCTCCAGCGCCTCCCCGACTGCGGTGGACAGCGCCGCGTTGACGGCGTTGAGGGCGTCCGGCCGGTTCAGCCGGATCACGGCGATGTGACCGGCCCGTTCGTACAGGGCGGCCGGTTGGACGTCGCCGGGTGCCGGCTCGGTGGTGGGTGTCATCGGGTCTCCAGCACGTCGCGCGCGATGATGTGCTTCATGATCTCGGTGGTGCCGCCGTAGATGGTGGTGACGCGGGTGTCGGCGAACGCCCGGGCGATGGGATATTCCTGCATGTACCCGTAACCGCCGAACAGCTGGACGCAGCGGTCGACGAGGCGTTTGTGCATCTCCGTTGCCCACCACTTGGCCTTGGCGGCGTCCACCGCGCTCAGCTCGCCGCGGTTGAACCGCAGCACGGCGTCGTCCACGTAGGTCTGGGACACCTCCAGTTCGGTGAGCATCTCGGCGACGGCGAACCGGGTGTTCTGGAACGCCGCGATGGGCCGGCCGAACGCCTGCCGTTGCGTGACGTGGTCGATGGTCCAGCCGAGCGCCGCCCGGGCGCCGGCGCAGGCGGCCACCGCGATGCCCAGCCGCTCCAGCGGCAGGTGGCTCATCAGGTAGGGCAGCCCGTGGCCTACCTCGCCGAGGACGTTGCCGGCGGGAACGACGGCGTCGTGGAAGAACAGCTCCGCGGTGTCCTGGGACCTCAGGCCGATCTTGTCGAGCTTGCGGCCGCGTTCGAATCCGGGTGTGCCCCGCTCCACGACCAGCAGGCTGAACGCGTGGCTCCGGGTGCCGGGGTCCGGGTCGGTCCGGGCGACCACGATCACGAGGTCGCTGTGGATGCCGTTGGTGATGAACGTCTTGGCGCCGTTGAGCACCCAGTCGTCGCCGTCGCGCCGGGCCGTCGTCCGGATGCCCTGCAGGTCCGAGCCGGTGCCCGGCTCGGTCATGGCGATGGCGCCGATCTTCTCGCCGGAGCAGAGGGCCGGAACCCACCGCCCGGCCTGTTCCGGTGTGGCCAGGTCGAAGAAGTAGGGCAGCACGATGTCGGCGTGGGCGGAGAACCCCGAACCGAGGGAGGTGGCGCCGACCTTGGCGAACTCCTCCATCATCGCGCAGCGGAAGCCGAAGTCGCGGATGGCCCCGCCGCCGCCGTACTCCTCGGGCGCGTTGACGCCCAGCAGCCCCTGCCTGCCCGCTTCGAGCCACGGCTCGCGCGGGATGATGCCCGCCCGGTCCCAGGGCTCGACGTGTGCGGTGACGTGCCGGGTGAGGAATTCGGCGACGCTGGCGCGGAACGCCTCGTGGTCGCCGGTGAAGAACGGGCGGCGGGCCCACAGATCCTTGCTCATGTCGGCTGTCGCCCGGATCAGAGGCGTTCGATGACGGTGGCGTTGGCCATGCCGCCGCCCTCGCACATGGTCTGCAGTCCGTACCGGCCGCCGGTGGCCTCGAGGTGATTGAGCATCGTGCCCATCAACCGGATGCCGGAGGCGCCGAGCGGGTGGCCCAGCGCGATGGCGCCGCCGCGGCAGTTGAGCTTCTCCAGTTCGCCGCCCACTTCGGCCAGCCAGGCCAGCGGCACGGGGGCGAAGGCCTCGTTCACCTCGTACGCGTCGATCGCGTCGATGCCGAGACCGGCCCGCTCCAGCACCCGCTGCGTGGCCGGGATCGGCGCCGTCAGCATGAGCAGCGGGTCGTCGCCGGCAACGGCGAACGCGTGGAAGCGGGCCCGCGCGCGAAGGCCGAGCTTCGCGGCCGTGTCCTCGCCCATGATCAGCGCCGCG
The DNA here is from genome assembly GCF_035963215.1 of Dactylosporangium sp. NBC_01737. Classification (NCBI taxonomy): domain Bacteria; kingdom Bacillati; phylum Actinomycetota; class Actinomycetes; order Micromonosporales; family Micromonosporaceae; genus Dactylosporangium; species Dactylosporangium sp. NBC_01737. The sequence continues at coordinate 7,864,869 of NZ_CP109153.1, forward strand.
GAGGCGCCGTCGGTCAGCGGCGAGGAGTTGCCTGCCGTGATCCGCCAGTCCACGTCCGGGAACCGCTCGCGCATCTCGGGAGCGTCGAAGGACGGCCGCAGCGCGGCCAGGCCCTCGGGGCTCGTCGCCGGACGGATCGTCTCGTCGGCGGCGAACCAGCGCTCGCCGTCCTCCCCGACGTTCACCGGCACGATCTCGTGGTCGAACCCGCCGGCGTTCGCGGTCTCGGCCGCGAGGCGGTGCGACCGGGCGGAGTACCCGTCGAGCCGCTCCCGCGAGAGCCCCCACTTCCGGGCGATGAGCTCGGCCGAGACGCCCTGGTTGACGAGCCCCTCCGGGTAGCGCCGGCGGATCGAGGGCCCCTGCGGGTCCTGACCCAGCGTGCTGACCCCCATGGGAACCCGGCTCATCGACTCCACCCCGCCGGCCACGACGATGTCGTACGCCCCCGCCATCACCCCCTGCGCGGCGAAGTGCACCGCCTGCTGGCTGGATCCGCACTGCCGGTCGATGGTCGTGGCCGGCACCGACTCCGGCCAGCCCGCGGCGAGCACGGCGTTGCGGCCGATGTTCATCGCCTGCTGGCCGGCCTGGCCGACGCAGCCGCTGATGACGTCCTCGATCCGCCCCGGGTCCAGGTCGTTGCGCTCTGCGAGGGCCCGCAGCACGGTGGCGTACAGGTCGACCGGGTGCACGCCGGACAGCGCTCCACCCGGCCTGCCCTTGCCCGAGGGGGTCCGGACGATGTCGACGATGACCGCTTGACGCATGGTCTCTTCCTTCGGTCGGGGGAGGGGCAGGCTCAGCGCGGGGCCATCCGGATGGCCCCGTCGAGGCGGATGGTCTCGCCGTTCAACATCGGGTTGGCGATGACCGCCGCGACCAGTTGGGCGTACTCCGCCGGCAGGCCGAGCCGGCTCGGGTGCGGCACCTGGGCGCCCAGCGAGTCGCGTACCTCCGGCGGCAGCTTCCCGAGCAGCGGGGTCTCGAAGATGCCCGGGGCGATCGTCACGACGCGGATCTTCAGTGCCGCGAGGTCACGGGCGATCGGCAGGGTCATGCCGACCACGCCGCCCTTGGAGGCCGAATACGCGGCCTGCCCGATCTGACCGTCGAACGCGGCGACCGACGCCGTGTTGACGATGACCCCGCGCTCCTCGCCGGGTGCCTCGTTGTCCGCCATTGCCGCGGCGGCGAGGCGCAGCGCGTTGAAGGTCCCGAGCAGGTTCACCCGGATGACCCGTTCGAAGTCGGCGAGCGGGAACGGCCCGCTCTTGCCGACGGTCCTGATCGCGTTGCCGATGCCCGCGCAGTTGACCAGGACGGCCAGGCTGCCGTCCTCGTTGGCGAGCGTGACCGCCGCGCGCACCGCGTCCTCGTCGGTCACGTCGGCGGCAGCGAACCGGACCGCGTCGCCCAGCGCGTCGAGCGGGCCGCGGTCGGCGCCCGGCAGGTCGAGGGCCACCACCCGGGCGCCCGCGGCCGCCAGAGTTTCCACCGTTGCCAGACCGAGTCCCGAGGCACCTCCGGTCACCAGCGCGTGTCTGCCTCGGACCTCCATGCCACAACCTCCGCGTTCGGGGTACTGAGTTAGCGATCGCTAAGCTAGCGTGTGATCAGTACCGAACGCAATCGCTACTGAGCGAGCGTTTGCTCAGCGGCTTCGGCGCGCTCTACGCTCTGCCGCGCGGCGCGGCGAGGGACCTGAGCACGGCAGAGACGAGGGTGACAGTGAGCGACGAGGCGTCCGGCTGGCGGGAGTACCCCCCACTTGAGCTGTCGCCGCTGCTGTCGCTGGCGCTCGACGAGATCGTCGAACACGGCTACGACGGCACGTCGGTCCGCAAGATCGCGAACCGGGCGGGCGTCACCGTGCCGGCGCTCTACTACCACTTCGAGAACAAGCAGGCCATGCTGCGGGAACTGCTCGACCATGCGATGCGGATCGTGCTCACGCACGCCCGGGCCGCCGTCGAGGAGGCCGGCACTGACTGCGCGGCCCGGCTCAGCGCGCTGGTCGAGGCCATCGTCCTGTACACCGCGCACCATCGCGACCTGGCGTTCCTGGACTCCGAACGACGCAGCCTCACACCCGAGAACCGGGCGCACTACGTCGCCCAGCGTGACGAACTCGAGCGCGAACTGCGCGACACGATCCGCGGTGGCGTGCAACAGGGCGTGTTCCGGACCCCGCACCCGGACGAGTGCGGCCGGGCAATCCTGTCGATGTGCCAGGGTGTCGCCGGCTGGTACCGGACGGGTGGCCCGGTCGACGCACCCACCATGGCCCGCCGGTACGCCGACCTGGCGCTCGCCACCGCGCAGCATCAGACCCAGGAGAGGGCACAGCCATGAGCGGCCCGCTGGACGCGTTCCGGCTCGACGACCGGGTGGTGGTCATCACCGGCGCGAGCTCCGGGCTCGGGCTCGGATTCGCCCGGGCGGTCGCCGCCGTCGGAGGCATCCTGGTGCTCGGCGCCCGCCGCGTGGAGCGGCTGCACGAGGTGGCGGAGGAGCTGCGGGCACACGGAGCGACCGTGCTCGTCCAGGCCACGGACGTCACGGTGCCCGAGCAGTGCCAGGCGCTGGTGGACGCGGCGGTGGCGGACCACGGGCGCGTCGACGTGCTCGTCAACAACGCCGGCCTCGGCGGCTCCGTGCCGGCCCTGCGCGAGACCCCCGACGCCTTCCGCCAGGTGATCGACGTGAACGTCAACGGCTCGTTCTGGATGGCCCAGGCGTGCGCCCGGGTGATGCCGGCGGGCTCCTCCATCGTCAACGTGGCCAGCGTCCACGGGGTCGTGGCCTCGCGGTTCCCGGGTGCCTCGTACGCCGCGAGCAAGGCGGGCGTGATCGGGCTGACCCGTGATCTCGCGCAGCAGTGGTCCCGCCGCAAGGGCATCCGGGTCAACGCCCTGTGCCCCGGCTACTTCGCCAGCGAGATGACGGCGACGGGTGAGGACAAGCTCCGCGACATGGTCGCCGAGCACAGCCTCCTGGGCCGCTTCGGCGAGCAGCCCGAGGTCGACGCGGCGCTGCTGTTCCTGGCAAGCTCGGCGTCGTCCTACGTCACCGGCACGACCCTCCTGGTCGACGGCGGCCTCTCCGCCATCTGAGGCCTGCCCCGAGCCACTAGAATCGCGCGCGGATCCGTGCCAGAAGAAGTGTCCGAGGAGTGCGATGGCCAGGGCTGTTGAAGCGGCGTACGAGGCCATCCGCGCCGGCATCGTGTCCGGCGAGTTCGCCCGCGGACAGCGGCTGCGCGAGGAGGAACTGGCGCTGCGCGCCGGTGTGTCACGCACGCCCATCCGCGAGGCACTGCGCCGGCTGGACGCGGAGGGCCTCGTCGAGTTCACGCCGAACCGTGGCGCCCGGGTGACCGCGTGGTCCGAACAGGAGCTCGAGGACAACTACGAGGTCCGCGCGATGCTCGAAAGCTACGGTGCCCGGCTGGCCGCGGAGCGCATCACCGACGACGAGCTCGACGCCATCGCGCGGATCGCGGCGCGGATGACCTCGCTGAGCCGGACGGGTGCGGCCGCCGCCGATGAGCTGACCGTGCTCAACGGCGACTTCCACCGCGCGATTCTGCGGGCCTCACGGCATACGCAGCTCGACAGCATGGTCCGCGGGATCATGGACACCCCGTTGATCTTCCGCACCTTCCAGCGCTACGGCGCGGAGCGTATGCGCACCAGCGTGCGGCAGCACGCCGAGCTCGTCCAGGCGCTGCGGGCCCGCGACGGCGTGTGGGCGGAGGCCGTCATGCGTGCGCACATCCTGGCCGCGCGTTCGACCGTGGTGCGGTCGCTGCGCGAGGAAGCGGACGGCGACTGACCGGGCACCGGTCACGGCCGGGCCCGGCCCGAGAGCCAGTCCGCGAGGGTGTCGGCCACCGTGTCGCGGGCGTCCTCGGACTCCGCGAAGTAGTGATCCCCGGGGAGCGTCACGAACTCCTTGTCCGCCGTGGCCGCCGCGTCGTAGAGGCCCTTGGCGTCGCTGGGGAAGACGCCGGTGTCGGCGTCGGGCTGCACCACGAGCGTGGGCAGGTCCAGACGCGTCAGGTGCGGTGCCGCGGCGCAGTCGGACTCCTCCAGGCTGAACATGTTGAGCCAGGTCCGCATCGTGTTCACCACGCCGACGCCCATGACGCCGTAGTTGGCCCGCCTGGGATCGCCGAAGTAGCACCGCGGCGTCGGCCGCTTCGAAGGGTCGATGCCCGGGTCGACGTAGCGGGGGTCGGCCCAGGTGCGGGCCATCGTGAAGATCCGGTCCCGCGCCGGCCGGTCCCGCGCGGCGTCGAGCTGCTCCTTGCACCACGCGGTCAGCAGCTGGTTGCGCGCGATCTGGGCGGTCCGGTACCGGGCGAGGAACTCCTCGGAGTATGTGCCGTCATGGCGCGGGTCGTACATGTCGAGTTCGGGGTCGACGGCGTTCGGGTCGTTCTCGTCGACCACCGACGGGTCCATCGTCCGCGTGATCCACTCGGGCCGGCCGGGGTGGGCCGCCAGGAACACCATCAGGTCGCCCGGCGGCAGGTGCAGGGCCGGCTCGAACACCCGGGACCGGCCGTACGGCGGGCGGATGTTCGGCTCGCGTGACTGCGAGTGGTACGCCGCCATCAGGGAGCCGCCGCCCGAGTTGCCGAGCAGGACGACGCGCTCGACGCCGCGCTCGCGCAGCAGGTTCACGCCGACACCGATCTCGGCCAGGGCGTGGTCGAGGGTGAAGAGGTGCTCGGCGCCGCGGAACCTGGTGTTCCAGCCGAGAAACCCGTAGCCGCGCTCCGCCATGCGGGTCGCCATGTAGTGCTCGGAGAAGTCGACGTTGTAGTGCGCGGCGATGAAGGCCGTTCGCGGGTTCCGGCCGGACGGCGTGTAGTAGAAGCCCTGGCACGGATGGCCACCGGCGCCGGCACGGCCCAGTGCCGGCGAGGGAACCCCGATGAACTCACGGTCGATGGCGGTCATGCGCGTTCCTCCTGTTGCGTCACCGGGTACTGCACTGCCTGGGTTCGCCGCACGCCGGGACCGTGGGCGGACGGCCAAGGGGGAAGGTCGGTGGACGCCCGGCCGCTCCAGGCGGGGCGGCGGCGCCGCAGGAACGCCTCGATACCCTCGCGGGCGTCGGGACGGTCCAGGAGCGCCTCCATCACCTGCCGCTCCGTGCGGCCGTGCTCGAACGGGTCGGCATCCACCGCTTCCCAGAGCAGGCGCTTGGTCGCCGCGACCGCGACCGGCGCGGCGTGCTCGACGATGTCGCGGGCGAGGGCGTGGGCGCGGGGGAGGACCTGGTCGCTGGGCAGCGCGGCGGCGGCCAGCCCCCAGCCGGCCGCCTCGGCGCCGGTGAAGCGGCGGCCGGTGAGCAGCAGCTCGTGCGCCCGTCCCAGGCCGACGTGGCGGACGAGGTTCCAGTGCCCCATCCACTCCGCGGTCACGCCGAGACGCACGAAGGGCAGCGCCAGCACGGCGTCATCGGCGACGAACCGCACATCGCACTGCATGGCCAGGGTGAGTCCGGCGCCGACCGCCGCGCCCTGGACCGCGGCGAGCACCGGCTTGCGGACCTGGTACGGCGCGATCCACTCGGCGCGCGGGCCCTCCGGCTCGGCGCCGCCGAAGCCGTCCTCGGTCATCTCCGAGCCGGCGCAGAAGGCCCGCCCGGCGCCGGTCAGCACGACCGCGCCGACGTCGTCGTCGGCGTCGCACCACCGCAGCACGGTGCTGAGCTCGTCGAGCATCGTGCGGTCGATCGCGTTGAGCCGGTCGGGCCGGTCCAGGGTCACCGTGGCGATGCCGTCGTCGACGTCGAACCGGATGCGCGTGAGCCCGCCGGGCGGCCCGGCGCATGACGTGTCGGCCCAGGCGAAGGTGTGCTCCTCGTACCGCATCAGGCGGCGAATCCGTGCGGGCCGAAGCGGTGCAGGTCGCCGAGCACCTCGCCGGATTCGGTGATCCCGGCGGTCTTGCGGGCCAGGGCCTTGGCCGTCTCCATGTCGAAGTGGTTGGTGACGACGACCTTCTGGGCGTAGAGCCCGCCGCCGGCCTGGATGACGGTCACGTGTTTCCAGCCGCCGTAGGCGTCGGCGGTGAAGTCGCGGATCGTGTGGAACAGCCGCATCCGGTAGTCGGCGTCGACACCGTCCATGGTGCGCATGTACTTGCGCAGGTCGGCCTCGGTCTCCGGGTTGTGCAGGTCGCGCAGGGACGGCGCGGTCAGCACCGAACCGCCCGCGATGTCGTGCAGGTTGCGCACCATCGTGCTGAACTGTGCGGCCGCGTGGTACTTCGCGGCGTTGGTGAACAGCTCGTCCGGTGAGGCCCATCCCTCGGGAGTGAACGTGGAGTGGGTCATCGCTGCCTCGAACGCGGCGCGGATCAGCGTCGCGTACGTGATCATCTCGGCGATCTTGTCCTTGATGTGCGCGACCCGCTGCAGGCCGTTGGCCTCGGCGATCAGCTGCGCGAGACCGACAAGGGTGTCCGCGAGGCGCACGTAGCTGCCGACGCTCCCGAGGCGCTCCCACAAGCCGAGGGAGTGCACGAAGGTCGCCGAGTGCTCCAGCTCGCCCGCCAGGAAGACGCGCTCGTGGGGGACGAAGACGTCGTCGAAGACGATGAGGCCTTCGGTCATCACGTTCCGGGAGCTGTACGGGTAGAAGTCCGGGTCCAGGTCGGGCCTGGGCGCGAACGAGGCGTTGATGACCCTGACCCCGGGGGTGTTGACCGGCACCGCGGCGGCCACGCTCCAGTCCTCCTCGCCCGGCTTCATCCGCTTGGTGGGCATGACCATGACGTCGTGCGAGACCGCCGCCGAGGAGATGTGCATCTTCGCGCCACGGATGACGACCCCGTCGGGTCCGCGGTCGACGATGCGCACGTACAGGTCGGGGTCGTCCTGTTTGCCGGGGGGCAGCGCGCGGTTGCCCTTGGCGTCGGTGATCCCCTGCACGATGCGGATGTCGCGGCGCTTGCTGTCGTCGAAGTAGGCCAGGGCCCGCTCGGCGTAGACCGGGTGCTGTGCCCGCATCCGGCTCGCGGCGGTGAGCACCATGAGCAGGCTGGCGGACGTGGAGATGGTCGGGAAGTCCCAGTGCAGCTGCCGCTGCTGGGCTTCGCGCAGCTCTTCCACGGAGGTGGGGATGAAGAAGTACGGGCCGTGGACGTCGTCGCCGGGCCGGTAGTGGCGGTCGTAGCCGGCCGCCGCGGCGAGGGCGGGCCCGCGCAGGAGCGGCTCGGCGGTGACGTCGGGCACCGAGTGGCCGTTGACGAAGATGCGGCGGCCGTCGCGGAGGGATTCCAGGTACTGGTCTCCGGTGAGCATCAGGACGGCTCCTCAACACAGGGGACTGACGGGTTCATGAGATCTGGCCCTCCGCGAGGAGTTCACGCAGCCGGACCTTGTCGATCTTGCCGGCGGGGTTGCGTGGGAAGGACTCGACGACCACGACGCGCTGCGGCACCTTGTAGCTGGCCAGCCGGCCGCGGCAGTGTTCCTTCACCTCGGCCGCCGACGGTGCGTCGTGGCCGTCGCGCAACGCCACGACCGCGGTCACCACCTGGCCCCAGTGCGGGTCCGGCTCGCCCACGACCGCGATCTCGGCCACGGCAGCGTGCCCGCCGACGACGTCCTCGATCTCGACGGGGTAGACGTTCTCGCCGCCCCTGATGATCATTTCGTCGGCGCGGCCGGCCAGGTGCAGGAAGCCCTCCGGGTCCTTCCACGCGAGGTCGCCGGCGCAGAACCAACCGTCGCGGACGGCGCGGGCGGTGAGGTCGGGCCGGTCGAGGTAGCCGCTCATCACCGTGTCACCCCGGCTGGCGATCACACCGATCTCCCCGTCCGGCACCTCGGCCCCGTCGGGGTCCAGGAGCCGCACGTCGCAGCCGAAGGCGGGCCGGCCGATCGTGCCGAGCAGCCACTCCTCGCCGCCGAGGGCGCGCCGGTGGTCCTCGGGCCGCAGCACCAGCTGGCCGCCGGCCTCGGTGCCGGCGCCGAACCCGTTGTGCAGGTCGCAGCCGAAGACCTCGGCCATGCGCCGGACGACAGCGGTCGGCATGGGCGCGCCGCCGTACATGATGGAGCGCAGCCCGGAGAAGTCCGCCTCGGCGAGCCGCGGATGTTCCAGCAGCTGGATGATCATGCTCGGGACGAGCATCGCGTGCCGGACACGTCCCGACCCGAGCCACGACAATGCCAGGTCGGCGTCCCACTGCGGCATGACCACCGATGCCCCGCCGCGCGCAACGCCGTAGAGCAGATGCCCGAACCCGCCGGCGTGGAAGAGCGGGGCTCCGGAGTAGATCAGGTCGCCGGGCCGCAGGCCGAGCTCCAGGACCCCGGACTGCGTGATCGCCTTGATCATCCGCTGCGACTGCAGCACGCCTTTCGGCGTGCCGGTCGTCCCGCTGGTGAAGGAGATGCTCAAGATGTCGTCGTCACCGGTGACGGCCTGGAGTTCGCCGCCGTCCGGTCCGCCGGCGAGGAACTCCTCGTAGCCCGCGGCCCCGGTGGCCGCGCCCTCGAACCGGACGGCGGCGCGGAGCCGGCCGGCGAGCTCGGTCATGCAGTCGTCGACGATCTCCTGGTAGCGGGCGCTGTGGAAGATCACCTGGGCGCCACTGGCGGCCAGCACCGTGCGGATCTCTGCCGGAGCGAGCCGGAAGTTGAGCGCCACGTAGGTCGCGCCCAGCTTCATGCAGGCCAGCAGCACCTCGACGTACTCGAGGGAGTCCACGGCGAGCAGCGCGACCCGGTCGCCGCGCCCGATCCCGATCTGCCGCAGTGCACGGGCGAGCCGGGTGATGCGCTCCTCGCCATCGGCATACGTGCGGGTCCGCCCGTCCGCGGCGACCAGGAAGTCCGCCTTCGGTGTGAAGCGTGCCTGCACGGTGACCCAGTCGCCTGGGGCCAGGCCGGAAAGCTGCACGGGGGTGCCTCCATTCATCGACGGCCGTCCGGCTCGGCGACGACGTGCATCCGCACCTCGTCGCCGTGCATCCATCCGTGCCGCCGGGCGAAATCCACCATGCCGTCGAACTCGCCACGCCACCGGCGATCGCTCGCCCGCTCGCCGGCCAGCCGCAGCAACGTCTCGGTGGTCACGAAGACGTGACCGTCCTGCCGGCGTCCCCAGGTGCCGATCGCCGCGTCACCGGCGATCTGCGCGGACAGCGACCGCAGGTCGTCGAGGTCCACCAGCGTGACGCCGCCTTCCCGGACCAGCAGGATCATTGTCCGGCCCGCCCGGGCACGGGTACGGAGCTTCCGGAGTAGAACGAGGCAAGCTGGGTGTCCTCGCCGTGCGCGGCGAGCACGGACGCGGTCAGCAGCCTGGGTTGCTGCCCCGTGGAGTCGAGCAGCTGGCGGTTCGACACGGCCCGCCGGTAGTACAGATGGGCCGGGTGCTCCCACGTGAACCCGATGCCGCCGTGCAGGTGGATCACCTCGCGGGTGATCTCGGCGCCGATCCGCCCGCAGTACATCCGCGCCACGGCCAGCCCGGCCAGCGATTCCGGCCGCCGCCCGATCGCGTCGTTGTGCTGCACCGAGCGCACGGCGACGGACAGCGCGGAGCGTGCCCGCTCCAGCGAGACCAGCAGGTCGGCGCACTTGTGCTTGACCGCCTGGAACGAGCCGATCGGCCGGCCGAACTGGGTGCGCACCTTGACGTAGTCGACCGCCATCTCCAGCGCGCGTTCGGCGGCGCCCACGCACTCGGCCGACATGCCGAGGATCGCGCCCTGGCGGATGGCGGCCACGCCGGCGCGGGCGCGGTCGTCCTCGGCGAGCAGCACGGCGCGGGCGCCCGTCAGCCGCACCGCTCCCATGCGCCGGGTCAGGTCGAGCGCGGCCAGCGGGACGACCTCCACCCCGGGGTCGTCGGCCTCGACCCAGAAGAACGCGTGGTGACCGTGGTGCTCGGCGAGCACGAGGAGGGCGTCGGCCGCGGTCGCGTCGACCACACAGGGAAGTTCGCCGCGGATCTCGAAGTCGCCGCCGGCGCCCGCCTTGGCGTGCGGGTACTCGAGCGGGAACTTCTCCTCGATGGGCAGCACCGGCACCGCGACGAGGTCGCCGGCGGCGATGCGGGCGAGCCGGCGCCGGTTCTCCTCGTCGTCGGCGAGGGCCACGAGTGCCGCCGCCACCAGTGAGGTGGTCAGGAAGGGACCGTCGTCGAGGGCCCGGCCCAGCTCGGTGTGCACGGCGACCTCCTCGGCCAGTCCCATCCCGGCGCCGCCGAACTCCTCGGGAATCCGGACGCCGGGCAACCCCAGCTCGTTCGACTGCCGCCGCCAGCGATCGCGGTCGAGCCGCGGGGCCGCGCCCGGGCCGGGCGCCGCCCCGCGCAGGGCAGCTCCGGGGTCCCGCTCGAGGTGGGCGCGGACCACCTGCCGCAGCTGTTCGATGTCGTCCATGCTCAAGCACTCTTCTCGGTGGCCGGGCGTTCCTCGCGCGGAAGACCGAGCACACGCTCGGCGAGGATGTTGCGTTGAATCTCGTCGCTGCCTCCGGCGATGCGGTGCGACGGCGCGCTGAGCAGCAGCTGCGACCACGAGTACGTGCCCCAGGCGCCGGTGTCGGCGACCATCCGGTAGCCCAGGAGGCGGGCGGCGACGTCGGAGTAGTACTCCATGTCGGAGGTCGTCATGAGTTTGACCACGGATCCCGGGGCGGGCCCGCCGGCGTCGCGCAGCCGTGTGGCGGTCTCGTGCAGCACCTGTTCGCGGGCCCAGCACTCGGCCAGCAGGTCCTGGATGGCCGGGTCGTCGATGGCGCCGGTCGAGCGGGCCAGGGCGAACAGCCGGATGACCGGCTCGATCATGATGCCGTTGTGGGCCCGGCCGAGCACGGAACGCTCGCTGCCGACCGTGGTCATCGCGATGCCCCAGCCGCCGTCGACCGGGCCGAGCCGCCGGGAGTCCGGTACCCGTACACCGTCGAGGAAGACCTCGTTGAAGTGCTCGGAACCGGTCACCTGCCGCAGTGGACGCACGTCGATACCGGGGGAGTCCATGTCGATGAGGAACACGCTCAGTCCGCGGTGCCTGCTGTCCGGCGGTCCGGTGCGCACGAGGAGCTCACCGAGCTGCGCGACGTGCGCGAAGGACGACCAGACCTTCTGGCCGCTGACGATCCAGTCGTCGCCGTCGCGGACCGCGGTGGTGCGCAGGCTGGCCAGGTCGGAGCCGGCCTCGGGCTCGGAGAAGAGCTGGCAGCAGATCAGGTCGCCGCGCCAGATCCCCGGCAGGAAGGCGTGCTGCTGCTCGTCGGTGCCGTGGGCCAGGATGGTCGGCGCCACGATCCCGTGGCTCACCATGTAGGTCGAGGTGGAGGGCACCTCGTACTCCGCGGCGATGCCGGCGACCAGCTCGACGTAGTCGTGGCCGAGCCCTCGCCCGCCGAGACGGGTGGGGCCGTCGAGCCAGGCGAGCCCCGCGTCGAACAGCTCCCGCTGCCACTGCTGGGCCCGGGCGACCACGGCCGCCTCGGCGTCCGGCTGGGTGAGCCCGACGCCGACGATGTCGTCGTCCCCGACGCCGTGCAGCATGCCGCGCCGCTCGCGACGCTGGGCCCGGGCCGCGAAGAACGCGTGTGCTTCGGCCGCCACGGATGCGTGCGTCGTTGGCGTGGTCATCGGCTCCTCCTGCGGGTTGTGCTGTGGTTCGCTGGTCGTGCGGGGGTTGTTCACACGCGGGCGCCGTCGTCGGACTCGTCCGCCTCGCGACCGAGGTAGGCGGACACCACCCGCGGGTCCCGGGCGATGTCCTGCGGCGTCCCGCGGGCCAGCACCGCCCCGGCTTCGAGCACGGTGACCCGGTCGCAGGTGCTGAGCACCAGGTCGACGTTGTGCTCGACGAGCAGGATGCTCATGCCCCAGTCGCTGGCCAGCGTCCGGATGAGGGTGCCGAGCTCACGGGCCTCCTCGTCGCTGAGCCCGGCCGCCGGTTCGTCCAGCAGCAGCACGCGCGGGTCGGCGGCCACCGCACGGGCGATCGCGACCAGCCGCCGCCTGCCGAACGCGAGTTCGCCCGGCTTGCGGTCGAGGTCGTCCTCGAGCTGGAACTCCCGGATGGCCGCGATCGCGGGCGGTGTCAACTGGATGCGTCCCGGCGCGACGAGGTCGCTGAGGTAGCGGAGGGCACCCTCGTTGTCACACGCGACCGCGAGGTTCTCGCGCACGGACAGGTCGGCGAAGAGCTCCAGGGACTGGAAGGAGCGGGCCATCCCCGCCCGGGCCCGGCGCCGCGCGCTCCACGCCGCGACCGATACGTCGTCGAGCCTGATCGTGCCGCGGCTGGGCCGCACGAACCCGGTCAGCGCGTCGATGACCGTCGTCTTGCCGGCACCGTTCGGGCCGATCAGTCCGTGCACCTCGCCGGGGACGAGGTCCAGCGACACGTCGTCGACGGCGACGACGCCGCCGAACTGCACCCGCAGCCCGGATACGTGCAGGGACCGCCGTGGACGCTGGACGTGGGCCGGCATGTCGAGCGCACCCCGCTCGTCGCGACGGGCGGACGTCGTTGCCGTCGGGCGGGAAGGCCATCGCACGAGCCGGCCGATGCTGCGCACGAGGTGGGCGTTCATCTCGTACAGCCCGTTGCGGCCACTGCGCAGGACGTAGAGCAGGAACAGCCCGCTGGCCAGCGGCAGGTACCGCTCGAGGTTGTCGACGCCGTGCAGGAGCTGGGTGCCGACGCCGCCGGGCAGCAGCGTCGCCGCGAGCAGCGCACCGCCGATGCTGCCGATGCCGCCGACGACCGAGACCCCGATGACGGTGATCGAGGTGAGCACGTCGAACTGGGCCGGGAGCACGGTGGCGCCCTGGAAGGCCAGCAGGACGCCGGCGAGCGCCGCGAGCGCCGAGGCGAGGGCGAAGGCGTAGAGCTTCCCGGCGAACACGTTGACGCCGAGGGCCGCCGCCGCGCGTTCGTTGGACCGGACCGCGAGCAGGCGCCGTCCGGCTCGGCCGCGGCGCAGGTTCGCCACGGCCACGGCACTCAGGGTCAACGCGGCGAGCGCGACGAGCCCGTACCGGTAGGGGTGCACGATCGCGCCGAAGTCCCAGCCGAGGATCGACGGGCTGCCGACCCTGATGCCGGTGTCGCCCCCGGCGAACTGGAAGTCGCTCAGCACCAGGCTGAACAGCACGATGCCCATGCCGAGCGTCGCGATGGCCAGGTTGATGCCCCGGGTCCGCAGCGCGGGCAGCGCGACCAGCACGCCGACGAGCGCCGCGGCGGCCATCGCGCCGAGCAGCGACGGCAGGAAGCTCCAGGAGGCGCGGGCGACGAAGGTCGCCGCGGCGAAGGCCCCGGACCCGGCCAGCACGTACTGGGCCAGCGACAGCTGCCCGGCGTAGCCGGTGACCACGGTGACGGACAGGGTGAGGATCGCGAACGCCATCGTGACCGTCAGCGCCTGCGCCCACACGGGTGACACGACGAAGGCGATCAGGAAGGCGAACACGCCGACGACCAGGACCGCGGGCACGACCCGGATGCGGCCGTCACCGACGCTGGGCAGGCGTTCCAGCACGTGACTGCGCAGGGGCAGCGAGCTTCCCCGCAGGATCAGATACGCCACGATGACGATGAAGGGCACACTGTCGCCCCAGCCCGTGACCGTGACGTAGCGGGTCGTCAGCGACTGCACGACGCCGATGCCCAGCGCGCCGGCGAAGGCGATCGGGAACGAGACGAAGCGCGCGAGCAGGGCGGCCGCGAGGGCCGGCACGACCAGCAGCGTGAGCTGTGTGGGCTGCAGGAAGGTGATCGGGCCGAGGAGCGCGCCGGCCAGGGCCGCGATGCCGGTCGCGAGGGCCCAGTTGGCGGTCGCGATGCGGTCCGGGGAATGTCCCAGGCTCGCGGCCGCCCGCTGGTTCTCCGACATGGCGCTGGCCACCCGCCCGAACGACGTCCAGCGGAAGACGGCGTAGAGCGCGGCCGTCAGGACGGCCCCGATCAGCAGGATGATCAGCCGGTCGACACCGAGGACCGCGCCGGGCAGCGGCTCCACGGCGTCGGTCGGCAGGAAGGAGGGCACGCTGATGGCGCTCACCCCGTACCGCAGCACGGCGGCGGCCTGGAGGGTGAGCAGCACACCGAGGGTCGCGATGACCCGTTCGATCGGCGACGAGGTGCGCATCGGCCGCAGGATCAGGAACTGCACGGCGACACCGAGCAGGGCACCGACCGCGGTCGCGGCGACGACGGAGGGGATCGCGGGCCACGCGGCCGAGACGCGGAACTCGTAGTACGCGTAACCGCCGACCATCACGAACGAGCCCTGCGCGAAGTTCACGATGCCGGAGCCCCGGTAGATCAGCACCAGCCCCTGCCCGAGGAGGCTGTAGATCGCGCCGATGCCCAATCCGAGCAGGAGGAACTGAACAACTTCCATGATCACTGCACTCCTGTTGCGGTGCCGTCACCGAGGTAGAGGGACTCCACGGCCGCGATGCCGTCGGCCGCGTTCCCGGCCGCCGCGACGGCGCCGCGCCGCAGGAGATACCAGCGGTCGGCGACGGCCATGGCGCGGCGGGCCTGCTGTTCGACCAGGAGCACGGCCACCCCGTCGTGGTCGGCCGCCCGCCGCAGCGCGGCGAACAGGCGGTCGACCACGAGCGGTGCGAGGCCGAGGGACAGTTCGTCCAGCAGCAGCGCGACGGGGTTTGCGGCGAGTGCCCGCGCCAGCGACAACATCTGCTGCTCACCGCCGGACAGCAGACCGGCCCGGGTCGCGAGCAGCGGGTCGAGCTCGGGGAAGAGCTCCACGGCCCGTTCGATCCGTCCCGCCCCGAGGAGCAGGTTGTCGCGCACCGACATCCCCATCAGCACCGACCGCTCCTCGGGGACGAAGGCCATGCCCATGCGGGCGCGCACGTGCAGCGGTGCCGTCGTGGCCGTCCCGCGCCACCGCACCTCACCCCCGATCGGGGGCAGCTCGCCGGCGGCGGTCAGGATCGTCGTCGACTTGCCCGTCCCGTTCGCCCCGAGGAGGGCGACGATCTCGCCGCGCATCACCTTCAGGTCGATGTCGCGCACCACGGCCAGATCGTCGTATCCCGCACTCAGTCCGCGCAGCTCGAGGACCGGTGCGTCCTCGGCAACCACCGCCGCCGTGCTCATCCGTCTGCCTCCCGCATCGTCCGGTGTCGGTTACTTGGTGGCCAGAGGCTCGATCGGGTCGCCGTCCTGCTTCAGCGTTCCGCCCGTGGCCTGCGACACGTAGACCTTGAAGGTGGGCACCCGGGGGTAGTTGCTCACGACCGGCGGATTGGGGATGCCGGCGTAGTCGGGCACGGTGCCGAGCACGATGGGCTTGTCGAGCTTGCTCAACAGGCCGGTGATCGCGGCGGCGGAGACCTGACCGTCCAGCCGCTTGACGATCTCGACGAAGAACGTGACCGCGTTCCAGGTACCGAGGGAACCGTTGTCGGTCACGGCCTCCGGGTGGTACTTGGCCATGTCGGCCAGGAACTGCTGTACCTGGGGGACCGAGGTGTTGGACACGGGCACCGCGGACGACGCGACGAACACGTTGTCGGCGAGGTCACCGAGCGCCTTCTGGTCGGCGGGTTTGAAGATGTTCGCCAGGGTCGAGATGTTGCCCTTGAAACCGGCCTGGCGGACCGCCTTGATGATCCGGGGTGCGTCGGTCGCGGTGGAGGCGACGGCGATGGCGTCGGGGGTCTTGGCCAGGGCGGAGGACGCGACGGCGCTGAAGTCGGGCGCGCCGAGGGGGGCCAGGACGCGGTACGACTGGGCGCCGCCCGCCTTCGCCCCGTTGGCGATGTCGTCGGCGGCGGCGTAGGCGGCGGCCGCGTCGGCGACGATGACCGCGATGTTCTTGCCGCCCTTGTTGGCCAGCAGCCGGCCCATGCCGACCTGCATCGACTGGGTGCCGCCGGTGATCGGGTAGGACACCGAGCTGGTGCCCTCGATCGGGCCGCCGGATCCGGCTCCGGCCAGCCACGGGATACCCGCGGCCTCGAGCACCGGCAGCGCCGCGGGTGCCTGCGAACTGGCCGCGCCGACCACGGCGACGACGCCGTCACTCACGGCGGTGCGGGCGCAGGCGGCACCGGTGTTGGCGTTGAAGGCGTCGTTGCAGAACTGCACCTCGATCTTGCGGCCGTTGATGCCACCGGCGGCGTTGATGGACTGCACGTGCGCGTCGAGACCCGCCTTGGCGTCGGTCAATGACAGGTTCGGGCTCTCGAAGGTCCCGATCTGCATGATCTTGATCGGGCCGCTGTCGGTGGCGGCGGGTGCCTTGTCCTCACCGCGGCAGGCGGTGAGGCCGGCCGCGAGCGCGACCACGGCTAAGGGGACGAAGACATGGCGGAGTGAACGGATGGGCATGTCGGTCCTTTCGGGTATGCCGAGCTGTCTCCGCGACCGCTCGATGCGGTCGCGGAGAGGGGGTGTCCAGCACGGATCTGTCAGCGCAGGCTTTGGATGTCCGCGCCGGCGGGCAGCTCCCGGCCGGAGTCGGAGTACGCCTTGCTGATCGCGGCCTGGGCCAACGGCTTGTAGGACGGCCGCTTCTGCGTGACGACACGGGCGGAGCGCTGCGCGGCGGCGAGCGTGCCCTGGAAGTGCGGCATGACGTAGCGGGCGAAGAGTTCCAGGCTGGTCAGCGCCTTCTCCCGGCTGGCCCAGTCGTGGGTCATGATCATGAAACCGCCGAAGCCGCCGGTCTGCTCGAGCATCCGCTCGATCGCCGCGATGGCGTCCGCGGGCGTGCCGATGATGGAGCTGTCGTCGGCGATCTCGTCGGCGAGGGTGTAGTCGTTCTCCAGGCCCAGCACCGGTTTGAAGTAGTTCTCCCGCTCCGCCTGCCGCCCCAGCTCGACATCGCGGACCGCCTGCTCACGGTCCTCGGCGAGATGGACGCGCACGACCATCCGCCACTCGTCGCGGCTGATGGTCGTGCCGGCCTCCTTGGCGGCCTGCTCGGCGATCTCCCACTGGGCCCGCATGTCCTTCTTCCCGCCGATGAACCCGGCGCTGAGCGACAGGACGCCGACGCCGTGCCGGCCTGCCGTGGTCACACCCGACGGTGAGGTCGTGCTGGCCACGGCGATCGGGACCCCCTTCGGGCTGAGGGGGAGGAAGGCCAGCTGGGCCTCGCGAAGCTCGAACCAGTCGGTGGAGGCGGAGACGGTCTCGCCGTCGAGGAGACGGATGATCACGTCCAGCGCCTCGTTCATCCGGGACCGCTGGGTCACCGGCGCGATGCCCATCATGTCGGCGTCGGAGATGAGCGCACCCGGCCCGACACCGAGCATCGCGCGGCCGAAGCTCAGGTGGTCCAGCAGCACGACGCGGTCGGCGACCATCAGCGGGTGGTGGTACGGCAGGCTGGTGACGCCCGTCCCGAGCCGGATCCGTGAGGTGCGCACGGCCGCCGCGGACAGGGCCATGAACGGGTCGGAGATCCGCTCGACGCCGGTCGAGTGGTGCTCGCCGACCCATGCCTCGTCGAATCCGAGACGGTCAGCGAGTTCGATGAGCGCCAGGTCGTGGCGCAGGGTGAGCGTCGGGCTGTCGTCGTTGGCATGGAATGGGGCGATGAACACCCCGAAAGTCATGGGCGTCGGACGAGCCATGGAGATCCCCCAATGAGCGGGTGTCGATCGCGAGTGAAGAGCGGCGGATGGCGCCTGTGACGCCGGTCTCAAGCAAGTGAATGCTGAATCTACTCAGAAAGTCGGGGAGCGCAAGGGTCTGACGAAAACCGGTGCACGTCTGTCCGGTTGCGTGCGGTTGCGTGGTTTGGCACGGAACTCGATGCACTGGGCGGGGGCGGCGGGCTCCGAGAACTACCTGAATCTATTCAGATTCAGTGTGGCGTTCCGCACACGATGGCGTTATGGTTCACCGGCATTCAGTGAGAAGCCGGGCGACGGAGGGTGGCGGCATGCAGGATCTGCCTGACGAGCCGGATGCGGCGCGCCGCAGGCGCCTGGAGCGGGTCGCCGCCGACCTGCGTGGAGCGGTGCGGCGGCAGGACGGGCGGGAGACGCCGGTCGGCCCCCGCGCCATGCGGACCCGCAAGAAGCTGCTCGAGGTCGCCGAGCAGCTCTTCGCCCGCGACGGCTACGCCAACGTGTCCCTCGGCGACATCGCCCAGCAGTCCGGCGTGAGCCTGGGGACCGTCTACCAGTACTTCGCCGACCGCGACGACATCGTGGCGACGCTCGCCGGCGAGAGCGCCCTGCGCATGCTGAACCTCGGCGCCGACTACTGGGACGCCGCGACCGGCCGCCTCGGCTTGCGCCGTGCGGTGAGCGCGATCGTGACGACGCAGTGGGAGAACCGCGAGTTCTTCGGCCTCTGGGAGACCGCCAGCCACAGCGATGCGCGGCTGGCCGAGTTGCGCCGCGAATGGGTCGGCAACTTCCGCCATTCCTTCGCGCGGTCCCTGGCCCGCGGCATGAAGAGCGGACACATCCGGCCGGGCCTCGACCCTGAGGAGACGGCGCGGGCCATGAGCCTGATGGTGAGCGCGTACTGCTACGACGCCTTCATCGCCGACCCGCCCGACCCGCCCCTGGACCCGGAGGGCGTGATCGACCACCTGACGATGCTGTGGGCGGACGCGATCGGGCTGCGCGAGGACCGCGAAGTGCGGCCCGCAGACGGGTGAGCTCTCGTCGCCCCCGCCCCGGCCCGATGGAAAGGACGAAGATGTCGCTGCAGCCCACGGCCCACCGGCCGGCCGGATCGGCCGACGACCCCGCCTGGTTCCGCTACGTGCTCGGGCAGTACCCCACCGGCGTCTGCGTGATCACCGCCCAGCCGGAGGACGGCCCGCCGATCGGCATGGTCGTCGGCTCCTTCTCGTCGGTGTCGATGCACCCTCCGCTGGTCGGGTTCTACCCGAGCGTCACCTCCGAGACCTGGCCGCATCTGCAGCGGGCAGGGAACTGGTGCGTCAACATCCTCGCCGCCCACCAGTCCGACGTGTGCCGCCGCATTGCGACGGCACCGCTGCGGCAGCGGTTCGAGGGCATCGCCTGGCGGCCGGCACCATCCGGCGCCCCGATCATCGAGGGCGCGGTGGCCTGGATCGACTGCGTCCCGGTCGCCGTGCACGACGCCGGAGACCACAAGATCGCGCTCGCCCAGGTGCAGCACCTCGACACCGCCAGCACCGAACTGCCCCTGCTGTTCTTCCGCAGTGGCTACGGCAGCTTCTCGCCGCTGACCCTGACCGCCTATGACCCGGAGATGCGCCTCACCCGCCCGCTGCGCCACTTCGAACTCATCCGCTCGATCGCGCAGGAGCTGCCCGACCGCGGACTGCGCTGCCTGGTGACCGCACCGGTCAACGACAGCGTCGTCGTGATCGGGCAGCTCGACCCGCCCTCGGCGGCGGCCGCGGCGCAGCCCACCACGCTGGTCGGGCAGCGCCTGCCCTTCCGGCCGCACGGCCCCTCGATCTTCGAGGCGTGGGCGCCCGACACGGAGCAGGAAGCGTGGGTGGCCCGATTCGCGCCGGACTCACAGGAGGCCGAGATCCGGGCGCTGGCCCGCATCCGGCAGCGCGGGTTCTCCATCGGCCTCGGCAGCGAGGGCCATCGGCGCTTCGCCGCGGCCCTCGAGCGACTCGCCGCCGAACCCGGCACGGTGCCCAACGAGGAACTCGACGCCCTGGTGGCCTCCCTGGACTACGAACCCGCGGAGCTCTCCGACGATGTGCTGGCCCAGGCCCGCGTGATCTCCGCACCCGTCTTCGACAGCGCCGGAGGTCCGGTCCTGGCGCTCACCGTCTTCGGCTTCAAGGCCAAGCCGCAGGTCGTCCGGGACGCGATCGCCGCCGTCACGGGCTGCGCCGACGAGGCGACGCGGACGCTCGGCCTGGCGCCCCGGCGGGACTGAGCCCGCCGTCGACGGCGGGCGGCACAGCCGCCGCCGGAGACCCGCGATGAGAGCGGCCGGCACCAGGAAGCCGGCTGCGTCGACGGCGAGGAACGCACCCGCGCGCCGGCCGGCTCCACGACGCCGGCAATCATGGAGGTCGGCCAGGTCGGCGACTTCGCCGTTGCGCCTGAGCCTGCGCTACGGCACGAGGACGATGCGGTCGTCCGTGTCGGCGGTCCAGGCCTGGGCGACCTCGGCGAGCGGCACCGCGCGGGCCCGCACGTCGATCGCGCCCTGCGCCACCGCGGCGGCGAGGCCCGGCAGTTCCTTGATGAAGTCCTGGGCCGGGACGGAGCCGATGCCGCTGCCGACGATCTGCAGCCGGGCCGAGCGCAGCGCGACCGACGGGACCGGTGCGGTCCGGCCGCCCATCGACCCGATCTGGATCCAGGTCAGCGGTGCGGTGCGGTCGGCGCGGGCGGTGAGCATCGGGATCATGGCGTTGGCGGAGGGCTCGCCCCAGACGTAGTCCAGGACGATGTCGACGTCCGCGGCACGGTCGATCCGATCGAACGTGCACGTCTCGTCCGCGCCCAGGGCGGGCAGCGCGGCCAGGCGTGCCGCGTCACGCCCGGCGGCGATCACATGCGCGGCGCCGAACAGCTTCGCCACCTGTACCGCCATCCGGCCGGCGTTGCCGGTGGCGCCGATGACCAGGACGCGCTGGCCGGGGGTGAACTGGACGCGGCGCCGCAGCGCGACCCAGGAGGACATCCCGGGGTTCATCGCGGCGGCGATCCGGACCGGGTCGGCGCCTTCCGGCAGCACCACACTGCGGCGGACGTCGATCACGGTGCGGTCGGCGAACGTCCCGAGGTTCGTGTCGTCGAGGGCGGCGTAGCGCAGCTGCCCGGACTGATCGCGCACGACGCCGTCGGCGCCGGGCACCAGGGGCAGCGCGCCGGTGCTGCTGTAGTGCGAGCCGTTGGCCTTTGCCCGGGTCAGGTGGTGCAGGCCTGCCGCAAGCACCTCCACGACCATGTCGTTGTCGTCGGTCGCGACGGGCTCCGGGTGGTCGCGGTAGATCGGCGGGGCGTCGAACGCGGTCAGGACTGCGGCGTGCATGAGGGCCTCCGTAGATAGTTTGTATTACCAACAATCTCCAGCATGGTTGGTAATACCAACTATGTCAACTAGCATTGCGGCATGACCTCCGAGGACACCCTGGACGCGCTGGTCGACGCCCTCGTCCGCAGCACGTTCCAGGTGACCGGCGTGCTCACCCGCATCGGCGCCGAGAACGACCTGTCCCTCACGCAGCTGCGGGTGTTCGGCATCCTGCGCGACCGGCGTCCCCGCGTCACCGAACTGGCCGCGTACCTGGGTCTGGACAAGTCGACGATGTCCGGCCTGATCGACCGCGCCGAACGCCGGGGACTGCTGGCGCGCGACAGGAACCCGCACGACGGCCGGGCCGTCGACGTGTTCCTGACCCCGGCCGGCCGCGACCTCACGCAACGGCTGTACGTCGAGGTCCGGGACGCGCTCGCTCCTGAGCTGAGCCGGCTGCGACCCGAGCAACGCGTCCAGCTCCTCCGGCTGCTCGAACCCCTCCTGGACCCGGCCGCCGCGCGCTGAGCGCCGGAGGTTGCATCTCGGGTCCAGCGCCGGCTGGTCCGGCGGCACCTGGTCGTAGCCCGGTCAGCACCTCAAGCGCGTGGCGCGTACATGATGACGGCGACCCCCAGCAGGCAGATGCCGGCGCCGATGAGGTCGTAGCGGTCGGGCCGGAACCTGTCGAACGCCATCGCCCATGCGAGGGATCCGGCGACGAAGACCCCGCCGTACGCGGCGAGGATGCGGCCGAAATTAGCGTCTGGTTGGAGTGTGGCGACGAAGCCGTAGGCGCCGAGGGCGGCGATGCCGGCGCCGATCCACAGCAGGCCCTTGTGTTCGCGGACGCCCTGCCAGATCAGCCAGGCGCCGCCGATCTCGGCGATCGCCGCGAGCACGAACAGCAGGATGGATCGGATGATCGTCATGGGCGTATGGCAGCACACCGGCGTGGTGCGGTCCCGGCGGGGTGCCGCACCACGGGCCGGTGTTTCAGCAGCCGCAACCCCCGCCACCGCATCCGCAGCCGGCGGTGGCGGCGCGCTGGGCGTTGCGTCGCCGGTGCAGCCACCACATGCCCAGCGCGAGCACGGCGAGCTCGGCGGACACCGCCAGCAGCGTCTTCTCCAGGATCGCCGCGCCGGCGCCGGTGAGCACCCCGGCGGCGATGAGCAGCGGGATCGCGCAGCATGCGGCGCAGGCGAGCGCGGCCAGCCCTCCGGTGACCTTGCTCCGCGTCGGCGGCATGGTGTCCACCGGCGGGGTGGTGGTGTGCCTGTGGGTGGGCGTCTGGAGAGGGTGGCTCATGCAGGTGCTCCGTCCGGGTGGGTGGCGGTGCCGATGGTGAGGAACGGGATCGGGCAGTCGGCGCAGGTGCAGTTGGTGAGGCTGTCGCAGCGGGCGTCGACGACCTCGGTCAGGGTGGTGCGGATGGCGGTGAGGTCGGCGATCTTCGCGTCGATCTCGGTGATCTTGTCGATGGCGCGCTGGCGCAGGCCGGCTGTCGGATGGCGGCGCCGGCCGGTGTCGAGGAGCTCGGCGACCTCGTCGAGGGTGAAGCCGAGCCGCTGTGCCGCCTTGATGACGGTGAGCAGGGCGACCGTGTCCGGCGGGTACAGCCGGTGTCCGCCGATGGAACGTGCCGGCTCGGTGAGCAGGCCGCGGCGCTCGTAGTACCGCAGCGTCTGGATGTTCACGCCGGCCCGTTCGGCGACCTCGCCGGTGCGCAACCCGGCCCCGTCCGGCGAGGTCATCGCGCGGCTCTCGGGATCGCTCGGGCGCCCTCGGACTGCACGGCGTGTTCCGGTGGGTCGGGCAGGCCGAACACGGCGGCGAGCTGGCCGGCGGCTTCGGTGGGCATGCGGACTTCCAGGCGGAGCCCGGTGTGGTCGACGACGACGGTGTAGCTGCCGAAGGCGCAGCAGCGGTACTCGGCGGCGACGAGCCGGGCGATGGTCGCGGCGAGGTCGGCGTCGAGCGGGAACCGCAGCGCCACCGCCGCGCCGGCGTCGGGCACCGGATCACGGCGTTGCACGCGGGCGAGGACCTGCTGCCAGACGCCGATCCGGTTGTGCACGTCCCCGCCGTCGGCGGCGAGATCACACGCGAGGGCCTGCCCGTTGTCGACGACCGGGAACTGGTAGGCGATGCCGGGCGCGGCCAGTGCCGTCCGGCACCCGCAGCCGTCACCGCACGGCCCGAGGTGCGGGGTCCCCGCCAGTGCGGTGATGACTGCCTGGAGGCGGGCGGCGTGTTCGTAACCGATGACGCTGGCCTTGGTGGTGTCCGCCCATCGTGCCGTGCCGGGTCCGAGGCCGGCGGCCCGTTGCGCGGACGCGGCGAGGTCGGCCTGCACGGTGTCCAGGCGGGCGGTGAGGGCGGCGATCAGCTGCTGCTGCGCTCCGGCGCACGCTCCCGCGCGCCAGGCGGCCGCGATCTGCGCGAGGTCCTCGGCGGTGACGCCGAGCTGCTCCACGTCGGTCAGCAGCCGCACGAACTCGACCTCACCGGCCGGATAGCCGAACCGGTCGCCGTCACGGCCGGCCGGTGGCAGCAGCCCCGCCTCGGCGTAGTGCCGCAGCCGGTCGGCCGGCACACCGGAGCGGACCGCAAACTCGGGCAGCTCCAGCAGCTCCGGCGCGGTCACGACGCCCGTCCTGACGACACGGCGCCGGCCCGCTCGGCGAGCGAGGCAAGCACGTCGGCGTACTGGGGCGGCACCTCGACGTCGAGCGTCAACGCCTCACCGTCCTGCGCCGGTTCGCGGGTGACCGTGAAGGCGAAGAACGAGCAGCACGCGGTCTCCCGGGCCGTCAGGTCACGAACCGTCGCCTCCAGCCCGGCCCCGCCGGTCAACCGCATCCGCGCGTGCGTCGGGGTGACCGGGTCGACCTGGCGTACCGCCGTGGCGAACAGGTCGTCGAACTCGGCCAGCCGCAGCGGGCGTTCGACCGTGGGCAGGGTGCACGCGTCGGGAACCACGAACGACATCACAGGCTCCTTGAACAGGAATCGCAGCGCCGCACCGGCGCCGTCACCATGACGGTAAGCCTGTACCTGGGTACCGGATGCAAGTCCAGCGGGGCCGTCGCCCACGAATGGCACCCCGGGTGTCCCTCCGGGCGTACGATTGCACACCTCAGGAGTTGCAGACATTATCAACTGATAAATCATTCGTGTGGCAGGGCCCGCGGTGCGGTCGCGGGGAAGCGCGCAGGAGGTTGGCGTGGGCCAGCAGGTGTTTCTGCGCATCTACGCGACAGACCCGCAGCGTGCGGCTGCGTTCTACACCAAGGTCTTCGGGTGGTCGCTGGCCACCGGTGATGGCCGAAGCTGCTGGGTCATCACCCCGAGTCATGACCCGCGAGTGCGTGCCGCCGCGGACGAGGGGATCACCTTCCCCGCCGTCCACGTGGACGACCTCGACGCGGTGACACAGGCCGCCGTCGCCGCCGGGGGCGAGATCCTGGTGCCGCCCATGCCGCTGATCGGCGCGGGTTGGCTGGTCTGCCTCGCCGACACCGAGGGCAACTTCATCGGCGTCATGCGCGACGACCCTGACGCCCACTGGCCGGGCGTGTCCGATGCCCCTGATCAGTTGCGCACTTGAAAAAGTCAACACATTGGTGCTCGCTGCCTTGATCGTCCCGACGGAGGTCTGCGACGCGTCGCACAGCGGGTGCGACGGGCACGCGCGAACCTCGTCATGGCCCGCCACCAACTCCGCCGCATCGAGACGAGCATCGACGTGTAGCCGTGTCATCGGCGAACACCGGCGCGCTCATTTCGCGGCGCCATCATCCTCGCGTTGCTGTGCCGGACGACGCCATGCTTGTTCGTCCGGCCCTGCGTGGATATTGCCTGAAGGGCACCGGCGGGATACGTCTAGTGTCACGTGATCCTGGTTGCGTTATGTCGGGTGGGTCGTTGATGCTGGTGTGATGCTGACGGAGGCCCAGGCCGCGGAGTTGCGGGCGGTGATCAACAGTCGGGATGTCCCGGCGGTGGTGGCGACCCGGGCGCGGATCGTGTTGTGGATGGCGGAGGGCCGCCGCCGTAAGGACGTTGCCGGGTTGGCCGGGGTGTCACTGCCCACTGTGGACCGTTGGGTGCAGCGGTACACGGACAACGGGCGACAACAACGCGAAGTAACAACACCTTCGGACGCTGCCTGAATGCGGATATTTTCACCTGAGCTACGCCAAGCGCGGCGCCGTGTCAACTTTGCCGATGGCCCGCCGAGTTGCAGCCCGGCTGGCGGCGAAGGGTGCATACGCCGCAAACGAGGAAGCCGCATACGTACGGGCGCTGGAGACCGCAGCGGGCAGGGACCGACGGATGTCCTGCGTGGACGATCACTGACATGATGGTCATGTGGCGAACTGGACGACGCCGTATATCGACCCTTGGCGACCATTTGTGTACGGCCTGGCGCTCTTCGGTACGGCCTTCACCGCGGTCGTCACGTTCATGATGGCAACGCACTGGCGAGGCGCAACCGTCGCTGGGGTATTGATCGTTCCGCCGTTCCTAGGCACATGGCTCACGATCGCGTGGCGGTTGGCGCGAACCGGCCTGGTCGTGTCCGATGCAGGAGTACGTATTCGATGGGTGCATCGGACACGTACCTTCACCTGGGACTGGGTGCTGCGGTTCTACACCGCGCCGGACATCCTCGTCCCAGGGAGGCTCTGGATCGAGCTCACAGACGGAACTCGAGTCCGAACCCCGATCCAACGCGTAAGGTATGTGCTCCTCGGATCGGCCCTGCGAGATGGAGGCACGTGGCTGACACCCGATCGGTACGACGCTCTTCTCCAAGATTTGGGCAATCGGCTCGACGCGGCACGGTCCGCCTAGCGTCGCGTGATTCTGGTGTTGCTACTTCGCGTTGTTGTCGACGAGTTGCTTGATGTTGGTCTGGATCCCGCGGACCTTGGCGAGGATCTCGTCGGCGGTGGCGGTCCAGGTGAAGGGTTTGGCTTCGGTGTTCCAGTGCGCGACGTAGTCGCGGATGCGGACGATGAGGGCGTTGACCGAGGTGAACGTGCCGCGGCGGATGGACTGGCGGGTGATCAGCCCGAACCAGATCTCGATCATGTTCAACCAGCTGCTGCCGGTCGGGGTGTAGTGGAACGTGACGTTCGGGTTCGCGGCCAGCCAGGCGCGGACCTCGGGGGTGCCGTGGGTGGACAGGTTGTCCAGCACCACGTGGATCTCTTTGCCGGTGTGGGGTTTCACGGCCTTGCGCAGGAAGGCCAGGAACCGGGCGCCGTCGCGGACGGGCTGGCAGTCGGCGGTGACCTGCCCGGTGGCGACGTCCAGGGCGGCGAACAGGTTGGTGATGCCGTGCCGTCGGTAGTCGTGGGTGCGCTGCTCGGTCACCCCGAAGTCCAGCGGCAGTAACGGCTGGGTCCGGTCCAGGGCTTGGACTTGAGTTTTTTCGTCGATCGACAGGACGACCGCGCCGCCGGGCGGGTCGAGGTAGAGCCCGACGATGTCGGCGACCTTCTCGGCGAAGCGGGGATCTCTCGACAGCTTGAAGGTGCCCTGCCGGTGTGGCTGCAGCTTGTTGTCCCGCCACAGTTTCGCGACGTAGTGCCAGGACACCGACACGCCCTCGGCCCGCTTCAGGTATGCGGCCAGTTGCCGGGACGACCAGTGCGACAGTCCGGTCTCCACCGGCGGCGTGGCACGGGTCAACGCCAGGATCCGGGCCCGGACCGCGGCCGGGACCTGCTCCCGCGGCGCGGCGTGGGAACCGTCTTCCAGCCCGGCCAACCCGTTGTCCGTGTACCGCTGCACCCAACGGTCCACAGTGGGCAGTGACACCCCGGCCAACCCGGCAACGTCCTTACGGCGGCGGCCCTCCGCCATCCACAACACGATCCGCGCCCGGGTCGCCACCACCGCCGGGACATCCCGACTGTTGATCACCGCCCGCAACTCCGCGGCCTGGGCCTCCGTCAGCATCACACCAGCATCAACGACCCACCCGACATAACGCAACCAGGATCACGTGACACTAGTCGCCGCGTGAGCGAAGTTCGACCAGGAGGCTGTCACGGTCGGTGAGGAGCGAACCGAGGATTCTGCGGCCGGCGGCGAGCAGGTCCGCCACGTCGGGGGTGCTCAATGCGTACATCACCAGCGGACCGTCCCGGTAGGACGTGACGATCCCGACCCGCCGTAACACCGCGAGCTGCTGCGACAGGTTCGACGCCTCGACGTCGATCTCGGCCAGCAGGTCCCGGACCGGGCGAGGCCCGTCCTGCAGCAGCTCCAGCACCCGAATCCGGACCGGATGGCCGAGCGTCCGGAACATCTCTGCCTTGGCCTGATACAGCGGCACCGACATTGTTGCACCCCACCTCCGGCCAGCGCTCCAGCATCACAGATTAGCAGTCGTCCGGCCCGAACCAGTGGTACCGAGAGTCGGGCCCGATCAGAACCATGAACAGTTTCAAAATTGCAAGGATCCCGCGACAGCCGCTGGGGTGGAACTTCCACAATCGAGCGCGCTGTGACCCGAACGCGTTGCCGCGGCCGGACCGCGTACGTACCAGCCTGAAGAGCCTCACCCCGGTGGCGGATACCAAAAAGGACGCGATCAGCGCCACCGTGTCCGCGACTGCGGGCCGTATCCTCTGCGCATCGACGGATTGCGATGCGAGCGAGGGGACCGGCATGAAGGTGTACAAGAGGCTCGCAGCTCTGGCCGGGCTGGCCACCCTCCTCAGTGGTGCTGTCGTCGCCGTCTCCGGTCCGGCGTACGCGGCCGCCGGCTGCAAGGTGTTCTACCGCAAGACATCGTCCGCTCCCTTCGCCGGCGTGATCGACATCGTCAACACCGGTGACCCGATCACCAACGGCTGGACGCTCACCTTCGCCTTTCCCACCGGACAGCGGATCACCAATGGCTGGCCGGTGACCTTCAACCAGCCGCCCGGCAGCAACCAGGTGACAGTGACCAGCAACTCGCCCTGGAACAGCAGCCTCGCCACCGGAGTCTCGCTCTCGGCCGGGTTCGTCGGCACGGCCCTCCCGGTCAACCTCGACCCCACGGCGTTCACGCTCAACGGCACGCTGTGCAATGTCCCGGTCAACGCCGCCGCACCCCAGGTGTTCCTGTCCTCGCCGACGGCCGGCCAGATGTTCCCGGTCGGCGCCGCCATACCGCTCGCCGCGTCCGCCTACGACCCGGAATCCGGCGGGGCGGTCACCCGGGTCGAGTTCCACGTCGACGGCGTGCTCCAAGTTGTGGACACCGCGCCGCCGTACACCTGGAACGTGCTGGGCCTGCCCTCCGGCACGCACACCGTCACCGCGACGGCGTTCGACAACGGGAACCCGGCACGGTCCGCGCAGGCGTCCGTCGCGTTCGGCGTGGGGTGAACGGAAGCCCGTCAGCGAGCAGGGCGAGCGCCTGATATTGCTCAGGTCGGTCGGTGCGGTGCCGAAGCGAGCGGCATGAGCGCTGAGTCGGTTGCCGGTCGTTCGGTGGTGTCGCGCACGTCGGTGCGCACGCATCTGGGTGTGGCGTTCGGCGTACTGGTGTTGATCGCCGCGGGGGTGACCGGGTTTGCGTTGTCGGTGGTCGGCGACCTGCGCGACGCGCAACAACGCACGTCGGGCCGGACGGTGCCGTACCTGACCGGGCTGTCGGACGCGGCGTTGGCGGCGAAGTCGGCCGCCAACGACCAGCGGGGATACCTGCTCAGCGGTGACGAGAAGTTCGCCACCGAGGCGCGCGGCCGGCGAACCGCGGAACTGGCAGGTCTGGACACGGCCCGCCTGCATGCCCCACCGCGGCGCAACGCGCGGCGGTCGAGGAGATCAGCACCCGCCTGGACCGGTTCAACGAGGCATTGGACGGTGAGATCGCGCTGTTCAAGACCGACCGGTCGGCGGCGCTGGTGCTGTCCAACGGCGCCAACCGTGATCTGCGCAAGTCCTACGAGCAGGCGTTCGCCGACGCGGTCACGCTGGCGAAGGCTGACATCGCCGAGGCCGACAAGGCCAGCGACCGGCGGGCGTCGCGGTCGTACACGGTGCTGCTGGTGCTGCTCGGCGCGGTCGTGCTCTGCGGTGTGGCGGTCGCGACGAGATCGCCCGGGTGATCGCGACGATCAGCGACTACCAGACCACCATCGCCGGCGCGGTCGAGGAACAGTCCGCCACGACGAACGAGATGGGTCGCTCCGCCGCCGAGGCCGCCGGCAGCACCACCAGCATCGCCGACAACATCACCGCCGTCGCCGAAGCGACCGCACAGACCCGCACCCACAGCCATGACGCCGGTCGGGTCGCTGAACAGCTCAGCCGCTCCGGCGCCGAACTCACCGAGCTGGTCGGCACCTTCAAATACTGAGTTGGAACTGCGGCGTCGTCGGTGAGCTGTCGGTGCGGACCTGGGCTCGCACGCCCGTTGCGTTCGACGGATGGCCGGATCCGGTGGGGGAGCCGGCCGCCGTCAGGCCGGCGGCGCCAGGATGCCGCGGGCGATCGCGACGGTGACGGCGGCCGTCCGGTCGTTGACCGAGAGCTTCTCGAAGATGCGGGTGACGTGGCTCTTCACGGTGGTCTCGCTGATGAACAGCAGCCGTCCGGTCTCCGGGTTCGACCGGCCGGCGGCGATGCATCGCAGCACGTCGAGCTCGCGGGGCGTGAGCGCCGGACGGCCACCACGGACGCTGGTGACCAGCTTCGCGGCGACCGTCGCGGCGAGCACCGTCTCGCCGCGGGCGGCCGCCCGGACGGCGGCGGTCAGCTCCTGCCGCGGGCAGTCCTTCAGCAGGTACCCGGTGGCACCGGCGGCGACCGCGCGGACGATGTCGCCGTCGGTGTCGTACGTGGTGAGGACGAGCACGCCCGCCGAGCCGGCCGCGACGATGCGACGGGTGGCCTCGACCCCGTCGAGGTCCGGCAGGCGCAGGTCCATGAGCACCACGTCGGGTCGCAGGTCGGCGGCGAGCCGCACCGCCTCGGTGCCCGAGCCGCACTCGCCCACCACGTCGATGTCGGGCTCGGTGCCGAGGACCGCGCGCAGGCCCTCGCGCACGATCGGATGGTCGTCGACGATCAGCAACCGTACCGGGCTCACGACGTCAACCGGGCCTCGATCGTGGTGCCCGCTGCCATCGCAGAGCGGACCGTGAACGCGCCGCCGACCTGCGCCAGCCGGGTGCGCATGCCCGGCAGGCCGAAGCCGCCGGTGACGGCGGCCGGATCGAACCCGCGGCCGTCGTCGGTCACCCGCAGGGTCACCGACGCGCCGGCGTAGTCGAGCTCGACGCCGACGTGACCGGCGTCGGCGTGCTTGCGGACGTTGGCCAGCGCCTCCTGCGCCACCCGGAGCAGCACCACCTCCTGGTCGGCGCGCAACACCCGCGGGCAGCCGAGCACGGTCAGCGCGGGCGGCACGCCGAGGTCACCGGCCAGCCGGTCGACGAGCTGGCCGAGCGCGCCGGGCAGCGACCCGCCGTGCAGCGCCGGCGGGGCGAGGTCGGCGATCAGTGCCCGCGCCTCGGCGAGGTTCTCCCGGGCGGTGCTGCGGGCCCGGTCGATGTGATGCCGGGCGATGGCGAGGTCGGGCGCCGTCTCCGCCGCCGCCAGGAGCAGCAGCACGCTGGTGAAGCCCTGGGCGAGCGTGTCGTGCACATCGTGGGCCAGGCGCTCGCGCTCCGCCATCGCACCCGCCCGGCGGCTCACCTCGGCCAGCTCGGCCCGCGTGGCAGCGAGATCGGCGACCAGCTGCGCCCGCTGCCGGCTCTGCTCGATGATCCGGGTGATCCAGGTCCCGAGCGCCAGCGCGACGACCAGGCCGACGCCGGTGATGACCAGCACCGCCTCCGGCGTCGCCGTGCCGTCGGCGACCATGGCCGCGGCCGTCGCGGCGAGGGCGAGCACGGTGGCGGCGACGGCCTGCCGCATCGGCAGCAGCGCCCAGATGTGCGGGTACAGCAGGAACAGCATGACCGCACCGACCGGGGCTGCCGCGAACAGCGCGACGGTGAGCACCACCGCCACTGCCACATACGCCGGGCCGCCCGTGCGGGGATCGCGGTGCAGCGCCCGCCCACCGGCCACCGCGTACCAGCCGCACAACGCCGCCAGGAAGGCGAACGCTGCGTACCGCCGGGCCGGGCCGAGGCCGTCATCGGCAGCGATCAGCACACCGGTCAGCCCGGCCAGCACACCGAACACGACGTGCCAGCCCCTGGCGCGCTGCCACTCGTCGACGCCGGGGTCGGGGCTGTCGGAGCGGCTGGCCATCGGCACAGCATCCCAGCCCGCGACGACCGTACGCATCCGACTGTCGTAGGAGTCACGACTGGTTCCATCGACGGCTGCCGCTGGCAACGCGCCCCGTGTCAGGCTCCCCGGCATGAATCCCAAGACGTCGGCACGGATCCTGGTCGTGCTCTCGATCCTCTACGGTCTCCTGATCGGCCTGCTGGGCGCCCTCGACGCCGCCGTCGCACCGGCCGCCATCGTCGGCGCCGTCGTCCTCGGCGGGCTCTGGACGCTGCGCGGCATCCTGATCACCCGGCACAGCGACGGCGACCGGGCGGGGTGACCACCGACGGCTCACGGGTGTCTTGACGTCCACGGTCGCTACCAGCTGTCGGGCGGCGTGAACTGGCTGAGCGTGAACCGGGCGCCCTGCGGGTCGCGGACCAGGGCATGCCGGGTCCATAGGTTCTCACCTGCCGCGACGATCGTGCCGCCGAGTCGCTCGGCCTCGGCGGCGCTGCCGTCCCGGTCGGCGACGCTGAACGTCACATGCCAGTGCGCCGCCTCCCCGGCCGCAACCGGCACGACACCGCCGATGACGTCGGCGAACCCGGGCGGCGCGGACGCCTGCCGCTGGTGGATGTCGGGGTCGACCGTGGCCGCGAGGTGGTCGCCGTAGCCGGGCACCTGCAGCATGGCCCCGGCGCCGGGAACGTCCACGGCCTTCCAGCCGAACAGCGGCGCGTAGAACGCCAGCGCGGCGTCACCGTCTGGCGTGTGCAGGTCGCTGAAGTTCCAGGTGCCGGGCGCGTTGACGAGTTGGGCACCGGGACGGCGGCGAGCCTGCCACAGCCGGAACCGGGCACCGGCCGGATCGGTGCAGGCGGCGATCCTGCCGCCCGGCCCCGCCTCGGCGGGCGGCTCCTCGACGGTCCCACCGCCCGCGACCACGGCGGCGGCACTCGTGTCGGCGTCGTCGACCGCCACATAGGTGTGCCAGGCCGCGACGCCGGTCGCCGCACCGATCGCGGCGACGTCGCGACCCTCGAGGGAGGCGATGCGGTACTGCGGGGCCACCTCGGTGAACGCCCAGCCGAACAGCTCGCCGTAGAACCGTGCGGCGGCCGGCAGATCCGGCTGCGTCACGTCGACCCAGCAGGTCACGCCGTGCGGGTAGGTCCTGGTAACGGTCATGGCGGACTCCTTTCCTCACCTGCGACCGTAGGCCGGGATCCGGTCAGCCCCTGTCCGCACCTGTCTCAGGTCGAAGGAGTTGGGGCAGCACCTCGAACTGGTCCGGGGTGCGGCTCTGCCATCCGGGCAGTGCCCGGATCCGGGTCTGTCCCTCTTTGACGGTGTCGTAGACGCGCTCGCCGACGACGAAGTCCCGGGCCATATCACCGGATCCGCTGTAGACGACGACGTGATGGTCCGTCTGCTCGTGGCTGCCATCGGCGTCGGGGACCGAGTAGGTGCGGGTGAACTTGCGCACGGCGACCCCTTCGACGTGCGTGCGGGCCCGCTCGAAGTCGTGCCGCCGTCGCCGCATCAGCGCGGCGCGACAGAGCCCCACGAGCAGCCGCAGCCCGAGAGCGCCGAAGTAGACGTAGAGCAGGGGCATGGCGAGGTCGCCCAGGTCCCAGCTGTCGGAGTTGGACACGACGCTGAGCAGGCCGGCCGTCCACAGGATCGCGGCGCCGTAGACGATCCAGACCGGCCAGGCACTGAACCGGATGATCGGCGGCTCCTGGATCCGCCACTGCCGCCAGCCACCCCGGTCGTCGTGGACCCAGCCGGTGCCGTCGTCCCGCAAGGCGGTCAGCGGGCTGTCGTGCACCTGGCCGGACGGCCCGGCGACGGCCGCTCCGGCGCGGGTCAGGACGAGCTTCCTCAGCGTCGCCTGGAGCAGCCACGCGTGTGCCCCGCCACTGAACAGGAAGGCGCAAATGCCCACCGCCAGGCGGGTGTCGCCCTCCAGCGCGGTCAGGGCGTAGGTCACCGGGGCCAGCGAGCCGCCGGCGACGAGCAGGAAGTACACAGGGGCGGCTATCCGGTCACGGATCAGGCCACGACTGCGAGCGTCCCCGACGACGGCGTTGCTGAAGCCCTCCCAGTTCTCCGCCGCGCCTGGGCCTTCGTGGAGCACGTGCAGCGGCGCTGACTGCTCGGCACTCTTGCCTACCACTGCGGACACGTGCCGCAGCACCTGCTCCTCGCCGAGGCTCAGCGGCCGGCCGTCGCCAGGCCCGAGCCTGACCTGATTGCCGTGACCGGCAAACCAGCCCCGGCGCATCATGCTCGCATACGTGGCGTTCACGGCCGGGACAACCCAGTCCTTGACCCGCATCGCCAGCATGACCTGTGTCGCGGGCGGGAGCGAGGCATCGGCCGTGAGGCGATTCGGCCGTGGCGGCCAAGTCAGCAACAGCGTTGCCGCATATGCGACGAACCAGCCTGCTTCGATCACAGCCGCGATGAAGAGGTCGGTCACGCGCGCAGCGTAACGGCCCTGCGCAAGGTCGACACCGTCCACAACGGACAGACGCACCGGCGTTGCTGGGCGCCGTCGTGCAGGTCAGCTGCGGGTGAGGTCGTGCAACAGTTGGTGAGCGAGCTTGCGGGCGTGCCAGAAGGCGGCCCAGCGGGCGCGTCCGGGGCCGATCGGCGGCACGCCGGTGACCGCGAGGAACAGGTTGACGGCAAAAGGTTCCAGGACGTCGACTTCGGTGACCCGGCGCATGATGCGGTGGTGCCCGGTGTGGTCGTCACGGGACAGGGCGAGGTAGAGCGTGGCGAGGTCTCTGCCCGGCAGGTACATCCCGGCCCGGTCGAAACCGATCAGCGTCACCCGGCCGGACGGGAGTTGCTTGAGGTACAGCGGCGACAGGTTTCCGTGCGCGAACGTCCGCACCGACCCGCACTGCTGGACCAGATCGTGCAGCCGGAGGGCGTCGTCGTCCGTGCAGGCTCCTGCCCGGCGGCGTTCGTCGATCGCGCGGTGATAGTCGACCTGCCACACCGCTGCGTCGGGCGGATCGGGCTGCCACGTCGAGAGGTGCACGGCCGCGGCGATCGCGCTGCGCATCTGTGAGGGCGTGAGCGGGCCGCCGGTGTCGCCGTCGGTCCGTAGCAATGTGCCCGGGCCGCCGCTGAGCACCAGGAGCCGGTCGTTGTCGCTCCACCTGTACGCCCCGTTGACGACGGGCGGCGGCACCGGTCCGAACGCCACATATGTGTCGATCCGTCGGTTGAAGCGCCTGCGGGCCCGCGGGGTGTCGGCGATGCGAATCTTGATCGTGACGGCTTCGGCGTGGAGTCGCCCGGTGAGCACCACCTCGTCGCGGATCGAACGGAGCGGGGGGCGCGCGTCGAGTTGCAGTCCCGGCAGCGCGGCGGCTGCGTTCCACAGCGCGGGCCGGCCGGCAGGCTCCGGGTGCGTCCTGCTGACGGGATCGGGCGTCGGCGGCGTCGGCTGGGCCCGTGCTGCGGTCCGGCTCGTCGAGGCCGTTGCCGGGCGGCTGAAATGCTTGCCGCACTGCGCCGCATAGGCAACGACCTTCTGCAGCTCCTCGCCGGTCCAGATCCGGGGGCGGACGTCGATGACGCAGAACGCCCCGAGGATCTGGCCGGTGGCGGTGACGATGGGCGCCCCGGCGTAGGCCACCGTTCCGAGGTCGCCGATCGCCTGGTTGTCATGCAGGACCGGGTGCCTGCGGGCGTCGGCGACGACGAGCGGGCGGCCCGAGCCGACCACGTACTGGCAGAACGAATGCGTCAACGGTGTGCTCCGGTGCCGCTGCCACGGCTCGGGCAGCCCGCACGCGCCGGGGAAGCGCTGATGGTGCCGGCCGACGATCGACACCAGCGCGACCGGCGCACCCATGACGTCCCGGACCGACGTGACGAGGTCGTCGCACCAGGGGTCGGCGGTCAGCTCCCCGAGTGCTGCCACTGCCCGGAGTCTCATGGGTTCGCGCACGGCGGCCGCGGTCTGCACCGGATAGGTGGCGTGCATCGCTGCCCTGACGTTCACCGGCCCCCCTTTTGTTCGGTCTGTGGCCTGCCCGGTTGTCGGGCAGAAATCCGCCGGGGGTGCCCACATCCAGGATCGAGTATGCCGGTCGCAGCAGACATCGGGGTTTCGGTGGTTCTCGTGGCGGAGATGCGACTGACGATGTGTTGAAGCTGGACACACGCTCCGTCAATGCGGCAGGGTGGCGAGGGACATGTACACACGGTCACCGTCGGTGGGCAACAGGGACGTCAGTATAGGTCGGAGGTCCAAGACATTGCCGAGTCGTGGTAGCACCTGGCATGGCGACCTCTGGAAGACACTCGTCCCAGGTCGTCGGTAATGCCGGACTTCGAGAATGCGCCGCGTCACGCGGCGGCACGTCATGTTCGCCGTGCACGCCTGCACGATGCGCTGACCGCCATCGTCCGGCACGGGTCCGTGCTCCTGGCCGCGCCGGCCGGCGCCGGCAAGACCGCACTGGTCCGGACCTGGTCCGCCGAGCAGCCCAGCGCCCATTTCCGTGATCTTGGCTGTACCGCCGCGCCGGTACCGTCGAGCGTGACGCCGCCCGGTGCGCACGGCCTTGTCGTGGTGGACAACGTTCAGCACGCCAGCGCGCCGCAGCTCGATGAGATCATCGGACTGCTCGCTGCCCCGGCGGGCCCGCGGCTGGCGCTGGCGGGTCGCTGGATACCGCCGCGGTTGCGTACCGCCGCGGCAGCGACCGGCACCAAGGTCATCGGCGAGTCCGCGCTCGCGCTCACCGAGACGGAGACCGCCCAGGTCTGCGCCCGCTACGGCAGCCTGCCCCCGGACGTCGTCGCCGAGGTGTTCGCCGTTACCGGCGGATGGGCCGCGGGTGTCGTCATCGCCGCCACGAGCATGGCCGGTGATCCCGTCGGGACCGAGCATCACCTCCAGGAACTGCTCGTCACGGCGCCGACGCTGCACGACTATGTCGTCGGTGACGTCCTGGTGCACCTGTCCGACGAGGATCGCCGTGCGGTCTACGAGACCAGCACGGTCGAGACCGTCTGCGCGGCCCTGTTCACCGCCCTGACCGGCCGGGCGGACGCCGCGCACCTGTTGCGGAAACTCGCCCGCGACGCGATGTTCGCGGTCCACGTCGGCGTCCGCGGCTGGTACCAGTACCGCCGGTTGTGGCGCATCGCGCTCTACAGCCACATGCAGCGCCATGAACCGGGCCGATTACGCACCCTGCACAGCATTGCCAGCCACTGGTACGCCGCCCACGGCCGCTACCGGGAAGCCGTGCATCATGCCGCCGCCGCGCAGGATCACGCCCGTGCAGCCGAACTCGCGGACAGGTACCACGTGGACATCGTCGCCGCAGGAGCACAGGTCGCGTTGACACCGGGGCCCCCGCACACCTGGGTCGCCCCGATCGCCGTCTCCGGAGCGCAGGAACGCCACGCCGCGCGGCGGCCCGCGGCGGCCGCCGCTGCTGCGCCGGACGCCGCGCACCTCGACGCGGGACGTCTCGAGGAACGCGCTGCGACCGTCATCCTGGCACTGCACGACGACCGCCCATCGGAGGCACGGGCCGCCGTCGCCGGATGGCTGCGCGCCGCCCAGAAACTCGGGCCCGCCCCCTACGCGCGGGCGCTGCGACACTCCGCGACCGCGGCACTGCGCCTCGACAACCTCGACACGGCCGCACACGAAGCCTCGCTCGCCCGCCGGATCCTCCAGGACCACGGTGTCGCCGGCGCACACGACGACGGCTGGGCCCGCATCGTGCTCGCCGCAGTACACGTGCAACGCGACGAGCTCGATGCCGCCACCGACCAGCTGTCGGACCTGGCCGTCGACCTGTGGCACGTCGACGGCCCGCTCAACACGGCCGAAAACCTGCTCCGTGCGATGATCGAACAGCAACGCGGCCACGCACAGGCGGCCCTGCACACGACCTACAGGCTGATCCACACCGACACCCCACCGCCGGGCCTGCACCTGCTGCATGCCCAGCTGCTGCTCGCCAACGGCTACCGCACCGACGCCGAACGGCACGCGGCAACGCACGCGGCGGACATCACCGTCCCCGCGCGCCGCCTCCTCGACGCGGAACTGCTGCTTGCCCGGGGACATGCCGCTCGCGCCGCCGCGGCATTGCAGCCGTTCGTCCAGCATGCCGGCGAACCGGTACCACACCGCATCGATGCCCTGCTCCTGCTCGCCGAGGCAGCCGCACAGACCGGCGACCGCCAGCACGCCGTCAACCTGCGCAGCCTGGCGCGGTGCCTCGCCGTGCCGGCCGGGATCCGGCGGCCGTTCCTGCTCGACCGGTTGCGCGGCGGCGGCACCCACGACGCGACGCCCACCGGGACCGTGCCGGCCGTCACCCGCCGATCGACCGCACCGGCGGCGAGACTGACCGACGCCGAACTGGCCGTCCTGGCCCAGCTCGACAGCCTGCTCACGGTTGTCGAGATCGGTGCACGTCTCCACCTCACCGCCAACACCGTCAAGTCCCACATCAGCAGCCTGTATCGCAAGCTCGACGTGCATCGCCGCCGCGACGCGGTACGGAAGGCGGCCGACCTCGGACTGCTCTGACGCGGACGCCCTCACCGGTCATCCGCCCGGTGACGCGGTCGGACGCTACAGTCGCGGGACATCGTGAGCCGGGAGGCATTGCATGGGGACCTGGGACATCGGCCAGGCGCCGCGCGATGCCGCTGAGGAGACCGGCTTTCTGGACTCCCGCGAGGGTGGGCGGGCCAGCGCCGCCGCTGCCGTCATCGTCTCGCAGTTGCCTGGCGGGGTGCCGCTGACGTCGTCGTACGCTCCCGACTTCCTGATCGACGGCGACCGGGTGAAGGTATCGGCGGATCTGCCCGCGTTGGCGGTCCGTGCCCTGGACCGGGTCCTGGCCGCGGACTCGGAATGGTTCGAGCTGTGGGAAGAGGCCAGCGACCCCGACGCCGCCTTCGCTGTGGTCCGTGGCCTGCGCGCTCAACTACAGGCGTCCAGCGGCTCGGCCGAGCCGCTCCTGCCGCTGCTGGAATAGCCCGAAGCCGTTCGCCGTCCTGGCTTCCACCACGGCCAGATCGTAGCGATGTATGTCCATATTCAAAGGCTTGCTCACCATACGTATGACGTATACTCTCTGGTCGGGTCTTCGCTGGCCTGAGGGCGAGGTGGCGGCCGGTCGGCAGCGCTGCCGCCCGACGGTCCGAAGCGTCGCGACCTGCGCCTGTCGTCGGTGCGCACAGGCACAACGTCGCGGCGCCGTTCGACCACGCCCGCAAGGCATCCACGGACATCCGACTCGGCGCGACGGCACCGTGCGCGGCCGCCGATCGATGCCCGGACGGCGAGCCGGCCCGACCCCGCCGATGCGATCACCCACCGATGTGGTTCACCGCCGAACGACGGCCGGCGAGCCACCGATGGGAATGAGGAAAGGACCGAGGCGTGAAGTCAGCGTTTTCCATCGCTGGAAGGTCGCTCGTAGCAGTTGCGGTGTTCGTCGCTGCCGCGCTGCTGCCGGCCGTCGCAGGCCAGGTGCCGGCCGCGGCCGCCACCCAGGCAACGTACTACGTCGCCCCCGACGGCAACGACGCCAATCCCGGGACGATTGCGGCTCCGTTCAAGACCGTGCAGCGTGCGCGGGACGTCGTTCGCACCGTCAATGCGAACATGACCGGCGACATCTACGTGTACGTCCGCGGCGGGACCTACCAGGTCACCAGCACCATCGAATTCACGCCGAGCGACTCGGGCACGAACGGCTACCGAGTCGTCTACGCCGCCTACCAGAACGAGCGTCCGGTGCTGGACGCCGGCGTTCAGGTGACCGGGTGGACGCAGCACAGCGGCAACATCTGGAAGGCCCCGCTCAATCGGAGCAACAAACTCCGGGCGCTGTACGTCAACGGCAAGCGGGCGTTCATGGCCGCCAAGACGATCAACTCGGCCGGGTGCTACGGCACCTACAATGTCAGCGCGGGACAGGCTTCCTGGGCGTGGGAGTCCGGTTCCGAATGTGACGGGTCCAAATACAGCCTCACCGACTTCCCTGCCGTCCC
The DNA here is from genome assembly GCF_035963215.1 of Dactylosporangium sp. NBC_01737. NCBI lineage: Bacteria > Bacillati > Actinomycetota > Actinomycetes > Micromonosporales > Micromonosporaceae > Dactylosporangium > Dactylosporangium sp. NBC_01737. The sequence continues at coordinate 7,904,162 of NZ_CP109153.1, forward strand.
CCGCAACCAGGACGACATCGAGATCGAAACGGCGACGACCTGGACCACCGCCATCGTGGGGGTTCGTCAGGTCACCACGAGTGCTGACGGTGCGAACCGCGTGGCCCTGTTCCAGCAGCCCGGAGCGGCCATCGCGCAGGGCGCGTACAACGGCGACGCACAGGCCGGCGGCAGCCACAAGGTCATGAACGCGTACGAGTTCCTGGACACGCCGGGCGAGTTCTTCTTCGACAAGACGAGCCGGGTGTTGTACTACTACAAGGCCGGTTCCGAGGACATGACGACCGCGCCGGTCTTCGCGCCGAACAACGTGTCCACCGCGCTCCGGGTCGCCGGCTCGTCCACGAGCAGTCACGTTCGGAACATCACCTTCTCCGGGCTCACCGTCGAGCACTCGGACTGGAACCTGTTCAACGTCGCCGGCTCAGCCTTCAAGCAGGCGCAGCAAGGCAATCTCGGTGCGTCCGTGTATGCCAAGGGAAACTTCCACGCCTACTACTACCGCAATGTGGACGTCGCGCCCGGCATCGTCCAGATCGAGAACGCCGACGGGATCCTGCTGGAACGCAACCGGATCCAGCACACCGGCGCCGACGGCGTCAACATGGTCAACGACGTGCAGAACACCCGGTTGATCGGGAACTTCACCAACGACATCGCCGGATCCGGGATCACGGTGGGCCATCCGCAGCACATCTACATCGGCGACGGCACGTCGACGAATCACGAGAGGTACTCCGCCCAGGTCGAGGGCCTGAGCAAGAACATCGAGATCAAGAACAACTACATCTACGACAGCGCCGTGTTGTTCAACGGCCACAGCCCCATTTCGGCGTACTTCGCCGACACGCTGACCATCCAGCACAACCGGATCGAAAAGGCTCCGTGGTCGGGCATCACACTCGGCTGGGGCTGGTGGAACTTCGACGGATCGTCGGGCTCGATCGCGCCGAACCGGCCGACCACGACGGCGAGGAACAACACCATCAGCTACAACCACATCATCGACACGGTGCAGCGCCTCAGTGACACGGCACCCATCTACACGCTGGGCAGCCAACCGGGGACCACGATCAGCAACAACTATCTCGAGGGCGTCCCGGCCGGGCACAAGTACGGCCTCCACCCGGACGAGGGATCGGCGTACATCACCTTCCGGGACAACGTGCTGAGCGTGGACAAGAACGTCACGTGGCTCATCAACTCCGACGACTGGGGGCGCAAGCACGATCTGAGCATCACGCAGACCTACGGCGCCATCAACAAGGTCTCCAACAAGGTCCTGCCGAACAGCACCGTCCAGGACATCCTCGTCTCTTCCGACTACGTCTGGCCGGCCGCGGCCCACGCTATCGCCGTGAACTCCGGACTTGAGGATGCGTACCGCGACATCCTTGCGCAGGGTCAGGTCTCCCTGCCGGACTACGCGCTGCCGGCCAGCACCTTCGTCGGCAGCAGCACGGCGACGATTCCGATCCGCAGCACCGGCGACGCGGCCAGGACCGTGTGGCTGGCCCCCTCGGGGACCACCACGTTCGCCGCCGGTCCGACGATGACCAGGGCAGGCGGCACCGCGACGAGCATTGCCGTGCCGGCGTCGTCCGGGGAATATCGGCTCTACGTCGTGGACGCCCAAGGGAACCGGTCAGCCGAGTCGAAGTGGATCGTCCGGCAGCAGGGTGGCGGCAGCAGCGGCCCGCAGAACGTCATGATCGTGGGTGGCGCGTCCGGCCGGTGCGTCGACATCGGCGGCACGAACCCGGCCAACGGCGCCCAGGCCCAGCTGTGGGACTGCCACGGTGGCACCAACCAGCGCTTCACCTCCACCTCGGGTAAGCAGCTGCAGGTGTTCGGCACCAAGTGCCTGGACGCCAGCGGCCGGGGCACGACCAACGGCACGGCGGTGGTCATCTGGGACTGCAATGGTCAGACCAACCAGCAGTGGAACCTCAACGCCAACGGCACCATCACCGGTGTCCAGTCCGGACTGTGCCTGGATGCCAACGGCGCCGCCACCGCCAACGGCACGAAGCTCATTCTCTGGTCCTGCAACGGCGGCGCCAACCAGCAGTGGAGCCTGCGCAACTAACGCATCTCCGGCGCCGCTGATCGCCGGTCGTTCGAGCGGCCTGGAGCAACGGACGGGGGAGCAATCCCGTCACCGCGCTCCAGGCCGACTCAACCATCACCGGCGATGTGTGTGTGGGGGGCCTCGGCCGCGGCCGGTGCTACGGCGTGCAGCTGGCCGGGTGTTCGGTGCTGGTGCAGCTGTCGCTGCCGGTCCCGCCGTAGACGACGTCGTTGCCGTTGCCGGCGGTGACGTGGTCGGCGCCGCCGAGGGCGCAGACGTCGTCGGCGTTGGTGCTGGTGAGGGTGTCGGCGCCGGCGGTGCCGATGATGGTGCGGCCGTGGGCGTTGGTGACGGTCGCCGTGGTCGTGGCGGTGTTGTCGCCGGGAACGGGGTCCGGCTGGTCGGCGTGCGCGGCCGCGGCCGTGGTGACGGCGCCGGTCGCTTGCGCCTCGACGCCGATCTGGACGGTGGCGGTCGCGCCGGGCGGCAGTGCCGCGCAGGCGGCACCGTAGCCGCTCGACCCGCTGTGCAGCAGGGTGGCGGTGCCGGTGTCCGTGTCCAGATAGGACAGATCCCAGCCGGGTGTGGTCGGTCGTGAGCCGGTGTCACCGCCGCCCGGCGGCGCCCAGCGGCTTGCGGCACCTGCACGACGGCGGCAGCCCTCTTGAGCCGGCCCGATTCGTCCGAGGCTCTGGAAATAGCCGGCCGACTACGCAGAATGGCGGATTCATTTCGTTCCGTATTGCGGGTCGGGTTGGCACCTTGCCGATCTAAGTCATTCTTAACGAACGCCTGTTGACCGCTTAATAAAGAACGTGAATGCATTTCACCTGCCCGCTGGGCCGATTGCCGTCAGCTTGACCGTGCGGATGCCTGTCACCCATACTTGGCGCCAAGTTGTTATCGGGACGCTCCGGTGCCGCGTAGCGGGTGCGGTGCTGCAATCCTCCGGCGTGGGGCTCCGCGACACGAGAAATAGACGGATGATGGCGGGCAAACATTGGAAGCCGATTACACAGCCGGCGTCCGGACGGTTTCGAAACGTGGTGCGGCACGCGAGACGGGCTTCCGAATGGTGGCGTAGCTACGAGGGTCGGTGTCAAGCGCCGCTCGTGGCCGAGATTCAACCCCACATCTCAGGGGCCCGGCGGCTCGCTTATCTTTTGTACGGCGACTGGTTCGCGGCCGACGCCGCACTGGGCCGGGCCGTGCGTCGGCTCGTCACGCCGTGGCGGCGCTGGCTGCACCGCGGCATCGACGTCGACACGCTGCTCGCCGACGACCTCGTGCGCCATTACGTTGTGGAGCGCGGCTCCCGGGTCAAGGGCCTGTGGCGGTGGCTTCCCCGGCGCCGGGCGCGGCTCAGTCGCGCGCACCCGGACAGCATCGCCGCCCAGCCGCTGCTGCTCGCCACCCTCGAAGACCTCACCGCGCGGCAGCGGGCGGCCCTCGTCTGCCGGCACTACCGCGGGATGGACTCGGCCGTGACGGCCGGGGTGCTGCGCAGCAGCGAGCTCGACGTGATCGCCGACCTGATGGCCGCCAGCGGTATCGTGATCACCGCAGTCGACCCGAATCACGACGGATCCGGCCGGGCAGAACCCGTCATCCTGACCGGCGAGGTGGTCGAGCAGTGGGGATAGCCATGACCGACGATGAGCAGTTGAAGCAGGTGCTGCGCGAGGTCGCGTCCGCCCCGCCGCCGGCCGCCGGCTTTCCCCTGGTCACCCAGATCCGGGCCGCGTGGCGACGAGCGCTGCTCGTCACGCTCGTCGTGGCCGCCACCGCGGTGATCGCTGTGCTCTTCGTGTCGTAGCCGACGGCGGCCTTCCGATCGTCGCGGCGCGCCCGGCACAGCGCCGCCGGCTCGGCCGGCATCACATGTCCACGCGGCCGCCGCTCACGGCATCGACCAGGGATCAACCGGTCCCGCCGTGCGGACAGTGCCTTACAGGGGCACGGCGGCGCCGAGGAGCAGCCATGCCACGGCGGCGCACACGGCGCCGAGCGGCAACGCGACGATGACGAGCGAGGCCGGGGACCACCACTCGACGCGGCGGTTCACGCGGGCCGGCAGGCCCTGGATGCGCAGCGGGGCCAGCTCGTCGCGCGGCGCGGTGAGTGTCGTGACGGCAAGGCCGGCGGCGCCGAGCAGCACCGAAAGCGCGCCGGCGAGCAGGAAGAACCGCAGGGCGAGCGCCGAACCGGCCCGGCTGAGCACGGCGCGCTCGTCGGCGACGGTACGCCGGCCGACGATGCTCAGCCCGGCGGCGGTGAGTGCCTCGGCGATCGAGGCAGGGGCGTCGCGGGCGAGCCACACCTCGCCGAGGTTGGTGAGCTCCGAGTCGGTCGCCGCCCGGTCCGCGACCTCGAGGTCGACGAGCGAGCCGCGTGCACCGAGCCGGGGCAGCACATCGGCGTGCCCGACGACAGTGGCGCCGGCCGGGCCGTCGAAGGAGGCGTACGCGCCGTCCGGCGGGAGCGGGCCGGTCGACACCAGCGGGAGGGCGGCCGGGACGTCGGGCGGGAGGAGGCTGCCGGCTTCGCGGCGCGGGGACGGCGGCAGCGTGATGCTGAGCCCGTCGCCGACGGCGGAGGCGGACGCGCCGGACGGCATGCGCCACTCGGCGGTGAACGGCTGTCCCTGGATCGTGTGCAGCGTGAGCCGGGCCGGCGCGCCGAGGTGGGTCGGCAGCCCGATCTGCAGTGACACGAGCCGGCAGCCGGCGGTGCAGGCCGGTGACGGGGCGGTGTACGTGTGCCGGCCGAGCGACAGGGCCCCGAAGTCGACCTGGGCCCGCGGGACGCCGCCGGCCGGTGCGACGAGCGCCGTCAATGTCGCCGGCTTGCCCGCGAGGTCGGCCGCGGTCAGGTCGACGTGCACGGTGGCGCCTGTGATTGTCAGGCTGGGTCCGGCGGCCGGTCGCAACCGCGCGGCGAGCGCCGGCAACGGCTCGGGGGAGTAGCCGGCGCGCCAGTACGCCACCGCCGCCAGCCGCGTCGAGTCGACGGCGAGCGACGCCGGCAGATGCGCGGTCACGGCCGGGATCGGCACGGCGGCCATCGCGTAGCGGCCCTCCGGGTCGGCCGCCCTGGTGGCCCGCAGGAGCTGGGTCCGGGTGGTCCGGTCGATCGACAGCACGGTCGGCGCGCCGACCGTCAGCTCGGCCCGGTGCTGCTGGTCGCGGTCGGCGACCACGGTGGCGATGCCGGCGAAGCCGAGCGAGCCGAGCGCCACGACGAGCAGCACCAGGAGCCGGTGCGCGGCCGGCCGCCGGGCCAGCCGGAACGCGGTGAGCGCGGCGACGAGGGCGCCGCGGCGCAGGCTCCACGGCCAGCCGGGACGACAGCGGCCGCAGCAGCCGCGCCGTGAGCAGCGCGAGCGCGGCGATCACCAGGGCCGGGGCGACGAGCGTGACCCCGGTCAGCACGCCGGTGCGTTGCTGGACGACTGCGGCGCCGGCGAGCAGGATGAAGGGGGTCTCCACGAGCAGCGTCCGCGCCCGGGTGGTGCCGCGGTCCACGTCGCGCAGCAACGCGACGACCGGTGCGCTGACCGTGCGGAACTGCACGGCGAGACCGGCGAGCAGCGACCCGAGGACGGCGATTGCGGCGTAGGGCAGGATCGTGGCGTCGATGCGGGCCGGGGCGGGAGCGGCCGCGCCGGCGACCAGCCACCCCAGCAGCACGCCGGCCGGGGCGCCGGCGAGCATGACGAGGACCGTCTCGCCGGCTGCGAGCCACCACAGGACCCGCCTGGGTACGCCGCGCAGTGCGACGACGCCGAACTCGTAGCGATGCGCGCGGGCGACGTTGGCGACCGCGAGCAGGATCACCGCCCAGGCGAGGACGACGACGGGGATCGCGGCGAACGGCATGACCCGGTGTGCCTGCTCGCGGTTGCGGTCGATGCGGTCGAGCAGGTCGGGCAGCGCGGTGCTGACGCTGACGCGTCCGGTCTCGTCGTCCGCGGCCGTATCGGCGAGCCACCCGCGCAGCGCCGGAAGCCGCTCGATGGTGATCGCGCCCTCGGCCGCGTGCGCTTCGAACGTCTGCAGTTCGCGTGGGTGGTCGACGCCGGCGAGGGTGTTGCGTGCGACGTACAGGGGGTCGTTCTGGTAGTTCTGCTCGCTGTGGGTGGCGCGCCCCCAGTACAGGTCGCCCGGGTCGCGGGGCCTGACCAGCCCGACGACCGTCATCGTCCACGGCTGACCGGCGGGGACGAACAGGTTGAGCGCACTGTTGAACGTGCTGGCCTGGTTGTTCACCCGCTCGCCGACGGCGAGCCCGAGCCGCTCGGCGAGCGCCTCGCTGAGGACCGTCTCGCCACCGCCCATCAGGCACCGTCCGGCCACGATCACCACCTGTGCGCACAGGTCCTCACGGAACGCGATGCGGCGGACCTGGTCGCTGCCGGCGGTGTCCTGACCGGCCGGCATCGCGAGGAACTCGGTGCTGAAGACGCTGACGAACCCGTCCAGCTGGACCTTCTCCGCGGCGAGCCGCTCGAACTCGTCGGGCATGGCACCGCCGGTGGCCCGCTCCACCGGTGCCGACACCCAGAGCGTGCGCTCGGCGTTGCCGGCGTGCCGGACCTCGCCGACGACCACCGCCCGGTCGATCGCGGTGAGGTAGATCGGTGCCGCCACCGCCGCGGCCGTGGCCAGCACCGCGAGGAGCCACAGTGCCAGTGCCTGGCCGCGCCGCGCGCGCAGCATCGCCAGCATCAGCCCCGCCATGGCCGCCCGCTGGTCCGATGGCGTGGGGTCAGCGCGCAGCCGGCGAACAGCGCGGCGATGACCGCAGTGGCGACGGATCGGTGATCGCGCGGGCCGCGGTGGCGGCGAGCACGGCGGTCAGCGCGGCCAGCACGGCCGGGGCCAGCGCCGCCCAGCGGCCCGCCGCGTCCAGCGCCCGGGCCGGCACGCCCTGGCGGCGCAGTGCCACGAGTTCGTCGCCGCGGGCACGGCGCTGGACGGCCGCGATGACCAGGAGCGCGATCGCGGCGGCGAGCAGCCCGAGCAGGCCCATCAGCAGACCGAAGCGGGCCGCCGCGGCCGGGCCGAACCGCGCCTGCCGGGCGTCGGCCGCGCCGACGGAGTCCTCCGCGACGATGGTCAGCCCCGCGTCGCGGAGCCGGTCGGTCAGGTCGGCCGGCGCGGCGGGGGCGAGCCAGACCTGGTGCCGCTCGGCTCGCGGCGGCCCTCCCGCGACACGGTCGGCATACTCGAGGTCGACCAGGATCCCGCGCGTGCCGATGCCCGGCAGCAGCGGCGCGGCGATCGGTGCGACGGGCACCGCCCGGCCGCCGAAGGGGTCGATCATGCCGGTGCGCCACTCGTCGGACGCGGGCAGCCGTCCGGCCACCGCGGCCGGCAGCGGCACAGGCGCGTCGACGACGTAGAGCCGGTCGTCGACCGGCAGCTTCGACAGTCCGGCCGTGACGGCGGCGAGCGAGAGCCGCCCGTCGTACGAGCGCATGCTGATCGTCGCGGCGATGTTGCCGGCGCCGGTACGCCAGCGGCCGGGGTCGGCGAAGACGGCCGGCGTGATCACGGTCCTGCCGTCGGCGTCGAGTTGCCGCAGCTCGACCGCGCGCCCGCCGGCGAGCTCGAACGAGACGAGGCGGCAGCCGGGACGGCAGTCGGGCACGCTCGCGGTGGCCGTGCCGCCCGTGCCGTCGATCGGCGTGAACCGCGCGGTCACCGGGACGCCGGTGGCCGCGACGACGAGCGTGGCCACCAGCACCGGTGATCCGGTCGGTGGGTGGGCGCCGGCGTCGGGCAGACCGACGGCGGCCGGCACGCTCGCCACCAACGTGAGGCCGGTGCCGGAGAACACGATCGGCGCCGGTGCCGCCGGCCGCAGACGGCGGCTGTCCAGTGCCGCCGGGGCGGCGAGCACGTACGGCAGCCGGGGCGAGTCGACAGCGAGCACCGGCTCGCCGCCCGGACCGACGCCGGCGACGACGGCCATCGCCTGCCGGCCGCCCGGGTCGGCGGCCCGGACCGCGGTGAGCAGGCGGACCCGGTCGCCCGAGGCGACGGTGAGGACCCGCTGCCCGCCGACCTCGACCTCGGACCGGTGGTGCCGGGCGTCCCTGGCCTCGGCCCAGTCCTGGGCGGCAACCACGAAGAGACAACCGGCCGCGGCGAGCAGGGGCAGCATGCGGTATGCCGAGGAGCGCCGCGCCAGCAGCAGCGCGCCGAGGCCGGCCGCGATCCGCCCGTTGACGAGCGCCGAACGGCCCACGGCCGTCGCGGCGGGCACCAGGAGCCGGCCGACGAGGATGGCCGCCGATGCGGCCAGCATCCCCGGGGCGAGCAGTTGCACGCCGATCGTGCCGCTGCCGGCGAGGCTCTGGTAGGTGCTCGCCGCGGCGAGCCCGAGCACGCACACCTCGACCACGGCGGTGCCGAGCCGCGGCGGTCTCGGGGTGGTTGCGCGCAGGAGCCGTTCGACCGGCAGCCGGGTGGTCCGCCAGTCGGCCAGGACGGCGCCCGCCAGCGCGGCGGCCAGGACACCCCGGCGATCTGGAGCCGGCCCGGCCCGCCGGCGAGGACCCCCACGAGCGCGCCTGCCAACGTCCCGGCCGCCAGCGGCACGGCGGTCTGCCCGCTCGTGGCCGCGAGCAGCCGCCAGCGCCGGGCACCCCGCAGCGCGAGCTGTGCGGCGTCGAACCGGCGCTCCTCGGCGGCGTATCGGGCGGCGACCGCCATCGCCACCCAGCCGATGACTGCCAGCTGGGCCGCGGCGAGCAGGACGCCGCGCTCCACGACCCGCCGGTCTGCGGCGATCCGCTCCGCGAGCGCCCCTCCGGTCGTGCTGACCTGGAGCGGGACGCGACGCATCCGTTCGACGGCGGACGCCAGGTCGCCACCACGGGTGAACACCGAGGGACTGAGCATCGCGTCGAAGGTGGCCCGGACGGTGGCACCGGCGGCGGCCACCGTGTCGAACGTCGTCCAGGCGGCATCGGCGGCGGTGGCCCAGTACCACGACAGCGGGTCGGCCGGGTGGTAGATGCCGACCAGCCGGAGCGACTGCCGCGCCGACGCCGGGCCGGTCGTCACGTCGAGCCGGTCGCCGACGCGCGCGCCGAGCCGCTCGGCACTCTGCCCGCTGAGGACCACCTCACCGGTCGCTTGTGGACAGTGCCCGTCGACGACGGCGTTGTCGCACAGCGCTTCGCGGTACCGGAGCGGGAGCTGGAGCTGCCGGTCACCGGCGGTGAGCGTGCCGGCGAGTTCGACGCCGACCGACTGGCCGTCGACCGGCAGCGCCAGCGCCCGCAGGGCGGAGGCCGCGAACGTGTGCACGACCGTCTCGCCGGCCAGGTCGACCGAGATCGTGCTGTTCGCGGAGACGGTCCGCTGCGCCTGCGGCGTGGCGGCGATGCGCGCGGCCGTGGCGGTGTCGGTCGCCCGCGACGAATACCACGGCGCGAGGCTCAGCGCGGCGGTGACGAGCGCGGCGAGCAGGAACATCGTGATGGACGCCACGCGGCGGGCGACGAGCGCGCTCCAGATCAGCGGGATCATGCGCCGTCCGGAGCCCGGGCGGGGTCCGCCGGGCCGAGGTCGATGCTGGCCGCCCGAAGCACCGGATCAGTGTAGGGACAATCCGGCCGCCGGCAATCCCGCGAGTGCCGGCCTGCACGGTCCGCAACCAACCCTGTTCCCGGCGCCACCGCTCACCCCTCGCACGGCCGCGGGGTTCACCGGCCGGCCGTGTGGCTGAGGGTCGTCAGCGCGCGCTTGTCCGGCTTGCCGGCGGGCGTGAGCGGCACTCCGGTGATCACCCGGATGGTCCGCGGCACCGCGGCGCCGCCCAGGGCGGCGGCGACCAGCTCGCGCAGCCGCGCGGGGTCGGGTGTGTGTCCGGTGGCGGGCACGACGTACGCGTGCACGGCCTCGCCGGTCACATCGTCGGGCCGGCCGATGACGTACGCCTCCGCCACGGCGGGGTCGGCGGACAAGGCGCGTTCGACGGCGCCCGCGTACACCAGGTTGGCCTCGACGATGATGACGTCGCGAACCCGGCCGGTCAGGTGCAGGTAGCCGTTCGCGTCCAGGCGGGCGAGGTCGCGGGTGCGGACCCAGCCGCCGGTGAAGACCTCTGCCGACTCGGCCGGGTCGGCCCAGTACGCGGTGGCCTGCGCGGGTGTGCGGACGAACAGCTCGCCCTCGGCGGCGGGCCGGCCGGACGCGTCGCGGATCGACAGGTCGATGACCTCGGGCGGGCGGCCGACCGTGGCGAGCACGGCGGGATCGCTCAGCAGCTCGGCCGGGGTCGCCATCGCGATCATGCCGGTCTCGGTCTGGCCGTAGCCGTGGAAGACCACGGGGCCGAGGACCTCCAGGGCCTCGGCCAGCCGGCCCGGCGCCAGCGGTGAGCCCGAGACCAGCAGCGCCCGCAGGCTGCCCAGGTCGGCGGGGCGGGTGCGCTGGTCGTGCACGAGCCGGTGCAGCTTCCCGACGGTGATGACGCTCGCGGTGGCCCGGTGCCGGGCGATCATGGCGGGGAGGTCCGGCTGGTGGGCGGCGACCAGCGTGCCGCCGGCGGCCAGGGTCAGGATGCCGTACTCCAGCATCACCTGACTGCTCAGCGACCCGAAGACGAGGTAGCGCCCCAGCCGGCCGGCGAGCTCGGCGACGGCCGGCGGCCAGCGGTCCGGGTACGGCGCCCAGGCGGCGCTCATCGCCGCGTAGGTCTGTGCGCAGCCTTTGGGGGTGCCGGTGCTGCCGCTGGTCCAGATGATCCGGGCGATGTCGGCCGGGCGCCCGGCGGCCACGAGTGGGGCGCCGTCGTCGGGCGCGGTCAGCAGCCGGGCCAGGCCGGCCTCGTCGACGAGCCGGGCGTCGTCGCTGCCGAGCAGGTGGCCGAGCTGGTCCGGGGTCAGGCCGGGCCGGATCGCGGACACCCGCGCGCCGGCGGCGAAGGCGGCGATGATCGCCGCGAGGGCCTCCGCGGTGACGCCGAGCCGCAGCGCCACGCCGTCGCCGGGTCGCAGCCCGGCCGTACGGAGCCCGGCGACGATCCGGCGGACCAGCCCGGACATCTCGGCGGCGGTGACGACGCGGTCGCCGTCGGAGAAGACCGGGCGGTCGTCGCCGGTGGCGAGCAGGTCCAGCACCGGCTGCGGCCAGAGCTCAGCCGGCATCGGCCAGCACACCCTTGATGAACAGCACGAGCGGCTGGTGGTGCACCGCGGGCAGGTTCCAGTGGTTCTCCAGGTTCTCCGCGAGGTGGTGCACCGCGACGACCGCGCCGTCGCGGTGTACCCGGACGACCGGGTGCAGGTAGCTCGCGTCATGGGCGGCCGCGGCGTCGTTCTCGGCGATGCGGGGGACCGTGATGTCGAACGGGTCGACCTGGTCGTGGTCGGGGCCGTACTCCAGCGTGGTCACGAAGGCGAGCGGCACCGGCCCGAGACCGCCGTCGCGCAGGTAGGCGACCGGCACCTCCTCGTGGTACCGCGCCGTGCCGCCCTCGACCGTGACGACGTCGCCGAGGACCGCGAACTGCTGCCAGAGCGCCGAGGTCCGGTTGATCCGGGCGATGACGGCGTCGGTGATCGCCTCGGGTGTGGCGTCGAGCGTCGTGGCCGGCCACGGCGTCCCGTGATGCCGGGCGCCGAGGATGCGGTGCAGGGCGCGGGTGCCGTAGCGGAAGCCGTGGATGAAGCCGCTCGTGGACCGCTTGAAGTCGCGCTGCTGGGTGAGGGTTCCGGCGAAGTGCAGGCCGGGCACGTTCACCGACTCGTACGCAGAGGTCTGCTCGGGGAAGCGGTCGTTGATGACGAGCCGGGGCCGGGCCGAGGCGTCGAAGATGGAGGCGTCGAAGCGGAAGCCGGTGCACAGGATGATCCGGTCGTAGTCGAGCTGCCGCATCGCCTCGACGGTGCGCGCGTAGCGGAAGTCGATCCGGAAGCCGCCGTCCTCGCGCCGGGCGATCCGCTCGATCGTGCCGTCGAGCACCGCGTTCTGCGACTTGAGCTGATACGTGTCGAGGAAGTTGTTGTTGACCGCGCGCAGATGCCCGACGTAGTGCGACTGCCAGGCCAGCTTGATCGAGTGTGGGCCGGCGACGTGGATGACCGCCGCGGTCTCGATGAGCGCGTCGGCGGTCTCGAAGCCCGAGTTGCCCTTGCCGACGATGAGGACCCGCTGGTTCGTGAACCCGGACGGCTCGACGCTGACGGTGTCGTAGCGCTCGGCGAGCTCCGCTCCCTCGATCGGCGGCACGTACAGCTGGGAGACGCCGGTGGCGACGACGACCCTGCTCGCGGTGTACGCGTCGTCCCCTGCCCGCACGGTGAACCCGGCAGCGTCGCGGGATACCTGCGTGACCCGGGTGTCGTAGCGGACCCGCAGGCCGCGGGCGAAGGCGGCGAGGTACCGGACAAGGTCGTCCGCCTGCGGGAAGTACCGCTCGCTGTAGTGCTTGAACAGCAGCGACTCGTCGTCGGTGAGCAGCGAGTTCCAGTCCGCGCGCAGGTTGAACTCCGGATCGTCCGAGCCGGTCCAGACCTTGTTGATGGAGATCAGCTGCCGGTGCCGCGGGTAGGTGGCGAAGAACGTGCCCGGCGCTGGACCCGCCTCGAGGACCAGGTAGTCGCGGCCGTCGCGCTCCAGCAGGGCGGCGAGTTGGAGCCCGGCCGGCCCGGCTCCGATGATCAGGTAGTCGAGCGTCATGCGCCGCAACGTAACGAGCGGATTTCAGAAGGCTCTGAGAATCGATCGTTAGGTTGCGGCGCATGACGCCAGAGGTAGACCTCGCGGCTCCGTTGCGGATCGCGGACCTGCGCGCCGCCCGCGGCCCCGTCGCCGTCGTGACCGGGACGGCGGTCCGCGACCGGGTCGCGGCCGGCCGGATCTTCCTGTCCAAGGTGCTCGGCGACGACCGGGCGGTGTACGGCAGCACCACCGGCTTCGGCGCCCTCGTCGGCTACGCGGGCCGGGCCGACCTGCGCGACCAGGCCGACAACACGCTCGCCCACCTCGGCGCCGGCCACGGCCCGGACATCGACCCCGACGTCGTACGGGCCACCATGCTGGTCCGGGCCTGGTCGCTGGCCCGTGGTGCGTCGGGCGTGTCCCCGCATGTCATCGACGCCCTCGCGGCGATGCTCGCGACCACGTTCGTCCCGGCGATGCCGCGGCTGGGTTCGGTCGGAGCCAGCGGTGACCTGATCCCGCTGGGCGCGGCGGCCCAGGCGCTGCGCGGCCGCGGCCACGCCTATGTGGACGGCGTCCGGCTTCCCGCGGCGGAGGCGCTGGCCGCGGCCGGGCTGGAGCCGCTGCCACTGGACGGCCGTGATGCCCTGGCACTGGTCAACGGCACGTCGCTGACCACGGCCGCGCTCGCCCTGGCGCTGGCCTCGGCCCGCGCCTCGCACCGGGCGGTGCAGCTGCTCACCTGCCTGCTCGCCGACCTGCTCGGCAGCGACCCGCAGTTCCTCGACGCCCGGCTGCTCGCCGCCTACGGCCACGCGGGCGCGAGCGACGTCGCGGCGGCCATGCGCCGGGTCACGGGCGGCCTGGTCCCGTCCGGGAAACGCCCGCTGCAGGAGCCGTACAGCATCCGGTGCTCGCCGCAGCTGCTCGGCGCGGCCGAGGACGCCCTGCGCTACGTCGACGGCGTCGTCGCGGCCGACCTCGGCAGTGTCAGCGACAACCCGCTGTTCTTCCCCGACGACGACGTCGTCGTGCACGGCGGTAACTTCTTCGGCCAGCCGGCCGCGTTCGCCGCGGACCTGCTGTCGATGGTCGTCGCGCAGGTCGGCAACCTCGCCGAGCGTCAGCTCGACCTGCTCGTCGACCCGCACCGCAACGGCGGCCTCCCGCCGATGCTGGCCGCCGGGCCCGGCCGGCAGCACGGCCTGCAGGGTGTGCAGCTGGCGTCGACCGCGCTGATCGCCGAGATCCGGCGGGACACCATGCCCGCCAGCATGCAGAGCATCCCCACCAACCTGCACAACCAGGACGTCATCCCGCTGGGCAACCAGGCCGCCCTGCGGGCGCTGGACCAGGCGCGGCTGCTGCATCTGCTGGTCGGGTCGCTCGCGGTGGGGCTGCGCCAGGCCGCCCACGTGGGCGCCCGGCCACCCACCGCGCCCGGCTGCGCCGCGGTGCTGGCTGCGCTCGTCGCGGCCGTCCCCCCGATCGACCCTGACCGGCCCCTGGAAGACGACGTGCGGCGCGCGGCCGGCGTCGTCGAAGCGCTCGAAAGGTGACCGTCATGACGCTCGACTACCTGATCATCGGGGCCGGTCCGGCCGGCCTCCAGCTTGCCGCCCTGCTGGAGGCCGAGGGCCGGCGGGACTACCTGGTGCTGGAGGGCGCCGCGGCGCCGGGTGCGTTCTTCGCCCGCTTCCCGCGGCACCGGCAGCTGATCTCGATCAACAAGCCGCACACCGGCACCGACGATCCGGAGCTCAACCTGCGCCTGGACTGGAACTCGCTGCTCACCGACGACGAGGCGCTGCTGTTCAAGCACTACAGCCGCCGGTACTTCCCGCACGCCGACGACATGGTCCGCTACCTGGCCGACTTCGCGCGCAACGTCAAGGTCCGCTACAACACCCGGGTCACCCGGGTGTCCCGCGACGACGCCGGATTCACCGTCGCGGCCGGGGACGAGACGTTCACCGCGAAGCGGCTCATCGTCGCGACCGGCGTGTCGAAACGCTACGAGCCGGACATCGAGGGCTTCGAGCTGGCGGAGCGGTACGACGAGATGCCCGTCGACCCGGACGACTATCTCGACCAGCGGGTGCTCATCATCGGCAAGGGCAACTCCGCGTTCGAGACGGCCGACGCGCTGATGGAGACCACCGCGGTCATCCACGTGGCCGGGCCGAGCCCGGTGCGGATGGCCTGGCGCACCCATTACGTCGGACACCTGCGCGCGGTCAACAACAACTTCCTGGACACCTACCAGCTCAAGTCGGCCAACGCGATCCTGGACGGCGACATCCGCCGGATTGAGCGCGACGGCGACGGGTACCGGGTCGCGTTCAGCTTCTCCCGCGCCGACGAGGTCGTGAAGGAGCTGTCCTACGACCGGGTCCTGGCCTGCACCGGGTTCCGGTTCGACGCCTCGATCTTCGACGGGTCATGCCGTCCCGAGCTCGTGATCCGCGACCGGTTCCCGGCCCAGACCGACGAGTGGGAGTCGGTCAACGTGCCCGGCCTGTTCTTCGCCGGCACGATCTCGCAGGTCCGGGACTTCAAGAAGTCCACCAGCGGCTTCATCCACGGCTTCCGCTACGCGGTGCGCGCGCTGCACCGGATCCTCGAGCGGCGCTACGCCGGCGCGCCGTGGCCGGCCGCGACGCTCGACCCGACGCCGAAGTCGATTGTGGACGCGGTGATCGAGCGGATCAACCGGACCTCCGCGCTGTGGCAGCAGTTCGGCTTCCTCGCCGACGTGGTGACCGTCGACGGTGCGGAGGCCCGCTACCACGAGGAGGTCCCCGTCGACTACTTCACGCGGGCCGGCCTGGGCCCCGCCGACCACGCGTTCGTCGTCACCCTGGAGTACGGCCCGGAGCACGACCAGGTCGATCCGTTCGACATCACTGTCAGCCGCGTCGCACAGGACACCGTGGGGCAGGCACACGCCGCCGCCTACCTGCATCCGGTGGTGCGCTGGCACCGCGACGGCCGGGTCGCCGGCGTGCACCATCTGGCGGAGAACCTGGAGAACCAATGGGACCGTCCGGAGGTGCACGTGCGGCCGCTGGAGGCGTTCATCGAACGTTGCCTGGAAGGCGCCTGAGATGCTCACCGAGCTGGCGGCTCGGGCCCGGGCCAGGCTCGACCCGACGCACTGGGACTTCTTCGCGGGCGGGGCCGGTGACGAGCGGACGCTGCGGGCCAACGAGGAGGCGTTTCAACGCCTTCGACTGGTACCGCGGGTGCTGCGTGCCACCGGCCCGCGGGACCTGCGTACCACGCTGTTCGGCACGCGGCTGAGTGCGCCCCTGCTGGTCGCGCCGACCGCGTTCCACCGGCTCGCGCACCCCGACGGTGAGCTCGCCACGGCCCGTGGCGCCGCCGCGGCCGGGACCGTGCTGGTCGTCAGCATGGCGGCGACCACACCGATCGAGGACATCGCCGCGGCCGGCGGCCCGCTGTGGTTCCAGCTGTATCCGCAGCCGGACCTGGCGTTCACCGCGGCCGTCGTCCGGCGGGCCGAGCGGGCCGGCTGCCGGGCGCTGGTGGTGACCGTGGACTCGCCGGTGTTCGGTCGCCGCGAACGGGACCGGCGCAACGGCTTCACCGACCTGCCTGCCGGGCTGGTCTGCGAGAACATGCGCGACGACACCGGCCGCGTGCGTGACATCGTGATGGACGCGGAGCTCGGCTGGGACCGCATCGACTGGCTGCGGGGCATCACCGGGCTGCCGATCGTCCTCAAGGGACTGTTGCACCCGGCCGACGCGGAGCTCGCGGTCGAGCACGGGGTGTCCGCGGTCCTCGTCTCCAACCACGGCGGCCGGCAGCTCGACGGCGTGCTGTCCACTGTGGACGCACTGCCGGCGGTCGTGAAGGCCGTCGGCGGGCGGCTGCCGATCCTGCTGGACGGCGGCATCCGGTGCGGCGCCGACATCCTGACCGCCCTCGCGCTGGGCGCCGCCGCCGTGCTCGTCGGCCGGCCCGTGCTGTGGGGGCTCGCCGCGGACGGCGGCGACGGGGTGCTGCGGGTGCTCGACCTGCTGCGCGAGGACCTGGACCGGGCGCTCGCACTGGCCGGGGTGCGCCGCCCGGCCGACCTGACCGGCGACCTCGTAGCCGCCCGATGCTGACCGCGCTGGTGCTCATCGTCGCCGGGGCGCCCGTGGTGTGGTGCATGCCGCGCTGGCTGCCGTCCGCGGTCGTCGTGCTCCGGGAGTGGATCTTCACCCGGGTCAACGGGGTGGAGGGCATACCGGTGCCCGGCCCGCTGGTCGGCGCCGAGCACTTCGAGCGCGTCTACGCCGACCCGGCCGCCGACGGGCGCAGCCGCGGCGCGGGCCTCTCCGACCTGTTCTGGTACTGGCTGGCCCCCGGCCCGCAGATGCATCAGGAGCATCTGGAGCCGGGTGAGCGGTACCGCAGCGTGGCGAGGACGACCCGGCAGGTGCTCGCCGTGCCCCACGCACGCTCGGAGGAACTGGCGGAGACCGCCACCCGGCGCCGGCTCGACGCGCTGCCGGCCGGCCGGACCGTCCACACGCGACTGCGCGACCTCATGATGCCGGTCTGGGCCGAGGTGTACTACGAACTGGTCTTCGGTGAGCCCTGCCCGCCCGCCGCCCGCGAGCTGATCGTGGCGAACGCGGACGACGTCGTGACCGCGCTCAAGGGGACGAGCCTGCGGCACATGGACCGGCGCGACCGGCTGACCCGCTACCTGCTCGGCCGCATCGAGCACGGCACCTGCCCGGTCCTGCTGCCGCCACCGTTCACCGACCGGGAGACCGCCTGGTACCTGCAGGGCGCCTTCTTCAACACGGCGGTGGTCCAGATGTCCGAGGCGATGGCGCACGTGCTGCTCAACGCTGCCACACACGCCGATGTGGTGCCGGACCCCGGCGACGACGCCGCGCTGGACCGGTTCATCGACGAGACGCTGCGGGTGCACCCGCTGTTCGGGGTCGCGCACCGGATCACCTCGGCGCCCATCGTCGTCGACGACCGGGTCACGCTCCCGGCCGGATCCGTCCTGCTGTTCAACTACCTCGCCTTCCAGCGCACCGGTCCGGCCGCGGACGACGCGTTCGACCCGGACCGCTGGCTGACGCTCGCCCGCCGGGACGCGCACTTCATCCCGTACGGCGTGGTCGCCAACCGGGCCTGCCCGGCCCGCGGGGCGGCCCCGGTGATGCTGCGCGCCGCCACCCGTGAGGTGCTGCGCCGCTACACCCTCACCTCCTGCGCCGTGCACACCCGCTCGCTGCCCAGCCGAGGGCCCGCGTACCTGACGCCGGCCGGGATCGCCGGCCCCGGTCGCCTGCGACTGGCGGCCCAGCGGCAGCGCGACCGGTGGTCCGGCGTCGGACGGTCACTGCGGCAACTGGTCTTCGGTACCTGGATGGTCGTCGACGCCCGTCGCCGGTGCCTCTGCACCACCTACTTCAAGGAGGTCCGCCCATGACGCCCACCGAGCTCGCGCCGAGGTTCTTCATCGCCGTCGCCGTGATCCTGCTCTTCTGCAAGGCCGTCGCCTGGCTGCTCGGCCGGGCCGGCCAGCCCGCCGTGGTGAGCGAGATGCTGGCCGGCGTGCTGCTCGGGCCGTCGCTGCTGGGCCTGCTGTTTCCCGGCGTGCAGCACGCGCTGTTCCCGGCCCAGCTGCTGCCGATCCTGTACGTGGTCGGCCAGGTCGGGCTCGTCCTGTTCATGTTCCAGGCCGGCTACGCGTTCACCGGGCACCGCAGCACCCGGCTGGCCGGCACCGCCGGCGCGGTCTCGCTGGCGGGGGTGACCGCGCCGCTGGTGCTCGGCATCCTGCTGGTGCTGGTGACCGCCGGGGTCGTGCCGGTGCAGAAGGCGGGCGTACCGCTCGGCGTCACCGCGGCCTTCGTCGGCGTGGCGCTCGCCATCACCGCGTTTCCGATGCTCGCCCGGATCATCACCGAGCGGGGCCAGGCCGGCACCCGGCACGGCTCGCTCTCGCTGGCCAGCGGCGCGATCGACGACATGGTCGCGTGGATCATGCTCGCCGGGGTGCTCGCCGTCGCCTCGGGCCGGCCGGGCCCGGCGATCGTCACCGGCGGCGGCGCGGTCCTCTTCGGACTGGCGCTCTGGTTCGGCGGCCGGCGGCTGACCGGCGCCCTGATGGGCAGCGACCGCCTCGGCGACCAGGCGCGGCTGCTGGGCACGGTCGTGCTGCTCTTCCTGGTTGCCTGGTACACCGACGAGATCGGCCTGTACGCGGTCTTCGGCGCCTTCGCGGTCGGGGTGGTCATGCCGCACACCGCCCGCACCGACAAGGTCGTCGACACCCTCACCCCGGTCGCCGCCATCGTGTTCCTGCCCCTCTTCTTCACCTTCTCCGGCCTGCGCACCGAGTTCGGCCTGCTCGGCGACCCGGCCGTGCTGCTGTTCGCGGTCGCCTGCGTCGCGTCCGCCATCGCCGGCAAGTTCGGTGCGTGCTGGGGCGCGGCCCGGCTGCGTGGCGAGCCCAACGGTGTCGCGTTGCGCGTCGGCGCGCTGATGAACGCCCGGGGCCTGATGCAGCTCATCGCGCTCAACGTGGGCCTCGAGGCCGGCATCGTCACCCCGGCCCTGTTCACCGTGCTGGTGCTGGTCGCCCTGGTCACGACGCTGATGACCACGCCGCTGCTGAGCTGGATCGAGCGCCGGGAGGCCCGGACGAGCCCGGCGGAGGACGACGCCGAGCTGGTGGGTTCCGGTTTTCGAAAGTGATGGAAGAGACAACCATCACTCATGCGCGCCGGGAACATATGCAATGGTCGATGGATGCGCATCAACCGGCTCCTCCTGGTCGAGGATGACGCGGAACTCGGCGATCTGCTGACGGGGACCCTGACCGACGAGGGCTACCACGTCGACCATGCGCGCGACGGGCAGCGCGGGCTGCACCTGGGGCTGACCCGGCCGTACGACGTGATGGTCATCGACCGGCTGCTGCCCGCGCTCGACGGCCTCGACCTGGTCACCCGGCTTCGCTCGCGGGCGGTGCCGGCCCGGGCACTGATGCTCACCGCGCTGGGCGCCGTGGACGACCGGGTCGCCGGGCTCGACGCGGGCGCGGACGACTACCTGGCCAAGCCGTTCGAACTCGACGAGCTCAGCGCCCGGGTGCGGGCCCTGTGCCGCCGCACACCGTCGCCGGGGGAGTTCCTGCCGGTCGGCACCGGCCGGCTCGACCTCACCGCGCGCGACGTGGTCCTGGCGGACGGCACCCGGGTGGCGCTGTCCGCCCGGGAGTTCGAGCTGCTGCGGGTGCTCGCGGCCCGCCCGGCCGGCGTGCACTCCCGGGCCGAGCTGCGCCGCCGGGTCTTCGACGAGGCCGCCGCGGCATCCATTGTGGACACCTACGTGTACTACCTGCGCCGCAAGCTCGGGCGCACGGCGATCCGCACCGTGCACGGCCTCGGGTACCGGCTGGGGGCCCTGTGACGGCCCCGGAGTTCGTCCTCGTCCGCCGGGCGCGGCTGCGGCTCGGCCTCGGTGCGGGGCTGGCCATCACGGCGCTGCTGGCACTGGTCGGCGGGATCTCCTACGCCCTGCTGCTGCACAGCCAGGAGGACCAGATCCGCCGCGAGCTGGCCTGGGGTGCGGCGAACGGCACGATAGCCGGGCCACCCGCATGCAGCTGGGTCTTCCGGTTCGACAGCGGCGTCCTGACCGGGGTGAACAACCCGCCCCCGCCGGGCTTCCCGCTCCGCGACGTGGCCGACCAGGCCCTGACCACCGGCAACGTGCCGGACATCAAGGTCACCCGCAACGACACCGTCTACTACGTGCACACCGAACGCCGCGGCGACACCGTCACGCAGGTCGTGTTCGACGCACGGTTCCAGGTCGCCGACCGCCGGCACCTGTTGTGGGCCTTCACCCTGGCGGCCCTGGTCGGACTCCTCGCCGCGATCCTGACCGGCGTGCTGGTCGGCAGGCGCGCCGTGGCGCCGCTGATCGACGCGCTCGACCGGCAGCGCCGGTTCGTCGCCGACGCCAGCCACGAACTGCGCACGCCGATCGCCCAGGTCCACACCCGCGCCCAGCTCCTCGCCCGCCGTGCCTGCGCCCCGCCCGACGCGGTGCCCGTGTCCGCGGCGCCCGTGTCCGTGTCCGCCGTGGTGCCGGGGTCCCGCCCGCTGCCGCGCCGGCCGCCGGGGTCGCGGTCACGGTCGACCGGCGCGAGCTGGAGCGGCTCGTCAACGGCACCCGACGGCTCGGTGAGATCGTCGAGGAGCTGCTGCTGTCGGCGCGCCTCGGCGCGGCCCCGGCCGGTCGGCCCGCGGCCGCCCCGGTCGACCTGGTGGCCCTCGCCGCCGACGCGGTGGACGCGGAGACCGACCGCGCCGCCGAGCACGGCCAGACCCTGTCCCTCACCGCACCGGACCGGCCCGTGCCGGTGCCCGGGATCGAGTCGGCCCTGCGCCGCGTGCTGGGCGAACTGCTCAACAACGCCCTCGCCCACCTCCCGGACGGCGGCAGCATCGACGTGACCGTGCTCGACCCCGGCGACGGCACCGCCCAGGTGGTGGTCGCCGACACCGGCGCCGGCTTCGACCCGGCCGACGCCGAACGCATCTTCGACCGCTTCCACCGCGGCGCGGGCGCCGGCGACCGCCGCTACGGCCTGGGCCTCGCCCTGCTCCGCGAGGTGGTCACCAGCCACGGCGGCACCATCACCGCCGACGCCCACCCGGGCGCCGGCGCCTCCTTCACCGTCCGCCTGCCGACCGCGCACCCACCCGCCCGCCGCGGCCGGTCCTGACCCTGGCCCACGGGCCGACCGCCTGGACGTGTCCACCGTCGCGGGCTCACCGGACACAATCACCTCCGGCCGCCCCGGCTCAACGACGCGGGACATACTGTTGCTCCATGGGCAACAGTTCGCACAACGGCTCGCCGGTCCAGTCGGTGGATCGCGCGGTCACGGTACTGGAGATCCTGGCCCGTGCGGGCGAGGCCGGGGTCACCGAGATCGCCGCGGAGCTCGGCGTGCACAAGTCCACCGCGTTCCGGCTGGTGACCGCGCTGGAGAACCGTGGCCTGGTGGCCCAGAACGTCGACCGGGGCAAGTACCGGCTCGGCGTGGGCATCCTGCGCCTGGCCGGCGCCACCACCGCCCGCCTCGACCTGGTGCAGGAGAGCCGGCCCGTGTGCGAGGCGCTGGCCCGGGAGGTCGGCGAGACGATCAACATCGCGGTGCTGGCGGACGGTGAGGCGCTGTACGTGGACCAGGTCGCCGGGCCGTCGGCGCTGCAGACCCGCAACTGGGTGGGCCAGCGCCTCGCGCTGCACGCCACCTCCAACGGCAAGGTGCTGCTCGCGTACCTCGCGCCGCACCTGCTTGCCGAGTGCCTCGCCCGGCCACTGGAGCGCTACACCGACCACACGCTGGTCGACGCGGTCCGGCTGGAGGCCGAACTGGTCGACACGCGCGCCCGCGGCTACGCCACGACCGTCGATGAGCTGGAGATCGGCCTGACCGCTGTCGCCGCGCCGGTGCGCAACCTGGACGGTGCGGTGGTGGCGGCGGTGAGCGCGTCCGGCCCGAGCTTCCGGCTGACCCCGCTGCGGGTGCCCGAGGTGGCCGAGGCCGTGCGGCGCTGCGCCGACGAGGTCTCCCGCCGACTGGGCGCGTCCTGACGGTCCCGGACGTACCCGGCCGTTCCTGAACATCGCGACCGCGTTTCGGCGATGTAGAGGATCGCTCACGACTCTTCGAAGGCCTTGACTGTCGATGTCTGCCGGGCGGACACTGTCGCGCATAGCAAGACGAGTTGCGCTGTATGCAACACGCCCTGCGGAGACACGCGCCCCGGACATCGAGGTCTCATGCCGGAACTGTTCATCGCAGGCAAGTGGACGCAGTCCTCGGGAGGCGGACGGCGCGACATCGTCTGTCCGGCCGACGGCAGGCACGTCGCCACGGTCGACGAGGCCGGCCCGGCCGACACCGAGGCCGCCATCGCCGCCGCGCGGGCCGCCTTCGACGAGGGCCGGTGGCCCTCGACGCCCGCGGTCGAACGCGGAGCCATGCTGCTTCGCGTCGCCGACCTGCTCATGCGCGACCGGGACGAGATCGCCCGGGCCGAGTCGCTGGACACCGGCAAACGGCTGGTCGAGAGCGAGTACGACGTCGCCGACGCGGCGGCCGTGTTCCGCTACTACGGCGGCCTGGCCGGCACTGACGCGGGTCGCGTCGTCGACACCGGCAACCCGGACGCGATCAGCCGGATCGTGCACGAGCCGGTCGGCGTCTGCGGGCTCATCACGCCGTGGAACTACCCGCTGCTGCAGGCCTCGTGGAAGGTCGCGCCGGCCCTCGCGGCGGGCAACACGTTCGTCCTCAAACCGAGCGAGCTGACGCCGTCGACCAGCATCCTGCTGGTACGCCTGCTGGAGGACGCCGCGGTCCCGCCCGGCGTGGCCAATCTCGTGCTCGGCGCCGGTCCGGCGGCGGGCGCGCCGCTGGCCGTCCACCCCGATGTCGACCTGGTGTCGTTCACCGGCGGGCTGGACACCGGGCGGCGGGTCATGGCCGCCGCCGCCGGCACGGTGAAGAAGGTCGCGCTGGAGCTGGGCGGCAAGAACCCCAACGTGGTGTTCGCCGACGCCGACGTCGAGACCGCACTCGACTACGCGCTGACCGCCGTGTTCCTGCACTCGGGCCAGGTCTGCTCGGCCGGCGCGCGACTCGTGGTGCAGGACGGCATGCACGACGACTTCGTCGCCGAGCTGGCCGCGCGGGCCGGCCGGATCCGGCTCGGCGGCCCGTTCGATCCGGACGCCGAGGCCGGTCCGCTCATCTCGGCGGCGCACCTGGCCAAGGTCGAGGCCTACGTCGCGATGGGCCTGGCCGAGGGCGCCCGGCTCGTCTGCGGTGGCCGGCGCGAAGGCGAGCTCGGGCACTTCTACCGGCCGACGATCCTCGACGGGTGCCACACCGGAATGCGGGTGGTGCAGGAGGAGTCGTTCGGCCCGGTGCTCACCGTCGAGCGGTTCCGGACCGAGGACGAGGCGGTCCGCATCGCCAACGACACGATCTACGGCCTGGCCGGCGCCGTGTGGACGCAGGACGCCGGCAAGGCCCAGCGGGTCGCGGCGAGGCTGCGCCACGGCACCGTCTGGATCAACGACTACCACCCGTACGTCCCGCAGGCGGAGTGGGGCGGCTTCAAGCGCTCCGGCGTCGGCCGGGAGCTGGGGCCGAGCGGCCTGGCCGAGTATCGCGAGACCAAGCACATCTGGCAGAACGTCCGGCCGAGGCCGCAGCGGTGGTTCGGATCCGAACCAGAGGGACGGTGAGGCGCATGTCCGTGCTCCAGGCGCCCGTGCAGGGCGCCGAGCAGCAGATCGAGCCGGTCTTCGCGGTCAAGGGACTGTGGAAGATCTTCGGACCCCGGGCCGGGAAGATCATCGGCCGGCCCGAGGCCGACCTGCGCGGCGGCGAGCTGATGGCCAGGACCGGGTGCGTCGCCGCGGTACGCGATGTCTCGTTCGACGTGCGGCCCGGCGAGGTGTTCGTCGTCATGGGGTTGTCCGGCTCGGGCAAGTCGACGCTCATCCGGTGCCTGACCCGGCTGGTCGAGCCGACGGCCGGGCAGATCCTCCTGCACGGCGAGGACATCCGCGAGGCGGGCGCCGTCGAGCTGCGCGAACTGCGCCGGCACCGCTTCTCGATGGTGTTCCAGCACTTCGGTCTGCTCCCGCACCGCCGGGTCCTGGGCAACGTCGCGTACGGGCTGGAGGTACGCGGCGAGAAGAAGGCGCAGCGGCGGGCCCGGGCACAGCAGATGGTCGACCTGGTCGGGCTGACGGGCCGCGAGCAGCTGTACCCCGACCAGCTCTCCGGCGGCATGCAGCAGCGCGTCGGCCTGGCCCGCGCCCTCGCCGTCGATCCGGAGATCCTCTTCTTCGACGAGCCGTTCTCCGCGCTCGACCCGCTGATCCGCCGCGACATGCAGAACGAGGTCATCCGGCTGCACCGCGAGGTGGGCAAGACGATGGTCTTCATCACGCACGATCTGAGCGAGGCGCTCAAGCTCGGCGACCGCATCCTGGTGATGCGCGACGGCGAGATCGTTCAGATCGGACGGCCGGACGAGGTGGTCGGCGCGCCCGCCGACGACTACGTGCGCGACTTCGTCCGCGACGTGCCCCGCTCCGACGTGCTCACGCTGCGCTGGATCGCCAGGCCCGCGACGCCGGACGATCCGCTGGACGGTCCGGTGCTCGCCGCCGACGTGGTCATCCGTGACGCGGTCCGTGCCGTGCTCGGCGCGGACCGCCCGATCCGGGTGCAGGCCGGCGACGAGGTCGTCGGGGTGGTCGGCGCGCCGGAGATCCTGGCCGTGATCGCCGCGGAACGGGCGGGGGACGGCTGATGGCCGCCGCCGGGATGAGCGTGCCACGGCGCCGGCTCGCCCGCCTGGACCCGCGCTGGGGCGTGCCGGTCGTCCTCGCCGTCTGGCTCCTGCTGTGGGTCGCCCTGCGCGGGCACGCCACGCTCGCGCTGGACAACGCCGAGCTGACCTCGGTGCATCTGCGGCTGAACCGGCTCAACGACGCGATCGGCGCGAGCCGGAACTCCAACCCGGTCTTCGTGTACTTCCTCAACGACATCCGCTCGGCGATCGACGCCTTCGTCACGTTCATCCAGCACCTCATCAGCCAGCCGAGCGCCGATCGCCCGGTGCCGCAGATCGGCTGGCTCGGCGTCGTGGCGATCGCCACCACGCTCGCCTACGGGTTCGGCAACTGGCGCGTCGCGCTGCTCACCGCCGCCGGCTTCGTGCTCTTCGGCCTGCAGGGGCTGTGGCAGGAGAGCATGGACACGCTCGCGCTGACCCTCGCCACGGTGCTGCTGACCGTGCTGTTCGGACTGCCGCTGGGCATCTGGGCCGGCGTGAACCGCCGGGTCGACGCGGTGGTCACCCCGGTGCTCGACTTCATGCAGACGATGCCGTCGTACGTGTACCTGGCGCCGCTGGCGCTGTTCTTCCTGATCGGGCCGGCGTCCGCGGTCATCGCGACGTTCATCTATGCGATACCGCCGATCATCCGGATCACCGCCCACGGCATCCGCGACGTCGACTCCTCGACCGTCGAGGCCGCCCGGGCGATGGGCTCCACCCGATGGCAGATCCTCACCCGGGTGCAGCTGCCGATGGCGAAGCGGACCATCGTGGTGGGGCTGAACCAGACCATCATGGCAGCGCTGTCGATGGTGACCATCGCGGCGCTCATCGCCGCGCCCGGCGTCGGGCAGACCATCATCCGCGCGCTGACGACGCTCAAGGTCGGGGTGGCCTTCAACGCCGGGCTCGCGATCGTCGTCATGGCGATCGTCCTGGACCGCACGACGACGGCCGCGAGCCAGCGGGCCCGGCCCCACCGCACCGACCGCGCCGGGGGCCGGATCTGGTTCGACCGCCGGCTCGCCGTGCTCGCCCTGACGGCGGTGACGATCGTCTGCGTGTACCTCTCGCACACGTATGTGTGGGCCGCCTCGTTCCCCGGCACCGCCCCGAACCTGGGCGGGACCATCATCAGCGCGGTGGACTCGGCCACGAACTGGGTGCAGCTGCACCTGGCCGGGGTCACCGGCGCGTTCAAGGACATCATCAGCTACGGCCTGCTCAACCCGCTGCAGGCGGTCCTGGCCGAGGGGCCGTGGTACCTCACCGGCTCCGCCGTGGTGCTGCTGGCGCTGCTGCTCGGCGGGCGGGTCGCGGCCGTCGTCACGGCCGGCTGCCTCGGGCTGATCGTCGCCCTCGGCGTCTGGTACGACGCCATGTTCACCCTCGCGGCCACGCTGGTCGCCACGGTCATCGTGATGCTCCTGGGCGTCGTCGTCGGCGTGTGGATGGCCCGCAACGCCGCCGCCGACCGGGTGATCCGGCCGGTCCTGGACGCGGGCCAGACCATGCCGGCGTTCGTCTATCTCGTGCCGTTCCTCGGCCTGTTCGGGGCGAGCCGGCTGACCGCGATCACCGCGGCGGTCGTCTACGCCGCGCCGGCCGCCATCAAGCTCGTCGCCGACGCCGTGCGGGGCGTGCCGCACTCAACCGTCGAGGCCGCCACCGCCTCCGGGTCGACGACCTGGCAGATCATCACCAAGGTCCAGCTGCCGATGGCCCGGCGTGGTCTCGCGCTGGCCGCCAACCAGGGAATCATCTACGTCCTTTCCATGGTCGTGGTCGGCGGCCTCGTCGGCGCCGGCGCGCTGGGCTACGACGTCGTCGCCGGCTTCGCGCAGATCAGCCTGTTCGGCAAAGGCCTGGCGGCCGGCGCCGCGATCGTCCTGCTCGGGGTTCTGCTGGACCGGACCGCGCGGGCGGCCGCCAACCGGACCGGGCGGGCGCACCACTGAGTACGACAGAAGGAGGAGATCGAGCGTGCTGAGTTCGGTGTTGAGGACGTCGAGACGGTCGGTCCGGGGGGTGGCGCTCACCGCGGTCGTGGGCCTGGCGCTCGCCGGCTGCGGTGGCGAGAAGATCGGTGGCGGCGCCCCGGCCGCCAGTGGCAGCGCCACGCCCTGTGGCACGGTCAACCTCGCGATGAACGCCTGGGTGGGCTACACGGCCAACGGTACGGTGCTCGGGCAGGTCCTCAAGGACAGGCTCGGCTGCACCGTGGTGGAGAAGAACATCGACGAGCAGGTCTCCTGGCAGGGCTTCAGCACCGGCGAGGTAGACGTGATCGTGGAGAACTGGGGTCACGAGGACCTGGCGAAGAAGTACATCACCGAGCAGAAGGTGGCGGTCGACTTCGGGCCGACCAAGAACATCGGCTACATCGGCTGGTACGTGCCGCCGTGGCTGGCCAAGCAGTACCCGGACATCACCAAGTGGGAGAACCTCAACAAGTACGCGGACTTGTTCAAGACCTCCGAGTCCGGCGGCAAGGGCCAGTTCCTGGACGGCGAACCGTCGTTCGTCACCAACGACGCGGCGCTGGTCACCAACCTGAAGCTGAACTTCAAGGTGGTCTTCGCGGGCAGCGAGACCGCGCTGATCCAGGCGTTCCGGCAGGCCGAGGCCCAGAAGAAGGCGGTCATCGGCTACTTCTACGAGCCGCAGTGGTTCTTCAGTGAGCTCAAGCTCGTGCGCGTCGAGCTGCCTCCCTACACCGCCGGGTGCGACGCCGACCCGCAGAAGGTCGCGTGCGGCTACCCGCCGTACACGCTGAACAAGGTCGTGAGCAAGAAGTTCGCCGATTCGGGCAGCCCGGCGGTGGCCGTGGTGAAGAACTTCAACTGGACCAACGACGACCAGAACCTGGTCGCCCAGGACATCGCCGTGAACAACATGACGCCGCAGGCGGCGGCGAAGAAGTGGATCGACGCCAACCCCGACAAGGTCAAGGCCTGGCTCGGTTAGTCGCTGGCGGCCGCCGCGCCCTTGACGGGTGCGGCGGCACGACCGCAGACTGTTGCGTAATACGTTTTGTGTTGCGGGATACGAAACACGGACGGAGGGCGTTATGCCTCGGGTCGTCATCATCGGCGCCGGCATCGTCGGGTGCGCCCTCGCCGACGAGCTGACGGCCCGCGGCTGGACCGACGTCACCGTCCTGGATCAGGGGCCCCTGTTCGCCACCGGCGGCTCCAGTTCGCACGCGCCGGGGCTGGTGTTCCAGACCAACGGCGCCAAGACCCTCGCCGACTTCGCGCAGTACACCGTGCGCAAGTACGTGGAGCTGGGCTGCTTCAACCAGGTCGGCGGCCTGGAGCTGGCCACGACGCCGCAACGCCTTGCGGAGCTGCACCGCCGGCACGGCTGGGCCACCGCGTGGGGGATCGGTGCGGAGATCATCCCGCCGCAGGCCTGCGCCGACCTGCACCCGCTCATCGCGGCGGATCGCGTGCTCGGCGGGCTGTACGTGCCCAGCGACGGCCTCGCCCGCACCGTCGCCGCCGCCGAGGCGCAGGCCCACGCGGCGCAGGCCCGCGGCGCGACGTTCCTCGGTGGCCACGAGGTGCTCGACGTCCGGGTCACCGGCGGACGGGTGCGCGCGGTCGTCACCGCCCAGGGCGAGTTTCCGGCCGACGTCGTGGTCTGCTGCGCCGGCATCTGGGGCCCGCGCGTGGCCCGCATGGTCGGCATGACGCTGCCGCTCACGCCGCTCGCGCACCAGCTGGCGTGGACCGGCCAGGTCCCGGCGCTCGCCGGGCAGACCGCCGAGGCGACCCACCCGATCCTGCGCCACCAGGACCGCGACCTGTACTTCCGCGAGCGCTACGACCGCCTCGGCATCGGCTGGTACGGCCACCGCCCGCTGCCGATCGACGCGGACGAGATCGTCGCCGTGGACCCCGCCATGGACACCGCCGAGACGATGCCGTCGATGCTGCCGTTCACCGAGGCCGACTTCGCCCCGGCCTGGCAGCACACCCAGCAGCTGCTCCCGTCGACGCGGGAAGCGAAGCTGGACACGGGGTTCAACGGGCTCTTCTCCTTCACGCCCGACAACATGCCGCTGATGGGCGAGTCCGCGCAGGTCGCCGGCTTCTGGGTGGCCGAGGCCGTCTGGGTGACGCACTCCGCGGGCGTGGCCCGCGCCATGGCCGAATGGCTCGTCGACGGCGCCGCCACGACGGACCTGCACGACTGCGACGTCAACCGGTTCGAGCCGCACCAGCGCGGCCCCGAGTACGTGCGCATGCGCGACTGCCAGAACTACGTCGAGGTGTACGACATCATCCATCCGCTGCAGCCGATGCAGGCGCCGCGGCCGCTGCGGACCAGCCCGTTCTACCCGCGGCAGCAGGAGCTGGGTGCCTACTTCCTGGAGGCGTCCGGCTGGGAACGTCCACAGTGGTACGAGGCGAACGCCGGCCTGCTCGACGGCCGTGACATCCCCCGGCCCAACGCGTGGGCAGCCCGGTACTGGTCGCCGATCGTCGGCGCCGAGGCACAGGTCACGCGCGAGCGGGTCGCGCTGTTCGACATGTCGGCGCTCAAACGCATCGAGGTGAGCGGGCCGGGCGCGCTGGCGTTCCTGCAGCGGCTGAGCACCGGCCAGCTGGACAAGTCCGTCGGCTCGGTCACCTACTGCCTGCTGCTCGACGAGCGCGGCGGGATCCGCAGCGACATCACCGTCGCCCGCGTCGGCCCCGACGAGTTCCAGGTCGGCGCCAACGGCAACCTCGACCTGGACTGGCTCAACCGGCGGGCGGCCGCGACGGGCGACGGGGCGCCGGGCGTCGTCGTGCGCGATGTCACCGCCGGCACGTGCTGCGTCGGGGTGTGGGGGCCGCTCGCGCGGCAACTGCTGCAACCGCTCACGACCACCGACCTGTCCAACGACGGGCTGCGCTACTTCCGCGGCACCCGCACCTACGTCGGCACGGTGCCGGTCACCGCGCTGCGACTGTCCTATGTGGGCGAGCTGGGCTGGGAGCTGTACACCACCGCGGATCTCGGGCTGAAGCTGTGGGACACGCTGTGGCAGGCCGGGCAGCACCTCGGCGTCATCGCCGCCGGCCGGGGCGCGTTCACCAGCCTCCGCCTGGAGAAGGGGTACCGCGCGTTCGGCGTGGACATGACGCCCGAGCACGACCCGTACGAGGCGGGCCTCGGCTTCGCGGTACACATGAACAAAGGCGAATTCATCGGACGGTCGGCCCTGCACCGGCGCGACGAACCCCGGCGCAAGCTGACCTGCCTCACCATCGAGGACCCGGCACAGGTGGTGCTCGGCAAGGAGCCGGTGTACGACGGGCCGCGCTGCGTCGGCTACGTCACCAGCGCCGCGTACGGCTACACGATCGGGCGCGGCATCGCCTACGCGTGGCTGCCGGCCGAGCTGTCGGTGCCCGGCACGAGCGTGCAGATCGGCTACTTCGACGAGCGCGTCGACGCGATCGTGACCGCGGAGCCGCTGTTCGACCCGGGAATGCAAAGGCTGCGGTCATGACGGAACCGCCGGAGTTCCTGTGGGCCGAACCCGAGCTGCGGCGCGGATACGACGTCGTCATCGTCGGCGCCGGCGGGCACGGCCTGGCCACCGCGTACTACCTGGCCCGCAACCACGGCATCACGAACGTCGCGGTGCTGGAGCGCGGCTGGCTCGCGGGCGGCAACATGGCCCGCAACACCACGATCATCCGCTCCAACTACCTGTGGGACGAGAGCGCCGCGATCTACGAGCACTCGCTGCGGCTGTGGGAGACGCTCGCCGACGACCTCGACTACGACATCCTGTTCAGCCAGCGCGGCGTGCTCAACCTCGCGCACAACCTGTCCGACGTCCGGGAAGGCCGGCGCCGGGTCAATGCCAACCGGCTCAACGGGATCGACGCCGAGTGGCTCACCCCGGCCGAGGTGAAGAAGCTCGTGCCGATCATCAACGTCTCCGAGGACCTCCGGTACCCGATCATGGGGGCCACCTTCCAGCCGCGCGGCGGCATCGCCAAGCACGACTACGTCGCGTGGGCCTACGCGCGGGCCGCGCATCGCCTCGGCGTCCACCTCATCCAGAACTGCGAGGTGACCGGGTTCCTCCGCGACGGCGAGCGGGTCACCGGCGTCACGACGAGCCGGGGAACGATCGAGGCCGGTCGGGTGGCGCTGTGCGCCGCCGGGCACACGTCGGTGCTGGCCGCGTCGCTCGGGTTCCGGCTGCCGCTGCAGAGCCACCCGCTGCAGGCGCTCGTGAGCGAACTGCTCGAGCAGGTGCTCAACACGGTCGTCATGTCCAACGCCGTGCACGTCTACGTGTCGCAGGCGCACAAGGGCGAGCTGGTGATGGGCGCCGGCATCGACGCGTACAACGGCTACGGCCAGCGTGGCTCGTTCCACGTCATCGAGAGCCAGCTCGCCGCCGCGGTCGAGCTGTTCCCGATCTTCGCCCGCGCGCACGTGCTGCGGACCTGGGCCGGCATCGTCGACGTGTCGCCGGACGCGTCGCCGATCCTCGGGCTCACCCCGGTCGGGAACCTCTTCATCAACTGCGGCTGGGGCACCGGCGGGTTCAAGGCGACGCCGGGCGCCGGCTGGGTCTACGCCGACACGATCGCCGGCGGGCGCCCCCACCCGCTCGCCGCACCGTTCGCGCTCGAACGGTTCACCACCGGTGCACTGGTCGACGAGCACGGCGCCGCGGCCGTGGCGCACTGAGGGGAGGGATCGGGAGATGCTGTCCATTCCGTGCCCCTGGTGCGGACACCGCGACGAGACCGAGTTCCGCTACGGCGGGCAGGCCGGCGTCGCCTACCCGCCGGACCCGATGGCGCTGCCGGACACCCGGTGGGCCGAGTACGTCTTCATGCGGGACAACCCCAAGGGATGGTTCGCCGAGCGGTGGTGCCACACGGCCGGATGCCGGCGCTGGTTCACCATCGTGCGGCACACCGTGTCGAACGAGATCCAGCCCGCCGGTCCCGCCACCGGGGACCGGCGATGACAGCGGCGGGGCAGTTCCGGTTGCCGGTCGGCGGTCGCGTCGACCGGACCCGCACCGTCACGCTGCGTTTCGACGGCCGGGAGTACCCGGCGCACCCCGGCGACACCCTCGCCTCGGCGCTGCTGGCCAACGGCGTGCGGATCGTCGCACGCGGCCCGTACACGGGCCGCCCGCGCGGCGTCGCCGACCTCGGCCCGGCCGAGCCGCACGCGTTCGTCCAGGTCGACAGCGGTCCGGGCGAACCGATGGCCCGCGCGACCACGCTGGAGGTCTACGACGGCCTGACCGCCCGGTCGCTCGCCGGCAAGGGCGAGCTGCCGGACACCCCGGACCCCTCGCGGTACGACAAGACCTGGATCCACGTCGACGTGCTCGTCGTCGGCGGCGGCCCGGCCGGGCTGGCCGCCGCGCTCGCCGCCGGCCGGACCGGCGCCCGCGTCCTGCTCGCCGACGAACAACCGGAGCTCGGCGGTGCGCTGCTGGCCGGGCGGCCCTCACCGGCGCTGGACCGGGTGCCGGCGATGGCCGCCGAGCTGGCCGCGCTGCCCGAGGTGCGCGTGCTCACCCGGACGGCCGTCACCGGCTCGTACGACCACAACTTCCTCGTCGCGGTGCAGCGGCGCACCGAGCACCTCGGCGATGCGGCACCGGCGCACGTGGCGCGGCAACGGCTCTGGCACATCCGCGCGGGGCGCGTCATCCTGGCCACCGGCGCGCACGAGCGTGCGATCCTCTTCGCCGGTGGGGACCGGCCCGGTGTCATGCTCGCCGGAGCCGCCGCCGGGTACGCCTGGCGCTACGGGGTGCGCACCGGCCGGCGCGCGCTGGTGTTCGGCGCCCACGACCGCGCGCTGCGCGACGCGCTGGACCTGCTCGACCTGGGCGTGGAGCTGACCGGTGTCCTCGATGCGCGCGCCGGCGCGCAGGGGCCGCTCATCGAGGCGCTGCGGGGCAGGGGAGTGCCGGTCTGGACCGGGTACGGCGTCACCGGCACGGACGGCGACGCGGGCGGCGTGCTCACCGCCGCACACGTGGCGCCCATCGACGTGCACGGCTCGCCGTCCGGCCCGGCGCGGCGCATCGAGTGCGACCTCCTCGCGGTGTCCGGCGGCTGGAATCCCAACGTGCACCTGTACAGCCAGGCCGGCGGGCGCACCTCCTGGTCCGACGCCGTGGCGGCGTTCGTGCCCGGCGCGGCCGTCGGCGGGCACCGCCCGGTCGGCGCGGCCAACGGCACGTTCGACCTGGCCGAGGCGATCGCCGAGGGCGAGGCTGCCGGTCACGAGGCACCACCGCGCCCGCGTGCGAGGCCGGCGGCGCCGGGCACCGGGCCGGCCACGCTGTGGCTGGTCGAGCCCGGGCCCGGGCGGGAGGACCAGGTCTTCGTCGACGCGCACCGCGACGCGACCCTGCGCGACCTGCGCCGGGCCGTCGGCGCGGGGATGCGCTCCAGCGAGCACGTCAAGCGGTACACCACCATCGGCACCGGCGCCGACCAGGGCCGGTCCACGGGCGTGGCGGGTGCTGGCGTGCTCGCCGCGACCCTCGGCCGGCCGGTCGGCGAACTCGGCACCACCACCCACCGGCCACCGGCCACGCCGATCTCGTTCGCGCTGCTCGCCGGCCGGGACCGCGGGCAGCTGCTCGACCCGGTGCGCCGCACCCCGGTCCACGACTGGCACGAGGCCAACGGCGCCGTCTTCGAGGACGTCGGGCAATGGAAACGCCCCTGGTGCTACCCCCGGCCCGGCGAGGATCTCGACGCCGCGGTGCTGCGCGAGTGCCGCGCCGCCCGCGAGGGCGTGGCGATGATGGACGTCAGCACGCTCGGGAAGATCGACCTGCAGGGCCCCGACGTCGGGGTGCTGCTGGACCGGATCTACACCAACAAGTTCTCCTCGCTCGCCGTCGGCCACTGCCGGTACGGCGTGATGTGCCGGCCGGACGGGATGATCTTCGACGACGGGGTGACCGCCCGGCTCACCCCGGACCGGTACCACCTGACCACCACCACCGGCAACGCGGCCGCGGTGCTCGACTGGCTTGACGAGTGGCTGCAGACCGAGTGGCCGGACCTGCGCGTGCACGCCACCTCGGTCACCGACCAGTGGGCGGCGGTGGCGGTCGCCGGGCCGCGCGCCCGCGACGTCGTGCGCATCCTCGCGCCCGACCTCGACGTCTCGGCCGAGACGTTCCCGTTCATGACCGTGCGTGAAACGGTGCTGCGGACCGCGGACGGCGGCATCCCGGCGAGGATCTTCCGGATCAGCTTCACCGGCGAGCTCAGCTACGAGATCAACGTGCCGGCCTGGCACGGCCTCGCGCTGTGGGAGGCGGTGCACGCGGCCGGGATGCCCTACGGCATCACCCCGTACGGCACCGAGGCGATGCACGTCCTGCGCGCCGAGAAGGGGTTCATCATCGTCGGACAGGACACCGACGGCACCGTCGCGCCCGCCGACGCGGGCCTCGGCTGGGCGGTGTCGAAGGCGAAGCACTTCATCGGCGAGCGTTCGTTCCAGCGCGCCGACACCGCCCGCGCCGGCCGCAAGCAGCTCGTCGGGCTGCTGCCGGCCGACCCGGACACCGTCGTCGCCGAGGGCGCGCAGCTGGTGGCGGGCGTACCGCCACTGATACCGGCGGCGATGCTCGGGCACGTCACCTCCAGCTACCGCAGCGCCGCGCTGGGCCGGTCGTTCGCGCTCGGCCTGCTCGCCGGCGGGCTCGACCGGCGGGGCGAGACCCTGTTCGCGGTGTCGGACGGGCAGGCCCATCCGGTCGTCGTGGTCGAGCCGGTGTTCTACGACAAGGAGGGCGCGCACCGTGACGGCTGACGTCCACAGTGGACCGCATCCGCGCCGCAGCCCGCTGGAGCACCTCGCGGGCGAACTGGCCGCGGCCGGCGGCGCGGCGACGGTACACCTGACGGAACTCGCGTTCCTGCACCAGCTGGAGGTGCGCGGTGTCGCCGCGACCCGACTGGCCGCTGTTGCCGCAACGCACACCCTGCTGTGGCTCGGCCCGGGCTGGCACCTGCTGGTCGGCGAATCCGGCGAGTCGCTGGAGCCGTTGCTGCGCAAGGAACTGGGCGACGAGCACTACTCGGTCGTCGACGTCTCCGCGGCGCGTACCGTGCTGCAACTCAACGGACCGCGGGCGCGCGACGTGCTCGCCCACGGCTGTTCGCTGGACCTGCACCCGGAGGCGTTCCCCGTCGGCGGGTGCGCGCAGACCAACCTGGCCAAGGCGCAGGTCGTGCTGCACCGGCCCGGCCCGGACCGCTACCACGTGTTCGTGCGGGCCTCGTTCGCCGACTACCTGGCCCGCTGGCTGCTCGACGCGCTGGTCGAGTACGTGACGGCGGCGGGGGCAGCGGCATGATCGCGGTGTGCGCCCTCGCAGCGCTGGCGCCCGGCGAGGCCCGGCGGCTCGACGTCGACCCGCCGATCGCGGTGTTCCGCACGGAGGACGGCGACGTGTACGCGATCGACGACACGTGCACCCACCAGGACGCGTCCCTCACCGACGGCTGGCTGGAGGGGTGCGAGGTCGAGTGCCCGCTGCACGCCTCGCGGTTCGACCTGCGCACCGGCCGGGCCGACGCGCCACCGGCGAAACGGCCGGTGCGCACGCACCGGGTCGACGTGGTCGAGGGCACCGTCTACGTGACGCCGTCGGTGAGCGCGCCATGAAGCGGATCGTCATCGTCGGCGCCTCCCTGGCGGGCCTGTGCACCGCCCGCGCCCTGCGTGCGCACGGCTTCGACGGCGAGCTCGTGCTCGCCGGCGCCGAGGCGCACCGCCCCTACGACCGGCCGCCGCTGTCGAAGGAGTTCCTGGCCGGGCAGTACACCGAGGAGGACCTGACCCTGGAGGGCGGCGGCGAGGACCTCTCGGCGCGCTGGCTGCTCGGGCGGGCCGCGACCGGACTCGACCCGGTGACGCGGACCGTTCGCCTCGACGGCGGCGCCACGCTGCGCGCTGACGGCATCGTCCTGGCGACCGGTGCCGTCGCGCGCGAGCTGCCCGGCCACACCCGGACCGGGCGCCCGCCGGGCATGCACACGCTGCGGACCCTTGAAGACGCCCGGGCACTGCGCGCCGACCTGACCTCGGCGCGCCGCCTCGTCATCGTCGGCGCCGGCTTCATCGGCGCCGAGGTCGCCTCGACCGCCCGCGCGATGGGCGTGGACGTCACGGTGGTGGAGGCGCTGCCGACGCCCCTCGCTGGCCCGCTCGGCATCGCGATGGGCGCGACGGTCGCCGCCTTGCACGCCGAGCACGGGACGACGCTGATCTGCGGCGCCGGCGTGGATCGCGTCACCGCCGGCGGCGCCGGCGGCACTGAGCGCGTCGACGGTGTGCTCCTGCGCGGCGGCCGGCACCTGCCCGCCGACGTGGTGGTCGTCGGCGTCGGCAGCCGCCCGGCGGTCGACTGGCTGGCCGGCTCCGGCCTGACCGTCGAGGGAGGCGTGCACTGCGACGCGCACGGCGCGACCGGTGCGCCGGGCATCGTGGCGGTCGGTGACTGCGCCAGCTGGTACGACCCGGACCTGGGCGTGCATCACCGCATCGAACACTGGACCTCGGCGCGCGAGCGGGCCAGGACGGCTGCGGCCACGCTGCTCGGAGCGGCACCACCCGCCCCGGCGCCCGCGTACTTCTGGTCCGAGCAGTACGGCGCCCGGATCCAGTTCGCCGGACACGCGCTGCCCGGCGACGACGTCAGCATCGAGGACGGCGACGTGGCCGGCCGCAGCTTCCTGGCGGTGTACCGGCGCCCAGGGCCTTCAGGGCGCCCGGTCGCCGTCCTCGGCATGAACCGCACGCCGGCCTTCTCCCGTTGGCGACGCCGACTCGCTGCCCCACTGCCCTTGGAGGCGCCGTGACCCTCAGCCTGCCCCCCAGTCTCATCGCAACGCTGCCGGGCGACGCGTACACCGACCCGCAGGTGTTCGCCCAGGAGCAGGAGCGCATCTTCGAGGCGATGTGGTTCTGCGCGGCCAGATCCGACGAGCTGGCCGCGCCGGGTGCGTTCCGGACCGTCCAGGTCGGCCGCGAGAGCATCCTGGTCACCCGGGCCCGCGACCAGTCCGTGCGGGCGTACTTCAACGTCTGCCGGCACCGTGGCGCCCGGCTGTGCACGGAGCCGAGCGGCACGGTGCAGCGGGCGTTCCGGTGCTACTACCATGCGTGGACCTACGACCTCGGCGGCCGCCTGATCGCGGCCCCGAACCTGACGAAGATGGCCGACATCGACCGCGACGCCTACGGCCTGGTGCCGGTCCACGTCCGCGAATGGCTCGGGTACGTGTGGCTGTGCCTCGCCGACGCGCCGCCGTCGTTCGAGGAGCAGGTCATCGGCGCGGTGACCGAACGCCTCGGCGACCCGGCCGCCATCGAGCGGTACGGCATCGAGCAGCTGGCCCTCGGCCGCCGGATCGTCTACGACGTCAAGGCGAACTGGAAGCTCATCGTCGAGAACTTCATGGAGTGCTACCACTGCGCGACCATCCACCCGGAACTGGTCGAGGTGCTCCCCGAGTTCGCCGACGGCTACGCGGCGCAGTACTTCGTCGGGCACGGCGCGCAGTTCGGCGCCGGCATCGAGGGGTTCACCGTCGACGGCTCGCCCGGGCTGGACCGTATCCCGGGGATCGCGCCGGAGCAGGACCGCCGCTACTACGCGGCCACCATCCGGCCACAGGTGTTCCTCAACCTGGTGCCCGACCACGTGATCCTGCACCGGATGTTCCCGCTCGCCGCCGACCGCACGATCGTGGAGTGCGACTGGCTCTACCTGCCCGGCGTCGTGCGCTCCGGCAAGGACATCGAGCGTTCGGTCGAGCTGTTCCACCGCGTCAACCTGCAGGACTTCGAGGCGTGCGAGCGGTGCCAGCCGGCGATGAGCTCCCGCATGTACGCGCGGGGCGGCGTGCTGGTCCCCAACGAGCATCACATCGGCGACTTTCATTCCTGGGTCAGCACGAGGCTGGGCGCGCGATGAACGACGTCGACTTCGTCATCGTGGGCGGCGGATCGGCCGGCAGCGTGCTGGCCAACCGGCTCTCCGCCGACCCCGCGCACCGGGTGCTGGTCCTGGAGGCCGGCCGGTCCGACTACCCGTGGGACGTGTTCGTCCACATGCCGGCGGCGCTGACGTTCCCGATCGGCAGCCG
Organism: Dactylosporangium sp. NBC_01737; assembly: GCF_035963215.1. Classification (NCBI taxonomy): domain Bacteria; kingdom Bacillati; phylum Actinomycetota; class Actinomycetes; order Micromonosporales; family Micromonosporaceae; genus Dactylosporangium; species Dactylosporangium sp. NBC_01737. The sequence continues at coordinate 7,942,512 of NZ_CP109153.1, forward strand.
GTTCTACGACTGGCGGTACTCCTCGGAGCCGGAGCCGCAACTGCACGGGCGCCGGATCTACCACGCCCGCGGCAAGGTGCTCGGCGGATCGAGCAGCATCAACGGCATGATCTTCCAGCGCGGCAACCCGCTGGACTATGCGCGGTGGGCCGCCGCCCCGGGCATGGCCGCCTGGGACTACGCGCACTGCCTGCCCTACTTCCGGCGGCTCGAGACGTGCCTTGCCGCCGAGCCGGACGACGCGTTCCGGGGCCACGACGGCCCGCTGGTGCTGGAGCGCGGACCGGCCGGCAACCCGCTGTTCCAGGCCTTCTTCGCCGCCGTGCAGGAGGCCGGCTATCCGCTCACCGACGACGTCAACGGCTACCGGCAGGAAGGGTTCGCGCCGTTCGACCGCAACGTTCACCGTGGACGGCGGCTCTCCGCGGCGCGCGCCTACCTGCACCCGGTGATGCGCCGACCGAATCTGCGGGTGCGCACGCGCGCGTTCGTGACGCGGGTGCTGTTCGAGGGCACCCGCGCCGTCGGCGTCGAATACCGCCACGGCGGCACGGTCCGGCAGGTCCGCGCCGGCGAGGTCATCCTGTGCGGCGGCGCCATCAACTCCCCGCAGCTGCTGCAGCTGTCCGGTGTCGGCAACGCCGCGGAGCTGGCCGCGCTCGGCATCGACGCGGTCGCGCACGTGCCCGGCGTCGGCGAGAACCTCCAGGACCACCTGGAGGTCTACGTCCAGCACGCCTGCACTTCTCCCGTCTCGATGCAGCCGAACCTGCAGCGGTGGCGCTACCCGTGGATCGGCTTCCGCTGGCTGTTCCTGCGCGAGGGCCCCGGCGCCACGAACCATTTCGAGGGCGGCGGATTCGTCCGCGGCAACGAGGAGGTCGCCTACCCCAACCTCATGTTCCATTTCCTGCCGCTGGCGGTGCGGTACGACGGCTCCGCCCCTGCCGGCGGCCACGGCTACCAGGTGCACGTCGGCCCGATGTACTCCGACGCCGTGGGCTCGGTCAAGATCACGAGCGCCGATCCACGGGTGCCGCCGGCGCTGCGCTTCAACTACCTGTCCACCGAGAAGGACCGGCGGGAATGGGTCGAGGCGATCCGCGTGTCGCGGCACATCCTCGGGCAGCCGGCGCTGCGCGGGTACGACGGGGGAGAGCTGTCGCCCGGCCCCGGCGTGGAGACCGACGAGCAGATCCTGGACTGGGTCGGCCGGGAGGCGGAGACGGCGCTGCACCCGTCGTGCTCGTGCCGGATGGGCACCGACGAGTCGGCGGTCGTCGACCCGTCGAGCCTGAGGGTGCACGGCGTCGACGGCCTGCGCGTGGTCGACGCCTCGGTCATGCCGTACGTCACCAACGGCAACATCTACGCGCCGGTGATGATGCTCGCGGAGAAGAGCGCCGACCTCATCCTCGGCAACACCCCGCTCGCCCCCGCCGAGGTCGAGTTCTACCAGCACCGGGTCGCGGACAGGCCGCAAGCATGATCGTCATCCGCAGGCCATCGAATGGTTACTGATTGTCCCGCCCGGATGGGCGATGATCACGTCCGGCCGGGCGGCTCCATGCCCGGCCGCTTGAAGGAGGCTTCTATGCACACCCGATTTGCCCGTGCCAGCGCACTCGTGGCGACCTCGCTCTTGGCCATCTCCGTCGCTGCGTGTTCGCCGCCGGAGAAGGAGAGCCCGGCATCGTCGAGCAACGCGGCGACGGCGGCCAGCGCCGCCGATCTGGGCGGAATGGACCAGCTCGTCGCGGCCGCGAAGAAGGAAGGCCAACTCAACGTCATCGCGCTGCCGCCGGACTGGGCCAACTACGGCGAGATCATCAAGGCCTTCGAGGCGAAGTACGGCCTCAAGGTCAACTCCGCGCAGCCGGATGCCTCCAGCCAGGATGAGATCAACGCCGCGAACCGGCTGAAGGGCCAGGGCAACGCGCCGGACGTGTTCGACCTGGGTGGCGCCGTGGCGCTGGCGAACGTGGCGATGTTCGCCCCGTACAAGGTCGCCACCTGGGCCGAGGTGCCCGACGCGCTCAAGGAGGCCGGCGGCGCCTGGATCAACGACTACGGCGGCTACATGTCGATCGGCTACGACGCGGGCAAGGTGCCCGCGCCGGCCACGGTCGCCGACCTGCTCAAGCCGGAGTTCAAGGGCAAGGTCGCACTCAACGGCGACCCGACGCAGGCCGGCGCCGCCTTCAGCGGTGTCGCCATGGCGGCCCTGGGCAACGGTGGCTCCGCCGACGACATCGCCAAGGGTGTCGACTTCTTCGGCCAGCTCAAGAAGGCGGGCAACTTCCTGCCCGTCGACCCGACGCCGGCCACGATCGAGTCCGGTCAGACCCCGGTCGTCATCGACTGGGACTACCTCAACGTCGCGCAGGGCACGAAGCTCAAGGGCAAGCTCGACTGGAAGACGGTCGTGCCGGCCAACGCCGTGGTGGGTTCCTACTACGTGCAGGCCATCAGCAAGGACGCGCCGCACCCGGCCGCGGCCCGGCTGTGGCAGGAGTTCCTGTACTCCGACGCCGGGCAGAACCTCTGGCTGAAGGGCGGCGCGCGGCCCGTGCGCGCCGACGCGATGGACAAGGCCGGAACGCTGGACAAGCCGGCGTACGCGGCGCTGCCGCCCGTCACCGGCTCGCCCGTGTTCCTCACCGACGCGCAGACCCAGAAGGCCAAGGACTACCTGGCCGCCAACTGGGCCAAGACGGTCAGCTGACCGTCGGCATGAGCACCGTCCAACAACGCTCGGACCCCGCGGCGCCCGCGCCCGGGGTCCGAGCCCGCGGCCGGCGAGGCCTGCGCCGCGGCCTGGACCTGTTCGGCGTCGTGCCGTTCTTCGCGTTCGTCGCCGTGTTCCTCGCGATCCCCACCCTCGTCGTGGCGATCGGTGCGTTCGCCGGTGACGACAACCGCCCGACGCTGGACAACCTGACAGCGCTGACCGACGGATACATCCTCGACGCGTTCGTGCGCAGCATCGTGCTGTCGGCCGCCACCGCCCTGCTCGGCGCGGTGCTCGGCGCGCTGCTCGCCTACGCGCTCGTCACGGCGAAGCCAGGCGGGCTGCTGCGCCGCATGGTGACCGCGGCCGCCGGGGTGCTGGCGCAGTTCGGCGGGGTCACCCTCGCCTTCGCCTTCATCGCCACGATCGGGCTCAGCGGCTTCGTCACCGTGTTCCTGCGCGACCATCTCGGCGCCGACATCTACGCCGGCGGCGTCTGGCTGTTCGAGCTGCCCGGCCTGATCCTCGTGTACACCTACTTCCAGATCCCGCTCATGGTCATCGTGTTCCTGCCGGCGCTGGACGGCATCCGTCCACAGTGGCGTGAGGCCACCGAGAGCCTGGGCGGCTCGACGTGGCAGTACTGGCGCCGGGTGGCGGTGCCACTGCTGGCCCCCGCGTTCCTCGGCTCGACCCTGTTGCTGTTCGCCAACGCGTTCTCGGCGTACGCCACCGCGGCGGCGCTGGTCAGCCAGGGCAACCCCATCGTGCCACTGCAGATCCGAGGGACGATCACCAGCGAGGTGGTCCTCGGACGGGCCAACCTCGGCAAGGCGATGGCGCTCGGCATGATCGTGGTCGTCGCGATCGTGATGTGGCTCTACGCGCTGCTGCAGCGGAGGACCTCGCGATGGCTGGGCTGACCCGGGTGGACGCACCGGCCCGGCGAGGCGGCCTGCGCCGCCGTCGCGCCCGGCGGCAGCGGGTCTTCCGATGGGTCGTCGTCGGGCTGCTCGGGCTGTTCTTCGCGCTGCCGCTGCTGGCCATGCTGGAGTTCACCACCCGCGGCGCCGGAGGCAAGGTGTCGTTCGACACGTGGCGCCTGCTCGTCGACTGGCCGCGCCTGAGCGAGACCTACCCCGACCTGTCGGCCGGCATCACGACCTCGTTCGGCCTCGCCCTGCTGACCACGGTCCTGATGCTCGTGCTCCTGGTCCCCACCGTGATCTGGGTGCGCCTGCGACTGCCCCGGCTGCGCCGCACGATCGAGTTCCTGTGCCTGCTGCCGCTGACCATCCCGGCGATCGTGCTGGTCGTCGGGCTGGCACCGGTGTACGCGTGGGTGACGTACTTCCTGGGCGGCTCGTCGCTGACACTGACCTTCGCCTACACCGTCCTCGTGCTCCCGTACGCCTACCGGGCCATCGACGCCGGGCTGACGGCGATCGACGTCCGCACGCTCGCCGAAGCGGCCCGTTCCCTCGGCGCGGGCTGGGCCACCGTGATCTGGCGGGTGGTGCTGCCCAACATCCAGTCCGCCGTGCTGTCCGCCGCGTTCCTGTCCGTCGCGCTGGTGCTCGGCGAGTTCACCCTCGCGTCCCTGCTCAGCCGCACCAACCTGCAGGTCGCGATCGAACTGCTCGGCAAGAGCAGCGCGACCATGTCGGTCGCGGTCTCCCTCGCCGCGCTGATCCTGGCCTTCGCGCTGCTGTTCCTGCTGTCATTCGCCGGTGCCGTCAGAGGCCGGCGGCGCAACCGTTCAAAGGAGCCAACCGTGAGTCCGAGCAGTGAGCCCGCCAGCCCCGTGGCGCCGGAGGTGACGTTGTGAGCGGCGAGCGGAGTGTTGCGGTGCGGCTGGAAGGACTGCGCCGGCGGTTCGGCGGCGTGCAGGCGCTCGACGGGCTCGACCTCGACCTCGTGCCGGGCGAACTGATCGCGCTGCTCGGACCGTCGGGCTGCGGCAAGACCACCGCGCTTCGGGTGCTGGCCGGGCTGGAGGACGCGGACTCCGGCTCGGTGCTGGTCGGCGGCAAGGACATCACGATGCTGCCGGCCAACCGGCGGGACATGGGCATGGTCTTCCAGGCGTACAGCCTCTTCCCGCACCTGAGCGCACTGCAGAACGTCGAGTTCGGCCTGCAGCTGCGCGGCCGGCCGGCCGCCGAGCGCCGCCGCACCGCCGCCGAGATGCTGGAGCTGGTCGGCATCAGCACACACGCCGACCGGTACCCGCATCAGCTCTCCGGTGGCCAGCAGCAGCGCGTGGCGCTGGCCCGCGCCCTGGCGATCCGCCCGCAGGTGCTGCTGCTGGACGAGCCGCTGTCAGCGCTCGACGCGAAGGTGCGCGTGCAGCTCCGCGACGAGATCCGCCGCATCCAGATCGAGGTCGGCACCACGACGCTGTTCGTCACCCACGACCAGGAGGAGGCGCTGGCGCTCGGCGACCGGGTCGGCGTCATGCGCGACGGCCGGCTGGAACAACTGGGCCCGCCGGCCGAGGTCTACCAGCGACCCGCGTCCGCCTTCGTGGCCAACTTCGTCGGGTTGAGCAACCGCCTGCCGGGCCGCGTCTCGGCCGGCACCGTCGAGGTGCTCGGCGTCGCTCTGCCGCTGATCGATCCGTCCGCGGCACCGGCCGACCGGACCGCGCCGGTGACCGCGCTCGTGCGCCCCGAGTCCGTCGACGTGGTCGCCGATGCGGAGGGCGCCGGCCGGATCCTCGCGGCGAGCTTCCTCGGACCCACGAGCCGGGTCACCGTCGCCATGCCGGGCGACGTGCTGGTCACCGCGCAGGTCTCCAGCGCCCGGCTGGCCGAGCTGACCCCGGGCGCGGCCGTGCGGCTCGACCTGCAGCCGGTGCCGGTGGCGCTCGCCACCTGATCGGGGCGGGTCCGCCTCGATGGCCGTCCGGGCATGGACAGGTGCGTTCTCGCGGCAGGTCGCAGCCAGGCAGGGCAGCACGGCGCGGACGTGCTCCGTGTTGTCCGGGAACACCTGAAACACGTCCACCTGGCTGACCGTCGACTCGCTGTCCACGCCGGCCCAGGCGCAGGGTGAAACCTTGCAGTGGGTGCGTCCTCGTGATCAGTCGGCTTCGCCGTTGAACAGGTGGTAAGTAGGCTATGAAGTGGCTCCGACCATGTGTGGGGGTGTCGGATGCGGCCGGGCACAGTGCTGCCGGGCAGGGATCCACCTGCTCGGCCTGAGGTATTGCACGACAGTGAGCACACGCGTGTCACTCGGCAGTTCCTTGCGGGGTGCACGGTCGTGCGTAAGGAGCCGCTGGGGCGGGATGCGCAGCGGCGGGTGCGGCATGAGTTGGCGATCCTGGAGCGGCTGCGTGGTGTGACGGGCGTCGCCCAGTTGGTGCAGGCGCCGAGCTTCCCAGGGTCGGTGGTGGTGCGGGACGTCGGCGGTGTGAGCCTGGCCGAATTGGTGAAGCCGTTGCCGGTCGATGATCTGGTCGGGATTGCGGTGGGGTTGGCGCGGGCGGTGGCGGGGATGCATCGGCGGGGTGTGATGCATCGGGACATCACGCCGGCGAATGTCGTGATTGCTCGTGACGGCACGCCGTGCCTGGTGGATTTCGGGTTGGCGTCGTCGTTTGCCGAGATCCGTCCGGAGTTTACGCATTACACGGAGATTGTGGGGACGCTGGCGTATCTGGCGCCGGAGCAGACGGGGCGTACGGCTCGGTCGGTGGATCAGCGGGCTGATCTGTATGCATTGGGTGCGACGTTGTATGAGTTGGCGACCGGTGCGCCACCGTTCGGTTTCGGTGATCCGCTGCGGCTCGCGCATGCGCATCTGGCTCGGGTGCCGGTACCGCCGGCGGAGGTGAACCGGGCAGTGCCGGGGTTGCTGTCGGAGATTGTCATGCATCTGTTGGAGAAGGAGCCGGACAACCGGTATCAGACGGCGGAGGGTGTGCTCCACGACCTGGAGCGGTTGCGGGATACCGGCGGGGGGCAGGGAGCGGTCGGGGTTCGGGTCGGTGCGCGTGATGTTCCGTTGCGGTTGTCGCCACCGTCGCGGCTGGTGGGCCGTGATGCGGAGGTGGCGGCGTTGGGGGCGGCGTTTGCGGAGGTGCTGTCGGGTGGGTGTCGCGGGGTGTTGGTCGGTGGGGTGCCGGGGGTGGGGAAGACGGCGTTGGTCGATGAGTTGCGGCCGGTGGTGACGGGTGGTGACGGCTGGTTCGTGGCGGGCAAGTTCGACCAGTATCGGCGGGATCTGGCGTTCAACGCGGTGCATCAGGTGCTTCGTGGGGTGGGCCGGTTGCTGCTGGCCGAGCCGGAGGATGAGCTGGCTGAGGTCCGTGAGCGGATCTTGGAGGCGGTCGGTTCGAACGCGGGGTTGTTGACCGCGGTGGTGCCGGAGCTCGCGGCGTTGCTGCGGGTGCCGCCCGATCCGGGGGATCCGCTGACGGCGCTGGTTCGCTCGCAACGGGTGGCTGCGGGGGTGTTGCGTGCGGTCGCCTCGCGGAAGCGGCCGTTGGTGGTGTTCGTCGATGATCTGCAGTGGGCGGGGCGGGCGCCGCTGGGTCTGGTCGATCTGGTGTTGAGTGAGGAGCGGGTCGACGGCCTGTTGCTCGTGGGTGCGTATCGCGAGGACGAGGTGGGTGCGGCGCATCCGTTGGCGCCACTGCTGTCGCGGTGGTGTGAGCATGCGGAGGTGCGGCATCTGCGGTTGCTCAACCTGCCGGTGTCCGACTCTGTGGCCATGGTTGCGGAGATGCTGCACGTGGATCGGGCCTCGGCGGCGGGCCTGGTCGAGCTGATCAACCAGTACATGTCCGGTAATCCGTACGAGACCGTGGAGTTGCTCAACGCGCTGCGGCGCGACGGTGTGCTGGCCGCCACGGCCGCCGGCTGGCGGTGGGACGCGGCGTCCGTGCGCGCCTATGTGGGCCGCTCCGACGTGGCCAGGCTGCTGGCCGCCGGTGTTGATGCCTTGTCGGGGCAGTCGCGCCGGATGGCGGAGGCGATGGCGTGTCTCGGTGGGCGGGTCGAGCTGAGCCTGTTGCGGGCTGCCACCGCTGAGCCGGCGGGTGTGGTGGAGCAGCGGCTGGCACCCGCCCTCGACGAGGGCCTCGTGTTGATGGAACCCGGAGTGCACGAGGCGATCCGGTTTCGCCACGATCGGATCCGCGAGGTGATCCTGTGCGGGCTGGGTCCGCGGCGGCGGCGTGTCCTGCAGTTGGCGATGGCACGGCGGTTGGCTGGTGTGCCGGAGTTGTTCGCGGTCGCGGCGGAGCAGTACCTGCCGGTGGTCGACGAGGTCGATGACGCCATGGAGCGATCCCGCGTGGTAGTGCTGTTGCGGCGCGCCGCCGGTCAGGCAACGCTGATCGGGGACTACGCACTGGTGAACGCCCTGCTCACCGCCGCGCTGCAACTCGTCGACGCCGGCGACACCGCCACCCTGATCGAGGTGCACACCGGCCGCCACACCGCCCTGTACAGCATCGGACGCCTGGAAGACGCGGACGACGAATACCGCGCCATCGAAGCGCTGTGCACCAACACGCTGGACCGTGCGGACGCCACCGTGGTCCGGGCACGCAGCCTGACCCACCGCAACCGTTTCGCGGAGGCGATCGGGCTCGGCCTGCAAACGCTGCGGGAACTCGGCATCGCCGTGCCGGCCGCCGACGAACTCCCGATGGAGGCCGACCGCCGGCTCGACCATCTGCACCAGTGGCTGGATCACACCGACGACGCCGACGAGCCGACTCGACCGGAGATCACCGACCCGGCGCTGCTGGCCGCGATTCGTCTGATCAATGCGGTCCTGCCGGCGGCCTTCTTTGCTCCCGATCAGGCCTTGGTCGCCTGGCTGAGTTTGGAGGCGTTGCGGATCTGGATCGAGCACGGCCCGGCCGGTGCCCTGCTCGGCCCGGCGAGCCATGCCGCGTTCGCCGTTGTGGACATGCACGGCGACTACGCCTTCGGGTACCGGGCCCTGCGGCGGATCGTGGCGCTGGGCGAAGCCCGCGGCTACGAGCCGGACACCTCGCAGGTGCGTTTTCTGTCCGCATTCCAGAGCTGCTGGTTCGAACCGGTCGAACATGGTGTCCAGACAGCTCGGCGGGCCCGGGAGGGGTTGATCGTGGGGGGTGACCTGGCCAACGCCGGACACACCTACAACGTCACCGCGCAGGGCCTGCTGGAGTGCGCGTCATCGCTGGACGTCTGCGTTGCCGAGGTGGAGGCGGGGCTGGCCTTCGTCCGGCGGACCGGCGACGAGCAGACCGGCGAAACGCTCGGAAGCTACCAATGGCTGGCTGGTGTCCTGCAGGGCGAAAGCTCCGCCGCGGCCGGGGCGGAAGCTCACACCGACAGGTACGCCAGCAGCGTGCTGGCGTGCCTGTCGGTACATGTCACCCGCGCGATCGCCGCCGCCGTCTTCGGTGACCTGGCCGACTTGACACGGCACACCGCAGCGGCGATGCCGCTGCAACCGGTCGCTTCGGGCGCCGCCGTGACACAGGTGCTGCGTGGGTTGGCTCTTGCCGGGCAGGTCCGGGCCTGCCGTGGTGATGAGCGTGGGGGTCTGCTGTCCGAACTGGACGAGGTGACGCGGTGGCTGGCCGCCCGGGCGGTGGACGCGCCGGAGAACTTCCAGCATCTGCTGCGGCTGCTGGAGGCGGAGCGGGCCTGGGCGGTCGACGACTTCCGCGCCGCTGTCCTCGCCTTCGACGCGGCGCGGCACGACGCCGCCCAGGTGCAACGGCCGTGGCACCGGGCCCTGATCACCGAACACGCGGCCCGCTTCCACCTCGCCCACGGCGTTGAACACACCGGCTACACCCTCCTCGCCGAAGCCCGCCAGGAATACCTCGCCTGGGGCGCGACAGCGAAAGTCAACCAACTCGACTGGGCCTACCCGACCCTACGACCGCAGATCGACGCGACCACCGCGCCCGCCGGCGACCAACGCTCCACCGTCACGACGGGCACGATCGACCTGCTCGGCATCCTGTCCGCCTCACAGGCACTGAGCTCCGAAACCAACGTTGCAGGCCTGCACACCCGCTTGGTCGAGGTGCTCTCCGCGATGACCGGCGCCACCGGCGTACACCTGCTGCTGTGGAGCGACGACCGGCACGACTGGCTCCTGCCCGCACCCGACGGCGACGCCATCCCGGCCAGTGGCACCGGCCACGAACGCACGGTGCCGCTGTCCGTCCTGCGATACACCCAACGGATGCGGGAACCCCTCGTCTTGGCCGACGCCACCCGCGACGACCGCTTCACCCGCGACCCCTACCTCGCCGACCTCACCTGCTGCTCACTGCTGGCCGTCCCGGTCCTCAGCCGCGGCACACTGCAAGCGGTGCTCCTGCTGGAGAACCGCCTCATCCGCGGCGCGTTCACCACCGAACGCCTCGACGGCGTCAAACTCATCGCCGGGCAACTCGCGGTGTCCCTCGACAACGCCCACCTCTACGCCGAATACCGCCGCATCGCCGACGAACAAGCCGCGCTGCGACGCGTGGCGACACTCGTTGCCCGCGGCGAACGCCCCGAACTCGTCTTCGACGCCGTCGCCGACGAAGTCAGCGCACTCTTCGGCGCCACCGGCACACTGATCATTCGATTCGAACCCGACGGCGACGCGACCGTCATGGGAAGCTACGGGCTCGAATACCCACAAGCCGGCTGGCGCGGCGCGCCCCCACCCGGCCGAGCCCTCGCCACCGTCCGGGCCACGGGCCAGGCAGCCCGCACCGACGTCGAGGACCCCACGGCAACAAGCCGCTCCGAAGCCCTCCACCTCGGACTCCTCTCCGTGGTCGCCAGCCCCATCGTGGTCGAAGGTCGGGTCTGGGGCGCCATGGCCGCCGGTTCACGCCGCGAACGCCTCCCCGACAACACCGCACAACGACTGGCCGACTTCACCGAACTCGCCGCCACGGCCGTCGCCAACGCCGAAAGTCGCACCGAACTCACCAGGTCACGGGCGCGGATCGTCGCCGCCGCCGACCAGACCCGCCAGCGCATCGAACGAGACCTGCACGACGGCGCCCAGCAGCGGCTGGTCGCGCTGGCGCTGCAACTGCGCATGGCGCAGGCCGAACTGCCCCCCGAACTCGACACGTTCCGTGCATGCCTCGACCGCGCCGTCACCGGAGCAACCGGCGCCGTGGACGAACTCCGCGAGATCTCCCGCGGCATCCACCCGGCGATCCTGACCGAGGGCGGCCTCGGCCCGGCACTGCGGGTCCTTGCCCGCCGCTCACCGCTCCCCGTCGACCTCGACCTGCACGCGGTGCGGCGGCTGCCCGAACAGGTCGAGGTCAGCGCGTACTACATCATCGCCGAGGCACTCACCAACGTGGCCAAACACGCGCATGCCCCCGCCGCCACAGTCACCGTCGAAGTCGACCCCACCGACACCGTCCTGCGCATCACGGTCCATGACGACGGCGACGGCGGCGCCGACTTCACCCGCGGCACCGGCCTGCTCGGCCTCAAAGACCGCGCCGAAGCACTTGGCGGCCGAATCGTCCTCCACAGCCCACACGGCGAAGGCACCAACCTCCACGTGGAAATCCCACTCACTCCACAAACAGCAACGACACATCCCGTCACAGACGTGTCACTGACTCGTTTGGATCGCCCTGATCGGGCTATTCAAGGCGCGTCCACCCCGGTAGAGGAGGTGGCGTCATGAGCGCCGGTCCTCCGACGGCGCACCATCACGCGTTCATCGAGACCATCAACGCGGCCACCCCGAGCAGCTCCGAGCTGCCCACGTCGATCATGACGTCGGGGGTCACCGGTCACGAGCACGTCGAGCCGGAGTACGAGGCCGGCATCGCGCCGCCGACCGAGCCGGCCGGCGGCAAGCTGATCGTCACGTTCGCTTTCGCCCAGTTGGCGTTGTTCATCGCGCTGCTCGGCCCGGTGACGGTCAGCATGGCCATCAAGGTGACCACCGTCGTCGGCGAAGATCGCGCTCCCGCGGCCCAAGGCATCATCCTCGGCATCGGGGCCATCGCCGCCCTGCTCGGCAACCCGATCTTCGGCCGGCTCTCCGACCGGACCACCGGCCGCTGGGGACGGCGCAGGCCCTGGATGGTCGGCGGCAGCATCGGGCTGGCCTGCTGCCTGTTCGTGATCGCGATCGCCGGCAGCGTGCCCACCCTGGTCATCGCGTGGTTCTGTGCGCAGCTGGCCGCCAACGCCTGCTTCGCGGCCTACCTGGCCACCATCGCCGACCAGATCCCGCCCCGGCAGTCGGCCACCATCACGGCCCTCGGCGGCGTCATGCAGAGCGTCGGCATCCTGGCCGCCGTCTACCTGGCCAGCGCGCTCACGGCCAACATGGTCGCGCTGTTCATGATCCCGGCGGCCATTGGCGTCGCCGGCATGGTCCTTTACGCTCTCGTCCTGCCGGACAAGCGACTGCCGCACCGCCCACCGGCCGCGGGTCTGCGAGAGTTCCTCGAGACGTTCTGGGTCAGCCCCCGCCGGTATCCCGACTTCGCATGGGCCTGGGTCTCCCGATTCATGCTGATCCTCGGCAGCTTCATGTTCACGACGTTCCGGTTCTTCTGGATGAAGGACGTGATCGGCCTCACCGACGCCACCGCCGCCAGCACCGTCGCGACCGGCGTGCTCGTCTACACGGTCGTGCTCGTCATCGTCGGTCAGACCACCGGATACATCTCCGACCGCCTCGGCCGCCGCAAGTTCCTCGTCTTCGCCTCGACCGCGCTGTTCGCGCTCGGCCTGGTCATGCTGACCCAGGTCGGCACGGTCGGAGGCTTCTACCTCATCGAGGCCATCCTCGGCGCCGCGTACGGCATCTACATGGGCGTCGACCTGGCGCTCGTGCTCGCCGTCCTGCCCCGCCCCGAGAACAACGCCAAGGACCTCGGCGTCTTCAACATCGCCAACGCCATGCCGCAGACCCTGGCCCCGCTGCTCGGCGCCGTCCTGCTCGGCGTCGGCGCCGGGCGGAACTACGACCTGCTGTACGTCACCGCCGCCGTCCTGACCTTCCTCGGGGCACTCGCCATCATCCCCGTCAAGAAAGTGCCGTGACCACCATGACCACCGTGACCGACGACTACGCCGACCTGATCGGCACCCTTGACCTGCCCGGCAAGATCACCCTGCTGACCGGCGCCACCACCTTCACCCTCGCGCCCTGCGACGCGATCGGGCTCGGGGAACTGCGGCTCTCCGACGGCCCCACCGGTGTGCGCGGCCTGAAATTCAGCGGCGGCCGGACCGTCGCGCTGCTCCCGAACGCCACCCTGCTCGCCTCCGCCTGGAGCGAGGACGCCGCCTACGAGGTCGGCCGGCTGCTCGCCGAGGAGGCGATGGCCCAGCAGATCCACGTGGTGCTCGGCCCGACCATCAACCTGCACCGCTCGCCGCTCGGCGGGCGGCTCTTCGAGGCGTACTCCGAGGACCCGCTGCTCACCGGCCGCCTCGCAGCTGCCTGCGTGCGCGGGATGCAGGACAGCGGCGTCGGCGCCTGCCTCAAGCACCTGGTCGCCAACGAGTCCGAGACCGACCGCAACACCATGAACAGTGTCGTCGACGAGGCCACGCTCCGCGAGCTGTACCTGCTGCCGTTCGAGATCGCGGTCAGCGAATCCGACCCGTGGTCGATGATGGCCGCCTACAACGACGTCAACGGCGTCGCCGCCACCGAGCAGCAGCACGTGAACAACGAGGTCGTGAAGGGCGAATGGGGGTACCAGGGACTGATCATGTCCGACTGGTTCGCCACCCGTACCGTGGCCCCGGCCGCCAACGGCGGGCTCGACCTCGTCATGCCCGGCCCCGACGGCCCCTGGGGCGACGCCCTCGTCGCCGCCGTCGAGTCCGGCGAGGTCAGTGAGCCAGTCATCGACGAGCACCTGCGCCGGCTGCTGCGTCTCGCCGACCGGGCCGGCGCCCTGGGCGAGCCGCGCGACTACCCGGCCGACCTGCCGGCGCCCGACAGTCCCAGGCGCCGCGAGCAGCTGACCCGGCTCGCCGCCCAGGGCATCACCGTGCTGACCAACCGCAACGCGGGCCTGCCGCTGCACCCGGGGGAGCGGGTGGCCCTCATCGGCCGGCACGCGATCGAGACCATCGACATGGGGGGCGGCTCGGCCCAGGTCAATCCGCCCTACCAGATCAGTGTCGCGGAGGGCCTCGGCCTTCGGCTGCCCGGCGACGTGGCGGTCGTCGACGGCGTCGAGGTACGCACCCGGCCGGTACCGGCGCGCGGCGGCTTCCTCACGAACCCCGCCACCGGCGAGCCCGGCGTGCACGTCACCTTGCTGGACGGGGCCGGCGCTGTCATCGAGGAGCGGCATGCCCCCGCCGCGACCACCGTGGTCGGTGTCGACGACGACTTCGATGCCACCGTGTCCACCATCCGGTTCCGGGCCCGGATCAACGCGAGCGGACCGGCCGAGCTCGGCTCGATGGGCGTCGGCTCGTGGCACGTGCGCGCCAACGGCCACGAGCAGCGCCACGAGCTGCGGGTGTCCGGTTCCGGAATCGGCGAGGAGCTCCTGGCGCCGCCGGTGGCGACCGGCACGGTCGAGGTCAACGGCGGCGACGTGTTCGAGGCCGAGGTCCTGCTGCGCCCGCCGGGCCGCGATGCCGCGGCCGCCGGCACGCCGGCCGCAGGCGTCGGGCTCTACGGCCTGATCGCCCGTGCCGCGCCCCGCGACGCCGCCGAGGTGATCGCCGAGGCCGCCGCGGCCGCAGCCGCCGCCGACGTGGCCGTGGTCGTCGTCGGGCTGACCGAGGAGCAGGAGACCGAGGCCGTCGACAAGTCCACGCTGCGGCTCCCGGGCGCTCAGGACGACCTGGTCTACGCCGTCGCCGCGGCCGCGAAGCGGACCGTGGTGGTGGTCAACGCCGCGACCCCGGTCCTCATGCCGTGGCTCAACGAGGTCGAGGCGGTGCTGTGGGTGGCCCTGCCGGGCCAGGAGGGTGGCCACGCGGTGGCGGCCGCGCTGACCGGCGACATCGAACCGGCCGGCCGTCTGGTCACCACGTTCCCGGCCGCCGACGGGCAGACCCCGGCCTGGTCGGTGACCCCGGTCGGCGGCGACCTGCCGTACGCCGAGGGCACCTTCATCGGATACCGCGGGCACTTCGCCGGCCACACCCCGGCACCGCGGTTCTGGTTCGGCCACGGGCTGGGGTACGCCACCTGGGACTACGCCGACGTCGGCCTCGTCGCAGGGGCGCCCGTGCCAACGGTGACGGTCACGGTCACCAACACCGGCAACCGCCCGAGCCGCGAGGTCGTCCAGGTGTACTTCGAGCCTGCCGACCCGGCACAGCCCGTGCGACTCGCCGGCTGGCGCGCGGTTCCGGCGACACCGGGCCGGCGGGTGACAGTCGAGGTGCCGACAGATCCGCGATCGCTGCGGCGCTGGGACACGGCGAACAATGGCTGGGCGGACGTCGGCCCAGGACGCCTGCTGGTGGCGCGCGGCCTCGGCGACATCCGTGCCACGGTGCCACTCACAACCGGATGAGGCAGGACGCGCCCGGCGGCCCCGGGGCGGAGGCGAAACGCACGGTGGCGCCGCTCTCGTAGACGGGCAGGATCTCGGGCTGCCGGGGTCACGGTCCGCGACGCATCACCAGAGCTCGTTGCGGTTCGGCGGGCCACGAGCAGCATCCCGTCGACGCGGTTGCGGATCGCGAGCAGGTCACAGCGGTTGCAATACCACCGTGAACCACCTTGACGTTCCTGTTCGGTCATCCGGCGTTCACATGCCGCGCCTACGTTTTCGGCGCACGCGATACAGAAGGAGCACCGCCATGGCCGAACTGCTTGCCGCGATCGCGATCGAGGTGGTCAGCGCCCTGCTGATCTCGCTCATCGTCGCCACGTTTCGCCGCCTCATGAGCCGTCCCGCTTGAGCAAACCGCAACCTCAGGTCGGCAGATTAGTTCCGTACCGTCCGGGTATGTGCGCATTTTCCGGAACGACTCCGGTGGAGGTGCCTACCCATGACGGCCACAGCAACGAGCTCACGAACCCGTCCGCAGAAGCGTCCCACTGGTTCGCGCGCTGCCGGGACGTCAACGACGCAGTCTCGGCGCCGCAGCCCGGCGAAGAATGCCACCCCGACGAGGGCAGCCGAGCAGTCGGCGGCGGCGAAAGAACGCCCGACCGTCGGCGCGGCCGCACATCCCCAGGGCGAGTCCGAACTGGTGACCTGGCAGGAAGTCCCGATGCCGCACGTCAAGGTGCCGGTTGTCCACATAGCCGGGCCAGCCGCACGATCGATCCTCACAAACGTCCGCTGGACGGCAAGGACCGCCGCGTCCGCCGTGCCGCAGCCGAAGCAGGTGCTGTACTACGGTGGCGTCGGCGTGCTGGCTGCGCTCGGCATACTGGAATGGCCCGCCGCCGTCGCGGCCGCCGCCGGTGTGTGGGTGGCGACCCACAGCGGCGGGCAGGCCCAGCCGCAAGACCTGTTGGGGCGTGAGACGCGGGCCACGGCTCGTCCCGCCACTGCCGCCGCACGGTGACGGCGACGGGCCGACTGTCCGGCGGCCGGCGGAAGGCGTGGGCCAAGGACGGCCTCGCCCACGTCGAGGTGCGCGGAGCCCGAACCCAGCTGATCAGCACAGAGCACGGAAAGCTGCTGGAGAAGGCGCTCGAAACGCTACGCGGCGTCGACTGGGCCGCATGGAACGCCGCCCTCGGCCGGCTGCTGATCAGCTACGACGAGGAAACACTCGGGCTCGACGACCTCGTCGAATTGGTTGCGGCCGCTGAATCCGACCACATCCCCGCCGATCGGGCGCCCGGACCGCCACACCTCGACGCGGAGACCCGCCACCTGGTGACGCTCGCCGGCGACCTGCTCGGTGTCGCCGGCGCGTCCGTGGCGCGGGGGCTGCGGATGCCAGCGGCGCCGCGTGAGTTGGCCGCCGTCGTCGCGATGGTCGACCACATACCGGGGCTGCGTGCCCGGCTGCGCCGGTCCGTCGGCCACCACTGGGCAGACCTGGCTGTCTCCATGGCGAGCGCGGGGATCGACGCCGCCGGCCAGGCGAGACTGTCCGCGCTGGCGGACGCCGCCATGCGGGTCGTCCTGCTGCGGGAGGCGTCCGCGCAGCGGGACACGTGGCAGCGCAGAACGGCCGAACTGCCACGGGAGGCCGGCGCGAGCCGTGCCGGCAGCCTCGACGACGTACGGCCGGCGACATTGCCCGACGGACCGGTCGAGCGCTACGCCCGCCGGATCAGCACACTGACGCTGATCGCCTCCGGCGCGGTCGCGCTGCTCCCCAGCGGCGCCCGGCGTGCGGCCCGAATACTCGCGGCCGGTTCGCCGGTCCCCGCGCACGCCGGTCGGGAGGTGTACGCAGGTGAGCTGGGCCGGCTCCTCGCCCGCCGGGACGTGCTCGTCCGGGACCCGGGCGCGCTGCGCCGGCTGGACCGGGTCGACACGGTGGTGATCGACGCCCGGGCGCTGACCAGGGGCCGTCATGTCATCACGCACGTGGCGCCCATCAACGGCCCGGCGGAGGCCGCTTGGGAAGCCGCGAGCCGCCTTGTCGACGGGCACAGCGGCACGTTGCCGACGGGCGAAGACACCGACGGCTGGGCAATCACCGCCCTGCAGCACCTTGACGCCGCGATCCCGCAGGCCGTCCTGGACGACATACGCACTTCGGGCGGCATGAGGGGGAAGGTGTACGCGCTGACCCGCAACCGACAGCCCGAGGCGGTTGTCATGGCCGAGTCGGCACTGGATCCGTTGACCACCGCCGTGATTGCGGCCGGTCGCAAGGTCGGGCAGGTGCTGCTCGCCGGAGCGCCGACCGAGGTCCGTCGCCGGGTGCCGGCGGACGGCACCGTGCCAGGAGGCTCACGGCTGACCGAGTCGATCCGTGCGTTGCAGCGGGACGGCCACGTCGTCCTGCTCATCGCAGAGCGCAACGACACCGCACTCGGGTCGGCGGACTGCGGCTTCGGCGTGCTGCAGGCGGATCGCCGACCTCCGTGGGGCGCCCACCTGATGGGCGGGCCCGGGCTGGAGACGGCCTGGCTGCTGCTCGAGGCGGCGATGGTGGCCAAGGCGGTGAGCAGGCGCAGCGTGCTGGTGGCGTCGCAGGGTTCGGCGGCCGGCGCACTGCTGGGCAACGCCGACCTGGCGCCGCGGGGCGCGCGCCGCGGGACGTTCGCCACCGGTGTCGCGCAGACCGCCAACGTCGTCGGCGCGGTGTGGTCGGCGCGCGGCCTGTCCCGCCGCGCGGTGCCGGTGGCCACGGTCGACGTCGCCTGGCATGCGCTGCCCATCCAGGAGGTCACCCGAATCCTGGACACGTCTGCGGAGGGCATCGGCGAGGAGGCCGCCGAACAGCGCCGGCACGCCGAGGCTCCGGCAGACGAGACGACATCGCCGGCGCGGAGCCTGCTCGACACCATCGTGGCCGAGCTGGATACGCCTTTGACGCTGCCGCTCGCCGCCGGTGCGGGTGTCTCCGCCATGACCGGTGCGAAGAGCGACGCGGTGCTGGTCGTCGCCGTCATCCTGGCCAACGCGCTGCTGTCGGGCGTTCAGGACGTGGCCGCCCGGCGGGCATTGAGCCGGCTGGTGAGTGCGGCGAGGCCACGGGTCCGGTTGCGCCGGGCCGGCGTCGACCGGGCCGGCAGCATCGACGAGCTCGTGCCGGGCGATGTCATTCTGCTGGAGCCGGGAGATGTGGTGCCGGCAGACTGCCGCCTGATCGGCACCTCCAGTCTCGAGATGGACGAGTCCTCGCTGACCGGCGAATCCGTGCCGGTCGCCAAGAGCGTCGCCGCCACCCGTGCCGCCGCCGTCGCCGAGCGCAGCTGCATGGTGTACGCAGGCACGACGGTCGCCGCCGGGTCAGCCACGTGCATCGTCGTGGCGACGGGTGAGAAGACGCAGGCCGGTCGCAGCGCGCGGATCGCGTTGCAGGAACCGCCGAAGAGCGGCGTGCAGCAGCGGCTGCGCGAGCTGACCAAGGCGTCGCTGCCGGCGGCGGGTGCCGCCGCGGTGGCGCTCCTCGGCACCGGTCTGCTTCGGGGGCGGCTGGCCGAGTCGATCAACAGTTCGGTGGCGCTCGCCCTCGCCGCGATCCCCGAGGGGCTGCCGTTCATCGCTACCGCAGCCGAACTGAGCGCCAGCCGCCGGTTGTCCGAACGCAACATCCTCGTCCGCGATCCCGGATCGATGGAAGCGCTCGGCCGGGTCGACGTGATCTGTTTCGACAAGACCGGCACTCTGACCGAGGGGCGCATCGCGTTGCGCACCGTCTCCGACGGCCGTGTGCACGTGCCGACCGAGCGACTTACCCCGCGGCACCGGCTGGTCCTCGCCACCGCGCTGCGCGCGAGCCCGGCGCCCAATGGGCAGGAAACGCTGCCGCACCCCACCGACCAGGCGGTCGTGGTCGGCGCCGCGGGCGCGGGTGTCCGCACCGATGAGCAGGCCAAGGACTGGCGGCCCGTCCGCGAGCTGCCCTTCGAGCCGGCACGCGGGTTTCATGCTGTCCTCGGCGGGGCCCGCAACGGCCAGGTGATCAGCGTCAAGGGCGCACCGGAGGTCACACTGCCGCGCTGCGCAACCTGGCGCCGCGACGGGACTGCCCGGCCCATCACGCCGGCCGACCGGCAGGAGATCGAGGCGGAGGCCGACCGGATGGCCCGGCAGGGGCTGCGGGTGCTCGCGGTCGCGGAGCGGGCAGCGTCGGCACGGCGCCGCCTCGACGACGAACGCGTCGACAACCTGGAGTTCCTCGGCCTTCTCGGGCTGGCCGACCCGATCCGCGCCACCGCCGCCGAGGCGATCGACCGGCTGCGGCGCGCCGGCATCAAGGTACTCATGCTGACCGGCGACCATCCCAGCACGGCGGCGGCGATCGCCGCCGAGCTCGACCTGCTCGACGGCGGCACAGTGGTGACCGGGCCGGACCTCGACGGTGCCGACGACGCGACCGTCGACGCGCTGGTGGCCAAGGCCTCGGTCTTCGCGCGGGTGAGCCCGGAGCACAAGGTCGCGGTGGTCCGCGCGTTGCAGCGCGCCGGGTCGGCCGTCGCAGTCACCGGCGACGGCGCCAACGACGCGCCCGCCATCCGGCTCGCGGACGCCGGCATCGCGCTGGGCGGGCAGGCCACGGATGCCGCCCGCCAGTCTGCGGACATGATCGTGATGGACGGCCGCATCGAGACGATCGCCGATGGGGTGGTCGAGGGCCGCGCCATGTGGACGTCGGTGCGTGAGGCGCTCGCCCTGCTCCTCGGCGGGAACCTGGGCGAGGTCCTGTTCACCGTCGGCAGCTCCCTGGTCTCCGCCACACCACCGCTGAACGCGCGGCAGATTCTGTTCGTCAACCTCATGACCGACCTGCTGCCCGCGATCACGGTCGCCGCGCGGCCGCCGAAGCACGTCACCGCGGACCAGCTCGTCCGCGAAGGACCGGAAGCATCACTCGGCGCGGCGCTGACCGCCGACGTCGCCCGCCGCGCCGTCGCGACCTCGGCGGCCACGGCCGCGGCGTGGTTGACGGCCAAAGCCACCGGGACGGCCGGGCGAGCCAGCACCGTGGCACTCGCCTCCCTCGTCGGCGCGCAGCTGGGCCAGACCGCGCTGCTCTCCAGCGGCGACCCGATCGTCCTGGGCGCCGCCGGCGCTTCCGCGGCGGCGCTCGTCGGAGTCGTGCAGACCCCCGGCCTGAGCCGGTTCTTCGGCTGCCGCCCGCTGGGCCCCGTCGCCTGGGGCATCGTCGTGGCGGCGACAGCCGCAGGCACGACGATGGGGGCGCTGCGACTGCCGCGCCAGTCACCGCAGCACACGCCTCCGAAGTGTTGAATCCCGCACGGTCCCGACAGCGACGAACCGGTGGCATGACCGTTTGACCGCCGATCGGTGGGTGGTGCGGCGGCTATTCCGGCGAGGCGGGGCCGAGCAGGCGCATCTCCTCGATGTCCATCGCCGCCTGCAGGTCCCGCAGGACGATGTCGTCGATGGTGTGCGCGTCCCGCATCGCGGTGATCGCGCGCCGCTTGTGGTGCAGCACCTTCAGCCGCAGGCGCCGTTCGAGCTGCTCCATGCGGAACGCCTCGCCGTCCTCGTCGGCCTTGGCGAGGACCTGCTGCAGGTGGTCCTCGTAGTCGGCACGGACCCGGTCGACCATGTCCTGCGGCGCGTCGAGGTCTCGGCCGACGTCGTCCAGAGCGGCAATGCCCGCCCGGGTGGCCTCGATCTGTGCGTGCAGCGTCTCGTCGGCGCGGGCGCCGTCTTCGGTGAGGCCCGCCCAGCGGACCACCATCGGCAGCGTCAGGCCCTGCACCAGCATCGTCACGACGATCACCACGACGGTCGTGAAGACGATGAGGTCCCGGTCGGCGAACAGCGTGCCGCCGGGGAGCACGGCCGGCACCGCCAGCGCGGCGGCGAGCGACACCGCGCCCCGGAAACCGGCCCAGCCGTTGGCGGTGCGGACCTTCCAGCCGACCCGCCGCGTCCGCTGCACCGCACGGCGGTCCACGACCCGGATCACCGCTGTCGCGGCGTGGACCCAGAGCAACCGGGTGACGATCACCGTGGCGGCGGCCAGCAGCGCGATGCCGAGCGCGCGTGGAACGGCGGTGTCGTCGATGGCCCGCACCGCGCGCGGGATCTGCATCCCCACCAGGACGAACAAGCTGCCGTTGAGCATGAACGTGCCGAGGTCCCAGAACGCGAACGCCTGGACCCGGGAACGGGCCCGGACGACCCGCGGACTCACCTGGGTCAGGGTCAGCCCGGCCACGACGACCGCCACGACGCCGCTGGCGTGCAGCACCTCGCCGAGCAGGAACGCGGCGAACGGCGTGATGATGCTCAGACCGCCCTCGCGCCGCGGATCGTCGAGGCGTCGCCGGACGAGAATGATCGCGCCGGCGGCGAGCAGCCCGGCGAGGATGCCACCCGCGCAGGACCACGCCAACTGCCCGGCGAGACGCAGCGGGCCGGGCATCGAGCCGCCTACGAGGGTACCGACGGCGACGGCGAACAACACAAGCGCGGTGCCGTCGTTGATGAGGCTCTCGGCCCGCAGCGTTGTCACGATGCGCCGCGGCATCCGCTTGGCCAGCCCGGACACCGCCGCCGCGTCCGTCGGGGCGAGCACCGCGCCCAGGATCCACGCGGCGGACGCCGCGACCCCGACCGCCTGCAACGCGTACGCGACGGACGCCATCGTGGCCAGCACCAGCACCACCGCCGACAGGACGATGACCCGCAGGTTGGCACGGATCTCCCGCAGACTGGTGTTCAGGCTCTCCCAGTACAGGATGGCGGGCAGGAACAGCCCGAGCACCGCCTCCGGCGGCAGCTCCACCGCCGCCAGCGGGGGTGCCAGCGCCAGCAGCCCGCCGGACACGATGAGCAGCACCGGTGGCGCCACGCTGTATCGCCGGCCCACCGTCGTGCCGACCAGCACCGTCACACCGAGCACGATGACGAGGGACAACGCCTCCACCCGGACATCCTGCACGAAGATCGTCGCCGCGGCAGCGCGATCGGGGGCGGCGGGCGGGTCAGGTGCGCATCGTGTCGCTCGGGCTGCGGCCGTATGCGGCGCGGTAGTCGGTGCTGCAGCGTCCCGGGTGGGTGAAGCCCCACCTGGCGGCGATCGCGGCGACGGTCACTCAAGGACACTGACTTGGGTCGCTCAGTTGGGCGACCAGCGCCGCGGCGTCCATGGTCGCCGAGCCTGTCTCGGGGTGTTTCCCGGTCTCGGGATTGTGCGCGGCCACCCGTGTTCTCACCGGGGCGGCGTGTCCAGCCAGGGCCGGCGTCCCGGTCCGGTCGGGTGGGTGCCCGTGACACCCATGACGACCGAGTACAGGCTGGTCTCGGCGGTGATGAAGAGGCGGTTGCGTTTGCTGCCGCCCCAGGAGATGTTGGCCACCGACTCGGGGACCAGTAGCCGCCCGAGCAGGGTGCCGTCGGGGTCGTAGCAGTGCACGCCGTCGCTCATCGCGGCGGCCCAGAGGCGGCCGGCGTCATCGAAGCGGAGGTTGTCGAAGCGGGCGTTGTCGCGGGCGGCCGCTTCCGCGAAGACCCGGTCCTCGGACAGGGTGCCGTTGTCGCGGACGTCGAAGACCCGGATGACGCCGACACGGGTGTCGGAGACGAACAGCTGCCGCTCGTCGCCGGAGAAGACCAGGCCGTTGGGTGCGCCGAAGCAGTCGGCGACGAGTTCGACGCCGCCGGTGGCGGGGTCGATGCGGTAGACGTTGTTGGACCCGATCTCGCTGTCGGCGCGGTAGCCCTCGTAGTCGCTGGTGATGCCGAAGTCCGGGTCGGAGAACCAGATCGAACCATCGGACTTGACCGTCGCGTCGTTCGGGCTGTTCAGGCGCTTGCCCCGCCACCGGTCAGCGAGCACGGTGACGGTGCCGTCATGCTCGGTGCGGGTCACCCGGCGGTTGCCCTGCTCGCAGGTGACCAGCCGGCCCTGACGGTCCAAGGTGTTGCCGTTGGTGTGCCCGGCGTTGCGGCGGAAGACGCTGACGGCGCCGGTCTCTTCGTCCCAGCGCAGCATCCGGTCGTTGGGGATGTCGCTCCAGACCACCTGCCGCCAGGCGGGAACGTAGATCGGCCCCTCCGCCCAGCGGCAGCCTGTGTACAGGACCTCCAGCCGGTCGTCACCGTTCATGCACCGCCCGGTGCCGAACCGGTCGTCGAACATCTCGTACAGCGGGGGAGTGTCGCCGCTCATGAACCTTCCCTTCTCGTGAACCGAACCTGGTTCGGCGTCGGCTCCAGACTGGACGATCCTGTATGGTGAATGCAAGCTCGGGCAGGACGGAGATCTGTGGATCACATCGATCGGGCACTGGTGGCGAAGCTCCAGGAGGACGCCGCCCAGTCGTACGCCGCGCTGGGGCAGGCCGTCGGTCTCTCCGCCGGCGCGGCCCACGAGCGCGTGCGGAAACTGCGGGAACGCGGCGTCATCCGGCGCACCACGGTCGACGTGGACCCGGCCGCGGTGGGCGGCGGCGTCCTGGCCTTCGTCATGGTCGACTCGGCCTCGTGGATGGGTGACTCGGCCGACGACTTCGCGGCGCTCCCCGAGATCCTCGAAGCGCACGTCATCGCCGGCAGCGCGTCGGTCCTGGTGAAGGTCAGGACGACGACCACGGCACAACTGCAGGACGTGCTGCGCCGGATCTACGCGATCGGCGGGGTCAGCGGGACGCAGGCCACAGTGGTGCTGGAGACCTTCTTCGAACGCCCCGTCTCCCCGCAGGCCTGACGGTACAGGGTCTCGGCGCCAGCGGTTTCCCGGGCCTGCGACTGCGGCGGATGCTCGGCAACGTCGGCTATCCCGCGATCGGCGTCCGAATCGGTGTGCCGCCCACGGGGCCGGCCCCGCCGAAGGTCCCGCGCCGTCCGGCGGCCGAAATGATCGAGGTCGTCGCCCCTCAGGCAGCCAACCACCCGGCCCACGACTGATCCACGGCAAGGCAATCAGCCGACATCGACGACGGCAACGTGTCTGTTGACAATGGAGCTCGGCATCCGCGGGTTGTGCCTTTCAGCCCTGCCGGAAGTGACGTTGTCCCGTGCCCGTCGAGAGCGTCCGGAGGGACAGTAGAGATGGCAGCTCGGTAGGGGCTTGAAGCGCCGATCGTGGACCGTGTGCACGTTCGTGGCCGCCCTCGGTGATCGACGGTCTCGCCCTCGCAAGCACGTACCGACCACTGGGCGGCAGCAGGGCAGGCGGATGGAGGCATCGCGATGATGTACTGGGGCGACGGTATGAGCGGCTTCGGCATGGCCCTCATGGCGTTGAACACGCTGCTGTTCTGGGGCTTGGTGATTGGCGGTGTCTTCCTGTTGGTCCGCCACTTCGGCCGCGGCACGCAGGCCGGCACGTCGAGCAGTCCGCGACCGGCACCGCAGCAACTGCTGGCCGAACGGTTCGCCCGGGGCGAGATCGACGAGGACGAGTACAGCCGGCGGTTGCAGGTGCTGGGCGGCGACATGCCGACCCACCAGCCCAGTGGTTGACCGGATATCCGGCAGGCGAACCCTGTCGCCAATGAACCCTGTCGCCAAGCCACTGCCCGACAGGCGGCCCAGGGTTCACCTGGGGGCAGTTGAACGTGAGGCCCCGAAGCCACAGCTCTGGCGCACCTCGAAGTCGTGTCTGGGAAGTCGTGTCCGGGCGTTGCCGCAGCGAACACGATGAACCTGCGAGGCGATCTTCCGTCACCAGCATTGCCGGATCAGGTGCTCGATATCACCGCCGAACCTCTCGGTCTTGCGGCTTCTCAGCTCCGCTGTGCTAACAGCTTCGCTTGCTCGGTCGTCTCGCAGGCAATTACGACGCTACACCGGAACCGACCGGCACCAGGGTGAACGCGTGGGTGATCCGGGTCCGCACGCGTAGGCCACCGTGCCGGCCGGGCGGACGCCTGGGTGGTCGTTCGACCTCTCCGGGGTCAAGGTCCCGGTCGCGCGACAATCGCGACCGCGTAAGGGGGCGGCTCGCGAATGCGCTGCTGACCGAGCCGAGCCGCAGCGGCCCGGGCATGGGCAGGCGGTGCCCATGGCGGCCAAAGATGAGCAGCGGGGCGCCTTGGGCGGCGCGTGCAGGCCTCGACACACCCCACCGTGCAGAGCTGTTGACGCCGACCACGACGTGCCCGGCGAACGGCCCTGCACGGTGGGCGGCATTGCCCGCACAACCTCCACGGGCGCGGGCGCATGGGCAGCGACACGGATGGCGGTGGACAGGTGTCCCGGACGGGTCGTCGCGGCGGCACCGACCACCAGGAGGCCGGCGTCGGCGCCACCCAGGCGACCATCGGCGGGCAGGTTCTCTGGATCATGAATGACCGCGCGGTCTTGCGTTACGTCGACGACCTGGCGTTGTGTCTGCCGCTGATGCCCTCCGAACTTGGTCGATACAGTGACGTCGTTCGGCAGCCGCCACGGATCCAGTTGACCGGGAGCAGAGCCGGAAGTCCATCGACGACATCGAGTCCTGGTCCACCAACGAGGTTGCGATCAACTGGAACTCCGCACTGTCCTGGATCGCGTCCTTCGCCGCGGACCAACGCCCGCCCGACAACCACGACGGCCCGTACCACATCGGCGACGTGACCGTCAGCCTGGGCGAGAACCATCAGGTCAACGTCGTGGTGCCGGTCGGCTGGTCGCTGCACGTCGAGTCGGCCGCGGCGGGGTGATTCGCGTATCCTCCCAGTCCAGTCCTGCCGTCCGGGTCCTGTCGTCAGTGCATTGCTGTGTCGTCGGGCCACTGACGACGTCCGGAACGCGGACGATGTCCCGTTCGCGCAGCCCGCTCACCCTGTCAGCATGATTCGCCGGCAACGCCTGGCATGGCCTTCCAAACCGGAACACGCTGGATGGGGCTGTTGAACGTGCCACGGGTGTGATGCCCGGCCCGGGACCGGATCGACGCTCCAACAGCCAGTGCGGAGGACTGGCGGAGAAGAGGGGCGGTGTGGACCGAGCTGCGATTGTTGTCGGAGTGGACGGCGCGGCGCCGTCGCTGGAGGCCGTCCGGTGGGCGGCGGCCGAGGCGGACCAGCGGCACGCATCACTCCAGCTCGTGCTGGCCTACCATTGGAGGGTCCCGCTGACCGCGTTCGCTCCCTCCGCAGAGCTCACCGAAACAGCGCAACACCTCGCCTCCGACGTGGTGAATGATGCCGCCCGAGAAGCTCTCCAGGTGGCACCGGGCATCGACGTGGCAGCGACCGCGATGTTCGGCCATCCCGTGCAGACTCTGCTGCGCGCCGCTGCCGACGCGGCCATGCTCGTCGTCGGCACCCGCGGTCGCCACGGCATCGCCGGTGCCGTGCTCGGCTCCGTCAGCCAGCAGGTGGCTATGCACGCCACCTGCCCGGTCGCCGTCGTCCGCGGACAGGTCCATCCCACCGGCGGCGTGGTCGTCGGTGTCGACAGTTCACGGTGCGCGGCGCAGGTGACGAACTCGGCATTCGTCGAGGCGCGACAACGCGGGCGCCACCTGCTGGCGGTGCGGGCGGTCGAGACGCCGATGGCACCATGCACGGTCGGCATGCCACCGCTGATGTATGACACGGCCGAGGTCCGGCGGTCACTGACCGACGAAGCGACCCGCCTGGTGGCCGCGGTCGGTGCACGCTACCCAGATGTGCAGTGGGAAGTGCACGGCGTCGACGGCGATGCCGCCTCGGTGCTCGTCCACTGGACCCGTGATGCTCAGCTGATCGTCGTCGGTAGCCGCGGCCATGGCGGGTTCACCGGGCTGCTGCTCGGGTCGGTCGGCCTGCACCTGCTGTACGGGGCGGAGTGCCCGGTACTCATCGCGCGCGACGGCATGGATTCGGGAGGGGACGCCTGATGGGATATCGATACGGGCCTGTTGTCGTGGGCGTCGACGGTTCTGCGGACAGCCTCGGTGCGCTGCGGTGGGCCGCGGACGAAGCCTGCAGCAACACCCGGGAGCTCCTTGCCGTGCATGCGCTCGATCCCGCGGTGCAGCCGGGCGACCGTCCTCCTGGCGGCGCCGACATCGCCGAACAGGGGGCCGAGGAGGCGTTGCGATGGCGGCCCGGCGTCTGCGTGACCGGCGTGACCGAGGGCGGCGCTCCCGCCGAGGTGCTGCGGCGCCATTCGCAGCGATCCCGGCTCCTCGTCGTCGCCAGCCACGGCAGCGGCAGCAACATGGCCGAGCCGCTCGGCTCCGTCTCAGACGCGCTCTGCGCACAGGCGGAATGCCCGGTCCTCATTGTTCACGCGGCACGACGATGGGCCGACCCGTTCGCGGCCCTGCCCCGCACCGGCCCTGTCGTGGTCGGTTTCGACGGTTCGGACTCGGCCCGCCGCGCGTTGCGGCTCGCGTTCGAGGAAGCCGCCGGCCGCAGCAGGCGTCTCGTCGTCGTCCAGGTCTGGCAGCATCCGGACCTGTGGGGTCCTGGCGAGCACAGCGATCAGCACCAGGGCCAGCACCATGGTCCTGATCTGACGGTCGACGAGTCGGCGGTCCACGAGGCGCTCGTGGCAGCCGCCGAGCCGTGGCATGTCAAGTTCCCGCTTGTGGACATGGAGCTGCGCAGCGAACCGGGCGATCCCGTCGAGGCACTGACCGTCGCGTCCCAGTGGGCGATGCTCATGGTGCTCGGCACCCGGTGCCCCACCGACACGATCCAGCCGTCCAACCCTTCGGTGATGCGCCGCGTGCTGCGCACCATGGCCTGTCCCGCGCTCGTCGCGCACGGCACGGCCGCGGAGGCACGACCGGCGCAGGCGACCGGTCCGCATTGACTGGGGATCACATCGGGACGCCGGGACGCTGCCGCATTGCAGCAGTAGGACCCTGTTCCAGATGACACAGAGGCCGCAGCGACCCACCCCCACCGCCGTCCGGTGATCGTCGGTGTCGACGGTTCGCCACCAGCTTCGGAGCCGTCCGGTGGGCCGCCGACGAAGCAGTACGCCACGGGCAGTCGCTGCGCATCGTCCACGTGTTGGAGACCCTCGGTACCTACGAACGTATATCCGGTGTCGGGGGGTTGCCGTGGTAGACGCGGCAGTGTGGCTGCTCGCAGCCGTGGAGCATGTCGTGCAGTGCGCGTTCCTGGCCCATGCAGACGTCCTCGACGTAGTCGAGTCCGGCCTCGCCGGCGATCTGCCGTGCGTCGGGGCTGACGAGGCCGAGTTGCAGCCAGACCGCGCCGGCGCCGATCGCCGCGGCCGCGCGGACGATCTCCGGTGCTTCGTCTGGGGGGCGGAACACCTCCACGACGTCGACATGCATGGGGACGTCTGCCAGGCGGGCGTAGGCGTGCTCGTCGAGGATGCTGTCGGCATGCGGGTTGACCGGCACGATGTGCCAGCCCTGTTCCTGCAGCATTCCCGGTACCCAGTGGGCCGGTTTCTGTGGATCCCGGGAGGCGCCCACTACGGCGATGGTGTGCGCCCCGGCGAGGATCTGCAGCGCAGTACGCATCTGGATGATCTCCGTTCCTGCGGTGGGGTACGCGTTCGGGCGGCGGCTGGTTTCAGGTGGCAGCCGGCGGTGGCGTCGGTGCCGGCATGTCCTGGGGTGGGTCGGCGGCGACCTCGACGACGTCTGCGGCCGGGCGGCGAGGAGCTTGCGCCGGTGCGGTGCCCTCGGCCGGGATCCCGATCCGGACGCCGATCGCGGGATAGCCGACGCCGCCGAGCATCCGGCGGATCGTGCTGCGAGCCGTCTCGTGTTCCACCAGGTCGCTCATCGTGGAGGTGGCCAGATGCTCCCCTGCGGCGGTGAGCAGCACTGCGGACAGCGACACGCCAGCAGTCAGCCAGTCATCGGGGCCGTCGCCGTCGGTGACGACGATGCCGTATCGCGCGTACTGGTCCTCGATGTCGTTGGTGCTGTGCAGCCCCATGAGATAGCCGGTGGCGCTGAAGTCGCGCAGTGGGATCTCGCGCTGGCCGTCGCCGCTGAGGGTGTCGGTGGGAACGCCGTCGTGCGCCTCGCCGGGCCGGCGTATCCAGGCGGCCAGTTCCGCGCGGTAGGCGGGGTCGGTCAGCTCTGCGGCGGCCGCGTGCGCGGCGGCCGTCGCCATGTTCACCAGGTCCCGGGACCGGGCCACGTGCAGGTGAGCGCCGAAACGTTCAGCGGCGCCCCGCAACCGCTCGAGACTTTCGTCGGGCACGGGCCGGTCGGCGAACGGGCGCCGGTCGGAGCGGCGCACCGGGATCGCGTCTGCAAGCCGCTGCGCCAAAGGCGACGGCGGAGCCGTCCCACGGTAGTGCACCACGGCCATCACATCCGGGCCACGGCCGGATGGCAGCGACTCGACGGCGAAATCGGCGCCTTCGGCGGCCAGCGTGACGCACGCGTGGTGCAGGGCAGCGCCACAACTGAGGGTGAGCAGCCGCCCGTCCGGGTCGATCGTCGGCAGCCCGCGGGCACGGTCGGCGAAGAGCAGTGCCGTGTCGTGCTCGATCCTCCAGCGCCAGGGCTGGGTGTTGAGCACCGACGGCGCGTGGACGGCGGCCACGGCGGCACGGGCGAGGAGCCGGCATACCGCTGTGACGGTGAACCCTTGCGTGGGATCGTTGCGCGCCGGGTGCTGCTGCGTCCGCATGGTGTGCTTCTTTCGGGCGGTGCTGGTCGGTCTGTTGGTTCCTGCCCGGCGCAGCGCGAACCAACCACCGTTGCGGTCGGGCACGCCGGCCCGTACTGGGGGCGTTGTGCCCTCGGCGGCCGGGGCCGGGCGAGGCAGAGTGGAGAGGAGCGACGACGCCCGGACGGGAAGGTGTGTCATGACCTCGATGACGACGCCGCGGACCTGGAGTCCTGAGGTGTTCACGGCGGCGGTCGGCGATGCGGTGTGGGCACCGTCGATCCACAACAGTCAGCCGTGGCGGTTCCGCTCCACGGCCGATGGTGTGGACGTGCTGCTGGACGAGGCCGGCCGCCTGGCGGCCTGCGACCCGGACGGGCGGATGGCGCGGATGTCGTGCGGTGCGGCGGCGTACAACCTGCGGCTGGCGTTCGCTGCCGCGGGCCGACCGGCCCAGTTCCGGCTCGGAGGTGGTCGTGTCGTGGTGCATCTGTGGCCCGGGCCGCCGCACCCACCGACGCCGTTGGAGCGCCGCCTGCACTGGCAGATCCGGCGCCGGCACACCAATCGTGGGCCGTTCGCCGACTGCCGCATCGACCCGAGCGTGCCGGCGCAACTGACGGACGCCGCACGGCGCGAAGGCGGCTGGCTGGCCTTCATCGAGGGCAAGCAGGCGATCACCTCGACGGCGGAGGTGATCCGCGCCGCGGACGCGCGGCTGCGGGCCGACCCGGCGTACGTCCGCGAACTGCGGGCGTGGAGTACCGCGGCCGACGAGCGGGTCGAAGGCATCGGCCGCGGCGCCGCCGGCGCCGCGCCGCATCCGGCGGAGCTGTTGACGCGGCGCGACTTCGGCGGCCCCGGTCACGACATGAACCGGGACGTGGCGCACGATCCGGTGGTCGCGGTGTTCGGCGTGCTGGGCGACGGACCGCATGAGGCCGTCCAGGCCGGGATGGCCCTGCAGGGTGTGCTGCTGACCGCGGCGGATCTTGGGGTGGCGGCGGCGATGTACTCGCAGCCGACCGAGATGGCGGAGACGCGGGGGTGGCTGCGGGACATCGTCGGAGGGCTCCACGATCCGCAGATGGTGCTGCGCTTCGGCTATGCGCCGACGACCTGCTACACGAACCGCCGACCGGTCGCCGACGCGATCCTGCTGTGAGGCGGTGTCCGCCGGTGGTGTGCCGCGGTAGCCGGTCAGCAGCGCCACGGCGCGCAGCGACCGCCACATGCGCGCCGCGTCGCGGTCGGTGAGCGGCAGCAGTCGCAGGGTCCGGTCGTCGAGCAGGTCGGTGTGCCGACCGGCAACGTTCCGGCGCTCGGCAGCAGCTTCCACGTCGGCCCGTCCGTCGAGCAGCCCCGGGCCGGCACCAAGACCGGCGCACCCCGGCCGCATCCACCGGCTGGTCATCCCGTGGTCGCAGACCGACAGGCGGATGGCCGCGAGCATGCACGCCACCGACCCCGGCGAGGCTGTACTCCTTGCCGCCACGCTCGGCAGACTCCCCGAACAGCTGGTCGTGTACGCCGTCGAAGCATCCGGCACCGGCTTCGGCGTGTACCTGCCGCCGGAGGTCGATGCCGCTGCCGACCTGGTGGCCGAGCAGGTCACTGCCGAGGCGCGGGCCGTGACCCAGGCGGACGGGACCAAAGTCCCTGAACGACCACCGCCCGGGCGTGGACCGTTGGGATGAGAAGCCACACCGGCAAACTTGGGAAGGGAGGCGCGACGACGATGTTGATGACTACTGCGACGCGCTCGGCGCCGACACCGACCACGGACACCGGCGACATGGCGCTGCGTACAGCGTGCATGGAGCGACGGATCGAGGCACTGGCGACGGCAGTCGTGCTGCTACTGGAACAGCCGGTCACCCCGGCGCAGCGGCCCGCCGCCGACCTCGCCCGCGCGGCGCTGCGCGAGGTCGACCTGCCACACACTGAGTATCTAGAGGCCGCACGACGTGAGGAGGCATGATGCACGCCAAGGACATCATGAGCGCCCCGGCGTACACGGTGCGCGCTGATGCGCCGGTCGCGGCGGCGGTGGACCTGCTCGAACGACAGTCGATCACCGCCGTCCCGGTCGTCGACGAGGGTGACGTGCTCGTCGGGCTGGTCACCGAGGGAGACCTGCTGCGACGGGAGGCAGGCGGCACCGCGGCGGCCGACATCGGTACGCGCCGGGTCCGTGACGTGATGTCGGGCCGGCCGGTGATGGCGTGGCCGGACGCGGACGTCGCCGATCTGGCCGCGGTCATGGTCAAGTACGGTGCGCACACCGTGCCGGTTGTCGTCGACGAACAGGTGGTCGGCGTCGTCAGCCGCTGCGACGTGCTGCGGACGCTACTGCCCACCGACGCCGCGGCCCAGCGCGAGGCCCAGCGCCGGCTCGACACCTACGCAGACGGCCGGCACCGGTGGCCGGTCTGCGTCCACGACACGATCGCGACCATCGACGGCCGGTTCGACGACGACACCGAACGCGCGGTCGCCGAGGCGTTGGTACGCACCACGGCGGGAGTCACCGCGGTGCGAGTCGTAACGCCGACCGGCTGAGCACCATGACCACCGGCGGGTCGGTGTCATCACGGCCGTCCGGCACGATGACGGCGCCCCACCGTTCGTCGTGCGCCGGCTCGACACCGAGCACGAGGCGTTGGTATTTCCCGGTTCTGACTGCCGGATCGAGCCGGCGCACGGGGACGAGCCAGCCCGCCAATAGCACGGCACAAGCGGCGTGGTGCATCGCAGTTCGGCTGACCGAGCCGCGGAAGCCGGCGACGCGCAAGGGCCGTATGAGCGGGCCTCAGTCGGGGTGGGTGCGGACGAGGACGGACCATCCGTGGGGCAGGTCGACGGTGAGCTCTCGGCTTGCGGTGACGGCGACGGTCACGTCGCGGGGCAGTGCGTGGCGCGGGTGCGCGGGTGCGGTGGGTGCCGGTCGGGACTCCGGTTTGGGTGCCTGGTCGGCGGCGAACGAGGCGACCCAGGACAGGGCGGAGTTCCAGTTGATGGCGATGCCGTTGGTGGACCAGGATCGGATGTCGTCGAGGTAGCACCGCTGCGGCGCCGGCCGTTCGCTGTCCGGCCCGAGGGGCGTGTCGTGGACAATCGGGTTCTGCAGACCGGTGTTCGGCCCGCCGGCCAGGGCTCCGACGGGCGGTGGGGGCAGCGCCGGGTCCAGCTGATGGGCGAACGTGCGGCTGTGCTGGTGGTGTGCGTGGCGGGTGCCGTAGCCGGTGACATAGGACTGATTGAGTGGGTTACGGCCGAGGAGGTAGTCCATGGCCTCGAGGACACCGTCCCGGTAGTGAGGCTCGCCGGTGATGTCGAAGGCAGTCGCGATCACCACGAGCTTGTTCAGCAGGATGCTGTTGGAGCCGAAGCCGTATTCCGCCACGCTCAGCGGCACACCGTACGGCTGCTCGTGGATGGTGGTCAGGTATCGGTCGGCGGCGGCCTGTATCGAGACGCGGGCGTCGTCGCGGTCGCGGTCGGGCAGGTGGCTCGGCACCGTGGCCAGGTCGAGCCGGCCCAACGCGGCGACGAACCTCCAGTCGAACCCGGTGGCGCCGAACGCGTCGCCGGTCCAGTACGGCGAGTTCCGTAGCGCGTCGAGGAAGGCGTGTTCGCCAGTACTGATGAACAGCTCGGCGGCGGCCCAGTACCGCTCGTCGAGGACGTCGTTGTCGTCGTACGGGTGGCCGCCGATCTTGTCGGCCGGGTCGGCGTACATTGCCGGGTGCTGCTGCGCGGCGGCCCAGGCGGTGCGGGCCGCGCCGAGGCAGCGAGCAGCGAACCGGGGGTCGAACGGGCGGAACAGCCGGGCGGCGTGCGCGGCGACCGCGGCGACGTTCAGCGTCGCCGCGGTCGACGGCGGGTGCAGGTGACGTGGTTGTGGGTCCTGGTGGGGCAGGCACGGCATAGCGGTCCACGCCTCATCGTGCACCTTGTGGTGGGCCATGCCGGCGTTCGGCTTGCCGGGCGGGATCTGCATGCGGAGCAGGAACTCCAGTTCCCACCGGACCTCGTCGAGGATGCCCGGGATGTCGTTGCCGTTCTCCGGGATGGTGAGGCTGCAGTCGTCCAGCGCTGCGCTGGTCACCACGGTTGCCGTTCTGGTGCGTTCGTACTGGCTGAGGAGCTGCGCGACGGCGATCCCGCCGTTGACGACGTACTTGCCGTGATCACCGGCGTCGTACCAGCCGCCGCGCACGTCGAGGGCGTAGTCGCCGACGCCGGGCTGGCAGGGGACGTTGGTGTCGCCCTGGTTGGGTGGGATGCCGATGTGACCGGCGGGGCGGGCGTAGTCGGGCAGGAGCGGATTGTCGATCGGGATCCCGCTGCGCTGCAGGTAGAAGAAGTGCAGCGCGTCGCGGTGAAGCTCGGCGTAGACGGTGTCGGCGGCGTCGAACGGGTAGCTGTGCTGACCGTCGACGTACAGCCGGTAGCCGTGGCCCGGGCGTTGCATGTCGGTGAAGTCGATGGTGTGCACGCGATGCCCCGCGGCGCGGTCGAAGCCGCGCGGTGTCGAATCTCCGGATGCGGCGACGTCGCCGCTGTCGGTCAGCAGTTCCCAGAGCAGGGGCTCCTGCGCTTCCGTCGCGATGGTCGCCCGTTTCGGGCCGTTCGGCAGGTAGCCGACCTGGTTGACGTGCACTGCCGGGCCGGTGTCCGGGGCGTGTGCCATAACTGGATCGTCCCGCGCGGCCGGGCCGGCGACCACACCCGCGGGCCTGACAAGCATCGCAGTGCAAGAGTCCGCCGCCGGGCGGCGGTGACGGGTCGCGTTCGCGCGGCGGTCGCCGGCCGCGTCACCGGCGGGCGACCAGCACCGGTACCGGGGCGTGGTCGAGCACCTGCTGCGTGACCGACCCGAGCCGCAATGCGTCGAAGCCGCCCGTACCACGGGGGCTGAGCACGACCATGAGCGCGTCTTGTGCCTCGGCGAGCAGCACCGGCACGACAGCGCCGTGCACGCTACGGAGCTCCACGCTGACCGCGGGATGCTTGCTCAGCCACGGCTCCAGCTCTCTTGCGAGGGCGTGCTGCACATCGTCGGCGAGCCGTTCACGGCGGCTGGCGCGTCCCCAGTGGCGTGGCGGCTCCTGCCAGGCCCGGACCGCAATGAGGTCCACGTGCCGCGAACCGGCTTCGGCGAAGGCGAGTTCGATGGCGTGCTGGGCGTGAGCGGAACCGTCCGTGCCGACCACGACCGGCCGTTGCTGCGGCAACGTGACGGACGGGTCGGCCCATCGTTGTGCGTCGTGGACAACAAGGACCGGGCAGTGCGCATGGGCCGCCAGCTGTTCCCCCACCGATCCCACCGGCAGGGCCTGGAAGCCGCCCGTTCCGCGGCTGGCCACCACGACGAGGCCGGCGTGGCGGGACTGGTCGATGAGGACCCGGCCCGGCCCGCCGCGCCAGGTGCAGGTGGTGACGTGCAGGCCCGGGTGCCAGCCCCGCGCGTCGACCGCCGCCCGCACGGTCAGTTCATGTTCGTCCGGTGCTGGCCCGGACGCTTCGGTTGCCTCCAGGGCGTGGACGATCTGCAGTGGCTGCCGCAGGCGTACAGCTTCGTCCGCGGCCCAACGAACCGCGCCGAGACTGGCCGGCGAACCGTCGACACCGACGATCACCGGCCGGTGGATGTCTGTCATGCCGCCCCCTCCTCGCTACCGGACCACGACCACCGGGCAGGCGGCGTGGCGGATGGCCGCCTGGCTCACCGAACCCAGCAGCAGACCGGTGAAGCCGCCACGGCCGCGGGAGCCGACAACGAGCAGCTCCGCACCCGCGGACAGTTCCGTCAGGACCGCGGCGGGCCGGCCCTGGACGAGCGAGTGCCGCACGTCGACGTCGGGGTACTTCCCGGCCCACCCGGCCATCGATTCGGCCAGCGCCCGCCGCTCGTCCTCCCGCAGATCGTCGGGGTCGTAGACCAGCGGCAGCATGTCACCGGGCCCGGTGGACGTCGGCCACTGATATGCGTGGACCGCGGTCAGTCCGACGGTGCGGTACGACGCCTGCTCGAAGGCGAACTGCAGGGCCTGTTCAGCGTCGTGTGATCCGTCGACACCGACGACGACTCGGCCCGCTTCGGGGCCTGCCAGCCGGGCCTCGTGGCGGACGATGACGGTCGGGCATGCCGCGTGTGCGGCGAGCGCAGCACCGACAGAGCCGAGCAGCAGACCGGTGAAGCCGCCGCGGCCACGATTGCCGACGACAACCGTCGCGGCCTGCCGGGAGGCGGCGACGAGTGCCGCCGCCGGCTGTTGCAGCTGCAGGTCCGTGTGTACGGCGAGCCCCGGCGCGACCGCTCGGGCGTGGTCTGCGGCCTTGGTGAGTGCCTGCTCGGCCACTTCGCGCACGCGCTCGTCATACGGCGACGGCACCGGGCCCGGCACCGGTGCATACACGGTCGGCCGGACGAACGCGTGCACGACCTCAAGCCGGCACCGGCGCTGCAGGGCGTCGGTGGCCGCCCACGCCACAGCTTCGAGGCTCGCCCGTGAGCCGTCCACACCGACCACGATGGTCCGATCGTTGTGCACCGTAGACCCCCTTGCCGCGCGGATCCCGTGTCCCGCCGAGCTACCCGGTGCCGATGTGGGTACGCCTTGCCGCACGTGGCCAGTTCGGTGGCGATGACCGGACCGTGGCTGCGGTTACCAGAGCCATGCTGCGGTGGCGGACGTTACGCGGGAGTGCCCGCCGCTTCCGGGACGATGGCCACCGGGCATGCGGCGTGCTCGGCGAACTACTGCGGTCTTGGCCGGATCCATGATCTTCTCCTGACGGGTCGGGTGTGAGGTCACATGGCGGGTGGTGCTGTTGGTGCGGATAGTGCCTGCCGGGCCGGTGGTCTCGCGATGGCGAGCAGTTCGGCCAGGTGCAGGACGCGGGTGGCCGACCGGCGCCGGCGCAGTCCGCTGATGAGCTGCCGCTGGCAGCCCGGGTTGACCACGACGAGGTAGTCGACACGGGCGGCGTCGATCTCGTCGAGCTTCGGATCGAGTACCGCCGCAGAGTCCTTCGGGCGCAGCAGCGAGTACGTCCCGGCGGCGCCGCAGCAGGTACCCGCGGAGGGCAGCTCCACCAGCTCTGCCACGGCCGCGACGAGGCGCCGCGGCTCCCGCCAGGTACCGAGCCCGTTGCGCAGGTGGCAGGAGTCCTGCACGGCCACCCGGGCCGGCCGGCCGTCCACGGTCACCGGCCCGAAACCGGTGGTGTCGTCGAGGAACTCCGACAGCTCCCGGATCCGTTCGCGGCCCAGCACCTGCACCAGGTGCGCGGCGCAGCCGCCGGAGGTGGTCAGAATGGTGCCGGGCATGGCCCGACCCAGCTCCCGAGCCAGCCGGGTGCCTTCCGCGCTCGCCCCGTTGTGGGCATGCAGCGCGCCGCAGCAGCCCTGCTTCGCGGGTATCCGCACCCCGGGCACCAGCCGCTGGACAGCCCGGGAGACGCGCGGGAACAGCACGCGCTCGGCACACCCCAGCATCAACTGAGGCCCGTCCCCGCCGGTGTTGCGTGGGGTCCGTGCGGCGCGGCGCAGCCAGCCGCCAAGCGCAAGGAGCGGACCCAGCCGCAGCCCGATCCGTAGCGCCCACACCTTCGGCGGTACCCACCGGCCCCGCCACTGGTGGTCGCGCCACTGCTCAAGCAGTTCGCCGTAGCGCACCCCGGCTGGGCAGACCGGCTCGCAGGCCCGGCAGCCCAGGCAGAACGACGACTGCTCACGTAGGGTCGGATCGTCGGGTTCAAGCCGGCCGTCCTGCAGCGCCCGCATGAGCGTGATCCGCCCGCGCGGGCTGGATCGCTCGTCCTGGGTCAGTGCGTAGGTGGGGCAGGCCGGCAGGCAGAAGCCGCACGAAATGCAGGACGAAAGCGTTGCGGGGTCGAAGATCGTCCCCTTCGCGGGCGCTCCGTCCGGGCGGCTGTCCGTGGGGTGGCCAGCGCTGGCGGCGGGAGGCTGGGATCCGGCTACGTCGCTCATGAGCCGAGCTTTCCGGGGTTGAGGATGCCGGCCGGGTCGAACGCGGACTTGAGCCGGCGCAGCAGCGCCATCTGGTCCTCGCCCAGCCGCGCAGCGAGCCAGGCCCGCTTTGCGGCCCCCACCCCGTGCTCACCGGTGATGGTGCCGCGCAGCTCCAGGGCGGTACGGAAGATCTCGTCGAACGCCTTCTCGGCCCGCTCCCGGGCGGCCTCGTCGGCCGGGTCGAACACGATCGTCGGGTGCAGGTTGCCGTCACCGGCGTGTCCGAAGGTGGCGCAGACGACGTTGTGGCGCTCGGCGATCTCGTCGATCGCGCCGACCATGGCGGGCAGCTGCGGCCGGGGTACGGTGATGTCCTCCAGCATGGTGATCGGGGCCAGTCGGGCAAGTGCCGGCAGGGCGCAGCGCCGAGCGGCCAGCAGTTCCTCGGACTCGGCGATGTCGGCGGCCAGCTCGACGCTCCGCGCCCCGCGGTCGCGGCACGCCTCACTCATCCGGCGCAGGTTCGCCGCCACGGTCTCCTCGTCACCGTCGTCACCGAACAGCAGGAGCGCTCCCGCATCGCGGTCGAGGCCGAGGTGCGCGTAGTCCTCGACGGCATTGACACAGCGCCGGTCCAGGAACTCCAGGGTCGCGGGGAGGATACCGTCGGAGAGGATCCGGGTCACCGCCTCACCCGCGTCGGACAGCGAGTCGAAGCAGGCGACACCGGTGCGCGAGGTGGCTGGCATCGGCAGCAGCCCGACGGTGACCTCGGTGAGCACCGCGAGGGTACCCTCCGAGCCGGTCAACAGCCGCGTGATGTCGTACCCCGCGACGTCCTTCCACAGCCGCCCGCCGGTGCGGATCACTTCCCCCGTGGGCAGTACCGCCTGCAACCCCAGCACGTAGTTGCGGGTGACCCCGTACTTCAGTCCGCGCAGCCCGCCGGCGCAGGTAGCCACGTTCCCGCCGACCGTGGAGACGGTGCGGCTGCCCGGATCCGGCGGGTAGAGCAGCCCGACCCGCGCCGCGGCGCCCGCCAGCGCGGCGGTGGTCACGCCCGGCTCCACCACCGCGAGCAGCTCCGCCGTACTCACCTCGATCAGCCGGTTCATCCGCGTCATCGACAGCACGATCCCGCCGTGCTCGGGAACCGTTGCCGCAGCGAGGTTCGAGCCAGCCCCCCGAGGTGTGACCGGGATCCGGTGCCGGCTGGCCAGGCGGAGCACAGCTGCCACCTCATCCACTGTGGACGGGGCCACGACGGCGTCCGGCCTGGCCCGGTACAGCGGCGTGGCATCCCGGGCGTACGGCTCGACATCGCCGGGCTCGGTGAGCAGGTGGCCGGTACCCACGATCGAACGCAGCTCGCGCAGCACGGCCGCGTCGACGGCGCCGAAGCGGTCGTCGCGGGTGTCCGGCTGGTTCCGGCTCAGCATCACGGCAGCACTTCCCGTCTGTACTTCCCGTCCGCGGCTCTGTGGTCAGACCACATGTGGACTGACCACACGATAGGCTGCCCGAAACGCGATGACAACCATCCGATGACAGGCAGGAGCGGCACCGTGGCGGATATCCGGCCGCAGCAGGCTGATGAGGGCGACGCCCGCGTCGGGCGGCGCCGCATCCACGAGGTGGTGCTGGAGCAGATCGAGGAGCAGATCGCGAGCGGCCAGCTCAAGGTCGGCGACCGGCTACCAGCGGAACGGGACCTGGCTACAAGCCTCGGCGTCAGCCGGCCTGCCGTCCGCGAGGCGATCCGCGTCCTGGAGGCGATGGGCACCGTCGTGCAGGGCACCGGTTCCGGCCCCGACGCCGGTACCCTCCTCTCCGCCGTTCCCGGTGACGCCCTCACCCACCTCATCTCCCTGCACGTCATGCTCGCCAGCATCGATACCGCCGACGTGGTACGTGCCCGGGTGGCCTTGGAGCGTGAATCCACCCGGCTGGCCGCTGGTCACGCCGGCCCGGCCGATCACGAGACGATGGCCGGGCACCTCGCGGCGATGGACGACCCGGCAATCAGCGTGGCCGAGTTCAACGACCGGGACACCGCCTTCCACCTGGCCATCGCCCGCGCCAGCGGTAATGTGCTGGTGGCCGAGCTGACCACGGCGCTACGGGTCGCGATGCGCCCGACACTCTTGCACGCTCTCCAGGCGCTGCAGGACTTCCCGGCGACGGCCGCGCGGCTGGCTGCCGAACACCACGGGATCCACGCGGCGATCCTCGCCGGCGACGGGGACCTCGCGGCAGACCGAGTCGAGGCGCACATCGACGGCTTTTACGACGGTCTGCGCCCGCCCGGGGCTGCCGCACCAGGTACCTGATCCGTGACCGGGGCGCCAAATTCCCCGCCTACCCGACAGCATCCCGGCTGACGCAGGCATCCAGGTCGCATGCAGCCGGATCCGGCAGGTGCCGAGCAGTACGACGCCGTGATCGATGCCGGTCGGTGGGACTCATGCCGCCCGGTGCGGACCGCAGGGCCGTAAGGCCCACCGCCACCACGCTTTCCCCGGCGGACAGGGTCCATGGGCGGGGGGCCTTGCTGGCGGACCGCGGCAGGGACGGGGCGACTGCTGGAAGATGGATCGCGCCGGGCACCTACGCGGCCGGCTGTTACAACCGCCTTTCGGACACCGTGGCGGGGGAGATCATCGAGAACGAGAGTCTGGTCAACCTGCCGAACTGACTACCGCTGACGCTCCGCGCCGGGGGAGGGGCCGTGGCTGGGACAGGCGGGCGTCGAGGTGCTTCAACAACCTCAAGGGCCAACTCGACCGCGAAGTCCACGGCGGACGCGCCTTGGCCGGCGTGGTCACCCTGCGTCTCCCGACGCCTGCTCACCGTGTCGCGGCGACCTGTCACAAGGCCATGTGGCGCAAGGCGCGACCTGGCACAGCCGGTATCGGCACTCAACTGGTCGGTTGTGCTGAGTAGATCGTCGAGGCGAACTGGCTGACTTCCCGCTCGGTCAGGTGGGTGGCGAGGTCGGCTTCGCTGATCATGCCGACGAGGCGGTGGTTGTCCAGCACCGGCAGCCGGCGGATGGTGCGCTCTTTCATCAGGCGGAGCACGTCGCGGGTGTCCGCTTCGGCGCCGACGCAGATCGGTGTGCCCTGGGCCAGTTCGCGTGCGGTGACTGTCTGTGGGTCGCGGCCGTCGGCGATGCACTTCACCACGATGTCGCGGTCGGTGATGATGCCGTGCAGTCTGTCGTTTTCTCCGCAGATCGGCAGCGCGCCGACGTGCAGATCGCGCATCTTGCGCGACGCGTCGGCAAGCGTCTGGTTTTCCTCGATGCACTCCGCGCCTTGGTGCATGATGTCTCGCGCGTTGGTCATCTCGGCCCCCTCTGTGTCCGGCGGTCCTGCGACCGCCGCGCTGTCCAGCCGTCGAACGGGGATGGCATTCAACACAGGCGGGTATGCCCCAGCCTTTCGCGCGGTAACGCGACGCCGGGGCATATCTGCCCGCCATCGGACAGCAGGGTGCCGCAGGCGACGGCGCGCCAGGCGGACGGCGCTTCGTGTTCGATGCGGAACTGCGATGAACGCCGCCGACTTCCTGACCATGGACGGCAGGATCGTACGGATCCGACCGGTCCGGCCAGAGGACTCGGGGGCACTGCTGGCCCTGCACCAGCGGCTGTTGCCGTACAGCCGGTATTTGCGGTTCTTCAGCGCCGGGCCGGACGTCCGGCGATCCCGTTGGCGGGCCGACGCGTCGTCATCGTCCATGAGGGATGGCAACGGGGGCGACCGTCCACGCCGCGTGCCAGGTCGCCCGTAACGAGGGGGCGGTGCTGCCGCGGTGAGCCTGGTGCACACGGGCTCGCGGACGGTACCAGGCCGGGCTGGCCGTGCCCGCCGGCCCAGTGCTGGCAGGGAGCAGCCGCCGACAGGATCGCCCAGCGCGCTGCCGAGTTCGGTCAGCACGATCGCGTGCCCCCGCACCGTCGGACCGACGATGGTCCGACCGTTCGCCCGCAGCGCGGCGAAGAGGACGCAGGCACCGCCGCATACGCGGATCTGGCCCTGACGGGGTATTTAGCATTCCGGCCCTTGGTGCTCGACGCTGCGGGTAAGATCGCGCTGAGGCAAGCGGCATGCCCCGACCAGCCATCACGGACCCGTCCGGGAACGACACCGTGCCGACGAGGTGCTCATTGCGCGGCTGGCGTTGGCGAGCCGGTATTGGCGCGGCGTAGCGATCCTGGCGTCGACATCATCCAGCAGACGTGATCCAGCAGGAGCCCGATGTGCCGTATCGTCAGAAATCCGGCGGGCTGAGCGGAGGGCTCAGCGAGATGGTCGAGCTCTCGCGAGTTGCGTTGGAGCACGCTACCGCGGCGCTTTGCGACCGCGATCCTCCGGCTGGGACCTGTCTCCCGCACGCCGAGAAGGCGCTCTACGCACTGCGTCAGGCAGTCGAGGACCAGGCGTTGGCGATCGACGCGACTCGTGTCCTGCCGCCGGCGACCGCCGTGCGGACCATCGTCGTGGCCGCACAGGTCAACGCCGATGCCGAAGGCGTCGCAGAACTCGCGCGGCAGTTGGTGGAGATCGCCGGGTCGCGGCCTTCGAGGCCAACGGTACCGGTCGAAGTGCAGGCCACAGTATGC
Organism: Dactylosporangium sp. NBC_01737; assembly: GCF_035963215.1. Classification (NCBI taxonomy): domain Bacteria; kingdom Bacillati; phylum Actinomycetota; class Actinomycetes; order Micromonosporales; family Micromonosporaceae; genus Dactylosporangium; species Dactylosporangium sp. NBC_01737. Next base: position 7,984,941 of record NZ_CP109153.1, read on the forward strand.
AGCATGGGTCGCGTCTGCGTGGAAATGATGGCCATAGCAGGCGGCGCCATAGGGTCGGCGCAAGCCGACGTAGAGGCGGGGATGCGCGCGGCTTATGCCGAGATGCATCGGCTCCGACAACTGCTCTACCGGCTGTTGCTGAATGACTCGGGCGCTGTCGATGTAGACGCCGCGCTGGACGCTTCCCTGGCCGGCAGGTGCTACATGCGATGCGCTGAACACGCGGTGTCGATGGCGCGGCACGCCGTGCTGGCTGCCGATGGGAATCCCGACCAGCACCAGGGCATAAGGGTGTCAGGGCAGACCCGCCAGTGAGATCTGGTCGAGAATCCGTTGCCACACCGCGTGGTTGTAGACGCTCCGGTCATGTGTGACCACCACTTCGGATTGGATAGGGTCAGTGAGGTCGATCGAGAGTGCGCCGCCGCGGACGAGATGTGCGAGCAGGGCCGCGATGCTCGTGGCGTAGGCAGCTGAGGCGCTGGTGGGTGTTTTCGAGGCCAGGTTGTCGTCGCCGATAACGGTGACGCCAGGCTCCACCACCCTGATGGCGTTCGGTTCGGCGAGTTCGACAGCACAGCCGAACGCGCTCGCCGTGGTGTCTACGATGACTGATCCCGGGCGCATGGCCCGAACGCTCCGGGCGGGCACCAGTACCGGCGGCCGATGACCCGGGATCTCAGCGGTGACGACGATGATGTCGATGCCGCGAGCGGCGATGTCCGGGCACGATCCCTCACAAGCCTCGCAGACACGGACGATCGCCCCCAGCCGACGAGCGGTGAGGGCGGCCTCGCGGCCCGCCGGCCCACGACCGAGAACGAGGATCTGCGGGGGCGGCCCTATTTCCCCGCCGGGAGGTGGTTCGGCGAGGCAGCGGCCGAAGGTGTCAGCGGCGGTCAGTATCGCCTGGTAGCCGGCGACCTGGTCCTGCGAACTGAGGGCATCCATCAGCTGGGCTCGGCCGGGGGTGCGCGGAACCAGGTCGGCAGCGATCGCGGTGAGGCCCTGGTCGGCCCAGCGGCGGATCACGTCCGGCATGTACAAGGGTTGCAGGAGGCAGGTCAGCGCCTGTCCGGCACGGAATCGGTGCGTGGAAGTGATGTTCGGCGGCCGAACGCCGATAAGCATGTCGGCAGCGTCGAACAGCTCGGAACGCGAGACGATCCTGGCCCCAGCGCAGATGTAGGCGCTGTCGGGGAAGTAGGCCCTGCGCCCGGCCTCAGTTTCGACCAGAACCTCGAGTCCGAGTTCCAGAATCAAATGGACGGCCCCGGGCACGACTGCGACTCGTCGTTCGCCGGGCGCGGTCTCGCTGTAGACGCCAACTGTCTGGCAGGCCATCGGAATGTCACCTCACCGGTGATACGAAGCAGGATACACCGCCTGCAGCTACTACACCGCCTGCAGGCGCGCACGCACGGCAGAAGGAGGGGATCCGGGTGGTAGGTGGGCGTTGGCAGTTCTGGGTCGACCGCGGCGGCACGTTCACCGACATCGTCGCCCGAGCACCGGACAGCGGCCGACTGCTGACACACAAGCTGTTGTCGGACAACCCGACACGCTACGGGGATGCGGCAGTCGCGGGAATCCGAGCGCTGCTCAGCATCCCCGACACGGCACCGATCCCGGTCGACCAGATCGAGGCGGTGCGGATGGGGACCACAGTCGCCACGAACGCACTGCTGGAACGCAAGGGCGAGCGCACCGCACTGGTCGTCACCAAAGGCTTCGGTGACGCGCTGCGCATCGGCTACCAGAACCGGCCGCGCATCTTCGACCGACACATCGTGCTGCCGGAGATGCTGTACGAACGCGTGATCGAGGTGGATGAGCGAGTGCTGGCCGACGGCACCAACGTCAATTCGCTATCTGTCGAACAGGCGGCCGCCGATCTGCAGCGCGCGCGCGACGAGGGTGTCCGCGCGGTCGCGGTGGTCTTGCTTCACAGCCATCTGTACCCAGCGCACGAGCGGCAGATCGAGAGGCTGGCGGAGCGAATCGGCTTCGAGCAGGTCTCCTGCTCCAGCGAGGTGAGCCCGTTGATGAAGCTGGTGCCGCGCGGCGACACCACCGTGGTCGACGCGTACCTGTCGCCGGTGCTGCGCCGATACGTTGAGGCCGTGGCGCAGCAGCTGAACGGCGTACGGCTGATGTTCATGCAGTCAAACGGCGGTCTGGCGGAGGCGGGGCATTTCCGCGGCAAGGACGCGATCCTGTCCGGTCCGGCCGGCGGCATCGTCGGCATGGTGCGCATGTCGCAGCTGGCCGGCTTCGACCAGGTGATCGGCTTCGACATGGGCGGAACCTCCACCGATGTCTCGCACTACGCGGGCGGGTACGAGCGGGTGTTCCACACCCAGGTGGCCGGCGTACGGATGCGTGCCCCCATGATCGACATCCACACCATCGCCGCGGGAGGCGGGTCCGTCCTGCACTTCGACGGCGCCCGATACCGGGTCGGACCGGACTCGGCGGGAGCCGACCCGGGTCCGGCCTGCTACCGCAACGGCGGTCCACTCACGGTCACCGACGCCAACGTGATGCTCGGCCGGATCCAACCCGGAACCTTTCCCCGCGTGTTCGGCCCGGACGGCGACCAGCCATTGGATGCCGACGTGGTCCAGCGGCGGTTCGCCGAGCTGGCGGCGAGCATCGCCCAGCAGGCCGGTGACGAGCGCAGTGTGGAGCAGGTCGCCGAAGGCTACCTGCAGATCGCGGTCGCCAACATGGCTAACGCGGTGAAGCGAATCTCCGTGCACAAGGGTCGCGATGTCACCGAGTACGTGCTCACCACGTTCGGCGGTGCCGGCGGGCAACACGCGTGCGCGGTGGCCGACTCGCTGGGTATTCGTACCGTGTTGGTGCCGCCGATGGCGGGCGTGCTGTCCGCGCTCGGCATCGGCCTCGCCGATGTCACCGCCATGCGCGAACAGTCGGTTGAGGCACGCCTGGAGCGCGCGGCGATGCGGCGGTTGACCGACGTCGCCGACGCCCTGGAGGCAGCGGCACGCGCGGAGCTGCTGGATGAGGACGTGCCGGCCGAACGGATCCGGGTAACCCGGCGTGTACAGGTGCGCTTCGACGGCACCGACACAGCGGTGCCGGTCGAGCTGGCGGGACTGGACGTCATGGTGGCGGCGTTCGAGACCAGCTATCGACGAATGTATGCCGTCCTGATGGACCGTCCGCTGATCGCGGAGGCGGTCACGGTCGAGGCCGTCGGGCTGAGCGAGCCGCCGGACCTCTCCCACCTGGGCGAGCATTCCAGTACATCAGAAGCCGATGCCGAGGCCACCACGGCCGCGACGCCGCTGAGCACAGTACGGCTGTATTCCAGCGGGGCGTGGCGTGAGGTGCCGCTCTACGAGCGAGAAAGTCTGCGCGCTGGAGACACGATCAGCGGCGCGGCGATCGTGGCCGAGGCCAACGCGACCACGGTGGTCGACGATGACTGGTGGGTCGACGTAACGCCGTACGGGCACCTGCTCATGCACCGGTTGCGGCCACGCGCGGAGAAGTCCGAGGCGGACACCCAGGTAGACCCCGTGCTGCTGGAGCTCTTCAACAATCTCTTCATGTCGATCGCCGAGCAGATGGGCACGCGGCTGGAGTCGATCGCGCAGTCGGTGAACATCCGGGAGCGGCTGGACTTCTCGTGTGCGCTGTTCGACCCGGACGGCAATCTCATCGCCAACGCGCCGCACATTCCGGTCCACCTCGGCTCGATGAGCGCCAGCGTGAAGGAGGTCATCGGCCGCCGTGGCACCGGCATGAAGCCCGGCGACGTGTACGCGATCAACGACCCGTATCACGGCGGCACCCACCTGCCCGACGTCACCGTCGTCACCCCGGTCTTCGGGGCCGGGCGGACGGAGATCCTGTTCTACGTGGCGTCCCGCGGCCACCACGCGGAGATCGGCGGGCTCACCCCCGGCTCCATGCCCGCGACCAGCCGCAACGTGCACGAGGAGGGCGTGCTGTTCGACAACTGGCTGCTGGTGGAGCACGGCCGGTTCCGTGAGCAGGAGACCGCGCAACTGCTCGCCGAAGCGCCGTACCCGTCCCGTAACCCGGCCACCAACCTGGCTGACCTGCGCGCGCAGATCGCTGCGAACGTCATGGGGGTCGAAGAGGTGGGCAAGATGATCGACCACTTCGGCCTCGACGTCGTGCAGGCCTACATGCGGCACGTCCAAGACAACGCCGAAGAGGCGGTACGCCGGGTCATCGATGCTCTCACCGACGGTGAGTACCGCTACCAGATGGACTCCGGCGCGGTGATCTCGGTGCGGGTCACCGTGAACCGCGCACACCGCTGCGCGGCCATCGACTTCACCGGCACCTCACCACAGCTGGAAACGAACTTCAACGCGCCCTCGTCCGTCGTCACCGCAGCAGTGCTGTACGTCTTCCGGACCCTGGTCGCCGACGACATCCCGCTCAACGACGGCTGCCTACGCCCGCTGCGCATCGTGGTGCCCGAAGGTTCGATGCTCGCACCGGTCTACCCCGCCGCCGTGGTCGCCGGCAACGTCGAGACGTCGCAGGCGATCGTCGGGGCGCTGTACGCCGCGCTGGGCGTCCAGGCCGAAGGGTCCGGGACGATGAACAACGTGAGCTTCGGAAACGCCCGGCACCAGTACTACGAGACCGTCGCCTCCGGCTCCGGAGCCGGCGACGGGTTCGACGGGGCGTCGGTGGTCCAGACCCACATGACCAACTCCCGGCTGACCGACCCCGAGGTACTCGAATGGCGGTTCCCGGTGCTGCTCGACGAGTTCGCCATCCGCCGCGGCAGTGGCGGCGCCGGCCGGTGGCGGGGCGGGGACGGGGCAGTGCGTCGCATCCGGTTCCGTGAGCCGATGACGGTCAGCACCCTGTCCGGCCACCGGCGGGTGCCGCCGTACGGCCTGGCCGACGGCTCACCCGGCGCGTTGGGAGCCAACCGGGTGGAACGCGCCGACGGCAGCTTCGTCCACCTCGCCGGATGCGACTCCGTCGAGGTGCAGCCGGGTGACGTGCTCGTGATCGAGACACCCGGGGGCGGCGGATACGGCAGCCCGTGATCGTCGCGGCCGGCGGGCTCGTCGCCCGCTGCATGATCGAGAAGGTGGCACGCAGCGCCGATCCTCGCACCGGACAGGCCCGCGAACCTGCCGACGAGCTGGTGGACAAGCTGTTCACCTACGGCACCCCGCACGGCGGGATCGTCTTCGACATCGGGGGCGGACTGGTCGACTGGGCGATGGAGACGTTCGGGCCTGCGGTTCAGACGTCTTCGCGCCCCACAAGATGTACGGCCACCTCACCCCGGGCGTCTCCTCGGATACGCACGCGCCGCCAGGCTGGCAGCCGGACGTGATCGCGGACGACGTCTTCGACGTACGCCGGGTGTTCTGCCTAGCGCGATGACGGCTGCGTCGGTCCAGTCGCCGGTCCATGGCGGGGGACCTGCTGGCGGACCGCGGCAGGGACGGGGCGGCTGCTGGAAGATGGATCGCGGGGGTGCATGCACCGTGAACGCTTGGCGGTTGGCCTACGAGGGCTTCGATCCGGCGGTCGAAGGGCTGCGGGAGGCGTTGTGCACGTTGGGCAACGGATACATGGCCACCCGGGGCGCGGCGCCGGAGTCGACCGCCGGTGGGGTGCACTACCCGGGCACCTACGCGGCCGGCTGTTACAACCGCCTTTCGAACACCGTGGCGGGGGAGATCATCGAGAACGAGAGTCTGGTCAACCTGCCGAACTGGCTACCGCTGACGTTCCGCGCCGGGGACGGGCCGTGGCTGGGACAGGCCGGCGTCGAGTTGCTCGACCAGCGCCTGGAACTCGACCTGCGGCGCGGGGTGCTGACCCGGCGGCTGCGCGTGCGCGACGGCGCGGGACGCACCACTCGCGTGACGCAGCGGCGTTTCGTCCACATGCGTCACCCGCACCTGTGCGGGTTGCAGACCACGCTGGTGCCTGAGGACTGGTCGGGGACGCTGCGGGTCAGATCGGTGCTGGACGCCACGGTGGAGAACAGCGGGGTGGCGCGGTACCGGGGCCTGGCCGGCCGCCATTTCGCGCCGGTGTGCGCTGACCCGGTCGGCGAGGATGCCGTGCTGCTCGTCGTGGAGACCAATCAGTCACATGTTCGCATCGCACAGGCGGCTCGGACGAGGGTGATGCGTGGCGGTCGGCGGGTGGGCGTGGCACGTGAGCCGGTGGAGGAGGACGGGCGGGTCGGGCACGAGCTGGGCCTGGAGGTGCGGGCCGGGCACGCGATCACCATCGAGAAACTGGTCACGACCTTCACCTCGCGGGACGCCACCATCGCCGACCCGGCAGTCGAGGCGGTGCAGCAGCTGGGGTGGGTCGAGGATTTCGACCAGCTGCTTGCCGAACATGTACTGGCCTGGCGTCAACTGTGGCAACGGTTCCGGGTCTCGCTGCGTGGCCGCGGTGAGCGTGTGCTGCGCGTGGTGCGGCTGCACCTGTTTCACCTGTTGCAGACGGTGTCGGAGCACAGCGTCGACCTCGATGTCGGTGTACCGGCCCGCGGCCTGCACGGTGAGGCGTACCGCGGCCACGTGCTGTGGGACGAATTGTTCGTGTTCCCCATCCTCAACGTGCGCGTTCCGCTGCTGACCCGGGCACTGCTGTGCTACCGGTACCGGCGACTGCCCTGGGCGCGGCACGCCGCACGCGTGGCCGGCCACATCGGGGCTGGGTACCCCTGGCAGTCCGGGAGCGACGGGCGGGAGGAGACCCAGCATCTCCATCTGAATCCCATGTCGGGCCGATGGACCAGCGACCCTACCCACCGCCAGCGGCACATCGGGCTTGCCGTGGCGTACAACGTCTGGCAGTACTACCAGGTCACCGGCGATCGGGAGTTCGTCACGTATTACGGCGCCGAGATGCTGTTGGAGATCGCCCGCTTCTTCGCTGACCTGGCCGGCTACGACCACAACCGCGGACGGTACGTGGTCCCGGGCGTGATCGGCCCGGACGAGTTCCACACCGGCTACCCCGAGGCACCCGAGCAAGGCGTGGACAACAACGCGTACACCAATGTGATGACCGTCTGGGTGATGCTGCGGGCGCTGGAGGCGCTCAGCCTGCTACCCGACTGGCGCCGCGCCGAACTGACCGAGACCCTGGGGCTGCGCCCCGAAGAGCTACGGCGCTGGGAGGACATCTCGCATCGGATGTACGTGCCGATGCATGATGAGGGAATCATCAGCCAGTTCGAAGGCTACGAACGACTCGCCGAGTTCGACTGGGAGGCCTACCGGGCCCGCTACGCTGACGTCCGTCGCCTGGACCGCATCCTGGAGTCCGAGGGCGACAGCCCCAACCGATACAAGGTGTCCAAACAGGCCGACGTACTCATGCTGTTCTACCTGCTGTCGGCTGACGAACTCGGCGAACTGTTCGACCGGCTCGGTTACCGGCTCGAACCTGACACCATCCCGCGCAACATCGAGTACTACCTGGCCCGCACCTCCCACGGGTCAACCCTCAGCGCTGTCGTCCACGCCTGGCTCCTCGCCCGCAACCACCGGGAACAAGCGTTGGAGTACTTCATCCAAGCACTGGACGCCGACGTCGCCGACATCCAAGGCGGTACCACGCCGGAAGGGATCCACCTGGCCGCCATGGCGGGATCGGTCGACGTCCTGCAGCGCTGCTTCGGCGGCGTCGAGACCCGCGGCGACACCCTGCGGCTCAACCCGTACTGGCCACCGCAACTCGGCACGCTTGAGTTCGACCTGCGCTACCGCGAGCACCCGCTTACGTTGCGGATCACCGGCAAAGGCGTCCGGATATCCGCGGGCGCCGGCATGCAACGTCCGATCCGCCTGCACTGCCGCGACGAGACCGCGCTGCTCAGCGCAGGGGAGACGGTCGAGTTTCCCGTACCGTGACGGCACACCGTGTCAGCCGCCTCCAGTTCAGCCATCTGGCAGTGTGCCGTGGCCAGGACATCCTCCAGCCGTGGGATCCGGTGCCGCTTCAGCGTCCGGACCGCTGCCGGGCGCCGGAACTGTCTCCGATCGTCCGCGGCCAGCAGGCGGCTCGGTGGTCAATGGCTGGCCGTCGCTGGACGACGACGCCCTGCCTGCCGATCGTCCGCCGCAGCATCTGCCCGATTCGCCGAGCGCGGAGCAGACGTTCGGACTCTGGCCGGATTTGCCACGGCCGACCGGCCCGCGGCGCCGTCGCGCCGGTCGTAAGCAATGTTCGAACGTTGTGCGACGAGTGCCGCCGGCCGTTCCGCCTCAGGAACGATGCCGCGGTAGACGATGCAGCGCGGTGTGTATTCGCCGTGCACCATCTGGCTCAGCGTTCGTTCCATGCCCATGCACGTGTCCTCGACGTAGTCCAGCCCGAGCTCGTGCGCCAGTTGGCGGGCCTGCGGGTCCGGCAGGCGCAGCTGCAGCACGGTGCAGCCGGAGACGAACGCTTCATGGTCGAGTCCGTGGAAACCTCCTGGACCAGTTCCGTCTCAGCGCTATGCCTTTCAGCTTCCGCGCTACCAGCTTCGCTCTCCCACTCATCTCGCAGGCTTCCCGCACCGGAACCGTGGAAACCCGCCCTCTTGCCTGTGGGTCCCGGACAAGGACCTTCGGCACTGGGCGCTGTCGCGCGGAACGGAGATTGTTGACCGGAGGGAGGTGGGATCGGTGCCGGACAGCGTTGCGGCCGACCCGCGCGGTCGGCATGAGTCGCGTCTTGCGGGGCTGTGGGAAGCCCGGGAGGTCATCCTGTTCGCTGTGGTGACCCTGCTGCTCCTCGCCGGGGTGGCGGCCGCCGTCGCGGGCGCGCAGGAGTGGGCGTCGGCGGTGTGGGCCGGGACGACGCTGCTCGGGCTGGCGTATTCGACGGTCACCATCGCTGTGGCACTGCGCCGCCGCCAGCCGTCGGTGGACGTCATCGCGTGGCTGGCGCTGGCCGGTGCCCTGCTGGTCGGCGAGCCGCTCGCGGGCGCGGTAATCGCGGTGATGCTGTTCACGGGCGGTGTGCTGGAGGCCCGCGCGTCGGCTCGGGCCCGCCGGGAACTCAGCCGCTTGGCAGCCGGCGCGCCGCGGACCGCGCGCCGCGAGGGGCCGGACGGCGTGGACGAGATCCCCGTGGATCGGGTAGCGGTCGGTGACCGGCTGCTGGTCGGCGCCGGTGAACTCGTGCCGGTCGACGGGAGGCTGCTCGACGGCGGCGTCTTCGACGAATCGACGCTGTCGGGCGAGGCGGTGCCTGTCGAGCGCCGCGGCGGCGAAGACGTCCGTAGCGGTGTCGTCAACGCCGGCTCGGTGACGCGGATGCTGGCCACCCAGACCGCCGCCGAATCCACATACGCGGGCGTTGTCCGCCTCGTCGAGCAGGCCCGGGCGAGCAGCGCACCGTTCGTCCGCGTCGCCGACCGGTTCGCCCTCGTCTTCGTCCCGCTCACGCTGCTGGCGGCAGGACTGGCCTGGGCGATCTCGGGTCAGGCGGTTCGCGCCGTGGCCGTGCTCGTCGTGGCGACCCCCTGCCCGCTGCTGCTGGCCGCCCCGATCGCCATCATGTCGGGCCTGTCCCGGGCGGCCCGGCACGGCGTGATCATCAAGGGCGGCGCCGCCCTCGAACGGTTGGCCGCCGGACGCGTCCTGCTGTTCGACAAGACCGGCACCCTGACGCGCGGTCGACCCGTGCTGACCGGCATCGTCACCGCCCGCGACGTGCCGGCCGGCGAGGTGCTGCGGCTGTGCGCGTCGCTCGACCAGGTGTCGGCGCACGTGCTCGCGGCCTCCATCGTCACCGCCGCCCGTGACCGCCGGCTGGCGCTCTCACCGGCGTCCGGTGTCCACGAACGGCACGGCTACGGCGTCGAAGGAAAGGTGGACGGTCATCTGGTACGACTCGGCAAAGCGTCCTGGATCATCGACGGCCCCGCACCGGGCTGGGTACGCCGTGCGCGCCGCCGCGCCGCGCTGGACGGGTCGCTGACCGTTTTCGCGGCGGTGGACGGCCGGCCCGCCGGTGTGCTGCTGCTCACGGACCCGCTCCGGCCCGACGCGCCGCGCATGATGCGCACCCTGCGCGACGCCGGCATCGACCGTACGGTGCTGGTCACTGGTGATCGGGCCGACATTGCCGAGACCGTTGGGCGCATCGTCAGGGTCGACGCCGTGTACGCCGACCGCGACCCGGCCGACAAGCTCGCCATCGTCCGCACCGAGCAGGACGAGGCACCGACGATCATGGTCGGTGACGGGGTCAACGACGCCCCAGCGCTGGCCGCCGCCGGTGTGGGCGTGGCCCTGGCGGCGCGTGGCGTCACCGCCTCCGCCGAGGCCGCCGATGTCGTGCTCACCGCCGATCGCGTTGACGGCCTCGCCGACGCGATCCTCATCGCCCGCCGCAGCCGCCGTATCGCCCGCCGCGCCGCTGCGGTCGGTATGGCCTTGTCGCTGGCGGCGATGGTCCCGGCCGCGGCCGGGCTGCTGGCGCCGACCGCGGGCGCCATATTGCAGGAGGTGATCGACGTTGCCGCCATCGGCTTTGCGTTGACCGTCCTGCTGCCGGGGCGCACCCACACCGTCACCCTGCCGGCCGCCGACCTCGCCGCGGTCCAGCAGCTGTATGAGCAGCACACCGCCATCCGGCCACTCGTCGAACAGATCCGCGCCGTCGCCGACGGCCTCTCGGTCACCGAACCCGACCTCGGGCCCCTGCGCGGGCTGCTGGACCGTCTCGAAGCCGACCTGCTCCCGCACGAGTGGGCCGAGGAGGCCCAACTGCTGCCGATCGTCGCGCGTGCTCTCGGTGGTCCCGACCCGACCGGGGCGCTCAGCCGCACCCATGCCGAGATCGAGCACCAGATCCGCCGGCTGCGCCGCGCCGCGCAGGATGTCGGTGATCAGGCCGAGCCCGAGGACGTCACCGATCTGCGTGCCGGCCTGTACGGCCTGTACGCCATCATGCAGCTGCACAACGCCCAGGAAGAGGAGAACGCGTTCAGCCTCATGCCGCCGGCGACCATCGAAACCTGAGGCGCGTCCGCGAGGTCGCCGCCGGAAGTCAGCAGGTGCGGGCGGGGAGTGGCGGCCCCATGCGTGAGCGGTACGCCGGCGCGTCGGCCGCCTCCAGCTCTGCCAGTTGCAGCGTGCGGGCGGCGAGGGCGCTTCGGGGTACCGGACGCTCATCACGGTGGTCCACGGCACCGTGAGTTCCGCCGGCGGTACCCCGGCTGCCGCCTCGATCGTCTCCAGGCCGTCGAGCATCGTGGCACGCTCCCGCCAGCCGAGCGCCGTCCCGTCCGTGGCGGCCCAGTCGCGGGTGGTTGCGGCGTGGCGCTGCCGGAGGCGCTCGCGCTCGGCGGTGAGCAGGGTGAGTTTGCGGCGCAGCGCCGTGCTGCCGTTGACAACCCCTTCGCGGCGAGGACCAAGAGGGCAGGGTGAGCGCCGCGAAATGCCCCCGCACTTGGCGCGTTTCTGGACGAAACTTGAACCACGGTCCGGCTCAGGACCGGTGATCGGCCGTGACGCGGCGGGTGCTGAGGGTATGCAGGCGATCGAAGCGCGGGTGGCGCGCCGCATCGAGATCCACGGGACGGTGCAGGGCGTCGGTTTCCGGCCGTTCGCCTATCGGCTCGGCAGCAGCCTGGGCCTCGATGGATGGGTCCGCAACGACGGCGGTCTCGTGGTGGTCGAGGCGGCCGGCTCGGCCGAGGCGATGACCGCGCTCACGGTACGGCTGCGCACCGACGCTCCGGCCCGAGCTTGGGTGTCTGACGTGCGGGTCAGCGAACTGGACGGCCGCGTGCCGGCGCCCGGTACCGGCTTCCGGGTGGATCTTTCGGCAGGACGGCGCCCGGCGGGGACCGGGGCGGAGGTCCGCCGGATCCCGCCGGACCTCGCCACGTGCGACGCGTGCCTGGCGGAACTGTTCAACCCGAGCGACCGGCGGTACCGCTACGCCTTCCTCAACTGCACCGACTGCGGCCCGCGCGCGACGATCATCGATGCCCTCCCGTATGACCGGGTGTGCACGACGATGCGGCGCTTCGACATGTGCGCGGACTGCGCGGGGGAGTACACCGACCCGACCAATCGCCGCTTCCACGCCGAACCGATCGCCTGCCCGGTGTGCGGTCCCCGGCTGGCGTGGCACGCCCCGGGCCGCGGCCCCGCGGCCGACCGATACGGCGAAGACGCGCTCGGCGCGGCCGAGGCGCTCGTGTGTCGTGGCGGTGTTGTCGCGCTCAAGGGGCTGGGCGGCTACCAACTTGTCTGCGACGCGACCGACGAGACGGTTGTTGCGCGCTTGCGGGCCCGTAAGCACCGCCCGGCGAAACCATTCGCCGTCATGGTGGGCAGCCTGGCCGCGGCACGCCGGTTGGCGCATGTCTGCGAGGCGGAGGCAGCGCTGCTGACCTCGGTCGCCCGGCCGGTGGTCCTGCTCGCCCGACGACCGGAGCACCCGCTGGCGGATTCCGTGGCGCCGCGCGTGCCTCGGCTGGGGTTGTTCCTGCCCAACACGCCGATGCATCACCTGCTGCTCGCCGACCTCGCCCGCCCATTGGTGGTCACCAGCGGCAACGTGTCGGACGAGCCGATCGCGATCGACGACGCCGATGCTCGCGAGCGGCTGGCGGGGCTGGCCGACGGGTTCCTCAGCCACGACCGCGAGATCCGCTCCCGGTACGACGACTCGGTCACCCGCGTCGTCGCCGGGCGGTCGTCGGTCGTGCGGCGTGCCCGCGGCTACTCGCCCGAGCCCATCGATCTACCGGTGCCCGTGTCCGAGCCGCTGCTCGCCGTTGGCGGGCAGCTCAAGCACACGTTCACGTTGGCCCGTGACGGAACCGCGATCGTCGGACCTCACACCGGCGACCTGGAACAGCACGCCGCGATGGAGGCGTTCACGATGAACCTCGCGCGGCTGTCCCGTGTCGTGGGCGTCGAGCCCCGCGTCGTCGCCCACGACCTGCACCCCGGGTACCTGTCCACGCAGTACGCCGCGAGCCTGCCGATGGACCGCCGGGTCGGGGTGCAACATCACCACGCGCACGTCGCGTCGTGCGCCGCCGAGCACGGTGTCACCGGGCGGTACATCGGCGTCGCATACGACGGACTGGGTCTGGGCGACGACGGCACGCTGTGGGGCGGCGAGCTGCTCCTCGCAGACCTTGTCTCCTACCGGCGGGTGGCGCGGTTCGCTCGGGCTCCGCTGCCGGGTGGCGCCGCCGCTGTACGCCGACCGGCTCGTATGGCGCTGGGCTACCTGTTCGGCGGTGAGCTGGTCGACGAGGGCTCGCGCGAGACTGCCCTGCGGCTGGCCGAGCCGTTCCTGCGGCGGTTGCCGCCACGGGAGGTGTCCACCGTGCGGCGGATGGTCGAGCGCGGCGTCAACTGTCCCGTCGCGTCGAGCGCGGGTCGTCTGTTCGACGCTGCCGCCGCGCTGCTCGGCCTCTGCGACGACGCGACCTACGAGGGTGAGGCGGCGGTCGCGCTTGAAGCGGTCGCCGCCACCTGTCCGGGCGGGCGCGAGATCCCGTGGCGTGTGGTCACCCGCGGTGGCATGCTGGTATACGATCCTGGGCCCACGTTGCGGGCCCTGCTCGAAGAGCGCCGCGAAGGTGTCGACGCCGGGATCCTCGCCGCCCGCTTTCACGCGACGATCACCGCGGTCACCGTGGCCCTGTGTTCGGACGTTGCGGCGCGGCACGGCGTTCGAACCGTCTGCCTCTCCGGTGGGGTCATGCAGAACCAGCTCCTCGTGGAAGCCCTCGTCGGTGGCCTGTCCGGTGCTGGGCTGGAGCCGTTGGTCAACGAGCGGGTACCGGTCAACGACGGCGGGATCAGCTACGGCCAGGCGGCGGTCGCCGCCGCACGACTGCGGAGGGGGTGAGCCGGATGTGTCTCGGAGTGCCCGGCCGGATCGTGGTCACCAGTGACGCCGCCGGAATACTCATGGGAACGGTCGACTTCAGCGGCGTCGTACGTGAGGTCTGTCTCGCCTACGTTCCCGAGGCGTGCGTGGGCGACTACGTGATCGTGCATGTCGGTTTCGCCATCAGCCTCGTGGACGAGGTGGAGGCGTGGCGCACCCTGGATGTCCTGCGGGCGATGGGTGATGCGTTGGAGCAGGAGCTTTCCCCCGAGAGTGTGCTCGGGTCGGGGCCCGCGGAGAGGACAGCGCCGTGAAGTACGTCGACGAATACCGCGACCCGGCGCTCGCGCGGCGCCTGTTCGCCCAGATCGAGGCGGTGACCTCGAAGCCCTGGACACTCATGGAGGTGTGCGGCGGCCAGACCCACACCATCGTGCGGCAGGGCATCGATGAGCTCCTACCCGCCGGGGTGCGGATGATCCACGGGCCCGGCTGTCCCGTCTGTGTGACGCCGCTGGAGCTCATCGACAAGGCGCTCGCCATCGCCCAGCGCGACGACGTCATCTTCACCTCCTACGGCGACATGCTCCGCGTGCCGGGCACTGCCACCGATCTGTTGGCGCTGCGTGCCCGGGGCGCGGACGTGCGTGTGGTCTACTCCCCGCTCGACGCGGTCCGCATCGCCGCGGACAGCCCCGGCCGCGAGGTGGTCTTCTTCGCCGTGGGTTTCGAGACCACCGCGCCGGCCAACGCCATGGCGGTGCTGCGCGCCCACCAGCTCGGCCTGCCCAACTTCAGCATGCTGGTCAGCCACGTGCTGGTGCCGCCCGCGATGACGGCGATCCTCGACGCGCCGGACTGCGAAGTCCAGGCGTTCCTCGCCGCCGGCCACGTCTGTGCCGTCATGGGCTGGACGCAGTACGAGCCGATCGCCGAGCGCTACCACGTCCCGATCGTGGTGACCGGTTTCGAGCCGCTGGACCTCCTCGAGGGCATCCTGATGGCCGTCCGGCAGCTCGAGGAAGGCCGCGCGGCAGTGGAGAACCAGTACGCCCGTGCGGTGCGCCGCTCCGGCAACACCGAGGCGCAGGACGCCATCCGGCGGGTGTTCCGCATCGGTGACCGCGCCTGGCGCGGCATCGGCACCATCCCCGGCAGCGGGCTGATGCTCACCGAGGAGTTCTCCCGCTACGACGCCGAGCCGCGCTTCGCCGTGGCGGACCTGACCGCACGGGAACACCCAGCCTGCATCGCCGGGGACATCCTCAGAGGGACGCGCGTGCCGACCGACTGCACCGCATACGGGACGCTGTGCACCCCGCGTACCCCACTCGGCGCGCCCATGGTCTCCACCGAAGGCACCTGCGCCGCCTTCTACAACGCGGGACGACGCCCACAGCCGAGCGCACTGCGGCCACACTCCCCGGCGACCGCCACGGGGTCACGATGAGCGCCGCTGACCCTGTTCGCGGCACCTGCCCGACTCCGCTCACGGAGGCCGAGAAGGTGCTGCTCGGGCACGGCAGCGGGGGCCAGCTCTCCACGGAACTGCTGCGCGAGGTCGTGGTCCCGGCGCTCGGTGCCGCCGCCACCGAGACCGTGCCGGAGGACGCCGCCGTGGTGGACGTCGCCGGTGTCGACCTGGTGATCAGCACCGACGCGTTCGTGGTCAGCCCGCTGTTCTTCCCCGGCGGCGACATCGGCGTGCTCGCGGTGCACGGCACCGTCAACGACCTGGCGATGATGGGCGCGGAACCGTTGGCGATGGCCGTCGCGTACATCATCGAGGAGGGTTTCCCGGTCACGGATCTACGGCGGGTCACCGCCTCGATCGGCGCGGCCGCCGCGGCCGCCGAGGTGCGGATCGTCACCGGCGACACGAAGGTGGTCGGGCGCGGTGCGGCCGACGGTCTGTTCGTGACCACAACCGGAATCGGCCGCCGCCTGCCCGGCGTCCGGGTCTCGGCCGCGTTCGCCCGTCCCGGAGACGTCGTGCTGCTGTCCGGTCCGATCGGCGCGCACGGTACGACCATCCTGAGCACGCGCGAGGCCCTCGGGTTCGAGGCCGAGATCGCCTCCGACACCCGCCCGTTGCACTGGCTCGTCGCGAAGATGGTGGCCGACGCGAGCTACGGAATCCACACGATGCGGGACCCCACACGTGGTGGGGTGGCGTCGGCGCTGAACGAGATCGCCACGGCCTCCGGAGTCGGCATCGAGATCGACGAGACGGCAGTACCTGTACCAGCACCCGTCGCCGCCGCCTGCGAGCTGCTGGGCCTGGACCCGTTGCACGTCGCCAACGAAGGCTGTCTGGTGGCGATGGTCGCACCCGAATCCGCGGAGGCGCTGCTGGCCACGATGCGGTCGACGCCCGAAGGGCGCCGCGCGGTTCGACTGGGTGAGGTGGTGAGCGAGCATCCCGGGCGGGTGATCATGAACACGCTCATGGGCGGCAAGCGAGTCGTCGACATGCTCGTCGGCGAGCAACTGCCCCGCATCTGCTGAGCGGAGCGCCGTGCCGGCAACATCACACCGATCGTGGTCGGCGTCGACGGATCCAAGGAGGGACACGATGGTCACGGAACACGGGTCGCCGACCACGGACGCCGGCCGGGACGGACCTGTCGACGGTCCGGTCCTGCTGTCCGGACTCGACGACCTCTTCACTGCGCTCCATGCGGACGGCCGGACCATCATCGGTCCGGCGGTACGGGAGCACGCGATCGTGCTGACCGAACTCGGCAGCGCGTCGCAGTTGCCGTACGGCTGGCAGACCGAGGTCGAGGCAGGAACCTACCGGCTCCGGCGGGGCGACGACCGGCTCGCGTTCACACACACGTCCGGGCCGCAGTCGTGGAAGCAGGTGCTGCATCCGCCCCGCGACCTGCTGTGGTCGGCCGACCGGTCCGAGGAAGGCTTCCGGGTAACCGACCAGGCGGCGGAACCGCGGCGGTTGGCGCTGTTCGGCGTGCGGTCGTGCGACCTCCGCGCGATCGGCGTCCTCGACCATGTGCTCGGCGACGGCGGTCGCTACGCCGCACGCCGAGCCGAGATCCTGATCGTGGCGGTCAACTGCACCGAGCCGGGCGGCGCCTGCTTCTGCGTGTCGGCAGGCGGCGGTCCCGGCGCCGAGACCGGCTACGACATCGGGTTGACGGAACGCCCGGACGGGACGTACCTGGCCAGCAGCGGAACAGCCGAGGGCGAGGCGGTGCTCGCGCAGGTGCCCACGGCACCGGCATCCGCCGCGGACGTCACATCCGCGGCGGATGCGGTGGCGTCGGCGGCGACGCGGATGGGCCGGACGCTACCGGAGGTGGATCTGCGCACGTTGCTGGCCGGACATCGCGAGGACCGGCAGTGGGACGATGTGGCGGAGCGCTGTCTGACCTGCGGCAACTGCACGATGGTGTGTCCGACCTGCTTCTGCACCTCGGTCACGGACACCACGGACCTGACCGGCGACCACGCCGAGCGCTGGGAGACCTGGGAGTCCTGCTTCGACCTGGACTTCAGCTACCTGCACGGCGGACCGGTGCGCAACTCACGGGCCGGCCGCTACCGGCAATGGCTCACACACAAGTTCGGCACCTGGCACGACCAGTTCGGCGAATCCGGATGCGTGGGCTGCGGCCGGTGCATCGCCTGGTGCCCGGTCGGCATCGATGTCACCGCCGAACTCCATGCGCTCAACACCCACCCGCCCACGACCACCGAGGACCCGCGATGATCACAACGTACGACCTCCTCGTCGGGCACCCGTTCCTCGCCGGCCTGCCGCCGCGCCACCTCGAGCGCCTGTCGCATTGGGCCTGCCGCGCACCGTTCCACGCGGGCGCGCGGATCTTCGAGGAGAACGGCCGAGCCGACCGGTTCTGGCTGATCCGCGACGGCTACGTCAACCTCGACATCCGGGTGCCCGGGCGCGGCGACGTCATCGTCGAGACGCTCGGCCCAGGCACGGTGCTCGGGTGGTCCTGGCTCTTCCCGCCGTACCGCTGGCACTTCGGCGCGATCACCGTCGACCCGGTGCTCACCGTCGCGATCGACGGCGCCGGTACTCGCGCCTTGTGCGACGCCGAACCCGCCTTCGGCTACGAACTGACCAAGCGTTTCATGGCCGTCGTCGTGGAACGCATGCAGTCGACCAGGATCCGCCTGCTCGACCTGTACACGGTGCCGACATGACGACGATGACCCCGGCCCGCTACCGCGTGGTCGAACGGACGCTTGAGACCGCCGACACGGTCACGCTGGCTCTTGAGCCGGTCGACGAGCCCCTGCCGGTGTTCCGGCCCGGCCAGTTCGCGATGCTGTACACGTTCGGGGTGGGCGAAGTACCGATCTCTGTCTCCGGGCGGCACGGCGTGGGTGGTCTGCTGCACACGGTGCGGGCGGTTGGAGCGACAAGCGGTGCGCTGTCCCGCGCCGAGCCGGGGTGCCTGCTTGGAGTCCGTGGGCCGTTCGGCGCGGGTTGGGACCTGCCTGCGCCCGCTGGTGCCGATCTGGTGGTCGTCGCCGGCGGGCTCGGCCTGGCCCCGCTACGGCCGGTGGTGCACCACGCCGTCGAAGACCGGGACCGCTATCGCACCGCATCGGTGCTGATCGGTGCACGGACGCCGGAGGACCTGCTGTACCCCGACGAGTACGAGTCCTGGCGGTCAGCCGGAATCGACGTTTTCGTCATCGTCGACCGCGCCACCGTCGACTGGACCGGTCAGGTGGGCGTGGTGACCGCGTTGTTCGACCGCCTCCACAACCGCCCCGCCGACACGGTCGCCTACGTGTGCGGACCCGAGATCATGATGCGCTTCGCCGCGCGCGGCCTCACCGACCGGGGCGTACCGCCCAGGCGGGTGTGGCTTTCCCTGGAGCGCAACATGCACTGCGGCCTCGGCCACTGCGGGCACTGCCAACTCGGCCCCCTGCTGCTGTGCCGGGACGGCCCGGTCGTCGGCTACGACGTCGCCGGGCCGCTGCTGTTGACGAAGGAGCTGTGATGACGAAGCCGAAGCTCGCGGTCTGGAAGTTCGCGTCCTGCGACGGCTGCCAACTGACCCTGCTGGACTGCGAGGACGAACTGCTGCCGCTCGCCGAGCACGTCGAGATCGCGCACTTCCTGGAGGCCTCCAGCACGGTCGTGGAGGGACCCTACGACGTCTCACTCGTCGAGGGGTCCGTCACCACCCAGGCTGACGTCGAGCGCATCCACCACATCCGGGAACAGTCCGGGATGCTGGTGACCATCGGCGCATGCGCCAACGCCGGAGGTGTCCAGGCGCTGCGGAACTTCGCCGACGTCAAGGAGTTCCAATCGGTCGTCTACGCGAAACCGGAGTACGTGGCCACCCTGGAGCACTCGACGCCCATCTCGGCGCACGTGCGGGTGGATCTGGAACTGCCCGGCTGCCCGATCGACCGGCGCCAGCTCATCGGAGTCCTGACCGCCGTGCTCGCCGGCCGCCGCCCCGGCCTACCTGTTCACAGCGTCTGCCAGGAATGCAAGCTGCGCGGCACGACCTGCGTGACCGTGGCACAGGGAATCCCGTGTCTCGGCCCGGTCACCCGCGCCGGCTGCGGCGCGCTCTGTCCCGCGTACGGCCGCGGCTGCTACGGCTGCTTCGGTCCGATGGCGCAGCCGAACACCGCCGCGATGGTCGCCTCGCTGCGTCACCTCGGCATGTCCCCGCAGGACACGGCGCGGGTGTTCCGCACCTACCACGCCGCCAAGCCGGAGTTCGAGGCCGCCGCCGAGCAGGGGAAAGCCGGGCAGGGGGAAACCGAATGAGCCATCGCAACGACCGGGCGCTGCGCGTCGGTGCCCTCGCCCGCGTCGAGGGTGAGGGTGCCATGCACATCCGGATCGACGGAACGACGGTGACCGACGTGCGGCTGCAGATCTATGAACCGCCGAGGTTCTTCGAGGCGTTCCTGCGTGGCCGCGGCCACGTCGAGCCACCCGACATCACCGCCCGCATCTGCGGCATCTGCCCGGTGGCGTACCAGATGAGCGCTTGCCTGGCCATCGAGGACGCGTGCGGTGTACAGGTCAGCGAACCGATCGCCGAACTGCGCCGGCTGCTCTACTGCGGCGAGTGGGTCGCAAGCCACGCCCTGCACGTGTATCTGCTGCACGCACCAGACTTCCTCGGCTACCCCGGCGTCGTGGAGATGGCCCGCGACCACCGCGGCGCCGTCGAACGCGGACTCGCCCTGAAGAAGGCCGGCAACGCCATTCTCGAGCTCGTCGGCGGACGCGCGATTCATCCGATCAACGTGCGCGTCGGCGGTTTCTACCACGCGCCGTCCGCCGCCGAACTGCGCACCCTTGCCCGCGACACGCTGCGGCCGGCGCTCGACCATGCGCTCGCCACGGCCGAGTGGGTCGCCGGCTTCCCGTTCCCGGACTTCACGACCGACCACGAGTTGCTCGCCCTGGTCGACGCGGACCGATACCCCATCGACCGCGGCGAGCCGAGAACCTCGACCGGGCGGTCGTTTCCGGTACGTGACTTCGAACGGCACATTGTCGAGGCACAGGTGCCACACTCGACTGCCCTGCACGCGCAACTCGCGAACGCCGGAATGTATCTCACCGGTCCGCTCGCCCGGTATGCGCTCAATCACGCCGCGCTGTCCCCGCTCGCTCGTGAGGCGGCGAGCGCCGCCGGTCTCGGGGAGCGCTGCGGCAATCCGTTCCGCAGCATCGTGGTGCGCGCCGTGGAACTCGTCTACGCGCTCGACGAGGCGTTGCGGCTCATCGAGGCGTACCGGCCGCCGGAACCGTCATATGCGGAGGTTCCGGCGCAGGCGGGCAACGGGTACGGCGCCACGGAGGCGCCACGCGGTGCACTGTTCCACCGGTACACGCTGGACAGCGACGGAACCATCCGCAGCGCCCGGATCGTGCCACCTACCTCGCAGAACCAGCCGAGCATCGAGGACGACCTGCGTCGGTTTGTGCAGGACCGGTTGGACCTCGACGACGAAGGGCTCACCGCTCAGTGCGAGCAGGCGATCCGCAACTACGATCCGTGCATCTCATGCGCCACACACTTCCTCGACGTCACCGTCGAGCGCACATGAACCCGGCGGTCGTGGTCATCGGCGTCGGCAACCCGTACCGGCGCGACGACGGCGTCGGTCCAGCTGTCATCCAGCGGCTGCGCTCTGCCGGTCTGCCGGAGACAACCCTGGCTGAAAGCGACGGCGAGGCCTGCGCGCTCATCATGCTGTGGGAACGGCGACCCCTCGCCGTCCTCGTCGACGCGATACACGCACAGCCGGCGCACCCGGGCCGCATCCATCGACTGGTTGCGTCATGTCCAGCGCCCGAACGGGCCGGGACCACCAGTTCACACACCATCGACATGGGCGAAGCGGTGGCGTTGGCCCGCGAGCTCGACCGGCTCCCCGACCGGATGATCGTATACGGCATCGAGGTGGCCGACACCGACTTCGGCACCGGCCTGACGCCGGCCGTGGCGAGAGCCGCCGACCAGGCGGCCGAGGAGATCGCCGCCGAGGTGCGTGCGCACCTGTCACCCGAGCGGCGGTCTGCTGGAGCGGAGGGGGCATCGCTGCCGCCTGCCGGCAGCCCGTCATGGTGTGCTGACCCCGCGCAGCAGGTCCCGTAGGTATGAAACGACTTCGCATCCGCTGGGGGAACGCCGCGACGACATCCACCAAGCCTTCCCCACCCTCGCGACCTGCGTCATCACCTACCGACACGTCACCCGACTTCGTTAGGACCTCTCAGTACGATATGAGGTGGGTCCGACCACGCGTGGAGGTGTCGGATGGGGAACGGCAGAGTGCTGCCGGGCCGAGATCCACCCCGTCAGGGCGAAATACTGCACGAGAGCGAACGCACGCGTGTGACTCGGCTGTTCGTTGCTGGGCGCGCGGTCATCCGCAAGGAGCCGCTGGGACCGGACGCGCAGCGGCGGGTCCAGCACGAGTTGACAATCCTGGGGCGGCTGCGCGGTGTGGTGGGCGTCGCACCGGGACATCACTCCGGCGAACATCGTGATCTCCCGGGACGGCGCGCCCTGCCTGGTGGCCTTCACCTTGGCGACATCGTTCGCCGAGATGCGTCCCGAGTTCACGCACCACACCGAGATCGTCGGGACGTTGGCGCACCTGGCGCCGGAGCAGACCGGGCGCACCGGCCGGTCGGTGGATCAGCGTGCCGATCTGTACGCGCTGGGCGCGACGCTGTATGAGTTGGCGACGGGTGCGCCGCCGTTCGGTTCCGGGGACCCGTTGCGGCTCACCCATGATCATTTGGTCCGTGTGCCGGTACCGCCGGCGGAGGTGAACCGGGCCGTGCCGGGGCTGTTGTCCGAGATCGTCATGCATCTGCTGGAGAAGGAACCGGACAACCGGTACCAGACGGCGCAGGGCGTGGTCTACGGCCTGGAGCGGTTGCGGGATGCCGCCGCGCGCCCAGGAGCGGCTGCGCCGCGGGTCGGCGAGCGCGATGCTCCGCTGCGGCTGCTGCCCCCATCGCGGCTGGTGGGACGCGATGACGAGATGGCGGCGGGATCTGGAGTTCGACGCGGTCTACCAGGCGTTTCGCGGGTTGGGTCGGCTGTTGCTGGCCGAGCCGGAGGATGAGGTGGTCAAGCTCCGCGAACGGCGCGGGGCCGGGGACCAACATGCGCATGGAGCTCCCGCTCACCGTCGCGAACGGCGGCGTCACCTCCCGCTAGCGTGACCTCGGACCCTGCCGCAGCCCTTGGTAGAAGGCGACGTGGCGTTCGGCGGCTGCTCGCCAGGTGTGCGCGGCGGCGAGGGCTCGACCGGCCGCGGTCCGTTGTGGCGAGGGTTCTGCGATGGCCTCGCGGAGCGCCGCGGCGAGGCCGGTCGGGTCGGAGCCGTAGGTGACCGTGTCGCCGAAGACCTCCCGCAGCACGGGCAGATCGCGTACGACGACGGGCACGCCGGCGGCGAGGGCTTCCATGGCGGCGAGGCCGAATCCTTCCTTGGTTGAGGGGAAGGCGAACGCGGCGGAGCCGGCGACGAGGCCGGGCAGGGCGTCGTGGTCGACCGGGCCGAGCACGTCCGGGGTGACGCCGAGGGCGGTGGCGCGTTCCTGCCAGGCGGTGCGGTAGTCGCGATAGTCGAACAGGGTCTCACCGCCGGCGATCACGAGGTTGAGCCCGGGAAGGCCGGCGCGCAGTTGTGCGTATGCGTCGAGCAGGTCGATGGAGCCTTTGCGGGGCTCGATGCCGCCGACGGCGAGGATGTAGCGGCCGTGTCCGGTGGAGGGGACGGCGGTGGCGAACCGGTCGGCGTCGACGCCGTTGGGGATGACGGTGGGCAGGATCGCCCAGCCGTCGCGGACTTCGCGGGCGACGGCGGCGGAGACGCACAGGTGCGCGTACGGCCGGACGATGGCCTTTTCGTGGCAGGCGGCCAGTTCCGGGGTGGTGAACTGGTCGAGGTGGTGAATGGTGCGCACGCACCGGTCGACGGCGTTGGCGCTGATGCAGTCCTGGGCGTGGACGATGTCGTAGTCGCCGGGGGTGAAGGCGGCGCGCAGCACGTCGATGGAGCGCAGAATCCGCGGGCCGACACCTTCGTCCGGGACGTCGGGGAACGGCACGATGGCGAGCCGCACGCGCGGGTCGACCGCTCGGAAGAAGCCGCCGCCTCGGCCCAGGGTCCAGACCGTGACGTCCTGGCCCAGGTCGGCGAGCGCCTCGGCGAGGGAGAGGGTGTGCACGACGCCACCGCGGGGGCGGGTCGAGTAGGTGAGCAGGGCGATCTTCACCGGTACGTCTCGGGTCGCAGTTCGTCGAGGTGGGACAGCACGCGGCGGGCGGTGGCGATCTCGGCGGTCACGTCGAGCTCGGCGACGGCGAGGCCGGCCTTGCCCCAGGTCCGGGCGAGGATGTTGCCGGCGGGGCCGACGACTTTGGCCTGGCCGAGGAAGCGCATGCCGCCGACCGCGCCGGTCTGGTTGGAGGAGACGACGACGATCTGGTTCTCGGCGGCGCGCGCGCAGTCGTAGAGGTCGAACAGCCGTGACTGCCGGTCCTGGGACAGCTTGGACGCGGCGTTGGTGATGCTGGCGGGCCAGGCGGACAGGCAGGCGACGATCTGCGCGCCGTTCAGCGCGAGGGTGCGGGCCGATTCGGGGAAGGTCTTGTCGTAGTCGATGAGCATGCCGATGCGCCCGACCGGGGTGTCGAACGCGGCGAACTCGTTGCCGGGACGATAGGCGGTGGCCTCGGCGGCCGGCAGGTGCACTTTGCGGTGCCGGCCGAGCCGGCCGTCACCGTGCAGGCAGACCGCCGCGTTGTAGCGGTCTTCGCCGTCGGCCTCGCAGTAGCCGACGCAGACCACCATGTCGCCGGCGAGCGCGGCGACCCGGTCGAGGATCGGGTCGTCAGGCCTCAGCGCTGGAGGCAGCGCTTCCGGGTCGGGGTGGCGCAGGTCGGCGAGGTAGCCGCCGATCGCCGCGTCGGGAAGCACGAGCAGGGCGGCACCGGCGGCGCGCGCATCAGAGATGATCTTGCCGATCCGGCCGAGGCTGTGGTCGAGGTCGCGGCCGAAGTGCGCGGCCGCGGCGGCGATGCGGGTCAGGGTCACGATCCGTACGTGTCCGGGCGCCGGTCACGCAGGTGACCCATGGAGCGGCGCGCAGCTTCGAGGGCGGCAGCGACGTCCATGTCGGCGACCGCCATGCCGGGCGCGACTCCGGTGGTGGCCAGGATCTCGCCGCCGGGGTCGACGACTTTCGCGCTGCACACGAACCGCAGCGTACCGAACGTGCCGGATTGGTTGGCCGACAGCCAGGCGACCTGGTTCTCCAGGGCGCGGGCCCGGTCGAACAGGTCGAAGCGACGGGTCCACCGGTCCTCGGCGAGGTCGTCGGGGGCGTTGGTGCGGCTGCCCGGCCAGGCGGAGACGCAGACGATGATCTGCGCGCCGTCGAGGGCGAGCGCGCGGGCAGACTCGGGGAAGGCCTTGTCGTAGCAGATCAGCATGCCGATGCGGCCGACCGGAGTGTCGAAGGCGGTGAACGATTCGCCGGAGGCATAACTGGCACCCTCGCGCAGCGGCTGGTGGACTTTGCGGTGGTTGCCGAGGACGCGGCCGTCGCCGACGCAGACGACGCTGTTGTAGCGGCGCTCGCCGTCGGCCTCGCAGTAACCGGCGCAGACGATCATGTCGCCGGCGAGCTCGATCAGCCGGGCGATCTCCGGTCCGTCGACGTGCAGCGCGGGAGGCTGCTCGGCGGCGCCGTCGAGGTCTGCGAGATAGCCGCCGAGGCACGCCTCGGGCAGGGCGAGCAGTTGGACGCCGTCCGCCCGGGCGCCGACGATGATCTTTTCGATGCGTTCGAAGTCGCATTCGAGGTCGCGGTCGAAGGCCTCGGCGACCGCGGCCATCCGTAGCATGCTCATGCGGCTGTTCCCAGTTCTGTGACACCGGCCGGCACGGCTTCGGTGAGTTCTCCGTCCGGCCAGCGCAGCTGGACTCCGCTGCCGGTTGTCAGTTCGCCGCAGTCGGCGTTGACCGCGGGTGTCGGCGGGGTGGCCCGTGCGTCGGCGGTGAGCATGGCGAACCCGGGGAAGCAGGTGAGCCAGTCGCCGACGGTCGCCGAGGCGGGCCGGGGTACCCGGGCCACGTCGAGCACGGCGGCGCACCCGCTGGCCTCGGCGAGCATGCCGAGCGTGCCGACGATCCCCGCCATGGACACGTCCTTGGCGGCCGCCGGGCGGGCGGCGGCCACGTATCCGTGCAGCGCGCGCAGTTCCGCCGGGGTGCGGTGGCTGGTGGAGTCCCACTGCCTGCCGTGGTAGCCGGGCCGCCACCCGCCGGCCAGGTCGGCGGTGAGCCGGATGCCCTGTCCGGGCCGGCCACCGCCGCCCGGCACCGGGGCAGCGGTACGCCCGAGCGCGGTCGCCGACAGCGCCGCGGGCACACCGAGCTGGGTGTGCCCGCCGAGCACCGGCACGCCCCACGCGTCGGCGGCGCGGCGCAGTCCGCCCAGAATCCGGGCGGCGAACGCGGCGTCGCGGGCGCCGACGGCGTTGAGCAGGCCGACCGGGGCGGCGCCCATCGCCGCCAGGTCGTTCATGTTGACCAGGACCGCGCACCACCCGGCCCAGTCCGGGTCGCGTTCCACCATCGAGGGCAGGATCGCGTCGCAGGCGGCGATCAGGTCCGACCCTGGCACGGGCGCTCCGTCGTCGCCGACCCAGCCGGCCGGGGCCAGCCCGCCGACGAGGGCGCCGAGCGGCTGCTTGGTCGCGGTGACGAGCCGGACGATCCGGTCGATCGGCCAGCGCATCAGGACGTGCCGCCGGCCAGCGACGGTCACCGGCCGCACCGTGCGCCAGCCGAGCGCACGGAACATCCGCTCGTTTTGGACCTGAACGGTGGCGTCGAACCGCAGCGCCCCGGCGCTCTCCGCGTACGCGCAGGCCGCCCGGATCAGTGCGGGTCCGATGCCGCGGGCCCCGCGCACGGCCGGGTCCACGGCCAGCCGGCCGCCGGTCCACCAGCCGATGTCGTCGCCCGGCCCGGCGGGCCCGACCCGGACCCCGCCGAGCAGCTCACCGTGCGCACCGCGGGCCTGCAGGACCACGGTGCGCGGGTCGTCGTCGCGGTCGTCGCGGTCGGTGCGGGTGAACAGACGCTGCTCGTCGACGAATACCCGGGTGCGCAGGTCGTGGTAGGCGCTCGGATCGTCGGCCCGTTCGATGATCAGGCGGGAACCGAGCAGGGCGGGCACCAGGTCGCTCATCCGCCGGCCGCCTGCAGCACACCGCACGCCCCGCAGGCCGCGCAGCCGGCCTTCTGGTCGGCGCCTGACATCCCGGCCTCGCGCAGCAGCCGCGCCACTCGCTCGCTGACGTCACGTACCAGCGACGGCGCCGGTGCGGTGATCCCGTCTCGGCGGGCCAGCGTGCCGGCCATCGGCCGGAACGGCACCACGAACGGATACACGCCCCGATCGATGAGCGCAGCCGCCCCGGCGACCAGCTCGTCCGGATCCTCGCCGAGCCCGATGAGCAGATAGGTGGAGACCCGGTTACGGCCGAACACAGCGACCGCCCGATCCCAGGCATCCTCGTACTCGGCCATCGGCACCGAACCCTTGCCGGGCATCCAGCGGCGGCGGACCTCGTCATCGAGGGACTCGACATGGATGCCGATCGTGGCGGCGCCGGCGGTGTACAGGTCGTCGATGACCTGCAGGTCCCCGGGCGGTTCGATCTGTACCTGGATCGGCAGGCCGGGCACGGCTTCGAGCACGGCCTGGACGCTGCGCATCAGGTTGCGGGCGCCCCGGTCGGTGCCGGTGGTGGTGCCGGTGGTCATCACCATCTGCGTGATGCCGTCCAGCCGGACGGCGGCCTCGGCGACCTCGGCGAGCTGGGCCGGGGTCTTCGCGGCGACGGTGGCACCGGCGCGCAGGGACTCCTCGATGGTGCAGAACCGGCAGCGCTGGTCCTCGGCGTAGCGGATGCAGGTCTGCACGACGGTGGTGGCCAGGACGTCCTTGCCGTGCAGGCGCGCGATCTGTTCATAGCGCACACCGTCCGCGGTCACCAGGTCGTAGAACTTCGGGCGGCGCACGACATCGAGCGTCAGCCCGGTGTCGGTCTCGCCCAGCCAGACCCGGCCCTCCCGGACCGTGTACGGGCTCGCCGGATTCACCGGCAGCGCGGCGTTGCGACCGTCGATCAGCACGTGGCCGTCATCGCTGGGGCCGGCCCCGGCCGGGCGGCGCACGGGCATGGGCACCCGTACGCCGCGCACGGCCAGGTCGGCGTGGACGTCGATGCTCATCTCAGAACATGTACGTCGAGTTGATGATGGCGCCCTTGCGCGCGTAGTGGATCAGCGCGTCCTGCACGTCGAGCGGGTGCGTCGGGATGACGCCCTCGATCAGGTCCTCCTCGCGGGCACCGTGCAGCGACAGGCCGAAGCGGCAGCAGAACACCTTGCCGCCTTCGGCGATGAACGTCTTCAGCGAGTTGTTGATGTTGTGCTCGCCGGGGAACGCCGAGGTGCCGGTGGTCGGGAAGCCGCGGGTGGCCAGGGCGTTGAGCGAGCCGGGCCCGTAGAAGTAGATCGCCGACTCGAAGCCCTTACGCAGGGCGCGGGTGGCCTGCAGGATCGCCACGAAACTCACCGAGGACTCGTGGGCGATGCCGTGTACCAGGGTGAAGTACGACTCGCCGTTCTCGGCCTGATAGTCGGGGAAGACCTTGGTGGCGCCGTAGAGGCTGGAGCCCTCGGGCAGCGACGGGTGCGGGATCTCGGTGAGGCTCTTCTGCTCGAGTTCGGTCAGGTCGGACATGGGGGTCTCCTAGCTGTAGAGCTTGTCGAAACTGGCGTGGAAAACGGCATGGGACAGTTCGGAGCCGACGGCGACCGCACGCAGCCGGGCGTACTCCCCGGCGTGGTCGCCCCACGGTTCGTCGCTGGCGAACAGGACCCGGTCGTGGCCGATGCCGCGCCGGTCGATCTCGGTGGCGAGCCAGCGCGGGGCGAACCCGATGGCCCAGGACAAGTCGGTGTAGACCTGCTTGCCGGCGCTGATCCAGTCGAAGAACCGGCCGCCGATCAGCTTGATGTGGCCGCTCATCCCGCCGCCGAAGTGCACGAGGTGCACGCGGACGTGGTCGCCGTAGCGATCGACCAGGGTGGCGATCCGGTCGATGTCGGAGGCGGCGCCTGGGGAGGTGTGCACGTGGACGGTGAGGTCGTGTTCCCGGGCGGCGGCGAAGATGGTGTCCAGGCCGGGGTCTTCGATGCCGCCGCCGAGCAGGAAGCTGAGCTTGAGCGCGCGTACCCCCGGCTCGCCGGCCAGCCGCAACGCCTGCGCGGTGCGTTCGGTGTCCTCGGCCCTGGCCGAGACCCACAGCCCGGCCCGGATCCGGTCGTCGCGCTGGGCCGCCTCGACCACGAGGTCGTTGAAGCCGAACGCTACGGCGGGGTCGGGGACGCCGTAGTTGGGCAGGACGAGGGCGCGTTCGGTCCCTTCGGCGTCGAGGTCGGCGATCAGTTCCTCGATGGTGGCGCGGGCGGTGGTGTCCGGGTTGACCGGCGGGCCGCCGTAGAACGGGTAGGCGGGCAGGACGCCGAGGTGGCGGTGGGCGTCGTTCATGCCGCGATCCTCGGGGTGAACCAGTCCAGGGCCGGGAACGTCTCGGTTGCCGTGCCGGCCAACCAGCTCACGTCCTCGGTGACCCGCAACCGGCGGACCTCGGTGATCTTGTCGGCCAGGTGTGCCGCGTCGCGGGCGATGCCGGCGAACCGGCCCGATCCCCAGGTCCACTGCCAGGGCAGGCCGAGGAAGTAGAGGCCGGGGCAGCTGGTCGCGCCGCGTTCGTGGGTGGGGTAACCGCGCCCGTCGAAGACCGGTACCCGGATCCAGCGGTGGTCGCGGTGGAAGCCGGTGGCCCAGACCACCGCGGCCAGCCGGGCGGCGTCCAGGACGCGTTCGCCGGCCGGGGGGTGCCACACCGGCACGTAGCGATCCTCGGCGGGGGCGTCGATGCCGTTGGTGGTGATCCAGCGGTCGATGGCGTCCTTGATGCCCTCGGCGACCGCGTCGGCGTTGTCCAGGTTGGCGGCCAGGTCACCGGCGAAGTCGATGGTGGTCGCGGTGATCTCACGCAGCCGGCCGTACAGTTGCATGCCCTGCAGCGCGAAGGCCCGCAGATCGATGTCGCGGCCGCCGTCGCGGCCGGTCATGTAGTGGTTGGCGCGCAGCCTGACCTCGTCGGCGTCGGCGAACTCGTCGACGCCCCGGCTGTAGTGGCCCATCGCGTCGAGCCAGGCGAGGGTGTCCCGGCCGCGGTAGCGGCGCGCGGCGCGTGGAGCGCTGCCGACCGCGAGGTGCACGCGGCGGCCGGCCAGGTGCAGGTCCTCGGCGATCTGGCAGCCGGACTGGCCGGTGCCGACGACCAGCACGTCACCGTCGGGCAGCTGGTCCGGGCGCTGGTACTGCGAGGAGTGCAGCTGCACGATGCCGGCGGGCAGCCGTTCCGCGATCCGTGGGACCGCCGGCTCGTGGTAGGGGCCGGTCGCGACGACGACCTGGTCGGCGGTGTACGCGCCGGCGGTGGTCTCCAGCTTGAAGATCCCGGCAGGGGTGCGGGTCAGCCGGGTGACCGTGACACCCTCGCGCAGCGGGGGCGCGAAGGAGGCCGCGTACCGCTCCAGGTGGCCGACGACCTCGGCGCCGGACATGAACCCGTCCGGGTCGTCACCGGTGTACGGGAAACCGGGCAGGTCGACCTGCCAGTTCGGGGTGACCAGGCAGAAGGAGTCCCACCGCCGGTCGCGCCACTCGTGACCGGCGCGGGCACGTTCGAAGACGACGTGGTCCACGCCCCGCCGGCCCAGGTGCCAGCTCATCGCCAACCCGGCCTGGCCGCCCCCGACGACCACGACCGCGTGATGCGTGCTCATGCCTCGATCCCCTCCACGGTCACGTCGCCGTCGGGATACCGCGCGGCGTGCTGTTCCACCTGTGCGAGGGAGCGTGCGGCGTTGGCGCAGGGAAATCCGTAAGCGGCCTGTACCCGGTCACTCGCGATTCGCAACGCCTTCCGGCACTGCTGCAAGAATTCCTCGACCGCGTATTCCTGGCCTGCGGCGAAGTATTCTTCGACCACCGTGGAAGGCGAATAGATCCTCTGCTGCAACCCTTCCG
The DNA here is from genome assembly GCF_035963215.1 of Dactylosporangium sp. NBC_01737. NCBI lineage: Bacteria > Bacillati > Actinomycetota > Actinomycetes > Micromonosporales > Micromonosporaceae > Dactylosporangium > Dactylosporangium sp. NBC_01737. The sequence goes on from NZ_CP109153.1 coordinate 8,015,497, forward strand.
GCCAGCGCACCACGACGTACCGTTCCGGCATCTGCGACGCCTCCTTGCCCAGGTCAGGCGATTGTTGCGAGGCCTAGTCAAGAAACTGGATGTTTCCGCACGGTTTCATCCGGAACAGCGTGGCGTTAGATAGTCTTCACTATATTATTCGATGTCGGCGGCATTTCGCACGCGTTTCCCTGGCTCACCCATGCATTACCGTTTGCCATTTCGCCGGCACGGTGGCTCGTTCCGGCACGCCGCACCGGGCAGCGCCCATGTTCTGCGCTTCGGCAGCCGGACGGCCTTGGTCAGGTGGCCATGATGGAGTAGGCGCCGCTGGCGCAGCCGGTGATGCGCCAGCCGCCCGGCACCTGCTCGGCTGATGCGTTGAGAACGCTCGTGGTGCGCAGGCGCGGTGGGGCTTCGCCGGGGAACCAGATGTCGACCTGACAGTTGGCCGGGTCGGTCGCGGCGGTCGCGGTGATCCGTAGGTCGGTGCCGCGCGGGCCCGCCGTCAGTGACTCCAGCCGGCCGGGGAAGGCGCGCGCCGCCGCGAAGCGCTGCATCTTGGCGCCGTCCGCCGCGGGCTCGCCGAACCAGCCCCATTCGCCGGTCCACAACGCGGCGCCGTAGGCGGCGGCTGCGCGGGCCGACACGGTGAGGTTCCGCTCGATCGACGCGATCGTCAGGCCCAGGCTCTGATCCATGCTGATGGACTCGCTGTACGGGTGCGGGGCGAACACCAGCTGCCGGTCCGCGGTGAATCCGGGCGGTGGGGTCACGTCGAAGCCGAGGCCGGACCACAGGACACTCGGCTGGAAGAAGGCGATGTGGGGGAACCCTCCGGCGGCGCGCTCGGCCTCGCGGATCGCGGTGATGGCGGCGTCGTAGAACCGGCCCAGCAGCAGCCCCGAACTGATCGGCGGGTTGGGCCCGATGCCCGGTTCGTTGAGCAGGTCATACCCGGCGACGGCGGGTTCGTCGGCGAAGGCGCGGGCGACGAACGCCCAGGTGCGCACGAGCTCGGTCTGGATGCCGTCCCGGTCGGTGTACAGGTTTCCGAACGCCGTCGCCACCGCGGGTGCGAGGTCCCGGGCCAGGAACTGGCAATGTGCCGTGCCGTCGGTGATCGTCGCCCAGGCCGGCGCGCCGTCCCAGCCGGTGGTCGGCGTGGTGGCGCCGCCGCACTGCTCGGACGGCCGCGCGAGGGCGTTGCCCCACGCGTCCTGGTGCATGTCGAGCACGGTGTAGATCCCGTGCGCCTTGGCCGCGGCGACCGCCGCCTGGATCTGGCGGAGGTAGGACTGGTCGAACCTGCCGCGCTCGGGCTCCAGCAGTGACCACGACATGCCGAGACGGATCACGTTGAAGCCCATCGCCGCCATCTGGGCGAAGTCACCATCGGTCAGCGGCTGCGTCGCCGGTACGGCCGGGTCGCGCAGATAGTAGTCGATCAACTGGTTCACGTTGACGCCCCGGAGGATGACCTGCCGGCCGGTGACGTCGCCGATCGTGGCCATCCCGTCGCGGTCGGGTGCCGGGTGCACCCGTAGCCGTTGCAGACCGCCGGCCCCCGCGACCGCGGCGACGGACGGTGGTCCGGGCTGCACCGGTGCGCCGATCATGGGAGCGAGCGCGAGGAGCAGCACCCCGGCCACCACGAGGGCCCCCAGCCGCGATCGCGGGTGGGGACGCGGCAGCAGTACGGACGGCCACCGCGAGCCGAGCCCGACCAGCAGCACGACCAGGAGCGCCGCCGTCAGGCCGACGGCCGCGCCGTAGCTGAGCCCGGTCGCGACGCCGATCAACGCGGTGCTGATCCACCAGTTGTCCGGTCCGGCGCCGGAGAGGCCGCCGGACAACGGCGCGACCGCCGCGTCGACGACCCCGAGGCCGAGACCGACGACCACCGCGGCCAGCCACACGATCACGCCGCCGCCGAGCGGACCGGCGTCGGGCAACCGTGGCCCCAAGGCCCGGACGACCGCCACGACGACGGCGAGGAACACGGCCATGCCGAGGAGGAATCCGACCACACCGTTGGCGGCGGTCGGGGCGACCAGGAATCCCGTGAACGCGTACCCGACCGGCCCGCCGCGCCACCACTGCGACGCGGGTCCAACCGCGAAGAGCGCGGCCACGGCGAACACCACGAGCACGGGCGCGAGCACCGGCTGCGCCGTCGGGGACCCGACCCGGGAACGGGCTGCTGTCGGGCCGACGCGGAAGGCGAGCGCGGCACAGGCCGCGACCACGGCGCCGACGACGAGGTACTTCAACGCTGCGAAGCCGGCCGTGCTCACCGCGTACCGCAGCGCCAGACCGGCGGAAAGGTGCGGCCCCAGCACGGGAATCGCCGACGCGAAGCCGCTGGCGGCGCTCGCCCAGGCGCTTGCGCCGACGGTCGCGACCCACGCGGCGACGAACACCCACCGGGCCGTCAACCGCCGGCCGACGAGCACGACCGGGACCGCCGCGCCGGCCAGGAGGATCGGAAGCCCGACCACAAGGGGTGCCCAGCGGTAGGTGCTGCCGGCGCCGGCGAGGGGCAGCCCACGGCCGCCGACCGGTGCGAGCAGACCCGAGGGATCCGTCGCGGCACCGACCGCGAGCACGGCGGCGAGCACGGCGACAACCGTAGCGGCGGCGCGGCCCTGCGGCGCTGTCCACAGCCGTCGGAGGATCATGAGCGCGGGATGGCAGTCATAGTGAACGCGATTCTTACTCGCGTTCGGTGCGTTTGTCAGCCCCCGCCGACCGCGCCGGCGTCAATCGAAGCGGCCCATAACCGGCCAGGGCCGCTGACACGCCCGGCGACTCCGCCATCGAACTGCGGACGCCGCCGGGCTTCGCGGCCGAGCGGGGATCGAGACCATCCAGGCGGTCCGGGCGGCGGCGGGTCGCACGCCGTCCACACCGCGGGCCGGATTTCAGTCGTCGTCGCCACCGAAGATGCGGTCCTGCAGGGTGTCCGCGCTCAACGCGACCTGGTAACAGTGTGCGGCCAACTGCTGGCTCGACGCGCCGGCCAGCGGGGTGAACGACTGCGCGACGATCTGTGGAACACCCGTGCTCCCGCTGATCAGTGCGATGCGGCCGTACCCCGGCCGGGCCGAACCGGCGAGCAGCTGGTCGGGCGTGATCAGGACCGACATCGGCCCGATCGCGGCCTCGATCCCACAGAGCTGCACACCTTCGGCGAACGGCTCGGCACCGTCGACGACGAAGATCTGCACGACCTGGGAACGCTGCTGCGGCAGCGGAACGGTGAGGTCGTAGTGGGTCTCGTGCTCCGCCCACTCGGCGCCGAGGTGCTCGGCGATCACTGGGATGCGCCGCCGTAGCGGGCCGATCCGCCCAGTGGCCACGGCGGAGGGCGACAGACCCGTCGTGACCGCCGCGGCCGGGATCGGATCGTCGGTCAGCAACCAACGCTCGATCAGGTCGTCCAGGCCGACGTCGGCCTCCCGGCTCGCCTCCAGGAAGTCGACGGCGCGTTCGAGGGTCACCGGGTTACCCCACCCGGCGACCAGGGGGTAGCCGCCCAGCGCCGCCCGCCAGGCCGGCGCGTAGGCGCCGACGTAGCAGGCGCCGAGGACGGCCAGCCGCAGCCCTGGTGAGACGCCGGCCGGATCGATGTCGTGCGGGAAGACCACGGAGCCGTCGCAGCACTCCAGGCTGCCGTCGTCGATGCCGTGTGAGCTCCAGTAGAAGCCGGCCGGGGTGAGCCCTTCGACGCCGGCGCCCTTGCCGGTGACCGCCTCCCGCAGATCGTCCCGGCTGGCCTGCTGGTCGACGACCACGGTGTATCCGGCGGCGCGCAGGACCGCGACGTCGTCGTCGATCTGGGCGAGCTCCTCGTCCAGCATCGACCGGTCCCGCCCGCTGGCGGTCTTGTACCCGAACAGGAACAGGAACGACTTCCCGGTGCCCAGACCCGATCCCGTCGGCGGGTGCACCACCCGGGCGGCCGGATCGTCGCTGCGGGCGTCGGAGGTCCAGTGCTTCGGGCCGGGCTGGGTGGCGCCCCAGCCGGCCGGCAGGAACACCTCGTCGGTGTCGTCCGGCATCAGAAGTCGTCCCGGGCGCTCAACTGGAGCTCCAGTTCGTCCGCCGTGGCAGCGATCATCCGCAGCGGTAGGTCGAACTCGTCCGGGTCGAGCGTGGCGAGCAGTGCGTGGTGGATGAGAACGTAGTCACCCTCCTCGTCGAGGGCGAGCGCACCGAGGCTGAGGTCGTCGTTCTTGCGGAGCGCGACCCGAGGCTTCAGCTCCTCTGCCTTGCACACGAAGCTGCGGAACTCGATCCACTGCTGGTCGAATGCCTCGTAGCAACGCACCATGATCTTCTGTGTGCGCTCCGATTCGTACGTCCAGAGCAGCGAGAACCAGCCGTCCTCGAGATCCTCCAGCTCATACTTGGTGCGCGCATGCTCGCGCAACTCATACCACGTCGGCATTGTGTCCTGTCTCCTGTCGAGGGAACCACGGCGATCGCTGAGACTACAGACGAGGCCACCCGCGCCCCCATCGACGTCCGGCGAAGCTCCCGAGCTTCAGCCTGCGGGACACCCGATCCTCGGGCAGGACACCTGCGCGATGCGGGCCACCGTATCGCCGCCGACGCCGGTGAGGACCTGCAACAGCGCCACGTTTCTCCACGACGCAGGTGTACGTGCACCGACGACGACGAGGCACGGCCGGAGCGCCCATTGGGCCGGCGGCACGTCATCGGCACGGTGGCGGTCGCCGGCGTACTGGTGGGTGGTATCGCGGCACTGATGCTTGTCATGCCGGACCATGGGGACGTGCCGGGGCGCGGCACACTCCAGCCGCCGGGTTGTCGTCCATGCCGCGGAATGTGCGCCAGGGTGCTTCCGTGCGGCCCGTCGAGGGCGGCGAGCACGGAGGAGGTCAGGGGCCTGCGTCGCCGCAATCGCTGCCCACGTCGGTTCCGGCGCCGTCCGTAGTGCCGATCACGCCGTCAGGTAGTGCCGATCACGCCGTCAGGACGACCGACGCGGTCGCCTCTACCGCCGACTGAGGTCACCCCTCCACCGGGGCGGTGAGTCCCGCTGGTGACCGGTCCAAAGTCCCACCCGGTATCCCCGGACCGACCAAGGTCAGGTGCTCGCACATCGGCCGTGAGTGCGCGCCGGTGAGCTGCCAGCACAACGACACACGGTAGCTGCGGCGTGGGGTCGGTTCGATCATGCTGGGCCAAATATGTTTGTGCGTTCCGGCGCCAGATGGTTCGACCTCTGGCGGCCTCAGTCTTCCGGTTTGCGCTGCAGCCGGCGTACCGACGGCGGCGCCAACGACGCGACGACCGCCGCGGTCATGACGGTCGCCGTCACCAGCAGCCAGGTGCGCTCACCGACGACCGCCGCGACGGGACCGGTGAGCGCCAGGCCGAGCGGACGCATCACGAACGAGCCGACCTGGTCGAACGCGAAGACCCGCGCCAGCTTGTCGGGGGCGACGTTCTGCTGGATCGCCAGGTCCCAGTTGACGCTGAAGACCTCCAGCCCCAGGCCGTGCAGGAACGCGCCTGCCATGACCACGGCGAGGGGGACCGGCAGCGCCATCGCGAGGGGGAAGCACGCGGTCAGGGCGAGGAACACGGTGCCGGCCAGCAGCATCCGGCGCGGCCGGTAGCGCAGCGTGATGACGCCACCGACCATGAAGCCGGCCATCAGCGCCGCCAGCGCCCAGCCCCACGCCGCGTCGCCGAAGCGCTCCGTCACCAGGACCGGGCCGAGGACGCCCTGGACGCCGCCGTAGATCAGGTGGTAGATCAGCGCCTGCACGAGCAGCGTCCACAGCCACGTGTGGCGGAACACCTCGCGGGCGCCGGCCGACAGGTCCTCGAGCATCGAACGCGCCGCGGACGCGGCCACCGGGGCGATCCGCATGACGGTGAAGCAGGCCGCGGCCGCCGCGAACGTCGCCGCGTCCACGGCGATCGCCCAGCCGGCGCCGAACAGGCCGACGAGCAGCCCGGCCAGGCTGAACCCGAGGATCATCGCGGTGTTCTGCGACAGCCGGAGCACGGATATCGCGGTCGGCAGCGCCGCGGCGGGCACGGTCTGCGGCACGACGGCGCGGGAGGCCGGTCCGGCGATCGCGGCGAGCCCGCCGTTGACGGCACTCATCACGGCGAGCATCGGCACGCTGGCCGCACCGGTCGCCAGGCTCACCGCCACGATCGCCTGGGAGAGGCACGCGAGCGCGGCGGCGCCCCGCATCAGCATCGCCCGGGGGAGCCGGTCGCCCAGGACGCCCGCGAACAGGGTGGTGACCACGTCGACGAGCGCGTAGGCCGCCACGACCAGGCCGAGCTCGGTCGCCGAGCCACCCAGGTGCAGCACCGCGAGGGCCATCGCCACCGGTGTGATCGCCGACCCGAGGCTGATCAGCGTCCGCCCCGTGAGCAGCCAGCGGAACGCCCCCGACCGCCATGCCGTCTGTTGCCGGGGCCTTTCGAGCACATCCACCATGCCGTCCAAGCTATTTCGCTGACGAAATGTTTGTCAACGAACTGTTCGCCAGCAAACGAATGCTAGGATGCGGCGATGGGCAACGACTTCGCCGACCTCCACGTCGCCCGCTGGCGCGACCACTGGATCGACATCCCGTTCGACGACCAGATCGAGGCCGCCACGGTGCGCCTGTCCCGGATCGCGCGCTTCTTCCGCGACAGCAGCCAGACCGCGTCCGCCGAGGTCGGCCTGCAGCAGTTCGAATACGAGACACTGCACCAGCTGATGATCCGCGACACTCCCGGCCACGCCTCACCCCGGGCCCTCGCCGAGGACCTGGGCGTCTCCCCGCCCGGGATGACCGGCCGGCTCGACACGCTGGAGAAGGCCGGCTACATCAAGCGCACCCCCAGCCCCACCGACCGCCGCAGCGTCAACATCGAGGCCACCACCGCCGGCGTCGCCGTGTGGCGGCGCGCCATGCTGCTGCGCGGGCACGCCGAGATGGAACTGCTCGGCGCCCTGTCCGAGCGGGAGCTGGCAACCCTGAACCGGCTGCTCAAGAAACTGACCACGGCGATCGAGGCCAGCGACTGATGGCGCCCGCCCGCACCGCGGGTCCGGGGCATGATCGTCTCGGTTAACCTGCTGGGGTGGCGGGAGTCGACCTGGATGAGTTGATCGTCGCGGACGCTGAGGCGCTGCGGGCGTGGTTGTCGGGCAACCACGCGGCGTCGAAGGGCGTCTGGCTGGCCTTGACCAGGAAGGGCGGCACTGTCACGACCGTGACCTGGCAGCAGGCGGTCGACGAGGGGTTGTGCTTCGGTTGGATCGACGGGCAGGCCCGCAAGGGCGATCAGGACATCTCCTGGATCCGGTACACCCCGCGGACGCCCCGCAGTCCCTGGTCGCAGCGCAACGTCGCGCACGTGGCCCGGCTGGAGGAGCAGGGGCGGATGCTGCCCGCGGGGCGCGCCGCGGTGGACGCCGCGAAAGCCGACGGGCGGTGGGCGGTCGCCTACGCGCCGTCCTCGGAGGCCGAGGTGCCGGCCGACCTCGTCGCCGCGATCGCCGCCGACCCTGAGGCCCAGGCCATGTTCGACGTGCTGACCAAGACCAACCGGTTCGCGCTCATCCACCGGCTCAACGCCGTCAAGCGGGAGCAGACCCGCGAGCGGAAGATCGGCGAGTTCGTCGCGATGCTGGCCCGGCACGAGACGATCCACCCGCAGAAGGCCAGACCCGCGAGCCCGCCACGGTCGACGCCTTCGTGATCGGCGCTGATTCGGCCGTACGGTGCGGACGCGCTCATCGCGGCCTGCGGCCGTGGCGCAGCGTCAGGAGGGTCGCAGCGGCGAGTGCGGCGGTGACGGCGAGGCCGAGCGGGTAGCCGGTCGCGGACGCCAGGAACCCGAAGCCCGCCGCCCCGGCGCCCAGGCCGGCGTCGTAGGCGACGCTCCAGACGGCGGTGACGGTGCCGAACCGCGCCGGTGCGACCGCGTCGAGCAGCACCGCCAGGCTCGCGGTCTGCAGGGCGCCGAAGCCCGCGCCGAAGACGACCGCTGCCGTCAGGATGCTCGCCGGGTGCGCGGCGACGGCCAGCCCGGCGAAGCCGCCGGCGGCGACCAGCATCGCCGGCGCCAGGAGCCGGCGCGGGCCGTGGTGATCTCCGATGCGGCCGGCCCACCAGCGGGTGACGGTGGCGGCGAGCGCCTGCAGCAGCAGTGCCGTGGCGATGAGACCGGCACCGGCGTGCGGCAGCGCCGCGGGCAGGAAGGTGGCGACCACGCCGGCGAGCGTGGCGGCGGCGGCGAAGACGAGCGCCGGGCGGGTCAGGCCCGGCTCGCGGAGCGCGTGGGTCATCCCGTCCGCCGTGACGTCCTCATGGGCGGTGCGACCGTCCCGGCCCGGCAGCATCGGCAGGGCGAGCAGGCCGGCCAGCGCGAGGACCGCGCCGGTGGCGAACGTGGCCGGGTAGCCGGCGTGGGCGGCCAGCCACAGTCCGGCGGGCATGCCGATGATTGCCGGTACCCCGGCGACGACACCGATCACGCCGAGGCCCTCGCCGCGACGGTCCGGTGGGATGAGCTCCGCCGACCATGCGCCGCAGGCCACGAAGATCGTCGCCACGCCGGCGCCGCGCAGCGCACACACGGTGAGGACCGCGCCGAAGCCGCTCGTGCCGGTGAGCGCGAACGCCGGCAGGCCCAGGAGCAGCAGGCCGGCGGCGATGACCGCGCGGTATCCGAACCGGGCCACCACCCGCGGCAGCACGAGCTCGGCGGCGACCGTCGAGGCCATCAGCACGCCGGTGGTCAGCCCAGCGACGGCCCCGCCCGCACCGGAGGCGACGACGGCCGCGGGGACGACGGGCAGCAGCACGTAGAAGGCGGCCAGGCCGAGCAGGTCGGTGGCGGACACCAGCAGCAGCGGGCGGCTGAGCAGCCGCGGCCGGGGGAGGGACGTCGTCATGCGCCGACCGTACGAACGAAACGGTTCGGTTTGAAGTACCGAAGCCGACCCCTTGAACAGGACCAATTCTCGTTGGACGGCGCGCCCCAAGCTGGACGGGCGCGCGCCGATCAGTGGCCGAAGGCGTCGGAGTCGGCGCCGGCAGCGTCGCCCCGGTCCAGCGCGGACAGCGACGCCACCTCGTCGGCGGACAGCTCGAAGCCGAAGATGTCGAGGTTCTGCCCGAGCCGGACCGAGTCGGCGGACTTGGGGACCGCGGTCAGCCCGAGCTCCATGTGCCACCGCAGCACGACCTGCGCAGCCGTCCGGCCGTGGCGCTCGGCGATCTCGACGACGACCGGCTCGCGCAGCACATCGTTGCCCTGGCCGCCGATCGGCGACCACGACTGGGTGACGATCCCGTGCCGGGCGTGGTACGCGCGGGCGGCCGCTGCTCCCCGTCGACGCGGTCGCGGACGCCGGGTCCGTGCGCACCCTCGCCGAACTCCTGGCGCGAAGGCCCCCGACCGGAGCCCGCCGGAAACGCCGGCGGCCGAACCGGCGGCGGTGTTCTGATCCACCGGTCGACCGGGCCGGCACGCGTGCCGGCCCGGTTCTCGCCTTCGTCAGCCGACACCGGGGTCCGGCGTCACGAGCCCGTTCTTGTAGGCCAGCACGACCATATGGGCCCGGTCGCGGACATTGAGTTTTGCCATCGCCCGCTGCACGTGGGTACGCACGGTCAGCACGCTGAGGTGCAGGACCCGGGCGATGTCGTCGTTCGACATGCCGTCGGCCGCCATCGTCACGATCTCGCGCTCGCGGTCGGTCAGCTCGGCGATCCCCGGCGTGCGGGGGCGCGGGGCGGCGGCCGTCGGTGCGGCGGCGAGGAACTGGTTGATCAGGGCTTTGGTCGCGCCGGGGGACAGCAGGCTTTCACCAGCGGCGACGACACGGATGGCTTCGAGCAGGGCGTCGGTCGTGACGTACTTGCCGAGGAAGCCGCTGGCGCCGGCGCGTAACGCTCGGGCGACGTGCTCGTCGTTCTCGAACGTTGTGAGGATGAGTACTCGCGTGTCGGTGAGGTCGGGGTCGGCGCAGATGGTCTCGGTGGCGGAAAGTCCGTCGGTGCCCGGCATCCGTACGTCCATCACGATGACGTCGGGATGGTGTATCCGGGCGAGTTCGACGGCCTGCGCGCCGTCGGCTGCCTCGGCCACGACCTCCAGGTCGTCGCATGAGTCGATCAGCATGCGGAAGGTGCCTCGCAGCAGCGCTTGGTCGTCGGCGAGGAGGACACGGATCGTCATGGCGTCGTCTTCTCCGCGACGGGGTGCGATGCCGGTGCGTGTGGACGCAGCGGGAGTGCGGTCACGACCTCGAAGCCGACGCCGCCGCTTTCGCCGGCCCGCAGGTGACCCCCGACGGCATTGGCCCGCTCCCGCATCCCGATGATGCCGTAGCCGTGAGCATTGCGCGTCGGTTGGTCGCTGGTACGTCGGTCGTTGGTCACGGTGATGGTGAGCCTGGTGCTGCTGTAGCAGAGGCGGAGCGAAGCCGCTGCCGACGCGGAGTGCTTGGTGGCGTTCGTCAGCGCCTCCTGAATGATGCGGTAGGCGGTCAGGTCGACTCCGGCTGGGAGGTGCTGCGGCTCGCCCTCGATCTCGAGGCTGACGGTCAGGCCCGCGGATCTGCAGACCTCGAGCAGACCGGGGAGCTGAGCCAGCCCCGGCGCCGGTTCGAGACTATCCGTGTCCGGGCCGATCCGGCGCAGCACGCCGACGGTGTCGCGCAGTTCGAGCATGACCGACGAGGTGGTGGCCTTGAGATCATTGAGGAGCCGCTTGGTGAGCGCCGGGTTGGACTCCAGCAGGTGCGCCGCGGTGCCGGCCTGGGCGTTTGCCACCGCCATATGGTGGGCCACGATGTCGTGCAGGTCGCGGGCGATGCGCAGTCGCTCCTCGGTGACGCGCAGCCTGGCCTCCTCCTCGCGGGTCCGCTCGGCGTGTTCGGCACGGGCCTGGACGGCTTCGAGCCAGGCGTGGCGCAGCCGGACCTTGCTGCCCATCGCCAGCGGGAGCAGCAGCCACAAGGCCGGGCCGATGGCGCGCAGCGCCACCATCTCATCGAGGTCGGCGCCGATGGCGGCGGCGACGGCGAGCACGGTCGCGGTGCCACCGTAGGCCCAGGTCGTCCGGGAGTCGGTTGTGGCTGCCAGCCAGTACAACGCGACCATCAGCGGGGCGAGCAGGAGGGGGGAGAGGATGAAACCGAGGCCCCCTGTGACGACGGCGCAGACGGTGCTCACCACGACTGTGCCCCGTGGTCGCTCACGTCCCTGGAACAGCACCAGGCAGGCGATCCCCGTCACCACCTCGGCGACCCAGACGTTCTGCGGGCGACTGTCGCCCGGGCCGAAGAGGTTCGCCCCGACCGCCGCGCCGCCGAGCAGCGACAGCACGATGACCGCGTCGGTGAGCTTCGGGTGCCGTTCGGCGTACTCCACCAGGCTCACCATGGATGGTTCCTCCTCGCGTGCTGCGGGCCGGTGGTGGATTCGAGGAGCCCGAGCGGACCCGGGTTTGTGTTCGGAGCGTCGTCGGCCGGGCCTGCCTGCTCGGCAGGCCCGGTCTCTGATGATCGATGGTTGCTCAGTGACAGGGTGACTCCGGACCCGTCATCGAGTGTGCGCAGGCATGAGGCCCTGCTCGGCCTCCAGCCGGTCCGGTGCGTCCCTGTTCAGGCTAGCGCCCTCGGTGTCGACCCTTGGCAGTGTCTTGTCGAGCCAGCGCGGCAGCCACCAGGCGCGATGCCCGAGCAGCGCCATGACCGCCGGGACGATCGCCATCCGGACCACGAACGCGTCCAGGAGCACGGCGGCCGCGAGACTGAACCCGATCATCTTGATGAACGTGTCGTGCTCGGTGATGAACCCGGCGAAGACAGCCATCATGATCAGCGCGGCCGCGACAACGACCCGTGCGCTGTGCCGGAAACCGGTTTCGATCGCCTCGTGCGGCTGTTCGCCCTGGACGTAGGCCTCCCGCATCCGCGATACCAGGAACACCTGATAGTCCATGGCCAGCCCGAAGACGATTCCGATCATAAAGATCGGCACCGCACTCATGATCGGACCGGTCTGCTCGACGCCCAGGAGGTCGGCGGCGAATCCCTTCTGGAAGACCAGCACCATCGCCCCCAGGGCGGCCAGCGCCGAGAGCAGGAACCCCAAGGCTGCCTTGACGGGGATCAGGACGGAGCGGAACACCAGCAGCAGGAGCAGGACGGCGAGCCCGACCACGGTGGCCAGGTAGGGCACGAGCGAGTCCTGGAGCTTGGTGGCCAGGTCGATGTTGACCGCCGTGGTCCCGGTGACCTGGAATCTCGCGCCGGTATCGGCGATGAGCGCGGCCCGTTTCGTGCGGAGCTCGCGCACCAGGTCTTTGGTCGCTTCAGCGGTCGGGCTGGTGGTGGGAACGATCTGGAAGATGGCGGTGTCGCCGACGTCGTTGAACTGCGCCGGCGACGTCGATGCCACGCCGTCGGTTCTTGCCATCTTGCCGGCGATCGAGTCGACCGCCTGCTGCGGCTCGGCCGCGTCCTTGGCGTCGACCACGATCATCAATGGGCCGTTGAACCCGGGCCCGAACGCCTTGGCCAGCGCGTCGTAGGCACGGCGTTGGGTGGTCGAGGTCGGTCTGGCCTCGTCCCCCGGCATGCCCAGTTGCAGGGCCGTGGCCGGGACGGCGAGCGCTGCGAGCGCCACCACGCCGAGCATCAGGATCGCGATCGGGTGGCGCAGGACCAGCCGCGCCCACCGCGCGCCGCCGCGCCCCGGGGTCTTCGCACCGGTACCGCCAGCCGAGGTGCCGGTGCGGGTGCGGGTGCGGCGAACATTGCGAGACAGCACCTTGTCGGGCATGAACCCGAGGACCGCAGGCACCAGGGTAAGTGCGACCAGAACGGCCACCACCACGGCCGCGACGGCGGCCAGGCCCATCTTGGTCAGCATCGGGATGCCGATGACCGCCATGCCGCCGAGCGCGATCACCACCGTCAGGCCGGCGAACGCCACGGCCGAGCCGGCGGTACCCACCGCGAGGGAGACCGCGTCGATGGCGGAGAGACCGCGTGCGCGTTCTTCCCGGTACCGGGAGACCACAAACAGCGCATAGTCGATCCCGACGGCGAGACCGAGCATCATCGCCATCGTGCCGCTGGTCGCGGACAGGCCGAGCGCGTGGCTGACAGCGAGAATCGACATCATGCTCACCGCCACCCCGATGAGCGCGGTCAGCAGCGGCAGCCCTGCGGCGAGCAGGGATCCGAACGTGATCAGCAGGATCAACGCGGCGAGTGCGACAGCGATGATCTCCGCGACGCCTCCACCGGAACCGACCTCCATCGCGCTGCCGCCGGCCTCGACGGTCAGCCCCGCCTTCCTGGCCACGCCGGCCGCGGCGTCGATCTCCGCACGACTGTGTTCGGTGACCGCGCTGGCCTTCACGGTGTACCGCACGCTGGTGTACGCCGCGGTTGCGTCGCCACTGACTGCGCCGGCCTCGAACGGGTCATCCACCATGGCGACCTGACCGCCGTGGGCAAGCTGCTGCACCGCCGACTCGATGGCCGCCTTGTACGGTGCCGATGTCACCTGCTGACCCGCCGGAGCCACAAACACCACCATGGCTTCGCCCGCGTCCGCCGTTATCCCAGGGAACCGCCGCTGCATCAGGTCCAGGGCCGTCTGCGACTCGATGCCAGGCACCGAGAAGTCGTCGTCGGGGACCGATGCCGCCGTCAGTTCCGCGAAGATCGCGCCCGCCAGGACGGCCAGCCACACCAGGACGACCGGGCCGCGGCGCCGGAAGGCGAAACGGCCCAGCCGAGCCAACAGATTTGCCACAGAACGTCTCCTCAGGAAGTGTCGGATGAGATCACGATCCCGGCTCGACCCGCGGCCGTCGTCCTGCAGCCGACGACACCTGACTACTGCGTTCGCACCCGTTTGTGGCCGCCGAACTCATGCCACAGCAGTACCGGCGCCAGATAGCTCAGGCGTGAGGGAGTGTCTGACCTATGAGGTCTCCGGCGACGGCGTGAACGTCCGCACTGTCGGCAACATCGACAGGCCCACCCATCGGCGCCGGTATCCAGGCCACGACCTACCGGGCGATCAGCCTCAACGAGTTGGCCCGGTACGTGCGGGTCACTGTCGACGGCGGCGACGCCTGGACGATGCTCGGCGAGTTCGAAGTCCGCGGCGGGTGAACCACCACCGTCCCACGGCGGGCCCGGATACGCGGAAAACCGATTGCGGGCTGCCGTGATCCTATCGTCGAGGAGTCGCGCGGCGACCCGCGCTGCCAGGATGTCACTGACACCGCGACCGAGCCGCGGACTGCTGCTCATCGGCGGCGCGACCGGCCCGCAACTCGCGGCCCGTCCGGCCGGCGCGTTGGGTATGGCCGCGCGTCCCGCAGCCGGGCCACATGCCGCCGCCGTGCGCGGTGCCGGCCTTGCCGCCTCGGCCGCCCTGGCCGCACTACGCCGTGCCGCCATGACCGGCACCTGAGCCCGCCGCCGGCCCGCACAACGGAGCCGTCCTCGCTGATGCCTCGCCGGATTCCGGCCGGCGTGACGCCGCAGTGCCGCCTGAGGTCTGGCGCAGGCGGCGGGATGATCCCGACATGGTCAGAACACCGACCAGCCGGTCAGGGTGGTGAACGTGTCCAGCGCCGCCTGCCCGGCGTACGAGTTGCCGCACTCGTCGAGCCCCGGGCTCCAGACGGCCAGCGTGCAGCGGTTGGGCACGACGGCCAGGATGCCGCCGCCGACACCGCTTTTGGCGGGGAGGCCGACCCGGTAGGCGAACTCGCCGGAGCCGTCGTAGGTGCCGCAGGTGAGCATGGTGGCGTTGAGCCGTTTGGCGTCGCTGCGCGACAGGAACCGGCTGCCGTTGGAGCGTAGCCCGTGGCGGGCGAGGAGGCCGGCGGCCCGGGCGAGGTCACCGCAGCTCATCGCGATGGCACATTGGGCGGTGTACTGGTCCAGGACGGCGTCGACCGGGTTGGTCAGGTTGCTGTAGCTGGCCACCAGGTGCGCCAGTGCGGCGTTGCGATGGCGGTGTTCGGCCTCGGACTTGGCCACCTGTTCGTCGACGCCGATCGCGGGGTTGCCGGCCTCGGCGCGTAGCAGGTCGAGCACGGCGAGGCAGGGATCACCGGTCAGGGTGAGCAACTGATCGACCACGACCAGCGCGCCGGCGTTGACGAACGGGTTTCGTGGGATGCCCAGGTCGTGTTCCAACTGGTGCAGCGAGTTGAACGGGCTGCCGGACGGTTCGCGTCCGACGCGCCGCCAGATCGCGTCGCTGTCGTGGCTGAGCACCAGGGCGAGGGCGAACACCTTGGACACGCTCTGGATGGAGAACGGGGTCTGCCAGTCGCCGGCTCCGTACACCGCGCCGTCCTTTGTCGCGAGGGCCAGCCCGAAGTGGCGCGGATCCACCCCGGCCAGCCCCGGGATGTAGTCGGCCACCCGGCCGCACCCGATCAGCGGCGCGACCTTCGCGTGGACGGCATCGACGATCTGCTGGCTCTGCACGTGTCTGCCCCCTTCGGCGGAACCGGGCCGACCGGACGTCGACCGTCCCAGGGGCAGCCTCGCGCCCTGGCGGCGGCTTTGCATACACCCTGCCGCGCCGAACCGGCGCGTGACACCGGTCGTGTCCGGCGAACTGCGGGGCACCGGCATTGCCGATCCTCGGCAATGCAACGCCGCCGTCCGGCCACGATGCGCGATCGGATCTGAAGGTCGAAGGCAGGAGTGTGCAGGCTGAGCAGCTTCCCTGCCAGCCGTCGGCAATGGCAGCGGCCGCTGTCTGCGTGAGGTGCACCTTTGCAGCTGGGCGCGGTCGAGCGATGCTGAAAACGAAGCGGGCGGAACAGATTCAGCTCCGCACCGCGGCGCAGCGGACCCGTACGAAAACGGCGAACCGGCGGCCACGCTGCGCCGACGCGGCTACGGCCAGTGCGCCTCGCCACAGCGCAAGTGCCACAGCGCAAAGCGAAGGAGGAAACCAGATGGGTCCGCGCACCCGGCATCCGATCCGGAAGACCTTGCTCATCACGCTGACGCCGGCCTTCGTGTTCGTCTGCGTGTTGGTGGCGGCGGGCATCGTGGCGTACGTCGTCGACGACGGAGCCGCGCCCGCTGTCATCGCAGCCGGTGCAATCATGGCAGTGGCCACCATTCACCCGGTGGCGCGGTACGCGGACGGCGACCGCACGCCGAGCGGTCCTCGACAGTGCAGCGATCCGGCGGCCCACGACCTCGGCCTGGAAGCGGATACTGCGCCTGGCAGAGACCCGGCCGCGACGGCGGCCGGCAGCCCCGACCCACCGGCCAGACGAGCCATGCCCGCGAGGCATGAGATCTTGCGGGCCCGGCGTGCCTCATTGCGTGGATCTGCCCGGCCGGTCCTCGGTGGGCTCCGGTGGCGGAACCACCATGACCGGGCGGTCGGCGCGGTGCAGGGTCGCCTTGGCGACGCTGCCGAGAAGGACCTCATGCGCCGCGGAGCGGCCATGGGACCCGACGACGAGTATCGCGGCGCCGTTGGTCCGAGCGTACGCCGAGAGCGCCCTGGCCACGGTACGCGGGCGGATGCGGCGGGCGGCGGACAGCTCGTCGACCGGACCCGGCGGGTCCGGCACGACCTGCGCCACGCCGTCACCATCGACCGTTGCCGCAGCAATTCGCCGGCCGCCGAACAGCTCACGCGCACTGCGCCACGCCAGAGCCGCGCTTGGTGAGCCGTCCCAGCCCACCACCGCGGCACCCTCGGCGAGTGCCGTGTACTCGTCCAGCATCAATGGGTGCGGCACGACAATGATGGGGCGGGAACCGAAGTGCACCACCATGTCCGAGACGCCGCCGAGCGGTGCCCGGCTGCCGCGCATGCCGTGGGACCCGACCAGGATGACGTCCGCGCGCGTCTCGGCGGTGATCTGCGCGAGCTGGACGCCTTCGCCGCCGTACGTGCGCCGCGTGAGGTGTTCCGCGGTCCAGCCGGCGGCTTGAGCCAGCTTGACCCCGACTGCCGCGATGCGTTCCGCCTCACGGCGCCCCTCGCGCTCAACTGCCTCGACGAACGGCTCGATGTCCCGTGAACCTGTCCACAACCGTTGCCGCAGGCCGGTGTCCGCGAACGGTGGGCTCCACAGGTGGACGACGACGGCATGTGCGGCAGGCAGCAGATGGGAGCCGGCGTCGATGGCGGTGCTCGCCGCCGGCGAGCCGTCATATCCGACCAGTACACGGACGGGATTCGAGTCTCGCATGACGTGGGTTTCCTCCGGGAAGCGATGCTCTCGTGGGATGCGGGATCACGTGGTGTCGCGCAGCTGCTCGGCGAGGACGGCCGCCTGGCTGTGGTCGATGTCCCGGGTGGCGGTGAGCAGCGTGACCCGTCTCGTCCGGCTCAGTTCCCGAAGCCGGTTCATTGCGGCCGCCGGTCGCGGGCCGGCGAGTTCGGCGAGGTAGCGGCGACGGAACTCGGTGAACCGCTCGGGCCGGTGGCCGTACCAGCGCCGCAGCGGCGTGGACGGGGCGACGTCCTTGAGCCACTCGTCCAGGTGGGCGGCGTCCTTGCTCACGCCCCGTGGCCACACCCGGTCGACCAGCACCCGGAAGCCGTCGTCGGACGACGGATCGTCATAGATGCGGTGCAGCAGGACCTGCCGCGTCATGGCTGTGCTCCTCGTCGGGTGAGGCGGGCTCGCGTCCGGCGTGCCGGCACGCTGCCCTGTGTCCATGCACGGCCACGCCGCCGCAGCTGTACCCGGTCCGTGCCGTATCACACCGACGCGCCGGAGTGACGGGCGACGCTGACGGGGCATCCGTGCTGGACGGGAAGTCCGGCCGCCACCGGTCGACGCTGTCGTCTCCAGCCGCCGCGCCGACGGGTGACGGACCGCATCAGTTGGCGCCGCCGTGCGGTGGATGGTGCGGCCGATGCTGTATTTGCTGACGGTCGGCAACCACACCCGATGATTGTTCGCCGGTGGTGGCCCCTGTCGCCCCTGCCGTGACGGTGCAGGCTGGGCTTCGACAGGTTGTTCCCACCGAGGAAGGAGGCCGATGGTGACGCTGTGGATGCTGATCCCGCGGCAACGGCCGGAGATCCTGCCGCACGCCCGGTTCCGCGTCCCGGCCCCGGTGCCGACAGGCCGGCTGAGCAGGTACACGGATTCGCGTCCCGGGAGAAGGTGAGTCGGAGATGGAGAAGTGGTCATTGACAGCGCACGCCGACGGTCTGCTCCGTCACGCCCTGCGCGGGTCGGGCCGCCGCGGCATGCGCACCGTCAACCGTGGACATCCGCATTCGCCCTGCCAGGCCATGATCGCGTTGGGTCGCGGTCTGCGGCTGGACGAACACGACAACCGCGGCGCGGCGACCGTGCAGGTGCTGCGCGGCCGCGTGCGGGTGACGGCCGGCGACGATGTCACGGACGGCACGGCCGGACAACTGCTGATCGTGCCCGACGGCCGGTCGACGGTGACCGCTGTGGAGGACACGGTCGTGCTCCTCACCGCCGCCGAACACGCATCGCCACGGGACGCGGCTGCGGCGCAGACCGGCCCGTGCCGTCCCGTTCCCGCACCGGCGCGGGCGACGCCGTCGCACGGATGCCGCGCTGGTCGAACCCCACAACGTTCGACACGGGAGATGAACCCATGAACCAGCGACGGACGTCCGTGATCGTCGGGGCCGGCCTGGCGCGCCCCGGATCACGCATCGGGGTGCCGGGCACGCCCCTGGTCGGGTCGGACCCGCACACCTGCGCGGCACCTGATCCCCGCGGCTACAGGTGACGGGTTTGCGGTGCAGTCCGATCTGCCACACGTCGGGGCCGTCCTGCAGCCATTGGGTGTCGACCTGTCCCGGGTAGCGGGCGTCGATCTCGGCCAGCAGGCGGCCGCTACGCGATGATCTCATCGATGGTGAACCGCGGCGTCCACGGGTAACTGCTCCCTTCCGGATCGGGGATCCCCAGTCGCAGCACCAGATGGGGATGGCCGACGCTGCCGAGGAACCGTCGAATGGCCTGCCGTGTGCGGGTGACTTCGATGACGTCGCTCAGCGGGACCACGGACACGCCGCGGACCGTGGCGGCCAACCAGAGCGCGGACAGCGCTTCGCCGCTGCGCAGCCAGCTTCGTGGGTCGTCCGCGTCGCCGAACAGCAACGCGTAGGTGGCTGCACGGTCGTGTCCTGGGCCGATGGGTAGCGTCCCTACGCGACCGAAGTCCCGGCCGGGAACGGTGGTGTGGGCAGGTGCTCGGGCAGCGCCTCGGCGGGAATGCCGGCACCGTGCGGTGCGGCTGGGCCGGTCCAGTACTGCAGCTCGGCACGTGCCGATGGCTCATCGGCCTGCACGGCTGCGGCGCGGCAGGCGGCCGTGGCCAGGTCCAGAACCTGGCTGGGGGTGAACATGTGGAGGCCGGCTTCGGCGCGAGCTGCCGCGACGATCGTGTCCAGGTCGGCGGTGGGCACCGGGGCCTCGCTGACCGGTCGCCGGTCGGTGTGCCGGCGGGAGATGGCGCGGGCGAGGTCTACTGCGGCAGTGGTGATCGGGGTCCGCCCGGTCACGATGAGCGTGGCGAGGAGATCGGGTTGATCGGGATCAGGGAGTCGTACGGCGATGCTTGACCGGCCGGCGGCGGACAGCGCGGTTCGGGCGTGGTGCAGGGAGGCGCCACAGCTGAGCGTCAGGCACCGGCCCTGTGGGTCGGTTGCCGAGAGTTGACGGGATCGCTCGGCGAACAGGTTCAACCGGTCAGAACCGACCTGCCACAGCCACGGCTGCGTGTTCAGCACTGAGGGAGCCTGGGCGGCTGCAGTGACGACCCGGGTGAGGGTGTCGCCGGAAGGCCGAGTGGTGGTTGGCGTATGGCGCATCGAGGACCTCCGGTACATCGGGATGCGTGGTGCGGGCCAGGCCGTCGTCGACGCTGTGGTTGTCTTCCATCCTGCTGCCGCGTCCGCACGCGGCATCAGGCCAGGCTTGGGCAAAGATCGTGCCGCGAAATGTGCCGACTGTCGGCAGCGAGCACGGTGATGCCCCGTCGCGCCGCAGTGGCGCGGATCGCATGTCGAGTCGGCGGGCGTGCACGGCACCGGCCGGTGAACCTTGACCGGCGAGCCGAGGGGCGGCACAACACCATCGAGCGGTACACCTCACCTCGTTCCCAGTCCGTTGCCGACACTCGGCAACGAACGCCTACGGATGTCTGTACCCGACGGCCCTGTCGGGCGGCAGCAGGCGTGGGCACCCTGGAAGCGAACCCGAGCAGCCGCACTTCGTGCCTCCGTGCCGGGCATCGGATGCGTCGGTGCCGCCACAGGGCATCTGCAGCTGCACCTCCGGCTCGTGCTGGATGTGCGGTGACAGGTGCGGCCGCTCGAGGTGGAGCGATCGACGCCATCGGCCACGGTTCGCCGGCTCGTTGATTCGGGTCGGCCGACGTCAGGAGAGGAGCACCCATGCCGCAGTCACGAGTGCGCGACGTGATGACCACCCAGGTGGTGACCGCGCGGGACGACACGCCGGTTGCCGACATCGCAGCCTTGCTGACCGGTCACAGCGTCAGCGCCGTGCCGATCGTCGACAGGTTCGCGGTCGTCGTCGGTGTGGTGTCCTGGACCGACCTGCAGGACGAGGCCGACCTGGACGAGCCGGTCGATGGTGTTCGTGGACGTCGGTGGCGTCGGCGGACGTCAGCGCTGCCGCGGTGGTCCGAGCGCACCGCCGCGCAGGTGATGAGCGCGCCACCGGTGACCATCGGTCCCAGCGCCTCCGTGCCGGCCGCCGGCAGGGCGATGTACCGCCGGAACGTCGGCCGGCTCCTGGTCGTCGACCGGACAGGCCGCCTTCGGGGCATCGTGACCCGTAGGGACCTGTTGAAGGTGCACGCCCGCCTGGACACCGTCATCCGCGACGAGGTGATGCAGCGCGTGCTGCGCCGTACTCTCCTGGCGGGGCCGGGGTCGGTCCGGGTCACCGTCGACGACGCAGTGGTGACACTCGTCGGCCGCGTTCCGCGGAAGACGACGGCCGTCGCTGCCGTCGGGCTGACCGAGGCGGTCGAGGGAGTTACCGAGGTCGTTGACCGGCTGACCTTCGACGTCGACGACACGGTCGCGCCGGCCGATCCGCCGGAGACCGGCAGTCACTGCTCCCGGCAGGGCGGGCTGATCGGCCGCCGACCGGCCAGGATCGTCGGCCACGCCGCCGGTGGCGACCTCCATGAACGCGATGGCCGGCAGGCGATGAGCGCGGTGGCCCAGGCATGATCGGCAACCTGGCTGATTCGCCGCCGGGCCCGCCACAGCGCACAGCGCGTGGCGGGCCCGGCTCCCCATCCGTCGGATGAGACCTCAGCGCAGCGGGTCGAACGGCAGCAGCTCCGTCGGGGTGTCGCCTTTCACCATCGCTTGAGCGAGCAGCTGTCCGGTGACGGGGCCGAGCGCGATACCCCACATGCCGTGGCCACCGGCGACGAAGACCTGGGGGCATCCGGTGGCGCCGATCAACGGCAGCCCGTCGGGCGTACACGGCCGCGAACCGACCCATTCCTCACGCCGATCGTCCAGGTTCACACCGGTCAGCAGCGGTCGGACAGCCTCGACGATGGCCGCGACACGTCGCGGGTCCAGCGGGTCGCTGTGATGACGGAACTCCATCATGCCGGCGACCCGCAGTCGGTCGTTCAGCGGTGTGCACGCCACACGTTGTTTCGGGAAGTACAGCGGGCCGCCCGGCATGTGCTCGACCGGCACGCTGAAGCTGTAGCCGCGACCGGCCTGCACCGGCTGCCGGACACCGAAGGGGCCGGCCAGGTCCGGCAAGGACGCGCCGGTGGCGACGACAACGGCGTCATGCTGGTGTTGTTCACCGTCTTCGCAGGCGACGAAGACCGTGCCGGCCCTGTGGTGCAGACCGGTCACCCTGACCTGCTCCACGACCTCTGCGCCGCGGGCCCGCACTGCGAGGGCCAGACTGTCGATGAACTCCGGTGGGTTGAGGTATCGCTGCCCGTAGATCTGGATCGCGGCGCCGACCTGAGGGGTCAGGACAGGCTCGACGGTCCGTGCCCACCAGCCGAGAATCGTCCGGAAGCTCACGTCCTGCCCGGCGTCACGGATGTGTTCGAGCTCTGTCAGCAGGCCACGGGCGTCACGTTCACGAGCAAAACACGCCAGGAAGGTGGCCGCAGTGCGTGTCCGGGCGGTGACACCGCCGGCGGCCAGGACGTCGAACGCCTCCAGGGCGCGCTCGTTCAGCGGTATGTAGGCGGCCATGCCTCGGCGCCACTGCCGCGCCGTGCTGTGCGATACGAAGGAGGCGAGGAAGCGCCACAGATTGCGGTCCGCGCGCAGCGGCAGGTACACCGGCGATCGGGGACTGAGGACCGCCCGCAGGCCGTAGCGGAGCACTGCGGGTTCCGGCAGCGGCGCCGTCAACGTCGGTGTCAGCCATCCCGCGTTGCCCCACGACGCACCCGACCCGACGTGACTGCGTTCGTAGACGGTGACGTGCACGCCGGCTTCCTGCAGGAACCATGCCGTGGACAGCCCCACCATCCCGGCACCGATGACGGCGACGTGGCGTGGCGAGTGCATGGGCGAGGCGGAAGCAGGTGGTTGCCGCGACATGATCACTCCTTGGGAAATGCGCCCGGCAGGGGTCTGGATGCCGACCGGTCGTCGCCGGGCGTGTGCCGGTGACCGGCCAGGCCGGGCTCCGGCTGGTGCGGTCGTCGACCGCCTGCCGCCGCGTCGGGTGTCGAAGCAACGGCCTGCCCAGTCCAGGCGTCCCGGGAAAACTCGAGCCGGGCCGTTGTGCTTGCTTCGACCATCTCGTGTACCGGCGTCCGCGACCAGGTCGGTGGCCGGTGACTTCCGCTGCGCGTGATTGCCGGTGTTCGGCAATCGTCCGCGTGCGTGCCGGCGTCCACCAGCACGCCGCGCGCCGAACGCATCACTGTGCGCCGCAGTACATCGGCACGGTGTTCCAACAGCCCGGCCTCCTGCCGTCGTTGACCGCGGTCGGACAACTCCAGGTCATGGCGCGGCCCGGCGGACGGTCGCGGGTCAAGGCGCGCGGCCGGGCCGTGGAACCGCTCGACTCCGTCGGTCTCGTCACCCTGGCAGGGCTGCGCCCTCAGCAGCCGCCGACGAGCAGGCGGGACACCGATCAAGGACCGGACGCTGGGCCAGATGCTCGATCGGGATGTCGCAGCCACAGGTACGGCACGTGCCGTACACGCCGTGTTCCAGATAGTGCAGTGCCCGGGCGATCTCACCCAACGCTCGCCGCGATGCCGCGGTGAGCGTCGCCGCCGTCCGGGCGTCGGCGGCGCTGTGGACGAGGAGCCGCTCCTGACGGGCGAGCATTTCCAGTTGGATCGTGTGCCGCTCGTACTGCTCCTCCAGGACCAGACGCAGCACGCCGAGCTCATCCTGTCTGCAGGACCGGTACATCTTGATTCCTCCACGATGAAGACGGGTACAACGACGAAGGGCGGAGCACGATGTGCGCTCCGCCCGTACCGATACCTTGCTCAGGTATGTGATCTCGGCGGCGGACGACGCTGGTCCGGCCGCAACGCCAGCAGGGTCGACCGTCGCGATGTCTCACGCTGAGCTGGAACGCACGCCTGCGCTGTCAGCACAGTGCTGAACGGCGGGAACGAGGCAGCGGTGCTCATACCCGCCACCATAGCCCGTCTGCACGCGATGTGGTCCGGCACCCGCATGGCGTACGCGGTCGGCTGCCGACAACGCGTCCAACGCCAGCGCATGCGCCCTCGAACGAGCGCTCGCTGCGTTCCTCGCCCAGCCACGAGAAACCGCGGTGGTCTCCGCGCGAATGTCGACCTATGGTGGCGTCATGTACCCGGTCGACCGGCAGCAGTCCGTCCACGTCGTCCTCAGCGCGCTGAGGACGACGTGGACGGACTGCTGCGCACCGCGGGGCGTGGCGGCGTGCGGGATGCGTGATGCCGGTGCACAGCTGTGCACCGTTGCTGCCGGTGTCGAACTGCCCAGCCCGCCTCGGACCAGCCGGGGCCCTCCCGGTGTTCGTGCATCCGTTGCGGAAAACGACCACCAGGGCGAAGCCTCGCAGCTTCGGCCCTTTTTTGTTGGAGTAGAAAGGACGACCGTGATGAGCACGAACATGCAGGCAGCCACCGACCGAGCCTGGATCGAAGCGTTGCGTCAGACGTTGCTGGAGCACTTCGAACTGCAGACCGCCAGGCTCACGCAGCTCACTGCCGACACCGGGGATCCCGGCCAGGAGCACACCCGAGCTGCGATGACGGTCAACGTCCGGCAGAGTCTCGAGCAGATCACCGGTGCGTTGGAGCGGATCGCGCAGGGCCGCTACGGCAACTGCGACAGGTGCGGCATGCCGATCCCACGCGAGCGGCTGCAGGTGCTGCCGCACGCCCGATGCTGTGTGCCGTGCCAGCAGCGGCACGGCAGCTGACGGGAAGCCGGACCTGCCGTGCGGCGCGCCGCACGGCAGGTCCGCGGCTGCCGGATCACGGCTGGGGTCACGCGACCGGAGCGCGACGACAACGCGCGGGCCACACGACGCCAAGTGCTGTCATCGAGTCCGGTCACAGGTCGGTGGCGCATGGCCGGCAGCAGGACGGGGTGAGTCCGGCGCCGTTGCGGTGATCCCACCCCGCGTGTGCGTGATCACTGTGCGGTCAGCCCGCCGCGGTGGCCGCCGGTGGCACGATCATCACCGGGCACGGTGCGTGTTCGATCAGGCTCCTTGACGTTGAACCCATCACCAGTCCTCGGAAGCCTCCGAGCCCGCGCGAGCCGACGACGATCATGCCGGCGTGGACTCGGTCGGCGGCCGCGATCAACGCTGCCGCTGGATGTTCGCCATGCACCACACCACGTTGATACGTGACGCCCGGGTAGTGAGCGGGCAGGCTGTCGAGATCCTCGGCCGGATCGTCCACGGCGGCGGCCGACCGGCCCACCGGCTCGTGTATCAGTGGAGCGTGCCGTCGGGTCTCGGACGCACACACCTGCAGGTGGAACAGTTCCACGCCCTGCTGTTGCGCCTGCTCGAACGCCGCGACAGCGGCGAGGTGGGCACCCGCGGAGCCGTCGACGCCGACGACGATCGGGGCACCGTCTGCGACCGGGGCGCCGCGGACGACCACAACCGGGCAGCGCGCATGCCCGGCGACCTGGACACCGACAGACCCGGCGAGCAGCCCGGTGAAACCGCCGAGCCCCCGATGCCCGACCACCAGCAGGCCGGCGTCGGCGGAAGCGCTGACGAGCACACCGCCGGGGGAGCCGTCGAGGAGGCGAGCTGCGACGGACAGGCCGGGCCGGGCACGGCGAACCTCGTCCGCGGTCTCGTTCAACAATTCGAGGCTCCGCACCCGGGGTCCGTGATCCGGCGGGGCGTCGGCCGGATCGGCCATCGGGTACAGCAGCGGCCAGGTGAAGGCATGACACAGGTGCAGGGGACGGTTGCGTCGTTCGGCCTCGGCCGCGCCGAAGTCGACGGCGGCTCTGGACGGGGCCGAGCCGTCGAAGCCGACGATCACTGGAGATGTCATTGCGCACGCTCCCGGTCTGCGACGGCGGTGGCCGTTGACGGTTGCATGGTGATCTTGGCTGGGCGCCCGGTGGCGGCAGCGGCCCGCTGGTAGATGCCCCATGTCCGGGCGTGATGACGCAGGAGATACGACATGCCGAGCACGGCCAGGACTCCGGCGAGTGCGACGGGTTGTGCGCCGGCGGGGGCGAGGGTGGCGACGAGCAGCATCGCCACGATCGTCGGGAGCAGGATGCGCCACGATCGGGTGGGCGGTTGCGGCGAATGCATGGGGTCCTCCTCGTTGACAGCGTTTCGGCGACGTCACCGGCGGGCGGCGAGCAGTGCCGGTGGTGCCACGACATGCAGCTCCCGAGCGGCCACCCGGTTCGATGCCGGGTCCGGGCGTCGTGCTCACCTTCATGGCGTTGCGGGGTTGTGCATCGGACAGGCACACAGCGGTCAAGGAACCACCGCCGTCATTGCCGCTCGTGTCTTCATGGTCGTCGGATCCGTCGCAGCGGACCACGGTGACGACCGGTAGAACTTGACGCGCTTCCTTGCCGAGC
This sequence comes from Dactylosporangium sp. NBC_01737, assembly GCF_035963215.1. NCBI lineage: Bacteria > Bacillati > Actinomycetota > Actinomycetes > Micromonosporales > Micromonosporaceae > Dactylosporangium > Dactylosporangium sp. NBC_01737. Next base: position 8,041,623 of record NZ_CP109153.1, read on the forward strand.
CTGCGCAATGAAGGATGTGCGGCGGTGACGGTCGTCGCCGTTCCTGCCGTACTGGCGCGCGGATCGGCCGAGGTCGGCGGGCCGAGCAGAAGGAGCGCATGCGCCGGTGTGTTGCCTCGGATCGGCAACATCACCAGTGGAACGTTGCCTGCGGCCGGTATGTCGGGTCCGGCTCGCACAGGAGATGCTGGAGTGGCCGCCGGATCCGCTGAATGCATTGTCAACGCCCGGCTTCACCGCACATGCGACGCGAGGAGGGTGTTGCGTCGGCGTTCGCCTATGTTTGACCCGGCAGCTGCTGCTGCGGCCAGTTGAGCGCCTTGGCGCCCAGGACTGCGGCGTTGAGCGTGAACCGGTGGGTCGGGTCCGTCGGGTCGTAGCCGGTCAGGGCCTTGATGCGTTCCAGCCGGTAGGTGACGGTGCGGATTGCCAGGTGCAGGCGTCTCGCCGATTCGGTCGCGACGCCGCCGGTGTCGAAGTACGTCTCCAGGGTTGTCAGCAGCGGTTCGGCGCCGCCGCGGGCCCGCGTCAGCGGGTCGAGCACGGCATGGACGAGGTCCACCATGGCGGGCTGGTCGCGGAGCAGCACGCGGTAGATGAGCAGATCGTGGGCGTGCACGACGGGCGTGTCCACCTGGAGCCGTCCAGCCATGCTCAGCGCCTCACGCGCCTCCTCGTAGGAGCGGGCGATGCCGTACAGGCCGGGATGCGGGCGGCCGACGGAGACCCGCCACGGGCGGCCGCGTGGCAGCCGGGTCAGCTCTCGGTGGATGAGCCAGCCGAGCTGACCGGCGACGTCCGGTGGCGGCTTGAGCCGATCGGCTGGTGCGGTCTCCGCCGGCACCAGCACGACCAGCAGACCTTCCTTGGTGGCGACGAGCACGTCACGGTCGCCGAGGCGGTCGAACATGACCGCCTCGAGGGCGGTGATCGCGGTGTCGGCGTCCGGCAGGCGCTGGCTCGGCGCCGCCAGGGCGACCTGATGCACTCGGGCCAGGTCGAGTCCGAACGGTTCGGCGCGTTCCACCAGACCGCCGAGGTCGGAGTCGCCACGCAGCAGGTCGTCGACCAGCTCGCGACGCAGGGTCTCCTCGCGGCGTACCAGATCGCGGCGGGCGACTGCGTAGGCTTCGGCGAGGGTCGCGACCGCTTCGTCGACCACATGCAGCACCGCCGTCGCCGCGGAACGAACCGCCTCGCGGTCGCGGGAGAGCACCACCGGCGGCAGGTCCTGCCACAGCCGCCGTGCCGCGGACAGGTACAGCTGCACCACGCGACCGGCCGAGATGCCCTGCTCGGCGGCGCGCCGGCCGAGCAGCCCGACCGCGTCCAGCTCTCCGCGTCTCGGTCGGCGCCCGTGGATGGCGGCGTCGGCCAGCAGGGTCAGGTATTCACCGAGCAGCTGCACCGGCACACCTCCGGCGTCGCGGCTGGCACCTTCGGCCACCTCGACCAGCCACGCCTGCTCCGACGGTGCGACCGGCCGCTCACCGCGTCGTTTTCGTGCACCGTCAGCCATGCCAGCCTCGATCCGTTTCGCCGTTGTCCAGCACGCTGCCGTTCGGGCAGACGCCGCGACCAGTACCGTTCGTTCACCTCACCGCAGGCTCCGCGGCAACAGGACCATCATGGGGGGCCTTCGTGCCGCACGTTGCCCGACGGTGGCCGACCACACCGGCGGCTCACCAAAGCGGGTGGGCCTGCCCCGTTTCAGCGGACATCTGAGATCAGGAGCCTGCGGGCGCAGGGCGCGACGGTGCGGGCGCGTCCGACCGCATGCGGCGGACCGCAGCGGTGCGCATGAACTCCCGTGTGAGCGCCGGAAGGGCCGGAATCGCACAACGACCGTTGTGGGTGGGCGCCGGGCCAGGTGGGGTGGTCTCGTGGTGAGAACTACCTGGCGAATGTCCCGCAACCGGATCCGGAAGTGTCATTCTGGAATAGCGGTGTCAGCCAGATGTCGATTTCGTGATGAGACCGGAAACCACCACATGACCGGGAATGTGTCGATTGTTGACCACCGGATATAGGCGTCCGTGCCGCGCAGTGCAGGCGCTGCCACGCCGGGCCGAGCAGCCCTGATTCGGATAGCCCGGTCGGACGCGTCTGGAACCGCCTTCCCGCGCGACCTGGGAAACGCCGCTGAGACGCGGATGGCGATCCTGCTACGACGCAACGTTCCGTACATCGCTTCGCACGCTGTTCTGCAAGGAGTGCAACACCCCGTGAACATCGAACTACTGGACTGCGAATCGGCACGCTTCCGGATCGCGTACGAGATCAACTCCAATATGCACATGGAGGCGCGGCCCGCGACCGTAGTGGCCATGTATCCCAACGGCCCCGGCGCTGCCATCGCCGCCGGGTTCGGGCACGGTCGGGCCGACACTGATCGACACCCGAAGACCACTGGGGACCGGTTCATCGCCCCCGGGCTGACCGGCGACCGGCTCGGCATCGACCTGATGGATGCGGTGAAGCGGCCATGACGTCGCGAACGCTCGATGCCGGACCTTCTTCGCCGGTCGTGTCGGCGTCGGCCGTGCCGGCATCCTCAGTCTCGTCTTCACAAGCGCCCGCGACGAAGCAGCGGGCCCGGCTGCTAGGCGTCGACGCCGCCCGCGGCGTGTCACTGCTCGGCATGATCACCCTGCACTCCCTGTACGAGTCCGACGCGGCCGGCAACCCGACCTGGTCAGACACCGTCTTCAGCGGCCGAGCCGCGGCGGCGTTCGCAGTGCTGGCCGGGGTCGGCGTCGCGCTGGCGACCGGCCGCCGCCGGGTCCGGCCCGCCGACGCCCGCTCGACCGTGGTCCTGCTCGCGGTCCGGGCGCTGACCATCGGCGCGATTGGCCTACTGCTCGGCGCCGCGGACAGCATGCTCAACGCGGTCATCCTCGCCTACCTCGCCGTGGTGTTTCTCCTGGCGATCCCGCTCGTGTTTCTGCCGACCTGGGCGGTGGCTGCGATCGGCGTGACCCTGCTGACGGCCGGTCCCGCGGGCGCCCACCTGCTGCTGCCTCACCTGCCTCAGCCCGAGCTTGTCAATCCGACCTTCGCCTGGCTGTTCGACGATCCGGTCGGCCTGGTCACCGAACTGACCCTCACTGGCTTCTACCCGTCGCCGGCGTGGCTTGCGTACATGAGCGTCGGCGTGGTGATCGGGCGGCTGAACCTCGCCCGGGCGCGGGTCGCAGTCACGCTGCTCACCGGCGGCACGGTGCTCGCCGTCGCATCCGGCGCCGCGTCGTGGCTGCTACTGCACCGCTACCACGGCCTGGACCGGATCTGGGCCGCGCAGCCGGCCAGCGGGGTCAGCGTCGAGCGCACCAACGGACTGCTCAAGCTCGGCGGCAACGGCAACACACCCTCGTCGACCTGGTGGTGGCTCGCGATCGACGCCCCGCACACCAGCACACCGCTCGACCTGCTCGGCACCACCAGCACGGCGGTCGCCGTCCTGGGCCTGCTATTGCTCATCGGCCGGCTCCGGCACCGGGTCGGTCGGTGGCTGGCCGGGGCGATCCTCGTACCGCTGGCCGCCGCCGGCAGCATGACCCTCACCTTCTACGCCGCGCACGTCCTGTTCATCAACTCCGACGACGACACGTACAGCGCGACGACCGGCTGCCTCGTGCAACTCATCGCCGTCGTCCTTATCGCGCTCGCCATCCGGTACACCGTGGGCCGTGGGCCCTTGGAGGCGATCGTGATCGTGCTGGCCACCCGGGGCCGCCGCATGGCGTCGCGCCGACCGGCGCCGGTGGCCGGTCCCGTTGCGGGTGTCGAGGCCGCGGTGACGATTCCCGCGCAGCGCAGCAAGGCCACGGTGACACCTTCCGCAGCGCGTGACGCGGCCCTGCCGGTGAACCGTCCCGCAACGACCCCGGCGGCGCCCGCGAGCCCGCTCCGGAAGGTGCGCATGGTACGGCGGCGGCGCCACCACCTGCGCCGGTCCACCCGCCACCGGGCCCGGACGGGGCGATCCTCGGCCCCGCGATGATGTGTATGCGATGGACGAGGTTCTGGCCGATCAGATTGGTTACTACCGTCGCCGTGCGAGCGAGTACGGCGTATGGGGATCTTGCGGCGGCTCGTGAGCGCATCGCGCGGCTGGTCGCGCAGATACATCCGAGCCGACGAGTGTGGAGATCGCGCCGGGAGATCTCCACCCCCGAGATGGACCCTGCCAAATGCACCACAATCAGTGCGCACATCTGGCGCTGGTGGCGCGCGACGCCGGGACGCTGGTCGTCACAACGAGCGACAGCCCCGGTGACGTGACGGCGGGTCGGCCGGGGCGAACTCCGCGACGGCGCACCGACCCGCGACCTGACCGGCCTGGGTCAGACGACGCGGGGCACCGGGGGCGCCGCCGCATCATCCGCCGCGAACGCCCGCACCACGCCCATCCGAAACCGTTCGATGAACCTCGGCGGTCATCGATACTGCCGTTCGGCAAGTTTCAGTGCCGGAGACGGGTGGTACTGGAACGTGAAGAAGTCGGTCTCGTCGATGGGCCGGGCGGCAAATACGAGGTGTCGAGTTTCCCACGTGTCAGTTCTGACCAGGGCGGGTGAGGTTCGGCAGGGGCGCCCCTGTCGGTGAGTAGCGCGGCGCGGTGGCGAGGAAGGCCGGCTACCGAGCGTCTCCGCGACCCGGTGGATTCCCGACTTGTGCAGTGGCAGGGAGGCCGATGCAGTCGTTTGCGATCGGGAGCTCAATGCGCAGTGACGTCCCGCCTCCTACCGGACTGGTGATCCGCATCCGTCCGCCGAGTGCCTCGACCCGGTCGGTGAGGCCGACGAGCCCGGAGCCGAGGCGGGGGTCAGCGCCGCCGATGCCGTTGTCCCGGATCGAGAACGCGAGGACCTCGCCGTCGCTGTCGACGTCGACGTCGACATCGATCTCGGTCGCATGCGCATGTTTCGTGGTGTTGGTGAGCGCTTCGGACACGACGTAGTACGCGGCCACTTCCACGGACTCGGGCAGCCGCCGGCGGGTGCCTGGGTTGATGTTGACCGGGACCGGGCAGCGGCGGGCGAGCGTCTTGAGTGCGGGCCCGAGACCACCCTGGGAGAGGATCGCCGGGTGGATGCCCCGGGAGATCTCCTGCAGATCCTTGAACGCGTCCGTCAGGCCGTTGGCGGTCTGAGACAGCCGCGCCTTGAGCTCGTCGAGTCCGCACGGCACCAAGGCCTCGGCCACTCGCAGTTCGAGCCCGAGCGAAACGAGACGTTGCTGGATGCCGTCGTGCAGATCGCGCTCGATGCGGCGGCGGGCGTCGTCGGCGGCGACGACGATGCGGGCGCGTGACGCGTTGAGCTCGGCGCGGCTTTCGGCGTTCGCGACGGCGGTTGCCACGAGCTCGGTGAACTGCGCCAGCCGTTCCTCGACACCGACCGGCGGTGGCTCGAGCCGCGACCACAGGACAATCAACGTGCCCCACAGGCGGCCTTCGACGAGGATCGGCGCGGCCACCGCTGAGCGAAGGCCCTCCTTGCGGGCCAGGTCGGCGAGCGCGCCTGTGCGATCTTCGTAGGAGTCCACCCGGGCTGGGCGGGAGGTACGAAACACCATCTCTGTGGCTCCACCGCTGATGACCAGACGCCTGCCCAGCAACGCTTCGATGCCGGGCCTGCTGAACTCCGCGATGACGGTGACCGTGCCGGGGGACTCAAAGCGCAGCAGCCTGCTGGCGTCGGAGTCCAGCAGTCGGGCCGTCTCCGTGGCGACCGCGGCAAAGACGTCGGCTGGGGGAACACCGCGGGCGACGAGCGTCGCCACACGCCGCAGGACGGCCTGCTCTTCCGCCAGTACGCGCAACTTGTCGCGGCTTGCCCGCAACGACTTGTCCATCATCTCGCCATCGCGTGCTGCGCGCAGCAGTGCCTCCAACGCGGGCACCACCCGGTCCCGCAGGCGACGCAGCACCGGCCCTGGTAGGTCGGCGGAGACCAGGAGCGTGCCCAGCGGGCCGCGATAGTTCAACGGGAACGCCACCCGATGCTCGTCGCCGCCGACCGCTTCGAGCACGATCGCCGCATACGGCACCTCCAGCGCCGTGGTGAGGCGGCGGGAAGCCTCCGGCAGCAGCGAAGGAAGGTCGTCGGTGCCCAGCATCAGATGGGCCAGGTCGGCAACGAGGTCGGCCTCCCGGCGGCGCTCGACAGACTCCGCCGCCCGCGAGCGGGCCAACTGTGCCATCGAGCTGGCCACCAGTGCGACGACGAGGAAGACCGCGAGTTCCACCCAGTCCTGGCTGTCGGCGGCAGTGAGGCGCCCGACGGGCGGGACATGGAAGTAGTTGTAGGCTACGGCGCTGACTACCGACGTCACGACGGCCAGACGCAACCCCCACACTGTCGAGACCGCCAGCACGCCGACCATGAAGACGACTGCGAGGGCCTCGCGCTGCGCGATGCGCGCGAGCGGGTACAGCAGCAGGGTCTCGGCCACGACGAACAACGCAGCAACCGTGATTCCCACGGCGAGCGGCGGGGGCGTCGAACGCACCAGCCAGGTCGCCAAGCGTGCGTGCATTCTCGGCCCACTCCCCGCCTCGGCAGGCGGACGCATACGGTGGTCGGCCTCATGTCGCCGACGGCCGTCATCGGGTTGCGTTCTGAGGGAAGCGCATATCGATCTTGGATGGTCAGAAAGTAGCTACAATACCGAGCATACCGGACTTACTCCTGCGCAACGGAATGCACGATGATCGTTCTGCAAGGTGATGGCCTATCGATGGTCGTATCTGCCGTACCACGTGTGGTACGGCAGGCATGCAGAGCGTTTCGGAGTGGCGCGCTGGCCGGCACCCGTCCTTGACTCCTGCGCCGCTGGGCTGTGCGTGACCGTGTCCCTGTCCGGCGGCACCCTGCGCGTGCATGTGGTCGGCGACATTGACCTGGCCACCGCACCGCGACTCAAGGCGATGCTGGACCTGTCGCGGCTGGAGGATGTGTACCGGCTGAGCTGGACCTGTCTGGAGTGACGTTCTTCTCCTGCGCCGGGATCACCGCGATCCACGGGCCGCGCCGGGACGGCCTCAGTCTGCATCTGGTGGCTGCCGCGCCGTCGGTGGCTCGGATGCTGGCGTTGCTGCCAATGCCGGATCGGCAGCGCCAGGCGGCCTGACCGTCGGGCGTTCGCTGCGGCAGGTCAGGCCAAGCGGGTTCGACGTAGACATGCGCCGAGGTAAATCAGCCAGGCGGCGAACATCGCCTGCGCGGCGAACGTCGGCACGGGACCGACGAGCCACGGGCAGGAACCCGCAATCTGGGCCGCACCCGTACCGACGCTGACGACTGCGGCCGACCGGCCGAAGGGCCCGCGTCGCATCGCGAGCCCGATGACGATCAGGGCCATGCCCAGCAGCAGGGCGACCAGGTGGGCGCCGCCGTGATACAGGGACACGATCAAAGCGACGGTGGCAGGATGGTCGAGGCGGATGGCGTACACCGGGTATACGAGCCGTCCGTGGACAACCACGAGGACAAGTAGGACCGGCACGGCGGTAGCGAGCCGGTCCCTACCGGATGCGCTGCGTCGGCTGCGGTCACTTCCGCAGCGACGCCTCCTACCTACCCGAGACCCGTCGGGTCGGCGGGTGCTGGCTGGGTCAGCTGGCGCTGTCGCATTTGCCGATCGGGTGACGCGGCGAGCCCGACTCTCTGCCGGCTCAGATGGCCCCGGCGAGTTCGGTGAATGCTGCGGCGACGCGGAGTCCGCGTGGGGCGTCGATGCCGAGTTCGTAGTGTCCGCGGCGCAGGTTCCGTATGAAGGCGTGCCCGGCGATGATGGTCTGTGTGGTCCGTTCGGTCCGTAGGCCGAACCGTGCCTCACCTCTTGCCCACGCGGCAATATTGGCCAGCGGTTCCCCTGCCCGGATCCTGGAGCGTGCTCTGGCCGCCACCGTCGTTGACAACCACACCAGAGACATTGGCACCACGCTCGGCGGGGGACGTGTGCCGTCCGCAGTCGTCGATATATTGGCCGTCATGGCCATCGCTCGTTTGCCCGTCACCGTTATCGACTGTCCCGATCCTGGTGCGCTCGCCAGGTTCTACGGCGCGATGCTGGAGTGGAAGATCGACGTTGTCTCCGCCGACCGGGCTTCGGTTTGCGCTGATGACGGCCAGTGCATCGCCTTCCATCGGGTTGCTGGTTACACACCGCCGACGTGGCCGACCCAGGAGCGGCCCAAGCAGATGCACCTCGATGTGCTCGTTGACGACCTCGACGCCGCTGAGGCGGCAGTGATCGACCTCGGTGCGACCAGACATCCGGACCAGCCCGGTACGTCGTACAGAGTCTTCCTGGACCCTGCAGGTCACCCATTCTGCCTGTGCCTGAACTGATCCGGACGGGAGACCTTGGGGGCGTAGCGTTCGCGCTCATCGCCGCGTCGTACTCGGCGATCATCGCCAACGTGGTACTTCCTGCACTCGCCCTGCTCAGACCATGTACGAAAACCAGGTGTCTCAACTCAGCCTGACAGAGAGGGGCCCTCGCACGCGGGCGCGGAATCAACCTCTACCTACCCCCATGAAGTCAACAAACTACCGCCAGAAGCATCGAGCACAAGAACGCCCAGCTGCGAGCTGACCCAGGCAGGCACTCTAGAAGCCCAGGCCGGCTCGGTCTACGTTGCGGTGGAACCGCATGCCGGCCAGTCCACCGAGAACGGCGCCGATGAGGCTGACGACGGCGACGGCGAGCAGCGCGATGATGCCCGCGGTCGTCACGGTGCCTTCATTGACAGGCACTCTGGGCAGGCTGTTGAGTCTGGCGAGCACGTCGTACTGGTCGCCGGCCACCAGGCCGAGGATGGCTACGACGGCGGCGATGACCACGGCCCAGAGCCAGACGGCGATACCTTGTTTGACGCCGTTGAACCGGGCCATCCGAGCGGCGACGTACCCGCCGCAGTAGTAGGCGACGAACGTGATGATCAGCAGGGCGAGCGCACCGATGATGCCGATCGTCCTGGATCCCTGGGTGGTTTGGGCGGCGTTGCCGAGGTTGGTGCCGGTCGCGAGACTGATGGCGGTACCGGCGGCGCTGAGCAGCGCGGTGAGCAGGACCGCCATGCCAATGGCGGTGAGCCAGCCGAAGAACGCCGCACCGATCTTGACGCCTCCGTACCGCTCCTGCTCCCGAGCGACGACGGTCTCCCGATCGATGCCACGGCGATCGTCCAGATCCGACGCCCGAGCGTCGATGTCGCCCCGGTCGCTCCCCGTGGGCCGGGTTTCCCGTGTGTCGGTTGCTGGCCGGTCGTCGAAGGGTTCGTGGTCGACGACGGTCTCCCGATCCACGCCACGGCGATCGTCCAGGTCCGACGCCCGAGCGTCGGTATCGCCCCGGCCGCCGGGCCGGCGAGCGTCACGGCCACCGGGACGGCGGCGGGCGTCGCGGTCGCTTGTCGCGGACCGTGCGTCACGCGATCTGGTCGGGTTCCGGTCGTCGGTGTAATCGGGGTCGAAGCTATTGCTCATGATCCCCTCCGGAAGTGCTCGAGGAGCCGGTGTCGGCACGCCTGTCCGTCGACACGACAAGCAGTGATACCAGCTACGTACGACAGGGTGGCCAGCAACAGACACATAGACCAGGACATGACGACCTGCGCGGGCTCGTTAACGTCGCGTCGGTCCAGACATCGCTGGTACCACGTTTGACCTCATTCGCTACCCGGACCGCGGCCTGGCAAACGGTATGCCCGCCACCGCCTGGCGACGACACCGGCGGCGCGGCTGCAGCCGCGGCGGACAGTTGACTTGATCTTTAACCTGTGCGATGGCGTCGGGGTTGGTCGGCTCCTTTTTCTTTTGAGGGGGTTGTCTCTTCCGGCCTGGTTGCTGGTGGCGGTGTGGATGCCGTGTCGGTGGGTGGGTTGTCGGTTGGGTTGGCCGGGTGGCCGTCCGGGTCCTGGCCGGGATGGTTTTGGTGCGTGGGCTGGACAGGTGCACGGTTCGGGCGGAGGTTCCGAAACCCTCGCCGGACCCGGGCCGGGGTGAGCCGATCGGGTGGCGATGGACGCTCCCATGGGCGGCATAGATCGATGGCGAGGGGTCGGGCCGGCCGTAGTTGCGTGTGGGCGGCAATCATGTTGAACAGGCGGAACGTGTGCTCCAGATCGAAGCGTCGTAGGTATGCCTGCCAGACCCGGTCCGCAGCGGCAGGATCCGCGCCGGTGCCGGACCACCACAGCCACATGGGCTGCGCGTCGCGGTCACCGGGCAGGCAGTCGACCTGAAGCCGGATGACGGTGCCCTCGATGATCGGTAGCTTGCCCTGATGATCGAGCCAGGCGGCGACCGCCGCACGGGTTGTACTCGTACGGCGGCGCGGGCAACCGCAGAGCCCGGTCGGCGCGGATGCGCCCGACCACCTCGACGGGCAGGTCTCGCAGCACCCAGGCCAGGCGGGTGACGTCGTAGCCGGCATCGCACACGACCAGGATGTCCGGCTCGCCGGCGCGGTGCTGGCCACAGGCGATCAGCCGGTCGACAACGTCGCGCAACTGGGTCGCGGTGACCGCCGTGGCGTCATCGGCGGGCCCGAGACGCACCACGTCCAGCATCGCTGTCCACGAGGTGCGTCCGGGTTCCAAAGCCACGACGAACGAGTACGGCAAGCCGGGAATGAACTGCGCGGCGCTCTTGGCGCGGCCATCCACGTGACAGAACAGCCGGTCCGGGCTGCACGCGGCGTCCGAGCGCAGCCACGGCGACACGTCGACCGCGAGGACGATCCTGCCTGATCTCTCACGATCAATGCAATGAACGTCGATCAAAAGGGACTCGGATCAAGCCCGGCCGCGGTCGACGTGTCCTCGGTCAAGATCAACCCGAAGGGCAACTGCGGCGACGATGCCAGCGCCTCGACCGGTTTCTACCGGGTCGAGACGTCGACCGACGGCCAGACCTGGACGCCGAGTACCTCAACGCGAACGACATGCCGTAGCGCCGGACAGTCGAAGCATGGCGGGATCCGACACGCCGACACAAAATCTATGCTGGCGAGACTAGACATGCTCGCTTGCCCCGGTTAATGTTTCTCGGGTCAAGAGGGAAGTAAATAAGGCGCTGACGAGCCGCCCCCTCCGAGGGCGAAGGAGCGGAGCCGTGAAGTGTGAGGCTCAGCTCAGGTATGTGAGCAGCTTAGGCACGTAGGTAAGGAACGCAGAGGAAAGGGAGGGCCGTACACCGTTGGATCGCCCGTCACCGGCCGGTATCTGAGGTCGGGCGGACACCGCAGTATCCATCGAACGAGAGGTGGTCTCCGGTCACGCTTACGCGATCCTCGCACCCGACGCCGTCATCGACGGTTGGTGCGGACACGACAAGCCGACGTTCCTGTCGGTAGATGGTGTTGCAGACCCGATAACCCCGGGCCCCGGCGCACATGCGCCGGGGCCCTCGACGTGGAGGTGACATGACCCAACCCGGCAGACTGGACGACGAGGACTACCCCGCCTACACCATGGGCCGCGCCGCGGAGATCATCGGCGTCTCCCCGGACTTCCTGCGCCGCATCGGCGACCTGAAGCTGATCACCCCGCTGCGCTCCGCCGGCGGGCACCGACGCTACTCCCGCTACCAGCTACGCCTCGCCACTCGGGCCCGGGAACTGTGCGACCAGGGAACCGCGCTGGAAGCGGCCTGCCGCATCGTCATCCTCGAAGACCAACTCGAAGAAGCCCTCCGCCGCAACGAACACCACCGCTCCGCCTGACCTTCGCCGCACGCGGCACGAGCACCGCCCGGTCCCTTCCGTCAGGGCAGGGACCGCCCAGCGGGCAATCTGCAGCCGTGATGCCGCAGCGGTGCCGCACCAGCGTCCGAGGACATGATGAGGCGCGACGCCCCGCCGCGGTGTCCAAGATCTGGGGCGAAGGCCCCCTACGTGCCAGAGCGTCCTTACTCTGGCAAGACCGTTCTCGACGTTTCTCCCACCACCCGCGTCCTGGCGCTGGCGCTGACGTCGGTAGCGGTCGCTATGCCCGTGTCGACCCGATCAAGCCGATCTAGGCTTAGGTCCCAACGTTGGATGGGTAGCTCGGCTCGTATGTGGGTACCTTGACCGGCAGGGCTGCTGATCGTGATGGTTCCGCCCAGTGCTTCGACCCGGTCGACGAGTCCGATGAGGCCGGAACCGCGGGCAGGGTCGACATCGCCCACGCCGTCGTCGTCGATGGACAAGTTCAGCCGACCCGCGCAGATTGCGGCTTCTACGTGTACCAGCGAGGCGTCAGCGTGTTTGATGGCGTTCGCGAGTGTTTCCGCGACAACGTAGTACGCCGCCACCTCGACGGGCTCGGGAAGTCGCTCGTCGAGGTGGACGCTGAGGTCCACCGCGACGCAGCTCCGGCGGGCCAGCGTGCGCAGTGCGGGTCGGAGGCCGCCTTCGGACAGGATCGCTGGATGGACACCGCGCGAGATCTCCCGCAGGTCGTCGAACGTGCCCGTGAGCCCGCTCGTCACCGCGGACAGTTGCTCCCGCACTTCGGACATCTCAGGTGGGACACTCGCCTGCGTCTCACGTATCTGGAGGGCAAGCGCGAGCAGCTGCTGCTGGACGCCGTCGTGCAGGTTGCGTTCGATGCGGCGCCGGGCTTGGTCGGCGGCGATTACCGTGCGCGCCCGGGAGGCCGCCAGGTCGGCGCGGGCTTGGGCGTTGGCGATGGCGATGGCGACCAGGTGGGTGTAGTCGGCGAGGCGCGTCTCGGCGTGGGGTGCCAACAACTCGTCCCGCATCATGGAGGCGGTCACCAGTCCCCAGAGGCGTCCCTCGACGTAGATCGGGGCGCCGACCGTCGAGCGGATGCCGTGCTCGCGTATGAGCGCGGCGAGCGCGCCGTGGGCGTCCGCGAAGTTGTCTATCCGAGTGGAACGGCCGCTGCGCAGCACGAGCGCCGCAACATTGCGTCCCTCCAGCGGCATGTTCGTCCCGACCGGGATTGCTGTGCCGGACCGACTCCAGGCTGCGACCGCGGTCGCCGTACCGTCGGTCTCATAGCGGATGATGTTTGCCGTGTCGGCGCCGACGAGCTGCCCCAGCTCCTTGGCGACTGCGTTGAAGACCGCAGCTCCGGTGGCGCCGCACGCGACGAGCACGGCGATCCGCTGCAGCGCGGTCTGCGCCGCGGTGAGCTGTTGGTGTAGGGAGATGACCCGGGTGGCCTCGGAGCGTCCGGCGGCGGGCGCTGTCACGTGTGGAGTCGCAACGGACCTAGGTGGGCACGGCCGGTTACGCCTCCGTTCCGTCAGCTTCGCGTTGACGTTGGCTGGCTTCGCGCAGTTACCGCCCGCCTCGGGGGCTGGTTCGCCGTGGCCGAGCGCGAGCAGGGGCGAAGCGACGGCGAAGGTGACGGCGGCGGAGATGGCGATGCCGAGCAGGACGGCGACGTAGCCGCCGTGTGGGGTGACGGCCATGTAGGCGAAGATGCTGCCGGGCGAGGGGGTGGCGACGAGGCCGGCGCCGGTGATCATGAAGGTGCCGACGCCGGAGGCGCCGCCGCAGATCATGGCGAGGATCAGCTTGGGCTTCATGAGCACGTACGGGAAGTAGATCTCGTGGATGCCGCCGAGGAACTGCACGATGATCGCGGCCGGGACGCTGGGGCGCAGCGCGCGGGGGCCGAAGAGCATGAACGCGAGCAGCAGGCCGAGGCCCGGGCCGGGGTTCGACTCGATCATGAACAGGATGGACTTGCCCTTGTCGGCGGCCTCGGCGACGCCGAGCGGGCCGAGCACGCCGTGGTTGATGGCGTTGTTGAGGAACAGCACCTTCGCCGGCTCGACCAGGACCGAAGTGAGTGGCAGCAGGTCGTGGCTGACGAGCCAGTCGGCGCCGTGGCCGGCCTGCCTCGTGAGCCACTGCGCGACCGGGCCGATGCCGTAGAGGCCGCCGATGGCCATGGCGCCGCCGATGATGCCGGCGCTGAAGTTGTCGACCAGCATCTCGAAGCCGGGACGGATCCGGTTCTCCACGAGCCCGTCGAAGAGCTTGAGGATGTACGCGGTCAGCGGGCCGATGATCATGGCGCCGAGGAGCATCGGCACGTCGGCGCCGATGACGAGGCCCATGGTGGCGACCGCGCCGACGACCGCGCCGCGCTGGCCGTGCACCAGCCGGCCGCCCGTGTAGCCGATGAGCAGCGGCAGCAGGATCTTGATCATCGGGCCGACGATCTGCGCGATGGACGCGTTGGGCAGCCAGCCGGTCGGGATGAACAGCGCGGTGATGAGGCCCCAGGCGATGAACGCGCCGAGGTTCGGCATGACCATCGCGGCGAGGTAGCCGCCGACGCGTTGCACGGAGGCCTGCAACCCGGTGCCGGTGACCTCAGGTGTGTAGATCGGCACGGGGTGCCTCCTTCAGGAGGGCGGGCCAGCGGTGGATCGTGACCCTGTGGCGATCCAGGTCGGCGGGGCCCGGCATGCGGCTGGCCGGCAGGCTGACGGCGGCGGCGCCCCAGGCCAGGCCCTCGGCCAGCGCGGCGGCGCCGCGCGCGCCGGCGGCCAGGAACCCGGCCAGCAGCGCGTCGCCGGCGCCGACGGTGCTGCGCGCCCGGGCGATCGGGCACGTGCCGGACAGCACACCGTCGGCGTCGACGAGCACGGCGCCGTCGGCGCCCAGGCTGGCCAGCACCGCGCCGGCGCCCCAGGCCCGCAGCCGCTGCGCCGCAGCGACGACCGCGGCGAGGTCGGTCAGCGGCCCGGTGACGACCTCGGCGAGCTCGTCCCGGTTGGGCTTGAGCAGCGTCGCGCCGGCATTCGCCGCCTTGCGCAGCGCCGGACCGCTGCCATCGACCGCGACCCGGATGCCGACGGCGCGCAGCTGGCGGCACAGCTGGGCGTAGGCGTCCGCCGGTAGTCCCGGCGGGACGCTGCCGCACAGTGCGACCCAGTCGGCGCTTCCGGCCCAGGTCAGGACTCGGTCGATCACCTCGTTGAGGTCGGCGCGGTGCATCGTCGGCCCGGGCTCGTTGACCTTGGTAACAGTGCCGTCGGGCTCGGCGAGGGTGATGTTGGAGTGGGTCCGGCCGGTGATCGGCACCACGAGGACCTCGACGCCCTCGGCCTTGAGCAGCCGCACGAGCTGGCCGCCCTCGTCGCCGCCGCACGGCAGCACGGCCACCGACGGCACGCCGTTGGCCAGTAGCGCGCGTGAGACATTGACGCCCTTGCCGGCCGGGTCGAGGTGCGCCGCGGTGGCCCGGATGACCTCGCCGCGCGCCAGCGTTTGGATCTCGACGGCCAAGTCGAGGCTGGGGTTCAGGGTAACGGTGACGATCATGCCAGCACCACCCGAACGCCGGTGGCCTCGATGTCGCCCACGAGGTCGTGGTCGGCCTGGCTGTCGGTGATGAGCAGGTCGAGGTCGGCCAGCTCGCCGAAGCGGGCCAGGCAGTCGTTGCCGAGCTTGGTGTGGTCGGCCAACACGACGGTGCGGCGGGCGGCATGGATCATCGCCCGCTTGACCGCGGCCTCGGCTGGGTCGGGCGTGGTCAGGCCGCGCTCGACCGAGATGCCGTTGGTGCCGAGAAAGGCGACGTCAACGTAAAGCTCGGCGAGGGGCCGCAGCGACCAGTCGTCGACCGCGGCGAGCGTCTTGCCGCGGATCCGGCCGCCCAGCACGAGGACGTTGAGATTCTTGCGCGTGCCGATCGTTGTGGCGATCACCGGGGAGTTCACCACGACCGTCAGCTCGCGGTCGCCGGGCAGTATCTGCGCCAGCCGCGCGGTGGTGGTGCCCGCGTCGACGATGATGGCGCCCTCGTCGGGCACCTCGCTGAGTGCCAGCTTCGCGATGCGCTCCTTCTCGTCGATGTAGACGGTGTCGCGCGTCGCCAGGGCGGGCTCGAAGCCGATTCGTTCGACCGGGATCGCCCCGCCGTGCACCCGCCGCAGCTCGCCGGCCCGCTCCAGGGTGGTGAGGTCGCGCCGGATGGTCTCCGCGGTGACGTTGAGCTCGTCGGACAGGCCCGCCACCTCGACCCGGCCCCTGGCCTGGGCGATGCGGAGGATCTCGCGCTGTCGCTCTTCGGCGTACATGTCTGTTTCACTGCCGTTGTGCCTTGCTTAGTCCAGCTTTACACCCGATTATGTGGGCCGGCAAGGGTTCAAGCCGCAGAAAATCCACACGACCTAGTTGCGGCTCCAGACCGCAACAAACGAGGGGTCGACGGGCTCCCGGCATGGCCACATGAGCAGGTCGTCGGCTGAGGCCATGCGATACGGACGATCTCCCGCCCCGGGCCAACACCCGTCCAGGCCGTTGTTTCACCCCCGTTTCACCCTGACCGAACCACATTTGCGTCCGATCTGGTTTGGTAGTCCGAACGCCATACCAACACAAACCAACACACTCAAACTCGGCGCGGCGGGGATTCCGGCGCCATGCAAGGCCTTGCGGGTCCGTTGGGTGGCGTGGTCGGCGGCAAGGTCGCCTGCTTCGCCGCGACGAACGGCGCGACGATCCTCGTCCACAACAACGACAGCGATCCGTGCCGCAGCGTCGCCGACGCCCGAAGCCGGTCGGACCCGCCGCGACGTCCAGCGCCCGGTGTTCAGGTCGGCGGCAGCAGGCCCGCCTGGCGGGCCCGGTGCAGCCAACCTCTAGCCAATGGGTGGGGCCAGAGTTGTTCTAGGCTTACGGGTGGCGGGTCCGGGTTGTGGCTTGTCCGAAGAGGCGGCTGTCGGGATTGGGCCGTCTGCGCTGGATTGGCAATCAAGGTCGCCCCTTCCACGGTCTGGGAGATGCTGCGGTGCGACGGGATTGAGCCCGCACCGCAGTGTGACCGCCAAACCTGGGCCACCTTCCTGCGCGGCCAAGCACACGCGATCCTCGCCGCCGACTTCTTCGAGACCCGGACCCTGCCCGGCGCACGGCTGTACGTCTTCGCCGTCATCGAAGATGCCACCCCGCCATGTGCGCATCCACGGCGCCACCGTCAGGTACCTGATCCGCGACCGCGACAGCAAGTACGCGGCCGCCTTCGACACGGTCCTGCAAGACGAAGGCATCGCCATCGCGAAGACCGGCATCCGCGTACCTCGGATGAACGCAATCGTGGAGCGCTGGGTGCGCTCATGCAGAGCCGAACTCCTCGTCCAGACCCTGATCGTGAACCAGGCCCACCTTCTCCACGCGCTGCGCGAGTACGAGACCTTCTACAACGAGCACCGGTCCCACCGTGCGCTCCACGGCGCGGCACCTCTGCGCCCGCTCGCCCAACTGATCAGCACCCGATCGACTCGCCCACCTCGACATACGACGACACGATCGACTCGCCGGCATCTTCCACGAATACGGACATGCCGCTTGACCTGGCAGGACGGTCTTTCCGGCACCTACAGGGTTCGTGAGCGGAAAGTTTCAGCGCTCGACGCGTCCGTCGGCGGTTTGGCTCCGCGGGTGGGTGCGGGTTTCTCCTGGCCAGCGGTTTGACCAGAAACCTGCCGTTGCGGGTGCGTCCCTGGGCGGCACGGCCGGCGATTGACTTAAAGGTTTAAGGTCGCCACCTTCCTTGGCACGTCGATTGACGATGACCTCTGGAACGAGGAGACCTCATGAGGCACCGAAGAGCCCTGCTGGCGTCCGGCGCGGTGGGCGCGCTCGTGGCCGCCGCAGCGGCGGTTGTGGCGCTGCCGGCCTTGGCCGCGGCCGCGGGCTGCTCCGTCACGTACCAGAACACCAGTGCGTGGCAGTCGTCGCCCACGTCGGGCGGCTTCAACACCACGCTGGCGATCACCAACCTCGGTGACCCGGTCAGCCATTGGACCCTGACGTTCACGCTGCCGGCCGGGCAGACCCGCACCGGCGGCTGGAACGCGACGTTCACCGGCACCACCGCGATCTCCGCCACCGACATCGGCTGGAACGGGGCGATCGGCACCGGCGCGACCAACACGAGCGTCGGGCTGCAGGGCGACTGGACCCGGCCGGCCGCCGGATCCACACCGCCGGCGCCGCTGCCGCAGCCGGCGAACTTCGCGCTCAACGGTGTCGCGTGCACCGGCAGCACGACCAGCCCGAGCGCCTCCGCCAGCAGCTCGCCGGGCGGCAACCAGGCGCCGACAGTTGCCCTGACCAGCCCGGCGGCGGGCCAGACGTTCCCCGTGCCGGCGACGGTCAACTTCGCAGCCACGGCGAGCGATCCCGGCGGTTCGGTCGCCCGGGTCGAGTTCCTGAACGGCTCGACGGTGCTCGGTTCGGACACCACGGCGCCGTACACGTTCGCGTGGGCGAACGTCACGGCCGGGACGTATTCGGTGAGTGCCCGCGCGGTGGACAACCTGGGCGCGACCACGACCACCACCCCGATCTCCATCCGGGTCAACCCGTCGAACCCCGGCGGAGCGGCACCGGCGCTGCACGTCAGCGGCAACCACCTGGTGACCGCGGCCGGGGCGACGTACCGGCTGCTCGGCGTCAACCGGGCCAGCGCCGAGTTCGCCTGCGTGCAGGGCAAGGGCCTGTGGGACAGTCCGCAGCCCGATCAGGCCAGCGTCGATGCGATGAAGGCGTGGAACATCCACGCCGTGCGGATTCCGCTGAACGAGGACTGCTGGCTGGGCACGTTCGGTACCCCCAGCGGCACCACGTATCAGCAGGGTGTGAAGGACTACGTGGACCTGCTCGTGGCCAACGGGATCACGCCGATCGTGGAGATGCATTGGAACCACGGCGTGTACACGGGCCCCGCGTCGGCCTGCGCGGACGCCACCGCGACGTGCCAGAAGCCGATGCCGGACGCGCAGTACGCGCCGACGTTCTGGACCCAGGTGGCCGCCATGTTCAAGACCAACACCGCGGTCGTCTTCGACCTGTTCAACGAGCCCTACCCGGACGCGGCCAACAACTTCAGCGACGCGACCGCGGCGTGGAAGTGTCTGCGCGACGGCGGCACCTGCGCCGGCATCGGCTACCAGGTGGCCGGCATGCAGAGCCTGCTCAACGCGGTGCGCGGCACCGGAGCGACCAACGTGGTGATGGTGGCGGGCCTGACCTGGACCAACGACCTGACCCAGTGGCTGACCTACAAGCCGGCCGACCCGACCGGCAACCTCATGGCCTCGTGGCACACGTACAACTTCAACGGCTGCGTGACCACCACCTGCTGGGACAGCCAGATCGGCACGCTCGCCGCGCAGGTGCCGGTGGTGGCCGGTGAGATCGGCCAGAACACGTGCGCCCACGACTACATCGACCAGGTGATGGCCTGGGCGGACACGCACGGCGTCGGCTACCTCGCATGGACCTGGAACCCGTGGGGCTGCACCCAGGGCAATGTCCTCATCACCGACTACGCCGGCACGCCGACCGCCGGCTTCGGTGAAGGGTTCAAGGCTCACCTGCTGACCCAGAACCCGTAACGGGTCGAGGCGACGGGCCGGCCATGGTCCCCACCGGGGCGCGACCCGGCCCGTCGCCGAGCCGGCCGAGCCGCTTCCCGGCCGGCACTTAAACGTTCAAGACAGCGATCGACCACCGGGTCCGTTCCGTCGGACATCCCTGACCCCGGGAGATGGCACATGAAGAAGCGATCGGTGGCCCTGCTCGCCGCGGTGTTGCTGTGGACGGCGGGCTGTTCGGGTGGTGGCGGCGACGGCAGTGCCGCGGTCCCGGCCGACCCGGCCAAGGTGAACGGTGACATCACCGTGCTCACCCACAAGACCGACCTGGCCGGCGACGGCACCTTGGACAGGTACGCGGCCGAGTTCAACAAGATCTACCCCAACGTGCACGTCAAGTTCGAAGCGGTCGTCGCCTACGAGACCGACGTCAAGGTCCGGATGAACAGCGACAACTACGGCGACGTGCTGATGATCCCGGCGGCCGTCGCGGTGCCCGACTACCCGAAGTTCTTCGCCCCGCTCGGCGACGCGGGTGAGCTCAGCAAGAAGTACAGGTTCGTCGACAAGGGCACCTACAACGGTCAGGTGTACGGCATCGCCACGAACGGCAACGCGAACGGCATCGTCTACAACAAGGACGTCTGGCAGCGGGCCGGGATCACCAGGTGGCCGACCACCTTCGAGGAGTTCCGTGCCGATCTCCAGGCGATCAGGACGAAGACGCCGGCGACCCCGCTTTACACCATCTACCACGAAGGATGGCCGCTGACCGCGTGGCAGGGCTACGTGGGTTCGAGCAGCTGCGACACGAAGGCCAACGACAACCTGGCCACCGAGACCGCGCCGTGGAGCGCCGGCAAGGAGCTCAACCAGATCGACACCCTGCTCTACAACGTGGTGCACGACAAGCTGGTCGAGGCGGATCCCACGACGACGGCCTGGGACGGCGGCGCCAAGAGCGGGATCGCCACCGGGAAGATCGGGACGCTGATGCTGGGATCGTGGGCGATCTCGCAGATGCAGGCGGCCGCGAAGCAGGCCGGCAAGGACCCGGCGACCATCGGCTTCATGCCGTGGCCCGCGCAGGTGGACGGGCACTTCTGCTCGGTCGTCGGCCCAGACTACCTGCAGGGCGTGAGCATCCACTCCAAGCACAAGGAGGCGGCGCGCGCCTGGGTCGACTGGTTCGTCGACAAGAGCACCTTCGCCCAGGACGAGGCCCTGCTGCCGACGCTCAAGAGCGGGGCGCTGCCGCCGGAGCTGACGGCATATCAGGACGCGGGAGTGCAATTCATCGAGCTCAGCCAGGAGAAGAACCCCCTGGTGTCGAAGATCGACAACGAGTCCGAGATCGGGGTGAACAAGCCGGACTACCGCCAGAAGCTCGTCGACATGGCCCGAGGCGCCGCCGGCGGCGGCGTGGACGCCTACTTCGCCGACCTGAACAGGAGATGGTCGGCCGCGATCAAGTCGGCGGGTTCCTGACGGGCCGCCCGGTGCGGGCGGGGAGGCCCGGCCACCGCAGGCCTTCTCCGCCCGGCCCGGACGGGACACGACGAGCGAGGCGACATGTTTGACCGACACGGCAC
The DNA here is from genome assembly GCF_035963215.1 of Dactylosporangium sp. NBC_01737. Lineage (NCBI taxonomy): Bacteria > Bacillati > Actinomycetota > Actinomycetes > Micromonosporales > Micromonosporaceae > Dactylosporangium > Dactylosporangium sp. NBC_01737. The sequence continues at coordinate 8,062,582 of NZ_CP109153.1, forward strand.
CATTGCAGCCAACCCCCGCCCCGACGACCGCCCGACCCACGACCGGGTCACCCCGTCACCGGCCCGGCGGCAGCGGCCGCACCGCATGCTCGCCCGGTTGACGCCGTGGCTGTTCCTGGCCGTGCCGCTGGTGTTCCTGCTGACGTTCACCTATGTACCGGCGGCCAACCTGCTCTACTACAGCCTGACCAAGTGGGACGGCTTCAGCCCGGAACAGCAGTTCGTGGGACAGGACAACTACGTCCAGCTGTTCACGCGGCCGGAGCTGTTCCAGGTGTTCTTCGTCAGCCTGTTCTACCTGGCGTCCGGGGCCGTGCAGATGGTGCTGGCCCTGTACTTCGCGACCGTGCTGAGCTTCAACACGAGGTTCCGCAACGTCTTCAAAGGTGTCCTGTTCTTCCCGTACCTCGTCAATGGCGTCGCCATCGGCTTCGTCTTCCTCTACTTCTTCCAGCCCGGCGGCACCCTCGACTCCGTGCTGCGCCTGTTCGGCGTGCACGGCCGGTACCTGTGGCTGGGCGACCCCGACATGGTCAACTGGTCGCTCGCCTCGGTGTCGCTCTGGCGCTACCTGGGCCTGAACTTCGTGCTCTTCCTCGGCGCGATCCAGTCGATACCGGGGGAGATCTACGAAGCGGCGGAGATCGACGGCGCGAACCGCTGGCACCAGTTCCGGCACCTGATCCTGCCCGGGATCCGGCCGGTGATCAGCCTGAGCGCGATCCTCGTCGTGTCCGGTTCGCTGTCGGCGTTCGAGATCCCGTACATCATGACCGCCGGCGCCAACGGCAGCACCACATTCGTCATCCAGACGATCAAGCTGGCCTTCCAGTTCAACAAGATGGGACTGGCGTCGGCGTCCGCAGTGTTGCTGCTCGCCGTCATCATGCTGGTGACCTGGGTCCAGCGGCGCATCGTGCCCGACGAAGGGGTGGACCTCGTATGACCAGCATCGAAGGGCGCGGTGCGGGCGCCCGTGCCGCCGTCGCCGGCAAGTATCTGTCGCTCGTGGCCGCGTCAGCGGTGACGCTGCTGCCGCTGGTGGTCGTCGCCCTGGCCGCGCTGAAGACAGAGCGGGAATCTGCGGACGGCGGGCCGCTGAGCCTGCCGGGCAACTGGCTCAACCTGCACAACTTCGAGGTCGCCTTCACCCAGGGGCACATGCTCCGCGCGTTCGCCAACACCGCCGTCGTGCTGGTGTTCTCGATCACGGGCACGGTCGTCATCGGCTCGGCGACGGCATACGCGATCGACAGGTTCAAGTTCCGGTTCCGTCGCCTGGTCATCGCCATGTTCCTGGTCGCGGCGCTCGTGCCGGGTGTCACGACGCAAGTGGCGACATTCCAGATCATCGACCGTCTCGGGCTGTTCAACACGCGGGGTGCCCCGATCGCGCTGTACATGGGCACCGACATCATCTCGGTCATCATCTTCCTGCAGTTCATGCGCTCCATCCCGGTATCGCTCGACGAGGCGGCCCGTATCGACGGCGCCTCGTCGTTGCGGATCTACCGCTCGGTGATCCTGCCGCTGCTCAAGCCGGCTATCGCGACCGTGGTCATCGTCAAGGGCGTCGTCGTCTACAACGACTTCTACGTCCCGTTCCTCTACATGCCCTCGCCGGACCTCGGGGTCATCTCCACGTCGCTGTTCTACTTCAAGGGTCCGTACGGCGCGCATTGGGAGATCATCTGCGCCGGTGCGGTCCTCGTCATCGTGCCGACGCTGATCGTGTTCCTGTTCCTGCAGCGGTACATCTACAACGGATTCACCAGAGGTGCGACGAAGTGACACAGGTGAAGGTGCACGCGGGCCGGACCGTTCGCGCGGTCGGTGGCGACACCCCGGCGCAACTGGCCCGGCCCTGCACCCCCGGCTCCCCGTACTCGTTCGACCCGCAGCGGCACCCAAACGAGCCGGCGCACGGCACGACCCACATCTGGGACGTGTGGAACACGCTGGACCACACCGGGTGCCGCAGCACCGCACCCCGGTTCGTCGCGGAGTTCGGCCTTCACGTACCGCCTACCCGGGCGACCCTGACCAGGGCTGTGCACGACGAACCCCTGCGGCCCGACTCGCCGGGCGTCCGGCTGCACCAGGAGGCCGCCGACGGCAACGCCAAACTGGCCGGCGGCATGAGCGGCCATCTCCCGCCGCCCGAGACCTTCGAGGACTGGCATTGGGCGACGTCGCTGAACCAGGCATGTGCGCTGGCGTTCGGCGTCGAGCAACTGCGCTCGCTCACCCCGCTGTGCATGGGCGCCGTGCGCTGGCAGCTCAACGACGTCTGGCCGGTCATCTCGTGGTCCGCGGTGGACGGTGACGGACGCTGCAAACCGATGTGGTACGCGTTGCGTCGCAGCTTCCGGGACCGGTTGCTGACCGTGCAGCCACGCGAGGGCGGCCTGGCGCTGGTCGCAGTCAACGACAGCGGCCTGCGATGGTGCGTGGACGTCCCGGTGCGCCGGTGCGACGTCGACGGTGCCGTGCTGGCGGCCGCCTCGGTGTCGCCGGAGGCGTTCCCCGACCCGCTGGTGCTGCGCAGCGCGAACCAGTTGGTCGCCGGGCCGGACCGGGCCGCTGCCCTCGGTATCGGAGGGGCGGGGCGGTGAAGCGGCCGACCATCGCAGAGATCGCGGCGCAGGCCGGCGTGTCGATCGGTGCCGTGTCGTATGCGCTCAACGGCCGGCCCGGCGTGTCCGCGACGACCCGCCAGCGCATCCTCGACATCGCCGACGAGATCGGCTGGCGGCCGAGCGTCGCCGCCAGGTCGCTGTCCGGCTCGCGGGCACACAGCGTCGGCCTGATCATCACCCGGCCGGCGGACACGCTCGGTGTCGAGCCGTTCTTCATGCGGTTCATCGCGGGGCTGGAGCGCGAGCTGTCCGGGGGACGCATCGCCCTGCTGCTGCAGGTCGTCGAGGACCACCGCGCCGCCATCGAGGCGATGCGGCTGTGCTGGGCCGAGCGGCGCATCGACGGCATCGTGGTCACCGACCTGTGGAGCGAGGACTCGAGGATCCCGGTCATCGAGGAGCTGCAGATGCCGGCCGTGCTGGCCGGCCGTCCCCGGGAGGGCACCCGGCTGCCGGCGGTCTGGACCGACGACTCGGCCGCGGTGGACTCGGCCGTCGACTACCTGGTGGCGCTCGGGCACCGCCGCATCGCCCGCGTCGCCGGGCTGCCGGCGCTGGACCACACGCAGGTGCGCATCGCGGCCTTCCGGGCGGCAGTGTGCCGGCACGGCCTCGGCGAACCGCAGGTGGTCGAGACCGACTACACGTGGGAGGAGGGCGCCCGGGCCACCCGGGCACTGCTGTCCCGCCGCGACCGGCCGACCGCCATCACATTCGACAACGACGTGATGGCCGTCGCCGCGCTCAACGTGGCGCAGGAGATGGGCGTCGCCGTCCCCCAGGACCTGTCGATTGTGGGCGGTGACGACTCGCAGCTCAGCGTCCTGGTGCGCCCGGCGCTGACCGCCCTGTCCTGGGACATCCAGGCGTACGGCGCGCACACCGCGCGCGTCCTGCTGGACGCCATCGACGGTCATTCGCCCGGCTCGCACCAGGAGCGAGCCGCCCGCCTCGTCGTCCGCGCGAGCACCAGCTCGCCGCCCCGCTGACGCCTCGCCCGCCGCCCACGGCGCAACCGTCCTCCGCGTTCCGCGCGATCGTCCGCGCTTGAGGCCATGCCGCAGCCGGTGTGGTGCAGACGGGACACGTGGGCCGCAACGTCACCGCGCTGTGCGACCTGCCGAAGGGGCAACCGGGCAGACCATCGAAGTCGCTCACGCTGGAGCAGGGCACCGCGCTGCTGGAGACGGCCAAGGACACGCCGCTGTATGCCTACGTGGTGCTGTCCCTGCTCACGGGGTTGCGCACCGAACAGGTGCGGGCGCTGCGCTGGGAGCTGCTCGACCTCAAGGGACGACCGGACGACACGCCGCCGGTGCCGCCGTCGGTGTCGGTCTGGCGGTCCGACCGGGTGGGCGGGGACACCAAGACCCCGAAGTCACGCCGCACGCTCGCTCTGCCGGCACTCTGCGTCTACGCGCTTGAGCTGCACGGCCAGGAGCAGGACAAGGCGCGGCGGCAGGCTGGCGAGTCGTGGCACGAGACCGGCCCGGTGTTCGTGTCGGCCGTCGGTACGGTGCTCGACGCCGCCAACGTCCGGCGATCCTTCCGCCAAGTGGTGAAGACGGCCGGGCTGGCGCCCGACGACTGGACGCCCCGCGAGCTACGGCACAGCTTCGTGTCGATCGCGTCCGCACTGGGGATGTCCCTGGAGCAGATCGCCGACCTTGTCGGGCACGCGGGGACGAGGGTCACAGAGGCGCTCTACCGCCACCAGCTCCGACCGGTGCTGCTGAACGGCGGAGGTCGTGAACCAAATGTTCGGCTTGCCTGGTGGGACGGCCGCAGCGCCGTATACCCCTGGACAGCCGCAGTGGTGGCGAGGCATTGGAACCAGATGAGTAAGGCTGACAGCTCGTCACCCTTCCGTACCGTCGGTTCGGTTGCTGGAATAGTCGTCGTCGCGCTGGCGCTGACGTCGCGCCACTGGCTGCCTGGATACCCCGGACTGGCAGAAGCTCCGGCAGCCGGATTGGTCGGCCTCGCCGTGGGCGTGATCGTTCACCGCATCATCCTTCGATTGAAAGACCGATGACGGTGACGGCGCAGCGGCGGCCCTGGGCGATAGTGGGTTTGAACCAGTGACCTCTTCCGTGTCGAGCAACGATCAATTGTGGCTGAGGCTGGTCGCGCTCGATCCGGAACCTGATCACCGTGTGGCGGCTCGAATGCCTGCGACGAGCGCGGCAACCAGTAGCCCGAGCACGAGCACGAGCAGTACAACAGGAACCAGCAATAGCGCCAGTGTCAAGATCAACACCACGGCAAGTTTCAGCGCGGGGCTTGTCCCCGACCAAGCACCCTTGATCGCCGCCCAGACAGGGTTCTTTCCCTTTAGCTTGGCTTTCAGCCCCCTCGAAGACCGCCTGCGTGGTGGACCCTCGGCTTGCCACAAAATCGTTCAGATCGTCGGCCCGGTCCTCCACCTTCCGCGACGCCTTCGCGGCGGCGTACCGCAGGGCGGCTTCTCGCAGGTCACTCAGCGCAGGTGCGAGGCTCGTCGCCACGGGGGCGCTCTTGCTCGCGCCGCTGGCCCGCCGCGGCTGGTTCAGCTCGGTGGGAGGCCGCCGGCTCGACGACCCGGATCGCTGACCCCACCGGCTCAGTCGCCGGTCGGGTCGTCGATGTACGACGTGCAGTGCTCTGCCTTGCCGAACGACCCGGACGTGCTCGTCGTGTTCGACGCCGGCCATGACCTGGCCCGTCTGGCGTTCCTGCTCACGGCTGCCCGGTGGCCACGACCTGAAACCGGTATGGCTGTGGTCTTCCCGCACCGGCGCACGTGGACAGACTCTGACAGGCGTCTACGTCCGGCCCGTGCCGGAGGCGCGGAGGTTTTTGTAAACCTTCCTTGCAGATATTGACGGGGCACCGGGGCGTTGCGAGGGTACAGACATGCTGACCCGCCGCACCCTGCTCGCCGCGATCGGCGCCGCCGGGGGTGCATTCGCCCTGCCTCTGCCGGCTGCGGCCGTGGCCGCGGATCCGGTCGCCGATGAGTACCACCGCCTGCTGCTCGTGCACACCCGCTGGGTGCAGCAGCAGTGGGACGCGGCGATCGGCGCCTACCGTGCCGCCGACTTCCGGTTCGCCGCTGTCCTCGGCAACGCCGTGCTGCTGACCACCGACGGCTACGACGCCGGGCTCGCCGGGGTCGACGCCGCCACCCTGCGCGCGCGCACCCTTGCCACGATCAGCCGGTTCGCCGCGACGAACCGGCTGGCCGGCGGCAGCGAGTGGGGGCGGCGCCTGTTCTGGGACTCGACGTTCGAGCTGTACTTCGTGCTCGCCGCCCGGCTGCTGTGGGCGGAGCTGGACGCCACCACCCGGTCGAACGTCGAGGCGATCGCCCGTGGACAGGCCGCCTACGCGTACGGGCTCGGCACCGGCAACGACCCGCTCAGCGGCTCCTGGACCCCGAACGGCAGCACCGGCGGCTACCGCGGCGACACCAAGCTCGAGGAGATGGGCGTCTACGCGCAGGCCATCGCGCCAGGGCTGGCGTGGGCCCCGGCCGGAGACGCCGAGGCCGACCGCTGGCGGGAACGGTTCGTGTTCTGGGCGGCCAACTCAAGCGGGCTGCCCGCTGCCGACCGGGCGAACCCGGCGCTGCTGGACGGCCGCGCGGTCAGCGCCTGGAACGTCGCGCACAACCTGCACGACACGTTCGTCGTGGAGAACCACGAGTCGGTGAATCCGCACTACCAGGCCGAACTGTGGCGTACCGCGGGACGGGCCGCCGCGCACTTCCTCGCGGCCGGCAAGCCACTGCCGCAGGTCCTCACCCGCCAGCCCAACGGGCGGGAGCTGTGGGCCACGCTGCGGCTGCTGGCCAGCGACGCGGGCGAGCCGGTGATGCCGATGGTCGCCGACCGCTACCACCTGTACGGGCGCGACGTGCTGCCGCTGGCCTTCCTCGCCCAGGTTCAGGGCGACCCGCATGCCGCCCGAGCCGAGGCCGACCTCGCGGCACGGTTGATGCCGTACCTGCAGTACGCACCGGAGAACCGGCTGACGAAGTTCAGCGGCGAGGAGAAGTACGAACCCGAGGCGCGCGCCGAACTCGCCATCGCCTACCTGTTCCACCGCTGGCGCGCGACGCCGGTCCAGCCGGTGACCAGCACCGAGTTCTTCACCGCCGCCGCCGGCGCACGGTTCTTCGGAGCGGACGCCGGGCTGACCGCGCACCAGAGCGTCACCGGCTTCGCGGCAGCGATCACCAAGCCCGGCTACGTCCGGTTCCTGTGGCAGCCCGGGCACGACAACTGGTTCATCGACACCCGGGCGCCCGCGTTCCTCCCGGCGCAGACCACCCCACCGACCCGCCAGTGGACGGCCGCGTACACCGCGGCCCGGGACGGCGTCGACGCCACCATGACGGTGCTGCAGACCGCGGCCGGGTGGGCCGGCTACGCCACCCTGCCGACCGGCACCGTCGTCTACGCCGGGCCCGGCCCGTCGGCGCTGACCCTGTTCAACCTGAGCATGCCCGGCGTGCCCGGCCTCGATGGCAGCCGCACCTTCACCGGCTCCGGCGGCGCCGTGACACCCGCGGCCGGCGTCGGCGACGGGGGGACCGACGAGCTCACGTTCGCCGCCCGCACCGCACGGCACGTGCGGTTCCTCGGCCGGACCGCCGCGGGCGAGTACGGCTACTCGCTGTTCGCCTTCGAAGCCTTGGACGCCACCGGCACCGACCGGGCCCGGGGCCGCACCGTCACCGCCTCGTCCGCCGACCCGGCCTACCCGGCGGCGAATGCCGTGGACGGTGACGCCGGCACCCGCTGGGCGGTTGCGCGCGAGGAACGCGGCCGCGCCGACAGTTGGCTCGCCGTGGACCTCGGCGCCACCGTCCAGCTCGCCGGTGTCCGGCTCCGCTGGGAGGTCGCGTACGCCACCTCGTACCTCATCCAGACCTCGACCGACGGCACGACCTGGACCACCGCGGCCACCGCACCCTCAACGGTGACGTTGGGCGCCTGGGCCGGCATCGACGGCCGCGCCGGCCTGGTCTGCCACGGCGCCACCGGCCCGATCACCGCGTCGTCGGCGATGGTCGCCATCCCGCCCGCCGCGCTCGTCGAGGGGTACACCGGAGCGGGCACCGACCTTGCCGCGGCGCGCGCGGCGGCTGCCCACCGGCGGGCCGGCGGCCCTGCGCCTGAGCGACGCCGACGGGTACCTCACCCTGCTCAACCTCTCCGCGACCGCCTTGAACGGCGTGGTGCTGACCCTGCCGCGCCGCGACCGGCTGTACCGCGGGCTGTCCGTCGTCCGCGCCGACGGCGGGCTGGACCTGACCGCCTCGGTGCCCGCAGCGACGGGTGCCGTGCGACCCGCCCGGTTCACCGTGACCGGCAGCGCACCGACCGGCACCCGATTCTCCGTCGCCGACTCGCACAACGTCACGATCACGGCACCGGCGGGCGCGGCCGTCGACGTCCGCCTGTCCGCCGGGTCCTGGTCGGCGCAGGCACAGGTGCCCGCCGGCGCCACCCGCAGCTTCGCCAGGCCGGTCGACGGGCCGGTCACCCCTACCGCCGACCTGGCCCGAGACCGCTCCACGTTCCCCACCTCACCGCTGCCCGCCGGCATGGGCGAACCGTCGCACGCCGTCGACGGCAACCCCGGTACCTCCTGGCGGCCCGGACCGAACGGGCGCATGGTCGTCGACCTGGGCTCGTCCCGCGCCATCGACACCGTGTCACTGACCTGGACCAGCGGCACCCGCCGCACGGCCCGCATCGAGACCTCGACCGACGGCGCCGCCTACACGATCTTCAGCGGACCGTCATCCGCACGGTACGTCGCGGTGTCGGTGCCCGGATGGACGGCCGGCGACGCGGAGATCACCGAGGTGTCCGTCACTGCCGGGTAGACGTCGCCCCTGCCCTCCTGACCGAAGGGAACTCCATGCCGCAACGTCGCCTCAAGGGCCTCGGCGTGCTCTCGCTCGCCGCCGTCGTCGCGTTCGGACTGAGCCTGATTGTCGTGCGGCACGCTGACGCCGCCGCCACCACCCTCGGTGGCGCCGATCCCAGTGTCATCGTCGTCAACGGCCGCTACGTCTCGGCGAAGTCCGTCGACGGCGGCATCGCGGTCCGGTCCGCCACCACCCTCGCCGGCATCGCCACCGCACCCAAACACCAGGTCTGGCGCGACACCGGCAACCTCGGCGAGGTGTGGGCACCGGAGATCGTCCACCAGGACGGCCGCTACCAGATCTACTTCGCCGCCGGGCGCAGCGGCGCCCACCGGATGTACCACATCAGCTCGACCAGTCCGGACTCCAACTACTCGGCTGCCACGAAGGTGGCGTTGCCCGGTGACAAGTGGGCCATCGACGGCGTGCCGTTCACGTTCCAGGGGCAGCGCTGGTTCGTGTGGTCCGGATGGGCCGGCGACACCAACGTCGAGCAGAACCTGTACATCGCCCGGATGAGCAGCCCCACGACCACGACCGGCGGCCGCTACGTCATCTCACAACCCCGCGAATCCTGGGAGCGGGTCGTCGGCAACCCCTACATCAACGAGGCTCCCGAACCGATTCTCGACCCGAACGGGCAACTGCACATCGTCTACTCCGCCAACGGCAGTTGGAGCAGCCGTTACTGCCTGGCCGACCTGCGGTTGCGGGCCGGCGGGAACCCGACGGACGTGTGGGACTGGTACAAGAGCAACGGCTGCCTGTTCGGTTCGTACGCCGACGACATGATGTCCGGGTGGGACCCGACGCTGCAGGTCGACGGCCCGGGCCACCACACCTTCGTGCTGGAGCGCGGGGACATTGCGGCCAGCCCACCGTCCGGCCGCCGGTTCCCGACGATGTTCCACGCCGTCGCCAAGGGCACGCCGTACGCCTGGTCGAACCGCTACTGGTACACCGGCACCGCCGTCTGGTGGAGCAACACCACCTATCGACGCGCCAACGTTCCCGGCGCCACCACCGACGTCGGCTACAGCCTCAAGTTCTTCGAATAGGAGCGCCGCATGAACCTGTCCCGACGCTCGGTACTCGCGGGATCGGCAGTGGCACTGGGTTCCCTGGCGGTGCCGGGGAGGGCCCAGGCGGCGCAACTGCCGGCCGACGTCTCGCGCGCCGTCATCGACTCGACGATGGCACGTTTCACCCCTGCCGCCTTCGGCGGATGGGAGTATCACAAGGCCCTGTACCTGTACGGCCAGTACTTGTTCTACCGGCGTACGGGCGAGTCGAAGTACTTCGACTACATCAAGGCGTGGGTGGACCGGTTCGTGACCGACAGCGGTATCAGCAATCAGCTCAACAGCCTGGACTCGATGCGACCCGCGCAACTGCTACCGCTGCTGTACGCCGAGACCGGGCTCCGCAAGTACCGCACCGCGGCCGACCAGGTCCGCCGACGTCTGAACACCTACCCGCGCACCACCGACGGCGCCCTGATCCACAACATCAACGCCACGGGCCAGCTCTGGTGCGACGGGGTGTACATGGCCCTGCCGTTCCTGGCCCTCTACGGCCGCACCTTCGGCGATGCGCAGTACTGCTATGACGAGGCCGGCAAGAACATGGCTGTCTACTTCAAACACTTGAAGTCGGACAACGGGCTGATGTTCCACGCGTACGACGAAGACGGCTCCGCACCGTGGGCGAAGGGCAACGGCGGCCGTTCGACGGTGCACTGGGGGCGGGCGATCGGCTGGTTCGGGATGACCTGCGTGGAGCTTCTCGAGGTCCTTCCCGCCGATCATCCCCGGCGAGCCGCCTTGATCGACATGGTCCGCCACCTCGCCGCCGGATACCGTCGCTACCAGGGCGCCTGGACCGGCATGTGGTACCAGGTCGTGAACAAGAGCACCGACACCCGCAACTGGCGGGAGACGTCCTGCTCCGCGATGTTCACCTTCACGCTGTCGCGCGCGGTCCAGCGCGGATACCTCGGTCCCGAGTACCTGCCGGTAGCGGCGAAGGGATACCAAGGTGTGCTCGGTCAGCTGTCGATCGGTTCCGACGGCCTGACCCGGATCGTCGACATCTGCGAAGGCACCAACGTCGGGGACGAGGACTACTACTTCAATCGTCTCCGCAGGGTGAACGACTCGCACGGACTGGGTGCGTTCCTCATCATGAACGAGCAGCTGCGCGCGTAGCATCGAGCCGGGCCGACCGGTTGGGCCGAACGGCGACCGCGGACTGGTCGCAACTCGGTCGCCGGCGGCCGCCCGGCTGCATCACGGTGGTCGTCCGAACCCGGCGCCACGGTTCCGACTTGCAGCGGGGTGGCCGCGGCTGGGTTGCCGGATTAGTTGACGGCGAAGACGGTCAGGACGGCGGCGTGGTCGGACGGCCAGGCGTTGCCCGACGGGTTGGACTGCGACGGGGCTTCCTCCCAGAGCGCGTCGGATGACAGCACCGTCAGCGGCCCGCGGTAGTGGACGAAGTCGATGCGGTCCTGGGGTTCCGGCTCGCCGGTGTGGGAGTCGTACCCGTACCCGCCGGCGAACGTCTTGTCCACTGGCGACCAGGTGTTGCCGGGGGCCGCAGCCTGTCCTGACACGCCGCCGGTCAGGTCTCGGGAGGCTGTGATCCCTCGTGGGCCATCAGCCGTGGCCACAGATCGACGTTCAGGTGTTGCCGATCGGAATGCTGAACAGGAGTGCGGTGCCGCTGCCGACCGGACTCATGATCTCCATGTGGCCGCCGGCTGCCGCGCGACGTGCTGCGCCGGGTACGGCTGCTGGCGCGCCCCGACACGGTGCTGCGCTGGCATCGCGACCTGCTCGCCTGCCGGCACGCGCGCATGTCCCGGCCGAACCCCCCGGGCCGGCCGCGGACCGTGCGTTGCGTCCGGGCCCTGGTGCTGGGGGTGAAGGGTGGCCGCCTCGACAGTGTGGCAGATCCTGGAGGAGGCCGGGATCGACCCGGCACCTGAGCGGGCCCGCAGCACCTGGACCGACTTTTACGCTCCCAGCCGACGCCCTGCTGGCCTGCGACTTCCTCGAGACGGTAACCCTCACCGGAACCCGTCGGGTGGACATCGAACGGTACCTGCGCTGGCTGCAGCGAAGGCAGCCGGCGATGCACCTGCCCGACGCGCATCCCGGCGTCGGCCGCTGACGCGGGCAGCAGCGGAACATGGCTGGCGGACAACACCAATTACCAGCATGGTCGGCAGTCTCCGGCCAGGCATGATCGCGTGTTCGCTGATGCCGCGATCAGGGCGCCGATCGTGCTGCGCACTCAATCAACATCTGCCAGTACAGCGTCAGGTCGGCTCGCGCTCGATGTCGGTCGGCAGCGTGACGAGCAGTGACGTGCCGCGACCGGCCGGACTTGAGAGCTGCAGGTGTCCGCCGAGCGCCTCGACCCGGTCGACGAGACCCACGAGCCCCGAGCCGAGGGCCGGGTCGGCGCCACCGACGCCGTCATCCCGGACAGAAAGCACGAGGACCTCACGCGCCGTGTGATCGTCGACGGTGATGTCGACGTCCACGTCGACGGTGGAGGCGTGGGCGTGCTTAGTCGCGTTGGTGAGCGCTTCGGACACGACGTAGTACGCGGCGACCTCGACTGATCTGGGCAGCCGGCGTTTGGGGCCCGGGTTGATCGTGACCGGGACGGGGCTGCGGCGGGCGAGCGTTTTCAGCGCGGGCATGAGGCCGCCCTGGGACAGGATGGCCGGATGGAGACCTCGGGAGATCTCCTGCAGTTCCTTGAACGTATCGGTCAGGCCTTCGGTCGTCCGGCCGAGCCGCGCCCTGACCTCGTCGGGGTCGCCCGGCAGCAGCGCCTCGGCCGCGCGGAGTTCGAGGCCGAGCGACACGAGGCGCTGCTGGACGCCGTCGTGCAGGTCGCGTTCGATACGGCGGCGGGCCTCGTCGGCGGCCAGGACGATCCGGGTGCGCGACATGTTGAGTTCGGCCCGGCTCTCGGTGTTCGCGACGGCGGTGCCGACGAGCTCGGTGAACTGTGCCAGTCGCTGCTCGGTGTCGGGTGGCGCCGGTTCACGCCGGGCCCATAGGACGACCAGGGCGCCCCATACCCGGCCCTCGGACATGATCGGTGCGGCGACCGACGAGTGGAACCCTTCTTTGCGCGCCTGGTCGGCGAGGGCCCCGCTGCGGTCGTCGTAGCTGTCTACGCGGGCCGGGCGGGAGGTGCGCAGCACCAGCTGCGTGATGCCGCCGTCGACGGCAAACTGCCGCCCCAGCAGGGGCTCGCTGCCGGGCTTGCTGTACTCGGCGATGACGCTGGCCGTGCCGGGCGCCTCCTGGCGCAGCAGCCTTGTGGCATCCGCCGCCAGCAGCGACGCCGTCTCGGCAGCGACCGCGGCGACGACGTCGGCCGGCGGGGCGCCGTGGGCGACGAGCACCGCAACCCGCCGCAGGCTCGCCTGTTCCGCCGCAAGCTCGCGCAGGGAGTGGGCCATGGCCTCGCGCTCGGTCGCGGCCTGCAGCAGTATCTCCAGGCGGGGCACGACCCGTTTGCGTAGCCGGCGCAGGATCGGCTCCGGCAGGTCGGTGGGGATGAGCAGGGTGCCGGTCTGCGAGCCGTACTTCAGCGGGAGTGCCGTTCGGCGGTCCTCGGCTGGGGCGCTGTCGCGTTCGATCGTCGCGAACGGCAGCTGCAGCGTCTGGGCCAGGCGGCGCGACGCTTCCGGGAGCACCGACCTGAGGTCGTCCACGGCCAGGCACAGGCGGGCCAGGCCGGCGAAGAGGTCGGCCTCCTGGCGGCGTTCGACCGACTCGGTCGCTCGAGCGCGGGCCAGCTCGGCCATCACGCTGGCCAGTACCGCCGCGACGAGGAATGCCGCGAGTTCCGCCCACTCCCGGGTCTGCCCGACGTCGAGGCTCCGGACCGGCGGGACATAGCCGATGTTGTAGGCCGCGACGCTCACGACCGACATCGCCAACGCCAGCCGCAGGCCCCAGATCGTAGAGATCGCCAGCACGCCGAGCAGGAAGAACACCTGCAGGGCGTCCTGCGACGCTACGTGTCCGAGCAGATAGACCAGCAGCATCTCGACCACAACGAGCAGCGCGCCGACCGCGATCCCCAGCCCGAGCGGCGGCGGCGTCGGTCGCACCAGCCGGGCCGCCAGGCGTGCCAACATCACCGAACCCTCTCTCCATCGCCCGCCACCAGCGTCACGCTCTGTCACTCCCACGATCGGTTCGTGGGTGCGACGCGAGCGATGCGACCGCGTTGCCTCCACCCAGCGGCCATGCCGCCTGCGCGATCTGGACGCCCGGGATGAGGCAGGTGTGCCTGCACCGATCACCACCATGTCGGCCACCGCAGGTCACGCTATGCCGCTCACCCGGTGCGATCGAGGGAGGCGAAGGGTGACAACCGACCGGTCGACCAGCCCGACGCTCGAACCACCAGCGCACCGGGCGGCCAAGCTGCTCGCCCTGTCATGCTGATCCCGACAGTCGGGTGAGGCCGCATCTCCCGGCTTGCGCAACGGTGTAAGCGGACGGCATCTGCTGTCGGGCTGAAGGGCGGCGGTGGAAGCGTCAAGGCGCGGTGCCGTGCGGCGGACGGTGAGCGGACCAGTAAGGCTCCGGTGCGTCAGCGGGGCGCTTACCGTGGTACTGATGCTGGGGGAATGCGCATCAGACCGGACGCCGGAGTCAGACCCCGGGGGCGGGCACGATCATCTCCCGGTGGCTTGCTACGCCCCCTGCGGGGAAGGATGCCACCGACTTCAGCCATGGACCGGCTGATCCGTCCGCTCACGGCGATACGTTGGTGTCGGTCACCCCGTTGGTGCGACACCTCGAATTTCCCTGGGGCGTCACGTTCCTGCCAGACGGCGCTGCGCTGGTGACCGAGCGGCGGACCTCGCGGATCCTCAAGGTCGGGCCAGGCCGAACGCCGACCGGCGAGCTGACCATGGCGGCGGCGGCCACGATCACCGAGGCGAGCGCGGGCAACGAGGGTGGCCTGCTGGGTATCGCGGCCTCACCGACCTTCGTCAAGGACCGGACCGTGTTCATCTACTGCACCACCAAGACGGACATCCGGATCGCGAAGCTGCGGCTCGGTGGACGTCCGCAACCGATCGTCACCGGCATCGGGTCTACACCACCGTGATCATCGCGACAGGGGCGGAGGTTCATCCGCCTGATGGTTGCCGCGCCGGTGTTGCCGGTGCCTGTGTCGCGGCCCATGAGGCCAGCAGATGCAGGGCGTCCTCGGTCGGGGAGCCGGGTTCGGCGGTGTAGAGGGTCATGGTGAGGTCCGGGTCGGCGCGCAGGTCCATGCTTTCGTAGGCGAGGGTGAGACCGCCGACATGGCCGGGGTCGGCGGCGTCGCCCCGATCGCCGGGCCGATGATCGCCGGCGCCGCCACGTCCATGCTCGGACTGCTCGTCATCGCCCGCCCTACAACTGGAAGGGTCTAATCTCGCGCTGGACGGCTTCGTGTTCGGCACCAGTCACGAGCGGGGGGCTGACCCGAAGCGCCATCTGTGTCCACTGTCAGCTTGGACCGTCAAGATCAATCGAATCGCAGGATACGACTGACAACTTCTCAGTGGCGGTCGTAGGCGGTGGTCTTGCTGGTCCCTGCGGCTGCGGTGAGTCTTCTTCAGAGCGTTCGCCGCCCGCGGCAGCGCACGGCGCCTTGCAAGTGTGCCTCGACCGGGTCACCCCGGGTCTGATTCCTCAGCAGCGGCCGGAGCATGGTGGAGGCTGCGGGCAGCGGCGACACGGGGCGAGCGCCCCATGATCCCCGCGCCGTCGGGTGAATCCGTATCCGCCGGGGTTGCAGATTTGACCTATCGTCCGGCATCGTTGCGAGCAACTGCTGATCGATGGTGGCGCCGACGGAGGCGTGTCAAGGTCCCCAGGTCCTGGTAACAGAGAGCTGGGCTCCGTGGTGCTGGTCCTGCTGTTGCCTGCTGCCGCGACCATGGCGATCACCCGTGGCCCGGTGATCGCCGCCGTCGCCGCGCTGGCCCGCCGCAAAGAACTCATTCTCGTGATGGCCGAGGTTCCCGACGCTGCCGGCTATCGCGGCACCAGCCGATTCGTCGCGCAACTTGGGCTGGCGTTGCCTCAGTTCACCATCACCGAGGTCATGATCAGCGTGACCGTCACGGATGCCTGGGCGTCAGACGGACACGACAGCTACGCCCTGGTCGCCGACCTGCTCAACGACGGCGTCATCGCCGTCACCCCGACCAGCAGCAACGACGCGCCGCACCTGGCCGCATTGCTGGCCTCCCGATTCGGCGCTGAGAAGCTCGTCCTCACCGTAGACAACGCCGAGGACGTCGCCAACGCGATTACGTTGTGCGACAGCCCAGAACCCTGGTCGAGCAACTGACCGCCTTCTGGCGCCGGCCGGGCAGCAGCCGGACTCCTCATCCTCGCTCGCCGTTGCCCATCGGTCGGCGGGCCGCGCAACTCCACGTACACGGTGAGACAAATGAGCAGCGGGCCAGGATGGGACAGGGCAACGGCGGACACCGTTTCGCCATCAACATGACCGCCGTCCCGCAGCGGCGGCAGCTCACTGTGACCAATGCAAACTTCACCTGCACCGGACGCTGCGTGCGTGTCAACGGCGCATCTCGATTCGGGGTGAACCAGCCATGGCCGTCTGGTCGATGCCGTCACGCAAGTTGGACAACCCGCGAGCGCATCCGCGAGCCCGGCCACCGTCGAACCGTGCACACCCGCCCGCAGCTGCATCCAGCACGGTGCACCGTCGCGGCCGGGTGCGACGGTCAACACGCCTGCCTCACCGGCGACTGTGACGTCCACGGTGCTGCCGACGGTCCGCTGCTCGCGTGGCCGCGGCACCGCTACCTCACTCATTGATTCACCCCGTTCGGTCTGGCGCCGACCGTTCGCGGGTCGGCGACGGTTCGTAGGTTATGCCGCCGGGGACTGCTGCGGCAGCGCCCGAACCGGTCGAAATCGAACGTGTGTCCGACGCGCCGGAGGGGGTTGGCGACACGCCGAGCGACCCAACGCCGCTCTGCACGCCGCCAACGTCGAAACTGGCTTCTGGGACGACAACGACCGCCCCGCACCGTGGCCCGACGACCTCGACGACTGGACCGACTCAAACCACGTTGCGCGGCCGGACCAATAGCCGAGAGGCGACGAGCCGCAGCCGGGCCCGACCCACTCCATCGAGATTCCGCACCAAACGGGCCTCCAAGCGACACGCGCGCCCGCGATCGCAGCCGACCCCTGTGCCGGCTCAGCGAAGCGCCTTCTCCACAACAGGGGAGATAGTGCTTGCTACATCTCGTGCTCCCACCAGCCGCGCGTGTCGACGTCCGCGGCGTCCGCCAGCGCCTCCAGCTCCGCGATCTCCTCGTCGGCGAGCTCGATGCCGCGAGCTCGGACCAACCCGTCGATGTAAACCGCCTTCGTGACGCCGATGATCGGGGTGGTCCCCTTGGCGATGGCCCAGGCGGTGGCGACGTCGGCGGCGGACGCGCCCCGGTCCCCGCCGATCGCGCGCATCCTGTCCGTCAGGGCCTGGAGCTTGGGCAGGATGCCGTTGTACGCGGCCGCCCGGTTGCTGCCCGCGGGCAACGGATGGGCCGGGCCGTACCCGCCGGTCAGCGCTCCCTGCTCGAGGACCATGTAGGAAAAGAACCGCACGTCGTGCTCGCGGCAGTGATCGAGAATGCCCGTGCGCTCGGAACTGCGGTACAGCAGACTGTAGTGGTTCTGGACCGCCTCTACGCGAAAGCCGGCCTCGCCGAGGATCTGGTCGGCAAGAGCGATCTCCTTCATGTTGTGGTTCGAGACGCCGACATGCCTGATCTTGCCGCTCCGCAGCAGCGGAATCAGAAGCGGCGTCCAGCGGGCCACGTCGCCGGGGTTGTGAATCCAGTACAGATCAACATATTCCGTACCCAATCGGTCGAGGCTCTGTTCCAGCATCTCCGCGACCGGATCGTCGCCGTCGCCCGCGGCCTGCGGGGTGAACTTCGTCGACAACTGGTACTCGCTGCGGGCGTAACCCTTCAGCGCCTGAGCGAGGGCCTTCTCCGAGTGACCCATGCCGTACACCACCGCGGTGTCCCACAGGGTGAACCCGTTCGCTTGCGCCTTCTCGACGACCTCACGCAGGCCGGACGCGGTCAGCTGACTGCCGAAGTAGCCGTCGCCCGCCTCGCCGCTGTCTCCCCAGGCCCACGTGCCCAGCGCCACCGCCGATACTGTCAGTCTCTTGCTCGTCATGTCCCCAGCAGACCGCGACGGCCGCCACCGGAGAAGATCGCGTTTATAGGGGATACAACCTCAACCCCCCTCGCGCCGCGACCGGCGGATACCGTGAAGGGCATGGACCAGCAGCCGGGAAACCGCGGCGAGATCCGGGATTTCCTCGCCGGCCGACGCGCCAGAATCACTCCGGCGCAGGCCGGACTGCCGACCAGCGCCCGTCGCCGGGTCGCCGGGCTGCGGCGCGAGGAGGTCGCCCTCCTCGCCGGCGTGAGCACAGAGTGGTACACGCGGCTGGAAAAGGGTCACATCGGCGGCATGTCCGAAGACGTCCTCGACGCGGTCGCCCGCGCCCTGCGACTGGACGACGACGAACGCACCTACCTGTTCGACCTGGCCCAGTCATCGCGGGCCGGGAGTCGCACGCCATCGCGTCGCCGGGACGTCGAGGTCCCGCCCCGAGTCCAGTGGCTGCTCGACTCCATGACGATGTCCTCGGCGTTCGTGCGCAACGGCCGCACGGATGTCATCGCCAGCAACCCCCTGGCCCGAGCCCTGTACGCGCCGATGTTCGACAGCGCCACCATCGACAAGCGCGGCCGCCCCAACATCGCCCGCTACATCTTCCTCGACCCCGGCGCGCACGACTTCTTCGTCGACTGGGACGCCGCCGGCAACGCCACCGGCGCCCTGCTGCGCGCCGAGGCCGCTCGCGAACCCCACGACCGGGCGCTGCGCGACCTCATCGGCGAGCTGTCCACCCTCAGCCCCGAGTTCCGTGCCCAATGGGCCGCACACGACGTCCTGATCCGCCACGACGGCATCAAACGGCTCCAGCACCCCGAGGTCGGCCACCTGGAACTGACCTTCCAGCACCTCGACCTGCCCCTGTCCAGCCGAGCCGTGCACAACCTGATCATCTACACCGCCGAACCCGGCACCGCGTCCGAAGACCGACTCAAACTCCTCGCCAGCTGGTCAGCCACCCCATCCCGGGCGGCAGACCCCCATTATCGGAGCGGCGCTGCGACCTCATGAGCTACGGCGACACAACACCGACGAACACACCGCCGATCCCGTACGGCGACGGACATCCCACCCCGGAGCGCTGATCCTCGACCAGTCACGGGAGAGTTCGGGAGCGGCCCAACCGGCCGCGCCTTGACCAGCCGTTGTGCGAGAGGTACCGGCGCGGCCGCCTCACCCGGCAGGCGGGCGTCCGGCGAAGAGGGGCCACCGGCCAGCATCCACGGCGGTTTCGCCGTGGCCGGCTGCGAGGCTACCGCAGATACTCACTGGTCTCGGCTCCAAGGACGCTCAGGAGAGCCAGAGCCTCGGCACCAGAGGATCCCGGCGGCGCGCTGTAGAGCACGAGGTGCTGGTCCCGGTCGGTGAGCGTGAGCGCGTCGCAGTCGACGGTGATGTCCCCGACGACCGGATGGCGGAAGGTCTTCGTGAGCACCGACGCGGCCTGCACGTCGTGGCGCTCCCAGAGCCGGGCGAAGTCAGGGCTGGCGGCGCGGAGCTCGTCGACGAGTCCGCTCACCGCGGGATCCGTCGGGTAGCGGGCGAGGGTGGCGCGGAGTTCCATGACGACGTGGTGCCGGAACTCGGCGGCGTCGGAGATCCCGTACGGCGTCGCATCAGGCCGGGCCGGGGGGAGGAAGGCACGGCGTGCGAGATTGCGGTCCGTCGGGGCGAGCGCGGCAAAGTCCTCCATGAGCGCGGCCGCGAGGTCGTTCCAGGCGAGCACCTCGAACGTGGCGGAGATGACCAGGGCGGCGGTCTGCGGCAGCCGATCGAGGAGCGCGAGGATGCTCGGGCGGACGTCGCGCCGGTGCAGCCGGGTACGGGTCGGCGCGGTACCCGCGAGGACATGGAGGTGGTCGGACTCGGCGTCGGTGAGCCGTAGCGCGCCTGCGATCCCGGCGAGGACCTCGCCCGACGGCCGTGGCGCCCTGCCCTGCTCGAGCCGGACGTAGTACTCCGTGGAGATGTGCGCGAGGACCGCGGCCTCCTCACGGCGCAGACCCGGCGTCCGGCGTCGCGGTCCGGACGGGAGGCCGACGTCCTCCGGCCGGAGCCGCTCGCGACGGCTACGGAGGAACGCCCCGAGCTCCTGCTTGTCCATACCCCAAGTCTGCACGCCGCGCGGCGACGGATCCTGGTACCGCCTGTGCCTGCATACGGCACGCAGGCCGGCCTGACACTGGCGTCATGACAAACAACGTCGGCATCACACCCATCGGCCTGCTCACCGGCAAGGTTGTGTTCATCACCGGCGCCAGCCGCGGCATCGGGGCGGCCGCGGCCCGGCTCTTCGCCGCCGAGGGCGCCGCCGTCGTGCTCGCCGCACGCAGTACGGACGCCCTCGACGGCATCGTCACCGAGATCCGCGCCGACGGAGGCGTCGCCGACGCCGTCGGCCTGGACCTCGCAGACCGTGCGAGCATCCGCGCGGCGGTCGACCGCGTCGAGGAACTGCACGGGCGCCTCGACGGCGCCTTCAACAACGGCGCGGCGATCCAGCAGCCCGGCCCGCTCGACACCACGAGCGACGAGGACATCGATACGCAGTTCGCCGTGAACTTCCGCGCACACTGGACCGCCATGACCGCCGAGGCGGCACTCATCCGGCGCAGCGGTGGCGGGGCGATCGTCAACACCTCGAGCATCGGCAGCCGCCGCGCGAACCCTGCCCTCCCTGCGTACGGCGCCATGAAGCGCGCGCTCAACAGCATCACCGAGACCGCGGCCGTGACGTGGGGCCCTCAGGGCATCCGGGTCAACGGCATCACCCCTGGCGGCACCGCCACGGAGATGATCGACGCGTGGGAAGCGGTGTCCCCGGGCATCATCGAGCGCATCAGCGCATCGACCCCGCTCGGCCGCATGGCCGAGCCCCGCGAGGTGGCCGAGGTCGCCGCGTGGCTGCTCAGCGACCGTGCCTCGATGGTGACCGGCGCGATCGTGCCGGTCGACGGCGGCGCCGGCGCCTGAACGGCGCAGCCCGGGCAGGCCGTGGCTGCACCGCGCCGAGCTCAGGGGGCTCGGCGCAACCGGTTGGCGTTCCTGTCCAGTGCTGTGTGTTCATACCTCGTCGATTGGGATCTTGACCAGGAGTGCTGTGCCGTGTCCGACGGGGCTCAGGATTTCCATGTGGCCGCCGAGGGCCTCGATGTGGTCCTGCAGGCCGATCAGCCCGGATTCCTCGCCGGGGCTGGCTCCGCCGATACCGTCGTCCTGTATCGAGAGCCGGAAGACCGCATCCTCCGCCTCGGCGTTGACATGCACGACAGTTGCCTGGGCATGCTTGGTGGCGTTGGCGAGCGCTTCGGACACCACGTAGTACGCGGCTACCTCGGCAAGTTCGGGCAGCCGCCGGTCGATGTTGAGTTGGAGTTCCACCGGGATCTCGCTGCGACGGGCGAGTGACTTGATCGAGGGGCCGAGCCCGCCCTTGGACATGATCGCCGGATGGATTCCGCGCGAGACCTCCTGCACGCACGCGAACACGCCGTTCAGGCGCCGTGTCGTGCGTGACAGCTGCTCTTTGTACCTGTTCAGCTCGGACGGCATTGATGCCTCGAGCATGCCCAGGTCGAGCCCGACCGAGACGAGACCTTGCAATGCGCCGTCGTGCAGCTCTCGTTCGAGCTGTCGTCGGACGTGGTCGGCTGCGGTGACGATGCGGGCGCGAGAGGCGGCGAGCTGCGCACGGCTCCCGGCGTTGGCGATCGCGGCCGCGATGAGGTCGGCGAAGTCCGCCAGGCGCGCTTCGATCGCGGGCGGTATGGGCTCGGCCGTGAACGACACCACGGCGAGGACGCCCCAGAGACGGCCCTGCGCCATGACGGGAACGCCCACCGCTGAGCGCATACCCGGCCCGCTCGCGGTCGGGCCCGTGGCATGCTCGTCGCCGTCGGCCCGGGTCGGACGCCTGGTGCGCAACACCGCCCCGGCGAGCCGGTCCACTTCGAGCGGCACGGGCGGGCCGTTCGGCTCGCCGTGACCCGCAAGGCGGGTGGCGGTGCCGTCCGGCTCGTAGCGCATCAGCGCTGTGCGGGCCGGCCCGAGGGTCCGGCAGAGTTCTGCCGTTACCGCGTCGAACACGTCGGCCGGTGAGGCCCCACGTGCGACCAGCGTGGCCACGCGCCGCCACGCGGCGTGCTCTTCCATGAGCACGGTGAACCTTTCGCGGCTCGATGCGGCGATCGCCTCACGGGCAAGCGCGGCGCACAGCAGCGACTCCAGCGACGGCACCACCCGGTGCAGCCGCTCGCGGGTCTGTTCGGGGAGGTCGGCCGGAACCAGCAGGGTGCCCAGGCGTGTCGCGCCGTCGCGCAGCGGGAACGCTGCCCGCCGCTCGTCCCCGGGGACCGCATCGAGCTCGACCGCCGCGGACCGCAGCCCGAGCACGTGCGCGAGCTGCTGTGCCACCGGGCCGAGCGCCGTGTGTACGTCGTCCGCGCACAACATGTGTCTGGCCAGCTCGGCGGTGAGGTCGGCGTCCTGGCGCTGTTGTGACACCTCGGCGGCTCGGGAGCGGACCACGTCGGCAAGGCGGCCGGTCACCAGCCCGGTGGCGATGAACATCACGACGGTCGGCAGGTCCCAGCGCGCGGTGAAATGGAACGTCCAGAAGGGCGGGACGTGGAAATAGTTCAAGGCAACGGCGCTGGCCACCGCTGTCACGACACCGGGCCCGGCGCCCCACGCCATCGACACGACCAGGATGCCGCAGAGGTAGACCACGGCTGGGGCGCCCGTTGGAGTGTCTCCCCTGAGGGGAAACAGCACGATGGTCTCCGCCGCGATGAACGCCGTGGCGACCACCAGCCCGAGCCAGAGCGGCGGCGGCTTCGGCCTCAGCAGCAACGGAACTCGGTTTGCGCGCACCGGCTACCGTCCTTCACCTTGCGTCGACACGCGACGCCGGCGCTGACCCATCACTCCGGGGAAGCCAACCGTGCATTGCAAGGCGTGTGACGCGCCCTCACGCAAGGGCATGTCGATCTTACCGCACCAGCACGGTGTGATCTCGGCGAGCGGGCGGTCCTGCTATACCGGTGTGCCCGTCGCCCCCGAGCTCACCGGCCTGCTGGGCCGCCGCACGGTGTCTGCCGGCGTCACCAGGCGTGTCAGCGCTGCGCCGGCCGCCTCGGCCAGTGACTGGAGCCGGGCCAGTTCCTCATCGGTGACATGGTGTGGCTGGATCCAGTAGACGCCGATGGCCCCGAGCGGATCGTCGACGCGCATCGGGACGATGACGAGGCTCTTCACGAACGTCGGCCGGTACGCCTCCTGCGGGACCCGCTCGTCGACCTGGATGTCCGGCACGATGGCCGGCTGACGGTTGAGGATCGCCCACCCGCTGATGCACTGCTGGACAGGAAATCGCTTGCCCTTCCACAGCGGGCTCACTGCGTCCTCGTCGGCGTAGAAGCAATATCCGTCTTCCAGCAGTACCACGGTGGACCCGTGAGCGTTCACCAACCGCCTGGCGGTGCCACGGATGATGTGTTGGCCCTGTTCCAGGTCCTGTACCAGGGTCAGGTCACCCACTGCGGTGTCCAGCAGCTCGACTGCACCCGTCATGGAAAATCCGTCCCCTTGCTGTTCAGTGTTGTGCCGTCTTGATTCCCATTGATACGGCCAGGTTGTCCCGCCCTTCGCGAGATGTTGTCATCCTTTCCGGATGATCGTCGCCGGGTCCTCGGCCGCGGGTGAGGTGGCGGTGCGCGGGAACTCCACGCGCAGGCTGGTTCCCGCCCCTCGGGAGCTGTTGAGCGAGAGCCGGCCGCCGAGTGCCTCGACGCGGTCCTTGAGGCCGACCAGGCCGGTGCCGTGGGCGAAGTCGGCACCGCCGACGCCGTCGTCGCGGACCGAGACGCGCAGGACCGCGTCGGCGGTGTCGGCTTCGACGGTGATCGTGGCGGCCGAGGCATGCGCGTGCTTGGCCACGTTGGTCAGCGCCTCGGCGACGACGTAGTACGCGCTGACCTCGACCTGCTCGGGCAGCCGCCCCATCGGTTGCATGTCGAGGTCGACCGGGATCGGTGAGCGGCGGGCGAGCGTGCGCAGCGCCGGGCCGAGGCCGCCCTCGGTCAGGATCGCCGGGTGGATGCCGCGGGCGATCTCGCGGAGCTCGTCCAGCGCGCCGGTCGCCCCGGCGACGGCGCGGTCCAGCTGTGCACGGAACACGTCGAGCTCGGGTGGCAGTGCCGCCTGTGCCGTGCGCAGTTCCAGCGCCAGGCCGACCAGCCGCTGCTGGGCGCCGTCGTGCAGGTCGCGCTCGATGCGCCGGCGCGTCTGGTCGGCGGTGGCGACGATCCGCGCCCGCGAGTTGGTGAGCTCGGCCCGGCTCTCAGTGTTGGCGATGGCGGTCGCGACGAGCTCGGTGAAGTCGGCCAGCCGTTGCTCGGTGTCCTCAGGTAGCCGTTCGTGACGCGACCCGACGCCCATGGCTCCCCAGATCCGGCCCTCGACCTCGATCGGGCTGGCGACCATCGAACGGAGCCCGACGTGGGTGGCCTCGAGCAGGATCGCGGATATCGGCTCGTCCACATCGCGGCGAGCCGCGCGGCCGGTGGCCTGGACCGACGCCATGGCCAAGCGGGGGTCGGGTCTGCCGCGCGTGCCCAGTTGGGTGTCCTCGAACCCGTAGCCTCCCATCAGCGTCGCGTCCCCGTCCGCCTCGAACCGTATGATCACCGCGCCGTCGGCGCGGAAGAGCGCGCCGACCTCGTCGGCCACCGTGGCGAACATGAGATCCGGCCCCGCGCCGCGGGCGACCAGCGTCGCCACCCGCCGCAATGCCGCCTGCTCGTCGGCGATCCGGCGGAACTCGGCGTACAGCTGAGCGTTGTCGAGGGAGACGGCGAGTTGGCCGGCGATGAGCTGGACCGCCTCGAGCCGTCCGGTGGTGAAGGCGCCGCGGATGAGTCGATTCTCGAGCAGCAGCACCGCCTGCAGCGTGCCGCGGCTGAGGATGGGCACGGCCAGCAGCGAGCAGCACGTGACGTCGGTGAAGTACGGGTCGCGGGCGAAGCGGTCGTCGCGGGTGGCGTCGCCCACGACCAGCGGCTCACGCGTCCGCTGGGCGTATCGCACCACGGACATCGGCACCGCGTGTTCGGTGCCGTTGACCGGGACGATGCCGCTGTCGCCGCCCGGCGCAGGCAGCAGCCACTCCTGCCGGTCGTCGCTCCACAACAACAGGAACACGCCGGTGGCACCGGTCATCGCACCGAGCACGTCGGCCACCCGCGAGTGCAGCCGCTCGATGCTGGTCTCCGAACTCAGCGCTTGCGAGGCGGACAGGATACCGAGGAGATCGAGCGTTCCGGCCGTGACGGCGGCCCGCTGGTAGAGGGCATCATCGGGCTGGGCGGTGCTCGGTGCGGCGGTTCGGTCGGGTGGCGGTCGCAGGGTCGGGTACGCCCGGTCGAGTTGGTCAACTTTCGCGGTCGCGCCCCAGGCGAGGTACTCCCGGCGCGCCTCGGCAAGCAGGTTGTAGCCGGCGTGTTCGAGGCCATGGGCGAGGTGGAAACGGGCCGCGCGTTCGGTGATCAGAGCCCGGTGCCATGGACGCTGGCGCTGGGCGACCGCGCGCAAGGCGGCGTCGAAGCCGAGGGCGGCGGCTCGGAGGTTGCCGACCGCCCAGGCCCGCTCGGCCTCGACCAGACGCAGCAGGTGCAGGAAGTTCATCGGCGCGTCCGCGGCGCGAGCGGCCAGCCACTGCGCCACGTCGTCCAGTTCGGACAGCAGACCGTCGCACCCGCCGTTGCGGCTGTCACGGATCTGCCGGGCAAGGGCGAGCCCGCGCAGCAGGTAGGCCGCATCGGTCGGATATGGGCCCACGGTACTCAGCAGCAACGACATCGCCGCCGCGCTGTGCCGCGTCAGGCCGGCCGGATCGTCGAAGATGGCGGCCGCCGTCGCGTGGGTGAGATGCGCTGGGAGCGGCGTGGGCGTGTCGATCGGGTACGCGTCGCCCGCGGTGTCGAAGCTTTCGCCGCGCAGCACCGCAACCAGCCACCGGTAGCTGTCGAGCAACCGGCCGGTCTGTTCGTTGCCGGTACGCCGGAGAAACGCCAGCCCGGCGTCGACCTCGGCGACGAAGCTGTCCAGCGTCGGCGCACAGTCCACCAGGCCGGACACGGTCTGGTAGTACGTGTAGCCGGCGTTCGCCAGATCACCACCGGCGATCAGTCCCTCCCTGGCGCGTTGACACGCTCGGACACCGTCTTCGGCCGGTTCGAACCAATGGCTGTGGCCGGCAAGCAGGCAGCGCGCCTGCGAGGTGCCGGGTTCGTAGCCGCGGGCCTCGCCCTGCGCCACGAGCCGCCGACCCGAGCGGTAACCGGCCGAGAAGTCCCCGCGCAGCACCGCGGCGGTGCAGGCGACACTGGCGGGCCCGATCAGGGTGGGGTCCGGGCCGTGCTCGACCCAGACCCGCAGCGCCTGCAGGCCGAGCCAGCTGTGCGTGGCATAGTCGGCGGCGAAGTACGACGCGGCGATGACCGCATTGAGCAGATGCGCCGTGGC
Source organism: Dactylosporangium sp. NBC_01737 (assembly GCF_035963215.1). NCBI lineage: Bacteria > Bacillati > Actinomycetota > Actinomycetes > Micromonosporales > Micromonosporaceae > Dactylosporangium > Dactylosporangium sp. NBC_01737. The sequence continues at coordinate 8,088,948 of NZ_CP109153.1, forward strand.
GAGCAGCGCGGGGTCGGTGAGTTCCGGCCGGTTCAGGTCCTCGGCGCTGTCGGGGCGATCCAGCCAGCAGCGCATGAAAGCGAACTGACGTTCGAGCTCGGCGGGGAGCCGGTCCGCCGTCGGGACGGTGACGCCGAGCGCTCGCAGCGACTCGACGCCCAGCCTGGTCGCCTCGGCGAAGCGACTCCGGTGGGTGAGGCTGCTCACCTGCACACCGGTCGCGTCCGCCCGGTCCACGACACTGTCGCACAGCCGCTCGATTGTGCGGTACTCCTCGTCCGCGTCGTCCAGGTGCCCCAGGCCGTACAACGCTGCGTGGCGGGCGGTATGCACGTCGACGAGGGTGGCGGTCTCATCCGGGCCGATCAACCGCAAGGCGGCCCTCAGCACCACGTCCACCAGCGCGTGGTCACCGGTCAACGCTGCCTGGCCGGCGGCGCGCCGCAGCAGATCCACGACCCGGTGCCGTTCCGCCGGGTCGTCGACCGCGTCGATCACCGGCAGGTACTGATCCGCCGCGGCCGCGAACAGCTCCGGCACCGCGGCCAGCCGCCGCGCAACGGACAGCTGCACGGCGCGGTGCCGGTGCGGGTCCATCGCGCGCAGGACCACCGCGCGGGTCTGGTCGTGCCGAAACCGCACCGCCTTGCGCACCCCGGCCTCCATCACGAGAAGGCCTTCATCGAAAGCGGGAGCCAGCCACTGTTCCACCGTGTCCACGCCGGTCGCGGTCTGCAGCAGGCCCAACTCGGCGCGCCCGCCAAGACACGCCATCGACTCCACAAGCTGCCGGGACCGCGCCGGCATGGCCTCGAGCCCCGCCTCCAGCATGCCCGCCACATCGGACCGGCGCAGGCGACGGCGCACCTCCGCCTCGTCCCAGCGCCACCCGTCCGCCGCCACGGTCATGACGCCGTCGCGGCGCAGTGCGTTGAGCAGCTCCACCGTCTCGTGAGGGTTTCCGGAGGTGTACGGGCCGATGGTCCCGGCAAGTCCTGCCGCCCGATCCGGATCCATGTGCAGCATCTCGGCGACCATGGTGACGAGATCAGGGCCGGGCAGGTTGACCAGCTGCAGGTGCCGCACCCCGGGCTGCTCGCGCCATCGGGACAGTGGCGTCGCCATCGGGTGCGCCGCGTCGACGTCGCCTTCGCGGTACGCGCCCACGAGCAACAGGCCGTCGACCGGCTCCTCGCTGAGCAGAAGGTCGACGAAACCCAGCGTCGTGCGCCCCGCCCACTGCAGGTCATCGACGAACACCACGACCGGCCGAGCTTGTGACGCCACTGCGCACAGGACCTCCACGGCCGCGCGCTGCATCCGCACCTGCGCGGTCAGCGGATCCCCGGCATCGGGCCGCACCCCGAGCAGGGCCGCGAACTCCGGCAGCACCGCGGTCAGCAACCCCGCGTTCGGCCCGAGCGCCTCCAACATCAAGCCGCGGACCTGGGCCAGCTCATCCTCCGGCTCGGCCAGCAGCAGCCGACCCAGCGCGCGAAACGCCTGGTGCGCCGCGTCGAACTCCAGATCCCGCCGATACTGGTCGAACTTGCCCGCCACGAACCAGCCATCCCGGCCCGTCACCACCGGCCGCAGCTCGTCGACCAGTGCTGTCTTGCCCACCCCCGGCGCCCCGCCGACCAGCACCCCACGAGACCGGCCCGCCAGCGCATCCTCGAACGCCGCCCGCAGCACCGCCATCTCGTCATCGCGGCCCACCAGCCGCGACGGCGGCAGCAGCCGCAGCGGAACATCACGCTCACCGACCCGCAGCGGGGCCGCACGCGGATCTGCGTCGCGCACACGCTTCAGGTCGTGGACCACGCCGTCGGCCGTCTGGTACCGGTTGTCCGGCTCCTTCTCCAGCAGATGCATGATGATCTCAGACAACGGCCCGGGCACGGCCGGGTTCACCTGCGCCGGCGGCACCGGCACCCGAGCCAAATGATCATGTGTGAGCCGCAACAGGTCACCGAGACCGAACGGCGGATCACCCGTCGCCAGCTCGTACAGCGTCGCGCCCAGCGCGTACAGGTCGGCACGCTGATCCACCGACCGGGCGGTACGCCCGGTCTGCTCCGGCGCCAGGTACGCCAATGTGCCGACGATCTCGGTGTGGTGCGTGAACTCGGGACGCAGCTCGGCCGACGACGACGCCAACGCGAAATCGACCAGGGACGGCGTGCCGTCGCGGGAGACCACGATGTTCGCCGGCGTGATGTCCCGGTGCATGACACCGCGCCGGTGCATCCCCGCCACCGCCTGTGCCAACTGCACAGCGAGCCCGATCAGGTCGCCGACGGCCGGCGGCCTCGCCAGCCCGGCCAGGCTCGTGTCACCGACGTCCGACATCATGATCGACCCGGGCTGTCGCGGCGTCTCCACCAGTTGCGCAACGCCCGCAACGCCGCGCAGTCGTTCCAGAATCGCCGACTCGTGCTGCACCCGCCGTTGCCCGTCCGGTCCCAGTGGGTCCTTGCGGATGACCGTGTGCCCGGCGACGAACAGCCGGGTGACGCGTGTGTGCTCGGTCTCGTGCACGAGTTCGCCCCGAACAGGCGGATCCCGGCCCGACGGCACTCCGCCTGTTCCCATCCGGCACCTCCACGCACACCTCACGCCGTGATCACCCCGTTTTGTGCGCAGGTGACCATTCACAATGCTAAGACAGCGGCGATGATCCACGAGTGGACGCGGCGTAAAGCTCGCCCGGGATCGGGAGGTCGTGCATTGCATGGATCGGGCCACCAGCGGTGCGGGACCAGGGGGCGCGCGCCGGACGCGCTGTTGCTGCCGCTATGCCATGGCGCTGCGGGCCAAGGCGCACAGCGCCATGAGCCGGACCGTCACACCGTCCGCGCCGACCCAGCTCGCCAGATCGTGCTGCGGCGCCTGCCATCCGCGGTCGGTGGCCCCGTCCAGGAGCCCGTCGGCGTAGCTGGCCAACGCCGCGAGGGTCGGCCGGCGGCCCCGGACGCCGAGCAGGTCGCGCACCTCGGCTGCGTGCTGGTCGACCCGTGCCGACAGGCCGGGAATCACGGCTGCCGCCGCGAGGCCGGCGGCGCCGATCCGTTGGTGGAGGCGGTCAAGCAGCATCTGCACGGTCGCGTGGCCGGCGCCCAGGTTTGCGGTGGGGGTGCTCATGAAGTACGACACTAGAAGGGCCGTACCGGGGCGAAAAGGCCGCAACTACTCCTTTGCTGGCATCATGACCGTTCGGCTACCGACCGACTGGCCGACCGGGCGAGTCCGGGACGGTCCGCCCGACCCGGCAACCCGGCAGGCCCGCAGAGCTGCCGGGTTGCCGCTCGCACGAGCGGCGGTGGCCCGGGAGGGTCGCGACCACCGCCGCGGTCAAGCATCCGCCCGCTCTACCGGGCCGTCGGGGGCCGCTGACCGGTCTGCGACGGCATGGTCCGCGTGGCGTCATCCGCCGCGGGCGGTGGCGACGGCGGGCGGGTGGCACGCTGGCCGGCGGACTGGTCGCGGTAGGTCGAAGAGGTCTGCTGGCCGGCGGCGACCGGCGTGGCGGCGGGCTGTGGCCTTTCTGCCATCAGCCGCTCGGCGTCGCTCTGGCCGGCCGTGTACGCCTTCGGGAGCTCGGACCGGCGGGCCGACTCCGTCTCCGCCCGGTCCAGCCACCTGTCCCAGCGCGCCTGCATCGGCCTCACCAGCCCGCCGCCGACGCCGACGATCAGGATGCCGGCCACGGTGGCGAGAACCGCGATCAGGACCGGGGTCGTGACAGTGGTCGCCACTCCGATCTGGTTGAGCGCGGCGATGATGCCGATACCGAGGATGAACACGGAGGCGATGTTCGCCAAGGCGCGGCCGTAGGAGAATCCCCCCAACGTGTTGGACACGATGTCTCTGACCGCGGAGGCGATCGCCGCGGCGACCACGACGATCAGGATCGCGACGAAGAGCCGCGGCAGCCAGGCGATCACGGCCGTGATGAGTGTGGAGACCGCATTCGGGCCCCAGACGTCGAACGCTATCCGCAGGGTGATCAGCAGCACCGCGTAGAAGACGAGCTGTCCGACGATGCCGGAGGCGTCGTAGCGGGAGCGCGCGAGGGCTGTCTTGAGGCCGCCGCGTTCCACCAGCCGGTCGAAGCCGACGCGCTCCAGCAACTTGTCGACCGCCGTGCGGAGCAGGCGGGCCAGCAGGTACCCGACGATCAGGATGACGATGAACGCGATCGCCCGAGGAAGGAAGGCGGCCGTGGATCGGAGCATGCTGTTGAGCGGGTTGCTGATGTCCACGTTCCGCATGGCGAGGTATTCGGACATCATGACTCCTCGTTTGTGGCCGGTGACTGAACTAGCCGCATACCCGATCAATCACCCGAAAACCACAAATCATCACACCAGCCGGTCAATCGGAGCGCCCAAACCGCAGCGTCGTTGATCCGCGCCGCGGTGGGCGGACCGGCTACCGGACCTGTCCGCCGAACGGTGCCGCAAGGTCGGACCGGCCGTGCTGGCGGTCACCGCCGCGATTCTGCTGATCGCGGCGAACGTCGGCCTGATCGTGGTCGGCACGCCGCCGTGAGAGCTGCTCGCGACGGCGATCGAGGATGTCACCGCCGACAGCGCATCGATCACCAGCGGATAGCGGTACCCCGCCGGCCACCGGACACCGGTCCCGGCGGTCGAACTGGAACGACACGTATTCCGGCGCCGCCGAGCTTTCCGCTAACTCGCTGAACGTCATCGGTCACAGCGGAACATCGCGAACGTGGCGGCAACTCACCCGGTGCGGGTGAAACGCCGGAATGGTACGCGTGGCGACACTCTTCACCGGTCCGGAGCCCGGTTTTCCGAGGGATGCCTGCGGCAATAGGAATCACGCGTCAGATGTCGATATCTGGTATGTGATGTAGATCACAGATTGCACATTGTTCGGAGTTCGACGGCATGGTCGGACTACATATTGTCCAGCAAGGCGATCACCGCTCCGCATCCGCCGGACAACCGGTGCGCTGCGCGCTGGATTCATTCAGAAAGCGGTGGTCATCTTGTCGCGAATAACGCGATAGTCCGACTTCGTCCGCTTTTTGCGCATCCCGGTGCGGTCGAGTGAGGACTCGTTCCCCCAACCTGTGGCCTGTGCGCCATTTTCTGCCGAACGGCGCCACCGGTCGCGACGAACTGCTCGCCCATTGGTGTGACGCGTCGGCCGAGAAATTCACCGAAACCAACTACTGTGCTCTCTTACTTTGTTTCGGAGACCATTCCTTTGTTTGACTCGGCGGACCGTAGATCCTCTGGTTGTGCCACCTTGGCAGCTGATTTCGGTATGGACCCGTTGCCGCGGCTGAAATCGCCGGTCGACGACCGGTTGTGTTGCGATCCGGCGGTGAACCGGTGAGTGGGTCTCCGCATATCGATCTGCCAGCGGACGCGAGCGTCCTGGTGAACGCCTCCAACGGCGAACGGGAGGCCCTTGCGGGCGCCGTGGAATTGCTGGAGCCGGCGCCGCAGTTCACGATTGTCATCCCGACCTGCAACGAGTCCGACAACGTGGCGCCGATGCTGAACCGGCTCAACGCCGTGTTGACCGATGTGCCGGCGGAGGTCCTCTTCGTCGACGACAGCGACGACGGCACCGCGGAGCTGATCCGAGTCGCCGCCGCGGACGCCGCGGACCGGATCCGCCTGCTGCATCGCCCGCCGGGTCAGCGTTCGGGTGGCCTGGGCGCGGCGGTGGCGGCCGGTATCGCCGCCGCCCGCGCGCCCTGGGTGATCGTGATGGACGGGGACCTGCAGCACCCGCCCGAGGCGCTGCCGGCCGTTGTCGAGGCGGTCGACACCGCCGGGGCAGACGTCGTCGTGGCCAGTCGCTACCGTGCGTCCGGCAATGCCGACGGCCTCGGCGGCCCCGTCCGGCGCCTGGTCTCGCGGATGTCGGGCCACCTTGCCAGGCTTGCCTTTCCGTACCGCTTGCGACACGTCACCGATCCCATGAGCGGCTTCTTCGCGGTACGGCGGGAGGCGGTCGACGACAACCTCCGCCCGAACGGGTTCAAGATCCTGCTGGAGATCCTCGTTCGCAGCCGGATCCAGCGCATCGCGGAGGTCCCGTACACCTTCCAACCGCGGCTGGCGGGAGCGAGCAAGGCCTCCGTCCGCGAAGGCGTCCGATTCGCCCGCCAACTGGTTCGGCTGCGTGTGCAGACGGCGGTACGGCCGTCGTCACGGGTCGCGCGGATGTTGGGGTTCGCCGCGGCCGGAGCGTCCGGGATCGTCGTGAACTCGGTGCTGCTGTGGCTGCTCACCCGTTGGCTCACGGTGCCCTACCTGGCCGCCGCGGTCGTGGCCACGCAAGCGGCAATCGGGTGGAACTTCGCCGTGATCGACCGCCTCGTCATGCCGGACGTCGAGGATCGGGCGCGTCGGCGGTTCGGGCGTTTCTGGCTGCTCAACAACGCGCTCCTCCCGCTGCACCTCGCCGCGCTCGCGGTGCTGGTCCAAGGCCTGCACCTGCACTACCTCGCGGCCAACGTGGCGGCGATCGGGACGGTCTTCGTCGCCCGGTATGCGGCCGTGAGCCGGTGGATCTACGGCGGCCGCGGTTCGGCGATGGCCTCGGTCGTCGGGCGGACGGCCGTCGCCGTCCGCGGATCGGCCCGGGTGCGGATGACGCTGGCGTGCCTGTTCACCGCGGCGGCGTTCCCCGGCACGGCCACGCGGTTGTGGGCGGACCTGCGCGACAGTGAGCCCAACGTGCCGCTGGTGATCCCCTTGGTGGTGGCCGCGGCCCTGCTGGTCGGCCGGCTCAGGCCGTCCGCCGCGGAGCCGGAGGTCCACGATCGGCAGGTGGACGGCCTGATAGCGGCGGGGCTGCTCGGGACGGCGGCCGCGCTGACCGTGTTCGCACCCGGCGGTGCGACTCCTCGGGTCTGGCCGCTCCTCGCCGCGGTCGCCTACCTTGCCGGCGCCACCGTGCTGCTGCTGGGCACCAGAGCTGCGGCCCGGCTGCGTTGGGCGCTGATCCTTCCGCTGATGGCGGTGGTCACGCCCACGGCAGCGCTGCGCGACGTCGGCGGCTGGATGGTGGTCAACGGTGCGGCGTTGCTCAGCGCCCCGTTCGCCGACCGGCTGGGCGCGGGTGCGCTGTCCGTCCGTTACGGCGGACAGCCGCTCGTGCTGACGGAAGCGGCCGCTCCGGCGGCTGCCCTGCTGGGGGCACTGCTGAGCGTCCTGCTGGCCGGGTTGTGCTGCTTCGGGGCGACGCCGCGCTTCTTGACCCGGGCGTTGGTGGCGTGGGCCGCGGTGCTCGCCACAGCGGTCGTCGGCCTGATCTGTGCCCTGCTGGCCGGACGGCTGTTCGGCCCGGACGCCTTCCGGGCGGTCACGGCGCCGGGTGCGCTCGACCTGGTGCCGGCCGTCACGATTGCGATCTTCGCGTGGCGATGGTCGCGGACGGTTGCGGCGCCGCGAGCTGCCGGACGCCGTTACGTGCCTCGGGGACGTCTCGCCGCAGTGGCGCTGGCGCTGGTCGCCGGCGGGTTCGGCGGCTCCGCGCTGGCGTCGGTCGCGGTGCCGGTGGTCACCGCGATCTTCGATAACACCGTGCTGCGTTGACGAACACGCAGCCATTTCATCCATGAATGCTGACCTGGGGAAACCGTGAAGATTCGAGCTCTGGTCATGGTCGCGTGCGTCTTGGCGGCCCTGCTGTTCGTCGCCGCGCCGACGAAAGCCGCACCACCGGACAACTTCCAGACCTCACTGCTCGTCGGTTCGGGCCTGGACGGCCCGTCCGGCTTCGAGATCGCGCCGGACGGCCGCATCTTCATCATGGAGCGCACCGGCAAGATCAAGATTTTCAAGGACGGGCGGCTGCTGCCGCAGCCGTTCGCGGAGCTTCCGTCGGAGGCGACGGGTGACCGGGGCCTCATCGGCATCGCGTTCGACCCGGACTTCGGCATCGCGAACCATTACGTGTACTTCTACTACACGGGGCTGGACCTGTTGAACCGCCTGGTCCGCTTCGACGCGTCCGCGGACGTCGGCGCGGACGGGCCGTTCACGATCTTCCAGACGCAGTCACTGTCCCAGCACCTGCACGTCGGCGGCAGCATCCGGTTCGGGCCGGACGGGAAGCTGTACTTCGCGGTCGGCGACAACGGCTACTCGAGCAACGCCCAGGACCTGAGCAACCCGCACGGCAAGATCCTGCGCATCAACAAGGACGGTTCGATCCCGGCCGACAACCCGTTCGCCGGGCAGCCGGGCAAGCTCGGCGCGATCTGGGCGTACGGATTCCGCAATCCGTGGCGCTTCCAGTTCGACAGCGCGACCGGGCAGCTCTACGGCGGTGACGTGGGCGACTTCACCTGGGAGGAGATCAACCGCATCGTCAAGGGCGGCAACTACGGCTGGCCGCTCAAGGAAGGCAAGTGCACCGCCGACTGCGCCGGGTTCGTCGACCCCGTCTACACGTACAACCATGACGGCGAGAGCGCCGCGGTCACCGGCGGGCCGGTCTACCGGGACACCATGTTCCCGGCGGAGTACCGCGGCAACCTGTTCTTCGGCGACTACGCCAAAGGCTTCATCCGCCGGGCGGAGCTCGACGGGAGCGGCAACGTCACCGCCGTGCACGACTTCGACACGAACGCCGGCAGCGTCGTCGACCTGAAGGTGGCCCCCGACGGCTCGTTGTACTACCTCAACTACTACCCGGGCGAGCTGCGTCGCATCACGTACAACACCACCACGCACCTGCCGGTCGCCAACGCCACCTCCGACGTCACCAAGGGTGTCCAGCCCCTGGAGGTGCACTTCTCGAGCGCGGGCAGCGGCGATCCGGACGGGGACGCGCTCACCTACCGGTGGGACTTCGGTGACGGCACCACGAGCACCACGGCGAACCCGACCAAGACGTACCCGAACGTCGGCGTCTACACGGTGCAGCTGACCGTCTCGGACGGGCAGAACGCGGTGCCGGCCAAGCCCATCGTGGTCCAGGTCGGGGTACCGCCGACGGTGACCGTTGCCGTGCCTGCCGACGGCGCGCTGTACCGCGCGGGCGACACCATCACGTACAACGCCTTCGCCACCGACGGTGCGGGCTTCGACCTCAACGACGGCGCGATCAAGACCGAGGTGCGGTTGCACCACCACACCCACTTCCACCCGTTCGTCGGGCCGCTCACCGGCAGGGTCGGGTCGTTCACCATCCCGACGACCGGCGAGGCGTCGGCGGACACGTGGTACGAGATCATCGTCACGGCCACCGACACGACCGGACTGTCGACCTCAAAATCCGTCAACATCCATCCCCGCACGTCGCACATCACGCTGCGCACCGAGCCGGCGGGCCTGGGCACGATGCTCGACGGCGTTCCGGTGGCGACACCGCTCACCGTCGAGGGTGTGACCGGCTTCCAGCGTGAGCTTGCGGCACCGCCGATCGCTGTCGCCGCCGACGGCACCGTCTACCACTTCACCGGCTGGTCGGACGGCAAGGCCATCCGGCACACGATCAGCACACCGGACACCGACGCCGACTACACCGCGACGTACACGCCCTCGCCGGCGTTCAGCGGCGCCTACTTCGCCAACAAGAGCCTGTCCGGCGCCCCGGTGCTCACCCGGTCGGATCCGCAGATCAACTTCGTCTGGGAGGAAGGTGCGCCCGGCCCCGCCGTGCCCGCCGACGAGTTCTCGGTCCGCTGGACGAAGACGCAGTACTTCGCCGCGGGTCGCTACCGGTTCACCACCGTCAGCGACGACGGTGTACGGCTGTTCATCGACAACAAGCGCGTCATCGACCAGTGGCACGGCCAGTCGGGCACGGCCTACACCTACGTCGGCGACCTCGGCGCCGGAGACCACACCATCGTGCTGGAGTACTTCGACGAAGGTGGCGACGCGCTCGCGAAGCTCGACTGGGACACCACCACGGACCAGCCCAGCCAGTCGTTCCTCGCGAAGTACTGGAACACCCCCGGGGCCGGGTCGGCACCGGCCATCCCGACCAGCGCTGCGACCGTGACCAGGCAGGAGCCTGAGATCGACCACGACTGGGGCGCCGGCGCCCCGGCCGCCGGTGTCACAGCGGACCACTTCGTGGCCCGCTGGACCGGGACACTGATCTTCACGCAGGGGGAGTACGAGTTCACCACCACCACGGACGACGGCGTGCGGCTCAGCGTCGACGGCGTGCGGGTCATCGACAAGTGGATCGACCAGGGCGCGGCCGGCTACACCGCGAGCGTGGTGCTGGACAGCGGCCCGCACAGCATCGTCATGGACTACTACGACAACGGCGGCGACGCCGTGGCCCGGCTGACCTACCGCAAGGTCGGCGACGCGCAGGGGTCCTCCGCCTACACCGCCGAGTTCTGGAACACCCCGTCGGCGACGGACGCGCCGCCGATCCCGACCCGCGCACCCGACCTGGCGCGGGAGGACATCTCGGTCAACTTCGACTGGGGCGGCGGCTCACCCGACCCGGCGGTCGCGGCCGACCACTTCGTCGCGCGGTGGACCCGCACCGACGTCCTGCCCGCCGGGCTCTACCGCTTCAGCGGCGCCAGCGACGACGGCATCCGGGTGTACGTCGACAACGTGCCGGTCGTCGACCGGTGGCAGAACCAGAACGCGCCGTACAGCGTCGACAAGGTCCTGCTGAGCGGCAACCACACCATCCGGGTCGAGTACTACGAGAGCGGTGGCGGGGCGCTGGTCGGGTTCGGCTACGAGCGGATCGGTGACGTCACCGTGCAGGACGGGTACACCGGCGAGTACTACGCCAACCAGACCCTTGCCGGTGCTCCCGCGGTGACCCGCCAGGACGACACCGTCGGCTTCGACTGGGGCGACGGATCGCCCGATCCCGCCGTCCCGGCCGACGGGTTCTCCGCGCGGTGGACGAGGTCGGCGCAGCTGACCGCGGGCTACTACGCCTTCACCGTCACCGCCGACGACGGCGTGCGGCTGTTCGTCGACGGGGTGAAGGTGCTCGACAAGTGGGTGGACCAGGGGCCGACCCGGTACTCGGTGACCCGTGCGCTCGCCGACGGCGCGCACACGATCGTGCTGGAGTACTACGAGCACGGCGGCGGCGCCGTCGCGCGGCTGGACGTCGTCAAGACCGACGAGCCGCCGCCACCCGCCGTCCCGTTCGCCGCCGAGTACTTCGCCAACCCCACCCTCACCGGTCCGGCCGTGCTGACCCGCGACGAGGACGAGATCGACGCCGACTGGGGTGGCGGCTCGCCGGATCCCTCGGTGCCCGCCGACGGCTTCTCGGCACGCTGGACCAGGACCGCGCAGCTGGACGCCGGCACGTACCGGTTCAGCGCCACGGGTGACGACGGCATCCGGGTCAGGCTCGACGGCAACGTCGTCATCGACGGCTGGAGCGACCACGGGCCGACCGCCTACACCGCCGACGTCCCGATCGCCGCCGGCCAGCACACGATCGTCGTCGAGTACTACGAGAACGGTGGCGGCGCGGTGGCCCGCTTCAGCCTCACCGGAGGTCAGCTGTGACCACCGCCCCCGACGAGCTGGACTCCGGCACCGACATCCACCTCGCCCGCAGCATCAACGGGCTGCGTGACCTGTGGCCGGACCAGTCCGCGCACATCGTGCTGACCCGGCCGCAGCGGGCCGTGCTCGTCATCGCCGCACTCGTGGTGGCGGCGGCGCTGCTGTGGTGGACGGTCGGGACGCTGCAGGTCCTCATCGCCGCCGTCACGGTGCTGTACGCCGGGGCGATCACCTTCCGGATCGCGCTGGTCTGGGCCGCCAACCGGCGCGAGCACCGGGTGCGGGTGACCGACGAGGAGGCCCGCTCGGTGCCCGACGACGACCTGCCGGTCTACACGGTGCTCGTCCCGGCGTACCGCGAGCCGGAGATCATCGGGGTCCTCATGGACAACCTCGCGGCACTGGAGTACCCGGCTGCGAAGCTCGACGTGCAGCTGCTGCTGGAGGCCGACGACCAGGAGACCATCGCGGCCGCCCGGGCCGTGCTGCCCGGTCCGCACGTGCGGCTCGTGGTCGTACCGCCGGCACACCCGCGGACCAAACCGAAAGCCTGCAACTACGGCCTCCAGCTCGCCCGGGGCGACCTGGTCACCATCTACGACGCCGAGGACCGGCCTGATCCGCTGCAGCTGCGCCGTGCCGCCGTCGCGTTCGACCGGCTCGGCCCCACGTACGTGTGCCTGCAGGCCGAACTGGGGTACTTCAACACCGACCAGAACCGCATCACACGGTGGTTCACGCTGGACTACGCGACCTGGTTCCGTTCACTGCTGCCCGGGCTCGTCGCGCTCGGCATGCCGATCCCGCTCGGCGGCACCAGCAACCACCTGCGCATGGCGACATTGCGCCGGCTGGGCGCCTGGGATCCCTTCAACGTCACCGAGGACGCCGACCTCGGCATCCGGCTGGCGCGTCTGGGCTACCGGGTCGGCGTGCTCGACTCGGTGACCCTCGAGGAGGCCAACTCCGACTTCATCAACTGGGTCAAGCAACGCAGCCGCTGGTACAAGGGGTACCTGCTGACCTGGCTCATCCACATGCGCGCGCCGCGAACGTCGGCGCGGCAGCTGACCTGGCGCGGACTGCTGTGCCTCAACCTCTTCGTCGCCGGCACGCCGCTCACCGCGTTGCTGAACACGGTGTTCTGGGCCATGACGGCGCTGTGGTTCGTGGCCCGCCCGGCCGCCGTACAGACGCTGTTCGACACCCCGTTCTACTACGTCGGCCTGGCCTGTCTCGTCTTCGGCAACGCCGTGGTGATCTACCTCAACGTCCTGGCGGTCCATCAGATGGGCCGGCCCGATCTCCTCCTGACCGCGCTGCTCTCGCCGGTGTACTGGGTGATGGCGAGCATCGCCGGGGCGAAGGCGGCCCTGCAGCTGGTCTTCAACCCGTCGTACTGGGAGAAGACGACGCACGGACTGCACCTGCCGACGGTGCGCCCAGCCACGGAGCAGGCCAATGCCGAATGAGACCGCCCGCTTCCGGATCCGTCCCACCGAAGGCCGGATCGTCTTCACCGCGGCGCTGCTGTGCTACCTCGCCGTCGCCTGGTGGTTCTGGCGCGGCGGGCTGATCCCCGGCGACTCGACCAGCCGGGTCGCCAACGCCTACTACATTCTGTTCAGCCGCGACCCGCACCTGGCCGCGGTCGGGTTCGTGTGGAACCCGCTGCCCTCCCTGCTGCTGCTGCCGGTGCTGCCGTTGAAGGCCGTCATGCCGGCGCTGACCCACGACGGGGTGGTCGCCGCGCTGTCGTCCGCGCTGTTCATGGCCGCCACCATCGCCGCCGCCAACGACACGTTCCGCCGCCTGCGGGTCTCCCTGCCGTCCCGCGTCACGCTGACCGTCGTCCTGGCGGCGCATCCGATGATGCTGATCTACTCCGGCAACGGCATGAGCGAAGCCTGCTTCATGTTCTTCCTCGTCATGTCGGCGCGCGCCCTGCTGCGCTGGCTCGCCGACGGGCGGCCGCAGTCCCTCGTCCCGCTCGGCCTGAGCCTCGGGCTCGCCTACGGCGCGCGCTACGAGGCACTCGCCCCAGGACTCGCCGTGCCGGCGCTCGTCGGCGCGGTGAGCTGGTGGCGCGGCCGCAACCGGACGCAGTGGCGGTACGCGACCGCGCAGGCCGACGCGGTCCTGGCGGCCCTGCCGGTCGTGCTGTCCGTGGCGGGCTGGGCCCTCGCCAGCAAGATCATCGTCGGTCAGTGGTTCGCGACGTTCTCATCGGAGTACGGCAACGCCGCCCAGGTCGCCGCGAACGAACGCGGCATCCACGCCATCACCGGCGAGACCCTCGGCGACCGGGCGGCGTACGCCCTCAACCAGCTGCTCGGGCTCCAACCGCTGCTGCCGCTGCTGCTGGTGCTGGCCGCCGCAGTCGCCCTGCGGCGGCGCGATCCACGGATGCTCGCGCCGACCGCCGTCTTCGGCGCCGTGCTCGCCTTCGGCAACATGGCGTTCCTGAGCGGCAACTCCTTCGGCTGGCTACGGTTCCAGATCGCGGCAGTGCCCCTGATGGTGCTGCTCACCGCGATCCTGCTGGCCGGCCCGGCCCACGATCCCGCGCCCGCGACGGCCGGCGTCACACCGGTCGACCCCGGCAAGCGCTCCCGGCTCACCCTGGCCCCGCTGGCCGGTCTGCTCATCGGGATGCTGCGTGCCGCACAACGCGACCGCGGGGCACTCGTCACGACCACCGCCGGACCCGTGCCGGGGCGGCCCGCCGGGCCACACCCCCGGCGCGTCAGGGCGGTCGCCGCGCTGCTCGCCGTCGCGCTCGCACTGCCGGCCGCGACCTCCACGCTGCGCATCCCGAGACTCGCCCGCGAGGAGTCGGAGTGGCTCACCGACGCCGGCGCCGCCCGCACCGCCGGCCTGGCCCGGCTGCACGCACACGTCGCCCGGGACCTCGACGCCATGGCCCTGCCCGACGGGTCGGTGGTCACCGACTCCGCCTACGCGTTCGCCATCATCGTGGCCAGCCGGAACCCGCGGCAGTTCGTCATCACGTCGGACCGCGACTTCACGGCCACGCTCGCCGCCCCGCGCAGCAACCACGTGCGCTACCTGCTGATCTCCGCGAGCGGCGCCGCCGACGCCGTGCGAACCGCCCACCAGGTCAACGGCGGCACGGAAGGGACCCGCACGTGGGCCGATCAGTGGGGCAAGGTGCTCTGGACGCTGGTCCCGATCACCGACGTCCCCTGAGCGAGCACAGCGCCGAGCTGTGCGCCAAGGGTGCCGGGTCGGATCGTCAGGCGGCCGCGCCGGCGAGCGCGGGCGGCATGGCGCGGGCGCACAGCTCGCGGGCCCACTGGATTCTGGGCAGGGCAACCTCGGGACGGTCGCCGAACACCTCCGCGGCCCGGGCGTAGCACTCGTCCGGTCCGAGCTGTTCGAGGGTCTGGCGAACGGTCTCGCGAATGGTGGCGTCGTCCAGGTCGCTGGTCGCGGAGGCGTCCGAGACGAACAGCGCCGTGCTCAGCATCGGCTCAACCGGGCAAGTCGTCATGAGGATCACCTGTTCAACGGGGGCGTGGAATGTTTCTCCATCCACGTTCTCTCCTACCGTTGGGGGACAGCCTCGCCGCCAGCGGGACTCTCCGACTGCGGGTTTCCGCACCCACGTATACCTGCTGGCAGGTATGCCCATCCCACCCCTTCGTCACCTCTCGGGGGATGCGGACAGCGGGGACGGCTGTCTCGGCCGGAGCCGGCACTGGTTGCCGAGCGGATAATACGAAAGTTCGCTGTAATTCGGACTTTACAGGTACAAAGCGAGCGGGTTAGAGTCTCCGGCAGTTGGGGCCGCTTCCGCGAGGTTGTGCTGCGGACCGGTGCCTGACCGCCGCCGCGAAGGCCGGGTGCACTGCGCTGTTGACCGCATTGCACGAAGCCGTCGTCCTGCTAGCGCCTCCGCCGCGGCCTCGCGTTCGTGCCCGGTCGACCGGGCCGGCGACGGCCTTGGGCCGACCTCGGATTCGGGACAGCACCCATCGTGCGGCGGTGCCGCGCCCTCGTTGCTCCGCATCCGATCCTGCCAGCAGTCCGAACGCCTGAAGGAGATTCGATGCGCACCCGCAGGCCCGCAACGTTGACGGCGCTGATGCTGGGCTGCTTGGCGCTCGTCGCCACGTCGGTCGGCGCGTGCGGCTCCGCCACGCCGGGCCAGACGCAGCTCGTGGTCGAGATCTTCGGCGACCTGGGATACCGCGACCTGTACGCCAAGTATGAGCAGAGCCATCCCGGGGTCAAGATCGTCGAGCACGTCGTGTCGTACGACGACCACCACAAGAACCTGCAGGCGCATCTGCTGGGCGGATCGGGAACCGGCGACATCGAGGCCATCGACAGCGGCTACATCGCGCAGTTCAAGGTCATGTCCGACAAGTTCGTCGACTTCAGGGACCACGGCGCCGACCCGGGCCAGTGGCTGCCGTGGAAGTCGCAGCAGGCGACCGGCCCCGACGGCAGCCTGATGGGGCTGGGAGCCGACGTCGGCGGCCTGGCGATGTGCTACCGCCGCGACCTGTTCGCGCAGGCCGGCCTGCCGACCGACCGCGACCAGGTGGCCGCCCTGTGGCCGGACTGGCAGTCGTACATCGCGACCGGCAAGCGGTTCAAGGCCAACGCGCCCGACGGTGTGGCCTGGTTCGACTCCGGTTCCAACGTCTTCAACGCCATCATCGGCCAGGCGCCGGTCGGCTACACCGCCGTCGGCAACAAGGTGGTGGTGGCGGACAACCCGGCCGTCAAGAACGCGTTCAACCTCGCGGTCGAGGCCGTGCAGGCCGGCGAGTCGGCGAAGCTGGCGACGTTCAGCCAGCAGTGGAACGCCGGGTTCCAGCAGGGATCGTTCGCCACCGTGGCCTGCCCGGCCTGGATGACCGACACCATCAAGCAGAACGCGCCGCAGACCAGCGGCAAGTGGGACATCGCCACGGTCCCCGGCGGCAGCGGCAACTGGGGTGGCTCGTTCCTGACCGTGCCGAAGCAGAGCAAGCACCGCAAGGAGGCCGCCGAGCTCGCCAGGTTCCTGACCGCACCCGAGCAGGCGAGCTGGATCTTCCGCACCCAGGGCCACCTGCCCAGCCAGGCCGCGCTCTACGACGACCCGGCCGTGCTCGGCAACACCAACGCGTTCTTCAACAACGCACCGACCGGCCGCATCTTCACCGAGGCCGCGAGAACCCTGCGGCCGCAGTACCAGGGCCCCAAGGACGGTGACATCGGACCGCTGATCGGCCTCGGGATCACCCGGGTCGACAAGGGCAAGCAGCGACCCGAACAAGCGTGGCGCCAGGTACTCAAGGACGTCGCGAATGCCACCGAGCCGTAGAAAGGAACGACGAGCCAGATGGCAGTAATCGCACCTCCGCAGGTGTCGAGCGAGCGGCGGGACACCGAACCGGTCAAGGTCGAGCGGTGGTCCCACCTGCGCCGCAAGTTCGACGTGAGTGGCGCGCCGTACCTCTACATTGCACCGTTCTTCGTGGTGTTCGCGGCGTTCGGACTGTTCCCGCTCCTCTACACCGGCTGGATGGCCGTCACCCAGTGGAACCGCGACATCCCCGGCAGCGACCACACCTTCGTCGGGCTGGGCAACTTCGTGCGGCTCATCCACGACGACTACTTCTGGAACGCGCTGCGCAACACCGCCGCGATCGGCGTGCTGAGCACCGTGCCGCAGCTGCTGCTCGCGATGTGGATCGCCCACCTGCTGCAGCGCCGGATGCGCGGCCGCACCCTGCTGCGGATGGGCGTCCTGCTGCCCAACATCACCTCGGTGGCCGCCGTCGGAGTGATCTTCGCCCAGCTGTTCGGGCGGGACCTCGGCGTGATCAACTGGGTGCTCAGCCTGGTCGGCCTGGGCAAGGTCGACTGGCAGTCGGGCACCTGGCAGTCGTGGCTGGCGCTCGCCGTCATCCTGACCTGGCGCTGGACCGGCTACAACGCCCTGATCTACCTCGCCGCGCTGCAGGCCGTGTCGGACGACCTCTACGAGGCGGCGGACCTCGACGGCGCCAGCCAGTTCCAGAAGTTCAAGACCATCACCGTCCCGGCGCTGCGCCCGACCATCATCTTCAGCGTGATCATGTCGACCATCGGCACGATCCAGCTGTTCACCGAACCACTGATGTTCAACCCGGGGATGAGCCCGACCGGCGGCGACTCCCGCCAGTTCCAGACCCTCGCCATGTACGTGTACGAGCAGTTCTGGACCCACGGCAAGTACTCCTACGCCGCCACCGTCTCCTGGGCCATGTTCATGATCATCGTGCTGGCGGTCGGCGCGAACTACCTGCTGTCCCGACGCATTCGGAGCTCCTCATGACGACCCTGATACCGGTCTCCCGTGCCATGACCGGCGCCCGCCGCGGCCGCGGGCAGCCTGCCGCGCCGGGCCAGCGCCGCGCCGGAACGAGGACCTACCTGCTGCTGGGGCTCATCGCCGCGGTGTCGGCGTTCCCGCTGTACTGGTCGCTGGTCGCGGCGTCCAACGACAACTCCGCGGCGGGCAGCTGGCCGCCCCGGCTGCTGCCCGGCAGCCACCTGTGGGAGAACCTGCAGCGGGCGTACCTCCAGGCGAACTTCGGTCTCGCCCTGCTCAACTCGATGATCGTCGCGACCGTGATCACGGTCTCCGTCGTGCTCACCAGCACGCTGGCCGGTTTCGCGTTCGCGAAGCTGCGGTTCCGCGGCAAGAACGCCCTGCTCGGGTTCCTGCTCGTGACGATGATGGTGCCGGCCCAGCTGGGCATCATCCCGCTGTACATCATGATGTCGCAGTGGCTGGGCTGGACCGGGCACCTGCAGGCGGTCATCGTCCCGGCGGCCACTTCCGCGTTCGGCGTCTTCCTGATGCGCCAGTACCTGTCCGAGGCACTGCCCGACGCGCTGCTGGAGGCAGGCCGGATCGACGGATGCTCGACGCACCGGCTGTACTGGCACGTCGTGCTGCCGGCGGCCCGGCCCGTCGCCGCGGTGCTCGCGCTGTTCACCTTCATGAACGCCTGGAACGACTTCTTCTGGCCGCTGCTGGCCCTGGGCCAGGGCAACCCGACCACCCAGGTCGCACTGTCCACATTGGCCGGTGGCTACTACATGGACTACTCGCTGGTGCTCGCGGGAACCCTGATCAGCACGGCGCCCGTGCTGCTGGTGTTCCTCTTCCTCGGCAAGCAGATCATCGGCGGGATCATGCAGGGGGCGGTGAAGGCGTGAACTGGACCGTCTGGCTCATCCCGCACTTCCACTACGACCCGGTGTGGTGGAACACCCAGTCCGCGTACACCCAGACCTGGGATCAACAGGCCCCCGATGCGGGCGAGGCGCGCTTCGCCTGGCCCGGGCACAGCGCGTTCAGCCTCGTCAAGGCGCACCTGGCGAAGATCCGTGAGGATCCGCGGTACAGCGTGGTCCTCGCCGAGGTCGACTACCTCAAGCCGTACTGGGACACGTATCCCGAGGACCGCGAGTTCATCCGGCGACTGATCGCGGACGGCCGCCTGGAGCTGGTCGGCGGCACCTACAACGAGCCCAACACCAACCTCACCGGCATCGAGACGACGATCCGCAACGCCGTGCACGGCACCGGGTTTCAGCGCCACGTCGTCGGAGGCGTCCCGTCCACCGCGTGGCAACTGGACGTCTTCGGCCACGATCCGCAGTTCGCGCAGGTGATGGCCGGCGCCGGGCTGACCTCGATCGCCTTCGCCCGCGGCCCCTACCACCAGTGGGGGCCCATGCTGACCAGCTGGAACATCCGCGAGCATCGCAAGCCGTTCGCGCCGACCCAGTTCCCCACCGAGTTCGAGTGGGTGTCGCCCGGCGGGGACGGCCTGCTCACCCACTACATGGCCGGCCACTACTCGGCCGGCTTCAGCCTCGACGCCGCCCAGGACCCGCAGACCGCGGCGGGGGAGCTGCACGAGCTGTTCACCCAGCTGCGCCCGGCCGCCGCGACCCGCAACGTCATGATCCCGATGGGCAGCGACTTCAGCCCTCCCATGCGCTGGGTCACCGAGCTGCGGGCGGCCTGGGACGAGCGGTACCCGCAGGTGCGGCTGCAGTACGGCCTGCCGCGCGACTTCTTCACCGCCGTGCGGGACGAACTCGCCGCGAGGGGCGTGCACGCCACGCCGCAGACCCGCGACATGAACCCGATCTACACCGGCAAGGACGTCACCGCGATCGACACCAAGCAGGCCCACCGCCTGGCGGAGACGCTGCTGCTGGACGCCGAGAAGTGGGCCACCTTCGCCACGCTGCACGGCGCGGCCTATCCCGCCGCGGCCGTCGACAAGGCGTGGCGGCTGCTGCTGTTCGGCGCGCACCACGACGCGGTCACCGGCACCCAGTCCGACCAGGTCTATCTCGACCTGGTCGCCGGCTGGCGCGAGGCGCACGACCTGGCCGCCGACGTGGACCGGTCGGCCCGCCGGCACCTGGCCCGGCACGTCGACACCCGAGGGGAGGGCACCGCGGTCGTCGTGTTCAACCCTGTGGCGCACCCCCGGACGGACACCGTCGGCCTGGAGATCGACCTCGACCCGGCCGTGGGTGTCACGCTCACCGACGACGGCGGGATCCCGGTCCCGCACCTCACCGAGGTCCTCACGCACGCCGCCGACGGCCGGCCGGGCCGGGCGCTGCTGCGGTGGGTCGCGCGCGACGTGCCGTCGATGGGATACCGCACCTACCGCCTGCTGCCAGGCACCGCGCAGCCGCCGGCGTCCGCTTGGCAACCTGTCGAGGCCACAGGCATCGCCAACGACCGCTACCGGGTCCGTGCGGATCCCGCGCGGGGCGGCGCCCTGACCGAGATCACCGACCTCGCCGCCGGCCGGAACCTCCTCCCGCAGGGCCGGGTCGGCAACGAGCTGGTCTGCGTCGCCGAGCACCGCGATCATCCCGAGTTCGGCGAAGGCCCGTGGCACCTGCTTCCCCACGCCGTCGCCTGGCGCAGCGCGGACACCGCGGCGGCCGTCACCGTCGAACGCTGCCCGATCGGCGAGCGCATCACGGCCACCGCGACGGTCGACGGATGCCACTACACACAGCAGACCACCCTGTGGTACGGCATCGACCGGATCGACTTCGCCACCAGCATCGACGGGTTCGCCGCCACCGACCACCTCCTGCGGGTGCGCATACCCTGCGACGTCCCCGGCGGCATGCCCGTCAGTGAGACCGCAGCCGCCGTCATCGGCCGCGGCTTCGCCCTCCTCGACGCCGACGCGGCGGAGCACCCCCGGACCCTGGACAACACGGCGCACCAGTGGTTCGGCCTCGCCGCGGCATTGACCGTCCACCTGCACGATCCGCAGGAGCGCTCAGGGAGTTCTGAGCGCTCGCGAGCGGTGTCCGTCGCCGAGGTCGTCGTCCCCGACGGCGACGAGGGCCTGCCCTCGACCCGGCGGCTCGCCGTCGGGCTGGCCCGGGCGGGCGTCACCGCCACCGTGACGAGGGCGACGGGAAACCGTTACGGCGCGCTGGACACCGACTCCAACCTCCCCGACTGCCGCGTCGCGGTCGGCACCCCGCAGCGCAACGAGTTCGTCGCCGAACTCCTCGACCGGGCACCGGCGCCGTTCGCCGCCGAACTGGCCGCTCGGCTCGCGGCCACCGGCACGGCCTGCCTCTGGATCCCCGCCGAGCGGCCGCTCGGCGAGGTCTGGCGGCCGGGCGCCGACGTACGCCCGATCCGGGACCTGCCCGTCCTGCTGATCGCCGGAATCGACGCGGACGCCGAGCGGCGGGCCCTCACCGAGCTCCTCGACGACCTCGGCGACGCGAACGTGCACGTCACGCAGCCGTCCGCGCTGCACCACGGCGAGACGACCGTCGCGGACCACGCCGTCGCGCTGCTCAACCGCGGCACCCCCGGCTTCGCGGTCGAGCCCGACGGCACGCTGAACATGTCGCTGGCCCGCGCGAGCACCGGCTGGCCCACCGGAACCGCGATCAACTTCCCGGACAGCAACGCACCGGGCGGGCGCAGCTTCCAGCACCACACCAGCAGGCGCTTCGAGTACCACCTGGTGAGCGGCACCGGTGGATGGCGTACCGCCGGGTTCGTCGCCGCCGGGCAGTCCGTCAACCATCCGCTCGCCGCGACCGCCGCGCCGGCCGGCGACGGGGCGCTGCCGGCCACCGGATCCCTGCTGAGCGTCGAGCCCGCCGGGCACTTCGTCGTCACCGCGGTCAAGCCGCTGGGGGAGCCGCTCGCCACCGGCTCCGCGGCGCCCGCCGACGCGTGCGACAGCCTGATCGTCCGCGGCTACGAGCCCCACGGCCGCTCCGGCAGCGTCGCGATCCGCCTCGCCGGCGGTATCACCTCGGCCACCGCCGCCGACCTGCTCGACCGCCCCGGCGCGCCCCTCGAGCACGACGGCCGGGAGCTGCGGCTCGACGTCGAGGGGTACCGGATCATGTCGCTGGCCGTGTCACCGGCTCGCGCCGAGCGTGGCGGGACGGCGCTCGCGGCAGGCACAGAACCCGTGCAGCCCGTGTTCACCCGCTACTGGCTGCACAACAGCGGCCCCGCGCCCATGGGCAACCTGCCGGTCGCGCTCACCCTCAGGCCGGACGACACAGCCGACGGCGTGGGGTTCTGCGCGCAGGTCGTCTGCGACGACACCGACGCCGGCTACGACGGGGAGCTGCTCGTCACGGCGCCGGAGGGCTGGGCCGCCACACCCCGGTCAAGCCACGTGACCGTCGCCGCGGGCGGCCACGTCGGTGTGCCCGTCACCGTCACGGCTCCCGACGACGCCGAACCCGGCTGGTACGCGGTCGCGGCGAGCATCACCCACCGGGGCCAGGAGCTGCAGGACGCCCTCATCGTGCCCGTGGGCCGGCCCGCACCCGGGCCGCTGCTGCACGCGCGCGCCGAGGACCGGGAGCTCACGCTGACCCCCGGGGCGCGTGGCCACGTCCGCGTGCGGGTGAGCCACGACCTGCGCACCCCGTTGCGGGGGCACGCCCAGCTCATCACCCCGCACTACATCTGGCCGCTGACGGGCGAGCCGACCCGGAGCCTCACCATCGCGCCCGGGGCCACGCAGCACGTCGAGTTCCCCGTCACCGTCCCGGTCGGGATGCCACCCGGGGAGTTCTGGGCCCAGCCCAAGATCTGCGCCTTCGGCCAGATCGCCTACTGCGAACCCGTCCGCATCGTCGTGCGCCATGACGACGCCTGACCCCGGGCGCGCGCCTGCACTACGGCTTGTAGACAGTCGCCTCATGGGCGGTCTGCCGGATGCCGTTGGGACCGTCGAACACCCGCCGGCCCCACCAGGTGAGCGCCCTGGCGTCGAACCGGTCGACCATGTCGAGGTTGCTGACGTCTCCGCTGTTGCCGCTCCAGGACCAGGCGAGGTAGCCGACGCGGTCCGCCTGCGCCTCGGACATGATCGCGTCCTCGTCGACGTCGCCGTCGTGATGCGTGTATCCGAACTCGGTCACCGTGATGGGAAGCCTCGCCCGGATGTACCGGCCGAAGTAGTCGTGGACGTTCGTGGCGCGGAAGAAGGCGCCGTACATGTGAATGGAGAAGACGGTGTTGCGCTCCGGATCGCCGGCGAAGACGTCGGCGGCGTGGTCCCGCATGGTGAATGACAGGTCCTGACCCCAGTCGGGCGCGTCGACCATGAGGGTGTGACGGAGACCCGCCCGGCGCAGCCGGCGGATCGAGTCCATCGTGTCGCCGGGCCAGGTGCGGACGTTGTCGAGGACGTAGGGTTCATTCGCGACGTTGATGATGGCGTACTTCTCCTGGCCGACCAGGGCCTGGCGGATGCTGATCCAGTAGTCCACCGCCCGCGCTTGCGGAACGGCTTCCTTGCGGTAACCCCACCCTGTGGTGTCGTGCACCACCAGGACGCAGACGAGGTGGTTGCGCCGGCACAGCCCGATCAGGTGCGCGACGTCGGCGGCGTCGTCCCGTTCCGCGGTGACCCCGGTGGACACCTCGACACGTACGGTGTTGGCACCCATTGCCTTGACGTCACTGAGCATCCGGGCCGTTCTCTGCGGATACACGGCATAACTGTGGCCCACACCACGCATGACGAACTCATGGTCGTTCGCATCGTGGAGACGCCCGTCCTTCACGTGGAACCCGGTTCGCAGCCGTGCCCCAGCCGAATGATCCGGTCGCCCCACGAGATCCGGATGGTGCAATCGCCCCACGAGGATGACCGAGACGACGACGGCGATGAGCACCGTACCCGCGATCATGGTGCGCACGCTCATGACCCACCTCGGACCTCACCCTGCTCACCCTGAGAGCCCGACGAGCGGGCGCAGGAGACACTTCCCCGGCTCCGCCGCGCGAACCCCTCCCGCGGCGATCTCGTTCCCGTCGCCGTCGCCGTCGAGGACGTGTCGGATCGCCGACTCCACCGTGCCGTTTCGGTTGCCTGAACGTGCCATGAGGCACACGTCACATCCTGTCGGGAGCGCGCACCATGGATGAACGCATCAGCGAGCCGCAGCCGGCCATCGATGAAACTCCGCTGCTGCGCCGGATCCGCGACGCCGTCATCGGCGACGGCGCCGCGATACCAGGACCGTTCGGGCCGCGCCCGCTCGTGTACGCCGACCACACCGCCTCCGGCAGGGCCCTGTCGTTCATCGAGGACTTCCTCCGCGACCAGGTCGTTCCGTGGTACGCCAACACCCACACCGAGGCCTCGGCGACCGGGCGGCGGACCACCCAGCTGCGGGAGGAGGCGCGCCGGCTGGTGCTGGAAGGGGTCGGCGGCGACGACGCGCACGCGGTGATCTTCTGCGGCTCCGGGGCGACCAGCGCGATCGACAAGCTGGTGCGCATCCTGACCCGGTCGCCCTGCTGGTCCACGCAGCCACAGGCGCGGCCGGTCGTGTTCGTCGGCCCGTACGAGCACCACTCCAACGAGCTGCTCTGGCGGGAGAGCGCCGCCGACGTCGTGCGGATCGGGGCCGACGCGTCCGGCCGCATCGATCCTGCGCAGCTGGAGACGGAGCTGTGCCGGTACGCGGACCGGCCGGTGCGGATCGGCTCGTTCTCGGCCGGTTCCAATGTCAGCGGTGTGCTCACCGACGTCGATGGGATCTGCGACCTGCTGCACCGGCACGGGGCGATCGCCTGCTGGGACTACGCGGCGGCCAGTCCGCACGTCGGCCTCGCCATGAACGGCACCGGCAGGTACCCCCTGGGACACCGCGACGCCATGTTCCTCTCGCCCCACAAGTTCGTCGGTGGTCCCGGTACCCCGGGTGTCCTGGTCGTGCGGCGCGACCTGGTCCGCAACCCGGTGCCCACCGTGCCGGGCGGCGGCACGATCGCCTACGTGGACTCCGGCGACCGGCACTACCTCGACGACCCGGTGCACCGTGAGGAGGGCGGCACACCCGCGATCGTCGAGTCCATCCGGGCCGGCCTGGTGTTCCAGCTGCACCGCGCGGTCGGCGTCGAGGCGATCGGCCGCCGCGAGACCGGCTTCGTCCGCCGGGCGCTGACGTCGTGGCGCCGCAACCGGTCCATCGAGCTGCTCGGCGACCCGGACGGCGAACGGCTGCCGATCGTCTCGTTCGTGGTGCACGGGCCGAGCGGACGCCGGTTGCACCACAATCTGGTGGTCGCGCTGCTCAGCGACCTGTTCGGCATCCAGAGCCGGGGCGGGTGCTCGTGCGCCGGCCCGTACGGCCACGACCTGCTGCGCATCGGCCCGGAACTGGCCCGTCGGATGGCCGCGCAGGCGGTGGACGGCTGGTCCGGGATCAAGCCGGGCTGGACCCGGCTCAGCTTCAGCTACTACCTGTCGGAGGCGACGTTCGAGTACATCGTCGCCGCGGTCCACCTGGTTGCCACCTACGGTGCCCGGCTGCAGCCGAGCTACCGGTTCGACCCGCAGAGCGGCCTGTGGTCGCACCGGGACCGGCCCGCCCAGGCGCCCGGCCTGACCGGCGTCTCGTATGACGAGGCGGGCGCGTTCTGCCACCCGGGCACGGGGCTCGGCGCCGCACCGGCAGTCCCGCTCGACCGGTACCTCGACGACGCGCGGGCAATCTTCGCCGCAGCGGAGCCGGCCCACGGTAGCGGCGCACCGCCGGCAGCGTCCGCGGCGCCCACCGCGCCGGCGGTACCGGCCGAATTCGAGCGGCTGCGCTGGTTCGACCTGCCTCCCGCCTGCGTCGACCAGCCGCGCGTGCCACGCTGACCGGACTTCGTGAGCCGCGCGGAGCCCATCGAGGCGTCCCGGACCTGGGTGACGGCCGGGCCCCTGCCCTCGCCGCCTACGCGTTCGGGAACACCACGACACGGAACTGGTCGTCCACCAGGACGCCGTACTCGACGCGCTGAGGGACGTCTGTCGAGCCGTGGGGCGGGTACGCCATTCGTACGAAACAGTAGATGCCTGGATGCGCGGCGAGGAACGTCTCGATGTCACGCCAGAGGTTTCCCATCGCCGTCCCGCGCTGGTTGACCCGGGGGTCCTGAGGAAAGTAGTTGGGGCCTCCGTCTCGGCCACCGTGCGCGTGTGCCATGCCGTGGGCCCGGTCGAAACCGGGCCGCGTCGGGAAGCCCCGGTGGTAGGCGTCGTCGCGGCTGTTCGGCGGCGTCGACCGGGACAGGCCGTGGATCAGGACGGTCCGCTCGTGCACGGCGTCGAACATGACGTCGAACGCGCCGTCGGAGAACTCCAGCAGCTCCGACGGCGGTTCGGTCCCGGCCGTGTACAGGTCGTCGGCAACGTCGACGACGGCCCTCCGGAGCACTGCGGGCCGCGGTGCTCCGCCGGTCCAGCCCAGTTCGGTCAGGCGGCGAAGATACGGTGCGTCCCCGGCGATCACGCCGGGGACGCCGCCGCCGAGCGCGGCGTCGATGCGTTTGATCAGCGACATGATCGCTCCTACGTCAGGGAGCCGTAGTGGACGAATGCCGCCCACTCGGACGGGCTGGACGGGTACCGCTGACGGTGCTGCCGGACCGCGATGCTGAGCGCCTGGTGTGGCGGTGCGACCGCGAGCGCGGTGTAGAAGGCGGTGGCGACGTCCAGGGCGGCCCGGTCGGACACCCGCCACAACGTGCCGATGACGTGCTCGAAGCCGGCCAGCTGGAAGGCCGACGCGATGTGGATCGCCTCGTCCGCCAGGCCCGGACTGCCCGCAGCCGTCTGGCATGCGGACAGGTACGCCAGGTCTCCTCCGGTGCTGCGGCTTGCGCCGATCTCGCGCACGCGGAGCACGTCGTCGGCGAACTGCAGGTGACTGTCGGACGGGTGCCGCGGATCGGTCACCGCGTGGCAGGCCAGGTGCAGCCGTCCTGCGGCCGGCAGTTCGGCGAGGACCGCGGCCCTGGTCGCGGCCGCGCCCGTCAGCGAGACCACCGGCAGCGTCGCGCGGGCGCCAGCCATGGCGGTCTCAGCGATCATGGCCGGTAACGGCATCGCCTCGGTGTCGACGCCGACCACGAGCGTGGAGCCGGGGCGGTGTGCACCCGGCACGCCGTGGATCGACCCGTCCGTGCCGTGGGCCGTCAGCGGCCGGATGGCGGGCAGGTAGGAGCTCACCATCTGGTCCAGCGCCGCCGGTTGGGCGGCGTCGTCGTACCGGCCCGCGGCGTGCATCGGGAGCAGGCTCAGCGGTCCGGTCGGGATCCACCGGACGTGCGCGTCCGGCCCGTGCAGGCGCAGTGCCGCCACGATGGGTCCCACGGCCGCGTTCCAGAGCCAGGCCAGCGTCTGCGACAGCACCTCGTTGGTCTGCCAGGTGTTGGCCGAGACCGCCTGCGCGAAGGACTGCAGCCGGGACGTGCACTCGTCCTGGGTCAGGTCCGGCAGATGCACGACGTCGAGGTCACCGTTGGCGGCGATCAGGGCGTCACAACGGGTCGGCGCCACATTGACGGTGACCACCGTCGCGTCGTGGACGCCGCGCAGCAGCTGGTCCGCGTCAGGGCGGAGCAGGAACCGGGTGAAGCCGGGCCGGGACCTGATCCGGTCGACCACGGCGGCGCGTCGCAGTTCGAGGCGTTGCCGCTCCAGCAGTGGGATGCCGGCCGGTGCGGATTCGATGGCGTCGAGCACGTCGCGCAGCTCCCGCTCCAGGTCCGGCTCGCGGGCCGACAGCTGCCGATGGCGGGACCGGCGGTCCAGCGCACGGCCGAGCAGGATTGCCCGCCCCTGCTCCGACATCGTGATGGCACGTCCGGCGTCGCCGTGGGCGACGGCGCACGCCGCGGCCGAGCGCCCGAGGCCGCCGTACAGCGCCAGGGTGCGTTCCTGGTCGTCGTGGCGCAACCCTTGCCAGGCGGCGAGGTCGAGCAGGTCCAGCGCGGTCGAGTAGGTGTCGAGCGCGGCTGCCGTGTGCCCGCCGTGTTCCTGCAGCCGGGCGAGGTGCCGACCGGCCGCCAACCGGATTCCCGCCGGCGCGGTCGGTGTGTGCAGCGCCTGGCCGAACGCGTCGGTCCCGTCCTGGTACGCCGCCCGGCTCCAGGCGTGCCGGCAGCGCGCCGCGTGCGCCAGGCCGAGGTTCAGGTGCAGCTCTGCCCACGTGGGCGTGCCGGTGGCGCTGATCGCCAGCGCCTCGGACATGGTGGCGACCGCACGGTCGTACATTGCCTCGTCCCACCGCAGCTCGATGATGCTGACCAGGACGCCGCCGAGGTTGATGCGGTGCATGACGGCGTCGCGATGATCCAGGCCGGTGGCGGCGACCGCGGCGCCGAGTCGTCCGGCCGCCTCTGCCAGCGGGCCCGGATCGCGGTCGGCGATGCCGAGGCGGTGCAGGACATGGGCCATGTCGCCCTGCCACTTCTGCCATTCGACGTGCTGTTCGCCCGCGGTGCTCAGCACCCGATCGAGCAGGGCCCTCGCCTCGTGCAGGTCCGCGGTGTCGTGGTGGGCCTCGAACCTGTTCCGCAGGGCCATGGCGAGATCGGCCTGGCGACTGACCCGCTGTGCGTGGGACTCCGGCGTTCGCTGCA
The DNA here is from genome assembly GCF_035963215.1 of Dactylosporangium sp. NBC_01737. NCBI lineage: Bacteria > Bacillati > Actinomycetota > Actinomycetes > Micromonosporales > Micromonosporaceae > Dactylosporangium > Dactylosporangium sp. NBC_01737. Next base: position 8,117,436 of record NZ_CP109153.1, read on the forward strand.
GGGCATCCCGGCGAGCGGTGATCGAGGCGTCCAACGCCTGGGTGTCACCGGTGAGGGCGTAGCTGCCACGGAGGGCCTCGGCCAGCTGCATCAGGAAGAGGGGCGCGTCCGGGTCGTCGGGCCTGAGCCGGTACACGGAGGTCTGCAGCGTCTCGATGGCCGCTACGGCGGCCGCTGGGTCGGCGTAGAACGACGCCGACGCGGCGAGTGCGTCACCGAGGCCCGCCAGACATCCCCGCGCGAAGGCATGCTCGACCGGCACCGTGCGGACCGCTTCCTGGGACGCGGCCACCGCTTCCCGGAGGTGCCGCGGGTCAGCGGTGATGCGGAAGCGCAGCATCAGCGCGGCGCTGACGTTGGACAGCATCGCGGCCCTGGCGGCCGGGTCGCGCTCGGCGGCAGCCGCCTGGCGGCGCACGGTGACGGCCTCCTCGGCCGGTGCGTCGCGTCCGGTGTGCTCAGCGAGTCCGAGCAGCGCCAGTCCATGGTTGGCCAGATAGGACGTGCGGCGGGGGTCGTCCTCGGCGACCAGTGCCACCGCCTCGCGGAGATGGACGACGGCCTCGGTGAGGGCGTCGACGTCCTCGTGGTGTTCGAAGGTGCGGTACAACGCGAGGCCGAGATTCGTCCGCGACCTCGAATCGTCCGGGCGCGCGTCGACCGCCGAACGGTACAGATCGACGGACTCGCGCAGCGCTTCGGTGTCGCCGGTCAGGTCGTAGCGCACCAGGAGCGCCACGCCGAGGTTCGCTGCGTGCGCGATCGGGTTCGCCGGCCGGACGGCTCGCAACAGGGCGACGGCGCGGTCGGCGAGCTCCGGATCGCCGGCGGCGACGGCCTGCTTGAGCAGGTCCGACACGGTCGGCGGCGGCTGGTCCCCGCTCATCCGCGGCCTCGCATCGCCCGTGCCGCGCCGCCGCGGCACGCGGCGCCTGATGATGCCGGAGCAGGTTGTCGTGTCACCGCGCCGGCTCGAGTCTGTCCAGGTCGGCCGCCACCCGGGCGGTCGCCGGATGACGATGGCCGAGCACGTGCCGGCTGGTGGCGAGCACCCAGTGCAGCGTGGTGCGGGCGCCCTCGACGTCGCCCAGGTCGTGCTGGATGAGCGCGAGCCTGCGGTGGGAGGCCAGGGTCGCCGGGTGCCGCGGGCCGATGGTCCGCGTGCGCCGGTCGAGGACGTCGCGGGTCAACCGCATGGCCTCGGGGAGGTCTGCGCGGGCGTGCCGCACGTCGGCGAGGGCCTGCAGCGCGTTCAACGTCCGCGGGTGGTCGGCGCCGAGCACCCGCGCGCCGATCGTCGCCAACGCCCGGAGCTGGTCCTCGGCGGCCACCAGGTCACCGCGGTCGTTGGACACCATGGCCAGGTGGTACAGCGTGACGAGGGTGGCCGGATGATCGTCACCCAACTGCCGGCGGCGGGCCTCGAGGACCTGGCTCAGGAGCCGTTCGGCGTCGTCGAGCCGGCCGAGGCCGCGGGCCAGGTCAGCCACGTTGTTGAAGCTGGTCAGGGTGTCAGGATGGGTGTCGCCCAGCACCTGCCGGCGCGACGCGAGCACCTCCTGGAACAGGTGCTCGGCGTCGCCGAGCTGTCCGTGGTCGCGCAGGACCCGTGCCAGGTAGTGGGCGGTGGTCATGGTGTCCGGGTGGTGCGGGCCGAGCGTGCGGCGTTGCGCCTCCAGCACCTTGTGGAACTCCCGCTTCGCCTGGTTGTACTCCCCGGCGTCGTACAGGACCCTGCTGAGTTCGTGGCGCAGGGCCAGGACGGTGGGATGATCCCTGCCGACGACGGCGCCGCCCTGGGTGACCAGCGCACGTGCCTGGCCTTCTGCGCGATGCAGCAACCCCGAGGCGCGCAGGTATCGCACCGCCAGCAGCGCCGGCTCCAGCACGTAGGGCGCGGGACCGGGTGGTTCGATCCGGCGGTCGTGGATCAGGTCGAGCGGGGCGCCGCAGTGCTCGGCAACCGCCGACCAGGTGGCCCAGGACGACGGGTGCTTCGGATCGAGATCCCGCACCGCGGCGTGCAGGAGATCGACGAGCAGCTCGAGGTAGGTTTCGGGGTTTCCGTCGACGTCGTGATGGCCCCGCGACGCGTCACGGACCAGGGGATGCAGGACGAGGGCGCCGGCTGCCGTGTCGTTGGCCGGATCACGTTGCCGGTCGAGCAGACCGATGTCGATCAGATCGCAGACGGTCCGCCACAGCTGGCGGGCGGTGATGCCGGTGAACGGCGCGACCCTTGCCATGATGTCCGCGCGGAGCAGCCCGAGCGGCACGTCCGCCGGGCGGAAGCAGGACAGCAGGCGCAGCAGCGGGCGGGCGTGCTGCGCACCGCGTGAGGCCAGCAGGTCCAGCGACAGCTCCCACGTCAGGCCCACCACCTCACGATTGCGCCGGTCGGCCGGCCCGACGCCGGCAAGGTCGTCGTCGAGCAGCCGCCGACGGTTGCCCTCGTCCAGGGCGGCCAGGTAGTCCTCGAACGTCCGGACCTCCTTGGCCGCCGTGAAGCCGGCCGGCATCGCCGCCGTCTCACCGAGGTAGCGGCCGACGATGCCGAGCGCGAGTGGCAGCCCGCCGAGGCGCTCCGACAACCGCCGTGCCGACGCTGCCGAACCGGCACCTGGACCGGCCAGTTCCTGCAGCACCAGGGCGCCGTCGTCCGGGTTGAGCATCTGCACGGGATGCAGGATGAACCATGGTGGATCACCCGCACTCCAGGTCTGCGTGCCACCGTCGCGGGTCGTGACGATCACCGCGCCGTACGGTGCCGCAACCGCGCGGACCCATCCGTTGCCGTCGGAGACCTGCGCTCCGGGGATGCTCAGGGTCCGGCGGGGGTCGTCGGCGTCGTCGATGACGAGCAGCCAGGGGAGGGTCCGGCCGGCGAGCAACCGCCAGACCTGGTCCGGGAGGCTGCCGACGCGCAGCTGATCCGGCGTCGCGCCCAGGTCGACGGCGATGGCGTGCATGCTCGTCAGGAAAACCCCGGGATCGCTGGCCGACGCCCACCAGACCTGAACACCGAGGCTCTCGGCCTGGCGGGCCACGGCGAGGGCGACGGTGCTCTTGCCGCATCCGCCGAGGCCGTGCAGGACGTGCACGTGGACCGGCACCTCGGGTGGGTGCGGCTGCCGGAGCGTGCGCGCCAGGACGGTGAGCAGCGCGTCGCGGCCGCGGATGTCGGGCTGGCGAGCGAGACGGTCCGTGGGTGCCCGTGTCGACACGGCGACCGTGTCAGGGCCGGGAGGTGCTGCGTTCGCGGGATCGTTGGTGTACGCCGGTGCCGGGACCGCCGGTGGTGCGCTGACGGCGCCCCGCCGGGCCCGGCGCAACGCCAGGAGCCATTGCCCGATTGCGTGCCGGTCCGTGACTCCGCAGGTCAGCAGGACCTTCTTGAACTGCTCGACCGCCCCGCGGCCGGGGAGGTGCGTGCCGGCGAAGTAGCCGCCGAGCGTGCTGGCCGGCACGCCGCTGCGGGCGGCCACGTCGCGGACGGTCAGCCCGGCGCTGTCGCGCAGGAAGCCGAGCTCCCGGGTGAAGTCGCCCCGGTCAACGACTCTCAGCGGCTCCGGCTCCATCGCTGGCGTCGCACTCGGCACCGGGCACCTCCTCGGCCGACGTCGGCTCGTTCCGTTGTACCGCAGTGCCTCCGCCGCGGCCACCATGGGCGCGGCGGCGGCGCGTCGCGGCGGTGAACACCCACACCACCGCCAGCGCGCAGACGAACTGCGACTGGCCGCCGGGCAGCATGACGCTCTGCAGGACAGCCAGCGAGGTCTGCAGGTCCAGCGCGTCGACATCGGTCAGAACAGACCGGATGCGGGCGCGCCAACCACCCTGGTTCGCAGCGGACGGGCTGATCATGGACTACCTCCGTTGTCGTGTGCCGTCCACGATCCGGTCAGCGATCGGCTGCGGTTGACGTTCCAGCCGGAGGTCGGGCAAGGTCGTACAGTCCGCAGCCGGCTCGTACAGGGTGGTCATCACATGCACGACGTGCGGCGATGGCTGGAGCTGTCCGGTGCCGGCGACCCGGACGTCGTCCTCGACCCGGCCGCGTTGGCAGCCGTGCGGGCGCTCGCCGCGACGGCGCCGCGCGACGATCTTGATACGGCGCTCGTGATCGCGCTGGCCCACGCCGCGATCGAGCATGTGCGTGCGGCGGCCGAGGCGGTCGGACCAGGGCATCCGCGCCGGCCCGGATATCTGTCGAACCTCGGCTCGATGCTCCGGAACAGGGCAGAGACCACCGGGTCGCAGCCGGATCTGGATGCGGCGGTCGACGCCGCGGACGCCGCCGCAGGTGCGGTGGGCGACCTCGATCCCGACCGTCCGATCATCCTGTCGGCGCTGGCGTTCGTACTCGACGCGCGGTTCGGCGCGCGGGGAGATCCAGGACCTGCACCGTGCGGTCGACGTGATGGAGCGTGCGGTCGCCGGATCGCCGCTCGGCAGCACAGACCGGCCGCGATGCCTGTCGGGGCTGAGCAACCTGCTGCGCCGGCGGTTCGAGCACACAGGCGCCGCCGAGGATCTCGACCGGGCCGTCGTGCATGCGGATGAGGCCGTGCGCGGGACCCCGCCGCAGCACGTCCATCGCGCCGCTTACCTGGCACATCTGGCCAACGCACTGCACGGCCGGTTCGAGTACGCGGGCGCGACCGGCGACCTCGATCAGGCCATCACGTTCGCCCGGGAGGCCACGCGGGCCGGGCGTGGCCTCCCGGAGGCAGATCCGGACCGCGGTCGCTACCTGACGAATCTGTGCGGGTTCCTGAACGACCGGTACACCCGCCATGGACAGGTCACCGACGTCGAGGAGGCCGTCGTCGCAGGGCGGGCGGCGGTCGCCACCGTCCCGGCCGCGCACCCCGAGCGCGGCACGACCTTGTCGAACCTCAGCAACGCCATGATCTCCTGGTTCGGGGAGACCGGTGACGTCGACGACCTGGGTCGCGCTGTCGAACTGGCGACCGGCGCCGTGGCGGCGGTCGACGCCGCGCATCCCGAACGGGCACGGTTCGCCTGCCACGCCGTCACCGGAGCGGACGATCCCAGCGACGGGCGGCTGGAGCTGCACGCGGAGTCGCTCATGATCAGGGAGCTTGCCGCGCTGACGGTCCCGCGCGGCCACCTGGCCTACCTGTCCGCGTGCGGGACGGCGTTCGGTGGAACGGTGTTGCTGGACGAGTCGGTGCACATCGCCTCCGGGCTGCAGCTCGCCGGCTTCGCCCACGTCATCGGCACGTTGTGGCGGGTCGCCGACGCGGACGCCGCCGAGATCACGGCGATGTTCTACGAGGGGCTCGCGGCGGGTGCCGGCCCGGCCCAGGCCATGCACCACGTCACCCGTGGCATGCGCCGCCGGTACGGCAGCAACCCTGGCATGTGGGCGGCCTACGCCCACTTCGGGCCTTGAGTCCTACGCCTCCAGCGCCAGCAGGTCGAACCAGAAGTCGTCCACCGACCGGTAGCGCTTGACGATCGACGCATAGCGCAGATAGCTCGCCTGGTCGAGCACACGGAGCGACTTCAGTGCCTCGGCAGCGATCTGCTGCGACGTCACCAGGGCCTGACCGGCAAGCTCCCGCGTCACCGCCGAGGTCACGTTGAGCGCCAGACTGCGGCCCTGCCGGGCACCTCCCGCACCGGCGGCGAGCTCGATGCTGCGGGACAGCTTCTCGGGCTGGAACGGCTCGACCTTGCCGTTCGTCTTGGCGACCGCGGATGGTGTGCCGGGCGCCACGGAGATCCGCGGTGGCCCGTACTGCCGCTCGAGCCACGCGCGCACCTCGGCTCCGCTCCACTGCCCGCCGGGCGTCGCCTTGCGCTCGAACACCATCGCGAACCGGATGTAGGTCACATCGGTGATGGCGGCGTTGCACCGGAGCTGTTTGAGCACCAGGCCGCCGATGTCCTTGCTGCTCACGGGAAGATCGGGGGCGTCAGGGTTGAGCAGCTGCACGACGCCGTCCACGAACGCGTTGACGTCGGCGACGGACAGCTCCGACCCGACCGCCGCATTGAGGATGCCGTTGCGGATCTTCGCCCTGGAGAACGGCTCGGTCCGGCCGTCGCGCTTGCGGACCTGAAGGTACTCGGCTGTGATCCGCTCCGCGGTGGAGAACCGCTCGCCACACTTTTCGCAGACCCGCTTGCGGACGAGCTCACCCTTGCATCGACGTGTGTCCTTCACGCGGGTCGCATCGCTTCCACAAAACGGACATCGCATGAGAGGAACGCTACATCTAGTCGATGCGACGGCGGAACCCTCGAGACAGTGCCATATCTAGTGGGCTCGGCGGTGCCCGGCACTGCGCGCTGCAAATCGCCCACATCTTGGAGGGCGTTTGCAGGGAACCACGGCAGCATGGCCTTCAGCGCAGGTATCTGCGGCGGCGGTCCGGGATTCTCCCCTGTGGCGGGCGGTTCCCGGCCCGCTGCCGATCAGGGCCCGCGGCATCTCGATTCCCGGGAATCGGCAGATTGGACTGCAATGGCGACAGCACCGGCCCGTCTCCTGCGGTGCGGCGCCTGCAGCACCATCGATCACGAGCGCCTGGCTGCGGCGGCATGACCGCAGGCGAGCCGAGGTTGTGCAACGCCCCGGACGCAGGGGGTAGGTTCAGCGGATCCGGAGTGGTTGCGCCGGTGCAGGGGGGCACCGGCGGCATCGGGCAGGTCATCGTCAGGGCCTGTCCGGTGCCGGCGCCCGGGTGGCGTCCGTGCACGCGGAGCACCGATGATCCGTAGCTCCGATCGGCGGACCGGCGGACCCGGCCGCGTGTTCACCGGCGTTGTCTGGCCGGGTGCGAGCGGTCCTCGGCACCTCGGCCACCTTGCGGGCTCCGGTGTCCCGTCGGACATCTTCAGCAGGTACCAGCGCATGGCCGGCAACCAGGTGCTGATGATCGGCGGGGCCAGCAGCCACGGCACCTCCGTCGTCGTCGAGGCCGACCACGACGGCGTTGCGCCGCGGCAGCTCGCCGACCGCTGCAGCCGGGTGATCGCCGAGGACCTCCAGGCGCTGGGGCTGTCCTTTGACCTGTTCACCCGGACCACCACACCCAACCACTACGCCGTGACGCAGCAGGTCTTCCGGTCGCTGCTGGACAACGGCTACGTCAGCCGGCGCACCGTGCCCGGCGCGATCTCACCGTCGACCGGACGCACCCTGCCGGACCACACCATCGAGGGGACCTGTCCGGTCTGCGCCTGCCCGGCTGCCCGCGGTGACCAGTGCGGGCACTGCGGCAACCTGCTCGATCCGGCTGACATCATCGACCCGCGGAGCAGGATCACCGGTGAGACGCCAGCATTCGTCGACACCGAACACTTCTTCCTCGACCTGCCGGCCTTCGCCGAGGTCCTCGGAGGCTGGCTGCAGTCCCGTGACGGATGGCGCTCCGACGTCCTGAAGTGCACGCTGGACCTGCTCGACGACCTCAGACCGAGGGCCATCAGCCGCGACCTCGGCTGGGGCGTGCCGATCCCGCTCGACGGGTGGGTCGGGCGGCCGGACAAGCGCCTGTGCATGTGGTTCGACACGGTGATCGGCCATCTCTCCGGCTCGGTCGAATGGGCCCGGCGCACCGGTGACCCGGACCTCTGGCGGGCATGGTGGCACGACCCGGCCACCCGTGGCTGCTACTTCATGGGCAAGGACGACATCGCGGTCCACAGCGTCATGTGGCCGTCGATCCTGCTCGGCCAGAACGGCACCGGTGACCGGGGTGGCCGAAGCGGTCCGTACGGACTGCTGCAACTGCCGCAGGAGGTGGTGGCCGGCGAGGTGCTCACCATGGAGGGACGCAAGGGCTCGGGGCCGCGCGACGCCGCCGTGCACGTCAGCGACTTCCTGTCGCGGTACTCCGCCGACTCGTTGCGCTACTACCTTGCGGCGTGCGGTCCGGAGACGTCGGACACCGACTTCACGTGGTCCGAGTTCGTCCGCCGCAACAACGACGAGCTCGTCGCCGGATGGGGGAACCTGGTCCACCGGGCCGTTTCGCTGGCGCACCGCAACTTCGGCGCGGTGCCGGAGGCGGGGCCCTTCACCCCGGCCGACGTCGAGCTTCTCACGACCGTCAACGACGCGTTCGACACCGTTGGAGATCTGCTCGACCGGCACCGGCACCGGGCTTCGCTCGACGGTGCGATGAGGACCGTCGCCGCGGTCAACGCGTACCTCATGGACGAGGCACCGTGGAGCCTGTGCGACACCGATCGGGAGCGGATGGGGACCCAGCTGCACGTGGTGCTGCAGGCGGTGCAGGACTGCAATGCGCTCCTGACGCCGTTCATGCCGGCCGCGGCGAACCGCGTCCATGCGCTGCTCGGAGGGGCGGGGACCTGGGCCGGCATGCCGGAGCTGCACGACGTCGAGGACGGGACGCCCTACACGGTGCTGATGGGTGACTACCAGGGGGCAGCGCGTTGGGGCACCAGTCGCATCCAGCCGGGGACACCGCTCGATGCACCGGTCCCGGTGTTCACCGAACTCGATCCTGCCCTGGTCGAGGGTGAGCTGACCCGGCTGCGAGCCGGCTGACGTGCGCGCCGGGTCGGTGGTCACGGACCGAGATGGACGAACGCCCCCCACAGCATGGGGTTCGCCGGATAGCGGTGGTACTGGGCGCGAACGGCGGCGTTGACGGCCGCGGCGGGCTCGAGACCGTCAGCGAGCCGGCGATAGGTCGCCGCGGCCAGGTCGTAGGCGATGTCATCGTCGACCCGCCACAGTGTTCCCACCACGTGCCGGAAACCGATCAGCTGGAACATCGACGAGATGTGCATCGCCTCGTCGACGAGCAGGCCGCCGGTCAGCGCGGTGGTGCACGCCGAGAGGTACGCCAGGCGACGGTCGCCGCTGGGCAGGATCCCGATGTCACGGACCCGTAGCGGCCCGTCATCGAGGATCAGGGCGCTCGCCGCCGGATCCGACAGGTCCGTGAGCGCATGGCAGGCGAAGTGTGCCCAATCGGCATCGCGCAGCCGGTCCAGGACCTCGCCGCATGCGGCGCCGGCGCCGGTCCGGATCGCGGTGGCATGCAGATGGCCGGCGGCGGCCTGGCATTCGTCGGCAGCGCGGCGCAGGGTGGGCCGGGCGCCCGCGTCGGGCACCGCGACGACGAGCGGACTCGAGGCCAGGTCCGGTGCTGTCCCGGCTGGCACGGCCGCCTCGGTGGAACCGCGGGCGCGGATGAGTGCCCGGAGCGTCGAGGTGTACGACGAGACGCTCACGTCGAGCAGCGACAGCTCGGCGCGGCCGGCGGCGTGCAGCGGCAGCACACCGAGCGCACCGGTCGGCAGCCACCAGAGCCGGCCCGCCTCGGCGTCTGTCAGCGAAGCGAGCACCGGCGCGACGACGTCGTCCCAGAGCCAGCCCAGGATCCGCAGGATCGTCGCGTTGCTGTCCCAGTCATTGGCAGCCGTCGCGGTCAGGAACATCTGCGCGTTCGCCGTGACATCCTCGTGCCGCAGCGTGGGCAGCGGCACGACCTCCACACCGGTTGTCCGGATGATCAACCCGTCGCAGCGGTACCGCGAGACGTTGACGACGATGACCGGCCCGCCGGCCGCCGCCGCCAGCAGGTCCTCAGGTTCCGGATCGCGGAGCAGGCCCAGCGCTCGGACGCGGGCCATCACGTCGTCGAAGCGGGCGGCCGCTGCCCGCCGCCGGGTCGCCGAGGCGGCGACCACGCCCGGTGACGCGTCCAGCTCGCTGGTCGGCGTGGTGTCGGCGTTGATGACGTCGCGGATCTCCTCGAACTCCTCGGCCAGACGCGGGTCGACGAGACGCAACGCGCCGATGTCCCGGCGCTGGTCCGCAGCCTGTCCGAGCAGGATGCCTCTGGCCTGTTCCAGCACCGCCACCGCGCGGAGCCGGTCGCCGGCGTGCAGGGCCACCGCGGCGGCGTCACTACCGAGGCCGGCGAGCCGCGCCAGCTGCGCATGGCGGCTGTCCCAGCCGAGGCTGCGTCCGGCGAGCATCGGCAGCAGGTCCAGGGCCTCGGCGTAGGCGGCGCCCGCAGGAATCCAGTCCTCAGCTGTCGCGGCGGGGGACATGGGCGCAACCAGTTCGGCGCGGTAGGCGGCCGCGGCGGCGCGGATCACCGGCATCGTGGTGGGCGAGCGCGAGCACCGCTGGAACGCCTCGGCGGCCGCCGCGAGGTCGCCGGCCGGGTCGGTTGACGATGTGCCGGCGACGCTGACGAAGCGGGCGCGCAGGGCCATGGCGAGGTTGAACTGGAAGCCGCCGTTGTCCGGTGCGCCGCCGTCCGCGGACACGGCCGCCCGGGCGGCGGCAACGGCATCGGCGAGGTCCGCGTCGTCGCCGTCCAGCGCGTACCGGCGCAGCAGCGGGGCGACGAGGTTCGACAGGTAACCGAGCCGGTCGGGGTGATCCGCGGCGCTGGCGACGACGGCATGACGGTCGGCGTCGATGGCGCTGTCGAGATCTGCCCGGACGTCGAACGCCTCGAACCGCCGGAACACCATCAGTCCCAGATTCGCTGCGTACATCGACCGGTGCGGGTGATCTGCGGGGGTGGCGTCGATCGCCGCGGCGGCTGTGTGGACGGCCTCGTCGATGTCCGCCCGCTGCCGGAGGCTTTCGAAGCGGCGCAGCACCGAGGTGGCGAGCATCGCCAGTCGCCGCGGGCGCAGGGCATCGTCGCTCGGCGTTGCGGCAACGGCCGCTCGCGCGTCCAGCACGGCTTCGTCGAGGTCTGCCAGATCGCCTGTGCGTTCGTAGCGGACGCGCAGCGCATTTGCGGCGTTGACCAGCATCCGGGGGCGCAGCCGGCTGCCGGCCGGTGTTGCGGTGAGTGCCAGCCGTCCGAGCTCCACGGCCTCGTCGAGGTCGCCGGCGTCGCCGGTCCGAGTGGCGCTGCGCAACAGAACGAGCCCGAGCGCCGAGCGCCGGCGGGGGAGGCCCGGGTCGTCCGGTGAGGTCGCCTGGACCGATGCGCGTCCCGCTCGGAGTGCTTCGGCGAGATCGGCGACGTCGCCGGCACGGTCGTAGCGGGCCCGGTAGGCGGCGCAGAGATTTGCGAGGAAGCGGCCGCGCTCCGGCGAGCGATCCGTGGTGGCGTTGACAGCGCGCTGACCGGCGGTGATGGCGGCGTCGATGTCGTCCGGATCGCCGACCCGCTGGTAACGGTCCAGCAGTGTGGTGGCCAGTCCAGACAGCAGGGCCGCCAGTTGCTCGGGCCCGGGTCCGGCGGCGATGGCGTCCCGGCGGAGCGTCACCGCGGCATCGAGGTCGTCGGTCGACCCGGTCCGCTGCCAGCGCGACAGGTAGGCGGACGCCAGGTTTGCCGCTGCCGCGACCCTGGTGGCGCCGCCCGGCGGGGCGGTCTGCACGGCGAGCTCCCCGACGGTGATCATCGAGCTGAGGTCCGCCGGATCCGCGGTGGCGTCGTACCGCGCGTGCAGCACGGCGGCGAGGTTCGTGGCGATCGCCGACGTCCCGGTGTGGTGTACCGGCATCGCATCCAGCGCTGCGGTGAGCACCAGCGCCGCACGATGCAGGTCCTCGGGCGCGCCGCAGTGCTGATACCGGAGGAAGAGCGCGGCACCGAACGTCGAGTGCACCGACGGACCGTCGGGGTGGGTGAGCGGCAGGTCTGCCGCAGCACCGGCCAGTGCCACGCACCGGTCCAGATCCTCCGGGTCGCCGTTGCGGATGAAGCGCAGGCGCAGCAGTGCGCTGCCGGTGAGCCGCAGCCGCCGCTGCTGCGCTGCGTCCTCGGTGACGTCCAGCTCCGCCGTGACCAGGTCGATCGCCTCGGCCAGATCGCCGGGAGCGCTGCTGTGCTCGGCCGCGGTGCGCAGCACCGAGACGATCGCGGCGCGTAGTGCGGCGCGCTGGGGATGACCGCCGACAGCGGGTGCCGCGGCCCGTGTGAGCGCCACGGCCCGGTCGAGGTCCGCGCGACCGCCGGTCCTGGTGAAGCGTACCCGCAACGACACCGCAAAGTTGATCATCAGCGCCGGGCGGTCCGGATCGTCGTGCGCGGCGGCATCGATGGCCGCCTCGTGCACCTGCAGGCAGCTGTCCAGCAGCTGCGGGTCGCCTTCCACCCGAAATCTGGAGCGGAGCATCAACGCCAGGTTCGACAGGTAGCCGGCGCGCGCCGGGTCGTCGGGAGGGCACTGCGCGACGACCCGGCGGGCGAGGGACTCGGCGTGGATGAGGTCGGCAGGATCGCCGGTCTCCTCAAATCTCGCCAGCAGCAGCCGCGCGTACTCCGCGCGGGCGGCTCGGGGTAGCACGACGGTACGGTAGCACCGTCGTGGCCGCACTACCGTGCGACACTGAACTGGGCCGGGTCGGTGAATCTCCGAGGCAGCCGGATCAGCTTCTGGACCGGAAACCCTTCTGCCAGACCGGCGAAGACCACACTGCTCTGGCCTCTGGTCTCGGCGGTCAGGGCAGACCGCGCCGCCGGGCTGTAGATCCGGACGTGTTTGAGCCAGGCGGCCTCCTCGCCGTGCCGGTCGAAGCCGCGCCCCGCGGCGGCGTGACCGAACACGTCATGCACTGCGCGGAACATGTCGTTGTCGTCATCGCTCAGCCATGGATGAGGATTGCCGCACGCCGCGGTGGCGAAGATGTCGAGCCGCCCGCGGCGCAGGTCCGCGACCATCTCGACCGCGTCCTCGTAGGGGTCCTCCGCGGTGATCCGCACGTCGAGGCCGAGCCCACCACGGCCGGCCGGCCTGGTCAGCAGGTCGAACTGCAGCTGGGTGTCCAGCCGGAAGGCCCGGTACGACGGCAGCGCGGCCCGGCAGAACATCGGGCTGCGCAGGTACGCGCGGGCGATGAGCTGTTCCCGGACCGGGCACGAGACCACCGCGCGGTAGTCAACGGCGGGCGCGGGAACCGTTGACGTCGCGGACGGGAACCGGCGCAGCACGGCGTTGATGTCAGCCGCGACGTCCGGGTCGAGCAGGACCCGGGGACTGCCGTCCGTATGGCGGCAGATGCCCCGGCAGGGAGTCGGGTACTTTCGGCGGTGCCTGCGCAACATCGCATTCGGGCTCCCGCGGGCTTATCGGGCGCGGGAGGCGCGCGTTGCGAGGCCGCCGCCGACCGGCGACCGTGCTGGAGCGGAGAGCTGGTGGAGCAGGCGTGTGTACTGCCGTTCGCGGTGCATCCGCTGGAACGAGTCCCGCCGGCGGTCGCCGCGGGTCCTGACGATTCTGGCCATGGTCTGCCGCAATCCTTCCGGAGCTCGCTGGTAGCGGCCCGGAGGTGTGTTGCGGTGGCCGCCAAGGGCGACACTGCGCCGTTGCGGCGGCGGGATACACGCTGTACGACGGGCCGGGACAACCCCGGCACCGGTCGTACAAACTCGTTCAGGACATCACCAGAACTCGCGCCTCATGACGCCGGGGCGCAGCTCGCAGCGCGGGTCGCCGGCCTGAGGGCCGGCGGGCTTTGCGACGCGGTCGCAGGGCAGTTGCATCGGGCACGAGTAGACGACGTCGTTCAGCGCCTCCGCGTCCTCCGGTGAGCGGAGGTTGTCGGCCGGGCCGCCGAGCACCCGCACGAACTCGACGAACTCGTCGGTGCGGTTCGTGCCAGTCCTCGCGGCTTCCAGCAGGCGATCAAGCTCGGGCCGGTGCTCCGGCCGTTGCTGCGTTCTGGCCTCCATGAACGGCAGGTACGGGCAGAACGCCGCAACCCACGTGCGACCCGGCTGCGGAGTCTTCCTCTCAACCAGGTCCGCGACCATGCCTGCGGTGACGGTCGTCCCGGCGTGTTCGGCGGCCGTGAACGTCGGCCCCAGGAACCCGCCGGCCGCGCGCCCAGCCAACTGCAGCAGCCACAGCTTGGCAGCGTCCGGGGTGGTGCCGCGACTGAGCAGGATGAGGGCGCAGGCAACCAGGGACAGCAGCCACTGCTCCCGCCATTCGCGGAGCATGCCGGTCTCGTGCGCGAACCGTTCGCCGGTGTCCCTGATGGCCCGTACGAGCTTCTGCAGCCATCCGGGCAGGAGCGTGCCCCGACCACTGTCCGGATCGACGATGAACTCGATCAGGGCACCTCGACGATCAGGGTCGATGTCGTGCAGCGTCCGGACCACGATGTACAGCATCAATCCGGCGGGGTCGCGGGCGAGCGGGCCCTCCGACTGGTACTTGGCCAGGTCGACCAGGCGGAAGGCGGTGGGCGCCTTCAGGTTGTTCACCGGAACCAGGATGTTGCCCGTGTGCAGGTCACCGTGGCACCTGCCAAGGACCGCGGAGATCGTCCGTTGACCGCCCGGCTGGTCGGGTGCCAGCACCACGAACGGATTGGGCAGCGCCTCGCGATGGCCGGGCAGGCGCATCGTCGCACCGTGCAGCCGCCCGGACAGCGTGTGCAGCGGCTTGCCGGCCTGCAGGCGCCCCCGCAGGTGCCGGTCGAGGTAGGTTGCGGCGTCCATCCGTGCCACCCGGCCTCTGGTCGCCCAGTCCCGCAGGACGGCGCCCGCGACCTGGGCGCAGACGTCGGCGAACGTTTCGGGATCGCAGACCACGGGTGCGTCCAGGCCGCGCCCCGTTGCGTCGACGGAGCCGCCGGCGCGCGCCGCCGCCAGGGCCTTGGTCAGAATGTCCAGTTCGTCAATACCACCGCGCAGCTCGATGTCCTGCGGGGCGAGCCCCGCGATGCGCTGGAACACGATCCAACGGCCGTCGCCGACCCGCACCAGATCATGGCCGTCCGGCGCCAGCTCGGTGAGATGCCGTCCGGCGAACGGCTGTGGTGCCTCGCGCAGGGCCGTCCGCTGCCGCTGAAACTCCGACTCGTCGAGGGGTCCGTCAGGAAAGTTGTCGAGCTTCAACAGCAGCTTGCATGAGCCTCCGGCGTGCGTGTCGGTCTCGAACACGAAGCACACGAGCGCGCCGGAACGCCCGTGGGTCAGCAATCGGTCCATCTGGTACGTCAGACCTCGTTGCCGGCCCCATTCGCGAAGTGCGGGTGCCGCACTGCCGAGGGCAGCGGCCAATGCCTCGTCCAAGGTGTCGTGGTGATCCATGGTCCACCTCCGGGAAACCACGGTATCGAGTCCGGAACAGTGCCGATCGCGAGGGACCGGGGGTCGGGCGACTCCGAACCGGCGTCCGCACCGATCCGCTGACGCTGCTGTCGACGACGCGGAGGCGCCGCCACGACCAGGACCATGATTGTCTAAGATGGTGATCCGCTGCCGTCATCCGCGCGGAACGGTACAAGACACACGCAGGGCGGTCGGTTGAAGGTCTTGCTCGTCGAGGATGACCTGCGGTTGGCGCGGGTGCTGGGCACGGCGCTGCGCCGGGCCGGATACGAGCTGACGCATGTCGGCACGGCCACCGAGGCGCTGGCCGCGGCGCCGGTCGACGTGGTGCTGCTGGACCTGAACCTGCCGGACTGGGACGGCCTGCACGTCTGCCGCCAGCTGCGGGCGCGCAGCGAGGTGGTCATCATCGTGCTCAGCGCCCGTGCCGAGGAGGGCGAGCGCATCGCCGGCCTGCGCGCCGGTGCGGACGACTACCTGGTCAAGCCGTTCAGCTTCGGGGAGTTGCAGGCCCGCATCGAAGCGGTGCTGCGCCGGGCCCGGCCGCGCCCGGCCGGCGTCCGGGAGGTCGGCGCCCTGCGCGTCGACCTGGACCGCCATGAGGCGTTCGTCGACGGGGACCGGGTGCAGTTGAGCCGCAAGGAGTTCCAGCTGCTGGCGCTGCTGGCGGCCGAGCCGGGCACGGTGCAGCGCCGGGACCGCCTGATGATCGAGGTGTGGAACACGTCCTGGCCGGGCACGGCCCGCACGCTCGACGTGCACATCGCCCGCGTACGGGCGAAGGTCGAGGCGGCCGTGCACGTCGAGGCGATCCGGGGCGTCGGCTACCGGATCGTGCCGCTCGGCGGCGACGGACCCGGTGCCGCGGCGCCGTCCGGTGGGGACGAGCTGGACCCGGTGGACGGGTAGATGCTGCGCCGGATACTCGCCGTCCAGCTCGCTCTGGTGGGGGCCGCCGCCGTGGGGCTGGGCACGCCGCTGGTGCTCCTGCTGCTCGCCCGCCCCGGTGGTGTGCCGGTGGCCTGGTGGATCTCGCTGGCCTGGTTCGTGGTGCTGCTGGTCGCCGGCGCGGTGCTGGGCGCCCGCCGGCTGACCCGCTGGCTGGGCGTCCCGATCGTGGCCCTCGCCGCCGAGGCGCGGGCCTGGCGGGACGGCACGTCCCAGCGGCCGGTGCCGCCGTCCGGCCCGGCCGAGCTGCGCCGGCTCGCCGACGCCTTCAACGAGCTCGGCGCCCGGATGACGGTGCTGCTGGATCGGCAGCGGGCGTTCGTCTCCTACGCCAGCCACCAGCTCCGCACCCCCCTTGCGACCCTGCGGCTGGGCGTCGACAACCTCCGGCCCGTGCCCGGCGCCGGCGACGATGATCAGCAGGAGGAGTACGACGTCCTCGTTGACGAGATCGACCGGATGACCCGGATCTGCGACTCGCTGCTGGCCTACGCCCGGGCCGAGGCAACCGCCGCGCACGCGGCCGACCTCGACCTGTCGGCGCTGGTAGCGACCAGGGTGGAGATGTGGGAGCCGGCCGCCGCGGTGGCCGGCGTGGAGATCGTGCGCGGCGGTGCCGACGCCGTCGTCGCCCGGGCCGCCGAGGCCGCCATCAGCCAGTGCCTGGACGCGCTGATCGACAACGCGGTGAAGTACGCGGGCCCGGGGGCGCGGATCGTGGTCGCCGCGTTCCGCCTCCCGGACGGCTGGGCGCAGCTCGACGTGATCGACAACGGGCCGGGCCTGGCCGGCGAGGAGCTGTCGAGCGCCAGGCGGGCGTTCTGGCGCCGGGCCGCCGACCAGAACCAGCTCGGCTCCGGGCTCGGCGTCACCATCGCCGAGACCCTGATCACCGCCTCCGGCGGCACGCTGACGCTGCTGCCGGCCCGGCCGCGCGGGCTGCGGGCGCACATCCGCCTGCCGGCCGGGAGCCGGTGAGTGGACCGGACCCGTATCCTGGTCGCGGCAAAGGACGGCCGATCGCCGATCCGGGACGTCTACGGTGGACTGAACACTGGTGAGGCCGGGATGACACGGTGGCTGGGGGGTCGGCGGCGTGCCGCGGCACCGACGGGCTCGGCTGGGGACCGCGCCGTCGACGGGGACACCGGCGCCGTCACGGCGGCGCGCCGGCCGGTGGGGCCGGCGCCGATGTCGGAGTGGCTCAGCGACGGGGTGCTGCTCATCGGCCCCGACCCGGACGGCACGGTCGCGGCCATCGCCATCGACCTGCCGGTCGAGCCCGGCGCGGTGACCGTGGTCAGCCTGTTGACCAGCATCCGGGACTGGACATGGTTGACCGACGCCGTCATCGCCGTGGCGCCGCCCGGCGCCACGGTCCGGCTCGCGATCTCCGACGCCGGGGCGCCGGACGGTGCCGCGCCGGCACCCGCGCGGCGGCTGGCCGAGCGGCTGCGGGCCGACGTGATCGCACCGGACGGCCGGGTGCTGCTGACGCCGGGCGGCACGGCGTTCGTCGCGCCGCGCGCCGGCCCGGCGACGCCGGGGAGGGCCCGCGGGCCACGGGCGGCGCCGGCCAGTGGCTGCGGTTCGCCCCGGACGGCTCGGTACGGCCCGCCGGGGCGAGGTTCCCGGAGCCGCCGTGGGCGCCGGCCGTGGCGCGGCTGGCCGGCGGGCGCCCGGCCGGGGTGACCCTCGTCGAGGTCCCGGCCGGCCTGTGGGTCCTGGCCGGGACCGGTGCCGTGGTGCCGCCGCCGAGCGACCTCGCCTTCGGCGTACCGGCGGATCCCGAGCTGTGCACGCTCATCGTGGGATCCGCCGGCACCGCGCGTCCGGACCCGGCGCTCGTGGCGGCGGCGGTGGCCGACCTGCCGCCGGCGGTGCGGGACCGGCTGCTGGTGGCGCCCTACGGATCCGGCACCCGCGGCGCCGCTGAGGTGGCCGGTGAGCTGGCCCGCCGCTGGGGCCGACCGGTCCAGCTGGCCAACGGGCTGCCCGTGATCGGATCCGACGGGGTGGCCCGCACCCTCGCCACGGACGAGGCCGGCAACCCGCTGTGGTGGCCGATGAGCCGGCGGATGCGGTGTGATCCGGCCGGGCCGCCCGTGCCCGTCGATCCGGCCGCCCCGCTGGCGGACCTGCCGGTCGTCGCGGAGCGGGTCTGGTCGCTGCAGGGACCGTGGTTGGTCGAGCTGACCCATTTCGGGCTGTGGGTCCGGCACCGCGACGCTCCTGCCGGCGCCGCGCAGCTCGCCCAGATCCCGTGGGACCCGCGCTGGCTCACGGTGGTGGCGGGGGTCCCCGGCCAGCCGCCCGACGGCATCCGGCCGGTCGTGGCCGGCCTGCTGGCCCGGCTCCCCGAGCAGGCCCGGGCGCGGGTCCGGATGGTATCGCCGGAGTTGCTGTCCCGGCTCACCTCGGCCGAACCGTGACCGGCGAGTTTAAATGTTCATCACGTTCCATCGCGAACCCTGGCCCTGCGTGCGGTTGGCGGCGAGTCTGCGAGACGACCGGATTCGAGGAGCGGGGATGGGCAGCGCATTGACGCGGACCGACAGGCTGGTCACGTTCGAAGCCGCGGCGATGTACGTCTGCGCGACGTCCTACCGCAGGACGGCCCGGGAGCGGTTGCCGGCCAATGTGGTCGACGCGGTCGACACCGTCGACTCGTTCGCCACCGGCGCCGGCGCCGGTGGACTGATCGCCGAGTTCACCCAGCTCGCGCCGGCCAGGCTGCTGAAGGCGCTGCTGGAGCAGGCGGCGGACGGCGCGGTGTGGGTCGAGTCCAGCGGGTATGGCGTCCGCCGGCGGCTGGGCCGGCACCGGGTCCTGATCGCGCCCGCTCGGCAGACCCGGATGCTGGCCGGGCTGCGGGAAGCGTGGCGGGTCGGGGTCGAGGCGGTCAACGACGCCGGCCCGGCGCGGGCTGTGGCGCAGGCGACCGAACTGTGGCGAGGGCTGCTCGCCGCGGGGGCGCCGGTGCGGACCGGGCGAGGACTGTGCCTGCCCCTCCCGGCCGGTCCGCTGGCCGAGGTCGCGTTGCACGGGGCCCGGCATCTGGGGATCTCGGCCCGGGTCCGGCACACGGCGCAGTTCTCCGTGGTGACCGTCGACAACCAGGTCCACGTCCTGCAGTTGATGCGCATCATGCCGTACCGCAACGGACATGCACCGACAGACTCAGAGGAACCCCGCAGGTGAGCTCAGATCCGCCCGGCGACCTGACCCCGATGCACGCCGTCGTCCTGCCCGGCATGGCGGAGCCGCCCGAACCCGTCCCGCCTCCAGCGACCGGGGCCGATGTCGCCGACGGTGCCGTTGCCGTTGCCGAGGTACGGCCGGCCGGACGCAGCCGGCGGGGAGTCCGCACGGCGGTGGTGGCGGCGGCCGCCGGGCTGCTGGTCGGCCCGCTGATCTACAGCTTCGCGACCGGACCCGGCGGCGGGCAGTCCCCCCGGACGGCGCTCCCGCCACTCGGCCTGGAGCAGCCGTTGCACTCCGGCACACCGTCGCCGCCGGACCTGGCGGCCACCCCGGCAGCCGGTTCCTCGAGCGGACCGGCACCCAGATCGAGCGGTGCCGGCGCACCGCCGGCGGCGTCGAACGGCGCGGCCGCCGGCGTGGTGACGCAGACGTCCACGGCGGCCCCCGCCGGGACCACCGTCGTCAAGACCTCCGGCGTCGGCTGCGCGAACGACAACTCGCAGAACTGGTACACCAACGGCATGGACGGCACCTGGTCGGAGAAGGCCGGCGGCGCCGGCGGCTGCGGCCGGTTCGTGTCGATGCCGATGTCCGGCGAGCCGTCCGTGGACGGCACCCCGTACGTGGTGTGGTGGTTCGAGACCAGCCCCGTGGTGACCGGTGCGTGTGCCGTGACGGTCTACATCCCGTCCAGCGGGGTGCCCGGCGACGTGGCCGGGCACCCGGCGTTCTACAAGATCCTCGGCGGGCGCACCAGCAGCACGGTGCGGGCGAGCTTCACCATCGACCAGACCGTGAACCGGGGGCGGTGGGTCAGCGCCGGCACGTTCCCGCTGAGCGGCGGCGCCATCTCGATCCATCTGGGCAACCGGGGGGCAGCGCCGGCCGGTGAGCGACTCGGCGCGGCGCAGGTCCGGGTGTCGTGCACGCCGTCGTGAGTGGGCGCGGCCGGCACGTCACGGCCGTACGTCCGCGGGGATCAGGGTCCGCAGGTCGTCCACGGTCGCGGTGCCGCCGAGCGACCGCAGCCTGCCGGCCTGCCGGGTGATCGCCTCGTCCAGCACCTGCCGGGCGTAGCGGCCGTTGCCGAACGACCGGTCGCGCGGCACCCGCTCGAAGTGCTGCCGCAGCGCCGTCAGCACGTCACCGGAGCACTCGTACCCGTTCGACCGGGCGAGGTGCTCGAAGATCGCCACCAGCTCGTCCGGGCTGTAGTGGGCGAAGTTGATCCGCCGGCTGAACCTCGACGCCAACCCGGCGTTGGCGGCGAGGAAATGCTCCATGTCGTCGGTGTAGCCGGCAGCGATCACGACGACCTCGTCGCGATGGTCCTCCATCAGCTTGACGAGCGTGTCGACGGCCTCCCGCCCGAAGTCGTTGCGGGCGTCCGGCGGGGCGAGTGTGTACGCCTCGTCGATGAAGAGCACCCCGCCCCGGGCCCGCTCGAAGACCTCCCGGGTGCGCTGGGCGGTGTGTCCGATGTACTCCCCGACCATGTCCGCCCGTGCCACCTCGACCAGCTGGCCGCTCGGCAGCGCACCGAGCGCCGTGAGCAGCTGCCCGTAGAGGCGGGCCACGGTCGTCTTGCCGGTGCCGGGCGGCCCCGCGAAGATCAGGTGGCGGCCGACGGACGGCGCGGGCAGCCCCGCCGCGATCCGGGCCCGCACCGAGGCGAGCAGGTCGATGAGCTCGCTGACCTCCTGTTTCACCGCGGCGAGACCGATCATGCCGGTGAGCTTGGCGAGCAGCGCGTCGAGCTGGTCGCCGTCCCGGGAGCCCGGCCCGTCGCCGTGCGCGGCGCCGGCCTCGACATCCTCGGGCAGCAGCTGCGCCAACTGCCGGTCGGTGGGCTCGGGCAGCTCGGCGAGCCGGAACGCCTGGCGGCCGATCATCTCCTCGAAGACCTGCCGGGCGACCCGGGCGTTGCCGAACGACTCGCCCCGCGGGATCCGGTCGAAGTACTTCACGAGCGCGATGCTCGTCTCGTACTCCAGGCTGTAGTGGTGGGTTCGGCAGGTCCGTTCGACGATCGTGACCAGCTCGGCGGTCGAGTAGCTGTCGAACTCGATCGTCTTGGAGAAGCGTGAGGTCAGGCCGGGGTTGGCGGCGAGGAACGCGCGCATCTGCGCGGAGTACCCGGCGGCGATCACCACGACGTCGTCACGGTGGTCCTCCATGAACTTGACGAGGGTGTCGACCGCTTCCCGGCCGAAGTCGTTGCCCTCGCCCGTGGTGAGGCTGTACGCCTCGTCGATGAAGAACACCCCGCCGAGCGCCTCGGTGAACCGTTCGGTGGTCTTCACCGCCGTCCCACCGACGTGCTCGGCGACGAGGTCGGCGCGGGCGACCTCGACGAGCCGCCCGGTCCGCAGCACCCCGAGCGCGGCGAGCAGCTGACCGTACAAGCGGGCCACGGTCGTCTTGCCTGTGCCGGGAGGTCCCGCGAAGACCATGTGCCTGGACATCGGCGGCGCGAGCAGCCCCGCGGCCGCGCGGCGCTGCGCCACCCGGTGCAGCCCGACGAGCGTCGCGACCTCCCGCTTGACGCCGCCGAGACCGACGAGGAGGCCGAGCTCGGCGAGCAGCGGCCCGGTCGGGTCGCCATCCTCCGGCGGTGCCACGACGGCCGTGGCCGGTTCGCTCATCCGGACGGGGACCGCCGGGACCTGGGTTCCCCGCACGGGTGGCGTCATGTCCCGGGCGCCCGGTCCGGTGACGTCCGTGACGTCCAGCGCGTCGGTGGCCACGCCGACCCGGATCGCCTCACCGTGGTTGCCGTGCAACTGCGAGCGGGCCACCACCACCGCCCCGGCGGTCAGCACGTGGACGCCGTCGGCCCGGTTCTCCGACACCAGCGAGTCGGTGATCGTGGCGGTCGAGCCGGCTTCCAGCCGGACACCGGGGCCGCCGTTGCCGCGGATCGTGCTGTGCACGACCTCCACGTGGCCACCGCCGGCGACGCTGACCGCCGGTCCGGCCGCACCGGTCACCTCACACACGTCCAACGTCGCCCGCCCGCCGCCCACGTGGACGCCGACGCCGCAGTCGGTGAACTGCGAGCCGGTGAGGACCGGCGCGGCGTCGTCGAGGACGAGCAGCCCGCACTCGGTCGCGTCACTGACGGCGACGCCGGTCAGCTCCGGCCGGGCCGCACCCGCGACCACCAGCGCCCGCCGGCCGCCGTGCACCGCGAGCCGCTCCACGGTGCCCCGCGCGGAACCGGCGAACACCGCGCCGATGGTGACGTCGCGGACCCGGCAGTCGACGATCGTCGGGGCGGCGTCGGTGACCTGGATGCCCACCGGGGCCGGCCCGTGGACCGTGCTGTTGCGGGCGTCGAG
Organism: Dactylosporangium sp. NBC_01737; assembly: GCF_035963215.1. NCBI lineage: Bacteria > Bacillati > Actinomycetota > Actinomycetes > Micromonosporales > Micromonosporaceae > Dactylosporangium > Dactylosporangium sp. NBC_01737. Next base: position 8,139,982 of record NZ_CP109153.1, read on the forward strand.
CCGGCCGTCCTGCTCGACGACGATGCCCGGCCCCGTGGTGCCGCCGATCGTGCATCCGTCGAGGTGGCCGGCGCCGCCCCGGGCGCTGACCATCCCGGCGCCGGCCGTGGCGGCGACGGTGCAGCCGACCAGGCGCGGATCGGCCTGCTCGGTGATCACCACGGCGTTGCCGGCGATCCCGGTGAACGTGACCCCGGTCAAGGTGCCGGCCGCGGTCCCCTCCGCCAGCAGGCCGGCGCCGCCGCTGTTGCTGACGGTGCCGGCGTGCATCTCCAGCCGGCCGCCACGCACGTGCACCGCCACCACGCCCGCCGCGTCGACGGTGCAGTCGTGCAGGGTGAGGCTGCCGGCGGCGACCTGCACCACCGGGAAGCTTTCGGTGCCGCCGCGCAGGGCGATGTCCCGCAGGACGCAGGCCCCGCCGCGCACGAACACCCCGACACCGCCGGTGGCGACGATGGTGACCGTGCCCGGCCCCTCCTCGGGGATCAGCGTGACGTCGGTCGCGAAGACCAGCGGCTCCCGGTATGTCCCCGGCTGGATCGCGATCGTCGCGCCCGGACCGGCCTGCGCCAGCGCGTGCGCGATCGACGGCAGGCACCCGGCGTCGTCCCGCGCCACGGTCAGCACGTCGAATCCCACGGTCACCGTCCCCAATCAGCCGCGGCGTCGACCGTTGCGTTCACGGTGGCGTCGGCCTCGTCGATGGTGAAGCGCCGACCGTCGTCGTCGACGCCGATCGTCCAGTCCGGACGGTCCGCCGGGTCGGCGTCCCCGTCCGCGGCCGTCCCGGCGACCGGCAGTGCCCGGCGGAGCCGATCCAGCTCGCGCTCGTCGGCGGCCCGGGCGTCCTCGCCGGTGCGGCCGCTCGCGACCTCCCGCAGGTACACCCTCGTCGGCTCCCTGTCGATCTTCTCGACGGCGAGGACCCGGAAGCGGGTGGCCGGCGCGAACAGCGCGAGACCCGACCGGTGCCCGCCGCGGGGTGCGGCCAACCGCAGCGGGTCGAGGCGCCGGGCGCTGCGGGCCCAGATGACGTACTCGACGGTGGCGCCGTCCGGCGCGACGGGACGCACCGCACCGGCGTCGACGAAGGCCGGCTCCACCAGCGGCACGCCGGCGCGGTACACCGCCAGCGGAGCCGGGTCGCTGAAGCCGAGCCGGAACACCGGCCCGAGGACCGTCGGCAGGTTGCGCAGCGCCAGGGTCGCCCACCAGGCGAGCACGTGGACCTCGGTCGCGGTCACCGGGTCCGCCGCTCGCCGCAGCGTGGCGTTGACCCGGTCCCGGCCGCCTGCGCAGTAGGCCCGCAGCGCGACCAGCGCGGCCGCCATGTCCTGCTGCTGATACCTCCCGGCCACCCGCAGGCCGGGCTGCTCGGACAGGATCCGGGTCACGGTGCGGGCGTGCACGTCGTACTGCCCGCCGAGCAGGTCACGCAGCGCGTTGCGGTCCGTGGGCGCGGGCTCGGTGGCAAGGTCCATCAACGGGATCCGGGCAACCGGCCGGGCGTCGACGGCCGCGGCCGGTGACGCGGGGACGTCCGGCACGGCGGGGGCCGGGGAGCCGGTGCCGGGCAGCGTGCCTGTGAGGGTCTCGGTCAGGGGCTCCGCGGTGACCGCGGGTGCGAACGGCTCGATGGCGGCGAGGTACGGCTCGGGAATCGACCACCGTCCGGGGCGGAGCAGGCCGATCCGGTCCGGGTCGAGGCCGAGCGGCTCCCGACCGGCTGCGAGCGGTGTCTGCACTTGTGCCGGAGCCAGATCCGATGCCGATGTCGATGCCGACCTCGGATGAGCGGGGCGCGGCGGCGCGAGTGCGGGAACGGCAGTGGCGGCAGCGGCAGTTCCTTCAGGGGCGGCGACGGCAGCAGGGGCGGCGGTGGCAGTTGCGGTGGCGGCAGCGGCGGCGATGGCAGCAGGGGCAGCGGCGGTAGCGGTAGCGGTGGCAGCGGCGGCGGCGGTGGTGGCGGGCGGGGGAGTGGGAGCGGGCGGGAGGGGGACGGCGCGCGGTGGCACCAGCGTGCCGGCCTCGCGGACCGTCCGTGTCCTGCCCCGGGACTCGCCCCGCCGGGGCAGCCACCAGCGGGACCTCCTGGTGGTGACCAGGGCGCCGAGCCACGTGACCGCCGTGCCGGGAGCCGTCGCGAACACCGGCACACCGAGCCGGTCGGCGAGCGCGCCGTACAGCAGGTCACCGGCCATGCCCTCCGGGCCGTCGCCGGGGTGGACGACGATCACCGGCCGATGCCGCCACCCCGGGCAGGCACGGACGGCCGCGGCCAGCGCGGTCGGGTTGCCGAGGCGACCGTCGATGCGGATCCCGGACCGGTCGGTGGCGACCTCCACGACGTAGCCGGCCAGGACCGCCGGCCAGTCCATGGTGGTCGCGTCCCCGGCGGGACGGATCAACGACCGGCCCGCCCGGGTCGCCGTGCCCGGCGGGGACGTCGTGCCGGGCGCACCGGCCGCGACCGAGCGCGGCCGCCATGCGGGCGGCGGGACGGGTCGCCACGCCGGCCGGTCGCCGTACACCGACAGGGCGCCACCGGCTCCCACGGCGACGACGAGCCGGCTGCCAGGACCGTCCAGGTCGAGGTCGGGCCGGTGGTAGGTCACCGGCACCCCGACCGGGACGACCCGGGCCACCGGCACCGGCACGGCCGGTGGCGGCCCGGGTGCGCCGGTGCCGCGCAGCGCGAGCACCGGATGCTGCGGCACCTCCGCGCGGACGGCCTCCAGCACCGCCGGATCCCCGGCACCGGCCACGAGGATCCGCAGCCGGTCCCGGGCGGCGACCGGCAGCCGCGCGACGATGCCGGCCAGCAGCGGCTTCCACGCCTGGTCGGCCGCGGCCGCGCCGTCGAGCACGATGACCGGGTGGTGCCCGTCCGGGTGGTGCCCGCGGAGCTCGGCCAGGTCCCGGTCCCGGTCGGCGTCCGGGTCGAGCCGGTACAGGAGCAGACGGGCGGCGCTCACCTCGATCCGCCAGTGCGCCGCCAGGTCCGGCCCGGCGGGCCCGGGCGGGGCGAGCGCGGCGGCGTCGAACGCGAGCAGCGGGTCGATGCCGGGCACGGGCAGCCGGCCGGCCGCCACCGACCATGGCGCGCGGAGGACCAGCGTGTCCCGGGCCGCCGGTGGCAGCAGCGCCAGCGCGGTGACGAGGTCGGACGCCGGCACCGACGGGCGGGCCGGCCGGCCGAGGATGACGGTGAGCGAGGCCGGCCGCACCGGGACGGCGAACGCGGCTTCCGCGGCCTCCTGCCAGTCACCGGCCCCGAACGGGCAGAGCCACAGACCCGCGGGCACCTCGATCAGCGCCGACGCATCGAGTTCCGTGCCGGTGAGGGGGACCGTCGCCAGGTGGTGCTGCCATGGCGGCCCCGGGTGCCGGGGGCCGAGCGGCAGGGGATCCCGGCCCGGCTCACCCACCCACCATCGACCGGTCGGGGCGGCCGGCGCCACGACGTGCAGGCCGTGGCCGCCGTCGGTGACCAGCCGGCCGTCCGGGGCGACGACCCGGCGGCCGAGCCGCTCCGCGAGCCGGTGGGTGGGGCCCGCGCCGCGATGTGACCCGGCCGGGCCGAGCGGGACGAGGCGCAGCCCACCCGGGTAGTCGCTGAGATATTGCCGCACGAGCCGCTCGAGCAGGTCCGGCAGGTCCGCCCGCCCGGCGACCGGCGGTGAGAGCACCACCGACGCCAGGCCGGGCTCCGCGGGCAGTGTGAACGCCAGTGCCCGCAGCGGCCCGGCCGGTTCGGTGGCGTCCCGGATCAGCAAAGCCAGACCGGCCGTTTCGATCACCACGCCGGCGGGTCCGTCGGACCCGGGCGGTCCGTCGGGATCATGCACCGCTCGGCGCCGCGGCCTGGGGATCTGCCCCGCCGACCGTCCACACCGGCTCGGGCTGCGGCGCCTGGAGCACGGCCATCGCCCGGTGCAGTGCGACGGAGTCGGGCACGGGGACCTCGAACCTCTGGTTGCGGATGTGCGTGAGCAGGTCCGCGTCCGGTGCGAGCAGGTGCGTGGCGAGGTAGTAGTGCACCGTGTCGGTCCAGATCCAGGCGCCGTCGGTGCGGAAGCTCATCGGCACCCGGCCGGTGTTGGCCGGCTCCACGACGTCGTCCATCAAAGCGGTGGTGTACAGCAGGACCGTGCCGCCCAGCAGGTACGCCTGGACCTGCTCGCGCTCGGTCTGGTCGGTCAGTCTCGGGTGGTCGGGCTCGAACCGTGGCCCGGACCCGGCGTCGACCCGGTCGAAGACACGGGCGAGGCGGATCCCGGGCCGGGCCGACGACGTCCAGAGCAGCGCCGCGCAGGCGCGGGCCATCCGCTGGTACACGGGGAGATCGTCGCCTTCGCCGCTGACCTCCACCTGGGGGCTGGTCTCACCGGCGGTGAGCAGCGCCGCCTGGAGCCGGTCGGTGAGCGCCGCCACCGGCGCCGCCCCGGTCCGCTCGTCGACCGCGGTCGCGAGCCCGGGTCGTACCGTGGCGAGGTAGATGCGTTTCGGTGCGGGCCACCGGCTCTGCCCGGTCGGGAACCGCCAGGCCCGCCAGAGCCCGATGATCTCCGGCTCCCGGCCGGCGGCGGCGACGGCGGCGACGTCGATGCCGTCCGGGCCGGCCACCTCGTCGTGGCCACCGGTGAGGTCGAGGGTGGCCGGGATCGCGTCGCCGTGCTCGTGCAGCACCGCAGCGTTCGCCGGGGCCATCTCGAACGGCGGCATGAGCTCGACGTCGGCCCGGTCGAGCTGCGCCAGCGCGTCGGAGTCCTCGCCGGCCGCGCGCAGTGTCCTGGCGAGCAGCGCCGCCTGCGCGTCGCTCACCGGCACACCTCCCGTCGCCGCGGCGTACGCGATGCCCTGGGCCGCCTCCGCGAGCCGGCCCTGCGCGACCCAGGTCCTCGCCTCACTGATCAGGTCGTCGGGCAGCCGGCCGGCGAGACCCAGCAGCAGCCGGTGCCACTCGACCTGTGACGGCGGCACGTCGAGGTCGTCGGGGGCCATCGCATCTCCTTCGTCGGGCCGGACGCTGACCGTGTCCATCGTGGTGCACCCGCCGCCAACCCGGCGCGCAACGGCGGGGGACAAAACGAGGTACCCCCTCCCCGGCGGGCGGCGGCAGGGTGATGTTGCCGCCGAGTCCGCCTGGCGTGCGATGCACGCGTCGCGCAAGGTGAGCGGCGGTACCGACCCCTTTCGAGGGACCCCTGTGCATGACCCCCTTGAATGACCGAGGTGACGATGGTGACGAAGTCCCGACCCGAGGTGGCGATCGCGGCATGGGATCCGCTCGCGTTGGCGGGCCTGGTGCATCTGCTGTCGCAGGACACATCGCTGCGGCTCGTGCGGCTCTCCCGGACCCTTGACGACGTGCTGGCGGGTGCGCCGCTGATCGGCCCCGCACCGGACGTGGTGGTGCTCTTCGACCGGATGCCGGACGGCCGGGCGTTCCAGGCCACCCGGAGACTCCGCGAGTACGCCGGCGTCGTGCTGGTCTGCGCCTTCGACGCGCTGCCGTGCCCGGTCGCGGCGATCCAGGCCGGCGCGAGCGGGGTGGTGAGCACGGGCAGCAGCGGGACGGATCTGCGGCGGGCCGTCCGGGCGGTCGCGGGGGGCGGGGTGTACGTCGGCACCGGCCTGGCCGGCGGGGTCCGCGGCCGGATCACCGAGGCGGCCGCCAGCCGCGCGGTGCCGGCCGGGCGGGTGCCCACGCTCGCGCCCCGCGAGGTGGAGACGCTGCGGTGGATCGCCGACGGCTACACCCACGCGCAGGCCGCCCGGCGGATGCGGGTGTCGCCGGGGACGATCAACACGTATGCCAAGCGCCTCCGGCTGAAACTCGACGCCCGCAACAAGGCCCAGCTCACCCGGCGGGCCGTGGAACTGGGGTACGTCAACCGCCCGGAGCACGCGGCCCGGCTGCGACCGGTCGGTTGAGGACGGCCGGGATGCCGCGCGACGCGACGCCCGCCGGGCGCTGCGAGGTCGTGCTCGTCGTCGCCGGCGATCCGGCCGAGGCCCTGATCCTGCGGGTCGTCCGGGAGCACGGTGGCGCCGCCCGTGCGGTGGCCAGGCTGGACGCCGTGACGGCCGGTGGCCGGGTTGTGGTGGTGGTGGCGGACCGGGCCGGACCGGCCGGGGTGGCGGCGGCGGTGGCAGCCGGCGCCTCCGCGGTCGTGGCGGTCGTCGGACCGGGCGCCGACGTCGCCGGGCTGCTCGGTGCCGGCGCGCTCGCGGTCGTGCCCGCCGCCGACGTGGAACGGGAACTGCCGGCCGGTCTCGAGGCCGTCTCCGCGGGCGCCCTGTACGTCGCACCGGACTGCACCGGCACGCTGCGCTCCGCGCTGAACCTCGAAGCGGCGGAGACGCTGACCCCGCGGGAGCTGGAGACGCTGCGGTGGGTCGCCACCGGCTGCACCCACCGCGAGGTCGCCGAGCGGATGCGGGTCGCCGAGGCCACGGTGAACACGTATCTGAAGCGGCTCCGGTCGAAGCTCAACGTGACGAACAAGGCCGAGCTGACCCGCGTGGCGTTGCGCCTCGGACTGGTCTGAGGGGGATCGGATGCGACGGCGAAGCTGGTCGGCGGCCGCGGCGGTCGTCGCCGCGCTGCTCGCGGTCCCGTTGCCCGGGACCGCGGCGCGGGCAGAGCCGGCAGCGCCGGCCCTGCCGGAGCTACCGAACCCGAGCAGCGGCTGTGTCCCGGCGTCCCCATCGGTGCAGCGGGGCGTGGGCTGGGCGCAGGCGAGGATGGCGGCACCCGCCGTCTGGCCGCTCACCCGGGGCGGCGGCGTCACCGTCGCGGTCCTCGACACCGGGGTCAGCCCGGCCGCGCCCGCGCTCACCGGCGCCGTCCAGGCCGGCGTCGACGTGGCCGGTACCGGTGCCGGTGTCGAGAAGGGCCGTCCGGGACGCGCCGACAGCGACTGCCGCGGGCGTGGGACGTTTCTCGCCGGGCTGGTCGCCGGCCGGCCGGTCGACGGGACGGACTTCGCCGGCGTCGCGCCGGCCGCGACGATCCTGCCGGTGCGGGTCACCGACGCGCGGGGCAAGCTCACCGCCGACACGCTCGCCGCAGGGCTGCGGGCCGCCGTCACCGGCGGGGCCCGGGTCGTCCTGATCGCCGCCGCGGTCGCCACGCCGACCGTGGCCCTGCGGGACGCCGTGGAGTTCGCGGTGGCGAACAACGTGGTCGTGGTCGCCGCGGTGGCCGGCGCCGAGAGTACGGCCGCCACCGCACCAGCCGGGCCCGGATACCCGGCGGGGTACCCGCCGGTGCTCGCCGTCGCCGGTGTCACCGCGGACGGCGGCCTGGTGGAGACCTCCGTGCCGCAGGCGGCGGACCTGGTGGCGCCGGGTGAGGGCGCGGTCAGCGTCGCGCCCACCGGCGCCGGGCACTACACCGGCGGCGGCAACGGCGTCGCCGCCGCGTACGTCGCCGGCGTCGTGGCACTGGTGCGCGCGTACCACCCGGCGCTGACCGCCGCGGAGGTCAGCCGGCGGTTGACCGCGACCGCGGTCCCGCTGACCGCCGCCGGGACCGGCGCCGGGCTGGTCGACGGGTACGACGCGGTCGCGGCGGTGGAACTCGGGGCCGTGCCCGGCGAACGCCCCGCCGACCTCGCCGTGCTGCCGGCGGTGCCGGCGCGGTCGGCGGCACCCGGCCGGGCGTTGGCGGTGGCGGGGCTGCTGCTGGTGGTTCTCATGGTCACCGTGGCCGCTGTCACCGCCGCAAGAGCCCGGCGCCGCAGGACCGGCTGACCAGGGCAGGCCCTCCCTGCGCCGCAAGGGGTCATGAGGTGTCCGGCCGGAAGGAACCATGGTCGCTCGGTCCCGGATCGGGACGCCGGGACCGACATGTCCGATGCCCTCGAGACCAGCACGCCGGCCACGGTGCTCACGTCGCCACGGTGAGCGGCGCGGCGGCCGGGCACAGCGCGGTGTGGATCAGCCGGCTGCTGCGGCGGGTGCACAGCAGCGCCCGTCCCGGTGGCAGGACCCGCGGCTTCACCCCGCCGATCAGCGGACCCTCGGACGGCGGGCAGGACAGGGCGATGTCCGGGCTGTTGGTCTCCTGCAGCCGGCGCAGCAACGGGTCCATCGCCATCCGCATCGCGCCCGCCGCGCCCCGGGTCAGCACCAGGTGCATCCCGATGTCCGCGCCGTGCTGCACCAGCGGCACGAGTGGCTGCAGTGGGCTGTCGTGCCCGCTCAGCATGTCGTAGTCGTCGACCAGGATGAACAGCGTCGGGCCGGTCCACCAGTCGCGGCGGCGGAGCCGTTCCGCGGTGATGTCGGCGCCGGGCACCCTGGCCTTGAGCCCCAGCACGGCATCGGCGACGGTCTCCCGGGTGGCGTCGGGGGAGACCGAGTAGCCGAGCCGGAAATCGGCCGGGATGTCGTCGAAGAGCTCCCGCCGGTAGTTCACCACCATGATCCGTGCCTGCTCCGGGGTGTACCGGGTGGTGATCGCCTGGGCGAGCAGGCGGAGCAGGTTCGTCTTGCCGGTCTCGTTGTCGCCCAGGATCGTCAGGTGCGGCACCTCGGCGAAGTCGTGCCACACCGGTCGCAGGCCGTCCTCGTCCAGCCCGACCGCCACGCGGAGGTCGCCCTCGGGCGGTGGGAGCTGGGTGAGCGGGACGATCGCCGGCAGCGTCCGCACCCGGGGCGCGGTCGGGCCCGACCAGCATTCGTTCACCGTCTCGACGAGCGCCCGCACGCCGTCGGTGAGGTCGACCGGGCCGCTGTCGCCGTCGATGCGGGGCACGGCGCCAAGGAAGTGCAGCTTGTCGCTGGTGATCCCGCGCCCGGCGACGGACGGCACGGTCGCGGCCGTGCGCATGTCGATCGCCGAGTCGACCGGGTCGCCGAGGCGCAGCTCCAGCCGGGTGCCGATCTGGTCGCGCATCCCGTGGTACACCTCGGACCAGCGGGCGGCGGTGAGCACGATGTGGATGCCGAAGTTCAACCCCCGGGCGGCGATCTCCCGGATCGCGGTCTCGGCCTTCTCGAAGTCCTGGCGCAGGGTGAACCAGCCGTCCACGACCAGGAAGACGTCACCGTACGGGTCGTCGGTCACCGCCCCGTCGGCCCGCATCCGCCGGTACGTGGCGATGCTGTCGATGCCGAGGGCGGCGAAACTACGCTCCCGGGCGGCGACCAGGTTGACCACCTCGGTGACGGTCCGGCCGACCCGGTCGGTGTCGAGCCGGCTGGTGACACTGCCGACATGGGGCAGGTTCGCCAGCGCCGCCAGCGTGCCACCACCGAAGTCCAGGCAGTAGAACTGCACCTCGCGTGGCGTGTGGGTGAGCGCCAACCCGCAGATCAGGGTCCGCAGCAGCGTGCTCTTGCCGCTCTGCGGGCCACCGGTGATGCCCAGGTGGCCGCCGACCCCGGCGAGGTCGACCGTGAACAGCTCGCGCAGCTGCTCGAACGGCCGGTCGACGAAGCCGACCGGGGTCACCAGGGCGCCGTTGCCGGGCCAGTCGGGTGCGTGCAGGCCGAGCTCGGGGTCCGGGCTCAGGCCGGGCAGGAGCAGGTCCAGGGTCGGTGAGGTGGCGAGCGGCGGCAGCCAGACCTGGTGCGCGGGTGGCCCGGCGCCGACCAGCTGGTCGACGACCACGTCGAGGATGCTGCGCTTGGGGTCCTGCGCCGCGACCGGCTCCGCCGACAGGGTCGGCTCTGCCGCGTCGGCCGCCCCCGTCGCCGAGGTGGGTCCCCGGTGCGGCACGTGCTGCGTGACGTACGGGACCACCTGCCGCCGCACCACGTCCTGCGCGATCCGGGCGCTCCTGGGCCGGTACGGCCCGGACACGTACGCCGCCTTGAACCGCACCAGCGTGGACACGTCGAGCCGCAGGTAGCCGTTGCCGGGCGCCGGGGGCAGCTCGTACGCGTCCGGCACCCCGATCACGGAGCGGGACTCCGTCGCCGAGAAGGTCCGCAGCCCGATGCGGTACGACAGGTGCGACTCCAGCTGCCCGATCCGGCCGTCGTCGAGCCGCTGGCTGGCCAGCAGCAGATGGACGCCGAGCGAGCGGCCGAGCCGGCCGATCATGACGAAGAGCTCGACGAACTCGTGGTGCGCCGCCAGCAGTTCGCTGAACTCGTCGACGACCACGACGAGGCTCGGCAGCGGATCCAGCGCCGTGCCCTGCGCCCTGGCCCGCTCGTAGTCCAGGGCCGAGCTGTAGTTGCCGGCCTTGCGCAGCAGCTCCTGGCGGCGGACCAGCTCGCCGTGCAGCGCGTCGCGCATCCGGCTGACCAGCGCGGCCTCCTCGGAGAGGTTGGTGATCACGGCCGAGACGTGCGGCAGACGGTCCAGCCCGAGGAACGTGGCGCCGCCCTTGAAGTCGACGAGCACCATGTTCAGCGTCTCCGACGAGTGCGTCATCGTCAGGGCGAGCACCAGCGTGCGCAGCAGCTCGCTCTTGCCGGACCCGGTGGCGCCGATGAGCAGTCCGTGCGGGCCGGAGCCGCCCTGCGCCGGCTCCTTGAGATCCAGGTCGATCGGCAGGCCGTCGGCCCCGACCCCGATCGGCACCCGCAACCGGTCGGCGGCGCCGCGGCCGCCCCAGAGCGTGGTGAGGTCCAGTCGGCCGAGATCGTCGACGTTCAGCAGCGTCGCGAGGTCGAAGTCGGTGGCGAGCGCGTCTGCCGTCACCTCGGTCGAGACGCTGAGGCGGTACGGGGAGAGCAGCCGCGCCAGCGACCGTGCCGCGACGGTCCCGAACCAGTCGGCGTGGGCCAGCGGCGTGCGGATCTCCCGGCCGACCCGGTCGACCTTGACGATGGTCAGGTCACCGTCGGCGGCGTCGATCCGCAGGATCTGCTTGGACGGCGGCACGGCCGGACCGCCCACGTCGAGCAGGACCATGTTGCGGTATCCGGCGGCGATGGCCCGGTGGTTCGGCGGGATCCGGCCGCCGTCGCACAGAACCACGACGTATGGCTCGTCGCGGCTGGGGACGGCGTCGGACTCGTACCGGGCGCGCGCGACGAAGCCCTCACCGAGCAGCGTGATCAGCTCGTCGATCGAGTCGGTGACGAGCCGTGCCGCGCCGGCCGCGTCCTGCGCCTGCGCGCTCTGGCTGTGCGGCAGCCACTTCAGCCAGTCCCACCGTTCGGCGGCGTCGCCACCGACGCACGCGGCCACCACCAGTTCCTCCGGAGGGTGGAACGTGACGAGCTGCGCCAGCAGCGCGCGGAGCATGCCGCGGGCCAGGTCCAGGTCGCCGGTGAGCCGGATCTGGGCGAAGCCGCGGACGTACAGCGCGACCGGCTGAGCGGCGAGCGTGCCGTACGCCTTGATGAACCGGCGCAGTGACTTCGCCGCCAGCGGTTCGAGGTCCTCGATGGGTTTCGTCTGCATCGGCGCGATCCGCACGGCCAGCCGCTGCTCGCCGGTGCCGATGCGGACCTCCCCGAAGTCCGGATGGGCGGGCCGGCGTTCCCAGCGCCGGCTCGTCATCGCCAGCGACCACAGCGACGCCGGGTCGGGGTGGCGCCAGTCCAGCGCGTCGCGCTGCTTCGCCGCGACCTGCCGGATGCGCCGCCGCTGCTGGGAGAGGTACCGCAGGTAGTCCCGGCGGTCCCCGGCCATCCGCTGGGTCCGGTCGCCGGAGCCGCCGAGCATCTGGCCGCCCATCATGGCCACCATCGCCACCATCATCATCCCGCCCATCAGCCACGACGAGGTGCCCGACGAGCGGGTGAACATCAGCACCATGACCCCGGACATCAACGCCATCGGCAGCAGCATCAGCAGCATCCGCATGCCGCCGCGCTGGACCTCGGGGATGACGGGCGGTTCCTGCAGGTTGAGCTCGCCGTGGGGCAGCTCCGGCCCGTTTCGCCGGGGCGGCCGCCGGAACAGCAGGGTACTCACGCACTCGCCTCGTTTCTGCGACGCCGGTCGAGCGACGACCTGGCCGGAACAGTGCACTCATCGGATACAACGTCGTGCCGGCGGCCATGGCTCATGTGCCGGGCGTCCCTGGAGGTCCCCAGTCCGGGGACAGCGGGCCGTCCCGCTCGAACCGGGCCGGGTGGGGCGGGCGTGGTGTTCTATGTGACGGCGGCGACGACGAGCGAGATGTGCCGGCTGGCGGTGTACGGGCCGCATCGGCGCATCGACATCGCCGTGCCCGTCCACGTGCCGATCGCGGACCTGCTCCCGACGCTGCTGCGGCAGCTGCAACCGGCGGACCTGGCCGAGGAGTCGGGGCTCGCCGATTCCGGCCTGGAGCACGGCGGCTGGGTGCTGCAGCGGCTGGGCGAGGCGCCCCTGGACGAGAACCTGAGCCTCGCCGAGGCCGGGCTGCACGACGGGGACACCGTGCATCTGCTGCCCCGGGCCGATCAGATCCCACCGATCGACTTCGACGACCTCATCGACGGTGTGGCGACCGCGGTCCGCGGCCGCGCCCCCCGGTGGCTGGCGGCGTCCACCCGCGCGGCGGCGCTCACCGCGCTCGGCCTGGTGCTGGCGCTCGGATGGGTGCTGCTGGCGTTGCCCGGCCCGGCGGCGGCGCGGATCGCCGTCGCCGTCATCGTCGCGGTGCTGGCGATCCTCGCCGCGTGGGCGGTGCGGGTCACCGGTGACCGGATCGCCGCCGCCGTCCTCGCGGCCGGCGCGGCGGGCTTCGCCGCGGTGGCGGGCCTGCTGAGCCCGGACGTCTCGACCGGCCCGGCGGCGCTGCGCCTGACCGCGCCGAACGTGCTGGCCGGAGCCGTTGCGGTCTTCGCCGTCGCGGTGCTGACGGCGGTCCTCGTCGACGTGGTCCGGGCGGCCGCCGCGGGTCTCGCGGTCGCCGCCGGCGGGGTTGCCGGCGGGGCGCTGCTCGCCGTCGTGGTGCCGATCGGGTACTCCCGGGCGGCCGCGACGCTCGCGCTCGCCGCGACGATCGCCGCGACCGCCGTGCCGATGACGGCGTTCCGGCTGGCCGGCATGCGGCTGGCGCCGCTGCCGACGGAGCCCGGCCACCTGCAGGAGGATCTCGACCCGATCCCCAGCGCCCAGATCTTCGCCGGCGCGGCCCGGATCGACCGGGTGATGCTGGCGCTCTACGGCGGGCTGGCGGTCACCGCCACGGTCGGCGCGGTCGCGGCGGCGTGGCTGCCCGGCTGGGCGCCGGCCACGGTGGTGATCCTGATCGCGCTGGCGCGGATCCTGGGTGCCCGCCCGATGACGAACGCCTGGCACCGCCTGACCGCGATCGTCCCGGCGGCGGTCGGGCTGGTCGCGGTGACGGTCGCGCTCGCCGTCGGCACGGATCCAGCGGTCCGGCTCGTGGTCTGCGCCGCCGGCGTGCCGGTGGCCGGCGCGATCCTGTACGGGATCGCGGTGGTCCTCCCGGGGCGGCGGCTCACCCCGTACTGGGGCCGGGCCGGCGACGTCCTGCAGTGGCTGGCCACCTGCGCGGCGTTCCCGGTGCTGTTCGCCGTGCTGGACCTGTATCAGTTCGCACGGGGACTGCGCGGGTAGGCCATGATGCAGTCCCGGAGCGACCAGATCAAGGCGCAGTCCGCGCTGCACTCCCGGCTGACCTGCGCGCTGGTGGCCGCCGACCCGGACGCGCTGGAGCACCCGCACCGGCGCACCGTCGTCGGTACGGTCGCCGGACTGCTGATCGGGTGCCTCGTGGTCGTCGGGTTCGCGGTCTACGGCTACTTCGTCCCCGGTGGTTCCTCGGCGTGGCGGCAGCCCCGGGTGCTCATCGTCGAGCGGGAGACCGGCTCGCGCTACCTGTACGTCGACGGCGAACTGCGACCGGTGCTCAACTACGCCTCGGCCCGCCTGCTGCTCGGCCCGGCGCCGAAGGTCCAGACCGTCTCCCGCCGGTCGCTCGCCGAGGCCCGGCACGGCCAGCCGATCGGGATCGTCGGCGCACCGGACGCGCTGCCGACCGTGCCGCTGCGGGCGTTGTCGTGGACGCTCTGCGCCGAGCAGACCGTCGACGAGGCGGGCGCCGCACGGACCGGCAACGTGCTGTCCGTGACGGCCGACCGGTCCGGTGCGGCGCTCCCCGCCGACCGGGCGATCGTCGCCACGACCCGGACCGGCACCCATCTCGTCTGGTCCGGCCGCCGGTTCGCGTTGCGCCAGCCGTGGCTCGTGAAGGTGCTCGGGTACGAGGGGCTCGCCGTGGCGGTCACCGCGCCCTGGCTCGACGTGGTGCCCGCCGGTCCGGACGTCGACTCGATCGACGTCACCGGTCGCGGCCAGCCGGGGCCCAACCTGGACGGCCGGCCGTCGCGGTTCGGGCAGGTCTTCGTGGTCCGCAACACCGGCACCACCGAGCGGTACTACCTGCTGCGCGCCGACGGGCTCAGCCCGTTGACCGCGACCGGTGCGGCGATCGTCCTCGGCGACCCGGCCACGGCGGCGGCATACCCGGGGCAGAGCCCGGCGGCGCTGCCGCTGAGCCCGGCGGCACTCGCCACGACGACGACCACGTCCGCGCCGGCGGTCCTGGCGGCGCTGCCGGCACAGCCACCGGCGGTCGCCGCCGTCGCCGGCGGCCAGGTGCCGTGCGTGCGGCTGCCGTCCCCGTCCGGCCCGCCGGAGGCACCCGTCGAGGTCCTGACCACCGCGCCGGACCCGGACGCCCGTCCGGTCAGGCCGGCGCCGGACATGACCGGGCTGCGCGGTGACGTCCGGGTGCGCATCGATGCCGGCGGCGGGGGCCTCGTCACGGTCGCCCGGGCCGGGCAGCCGAGCGGCGCGAGCCTGCACCTGCTCACCGACGCCGGGGTGGGTTATCCGGTGGCCGGCGCCGCGGTGGCGAAGTCGCTCGGCTTCCCGGAGGCCACAGCGGTGGCGGTGCCGTCGGCACTGCTGGAACTGCTGCCGGCCGGGCCGGTGCTGGACCCGGCCCGGGTCCGGGGGTGAGGCCGGCGCGGCCGGCCACCCGATCCGCGAGGGAACTACAGAGGAGGAACCATGCCGGCAACACCCAATCTGGCTTCTGTCACTGACGCCACCACCAGGCTCATCAACCAGTTCAACCAGACCGTCGCCGACCAGCAGCAGGCCCGCGTCGCGGCGGAGAGCTGCGAAGCGGCGCTGACCTCGCACTGGGGCGGTCAGGCGTCCCTGACGTACCGCCAGGCGCTGGGCACCTGGGCGCTGAACCTCGACCAGGTCCGCCAGGCCCTGCTCAAACTGCAGGAGGCGATGAGCCAGTACTCGAGGAACACGGACTACGCCGAGGACAACAACCTCCAGTCGGTGAACGTCGTGTCCCAGCAGGTCGCCGCGTCCGCCTCCTGGACCTGATCCGAGAAGCCCCCGTCGAGAAACCTGATCGGAAAAGAGAGGACGACATCATGGCCGACTACAACGTCAACCCGAACGGTCTGCTCGACACCGCCGACGAGCTGAGCGCCATCCAGAGCAGACTGCGGTCGTCGCTGGACGCGCTGTCGACCGCCGTGGCCAACTTCGAGAACGCGAACAACGGTAACGCGGTCGTCGGTTACCAGGGCGCGCAGACGATGTGGAACGACGCGATGGGCCGGATGGACGCGGCGGTGCTGGCCGCCCAGTCCGCACTGCACAACATCCATGACCAGTACCGGCTCGGCGACAACAAGTCCGCGGCCATGTTCAACGGCCTGGTCTGACCGGACCCGCGTTCCTGATCCGCAGCAGACAGCAGCACCGACCGCGGCTCCGGCGTCCCCGGACGTCGGCCGCGGCCGGGTCGTCGACGCACCACCCGCGAGCACGAGGAGGCCGCCATGGCACCGAGCGACAAGATCGTCATCGATGACGACTTCATTCAGAAAGTCCACGACACGCTCGACACCTGCGCGACCACGCTGGCGGACATGTGGCTCCGTCCGGTGCCGCGCTTCAACAGCGTGAAGGTCGCCGCCGGGGCGGACGGGTACGTCCCGGGAACGGACCTGGAGTCCGTCGTGGCCGCCGCCGGTCTGGACCTCGACAAGTTCTGCAGCGACCTGAAGGACGACCTCGACCTCCAGGTGAAGCGCCTGACACGGATGTTGGAGGTCACCGACGAGATCGAGTCGCTGAACACACAGACCCCGGCGTCGATCATGCAGTTCCTGGAGCGTGACTTCACAGGGCCGGGCACGGGGCTGTGACGGCCGGCGCGCGTGGCGGTGAGCGCTGATGCCGCTGACGGACTGGGACAGTGTCCTCCAGACGATTCTGGGCAACCCCAACGTCGACCGGAAGAAGGTGATCGCGAAACCCTGGCTGAGGCACGGCGGGTTCTGGGACGAGGCAAACCGGTTCTACTCGAACCCCAGCGAGTACCAGAACATCTGGAGCCACCCGGGGTTCAACGAGGCGCACTTCTGGCAGTACCGGGACGTGTCGGGCGAGGGTCACTACGAAGCCTGGATCACCAGGGTACTGGTGGACTACTACGCCAACGGCAGTGAGAACGACTATCAGACGTACTGGAACAACAGCAACAAGGCGATCTATGACTGGCCGATCGTCAACCTCGACAAGCTGACGTTCGACACCGCCTACGGGGCGTTCAAGCGGGCCGAGGAGTGGCTCACGGCGAACGTGGCCATCATGGACAAGCTGATCGCCGAGGTGGACACCGAGTCCTCGGGGTTCAAGGGATCGGCGGGCGAGGCGTTCACCATCGTCCTGCGCAACATCCGCGAGTTCATGACCAGCGCGCAGGCCGACATGACGGTCGGCACGAGCACCTGGTCGGCCCTGCTCGCCGACAACTCCGCCGCGATCGTGACCTTCACCAACGCGCTGCGAACCGCGTTCGCCGCCTACAACACCGGTGGAGGTGAGGGGAGCAGGTACGGCGACCCTCGCAAGATCATCATGGACATACTGCGGCAGGTCAAGGAGGCCGTCGACGCCTTCGGGCTCGCCGCGGTGACGGAACAGCTGTCATGGACGGTCACCGTTCAAGCCGCCAACCTGCCGGCGGTAACGGTCGACATCAGCAAGGCCGAAGGATGGACCGCGCTGGACACCCTGGCGAAGAACGCCTGGATCGCGACGCTCAGCGAGTATCTCGACAAGCCGATGACCGATGCCACCACCGCGCTGGAGAACAGTTTCACGGCCACCCGCGTCCCGTTGACCACGGGCCTGACGCCACCGCTGCTCTACGGCATGACCACGCCCACCCCGGGCCCCAACGGCGGTTCCGGCGGCGGCAACCAGGGTCCGGGTGGGAACCTTCCGGGTGCGGACGGCTCAGGTCTGCCGGACTCCGGGAGCGGCTCAGGTCTGCCGGACTCCGGCGGCGGGTCGGGACTGCCGGAGTCCGGCGGCGGGTCGGGCCTGCCGGACTTCGGCGGCGGGTCGGGCCTGTCCGACTTCGGCGGCGGGTCGGGACTGCCGGACTTCGGGAGCGGCTCAGGTCTCCCGGACCTCGGCAGCGGGTCGGGCCTGCCGGACCTCGGCGGCGGGCCGGGTGTGTCACCGCTCATCCCGCCGTTCGGGTCGATCCCCGTGTCCACGGTCCCCGGAAGCTACGGCAGGGGCCCGTTGGCCGGGGGCGGCGGATCCGGGGGCAGGTCCGACGACGACTCGGGTCTGCTGTCCTCGCTGCTCCCGACCGCGATCGACGGCCAGGACATCGGCACGCTCGGCGGCGCGCCCGCGCCGGCCGCGGGCGGCGGCGGGGCGATCGGCACGCTCGGTGTGCTCGGCGCAGACGGTGCGATGCCGCCCGGCGGCGGGTTCGCCGCCGGCACCGGCACCGGTATGGGCGGCATGCCGTTCATGCCGATGGGCGGCATGGGTGGCATGGGAGCTGGCGGCCAGTCGAAGGAGCGCGAGCGCACGACCTGGCTGGCCGAGGATGAAGACGTCTGGGGCACCGACCCGGACTGCACGCCGGCCGTGATCGGCCGCGACGACACCGCCGACACCGATGCCGGCAGCGTCACCCAGCGGGTGCCCGTCGCGCCGTACAGCCCGAACGGACCCAGACCCGGCACGACCCGCACCACCCGCCGTGGTGGCGGCTGACCCGTGGAGGAGCTCGAGCGAGTATGACGATCCCACTGCACAACCAGGTCGAGCAGGCGATGGCACGGCTCCGGGCCACCCAGGACGCGTTGGGTGCCGCCCAGCGCGAACTGGCCGGGACGACGACAAGCAGCACGGCCCGCAACCGGTCGGTGACCGTCACGGTCGACGGCCACGGCGAGATCTCGGCGATCACGTTCCCCACCGGGGCGTACCGGTCGATGGCACCGGCCGAGCTGGGTGACCTGCTGGTGGAGACGATCCGCGAGGCACGGCGGACCGCGTCGGCGACGGCGGTGTCGCTCTTCACGCCACTGATGCCGGCCGGGAGCAGGCTCGGCGGGCTCCTCGACGGCGAACTCGACCTGGACGGCATGATCGCCGAGGCCATCAAGGTGGCGACCGCCCCGCTGCCCGGCGAGCAGTCCGGGCCGGCCGACCGGGACGGGCGCCATGCCTGACGGCGTGATCGCGGCGAGCACCGCGGACATGCGGGCCAAGGTCCCGGAACTGGGCCAGGCGTCGACGATCGCGTCCCGCATCGGCAGCACGCTCAACGGTGCGCTGGCGTCGAACGAGCCGCTCGCGGAGTGGACCCATGACGAGGTGACCGCGCAGTACCTGCCCGTACACCAGCAGATCAAGCAGTTCGTGGGTCAGGTCTTCGAGCTGCTGCCCGACGCGGTCGGCGGCGACCAGGAGCGCACCCGTGCGCTCATCGACCTGCTGGAACAGGCCGAGGAGAACAGCACCGAGGACGCCGAGCAGGCGATGTCGCTGATCGTGCACACGTAGCGCCAACCGTCGCAAGGGGTGAGTCCGGTAGCGATCCAACCGTCACGCGAGGTCGCCGAGTTCCTCAAATGGGTCAGCGGCGAGGAGGTGCCGGGCCTCAACGAGGACCGGCTCTTCGCCGTGGCCCAGGCGTACCGTGACGCCGCTGCCGGGCTCACCGACGAACTCGCCCCGGTCGTCGTGGCGGCGGTCAACGGCATCCGGGCGAACTTCAGCGGCGCGGGCGAGCGGGCGTACGCCGCGTCGATGGCGAAGTTCGTCAGCGAGGAGCCGCGCTACCTCTACGTGGCGGCGGAGGAGCTGACCAAAGCGGCGACCGCCGCTCGCAAGACCGCGTTGCAGGTCCAGTACGTCAAGCTGATCATCATCCTGACCATCATCGAGCTGATGATCGAGTTCGCGATCGCGCTCGTGATGGCGTTCATCAATCCAACGTTCCTGACCTGGTTCGCGGCGCGGTCCGCGATCGTCCGGTTCCTCGTCGAGACGGTCATCGGCCGGCTGATCCGCGCCGTGGTGACGAACATGGCCCTGGGCATCGCCTTCCAGATCGCGATGGACTTCCTCGCCCAGCGCATCCAGATCGACATCCTGCACACCCGCAACTCCGACGAGTGGGACTGGGACCTGACCAGGCAGTCGGTGGAGGTCGGCGCGCTCGGCGGCGCGGTCTCCCTGATCAGCGGCGGGATCGGCGGTGCCGTCGTGAAGAAGCTGCTCAACCGCCCGCCCAAGGGCCCGACCGGCAGGAACGGCGCCGGCACGGTGTCCGACCCGCCGAAGTCGACACCGAAGCCGACGCCGAAGGGTGCGGACGGGGGCAACCAACCGTTCGTCGAACTCCTGACCCGGCGCGGGATGAGTGAGCGCACCGCAAAGCGGGTCACCGCCGGGCTCGACATCCTCAACGAAGGCGCCGTCGAGTGGTTCACCGAGTTCCTCTACGGCGGCCTCACCGGCCAGGGCTGGGAGGCGCATCCGTTCGCGTTGACCTCCGGGCTCATCTCGGGGGTCGTGGAACAGGTGGGGCACAAGGGCGGCAGGTCGCTGGGCGCGTCGTATCCGGAGTTCCGGCAGGAGGTCCGCAGGGCGCTGTCGCTGGATCCGCACACCGGTGCGTATGCCGGCTCGCGGGACCAGCTGCCGAGCTACGACGAATCGTTGGATTCGCCGGCGTACGACGACGTGGACAAGCCGCCGGCGTACGGCGACGCGGTCGGTGACCCGGCGTCGTCGCCGGACGGGCCGGGCACGTCGACGGATCCGGTGCCGTCGGCGGTGGACCAGTCGGGGCTGGTCACGCCTGCCGGGACACCGGTGCCGGGCAGTGGCCTGGACCTGGCGTCGGCCACGTCCGGACAAGACACCGGCCAGGGCAGCGGGTCGGGCACCGGCCAAGGCGCCGGGCAGGCCACCGGCCTGGGCAACGGGCAAGATCCCGGCCAAGGCACTGGGCAGGCCACCGGCCCGGGCAACGGGCAAGACCCCGGCCAAGGCACTGGGCAAGGCACTGGGCAAGGCACTGGGCAGGGCGCCATGTCCGCGTCGGCGCACAGCGGGGCCGATGCGGCCGCGCTCGCCGCCGGCGACACATCGGACACGCCGACGTCGTCCGTGGGCGAACAATCGCAACCTCTCCCTTCCGAGTCGCCGGCACCCCAGTCCACGTCGCCGCATGCCGGGGCGGACGTGTCGTCGTCGCCGGACAGCGGGAGCGTCACCGGATCCGGGTCGCACCCGGGGCACGGCCAGTCCGACGGCGCGAGGTCCGACGGCGTGGCAACGGGAGGGATCACCGCGACCGGATCGGTGGTCCTCCCGGTGCCGAGGTTCGACGACGATCTCGGCAAGGGCTGGCGGAAGGTCGGGCGGGCCACGGTGATCCCGGCCGAGCGGCCGGGGGAGTCGCCGGAGCGGGCGCAGGCGCGGTGGGCAGCGGAAGTCGAGGCCGCGAAAGCGATGTCGGCCATGGACCCTGACACCGTCGCGGTGTTCGTCCACTCGGCCCATCAGGGGTTCGCGGTCCGTGACGAGGTGCTGAACCCGACCGAGTTCGCCAACTGGCTCGTGCGCAACGGGGTGGTGCACGGCGAACGGCGGGTGGTCCTCGTCTCGTGCCGGGCCCTTGCCGACGACACGGGCTTCTTCACCTCGATGGAGGTCGCCCCGGCGCCGAGGTCGTTGGCCGTCCAGGTGACCGCCGAGCTGTCCAAGCACGGTGTCACCACGGTCGTGGCGGCGGACGAACGGGTGTTCTCGCTGCCGGGCGACCGCCCGACCCTGTTCAGCTTCGCCCCCGTCGGCTTCGATCGCGACGGGCGGCCGGTCCTGCGCGGCGCGCGGCCGGGCCTGTGGAAGGAGCTCGCGGTCCGTTTCCGGACGACCGATGACGGCTCCACCACCGTTCCCGGGACCAAGCAGGACGATGCCGTCGAGGTCGCCGAGACGCCGCTGCCGGCCGATGATCCACTGGCGCGGGTCCTGGTCGGCGGGGTTCCGCCCGAGGGTACGGATCTGACCTTGGTGATCGAGTGGGGTTCGTCGGACACTGTCGCGACGGCGACCGGCTCCTCCTCGGTCCTCGCCCCCGACTCCGGCGCCGACCAGGCGAGCACTGCGTGGCGGCAGGAGGTGCGGCAGCGGATCGACCGGGCACAAGCGATCTTCGGGCGGCTTGCGGATCCGGATGATGCGCGGCTGCGGGACCTGCAGGTGCGCTTCGGGCTGTGGAACCTCGAGGCGCACAATCTCGGGGCGCTCGGGCCGGAGCATCGAGCGTTGCTCGGGCTCACCGGAGGGGCGGACAGCCGCACCGACGAGCTCCGCCAGGTCTTCGACCAGATCATCGACGAGATCCAGGTCCTGGCGCCGGACGCCGTCAACGTCCCCCAGCCGGTGCCTCAGCCGGTGCCTCAGCCGGTTCCCCAACCGCAGCCTCAGCCGGTGCCCCCACCGCAGCCTCAGCCGGCCGTCGTCGCCGACGCGGTCGTCGTCGCGGCGGTGCGGATGGTGGCGGCCGGTCCCCGGCGGTCCGGCGGGCGCCGCTGGCAGATCCAGCACACCGTCGGCACGACCGGCACGGTCACGTTCCGGGCCGGACGGGGCCGGGTCGACGTGGTCGTGGACCGCTCGACCGCGGTGGACGCGCCGGTGGCGGTCACGCTGGTCGGCGCGGACGGCCGGCAGCCGACGCTGCGGGTGCCGCCGACCGCGACGGCGGACGAGATCGCGGTGGCGCTGGTGCGGCTCGGCACCGAGTTCGCACGGGGCGGCGGCGTCCTGGCCGCGCGTCTGGGTCGCACGGTCGTCCACCGCCGCCACCGGTTCGGCGCCGGCACCCGCCCGCGGTTCTTCAGCCGCACCGACCACGCCCGGCTGGCCGGGCTCGCGCACAGTCTGCACCGCCTCGCCCAGCCCGCCGATCCGGCCGTGAGCCTGCAGGAAAACGAACAGGCCAGGGAACGGGCGGCCATGCAGTTGCTCACCGTGCTGGCCGACCTCGGTGTACTGCGCGACCAGCACGGCGGCGTCCAGCGGGCCCGGGCACTCAACCGGCGGCTCGGCCGGCTGCACCCGGACGTCACCGCCCTGCTGCTGGCCAGGCTCTTCGACACCCGGATGAGGGCGGACGACAAGGACGCGCTGGCGGCGGTCGCCAGGGCGGCGGGCCTGTACCAGTACCACTCACCGCACGTGCTGCGGGGCGCGGAGCTGCGGACCGACGCGGGCGGCTCGGCCACGCTCCGGCTGGCGGGTACACCACCGCACGGCCAGGCGTTGACCGACAACCACATCACGACCTACCCGGTAAGGGTGGTCTCCACGGCGGCCGTCGGCGTCGCCGGCCCGCACGTGGTGGACCGGCCGGCGGTATGGATCGACCGCACCGGCGCCGAGGTGGAGGTGCGGGTACGCCGCGACGCGAGCGACGCGGCGATCGAGGCCGGGCTCGCGGGCGTGATCGCCGAGCTGACGAGCGGCCAGGCAGAGGTCGGGCTCGCCGAGCAGCACCGCACCACGCTGCGGATCTTCCAGCAGCGCAGTGCCTTCTCCCGCAACGGCAGCGCCATCGGCCGCTGGTTCCTCGGCCGGAGCCGGCACACCGTCACGGCCGGCGCGGCGACCCGGATGGCGATCAGAAGCCGTGCCGCGATGCGGGCACAGACCCTCGACGAGCGGGTGATCGCCCAGGCCCTGGCCCGGGCCGAGCAACGGCTGCGGGACCGGACCGAGGCACCGGACGACTCCCCGCTGCAGGCGCCCGCGCGGGCGTTGTCGGATCAGGCCCCCTTCGGGCTGCACCTCGTCCGGCGTGGTGTCGGCGCGAGCATGGCGGCCGTGTACACGCTGGTGACGAGCGCCCTGGCCAACCGGGCACCGGAGCTGACACTCGGCAGCGTGGGCGCGACCGTGGCCCAGAACGTCACCCAGGCGGTGTCCGACGCCGCGTCCAACGCGTTGACCACCGCCGGTCCCGCCAGGTCGGTGCTGACCGGTCCCGGGGTCAGCCGGCGGCGCAAGCCGTTGGCGCGGACCGATCGCGGCTACGGCACCCCACAGCTGGTGAAGCGGATGCCGGCCGGGATGGCGGCGTCGATGGCCAACGGTGTGGTGCTCGGCCTGGTGGCGGGCTCCGCGCCGGTGCCCGTCGCCGCCACGACAGGTCTGCTACCCGGGTCGAAGGCGCTGGTCGGCGCGGCCATCACCGTCGGTGCCAACCTCGCGCAGTCCTTCGCCGACTACATCTACGACCGGCCCGAGGCCGAGGCGAAGAACCTGCGCAAGCACCTGGAGAAGCTCAGCCCCGACCACCTGCGCAACGTCGGCGTCGCCAGCATGTACTACCGGCTGCGTGAGCTGGTCGCCCGGATCGGGAACCACCGGCCGCTCGCCCCCGGGCTCAGTGCCGACCTGACCGCCGCCCGGGACAGCCTGAGAGCCCTGGAGACCAGACTCCGGCTGCAGGTCGACGCGCAGATCGCCGACATGACGGCGCGCCGGCAGCCGGTGCGACTGCCGGCGCAGGCAGGCGCCGTCACCATGACCTTCGACCCGGCGGCGCGCGGCGTCCCGGTCGGGGCGCCGCTGGCGTGGCACAACGCGCTGCGGGTGGGCAGTCAGCAGGCGGCGTCGGGGGTGCCGTCGCTGGCGCTCAGCATCATCGGTCAATCCGCGGTCGAGCTGGCCACGGCCAACATCGCCGCCGCCGCGGCATACGGGCTCACGTACGGCGCCGGCTGGAGTCTGCTCAAGCCGCACGAGTTCGCCGACGCGGCCGCGGTCGCCGCCTGGGACGCCCTGTACCAGACGCGGTGGTCGATCGAGACAATCGGATACCTGCTCGGTGAGACGGCCGACCCGCCCGCGGACCGGCTCGACCGGCCCGAACCGGACGGATGGGGAGGCCTGCGGCAACTGGGTATGTACCGCACGGCCGACATCCTGACCCAGCAGCGGGCGAACCGGGCCCTGGACCGGCCCAAGGAGGTCTCCGCCTGGCTGCAGACGTTCTACAAGCACATCCCGGCCGGGACCGCCAAACTCGCGGTCGGTGGGGCCCTGGTCGCGGCGACCGGGCTGACCGGACCGGTCGCCGCCGCCGTCCTGGCGGGCGGTGTCGCCGTCTCCGCCGGCCTCGCGATCGGGGAGAACGCGCTGCGGGTGGCCTCCGCGACGTACGCCCAGACCGCTGCCGCCGCGGCGGCCGGCGCCGAGGCCGCCGCGCTGACCGACACGACGGACCAGTTCGCCACCACCATCAAGGAGCTGGCGGCAGAGGCCCGGGGATATCAGGACACGATCCTGGCGGTGCCGGTGCCGGCCCCCCGCACGTGGGCGGAGTACTTCGCCGCCGAACGGGCGAAGGCCCGCCGGGCCGTCCACCGGCTCGGCGACCGGCTCGCCACAACCGCCTGGCAGGGCCTGCCCCAGGCGCTGTCCCGCGGACCGGCGCCGGCCGGTCCGGTCTGGCTGACCGGCGCCGATCTGGCCGACGTCGACCGGCTGCATGAGCTGGTCACCGACTACGACGCCGCGACCCACCCGGACCACAACGCGCACCCGTTCCACCTGACCGCCGTCGACCCGGCCCGTCCCGACGCCGATCCGTTCTCCGACGACATCCTGGTCCTGCTCGACAACCTCGGCCTGCGGACCCAGCAACCCGGCGCAGCCGTGCGCTGGCAGGCCGTCGTGGACGCGGTGCGGCAGCGCCACGGCGTCGACCTCGAGGCGCACCCGCGGGTCACCGCCCTGCGCGGCGTCACGTACGACCGGCTCGCTCACGCGCCGGTGGCCGGCACCCTGTCGGCGACACTCGCCGCGCACCGTGACGCCGACGCGCTCACCGACACCCTCTGGCAGGCGGTGACGCACTCGGCCCTGCAGGCCCCCGGGTACACGTTCGACATCCGACCGGGAGGCCGGGTCACCGTCCACGCGCCCACCGGCCGCCGGCACACGATCGTGGTGGCCGGCGGGCCGGTGGGGAGCCGGTCGGCCGCCGAGCTGGTGCTCGCCGGCAACGGTGCCGGTCGCCGGCCGCCGCACCACGTCACGGTCCCCGCCGGCACGCTCACCGATCCCGGGCGGCTCGCCATCACGCTGAACTGGGCGGTCGAGCAGGTCCGGTCGGCGCGGCACCCGGCCGCCCTGGTCGGGTCGGCCGGGTCGGCGCCGTTCCCGGACCTGCACGTGCAGCCGCAGCTCACCGGCTACCAGGCCGACCTGGCGCGGGGGTTCCGGGCGGTGGGCTCGGGGGTCGTGATCCCGCGATCGGGCGAGACGCCGGCCGACTGGGCGGCGAGGGTCGCCGCGGCGCAGGCATTCCCGGCTGACCCGGGCGTGTTCGTGGTCCACGCGCACATGACCCCGGCCGGTGTCGCGGTCGGCGCCCACACGCTGGATCCGGCCCGGTTCGCGAACTGGCTCCGCGGACCCGGCCGGCTGACCGGCCAGGGCCGGATGCTGCTGGTCGGCTGCTCGGCCGGCACGGGCGACGGACAGTCCTACGCGGCCGGCCTCACCCGCGCGTCGGGCATCCCGGTCGTCGCACCGACCGGGGACGCGTGGTCCGGGCAGGGCCAGGTGTACTCGTTCACGCTCGGCTTCGATCCCACCGGCGCGCCGTCGATGCGGCCGGGACTGTGGCACGCCCACGACGTCGATCCGGACGACCCGACCAGCGTCACGGTGACCGAGCTGCCGGCGGGTGACCCGCTGCGGGCCGTCCTGGTCGACGGGCCCGCGCCGGACGGCACGCCACTGCTGCGATGGGGCGTGGATGAGGGGCAGGGACCGCCGCAGGCCGCGGATGCCGCCGACGATGCGGCGCTGGGCAAGGCGACACCGGCGCAGCTGCGGCAGGCGGAGACCATCACCGCGCGGCACCTGCCCCGGCCGCGGTCAGCCGATGACCTGCCGCGGTACCGTGCCGCTGTCGAACGGGTCGTGCTCGCGCTGCGCCGGGAGGGCGCGGCGCAGGCCGAGGCACTGGCCGAGGCACTGGCCGAGGCACTGGCCGAGGCACTGGCCGGGCGCTGGCCGGCGGCACGGCGGAGCACACCGCGGATCCCCGGCGCCGCGAGTCGCGGCTGCCGGATGAGGGCTGGCGGCAGACCCGGGCCGGGTTCGCCCACCCGGAGTCGCGGATCCTGCTCACCCTCCGGGGCGAGCTGCTGCGGTTGCCGACCGGCGGCACCTTCGACGGCGCCCCGACCGCGCGGCTGGCGTGGGTCGACGGGCTCAACGTCGCCTCGTTCGTGGTCGACGGTGGCCGCGGCGCGGTCGACGTCGCGATGCGCTTCGCCGACGACGCGCCCCTTCCCGTGGCCGATCCCGATTCGGCCAGGCCGGCGACCGGGTACCGGACCCGGGTGATCCCGGCGGGGCTCCTGCTCCTGCACGACACCCCCACGACCTCCGTGCCGAAGCCCGGGATCACCATCCACCCGCCGGCGCAACCGCAGCAGGGCAGCCCGGAGCGGCTGCTGGCCCTCGCCGAGGCGGTGCTTCCCCACGACGGTCGGCCGACCCTGGTCGTGACCCTCGGCCCGGACCTGCCGGGTCTGGTCGCCGCGGTCGCCGATCACCTCGCCCACCTGCCACGCGACGTTGCCGAGCGGACGGTGATCAGGGTCGTCGGCGAGACCCCGCTGCGCCCGGCCGAGGTGGTCGAGCTCGCCGACGGGATCTTCAGCGCGACCGGCACCGAGGTGCCCATCCTGGTGGCCGCGAACCTGCTGACCGGGCGACCCAGAGCACCGCACCGGTCCCAGCCGGTCACCGCGGACCTGCCCGGCACCATTGACCCGCTCACGGGCGAGCCGGACCGGCCGGTCACGGACTTTCTGATCCACCCGAGCGGCTTCCGGGAGGTCGAGGTGCCGGCCGGGATCCTGCTGTACCCGGCGCCGACCCCGTCCGGCGCCGTGCTGGAGCTCGCGAACGCGATCCCCCATGACCCCGACCGGATCACCTTGGTGATCGCTCCCGGTCCCGGGGTGAGCGTCCACGTCCAGGACATCATCGGCCGGCTGTCCCGGGACGCCGCCGAGCGGTTGCGGATCAGGGTGGTCAGCGAGGCCCCGTTGAGCCTCGCCGCCGTGTTGGAACTGGCCGATCAGCTTTCCCGGGTTCGTGGCTTCGCGCCGCCGCTGGTGATCCCCGCGGAGCTGCTGAGCGAGGTCCCGCCGCCGTCACACCGGATCGTGCCGGTCACCGCCGACGGCCGTGTCACCGCCCACGAGTTCGCCACGGCCTTTTACATCTACCCGACCACCGGCCGCGGGCCCCGGGCGAGTGCCCGGCAGGATCCGCCGGCCACCGGCACCCGCGCTCCGGTGTGGCAGGCGCCGCTGATCGGGCACGCGCTGCGCCCGCCGGCCGGCTTCGGCGTCACGCACGTGCCGTCGGGTCTGGTCCTGCACGGCCCGGCGCCGGACGGACAGCAACTGGCCGTCGCGACGGCGATCCCAGCGGCGAACACCACCCTGCGGGTCATGCCGGACGCCGAGTCGGCCGATCCCGCCGTGCTCCACCAGCTCCTGAACGCGTTGCCGGCGCCGCTGCGCCGCCGGGTGGTGCTCGACCTGAGGCTCGCCGACCCGGCGCTGACCCCGCAGCAGGCGGCGCGGCTGGCGAGCGCCGTGAACGCGCCGGTGGTCGTCGACGCCGCCCAGGTCAACCCGGAGGCACTGGCGCAGCTCGCCGCGCAGGGTCAGGTCGCGGTGCCGGTCACCGCGGACGGCCGGCTCAGCACAGCGCCGCACGCCGCGCAGTGGCGGGTGCTGCCACCGGGCCAGGCCGGACCGTCCACGCCGAACTCGCCGCCGGCGTCATCGGCGGCCTCGCCCGCCCTGCCTGCCGACCCGAAGCGCTCGCGGGACCGCGGCCCGCAGACACCGGTGCCGTCCCGTCCGGTGCCGTCGCCACCACCGGTGCCGTCGCGTCCGATGCCGTCGCGTCCGGTGCGGCGCAAGCCTGGCCGGCAACTGTTCCGGAAGCTGGACGGGCAGGTGGAGCTCGTCACCTTCGTGGAGCGTCCGCCAGGCCCGGGAAAGACGCTCGGCGGGACGGCACGGACCGGGACCGGCACGCCGGCACCGGTGGCCGACGACGCCGCAACGTACTTCCACGTCGATCCCAGGACGCTGCAATGGACGCCGGTGGCACCCGACCCGGGCGAAGCCGTCCACACCGTCGAACCGACGGCCATCGCCGCCCGATCCCTTGACGGGAACCTGCATCCAGACCCGAACCACCGGGTGGTCCTGGTGTACGACCACGCCAGCGGCCGCTGGAGCACGGTCACCGTCGCGGTCGGCGAGGCACCCGTCGAACCCACCGCGCCGGGCCACCGGCAGGTGCTGCGGCGCGACTCCGCCGGCCACATCGACCTGGTGACGTTCACCGGCACGCCGGCGCGCCCCGACGGACAGGACGGACAGGCTGCGTTCCAGTACCACAGCCTCGACGGCACGCCGGGCT
Source organism: Dactylosporangium sp. NBC_01737 (assembly GCF_035963215.1). NCBI lineage: Bacteria > Bacillati > Actinomycetota > Actinomycetes > Micromonosporales > Micromonosporaceae > Dactylosporangium > Dactylosporangium sp. NBC_01737. The sequence goes on from NZ_CP109153.1 coordinate 8,168,759, forward strand.
GGACCGCCGAGCACCTGTCCGGACCTTCTGCCGTGCAGCGGGTCGGTCAGATCGGGGACGGCGCGTCCGGGTCCGCCGTGCTCGTGCAGGACCAGCGGACCGGGATCTGGTCCGTGGTGGCCGCCCAGCCGGCACCGCAGCCCAGCCCCATCGGTGCCAAGCACCCCGACGGCACGCCGATGCCGGTGGCGCCGGTCGCCGAGCCGACCGCGGCGTACGCCCCGTCGTACTTCCACCTCCGTGGCGACGCCGAGCCGGCGCTGCATCCGCTGCACGTCAACGGCGTCCGGGCGATCGAGATCGACCTGGCCGACGGCGCCGTCGTGGGCAGCGCCTTCCTGCCGCCCACCGACCCCTCGACGCTGACCCTCAGCCCGCAGGGCGACCGGCTGCTGCCGCCGTCGACGCCGTCGATCACCGCCGACAGGCTGTTCACGAAACCCGGCGGCATCCTCCACCTGTCGGCACGATCCGACGGGGACTCCGGCGGGAGCGGGCGCAGCGGGTCTGGACAGCGGGGTCCCGGGCCGGCGACCCCGCGGCGGCGCCGCGGCGGACGGACGGCACAGGTGGTGACCGAGGAACCCGCCATCGAACTGCAGAAGCTCCCAGCGCATCCGGTGCCGCATCACGGCGACGCCGCGCCGGAGGGGAACGCCGAGGGTGCCCAGCAGTCCCACTCGGACCACGACCCGGCAACCACCACGACGACGACCGGGTTGAGCGAGCAGGAGCGCAGACAGGTTGCGCAGCGGCGCCTCGAGTGGCTGCAAGCGGTGCAGGCACCCGGTCCCACGCAGGGAGACGGCGTCCAGCAGCAGGACGTCCGGCAGCAGGACGTCCAGGAGACACACGGGGGCAGCGAGACCGTCGAGGTCCACGTCGTCGAGGTCCACGTCGTCGAGGTCCCGGACGGCGACGATGCGGTGACCGAGGTCCATGTCGTCGAGGTCCAGCCGCAGCCGTCACCGGACGACGGACCGCCGGCGCAGAACCCACCAGGTGAGCACGCGGTCGGGGAGCCGATCGACGACATCGATCCGGCGCTGCTCAGTTCCGGAATGCCGAAGGCCGGCCTGCCGCACCTTCCCCAACTGGTCGACGCGGTACGAGCGCAGGCGAATGGTTCGATCCCGACGAATCTCCTGGAGGCGTTGCCGCAGCTGCTGTTGAGCAACTACCGGTACCTGGTGGGGGACGGCGATCAGCTCGCCGACGGCAACGGTGGGATGGTGCTGCCCCTCGGCGGGGCGGAGTTGCTGGTGTGGCTCAACCCGACCGACGCGCGTTCGGTGCCCGACCCGGGCGGGTCGATCGACCAGCCGGCATCGCAGCAGTCCGGGCAGGACGGGGACGGAAAGGCGGGCGACCCGGCCCGGTTCCGCGCCGGCCAGAAGACCGACGGGGTGTTCCAGACCGGCGCCACGTCCAGCAGCCACTCCAACCAGACCATCGGCTACGGCGGCGCCGTGGGCGCGAACCTGGGTGCGCCGATCCCGGTGTTCAAGTTGGGCGGGTCGGCGGACTTCAGCGCCAACGCGCAGCAACGGAAGGTCGGCACCATCCATGACGCGGAGGTCGGCCGGGTCAACGACGTGCGGGGTCCGTCGCAACTGATTTCATTCGATCCCCGATGGAGATTCAAGGTCCGCACCGACCCGGGGACGTCCTGGGACAGTGTCCCCGCCGTGTCCGTGACGGATGGACCGCCGCAGCAGCGGCTGCTGCTCTGGATCGCGGAGCACAACCTGCGCAGGGCGACGCAGCGGAAACTGCGCGGCGACGGGCAAGGCACCGCAGAGCCCGGCGCCACCGTGCCGAAACCGCCCCCGGTGCGGGCGGCACCTCCGCAGCTGCCGGCCGTCGCACCGACCAGCCTGACGCCCGCGCAGCAGGCCGCGTACACCTCGGCGATCGAATCCTTCGCCGGCAACCAGCGGCGGATCCCGGGGAACTTCTTCGCGTCCGGCCTGACCGGCCTGCCCGAGCTGTACCAGCGGATCATCGACGGGCTCGACGCCAACGGGGTGAAGCTGCCGCTGGACAGTCCTGTCCGGGCCACGCTGCTGCAGAAACTGTGGAACCTGGACACGCACCTGGACAAGGCGGTGAACTACCCGGTCGACACCGAGGGCGCCGATGTCAACGTCACGAAGACGGGCCCCGACGGCTACCGCTTCACGCTGAGCGACAAGGGCCGGGTGCTGGCCGAGGTGACGATCAAGAGCACCCGGAACGCCGATGAGGTGCCGAGGCAGGTCGGCAACACCAGCAACGAGGATCACCTGGAGGACGTGCGGGTGCCGATCGTGGGCGGCAGCGGCGGTCACGCGTTCGGCAACGGCGTCGGGGGCAAGGTGGTCGCCGGCTTCGACCTGGTCCCGGAACATCTCAAGCTGCCGTTCGAGATGTCGCTGACCACCTACGGCGGCGTCAGGTACAGCGACTCGAACGAACTCGATGCCGGCCGGGCCGGGCTGGGCGTGCTCGTCGCCCGGTACACCGGCTTCACGGTCGGCTACCGGGTCACGTTCGAGCACACGGCGACGGTGCGGCTGTCGACGACGCCGGCCACGTTCACCACGGAGGCCGTGCCGGGCACCGCGCTGCTGCGCATCCCGGAGCCCGACGCCTTCTCCCACGGCTTCCCCGTCAACCCGGAGGCACTGACCGGGGACGCCATGGCGGAACTCGTCAAGGACCACACGCTCACGTACCGCCCGGACGCGTTACGGGGCACGGTCCCTTGGCGGGGCGACCCCGACCGCCCGCTCGACGACCCGAAGCACGACCCGGATCCGGTGGACGTGCCGCTGCCACCGTACGCGCGCGACGGCAACGGTTTCGGGCAGAGCCTGATCTCGGTGGACGGCACCGCGTGGCGCCAGTTGCTGGCCGGTGTCGTGCCGGAACTGCAACGCACCGGCTTCGTGCCCGCAGACCTTGACGCGCCGTTCGTCACGTCGGGATTCGACGCGCTGTCCGTGGCGCGCCGGGACCGACGGATGACCAACCTGGAACTGCTGTACAAGATGATCTCCAAGTCGGCCCTGGACGGGTACTACACCCAGATCCACCAGGACGGTATGGCGTTCACGTTGTTCTACCGGGACGGGCTGGGCAAGGTGCACAACGCCCGGGTCACCGTCACGGCGAGCATGTCGGGGCTGGCCGAGGGCGCCCCGTCCGGTTTCGTGCGCCGTGCCCGTGACCACCACACCGTGAACCTGGCCATGGGCATGATCAGCTCTGGGCAGGGCACGTCCGGCGGCAAGCAGGGCGCGCTCGGTGTGCGGTTCTCGGCCGGGCCGAAGGGTTCGGTCTTCAAACCGGTCGGCGTGGGCGTCGAGGGGAGGCGTGGCATCAGCGCAGGCAACCGCGTGAACCTGCTGTCCAACCGCCCGGAACTGGACGAGTACTCGGGGGCGGTGGACGAGTTCCGGGTGGCGAGCACGTTCACCATCGCCGTCGAGTACGGCGACGGCACCGGGTTCAGCCACACGACTCCCGAGCCGGTGTCCAGCGCCGTCTACCTGTTGCCGTTCCTCACTGCCGCGCCCGCGCAGCCTCAACCGGGAACGACGACAGACTCGTCGGTGCTCGAACAGGCGGTCATGTTCCGGGTGGGCAGCAAGGGTCTGACCGATGCGGCCCGCAAGGCGCTGCCCGGGCTGACCGGCGTCGGCTCGCCCAACGACGCGTTCGTGTCGCAGTTCGCGACCAACACCGCGGTCAAGGCCGGCTTCAAGGAGATCGTCAACAACGCGTACAGCACGGATGTGCTGTCCGACGCGAACCTGGTCACCAACAGCGTCGCGGCGCTGAGCATCGGGGCGACGCTGGGCGGGTCGAGCTTCCTCGGCGCCACCCCGGACCCCTACGTCCTCGGCCTGATCAAGCTGTCGTTGTCGGAGGCCGGCGAGTCCTCGACCAGGAGCCACGGCATCGCGATCGACCTGGGCGGGGCTTTCCAGTCCGATGTGGACTCCGGCGGCGTGGCGAGCTTCAGGTCCGATCATGGCGGCAACTGGAGCCGGGGCGGCGCGACCACCCGGTCGCAGAGCCACACCGGGGCAGAGGAACTGCTGCAACTGTTCTTCAAGCGGGCGTACGCGTTCAGCGCCCCGGTCACCTACACCGTCAAGGCGGCGCAGCAGCAGAGCACGCTGGGGCTGCCCTACCAGATCCGGCCCGGCACCCAGCAGGTCACGGGCAGCGTGATCTTCCTGTTGTCCGAACATGAGGCGCTGGCACGCTACGGCGAGGGTCGGCTGCCCCTCTCCGAGGACCAGCTGCACGACGCGATGTCCCGATGGGAGCGCGGCGAACTGCGGCTCAGCGGCACGGTGGTCGCCAACCTCCTGACCCGGTGGCACGGGGAGGCCCTGACGCCCGACGCCGCGGCCGATGCGGCGCCGGCTGCCGCGGCATCGGCGCGGGCCCGGCAGGCGGCTCAGGCCGGGGACGAGGCCCGGGTCCGCTGGGCGGCGCGGCTGGCGTACCTGCACACCAACGAGCTGCCACTGCTGCCGGCCGACGCACCCGATCCCAGCACCCCGCAGATGGATCTCCGCTACCGGGTCGCCATCCTCGACCCCGCCGCCCTCATCTCGTTCAGGACGGCGTTCGGCCTCACCGTCCATCAGGTGGAGAACCCGTACCGGCACCTGACGATGCCCGAGTACATGACCAGGCCGGGGCCGAGGGCGCTGGGCCAGAGCGGTGTGCGCACCATCAGGTTCGACGGCGGCACGACGCTGTACGACCAGGTGTCCAGCGCGATCGACACGATCGCGCCCGGCCTGCTGGCCAAGCACATGCAGGCGTTGACGTTCACCGGCGGCGAGCAGGTCGGCCGGCTGCACGGCAGCGCCGAATCCCTGCTGGGCCAGCTCCAGCCGGGCCGGGTGGACAGCCTGATCAAGAACCTGATGCACGCCTCGGGCATGGAGTGGTACCTGCTCAACCCGCGCGGCCCGGTGTCCGATGTGGTCCGCGTGACGGTGCGCCTCGTGCCGGAGTCCGAGAAGCTCGAGGTGGTCGACTACGTCGACAAGGCCGGCATCGAGGTCTACTCACACGGGTACAACGCAGACGGCACGAGCGCCTCCGTCAGCACCTCGTCCGGCCTCAACGCGTTCAGGTTCAACCTGACCGGTGACACCGGCACGTCCGGTGCCACCGGGCTCGGCATCGGCACGGGCACCTCGCGGGGCACCTCGCAGAACGTCCAGGGGGTCACCGAGCAGACCGTCTACGACTGGAACGGGTTCTACCTGGCCGACCTGCCCTACCGGGTGGTGATCAAGGCGGTGGTGCTGAACACGAAGGGCAAGTGGTTCAGCAGGACGGCCATGGCCGGTCTCCGGAAGGCGAAGCAGCGATCCCGTTCCCAGACCACGGCGCTCACCGGCACGATCGAGCTGATGATCCCGCAGGGGCTTGCCGAGTCACGGCCCCGGTTCGGCCCACACCACCTGACCGACCTGTCCCCGCTTCCCCGGTGGCCGGGCGACGGCTACCTGACCGCGGCGCTGCTGGACGAGGCGTTGCCGATCGCCCGCCGCCTGCTGGCCGAGGCGTTCGGGCCGCACGCCGACGACGAATACACCCGCTCGGCCCTGTCGCTGTCCACCCTGCTGTCGCGGTCCCACCTGGACAACCACCTGCCGGAGGCCCTCACACCCGCCGGCTACAAGCTGGGCGAGGACCTGTTCATACCGGGCCGCCCCAACCAGCGCGCGGAGCTGCGCATGTACGGGAAACTGTACGATCTGACGGTCCTCAGGGAGGTCAAGGGCACCGGCTCCGGCCGCTACACCAAGCACCAGAGCGGCACCACGACGAGCCACGGGACCAACCATGTGAGCGCCAGCGTGCCGGTCGCGCTCGGCCAGGGCGAGAAGTCCGACAGCGCCGACCCCGACCATCCCTGGACCCCGGGCCAGGACCTGTCGACCGGCTTCGACGCGCCGAGCGGCCAGGGCGGCTCCAGCACCGAGAACTACCGGCGCGAACAGCACGTCAAGCAGCAGGGACCGGTCTACCTGGTGGAGCTGCGCGGGACGTTCAACCTCGTCGCGGACCTCTACGACCACCGCGTCCTGATGCGCACGCCGAAGTCCAAGGGCGATTTCACCAGCTCCGCGATCACAGGTGTCGTGTACGCGGAGCTCTTCGCCGGCGAGGTGGAGGAACTGCGCAGGCAGACGCGCGACGGGAACGCCGCCCGCGCCGACGACGACCCCGCCGATCGGCGGTTCCAGCGGGACGCGCCCGACGTCGACCTCGACCGGCTGCTCGCCGACTCCTCCGGCAACGGCATGGACGCGTTCGAGGCCTCCCGCGGGGTGCCGCTGCCCGGCCACGGCACGGTCACGCTCACCTCCAGCGTCGCGACCCGGGCCGCCCTCACGCACGCCGCGCTGCTGGACTGGGCGGAGCCGCTGCTACCGGCGCAGCGCAACCTGCTGACGCGATGGCGCGCCGACTTCGAACGCGACCGGACGCAACCGCAGAGCCAGGCCGGGATCGCCGGCTGGGAGCAGCGCAGCCACGACCTCATCACGCTGGTCAACGCCGCCCAGCCGAAGACCGCCGGGCCGCAGCCGCTGCCCCCGATCGTCGCCGTCCTCGCGCTCGACCCCGTGCACGTCGCCCGGCAGACAGCGTTCGCGCTGGACCGCAGCGTGCAGGTCCGGCACACGGAGGCCGACGGGACCGTCGTCGAGCACGTCATCGACCCGGCGGGCCGGGTGTACCGGGTCGGTGCCGACGGCGTACCGCAGTCGTCCACCGAGGCCGTCGAGCACCTGCCGGCGGAGCTGATACCCGCCGCCCGGTGGTTGGGCGCCCAGCGTCTCGACGAGCTCTACCGCGGCTCGTGGAACCACCAGCGAACCTTCGAACAGGCTGTGCTCCGCGAGCTCAACGCCGCCACGTCGGCCAACACCCTGGATCCGGGCGTCCTTGGGCTGGTGTCCACGGGGTACGACGCCGCCGCGTCGGCTCAGGCCGCCCAGCGGGCCCTGGATGCCGCGACAACTGCCGACTCCCACGCCACCGGGTCCGGCACCGCGGATGCCGCGCAGAAGGCCGCCGGGACCGCCAAGGCGGCCGTTTCGGCCGCCCGGGCTGCCCTCGAGGCCGCCCGGGCACTGGTCACCAGGACGGAAGCCTTCGCTGACAAGCTCATGCGTGACGCGATGCGGATGTACCGCGAAGCCACCCAGTCGCAGCACGACGGCGACCCCGATTGGCGGCGGATGGTCGAAGCCGCCGACGTCGTGCACCGCCGGGCGGTCGACGCGCGCGGGATGGTGACCGATGCGCAGCGCACCATGACCGCCGCGCGGCGCAGGGAGCGGCAGGCAGCCGGCTTCGACACCCGGTGGCAGCCGAAGGGCAAGGGCAAGGCTGTCGTCGCCGGTGCCACGATCGCGGGCTCCTCGCGGAGCAGACCCCGCTTCGTGCCCGCGCACCCGGTGCAGGCCCCGTCCGCGGTCGCGGATCCGTCAGCGCCCGAACCGCCTGGTGGCGTGTCTGCCGACGTCCCGGGCCGGCCCGACCGGGCCGAGGACGCCGGCGACGAGGTGGATCCACCGCCGCGACGCACGCCGAACGCCGTGGTGGTGGTGCCGTCGACCGTGCCCGGCGAGACCCCGCAGGCCGCCCAGGCACGCGAGCAGGCGGAGTTCACGGTGGCCGGCGCCCTGCTGCCGCTGCCGCCGGGCAGCGTCGCGGTCCACGTCCACGCGACCAAGGACGGGTTCAGGGTCGGTGACAGGGTGCTGGGCGTGCGGGAGTTCGCCGGGTACCTCCTCAAGCAGAAGGTCATCGACGGCAGCGTGCGGCACGTGGTCCTGATCGCCTGCGACACCGGCTCCGGGCAGCATCCCCTGGCTGAACAGCTGCTCCCACTGCTGCGCGGTCAGGGTGTCGAGGCGGTGGTGGCGCCGCGTGGGGTCGCCTTCATCGCCCCGACGCTCGGCGGGCGGGTCGTGGCGGCGAACGCCGGCTACGGCGCGGATCGCAGGCCGACCGTCGCCGGCGCGACCCCGGGCAGCTGGGTGCGGTTCCAGGCCGGGGAGCCGGGATCGGACGGCGTTGTCCCGGTCACCGCGACCCCGCTGGCCCCGGACGGCGACGCCCCGACCGATGCCCTGAGTGACGCCTTGAGCAACGTGCTCGTCACCGACGTTCCAGGCGGTTTCGCCGCGCCCACCGTCGACCTGACGGACGCGATCTTCTGGACGTCGGGTGACCCGGAGAGCACTCACCCCACCGCGTTGACCGACGTGCAACGGCACGCGCTGGCGCGCGCCGCGGAGCGGGGCGCGCAGCGGCATGAGGCCGACCGGGCCGCCGCGATGGAGCGCGTCCGCAGGATCAACCAGAGGGGGCGTACGAACTATCCTGTGGACGACCCGGAGGCGATGGACCGGATCCTCGAGGCCGCCCACCGGCGCCTGCAGACCATGCCGATCGCGCGGAACATCGACCTCGGTCGCGCGCCGCAGGATGCGCCGCATGCGTCAGGACGGCGGGCGCCGACGTGGGCCGAATACCTGACCCGGCACGAGCGCTTCCCCAACTTCTGGGAGAGCGGCTACACCACCGGCACTCCCTTCCACGGCGGTCGCGGCTGGGTCGAGGAGCAGATGGGGTACGCGCCGGTGCTCAACCGCCTCACCGGTGACCCGACCGATGTCGGGGACATGACCGCGCAGTTCGCCCCGACGGATCCTGCGGCCATGCCGATCTACGCCGCGCTGGTGTCCGAGCTCCAGCGCGGCGGCACCTACGGGTTCGGCTCCACGGTGCTGTACCTGAAGGAGGACGTCCGCCAGCGGGCCACCTACACCCCGGACGACAGCGCCGCCACGGGTTCCGCGGGCACCCAGGGCTACACCGACCACGAGCACCTCTACGGCCTGCTCGCGCACGGCAACGAGCACAACGTGCGGCTCGCGCTGGGCAGCGTCACCGGGTTCCGGTACGACCCGGAGACGGCCGATGACATCCGGCGCGCCGGCTACACACTCGTCCCGCGCTACTTCGAGGCCCAGATCCACGGCGGTATGTCCTGGCACGACATCGCGAAGGTGACCGTGCACTGGGGCGACCTGTACGGGTCCAGCAGGGCCACCACGCAGCAGGAGGCGGAAGGGCAGGTGGAGTTCCTGCGCTCCTTCGCCGCCGAGCACGGCTACGACTTCACCGTCGAGCTCGGTCCGCAGATCGGGCAACCCGACGGCCTGCGCCGCGCCGAAGCTTCACGGGCACTGGAGATGTTCGACGCCGACCTCGACGACCCGCACGTCGAGGCGACCATCTCGGCGCTGGACCGTCTCGCCAAGGACACACCGTTCCCCAGCCGGGCCAACCGCGAAGAGATGCTGCTGCTGGCCGGACGTGCCGGCATCCGCGGCTCCGATCCGGACGAGCGGCTGCGGCACCTGTTCGACCGGGCCCACGCCGTCATCGCGGACGGCGGCACCGTCAAAGAGCTTGATGATCTCGGCCTGCCCGACGACGGGACCCCGACCGGCGACAGCGCCGACGACCATGGACCCGACGCGGTCGAGCACCTGCTCCCGGTGCCGTACGGGTTGGTGGTCGACCCGCGGTACTCACCGGGATGGCTGGACTCCGCACGGGTCTTCGAACGTGCGGTGGGCACCGCGATGGCCGAGACGGTGGGCATGCGTGCGGTCGCGGCCGGGCTGGTCGCGTCGGCCGGGCTGGTCGGGCCGCCGCACGGCGATGCCGGTTCGGCGGTCGAGGCGCTGCTGGCCGTGGGGGACTGGTCGGCGGACGCGCGGGCGAGGGTCCTGGCCGTCGTGGACACGGTGGAGTTCCGGCAGCGGCACGCGGCGCTCGGGCGCGCCGGGTTCCCGCTGTCCGCGCCGATGCCGGTGGAGGACCTGGTCGCCGTCGCGTCGGTGCTGCTGGCGGTGCGGGAAACCGAGCAGAGCCGACCGCCGGTGGGGCCGGGGGAACGGTCGTGGCCGGCGCGTGCGACGGAGCTGATGTTCTCGTGGGCGTTGAGCACCGGCCGGTTGTCGGCCGGTGAGGTCGCGCTGGCGGCGACCGTCGCCGGGATCCCGATCGCGGGCACGCTGGTGACCGCGGCGCCGGTACTGCACACGTTCCTGGCGCGCCTGGCCGGCGACTACCTGGGGCCCGACGCCATGGCGGACGGCGACCTCCGGCCGCCGCACCTCGACCGGGCGGTCGCGTTGTTCGAGCAGCTGCAGGCCACGCAGCGGGGATGGGCCGACCCGGGCCAGGGGATGCGGCAGAACGTCCCGAGCGAGCACGACGCCTACGGTCTGCCCGAAGCCAGGCTGCTGCACGCCGCGGCCGTCTCGGTCTCGCGGGCCGTGCCCTCGTCCGGCCTCGGCCAGATGTTCAAACGCCTGCTCGGCAGCAGCACCTACTTCACGGACGCGCGGGTCGAGGCCCTCGACGCGATGCGGAGCGTGATCGGCCAGGAGGGCGGGCAGCCGGCCCTGCTGTTCCATCCCGCCTACACGCTGCCGCTCTTCGCGTACACCGCGGACGAATTCGACCTGATGGAGCCCTACCTGGCGAACACGCACCTGCCGGTGGCGGAGCAGGTCGAGCGGTTGACGGCCGTGGCCGTCACGATGGCGAAGTCCAACGCGACGCTGCCGTTCCTGCTGCGAAACTACGCCAGGGTCGCCTTCACGGTGGCGGCGGTGCGGCGGGGCGGGGCCGGCGCCCCGACCGACGCCGAGCTGACCGCGGTCCTCGGTGCGGCGGTCAGGCACGTCCTGCCGTTGCTGGATCTGCGCATCCGGTTGCTGAACGAGATGCTGGACCATCTGCCCCGCACCGCGCAGCCGGTCTTCCACGGCTGGGAGCCGCAGACGCAGCGCACCACCCTGGAGTGGTGGGTCGCCAACGTGCTGCGCGAACGGCTGATCCGTCAACACAGCTACCAGAGCAACAGCACCAACCGTGACGTGGCCGTCCGGTTCGCCAGGGCCACGGTCAAGCGGATGTGGCACCGGCTGCCGGTGGTCATCCGGGTCAACGGCGGCGCGCGGCCGATCCAGGCGCTGTCGAATTGGCAGGGCGAAGGCGAGGCGCTGCTGCCCGCCGGTTCCGCGCTGCGGGTCCTGAAGTTCCGGTTGAAACTGCGGAACGGGATCCGGTACTGGCTGATCGACACCCAGGTGGTGCCCAGCGGCACGCCCGGCTCATGGTTCCTCACCGGCGGGGTCACCGGGCCTTCTTCGTCGTGACGCACGCCCACGGTGGCCCCGGCTCCGGCGGGCCGTCACGTAACGTTCGGCCGGCGCCGGTGCGCCGGCGAACGCGCCGGTCACGCCGCTGTGGGCGGTTGTCAAGATCATCTAATTTACATACGTGAAATGTGTGCGAAGTCGCTCCGAAACACTGCGACCGTGGTCCGGCGCGGCTGCCGGGTGGTGGACTTCTGCTCGTGCCGGAGACCATCTGGATGACCAACATCGCGCCGCTGCCCGACCGGCCGACCGTGAGCGGCGCCCGTGCCGCCAACGGCCGTCCGGGCGTCTACGACGACGTCGCCAACCGCACCGGCCAGACCCGCGCCGTGCCTGGACCGGTGCCCGGCCCGGTGCCCGCACCGGCGCCTGGATCGGTGCCCGGCCCGGTGCCCGCGGTCGCGGGGCCGGACAACCCACCGAACCGAGAGGAACCACACCCGTGACGGGCGACCCGACCGCGAACCGTGTACCGGACCAGCAGCCGGCCGGCGTGGGCCAGGCTCCCGCGGAAGCCGCGTTGACCCCGCTGCGGGCCGTCGTGCTCCCCGGGCTCACGGAGCCGGCCGAGCCGGCGCCGCCATCGGAACCGGCGGCTCGGCGACTGCCCCGGTTCCGCCGGCCCGGCCGGTCCACCGGGGCGCCGGCACCGCAGTCCGAGCCGGTGCGGGTGACCCAGCCCGCGTCGCCGCCGGGCGGGCCGGCGTCAACGCCGGCCACGGCGCCGGCCGTCACCACCTCGGCCGACGCCACCGCGCCCGTCACCACGGCGACCGGGCCGGTCGCTGCGGCGGCGACTTCCGCAGCGCCGGATCCGATGCCGGCGTCGGGCGCCCCGATGGACCTGCCGGAGCGGCGGCACACCGAGCCCGTCCAGGCCCTGACGGGCGCCGCGCGCCGGACGTCACGCCGGTTGCGGGTCGCGCTCGCAGCGGCGGCGGCCGTGGTTTTGATCGGCCCGCTGGTGTACGCGTTCAGCAGCGGATCGGGCGCGCCCCCGAGCGTGCCGCGTCGCTGCCGGTGGTCGGCGCGGCGCAGCCGTGGCCGGAGGACTCCCCGGCCGGCGCTGCCCTGCCCGGCGCGGCATCGGCCGCACCGGACCCTTCGGCGGCCGGTTCGTCGCAGCTGGTGCCGACCTCGGGCGCCACGAAGGACACGACGACGGCACCCGGCGCAGGCGGCGGCAACGGTGCCGGCGGTGGGCAGCCGACCACCCAGGCCGGTGCGCTGGCGCCGCCGCCCGCGGCCACCACGGTCGCGGCGAAGGCCAGCAGTACCCGGATCGCCGGGGTCGGCTGCGCGAACAACGACTCCCAGAACTGGTACGCCAACGCCATGGACGGCCAATGGTCGGAGAAGGCCGGCGGCGCTTCCGGCTGCGGCCGGTCCCTGGCGATGCCGATGTCCGGCGACGCGAGCTACGACACGAGCCCGTACGTGGTGTGGTGGTTCGTGACGAAGCCGGTGGTGACCGGCTCGTGCGCGATCTCGGTCTACGTCCCGTCGACCGGGGTGGCGAACGACGTGGCCGGGCATCCGGCGTACTACAAGGTCCTCGGCGGCCGCACCAGCAGCACGGTCGCCGCGAGGTTCGCCATCGACCAGACCGTCAACCGGGGCCGGTGGGTCGACGCCGGGACGCACCAGGTGCGCAACGGCGAGATCTCGGTGCACCTGGCGAACCGGGGCAGCAATCCGGGCGGCCAACGCATCGGCGCGGCGCAGGTCCGGCTCTCCTGCACCGCCGCCTGAGTCCCCCAGGCCGCTCCATACTCCCGAACCAAGGAAGTAGCGACGTGCAGGACGTCCGATTTTTCGCCCATGCGCACGGACAGGCGCTGCTGGTGTACGTGCGGCGCCTGGTCAACGGAGACGTCCATCTGGCCGAGGACATCGTCCAGGAGACGCTCGTGCGGGCCTGGCAGCATCCGGCCGCGTTCCTGCCGGGCTCCGGCTCGGCCCGGGGATGGCTCTTCTCGGTCGCGCACAACCTGGCCGTCGACGCGCAGCGCCGGCGAACCCGCCGCGGGGAGGTCGCCGTCGACGTCGTCCCGGACGCCCCGATCGGCGACCGGGTCAACGCGGTGCTGCTGCGGCACGAGGTCCACGAGGCACTGGCCAGGCTCAGCGCCGACCACCGGGCTGTCATGGTCGAGCTGCATCTCAACGGGTACACCATGGCCGAGGTCGCCAGGCGGCTCCAGGTCCCGATCGGCACCGTCAAGTCCCGGGCGTACTACGCGCAGCGCCAGCTCTCGGCGATCCTGCGGCAGCGTGGCGTCGACCGCACGGTGCTCTGCGCATGAGGCGGCGGGCGGCGACCGCCGGCGTCGTGGCGCGCCCCGTCGGGGCCGCGTGCCTGCTGCACCGCGGGCAGGACCGGCCGGACGAGGGGCTGATGGCGGTCCTGAGCCGGCAGGGTCACGAGGTCGGCAGCCTCTGGCTGGCGGTGCAGTCACCGGTGCGGATCGCCGCCGACGCCACCGTCGCGGTCATCGGCGAACTGCTCGCCGGGTCGCCGCGCACCGTCACCGGCATCAGGCTGGTCGGGTCCGGCTCGGCGGCGCCCGGGTCCCCGGTCGGGACGCTCGCCGGCCGTCTCGGGGTCGACGTCCTGGTGCCGACCGGCTCGTTGCTGTTCGGCCCGGACGGTTCGCTCTTCGTCCACGGCCGCACCCCGCCGGCCGGGTGGCGCCGGTTCCGCGCCGACGGCCGTCACGAGGACCTCGGCTCCCGGATCCCCGCGCCCGCCTGGGACGACGCGGCGCGGTCGGCGGTCGCCTCGCCGCTGCCGGGGGCGGTGGCCGAGGAGATCCCGGCCGGCATCTGGCTGCGATCCGCACCGGGATCAGCGTCCGGCGACCCGGCCGGCCTGGACGATCTGGCGTACGCGATCCCGGCCGCCGACGACCGGCTGCGGGTCCTGCTCGGCGGCACCGGGCACGGTCCGGTGCCCACCGAGGCGGTCTGTGCGCTGCTGCGCGCGCTGCCGGAGGCCATGCGCCGGCAGGCGGAGCTCGTGCCGTACGGCGACCCGGCCGGCACGGCGGACCTGGCCGTCGCGGTGGCGACCGCGCTCGGCGCGCCGGTGCTGGTCGGCTGCGGCATCCCGACCGTCGAGCTGTCCGGGGCCCGGTCGCGGCGCTGGGTCGCGGCGGGCGACCGACCACCTGGGAGCCGTTCGGCCGGCTGCTGCGCTTCCGGCCCGGCCGGCCGGACCCGGAGATCGCCGAGGCGGTCCCGCCGGTCGCCGGTTGGCCGGTCGCGCCGGGTCTGTGCACCTGGCCGCTGGTGCCGGGCTGGCAGGTCGGCGCGGTGCCCGGCGGCCTGTGGATCCACCACGCGCCGGCCGCCGGGATCGCCGGCCTGCCCGACTGTGCGCTGGCGGACCCCGACCGGGTCGCGGTGGTCGTCGGTGAACCGGACCTGGTGGTCCCGTCCGCGCTCTGGCCGGCGGTCGCCGCGCTGCTGTCCCGGCTGCCCGCCGTCGCCCGGTCCCGGGCCAGGGTCGTGGTGCCGCACCCGGCGTTCGGCGGCCCGGACCTGGCCGTCCTCTCCGGCTGGCCGGTCGAGGCGTTCCGGCCCTGACCCGGGTGCTCACGCCGAACCCGGGCCCGGGTCAGGGCCGCACGGCGAGTTCCAGATGGCTGCGATGGCGTGCCTCCGCGGCCCGGTCCGCGAGTGTGACGGCGGCGGCGACCGACCGGGTGAACAGCTCGTGCCAGGGCAGCAGGGTGCGGCGCCGCCGGGCGAGGTGGCTCAGCGACTCCGCGGTGACCAGCAGCTCACGCCGGCGTCCCCGCTCGGCGAGTCGGAGCGTGGCCCACCACCAGCGTTCGTGGTGCTCGACCAGCCAGGTGACCGCCTCCTCCTGCGATCCCGTCCACCGCCCCGGCTCCTGCGATCCCGTCGGCCGCCCGGGCGCGTCCGGGGCCGGACCGAGCCGGTCCGCGGCCGCCCGTGCCGTGACGAGCAGCGGCGCGCAGACCCGGTCGACGGCCTCGGCCTGGACCGTGGCGCCGTCCTCGGTGACCTGCTCCGCGCAGTACAGGGCGGTCAACAGGTGCAGCCGGAACCGTCCCGGTGCACCGGCCGGCAGCAGCAGGCCGCTGTCGTGGAGCGCGCCGGCCACCGCCGGGTCCGCATCCGGCCCGGCGAGCGCGAGCAGCGTGGCGTCGTCGTGGGAGGGCCAGGGCAGCAGGCTCAGCCGGCGCATCGCCGATTGCGCAGCCGGCGGCAGGTGGCGGTAGGACGTCGCGATCGCGCTGCGCACGTCGAGGTCGCCCGCGCTGAGCCGATCGAGCCGGCGGCGGGCGTCCCGGAGTCGTTCGGCGAGGGACTCCAGGGTCCAGGCCGGGCGGCTGCTGAGCCGGTTCGCGACGACCCGCAACGCCAGCGGGAGCCCGCCGCAGAGGGCGACCAGCTCGGCCGCCGCGTCCGGCTCGCGGGCCGTCCGATCGGCGCCGACCGCCGTGGCGAGCAGCCGCAGCGCCTCGCCCTCGGGCAGCGCGTCGACGGTGATCCGCGGGGCCGCCGGCAGGCCGGCCAGCTCCCGCCGGCTGGAGATCAGCACCCGCCAGCCGGTCCCGACCGGCAGCAGCGGCCGGACCTGCTGCTCGTCCAGGGCGTTGTCGAGCACCAGGACCCCGCGCCGGCCGGAGGTCAGCCGCCGGTACGCGGCGAGGCGTTCACCGTGGTCGGCCGGGATCCGGGCGGACTCGACGCCCAGCGCGGTGAGCAGGTGGCCGAGCACGTGTCCGGGGGGTGTCGCGGTACCGGTGGCGTCGGCGAGCTCCGTGTAGACCACCGTGGCGTACGCCGCCGTGAGCAGGTGGGCCGCATGGATCACGACGGTGGTCTTACCGGCGCCCGGCGGACCGTTGACGATCGTGATGCCGCCCTCGGGCCCCGCGTCCAGGAGTTCCCGTAGCTCCCCGGCCCGTCCGACGAAGTCCGGCGGGTCGCGGGGCAGCGAACGGGCCGCGGCGGCGGTGCCCGGGTCGCCCCGGTCGGCGCCGCTGCCGACGATGCGGGCAGTGCGGGCCCGCTCGATCAGCGTCTCGCGTTCGGCCGGGCCGACCCGCAGCGCCGCCGCGAGTCGCTCGACCGTGCGCCGCTGCGGCCGGGCCGACACGCCCAGCTCGAGATCGCGGAGGGTGCGGACGCCGAGCCCGGCTGCCGCGGCGAGCTCCTCCTGGGTGAGCCCGGCGGCGCCGCGCAACCGCCGCAGCAGCGACCCGAGGTCGTCGTCCGGTTGCAGCCGGGTGCGAGCGGGACGCGATGGCTGTTCCACGACGGCGTTTCCGGCTCGATTCCTCGGGATCGCAGTGATCACGTCATGGTGACATACCTCATCGCCGGTCAATCCCGCCGGACGCTTCGCTATGTTTCCGGCGTGACACCGCACAGCCGGGCGAGCGACTCCTTCGGATCTCTGTTGCGCCGGCACCGGCTGCTCGTCGGGCTGACCCAGGGCGACCTGGCCGAGGCGGCGCAGGTCAGCATCCGGACGGTGCGCAACCTGGAGCGGGACACCGTGGCCGCCCGGCGGCAGACGGCCGAGCTGCTCGCCGACGCCCTGGACCTGCACGGCCCGGCCCGGCGGCGGCTGCTGGCGGCGGTCGGCCATCCGGATCCCGGCGCGGCCCCCGACCGGCGCGGCGGCGACGTCGCCGGGGTTGTCCTCGGCCTCCCGCCCGACCTGCCGGACTTCGTCGGCCGGGAGGCCGAACTGGACCGGCTGCTCGCGTTGAGCAGGCCGGCACCCGGCGCGGATCCGGTCGGCGCCGTCGCGGTCGTCAGCGGGCCGCCCGGCGTCGGGAAGACGGCACTGCTGGTGCGGGCCGCGCACCGGCTGGTCGACCGGTTCGCCGGGCGGGTGGTCTACCTCGGCCTCGGCGGCGTCGGGGGCGAGCCGCTCACCGCCGACGAGGCCATGATCGAGCTGCTGGCGGCCCTCGGCGTCGCCGCCGAGCAACTGCCCGGCTCCGCGGGGGAGCGGGTCACGCTGTACCGGATGCTGACCGCCGACGATCCCGGCCTGCTGATCCTCGACAACGTCACCGACGAGGAGCAGGCGCGGTCCCTGCTGCCGGCGGGCCGCCGGTGGCTGACGCTGCTGTCCAGCCGGGGACCGCTGGCCGGCCTCACCGCCGTCCACCGGCTGCTGGTCGACCCGCTGTCCGAGGACGAGTCACGGCTGCTCCTCGCCGACCTGCTGGGCGCCGGACGGGTCGCGCGGGCGCCCGTGGCCGCCGCCGAACTGGCGGCGCTGTGCGGCCGGCTGCCACTCGCGCTGCGCCTGGTCGCGAGCCGGCTGCTCGACCATCCGCAGTGGAGCATCGAGGCCCTGGCGGAGAGCCTGCGCGACGAGCGGCACCGGGTCGACCTGCTCGGCGCCGGCGACCACGCGACCCGGCGGGCGTTCGTCGTGTCGTACCGGCGGCTCGGTGACGAGGAGCGGCTGCTGCTGCGCCGGGTGGCGCTGCTGCCCACCGCGGCCGTCTCGGCCCGCTCCGCGGCGGTGGCGGCCGAACTCGACCTGGCCGACGCCGCCGACCTGCTGGACTCGCTCGCCGACACCGGCCTGCTCAACCCTGCCCCGCAGGCGGACCGGTTCCTGCTGCACGACCTGGTGCGGGCGTTCGCGCAGGAGCGCGCCGACGCCGAGGAGCTGCCGGCCGACCGCGACCGGGCCCTGGACCGCATCGAGGGCTGGCTCCTGGCCGGGGTGAGCGAGGCGGCCCGCTGGTCCGACCCGCACCCGGATCCGGTCGAGCGCCCCGCACCGGCCGTGACGACGGCGCCCGCGTCCGCCGCGGTGACGTTCGGATCGGTCACCGAGGCGGAGTCCTGGCTCACCGGTTCCCGGGTCGAGTGGTGGTGGGCGATACGGCGCGCGTCCCGGGCCGGCCGGCACGAGTCCGTGATCACCGCGGCCCGCGCCCTGTACTGGTACGCCGACAGTCACTACCACGCCGTGCCGTGGGTCGAGCTGTTCGACCGCTCCGTCGCCGCCGCGCAGGCCCTCGGCGACCGGCGGGAGGAGGCCCTGCAGCGGCGCGACCGTGGCTGGGCCTACGGCACGGTGCTGCGCCGGCCGCTCGACGGGCTTGCCGACCTGGACTGGGCGCTGGAGCACTTCGAGCGAGCCGGGGTCGACCCCGGAGCCGGCTCGGCCCTGGGGCTGACGGCGTGGATCGCCTCCCAGCTGAACCTGATGGCGGGCCGGCTCGACGAGGCCACCGAGTGCTGCCGCCGGGCCCTTGCCGTGTTCGAGGCGGCGACCGGCGCGGAGGGCCGGATCATGGCCGGCACCTGCCGGACCGGGCTGGCGCAGATCGAGGCGGTCCAGGGCGAGCACGACGCGGCGATCGCCCGGCTCGGCGCGGTGATCGCCGGCGTCGACCCGGGCAGCACCTCCGTCCGGGAGCAGCTCACCCTGACCCGGGCGAACCTGACCCTCGCCGGTGTCTTCCAGCACCGGCGGCAATGGCCGGCGGCGGTCGCCGCGGCGCGACGCGCGCTGGACGCCGCGACGGTGTCGCACCACCCGATCGCGTACGTGCGGGTGCTCACGGTGCTCGGGACGGCGCTGGCGCACGTCGACCCGGCCGAGGCGCGCACGGTGCTGCGCCAGGCGGTCCGCACGGCGCGGGACAACTTCGACCTGATCGACGAGGCGACCGCGTGCCTGGCGCTCGGCGATCTCCTCACCGGCGCCGAGCGGGCCGGGCAGCGGCGCCGGGCGGCCGACGTCCTCGGTGCGCTCACCACCCCGGAGGCGGAACGGTTGCGAGCCTGGATCGCCGTGGACGGCTGACGCGAGCCGGTCACCCCAGGAACGCACGCGAAGGTCCGTCGTGGCCGGTTGCCGGTGCCGGGGCCTGTCGGTGGACTATTCGGTGCCACGATGCGGTGCGAGCCCCTAGATTGCGTGGGGTGACCGCGGACGACGACGTGCCTTCCGACCTTGCACATCTCGGCGCCCCCATCCGGCCGATGATCCGTGTCCACGGTGGGTTCGCCAACCGGATGTACCGGCTGGACACCGATCAGGGGTCGTTCGCGGTGAAGGAGTTGAACCTCGTCGACCGCCGCGGGACCTACCGCGTCGAGGACGTGTTCAGGTTCGAGCGGGCGGCCTTCGCCGCCGGCGTCCCGATGCCGGAGCCGATCTCGGCCGGCCGGCACACGCTCGTGCACCGGTGGGTCGAGGGCGAGAAGGTGCCCGAAGCGCCGGTGTCGGCGGCGTACGCGTTCGAGATCGGTGCGATCCTTGCGCGCGTCCACGCGCTCGACGTCGAGTGGACCCACGTGCCGGTCGAGGAGCCGACGAAACGGGACTGGCCCGAGCTCGCCGGGCGGGCGGCGGCGACCGGGCAGCCGTGGGCCGACGAACTCGCCTCCCACGTCGAGACGTTCCTCGCGATTGCCCACTTCGTCGACACCTGTGAACGACCGGGCCCCGTCGTGCTGACCCACAAGGACATCCGACCGTGGAACCTGCTCGCTCGGGACGGTCGGCCGGTGGTGCTCGACTGGGAGCTCTCGGGGATGCTCGACCTGGCCGGTGAGCTCGGCTCGACCGCGCTGAGCCTCGCGAAGGGACGTGGCTTCGACACCATCGAGCCCGCCGTCTTCCGCTCGGTCCTCGACGGCTACGTCGCAGGGGGCGCAGCGCTGCCGCCGCCGGGTCCAGGCTGGTTCGTGTTCATGATCGGCGGCTGGCTGGGATTCACCAGGTGGAACATCCTGCGCTGCCTCGCCGGTGCCGAGGCGGGCACCGGCCCTGACCTCGCACTGTCGCACGAGTCCGTGCGCAACGGCGTGCGCGGCCTCCCGGACATCTTCCGCCGGCTTCCGCAGCTCGAGGCGCTGCTCGTGTGACAGTGACCCGCTGCCGTGCCGGGTGCGCGGCGTACCCCGTGGCGCGCTGAGGAGGACCGCCGGGGCGTGTAACGGCGGCACCGCCGACTGCGCTGTTTCAGTAAGGAGTCTTTTCAGTCAGCCTGGAGGTCCATCATGTGGCGGTCGGTCCGTTCACGTCGACGCGCGGGCACATTGCTCGCCGCACTGCTGCTGGCGCTGTTCCCGTTGGCCGGTCCGGCGTCGCCCGCCGCCGCGGCCGTCACACCCGTGTCCGTCTTCGGCGCGTGGCATTGCAGCAACGACGCCTGCCTGTGGGCGGCCGTGCGCAGCGCGGCCGAGTTCGACAGCCAGAACCACTGGCTCGTCGACCGCGGCGACGGCCGCCCGTCCGTGAACCTGGTGGTGCTGAGCTTCGTCAACCCGCTGCGGCTGCTCAACCAGACCACCGACGCCGGCAACGTCAACGGTGTGCCGCGGGGGATGACCCAGGAGATCGTCAACTACTTCACCGCCCGGGGCATCCGGGTGATGTTCTCCATCGGTGGAATCACCTACACCGGCGACTGGGACACCGCGCTGGCGCAGAACGGCACGCTGCTGGGACAGCGCGCCGCCGCCGTGGCGACGCAGTTCGGCGTGGGCATCGAGATCGACTACGAGCAGAACAGCAGCCCGAACCTGACGCAGCTGCAGAACTTCATCTCGGCGTACCGGGCGGTCCATCCGTACAACGCCGCGGGCACCGACCCGGCCGCGCGGCTCACCATCGACGTCGCCGCCGGCGACCGCTGGCTCATCGACATCAACCGCAAGGCGAGCGCCGACTGGCTGCGCACCGATGTCCCTGTGCTCGACTTCGCCAACGCGATGGTGTCGGCGCGGCAGCCGTCGGCGTCGACCGCGCAGAGCAATTGGCAGGAGCACATCGACGGCAAGTCGCAGTACAGCCCGCCGGTGCCGCCGCTCGCGCCGGCGAAGTTCACCGGCGGGCTGTACATCGCCGAGGGCAGCAAGGTCCGCCCGGAGTGCACCAGCTACGGCACGTCGGTGACCAAGGCGCTCGCGCCGTACGTGCAGACGGCCGCGCCGAACGGTGCGGGAGCCACCGCCGGCATGCTGGGCTTCATGTTCTGGGCGGCCGAGCGGCCCTCGACGCGTGGCATCGGCACCGCGCCGCCCAACACGTGCGAGGGCGGCGTCGGCGCAGGTGCGACGGCGCTCGGCGTGCCCGTTCCGCTGCCGCCGCTGCGCCAGAGCTGAGCGCTCCTCCGACCGGCCCGTCGGCGGCCAGGCTCAGATGATCGCCGGACCGGCCAGGGCGTCGTAGTTGATCCAGCCCGGGGCTGGGTGGGCCGCGCGGCGCGGCCCACCCATGCCGAGGCCGGTGTGGTCCGCCTCGACCTGCGCCCGCACCTCGTCCAGCTGCACCGTCCTGCCGACGACATGCGGTTACTGCGCCCGGCCTTCTTCGCCGAGGTCAACGACAACGCCAGGGTGGCCCTGACGTTCCACTTCTGGAGCGGCACCAGAGTCACGTACTTCGTGACGAAGTCCGGCAGCACCGTGACCGGCAGTACCTCCTGACCCTTGCCCGGCACGCCGGCCCGTCGTGGAATCCACGGCGGGCCGGGTGGTGCACGGGCTCGCAGACTCAGTCGGCGACCGGCCGCGTCTCCCGGTCGCCTTGCTCGCGCTGCCGCCGCAGCTCATACGTGCCGGGGCCGATGCCGCTGAAGGCATGCTCGGGGTGGGCGAGGTACGCGGTCGCGCCGTCCGCGACGGTCAGGACGCCGAGCACCGTGCCGAGGCCGTCCGGGGTGTAGCAGACGTTGCCGGTGGCGAGCAGGAGATGGGTGTTGGTGCCCGCCTCGCCGCGCACCACCGCGACACCGTCCGCCGGGACGGGTGTGCGCGACGGCGTCCGGTCGGCCGGGACGACCGCCACGTCACCCTGGAACTGCAGGCCCGACAGGATCGGGATGTCGGCCTGCCGGTCGAGGTGCGGATCGACGGTGACACCGAAGGCGGCGATGGCCTCTTCGACGGTGGGCATGGATGGCGGCTCCTCTGGCGGGGACGGCAGGGATCAGGTTCGTCGTTGTGCCGTGGCGTACTGCGCGGGCGTCAGTCCGTACGTCCACGCCGCGGCGGTGATCGGGTCGCCGCAGTCGGCGGGGACGGTCAGGCCGAAGCGGCGACGGGTGCCGTCGCGTTCGACGGTGCCGTTGGTGCACAGCAGGACACGGACGTGGTTGGTGAAGATGCCGGACGGGACGTCGTGCAGGGTGAGGGTCTGACCCGGGTTTCCGGGGTCGTCGGCGGGCGGCCCGATCTGCGCGAGGCCCGCGTCGGCGACGAAGCGGTCCCAGCCGCGGCGCTCGATGGCGCAGCGGCGCACCTCGGCGTTGGGTTCCCGGAGGATCTCCTCGGTGCTCAGCGCGTCGTCGATGACGGCGCGGGGGACGTGGACGCCGTGCCAGTAGTACAGGCCGAAGCCGTCGCCCCAGACGACCGCGGGACCGTCGGCGCGGTGCGGGCGGCGCAGCATCCGGGGGTCGGGTTCGAGGTGCAGCGTGGCCGGCGGCGGGCAGAGCATGACGAAGTGCCGGAACGGCCACCACCACCAGCCGTCGCGGGTCGACGGCGGGTCCTCCTCGGCAGGCGCGCCGTCCGGCCAGCACCGGTCGACGAGGCGTAGCCAGGCGGTGCTGCGCCTGCCCGGCAGGCGCGCCTGCCACAGCGTGCGGATGTGGCCGCGGAGCGTGTCGTGCAACGGCCCGCCGACGGCGGCGTCGACCGCGGCCCGTACCGCCGCGTCCGTCGCCTCGAACACGACGCCGAGGGCACCGGTCAGCGGGTCGCGGCGCGGCCCCGCGTTCCGGACGGCTGAGGCCATTGCGGCGGCGATCTCCGTGTGCAGCGCTGTCGCCGTCGCTCCGTGCACCGGGTCGTGGACGGAACCGTCCGTGGCGGCACCGACCGCGGCCCGCACCGCGTCGCCCACACCGCGGCCCGCACTGTCGTCGACCGCACGGTAGACCGACTCCAGGACACGGCGGTTGCGGTGCCCGGTGTACAGACAGGCCGCTATCGGCGCGGCCAACGCGGCTGCGAGCGGCGAGGGCACCCACACGACCCGGTCCGGGAAGGGCACACCGAGCTCGCGGTAGCAGGCGCGGGCCGCGGACTCCCACGCCCGCCGGCCCGGGGTCGACTCGTCGGCGGCGGTCTGCGGTGCATGCACCGCGACAATCTAGCAACGCGGCCCCCTTGACAGCTCGGGCTCGGTCACTAGATTCGTCCGGGTGCGGGTGTCCAGTGTCGAGGCGGCGTTGCGGAACAGCCCGGACGACCGGGCCCTGTGGCACACCTACAGCGACGGGCTGCTGGAACGCGGCGACAGCCGGGGCATGCTGATCCGCCTCGAACAGCGGCTGGAGCTGCTGCACGGCGCCGACCGTCCCGCCGTGCAGCGCGACATCGCCGAGCTCGTCGACCGGGACGAGGCGGCGTGGGACGCCGGGCTGCCGGTCGGGGTGCGCGTCCGCGGCCGCCGTCACGGGTTCCCCACGGATGTCGCCGTCACGTGGACCGACGACGTCCGCGAGACGGCCGCGCAGGTGCTCAGCGCGCCGTTCGTGACCACGCTGAGGTTCGTTGCGGACGCCGTCGACCAGGACGACCTGGACGACAAGGAATGGGACGACGACGACTACACGTGGGAAGGCGGGCCGGGTGTCGCCGCCCGGCCGGGACGCCTCGACATGAGCGCGCTCACCGGCCTGGACACCGGACGGCTCGTCGAGCTGGACCTCGCCTACCTCGACCTCGGACCCGACGGCGCCGAGACCCTCGCCACCGCGTTCGACCTCGGCCGGTTGCAGGCGCTCGACCTGCGGTACTGCCGCATCGGCGACGCCGGACTGGCCGCGCTGGCCGCATCGGCGCAGCTGGATGGGCTGCGCCGGCTGCACCTGCAGCGGGACAGGATCACCGGCGCGGGCGTGCCCGCCCTGCACCGGTTCCCGGCACTCACGGAGCTGGACCTGCGGTACAACGCCATCGGTGCGGACGGTGTGGACGCCCTGCTCGCCGCCCCGTTCGCCGCCGGGCTCGCCCGGTTGTGGCTGTACGGTGCCGATGTGGGACCCGATGGTGCGCGCACCTTGGCACGGTCCGGGATCCTTCCCCCGGCGCTGCGGACATTGTGGAGGTGCGTGTGAGCGTCGAGCTGCGGGACCGCTTCTTCGCGGTGTCCTCCGGGTCCCTGGAGGAAGCGGAGCGCTACCGGGCCGAGGTGAACGCCACCCACGCCGAGCCGGTCGCCTCCGTCGACGGGCTGGACGTGTCGTGGCACCCGACCGCCCGCTACAAGGCGGTCCGGCTCGTCGACGCCGACCGCATCGACGCGTCGGTGCGGCACCTGTTCGCCCGGCCCGCCCCGGACGCGCCCGAGCTGGCGGCGGCCTTCGCCGACCCGCAGGAGCTGTCGTTCCGGACGTTCGAGAACATCGTGCCGCTGGACCGCCTCTTCGACGACGTGGCGCTGGACGTCGAGCTGGCCGGGCATACGGCCCGCGCCGAGGGCGTCCACACCTTCGAGGCGCGGCTGCCCGCCGAGGCGCGGGACCGCCTGGCGCGGCTCGACGGACTGAACCTCTACGTGACACCGCTCAACGCGGCGTCACGCGGTGGCGTGCGGTTCATCTTCCATTCGGCGCTGCTCGCGGAGGCGCTGACCGCGGCGGTCGCCGAGGCGCTGCCACCGGACGTGGGGGAGGGGTTCTCCCACGTCAACCCGGTGTTCCGGTGCAACCGGTTCGAGCCGGACGACACCAACTTCCACCGGCACCGTGACACGCCCTACTTCGACGCGGCCCGGCGGCACGTCTCGCGGTACACGGTGCTGCTGTACCTCACCGGCGGCACCGGCTCACCGGCGCTGGACCTCGGCGACGGCGCCGCGTTCGACCGCATCGACGCGTTCACGTGTGTCATCTTCGACCAGGAGCGCGAGCATGAGGGCGCCCCGTTCGACGACGGCCGCAAGGTGTTCCTGCGCACCGAGCTGGTCTTCGCGGCCGACGGGATCACCGAATCGCCGCGGATCGGCGCGCTGTTCAGCAAGGCGTGCTACCTGACCGGGGAGAGCGTCTTCGCACCGGAGCTGGCCTGTCAGGCCGACGACTACTACAACCGTGTCGCCGCCGCCCACTGGCACGGCCTCGGCACCGGACCGGCCCGCGAGACGTTCGTGCACAAGGAGTTTCGCGGTGTGCACTTCGTCGCCAACGGCTACGACTTCTGGTTCCCGCGCACGGACGCGTTGTCGCTGGCCGAGTGCGCCGCGCTGACGCTGCTGGACTACTTCAACTGCAAGGTCGGCGACACCGCGTTCCGCGCCCTGTGCCGCACGGCGGTGATCGAGGCCGACGACGCCGACTGGGTCCCCGCGTTCCTGCGGGAGCGGGGCAGTGGCAGCGCGACCACGCCCGTCGACAAGGCCGCGTTCTTCCCCGAACCGGAGCAGCCGGACGGCGACATCTGCTGCCCGTTTCACTCCAGCGACGTCTACGACCCCACCCGCCACGACGAGATCATCAAGGTCTACACCGGCGCACAGTCCTTCGCCAAGGCGCACATCCTGCCCGCCCCGATCCTCATGCTCGGTGAGGAGGTGGCGGTGGACCCCGAGCAGTTCGTCGTCCAGGACGGCCGCATCCACGTGCTGGGCAGCGACGCGCTGGCACCGGTGAACTTCGCCGCCTGCTGGAACGACGGATCACACCCCGACGACTACGTGACCGTCGCGGCCAAGGTCGGCGTCGCGCATTTCCTCGTGCCACCGATCCTCTACACGCAGCGGGACGACCACTGGCACCTCCGGTTCGACTTCTTCCGCAACTCCTGGATGGTCGCCCACCAGCAGGGGACGGTCCCGGTCCCGCAGATCACCGATCTGCAGTGGGTCGACGAGGACGAGAGCGCTCCGTGGTGGCGTGCGGTGGACCGGTCCCTGGTCGACGAGCGGCACCCGCTGCCGGTCCTGGACGACTGGGACGACGAGGACGACGACGAGGACGACGACGAGGACTGACCGCGCCGGGTCACCGCCACGGGTGCATGGGCGCGGCGTCACCGAGGGGTTTGGAAGGTTATTGAACTAACCGGTTGGCGGGCGTACAGTCGGCCGCAACGCCGACCCACGGAGGCATCCGATGACGCTCGTTGCCGGGGTCGACACCTCGACGCAGTCGACGAAGGTCGTGGTGTGCGACGCCGACACCGGCGAGGTGCTCCGCGAGGGCCGCGCCCCGCACCCCGACGCCACCGAGGTCGACCCTCGCGTGTGGTGGGCCGCGTGGGAGCAGGCAAGCGCCGGGCTGCTGGACGGTGTCGCCGCGATCGGTGTCGGCGGCCAGCAGCAGGGCATGATCTGCCTCGACGAGGCCGGCGAGGTGGTGCGCCCCGCCGTGCTGTGGAACGACACCCGCTCGGCGCGCGACGCGGTCGACCTCACCGCCGAGCTCGGCGGCCCGAAGGCGTGGGCCGACGCGGTCGGGCTGGTGCCGGTGGCCAGCTTCACGGTCACCAAGCTGCGCTGGTTCGCCCGCGCCGAGCCGGAGCTCGCGGCCCGGACCGCCACGGTTGTCCTGCCGCACGACTGGCTCACCCACCGGCTGCGCGCCGACGGGGGAGCGCCGACGACCGACCGCGGCGAGGCCTCCGGGACCGGGTACTGGTCGGCGGCGACCGGGCAGTACCGGCGGGACCTGCTGCGGCTCGCGTTCGGCCGGGACGTGGCGGTGCCCACGGGTCGCCGGGCCCGCCGAGGTGGTCGGTGAGACCGCGTCCGGCGCGCTGCTGGCGGCCGGCACCGGTGACACCATGGGCGCGGCGCTCGGCGTCGGCCTGCGGCCCGGCGACGTGGTGGTGTCGCTGGGCACGTCGGGGTGTGCGTTCGGGCTCAGTGACGCCCCGGCCGCCGACGCGAGCGGCCTCGTCGCCGGGTACGCCGACGCGACCGGCCGGTTCCTGCCGCTGGTGTGCACCCTGAACGCGGCCCGGGTGCTGGTCACGGTCGCCGGCCTGCTGGGCCGCTCACCGGCCGGGTTCGACGAGCTGGCGCTCTCGGCGCCGCCGGGTGCGGGCGGGTTGACGCTGCTGCCGTACCTGGACGGGGAACGCACCCCGGACCTGCCCGGCGCCCGCGGTCTGCTCGCCGGGCTGACGCGGGGAACGCGTCGGCGGCGAACCTGGCGCGGGCCGCGGTGGAGGGCATGCTCGGCGGCCTCGCCGACGGCCTCGACGCGCTGCGCGCCCAGGGCACCCCGGTCGACCGGGTGCTGCTGATCGGCGGCGCGGCGAACTCCCGTGCGGTGCAGGCGATCGCGCCGGCGCTGTTCGGTGTGCCGGTGAGCGTGCCGAGCCCCGGCGAGTACGTCGCGCTCGGCGCCGCGCGTCAGGCGGCCTGGGCGCTGTCCGGCGGCGCCGAGCCACCGCAGTGGCCGGTCCCGGCCGAGGAGGTCACCGCCGCCGGCACGCCGGAGGTACACGAGCGTTACGCCGACGTCCGCCGGCGGGCACTGCCGCTGCTGACGCCCTAGCCCCACCGCAGCAGGATCCGGTCGGTGAGCCGTGGCGCCACCGTGTCGAGCAGCTGCAGCAGGAGCACGTAGCGGGGCACGATGCGCACCGGACGGCGGTGGATCGCGGACGCGATCCACCGCGCCGCCTCGTCCGGTGTCAGGCCGGGCAGGGCGCGGTACCGCTGCGTCGGAGCGCTCATCTGCGTGTGGACCAGCGGGAAGTGGACGCTCGTCACCCGTACCCCACGTCCGGCCACCTCCGCGTCGATACACCTGCCGAACCCGTCGAGCGCGGCCTTGGAGCTGTGGTAGGCCGCGAACCGCGGCGACGTGCCGACCGGGACCGTCCACGTGCCGACGTTGACGACCTGGCCCGACCCGCGCCGCAGCATCGCCGGCAGCAGGCCCATCGTGAGGTGCACGGGCCCGAGGAAGTTGACGGCCATGGCCCGGTCGAAGTCGTCCAGCCGCTCGAAGGCCTGGGACAGGGGCCGGCGCATCGACCTGCCCGCGTTGTTGACGAGGACGTCCACGCCGGCGTACCCGTCCTCGACCCACCGGACCAGCGCACGCACCTGATCCCGGTCCGACAGGTCGCACGCGCGGTAGGCGGCCGTGCCCCCGCTCGCCCGGATCTGCTGCTGCAACGACGCGAGCTCATGTTCCCGGCGCGCGACGAGCAGGACGACGGCGCCCCGGCCCGCGAGGTGCGCCGCCGCCGACCGCCCGATCCCCGATGACGCGCCCGTGACCAGGATCAGCTTGCCGTCGAGCGACGGCGATGCCGGACGCGGGAGCGCCGCCGGGCGGCTCAGGTACCGCCCGACGCCTCGCCCGAGGCGGCTCAGCGCGACGATTGCAGGTCCCCGTCGGGGGTCCACGCCCAGTCGGCCTTCATCATGCGCAGGTTGACCGCCAGCGGCACGGCGGTCATCGACAGGTCCCGCATCCACGCCCCGAGTGGTGACGTGACGTGCGCCATGTCCATGACCAGGCGGCTCATCCGGAGGATCCGCTGGGTGCGGCCGCGGCGGGCCCGGTCGTAGCGGAGCAGGTCGTCGCCGCACCGGCCGAGGATCACGGCGTCCTCGATCGCCGTGCAGGCACCCTGTCCCAGGCTGGGCTGCAGCGCGTGCGCCGCGTCGCCGAGCAGCGCCACCCGGCCCCGCACGTACGACTTGAGCAACGGCCCCTCGAAGACGTCGTGGCGCAGCACGCCGTCCTCGCCGACGTTGGCGATCAGCTGCGGGATCGGGTCGCGCCAGTACTCGAACGCCGTGAGATCCGTGCCGGTGCCGCCGGCCGGCGCGAGCTCCATCGCGTAGGCGTACGCCCGGCCGCCGGGGAGCGGGGTGTAGCCGAAGCTGCGGCCTGGGCCCCAGACCCAGGCGCCGTCGGGCACCGGCTCGTCGAGCACGCACGTGTTGAACCGCTTGGCCACCACACCCGTGTAGCGGGGCGCCGGGGCGTTGGGCCACAGGCGGCGGCGCGTGCCGCTGCGCACGCCGTCGGCGGCGACGACGAGGTCGGCGCGGTGCTGGCCTTCGCTGGTCCTGACGGTGCCGTTGGCGTCCACCGACTCCACGGTCGTCCCCGCGTGCAGCGACTGCTGCGGTGCCGCCTTCAGCAGCAGCCGCAGCAGGTCCGGCCGGGTCAGCACCACGACCTCGCCGTAGCGTGCCTTGACGTCCTCGGTGTTCAACCGGGTGAGCCAGCGGCCGTCCGTGGTCATGAACCCACCGTCGAAGCCCGTCAGGGCGGCGGCGCGGACCTCCGCGCCCACCCCGAGCTCGTCCAGTGCGGCGAGCGCGTTGGGCCAGAGCGTGAGCGACGCGCCGATCTCGGCGAACTGCTCATGCCGCTCGAACAGCTCGACGGTCCATCCGGCCTTGTCCAGTGCTATGGCGGCGGCCAGTCCGCCGATCCCGCCGCCGACCACAATGGCGTGTCGTCCCATGAGTCAAGACTCCAATCATAACGGTGTACGGCTAGTCGGCCCGGTCGAGGTCGCGACGCATGAGCTTGCCCATGGCGTTGCGTGGCAGGGCGGCGAGGAACACGACGTCGCGCGGCACCTTGTAGCGCGCGAGATTCGCCTTCACGTAGTCCTTGACCTCCGCAGGATCGAGCGCGGCGCCGGGGGCCGGGACGATGAACGCGCGCAGCCGCTTGCCGAAGTCGGTGTCGTCGACGGCGACCACGGCGGCGTCGCGGACGTCGGGCCGCTGGATCAGGAGGTTCTCGACCTCGACCGGGAAGACGTTCTCGCCGCCGGAGACGATCATCTCGTCGTCGCGGCCGTCGATGAAGAGCAGACCCTCGCCGTCGAAATGGCCGATGTCGCCGGTACAGACGAGCCCGTCGACGATCTCCTTGTTGCCGCCGTCGGTGTAACCGGCGAAGCTGAGTCCGTTGCGGGCGAAGATGGTGCCGCGGTGCCCCGGCCCGGTGACCGGCCTGCGGCCGTCGTCGTAGAGGGCGAGCCGGCAGCCGACGGGCGGCCTGCCGACGGTTCCCGGGGCCCGGCGCAGTTCGGCGGGGGTGGCGACCGCGGTGTTGCCCGTCTCGGTCGAACCGTAGACGTTGTACAGCACGTCGCCGAACGCCTCGGCGGCCCGCCGGCACAGGTCCGGCGCGAGCGCGGCCCCGCCGCAGACGATGACGCGCAGCGCGGACGTGTCGTGCCTCGCCAGGGCCTCCGGACCCAGGTCCAGCAGCCGCTGCAGCATCGTCGGGACGACGACGAGCGTGTCCGCGCGGTGCGCGGCGAGGTCGGCGAGCATGACCTCGGCGTCGGCCCGCCGGCGGAGCACAACCGTCTTGCCCAGGGTCATCGCGACCACGACCTGCCCCAGTCCGGTGCCGTGGAACAGCGGCGTGCCCAGCACCAGCACGCCGCTGCGGGACAGCGGAATGCGGTGCAGCAGCTGTGCGGACTGCGTCGGCGACATCCTGCCACGCGGGGCACCGCGCGGGCTTCCGGTGGTGCCGCTGGTGAACAGGACCATCCCGCCCGGTCGTGCGGGAAGCGGTGGCGCGTCCGCCGGCCTTCCCGCGATCAGGTCATCGAGCGAGGGCACACCACCACCACCACCACCGTCGGCGACGGTCAGGATGCGGCGTACCGCGTCAGGCAGTCCGACGGTCAGCGGGAGGAACTCGTCGTCGAGGAACAGCACGGTGACGTTCTCGCGCCGGATCGCCTCGCGCAGCTGCGGCCTGCCCTGACCGGTGTGCAGGAAGACGGCCCGCACGCCGAGCTTGCCCGCAGCGATGAGCGCGACCACCAGCCCGCAGTCGTCACGGCACAGGAACCCGGCGACGTCGCCGGCCGTGACGCCCGAACCGGTCAGGCCGTGGGCCAGGGCGTTGGCCCGTCCCTCGAGCTCGCCGTAGGTGAGTGTGCCGTGCTCACCGACGATGGCGACGGTACCGGGATCCTCGTGCGCGGTCTCGGTGATCATCGCGGCGAACGGCCCGGCCCTGCGGGCGATACGCAGGGTGCGCAGGTTCGCGCCGAGCCGTCGCGGGCGGATGAGACCGCGTCTGCGCATGATCTCGAGGGAAGCGAGGAGTTCGTACAACTGGCGCCACCCACTGGTCGAAGTCGATGCGTCTGCCTGGGCATCATCCCCAGTCGATCTCATCGGCGGCAATCTCCCCGCGGGTAGTACCCCGCTACTCGATCGGGTAGTGGACCGATCGTGGGCGACGGGCAACCATGACTGGCAGCGCCGCATGCCGTCTCCCGAGAGGAACGACGATGAGAAGCCACACTTTGATCTTTGATCAGCTGTGGGCGGCGTCCGCGACCGGCGCCCGCTGGATCTTCGACCACGAGTCGGACGCGGTGAAGTCCCGCGACGGGCAGGTCTCCCTGCGGGAGATCGCGATCGCCGCCGGCAAGGCCGCTGCCCTGTTCGAGTCGCAGGGCACCCGACCCGGCGACCGGTGTGTCGTGTGGCTCGACACGCCCCTGGACATCATCATCGCCGCCGCCGGGCTCTCCGCGATCGGCGCCGTGCCCGTCCAGCTCAGCCCGGCGCTCGGCATCGACATGGTGGTCCAGATGTTGAAGCCGGTCCCGCCCGTCGACCGGGTCATCACCACGGCCGCGAGGCTGGAGGCGTGCTCCGCACTGGAGGTGCGGACGCGGACCGACGACTGGGCCTCGCTCGTGGCGGCATCCTCCGGCCTGCAACCACGCCGCTCCTCGCTCGCGCTGCCCGAGACCGCGCCCTACGTCATCACCCACACCTCCGGCACGACCGGCGTGAACAAGCTCGTCATGTACTCCAGGGGCGCCACCGACCACAACAGCCGCACGCAGGAGATCCCGGCCATGATCCAGCGGCTGCGGGGGCACGCGGCGATCAGCTTCTCCCCGGTCCACTTCCGCTTCGTGGTCGGCCTGCTCGCCGCGCTGCGCCGCAGAGTCCCCGCGATCGTCCTCGCGGACGAGGACCCGATCGCGGTGGGCCGGATCCTGCGGCGGTGGCGGCCGACGTATCTCGAGGCGCATCCCAACACGTTCATGAAGTGGGAGCGGCTCGCCCCGGCCGGAGCGCTGGCGTCGGTGAAGTGCTTCCTCACCACCTTCGACGTGATCCACCCGGGCACCGTCAAGACGTTGCTGGCCGGCAGCCGCCACCCCTTCGCACTGTTCTGGGAGATCTACGGGCAGTCGGAGATGTGCGCCATCGCCGGCATCCTGCACGTCAAGGGATTCGCCGGGCGCAACTGGGGGCGCGGCATCGCGCACCGCATGAGCGGGCATCTCGTCGGATGGGGAGTGCCCGGCCACTCGCAGATCCGCATCGTCGACACCGACGGCAGAAGCGTCCGGCCCGGCACCTCGGGCCGGATCCAGGTGCGGTCCAAGGGTTGCTTCACCACCTACCCCAACCGCCCCGAGGCGGTGACGGCCAACATGACGACCGACGGCTGGTGGGACACCGGAGACTGGGGCAGGAAGGACCGCCTCGCCCGGGTCGTCCTGCTGGACCGTCAGGTCGAGCGGTTGGAGTCGGCCCCGAGCGCGATCGCCCTGGAGGACATCCTCCTGGACAGGATCCCGTCACTGCTGGAGGCCGTCGTGCTCGAGCGGGACCATCAGCTCGTCCCGGTGGTGGCGACCCGCAACGGTCCGCTGGACCTCGCGCGGTGGCGAGCGGCCACGCGGGACCTCCCCTTCGGCTCGCGCGAACCGATCGTCGTCGACGACGGTGACATCCCCAGGACGGCAACCGGCAAGGTGCAGCGCGCGCTGCTCGCCGAGCGGGTCGCCGCGTCGTTCGACGACGGCGTGCCGTTCACCGTGTGCCAGCCGTGATCACGTACGCCGACCGGCGCATCGATTGGCCGCAGAAGGTCGCGGGGCTGGCGCAGCTGGCGAAGCTACGGGTCTACTACCATGCCTACGAGTGGCTGCTGGCGGTGCTGTTGCTGCGCATGCAGCACTTCTGGCCGGTGGGAGCGGTGACCTCGCTGGTCCTGTTCCTCGTGGCGATGTTCGCCGTGCAGGCCGCCGCGTGCGCGATCGACGACGTCATGGGCTTCCGTGACGGCAGCGACGCGGAGAACTACCGGAAGAACGAGCTGTCCGCGCGGCCCCGCAAGCTGCTGCCCAAGCCGCTGCTGACCGGCCTGCTCAGCGAGCGCGACGGCGTCACGTTCGCGGTCGCGGCGGCCCTGACCGCCACTGCGGCGGCCGTCGGGTCGCTGCTGGTGGTGCAGGCGCCGAAGGCGTCGCCCCTGGGCTACCTGGCGGTCCTGGCGTGCGCGACGCAGTACTCGTGGGGACTGAAGCTCAGCTACCGCCCGGGCGGCCTGGAGTTCGTCATCGTCGCCGTCAACGCCGCGACCATCATCCTGCCGTACTGGTGGATCGCGCACCGGGTCACGGCCGCCGCCGTCATCATGGCCGCCGTGGTGTGCGTGTGGACATTGCTCGTCGTCTCCTACGGCAACGCCGCCGACCGGGACGGCGACGAGGCATGCGGCCGCCGCACCTTCGCCGTGCTCGCCGGCCCGCGGGTGTACCGGGCGATCCTCGTCGTGCTGTGGCTCGCGAGCCTCACGCTGAACCTGCTGCCGTTCGCGCTGGGCCTGCTCCGGCCGGTCGGCGTGCTGTTCGTCGTCCCCCTGCTGGTGGCCCAGGTGGTCCAGCTGCGCTGGGGCGTCCTGCACGGCGACGCACGCCGGGCCATGGGCATCGGCATGCGGTGCTACGACCTGGGCGGCCTCGGCTTCGCCGCCGCGATCCTCCTGACCTGACCGCAGCGGTTCGACGCAGGGAGCTCACAGTGCGATTCGGAGTCGCGGACCCGTGCATCCACAGCCAGGTCGCCCCCGACCTGGTGCTGACCAGTACCCGCGCGCTCGCGGCGACGACGGGGGCGGACGCCGTCTTCCTGCCCGACCACCTCATCGGCGTCATACCGCGGTCCATCTACACCGCCGACCAGGTCGCGATCAAACGGCTCGTCCCCGACCTCGACGCGTGCTACGAGCCGTGGACCGTGCTGGGGCACCTCGCGGCGCGCGGCCGGCTGCGGCGCGTGCGCCTCGGCACCGCCTGCACCGACACCGAGCGGCGCCACCCGGCGGTCATCGCCCAGGCCGCCGCCACCCTCCACCAGTTGAGCAGGGGCCGGGCGATCCTCGGCGTCGGCGCGGGCGAAGGCATGAACCTGTCGCCCTTCGGCATCGCCACCGACCGCCGGGTGGCGAGGTTCGAGGAGGCGATCGCGACCATCCGCGCCCTGTGGGACTCGGCCGGACGGCCGGTGACGCGCGACTCGCCCTACTTCCCGTTGCGCGACGCGATGATGGCGGTCCCGCCCTACCGCGGCACCCGGCCGGAGATCTGGATCGGCGCGCACGGCCCGCGGATGCGGCGCATCACCGGGCGCCTCGCCGACGCATGGCTGCCCGGGGTGACGATGGATCCTCAGCAGTACGGCGAGCACCTGGCCGGCATCCGGGACGCCGCCGCCGACGCGGGGCGGGACCCGATGTCGGTCACCGCGGCCAAGTACTTCTTCGTGGTCACGGCGGCGTCCACGGACGCGGTGGAGGAGATCCTCGCCGCGCCCGTGGTGCGGTCCTACGCGCTGTGCGCGTCCTCGGAGCACTGGCGCCGCCACGGGACGCAGCACCCGCTGGGCGCCGGGTTCTCCGGCGTGAACGATCTGATGCCGCACACCATGGACGCCGCGACCGCGCTGGAGTACGCGCACCGGGCTCCGTCGTCGCTGCTGCGCGAGGTCATGCTGGCCGGCACGCCGGCCCAGATCCTCGACCAGCTGGCCGAGTGGCGGGATCAGGGGATGACCTACCCGGTGCTGCTGAACATGGGCCTGCTGCAGCCGGACCTGCGCGCCGGCGTGCTGTCGAACGTCGCCTTCGTGCGGGCGCTGCGCGGGATCAGGAAGCTCGAGCGTCGGTCTGCAGCCAGTCCTCGAACGACAGCACGCCCCGGGGGCCGGCCTGGTCGGGAACAAGCCCTCCGCTGAGCGCCGCCTTCCCGGCCGCTCCGGGGACACGGAACGGGATCACGAGGCGACGGGCACCGCGGGCGCGCGCCAGCCGGCGCACCATGTCCGGCATGGTGTGCTGGTCCGGCCCGGCGATGTCGGGCACCCGCCCGGCCGGGGCGCCCGACGCCAGCTCGACGAGCGCACCGGCGACCTCACGGGCCGCGATCGGCTGGCAGAGCATCTTCGGCACGAGCGTGAAAGGCCCCGGCTGCTGCAGCAGCGTCCGGTCCGCGAACTCGTAGAACTGGGTGGCGCGCAGGACACTGCACGGGACGGGCCCGGACAGGACGAGCTCCTCCTGCCGCAGCTTGCCCGCGTAGTAGCCGAGCGGCACCCGGTCGATGCCCACAATGGACAGTGCCACGAAGTGCGCGACACCCGCGCGTGCCGCCGCGGTGAGCAGGTTGCGCGTGACCGTCTCGAAGAAGGCGATCGACTTCTTCGCCGTGAACGTCACCGTGTTGCTCACGTCGATGATGGTGGACACCCCGCGCAGCGCCTCGTCCAGCCCGTCGCCGCCGGTCAGGTCGAACCCCGTCGAGCGGGCGAGCACCACGGGGGTGCCGCCGGCCTCGCGGATCAGCTCGGTGACCCGTCGACCGGCGAAGCCGGTGCCCCCGGCCACAGCCACCTTCGTCATATTCTCCGCCATGGTGAGAAGCCGCACTCCTGGAGCCTTGCGCGCAGCAGCGCGATGTACAGGATATCGGTGACGAACGTTGCCGCGTAGAGGAAGTTGACCAGCGGTGTCAGCGGGTATTCGGTGTGGCCGAACGTGTCGGTCACGAACGTCCAGGGACTCGACGGCCACAGCTGCTCGGCGGTGGCGGTCACCGTCAGCGACGTCGCGATCCAGGCCAGAAACGTCCCCAGGCACTTCGCCACGGCGATGTACATCGACTGGCCGCCGACACCGGGGCGCCTGATCAGCAGGCCGATGAACAGGATCGACATCAGCAGGGCCCCGCCGGCCGCGGTGTACTCGGCGTACCAGTCGTCGAACTCCTTGAAGGCCAGGTACGTGACGGGTGCCGCGATGACGATGCCCGCCGCGAAGAGCTTGCGGTGATGCTTGCGGATGAACGGATCGGTGGCGTCGTTGGCGCCGTACATGAGGCACTGCGCGGCGATGACCAG
The DNA here is from genome assembly GCF_035963215.1 of Dactylosporangium sp. NBC_01737. NCBI lineage: Bacteria > Bacillati > Actinomycetota > Actinomycetes > Micromonosporales > Micromonosporaceae > Dactylosporangium > Dactylosporangium sp. NBC_01737. Next base: position 8,205,173 of record NZ_CP109153.1, read on the forward strand.
GTCGATGACGAACCACGGGATGACCAGGATGTGGCCGGGATCGCTGAACGGCTTGATGACGAACGCCCAGATCGCCTCCCACGACAGGTTGGCGGCCAGCGACGGCATCGGCATGCCGTAGGTGCGGTCCTTGAAACCCCGGTAGATGATCAGGAGGTAGGCGACACTCCAGGCGAGGACGGATCCGGAGAAGACGAGGACAGCGGAGATTTCTGGCTTCACCGTGCGCCACCTTCGGGGGTCCCGGACGGTCCTGAGTGGACAGTGCGTGATCTGCTGACACGGCCGTGGGCGTCGCCGATCATCCTATCGGGAGACCCCGGCGGAATAAGGCGTTGCCGGGTCACGCGTTCACGCCATGCGGCCCGGCGCCGGGGGTGGTACAGCGGTGATGCCTTCACGTCATGCGCGACGTGATGCGCCGCCGGGAGCATTGACGCATGCATCCCGTTTTCCTCGCAACCGGCCTCTGCTGGGCCGTGGCATACGTGCTGATCATCCGACAAGGCTTCGCCGATCGGACGTACGGCATGCCGATCGTGGCGCTCTGCGCAAATCTGTCGTGGGAGTTCATCTTCTCGGTGGTGCGCCCGGTGGAGGCGGACGCCCAGCGCATCGGCAACTTCCTGTGGCTCGCGTTCGACGTGGTGATCGCGTACACATTCCTGCGGTTCGGCCGGCGGGAGTTTCCGAAGCTGTCGAAACCGGTGTTCTACGGCGGTTTCGCCGGCACGCTCGTGCTGTCCTACCTTGCCGTGGACCTGCTGTGCCGCGAGTTCGAGAACGGCCTCGGCAACTACGCCGGGTTCGCCGACAACCTCATGATGTCCGGGCTGTTCGTGGCGATGCTGATCAGCCGTGGCGACCTGCGCGGGCAGTCCGTGGCGATCGCGGCGCTGAAGTTCGTCGGCACCATCTGCGCCTCGGTCGGCTACTGGCAGTACGGCCGCACCAACCCGCACTCCGCGTTGTTCATGTACCTGTACTTCGGCAACGGCATCCTCGACTTCGTCTACCTCTCCGCGGTCGTCTACCTCCGCACCCGTATCCGCAACCGGGCCGGCGCGGTCCCGGCGCAGCGGGCGGCGCAGACCGTGGCACAGCCGACGACCTGACGCTGCACGGAAAAACAAGCTGCCAAGGGAGCCCAGAGGCGCCCTTGGCAGCTTGCCGGGGGAGAGAAAAGATCAGCCGCCGTTCAGCTTGCGCTGAACGAAGTCGTAGGCCAGGTCGCCGATCTGCGACGCGTACTGCGTCGCCACCGCGACCGCCGCGGGGAACTCCTCGCCGCCCCAGACCCTGCTCTTGCCGCAGTCGGAAGCGTAGTCGGTCAGGGTGCCCCAGTGCAGGACCGTGTCGGCGGCCGGGGTGATGCCCGGCTCGACGAGCGAGGAACCCTTGAGCACGGGGATGTTGACGGACATCACGTCGGTGCCGGTGAAACGCCGTGCCTGCTGGACGTAGGCCAGGCAGTTCGCGGCAACGTCGGACGGGTAACCGGGGGAGGCGGAGGCCACCGGGCTCAGGTAGCTGCGCCAGTCGCTGCCGCTGATGTCGTTGACGGTGCCCTTGCCGGGCCCGCCCCACGCCGTCAGCCGCTTGTTGCCGTACAGGTAGCGGACCGCGGTCGACGGCCGGACCGCGTCGAACTTGCGCTTGTAGTACCAGGTGGCGATGGTGACATCGACACCGGAGATGACGGACGTGACGATGTACTGCACCGACGCCTGGGTGTCGAGGCGGCCGCCGAGGACGATGGTGGCGGCGATCGGTGCGAAGAGCCGGCCGTTGTCGTTGAAGACCTCGGTCATCGCCTTCTGGGTCTCGGTCAGGTTCGCCGAGGCCGCCAGCACCTGGTCCGTCTGATCCTTGTACGCCGCGCGGTTGAAGTGGTGGTTGATGGCCGGCGCGGAGACGCGGAACTGGTCGGGGTTGCGGAACGTGAACGGCTTCACCCAGCCGTACTGCGGCGTGTCGAACTGCTGCACCGTGTAGACCTTGCCGTTCGACGTCACCTCCGGCTGCCAGCGCGACGGGTTGCGCAGTTCGTCGGCCGTGTTGACCGGCTGGTAGCCCGTGAAGTCGGAGTAGGGCTTCAGGTTGTAGCGACGGCCACCCTCGTCGCCGTACCGGTTGGTGCCGTCATGCCGCCTGGCCGCCAGCGCGTTCTTGGCCGCCAGGATGCCGATGCCACTGGCAGTGGCCGGATCCTCGGCGGTGACGTTCGGATCGAGGCCGGCCACGTTCATCATGTCCAGCCACTTGGACCGGTACTGCGGAAACACCGCATTGAGCGAGGTGAAGGTCGAATAGATGACGGCGATGTTCCTGTTACGCGTGGTGCGTTCCTCCGGTGGCCGGCGGCCGAGGTCGGAGAAAATGCCTTTCGCCGTGGCGTTGTACGGTGCGATGGCGTCGAACCACGGAATTTCGATGAGCATGTGCTGATCCGAGGCCCACGACATGGGACGGCCGAAGCTCTCCGCCGCCGTCACCGGCCCCAGGATCGGGTAGATGACCTGCATCGGGGCGTTGCCGTTGTCGAGGTCGAAGGCTGCCAGCTGCTGCGGCGCGGCCGCCGCCGCACTGGTCAATGATGCCGCCAGCGCCATCGCTGACGCGAAAGCAACCGCCGCCCACCGCCGTCTCAACGGTTGCCTTGAAATCGTCACCCGGATTTCTCCTTTCGATCGGTCCGCCGTGAATTTGCCATTGAAGAAAAATGGCACGGCCGTCGCAAAAAGATATTAACCGAGTTCGTTTGATGCATGCGACTACTCGGTTGAGTAGTCGCAAACAAAGGCGCCCGGACATCAGCGTGCCGCGATGTTCAACTGCGCAGTGCGGACAGTTGAACATCGCGACGACCGCTGAGCGGGCCGGTCAGGTCTGCAGCGCCGGCTCCTGCTCCTTCCCCGGCTCGAGCTCCTCGACGTCGAGCTTCTTCGACAGCTTGCTGGGCCACCAGATGTGCCGGCCGAAGTCGAGGTTGAGTGCGGTGACCAGGATGGACCGCACGACGATGGTGTCGAGGATGACGCCGAGCGCGATGGCGAGGCCGATCTCGACGAAGGACACCACCGGCAGCGCGCCCAGGGACGCGAAGGTGCCGGCGAGGACCAGCCCGGCGGAGGTGATGACGCCACCGGTGACGGTCAGGCCGGCGAGCGTGCCCCGCCTGGTGCCCAGCGTCAGCGACTCCTCGCGCACGCGGGTCATCAGGAAGATGTTGTAGTCGATGCCGAGTGCGACCAGGAACACGAACACGAACAGCGGGAACCCGGTGTCCTCGGCGGGCCATCCGAATACGTGCTGGAAGATCATCGAGCTGGCCCCGAGCGCGGTGCCGAACGAGAGCACCACGGTCGCCACCAGCAGCAGCGGCGCGACGATCGCCCGCAGCAGCAGGCCCAGGATGATGAGCACCACGAGCATGACCAGCGGGATGATGCGCATGTTGTCCCGGGCGGTGGCCTCCCGGATGTCGTGCGCGACCGCGGTCTGTCCGCCGACCTTCGCGTCGGCGTCCGGGATCGCGTGCACGGACGAGCGCACCCGCACGACGGTGGCGTCGGCGGCGGGGCTGTCCGGCGCGTCGCGCAGGGTGGCGGTGACGTAGGCCAGACCGTCCTTCACCCGGGGCTGGCCGGTCTCGGCGATGCCTTCGGTGGCGGCGACCGCCGAACGGATCTGGTCGGCTGCCGCGGCCTTGCCGATCACCACCACGGGCGAGCCGCCGCCCGCCGGGAAGTGCCGGGCCAGCACCTCGGCACCGGTCACCGACTCCGGCTTGTTGATGAACGAGTCGGCGGCGCTCAACCCGTCGGCCTTCATCCCGGTGGCCGTGAACGCCAGGGCACCCAGGATGAGGGTGGTGACGATCCAGATCGGCCGCGGGCGCTTGGCCACGGTCCGTCCCACCCAGGCCCAGAGTCCCTGGCCGGTGGGGTCGGTGCTGCCGAACGCGGGCCGGGCCGGCCAGAAGATCCACCGGCCGAAGATCACCAGGAGTGCGGGCAGCAGGGTGAGCATGGCCAGCAGGCCCACGACGATGCCGATCGCGTCGACCGGCCCCATGCCCTTGGTCGGCCCCATCTCCGCCACCATCATGCAGAGCATGGCGGCGGCCACGGTGGCGCAGCTGGCGATGATGGCGGGCCCGGCGCGGAGCAGGGCGACGGCCATCGCCTCGTGGTGGTCCTCGTGGCGGCGCAGCTCCTCGCGGTAGCGGGCGATGAGCAGCAGCGCGTAGTCGGTGCCGGCACCGAACAGCAGCACCGTCAGGATGGCGGCACTCTGCGCGTTGACCGTCAGCCCGGCGTGCTTGGCGAACAGGTAGATGACCGCCTGCGCGGCGACCAGCGCACCGCCGGCGCTGACGATGGGCAGCAGCCATAGCACGGGGCTGCGGTAGGTGAGCAGGAGAATCACCATCACCACGGCCAGCGTCGCGTACAGCAGCGTTCCGGTGGTGCCCTTGAAGGCCTTGTTCTGGTCGGCGTTGAGCCCGGCGAGACCGGTGACGTGCACCGTGAGCCCGTCCGGCTTGCCGGCCTGCACGATCGCCCGCATCTGGTCGACGGTGGCGCCCATCGCGGCCCAACCGCCGGTGCCGACGGCAACCGGGACGATCGTCTGGATCGCCTGCGGGGTCGCACCGTCCTGTGTGGACTTGACCGGATCCTGCACCGTGCCGGCGAGGTTGGACAGCGCCGCGAACTGCCGCGCGTCGGCCGCGGCCTTGTCCGCGTCGGCCGAGGTGATGCCGGACTTCCGCTCGTACACCACGATCGCGGGAGCGGCGTCCTGCTGGCGGAACGTGCGCTCCAAGTCGATCACCTTGGTGGCTTCGGCGCTGGCGGGAAGCCAGGCCGAGTTGTCGTTCTTCTGGACCCCGTTCAGCTTCCCGGCCAGTGGCCCGGCGACCGCGAACACCGCGATCCACACCGCGAGGACAATCCACTTGGTCCACCGGCCGCTCACCAGCCGGGCAGACCCGCGCGCCACTCCCATCAGACCCCCGCCTTCGCGGGTCGGGCAGAGTGCGGCGCCGGCGCGTTCATATGCAGAGCTTCCTGTGGTCTCACGATCTCGATCGTTGCGCGCACGGCGGCGTCCGTCATCTGACAGGGGACGGCAGCACCTACGCTGTTCTGCGTAGAAAGCCTGCGCATACCGCGCTCGTTGTCGTAGGCGGTCCTGCGAGACGCGCCGATGCGCAGGACTCGCATTGCCTCGCCCTATCGCGCGTGCTACACGCTGACGTAGCATTCAAGACCGTGAGTGGCAGTCGGCCCTTGCCGGCGCTGCCGCAAGACCCAGGTCCGGCCGCAGAACCCCAGGCTGGACCCGACGTTCAATCAAAAAACGGGGAGAGGTCATGTGTTCGGGTCCGCTTGTGAGGTAGCGCCACCGCCCGTCAACCGTGGCCTTGACTGAGGCTGTCCTGCACGAACGAGCCAACGGGTCACGGTAGTTCTTGCGACAACGGCGACGGCTCATCGAGGTGCCATTCCACGCCGGCGTGTCTCAGATCAACGCGTGGACCGCCGGTGACGGATCCATCCGTTCTTGAACACCTTCGTCAGGCATATTCGCGTTGTCTACATAATCTATGGGGAAGATTATGATCACGAGATCGTCGCAGGAAAGCGATGGGCCAGACGCATTACTGGCCGCAGGACATGCCGACGCAGGGATGGAGACCGGGCCACTGGACGCTGACGGACAGGTGCTGAGGGGGGTCCTCGGCGCTGACGTGGACCACGAGTTACTCGACTTCGCCGCGGGTGCCGGCGGGAATCGGCACATGCTCGCCGAACTTGCGCTCGGCCTGTCGGAGGAGGGGCTGGTCCGGCAGGACAATGGCACGGTCCGACTGGTCGGACGCCGAATCCCACGTCGCGTCCTGGAGTCCGTGAGACTGCAGCTGAGCGAACTGAGCAAGAGCTGCCAGCAGTTCCTGAAGGTCGCCGCGGCATTGGGCAGATCGTTCATGCTCGAGGACGTCTCCAGAATGCTGGACCGGTCCTCGGCAACCCTGCTCGCCCCGCTGGACGAGGCAATCGCCTCCGGATTCGTCGTCGTCGCCGGCCATGAGCTGGCGTTCGCGAGCGAGTTCCTCTTACGTGGGATCATCGAGTCCATTCCCGCCCCCGCGCGCGACGCGGTGCGGCGGGAGGCGACGAAGCTGTCCCGGCGGCGCATCCAGGGGCACGATCACGGCGTCTGGGAGAGCGGGCGGCCGCGCGCGCCGCACGGCGCGGGCACCGAGGTCGCCGACGGATCCTGTTCGACGGCCCACAGCCTGATCATGAACGGCGACGCGGCGGCCGGCGTACGCGTCGCGGAGCACGTCCTCAACACTCCGGGCACGTCGCGCGCGGCTCGGCTGGACGCGGAAGCATCGTTGATCCTCGGCTACTTCCTGCTCGGCAGGCAGGAAGGCGAGCAGGTCTCAGATCGGGTGCTGCGGGAACGCGGCACCGAGCCGGGGGACATCGCCGCCCTGATGGCGCTGACCGCCCGGTCCACCACCCTGTGGCGTGCGGGGGACCTCACCGAGAGCCTGGACCTGGGCCGGGTGGCGGTGCACTACGGGGAGGACTGCGACCCGGCCTGGCGGCTGCATTTCCAGCTTGCGCTGGCCGGCAAGCTCGCGAATCTGCGTGAGTTCGACAAGGCCGAATCGCTCATCATCGAGGCGGAGTCGGGCCTGCGCCGGCTGCCCACGCCGATCTGGGCGGCCGCGCCGGCGGTGGCACGGTCGCGGCTGTACCTGCAGTCGGGACGGATACTCGACGCGCGCCGGGAAGCGGCGATGGCGAGCGCGGCGGCCGGACGCGACGGCGTGCCGATGCTGCGCCCGCTCGCGCACTGCGTGTTGAGCATGACGTCGCTGTACATGGGGGATCTGCCCGCCGCGGTTGAGTATCTGCGGCAGGCGCACAGTGAAGCGGCGAGCCACACGGTGTTCGACTCCGTCCAGTACGCCTGGACCGAACTCCTGGTCACAGCGAAGAAGGACGGACCGCACGCGGCCGCCCGGCTGCTGACCGACAAGCATCAACGCCTGCCGACGCGCCGGAGCCTCTACATCGAGGACCCGAGCGCGGCCGCGTTTCTCGTGCGTCTTGCGCGCGACACGGGCGACACCGACCTCGAGGTCGCTGTCCTCGACACGGTCGACGGTCTGTCCCGGGACAATCCCGGCGTCCCCGTGGTCGGCCTCACCGCCCTGCATGCCAACGCGCTGGCCAAGAGCGCACCGGCCGCGCTGGCGCTCATCATCGTGCAGTCCCCGGATCCGATCTCGGTGGCGCTGGCGACCGAGGAGCTCGCCAAGATCTACGCCCCCGGCACCCCGGTGCGGTCCCTGCCGCTGCCTTCGGACGAGTCGGCGGGAGGCGGCGCGCGGGGTGCCGCCTGCTGGTCGGCGCTGTCCGACAAGGAACAGCGCATCGCCTATCTGGTGAGCACGGGACTGACCAACCGGCAGATCGCCAAGCAGGTGTACCTGTCGGAGCACACGGTGAACTACCACCTCCGGAAGGTCTACAAGAAGCTGGGCTTCAACACCCGCGTCGAACTGGCGCACGCCGCCGCGATCTATTCGCGTGGCGCCGCGATCTACTCGATGGGGGACGAGGGGTGGAGCGCGGACGTCGACGGTGAGGCCGTCTGAGCGGTCCGCTCAGCCGGCGAACCGGTGCTGCTGTGCGCCGGCCATGGCCGGCGGGAAGGTCTCATGTGCGATGAAGTGCTTGGTCAGCTCGACGCGGCTGTTGATGTCCAGCTTCGAGAACACCCGGCGCAGATGGGTGTCGACGGTGTGCGGCGACAGGAACAGCACGCTCGCCGCCTCCCGGTTGGTCATGCCGTCGACGATCGCCCGCACGACGCGCAGTTCCGCCGTGGTGATGCTCTCCCAGCCCGACTTGGGCCGCTCCGGACCCAGCCGGCGCACGTTCTGCGCGTCGAGCCGCCGCAGCTTGCGCTGCACCCGCTCCACGTCGCCCTGCGCACCGCACTCCTGGTACAGGCCCATCGCAGACTCCAGCAGCCGGACCGTGCGGGTCTTGTCCCGCCCGCCGGGTTCCACCTGCGCCGCGTCCTCCAGCGCACTGCCCGCCGCCAGCTGGCGCCCGGCGAGCCGGTAGAGATCGGCGGCGCGGTTCAGGGCGACCACGTCGTTGCGCAGGAGGCCCTCGGCGTGTTCGGCGCCACCCACCAGCGACTGCGCGAGCGGGTGGCACCGGGCGATCCGTCGGGCGAACTCGGCGGCCCGTTCGGCCTCCGCGCCGAGTCCGGCCTGGCGCGCATGGCGCACGAGCGTCGCCGCCGCCGTCGGGGCCTCGGTGAACAGCAACGGGTCGGGTCTGACCTGACCCTCGACGTTGATGAGGGTCTGCACCATCATCGCCGGACGCCCGCTGACCGCGTGGAACTGTGCGAGGGCCCAGTCCAGGCGGGCCTGGTCCGCCGCCGCGTCGCCGGTCATCAGCCGTTCGGTCATCCGCAGCTGGTCGCTCGCGCTGGCCAGGTCGCCGCGGTGCACGCTGATGTGGGCCAGGACGAGACGTGCGGGCACGCAGTCCTGTGGTGTCGAGCGTTCCGTGAGCCGCAGCGCCGTCTCCGCTTCGATGCGTGCCTCATCGAGCCGGCCCGCGGCGGTCAGGAGCTCGGCGCGGTGGCCGAGCCACAGCGCTGCGGGCAGAGCGTCGCCGAGCTCCTCCGTGTGCTGCTTGACGGCGTCGAGGGCGGCGGCCGCCTCCTCGAACTGGTCGGAGGCGACCAGTGCCCGCACCAGCCACGTCCACAGTGGACGTGCGTCTGTCGTGCAGCACGCGGCCGGCGGCTGCCCGGGCCGGTGCGCGCCCGCCGCTGCGGGCGTGGTGCCCGCACGCGTCGCGACGTCGGCGAGCGTCCTGTTGAGCTTGGCGCGGTGCAGCTCGCTGACGTCCTGCCGCGCCAGGGTCCGGCGCAGCAGGTCGGCCGCCATGCCGTGCCGGTCGGCTTCCCGCAGTCCCTGAGCCACCTCCAGGACCAGGTGCGCTTCCAGCGATGCCTCGATGCCGGAGCGCAGCGCGATGTCCGCCAGGCCGCAGGCTTCGGCGACCCGCCCGGTCGCGGCGAGCAGCCGCAGGGCACGCGCCAGCGTCCGTGGTACCTCGTAGAAGATGCCTTCCAGGCTGGAGATGGCCCGCGTCACCACATCGGCACAGCTGCATCCGGATGGTTGCGGCGGCGCGGGAGCGGGAAGCACCGCGACCGGGGCGGCAACCGGCCGTGCCGGACGGGAGTCCGTCACGGCGGCCGGGGACGGGCGCAGGTCCGGCACGGCCGAAGGCCCCGTGAAGGGCGCGGTCGTCTGCGGCCGCTGGAACTCGGCATGCTCCAGGGCTTCCCAGATCACCCGGTGGACGAAGGTCAGCTGCGGGCTGTTGCGGCGCAGCAGACCCACCTGCACCGCCTCGTCGACGCCGGCGGACAGCTCAAGGGCCGGCTCGCCGAGCAGGGCCGCGGCCTCCTGCAGCGTGAACGTGCGGCCGATGCCGCTGCATTCGACGAGCAGGCGCGCGACCGCGGGCGACATCTCGTCCAGCAGGCCGCGGACGCAGGTGAGCACGCCCTCGGGCAGGTGCTCGACCACCACCCGGGCCGTGCCGTTCGCGATGATCATCTGCCCGGCCTTGATGAGCGCGTTGAAGACGTGCTCCATGAGGCGCGGATTGCCGCCGCACCGGGCCGCCCAGTCGAGCACGGACGCGTCCGGCCTGGCGCCGAGGATCGCGCCGCAGACCTCGGCCACCGCCGCATCGTCCAGTGCACGCAGCTGGAGCCGCACCGCGGCGTGATCGTGCAGCCAGTCGACGGCGTGCTGCGCCAGCGACTGCGTGGAGACCGGCCGGCGGGCGAGCAGCCACAGCACCGGTGACGACGCCAGCGACTGCACGAGCCCCCGCAGCGCCAGGGCGCTGACGTCGTCGATGCGGTGGACGTCGTCCAGGGCGACGACGAGGGGCTGCCTGCGGGCCGCCGCCTCAACCAGTTCGCCGACCCGATCGATCAGCCAGAAAGGATTCCTGTCCGGCCGGGCAAGGTCGTCGAAATCGGCTTCGCCGTGCATCACGTGGCGCAGAAAATTGATCAAAAGATTGACAGTTATCGGCTGGTGCGTGATGCTCGCGCGCCCGGCGACCACGCACAGGCCGCGCTTGGCGCCTTCCAGTGCCGTGGCCTTCAACAGGTGCGTCTTGCCCACGCCGAATGGACCGTCGACGATGACGCAGCCGCTGGCGCCGCGCAAGGTGGCGTCCAAATGACTGTCCAGGCAGGACAGTACGCGCTCACGTCCTATCAAGGGAATCATGGTCACCGTCCAGTAATCCTCGGGCCCGGGGCAGCGGGAACCGCCGGCTGAGTCGCAGGTCGCTCGGCCGCCGCGGTGCAGGGACTACGTAAGTTATACGGGATCCCCGGCGAAACGGCGTGAATGCGTGTACTAGCCCGCACTACTCATGTAAGTAGTGGGCAGCGGTAGACCCCGCGATTATTGTCGACCATGCCGACCCGTCGGAAGAAATCAGCGTCGTCTTTCCGGGATTCCCCTGTTCAAACGGGCCGGAAACCTCTGGAACCGAAACCGGCATCGACAGTGCTGATTCCGGTGGTTCGAGATACCTGGCTGCCAGGGTGATCGTCGCCTCGACAGGAGATGAGAGCATGACCATCAGCTATCTCGGAGCGACCGTGGATACGGCCGCGGTCGACACCGCCATCAAGGCATTCTTCGCCGAACGCCGTGCTGAGGCCGAAGTGTTCGGCCCGGACTGCGCGGCGATGACCGACGAACTGGAGCGCTTCATCCTGCGCGGAGGCAAGCGGCTGCGGCCGACCTTCGCCTGGCTGGGCTGGATCGGCGCCGGCGGTGACCCCGAGGACCCGGTCGCCACCGCCGTGCTCAGCGCCTGCGCGGGGTTCGAGTTGCTGCACGCCGCGGGCCTCATCCACGACGACATCATCGACGCCTCCCTGACCCGCCGCGGCCATCCCGCCGCGCACGTGACCTACGCCGAGCGGCACCGGGCGCGGCGCTTCTCCGGTGACCCGCACACCTTCGGTACCAGCATCGCCATCCTCATCGGCGACCTGGCCCTGATCTGGGCCGACGTGCTCATCCAGGGGGCCGGGCTGCCGGCGGACGCACACGCCCGGGTGATGCCGGTCTGGTCCGCCGTGCGCTCCGAGGTCACCTATGGCCAGCTGCTGGACCTGATCAACCAGGCGAGCGACGACGAGGACATCGAGGCGGCGCTGCTGGTCAACCGGTACAAGACCGCGTCGTACACCGTGGAGCGCCCGCTGCACTTCGGTGCCGCGATCGCCGGCGGGAGTCCCGACATCGTCGCGGCCTACCGTGCCTTCGGCGCCGACATCGGCGTCGCGTTCCAGCTCCGCGACGACATGCTGGGCGTGTTCGGCGACCCGGTGGTGACGGGCAAGCCGTCCGGTGACGACCTTCGCGAGGGCAAGCGAACGGCGCTGCTCGCCACGGCACTGAAACGGGCGGACCTGGAGGACCCGGACTCCGCGCGGTTCCTGCGGGCGAAGGTCGGCACCGACCTCACCGACGACGACCTCGCCCGCGTCCGCGCCATCCTCGTCGACACCGGTGCCGTGGAGCAGATCGAGGCGCAGATCGCGCAGCGCGCGGAGCGGGCGCTGTCGGTCATGGAGGCGAGCAGCACCGCCGGTCCCGCAAAGCAGCAGCTCGCCGAGATGGCGATCAAGGCGACGCAGCGGATCCAGTGATGTCACGAGCCTTCACCGACCACCGCGGGTGCGCCGACGGTCCCTACGCCGGGCACGGCCGGCGCGGGGCCGGAGGCGCCCATGGCAAGGCCATCCTGCTGGGCGAGCACGCCGTCGTGTACGGCACCCCGGCGTTGGTCATCCCGGTACCGCAGCTGACGGTCACCGCGAACGCGACACGATGCCCGTGCTCGGGCGAAGGCGGTGACCGGATCTCATTCGCGACGACCGGACCGCAGACGGCGTCCGTCACCCCACTGATGAGCGACAGCATGCAGCACCTCGTGGCGGAGTTCCGGAAGCGGACCGACGTCGTCGAGCCGATGTGCGTCGACGTGCTCATCGACTGCCTGATCCCGCAGGCCCGCGGGCTCGGCTCCAGCGCCGCGTGCGCCCGGGCGGCCGTCCTCGCGCTCGCGGACGTCTTCGACCGCCGGCTCGACGCCGGGACGGTGTTCGAGCTCGTGCAGGCCTCGGAGACCGTGGTGCACGGCAGGGCGAGCGGCATCGACGCGCTCGCGACCGGTGCGACGTCGCCGCTCTTCTTCCGCTCCGGTACGGCACGCGCCCTGCCGATCGCCATGGCGGGCGACGGCCCGGGTGAGCCGGGCGGCTTCAGCGGGCTGTTCGTGGTCGCCGACAGCGGCGTGGACGGCAGCACCAAGGAGGCGGTCGAGCTGCTGCGGCGCACGTTCGAACGCGACGCGCAGGCCAAGGCGGCGTTCGTGCGCCGGGTGTCCAACCTGACCTACGCGGCCCTGCACGACCTGGAACAGGGCCGGCTGAGCGACTTCGGTGCCCGGCTGACCGAGAACCACGGACTGCTGCGCGACGTCGGGATCAGCACGGACCGCATCGACGCGCTGGTCGAGGCCGCCCTGGCGGCCGGTGGATTCGGCGCCAAGATCAGCGGTGGCGGGCTGGGCGGCTGCATGGTGGCGCTGGCCGGCGACCTGCGCCAGGCCGAGGCGGTCGTGCGAGGGCTGGAGCAGGCCGGCGCCGTCCAGACCTGGGTCGTGCCGGTGGGAAGGTTCGCGGGCCATGCCGACTGACCAGCAGGTGGAGGCGGCCGTCACGGCCGTCGCCCACCCGAACATCGCCCTGATCAAGTACTGGGGCAAACGCGACGAGCGGCTCATGATCCCGTACACCGACAGCCTGTCGATGACCCTCGACGTCTACCCGACGATCACCACCGTGCGGCTCAGCCCCGCGGCGCCGGCCGACGACGTCCGGCTCGACGGCGCGCCCGCCGAGGGGGAGCCACGGCAGCGCGTCGTGGACTTCCTGGACCTGGTGCGGGGCATGGCCGGGCGCGGCGAGCCGGCCGTCGTCGACACCCGCAACGCCGTGCCCACCGGGGCGGGCCTGGCATCCTCGGCGAGCGGCTTCGCCGCCCTCGCCCTGGCCGCCGCCGCCGCGTGCGGGCTCGACCTCGCGCCCACGGCGCTGTCGCGGCTGGCCCGGCGCGGCTCCGTGTCGGCCGCCCGCTCCGTGTTCGAGGGGTTCGTGCTCTGCCACGCCGGCCGGGGTGCCGGCACGGCCGCCGACCTCGCCTCCTACGCCGAGCCGGTGCCGGTCCCGGGCTTCGACCCCGCGCTGGTGATCGCGCTGGTCAACGCCGGGCCCAAAGCCGTGTCCAGCCGGGCGGCCATGCGGCGCACCGTCGAGACCTCACCGCTCTACCGGTCGTGGGCCACCTCCAGCGGTCACGACCTGTTCGAGATCCGGGCCGCGCTGCGCCGCGGCGACCTCGACGCGGTCGGTGAGGTCGCCGAACGCAACGCCCTCGGCATGCACGCGACGATGCTGGCCGCCCGTCCGGCGGTGCGGTACCTGTCGCCGGCCACCGTCGCCGTGCTCGACGGCGTCCTGCGGTTGCGGGCGGACGGCGTGTCCGCCTACGCGACCATGGACGCCGGGCCGAACGTCAAGGTGCTCTGCCACCAGGCGGATGCCGCCCGGGTGGCCGAGACGGTGCGCGCCGCCGCCCCCGGGTGCTCGGTGCTCACCGCCCGGCGCGGGCCGGGAAGCCACCTGCGGGCGGAGACCGGGCAGTGACCGCACGGGAACCGGTCACCAGGCATGCGCCAGGCAAGCTGTTCATCGCCGGCGAGTACGCGGTGCTGGAGCCGGGCCACCCGGCGATCCTGGTGGCGGTCGGCCGGGGCGTCGCCGTCACCGTGTCCGCGACGACCGGCGCCGACGTCGTCGTCGAGTCCGATCTCCACCCGGCCGCGACGCGACTGCGGCGCCGCGACGGCGAACTCGCCGGGATCGGTGCCGACGACGCGCACCGGGCGCAGGAGAGTCTCGGCCAGGTGACGTCGGCGATCGAGGTCGTGGACCAGCTGCTGGCCGAGCGTGGGCGGCGCATGCCCCCGATCCGCGTCTCGATCACCAGTCACCTGCACCGTGACGGCACCAAGCTCGGCCTCGGTTCCAGCGGCGCGGTGACGGTCGCGACGGTCGCCGCCGTGGCCGCGTACTGCGGCCTGGACCTCTCGCAGTACGCGCGGTACCGGCTGGCGATGCTGGCCGCGGCGCGGCGCGACCCCGGCGGCTCCGGCGGGGATCTCGCCGCCGGCGTGTGGGGCGGATGGATCGCGTACCGGGCGCCGGACCGGACCGCCGTGCTCGACCTGGCGCAGCGCCACGGCATCGAGGAGTCCATGCGCGTGCCGTGGCCGGGCTTCGGACTGCGGCGGCTGCCGACGCCCCGCGGGCTCGCGCTGGAGGTCGGCTGGACCGGGCAACCGGTCAGCAGCGCCACGCTGACCGGGCGGCTCGGCACGGGGCGGTGGTGGGGCAGCACCGCGCAGCAGCGCTTCGCGGCACGCAGCGACACGTGCGTGCTCGCCGCGATCCGCGCGCTCGAGCGGGGAGACGACGGCCAGCTGCTGCAACAGATCCGCACCGCCCGCCGGCTGCTGGCCGACCTGGACGACCAGCTGCGGCTGGGCATCTTCACCACCAGGCTCACGGCACTGTGCGACGCCGCCGAGGCCGCCGGCGGCGCGGCCAAGCCGTCGGGAGCCGGCGGCGGGGACTGCGGCATCGCGTTGCTGGACGCCACCGCGACGAGGGAGATCTCGCAGCTGCGCAGGGAGTGGGCCGCCGCGGGAGTGCTCCCCCTGTCAACGCACCTCCAGCCCACGAACAGGAGCGCTGCATGATCTCCAACCGCAAGGACGACCACGTCCGCATCGCCGCCGAACAGCAACGCCACCTCGGCGGGCACAACGAGTTCGACGACGTGAGCTTCATCCATCACGCACTGGCCGGCATCGACCGCTCCGACGTCTCGCTGGACACCCGGTTCGCCGGCATCGCATGGCCCGCTCCGCTGTACATCAACGCGATGACCGGCGGGAGCGCCAAGACCGGCGTCATCAACCGGGATCTGGCGACCGCCGCGCGCGAGACCGGCGTGGCCATCGCGACGGGATCGATGAGCGCGTACTTCGCCGACCCGTCCATGGCCGACACGTTCAGCGTGATGCGCCGGGTGAACCCGGACGGGTTCATCATGGCCAACGTCAACGCGACCGCCACGGTCGACAAGGCACGCCGGGCCGTCGACCTGTTGCGGGCCGACGCCTTGCAGATCCACCTGAACGTCATCCAGGAGACCGTGATGCCGGAGGGCGACCGGTCGTTCTCCGCGTGGGCGCCGCGGATCGCGCAGATCGTGGATGGTGTCGACGTGCCGGTGATCGTCAAGGAGGTCGGCTTCGGGCTGAGCTGCGAGACCCTGCTGTGCCTGCGGGAGCTGGGCGTGTCCGTGGCCGACGTGGCCGGCCGCGGCGGCACGAACTTCGCGCGCATCGAGAACGACCGGCGCGACGGCGGGGACTACTCCTTCCTCGACGGCTGGGGACAGTCCACCCCCGCCTGCCTGCTGGACGCGCAGGACGCCGGCATCCCGGTGCTCGCCTCCGGCGGTGTGCGCAACCCGCTCGACGCGGTCCGCGGGCTGGCGCTCGGCGCCTCCGCCGTCGGCGTGTCGGGCCTGTTCCTGAAGACGGTGCTGGACGGCGGCGTCGCCGCGCTGGTGGCGCTGATCACCGGCTGGCTCGATCAGCTGGAGGCCCTGATGACCGCACTGGGCGCGCGGACCCCCTACGACCTGACCCGCTGCGACGTGCTGATCCGTGGCAGCCTGCACGCGTTCTGCATCGAACGGGGAATCCAGACCGGTTCGCTCGCGACCCGCTCCAGCTCCCGCAGCGCCAGCTTCGAAACGATTGGAGGCACCCGATGAGCGACGCGACCGCGGTCGCCAGTGTACCGATGCAATGGGTAGGTCCCCTGCGAATCACGGGCAACATCGCGGCGATCGAGACGGAGGTTCCGCTCGCCACGTACGAGTCGCCGCTGTGGCCGTCCGTCGGCCGCGGCGCGCGGATCTCCATGATGGTCGAGCAGGGCATCGTCGCCACCCTCGTCGACGAGCGGATGACCCGCTCCGTGCTGGTCAGGGCCCAGGACGCGCAGACCGCCCACCTGGCCGCACTGGAGCTGGACGCGCGGCTCGACGAACTGCGCGGGATCACCCGGACCTGCGGCAAGTTCGTCGAGCTGATCGGGTTCCACCACGAGATCACGGCCAACCTGCTGTTCATCCGGTTCGAGTTCACCACCGGCGACGCCTCCGGCCACAACATGACGACCCTCGCGGCCGACGCGCTGCTGACCCACATCCTCAAGGCCATCCCCGGGATCTCGTACGGCTCGATCTCCGGCAACTACTGCACCGACAAGAAGGCCACCGCGATCAACGGCATCCTCGGGCGCGGGAAGAACGTCGTCACCGAGCTGCTCATCCCGCGCGACATCGTCCACAGGACGCTGCACACGTCGGCCGGGGCGATCGCCGACCTGAACGTGCGCAAGAACCTGATCGGCACCGTGCTGGCCGGCGGGATCCGCTCGGCGAACGCGCACTACGCGAACATGCTGCTCGGCTTCTACCTGGCCACGGGCCAGGACGCCGCCAACATCGTCGAAGGCTCGCAGGGCATGACCGTCGCCGAGGACCGCGACGGCGACCTCTACTTCGCCTGCACCGTGCCGAACCTGATCGTGGGCACCGTCGGCAACGGCAAGGGCCTCGACTTCGTCGAGGAGAACCTGACGCGGCTCGGCTGCCGCAGCCCGCGCGAACCCGGCGAGAACGCCCGCCGGCTCGCGGTCATCGCGGCCGCGACGGTGCTGTGCGGTGAACTGTCGCTCCTGGCCGCCCAGACGATCCCGGGCGAGCTCATGCGCTCGCACGTGCGGCTGGAACGCAGGCACGAGACCACGAAGATCGGAGGCTGACGATGTCCGGTGATCTCGCGATCGGCATTCACGACCTGTCGGTCGCCACGGCACAGTACGTGCTGACGCACGAGACCCTCGCGGCCCGGCACGGTGCCGACGTCGCCAAGTACCACACCGGCATCGGGCAGCGGTCGATGAGCATCCCGGCGGCCGACGAGGACATCGTGACCATGGCGGCGGCCGCCGCCGCGCCCGTCATCGCCCGGCACGGCGCCGAGCGGATCCGCACGATCGCCTTCGCCACCGAGACGTCCGTCGACCAGGCCAAGGCCGCCGGCATCCACGTCCACTCGCTGCTCGGCCTGCCCACGACCACCCGTGTCGTGGAGCTCAAGCAGGCCTGTTACAGCGCTACCGCGGCCCTGCAGTTCGCCATCGGCCTCGTCCACCGTGACCCCTCGCAGCAGATCCTGGTGATCGCCAGCGACGTCTCCCGGTACGACCTGGCCAGCCGCGGCGAGGCGACCCAGGGCGCCGCGGCGGTGGCCATGCTGGTTGGTGCCGATCCCGCGCTGGTGCGCATCGAGGAGCCGTCGGGCGTGTTCACCGCCGACATCATGGACTTCTGGCGGCCGAACTACCGCACCACCGCACTGGTCGACGGGTACGAGTCCATCTCGGCCTACCTGCAGGCGGTGGAGGTCGTGTGGAAGGACTACACCGAGCGGGGCGGCCGCTCGCTGGAGGAGTTCCGCGCGTTCTGCTACCACCAGCCGTTCACCAAGATGGCGTACAAGGCGCACCGGCACCTGCTGCAGCACTGCGGGCACGACGCCGACGACGCCGGGATCAGCCGCGCCGTGGAGCACACCACGACCTACAACCAGGTGATCGGCAACAGCTACACCGCGTCCATCTACGTCGCGCTGGCGTCGCTGCTCGACCACGCGGAGGACCTGACCGGTGAGGCCATCGGCTTCCTCAGCTACGGGTCCGGCAGCGTCGCGGAGTTCTTCGCCGGCACGGTCGTGCCGGGATACCGCTCGCAGCTGCGGACCGACATGCACCGCGAGGCGATCAGCCGGCGGCTGGACATCGACTACGACACGTACCGCGAACTGCACCAGCGTCCCACGCCGGTCGACGGCGGCGAGCATCCCCTGCCGCGGCAGACCACCGGGCCGTACCGGCTCGCGGGACTGTCGCAGCACAAGCGCATCTACACGCCGCGGTAGCACCGCGCGACCACACCCCTTGGAGGATCAATGTCCGCAACGCCCGCGGTGGCAGAGCTCTACTCCACCATCGAGGAATCGGCCCGCCTGCTGAACGTGCCGTTCTCGCCGGACACGGTCTCGCCCGTCCTCGACGCGTACGCGGCCGCGTTCGCGCACCCGGCCGCCGTGGTGGCCTTCCGGGTGGCGACCGCGCTGCGTCACATGGGCGAGCTCGACTGCCGTTTCAGGACGCACCCGGACGAGCGTGACCCCTACGGCGTGGCCCGGTCGAAGGGCCTCATCGCCGCGACGGGCGATCCGGTCGACACGCTGCTGGAGAACGTCCAGAGCAGCTACCCGATCGACAGCTACGGCATCGACTTCGGGGTCGTCGGCGGGTTCAAGAAGGTCTACGCGGCGTTCAAGACCGACGACCTGGAGGAGGTGGCCAAGCTTGCCGACGTGCCCGGCATGCCGCCCGCCCTCGCCGAGAACGTGGAGTTCTTCACCCGCCACGGCCTGAACGACCGGGTCGCCGGCGTCGCCATCGACTATCCGAGCCGGACGGTCAACGTGTACTTCAACGAGCTGCCGGCCGGCTCCTTCGAGCCGGAGACCATCCTGGCGACGCTGCGCGAGGTCGGCACCGTCGAACCGAGCGCGCGGATGCTCAAGCTCGGCGAGCAGGCGTTCGGCCTGTACGTCACCCTGGGCTGGGACTCGCCGAAGATCGAACGGATCTGCTACGCCGCGACGACCACGGACCTGTCGACGCTGCCCGTCCAGATCGAACCGGAGATCGAGCAGTTCGTGAAGAACGTGCCCTACGGCAACGAGGACCGCCAGTTCATCTACGGCGTGGCGCTGCTGGCCCAGGGGGAGTACTACAAGCTCGAGTCCCACTACCGGTGGCGGCCGGGCGCCCTGAAGTTCCTCTGAGCGCCGTCAGTGGGCATGGCTGCCGTCCGCGAACGGTGTGGTGACGCCGTCGTAGACCAGCCGCAGCATCATGCCCTGGTCCTGGTGCGGCAGGTTGTGGCAGTGGTTCATCCAGACGCCGGGGTTACTGGCCTGGAACGCCACGTCCCAGATTTCGCCCGGCCGCACGTCGAAGGTGTCCACCCACAGGGGGCTGCCGGAGCAGGGCGTCCCGTTCCTGGAGACGATCAGCACGGTGTGGCCGTGCAGATGCCACGGGTGGGTCTCCAGCCCCCGGTTGACCACGGTGTAGCGCACGACGTCGCCCTCGGCGACCAGTTGGTCCGGGATCGACGGATGGCCGTGGCCGTTGACGGTCGAGGCGTAGGCGGGGCTGCCGTCGACCACGGCCAGCCCCCGGTCCAGCACCATCGTGAAGTGCCGGTCGGCCTTGCCGGCGTCGAACGGCAGGGCGGCCGGCTCGCCGTAGTGCAGCAGATCCAGCTCCGCCCAGTCGGCGGTGACCGGCGGCACCGGATCCCCTGCGGTGGAGCCGGCCGGGCGCAGCAGGATCCCGCGGTTGCGGTCGTCGTCGAGGACCACGGCCACCGGCGTGTCCGGCATGGTCAGGACCACGTCGTACCGGCCGCCCGCGGGAAGGCGGAGCACGACCTCGCGCACCTCGCCGGGCCGGTTGAGGTCCCGGCCGTCCACGGCCGCGACCCGGAACGCGGCGCCGGCCACCGCGAAGCGGTGCGGCGTCGAGTCGGTGTTGACCAGTCGCAGCCGCACGGGCGCGCCCGGGTCGGCGGTGTGCACGACGCGTCCGGACTCGGTGCCGATCAGCACGGTGCTGTCGAAGGTGTGCACGGGCAGCGTGAGGTCCAGGCCCTGCGGCAGCGGCTGCCGCGGCGTCACGACGAGCGTGCCGTAGAGCCCTTTCCGGACGCCGATGTGTGAGCCCTGGTGGGTGTGGTACCAGTACGTGCCGACCTGGTCGGCCCGGAACCGGTAGACGAACGTGTCGCCCGGCGCCACCGCGTGCTGCGTGGCGCCCGGCGCGCCGTCGTCGCCGCACCGCACGTCGTAGCCGTGCCAGTGCACGGTGACGCCGCCGGCGATGTCGGCGTTGCGCAGCGTCGTCTCGATGAGGTCGCCCTGCACCGCGGTGATCGGGGGACCGGGGAGCGCGCCGTCGTAGGTCCACGCGTCGAGGTCACCGCCGGACGGCAGGCGGACGGTGGCGGTCCTGGCGGTGAGCGTGTGCCTGACGACGCTGCCGCCCGAGGCCGGGTCGCCGGGACCCCGCAGGTCCGCCACCGAGAGGGTCCGCGCCGCGGGGTCGGGTCCGGGGCCGCCGCCGGTGACCACGCGTCCGGGCGTCCTGAACAGCAGGCCCGCGCCGGTGAGCCCGGCTCCCGCCGCGACGACCCTCGCGGCCACGAGCATGAAGCCGCGGCGGGACAGCACCCGGCGCCGTGGCGGCGCCGGCATGTCGTCCGCGGCGCCGGTGCGCCGCACGGCCGGTGGCGCGACGACGCGCCAGGTCAGCAGCGCGCCGACGCACACAACGGAGACGGTGATCAGCGCGGTCGCCCAGGTCAGCGGGTATCCCGCGAGGAAGGTCACCACCGGGCCGGCCAGCGCCGCGAAGCCGGCGGTGAACAGCGCCAGGAGCCCGGCGGGTGGCAGGCTCGCACCGGGTGCGCGGGCCGCGGCGAGCAGCCGCGGCCCTGCGAGGAACACGGCCGCCAGGCCGGCGGCCGCGAGCAGGGGCAGGCCCAGCAGGACCTTCTCCTGCGCGAACCACCAGCCCCGACCGGCCAGCATCACGACCGTGGCCGCCCGGCCGAACATCGCCAGGACCGCTGCGCCGAAGAGGCCCAGGGCGAGCCGGGGCCGCTGCAGGGCCGCCGTGGCACCGGCGGCGAACCAGCAGGCGGCACCCAGCAGCGCCACGACATGGTCCAGAATGATCCACTGGACGGTCGTCATGAGGCCGAGTGCGCCGAGCTTTCCGCCGGCCCGCTCGCCGGTGCGCCGCCGGCGGGGCCGCCCGTGCCGGTCGCCAGCTCCCGCGACTGGCGCATGACGTTGCGGAGCACGACCAGGATGACGACCGCGTTGAGCCCGTGCAGGCCGAACATGAGCTTCCCGGCGGTGGTCGCGTGTCCCGGGTCTCCGAACGCCTCGGCGACCTTGGCGATCACCGGCTGCAGGATCATGAGCCCCGCGACCAGCCCGGACAGGCCGATGAGCCGGCCCGGCAGCCGGATCACAGCGGCGAGCACCGTCAACAGCACAGCGAGATACAGCAGGCCGTATCCCAGCGCACGATGGGACTTGAACGCCTCTTCGGTGGGTGCGGTGTCGAACGCGTCGCTGGCGGCCAGGAAGAACTGCACCGCCACGGCGAGCATCAGCAACGCCGCCAGTCCGGAGAACACTTTACGCATGGCAGGGGGACCCTTCAGGTCAGTGACGTTCGTCGGCGCCATCCCACGCATCCTCGCGTCGGCGACCCGGGTGCGTCGTCAGCCGACGGTCGCGCAGTGACTACGTGTTCAGGCGTAGAGCGCACGGCCCGACCGCGCCTCTCGTCGTAGGGTCGGCGTCCTGGAGCAACGAGGCGAGCAGGTCGTTGAGGATCTGCGGGCCGTGCTGGGTGAGGACGGACTCCAGATGGAACTGCACGGATCGGAAACCCGCACCACGGATGGCGTGCACCTCGCCCGTCTCGGGGTCCCTGCTGACCTCGATCGGCGTGCCCTGCCCGATCCCGGCCAGCAGGTCGCGTTCGGAACGGGCCGTGTAGGTGTTGTAGAAGCCCACGAGCTCGGGCCGGCCGAAGAGGTCGACCCGCTTCTGGACGCCCTGGTTGGGCACGGGGCGCCGCGCCACGTCGAATCCGAGCTCGAGGGCGAGCACCTGGTGGCCCAGGCAGATGGCGAGGAACGGCACGGTGCCGGCGAGCAGGTGGCGGGTGAACGCGCGGAGCCCGTTCATGCGCGGGTCCGCCACGTCGGTGGGGTCACCGGGGCCGGGACCGACGATGACGAGGTCGTAGTCGTGCGGCCGCAGCGGATCACCGAACCGCGTGATGGTGGTCCGCACGCCGAGGGCGCGCAGCTGGTGACCGAGCATCGCCATGAAGGCGTCCTCGTTGTCGACGACGAGCACGCGCCGCCCGTCCAGCACCGGGTCCGGTGTGCGCCGCCGGGTCTGGTCGAGCCAGAAGCGGGACAGGGTGCTGTTGCGGGTCTGCAGCGCCTGGCGTACCCGGGGGTGGGTGGCCAGTGACGGGCGCGCCGCGGTCACGGCCGGCACGCGGGCGGGTGCGGCGTCGCCGGAGGTGAGGCCGATCGCGGTGAGCACGGAGGCGGCCTTGGCCCGCGTCTCGGCGACCTCCGACTCCGGATCCGAGTCACGGACCAGGGTGGCGCCGACGCCCAGCCGGAGCATGCCGCCGTCGCGGACCTCGGCGGTCCGGATCATGATGGCCGAGTCGAGCGTGCGGCTGCCCGCCACGTCGCGGCCGATGAGCGCGAGGACGCCGCCGTAGTACCCGCGGCCCGTCGTCTCGTGGCGGACGATGACCCGGAAGGCGTTCTCCAGCGGGCTTCCGGTGACGGTCGGTGCGAGCAAGGTCTCCCGCAGCACGTCGCGGACGTCGAGGTCGCTGCGGCCGGTCAGGACGTACTCGGAGTGGGTCAGGCGCGCCATCTCCTTGAGGAACGGGCCGTGCACCTGGCCGCCGCCGCTGCACATGCGGGCCATCATCTTCAGTTCCTCGTCGACGACCATGTACAGCTCGTTGGCCTCTTTCGGATCGTTCAGGAACTGCAGGAGCCCGGCGACGTCCGGGCCGGTCGAGGGGTGCCGGTAGGTCCCGCTGATGGGGTTCATCGACACGATGCCGTCGGCCATGCTGACGTGCCGCTCCGGGGACGCGCCGATGAACGTCGCCGTGCCGGTGTGGAACAGGAAGGTCCAGTACGAGCCGACCTCATCGGCCAGCAGCCGCCGGAAGATGGCGAGCTCCGCGCCGACCGAGGAGTCGTCCAGGCGTGCCACGAAGGAGCGCCGGATGACGAAGTTCGATCCGGCCCCCTGCCCGATCTCGTCGCAGAGCACCCGCTTGACGATCGTGGCGTAGTCGTCGTCGCTGACGTCGAAGCCGGCGTCGGACACGGTCACGGTGCGCTCGGGCAGCGCGGCGAGGGCCTCGGCGCGGCTGAGTTCGGCCCGCTGCCGCACCTGCATGGCCAGCAGCGGCGCGTGGTCGTCGTGGCAGCTGTACCCGCGCTCGGCGATCTGCCGGTACGGCACCGCCACGAGCAGGTCGTGCCGCACGCCCGCGTCCCCGCCGCCGACGGGCAGCGGCAGCGCGGCGAGGCGGTCCACTTGGCAGACCTCGCCGGTCAGCACCTCCACCTTCGCGTCGCGGGCCGAGCCGGGCCGGTACAGCAGCGCGAAGGCATCCCCGTCGCGGCCGAGGCCGGCCAGGACGTCCGGGGGGCTGGCCGTGCTCGAATCCGTCCGGTCCATGTCGCTCCCTTGGCGTCAGATCAGGTCACCCGTCTCGACACTGCTGGGGCGAACGGCGTCATGCATGACGTGAAGCCACCATCCCGTATATCCGGCAAGGCCACGCCGGTGTGGCGCAGATACCTGATTGAAGCGCCACTACTCGCTCAGGTGGTGGTCCGGCGCGGTCGGCCGCGATTACCGTCGACGCCACGGCGCACCAGAGCAACGAGAGGCGGTGAACGGCTGTGGATGTCCTGGTCCAGAAATACGGCGGTACCTCGCTGGAGACACTCGACCTCGTTCGTCGCGCCGCCATCCGGATCGCGGCGGCACGGCGGCGCGGATCGCAGGTTGCCGTGGTCGTCTCGGCGCGCGGCAGCCGGACCGACGACCTGCTGCGGCTGGCGGCCGACGTCGGCGCCGCGTCGCCGTCGCGGGAGCTGGATCAGCTGCTGGCGGTGGGCGAGACCGAGTCGGCGGCGCTGATGGCCCTGACCCTCAACCGGCTCGGGACACCGGCGGTCTCGCTGAGCGGGCCCCAGGCCGGGATCCAGACCACGGACCGGCACGGCGACGCGCTCATCTCCAGCATCGGGGCCGAACGCGTGCGGGCCGCGCTGGACGGCGGCGAAGTCGTCGTCGTCACGGGATTCCAGGGCGTCGACGGCGCCGGGGACATCGCCACGCTCGGGCGCGGCGGCTCCGACACGACCGCCGTCGCGCTGGCGGCGACGCTGCACGCGTCGGCGTGCGAGATCTACACCGACGTGGACGGCGTCTTCAGCGCCGACCCACGCATCCTGCCCGCCGCCCGCTGCCTGCCGTGGGTCGCGCCCGGCGTCATGGCGGAGATGGCCTTCGCCGGCGCGAAGGTGCTGCACACCCGTTGCGTCGAGCTGGCCGCCATGGAAGGGGTCGAAGTGCGCGTCCGTAACGCATCGTCGGAGGCGCCCGGCACCGTCGTCGCGGAGCTGACCGACCGCTGGCCGCTGGAGACCCGGCGGGCCGTGGTCGCGGTGACCCACGACTCGGACGTCGCCCGGGTGCTGGTGCACTGCCGGGACAGCCGGCGGGACCTGGCCCCCGACGTGTTCGAGGTGCTGGCCGCCCACGGCACGGTGGTCGACCTGGTGGCCCGGTCCGGTCCGTACGAGAACGAGTTCCGGATGGGATTCACCATCCGCCGCAGTCAGGCGGACATGGTGCGGCGTGCCCTGCACGAGCTGACCGCCGCATTCGGCGGGGGTGTGCACTTCGACGAGAACGTCGGCAAGGTGTCGGTGGTCGGCATGGGCCTGCTCAGCCGTCCCGAGTACACGGCAAGGCTCATGGCGGCGCTGGCCACGGCCGGGATTCCGACGAGCTGGATCTCCACCTCCCAGATGCGGCTGTCCGTGATCGTTCCACGCGAACGCACGGTCGACGCCGTCGAGACGCTGCACCGTGAGTTCCACCTCGACCGGCACGAGCTGACAGACATCGCGTCCGTGACCTCCGGCCGTTCCGCTACCGCTTGAGAGAGGCAGGACACCGTGGCCGTCCTCAACGCTTCATTCGCTCGAGGCCTCCGCCTGCGACGCCTGTTCCGGCACGGCGACGGGCGCCTGCTCGTCGTGCCGCTGGATCACTCCGTCACCGACGGCCCGCTGCGCTGCGGCGACCTCAACTCCCTGCTCGGCTCGCTCACCGGCACCGGGGTCGACGCCGTGGTGCTGCACAAGGGCAGCCTGCGCCACGTCGAGCACGGCTGGTTCGGCGACATGTCGCTGATCATGCACCTGAGCGTGAGCACGAGACTCGCCCCTGACCCGGACGCGAAGTATCTGGTCGCCGACGTGGAGGAGGCGCTGCGGCTGGGTGCCGACGCGGTCAGCGTGCACGTCAACCTGGGCTCGCCCCAGGAAGCCCGCCAGGTCGCCGACATGGCGGCCGTCGCGGGGGAGTGCGACCGCTGGAACGTCCCGCTGCTGGCCATGGTGTACGCCCGCGGCCCGCGGATCAGCAACTCGCGGGCGCCGGAGCTGGTGGCGCACGCCGCGACCCTCGCCGCCGACCTCGGCGCCGACATCGTCAAGACCGACTACGCGGGCACCCCCGAGCAGATGGCCGAGGTGGTCCGATCCTGCCCGATCCCGGTCATCGTGGCCGGCGGCCCGCGCTCGGCCGACACCGCCACCGTGCTGGCCTACGTGGCCGACGCGTTGCGCGGCGGCGCGGCCGGGGTGGCCATGGGACGCAACGTCTTCCAGGCCGACCAGCCGGGCTGGATGGCGGCCACCGTCGCGCGGCTGGTGCACGAACCACGGCGCGTCCCGGACCGGGACGGCGCCGACGAGCGGCTCGCCCTTTCCCTGTAAGACTTCCACCGCCCGCCGAGGAGAACCCCGTGAAGCTGTGTTGGCTGGACATCCGTGACGTCACCGAGGCCAAGGAGGCAATCGTCGAGGAGGCCGTCCACCAGAAGATGGACGCCATCGTGGCCGCCGATCCGGAAGACCTGGAGCTGCTTCCCCCGACGGTGAAGAAGGTCCTGTTCCCGCAGCACCGGCCGCTGCCGGAGAAGCTGGCGCCGGCCGACCTGGTCATCGTCGAGCCGGCCCTGCACGGGGAGCCCGCCGAGCTGGCGCAGCGGCACCCCGGGGTGGAGTTCGGCCGGTTCGTCGAGATCACCGACGCCGACAGCCTCGAAGAGGCATGCCGGGCGGCGCGCCTCGACAAGTGGGCGGTGCTGTACTTCCGGGACCCCACCAAGATTCCGCTGGAGATCGTGCTGGCCGCCGCGGCCGGTGCGGACGGCAGCATCATCACCCAGGTGGCCGACGTCGAGGAGGCCGCGATCGTCTTCGGCGTCCTGGAACACGGCTCCGACGGCGTGATGCTCGCCCCGCGGGTCGTCGGGCAGGCGACCGAGCTGAAGGCGGCGGCGGTCAGCAGGACCGCGGACCTGTCGCTGGTCGAGCTGGAGATCACCGGGATCCGGCGGGTGGGGATGGGCGAACGGGCCTGCGTCGACACCTGCTCCAACTTCCGGCTCGACGAGGGCATCCTGGTCGGCTCGCACTCGACCGGCATGATCCTGTGCTGCAGCGAGACGCATCCGTTGCCGTACATGCCGACCCGGCCGTTCCGGGTCAACGCCGGCGCGCTGCACTCGTACACGTTGTCGGCGAACGGGCGCACCAACTACCTCAGCGAGCTCGTGTCCGGCGGCCAGGTGCTGGCCGTGGACTCCACGGGCAGGTCGCGGATCGTCACCGTGGGCCGGGTCAAGATCGAGACCAGGCCGCTGCTGGCGATCGACGCGGTCGCACCCTCGGGCGTGAAGGTCAACCTCATCGTCCAGGACGACTGGCACGTGCGGGTGCTGGGGCCGGGCGGGACGGTGCTGAACGTCACGGAGCTCACCCCGGGGACCACGGTGCTGGGCTGCCTGCCGGTCGAGCAGCGGCACGTCGGCTACCCGATCGACGAGTTCTGCATCGAGAAGTGAGCGCGGCGATGACCGCGCAGCCCGTGCTGGACTTCCACGTGCGTCTGGCGCCCCGGCCCGGTGCGGCGGAGCGGCTGCTGTCCACAATGGACGAGTGTGGTCTGGCGCGGGCCGTGGTCTGCGCCGGTGGCACCATCGACCTGGACCGGCTGTCGCGTCAGCTCATCGAGGGCGGGCACGTCGAGACCGACGCCGACAACGACGCGGTCCTCGACACCTGCGCGGGCTCCGGCGGGCGGCTGGTGCCGTTCTTCTTCGCCAACCCGCACCGGCCGGCCGCGGCGTACCGGGACCGGGCCGCGCAGTTCCGCGGCCTGGAGATCTCGCCCGCCGTGCACGGCGTCGGCCTGAGCGACCCCCGGGTCGTGGAGCTCGTCGCCGTGGCCGCGCGGTCCGGGCATCCGGTGTACGTGGTCTGCCTGGACCGCCGGGGCGCGCAGGTGGCCGACCTCGTCAGCCTGGCCCGCCGGTTCCCGCGGGTGGACTTCGTGCTCGGGCACAGCGGCATCGGCAACATCGACCTCTACGCCCTCACGCTGATCCGCGACGAGACCAACATCCTGCTGGAGACCTCCGGCGGCTACTCGTGCGTGGCCGAGGCGGCGGTGAACCGCCTCGGCGCCGGCCGGGTCGTGTTCGGCTCCGAATACCCGCTCCAGCACCCGTCGGTGGAACTGGCCAAGTTCCGCGCGCTGCGGCTGCCGCCGGAGCAATGGCGGCAGATCGCCTGGGACAACGCACATCGGCTGCTGTCACCCGTGGCCCGCCGGACAGCGGCCGAGCCAGCGATTCCCGGAGGGGAGATGCGATGACGGACCCACGTTCGAGCCTGCCGCAACTCGGCCAGTGGCAGGGGCCGGAGGAACTGCTGCAACTGCAGGAGAAGCAGCTGGCGCAGACGGTCACCTGGGCGACCCGCTCGCCGTTCTACAGTGGACGGCTGAACCCGGCGGCCCTGCCCACGACCGCCGCGGACCTCGCCGGCCTGCCGCTGACCACGAAGCAGGACCTGCGGGACAACTACCCGTTCGGCATGCTCGCGGTACCGAAGGAACGGCTGGACACTTACCACGAGTCGAGCGGGACCGCCGGCCGGCCGACCCCGTCCTACTACACCGCCGAGGATTGGGTCGACCTGGCCGAGCGCTTCGCCCGCAAGTGGATCGGGATGTCCGCCGAGGACGTCTTCCTGGTCCGCACGCCGTACGCGCTGCTGCTGACGGGCCATCTCGCGCAGGCGGCCGGCCGGCTGTGCGGGGCGACCGTGGTCCCCGGCGACAACCGCTCGCTGGCCATGCCGTACGCCCGCGTGGTCCGGGTCATGCACGACCTGGGCGTGACGCTGACCTGGTCGGTGGCGACCGAGTGCCTCATCTGGGCCGCCGCGGCCACCGCGGCCGGGCACCGGCCCGGCACCGACTTCCCCGCGCTGCGGGCGCTGTTCGTCGGCGGCGAGCCGCTGACCGAGCACCGCCGACGCCGCATCAGCCGGATCTGGGGCGTGCCGGTGATCGAGGAGTACGGCTCCACGGAGACCGGCAGCCTCGCCGGGGAATGCCCGAACGGCCGGATGCACCTGTGGGCCGACCGGGCCCTGTTCGAGGTGTACGACCCGCGGACCGGCGCCGTCAGCGCTGAGGGCGACGGCCAGCTCGTGGTGACGCCGCTGTTCCGTGAGGCGATGCCTCTGCTGCGCTACAACCTCGAGGACAACGTGTCGGTCTCCTACGACGACTGCGGATGCGGATGGAACCTGCCCACCGTCCGGGTGTTCGGCAGGTCGGCGTTCGGCTACCAGGTGGGCGGCGCGACGATCAACCAGCACCGGCTGGAGGAGATCGTCTTCACCCTCCCGGAGACCTACGGCGTGCTGTTCTGGCGCGCGAAGGCGGAGCCGGCTGCGTTGCGCATCCAGATCGAGGTGGACGAGGAGCACACGGCCGCCGCCCAGGCGGAGCTGACCGCGCTGGTCCGTGCCGCGTTCGGCGTCGACGTCGAGGTCGTCGGGCTGCCGCCGGGGACGCTGGTGCCGCACGAGGCGCTGACGAACATGCCTGACGTGGTCAAGCCGCGCAGCCTGTTCGGGCCCGACGAGGACTGGGGCAAAGCGCTCCTCTACTACTGACAGGACCGACATGGCGCACATACGGGTCGCCGTCGTCGGGGCCGGCATCGCCGGTCTCGCCTTCGCCGCCACCCTCCACCGGGCCGGCATCGACTGCCACGTCTACGAACAGGCCGAGCGGCTGACCGAGGTGGGAGCGGGAGTCCAGCTGGCACCCAACGCCACCCGGCTGCTGCACCAGCTGGACCTCGGTGCCCACCTGCGCGCCGTCGCGGTCGCACCGCAGGCGATCGAGATGCGTCGCTGGGACGACGGCGGCCTGCTGCAGCGGACGCCACTGGGCGACCTCTGCGTGGGCCGTTTCGGCGCGCCCTACTACACCGTGCACCGCGCGCACCTGCACAGCGGCCTGCGCTCGCTCGTGCCCGCCGACCGGGTCCACCTCGGGGTCCGCTGCACGGCCGTGACGCAGAACGCCGACGAGGCGCGGCTGCACACGGCCGGCGGTGCGACGGTCGCGGCGGACCTGGTGGTCGGGGCCGACGGCATCCACTCGGCCGTCCGCGAGCTGATCGCGGCCGATCAGCCGCGGTACTCCGGGCAGAGCATCTACCGGGGACTGGTGCCGGCCGAGCGGGTGCCGTTCCTGCTCACCGAGCCGCGGGTGCAGCTGTGGTTCGGACCGGACCAGCACTGTGTCTGCTACCCGGTCTCCGCGGGCCGGCAGGTGAGCTTCGGCGCCACCGTGCCCGCCTCGGACTGGCGGGAGGAGTCGTGGTCGGCGCGCGGTGACACCGCCGCGCTCGCCGCCGCGTACGCGGGCTGGCATCCCGACGTCGCCCGGCTGATCGCCGCGGCGGAGACGGTCAGCCGGTGGGCGCTGCACGACCGGGACGGCATCGACCGGCTCAGCGCGCAGCGGGTGGCCGTCATCGGCGATGCCGCGCATCCGATGCTGCCGTTCCAGGCGCAGGGCGCGAACCAGGCGATCGAGGACGCCGTCGTGCTCGCCCGGTGCCTGGCGGAGGCGGGCGCCGGCGGCCTGAGCGCGGCCTTGCGCAGATACGAACGGATCCGCCTGCCGCGCACCAGGCGGATCCAGCAGCAGTCCAGGGACAACGCGCAGACCTTCCACCTGGCCGACGGGGACGAGCAACGCCGCCGCGACACCGCCGCCCAGACCTCGTCGGGTCTGGACGGGCATGCCTGGCTCTACGGGTACGACGTCGAGCACGCCATCACGACCAGCGGGAGTGGATGATGGAACTGACCGGAATAGAGTCGACGGTCGCACTGGTCACCGGTGCGGGACAGGGCATCGGCGCCGCCGTGGCCGGCGTCCTGGCCGGCGCCGGAGCGCACGTCGCGGCCGTGGACCGCAACGCCGAGACGCTCGCCACGGTCGTGACCAAGCTCGAGGCCGAGGGCGAGACGACCCGCGGCTACACCATCGACGTGTGCGACAGCGAGGCCGTCGACGCGCTCGTGCGGCGCATCGAGGACGAGATGGGCCCCATCGGCATCCTCGTCAACGCGGCCGGCGTGCTGCACACCGGGCGGGTGGTCGACCTGACCGACCGGCAGTGGAGCGACACCTTCTCGGTCAACGCCGCCGGGGTGTTCCACGTGTCCCGCTCGGTGGCCCGGCGGATGATGTTCCGCCGCCGGGGCTCGATCGTGACCGTGGCGTCCAACGCGGGCGGCGTACCGCGCCGGGAGATGGCCGCCTACGCCGCCTCGAAGGCCGCGTCGGCCCACTTCACCCGGTGCCTGGGGCTGGAGCTCGCCGACTACGGCATCCGGTGCAACGTCGTGTCGCCCGGCTCCACGGACACGCCGATGCTGCGCGCGATGCTGGGCGAGGGCATCGACCCGCGGCGGGCCGTCGAGGGCTCGCCGGAGGCGTACCGCGTCGGGATCCCGCTGCGGAAACTGGCGCAGCCGCGGGACGTCGCCGAGGCGGTCGCGTACCTCGTGTCCGACCAGGCGGGCCACGTCACGATGCACGACCTGTACGTGGACGGCGGCGCCGCCCTGCACGTGTGACCGCTGTCCAGCGCAACAACAGGAGGTAGACCATGGCGATGACGCCCATCGCGCCGTACCGTATGCCCGGCGCCGGCGACCTGCCGGCCCCCGTCGTGCCGTGGCGCCCCCACCCGGACCGGGCCGCCCTGCTGGTGCACGACATGCAGCGGTACTTCCTGCGCCCGTTCGCGGCCGGGCAGTCCCCGCTGACCGAGCTGGTCGCCAACGTCGTGCAGCTGGTCGTGGCGGCGCGTGCGGCCGGGGTGCCCGTGCTGTTCACCGCGCAGCCGGGTGGCATGAGCCGTGAGGACCGCGGGCTGGTGCACGACTTCTGGGGCCCCGGCATGGGCACCGACGAGGCCGACCGGGGCATCATCGAGGAGATCGCGCCCGAGCCGGGCGACACGGTGCTGACCAAGTGGCGCTACAGCGCGTTCCACCGCAGCGACCTGCAGGAGCGGCTGCGGGGGTCGGGACTGGACCAGCTCATCGTCTGTGGCGTCTACGCACAGATGGGCTGCCTGCTCACCGCCTGCGACGCGTTCAGCCGCGACATCCAGCCGTTCCTCGTCGCGGACGCACTGGCCGACCTGTCGCTGGACGACCATCTCATGGCGCTGCGCTACGCCGCGGCCCGCTGCGCGGTGCCGCTGTCCACGGCCGACGTGCTGGCCGAGCTGAAGAGTCCGTCGCATCATCCATAGCCGAAGGAGCACCAATGTCCGATCGCACGCAGGTCGTCGTCATCGGCGGAACGTCGGGGATCGGGCGGCACTTCGCCCGGTCCTGCGCCGACCGGGGAGACGACGTGATCATCACCGGCCGTTCCGAGGAGCGGACCAAGCGCGTCGCCGACGAGATCGGCGGCCTGACCCGCGGGATCGCCCTGGACCTGGCCGAGCCGGAGCAGGTCGTGGACGCGCTGGCCGGCCTGCACCGGGTCGATCACCTGGTGCTCGCCGCGGTGGACCGGGACTACAACACGGTCCGCGAGTACCGTCCGGCCGCCGCGACGCATCTGCTGGCGGTGAAGCTCACCGGCTACACGACGGTGGTGCACGCGCTGGCACCGCGCATGGGCGACGGGAGCGCGGTCGTGCTGCTGGGCGGTCTCGCCAGCCACCGCCCGTACCCGGGATCGACGACCGTGACGACGGCCAACGGCGGTATCACCGCGATGGTCAGAACCCTCGCCACGGAGCTGTCGCCGGTGCGGGTCAACGCCCTGCACCCGAGCATCGTCGCGGACACGCCGTTCTGGAGCGACAAGCCGGCCGCGCGGGACACCGCCGCGTCCCGCGCGCTCACCAGGCGGCCGGTGACGATGCAGGACTGCGCCGAGGCGATCGCCTTCCTGCTGACCAACCGCGCCGTCAACGGGGTCAACCTCAACATCGACGGCGGCGAACTGCTCATGTGACGCCCGTCGTGACCCGCCACGGCCCCCACCGGCCGGTCGCGCCCTGCCCGTGTTCGCGCTGGGCGCGGGTGTAGCGCGCCGGGTTCCGCGCCGAGAACAGCGCCATGCCGGCCGTGAAACCGGTCACCGGGACCGGGATTCGGGTCCAGTAGGCCGGGCGGCCGTCCACCTGGAACTCCACGTCCGACGACGCCGCCCGGTAGGTGATGGCGTAGTCGTGCACCCGCCCGGGCTCCGTCGCCACGTCCAGCACCACCCGGTGGATGTAGTGCTCGTCCGGGCGGGTCACGCCGGGCAGCACCAGGCGTTCGACCACCGCGTACAGGGTGTCGTTGGTCGCGGCGGCGTTGAGCACGATGCCGCTGTCCAGGTCGAAGAGGTTCACGGTGCCGAAGGCGTCGAGCAGGTCGTAGGGGATCTGGCCGTAGGTGCGCACGCCCATCGTGACCCGGAACGTCAGGCTGCCCTGCTCCGGCGCGCCGAAGCGCTGCACGGACCGGTACATGTGCTTGGCGTTGTTCTGCCGCGGATCGCTGTCGTGGAACCGGGTGAACGGGTGCACGGTCAGCTCCAGGCACCCGTTGCCGGTGCGCACACGCGCGTTGCGGTCCCGGTACGGGTGCACGAGGCCGTCGGCCCCCGGCATCGACATGATCCGCCAGCGGCCGGGATCGAGCTCGCCGCTGGTGAAGTCGTCGTACGTCCACGCGTTGGTCCCCAGTGCCGACGTCATGCAGACACCATCGGCCCGGCGACCGGCCGTGGACATCGCACATCCACGCGGTTCGGCGGCACGACACCTACCGGGAATCCCGTGAATAGGCGATGCCCGATGTGGCACCGGCGGCCGAGACTGCCCAGGAACTGATCGCGACGGCACGACGTCGATTTCGAGGCGTCCTCGACTGGAGGTGTCATGGTCACGACCGACTCGACAATGGCCGATGACCGCTATCTCGCGGTGTACGACAGCCCCGAGTTCAAGACTCTGCGGCGCAGTTCGAACAGGTTCATCGCCTGGGCGAGCATCATCTTCTACGGGTGGTGGCTGGCCGTTGTCGTGCTCGCCGCGTTCGTGCCGCAGTTCTTCCGGCAGAGCCTCGGCGGGCCGATGAACGTCGGCCTGCTCTTCGTGCTGCTGTCACAGATGCTCGTGGTGGCGGTCGCCGTGGTGTATCTGCGGTACGCGCGGACCCGGCTCGATCCGCTGGCCGAGCAGATCCGGGCCGACGCGGAAGGAGATGCCCGATGAACGTCATTCTTGCGATTCCTCAGCCGACGCCGGTGAACAACACCTGGGCGGCGCCCGTGCTCGCCACGGTGCTCAGTGTCGTGCTGGTGGTCGCGGTGCTCGCGCTGGTGTTACCCGTCCGCCGCGGCATCCGTGACGCGGGCGACTTCCTGCTCGGGGGCCGGAAGATCGGCATCGGTCAGAACACGCTCGCGATGGTCGGCTCCGGCCTGATGTACTCGACGGTGATCATCATCGCCGGGCACGTGTCGCTGAACGGCTTCGACGCCATCATGCTGCTGACGGCCTTCACGATGTCGACGGTGCTGGCGGTACTGATCTACGCCTCGCCCGCACGCAACGTGGGCGGCTACACGATCGGCGACATCTTCGTGCTGCGGGCCCGGCAGCGACCGGCCCGGGCCGCGTCGGCGGTGCTCACCCTGTCGATCTACGCCATGTTCATGGTCGCCGTGCTGGCCTCGATCGGTCTGGCCGCCAGCCGCATGTTCACCACCGCCTCCAAGGCGAGCACGCCCTTCGTGGCGCTGGTGATCATCCTGGCCGGCCTGGTCGCGATCCTGCTGGTGTACCTGGGCGGCATGCAGGGACTCACCCGGATGCTGTCGCTCAAGGTCGTGCTGTTCGTCACGCTGGTGGCGGTGCTGACCGTCATGGTGATGCTCAAGTACAAGTTCAACCCGTTCCAGCTGCTCGACGCCGCCCAGGCCAACCAGGTGCCGAACGGGCGCGGCGACCTGCTGGGCCCCGGCCGCCTGTTCGGCAGCGGCGCCACCTTCCAGTCCGGCCAGGACCCGTGGGTCCACCTCTCGAAGATCGTCTCCGTCACGGCCGGGGTCATCGGGATGCCGTTCCTGTTCACGCGGTTCCTCGTCGCGAACAGCGGCCGCGACGCGCGGAAGTCGGCCGGCTGGGCATCGATGATCGCGGTGACGTTCTACCAGTTCATCATCATCCTGAGCCTCGGCGCGACCGCGATCCTCGGCGGCAGCAGCATCGGCAAGGCGTGGGACACCCGCGACATCACGCTGCCGAAGCTCGCCGAGCACCTGGGCGGCAAGACGATGTCCGGCATCCTCGGCGCGGTGGCGATGCTGTCGGTCGTCGCCATCTTCGGGGTCCTGCTGCTCAACGCCGTGACGTCCTACACCAAGGACATCAACGCGTACCGTGGCCGCCGGCTGGAGCCCGCCACCGAGCTGCGGGAGGTGCGGCGCAACGTCCTGGTGATCGGGATCGTCTCCCTCGTCGGCGGGCTGGCACTGGCGCCGATCCTCACCCACGTCTTCATCCCCACGTCGATCGACCTCGGCGCCACGTGCGTCCTGCCGGCGATCGTCTACTCGCTGTTCTGGCGGCGCTTCAACACCCGAGGGCTGCTCTGGACGGTCTACGGCGGCTTCGCCGCAGTCATGATCATGGTGCTGTTCTCCAACGGGATCACCGGCGATCCCGCGAACGCCATGTTCCCCGACATCGACTTCAAGGTCATCGACTTCGAGCCCGGGCTGGTCGGGTTGCCCATCGGCTTCCTGCTCGGCCTCATCGGCACCCTCACCAGCCCCGAGCGCAACGACGCGGCCTTCGCGCAGATGCAGGTCCGTTCCCTGACCGGCGCCGTCATCCCCGCCGGCAGGAAGCCGGCCGCCACGGTCGGCGCGGACGAGCCGGCCCGCGAGATCCGGACACCCAGCGAAGCGCACTGAACAAGCCGCAAACGGTGTGGGGCGGTGCGACCGCCCCACACCCCGTTCGGGAGGATCAACCTTGGATCCGGTACCGGTTCTGGTCGTGGGCGCGGGCCCGGTCGGCATGGTCGCCGCGCTGGCGCTGGCCCGCCAGGGCGTCGCCTGTGTTCTCGTCGACCAGGGCTTCGAGACGTCTGTGCATCCCAAGCTGGACTTCGTCAACACCCGAAGCATGGAGTTCTTCCGGCAGCTCGGCATCGCCGACGGCGTCCGCGCCGCGGGCGTCGCGCCACAGCACCGCTCCGACGTGATCTGGTCGACCGGCCTCGCCGGCGCGCCGATCACCACGTGGGGGCTTCCCTCCGTGGCCGAGCAGTGGCGGTACATCGCCGAGCACAACGACGGCAGCCAGCCGGTCGAGCCCGGCCAGCGCATCTCCCAGGTGGAGCTGGAGCCGGTCCTGCGTGCCCGCTGCCGGCGCAACCCGCTCATCGACCTGCGCTGCGGCCTGCGGCTGGAGTCCCTGAGCCAGGACGAGGACGTGGTGACCAGCCGGCTGGTCGACGTGATGAGCGACCATCAGCTGCAGCTGCGGTCCCGGTACGTGCTCGGTTGCGACGGCGCGTCCAGCCAGGTCCGCAAGGCCGTGGGCATCGGCGAGGAGAGCTTCGACATCCCCGGGCTGCCGGGCGCCTTCATGGTGCACTTCAAGAGCCGCGACCTGGACAGCCTGCACCGGCACGGGCGGTTCTGGCACTACTTCGCCTTCCGGTACGTCATCATCGCCCAGGACGAGACGGACACCTGGACCGCGCACGTCAACGGCATGGAGGCGGCCGAGTTCGACACCCCGCCGACCGATCCCGCGGCGTTCCTGCTCGACACGATGCGCACGGACCTGAAGATCGACAAGGTGCTGCTGACCTCACGCTGGCGCCCCGGGTTCGGGCTGGCGGACACCTACCGGGCCGGTCGCGTGCTGCTGGCCGGCGACTCCGCGCACCGCATGTTCCCCACCGGCGCCTACGGGATGAACACGGGCATCGGCGACGTGCTGGACGCCGCGTGGAAGATCGCCGCGCTGCTGAGCGGCCACGGCGGACCCGCACTGCTGGACAGCTACGAGACGGAGCGCCGCCCGGTCGGCCTGCGCAACCTGCACACGTCGCACCGGCACATCGGCGTCCACCTCAAGGCGGGGAACCTGGTCCGCGAGGGCGCCTCGAACACGGCCGTCGCCTCGTTCCTCGACGCCGCGCGCGGCGAGAACGAGTACCGCGGCGTCGAACTGGGCTACCGCTACGACGGCTCGCCCGTCGTGTGCCACGAGGACGGGCCCGAACCGCCGTGGAGCCCGCAGGAGTACACGCCGACGACCTGGCCCGGTGGCCGCGCGCCCAGCGTCCTGCTGGCCGGCGGGAGACCGATCCACGACCGCTTCGCCGCGTCCTTCACGCTGATCGACTTCGCCGGGGACGGCCGGGCCGCCCCGCTGCTGGAGGCGGCGGCCGCGCAGGGGGTGCCGGTCAGTCACGCCGAGGTGTCCGACTCCCGGGCCCGGCAGGTGTGGCAACGGGATCTGGTGCTCGTCAGGCCGGACCACCACGTCGCCTGGCGCGGGAACACGGCCGGTCCGGACCCGGCCGCCGTGATCCGGCGCGTCCGAGGCGCCCTGTAAACCGGCCGCACCATACGAGGGGGACCGTCATGGCACACTTCGCCGCGCTCGCCGGGCTGGGCAGCTACCTGCCGCCCCGGCTGGTCACCAACGCGGAACTCGCCGCCAGGTTCGACACGTCCGACGAGTGGATCACCAGCCGGACCGGGATCCGCACCCGGCACTGGGCCACGCCCGGCGTGGCCACCAGCGACCTCGCGGTCGAGGCCGGCCACCGTGCGCTGAAGTCGGCCGACCTGCCACTGGAGCCGGGCGCGGTGGACGCCGTGGTGCTGGCGACCACCACACCCGACCACCCCTGCCCGGCGACGGCGCCGCAGGTCGCTGCCCGCCTGGGACTGGGCACCATCGCCGCCTACGACATCGCCGCGGTGTGCTCCGGGTTCCTGTACGCCCTGGCCGTCGCCTCGGCGCAGATCGCCGCGGGGCAGGCGCGGCGGGTGCTGGTCATCGGTGCCGAGACGTACTCGACCATCCTGAACCCCGCCGACCGCACGACATCGGTCATCTTCGGTGACGGCGCCGGCGCCGTCGTGCTCAGCGCGACGCCCGACGCGGACCGGCCCGGCGTCGTCCTCGGCGTCGAACTGGGCTCCGACGGCTCGCAGCAGGACCTCATCATCATCCCGGGGGGCGGTTCCCGGGAGCGTGCGACGCCGGGCAGCCCCGACCCCCAGGGCCGCTACTTCGCCATGCAGGGCAAGAAGGTGTTCGCCGAAGCGGTCACCAGGATGGGTGATTCGGCGTCGGCGTTGCTGGACCGGGTCGGCTGGCCGGTCGAGTCCCTCGACCACCTGGTCGGCCATCAGGCCAACATCCGCATCCTCGCGGCGCTGGCCCAGCGGCTCGGCATCGACGAGGAGCGCGCCGTCGTCAACGTCGACCGCGTCGGCAACACCTCGGCGGCGTCCATTCCGCTCGCGCTGTCCGACGCGGCCGCCGCGGGCACCCTGACCGCCGGGTCGCGGGTCCTGCTCACCGCGTTCGGGGGCGGGCTCACCTGGGGCGCCGCCGTACTGACCTGGCCCCATCTCAACGTGGCCTGACCGGCCCGTTGCCCAACCATCCACAGCACACGTAGAGAGCGAGGCGAACCCTCCGATGAACGCACCGGCCGGGACTCTGACCGGCGACCTGCTGCACCTCATCATCTCCAAGTACTCCGCCCCGGCGGACACCACCGCCGAGACCTCCTTCGAGGAGCTCGGGTTCGACTCGCTCGTCCTCGTCGAGGTGGCGGTCGCCCTGAGCGGCCGCTTCAACATCATGCTGACCGACGAGGATCTCGCCGAGGCCGGCAGCGTCGCCGGGACGGTCGCGCTGATCGAGGCGAAGGGCGTCCAGGTCTGACGGCCGGGACATGCAAGCGATCGTGGCGGGGGAGGCCGGATGCCGGCCTCCCCCGCCGGCGTGGGTACCCGTCCCCGGCGCGGTGACTGACGCGAACGCGCCATTTCCGTTTCCGGGGACGTGGTTGACGGGGCGTGCGGCGTCCCGCGTGGCGTCCGGCAAAGGGCGCTTCCGGCAGCGCGAAGACGTGATACGCGGGCACCCGTGGCTGGGTCACCCTTACCGGGTGGAACCGTCCCGCTGGATCTCGGACTGGGAGCAGACATGCAGCCACCCGGCACTATCGGGCAATCCTCCCAACTCGGGACGCTCGCGGCCGCGCCGGCCGCCCACCAGCCGGAGTGGCAGGACCGCCCCGCCTATCGCGAGGCGTGCCGCGCGCTGTCGTCCGCCCCGCCGCTGGTGACGGCCACGGAGGTCCGCCAGCTGCGCGAGGCCCTGGCGCGACTGGTGACCGGCGATGCGCTCGTACTCCAGCTGGGCGACTGCGCCGAGAGCTTCCACGAGTGCACGCCCCGGCACACCGCAAGGAAGCTGGACGTCATCAACCGGCTGGGCAACCGGCTCACCGAGCTCACCGGCCGCGGTGTCATCCGCATCGGCCGCATGGGTGGACAGTTCGCCAAACCCAGGTCCCAGGCGATCGAGCGGCACGCGGGGCTGAGCATGCCGCCCTTCCGGGGACACATGATCAATTCGGAGGTCGCCACCCCGGCGGCGCGGGCGGCGGATCCGCAGCGCATGGTGCGGGCCTATGAGGCCGGCGACCGCGTGCAGCGGCTGATGCGGACGTACCGGCAGGCGACGGGTCCCGCGGCCGTGGCGGCGGGCCCGTGGTCGAGCCACGAGGCACTGGTCATCGACTACGAGTCGCGGCTGGTCCGCCGCGATCCGGACACGGACGACCGCTACCTGGGCTCGGCCCACCTGCCGTGGATCGGGGAGCGGACCCGGCAGCCGGCCGGCGGGCATGTGGCCCTGCTGGCCTCCGTGGTCAATCCGGTGGGGTGCAAGATCGGTCCGGCCGCGGACCCTGAGGACGTGGTGCGCATGTGCGAGGTGCTCGACCCGGCCCGTGAGCCCGGCCGCCTCGTGCTGATCCCGCGCATGGGCCGGGACCTGGTCCAGGAGGCGTTGCCGCCGATCGTCCGCGCCGTCACGCACGCCGGACATCCGGTGATCTGGCTGAGCGACCCCATGCACGGCAACACCGTGCGGTCCCTGACCGGGCAGAAGACCCGGCACCTCACCGATGTGGTCACCGAGGCGCTGCGCTTCCGTGACGTCGTCGAGGAGCACGGGCAGTACGCCGCCGGACTCCACATCGAGGTCGCGGCGGACGACGTGACGGAGTGCATCGGAGGATCCGTGACCGACGACGATCTGCGGCGGCACTACACGTCGCTGTGCGATCCCCGGCTCAACGCGGAACAGGCCACGGAGCTGCTGGAGGCGTGGGTCAAGGGCACGGTGACGTGCCGGTCCTGACCCGCCCACCACTCGATCGGGTAGGAACACTACCCGACCTGGTGCCCCGGCCGGTGTTGCTCACGGGGATGCCACCTGGCAATGATGCCAGGGCAGGCGTCCTGCTTGCCGATTGACACATGGCGATGACAGGTGAGTGTCCAATGTGGATGGCGTCGGACGATCTGAAGGCAGGCGACGAGGGGCCGGCCGCGCCCGGCGGGACGCCCTCCGTCACAGTGCCGATATCGTCGCTGCTCCCCGGTGACTCACCCCGGGTGTGCGGGGAGAACCCGGAACACATCCAGCTGTTGGTGGCGGCGCGGAGCGTTCCGCCGATTCTTGTGCACCGCAGCACGATGCGCGTCATCGACGGCATGCACCGGCTACGGGCGGCGAAGATGCGGGGTGACGAGACCATCTCCACCAGGTTCTTCGAAGGTGACGACCGGGAGGCGTTCCTGCTCTCCGTCGAGGCGAACATCAGGCACGGCCTGCCGCTGTCCCGGGCCGACCGGGAAGCCGCGGCCCGCCGGATTCTCGTGCTGTACTGGCAATGGTCCGACCGGGCCGTCGCGGCGGTCGCCGGCCTGTCGCCGACCACGGTGAGCGCGATCCGGGGCCGTCTCGACCTCCCGGCCGAGCACGAGAGCCGCCGCATGGGCAGGGACGGGCGGGTCCGCCCCCGCGACGGTTCGGCCGGCCGGCGCCGGGCGGGCGCGGCCATCGCCCGGCGGCCCGACGCGCCGCTGCGCGCCATCGCCGAGGAGGCGGGCGTCTCGGTGGGCACGGCACGGGACGTGCGGGCCCGCCTGCGGGCGGGCCAGGACCCCGTGCCGGCCACCGCCCGCGTGGCCGCCGGGGACGGTGGGACGTCCCTCGACGGTGGCAGCGAGCCGCCGCGGCGCAGGACCGCCGGTCGCACCGTCGACTGGCCCTCGGTGCGGGGCAACCTGAGCAAGGATCCGTCGGTGAAGTACGCGGAGAGCGGCCGCGCCCTCGTCCGGTGGCTCAACACGCACGTGATCGAGCACGGCGGGCTGAGCGACGTCGCCGGCGCCGTGCCGGCACACTGGCGCGGCTCCGTCGCCGAGCTGGCCCGCTCGTGCGCCGAAGGCTGGTTGGCGCTCGCGCAGGAACTGGAGGACGGGACGTGACACAATCCGGGCATGCCGGCACCCGACCTGAGCCGCGATCCCGGTGACGTCCTCGGCACCTGGTCGGCGGCGCCTACGCACATCTGCGTAGGCGACGAGGACCGGGCCGCGCCCGGCGGCGTAGCCGGACGCTCCGCGCACCTGACCCGGCCACCCGGCGTTGCCACTATCATCGGGACATGAGACGCCCAGTGCTGCGCAAACACCTGTCCGTCCCGGCGCAGGACGCACTGCTCGCCGTCTTCATCGCAGTGATGCAGGTCGAGGCCAGCATGGCCAAGCCCCAGGACGTGGGCTCGCGGCCGTTCACCGACTTCGGAAACCTCGGATACGTCCTGCTGACCGTGACCGGGCTGATCCTGGCCGTGCGGCGCCGGTGGCCGGTGCCGGTGTTCATCGCCTCCGCGCTGATCAGCCTGGCCTACTACGCCATCGGCTTCTCCGACGGGCCCGGCTGGATCGGGCTGTTCGTCGCCCTCTACACGCTGACCGCCTACGGCGACGGCCGTAGGTCGCTGGCGATCGCCGGCGGGGGCATCACGGTGCTGGCCACCTGCTGGCTCATCTTCGCCGCCGACATCCAGCCGCGGGCCGCCCTCGGCTGGGTGTTCTTCCGGATCGCGGCGTCGATCATGGCCGCCGCCCTCGGCGAGTCCGTGCGGTCGCGCTCGACCGAGGCGCTGGAGCGCGCCCACAAGGCCGAGATGACCAGGGAAGAGGAGGCCCGGGCGCGCGTGGACGCCGAGCGGCTGCGGATCGCCCGCGAGGTTCACGACACCGTCGCGCACGCCATCGCCATCATCAACGTGCAGGCGGGCGTCACCGCGTATCTGCTGGACAAGGGCCCCGGGCAGGCGCGCCAGGCGCTGGTGACCATCGAGCAGACCAGCGCACAGGCGCTGCACGAGATGCGAGCGGTCCTCGGGGTCCTGCGCGACACCGACAACGGGCGGGTGCCGCACCCCGGCCTGGAGCAGGTCACCGAGCTGACCGCGATGGCGCGCGACGCGGGGCTCGACGTCACCGTGGACGTGACACCGCCCGCGGCGCCGTTGCCGAGCGCCGTGGATCACACCGTGTACCGGATCCTGCAGGAGTCGATCACCAACGTCATCCGGCACGTCGGTCCGACCCGGGTGACCGTTGCGATCGACCACGGAGCCGACGTCCTGGAGGTGCGGGTCACCGACGACGGCGGCGGCAACACCGTCGCGGCCGGCGCCCGGCCGCGGGTGGCGGCCGGCGGCGGCAAGGGCGGTCCGGCGCAGCCGGGCCACGGGATCGTGGGGATGCGGGAGCGCTGTGGACTGCTGGGTGGGGAGTTGACCGCCGGCCCGCGACCGTCCGGCGGGTTCGAGGTCAAGGCGCGGCTGCCGCTGATCCCGGCCGGAGCGTTGCACCTGTGACCAGCGCCGGTGAACCGATCAAGGTGCTGCTCGCCGACGACCAGGCGCTGGTCCGGTCCGGGTTCAAGCTGCTGCTCGACGGCGAGTCCGACATCACCGTGGTCGGTGAGGCGGCCACCGGCGCCGAGGCCGTGGAGCGGGCCAGGGCCCTGCGCCCCGACGTGGTGCTCATGGACATCCGCATGCCGGAGCTGGACGGGATCAAGGCCACCGGCGAGATCGTCCGGACCCGCGGCCTCGAGCAGGTCCGGGTCCTGATCCTGACCACGTA
This sequence comes from Dactylosporangium sp. NBC_01737, assembly GCF_035963215.1. Classification (NCBI taxonomy): domain Bacteria; kingdom Bacillati; phylum Actinomycetota; class Actinomycetes; order Micromonosporales; family Micromonosporaceae; genus Dactylosporangium; species Dactylosporangium sp. NBC_01737. Next base: position 8,248,189 of record NZ_CP109153.1, read on the forward strand.
TGACACCGACGCGTATGTCTTCGAGGCGCTCCAGGTCGGCGCGAGCGGCTTCCTGCTCAAGGACGCCGGGCCGGCCGAGCTGCTGCACGCCATCCGCGTGATCGCGGCCGGCGAGGCGTTGCTGGCGCCGCGGATCACCCGCCGCCTCATCGCCCAGTTCACCGCCGAGCGGACCGCCACCCAGATCGCGGAGGACCGGCTGGCGGTGCTGACCCAGCGCGAGCGCCAGGTGCTGGCCCTGGTCGGGCAGGGCCTGAGCAACGACGAGATCGGCACCCAGCTGTTCCTCAGCCCGGCCACCGCCCGCACCCACGTCAGCCACGCGATGGCGAAACTGGGCGCCCGCGACCGCGCCCAGCTGGTCGTCGTCGCATACCAGACGGGCCTGGTCAGCCGCGGGCAGTGATCACGGCCGGGTCACCTGGGCAGGCACCACTCCAGCACCGCCATGGCGCTGTGCAGCTTGTGCCGGGCCTGGGTGAACGCGATGCTCCGCGGGCCCTCCAGCACGTCGGCCGTCACGTCCTCGCCGCGGTGCGCGGGCAGGTCGTGCAGGAACACCGCCTTGGGGAAGGTGTCCATGAGTGCCGCGTTGACCTGGAACGGGGCGAACACGGTGCGCCAGTCCGGGTCGGGCTTCGACGTGCCGGTCGTCTGCCACCGGGTGGTGTAGACGACGTCGGCGTCCTGCGGCAGATCGGTCAGGTCGTGCCGTTCGCTGATCCGGCTGCCGTGCCGGTCCGCGAGCGCCGCCGCCTCGGCCAGCAGCGCCGGGTCCAGGCCATAGCCGGCCGGGGTGCGCAGGTCGAGGTGGGTCCCGGCGAAGCGGGGCAACGCCAGGGCGAGCGCGGCGGCGGTGTTGTTGCCCTCCCCGACGTACACGACGCGCAGGTCCTCGACGCGGCCGAAGTGGACCTGCAGCGTGGTCAGGTCGGCGAGGGCCTGGGTGGGGTGCTCGTCGGCGCTCATCGCGTTGACGACGGCACCGCAGTGCGCGGCGAAGGTGCGCATGTCGTCGGGTGACCCGGCGGTGCGGATGACCAGGGCGTCGAGCATGCCGCCGAACACCCGTGCGGTGTCCTGCAGGGTCTCGCCGGTGTTGGTCTGCAGGTCGCCGGGGCCGTAGGCGATGACCTTCGCGCCGAGGCGCAGCGCGCCGGTGGTGAACGCGGTGCGGGTCCGGGTGGAGGTCCGGCTGAAGTAGACGCCGACGATGCGCCCGCGCAGTGGTTCGTCGTGGTCGGTGCGGTCGGCGGCGAACGCGGCACCGCGGTGCACGATCGCGCGCAGGTCGCTGTCGCTGAGATCCCGCAGCGAGATGATGTGCATGCTCACTCCACTTCAGACAGACGGGAAAGAACTTCGGCGAGCCCGGCGACGTGCGGTGCGCGCAGCACGCCCAGGTGGTCCCCGGCGATGCGGTGCACGCGCAGTCCGCCGCCCGCCAGGGCCCGCCAGTGCGCCAGGTAGTCGTCGTAGCGCATGCCGTGGATCGAGTCGTGCCGGCCGTCGGCGAGCTCGTCGCACAGGATCAGGTCGACGGGCCCCGGGTAGGGCTTGAACGGGTAGGAGAGCCGGGCCTGCAGCAGCTCCCGCCACCCCCGGATCCGCTGGGCCCAGGCGGCGCCGAGGTCGTCCTCGTCGATCCACACGTCGCCGTCGTCGACGGCGCCGCGGACCAGCGCGACCAGCTCGGCCCGCGCGTGCGCGCGGCTCTGCGGCGGCAGTCCGGGCAGCGACGCGAACAGTGCCTCCGCCCGGCGGAACGTGGACAGGTTCACCAGCTGCTGCTGCTTGTGGTGCAGGGTCAGGTCGACGACCGGGTCGAGCAGCACCAGCCGGCCGGGCGTGCCGCGGGTGTGCAGCTGCTGGGCCATCTCCCACGCGATCGCGCTGGACGCGCACCAGCCGAGCAGCGTGGACGGCGCCGGCCCGGCCGGGTACTCGGCGAGGTAGCGCTCCGCGATGTCCCCGATGTCGGCCGCGGCCACGTCCGCGTCGTGCAGGCCCGGCCACTCGTACGCGGCGAGGGGCAGGTGCCCGGCGAGCTCCCGGTACCAGTGTGCGCTGCCACCGCCGGGGTGCAGGCAGTACAGCCGCGGGTCGCCGGCGCCGAAGCGGACCAGGGCCTGCTGCGCGGCGCCGGTGCCGAGGGCGGCGGCGATCCCGCGCACGGTGCGGCCGGTGAGCAGGTCGCGGAACGTGACGGCCAGGCCGTGGCGCCGCTGGAGCTGCTCGACGACCTTCAGCATCAGCAGCGAGTGCCCGCCGGCGGCGAAGAAGTCGTCGTCGCGTCCGATCCGCGGCACCCCGAGGACGGCCTGCCACACCGCGGCGATCGCCTCCTCGACCGGCCCGTCCGGCCGCCGGTAGGCGGTCGTGGCCGGGCCGCCGCCGGGGACGGGCAGGGCCGCGCGGTCGACCTTGCCGTTGGCCAGCCGCGGGTACGTGACCATCTCCACGACGTGGGCGGGCACCATGTAGGACGGCAGGAGCTCGCCGGCGAACCCGAGCAGGTCCATGGTGGACAGTTCCGGCCCGGCGGGCACGACGTAGGCGACGAGGACGGGGTCGCCCTGCGGGCCTGGCGCCGGGTGGACGACCGCCGCGCGCACCGACGCGTGCCGCACGAGGGTGTTCTCGATCTCGCCGAGCTCGACCCGGAACCCGCGGATCTTCACCTGGTGGTCGCGGCGGCCGAGGATCTCCACCCGCCCGTCGAGGCGCCGGCGGCCGAGGTCACCGGTGGCGTACATGCGGGCGCCGGGCGCGGCGCCGTGCGGATCGGGCAGGAACGCCGCCGCGGTCGTGCCCGGCCGGCCGAGGTAGCCGCGGGCCAGTCCGTCCCCGCCGACGAAGATCTGCCCCGGCAGGCCGTCGGGGACCGGCCGCAGGTCCTTGTCCAGCAGGTAGATCGACGTGTTGCCGGCCGGGACGAACGGACCGCCGGGTAGCCGGGTGCCGAAGCAGAACACGGTCGCCTCGCTCGGGCCGTACATGTTCCACACCTCGGCGCCGGACGCGCACAGGGTCGCCATCAGCTCGGCGTTCATCGCCTCACCGCCGCTGAGCAGCCGGAACCCGGCCGGCGGCGACCAGCCGGACTCGACCAGCATCCGCCAGGTGGTCGGGGAGGCCTGCATGAACGTGGCGCCGCTGTCGCGCAGCAGCCGGGCCAGGGACTGCGGGTCGCGGGCCAGGTCCTCACCGGCCAGGACGAGCCGGGCGCCGTCGGCGAGCGCGATGAACGTGGCGAGCTGGGCGACGTCGGTGACGATCGGCACGACCGCGACGACGACGTCGTCCTGGCGGATGCGCATGGTGCGGCGCATCGACCAGACCCGGTCGGTGAGCGCCCCGTGGGTGATCATGACGCCCTTCGGGGTGCCGGTCGACCCGGAGGTGTGCACGACGTAGACGAGCTCGTCGCGGGCCGGGTGGTGCACCGCGTACGACGGCGGCGGCAGCGGCCCGGTGTCCTGGGCGGTCGTCACGACGCCCGCGTCGCGCAGGATCGCCTCGACGCGCGCCGCCGGGTGCGCCGGGTCGACCGGCACGTAGGCCGCGCCGAGCCGCAGCGCGCCCAGCAGCGCCGCGACCAGGTCGGGCACCCGCGGCAGGCGCAGCCCGACCAGGTCCCCGGCGCCGACGCCCTCGGACGCCAGCCGCGCCGCCCACGCCCCGGCCCGTTCGTCGAGCTCCCGGTAGGTGAGCCGCTGACCGGCCGCCTCCACCGCGACCGCGTCCGGCGTGGTCGCGGCGTGCTCCGCCACCAGTTCGTGCACGCCCCGGTCGGGCCGTGGCGCGCGGACCGCAGCGCCCCGGGCGGCCAGCCGCCGCTGTTCGGGCGGCGGCAGCAGCGTGCCGCCGGTGTTCGAGGCGGGGTCGGCGGCCATCGTCTCCAGCGCCGTGCGGTACATGCGGGCGAGCATCTCGGCATGCGGCCGCCCGATGCGGGCGGACCGGGCGCTGATCAGCATCGCGCCGCCCTGGGTGGACACGGCGAACGGGAACTCGTTGGGGCTGACGTCGGTGCTGCCCTCGGTGTCGACGGCCTTGCGGTCCAGGACGTGGAAGTCGAGGTAGTTGAAGGCGACCTCCAGCAGCCGCTCCGGGCCGCCGAACGCGCGCTGCATCTCCGGCAGCGGGAAGCGGCGGTGCGCCCACAGCTCGACCTCTTCGGCGAAGACGGCGCGGACCAGGTCGATCCAGGTGGATGCCGAGGTGGGCGCCACGAACGGCACCGGGTTGAGGAACATGCCGTAGACCAGGTCGCCGCCGTCGACCTCGGTCCGGCCGTTGCAGACCAGGCCGGAGGAGAACGGCGCGTCCCCGGCGACGGTGCGCCACACCGCCAGGTGCGCGGCGAGCAGGACGCTCTTGAGCGCCGCGCCCGCGGCGGCGGCGAGGGCCCGCAGCGGGGTCTCGAGGTCGCGGAAGGGCACGGCGATGGCGTAGGCCGGCTCGCCGTCGGGATCGGCCCAGGCGGCCGGGACGGTGAGCCGGTCGGCGCCGCCGAGCCGGCCGGCCCAGAACGCCCGGTCGGCGGGGTCGGCGAGGCTGTGCTGCTCCTGCGCGATGAAGTCCGCGTAGCGCACGGCCGGGGGCACCGTCTGCGGCGTACCGCGGTAGCCGGCCAGGATCTCCGAGACGAGGGAGTTGTGGCTCCAGCCGTCGAGGACGGCGTGGAACTCGGTGATGGTGAGGTACCAGCGTTCGCCGGAGACCCGGTGGGCGTGGAAACGGATCAGCGGCGCCGTGCCGAGGTCGAACAGGCGGGCCCGTTCGTCGTCGCGCAGCCGCTCCATCGCCTCCTGCTGCCCGCCGGTGCCGCGGAGGTCCACTGTGGTCAGTTCGACCTCGACGGTGCCGTGCACCAGCTGCATCGGCTGGGAGAAGCCGGTCAGGTCGAACGACGTGCGGAGGATCTCGTGCCGCTGGACGACCGCTTCCAGTGCCGCCCGCAGCGCGGCGGCGGAGAAGTCGCCCGTGTCGCGGATCAGGTAGCTGGTCACGTTGTGGTAGGGCCGGTTGTGCGGGTCGGCCAGCAGCTCGTAGACCATGCCGGCCTGCACCCGCGCCATCGGGTAGGCGTCCACCACCCCGGCCGGCAGCGCGGCCAGGTCGTCGGCGGTGAGCAGGCTGAACGCCGCGACGCCCGAACGTTCGGCCGCGGAACTGCCGGAGCGGTCGCCGGCGCCCGCACGGACCAGCTCGGCGACCGTCTGGTGCCGGAACACGTCCTGCACGCTGTAGTCGAAGCCGGCCGCGCGCAGCCCGCCGACGAGCCGCACCGCCCGGATCGAGTCGCCGCCGAGGGCGAAGAAGTTGTCGTCCATCCCGACCGGGCCGGCGTCGAGGATCTCGGCCCAGACGGTGGCGACGGCCCGCTCGGCGGCGGTGCGCGGCCGCTGCGGCGCGGCCCCGTCGCGCAGCGCCTGCTCCGGTGCCGGCAGCGCCCGCCGGTCGATCTTGCCGTTGGCGGTGAGCGGCAGCTTCGGCACGACCACGAACGCGGCCGGCACCATGTACGCCGGCAGCCGCGCGGCGAGGTGGGCCCGCAGGTCGGCGACGGTGACCGCGGCCCCGCTGCTGGGCACCACGTAGCCGACCAGCCGCCGCTCGGCCCCGGCCGGCTCGTGCACGCAGACCACGGCGGCATCCAGGTCGGGGTGGCCGGACAGGCAGGAGCCGACCTCGTCCAGCTCGATGCGGAACCCGCGGATCTTCACCTGGTCGTCGAAGCGGCCGAGGAACCCGACGTCGCCGCCGGGCAGGACCCGCGCCTTGTCCCCGGAGCGGTACAGCCGCGCGCCGGGCGGCCCGAACGGGTCGGGCACGAACCGTTCCGCCGTCATCCGGGGCAGCCCGAGGTAGCCGCGGGCGACCCCGGCGCCGCCGACGTAGAGCTCGCCGGGCACGCCGACCGGCGCGGGCCGCATCCGCGGGTCGAGCACGTGCAGGCTCAGGTCCCGGATCGGCGCGCCGATCGGGCTGCGGTCACCGTCCAGATCGGACAGTCCGAGCGGGCGGACGGTGACGTGGACGGTGGTCTCGGTGATGCCGTACATGTTGACCAGCCGTGGCGTCCGGTCGCCGAAGCGCCGCCACCACGGCGCCAGCATCGCCACGTCCAGCGCCTCGCCGCCGAACACGACGGTGCGCAGCCGCAGCCCGTCCATGGCGGGCTCGCCGCGCGCCGCCAGCTCCACCAGTGACCGGAACGCCGACGGCGTCTGGTTGAGCACCGTGACGCCCTCCTCGGCCAGCAGCGCGACCAGGTCCCACGGCGAGCGGGACACCTCCTGCGGCACGACGACCAGCCGGCCGCCGTAGGCGAGCGGGCCCCAGATCTCCCACACGGAGAAGTCGAACGCGAAGGAGTGGAACAGCGCCCACACGTCGTAGGGGCCGAACCGGAAGTCGTCGTCGGTCGCGGTGAACAGCCGGGCGGCGTTGCCGTGGGTGACGCGGACCCCCTTGGGCCGCCCGCTCGACCCGGAGGTGTAGATGACGTAGGCGAGGTCGTCCGGGTGCACCCGCACCTGCGGCGCCGTCGCCGGGTGCGCCTCGATCCGCCGGTCCTCGGCGGGGTCGTCGAGCAGCACCAGCGCGGCCGGGGCGGTGATGAGCGCCGCGGACGGCGACGCGGTGACGACGACCCGGACGCCGGCGTCGCGGAGCTGGAAGTCGATGCGTTCGGCCGGGTGCTGCGGGTCCAGCGGCAGGTACGCCGCGCCGGCCTTGAACGCGGCGAGCAGCGCCACGACCATGTCCTCGCCGCGCGGCAGCAGGATGCCGACCAGGTCCTCCCGGCCGGCGCCGAGCGCGCGCAGCCGGTGCGCGAGCCGGTTGGCCCGGGTGTCCAGCTCGCCGTAGGTCATGCGGCGCATGCCGGAGCTCAGGGCGACCGCGCACGGTTCGCGTTCGGTGTGCGCGGCGAACCGCTCGTGCAGCAGCGGCCCGACCGGCACCGCGGCGGCCGGCCGGGACACCAGGGCGTCGCGCTCGCCGGGGGTCAGCAGCGGCAGGTCGCCGACCCGGGTATCCGGCCCGGCGACCGCGGCGGCCAGCAACCGTCCATAGTGGACCGCCATGCGCTCGGCGGTGCCGGTGTCGAACAGCGCGTGCGGGAACGTCAGCTCACCGGCGACGGAGCCGTCCGGCTGCTCCTGCAGGGTCCAGCTCAGGTCGAACTTCGCCTCCCGGGCCGGCACGTCGACCGGGTCGCCGGTCAGCTCGCCGGCGGTGAACCGGGCCGGGCCGGTGTTCTGCAGGGTGAGGTTGACCGTGGTCAGCGGGTGGCCGGCCAGGTCCCGGCCGACGTCGAGGGCGTCGACGATCCGCTCGAACGGCACGTCCTGGTGCGCGTAGGCGTCCAGTGCGGTGCTCCTGGCGAGGTCCACGAGGTCGGCGAACGTGGGGTCGCCGGTCAGGTCGGCGCGCAGCACGAGCAGGTTCACCAGGAACCCGACCAGGTCGCCGGTGCCGGGGTGGGTCCTGCCGGCGATCGGGCTGGACACCGCGAAGCCGGTCTGCGCGGTGTAGCGGTGCAGCAGGGTCCACAACGCCGCGAGGTACACCATGAACGGGGTCGCGCGGTGCCGCCGGGACAGTTCCGCGACCCCGCGCGCCACCCCGGCGGGCACGGTGAACGGCACGGTCGCGCCGGCCGCCTGCCAGACCGGCGGGCGGGGCCGGTCGGTGCTCAGTTCCAGCGGCGGCAGGTCCCGCAGCTGCTCCCGCCAGTAGCGCAGCCCCGCGACGGTCTCGCCGTGGTCGCGCTGCCAGGCGGCGAAGTCGGCGTACTGCACCGGCTCCGGCAGGTCCCGGCCCTCGTAGAGCGCGGCGAGGTCGCGGATCAGCACGCCGCCGGACCAGCCGTCGACCGCGATGTGGTGCACCACCAGGCTGAGCAGGTGCTCGCCGGGCCCGGTGCGCGCCAGCCCGGCCCGCAGGACCGGCCCGCGGCCCAGGTCGAACGGCTCGCTCAGGTCCGCCTCGGTCGCGCCGTCGAGGAGCGGTACCGGCGCCGGCGGGTCGATGATCTGGACCGGCTCGCCGTCCGCCCCGGCCGTGTAGCGGGTGCGCAGCACCTCGTGCCGGGCGACCAGTGCGGTGAGGGCCAGGCGGAGCCGGTCGGCCGACAGCGGGCCGGTGAGCCGCAGCACGATCGGCACCAGGTACTCGGCGCCGCCGGGGCGCAGCCGGTCCAGGAACCACAGCCGCCGCTGCGCCGCCGACGCGGGGATCGGCTCGTCGCGGGCCACCACCGGGAAGCGGGGCCGCGGCTCGCCCGGTGTGCGCTGGCGCAGCCTGCCGAGCAGCCTCGCGGTGCCGGTGGTCGGGTCGCTCACAGTTCCTCCTCGTCGGCGGCCAGGCGGGCGAGCGCCGTGGCCTGGGTCGCTACGGTGGTCGCCTCGAAGAGCAGCCGCAGCGGCACCCGCAGGCCGAACAGGTCGTCCAGCCTGGTCAGCAGCCGGGTCGCCAGCAGCGAGTGCCCGCCCAGGTCGAAGAAGTCCTCGGTGACGTCCACCGTGGACACGCCCAGGACCTCGGCCCACACCGCGGCGATCGCGGCCTCGACCTCGTCGCGGGGGCCGGTGTGCTCGCGCTGCCGGAGCACGTCGCCGGGGCCGGGCGTGGGCAGCGCGCGGCGGTCGACCTTCTTGCTCGCGGTCAGCGGCAGCCCGTCCAGCGCCAGCCACGCGGTGGGCACCATGTAGTCCGGTACCCGGGCCCGCACGTGTTCGCGCAGGTCGCCGAACGCGATGGTGCCGCCGGGGCGGGGCACCACGTATCCGACCAGCCGCGGGTCGCCGGGTGTCAGGTCGCGCACCGCGACGGCCGCCTCGGCGACCGCCGGGTGGCTGCCGATCGCGGCCTCGATCTCGCCGAGCTCGATGCGGAACCCGCGCACCTTCACCTGCGTGTCGAGCCGGCCGAGGAACTCGAACAGCCCGTCGGCGCGCAGCCGCACCTGGTCGCCGGTGCGGTAGAGCCGGTCGCCGGGGCGGCCGCCGAACGGGTCGGGCACGAACCGGTCCGCGGTCAGCCGGGCCCGGCGTAGGTAGCCGCGGGCGAGCCGCACTCCGCCGAGGCACAGTTCGCCGGCCACGCCGACCGGCACCGGCTGGAGGTGCTCGTCCAGGACGTAGGCGCGGGTGCCGGGCACCGGCCGCCCGATCGGCAGTCCGGCGCCGTCGGCGGCGCCGAGGTCGGCCGGGTCGACGGGGTGGGTCAGCGCGACCACCGTGGCCTCGGTCGGCCCGTAGGCGGAGGTGAACGACCCGGGCAGGTCCGCCGCGTACCAGCGCCGTGCGTCGCCGTGCGTCACCTGGTCGGCGCCGACGTGCAGCATCCGCAGGCCGGCCAGGCGGGGGTCGCCGGGGCGCACGCCGTCCATCACCTGCCGGTAGTAGGCGGGCGTGAACAGCACGTGCGTCACCCCGGCCGCGGCGAGCCGGTCCGGAACTTCCGACGGCGCCCAGAACCGGGCGTCGCTGATCGCCAGGGACCCGCCCGCCAGGAGCACCACCCCGAGCTGCTCCATGGCCAGGTCGAAGGTGAGCGACGACAGAAGCACCGCCCGGTCGTGCGGGCCGAGGCCGTACATGCCGGCGGTCACCCGGCAGTGGTGGGTGTAGGCGCGGTGGGTCACCATCGCCGCCTTCGGCCGGCCTGTCGACCCGGACGTGTAGATCATGTACGCCAGCTGGTCGGGGACGCTGCCGGGCAGGTCCGTCGCCCGGGCCGCCGGCGGCGCGGGGTCGTCGACGGCGAGCACCGGCACTGCCACGCCGGCGAGGTCGCCGCGCAGGCGCTCGTGCGTGACGAGCAGCGCCGGTTCCAGGTCGGCGAGCATGCCGGCCAGGCGTTCCGGCGGCTGTCCGGTGCCCAGCGGCACATAGACCCCGCCCGCCTTGGCGACGGCCAGCAGCGTGACGACGGCCGCCGAGGAGCGTTCCAGGTGGACCGCGACGGGGCTCTCGGCCCGTACGCCCGCGTCGACGAGCCGCCGCGCCAGCTCGGTGGAGCGCCGCGACAGCTCGCGGTAGGTGATCCGCTCGCCGTGGTCCTCGACCGCCAGGGCGTCGGGGTCGCGGGCCGCCTGCGCCTCGAACGCCTCGTGCAGGCACTCGCCGGCCTCGGGGTCCGGCGACGGGTTCCAGCCGTGCAGGAGCAGGTCCCGTTCGGCGTCGGTGAGCAGCTCCAGGCGGCTCACCGGCCGGTCCGGGTCGTGGGCGACGGCCGCGGCGAGGGTGGCGAGGTGCCCGGCCATCCGCTCGGCGGTCGCCCGGTCGAACAGCGCCGTCGCGTACTCCAGCTCGGCCCGGTAGCCGCCGGCGCCGGGCAGGGCGGTGAGTGTCAGGGTCAGGTCGAACTTCGCGGTCCGGCGTTCGGCGTGTACGGGTGCCACGCCCAGCCCGGCGAACGCCGGTACCGCCGCCGGGGTGTCCCGCAGGTCGAACATCACGTCGCACAGCGGCAGCCGGCCAGGATCCCGGTGCGGCGCGACCTCCTCCACGAGCCGGTCGAAGGGCAGTCCCGCGTGACCGAAGGCGTCGAGCGCCCGGTCCCGGACCCGCCCGGCCAGTTCGGTCGCGGTCGGGTCGCCGGAGGCGTCGACCCGCACCACGACCGTGTTGACGAACAGCCCCGCGACGTCGTCGAGCCCGGGGTGCTCGCGGCCGGTGACCGGCATCCCGATCGCGAGGTCGTCCTCACCGGTCCACCGGCGCAGCAGCGCCGCGAAGACACTCAGCATGGTCATGAACGCGGTCGCGCCGTGCCGGCGGCCGTGCTGGAGCAGCGGCCGCATGACCCGGTCCGGCAGGTCGACGGTGACGGCGGCGCCGCCGGTGTCGCGCACGGCGGGTCGTGGCCGGTCGGCGGGCAGGTCGAGCGGGCCGATCCCGTCCAGCCGCTCCCGCCAGTGGGCCAGCTCGGCGGCGACCACGTCGTCGGTGAGCTGCGCCCGCTGCCAGGCGGCGTAGTCGGTGTACCGCACGGGTGGTGCGGCGGTGGCGACGCCGGTGTAGTGCGCGGCCAGGTCGCGCAGCAGGATCTCGTCGGTGCGGCCGTCGGTCGCGATGTGGTGCAGCACCAGCAGCAGCACGTGCTCGTCGGCGCGCACGCGCAGCAGGTGCACGGCCAGCGGCGCCCGCGCCGCGAGGTCGAACGGCTCGCCGGCGAGCGCATCGACCACTGTGGACAGTGTCTCCGGCGGGACGTCTTGCACGGGCAGGGCGACCGGCGCGGCCGGGTCGACGACCTGCACGATGCCGTCACCGGGCCCCGGCACGTACCGGGTGCGCAGCACGGCGTGCCGCTCGGTGAGCGCCGTGAGCGCCCGCGCGAGCGCCGGGACGTCGAGGGGGCCGGTGAGCCGCAGCCCGGTCGTGACGTGGTACTGGCGGCCGCCGTCGAGCAGGTCGAGGAACCACAGCCGCTGCTGGGCGAAGCTCAGCGGGGCCGGGCCGTCGTGGCGGGGGATGACCGGGCCGGCGCCGGGCGCGGCGAGCGACGCCCGGCCGGCCAGCCCGGCGACCGTGCGCGCCTCGAAGACGGCGCGGACCGGCAGGTCCACCCCGAGTTCGGCGCGCACCCGGGTGGCGACGCGGATCGCGAGCAGCGACTGCCCGCCGAGGTCGAAGAAGTCGTCGTCGACGCCGACCTGCGCGACGCCGAGCACGTCGGCGAAGACGGCCGCGAGCCGGACCTCGAGCGGCGTCCGCGGGGCCTGGCCGGTGGTGCGGGCGGCGTCCGGTGCGGGCAGCGCCGAGCGGTCGACCTTGCCGCTGGCCGTGGCCGGCAGCCGGTCGAGCGCGACGAACACCGACGGCACGTACGGCTCGGGGAGCCGTTCGAGCAGGAACGCGCGCAGCTGCGCCGGGGACGGCGGCTGGTCCCGCGCGACCAGGTAGGCGACCAGCCGGGCGAGGCCGTCGGGGCCCGGCCGGGGACGACCACGGCGGCGGTGAGCGCCGGGTGGCGCTCCAGCGCGGCCTCGACCTCGCCGGGTTCGATCCGCACGCCGCGGATCTTCACCTGCTGGTCGGCGCGGCCGAGGAACTCCAGGACCCCGTCGGCGCGGCGGCGGACCGTGTCGCCGGTGCGGTAGGCGCGGGCGCCGGGCGGGCCGTCCGGGTCGGGGACGAACCGTTCGGCGGTCAGCCGGGGCGGCCCAGGTAGCCGCGGCCGACCCCGGCGCCGGCGACGACCAGCTCACCCGGCACGCCCGGCGGCACCGGCGCGCCGCCGGGCCCGAGCACGGCCGCGCGGGTGTTGTCCAGCGGGTGGCCGATCGGGACGGTCCCGGTCTCCTCGCCGGACACCTGCCAGGCGGTGACGTCGATCGAGCATTCCGTCGGGCCGTACGTGTTGACGAGCGTCGCACCGGTCCGGGTGATGAGCGCGCGGGCCAGGTCCGGCGGCAACGGCTCACCGGCGGAGAAGATCAGCCGCAGGGTCGTGCACCGGTCCAGGCCGGGCTCCTCGGCGAGGGCCCGGAAGAACGACGGCACCCCCTGCAGCACGGTGACGGACCGTTCGGCGAGGACCGCGGCCATCAGCGCCGGGTCGCGTTCGGTGCCCTCCGGCGGCAGGACCACGGTGCCGCCCCAGACGAGCGGGCCGAGCAGCTCCCACACGGACGCGTCGAACGTGACCGACGTCTTCTGCAGCATCCGGTCGCCCGGGCCGAGGCCGTGCCGCCCGACGGCCCACAGCACCCGGTTGACGATGCCGCGGTGCGGCACGCCGACGCCCTTGGGCCGGCCGGTCGAGCCGGAGGTGTACATGACGTAGGCGAGCCCGTCGGGGTCGGTGGCGACCGGTGCGGCGCCGCCGGGCCGGGCGGCGATCGTGTCCCGCTCGGGGTCCAGGCCGAGCAGCCGCCAGCCGCCGGTCACGGCCGCGAGGGGCGAGGTCGCCGGGTCGTCGACGAGCACCAGGCGCACGTGCGCGTCGGTGAGGGTCCACGCGAGACGCTCGACCGGGTGGGCGAGGTCCAGCGGCAGGTAGGCCGCGCCGGCCCGCTGGATGCCCAGCACCGCCGTGACGAGGGCAGGCCCGCGGGGCAGGCAGACCGCGACGATGTCGTCACGGCCGGCGCCGGCGGCCCGCAGGTGGTGGGCGAGCCGGTTCGCCGCCCGGTCCAGCTCGGCGTAGCCGACCTCGGCGCCCGGACAGGACACCGCGACCGCCTCCGGTGTGCGGGCGGCCTGCGCCGCGAACAGCTCGGGCAGCCCGGCGTCGCCGCGCGGCACCAGCGGACCCGCCGACGGGGCCGCCTCGGCCGGGTCGAGCGGCCGCAGCCGGCGCACCGTCGCGTGTGGACGGTCGGCGGCGTCGGCGAGCAGCCGGGTGTAGTGCCGGGCGAACCGTTCGACCGTCGAGCGGTCGAACAGCGCGGTGGCGTACTCCAGCTCGCCGGTGAGCGCCCCGTCGGGGCGCCGGGTCAGCTCCAGGGTCAGGTCGAACTTGGCGGTCCGCCACGGCACCGGCTCGGCGGTGACGTCCAGCCCGCGCAGCCGGAACCGTTCCTCACCCTCCTCCCGCAGCGCGAACAGCAACCCGAACAGCGGGTGCCGGGACAGGTCCCGCTGCGGTGCGAGGTCCTGCACCAGCAGCTCGAACGGCAGCTCGTCGTGCCGGTAGGCGTCCACGGCGGTGTCGCGGACCTGGCCGAGCAGCTCGCCGAACGTGGGGTCGCCGGTCAGGTCGGCGCGGACCACGACGGAGTTGACGAAGTAGCCGATCAGCTCGTCGACGAAGGCGCTGCCCCGCCCGGACACCGGCACGCCGACGGCGAGGTCGGTCCGGCCGGTCCAGTGCGCGAGCAGCGCGAGGTACCCGGCGAGGTAGGTCATGAACGGGGTCGCGCCGTGCCCGCGGCCGAGCGCGTCGAGCCGGGCGACCAGGTCGGCCGGCACGGTGAAGCGCAGGACGTCGCCGCGCCCGTCGCGCACGGCGGGCCGCGGCCGGTCGGTGGGCAGCTCGGTCGGGTCGAGGCCGTCCAGGCGCTGCCGCCAGTACCCCTGCAGCTGCTGGAGGTGCCGGCCGGTGAGGTGGCGGCGCTGCCGGATCGCGAAGTCGCCGTACTGCAGCGACGGGACCGGTGTCGTGACGCCGGCGTAGGCGTCGGCGAGGTCGGCGGCCAGGATGCCGGCGGACCAGCCGTCGGTGGCGATGTGGTGCACGACCAGGCTGAGCACGTGCTCGTCGGGTGCGGCGCGGATCAGCCGGGCGCGCAGCACGGGGCCGGTGGCGAGGTCGATCGGGGTGCCGAGCTCCTCGGTGAGCACGGCCCGCGGGTCGGCGTCGGTGACCGGCAGCGGCACGGGCCCCGGCGGGTCGACGACCTGGACCGCGACGCCGTCCGGGCCGGGCTCGTAGCGGGTGCGCAGGATCTCGTGCCGGGCCACCACGGTGCTCAGCGCCCGGCGCAGCGCGTCGACGTCGAGCCGCCCGCGCAGCCGCAACGCGGTCAGCACGAGGTATTCGGTGCCGCCGGGGTTGAGCTGGTCGACGATCCACAGCCCCTGCTGGGCGTAGGACAGCGGCCGGGGCCCCGCCGTGTCGAGGGCGGCGGACTCGGCAGCCTCGCCGTAGAACGACTCCAGCTGCGCCCGTGCCCGCGCGCCGAGCAGCACGGCGAGCGAGGCCACCGTCGGCGCGGCGAACACGTCGCGGACGGTCACCGGGAGCCGGTCCCGCAGCCCGGCCACGACCCTGGTGGCGAGCAGCGACTGCCCGCCCAGGTCGAAGAACCGGTCGTGCCTGCCGACCCGCCGCACGCCGAGCAGTCGCGCCCAGACCTCGGCGATGGCCCGCTCCGCCGGCGTGGCCGGCGCCTCGTAGTCCTCCACAGTGGACGGTGCGACCGGCGGCAGGGCCCGGCGGTCGAGTTTGCCGTTGCGCAGCAGGGGCAGCTCGCGCAGCGTCGCCCACAGCGTCGGCACCTGGTGCTCCGGCAGGCGCTCCGCCGCGAAGCGGCGCACCGCCGCGACGTCCAGGCCGGGGTCCGAGGGCACCAGGTGGGCCGCGAGCTGGGTGCCGTCGAGGACCACCGCCGCGGCGGCGACCGCGGGATGGGCGACCAGGACGCTCTCGACCTCGCCGGGCTCGACCCGGTGGCCGCGGACCTTGAGCTGCCCGTCGCGCCGGCCGAGGAACAGCAGGGTCCCGTCGGGCAGGCGGCGGGCCAGGTCGCCGGTGCGGTACAGGCGGGCGCCGGGCTCGCCGGACCACGGGTCGGGCCGGAACCGGTCGGCGGTCAGCCGCGGGTCGCCGAGGTAGCCGCGGCCGACCCCGTCGCCGCCGACGTGCAGCTCGCCCGGCACGCCGACCGGCACGGGCCGCAGGTCGTCGTCGAGCACGTGGACCCGCACCCCGGGCAGCGGCCGGCCGATCGGCACCGGGCCGGGGCCGGGCTGCCCGGCGGTCGTCACGTGCACGCAGCAGGCGACGGCGGTCTCGCTCGGCCCGTAGCTGTTCACGACCACGGTGCCCGGCGCCCACCCGGCCAGGTGCTCCCCGCGCAGCTCCTCGCCGCCGATGACCAGTGCGCCGACGGGCGCCGGGTCGAGCAGCCCGAGGTGCGTCGGGGTGAGCTTCACGACGTCGAACGCGGTGCTGTCGAGGGCGGCGGCGAGACCTTCGACGCCTGGGCCCTCCGGGACCAGGTGCAGCGGCGCCCCGGCGGCGAGCGTCGGCCACAGCGCGGTCAGCGCCAGGTCGAACGCCAGGGACGTGTGCAGCGGCTGGCCGGCGGCGCCGGGCCCGCCGAGCGGCAGCGTGGCGACGGCCCAGCGCACGTAGCCGGCCAGCCCGCGGCGGGTCACCATGGCGCCCTTGGGCCGGCCGGTGGACCCGGACGTGTAGACGGCGTACGCGAGGTCGTCGCCGGTCGCGACGTCCTCGATCGTGCCCGGCAGGGTGCGCAGCAGCGCCCGCTCTGAGGGGTCGTCGAGACAGACGGCGGTGACCCCGGCGGGCAGGGCGGTGCCGGACGGCACCACGGCCGTCACGGCACCGGAGTCGTCGAGGGCCTGCCGCAGCCGCGCGGCAGGGTGCGCCGGGTCGAGGGGGATGTAGGCGGCGCCGGAGCGCAGCACCCCCAGCAGCGCGACGACCAGGTCAGGGGTGCGCAGCCGCACGGCGACGAAGCGGCCGGGGCCGGCGCCGAGGGCCCGCAGCCGGTGCGCGAGCCGGTTGGCCTCGCGGTTGAGCTCCGCGTAGGTGAGGGTGCGGCCGTTGCCGGTGACCGCGGGCCGGTCGCTGGACACGATCCGCACCGGTTCGCCGGTCGGGGGAGGGCCGGCCGCGAAGGTGTCCGCGGGCAGGGTCGGGTGCCGGGGGTCGGCGCCGGCGACAGCGAGGAGGTCCACGTAGTCGGCGGCGAACCGGGTCACGGTCGGCTCGTCGTACAGCGCCGCGGTGTACTCGATCCGGCCGTCGAGACCGCCGTCGGCCCGGTCGGTCACGTGGCAGCCCAGGTCGAACTTCGCGCCGGGGGTGTCCGGCCGCGGGAAGGGCGGCGCGACGGCGGTCCGGGCGTGGGTGACGAACATGACGGAGAACAGCGGCTCCGGG
This sequence comes from Dactylosporangium sp. NBC_01737, assembly GCF_035963215.1. NCBI lineage: Bacteria > Bacillati > Actinomycetota > Actinomycetes > Micromonosporales > Micromonosporaceae > Dactylosporangium > Dactylosporangium sp. NBC_01737. The sequence continues at coordinate 8,264,788 of NZ_CP109153.1, forward strand.
TGCACCCCGGCGACCAGGTCGAACGGCACGTCGGCGTGCGGGTAGGCGGCCACCGCCTGGTCCCGCACCGCCGCCAGCAGCTCGGCGAAGGTGGGTGCGCGGCCCAGGTCGGCGCGCATGACGACGGTGTTGACCAGCAGCCCGGCGACCCGTTCGAGTTCGGGCCGGTCGCGGACGGAGACCGGGACACCGACCGTGACGTCGCTGTGCCCGCTGTGCCGGCCGAGCACGGCCATGAACCCGGCGAGCAGCGTGACGAACTGGGTGGCCTCGTGCTCGACGCCGAGCTCGTGCAGCCGGGCCACGACCGGCGCCGGGACGGTGAAGTGCACGGTGCCGGCACGCCGGTCCGGCAGGACGGCTCTGAGGTGGTCGACGCGGCGGTCGGTCGGCAGGGACACGGCCCGTGCGCCGGCGAGCCGGTCCCGCCAGAACGTGAGGTCCGGCGCCGGCCGGGCGTGCTCCCAGGACGCGTAGTCCGCGTACTGCAGCGGCTGCGGCGGCAGCGGCCGGCCCAGGTAGGCGGCGACGAGCTCCTCGGCCAGCACTTCGTGGGTGCGGTCGTCGGTGGCGATGTGGTGCAGGACCAGCAGGGCGGTGTCACCCACCAGCCGGACCCTGACCGGTGGCCCGGCCGACAGGTCGAACGGCACCCGCAGCTCGGCCGCGAGCACCGTCGCCGGGTCCCCGGGCTCGTGGGCCGGGCGGACCGGCGCGGGCGGGGCGATGACCTGCCCGTCGTCGGCGTAGCCGGTACGCAGGATCTCGTGCCGTTCGAACAGCAGCGTCAGCGCGGCGTGCGCCCGGTCGAGGTCGAACGGCCCGGGCAGCGGCACGGCGAGCGGTTCCAGGTAGGCGACATCGGCCGGGTCGAGCTGCTGCAGGAACCACATCCGCCGCTGGGCGGCCGACATCGGCAGCGTGCCGTCGCGGGGGACCGGCCGCACCGGCGGGACCGCCGGGGGAGCGGTGCCCAGCCGCGCGGCGAGCCGGGTGACGGTCCGCGCGGCGAAGAACGCCGACACCGGCAGGTCGACGCCGAACTCGGTCCGCAGCCGGTTCACCGCCCGCACCGCGAGCAGCGAGTCGCCGCCGAGGGCGAAGAAGTCGTCGTCCGGTCCCAGCTCGGGCTGGTCGAGGACCTCGGCGAGCACCTTCGCCACGACCTGCTCGACCGGCGAGCGGGTGGCGGGCCCGGTCCGGCTGTGCGCGGGCACCGGCAGCGCGTTGCGGTCCAGCTTGCCGTTCGGCGTGGTGGGGAACGCGTCCAGCACGACGATCTGGGCCGGGATCATGTACGCCGGGATGAGCCGCGCGCAGTGCAGGTACAGCGCGCGGGTCAGCGGCGGCTGCGCGGGGTCGGCCGGCTGCACGTAGCCGACCAGCCGCAGGTTGCCCGCGGCGTCCGCGACGGGGTGCACGACCGCCGCCCGGACGGTGTCGTGCGCGGCGAGGACGGTCTCGACCTCGCCGGGCTCGACCCGGAAGCCGCGGATCTTCACCTGATGGTCGGTGCGGCCGAGGATCTCGATCCGCCCGCCCGGGTGCCGGCGGGCCAGGTCGCCGGTGCGGTACAGCCGCGCGCCGGGCACGGTGCCGAACGGGTCGGGCACGAACCGGCCCGCCGTCAGCGCGCAACGGCCGAGGTAGCCGACGGCGACCCCGGCGCCACCGATGTACAGCTCGCCGACGGTGCCTGCCGGAACCGGCTCCTGGCGCTCGTCGAGCACGTACAGCGTCGTGTTCGCCACCGCCGTGAACGCCCGGGCACCGGAGGGCTCCACAGTGGACACCGAGGACCAGACGGTCGTCTCGGTCGGGCCGTACAGGTCCCACAGCCGCACCCCGGCGGCGCACAACCGGGCGGCGAGGTCGGCCGGGAGCCGCTCCCCGCCGCACAGGGCGGTGAACCCGGCCGGTGGCGTCCAGCCGGAGTCCAGTAGCAGCCGCCAGGTCGCCGGGGTTGCCTGCATGCACCGGGCCGAGATCCGTGCCAGCAGCGCCGCGAGGCGCTCCGGGTCGCGGGCCTCGCCGGCCTCGCTGACGACGACCCGGCCGCCCGTCACCAGCGGCAGGAACAGCTCCAGGGCGGCGATGTCGAACGAGGCGGTGGTGACGGCCGGGAACGCCGCGCCGGCCGGGATGCCGGGGCGATCGTGCATCGACCGCAGGAAGTTCGTGAGCGCGGCGTGGGTGACCATGACGCCCTTGGGCTGCCCGGTCGACCCGGACGTGTAGATGACGTAGGCGGGGTCGCCGGGCAGCGCCGCCGCCCGCGTCCCGGGACCGGCCCCGACCCGCGCCAGGACCTCGGGGGTGAGCACGACCTTGGCGCCGGCGTCGGCGATGACGTAGGCCAGCCGGTCGGCGGGGTGCTCCGGGTCGAGCGGCACGTAGGCGGCCCCGGCCAGGTGCACGCCGAGCAGCGCGGCGACGAGGTCGGTCCCGCGGGGCACGGCCACGCCGACCAGGTCGCCGCCGCGGACGCCCTCGCCGGCCAGGTGCCCGGCGATCGCGCCGGCCCGGGTCATCAGCTGCGCGTAGGTCAGCCGCCGCGGGCCGCACTCGACCGCCACCGCGTCCGGGGTGCGGGCCGCCTGCGCGGCGACCAGGTCGTGCACGGGCGCGTCCGGCAGCGCGCCGGTCGTGTCCCGCATCGGGGGCAGCGCCTCCAGGAGCTCGTCGGCCGGCAGCAGCGCCAGCCGGCCGAGCGGCACGTCGTCCGACCCGCCGCCGAGCCCGTGGCACAGCACGGCCAGCCGGGCGGCGAGCGCGGCCGCCTCCTCGGCGCTGTACCGGGCCGCGGCGGCCACCAGCTCGCCGGCGACCGAGCCGTCGGCGCGCCGCACCAGGCGGACCTCCAGGTCGTGCCCGGTGGTGCGGACGCTCACGAACACCGGCTCGGCCGGCACCCGCAGGTCCGGCACCGGGCCCTCGTCGGTGGTCTCGACCAGCACCCGGGACCCGGCGGTGCCGGGCGCGGGCAGCAGGCGCAGCGCCTGCGCCACGGTGAGGTGCGCCGGCAGGTCCAGCACGCCGTCCCACGCACCGCCGTGCCGGGCGAGCAGCGTGTGCACCGCGACCAGCAGCCGCCCCTCGTCCAGGTCGGGCAGCGCGACCGGGACCGCGTGACCGGGACCGCCGGGAGTGCCGTCGACCGCCGTGGCCACCACCAGCACGTGCTCGTCGGGGGCGAGCCTCACCAGTACCGCATCCATCGCAGACAGCGGCGGCGCGGCGAGGATCCCGGCGAACAGCTCGTCGCACACCCGCATCAGGTCGGCGGCCGCGCGCAGCCCGGGCGGCGCAGGCACCCGGCGCGGCAGGTCCCCGCCGAACGCGGCCCGCAGCCGCCGCTCGTCGAGCCGCCCGCGTAGGTGCACGGCGTGCGGGGACCAGCGGCGCTCGGCCGGGAGTGAGGCCGGGAGCGGGCCGGGGCCGGGAGCGGGGCCGGGAGCGGGGCCGGGAGCGGGGCCGGGAGCGGGGCCGGGAGCGGGGCCGGGCGGTCAGCGTCCATCTTCGGCCATGCGCAGCCGGAGGCTCAGCGGGCGCATGTCGGTCCACACCCGCTCGATGTGGTCCAGGCACTCGTCGCGGGTGCCCGACGTGCCCTCGGCCCGCCACCCGGCCGGCAGCTCGCGGTCCGCGGCCCAGATCGAGTACTGCTCCTCATGGTTCACCACGACCAGGTGTCGTTCGTGCGCGGGCGCGCTGCTGTCCACGCTGCTGTTCATGGAGTCCGGCTCCTCTGCAAAGGAAGGAAGGTCAGTCGGTCAGGAAGTCCGGCAGGTGGGTGCCGAGCCCGCGGCTGGCCGCGGTGTCCAGCACGTGCGCCGCGACGGCGGCGTCCAGGATGCCGAGCCCGAACGGGGAGAACACGGTGACGGCGTGCGGGTCGTACGGCACCGTCGCCCGCCTGGCGAGGACCGCGCCGAGCTCCGCGGCGATGAAGTCGCGGCCGCCGGACCGCTGCTCGGCGAGCTCGCAGGAGGTCGCCGCCCGGCACACGTGGTCGGCGTCGTCGACGACGTTCGTGGCCACCAGGATCGACTCCGGGGCCAGATCGCGCAACGACAGGTGCAGCACGACCGTGCCGGGCCGGCACGCGGCGGTGGTGAGGTGCGGCGTTCCGGCGGTGGTGGCCAGCGACACGATCCGGTGCGCGGCGAGCGCGGTGTCGATCCGCTCGTGCACCTCGACCCGCAGGTCCGGTCGGCGGATCCGGTCGGCGAAGGCCCGTGCCCGGCCGGCGTCGAGGTCGAACAGCGCCACGTCGGCGACCGCCGGCAGCTTCGCCCGCAGGAACCGCAGCACCTCCGCGTTGATGACGCCGCAGCCGATGAGCGTGACCCCGGTGCGCACGTCGTCCGGCGCGCCGACGGTCAGTTCCTCGGCGGCGACCGCGGCGCTGGCCGCGGTGCGCCGGGCCGAGATGACCGAACCCTCCACCAGCGCGACCGGCCGGCCGTCGTCGACGCGGTTGAGCAGGATCGCCGCCGACGCGCGCTCCAGGCCGTGGCCGATGTTCCCCGGGAACGACGCGATCCACTTCATCGCCGCCACCGGCCGGGCCCCGCCGACATAGGCCGGCAGGCCGATGATCCGGTTGCGGTCGTCGTCGGGGAACCGCAGGAACACCGAGTGCGGCACGGACGTCTCACCGCGTGCGTGCGCGACGTAGGTGTCGCGGACGGTCCGCAGGACGGCTCCGTCGGCGCCGTCGAGGACGGCCTTCACGTCACGGCGGCCGAGGATCAACATGCGGCCTGCTCCTTCCACAGGTACCGGATGTCGCCGAACTTCTCGAACACCCACTCGTCGGAGTAGATGGTGTCCAGGTACCGCTCGCCGCGGTCGGGCAGCACCAGGGCGCAGGTCGCGTCCTCGGGCAGCTCCGCGCGGCGCTGACTGACGGCGCTGATGATCGCGCCGGTCGAGCCGCCGCCGAGGATCGCCTCGGTGCCGACCAGCCGACGGCAGCCCACCACGCAGTCCTGGTCGGTGACCCGCACGACCGAGTCGGCGATGCCCTCGAAGTAGAGCCCGGAGCGGATCGCCGCCCCGTGCCCCGGGATCAGCCGCCGGCACGGCACCGAGCCGAAGATCGCGCTGCCCTCGGCGTCGACCGCGACGACGTGGGTGGACAGGCCGTGCTCGGCGACGTAGCGCTTGCAGCCGTGGATCGTGCCGCACGAGCCGGTCGCGACGAACAGGTAGTCGACCCGCCCGTCGAGGGCCTCGGCGATCTCCCGCATCACGGCCTCCTGGGCGCGGGCGTTGAGCAGGTTCGCGTACTGGTTGGGCCAGTACGCGTCCGGGATGGTGGTGACCAGCTCGCGGACCCGGGCGATGCGCGCCGACAGGTAGTCGCCGATCGCGTTGTCGGGCCTGGTGACCGTGTCCAGCTCCGCGCCGTACGCGGTGAGGATCGCGATGTTCTGCGCGGTGGTCTTCGGGTCGATGACGCAGATGAACCGCAGGTCGAACCACCGGCACACCTGCGCCAGCCCGATACCGAGGTTGCCGGAGCTCGACTCGACCACGGTGGACCGGCCGGGCACGAGCTGCCCGCTGCCGATCGCGCCGAGGATCATGCCGATCGCGGCCCGGTCCTTCATGCTGCCGCCCGGGTTGAGCGACTCCAGCTTGGCGTACAGCGCCCCGCGGTGGTCCGGGAAGAGCCGTTCCAGCCGCACCATCGGCGTGCCGCCCACGGCGGCGAGGATCCCGCCGCCGATGCTGTCACGCGGGGGTTGGGGGTTCTCCGGCCGAGGCGACGGCTGCACGCTGCTGCTCCTCCTCGTCGTTCTCGGCCGAGACGATCAGGATGAAGGTCGCGAGATCCCGGAAGGACTCGCCCTCGAAGTGCTCCATCTTTTCCAGCAGTTTCATGCTCATCGAGTTTTCCAACTCGAGCAGGACCTGGACCATCGAAAACGAATCGAGGTCCCGCAGATTGTCCGGCTGCGGCACGTCGGGTTGCTCGGCGCAAATCGTGGTCGCCGTGCTCCGCACAATTTCTTCCACTTCGTCGATCAGCTTCGGATCGATTTCCGCGACCAGCACCTGGTTGACCATTGTCCCGTCGACGCTCCCTCTTCATCGGCAACTGCAGCGCGGCGACGATAACGACGGCGCAGTTGCAGGGTCAATAGGCGGTACCGCCGCGACCAGTGCCTCAGCCGCCTCTGTGTCCCGCCGGCAGGACGCCTGTGAATTTCCGGCAATCGCGACGTTGACTGTGCTCAACGGGTGCCGTTAGCCTCCGTCGCAGCCATTCCGGCACGTTGTCGATGCGGCCGCCACACCATCTGCGGTGCAGCGGGAATTGCGCGCGGTCCACCTTCGCGGCGGATCGCCCGGGACACATTTCTTACGGCCGTCGACGACCGATCCGTGAAACGAGGACGACGAGCATGCTGTTTCCCCACACCGACTCGCGGCACGTCACGCTGCGGCCGGCGGCGGCGTCGGACGCCACCAAGGTCTACGACATCCTGTTCAAGCTCGGCTCCGCCGCGCTGCCGATGATCGACACCTATGTCGAGCAGTTCGGCCGCGGGAAGTCGGCGTGTTTCCTGGTGCATCGCCGGGATGCCGACGGCGGCGAGGAGCTCGTCGGGTTCAGCGCGCTGGGCGACCTCGCCCCGGCCGGCCACCTGCGCGCCGAGGTGCACCTGCTGCCCGGCCTGGACGAGGACGTCGTCACCGAGGCGCACACGCTCACCACCAACTTCGCCTTCGCGATGTGGCGCACCCGGAAGGTCTACTTCCACACCACGGAGTCGAGCCCGTCGGTCATCGGCTTCGGCGGTGAGCGCTCCGTGCTCGTGCGTGCCGAGGCGGTGCTGCCCAGCCACGCGTTCTTCCACGGCCGGCTCTGGGACGTGCACGTGTTCGCGGTCTATCGCGAGGACTGGGACATCCTCGGCGCCGACCTGCTCAAGCAGATCGTCTGACTTCGCCCTTTTCAGGTCCAGTCCAGGAGGTGAACTGCCGACATGACCCTCTACGTCTGGGGTTATCTGGCGGAGTACGAGAAGGAACGCGACGACATCCTGCAGGCCGTCGACACCGTGTTCCGCTCCGGTCAGTTGGTGCTCGGGCCGAGCGTCAAGGGGTTCGAGGCCGAGTTCGCCGCCTACCACGGCGTCCCGCACTGCGTCGGTGTCGACAACGGCACCAATGCCATCGTGCTGGGCCTGCGGGCCCTCGGGGTCGGCCGCGGCGACGAGGTGATCACGGTGTCCAACACGGCGGCGCCGACGGTCCTCGCGATCGACCAGACCGGCGCCACGCCCGTCTTCGTCGACGTGCACCCCGGCACGTACCTGATGGACGTGGCGCAGGTCGAGGCCGCGATCACCGAGCGGACCAGGTGCCTGCTGCCGGTGCACCTGTACGGTCAGTGCGTCGACATGGCGCCGTTGCAGGCGATCGCCGACAAGCACGGCCTGCCGATCCTGGAGGACTGCGCGCAGGCCCACGGCGCCCGCCACCACGGGCGGATCGCCGGGTCGATGGGGCGGGCGGCGGCGTTCTCCTTCTACCCGACGAAGGTGCTCGGCGCCTACGGCGACGGCGGTGCGACGATCACCAGCGACGCGGAGGTCGACGCGAACCTGCGCCGGCTGCGCTACTACGGCATGGAGAGCGTCTACTACGTCGTGTCCACACCGGGCTACAACAGCCGGCTCGACGAGGTGCAGGCGGAGATCCTGCGGCGCAAGCTGACCCGGCTGGACGACTACATCGCCGCCCGGCGGCAGGTCGCCGAGCGCTACGCGGAGGCCTTCGCCGGCACCGACCTGATCACGCCGGTCACCGCACCGGGCAACGAGCACGTCTACTACGTCTACGTCGTACGCCACCCCAAGCGCGACAAGATCCTCGAGTCGCTCAAGGGCCACGGCGTGAGCCTCAACATCAGCTACCCGTGGCCGGTGCACACCCAGTCGGGCTTCGCGCACCTGGGCTACGGCAAGGGCTCCCTGCCGGTCACCGAGGAGGCCGCGGACGAGATCTTCTCGCTGCCGATGTACTCCTCGCTCACCGGCGAGGACCAGGAGCGCACGATCGACGCGCTGCGCAGCGTCCTGTCCACGATCTGATCGGTCGGCTGCTCAGGGAAGAGGTCCGAACGTCATGACGCGACTCGTTGCGCCACGCGGTCAGCACGCCGACCGGGGTGCGGTCATGCCCCTCGCGGAGTTCCACGACTGGTGGGAGGAGCGGGCGCGCGTCGGCCGGTTCGCCGTCGAGCGGATCCCGTTCAGCGCCCTGCACTCCTGGCACTTCGACACGATCACCGGCAACCTGGCGCACACCAGCGGCCGGTTCTTCACCGTCGAGGGCCTGCAGGTGCGCGACGGCGGCATCGACACCTGGTCGCAGCCGATCATCAACCAGCCCGAGATCGGCATCCTCGGCATCGTCGTCAAGGAGTTCGGCGGGGTCCTGCACTGCCTCATGCAGGCGAAGATGGAGCCGGGCAACGCCAACACGCTGCAGCTCTCGCCGACCGTGCAGGCCACCCGCAGCAACTACACCCAGGTGCACCGCGGCAACCGCACCAGGTACCTGGAGCACTTCGTCGGGGCAGGGCGCGGGCAGGTCGTCGTCGACGTGCTCCAGTCGGAGCAGGGCGCCTGGTTCTGGCACAAGCGCAACCGCAACATCGTCGTGCAGGTCACCGGCGACGTCGAGCCGCACGAGGACTACTGCTGGCTGACCCTGGCCCAGATCCGCGAGCTGATGCGGATCGACAACCTGGTCAACATGGACGCCCGCACGGTGCTGTCGTGCATGCCGTTCGACCTGCCCGGCAGCACCGACGCCGAGGCCGGGACCGGTGCCGGCGACGAGTTCCGCGACGCGCTGGTGCGTTCCCACCAGGTCCGCTCCGGCGGCGTCAGCTCCGCCGGTGCCATCCTGAGCTGGTTCACCGAGGCGAAGACCCGCTGCGACTGGACGGCGCGGCTCATCCCGCTCGGCGACGTCGCCGACTGGAAGCGCACCGACGAGCAGATCGCCGACCGTGAGGACCGGCACTTCCGCATCATCGCGGTGTCCGTGCAGGCCGCGACCCGCGAGGTGCCGGGCTGGAACCAGCCGCTGCTGCACCCGCGCGGTGAGGGGCATGCGGTCTTCGCGGTACGGCCGATCGACGGCGTGCTGCACGTGCTCGTGCAGGCCCGGGCCGAGTTCGGGAACATGGATCTGGTGGAGATGGCCCCGACCGTGCACCTGCTGCCCGGTGCCGCGGCGGCCGGCGACGTCGAGCCGTTCGGCAGCGCGGTGCTCGCCTCGGCCGGCGCCCGCTCCAGGTTCGACACGTTGCTGTCGGAGGAGGGCGGCCGCTTCTACCACGCGCTGACCCGCTACCAGATCGTCGAGGTCGGCGCCGACGTGCCCACCGAGGTACCGCCGAACTACTGCTGGATGACGGTCCGGCAGATCATGGACCTGATGCGTCACGGCCACTACCTCAACATCGAGGCCCGTAGCCTGCTGGCGTGCCTGCACAGCCTCTGCTGAGCTCCCGTTCCCAACCAAGGATGTGTTGCTGACGATGAAGATCGTTGAGATGTCCGTTCGCGACGCGTACTGCATCACGCCGGACAAGCACCACGATCGGCGCGGCCACTTCTACGAGGCGTTCCGCGCCTCGGCGCTGACCGAGGCCATCGGCTACCCGTTCGTCGTCGGCCAGCAGAACTACTCCCTCAGCAGCCGCAACACGATGCGCGGCATCCACGGCACCACGGTGCCGCCGGGCCAGGCGAAGCTGGTCACCTGCGTGCGCGGCGCCGTGCTGGACGTGGTCGTCGACCTGCGCATCGGCTCGCCCACCTACGGCATGTGCGAGATGACCCGGCAGGACGAGGAGTCCGGCATCGCCGTCTACCTCGCCGACGGCCTCGGCCACGCGTTCCTGGCGCTGACCGACGATGCGTGCATGAGCTACCTGTGCTCCGAGGCGTACGTCCCCGGCACGATGATCGAGATCAACCCCCTCGACCCCGACATCGCGATCCCGTGGGGCATCACGGAGCCGCCGATCATGTCGGACAAGGACGCCGGCGCGCCCAGCCTCGCCGAGACGGCCGCCGCCGGCCTGCTGCCCACCTTCGAGCAGTGCCAGGAGCACTACGCGGCGCTGCGGGCGGGACGGTGACGGCGGCCGGCACGACCGAGCGGCTGCGGATGGCCGTCCTGGGCTGCGCCGACATCGCGTGGCGCCGGGCCCTGCCGGCCATGGCCGCGGAGCCGCTGGTGGAGATCGCCGCGATCGCCAGCCGCACGCAGAAAAAGGCGGACCGGTTCACAGCCGCGTTCGGCGGTGTCGCCGTGGAGGGCTACGCCGAGCTGCTGGAGCGCGACGACGTCGACGCGGTGTACATCCCGCTGCCGGCACTGATGCACGGCGAGTGGATCGAGCGCGCGCTGGACGCGGGCAAGCACGTCATGGTGGAGAAGCCGATGACCGGCAGCCACGCCGAGACGGCCCGGCTGGTCGCCCTGGCGCACGAGCGGGGGCTGGTCCTGCTGGAGAACTTCATGTTCCTCTACCACTCCCAGCACGCGGCCGTGCGCAAGCTTGTCGCCGACGGCGCGATCGGGGACCTGCGCGGCTTCAGCAGCGCCTTCACCATCCCGCCGAAGCCGCTCGGCGACATCCGCTACCTGCCCGACATCGGTGGCGGTGCGTTCCTGGACTTCGGGGGGTACCCGGTCCGCGCGGCCCTGCACTTCCTGGGCGGCGACCTCGACGTCGTCGGGGTGGTGTTCCGCCAGGACCGTGACCACGGCGCGGTCATGTCCGGCAGCATGCTGCTGTGCAACGCCGCCGGCGTCCCGGCGCGGCTGTCGTTCGGCATGGAGCACTCGTACCGCACCAGCTACAGCCTGTCCGGCAGCACCGGGCGGATCATGCTGGACCGGGTCTTCACGCCGCCCGCCTCCCATCAGCCGGTGGTGCGGGTGGAGCGCCAGGACCACCGTGAGGAGATCGTGCTGCCCGCGGATCACCAGTGGGCCAACGTGATGGGCGCGTTCGCCCGTGCGGTGCTGACCGGCGGGGACCTGCGTTCCCAGGACGAGGGCACGCTGCGCCAGGCGGCGCTGATGGAGCGGGTGCTCGCCGCCGCGAGGATCGTCAGGTTCTGACTCGTCGGATTCTGGGCTGGGGCCGGGTCACCGGTCCCAGGTGATCGGCAGGTGGGCGTAGCCGTCCAGGATGTCGGCGTCCACGCGGGTGGGCGTGCCGTCCAGGCGCAGGCCGGGCATCCGGTCGAGGATCGCGTTGAGCAGCACGCCCGCCTCCAGCCGTGCCAGCGGTGCGCCGAGGCAGTAGTGCCCGCCGTGCCCGAACGAGTAGTGCCGGCGCAGGGTCTGCGCGTCGCGGGTGATGTCGAACCGGTCCGGGTCGCTCCACTGGCCCGGGTCGTGGTTCGCGGCCGCGAACATCACCAGGATCTTCGCCGCGGCGGGGATGTCGACGCCGCCGAGGTGGGCCGCCTCCGCCGACGTGCGGAACAGGCCCCGCAGCGGGGTGTCGAACCGCAGGCTCTCCTCGATGGCGTTGGGCACCAGGGTCCGGTCCTTGCGCACCAGGTCGAGCTGGTCAGGGTGCTCCAGCAGCCGGTGTACGAGGTTGCCCACGAGCAGCGCGGTGGTGGAGCTGCCGGCCACGAGCAGGAACTGGCAGAAGGCGAGCAGCTCGAACCGGCTCAGCGCCCGGCCGTCGCGGCGGGTGGTCATGAGCTGCGCGAGGAGGTCGGCCGGCGGTTCCTCGCCGGCGTCCAGGGCCGCGCGCCGGGCCACGATGTGCGGGTTGAAGTGCTCGTAGAAGGCCCGGTACGCGTCGACGACCCGCCGGTCCATGGACCCGGCCGGGTACATCAGCCCTTGCCCGAGTTTCAGCACCCACGACCAGTAGTCCCCGAGGCGGTCGGTGCGCAGCCCGAGCAGCCCGCACACGACCGACAGCGACATGGGCGCGGCCAGGTCCGTGATGAGGTCGGCGCGCCCATTGGCGAGCGCGGCGGTGACGAGGCCGTCGACGAGGTCCTGCACCTGCGCGGACAGCGCCGCCATCGCCGAGGGCCGGAACGCCGGGGCCAGCAGGGCCCGCTGGGCGGTGTGCGACGGCGGGTCGCTGGCGACGAGGACGCCGCCGGGCTGGGCGTAGGCGAGGCCGGGCCCGAACCGGGACGGCCACTGCCGGTGGTCGCGCAGCACCGAACGGACGTCGGGCTCGTCGAGCACCGCGTAGAACGGGGCGGGGGAGGCGACGGGGCAGACCCCGCCGCCGTGCGCCTTGAGCGCGTCGAACAGCGCGCCCGGGTCGGTGAGCATCATTCGTAGCCGTACTGTTCGAGCAGGTCCCCGTACTGCTCGCGGAACCGGTCGAGGTTGCGTTTGCTGAACCGCTCCCGCCAGCCGCCGCTGCGGCCCTGGAAGAAGCTCCACGACTGCGGGTTGTAGACCCGGCCGGCGACCGCCTCGGCGTCGCGGTCGGAGCCGATGTGCCGCAGCACCCGGTCGACCGCCTCGACCTGCGCCTGCCGGGAACCGCCGCCCTGCGGGCCCACCAGGTCCTCGTAGCGCACCGTGCAGACCTTCGGGTGGTTCAGCAGCCAGATCGCCTTCTGGAACTGGTCGTGGCCGAGGAACGACGGGTCGCGCAGCGCGTAGTCGATCTTCTCCTCCCAGGTCGGCTTGCTCGACAGGATGGTGGAGAAGAGGTCGGCCTCGTAGAAGTTGCCGTAGCCGGCCGCGGTCCGCCCCTCCAGGAAGTTGATCATCGAGACGAGGGTGTCGCGCGGGTCGCGGTAGTTCAGCACCAGCGGCGGGCTCTGGGTCTCGATCCATTCCGCGAGGAACGCGCCGTCGACGCGGTGCACGTCGAGCTCGTGCAGGATCCAGCACAGCCCGCCGGGGGTGTCGGCGAAGCGGGTGTACGGCAGGTGCGGGTTGCTGATGACGTCGGCGGCGAAGTCGATGCGGGTCTGGCCGTACCGGTTGACGACCTGCTGGCCGAGCCGCTGGTGCCAGTGCCACACCAGCGCCGACCACGTGTCGTGGACGCGGTCGGCGAAGTCCGGCGCGTCCAGCAGCTCGTCGTGGTCCACTTTGGACAGCACCAGCCCGGCGATGGAGCGCAGCTGCTCGGCGGTGAACTGCGGGCCGGTGTGCGGCCCCGGCCGGGGCACTCCGACGATCTTGTAGTCGAGCTCCAGCATCAGCTCCTGCATCAGGTGCGTGCCGGACTTCATGAACGAGATCACCATGGCGCGAGGTGCACGGGTCATCTGGAGCCCCTGTCGGAACGGCCTTCGGCACGGCGGTACAGGACGTTGTCGGCCCACACGACGTCGAAGACGCCCCAGCGCATCGCGGAAGCGGCGTCCGGGAACGGGCCGCAGCCGTCGAAGTGCGCGTCGGTGATGCCGAGGACCGGCACGCCGCCGGTCCACTTGCGGTACTCGTCCAGCAGCGTCGCCAGGGTCCGGTCTTCCTGCATCGACACGGTCTGCACCCGCACCGTCGGCTCCAGGCCGGGAATGCGTTGTGCCCACTGTGGACGGACCCGGTGGTCCAGCAACGCGTACGGGTCGGCGGTGCCCGGCTCGAACACCGCGGCGGCCTCGGCGGCCACGCAGATCGCGGCGGCCGCCGGCTTGGACAGCGGCTCCACCACCGGGATCAGCGCGCAGCGCGACCCGAGCGAGGAGAACCCGGGCTTGGCCCGGCCGTGCAGCACGACGGCCGGCCGTCCGGTGCGCGCGAGGAGCCGCGCCAGCTCCTCGGGGCGGCACGGCGACACCCGCCAGCCGTCCGGCACGTGCGCGTGCCGGACCAGTTCCGGCCCGAGCTGCGTGCGCCATTGCAGCGGGCGCAGGCCCGTGTCGCGGAACGCGTGCAGCGCGGCCACGCCGATCGCGGCGCAGGTGTCCTCCGGCAGTGGCGGCACCCAGGCGGTGTCGCCGGGCGGCTCGTCCGTCAGCACGATCCGGCCCAGCGCGTCGACCCGGTACCGGTCGTACGCCGCGGCCTCGCCGAACAGGCAGTAGGCGGCGGCGGCGAGCGCGGCACCCCGCGGATATCCCGTGCAGGGCAGCGACCGGCCGGCGATGCGCAGCTCGGCGGCGTCGTCGTCGCAGACGGCGGCCCACCCGTCGACGTCGGCGACGTCGTGCTCCCCGAGCAGCCTGGGCACCAGGTCGAGGTCGTCCAGCGCCGCATGGCGCGGGTTGTTGTCCAGCTGCCGCACCTCGCTGTGCAGCACCAGCCGATCGTCCTGGATCAGCGCCACGCCGCCGTTGCGGCCCTGCGTGATTCCGGCAGTGATCATCGATCTCCTCCCGTCGGTGATTACCGGCGGCCATTGCTCATCCGAAGAAGGCAAAGAACGGGCGCGAACAAATGGCGCCGGCGGCCGGAAACGACACGACCGTAGCGAGCACCCGCCAGCCGGTCAATGCGTCTCGCTGGCGGGACAGCAACGTGCGCGCACACGAGGCCCCGCAAGGAATCTCTCGGCACCGGCGCCGTTTTGGGGTACCGTCACCGACTGCCGCCGCCAGAGCGCATTTCCCAGCCCGTGATGCGGCGCGATATCTCCCAGCCGATGTTCTTCGGTGCGTTTAGGAGCAGCTATGTCGAACACCACCAACTGTCGTGTGTGCAACGGCACGGTCGGCGAGTTCTTCGATTTCGGCCGGCAACCGTTGTCCGATGCGTTCGTCGAGCCCGGCGCCGATCCGGCGCAGGAGTTCTTCTACCGCCTCGCCGTGGGTCTGTGCACCGGTTGCGCCATGGTGCAGCTCATGGAGGAGGTGCCGCGCGACCGCATGTTCCACGAGGCGTACCCGTACCACTCGTCGGGCTCGGCGTTCATGCGCACCCACTTCGAGGAGCTGGCCAAGCGCCTGCTCGACACGGAGCTCACCGGCGCCGACCCGTTCATCGTCGAGCTCGGCTGCAACGACGGCGTGATGCTCAAGGCGCTCGCCGACGCGGGCGTGCGGCACCTCGGCGTCGAGCCGTCCGGCGGCGTCGCCGACGTGGCCGCGGCCAAGGGCGTGCGGGTGCGCAAGTCGTTCTTCGAGGAGGACACGGCCAGGCAGATCCGGGCCGGGGACGGCCCGGCCGACGTCATCTACGCGGCCAACACCCTGTGTCACATCCCCTACATGGGCTCGATCCTGACCGGGGTCACCGCGCTGCTGGCCCCCGGCGGCGTGTTCGTCTTCGAGGACCCGTACCTGGGCGACATCGTGGAGCGCAGCTCGTTCGACCAGATCTACGACGAGCATTTCTTCTTCTTCGCCGCCCAGTCGGTGCAGGCGATGGCGGCCCGGCACGGCCTGGAGCTCGTCGACGTCGAGCGCATCCCGGTGCACGGTGGCGAGGTCCGGTACACCCTGGCGCACGCCGGTGCCCGTACCCCCGCCCCGGCCGTGGCCGAGCTGATCGCGCAGGAGCGGGCGAACGGGATCGCCGACCCGTCGACCCTGCAGCGTTTCGGTGCGAACGTGCTGAAGATCCGCACCGACCTCATGGCGCTGCTGAGCCGGCTGCGGGAGGAGGGCAAGACCGTCGTGGGCTACGGCGCCACCGCGAAGAGCGCGACGGTCACCAACTTCTGCGGCATCGACGCGGACCTGGTGACGTTCGTCAGCGACAGCACCCCGGCGAAGATCGGCCGGCTCACCCCCGGCGCGCACATCCCGGTGCGGGAGCCGGCCGCGTTCTCGCAGCCGTACCCGGACTACGCGCTGCTGTTCGCCTGGAACCACGCCGAGGAGATCATGGCCAAGGAGCAGGCGTTCCGGGACGCGGGCGGCCGGTGGATCCTCTACGTGCCGGACGTGAGGGTCGTCTAGATGAAGGGCATCGTGCTCGCCGGCGGCAGCGGCACCCGGATGTATCCGCTCACGCTGGCGACGTCCAAGCAGCTGCTCGCGATCTACAACAAGCCGATGGTGTATTACCCGCTGTCGGTGCTGATGCTGGCCGGCATCCGCGAGATCCTCATCATCTCCACCCCGCCGAGCATCCCCGCGCTGCGGGCGCTGCTCGGCGACGGCAGCCAGCTCGGCCTCGAGCTGAGCTACGCCGAGCAGGACGAGCCGCGGGGCATCGCCGAGGCGTTCATCATCGGCGCCGGGCACATCGGCGACGGCGACAGCGCGCTGATCCTCGGCGACAACCTCTTCCACGGCTCCGGCTTCCCCGACCTGCTGCGCACGTCGCGGCAGCGCCTGGACGGGTGCACGCTGTTCGGGCACCCGGTGTCCGATCCCGAGCGCTACGGCATCGGCGAGGTCGACGCGGCCGGCGCGCTGGTGTCGATCGAGGAGAAGCCGCTGCGCCCGCGGTCCAACAACGCCATCACCGGGCTGTACTTCTACGACAACGAGGTCGTGGAGATCTCCCGGTCCCTGGCGCCGTCGGCCCGCGGCGAGCTGGAGATCACCGACGTCAACCTGGTGTACCTCAAGCAGGGCCGGGCCCGCCTCGAACGGCTCGGCCGCGGGTTCACCTGGCTGGACGCCGGCACCCACGACTCGCTGCTGGCGGCCAGCCAGTACGTGCAGGTCATCGAGAAGCGCCAGGGCGTGCGGGTGGCGTGCCTCGAGGAGATCGCCCTGCGGATGGGCTACATCGACGTCGACAGCTGCTACCGCCGCGGCAGCGACATGCGCAACTCCGAATACGGCCGGTACCTGATGGAGATCGCCGAAACCGTGGCGTGAAGGAGCGCGTGATGGGATACGTCGAACTCACCCCGCACGACCTGCTCAAGCTGGGCTTCGACGCGCCGGAGGTCACCGACGGCGCCTGGCACGTGGACTGGGCGCCGGTGGCCGGGCAGGAGCCGCAGCTGCCGGACGTGGTGGACTTCCACACCTCCGGCAGCACCGGCCCCCGCCAGACCTGGCGGCGCACCGGCGAGCAGCTGTGGACCGAGGCCGGCATCCTGGCCGGGCTGTTCCCGCAACGCCCGGACGCCGTGGTGTCCTTCGTGCCGCCGGTCCACGTCTACGGCGCCCTCGCCACCGTCCTGGTGCCGGCGAGGCTGGGCGTGCCGTGCTGGTACCGCAAGAGCTTCTTCGGGGCGATGCCCGCCACCGGCGGCCGCCGGATCGTCGTGGCGGCCACCCCGTGGATCTTCACGCTGCTGCTGCAGCACCTGGACTGGGTGCGCTCGCACGAGCAGGTCACGGTGCTGCACAGCAGCGCGATGCTGCCGGCCACCGCGGGGGACCTCCTGGCACAGGCGGGCAACGCCGGCGTCGTGGAGATCCTCGGCTCGACCGAGGCGGGCGGCATCGCCACCCGGTCGTGGCGCGGCGGCGACCCTCCACCGTGGACACTGTTCCCCGACGTCACATGGGCGGCCCGGCCGGGCCCGGACGCCGGCGAGGTCCCGCTCGTGGTGCGCAGCCCCCGGCTCGCCCACCGGCCCGGTGCGGCGCGGCCGGAGGTGTGGCACACCGACGACCACGTCGAGCCGGTCGACGAGCGGACGTTCCGTTTCGCCGGGCGGCGCAACCGCCTGGTGAAGGTCAACGGCCGCCGGATCAACCTCGACGAGGTCGAGCAGCAGCTCCGCCCGCGCCTGGACACCGAGGACCTCGCGGTCGTGCCGGTCGCCGACCCGATGATCGGCGAACACCTCGACCTGCTGCTCGTGCTCAGGCCCGGCACCACGCTCGCCGACCTGGACCTGGTCGCGGTCAACGCACTGATCGGCGTACGGCCGCGCAAGGTCCGCGTCCTGCCGAGGATCGCACGCTCCGAAACCGGAAAAGTCAGCCGGATCCAGGCCGACGACACGATGCAGAGGTAGCCAACCGTGACCATGACCGTCGAGACGTCCAGCAGCGACACCAGTGACACCGGCGCCGGCGCCGGCCGGGCCTGGCTGGCCGACATCGTCCGCAGCGCCGCGTGGGACGCGAAGCTCGGCCCGTGCGACGACGTCGACGTTGCCCGGATGCGGGCCAGCGCGGCGACCATCGACCGGCGCCTCGCCTCCGGCGCGCCGATCTACGGCCTGACGCAGGGTTTCGGCCCGCTCGTGCTGTTCGACGCCGAGTCCGAGGCGGAGCAGGGCGCGTCGCTGATCGCCCACCTCGGCACCGCGCAGGGCACCCCGCTGCCGCCCGACGTGGCGCGACTGGTGCTGTGGCTGCGGCTCAACAGCATGCGCAAGGGCTACTCGGCGGTGTCCCCGGACTTCTGGAACACCCTGGCCGACCTGTGGAACCAGGGCTTCACCCCGGCGATCCCGCGCGACGGCACGGTCAGCGCCAGCGGGGACCTGCAGCCGCTCGCGCACGCCGCGCTCGCCTTCACCGGCTTCGGCGAGGCGTGGTCCCGCGACGAGCAGGGCCGCTGGACGGTCCAGCCCGCCGCGGACGCGCTCGGGTCGCTGGGCGCGCAGCCGCTGTCCTGGCCGGTCCGGGAGGCGCTCGCGTTCGTCAACGGCACCGGCGTGGGGCTCGCTCAGGCGATCGTCAACCACCAGTCGGCGCTGCGCCTCACCCGCGCCGTCGCGGTCCTCGGCGGGCGGCTCGCCGCGCTGCTCGGGGCCAACCCGGAGCACTTCGACACCGGCGTCGCGCTCGCCCGCGGCCAGGCCGGCCAGCTCACCGTGGCCGGCTGGATCCAGCGGGAGCTGCCCGAGGGGATGACCCACGACCCGGCCCGCCCGCTGCAGGAGCCGTACAGCGTGCGCTGCACCTCGCAGGTCCTCGGCGCCGTGCTCGACCAGCTCGACCACGCCGGTGACGTCCTGGCCCGCGAGGCCGGCGGGGTCACCGACAACCCGATCACCGTCGGCGACCGGGTCCTGCACGGCGGCAACTTCCACGCCATGCCGGTCGGGTTCGCCTCCGAGCAGATCGGCCTGGCCATGCACATGGCCGCCTACCTCGCGGAGCGGCAGCTGGCCCTGCTGGTCAGCCCGGTCACCAACGGCAACCTGCCGCCGATGCTGACACCCCGCGCCGGTCGCGGCTGCGGCCTGGCGGGCGTGCAGATCAGCGCCACCTCGTTCGTCGCGCGGCTGCGGCAGCTGGTGACCCCGGCCTCGCTGACGACGCTGCCGACGAACGGCTGGAACCAGGACCACGTACCGATGGCGCTCAACGGTGCCAACGGCGTCGCCGACGCCCTCGAACTGGGCTGGCTCACCGTCGGATCCCTCGCCCTCGGCGTCGCGCAGCTCACCGTCATGCAGGGCCGGGCGCACGACGTGTCCGGCGTCTGGGCGCGGCTGGCGGAGATCTCGCCGCCGCTGGACGCGGACCGGCCGATGGCGGCCGAGGTCCGCGCTGCCCGCGACCTGTTCCAGCGGCACGCCGGCGACCTGCTCGACGGCGACCTGCGCACCGGCGCGGCGGGTGTGCGGTGAGCGACGTGTTCCGGTTGCCGACGCCGCAGGAGGTCGGCGCGTTCTACGACGAGACCAACGAGCTCATCGCGCGCTTCCAGGGCGGCAACATGCACTACGGGTACTGGACCGGCCCCGACGACGACAGCGACTTCGTCGTGGCCGGTCAGCGGCTCACCGACATCGTCATCGGCAAGCTCGGGGTCAAGCCGGGGGAGCGGGTCCTGGACGTCGGCTGCGGGCCCGGCAAGCCCGGTGTGCACCTGGCCAAGACGACCGGCGCGGAGGTCGTCGGGATCTCGATCAGCGCGAGGGACGTCGAGCTGGCCAACGAGCGTGCCGCCGCCGAGGGCGTTGCGGACCGGGCCCGGTTCGAGCACGCCGACGCGACCGCGATGCCGTTCGGGCCCGAATCGTTCGACGCGGTGCTGCTGCTGGAGTCGATCGTGCACATGCCGGACCGGGCGCAGGTGCTCGGTGAGGTGTCGCGGGTGCTGAAGGCCGGCGGCCGGGCGGTGCTCACCGACTTCGTGCGCCGCGGCGAGCACATCGAGGTCGACAAGGAGACCCAGGAGGCGGTCGCGGCGGCGCTGTGGGCGTGGCGGGCCGCGCCGATGGTGCGCGCCGAGGAGTACCCGGGCTTCGCCGAGCAGGCCGGCCTGATCCTCGACGAGGTCGAGGACATCACGGCGCAGACGATGTACACCTACCCGCGCACCTACGTGGCGATGGCCGAGTACGCCAAGACGCACGAGGACCTCCCGGCCGACCTCCGGCGCATCCTGGAGATGGGCCTGGACGACGACTGGGAGGTCGACGCCTCGCACGTCAGCGAGGGCGTCCTCATCGTGACGCTGCACCGTCCATGACCCTGCGCCGCAGGAGCGCGGCGACCTCGTTCGGCGTCGGCTGCGAGCGCAGCTGCCCGGCGAGGTCCCGCGCCGCCGCGGCGAAGGACGGCTCGCGCAGCAGCCGCAGCACCTGCTCGCGGACCACCTCACCGGTCGCGTCCGTCGCGTAGGTCGACAGGCCGGCGCCGGACGCGACCAGGCGGGACCCCAGCAGCGGCTGGTCCACGTCGAAGGGCAGCGCCAGCTGCGGCACCGCGTGCAGCGCGCTGGTGAGCAGCGTGCCGACCCCCGCGTGGTGCACCACCGCCGAGCACGTCGGCAGCAGCGCCTGCAGCGGCACGTAGTCCACCAGCCGCACGTTGGACGGGAACCTGGTCAGCCGCGCCTGCTCGGTCAGCGGGATCGTCACGACCAGCTCGAGGTCGTCGCCGGCGAACGCGTCCAGCAGCTCCTGGATGCTCACCGCGTAGCCGACCGCGTGATCGGTCGCGGTCAGCCCGAGCGTCACCGCCACCCGCGGCCGCGACGGCCGCTGCCGCACCCACGCCGGGATCGACGCGGCCCCGCCGTACTGCGTGTACCGCATCGGCACGACCCGCACCGCCGGGGCGGGCACGCCGCGCAGCGCCGGCGGGAGCTGGTCGACGGTGAACTGCCCGGTGACGAGCTCCTCGTCGAACGCGAAGCCGTAGCGGCGCGCGTAGCCCGACAGCCATGCCCCGAGCGGGTCCTCGGCGTGCCCGCCGGTCAGGAACCGGGCGCGGGTCTGGCCGAACACGTCCTCGCCGATCAGCATCCGGCCGTGCGCGGCCCCGCACGCGACGGCCGCGAGCCCACCGGCGTAGGTGGTGGGCTCCCACAGGACCAGGTCGGGCCGCCACGAGCGGGCGAAGCCGACCAGGTCCGCGATCATCGGGGTGTTGCTCACCTTGTGCCAGCGGTTCACCTGCAGCCGGTACCCCTCGATCATGGCGTCGCCGTCGCTGCCGTCGTAGGGGGCGGGCCAGCCGACCCGCCCCCCGTCGAGCCAGTCCGCGTCGCGGCGCATGATCTGCCACAGGTCCCGGTCGCTGCCGACCGGCACCGCGGTCAGCCCAGCCTGCGTCACGACCGGGGCGAACTTCGGCTGCACCGCGACCCGCACCTCATGGCCGGCGGTGCGCAGCGCCCACGCCAGCGGCGCCATGAGCATGAAGTGCGTGGACTCCGGGTAGGCGGTGAAGAGGACTTTCACGGCCGGTACTTCTCCGCGAGCTGCTCCAGCTGTCCGGCCACCTCGTTCGGCGTCGGCAGGGAGCGGATCTCCTCGCGCAGCGCGCCGGCCCGGGTCTCGAACGACGGCTCGGCGAGCAGGTACTCCAGCGCCTCGCGGACGGCCTCGCCGCTGGCCTGGTCGGAGTGCAGCGCCAGCCCGGCGCCCTGGGCGGCGAGCTTGCGGGCCAGCAGCGGGCCCTCGAAGTGGAACGGCAGCACCAGCTGCGGCACGCCGTGCAGCGCGATCGTGGACAGCGTGCCGAAGCCGCCGTGGTTGATGACCGCGGTGCAGGTCGGCGCGAGCGCGTGCAACGGCACGTAGTCGACCACGCGCACGTTGCCGGGGACGGTGCCCAGCTTCGGCTGCTCGGCCGGGTCGACGGTGGCGACGACCTCGACGTCCACATCGGACAGTGCCTCGAGGATGTCCTTGACGTTGAACGTGTAGCCGGCGAAGTGCTCGGTCGCGCTGATGCCCATGGTGAGCGCCACCCGCGGCTTCTCCGGCGGGGTCCACAACCATTTCGGCACGACCGCCGGCCCGCCGTACGGCACGTACTGCATCGGCACGTAGTCGAGGCCGGTGGCCTTGATGCTCAGCGACTCCGGGAGCTGGTCGATGGTGAACTGGCCGGAGATCATGTCCTCGGAGAACTCGAACCCGTGCCGTGCGCCGAAGCTGCCGAGGAAGTCCACGAGCGGGTCGTTGCGCTCTTCCTCGGGCAGCGACAGGTCGTGCTGCCGGCCGATCTCGTGCGCGACGCCGAAGACGTCCATGGTGAACAGCAGCCGGCCGTGCGGTGCCCCGCACGCCTTCGCGGCGATCGGCCCGGCGTAGGTGAACGGCTCCCACAGCACCAGGTCCGGCTGCCACTGCCTGGCCATCGCCACCAGGTCGTGGATGAGCGGCATGTTGTAGAGCTTGAAGCCCCACGTGACCATGCCTTCGTACTCGTCGATCAGGTCCGCCCAGTCGACCTGGCCGGGCTCCTCGACGATGCGGTAAGGGCCGGGCAGGCCGCGGCGGAACTCCTCGCGGGTCTCCGCCGTGTCGAGCCGGTCGATGTCGACCTCCCGCCCGACCGGCGCGGCGGTGAGGCCGGCCTGCGTGATGGTGCTCGCGAACTGGGGCAGGCTCGCGACGCGGACTTCGTGCCCGGCGGTGCGCAGCGCCCACGCGAGCGGGGCCATGGTGAGGAAGTGGGTCTTCTGGGGGAGGGTGCACAGCAGGACACGCATGGACGGACTCCTAGAGGCTTCGGTACTTGTCGGTGAGCGCGACGAGCTGCCCGGCGAGCTCGTTCGGGGTGGGGGACTCTTCGATCTCGTCGCGCAGCCGCACCGCGTTGCGCCGGAAGTAGGGCTCCGCCAGCAGCCTGCGGACCGCGTCGCGGACCTTCGCGCCGGTGGCGACGCCGGTGTGCATGGCCAGGCCGGCGCCGGTCGCGACCAGGCTGCGGGCCAGCATCGGCTGGTCGAAGTGGTAGTACAGCGCCAGGTGCGGCATCGGGTGGCGGGCCGCGGTCGCCATCGTGGCCGCCCCCGCGTGGTGGATGACCGCGGAGCAGGTCGGCAGCAGCGCGTGCAGCGGCACGTAGGACTCGACCCGCGCGTTGTCCGGGATCCGGGTGAGCTTGTCCTGCGCGTTCTGCGCGACGGTCGCCACGACCTCCACGTCCAGGTCCGCGAGGTGCTCCAGGATGTCCTGCACGTCCACGGTGTAGCCGTTGTAGACCTCGGTCGCCGACAGTCCCATGGTCAGCGCGATCCGCGGCCGCTCCGGCTGCTTCCACAGCCACTGCGGCACCACGGCCGGCCCGCCGTACGGGATGTACTGGGTGCGCACGTAGTGCAGGTCGGGTGCCTCGGTCTGCAGGCTGCGCGGCAGCTGGTCGATGGTGAAGTGACCGGTCACCATGTCCTCGGTGAACGCGCCGCCGTGCCGCCTGGCGTAGCCGTCGAGCCACTCCGCCATCCGGTCGGTGCGCCCGGGTTCCTCGCCGATGAGCCGCAGGTAGTGGGCGCGGCCGAGGCCGTAGACGTCGGCGCCGTACAGCAGCCGGGCGTGCGCGGCGCCGCACGCCTTGGCCGCGACCGCGCCGGCGAACGCGGTCGGCTCCCAGATCACCAGGTCGGGCCGCCACGCCTTGGCGAACGCGACGAGGTCGGCGATGAGCGGGAAGTTCTCCAGCTTGTGCCAGTACTGCAGCGCCTGGCCGTAGGCGCCGTCGACGTGCTCCCAGGTGGCCCGGTCCGGGTGTTCGGCGACGTCGTAGGGCGCGGGGATACCCTCGCGCTCCTCCTCCAGCTGCTCCGGCGCCATGCCGGCCAGCCGGAACTGGTCCCGGCCGCGCCCGAGCGGCACGGCGGTCAGCCCGGCCTGGGTGATGGCGCCGGTGAGCGCGGGCTGGCTGGCCACGCGGACCTCGTGCCCGCCGGTGCGCAACGCCCACGCGAGGGGTGCGAGGTACTGGAAGATGGTCTTCTCGGGGTTGGTGACGACGAGAACGCGCATGGCGGCTACCGCTCCACGCGGAGCTTGGCGGTCAGCTCTTCGAGCTGCGGCACGAGCTGGTTGGGCGTGGGCATGGCGCGCAGCTCGTCGCGCAGCGCCCCGGCCCGCTCGCGGAAGCCGGGCTCCTCCAGCAGCCGCCGCACCCCGTCGCGGACCCGGTCGCCGGTGGCCTCGCTGGCGTGGATGACCAGCGCGGCGCCCTGCGCGGCGACCCGCCGGGCCAGCTCCGGCTCGTCGAAGTCCCACGGCACGGTCAGCTGCGGCACGCCCTCCTGCGCGACGGTGAGCAGCGTGCCCGGCCCGGCGTGGTGGATGACCGCGGAGCAGGTCGCGACGAGCGCCTGCAGCGGCACCCACGACTCGATCCGCACGTTGCCGGGCAGCTCGCCGAGCTTGTGCTGCTCGGCCTCGGCGATGGTGGCCACGACCTCCACGTCGAGGCCGCCGAGCGACCTGAGGATGTCCTGGACGCTGACCGCGTAGCCGGAGAACCGGTCGGTGGCGGTGATGCCGAGGGTCAGTGCGATGCGGGGCTTCGCCGGGGCGGTCCACAGCCACTTCGGCACGACCGCGGTGCCGCCGTACGGGGTGTACTGCATCGGCAGGTACTGCAGGCCGGCCCGCATCGTGACCGAGTCGGGCAGCTGGTCGATGGTGAACTGCCCGGTGATGAGCTCCTCGGAGTACTCGACGCCGTGCTTGGCGCCGAAGGCGGCCATCCACTCGGCGAGCGGGTCGACACGCTCGATCTGTTCGGCGTCGGGCTGCTGCGCCTTGAGGTCCAGGTAGATCTCGCGGGCCACGCCGAACACGTCGAGGCTCCACAGCAGCCGCCCGTGCGCGGCGCCGCACGCCTGCGCGGCGATCGGCGCGGCGTAGGTGGTCGGCTCCCACAGCACCAGGTCCGGCTGCCAGGAGCGGCAGAACTCGACGAGCCCGCCGATCATCGGGAAGTTGTCGAGGCGGTGCCAGCCGAAGGTCTTGTCCTCGTAGCCCTCGCGCATGGTGGCGAAGTCGACGTCGGCCGGGTCCTGCGCGGCGGCGTCGTACGGCGACAGCAGCCCCTCGCGGTCGGCCTCGCGCTGCTCGGGCTCGAACTCGGCGAGCCGCCAGATGCCGCGGTTGCGCCCGACGGGCACGGCGGTCAGCCCGGCCTGGGTGATGTTGTCGGCCAGTTCGGGCTGGCTGGCGAAGCGGACCTCGTGCCCGGCGGTGCGCAGTGCCCAGGCCAGGGGGACCATGGCCTGCAGGAAGGTCCGTTCCGAGTACGTGGTGAGCAGGACCCGCATGAGGTATGTCCTTTCAGGCGGTCTGATGGGTGACGGTCAGCTCTTCGAGCCGGGGGACGAGCTGGTTGGGGCTGGGCGCGGCGAGGATCTCCGCGCGCAGGTCGGCGGCCCGGTCCCGGAACGCGGGTTCGCGCAGCAGCCGGACGATCGCGTCGCGGACCGACGCCCCGGTCGCCTGGCTGGTGTGCATGGCGAGGCCGGCGCCGTGCCGCGCGAGCAGCCGCCCGATGGTCGGCTGGTCGTAGTGGTAGTGCAGGGCCAGCTGCGGCACCGGGTGCCGCGCGGTGGTGGCGAGGGTCGCGGCGCCGGCGTGGTGCACGACCACCGAGCAGGTCGGGGCGAGCGCGTGCCACGGCACGAACGGCACCAGCCGGGCGTTGGCCGGCACCCGGGCCAGCTTGCGCTGCTCGTCCTGCGCGACGGTGGCGACGAGCTCGATGTCGAGGTCGGCGACGCTGTCCAGGACGTCCTGCAGATCCAGGGTGTAGCCGTCGTAGACCTCGGTCGCGGACAGCCCCATCGTGAACGCGACCCGCGGCCGCGCCGGCGGTTCGCGCAGCCAGCCGGGGACGCTCGCCGGGCCGCCGTAGCCGATGAACTGGGTCCGCACGTAGTCGATGCCGGGCGCCTCGACCTGCAGGCTCGCCGGGAACTGGTCGATGGTGAAGTGCCCGACGGCCAGGTCCTCGGTGGCGGCGAAGCCGTAGCGCCGCGCGTACCCGCCGAACCACTCCATGAGCGGGTCCTCCGGCGTCTGCTGGACCCGGCGGTAGATCCGGCGTACACCGCCGAAGACGTCGATGCCGAACAGCAGGCGGGCGTGCGCGGCGCCGCAGGCCTTGGCCGCGATCGCGCCGGCGTAGGTCAGCGGCTCCCAGATCACCAGGTCCGGCCGCCACGAGCGGGCGAAGTCGACCAGTTCGCTGATGATGGGGAAGTTCGACATCCGGTGCCAGCCGGTCGCCGCGGTCCGCATGCCCGGCAGCAGGTAGTCCCACGTCTGCTTGGCCGGGTCGTCGAACGCGTCGTAGGGCGCCGGGATCCCGGCGCGGACCGCGTGGTGGGCGTTGTGCGCGACCTTCGCGACCCGCCAGTTGTCGCGGGTCTGCCCGACCGGGACGGCGGTCAGCCCGGCCTGGGTGATGAGCGGCGCGAAGCCGGGCTGCCCGGCGAAGCACACCTCGTGCCCGGCGGTGCGCAGCGCCCACGCCAGGGGCACCATGTACTGGAAGATGCTCTTCTCCGGGTTGGTCACGAACAGCACCCGCATCACGCCACCGCCATCCGATGTTCCAGGGTCATCTCTTCCAGCCGCCGCGCGACCTGGTTGGCCGTGGGCATCGCGTGCAGTTCGGCGCGCAGCGCCGCGGCCCGGTCCCGGAACGTGGGCTCGTGCAGCAGCCGAAGCACCCCGTCGCGGACCCGGGCGCCGGTGGCCTCGCCGGCCGGCAGGTGCAATGCGGCGCCCTGCCTGGCGGCGCGGGCCGCGAGGGCGGGTTCGTCGAAGTCCCACGGCACGGTCAGCTGCGGCACCCCGGCGAGGGCAGCGGTGAGCAGCGTGCCGGGCCCGGCGTGGTCGACGACGACATCGCAGGTGGCGACCAGCGCCTGCAGCGGCACCCAGCGGACCAGGCGGATGTTGCCGGCGACCGGGCCGATCCGTTCGGGGTCGGCGACGGTGGCCACGACGTCAGCGTCGAGGTCCCCGAGCGCGTCGAGGGTGTCGCGCACGTCGAGGACGTAGCCGGCGAAGCGTTGCGTGGCCGTCACCCCGAGGGTCAGTGCCACACGGGGGCGCCCGGGTGGTTGCCGCAGCCACCCGGGCAGCGTCGCGGGCCCGCCGTACGGGGTGTACCGCAGCGGCACCCGCCGCAGGCCGGTGTCGAAGCGCAGCGAGTCCGGCAGCGGGTCGACGGTGAACTGCCCGGCGACGAGGTCCTCGGTGAACTCGCCGCCGTCGCGGCGCGCGTAGCCGCCGAGCCACGCCGCGAGCGGGTCGGCGGCCGGCTGGAGCCGCCGGTACACCTGGTACGTCCGCCAGAACACGTCGAGGCTCCACAGCACCCGGCCGTGGGCGGCGCCGCAGGCCTGCGCGGCGATCGGCGCGGCGTAGGTGGTCGGCTCCCACAGCACCAGGTCGGGCCGCCAGGCGCGGGCGAAGGCGACCAGGTCGGCGATCATCGGGAAGTTGTCCGGCTTGTGCCAGCGGGTCAGCAGGTCCGTGTACCCGTCGCGCATCGCCTCCCACGACAGGTCCGTGTCCGGCGCGGCGCAGGCCTGGTACGGCTGGGGCAGGCCCTCGCGCATCGCCTCCTGCTCCTGCGGGTGCAGGGCGGTCATCCGCCGGGTGTCGCGCGCGGCGCCGACCGGCACCGCCGTCAGGCCGTCGGCGGTGACCACGCCGGTGAAGGACGGCGGCACCGCGAAGCGCACCTCGTGCCCGGCGGTGCGCAACGCCCAGGCGAGCGGGACGCAGGACCGGTAGACGCTCGGGTCGGCGACGGAGGCGAACAGCACGCGCATCGCGGTCAGACCGCGCTGCGGTGCTTGACGGTGAGCTGCTCGATCTCCGGCACGACCTCGTTGGGGCTGGGCAGGGCCAGGATCTCCGCGCGCAGGTCCGCGGCGCGGGCGGCGAACGACGGCTCGGTGAGCAGCCGCACCACGGCGTCGCGGATGCCGGCGCCGGTCGCGCCCGCGGTCGGGATGTCCAGCCCCGCGCCGTGCGCGGTGAGTTTCCGGGCCAGGATCGGCTGGTCGAAGTGGTAGTGCACGGACAGCTGCGGCACCGGGTGCAGCGCGGTGGTGGCGATGGTGGCCGCCCCGCCGTGCTGCACGACCGCGGAGCAGGTCGGTGCGAGCGCCTGCCACGGCACGTACGGCACGACGGTGGTGTTGGCCGGGATCGCGCCCAGCGCCTCGCGTTCGGCGTCGGCGACGGTGGCGACGAGGTGGATGTCGAGGTCGGCGAACGCGTCGAGGACCTCCCGCATCGAGATCGTGTACCCGTTGTAGATCTCGGTGGCGGACAGGCCCATGGTGAGCGCGACGCGCGGCCTCGCCGGCGGCTCCCGCAGCCACTTCGGCACGACGGCCGCGCCGCCGTAGGGCACGTAGCGCATCCGCAGGTAGCGCAGGCCTGGCGCCTCGTCCTGCAGCGTCAGCGGGAACTGGTCGAGCGTGAAGTGCCCGGTGAACATGTCCTCGCTCGCCTCGAACCCGAAGCGCCGCCCGTACCCGGCGAACCAGTCCATGATCGGGTCCCGGGGTTGCGTCGCGGCGGCGTTGAGCGCGCGGTAGGTCTGGCGTACCCCGCCGAACACGTCGATGCCGAACAGCAGCCGGGCGTGCGCGGCGCCGCACGCCTTGGCCGCGATCGGCCCGGCGAACGTCATCGGCTCCCAGATCACCAGGTCCGGCCGCCACGCGCGGGCGAAGTCGACCAGGTCGTTGACGATCGGGAAGTTCTGCGGCTTGTGCCAGCTGTTGAGCGCCTCGGCGAGGCCCGTGGACAGATAGTCCCAGGTAGCCTTCTCCGGGTGGTCGAAGGCGTCGTAGGGCGAGAGGATGCCGACGCGCATCTCGGCGCGGACCTCCGGGCGGTGGGCGGTGATCCGCCACGGGTTGCGGTCGCTGCCAACCGGCACCGCCGTCAGGCCAGCCTGGGTGATGACACCGGCGAAGGCGGGCTGGCTGGCGACGCGGACCTCGTGCCCGGCGGTGCGCAGCGCCCACGCCGTCGCCGCCATGTACTGGAAGATGGTCTTCTCGGGGTTGATCACGAACAGCACCCGCATCACACCGCTCCGTTCGTCAGCGCCAGCGCTTCGAGCCGGGGCACGAGCGCGTTGGGTGTCGGCAGGGCGAGCAGTTCGTCGCGCACCCGTCGCGCGCCTGCCCGGAACTGCGGCTCCCGCAGCAGCCGCTGTACCGCTTCCCGCACGACCGGGCCGGTGGCCTTCGTGGCGTGCACCGCCAGCGCCGTGCCCATGTCCACGAGGCCGTCGGCGAGGGCCGGTTCGTCGAAGTGGTACGGCAGCACCAGCTGCGGCACGGCGTTGAGGGCGGTGGTCGACAGGGTGCCGAAGCCGGCGTGGTGGATGACCACGGCGCAGGTCGGCACGAGCGCGGTCAGCGGCACGAACGACACCAGCCGCGCGTTGGCCGGCACCCGGGCGAGCCTGCGCTGCTCGCGTTCCGGCACGGTCGCCACGACCTCGACGTCGAGGTCGGCGAGGGAGTCCAGGATGTCCTGCACGTCGACCGCGAAGCCGTCGAAGCGCTCGGTGGCCACGAGGCCGAGGGTGAGCGCGACGCGGGGCCGGGCCGGGGGAGTGCGCAGCCAGGCGGGGATCGTCGCGGGCCCGCCGTACGGCGTGTACCGCATCGGGACGTAGTCCACGTCCGGCGACTCGATGCGCAGCGCCGCGGGCAGCTGGTCGATCGTGAACTGTCCGGTGATCATGTCCTCGGTGAAGTCGGCGCCGAACGATCGCGCGTAGGCGCCGAGCCACTCCGCCATCGGGTCGGTCCCGTCCTGCATCAGCCGCAGGTAGTGGTGGCGGGTCACGCCGTAGATGTCGTGGCTGAACATGATGCGGCCGTGCGCGGCGCCGCACGCCTTCGCCGCGATCGACCCGGCGTAGGTGCTCGGCTCCCACAGCACCAGGTCCGGCCGCCACGCCTGGGCGAAGGCCACCAGGTCCGGGATCATCGGTACGTTCTCGACCTTGTGCCAGTCCTTCACCTGACGCTTGAACCCGTCGCGCAGGTACTCCCAGGACATGTCCTGCGGGCGCTGCTCGACGACGTCGTACGGCATCGGCAGGCCGGTGCGGTCGCTGGTGTACCAGTCCGGCGCGAGCTCCAGCATCCGGGCAGGGTCGCGGTACCGCCCGACGGAGACCGCGGTGAGCCCGGCCCTGGTGATCTCCTCGACGAACGCGGGCTGGCTGGCGAAGACGACGTCGTGCCCGGCGGTGCGCAGCGCCCACGCCAGGGGCGCCATCGCCAGGAAGTGGGTGCGTTCGGCATACGTGACGAACAGAACCCTCATGCCGTCACCTCCGCTGCGCTCCGGCGCCGGCCTGAGGGCGACGCTGCACTGCTGATTCGCGGCTCCTCGCTGCGCTGCGGGCCGCTCATGCCGTCACCTCCGCTGCGCTCCGGCGCCGGCCTGAGGGCGACGCTGCACTGCTGATTCGCGGCTCCTCGCTGCGCTGCGGGCCGCTCATGCCGTCACCTGCGCTGCGCTCCGGCGCCGGCCTGAGGGCGACGCTGCACTGCTGATTCGCGGCTCCTCGCTGCGCTGCGGGCCGCTCATGCCGTCACCTGCGCTGCGCTCCGGCGCCGGCCTGAGGGCGACGCTGCACTGCTGATTCGCGGCTCCTCGCTGCGCTGCGGGCCGCTCATGCCGTCACCTGCGCTGCGCTCCGGCGCCGGCCTGAGGGCGACGCTGCACTGCTGATTCGCGGCTCCTCGCTGCGCTGCGGGCCGCTCATGACCTTTCCTCGTCCCGCACCGTGGCCACGGCCAGGCGGTCCAGGCCGTCGGACAGGCCGATCCGGGGCGTCCAGTGCGCGGCGGCGCAGAACGCCGACGGGTCCAGCACGAAGTCGATCGCGTCGGTCGGCATCGAATGGGCGGCCGGCGGCACCGGCACGACCGGCACCGGCGGCTGCCCGGTGTGCGTGGACACGACCTTCGCGATCGTGCCGAACAGGTCGGCGATGCTGATGCCGACGCCGGTCCCGATCAGCCAGTGCCGGCCCTCCAGGGCCTCGGCGTGGTCGATGGCGGCCACGAACGCGTCCGCCGCGTCGTCGACGCAGA
Source organism: Dactylosporangium sp. NBC_01737 (assembly GCF_035963215.1). NCBI lineage: Bacteria > Bacillati > Actinomycetota > Actinomycetes > Micromonosporales > Micromonosporaceae > Dactylosporangium > Dactylosporangium sp. NBC_01737. The sequence goes on from NZ_CP109153.1 coordinate 8,295,940, forward strand.
GCAGGTCGCGCAGCATCGTGCCGTCGTGCCACACGGTCAGCGGCTGCCCCGCGATCGCCCGGCGGACCATGCTCGCCGCGACCCCGCGGTCCAGGCCCACCGGATCGGTGCCCTGGCTGTAGATCGTGGCCAGGCGCAGCGTCACACCGCGCAGCAGGCCGTCCGCGTGTGCGGCCTCCAGGGCCTGCTCGCCGGCGAGCTTCTGCCGGTCGTACGCGGTCAGCGGCGCGTCGGGTTCGGTGCCGTCGATGCGGGGCAGGCTGCTGCGGCCGGCCTGCGACATGGACCCGGCGAACAGCACCAGCGGCGGCCGGGGCCGTTGCTGGGCCCGCACCGCGTCGATGAGGTCGTGGACCAGGCCGAGGTTCACCTTCTCCGCGACCGGGTCGTCGGCGGCGACCCGCCAGCTGCTGGGGCCCTCGATGAAGGCGACGAGATGGATGACGACGTCGGCGCCGTCGATCGCGGCGGCGAGCGCGCCGGGCGCGGTGAGGTCGACGGCGCGCACCTCCACGTCGGCGCGGGCGCCGGGCGGCACGACCGCCGGGCGGCGCCCGACCAGGCGCAGCCGCACCGGCCGGTCGGCCAGCCGCCGGGTCAGCGCGGTGCCGACCAGGCCTGACGCGCCGAGCACCGCGATCAGCGGCGGGGTGCCGGGACTCTCCACGAACTCCTCCAAGGACTCAGGCCGGCGCGACACGCCACTGCAACGGCTCCGGGAGGATGCCGTCGAGATCCTCGTCGACGTGCCTCTCCCAATCGGCGCGTTCGATCTGGAACGTGTGCAGGTCCCACAACTGACCGCGGAAATACAGATGGTCGTCGAGCACGGCGCGGATTCCCGTGCCGCCGAGAGTGAGGCCGAATGCGCTGAAACTCGCCTCGGTCGTCTGCGCGATCACCTTGTCGATGTTGAACATCGCGAATGCGTAGTTGAGCAGCAGGTGAATTGCCTCGGAGCCGACACCCATCCGCGCCCTGAGGGGGTCGAGATAAATGCCGCACCGGATGTGTCCGGCCGGGTCGAGCCCGTGCAGCGTACTGAACCCGAGCACCGTTGCGCTATCACGACGATGCACGAGAAATGCGGCGTCGAGGATTTTGAACATTCCGGCGGTGGTCGCGGCAGGGCGGAAGCTCTCCAGCCCGGTGCGCAGCAGCGTGGCGAGGAAGACGGTGTGGTCGTGCATCGTGGCGGGTCGCAGCTCGAGGCGGCGCGACACGGTGTGCGGGAAGATCACTCGACGGCGTCCGTTTCTTCGAAGGAGGTTCCTGGGGCGGGCCGCGTCCCGCTGGCGGGACGCGGTGGTGGCGTCAGGCGTGCGCCGTGTCCGGGGTCTGCACGGCGGTGACGGCGCGGGTGTTGTCCCAGCTCATCTCGCCGATCGGGGCCGGCAGACCGTCGACCTCGGCGAGGTCGGCGGCGGTGAGCTGCAACTGGGTGGCGGCGGCGTTCTCCTCCAGCCAGCGCCGGTGCCGGGTGCCCGGGATCGGCACCACGTTGTCGCCCTGGTCGAGGACCCAGGCGATGGCGACCTGCGCGGGCGTCGCGCCGTGCCGGTCGGCGATGCGGCGCAGGCCGTCGATGATCGCCCGGTTGGCGTCCATCGCCTCCGGCGTGAACCGGGGGTCCCGGCTGCGCGAGTCGTCCTCGGGCAGCCGCACCCGCTCCAGCACGCCGGTGAGGAAACCCCGGCCGACCGGCGCGAACGCGAGGAACCCGACGCTGTTCTTGCGGCACCACGGCAGCACGTCCTCCAGGCTCGCCGTGCACCACACCGACAGCTCGTACTGCACGGCGGTGACCGGGAAGAGCGCGTGCACCTGCTCCAGCTCGTCCGGGGTCGCGTGTGAGATGCCCAGGCCACGCACCTTGCCGGCGGTGACCAGCTCGCTCAGCGCGCCCCACGTCTCGGCCAGCGGCACCGCCGGGTCGACCCGGTGCAGCTGGTACAGATCGATGGTGTCGACCTGCAGCCGGCGCAGCGACGCGTCGCAGGCCCGTCGGATGTGCTCCGGCCGGCCGTCCCGGCTGAACTTGCCGTCCGGCCCGCTGACCAGGCCGCACTTCGTGGCGACGCGCACCTGGTCGGCGTACGGCCGCAGGGCCCTGCCGAGCAGTTCCTCGTTGGTGAACGGCCCGTAGACGTCCGCGGTGTCGAACAGGTCGATGCCGAGTTCGACGGCGCGGCGGATGACCCGCACCGACTCCTCGTCGTCGCGTTCGTCGCGGTCCAGTGGTTGATAACCGTGTGACATCGAACTGCAGCCGAGCCCGATAGCGCTCACCGAAAAGCCATCGACGAATTGTGTCTTCCGCATGTCTACCCGCAAATCTACCCGTGTGGGCGATCGAGGTTCGTCAGGACGAGACGGCCGGACCGCGCGAATGGACGGGCGCGCTCGACACCGGCGGTGCGGTTCGGATCGTCACCAATGAGGCCGCGTTCGCGCAATAAGCGGCGGAGAATTCTTTCAGCCGGTTGACCGGCCGGGCCCCGGTTCGAGAAAATCACCGATCAGCGCCGGATCCGCATCGTTGACAAATGCGACGGCCTGGTCCATGCCGATGTCCGGTGCCTGATAGAACTTGAATCCCGCGGCGGTCGACACGCGGACCGTCAGCAGCCCCAGCATCCGCTGCACGATCGTCTCTCGCATCGTCCAGCCGATCACGGAGCGGGTCTGCAGCGCCGCCGTGGAGCGCGTCGCGAGGCCGCAGCGCAGGACGATGTACGGCCCGACGATCCCGTGCCCGAGCGTGCGGTACGCGACCCGGGCGAACTGCAGGGTGACCGGCGTGAGGCACAGCGCCGCGATCCACGTCCAGGACGGAACCCCGCCGAGGGCGTCCATCCAGGCGAGCATCCCGGCCAGGAACGCCGGCACGAACAGCGCCCAGAACACCCGCCGGACCAGCGCGCCACGCGCGTGCCGGCGCAGCGGCGCCTCCATCGGCAGGTACCCGTCGTCCAGCACCAGCGCGGCGACCCGCCGGGCCTCGCTCACCGGGCCGCGCGGCAGGATCGCGCTGGCCGGCTCCTTGCCCGAGACCCAGCCGGCCAGCCCGGTGGAGATGACCTCGGTCTCGGCCAGGCCGCACCACCGCCAGAACAGCGGCTCGCTGAAGTGGATGCCGCGCAGGCGGGCGTCGTCGCGGTAGATCTCGCGGGTCTGCAGCAGGCCCTGACGGGTCAGCAGCGCGCTGCCGTGCTCGGTCTGGGTGCGCAGCAGCACGAAGCCCCAGTTGTCGGTCACGAAGCCGATGGCCAGGCCGCACACGCCGAGCAGCCAGGTGCCGGCGACCGCGACCACGATCGACCAGCCGAGGCCGAGCCCGTCCCAGTCCACGACGCGGCGCAGGATGTCGGCGAGGTTCACCCCGACGAGCTGCAGCAGCCAGAACGTGCTCCACAGCAGGAACGCGGCGACCAGGAACGCCCACGCGTTGACGAGGTTGTAGAAGATCCACCGCCAGCGCAGCCGCGCGATGACGGTGTCGCCGTCCTCGGTGACCTCCACCTCGGTCTCGGCCGCCGGGGGCGCCGCGACGGCGCCCATCAGGTCGTGGCGCAGCTGCCGGGCCATCGCGACGGACAGCGCGTCGAGCTTGAACGACGGGGTCGCCTCGCCCGAGCCGATCAGCACGATGCGCAGCCCGGCGACGCGGTGCCGCAGCCGTGCGTGCATGTCGACGCTGCGGATGCGGTCGCGCGGCACGAACCGGAAGCTGGTGAACCACACGCCGGTGCGCTGCTCGACGCGCTCCGGGGTGATCCGGTACCAGGTGCGCCACCACCGGATCAGGTCACCGACGGCACCCACGACGCCCAGCGCCGTGGTGACGATCGCGGTCCAGATGGAGAACGTGTCGAACCCGAGATGGAACACGCCCATGGTGACCGCGGTCGGGATCAACGACAGCACCAGCATCACCAGGTCGACGTAGACGACCCGGATGTCCAGCCGCCGCCACGGGACGTCATCGTCCGGCTGCGGTACGTCGGTCTCGGGCCGGGCCTGCAACGAGGGCGCCGGGCTCACGTCGCGTCCCACGGGGTGCTCTGGGTGACCTCGGTGAGCCGCTGCGCGGCGTCGGCGGCGACCTTCGCGTCCAGGCCACGCACCACGATCCCGCCCTCCCTCGCCGCGGTGGTCACCTTCAGCGTGGCCAGGCCGAGCAGCGCCTGCAGCGGGCCGCGGTGGGTGTTGACGCTCTGGATGCGCGAGATGGGCGTGATCCGCCACTCCCTGGTGATCCAGCCGTTGAGCGCGTAGACCGCCATGTCGGTGTACTCCCACCGGTGCACGAGGTACCGCCAGGTCGGCATCGCCAGGATGTTGATCGTCGAGGTCACCGACAGCAGGATCAGCACCGGGTAGACATAGGGCCGCGAGGCGTCCCACAACGTGTAGGTCAGGCCGAGACCGCCGACCAGGACCGCCGCCGAGAGCATGGCGTTGAGCGTCCACAGGGCAATGGCCCGGCGCTCGACCCGGTGCCGCGGCGGCCGCAGCCGCAACGGTGCTTCCATGATTTCCTGGCGCGGTAGCGCTTCAGTCATGGCCGACATGCTGCATCAGCCCGTGTCCCATTTACAAGAAAACGTCCGGCGCAAATGAAACGGGTCCCGGCCGATGGTCGGCCGGGACCCGCAGACAACTCCGTGCCCCGTGGCGTGGTATTCAGTGCGCCCCGTTGATTGCTGCGGTTTCCAGAGCCTGGGTCGCCGCATTGTCCAGACACGACACGATCCACGCCAGCAGATCCTTGTCGGCCCGTTCGGCGGCCTCCTGCCACCGCTGTTTCTGCCCGGTCTCCAGCTGCACCTGCAGGCTCACGCTCTCCACGTCGCGGGTGCGCCCGTCGCGGCGGTACTGGATCTGCCGGCGCAGCTCGTTGCGCGACCAGCCCTGCACCTCCGCCGCCAGCAGCAGCTCGTCCTGGTCGGCCTCCGGCAGGCTGGCGACCTCGGCATGATGCTGGAAGCTGAGCTTCTCGCGGCGCCGCTTGGGGGTGAACCGCCGGGCCACCCACGCGTAGTTGCGCAGGGTCTGGTAGTCCAGCGACGTCTCCGCGATCGCGTGCCGGTACCGGTCGGGGTACTGCGCCTGGCCGTAGATGAGCCAGTCACCGAGCCACCACGCGGACGAATCGGAGATGACAAAGATCTGCCGTCCCAGATTGCGCCACGCGTTGATCGGCATCCCGTCGGGAATACTGAGGGTCGTCCGCTTGGTCATTGCTTTTCCGTCGACAGCGAATCGCCCGTTGTTGTTGAGCGTCTGCGGCGCGCCGTTGTGCAGCGCGACCGATTCCCGGCCCGTCGATGCTCTTTCCGTCCGCGCGGACGGGTGGTCCATGCGGTTGACGTTCGTCATTCACCACCATCGCAATCGGATGCGTGCATCCTCGCCAAAGCTGACCAATCGATCGAGATCCTTTCAGTCCGGCTCTCGACGTTTGCCAGACGACCGCTAGACGACGCCTAAACGCGGAGGTGCGAACCGTTGATTCCGTTGTGACGGGGTCGCGGCGAGGTGTCCCGCTGGCGGGACGCGGGCAGGGATCCGCACGTCAGGGCCGGTGCGTGCGGCTGCGGGTGCCGGTTCAGAAGAAGTGGCCGACAGAGTCGAGCTGCCGGGCGTAGGCGAACACGAGGGTGTTCATGCGGAAGTGGTCCGGCAGCGGCTCGTGCACCAGGTTGGCGTCGACGAGGGTGTTCATCGCGTGCCGGACCAGCCGGGGACCGGCCTCGATGAGCTCGGCGGCGTCCTGCAGCGTCAGCTCCGCGCCCGCGCCGGTGCCCAGTGCCCGGAACAGCTGCGCGGCGTCGGCGGGCAGCGCCCGGTAGGACCAGTCGAAGACCGACCGCAGCGACGTCTCCTCGTCGCCGGGCACGTCGAGGTTGCCGAACAGGTTGCACTCGGTGAACTCGGCCATCGCCACCTTCGGCGACGGCGCGCTGTTGATCCGGGCGGCCGCGATCCGCAGCGCGAGCGGCAGCCGCGCGCAGGCGGCCACGACGTTGCGCACCACCGGGTACTCCCGCGCAGTGAACGGCTGCCCCACGATCCGGCTGAAGAGGCTGATCGCCTCCTCCTCCTGCATCACGTCGAGCGTGACCCGCCGGGCGCCGTCCCGCACGGCGAGCCCGGCCAGCGAGTATCGGCTGGTGACCACGATGACACTCGACGATCCGCCGGGCAGCAGCGGCCGCACCTGCTCGACCGAGCGGGCGTTGTCGAGCAGGATGAACAGCCGCCGGCGGGCGGTGAGGCTGCGGTACAGCGCGCTCTGCTGCTCGGCGTCGTCGCTGCCGGTCCGGGCCGCGCCCAGCGCCGCCAGCAGGTGCCGCAGCGCCGCCGCCGGCGACATCGGCCGGGCCGCGTGCGCGAAGCCGTGCAGGTCCAGGTGCAGCTGCCCGTCGGGGAACCGCCGGGCGAGGGTGTGTCCGAGGTGGACCGCGAGGGCCGACTTGCCGACCCCCGGCCCGCCGCTGAGCACGATGACCCCGGACTCGCCCGTGGTCTGCGCGGCCGTCACCAGGTCGTTGAGCTTGCGCAGCTCGGCGGTGCGCCCGGTGAAGCCGGCCACGTCCCGGACGAGCTGCGCGGGCCGCGGCGGCCGGCGCCGGCGGCGTCGCGGCGTCGCGGGCGGCGGTGGCCGGCGCGGCGGTGCGCTGCGCCGGGACCTGCTGACGGTGCTGCTCGCGGCGCAGGATGCCCTGGTACAGCTCCTGCAGCTCCTCGCTGGGCTCGATGCCCAGCTCGTCGGCGAGGACCGCCCGCACGTCGTGGTATTCGGTGAGCACGTCGGCCTGCCGGCCCAGCCGCAGATAGCACTGCATGAGCATCAGCCGCAGCCGCTCCCGCAGCGGGTTGCGGCGGGCCAGCCCGAACAGCTCACCGACGAGGTCGGCGTGCTGGCCCAGCTTCAGCAGGATCTCCGCCCGGTCCTCCATCGCGACCAGCCGCAGCTCACTCAGCCGGGTGCGCTCGGTGGCGACGAACGGGCCGGCGGCGCCGCCGTAGGCCGTGCCCCGCCACAGCGCGAGCGCGCCGTCGAGCTCACCGACGGCGCTGTGCAGCGCACCGGCGCCGTGCAGCCGCCGGGCCTCGGTCAGGTGCTCCTCGAAGCGCCGCTGGTCGACCTGCCCCGGCGGAAGCACCAGCATGTAGCCGGAGCCCTCCGACAGCAGCATCTCCGCCGGCGCGCGCTGCGCCCGGGACGGCTCCAGCGCGCCGCGCAGGCGCCCCACGTACGTGTAGACGCTGTTGATCGCGGTCGCCGGCGCGTCGATGCCCCAGACCGCGTCGACCAGCTCCTCGCGGCTGACGACCCGCCCGGTGTTGGCGGCGAGGGTCGCGAACAGGGCGAGCTGCCGCGGCGAACCGAGGTCGACGTCGCGCCCTCCGGTGCTGACGGTGATCGGACCGAGCAGCCGGACCTCCGTCTTCTCGATCCCTGTCGGCTCCACACACGGCATGAGTCCCCCGGCCCGTCCCGTCAGCACCGTTGCACGGGGCCCGAGACTATCAATCAGTTTCAATCACCAAACAGTTGCTCGGAGCGTGTGTGACCGTTCGTCACGTCACTCGTGGTGGATCGCCTTCAGCACGTCCATGCGAGCGGCCCGCCAGGCCGGCCAGATGGCCGCGACGACGCCGATGACAATCGCGCTGAGCAGGTACAGGGCGAGCCGGACGGCGTCGATGTCGAGCACCTCGATGCCCTCGCCGGCCAGGACCCGCTGGGTGGCCACGCCCAGGCCGACGCCGAGCAGCAGCCCGAGCGCGGCACCGAACACGGCGATGACCACGGACTCGTAGCGGATCATCGCCCGCACCTGCCGGCGCTTCATGCCGACCGCGCGCAGCAGGCCGATCTCCCGGGTACGCTCGACGACCGCGAGACCCAGGGTGTTGACGATGCCGACGGCGGCGATCGCGATGGACAGCAGCAACAGCACCATGATGACGTTGAGTGCCTGGTCGATGTCGGCGCGGGCGTCGTCCTTGGCGTCCTGGCGGTCCTTGAGCTGGATGTTCGGGTAGGCCTTGAGCACCTGCCGCACGCCGTCACCGGCCGCGGCGAGCCGGGCGTCGTCGATGTCGACGAACGCCCGCTGGATGAGCGTCGCCGTGGTGTGCGCGCCGTAGCCGGCCGGTGCGATGAGGTAGGGCCGGTTGAGCACCTGGTTGTCGGCGAAGAGCCCGGCGACGGTGAACGTCACCGCGGTGCCGTCGGGGTAGCGCCCGGGGATCGTGCTGCCGACCTTCCAGCCCCGCTGGTCCGCGACCGTCTTCTGGACGAGCAGCTGGTCGGCGCCGAGGGTGGTGGCGCCGTCGGTCACCTTGAGGCGGACCGGCACCGTGAGCGCGGCCGGGTCGGCGACGGTCACCGACGCCTCCTCGTCGCCCAGCCGCACCGTGCCGGACCGCACCGGCACGACACCGCGCACCCCCGGCACGGCGGCGACCCGGTCGACGGCGTCGGCGCTGAAGCCGGTGAGCCCGCGCGGGTCCATCGAGAAGTCGGCGCCGAACTGGGCGTCGAGGCGCTTGTCGACGGACGCGCTCATCGAACCGGCCACGACCGTCGCGAGGGACACCAGCGCGAGCCCCACCATGAGCGCCGAGGCGGTCGCCGCGGTGCGGCGCGGGTCGCGGCGGGCGTTCTCCACGCCGAGCCGGCCGATCGCCCCGGCGACCAGGCCGATCGGCCAGCCCAACAGCCGCGTCACGGGCCGGCTCAGCACCGGGCTGAGCACGACCGCTGCGAGGAAGAGCAGGACACCGCCGATGACGACGAGCCCGGAGCCGTCCTCGCCGCCGCTGGACAGCCCGCCGGCCAGGGCGAGGCCGCCGATGACCGCCGGAATCAGCCCGAGGACCGTGCGCCGCCGCATCCCGCGCGGCGCCGGGGTGCCCCCGTCACGCAACGCCGCCACCGGCGGGATCTTTGCGGCCCGGCGGGCCGGCAGGTAGGCGGCCAGCACCGTCACCAGCAACCCGACCACGTAGGACCACAGCACGGTGCCCGGCTCGATCACCGGCGCCCGGTCCGGCAGCGTGGTGCCGAACCGTTCGAACAGCAGCCGCAGGACCAGCGACACCCCGACGCCGGCGGCGAGGCCCAGCGTGCTACCGACCAGCCCGATGCCGATCGCCTCGCCGAGCACGGCCCTGGTCACCTGGGCCCGGCTCGCGCCGACCGCGCGCAGCAGCGCCATCTCCCGGGTCCGCTGCGCGACGAGCATCGTGAACGTGTTGAAGATGATGAACGACCCGACCAGGACGGAGATCCCGGCGAACGCGAGCAGGAAGCGGCCCAGCACGTCGAAGATGCCCTGGATCTCCTTCTTGGTGTCCTGCGCCTGCTCCTGCGCGGTCTTGACCTCGTACTGCGCCGGCAGCGCGGCGGTGAGCTGGTCGGCGAGCTGCCGCGGGGTCACGCCGTCGCGCGGCCGCACCCAGATCGCGGAGTAGTGGCCGGGGCTGGTGAGCATCTGCTGCGCCACGTCGGGGGCGAAGCCGACGAACGTGACGGCGTCGCCGAGCTGGTCCTCGCCGAGGTCGTAGATGCCGACGACCCGCATGCTCTTCTCGGCGCGCTCGGTCACCACGGTCAGCTCGTCGCCGACGGCGATGCGGCCCTCGGTCGCGGTGTGCGTCTCCACCACCAGCTCCGTGTCGCCGACCGGCTTGCGCCCGGCGATGAGCTTGACGGTCGACTTGGAGCCGGGCCGCTCGACGTACTCCCGGCCGAGGTGTGCGGCGTTGTCCCCGCCGACGATGGTGCCGTCGGCCGTCAGGATCGCGGCGTACCCCTCGGTCGCGCCGAGCCACGCCTGCGCCCCCGGGACCTGCTGGACGGTCTGCCCGAGCGACTCGGGGATGTAGACCTGCGGGGTGCCCTCGCCGGTGAACGTCTGCTTCGGGTAGACGAACACCTCGCGGGCGCTGTCCAGGCCGGAGAACGTCGAGTCGAAGCTGCGGGAGGCCGTGTCGCGGAAGATCATGGTGCCGGCGACGAAGGAGACGCCGAGCAGCACGGCGACCGCGGTGAACATCAGCCGCAGCCGGTGCGCGGCGAGGCTGCGCAGGGTCAGCTTCAGCATCATCGGCCGGTCTCCGGCTCTTGCGGTTCGGTCATCTCCGGCTCCTAGCTGTTGCCGTCGGCAATGGTCGTCGGGCACGGCGGTGCCGCCGGGGGCGCGTCCCGGCTGTCGCGTTCGGTGGGTCCTGCGCAGTCTGGCACCGGCACACGGCGTGTGGCGAGAGCGGCGGGACACTTCGGGTCCTAAGTGGACAGCGATTTCGACGAAAGATGACCCCCCTTGCGGCGGCGTCGACTTTCGGCGACTAGGCGCGGGCGTGCGCACCGTCCTAGCGTCGAGCCATGGCGAACGAGCGTCCCACCGTGCTGGGCTTCCCCGTCATCGACCGGCTGGTCATCTATCTCGGCGTCCCCGCGCTGTTCGTGCTCGTCGGCACCGCGCTGCCGTTCGTGGCCCGGTGGATGCTGAGCTGGGGCACGGCCCTGCCGCTGCGCCCGGCGTTCCGCGTGGTGGGCGCGGTCGACAACTGGTGGAAGGTCGCGGTCAACGTGGCGATCTGGCTGGTGTTCGGCCTCGTCGTCGCGCTCACGGCGAAGAACGAGTCGGCCGTGGTGACCCTCACCGCCGGCGAGGTGCGCTTCGGCCTCGGCGACAAGGCGACCACCGTGGCCCGCGCCGACGTCGCCGCGGTCTTCGCCGACGGCAAGCGTCTCGTCGTGCTCGACCAGGAGTCCCGCCAGGTCTTCCGCGAGCGCACCCAGGCGTCGCACCAGGTCCTCGCGGCCGCGTTCCGCGAGCACGGGTATCCGTGGCAGGACGGCGACCCGTACGACGCGCTGTTCCGGCCGTGGACACCCGGTGCCCCGGACCTCCCGTCCGAGGTCGACAGCGTGCTCAGCGCCCGGGAGTCGGCGCTGAAGAAGAAGGCCGCCAAGGAGGCGGGGGAGCTGCGCGACGTGGCGCAGAAACTCGGCTACGTGGTGCGCGACCAGGGCACCCGCCAGGACTGGCGGCCGCTCGTGCGCTCCTGACGCCGGGTGACACGCCGCCCTCCGCGATGCGGCACGACCGGCGGCGGTGACGGATAGCATGACTGCGCACGATGTCCATCGGACATCCGCGACACCTGTGGCGTCTTCCGCCGGCAAGGAGCTGATCGACCAGCATGGGCAAGCATCCGTTCCCGGCCGAGGAGTTCCACGCCATCTACAGCAGGGTGCCGCGACTGACCGTCGAGGTGGTCTGCCTGACCGACCGGGGCGTCGTGCTCACCCGCCGTTCGATCGAGCCCTGCGTCGGCCAGTGGCACCTGCCCGGCGGCACCGTCCGCTTCGGCGAGCACCTGCGCGACGCGGTGGCACGCGTCGCCCACGACGAGCTGGGCGTGCACGTCGACGTCGGCCGGCAGATCGGCTACATCGAATACCCCGTCATGCTCGGCAACGGCTACCAGGGCTGGCCGGTCGGCATCGCCTTCGAGGTGAGCGTCGCCGGCGGCGAGCTGATCGGCGGCGACCAGTCCGACCACGTCGGTTGTTTCCGGTCGGTGCCCCCGGACACGCTGGTGGAGCAGGGCGACTTCCTGCGCGGATACCTGGCCGGCGCGTTCGTGGGGTCCTGACCGGTGAACCGGTCCGTGCCGGCGTGGTTGGCCCGGCTGGCGCCGATCGTCTCGCTGGCCCTGTTCGCCCCGTGGGTCGCGGAGTATCTTGTCGGCTCGCACACCGTCGTCGACCTGCCCCTGATCGTGTTCCTGGTGCCGCTGTACGGCGGTGGTGCGCTGCTGGTGCGGGAGCTGGCCCGGCGCACCGGCCGGGGCTGGCCGACGATCCTGCTGCTGGGCCTGGCCTACGGCGTCATCGAGGCGGGCCTGATCGACCAGTCGCTGTTCAACCCCAGCTACCAGGGACAGGACTTCCAGAGCATCGCCCACGTGCCCGGGCTGTCGATGAGCGCCTTCTGGGGCATGGTCTTCATCGCCGGGCACGCGATCTGGAGCATCGGCGCGCCGATCGCGTTCGTCGAGTCGTTCCTCGGCGCGCGGCGGCACGCGCCGTGGACCAACGGCTTCGGACTCGCGCTGGTGGCGCTGCTGTACCTGCTCGGCTGCTGGCTGGTCTTCGCCGACCTGCGCAGCACCGAGGGGTTCCAGGCCTCGCCGCTGCAGCTCGGCGCCGCCGCCGTCACGGCCGTCGCGCTGATCGTCGCCGCGTTCGCGGTGCAGCGCCGCGCCGCACCGGTCCGCGTGACGCCGTCGCGTCTCGTCGCCGCACCCCACGCCACGGGCCGGCTGTGGCCGCCGCACTGGGGCGTCGTGCTCGGGCTGTCCTTCGTTGCGTCGCTGGTGCTGTGGATCCCCGGCACCTGGCTCGGCGTCGCCTGCAGCGCCGTGCTCCTCGGCGGCGCCACGGTCCTGGCGCTGCGCTGGTCGCGGAGCCGCCGCTGGAGCCCGGTGCACGTCCTCGCGATCGCCGACGGTGCGCTGCTGACCTACGCGGTCAACGGGTTCAACCTGCACCCGTGGCGGCGGCTGCCACACCGGGCGGAGGTGCTCAGCGACGTGACGTTCGCCGTCGTCACGGTCGCCCTGGTCGCCCTGTCACTGTGGTGGCAGCGCCGCCGCTGGCAGCGCATGACGGCCGCCCGGAGCCTACACGGCCTTGGGTAGCGGGCAACGGTCGGCGACGGTGGCCGGGCTGACGCCGGGCGACACGTGCCGCAGCTCGCCGGCCAGGCTCGCCAGCGGCACCTGCGGGTGCACCCCGATCCAGGCCGCCACCGCGACCAGCGCCCGCGGCAGCCCCGCGCACCAGTCGATGAGCTCGCCCACCGCGGCCGGCTCCGCGAGCATCCGGTCCCGGCCGAGGCGACCGGCCAGCAGCCTGCGCGACTCCCGAGCCGTCAACGGGTCGATCGTGAGGACCCGGGCGCCCCACGCCGCGACGAGGTCCGGCAGCGGACCGCGGCTGGTCACCACCGTCGCGCAGTCCGCACCGCCGGGCAGCAGCGGCCGCACCTCCTCGGCGCAACCGCCGGCGTCGTCGAGCACGATGAGCATCCGCCTGCCGTCCAGCAGGCTGCGGAACAGCGCCGAGGCGTCGTCGAGGTCGTGGGGGACCTGCCCGCGCGGCACCCCCAGGGCGGACAGGAACCGCTGCAGCACCTGCAGCGGACCGAGCGGCGTGGCGGTGCTTCCGGCCAGGTCCGCGAAGAGCTGCCCGTCGGGGAACCGGTCCCGGGCGCGGCGCGCCCACTGGATCGTCATGGCGGTCTTGCCCACGCCGCCCGCGCCGGTGACGATCGTCGGCCCGGTGCGGCTCATGACGAGCGCGTCGAGCCAGACGAGCGCCTCGAACCGGCCGACGAAGTCGGCCACGTGCCCGGGCAGCTGCGCCGGGAGGGCCGCCGCCGCGGGGCGCGCGCCCGGCCCCGGCGTGCTGCGCGCGAGGCCGCCGCCGCGTCCGTGGGCCACCTGGAAGCCCGGCCTGCTCGGGGTGGACTGCTCGGTGCGGTCGCCGTCGGCGCGGCCGGCGGCGGCGCGTCCGTTGTCGGCGCGGCCGCGCAGGACCAGTTCGTGCGTGTGGGACAGGGCGGAGCCCGGTTCCTGCCCGAGCTCGGTGAGCAGGCGGTGCCGGGTGCTCTGGTACACGTCGACCGCCTCGGCGCTGCGCCCCTGCCGGTGCAGCGCGAGCATGAGCAGTTGCGCCGCGCGCTCCCGCAACGGATGCGTGGCGACGAATTCGGTCAACTCTCCGAGCAGCCCCCGCGCCAGCTCGGCGTCCTGCCGTACCACCAGTTCGATGCCTAAACACTGCTCCCAGGTGGACAGCCGCCGCTCGTTGAGCGCGGCCACCGCCGGGGTGAGCGCCGGCGCGTCCAGCCCGGCGAGGGCAGGCCCACGCCACAGCGAGAGCGCCTGGCGTAACAAGGCGATCCGGCGCCGGCTGTTCTCCGGCTGCACCCCCGCCTCGGCGAGCGTCGCGTCGAACGTGAGCGTGTCGAGCCGGCACTCGTTCGTGACCAGACGATACGTGTCGCCCGACAGTTCGATCAGTCCATCGTGGGCACCGGCCGCCCGCAGCGCGTTGCGCAGCCCCGCCATGACACCGTGGACCTGGCGCCGGACCCCGGCCGGCTCATCGGTCCAGACCGCCGCGGCCAGCCGGTCGACCGGCACCGCCTGCCCGGCGTCGAGCAGCAGCGCGGCGAGCGCCCGCTCCTGACGCCGGTCGAGCGGTTCGTGTGGCTGGGCCCCGCGCACCTGCAGGCGCAGCGGTCCGAGCACCAGGAATTCAACGTCTACCTTGGACGACACGTGTCGCCTCCGGATGTTGAGAGGGGCACGAATGAAGGACCAGCGACACACTTCCATGCACACATCGACGTGTCGACATGCTCAGCGCGCTGTCAGGTGACCTTGAGGAAATCTTGAGGGGACACCGTCCGTGCTTGTTTCTGCCGCTATATCGCGGCGGTATCGCGGACGTGTCGCCACGATGTCACAGGTATATCGCGGCACGGAATCGCGGGGTTTTCATTGTGCGGGAGGCCGCCCGTTTCCGCTGCTCCATCCCTTCCCGCCGGCCGTGCGCGGCACCGTGCCAAATCCAGGGAACCCGAGAAAAGTTCGCAGCAATCCGCGCTCTCGGTTCGATTCTGGTGGATGCACGGCGGTTCGGCTCCGCACCTGAAGGTTCGGCTCAGTCTTGCACTATGAGGCGGTCTTGAGTGTTGTCGCAATGTGTTGATGTTTGTTCGGTTGCGCGGCGCAGTCGCGGCCGAACAGGCCGCGTACTGGATGGCACAGGGCATGCGGCGCTGGCTGAACCTTCCCGCCCGTGCAGTCCCGCGCACTACCGGCGCCGCCGGCCGACGGAAGCGCTGTTCTTCGGTGTCACGGGTCCGCTACTGTGCGGCAGATGCGGGCTCGGCTGATGACCTACACCGATGCTGTTCAACTTCTTGATGGAACAGACAGCCCGATCGTCAACGTTGTCGGCAGACTGGCTGGCATTGGTGCGGCCGCGGTGACGACGGCGAGCGCCGGCACCGTTGACTTCTTCGCGTTGCGCGACGAGCTGGTCCGTTGGGGCAACAACGTTGTCGGGACGCTGCGTGAGCGAGTGCGAGGGTTGCACAGACTGGATCGCACTGAACGGCTTGTAGCGGCACACGCTGTGCTGGTCGTGACCGCTTTTTACCAGGCGCTGGAGGAGTCGCTCAAGGAGCATCCAGACTTCGACCTGCATCTGGCCCGGCTCACGCGACCCGAGCAGGTGTCGTTGGCGACCGGCACGTGGCCGGGACATACGTATTCGCAGCTCATCAACGCCTTGATGAACTCTCCGCTGCCGATACCGGCAGCACACCGACCCTTCGAACAAACAGTCTCGGAACTGGACGAGTTCTACAGGAATCTCGCCCGCTCCCTACGTGACTTCCTGCAAGGCCTCAGCGCGTATGCGGGGCGGAGCCGCGAAGTCGACGAGCTGTTCCAATCGATGCGGTCGCAGCTCATCGCGCTCTCGGTGCAGCGATACCGCGCGGGTTACCTCACGCTGGCCGGACAGGTTCCGGAGTTCGCAGTGTGGACGGCGCAGGTGGACGCGCAAGCGACAAGGGCGTTGTTCCGTGCGACGTCCAGCGAGCTCGGCGAACGGCTGACGAACCTTGCGGTCAGCATGCAGGGCATTGCGCAACTCCTGGGTGACATGGGCACGGGCGCCGTAGTCGACCAGCAGCGTGGCCACCTTGCCCTGCGCTACCGAACGGCACTGGACCGGCCGGTGCTTTCCAGCGCGCAGGCTCCGGCACATGTGATCCTTCCGACGCTGGCAGAGGGCTATGTCAACCCGCGCGGGCGCGTGGCTACGGCTGGCCGTAACGATCTGCCGGCGACCGAGTCGTGGTGGCATGACAAGCCTGAGCTTGCAGACCTGCAGGCGTTCATGGCCGGCCATCTCACCAGCCCGATTGCAACCGGCATTCCGTTGGTCCTTCTGGGCCAGCCGGGGTCGGGGAAATCTGCGCTGACAAAGGTGCTCGCAGGTCGGCTCCCGGCCGCTGACTTCGTTGTTGTGCGGGTCGAACTGCGTGCAGTGCCCAGCGACCAGTCGATACAACGCCAGATCGAGGAGGCGATGTACCAGACGCTCGGCGCGCGGGTCGGCTGGTCCGACCTGAGGCAGCGTGCCGAGACTGCGCTGCTGGTGGTCCTGCTCGACGGTTTCGACGAGCTGCTGCAGGCGACGGGTCTGAATCATGCTGACTACCTGGAGAGGGTGCAGGAGTTCCAGGAACGGGAGGCCGAGCTGGGCCGGCCGGTTGCTGTCGTGGTGACCAGCCGGATTGTGGTTGCAGATCGGATGCGGTTCCCCGACGGCACGGTAGTGGTTCGGCTGGAACCGTTCGACGAAGCGCAAGCACAACAGTGGCTGGCAATCTGGAACAGGGCCAACACTCCTCGTCTTGCTGCTCGATCGTTGCTGCCGCTGCAGCTGGACGCTGTTTGGGCGCACCGCGAGTTGGCGTGTCAGCCGCTGTTGTTGCTGCTGCTGGCGCTCTACGACGCCGGCGACAACGCCCTGCAGCGACTGGAGGCCGGAATTGGGCGGGTCGAGCTTTACACCAGACTGTTCGACGATTTCGCCGCTCGTGAGGTCGACAAGCATGCGAGCTGGCAGACCGGGTCAACGCGACGATCGGCGATCGAGGCCGAATGGCGAAGACTGTCGGCGGTTGCCGTCGCGATGCTGAATCGTGGCAGTGACGTAATTACCGAGGCGGACCTTGAGGCAGACCTTTCCAGCCTTCTGTCACCCGAGGATCTGGTGCTCGACACGGCAACGTCCACCAGTCGTGCTTTGACGGCTGGGCAGCTGCTCACGGGGCGGTTCTTCTTCATCCACGAATCGCAGGCCACGCGGGACACCGGTGCGCCTGAGAGGAGCTTCGAGTTCCTGCACGCAACGTTCGGCGAGTTCCTGGCCGCAAGGCGGATCATCGATGCATTGGTTGATCTTGCAGAGGAGCGGGAGCAGCGACTGCGTCGCCGGCACTCCAGCTTCGACGCGGGCTATTTCTATGCACTCGCGTCATTTGCCACCATTACTCGGCGCGGTCCGCTGCGGGACTTCTGCCACGGCTTGCTGGCGCGCCTCAACGACGGCGATCGGCAGAAATGTCGGGAGCTGGTCGTAGCACTGTTCATCGACTCCGGACATGCCCATCCGACGTGGTCGTACAGCGGATATGAGCCTGTCAGGCGACCCGTCGCGGCACGGCACGCCGCGTTCTCGGCCAACCTGCTCTGGCTCGCCGTTGCGCTGGCGACGACCCCCGTCGACGTTGCAGAACTGGTAGGCACTCCGGCCGTTGTGCACTGGCGGCAGCAAGCCCTGTTATGGCAGAGCCAACTGCCTTCCGAGGATCGTCTACAGCTCTGGCAGAACTTCCGAGTCGCATGGCGTCGCGAGGACCTCGGCAGCCGGCTCGAGATTCGCCTCGAAGATCACACGGACGTGTCGCTCTATGAATCATTGCCTTGGCCGCCGGACGAGTCGGCTGCCGTTTTCCAGCCCGACCAAACCTTGGCGCCTGACCTGATAGTGCCGAGCCACACGGACATCGGTCGGGGTCTGCGACGGTCGGCTTTTGTTCAAACCGCCAACGATGTCCGCGAGCATCTCTACGCCATGGCACCGTACTGGCAGACCTTTGGTGACGTGCGGGAACTCACGCAACACGGTCATCCGGTCACAGACGCCCGTGTGCTGCTCCAGTTGCTCCTCACACAAAGCACCGATGTCGGGGCGCAACAGCGTATCGACCTGTTCCATACGGCATTCGGCGCGAGCAGCCATCCGTTCTACCACCAGCTCGTCGGCCGCGCGCTGCTGCATGCAGCCATACATCTGCCGGTCGGCCTGCTGACCTGGACAACTTCGGCCAGCCTGTCGCCCTCGCAGATCGGGCACGCGCTGGGCGCGCTGGACGCGGCGATTACCGGAATGGCGAACGTCCTTCAAGCAGTGGATGCCGACACGGCCGATTACAACGGTGACCACGAAGAATGGGCTGCAGCCATAGGTTCCCCACCCGAACACCTTGCGCGGCTGCTGGAATCCTGGACATCGCTCGACCGTCGTTTCGGGCCATCACGGCTGCCGCCCCGGTGACGCGCGCACGATGGTGGGCAGCGGTGCCCCGTGGCCGCGGCGTTAGGCGGCGCGGATGCTGGGAAAACAGACCGTGGAGAGGGTTCCCGCCGCCACCGGAGGAGGAGTCATGCCAGCGGGTTCGAATGCCAAGCGTGAACGGCAGTACGAGCACATCAAGGCCAGCGCCAAGCGGCGCGGCGAATCGACCGACCGGGCCGAGGAGATCGCCGCCCGGACCGTGAACAAGGAACGCGCCCGCGCCGGCGAGTCCCGGACCGCCAGTCGTTCGTCCACGCACGACGTGTCGTCCGGCCACCGGGGCGGGAAGCGCTCGCACACCGGCGCGCAGGGGCGGACCAGGGAGCAGCTGTACAACGAGGCGAAGCAGCGCAACATCAAGGGCCGTTCGAGCATGAACAAGGCCGAACTCGAACGCGCGCTGTCGCGCTGACCGGTCCGCCGCCCGGCATGCCCGGGCGGCGGCTTCAGCTCGACGGCTCGTACGGCGTGGCGGTGAGCAGCCGGGCCAGGTGTGCGGCGTTCGCGGCGAGGGTCTTCGTCGCGGCGCCCGTGGTGTCCGGCGTCGGGCCGGCCTCGATGTAGTCGAGCTTCTGCATGGCCTCGCCGACCCAGTAGGTGCCGCCGGCGGCCGGGATCGTGAAGCCGACGTCGTTGAGGGCCTGGAACACCTCGGCGGTGACGTGGTGGGCGCCGTCCTCGTTGCCGACGACCGCGACGACGGCGACCTTGCCGTACGTCAGCAGCCGACCCTGCTCGTCGGTCTCGGACAGCTCGGCGTCGAGCCGTTCGAGGACCACCTTGCACACCGACGCCGGCTGGCCCATCCAGATCGGGGTGGCGACGACCAGGATGTGCGCGTCGAGGAGCTTGGCGCGGATCCGCGGCCACGCGTCGCCGTCGCCTTCGTCGGTCGACACGCCGAAGCGGACGTCGTGGTCGACGACCCGGACCACCTCGCCGTCCACGTCGTGGTCGGTGAGCGCGGCGAGCACCTCCCGGCCCAGCCGCTCGGAGCTGGACGGGACCGGGGACTTCTTCAGCGAACACACCAGCACGAGCGCCTTCAGGGTCGGCATACTCCGACGGGTACCCCGCCCGCGGGGCAGCAAATCATCCCGCGCCACGACGTCGACGGTGAGGTCGCCGTGGTGCCGGATGGTCGGGATCCGGTTCGGCGCACCCGCCGTCGGTGCTACCGGAGAGCGGTACTCGGTGCTACGGTATAGTGGTACTCGGTGGTACGAGGTACCGGAGCGGAGCGGTGATGGACGACCTGACAGAGATGCTGAAAGGCACCCTCGAGGGCTGCGTGCTGGAGATCATCGGCGGCGAGGAGACCTACGGCTACGCCATCACGCGCCGGCTGAACGAGCTCGGGTTCACCGACGTCATCGAGGGGACGGTGTACACCATCCTGCTGCGACTGGAGCGCAACGGACTCGTCCAGGTGACGAAGCGACCGTCCGAGGTCGGTCCGCCGCGCAAGTTCTACGCACTCAACGACGCCGGACGCGAGGAACTCGCGACGTTCTGGGCGAAATGGCAGTACGTCTCATCACGCATCGACAAGCTCAAGGAGGGCGGGAGATGAGCTTCTGGGAGACCATCACCGGCAGCGATCTCACGAGGGAATGGAAGGCGTTCGAGGCCCGCGCGGCCGTGTTGCCGGCCGACTACCGGGCGGCGTGGGAGCAGATCAAGGGCAACCTCTTCCCGTACGGGGACTTCACCGGTCGCAATCTCATGCCGATCCTCGACGCCGCCCTGGGGCTGCTCGAGCAGGCATCGGCGGACGGGCAGGACATCCACGAGGTGCTCGGCGACGACATCCCGGGCTTCTGCACGGCGCTGGCCGGCGGCGAGGGGGCCCGGACCTACCGCGACCGGTGGCGCGAGCAGTTGAACAGGAATGTCGCAAGGAAACTGGGCCGGCTAGGAGGCTGACGTGGGCATCCAGGACATCATCGAGGGCAAGAAGCAGTGGCGGGCGCACGTGGCTCGGGTCAAGGCGCTCCCGCCGGACTACCAGATCGTCTACAAGGAGATGCAGAAGTACCTGTTCAAGGTCGGGCCGATCGACCTGCCCGACGGCGGCCTGCTGCCCGGGATCGTCGACTTCTTCGAAGAGGGCGTCGCGGCCGGCAAGGGGGTGCTGGAACTCATCGGCAGCGACGTCGCCGCCTTCTGCGACGACCTGATCAAGGACTCCCGGACCTACGCGGACGTCTACCAGGAGTCCATCAGCGGCGAGAAGTAGCCGACGGGCTCAGCGCTCGATCACCCGCATCTGCTCGTCGGTGTGGTGGCCGCCCTCGGCCGGGGGCAGCGCGGTGAGCGTGGCGACCTGCTCGGGCGTGAGCGTGACGGCGTCCGCGGCGGCGTTCTCCTCCACGCGGCTCACCCGCTTGGTGCCGGGGATCGGGACGACGTCGTCGCCCTGTGCCAGCAGCCAGGCCAGCGCCACCTGCGCGGAGGTGGCGCCCACCTGATCCGCGATCGCCCCCACCTGGGCGGCGAGGCGCAGGTTGTGCTGGAGGTTCCCGCCGGTGAAGCGCGGGTTGTTCTTGCGGAAGTCGCTGTCGTCGAAGCGCTCGACGTCGGCCGGCGTGCGCAGGGCACCGGTGAGGAACCCCCGGCCGAGCGGTGAGTACGCGACCAGGCCGATGCCCAGCTCGCGCAGCACGGGCAGGATCTGCTCCTGGTCGCGCGTCCACAGCGAGTACTCCGACTGCAGGGCGGCGACCGGGTGCACGGCGTGCGCCCGGCGGATCGTGCCGGTCCAGGCCTCGGAGAGCCCGATGTGGCGGATCTTGCCCTCCTGCACCAGGCCGGCAAGCGCGCCGACGGTGTCCTCGATCGGGGTGCTGGGGTCGACGCGGTGCTGGTAGTACAGGTCGATGTGGTCGGTGCCGAGGCGTTTGAGCGAGCCCTCGACCGCGGTGCGGATGTTGCCGGGGCTGCTGTCCAGCCCCGCCGGGACACGGCCGTCGTGGGAGATCAGGCCGAACTTGGTCGCCAGCACCACCTGGTCGCGGCGGCCCC
Organism: Dactylosporangium sp. NBC_01737; assembly: GCF_035963215.1. Taxonomy (NCBI): domain Bacteria; kingdom Bacillati; phylum Actinomycetota; class Actinomycetes; order Micromonosporales; family Micromonosporaceae; genus Dactylosporangium; species Dactylosporangium sp. NBC_01737. Next base: position 8,317,226 of record NZ_CP109153.1, read on the forward strand.
GCAGCGCCTTGCCGACGAGCTCCTCGTTGACGTAGGGGCCGTAGACCTCCGCGGTGTCGATCAGCGTGACACCCAGCTCGATGGCCCGGTGGATGGTGCGGATCGACTCCGTGTCGTCGCTGCCGGCGCCGCTGTAGCCGTGCGACATCCCCATCGCGCCGAGTCCGATGCGGGAGACCTGCAGGTCGCCGAGTTTCGCGGTACGCATGTCCGCCATTCTCCGCGATGCGCGCCGGTCTGGTCGACTTCGGGACCGCCGAGCAGGATCTGACCGTCCGGGTCGGCCCTCCGTACGGACCGTTGACTACGGTACGTCGAACATCGTTGCCCTTCTGCGGTGGCCCGAAGGCAGGACGAGGCCGCTGTTGTTCGACGGCACGCCGCTGCTGCCGTCGGCCGTCTGGGCGGACGACACGGGCCGGCTGCTGACCGGCCGCGACGCGCAGCGATCCGCCCGGCACGATCCGGCGCGCTACGAACCCAACCCGAAGCGGCGCATCGACGACCTCGAGGTGCTGCTGGGCGACACGGCGTACCCGGTGCAGCAGCTCGTGGCCGCCTCCCTCGGCCGGGTGATGCGCGAGGCGCGGCAGGCGGCCGGCGGGCCGATCGGGCACGTCACGATCACCCATCCCGTGGCCTGGGGCCCGGCCCGGGCCGGGCGGTGCTGGCCGGAGCGGCCGCCGACGCCGGCATCGACGCGCCGCGGTTCGTCGCCGAGCCCGTCGCGGCCGCCGCCTTCCTCGCCGGACTGGCGGGTCAGCAGGTGCGACCCGGGCAGTGCGTGCTGGTGTACGACCTGGCCGCCGGCATGTTCGACGCCACCGTGGTGCGCCGTACCGAGGCCGGCTCGTGGTGTGCGAGGGCGCGCTGACCGGCGGCGACGTCCCGCGCGACCCAACCGGCCGGTGCGTCCGTGCCGCCCGCCCGACCGGTCGCGGAGCCGCAACCTCCCGCGAGCCGCAGCCTTCCCGCGAGCCGGCACCGCAGCTTCGCGCGAGCCGGTACCGCAGACGGTGGTGGCTGCCGAACGGCCGCGACCGGCGCAGCGCGCCGACGAGGGGCCGCGCCGCGCCTGGCTGCTGCCCGCCGCGAATGCCGCCCTGGTCGTGCTGCTCGCCGTCGTCATCACCTCCGTCGTCGACGTGCACTTCGACGACGACGGCTTCTCCCTGCCGTGGTGGCTCACGCCACTCGTCGCCGGCCAACTCGTCGTCGCCGCCGAACCCGTGCGCAGGCTGGCCGGCGTCTGGGTCTGGCTCCTGGTGGTCGTGCTCCTGGGGGCCGGACTCGTCACACCCGCCGAGGACGACATCAACTCGCTGACGATGCTGCTGAGCGCCGCGCTGCTTGCCGGTGCCGCGGTGTTCGTCCGGCCCGGGCGCCCGGTGGGCCGCCGCGGCATGAACTGGGTGTTCGGCGTCGGCACGGCAGTCTCGCTGATCCCGATGTCGGTGCTGGCGGTGATGTCCCGAGGGGGCGGCGGCCCCGGGCCGGTGTTTGCCGCCCTGGTGCCGACCATGCTCGGCATCGCGGCGGGGCTCGCCCTGGTCCGCCTCGTCGAGACCCGCCGGAACGCCGCCCTGGCCCGCACGGCGTGAACGCCCGCACCTTTCGCTGACGTGTGTCAGCTACGACCGAACCAGCGGCGGCGTGGAGGAGCCGGCGCCGGCCTGTTCCGGATGCGCTCAAGCACCCGGCCCAGGTCGGCGAGCGTCCTGATGTCGTCCTGCGAGCCGTCGGCGTCGACCCAGATGTGGGTCCCTGCCATCGTGGGCATCACGGTCTGGGGCGCATGCCGGTACCTGATCCGCATAGATGTGCCCTCGCACACGAACCGGGCCGTCAGCTGGGGCGGGTGGTACGCGGCGGCGCCTTGTGCATCGCTGTACGGGACTTCGTCCTCGAATACCGGCTCGTCGACCGAATCGATCGTCACGCCGAGCCGACCGGCCCAGGCCGTGAGCTCCGCGTGCATCCGGGTCGTGCCCCAGTCGATCAGCCCTGCCCGCCGGGAACCGGCCGCGGCCCGCCGTTCGGCGTCCTGCCGCTGAGCCGCCTGCCTCGCCCGTTCTTCGAGTCCCACTCCACACCTCTTCACGAAGCGGTCGCCACCGTGCGCAGTTCGATTCGAACACACGGTCAGCACGGAGCAATCCCCCTGGACGGTCGATGTCTGTGGCCTTCACGGCTGCCGGGCGATAAACGCCACCTACGTGGTGCCACCGCTGTAACCCCGGCGCGCCTCGCCCGGCTTCACCTCTGGCGTCCTGCGAGCGGTGAACGCCGCGCTCAGGCACCCGAACGCGAGCAGGGCCGCGACGGTGCGGACGGCATGGGCGAGCTGCCAGCGGTCGCGCACGCTCGCCCAGTCCGGCGGGGGCGACTGCACGCTCCAGGTCAGCTGATCGGTGTTGATCGGGACGTTGAACACGAGCGTCGTCGCGACGACGCTCAGCAGCAGGACGAAGGCGAGCACCGGCCAGCGCACGCGCTGCCGGTTGCGGGCCGCGGACGCGACGAGGACGGCCGCGGCGATCAGGGCCGGGATGAGGGTGGCGGAGGCGAGGCCGTCCAGGCGGTCGAGCTCGACGTGCCGGACCTGGGTGTACACCGAGGCATCGGCGCTTCGCAGCGTCGACTCGATGACGAGGACCGTGACGAGGAACCCTGTGAAGAGTCCGCCGAAGAGCAGACTCACGAAGCGGGCGATGGTGACGGTCATGTCGGCTCCTGTGCGTCAGCTGGCGATGCCGATGACCTGTTTGACCGTCTCGGGTTGGTCGAGCACGCGGAGCATGTGGTGGGCGACGTCGGCGCGCGGGACGGAGAAGCCGCCGCGGATGTTCTGTCCGTACGCCGTGCGGTACACGCCGGTCATTGGCTTGTCGGTCAGCTTCGGCGGTCGTGAGACGGTCCAGTCCAGGCCGCTGTCGCCGAGGATGTCCTCCATCAGCGCAAGGTCGGCGTAGTGCGCGTGGAACATGGCGTGCGCGAACCGGGCGCCCAGGTGCCGCATGAAGAACCCGTCGCCGGGATCGTGCTTCGGCGGGTTCGGGCGGCCGGGTGACGGCACGGTGCCGACCGGCGCGGCGCTGACCACGACGACGCGCCGGACGTGGCCGGCCTGCATGGCCGCCACGATCGCGCGGGTGCCCCGCGAGGTGATGCCCGCGTCGGATCTCGGGTTGCGCGGTCCGAGCCCGGACAGCACGGCGTCGGCGCCGGTGACCGCGGCCGCGAGCGCCGCCGGGTCCGGGTGCGCGAGGTCGGCGGTGACGACCCGCGCGCCCGCCGGCAGGTTCCTGGGGTTGCGGGCCACGGCGGTGACGTCGTGACCCGCGGCGAGCGCCTGTTCGACCAGGTGCCTGCCGATGCCGCCGGTCGCGGCGAAGATGACGAGTCTCATGCACAACTCCTGTCGGTTCACATCTCGTACGATATGAGAACCATACTAAATGAGTTCGAGACTCGGACAATATGAGTTACATAACATGTGTGCCTTGGGAGCGCGCCGTGACCGCAATGGCGTCCGGTCACGCCGGGGGTGCGTAGGGCGGCGGGGCAAGACCGTCGGCCAGAAGCTGCCGCGCCTCGGCGCGCACCCGCCGGTTGAATCTGCGAGACATGTCGCCGCAACATGCTATCGCTTGCGATGGCGGGCGCAGTACCTCGCGGGAGCAGGGCACCGCCCCCGCTGTGTCAGCGCGACGGCGGGGCGGTGCTGGCGCGGACGACGAGCTGGGTGGCCAGCTCGACCCGGGCCGGCTCGACCGTCTCGCCGAGGGCCATCTGCAGCACCATCCGCGCCGCCGTGGCGCCCATCTCGGCGAAGGGCTGCCGGACGGTGGTCATCGGCGGGCCGCACCACCGGGTCACCTCGATGTCGTCGAAGCCGACGACGCTGAGCTGGTCGGGGATGCGCACGCCGAGCCGGCGGGCTGCCTCGTAGACGCCGAGGGCCTGCAGGTCGTCGCCGCACACGATCGCGGTCGGCGGGTCGGGCAGTTCGAGCAGCTGCCCGCCCAGCTCGATCCCGTCGTCGAAGGTGAACCTGCCGTGCCGCACGAGCGCCGGGTCCAGCGGCAGACCGGCGGCCCCGAGCGCGCCCCGGCAGGCCTCGAGCCGGGCGCGTGCGCACAGGTAGTCCATCGGGCCGGTGATCACGCCGATCCGCCGGTGGCCGAGGTCGAGCAGGTGGCGGGTCGCGGCGATCCCGCCGCTCCAGTTGGTCGCGCCGACCGACGGGATCGAGTGGGTCGGTTCGCCGGTCGGGTCGATGACCACCATGGGGATGCCGCTGGCGGTGAGCTGCTCGTACTGCCGGGCACGGAACGCGGAGTTCACGGCGATGACACCGGTGGGCCGCCGGGACAGCAGCCGGTCGGCCGTGCGGCGACCCGCCGCCACGGGGCCCTGCAGGTCGGTGAAGCCGACGGCGAGGCCCCGGTCCCGCGCGGCCTGCTCGACCCCCCGCAGGATCTCCATCGCCAGGTGGCTTTCCAGGCCGTAGAAGGCGACCTCGATGCTGGGGGAGACGGTTGCCGCGTCGGTACGCCGGTAGCCGTGCTCGCGCAGGAGCGCCTCGACCTTGTCGCGGGTATCGACGGCGATGCCGGGCCGACCGTTCAGAACTTTCGAGACCGTCGGCGGGGAGACGCCGGCAAGCTGGGCTATGGTCGCGACGGTGACCTCACCGCGGCGTCGCCGGCCGCTCGTAGCCTGAGACTTCGCGGAATCCATGCGGCACAGTGTAGGCGGCCTTCAGTCCGCGACGGGGCGCAGCGGGTGGCGGCGGGCAGCATCGACGCGTCGCGGCGTTGACGGCGGGCGGTGCCGACCATAGATTACGCGGTGCCCATGGAATAGTTCCGAAACTTTCCGTCTCGGTCACTGCTCCGAGGTCGTCGTCCGCATGCGTGGGGGAGAGCTCATGACCGTGCCCGAGCTGGCCGACGTCCACGCGGCCTGGCTGCCGCCGGAGGCGTTCCAGGCCGTCGGCGAGCGGCACACCCTCGTGTGCGGTGACGGGCCGCTCGTCCGCACGGCACTCGCCGAGGTGGCGCAGGCGTGCCGCCGGCACGGCGGCACCGTCCGGCACCTGCCGGCATCGATGGGCGACGACCCGCCCGCCGGCGACGACCCGCCCACCGGCGCCGACGGGTCGTTCGACCTCGTGCTCGCGGTGTCCCGCACCGGGCGGCCAGACCACGACGGCTTCGAACTGGCGCGCGCGGCGGGTGTCACGCGCGTGGTGGCGGACGGCCCCGCCGGTCTGCTGTACGGGCTGTTCCACGTCGTGCGCCTCGGTGCGGCGGCGTTCGGCGCCGACCGCCCGGCCGAGCAGCACCGGCCGGCGATGCGCCGGCGCATGGTCAACCACTGGGACAACGTCGCCGCCCACCCGGTCATGGGCCAGGTCGAGCGCGGCTACTCCGGCGGCTCGATCTTCTGGCGTGACGGCGCCCTGCGCACCGACCTGACCAGGGTAACCGCGTACGCGCGGCTGCTCGCCTCCTGCGGGATCAACGCGGTGTCGGTGAACAACGTGAACGTGCACGCGACCGAGGCGCTGCTGCTGACCGACCGGCTGGAGGACGTGGCCGCGATCGCGGCGCTCTTCCGCCCGTACGGCATCCGCGTGCACCTGTCGGTCAGTTTCGCCGCGCCGGTGACGCTCGGCGGGCTGAACACCGCCGACCCGTTGGACGCACGGGTGCGGGCCTGGTGGGCGCGGACCACCGCCCGGGTGTACGGGACGATTCCGGACTTCGGCGGCTACGTCGTGAAGGCCGACTCGGAAGGCCAGCCCGGCCCGTTCGCATACGGCCGCAGCCACGCCGACGGGGCGAACGTGCTCGCCGACGCGCTCGCCCCGTTCGGTGGCGTGGTGGACTGGCGCGCCTTCGTCTACAACCACCGGCAGGACTGGCGCGACCGGAGCACCGACAGGGCCCGCGCGGCGTACGACCACTTCGCCCCGCTCGACGGCGAGTTCCGCGACAACGTGCACCTGCAGGTGAAGCACGGCCCGATCGACTTCCAGACCCGCGAACCGGTGTCGCCGGTGTTCGCCGCGATGCCCGCCACCCGCGTCGCCGTGGAGCTCCAGGTGACGCAGGAGTACACCGGGCAGCAGCGGCACGTGTGCTACCTGGCGCCGATGTGGAGCGGCGTGCTCGGATTCGAGCCGTGGCGCGACGGCCGGTCCGTCGCCGGCATCGCCGCCGCCGGCGGCGGGCTGGTGGCCGTGTCCAACGTCGGTGACGACCGGTTCTGGACCGGGCACCCCCTCGCCCAGGCGAACCTGTACGCGTTCGGCCGGCTGGCCTGGTCGCCGCGGCTGGACGCGGCCACGATCCTGGACGAGTGGATCGACCTGACCTTCACGCCGTCGGCCACCGGCGAGCCCGACCTGCTGCGCCGCACGCTGCACGCGCTGATGGACGACTCCTGGCAGACCTACGAGCGATACACCGCGCCGCTCGGGATCGGCTTCATGGTCCGGCCCGGGGACCACTACGGCCCGGACGTCGACGGCTACGAGTACTCGCCGTGGGGCACGTACCACTTCGCCGACCGCGACGGCGTCGGCGTCGACCGCACCCGGGCGTCGGGCACCGGGTTCGCCGGCCAGTACCCGCCGGCGTGGGCGGCGGTGTACGAGTCGCTCGAGGACTGCCCCGACGAGCTGCTGCTGTTCTTCCACCACGTGCCCTACGGCCACGTGCTGCACAGCGGCGTCACGGTCATCCAGCACATCTACGACACCCACTTCGCGGGAGTCGAGGCGGTGACCGGGGCGCGGCGCCTGTGGGAGCGGCTGCCCGCCGGGCTGGTCGACCTGGCGCTGCACGCCCGGGTCGGCGACCGGCTCGACGAGCAGCTGCGCTGCGCCCGGGAATGGCGCGACCAGATCAACACGTACTTCTTTCGAAAGTCGGGCGTCCCGGACGCGCGCGGCCGCCGCATCTTCTGACGCCCCGCCGGCGCTGGAAACATTTCCTTGATATCGCCGATCGCTTCTGCAATCCTCGGAACCTGATAGCCCACTGTCGATGCGCACACCGCCGCCCCGTGGCCGCCCGGTCTGCTTGCCCCGGCAGGGTCGGCCGACGGAAGGGGGCACGGTGGGCCGGGTGACGAGTCGTGTCCTTGTGCCGTTCCAGGGGGAGGGGGCAGGCGCCGGCGAGCTGACGTGGGCGCAGCTGATGATCTGGCAGACGATGCAGGAGTCGGGCCGCAGCATGAACATCGGCGGCACCGTGGCGCTGCCGGCGGGCACGCCGGTGGAGGCGATGGTGCGGACGCTGCGGTTCCTGGTGAGCAGGCACCCGGCGCTGCGGACCCGGCTGCGGTTCGATCCCGGCGGGCCGCCCACGCAGGTGGTGTCCGGCGCGGGCGAGGCCGTGTTCGAGATCGTCGACGTCGATGACGGCGGCGACACCGGCGGCGCGGCGGAGGAACTGCGCGACCGGTACGCGACCGTGCCGTTCGACTACGCGGTCGAGTGGCCGATCCGGATGGGCGCGATCCGGTGCGGCGAGGCGCTGAGCCACGTCGTGGTGATGTACTGCCACCTCGCGGTGGACGGCTTCGGCATCGATCAGATCGTGCGCGACCTGGCCCATCTGGACCCCGTCACCGGCGAGGCCACCGCACCCGCCACCGGGCTGGCACCGCTGGCGCTGTCCGCCCGGCAGCACACTCCCGCCGGACTGCGGCAGAGCCAGAAATCGCTGCGGTACTGGGAGCAGCAGCTGCGGTCGGTGCCGGCGCAACGGTTCGGCGCCTCGGACGACCCGCGCGCACCACGGTTCTGGGAGCTCACGGTCCGATCGCCGGCCATGCACCTGGCCATGCAGTCCGTCGCGCACCGCACCGGCGCCGGGGTCGGCTACGTCGTGCTGGCCGCCTACGCGGTTGCCCTCGCGCGGGTCACGGGCGGCAGCGCCGTCGCGACCCAGCTGGTGGTGAGCAACCGGTTCCGGCCGGGCTGCGCGGACTCGGTCAGCATGCTGGTGCAGAACGGCATCTGCGTGATCGACGTGGCGGACACCGGCTTCGACGACCTGGTCGGCCGCGCGTGGACCGCGGCCACCAACGCGTACCTGCACGGTTACTACGATCCGTCGGCGCTCACCGGGATGCTGGCCCGTGTCCGCGAGGAGCGCGCCGAGATCGACATCTCATGCCTGGTCAACGACCGGCGGGCCGGCACCGCGTCCGCACCGCCGGCCCCGCCCCCCGCCGGGCAGGTGCGGGCCGCGGTGCCGCTCACCACCAGCTGGTGGAGCCGCAAGCTCGACACGTTGTCCTATACGCTCATCGTCAATGTCGATGCGGCACCTGACGCGGTCGACGTCGCGATCCTCGCCGACACGCACCGCATCGCACCGGCGGGCATCGAGGCGTTCGCGCGGGAGATGGAGACGGTCCTCGTCGACGCCGCCGGTGCACGGCAGGTGCCCGGTGCAGCGGAACCGGCGCGGAGGTGACGATGGACGCGGGATACCGGGTGCTGAGCGATGCCGACGTCGAGCACTTCCTGACGCACGGATACGTCGTCATCCGCGGCTGTTTCAGCCGGGACGCCGCGGAGGAATACACCCGCACGATGTGGACCCGGCTCGGTTACGACCCGCAGGACCGGTCGACCTGGGCCGAGCCGTCGGTGCACATGCCCGGCCGTCGTGAGATCGACGTGGCCGCTTTCGCGCCGCGCGCCTGGGACGCGGTCTGCGACCTCGTCGGCGGGCCGGAGCGGATCTCGGCCGATCGGCCGTACCGCTGGAACGACGGCTTCATCGTCAACCTCGGTGAAGGCGCCGACCGTCCCTGGGCGGACGCGTCCCCCGGCGCGCCGGGCTGGCACAAGGACGGCGACTTCTTCCGGCACTTCCTGGACTCGCCCGAGCAGGGCCTGCTGACGCTTGTGCTGTGGTCGGACGTGCGGCACCAGGGCGGAGCCACGTTCGTGGCGGCCGACTCGGTGGGCCCGGTGGCCAGGTTCCTGGCCGCGCACCCCGAGGGTGTGTACCCGGGCGGTGTTCCCGGCCCGCCCGGCGTCGCCGAGTTCGACTACCCGGCGCTGACGGCCGGGTGCACCGAGTTCGTCGAGGCCACCGGCACCGTCGGCGACGTGTACCTGCTGCACCCCTTCATCCTGCACGCCAAGGCGCAGAACGTGCTGCGCGCCGTCCGGGTCATCACCAACCCGCCGGTGACCCTGGCCGAGCCGATGCGGTTCGACCGGACCGGTCCCGACCGGCACTCCCTGGTCGAGCAGGCGGTGCTGCGCGCGCTCGGCACGCGGCGCGCGCCGTTCACCGCGACCGCGCCGCGCGAGGCGCTCGTCCCGCCGCGCGTGCTGCGCCAGCGGCAGATGCTGGCCGAGGAGGAGGCCAGGCTGACGGCCCCGGGCGTCACCGGTGCGGCTGGGCCTCCAACAGGGCGTTGAGCCACCGCAGCTGGCGCCCGACGTGGACCGCGTCGCCGCCGTCGTGGTGGTTGAACGGGTAGGCGTGCATCGTGCTGTGCGGGCGGGCCGCCCGGCCGTTGGCCGCGCCGTACTGGTTGTAGGCGGCGAACGCGGTGCTCGGCGGGCACACCGTGTCGCGCAGGCCCACCCCGAAGTGCGCGGGCGCCGACGCCCGGCGGGCGAACGTGACACCGTCCACGTAGGACAGTGTCCGGCGCACCGCGTCCTCGGCGTCGCGGTGGACGGCCAGATAGTTCACGATCTCGCCGTAGGGCGCGGCGTCGGTGAGCTCGATGGCCCGCTGGACGTGGCACAGGAACGGGGCGGTCGTCAGCAGCGCGGCGAGATCGGGCACGAGGCCGGCCACCGCGATCGCGATCCCGCCGCCCTGGCTGTTGCCCGCTGCGACGACGCGGGCCGGGTCGACCCCGGGCAGTTCCCGGACCGCGTGGACGGCCCGCACGCCGTCGGTGATGAGCCGCCGGTAGTAGTAGTCCCCGGGCGACAGGATGCCCCGGGTCGCGGGCCACTGGCCGCCGGCCGGTCCGCCGGCGCCGCCGTGCGGGTCGGCCGTGTCGCCGCCGGTGCCGTACTGGTCGCCCTGCCCTCGGGTGTCCATCAGCAGATGCGCGTAGCCGGCCGCCGCCCAGGTCAGACGCTCGTGCGGCTGTCCACGGCCGCGGCCGTAGCCGAGGAACTCCACGACCGCTGGCAGCGGGGTGCGCACCCCGGCGGGGCGGGTGAACCAGGCCCGGACCGGGTCGCCGGCGAAACCGGCGAAGGTGACGTCCCACGTGTCGACGAGGCGCAGCCCGGTCCGCTCCGGCCGCACGTCGACGATCGGCGGGGCGGCGCCGGCCGAGTCGAGGGTCGAGCTCCAGAACGCGTCGAAGTCGGGTGGCTCCCGCACCTCGGGCGCGTATCGCTGGAGCTGGTCGAGCGGCAGGTCGAAGAGCGGCATGCGTCCTCATGGGTCGGCGGCGTGGCTCGTGGGTCTGCCCGGGGACGATCGCAGAATCTTTCGGGAACCGCAAGGCAACGTTTACACCTCCGGTCGACGCTGACGCTCAGTCGCTGGTCCGCCCCGACTGCCGTCGCGACAGGCATGTGTCGACGGCGCTCCCCGAAACAGGTTTCGGAATCTCGACGCCGCGCCGGGCGGCCCGGCCCGCCGCACGGGCCAAGGCATCGAGATCTTGGCGTGCGCGGCTGAAACGTTCCGCGTACGGACCGCAGGTGGGGATCATCGTGGCCGAGTTCTCGGTGCCCACCAGCGTACTTGGCGCTTAGATCGACGTCACTGCCGCCGGATGCCTTGACACGCCAGGTTCCGGGACCTAAATTTCGGCACACGTTCCGACATCTTTCTGAAATGTTTCCGCCAGCTCGCCACGCGACGAGTGGCGCTCTCCAGGATTTCGTTGAGGGGTGGCATGGGTGACATGACCCGCCAGGTGCCGGTGGGCGCGAGCGCCACACCGGACACGGCGGATGCGCCGGGCCCGCCGGCCGCGCCGGCAGCGGCCCGCCTGGTGCCCCGCCGCCGGACCTGGCGGCAGGCGCTGCGCCGGGACTGGCAGCTGTACTCCCTGGCGCTCGCGCCGCTGCTGTTCTTCGTGGTCTTCCGGTACCTGCCGATGGCCGGCAACGTGATCGCCTTCCGGCGTTTCCAGCCCGGCGGCAGCATCTTCGGCGAGACGTGGGTCGGCCTGCGCTACGTGCGGCTGTTCATCAGCGATCCCACGTTCTGGCAGGTGTTCGGCAACACGCTGCAGATCGGGGCGCTGACGCTGCTGTTCTGCTTCCCGCTGCCGATCGTGCTCGCGCTGCTGCTCAACGAGGTCCGGACCCGGTTCCTCAAACGGTTCGTCCAGTCGATCTCGTATCTGCCGCACTTCCTGTCCGTCGTGGTGGTCGCCGCGATCGTGTTCCAGGTGCTGTCCCTGGACGGGGTGGTCAACCAGGGGCTCAAGGCGGTCGGCCGCGACACCGTGCCGTTCCTGCAGGAGCCGGGCTGGTTCCCCACGATCTACGTGTCCTCCGAGATCTGGCAGACCGTCGGCTGGGGCACGATCCTGTACCTCGCCGCACTCACGACCATCGACGACAACCTGTACGAGGCGTCCCGCATCGACGGCGCCAGCCGGTGGCGCCAGACCTGGCACGTGACGCTGCCCGGCATTCGCCCGACGATGATGACCCTGCTGATCCTCAACGTCGGCACGTTCATGGCGGTCGGGTTCGAGAAGGTCCTGCTGCTGTACAACCCGCTGACCTACCCGACCGGCGACGTCATCTCCACGTACCTGTACCGCGTCGGCGTGGTCAGCGGCAGCTTCAGCTACGCCGCGGCGATCGGGCTGTTCGAGTCCCTGATCGGCCTGACGCTGGTGCTGTCGGCCAACTTCATCTCCCGCCGCACGGTGGGGACGAGCCTGTGGTGAGGCTGCGGCGCACGCGCGGGGAACGGGTGTTCCAGGCCGTCAACGGCGTCATCCTCACCGGTGTCGTCGTGCTGACGCTGGTCCCGTTCATCAACATCCTGGCCCGGTCGTTCAGTGGCGAGCACCAGATCCGCTCCGGTCAGGTGAACCTGCTGCCCCGCGGGTTCAACCTGACGACCTACAAGGTCGTGCTGAGCGACTCGATGTTCTGGACCAACTACCGCAACACCGTGCTGTACACCGTGGTCGCCACCGCCATCTCGATGATCCTGACCATCTGCTACGCCTACGTGCTGTCCAAGAAGGACCTGCGGGGACGCGGCGCGCTCGTCGGGATCGCGGTCTTCACCATGTTCTTCACCGGCGGCCTCATCCCCAACTACGTCCTGGTCAGCGGTCTGGGCCTGCGCAACAGCATCTGGGCGATCGTGCTGCCCAACGCCATCAACGTGTTCAACCTGCTGGTGATGAAGGCGTTCTTCGAGAGCCTGCCGATCGAGCTGGAGGAGGCCGCCTCCGTCGACGGCCTGAGCACCTACGGCATCCTGCTGAAGATCGTGCTGCCGCTGTCCAAGGCGATGATCGCCACGATGATCCTGTTCTACGCGGTCTCCTTCTGGAACTCCTGGTTCCCCGCCTTCCTCTACCTGGACCGCGCGGAACTGTTCCCGGTCACGGTCTACCTGCGCAACCTGATCGCCGGCGCCACCGGCGGCGCCGACCAGAGCGCGGCCAGCGACACCGCACTGCAGATCGGGGCCAACATCCAGGCGGTGACGATCGTGCTCACCGTGCTGCCCATCGTCCTGGTCTACCCGTTCATCCAGCGCTACTTCGTCCGCGGCGTGATGCTCGGCGCCGTCAAGGGCTGACCCCACAACCTCGGCAACGACACCCCACACCCCTTGCATCGAAGACGTCCCATCGAAAGGGAGTCCCATGTACCAGCTCTCCAGGCGCCAGCTGCTGGCCGGCTTCGGTGCCGCCGCGGCCGCGACGGCGCTCGCCGCCTGCGGCGGTGACGACGAAGACAAGGCCGACGACCTGTCGGCGAACAAGGACGGCGCCATGGAAAAGTACGGCGTCGGCGACCAGTTCAAGGCCACCACGGCACTGAGCTTCCCCATCATGCTGCTGAGCAACGCGTCCTACCCGTACAAGGCGGACTGGCTGTTCTGGTCCGAGCTCACCAAGCGGACCAACGTCAAGCTCGAGCCGGTCGTCGTGCCGGGCAGCGACTACAACCAGAAGCGCAGCGTCATGATCAGCGGCGGCGAGGCGCCGCTGATCATCCCGAAGACCTACCACCCCGACGAGGAGGCCTACATCGCCGGCGGCGCGATCCTGCCGGTCAGCGACTACCTCGACCTGATGCCCAACCTCAAGGACCAGATCGCCAAGTGGAACCTGAAGAACGACCTCGACGCCTACCGGCAGGCGGACGGCAAGTTCTACCTGCTGCCGGGCGTGCATGAGGACCTCTGGCTGGACTACTCCCTCGCCGTGCGCACGGACATCCTGCAGCAGCTCAATCTCCAGCCGCCGCAGACGTGGGACGACCTGACCAACGTGCTGCGGGCGATGAAGAGGGCCTACCCCGACATCTATCCGATGTCCGACCGGTGGAACAACCCGACCCCCGGCGGCTGCCTGTTGGGGCACCTCAGTTCGGCATACGGCATCCTGGCCGGCTGGGACTACCAGAACGCCACCTGGGACGCCGACGCCGGCAAGTTCGTGCTCACCGGCAGCATGGACAAGTTCAAGCAGATGCTGCAGTACCTCAACACGCTCATCACCGAGAAGCTGCTGGACCCGGAGACGTTCACCCAGCAGGATGACGCCGCGCGGCAGAAGTTCGCGTCCGGCAAGTCGTTCGTCATGAGCTGCAACGCCCAGACGCTCGTCAACGAGTGCCGCAAGGACATCGCGAAGATCCCGGGCGCCACGGTGGTGAAGATCCCGCGCCTGACCGGCCCGCTGGGCAACGTGAAGCAGGCCACCAGCCGGCTGGAGAGCGGCGTCATGATCTCGAGGAAGGCCCGCGACAGCAAGAACTTCGTGGCCATGATGCAGTTCATCGACTGGCTGTTCTACTCCGAGGCCGGCAAGATGTTCGCCAAGTGGGGCGTCGAAGGCGTCACCTACACCGGCAACCTCGACACCGGCATCAAGCTCGCCCCCGACGTCAACTGGGCCGGCCTCAATCCGTCGGGCACCAAGAACCTCCAGGTCGAGTACGGCTTCCTCAACGGCGTGTTCGCCTACGGCGGCAGCACGAAGATGCTCAACTCGCAGTTCTCCGCCGAGGAGCTGAAGTTCCAGGAAGTGATGAACGCCCGCAAGACGCTGCCGCTGCCGCCGGCGCACCCCCTCAACGCCGACGAGCGTGAACAGGCCACGCTGTGGGAGACCGCGCTCAAGGACCACGTCACCCAGCAGTCGCTCAAGTTCATCCTGGGCCAGCGGCCGTTCAGCGACTGGGACGCCTACGTCGCCGAGCTCAAGGGCAAGAACATGACGCAGTACATCGACCTGGTCAACAAGGCGTACGAACGCTTCAAGAAGAACAACGGCTGACCTGCCTTGACCATCATCGTTGCCGAACATCCCTCCGGCCGGCTCAGTGACGCCTGGCGCCACTGCGTCGGCACCGGCCGGTTCGAACTGGCCTTGCGCCGCGACTACCAGGACTCCCTCGCGCTGGTGCAGCGGGAGATCGGGTTCCGGCACATCCGCGGCCACGGGCTGCTCAGCGACGGGGTCGGCATCTACCAGCCCTACGAGTACCAGGGTTCGCGGCACGTCCGGCACGCGTTCACGTACGTGGACCAGGTGATCGACGCGTACCTCGAACTCGGCATCAGGCCCTTCGTGGAGCTGGGCTTCATGCCGTCCGGTCTCGCCTCCGGCGACCAGACGGTGTTCTGGTGGGGCGGCAACGTCACCCCGCCGCGGTCCTGGTCCGAATGGGCCGGCCTGGTCCGGGCAACGGTGGCGCACCTCGTCGACCGCTACGGCGTCGACGAGGTGCGCGGCTGGCCGATCGAGGTGTGGAACGAGCCCAACCTCAAGGAGTTCTGGGCCGGCGCCGACCGCGACGCCTACCACCGCCTCTACGAGGTGACCGCCCGGACCGTCAAGGAGGTCGACGCCGGGCTGCAGGTCGGCGGGCCGGCCATCTCGCCCGGCGCCGACGAGTGGATGACGCGGTTCGCCGAGTTCGTCACCGACCGCTCGGTGCCCGTCGACTTCGTCAGCCGGCACGCGTACTCCACCGGGCCCGCGCAGCACGTGCCGTTCGGCGTACACCAGACCCTGGAGCCGGCGGACACCCTGCTGCAGCAGTTCGGCCGGCCCCGGGAGCAGCTGCGCGGCAGCGCGCTGGCGGACCTGCCGGTGCACATCACCGAGTTCAACTCCTCCTACCGGCCCGACAACCCCATCCACGACACGGCCTTCCACGCCGCCTACCTGGCGCCGGTCGTGGCGGGCGGCGGGGACCTGGCCGAGTCGTTCGCCTACTGGACCTTCAGCGACATGTTCGAGGAGGCCGGGGTGCCGACGGCACTCTTCCACGGCGGATTCGGCCTGCTCACCCATCGCCAGCTCAAGAAGCCGACCTACCACCTGTACGCGTTCATGGCGCGCATGGGCGACCAGGTCCTCGGGCGCGGGCCGGACCACCTGGTCACCCGCGACGCCGCCGGCCGTGTCACCGTCCTGGCGTGGGCGCCGGTCGACGTCACCGACCTCACCGCCTCGCCCGAGCGGCACGCCCTGCGGCTGTCGGTGCCGCTGCGGTCCGCGGGGACGGCCGCGGTGCTGCGCTCGTCGGTGCACGAGGAGGCCGGCAACGCCTGGGCCGCCTGGTGCGACATGGGCCGCCCGCCGTCGCCCCGGCCCCGGCAGCTCGACGCGCTGCGCGAGCTCGCGGAACCGGCCCGCAGCCACCGCCGCCTGCCGGTCGTCGACGGGCGCGTCGACGTGGACATCACCCTCGCCCGGCACGAGCTGACCCTCCTGGAGCTCTCGCCCATGACCGACGAGACGCCCCCGTGGTGGGACGAGCGCCGGCTGCTCGGCCTCGGGGACGCGACATGAACGTCACGGCGCTGTCCCGCGCCACCGGGCTGATCTACAACCTGCTCGTGGTGGAGCTGCTGCTCCTGCTCACCACGGTCCCCACGCTGGCCGCGATCACCCTGCTCGACCACGACGTCAGCAACGTCCCGCTCGTCGCGGTGTGCGCGATACCGCTCGGCCCGGCCGTCTCCGCCGCGCTCTACGCGCTGCGGCACGGCGACGACGAACCCGCCACGGCCTTCTGGCGCGGGTACCGCGGCAACGCGCTGCCGGTGCTGAAGCTGTGGCTGCCGCTGCTGGCCTGGCTGACGATCCTCGCCGTGAACCTCGCCAACTTCTCCTCGGCGGGTGTCCCGGGCTGGTGGGGTGTGCTCCTGGCCGCCGTCGCCGTGGCCGTGACCCTGTGGGCCGTCAACGCGCTCGTGATCACCTCGCTGTTCACGTTCCGGACCGTCGACGCGGCCCGGCTGGCGCTGCACTTCCTGCCCCGCGGCGCGACACTCGCCAACGCCGGCGTCCTCATCGCCGCGGGCGGGGTGACGCTGCTCGCCTCGGAGGCGGTCACGGCGCTGCTCGGCTCGCTGCTGGCCGGCGCGCTGCTGTGGAACAGCCGCGCGATGACCGCCGCGATCCGGGACCGGTTCACCGCGTGAACGAGCGGATGGCCGCGTTCAGGGCACGCCTCGGCGGGTTCGCGTTCGGCGGGGACTACAACCCCGAGCAGTGGGACCGGCGGGTGTGGGACGAGGACGTCGCGCTGATGCGGCGGGCCGGGGTCAACCTGGTCACGCTCGGCGTGTTCGCGTGGGCGTCGCTGGAGCCGGAGCCCGGCCGCTTCACGTTCGAGTGGCTCGACGAGGCGATGGATCTGCTGCACGCCAACGGGATCAGCGTCGACCTCGCCACGCCGACCGCGGCACCGCCGGTGTGGCTGTCGCACGGGCACCCGGAGGTGCTGCCGGTGATGGCCGACGGGGAGACGTTCGGCTTCGGCAACCGGCTGCACTTCGATCCGGTGTCGCCGCGGTACCGGCACCACGCCGCGCAGATCACCGGGGCGCTCGCGCAGCGGTACTCGCACCATCCCGCGCTCGCGATGTGGCACATCGGCAACGAGTACGGCCCCACCGCCTACACGCCGCAGAGCGCGGTCGCCTTCCGGGACTGGCTGCGGCGGCGCTACGGCGACCTTTCGGCCCTGAACGACGCGTGGTACACCCGGTTCTGGGGCCAGCGCTACACCGCCTGGGAGCAGATCGACCCGCCGGCCGTGCCCCGGACCTGGTCGAACCCGGCCCGGCGCCTGGACTTCAAGCGGTTCGTCTCCGACGCGCTGCTGGAGTGCTTCGTGCTCGAACGGGACATCGTGCGCTCGTACCGCGACGACATCCCGGTCGTCACGAACTTCATGCGCTTCTACCAGCACGCCGACTACTGGAAATGGGCCCGGGCGGAGGACGCCGTGGCGCTGGACATCTACCCGGACCCCGGCGACGACGACGCGCACGTCGCCGCCGCGCTCAACTTCGACCTGATGCGCTCGCTGCGCGGCGAGTCGTGGCTGCTCATGGAGCAGGCGGCGAGCGCCGTGTCACAGTGGCGGGTCAACAACGTCAAACGCCCCGGCCGCATGCGCCTCGGCTCCTATCAGGCGATCGCGCACGGCGCCGACAGCGTGCTGTTCTTCCAGTGGCGCGCCAGCAGGGGCGGCCACGAACGCTTCCACTCCGCGATGCTGCCGCACTCCGGCACCGCCTCGCGCACGTGGTCCGAGGTCGAGGCGCTGGGCAACGAACTGCCCCTGCTCGGCGCCGCGGCCGGGACCTCCGGCACGGCGCACGTCGCGCTGCTGTTCGACTGGGACGCCTGGTGGGGCCTGGAGCTCACGTACGGCCTGCCGCGCAACGACTTCGACTACACCCGGCTCGCGACGGAGCACTACCGGCCGCTGCTGCAGGCGCAGTACGCGGTCGACCTGGTCTCCTTCGACTCGTCGCTCGCCGCCTACACGGTCGTGGTGGTGCCCAACGCGTACCTCGTCAGCGACCGCTGCGCCGAGGCCCTCGCACGGTTCGTCGAGGACGGCGGGACGCTGGTCTGCTCGTACTTCTCCGGCGTCGTGGACCCGGCCAACCAGGTACGCCAGCCGGCCTACCCGGGCGCGTTCCGCCGGCTCATCGGCGCCTACATCGACGAGTACTGGCCGGCCCGCGGCGACGAGACCTTCGAGCTGACGTTCGCCGACGGGACGGTCGCGGCGAGCGACTGGTGGCAGGAGAGCATCCATCCCGAGACCGCGACGGTCCTCGCCAGGTACACCGGTGGTTTCCTGGCCGGCCGGCCCGCGATCCTGGACCACCGCCTCGGCGCGGGGCGCGTCGTGTACCTCGGCACCCGCCTGGAGCAGACCGCGCTGCGCGACACGCTGCTCGGCGCGGTGCGGGACGCCGGGGTCGCGCCGGTCGTCGACGGTGCGCCGGCACACGTGGAGGCGGTCCGGCGTGGGGAGTTCCTGTTCCTGCTCAACCACTCCGACAGCGACGCCGCCGAGGTGCGGGTCCCGGCCGGGGTCGACCTGCTGACGGGGGAGCGGGTCGGCGGGTCCGCCGTCCTGGCACCCCTCGCCGTCCGGGTGATCGAGGAGATCCGGTGAGCACCCGGACGGGCAAAGGATTGGACGGGACGGTGCCCGGGCTTGTAGCGTGCTGTCGACCGTGACACGGCCTGAGGAGGTGAGACCCATGAACGTTGCAGCGATGTGGGTGCTCCCCCTTCCGGTCACGGCCGGGCGATTGACGTAGGTGTCGCCGGGAGCGCCTCGCCATGAAGGCCCTCCCGAAAGGCACCACCTGTGTTTGACGTGATCATTGCCGGATGCGGGCCGGCCGGCGCGATGCTGGCCGCCGAACTGCGGCTGCACGACGTGCGGGTCCTCGTCCTGGAGAAGGACACCGAGCCCGCGTCGTTCGTCCGCATCGTCGGGCTGCACGCCCGCAGCATCGAGCTGCTGGCGATGCGCGGACTGCTGGAGCGCGTGCTCCCGCACGGCAGGCGGCGCCCGGCCGCCGGCTTCTTCGCCGCCATCCCCAAGCCCGTGCCCGAGGGCCTGGACACCGCGCACGCCTATCTGCTGGGCATCCCGCACCCGGTCATCGTGCAGCTGCTCGAAGCGCATGCGATCGAACTGGGCGCGCAGGTCCGGCGCGGCAGCGCCCTGGCCGGGTTCGAGCAGGACGACGACGGTGTGACCGTCGAGCTGGCCGGCGGGGAGCGGCTGCGTGCGCGCTACCTCGTCGGCTGCGACGGCGGGCGCAGCACGGTCCGCAAACTCCTCGGCGTCGGCTTCCCCGGCGAGCCCGCACGGACCGAGACCCTGATGGGCGAGATGGCAGCGAGCGCCCCGCCGGAGGAGATCGCCGCCAAGGTGACCGAGCTCAGCAGGACCATCAGGCCCTTCTGGCTGCGGCCCGCGCGCGCCGGGCTCTACAGCGTCGTGGTCCCCGCCGAAGGCGTCACCGACCGCGCGGAACCGCCCACCCTCGAGGACTTCCAGCACCGGTTGCGCGCCGTCGCCGGCACCGACTTCGGCGTGCACTCCCCGCGCTGGCTGTCCCGCTTCGGCGACGCCACCCGCCTCGCCGAACGGTACCGGGTCGGGCGGGTGCTGCTCGCCGGCGACGCGGCACACATCCATCCACCCACCGGCGGGCAGGGCCTCAACCTGGGCGTCCAGGACGCGTTCAACCTCGGCTGGAAACTCGCCGCACAGCTGCGCGGCTGGGCGCCGGACACGCTGCTGGACACCTACCAGGCCGAGCGCCGCCCGGTCGCCGAGGACGTGCTGGACAACACCCGCGCCCAGATGGAACTCTCCTCCACCGAACCCGGCCCGCAGGCCGTGCGCAGGCTGCTCACCGAACTGATGGACTTCAACGAGGTCAACCGCTACCTGATCGAGAAGATCACCGCGATCGACGTCCGCTACGACTTCGGCGAAGGCCCCGACCTGCTGGGCCGCCGCCTGCGTGACATCGACGTGCGACAGGGCAACCTGTACGGCCTCCTGCACCGCGGCCGCGGCCTGCTGCTGGACCGCACCGGACGCCTCACCGCCGGTGGCTGGTCCGACCGGGTCGATCACCTCGCCGATCCCACCGCGGCACTGGACGCTCCGTGCGTCCTGCTGCGCCCCGACGGCCACGTCGCCTGGATCGGCGACGACCAGCAGGACCTGGAGGACCACCTGTCCCGCTGGTTCGGCAGGCCGGTCATGAGCTGAGACCGGTCGGCCTGCACCCGACGCCGGCATGGCAGCAGATGGCCATGCCGGCCGGTCCAGCCGGACCGCTGTTGCGGACCTTGACCCGGCGCCTTCCGCTCACCGGCCGCGAGGCCACCGGCATCAGCGTCGACGGCGACACCGCCCACGTCAGCGACTGGCGGGCGAGATTTGCTGCGGGGCAACAGTTTCCCCGCTTGAATTGTCGGGAATCGGCGCTTGGTAGCTATTAGTAGTTGATCAGTAACCCTGCGTGTTCGAGCGTAGTAGCCTGACTGCGCGACACCGACTGCCGACCTTGGCCGTTCGTGCGGACCGGGGGCTCAGCCACCCCCGCATGCAGCACCGGGGGTGCTGCGCGCGGCCCAATTCGGCGGGTCGCGCACCGGACGGACACCCGCACGGTCTGCGTCCCGTGTCGCACCAGACCATTCCCGGCGCCAGACCGGTCCGGCCTGCCCGGACCAAAGGGGGAAACGATGGCGACCAGTCAAGGCATGAACCAGTCCGACGACGCGATGCGTCCGAACACCGGCGGGATGCGGGGCGGCGCGATGAGCACCCACATGTCCGCCAACGGATCAGGTAAGGAACCCAAGGGCCCGGGCGCCACGATGGGCGGCGGCACGCGACCGGCGAGCGCCGGTGGTGGCGGCGGCGGGACCGGCCCGGGCGGCCCGCTGCTGGAGATCGGGCGGTCCAACCGTCGGACGTGTGCGGCGCAGGACGTGCACCGGCAACGCCTCACCGACGACCCGTCGTACCGCACGGCTCGCGCGTCCATCGAGAACGCGACCCGCGCGCGGATCAGCCAGCGCGGGGCGTACTCGAGGTTCAGCGGCGTCGCGCGCATTCCCGTGGTGGTGCACGTCGTGCACAACACCGGCGACCAGAACGTGTCCATGGCGCAGATCCAGAGTCAGATCGACGTGCTCAACCGGGACTTCCGCGCGACCAACACCGACGTCTCCTCGGTGCCGTCGGTCTTCGGCAACCTGGTTGCCGATGCCCGCATCGAGTTCCACCTCGCCACCACCGACCCCAGCGGCAACCCGACCGACGGCGTGACCCGTACCCAGACGTCCCGGGCGAACTTCGGCACCGACGACGCCATCAAGTCGGCGGCGACCGGCGGCGCGGATCCATGGCCGACCGACCGGTACCTCAACATCTGGACGGGCCAGCTGAGCGGCGGGCTGCTCGGGTACGCCCAGTTCCCCGGCGGGCCGCCCGAGACCGACGGGGTCGTGATTCTGCACAGCGCGTTCGGGACGACCGGCACCGCGACGCCGCCGTTCCACCTCGGCCGCACGACGACGCACGAGATCGGCCACTTCCTCAACCTCTTCCACATCTGGGGTGACGACGGCGACGGGTGTGGCGGGTCGGACGAGGTCGACGACACCCCGAACCAGGGCGGGCCCAACTACGGCACGCCCGCGTTCCCGAAGTTGAGCTGTAACAACGCGCCCAACGGCGACCTGTTCGTGAACTACATGGACTACGTCGACGACCCGGCGATGGTGATGTTCACCCAGGGCCAGGCGGCCCGGATGGAGGCCTGCCTGGACACCGTGCGCGCCACGCTGGCCAGCCAGGGGTCCCAGCCGGTGCCGGCCGGCCCGGTGGTGTCGTGGTCGTCGGACCGCATCGACGCGTTCGTGCTCGGCACCGACCGCGCGGTCTATCACAAGTGGTGGGACGGCGCGGCCTGGGGGCCGTCGGTGACCGGCTACGAGTACATGGGTGGGATCTGTATGAGCGAACCCGAGGTGGTCGCCTGGGGCCCGAACCGGCTCGACGCGTTCGTGCTCGGCACCGACCGCGCCGTCTACCACAAATGGTGGGACGGTTCGCAGTGGGGCCCGTCGGTGGACGGCTACGAGTACATGGGCGGGGTGTGCCTGAGCCCGCCGCGGGCGGCGTCATGGGGCCCGGACCGGCTGGACCTCTTCGTGCTCGGCACCGACAGCGCGGTCTACCACAAGTGGTGGGACGGCTCCCAGTGGGGCCCGTCGATCGACGGCTACGAGCACCTGGGCGGGATCTGCTCCAGCCCGCCGGAGGTGGTCGCCTGGGGGCCGAACCGGCTGGACCTCTTCGTGCGCGGCACCGACAACGCGATCTACCACAAGTGGTGGGACGGTGCCCAGTGGGGCCCGTCGACCACCGGCTACGAGTACATGGGCGGCGTCTGCGCCAGCCCGCCGACGGCCGTGGCGTGGGGCGAGAACCGCCTCGACCTGTTCGTCATCGGCACCGACCACGCGCTGTACCACAAGTGGTGGGACGGCTCGCAGTGGGGACCGTCGCTGACCGACTGGGAGTACATGGGCGGCGTGTGCACCAGCGCGCCGACGGTCGTGTCGTGGGGGCCGGACCGCCTCGACGTGTTCGTCACGGGCACCGACAGCGCGCTGTACCACAAGTGGTGGGACGGCTCGCAGTGGGGACCGTCGGTCACCGAGTGGGAGCACATGGGCGGCGTGTGCGTCGGCCAGCCGCGGGCCACCGCCTGGGCGGAGAACCGCCTCGACGTGTTCGTCACCGGTAGCGACAGCGCGCTGTACCACAAGTGGTGGGACGGCTCGAAGTGGAGCCCCTCCGTCGACGGCTACGAGTACATGGGCGGCGTCATCAGCGGCTTCCGGTCCACGGCGCCGGACGACATCTCCGAACTGTCCAACCTCGCGTCGCGTCCCTGACCCCGATAGGAGTGGCCCCATGTCCGCACCTGATGACCTGGCGAGGCGCTGGGGCCACTCCTTCGAGGAGGACCACGACGACGTCCGCGTCTACCGCCCGGCCGACCACCCGTTCCCGCCCGCGCGTGGCCGGGACGGTCTCGACCTGCGCCCCGACGGCACCTACGTCGACATCGGCGTCGGCCGCGGCGACGCCGGCTCGGCGCGCCCCGGCACCTGGCGCGCCGACGGCGGCCGGCTCCGGCTGACCCCCGACGCCGGCGGGGAACGCTCGGTGCAGATCGTGCTCGTCGCCCCGGACCGCCTCGAACTGCGGCCGGGAGGTGCGTCGTGACCACGGCCGTCCACACCTGCACGGTGCTTCCGGTGGAGCAGTTCGTCCGGGGCGCCCGCACGGCGCGGTGGGTGCAGCTGGGCGGGACGGTCGTGACCTGGCCGTCGCAGCCCGCCGGGGTCACCGGCCTCGCGCTGGTCACCCAGGTCGGAAGGGCCTTCCAGGACGCGCACGGTGCCGTCCCCGTCATCCTCGACCGCGGACGGCACCTGATCGTCGACGCCGGCCAGGTGCCCGGCCCGATCCCCGAGCAGACCTGCTGCTGGCGGATCGAACCGGTGCCGGTCGACACCGTCGTGGTCGACCGCCCGGCGCCGGCCCGCCGGGCCGCACCCGACCGCCGGGTCGCGGACCTGCTCGACCACCTGGCCGCCGACCGGTGGGAGACGGACCTGCGGCGGCTCGTCGCCCACGGCACCCGGCACTCGACCGGCCCGGGGTACGCCGCCGCGGCCCGCTGGTGCCACGACCGGTTCGCCTCCCTCGGCTACGCCACGACGTCGGCACCGATCACCGTCGGCGCCGCCGGCACCAGCACCAACGTGATCGCCGACCGGCTCGGCACCGGCCCGGCCCCACGCCCGGTCGTGCTGGTGACCGCCCACCTCGACTCGATCAACCTCACCGGCGGCCCGTCGGCACCGGCGCCGGGCGCCGACGACAACGGCAGCGGCGCCGCCGGGGTCCTGGAACTGGCCCGGGTCCTGGCGAGCCGCGCCTGGCCGCACGACCTCCGGCTGATCCTCTTCGGCGGCGAGGAGGAGGGCCTGCACGGCAGCCTGCAATACGTCGCCGGCCTGCCCGCGCCGGAGCACGGCCGGATCCGCGCGGTGCTGAACCTTGACGTGGCGGGTACCCGCAACACTGCCGAGCTGGCGGTCCTGCTGGAGGGCGCCCCGCCGTTCCGTCAGCTCGTCGACAGCGTCGCCACGGCCGCGGCGACCCACCCCACGCCTGGGACGGCACGGCCTGGCAACCGGCGACCTCCGGCTACACTGCCCTCGGCAAGCCCACCTGACGCCGGCCGTCGGCTCCGCGGACGACCGGGAAGCGGCCCGCCAGCCCCGTGCCTGGCGGGCCGCTGCAACACCTGCGGGCTACGGCGAGACGATGGCCTGCCAGCCGGGGGCCTCGTCCCAGATGCTGCCCGACTCCGTCAGGCACTCCTGGATGTCAATGTACTCGGTGGTGCTGACGGGGTAGTTGAAGCTGAAGTACGTGTAGCTGGAGTTGTTCCCGTCCGTGTCGGACACGAACTCGTCCCGGGTGAAGACGCTGTCGTTGTACCAGGTCTTGATCTTCAGGCACGCGCCGTGGCCGTCAGTGGCCGTGTCGCGGATGTAGCCGGTGACGTAGACGCGGCTGCCGCTGATGTACGCGTTGCCCTGTGCGTGTGCGCCGACGATGTCGGACGCCGAGTAGTTGTTGCCCTTCCAGGCGCCCACCGGGGTCACCGCGCTCGCCGGGGTGGCGGCGACGGCGACGGCGCTGATCGCCACGACCGCCACGGCGATGACACGGCTGCCCCAGCTTCCCGTCAAGATCTCCCTGTACGACCTACCCGCTCCCATGATCTTCGTACCTCCCGTGACTAGGGTGTCCCGACCGGCGCGGACCTGGCGCCGCTGGTTGGGACCACCGTGGCAGGCCCGGGTTGGGCAGACCCTGCAGGAACCTGGAATCCGCTGGTCACGAACCGTCGAGGCGGCGGAGCTTGGCGCGCAGCTGATCGGTTTCGGACGGGCTCTGCTCGCCGAGCCGGTCCAGCGCCCGCTGCCAGGCGTCGCGGGCCGCCGCGAGGTCACCGGTGGCGTGGTGGCTGTCCCCGAGGTGCTCCAGGGTCTCGGCCTCCCCGTACTGCTCGCCGGTGCGGCGGTAGAGGGCGAGCGCGTGCCGGAAGCAGTCGATCGCCCGGTCGTGGTGGCCGAGCTGCTGATGCGCGTAGCCGAGGCTGTCCCAGGTCTTCGCCGCTCCCGTGCGGTTGTCCAGGGCCTCGTGCAGGGTCAGCGCCCGCTGGCAGTAGCTGATGGCCTGCTCGTGGTCGCCGGCCTGGGCGTGGTCCCACCCGACCGCGTTGAGGGCCTTCGCCTGACCGACCTTGTGGCCGGCGGCCTGGAACAGCGCCAGTGCCCGCTCGTCGTGCCGCAGCGCGCCGCGCTGCTGGCCCTGCCACTCGCTGACCCAGCCGAGGAACAGGCACGTGTACGCCTGGCCGACCTGGTCACCCAACGCACCGAACAGGTCGAAGGCGCGCTGCAGGTGGGCCGTGGCGTCCTCCGGCCGGCCGGTGTGGTTGCAGGCCAGGGCCAGGTCGCGGTGCGCGTGGGCCTGTCCGACCAGGTCCTGCGCCCGCTCCGCGGCCGCCAGCGCGACCCGCTGGGTGGCGGTGAGATCCTGCCAGCGTGCGCCGCGGCTGAGGAACGTGGCGGCGGCCCACGCCAGCCGCCACGCGTGGCCGTCGTAGCCGGCCTCCGCGGCCTGGTCGACGGCGGCCAGCAGCACGGACTGTTCGGCGACGAACCACTCCAGCGCCTCGGCCTGACCGGCGAACGGTTCGGCGGTGACGCCGGGCTGTGCGGGTGCGAGGCTGATCGGATCCCGGTGGGGTTCGATCAGCAGGGCGGCGGCGTACGCGGTGTGCAGGTAGTGATCGAGCACCCGGTGCAGCGCGTCCCGCCGGTCGTCGTCGGACTGGACGAGCTCGGTGGCGTACGTGCGCAGCAGGTCGTGCAGGCCGTACCGGCCGGGAGTGAGCATGGTGGCCACGTTCGCCCGGACCAGATCCTCCAGCAGCGACCGCGCCCGGCCGCCCGCCAGCCCGGCAAGGCTCGCGACGGCCGGGGCGGTGACCGTCGGGCCGGGATGCAGGCCCAGCAACCGGAACACCCGGGCGGCGTCGGCGTCGAGGGCCCGGTAGGACCAGGAGAACACCGCGCGCAGATCGGCGCTGGGGTCGCCGCCGGCGAACCCGTCCAGGTTCCCGCGGTTGTCGGCGAGGTCGTCGGCCAGCGCCGCGAGCGGCACGGCGGGGTTCGTGGCGGCCCGGGCCGCCACGATGGACAGCGCCAGCGGCAGCCCCGCGCATGCGGCGACGATCCGGTCCACCGACGGCCGGTCCGCCGCCACCGGCTGCGACCTGAGCCTGCGGGCCAGCAGGTCGCTCGCCTCCGCGGCGGTGAGCACCTGCAGCACCAGCGGTTGCGCACCTTCGGTGGCGACCAGCCCGGGCAGCTGGTTGCGGCTGGTCACCACGACCGCGCAGCCCGCCGATCCGGGCAGCAACGGACGCACATGGTCGGCGTCGTAGGCGTTGTCCAGCACGATCAGCATGCGCTTGCCGGCGACCAGGCTGCGGTACAGCGCGGTCTGGGCGCTCAGGTCGGAGGGGATGGCGGACGGCGCCGGGGCGAGCGCCTCCAGCAGCGAACGGATCGCCGTGGCGGGTGACTGGCGCCGGCCGGACTGGCTGAACCCGTGCAGGTTCAGGTACAGCTGCCCGTCGGGAAACCGGTGCAGGTTGTCGTGCGCCCACCGCAGCGCGAGCCACGTCTTGCCGATGCCACCGGTACCGGCGATCGTCGCGATCGGCACGGTGTGCTCGGTGCCGGGCCGCTGACCGAGCACCTCCGTCAGCCGGGCCAGCGCCCGGCTCCGGCCGACGAACAGCCGCGGTGGCGCCGGCAGCTGCCGTGGTACCGGCGGGGCCGCCGCCTCCGGCTCGGGCGCGGCGGTGGCGGGCGCTGGGAGTACCGCCTCCTCGGTCAGGATCCGCTGATGGAGCTCCCGCAGGGCGGGACCGGGGTCGGCGCCGAGCTCCTCGACCAGGACCCGCCGCGCCTGCTCGTAGTGGGCCAGCGCGTCGGCCTGCCGGCCGGACCGGTACAGGGCCAGCATGAGCTGACCGGCCAGGCGCTCGTCGAGCGGGTACGCCCGCGCGTGCGCCGACAATCCGGGCAGCACCTCGGCGTGGCGTCCTCGGCGCAGGGCGACGTCGTTGCGGTCCAGCTCCACCGCGAACCGGTGCTGGCCCAACTGGTCACGCAGCGCGCCCAGCCACGGGGTGTCCAGACCGGCGAACGCCTCGCCGCGCCACAACGCGAGCGCCTCGTCGAACAGCGCGAGCGCGTCGTCGTCGTCCGCCGTGCGCGCGGTCATGGCCAGCCGGTGGAACCGCACGACGTCGACGGCGGACGGGTCGACGGCAAGCACGTACCCGCCGCTTCGCCGGTGCAGGCCGGCCTCGCCGGTGACGGACAGCGCCCGGCGGAGGCGGGACAGGTAGCTGTACAGCGTCTCGCGGGCCCGCTGGGGAGGACGGTCCCCCCAGATCCGCTCCAGCAGCTGGCCGACCGGCACGACGGTGTTCACGTCGGCCAGCAGGACCGCGAGCACGGACTGCTGCCGGGCGTGACCGAGCTCGACCGGCCGGCCGGCGATGTCCGCCTCGAGCGTGCCGAGCAGGCGGAACTGCACCGTCAACACCGGACCCCCCGTGCGTATCGGCCGGCGCCCCAGCGGGACGCACAGCCGGTCCGGCAATAGTACCGAGTCGATGCCTGAACCCTCGTTCGGTTCGGCGCCGGTCAGCCGCGGGCGCGGGTGAGCCGGACGAGGAGGCCGGCGGCGAGGGCGGCGCCGGCGGCGGCCAGGTATGCGGTGGCGTGGGTCGGCGGGGCGATCGCCAGCAGCACGGCGATGCCGACGGCGGTGCCGATCTGGGCGGCGGCGTTGAGCAGGCCGCCGACGAGCCCGGCGGTGGTGCCGGCGGTGTCGGCGGTCGCGCACGTGGTCGAGGCGACCGACGCGAGGCCGAGGCCCAGCCCGGACACCGTGAGACCGGCAAGGAACAGCGGCAGCGACCGGTGCCAGACGCCGGCGGCCTCGACGGTCATGGCCGCGGCGATGACGGCGAGCCCCGTGGCCATCGCGCCGGGCAGGCCGACGCGCCGGATCGCCGCCGCCGCTGTGGTGGAGGAGACCACGACGCCGGCGCTGAACAGCAGGAAGCCGGTGCCGGACGCGGCGGCCGACAGGCCCAGGCCGTGCTGCAGGAACAGCGAGCCCAGGACGCCGGCGCCGCTCGTGGTGGCGGTGAGGACCACCGCGACCATGGTGCCGAGGCGGAACGGGCGGGCCGACCACACGGCGGCCGGCACCAGGGGCGCCGGTGAGCGGCGTTGGACCACGACGAACGCGGAGCCGGCCAGGGGCGCGAGCGCCAGCGGTACCAGGGCGAACGGGTCGAGGAAGCCGTGGTCCTGTGCGCGGGTGAAGCCCAGGATGACCAGGACCACGGCGGTCGTGCTGAGCACGATGCCCGGCAGGTCGAGCCGGTTTCCCGCCGGGCGGGTGCGGGGCGGGCCGGAGCGCACGACCAGTGGTGTCACGACAGCGGCCAGGAGCGCGACCGGGCCGATGGCGGCGAACAGCCACCGCCAGCCGGCGGCCTGGGTGATGAGGCCGCCGATGACGAACCCGGACGCGCCGCCGGCGGCACCGGCCATCGTCCACAGCCCCAGGGCGCGGTTGCGGCGCGGGCCGGGCGGCACGGCGTCCAGGAGGATGGCGAGGGCCGCCGGGACCGCCACCGCCGCGCCGAGGCCCTGCGCGGCGCGCCCGGCGAGCAGGACGGCGCCGCTGCCGGCGAGCGCGCACAGCAGCGAGCCGCCGGCGACGAGGGCGCTGCCGAGCATGAACGTGGTGCGCCGGCCGGCGAGGTCGGCGGCGCGACCGCCGGGGACCAGGAACCCGCCGAACGCGAGGGCGTAGATCCCGGCCACCCAGGACAGGGTCGCGTCGCCGAGGCCGAGGTCGTGCTGGATCATCGGCAGCGCCACGATGAGGACGGTCACGCCGACGACGTCGACGAACTGCGCGGTGCAGGCGAGCGCCACCACCGCGGTGGCGCGGCGGTGCTGCACGGCGGTGTCGGCTGCCATCGGATCAGTGCGTACCCGCGTGGGCGGGGCTCGAACCGTGCCGCCGGTAGGGCAGGCCGTTGAGCAGGATGTGGCCGACCTCGCCGCCGGGCTCGCCGCGGACGGCCCCGACGCTGACCCGGCGGCTGCCCGCGTGGGTGCGCCACGGCGGGCGGGCGTGCTCGTCGGCGGTGGTCGCCCAGACGTCGGTGGCGACCGGGTCGAGGACCAGCTCGCGGCCCTCGGTGTGCAGCCGGATCCCGTCGTCGCCGGAGCGGATGTGCAGGGCGGCGCCGCTGGCGGGCCGCTCGTAGCGGCCGTCGGGCGGCGGGGTCCGCTGTGGTTGCGGGGTCTCGTGGTGCCGTGACCAGTCGCCGGGGCCGACCCCGAGGATCTGCTCGATGACGCGGTACCGGGCGTCGCGCAGCTCGTCGCCGCGGTTGTCGGCCCAGACCAGGCCGACGCCGGCCGCGGGCACGCACACGAGCTTGCACCACATGCCGTCGTAGAAGCCTTCGTGGCCGAAACGCACCTCCTCGCCGTCGCGGGGGCCGAGGTAGAGGCCGAGCCCGTAGCGCAGGTCGACGTCGAGCCGGACGTCGGCGTGCGGCCGCCGCTGCCGCAGGGCCGCGGCGCCGCCGGCGAGGTGCATCGCGCCGAACCGGGCCATGTCCTGCACCGTCGACCAGCACTGCGACGACGGCGCGTGCTTCGCCGCCACCCACGGCTGGTGACCGACCCGGAGCGCGCCGGCGGGGTGGTGCTGCAGCAGCGGGTACGTCATGGCGACCGCCGGGTCGTGGGTGGTGCGGTGCATGCCCAGCGGTCTCGTCACCCGGTCCTGGAAGAGCGTGGCGAACGCAACGCCGGCGCGGGTCTCCAGCACGTGCCCGGCGACGATGAACCCGAGGTTGCTGTAGGAGTACACCTGCCCGGGCCGGCCGACCAGCGGGGTGCGGGGTGGCTCGCCGGTGGCCGCCGCCGCGATCGCCTCCGGGTCGCGGCCGCAGTGCTCATGGCTGACCGCGTCGGGGATGAAGCCGGCCCGGTGGCTGAGCAGGTGCCGCAGGGTCACGTCGCCGGTGCCGGACCCGCCACGCAGCCGGAACCGCGGCAGCGTCTCCACGACCGGCTGGTCCAGGTCGACGACGCCGTCCTCGGCGAGCATCGTGGCGAGGGTACCGGTGAGGCTCTTGGCCACCGAGTAGACCCGGAACAGCGTGTCGGGGCGCATCGCCGCGCCGGGCTCCTCGGCGCTGCGCACCCCGCGCGCGACCGTCTGTTGTGGACCGTCGAGGTCGAACGTGGCGACCGCGACGCCGGGCACCTGATGCCGGGCGCGGAACTCGTCGAGGGCGGCGGCGAGGCCGGTCATTGCAGGACCTCCTTGCAGATCGCGTCGGCCATGTGCTCGACCTGCCAGTCCTGCATCGCCGGGTAGATCGGCAGGTTCACCAGCTCGTTGAACCAGATCCGCTCGGCGACCGGGGCCTGGCCCAGCTCGCCGCCGAGGGCCCGCCACTCGGGCAGCAGGTGCAGCGGGAAGTACCGCAGGATGATCTCGATGCCGTGCTGGTGGTGCAGCCGGCGGATCAGCGCGTCGCGGGCGCCCGGTCCGGCGCCGTCGAGCCGGAACGTGTACAGGTGGTAGGAGTGCTCGCGGCCGGGCAGGTCGCCGTGGACGCGCACCCCCGGCAGCGCGCCGAGCCGTTCGTTGAGGTAGCCGGCGAGCTGCCGCCGGCGGGCGACGAAGGCCGGCAGCTTCGCGAGCTGGGTGCGGCCGACCGCGGCGGCGGGTTCGCTCATGATGGCGTTGCTGCCCCCGCACCGCACGGCGGTGCAGTCGTGCGTGTACGCGTTCTTCGCGTGCCGCTCGGGGTCGCCGGGCTGCGGTGCCGCGTAGGCGCCGAAGCCGGCGGTGGTGCGGCGCGGGGTGAAGTCGGCGTCGGGTTCGATGGAGCCGATCCGGCGCAGGGTGTCGTGCCAGCCGGGCCGGGCGGTGGTCAGCATCCCGCCCTGCCCCATCGTGGACATGTTCTTCAGGCTGTGGAAGCTCCAGCAGCCGATGTCGCCGACGGTACCGACGGGCCGGCCCTGGTACCGGGTGCCGAGCGCGTGCGCGCAGTCCTCGACGAGGGCCACGCCGCCGGCGTCGGTGACGGCGCGCAGCGCGTCGAGGTCGGCGGCGAGCCCGCCGTAGTGGGTGACGTAGACCGCGCGGGTGCGCGGGCCGATCAGCCGGTGCACGCTGCGCGGGTCGAGGGCGAGGCTGTCCGGTTCGATGTCGGCGAAGCGCACGGTGACCTGCCGGCCCAGCAGCGCGGTGACGGTTGCCTGGAAGGTCAGCGGCGAGGCGATCACCTCGTCGCCGGGTTGCAGGTCCAGCAGGTGGGTGGCGAGGTCCAGGGCCATGGTGCAGCTGGTGACCGACACGGCGTAGGGCGCGCCGGTGGCGCGGGCGAACTCGGTCTCGAACGCGGCGCGTTCCACGCCGGAGGACAGGTGCCGGTCGGAGCGCAGCAGCGTGGTGACGGCGGCGATGTCGTCGTCGTCGAAGATGCTGCCCTGCCCGTGGTACGGCACGACGAAGTCGTTCATGCTCAGCTCCTAAGCGGCGGTCGGGCGGTGGAACACGGCGGGCATGCTCGGCAGCTCCGGGTGCTCGCCCAGGGCCGCGGCGAGCGCGGCGACGCCGGCCTCGAGGGACACCCGCGGCCGGTAGCCCAGCGCCCGCAGTTTGTCGATGTCGGCGACGTGGCGGTAGCTGTCGTCGAGGACCTCGTCGTCGCAGCGCAGGTCGGCGGGGCGGCCGGTGACGGCGCCGATGACGTCGGCGAGCTCGCGCAGCGACGTCTCCGAGCCGGTACCGAGGTTGTAGACCTCACCGGGGGTGCCGCGTTCGGCGATGGTCAGCAGCCCTTCGACGAGGTCGTCGACGTGGGCGAAGTCGCGGGTCTTGCGCTCGGCGTCGCCGACGGCGGGGATCGGCCGGCCGTTGAGGTGCCACCGGACGAACTGCGAGACCTCGCCGCCGGCGCGGCGCGGGTCCTCGCCCGGGCCGTAGATGGTGAAGGCGCGGCCGATGACCGCGGGCAGCCCGAAGGACTCGAACATGCTCTGCGCCACGTGCTCGCCGGCCAGCTTCGACGCCGCGTACGGCAGGAACGGCCGCAGCGGGTGGTCCTCCGGCATCGGGGTGGACTCGGGCCGGCCGTACACCATGGCGGAGGACAGGTACACGAACCGCCGCGGCGGCAGCTCCAGCAGCGCCTCGCACAGGTTGAACGTGCCTTCGGCGTTGGTCTCGAAGTCGAAGCGGGGACGGTCGACGGACAGCGTGCCGCTGGCGTTGCCGGCGAGGTGGAACACGACGTCGGCCGGGGCGAGCGCGGCCCGCACCGCCTGCGGGTCGCGCAGGTCGGCAATGCGGTGCTCGACCCCGTCCGGCAGCGCGGCGGGCGGCGGGCAGACGTCCAGGACGGTGACGGCGACGCCGCGTGCGGCCAGCGCGCCGACGAGGTGCGAGCCGACGAAGCCGAAGCCGCCGGTGACGATGGCGCGGGCGCCGGGACGCAGCGGCGCGGGGGTGGAGGACACGGCGGATGACACGGCGGATGACACGGTCGATGACATGGTTGGCCCTTCGGGGTCGTGGCGGGTCACTGCAGGGTGCCGCGGAAGAACGTGAGCGGTTCGCCGTCGCAGGCCGCGGCGGCGTCGGCGACCTCGCCGATGACGACCACGTGG
Organism: Dactylosporangium sp. NBC_01737; assembly: GCF_035963215.1. NCBI lineage: Bacteria > Bacillati > Actinomycetota > Actinomycetes > Micromonosporales > Micromonosporaceae > Dactylosporangium > Dactylosporangium sp. NBC_01737. The sequence continues at coordinate 8,350,220 of NZ_CP109153.1, forward strand.
TCGCCGGCGGGCAGGACGTCGTGGACGCGGCAGTCGAGGTACGCGAGCGCGTCGTCGATGACGGGTGCGCCGGTCGCCGCCTCGACGGTGCCGACGGCGGAGAACTTGTCGGGGCGGCGGGCGGCGAACGTGTCGCAGATGCCGCGCTGGTCGCGGCGCAGGATGCTGACGGCGAACGAGCCGGCGTCGGTGACCGCGCGGGTCGTGCTGGCGGCGGTGGCGAGGCAGACCAGGATCAGCGGTGGATCGAGGGAGACGGAGGTGAAGGAGTTGACGGTCATGCCGACGGGGCCGCGCGGGGAGTCCGCGGCGACGACGGTCACGCCGGTGGCGAACTCGCCGAGGACGCGCCGCAGCCGCCGGCTGCCGGTGTCGTTCGTGCTCATCTGATCCTCCCGGGGAGAGTGGTGTGCCGCAGGCGCACGTCGAAGCCGTCGCGGCCGGTGGTGATGGCGACCGCGGCGCAGAACCCGTCGGCGACCCACACGTCGCGCCACCACACGTCCCGCCACCGCCCGGCCGGCCGCGGTCCACAGTGGACGTCGGCGAGGCGGTGCCGGATGCCGGTGCCGCGGGCCTTGACGCAGGCCTCCTTGCGGGTCCACAGGCGGGTGAACGCCGCGGGCCGTTCGCCCGGCGGCCGGCCGGCCAGCCAGGCCCGTTCGGCCGGCGAGCACGACCAGGCCAGTGCCGACGGGCGGCGGCCGGCCGGTTCGAGGTCGACGCCGACGTCGCCGGCCCGGCTCAGCGCCACGGCGATGAGGCCGCCGGCGTGCGCGAGGCTGAACGAGACGCCGGCCGCCGGGTCCCTGCGGCGACGCGCGGGCGGCCCGCGTCGTCGACGACGATCGGGACGTCGCGGGGCGGGCAGCCCAGCTCGCCGGCCAGCAGCGTGCGGGCCAGCACCCGGCCGCCGACGTACTCGGCGCGGCGGTCGCCGTGCAGCGCCCCGGCGCGGTCGCGTTCGGCCGCGGGCAGCGACCCGAGCAGCGCACCGGGTGCGCCGGGGCGCGGCGCGACGACCACCAGCGCGCCGTTCACGGCAGCCTGGCCGCGCGGTCGAACAGGGCGAGCCTGCCGTTGGCGAGCAGCAGCCGGTCGTTGGCGTACATCAGGCTGGCCGAGCGCAGGTCGCGCAGCACCCGCTCCAGTGCCGTGGGCGAGTTCCTGAGGTAGCCGTGGCGCAGGCCGACGAGGTCGATCAGCTCGTCGACGGCGGCGTGGCAGCGCTCCGACGCGACGATCTTCAGTTCGTTGACGAGGATCTGGTACGCCGGCGCCTCCACCTCGGCACGGACCGCGCCGCCGGCGACGACCCGTTCGACGGTGGCGACGACCCGGTCCAGCAGGGCCTCGACGCCGTCGAGGTCGGCGCGGACCCGGGCCAGGCGGGTGAGCAGCAGCTCGGAGTCCAGGTTGTACTGGCGGCGGGTCCGCGGGTCGCGCAGCAGGACCAGGACGCGGCGCAGCGCGCCCTGGGCGGCGCCGAGCCACGCGGACGCCCACGCGATGTGCCCGGCCGGGACGAAGCTGGCCAGCGCGACGGCACGGAAGTCGTCGCCGACCACGAGCTCGCGGTCGATGACACCGTCGACGGTCACCGGGACGCTGTGCGTGCCGCGCATCCCCATCGGGTCCCAGTCGCCGTGCGTCTGCACCGTGATGTCGGTGCGGTCCGCCCAGACGAGCCGGACGTCGGAGTCGGGCGCGTCGGGTGCGGCGCGCATCGTGATGAGGAACGCGTCGGCGTGCAGCGACCCGGTGGAGATCGGCGCCTCCCGGTGCAGCCGCAGGCGCCCGTCGCCAGCGGGTTCCAGCGGCGCCTGCGCGGTGAGCAGGTGGCCGCCCTTGCCGCGTTCGGTGGTGATGGAGGCGATGTAGACCTCGCCGCGGGCGATGCGCGGCAGGACGTCGGCGCGCAGCCGCGGGCCGGCGTGCCGTGCGACGGCGGCGACCTGCTGGCAGTGCATGGCCCAGATCACGGCGGTCGCGGTGCAGCCGCCGGCGAGTTCGCGGGTGACCTCGGCGAGGTCGGCGAACGTGCCGCCCATCCCGCCGTACTCGGCGGGCACCAGCAGCCCCATCAGCGGCGTGCCGCGCAGCGCGTCCAGACCGGCCCGCGGGAACTCGCCGTCGCGGTCGACGGCGGCGGCCCGCTCGGCGATCGCCGGCAGCACGTCGCGGGCGACGCTCATCGCATCGGATGTCAGCACCGCGGTCATGACCGGCCTCCTTCCTGGTCGAGGCGCTGCAGGGTGTCCTGCAGTGACTGCGGGGTGGTGAACGTCTGCTCGACCAGTGCCTCGTCCGGCAGGACCACGTCGAAGGTGTCCTCGAGGTCGAACAGCAGGTCGACGGCGGCCATCGAGTCCAGGCCCAGCGAGCGCAGGTCGGCGTCGGCGGCCAGCGGCGCGCCCTCGGGCAGGTACTTGAGGTGCCGGCGCAGCACGGTGGTGTACTGGTCGGTGGTCGGGGTGCTCATGTCAGCGTCCTTTCTGGTCGGTGCGCACGAGTGCGAGCCGGGAGGCGTGCACGACGGTGTCGCCGTCCACGACGACCTCCGCGGGTGGTTGGTGGCTGAGGAATCCGATGAGGCTGCCGCTGAGGCCGTAGGCGCCGACGTTGGGCACCTCGACGACGTCACCGGCGCGCAGGTCCGGCAGGGTGACGCCGCGGCTCCACGCGTCCAGCGGTGTACACAGTGGACCGACGACGTCGCAGGTGACGTCCGGGGCGTCCGGCCGGTCGGCGGTCAGCTGCGGCACGAGCGGTGGCACGCGGCGCAGCCCGGCCATCCCGCCGAGGTGGTTGATGCCGCTGTCGAGCAGGACGAAGGTGCGGCCCTTGGACTGCTTGACGTCCTGGACGGTCGCGGCGAGCCGGCCGCACTCGGCGGTCAGGTAGCGCCCGGACTCGAACAGCACCCGCGGCCGGTCCGGCGCGTAGGTGGCCAGGAGGTCCTCCAGCGCCGCCCGCAGGCCGGGGTAGCGGGCCCGCTGCCCGGCGCGGGCGTACGGCGCGGCGAAGCCGCCACCGAGGTCCAGCACCTCGACGGGGTTGCGCAGCACCGGTCGCAGCGCCGCGGTGACCTCCAGCGCGGTCCGGAACGTCGCGATCAGGTCGGCCTCGTCGGCGACGTTGGTGCCGAGGTAGAAGTGCAGACCCTTCACGGTGACGTGGTCGTGGGTGAACGCGTCCGGGTCGGCGCTGACCTGCCCGGCGTCGACGCCGAACTGGGAGGCGGTGCCGGTCATGGCGAGCCCGGCGCCGCCGGGTGCGGTGTCGCCGTTGACCCGCAGCAGCGCCTCGACGGTGACGCCGTGCTGCGCGGCGACGTGCCCGAGCCGGGCCAGCTGGGCGGCGGAGTCGACGGAGAACAGCCGGACCCCGGCGCCGAGCGCGTGCTCCAGCTCGGTGCGGGTCTTGGCCGGCCCGTTGTGCAGGATGCCGGCGGCGGGGACACCCGCGCCGAGCGCCGCGTCGAGCTCGCCGGTGGAGCTGACCTCGACGCCGCAGCCGACCCGGTGCAGCTCGCGGATGAGCTCCGGGTGCGGGTTGGCCTTCACCGAATACAGCAGGGCGCCGGCCGCGGGCAGCTGCGCGACGAGGTCGGCGTGCGCGGCGCGCAGGACACTCAGGTCGTAGGCGTACAGCGGGCTGCCGTACCGTTCGACGAGGTGGGGCGCGTGCATCAGGTCACCTCCGGGGCTTCGTCACGCAGCTGGTGGCGGTCGATCTTGCGGTTGGTGCTCAGCGGCATGCGGTCCAGCACCCGGACGGTGTCGGGCACCTTGGCCGGTTCGAGGCGCTCGCGCAGCCCGGCGAGGACCGTGCCGGCGTCGGCGGTGCCGGTGACGAACAGCCGGACCGGATCGCCGTCGTGGTGCGGCGGCACGACGGCCGCCTCCGCGACGCCGGGCACGTCCAGCGCCGCGGCCTCGACCTCCAATGTGGACACCCGGTGGCCGCGGCTCTTGTACACGTCGTCGAAGCGGCCCCGGAAGTACAGGTAGCCGTCCTCGTCGAGGGCGCACAGATCGCCGGTGAACAGCGCCAGCTCGGTGCCGGCGCCGTACGGGCGGAACCGTTGCGCGGTCTGCTCCGGCGCCCGCCAGTAGCCGGCCATCACGTGCGGGCCGCGGACCACCAGCTCGCCGGTGGCGCCGGGCGGCAGGGGGCGGCCGTCCTCGTCGACGATGAGGCACTCGGTGTCCGGCAGCGGCCGGCCGACCGAGCCCCGCCGCCGGTCGAGGTCGGCGGGGTCGAGGATGGCGACCCGCTTGCACTCGGTCAGGCCGAACATCGCGTACACGGCGACGTCCGGGAACGCCTGGCGCAGCAGGTCGATGGTCTCCGGGGCGAGCCGCGCCCCGGTGTTGGTGACGGCCCGCAGTGCGGGCAGCGGCGCACCGCCGCGCCGGTGCAGGCGCAGCAGGGCCGTGGCGATCGACGGGACCAGCGGCAGGACCGTGACACCCCAGCGCTCCAGCCGTCGGGGGAGTCCCGGGCCAACCTGGCCGGGGTCGCCGAGGGCGAGCGTGGCCCGGGCGTGGGCGGCCAGGAACACCTGGTAGAGGCCGTAGTCGAAGGACAGCGGCAGGAAGGTGCCGATGACGTCGCCGGGTCGCAGCCCCAGCCGCCCGGCGATGGCGGCGACCGCGAAGCGCATCGTGCGGTGCGGGGAGACGACGCCCTTGGGCGCGGCGGTGCTGCCGGAGGTGTAGATCAGGCAGGCAGGGTCGGTGCTGATCCCCGGCCACTCGACGGACGTCCCGGACTCCTGGTCGAGCGCCGGGAACGTCGCAACCGGGACGGTCACGTCGGCCGGCACCCGGGCCGGGTCGTCGGTCAGCACCAGCGCGGGCCCGGCGTTGTCCAGGATGTGCCGCAGCTGGAACGGTTTCGTCTCGGCGCTGACCACGACGAAGGCGGCGCCGAGCCGGGACACGGCGTAGCAGGCGCAGACCAGGTCGGGGCCGTTGGCGGCGAGCAGCACGACACGGTCGCCGCGGCGCACCCCGTGCGCCGCCAGCCACGCCGCGGCCGTGTGGGTCCGCGTGGCCAGCTCCCGGTAGGTCCAGTGCCGCTCGTCGGTGACGACGGCCGGCCGGTCGGGGGCCGCCGCGGCGGCCTCGTCGAGCAGCCCGTGCAGCGCGTCGGTCATCTCAGGCACCTCCCGCGGCAGGCGTGCTGGCCCGGACGGCCTCGGCGAGCGACACCAGGTCGGTGAACGTCTCCGGGACCAGCAGGTCCGGTTCGAGCTCGATGCCGAGGTCGGCCTCGATCCGGTCGATCACGGCGGCGATCGCGAGGGAGTCGAAGCCCGGCTGGTCCAGCAGCGGCTCGCCGGGTGCGACGGGCCGGCCGAGACGGCCGCTGACGACCTCGGTGACGTAGGGCAGCAGCGTGGTCATGACGCACCTCCGGCGGCCTGGTCGGCCAGCTCCCGGCGGGCGATCTTGCCGGTGCTGGTGCGGGGAAGGTCGGCGGCGACGGTCACCTGGGCCGGCACCATGGACGCGGGAAGCTCCCGCAGGCACCACTGCCGCAGCTCGTCGCCGGACGTGCCGCCGTCGGTGACGGCGAACGCGTGCAGCAGGTTGGTGTGCTCCGGGTGCGGCAGCGCCACCACGGCCGCCTCGCGGACCTGCGGGTGCCGCAACACGGCCGCCTCGACGTCGCCGAGCTCGACGCGGAACCCGCGGGTCTTCACCAGCCCGTCGCGCCGGCCGAGGAAGCGCAGCTGCCCGTCGTGGTCCCAGGTGGCGTAGTCGCCGGTGCGGTGGCAGGTCCAGCGGCGGCCGTCGGCCACGACGGTGGCGCGGGACGCGGCGGTGAGGTCCGGCCGGTCCAGGTATCCCGGGGTGCGGCTGGGGCCGGCCACGAGCAGCTCCCCGGCCCGGTCCGGTCCGGTGACGACCCCGTCGTCGTCACGGTCACCGTCGCGCAGGAAGATCCGGGTGCCGGGCACCGGCCGGCCGAGCGGGATCCGGGGCAGGTCGAGGTGTTCGGGCCGCACCCGCAGGGCGGTCACGACGTTCGTCTCGATCGGCCCGTACAGGTTGTGCACCTCGGTGTGCGGCAGCGCGGCCATCAGCCGGCGCAGCGGCCCCGGGTGGAACTCTTCGCCGGCGTACAGCAGCAGCCGCAGGTCCGGCAGCCCGTCCTCGGGCAGCGTCGTGCGGTGCAGCAGCGCGATGAGCGCGGACGGCACCGCGTACAGCACCGTGATGCGCTGCCGGCGCAGGTGGCGCAGCAGCGCCTGCGGGAACAGCACCGTGCGCTCGTCCACGGGGCAGACGGTGGCGCCGCTGCCGAGCCCGGCGTAGACGTCCAGCACGGGCAGGTCGAAGTGCAGCGGCGCGTGCACCGCCACCCGGTCCGCCGGGCCGAGGCCGGTGTAGCCGACCGCCCAGTCGACGAACGCCTCCGCGTTGCCGTGGGTGATCACCACCCCTTTCGGGCGGCCGGTGGAGCCCGACGTGTACAGCACGTACGCCGTGTCGTCGTCGCCGACGGGAACGGGCTCCCGCGCGGGTTCCCGGTGCGCGAACACGACGCCGGCGCGGACCACGTCGGCGGCGGCCCAGCCCTGGGCGGTCCGGTCGTCGACGATGACCGCCCGGGCGCCGCTGTCGGCGACGACGAACGCGCGCCGCGCGGCCGGTGCGCCCGGGTCGATCGGCACGTAGCTCAGCCCGGCGCGCAGCGCGGCCAGCATGAGCATGATCGCCTCCGGGGACTTGGTCAGGTGCAACGCGACCCGCTCGCCGCGCGCGTGGTGCGCGCCGAGCCAGCCGGCGGCTCGGGCGACGTGCCCTTCGGCCTCCCGGTAGGTGATGGTGCGGGTGCCGGTGTCGAATGCGGTGCGGTCCGGGTGGCGGCGGGCGGCCGCGGCGAACCGGTCGTGCAGCTTCATGGCAGGTCTCCTTGGCGGTGTGCGGTCGCGGCGGTCGCCTCCGCGTCGGCGACCGGGCCGGCGAGCGTGTCGAACACCCCGGTCGGCACGCGCTTGCCGCGGCCGGCCCGCAGCTGGGCGATGTAGGCCTGTTCGCTGGCGCGGCGCCAGGCGGCGGCGACCTGTCCCGCGAAGCGGCGGCCCGCTTCGGCGCCGTGGTGGGCCGTCAGCCAGGTCGCGTACCGGGTCCGGCTGCGCACGCCGAGCCAGCAGGCGAGCGCGACCTCCTCGATTACGTCCGGGTCTGCGGCGTGGCCCCGGATCCGCTCGACGTAGCCGCGCAGCGCGCCGGCGTCGCCGATGTGGGCGGCGTTGTCGCGCAGCGTGTCGCCGGGCGGCGGCGGCGCCGGCGGTCCGGCCGGTTCGAGCGTCGCCGTGCGGGGCTCCGCGCCGAGCAGGGCGGTGAGGTCCGCCTCGGGGACGGTCGTGCGGGTCGGCCGGGCCGGGCCCCAGGCGGTGTCGTTGTGGTACGCGTCGACGATGTGGACCTGGCCGGCGTCGATGCCGGTGACGACGAACGAGTGGTCCATGTGCGCGTGGCCGGCGTAGGGCAGCCACGGCATCGCGTAGGCGTCGGCGATGCACAGCACGGGCCGACCCCGGGCCAGATGCCGGCTCAGCGGTGCCGGGTCGTGCCAGGTGACGGCGAGCCCGGCGTCGCGGCGCAGCCGGTCCTCGACCTGTTCCCGCGCGAAGACCGGTGCCGCGCCGGTGTCCCGGAAGCCCCAGTCGCGGATGAACGGCCCGTGATGGTCCGGGGCGCCGGCGTGGCGGGCCAGCAGTTGCAGGTTGTCGTCCAGGCAGTCGAGCTGGTCACTGTCCAGGCCGTCCGGGTCGTCGAGGACGGCGGGATCGTGCACGGTGGTCATGAGGTACCTCCCAGGCGCTCTCGCAGCCGCTCGGTGACGGTGGTGGTGGGCATGAACGCGGCCGTCCACGCGGCGCTGAGCTCCAGCCCCCGCGCCACGGGCAGGTCCCGGCTGGCGTGCAGCACGTGCTTGATCCCGGCCAGCACGTGCCGCTCGTGCCCGGCGATCACGTCGGCGACCTGATCGAGGCCGGCGGGCGTGTCGTACACGGCGGACACCAGGCCGACCCGCAACGCCTCCGCCGCGCCGAGCTCCGCGCCGGTGAGCGCCAGGCAGGCCGTGGTCCCCTCGCCGACGATCCGCGGCAGGCGCTGCAGCAGGCCGAGGTCGGCGACCAGGTCGATGTCCACCTCCCGGGCCGTGAACACCGCGTCGGCCGTGGCGACCCGCACGTCGCAGGCCGCGACCAGCTCCAGCGCGGCGCCGACGCAGGCGCCGGTGACGGCCGCGACCACCGGCAGCGGGCAGTCCTCGACCGCGCTGATCGCGTCCTGCACGACGCGGGTCTGTTCGTAGAGGGCGCGCCGCGCGGCCGCCCTGTCGTCGCCGAGGCGGGTGATGCGCCGGTACCGGGGCAGATACCAGCGCAGGTCCAGCCCGACGCTGAACGTGGCGCCGGCGCCGCGCAGCACGACGACGCTGACCGTGTCGTCGCCGGCCAGGCCGGTGAGCGTCTCCGGCAGGCCGGTGAACACGGCACCGCCGAGGGCGTTGCCGGGGCCGGTGCCGTGCAGGGTCACGGTCGCGACCGGGCCGCGGCGCCGCACCTCCAGGGGGCCGACGGTCGGACGGGAATCGGTGAGCATGCATGCCAATTGCCCACCGTGCGTTTAGTGGCCGTGCGAGTCCAGGTTTAGTCCCGGTGTACCGGCGTGCAGGCGCTCCCGCGCGAACGCGGCGATCAGCCGGTCCAGGACGTACCGCCCGCCGTCGGCCGAGTCGAGCAGGTGCAGCTCCAGCAACCGGTCGATGGCCGCGTCGGCGGCGTCGGCGGACAGCTCCGCCGCGGCCGCGACCGTGTCGGCGTCGAACGGGCCGGGCAGCGCGGCCAGCCGCGCGAACACCCGCTGGTGCTGCTCGTCGAGCCGGCGGTAGCTGGCCGCGATGCGGGGCCGCAGCTGCAGGTCGCCGTGGCGCAGCACGTCCAGCGGGTTACGGGTGGACAGCCGCCGCGCCAGGTCCGCCACCGGGCGGTGCCGGTGCACGACCAGCCGGCTGCCGGCGATCCTGACCGCCAGCGGCAGCCGGCTCACCCCGGTGACCACGGCGTGCACCGCGTCCGGTTCGGCGTCGGCGCGCTCCTGACCGATGATGCCGGCGAGCATCCGCACTCCGGCCGCGTCGGTCAGCGCCGCGCAGACCAGGTGCTGGGCGCCCTCCAGCCCGGCTAGCACGGAAGGACTGGTCACCAGGACCACGCTCGGCGAACCGGCCGGGATCAGCGGGCGCACGTCGCGCTCGTGCGCCGCGTCGTCCAGCACGATGAGCATCCGCCGGTTCCGCATCCACGTCGCGTACGTCTCGTGCGGATCCTGATCCTGGGGCGCCGGCGCACCGAGCGCGCGCAGCGCCCGCCGCAGCGCCTCCTGCGGCGTCTGCCGGTCCATCCGCAGGAACAGCTGACCGTCGGGGAACCGGTCGCGCAGCAGGTGCCCGGCCCGCACCGCCAGGACGCTCTTGCCGACGCCGGCCTTGCCGGAGATCACCATCACCGGCGACACCGCGTCCGCGCTCAGGAACCGGCTGACGCGCGCCACGTCGTCGTCCCGCCCGACCAGGTCGGGGACGTCGGCGGGCAGCTGCGCCGGCCGGTGAGCGCCGGGCGGCCGGCGCACCGCCCGCGCCGCGGGTTGCGCCGTCAGCTCGTCGTTGAGGATCATCCGGTGGACCTGCTGCAGCTGCGGACCGGGCTCGATGCCGATGCTGTCGATGAGCGCCTCCCGGCCCTCCCGGAACGCGCGCAACGCCTCCGCGCGCCGCCCCGTCGCGTACAGCGCCCGCATCTGCCGCGCCCGCAGCCCCTCCCGCCCGGGATGCAGGGTCACCAGCGCCGCGAGCTCGTCCAGCACCCGGTCGTACCGGCCGCGTTCGAGCTCCACGTCCACCTGCAGCTCGACGGTGGCCAGCCACCGCTCGGTCAACCGGCGCGCCTCGGCCTCGATCGACGGCGACGGCTCCAGGTCCGCGAGGGGCTCGCCGCGCCACAGCGCCAGCGCCGCCGCGAGCGGGTCGGCGGCCTCGTCGAGCAGCCCGAGCGTGAACGCGGCGCGGCCCTCGTCCGCCAGCCGGTCGAACTCGTGCCGGTCCAGGTCGCCCGGCCGCAGCGACATCCGGTACCCGGCCGGCATCGTGCTGATCAGGCCGGCGCCGGCCTCGGCGGGCAACGCGCGGCGGATCGCCGACACGTACTGCCGGATCAGGTTCGGCGCCGACAGCGGCGGACCGACCGGCCACAGCTCCTGCGCGAGCCGGTCGACGGACACGAAGTGGCCCGCGTTCACCGTGAGCAGTGCCAGCAGCTTGCGGTGCTTCGCCGCGTGGATCCGGTGCGGCAGCCCCGGGAAGATCTGGTACGCGCCGAGCACCCCGAACTTCACACCGCACCCCCGGATCGCCGTGACGGCGGCCGCCGGCCGACGACCGCCGGGTGCCCACTACCCCCTCGAATGCCCGACAACCATCGATGTCACAATCTGCGATTCACAGATCGCATGTAGTTACTCGTTCTGCCAATTCGGACATGTCGCCGGCGGGGCGCAACCGGTCCGGCGACGCCTGTGTCGGCGCCGACACAGGCCGCGACGAACAGCGGAGGTACGAGCGCGGCGGCAGCGGTGGCCTCATCGGCGGGCCCATGCGGATCCCGGAGATCGCTCAGCGCATCGCGTTCATCACCGACAACATCGGCACCATCATCGAGCTCACCGCGGCAGGCTGACGGTGAACGTCGAGCCCTTGCCGGGGGTGCTGGTGGCGGTGACGTCGCCGCCGTGGGCGCGGGCGAGCTGGCGGGCGATCGGCAGTCCCAGTCCGCTCCCGCCGGTCGTGCGGCTGCGGGAGCCGTCCGCGCGCCAGAACCGGTCGAAGACGCGTGGCAGGTCGGCCGCTGCGATCCCGGCGCCGTCGTCGGTGACGTCGACGATCAGGGCGTCGGCGGTGAGGCGCGACCGCACTGTCACCGTCCCGCCGCGCGGGGTGTGCCGGATGGCGTTGGTGAGGAGGTTCCCGACGACCTGCCGCAGGCGGACCGGGTCGAGCCGCACGACCGGGTCGCCGGCGGTGTCGAGGACGCACGTGACCCCGCCGGCGTCGGCGGCGCCGCGGTGGGCGTCGACGACCTGGGTGAGGATGTCCTCGACGTAGGCCGGCTCAGGGTGGACGCGCAGGTTCCCGGCGTCGGCGGCGGCGAGGTCACGCAGGTCGTCGATGATGTGCTGGAGCAGCACCGACTCCTCCACGAGCAGGTCCAGCACGGCCGGGTCGGGGGCGGTGACCCCGTCGCGGACGGCCTCCAGCCAGGTGCGGATGTTCGTCAGCGGGGTCCGCAGCTCGTGCGCGACGTCGTTGACCATGGCCTTGCGCTGCCGTTCCAGCTGCGAGCGGCGCTCGGCGAGGTCGTTGAACGCGGCGGCGAGGTGGCCGATCTCGTCGCGGCTGCCGACGTCGACGCGGCCGTGCTGGTCGGCGGGGGAGCTGGCGGCGGCGGTGAGCAGCCGCAGCGGCCGCACGAGGCGCCGCCCGGCCAGGACCGTCGCGGTGAACGCCACAGCCAGCACGACCAGGGTCATCGCGACGACCTGGGTCGTGTTCGCCCCGGACAGGCTGACCGTCGGCGGGTCGGCGAGCCGCGGCGGGCCGGTGATGAACAGCAGCGCCGGCGGGGCGACGTAGGGGCGCAGCTGGTCGCGGCGGCTGTCCTCGAGGCAGCGCAGCGGGGTCTCGGCCGGGCCGGTGAAGCGCAGCGCGAACGTCGGCGTCACCGAGACCGGCATGCCCGCGCACTCGGTGACCTGCCGGCCGAGCTGCGCGAGGGGTACCTTCTCCGACTCCACCGGAAGCTCCAGCTTCGACGGGCGGCAGCCGGTGGAGTCGTCGGCGCTGAGCAGGCGGACCGTCGGCCTGCCGCTCGGTGTGTCGATGACCTCCGCCGCGACCCGTGCGTCGCGGAAGCACTGCACCTCGGACCCGGCGATGCGGCGCAGGTATTCGCGCTCGTCGTCGGTGATGTGGTACGGGCCGACGACCCGCGGATCGATGCGCCCCGCGCTGTTGCGGGCGAGCGCGGCGTCGAGGTGCAGCGGGTCGACGAGCGCGGACGGCCGCACGTGCTGCAGCGGCACGCCGGGGGAGGAGTCGGCGATGACCTGCCGGTCCTCGGTGGTGAGGGCGATCCGCCGGCCGGTGAGCGACGCCAGCCGCCGCACGGTGTCCGCGGCACCGTCCCACGTGGGGTGGGTGGCGGCGTGCGCGATGAACGCGTTGTAGACGTCGGTGTCGGCGGACAGGGTACGGCCGGGTTCCTGCACGACGTCCCGCGTGGTGATGCGGACCGTCAGCCACGCCGTCGCGGCGATGGCGCAGATGACGATGACGGTCGAGGTCGCGAGGAGCCGCACGACGAGACTGCGGTGCGCCGGGACCCTCATGCGATCAGCTTGTAGCCGACCCCGTACACCGTCAGCAGGTGCGACGGGCGGCGGGGGTTCGGCTCGATCTTGCGGCGGAGGTTCATGACGTGGGTGTCCACGGCCCGGTCGGTCGACTCGCGGTCGTGGCCGCCGGCGTGTTCGAGCAGCTGTGCCCGGGAGAAGACGCGGCCGGGGTGGCGGGCCACCGCGACGAGGATCGCGAACTCCGCCGGGGTGCAGTCGACGGGTTCGCCGGCGACGGTCACGGTGTGCCGTTGCGGGTCGACGAGGACCAGACCGAAGCGCAGCAGCGTCTCCTGCCCGGTGCGGCGCAACAGGGTACGGACGCGGGCCATCAGCTCCCGAGGGCTGTACGGCTTCGTCACGTAGTCGTCGGCGCCGAGGTCCAGCCCGAGCAGCAGGTCGTCCTCGCCGGACCGGGCGGTCAGCATCAGCACCGGCAGCGCCGACTCCCGCCGCACGATCCGGCACACGTCCAGGCCGTCCAGGCGCGGCATCATCACGTCGAGCAGCAGCAGGTCGGGCCGTTCCCGGCGGACGTGCTCCAGCGCGGCCCGCCCGTCGTGGACGACGGACGCCCGGTGCCCCTCGGCTTCCAGGTAGCGGCGCAGGATCTCCGCGTGGTGCGGGTCGTCCTCGGCCACCAGTACGTGCGCGGTCACGCCGCCGACTATAGACGCCCCGCGACCAGGCAAAAGGGTCCGAAGTCCGGCAGCGCGGCCCGACGGGTTCCCGACATTCGACGGTCAGGCTGGCCGTCATGGCATGGACTCTGCAGAGGCGCTGGGCGCTCGCCGTCGCGGCCGGTGCGCTGGCCGTCACGGCGGGTGCGTGGGCGTGGCACGCCCGCGCCGCCGTCGCGCCCGGTGACGACGACGTCGCGGTGAAGACCGTCGAGGTGGTGCGGACCGACCTGTCGGCGAGCCACACCCTGCGCGGGCAGCTCGGGTTCGGCGCCGCCCAGCCGGTCAAGGGCGCCGGCGCCGGGGTCGTCACGTGGCTGCCCGCCGCCGGGACGCCGATCGGCCGCGGCGACGTGCTGCTTCGGGTCGACGACGAGCCGGTGGTGCTGTTCCTCGGCGGCGTCCCCATGTACCGCCCCCTGCACGAGCCCAACACGGTCGGGCGGGACGTGGCCGTGGTCGCGGAGAACCTCAAGGCGCTCGGGTACACCATCGGCAGCCAGCCGAAGGCCGGCACGGTCGTCACGCAGAGCGGCGTCCGCACAGCCGCCACGGCGAGCCAGGGAGCCGGCACGCCCGCGTCCGGGCCGCCGGTGCGCGTCACGGTCCGCGACGGTGACGGCGTGCTCACCACCGCGCTCATCGCCGCGGTCAAAGCATGGCAACGCGATCGGGGCATGCCCGCCGACGGCCGCCTGGACGTCGGCGACGTCGTCGTGCTGCCCGCGGCGGTGCGGGTCGACGCCGTCACCGGGCAGGCGGGCGACGCGGCGACCGGGCCGCTGCTGTCGGTGACGCCGACGGCGAAGGTCGTCACCGCCCAGGCCGGCCTCAGCGACGCCGGCGGGATGACCGCCGGGGACGCGGTGACGGTGCGGCTGCCGGACGGCACGGCGGTGCCCGGCAAGGTCGCCACGGTCGGCCGGTCGGCCGTCGCCGCCGACGGGGACCAGCAGGCCCGCCTCGTCGTCACCGTCACTCTCGACGACCCCGCCGCCGTGGACCGGCTCGACGCCGCCGACGTGCGCGTGGAGGTGGCCGGGCAGACCCGCACCGGTGTTCTGGCCGTGCCCGTCGGGGCGCTCGTCGCGCTCAGCGAGGGCGGGTACGCGCTGCAGTTCCCCGACGGACGCCTCCTGCCGGTCACGACCGGCCTGTTCGCCAAGGGCATGGTCGAGGTCACCGGTGCCGGGCTGACCGCGGGCGCGACGGTGGTGACGTCCTCATGACCGGCCCCATGACCGGCACCGCCCACGCCGTCCTCCGCGTCCGCGAGGCGAGCATGCGGTACCCGGGCGGGGTCGTCGCCCTCGACCGGGTCAGCCTCGACGTCGCCGCGGGGGAGCTCCTCGCGATCGTCGGCCCGTCCGGGTCCGGCAAGTCCACGCTGCTGAACATCATGGGTACCCTCGACCGCCCGACGTCCGGTGCGGTCCTGATCGAAGGCCACGACGTCGCGACCCTCGGCGACCGGAGGCTCTCGGCGCTGCGGGCCCGGTCGCTCGGCTTCGTGTTCCAGCGCAGCCACCTCACCGACGGTCTCACCGCGGCCGAGAACGTCGCGACCGGCCTGCTCTATGCCGGGGTGCCGCGCCGGTACCGCCATTCCCGCGCCGTGGACGCCCTCGGCCGGGTCGGGCTCGCCCACCGCACCGGTCACCGGCCGCACCAGCTGTCCGGCGGCGAGCGGCAGCGGGTCGCGATCGCCCGCGCCCTCGTCAACGGCCCGGCGGTCGTCCTCGCCGACGAACCGACCGGAGCCCTCGACTCGGCCACCGGCGAGGCGGTCCTGGACCTGCTGCTGCGGCTGCACGCCGACGGCACCACCATCGCCGTCATCACCCACGACCGCGACGTCGCCGCCCGCCTGCCCCGCCGCGTCGAGATCCGCGACGGCCGCGTGGTTGCCGACACGTCCGCGGTACCCACGGCGGGTGCCCGGTGACGGCCCCGGTCCGGCTCGGCCCGCGGGACATCCTCGCCCTCGGGCTGCTCGGCCTGCGCATCCGCCGCATCCGGGCGGCGCTGTCCGCGCTCGGCGTCGCCCTCGGCATCGCCACGACCGTCGTCGTCACCGGCATCCCCGCCTCCAGCCAGCAGGCCCTCACCGCCGAGCTCGCCGCCCTCGGCACGAACATGCTGCAGGTCGTCCCCGCCCCCAGGAACGCCGCCCAGCCGGACGAGCCGCCGCGGCTGCCGAAGGAGTCGGCCGCGATGGTCCGCCGGATCGGCCCGGTGACCGCGGTCGGCGTGGTCGCGAACACCCACACGACGGTGCGCCGCAACGACCTCACCGACCCCCGCGACAATCTGGGCCTGACCGTCCTCGCCGGGCGCCCCGGCCTCCTCGAGGTCCTCGACGCCCGCCTCGACGCCGGGCAGTTCGTCAACGAAGGGTTCCCGACGGTGGTCCTCGGGTCGGTGGCCGCCGCCAGGCTCGGGATCCCGGCGCTGCCCGCGGGTGGCCGGCCGCCGCAGGTCGTCGTCGCGGACCGGTGGTTCACCGTCGTGGGCATCCTCGCCCGCACCCCGCTCACCCCGGAGATCGACCGGTCGGTCCTCGTCGGCTGGGACACCGCCGCGGCCGAGCTCGGCTTCGACGGTCACCCGACCGTCCTGTACGTGCGCGCGCTGGAGGCCGCGGTCGAGGCCGTCCGGGCCGTCCTGCCCGCGACCGTCGACCCGCAGCACCCCTCCGGGGTCGTGGTGAGCCGCCCGTCGGACGCCCTCGCCGCGAAACGCGCCGCCGAGGCGACGTTCTCTGCGCTGTTCGTCGGCCTGGCCCTGGTCGCACTGCTCGTCGGCGGCGTCGGCATCGCCAACACGATGGTCGTGTCGGTGATGGAGCGCCGCGCCGAGATCGGGCTGCGGCGGGCCCTCGGCGCGACCCGCCGGCAGATCCGGGGGCAGTTCCTGACCGAGGCCGTCGCCCTGTCCGCCCTCGGCGGGGCCGCCGGGGCCGTCCTCGGCGCGCTCGGCACCGCCGCGTACGCCCTCTGGCACGGCTGGCCCGTCGTCATCCCGCCCGAGGCCCTGGCCGGCGGGGTCGTCGGGGCGGTCGTCGTCGGGATGCTCGCCGGCGTCTACCCGTCGGTGCGGGCCGCCCGCCTCACCCCGACCGCCGCGCTCAGCGCCGCGTGACCTCCACAGGTTCCCGACAATGATCCGGAAAGCTGAACCCATGCGAAAGTCCACCCCCGTGCTGCTCCTGCTCCTCGCGTTCGCCCCGCTCACCGCCTGCTCCGGCAAGCCCGACGCCACCGCGCCTCAGGTGGCGACGGTCGCCAGCGGCACCGCCCGGCCCTCGTCGCCGTCGGAGGCCGCCGCCGCCAACGACCGGCCGATCGTCCGTTCCGACATGACGGACGAGGAGGAGGACCGGCTGTGGGCGACGTGGAAACGCTGCCTGGACGAGCACGGCGTGCCGGAGAAGGACTTCAAGCAGCGCTCCGACAATCCGGACGAGGCGGCGAAGGCGGCGTTCGCGGCCTGCGCGAACCTCGAACCGGAGACGCCGTGGCAGCGGTCCAAGCGCCTCGACCCGGCCTACGGCGACAAGCTGCGCGACTGGGTGACCTGCATCCGCGCCGCCGGCATCGACGCCTGGGAGGACAACGGCTTCCTCGCGTTCAACAGCCTGCCGTCGCAGGAGCAGCAGGTCCACGTCGACGAGTGCCAGCGCAAGGTCTTCGGAGCCTGAGTGCCCTTCATGGGCGCAACGCCCGACCCGGGTAGGCGTCGGGGAGCAGCTCACCGTCCCGGATGACGGGCTCGCCGTTGACCAGCAGGTGCCGCACGCCGTGCGCCGGTGCCGTCGGGGCGAGCACCGTCGCCCGGTCCGTGACCTGGTCCGGGTCCAGCACGACGATGTCCGCGTCGGCGCCGACGCCGAGGTGCCCTTTGCGCCGCGCGGCCGGCGCGTGCGTGTCCAGCAGCCGTGCGGGCAGGAACGAGCAGCGCCGGAAGGCCTCCGGCCAGTCCCAGATCCCGGTCTCCCGCACGAACCGCCGCAGCGCCTTGGTGAACGTGCCGGCGGTGCGGGGATGGGTCGCCCCGCCGGCCGGCAGCGGCCACTGCCGCGAGTCGGTGGTGCCGTCGTCGAACGTCACCGGCAGGGCGTCACTGGCGACGATGGTGCCCGGGTGGGTGAACGTGGCTTCGAGCAGGGCGCGGTCCGCGGGGTTCGCCTCGTCGAGGATCTCGATGAGGCACAGCGCGCCGGGAGTGGCGGCCCGGACCTCGCGCAGCCGCGCGGCGTCGGCGATGCGTTCCCCGGAGCGCAGGAGCACGATGCTGCGGGGTTCGAGCCCCCAGACGTGCAGCCGCTCGGGGGCGAGGAACGCGGCGCCGACGGCCGTGCTCCCGGTGCCGTAGGGATAGGCCTCGTGGGTGACCCGTGAGCCTTCCGCGATCGCCGCGTCGATGGTGCGCAGCGCGCGTTCCAGGTGCCGGCCGGAGGTGCTGTTGACGTGGCAGTAGTGCATCGCGGCGCCCGTCTCGGCGGCGGCGGTCGTCAGCTCGGCCGCGCCGTCGACGGTCACGTCGGGGTCGGCCTCGACGAGGTTGCGCACGTGCGCGAACAGCGGCACGTCGGCGGCGCCGGCGAGCCGGGCGACGGGCAGGAACTCGCTGGGCGCGGCCCGCGGGGCGTATCCGATCGGCACGCCGATGCCGAGTGCCCCGTCGGCGAGTTCCCCGCTGAGCAGGTGCAGCCACCGGCTGCGCTGCGCGGCCGTCGACGACGCCTGCCACCGCTGATCGCCCAGCAGCGCGAGGACGGATCCCAGGTCCGGGGCCGGCTCGATGCCGGCGAGGACCAGGCCGCGGGCCGCCGTCCACGACGCGGAGAACCCGTAGTTCAGGGGCCGCCCCTCGGCCGCGGCCCGCGCGAGCGCGGCGGCCACCGGCATGAGGCCGACCTCGAGGTCGAGGGCCGTGGTCACGCCGTCGAAGGCCTGCAGGCGCTGACCGGCGATGGTGTTGACGTGGCTGTGGACGTCGACGAAGCCGGGCCCGACGATCAGCCCGGTCGCGTCCAGGACGGCGGCGTCCCCGCCCACCCGGTCGACGATCGAGCCGTCGCGCACGAGCAGGTCGCGCACGGCGTCCGTGCCCGTGCCGGGGTCGATGACGCGGCCACCGCGAAGCACCATCTCGGTCATGGAGGTCCTGTCCTGTCGGAGGTCGCCCGGGCCGCGAGGCGCAGCTCCAGCATCGCGGCGAAACGGGCGTCGGGGTCGTGCAGGTCGAGCGGGCCGACCTCGGTCACGCGGCGCAGCCGGTACCGGAACGTGTTCGGGTGGACGTACATCGCGGCCGCGGCGGCGACCGTGTCACCGAACGCGTCCAGCCACGCCCGCAGCGTGTCGACGAGGTTCGTGTTGTGCCGGGCGTCGTAGTCGAGCAGGCTCGCGACCGCGCCGCTGGGCCGGTCGCCGCGCGCCGACACCACGTCGGCCAGATCCAGCAGCAGCGCCTCCACGTGCACGTCGGCCAGCCGGGCGACCCGGCGTCCGGCGCCGCTGCCGGTGCGCAGGACCCGCAGCGCCCGGTCGGCCCCGGCCCGCGCCGCGGCAGGCCCGGCCACGTCCTGCGCGACCGGGCCGATGCCGGCGACGGCGGGGTGCGCTCGCCGACCCGGTCGAGGAAGTCGGTGGCGATGCGTGCGGCGCGCTGCTCCCCGTCGGCGCGCCCGCGGGTGACCGGGACGAGCCCGTACACGACGTCGCCGATGAGGGCCGCCGCCGACCTCGGGTGCACCGCGCCGAGGTGCATGGCGAGCGCGTCGGCCAGCCGCTGCCGCTCGGTGGCGAGGCCCGCGTCGACGCTCGCCGAACCCTCGGCGTCCTCGGCGCTGTCGGGGACCAGCAGGGCGAGGCCGAGCACGGCCACCGGCCGGTCGGCGAGCCCGAGGCGGGTCAGCGCGTCGAGGGCACCCGGCCCGCCTTCCAGGGCGGTGCTGAGCAGGTCGGTGCGCAGCCGCCGCTCGACGTCGGCGCCGGCCCGGATGCGCAGCATGTGCAGCGCGACGACCCGGGCGGCGTCCCGCAGCGCCTGCATCCGGTCCAGGTTGGGCGGCCGCCGCACGGCCGCCCAGATCGAGCCGAGGACCTCGTCGCCGGCGCGGACGGCGACCGCGACGCGGGGCACCAGGAAGTCGTCGCCGCCGGGTTCGACGTACACCGGCTGGTCGCTGCGGTACAGGTCGCGGAAGACCCCACGGTCGGTGAGGTGGCGGGCGTACCGTTCGGGCACCTGCCGGCCGAGGATGGTCTCGATGCGGGACCGGTCGGCCTCGTCCTGCCGGCCGGAGTAGGCGAGGACCCGTGAGCTGCGGTCCTCGATGGTGACCGGCGCGTCCAGCAGCGCCGCGATCGCGTTGGCCAGCGCGAACAGGTCACCGGCGGGGACACCGCCGAGGGTCTGTGGCCCGGCGTCGCCGACGTCGCCCTCGGCGAGCAGCGACCGCAGCAGCGCGGCCAGCTGCGCCCACGAGGCGCCCCGGGTCAGCCCGAGCAGCGCCACCCCGGACTCCGCCGCGGCGGCCGCCAGGTCGGGGCCGGTCGGCGCCGGCGCCCGCACGACCAGGCCGACGGCCTCCTGCCGGCCGAGCGCACGCAGCAGCCGGGCGGTCTGCGCCGCGTCGCCGACGCCGACGCCGAGGACCAGCGCGTGCTGGGGGAGCACCGGCTCGTCGAGGGGGTCGTGGATGACGACCCCGCCGATCGCGGCGGCGTGCCGCGGGTCGTGATCAGGGTCGCCGTGGACCAGTTCGAGGAGGGTGGCGCCGAGGTCGTCCAGGACGCGTCCGAGGCTGGCCTGTGGTCGCACGACAGAAATTTTAGATCCGCACCCAGGTCGTTTCGGTCGTGATCTGCGCGAGCACGTCGGGCAGCGGCTCGACGCCGAGACCGGGCGCGCCCGGCACGGCCAGGTGGCCGTCCTGGAGCACGAACGGCGCGGTGACGTCGGTGCGGTAGTAGCGGTCCGAGGCCGACGTGTCGCCGGGCAGGGTGAACCCGGGCAGCGCGGCCAGCGCCACGTTCGCGGCCCGCCCGATGCCCGTCTCCAGCATGCCGCCGCACCAGACCGGCACGCCGTGCGCCACGCAGACGTCGTGGATGCGGCGCGCCTCCAGGTAGCCGCCGACCCGGCCGGGCTTCACGTTGACGATCTCACAGGCGCCGAGGGCGATCGCCGCGGCGGCGGTCCGGGCCGAGGTGATCGACTCGTCGAGGCAGACCGGGGTGCGGATGAGCTTGGCGAGGGCGGCGTGGCCGAGCAGGTCCTCCTCGTCGAGGGGCTGCTCGATCAGCAGCAGGTCGAACGGGTCGAGCCGGCCGAGGTGCCGGGCGTCGGCGAGGGTGTAGGCGGTGTTGGCGTCGACCTGCAGCAGCAGCGCGTCGCCGAACCGTTCGCGGACCGCCCGGACGGGTTCGACGTCCCAGCCGGGTTCGATCTTCAGCTTGATCCGCACGTACCCGGCCTCGACATAGCCGGCGACCGCGTCGAGCAGCTCGCCGATCGAGTCCATGATGCCGACGGAGACGCCGCACGGCACCCGGTCGCGGACCGCGCCGAGCTCCCGCGCCAGCGGCCGCCCGGCGGCGCGCAGCTCGGCGTCCAGGACCGCCATCTCCAGCGCGGCCTTCGCCATCCGGTGTCCCTTGAACGGGGCGAGCGCCGGCCCGACCGCGTTGGCGTCGAGGCGTGGCGCCGCGCCGAGCGCGGGGATGAGGAAGCGGGTGAGCACGTCGGTGGCGGCCTCGACGTACTCCGAGGAGTACAGCGGGTCGGCCATCGCCACGCACTCGCCCCAGCCGTCCCCGTCGGGCGTGACCGCGCGCAGCAGCAGCAGGTCGCGCTCGGTGCTGGTGCCGAACGAGGTGCGAAACGGCGCCACCAGCGGCATCCGGACGCGTCGCAGCTCGACCCCGGTGAGTTTCATGGGTTTCCGTCCTTCGCGTCGGTGACGATGTACCAGCCGGCCCGGTCGAAGCCGGCCACCCGCCGGCCGCGGGCCATGAGCGTGCCGAGCGTCTCGCGGACCGCGATCCGCCAGGTGTGCGCGGCGGCCGGATCACCGCGCCGCAGCGTCTCGATGTCGGGTGGAGCGGCCACCAGGACGGTGTGCCCGTCCAGATCGCCTGCCGCGGGGCTGCCGTCCGCGGCGCGGCCCAGCCCGATGACGGCACCGCCGGCCAGTTCCTGCGCGGCGGTGCGGACGGCGGGCCGGCCGGCGCACGCGGCGTCCACGGCCGGGGCGGCGAGGTCCCAGCTGACCAGCAGCCGGTCAGTCTCGTCGGCGCCGTTGAGCCCGTCGTTCATGCCGCCGTAGAAGTTGGTCAGGTACTCCGCCGGGGTCGCGGCCAGCTTCGTCAGGTTGAAGTAGGCGTTGCGGCTGACCAGCGGGTCGTACGTCCACGAGATGGTCCTCAGCCCGCGGTGCAGGGCCCAGCTGCGCTGGTGCGTCTTGAGCGCGAAGCCGACCGCCCGGCGGCCGCCGCCCTGCACGACGCCGGCGACGTGGCTGTGCATGGTGGCCTGCGCCGGCGGCCCGAAGAACGCGACGCACGCGCCGACGAGCTCGGTGCCGTCGTAGGCGCCGGCGACGTAGTTGTCCGACTTGCTGAACGCCCGCAGCAGCACGGCGCTGACCGGCTGGTTGCCCGGGTCGGGCCGCCAGATCCCGTCGAACAGCCGGTGCATCGCCTGGAAGTCCTCGTCGTCCGTGATCTCGCGGACGGTCACCCCGGCGGCGTCCGCGGCGGCACGCGCCTGCCTGTCGTGCGCGCCGGTGGCCGTGTCCACGCCCGTCATCGCCTGCTCCCCGCACCGCTCAGCACGTCCAGGACCAGCGCCGTGACGAGGGCGGCCCGGTCGGGCAGCGCGTCGATCAGCACGTGCTCGTCATCGGCGTGCGCGCCGCCGCCGACCGCGCCGAGCCCGTCGAGGGTCGGGGTGCCCACGCCGGCGGTGAAGTTGCCGTCGGACGCCCCGCCCACGGCCGCCCCGCTCAGCGGTGGCAGCCCGAGCCGGTCGGCGAGCGCGGCGGCCCGCGCGTACAGCCCGGAGGACGCGGCGGTGGTCAGCGGCGGGCGGTTGCCGCCGCCCTCGACGACGAGCCGGGCGCCGTCGAGCACCGGCCGCAGCCCGGCGAGGGCGGCGGCGACCCGGTCCTGCTCGGCCTCGTCGCGGACGCGGACGTCCACGGCGAACTCCGCGGCCGCCGGCACGGTGTTGGTGGTGGTGCCGGCGGACACGGCGGTCGGCGTGACCGTGGTGCCGAGGTCCGGGTCGCCGAGCTGGTGCACCGCGAGGACCTGGTGGGCCAGTTCCACGGCGGCGTTGACGCCGCGCTGCGGCTCCAGTCCGGCGTGGGCGGCCCGGCCGGTGACCCGTACCCGGTAGAACCCGGCGCCCTTGCGGGCGGTCTTGAGCGCCCCGTCGCCCGCCGACGGCTCCAGGACCAGGGCGGCGCGGGCGCCGGCCGCCTCCTGCTCGATGAGCGACCGGGAGCTCGGCGAGCCGATCTCCTCGTCGCCGGTGATGAGCACGGTCACCGCGGCGCCCTGCCCGGCCGCGGCGGCGGCCGCGTGCAGCGCCATCACCACCCCGGCCTTCATGTCGAAGCAGCCCGGGCCGCGCAGCCGCCCACCGGCCGTGGTCCACGGGTGCGTGGCGAGCGTGCCGACCGGCCACACCGTGTCGTGGTGGCCGAGCAGCAGGACCCGGTCCGGCCCGTCGCCGAGCCGCCAGCGCAGGTGGGTGTGTCCGGCCAGGACGATGCGGTCCGGGGCGGCGCCGAGGCGCCGGGCGCCGATGCCCGCCACCACGTCGGCGCTGCGCGCGACGGCGGCGAGGTCGGCGGACGGCGACTCGGCCCGCACCAGGGTCTCGATCTCGGCGAGCAGCGAGGGCAGCGCCGCCCGCATGTCCCGCACCAGCGACCTACCGTCCATCGTGGACCTTCGGTGTCGCCCGCACCCCGAAGTGCAGGTACGGCTCGCCGGTCGGCAGCGTGTAGAACGTCACCGGCGCCCAGTTCTGCGCCGACGGCTCCTTGACCAGGAACAGGTGCTCCTCGACCGGCACCATCGGATACTCGGTCACCGGGTCCGGGATCAGCTCGGCGATCGGCCCGGTGATGGTGGTCCGCATGAGCGGGCCGCCGTCGCGGTCCAGCACGTCGATGCGCACGCTGGCGCGCTCGTACGTGCCCAGGTACCGCTGGAAGGCGACCTGGACCGGTTCGGCGGGCGGCGCGATCGGGTGGGGCATCGCGAGGCCGGCCGCCTCGGCGAAGATCTCCCGGTACAGCTCGTCGTAGAGGTCGCGGCCGTGGCCGCCGTTGGTGAGCAGGGTGACGGCGAGGCCCTGCTCGGGCAGCAGGCGCAGGAACGCCGACTGGCCGATGGTGTTGCCGTCGTGCCCGATGAGCCGGTGCCCGTCCCAGCCGAACCGGATCCAGCCCAGCCCCCAGGAGTCGCCGAGGGAGTACCGGTCGGGCAGCTCGGCGTGCTGCGCGGCCATGGCGGCGGCGCTCGCCTCGCTCAGCACCCGGCTGCCGTCCGCGGCGAGACCGCCGCTGAGGTGCAGGCGGGCGAACGCGAGCACGTCGGCGGCGGTGGCGTTGATCAGGCCGGCCGGCCCGAGCGACCGCGGCAGCCCCCACGCCGGCGCAACCTTGAGCTCGTCGGGGTCCTCGCCGACGTGGCCGATCGCGGCGCGGTGGGCGAGCGCCTCCTCCGGCAGCGTGCCGGTGCGGCGCAGCCCGAGCGGGCCGAACAGCCGGGCCCGCAGCGCGGCGTCCCAGGTGCCACCGGTCAGCTTCTCGATGACCCGGCCGGCGAGGGAGAAGCCGGCGTTGCAGTAGGACCAGGTGACGCCGAGCGGGTGGTTCTGGGTCTGCTCGGCGAGCAGCGCCACGTACCGCTCGAGGCAGTCGTCGCCGCGACCGGTGTCGGTGAACACGTCGCCGTCGATGCCGCTGGTGTGGGTGAGCAGGTGGCGCATGGTGACCTGCTTGGTGACCTCCGGGTCGGCGAGGCGGAACTCGGGCAGCACGTCGATGACCGGCGCGTCCAGGTCGAGCAGGCCCTCGTCGACCAGTTGCAGGACCACGGTCGCGGTCCACACCTTCGAGATCGAGCCGATCTGGAACACCGAGTCGGTGGTGGTGGCGACGCCGGTGTCCGTGTTGAGCACGCCGTGCGCGGCCTCGACCAGTTCGTCGTCGCCGCCCGGGCGCAGCCGCAGGATGCCGAGCGTCGCGCCCGGCACCTTGTGCCGCTCGGCGAGCGCGGTCAACCGGCGCTGCCAGTGCGCCGCGTCCAGCGCCGCGCGCCGCGGTCCGCCGCGGCCGGCGGCGTACTGCTCGACCCAGTCCACGACGCGGCGGTTGAAGTCGATCCGGTGCGACGGCCTGCCCTGCAGGATGAACAGGTGTGAGGCGTCCGGGTAGAGCACCAGCCGGGTCGGCACGTCCCGCTCGCGCAGCGCGGTGTGCCACTGCTGCGCCTGCCCGACCGGGCACCGCACATCGGCGGCGCCGTGCAGGATCAGGGTGGGCGTGCGGACCTGGCCGACCCGGGTGATCGGCGACATCGCCGCGTAGTCCTCGCCGTCGGGCCGGTCGCCGAACTCGAACGTGCCGAGGAAGTGCCCGGCGTCGGCGGTGCCCGCCTCGCTGGTCAGGTCGCTGACCACGCCGCCGGCGACCGCTGCGGCGAACCGGTGGTCGATCCCGGTCAGGTAGCAGGTCATGTAGCCGCCGTAGCTGTAACCGGCCACGGCGAGCCGGTCCGGGTCGGCCAGCCCTTCGGCGACCAGCGCGTCGAGCGGCTCCAGGAGGTCCTTGGCGTCGGCGACGCCCCACGCGCCGAGCGCGGCGGTGTAGAACGCCTCGCCGTAGCCGTCGCTGCCGCGCGGGTTGAGCAGCAGCACCGTCCAGCCCCGCGCGACGAGTTCCTGGTGGTAGAGATGGATGTCGTCGGCGGCGGCGTTCCACGCGTTGTGCGGCCCGCCGTGCACGTCCAGCAGCAGCGGGCCGGGCCCGGCCGCCGCCGGGTCGCGGATCAGCCAGCCGTGCACCACGGTGCCGTCGGACACGGTGAACTCGCGCTCCTCGCGCGGGTACAGGTCGAACCCGCCGCCGTGCGCGGTCCGTGCGGCGGTGTCGCCGGTGGACAGCTCGACCGTGACGACCTCGCCCAGCGAGTCCGGGGTGAGCAGCAGCACGACCGCGGTGTCCCCGGCGACGGACATCCCGGCGACGGACCGCCCGGCGCCGGTCAGCACCGGCCGCGGGGCACCGCCGTCGACCGGGACGGTGTAGAGGTGGGTGTCGCCGCGGTCGCGGACGCAGAACAGCACCGACCGTCCATTGTCGACGGTCACCGGCAGGGCGCCCGGGTAGCCCGGCCCGCCCGGCATCACGTTGCGGTCCAGCGCGGCGGACAGGCTGGAGACAGGGCCGCCGTCCAGCGGCACGCGCAGCAGGTGCGCGTGCCCGGTCGGCCGCCCGGGGAACCCGACGACCAGCAGCGCGTCGCCGCCGGCGGTCCAGACGACCGGGCCGGCGGTGCCGTCGGCGAGACCGGCGAGCCGGGGCGGCGCGGCCGGGTCGGTGGCGGAGCGCACGTAGACCGGGGTGTGCATGGTGCGGTCCGCGTCCGGTGCGGTGGCCGCCGTGTACGCCAGTTGTGTCCCGTCCGGCGACCACGCCGGCTCGCCCGCGTGCCAGTCCCCGTCGGTGAACCGGCGGCAGACCTTGGTGGCCGGGTCCACGACGTGCACGTGGCTGCGGATGGTGCGCAGGTAGCCGGCGCCGTCGGCGAAGTAGTCCAGCCGGTCCGCGACGATCGGCGCCGCGCCGCGCTTCGTGCGCGCCGCGTCGTCCTCGCCGTCGGCGGCGTGCAGGTCGACCGGCGCGGCGAACGCGACGGCGGTGCCGTCCGGGCTCCACACCGGCCGCCCGGCGCCCAGCGGCAGCGTGGTGAGCTGCTCGGGCTCCCGCCGCCGGCCGGCAGCAGCCAGAGCTGCGCCCCGCCGTCACCGGCGCGCAGGAACGCGATCCGCGTGCCGTCCGGCGACCACGACGGCGCCGAGTCGGCACCGCCCCGGGTCAGCTGCTCCGGCTCGCCGGAGCGGGTGCCGACCCACCAGAGGTTGTGCAGGGTGCGGTCGGCGTCGGCGTCCACGGTACGGAGCACGTAGACGACGCGGGTGCCGTCCGGCGCGATCGCCGGCTGCTCCGGCGTCGCGAGGGTGAGCAGGTCGTCGATGCGCTGGCGTCTGGTCACGGCGTACTCCTCATGGGAAGCCTGTTGGGATTCGGGGCGGGTGCGGCGAAGTGGCAGGCGGCCCGGTGCCGGTGTGCGGCGCCGTCCGGTGCGGTGTCACGGCAGACGTCCCGGTTCAGGACGAGCGGGCCGACCGGGCAGCGGGGGTGGAAGTGGCAGCCGGTCGGCGGGTGGTGCGGGTCCGCGGGCTCCGCGGCGTCCAGCACGGCCTCCTTGCCGGTGATCGCCTGACGGGTGGCGCCGGGCTGCGGCGCCGAGGCCAGCAGCTGCCGGGTGTAGGGATGCTGCGGGTCGGCGAGGACGTCGTCGACCGGGCCGCACTCGACGATCCGGCCCAGGTACATGACGGCGAGGACGTCGCTGACGTACCGGACGACCGCCAGGTTGTGCGAGATGAACAGCATCGACAGGCCCAGCCGCCGCTGCAGGTCCCGCACCAGGTTGAGCACGGTGCCCTGGATCGACACGTCCAGCGCCGAGGTGATCTCGTCGGCGATGATCACGTCGGGGCGGGCGGCGAGGGCGCGGGCGAGCGCGACCCGCTGCCGCTGCCCGCCGGACAGCTGGACCGGGTACTGGCCGGCCCGTTCCGGCGCAAGCTCGACGAGTTCGAGCAGCCGGAGC
Source organism: Dactylosporangium sp. NBC_01737 (assembly GCF_035963215.1). Classification (NCBI taxonomy): domain Bacteria; kingdom Bacillati; phylum Actinomycetota; class Actinomycetes; order Micromonosporales; family Micromonosporaceae; genus Dactylosporangium; species Dactylosporangium sp. NBC_01737. Next base: position 8,377,307 of record NZ_CP109153.1, read on the forward strand.
ACCTCGGCCCGGCGGGCCGCCGGGTTCGCGCCGCGCGGGATCGCCTCGGCGATCGAGGCGCCGATGCTCATTCGCGGGTCGAGCGAGGAGTACGGGTCCTGGAACACCATCTGCACGCGGCGCCCGTCGGCGGTGCCGGGTGTGCGCGGCAGCGCCCGCCCGTCGAGCAGGATGTCCCCGCCGGCGAGCGGGGCCAGCCCGACCGCGGCGCGGGCCAGGGTCGACTTGCCGGAGCCGGACTCGCCGACCAGACCCACGACGCTGCCGGCGGGGACGGTGAGGTCGACCCGGTCGACGGCGGTGATGCCGCGCCTCCGGCCGCCGAAGCGGACCGAGACGTCGCGGAAGCTCAGCTCATTCATGGCGCTCACCCACCCTCGCGGGTTCAAGGTCGGCGTGCCAGCAGGCGACCCGTCCGCCGGCGGCGTTCGCTTCCAGGGGCGGGTCCTCCTGGCGGCAGAGGTCGTCGGCGTACGCGCAGCGCGGCGCGAACGCGCATCCGGCCGGCACCTCGCCGGGCTCGACCGGCCGGCCCGGGATGACGGTGAGCGGCAGGTCGCGGTCGGTGCCCAGGTGCGGCACCGCGGCCAGCAACGCCCGGGTGTACGGGTGCCGCGCCCCGTCGGGCAGCCCCTCGGCCGCCACGTCCTCGACGATGCGTCCGGCGTACATGACCAGCACCCGCTCGCAGACCTGCCCGACGACGGTGATGTCGTGGCTGATCAGCAGCAGCGCGATGGCGTCGGCGGCGCGGATGTCCTGCAGCAGCGCCAGCACCTGCCGCTGCACGGTCACGTCCAGCGCGGTGGTCGGCTCGTCGGCGACGATCAGTGCCGGCGTGCCCATCAGGCCCATGCCGATCATCGCCCGCTGCCGCATGCCACCGGAGAACTCGTGCGGGAACTGGTGCGACCGCCGTTCGGCGGCGGGCAGCCGGACGGCGCGCAGCCGGTCCACCGCCCGCGCGAACGCCTCGCGGCGGCGCAGGCCCTGGTGCTGCACGGCGGGCTCGGCGAGCTGCCGGCCGACCCGCTGGGTCGGGTTGAACGACGACATCGGGTCCTGGAACACCATCGCGAAGGAGGTGCCCAGCAGGCGCCGCTGGGCGCGGTCCGGTCCGTGCCGCAGGTCCTCGCCGGCGAACTCGAGCCGGTCGGCGTGCACCTCGCCGGGCGCCTCGATCAGCTGGGCGATCGCGAGGGCGGTCAGGCTCTTGCCGGAGCCGGACTCGCCGACCACGCCGACCGCCTCGCCGCGGCGCATCGTGAAGCTCAGCCCGCGCACCGGTGTCAGCGCGCCGAACGTGACCCGGAGCCCTTCAACGGCCAGCACCGTGTCTTTGTCCACAGTGGACGACGGTGTGGGCTCCGGCAGGGGTGCTCGGCGGCGCACGGCGGTGAACAGCGGGGTGCTCTGCCCGATCTGCCGGGCGATCGCCTCGCCGGTGAGGTTGAACGCCAGTCCCGCCAGGACGACCGCGACGCCCGGCACGAGGGCGGCGAGGGGATGCACGTAGAGGCTGTTGAGGCCCTCGCCGAGCAGCCGGCCCCAGTCGTAGTCGGGCGCCTGCACGCCGAGGCCGAGGTATGACAGGCCGGCGAAGGCGAGCAGGGAGCCGCCGGCCGCGACGGTCGCGTTGACGACGAGGGGCTCGCCGATGTTCGGCAGGATGTGCCGGACCAGGACCCGGAACCGGCCGGCCCCGGCGATCCGGGAGGCGGCGACGTAGTCCCGTTCCGCGACGGAGGCGACCAGGGTACTGGTCAGCCGGGCGAATGCGGGTGCGACGGCGAAACCGATCGCCAGGACCGCGCCCTTGGCGCCCACCCCGAAGATCACCGCGAAGCTGAGCGCGAGCAGCAGCCCGGGGAACGCGACGGCGATGTTCACCCCGGCGGTGACGAGCCGGCCCAGGCGCGCGCCGATCAGCTGCGGCGCGGCGCCGAGGAGCAGCCCCGTGACGACGCCGAGGCCGGTCGCCAGCAACGCCAGGATCACCGACAGGCGGGTGGCGACGAGGACCCGGAAGAAGATGTCCCGGCCCAGTCCGTCGGTCCCGGCCCAGTGCCGCTCCGACGGGCCCTGCAGGATGTTCGCGGTGTCCACGGCGCCGGCCCGGTCACCCCACAGCACGGGCGCCAGGACGGCGGTGACCAGCAGCACGGCAAGGAGCGCGACGGCGCTGATGCCGAGCGGGGTCCGCAGCCGGTTCGGCACGTCTCAGCCCTCCCGGATCGTTGAGCGCGGGTCGAGCAGGGCCAGGCCCACGTCGACGACGAGGTTGACCAGCAGCACGCCCAGGCCGTAGATGAGCACGATGGCCTGCACCACCGGGTAGTCCTTCGACAGGATCGACTGGACGATGGTGCTGCCCAGCCCCGGCCAGGCGAACACGTTCTCCACCAGGACGGTCGCCGCGACCAGACCGCCGAGCAGCAGCCCGGCGAGCGTGAGCGTGGCGGTCAGCGAGTTGGGCAGCGCGTGGCGCAGGTAGAGCCGCCGGTCCGGCAGCCGCTTGGCGCGGGCGGTGCGGATGTAGTCGGTGTCCAGCACCGCCAGGGTCTCCACCCGCATGATCCGGGCGAGCACCGCGGCCGGGCCGATGGCCAGGGCGAGGACCGGCAGCACGTAGGAGCCGGGGCCGCCCCGGCCGGCGATCGGCACCAGGCCGAGGCGCACCCCGAACACGTAGACCAGGCCGGCGCCGATCAGGAACTCCGGCACCGCGCCGAAGAGCACGCTGGCCGAGGTGAAGCCGAGCTCCAACTGCCGCCGGCGGCCGGCCCGGGTCAGCACGGCCATGGTCAGGCCGATCGGCACCGAGAGCGCGACGGCGACGATGAACGCGTACACCGCCAGCTCCAGCGTCGCCGGGTACCGGTCCGCGATGACCTGCGAGACCGGCAGCCCCGAGGCGGTCGAGATGCCGAACCTCCCGGTGAACAGGTCGGCCAGGTAGTCCAGGTACTGCCGCCACAGCGGGTCGTCCAGCCCGAGCTGCTCCCGGCGCGCCGCGACCAGCTCGGGCGACGCGGTGACGCCGAGCGCCGCCCGCACCGGGTCGCCGGGGATCAGGTGGATCATTGCGAACGCGGCCGTCAGCAGCACCCAGACCGAGAACAGCAGACGACGTAACCGGCGCGCGGTGAACCGTACCCACGCGTTGTCCGCCAGTGCCCGCACGCCGGTCACCCCCTTACACCAGCATCCGGATGGACTGCGGGACGAGCGTGCCCTCCGCGAGCTCGAACTGGACGCCCTGGCCGAACGTCGGCACCGTCGAGTTGACGAACGGCACCATGTCGACGTGCTGGAAGAGCGCCTTCTCCGCAGCCGCCCACTGCTCGCACCCGGCGGTGCCGGCGATCGCCGAGGCGTCCGTGACCGCCTTGGTGTACGCGGCGTTGTCGATGCCGGAGAAGTTGACGCCGTCCGGCGCGGACGGCCCCGACAGGTACGGCACGAGCTGGCTGGGCAGGGTGATGTTGAGCGGCAGGAACGCCACGTCCCAGGCGAGCTGCCCGCCGACGATGGCGGTGCCGACCTCGGCGTCGGTCACGGACTTCATGGTGACCTCCGCGCCGGCGCTCTTCCAGACCTGCTGCGTCAGCTCGGCGCCGGCCTGCACACCGGCGCCCAGGCTGGTCGGGTACGCGATGGTGATGGCCAGCTTCTGGCCGCCCTTCGCGCGGACCCCGCCGGTGCCGGCCGTCCAGCCCGCGGCCTCGAGAGCGGCCTTCGCCGCGTCCAGGTTGTGCGCGGGCAGGTTGCCCTCGACGGTGTTCTGCTTGCACGGCCCGAGGCTGGGCGCGACGAGCCCGCTGGGTGCCTTGCCGCTGCCGCTGCTGACGACCTTGCCCAGCTCGGCGAGGTCGAGCGCCTGGGTCAGCGCCTTGCGGACGCTCTCGTCGGCGCCGGGCAGCCCGGCCTTGTGGTTGAACCACAGCTCGCCGAGCGCCGCCTCGACCTGCCGCTGGGTGAGGCCGGCCGCCTGCAGCCGCTGCCGGTCGGGCCCGATCACCTGTGCGACGTTCACCTGCTTGGACATCAGCAGGTTGGCCGCCGTCGACTCGTTCGTGACGACCTTCAGGGTCACCGTGTCGGGCAGGCCGCGCTGGTCGGCCTTGAAGTCGCCGGGGCCCCAGGCGTAGTCCTTGCGGCGGGTGAACGTGTAGTGGTCGTTGGCGACCGCCTCGGTCAGCGTGAACATGCCGGTGCCGTCGCCGCCCTGCTTGAGCAGGTTGCGGTCCTTCATGCCCTTGCCGCACACGATCGGCAGCCCGCCGACGGTGCGCGCGAGGAACGACGCCGGCGCCGCGGAGGTTACCGTGACGGTGCCGGCCGCGTCGTCGCCCTTCGCGGTCGCGCCCGGCGGCACGAACACCCCGATCCTCGACGAGGCGTTCTTCGGGTCGCCGACGAAGTTGATGTTGTCGGCGACCACGCTCGCGGTGAGCGGGCTGCCGTCGGCGCACTTGACGTCCTTGCGGAGGGTGTACGTCGCGGACGTCGTGGTGCCCTGCCAGGTCTGCGCCAGCCCGGCCATCTCGTTGCCGTTCGGGTCGACGTTGATCAGCGAGTCGTACATGAACCGGTCGACCAGGTACGCGACCGACAGCGTGGTGAGGTGGGGGTCGAGCGTGCCCGGGTCCGCGCCGAGCACCATCGTGAACGTCTTGCCGTCGGCGAACGTCTGCTCGCCGGTCGCCGCATTGCCACCGCAGGCGCCGAGGAGCAGCGCGAGACCACCGACCGTTGCAGTGGTCCTGACAGATCTCATGGATGCCTCCGCTACGCAGTTGGCGGGACGCGGCGGATCGCGCGGCCGCTGTGGATGTAGAGGGCGTGGCCGGTCCCGTCGTCGCCGAGGAAGACGTGCGGCAGGTGGACGCCGTGCGTTGCCTTGAGCGGGACGAACCGGTCGTCGGACAGGCGGACCAGTTCGGTGCGCTCGACCTGGCCGCCGAGCTCGGCCATGAGCCCCTTGGGCCGCTGCTCGACCCAGAGCCGGCCGTCGCCGTCGCGCTCCACGACCTGTTCGGCCACGTCGCACGCGTACGTGCCGAGGTACCGCTCGACGTCGACGGTCTCCGGCTCGGCTGGTGGCACGGGCAGCGCCGGCAGCTGCACGCCGGCCAGGTCCCGCAGTAGCCGGGGGAAGATCGACGTGTACAGGCCGAACGGGTTGCCGCCGTTGGTGAGCAGCGCGACCGCGACGTTGCGTCCCGGCACCAGCCGCAGCATCGCGGCCTGGCCGATCGTGTTGCCGTCGTGCCCGATGACCGGGCCGCCGGGCCAGTCGAACAGCTCCCAGCCGAGCCCCCATGCGTCGCCCATCAGGCCGAGCGCGGGCAGGGTCACCTGGGGCCGTTGCATCGCCGCGGCGCTGTCCGCGCTCAGCACCCGTGTGCCGTCGGCGGCCTTCCCGCCGTCGAGGTGCATCTGGCCGAACGCGAGCAGGTCACGTGCCCGCATCGTGAGCATCGAGCCGGCCGGCGCGTTGGACCGGGCGAGTGCCCAGACCGGCGCCGGCACGGGGTCGGCATCCGGCGCCGGCTGGACGTGCCCGACCGCGGCCCGGAACAGGATCGCCTCGTCGGCGCCGTTGGCGGCGTGGGTGAGCCCGAGCGGGGTGAACAGGTGCTCCCGGACGCAGGCGTCGAACGGCTTGCCGCGCAGCACCTCCACCACCCGGCCGAGCACGCAGTACCCGGCGTTGTTGTACGAGAACATGGCGCCGGGCGCGAACAGCTGCGACGTGCCGGCGATCGACGCGACGTACTTCTCGACGCAGTCGTCGCCCTTGCCGGTGTCGGTGAAGATGTCGCCTTCGAACCCGGCCGTGTGGCTCATGAGCTGCCGCACCGTGATCGCGGCGGACGCGTCCTCGTCGGCGACGCAGAACTGCGGCACGTAGCGCCGCACGGGTGCGTCGAGGTCGAGTCTGCCCTCGTCGGCCAGCTGCATCACCAGCGTGCTCGTCCACACCTTGGTGATGGAGCCGACCTGGAACACCGAGTCGGCGGTGGCCTCCACCCCGGTCGCCCGGCTCAGTACGCCGGCCGCGACGTCGATGACGTCACCGCCGACCGAGATCGCCACCGCAGCGGCGGGCACCTTGTACTCCAGGAGCAGCGCGGGCAATTGCTCGCGCAGCCAGTGATGGATGTCATCCAGTTCCGACATGCGGCAAACCCTAGGACGCCCCCTTTCGGCGATGTTCGTATGCTGCGACAACTCAGCCGGCGCCGGTTCGTACCGCCGGACAACCGGACCGGGCGCTCAGGTCCTCAGGTGCCGTGTGAGCCGTTCCAGAGCGTCGGATACGGCCCGGCCGCCGGCAACGGCACTCCGGCCTGCGTCACCCGGTCATCGGTGAGCAGGTCGGCCGCCGCCAAGGCCCGCTGACAAGCTTGCTCTTGCGTTCCCGGGTGCCCGACAGTAGGGCACGTGGCATGGTGGCGACGTTACCGATACTCCGTGCCCGGCGTTCCCCCGAGCAGTTCGGGGGGAGGCTGGGACGACTACCGCCCATCGACCCTCACCGGCCGGCCCGTCGTGGCTGCAGCGCTGGCCCGGACGCCGCAGCGGTTCGCCGACCTCGTCGTTGAGCCCGGGAGCCCGGAGCTGGCGCTGACGCAGGAGCAGTTGCTGGAGTACATGGGGATCTCGACCCGCGATGGGTTGACCTGGGCGCTGGGCATCGACGACGAAATCAAGCCGGTCATCGACACCGGGCCGGACGTGGTCGACGAGGACCTGATGGTTGCCGCACTCGAAGCCCGACCCGGCGTCGTCTGGGCGCAGCATCCGGATCGGGAGTTCTACGAGATCCTGCTGGCCGAACCGGTCCGGGCGGACGAGGCGCTGGCCCTGTTCATCGACGCGATCGCGCACGCCCATCGCGAGCTCGCCCAACGGCTGCAGATCGATCTCGGGGAGTGACGGCACGGGCCCGATGCACCACCACCCGACGCGCCCGCCGACACCTCAACCCGCTGAGCTTCGAAGAGCCGACATGCAGCGGGTCCCTTGCTCTGCGTCGATGCGAACCATTGTCGAATCGGTGACCATCAACGGCTCCTTTCCTCGGCAGGACGCGTCGAGGTGCCGGGGGAGCGCCCCTCCTGGTTCTGGGCGTCGGCGGCGCTGCTCGTCGGCGGTGTCGTCCTGCGGGAGACCGCGATCCGCACCCTGGGGCGGTTCTACTCCCACCACGTGCCGAGGTGCACGGGGCGTTGCACGCGCTCGGCGGTGCGCATCCGTACGCCGCGGCGCTGCACGCGCTCGTCGACGAGGCGATGCTGGCGTTCCCGCTGCCGGTACCGTCGTCCTCCGCTACCCTGCGCGTTGCAGCCGTCCCGTCGTGAGGTCCGGCTCGCCGTACCGCCGCACCATCGACGTGAACAGCGCCGCCTTGTCCTCGCCGAACCGGCGCACCGCCCGCGTGTACTCGGCCGCGGTCACGAACCTCGGCGGGCTGCTCTTGCTGTGGAACTTGTCGGCGTGCATGACGAGCCGCTCCTCCTCGGTCTCGGCGACGTAGTCGCCCGGCGGGATCGGCAGCCCCTGGCGGACCACGTCCTCGCGGGTGACCCCGACCCCGGTGTGGCAGGAGCAGAACCGGCACACCGCCTCCGGCAGCCCCGCCTCGCGCAGCAGCTCGTGCCCGAGGACGCCGTGCCGGATGTAGCCGGCGTGGTCGAGCGCGCCGGCCGCGTCGTACAGCCGGTACACGCCGATGTCGTGCAGCAGGCACCCGGCCCGCACCAGACGGGCGTCGACGGCCGGACCGCCGGGCCGGGCCAGGAGCTGCTCCGCGATCCGCCACACGATCCGGCAGTGCGTGTACACCAGGTCGAACGCTTCCCGGCTCGGCGCGTGCCGCTCGTGCAACGCACGGATCTCATCGTCGGACGGCACCCACATACCGTCACATGCTGCCACCACCGCGCGGTGACGCGGTGGTGGCAGCGCCGTCAGGTGACGGTGAGGCTGTCGATGTTCGCCCCGTTGGAGCCGGTGGTGGTCGCTCGGATCGCGACCTGGCTGCCGGCGGGCAGGGAGGCGGTGAACGAGGTGGTGCTCCAGGTGTCCCAGGAGCCGGTCGGGTTGAACGCCAGGGCGCCGTTGACGGTGCCGCCGTTGACCGAGATGGCGAGGGGGCGGTTGGCGCCGCCGCCGTTGGCGTACCGGAACGTCAGTGTCCTGGTGCCCGCGGCGGGGACGTTGACGGTCCACTGGATGTAGGCGCCGCTGGCCGCGGTGTCGGCGAAGTCGACGAAGCCCGTGCCGGTGTAGTCCGGGTGGCGCGTGTCGATGACGGCGCCGCTGAGCACCGCCCGCTCCGCCTGGTAGGCGGTGCCGCCGGTGGCGGCGGGGAAGGGCGATCCGCTCGGCTCGACCGTGGCGGCCACGCCGCCGCCGGCGACGGTGGGGATGGACGGGGTGACGACCGACAGGACCTTCCTGGCGGCGTCCCAGACGGTGCCGCCGCCGCTGGTGACGGCGGTCGCCTCGCTGGTGTAGGCGGGCAGGGTGCCGCCGCCGTTGACCCGCATGCCGACGGGCGCGGTGAGCCCGTGGACGCGGACGATGTACCGGCGCGCGGCGGGTGCGCCGGCGTAGGTGCCCTGCGGGTGGGCGATGGTGGTTCTGGTCGCGGCGTCGTTCCAGGTCAGTGCGGTGATGCTCCTGGCGCCCGCGACCCGGTAGGACTCGGTGATGCCGTCGTCCTCCACGAGGTCGAAGCTGCCGTCGGCGCCGGCGTAGACCTCCATCTCCAGCTGCCGCTTGTTCAGGTAGGCCGTGCTCTGCGCGTACTGGTACCTGGGCAGGATCGCGCCCGCTTTCACGAACAGGATGATCTCGCCGGTGTAGGTGACGTAGGGCAGGTCGACGGCGTCGGTGCCCACGTGCTTGATGTCGGCCCAGAAGTTGTACCAGGTGTCGCCGGCGGGCAGCCAGACGTTCTGGGTCGCCCCGCCGTCCTGGGTCACGGGCGCGACGAGCAGCGACGGTCCCCACAGGTACTGCAGGTCGTGGGTGTAGGCGGCCGGTCGGTTCTGATAGTCGATGACCATGGCCCGGGCCATCGGCATGCCGGTGGCCGCGGCCTCGTGGGCGAGGCTGTAGATGTACGGCAGGAGCGTGTACCGCAGCTCGCCGTACTTGCGGAAGTCGGTCTGGATGACCGCGCTCTGGTCGAGGGGCCAGCGGGAGGCGACCGCGCCCTGGGAGGTGGTGCTGGCCCCGCTGTGCGGCCGCCAGATCGGCGACAGGCTCGACCAGGCCGCCGCCCAGTTGCGGTAGAACGGCTCGGGGATCAGGCCGCCCGCGCCGCCGTGGAAGCCTCCGCCGTCGATGTTGGAATACGGGAAGCCGCCCAGCCCGCCGACCAGCATGCCCCTGATCTGCTGGCGCATCTCGTCGTAGGTGGAGGCGATGTCGCCGGTCCAGTAGTGACCGTAGCGCTGCTGCCCGGCCGACGCGCCGCGGCTCCAGGTCCACGGGCGCTTGGCGGCGCCGATGTGCCCGGCCGTCTGCGGGTCCCAGCCCTCCTCGCCGACGCCCTTGTGCAGATAGAAGAAGTACGCGTTGCGCAGCTCCGACCACTTCTTGCCGCCGGCGCTGTCGGCGTTGAACGGGATGGGGCCCAGTTCGTCGGTCTCGTCGAGCCACAGCCCGTCGCCGGGATAGTGCAGCGCCGGGTTGAGGGCCTTGGACCAGAAGACGCTCCACACCCAGGCGCGGGTGGCGGGGTTGGTCCAGTCGGGCACCGAGCCGCTGTCCGCGACACCGGTGAGGTCGGCGGCCTTGAAGCTGTAGCCGGGCGGCGGCCCGCCCACCCAGCCGGCCATCAGGTTGGAGTTGTTGCGGTTGTAATCCAGGGTCATCGTCACGCCGTTGTCCGCGGCCCACGCCTGGTAGCCGGCCGGGTCGGGCCACCGCACGGAGCTGAACTCGAACCACGACCCGCCCCACGCGCCGGTGCCGGACCGCCAGCGGTTGTCGTTGACGTGATGGTCGAACGGGAACCCGGCGTTGCGATGCGCCGTGATCTTCGCCCGCCACCAGTTCTGGTCGCTGACGTCGGGGAAGCTCTTGTCGGACATGTGCAGGCCGAAGATGGCGAGCTGCGGCAGGCGCGGGCGGCCCGTCAGCTGGGTGTACCGGTCGAGGAGCTTCGCGAACTGCGGGCCGTTGATGAGGAAGTAGTCCATCTGCGGCCGGACGCCGGCGGTGCCGTGGTCGTCCGCGGAGAACGCGTAGTCCCTGGCGGTGCCGCTGGCGAAGGAGAACGTCGTGTCGAAGGTCGTGTTGAAGAAGACGCCGTAGCCCTTGGTGGACAGGAACAGCGGCACGATCGCGGGTGCCTGGTCGCTGCGGACGGTGCCGTAGTTGTGCGACACGACGTCACCGGTGCGGTCGACCCTCGGCGAGCGTCCGTACAGCCCGTGCCCCGCCTTGACGAAGTGTTCGTCGGCGGGCGGCGGGACGAAGGCCTCGGTGATGACGCTGTTGTTGGTGCCGCCCCAGGTGATGCTGCGGGTCGCGTCCTCCTTCGCGAGCAGGGCACCGGTGCCGCGGTGGTAGAACTCCAGCCGCAGCGGGTTCTTCTGCAGCACGATCCGGATGCCGTCCGCGGCGCCGGTGACGATCGTCAGTGCGGTGCTGTCGTTGGTGACTGTGAGGCCGCCGCCCATGCCCGCGTGGTTGGCGGGTACGACCATCTCGTAGCGGGTGTCGGCGAAGAACGTCTCGCCGCCGCGGATCGCGCGGACCCGGACGATCTGGTTGCCGTACGCGGTGATCCGCAGGCGCTGGCCAGTGGTGCTGGTGACGGTGATGCTGCGGGCGTCGGTCACGTGTGAGGCGTAGTTGCCCAGCTGTTCGCCGACGGCCGCGACGGCCCGGGACGGCGCGGCGGCGACGGCCCCGATCGACAGCCCGGCGGCCATCCCGAGCACGTTTCTTCTCTTCATCGCATCGACTCTCCTCGACAGGTGCGGGCGAATCCGTTGCGCTGGTGGCGGTGTGCGATGCGCAACAGGGCGCGCGGCGATTTGGGTCTCCGGGCGGGTTGGCGGTTGGAGCGCCCTGGAAACGGTTCCCACAGTGGTCCGCCCCAATCAGTTTTGTCAATACCTTGCAATAGACCGGTTTCACATCGACAGGCTTCGTGGTACTGTCGGGAACTGACAAGATCTGGAACCGCTTCCAGTGCACGTGAGGAGCTGCGGATGGCGGCGACGATCAAGGACGTCGCGCGACTGGCCGGGGTGTCCCAGTCGTCGGTGTCCCGCACGCTCGCCGCGCCCGACCAGGTGCGCGCCGGGACCCGCTCGCGGGTCGAGCGGGCCGTCGCGCAGCTCGGGTACGAGCCGAACCGGATCGCCCGAGGCCTCAGCACTGGACGCACCGGCACCATCGGATTCCTGGTGCCCGACATCGCCAACCCGCTGTTCGCCGGCATCGTCAAGGCCGCCCAGCGCCGGTCCCGGGAGTTCGGGCTCGCGGTGCTGCTGGCCGACTCCGACGAGGAGCCCGCCACCGAGATCGACCTCATCCGCACGCTGGGCAAACAGGTCGACGGCTTCGTGCTGTGCGCACCCCGTGCCGGCGACGATGAGCTTCGCTCCGTGTGCGGCGACCTGCCGGTGGTCCTGCTCAACCGCCGCGTCGGCCAGCTGCCGTCCATCATCTTCGACAACGCCGACGGCATCCGCCAGGCGCTCACCCACCTCGCCGCGCTCGGCCACCGGCGCGTCGCCTACGTCGCCGGCCCCCGCACCTCATGGGTGAACCGGGAGCGGCTCCGCGCCGTGCGGGCCGTCGCGGCCGGCCTCGACCTCGAGGTGGTCGAGGCCGGCAACGTGTCACCCGACTTCGAGGGCGGCGTCGCCGTCGCCGACCTGGTCCTGGCCGCCGCCGTGACCGCGGTCATCGCCTACAACGACATGATCGCGCTGGGCCTCGTCAGCCGGTTCGGCACCCGCGGCGTCTCGGTGCCCGGCGACGTCAGCATCGTCGGCTTCGACGACATCCCGGCCTCGGCCCTCGTCAGCCCGGCGCTGACGACCGTCAGCCAGCCGAAGGAGCAGAGCGGCCGGGCGGGCATCGACCTGCTCGCCGACCTGCTCAACGAACGCGAGCGACCGGGCGGCTCGCGCACGTCCCTGCCGACCCGCCTGATCGTGCGCGCCTCGACCGGGCCGGCCGCGCCGCCGTCCTGATCCCGGCCCAGTCGATCGGGCCGCGATCGGTTCGACATCGCCGCCGGCGGGCGCTCAGGCCGGGACGCGGGGCTGGGCCAGCGTCTGGACGAGCTCGGCGAGCACCCGCCCGGCGTCGGCGTTGTCCACCTGGCAGGTGCCGGCCGCGAGGTGACCGCCGCCGCCGTACCTGAGCATGATCGAGCCGATGTCGACCGGCGACGTGCGGTCCACAATGGACTTGCCGACCGCGAACACCGTGTTCTGCCTGTCGCGGCCCCACAGGGCGTGGGTCGAGACGCGCGTCTCCGGGTGGAGCGCGTACACCATGAACCGGTTGCCCGCGTAGATGATGTCCTCGTCGCGCAGGTCCACCACGACGACGTCGTCGTGGACGGTGCTCACCCGCCGCAGCTGGTCGATGAACGGCTCGGTGTGCGCGTGGAACAGGTCCGAGCGCTCGCGCACGTCCGTCATCGCCAGGATCTCATCGACGCTGTCCAGCTGGTGGCAGGCGTGGATGAGCTTCATCATCAGCTCGAAGTTGGAGATGGTGAAGTCGCGGAAACGGCCCAGTCCGGTGCGGCTGTCCATCAGGAAGTTCAGCAGCGCCCAGCCGGTCGGGTCGAGGATCTCCTCCACGGTGTACTGCGCCGAGTCGGCCTTGTCGACCGCCTCCATCAGGTCCAGCGGCACGTCGGTGAAGAAGTCGGCGCCGCCGAACTCGTTGTAGATGACGCGGGCCGCCGACGGGGCCGCCGCGTCGATGATGTGGTTGGGCTGCTCGCCGACGCGTATCGTCTCGGAGTGGTGGTGGTCGAACACCATGTGCGCCCCGGGGACGTAGGGCAGGTTCGTGATGATGTCGTTCTCGGTGATCTCGACCTTGCCGTCCTGCATGTCCTTCGGATGCACGAAGACGATCTCGTCGATCATGTCGAGGTGTTTGAGCAGAGTGGCGCACACCAGACCGTCGAAGTCGCTGCGCGTCACGAGCCTGTACTTCACGGCGGTCTCCCCTTCTCCAGGTCCGTATCCACCGATCGGCCACAGGGGCGCTGACCTGAGCGGATCGGGGCCGCCGCCCGGCGGCCCCGATCCGCGGGTTCACGAACGGGCGTGGTGTGCGGCGATGCGGGCCAGTTCCCCGCCCCGCCCGTTCATGTATTGCCGGTGGACCCAGGACCTGAAGGCGGCGAGCGCGGCCGGTGAGGAGTTCGGCGACCAGGCCTCCTCCTTGGTCAGGTCGAAGTAGGTGAGCAGTCTGAGGTCGGGGTACGCGCCCGAACGCAGCGTCGTGTCCATGTCCTTGAGCCACTGCGCCTTGTCGCCGCCGTCCTCGGTGGACGCGAACTCGCCGATCATCACCGGCTTACCCGGCGCGACGGCACGGGCCTTGGCGTATGCGGCGTCGAAGGTGGCGGTGAAGGTCGTCCAGTGGTCACCGGCCGGATCCCACGACGGGCCGAACCCCCAGTTGTAGCCGTCGATGCCGACCCAGTCGACGTACCCGTCGCCGGGGTAGGCGCGGGCCGGGTCGTTGTAGGCGGCATCCGGTGACGAGCCGTTGTTGAAGGCCCACACCCATTGCACGTTCCTCGCCCCGGCGGCCACGACGAGGTCGTGGACGTGCCGGTAGGCGCGCACGTACAGGGACGGGTCGGCGTTGTTGTTGGCGATGCCCCACGGATACCAGTTGCCGTTGAACTCGTGGCCCCAGCGGACCAGGATCGGCAGCCGCACGGCGGCGAACTCCCGGGCGCGTGCCGTGATGTAGGCGTCCCAGGAGCCGTCGATCACGTCCTGGAGGTGGATCTGGGCGGGGTCGTCCGGGCCGAGGGCGGTGTCCCAGGGTTCCCAGGTGTAGTGCGGCATGATGCCGCGCCGCCAGAGCATTCTGGCCTCGTCCACCGGGAAGGCCCGTCCGCTGGCCCAGCTGTCGAACCACATCACGCTGGCCGGGGTGACGCCGTACAGGCTTCTGACGCTGGCGGCGACGGCAGTGGGGTCCTCTTCCCGGAACATGCCCAGGTACCTGGTCGGTGACGCGTCCCGGCCGGCTCCCGCCGCGGCCGGTGCGGCGTCCGCGACGGCGGCACCGGACACCACCAGTGCGACAGCGGCCACCACCGCGCACAGCAGCGTTCGCATCCGCATGTTGCCTCCTCAGCAATTGGTGAGAGCGCTCTGTGGCGCCCCAGACTGCGGCGGCAGACTGGTAGCGCTTCCAGCCCAAGGTAACCACCCCGCGCCTTCGACGTAAAGAGTTGACTTCATCGATCACGTGAAGCGGCGGGGGTGGGAGGGGTGCCGGCACGTAGAGTCCCTGTTCAACGGCTGTTACGCCTTGACAAGGCCCGCTGTGGGTCCGACACTCTGTCATCGACGTGGCTGGATTGCCAGGACTGGAAGCGCTTCCAGTTCGGCCGGACCGCGTCAGGGATCCGCCACATCCCCGCTCGCCATCCGCGGCGCGACGCAGCATCCCCGCATGGCGACACCCGCAAAGAACTGGAGACGTCAGTGCAGAGCACTCGATTGCGCGGCCCGGCAGTGTTGGTCCTCGCCACGCTGGGCCTGGTGGCCGCCCTGATCGGAACCGGCGTTCACCGCGCGGAGGCGGCCACCGGCGCCGCCTTCGTCGACAACTTCGACGGATTCGACACCGGTCGCTGGTACAAGGCCGACGGCTACAGCAACGGCAGCATGTTCAACGCCAGCTGGCGCGCCGACCACGTCTGGTTCAGTGGCGGCGTCATGGGCATCAACCTGGACACCGCGTCCTGCCCGGGCGGCTGCGCCGGCAAGCCGTACGCCTCCGGCGAGTACCGCACCACCGCCCTGTACTCGTACGGCCGCTTCGAGGCACGCCTGAAGGCCGTCAAGAACCCCGGCACCGTGACCTCGTTCTTCACCTACACGGGTCCCAGCGACGGGCAGCCCTGGGACGAGATCGACGTGGAGATCCTCGGCAAGAACACCACGCAGCTGCAGACCAACTACTTCACCGGTGGCGCCGGCGGCCACGAGACCGTCATCAACCTGGGCTTCGACGCCTCGGCCGGCTACCACACCTACGCCTTCGAGTGGTGGAACGGCGGCACCATCAACTGGTTCGTCGACGGGGCGCTCGTCCACCAGGAGACCGGCTCCCGCGGGCCGCTGCCGACCCACCCGCAACGCGTCATGATGAACCTCTGGCCCGGCATCGGCGTCGACGGCTGGCTGCAACCGTTCACCTACCCCGGCACCAAACTGACCGCCACCTACGACCGGGTCAGGTACATCAGGTACTGAACGTCCCTCAGCGGCGCCCACCGTGGCGGCCGGCAGCAAGCCGGTCGCCACGCCCGCGTGCCGTCAGGCCGACTCCCGCACGACGATCTTCGTCGGCAGGACGGACGACGCCGGTTGCGCGCCGTCCAGCAGCTCGACCAGCATGCGGGCGGCCTCGCGGCCCAACGCCTGCACCGGCTGGTGGATGGTGGTGAGCTTCGGGTCGGTGTGCGTCGCGATGGGCAGATCGTCGAAGCCCACCAGGGCCACGTCGCCGGGCACCGTGCGGCCGGCGTCGCGCAACACCCGCAAGGCCCCGGCCGCCATGTTGTCATTGGCGACGACCACGGCGTCGAGGTCCGGTTGCGCGCTGAGCAGCGCGCGCATGGCCGCGGCGCCGCTCGGCTCCATGAAGTCGCCCGGCTCGGTGGCGCACGGTTCGAGCCCGGCCAGTCGCAACGCCTCGACATAGCCGCGATGGCGTTCCCGGCCGACGGCGGTGTCGAGCGGCCCGGTGATCATGGCGATGCGGCGACGGCCGGCGCCGATGAGGTGCTCGGTCGCCGTCCGTGACCCGCCGGCGTTGTCGACGTCGATGTAGAACGGTGGCGTCCCGTGCGCCGGCAGCCCGATGAACACCGTCGGCAGTCCCGATCGCGCGACGATGTCGATCAGCGGGCCGACGCCGCGCGTCGTCACCAGCATCACCCCGTCGGCTCCCCGGGTCTGCAGGAAGGTCCGCAGCCGCTGCTCGCCGTGATCGGACGTGGCGAGGCTGAGCATGAGGTGCAGGTCGGTCTTCTCCAGCGCGGCGGACGCCCCGACGATGACCTGTGCGAAGAACGGGTCCGCGAAGACCTCGGGCCCGTCGCCGGCGACCGCCAGCACCACCACACCGGTCTGACGGGTGGCCAGCGCCCGCGCGCTGCGATTAGGGGTGAACCCGAGCTCCCGGATCGCCTTCTCGACCGCGTCGCGCTTGGCGCGGCTCACGTTGGGGCCGTTGTTGATCACCCGGGAGGCGACGGTGCGGGACACCCGCGCACGCTCGGCGACCTCGTCGAGTGTCGGGGGTCGAGACGGCGCCGGTGACGGCATTCGTGGTCCCCTCCGCTCGAGCCGATCACCAGGGTGGAGCGCCTGCCGACATGGCCTCCCGCCATCGTAGGGAACCGTGCTCGGCCGTGTAAAGCCGCGTCGTGGCTGGTCAGGGAACGTCGCGTCGCCGGGGCGGCGGGGCGGGCGGTGGCGCTCCTATGATCTGCGGATGTTCGGACTCTTCCGCCAGCCGCCCGTGCTGGACACCGACCTCGGGCAGGCCGACCTGGAGCTGCGCGCGGCGCGGGACCGGGTGGTCGAGGGTGACTGGACGGCGGCGCGGGACCTGCTCGGGCGCACCGGGCGGGACTGGGAGCTGCGGGGGCGGCGGCTGTCGGTGCTGGGGGCCGCGGCGGCGTGGTCACCGTTGTGGCTGGACCTGTGGGACAGTGCCGTGCCGGGTGACCCGGCGGTCGCGATCCTGCGCGCCGACGCCCTGGCCGACCAGGCGGGCGAGGCGCGGGGCGCGAAGTCCGCGCGCCACACGAGCCAGGAGCAGTTCAGGGAGTTTCACCGGCTGTCGGCGCTGGCGGCCGAGGCGAGCCGGCGGGCGGTGGCGCTCAACCCCGAGGACCCGTACCCGTGGGCGACGCGGATGAACACGATGTTCGCCGACGGGCGCCGGCAGCGCGGCGAGTTCCTGCAGGCGGTGGGGGAGGCGGTGCGGCGGGACCCGTTCAACTTCGAGGCGCACCTCACGGCGGTGAGCTTTCTGTGCGAGAAGTGGTACGGCTCGCACGAGGAGATGTTCGCCGCGGCCCGGGGACCCGCGGCCGCGGCGCCGGCCGGGTCGTCGGTGGTGATGCTGCCGTTGCTGGCGCACTTCGAGTACGCGTTGCGGGAGTTCGGGTTCGAGAGCAGGTCGCAGTCGCTGCCGGCGAAGATGGCGTACTTCCGCCGGCCGGAGGTGTACCGGGAGGTCAACGACTGCGCCATGAAGTGGTGCGCGGCCGGGACGCCCCGCATGGTCGGCCGGGGCGTCACGCTGCGGCACTGGCTGGCACTGGCCAACTTCCTGGCCGGCCGTGACCCGGCCGGCACGAAGGTGCTGCTCCGCGAGATCGGCCCGTACCTGGGCAGCACCGCGGCGTACGGCTACTTCTGGATGGAGCAGAGCGAGGGTTTCCATGCCGTCTGGAAGTGGGCGGGCTGAGCGGGACCGGCGGTGAGGCCGTCGGTGAGGAAGCGTTGCGCCGAGCTGGCGGTCAGCTCGGTGTCCGGTACCCCAGCCGGGCCGACAGGGCGGCGGCACCCTTGCGGACCAGGCGGGTCCACTCCGGGTGCGCCGCGGGCGTCCAGCGGATGATCGGCGCGGAGACGCTCATCGCGGCGATCGTCCTGCCGGTGTGGTCGCGGATCGGCGCCCCGACGCAGCGGACCGCGCTGTCGGACTCGCCGTTGTCGACCGCCACGCCCGCGGCGCGCACGCCGTCGAGTTCGGCGCGCAACCGCACCGGGTCGGTGATGCTGTCCGGCGTCATGCCCGGCAGTTCCCCGTCCGGCAGGAGCGCGTCGAGCTCGGCCGGGTCGAGGCTCGACAGCAGCATCTTGCCGACGGCGGTGCAGTGCGCGGGCAGCCGCCGGCCGACCGCGGACACCATCCGGACCGGGTGCGTGCTGTCGACCTTCACCAGGTAGATCACGTCGGTGCCGTTGAGCACGGCGACGTGGACGGCCTCGTTGCAGGCGGCGGCGACGTCCTGCGCCACCTCCTGCGCCTCGCGCGCCAGGTCCAGCTGACCGGCGAACGCGGCACCGAGCTGGAACACCGGCATGCCGAGCCGGAACTGGACCGGCTGGCCGGGCACGGAGATCAGGTACGAGCGGGCGACGAGCGTGACGAGCAGCTCGTGCACGGTGGTGCGGGGCAGGCCGAGCTGCTCGGTGATGTCGCGGGCCGACAACCGGGGGCGGTCCAGGAAGAGTTCGAGGATGTCGAGTGTGCGGATCACGGCCGGCACCACGCGGGGCATGTGCAGATCCTTTCGAGGTACCGAACCGTGTCCGAGATTTCGACGCGGCGATAGTTCGGCAGGATAATGCTTCGCCCGGCCGTCGCCCCGGGCGGGAGCGGGCGGCCGGCAGCGGATCCGGCCGCCGTGGCGACCGTATCCGCTACCGGATCGGGATCCGTGTCCGGCGTCTGCTACGTCCGGATGGTTGCCGGCGTCCGCCGGTAGTCCGCCGCGTTGGCGTACGCCCAGAGCTGATCCACGTAGTCCCATCCGGCCGTGCCGATGATGGTGGTGTCGTCGACGGTCAGCTCCGGGCCCGTCGCGGCCTTGGTGCCGCCGGTGGTGGATGGCCCGGTCAGGGGATAGAACTGGCCGACCCTGCTGCCGTTGAGGCCCAGGACGTACTCGCTGTAGATGTCCTGGATCGGCTTCGCGGCGCGCGGGTCGGCCCGGAACGCTTCAGCTCAGGTGCAGCGTCCGGACGAGGAACTCGCGGCGGTCGTCGACCGGTTCGGCGGGTGTCACCAGGTCGTGTCCGATCTACCAGTGCAGTTCCCCGAGCTCGTCCTGGAAGGTCCCGGTCGGGCCGTCCGCGCCGAGCGTGGCCAGGCGCACGACGGTCCTGGCGCTGTCCTGCACCGGTCGTCCGACCCCGAAGGCGGCGGTCATGTCGGTGGCGGTGGTGCCGGGTTCGAGGGCGTTGAACTTGATGCCGGGCTGGGACTTGGCGTACTGGACGGTGAGCATGGTCGCCGCCGACTTGGACGCCGCGTACAGCGCGAGCGGCATCGCGAACTCCGGCCGGTCGGGGTTGGTCACCGCCCAGAACGATCCCATGCTGCTGGAAACGGTGACCACCGTCGGGTTCGAGGACTTCCGCAGCAGGGGCAGTGCCGCCTCCGTGACCCGGACGATCCCCACCGCATTGGTGTCGAACGCCCGCAGCGCCGCCGGTCCGTCGACGACGCCGTCGGCGAGGATGCCCGCGTTGTGCACCAGGACGTCGAGCCGGCCCTCGGCCGCGTCGACGGCCGCCAGTGCGTCGCTGACCGACGCGTCGTCGGTCACGTCGAGCTGCACGAACCGCGCCCCCAGCGCCGCTGCGGCCTTCTCGCCCCGCTCGACGTCGCGGGCGCCGATGTAGACGGTGTGGCCCAGCTCGGTGAGCTGCTTGGCGGTCTCGAAGCCGATGCCCTTGTTCGCGCCGGTGATCAGTGTGACGGTCATGCGTTGCCCTCCGTAGGCGGCCGTTTCTTTTGTACCGTTCGGTTGTCAGGCAACCGTAGCCAAGTTTTGTACCGTTCGATCGGTGAGCTGGGTCACCATTTGTACCGAGCGGTACGATGGGTGCATGCGGACTGAGACGCCTGCCATCGGACGGCCGCGGGCCTTCGACGAGGAGACCGTCCTCGACCGGGCCGCCGAGGTCTTCTGGCGGCACGGCTACGAGGGCGCGTCGATGACCGTCCTCACCGGCGCGATGGGCATCAACCGGCCCAGCCTGTACGCCACGTTCGGCAGCAAGCAGCAGCTGTTCGAGCGCGTCTTCGCCCGCTACCACGAGCGGCAGGTGGCCGTGGCCCGCGCCGCGCTCGAACAACCCACCGCGTACGCCGCGATCGAAGCCTTCCTGCGCTCCAGCGCCGACGGTCTCACCGCCGGCGATCACCCGCCGGGCTGCCTGTCCGTCCAGGGCGGCCTGGCCTGCTCGCCGGAGAACGCCCGCATCGCGGAGATCCTGGCCGCCGGCCGCGCCGCCACTGAGGCCGTCCTCGAGGAGCGGCTGTCCCGCGCGGCGCAGGAGGGAGACCTCCCGCCCGGCATGGATGCCAGGACGCTGGCCCGGTTCGTGATGGCGCTCAGCGAAGGACACGCCGTGCACGCCGCGGCCGGCGCGCGCCGCGAAGACCTCCAGGCCTCCGTCGACATCGCCCTGCGGTCCGTCGCCGCGCCCCGGTCCTGACGGCCGTCAGGACACGGGCGAACGGTCACTGGCTGTGCGTGCCGTACCCCCGTACTGTCGCCGATAACACTCGCGGCGGGTACGACGACATGGGGAGTGCGCGTGGGAGTCGGTGCGGATCCGTCGGTCGGCCGCGACGCCGTCATCGTCATCCCCGGGGTCATGGGCAGCGAGCTGGTCGAGACCGCGACCGGGCGGACGCTGTGGGGCGTCGCCGACGCGGGCTGGTACGCGCGGGCCTGGACCACCGGCGGGTCGCTGGCCACGCTCGCCGTCACGGATGAGGAACGCGACGGCGTCACCGGGCGGATCACGGCGCGGCGGCTGCTGAGCTTCCCCGCGTTCGCGCCGGTGCTGCGCGGATTCGAGCCGTACACCGCGATGAGCAGGCAGGTCCAGCGGGTGACGAGCGACCCGGCGGCGGTGCTGGACTTCCCGTACGACTGGCGGCTGTCGATCGAACACAACGCGCACCTGCTCGCCGGCGTCGCCGAGCGACACCTCGCGCACTGGCGGGCCCATCCGCGCGGGCATCGCGACGCCCGGCTGGTCCTCGTCGCGCACTCCATGGGCGGGCTGGTCGCCGGCTACTTCACCGCGGTGCTCGGCGGGGCGCAGGTCGTGCGGGCGCTGGTGACGCTCGGCACGCCGTTCCACGGCGCCGCGAAGGCGGTGCAACTGCTGAGCAGCGGCAGCGGTGCGCCGTTGCCGCTGCCGAGGCAACGGCTGCGGGCCCTCGCGGTCACCCTGCCGGGCCTGTACGACCTGCTGCCGTCCTACCGGTGCGTGGACGAGGGCACGTCGGCGCGGCGCCTCACCGCACCGGACCTGACGGCGCTCGGCGGCGACAGCGACCTCGCGACCGCGTCGTTCGACCGCCGGGAGCGCCTGCTGCGGGCGGCCGCCACGATCGCCGCCGGCACGGTCCGGCCGCTGGTCGGCGTCGAGCAGGACACCGTCCAGTCGCTGATCCTGCGCGACGGGACCGCGCAGGCCCGTGCGTACACCTGCCTGCCGGACGCGGACGGCGGCATCCGGCGGGTCGACCGGCGCGGCGACGGCACCGTGTACCGGGAAGCGGCGGGCCTGCCCGGCACGCAACCGCTGCACCTGCCGCAACGGCACGGCGCGCTGGCCGCGCGGGCGGAGGGCATCGCGCACGCCTGCGCGGTGGTCACCGACATCGAGAAGGGGCCGTGGCTGGCGGGAATCGTCGAGCTGGGACTGGACGTACCGGACCTCGTCGCGCCCGGCGAACCCTGCGCCGTCACGGTCGGCGGCTGCGACGACCCGGCCGCCGTCACCTGTCAGGTGACCGACGCCGCCGACGGCCGCCCGGTCGCCCGGCCGCTGCTGCGCCGCTCCGGCGACGGACTGGCCGCCGACTTCACGCCCCGCCGGCCCGGCCTGTACCGGGTCGAGGTGAAGGCCGGCGGGCTGTCGGCGGTCAGCGAACTGGTGCTCGCGCATGAGTGAGGAACTCCCGGACGCGGCCGGCGGCGGGTTCGACGTCGTCTGCGTCCCGATCGGCGACTACCAGTGGCATCCGAGCCTGGACGCCGACACCGAGGCCGCGCACGTCGCGGACCTGTTCACGGCCCTGGGCGGGCGGGCGCAGCGGTGGGCGATCCCGGACGGGCAGCCGCGCACCCGCACCGTCGTCGACGGGCGGCTCCTGACCTGGGCACAGCCGGGGCGGCCCCGCAGCTCGGTGCTGTTCTGGGTCGGGCACGGCCAGGCCAACCCCGACGGCGCGTGGCTCGCCAGCCATGAGACGCCGGTCGTCATGGAGGCCGGCGGGGTCCTGCCGGAGCACCTGGCCGGGTTCATCACCGCGGAGTGGCGGCGTCGCGCCGGGGACGACGACGCCTGGACGATCGTCGTCATCGAGGCGTGCGGAGCGGAGCGCTTCGTCAACCTGCTCCAGTCGGTGCTGCTGCGGGGGGTACAGCCACCGCGCCGGTTCGTCGTGATCGGGGTCGGCGCGGACGACGGCGCCGGCAACCTGGGCGAGTTCCGCCAGGCGCTGGACGCCGCGCTCGCCACGTACCACGACGGCGACGACACGATCGGCCTGGTGGACCTCCTCGACCAGGTGGAGGACCGGCTGCTGACCGGCACCGTGCACCGCATCAAGCCGCACCGGCTCACCCGGCTGCTGCGACCGCGCCTGCTGGAGACGTCGATGGCCGCGTCGATGAGCACGTACGCCGAGCTGCGCGACGTCGCGGCCACGCTGTCGCCGGACGAGCGCGCCCACTTCCTGCCCAAGGCGCAGGGCGCCGACCACCTCGAATACGGCGACCCGCCCTGGTACTTCGTCGGCCGGGACGCCGAACGCCGGGCGATCGCGGCCTGGCTGCACGTGCGCCGCACCGGGCTGCTGATCGTCACCGGCCCACCCGGCTCCGGCAAGTCGGCGCTGCTCGGTCACGTGCTGGTGCACGCCTCCCGGCAGCTGCGGGAGCTCCTGGTGCGCACCGGCCGCCTCGCCCCGCTGTCCGCCGGTGAGTTCCCCGACGACCTGCGCTTCGACGCGGCGATCCACCTCGCGGGCATGGACACGGGCCAGGCCGTGCGCGGCGTCGCGGCGGCGGCAGGGCTCGGCGAACCCCCGGCGGGCGGCACCGTGAGCCGCGACGTGGAGTGGCTGCTGAGCGCCCTCTCGTCCAGGGGGAGGCCGTTGCTGATCCTCGCCGACGCGCTCGACGAGGCACACGACCCCGCCCCCCTCGCCGGTGCCGTGCTGCGGCGCCTCGCCGCCGTGCACGGGGTCCGGGTGGTGCTCGGCACCCGCGCCACCGCAACGTCCCCCGGCCGGGCGGCGGTCGACCTCCTTGAGGCGCTCGGCGCCCAGGACGCGGCCGTCCTGACCGTCGAACGCGATCCGGCGGCCATCCACGAGTACGTCCGGCTGCGCCTGCACGCGGCCCGGGCCGCCGACCTGCTCGCCGCCGACGACGCGGCGATCGACGCCTTCGCCGCGGCCGTGCAGCAGCAGGGACAGGAGTTCCTGTACGCGCGGCTGGCGGTCCACGAGGCAATCCAGAACCCGGCGCTGCTGCGGTGGGACGACGCGTGAACCGCCTCCCCGCCGACCCGCAGGGCCTGTACGCCGCGGCCGTCGCCCGGCTCACCGAACGGCGGCCGAGCAGCCGGCCGCTGCTGGAGGCGCTCGCCCACGCACGGGGCCGCGGGCTGCCGCGGGCCGACCGGATCCTGGTGAGCGCCGCGACCGCGCTCAACGACGGCGTCGCCGTGACGGAACGCGACGTCGACGACCTGCTCGACGCCGGCGCCCCGTACGTGATGCTCGACGCCGAACACGGCCAGAGTGTCTACCGGCTGGCCCATTACACGTTCGCGGAACACTTCCTCGCCGCCGACCGCCGTGGCGGTCGGGAACGTCTGATCACCCGCGCGCTCATCGCCGCGGCGCAGCGCACCCTGCCCTCACCGAACCCGTACGTGACGTTCCACCTCGCCGAGCACGCCGCCGCGGCGGCCGCGTGGCAGGACCTCGCCCGCTCGGACGTCCTGGACCACCTGGACCCCGGGGCGGTCGCCGCCGCGGCCGGGCGTGCCGCCGGCCCGGCCCGGCTGTCCACCGAGGTCGCCGCCGTCGTCTTCGCCCGGCACGTCCTGACCGGCCTCCCGCCGCACCTGCGGACCCCCGTCCGTGAGCTGGCCGGCGCCCGGCTCGACGGCGCCCCGGCCGTCCACGACCTGAAGTACGACCTCGCCGCCGCCGCGATCGACTGGTACACCCGCCGGCCCGGCGCGCTCGGCTCCGTCGGCTGGGTGGGCAAGACCGACGACCACATCGAGTTGGAGTGGACCGCATACGGCGGCACGTTCATCGGCTACGACCGCCCGATCCGCGGGCCCGCCGCGCGGGTGATCGTGCAGGTCCCGGAGGCCGGGCCGCAGCACGGAGCGCTGCGGTGGGCGAGGGTCCGCCGGCACACCCCGCACGTCGCGCTGACCGGTCACGCCGGCGCCGTGCGGGCCCTGACCGCGGTCGCCCTGCCCGGCGGGCGGACGCTGCTGGCCAGCGGCGGCGACGACGCGACGGTGCGGCTGTGGGATCCGGAGGCCGGCGCCGCGGTGGGCGACCCGCTGACCGGTCACGCCGGGCCGGTCCTCGCCCTGACCGCGGTCGCCCTGCCGGACGGGCGGACGCTGCTGGCCAGCGGCGGCGACGACGGCACGGTGCGGTTGTGGGATCCGGTGACGGGCGCGGCGGCGGGCCATCCGCTGACCGGTCACGCCGGGCCGGTCCTCGCGTTGGCGGCCGCCGCGCTGTCCGAGGACGTCGCGGTGCTGGCCAGCGGCGGCGACGACGGGACGGTGCGGCTGTGGGACCCGGCCGACGGCCAGGAACTGGCCGAGCCCGCCGTCACGGCCGAGGACCCCGGCAAGCGCCGGCCGGTGTGGTCCCTCGCCGCGGTGCCCCGCCCGGGCGGCACCGTCCAGCTGGCCTGCTGCGCCGGGCCTCGCAAGGCCGACTTCATCGGTTCCCGCACCCTGCAGGTCTGGGACATCGGGCCGGGGCTCGCCGAGCCGGAGCCGGAACTGCTCGCCCTGCCCCATCCGGATGCGGTCGCCACCGTGCCGCTGCCGGGCGGCGGCGTCGTGTTCGCCACGTTCAGCGCGTACTACGAGCCGCGGATCACCCTGTTCGACCCGGCGGGTGGCGACGAGCAGGTGTGCACGATGGGCGACCTGTTCGCCAAGCCCCGCCGGTTCGCGGTCGTGCCCCAGCCGGACGGGAGCCTCCTGGTCGCCACGGCCGACACGACGGTCACCATGTGGGAACTGCCGGAGCCCGGCTCCGGCTCCGGCACCGCGCGGCGGCTCGCCGACCCGTTCGTCGGCCACACCGGCGACGTGCAGGCGCTGGCGGCGGTGCCCCTCGCCGGCGGGCGGGTGCTGCTGGCCTCCGCCGCCGAGGACGGCGCCGTGCGGCTCTGGGAACCGCACGCCGACACCGGCGATTCCTACACCACCGAAGCGGGCGCAGCCCCGGTCGACGGCTACGACCTGCACGCCCTGGGGGTCACCTCGATCGCGGTCCTCGCCGCGGCCGGCTCGACGCTGCTGGCCACCGGCTCCCGCGCGGAGACCGCGCACGTGTGGGACGCCGCCAGGGGCGTCGCGGTCGCAGCGCCCCTGGAGTCCCAGCCGCCCCCGCTGGGCCACGGCGCGACGAAGTGGTTCACCGATTTGATGGCGGTCACCGCCGTGCCGCTGCCCGACGGCCGGGCCGCCCTGGCCACCGGCAGCGGCCGCACCATCCGCCTCTGGGATCCGGCCCGCGGCACACCGCTGAGCGCGGCCCGGCAGCTGTGCCGCATCGCCCGCGTGCCGTCGGACCGGGCGATGAACATCAACCGCATGTTCGTCGCCCGGATCTCGGCCAAGGCGCCGGTCACGGCGATGACGAGCGTGACCCTGCCGGGCGGCGAGCTGCGGCTGGTCGTCGGCGGCGGCCGCTCGGTCCACCTGTGGCGGGTCACGCCCGACGGCCGGTTGCGGCGGGCGTTCGCGGCCAGGGTGCGGCACCGCGGGGCGGTCCGTGCGGTCGCCGCGGTGTCGCCGGGACCCGGACGCTCGTTCGGTGCCAGCGCCGGCGACGACGCGATCGTGCGATTCTGGAACCCCGCCACCGGCCTGCCGACCGGACGGGCGACCGGACACGCCGGCCCCGTGCGGGCACTCACCGTGCACCCCGGCCCGGACGGCACGGCCTGCTTCGTCAGCGGCGGCGACGACGGCACGATCCGGCTGTGGGAGCCGGGCACCGGCGCACCGCTGGGCGACCCGATCCCAGCCCACGAGGGCCCCGTCCGCGCACTCACGACTGTCGACCTCCCGGCCTCACCGGGCCCCCTGCTGGCCAGCAGCGGCGACGACGGGGTGGTGCGGCTCTGGCACCCGCGCACCGCCGACCTGGTCCTGGCCCTGCCACTGGACTTCCGGCTCACCAGCCTGGCCGCCCACGACGGCGTCCTGTACGGCGGGTCCGCCGCAGGCCTGCTGGCCCTGGACGTCCCCCAGCTGCTGACCGCCGCCGACTGACCCCGCCGTCGCCGGGCAACGGCGGGCCGGTGTCGGGTTGCGTGCCTGACCGTGTCGAAGTCCGCGTCACTGTCGATCGCCCGCGTCATGGCTCACTGCGGTGGCTCGCCCGCCGAGGCCTTGGCGTACGTGGCCAGAGCGATCGCGGATGAGCCGGCCGCCCCGGAACCCTACGAGGTGATCGCCGACCTGCGCCGGCAGTCGCCCATGGAGGTGGCGGACGCCGTCGCCGCGCCGACCGGCCTCTGGCAGTTCGTGGCCGGCTCGTACCTGTGCTTCCTCGACGGGGACATGGACCAGGCCGCGCGACGCCTGGGTTCGGTGACCGGATACCGCCCCGGCACCGCCTGGGCCGCGGCGCCCTGGTTCAGCGACGAGCGGTTCCTCACGACGGTGTCGGCCACCGGACTGGCCGATGCCACCGTGAACATCACCGACTACGGCACCGACCTGGACAACGATGCGGTCCGCGAGCACCTGCTGCCGTGGCTCCGCGCACTCCTGACCGGCAGGTGACTGCGGCGCCGGGGTGCTCACATGCCGAGCGCGGACATCACCTGGCGGACCGCCTGGACGACCGGCACGCCGACCTGGCCGACGACCGTGGCGACGCCGGCGACGGCGCCGAGCGCGCGGCGCAGCGTGCCCGGGTCCTGGTCGGGGCCGGCGTTGATGACGCGCAGCTGCTCGTCGACGAGCAGCCGGTCGGCCGGCGGCACCTGCGCCCGGAGCGCCTGCACGGCCTGGATCAGGTCCTGGTACGCCCGCGCCGGGTCGGCCGGGCCGTAGTTCTGGATGCGGCCGACGCTGTGCTCGCCGTACTGGTTGTACTGGTCGCCGCCGACGTAGCTGGTCATCAGCCCACCCTTCCGGTGGTGTTCGGGGCGTACTGGTTGTACTGGTCGCCCGTGACGATGTTGTTGATGGTGTGGGAGAAGGTCGCGGTCGGGTCGTTGATGGCCGCGACGATCTCGCGGACCAGCGTGTTCACCAGGTTCCTGTCGGGGCTGATCACCGCCCGGTGCGACGTGCCCGCGGTCTCGATGACCAGGGCCCACAGCTTGCGTCTGCTCAGCACCGACAGCAGGCGGACGAACTGGATCAGGATCAGCAGCCCGGCGATCCCGCCGACCACCTTGATCGCGGTGTCGGTCTGCTCGTCGGTCTGCAGGACGTCCGCGACGAACAGCGCGACGAGCGCGATGACGCCCAGGACGATCCAGAACACGGTGATGCCGATGAACCTGCCGACTGCGGCGCCCTTGCGGAACACGACGCCGGCGGTCGAGACGCGGGCGATGTTCTGCAGCGGATAGGCTTCAGTGCCGATCCACAGGACGCGGTGGCGGACGCCTACATCGATCGTTTCGGTCCTCATGCAGGACCGATGCGCCGGCCTCCCGCCTGATACATGCGGCGGTTCAGCCGGCGCCGATCGCGGTGAACGAGCAGGCGGTCGCGTTGGCGAGCGGGTCGCCGGCCGCCTCGGCGCGCATCGTGCGCAGCGCCTCGGCCATCGTGAGGCCGCGGCGCAGCCCGCGGTGGAGGGTCTGCATGAGGCTTGCGGTCGCGGTGTCGTTCACCGGTACCACGCTCGCCACCATCGCGACGGTGCCCAGTGGCAGCAGCGCCGCGGCGAGGCCCATCAGCTCGTCGGCGCCGGACGGGGCCAGCCGCGCGGAGTCGCAGCTGGACAGCACCAGCCGGTACGGCGCGGTCTGCAGCCGCTCGAAGTCGTGGACCGTCACCGGGCCGTCGTGCATGTGCAGCGCCGAGAACAGCGGGCTGTCGGCCCGGAACGTGCCGTGGGCGGTGATGTGCGCCAGCCAGCTGCCGTCCAGCGCGTCCAGCACGCGCACGGCGGTGGCCGCGCCCCGGTCCAGGACCGTCGGCTGCTCGTACAGCTTCGCGAGCGCCTTCACCTCGTCGGGGCCGGCGGTGAGGCCCGGCCCCGACACCAGCACCACGTCGCGCCGCGGGGGTTCGGGCATGGTCCGGGCCCGCAGCCAGGCCCGGGCTGACGGGGCGACGCTCAGCGCCAGCGGCCGCAGCGCCGGCAGCAGCGCCCACGGCATCGACTGCAGCCAGGCGGGCGGCACGACGACGACCGGGCCGTCGCGCAGCCGCGCCGCCGCTGGGCCGAGCAGGAGCTCCTCCAGCCGGCGGCCGCTGACCTCGAGGGCGGCCATGGTCTCCAGCAGCCGGTTGCCCGTGCCGAACGCGAGCCGCCGCAGGCCGGCGCGGGTGAACTCGAGCTCGGCGGCGAGTTCGGCGGTGTGCCCGGCCGGGTAGCGGCGGACCCGTCCGCCGTCGCACAGCAGCACGTGCAGCCGGCCGTCGACGTCGACCAGCTCGACGAGCTGGCCCGGGCCCAGCGCGTCGAACAGCGCCGGCACGGCCAGGGGGCGGTGGGCGGCGCCGACCGACGTGCCGCCGGGCAGCCGCATCGCCCGCGCGCGGATGCGCCCCTCCATGGTGTGCTGCGCGCGCTGCAGGTGCGGCGCGGCCCGCCCCGCGGTGCGGGCCTCCGCCAGCTGGCTGGTGATTTCGCGGTACCGCACGAGCTCGGTGCGCAGCGCCCGGTCCGGCCCGGGTCGCGCCGGGGGGACCGCGAGCGCGATCGCCCGCCAGCGCTCGCACCAGACCAGCAGCTGCCGTGGCCGTCCGGTGCCCAGGCAGGTGTGCAGGGCCACGGCGGCCAGCTCGGTGCCGCGGGCGGTGGACTGGGCACGCAGCTCGGAGTCGCCCAGGGTGACCTGGTGGCGCTGCAGGACGTCGAACCCGCGCCCGCACGCCCGCAGCGTCCGCTCCGGGTCACCGGCGGCCTGCCAGCGCAGCGCCTCGGCGAGCCAGCCGGTCGCCCGGGTCAGTGCCGGGCCGTGCGTGCGGGCCCGGGCGGCCACGGTGAGGTGCCGGTCGGCGTCGGCGTGCCGCCCGAGCGCGACCGCAGCCCGCCCGGCGAGCAGGTGCGCCTGCGCCGACTCGGGTGAGCCGAGCTCGAGCCGCCGCGCGAGCGCCGCCGCCTGCCGGATGAACTGCGGCGACACCGCCCCTGCGCGCAGGCGGCTCTGCAGCAGCACCAGCCGGCAGTGCGCGGCCCACCAGCCCCGGTGTTGCGCGGCGAAGAGCCGCCCAGCCGCCGCGGCGCGGGCCTCCGCGGTGGCCGGTCCCCGGCGGCCAGCGCCGCCCGGCCCGCGGCCAGGAGCAGCTCGGCCTTGCGGGTCGCCTGCCCGCGCAGGGACTCCAGGTCGCGGACCCCGGCGTCGGCCACGTCGAGCGCATCCCGGGACAGCCCGGCGGTGAGCAGCACGGCACAGCGGTCGATGTTCAGGTCGGGTGCGGGCGTGCCGAGCCGCCGGTACTGCCGGGCGGCGTCGT
The DNA here is from genome assembly GCF_035963215.1 of Dactylosporangium sp. NBC_01737. Lineage (NCBI taxonomy): Bacteria > Bacillati > Actinomycetota > Actinomycetes > Micromonosporales > Micromonosporaceae > Dactylosporangium > Dactylosporangium sp. NBC_01737. The sequence goes on from NZ_CP109153.1 coordinate 8,407,273, forward strand.
CCAGGTGCGTCAGGGCCGCCGGGAGGTCACCGGCGCGGAACGCGACCAGGCCGCGGTTGTGGACGGCCACGGCGACGTCGTGCTCCTGGTCGGTGGTGGCGAAGAGCCGCTCCGCCTCGCGCAGGTCGTCCTCGGCGCCGGCGACGGAGCCCTGCGCCAGGCAGATCAGCGCCCGCAACGTCAGCGCGCGGGCCGTCCAGATCCTGTCGCCGGTGCGGCGCAGCACCGGCAGTGCCAGGCGCAGGTCGTCGAGGGCGGCGGCGTGCCGGCCCAGCACCCACAGTGCCCGCGCCCGCCGGAAGCGCACCCGCGCCGCGTCCGCGCCGCCGGCCAGCCGCACGGCCCGGTCGAGGGTGGCCAGCCCGGCGCGGGTCCGCCCGGCGTGCAGCAGCGCCACGCCGAACGCGGCCAGGGCGTCGGCCTCCCGGGCCGCCGACCCGGACCGGCGGGCCAGCCGGACGGCGGTCTGCAGCCGGCCGACCGCGGCCGAGGCGTCGCCGAAGTCGCGCTCGACCAGCCCGATCACCTGCTGGGCGATGGAGGCGTCGTGCGGCGACGGATCGGCGGCCAGGACGCGGTGCGCCCCCGCGAGGGCCTCCCGGGGCCGGGCGAAGACCATCGGCAGCAGCCTGGCCGGGCCGCCGTCGACATCCGACGCGTGTCTGATGCCACCGGCCATCTGCCGATGCTATGGCTATTAGCGCCGCACATGTATCAGACGGACATCTGAACCATCGCAACGATGGAGTCGCGTTTCCCGTCCGAGGAAGGACAGTGATGGTACGTCCACTGCACGATCCGCAGCAGAGGTTCTGGGAACAGGTCGACGGCATCCGCGAGCACTTCACCGTCGCGGTCGGCCCGCCGGGCACCGGGACCGACCCGTCGCTCACGCCCCGCTACCTGGCGGAGGACCGCTACGTCCTGGTCCGCGAGGACGACGAGGAGGCGGTCCGGCAGCAGATCGCCGTCCGCAGCGACGAGGCGCCCCAGCGGGCGCACGGACTCGTGCGGCTGCCGGTCGCCGAGGACGTCCCGTCGGCGGTCCGCCGGCTCGCCGCGGCGCACCCGAACTACATGGTGACGATCACGCCGGTCAACAGCTGCCCGGCGGACGAGCCGACCCTGCCGCCGCGTCCGCCCCGCCGGTCGGCGTATCCGCCGGACCCGCCGCCGCCCCCGCTGCTGACGCCGCCACGACACCCGGACGAGCACGCCGGCCGCGGTGTCGACGTGCTGGTCGTGGACACCGGCCTGGTGCCCGACTATCAGAAGCACCCCACGATCAGCGACGTCAAAGGGGGACTGCGGTCCCCGGTGCCGGAAGGCGTCGTGACGCAGTACTACGGGCACGGCACGTTCATCGCCGGCGTCCTGAAGAACATCGCTCCGGGCGTCCGCCTGACCGTGTCGGAGGAACTGCAGCACGCGGGCAGCATCAGCGAGTTCCACCTGGGCGAGCGGCTGCTGGAGGCCCTCGCGGTGTGGCAGTCCAGCGACGGGGAGACCGGTCGCTGGCCGGACATCATCAGCCTGTCGGCCGGTGCGCCCACCGAGGACGACCAGCCGCTGCGCGGCCTGGAGGAGTTCATCCGCCAGCTCGAGAAGCACACGGAGACGGTCCTGGTCGCAGCGGCCGGCAACGACGGCGAGCCCAGGCAGCCCTTCTGGCCCGCCGCGCTGGCCCCGCGCTACGCCGAGTCGAGGGCGATCGTCGCCGTCGGCGCGTTGCGCGAGGATGGCGTGGGCCGCGCCTGCTTCAGCAACTGCGGCGACTGGGTCAGCGTGTACGCCGAGGGGGAGCGCCTGGTCAACACGTTCACGTGGGGCACGTACACCAACGCGCACAACAACACGCGCGACTGCCGGTACCACGTGGGCTACCACCCGCTCTACCGCGACTGCACCTGCGTGACCGCCGGCGCCCAGGGCGACCGGGTGGAGTTCGACGGCTTCGCGCGTTGGAGCGGCACCTCGTTCGCCACCCCGATCGTGGCCGGTCGCATCGCACGCTGCATGAACCTGGACGGCCGGCCGCGCACGTCCCGGCAGGCCGCACAGTATCTGCTCAGCAGCCGGGTTCACACGATCCGAGATGACGCTGACGGCTTGCCCCTGCCGGTACTGTGCGAGGAGGACCGCCCGCCGGCGTGACGGCCGGCCCCGGCGGTCCGTCAGGTCGACGACAGGGGCGGGCGGCTGTGGACGATGACGACACCGGTGCGTTGGCGCGTGCTGCCGCCGAGGGCGACAGCACCGCCTGGGCCGCACTCGTGCAGCGCTTCGGCCGTCTCGTCTGGTCGGTCGCCCGTTCCCATCAGCTCGACAAGGCCGACGCCGAAGAGGTGTACCAGATCACCTGGCTGCGCCTCACCGAGCACATCGACCGGCTCAAGCAACCGGAGCGGGTCGGCGCGTGGCTGGCGACGACCGCCCGCAACGAGTCACTGATGCTGATCCGGGCCGGCCGGCGCCTCACCGTCACCAGCGACGCGATGGTGCTCGACCGCGCCACCGACAACGGCTCGCCGGAGCTGGCGGTCCTCGACGCCGAGCAGGCCGCCACCGACGAGCAGCACATCCGGCGGGTGTGGGCAGCGTTCCAGCAGCTGCCGGAGCGCTGCCAGCAGCTGCTGCGGCTGCTGGTCGTGGGGCCCCGGCAGAGCTACTCGGACATCGGCGAGATGCTGGGCATCCCGATCGGCAGCATCGGCCCGAACCGGGCCCGCTGCCTCGAGCGGCTCCGCGGGCTGCTCGTCGAGCCGTCGCACCCGTAAGGAACCGGCCGTGAAGGAGCGAGCGATGCCCGACGACGGCACCGACCTTGAGCGCGACCTGGAGGTCGCGCTGGACCTGCTCGACCCGGTGCCGGACGGGCTTGCCGTGGCGGCCATCGCGGCGTTCGAGCGGCGTGTCGACGCGGAGCTCGCCCAGCTGGTGTTCGACTCCCTGGCCACGACCGCGGCGGCCGGGACGCGCGGCCCGGGCCAGCCGCGGCTGCTGACCTTCGAGGGCGGCCCGCTGACCATCGACGTCGAGGTGTCGTCCGGGATCGCCGGAACGGCGTCCGGGCGGCGCATCGTCGTGCGGCTCGAACCGGCGCAGCGCGCCGAGTATGAGCTGTGGGCCGGGGACCAGCGCGTCGCCGGTGTCTCCGACGACATCGGCCGGTTCGCCGTCACCGTGCCGGGCTCCGGCCCGTTCCGGCTGCGCTGTCGGCCTGCCGACGATCCGCAGGCCAGCGCCGTGGTCACCCAATGGATGTCCGCGTAGCGCGTATCAGACGTCCCGCCTCTGCATCTCAACGGCAGAAGGAGAGGTGGAACACCAATGACCGGACCACTGAACAACCCTCCCGCGGAGGCCGCGGACGAGACCACACCCCGTGACAGCGAGCCCGTCGTCGAGGACTTCCAGGGCGAGGAAGACCCCGACTCCGAGATCATCCTGCGGGCGCTGCTGACCGCCGGCGCCGACGGCAAGGGGGTGTAGGCGATGAGCGTCAACGCCCCGGGCCTGACCCAGCTGAAGGACTACGCCAACACCCAACTGGGACCGCGGATGTTCCTCGGCATCGTCGGCGACGCGAACCACAAGTCGGGATACCACCTCGGACCCGACCGCATCGGCGGGAAGCCCGACTACTCCATCCGGCTGGCCCGCGACGTCGCGGGCGCGCGCAAGTTCCCCAACTTCGCCTGCGCCTACGACATGGGCATGGACTGGAGCGCGTCGCGGTTGTGGCTCGCCTGGCTGGTCAACGAGTGCCGCAGCGGCGCCTTCGAGCAGATCCGCGAGATCATCGGCTCGCTCGACGGGGTGCACAAGCAGTACTGGTCGCAGCCCGGCGGTTTCACGACCGAGCGCTACACGGGTGACAACCACATCAGCCACACCCACATCAGCGTGTTCCGTGACACCGCGGACCAGGACCACAGCCCGATCCTGCGCGGCTTCATCGAGCACGCCAAGCTCGCCGCGCCGAACGTGCGGGAGTTCCCCGGCCGGCTGCTGAAGTTCAACGAGGGCCAGCCGAGACTCAGGGGCGACGATGTGCGGATGTGGCAGGCCCGGATGCTCGCCCTGGGCTTCGCCATCGACGTCGACGGCATCTACGGCCCGAAGTCCAAGGCCGTGGCCATCAAGTTCCAGCAGCGGCACGGGCTGCAGGTCGACGGGATCGTCGGCCCGAAGACCTGGCACGCCGCGTTCGCACTGGCCGTCGTCTGACCCGGCACCGGCGTCCCGTGCCCGGACAGGGGCACGGGACGCCGCCCGCGGCGGTCAGCTCACTGGTCGATCGCGAACATGCTCTCGGGGACGCCGGCGATCTCCATCTTGCGCCAGATCGAGCGCCACTGCGGCAGCTCGTGGTAGCGCCGCAGCGCGGCGGCGCCGGCCAGGAAGCCGGCCCAGCCCGGGTACGGCGGGTTGGCCGGGTCGAACCCGCTGTGCGTCACGGTGAGCCGGGTCTTGCCGTCGGTGCCTTCCAGCTCCCAGGTGTCCAGCATGCCGTCGGCGAATCGCAGCGTCGCCTTGCGACCCGGTTCGAACTCGACGAACGTGGTCCCGCCGGGGTTCAGCTCGAAGCCGCCCATGGCGTAGCGGCCGCCCACGTGGGGCTCGACGTCGATGTTGACGCCGGACCAGCGGCGGATGTGCTCCGGCCTGGTCATCGACTCGAACACCTGCTCCGGTGCCGCGTCGATGACGATCGACGCGCGCAGCTCGGTCGCCGTGAAGTCGCACTTCGGGGTCAGCGCGCGGCCGGCCAGGTAGTCGGCGAGGTTGGCGATCGCCAGCGTCCAGAACGTCTGCAGCGCGCCACGGGCGCCGGCCTTGTCGGCGATGATGTCCTCGAAGGTCGGCAGGTCGGTCTGGCTCAGCGTGACCAGCGTGCCGTCGGCGTCCTCGGCGAGCTGGAACTCCGACGTGGTCTCGACACCGTCGACGGTCCAGGCGAACCGGATGGTGTGCTCGTCCACGTGCAGCACGCGCTGGTGCGGCTCGGCGCCGTCGGGCGTGGTGCGGCCCCAGAACTCGTACCTGCCGGGCAGGTCGACCTCGGCGTGCTCCGTCAGCCACACGCGCAGCGCCGCCGGGTCGGTCAGCGCCTCGTACGTGACCTTCAGCGGGGCCGGAACGACGGCGCTGAGACGCAGGTCAGGCTCAGTCATCGGGATTTCCCTTCGGGTAGCAGGCGACGGCGAGACGAAACGCGTCGCCTTCGGCACCGCCGTAGCGGGTGAACAGGTCCTGCAGCGTCTGCTGCAGCTCGTCGAGGAACGCCTTGCGATGCTCCGGGCGGACCCGGATGTCTCCGGACACGCCGATCGACGGCAGGTCCGGGCGGTTGAGGTCCAGCGCGGCGATGTCCGCCTGCACGTCCTCCATCAGGTCCACCAGGTAGCCCAGGTTGAGCTGGTCGCGGGCCTGGCGCAGCCCGATGCGGCCCACCAGGCCCGGCGACAGCCAGTAGGACCGGCCGGCCGCCTGGTAGATCCCCTCGTGGATGCCGCGCACCCGGCGCTCGGCCACCTGACCGACCAGTCCGGCCTCCAGCAGGCGCTTCACGTGGTAGTAGACCCGTTGCGGGGTCTGGTCGAGCTCGACCGCCACCTCGGTGCATGACCGGGGCTCGGCGAGCTGCCGCAGTACTTCGATGCGCTGCGGCTTGAGCAGGGCTTCAGCCTGCTCGATGTGGTCGAGGTACACGATCTCTCTCATGGCAAAAATCAGTCTTGACGTAAAAGAAGTTTTTGTCAATCAGTCCGCCGAGGGACAGCGGGAGGCAGCGGTCAGCTTCGGGTGACCCGCAGCGTGCCGAGGGACGGGTCGGCCGCGTAGGCGATCCTGACGCCGGCGAGCCGGGCCTGGTCCAGGGCCGCGAGGGCCTCGGCCGTGATCTGCTCACCCGGCGCGAGGATCGGGATGCCGGGTGGGTACGGCGCGACGAGCTCGGCGCAGACCCGCCCGACGGCCCGCCCGATCGGCACCGTCTCGGCGGCGGCGAAGAACGCCTGTCGTGGCGGCATCGACGCGACCGGCTCGACACGGTACGCCGCGGGTCCGATCACCGGCCGCGGCGCGCCACGGTGCCGCCGCACCGAGCCGGCCAGGGCCGTGGTCAGGCGGCCGAGGGACTCCGGGGTGTCGGCGAGCGAGACGACGGCGACGAGGACGTCGCGGTCGGCGGACTCGATCGGCAGGCCGGCCGCCAGCAGGTCCTGCTCGACGAGATTGCCGTCGGCGCCGGTACCGAACAGCAGCAGCGTCAGCTTGAGCGGGTCGACCGCGGGCCCGTCCAGGACGTAGAGGCCCTCGACGTCGCGGAGCACGGCGCGGGCCTCACGGGTGACCGCGACGGCGTCGCCGAGCAGGGCGTGGCCGTCGCGCTCCAGCAGCGCGCGGGCGGCGTCGGTGCTGGCGAGAACGGCGCCCGCCGGGCTGGTCGTCGCGGTCGCCTCGATGCCGGCGTCCAGGCGCGCCGCGTCGACGCGGCCGGTGCGGGCCAGCACGAGCGCCGCCTGGCTCCACGCGGGCAGCGTCTTGTGCGCACTGGTCACCATGACGTCCGCGCCGAGCTGCAGCGGGTGCCGCGGCAGCGCGGGATGGAAACCGAAGTGGGCGGCCCACGCCGCGTCGACGACCAGGGGCACGCCGAACTCGTGTGCCGCGTCGGCCAGCCCGGCGATGTCGCCGACGGTGCCGACGTAGGACGGGTCACCCACGAACACCGCCCGCACGCCGGGATTCGCGGCCAGGGCGCGCCGTACGGTCGCGGGGGCGACGCCCAGCGGGAGGCCGGTGCCGGGGTCGACCTCGGGGCGTACCCAGACGGGCGTCAGACCGGCCAGCACCAGCCCCAGCAGCAGCGAACGGTGCAGGGTGCGGCTCACCACGACCCGGTCGCCGTCGCCCGCCACGGCCAGGGCGACGGCCTGGTTGGCGTGGGTCGCGCCGCCGGTGGAGAAGCGGCAGAAGTCCGCGCCCCACAGCCGCGCCGCGCGGCCCTCGGCCTCGGTGAGCACGCCGGTGCTGAGCTTCATGGTGTCGAGGCCCGCGTACAGCGGGACGTCTCCGGCGACCACGTCACCGACGAGGTCGGTACGCTGCTTGTGGCCGGGGATGGTGAACGGCGTCGGCGGGCGCTCACCGAAGCGCAGCCAGGCGTCCAGCAGCGGCGCGTCGCCGCGCAGCCCGCGCGGGTCAGTCGGCACCGGACCGCCGGTCGGCTCCGGGTTGCCGGTCGGCTTCGGGTTGCCAGTCGGTCAGGACGGTGACCAGAGCGGCGGCGAGGGCGCGGACCTGGCGCAGGTCGACCCACTCGTCGACCGCGTGCAACCCGCCGCCGGACGGGCCGCACACCAGGGCCGGGCAGAGCTGCTGCCACAGCGGCGCCTCCATCCAGTACGGCGCGTCGAAGGTCGCCCCGGTGCCCAGCGCGTCCCCGAGCCGGCGGGAAAGGCCGGCCGCCGGGCCCGTGTCGTCGAGCCGCCAGCCGTCGCGGTGAGCGACCAGGTCGGCGGCGGCCCCCCACTGCGGATCGAGCAGCGAGCGCAGGTCGTCCAGGGCGCCGGCGCTGGACCGGCCGGCCGGCGTGCGGACCTCGACCAGGCATTCGGCGTGATCCGGCACCACGAACGGCGACTCCCCGCCGCGCACGACCGTCACCATCAGGTCGCCGCCGCAGGCGCGGACCGCCGCGGCCCGTTCGTCAACCGCGTGCAGCAACCTGCCCAGATGGGTGACGGCGTTGACGCCGAGCTCCGCCTGCGAGCTGTGCGCGGCGCGGCCGGCGAAGCGCACCCGCACGACGGCGAACCCGCGCAGCGACCGGGTCAGCGCGAGATCGGTCGGCTCCGCGATCAGGCACGCGTCCGGCCGCACCCCGAGCCGGGGAGCGCGCCGATCACGGCCTCGCTGCCGAGGCTCGCGTCCTCCTCGTCGGCCACCAGCGCGAGCACCGGGCGCACGGGGGCCCGCGCCGCCACCAGGTGCTCCGCGGCGGCGACGACCGCCGCCACGCCGCCCTTCATGTCCGCGGCGCCGCGACCGAACAGGCGGTCCCCGTCGACCCGTGGCGCGAACGGCTCCGGCATCCCGGCCACGCCCACGGTGTCGAGGTGACCGTTCAGCACGAGCGCCGGCCACTCGGCCGGCCCCGGCGGCACCGCCACGAGACTGGGCCGATCGGCGTGACCGGCCGCCGGCACCACCGTGGTCACGAAGCCCGAACCGCGCAGCCGCGAGCCGAGGTACCCGACGATCTCCGCCTCGCCCGCAGCGCCCGCGACCAGCCCCGGGTTGACGCTGTCGATGCGGACGAGGTCCGACAGCAGTCGCACCGCCTCGGCCCCCACGTCTCGCATCGCCTGAGCGTAGACAGCCCGCACCGGCGACGTGCACGTCGGGCCTGCCGGACCCCGCTCGTCCTTGCAACTGTCCGATTGCTGACCGCCACCGCGGTATCAGCCGCGGTCGCCGCCGGGTCCTTCTGCCGACACGAACCGAACGAGAGGCAGCACCATGACCGTCAGCCTGTCGGGATCCCCGGGTGTGTACCGCACGATTCCCGCGTCGGTACGCCGGATCCTTGTGATGAACTTCTTCGCCACCGACGCGTGCGTCGACCAGCTGGACGCGTGGGCGCGGGACAACGCGAACCACCCGTTCGACGACTGGCCGGCGGCCGTCAAGGCGGCCTCCACCCACGTCGGCGGGCAGCCGGAGCCCGAGTACCTCCTCGACATCGACCGCGACATCGTCGCGTTGGTCCACCACGCCGGCCTGCTGGTGCAGGGGCTCTTCGAACTGACCGGCGCGGGCGCGAACGACGTCGGCCGCCTGCAGCACCGCGTGGACCAGGACAGTGCCGCGCTGCTGCAGGCGGCGACACGGGTCCCGGTCCTGAACCGGTTCGACATCACCGTCGACAATCTCGCGCGGTACTGGGCGCAGACGAACCTGCCGCAGTTCCACGACTGGGAGCCGCCGCTGGTCGAACTGCTCGTGCGCGACCCGTTCCTCGCCGCGCAGCGCCCCCGCGTCCTGCGCCCCGGTTCGGTCGACGGGTCGGCGCTGAAGGACGGCGGCAGCCTCCTGGTCCAGACGCGCGGCACCAACCAGTCCTCCGCGACCGCGTTCCTCGACGCGAACGTCGGCGGCCAAACCCTCAAGGGCCAGCTCATCGCCAACAGCGGCAACAACATCCTGCTGTGGTGCCACACGGTGGCCACGATGTCCCGCGCCGACACCGGTTTCCGCCAGACACCGATCGACCCGAAGCCGATCCACGAGTACCTCGCGTTCAAGGTCGCCGCCGACCGGCAGAAGGCGCCCAACATCCGCGCGTTCGACGGCGAGAAGCGCATCATCGACGCCGTCACCACCCTGCTGATCGAGGCGTGCGGCAACCGCGTCGGCATGCACGAGGTCACCGGCTCCCTGCGCTTCGCCACCTCGTTGCGCATGTGCCCGTCGTGCTACCTCGTCGCCACCCAGTTCCTGGTCAACTTCCCCGGCATCACGGTCGAGGTCAGCCGCGTGTGACCCGCAGGCGACGCGGTACGCCACCGCGGCGCGGCAACGATCCCGCAACCGACGGCCCGGGCGTGCCGGCGCGCCTGCAACCCGGGACCGCGAGCCCTGACACCTCCGACGGTGGTGTCAGTCCGAGGTGTCGCGGGGGCGCCGGTAGCGCTCGTAGATCACGCGGGCGCCGAACGTGGAACGCTTCAACACCGAGCGGATCGTCAGAGGCTGACGCGGCGGCTCCCATTCAACGACCCTGATCCGCCGTCCGGGAAGCAGGCGGGATTCGGGTGGGACCGGCAGCCTTCGATTCCGGGGTTGCCGTAGGGTGCCTCCATGATCCGTCGCTCGCGTGTTCTGCTGTGCGCTGCCGTGCTCGCGTCGCTGCTTGCCGGCTGCGCCACAACGGTGTCCGGGCCGTCGGAAGCTCGGCGGATCACCGGGTCCGGGGCGCCGGCGCCGGCCGGCGATGCGTGCCGGTGGTTGCCGATGTCCGCCGGCAGCGAGCCGAACGTCAAGGACGTCGGCACGCCTCCCGCGACGGTTCCCCGCACCGGCAAGGCGACCATGACCCTGACCACCAACCTCGGCACGGTCGAGATCGCGATGGACCCCAAGCTCGCCCCGTGCGCGGTGGCGAACTTCGCCCACCTGGCCGGCAAGAAGTTCTTCGACGGCACCGCCTGCCACCGCCTCACGACGGCCGGCCTGTTCGTCCTGCAGTGCGGCGATCCGTCCGGCACGGGCACGGGCGGCCCCGCGTACCGGTACGCGGAGGAGAACCTCAGCTCCCGTCCCGGCTATGCGCGCGGCTCGGTGGCCGTGGCCAAGACCCAGGAGCCGAGCACCAGCGGCAGCCAGTTCTTCATCAGTTACGCCGACAACCCGCTCCTGCCCGTGGACTACACCCCGATCGGCACGGTCACCAAGGGCATGGACGTCATCGACAAGGTCGCCGCCGGCGGCGTCACCCCCGGCAACGGCCCGGACGACGGCGCTCCGAAGATCCGCATCGTCCTGCGGCAGGTGACGGTCGTCTACGCCTGACGGTCACTGCGAGAGCCGCCGCGGTGCCGCGTCCGCACGGATCAATGACGGTCGCCGCATCGGCCGACGAGCTCGTCGATGAACCTCGTCGAACTCGACCGGAGGAGGTGTACCGGAGCGGATCTGCTGAGGGTATGGTGTTGCCCGCAGCATTCGGTTGATCTCATAGCGTGCATGTGGCGGAGGTGAGAGCGTGCCGGTCACCGGCCAGCGGGTTGTCCGCCGCGCACTGGGGCGGAGGCTGACGCGGCTGCGGGTGGCGACCGGCAAGAGCCGGCGTGAGGTCGCCGAGGCGAAGCTGGGTGTCTCCGAGCCGACGCTGCACCGCATCGAGACCGGCAAGGTGCCGGTGACGGTCGCCAATGTGCGTGCGTTGTGCTGGCTCTACGGCGTCGACGAGAGCATCACCGACGCGCTGTCCGACCTCGCCCTGGGCACGTCCCAGGAGGAGTGGTGGGACGCCAACCCGGTGATCCCCGACTGGTTCAAGCTGTATGTCGGGCTCGAGGCCAGCGCGCGCCGTATCTGCACCTACGAGGGCGAGGTCGTCCCGGGGGAGTTGCAGACGGAGCAGTACGCGCGGGCCGTCTACGGCGCCGAACAGGCGGTGGAGGCCGAGGCCGCCGACCGGCACGTGAAGCTGCGGATGCAGCGCCAGGCCGCGCTCGCCGCCCGCAACCCCCGGCCCCAACTGGTGACGGTGCTCGGCGAAGGGGTCCTCTGCCGTCAGGTCGGCAGCCCGAGCGTGATGGCCGGGCAGCTGGAGAAGCTGCGCGAGGTTGCCGAGCAGGACGACGTCGACGTGCTGGTGCTGCCGTGGTCGGCGGGGGCGCATGCGGCGATGGCGGGCGCGTTCCGCATCATGGATTTCGAGGATCCCGAGGACCCCGATGTGGTGTATCTCGAGTCGCACCTCGGTGCGTTATATCTCGAGGAGGCCGCGGAGGTGGACGAGTACCGGCGGATCTTCACCCTGATCTGCGAGGCCGCCGTCCCGATCGCGGACTACCGATGACGACCTCGACACCACGGCAACCGGACGGGCGGCGATGACCGGCATGAGCGACAACAGGTCGAGGACCGCCCGCAAGGCCGCCACGGCCGCGCGGATGTACGACTACTACCTCGGCGGCATCCACAACTTCGCCGCCGACCGCGAGGCCGCCGAGGCGGTCATCGGGCAGTACCCGTTCATCCGTGACGCGGCCCGGGCCAACCGGGCGTTCGTCGTCAACGCGGTGCGGCACGTGGCGGGCGAGGGCGTGCGCCAGTTCCTCGACCTGGGCTCCGGCATCCCGACCGTGGACAACGTGCACGCCGTCGTCCGCCGCGTGCACCCCGGCGCACGGGTGGCCTACGTCGACATCGACCCGGACGCGGTGGCCGAGAGCATGGAGATCCTCGGCGGCGACGAGCACGCGGTCGCGGTGCGCGGCGACGTGCAGAACCCGTCCGCCGTGCTGGGCCATCCCGAGGTGCGCCGGATTCTCGACTTCGGCGAGCCGATCGGCCTGCTGCTCGCCGCCGTGCTGCACTTCATCCCCGACCACGAGGCCGCCGACCGGGTCGCCGCGCAGTTCGTCTCGGCGCTGCCGAAGGGCAGCTTCGTCGTCGTGTCGCACTCGGCCACCGAGAGCTTCGCGCTCATCGATCAGAGCACCATCACCGAGAACGTCTACCAGCGCCGGACCTCGACGCCCGGCACGGTGCGCACCCGGGAGCAGGTCGAGCGGTTGTTCGACGGCCTCGAGATGGTCGAGCCCGGCGTGGTGTGGGCGCAGCAGTGGCAGGCTGGTGCCCAGGTCGCGGACACCACACCCCTCGGGCTGGGCGGCCTGTGGGTCGGGGTCGCCCGCAAGGTCTGACCGGTCGTCCGGGTCCGGCGCGCTCCGGCTAGCCGGCCAGCAACTGGTCGAACTCGCCCTTCTTCGCGCCGTCGAGGAAGGAGTCCCACTCCTCGATCGTGAACAGCACGGTGCTCTCGTCCGGGCGCTTGCTGTTGCGCACCTCGATCTGCCCTGCGCGTCGGCGTGCCTCGACACAGCTGCCACCGTTGCCCGTCGACCTGCTCGACATGATCCAGTCGCTGTCGCCATGCATCGTGCTGTCTCCCTTGTGTGACGCGCCTCCGAGTCGGAGGCCTCTCTTGTCACGCACAGTAATCGAAATCAACACCTGCCGATCATAAACCGGACAAGGTGCACTATAAACCCCGTGGAACGGCGCCTTCTTGTTTCGCGGTGAAATCTTCGTCGACTGAGCGTAATTGATCAAGGGTCGGAGGGAAATCTCACCCAGAAGACTTCCGTCATGAAATCTTGCACGGTGGAAGTTGTGCCGCCATGATGATGGGGCATGATCCGACACACGTCATCACGACCAGTCGGCAATGCTCGGGCGACCATGACGCTGCGGCAGGAGAGGACATCGGTGGATATCCTCAGCCACGCGAGCCCGACCGCCGCACCGCAATACGACGAGACCGAGTCGGAGCTGGCCAGGTTGCGGGCCCAGGTGGCCTCCCTGCAGTCCGAGCGGGCCGCCCTGTGGTGGGACATCAACCACGACGACCTGACCGGCCTGGGCAACCGCCGCCTGCTCGTCAACGCCGGCCCGTCCCTGCTGAGCAGCACCGGCCGGTGCGCGGTCGTGGTGCTGGACCTCAACGGCTTCAAACCCGTCAATGATCAGTACGGCCACGCGGTCGGCGACGACGTCCTGCGCACGGTCGCCCGGCGGCTGTCCCGCTGCCTCGGCGACGAGCTGGTCGTCCGCCTGAGCGGCGACGAGTTCGCCGCCATCCTGACCGAGTCCTCGATGCCCGGTCACGGCAGCGACTGGTCCTCCCGGGTCGGCGCCCTTGCCGCGGCGATCGCCGAGCCGATGGTCATCGACGGTCACCAGCTGCGGGTCACCGCCTCGATCGGCGTGGCCACCACCAGCGGCGGCGACCACGTGACGGTCGCCGAGCTGCTGCGCCGCGCCGACCTGGCCATGTATCGCGCCAAGGCCGACCGCTACTGCTCCAACGTCGTCTGGGACTGATCGCCGGGACGCGGATCGACCGCCGATCAGGTGGCGGGGGTCAGCCGGTGGGCGGGGGCGCAGAGGCGGTCGTAGAGGGCGGTGGTCCGCGCGACCATCGTCCGGACGTGGTGGTGTTCGAGGATCGAGCGCCGGGCCGCCGCGCCGAGCCGGGAGCTGCGGGCCGGGTCCGACGCGAGGCGCGCGAGGGCGGCGGCGACCGCCGCAGGGTCGCCCGGTGCGACGAGCTCGCCGGTGACGCCGTCGGCGACGAGGTCGGCGAGGCCGCCGACGGAGGTGGCGACGACCGGTTTGCCGAGGCCCATCGCCTCGGCGACCGCCAGGCCGAATCCTTCGGCGAGGCTGGGGGCGACGATCGCGTCGGCCTGCCAGAGCACGCCGGGCATCTCCTCGGGCAGGCGCGGGCCGGCGAAGTGGACGACGTCGTCCAGGCCAAGGCGACGGGCCTCGGACCGGGCGGCGAGCGCGTATTCGGAGGGGCCGTCGGGGCCGACGATCACGACCCGCAGCCGGGGGACGTCGCGGCGCGCGATCGCGGCGGCGCGGATCAGTTCGAGGGTGCCCTTCGGCCGGTAGATGCGGCCGACGCAGAGGGCGACCCACGCGTCGGGGGGCAGCCCCCACGCCGGGCCGTGGCCGGCCGGCGGGCGGGCGGGCACGGTCGCGGGGACCTCGACGCCGTGCGGGATGCGGTGGATCCGGTCGGCCGGAACCCCCTCCACGCGGGCCCTGTCGTAGTAGAAGGAGCTCGGGGCGATCACCGCGTCGGGTGCGAGGCGCCGGAAGGCGAGCTGCAGGCGCCCCCGGCCGAAGGGTTCGGCCTGCGGCGCGTGCTCGTGGATCGTGACGACGAGGGGGATGCCGTGGTGGTCGGCGATGATCCGGCCGAGGACCGCGGTCTCGATGCTGTTGGCGTGGACGAGGTCGAGCGGTCCGGTGCCGTCCAGGACGCCGTCGAGGACGCCGTTGAGCTCGTCGAGGACGGAGAACTGCATGGAGCGCCAGGCGACGCGGCGGCTGTCGGTGAGTTGCTCGGTGTACCGGGTGAGGCGGTGGACGCCCGGCTGGCGTTGCGACGCGGCGCCGGCCAGGGTGCGGCCGTCGGTGGCGACGGTGACGGTCCAGCCGGACTCGGGTGCGTGGGTGAACAGCCGGTGGGCGTACCGCTCCGCACCGCCGGGTGAGGGCGGGAACCACGACGCCAGCAGGAGCGCGTGCGGCACGGCTACGCCACCTCGAATGCTTGCCGCAGGGTGTCGCGGTTGGCCCGGACGTAGCGGATGTCGGTCTCGTAGAGGCCGGTGTGGCCTTCGGCGATGTGCTGCTGGAAGGCCTCGTTGCCCTGCGCGGCCTGCTCGCGCATGAAGTCGATGAGCGCCTGGAGCCGGTCGGGGACGACGTCGATGACGTCGGCGCCGGCGGGTGGGCCGTAGGCGCGGCAGAACGCCGCGGCGCGGTGGCCCTGCTCCTCGGCGGTGCCGAAGCTCTCGGGGTTGCCCGGCGCGTGCAGCGGCGCATACCGGTACACGGCGTAGGCGAGGTCCCAGACGCGCGGCCCGGGGTGTGCGGCGTCGAAGTCGATGAACCCGACGGTCAGGCCGTCCCTGACGACGCTGTTGTACGGCGCGATGTCGCCGTGGCACATGACCTCGACCGGCGAGCGGACCTTGAACAGCCAACGGTCGCCGGGCTCGGGCCGGAAGCCGGTGGTCGCGTCGTGGAGGTTTCGCAGCAGGGTGGCCGCGGAGGTCAGCAGCTCCGGTGTACGCAGCTGCGGGGTGAGCGTGTCGTGGACGTCACCGTCGAGGAAGGTGAGGCGCTCGTTGCCGTCGGCGTCGAAGCCGAGCGGTTGCGGGGCACCGCGGAAGCCGGCGTCGTGGACGTGTTGCAGCAGGCGGTGGATCGCGGGTGCCGCGGGCGACGCCGGGCGGTGCACGACGTCGCCGCGGCGGCGGACCACGTTCACCCCGCCGCGGAATTCCTGATAGTCACTCATCGGAGGCGCTCGCTTTCTATGGAGCCGGGAACTTCACAATGCCCGTTCGGCGGGCGCAGTTCGGGGACGTCGGGCGGCAGCGCGCCGCAGAACCCGGCGGCCGTGCCCAGGTCCGCGGCCGGGCCGGTCCGGCCCGCGGTCCGCAGCAGCTCGGCGCGTTCACCCCGCAGCGCGCCGGGCCCACTGACCTCGCGCACCGCCGCAACGGTGTGCCGCATCTGCGTCTTGGTGAAGAAGCCGTTGTTGACGAGGGCGCGGAAGCGCGCGGCGTCCTTCAGGCTCCACCGCGGGGTGGTGGTGGCGTGCCGGTCCGCGGGAGCGACCATGTCGAGTTCCAGGTCGAGGGTGTCGATGCCCCACGGCCTGCGGGCCGGCGGGTCCTGGAAGTTGAGGTACCAGCCCACGGCGTGTGCCGTCCCGGGGCGCAGCAGCAGGCCGAGGGCGAACCACCGGTCTCGCGGCATGAGGTAGTGCACGTCGTGCAGGGTCCACGGCCGCGGCGCCAGCTGCCACCGCGCCGGGCCGAGCCGCAGCAGCCGCCGGCCGTCTTCCGTCGGCGCCAGGTACACCGAGCCCGCGCTGATGCGCAGCGCTGTCGCCTCGGCCGTGTCGTGCAGCACCGTGACGGGGACCAGCGCCCACGTGCGGCCGGCGACCGCGTGCCGCAGCATGACCTGCGCGCCGGCGGGCCACAGAGCGTTCATCTGTCCCAGCGCACGTAGGCGATGGGTGCCTCGCGCCCCTGGATGTCCAGCATGCGCAGCTCCAGGCCCTCGCTGCCGAGGCTCTCGCGGACGGCGGCGGTCTCACCGGGCCATTTCGGGTGGGCGATCTCGTCGAACGCGATGATGCTGCCTTTCGTGAGGTAGGGCTTGACGGCGTCGAGGGTCGCCCGGGTCGGCTCGTAGATGTCGAGGTCGAAGTAGGCCAGGGCGACGACGGTCTGCGGGTTCTCGCTGAGGTACGCCGGCACGGTCTCGCGCACGTCGCCCTCGATGACCAGGGTCCGCTGGATGTGCGCCAGCGGGTCCAGCGACTCGTGGGCGGCCAGCACGTCGCGCAGATGCTCGACGTACCCGTCCGGGGTGGCGAACCGGCCGAGGCTGGCGCTCGGGCTCACCAGGTCCATGTCGGCGAGGTCGGGGAACCCGCTGAAGGTGTCGAACCCGATGATCCTGCGGGTGGAGTTGTACGGCTCGTAGATGCTGCGCAGCGCCGTGAACGTCGCCAGGTGGCGGCCGTGGAACACCCCGAACTCCATGACGACACCCGGCACGTTGAGGCTCATGCGGTACAGCGCGTCCATCGACAGGATGTCGACCAGCTGGTGGCGTCGCACGTACAGGCCGAGACTGTCCAGCAGGTAGCTGCCGGGGATCGGCGAGCTCTGCAGCAGCGCCGTCAGGCCGGTGCGCGCCGAGCGTTCCTGTTCGGACTCGTGGGGGAGGGTCCGCGGGTCCTTGTACTGGCCGTCGGTCATGAACGGTGTCGCCTCTCTACGTTCGTGCGGGCGTGAGTTCGGCGGTGCCCGGCCATCCCCGCAGGCTGCCGGCGTCCGAGCCCAGGTCGAGGCCGTGCAGGACGACGTCGGCGAGCGGGCCGGCCGCGGCGGCCAGCAGCGGGGCGGGCACGCCGCGGCCGAGGCCGCCGGAGGCCATCGACGCGGCGGCGGCCCGCCCGGCCGGGGTGTCCGCGTGCCGCCGGACCTCGCCGGGGTCGGCGCGGCCCGAGCCGGTGAGCAGCATCCCGGTGGCGTACGCGGTGAGCCACAGCTCGTGGACGGCGGCGGCGGGGAGGCCCGCCGGCGCGGCCGGGGCCTGTGCCCGCAACGCGTCGTGGTCGGTGCCGAGCAGGTGCAGCATGTCGGCGGTGCGGGACCGCAACGGTGCGGCCGACGCGGGGGTGCTGGTGAGGAAGGAGCACGTCGTGCTCTCCGACAGGTACGGGATGATCTCCGGCGTGTCGAAGAGGCGTCCGGCGTCGCCGTGCGGCGCGTGCCCCGGGTAGCAGACCGAGCCGCGCCGGCCGTGGTCGGTGTTGCCCATGATGCTGGTCAGGTCGTCGTGGTCGACCAGGTTCGGGACGGCCACGACGACGGGGACGCCGGCCCCGTGCAGGTAGCGCAGCACGGCGATGTCACCGGCCTCGGTCAGGTCGTCGTGGGCGCGCAGGAACGCCGCCAGGCCGGATGCCGCGCCGGCCGGCAGGATCAGGCCCTGCGTCGGCACGTAGATGTCGATGACCTGCGCCGCGTCGCGGCCGGACCACACGGCCATGCGGGTCAGCGCGGCCGTGCGGGCGCTGTCGTTGACGAACAGGGACACGGCCGCCGACGGGAACCCGCGGATGAGCGCGGCGCAGCCGTCGAGCAGGTCGGCGCACGGCAGCGCGTCGTCCTCCAGCACCAGATGATGGGTGGCGCCGGGGTCGGCCGAGGCCCAGGCCACGGCCGCGGAGCGCACGCTCGTCGGCGGGCCGTCGGGCCTCGGATCCATCGCGACCGTGAGGCCGGGGACCTGCTCGCGCAGCCGCGCCACGGCGGCCGTGCGCCGCGGGTGCGCCATGACGGCCGCGGACAGGGTGGGCCGGACGGTCACGCGACCACGATGGGGCTCTTGACGACCGGCCCGTCCGGCGGCTGCACCCCGGCCCAGTCGACGCACGTGTACCGGTCGGGGTGCACGGCGACCTCGACGACCTGGCAGTTGCGCAGCCAGTTGTCGTACCCGTAGACGTGCGGGAGGTTGTCGCAGATGGCCGGGATGAGCAGCTGCAGGACGCCGCTGTGCGCCACCACCAGACCGGTGCCGCCGTCGTAGGCCTTCGACATCCGGTGCACCGCCGGGATGGCCCGCCGCAGCACCTGCCGGGCGGTCTCGCCGCCCGCCGCGACGGACACGTCGAGGTCGCCGTCGACGCACCACGCGCGCCACGTCCGATCGATCTGGTCGAACACCTCGTTGTAGTCGCGGCCTTCGAGCTCGCCGACGGAGAACTCACGCAGGTCGCCGTCGACCACGACCGGTGTCGCCCCGCGCCCGTCGACGACCATTTGCGCCGTCTGCAGGGCACGGGTCAGCGGGGTCGTGTGCACGGCCACGAGCGGGACATCGGCGAGCATCGCCGTCAGTTCCCGCCCCTGGGCCACCCCGTTGTCGTTGAGCGGCGGGCCGGGCGGCGACGTCGACAGTTTGTTGATCGCGTTGTCCGCGGTCTCGCCGTGGCGGGCGAACAGGATTCGGTCAAGCACAGTCGTGGTCCCTCGAGGTGAGTGGCAGGGCCGTCGCAGCGGCCCCGCCGGCGAACGGGATGAACGGGATCTCGTGCGCGCCGGCCGCGGCCATGGCGGCCCGCAGGTCCGGTTGCCGGCCCTCTTCGACGCTGACCAGCAGGCAACCGCCGCCGCCGGCACCGAGCAGCCGGCCGCCGTCGGCGCCGTGGCGGCGGGCCAGGTCGTACAGCCGGTCGACGGTGGAGGTGCTCACGTGCGGGCTGAGCTCGCGCTTGATCCGCCACTGCCGGTCCAGCAGCGGACCGATCTCGTCGACCGCCCCCGCGGTCACGGCGGAGAGCATCGGTTCGACGAGGGCGCGCAGCGCGTGGAGCCGCTCGATCGTGCCGCGGTCACCGGAGGCCGTGCTGGTGGCCTGCGCGTCGAGCACGGCGCCCGCGTCGCGACGCTGACCGACGTGGAACACCAGCAGCCGGTGGCTCAGATAGTCCGTCGTCCTCGGCGGTACCGCGACCGGCGCCGGCGTCACCCGTCCGGACCTGTCGATGTCGAGCAGGAGTACCCCACCCAGCGCCGCCGCGTAGTGATCCTGTTTGCCGACCGGCCGCCGCAGGTCGGTGCGTTCGACCTCGCCGGCGTCCTCGGCGAGGCGGACCGGGTCCGGGACGCGCCCCTCGGCCTCGGCCAGCGCGCCGAGCAACGCGACACCGAACGCCGCCGAGCTGCCCAGGCCGGTGCCGCTCGGCGCGTCGGTGAACGACGCGATCTGCAGGCCCGAGTGCACGCCGTGGCGGTGCAGCGCGACCCGCGCGATCGCGTTGTGCAGGTGCTCGACCCCGGCCGTCACCTGGGTCTCCTCGAAGGCGGCCGTGACCGATCCGTCGAAGCTGCGGGCGAGCAGGGAGACGGTGACGAACCGGTCGATCGCCATGGTGAGCACCCGCCCGCCGAACCGGCTGGCGTAGCTGGGCAGGTCGGTGCCGCCACCGGCGAGGGACACCCGCATCGGCGCCCGGCACATGACGGCGACTGCCGGCGACACGGCCGTCATGCGGTCACGCTCCAGCGGTCCACGAGCGCCGACACCGCGCCGGGCAGGTCCTCGACGACGGTCGCGGGGGCGCGCAGCCTGGTGACCTCGTCCCGGCCGCGGCCGGTGAGCACGAGCATCGCCTCGACGCCGGCCCGCCGGCCCGCTTCGACGTCGGTGCAGGCGTCTCCGATCATGGTCGAGCGCGCCGGGTCGAGCGACAGGTCGCGGATGGCGCTGGTGAGCATCCCCGGCTCCGGTTTCCGGCACGGGCAGCCGTCGGCCGCCACGTGCGGGCACAGGTAGGACGCCGTGAGCATGACGCCTTCCCGGGTCAGGGTGTCGGTGATGTGCCGGTGGATGTCCAGCGCCTGCTCCAAGGTGATGAGGTGCTTGCCGACCACCGCCTGGTTGGTGACCAGCACCAGGGCGCGCCCGGCCGCGTTGAGACGGCGCAGCGCCGGCCCGACGCCGGGCAGGAGCTCCACGTCGGCGACGCGACGCAGGTATGCCGGGTGGTTGGTGACGACGACACCGTCACGGTCCAGGAACACCGCGGCCGGCGAGCCCGGCGTGGCATGGTCGATGCGCACCGGCGCGGTCATCGGCTCCCCTGCATGGCGGCGCGCAGCTGCGCGGCGGCGGCGTAGGGGTCGATCGGGGTGAAGCGCAGCCCGGTCGCGGTCTCCGCGGCACCCAGGATGAGCGCCCGGGTCGGTGACCGGAGCAGGCCGACGACGTTGACGGCCAGGTGGGCGGCCGGACCGGGGTCGATGTCCTGCTGCACCCACAGGTGGTACGGCATCGGCCGGCCCACGACCCGGTCGAGCCCACGCACCGCATCCGCGATGGCCTGCGCCAGGCCGGCCCGTTCGGCCGGCAGCAGATCGGTGAGGGCGGCGACGTGACGGCGGGCCACGATCCGCAGGCTGAACGGGGACAGTGGCGCGACCGGCACCTCGACCCGATGGTGCGCCGACTCCGCCAGTGTCAGGCCGGGCTCACCGCCGGCGCATCCGGGACAGCCGCGCCCGTCGTCGGCCGGCCAGTGCTCGGGCCGCAACGGCAGCCCGAACAGCTGGCTGTGCGGGTGCGCGACGGTCGCGCCGGCCTCGGCTCCACGGTTCTCGAAGACGAGGACACACGCCACGTCGGGCAACCGGGCGACGTCGGCGCCGCGGTCCGCCCACAGGTCGACGACGGCGTGGATCCGCTCCGCCGGCATGCCGCCGAAGTCGTCGTGGTCGTCGCCGTGCACGATCACCTCGCACCGGCCGGCACCGATCGCCGGCCACCGGTTGGCGAACGCGTACGGCGGCGCGTACGGCTCGGGCGCCTCGGCGCCGTGCACGCAGAACGGGCAGGCCAGGTCATCTCCGGTCGGGCGCGCCGAACGGGCCGGCGCGACGAAGACGAGCCGCCCCGACCACGCGTCCCGGACCAGCCGTGGCTGGGCCACGGGCCGGGTCGGGCCGGGCGCCGCGGTGGGTTGCCGGCTCACGGGCCGGACCACGCGACCGGTCGCGCGCCGGCGAAGGCGCGTTCGGCGGTGCCGCCGAGGACCGCCTCGACGTCGTC
This sequence comes from Dactylosporangium sp. NBC_01737, assembly GCF_035963215.1. NCBI lineage: Bacteria > Bacillati > Actinomycetota > Actinomycetes > Micromonosporales > Micromonosporaceae > Dactylosporangium > Dactylosporangium sp. NBC_01737. Next base: position 8,428,735 of record NZ_CP109153.1, read on the forward strand.
CTCGCTGAAGCCGGCCCGGCGCAGCCGGGTGGTCGCCGCCGCGACGCCGTCCGGGGCAGGGGTCTCCCAGCCACCGAGGGCCGGAAGGTCGTCGGCAGGCGGGCGGTCCGGTGTCCCGTCGGGCCGCTCGAGCAGGCCGACGACGTGTTCGGGCCCGGCGCGGCGGATGACGGCGTGCACGTCCGGGTCGGGCGCGCCGAGGTCGACGCACAAGGTCAGGGCGCCATCGCGTGCCAGGGTTGTGAGCCGGCTCACGGCGGGCCCGCCGGTCGAGCGGACCAGCAGCCGCGCGACCCCGTCGCCGGTGTCGCCGAGCGTCACCGGATCGACGGCGGTGGAATCCACCATGACCAGCGTCCCGTGCTCGGAGCACCGCCGCCGGACCGCGGCGAGGTCGCCACGGGCCGCGGCGCCGGTGAGGTGCACGTAGGCGGCGGCGCCGCGGCCGTGCCGCAGCAGCACGGCGAGGTCGGCGACCCGGTCGGTGCCCACGGCGATGCCGCGGATGTTGGGCAACCGGCCGTCACCCTTGGCGTCGGCGAACGCGTCGAGCAGCGCCGCGACCGCCTCGGGGCGCCCGGCGGCGGGCAGGACGGGCACGACGGTCCACAGCCGCGCCGCGGCGGCCCGGTCGAGCCGCGAGAGGTCGTCGGCCGCGGTGATGTCGCGGCCGTCCAGGGTGCGCAGATGTATCACCAACGGAGCCATGCGCACACCCTCCTCGTCTGCGGACACGCAAAAACGGAGGTATAGCGACATGTCTATTCGATCTTTGCGCCGGCCCCCGTTGCCTGCGCGAAGGATGCTAGGCAACAGATTTGTCTGCTGTCAATGCGCATTCATGTCGGCGGTGAATGCGTCATTGACCCTCGCGGTGCGTTCTTGTTAGCCTCCGGAGAGCGCTTCCCTAGATCGATCTCAGGGAGGCGACGTTGCAACGGGGGGAACGGGGAATGATTCACAAAAGGCTTCACGCTGCGCGCATCCGGGTCTTCGGGGGCGGCCGGTGAGCGCGTCCGTGCCGGTCGGCCCGGCCGTGCCCGCGTTCACCGCGGACGACTTCCCGGCCTGGCCCATATGGTCCGCCGAGGAGCAGGACAACCTCACCGCGGCCCTGCGGTCCGGGGCCTGGGCGGGCAGCCGGGCCCGTCAGACACGGCAGTTCGCCGCCGACTTCGCCCGCTATCAGGACGCGCGGCACGGCCTGGCCATGTCCAACGGCACGACGACGCTGGAGGCGGCGCTCGTCGCGCTCGGCGTCGGCGAGGGCGACGAGGTGATCGTCCCGGCGCTCACGTTCGTCGCGACCGCCACCGCCGTGCTGCGCGTCGGTGCGACGCCGGTCATCGTCGACGTCGATCCGGGATCGCTGTGCATCCGGGTCGATCTGGTCGACGAAGCTGTGACGCAGCGCACAAAAGCGGTGATCGCGGTGCACCTGGCCGGCGCGGCGGGCGACCTCGACGGGCTCGTCGAGCTGTGCGAGCGGCGCGCGCTCGCGCTGGTGGAGGACTGTGCCCACGCCCACGGCAGCCGCTGGCGGGGCCGCGGCCTGGGCTCCTTCGGCGCGTTCGGCAGCTTCTCGTTCCAGCAGTCCAAACTCATGTCGTCGGGTGAGGGCGGCGTCCTCGTGACCGGCGACGAGGCGCTCGCCGTGGCGGCGTGGGGCTACGCCAACGGCGGCCGGGACGCCGCCGGCACCACCTACCACCACCCGTCGATCGGCACCAACAGCCGCATGACGGAGTGGCAGGGGGCCGTCCTGGCCGCGCAGCTGGGGCGCTACCCGCAGCAGTGCGCGACCCGCAACGCCAACGGTCTGGCCCTGGCGGAGGCGCTGGCGCAGATCCCGGGACTGTCGGTGCAGACGCGCGACGAACGCCTCGACAGCCAGGGGTATTACGCATTCGTCGTGCACTATGTCACGGAGGAATTTGCCGGAATGCAACGTGGCACTTTTCAAGCGCTGCTCGCGGAGCTCGGCGTGCCAATGGTCGATCCCTATCCCTCTTTGACGATGCTCGATGTGTTTTCGCAACGTCAATTCGCGCCGACGCGGCGCGGCCTGACGCACTCCTTCACCGCCGCCGCCGCGCCCGTGGCCGAATCGGCGATCGAGACCACGCTCTGGATGCACCACCGGGCGCTGCTCGCCGAGCGCGGCACCGTGCTGCACATCGCCGAGCTGTTCGCGGACATCAGGCGGCGGGCGGGGCGGCTCGTCGCCGCGTCGAGTTGAGGGCGGACCCGACATGACCAGCAAACTGATCGTCTCCCCGCACTTCGACGACGCCGTGCTGTCCTGCGGCGCCAACCTGCTGACCGGCGGCCGACCGGCGACGGTGCTGACCGTCTGCGGCGGCGTCCCCGGCCCCGGCACGCCGCCGTCCAGCTGGGACTGGCGGTGCGGATTCCTCGACGGCCATTCGGCCGCCGTGCGCCGCCGGCAGGAAGACGAGCGGGCGTGCGCCGCGGCCGGTGCGACACCGGTCCACCTGCCATTCACTGACTCCCCATATTCGGGCCCGAAGGACGTCACGGAGGTCGCCGCGGCGCTTGAGCCGCACCTGGCGGCCGCCGGTGAGATCTGGGCGCCGAGCGGCATCGGGATCCACGAGGACCACCTCGCCACCCGCGACGCCGTGGTGCTGGCCGCCCAGCGGCTCGGCATCGCCCGGCTGTACCTGTACGCCGACAGCCCGTACGCCGGCGCCACCGGCTGGTCGACGCCCGACGAGGAACGCACCGGCACGCTGCGCTGGTCCGACGCGATGGCGTGCCTGCCCGCCGGGGTCGAGCTCGGCGAGCTGCAGCTGCGGCAGCTCACACCGGCCGACGCGGCGGCGAAGATCGCGCTGGTGCGGGAGCACGCGTCCCAGCTGGCCGGGCTGGGGCGGTACCACCACAATCTGACCTGGCTCGACGGGCAGCTCGCCACCGAGGGCTGGTTCGTCTGCTCGGTGACGACACCGGCGATCGCGCAATGACGGCGGGGACACAGGCGGCGCCGGACCTCGCGGCCGCCGCCCGTCTCACCGTGCTGGCGGCGGCCTCGGTGCACGACCCGGAGGCGAGCGTCAGCCCGTCGCTGTGGACGCGGGTCGAGCCGCACTACCGGGCGCTGGAGCGCCTCGTCGCCGGCGTCGACGGCGAGGTGGCGGCGGCGCTGGCAGCGCACGGCCGCGGCCCCGGCGACCGGGACCGCCGCGCCCGGCTGGAGACGGCGGTGGCGGCGGCGCTGGCCGCGGACCCGCAGCGGCTGCGTGAGGCCCGGCGGCTGCTGCGGCTGATCGCCGAGTTCGGGCGGCTCCTGCCGCACGAGAGCGAGACCTATCGGGACACGGCGTTCGAGCCGGTGGAGCAGCAGATCCAGCGGCTCCTCGGGGCGATGCGCCCGCGGCCGGTGCACCGTCATGATCCGCACCTCGTCGTGGTGGTCTCCTACCGGGTGGCGCAGGCCGGCACCGACCGGATGCGCAACCTGCTGTGCTGCCTCAACGCCCTGCACGCGACCCACGATCCGGACCGGGTGCGGATCGTGGCCGTCGAGCAGGACGACCGGCCGCGGACCGCCGAGCTGGTCGGCCCGCTGGTCGACCGGTACGTGTTCGCCCCCAACCCGGGTCTGTTCAACTACGCCTGGGGACGCAACGTCGGCGTGCGCGCCGCGGCGACGGACGCCCCGGTCTGCCTCCTGGACGCCGACATGGTCGTCGGGCCCGAGTTCGTGGCGCAGTGCGTCGAGGCGTTGCGTGACGGCGCCGAGGCGTTGCTGCCGTACGACCGGCTGCTCTACCTGGACGCCCGTTCCAGCGCGACCGTCGTCGCCGACGTCGCCACCGGACGAGGGGTCAGCGCCGACGGGGCCGGGCTGCGCGGGTACATCATGCGCGAGATCTACGGCGGCGCGATCGTCGCGACCCGGGAGCTGTTCGACCGGGTCGGCGGCCAGGACGAGCGCTACCGCGGCTGGGGCGACGAGGACAACGAGTTCTACTTCATGCTGCGCCGCAACGGCGTCCTGCGCAGGTCCGTCGGCTGGCTCTACCACCTCGACCACGCGCGACCCCCGATGCGGGACGGCACGCTCAGGATCAACCGGGCGGCCATGGCCGTGCCGCGCAGTCCGGGCGGCGAATACGGAGATCCCGCCCGTTACAGCCGGCCCGCCGATCCGGGCACGGCACACCCTCCCGACGAGAAGGACGTAGTTCGTTGATGCACTCGACTACCGCCACCGATCGTCCCAAACAGTCCGATCCCGGCGGCACGGTCGCCGCGCTCTACCTGGACGACCTCGCCAGAGCCGCGCAACGCGTCGACCGCGACGGGCTCAGCACGGCCGTGGACATGATCCACGGGGCGCTCGTGCTGGGTCGCCGCGTCTACGTCGCCGGCAACGGCGGCAGCGCCGGCGCCTCCATCCACATCGCCGCGGACTGGGCGAACGCCGCCGCCGCGGTCGGCTGTGCCGTCCCGGTCGTCGCGTTGTGCGAGAACATCTCCCGCCTGACGGCGATCGCCAACGACCGCTCCTATGCCGACGTGTTCTCCGACCAGCTGCGCACCAGCGGCCAGCCGGGCGACGTCCTGGTGCTGCTCAGCGTCAGCGGGCAGTCGGAGAACCTGCTGCGCGCCGCGACGGTGGCGCACGAGCTGCACATGACCTCGATCGGCATCCTGGGGCACCGCGGCGCCGTCGCCGCGCACCTGGACCACGTGGTGCTGATGGGCGACCGGGACTACGGGATCGCCGAGGACCTGCACATCGCGTTCGGGCACATGGTCGTCCGGCAGCTCGACGGCGGCCGTCCCCGGGTGTTCCAGCCCGCCCCGAACCACACCGACAACCGCATGGGGGAGGGCGTCCGATGAAGGCCATGGTGACCGGCGGAGCCGGTTTCATCGGTTCACACGTCGTCGCGCAGCTGCTGGACCGCGGTGACGAGGTGGTCGTCCTCGACGACTTCTCCACCGGCACCGAGCACAACCTGCGGGCGGCCACGGGCACGTCGGGCGACCGGCTGCGCACCTACCGGGTCGACATCGCCGACGACGCCGCGGCCGGGATCGTGCGGCGGGAGCAGCCTGAGGCGCTGCTGCTGATCGCCGCCCAGTCCAGCGTCAAGGTGTCGATGCGCGACCCGATGCAGGACGCCCGGGTCAACGTCATCGGCATGCTGAAGATGCTGGAGGCGGCGAAGGCGTCCGGTTGCCGCAAGGTCGTCTTCGCGTCCAGCGGCGGGACGATCTACGGGTCGGTCGACGAGGCGAGACTGCCGCTGCGCGAGGACTACCCCACGGCCCCGGTGTCCTTCTACGGCGTCACGAAGGCGGCCGTCGGTCACTATCTCGCGGTGTACCGCCAGCAGGCGGGGCTCGACTACGCCGCACTCGCGCTCGGCAACGTGTACGGGCCGCGCCAGTCGCCGTACGGCGAGGCGGGCGTGGTCTCCATCTTCGCCGGGACCATGCTGTCGGGCCGGCCGTGCGTCATCAACGGCGACGGTCTCACCACCCGCGACTACGTGCACGTCACCGACGTCGCACGGGCGTTCGTCCTGGCGACCGGGCGGGGCACCGGACTCATGAACATCGGCACCGGGATCGGCACCGCGGTCAACGACATCTACCGGCTGCTGCGCGAGGCGCTCGGCCACGACCTCGACCCGGTCCGGGGTCCCGCGCTGCCCGGTGAGGTGCGCCGCGTCGTGCTCGACATCGCCACCGCCCGCGCCGAACTCGGCTGGGAACCACGCATCGGCCTGAAGGAGGGCATCGGGACCGTGTCGGACTGGCTGCGGGCGCTCCCGCCCGGACATCCGTCGGCGCCGAGCGCCGCGACGAGCGCGGCGGCCCGCGGATGAGCGCCGTGAGCCTGGTCGAGACCCGGGACGCGGTCCGCGCGAAGGAGGTGCTCCTGCTCGACGTGGGCGGGCTGCTGGTGCGGCCCGACCCGGCGCGGATCGTCGCCGCGCTCGGCGCGGGCCACGCCGTCACCGCCGACTCCCTGGACCGGGCGCTGTACTGCCACGGCAAGGTCGGTGCCGGCCTCGGACCCGGTGACGACGACGACGACTTCGTGTTCCGGTTCGTCGTGGCCGCCGGGGCAACGCCCGAGCAGGTCCGCGCCGCGTTCCAGGAGCTGCGCGACATCGTGCTGTTCTCCTCCTGGGTGCCGCGTGACCTCACCGGCGACATCGCCGCGCTGCGCCTGATCGAGGTGCACCTGCCGCACATCGCGCTGGTGACCAACTCCGAGGGCGGCGCGGAGGAGATGGTCAGGCGGCTCGGCATCGCGCAGGTCGGCCCCGGGGAGGGGATGGAGGTCACGGCCGTGATCGACTCGGCCACGCTGGGCGTGCACAAGCCCGACCCGGAGATCTTCCGGCTCGCCGCGGGCCTGCTCGGCAGCACCCCAGACCGCTGCGTGTGCGTCGGTGACTCGGTCCGCAACGACGTCGACGCCGCCCGCGCGGCCGGGGTGCTGCCGGTGCACTTCGACCCGTACGACGACTGCCCCGACCGGGACGGCCACCTGCACGTGCCGTCCCTCGCCGCGTTCGCGACGTGGTTGCAGTGACGAACAACGCCGACGTGCTGGTCGGATACGGCCGCATCGCCGAGGTCCTGTACGGCCCGGAACTCGTCGCCGCGCAGGAGGCGCTGACGGTCGTCGAACCGTCCGAGGAGCGGCGGGCCGCGGCCGCCCGGCTCCTGCCGAAGGCGACCCTGCTCGACAGCCTCGACGCGCTGCCGCGGGCCGAGGGCGACGCCGTCGCGCTCAACCTGGTCCCCGGCCCGCGGCACGCCGAAGTGACCCGGCGCCTGCTCGACCTGCACCACCACGTGTTCTCGGAGAAGCCCGCCGCGCCGACCCCGGCGCAGTGGACCGACCTCGCCGCGCTCGCGCAACGCTCCGGGCGGGTGCTGGTGGCCGCGCCGGTCACCGCGTACTTCTCGGGCGTCGAAGCGCTCCTCGACCGGGTCCGCGACGGTGGGATCGGGGTCACCGGCGAGGTCCACGGCGTGTTCACCGCCGCCGGCCCCGCCCGCCGCGGTTACATCGACGCCGATCGCGCCTGGTTCTTCGGCGCCGACTCGTGCGTGATCCGGGACCTCGCGCCCTACGCCGTCGCGCCGATGGTCCGGCTGCTCGGGCGGCCCGACCGGTTCACCTGGTACCGCAACGGCGTCCGCCTGCCGGTCCCGGTCAGACCCGAGGGCACCGTCACCCCCGTGCACGGCAACGCCGCGATCGGCATCGGCCAGTGGGGCGACGTCATCGGCCGGGTCGAGGTCGCCTACCGGCCCTGGGCCGGCACGGTCGAGGCGAGCATGACCGCCTACGGCAGCACCGGCTCGCTGCGGTGCGACCTCGACGACCCGCCGCTGCCGGACCGGCCCGGCCGGGAGAAGGCGACCGGTGCGTTCGACCTGATGCGGCGGGCCCTGACCGACGCCGCGTTCCGGGCGAGGCACGTCGAGGACGTCACGACGGCGCTGGAGATCATCGACGGCCACCGGTACGCGGTCGCCGTGACCGGGCAGGAGGCAGTGGCGTGAGCACCCGGGCCGTCGACCACTGGTGGGCGGAGGCCGTCCGGCCCCGGGTGCTGATCGCGCGCCTCATCCCGCGGGCGGGCCGGCCACTCGTCGCCGTCCTGCTGCTGGTCAACGTCGTGCTCGGGGTCGCGCCGGTCGCGTTCGTCGTCGCGTCGAGCATCGTCATCGGCAGCGTCCCGGACGCCGTCGCGGGCGGGGTCGGTTCGGCCGCGTGGGACCGGCTCATCGTGACGTTCCTGGTCGCGTCGGCGATCTTCGTGCTGCAGCAGGCCCTGGCACCGGCCCAGGTCGCGCTCGGGGAACTGATGCGCCGGCGCGTCGACGGGTACGTCCACCAGCGGATCATGACGGTCGCGCTGGCCGGGGCCGGTATCGCGCCGATGGAGGACCAGGACGCCCTCGACGCCATGAAGGAGGCCGGCCGAGGCATCGACGGCAGCATGGAGACCCCGGGGCAGGCCTGCGCCGGCCTGCTCGCGCTCGTCGCCCGGTACACCCGCCTGGCCGGGTTCGCGGTGCTCGTCGGCGTCGCGGTCTCGTGGCTCGCCGCGGCGGCGCTCGCCACGGCCGTCATGGTGTTCCGCTACGGCAACCGCGGCGGGCTGCGCAGGTACTCGGCCGAGTGGGGCAAGGCGATCCCGACCTTCCGGCACGCGCTCTACCTGCGCGACCTCGGCCTGCGCGCCGAAGCGGCGAAGGAGCTGCGGATCTTCGGCCTGATCCACTGGCTCGTCGACCGGTACGAGACCGTCTACCGGGCCTGGCTCGACCCGGTGTGGCGGGCCCGGCGCAGGATCCTGCTGGTGCCCTTCCTCGGGTATACGGCGATCGGCCTGTGCGTGGCCGTCATGGTGTTCGTCATGATCGGCCGGGCCGGCGCGGGCGGCGCCACGTCGCTGACCGAGCTGGCGCTGGCGCTGCAGGCGACGGTCGCGGCGCTGTTCCTCGCCGAGTACTACCCCGAGTCCGACGACGTCACGCAGCTCGGCATGCTCGCCCTCAGCGCCCTCGACCGCTTCTCCGAGGTGGCGTCCACGTATCCGTCGGCGTTTCCGCCGGACGCGGACCGCACGGGCACCGCCGACCCGGTGGCCGTCGCGCGCCCGTCGGTGCGGTTCTCCGGCGTCAGCTTCGCCTACCCCGGCTCGCAGCGCGCCGTGTTCGACGGCCTCGACCTGGAACTGGAGGCCGGCCGGTGCACCGCCCTCGTCGGGGTCAACGGCGCCGGGAAGACCACGATCGCGAAGCTGCTCACCCGGCTGTACGAGCCGGCCTCCGGCAGCGTCCGCTTCGGCGACCACGACATCCGCGACTTCCCGCTCCAGCTGTGGCGGCAGCAGGTCAGCGTCATCTTCCAGGACTTCGTGAAGTTCGAGCTGTCGGTGGCGGAGAACATCGCCTTCGGCGCCGCGCACGTGCCGCCCGACCCGGAGCGGATCCGCCGCGCCGCGGACCTGGCCGGCGCGCTCGACTTCATCGAACGCCTCCCGCTCGGCTTCGACACGCCGCTGTCGCGCGCCTACGACGGCGGACGGAACCTGTCCGGCGGGCAGTGGCAGCGCATCGCCATCGCCCGGACCCTGTACGCCGCCGGCGCGGGCAGCCGCCTGCTCATCTTCGACGAACCGACCTCCGCCCTGGACGTCCGCGCCGAGGCGGCGTTCTTCGACCGGTTCCTCGACCTCACGAAGGGCGTCACGTCGCTGTTGATCTCCCACCGGTTCTCCAGCGTGCGCCGGGCCGACACGATCGTCGTGCTCGAAGCCGGCCGGGTCGTCGAACGCGGCACCCACGACGAGCTCATGGCCCGGGACGGCCGCTACGCGCGGCTGTTCACGTTGCAGGCCGGGCGGTTCGTCGACGGCCACGACCTGCCGGCGGGCCAGGTGACAGGATGAAGGACACGTTCAGGGCCTGCCGCGAGCTGCTGACGCTGTGCTGGCGGCAGAGCCCGGGCAAGCTCGCCGCCTCGGTGATCCTCAAGCTCGCCGCCGCCGCGTCGCTGCCCCTGTCGGCGGTCGGCCTCGGCGCGCTCACCGACGCCGCCGTCGCACACGATGCCGGCCGGGCCGCCGCCGCCGGAGCCGTGACCGCGGCCCTCGTCATCTCGTCGATCACCCTGGCCCACTTCGCGCACGTCTTCTACTTCGAGCTCGGCGAGATCAACCTGCTGACGAAGGAACGGCAGCTCATCGAGCTCGCCAACGGCTCGGCCGGGCTCGATCACCATGAGCGCCCCGAGTACGCGGACAAGATGCAGGTCCTGCGGCACGAGGTGGAGCGCGTCGGGTACAGCAGCATGGAGGCCCTGCTGTCCGCGGCGAGCGTCTCGCTGTCCCTGCTCATCACCGGCGTCCTGCTGGCCCGGCTCGACCCGCTGCTGCTGCTGTTGCCGCTGACGGCACTGCCCGCGGTGTGGCTCAGCGGCCGCGCCCAGACGCTGCAGGCCAAGGGCCGCGAGGCCGCCGCCGAGCCGACCCGCCGCGCCAAACACATCTTCTCCGTCGCCACGGAGGCCGCAGCGGCGAAGGAGGTCCGCACAGCAGGCCTCGCCGGCGAACTGCGCTCCCGCCACGGTACACAGTGGACGGTCGCGACCCGGGCGGTGTGGCGCGCCGAGGTGCGGGCCGCCGCCCTGCGGATCGTCGGCCAGCTGCTGTTCGCCGCGGGCTACATCGCCGCGATCCTGGTCGTGGTGACCGCCGCCGCCGAAGGCAACCACAGCATCGGTGAGGTGGTCCTGGTGTTCTCCGTCGCCGGCCTCGCCAACCTCCAGGTGACCGCCGCCGTCGCGGTCCTGCAGGACCTGCAGCGGGTCTCGCGGGTCCTGGCCGACATCCGCTGGCTCGACGCGCTCGTCGCCCGCCCCGGACCCACGACGACCGGCCCGGCCCCGGTCGTGCCGGAGCGGATCAGGCACGGCATCCGGCTGCGGGACGTGACCTTCGCCTATCCCCAGACCGGCCAGCCCGTCCTGCAGGACGTCGACATCGTCCTGCCGGCCGGCTCGACGGTCGCTGTCGTCGGCGAGAACGGCGCCGGCAAGACGACGATCGTCAAACTTCTGAGCCGCTTCTACGAACCGGCGCGGGGAGTCATCGAGGTCGACGGCACCGACCTCGCGCTCCTGCCGCTGCCGCAATGGCGCGAGCGGATCGCTGGAGCGTTCCAGGACTTCGTCAACTTCGAGTTCATCGCCCGGGAGAGCGTCGGCGTCGGCGACCTGCCCCGGATCGACGACGAGGCGGCCGTCCTGGCGGCGCTGCACCGGGCCCGCAGCGAGAGCGTCCTGCCACGGCTCGACCAGGGGCTGTCCACCCAGCTCGGCAAGTCGTACACCGACGGCGCCGAACTGTCCAAGGGTCAGTGGCAGAAACTGGCGGTCGCCCGGGCGATGATGCGCAACGACCCGCTGCTGCTCATCCTCGACGAGCCGACCGCCGACCTGGACGCGGAGTCCGAACACCTGCTGTTCGAGCAGTACGCCGCCAACGCCAGACGCCTTGCGGACGCCTACGGCACGATCACGGTCCTCGTGTCGCACCGCTTCTCGACGGTACGGATGGCCGACCTCATCCTGGTCGTCGTCGGCGGCCGGATCGCCGACTCGGGCAGCCACGACGAACTGATCGCCCGCGGCGGCCTCTACGCCGACCTCTACGGCCTGCAGGAGCAGTCCTACCGCTGACCACCGCCGTCGTCCGGCCCCGCTCCCGCGGCGGCCTGCCCGCCGAACTCAGTTCGTGGACGCCAGGAGCAGGCCGGCGAGTTGCGTCAGCGAATCGACCACCCAGTCGGCGGTCCGGCGTACCAGCGGATCATCCGCCCACAGAAATCCCCAGGGGCCGCGGCGGAGCAATGCCGTCCGGAGGCCGGCTGCGTGTGCGGGAATCACGTCGTTGTCGCGGTGGTCGCCGACGTAGAGGATCTGCGACCGCTCGCCCGGAGCGAAATCGGCGACGAGGTCGAAGAATGCCGGGTCGGGCTTGGCGATTCCCCATTCTTCGGAGGTGGCGATCGCATCGGCCGGAAGCCGCAATGCGCGCAGCAACGCGGCCACCCGGACGGTCTGGTTGCCGGCGACGCCGACCCAGACACCCGCCTCCCGCAACCGCCGCAACGCCGGCATCACGTCCGGGTACAGGTCGGCGGCGCTGATCTGTTGACCGCGGCCGGCGGCCTCGCGCCGGGCCCGCTCGGCCTGCGGGTCGAAGCCCGGCCGGAAGTACTGGAACGTCTCGGCGTTGTCCCTGCCCTCGGCGGTGACCGCCCCGAGCACGGCGGAGAACGTGTGCCGGGGCACGCCGATCCAGTCGGCCCACGCCGCGAACTCGCGGGTGTCGTCCAGCAGCGTCTCGCCGACGTCGAACACCACAGATCTGATCATGGGGAGCTCCTCACAAAACGCGAATTGGCCTCATGTATCTCATGACAAATGCAACTGTGAGCCGTTCGGACTGGCTGACACTCTGTAGCCGGAAACGAGAGGCGAGCACCGCCGGAATTGACCTTCGATATCCATTCGATTGCCGTTGATCCGACAGTTCTTCGATCCGAAGAATCGTACTTCTCGCTTTCCTGCCACGTACTTCGCGCGACCGGAGACAGGTCGCGGGTCGTCGCCCGAGGAGAGTGCCGTGTCGAACGATGTCGCAGCTGTGCCGAAAAGGGAACGCCCCGGCGTCCGGGTGCCGGCGGCCGGCATCGTCACGCGCCGGACCTCGGCGCCCGAGCCGATCCGCCGCACGCGGGGTGCCGGCACCGGTGAGCCGTGGCGGCTGGCCGGAGCGGACGTCGCCGTGTTCGTCGCGCTCTGGCTGGCCGCCGGCGCGACGTGGCCGGCCGCCCTGGCCTGTGCCGCGTTCACCGCCGCCGCTCTGGCCGGCATCGGGCTGTACCGCCCGCGCCTGCACCTCTCCGTGCTCGACGACCTGCCCCGGATGCTGCTCGGCTTCGGCGCGGTGACCCCGGTGGCCGCCTGGTTCACCCTGCCGACGACGACCTTCGAGGCCGCTGTCGTGGTGTGGCCGCTCGTGGTGCTCGCCGCGACCGTGCCGGCCCGCACGCTCGTCTACGTCATGCTGTACCAGCGCCGCCGGCTGCTGCCCGGCGACCGCGCCCTCATCGTCGGCTCCGGCGACCTCGCCCTGCGTCTGGCCGAGGTGCTGCGGGCCGACCCGGCATACGGCATCAGGCCGATCGGGCTCGTCGGCCCGCCCGCGCTCACCGGCGAGTCGCTGCCGGTGCCGTTGCTCGGGCCCGTCGACGAACTGGCCGGGATCACCGCCCTGCACCGGCCGGACTGCGTCATCGTGGCATTCCCGAACGCGCCCGACACCGACCTGATCGGCGTCATCCGGCAGTGGCGCCGCTGCGGCGTCACGGTGTACGTGGTGCCGCGCCTGTTCGAGCTCGCGGTGCCGTCCGGCGGCGCGGAACTGGTGCAGGGCATCGCGCTGGAGCGCATGCGCCCCGACCGGATGCGCGGGCTGTACGCGGCGGCGAAACGGGCCATCGACGTGACCGGCGCCGCGATCGGCCTGGCGCTGGCCGGGCCGGTGCTGCTCGCCTGCGCCATCGCCGTGCGGCTGGAGTCCGGGCGGGCCGGTGTGCTCTTCCGGCAGCAGCGGATCGGCCGCGACGGCAAGCCGTTCACGATCCTCAAGTTCCGGTCGCTGACCCCCGCGACCGACCGCGAGTCGCAGGTGCGCTGGAACATCAACACCGACGACCGGGTCGGACCGGTGGGGCGCCTGCTGCGGTCCACCTCGCTCGACGAGCTGCCCCAGCTCATCAACGTCCTGCGCGGCGACATGTCGCTCGTCGGGCCGCGCCCCGAGCGCCCGTACTTCGTCGAGCAGTTCGCCCGCACCTACGGCGGCTACGCCGACCGGCACCGCGTCGCCGCGGGCATCACCGGCTGGGCGCAGATCCACGGACTGCGCGGCGACACCTCCATCGCCGACCGGGTCCGCTACGACAACTACTACATCGAGAACTGGTCGGTCGCCCTCGACGTGAAGATCATGGTCCGGACCGTCGGTGCGATGCTGGGCCTGTCACGGCGATGGCGATGAAGACGCCGGCCTTCGGCGCCACGCCCGCAGCGGCCGGGCGATGGCGCGCCGCCGCCACGGTGCCGTTGCGCGTCGCGCTGGCGCCGCTGGCCTGGGCCCTGGCCGTCGCCGGCTGGGCCGCCCGGCGGCCGAGCTGCCTGGTCGCCGCCGCGCTGCTGCTGGTCTGCCTGCCGGGCAACCTGCAGGAGGCGGCCGGGGGCGGGCGGGTGACCGTCGCCGACATCGCCGCCGGGTTCGCGGTGGCCGCGGCGCTCTGGCGTTCCCTGCGCGACGGCGCCGCGCCCGCGCCGCTCGGGCTGCTGCCCTTCGGCGCGGTGGTGCTGTCGGTGGCCGTCGCGACCGTGATCGCCTCCGACCCGGCCGCGAGCCTGGTCGGTTTCGTGCGGTACACCGAACTCTTCGTCCTCATCCCGATCGCCGTGGCGATGGCGCTGCGGGACCGGCTCGACGTGCTCCTGGTCGCCGGCGCGTTCGTCGCCGCCACGGTCGTCGAAGGCGGCATCGGGGTCTGGCAGGCGGCCACGAACACCGGCGCCTCGTACGCGGGACAGTACGTCCGCGCGATCGGCACGTTCGGCGCCGAACAGGTCATGGCGCTCGGTGCCCTGGTCGGGTACGGCATCGTCGTCACCCTCGCCCTCGGACTGGCCGCGCGGGGCCGGATCCGCCTCGCCCTCCTCGCCGCCGCCGCGCTGCTGGCGGTGCCGCTGGGCTTCTCGCTCAGCCGGGGCGCCTGGATCGCCACCGCCTGCGCGGTCGTGGTGCAGGTCTTCGTCTTCAGCCGGCGGCTCGGCGTCGCCGCCGTCGCCACCGCCGCGTTCGCCGTCGTGGTGCTGGTCAGTGGCGTCGGCCCGGCGTCGTTCACGGTGGACGAGCGGGTCGCCAGCATCGTGTCCTCCGGCTCGCAGCCCGACCGCTCCGTGCGGGACCGGTACGCGCTGTGGGACACCGCGATCGGCATCTGGGCCGACCACCCCGTCTTCGGGGTCGGCCTGAAGGACTTCGCGGCGGCCCGCGACACGTACGCGCCGATGTCGCTGTCCGCCGGGAGCGACGTCGACGACCCGCAGGCCGGCTTCCGCCGCCAGCCGCTGCTGTCCGCGCACAACCAGTACCTGATGGTCCTGGCGGAGCAGGGCACGGCCGGCATCCTCGCGTTCGGCTCGCTGCTGGGTGCACTCACCGCCGGGGCGTTCCGGCGCCGCCCGGCCGCCGATCCGGTGCCGCCGGGCGTCGGCTCGCGCTTCCTGGACCTGATGGCGCCGGGCGTCATGGTCTGGACGCTCATCGACTTCTCCTACGGCGACATCGGCGCCGGCCCGACCGGCGTCCTGCTCGCCGTCCTGCTGGGCCTGGTGGCCCGCCGCACGGTCATCGTGCCGCGCACGACGTCGCCGGAGGTCCCACGATGACGGCACAGACCGCACCCACGCCGCCGGTCTCCGCGCGGGGGACCCTCGTGACCGCCGCGCTGATCACCGTCGTCATCACCATCTCCGGCTCGGGGCTCGGCCTGGTCCGTGACGTGCTGCTGGCCCGGTACTTCGGCGCGGACGGCGCGACCGACGCGTTCCTGGTCGCCTGGACCGTGCCCGAGACGGCGTTCTGCCTGGTCGTCGAGGGCGCCATGTCGCTGGTCATGGTGCCGCTGTTCAGCCGGACCCTTGCCCGGCAGGGGTCGGTCCGCGACCTGGTCGCGGCGACGCTGCCCCGCGTGGTGGTCGTGCTGGTCGCCGGCTCGGCGGCGGTGATGCTGGGCGCGCCCCTGCTGGTCCGCGTCATCGCGCCGGGACTCGCCGACCCGGCGCTCGCCGTCACCTGCACCCGGCTGACCGCCGTCACGGTGCTCGGGTTCGGGATCGCCGGGTACCTCAGCGCGGCGCTGCGCGCGCACCAGGTCTTCGCCGTGCCCGCCACGATCCACCTCGCGTACAACGCCGGGATCGTCGGTCTCATGTGGACACTGCACGGCCGGATCGGGGTCGTCAGCGCCGCCGCCGGCGTCGCGCTGGGCAGCATGCTGATGGCCCTGGTGCAGCTGCCGGCCTATCTGCGCCGCGTCGGGCTGCCGCACCCGCGTCACTGGCTCCGCCGGGCGACGGGACCGCTCGGCGGACCGGCCGGTGCGCTCGCCCTCGGCGCCGTCGCCCCCGTCGTGGTCTACACGCTCGGCCGGCAGTCACAGGTGTACGTGGAGCGGTTCCTCGGCTCGGAACTGCCCGCCGGCGCCATCTCCCACCTGAACTACGCACAGAAGCTCGCTCAGCTGCCGATGCTCGTCGCGCTGCTGGTGTGCACCGTCACGTTCCCCGCCCTCGCGCGCGCCGTCGCGGCCGGTGACCTTCCCCTGGCACGGCGACGGTTCGCCGCCGACCTGCGGGTGGTGACGGTGCTGATCCTGCTCGGCTCGGCATACCTCTTCGCCCTCGCCCCGGCGGTCGTGCAGACCCTGCTGGAACGGGGCGCGTTCGCCGCCGCCGACACCGACGCGGTCGCCGCGATCGTGCGCGTGTACGCGGTCGGGCTGCTGGGGCACGCGATGGTCGGTGTCGCCACCCGCCCGTACTTCGCCGCCGGCGGCAGCACCTGGTTCCCGGCCGTGGCGGTGGGCGCCGGCGTGGCCGTCAACGCGGTCGCCGCCGCGCTGACGGTCGCGCACCTGGGGGCGACCGGGATCGCCGCGGCCAACGGCCTCGGCATCACGACCGCCGCCGTGCTGCTGCTGGCCGGGCTGCGCCGCCGCGAGGTGCCCGTCCCGCTGGGGGAGACCGCCTCGACGGTGGCCCGGGCGGCCTTCGCCGCCGGCGCGGCGGCCGGAGCCGGCTGGCTGGCCGGGCGGCTGCTGGAAGACCTCGGGTCCACTGTGGTCAGTGTCGCCGGCGGCGCCGTCGTCCTCGGCACGTTCGCGGTGGCGGCCCGGCTGTCGGGGTTCGACGAGATCGGCACGCTGGTCTCGCAGGTGGGACGGAGGGTCCGCCGTGCGCGATGACCTCGTGCTGATGTACCACTCGGTCGAGCACTGCGACCGCGACCCGTTCCAGGTGACCGTGCGGCCGGACCGGTTCGCCGGCCAGCTGCGCTGGATGCGCCGGGCCGGGTGGCGGGGCGTCGCGATGCGGGAGCTGCTCCGGGCGCGCGAGGCCGGCACCGCGGACCGGCTCGTCGGGCTCACGTTCGACGACGGGTACGCCGACTTCGTCACCGAGGCGATGCCGCTGCTCAACCGGTACGGCTGCACCGCGACCGTGTTCGTCCTGGCCGGCCGGCTCGGCGGCGACAACGCCTGGGACCGGCCCGGTCCGCGCAAGGCGTTGATGACCGCGGACGACGTGCGCCGGACCGCCGACGCCGGCATGGAGATCGGCTCGCACGGGCTGCTGCACCGTCCGCTGCCGGCGGCCGGCCCGGCCGCCCTGGCCGCCGAGGTCGGCGCCAGCCGGGCGGCCCTCGGCGCGCTCTGCGGCCAGGACGTCGCCGGGTTCTGCTACCCGTACGGGAAGGTCGGCGCCCGCGAGGTCGAAGCGGTCCGGGCGGCCGGGTACGGGTACGCCTGCGCGGTCGGGAGGTCCACGTTGGACCGCCGGTACGCGCTGCCCAGGGTCTTCGTCGGTGACCGCGACGGCGCCGCCCGGCTGGCCGTCAAGTGGCTGCGGCACCGGATCGTCGCGGGCGGTGCGCGATGAGAGTCCTGCAGGTCATCACCGGGCTCGGTGTCGGCGGCGCGGAGCACCAGCTCCGCCTGGTGCTGCCCCGGCTGGCCGGCGAGCCGGCGGTCGTCACGCTGACCAACCCCGGGCCGGTCGCCACCGCGATCCGCGCGGCCGGGATCCCGGTGCACGACCTCGGCATGCGCGGCAACCGGGACCTGACCGCGATCCCTCGGCTCGCCGCGTTCATCCGGTCCGGGCGCTTCGACGTGGTCCACACCCACTTGTACCGTGCCTGCGTGTACGGCCGGGTCGCGGCCCGCCTGGCCGGGGTCCGGGCGGTCGTGGCGACCGAACACTCGCTCGGCGACGGGATCATCGAGGCACGCCCGGCGACCGCCGCCGTCCGGGCGCTGTACCTGGCCGCCGAACGCCTCGGGCGGGTCACCGTCGCGGTGTCCGAGACCGTCCGGCAGCGCCTCGTCGCCTGGGGCGTGCCGGACCGCCGGATCGTGGTGATCCCCAACGGCATCGACCCGGCCGAACTGCGCCACGATCCCGCGCTGCGCCTGGCGACCCGGGTCCGTCTCGGGATCCCGGCGCGGGCCCAGGTCGTCGGCGGGGTCGGGCGGCTGGAGCCCACCAAACGGTTCGACGTGCTCCTCCGCGCGGTGGCGGCCCTGCCGGACACCACGCTGCTGCTGGCCGGTGACGGCTCCGCCCGCGCCGGACTCGCCGCCCTGGCCGCCGAGCTGGACATCGCCGACCGGGTGGTCTTCGCCGGCGGCCTGCCACACGCCCGCGCCGCGCTCTGCGCGATGGACGTGTTCGCCTCGCCGTCGCCGCAGGAGACGTACGGGATGGCGGTCGTCGAGGCGCTCGCCGCCGGCCTGCCCGTGGTCTACGTGCACTGCCCGCCGATCGAGGCCCACCCGCACGGGGCGGCGCGACGGGTACCGGGAACGCCGGCCGCGCTGCGCGACGCGTTGCGGGCCGAACTCGCCCGGTCCGGCACCACCGCCCGGACCACGCCGGCGGCGACCGTCGCCGAGCACGACATCGGCGGCGTCGCCGGTGCCCTGGATCAGTTGTACGGACGACTCGTGCGGCCGGACCGAGTTTGGAGTCGAGCGACATGAGCGGCACACCATCGACGATCCTCGCCGGGCTCGTGCGGCGTTTCGGCCTGCTCGTCGTCGTCACCGTCCTCGGTGCGGCGGCCGGCGGCGTCTACGGCGTGGTCAGGACCCCGACCTACCGGGCCCAGGCGTACGTCGTGCTCACCGCCGAGCCGGGCGAACCGTTCGCGGCGGTCAACTTCGCCCAGGCGTACGGCCGGATCGTCACCAACGGGCCGGTCGCCGAGGCGGCGGCCACCGCGCTCGGATCCCGCGACGGGCTGTCGGCGGTGACCGCGACGACGTCGCCGGACGCGCCGGTCATCGAGATCACCGCCACCGGCACCGAAGCCAAGCGCACCGCCGACGTGGCGAACGCCGTGGCGAAGGCCCTCGCGGACTACGCCACCGCCCGCAAGGCCGAGACCCGGGTCTCGGCGTCCGTCCTGGCCCCGGCGGTCACCCCGGCCGCGCCGTCGTCGCCGAAGCCGCCGCTGGAACTGGCCGTCGGCGCGGCGGCCGGCCTGCTGGTGGGTGGGTTGGCGGCGCTGACCGGCGTGGGCCGGGCCCGGCGCCGGACCGTCGCTACCGCCGTCGCCACCGCCGTCGCCACGGCGGAGCAGGACTCCGGCCACGACATCGTCACCATGGCGCCCGCCCGGCCGCGGACCGTCTGGGCGTCCGCGTCCGTCGCCACCGCCCTCGTGCCGGTGCCGCCGCCCCAGGCCGGCGCCGGCCCGCCACCGAAGGCCCTCGCCTGGAGCGCCGCGCCGACGGAGCCCGCCGTCGCGCCGCCGGGGGCTCGCCTGGAGCGCCGCGCCGGCGGAGCCGGCCGTCGCGCCGCCGGAGGTCCGAGCCTGGAGCGCCGCGCGGGTGGAGCCCGCCGTCGCGCCGCCGGACGAACCGGACCGCGACGCCGTCACGCCGCCGCGGCGGCCGGTCGAACCACCGAAGATCGTCGGCCGTGCCGTCGTCATCCGCAGGGAGTCGCTGTGAACCCTCTGAGCACTGTGGACAATGCCGTGCCCGGCGGCCGGCCGGTCAGCGCCTGGTCGGTCGAGGTCCGCCGGGACGACGCCGCCCTGGCCGAGATCCGGCCCGAGTGGACCGATCTCTTCGGCCGCTGCGCCACGGCGACCCCCTTCCAGACACACGCCTGGCTCACCTCCTGGTGGCGTACGTACGGGCGACCCGGCCGGCTCCGGCTGGTCCTCGTGCGGCTCGACGGTCGCCTGGTGGCCGCCGCCGCCCTGCAGCGGCAGCGGCGCTGGCTCTGCTCGGTGCTGACCCCGGTCGGCGGGGACCTGTCGGACTTCGGGGACGTCCTCGTCGACGATGCGCTCGCCGAACCGGCCGCCCGGGCGCTCGCCGACGCCCTCGCCCACGTCTCCGGCTGGCAGGTCCTCGATCTGCCCGAGACACGCCCCGGCTCCGCCGCCGGCACGCTGCTGACCGGGGCATGGCGCGGTCGCCACCACCTCGTGACCGCCTCACTGTGCCTGGAGCTGCCGGCCCGCGGCCTCGACGACCTCGTCGCCGACCTGCCCGGCCACACCCGCAAGACGGTGCGCCGGCGGGTCAACCAGATCCGCAAGCTCGGCCTCGACGTGCGGACCGTGACCGCCGAGGAGGCCGACCGCGCCGTCGGGGACCTGCTCGCGCTGCACACCCGGCAGTGGCAGGGCCGCCAGGTCAATCCCGAGCACGTCCGCGCCGGGTTCGCCCGGCACCTGCGTGCCGCCACCCGCGAGATGATCCGGGACGGGCAGGCCGAGCTGTTCGAGTACCGCCTCGACGGGCAGCTGGTCGCCTCGTCGCTCGCGGTCGTCGGGCAGGACCTCGTCGGCGGGTACCTGTACGGCGCCGAACCGTCCCTGCGCGACCGGGTCGACATCACCACGCTGCTGCTCAGTGACACGCTGCCGCTCGCGGTCCGGCGAGGCTGCGCCACGATGAGCATGCTGCGCGGCGCCGAACCGTACAAGCTGCGGTGGCGGCCGGCGGAGTCGGTGAACCAGCGGGTCCTGCTCGTGCGCGGCGGCAGCCCCCGGGCCTGGCTCTACGCCACCGCAGTGCGCGCCCGCCGCGCGGCGGTCCTGCTGGCCAAGCGCCGGCTGCCGGGCCTGCGCGCACTGCGCGACCGGCTCCGGTGGCGCCGGGCGAGCGGGCCGGGGCGGTGAACGGCATGCGGATCCTGCACGTCGCCCAGCCGCGCGACGGTGGCGTGGCCGGCTACGTCGTCGCCGCCGGCGCCGACCAGCTCGCCCGCGGCTGGGACGTCGCCGTCGCCTGCCCGCCGGACGGGCGGCTCGCCGCCGACCTGGCACAGACCGGCGTGCCGCATCGGCCGTGGCCGGCGACCCGCGGGCCGAGCCGGGCCACGCCGGGCGAGGTACGCGCCCTGGACCGGCTGCTGCGCTCGTACCGCCCCGACGTGGTGCACCTGCACGCCGCGAAGGCCGGGCTGGCCGGCCGGCTCTGTCTCCGCGGGCGGATCCCGACGCTGTTCCAGCCGCACGGCTGGTCCTGGCTCGCCGCCGACGGGGCGCTGCGGATCGCCAGCGTCGGCTGGGAGCGTGCCGCCGCCAGATGGACCGACCGGATGGTCTGCGTCGGCGACCAGGAGGCGGCCCTCGGGCGGGCGGCGCGGGTCGGCGGGCACTACGCGGTCATCCGCAACGGGGTGGACCTCCAGCACTTCCGCCCGGCCGGCGACACCGCCCGCCGGGCGGCCCGCGCCAGGCTCGGCGTGCCGGAGCGGGCCCCGCTCGCGGTCTGCGTCGGGCGGCTCACCCGGCGGAAGGGGCAGGACGTGCTGCTGTCGGCGTGGGAACAGGTCGTCCCGCACTGCCCGGACGCGCGCCTCGCGCTGGTCGGTGCCGGCGAGCTGCTGCCCGCGCTGCGGGCGCGGGCCGTGCCCGGCGTCAGCTTCGCCGGCGCCGTCACCGACGTGCGGGACTGGCTCGCCGCGGCCGACGTCGTCACGCTGCCGTCCCGGTGGGAGGGGCTGCCGCTGAGCGCGCTGGAGACCATGGCGACCGGCCGCCCGGTCGTCGCCAGCGACATCCCGGGCATCGCCGAGATCCTCGCGCCGGGGACCGGGGCCCTCGTCCCGCCGGGCCGGGCCGGCCCCACTCGCCGGCGCGCTGCTGCGCCGGCTGCTGGACCGCGCGCAGGCCCGGGCCGAGGGCACCGCCGCCGCCCGGCACGCCGAAGGATTCGACGCGCGGCGCACCTACGACCGGCTCGCCGACCTGACCCGTGAGGCGGCCGGGCCGCGGCACCTCGCGCCCGTACTGTCCACAGAGGAGTCACGATGAGCATGGTGTCCACATCGGACAGACCGGTCGACGGCATCGATCTTGTCGACCCGGCGTTCTGGCGGCAGCCGGAGCCGGCCCGGCACGCGGCGTTCGCCCGGCTGCGGCGGCTCGACGCGCCGGTGTACTTCCCCGAGCCCGGCGGCGGCTTCTTCGCCCTCGTCCGGCACGCCGACGTGGTGACCGCCAGCCGCACCCCCGACGTCTTCGTCAGCCGCCACGGCGTGACCACACCACGACCCGCGCGGTGGGTCCGGACGGTCTTCGGCGACTCGATGGTGAACCTCGACGACCCGCGGCACCAGCAACTACGCTCCGTCGTCGCGCGGGCCTTCACGCCCCGCGTCGTGGCCCGGATCGCCGCCGACACTCAGGCGGCCGCCACCCGCATCGTCGACGACCTGATCGCCGCGGGCGTCGGCCGCGACGGGACGGGCGACTTCGTGACGGCGGTCGCGAGCCGGCTGCCGTTCGAGGTGATCTGCACGATGATGGGCATCCCGGACGGCTACCGCCACCGGCTGCTGCGGCGGATCGACTCCACCACCGAGCGGGCCGGCGTCCAGCGCGCGGGCCGCCGGCTGCGGATCCCGGGCCGGGGCATCGCCGCCCTCGCGCAGCTGCACCGCGTCGTGGCCCGGGTCGGCGCCGACCGGCGGCGGCACCCGACCGACGACCTGATCTCGGCGCTGGTCACCGCCGACGTCGCCGGCCGCCCGCTGAGCGGGCGCGAGCTCGGCTCGTTCTTCTCGCTGCTGCTGGTGGCCGGTGTGGAGACCACCCGCAACACGATCGCCCACGCCCTGTCCCTGCTGAGCGCCCACCCCGAGCAGCGCGCGCTGCTCCTTGCCGACTTCGACGCCCGGGCGCCCGGGTTCGTCGACGAGGTCGTCCGGTACAGCTCGCCGATCGTGCAGTTCCGCCGCACCGTCGCACGCGACCATGCGCTGAACGGGTTCCCGCTGCGGACCGGCGACGAGGTCGTCATGTACTACGCGTCGGCCAACCGGGACGAGGCGGTCTTCGCCGAACCGGACCGGTTCGACATCGCCCGGACGCCCAACCCGCACGTGGGGTTCGGCGGGGGAGGGCCGCACTTCTGCCTCGGCGCGTCCCTCGCCCGGCAGGAGCTGACCGTGCTGTTCCAGGAGCTGTTCACCCGGCTGCCGCAGCTGCGCGCGGTCGGCGCGCCGGACCTCGTCGCGTCCAACTTCGACCACCGTGTCGCCCGGCTGGGCTTCACGTACACCTGATCCTCGCGCCGCTGGAAGGACCGTTCCGATGGTTGTGCCGTTTCGCAGGACCCTGCTGGTGCCGCTGGCCGTGGGGATCGCCGTGATCCTCTTCGGCACCGCGGCGACCGTCACGTCGCTCGTCGCCGGCGGGGCGGACGACAACGACGCGCCCGCGGTGTGGCCGTCCACGCCGATGACCCCGCCGGACGGCGATGCGCCACCGGCGCCGCTGGGGCAGCCGCCGGAACGGTGGGAGATCGTGTTCGGCGACGAGTTCGACGGTACGACGCTGGACCGGTCCCGCTGGGACGACCGGTCCAGCGCCGAGTCCGACGAGGGCCGGGGCAACAGAGGCAACCAGCAGCTGGAGTGGAACCGGGCGGAGAACTGCCACGTCGGCGACGGCGAGCTGGTGATGACCGCCAGGCGCGAGACGCACACGTCCGCCGCGGGGCAGCGGTACGACTGGACGTCCTGCCTGATCTCCAGCTCGCCGTCGTTCGCGTTCCGGCACGGGTACATCGAGGAACGCTCGATCCTGCCGGCGGCGAACGGGTTCTGGCCGGCGTTCTGGACGTGGCAGGCGCCGCAGGTCGACAAGCAGGTCGAGACCGACGCGTACGAGCAGTACTCGGCCGGCAGCCGCGAGCTGCAGATGACCCAGCACTCCGGCGGCCGGGACGGCTGCAGGTGGAAGCTGCCGTTCGACCCTTCGGCGGACTGGCACACCTACGGCGTCGCGATCGAGCCGTCCGGCACGGTCTGGTACGTCGACGGGATCCAGGTCTGCCACACCACGGCGACCGCGGACGCGCCGACGAACCTCATCTCGAACCTGGCCGTGTACGAGCGGCAGCCGCCGGCCGGCGGTACACGGTCCGCTGAGAAACGGGTCGACCACATCCGCGCCTGGGCCCGCCGATGACCGGTCCGCGGCGGCCGGTCAGCGCAGCCAGCCGTCGCGGCGGACGATGCGGATCGCGTCGAGCCGGTTGCGCGCGCCGGTCTTGAGGATCGCGGCGGAGATGTAGTTGCGCACCGTGCCGAGCGACAGGCACAGCCGCTGGGCGATGTCGGCGACCGAGTCGCCCTGCATGGCGAGGCCGAGGATCTCCAGCTCCCGGGTGTTGACTGTCTTGTCCATCCGGAGCTGGGCGACCTCGAGCTGTGGATCGACGACCTTCTCCCCGCCGGCGATCCGGCGGATCCAGCCGGCCAGCACCGGGATCTGGACGCCCTTGACCAGGAAGCTCAGCTGAGGGGCGTGCCGCCTGGGCGGCAGGGTGCCGCGCATGCCGGGATCGGACAGGACGACCACCCCGCAGCCGGGCGCGGCGCGGCGCAGCTCGTCGACGATCGGCAGGATCTGGCCGACCATGTAGGTGGTGTTGAAGAGGACGACCTGTGCGTGGAGCCGCACGCAGCATGCCACCACGGGACCTTCGACGTCGACGGTGCCGGCGACGACGATCCCGGGTTGATGGTTGAGCAGCCGGGCGAGGACGCCATGTGCCGTCGAACTGTCGACGATGAGCAGCACGCGAATCACCGCAATCACCCCCTACGGCACCGGCGGATTCGGAGGCTCTCTTGGCCGTACGCTATGTGACCGGCCCCACAGTCGAATCCCCGGTTCGTGCCAACGCTCGCAGCTACCGGCTTGCCCGCGTTCGATAGCACTGTTGCTCATGCGTGACGGAAAGCTCGCCTTCGAAGGGGTCGGCCTCGTCGACTGGGCCGCGATGCGTCATGCGTACGGCACGGCCGAGCACATGCCGGAGGTCGATCCCGGCGACGGTGGTGACGGTCCAGCGAGCGCCCACAGCGGTGCGACGGCGACGGCCCACAGGACGCGCCGGAGGGCGACCGCCTGCGCCGCGCCGAGCACCAGTCCGGTCAGCAGGCCCATCAGGGCGAGGTCCCGCAGCGACGTGCGGTACCCCACGGCGGCGGCGCCGAGCAGCAGCCCGAGTCCCATGCCGGCGGCCGACGCGACGATCCACCGCAGCGGGTCCAGTCGACGGCAGCCGGCCAGGACCTGCCCGGCGCCGATGACCGCGCCGGTGACCAGCCCGCCGGTCAGTGCCGCCACGGGGCTGTCGACCCGGCCCGCGACGAGGCCACCGGCGACGCCGCCGAGGGGGAAGGAGACGAATCCGGCGGTCCAGATCAGCCAGGACCTGAGCGCGGCGTTCACACCCGTACGCCGGGCAGCGCGGGGCGGGGCGTGCGGACCAGGACGACCGCGAACGCGACCAGCCAGCTGCTCCACAGCATGTAGCCGGCGAAGTTGGCCAGGTCGACACCCGGCAGGTCCAAGGGGGAGAGCACCCCGGCGAGGATCAGCACCGCCGACGCCGCGCCGAGCACCGTGAACCAGCGGCCGGCGAGCTGCCGGCCGACGGCGGCGAGGACCAGCAGCGTCCACGCGGCGGTGAGCAGGTACCCGAACGTCTCGCCGACGAGATGGCCGAGGACCTGGTGCGCGGTGTCGAACGCGTCGCGGGCGGACGCGGCGACCGCGGGGTCGGCGCTGGTGGCGTCGGCGGCGTAGCCGGGGACCAGCAGCGGCCAGCGGGACAGGCCGATCACCTGGACGGCGGCGGCCGCGATGCCGGCGACGACCGCGAGACGCATCGTCCGGCCCGTGGACAGCCGCCGGACACCGATCGCGATCGGCGCGAACAGCGCCGCGGACAGGGTCAGGACGGTGAACCAGGCGACGACCGCGGTCCGGACAGGTGCTGGTCCGGCTCGCGCTCGACGCAGGTCGGGTGGTCCGCGCCGACCGGCTCATCGACGAGCTGTGGCCGGGGGACACCGCCCGCAACACGCTGCAGGCGAAGGTGTCGAAGCTGCGCCGCGCGCTCGGCGACCCCGCGCTGATCACCGGCAGCGGCGCCGGGTCCGCGCTCGCCGTGGACCCAGGGGCGGTCGACGCGCTGGAGGTGCTGCGGCTCGCGGGCACCGTGCCGGCGCTGCGGCAGGACCCCGGCACCGCCGCCAGGGTGTGCGCGGCGGCCCTGGCGATGTTCCGCGGTGACCTGCTGCCCGGGGCCGGCGACGGCGACTGGGTGGCGCCGCACCGGGCCCGGCTCGCGGAGGCGTGGCTGAGCCCGGCTCGCCCGTGCGCTGCGCTTCGCCGACCCCACCGCCGCGCGGGAGGCGGCCGAGTGGTCGCGGGACTGGTACGACACCGCCGGCGGCGACAGGCTGCCCCTGGCCGTCCTGGTGCTGGCGGCGCTCGACGGCGACCCTGACCGGCTCGCGGCGGCGGTCGGCACCGCACGCGCCGCGGGCGACGCCGAGGTCGAGGTCCTCGCCCTGGACGCACTGGCCTGTGCCCGCGCCGTACGCGGCGACGCCGGCGGTGCCCGGGCGGCCCTCGCCGAGGCCGACGCCGCCATGCCCGGCGCCCGGCATCTCCTGACCGACGGTGACCGCGTCGACCGGACCCTGGCGCTGTCACAGGTGTAGGTCATGCCGCCGTACACCTGGGACCGCAGCGCGTCTTTACATCCGGGCCCGCAGCACGTCGAACTCGCAGCCCGGCGCGGACGGGTCGAAGCCGTGCTCGACCAGCCAACGGATCGCCAGCAGGCTCCGCATCGACCACCACGCACGGACCATGCCGACGTCGACGTCCCCGCCGTAGCCGGCCACGACGTCGCCGAGGTGCTTCTCGTGACCGAGCGTCAAGGTGGCGAGGTCGTACAGCGCGTCGCCCTGACACGCCTCGGACCAGTCGAGCACCCCCGTGATCTCGTCCCCGTCGACGAACACGTGCGTGATCTGCAGATCGCCGTGCGCGAACACCCGCGTCCACGGCCGCAGCACCGCCTCGGCAATCGTGCGGTTCCGCGCGACCAGGTCGGCGGGAAGGACCCCGTTCGCGACCAGCCACTCGCATTCGACCTCGAGCCGCGCCGCGAAGTCCTCGGCGGTCAGACCGATTCTCGGCGGTAGGGGCGCGTCGTGCAGCCTCCGCGCGGCGGCACCCGCCGCCGCCCACGCCGCGGGCGACGCGGCCGACGGCTCACCGAGGCGCCCGAGCGCCGTGCCGGGCAGCGCGGCGATCGCGAGCACGGGCGGCCTGCGCCACAGGATCTCCGGCGTCGGGATCGGCGCCATGGCCATCGCCTGCACCTCGAAGTCGATGCGTTCCTGATCGGCATCGATCTTCAGAAACACGTCACCGACGCGCAGGGTCGCACGCTCCTGATGGGCAACGACAACCTCGACCCGCTCCACGTCGGCCATTATCGCGGCGACGGCCACCGCCGTCACCGGCTTTGTCGTCCGGACGTGATCACCAGGCCCACCACCAGGAGCAGCAGGGACCGAACGTGCGGCGCCGGATCGGCTGAACTACCAGTCCATCCAGCCGTCCAGCGGGGGCTTGCGCATGTACGGCGGCTCGTCGTAGTCGATCGCGGTCAGCCACTGGGCTCCCGGCGTCAGCCGGTAGCCGAGCCTGACCAGTTCCCGGACGACCGCCGGCATGTGCAGCGCCCCGAAGACGACGGCGACCTCCATGTCCTCGGCGTCGAACTCGCCGTCGATCTCTCGCAGCACGTCGAGCAGCAGTTCGTCCCGCCTGATGTCATCGGCGTCGCGCGGGACGTCGGTGTGGTCGTGAATCTCGAGCGGGGCGTTGCCGAGCCAGTCGCCGTCGCCGGTGAGCGCCATGTGCAGTGCGAGGATCGGCGTCATCACGGTCGCGGTCAGCCGCTCCTGACGGGACATCCGGCGCTCCGGATCGGCCTGCGGCGCCAGGTAGTCGTCGGGGAAGATGACCGGTACGCCCAGCGCGCCGTAGTCGATGTCCTGGGGCACCAGGTCACGGCCGGCCCGCTGACGGGCCAGGCGCATCGCGTTGGCGTAGGCCATCCCGGTCGAACTGGGCCCGTCCCAGATCTCGGCGATGACCGCCTGGCAGGACCGCAGCCGCTGCCAGATCGCCCAGTAGTAGTCGGCGTGTCCCATGTGGATCGTCGGGACGATCACCCAGCGCAGCCCACCGGCGGGTCGCCGGAACACGGTGACGGACGTCCGGAACCCCAGGTCGGTCATCTCGGTCAACTGCATGCCGCCAGGGTAGGAAGCCGCCACCACCCCGGCCGTGGGTTGCCGCAGGCGCAATTCCACTCGACGCCACGGACCATGTGACCGCTCTGCTGATAACAGCAATACATGCCGGGATCGGCGTGAAAAAAGTGTTACACCGTTCTCGTTGTGAAGGTCGTGCAAATTTTCATGACCGGTACTGACGTGCTGTGCGCGATTTCCTGGCGGCGTCAAAAGCTTGCTGAGCTGGGCGAATCCTGGGCATCGGCGACCGCCAGGATCGGTGAATGAGCGATGGTTGACGATTGATGCTTGAAATCGGCGTAACGATCTGGCAATCTTCGTCACGCCACCGATGCCCGTCGCCGGCCATTCTTGGTTGCGGCACGCGTTCGCATCGGGCAGTTGTGTGAGCGGTAACACGGTGCGGAGCCGCCTATTCGCGCTGCAGTCTTTTCCAGGAGGTCGATGTGTCGTCCCTATCCGTTAGTCGCCGTCGGTTGTTGCAGGCGACCGGTGCCGGTGTGGTGGCCGCGACGGCAGGTGTCGTCGACGTCCAGGGTGCGGACGCGGCGGTGGCGCCGGTCCGGGCCGACATCGGCGTGTCGGCGTACGCGTTCGACCTCGGGCAGGTGCAGCTGACGGCCAGCCGGTGGCTGGACAACCAGAACCGGACGCTGTCCTACCTGCGGTTCGTCGACGTCAACCGGTTGCTGTACAACTTCCGGGCCAATCACCGGCTGTCGACCAACGGCGCCGCGTCGAACGGTGGCTGGGACGCCCCGAACTTTCCGTTCCGCACCCACATGCAGGGTCACTTCCTGTCCGCCTGGGCGCAGGCCTACGCCGTGCTCGGCGACACCACGTGCCGGGACAAGGCCAACGCGATGGTCGCCGGGATGGCGGCCTGCCAGGCCAACAACGGCGCCGCCGGGTTCAACACCGGCTACCTGTCGGGCTTCCCGGAGTCCGACTTCAACGGGCTCGAGGCCGGCCAGGCGGTCAGCGTGTCCTACTACTGCATTCACAAGACGCTGGCGGGCCTGCTGGACGTGTGGCGGTACGTGGGCAGCACCCAGGCCCGTGACGTGCTGCTGCGGCTCGCCGGTTGGGTCGACTGGCGCACCGCCCGGCTCAGCTACGCCCAGATGCAGACCGTGCTGGGCACCGAGTTCGGCGGGATGAACGCGGTGCTGGCCGACCTCTACCAGCAGACCGGCGACGCCCGCTGGCTGACCACCGCCCAGCGGTTCGACCACGCCGCGGCGTTCAACCCGCTCGCGTCCAATCAGGACCAGCTCAACGGGCAGCACGCGAACACGAACATCCCGAAGTGGATCGGCGCGGCCCGCGAGTACAAGGCGACCGGCACCACTCGATACCGCGACATCGCCGCCAACGCGTGGAACTTCACCGTCAACGCCCACACGTACGTCATCGGCGGCAACAGCCAGGCCGAGCACTTCCGGCCGCCCAACGCGATCGCCGGCTACCTCGCCAACGACACGTGCGAGCACTGCAACTCCTACAACATGCTCAAACTGACCCGGGAGCTGTGGCAGCTCAACCCCGACAACGCCGCGTACTTCGACTTCTTCGAACGCGCCCTGCTCAACCACATCATCGGCGCGCAGAATCCGGCCGACTCCCACGGGCACATCACCTACTTCACCCCGCTCAAACCCGGTGGCAGGCGCGGCGTCGGCCCGGCGTGGGGCGGCGGCACCTGGAGCACCGACTACAACAGCTTCTGGTGCTGCCAGGGCTCCGGCATCGAGATCAACACCAAGCTGATGGACTCGATCTACTTCTACAACGGCACCACGCTGACCGTGAACCTGTTCATGCCGTCGGTGTTGAACTGGAGCCAGCGGGGGATCACGGTCACGCAGACCACCTCGTATCCGGTCAGCGACACCACCACCCTGCAGATCGCCGGCAACGTGAGCGGCTCGTGGTCGGTGCGCATCCGCATCCCCGCCTGGGCCGGCGGCGCCACGATCAGCGTCAACGGCGTCGCCCAGGGCGTCACCGCCACCCCGGGCAGCTACGCGACGATCACCCGGTCGTGGTCCTCCGGCGACACGGTCACCGTCCGCCTGCCGATGCAGGTGGCGTTGAAGGCCGCCAACGACAACGCGAACGTCGTCGCGGTCACCTACGGTCCGGTGGTCCTGTCCGGCAACTACGGCAACACGACGCTCTCGTCGCTGCCCTCGCTGGTCACCTCGTCGGTGACCCGCACGTCCGGCAGCGCACTGGCCTTCACCGCCACCGCGAACGGCTCGTCGGTCAACCTCGGCCCGTTCTACGACGCGCACGGCCACAACTACACCGTCTACTGGGCGGGCAACGGCCAGAGCTCCGGCGGCTCCTACCGCCTTGTCAACGCCGCCAGCGGCCTGGTGCTGGGCATCCAGAACATGTCCACCGCCGACGGCGGCCTGGCGCTGCAGTGGGGCGACAACGGCACCGCCGACCACAACTGGGAAATGGTCACCGACGGCAGCGCGGTCCGGTTCCGCAACGCCAACAGCGGCAAGGTGCTCGGCGTGCTGAACATGTCCACCGCTGACAACGCCTCCGTCCTGCAGTGGGCGGACAACGGGACCGCCGACCACAGGTGGACGCTGCTGGACCAGGGCGACGGGACGTACAAGATCCGCAACGTCAACAGCGGGAAGCTGCTCGCCATCCAGAACAACTCCACCGCCCAGGGCGCCTTCGCGGTCCAGGACTCGGACAACGGGACCGCCGACAACCGGTGGCGGCTCGTCCGCAACTAGCCGACGAGCCGCCACCGGTTGCCGGCGCGTTGCCTTACCGGCCGGCGACCGTGATCGGTACGGCGGTGCTGCGCCGCCTGGAGCCCAGTGCGACCAGCGCCGCCCCGGTCGGGATCATCGAGGCACCGACCAGGATCATGTTGACCAGTCCGAGGCCGGTCACCGCGAGGATCGACGGCAGCACGTTGGCGGCGTACGTCGCCTCGGCGGTCTGCCCGTAGGCGTCGGTGACCCGGTACCGGACCGCCTTCGCCTGGCCGGTGAAGCCGTTCACCGCCACGAAGCTGATCCTCCCCCGGGCGGGCTCCAGGATGTAGGTGCCCTGCCCGGGGACCCGCACCATCGTCACCGGGCGGCCGCGCGTGTCGAGCAGCGTGATCGATCCGCCGCTGGGCACCCGCCACGGACTGCGTCCCGCCGCCACCGGAGGCGACGTTCACGCCGGCGCCGCCGGTGGTACCGCCACCGCCGCCCGCGTCGCGATCCGTGTCGATCGCGCCGGCGCCGCCACCACCGGCGATGAGCAGCGGGTTCACGCCGTACGACGTCCCCCAGACCGCCGACATCCCGCCGCCGCTGCCGCCGTCGCGGGCACTCTCGGTCAGGCCGGAGTCCGCGATGCCGCCGCGGCCACCCCCGCCGTAGGTCCCGACGGTGGAGTGCTCCTGACCGGCCTGACCCACCGTGATCGTGAGCACCTGCCCGGGCGTGACGGTGAGTGACCCGATGGTGAAGCCTCCGCCGCCGCCTTTGGCCTCCAGTCCGTTCGCCCCGCCGGCGCCCCAGACCTTCAGGCTCAGGCCGGTGACGCCGGCCGGGACGGTGAACGTCTGGTCGGCGCCGGTGTAGCCGAAGCGGACGCAGTCGGTGAAGGTGACCGGTGTGCACGCGGTCGACGCGGTCGCGGTGGTGGCCCCCGGACTGAACAGGCACAGCGGGACCGCGAGTGCGGCCGTCACCGTGATGGCGACCAGTCGCCGGGTCGCGCGCTGTTCCCTGCGGGTGCTCAATGTGTGTGCCAAGCTGCTCATCCCCCGTACGTCAAGCTGATTCCCCCTAAACGGCAGAAACTTCTGTATAGGGATATTTGCCGTAAGAGGTTGCTCACTCGGCGGTCGTGACGGGGGAGCGGGTCAGGACGCGGGTGTCCGGCGAGGTGGCGGGATCGGCAGCTGTCCACAGTGGACCACGTGGCCTACCTGTCCACCTGTCAGTAGCGGAACCGCGAGACCAGGCTCTGCATCTGGGAGGCCATGCCGGCCAGTTCGTCGGCGGCGTTGCGGGTGTCGCCGACCGTGTCGGTGGTGCGGCGGGCGGCGTCGGACACGCCGGAGATCGTGGCGGCAATGTTGCCGGCGCCCTCGGCCGCGTGGGTGAGGGTGCGGTTCATCTCGTGCGTGGTCGCGGACTGCTCCTCGACGGCGGAGGCGATCGCGAGCTGGATGCTGTTGATCCGTTCGATGATCGTGGTGATCTCGCCGATCGCGGTGACCGCGCTGTCGGTGTCGGACTGGATGGTCTCGACCCGTGCGACGATGTCCTCGGTGGCCTTGGCGGTCTCCTGGGCGAGGTCCTTGACCTCGCTGGCGACGACGGCGAAGCCCTTGCCCGCCTCGCCGGCGCGGGCGGCCTCGATGGTCGCGTTGAGCGCGAGGAGGTTGGTC
Organism: Dactylosporangium sp. NBC_01737; assembly: GCF_035963215.1. Taxonomy (NCBI): domain Bacteria; kingdom Bacillati; phylum Actinomycetota; class Actinomycetes; order Micromonosporales; family Micromonosporaceae; genus Dactylosporangium; species Dactylosporangium sp. NBC_01737. The sequence continues at coordinate 8,461,215 of NZ_CP109153.1, forward strand.
TGCTCGGCGATCGCGGTGATGACCTTGACCACGGTGGCGATCTCGGTCGACGACTCGCCGAGCCGGGACACGGTCGCGTTGGTCGCGGCGGCCACGTTGACCGCCTGCGCGGCGACGGTGGTCGCCTCGGAGGTCGAGGTGCTGATCTCCCGGATCGAGGCGCCCATCTCCTCCGAACCGGCCGAGACGATCTGCAGGTTGTTCGACACGACGCTCGCGGCGGAGGCGACGGTGCCGGCCTGCGCGGAGGCCTCGGCGGCGTTGGCGTCGACCGTCTGGGACGCGGTCTTCAGCTGGGTCGCGGCGGTCTGCAGGGTGGTGGCGTTGCCGGCCAGTTGCACCAGGTCCTGGCGCAGCCGGGCGATGCCGCGGTCCAGCGAGGCGGCCATCAGCCCGACCTCGTCGCGGGTCGTGACGCCGGAGGAGCGGGTCAGGTCGCCGTCGGCCAGGCCGTCGGCGACGTGGAGCACGCCCTGGACGGCGCGGCGCACCCGGCGGGCGACCCGCATGCCGAGCAGCAGGCTCAGCATGATGCCGATGGCGAGCCCGATCACGACGGTCCGGGCCGCGGTGCCGGAGCGGTCCTTGCCGTCCTTGATGCTGGCCTCGGCCTGTGCCGTGGCGAGCTGCTGCAGTGCGGTCTGGTCGGCGATGAGCGCGCCGTAGAGGGTGTCGTACTCCTTGACCGCGGCGTTGAGCTCCTCGGGCGTGGCGGTGACGCGGTCGGCTGCCAGGAAGGCGATGTAGGCGTTCCAGTCCTTCTCCGCCTTGGCCACGATCGCGGGGCCGCCGGGCGTGCCGGCAAGGTTCGTGGCGAGGCTCTTCAGCGACTCTTCGACCGCCTGCTTGTTCGTCTCCAGGCCCTGTTTGATCCGGTCCGCGATGGCCGGATACAGCCTCAGCGCGGACAACCCGCCGCTGTACGCCTCGATGTTCTTGGCGAAGCGCCCTGACTCGCTCAGTGACGCCATGGTCGTGTGCTGCGCGCGGGCGGACTCCGTGCTCATCGTGCTCATGGCCCGCACGGCGACGACCCCTACGATGAGCCCCGCCAGCATGGCAACGAGCACCGCTGTCGTGATCTTGCTCGACAGTGAACGGTTGTCGAATGCCGCGTCGATCGATTTCGGTCCCATAACCGCCACTCCCACTCGGGAACCCTGTTCGGCTGATCGGCGCCCTTTCCCGGTGGTGTAGGAATTTTGTGGCAATCAATGGTCTGACTTATGGCGGGCAGTTCACGGGTGCATTCGGTCGATAGAGTCCGGTGCGGCCGTGAGCGAAGGAGCGTTGTCACATGGATCTGGCTGGGCGTGCGTTGGTCGCCGCGACTCGGGACCCGGAGTTCTGGCGGTGTTACGCGTTCGACGGGGACGGCGGGTTCGACTTCGTCGCGGTCGGCGAGCGGCTTGCGCGGCGGCTGAACGACATCGACGTCGACGATGACGACTGGGATGACGAGGACGAGGACGACCTCTCCTCGGCCCGGGCGATCCTGCCCGCCCGCCGCGGCTGGCTGCTCAGCGGCGAGTACGCGGGGTACTCCATCCGCAACGACTGCCACAGCCGCTTTCCGTTCCCGGAGTTCACCGAGTTCCGCCGGCAACTGGCGGTCGCCGACGGACCGGGCGGCCAGTTCTGACCGCCCCCCGCGACAACGGCCAGCTCGGCGCGGCGCTGGTGGCCGGGTTGGTCGCCGCGCAGTTCCCGCAGTGGGCGGACCGGCCCGTGGTGAGGATCGCGTCGACCGGGACGGACAACGTGATGTTCCGCCTGGGCGGCGACCTGGTGGTCCGCCTGCCGCGCACGGCCGGCATGGCCTGGCAGGTCGACACCGAGCAGCGGTGGCTGCCGCACGTGGCACCGCACCTGCCGCTGCCCGTGCCGGTGCCACTCGGCCGCGGCGTCCCCGACGAGCGGTTCCCGCTGCCGTGGTCGGTGTTCGGCTGGCTCGACGGCGACAACGCCCTCGACGCACCGCTCGCCGGCCGGCGCGACGCCGCACGGGTCCTCGGCGGTTTCGTGACCGCGCTGCGGGGCGTCGAGGCCACCGGCGCGCCGCGGTCGTTCCGCGGCGGTCCGCTGCTGGCCCGCGACACCGACGTCCGCGCCGCGATCCGGGATCTGGCCGCCGACGCGACCGTCGACGGCGACGCGGCGACCGGGGCGTGGGAGGCGGCGCTCGCCGCCGCGCCCTGGGTCGGCGCCCCGACCTGGCTGCACGGCGACCTGATGCCGGGCAACCTGCTGACCCGCGACGGCCGCCTCACCGCCGTCATCGACTTCGGCGGACTCGGCACGGGTGATCCCGCGGGCGACCTGATCCCCGCGTGGTACGTGTTCGACGACGCCGGCCGCGACGTGTTCCGCGCTGCGGCCGACGTCGACGACGCCACGTGGGCGAGGGGGCGGGGCTGGGCGCTCTGCCTCGGGCTCGGTGCGGCCCACCAGTTCCGCGACACGAACCCGGTGCTCGCCGCCGCCGGCCGCCGCGCCGTGTCCCAGGTCCTCGCGCGGGGATCCGACTGTTGACGCGGGTGTTGACGCATGGGCACTCGCCCGGGGCGGATCGGCCGGCCCCGGGCGAGTGTCTGGATCTGTGGCTGTCAGCGCTCGCTGGTGGCGCGGCCGAGGCGCAGGGCCGAGACGAGGAAGAAGATGCCGCCGACGACGGCGTAGCCGCCCAGGTTGGTCAGTGAGGCATCCGACTTGGTGGCCTGCAGGACGAACGACGTACCGGCGAGCACCGAGAGGCCCCCGCTGAGGATCATCGGCCACTGGCCGCCCATCAGGCGCCGGTTGACGCCGACGACGAGCTGGATCAGTCCCGCCACGATGGCCCAGGCGCCCCAGACGCGCAGCACCGCCGGGATGCCGGACGTGCCGGCGACGACCAGGCCGGCGGCGGCGATCAGGCTGATCGCCACGTTCACGTACAGGCCGGCGGCCGACCGGGTGGACCGGGACGACCGGGCGTCGATGACGGCGGCGGCCACGTCGAACAGCGGGTAGAGCACCAGCAGCGTCGCGCTGACCGGTCCGATGTCCGATGCCGTCAGGAAGAGCAGGGCGGCCCAGACGACGGCGAACGCGAAGCGTACGAAGTAGAGCCGTCGCAGTACCGGCGCGATGGTGGCGGTCATGGTGGTCACAAGGGTTCCTTCGGGTCGGGGGAGCGGATTGGGGTCAGCGGGTGCCGCGGGCGGCGTCCTCGATGAAGTGGGCGACGACGCCGGGCCGGCTCACCATCACGGCGTGGGAGCCGTTGACCTCCTCGGTGTGCGAGTTCGCCCGCTGCGCCATGTACCGCTGCAGGTCAGGTGCGATCGCGCGGTCCTGCTTGGCGACCAGGTACCAGGACGGGACGGTCTTCCACGCCGCTGCGGTGCCGGCGTGGCCGAAGCTGCTCTGGCTGGCCGGGCGCTGGGTGACGGCCATGTTCGCGGCGGTGTTCGCGTCGACGTCGGCGGCGAAGGTCTCGCGGAACTTCGCCGGGTCGATGTACAGGTCGACGTCCTGCGTGCCGTCCGCGGCCGTCGTCGGAACCGCCACCAGCGGCAGCGCCGGGGTGGGGTGGGCGACGGGGTGGGCCAGCAGCTCGCCGAGAGGCTCACCGGCCTCCGGCGCGAACGCGGTCACGTAGACCAGGGCCTTGACGTCCGGGTCGCCGGCCGCGGCGCTGGTGATGACCACGCCGCCGTAGGAGTGCCCGACGAGGACGATCGGGCCGTCGACGCTGCGCAGCACGTCCTTGAGCGCGGCCACGTCGGTCGGCAGGCCGCGCAGCGGGTTCGCGGTGGCCCGGACCGGATAGCCGTCCTTGCGCAGCCGCGCGATCACGCCGTTCCAGCTGGACGCGTCGGCGAACGCGCCGTGTACCAGGACCACGGTGGGCCTGGCCGTGCCCGGCGTCTGGGCCGCGGCGGCCGGGAACGCCATCGACACGCCGGCTGCGACAACTGCGGCCGTGCCCGCCGCCAGCAGGGCGGTTCGGGTCCGGATGCGACGTGCCATGACTGCACTCCTACGGGGAGAACGAACGTTCTGTCTTGCGCAACCATGACAGCCGGACCGCCGGTATGTCAAGACCGAACGTTCTACCTACTAAGATGGCGTCATGAGGCGCAGCGACACCGACAGCCGACCGTCCGAAGCGCGATCCCGGCTGCTCAGCACGGCGAGCCGGATCTTCTACGCCGAAGGCATCCACTCCGTCGGCATCGACCGGATCGTCGCGGAAGCACAGGTGACGAGGGCCACGCTGTACCGCCACTTCCCGGGCAAGGAAGACCTCGTCCTCGCTCACCTGGCCGCCGCCGACCAGGCGATCCGCGACCAGGTCGACCAGGTCGTCGCCGCCGACCTGCCGGCGGCCGACGCGCTGCGGGCCATCAGCAGGGGCATCGCCGGCGCGATCCGGTCAGACGGGTTCCGCGGCTGTGCCTTCCTCAACGCCGCGGCGGAATACCCGGACCCCGACCACCCGGTGCACCAGGCCGTCCTCGCCCACCGGCAGTGGTTCCTGGACACCGTCACCCACATCCTGGGGCGCGTCCCGGACGCGCGGCACTACGTCATGCTCCGCGACGGTGCGATGGCGGCCGGCTGCCTGTTCGACCCGGCACTGATCTGCGAGACCTTCCTCGAGGGCGTGGAAGGGCTTCTGCAGGCGCGGGAATGACCGTCTAGGGCTCGAGCGTCACGTCGCGCTGATACCAGGTGCCGGGCCTGCCGCCGAGGTCGGCCGGATCGGCCGGGCCGACCGCGACGAACCCTGCCTTCGTCAGCACCCGCTGGGACGCGACATTCCCGTGGGACGTGGCCGCCCGCAGGGTGCGCAGCCCGTGCCGCGCCGCCGCCAGCCGGCACAGCTCCCGGACGGCGGCGGTCGCCACCCCGCGACCGGCGGCGTGCTGCGCGACCCGGTAGCCGAGGTTCGCCGTGCCGCCATCGAGGTCGTACAGGTTGAACCGCCCCAGGACGTCGCCACCCGCGGTGGCGAGCAGGTAGAAGGCGCAGCCGCCAACGTCCTGCGCGGCCAGCGAGGCGCTGAACCGGTCGGCGAACCGGTCGAAGAACTCGTCACCGCGGTCGGAGATCACGGCCGCGAAGTACGCGCGGTTCGCCAGCTCGAAGGCCAGGACCGCCGGGGCATCACCGGCACACAGCCGCCGCAGCTCAGGCACTCGCCGACCCTACCCAGCCGGCGCGGCGCTCCAGGAACGACTCGACGTCGTGCGGAACCTCCAGCGGCAGCGGGTACACGAGCAACCGGTCGACGCCCAGGTCGGCGTAGCGGCGGGCATCGTCGGCGATCCTCGTCGGTGCGCGAGCCTCGCTCGGACATCGGTACCCCCAGCGCGGCCAGTTCGGGTTCGAGGTAGCCCGCGCCGACGCCGAGCCGCAGCCGCCCGCCGCACAGGACGTCCAGGCTCGCGACCTGCTTGGCCAGGACGAGCGGGTTGCGCTGCGGCAGGATGACGATCCCGGTGCCCAGCTCCAGCTCGGTGGTCACCGAGTCCTCGTTCATCAGAGGGCGGTCGGAGTTGTGCGGTCACAGTCAACCCGGGGCGGTGCCGGTCGTTTCAGAATTGACTCATGCGAATGGTGTACGACACGACGACGGTCCATCCGTTGGACCGGTACGAGCACTACCGGGCGGGTGCCGCGTGTGAGCTGGCTCCGGTGGACGTGCACGGTCCTGCGCCGGGGAACCTGTTCGCAACGATGAACGTCCGCCGGATCGGCGAGTTCGACCTGGAGGAACTGATCTGGGCGGCGGACACCGAGATCGTCACCCGGCGGACCGAGCGGCTGATCCGCATCGGCGACCCGGGGCGGCACCGCCTCCTCCTCACCGTCACCGGTGCGATCCACCTGGAGCAGAACGGCAGCCGGGTGCGGTTCTGCCGCGGCGACATCGGACTGTTCGACCTCTCCCAGCCATGGCACGCGGCCCATCCGCCCGCGGCGGGCCGGATCCGGGTGCTGATGCTGACCTTTCCACGCACCGCGCTGCCGGTCGGCGAACGCGCCCTCCGTCCGTGCTTCGGCACCCTCATGCCGCGGCGCATGCCCGGCCGGCACCTCATGGCGCAGCTGCTCGGCGATCTGCCCGGCGCCGCCCAGCCCGCCGACTACGCCGATGCGCTGGCCGAATGCGTCACGGGGCTGATCCGCCGTCGGCTCGGGCTCCCGAACGGTGTCTCTCCACAGACGCGGCGGCTGGTGTACGTGACGCGAATCCGTGACGTCATCCGATCGCACCTGGACGACCCGGCCCTCGACCCTGACCGGATCGCCAAGGCCGCCGCCGTCTCGCCGCGCTACCTGCACAAGCTCTTCGAGGACACCGACGTGACCCCGATGCAGCTCGTCAAGCAGCTGCGCCTCGACGAGTGCCGCCGGCGCCTGGAAGACCCCGCCCTGCACGCCAAGCCGGTGGGGAAGATCGCCGCGGCCTGCGGATACCGCCGACCCGACCAGTTCGCCCGCGACTTCCGGCAGGCATTCGGTGTCGCGCCGAGCCAGGTACGCCCCGGGCACACCGACCGAAGGAGCCGACCGTGAAACCCGACCCCCGCCCGCCGCACCTGCACGTCAACGTCACGGTGACCCTGCACCGCCGCCGGTTCGGCTGGCTGGTGGCCGGAACCACGATCGGCGCCCTGCAGGCGGCCGACCTGGTGGTCCAGGTGGCAAGCCTCCTCCTGCGCGCCGCGGGCCACCCGTGACGCGGGAGCTGAGCCGCGGCAGCCCGTGTGCTTCGAGGGCGAGAACCGCACGCTCGGTCTCCTCCGGCGGGTCCACCCGGCACCGTCCGGCCTCAGATCGTGCGGCGCAGGGCGGTTTCCACGGCGTCGACCAGTGGGTCGCCTTCGGTCCGTGGGTGGCGGGCGAGGCCGAGTTCGACGTCCGGCAGCGTGGGCAGGGCGGCCGGGTCGTGGCAGGCCATGGCCGGTTCGAGGTTTGCGGGCATGAGCGCCGCGACGCCGAGGCCTGCCCGGACCGCGGCGAGCACGCCGACCAGGCTGTTGCTCTCGAACGCGACCCGCCAGCGCCGGCTGGCGCGCTCCAGCGTCTCCAGCGCCGCCGCGCGGAACGTGCACGGGTCGGAGAACAGCACGACCGGCAGCGGGTCGGCGGTCACGTCGACGCCCTGACCGATCGCCCAGACCAGCGGGCGGCGCACCGTCCAGCGCGGCGGCCCGGGGACGTCCGGCACGTCGTCGAGGACGAGATGGACACGGCCCGCGTCATACGCCTCCCGCATCGCGGCCCTGGAAACGCTGAGCACCTCCAGCGTCGCGCCGGGGTGCAGCCGGGCGAGGTCGGCGAGGGTCTGTGGCAGCTGCGACGCCGCGAGGTCCTCGAGCAGCCCGACGCCGCAGTGGCCGGTGAGCACGCGCCCGGTCTCGGTGAGCGCCTGCGCGGCGAGCGAGAGCATGCGTTCGGCGTACGGCAGCAGCTCCTCGCCCGCACGGGTCGGCAGGACGCCGGACGGTGAGCGGTACAGCAGCGGCCGGCCGACAACACCCTCCAGCTTGCGCAACTGCTGACTGAGCGCCGGCTGGGTGTGCCCGAGCGCGGTCGCGGCGCGGCTGATGCTGCCCACCCGCACGGCGGTGACGAATGACCGCAGCAGCACGATCTCCAGGTCCCGGGCCATAAGAGTTCATTATGCCAGACCAAACGAGATTGCCGGTTCCTATTGCCCGTCGATTGATCTAGCGTCGGGTGGGTGACCACGTACCGGCAGGTGCTCGCCGTGCCAGGGATGGCATCGCTGCTCGGCGTCTCGCTGCTCGCCCGCACCGCGATCACGGCCGACGTGATGGCGGTGACCATGTACGTCGTGCTGGGCCTTGACATGAGCTACGCGGCCGCGGGCGGTGTCGTGGCGGCGCTGACCGCCGGCGTCGCGGCGGGCGGGCCACTGCTCGGCCGCATGATCGACCGGCGCGGCGTGCGTACCGTGCTGCTGGCGACCGTCGCGGCACAGGTCGCGTTCTGGCTGAGCGTGCCGGTCCTGCCGTACGCGGTCCTGCTGGCGGCCGCCGCGGCGGCGGGCCTGCTCATGGTGCCCGCCCAGTCGGTGACCAGGCAGGCGATCGCCGCGACGACGACGCCCGCACAGCGCCGTGCCGCGTTCGCACTGGAGTCGGTACAGGGTGAGCTGTCCTACATCGTCGGCCCGGCGGTGGTCATCGTCTGCGCGGCCAAGACGTCTCCCGGCGCGGTGGCCTGGGCGGTCGGCGCCGCGATCGCCGCCGGCGGCGCCGGGATCGCCTGGCTCAACCCGCCGGTGCGAACCGAGGACGAGCCCGCCGCCGGCACCGCAGCACGCCCCCCACGCCGGCAGTGGCTGGACGCCCGCATGATCGCCGTGCTGACGATGGCGTTCGGCACGACGACACTGCTCAGCGGCATCGACCTCGCCATCGTCGCCACCCTCGAAGCGGCAGACCAGGTCTCCTGGGCCGCCGGCGTCGTCGCCGTGCTCGGGGTGGCATCCGTCGCCGGCGGCCTGATGTACGGCGCGCTGCCCCGGTCGCTGCCCACGTGGCAGCTGCTCGGCCTGCTCGGACTCGTCACGATCCCCGCCGGGCTCGCCCACGACTGGCCCTGGTTGTGCGTGGCCGTCATCGGCGCCGGCCTGCTCACCGCGCCGACCCTGTCCACCGTGGCGGACGCGGTGAGCCGCCTCGCGCCGGCCGGCGTGCGGGGCGAGGCGACGGGCCTGCAGTCCTCGGCGCAGAGCGCGGGGTTCGCCCTCGGCGCCCCGCTCGCCGGGGTGGCGATCGACCTGTCCGTGCCGGCGGGCGGCTTCGCGGCGGCCGGGCTGGCCGGCCTCGCCGCCGCGCTGACCGGCTACCTGCTGTCCCGCTTGCCGCTCACCCGGAAGCCGCCCGCCCGCAGCGATCCCGCCCGCGCCGGGGCGGCGGAGCTGACACCGGCCGGGGCCGACGCCGGGTCAGGCCCGGCGCCGCACTGATCGACCTCGCTTTACAGCGGCGGCTTGGGCCCGAACCTTGGGGCAGTGCTCGGGAAGGCCGGCCGGAACTGTGGCACCGGGTACCGTCCGGACAACGTCAGCACCAGGAAATACAGCAGGCCGGTGGGGACGTCCCAGGGCGCGCAGTCCGGGCCGGTGATCCGCAGACCCTGCCACAGGTCGTCCCAACTCGAGTCCATGAGCAACGACACCGTGGCGCCGTCGGCGGTCGTAGCGACCGGCAGTACCCGGGCCGTGGTGACCCGCAGCGGGCCGGCGAGCGGTCCCGGTGCCGGTTCGGGCAACGCCGCCGGCGCAGTGAGCGTCAGGTAGCCGTCGAACGTGCCGGGACCGTACTGCTCCATGAGCCAGCGGTAGTCCTCCGGCAGTTCGACGCCGATGCGTGCCGACACCGCCTGCCAGTCGACCGGTTCGGCGCGTGGTGGCGGTGCCGCCAGCCGGGCGAGCCGGCCGGGCAGGTCGGCACCGTACGTCAGGTCGACCTCCACCATCAGCGGCAGGTCGGTGTCCTCCTGCACCGCCGCAACGGTCACCGCCCAATGCCCTGCCCGCAGCCGCACCCGGCCTCCGTGGTCGGCCCGCGGGTCCAGTGCGAGCGGGTCCGCCGGGCCGAGACCGAGCCGCTCAACGACGACCCCGACCATCGCCTCGGCGTCCTCGTACAGCCGATCGACGGCGGCACCGTAGGCAGCGTCGTCGGTGAAGTCGTCGGGATCGAGGTCGCGAGGGCAACCGAAGCTGTCCACGGAGACGGACACGGTCGCGGTGGTCCCGTCGGTCCGGACCGCGGCCCTGACACCGCTCATCGAGAGCACGCCGCGCCGGCCGCTTCCCGCTGCCTCCCAGCCGGCACCGCCCAGCACGCCGGCGAGTTGCTCACCTGCCGGCAGATCAACCACGTGGGCCAATCGGCGCGCGAGCACCGCGACAGCGTCCGCCGCCGCACGGCATCGCTCGGCTCGATCCTCGCGCCTGCCATCACCGACCACGCCGAGATGCTACTGCCGCGCGATCGGCGGCGTGCCAGGCAGTGCTGAGGCGCGTGTTAAAGATTCTTGACACTGTGTCGGATTTTCTTTACCTTCGGGTTGTCAAGTTTTCTTTACATGGGGAGCGGGACGTGTCCTCCGAAGAGCAGCGCACGTGGATCTCTGCCGTGGTCGGCCTCGTGGTTGCGGTTGCATACCTGGCGACCGTGCTGTCCAAGGTGCCGGGCACCGACGTGGCGCGGATCGCCTACGTGGGGCCGATGCTCACGGCGATCGGCATCGGGATCGGCGCCGGCATCGTCCTGGCCATCGTGGCCGCCATGGCCTCGCCCAAGGATGCGGGCAGGACCGACGAGCGCGACCGGGAGATCAACCGGCGGGGGGAGTACGCCGGGTTCTACGTCATGAGCATCGCCGCCGTCGTGCCGCTTGTCCTGGCGATGGCGGAGGTCGAGCACTTCTGGATCGCTCATGCGCTGTATCTGGCGTTCGCCCTGGCCGCGCTGGCCTCGGCGGTGGTGAAGATCGTCGCGTACCGGCGGGGCTGGTAGCCGTGGTCAAGCCGACCAGGGTCACCAACTCGATCCGGGCGCTGCGCTTCGCCCATGCAGAGATGACGCAGGCGGAGCTGGCGGATCGCATCGGGGTGACCCGTCAGACCATCATCGCCATCGAGCAGGGCCGGTATTCGCCGTCGCTGGAGGTGGCGTTCCAGATCGCGCGGGTGTTCGGGGTGCCGCTCGACGACGTCTTCGGCTACCCCGACACCGAGCAGTAGTCCCATCGAGAAGGAGCCACGATGCACGCGCTGACCCGCACCGCCCGCATGACCGGGCTGTTCTACCTCGGCATGGCCGTCACCAGCGTCGGTTTCTACTTCATCCTCCTCCCGCGGCTGTTCGCGGCCGGCGACCCGGATGCGACGCTGGCGAACCTGGTCGCGCACGGGTCGCTCGCCCGCGCCATCGTCGCCGTGGAACTGCTCATGGTCGTCGCTCAGGCCCTCACCGCCGTCTGGTTCCACCGGCTGTTCCACACCGCGGAGCCCTTCGCCGCGAGCGGCATCGCCGCCTTCGGCATGGTCAGCGCGGTCGTGGGCCTGGTGAGTGCGGCGCTGCTGGCCACGGCGGTGCGGGTCGCGGCCGACCCGTTCGGCGACCCCGCGGCCACCGTCCAGCTCCTGTACATCCTCAGCGACAACGCGTGGGGCGTGGGAGGACTGTTCTTCGGCCTGTGGCTGATCCCCATGGGCTGGTGCGTGCTGCGCACCGGCTGGATGCCCCGCGTCCTGGGCTGGATCCTCGTCGGCGGCGGCGCCGGGTACGTGCTCAGCGCGCTCATCAGGTACCTCGCCCCCGACGCACCGGCGGTCGCCGAGGCACTCACGTATCCCGCCTCGGTCGGCGAGCTGTGGATGGTCGGCTACCTGCTCATCCTCGGCGTACGCCGGCAGGCACCGCACGAGACGCCGCCGGCCGTCAACACGCCGACGCTGGTGGCGGGCTGAAGCGTCGCGCTGCGGATGCTGAACCTCGCCGGCTACGTCCTGGCCCGCGCCGTCCATCAAGTGCAATCGAGGAGGCGCGTCATTCGTCGGCGAGGGCGGCATGCACGGAGGAGACCGCCCCCGCGCCGTCGCCGACGGCGGTGGCCACCCGCTTCGTTGAGCCGGCGCGGAGGTCGCCGACCGCGAAGACCCGGGTGGCGCTGGTCTGGAACGGCAGGGGTCCAACGGTCGAACCGGCGGGCAGCCGGCCGTCGGTCAGGACGAAGCCGTCGTGGTCCGTGGCCAGCCCCGCGAGCCAGCCCGAGACCGGGTCGGCACCGATGAAACAGAACACGGCGGTGCAGTCCAGCCGGCTGCGGTGGCCGCCGGACCGCTCGGCGACGATCGACGTGAGAGTGTCGGTGCCGGCCAGTTCCCGGATCGTGCTGCCGGCGTGGATCCGGATCCGGGGGTGCGCCCGGATGCGATCCGTCAGGTAGGACGACATGCGGGATTCGAGGTCGGCGCCGCGGATGAGCAGCTCCACCGTCGCGCCGCGGGCGGCAAGGGACAGGGCCGCCTGCCCGGCGGAGTTGGCGCCGCCGAGGACCGCCACCGGCCGGTCGACGTGGTTGCGGACGTCCAGGTCGGTCGCCGCGTAGCGGATGCAGCCGGACCGCTCGAAGACCGCCCATCGGGGGACGTCCGGGCGGCGGTAGTGCGCCCCGGTGGCGGCGATCACCGCGCGGGACCGGATGCGCCGGCCGTCGTCGAGCAGGACGGCGGGCCGTCGGTCGTCGGTGAGGTCGAGGCCTGCCACCGCGCACGGTGCGTGGATGCGCACGCCGAACTTGAGCGCCTGGACCATGGCCAGGCGGGTCAGGTGCTCGCCGCTGATGCCGTGCGGGAAGCCCAGGTAGTTCTCGATGCGGGCGCTCTTGGCGGCCTGCCCGCCGACCCCGCTGCGGTCCAGCAGCACGGTGGCGAGGCCCTCGGACGCTCCGTAGACGGCGGCGGCCAGCCCGGCCGGGCCGGCGCCCACGACGACGAGGTCGACCGGGTGCCGGTCGGGCCGGTAGGTGAGGCCGAGCGCCTGCGCGACGGTGCCGGGCGTCGCGTTGCGCAGCGCCGAGCCGTGCACCACCGCGGCCGGCAGGTCGTCGGGTGTCAGCCCGGCCGAGGCCATCGTCGCGCGCCCGGCGGGGGAGTCCGGGTCGTGCCAGGAGTGCGGCAGGAGCATCTGGGCCGCGTATGTGCGCAGGTGCAGCGCCGCCGCGCCGTCCTGCCGCCCGACGACGACCAGGGCGTTGCCGGCCGTCGTGCGGAACACGTCACGCCGTTGCCGGAACGCGGCGAGGAGCAGGTCGGCGATGTCGTCCTGCTCGGCGAGGACCCGGCGCAGCGTCGTGGGCCCGACGCGCACGACGGTGCCGGCGGTGACCACCCGGGCCGTCAGGTAGACGTGCTGGCCGGTCAGCAGGTTGAGTTCGCCGAGGAAGTCGCCGGGACCGGCCCGGTAGATCAGCCGCGACGGCTCGGCGGCCGTGGCGTCGCGGACGATGTCGACGGCCGCGGTCAGCAGCAGGAAGAAGTCGTAGGTCTCGTCGCCGGGGACGTACAGGTCCTGGCCGGCCTCGACGTGTTCCGCGGCTCCGTACGTGGCGAGGCGGCGCAGCTGCTCGTCGTCGAGCACCGGTCCGCGCGGTGCCGGCCCGCCGGTCACGTGGTCAGGCTCGCGACGGGCACCGGCTGCATCCGGGCGACGGTCGTGACGTAGAGGAGCAGGCCCGCGGCGGTCATGACGAAGCCGGCCCAGACGGTGGACAGCGTTCCCCATCCGGCGTCGAGCGTGACGGCGCCGCCGATCGCGCCGAGCGCGTTGGCCAGGTTGAGCGCGGCCAGGTTCAGGGCGCCCTTCAGGGTCGGCGCGCCGGGTGCGAGCCGGGTCAGCCGGACCTGGATGGTGGGGATCGCGGCCATCATGGTGGCGCCGACGCCGAACAGGCAGGGCAGCAGGACCGCCAGGCCGGCGCCGGCGACGCCGATCAGTGTGAGGAGCACCAGGGCGCCGCCGTACCCCCAGAGCAGCCCGCCGTGCTCGTGCCGGTCGGCGATGCGCCCGCCGACATGGTTGCCGAAGGCCATGCCGACGCCGAAGACCGCGAGGGCGACCGGGATGAACGAGGCGTCCCGCCCCGCCGCGTCGGTGACGAACGGGCCGATGAAGGTGTAGACGGCGAAGATGCTGGAGATGCCGAGCGCCGCGACGGCGACCATCAGCCAGACGCCCCGGTGGCGCAGGGCGTCCAGCTCGTTCGCGACGGACCGGCCGCGCAGGTCCTCGGTGCGGGGCAGCCATGCCACCAGGGAGGCGGCGGCGAGCAGGCCGATGACGACGACCGTCCAGTACAGGGTGCGCCAGCCGGCGTGCTGGCCGATGAACGTGCTCAGCGGCGAGCCGACGACGGCGGCGACCGTGAGCCCGCTCATCACCGTCGCGAACGCCCGGCCGCCCTTGCCCGGGCCGTACACGTACGCGGCCACGACGGCACCGGCGCCGAAGAACGCGCCCTGGACGCTGCCGGCGACGAACCGGAACACGGCGAGCAGCGCGATGTCCGGCGCCAGCGCGGACAGCATGTTGCCGAGCAGGAACAGCACGATCAGGCCGAGCAGCAGCGTGCGCCGGTTGACCCGGGCGGCGAGCAGGACGATCGCGGGGGAGCCGAGCATCACCCCGACGGCGTATGCCGTGATCGCGTGGGTCGCGACCGGGATCGACACGGACAGGTCGGCGGCGAAGAGCTGGATGATGCCGTTGCTGCCGAACTCGCCCGTGCCGATCGCGAAGGTGCCCAGCGCCAGCGCGAACAGCGCAAGCCGCGGATGACGGATCGCTGTGGTGGCGGCGGTGTGCCGCCGCTCCTCGGTGGTGCACTGCTCCGCATACGCGCGGTGATGCATGGGGATCATGGCGTCCTCGCCGGTTCGGGCACGGCGGGCGGGTCCTCGGCCTCGCGGAAGCCGTGGCGGTCGGAGAAGCGCTGCAGCGGTGCCGGCGCCCACCAGTTCACGGTCCCGAGCAGCCGCATCGTCGCCGGCACCAGCAGCGCCCGCACGATGGTGGCGTCGACCAGGACCGCGATGAGCAGGGCCACCCCGATCAGCTTGATGAACGTGATCCCGGAGACGGAGAACAGGCCGATGACGACGAGGATGAGCAGGGCGGCGCTGGTGATGATCCGGCCGCTGCGTTGCAGCCCGACCGCGACCGCGTGGGTGTTGTCGCCGGTGCGGTCGTACTCCTCACGGATCCGCGACATGAGGAAGACCTCGTAGTCCATCGACAGCCCGAACACGACCGCGAGCACGAGGATCGGCTGGGTGGCCTCCAGCGTGCCGGTGGAGGTGAAGCGCAACAGGCCCGACAGGTGGCCGTCCTGGAAGATCAGCACCAGCGCGCCGAAGGACGCGCCGAGTGACAGGACGTTCATCAGGATCGCCTTGACCGGCAGGACGAGCGAGCCGAAGGCCAGGAACAGCAGGACGAACGTCGTACCGACGATGATCAGCGCCATCCACGGCAGCCGGTCGGCGACGGCGTCGAGCTGGTCGGCGAGCCGCGCGGTGAGGCCGCCGACGAGCACCTCGCCGCCGGGCGGGGCCGGGACGTCGCGGACGTGGCCGACCAGGTCGCGGGTCTCCGCGGAGATCGGGTCGCTGCCGTACGTGACGGTCACCCGGAAGACGTCACCGGACCGGCCGGTGATGTCGGCTCCGGTCACCCCGCGGAGCGCGCGGAGCGCCCCGGCGTATGCCTCGACGGTGGCCGGGTCCGGCGCGGTGACGATCGCCTCGATCGGCAGCTGGCTGTTCTGGACGAAGTCCCGGTCGACGGTCTCGGTGACCACGCGGCTCTCGGTGCCGGCCGGCAGCACCCGCGGGTCGATGCCGCCGAACTCGACGCGCAGGAACGGCGCACCGGCCAGCAGCAGCACCGCCAGCACCCCGACCGCGTAGAGCACCGGGCGACGCATGATGCTGTGCGCGAGGCGGTACCAGAAACCTGCCGCCGGGTCGCGTCGCGTCGACGGCCGGCGCCGGCGCACGGACAGCGCGTCGATGTTGCGGCCGAGGACGCCGAGCAGCGCGGGCAGCACGGTCAGCGCCGCGATCATCGCCACCAGCACCGCGGACAGCCCGCCGAGCCCCATCGAGCGCAGGAACGGCATCGGGAAGATCAGCAGCCCAGCGAGGGACACCGCGACCGTGACGCCGGAGATCGCCACGGTACGCCCGGCGGTGGCCATCGTGCGGGCCACCGCGTCCTCCACGCCGGCACCACGGGCGAGTTCCTCGCGGAACCGGCCGACCATGAACAGTCCGTAGTCGATCGCCAGGCCCAGCCCGAGAATCGTCACCACGTTGACGGAGAACACCGACACGTCGGTCAGGTAGCTCATGGCACGCAGCGCGGTGAACGCGCCGATGATGGCCAGACCGCCGATGGCCAGCGGCAGGCTCGCCGCGGCCACGCTGCCGAAGACGACCACCAGCAGCGCCAGCAGCACCGGGATGGAGATCGTCTCAGCGAGGGCGATGTCGGCCGCCACCCGCTCGCGGATGTCGCGGCTGACCGCGGTGATGCCGCCGACCTGGGTCTGCAGGCCGGGAGCGGCGAGGTCGTCCTCGATCCTCGCCAGTGCCTGCCCGCGCTCGGTCTCGTCGTCGCCGGCGAGCGTCAGCACCGCGTAGGTCGCGCGCCGGTCGTGGCTGACCAGTCCTGGGCTGTGGTTCGTGCTCCAGTAGGTGACCGTCGCGGTCACCGTCCCGCCGGGCAGCGCCGCGAGCGTGCCGGTCACGGCCCGCTCGAACACGGGGTCGTCGACCGTCGTGGTCGGGCTCCGGTAGAGGACCACGACGTCGTTGCCGGTGCGTCCCAACGTCTCCTCGGCGCGCACGACGGCACGGGAGCTCTCGCCGCCCGGGTCCTCGAACCCCTCGGTGATCAGGGCGCCGAAGACCTGGGTACCCCAGACGCCGCCGAACGCCATGAACGCCAGTGCCGCGCCGATGAGCCACCACCTGCGGCGGACCATCGTCCGCCCCCACCGCTCGAACATCGCAGTCCCCTGCCGTCGTCAGCGCGCGGCGCGCGTGATGAGCTCGGCCGTCGCGGCCGGCTGCGAGATCATCGCGACGTGCGAGGCGTTCACCTCGACGGTGCGGGCCTGGGCCCGCTGCGCCATGAGCCGTTGTGCCGCAACGGGAATGACCTGATCGTTGCGGGCGGCGAGGTACCAGGAGGGCACCGTGTCCCAGGCCGGCGCGCCGGACGGCTCCTCGAACGCGCCCACGTGCAGCGGCCGCTGACCCGCCCACATCAGGGCGGCAGCCGTCTTCGGCAGGTCGGCGGCGAACGCCTCCCGGAAGAGCTCCTTCTTGATGTAGGCGTCGGCGCCCGTGCCGTGGGGACGGTAGTCCAGGGCGTCCGGGGTCAGCTTGCTGCCGGGGTACCGGTACTGCAGGTCGGGAAGCGTGTCGCCTTCGGCGGGGGCGAACGCCGCCACGTACACCAGGGCGGTGACGTTCGCGTTGCCGGTCGCGGCGTTCGTGATGACCATGCCGCCGTAGGAGTGTGCGGCGAGCACCAGCGGGCCGCTGAGGGTGGCGAGGATGCTGGCCAGGTAGGCGGAGTCGGCGGCGACGCCGCGCAGCGGGTTCGCCGGGGCGATGACCGGGTAGCCGTCACCGAGGAGCCGGGCGGCCACGTCGTTCCAGCCGGACGCGTCGGCGAAGGCGCCGTGCACGAGCACGACGGTGGGTTTCGGCCTGCCGCCGGGCCGGGTGTGGGCCTGTGCGGCTGAGGCGCCGGTCAGGGCGCCGGTGGCCGCGGCGGCGGAGCCTGCCAGCAGGGTTCTGCGGGTCGTCGTCATCGAGGTATCCCTTTCCACAGTTGGTTGCAGCGGTGAATCGGGGGTCAGCGTAGGAATGCGTACTTGACGTGCGCTGAATGACGGTGGACGCCCGCTCCACAAACCGTTCCGTCGTTGTCAAGTGCGGCGATCTAGCGTGCCGGCATGACATCGATGAAGAGCGAAGCCGCCAGGAAGTGGGGCCTGCGGGTCCATGTGCTGTGTTACGTGGTGGCCAACGTGGTGCAGGTGATGGTGTGGTGGTTGTTCGATGCGGACCACCATTTCTGGCCGGTGTGGTCGATCGTGGCCTGGGGCATCGGGCTGGCGTTCCACGTGTGGGGCGTCTCGCCGTCCAGGGCGAGCCACCGGTACTGACGCGGTGTCGTTCCTTCTGGAGTTCGTGCGCGATCCGCTGACGGTCGGTGCGATCGCGCCGAGCGGTGCCGCGCTGGCCAGGGTGGCGACGGCCGCGGTGCCCCGGACCGGTTCACCCGTCGTGGTGGAGCTGGGTCCGGGCACCGGGGCGTTCACCGGTGCCATCCAGCGGCGTCTCGCCGGGCGGGGCCTGCACATCGCGGTCGAGGTCAACCCGCGCTTCGCGCGGCACCTGGGCGCCCTGCATCCCGGGGTCGACGTGGTGACCGCGGACGCGACCGACCTCGCCGCGGTGCTCGCGCGGCGGGGGATCAGCCGGGCCGACGTCGTGGTCAGCGGTCTGCCGTGGGCGGCGTTCGCCGAGCAGCGTCAGCGCGACCTGCTGTCCGCGGTGGTCGCCGCCCTGCCGCCGCACGGCGTGTTCACCACCTTCGCATACCTGCACTCGCGGTGGCTTCCACCCGCGCGGCGGCTGCTCATGTCCCTGCGGTCACGGTTCGACGAGGTCGTCGTCAGCCGCACCGAGTGGGCCAACGTCCCGCCCGCCCTGGTGTACTACTGCCGCCGTCCCGTCAAGTGAGGCCAGGAACGCCTCGGCGCGGCGGGCGAAGAGGTGCGTCGCCCGCTCGGCGGACCAGGCGCGGGCCTCCTCCGCGGCGGCCCGCACGACGCCGACGGGTGCCCCACCGGCGTGCAGCACGCGCGCCCGCAGCAGCCGGATGAGTCCTTCGGCGTAGCGCTGGCCGTGGGCCTCCAGCGCCCGGTCCGCCCGGTCGAGGGCCGTGCGGGCCGCGTCCGGCCTGCCGGCGGCCAGCCACATCTCGGCGATCAGCCCGTTGTGATAGGCGATGCCCCACCGCGGCGGGTCGGTGAGCGTCGTGGCCAGGAGCCGCTCGGCCTCCGCCGTGGTCGCGGCCGGGTCGTCGCCGGCGAGGGCGCGGGCCCAGTACCAGTTCAGCCGCACGTAGTGCTCCTGCTGGACGGCGCTGCGGCCCGTGCCCATCGCCATCCACCGCTCGATCGTGCGCAGCACCCAGTCCGCGTCGCCGGCCATGGAGGCGATGATGGTGATGTAGTACGCCCAGGTCGCCACCCCGTACGGGTCGGTGGGCCCGTTCCAGTCGTCGATCATGGTGCCCGCCGTCTCGACGTCACCGTGCATGGCGGTCACGACGGCCCGCCAGCCGGGCCACTCGCCGGAGACGTCCTGCCGGACCGCGGTCCCACCGTGCGGGGAGACCTCACCGTGCAGCAGGGCCGGGTCGTTGTCGATGAAGTACCGGTACGCCTCGCCGATGTTGCCGGTGTCCCACTGGTGCAGACCCCAGGCCTGCCGGCCGTACACGCGAAGGACCGGGTTGGCGGACGCCTCCCCCTGCTCGTACAGCCGGCGGACCAGCTGCGCACGGTCCGGCTCGAGGAAGGTGTAGGCCCCGAACAGGCGGGCGAAGAGCAGGCCGGCGGCCTCGACGTCCCGGCCGAGCTGCCGGGCCAGCAGCTCGGCCCGCTCGAGCAGGTCGAAGGTGGTGCCGCCGAACCCGGCCTGCCGGCGCGGGGCGATGGCGAGCAGCGCGAGGGCGGACAGCTCCAGCGCCGGCAGCCCGGCGGTCCGCGCGATCTGGGCGGCCGTCTCCAGATGCCGGTCGGCGGCCGCGAACGCGAGCTTGCGCGTCGCGCGGCGGCCGGCGCGCTTGAGCGCCTCCACGGTGCGCACCGGGTCGGCGAGCGGGCCGGCGGCCCACAGGTGGTAGGCGAGGCGCTCGGGGCCGGACTCGTCGTGCGCCGGTCGCTCCTCGAGTGCGTCCGCGACACGCAGGTGCAGCCGGATCACCTGCTGCTGCGCCGTGGTCTCGGTGACGGACTCGCGCACCAGGTCGTGCGCGAACCGCACCGTGAACGGCTCCGCGGGCCTCGTCTCGAGCAGACCGAGCGCGTGCAGCGGTTCGAGGCGTTCGAGACAGCCGGCGACGTCCGCACCGGCGACGCGGGCGAGCAGATCGAGGTCGACGTCGCGGCCGATGAGCGCGGCGATCTGCAGCAGGTCGCGAGCGCCGTCGTCGAGGCCGGCCATCCGGCCGCGCACGACGTCCCGCACGCCGGCCGGCACCCCCGCCCGCACCGTCGCCCCGCCGTCGGCGAGTGCGCCACGGTCGCTGAGGAACCGGGACAGTTCCCGGACGTAGAACGGGTTGCCGGCGGTGCGGTCGTAGATGGTGCGGGCGGTGTCGGCGCCGGGCTCGTCGCCGGCCGCGCGGCGGATGAGCTCGGTGACGTCGGCCAGGCCGAGCGGGCCGAGCCGGATGCGCCGGTGGACGGGCAGCCGGCTGGCGTCGGCCAGGACCCGTGACAGGTCGGAGCCGGGCACGGGCGCGCGGTCCCGCAGGGCGCCGATGATCGCGGTGCCGGCGGGCAGCCGGCCCGTCAGATGCCCGAGCAGCTGGAGCGAGGCGGCGTCGCCCCATTGCAGATCGTCCAGGACGAGCAGCAGCGGCCGTTCCGCCGCGGCCTGCCCGACGACGGTGACGACCTGCTCGAAGAGGCGGAACTGGGCACGGCCGCCGGCGACCACCGGCCCCGTGTCGTCGTGCCGCGACTGCAGGAGACCGCCGAGCTCGCCGGCCATCCACTTCTCCCGCGCCGGCGCCGGCAGGCCGTCCAGGACCGCGGTGATCGCCTGCTCCCACGGCCACATCGCCGGCGTACCGTCGCCTTCCAGGCACGAAGCCCACACGACGCGCGCACCGCGCTGGTCCGCCTCGGCCGCGGCCTCCTGCACCAGACGGGTCTTGCCCACCCCCGGTTCGCCCTCGACGATGGCGA
The DNA here is from genome assembly GCF_035963215.1 of Dactylosporangium sp. NBC_01737. Lineage (NCBI taxonomy): Bacteria > Bacillati > Actinomycetota > Actinomycetes > Micromonosporales > Micromonosporaceae > Dactylosporangium > Dactylosporangium sp. NBC_01737. The sequence goes on from NZ_CP109153.1 coordinate 8,481,819, forward strand.
GCCCGCTGCCACCGGTGAGCGCCGCCTCCACGGCCTGCCGCAGGGCGGCGAGTTCTTCGCCCCGGCCGACCAGACCGGCGGCCTTCCGCAGGGTTACGCCGTCCGCCTGCCCGCCCGTGCCGACCTCGAACGGGGACGCCCGGGTCTGCGTCAGCACCCGCAGGTATGCGGCCTGCAGCGCCGGGCCGGGATCGATGCCGAGCTCGTCGGCCAGGCGGTCCCGGAACGTGCGGAACGCCGACAGCGCCTCGGCCTGGCGTCCGGCGGCGCCGAGCGTGATGACGAGGCCGGCCTGGACGGGCTCGTGGAACGGCGCCATCTTGGTGGCCAGCTGCAACGCCGGCAGCACCCGCTCCGGCCGGCCCAGCGACACGGCCAGGTCGGCCGCGGCCGTGCACGCGGCGTGGAACTCGTCGTCGAGCGCGGCGAAGACCGCCATCGCGGCCGTCCCGTGGGTGAACCCGGCGGCCACGGGGCCCTGCCAGAGGCCGAGCGCGTCGACGTAGTGCTCGAGCGCCGTTTCGCGATGATGCTGCGCCAGGGCCGCCTCGGCGGCCTCGACGAGCTCCCGGAAGGCGAGCAGGTCCAGCGTGCCGGGGCCGGCGCTGAACAGGTACGCGTTGCCGCGGCGGTGCAGGTACGCGCCGCTGTCCCGGGCGGGGAGCTCGGGTTCGAGCAGGCGCCGCAGCGCTCCGACGTACTTCTGCACCACGTTGAGCGCGCTCGTGGGGGCGTCGTCGCCCCAGATCAGGCCGATCAGCTCGCTCGTCGTGACCGGGCGGCCGGCGCGGGCAAGCAGCAGGGCCAGCAGGTACGCCTGCTGCCGAGGTTTGACGTCCAGCTCGACGCCGTCGCGCCACACCCGCAACGGGCCGAGCAGCCGCAGGCGCAGGGGATCCGCATCCACCGGAGGTTGCGGGCTCATCCGGGCTCGACCGGGGCCGGTCCACCGGCAACGGACCGCGCGACCCGCCGGCGGGTGAGCAGCACGCCGAACCCGACCGCCGCGAAGTGCATGATGATGCCGTAGACCGCGCCCGGGACGGCCATCTCGGCATTGTTCAGCAGTGCCGGGCTCAGCGCGACCGTCACGGCGATCGTGGTGTTGTGCACGCCGATCTCGAACCCGGCCGCGATGGCCGCGCGGTGGTCGACACCGGCCAGCCGCGGCGCGCCATAACCGATCAGCAGGCTGACGGCGTTGAAGGTCAGCGCGGCCACGCCGACCGAGACGAAGTAGCCCGCGACGTTGCCCCGCTCCGCGTACACCACGAGGGAGACGACCGCGACCAGCACCACCACCGACAGCACCCGGACCGGGCGGTCGAGCCGCCGCGCGACCTCGGGCGCCCGCGCGCGCACGAGCATGCCGACCGCGACCGGCACCAGCACCATCAGGAACACCTGCAGCACCTTGCCGGACTGCAGCCCGAGCGCGGCGCCGTCGGCCAGGAAGTACGCGGCCGACAGATTCACCACGATCGGCAGCGTGACCACCACCAGCGCCGTGTTGACGGCGGTGAGCGTGACGTTCAGCGCGACGTGCCCGCCGAACAGGTGGCTGTACAGATTGGCGGTGGGACCGCCCGGCGACGCCGCGACCAGCATCATGCCGACCGCCAGCGCCGGCGGCAGCCGGAACGCGAGCACCAGGCCGAAGCAGATCACGGGCAGCACCACGAGCTGGCACACCAGGGCCACCGCGACCGCTCGCGAATGCCGGCCGACCCGCCGGAAGTCCTCGACGGTCAGGCTGAGACCCAGGCCGAGCATCACGACGAAGAGGGCAACCGGCAGACTGGCAGAGATCAACGCGGAGCCCACGGTGCATTTTGACCGGTACGCCACGGCCGGTCAATACACCGATCCCGCCGCCGTTTCGCGCGTTCGTGGCCGTCAATGGCACGATGGCCGGGTGTCGCATCGACGAACGGCTCTCGCCGTGTGTGCGTTCGCGTTGACGTTCGCCGTGCTCGCCGTCACCGCGCTGGTGATCGAGCGGATCGAACCCGCCGCGGCTCCGGCGTCGCCCGCCGCTGCGGCGCCGGCGGCCTCGGGGCCGCTGCTGTTCGCGTGCGCTGCGCCGCTGGGCGCGGACGCCGGCTACTGCGAACGCCTGGTCGAGGACCACAGCCGGCGAGCGGCCGTGACCGATCAGACCCGTGCCGACCTCAGCGCCGCGGCGCGACACGTCGACGAACTGGTCCACCCCGAGCCGGTGTGCCGCGCGGTGCAGACGACACCCGGCGGACCGGCCAGACGCGTGTGCGACCGCAATCTGCCCGACCCGGCGGTGCTGCTCGCCCGGCTGGACGGCGCCGGGTTCACCGGCGCCATCGTCCGTCCGGCCCGCGACGGCGATCCGGCGCCGCGGGGTTCGCTCTTCTACGCGGTTCCGGTCCGCGGGGCCTGCATCATCGGCGCGGTCACCGGCCTCCCCGAACGGGTGAGCAGCCAGATCACGGGCCCACTGCCGACCGGCAGCTGCGGCTGAAGGCCGGGCGCCGCAGCCGCGCCCGCCATCATGGCCTGGCCCGCCGCGCCGATGGACCCGGCGCTCGCCGCGTGGACCGGCCCGGCGAGACGCCGTCAGCCGGGCGAGTGCGCCGACGCCGGGGTCGCGTCCGGGTTGCGCCGGCAGGCCCGGGCGATGTTCTTGCGCACCAGCCGGCTCTGGACGTCGATCGCCTTGTCCAGCAGGTCAAGGACCCGCTGCCCGGCCGCTGCCGGATCCGGTTCGTCGGGGCGTCCGTTTCCATGCCTGGAGCTCCTCGGGGTCGTCACGTCCAACGGCGTCCGCAATTCGACCAGCCGAGCGGACCTTGCACCAGATCGCCGAACGGTGGAGGCCGCACTGGTCCGGACGACGCCGGGCGGCGCGTCCCGGGGGAGTCCCGCCGCGGGCGCTGCTGTCCAGGTCGGCGGGCGGTTCGGTACGGTAGCTGGGTCATGGAGCCGCGGATCGGCGAACGCATCATCGGGCGGGATCACCCCGCGGGTCTGCTGCGCGCCGCGGTCGACCGGGCCGTGGCCAGCCACGGCGGGCTGGTGCTCGTCGCCGGGGAGCCGGGCATCGGCAAGACCACGCTCGTCACCGCCGCGGCCGACGAGGCGCGGCAACGGGGCGCGCTGGTGCTGGGCGCCGCCTGCTGGGACTCCGACAGCGCGCCCGGCTACTGGCCGTGGGTGCAGGTGATGCGCGGGCTGCGCCGCTCCGCCGACGACTGGGCCCTCGCCCGGGAATCGTCCGAGCCCGCCCTGCGGGTCCTGCTCGGCGAGGACACAGGCGCGGGCACAGGCTCGGGCTCGGGCTCGGGTCCGGCAGACCTGGCCGACGGCGACCACGAGGCGTTCGCGCTCTACGACGCGGTGACCACCGCGCTGGTCTCGGTCTCCCAGCGCCGGCCCGTCATCGTCGTGCTCGACGACCTGCACTGGGCCGACCCGGCGTCCATGCGCCTGCTGCGGTTCGCCACGCAGCACACCTGGTTCGAGCGGCTGCTGGTGATCGGCACCTACCGCGACGCCGAGGTCGAGTCGGCCGAGCACCGGTTGCACCCGTTGCTGATGCCGCTGACCGCGAAGGCCACCACCGTCACCCTGACCGGCCTGTCCCGGGCCGAGGTCGGCGCGCTGATCAGTCGCACGGCCGGCCGGGAACCCGACGCGGAGCTGCTCAGCGAGGTGCACCGGCGTACCGGCGGCAACCCGTTCTTCGTCGAGCAGACGGCCCGGCTCTGGCGCGCCGGCGGCCAGGTGACCACGATCGCTCCCGGCGTCCGGCAGGCCGTGCAGCGGCGCCTGGCGGAGCTGCCGGATGCGGTCGTCGAGGTGCTCACCGTCGCCGCCGTGCTGGGCCGCGACTTCCACCGCCAGGTCCTCGCCGCCTGCATGCCGGGCCCGGTCGCACAGGTCGACCGGCTCCTCGACCGGGCGGTGACGGCGCGGCTCGTGGCCGCCCGTGGCGAGGGGCGGTTCACGTTCGCCCATGACCTGGTCCGCGAGACGCTGTACGACGCGCTGCCCGACGACGACCGGCGGGCCCGGCACGCCGCGGTCGTGCGTGCCGTCGACCTGTCCGGCGCCCTCGCCGAGCGGCTGATCCCCGCCGACCTGGCCCGCCACGCGTGGCTGGCCGGCGGCGCCCTCGGGCGTCCCGCGCCGCCGGCCTGCTCGCCGCCGCCGGCCGCGACGCGGCGCGGCGGCTGGCCACGGAGGAGGCGGTGGTGCACTACCGCCGCGCGCTGGAGGTCTCCGACGACCCGGCCCAGCGGGTCAGGACGATGGTCGACCTCGGACGGCACCTGCACCACCACGCCGGCCGGGCCGAGGCCGACCGTCTCCTCGCCGAGGCCGGGACGCTCGCGCTCACCCTCGACGACCCGGTGCTGCTGGCGCGGGTCGCGCACACCATGTACCGGCAGACGACCGTCTCGGACCGTCCGGGCACCCCGGCGGAGCTGCTGCGGGAGGCGCACCGGCGGCTCATCGGCGAGCCGGACGCCACTGCGCCGCTCACCGCGCTCGCCGCCGACCTGATCACCGCCACCGAGACGATCGCCCGCCGCGGCCACGACGACGAGACCCTCACCTTCAGCCTCTGGGCGCGCCACGACACCACCTGGGGCATGGGCACGGCCGCCGACCGGGCGGCGCTCACCGTCGAGATCCGCGACGTGGCACGGCGCACCGGCGACCTGGAGACCGAGCTGTGGGCGACGTCGCTGCGCTGGGTGGCCCTGCTGGAGCTCGGCGACCCCGCCTACTACCAGGAGCTGACCGCGTTCGTCACCGGCGGCCGGGACAGCACCGCCGGCGGGTACCGGATGGCGGCGGCGATCGACGGCGGCATCATCGCCTCGTTCCGGGGTGACTTCGCCGAGGCCGGCAAGCTCTTCACGGAACTGGACGACATCAGCTCGGGGGAGCAGTCCGACCACATGTTCCTGAGCGTGCAGGTGCGCTGGTCGTGGCTGACGCTGCAGGGCAGGTTCGCCGAGGCAGGCGCGGTGCTGGAGCGGATGAGCGCGTCCGAGGGGAACCTCGGGGACCTGCTGCGGGCCATCACCGCCGCCGAGCGCGGCGACACCGAGACCGCCGTGCGGTTGGCCACGGGCATCGAGGCGGCCGGCACGACCTTCACCCGTGCCGTCTCGCCGCTGTGGCACCGCCTCCAGGCACAGGTCGCCGCGGCGACGGGCGACCCGCAGCGCTGTGCGCAGATCCGCGCGACGCTGCACCCGTACCGCGGGCAATGGATCGTCGCGCTCTTCGGCTGTGACGTCAGCGGCCCGGTGGACTACTGGCTGGCGGTGGTCGACCTGGCGCAGCGGCGCTGGGCCGACGCCGTCGCCGGGTTCAGCGCGGCCCGCGACGGCGCCGACCGGATGGGCTCGCAACCGTGGTCGCTGCTCGCCCGCGCCGGCCTGGTGGAGGCGTTGACCGGGCGCGCAGCGCCGGGGACGCCGCCGCGGCGGCCGGGAACGCGCGGCCGTCCTGCCCGTGGCCCGCGCCGTGGGCATGGAGCAGGTGCTGCGGCGGCTCGGCGGGACGGAGGCCGGCGCCGTACCGGAACCTGCGGCCGCCGACTACGAGTTCCGCCGCGACGGCCCGGTCTGGCAGCTCACCTACGCCGGCACGGTCGTGCACCTGCCGGACGCCAAGGGCCTGCACGACCTGCGGCTGCTGCTGAGCCGCCCGGGCACCGACGTGCCGGCGGCCGAGCTGCTGGACCCGGCCGCCGGGCCGGAACTTGCCGCCGCCCACCGGCTCGGCGGTGACCCCGTGCTGGACGACGAGGCGAAGGTCCGCTACCGGCGGCACCTCGACCGGCTCGACGAGGAGATCGACCGTGCCGCCGCCCGCGGCGACGAGGCCCGGCTCGCCGCCCTCGACGCCGAACGCGCGGCGCTGGTTGACCAGCTGCGGGCGGCGGCCGGCCTCGCGGGCCGCAACCGCCGCCTCGGCGACGACGCCGAACGGGCCCGCAAGACCGTGACCGCCCGCATCCGCGACACGCTGCGGCGCCTCGACGGGCGGCACCCCGCCCTTGCCGCCCATCTGCGCGACGCCGTGTCCACCGGCAGCACCTGCGGCTACCATCCGGCTTCACCGCCGCCGTGGCGCCTGTAGAACACTCAGCGGCGGTTGTACCGGCGCATCGTCAGCGTGCCGAAGACGACCAGGAAGCCGGCGCTCCACAGCAGCACCCACATCAGGTTCGTGGCGTCGGAGGACCCGGCCATCGCCGCCCGCACCGACGCCACCAGGTGGGTGATCGGGTTGGCCTTCACGAACGCCTGCAGCCAGCCCGGCATCGTCACCGGGTTGACGAACACGTTGCTCAGGAACGTCAGCGGGAACAGCACCATCATGCTGACCCCCATCACCGACTTCTCGCTGCGCAGCACCAGCCCGAAGAACGTCCACACCCAGGAGAACGCGAACGAGAAGACCACCAGCAGGCCGATCCCGGCCAGCACGCCGGGCAGGCCGCCGCCGGGCCGGAACCCGAGCACCAGCCCCACCCCGAGGATGACCAGCGCGCCGAGGACGTAGCGCAGCACGTCGCCGAGGATCATGCCGACCAGTGCGGCGGGCCGCCAGATCGGCAGCGTCCGGAACCGGTCGAAGACACCCTTCTCGATGTCGGTGTTCAGCCCGACACCGGTGTACATCGTGATCATCACGACGCTCGTCACCATGATGCCCGGCAGGAAGAACTGCAGGTAGTCCCGCGGGCTGCCGGCGAGCGCGCCGCCGAACAGGTACGTGAACATCAGCACCATGATGATCGGGAACGCCGTGACGTCGAACAGCTGCTCCGGCACGTGCTTGATCTTCAGCATCGCCCGCCAGCCGAAGGTCAGCGACGCCGACAGCGCACTGGGTCTCGGCGGCCGCGAGCCGGGCGCGAGGACCGTGGCGAGCGCCTCCGCCGACGGCACGTACAGGGCCGGCGCCCGGCCGGTCGTAGCGGTCGTGACATCAGTCATCGGGCCTTCTCCATCTGCTCGTCCCGCTCGCCGGCCTCGACGGCGGGGTGGTCGGTCAGGGCCAGGAACACCTCGTCCAGGCTCGGCTGGCCCAGCGAGAAGTCGTCCACGACGATGCCGGCGCGGGCGAGGTTGCCCAGCGCGAGCGCGGCCTGCTCCCCGGCGTCGAGGTCGGAGCCGGCCCCGCCCACGCGGGCGGTCATCGCCACCGGGTCCGGTTCCAGCTGGACCGGCACGCCCAGCGCCGACCGGAGCACCTGCTCCGCGTCGGCCCGCCGTGCCGGGTCCCGCAACCGCACGTGGACGGTGCCGGAGCCCACCGACGACTTCAGCTCGCCCGGCGTGCCCTCCGCGATCACCCTGCCGTGGTCCACGACCGCGATCCGCCCGGCGAGCTGATCCGCCTCGTCCAGGTACTGCGTGGTCAGCAGCACCGTCGTACCGTGTGCCACCACCGCCCGGATGATCTCCCACACCTGGTTGCGGCTGCGCGGATCCAGCCCCGTGGTCGGCTCATCCAGGAACAACAGGTCCGGCGTGCTGAGGATGCTCGCCGCGATGTCGATGCGGCGGCGCATCCCGCCGGAGTACTTCTTGACCTGCCGCCCCGCCGCCTCGGTCAGCCCGAACGCGGCGAGCAGACTGTCGGCCCGCTCACGCGCGGCCGGCCGGCCCAGCCCGAGCAGGCGGCCGAGCAGGACCAGGTTCTCCGCGCCGGTCAGATCCTCGTCCACGGAGGCGTACTGCCCGGTCAGGCTCACCCGCGCCCGGACCGCGTCGGCCTCGGTCACCACGTCGTGGCCGAACACCCTGGCCTGCCCGCCGTCCGGGCGCAGCAGCGTGGCAAGGACCCGCACCGTCGTGGTCTTGCCCGCGCCGTTCGGCCCGAGCAGCCCGTACACGGTGCCGGTGGGAATCTGCAGATCGATGCCGTCCAGGGCGCGGGTCTCCCCGAACGACCGGGTCAGGCCGACCGCCTCGACGGCGGGCCCGGTGGTGCGTCTACTCATTGACTGCAACCTCTCCTGTTTGACGTTTCAGCAGGTGTACGGGCGTGCGGCACGCCCGTCCCGGAGCGTCAGCCCCCACCAGCCGAGCTGGTCGAGCATGACCGTGGCGTCGCGGCGCAGCTGGTCCTCGGCCGCCGGCGCCGGCCCGCCGCACAGCAGGTCGAGCGCGACGACGCCGGACACCGTCACCGCGTGCAGCGCCGTGAAGACCGTCCGCAGCTGATCGACGGCGTGCATGCCGGTCGAGCGGCACCCGTACGACACGAACCCGACCGGCTTGGCGCGCCATTCGTCGTACGCGTAGTCGATCGCCTGCTTCAGCGACGCCGGGAAACTGTGGTTGTACTCCGGGGTGACCACGACGAACGCCTCCGCCTCGTCCACCCGCCGCGCGAACAACCGCATCGCCGCGGTCGCCGCTGCCGGGTAGCTGCCGGGGAAGTCGAAGTCGGCCAGGTCGACGGCGGTCACCGCCATGTCCTCGCGCTCACCCGCCCGCTCGACGAACCAGCGCCCGACCCGCCCACCCATCCGCCCCTCGCGGGTACTACCGATGATCACGGCGACTCGCAGCGGCGTCATGGTCCCTCCCCGGCTCCGTCGGTCTCACCCACCAGGCGCGAGACGACATCCGGCAGCCGCTAGGTCAGATCTAGCGGCCGCGCGCCCGTTCCGGCAGCAGCGCCACCGCAACGCCCGCCGCCGCCAGCCGATCCGCCAGGACCGACATCTCCGCCGGCGTGCCGGTGAGCCCGTCTCCGGCGAAGTCCGCGTACGCGCGGGCGGTCTCGGCGATCGTCACGCCCCGCTTGCGGAACACGGTGAGCGCCCGCAGCCGCGGCCGGCCGGGCCGCCGCCGCGTTTCGGGCGGCGGCGGACGGCGTGACGGGGTATCCGCAGGACGGCAACCGGCCCGGGTGAGGCCGCCCGATGCGCGGACCTTTCCTAAACCCTGGCGACCTGGACGCGCTGGATCTCGTCGCCGAGCGCTTCGACGGCGGATCGCAGCACCTCGGGACCGGCCAGGTTCATCAGCTTGAGCCCGAGCGCGAGCGACTTCTGCCGGTCGCTCATCGGACTCTGCACCAGCGAGTTGATGTCCTCGGCGAGGGCCTGCTGGTCGTCCGGGTCGAGATTCTGCAGCAGGGCGAGGCACAGCGTCGGCAACGCGATGCTCGCGGCCATGAAGTCGACGTTCTTCATCAGGTCGACGACCTCCTTGGAGCGGCTCGCCGCGCGCTTGCGGTCCACCGACCGGTCGGCGGCGTTGAGCAGCGTGGTCAGCACCGAGCTCGGCCCGATGCCGACGTCGGCGTCGCCCACCCGCACGATGAACAGGCTCGTGCGCAGGAACGCGATCGCGCCGAGGCTGGCGACCAGCAGCTGGACCGTTTCGGCGCTCGCCCCCTGCGCACCGAAGGTCACGTTGAAGGTGCGGGCCATCCAGAGCGCGCAAACTCCCGCCACACCGTTCAGGGCGAGATACACGAACGCCCCGGGCGTCTTGAGCGCGGCGACCGGCCGGTCCCGGTATCGCGAGATGACCTCGCCCAGCGAGACGAGGCCACCGAGTGCGAAGCTAATCAGGTAACTCCGCACCAGGCTCATCAAGGCCGCCCGGTCTCGCCGCGACCGAGACTGTTGAGAAACACATTGAACGCGCCCGTGGTGACGGGGCCGGAAACGATTTCCGGCGTGATCGGCCGTTCCTCGGAAATGGTGACGGCCGGCTTTTCCGTCTGCAACATCCCGGAGATCTCGGTCAGCAGCGCCGGGTCATTCTGCAGCATCCTGCGGATCTGCAGCCGCAATGCGGCCAGGACATCCTCGTCGCCGGGAAATTCGGCCACGTCAAGGATCGAGACCTCGAGGGCGGCCCGGGTCTCCGGCGCCTGCAGGAGAGCCTGGAGGATGCGGCTCCCGAGCTTGACGGACTCATCTGCCTGGTCGGGTGCACCCTCGAGCACCCGCTCGACGACTGCCGACCCATATGCGCCCGTTGTCGCCGCGATGTACGGCGACGCCGCGGCGACCACCGAAACTTCGTCCATCAGCTGACCTTGCTCCTCGGTTCACGAAGCGATGACTGGTGACAGGACGCGCCATGCTACCACCGGACGATGTTCGATGGATCTCGCCGTGAGATCGGGATACCACCGATGTATGAGGCCCGAAGCGGTCTCTGGAGCGTCCTGAGTGGCGCCAATTGCCCGAGTTGGCCGCCATTCATCCGATGAAAGTGTTGACAACCCGGCAGGCTCCTTGCAACAGTCGTCGTCACAGTAGGTGCGTCGGCGCGCTCCTCCAGCGATGTGAAGGAGTCCGCCGATGCCCGGGCGTCGCTTGCGTTCGCCGCCGGCCGCCTCGCCGTCCGTGTGACGCCGTGTTGTCCCGCCACCATTGCCGTTCGCCCATCGGCGCGGTCCTGGTCCGCAATCCCTGACCGACCGTCACCGCCACGACGGTCGGCGACCTCGGCCGCCTCCCACCCCCTCCGCCGCACGTCACCGGACCGTCCAGGTCCGGGAAGGAGCGCCGCATGCCCGCCGTGGACCAGTCCCCGAGACATCGAAGAATGTCCAGAAATCGATGGATATACGCCACCGTGCTGCCGTTGGTCGGGTGGGCGGCGACCGTTGTGGTCAACGCGCCGCCGGCCGGGGCGCACACCGCCATCAACGCGGCCGACTGGCAGCAGGTCGAGCTGGCGCGCGGCGTCGCCGAGGTCGGCGAACCCATGACGCTCGCGGTGCTGCCCGACCGCTCGGTGCTGCACACGGCCCGCAACGGCACGCTGCGCCGTACCGACGTCAACGGCACCACGTCGGTCGTCGCGAACATCCCGGTGTACACGCACGACGAGGAGGGGTTGCAGGGCGTCGCCGTCGACCCCAACTTCGCCAGCAACCGGTACGTCTACCTGTACTACGCCCCGCCGCTGTCGACCCCGGGCGGCGACGCGCCGGCCACCGGCACCGCCGCGACCTGGAACACCTGGCGCGGCGTCAACCGGCTGTCCCGGTTCACCTTGAGCACCAGCTGGGCGCTCAGCGGTGAGGCGATGATCATCGAGGTGGCGACGGACCGGGGCATGTGCTGCCACGTCGGTGGTGACATCGACTTCGACGCGGCCGGCAACCTGTTCCTGACGACCGGCGACGACACGAACCCGTTCGACTCCGCCGGGTACGCGCCGATCGACGAGCGGACCGACCGCAACCCGGCGTACGACGCGCAGCGCTCCGCCGGCAACACCAACGACCTGCGCGGCAAGATCCTGCGGATCAAGCCGAACGCGACCGGTGGCGGGTACACCGTGCCGGCCGGCAACCTGTTCGCGCCCGGCACGGCCAACACCCGGCCGGAGATCTACGCGATGGGCTTCCGCAACCCGTTCCGGATGAACGTCGACAAGGCCACCGGCGTCGTCTACGTCGGTGACTACGGGCCGGACGCCGGCAGCACCAGCGCCACCCGTGGCCCGAGCGGCCAGGTCGAGTTCGACCGGGTGCCGTCGCCCGGCAACTACGGCTGGCCGTACTGCACCGGCACGAACACCACCAACGAGACCTACAACGAGTGGAACTTCGCCACCAACGCCACCGGGGCGAAGTACAACTGCACGGGCGGGCCGACCAACAACTCGTTCCGCAACACCGGCCTGCAGACGCTGCCGGCCGCCCGCACGTCGTGGATCCGCTACGCCGGTGACGCCGGTTCGCCGCCGGAGTTCGGCAGCGGGTCCGAGTCGCCGATGGGCGGGCCGGTGTACCGGTACGACGCCGCGAACCCGTCGACGGTGAAGTTCCCCGCCGACTTCGACGGGCACTACTTCGCCGGTGAGTTCGGCCGGCGCTGGATCAAGACCGTGCACGTCAACGGCGACGGTTCGCCGGGCAGCATCATCGGCTTCCCGTGGACCGGAACCCAGGTGATGGACATGGCGTTCGGGCCCGACGGCGCGCTGTACGTGCTGGACTACGGCACCGGCTTCGGCAGCCCCGACTCGTTCTCGGCGCTGTACCGCATCGAGTACATCGGCCAGGGCAGCAACCGTGCGCCGATCGCCCGCGCGGCGGGGAATCCGACGTCCGGCCCCGCGCCGCTGACGGTCAACTTCTCCTCCTCCGAATCCAGCGACCCGGACGGCAACCCGATCACGTTCTCGTGGGCGTTCGGCGACGGCACGACGTCGACGGCGGCCAACCCGACGAAGACGTACAGCACCGCCGGCACCTACACGGCGACGCTGACCGTCCGGGACAACGCCAGCCCACCGGCGTCGGCGACGGCGAGCGTGCAGATCAGCGTCGGCAACACGGCGCCGACGGTCACCATCGTCACCCCGGTCAACGGCCAGCTGTTCAGCTTCGGCGACACCGTGCCGTACCAGATCCAGGTCACCGACCCCGAGGACGGCACGATCAACTGCAGCCGGGTCCGGATGACGTACCTGCTCGGCCATGACAGCCACGCGCACCAGATCACCTCGCAGACCGGCTGCTCGGGCACGATCACGGTGCCGGTCGACGGTGAGCACGACGCCGCCGCGAACGTGTTCGGGGTGTGGGACGCCGAGTACACCGACAACGGCGGCATCACCACGCACAAGCAGAGCATCACCCAGCCGCGGCACCGCCAGGCCGAGCACTACGGTGCGATGTCCGGCGTCGGGCTGTTCAACAAGACCACCGCCGAGGGCGGGCGGACCGTCGGCGACATCCAGAACGGCGAGTGGATCAGCTTCACGCCGTACGCGCTGAGCGGCGCGACCTCGTTCACCGCGCGCGTCTCGTCGGGCGGTCCGGGCGGCACCCTGTCGCTGCGCGCCGGCTCGGCGACGGGCACGCTGCTCGGCAGCGCGGCCGTACCGAACACCGGCAGCTTCGAGACGTTCACCAACGTCACCGGCAACCTGTCCAACCTGCCGTCCGGCACCACCACGCTGTTCCTGGTCTTCACCGGCGGCTCCGGCGCACTGTTCGACGTGGACGCGTTCACCATCAACAGCGGCGGCCCGCCGCCGACGAACCTGGCGCTGAACAAGCCGGCGACCGCGGACAGCCAGTGCGCCTCGACGGAGGCACCGGCGAAGGCGGTCAACGGCACGGTCAACGGTGGCAACGCCGACAAGTGGTGCTCCGTGGGTGCCAGCAAGTGGCTGCAGGTCGACCTGGGCAGCAGCCAGCCGGTCAGCCGGGTCGTCGTCCGGCACTCCGGGGCCGGCGGGGAGAACGCCGCGTGGAACACCCGCGACTTCGACATCCAGGTGAGCACCAACGGCACCACCTGGACGACCGTCGCCTCGCCGCGCGGCAACACCGCCAACGTCACCACCCACACGTTCGCGACGACGAACGCCAGGTACGTCCGGATGAACGTCCTGGTGCCGACCAGCAACACCGACGCCGCCGCCCGGATCTACGAGTTCGAGGCATACGCCGGCTGAGGCTCCCGGTGGGCGGGGCTCCGGCTCCGCCCACCGGCCCGCGGAGGACGCTCGTTCCCAACGTCAACGGGACAGCGGGGATCGGCGCGGTTGCCGACCGGCTCCATGTCAGGCCGGGCCGTCAGCCCGACCATGACCATGTGCTGACGCCGGTCCGGCCGCCGCCGCGAGCAGGATCTTGCGCATCGCGTCGGGGACCGGTCGTTTGCCGGAGCCGTCGGGTGCGACCGTGACGTACACGATCTTCGCGGCGCAGGTCTCGTGGCCCGTGCGGCGGACCGAGAAGTGGATGTCGAAGCTGGTGGTGCCGATCCGGCCGGGGCGGACCGCGATCTGCACCGCCTCGCCCCAGCGGACCCCGGAGCGCCAGTCGATCTCCGAACGGACCAGCTGGAAGTCGATGCCCTCACGGTCCAGCGCCTCGGCGTCCAGCCCGTGGTGGATGAGGAAGCCCGACATGGCCTCGTCGAACCACGTCAGGTACCAGGCGTTGAACACGACGCCCTGCTGATCGACCTCGAAGTAGCGTGCCTTCCACGGCATGACGAACTCGTTCGCGTCCAGCACGTGCCGGTTCCCTTCGTCGCGATCAGGTGTTCAGCTGCCCGGCGGTGGTGGCCAGGCGAGGGCCCGCAGCGCCGCCGGGCCGCCGTTGACGACGTCGCGGTCGTGGCTGTGCCGGCGGTCCGGGTCGCCGGGCTGGTACTGCCAGAGCGCGAACGTGCTCCACCCGGCGGGCAGCTTCGGGCTCTTCGCGGTGTACCCGGCGATGTCGAGAGGATAGCCGCCGAACGACGCGTCGTTGCCGGTGCACGGGTTCCACCAGTTGGTGTTCGTGTAGATCATCGGCCTGCGGCCGATGCCGGTCTCGATGCGGCCGATGAACGCGCGGATCCAGGTGCGCATCTCGGCGGGGGTGAGGTCGTAGCAGTCGTCGGTGCGCACGCCGGCGTACGGCCACTCCAGGTCGACGAACGGCACCAGGGTTCGTGCGTCGCGGGTGAAGCGGGCGTGCCGCAGGAAGTGCTCGGCCTGGCCGACGGGGTCGCCGCGGTCAGGCCGTGCGTACACGTAGGCGCCGACGTACCGCCCGGCCCGGCGCGCCGCCGTGTAGTCCGCGGCGAAGTGCGGGTTGACGTACGTGGTGCCCTCGGTGGCCTTGACGTACACGAACTCGCTGCCGGCGGCGACCTCGGTCGGCCAGTGGATCCCGAAGCGCCGGTGGTCGTGACTGGACACGTCGATCCCGCCGATCGGATACCCTGCCGGGCGCTGCGCCGCGATCACGGCCACGGCCTCCAGCACCGGCGGTTCGACGGGCACGGTCACCTCCGGCGGTACCGCGGACGCCACACCCCACACCGGGGTCGTCACGATCAGCAACCCGAACGCGACCGTCCGTCGCTGCCCGGTGGTGAGGTCGGCGGCGACCCGCCGCGTCCACCGCGCCGCCGCCACCAGGCCGGCGGCGACGTCACGGGCCCGACGCCACGCCGTCACCGCAGGCCTCGACACCAGTCCAGTGTGCCCCGCCACCGCCCAACCGGCACGTCGCGGGCGAAGCTGTCGGGTTTCGGCCGGACACCGCTGGATCAACGGCGACAGCCAGCTGCTCGTCCTGTCGCCGCCTGACCGGCATCACGCACGGCGGACCCGGCTGTGCGACGCGTGGGTCGGTGCGGCAACCAGTTACAGGCGGTCGACCCGTCAGCGCCAGAACCACTTCTGGTTGTCCTGGCCGTTGCACCAGTACAGCTTCACGGCGCTGCCGTTGGTGGTGCGCTGGTCGATGACGTCGGCGCACTTGTCGGCGTTGACGCTGACGAGGTCGTTGGAGGTGTTGAGGCGCCACTGCTGGGCCCGGTTGCCGGAGCAGTAGGCGACCTGCACGACGGTGAAGACGTCGGTGCCGGCCCAGGCGGCGTCCATGCACAGGCCGACGGAGCGGATCGTGCCGTCGGACAGGGCCTCCCAGTGCTGGACGGCGGAGCCGTTGCAGGTGGCGATGACGAGGGCGACGCCGTCCTTGCCGGCGGCGGCGCTGAGGCACAGGCGGGACTGGACGCCGACGATCGCGCGGCCGGGGATCATCGGTGCGGCGGCCTTCGCGGTGGTCTTGACCGGCGCCGGGGGCGCCACCGCCGCGGTCGTGCCACCGCCCGCGGGCGCGGTCACACCGGAGCCACCAGACCCCGCCGCACCACCCGCCGAGCCACCCGAGCCGCCGGTCGCGGCATTCCGGGGCGCCGGCCACCGCGGAGCCCGCGCCGCCGGGGACGGCCGACGCCGAGGAGCCGGACGGAGCCGGTGTGGGGCTGGAGGTCGGGGAAGGCGCGGCGGAGGTCACCGCCGCGGGGCGCGGGGCGCCGGCGGGGTCCGTCGCGGCGGTCCGGTCGGCGTCCGCCGGTGAGGCCGCGGGCAGGACGAACGGCAGGACGGCAGCCGCCAGGACGACACCCAGCACCACGAACACGCGGGGCGCCGGCATGAACCCGCGGCGGGGCACGGCGGGGCGCCGGGTGAAGGCGTCGGCGAACGGGGACATGGCTGCTCCAGTCGGCTATCGGGTGGGGAGGTCTTCGGGGGCGAGCAGGACGAGGTCGTCGCCGGTCGCGTCGGGCAGTTCGGCGACGCGCTGGGCCTGCCGTTCGGTCATCTCCTGGAAGACCTGGCGGGCGAGCCGGCCGTTGCCGAACCCTTCGCCGCGGGGCAGGGCGGTGAAGTAGTCGACGAGGCCGGCGCGGGAGACGTCGGTGAGTTCGTACCGGTGACCGGCGGCCTGGTGCTCGACGATGGACACCAGCTCGGCGGTGTCGTAGTCGTCGAAGTGCAGGGTCCGGGTGAAGCGGGAGGCGAGGCCGGGGTTGGCGCCGATGAACCGATCCATCTCGCCCGGGTAGCCGGCGACGATGATGACGACGTCGTCGCGGTGGTCCTCCATCATCTTGACAAGGGTGGCGATGGCCTCCTGACCGAAGTCGTTGCCGCCGAAGCGGGGCACCAGGGAGTAGGCCTCGTCGATGAACAGGACACCGCCGAGGGCGCTGGTGACGGCGGCGGCGGTCTTCGGCCCGGTGTGGCCGACGTACTCGCCGACCAGCGCGCTGCGGTCGACCTCGACGAGGTGGCCGCGGCGCAGCAGCCCGAGCGCCTTGAGCAGCCTGCCGTACAGGCGGGCGACGGTCGTCTTGCCGGTGCCGGGGTTGCCGGCGAAGACCAGGTGCCGGCTCAGCGGCGGGGCGGGCAGGCCGGCCTCCTCGCGGCGGCGGACGGTCTGCATGAGCTTGACCAGGGTGCTGACGTCGCGTTTGACCCGGTCCAGGCCGACGAGCTCGGCGAGCTCGCCGAGGAGGTCGTCGAGCGACTCGTCGGGGATGTCCACCCCATCGACGGCGCCGGGAGACGGCAGGGCCGGCGAGAGCAGGGCGTCGCCGATGGTGCACTGCGAGAACGTGGCCCGGGAGCCGGGTTCGGTGCTGGTGTCCGGGATGCGGCAGTGCTCGAAGGTGGGGTCGGCGTCGGCGCCGACGTGCAGGCCGGCGAACTTCGTGCCGGTCACGTCGCAGCGGGTGTACTGCCCGCCGGCGCCGGGCGCGACGTAGATGCCGTTCTTCGCGACCCCGTCCACGCGCAGGCCCTCCACCTGAGGCCGGGCGCCGGTCCACGCCACGAGGCCGGAGCCGGCGCCGCCGGTGATGTCGGTGGCGCTCACCCGTACCGCGGCCGCCGTGTCGATGACGATGCCCGCCGCCGCGGCGTCGGTGACGCGACCGCCGGCCAGGGTGAGCGCGCCGCCGGTGACGACCTCGACGCCGACCTCCCTGGGCCGCAGCACGGCGCACCGCCGCACCTCGGCGGGCTCGGACGAGGCGACCCTGATGCCGGTGGCGACGTCGGTGATCGTGCAGCCGTCGGCGGTGAGGGTGGCGCGGTCGCCGGCGTGCACGCCGGTCATGGTGAGGTCGCGCAGGTCGCAGTCGGTGAGCGTGACCCGGGACTGCTCGACGGCGTGGACGCCGTGCTCGGCGCCGCGCAGGACCCGGCAGCCGGTGAGGTGGACCTCGGCGGTGCCGGCGGTGTGCACGGCGCTGAACCCGGCGGCGGTGAGCAGGCAGCCGTCCAGCACGGCGTGGGCGGCGCCGACGGCGAGCAGCGCGTTGGCGGCGGTGTCGCGCACGGTGCAGCCGGTCGCGGTGAGCTCGGCGTCGTCGGCGACGACGAGGCCGCTGGCGCAGGGTCCGGTGATCCGGCAGTCGGTGAGCCGGACCCGGGCGGCGCCGGAGGCCTGGACGGCGGCGGCGCCGGACGTGTCGATGCGGGTCTCCTCGGCGACCGCGGCGGCGGCGTCCTCGACGAGGAGACCGTTGCGGCCGGCCCGGTCGATCCGGCAGTCGATGAGGGTGAGCCGGGCGGTGCCACGGACCCGGATCCCGGAGCCGTCGGTGGCGCGGACGAGCAGCCGGACCGCGGCGAGCTGGGCGGCGCCGGACAGCACGATCCCGACCCCGGCGACGGTGTCGAGGCGCACGTCGAACGCTTCGGCCTTCACGTCGCCGGCGAGGTGCAGGGCGGTGCCGGCGGCACCGTGCACGGCGACGTCGCGCAGGACCACGGCGGCGACGGCGTCGACGGCGCGGGCCTCGATCCGTCCGTTGTGGACCTCGACGTGGTCCAGGACGACGCCGGCGCCGTCGAGGACCGACACCGCGGGCCGGGACGGGTCCAGGCCGCGCACGACGAGCCCGGTGACGGTGGCCGCCGCCGCGGTGACCACCAGCGCCGCGGTGAGCTCGACGCTGCCGGTGCCGTGCTCGGGGCGCAGGTGCACGTCCTTGTCGAGGCGGACCTCCTCGGCGTAGCGGCCCGGGGCGATCGTGACGGTGTCGCCGGGCGCGGCGGCGCGCACCGCCTCGGCGATGGTGCGGTGGGTGCCGCGGCCGCGCGCCCCGCCGACGGTGAGGGCCCTGGTCATTTGGTGTAGTACCAGGGGTTGTCGTGCATGCGGAACTCCTTGAGGAGCTGTGACGTGACCGTCTTCTCGATGATCTTCCAGGGCAGCTGGAACGCGAACTCGGCGAGGCCCTGGCGGTGGAACGCCCGGCCGCCGAGCCCGGAGTTGAACAGCGTCTTGGCGATGCTGGTGGTGACGGCGCCGGTGACGCCGGCCGCGGCGGACAGCAACCCGTCGAAGGCGGCGGCGCCGCCGATGAGGTAGACGGTCTCGCCGTTGGCGTTGGTGATGCCGAAGACGGCGGCGTTCATGCTGCCGTTGACGAACCCGGTGAGCCCTGCGACCGGCACGTTGAACGCGAAGTCGTAGGTGCCGCCGCGCCAGCGGGTCGCGGTCTCGTTGCCGGCCCACTCGTTGGACCAGTGCTTGTCGTGGTTGAGCGGCTTGCGGTGCCAGCCCTTGCCGCCGTCGATGTTGGCCAGGCCCGCCTTCCAGTCGCCGGAGCGTTGCATGGCGCCGAACTTGTTGTCGTGCACCAGCGAGCCGACGGCCTGTTTGACGGACGCGCCGACCGCGGCGTTCGCGAACGCCTTGAGCACGTCCTTGCCGTTGAACTGGGTGCCGGCGATCGCGTCGACGATGCCGTTGACGGCGATGTTCGCGGCGAACTCCAGCAGGAACTCCTGCGTGAACTCCAGCGCGGCCTTCTGCAGGGCGAGCTTCCAGTACGGTTCGTACAGCGCCTCGGTGTGGGTGCCGAGGCGCAGTTCGCCGCCCCATTCCATGCGGTTGGCCTCGCGGATGCGCCGGTTCCAGCCGCGGACCTCGGTGACGCCGCCGCGGTAGTCCAGTTCGCGGCCGACCCGCTCCCAGGCGCCGTTGGCGCGTTCGAAGACGTAACCGTCGTCGGTGCGGCGGGCGATGGTGAGGCCGGCGTTGTCGTACTGGCGCCACTGTCCGCGCCAGGCGTCGCGTTCGAGGAACCCGCCGGTGATCTGCGAGCGTTCCCGGACGGTGGCGCCCATGTCGAACTCGCGCCACGCGCCGGGGGTGGTGAGGTTGTATTCGCGGATCCGGCCGATCTCCGCGCCGGCCGGGATCTCCCGGACGGTGACGGCCGCGCCGGCGCCGTCGGTGACCTCGTCGCGGAAGCGGGTGGCGCCGCCGAACCAGTCGGCGACCCAGCCACCGGCACCGTTGTTCGCGTTGGTGTCCCACCAGCGGCGCAGCGGGTTCGCGCCGGGCGCGGCGGCGACGTTGCCGTACCTGTCGATCTTCCGCCAGTGCCACTCGTGGCCGCCGCCGGGCAGGTCGACCCGCCACGAGTCGACGTAGCCGCCGCTGTCGAGCATGCGCCGTTCGCGGATGAGGACCTGGTGGCCGTCGGCGCCGCGGATGGTGTCGCGGAACGAGTCGTCGTAGGTGGCGTGCGGGCCGTTGAAGCCGCGCCCGTACTCGCGGGTGCCGGTCTGCCCGGCGCCGTCACGCCACTGCCAGGTGCGGCTGTCGCTGCGGGCGTCGTAGCCGGACCAGCTCCACTTCCCGGGGCCGTCCGGGGCGTTGGCCTCGATGCGGTGGACACCGCCGGCCGGGTCGGGCCAGTCGTCGGCGCGGCCGACGATGACGCCGTGCGGGTCCTTGCGCACCCAGACGCCGGTGCCTTCGTGGGCGGCGCCGCGGCCGGCGATGCCGCCGTCGGCGGCGCCGGGCGCGGGCGGGCGGTGGAACTCCTTGATCGAGCCGTCGGCGTAGCCGGCCCGAGCCACGGAGTGCTGCTGGCCGCCGAACTCGTACCAGTTGCCGTGCTGCTGCCCGGCGACGAACCGGTCCTCCCAGATCCGGCCGTCGGGGTGCGGGCCGACGTTGACGCGGTGCCCGGAGAGCTTGCCGTTGCCCTCGCTCCACGGGATGCGGTTGGCGTCGCGGACCGCGGTCGGCGGGAGGTCGACGACGTCGTGGCCGACCTTGAGGGTGTTGCCGTGGTCGAGCTTGGCGCTGGAGCGCACGAACCGGCCGGTGTTGGTGAAGTCGTAGGTGCTGTCGTTCATGCTCACGAACCGGAAGCCCTGCGTCTGCAGGTTGCCGTGCTGGTCGAGGCGGCGCCACTCGAAGAGCTGGAAGCGGGTGTCGGTGCGCAGGTGCGGGTTGGCGCGGAACACGTCGGAGTCGACGCCGGCAAGGAACGTGCGGGCCCACTGCGGCGGCCGCTGCTCCGACCAGCGGCGGGTCTCGAGGCGGTCGCCGGTCGGCAGTGTCTCGAGTTTGCCGGCGTCCTTGCCGTGCGGGGACTGCGCCTGCCAGGTGTCGCGGCGCACGCCGCCGGCGCCGAGGTCGAACTGCTGGTACATGCCGGCGTTGGCGGGTGCGTGGGCGGTGCCCCACTGCCGTTGCACGACGGGGCCCGGGTTGCCGCCGGCCGGTGGGAGGCGGTCGGTCCAGCCGCCGTCGCGGTCCATGGTGCGGGGGCCGTGACCGAGCCGGTTGCCGGCGGTGTCGAAGCGGTGCCAGGTCCAGTCGCCGAGCGGGCCGCGCAGCCCGGCGACGTCGCCGCCGCCGATGCCCTGGCGGAACTCGTGGACGAGCCGGCCGTTGTGGTTGACGTCGCGCCACCCGACGGCGTTGGTGTCGAAGCGCCGCACGCCGTGATCGACGACCCGGCCGTCGGCGGTGAGCTGTACCCACTGCGGGCGTTGCGAGGTGCGGCCGAAGTCGCCGTCGATGCGGCGGAACACGTCGAGGCTGGTGCCGCCGGGGATGGGGCGCCGGTCGAAGACCTCGGCGCCGGCCCGGTTGAGCAGCCGCACCCGGCCGGTGCCGGCGGCGGCCGCGTCGAGGGTCCCGGTGTGGAACGCGCCGGCGGCCGGCAGCGGCAGGCCGTTGTCGGTGAGGCGCCAGGTGCGGCCCGCGGCGTCGACGACGAGCTGCCGGGTCGTGGCGGCCGCGTCGCGCAGCACGTTGAAGGACTGTTCGAGGAGGTTGCCGGCGGCGTCGTACCGCCGGAACTCCCCGGTGTGCAGGCCGAGCTGGTCGGTGATGCGGTAGCCGGTGCCGTCGGCGGCGACCTGCCAGCCGTGGATCCGCACGCCGGTGAGGCTCTCCACGTGCCCGGCACCGCCGGCGGCCGGGTTGACCACGACCCGGTCGGCCTGCCCGGCGAGGTTGCGCACCGGCGTTCCGGTCTGGATGTGCGCGCCGGTACCGTCGAAGCGCTGGAACGCGTTGCCCGCGGCGGTGTCCGTGACCTGGGTCCCGCCGCCGTGCGGAGCGACGGCGTAGCGCGCGTCGGTCACCTCGATCGCGCCGCCGGCGCCGTGCGCGTCGGTGACGAAGAACCGGTTGCCGAGGACCCCGCCGCCCGCGTCGGTCAGCGGGCGCCCGGTCGCGGTGAGGGTCCCGGCGTTGTCGAAGCGCTGGAACGCCTGGTGCGCAACGGTGTCGGTGACCTGGAACCCGCCTGCGCCGTGCGGCGCGACCGTGTAGCGGGGGTCGGTCACCTCGATGCGACTGCCCGCGCCGGTGACGAAGAAGCGGTCGCCGAGCACGCCGCCGCCCGCGTCGCGCAGCGGCCGTCCCGTCTCGGTCAGCGCCCCGGTGTTGTCGAAGCGCTGGAACGCGTTGTGCGCGGCGGTGTCGGTGATCTGGAACCCGGCGCCGTGGACCGCCACCGTGAACCTGGCGTCGGTCACCTCGATGCGGGCGGGGGCGCCGCCCGTCGGCGTGACCACGAACCGGTCGCCGAGCACCCCGCCGCCGGCATCGCGCAGCGGGCGTCCGGTCTCCGTCAGCGTGCCGGTGTTGTCGAAGCGCTGGAACGCGTTGTGCGCCGCGGTGTCGGTGACCTGGAACCCTCCGCCGTGCGCGACCACGGTGAACCGGGGGTCGGCGACCTCGACGACGGTGCCGCCCGCGCCGTGGGTGACGACGAACTGCCCGCCGATCGGGGCGCCGGTCGCGTCCCGCAGCGGGCGGCCGGTGGCGGTCGCGGTGCCGGTGGCGTCGAACCGGTGGAACCCGGCGCCGTCGGCGACCTGGAACCCGGTGCCGTGCTGGGTGATCGCGTGCCCGCCGGTGCTCTCGATCCGGACGCCGCCGGCCGCGTACCCGCCGGTGGGCTCCACGACGAACCGGCCGTCGAGGTTGTGCCCGTCCAGTCCTCGCAGGACCGTGCCGATCTCGGTGAGGTCGCCGTCGGCGTCGAAGCGCTGGAACCCGGCGCCGTCGCCGACCTGGTAGCCGCCGTCGTGCTCGGTGACGGTGCGGTTGACGACCACGGCGCCGTCGTCGTCCAGCAGGCGCAGCTGCACCGCGCCGGCCGCGTCGACGTGCTCCTCGACCCGCAGGCCGAGGCCGCCGCCGTCGGCGCCGCGCAGCAGCACGTGCCCCTCGATCGGGGCGCCGGCCCACAGGTCGTGCAGCATCGCCGACACCGTCTGGCCGCCGCCGGGCAGCCGCGGCCGGTCCCGCAGCGACCGGGCGGTCAGCTCCGAGATCCGGGCGTCCATGGCGGCCGGGTTGACACCGAGCCCGCGCAGGTCGGCCTCCAGCCGGGTCACCTTCGCCAGCGCCGCCTGGTGGGTGCGTTCGGCGTGCACGTGGGCGAGGCCCGGGCCGCTGGAGGACTGGCCGGGCCGGGCCCGGATGTCGTCCCACATCGCCTCGACCCGGCCGAGCTCGGTGCGGGCGCCGGCGTACGCGCCCCACGCGTCGAGGCGTTGCCGGCGCAGCGGGTCGTCGAGGGCACCGAACAGCCCGGCGATGCGGTCGCTGTCGCGCTGCCAGGCGGCGTCGAGCTGGGCGCCGGTCGGCCGTCCGCTCGCCGGCGGTGGTGGTGTGGCGGCGACGTCGCGGACCGCGGCGCCGCCGGCGTGCGGGGCGCCCCGGCTGATCTGGGTCTGCAGCAGGCCGAGCGCGAGGGTCACGGTGACCGGGTCGACCCCGGCACCGGCCGCACCGCCGGGTGGCGGGGTGGCGCCGGCGTCGGTGTCGTCGCCGGCGCGACCGACCGGTCCCGGTGCCGGCGTGGGCGCGGCGCGGCGGGCGGTGTCGGCGAGACTCGTGTGGTCGGCGACCCGCGCGCCCGAGCCGCTGAGGGACCGGGTATCGGGCATGTGCACGGTGATCGGCGCGAGCAGCTCGTCGGGCATGGGGTTGCGTGGGGTACCGAGGTGCGTGCCGGCCGTCGCACCCCCACCGCCCGGGGAGCCGGCGAGATGCGCCGGGTTGGTGGAGACGCCCGGCGGTTGCATCGCGGCGCCCGGCCCGCCCGGCGGGGTGTCGAGGCCGCGGCCCAGCGGTCCGCCCGCGCCGGTGAGACCGGTCGGCTCCGGTGCACCCCGCCGTGCGGCATCGGGGTCGGGGTCGCGTGCAGGGCCTGGCCGGTGGCGCCGTGCAGGGCCGGCGGGGCGCCGGCGAGGTGGGCGGGCGTCGCCCCGGGTCCGGTCGGCCCGCGTGGGCGGAGACGCCGTCGAGGCGGGTGACGACGAGCTGCGACACCGGTGGGGTGTCGACGTTGCGGCCCAGGGCGCCGAGATCCTGGGTCACGTGCTGGGCGCCGACCGCGAGGCCGGCGTGGTCGCCGATGCGGGCCCCGGCGCCGTTGACCGCGCCGCCCGGGGTGCCGATCAGCGTGTGGGCCGCCGGCGCCGCACCCGGGTGCTGGGCGAGCAGGTCCATCGCCCCGGTGTGCACCGACGGCGGCGGCGTGCCGAGGTGCGTCGCCGTGGTGAATCCATTGTGGACGGCGGGCGGGGCGGCATGGGTCAGCGTGCCGGACGTGACGGCGTCACCGAGAGCGACCGGTGCCGGAGCGCCGTGGTGCAGGCCCACCGGCGAGGCACCCACATGGGTCGCCGCGGTCGGCGGGGGCACGGCGTTGGCCAGGACGCTCGCCGGCGGGACTGCGGCGTGCGTGACGGCACCCGGCGGCGTCAGGTGGACCGCGCCGGCCATCGAGCCGGTCTCGCCCAGATGGACCCCGCCGAGCAGCGCGCCCGGCGGCGGGGCGGTGACCGCGGAGACGGCCGGCAGGTGCAGGTTGCTCCCGGCGCCCGCGTGCTGGGCGGGGGACACCGGCTGCAGGTGCACGCCCGCGCTGACGCCGGTGCCCGCGTCGACGGTGTGCAGGACCGGCGCGCCGTTCGTCAGGCCTTCCAGGCGCAGCCGGGACAGCGTGTCGATCGGCGACAGCATGATGGCGTCGATGCTGCGCACGGCGTCGGCGCTGAAGTGGATGCCGTCGCCGATGGTGGAGTGCAGCTGCAGCGTCGGCGGGGTCGGGGTGATCCGGCCGGCGCCCTCGAACGAGCCGACGTTGACGTGCTCGATCCGCGGCGGGACGGCGAGGTTGCCGGTGCGCACGTCGTTGAGGTCGAGGTGCACGCCGCCGCCACCGCCCTCGGGGAGGAAGACGTGCGGGCGGGGCAGGCCGTACAGGTGATGGCCCATGATGCCGCGGTCCACGACGGCGAGCTTCATCGCCTTCCACACCCCGAGGTGCAGCTCGTCGGCCTCGGCGGGCAGGAACAGCCGCAGCCAGCGGTTGCCGCCGAACTCGGTCTTCAGGAACTGCCAGGTGCTGCTGCCGAACTTCGCGACCATCGACGGGATGCCGGTGGCGAACGCCTGGATGCCCTTGACCCCGTTGACGATGAACAGGCCGGTCTTGGACAGGGCGATGCCGGTCAGCGCGGGCAGGTCGGTGATGCCGGTGCGCAACCAGAGGGCGCCGTTGCGGATCCAGGTGCCGGCCACGGTCGCGATGTCGTGCAGGCCGGGGAAGATGACGAACGGGTGGCTGATGATGCCGCGCAACGCGTTGCCGAAGAACTTGAACACGGCGAACGCGCCCGCCTTGAGCCCGTTCCAGGCGAACTTCGCGCCGGCCGCGAGCAGCTGGAAGATCGGCACGGCCCGGGTGGTCGGGGCGAGGATGCCCAGGGCGGAGAGGAAGAACTCCAGGGCACTGGCCTTGCCGTGGGCGAAGTCGACCGCGGTCTTGATGAACAGCGCCAGGTTGACGCCGATGGCCACCAGCGCGATCGGGCCGCCGAAGACCAGCGCCGGCAGGATCAGTGCGATCGCGATCCACTTGAAGATCTCCCAGAACTCCTCGCAGCCGGACACGGGCTGCTTGATGTTCTGGTACGCCTCGACGATCCGGTTCGACGCGCTGTCGGCCGTGGTGCGCTGGCTCTCCCCGGCGGTGCGGGCGGTGTCGGTGAGCGCCTGCCGGCCCGGGTCGTCCTCGGCCATGCCGCGCGCCTGGGTGAGCGCCTGGTCGGCGCGCCACTGCTCGTCGCGCATCACCGCCACGTACGTGGTGAGCGCCGTCGTGGACCACTCGAACGCCTCGGCGAGGCTCTGCACGAACCCGCGCAGCCGGCCGCTGATCTTCTCCCGGAGCGCCTCGGCGGTCTTGCCGGCGAACGCCTCGGGTCCGGCGGTGTCCAGGACGGCGGCGAGCGCGGTGTCGACCTCCCGGGCGACGGTGCCGAGATTGCGCAGCGAGGTGATGACCTCGTCGATGCGGGCCGGGTCGCCGGGGGTCGGGTCGGCGCCGAGGCCGACCTTGTCCCAGTCGGTGGGTCGTGGCACGCGGACAACCCCCTCTCGACGGATCTGCATGACCACGTGTGAACCTGCCGGACGGTTCACACGTGGTCGAGGCGGAACCACGAGAGGAGGCCGCGTTGCCCGACTTCGCCATCGACTACGGACTGCTGCACGAGGCCAAGAAGGACCTGCACGATCTGGCCGACCGGATCGGGCCGAAGCTCGGCGACACGGCGTTCTCGCAGGTCGGCAGCATCGAGTACGAGGACTCCGACGCCGTGTTCGGCAACGACGGGCTGGCTGGGTCGTTCCGCAGCCTGTACCGGATGGCCCAGCACCCGATGAGCAAGGCCGAGTCCGACCTGCGGGAGCTCGGCGACATCTTCGGCGCGGTGGCCGACGGCTACTTCGACGTCGACGCCCAGATCGCCAACGGGATGGGCATGATGGGCGCCAGCCTGGACCTGGACCAGTGGAAGGACGACAAGGCCGCCTGGGACTACCTGCAGGCGCACCGGGGCGACTGCGTGCCCGGCCCGGACGGGGCGATGCCCGGGTTCTGCTCCGCGACCGACCCCGGGCCGCCGCCGACGGACCTGACGATCACCACCGACACCGGGTCGGTGCACACCCACCTCACGCTCGACGAGAACAACAACGTGGTCAAGGAGGAGACCACGGTCGTCAACGGCGACCAGCGGTACACCTCGACGACGACGTACACGCCGGATCACACGTCGTACACGACGGATACGATCTACAGCGACGGCAGTACGACACACTCGGTGACGACGACGGGGGAGCACGGCTCGTCGGTGACCGACACGACGTCCGGCGACGGCTCGACCACGCACACGGTGATCGCCCTGAACGAGGGCGGCGGCGGCACCATGACCGTGACCGAGAGCGATGGCACGGTGACGAAGTACACGCGCGGGGACCAGTACGCGCGGTGGGACGAGGTCGAGAAGACCACCCCCCAGGACGACACGGATTACTCCAGCTACCCGACCGCCGTCTGACCTCCGACTGCTGACCTGACTGAAGGAGCCCGCGATGCCCAACATCTCACTCGACTACGACAAGATCGAGGCGACCTCGACCCGCCTTGACGGCGCCGTCCGCGACATCCTGCCGATGCTGGAGTCGCTGCGCAGCGACGTGGCCAACCTCCTCGAGGACGGCCTGGTGTTCCAGCAGTCCAGCCCGGCGATGAAGGAGTCGTACGAGAAGTTCAACACCAGCCTGCTGGCCGCGATGAAAGGCATCAACGACTTCGCGAAGCAGTTCCGCGACATCCGCACCTCCATGGAGGAGATGGACGTCGACATGGCCGGCAAGATCCGCTCCGCCGGCTCCTGACCCGCCGCACCCGGCCCCCGTCCTGGTCCTGCATGACCAGCCAGAACCCTTCCTCGCTGAACCACGCGCTCGACCCTGATGCGGATTTTGTGCGGGGGCACGGGCAACCGATCGCTGCGATGGCGCCGCCCTATAGGGGAAGGAGGCGCCATGCCGAGTGTTGAGGACTCCAGCGCGGGGGAGTTCGAGGAGTACTTCGTCGCCCGCCGGGACGCTGTCCGCCGCGCCGCGTACCTGCTGTGCGGCGACTGGTACTGGGCCGATGATCTCACCCAGACAGCGTTCGTCCGGCTGGCCTCCGGCTGGCATCGCGTACGGGACAGGGCGGCGCTGGACGCGTTCGTGCGCACCTGCCTCGTGCGTGCGTACCTGGACGAGACCCGGCGCGTGTGGCGGCGCCGCGAACGCACCCAGGCCGAGCTGCCTGACGTGGCCGCGGCGGACGACAACGCGGAAACCACCACGCGCCGGGTCATGTTCGCCGCGGCGCTGCGCCAGCTTGCCCCGCGCCAGCGGGCCGTGCTCGTCTGCCGCTTCTACCAGGGGCTCGACGTCGCCGAGGCCGCTGAGGCGCTCGGCTGCTCGGCGGGAACGGTCAAGAGCCAGACCGCGAAGGCCCTGGCCAGGATGCGGGCGCTGCTGGACGACCCGCTCCACGAGTCCGGGATGCGCCCACTCATCGCGCTGGAGGGAACGCCGTGACCGACATGTCCGAAGTGCTGGATGAACTCGCCCGGACTCCCGCGCCGCCGAGCCGCCTGCGGCCCGCGGACATCTACAGCCAGGGCCGGCGGCGGCACCGCAGGCTGGTCACCGCGGCGCTGACATCCGCGAGCGCGGTCGTGGTCACGCTGGTCGCCGGTGTCGCGCTCGCCACCGCCGGCGGCCACGGGGACCCGGCACGGCCCGAACCGCAGTCCGGCCAGACGAGCCGGCCCGTCCAGCCCAGCCCGGTGGTGCGGTCGTACGACGGGACGGTCGCCGCCACGGCGTCCGGTGACGCCAAGCACCTGTACGCGGTCGTCCTGGACTGCGCGACACCGACCACGGACTGGTACGAATGCACGCGGGACCTGGTCCGCTCCGACGACGCGGGCCGGACCTGGCAGATGCGCAGCCGTGACATCGGCTCCTTCGACTCGATCCGGCTGACCGCGCTGACCACCGACATCCTCGTGGCGCACGCCGAGAAGCTGATCTCGCCGGGGGCGCTCAATGAGTCCGGTTACTATGTCAGCCTCGACGGCGGGCGGACCTGGAAGCCGGTCGAGCAGCAGAACACGCCGACGCCGGCGGTGACCGCCGAAGGGTGGATCGAATGGATGTATCTGCCGGACGGCGGCGGGCTGCGGGCCGGTGACCCGCGGCTCGCGCGATCCGCACCGTTGGCGAATCCGCCGGCGCTCAAGGACGCCCAGCCGTTCCTGCGGACCGCGACGGGCAGCCTGTGGATCGCCGGCAACGACCCCGGGACCGGCCTGCCGGCCGTGGCCGTCAGCAACGACGCCGGGCGGAGCTGGTCGACCCACGTGTTCACCGACATTCCGGTCTCTGCCACCTCGGGCTACAGCGAGGGGACGGCGACCTTCGACGGTCACACGGGATACATGGTCTCGGTGACCGGCCACGGCATCGACGGCGGCGGGAAGGTGTGGGTGCACCGCACCACCGACGGCGGACAGACCTGGCAGCAGGTCGATCCCGGCGGCACCGCACCCTGGTCGTACGGCGGCGGCGCCTCGTACGTCACACCGGACGGCGCGCACGTGATCCTGGACCAGGGCCGCGACGACAAACAGTCGTTCTGGATCAGCCGGGACGGCGGCGCCCGCTACACGAAGGTGACCCTCACCGGCCTGCCGGAGGACCGCATCGGTATGGGCATGCCGAGGGCGATCCCCGGCGGCGGCTACCTCGCCAACGCCGACGACGCGGTCTACGTCTCCACCGACGGCCTGCAGTGGCGCCGCGCCGTGCCGCAGGTGTCCTAGTCGCGCAGCACCGTCAGGGGTACCTGCACCGCGAGCGCCGTGCCGGCCGGGCCGGACGTGTAGGCCCGGCCGACCGGCGCGGCGCCGCGGACCTGGCTGGACGTGAGGCGGGCGCCGATCGCGTCGCCCTCCGTGACGGACCGGGGGGCGAGCAGCAGGCCCCGGCGGGCCCGGCGGGCCGCGGTGAGCCAGGCGCCGAGGCCGATCGACAGGGCGTCGGCCGCGCCGGCGTAGACGACGCTCTGCCCGTGGTCGCGGCCGGACGTCGCCACGGCCCGCAGCACTTTGTCGGCGGCGGGGGTGGTGAGCAGGTCGGCGTCGTCGACCAGCACCACCGCCGGGCCCCGCAGCTCGGCGAGCGCCTCCTGCACGGCGTCGTTGCCCGGGTCCGGGTCGGTGAACAGCCGGACCTGGGCATGCCGGGCGAGGGCCCGCAGCGGTGACTCCCGAGGGGTGAACACGACCAGGCCGGTGCCGCCGGCGAGCAGCGACACGGCGAGGGTGGCCAGGACGTTGCTGCGGCCGGTGCCGGGCGGGCCGCCGACGTAGAACGCCGACGTGGTGGCGAGGTCGACGCCGACCGCGGTGCCGTCGTCGCCGCCGACGCCGAGCAGCCCCCACATCGGGCGGCGCAGCGCCGCCGGGACCTGCTCGTAGGCGTCGGTGAACGCGACGCTCGACGGCAGCCCGGCGACCGTGAACGGCCCGCCGTCGGCGGAGGCCGGGGAGGCGGCGGTGCCGATCCTGCGCAGGGCGGCGGCCTGGGCCTGGCCGCTGTCGTCGGGGTCCAGGAGCGCGACCTGCGTCTCGGTGCGCGACAGTACGTGCCAGCCGCGGCCGGCCGCGATCGTCGCCGGGACCTTGCTCGGCAGGATGCCGACGAGCTGGTAGTCGTTGCGGTCGGCCTGGCGCAGCAGCAGCTTGTGGTCGTTGTGCGCGGCGAGCCGCCCGCCGAGCAGGGCCCGCTCGGAGGTGGCGATCACGTGGATGCCGGCGGCGGCGCCCTCCCGCACGATGCGGGTGATGTCGCCGAGCAGGCGGCCCTGGTCGTGCTCGTCGAGGACCGGGGCGAGGGCGTCCCAGCCGTCGACGAACAGCAGGATGTGCGGTGGCCGCTGCGCCGCGGGTACCCGGCGGCGCAGCTCGACGAGCCCGGCGCAGCTGAGCGCGGCGCAGCGTTCCTGCCGGTCGGTCAGCTCGCGGCCGAGCCGGCGCAGGAGCCGTTCGAGGCGTTCCATGTCGTGCCGGGACACGACCCCGCCGCAGTGCGGCAACGCCTCCAGGGCGGTGAGGCCACCGCCGGCGGCGTCGATGCCGTACAGGTGGACGTCGCGGACCTTGGTGCGCTGCGCGGCGGCACCGGCGATGGTGCGCAGGACCTGGGTGCGGCCGGAGCGCGGCGCCCCGATCACGTACAGGTGGCCGAACGTGCCGAGGTCGACGGTCGCGACGCGGCGCTGCTGCAGCTGCGGGACGTCCTCCAGGGCGTACGGGATCAGCGGCGGCACGCTCTCGTGCACCGGGCCTTCCCGTTGCACCGTCAGTTCGGGCAGCAGCACCCGGTCCTGCAGCGCCGGCAGCCACGGGCTCGGCTGCGCGGCGAGGTCGGCGAGGCCGCCGGCGGCGGCGACCACCGCGGCGACGAACACCTGCAGGTCCGTCGGCACGATCGCGGCCGGGGCGTGCGGGTCGATGTCGGGGGAGGGCAGGTCGACGGGGCGGCCGAGGCGCTGCCAGGACAGCTCGGCGCTGCGCAGCGGCGCGGCCGCGGCGGGTGCGCCGTCGTCGGGGTGCCGCCCGGCGCCGACCCAGGCCGCCTGGAACGGCACGGTCGTGCGGTGCCCGGCGCGGACCAGGGCGCGGCCCGGGTTGCCGGGGGAGATGGTGACGGCCTCGCCGGTGTCGATGATGTCCTGGCTCTCCACGGTGTCGGTGACCCGCAACGCGATCCGCAGGTTGGTGTTGGCCTTGATGTCGGGGGTGACCGCCCCGGCGGGCCGCTGCGTGGCGAGGATCAGGTGGATGCCGAGGGACCGGCCGCGCTGCGCGATGCCGATCAGGCCGGGCACGAAGTCCGGGACCTCCCGCACGAGGGTGGCGAACTCGTCGATGACCAGCAGCAGCCGCGGCAGCCGCGGCAGCGACGGGTCCACGGCCCGCTTCGCGCGGTACGCGGGCAGGTCCTTGCTCTGCGCGTCGGCCAGGATCCGTTCCCGGCGGCGCAGTTCGGCGCCGAGGGACTCCATCGCCCGCCGGACCAGGTGCGCGTCGAGGTCGGTGACCATGCCGAGGGTGTGCGGCAGCTCGGCGCACTCCCGGAACGCGCTGCCGCCCTTGTAGTCGACCAGGACGAACGTCAGCTCGTCGGGGCGGTTCGCGGCGGCGAGCGACGCCACGAACGCCTGCAACAGCTCCGACTTGCCCGAACCCGTGGTGCCGGCGACCAGCCCGTGCGGGCCGTCCCGGACCAGATCCAGGGCCAGGGGGCCGTCGTAGCCGCGGCCGAGCATGAACGTGGTGCTCGCCGGGCGCCGCTCCCACCGCCGCAGCAGCTCCGCCGGGTCGGGTGGCTCCAGGTCCAGCAGGTCCAGCAGCCGCACCTCGCGGGGCAGCCCCGCGTCGTGCTCGGGGCTGACGTCCCGCAGCGGGGCGAGCGCGCGGGCCAGCCACTCGCACCAGTCGACGGCGACGAGGTCGGCGCGGATGCCGGTGAGGTCGGCGTTGCCGGTGCGGCGCAGCGTCACCGTCGCCGCGGCCGCCACCACGACCGCGGTGCACTCCTCCGGCAGCAGCCGCTCCTGCTCGTCGAGGCAGATGCTGAACAGCCGTACCCGCGGCCCGTCGGTGAGCAGCTGCACCACCCCCGGCACGTCCCGCAGCTGCCGCGCGCCGTCGAGGATGACCAGCACGTCCGGGTCGGTGAACATGGCCTTGCCCAGCGACGAGCCGAGCGCCCGCTGCCGCGCCTGCAACTGGGCGACCAGCTCCGCGACGCGGTTGGCGACGCTTTCGGGGTCGTTGCCGACACTGACCATCGGCCCGCCCCCGCCGCCGGCCGGGCGCAGGTGCGGCAGCCACCGGACCCAGCCCCAGCCGTCGCTGCGCTGCGGTTCGGTGAGCACCACGACCCGCAGGTCCCGGGGGCTGTGCAGCACGGCGCTCTGCGCGACGAACCACCGCGCCAGGGCCTGCACCGGCGCGGTCGGGCCGGCGACACCGACGACGCCGTACTCGGCGAGCTCGAGGCCGACCGGTACGTCACGGATGTTCCAGCGCACCGACCGGTGGTTCTCGTCGCGGCCCGGGTCGTCGATCTCCTTCACCGACGGCAGGTCCGCGGTGCCGAGCCGCACCAGCAGGTGGTCGGGGTCGCGGCGGCGCCGCTCCCACAGCCGCACCCCGGGCCCGGTCGCGACGAGGCCGAGGGTCGCCGGGTCGGGCCCGGTCACGCACCGCACGTGCCGCTCCTGCCGCACCGCGTCGTGGACCTCGCGCTGCAGGGAGTCCATCCGCAGCCGGTACCGCCGCCACTGCTCCTCGTGCTGTTTGCG
The DNA here is from genome assembly GCF_035963215.1 of Dactylosporangium sp. NBC_01737. Taxonomy (NCBI): domain Bacteria; kingdom Bacillati; phylum Actinomycetota; class Actinomycetes; order Micromonosporales; family Micromonosporaceae; genus Dactylosporangium; species Dactylosporangium sp. NBC_01737. Next base: position 8,514,679 of record NZ_CP109153.1, read on the forward strand.
GTTGCCGCGCCGCCCCACCATCCAGTTGGTGATCGCCATGACCGGGGTGAACAGGATGAACACCAGGTAGAAGTAGGACTTGAACACCCCGACGAGGACGAGGCCGAGCACGATGGGCGCGACGAGCATCAGCGCCGGGAACGGTTGCCGCGGCGGCCGGGTCGGCGGGTTCGGCAGCCGCACCCGCTCCGCGTCCAGGTGCGGCGCGATCCGCGGCGGCCGATTGTAGTCCAGCCCGATCCCGTCGGCCGCGTCCGTGACCGCCGCGTCGGCGACCACGGGCTCGGCGAGCCGCAGCAGCACCGGACCGACGGCCAGGTCCGTGCCCGGCTCCCAGCGCCTGCCGTGCTCGTCGTCGTCCTGCGCATCCGGTACGGGTGGCCGCTCGGCACCCTCCAGGGTCAACCCGGTGTCGGGGTCGAACGCGTACGGCCGCTCGACGACGGCGGGGCGGACGTCGCCCTCCCCGCCGGGATCCTGGTGCCAGGTCGTGGTGCCCCGGGTCGACACGGTCACCCAGAGCCCACCGGCCGGGGCGTCGGGCCCGTCGACGCGGATCGCGCAGTGCCCGGCGGTGCCGACCTCCCAGCTGCCCGCGGTCAGCAGGAAGCTGCGCCCGGACGCCGGGCCGGACACGACGTGGACCTCGGCGAGGACGGGCCCGGCGTCGGGTGACGCGACCCGGACCCGGTCCCCGCGCCGGATGGGCCGGCCGAGGCCGAGGACCGCCCCGGACCTGATGCCGGAGCCGTGCACGGCGGCGGTGAGCGGCACCTCGGCGCCGTCGAGGTACACCTTCCTCGCGGGACCGGCACCGGCAAGGAACCTGCCGGGCCCGCCGTCGTCGGCGGGCCGGTCGAGCGCGGCGCCGAGCTCGGCGACGGTGCACCCGCCGGGCAGGTCGACGAGATGGTCCCGGCGGGTGCCGTCGATCCCGTCGACGGTGCTGAGGGTGAGGTTCACGACGGCTCGCCTCTCGTGCCGGCCGGGGTGGTCTCCCGGGCACCGGCGGAAACCCCGAGCGCGGCGGGTTCCGGCTCGTCGAACTCGTCCTCGCCGCGCCCGCCGGCCGGTGGCGCACCTGCGTGGGCGGCTTCGGTGGCCGTTGCCGACGTGGCCGTTGCAGATGTGGCCGTTGCCGGGATCGGTGCCGTTGCCGGGATCGGGGCCGGCGCCGGCGCGGCGGTCGGCGCTGTGGCCGTCGTGGTCGGAGGCGCGGGCGTGGCGGGAGCGGTGGCGGCCCGGCGGGGTGGCAGGTCGTCGAGCGAGGCGACGAAGGCGTCCTCGTCGAGGGCCGGACCGGTGGCCGGCAGGCGGGGCGCCGGCGGGATCGTGCCCAGGGTGCGGGCAACCGACCGCGGCAGCGGCGTGACGTCGAGGACGAGCGGGGTGCCGAGCGGGCGCACGAGACCCGTGCGGTCCGCGACGAGCAGCCTGGCGTGGCCGCGGGCGCCACCCAGCTGGACGGTGCGCAGATCCGGGCGGGCGGCGTCCGGTACACCGGCGCAGATGAGGAACTCGGTGGCCGCCGTCATCGTCGCGCCCTCGAACCGGGGATGGACGCCGGGGCCGATGGTGACCGTGCCGTCCGGCTGGCGGGCCTCGAGCTGGGCGGCGACGGACTGCACGAGGGCGAGGGCGGTGCGTTCGTCACCGGTGGTGGCGTGGGTCGCGGGCCCCGCGGCCAGGTCGAGGAAGACGGCACCGCCGCGGGCGTCCTCCACGCCGGCCGCGACGAGCACCGCGCCGGCGCCACCGGCCGCCGCCGGGTCGGACGGCGTCCACCACAGCAGCGGATCGTCCTCGTCGACCGTCCAGGCCGGGTCGTCCGGCGCCGCGCCCGGCGTGCCGGTCAGGTACACGCCGACCGAAGCACCCGCGACGATCGCCGCGTAGGGCTGCCGGCCGGGTGCCGGGACCGCACGCATCGCGGTCTCGACCGCCGCCCAGGTCCGCGGGTCGGCGAGGAGGCGGCGCAGGAGCCGGAGCCGCCGGCGGTACCGCCACCACCTGCGCACCGGACGGGCGAACGCCGCCGCGGTCTGGCGGACCTCACGGGCGAAGCGGCGTCGCACGACCCGCCAGCCACCGACGCGGCGCACCGAGCGCTGCAGCAGTACCAGGGCGAGCACCAGCAGGCCGAGACCGCCGAGCAGCGCGCTGATCGGGCCGCGGTGCGCGGCGAGGAACGACATCATGCGGCCTCCCCGAGCGCGACGCGCATGGCCCGCAGGGCGTGATGGGTGCGGGACTTCACGGTGCCGCGGGGGATGCCGAGGGCGTGCGCGGTGTCGTCGCCGCCACGCCCGAGCAGGTGGACGTGGAACAGCACCTCCCGGTGCTGCGCAGGCAGCTGCCGCAGGCCTTGGAGCAGCAGGTGCCGGTCGGCGACGGCCTCGGCCAGGTCGCTGCGGTCGGCGCGCTCGGGGAACAGGTCGGCGGCGATGCCGATCGGCACGCTGCGGTCCTTGCGCCACGCGTCCACGACGAGGTTGCGCGCGATCCGGAACAGCCACTGCCGGATCGGGCGCTCGGCCCAGTCGAGCTGGTCGGCGTGCTGCCACGCGCGCAGCAGGGTCTCCTGGACGATGTCCTCGGCCTGGTGCAGGTCGGGGGCGACGAGCCGGATCACGTAACGGTGCAGGGCGGCGCGCTGGTCGCCGAGGTCGCGGGCGGCATCGGCAGAGCTCACGTTGTGCGCAGCCTCTCGGGTGCATCGTGCGGAACACCCGGTCGTCGTTCCGTGGGCGCTCCCGCGCCTCACACTGGCAGCGCTGGGTTGCCTGCAGGTAGCGCACGGTGAACACAGCATGTCCGTTCACCAACTGAGAGGGCGGTTTGCGGGGCTTTCGCGGATCGTCGCCGCTCGATGCCGTGACCCGGGGCGGCGCGGCGCCGGTGGTCCCGGCCGCCGCTGGATCGCGGTCGATCCGGGTCGCCGCGCCGCCGACCTCGGCGGCGTCGACGTCGCGTCGGCGCAGGCAGGCCTCGACGAGCTCGTCCACGCCGGCCTGCGCCCACCACCCGACGCCACCGGCCGGCACCGGTTCGACGACCTCGTGCGGATCTACGCGACGACCTCGACGCCGATCGGCGCGCCGCTGTCCAGGTAGCTGCGGGCGGCACGCGGCGGCCGCAGGATGCGATGGGCGGCCTTCACGCGGTACATGTCGGCGTCGGCGGCGCGCAGGAGGTCGTCCAGATCGCCGTCGCGTGCGGTGGCCGCCCCGATGCTCGCGTCGATCCGGATGGTCCGCGGCGGCTGGTCCTCGCCGGCCGCGAGTGCGATCGGGGCCGTCAGCGCGGCGCGGAGCCGCTCGGCGGTCTGGTGGGCCGTGCGCGCGTCGGTGCCGTGCAGCATCACCACGAACTCGTCGCCGCCGAGCCGGGCGACCAGGTTGCGGTCGCCGGTGTGGGCGAGCAACCGGCGGGCGACCACGCGCAGCAGCTCGTCGCCGGCGGCGTGCCCGAGCGAGTCGTTGACGGCCTTGAAGCCGTCGAGGTCCAGCACCAGCACCGACACCGTCTCGCCGGCCCCCAACCGGCCGCGGGCGTGCTCGTGCAGCAGGTTGCGGTTGCCCAGACCGGTGAGCGGGTCGTGCAGGGCCTGCCGCCGCAGCATCTCCCGGGCGGTGGCCAGCTGGCCGAGATGGTTGCGGTGCGCCAGGGACAGCAGCCCGGTCAGCAGGGCGACCAGCAGCTCCAGGCTCGGCGCGACCGTGACCAGGTCACGGCCCACCTGGCGGCCGGCTATGAGCCGCCCCTGCCAGTACAGCAGGACCCCGGCGGCGCTGGTCGCGAGCCAGGTCAGCAGCGCGCCGGTGAGCTGGTGCCGGTAGGCGGCCACGATGATCGGGATGATGAGCAGCGGCCAGAGCACCAGCTCGGGGGCCGGAGCTGCTGGCGTAGACGATCGCGATGATGGTGGCGGTGTCCGCGGCGACCAGGGTCGCGCTCAGCCTCGGATAGCGACGGTTGGCCACGTTGCGCAGCGCGTACACGGCCACCACGTTGATCAGCACCTCGGGCAGCGCCATCGCGGCGCCCAGGAGCCACTTCGGGCCGGGCAGCGCCAGGCCGGCCGCCCGGGGCAGGGCCAGGAACGAGGTGAGGATCCACACGACGGCGACGGACCGGCTGATCAGGCCGGCCCGTTCGATGTTCCGGCGCATGCGCAGCAGCGCCTCGTCTACGACCACGGCTGTGAGTTCGGCAGGGGCGTCCCCGGCTTGAGGGGGAGCGTCGCCGCGGTGACGCGGGTCGCGCCGGGTCCGGCAGGTGCCCGGAACCCGGCGCGACCGGTCGGTCAGCTGCAGGCCGCGCCGTTGAGCGTGAAGCCGCTCGGCGCGCCGGTGTTGCCGCTGTGGTTGGCCTGGAAGCCGATCGTCGTCGAGGCGCCCGGTGGCAGGGAGCCGTTGTAGCTGGCGTTGGTCGCGGTCACCTGGCCGCTGCTCGGCGAGTACGTGGCGTTCCAGCCGGAGGTGATCGTCTGCCCGGAGGCGAGGTTGAAGCGCAGCGACCAGCCGTTGATGGCCGTCGTGCCGGTGTTCTTGATGGTGATGTTGTCCGTGAGCCCGGTGTTCCAGGGGTTGACGGTGTTGGTCACCTGGCACGCGGACGTGCCGCCGTTCGGCGGCGGGCTCGACACGCCCGGCGAGCTGGGCCGCGGCGACGACGACGTGGGCCCGACGACCGGGCCCTCGCTGACCGTGATGCTGGAGCTGCCGCTGCTCTGGTAGCCCTCGGTGGCCATGACCTGGTAGTCGTGCGAGCCGAGGTTCAGCCCGAGGCTCGCCCAGGCGTTGAAGTGGTTGGCGGTGGTGATGGTGCCGCCGGTCCGCTTCTGCTGCCGGACGCTCCAGTACTGGTAGAACGTCGCGTTGCCGATGATGGAGGGCTGGTTGACGCGCTGGGTGCGGTAGATGTCGTACGTGCTGCCGTCGGTGTTCACCGAACCCAGCCGCTGCGCGCTGGTGCTGGGGTTGTAGCTGCCGAAATTCTCCACCACGTAGTACTCGATGAGCGGGTTGGTGGTCCAGCCGTACAGCGCCAGGTAGCCGTTGCCGTTGACGTTGAACGTGCCGGAGTAGTTCACGGTGTGGTTGGAGCCGGGCTTCCAGCCCTTGCCGACGACGGTGTTGTTGGTGCCGCTGGCCCACTGGACGCTGTACGAGCCGCCGGCGCCCAGCGTCATGGTGACGTTGCCGTTGTCCTTCCAGTACGTGAAGAAGTAGCCGTTGTGCGTGCCGGTCGTGTTCGACGTGATGGTCCGGTCGGCCTCGGCATTGGCGGTGCCGGTCAGCGCGACCACCGACGCCGCGGCGGCGACGACGGCGCACGCGGCGCCGATGAGCAGCCTCCCGCGGTGGCGGCCGCGGCCCGTGGAATGTGTTGCAACGTTGTTCATGCGAACTTCCCTTCACGAAGTCAGGCCAACTTTCGGGCATGACGGCAGAGTGATCCGCGCGTTGCAGCGTCCAATTTTTTCGAAACTGGGCAAGCGTACTGACCAGGGAATTCGTGCGGAATGCCCGACGTGGTTCACCGGCACCCGCGGCACAGCCGTGAAACTTTCGCCGTTGTGAGAATTCCGCGTGCCGGGCCGGACGGTCCGGGCTACCAGGTCGCGGCGGGCAGGCGCAGCTGCTGGCGCGTCGTGTCCGCACTCGACCGCAGCGTGCGGATCGCGGCGGCGGTGGCCGGGGTGTCCCGGTGGACGCTGTGACCGGGTCGCTGCAACGGCTGGTCCCGGTTCACGCCGTACACGGCATCCGGCCAGCTTGAACCGAGTTCCCGTGCACTGCCGTTCCTGGCCGCCTCCGCACCCGCGAGGTAGCCGTTCCAGGAGAAGCTTGAACATGTCATTGATCCCGCAAAGCACGGCCTTCATCCGCGCGAAGTTCCCTGGAGCGTGATGACGAACATGGAAGCATCGACTGATCGGGGCGGTGACCTGCCCCGCCCCCTGACTCCACTCGAGCGCCAGGTCATCGAGGCGGTCCTGACCGACGACTGTCCAGGTTCGACCCGAACCGGGCGGCATGCAGGTTCGACTCCTGTCAGGGGTACGCAGTCGGGTCGTGGCGCAGCTGAGTCAACACGCTTCGTCGGGACCGAACCAGGGTTATCCCTCTGTCGACGACGCCTTTACGGCTCGCACAATGATTACGACGACGATTGCGCCGTCGCGTGCAGCCGGGGACAAATCGGAGGCGTTTCATGCCCGCCAGTGATGATCACCATGCCGCGATCGATCGACAGACGGGGCCCTTCGACACACTGACCGGGGCGCTCGGGGGCATGTTTGTCGGGCACTGTCTGGCCTCCGTGGCCAGGTTCAGCGTCGCCGACGCACTCGACGACACGCCGCGGACGGCCGAGGAGCTGGCCGAAGCCACCGGGGCGAATCCCGGGGCCCTCGGCCGTGTGCTTCGCCTCCTCGCTGCCCATGGCGTCTTCGCGGCCAGCGACGACCGCTTCACCCACACCGGCGCGTCGCGAATGCTCCGTTCCGACCATCCCCAGTCTTGGCGTGACTTCGTGGCAACATTCGGAACCGAACGTACTGCAAAGCAACTGGGTTACTTCGACTACTCACTCCAGACTGGACTCCCGGCCGCGAACAAGCTGAATCCGGACGGGTTCTTCGCCATCATTCAGAGTGATCCCGAGGTGGGCCGGGTCTTCGACGCCGCGATGGTCTCAAAGGCGCGTATCCAGGTCGCGAGTGCCCTGGCCGCCTACGACTTCTCGGACTGCGGAACGATCGCCGACATCGGCGGCGGCCGAGGACACCTACTGCAGGCGGTGGTGGACGCGGCCGAGCGAACCACGGGCATCCTTTTCGACCTGCCCCCGGTGATCGAGCGTGCCGCGGAGATCGCCTCCGATCGGCTCACGCTGCAAGCTGGCGACTTCTTCAAGGACCCGCTGCCGGTCTGCGACACCTACATGCTCATGGACGTGATCCACGACTGGGACGTCGAGCGGGCCACGGCGATCCTGGCCGCCGTACGGAAGGCCGCTCCGCCACATGCGCGGCTGTTGTTGGTGGAGAGCGTCATCCCCGACGACCCTGGGCCCGACTGGTCCAAAGCCATGGACATCGTGATGCTCATCCACACCGGGGGCAGGCAACGCACCCGCAGCGAACACGAGTCGCTGTTGCAGACCTGCGGTTTCCGGCTCGAGCGGGTCGTTGCGACGGCATCAGATGTGTCGATCCTCGAGGCGGTGTGTGCCTGACCGGGCACTGATTTCGGGTCCGCGTCGAGCGGGATCTCGGCCGATCCCTTGGGAGGGTCGAAAACAGCCAGATCGGGGTGTTCCTCGGCTACGCCTGCGCGGCCGGTCGGGCGCTGCTGGATGTCCGGTGCGGCGGCGCGACGACCGGCGACATCCTCAACGCCGGCAAGGGAACGCTCGGGCTGCCCGTGCCGGCCCAGGTCAGTGCGGTAACCGCCGCGACGGCGCTGGTCACGATCGGCATCGGCGGCAACGACATCGGCTTCTCCGGCATCGTGTCCGCGTGCGCGCAGGACGGGCTCGGCAACCCCTTCGGCACGCCGTGCCGGGACCGGTACACCGCCGGCGGCACCGACCAACTGCAGGCGCGGATCACCGCGACCGCCCCGAAGGTCGCCGCCGTCGTGCAGGCCGTGCGGGCTGCCGCGCCGAACGCCCGCATCGTCGTGGTCGGCTACCCGGTGATCGTGCCGGACAGCGGCTACGGCTGCTGGCCGGTGGTGCCGTTCGCGTACGGCGACGTGCCGTACCTGCGCACGGTGGCGAAGTCGCTCAACGGGATGCTCGCCCGGACCGCGACGGCGAACGGCGCCGAATACGCCGACGTGTACACGCCGTCGATCGGGCACGACGTGTGCCGGAGCAGGAGCGTGCGCTGGGTCGAGGGGGTCGTGCCGGAGAACACGGCCGCGCCGTTCCACCCGAACGCGGCGGGGGAGCAGGGCATGGCCACGGCCGTGACCGCCCGGCTCGCCGCCTGAACGGGCCTACTCGGACAGGGTGATCCGCAGCAGCACCCGCGGCTTCCGGCGGCGGGCGACGAGCCGCTCGACGAGCATCGTCACGCGGTACTCCAGGCCGTACTTGCGCCGGATGAGCTGCGTCATCCTGGCCGTCTCGGCGGGGTCGGTGACGATCTCCGCCTTGCCCTCCACCGGCCGTTCACCGTCGCGGATTCTGCCGGTACGGCCACACGGCACCAGCCGCACGCGCGCATCCCGCCGGAGGCGTTTGACCTTGTAGCTCCCGGCCGGCGTGGTGACGAGCAGGGCGTCACCGTCCCGCATGACCCACACCGGCGTGGCGACCGGGGAGCCGTCCTGCTTGAACGTGGTGAGCGAGACGAACCGTTGCGCACCGAGCGCGACGGTCGCCGTCGTTTGAGCGTGAGTCATGATCGCGTCGTACCCACGCCGCCCCGGTCGATGCGAATCGACGCAACCGCCCCGGCGCCGAACAAGCTCTCCGAGCGGGTGATCTCCATGCTGGCGGAAGACCTCGCGGGCCAGACATCGCATGTTTCGCTGGAGGGCTGCGGCTGCGTGTCTGCGGTATCGCCTGCTACCAACGGTTCGCTCCGGTCCCTGGACAAGCCAGCGGTGACGGGAGTACAAATACATCAGATGTCTGCGGCCCACCCCTTGCCGTAGCGTCGTTCGACGTTGCCTGCCTGGGTGCTGCCGTGCGGCGCCTCGAACCCCCTCCAGGAGCATCGGTGACCGAGTGTGTCTCGTCCGTGGACACCTGCCCGCTCGACGCGGGCCGGTGCCGCCGGCGCGGTGCAGCGGTCCGGTCCTGGACGTCTGATGTTCGGTTCGGACCGGCCGGTGTGCCGGCATGACCAGCGGGCCCGCCGGCCGCCGGGCCTGCGGCGTCCCGCTACGAGCCGCCGGCGACCGGCGGGGACAGCACCGTGCGCAGCCACGCCTCGGAGGTGTTGACGTGCAGCAGTGCGCTGGCATGGGCGAGCAGCTGGTCCCGCGAACGCAGCGCCAGGTAGATCGCGTGGTGTTCCTCGATCGTCTTGTGGGCCGAGTTGCCCTCGATGAGGCCGCGCCACACCCGGGCCCGCAGGGTGCGGCTGGACAGGCCGTCCAGCAGCGACGTGAGCGTCTCGTTGCCGGTCGCCGCGACCACGGTGCGATGGAACGCCGTGTCGAACCCGATCAGCTTCTCCGCGTCGTCGGCGGCCGAGCGCATGTCGTCGAGGATCCTTGCGAGCTCGTCGAGGGCGTCGTCGGACATGCGCAGCGCCGCCATGCCGGTCGCCACCGGCTCCAGCATGCGGCGCACCTCCATGACCTCCATCAGGGTGTCGTCGCGCAGCAGCTCGACCGCGACGCCGAGGCCCTCCAGCAGCAGCCGGGGCGCCAGGCTCGTCACGTAGGTGCCGTCGCCGCGGCGCACGTCGAGGACGCGGGCCGACTCGAGCACCTTCACCGCTTCCCGCACGCCGCTGCGCGACAGCCCCATCTGCACGGCGAGCTGCTGCTCCGGTGGCAGCCTCGAACCTGGCGGCAGCTCACCGCTCTGGATCATGGCGCGGATCCTGGTGATCGCTTCGTCGGTCAGTGCCACCGAGTCTCCTCCGTACCAGTTCTGGTCCCGCCGTCACAGGGATGTGTCCCGGCGGACCTCCAACTATAGATACATCAGATGTTTGACGCCGTCCTGGCCTCTGCCATGTCGCGGTGCGAACAAAGCTGCACGGACAAAGCTGCACGGACAAAGCTGCGCGGACAAAGCTGTGCGGACAACGAGGAGGACCCGTGACCCCCAGTGCCAGATACGTGGGTGACCGCACGTTCGTCGTGGAGGACACCGACACGGTGCCGCCCGGACCGGGGGAGGTGCGCATCGACGTCGCGTACACCGGCATCTGCGGCACCGATCTGCACATCCTGCACGGCGCGATGGACCACCGGGTGCACCTGCCGGCGGTCATCGGGCACGAGATGTCCGGCCGGATCGCAGCCCTCGGCGACGGCGTCACCGGGCACGCCGTCGGCGATCCGGTGACGGTCATGCCACTGAACTGGTGCGGGGAATGCCCCGCCTGCGCCGCCGGGCACACCCACATCTGCCACCGGCTCGACTTCGTCGGTATCGACTCGGCCGGGTCGATGCAACGCAGCTGGACCGTCCCCGCCCGGATCCTCGTGCCGCTGCCGGCGGACCTGCCGCTGCGGCATGCCGCGCTGATCGAGCCGACCGCGGTGGCCGTGCACGACGTGCGGCGGTCCAGGCTCCGCGCGCACGAGCACGCGGTCGTCATCGGCGCCGGCCCGGTCGGCCTGCTCATCGCGAAGGTCGCCCAGACCACCGGCGCCGCGGTCACCGTCATCGAGCTCGACCCGCACCGCCGCGCCGTTGCCGCGGATCTCGGCCTGACGACCGTGGACCCTGTGCAGCTCGACCCAGCGGCGCACGTGCGGGACCACACCGGCGGTGCCGGCGCCGACGTGGTGTTCGAGGTCTCCGGCTCGGCGGCCGGCGTGCGGACGGCCACCGACCTGCTCGCCGTGCGGGGTCGCCTCGTCGTGGTGGCGATCCATCCCGCCCCGCGCGAGGTCGACCTGCACCGCGTCTTCTGGCGGGAGCTGGAGATGATCGGTGTGCGGGTGTACCAGCGCGACGACTACGACGAAGCCGTCCGCCTGATGTGGCGGTTCTTCGCCCCCGACCTGCGCAGACGCCTGTCCGACCTGCAGTCGGCCGCGAGCGTCGCCGAGCGCGTCCGCGCCGCCCTGCACGAGACCCTCCCGGCCGGTGATCCGTCCATGACCGCCGTGACAGCGCATCTGGCCGTCAGCCCCCGCACCCTGCAACGACAGCTGCGCCTGGAGGGCACCACCTTCCAGGCGGTCCTCGCCGGCACCCGCGAGGACCTGGCCCGTCACTACCTGGGTCACAGCACCATGCGCACCGCCGAGATCGCCTACCTGCTCGGCTACGACGACACCAACTCCTTCTACCGGGCGTTCCGGAGCTGGACCGGAACCACCCCGGAGTCGCTGCGCGGCACCGCCGTCAGCACCGGCTGAGCCGGCGGGTCAGCCGGCCGCCGCCGCGGCGGTCACGGCCGCCCACTCGGGTCCGTCCGGAAAGCGGAACGCGGCCAGGGACGCGTCCACGATCTGCGCGCTCATGCCGGGCGCCGTGGGGGCCAGGTACCGCCCGGCGCGGATGCGGACCGGGTCGGCGAAGTGCTCGTGGAGGTGGTCGACGTATTCGATGGCGCGGTCCGCGGACGTGCCGCTGACGGCCACGAAGTCGAACATCGCCAGGTGCTGCACCAGCTCGCACAGGCCCACGCCGCCGGCGTGCGGGCACACCGGCACGCCGAACTTGGCCGCCAGCAACAGGATCGCGAGGTTCTCGTTGACGCCGCCGACCCGGCACGCGTCGATCTGGACCACGTCCACGGCGCCGGCCTGCAGCAGCTGCTTGAACATGACGGCGTTGTGCACGTGCTCGCCCGTCGCCACCTTGATCGGCGCGAGGGCCTGACGGACCGCGGCGTGGCCGAGGACGTCGTCGGGGGAGGTCGGCTCCTCGATCCAGTACGGGTCGAACTCGCTGAGCTCCCGCATCCAGGCGATCGCGTCTGGCACGCCCCAGATCTGGTTGGCGTCCACGGCGATGCGGGTCTGCGGTCCGACCGCCTGCCGGGCGATCCTCATCCTGCGCACGTCGTCGGCGAGGTTGCCGCCGACCTTGAGCTTGATGAGGTCGTAGCCGTCCTGGACGGCCTCCCTGCACAGGCGGTCGAGCTTCTCGTCGTCGTACCCCAGCCAGCCGGGCGTGGTGGTGTAGGCCGGGTAGCCCTCGGCGAGCAGCAGCCGCTCCCGCTCGGCCCGGCCGGCCGACACGGAGCGCAACAGGGCGAGGGCCTCGTCCTCGGTGAGCGCGTCGCGCAGGTAGCGGAAGTCGACCTGGGCGACGATCTGCTCCGGGGTCAGCTCGGCGAGCAGCTGCCACAGCGGCTTGCCGCGGCGGCGGGCGGCGAGGTCCCACACCGCGTTGACCAGTCCGCCGGCGGCCATGTGCACGACGCCCTTCTCGGGGCCCAGCCAGCGGATCTGGCTGTCGCCGATCATGCGCCGGGCGAGGGCGCCGGGGTCGGCCAGCAGCTCCTCGACCGGCAGCCCCACGACCATCCCGGCCAGCGACCGCATCGCGGCGACCTCGATCTCGGTGCCGCGGCCGACGGTGAAGACGAGACCGTGTCCTTCGGCGCCGGCGGTGGTGCGCAGCACCACGTAGGCGGCGGAGTAGTCCGGAAACGGGTTCATCGCGTCGGAGCCGTCGCGGTGGCGGGACGTGGGGAACCGCACGTCGCAGGTGTCCACGGACGAGATGCGTTCAGTCACCGGTGCTCCTGGGGGTCTGGTCGGCGCCGCTCGGCTTCCCGGCGAACATCTGATGTATTTGTACGCTCGCCTCTGCGCTTCGTCCAGAGCCGCTCCGGGAATACCTGCAAGACAGGCATTCTACGCGTTGGGCCAAGCGTTGATCACCTCTCATGGGCCGCAGAAGTCAGATGTCTGCGCGACTGTGCCCCATGCGGAACCTTGTTGCCAGGTTGTTCCACATCGCGTCAGCTATTGTCAAGTCTGTCCGGCGGGGACGAGGGCCGCATCAATTGATCTGATGTCTGACGCGCCCATATCTGGGAGCGGCGCAATAGAAAAGTGGACAAAAGCCGATATAAAAACCACATCCAGTGCCAGTTCTTGACGACGGCCCCGGGCGCGGGTATCAAGACATCTCATCACTTCCATGCAAGTTCTGTCAGCGGCATCCGCCAGGACGAAGGAGGGGCCGATGACGCTCGGCATCAGACAACCGGACGCCGCCGTGACCGGGCCGTCACCCGGCAGGCGCCCCGGCGGTCCGCGGCTCGCCCTCCGCCTCATCAGGACGGGGCCGGTGTTCATGCTGGTCCTGATCGTCGTGGCGGCGAGCGTGCTGTCGCCCGTGTTCTTCACGACCCGCAACCTGGGCAACGTGCTCGCCCAGACCGCGGTCATCGCGGTCCTGGCGATCGCCCAGCTGCTGGTCATCGTCACGCGCGGCATCGACCTGTCGGTCGGCTCGACGGTCGCCCTCGCGGCGGTGGTCGGTGCGCTGGTGTTCGAGGCGGTGCCGTCCGCGACGGTCGTCGTGCTCGCCATGCTGGGCACCGGCCTGGCCGTCGGGGCCGTCAACGGCGTGGCCCTGGTGTGGGGACGGCTGCCGCACCCGTTCATCGTCACCCTCGCGACGCTGAGCGTCGCGCACGGCCTGGCGCTGTGGCTGGCGGGCGGGCAGCCGCACCGCGGGATGCCCGGCGTCATCCAGGTGCTCGGCGGCGAGTCGATCGGCTGGCTGCCGTACTCGACGCTGCTGGTCGCGGCGCTGGCCCTGCTCGTGCTGCTGCTGACCACGCGCCTGGTGTGGGGGCGCTGGATCTACGCCGTGGGCGGCAATCCCGACGCCGCCCGCCGGGCCGCCATCCCGGTCAACGCGGTGCTCGTCTCCGTGTACGTCATGAGCGGGCTCGCGGCCGGCATCGCCGCGTTCATCACCGCCGGGCGGCTCAACGCGGGTTCCCCGACCTTCGGCGAACTGGCCGAACTCGACGCGATCGCCGCCGTCGTCATCGGCGGTGCGAGCTTCCTCGGCGGCCGCGGCACCGTCACGAACGCACTCGTCGGAGCGCTGATGATCGGCGTCATCCGCAACGCCATGAACCTGCTCAACGTGGACGCGTTCATCCAGCCGATCGTCATCGGCGTGGTGATCCTGATCGCCGTGGAGCTCGACGTCATCCGCGGCGCACTGGAGCGCCGCTTCCAGGTGATGCAGGCGGTGACGGCATGACCGGGCCTGCCCGCGAACCAGGCAACGTCAACGGCGGGGCGCCGGACCGGGTGCCGGCCCTGCGGATCACCGGCGCCACCAAACGGTTCGGCGCCGTGGTCGCCCTGGACTCGGTCGACGTCGCCGTCTCCCACGGCGAGGTGCTCGCGCTGCTCGGCGACAACGGCGCCGGCAAGTCGACGCTGATCAAATGCATCAGCGGCGTGCACCGCTTCGACGCCGGCACCGTCGAGCTCGACGGCACCGTCGTGGAGCTCGGCTCGCCGGCCGCCGCCCGGGCCGCCGGGATCGAGACGGTCTACCAGGACCTGGCGCTGTTCGACAACCTCGACCCCGCGGCGAATTTCTACGCCGGCCGCGAGGACGCCGGACCCGCCTGGCTGCCGCGCGGCCTGCGGTTCCTGCGCCGCCGCGCGATGGCCGACGCGACCACCGAGGTCCTCGGCCGGTTGCAGGTGGGGCTGCCCGACCAGCGCGCCGGCGTCGGGCTGCTCTCCGGCGGGCAGCGCCAGGCCATCGCCGTCGCCCGCGCCGCGGCGTTCGCGTCGAGCATCGTCATCCTCGACGAGCCGACCGCCGCGCTGGGACTGCGCGAGTCGCGGCAGGTGCTCGACCTCATCCTGCGCCTGCGCGACGAGGGCCGCGCGGTCATCGTCGTCTCGCACGCCATGGACCACGTCATGGAGATCGCCGACCGTGCCGTCATCATGCGCCGCGGCCGGAAGGTCGGCGAGGTCGTGCCGACGCCGGAGCACCAGCAGACGATCGTCTCCCTGATCATCGGCGGGGCCTGACCCCGGCGCCTCGTCACCGTTCGCGCAACCCGCACACCCCCGTACACCCAATCCCACGTCCAGCGAAGGGACGAACACCCCCATGCATCGTGCTCGAAGATTTGCCGTGCTGGCGTTGGCGCTGGCCATTGCCCTGGCCGGCTGCGGCGACGCCAAGTCCGATACCCCCTCCGGCGCCGCCGGATCCATCAAGGTCGGGTTGATCACGAAGTTCCCGGTCGACTTCTACGACACGATGGTCGACGCGGTGAAGCAGTACGACGCCGCGCACAGCGACGTCGAGGTGGTGTACGGGCAGGGCAAGAGCGGCACCGACGACGAGGGCGAGATCGCCATCATCGAGAACATGATCACTCAGGGCGTCAAGGCGATCGCGATCACGCCGACCAGTCCGAACGTCCAGGGCGCGCTGGACAAGGCGGTCAAGGCCGGCATCAAGGTGGTGCTGATCGACAACGACATCCCCGGATGGTCGGGCAAGTCGTCCGTCGTGGCCACGGACAACCTTGCCGGTGGGAAGCTGGCGGGGCAGTGGCTGGCCAAGCAGCTGCCTGCGGGCGCGACGATCGCGATCCTGCAGGGACGCCTCGGCAACCCGTCGCTGGACGACCGGGTGAAGGGCCTGAAGGACGGGCTCGGCGGTGCCGCGAAGGTCGTCGCGGAGCCGGCGACGGACTGCGACGAGACCAAGGGCCTCAACGCGGCGCAGGACATCCTGACCGCGAACCCGGACGTGACGGCGATCTACGGCGCCTGCGGGCCGCCGATCACCGGCGCGCTCCAGGCGGTCAAGGCCACCGGCAAGAAGCCCATCGTGGTCGGCTTCGACGCCTCCCCGGATGAGATCAAGGCGATCGAGGCCGGTACGCAGGCCGCGTCGGTGGCGCAGTTCCCGGCGAAGATGGGCTCGCTGGGCATCGAGACGGCGGTGGCCGCGGCGAAGGGCCAGACGGTGCAGCCCAGCGTGGACACCGGCACCGAGATGGTCACCAAGGACAACGTCGCGAAGTTCAAGTAGCCCGCGCGGGTCCCTGCAGGACGGCGGTTCGGGGTGGACCGGGCAGGGGACCGCGCAGCGGCGGACCGGCCGCACATCGGCGGAGGGGCCGGTCCGGCGGGTGAAGGGCGGCGCCGCGAAAGGCACTCGCGGCGCCGCCCGGCGCCCCGCCCGCCCCGAGGTCGCGGGGCGGGCGGGCCTGACTGGTGCGATGGTGCGGCGGTCAGGCCGGGAAGACGACCTGCGCCGGGGTCGACCGCTGGGTGGTGGTGCCGTCGCCGAGCTGGGAGTTGGCGTTGTTGCCCCAGCACCACAGGTTGGCGTCGGTGCGGATCGAGCAGGTGTGGTAGCCGGTGACGAGGCCGGTCGTCCAGGTGGTCGCGGTGCCGACCTGGACCGGGGCGCTCCGGTTCGTCGTCGTGCCGTCGCCGAGCTGGCCGGTCATGTTGTTGCCCCAGCACCACAGGGTGCCGTCGGTGCGGGACGCGCATGAGGTGTCGTAGCCGGCGTCGGCCCTGCTCCAGGCGCTGCTGCCGACGATCTGCTGGGGTGTCGTCTGGTACGTCGTGCCGGCGCCGAGCTGCCCGTAGCCGTTGTTGCCCCAGCACCACAGGGTGCCGTCGGTGCGGGTCGCGCAGGTGTGCACGAGGCCGGCCGCCGCGGCGCGCCACGTGGTCGCCGTGCCCACCTGCGCCGGGGTCGTCGAGTAGCTCAGCGAGCCCACGCCGAGCTGCCCGCTGGAGCTGTCGCCCCAGCACCACAGGGTGCCGTCGGTGCGGGACGCGCAGGTGTGTGCGAAGCCGGCCGTGACGGTCGCCCAGTTGCTTGCCGTGCCGACCCGGGTCGGCGTGGTCACGGTCCAGGCGTCCGAGCCGAGACCCAGCTGCCCGAGCCGGTTGAAGCCCCAGCACCACAGCGTGCCGTCGGTCCGCACGCCACAGGTGTGCGCGTCGCCGGCGCTGATGTTCGCCCAGGTGGTGGCGGTGCCGACCTGGACCGGAGCGTTGCGGTTGGTGGTGGTGCCGTCACCGAGCTGGCCCCTTTTGTTGGCGCCCCAGCACCACAGCGTCCGGTCGGTCCGCGTCGCGCAGGCGAAGTTGCTGCCGGCGTCGATGCCGGCCCAGGTGGTGGCGCTGCCGACCTGCACCGGCGTGGTCCGGCTGGTGTTGGTGCCGTCGCCGACCTCGCCGCTCCAGTTGCTGCCCCAGCACCACAGCGTCGCGTCGGCGCGGACCGCGCAGGTGTGTGCGTAACCGGAGGCGACGGCGGCGATCGCTGGGGCGGCCAACGCGACGTTCGCCGGGCCGCGGGTGGCCGGGCCGGCGGCGGCGGCCGGGCCGGTCACGGTTGCCAGGGCGAGCGCGGCGCCCGCGATGCACGCCGCGGCGGCGACCATCGTGCCCGCCGGACGCCGCCATCGAGCCCGCAGCCAACCATTTTGAGGTTCACTCATGTGCTGTTCTCCCAACGACGTTGATGCCTGAACAGTGGGGGCCGTCGTCGTGGAGGGCAACGCCGCCGGGGGCACGCCGCCCCCGGCCTGGACCGGGCCAGGAAAGTTACAACGGCCAAATTAGTTGTGCCGGGCGGTCAATCGCCGCCCGGTGCCGGACCGGGTCAGGATCCGAGCAGGGAAAGGCGGTGCAGTCGATCGTCCTGCGGATCTGCGCGGCGCTCGTCGCGGCCGGCCATCCCGGCGAGACGCTCGACCTCCGGCAGGAGCCGCACCGCCAGGGCGACCTCGCCGAGACCCACGCACGCGGCGGCGACGACGAGCCCGGTCGCCGGCGCGACGGCGACCGCCATCGCGGCGACCAGCGCGCACGCGGCCCGCAACCACAGGCAGCCGCGCGCCAGCCTCGGGAACTGCCCCGCCGCCCCGGCGTCGCCGGCCGCCGCGACACCCAGCGCCAGGCTGGCCGCGGCCACGCCGGCGGCCGGGTCGAACTCGGGCAGCCGGATCACCACCACACCGGCCAGCGCCACCACGGCGGCACCGGCCTGCAGGACGAGGGACCCGCCGTACCGGGCGCGGAGCACCTGCCCGCCACCGAACCGGCCGAACGCGACGAACAGCAGCCACGAGCCGACAAGGGCGCCGCCGAACGCCCGCACCGACGACGGCCAGAGCACCATCAGCACCGCGAGCAGCAGGCTCAGCATCCCGAAGCTGGTCACCGCCCACCAGCCGAGCGCGCCGTGCAGCGGCCCGGCGTGGCGGCCCGCGGTGCGCAGCCCGTCCCGCGTGTCACGCCCGGCCGTGCGCAGGCGCGCACGGGCCAGCCGCCGCGCCGCACGCAGGCCGGCCCGTACCCGGTGGGCGTCCGAGGACGCGAGGGCGAGGACGTGCACGGGCCGCCTCCTCCGGTCGGGGGTCGGCTGTCCCGTACCCCTCGCCCCGGCCGGTCGAACGCGGTGCGCGTGCCATTACCGCCACGGAGGTCTACACCTGGTATGCCGGCACGCCCAGCAGCTCGTCCACCGTCACGAACCGGTACCCCCGCGCCAGCAGCCCCTCGATCGTCTCCCGCACCGCGACGACCGTCTCGGCCCGGTTCCCGCCGCGGCCGTCGAAGCCGTCGTGGAAGATGAGGATCGAGCCGGGGCGCGCCTTCGCGACGGCGCGGCGGGCCATGCGTACACCGGACGGCTGGAACACCTCCAGCGCGTGGCCGAACTCGCCGGCGACCGGGTGCAGGCCGCCGCGGCGCAACATCCGCAGCAGCGCCGGCCGGCGCCACAGCCAGGGCGTGCGGGCCAGCGCCGGGGTCCGCCCCGTGACCCGGGCCAGGATGCGCTGCGTCTGCCCGACCTCCCGCTCGAACGCCCGCGGCCGCAGGTACGTGCCGAAGCGGTGGCTCAGCGAATGGTTGCCCAGCACGTGACCGGCCTCGGCCGCGCGCCGGGCCACCTCGGGGTGCCGCTCGACGCACTGCCCGACGTGGAAGAAGGTGGCGCGGATGTCGTACACCGCGAGGATGTCGAGTATCTGCGAGGTGTAGGGCTCGTTCGGGCCGTCGTCGAACGTCAGCGCCACCAGCCGCCCGCCGCCCGGGCCGCGGTAGGGGTAGTCCCGCGCGGACGGGGCGAACGGCGACATCAGCAGCCAGTACGCCACGCCGATCGCGGCGAGGGACAACAGTCCGATGAGGACGATCACCGGGCCGCCTCCGCCTCGAACTGCGGGGTGGTCTCGCGGAACGCCGGGGCCGACCCCAGCACCCGCCGCCCGGCGACCCGGTTGACGGCGTAGGTCAGCAGGTAGTGCACGGGCAGGGTCACGAAGAGGTTGTACGCGAGCCCGCGGTCGAGCCGCCGGCCCGAGGTGTAGGTCGGGTTGCCGTGGTCGTAGACGACCCGGCCCTTCCCGCGCAGCCGGCGCAGCTGGTCGAGCTCGTCGCCGCCCTGCGTGAGCCTGGTGTCGTAGCCGGTCCAGGCGTCGCGGCGGAACGCGATGTTCGTCGCGCTGGCGTACACGGCGCGGCCGGTCAGCCGGTACACGCCGTGCACCGCGCCGAACAGCATCCGGCCGTAGTGCCGTCCCCACCGGGGGCCGTCGGCGTATCGGCAGGGGCCGACGACCGCGACGACGCTCGCGTCACGCCGGAAGCCCTCGTCGATGCGGCTGAGCCAGTCCCGGTCGTACACGGTGTCGGCGTCGGCGGACACCACGATCGCACCGCGCGCCGTCTCGGTGCCGCGCTGGCGGGCGTTGCACACGCCGGCCACCGGCTCGGTCACGACCCGCGCGCCGAGCTCGAGGGCGATGGCCGCGGTCTCGTCCGTGCAGTTGTTGTCGACCACGATGACCTCGTACAGCCCGTCGAAGTCCTGCTTCTGCAGCGAGAGCAGCGCGTCGGCGAGGTATCGCGCCTCGTTGAAACACGGGATGACGACGCTGAACCTGGGCTTTTCCGTCATGTGCTGGATTATTCGGCTGCCGGGCGCGTCGAAACGATCCGGAGATCCCCCGACTTCGACCTAGGGCGAACCCCCACGGCGACCCTGATGCCAGCCTCAGGTCCGTCGCCGGCGCGGGTGTCGAATCAAGGACTCCGTCCCGCGGTGGGTAAACCGGCCCAGGGGGTCGGGCGTCTGGGTCGTGTCATCGGTCTCGAACCCCTGGAAGGCCAACGCCATGTGGATGACCAAGCTCCGAATCCTGCCCGCCCTCCTCATCGTCGCCCCGGTCCTCGCCGTGCCGGGCGCCGCGGCCGCGACGGGTGACCTGCCCGCCCCGACGAGCGTCATACCCGTCACCGGTACCGCGACCGTGCCGCCGTCCGACCCGCACCCTCCGACCCTCGTGGGCGTCCGCACCGGGCTGCACGAGCAGTACGACCGGACCGTCTTCGACTTCACCGGCGGGACCCCCGGGTTCCGGGTCGAGTACGGTCCGCTCGTCGCCGAGGGCTCCGGCAGCACCATCCCGCTGTCCGGCGCCGCCACCCTGCGCGTGGTGTTCGACGGGGCGTACCCGTACGACGTCGCCACCGGCGCGTCCACCATCGACCTCGGCCGGGTCTACGACCCGCGGCTGCCGACCCTGCGCCAGATCAAGTCCGGCGGGGCGTCGGAGGGGTACATCACCTTCGGCCTCGGGCTCGTCGACGGCGTCGGCTTCCGGGTGCTGCGGCTGACCGGCCCGCCGCGGATCGCCGTGGACGTCGCGCACCAGCCGACCCAGCCGTTCACCGCCGACCGGTTCCTGGGCGGGGCCGGCACCGCGGCGCAGGTCCAGATCAGTGGCGTGCGGGCGGCGGCGCATCCCGGCTACGACCGGGTGGTCTTCGACCTGGGCACGGCAACCACGCCGCTGATCAGCGTCAGCTACACCGTGCCCACGCCGACGACCATCCACGTCGGCTTCACCGCCGCCACGACCACCCGCGGGATCGTGGCCGGGCCGAACCCCGTGCCGATCGGGCTCATCCAGGCGCAGTCGGTCTCGTTGACCGTCTACGACAACGGCACGGTGTCGGCCTTCATCGCCACGCACCACCGCACCGGGTACCGGGTGATGCTCCTGTCCGACCCGGCCCGCGTCGTGGTGGACGTCGCCACCGGCTAACCGGCGGAGACCCGCCAGCCCATCGGGGTCACCGCGGCGGCCGGGTGGAAGTAGGTGGTGGTGCCGCCGGAACCGCTGGCGACGATCATCCCGCCCACTTTCAGCCCGGCCGCGTCGTAGGTGAACACGTTGCCGCCGCTGTCGCCCAGGCGGGTCATGACGGCGCCGCCGCTGACCATCCGGTCGAGGCTGCAGGTGGTGATGCCGTCGGTCATCAGCACGCACAGGTTGGTGGCGTTGACCGTGCCCGAGCACACCTCGCCGCCGAACGCGCCGTTGGTGCAGAACGTCTGGCCGACGACGGACGCCTTCGTGCCGCGGATGAAGTCACCGTAGTCGCTGGTCGACGGGCCCTTGTAGGTCCACGGCGTGAAGGTCCCCAGGACGTACTCGACGTCCTTGCCGTTGTCGGTGAGGTTCCGGCCGCTCACGGTGCCGATGGCCGCACCGTTGTTGGTGACGACCGCGCCGTTGGCGAAGCAGTGACCCGACGTGACCATCCTGCGGGTGGCGGGCGTGCCGGGCACCTCGATGAAGAACCCGGCGGTGCACGCCGTGCCGCCGGAGGTGATCCGGATGCCGGCACCCCAGGGTTTCCAGTCGGCGGTCCTGCTCAGCCGGGTGGCCCGCGCGGCCTCGTGGACGCTGACCCGGTCGCCGAACTCCGCGCGGGCGGCGGCCACCACCTTCGGGGTCACCTTCGTCACGCCGACCGCGACCCGGTTGCCGGCGATGTCGATGTACCACTCGCTCAGCGCCGCGCCGTCGAGCTGCCAGCGGGCGGAGCTGATTCGCTGGCGTACCGCTTCCAGCTCGGCGAGGCTCCGGCTCACCGGGACGAGCTTCACCCGCAGTCCCTGCGTGCCTGACGCGGCAACGGCACCGACCTTGGACCTGGCCGTGGTCAGCCGCCCCGTCGCGTACCGGACGGTCAGGGTGCCGCCGGCCTCGTCGACGCTGACGCCGCCGAAGGTCGCCTGGTCGGCGCCCGCGAGGGAGATGAGCTCGTCGGCCCGTGCCTGATCGACGGTGAGCACCACCGGCGCGGCACCGGCCGGACCGGCACCCGCCGCACCACCGGCGCCGGCGAGCACCGCCACGACGAACACTTTCGACAGCAAACGCATTGGTGAACCGCCTCCCGAGTCAGCGGCCACCCATCGACGATCATCGTGGCCACGTGCCTTCGATGCCACCACCCCGGGCGCGCCCACCGGTAGGCCAATCACCGATACCAGTGGCGATACAAGCGTCGATACACGTCTGACTCGGGCTCACTGCGGCGCGAAAGCCGCACGGCGTCTTACCTCCGGGTGAGGATCGCGTTCGGCGCGATCGCGAACGGCTGCCGCGGCCTCCGGCACGTCGCTCCAGCCGACCTGCAGCACCTCGACGGCTGCGAGCCGGACCTCATGGTGCAGGTCCTGGACGGCGCGGGCGACGAGCCACGCCCCGACGTCCGGATCGTGGCGCCAGGCGGCGGCGATGTGCTGCAGCACCTCCCGCCGGACGTCGGGGTCCGGCGCGGTGACCGCGATGTCCTGCAGGAGCGGCAGCGGCGCCTGATTGCATGGCTGGGCGAGGTGATTCGCGATCGCGGTCCGGACTCTGACATCGCGTTCGTCGTCGGCGCGTTCCAGCAGGAACGGCATGGTCTCGGGGTGATCGTGCCAGCCGATGCCCAACGCTTGAACGGCCGACGTCCGGACGGCTGGATGCGGATCGGCCGCCGCCAGCCGGCGGAGCTGGTCCGGCAGGTCGGCATCGCCGGCGAAGGCCGCGACCACCGCCCGCATGGCTGCCTGCCGCACGTCAGAGTCGGCGTCGCTGCCCATGACTTCGCGCAGGAGCGGCCCGACCCGCGGATCCGGTGCCCCGCCGACGGTCAGGGCATTGACCAGATGTTCCCGTACATCGGGGTCAGGGTCGATCCGGATCCGTTCGCACAGCAGCGCCAGCGCGTCGGTCTCGTCCGGTCCGCCGATGGCGAGTGCGCGCAGCGCGGCTGCCCGGACCTGACCCGCGCCGTCGCGGACCGATCGCTCGCGCAGCAACGGCTCCACGCCGGGCCCGCGAGGCCAGCCGACGGCGAGCGTGTGGATCGCGGCGGTCCGGACGTTCTCGTCGGGGTCGTCCGTCGCACGCGCACGGACGAACGGCAGCCACCGGTCGTCCGGCGGCCACCGAACCGTGACCGCGGACAGGACTGTTGCTCGCACCTCGGCACGCAGGTCGATTTCGGCAAGCTCCTGCAGCCATGAGGTTGTCGCCGCGTCGTGAGACCAGCCCGCGATGAGAGCCTGAACGACCGCGAGCTGCGTCGCCGGGTCCGGCTCGGCGAGCAGCCGCGCCCGCAACCACGACCCGAGGTCCGCGTCCCGGGCGCGACCGTTGAGCGCGCCCGCGGTTGCGGCCTGCCGCACCTCCGGGTCGAGGTCGGCGGCGGCCCGCTCGCGCAGCCACGCCTGGACGCCCGGCTTGTCGTCGCGGACGGTTGCCAGCGCGATGACAGCGCTGCGTCGAACCTCCGCATCGGGATCGGTGCCGAACAGCATCAGCAGGGCTGCCGCGCCGTCAGCCCGGTGTGATCGTTCGATGAGTTTGTGTATTGCGACCCTGCGAACGTCGGGCTCGCGATCCTTGCTGGCATGATCCAGCACGACCTGCGTTGCGGGGTCGGTCGCCCAGCCGTCGGCGAGGGCCTCGATCGCGGCCGCGCGGACGATCGGATCGTCCTTCCTCGTCAGGTCGACGAGCCAGGCGAGAGCGTCGGCATCCTCGTTCCCCATCGACGCGGCGGCACCGACGGCAGCTTGCCGGACGAGCGGGTCAGGATCGTCGACCACGCCACGCAGGTGTTGCCGGAACGCTGGATCACGTGCGGTGGCCAATGCCTCGACGGCTGCGGCTCGCACCGCAGGGTGTGGATCCCCGAGGCGCTCGCGGAGCCATGCGCCGCCGGCCGCCACGGCACCGGTAGTGAACGCCCGGACGTCCGGGTGCACGTCGTTGATCGCCGAGTCGTGCAGCAGCGCCACGACATCGGGGTCGTCGGCCCACCCGTCATACAGCGACTCCAGCGCTGCCTTGCGGACGTAGGGGTCAGCGCTGCGCGCCATCGTGCTCAGGAGTTGCCGGGTTGCCGGATCCTCGCGAGCGACAGTCAGGACCGCCCGAATCACGGCGGCGATGGTGTCTTCGTCGCCCTCAGCGTCGGCACGGGCTTGCAGCAGCGAAAGTGTGGCGGGATCGGCAGCATGGTTCGCGGCGAGAGCGTCGATCGCCAGCACCCGCACGAACGCGTCGGGATCGCCGGAGGCGAGACGATGCAACGCCGAGACTGCTGTGGCATCGCGCCAGGCGGTCGGCAACGCCGCTGCGGCGGCCGAGCGGGTGCCCTCGTCGTCGTCGAGCGTCAAGGAGGTCAAGTGGTCTCGCACGCCGGGCTCGCCGGCTCCCAGCACCGCGGCCAGCAGGATCGGCTCCGAGGTGTACCCGAGCAGGGGAGGACGTGAAAAGCGTTCTCGTCGCGCCATGGCGCATCGCAGCCAGGATGAGTACCGATGGCGTCCAGGCCAGCGGCCCCCGGCTCCCGCTACGACCGGCAGCATGGCCCGACTGACCGAGTCGGCGACGGTGCCCTTGGTCCCGAAGTCACTCAGTCTCCACCATCGTTCCCGTAGGACCTCCCAGATCGAGATCACCGCGTCGGTGACCGCGACGCACTGCGGCTCCAGGGCGTGGATTTTGCGGACCTCGCCGAGGCATCGGATCGCCAGCAGAATGTGCGCGGGTCCCTCGTCGTTCACGAACCAGAGCGGATGGGCTGACAGCAGGTGGTCGATGGCCGCCGCCGCCAGTCGCTCGGGGACCATGCCGGCGACCAGCAGGAGCACCTCGTGCCATGCGGAGTCGGCCCAGTGCGCGCCGAAGACGTCGGTGACGAACTGGGCGGCGGGCCAGTGCTCCGGCGCGTCCCGGAGCCGGTGGACGATCTCGGCGGCGCTGAAGTACTCGAGGAAGGCGCGGTGGACGAATCCGTAGACGTCGGATCCGAAATGGCTCAGGATGAAGTTGCGCTCGTGCAGCTGTTTGATCATCGCGCGTGCGACCGGCCGGGACTCGGCGGGGGTGTGGCCGAACCGTTCCCGGAGGTAGGCGTCGAACTCGGCGACCAGGTCGTCTCCGGAGATGTGGTTGCCGGTGCCAGCCGACCGGGTCTCCTGCATGCGGCGCGCGATCCGCTGCAGCAGTTCGATCTTGTCCTCCCATTCGATGAAGCTCGTATCGATCCGGGAGTCGCGCAGGTACCGCTCCACGTCCCAACGCTCCACCAGCACCTTGGCGGCGTGCTCGTACACCCGGCGGCGGTCGCGGGGCAGTTCCTGGCGGCGTCCGATGATGACCAGGATGGTGAGCAGCAGCGGATTGCCGGCCAGTTCGCGCAGCGACGGCGAGGCGGCGACGGCCTCCACCACCCGCTTGCGGCGGCGCTCGGCCTCTGCCGCGTCGTCCGGGCAGGCAAGGCGATACCAGGCCCGGGTGAACTGCTCGATCTGATCCTCATCGAGGTCATCGATGGTGAAGTGCGCGAATCCGGCCTGGGCGAGCAGCGATTTGCGGTAGCCGATCACCCGAGAGGTGACCACCACGCGAACCATGCCGTATGCGGCGGCGAAGCCGGCGATCTGGCGTGTCACGTTCTCGCGGAACGCCGGGTCGAACAGTTCATCCAACCCGTCGAACACCACGACTGCTCTGCCGTCGTCGCGCAGATAGGCCTCCAGCGATGCCTTGGGCAGCCCTGGAAGGTTAATGCCGTGCTGATGGTCGATGAAGTCCAGGAACGTTCGTTCCCGCCACGGCGGCTCCGCATATTCTCGCAACTCGACCAGCAACGGCAGCCAGCCGGCGAGGCCGACCACGCTGTCGCCGTCGCTCTCGTCGGCCATGGCCAGGGCCAGATACTGCGCGAGCGTCGATTTTCCGGATCCGGGATTTCCGAGGATCGCGGTCAGCCGGTTCCCGGGATCGCTGAGCACACGCAGGACCGGCTCCGGTGACGCGCGGGTGAAACGGGTGGTCAGCTTCGCCTGCCGAACGTCGGCCGTGCTCGCAGCGTCGTCGTCACCCGGCTCGGCGAGCCGGCGCGCGATATCCCTTGGCAGATCCACGGACGGCGTCTCCGCGCGCACGGACTGCGGGACGAAGACCGACCGCAGCAGCAAGGGCCGGTCTTCTTCCTGCTCGTTGGGGGTCAGCAGGTCCAGACGCAGGTGCCGGTACCGCATGATGAGCCGGCGGCGATGGTCGGCGAGCAGCGCGTCGAAGAGGCCGGTGTCGTCCTGCCGTGCCGCGCCGGTCCGGCGCCGAGCCGAGCGGCGACCCTGCAGTGCCACCTTCATGACGTCGTGCCTGATGCGCCAGGCGCCGAGGTCGCGTTCCTCGACCGTAAGCAGCCGGCTGACGCGGTCGGCGCGGGCGATGCAGGCGAGCACGAACGCCTCGACGAACGGCCAGTCCGGGGGTGTCTGCCCCTTGAGTTTCTGATGGATGGTGGAGCGGGGCAGCCGGTTGCCGTTCTTGCCGCTGAAGCTCGTGATGTATTCGATTGTTGCGCCCGACTTTGCTTTGAGTTCGGACAATTCCTGCGCGAAGACCGTCAGTGGGTCGACCTCGGTGTCCGTCATGGAACGCTGTCCTCCGTCCATTCGGACCAGCAGATGATCAAGAACGTGAATACCCTCGACGGTACGGCTCGGGCCGGATCCGGGAAAGTGGACCGCGGACAAATTCATGCGGACGCTGGTCGGTATCAGCAGACCGGAAGGGCAGCATGAGCATGAGGGTCGTCCGTAGGTCCGTTCCCGCTGTCGTCGCCATGAGTGCGACGGCAGGTGCCGCCGTCGTGAACATTCCCCCGCCAGTGCTGCTCGCGCTTGCCGGCCTGACGGTCGTGGCTTTCTGGAGCATTGTGCTTCCGGCAGTCTGGTCCGCCCGCGCAGCCCGGCGCCGGGACGCACGACTGGTGCTGCAACAACTGCTGGACGCGTTGCGACCGCCGCACCCGTCGGTTGAGCGCCGGCGCCCGCGCGGGTCGCGGTGATGGGTGTTGGCCGGCCATGGGTCGATAAGTCCGCACCAGTGTCGTCCCCATCAGGTGAGGCCGTCCGCCGCTCGTCTGCCGGACTGTTGGCTCAGGTGTACCCCGATCGGGATCGTGTGAGAGGCAGGCCCTCGATGTTGCCGGAGAGTTCCGCGGTTGCGGCGGCCATGTCCGTGGCGGAGCGCTACTTCTCGCCCGCGTTCCTCAACCACTCCGTGCGCTCCTACGTCTGGGGGACGATGTACGGGCAGGCGCACAGCATCCGCTGCGACGACGAGCTGCTGTGCGTGGCGGCGTTGCTGCACGACATCGCGCTGTCGCCGTCGTTCGACAGCCACACGGTGCCGTTCGAGGAGGCCGGGGGAGACGTGGCCCGGGTGTTCGGCCTCGCCGCGGGCTGGCCGGCCGATCGCGTCGACAGGGTCGGGGAGATCATCGTGCTGCACATGCGCGACGACGTGGGCCCGGACGTGGACCCGGAGGCCCACCTGTTGCAGGTCGCGACGAGCTGGGACGTGGTGGGACGGTGGCAGGACGAGTTCCCGGCCGGCGCGAGGGCGGAGATCCTCGGCCGTTACCCGCGGCTGGGGTTCGGCGAGGAGTTCCTGGCCGCCTTCCAGGACCAGGCGCGGCGCAAGCCCGGCAGCGCCGCCGCCGCGTCGATCGGCAGGAATCTGGCCGGGCGGATCGCCGTGCATCCCCTCGACGGTCATCCGGCCGGCGTCAGGGGCCTGTGATCACCGGTCTGGATCCACGGCGTGGATCAGGACGGCGCCGCCGATCAGCGTGGGACCCGGCAGGGCGGCACACGCGCCGCCGGGCATGAACGCGACGAACGTGACGTGCTCGACGGGGCCGCCCCGTGGCTCCCGGTCGATCGGCCGGTGCGCCATGGCCGCGGTCTGGAGCCCCCTGTCGCCGCTCCTCCTGCAATAGACTGCCGCCTGTATGCAGCGGCGATGCCAGGACGGGGGCGGCGATGAGCGCCGAAGCACGGATCGAGCGCGCCAGGACAATCTACGAGCGCGCCGTGTACAGCGGCGACGTCAGCGCGCTGGCCGACGCCGAGCGCGACCTGGACGCCGTGGAGGCCGACACCGCGCTGGCCCGCGGGCGGCTCCTGCACGCGCGGTTCCAGACGGCCTCGTCACCGCAGGAGGATCCGGCGCAACTGCCGCTGTTCGAGCGCGCGGCCGAGGCGTACCGGGCGTTGGGTGACACACGCGGCGAGGCGGAGGCGCTGTTCTGGATCGGCTGCCTCCATCAGTTCATCCGGCGGGACAACGAGACCGCGGTGCCGGTGCTGGAGCGGTCCCACCTGCTCGCGGCGCAGGCCGGCGACAAGCCCACCCAGTCCGAGGCGCTGCGGCACCTGGGCATCGCGGCGCACATGGCCGGCCGGCTGGACGAGGCGCGGGAGCGGCTGGAGGAGTCGTCGCGGCTGCGCCGGGAGGTCGGGAACCTGGCCGGCGTGGCCTCCAACATGGTCGGGCTGGCGTACGTCGCCGCCGCCCAGGACCGCGGTTCGGACGCGGTCGCGATCCTGGACGAGGCGCACGCGATCGCCCAGGCGCATGACGCTCATGCCGTCGTGGTGCACATCGAGGAGGCGAGGACGGCGGTCAGCGTCAGCCGGTCGTGACGGGCAGTTCGGTGAGCAGCTGCTCGACGCGTGCCTTGATGGCGTCGCGGATCGGGCGGACGGCTTCGATGTCCTGCCCGGCGGGGTCGTCGAGCTTCCAGTCGACATACCGCTTGCCGGGGAACACGGGGCAGACGTCGCCGCAGCCCATCGTGATGAGGACGTCCGAGGCCTCGGCGGTCTGATAGTCGAGCTTGCGCGGGGTGCTGGCAGTGATGTCGATGCCGACCTCCCGCATCGCCTCGACGACGACCGGGTTGAGCTGCGATGCGGGTTCCGAGCCGGCGGAGCGGACCTCGACGGTGTCGCCGGCGAGGTGGCGCAGCCAGCCCGCGGCCATCTGGGAGCGGCCGGCGTTGTGGACGCACACGAACAGGACGCTGGGCTTCTCGGTCATGGGTGCTGGGCTCCTTCGTGTTCGAGGGGCAGGCGGTCCGGGGTACAACGCCAGCAGCAGCCCGACGCCGACGGCCAGGCCGAGGAGCTGCGCGACGACGAAGCCGGGCACCGAGGCGGGTGCGATGCCGGCGAACGTGTCGGTGAACGCGCGGCCGGCCGTGACGGCGGGGTTGGCGAAGCTGGTGGAGGACGTGAACCAGTACGCCGCGCCGATGTAGGCGCCGACCGCGGCGGGTGCGGCCGCGGCGCGGCCTGAGCGGGCGAGGGCGAAGACGAGCAGGACCAGTCCGGCGGTGGCGACGACCTCGCCGAGCCACAGGTGCCCGGCGGAGCGGTCCTTGCCCGACAGCTCGACGGCGGGCAGGTCGAACATCAGGTTGGCGAGGACCGCCCCGCCGATCGCGCCGACGGTCTGCGCGACGACGTACCCGCACAGGTCGCGCGCGGGCAGCCCCGTACCGGTGCGGCGGCCGAGGAACCAGTCCGCCGCGGACACGACCGGGTTGAGGTGGGCGCCCGAGACCGGGCCGAACGTCAGGATCAGCGCACCGAGCGCGAACGCCGTCGCGACCGAGTTCTGCAGCAGCTGCAGCCCGACGTCGCCGGGGGACAGCGTGGTGGCCATGACGCCGGAGCCGACGACGGCCGTGACGAGCAGCGCCGTGCCGACGAATTCGGCAAGGAACCGCCGCCACGGCACACCACTGTCCGAGGAAAGCTCAGTGTTCATTGACTCAATGATGAGTGAGCTTCCGGCGGGCCGTCAAGTGAACAGCGGGCGGTCAGCCCCGCAGCGTGGCGATGGCCTGCTCGATGCGCCGCCGGCGCGTCTCGGGCTTCCTGGCGCTCTCGACGGCCCGCACGTGCTCACGCTTGTGGCTGTACGCGAGGTTGTCGTATGCGGCGCGGGCGACCGGGTCGTCGTCCAGGGCGCGGGCGAAGTCCGGGGGCTCCACGACGACGCGCGGCTCGGCGTCGAGCTCCAGCTCGACCTCGATCTCGTGGCCGACCGCGACACCGGCGGCACGCCGGTTGGCGTTGCTCAGGCCGAGCAGGTGGCGGCCTCGCATGATGGCGACCCGGCTCTTCCAGGAGTGCCCGTTGACCGTGATCGTCACCGGCGGCCGCGCACCCCCGCCGAGCGCCTCCACGACCTCGGGCGGAACCTCCAGCCCGCGCATGGGCTCGGGCGGCTCGACGAGGGTACGGAACTTCACGATGTGCTCCTTGTCGATCGGTGTGGGATCAGGACGCGTAGGTGGTGACCTTCCACAGGTGGCCGTCCGGGTCGCTGAAGTAGCCGAAGTACCCGCCCCACTGGGCGGCGGCCGGCTCCCTGACCACGCTGCCGCCGGCGGCCACCGCGTTGCGGATGGTCTCGTCCACCGCGGCCCTGGAGTCGGGGTTGAGGTGGAACGAGGCGCCCCGGAAACCGGAGCCCTCCGCGGGGACGCCGGCGTCCTGTGCCGCCGCCTCCCACTCGTACAGGGCCAGCTGCTGGGATCCCTCGCCCAGGCTGAATGAGACGAAGTGGCGGGTATCCTTGTCGATCTTGAGACCCAGTGCTTCGGCGTAGAACGCCTTGGCGCGGTTCAGGTCCTTGACGCCGAGCATGACGGCGCTGATGGGCAGTGACACGGTTGCTCTCCTCGGTCTGTCACACCGGCTCCGGTTCGCCGGTCAGTTGGTATGACAGGCCGCGACGAAGGAATGTGACAGATGAACGAGCACGACTGGCTGAGTGACCGGTTCGCCGAGCACCACGACCGCCTGCACGCGGTGGCGTACCGGATGCTCCGCTCGCCCAGCGACGCCGAGGACGCGGTGCAGGAGGCGTGGCTGCGGGTCAGCCGCGCCGACACCGCCCAGGTGGAGAACCCGGGCGGCTGGCTGACCACGATCGTCGCCCGGGTGTGCCTGAACATGCTCGAGGCGCGCCGGGTCAGGCGCGAGGAGCCGGCCGGCGCGCTGCCACCCGAGCCGGCCGCACCGGACGCCCGCGTCCGGCCCGCAGGCCCCGAGGACGAGGCACTGCTGGCCGATTCCGTCGGCGTCGCGCTGATGGTGGTGCTGGACACGCTGACGCCGGCCGAGCGGCTCGCGTTCGTCCTGCACGACGTGTTCGATGTGTCGTTCGCCGAGATCGGCGAGATCATCGACCGCTCGCCGGCGGCGGCCCGGCAGCTGGCCAGCCGCGCCCGCCGGCGGGTGCAGGGAGCGGCCGCCGAGACCGAGGCGACGCGATCCCGCAAGCGGGACGTCATCACCGCGTTCCTGGCCGCCTCCCGCAGCGGTGACTTCGACGCCCTGCTCGCGCTGCTCGACCCCGACGCGGTGACCGGCGAGGCCCGCGGCGCCCGGGCGGTCGCGGCGTTCTTCTCCGGCCGCGCCCAGGCGGCCCGGCCGGCACTGGTCGACGGCGTTCCCGCGGCCGTGTACGCGTACCGCGGCCTGGCGAAGGCGGTCTTCACGTTCACCATCAGCAACGGGAAGATCACCAGCATCATCGTCGACGCCGACCCGGCCCGCCTCCGCGACCTCGACATCGTCTTCCTCAGCACCGGCACCGGGGCGCGGCGATGACGGACGTCAGGCTCGCCGTCCATGACCTGGACGAGGCGCTGCGCTTCTACCGCGACGTGCTCGGCTTCCAGGTCCGCGACGACGCCGGGCCCGGGGAGGTCGGTGTCAGCCCGCCGTCACAGCCGGACCTGCGGATCATCCTGGAAGACCCCGGCGCGCACCGCGGCGTCGCGCCGGGCCGGCTCGTCGTGGTGACCGGCGACTGCGACGCCACCTTCGAGCGCCTCGAGGCCGCGGGCGCCGACGTGATGCAGGAACCGATCAGCCGGCCCTCCGGCGTGCGCGACTGCGCCTTCAGCGACCCCTCCGGAAACCTGCTGCGCTTCACCCAGCCGCGTCGACCGTGAGCAGGGCGGCGAGCTGGCGCATGATGCCCGGGCGCGCCCGGTAGTAGACCCACGTGCCGCGCCGGTCGGAGTCCACCAGGCCGGCCTCGCGCAGGGTCTTGAGGTGGTGGGAGATCGTCGGCCCGGACAGCTCGAACGCCGGGGTGAGATCGCAGACGCAGATCTCCCCGCCGGGCGCGGACGCGATCATCGACATCAGCTGGAGCCGGACCGGGTCGCCGAGCGCCTTGAACGCCGGGGCGAGCACGGTGGCGGTCTCCGCCGGGATGCGGTGCTGCGCGATCGGGGGGCAGCACGCGGTCTCGGCATTGAGGTCCGTGAGGGTGAGCACCGGTGCTTGTTTCGACATGCCTCTAGGTTGACAGATCTCGAAACAGCGTGCAACTGTTTGATTCGACAGACGTCAAGACAGTCGCACCTTGTACGACGAGGAGATCGCCATGTTCCGTTTCCCCCGCCGCCCGGCCGCCCCGGCCGGCGCGCAGTTCTGTGACGAATGCGCCGAGGTCAGCACCGCCGCCGAGCGCGCTCAGCGCCGGGTCGAGCGCACTCGCGCCGACCTCGCCGCGATGGCCGGCCCCCGATAGCCGGCGCCGATCCATCCACCGACCGACCGACGAAGGAGCATGACATGACCGACATCCAGACCCAGGGCGGATTTGCCGGCGACCCGGCCGCGGCCCTCACTGTCGCCGGCACGGGCGGCTGCTGCGGCAACCCGCCCCAGGCGACCCTCACCCTGCCCGACCCGGGTGCGTCGGCGGCCGGCACGTCGCCGTGCTGCGGCACCGCGGCCGAAGCGACCCAGGCCGGCGCCTGCTGCGGTACCTCGGCGAAGGTCGAGGCGGTCGCCTCCGGCGCGGGCTGCTGCGGATGAGCACCACCCTCGGCGAGGCGCTCGACGCGGTCTCCGGCGAGCGGATGGCCGCCTCGGTCGCCACCCTCGCCGGCGCGGCGTTCACCGGGCGCAGGGTCGGCTCGGCCGGTGGCGCCGCGGCCCGCGCCTGGCTCGCCCGGCACCTCGCCGACCTCGGCGCCACCGTCACCCTCGAACCGTTCGCGGTCCGGTCCGTCCCCGAGGTGTACGCCGCGCCGGACGTGCAGTGGCACGACGGTCGGACCACCCGGCGCCTCACCTTCGGCCGGGACGTCGCGGTCCACCTCGCCTCCGCCGACCGGCCCCTCGTCCGGCGCGGCGACCTGGCCGTCGCCGGGGCCGCGGACCCGACCGGCCGGTGGCTGGTCGTGCCGCCCGGGACGGCGCCGTCCGGCGCGCCCGGCGCGGCCGGGCTGCTGGTCGGCCGCGGGGTCGACGCCGACGGCTGGCACTACACGATGCTCGCCGGACCGGACCCCGGAGCGCTGCCGATCCTCACCGTCGACACCGCGACCCACGCCACCCTGCACGCGGCGGCGGAGGCGGGCGGCGGATGGCTGGCCGCGAACGCGCCGATCCGCCGGCTCGACGTGTCCGGCACCAACGTGCACGGCGCCTGGCCGGGCGATGCGGCGGCGGAGGTGCTGCTGACCGCGCACTACGACGGCGTCGGCGACCATCCGGGCCTGCGGCAGCCGGCGGCGGCGGACAACGGCAGCGGCGTCGCCGTCGTCCTCGAGGCGGCCCGCGTCCTGGCCCAGGGCCTGCCGGACCGGGCACGGCTGTCGGTCGCGCTGCTCGACGCCGAGGAGGCGGGAGCGCTCGGCTCCGCGCACCACGCGGCGCAACTGCGCGCGGCGGGCTCGGCACCCCTGGTGATCAACGTCGACGGTGCCGGCAACCTGTACCAGGCCGCCGCGGTCGAAGCCGGAGGACCCGCGCACGCCCTCCTCGCCGCGCTCGACCAGGCCGGCCGGCACACGGGCCTGCCGCTCGCCGCCGGGCCGGTGGCCTCCGACAACCGCCGGTACGCCGCCGCCGGGCTGCCGGCGGTCGGCATCGGCGCCGGGATGGCCGGATACCACAGCCCCGCCGACACCGCGGAGCGCGTCGAGACCGGCACGCTGACCGCCGTCGCGAGGCTCGTCGTCGCGACCGTCTGGCTGGCGACCGGGGACCCGGCTACACTTTCATCGTTGATCGGCGATAAACGATGAAGTGGGTGGACAGTGAGCGAACTGCTGGACCGCGCGGTCGCCGAGGAGTACGCCTCCTGGTTCCGTGCCCTGGCGGACCCCTCGCGGGTGCAGATCGTGGAATACCTGGCGCGGCAGGGCAGGCCGCTGAGCGTCGGGGAGATCGTGACCGCGGTCCGCCTCGCGCAGTCGACCGTGTCGCAGCACCTGAAGATCCTGACCGAGGTCCGGTTCGTGCTCGTCGAGGCGGTCGGCACCGCCCGGCACTACCGGATCAACACCAACTGCATCGCGTGCTTCCCGTCCGCCGCCGACGTCGTGATGGGCAAGCCGGCCCCCAGCCCGATCGGCGGCTGCGCATGACCGACATCGCGATCCGGCACGCCACCCAGGACAACCGTTGGCGCGATGTGGTCTTCATCGAACGCCGCAGCCCACTCACCTAAGGAATCAATCATGAGTACCTTGCCCGTCGTCGTCATCGGAGCAGGGCCGGTCGGCCTGGCCGCCGCCGCGCACCTGCACGAGCGCGGACTGCCGTTCACCGTCCTTGAAGCGGGCGACGGCCCGGCCGCCGCCGTGCGGCAATGGGGGCACGTGCGGCTGTTCTCGCCGTGGCGGTACGACATCGACGCCGCCGCACGACGCCTCCTCGCGGAAACCGGCTGGGTCGAGCCCGACCCCGAGCGCCTGCCGACCGGTGGTGAGCTCGCCGCCGGCTACCTGCAACCGCTGGCGGGCCTGCCGGCGCTCAAGCCGCACGTGCGCTACGGCGCCCGCGTCGTGGCCGTGACCCGGCTCGGCCTGGACCGGCTGCGCACCGCCGGCCGCGAGTCCGCGCCGTTCCTGGTACGCCTCGCCGACGGCACCGACCTCCTCGCGCGTGCCGTGATCGACGCGTCGGGCACCTGGTCCACCCCGAACGTCCTCGGCGCGTCGGGCATCGCCGCGCACGGCGAGGCCCGGGCCGCCGCATTCGTCGAGCATGCCCTGCCCGACGTCCTCGGCGTCGACCGGGACCGGTTCGCCGGCGCGCGGACCCTCGTCGTCGGCGCCGGCCACTCCGCCGCCAACACGCTGCTCGTCCTGGCGGCCCTCGCCGACGAGGTGCCCGGCACCCACGTCACCTGGGCGATCCGGGCGGCGACCCCGGCCCGCACGTACGGTGGCGAGACCGCCGACGCGCTGCCCGCCCGCGGCGCGATCGGCACCCGGCTGCGCGAGCACGTCGAGGCCGGCCGGATCGAGCTCATCACCGGGTTCTCCGCCGACACGCTCACGGTCCTGCCCGGCGGCGGGGTCGAGGTGACCGACGGCATCCGCGCCGTCGTCGTGGACCGCATCGTGTCCGCGACCGGGTTCCGCCCCGACCACGGCTTCGTGTCCGAGCTGCGCCTGGACCTGGACCCGATCCTGGGCTCCACCCGTGCCCTCGCACCGCTCATCGACCCCAACGAGCACTCCTGCGGCACGGTCCCGCCGCACGGCGCCGACGAGCTCACCCACCCCGAGCCCGGCTTCTACGCCATCGGCGTCAAGAGCTACGGCCGCGCCCCGACGTTCCTGCTCGCCACCGGCTACGAGCAGGCCCGCTCCGTCGTCGCCGCCCTCGCCGGGGACTGGGCCGCGGCCCGTGACGTCCAGCTCGACCTGCCCGAGACCGGGGTCTGCAGCAGCGACCTCGTGATCGGCGAGGAGTCCCCGTCCGCCGGCGGTTGCTGCGGTACAGCGGCCGCAACGGTTCCCGCGGGGCACGGGTTGCTGTCCGCGCCGCTGACCCTGGTCCCGGTGTCGCGGGCCGCCGCAAGCGAGCAGGCGGGCGGTTGCTGCGGCTGATGACGCCGGCGCCGGTCTTCCACGGCTGGAGGATCGTTGCCGCGTTCGCGGTGACACAGACCGCCGGGTACGGCTGCCTCTACTACACCTTCGCCGTCCTGCTGCACCCGATCGCCGCCGGCCTGCACACGTCCACCACCGCCGTCACCGGCGCCCTCACCTGCGCGCTGCTCGCCTGGGCCGTCGTGGC
The DNA here is from genome assembly GCF_035963215.1 of Dactylosporangium sp. NBC_01737. Classification (NCBI taxonomy): domain Bacteria; kingdom Bacillati; phylum Actinomycetota; class Actinomycetes; order Micromonosporales; family Micromonosporaceae; genus Dactylosporangium; species Dactylosporangium sp. NBC_01737. The sequence goes on from NZ_CP109153.1 coordinate 8,550,607, forward strand.
GGTGCCGGTCGGCCGGTGGCTGGACCGCCGCGGCGGGCGCGCGCTCATGACCACCGGGTCCGTCGCCGGGGCCGGGCTCCTCGTCGCCTGCTCGCAGGTGCGGACGGTCTGGCAGCTGTACGCGGTGTTCATCGGGCTGGGTGTGGCGATGGCGATGGCGTTGTACGACGCGGCCACGGCCGTCATCGTGTCCTGGTTCGGCCCGGCCCGCCGACCGGCCGCGCTGCTGGCGATGATCGTCGTGGCCGGGTTCGCCAGCACCATCTTCATGCCGCTCACCGGCCAGCTCGAACACCGGTACGGCTGGCGCACCACCCTGCTCGTCCTGGCCGCCGTGTACGCGTCCGTCGCGGTGCCCCTGCACGGCCTGGTGGTGCGCCGCCCACGCGCCGGTCCGGCCGCCGCCCGGCAGTCCACAACGGGCGAACGGCGGATCCTGGTCCGGGCCGCGCTGCGCGACGCCCGGTTCTGGTGCCTCGCGGTCGCGTTCGTCGCGCACGGCGCCGCGATGAGCGCCATGACCGTGCACCTCGTCGGCTTCCTCGTCCACAAAGGACACCCGGCCACGTTCGGCGCCACCGTCGCCGGGCTGCTCGGCGTCCTGTCCGTGACCGGCCGGCTGGCGCTCACCGGCGCGCAGCGGCGCGTCCGCCTGCACCTGGTCGTCGCGGGCGTGTTCGCCGTGCAGGCCGCCGCCGCGCTCAGCCTGCCGTTCGCCGGTGGCAGCCCTCGGCGCCGTCATCGCGGTCACCGGGTTCGGCCTCGGGTTCGGGGTGGCCAGCCTCGCCGCACCCGCGCTGCTCGCCGAGCGGTACGGCACCACCGCCTACGCCAGCATCGCCGGCGCCCTCGCCACCCCGGTCACCCTCGCCAAGGCCGGCGCACCGCTCGGCGCCGCCGCCCTGTACACCGCCACCGGCGGCTACACCCCGGTCCTGCTCACCATCGGCGCGTCCAGCATCATCGCCGCCGCCGGGATCCTCGCCCGCGCCACCAGCACGCACGTCGTCCCCGCCGGAGGGGTGGCGGATTTCTGACCGGTGCCGCCGGTATCTCCTGCACCCCGGCCGGCTCCTTGGGCGTGACGGGCGCACGGCGCCCGCACGGGTGGCGAACCGAAGGAGCACCGATGGCAGACCAACGCTGGTACGACCAGGGGCTGCGGCCACGCATCCTCATCAACTGGCAGTCGTTCACGGCCGAAGGGATCGATCCCGCGTGGCAGGGGGCGTTCGCCGACGCGGTCATGAACGCCTACACCAGATGGATGAACGTCGCGGGGATCGACCTGCGGCCACAGTTCTGGGGGTACACCAACGCGAAGACCGCCGCCTCCGGCGAGCTGCTGATCCAGATGGACCCGCAGTTCGGCGGCGGCGGGTCCCGGCTGGCGTCGACGTTCGGCAGCTACAACGCGCTGACCATCATCTTCCACCGCCGCGACGCGGCCAGCGGGACGCCGTGGAACTTCGTGCCCTACAACGCCAACAGTGGCGAGTTCGACATGCAGGGCATCCTCATGCACGAGCTGGGGCACTGCCTCGGACTGGACCACGGTTCGTCACCGAACGAGACGATGTTCCCGTCGTACGGCTACCACTCCACACGCTACGGGCCGTTCGAGGGCGACGTGGCCCGCGTGAAGGCCGTCTACAACGACTACACGCAGAACCGGCTCCGGCAGCTGCGCACCGTCGACGCCGCGGGCACCTGGTCGGTCGCGCCGAACGAGATCACGCCGTACAACCACGTGCAGGCCCGCACGAACCAGTCGCCGGGCATCGCCCGGTCCGGCAGCACGGGCGTCTCCACGCTGGGCTGGAGCCACCCCAGCCGGGTCCCGACCTGGGCCCGCACCGACGGCGAGAAGTGGCTGCGGCGGCGCTGGTACTTCTACGGGGGCGAACGGTCCGTCCACGCGCCCGCGGTCGCCAGCGACGACTCCGGCCGGCTGCTGTGGGCCTGGGTCACCAACGACGACCAGGCGACGATCCGCATCACCCGCTCGACGAGCCTCGGCCTGACCTGGGGCACCGTCGCGACACCCGTCGGCGCCCGCTCCTGCGGCACGCCCGGCCTCGCATGGACCCGCGTCGGCGGCCAGTCCACGTGGATCCTGGTGTGGCCGAACTTCGACCGCGCCGACCACGCCGGCACCGGACACCTGTGCAGCAGCACCTCCACTGACGACGGCGCCACGTGGAGCCCGCCGACGGCGCTGAACACCTTCTACAAGGCGCTGTCCGGCGTCGCCGTCGCCGCCGACGGCACCAACACCGTCCTGGTGTCGTTCGCCTGGTCCAGCAACTACTCCACGTACGGCCTCAACGAGATCCGCACGCTGCGCTGCGCCGTCGCCGGCGGCGACCTCAAACACCAGACGACGCTGTGGTCCACCGACCGGACCCGGGTCCAGCCCGCCCTCGCCCACGACGCCGCCTCCGGCCGGTTCGTCATGGCGTGGCGCGAGCAGAACTTCGCCACCACCCTGGCAACGGCGAACATGCCCGTGGCCGGCAACGGCTGGTCCGCGACCGTGAACCTGCTCGCTTACCCGAGCCACGTCGCGCCCGCCCTCGCCGCCGCGCCCGAGTACGGCGAGGTCGCCCTCTGGTATGCGTACGAAGGAAACTGAGGAGGCATCATGTCCACCACCTACGATGCGACACCGTCCATCCTGGACCGTGTCGCCGGCTCCGACCTGATCCTCCTCGGCGTCGCCCACGGCCCGGTCCGCATCGAGCCGATCCCGGACAGCGAGCCCCCACGCGTCCACGGCTGGTTCGAGCTGCGCCCCGAACGCGTCCTCAGCGGCGACCCGGAGCCGTCGACGGTCGTGTTCCGCGTTCTCGGCTCGGGCACCGGCGAGAAGGACGTCACCTGGCTCGTGCCGGTCCCCACGGAGACCACCGTGCTGGCCCTGCTCATCCGCGACGTCGGCGCCGGCGTCCCGGAGGGCGTGTTCGCGCCGTGCTTCGCGGGCATCTATGAGCTGTCGGACGACGGCCGGATCCGCGTGCCGGACGAGGCCCTGGACCCGGCGACCCGCGACCTGATCGACGCCGGGTCCGACGGGCTCACGGTCGAGCACCTCGGCCGGGTGATCGACGGCGCCGGCCACCGCCGCGCCGAGGACCGGCGCCGGCTGGAGGACGAGGAGCCACGCGACGTGCGCCGCCGGCCGCGTCAGGAGCTGTTCGAGTACCCGCGCTCGGCGCAGGACGTCGCGGACGTGTCCCGCGGCGGCGGCCGGGACGCCCGGCTGGACTGACCGGTCTCGCCCGCCGCGGGAATCCCCGCGGCGGTCGAGCGTCGGCGCAAGGCCCGATCACGTCCAGGCCCGCTCCAGGGTGAGGGCGAGCCGCCAGCGCCAGTCTTCCGCCGTGCCGCCGACGACGCCGTATTCGTCGGTGAAGTTGGGCCAGTCGACGGGCAGCGACAGCAGGCGCTCGGCGGTGAACGTGTCGGCGTCCTCGCCGAGCTCGGGGCGCAGGACGTCGCGCACGAAGGCGAGGTCGGCCGTGGTGTGCTCGGCCAGCAGTGCGGCGTCGTAGAGGTCCTTGCCCTGCGGGTAGGAGTCGGTGAGCAGCCACAGCAGCTTCCACGCGAGCGCGAGGGGAGCGGGCGCGGCGAGGACGGGGCGGTCGGCGCCGGGGAGCGTGACCGGCTCCGGCGGCATCGGCAGGTGCTCGCCGAAGACCAGGTCGACCTGGACTGTGCCGCCGGGGACGCCGTCGGCGCGGAACGGGATGGCGAGGCGGCGGCCGTCGGCGCGTTCGTACGTCCAGATCGCCGACTGCACGGTCCGCTCCGGTTGCAGGCCGGCGCCGGGCTCGGCGGTGAGCGCGGCGGTGATGCCGTCGAGGAGTTCGCGCGCCGCCGGGCTGCCGCTGGTGATGTCGGGTGGGGTGACGACATAGTCGAGGTCGCCGGGCTCCCGCGCGGCCTCGCCGACCCACGCGGCCATCGTGACGCTGCCGCGCAGCACCAGGTGGCCCGCCCAGCGGCTGCGGGCGATCACGCCGAGCACGTGGTCGAGGGCGGCGCGGCGGGCGCGCTGCCAGCGCCGGCCGGTCCCGTGGTCGGCGAAGGTGGGCTCGCCCGCGCGGTACGCGTGCCGGTACTGCTTCAGCGCAGGGTCGAACGCCGCCGTCTGCCGGACGTCGTCGCCGGCGGGCAGCGGCAGGTAGGTCGGAGGGTAGCCTTCGGCGCCGGCCCGCGCGGCCCGCCCGGCGGGTTCGTGCCGTTCGTCGCGCCAGACCTCCGGCGACTCACCGTCGAGCCAGCCGTGGTCGTAGGCCAGGTTGGAGTCCTCGACCACGTATTCCTGCTCGACCTCCACGACCTCGAGCCCCGCAGCGCGCAGCCCGGCGACGAGCCCGTCGAGTCGTTGCGTGGCGGTAGCGAGGCCCGCGTCGTAGCAGCGTTGCGTGAGGAAACGCTCCTGCCGGCCGTCACCGTCGCGGCGCCGCGCGTTGCGAGACAGGCGAGCACCGTGCGCGGCCCCGACGTCCGTGGCCACCCGCATCGCGGCGACCGCGGCAACCGGCAGGGCGAGCTTGACGTGGTGCTCGAAGTACCGCCCCGGCGGCTCGGCAACGCCCTCCGCGTCGGTCTGCGGCACGCCGCCGCACCACGGCGCCGCCTCGATCTTCACGCGCGTCGTGTGCGTGCCCCGGGCCACCAGCTGCCGCTGCCACTTCCGCGCCACCGCCCGCGCCTCGTCGAGCGTGCCATGGACGGACACGGTGAGCATCGGCTGCGACCTGTGCTGCCCGCGATCCAGGAGGATGTGTACGAACTTCGCGCCGTGCCGCTCGGCGAACCCGGCGATCGCCTGCGCGTCGTACACGCCGACCGTCAGATGGATCTCGAACGTCCCCGCGATCTCGGCCACCGGTGCAGCGTAGGGCATCCCTGGCCGACCGTCGGGGCACCCGGCACACGTGCGCTCACGGCGGCCGCGCCCGGTGGTACGCCACCTGCGGGCGCAGCGGAGAGCCCGGCGCGATCCTGGGATGGTCGAAGCGGGCCGCCTCCGTGAGCCCCAGGCGGTGCATGACGGCCCGCGACGGTGCGTTCAGGACCGCCGTCAGCGACCAGATCCCGGGCACGCCGAGCTCGTCGAAGGCGACGCCGAGCGCGGCCTGCGCCGCCTCGGTGGCATACCCGTGATGCCAGGCGTGCCGGGCCAGCCGCCAGCCGACCTCCAGACCACCGGCGCCGGGCACGCCGTCCGGCAGCGGGTTGAGACCGGTGAACCCGATGAACGCCCCGGTTGCGGCAACCTCCAACGCCCAGAACCCGAACCCCTGCCGCTCGAACCGCGCCTCGATCGACCCGACCATCGCGTCGCTGGCCGGGCCGTCGAGAGTGCCCCGGAAGAACCGCATGGTCTCGGGGTCGGCGTTGAGCGCGGCGAACAGCGCCCGGTCGGACTCCTGCCACCGCCGCATGACGAGCCGCTCGGTCCGCAGCCGATCGAACCGCATCACCGTCATGGCGTGGCGGGACGAGAGGATGCCGATGGTGGTGCCACGGCGGCCTGGGACCGGGTGGTCCCAGGCCGGTGGTGTTTCAGACGTGGGCCAGGCGGGCCGCCTCGACGGCGTCGCTCAGCTGCTGCTCCGCCTCGCGGCTCAGGGAGCTGCGCAGCAGGCGGCCGCCGAGCTGCATCGACGCCATCTCCTGCACGACCTTGTCGACGGTGACCTGGTCGACCAGCAGGAACAGCACCGCCGAGCCGGGCTGCAGCGTCGCGGCGAGGTCCCGCATGAACGAGTCGTCCACGCCGACGTCGGTGGCCTTCCCGGCGAGGGCGCCCGTGCCCGCGCCGATCGCCATGCCGAGGAACGGCGCGAAGAACAACAATCCGATGAGCCCGCCCCACATCGCGCCGCTGGCCGCGCCCGCGCCGGTCATGGACGCCGCCTGATGCATCTTGATCTTGCCACCGGCGCTGACCTCGACCACTGCCGCGTCGCGCAGGGAGATGAGTCCCTGCCGCTGCAGGTCCATGATCTTCTCCCGGGCGGTCTTCGCGGTGGCGACGTCGCCGTACTCGATTGCGATCATCTCGCTCATGCTGCTTCCCTTCACCTGGTCGATCAGGCCCGGTTGGGCACCTGCAACGCTCGCCACACCGCTGCCGAACCGCCTCGCCCGCAGCGAGTGACGATCGCGCGCCCGCCCGTCACGCCACCCCACCCGCGCAGGATGACGGCGTCCGGCCGGGACGGGTGAACCGTCATACGCGACACCGTACGCACCTGGGGGTGGCCCATGACCGCGATTCCCGACCGCCACGACGATCCGCACGCGACCAGCCGCCCGGTCCGAGCGGCGGCGGGCGGCACGACCGTGCCGTTCCGGCACATGTTCACGCTCGGATCGATCACAACCGTGTTCGGCGTCGCGGTGCTGATCTGGCCCGCCGCGACACTGCGACTGCTCGGCATCCTGGCCGGCGTCTGGCTGATCGCCACCGGCGTGCTGCGCGTCGTCCACGCGTTCCGGCGTGACCGCGACGTCCACGGCCTGACCGGCCAGGTCCTGTCCGTGGGCCTCGGCGCCGTGCTCATCGTGGGTGGCGCCGCCTGCATCGGCAGCAGCGCGACGGGCGCCGTGGCGGTGGCCGTGATCCTCGGCCTGGCGTGGCTGCTCAGCGGCATCGCGGAGATCCTGCTCGGGCTGTTCTCCCGCGGCAGAGCCCGCGTCTGGCTGCTGCTGATCGGTGCCGCGTCGATCGGCGCCGGGCTGCTGTCCGTCGCCTGGCCGGACATCTCACCGCGCAACCTGGTCCTGCTCACCGGCATCACCGCGCTGATCGTCGGCACCGGCGAGGTCACCGTCGCGTTGCAGCAGCGTCACCCCGCCGTTCGCGAGGTGTGACGCCCGGGAGGGGCGGTCAGCCGGGCCGGGTCATGGTGCGGGTCAGGTCGGCGGTGCGGGCCGCGGTCCAGCCGGCCGGTGGGGCGATGGCCGCCCAGGCCGCCACGGGGGCGGTGCCGTAGCGGTGGCCGTGGCCGGCCGGGCCGCTGTTGGAGAACGCGAGATCGGCGGTCACCTGCCAGAAGGTGACGAACGGCAGCCAGTGCGTGCTGGGCAGGACGTCGGCGCCGCGGCGCTCGGCCAGCCGGTTGGGACGGCTGAGCATCAGGTCGGGTGTCCACCACACGATCGGGTCGGACGGGTGCTGCAGGTACACCACCCGCGGGCGGCTCCACGGCCCCGGCGGGCCGTCCAGGTCGGTGGACGGGTCCGCCGCGAAGCGCACCGAGGCGCCGCCCTCGAAGGTGGGCAGCACCTCGCGGGTGCCGGGGTCGCGCTCGGCCGTGTACCGGCGCCACAGCTCGTTGCGGTTGGGTGGGCCGACCAGCAGCATCCCGTCGACCCGGTTCTGGATGTCCTCGACGCCGCTGAACGCGGACTCCGCGCCGAAGACCAGCAACTTCGGGCGCTGCCCGGGCGGCAGGCGGGACCAGACGCGGTACACCTGGTCGAAGAGGTCACGGCCGGCGGCGCGGGCCCGTTCCTTGTCGACCAGGAACGAGATCCAGCTCGGCAGGTACGAGTACTGCAGGCCGACCAGGGCGGTGTCGCCGTGGTACATGAACTCCAGCGGCTCGACGGCCTGCTCGTTGACCCAGCCGGTGCCGGTCGTGGTGATCACGCACAGCACCTTGCGGTCGAACGCGCCGGTGCGTTGCAGCTCGCGGACCGCGAGCGCGGCCCGTTCCCGTGACGTCGGCGCGGCGTCGAGGTCCCGGGTGGCCGGCAGCACGGCCGTCGCCGCGTACACCACGGCGATCGCGGCGACGGCGGCGCCCGCGTACGCCGCGCCCCGCCCCCAGGAGCCGGGGCCGATGTCCAGGTCCGTGCGGCTCAGCCCGGCCGGGCGCCCCAGCAGGAGCAGCAGCGCGGCACCGGCGGGCGCGACGACCAGCATCGTGTGCCGCGGCCCGAAGTGCCCGCAGGCGGCGACGACGGCCAGCACCCCGATCGTCGCCGGCACCGCATGCCCCGTGCCGAGCCGACGCGCCGGCATGCGTGTCACAGGCGCAGCGTGGCGCCCCGGCGGGTGCGCGCACACCACCCGCGGAGGGCGAACGCTGTCGGGGAGCCGACGCCGGGTCCCCGTTCCAGTGTTGCGCAAGGTCCGCCGAAGGATCGCCGAGGGTCGCGCGGTCAGGCTGCGTGGACACAGCAACGTTCCACGACCAGAGGAGATCCGATGCGAAGAATCGCCGCGGCCGTCCTGCTCGTCGCCGCCGGCATCGCGGTGTCCGCCGCGCCGGCGCACGCGTACCTGGCAGGCATGACCCTGACACCGCCGGTCACCAGCGCCTTCGACTCGACGGCGAGCAAGACCGTGGAGGTGTCCTGCCCGGTGGGCACCACCGTGATCGGGATGAGCGCCAGCATGGCCAACACCGGCGGGAAGGTGTCCATCGAGGCGATGGTGCCCGACATCGTCGCCGGCACCGCCACCATCACCGCGAAGGAGACGGACAGCTACGCGTACGCGTGGAGCGTGTCCGGACAGGCGCAGTGCGCGCCTGCCCCGCCCGGCGTGATCCTCAGGATCGCCGGGCAGTCCGGCACCTCCTCGGACAAGTCCGTCACGCTGCGGTGCCCGGCCGGCAAGACCCTGCTGGGCGTCGGCTACGACACGAACGACACCTTCGGCGAGGTGGTGATCAACCAGGTCGTGCCCAACGGCAACAGCACCACCGCCGCCACGTCCGTGACCGTGAACGCGTTCGAGGAGGACCCCTACGCCGCGATCTGGGACCTGAACGTCTACGGCATCTGCGCCGACCCGATCGCCGGTCAGCATGTCGTCAGCTACACCTCGCCCGTCGACGCCACCGACCTCAAGTCGGCCACCGTCTCCTGCCCGGCCGGGGAGGACGCCACCGCCGGCGGGATCGAGGCACTCACGACGACCACTGCGCTCGTCAGCGAGATCTCCGTGGACCAGGTGTGGGCCGAACTGCTGTGGCTCGGCGGCGCGGCCGACACCGTGCAGGCGATCGCCAGGGAGGAGGACCCGCTGGGCCCGGCCGAGACATGGAGCCTGGCCGTGCACGCCCTGTGCCTCTGACACGGGGCCGGGGCGATACCGTCACGTACTGAGCGACCACGACGGCGGGAGACGTTCGGATGCCGAAAGCCCGTGCCAGCAGCGGCATGACCATGCAGCGCAAGTACGACCGCCTGGCGAGGGGCGAGTTCTTCGAGCCGGTTGTGCAGGTCGCGACCGCCTACGTCGCCGCCGCGATGCCCGGCGCGGCGGCGACCGAGGGGGAGTACTGGGCGCTGTCGTGCCTGCCGGGCACCACGCCGGGGCGGCTGTCGGCGCTGACGATGCGGGCCACCGACATCGTGGTCATCTACCAGGTGCTGCCGAAGACCCCCGGCTCACCGGTCGACGCGTTGATGATCGTCGAACGGTCCACATTGGAGTCCGGGTTCGGCCGGCGCGAGGTGGCGGCGAAACGGTACCCGCACCTGCACTTCGTGGACTCGCAGTACTACGGGGCGGGCGAGGACCAGATGATGGTCCGCGGGCCCGCCGACGAGATCGTCGCGGTGCTGAAGGATCCGGTGGTGGCCGAGGCGGCGCAGGCCCTCGCCGATCGGGTGATGGGCTCGGGCCGGGTGCTGTTCGCCCGCGGCCACAACCGGATCCTCGCCGATCACGCCCTGGGCCGCGCTACCGCGCCGCCCACTGCGCGTCGTGCTGAAGGGTGATGAACACGTAGGTGTACTCGTCGAGGAGCTTCGCCAGCGACACGCCGGGGCGGCCGAGCAGCGCCGGCATCGCGGCATCCTCGACGCCCGCCTCGGTGACCAGGCCCGCCGCCCAGGCTCGCCCGAGGGTCAGGTGGCGGGTGTAGGCCGCGCCGTCCCGGGCGCCGTGCAGGGCGGCCGCGATCGCGGCGTCCCAGGGCATCACGGTGTCCGGGCGCAGCGCATACAGGGCCTTGGCGGCCGCCGTCGGCCCCAGCGTGCGGCTGGGACCGGCCGGTGCGGCCGCCAGCGCCGCGTAGGCGGTGCCGAGTGCGGCGAGGTCGTCGTCGCCGGCGAGGCGGAGCGGGCCGGTCGGCAAGCTCGCGCCGAACGCGGTCCACCAGTCGGCGATCCCGTCGTCGAACGGGTCGGGCTCGCCGTCGCGGGGGTAGCGGATGCGGCAGCCCCACGAGTTGAGCCAGCGGTGCAGGAGCCGGCGGTGGTCCGGCCGGCCGAGATCGGCACCCGGCACGGTCTGTGCGACGAACTCGTGCCAGGTCCGGTCCACGTTCGCATACCCGTTGAAGACCTCGACGGAGTGCGCGAGTCGGTCCAGGGTCGGAGGCGCCAGGGTCACGCGGACGATCCTACCGGGACCGCGACCGGCGGCTCCTCGCGTGCGAGGCCGAGCCGGACCTCGCGGTCGTGTTCGGCCGGGGTGGTCTCGACGCGGCGCAGGGCGTACCGCAGCATCGGCGGTGCCATCACCGACGTGGCGAGCGCGACCAGGACGATGATGGTGTACGCGGTGGTGCCGATGACGCCGACCCGCAGCCCGACCGAGGCGACCACGATCTGCACGACGCCGCGCGCGTTGAGACCGGCGCCGAGGCTCAGCGCGTGCCACCGGTCCAGGCCGATGATGCCGGCGCCGAGGTACGCGCCGCCGAACTTGCCGATGACGGCGACGGCCAGCACCACGACCGCCGACAGCGCCACCGTGGGGTCGGCCAGCAGGGTCAGGTCCATCCGCAGCCCGGCGGTGGCGAAGAAGATCGGGGCCAGGACGCCGAGCACGACGGTACGCAGCGACGACAGCCGCGCGGCGTCGACGCGCCTGGTGGAGCTGATCGCGATCCCGCACAGGAACGCGCCGAGCACCGCCTCCATCTTCAGCGCCTGGGTGGCGGCCGAGCACGCCACGATGAGCACGGCGATGACCGCGACCGTGGTGGCCTGGTCCTTGGCGCGGTCCGTGAAGCGCAGCACGACGTGCAGCAGGGGACGCAGGACCAGCCCGGTGAACAGCAGGATGCCGGTCAGGGTGAGGACGCTGAGCAGGACCGAGCCGGTGCTGACACCGACCGTGGCCATGGTGGTGACGACCGCGAGCAGCAGCCAGCCGATCGCGTCGTCGACCCCGGCCGCCATCAGCGTCAGCTGGCCGAGATCGCGGTGCAGGAGGCGGAGGTCGGCGAGGATCTTCGCGATGACCGGGATCGCGCTGACGCACAGAGCGACACCGATGAATCCGGCGAAGACGGCGCGGTCGCCGGAGGCCGGCATGATCACGGCCGGGAGCAGCAGGCCGCACACGACGCCGAGCACGAGCGGGATGATCAGGCTGGTCAGGCTCACCACGCCGGCCCGCGGCCCCTGCCGGCGCAGCAGGCCCACGTCCAGGCACATGCCGGCCACGCCGACGAGCAGCAGCATGCCGAGCTGGCCGACGGCGTCGAGCATGTTGAACTGGCCGGTCCTGTGGGGGAACAGCCACTCGGCCGTGGCCGGCGCGACGTGGCCGAGCAGGGACGGCCCGAGCAGGACACCGGCGAAGAGCTCCCCGACGATGGCGGCCATGCCCAGGCGGGCGGCGAGCCTGCCGAGCAGGATCGCGGCGGCGAGCAGCGTGGCGACCTGCACCAGGAACACCAGCAGCGTGGCGGCCGCCACCGGCGGCATCGGGTCGGACGCGAGCACCGTGCCCATCACGCCTCGTCCCCGGACGAGGAGACGGATGACGAGACGGACGACGAGACGGACGAAGCGATCGGGTCGACGTCGACCTCGACGAGGGCGACCGCGGCGTCCAGCGCGGCGTCGCACTCCTGCGGGGAACCGGCGCGGCAGATGACGTAGGCGAACCGGCTGATGAACTGCCGCGGCGGCAGCCGCAGCACCGTGCCCAGCTCGACCATCGGCTTGGCCTCCTCCAGGCCGGGCACTGCGCCGGGTGCGGGCAGCCGGATCCCTGTGATCCGTCCTTCGACCGGCGGGTTGCAGAACCTGATGCCGACGGTGCCGGTCTGGTGCGTCCGGGTGAGGTCCGGGCCGAGACCGGTCGCCAGGTCGACGGCCACGAACGCGGGATCGATGCCGGTGGCCAGCCGGCCGATGTAGGGGATGAGGTCGCCGCCGAGCCGTGCGTTGATCTCGATGATCGCGGGGCCGCGGTCGGTGAGCCGGATCTCGGTGTGCGTGATGCCGTCGCGTACCCCCACCGCGCGGTGTGCCTCGCGCAGGACCCGCACGATCTCCGGGTCGCGCAGCAGCGGGTCGTCGACGCTGACCGTGTGCCCGGTCTCCTCGAAGTACGGCGGGAACCCGATGCGCTTGCGGGCCAGGAAGAACGGCTGGTACTCGCCGCGGTGCAGCGCGCCGTCGATGCTGATCTCGGGGCCGCTGAGGTACTCCTCGACCAGCACACCGCCCTCGTACGCGGGTGCGCCGGTGTGGCTGGCCGCCTCCGCCACGGTGAACGCCGCCTCGATCTCGCCGGCGTCCGCGGCACGGACCACGCCGATGCTGGCGCCGCAGCCGCGGGGCTTCACCACGACCGGGTAGCCGAACGCCTCAGCGGTCTCGACGGCCTCGGGCAGGCTGGTGACGTAGGCGAACCGTGGCTGGGGAAGCCCGGCGGCGGTGAGCGCCTGGCGGTTGCGGTGCTTGTTGCGGCAGTTCTCGACCCCGTCCACGGTCAGGCCGGGCAGGCCGAGCGCCTCGGCGATGTACGCGGTGGTGACGACGAGGGTCTCGTCGTAGGTGAACACGCCCTTGACCGGACGGTCGGCGGCGATCTCCTGGGCGGTCTTGACCATGAGCTCCCGGTTGGGGATGAGGCGCTCCCGGTCGACCAGCGGGACCACGGTGGAGTAGCGCACGTACGGCTGCTGCCACGTCGTCGGCGCGCCGTCGAGCAGCCACAGGTCCTGCCGTCGGCCGGCCGAGTCGAGCAGGTACTCCCGGTAGTGTCTGTTGGCGCTTCCGACGACGAGTACTACACCCTCACGGTCCATGGGCTCGAGCCTTTCCGTTCCAGCGGTGGGTTCAATTCGGTGCGACGTAGTAGTAGCGGCGGTAGCCGAGCAGCAGCCCGAAGTCCGACAGGGTGAACACGTCGACGAACTCCACGTCGAGCTGCGTGCCGGTGGGTGCGGGCGGCCGGACGAACCGCCCGGTCACCACGATGCTGTCGCCGTCGGCGATGATCTGGTCGAGCAGGTGCCGGCCGGGTGGTCCGGTGACCTCGGCGTGCAGCTGCTGCACCTGCACGCGGCCCCGGCCCTGGCCGGCGTCGGGGCGCCGCACCTGGACGTCGTCGTCCAGCAGCGAGCCGTACGCGTCGAGGTTGCCGGCGTCGAGGTAGTCGTAGGACAGGCGGACGTGGTCGACACCGATCGACGTGACGGCCGCGGCCCGCGACGATCGCCTTCTGCCGTAGCCGGCCATGTGAACCTCTTCCGATCGGTGTCGGCCCGAACCCTGGGCGGCAGAGCCGGTGCCTCACTGTGCGGGACGGCCCCAACCGCGCGGTATCACGCTGCTATCACGCCGGATGGCGGGTCGGCCGGCGCCCGCCATCCGGCCCGTCCGTCAGTACACGACCCGGGCGGTGGCCGACGTGCGGGAGTCGCGCGACTTGCGGATGTCCCGGGTGATGTTGACGCGCCGCAGCCAGCGGTCCCGCCCGTCGAACCTGGCCTTGAACGGCTGGCGGCCGTGCACGGCGCGGTAGTTGTCGACGAACATGACGTCGCCGGGTTCGAGCACGACACCCTGCAGGTGCTTGTCGACCTCGGCCATGAACACGTCCAGGGCCGCAACCGCGAGAGGGTCGTCGATGTCGCGTTCGATCGCGTCGGAGTCCAGCCGGATGTACGGGGCGGACGGGTCACCGAACAGCACCGCGGTCTTCTCGGGGTTGCGGCAGATCTCCTCGATCCGGGCGTAGCTGCGCGCGAGGGCCGCCTCGGTGCCCGGCTCGACCTCCATGTTCGGGTCACGGTTGCTGGGCAGGTGCGCGTCGTCGGGCCGGAACACGAAACGCTGTTCGAAGAGCACCTTCGACACGTCCTCAGCGATCGGGACCTCGTCCAGGCAGGCGACCATCGTCTCGGTGCGGTCGGGGTTGCGCAGGCACATCAGGCCGATGTAGTCGGCCCGGTACGGGTGGAACGCGTCCTCGGTGTGCCACAGCAGCTCGGTGGTGCTGCCGGAGTTGATCTGGCGGTCCTCGTCGCCCTTGATCGGCACGACCTCGTTGACCAGGCGGCCGCCCTGCTGGCTCGACCAGCAGAACACGTCGCCGAGCAGCGTCGCGCACAGGACGAAGAAGAAGTCCTCACGGATGGTGGTGCTCTGCCGCAGGGTGTCGGCCCAGTGCCGTGGGGTGGCACCGATCTGCTCGTCGTCGACCGCGAAACCGGTGATCCGGCAGGCGCCCACGGTCTCCTGGTGGCGCATCCCGTTGATCCCGGCCCGCAGGCGCTGCGGCATCCGGGCCGCGTAGAGAGTCACCTGCTGCAGGAACGTGGCGTCGTTGGCGTCCGGGTACGTATCGATCAGCTCGGCGAGGATCGCCTCGACCTCCGCGCACTCGGTTGAGCTCAGGCGGATTTCGTGCACAACTGTGCTCCATTCGGGTTGGGCTCCAGGGATCGGAGAGCTATTGCACGGTGAACCCGCGCCCGTTCCGCGCGATCAGGACCGCGGTGGGCGACGGAAAATGGGAACCGATCAGCAGGGACCCGGAATCGGCGCACCGCCCGAGCAGTTCGACACGGGTCCGCCGGGCGAGGTCCGGGTCGAAGTCCGCGTGCACGTTCCACTCCGGATGCGCGATCTGGCACGGGTGATGGATCGCGTCGCCGGAGATGATGGCCCGCCGGCCGGCCGACTCCACCGAGACACTCACGTGGCCCGGGGTGTGGCCCGGCGTCGGGACCAGCCGGACACCGTCGCGCAGTTCGTGGTCGTCGGGGACCAGGTCGACCAGCCCGGCGTCGAGGACCGGTCGCACCGAGTCCTCGAAGCCGGCCCGGTCGTCCGCGGTCTCCCGCTGTGGCAGGGTCGCCCAGTACCCGAACTCCGTCTCGGTGACCAGATGCCGGGCGCGGGTGAACGTCGGCGTCCAGCCGTCCGCCAGCGCCGTGGTGTTCCAGCCGACGTGGTCGAAGTGCAGGTGCGTGGAGACCACGACGTCGACGTCGCCGGGCTTGACCCCGTGCGCGGCGAGCCGCTGCAGGAATTCGGTGTCCAGCCCGCTCCACGCGGGCAGGCCCGGGCGGTGCTTGCCGTTGCCGACACCGGTGTCCACCAGGACCGTGGTGTCACCGAGCTCGATCAGGAACGCCTGGACGACGCTCTTCATCTCCCCGGCGTCGGTGGCGAAGTCCGGTCGCAGCCAGGGAATGCCGAGCAGGCGCGACGGTGTGGCGTCGCGCATGCCGGCCTGGATGACGCAGTCGGCCACGATCTCCACGATCGGCGTGATCCGCGCGTCGCCGATCTGCCACCCGGTCGTCATCGTCAGCCACGCAGTTCCAGCGTGCAGCACTTGACGCTGCCACCGGCCTTGAGCAGCTCGGACATGTCCGCGCCGATCGGCGTGAAGCCGCGCTCCCGCACCTGCGCGATCAGTCCGGTCGCGGCCTGCGGCAGCACCACGTGCCGGCCGTCGGACACCGCGTTGAGACCGAACACGGCGGCGTCGAGGTCGCTCGCCTTGATGGCGTCCGGGTACAGCTCCTCCAGCAGCCGGCGGCTGTCCGGGGAGAACGCCCGGGGGTAGTACATGACCGTCTCCGCGTCCAGCACGCACAGGGCCGTGTCCAGGTGGTAGTAGTGCGGGTCGATCAGCGTCAGGCCCGTCACCGGCACGCCGAAGAACTCCTCCGACTCGCGGTGCGCCCGGGAGTCGGTGCGGAAGCCGGTGCCGGCCAGCAGCCGGCCCGCGGCCACCAGGTAGTCGCCTTCGCCCTCGTTGACCCACCGCGACTGCCGCACGTCGCGATAGCCGTGGTCGCGGAACCAGTCCAGGTACGCGTCGGCCTCCGGGCGGCGCTGCGGGTGCCGGAACCGCGCGACGAACACCTGCCCGTTGAGCACGGTCGCGCCGTTCGCGGCGAACACCATGTCGAGCAGTCCCGGCCGCGGTTCGAGCAGCTCGACCCGGTGGCCGAGCTCGAGGTAGAGGTCGCGCAGCCACTCCCATTGGGCGACGGCGAGGCCGGTGTCGGTGGGCTTCTTCGGGTCCATCCACGGGTTGATCGAGTACTCGACGTCGAAGTACGTCGGCCTGACCATCAGATAGTGTCGCGGGGTGGCTGTACGGCGCATGCGGTCCTCCACAACTGGTGTGTGTCAACGGTTCCCGGTCAGGCGGACCTCGATCTTGCCGGCCAGGTCGGTCGCGACCCGCATGGCGTCGTCCAGCGACGTGCCGCTCGCGCCGATGCCGCCGATGATGCTGTTGCCCTCCGGGGGCCGGCGGATGATGTCGCCGGGCCGGGCCGTGACCTTCAGGAAGTACAGCTGCTCGGTGTCGGTCACCTCGGGCGGCACGGTCACCGACTCGATCGTGCCGCTCGGGCACAGCAGGCACATCGCCGCGGTGTGCACGTCGGTCGGGTGGAAGTGCCGCACGTCCGGGCGCACGCCGGCGGCGACGTCGGCGACGGCCCGGATCGGGTCGTAGCCGGCGGAGATGCGGGCCATGTAGTCCAGGCCGCCGCCGCCCGGGCGCACCGCGATCTCCAGGATGAACGGCTTGCCCTGGTGGAAGCGCACCTCGGCGTGCATCGCGCTGCGGTGCAGGCCCTGCGCCCGCACCGCGGAGGCGACCAGTGCGTGCACGTCGGCGATCTGCTCGGTGGTCAGCGCCGTCGGCGCGTGGTGCACGTCGTCGTCGAACGTGTCGCCCTCGACCGTGACCCGGTCCACAATGGACCCGAGGTAGACCTCGTCGTCCCAGACCAGCGCCTCGATGAGATGCTCGTGGCCGTCCAGGAACGACTCGACCAGCAGGCCGTGCGGCCCGAGGTCCAGCCCGCCGGCCTCCATCTCGTACCACGACATCCGCTCGATGCCTTCGCGCGCCTGCCGGTACCGTTCGCGCAGCTGCTCCTCGTCGTCGATGCGGAACACGAAGTTGCTCGCCGCGCCCAGCGTCGGCTTGAGGATCACCGGATAGCCGAAGTCCCGCGCCGCGCCCAGCGCCTCGTCGAGGTCGGTGACGAACGCGAAGCTCGGGTGCGCCACGTCGCCGCGCTCGTGCGCCTGCCGCATGATGAGCTTGTTGCGGCTCGCGACCGCCGCGTCGACGCCGATGCCCGGCAGGCCCAGCGCGGTGGCCACGGCGGCCACGGCGACGACCGCGGACTCGGAGAAGGTGAAGACGCCGTCGAAGTGCTCCTCGGCGTGCCACGCCTTGGCGTCGGCGATGAGGTCGTCGATGTGGGTGCTGCCGACCCGGCGGTAGCGTTCGGCCGGCCAGAAGTCGTCGGTACCCTCGCCGTTGAGCACGTACAGCTCGACACCGAGGTCGGCGATCTGCTGATAGCGGGACAGGTAGTAGTAGGCGTTCTGGCTGGCTTCCAACCCGAGCAGTTTCATGACACCTCACATCACGGGACGATGGGACGGCACCCGCACGACGCCGGCGCCGATCAGGTGCTGCACAAGGGAACGGGCGATGAGCGGGGCGAACTTGAACGAGGAGCCCCCGCACGCCGCGTAGGACACGACCCGGTCGCCGAGCACCGCCGACATCGGGCCGCCGGTGGACCTGCGCATCAGGTAGTAGGCGTCGCGGGCGCCGGTCACCCAGCCGGCGTCGAGGCCGCGGACCACCGGCGCGAACTGCTCGACGAGATGGTCCCGCCAGTACGCGGGTGTGCCGGTGTCACCGACCTGCGTCACGACCCGGCACGCGGTCGCGGCGCTGAGCTTCAGGGGCGTGCCCGCGACCGGCGGCACCAGCCATCCGCCGTTGCTGGTGCCGAACGTCGAGATCGGCGGCGTGGCCGACCACACCGCGGCGTCCTGCGCGGGCACGGCGCAGAGGATCATGCTCTGCCGGCACAGGACCAGCTCGCCGGCCAGCCGCGGTGGCAGCAGCCGCTGCGACCACGCCCCGGCGGCCAGCAGCACCCCGTCCGCGCGCAGCACCTCACCGTCGGCCAGCTCGACGGCCGCGTCGTCGGCGTCGACACGGACCGCGGTGCGGTGCGGCAGGAGTTCCGCGCTTGACGACTCCCGCAGCCAGCCCGCGCAGGCGAGGAGAATCCGGTCGGCGAGCAGCACGCCCGCCAGGTCCTCCAGGACGGCGGACGACCCGGCGGGGAACCGCACCTGCGGGTAGGTCGCCGCGAGCGACAGCGGGCCGAACAGGTGCGCTCCGGAGCCGGCGTCCGACAGCATGCGCTGGGCCCGGGACAGGTCGCCGGCCGGCAGCACGTGCAGCGCGCCCGCCGGCTCGTAGACCCGGGTGCCCAGCAGGCGCTGCAGGCGCAGCCACTGGTGGTGCGCCTGCACCGCCGTCGCCGTCGCCGCCGGATCGTCCAGGTGCAGCGCGCGGATGACCCGCTGCCGGTCGTAGGAGGTGGAGCCGGTGGACGGGATGCCGGCCTGGTCGACGAGTACCACCTGATGCCCCGTGGACACGATCTCCACGGCGCTCAGCAGGCCGATGACACCACCGCCGACTACCACGATCCGCATGACGCACCCCCGGTCATCAGTGGACCCGGCGGCTGTCCGCGGTGCTGCGGTAGCGGATGTCCCACAGGCTGCGGCGCAGGTAGGTGCGCTGCAGCCAGCGGTCGTGACCGTCGTGCCGGGCGAGGAACTGCGACCGCGCGTGCAGCCCCTTGCGGTTGTTGATCAGCAGCGCCGTGCCGCTCTCCAGCCGCACCTGGTGCGCCACCGCGCGGCACGCCCGCTGCAGCTCGCCGAGCGCGGCCTCCGCCTCGCCGGTCAGCCCCGCCACACCGTTGGCCGACACGACGATCCCGGGCGCCGACGGCGGGCCGGAGATGATCGGGATCGGGTCGGACAGCACCGCGGCGCCGCCGGCGACATCGCGCACGTAGCTGCCGGGCGCGTTCAACCGGAACAGCGGGGTCCGCAGGGTCTCCACCACGTCCGTGGCCAGGACGTTGATCACGTCCCGGGCGTCGGCGTAGTAGGTCACGGCCTCCCCGCTCACGTCCTGCCGGAGGCAGTTGAGCACCAGGAAGTCCGGGTTCGGCAGGTCGAAGCGGCCGAACTCGTCGAACACGATGTCGCTGTGGAAGTTCAGGAACGCCGCTGAGCTCTGGTTGGTCTGCGACAGCGCGCCGGTGGACACCGGCACCACGTCGTGCACCAGCCGGCCGCGCTTCTCGGTGGTGACGCCCACCGGCTCACCCAGCAGCTGGCTGAGCCCCAGCAGCACACCCTCGGCGACGAACGTGCGCTTCAGCGGGCTGGGCTCGCCGTTCACCGGGGTCATCGGCAGCACCGGGTCGACCGGCAGGTTGCGCACCAGCGCGACGCCGGCGGTGTCGACGTGCCGCCCGAAGTCCAGGATGCCCTGCAGCAGTTCGATCGGCAGCGCCGAGAACACGACCCGCAACCAGGTCAGCGAGCGATCGATGTCGTCGACCGGATCCGGCGAGGACACCAGCAGTTCGCCGATCGCGTCCCGCACGGTATCGGTGAGCACGAACTCGGTGAATGTTCTTTCCGACGTGCGGACATCCGCATCGGCAAGCATGGCCAACAATCCTCTCCATCGAGAAGGTGTGTGTATCGGTCCGCCCGCTTCAAGAATGCGGCGGCCGTTGTCAGCTAACGGCTTCGTCGAAGCGGCGTCAATGAATGCGATGTCCGGGATTGTTGGTCGATGCGGAGTTGATTGTTCTGCGCCCGGCGGGGTTCCGGTCAACGCCGGCAGGGGCTGTAGTCAACGGCAGCGAACTGTGGTGCCGGCCCGGTCCCGACGACGATTGGAGCACTCTATGGCGGATCGTGATGTCCAGTTACTGGCGATCGGGGCAGGACCATCGAACCTCGCGCTCGCCGTGGCCCTGGAAGAACTCGCACCGGATCTGGCCCGCGACTCTCTCATCATCGAACGCAACGAGGAGGTGAGCTGG
Organism: Dactylosporangium sp. NBC_01737; assembly: GCF_035963215.1. NCBI lineage: Bacteria > Bacillati > Actinomycetota > Actinomycetes > Micromonosporales > Micromonosporaceae > Dactylosporangium > Dactylosporangium sp. NBC_01737. The sequence continues at coordinate 8,570,760 of NZ_CP109153.1, forward strand.
CAGCCCGGAATGCTGTTTCCGGACGCGCTTTCCAACACGAACTTCCTGAAGGACCTGGTGACGCTGCGCAATCCACGCAGCCGGTTCTCGTTCCTCAACTATCTGCACAGCACCGGCCGGCTCGACCACTTCGTGAACATGAGCAGTTTCACGCCCTACCGGGCCGAGGTCGCCGACTACCTGCGGTGGACGGCCCGCTCGCTCGCGCTGGTCGAGTTGCAACGCGGCACGGAGTGCGTCGACATCAGCCCGGTCTGGACCGGTGGCACGCTCACCGGCTGGGCGACCACGGTCGCCGGCGGGCAGACGATCACCAGCCGGTACCTGGTCCTCGGCACCGGCCGGGACATCCGCATCCCCGAGGTCCTGCGCGGCCTCAAGCGGGAGCGGGTCGTGCACAGCACCGAGTACCAGCCGCGGATGGCGGGTCTGCGCAAGGACCTGCCGTACCGGGTGGTCGTGGTCGGCGGCGGGCAGAGCGCGGCGGAGCTGTTCTACTCCGTGCAGATCGACCTGCCGGAGTGCCGCCCCACGATGGTGATGCGCTCGGTCGGCCTGAGCACCTACGAGACCAGCAAGTTCACCAACGAACTGTTCTTCCCGTCGTTCGTCGACGAGTTCCACGGCGCCCGGCCCGAGGCACGGGACCAGATGCTCGCCGAGATGCGGCACACCAACTACGCCGGCGTCGCGCCCGGCATGATGGACAACCTCTACCGCCAGATGTACCTGGACCGCTTCACCGGCCGGTCCCGGCTGCAGATGATCACGATGCACGACATCACGGCGGCGCGCGACGAGGACGACGAGATCGTCCTGAGCCTCACCGACTGGCGCACCGGCGCCACCCAGGAACTGCGCACCGACCTGGTGCTGCTCGGCACCGGGTTCTCCCCGCAGATGCCCGGCGCGGTGCAGCGCCTGGCCGAACGCATCGGCCTGTCGCAGATCGCCGTCAACCGCGACTACCGGCTGGTGATCGACCGGCCCAGCACGGCGGCGTGCTACCTGCACGGCGTCAACGAGGAGACCCACGGCATCGCGGACTCGCTGCTGTCGGTGATGGCGCCCCGGGCGAACGACATCCTGCAGGACATCCTCACCGGCGACCACCTGGAAAACCTTGCGGCAGCACCGGTCACGACACCCGTCGTGGCCGCCGGCTGACCCACTGACGAAAGGAAGACGGACATGGAGATCCGACCGCTGGTTCGGGAGAAGATGAACCACGAGAACGGCGCGGACGCGCAGCGGCTGGTGCCGTGGCCGGTGCTGAACGCACCGTTCGAAGGCTCCTGGTGCGTGGTCGCCCCGGGCGGCGCGACCGGCACCCACGCGCACCACGAGTACGAGATCTTCATCGCCCTCAGCGGCGAGGCGGTCCTGGACTCCGAGGGCGAGCGCAGCCCGTTCCGGGCCGGGGACATCGTGCACTTCCGCCCCAACACCGCGCACCGCGTCATCAACGAGAGCGACGAGGACTTCCAGCTGTACTGCGTGTGGTGGGACACCGACATGTCGGAGAAGTTCCTGGACAAGCACACCGAGCTGACGGCGAAGGCCTGAGCGGCGATGACGGCACCCGACGGTGGGAAAGGCCGCCCGGTCCTGGTGATCGGCGGCCCGCCCACGACGAATGGCGACCTGCACGTGGGGCACGTCGCCGGGCCGTACGTGGCGGCCGACGTGTGGTCGCGCTACCAGCGCGCGATCGGCCGCGACGTGGTGTTCGCCTCCGGCGGCGACGACAGCCAGACCTACGTCACGACCACCGCCGCCCGGCTCGGCACCACGCCGACCGAGCTCATCACGAAGTCATGGACCCAGATCAGGAGCACGTTCGAGGCGATGGGCATCGCCGTGGACGGCTTCGCGCCGACCGACGACGACTACCGGTCCACCGTGTACGACTACGTGAACCGCCTGCACGCGCTCGGGAAGTTCCGCCTGCGCACGGTACGGCTGCCGTACAGCGAGCGCACCGGCACCTACCTCGTGGAGGGGCTGGTCGGCGGCGACTGCCCGACCTGCCTGGCGGACAGCCGCGGCGGGATCTGCGAGGCCTGCGGCCACTGGATCGACTTCGACGGGCTGCTCGACCCCTGGTCGCTGCTGGACCCGACCGACGAGGTCACCTACCGCGAGGCGGAGATCCTGGTCTTCCCCCTTGAGGAGTACCGGGAGCGGCTCATCGCGTTCCACGAGGAGAAGGCGTCCACGTGGCGGCCGCACCTGGTGCAGCTGATGCGCGAGCTGCTGTCCAAGCCGCTGCCGGACCACCCGATCACGTACCCGGTCGCGTGGGGCCTGCCCGCGCCGTTCCCGGAGACGCCGGGGCAGACCATCAACGCGTGGACCGAGGGCATGCCGGCCTCGATGTACTGCAACCACTACGGCCGGTTGCAGCAGGGCCACCGGCCGCCGAGCACCGACGACGCCTGGCTCGCCGAGCACGACGCGGAGCTCGTGTTCTTCGTCGGCTTCGACAACCTGTTCATCTGGGCGCTGGTGCACATCGCCGAGCTGATGGCGCACGAGGGCCGCTACGTCCTGCCCAGCACCATCCTCACCAACGAGTTCTACGAACTGGACAACGAGAAGTTCTCCACCAGCAAGGGCCACGTCGTGTGGGCCCGGGACCTGGTGGCCGACGTGCCGCGGGACATCGCCCGGTTCTACCTGAACCTCAGCGCCCCGGAGCACGCCCGGACGAACTTCAGCCAGGCGGTGCTCGACAAGGTCGCCGGTGAGCGGCTGGTCGAGCCGTGGAACGAGCTCGGCACGACCCTCGCCAAGCTGGCGGCCGAGGTGGCCGGCGACGGCGAGCGGCTGCCGGTCTCACCGGGGACGCACGCCCGCGTCGCGGCGATGATCTCCCGGTTCAAGGTCTGCTTCGAACTGGACAGCTTCAGCCTGAGCCGGGCCGCAGACCTGGTGGTGCAGCACACCGCACGGCTGCGCGCCGACGCGCAGCTGGCCCTGACCGCGGAGCCCGGCGCGCTGCGGTTCCGGGCGGGCGACCTGTTCCTGCAGACGCGGGCGCTCATCACCTGCGTGTCGCCGATCCTCGTCGACCTCGCCGCCCAGGTGGCCGAGAACGGGGACTTCGAGCCGCGGCTGTCCGCCGACGCGTTCGACGTCACGCACACCACCGCGTTCGCCGTGCCCGGCCTGAGCCTGCGCACCGCGAACGCCGACCACGCCGTCCCGACCAGCATCGTTTGAGGCAGAACATGGCTATCGACACGACACCGTCCACCACTCCCGGCGTCGACCGGCGGTCGAAACTGACCGAACGGCAACTCGTCGCCGCTGGATTCATCACCACCGCCGGCAACGCGTTCCAGATCACCGCGGCCGCCATCATGGTGTTCCGGGCCGACAACACCACCCTGTCGGTCGGCTGGCTGTTCATCGCCGTGTCGATCCCGCAGGTCGTCCTGTCGGTCATGTTCGGCCGGCTGGTGGACCGGATGGACCGCCGCCTGCTGTGCGTCCTGGCCGACCTGGTCAGCGCGGTGACCGCGTTCGCGCTGCCGCTGTGGCTGTGGTTCGGCGGGCCGGTCAGTCTCGGCTCCTACCTGGCGAACTTCCTGCTCGCCGTCACCGCGGCGCTGTTCATGCCGGCCAGCAACGCGCTCGTCAAGGAGCGCGTGCTGGACGGGCGGCTCGGCCGGTTCAACAGCCGCTACGAGATGGGCACGAACTCCGGCATGCTGCTGGCGTCGTCCTCGGCCGGGTTCCTGATCGTCGGGTTCGGCGCGACACCGCTGCTGGTGTTCAACGCGTTCACCTTCGTCGCCTCGGCGATCCTCACCTGGTTCGTCGGCGCCAAACCGAGCGGCGCACCGGCGTCAGACACGACCGCCGAGGACGCCGCGGCGACCACCGGAGCACTGGCGCCGGCGCTGCGGCAGCCGATCAAGCGGCTGGCGCTGCTGTACACCGCCGGCAACGCCAACCTGATGGTCAGCAACGTCATCCTCACCACCATCGTCCTGCAGCACTGGAAGGTGAGCCCCTGGGTGATCGGGGTGGTCGACGCCCTGGCGGGCGTCGGGTTCATCATCGGCGCCGCCTGCTACCCCTGGATCAGTGCCCGTATCAAGGGGTTGCACCTCGCGGTGCTCGGCCAGCTCGGGTGCATGACGATGGTCATCTTCGAGCCGCTGCACTACATCGTGCTGATGTCGGTCATCCCGGTCGCGGCGTTCTGCTTCGCCAACGGGCGCATCGCCGCCCGCACCCTGCTGATGCAGGCCAGCCCCGTGGAGCGGGTCGGTCGCATCTTCGGCGGCGCACAGGCGTTCGGGCTCGCACTCGGGGTGGCCGCCACGGTGGTGCTGTCCGCGGTGGCGGACGCGATCTCCGTGCCCTGGGCGTTCTGGGGCCTGGTCGTGCTCGTCGACGTCATCGCCGTCGGCACCTACCTGAGCCTGCGCAAGCCGCTGTCGGTCGTCGAGCGCACCCCGGAACCCACCGAGCCCACCGAGCCCACCAAGCCCACCAAGCCCACCGAACCTGTGGTCGTCGCGGTCTGATGCCGGACCGGTGCCCGGCCCGGACAGGGCCGGGCACCGCATCCACGAGAGAGGTCATGATGGACGAGCAGTTGACAACCGCGGTCGAGGGTGGGGTCGCCACGTGGGCCTGCCTTCCCGGATTCCCGCCGGCGGTGATCTTCCCGTTCACCCCGCCCGAGCGGTACGGCATGCGCAGCACCTACGAGTTCCAGATGCTCATGTACCGCCCGCTGTACTGGATCGGCAGGGACGGCGGACTGGAGATCGACTTCGATCTGAGCCTCGCCGACGAGCCCGTCTGGGATGAGGACGGGCGCACCGTCAGCATCCGGATCAAGCCCTGGAAGTGGTCCAACGGCGAGACCGTGTGCGCCGACAACGTGATCTTCTGGATGAACATGCTCGCCCGCAAGGGCCCGAAGTTCGGCGCCTACGTCGAGGGGTTCTTCCCGGACAACCTGGTCTCCTACACGAAGGTCGCCGAGGACACGGTGAGCTTCACCTTCGACCAGGTGTACTCGCAGTACTGGGTCCTGATGAACCAGCTGACGATGATCACGCCGATGCCGAAGGCGTGGGACCGCACCGCGGACGGCCCCGCCGACGCCAGCCACGACATCGACCAGGTCGAGGCGGTCTTCGACTACCTGATGGAGCAGAACGGCAGCCCGACCGCCGAGAGCAACGCCCACCGCGTCCTGTGGCCGGACAGCCCGATCTGGAGCGTCGTCAACGGCCCCTGGCGGCTGCGCACGTTCACCGAGCGGGGCGCGGTCACGTTCGTGCCGAACGAGCACTACAGCGGCCCGAACCCGGCGCGGCTCGCGGAGTTCCGGCAGGTGCCGATCGAGACCGACGAGGAGGAGTACGAGCTGCTGCAGGGCGACTCCATCCAGATCGGCTACCTGCCGATGGGGCTGGGCGTCCAGCCCAGCGGCGACCCGACCAAGGGCGGGCCCAACCCCCTGGGCGAGCGCTACGAGCTGGTCCCGCAGGTGCTGTTCAGCCTGCACTTCATGGCGTTGAACTTCTACAACCCCACGATTGCCGGCAAGCTCATCCACCAGCCGTACATCCGGCAGGCGCTGCAGAGCTGCGTCGACCAGGACTACGGCGCGCGGGAGATCTACCAGGGCTACGGCTGGCGCCAGGACGGCCCCGTGCCGAGCCTGCCGGACAGCGACCTGATCTCGCCGCGGCTGCGCAACGGCGGCGTGGTCTGGCCGTTCGACCCGGACCGGGCGCGTGAGCTGCTCACCGCGAACGGCTGGGACACCAGTGTCTCGCCGGCCGTGTGCGTGCGCCCCGGCACCGGCCCCGGCGAGGCCGGCGAGGGCATCCCGGCCGGCACCGAGCTGAGCCTGTCGTTGCGGTACATCGAGGGCCGGCCGGCGCTGACCCGCCTGATGGAGCAGTTCCGCGCCGACGCCGGGAAGGCCGGCATCGAGCTGCGGCTGTCGGAGATCTACGCGTCGGTCCTCGTCGCGCAGGACGGCCCGGGCGCGCCGACGCCGCAGAACCCGCGGTTGTGGGAGCTGTCCTGCTGGAACGGCGGCTGGGTCTACAACCACCCGACCGGCGAGAACCTGTTCCAGAGCGGCGCGGCCTGCAACTTCAGCAACTACCGCGACGAGCGGGCCGACGAGCTCATCGCCGCGACCGTCACCACCGACGACCCGCAGGCGCTCTACGCCTACCAGGACTACATCAGCGAACAGGTGCCGGTCATCTTCACCCCGAACTTCCCGCGCCGGCTGTTCGAGGTCGCCTCGAACCTGCGCGGTTTCACGCCGGTCAACCCGTACGGCCTGATCACCCCGGAGAACTGGTACTACGTCGAGGAGGCGTCGTGAGACCCGTCATTCTCGTGGGCTTCGTGGGCGCCGCGCTGCCCACCCTGCCCGACATCCAGCCCGACCGGTCGGTGATCTTCGTGGAGGAGCCCGACGTCGTGCGCAAGCGGGACGTCCGGGCCAAGGTCGCCGGGTGCCCGACCGTCCGGGACCTCGTCGAGTGGGAGTTCCACCTGCCCGGCAAGGCCGACGAGTTCTACCACGCGCACCGCGACCTGGACCCGGCCGCGGTCATCCCGCTCACGGAGTACGCGACGCCGTTCGCGGCCCGGCTCTCCGAGCGCTACGGCCTGCCCGGCGCGGGCTTCGCCGCGGCGTCGCTGCTGCGGGACAAGGCGTTGCTACGCAACGTCAGCCGCGCCGCGGGGGTCACCAACCCGCGCAGCGTCCGGGTCGAGGGCCCGCACGAGGTGCTCGCGTTCATGCGGTCGGTCGGCGGCCCGATCGTGCTCAAGCCCGCCAACCGGCAGGCGTCGGTCGGCGCGTGGCTGATCCACGACCCGGCCGAGGTGCCGGAGGCCTGGGGGGCCTGCGTCGTGCAGGACGAGGGCGTCTTCGTGCCGGACCGGCCGATGGAACTGCGGATGCTCGCGGAGGAATGCGTGGTGGGGGAGCAGTTCAGCGTCGAGATGCTGGTGCGGGGCGGCGAGGACCTGTTCGTCAACGTCACCCGGGCCCGCCTGGTGCCCGGCCCGATCCCGGCCGAGGCGTCCCACGTCGTCCCCGCCGACACCACCCCGCAGCTCATGGTGCTGCTCGGCGAGCAGACACGGCGGATCGTCGACGCGGTCGGCTTCCGCGACGGCATCGTGCACTGCGAATGGATCGTCAGCGACGGCGTGCCGAACCTCGTGGAGTGCGCCGGCCGGTTCGCCGGTGACGGCATCATCGAGCTGATCGAGCGCGCGTACCCGGTCGACCTGGTGCGCGCGTACTACGCGGTGATGAAGGGCGAGCCGATCCCCGGCCCGCTGCCGGCCGTGGCACAGCGGGGCGCGGCGGTGCGGTTCCTGTCGATCGGCGCCGGCGTCGTGCGCGACGTGCGCGGCGTCGAGGAGGCGGGCCGGGCCGAGGGCGTGTTCCTGTGCGACGTCACCGTCAAGGCGGGGGAGCGGTTCGGCGGGCTGCGCAGCTCGTGGGACCGCGTCGGGGACGTGATGGTCACCGGGGACACCCCGGCCGACGCGCTCCGCCTGGCGGACGCCGCGGCCGCGATGATCGAGATCGACGTCCGCCCGCTCGCCGAGCCCGTCGCGGAGCCGGTCGCCAAGCCCGTCGCGGAGCCGGTCGCCGAGCCCGTCGCCGAGCTGTTCGCGCCGGAGCTGGAGACAGTGGCGCCGTGACGACCCAACATGCCGGGACACTCGTCGCGCGGGCGCGCCTGGACGTGGTCGTCACCGGTCTGTCCTCCGACGCGCACACCTGGAACCTGGTGTACCTGCAGCTGCTGCTCGAGGAGCTCGGCTGCAGGGTCACCAACCTCGGTGGGTGCACGCCGGACGAGGTGATCGTGCGGGAATGCACGGACCGCCGGCCGGACCTGGTGGTGATCGGCAGCCTCAACGGCCACGGCTGCCAGGACGGCGCCCGGCTCATCGCCGCCATGCGGGCCCGCCCCGCACTGGCGGCGACGCCGGTGGTGATCGGCGGGAAGCTCGACGTGGCCGGCGGCGGCGACGGCCACAACGGCAACCGGTTGCTCGCGGCCGGGTTCGACGCCGTGTTCGAGGACACCGGTGGGCTGAACCCCTTTCGCTCGTTCGTGCGGACCCTCGCCGGGCGACCGGCGGCGTCGGTCGGCGCGCGATGACCGCCGTGGCACAGCCGGGGGCACTGCCGGGGATGCTGTCGTTCCCCGCGGCGGACGCCGTCGCCATGCCGCCGGCGCCGTCCTTCGGTGAGGTGGTGGCGGCCTGCCGGGCCCGGGGCGAGCTGGTCGTCCAGCCGAGGATGGGCTTCGCGGACCCGGTCCGCATGCGGCAGGGGCTGCTCGCGACCCGGGGCGCGCGGGCGGCCACCGTCGGCACCATCACCCTGGACAGCTACACGAGGGTCGGCGACCACGACGCGGTGTCCCGGGCGCTCGCCGCCGGCGCCGACCTCAACGGCTACCCCCTGGTCGACGTCGAGGCGTCGGCCACCGGACGGATGCTGGCCGACGTGCTGACACCGGCGTTCCCGGTGCAGGTGCGCCACGGCTCGGCCGATCCCCGCCGGATCGTGCGGACCCTGCTCGAACGGGGCCTGCACGCCACCGAGGGCGGCCCGGTGTCCTACTGCCTGCCCTACAGCCGCATGCCGCTGGGCACCGCCGTGGAGCACTGGCGGCGGGCCTGCGAGATGCTGGCCGCGGCCCGCGACCACGGCCGCGAGCCGCACCTGGAGACCTTCGGCGGCTGCATGATGGGCCAGCTGTGCCCGCCGGCGCTGCTGGTCGCGCTCAGCGTGCTGGAGGGCATGTTCTTCCACCAGCACGGCGTGCGGTGCATCTCCTTCAGCTACGCCCAGCAGACCCATCCGGGGCAGGACGAGGAGGCCGTCGCGGCGTTGCGGCGGCTGATCCGCCGGTACGTGCCGGACGCCCGCACGCACGTCGTCATCTACACCTACATGGGGGTGTTCCCCCGCACCGCGGGCGGCGCGCACGCGCTGATCGCGGAGTCCGCGCGGCTGGCCGTGCGCACCGGGGCCAGCCGGCTCATCGTCAAGACCACCGCCGAGGCGCACCGCATCCCGACCGTGGCCGAGAACGTCGCCGCGCTGGAGCACGCCGCGGCCGTGGCCAGCGACGTCGACGCCCGCGCCCGCATCACGGACACCGGCATCTTCGCGCAGGCCCGCGCCCTGGTGGACAACGTGCTCGCGCTCGACGACGACCTCGGCCGGGCGTTGACGGCCGCGTTCGCCCGCGGCCACCTCGACGTGCCCTTCTGCCTGCACCCGGACAACGCCGGCCGCGCCCGCGGCCACCTGGACCGCGACGGCCGCCTGCAGTGGCAGCGCATCGGCGCGATGCCGCTCGGCGACCTCGTCACCGTGCCGGCCACCGAACCGATGACGTCCGCCGATCTGCTCGACGCCCTGCAGTACGTGCAGCGCACCTACGACGACCGGTTCGACACGCACCGCCCGTACATCACCCCGACGCGAACTTGGGAGAGCCGCATGACAACCACGCCGCTGGACAGCAGCATCACGGCCGGCCAACGCCCGCCCGGCACGCGCGCCCACCTGACCTCACCGGTGACCCAGGCGGCGCTGCGCATCCAGAACGCCATCCTCGCCGGCAGCCGCGAATACCTCAGCACGCTGGGCTTCATGGAGATGATGCCGCCGATCATCGGCCCGGTGACCGATCCCGGCGTGCGCGGCGCCAAGCAGATCGACGTGGACTTCTACGGGCACCGGTACAAGCTCATGACCAGCGTCATCCTGTACAAGCAGGCGTCGCTGCTCGCCTTCGACAAGATCTTCTACGTCGCGCCGAACGTCCGGCTGGAGCCCCTGGAGACCGCGGACACCGGCCGGCACCTGGTCGAGTTCACCCAGATCGACGTCGAGGTCGCCAACGCCACCCGCGAGGACATCCTCGAGGTGGTGCAGGGCCTGCTGCGGCACATCGTGACCTACACGCTGCGCGAGAGCAAGGCAGACCTGGCCGCGCTCGGGCGGGATCCCGACGTGTTCGAGGCGTTGCTGCGCGAGGACTTCGAACGGATCGGCCACCCGGCCGCCGTCGCGCACCTGCGCCGGCTGGCGCACCTGCAGAGCACCGACGCCGAGATCGACTGGGAGGGCGAGCGGCTGATCTCCGAGCAGACCGACCGGCCGTTCTTCATCGTCGACTACCCGAAGGGCTCCCGCGGGTTCACCGACGGCGAGTCCCGCGTCGAGCCGGGCGTGCTGCGCAACTTCGACCTCATCGCCCCGGACGGGTTCGGCGAGCTGTGCAGCGGCGGCGAGCGCGAGTACGAGTACCGGCGCCTCATCGAGCGCATGCGCGAGACGGGGGAGAACCCGGCCAAGTACACCTGGTACCTGGACCTCGCCCGGGAGGGTCTGCTGCCCAGCGCCGGCTTCGGCCTCGGCCTGGAGCGCGTCACCCGCTACCTGGCCGGCCTGAGCGCCGCGTGGCAGGCCAACGCCTATCCCAAGCTGCCCGGGATCGTGTCGCCATGAGCGGGCCGGAGCGAAGCGGAGGAGCCGCGAATCGGTATTGCAGGTTGGGCTCAGGGCGACGCCGGAGCGTAGCGGAGGTGGCGGCGTGAGTGTACTCAAGGCGCCGCAGATGCCCGAGCAGGCGATCCGAGCCCGCGCGCGCGACGCCACCGCCGCCGTGTTCCCCGACCTGGCCGACTACGGCCACGCGCTGTTCGGCGCCACGCCACGGTCCACGGTGGACGCCGACGAGCTCGACCTGGCGCGGGTCGTACCACCGGTGTTCATGCCGCGGCGGCTGGAGCGGATGTTCGACCTCGGCCGCGAACCGCTGCCCGCCGACGCCGCCCTCGGCTGCGAGATCGGCGGGTTCGCCGCACCGCTGCCGGTGTTCCTGTGCGCGTTCGGCTCCACCCAGGTCGCCGGCGGCGGCCTCGGGGTCGCCGCGAGCGCACAGGCCGGCCGGCTCGGCATCCCGATGGTCATCGGCGAGAACGTGGTGCCGATGCACGGCTACGGCCGCGACGCCGGCGAACCGTCGCCGGATCACGGCCTGCTGGGCCGGATCCGGGCCTACGCGGAGGCGGTGCCCGACGGGCTCGGCGGGGTGGTGGTGCAGCAGAGCACCGAGGACGCCGACGCCGAGGTGTGGAACCTGGTGTACAGCGATCCCTTCGCGACCCGGCTGCTCAACAGCGGCCGCCTGGCGTTCGAGCTGAAGGTCGGGCAGGGCGCCAAGCCCGGGCTCGGCGGGATGACGGTGCTGTCGCGCGGGGCGGCCGCGGCCGTGTCGGAGCAGTACGCGATGGACGAGGCGTTCGGCCGCGACACCGGCATGCTCCTGCGGTGCAGCAGCCCCGGCACGTTCACCGAGGAGATCCTGCGCCAGCAGGTGCACCTGATGCGCAACAACTACCCGCGCGCCCGGGTGTGGGTGAAGCTGCACCCGGGCCGCGACGTCGGGCGCGCCGCCGAGGTGGCCTGGACCGCCGGGGCGGACGCGGTCACCGTCGACGGCGCCGAGGGCGGCACCGGCTGGGCGCCGTCGGTGTTCCTGGACCAGGTCGGCCTGCCGCTCGCCGAGTGCCTGCGCCGGGTCGGCAAGCACGACGCCTCCCTGCTGGTCTCCGGCCGGGTCTGGGAGGGCAGCCGGGCGCTGAAGTGCCTGGCGATGGGCGCCTCGGCGGTCGGGCTCGGGCGGGCCGCCCTGATCGCCGTCGATGAGGACGCCGCCGACGGGCTGGTGCGCCTGGTGCGCTGCCTGGAGCTGGAGCTGCGGCTGCTGCTCAGCGCGCTCGGCAAGTACGACATCCGCGAACTGACCGAGGACGACCTGTGGTTTCCCACGACCGTGAAGGAGCCCCACTCATGATCAACTATGACGGCCGGACGTTCCGCGCGGTGCACGCCGACCCGGAGCAGCCGGCATCCTCCGCGGTGTACCGCCAGCGCGGCGACCTGGTCTGGGCGGAGTTCGGCGGTGGCGAGATCCGCCGCGGCTCGCTGACCGGCCTCTGCGGCGACGACGGCACCGTCGACTTCGCGTACACCATGGTCATGGCCGACGGCGCGGTCATCTCCGGCCGCAGCGTCAACACGCCCGAGTTCCTGCCCGACGGGCGGATCCAGCTCAACGAACGCTGGGAACGCTACGGCGAGCACGCCGACAGCGGGTTCTCCGTCATCGTGGAGGTCGTCGAATGACCACCCTCGCGCCCCCGGCGACCCGGGTGGAGCGGGTGGGCCTGATCCTGACCGGCGGCACGGTGGGCTCGCGGCTCACCACCCGCGTCGACGAGACGGTGGTCAGCCTGGCCACCGTCGCGCCGGACGAGGACGAGCCGGCCGGCCTAGGGCTGGTCCGCTCGGCGGTGCCCGACGGGCGGATCATCGAGTTCGCCACGGTGTCGCCGCTCGCGCTGGCCTCGGAGGACATGCGCCCCGACGACTGGCGCAGCATCGCCGCGGCGGTGCGCGCGCACGTCGACGCGGGGCTGCGCCGGGTCGTCATCCTGCACGGCACCGACACGATGTGCTTCACCGCCGCGGCGCTGTCGTTCATGCTGTCCGACCTCGACGTCACGGTGGTCATCACCGGCTCGAACCTGCCGCCGGACCAGGAGCACTCCGACGCGCGCAAGAACATCCACGACGCGCTGCTCGCGGTGCTGGAGCTGCCGCGCGGCGCGTACGTCGTCTTCGCCGGCGGCGCGGACCTGCCCGGCCTGGTCCATCTGGGGACCCAGGTGCGCAAGGTCCGCACGTCCGGGCAGTCGTTCCGCTCGGTCAACCGGCGGCCGGTGGCCAGCGTCTCCGGCGGGTCGCTCACCTGGATCGACCGCTGGCGGCCCGGCAGCCCGTCCGCGGGCGTCCCGGGCGGGTCGCTGTGCGACCCCGACCACGGCGTGCTGTCCTTCCGGCTGTACCCGGGGCTCGACTTCGACGCGATGCACCACGCGCTGCGGGCCGGCGGGTCCCGGGCGGTGGTGATCGAGCTGTACGCGGCGGTGACCGGCCCGAACGTCGCCCTGTCGGACTTCATCAGGAAGTGCCGCGCCGACGGGGTGAACGTGTTCCTCACCGCCTCCGCGCCGGCGACGAAGGGCGCCAACATCTACGACTCGTTCGTCGCGCTGCGCGAGGCGGGCGGCCTGTACCTGCCCGGGATGATCCCGGAGACGGCCATCGTGAAGTGCATGTGGGCGTTGGGCCGCACGAAGGATCCCGAGTCGGTCGCGGAGATCATGTCCACGTCGGTCGCCGGCGAGGTCACCGTCTGAGCGGGTGCCGCCGGCCACGGCCGGCGGCACCGGTCTCACGCCACCACGTCCCGGCGGGCGGTGTGTGTCCTGCCCGCGTTGGCCCGCACCAGCATCCGCCTGGCCGCCGTGAGGTCCGGCCGGGGCTGGACCGTCTCGGGCGCCCGCACGGCGTGTGGCGTGCTGGCCGTGAAGGCACGGACCAGGGTCGACACGCCGTAGCGGCCGGCGCGGTCCGCCCGGGTGAGCAGCCCGCTGTCCACAAGGGACTCCAGCAGCTCGTCGGCCACGTCGGGCGCGACGCCCATGGCGGCGGCAAGTCCGGCGGCGGTCGCCGTCGCCATGCCGGCGCCCGTGTGCGCGACCTGGTGCAGGGCGTGCCGGGCCGCTGGGGTGAGCCGCTGATAGGCGGCGGCGAAGCAGTCCCGGACCCGGATGTCGCCGACACTGAGGCTGGTCATGAGCCGCTCGGCGTCGGCGAGCAACCCGGACAGGTCCGCGACCCGCCACTCCGGCCGGGCGGCGATCCTGCGGCCGACGATGTTGATCGCCAGCGGCAGGTTGCCGCACAGGTCGGCGAGCGTGTCGGCGGCCTCGCGCTCGGCCCGGATCCGCTCGACGCCGGCGAGCCGGCCGATCAGGGTGAGCGACTCGTGCCGGGTGAAGGTGTCCAGGTCGATGCGGTGGACACCGTCCAGCCCGAGCAGGCGGGCGCGGCTGGTCACCACGATCTGGCTCGACGTGGACCGGCCCAGCAGCGGCCGGACCTGCCGCTCGTCGGCGGCGTTCTCCAGCAGCACGAACACCCGCCGCTGCGCCAGCAGCGACCGGAACAGGCCGATCCGCTGCGCCGGGTCGTCGGGGACCAGCGCCGGCGCCACACCCAGCGCGTGCAGGAACCCGCGCACGACGGTGACCGCCGAGGGCGCGCCGGCGGCGGTGCCGCCCAGGTCGGCGTAGAGCTGCCCGTCGGGGAACGCGGCGGACAGGTCGTCGGCGAGCCGCAGCGCGAACGTGGTCTTCCCGACCCCGATCGGCCCGCTGACGATCACGGCGGCGGCGGCCGCGTCGGCCCGGGCGATCACCCGCGCCGCACCGGCAAGGGCGTCGTCGCGGCCCACGAAGGTGCTCGGACCCATCGGCAGCTGGGCCGGCCGGGCCAGCGTCACGCCGGCGGCCTTCGCCGGGGCCGCACGCTCCACTGTGGACGGCACCGGCACGTCCTGCGCGGGCGCCGCCGGCCCTCCTGCGCCGGCGTCACACCCTGCGACGCCGCGAGCTCGTGCCACCGCCGCTGCCAGGCCTCGGGCTCACCTCCGCACGCGGCCACGAACGCCAGGGTCACCGGCAGCGACGGCAGCCGGTGGCCGCTGGCGGCGCTGGAGAGCACGGACGGCGCGAACAGCGCCAGGCGGGCGAGCTTGCGATACCCCGGGTTGCCGGCCCGCTGGCGTAATTCGCGTAGATCGGAGGCGAACTCACCGATCGGGTCGTCCACACTGTCCAACGGTCGTTCCGGCCTGCCCATGCGATCCCCCCTGAACGAGGCAGCGTGATGCTCGCTGCGCGAGTGGCGCGCCTTCAGTTCTGCCCGCCGGCGCTATCCGCGCGGCATCACGGCGCCAACCGGCCGTGATAGGGGCGCCGATAGCGGCGCGATAACGGCCGTGATAGCCGCGGGTTTGGCGCCCTCCATACGTTTGCGCCACTTGCCGGAACGAACGAAGGAAGCCCGCCATGCGCGCTCTGAAGGTCACCAGGATCGCCGCTGCCGTCGCCGCCACCGCGGCGCTGGTGATCGGCGTCGACGTCGCCCAGGCCGATGCCGGCACCGGCACCTCGACGCCGGTCGTCCAGCCGACCGTCAGCCCGACCAGCCCTGGTACCAACAACAACCCGTGGGACTGATCCCGCTGGTCAGCGCCGGCCGGTGACCGTGGCCAGCAGCCGCATGGCCCTGCCGTGTTCGACGTCCATGTTGCGGTCCTGGAATGTGACGATCGCGCGTTCCAGGAGCTCCGCGGCCGCGGCGGGCTCCCCGATCCGGTCCATCAGCCGGGCGAGGTCGACCCGGATCAGCGCCGCACCACCGTGGTCCAGGACCTGCTCGCGGACCGAGAGACCCCGGGTGAACATCTCCCGGGCCTGCGTGAAGCGCCCCATCTCGGCGTTGACCTCACCGAGGTTGCGCAGCAGGTGCCCCTCACCGATCACGTCGCCGCTGCGGCGGACCATCGCCAGCACCTCGGCCAGGATCTGCTCCGCCTGCGCGCTCTCCCCGCGCTGCGCCAGGACCTGCGCCATGCGCCGCAGTGCCTGCGCCTGACCGCCGACGTACCCCGCCGAACGGTAGATCTCCAGGGCCTCTTCCAGCTCCGCATGGGCGATCGCACTGTCGCCGCGGCGCATCCGGATGTGCGCCCGCTGGGTCAGCACGGAGGCCCGGCCCACGATGTCACCGACCCGGTCGAAGTCCCGCAACGCCGACTGGTAACCGTCCAGCGCGTCGTCGTCGGCGCCGCGCTGGCGGTCGAGCAGCCCCAGATCCCGCTGGCACATGGCCAGGCCGTGCCGGTCGTCGAGCTGCCGGAACAGCGTCACCGCGCGTTGCAGCGAGGCGCGGGCCTGGTCCGGCTGGCCGCGGCTGATGTGCAGGGTGCCCAGCGAGCCGAGCAGCACCGCGGTGCCCCGGGTGTTGCCGGCCCGGCCGGTCGCCACGAGCGCCTGCCGGTGGCTCTTCTCCCACTGGTCGAGATAGCCGCGCGCCTCGAACAGGGTCACCAGGGTCGCGGCCAGGTCCCAGCACAGCTCGTGCAGGTGCGCGGCGGCGGCCTGCTCGACGGCGGTGCACAGGTTGACGTGCTCGCTGTCCATCCATTCCAGTGGATCTGCGAGGACCTGCTCCACGTACGTGGGCGGCGGCTGCCATCGCGGCGCCGAACCGTGCAATATCGTGAAGTCGCCACCGTAGATCTTGCGGTGCGCCTGCTCGGCGATCGCGAGCCAGCCGCCGATCATCCGCGTCTGCGAGGCCGACCGCACCGCCTCGTCGTCGAGCGCCTCCAACTGTTCCCGGGCGAACACGCGGATGATCTCGTGGAACCGGTAGCGGAACTCGCCGGTGGGCTCGACCGCGACGACCTCGAGCATCTGCACGTCGACCAGCGGCTCGAGCAGGTCGGAGGGGAACGGCCGGCGGTCGTCGAGGGCCGCGCCGGCCAGCCAGCCCGGCATGGTCGGGCCCTCCGCGAGGCTGAGCAGCCGCAGGAGCTGCCGCACGGGGCGGGCGAGTCCGTCGTGGGTCAGCGACAGGCTGGCCCGGATCGTCATCTCGCCGTGCGCGAGCTCGTCGAGGCGGTGCCGTTCGTTCGCCAGCCGCTGCACCATCGACGCCAGCGACCAGTGGGGGCGCGCGGCCAGCCGGGCCGCGATGATCCGTAACGCCAGCGGCAGGCCGCCGACGGTGCGCACCAGCGCGACCGCGGCCTGCGACTCCTTGGCGACCCGGGCCTCGCCGATCACCCGCCCGAGCAGCTGCAGCGCCTGCGCGGTGTCGAGGATGTCCAGCTCCAGCTGATGCGCGCCGGGCAGCCCGGTCAGCCGCACCCGGCTGGTGACCAGCACCGCGCAGCTCTCGCTGCCGGGCAGCAGCGGCATGATCTGGTGCTCCGACGCGGCGTCGTCGAGGACCACCAGGACGCGCCGCTGCGCCAGCAGGTTGCGGTACATCTCGGCGCGCTCGTCCAGGTCGTCGGGGATCATCGGGCCGGGGATGCCCAGCGCGCGCAGGAACCGGCCGAGCACCTCGACCGCCTCCACCGGCACGGCCCGGGTGCCGCCCAGGTCGCAGTACAGCTGACCGGTCGGGAAGTGCTCCCGTCCGAGGCGGTGCGCGACATGCGTGGCGAGGGTGGTCTTGCCGACGCCGGGCATCCCGACGATCACCACGACGCCCATGGCCCGTCGCGCGTGCGCGCCGGTGAGCGCCTCCTCCGCGGCGTCGATGAGGTCGTCGCGGCCCACGAAGTCGGCGGTGTCCGCCGGCAGCTGGTGCGGCTGCTCCACCCGGACCGCGTTCGCGCCGGCCGTCGCGAACAGCTCGACCGTCTCGCGCTCGGCGACGTCGTGCAGCGCGCCGGTCCCGGCCAGGATCGCCGCCTCCAGGTTGCGCAGGTAGTCGCCCGGGGTCAGGCCCAGCTCCTCGATGAGCAGATCCCGGCCGGTGCGGTACACGTCGAGGGCCTCGGCCTGGCGGCCGGAGCGGTACAGCGCCAGCATGAGCTGCCCGCGCAGCCGCTCCCGCAGTGGATGCTCGTGGACGAGCCGGCCGATCTCACCCACCAGCTGGTGGTGCCGGCCGAGGTCGAGCTCCAGGTCAAGGTAGGTCTCGACGGCGTTGAGCCGGTCCTCGTCGATGCGCAGCGCCTTGGCCCGCAGCGCGTCGCTGGGGATCCCGGTGAGAAACGGGCCCCGCCACAGCGCGACCGCGGACCGCAGCCGCTCCGCCGCCTCGGCCTTCGCGCCGGTGCCGGCGAGCGCCCGCGCCTCGGCCACGAGCCGGTTGAAGATGTGCAGGTCGATGGTGTCGTCGGTGGCCCGCATCAGGTAGCCGGGCGGCCTGGTCGCGATCGATGCCTGGATGCCCGCGTCGGCGAAGTTCCTGCGCAGCCGCGACACGCAGATCTGGATCTGGGTCCGTGCTGTGTCCGGCGGGTCCTCGTTCCAGATCAGGTCCACCAGGTGATCGCTGCCGACCACCCGGTTGATCTCCATGAGCAGCGCGGCGAGCACCACCTCCTGCCGCCCCGGCGGCACGCGCACGGGCCCGTCGCGGCCGGTGACCTCCAAGGGCCCGAGCACCCGGAAGTCGATCTGCGCCTTCCCCGGCAGACCCGCTACCGGGGAACGATCACGTATCTCCACGGTGACGGCGCCTTCACAGATATCGGGGAACGTTGATGTAACGGTCGCCTTCGAATTGCCCGCTGTCTATCACGCGAAGGTCGCTCGATTCAGGCCGGACGAGGGTTGCGCGACGACGATCCGCACCTTTAAGGTGCCCCGTTTTGCCGGGTTGCGGGCCCGGTCCGCGCCGCGGACGGGCGCCATACGGCGGAGCGCCACCTGGCGTTTCCCCGCCTGCGCGGTGTCTGTGGATGGACTTGCAAGAGACGCGCCGCAACAGCCGCCCGAAGCATGACAACACCATAGTGCGTCGATGCGTTCCGCGGTGTCCCGAACCACGCAGCGTGATCGCGCGCCGAAAAGTGGTAATGGATCACGACCGGCCCGCATCTACACCGGCGACGAGGCTGCCGCCGGCAAGGCGCGCCGCCAGCAGCACGATCCGGGCGCCCTGCGCGACGCCTCCACCCGCGCCGCCAACAACGCCAACCAGCAGGAGCAGGTGTCCGCCTCGTAACCCCGCACCAGACCCCGGCCGGCGACGGCCAGATCGCCGCCGGCCGGGGTGCTGTCAGCGGACGCCGGGCCCGCGGTGATGGGCCAGGGCGGCCGTGACGGCGTCGGCCGACGTGCCCAGCCCGGCGAGCGGCGCGAGGTTGAACGAACCGTCCTCGCCGACCTGCGGCGTGAAGTTCGGGTCGAAGCGGAGCGGTGAGTCCGGCACCAGGCGCCCGACGACGGTGGGCCCGGTGTCCGTGCGCTGCTCGACGGCGACGGCGCTGACCTGGTTCCAGGGACACCCGCTCAGGCGATGCGCCCGGCGATAGGTGATCCCCTGACTGTCGATGCGGAGCGAGCGGGCGGTCAGCTGCACGATGTAGCCGATGAGGCCGACCGGGACCAACGCGGCGCCGGGTACGCCGATCACGGCGCCCCCGATCTCCGACTTCGTGGTCTGGGTGATGAGGACGCCGATCCCGTAGAGCAGCAGGCCGATCGGGATCGCGGCGAGGCTCCAGGTCCGCGTGGCCAGCGGGAGCCGCCCGGTGGCGTTGCGGAAGGTGACGCCGACGTCGGGCGCGACCTGCGCGACGAGTGGCGCGGCGGCCGGTGCCGGCGAGACAGGGTGATGCACCTGCTGCGCCGCAGGTGTTGCGGCGAGGACCGGCTCAGGCCGGGCCGCCGGGGTCGGCACCGGTCCGGGGCGCAGGGAGGGCGTCGTCACCGGCTCGGGCCGGCGCGCCGGGGTGGTGACCGGTTCGGGGCGCGGTGGGGGCGTCGTCACCGGTTCGGCCCGGCGCGGCGGGGTGGTGACCCGTTCGGGACGTGGCGCCGCAGTCGCGGTGCCGGCGCGCAGGCTGCCGCTGGCCACCACCAGCTCCGGCTGCTCGATGACGACCGGGGCGATGCCGAACGCCTGGTGCAGCAGCGTCGCGCACAGCGGCATCCGGCTCGAACCGCCGACCAGGAACACCCCGGCGAGGTCGGCCGGGCGCACGCCGGCCTCGCGCAGCGCGATGCGGGTCGCCGCGACCGTGCGGTCCAGCAGCGGCCGGGCCAGCGTCTCGAGTTGCTCCCGGCCGAGCGTCGTGTCGGTCTCCAGCAGCGGGATGAAGAACGAGGTCTTCGCCGCCCGCGACAGCATCTCCTTGCCGGCGCGGGCCTCGTCCCACATGGTCCGGGCGGCGCGGCGGTCGGCGTCGGTGGCCGGGCTGCTCAACCGCCTCCACGTGGCGGCGTCGGTGCCGCCGTGGACGGCGCCCAGGTAGGCGAACACGGCCGCGTCGACGTCCAGACCGCCCGCGTCGAGGATGCCCTCCGCGGCCAGGACCTCGAACCCGCCGCCCGTGCCGCGGACCACGGAGGCGTCGAACGTGCCGGCGCCGAAGTCGTACACGGCCACGCAGCCGCCGGGTGGCACCTCGTTGCCGAGGACGGTGACGAAGTAGGTCGCCGCCGCCACCGGCTCCGGCACCAGCGTCACGGCGGTGAGCCCGGCCGAGCGGGCCGCCGCCAGGAGCACGTCGCGGCGCCGGCCGCCCCACCCGGCCGGATACGTCAGGACCGTCGCGGTGGCCGGGCGGCCCGCGGTGCGCTGTGCCTCCTCGTCCACGCGGCGGAGCACGGCGGCGATGAGATCGGGCACGGCGACCTCGGCGCCGCCGAGCAGCACCTCGCCGTCGTCGATCCGCTTCTTCGGGTTGGGCTCGAACGACGCCGGCGATCCGCGCCCCACGTGCTGCGCGTCGCGGCCCACGAGCAGCGCCCCGGAGTCGTCCCGGCAGACCGCGGAGGGCAGCACCGGTGTGCCGTCGAAGAGCAGCGGCCGGGTCTGCCCGTCACCGGTGTCGAGGACCGCCACCGTGCTCGATGTGCCGAAGTCGATGCCCAGCCGCAACTCGATCACCACTCCTGGTCCAGACGGGTCCGGTCGCGTCGGCGCGAGTGCGTCGGCAGCGGCATCGTATGGACCGCCCGATCGGCGGGCAATCGAGCGAACCGCCGCACTGCCGCGGCAATCGGCTCGTGTCAGACCGACCTTCGGGGCGTACGCCCGCGCTCATCCGATGTGGACGGTCGGGCGGCGGGCCGGGTCCGGTTCGGTCTCGTGCAGCAGCTGGCGGGTGAGCGGGACGACCGCGCCGGTGCCCAGCAGCAGGAACCGCAGCCACTGCGCCGCCGGGTGCCGTTGCGGCCGGTGGAAGTGCACGTCCGGGCGCAGGCCGGTCCGGTCCCGCAGGTGCAGCAGGACCGCCGCGATGGCGTCCGGGACGTCCCAGGCCTCCGTCCGCAGCACCGGCCGGCCGTCCCGGCACAGGCCGGTGACGGTCAGCGCGGCGGCGTGCCGTGCGTCGCCGGGGGCGGCGACCTCCAGCAGCAACGAGGACCGGTCCACGGGTTCGCCGGACCCCGGCGGGCGGGCAGCGAGCCGCAGCCGGTCGCCGTGGGCCGCCGCATCGACGTGGCTGGAAGCCGTCTCGTCCAGCCGGACCTGCGGCAGGCAGGGCACGAAGAAGCGGCAGCACCGCGCCGCCAGCCAGGTGGCCGTCAGCAGGAGCAGCGCCACACCGAGCACGGCTCACCCCGCCCGCGGATGGTCGGCGTCGCGGGACAGCAGGTCGGTGAGCGACTCGCGGCGCACCAGCGTGCGGGTCTGCCCGTCGGCGACGGCGAGCAGCGGCGGCCGGGCGACCTGATGGTAGTTGGAGGCCCGGCAGTGGTGGTAGGCGCCGGTGCCGGCGACTGCGAGGAGGTCTCCGGGGTGTACGTCGGCCGGCAGCAGCAGTGTGGGCACGACCACGTCGTCGGCGTCGTTGTGCCGGCCGACGACGGTTGCCGGTTCCGGGTCGGCGAGGCTGGATCGGCCGATGAGCGCGGCGGTGTGGGCGCAGCCGCACAGGGCCGCGGTGGGGCAGTCGGTCATGCCGCCGTCGACGGCGACGACGCGGCGGCCGTCCTGGCCGCGGATCACCGACATGATGCGGTACAGGGTGAGCCCGGCGCGGGACACGATCGCCCGTCCCGGCGAGACGGTCAGCGCGGGTTCGGTGATGCGGTGCCGGTCCAGTTCGAGGTGCAGTACGGCGCGGATCCGGCCGGCGAACGCGTCCAGGGCGAAGCCGAGGTCGGCGCCGGAGTAGGCGACCGCGTGGCCGCCGCCGAGGTTGACCTGGGTCACGTCGATGCCGTGGCGGGCGTGCATCGCGGCGCAGAACTCGACGATGCGGCGTACCTCCCGTTCGTACACGCTGAACCGGCTGACCTGGTGGCCGACGGAGCAGTCGAACCCGGCCAGGCGCAGCCCCGGCTGGCCGGCGATCCTCGCGACCGCCGTCTCGGCCTCGCCGGTGCCGATCCTTGGCCCGAACCGGTGGTCGAGGCCGCCGGCGGGCTCCGGGCCGGCGAGGACCCGCAGCAGCACCCGCTGACCGGGCGGGGCGGTCGCGGCGAGCCGGGTGATCTCCGACAGCGACTCCACGACGATCGTGCCGACCCCGGCGGTGTAGGCGGCGTGCAGGTCGTCCGGGGTCTTCGCGCTGCCGTACAGCACGATCCGGTCCATCGGGAAGCCCGCTGCCTGCGCGACGTGGAGCTCACCGGCGGAGCCGACGTACAGGTCCAGTCCTTCCTCGGCGATCCAGCGGGCGACCCCGACACTGAGGAGGGCCTTCGCGGTGTATGCGACCCGCCCGGCGCCGAACGCGGCCAGGTACTGCCGGCAGCGCAGCCGCACGTCGGCCTCGTCGACGACGTAGGCGGGTGTGCCGTGCGCGGCGGCGAGCCCGGTCAGGCCGACGCCGGCGACGGTGAGGTCGCCGTGCGAGGCCCAGTGCGTGCCGGCCGGCCAGACGTCGCGGTGCAGCGACGGCGGCAGCGACGCCCGCAGCGTCGGGATGCTCTCGGCGAGGGTCATCGCACCGCCCTCCGGACCGTACGGGTCCGGCGGACCGCCGGTTCCTGGAACGAGACGGACGTCAGCGACGCCTGGCGGACGACGAGGTGGGTGCTGGTGGCGACGGCGCCGCCGGTCCGCATGGCCGTGAGCAACCGGTCGAGCGCGGCGAGGTCGGGGCAGCGCACCTGGACGGCGAGGTCGACGTCGCCGACGATGTGCCAGGCGGCGACGATGCCGGCCGCGCCGCCGAGGAACCGCTCGAACCGCACCGGGCTCGGGTCGCCGAGCCGCACGAACACCAGTGCCTGCAACGGATCCCGAAGATGTTGGCTGGTCATGCCGTTCACGCTGGCACCGGGCGACGGGCCGGCCAAGACGTCCTGACGCAATCGCTACGGACCTTGACGCTTTCTGTACACCGGCGGCTCAGGGCTGGAAACGGTAGCCCATGCCGGGTTCGGTGAGCAGGTGGCGGGGCCGGGCGGGGTCGTCCTCGAGCTTGCGGCGCAGCTGGGCGAGGAACTGCCGCAGGTAGTGCACCTCGTTGACGTAGGTGGGGCCCCACACGTGCTGCAGCAGCTCGGCGTGCCCGACGAGCCGGCCGGGGTTGCGCACCAGCAGCTCCAGCAGCCGCCATTCGGTGCGGGTCAGGTGCCGGCGCTCGCCGTCGTCGCGCTGGGCGTCGAAGGTCGCCAGGTCGACGGTGTACCGGCCGATGCGGACCCGCGCCGGTTCGCCGGTCGTGCCGCGGCGGCGGGTGACGGCGCGGAGCCGGGCGAGCAGTTCGTTGATGTCGAACGGTTTGGTGACGTAGTCGTCGGCGCCGGCGTCCAGGGCGTCGATCTTGTCGGTGCTGCTGCGCCGCCCGGACAGCACGATGACGGGCACCGGCGTCCACTCGCGCAGGGCCCGGATCACCTGGATTCCGTCGAGGTCCGGCAGCCCCAGGTCGAGCACGACCACGTCAGGGTGCTCGGCCGCCACGGCGGCGATGGCCCGGGTGCCGTCGGCCGCGGCGATGACGTCGTAGTGGCGGGCCTGCAGGTTGATCCGCAGTGCCCGCAGGATCTGCGGTTCGTCGTCGACGATGAGGACCCGGGTCATGGGGCGTCATGGGGGAAGGTGTCCAGCCGGTCCAGCAGCGCCGGGTCGGCCCGCGCGTCGAGGTCGGCGGTGCGCAGGGTCAGGGTCATGGTGAGCCCGCCGCCGGGGGTGTTCTCCGGTTCGAGGCTGCCGCCCATCGCCTCGGCCAGGCCGCGGGACAGGGCGAGGCCGAGCCCGACGCCGGTGGTGTTGTCGCGGTCGCCGAGGCGCTGGAACGGCTGGAAGACCCGGTCCCGGTCGGCGGCGGGGATCCCGGGTCCGTGGTCGATGACACGGACCTCGACCAGCCCGGCGTGCTCGCTGACGCTGATCAGCGGCGGCTGCCCCGCCGGGCTGTAGCGCAGGGCGTTGGCCAGCACATTGACGAGGATGCGTTCCAGCAGCGTCGGGTCGGCGTACACCTCGGGCAGGTCGTCGGGCACGGTCACCCGCACACCGTCGGCGGCGTCGCCGAGGTCGTCGATGCTGCGGGGGATCGCCTCGGCCACGCTGATCGCCTGCGCAGACATGCCGAGCGCCCCGGCCTGCAGGCGGCTCATGTCGAGGAGGTTCTCGACCAGCCGGTTGAGCCTGTCGAGGGACTCCTCGGCGGTTGCCAGGAGCTCCGCGCGGTCCTCGGCGGAGAACTCGACGTCGGGGCTGCGCAGGCTGCCGACGGCGGCCTTGGCCGAGGCGAGCGGGGTGCGCAGGTCGTGGCTGACCGCGGACAGCAGCGCGGTGCGCAGCTTGTCGACCTCGGCGAGGGAACCGGCGGTGGCCGCCTGCTCCGACAGCCGTTGCTGGCGCAGCGCGATCGCGGCGTGGGCGGCGAACGCCTCGACGAGGCGCCGGTCGGAGGCGGCGAGGGTGGGGCCGCGCAGCACCAGGGACAGGTCATCGTCGATCGGGACCTCCGTCTGGCCGTCGGCGGGCGAGGTGCACGGCTGGTCGCCGACGTTCGCGGCGATCTGCCACGAGCCGGCCTCGCCGCGTGGTCCGGCGTCCGCGTCGGTACGCCGCTGCAGCAGCGTGACGCTGGTGAGGCCGAACGACTCGCGGACCCGTTCGAGCAGCGCGTGCAGCGGCCGGTCGCCGTGCAGGACGCTGCCCGCGAGCGTCGAGAGGGTCTGCGCCTCGGCCCGGGCGCTGGCGGCCTCCCTGGTCCTCCGGGCGGCGAGGTCGACGACGGTGGACACGGCGACGGCGACGAGCACGAACGCCAGCAGCGCGAACAGGTTCTCCCGTTCGGCGACGGTGAACCGGTGCATCGGCGGGGTGAAGTAGTAGTTGAGCAGCAGGAAGCTGCCGACGGCGGCGAGCAGCGCCGGCCACAGCCCGCCGACCAGGGCGACCGCGACGGTCAGCATCAGGAAGGCGAGGATGTCGCTGGGCAGGGAGATGTCCGCCTGGACCGCCACGAGGCCGGCGGTCAGCAGCGGCAGGCCGAGCACGGCGAGCGCGACACCGGCCAGCCGCCGCCGCACGGTGACGCCGCGGGTCGGCCCGAACCGGAGCCGGCCGCGTCTGGCCTGCTCGTGGGTGACGAGATGGACGTCGATCGAGCCGGACTCGGCGGTGGTGGTGACGCCGACGCCGGGGGAGAGCAGCTGGGCGAGGCGGTGCCGGCGGCTGGCGCCGAGGACGAGCTGGGTGGCGTTGACGCCGCGGGCGAAGTCGAGCAGCGCGGCCGGGATGTCGTTGCCGACGACCTGGTGGTAGGTACCGCCGAGGCTCTCGGCGAGGATCCGCTGCCGGGCGAGGTTGGCGGGGTCGGCGCCGGCGAGCCCGTCGCCGCGGATGACGTGCACCGCGAGGAGGTCGGCGGCTCTGGTACGGGCGGCGACCCTGGCCGCCCGGCGGATGAGCGTCTCGCCTTCCGGGCCGCCGGTGAGGGCGACGACGACCCGTTCGCGGGCCTCCCAGGTGGCGTCGATGCGGTGCTCGGCGCGGTACCGGTCGAGCTGCTCGTCGACCTTGTCGGCGAGCCACAGCAGCGCCAGCTCCCGCAGGGCGGTGAGGTTGCCGACCCGGAAGTAGTTGCCCAGCGCCGCGTCGACCTTCTCCGCGCGGTAGATGTTGCCGTGCGCCATCCGGCGGCGCAGCGCTTCGGGGGTCATGTCGACGAGCTCGATCTGCTCGGCGCGGCGCACGACGGCGTCGGGGACGGTCTCGCGCTGCGGCACGCCGGTGATCTGTTCGACGACGTCGTTGAGCGACTCGAGGTGCTGGATGTTGACGGTGGTGAGCACGGTGATGCCGGCGTCGAGGAGCTCCTCGATGTCGTGGAACCGTTTGGCGTGCCGGGTGCCGGGGACGTTGGTGTGGGCGAGCTCGTCGACGACGACGACCTCGGGTCGGCGGGCGAGGATCGCGTCGAGGTCCATCTCGGTGAACTGCGCGCCGCGGTAGGTCATCGCCCTGCGGGGCATGACCTCCAGCCCGGAGAGCATCGCCTCGGTGAACGGCCGGCCGTGCGTCTCGACGAACCCGACGACGACGTCGGTGCCCCGCTGCCGGCGGCGCCGGCCCTCTTCGAGCATCCGGTAGGTCTTGCCGACCCCGGGCGCGGCGCCGAGGTAGACCCGCAGTTGTCCGCGCGCCATCGTTGCACCGTACCTTCTCCGCCGCTGGGCGGGGTGGCGAACGGCCCGCCGCCGGTGGCGGCGGGCCGGGAACTGTCAGCCGCGGACCGGGTGCGCGGCGTCGAGGGCGAGGTTGAGCTGCAGGACGTTGACGCCCTGCGCACCGACGAACCCGAGGAGCCGCTCGGTGGTGTACCTGTCGATGAGTTTCTGCGCGTCTGCCGGCGACATGCCGCGGGCGGCCGCGACCCGGTTCACCTGGAGGCGCGCGTAGGCGACGCTGATGTGCGGGTCGAGGCCGCTGCCGCTGGCGGTGACCGCGTCGGCCGGCACGACCGGCCGGTCCGCCGCGCCGCCGCGGACCGGCGTGACGACGCCCTTGGCGTAGTCGTCGCCGGGCGTGGCGCACTCGACCGTCACGCCGCCGTACGTGGCGACGAAGGGCTCGGCGGGGCATGCCTCGTTGAGGCTCACGACCCGGGTCACCGGGCCGGTGGCACCGTCGCGGTGGAACACGGCGAGGACCGCGCCGACCCCGCCCGGCGTGCAGTAGGGCCGGCCGCCGTCGACGCCCTCGAGGTCGCCGATCGCCTTGCTGCGGGCGCAGACCTGGGTGAGGAGGCTCTGCCTGCCGCCCTCGCCGAGGGTGTCCACGACGTTCTCCGGGCCGAGGTTGCTGGCCGACGTCGACGTGGGGTCGTAGCCGTCGCCGGCGGCCGACGGCCGGGACTGGAAGTACTGCTTGAGCGGGTTGCCGTCGGCGTCGGTGAACGCCTGGCCGATGAGGCGGCTGCCGGCGGGGTGGCCGTCCTTGTCGATGAGTGAGCCGTCGGCCCGGCCGGACAGGCCCGGTATCCGGCCGATGCCGACCATGAGCAGCGGGTAGACGATGCCGAGCAGGGCGCTCAGGACGAGCAGCGCGCGGAGCGCGGCGAGGTGCTGGCTGAGCCAGGCTGGGAGGCGCATCAGGAGATCCCGGTTCTTCACACGATGAACTGGACGATGAGGTCGATGGCTTTGATGCCGATGAACGGCACGATGATGCCGCCGGCGCCGTAGAGGAGCAGGTTGCGGCGCAGCATCGACGCGGCGGAGCCGGGCCGGTACCGGACCCCGCGCAGCGCGAGGGGGATGAGCGCGACGATGACGACGGCGTTGAAGATGACCGCGGACAGGATCGCCGAGGTCGGGGAGTGCAGGCGCATGATGTTCAGCGCGTCGAGGCCGGGGTAAATGGCGGCGAACATGGCCGGGATGATCGCGAAGTACTTGGCGATGTCGTTGGCGATGGAGAACGTGGTCAGGGCGCCGCGGGTGATGAGCAGTTGTTTGCCGATTTCGACGATCTCGATGAGCTTCGTCGGGTCGGAGTCCAGGTCGACCATGTTGCCGGCCTCTTTGGCGGCGCTGGTGCCGGTGTTCATGGCGACGCCGACGTCGGCTTGGGCGAGGGCGGGCGCGTCGTTGGTGCCGTCGCCGGTCATCGCGACGAGCCGGCCGCCCTCCTGCTCCCGTTTGATGAGGGCCATCTTGTCCTCGGGGGTGGCCTCGGCGAGGAAGTCGTCGACGCCGGCCTCCTCGGCGATCGCTTTTGCGGTCAGCGGGTTGTCGCCGGTGATCATCACCGTGCGGATGCCCATGCGGCGCATCTCGTCGAAGCGTTCCCGCATGCCGTGCTTCACGACGTCCTTGAGGTGGATCACCCCGAGCGCGCGGGCGGGTTGCCCGGCGACCCGTTCGGCGACGACGAGGGGTGTGCCGCCGGCGCCGGAGATCGCGTCGACGATCTCGCCGACGTCGGTGGTGGGGTGCCCGCCGTTGTCGCGGACCCATTTCATGACGGCGGTTGCGGCGCCCTTGCGGACCTGCCGTACCTGCCCGTCCTCCTCCACGTCGACGCCGGACATCCGGGTCTGCGCGGTGAACGGCACCCAGGTCGCGCCGGCGAGTTCTCCGGGGCTGCGTTCCCGCAGGCCGTGCGCGCTCTTGGCGTACACGACGACGCTGCGGCCCTCGGGTGTCTCATCCGCGAGGCTGGACAGCTGCGCCGCGTCAGCGAGGTCCTGCGCGGTCACGTGCTGCACGGCGACGAACTCGCCGGCCTGCCGGTTGCCCAGTGTGATGGTGCCGGTCTTGTCCAGCAGCAGCGTGTTGACGTCGCCGGCGGCCTCCACGGCGCGGCCGGACATGGCCAGGACGTTGCGTTGCACGAGGCGGTCCATGCCGGCGATGCCGATCGCGGACAGCAGCGCCCCGATGGTTGTCGGGATCAGACACACGAGGAGCGAGACCAGGACGATGCCGGTGACGCCGTCGCCGTTGAGGGCGAGGCTGTCCGGTGCGAACGCCTGCACGCCCTTGGAGTAGATCGCCAGGGGCTGCAGGGTCGCGACGGCGAGCAGGAAGATGATCGTCAGCGACGCCAGGAGGATGTTGAGGGCGATCTCGTTGGGGGTCTTCTGCCGGTTGGCGCCTTCGACGAGGGCGATCATGCGGTCGATGAAGCTCTCGCCGGGCCGTTGCGTGATCTTCACGACGATACGGTCGGAGAGGACCTTGGTGCCGCCGGTGACGGCGCTGCGGTCGCCGCCGGACTCGCGGATGACGGGTGCGGACTCGCCGGTGATGGCGGACTCGTCGACGGAGGCGATGCCCTCGATGACGTCGCCGTCGCCGGGGATGACCTGGCCGGCCTCGACCACCACGATGTCGCCGAGCTGCAGCGCCGCGGCCGGCACCGACTCCTCGACGCGGTCGTCGCCGACGAGGCGCCTGGCGAGGGTGTCGGTCTTGGCCCGGCGCAGGGTCTCCGCCTGGGCCTTGCCGCGACCCTCGGCGACGGCCTCGGCGAGGTTGGCGAACACGACGGTGAGCCACAGCCACACGGTGATCAGCCAGGCGAACCCGCTCGGGTGCAGCACCGCCAGGACGGTGGTGAAGACCGAGCCGACCTCCACGATGAACATGACCGGGTTGCGCCACAGCGTGGCGGGGTTGAGCTTGCGCAGGGCGTCCGGAGTGGACCTCCACAGCTGTGCCGGGTCCAGCAGGCCGCCGGCGATCCGGCGGGGCGATGGGGCGGTCATGTCGTTCCCTTGAGAGGCGGTCAGTGTGCTCATCGGACGCCCTCCGCGAGCGGGCCGAGGGCGAGGGCCGGCAGGTAGGTCAGGGCGACCACGATCACGGTGACCGCGACGACCATGCCGATGAACAGGGGTTGGTACGTCCGCAGCGTCCCGGCCGATTGCGGCACGGGTGTCTGCCGGGCGAGGGAGCCGGCAAGGCCGAGGACCAGGATGATCGGCAGGAACCTGCCGAGCAGCATGCACAGCCCGAGCGCCGTGTTGTAGAACGTCGTGTTCACCGAGATCCCGGCGAAGGCGGAGCCGTTGTTGTTCGATGCGGACGTGAACGCGTACAGCACCTCCGACAGCCCGTGCGCGCCCGGGTTGGCCATCGAGGACCGTGCCTTCTCCGAGCCCATCGCGATCGCCGTGCCGACCAGGACCAGTGCGGGGGTGGTCAGCAGGTACAGCGACGCGAACTTGATCTCCCGGGCGCTGATCTTCTTGCCCAGGTACTCCGGGGTGCGTCCGACCATCAACCCGGCGACGAACACGGTGACCACGGCGAGGATGAGCATGCCGTACAGCCCGGATCCGACGCCGCCGGGTGCCACCTCGCCGAGCATCATGTTGAGCATGGTCACCATGCCACCGAGCGCGGTGTAGGAGTCATGGAAGGAATTCACGGCGCCTGTCGAGGTCAGTGTGGTGACCGCTGCGAACGTGGCCGACTGGGACACCCCGAAGCGGGTCTCGGTGCCCTCCGTGGCGGCGCCGACGGCGGTGGGGACCGTCCCGCCGTGCGCGAGCTGCAGGGCGTTGATCGCGATGACGCTGCCGATCGCGAGGATCGCCATGATGCCCGCGATGGCCAGGCCCTGCCGTTTGTCGCCGACCATGCGGCCGAAGACGCGGGGGAGGCTGAACGGAATGAGCAGGATCAGGAACAACTGGATCCAGTTCGTCCAGCCGGTCGGGTTCTCGAACGGGTGGGCGCTGTTGGCGTTGTAGAACCCGCCGCCGTTGGTGCCGAGTTCCTTGATCACTTCCTGGCTCGCGACCGGCCCACCCGTGATCGTCTGGCTGCCGCCGGCGAGGGTGGTGACGTCGGTACCGCCGCTGAGGTTCTGCACCACACCACCGGCGATGAGCACGACCGCCGCGACGGCCGCGACCGGCAGCAGGATGCGCACGCAGATGCGGACCAGGTCGACCCAGAAGTTGCCGAGTTCGGTGGTCTTCGACCGGGCGAATCCGCGCACGAGCGCCACCGCGACCGCGATGCCGACCGCGGCCGAGGTGAAGTTCTGCACCGCGAGCCCGGCCATCTGCACCAGGTGGCCCATCGTCGACTCGCCCGAGTACGACTGCCAGTTGGTGTTGGTGACGAAGCTGACCGCGGTGTTCCATGCCTGGTCGGGCTTGACCGGGTCGAAACCCAGCGACAGCCACAGGTGGTTCTGGACCCGCTGGAACAGGTACAGGAACAGGATCGACACGGCCGAGAACGCCAGCACGCTGCGGGCGTAGACACCCCAGGACTGCTCACCCTTCGGGTTCACCCCGACCGCCCGGTACACGAGCCGCTCGAAGCGGCTGTGCCGGGTGGAGGTGACCGCCCGGTACATGTGATCGCCGAAGGGCTTGTGGACCAGCACCAGGGCGAGGATCAGCGAGGCGACGAAGACGACGCCCGCCGTTGCGGTGCTCATCAGAACTTCTCCGGGAAGAGTAGGGCCGTCACCAGGAAAGCGGTGAGGGCGACCGCGAGGATGAGGCCGACGAGGTTCTCGGCGTTCACAGCCGCTCCACCGCCCGCACCGCAAGGCCGAGGACCGCGAACGCCGCGATCGTCAGCAGCACGAACCACAGGTCAGCCACGAGGGATCTCCTTCTTTGCCGTCAGCTCTGCCAACCGAAGTGAAGCCCCGCTGGCCTGCCCTGCCCAGGTGCGTTGATGCAATCCATATGCGTGCACCGGCGTCCTTGACGGTTTCTTAACGCCGCCGCCCGCCGGGGTGACCGCCGCCACTGTTCTGCCTGCGGAGTGGGGCCACCCGCGCTGGCGCGGCGGGTGCACAATCTGGATCGCACACGTCACGACGCGCGGGAGTGCGCGGAGCGGGCGACGGGGTTTGGGAGAGCAGCCTGTGCGCGGTCAGTCGCTGGTCGGCAAGGTGGGCGTGGTGGTCACCGCCGTTCGCGGGGGTGAGCGACCCGGCGAGATCAGGGTCGTGGTCCAGGGTGTCCCGCATCACTATCTTGCGTTCGCCGCGCAGCCCGTGCCGCCGGGAGCTCACGTGCTCGTCGTTCATTTCCGCGGTGCGCGCCAGGTCGACGTCGAACCGTGGTCGCCGATGCCCGGGGACCAAAGGCCAGGAAGGTCAAGAAGGGCCGATGCGCTGCCGTTCAAGATCGTCACCGGGCACGGCACCTACGTCGTCCCGGTGTTCTCCAAAGTCTCCCGGCTGACGCTGGCCATGCAGGAGGCGACTGTTACATAACGTTCCTTTCCGGGATGACGGTCGAGGCGATCATCCGGGAGCAGCAGACCCTGGCCGACGCGATCGTGGACGCCAGCAAGACCGAGATGGCCCGCATCGGCCTGGACATCGACTCGCTGCAGATCAGCAGCATCGACGACAAGGGCGTGGGCTACATCAAGGCCCTCGCGGCCCCGCACCAGGCGCGGGTCAACCAGGAGGCGAACGTGGCCCAGGCGAAGGCCGACCAGGCCAGCGCCATGGCGCAGCAGGAGAGCAAGCGCAACCAGGCCGAGTACGCGCGCCAGACCGCCATCGCCCAGGCGCGCTTCCAGGCCGAGATCGACCAGGCTCAGCAGACCGCCGCGCAGGCCGGCCCGCTCGCCGCCGCCCAGGCCCAGCAGCACGTCCTGGTCGAGCAGGCCCTCGTCGCGCAGAAGCACGCCGAGCTGCGCCAGGCTCAGCTCATCGCCGAGGTCGTCCGCCCCGCACAGGCGGAGGCCGAGCGGATCGTCACCCTCGCCCGAGCCGAGGCCGACGCCACGAAGCTGTCCGCGGAGGCGGCGGCCGCGCAGGACCGCATCGCCCTCGACCAGCTGATGATCGAGCAGCTGCCGGACCTGCTCCGGGCCGCCGCGGAGGGCCTGCAGGGTGCCAACCTCACCGTGCTGGACGGCGCCGAGGGGCTCAACAGCGTCGTGGCCTCCCTCGCCACGCAGGGCACCGCGCTGCTGGAGGTCGTGCGCAAGGGCATGACCACCTCCGCACCGGCCGGCGACGCCACCGGGACCGCGCTCGTGCGGCGCGACAACGGATGACGCCCGCGTAGGTGCGCCGGCCCGGCACGCGTGTCCCGGGCCGGTCAGCACCACCTGGTGCACGACGGCCCGGCCGAGTCCCGGCCGGGCCGTCGTCATCGCTGGTCACGCGTGCCCTGCCGGGCCGTCGTGATCATCGCTGGTTACGACTGCCCTGCCGGGCCGTCGTTGTTGCTGGTCAGGCGTGTCCTGCTGGGTCGGATGCCTTCTCCAGCGGGACGGCGCCGCCCACCGGCTGGTGCGGTGCCGGGGCCCGGTCCCCGTGGCCCGGCCACCAGGCGGCATGCCCGATGAGCGCGGTGAACGCCGGCACGAAGAAGAACGACATCACGAACGCCGACAGCACGATGCCGATCGCGACCGCGAAGCCCATCTGCTGCAGGAACGAGATGGGCGCCAGCATCAGCACCCCGAACGTGCCGGCGAGGATCAGGCCGGCCGCGGCGACGGTCGGGCCGCCGTGCTCAACGCCGAGCGCCGCCGCCTCGCGTGGCTCCCTGCCCTCGCGGGCCTCCTCCCGCAGCCGCGCGATCATCAGGATGTTGTAGTCGGTGCCGATCGCGACCACGAACAGGTACAGGATGATCGGCAGCTGGAACGTGACGCCCGGTTTGCCCTGGAAGCCCTGGAAGACGTACACCGTGGCGCCCAGCGTCGCCGCGAAGTTCAGCAGCACCGCGACCACCAGGTAGATCGGCGCCACGAGGCTGCGCAGCAGCAGGGCCAGGATGAGCGCGATCAGCGCGGCTGCCACCGGCAGGATCACCGACAGGTCGCGGTTGTTGGCCGAGTTGATGTCGGCGAACACGGCCGTGATCCCGCCGACCACCGCCTTGGTGCCGGCCGGTGCCCGCGCGTGCAGGTAGTCGCGCAGGTCGTCGCGCACCAGCTCGATGGCCTCGTTGGACACCGGGTTCATGTTCAGCAGCACGTCGATGCGCACCACGCCAGGGGCGGTGCCGGGCACGGCGTCGCGGACCTGGCCCACGCCCGGCCCGCTCTTGGCCGCCGCCGTGAACTCCTGGATCGCCTGCTGGCTCAGCGCCGACCCGTCGGTGGTGGTGAGGTACACCTCGGTGGGCTGGGCGGCACCGGCCGCGAACGCGCGACCCAGGTCGGCCTGCGCGAGGGCGGACTCGGTGTCCTGCGGGAAGCCGGCGCTGAAGTCGTAGTCGGCCTTGTACATCAGCGTGCCACCCGCGAGGGCGACCAGCACCAGCCCGGACACCGCCGCGACGAGCGCCGGCCGCCGGCCGACCAGCTCGCCCAGTTTCCGCGACATCGTGGCCTTCGGCTGGCGCTGCCACGCCTTGGACGGCCAGAAGACGAACCGGCCGAGCTTCGACACCAGCGCCGGGATCAGCGTCAGCGACGTGATCAGCATGACGCCGACCGCGATCGCCAGGCCAGGGCCGAGTGACCCGAAGAACCCGAGCGAGGCCAGCAGCAGCACCAGGAAGGCGACCACGACCGCGCCGGCCGCCGAGGCGATGACCTCGCCGACCCGCTGCACCGAGACGATCATCGCGGTCTGCTTGTCGTCGCCGGCGCGCAGGCGTTCGCGGTACCGGAACAGCAGGAACAGGATGTAGTCGGTGCCGATGCCGTACAACACGATCAGCAGGATCGTCTGCAGGTCCTGCCCGACGTTCCAGTCCAGGGCCTTGCCGACGATCGCGATGATGCCGGTGGTCACCGCATACACGATGCTGATCACGAAGATCGGCAGCAGCGCCGCGATCGGGCTGCGGAAGATGAAGAGGATCAGGCCGATGATGAGCACGACCGTCGCACCGCCGACGATCGCGAACGCGCCGTTGAAGGTGTCCTCGTTGTCGACGTACGCCGCCACGTCACCGCCGACGCGGGCGCTGAGCGCCGTGCCGTTGAGGTCCTCGGTGAGTGAGGTGCGCAGGACGCGGATCGCGTCGAGCAGCGCCGGGTCGTCCGGCGTGTCGGCCTGCAGGCCCACGTTGATGAGCTGGATCGACTTGTC
Organism: Dactylosporangium sp. NBC_01737; assembly: GCF_035963215.1. Classification (NCBI taxonomy): domain Bacteria; kingdom Bacillati; phylum Actinomycetota; class Actinomycetes; order Micromonosporales; family Micromonosporaceae; genus Dactylosporangium; species Dactylosporangium sp. NBC_01737. The sequence continues at coordinate 8,605,381 of NZ_CP109153.1, forward strand.
CGGCGCGAGCGCCTGCGGACCGGTGACGTAGCCCTGGGTGCGGGCGATGTTGCGGGCCTTGAGCTTGTCGGCCAGCTGCGTGACCGTCTTGCTGTCCTCATCGGACAGCGGCGCACCGTCGGTGCGTTTGACGACGACCAGCGCGCTCGCGGTCGCCTGCTGTGCGAACGACGTCTGTGCCAGCTTGATCGCCTGCACCGACTCGTACTTGGACGGCAGGAAGTCGCTCTGCTCCGCCGATGTGATGTCGGTCAGCGACGGCGAGAGACTGATGATCGCCGCCGAGGCGACCAGCCAGCCGGTGATCACCCACCATGCTCTGCGTACGACGAACTTACCTAGCCAGCCGAACATTGATTCCCCCTAGGTTTCGGCGCTGTCCCGAGGATAGAGCGCCGCGGATGGCGATGGTGTCCATGGGTTATCGGGTGGACTCACGGTTGAACAGCTTCCTCGACCAGAGGTAGCCGCCGAGGGCGATGACGACGCACCAGCCGACGGCGATGGCGGCGCTGTTGCCGATGGCGGTGCCCATCAGCAGGCCGCGGATGGTCTCGATGAGCGGGGTGAAGGGCTGGTACTCGGCGAACCAGCGCAGCGCGGTGGGCATCGAGTCGGTCGGGACGAACCCGCTGCCGAGGAACGGCAGCAGGACCAGGGGCAGCCCGACGTTGCTGGACGACTCGACGGTCCTGCTGGCCAGGCCCAGGGCGACCGACAGCCAGATGAAGGCGAAGGCCATCATCAGCAGGACGCCGGTGAGGGCGAGCCACTCGACGGGGCCGGCCGACGGCCGGAACCCGATGAGCAGCGCGACGCCGATGATCACCGTGATGCTGAGCATCGTCTGGATGAGGCTGCCCAGCACGTGCCCGGTGAGGATGGAGACGCGGGCGATCGCCATGGTGCGGAACCGGTCGACGATGCCCTCGGTCATGTCCATGGCGACCGAGATGGTGGTGCCCTGCACCGCGGCGGCGATCGTCATCAGGATGATGGCGGGGGTGACGTAGTTGACGTAGCCCGCCCGCCCGCCGGAGGGGCCGCCGATGCCGGCGCCCAGCGTGCCGCCGAAGACGTAGACGAACAGCAGCAGGAAGATGATCGGCATCGCGACGAGCATCACCGTCATCGACGGGTAGCGCACCATCCGCGTGAGGTTGCGGCGCAGCATCGTCGCGGAGTCGGTGAGTGCGTAGGACATGGTGCTCATCGCGTGGCCACCTTCCCGGTGTCGGGGTTGCCGGTGAGGGCGAGGAAGACGTCGTCGAGGTCGGGGGTGTGCACGCTGAGCGAGTCGACCTGGACCGCGTGCTCGTCGAGCCGGTCGATCAGCGCCTTCAGCGCGCGGAGGCTGCCGTCGTGCGGCACCCGCAGGGCGAGCGCGTCGCTGTCGAGGGACGGCTGGCCCACGGCACGCGCGGCGGCCTCGAGGTGCGCCGGCCCGGCGAAGCGCAGCAGGACATGGCCGCCGGAGATGCGGCGCTTGAGATCGTCGGCGGTGCCCTCGGCGACGATCCTGCCGTGGTCCAGCACCGCGATGCGGTCGGCGAGCTCGTCGGCCTCGTCGAGGTACTGCGTGGTGAGGAAGATGGTGACGCCACCGGCGACGAGGTCCCGCACGATCTGCCACATGCCGCGGCGGCTGCGCGGGTCCAGCCCGGTGGTCGGCTCGTCGAGGAAGATGACCTGGGGCGTGCCGACCAGGGTCATCGCGAGGTCGAGCCGCCGGCGCATGCCGCCGGAGTAGGTCGAGGCCGGTTTCCTGGCCGCGTCGGCCAGGTCGAACTGGTCGAGCAGCTCGGCGACCCGGCGCCTGCCCGCGGCCCGGCCCAGGTGGTGCAGGTCGGCCATGAGGGTCAGGTTCTCCCGGCCGGTCATCAGGTTGTCGACCGCGGAGAACTGGCCGGTGACGCCGATCGCGGCGCGCACCGCGTCGGGCTCGGTGGCCGGGTCGTGCCCGGCGACCCGGGCGCTGCCGCCGTCGGCGCGGATCAGCGTCGACAGGATCTTGACGGTGGTGGTCTTGCCCGCGCCGTTCGCGCCGAGCAGTGAGAAGACGGTGCCCCGCGGGACGTTCAGGTCGATGCCGTCGAGCACGACGTGGTCGCCGAACGACCTGCGCAGCCCGGTCGCCGTGATGGCGGGCTGGTTCATGGGAGGCTCCCTTTCACGATCGTCGGACGGTGATGTCGCCGAAGGAGGTGTGTGCGCGGACCTCGACGGTCTGCTCGGACTTCTGCGGTCCCTGGCCGATGTCGTCCAGGGCGTTGCGGACCTGCCCGTAGCCGGTCTTCAGGTCCAGCCATGCGGCGGTGCCGGTGGCGACGCCGACCTCCAGGTCACCGGTCGCGGTGTCCAGCGTGACCGTGTCGCGCGAGACCTCGCCGACGCGGATGGAACCGTTGGAGGACTTGGCCTCCACCGCCGCGCCGGCCCGGTCGACGGAGATGCTGCCGTTGGCCGTCCGCGCGCGCAGCTGGCCGGCGACGGCGCCGACGGTGATGTCGCCGTTGGAGTTCTTGATGACCGCGGCTCCGCCGATGTCGCCGAGCTCGATCCGCCCGCTGCCGTTGGAGACGTCGGCGTCGCCGGCGATCCCCTCGACCGTGATGTGGCCGGTGGTGTTCAGGCGCAGCGGGCCGGTCCGGCCGAGCCGCGCGTGCCCGACGGACGCCTTGAACCGGCACTCGCCGAGCACGCCGGTGCTGTGGACGTCCCCGGCGGTCACGTCGCCGTGCACGGCGGAGCCGGTGGGAAGCTCCACGACCACGGCGACCGACCTGGTCTTCTTGGAGAAGTCGAACACCCGCGACCGCGGCCCGCGCACGGTCAGCGTGCCGTCGGCGTATTCGACGCGGGTCTGCTGCGCGGCCTGCACGTCCGAGTCGTCGGACGCGTCGCTGGGCCGCACCTCGACGACGGTGTCGGCGCGGTCGCTCGCGACGAGCCGCACGTTGCCGACGGACAGGTCGATCGTGACGGAGATCGGTCCGGGGGTGGCGAAAACAGGCATGGTGGTCCCCTCAAAGTGAGTCGGAAGAAGATCCCCGCAGGTGGGGGCGTTGGGCCTGGGCGGCCCGGTCAGCGCGCCCAGCCGGTGTAGTGCTGCGAGCCGGCCTTGGCGCGCCGCTCGGTGCCGTGGTCGCGCTCCGAGGAGCGCAGCGCGGTCGAGGCGGCCCGCACCAGCCACGCGTTGACCGACCGGCCCTCCCTGGCGGCCGCCTCCTCGACGGCGGCCTTGAGCTTGTCCGGGAGGCGGACGTTGATGCGCGTCGTGGCGCCGTCCTCGAACCCCGCGACGTCGTCGGCGGGCGCCGCGCCCCGGTCGCCGGCGTCCTCGCGCGGCCGCTCCACCTGGTGCGGTGTCACGACGAACTCCGGGTCACGCCCGCGCAGGAGCACCTGGACCGAGCCGGGCGCCAGCTCCCTGGTGATCTCGTCGGCGGCGGCCGACAGCGCCTCGAGCAAGGCGAGCCGGATCGCTGATTCCATCGACGCGGTCAACCGCTCGACCACCGCGGCGTCGTCACCACCGGTCTCCACGGCGGTCAGCAGCTCCCGACCGAGAGCAGCCACATACGGGCTCAGGTTCATGGCACCACTATGGCACGGTGTGGTGCCACGTGCAACCCAATGTGGCTCAGTTTGGCTCAGACTGGCTCCGGCTCCAGGAACTCCAGCCGGTTGCCCAGCGGGTCGACGGCGTAGAAACGGCGATGACCAGGGAAGTTGTCGTCCCAGTCCACCTCGACGCCGGCCCCGGTCAGCCGCTCCGCCAGGGTGTCGAGGCCGGTGACCAGCAGCCCGGGATGCGCCTTGCGGGCCGCGACGAAGTCCTGCTCGACCCCGAAGTGCAGCTCCAGGGCACCACTGCGGAACCAGCAACCCCCACGGGCAGCGAGGACCGCCGGCTTCTCCACCTCCACCATCCCGAGGACACCGCCGTAGAACGCCCGGATCCGATCCTCGGCACCCGGCGGGATCGCCAACTGCGTGTGATGCAGACCGTCGAACGAGTACGTGCTCACGGACTTCCTTCCGGTGTTGAGGCCGCATCCCTTCCGGGTGACATCACTGCCGTGCTGGTCTGCCGTTCTGGTGCTCCCATGCGGTTCGCAGATCCTCCAGTCGCCGCTCGGCAGACATCCCGACCGCGATCGGTACGGGGACGTTGCCGAGGTCGTTGACGTGTCCGGCCAATTGGGCGATGAACGCATGTCCGTCTCCGGTCCAGCCGGACGCCGTCAGTATGCCGTCCATCGCACACCGCAGTTGTGCCCGAACGAGGGCGAACTCGACCGTGGCCCGCTCCTCGAGAGCACAGCCGGCGGACTGGGCCGGGGTGCGCGAGATCGGTCTCGAACCGCCATCCTTGTGACGTAGCGTCCGAGGTGGTGCCCCCAACCGGGAGGCGCGGGTCGCCGAGCGGGAGGAGCATCGTTAGGGGGTGCGGTCCGCGGCCGTCCGGCGGGCGACGGCGAACACCGACTGGCCGAAGGGCGCGCGGTGGCGGTCCGCCCGCCGGACGAGCGGGACGACCAGCCGGTCGTAGGTGCGCAGCACCGCGCCGTTCGACGGGAACCGGCCCAGGCCGCGGCAGAGGACGTACCAGGCGAGCAGCCCCATCGGGTTGACGTACCGCAGCTGCTCGATGTGCAGCCCGGCGCCCGACAGCGAGGCGGCGAGACTCTGCAGGGTGTAGCGCCGGACGTGGCCGACGCGGTGGTCGAACGCGCTCATCGCGGACTGGAACGCCGGGACGATGAGCACGGTCGCGCCGCCGGGGCGCAGCAGCGCCGCCATGCTGCGCAGCGCCGCCACGTCCTCGGTGATGTGCTCCAGCACGTTGAGCGCGACGACCGAGCTGTGCTCGCCGGTCTCCGCCGCCGGCAGCAGCAGGTGCCGGACGCGGACGCCGGGGTCGCCGGCGAACTCGGCACGCAGCCGCGCCAGCCGCTCCTCGTCGCCCTCGGCGACCGTCAGCCGGGCCGTGTGCTCCAGCCAGTCCCGTGCGTGCAGCCCGAGACCGGCGCCCACCTCGATCGGGTCGTCGCCGAGGTACGGCCGGACCAGGTCGCTCAGCCACCGCCGGTAGTTGGCCGCGTCGCTGAGATCCTCCAGAACCTCGGACTGGTACTGCGTGTCGCCCCTGATGGCCATGTCCGTCCTTGGATGCGTGCAGGGTGGGTCACCCGCGGGCGGGGGTGCCCGCGGGCCGGGAAGCGGGATCTGGTGCGGGGCCGTCAGACGTTGAGCATCCGGTAGTGCCGCAGCGCCGCCGGGGGTTCGCTGCCGTCGAGGAACTCACCGTTCGGGCCCTTCAGGGCGAACTCGGCCGGGGTGCCGATCCGCCACAGGAGCTGGGCGGAGTTGCCGAGGCCCGGATAGTTGCGGAACGTCGACTGGAAGTCCTCGAACTCCCCGATCCCGCCGGCCTCGCTGACCTGTCGGCCCTCGAGGGTGTTCACCGTGAGGTTGCTCAGCAGTGAGCGCCCGTCGTCGCCGGCCCGGTCGGGTGTGGCCGCGTACAGGTGGACCCACTGGCCGTGGACGTCGCCGTACCCGACGGACAGGCTCTGGACGCCCGTGATCCGCCGGCCGTTGAGCGGGAGCTTGTCCAGCCCGGGCACCGCGCGCTGCCCGGAGCCGTCGGGTTTGACCACGACGACGGCACCGGCGGCGGTGACGAACGCGATGCTCGACCCGTCCGCGGCGTAGGCGGCGTGGCGGGCGTCCGCCGGCAGGTTCGTGCCGAGCGGGGTGAACGTGCGCCGGTCGACGTCGACGACGCCGGCCTTGCCGGCTGTGGAGCGGACGAGCAGGTGCTTGGAGTCGCGGGCCCAGACGGGCTCCAGCAGCAGCCCGTCGACGGTCAGGTCCGGGATGACCGTCTCCTGCCCACCGGCGCGCAGGTCCGCCACGTGCAGCGGCCCCGTGTCACCCTCGACCCAGCTCACCGAACGGCCGTCGGGGGCGACGTTGACGCTGCGCCACGCGCTGCGCGGTAGCGTCCGCAGGGCCGTGACCTGCGTCTGCCCCGGCGTCCAGGACACCAGCCGCAGGACGTCCTGCGGCACCGCGTCGCCGTCCTCGACGAAGTACACCGTGCCGATCTTCGTGCTGGCGTTGGCCTGCCCGGTGGACCCGGGCAGCGGCGCCGGGCTCCCGGTCGGGGGGGCCTGCGATGCCGGGCCGGCGCTGATGCCGGGCAGCACGGTGTCGCGCCCGCCGGGCCCGGCGCCGTGCAGGGCCACCCCGCCGGACACCAGCAGCACCGCGACCGCGGTCGTGGCGGTCACCCGGCGCCGGACGGTCAGCCGCCGCGACGTGCGCAGCACCTGGGGCCGCAGGTCACGCAGCTCCACGTCGTCGGCGAGGTGCCGCAGCGTACCCCGTACCAGATCATCATCGATGCCGGTCATCGCGTCCTCCGATTGCCGAGGGGTGGCCGGCCAGTTCCGGCGCGAGGTCGCGCAGCCGCGACAGGGCTTTGAACGTCTGTGACTTGACCGTCCCGACCGACACCCCCAGCGTCTCGGCGGTCTCGGCCTCGGTCAGGTCCTCGAAGTAGCGCAGCACCAGCACCGCCCGCTGCCGCACCGGCAGCCGCGCCAGCGCCCCCCGCATGACGACCCGCAGGTCACTGGCGTCGGCCTGGTCGGGCACGTGCCGCCTGGGCTCCGGCACCTGCGCCGTTGACCACTCCGGCACCCGGCGCCGGCGCCACCACGACACCTGCAGGTGATACATGACCCGGCGGGTGTACGCCTCGGCGTTGCTGCGGCTGTCCAGGCGACGCCAGTGCTGGTGGGTCCGGGCCAGACTCGCCTGCACGAGATCCTCGGCCAGGTGCTGATCGCCGGTCAGCAGGAACGCCGACCGCATGAGCGCCGGAGTCCTGCCCCGCACAAACGCGTCGAAGTCCTCGATCTCGTCCAAGAGTCAGCCCGTCGTCGTGTCCCGTCAGTCCCGCGACACCCAAGACGCGTGCGCCGCCGCCGATGGTTGCCGCCGGAACCGTCCTGGTTTCCGCGCGCTCGTGAACCCGATGTGCGACGCTGCACGCTGGGCGTGGTGCCCGTCATCGACAGTCTCGTCCCGGCGGAAGGACAGCGCGTTGCAGTACACCCGGCTGGGCAGGACCGGTCTGCAGGTGAGCCGCATCGGGCTGGGCTGCATGAGCTACGGCGTCGCGGCCACCGGCCTGCACCGATGGACGCTGGACGAGGACGCCGCCGCGCCGTTCTTCCGGCAGGCCGTCGAACTCGGCGTGACCTTCTGGGACACCGCGAACGTGTACCAGGGCGGCACCTCGGAGGAGTTCGTCGGGCGTGCGATCACCAGGTTCTCCCGCCGCGACGACATCGTGCTCGCGACCAAGGTCAGCGGGAAGATGCACGACGGACCCGGCGGCAGCGGCCTGTCCCGCAAGGCCGTCATGGAGCAGGTGGACGCGTCGCTGCGGCGGCTGGGTACCGACTACATCGACGTGTACTACATCCACCGTTTCGACCCCGGGACACCGGTCGAGGAGACCATGGCAACCCTGCACGCGCTGGTGCAGGCCGGCAAGGTGCGCTACCTCGGGGCCTCGTCGATGTGGGCCTGGCAGTTCGCGAAGCTGCAACACGTCGCGGTGCTGGGCGGATGGACGCCGTTCGTGGCGATGCAGGACCAGTACAACGTCCTGAAACGGGAGGAGGAGCGGGACATGATTCCGATGTGCCTCGACCAGGGCGTCGGCCTCACCCCGTACTCGCCGCTCGCGAAGGGACGGGCGGCGCGGCCGTGGGGCGCCCAGACCGTGCGGTCCTCGTCGGACACCGTCGCCCAGGCGTTCGACCGCGACGTCGACCAGCCGGTCGTCGATGCGGTCCAGCGGGTCGCCGAGGCCCGTGACGTGCCGATGGCGCAGGTCGCCCTGGCCTGGGTGCTGGCCAAACCGGTCGTCTCCTGCCCGATCGTGGGCGCGACCAAGCCGCACCACCTGCGTGACGCGGTGGCCGCATTGGAGCTCACACTCACCGACGCCGAGATCGCCGACCTCGAGGCCGGCTACACGCCGCAGGACAACTACTGGTGGTGAGGCGCCGAGCCGTTCAGGCCGGCCAGCCGGGTAGCGCCGGCGCGGCCCCCTCGACGATCCGGGTCAGCGTGCCCTCGTCCCGAGGGTCGAGCGCCGCCCGGAGGATGGTGACCTCGACCATCCCGCCGGAGTCCGCACTGTCCCACGCCACCAGCAGTGACGACTCCTTCCACGGCGAGTTCACGATCAGCGAGGGCCCGGCCGTCCACAGCGCGGGCCGGCCGAGCACGGTGCGCGGCTGCGCCTCCGGGAACAGCCGCTGATACTCCGCGATGCTGGTGCGGTCGTGCGCGACGGCCAGCCGCAGCCCGCTGCTCTGCAGCGTCACCGTGCACTCGTGCCAGTCGCTCTCGCGCAGGTACGAGGTCCCGCTGCCCTTGAACGTCGCCGGTTGCTCGACGAGCCCGTACACCTCGGGCCGTTCGATGAGCGGGCACAGCTCCTTCCTCGCCTTGCGCTGCTCCGGGTCGGTCGACTCGGGAAACGGCGCCGCCTTGGCGTCCTCGCCGATGGCCGGGTTCGCGTCCCAGCGCCCGGTCACGACTCCGCCGGCATAGACGGCGACCGCCACGGAGATGAGCACTGGGAGGATCCAGCCGAGAACCTGGCGGTGTCGCATGGCCGCCGAGCATACGACACCGCCGTGCCCGGTACGTCGCGGCGTTCAGTCCTGCAGAACCCAGGCGACGACGGCGCGGACGGCGCCGGAGACGGCGGCCGCGACGACGGCGAGGGTCAGCTTCGAACGCCAGGTGGGGTGGTTGGACGGCTGCTGCATGGTGGCTCCCCGGTGGTGTCGGGTGTGTGGGGGAGCCGGCCGGTCTCCCGTGGACACTCCGAGCAGAGCCCACGGTGGTGCTGTCCGGCACCGGCGTCGAACGAAGCCGGACGGAAATGCCCGGCGACAGGGCCGGTGAACTGGGAGTTGGCGGTGAGGGCGGCGGCCGTCCGGCGGTGTTCGGAGCGGCCGGCCGAACAGCCCGCCGGGTCAGAGTTGGGCGTCGGGGCGGTGTTGGGGGCCGCGGGGGCCGTAGTCGAGGTCGGCGAAGGCGTGGCCGCCGTGGATCAGGTTCGGCGGGGCGTCGTCGGCTGCCATGACGGCCTCGATGAAGACCAGGCCGTCGTGTTCGGCGGCGAGGGCGGCGTCGAGCTCCTCGACGGTGCGCACGACGAACGACGTCGAGGGCGTGTCCGGCGCGAGGACCTTCGGCAGGTCGGCGTACGCCCAGTTCGCGACGTCGTTGTACGCGGCGTGCCGGCCGAGGATCGCGCGTTCGATCGTGTAGCCGGCGTTGTTGATGAGGAAGATGTAGGGCTTGTGGCCGTGGCGGAGGATCGTGGACAGTTCCTGGGCGGTGAGCTGGAAGGAGCCGTCGCCGATGAACAGCAGCTGGCGGCGGTGCGGGGCGGCGGTCAGCGTGCCCAGCAGCGCGCCGAGCGTGTAGCCGATCGAGCCCCAGACGGCCTGGGTGACGAAGGTGCACTCCGGGGGCAGGCGCAGGCCGGTCGCGCCGGCGCTGGACGTGCCGTCCTCGGCGAGCAGCACGTCGCCGGGGCGCAGGAACCGCTGGATCGTCCGCCAGTAGCCTGCCTGCGTCAGCTCGCCCGCCGGCGGGTTCTGACGGGGTACCGGATGCGAGAACGACGCTTCGGGACGCTCCGGCAACCGCTTGACGAGGGACGGCAGCAGATCGGCGAGCGCGACCGCCTGGAAGGTGGTGTCGCCGACGTCGGCGGACCAGGCGTGCAGGTGGACGGCGTCCGGCGGCAGGGTGTCGGTGAAGAAGCCGGAGGTGCTGTCGACGCGGCGGTACCCGATGGTCAGCAGGCAGTCGCTGTCCTCCACGGCGGCGCGGACGTCGGGCGGGCTGCCGCCGCCGGTGTACACGCCGGCGAACAGCGGGTGATGCTCGTCGATGACGGACTTCGCGGTGTTGAGCACCGCCACGGGCGCTTGCAGCCGTGAGGCGAGGGCGGCGACGTCCGCGGCCACGCCGAAGCGGTCCGCATCCAGGTCGGCGAGGATCGCCGGGGCCTGCGCGGTGCGCAGCCGGTGGACCAGGGCGGCGGTGCAGGCGTCGAGGCGTTCCGGGTCGCTGGCCGGGGTGGTGAGCATCAGCGGCTGGTCGGGGACCTGGATCGTGAGGTACGCGATGTCGGAGGGTACCTCCAGGTAGACCGGGAGCTTGCGCTGCCGGGCCGTCAGGATGATCCGGTCGATCTCGGCGGCGGCGTTCTGCGGGGTCAGCCGCGCCTGCGCGGCCGTGACCTCGGCGAAGCAGCGCAGGAATGCGTCGGGGCCGCCGCCGTCGGCGAGGGTGTGGTGCATGAGGCGGCCCTGCCCGGTGGAGCGCATCGGCGGCGACCCGCAGATGCAGATGACGGGGACGTGTTCGCTGTAGGCGCCGGCGATGCCGTTGATGGCACTGAGCGCGCCGACGCCGTTGGTGACGACGAGCGCGGCGAGGCCGTGCAGGCGTGCGGCGCCGTCGGCCGCGTAGGCCGCATTGAGCTCGTTGCAGGTGCCGATCCAGGCGAGCTCCTTGCCGTCCTCCAGCTGCTGCAGCAGCTCCAGGTTGTAGTCGCCGGGCACGCCGAACACGTGCCCGATGCCGGCCTCCCGCAGGCGACGCAGCAGGAAGTCTCCGATGGTCGAGGTGCTCATGACTGGTCTCCCGCGGGTCGGCGTTGTGGGATCTCGATGAGCCGCGGCCCGTCGGTCGCGGCCGGCGCGCGGCGGAGCTCGGCGGTGAACACGGCAAGGCTGCCGGCGCGCACGGCGGCGCCGAGGACGGCGACCAGGCCGTGCCCGGCGAGCCGCTCGGCGACGGCGCCGACGCCGGCGGGGTTGCCGGCCGCTTCGAGGCGGCCGGCCAGCCGGCGCAGCGGCGCGTCGGCGGCGACCGGGGCGCCGTGCACGCCGCTGCGGGTGAGCAGCCGGGTGGTGGCCGGGTCGTCGGGACGGTCCCAGTCGCCGAGCGGGATCGACACGTACACCCGCGGCCGCTGCCCCGGATCGGCGGCATCAAACACTGCCCGGATCCGTTGTGGCGCAACGGGATCCGCGCAGTACGGTGGGAGACCTACGCACGGAGTCCCCTGATGGGCGGGAAGCCGATGAGCCAGACAGTCTGGGACAAGCGACGCACCGCCAAGCGCCAACGGGTCGCCGCCGCCGCGGAGCACACCGACGGCAAGCTGATCCGGCCCGAGGAGCTGCGGCAGGTGCTGGAGACCGTCATCCACCCGGGCGACACGGTGGCACTGGAGGGTGACAACCAGAAGCAGGCCGACTTCCTGTCCAGGACCCTGGCCGGCTGCGACCCGGGCCGGCTGCACGACCTGCACATGCTGATCGGGTCGGTGTCGCGCGGCGAGCACCTCGACCTGTTCGAGCAGGGCCTTGCCTCGAGGCTGGACCTGGCGTACGCGGGACCGCAGAGCGTGCGGATGGCGCAGCTGGTCGAGGACGGCACGGTGGCCATCGGCGCGATCCACACCTACGTGGAGCTGTACGCGCGGATGCTCGTGGACCTGCGGCCGGACGTCGCGCTGCTGTGCGCGTCGGCGGCGGACCAGGACGGCAACCTGTACACCGGGCCCAACACCGAGGACACGCCGACGATCGCCGAGGCGACCGCGTTCCACGACGGGGTCGTCGTCGTGCAGGCCGATGAGGTCGTGCCGACCGGGCAGCTGCCGCGGGTGGACATCCCGGGTGACTGGGTCGACCTGGTCGTGCGGGCCGACCGGCCGTTCTTCCTGGAGCCGCTGTTCACCCGCGACCCGAAGGCGATCGGCCCGGTGCAGATCCTGCAGGCGATGATCGCGCTGCGCGGCGTCTACGAACGGCACCAGGTCGTGTCGCTCAACCACGGCGTCGGGTTCAGCACCGCCGCGATCGAGCTCATCCTGCCCACGTACGGCGAGCAGCTCGGGCTGAAGGGCAGGATCTGCCGCAACTGGACCCTGAACCCGCATCCGACGCTCATCCCGGCGATCGAGTCCGGCTGGGTCGAGTCGGTGCACTGCTTCGGCGGCGAGTCCGGCATGAACCGGTACGTGGCCGAACGACCCGACGTGTTCTTCACCGGCGCCGACGGTTCGCTGCGCTCGAACCGGGTGCTGTGCCAGCTGGCCGGGCAGTACGCGATCGACATGTTCATCGGCTCGACGCTGCAGATGGACGCGCGGGGCAACTCGTCCACGGTGACCGAGGGCCGGCTGTCCGGGTTCGGCGGCGCGCCGAACATGGGGCACGACCCGCACGGCCGCCGGCACGCCACTCCCGCCTGGCTGGACCTGCAGCACGGCGACGCCGCGGACCTGCGCGGCCGCAAGCTCGTCGTGCAGATCGCCGAGACGTTCCAGTCCAGCGGCACGCCGACGTTCGTCGAGTCCCTCGACGCGGTCGAGGTCGGCGAGGGCGCGGGCATGCCGGTCCCGCCGGTGATGATCTACGGCGACGACGTCAGTCACGTCGTCACCGAGGAGGGCGTCGCGTACCTGTACAGGGCGCCGTCCCTGGAAGACCGCAAGGAGGCCCTCGCGGCCATCGCCGGGGTCACGGCGCTCGGGCGCACCGCCGACCCGGCCGGGGTCGACCGGCTGCGCCGCGACGGGCTCGTCGCGCTCCCGCAGGACCTGAAGGTCGACCCGTCCCTCGCGGACCGGTCGCTGCTCGCCGCCCGCAGCATCGGCGACCTGGTCGCCTGGTCCGGCGGCCTGTACGACCCGCCGGCGCAGTTCCGGAACTGGTGAACGGGGGGACCGATGAGCATCGCTGCCGAAACCGCCTTCGCGCCCGGCCTGCTGGGTCGTCTCGCCGGGCAGGCGCTGCGCGAGGAGGCGCTGCACACGCCGAAACCCGGGCTGGTGGACCGGCGGGGCGGCGGCGCGCACCGCGACATGACCCTGCCGATGCTCCTCGCGTCGGCGGACGTCCTCGCACCGGCGATCGCGGCGTGTGCGGAGGCGGCGCAGGCGTTGCCGCCGGGCCGGGACCTGCGGGCCGTGATCGGCGCGATCGGCCGGGACGGCGAGCGGCGGATGCTGGAGGCGACCGGCGGCGTGAACACCCACCGCGGCGCCCTGTGGGCCCTTGGCCTGCTCGCCGCAGGACTCGCCGCCGCCGGCACGGTCGCCGGTGCGGCGCGGTTCGCGGCGCGGCTGGCCGCCCTCGACGATCCCGCGGCCGGCGGCCCGGCGGTGTCGCACGGCGCCCGGGTCCGGCTGCGCTACCGCGTCGGGCGCCGCGGGCGAGGCCCGACGGGGCTTTCCGCACACGGTCCGGGTGGCGCTGCCGGTGCTGCGCGCCGCCGGCCGCACCGACGCGCTGCTCGCCTCGATGCGCCGCCTGGAGGACACGTGCCTGCTGCACCGGGCCGGACCCGCGGGGCTGCGGGCCGTGCGTGACGGTGCGGCCGCGGTACTGGACGCCGGCGGATCCGGCACGACCGCCGGGGCCGCCGCCCTCGACCGGCTCGACCTGCTCTGCCGGCGCCGCGGCCTGTCACCCGGCGGCAGCGGCGACGTCCTCGCCGCCGCCGTCTTCCTCGACGCGGCCGCAGGGCCCTGCGCGGAAGGGACCCGTTGACATGCGCACGCTGCACTTCACGTTCCCGGCGACGATCCGCGCCGCCGAGCGCGCCCACGTCGGCGTCGTCGGCTCCGGCGACCTCGAGGTCCTCTTCGAACCGGCCACCGCGGGCGCTGGCGACACCGCGAACGTTCGGGTCCGGACGAGCGTGGAGGGGTTCGACGAGGTCTGGCGCAGCACCCTGCAACGGTTCTTCGCCCGTACCCCGGTCCAGGGCACCTGGGAGCTCAACGACGCGGCCGCCACCCCGGCCCTCGTCACGCTGCGGCTGCAGCAGGCCGCCCACGCCGCCGGCCACCGCGAGGAGGGATCATGACCACGACGACGCAGGCGCTCGGCGCGGCCACCGCCGGATCCGCCGCCGACTGGCAGCGCGTGCTGCACCGCCGCAGCTTCCTGGAGCTCGACGCGCTCGCCCGCGCCGGGGCGCTGCTCGACGACGGCACCGCCCACGTGCTGTGCGGCCCGTTCGAACGCCTCGAATCGCCGTGGCTGGCACCGCAGGACGTGACACCCCAGGCCGACGACGGCGTCGTCATCGCCCGCGGTACCGCCGGCGGCGCGCCGTGCGTCGTCATCTCCATCGAGCAGGCGTTCCAGGGCGGCGGCGTCGGCGAGGTGTCCGGCGCGAAGATCGCCCAGGCGCTGCGGCTCGCCGCCGCCGACAGCCGTGCCGGCACCCCCACGCCCGCCGTGCTGCTGCTGGAGACCGGCGGGGTCCGGCTGCAGGAGGCCAACCTGGGCCTCAACGCGGTCGCCGAGATCTGCGCCGCGCTGCTGGAGCTGCGCCCGCTCGCACCCGTGATCGGGGTGGTCGCCGGGACGGTCGGCTCGTTCGGCGGCCTGAGCATCGCCACCGGCCTGTGCACCCGCGTGATCGTCACCCCCGAGGCGCGCATCGGGCTCAACGGCCCCGCCGTCATCGAGCAGGAGGCCGGCGCCGAGGAGTTCGACGCCGCCGACCACGACGTCATCTGGGCCGTCGACGGCGGCGCGCAACGGCGGCGGACCGGCCTCGCCGACACCCTCGTCATCGACGACGCCGGCGCGCTGCGCGACGCGGTCCGCGCCGCCGTGGCCGCCGGTGTCACGGCGCCCGGCCGGCACCGCAGCGAACGCCTCGACGTCCTCGACGCCCGTCTCGCCACCATCGATCCCGCGGCGCCACCAGCGCCCGGGCTGCTGCCGCAGCTGTGGGGTGACACCTACAGCGTTCCCGGCGCCAAGGCACCGGACGGGCATCCTCATGCCGGCGGCGGCACCCGGACCACGATGCGGCCCAGCGAACGCGGGCGGACCTGGATCGCCGCCCTGGCCGGGTCGGCGCCGCAGCCCGTCATCGGCTCGGTCCTGCGCGCCGACACTCAGGACGCCACATATCTCGCGGTCGTCCCCGACCCGGGCAACCCGTACTACCGGGCCAGGCAGGGGCAGGTCGGCGTCACCGAGTGCGCGGCCCTCGCCCGCACGCTGCGGGCCGTCGTCGCCGAGGACGCCGGCCGGGCCTCGCGCCGCGCGATCGTCGCCGTCGTCGACCTGCCCAGCCAGGCGTACGGCCGCATCGAGGAGATGACCGGGCTGTACCAGGCGATCGCTGCCGCCGTCGACGCCGCCGACGCCGCCCGCGTCGCCGGTCACCCGCTCGTCACGCTCGTCGTCGGCCAGGCCCTGTCCGGCGGGTTCCTCGCCCACGGCCTGCAGGCGTCGCAGATCCTCGCCCTCGACGCGCCCGGCGTGGAGATCCACGCCATGCACAAGCAGGCCGCCGCCATCATCACCCGGCGCACCCTCGCGCAGCTCGACGAGCTCGCGAAGTCCGTCCCGCCGCTGTCCTACGACGTGCGGCAGTGGGCGACCCTCGGCTTCTGCGACGGCCTGCTGCCCGTCACCGACGCCGACCATCCCACCGCCGCGGACGTGCGGGGCGTCGCGCAGGCGATCCACGACGCCGCGGGCCGCGCCCGCACCGGCCCCACCGACCTGTCCAACCGTCTCGACTCCGACCAGGCCAGGACCGTCCGCAAGGCGTCCAGGGCCGTCCGTGACACCCTCGCCGACCAGTGGACCCGGCGATGACCGCCACCCGCACCCACGACCTCGTGCGGCTCGCCGACCCCGGCGCGGTGCTGACCGGTGCCGATCCGGCCTGGGTGGCCGAGTCCGTCGCCGGCACGCCCTGGGCGGTGGTGCGCCGCGGCACCGCCCCTGCCGGCTACGTCGCCGTCGGGGTCCGGGGCCCGGCCCGCCATCAGCGGCACGCCGCGCGGGTTCCCGTGGGTGCCGTGCTGCGCGTCGTCCGCCCGGAGCGGCTCAGGCCCCTGCGGACGTCTCCGCCGACCGGACGCCGGCGCTCGCGGCCTTGCGCGCGATCGTCCCGACCCTCGACGCGCTCGGCCACGACTGGGGCCCGGTCGGCGGGGTCGGGTTCGAGCTGGCCACGGGGCGGCCGACCACGACCCCGGCGAGCGACCTCGACGTCGTCGTGCGCTGCGAGGCCCTGCCCGGCACCGGCTGGGCCGCCGCACTCCTCGACGCGTTCCCGGTGCTCCCCGCGCGGGTCGACTGCCTGGTCGAGACCACGGCCGGGGCGGTCGCGCTCGCGGAGCTGGCCACCGGCGCCGACCGTGTCATCCTGCGCACCGCCGGCGGTGCCTGCCTCGTCGACCCCGCCGGGTTCCGCGCCACGTGAGCACCGCACTGCTGTTCCCCGGGCAGGGCTCGCAGCAGCCCGGGATGCTGCGGCGGCTGCCATCCTCGCCGGCGGCGGCGCGGACGGTTGCCGAGGCCCGGCCGTTGCTGTCCACAGTGGACACCGCGACGCCGTCGACGACGGGCACCCAGCTCGCCCTGCTGGTCGCCGGGGTCGCGACCGCCCGGGCGCTCGTCGACGACCACGGCCTGCAGGCGGGCGCGGTCGCCGGGCACTCCGCCGGGGCATTCGGCGCCGCCGTCCTCGCCGGGGTCCTCGACCTGCCCGCGGCCCTGCGGGTGCTCCAGGTCCGCGGCGCCGCGATGCAACGCGCGTGCGCACACGGCAGCTGGTCGATGGCCGCCGTCCGCGGACTCGGGCGTCCCGGCGTACAACGGCTCGTCGACGAGCTGTCCACATGCGACGATCCACTGTGGATCGCGAACGTCAACGCCGCCGACCAGATCGTGGTGGCCGGCACCCGCGCCGGCCTCGACGCGCTGCGGCGCCGCGCGCCGGCGGCGGGCGCCCGCGACCTCATCGACCTCGCCGTCGACGTCGCCTCACACGGCCCGCTGCAGGCCGGCACCGCCCGCGCCGTCGCCGATGCGCTCGCCCGCGAGACCCACGGCGAGCAGCGCCGCGCCTACTTCACCAACACCACCGGCCGGCGCCTCGCGCACGCCACCGACGCGGTCCTCGACGACCTCGCACAGGCCGTCCAGCACCCGGTCCGCTGGCACGACATCGTGCGCCTCATGCCGGAGCTCGGCATCACCACCACCGTGCAGGTGCCACCGGGTCACGTCCTGTCCGCGCTCGCTGCCCGGGAACACCCGCGCACGACCAACCTCGCCGTCGACGACCTCGGCATCCCCGCCACCCTGCATCGGCTGCACCATTGAGGGGGCCGCGCCCGCGGGCGGTGATCACACGTCGCGGTGGGCGCTGAGCCAGGCCGCTGCGCGGCGCGCCGACGCCCGGGACAGCCATGCGTCCTGCACGACCTCGGCCAGCTCGGCGCGGGTCAGCTCCCCGATCCGGCTGCCACGCAGAAGCACCGACGGGTGGCCGTTGAAGTGCGCGGTGGTGAAGAACGGCGACGCCTCGTCCTGCACCAGCGCCTGCTTGTCCGCCTCGGACTCGACCCAGAAGACGATCACGTCCTGGTAGCGCTCCCCGGTGCCGGGGTCCACCGCGTCCGGCCGCGGGTTGCGGAAGAACACGAACGACTTCCCGCCCACCTGGTACACCGGATTGTCGCCGGTCCCGTACTCGACCGTGACATGCGGCATGCCAGCCGCCAACTCGTGCACATCATCGATCCGGGCGGGCCGGTTCTCCTCGTCGGACACGCTCACAGCGTAGGCGTCCACGGACGGCAGGTCCTCGGCAAGCCCGGAGCAAGCGACACGATGGTGTTACACGATGCGCCACGTCTCAGATCCACGTGTCGCGGCTGCTCGCCCAGTCGCTGCGGTCGCTGCACCGCGGCCTCGTCAACGACTGACGGAGCCCGGTGAGCGCTGAGCGGTCTCCCACCACGACAGGTTCGCGGACACCTGGGCCAGCGGTTCGATGATCTCCCAGGCCTCGGCGATCAGGCCGTCGTCGAGGCGCCAGATGTCGACGACCGCGATCTGCGGGCCTGCGCCGGGAAGCCGACGGAGGGAGTACATCACGACGTGGTCGGCGTCGGCGAGCAGCTGGTGGATCTCGACCTGCATGCCGGCGAGGGGCACCAGTGCGGCCCGCACGGCGGCGAGCCATTCGGTCCTGGTCGAGGTGATGGCGCCGGGTCTGTGGTGGACGAAGTCGTCGGTCAGGAACGGGGCGAGCGCGTCGACGTCGCCCGTCGAGAGCAGTTCTGCCAGCGCCCGCTGGACGATGGCCTTGTTGTCGGTCATGGACGCAGTGTTTCCGGGCGGCGGTGCCGTTGTCGATGAAGTCGGATTTCATGGCGTCCGGCGCGATGATGCGTACGCTGCATGATCGTGCACACGGTCGGGGAACTGCTACGGCATTGGCGGCAGCGGCGGGGAGTCAGCCAGCTGGACCTGGCGATCGCCGCGGACGTCTCCGCGCGGCACGTGAGCCTGGTCGAGACCGGCCGGTCCAGGCCGAGCGCCGAGATGATCCTGCGGCTCGCGGAGCAGCTGCACGTGCCGCTGCGTGACCGCAACCGGCTGCTGCTGGCCGGCGGCTTCGCGCCCCGGTACGCGGAGCGCCCCCTGGACGACACCGCGCTGGCGGCGGCGCGGGACGCGGTCCGCAGGGTGCTGCGCGCGCACGAGCCGTATCCGGCGCTGGTCTTCGACCGGCGGTGGAACATCGTGATGACCAACCGCGCCGTCGAGCCGTTCCTGGCGCAGGTGGCGCCCGAGCTGCTGCGGCCGCCGGTCAACCTGGTGCGGCTGGGGCTGGACCCGCGCGGGTTCGCCTCGATGGTCGTCAACCTGGCCGACGTGCGTGCCGTGTTCCGCAGCCGGATCGGGCGCCAGCTCGCCGTCGCGCCGGACCCCGAGCTCACCGCGCTCTACGAGGAGCTGCTCGGGTCCGACCCGCGGGACGCACCGGGCCCGCGGGTCGAGTCCGACGTCCTGATACCGATGATCCTGCGCGTCGGCGGGCGTGAGCTGCGGCTGTTCTCGACCATCACCACGTTCGGCACGCCGATGGACATCACCCTCGACGAGGTCGCGATCGAGTCGTATTACCCGGCCGACGCGGAGAGCGCCGCCTTCTTCGGCACGCGGGAGCCCGGCGCGTCGCGGTGACAAAACGGGCGATGACAGTGGTCGATCAATCGGCGCTCAGTGCCGGGGTGCCGGGCCGGTCACTGGACATAGCAGGCCTTGCCGGTGCCGGGGACGGGGTCGCCGAAGACCGCGTTCGTGCACGGTGTGCCGCCGGTGACGCGGCGATAGGTGTACCGGCCGGCGGCGCCGAACGCGACCTCGCGGGTGCCGGTGAACGCGCACGTCCGGGTCTCATCGGCACACGGCGTCCAGATCGTGGACCCCGGCGGCGGGGCGGTGAGATGGCAGGCCTTGCCGGTGCCGGGGACCGGGTCGCCGAAGACCGCGTTGGTGCAGGGCGTCCCGCCGGTGAGGGTGGCGTAGCGGTACTGGCCCGCCGCGCCGTAGGCGACCGTGGCAGTGCCGGCGAACACGCACGTGCCGGTCTCCGTCGCGCACTGCGTCCAGGTGTCCGCGGCGGGTGGGGGAGCGGCGAGATGGCAGGCCTTGGCGACGTTCGGCGCGGGGTCGCTGAACACGCCGTTGCCGCACGCGGTGCCGTTGGACAGCGTCGCGTAGGCGAACCGGCCGGCGGCGCCGTAGGCCACCGCCTGGGCGCCCGTGAACGCGCACGTGCCGGTCTCCGCCGCGCACCGCGGCCAGGCGCCCGGCAGCGCGGACGCGCCGGCCGGTGCCACGGCGCCGGTGAAGTGCCAGACGCCGGAGCCGACCGCGTACACCGTCTCCACGCCGGTCGCCGACACCTGGGTCGCGCCGGCCGGGCTCGCCGTGGCGTCGCCGCGGCCGAAGTTCGGCACGTGCACCGTGGCCGTCGACCCGACCGGGACGGTGACGTCCAGCGCGAGCTGCCTGCCGGTGACGGTCCAGGAGCTGGCGACGGTGCCGCGCACCGTGTCGATCGACGCGGCGGCGCGCTGCAGCCCCGGTGGCACGCGCGGGTCGACGACGAGCGTGGCGTAGCCCGGGCCGGTCGGCTGGATGCCGGCGAGAGACGTGTAGAGCGAAGCGTTGATGCCGGCGAACATGGCGTGGTCGTGCGTCTCCATGTTGGACACGTACGTCCACTGCTCCCACGGCGTCGTCGCGCCCCGGCCGATCTCGTAACCGAAACCGGGATACGACGTCGAGTCCAGCACGGTCATCGCCACGTCGACGCGGCCGATGCGGGCGAGGGCGTCCACGAGGTACCGGGTACCGAAGATGCCGGTGTCGAGGTGCCCTCCGTTGCGGTTGAGGATCGTGTCGACGAGGCGGGCGCCGACCGCGGTCACGTTCGCGTCCGGCACCATCCCGAATGCGAGCGGCAGCACGCTCGTCGTCTGGCGGCCGCTGCCGTAGCTGGCGCCGTCGGCGTTGAGGAACCGGGCGTTGAACGCCGCTCTGATGGTGTCGGCGAGCTGGTTGTAGCGCGTCGCGTCGGCGGCCCGGCCCAGCGCGGCGGCGGCCTTCGCGACCGCCTGCGCCTGGCGGAACGACAGCGCGGTGTTCACAATGGACACTTCGCTCTGGCACGCGCCGGCGCTCGGGTTGCCCTGGCCGCCGTTCGCGTTCGGGCCGAGATCCGGCGGGCACCAGTCGCCGAACCCGGTCGTCCAGATGGAGCCGGGCACGTTCGCGGCGTTGGTGTCCACGAAGCGCTGCGACGACGGCGATCTCCGCGGCCGCCGCGGCGGCGGGCAGGGCCAGCACGACGATGGGCGGGAGCGCGAGCACGGCGGCGGCCAGGCACAGCTTGGCCCGTGCGTGAACGAACATGGCGGTGTCCTTCACGATGCGGAGCGGAGCGAGCGATTGCGTTATTGAAACCTTTCAATCCCAGTGATGTCTCAGGCTAGCACTGAGGGATGTCGATGGGCTAGGTGAACAGTGTCCGATCGAGGGTGAGCAGCACGATGCCCGCGGACGTCCCGGCGGAGAGGGTGTCGTCGGATTCCTGCTGCAGGCAGTGCACCGGGTGGCCCACGTCGATCGTCACCGGCACCGGCGCGCCGCTGTCCGCGTGCCACAGGCGTACCCGGTGATCGTGGCCGCCGGATGCCAGCAGGGTGCCGCCGCCGGCCGTGGTGAGCAGCAGGGCCGCGCGGACCTGGTCCTCGTGCCCGATCAGGGGCCCGCCGATCGGCGCGGCGGTGCGCGGATCCCAGCGGCGGACCGTGCCGTCCGCGCCGGCCGAGACCAGTCGCGGCCCGGCCTGCGCGAGCGACCAGATCCAGCCCCGGTGCCCCTGCAGCGGCGCGCCCCACGGACGGTGCCGCGCGAGCTCCCAGAGCCTGATCAGGCCGTCCTGCCCGGCGACGGCGAGCAGGTCGCCGTCCGGCGTCCGCAGGGCGCACAGCGCGCGGACCGGCGCGTCGCAGACCTTCCAGGGGCCGGTGACCGTCCGGCCGGTCCGGGGATCCCAGATCGCCACGGTCCCGTCGCTGCCGCCGACCGCGACGAGACCGGGCAGCGGGCAGCTCGCGGTGATCGGCGCGGACAGCACCGGCGTACCCACGGTGACCGCCGCCGACGCCGCCGAGTCCACTGTGGACAGGTGCCCGTCGGCCCGGCCGATCGCCAGCAGCGGCCCGGCCGGGGCGATCGTGGTGACGGGCGCGTCCACCGGCACCGCGCGGCCCGGATCCCCGGTGCGCAGCCGGCCGTCGCCCGTGCGGGTGAACGCGCCGGCCAGCGCCTCGATCGAGCGGGGGAAGTCGCCGAGGGCGGCGCCGACCGGGCGGCCGGCGAGGTCCCAGGTGCGCACCGTGCCGTCCTCGTTGGTGGCGGTCACCACGGGTTCGCCGGCGCAGTCCCAGACGCACATGGCGGAGATGGTGGCGCGGTCACCGGCGGCCCAGTGCCCGAGCATCGTCGCGGTCAGCGGATCCCAGACCCGCACCGTCATGTCGTCGCCGTGGCTGATCAGGCGCGCCGCGCCGCCGGCGGTGCAGTGGCGCACGCCGCGCACGACGCCGCTGTGACCGGCGAGCGCCGCGCCCACCTGGACACCGGCGGCGGGATCCCAGACCCGCACGGTGCCGTCGAGGCCATTGGTCGCCAGCATGGGCCGGCCGTCCCGGTCGCGCCACACGGTCACCCCGCCGACCGGGCCCTCGTGGCCCGTCATCGGCTCGCCGACCTGCCGCCCGGCGACCGGATCCCACACCCGCACCGTGCCGTCCTGACCGGCGGTGGCCAGCCGCACCGCGGCGCCAGGGCCGGTCCACGAGCACACGCCGAACACCGGGCCCGCGTGCCCCGTCAGCGGCGGCGCGACCTCGGTGCCGGCGGCCGGGTCCCAGAGCCGCACGGCACCGTCCTCGCCGACCGTCGCGAGCCGGTCCGAGGACCAGACGCAGACCTGGAACACCGGGCCGGCGTGACCGGTGAGGGGCGCGCCGAGCGGGGATCTCGTTTCGGCGTCCCAGATCCGCACGGTGCCGTCGTGCCCGGTGGTGACGAGGCGGCCGGCCCAGGCGCACACCGCCCAGATCGCGCCGGCGTGCCCGACCAGCGGCGGGCCGCACGGCGTACCGGCGAACGGGTTCCACACCCGCACCTGCCCGTCGTAGGCGACGGCCAGCAGTGTCCCGCCGGGCCCCGTCCACGTGCAGCAGGCCCGCGCCGGGGTGTTGCCCGTGGGATCGTCCGCGGCGTCGGCAGGTGCCGCCGGATCCCACATCCGCACCGAACCGTCGCTGCCCGCGGTCGCCAGCAGCGTGCCGTGCGGCCCCTGCCACGCGGTCAGCGCGGACACCTGCCCGAAATGGCCGCCGAGGACCGGCCCGGCCGTGCCGGCAAGAGGATCCCAGATCCGGATCGAGCCGTCGGCGCCGCCCGTGGCCAGCCGCGGCCCGCCGCCCGGCCCGGTCCACGAGCAGATGTCGAGGATCGCCCGGGTGTGCCCCTCCAACGGCGCACCGGCCGCCGCGCCGGAGGTCGCGTCCCACAGCCGAACCGTCCGGTCGGTGCCCACGCTGGCGAGCATCGGGCGTCCCTGCGGCCCCGGCCAGTGGCAGACCCCGAAGACCGTGCCGGTGTGCCCGGACAGCGGCGCGCCGGCCGCGGAACCCGTTGCCGGGTCCCAGATCCGCAGGAGACCGTCCATGCCGGCAGTGGCGACGCGGACCCCGTCGTCCTGCGTCCAGGCGCACAGGGCGAAGGCGCTGCCGGTGTGCGCGGCCAGCGGCGCCGCGAGCATCGTCGCGGTCTCCGCGTCCCAGATCCGCAGGGTTCCGTCGATCCCGGCGGCGGCCACCCGCACGGCGCCGTCCGCCTCCTCCCAGCCGCACACCGCGGCGACGGGGCCGTCGCCCTCGATCGGCGCCATGCCGGTCGCCGGGAGGCCGCTGAGCGCGTCCCACACCCGCAGGTCGCCGGCCTGGCCCGCGCTGATCAGCAGCACCCTGCCCGACCGGGTGGGCAGCGCGGCGAGGCAGGGGATGGAGCCGGTGTGCCCGGTGACCGGGTTGCCGACCGGGGTCGCGGTGGCGGTGTTCCACAGCCGGATCGTCGCGTCGTTGCCCGCCGATGCGAGCAGCCGCCGCCCGTCCGGGAGCACGAACGCGCAGATGTCGGTCACGAAGCCGCGATGCCCGGGCATCGTCAGGTGCAGCGGGCTGCGCGGCAACGTGGCCGCGCGGACACCCCAGGGCGCGGGCCCCTCCGTCAGCGCGCGGACGCCGGAATGGAGCAGGGCCGCCAGTTGCCTGCGGCCCGCACGGTCGGCGGGCGCCGCACCGGCCAGGTCGGCCCGGGCGGCGACCACCCCGGCGACCGGGACCGGCAGCGGTCCCCGGCCGAAGAGCGTGGTCACGGCCTCGGCGGTCACCGCGTCCGGCGACAGCCCGTCGAGGATCCGCGGCCGGTCGGCCAGGTCGGCCCACTGCCCGGCCGCGGCGACGTGGCCGGGCAGGTGGTGGCGCAGGTAGGTGGGCATGTCCTGCGGTGCGTGCCCGCCGGCCAGGTCGAGCAGCACGCGGCCCGCGCGCCGGATCCGGTCCGGCTGGCCGTCACCGGCGAAGTGCTCCACCAGGGCGCGGTGCGCCAGCCGGTACACCGTCTGCCCGTGGCTGACGTCGATCACCACATACGCCGGCGTCTGGTCCAGCAGCAGCTGGATGTCCGCCCGCGACGTGCCGGCACCGCCCGACAGCCCGTCCGCGATCGTGCCCCAGATGCCGTCGGCGATCGGCAGCCCGCGCCCGCGGGCCAGTGACAGCGCCTCGATCAGCGGCACGAAGGCGTCGTGGGTACGGCCCATGCGCGCCAGCGTGACGTCGAACAGCTGCCGGTGCGTGCCGGCGAGGAGCCGCTCCAGCGACCTCGCCCGCCCCGGGGTCAGCAGCGTCGGGTCCTGGATGAGCTCCTGCACGACCAGCCTGGCGAACAGGAACTCCCGGTCGTTGCCGGCGACCCGCTCGGCGGTCTGCCGGATGACGTCGTCACCGGGCCGCCGCCGGTGCAGCTCGGTGAAGTCACGCGGCGGATGGTCACGGGCCTCCCGGAGCCTGCGCTCCACGTAGCGCAGGACGGCGTCCGGCTCACGCCCCACCGTGACCACGTCTGCGTCGCCGAGAGCGTCGAGGATGTCGCGGTCGCCGTGTCCCGGGTGGTCCGGCGCCTCCCTCGTCGACACCCGGCTGCCGAGCACGACCCGTACCCCCGGCAGCGAGGCGATGCGACGGACCAGCGTCACCGCGATGCCGACCGGATCGCCGGACTCGTCCAGCGCGTCCATCAGGACCGTGAACGGGCGGTCCCGCCGGGCCAGGCGGTCGGCCAGCCAGTCCAGGTCGTTGGCGAGGCCATGGGAGCGGTCGGCGGCGCTGGGCGGCGCGCCCAGCCCCGCGCCCTGCGCCACCCGGTCCAGCACCTGGGCGACGATGAGGCGGGCGAGGTGGATCGTGGCGTCGAAGACCTCATCGGGCGGGCGGTCACCGGCCGGCAGCGGGTCGATGAGCCCGCGCCGGACGAGCGCCTCCCGCACCTCGGGCAGCGTCTGGACGAGCAGGTGGCCCAGCAGCGCGGACTTCCCGGCGCCGGCCGGGCCGCCGACCACCAGCAGCCCCGTGTCGTGGGTGCCGAGCCAGCGGACCACCGCGCGGCGCTCACCGGCCCGGCCCTCGAAGAACCAGGACACCTCGCCCTGTTCCGCGGCCTGCGCCTTGACCAGGAAGTGGTGCCGCTCGTCCGGGGCGAGACCGTCGAGTGCGTCCTCGAGGAACCGGATCGTGTCCAGCGGCCCCGACAGCGACGCGGCCGGCAGCGCCTGCCGTTGCAGGGCGGCGCCGTCGGCGTCACGCTCCCGGACGGTCCCGCCGCCCAGCTGGTGCCGCAGGTCCGTCGCGAGGTCGTGCAGCGCGATCGTGCGCACCGCCCGGAACGTGCCGTGCAGGCTGCGGGCGAGCGCGTCGGTGAACCGGCCGAGCGTGGTCGCGCCCCGCCCGGCGACGCCGACCAGCAGGACGGCACCGGGCTCCTCGTAGGCCCCGGGCGGATGCCGGTCCAGTTCGGCGTTGAGCAGCTGGACGAACCGCGCCGACTGGCAGGCGTCGACGACGACCACGGTCCACCCGCCGGCCGACCCGAGCCTGCGGCGCACCGCCTCGGCCAGCTGCTCCGGCCGGATCCCGAAGGTGCCGACCTCGGCCGGGCTCGCGAAGTGCGCCAGTGCCGCGTCCAGCCCGTCCGACCAGCCGTGCCCGACCCAGTACAGCCACGAATCGACGCCGTCCCGGTCGGCCCAGGCACGCATCCGGCGCTGCACACTGTCGCCGTCGCGGCGCTCGACCGGCCCCGGCCAGCGGTGCTGCCCGGCGCCGAACTCCGCCAGCAGCTCGACCAGCCGGCCCACCTGCGGCTCGACGTCCAGATCCGGCAGGCCGTCGGCTTCGTAGTGCCCGATCGCGACCGGGAAGATCTCGAACCTGCCGATCGTCGCGTCGTGCACGGCTCAGATCGTCCGTTGACGCACTCACCGCCGGCAATCCCCGGATCGGCCCGAAATGATTGGACGGGGTATGGAAGCCGGGTGGTCACAGGCCGGGCAGGGCCTGCTGGGCGTCGTACACGGGCCAGCCGCCGCGGTCGCGGCGGACGCCGTCGGTGAGGCGGTGCGGCTGGCGGGTGCCGGCGTCCAGGAGGTGCTCGACCGTCGCGCCTCGCATGACGAGGGCGTCCGCGATGAGCATGCGATGGCAGTGCCACCAGAGCGTCTCGGCGCACATGACCGCCGGCAGGTCCGTCGCGGCACGGGCGAGAAGGTCGGTGACGGCGGTGCGGAACGCCTGGGTGTCCATGTGGTCGGCGTAGGCGGCGAACGCGGCGTTGCGCAGCGCGGTGTGTCTGGAGCCCGCGACGATCTGGCGTCGTCCGCCGAGGGTCTCGCCCTGCCAGGTGTAGGTCAGCCCCGCGCCGGTCACGGCGGCCGCGAGCGCGTCACGGCCGAACTGCGGGTGCCGCCGGGACCCCGGGAACCGGCGCACGTCGACGAGGGTGTCCACGCCGGCGCCGGCCAGGATCTCCAGCAGCGCCCCGATCGGCCGCGCGCCGTGGCCGACGGTGCAGATCCGTGGGTTGTCCACTGCTCGCACGGTACCCGCCTGCGCGCGTGACGGTCATGGGCCACCATGGTCGCGTGGATGCGGTGCTGTCCGTGCTCTATGTCGTCGTGCTCGTGACCGCCGGGATGGCCGGCGCCGGGTTGCTCCGCGCGCGGCCGCCCGCACCGGCGCGACGGGCACCGGTCGCCACGATGGTCGCGTTCGCGCTCACCGCGGTACCGTCGCTGCTCCAGCTCACCGTCGCGCCCGGGTTGTTCGAGGCGCTGCGACGCGACCGGGCGGCGATCGGCGACGGGCAGCTGTGGCGCCTGGTGACGTCGTTCGCCGTGCAGGACGGCGGCTGGCCAGGTCTGATCTTCAATCTTGCCGCGCTCGCCGTCATCGGTACGCTCGCCGAGCGCCTCTGGGGCCCGGCCCGGTGGGTGTGCGTGGCGCTCGCCGTGCAGGTCCTGGGCAACCTGTGGGGCCTCGTCGTGCAGCCCGTCGGCGCCGGCACCTCACTCGTCAACTACGGCCTCGCCGCCTCGCTCGCCGCCGCGGCCCTGGTGCTCGCAGCGAGCCGACCGCCGGCCGTCGTGAGTCTGGCCTTCGCGCTGGTACTCCTCGCGCTCGGCGACATCCACGGCGGCGCGGCGCTGCTCGGCGGAGTGTCCGGCGGCGTGTTCGCCGCGCTGGACGCCGTCACGGGCCGGAAGTCGGGTGGCGGGCCGCCGGTGTCGTGAGCGCCACCTTGACACGGCCTGGAACGCCGTTCCACGATGGGTGTCTGGAACGCCGTTCCAGACCGTCCTGAAGGGAACACGATGACACCACCGGTCACGATCATCGGTGCGGGCCTCGGCGGGCTCACCCTCGCCCGCGTCCTGCACGTCCACGGCATCCCCGCGACGGTCTACGAGGCGGAGCCGTCCGCGCAGGCCCGCACGCAGGGCGGCCAGCTCGACATCCACGAGCACAACGGCCAGGTCGCTCTCGCGGCGGCCCACCTCACCGCCGAGTTCCGCGCGATCATCCACGAGGGCGCCGAGGCGACCCGGGCGCTGGACGAGCACGGGACGGTGCTGTTCGAGGCGCCGGACGACGGCACCGCCCGGCGCCCCGAGGTGCTCCGCGGGGACCTGCGCCGGATCCTGATCGACTCCCTGCCCGCCGGCACGATCCAGTGGGGCCGCAAGGTCACCGGCGTCCGCACCCTCGGCGACGGGCGTACCGAGGTGGCCTTCGCCCGCGGATCGACCGTGTGCGCCGCGCTGCTCGTCGGTGCCGACGGCGCCTGGTCGAAGGTCCGCCCCCTGCTGTCGGCCGCGACACCCGAGTACAGCGGCACGACCTTCGTCGAGACCTACCTGCACGACGTCGACGAGCGGCATCCCGCGACCGCGAAGCTGGTCGGCGACGGCGTGATGTTCGTGCTCACCCCGGGACGCGGGATCGTCGCGCACCGCGAGGCGGGCGGCGTGCTGCACGCGTACGTCCAGCTGCGGCGCCCCGCGGAGTGGGTCGCCGGCATCGACTTCACCGACGCCGCCGCGGCGGCCGCCCGGGTCGCGGCCGAGTTCGACGGCTGGGCGCCGGAACTCACCGCCCTGATCACCGAAGGCGAGGGCGCACCGGTCCCGCGCATGATCTACACCCTCCCCGACGGCCACCGGTGGGACCGCGTGCCGGGAGTGACGCTGCTGGGCGACGCCGCGCACCTGATGCCACCGGCCGGCGAGGGCGCCAACCTCGCCATGCTCGACGCCGCCGAGCTCGGCCTCGCCGTCGCCGCACACCCCGGCGACATCGAAGCGGCGCTCACCACCTACGAGGCCACGATGTTTCCCCGCAGCGCATCGGAGTACGCCGACGCGCACGAACTGCTCGACCTCTGCCTCGGCGACCGCGCCCCCTCCGGCTTCATCGAGTTCTTCACCGGCGCCGCTCGTTGACAGGCGCCGGTAGCGTGCGCGGCATGGACGCCGACACCGCGGCCGGGTTGCTGGAGCTCGCTGAGGACGCGCAGCGGCGCCGGCGCAGGCAGGACCCCGACGCCGAGCAGATGCTCGAAGCGCGCTACGGCGAGCTGCGGGAGGCGCTGGACTGGTACCGCACGGCCGGGAACCCGGACACCGCGCTCCGCCTCGCCGGCGCACTGGTGCCGTTCTGGATCGCGACGAAGCGCATCGACGAAGGCGACGCGTGGTTCGACCAGGCGCTGAGCGACCCGGCGCCCGCGCGAGCCCTGTACGACCACGGCTACCTCGTCTTCTGGGCGGGCAGGTATGAGCTCGCGGAGCAGCGCTTCGCAGCGGCCCTGGCGGGTGCGGACGGCGACCCGTCACTGCAGGCGCTCGTCCTCGCCGGCCTCGCCCGGGTCGCCATCAACACCGACGTCCTGGAGGCCGTGCGGCTGCTGCGGCGCGCGCAGGACGTGACGGCCGGCCTGGACGACGCCGACCCGGGACGCTCCAGCGCCCTGCACGTGCTCGGCGTCGCCCTGCAGATGGCCGGCGACCTCACCGGCGCCCGCGAGGTGATGTCGGCCCGGCTGGAGGCGGGCCGCGAGCGCGGGGACGAGTTCGTGGTCTGGGTCGAGTCGGCGAACCTCAGCATGGTCGAACGGCAGCTCGGCAACCTCGACCGCGCCGAGGCCCTGTCCCGCGAGGCCCTCACCCTGTGCGCCCGCCGCGCCGACGTGATGGCGACCGCCTGGATGTTCAACGGCCTGGCCGCCGTCACCGCCGCCCGCGGCCGCCTCGAACGCGCCGCGACCCTGCACGGCCTCGCCGCCGCCCAGCTGGCCCGCGCGGGCGGCGAATGGCCGGCCGACGAACGCGCCCAGTACGAGGAGACGCTCACGACCCTCACCGTCCACCTGCCCGCCGACGCCCTCGACCAGGCCCGCAGCCGAGGCGCCGCCATGACCGCCGAGGAAGGCCTCATCTACGCGCTGTCGCCGACGGACCAGTGACGATGGCCGGGCGGACGGCCCGGCAGGTCAGGCGGGGTGCAGGTCGGCCCATTGGCGGGCGTCCGGGCGGTCGCGGGCCCAGGTGTCGAGCAGGTCGCGGGCCGCGGGTTCGGGGGCGGCGACGAACAACTGCTGCTCGCCGGCGAACCGGCCCCGGTCGGACACGTGGGAGCCCGCGCTGCAGCAGGCGCACCGGTCGACCCGGCTGCTCAGGATCTCCATGCCGTAGCCGCGCTCGGCGAAGCGGAGGGCCAAGGCCTCCAGGTCGTCGGGGTCCGGCGCGCTGACGACCACGGCGAGCGTGGCGAGGTCGGACGGCTCGAACAGCTCGATCTCGTCGAACACCGGGTAGCCGACGCCGCCCATGATGCGCTCGCCGCTCGGCGCGCCGCCGTGCAGCACGACCTCCCCGTACCGGCGGGAAGGGTCGAACGGCACGTTCTGGACCTTGCCGCGGACCGGGTCGAGCCGGGTCACCCAGACGACCTCGCCGACGCTCAGCCGCACGCACGCCGGTCCGCCGTCGGTGTCGATCGGGCCTTCGCCCGGCAACGGCGGCATGCCGAAACCCTCCCAGCAGTCCCGCGCCAGGGCCCAGTCGCGCAGCGCGGTCGCCGCCGTGCCGAGATTCCAGTACGCGGGCTCGCCCGTCCCGCGCTCGACGAACCGGACCGCCTCCCGGCCCCGTTCGACCGCCAGCGGCCAGTCCCGCTGGAGCAGCGCGCACAGTGCCGCGTCGAACCACAGTGGCTTCGCGAACCCGTCCGGCAGCAGCGGCGCCGTGGCCGCGAGCAGCGCGCCGGCCCGCCCGTGGTCGCCGGCCTCGTACGCCTCGTACGCCTGCTCCAACGCCTGCCCGATGGCGTCCATGGGCTCGTCCCCCGTCATGCCCGCGGACGATACCTGCTCGCCGGCGCGGTACACACGCCGACGTGGTGCTCAGCCGACTGGAGCGGCGACCGGGTCCGGGGTGCGGGACAGTGCGGCGGCGGCGCCGGCGAACGCGGCGACCAGGGCGGCGTTGACGAGCACGGCGAGCCAGCCGATGTTGGCGATGTGCGCCACCGGCCAGGCGAGCCCGCCGGCCGCGAGCAGCGCGACGGTCCAGACCGGTGCGTGACGGCGCAGGACGGCCGCGCCGAGCAGCAGCGTCAGCGGGAAACACAGGCCGAGCGGCTTGATGAGCACGGCGGCGCCGGCGGCGTCGACCAGGTCGGTGTCGCCGAGCGAGACGTGGATGGTGTTGAACCCGTACGCGACGTCGCCTGCGGCGCCGAACGCGCCGACCACGAGCAGGACGGCGGCCAGGACGCCGTCGCCGAGGGTCACGAGGCGGACCAGGACGAGGGTGTACCCGACCGCGCCGAGCACGTGGACGACGGCGGCGGTGGGATCGTCCCAGCCCCGGGTCGCGTACAGGACGTCGGCGACGAGATAGACGGCGGGCGCGACGACGAGCGACGCGGTGAGCAGGCGGCCCAGCGGTGAGGAGCTGCGGGCCGTGGCCGCGTGGCCGGTCACCACGCCGCTCCCACCGGAGCCATGCACGCTGACCGAACTCGCGGGCGTGCCGGTCCGGCACGACGGCCGGTTCCGGGGCGCGATCACCGTGCGGCAGGCGCCCGGGGAGTCCCTGTCCAGCGTGGAGCATCGGCTGGTCGGTGACCTGGCCGCCCAGGCCGGTCTGGTCCTGGAGCTGCGGGCGACCGCCCAGCGCCTGGTGGCGGCAGGCGACGCCGCACGCCGGCGGCTGGAGCGTGACCTGCACGACGGCGCCCAGCAGCGGCTGGTCACCGTGGCGATGGAGCTCGGCGGGGTGGTGCGCCTCGCGGCGACCGGCGCAGCCGCCGAGGTGGCGGCCCGGGCCGACGACGTACGCCGGCAGCTGCTGGAGGCCACGGCGGAGCTGAGGGAGATGGCGCGCGGGCTGCACCCGGCCGTGCTGACCCAGGACGGGCTCGAGGCGGCGATCGAGTTCCTCGCCGACCGCTCGCCGCTGCCGGTGCGGCTGACGATGTCGGTGGCCCGGCGCCTGCCGTCCGAGGTCGAGTCCACGGCGTACTTCGTGGTCAGCGAGGGCCTCACGAACGCCGCCAAGCACTCCGGCGCCGGGACCGTGGCGGTCCGGATCGTCCTGGCCGAGGCCGGTCTGCTCGTCGAGGTCACCGACGACGGCTGCGGCGGCGCCGCGGTCCGGGCGGGCAGCGGCCTGGAGGGCCTCGCCGACCGGCTCGCGACCCTCGACGCCCGCCTGACGATCGTCAGCGACCAGGCCGGCACGCGGCTGAGCACGGTGATCCCGTGCGCGTGATGCTCGCCGACGACGCCGTGCTGTTCCGCGAAGGCATGGCCCGCATCCTCACCGACGTCGGTTTCACCGTGACCGGTCAGGCCGGCGACGGCGCGGCGCTGCTCGGCCTGGTGCGCGCCGACCCGCCCGACGTCGCCGTGATCGACCTGCGCATGCCGCCCGGGTACGCGGCGGAGGGCATCGACACCGCGGCCGCGATCCGCGCGACGGTGCCCGGCGTCGGCCTGATGCTGCTGTCACAGCACGTCGAGGTGCACCATGCGCTGCGCCTGATGACCGAGTTCGACGGCGGCGTGGGCTACCTGTTGAAGGACCGGGTCTCCGACCTCGCCGCGTTCGGGACCGACGTGCGCAAGGTCGCCCGCGGCGAGACCGTCATCGACCTCGAGCTCGTGACCCGCCTGGTCGCCCGCCGCCGTGAGCGCGACCCCCTGGACGCGCTCACGGATCGGGAGCGCGCCGTGCTCGCCCTGATGGCGCAGGGCCTGTCCAACGCCGCGGTCGCCGCCGACCTGCACCTGGCGATCAAGACCGTCGAGGCGCACGTCACGTCCATCTTCACGAAGCTCGGCCTGATCCAGCACGAACGCGAACACCGCCGCGTGCTGGCCGTCCTGACCTTCCTGCGGGCGTAGCGACCACGATCATGCACCTCGGCCAGTGCCGCGCGGATGCCGGCGGGCCCGCCCGCGTCGACCCACCACACGGGCTCGCCGTGTTCGTGCGCGTACGCGGCGGCCAGTGCCGTCTTGCCGGATCTGGGTGGCCCATGCAGGACCGTCGGCGAGGCACCGCCGACCGACGCCAGTTCGAGCGCCGCGAACTCGGCGGCGCGGCCGACGAAGGCGCGTGGCAACGGCACGGGCGTCACCGGAGCAATAGGAACGCTCCGCGTTGCGGGTGGCTGTCGTCGGACGCGGCGACCGCGGTCTCGGAGGCGACGACGGCCGCGTCGAGGTCCGCCGGATCGCCGGCCAGGTCCAGGCGCAGCTGATGGGCGATGGCGAGGTTGTTGTGGCACAGCGCCGGGTCCGGGTCGTCCGGGCCGGCGGCGGTGATGCGCTGCCAGACACCGACGAGCGCCCGCACGAGGGCGGGGTCGCCGCCGGCCGCGGCCTCCTGCAGCAGCTGCACCGCGAACGGCGCGGCCCGCTGGGCGAGGACCGGCAGCAGGATGTCGGGCAGGTCGTCGATGCCGTTGACGAAGCACACCGTGAACCGTTCGACCGCGGCCCCGACCTCGTCGGCGTCGCCGCCGGCGGTGCCGCGGTGCCAGTGCAGGCTGCCGAGCAGCCAGTGCGCCTCGAGGTCCTCCGCGTCCTCGTCGAGCAACGCGGTCAGACCCACGATGTCCCAGTCGCCCGCCGGGCCCAGCAGCTCGGCGGGGTCCCCGGCGCGTCGTGCCCGGTCCAGCCGGGCGTGCACCGCGGCGACGAGCGACGCTCGCCGGTCGTCCGGCATCGACGCGGCTACCGCAGCCAGCGCAGGGCGGCGTCGGCGGTGTCCTCGGGGGTGCTGTTGAACGCGATCGCCGCTCCCGGGGCGTGCTGCCGGACCAGGTTGACCACGCGTTCGAAGAGTTCGAGCAGCGGCTCGTGCTTGCGGATGCCGCCGCCGACCACCACGCACGCGTAGTCGTGCTGGGTCAGGGCGTCGACGATCGCGGCGTCCGGGTCCTCGTCCGGTGCCACCAGGCACGTGTCGGCCTCGATGCCGAGGTCGGCGAAGCGGGCCTGACCGCGGGCGATCGCGGCCACGACCGGCGCCGGGTCCCAGCCCGGGATCTTGACCGGGTCGAGCCCGATCACCAGCACCCGCCCCAGCGCCATGCGTCCCCCCTCCGTCACGGTGACCTACAGCAGATCGAACAGGGTCTCGATCCTGGCGGCAAGGACCGGGTCGATGTCGCCGTCCACCCGGACGCTCACCACGCTGCCGTCGACCGCCTGGGCCAGCGACACCGTGAGCGGCGGGGTTCCTTGGAGAGGATAGGTGAACCAGGCGTCGGGCGTCTCGTCGTCGGTCTGCTCCAGCGCGCCGGTGAGCGCGTCCTCGTCCAGGTGGTCGTACCGGTAGCCGATGTACCTGCTGAGGTGCTGCAGGAACTGGACCACGTTCTCCTCGAACACCCAGTCCTGCATCATGCGTGCAGGGGCAGCGCCGCGAAGGTGTGCTCCCGCCACAGCCGCTCGGATGCCGCCTCCGGGTACGCGGTGACGGCCGGCCGCGTGTCGAGGATCTGGGTCAGGCGCTGCGCAGCGTCGTACGCGGGCCAGCCGGGGTCGCCGCCGGTGGCGAACGCGGTCCAGGCGGCGCGGATGCGTGCGGACAGCGCCTCGGCCTCCGCGGGCGGGGGATCGCCGATCAGCATGCCGGGGCGGCCGCTGCTGAGGTTGCCGAAGACGAGTGGCACGTCGAGACCGTGGCAGGCGCCGAGGGCGCCGGCCATGCCCGGGGCGGCCCAGGTCACCTCGAACAGGTGGGTCCGGCCACCGGCGGCCGCGTGCGCCGCCGCGAGGTGCAGCGTCGGCATGCGGAACAGCCAGTCGGCGTTGACCGTCTCGTACAGCTGCTCCGAGGAGGCGTCCGGGAACGCCGCACGGTAGCGGCCGGCGCCGTCCGGGCCGGGGGCGAGGGCGCGCAGGGCGGCGTCGGCCTGCTCCGCGGTGACCTGGCCCAGCACGCCGTCGATCAGGCTGAACAGCCGGTGCTCGTCGCGGACGTGCCCGGCGAGCAGGTCGACGCCCCGGGCGGCGCCGGCGGCGAGGGCCTGCCAGGGGGTGGCCGGCAGGACGTCGCCGTCCACGACGGGTGCGAACGGGATCGGCCGGTACGTGATCGGGCCCCAGCGGTCCTTCCACTGCTCGATCTTCGTGAAGACGGCGTCGCCCGCGGCGGGCAGCAGGGTCGGGTCCACAGTGGACAGGTCGGCCGCGGTGGGGCGCACCCCGAGCTCGGCGGCGAAGGCGGCGGCGATGTCGGCGGCGAGCTCGGGGGAGAAGAACGTCCCCGGGATGCTCTGCGCGACGGCCCGGCGGAAGAGCCCGGCGGCCCGTGGCATGGCCAGCAGCGCGGCGACCGACCCGCCGCCCGCCGACTGGCCGAAGACCGTCACCCGGTCCGGGTCGCCGCCGAAGCCGCGGATGTCGCGGCGCACCCACTCCAGCGCGGCGACCTGGTCGAGCAGCCCACGGTTGGCGGGGGCGCCGTCGATCTGTGCGAACCCCTCCACGCCGAGGCGGTAGTTGAGCGTCACCACGACGACGCCGCCCGCGGCCAGCCGGCCGCCGTCGAACTCCGGCAGGCTGGACGCGCCGATCGCGTAGGCGCCGCCGGGGATCCATACCAGCACGGGCAGGCCGGCGCCGGGCGCGGGATCGGGCGACCAGACGTTGACCGTGAGCCAGTCGTCGCCCGCCGCCGGCGCGAGGTCGCCCATGCTGAACAGGCCGGGCTGCGGCGGTGGCGGGCCGAACGCGACCGCGGGCCGCACCCCGTCCAGGCGTGCACCGGCCGCGGCGCGGCGAAGCGGAGCGCGCCGACCGGCGGCTGTGCATACGGGATGCCGCGGAACACGGCCAGGCCCGCCTCGCGGCTGCCGCGCAGCACCCCTGCCGTCGTGCGGACGTCGGGCGACCCGGTAGCGGCGGCTGTCACGACGGATTCCTCACCCGCGCATCGTCCCACCGCCCCCGGCACCCGGCCAGCCAATAACGCACCGGCCGGCCGACAGCACTGGCCGGCGCTGCGCCGGTCAGACGCCGTCGTGCCAGGAGTGCCAGAGCGCGGCATACGGCCCGCCGGCGGCGACGAGGTCGTCGTGGGTGCCGAGCTCGATGATGCGACCGTCCTCCATCACCGCGACCCGGTCGGCGTCGTGCGCGGTCTGCAGCCGGTGCGCGATCGCGATCACGGTGCGCTCGTGCAGCACGGCGGCCAAGGCGCGCTCGGCGGTGCGGGCCGCGGTCGGGTCCAGCAGCGCGGTCGCCTCGTCCAGGATCACCGTGTGCGGGTCGGCGAGGACGACCCGGGCCAGGGCGACCTGCTGCGCCTGCGCGCCGTCCAGCGGCCGCTGCGCGAGGTCGCGGTCCAGGTCGTCGGCCCAGTCGGCGCCGACGGTCTTCAGCGCCGCGCGGAGCACG
Source organism: Dactylosporangium sp. NBC_01737 (assembly GCF_035963215.1). Classification (NCBI taxonomy): domain Bacteria; kingdom Bacillati; phylum Actinomycetota; class Actinomycetes; order Micromonosporales; family Micromonosporaceae; genus Dactylosporangium; species Dactylosporangium sp. NBC_01737. Next base: position 8,641,467 of record NZ_CP109153.1, read on the forward strand.
TCGTCGGGCGCGGCGACGATCAGGTTGTCGCGCAGGGACTCGCGGAAGACGTGGTGCTCCTGGGTGACGAGCACGACGTGCCGGCGCAGCTCGTCCGGCGGGAGGTCGGCGATCGGCACCCCGCCGACCGTGACCGTGCCGGCGGCCGGCCGGTCGACGCCGGCGATCAGCATGCCGAGCGTGGACTTGCCGGCGCCGGACAGCCCGACGATCGCCAGCCGTTCCCCGGGGCGGATCGTCAGGTCGACGCCGTGCAGCACGTCGTGGCCCGGGTCGTACGCGTACCGCACGCCCCTGACCTCGATCCGCTCGTCCCGTGGCGGTTCGACAACGGCGGGCGGCGCGGGCGGGATCGCCGCGAGGCCCTCCACCCGGGCGAACGAGGCGCTGCTGCTCTGCAACTGCTCGATCCAGATCAGGATGCCGTCGAGCGGCCCGACCAGCTGCCGCATGTACAGCACGGCGGCGACGACGGTGCCGAGGCTGACCCGGCCGTCGATGTACAGCAGCCCGCCGAGCAGCAGCACGAGCACACCCGGTACCGCATAGGACGTCTCCACCAGCGGGAAGTAGACGGATCGCAGGGCGAGGGTGCCCAGGCGGGTCCGGCGGGTCTCCTTGATCGCCGCGTGCCCGGCGGCCAGGCGCCGCTCGCGCAGCGCGAACGCCTCGATCGTGCGGGCGCCGGCGGTGGTCGCGGACAGGTCGTCGGCGAGCACCGAGTTCGCCGCACCCTCGGCGAGGTACGCGGCGCGGGCCCGGCGCAGGTACCACCTGGTGACGAACCAGATCCCGGACAGCCCGGCGACGCCGACGACGCCGAGCACCGGCTGCAGGACCACCACCGCGGACACGATGAACACGATCTGGACGGCGCCGACGGCCATGCCGGGCACGATGTCACGCAGGGTGTTCGCGACCGCGTCGATGTCGGTGGTGCCCCGGGCGGCGAGGTCACCGGCCGGCACCCGTTCCACCACGGCGGCCGGCAGGCCGAGCGCGCGCCGCAGGAAGCCTTCCCGGATGCGGTACGCCGTCCGCTCGCCGAACCGGTACGCGATGGCGAGCGCGAACCGGGTCAGCAGCATCTGCGCCACGGCACACCCCAGCACCGCGAGGGCGAGCCGGTCGATCCCGCCGCCGCCGCGGGTGACGGCGTCGACGATGCGGCCCAGCAGCCAGGGTGCGCCGAGCCCGGCGAGCGCGGCGAGGGAGTTGAGCGTGATGATCGCGGCGACCGACCGGCGGTCGGCGGCCAGGAGTTTCAGCGCCGCCCGGCCGACCATGCGCTGATCGGCGATCGGCAGCGTCGCGGTCATGCGTCGCCCCCGAAGGCCCGCGTGACCAGCGCCCGGTAGCCGGGATGTGCGGCGAGCAACGTCCTGTGCGTACCCGATGCGGCGACCCGGCCGTCGACCAGATAATGCACCACATCGGCCCGGTCCAGCAGCACCGGCGACGTGGTCGCCACGACGGTGCCGCGCCCGGCCCGCGCGGCCGAGAGCCGCTCGGCGATCGCTGCCTCGGTGTGCGCGTCGACGGCCGACGTCGGCTCCGCGACCAGGAGCACCTCCGGGTCCGCGTGCACGGCCCGGGCCAGCCGGACCCGCTGCCGCTGCCCTCCGGACAGGTTGCGGCCGCCCCACTCGACGGGCCGGCCCAGGTCGGCGGCCACGTCGTGGGCGACGGCGGTGCGGATGGCGAGCCCGACCAGGTCGTCGTCGGGTTCGTCCGGCCCGGCGACCACCTCGCGCAGCGGCCCGGCGAACAGGTCGGCGTCGTGGTCCGCGACCAGGATCCGCGCCCGGACCTCGGCCTGCGCGATGTCCGCCAGGCGCAGCCCGCCCCAGGTCGCGTCGGTCGGGCCGTACCGTCCGAGCCGGTCGATCACGGCGGCGGCGTCCTCCGGTCTGGCTCCCGCGAGGGCCGTCAACCGGCCGGGCTCCGCGACGACCCCGGACCCCGGGTCGTGCAGGGCGGCCGGCGTGGCGGGTGCGGCGCCGCCGGACGGGTCGTCCAGGGGCAGCCGCAGGAAGTCCACGACCCGCCGCGCGGCGACCAGCCCCCGCACGATGTCGAACGCACAGAAGATCATGACATTGACCGGGATGACGAGCATGGCGGTGTACCCGTACACGGCCACCAACTGACCGACGGTGAGCTCGCCCGCGGCCGCCAGCCGGGCGGCAAGCCACACCACGACGCCGAGGAACACGACCGGCAGCCCCTCACCGAGGGCCCCGATCCAGCTGGACGGCGCGCCCACCCGGTACCCCTGGTCCCGCAGCGTCGCCGACTCCTTCGTGTACCGGGCGAGGTAGGTCTCCTTGCCGCCGAGCCCGTTGAGGATGCGCAGCCCGCCGAGCACGTCGACCAGCCGGGCGTTCAGCCCGCCCTGCCCGTCGCGGTACCGCAGACCGGCCCGCTGGGTGCGCTGCAGCAGCGGCCCGACGATCAGCAGCAGCACCGGCAGCCCCGCCGCGACGACCACGGCAAGGGTCGGCGACGTGTGCGACAGCAGGACCGCGACCACCACGTATGCGAACGTCGATGCGAACCCGACCCCGCCGACGTTCATCGCCCGTCCGATCGTCCACACGTCGGAGATCCCGATCGTCACCACCTCGCCGGCCGTGACCCTGCGCGGCAGCGCCGCCCCGAGCCGGGTCGCGTGCGTCATGATCATGTCGGCGGTGTCCAGCGCGGCGGCCATCCGCAGCTTCGTCATGCTCCGGTGCCGCATGATCCCCAGCCCGGCACTGGCCACCCCGACGAGCAGCACGGCACCCGCCCAGCCGGCCAGGACACCGGGCCGTCGCGACTGGAGACCCCGGTCGATGGCCTGCGAGATGAGGAACGGCGTGAACGCCAGACTCAGGAACCACAGCGACCCGAACAACGCCCCGAGCGCCACCCTGCCCCTGAGCCGCCACCCCAGCCACCACAGAAATCGCCCCGGTCCCCGTTCATTCACGGATCCCATGCTGCCCGACCGCCCCCGGTGCCTGTCGCCCCTATTTCCGCCCCGCCGGCGTTGCGGTGCCGCGCGGGGCCTGCCATGACCGCCGGCGTGGGCCATGACCTGCACGTCACCCGCGCGTTCGTGTCGTAGGACAGCGAGCGGTATCCGCATATGCGGGTGTCCGTGCGTTACGGATCAGGGCGGCCGGGTAGGTGCCGCCGGTCACGAGAACGTCGTACTCCGTGTGGAGGGTCACGACATGCTTGATCCCGAGCCCGCGTTCCGCCCATTGCGCCTGCGCGACGGCTTCGTGCCGCTGGAGGACATGGGACTGATCGGTGACGGGGCGACCGCCGCGCTGGTCGGGCTGGACGGCAGTATCCCCTGGTTGTGCGTGCCCGGCTTCGACGCCGAGCCGTTGTTCTGCGGGCTGCTCGACCGGGACGGCGGAGGGCACTTCGCCGTGACGCCCGAGGGTGCTGCCGAGGCTCGCCAGCACTACCGGGGTGACACGGGCGTCCTCGTCACCGAGGTGCGGACCGCGACCGGGGTGGTACGGCTCACCGACGCGCTGGCGCTGCGCTCCGGCGCCGACCTCACGGACGACACGCCCGCCGACCGCGGCGAGCTGGTGCGGCTGGTCGAGGTGCTTGACGGCACGGTCCGGCTGCGGGTCGACGTGGAGCCCCGAGGCGGTGGCCTCGTGCGCGCGGCGTTCGGTGGACTGGAGATCCAGGGCGGGCCGGTCACCCGGCTGCACCTGCGCTCCAGCCATCCGCTGGACGGCCTGCACAGCCGACACGACCTGACCCGCGGCGACCGGGTGGAGCTGGTGCTGTCGTGGGGCCGGATCCATCGCCACCACCGGCTGGACGTCGAGACGACCCTGCGGCACACGGAGGAGGCGTGGCGGCGGTGGATGACCGGCTTCGGGTACGACGGCCCGCAGGAGCCGATGGTCCGGCGCGCGGCGGTCACGCTCAAGCTGTGCGACCACTGGGCCAACGGCTCGGTCGCCGCGGCGCCGACGTCGTCGCTGCCGGCGCCCGTCGGCGGGACGCGCAACTGGGACTACCGCTACGCCTGGGTCCGCGACGCGGCGTTCGCCGTCTTCGCGCTGCGCCGCATCGGGTTCGGCGGGGAGGCCGACGCGTTCCTCGGCTGGGTCCTGGACGCCTTCGAGCAGAGCCGGCAGCCCCGGATCATGTACACGCTGGCCGGCGAGCAGGTGCCCGACGAGCAGGTGGACCCGGCGCTGCGCGGGTACCGGGACTCCGCGCCGGTGCGCTGGGGCAACGGCGCCGCCGACCAGCGCCAGCACGACATCTACGGCGAGGTGCTGGACTGCGCCGAGCAGTGGTCACGGGCCGGCGGCCACGTCGAGCCCGGGCTCTGGGCCGGCCTGTCCGGGCTGGCGGAGGCGGCGGCACAGACGTGGCGGCAGCCGGACCAGGGCATCTGGGAGGTGCGCAGCGAGGGCAGGGTCTTCACCTACTCGGCCGCACTGTGCCAGGTGGCCCTCGACCGCGCCGCGACGATGGCGGACCGGCTCGGCCTGCCCGGCGCCGCACCGCGGTGGCGGGCGGAGGCCGGCGAGATCCACCGGGCGATCGTCGAGGACGCGTGGAACGAGCAGGCGCAGACGATCTCCGAACACCTCGACGGCAGGGGCGGGGTGGACGCCAGCCTGCTGGCCCTGCCGCTGCGCGGCGTCGTCGCGGCCGACCATCCCCGGATGGTGGCGACCACGAAGGCGGTCAGCGAGCGGCTCGGCGCCGGCGACGGGCTGCTGTACCGCTACCGCCACGACGAGTCCCCGGACGGCATCCCCGGCGATGAGGGCGCCTTCCTGCTGTGCAGCTTCTGGCTGGTCGACAACCTGACGGGTCAGGGGCGACTGGAGGAGGCCGAGGAGCTGTACACGTCGCTGTGCGAGCGGGCGAGCCCGCTGGGCCTGCTGTCCGAACAGGTGGACCCGGGCAGCGGACAGCTCGTCGGGAACTTCCCGCAGGCGTTCAGCCACATCGGCGTGATCGCCAGCGGCGTCACCCTGACGCGAGCAAAGCAACGAGCAAAGCAAGGAGCGACGGCATGATCCAGCACCTGGCAATCCTGGGCGCCACCGGTGACCTCACCGCGCGCTACCTGCTGCCCGCCGTCGGCGCCCTGCGCGCCGCTGGTCATCTCGACGAGCGCTTCGGTCTCACCGGCCTTGGCCGGGAGGACTGGAGTGACGAAGCGTTCCGGGCCTGGGCCGCCGAGCAGCTCGACCGGCACGCACCCGACCTCCCCGCCGACCACCGCCACTGGGTGGTGGCGGCCGCGCAGTACCGGCGGGCCGACGTCACCGACCCGGGCGCGCTGACCACCGTGATCCCGTCCGACCGGCCGGTCGCCGCATACCTGGCACTCCCGCCGTCGGTCTTCCCGGGCGCGGTGTCGGCGCTGCACACCGCCGGGACCGCGGACGGCAGCACCATCGTGCTGGAGAAGCCGTTCGGCGAGAGCCTCAACGACGCGATCGAGCTCAACCACCTGCTGGCCGAGCGGTACCCGGAGCGGAGCATCTTCCGCGTCGACCACTTCCTGGCGATGGCGACCGTGCTCAACGTTCTCGGCGTCCGGCTCGCCAACCGGGTGCTGGAGCCGATCTGGAGCAGCGCGCACATCGAGCGGGTCGACATCACCTGGGACGAGTCGCTGGCGCTGGAGGGCCGGGCCGGCTACTACGACGGCGTCGGCGCGCTCAGGGACATGCTGCAGAACCACCTGCTGCAGCTGCTGTGCCTGGTGGCCATGGAGCCGCCGATCAGCCTCGGCGACCGCGACCTGCGCGACCGCAAGATGGACGTGCTGCGCTCGATCCGGCCGCTGAGCCTGCACGACGCCGCACACCGCACGCGCCGGGCCCGCTACAGCGCCGGCGCGGGGACACCCGCCTACGTCGACGAGGACGGCGTCGACGCGCAGCACCACACCGAGACGTACGCGGAGCTGCTGCTCGAACTGGACAACTGGCGCTGGCCCGGGACGACGTTCCGGCTGCGGACCGGCAAGGCGCTGCGGACCGCCCGGCACGAGGTCGCGGTCCACTTCCGGCCGGTGCCGCACCTGCCGTTCAGCACGGACGCCACGGCCGAGCCCAACGTGCTGCGCTTCGGCCTGGAGCCGGAGAGCGTCTCGCTGCACCTGACCGGCACCTCGAACCGCGGTGACGTGCTCACCCCGCTCACGCTCGCGGCCACGCCGGAGCCGGCGGAGCTGCCGCCGTACGGCCGGCTGCTGCTGGACGTGCTGCACCGCAACCCGGCGCTGTCGATCCGCGCGGACGAGGCCGAGGAGTCCTGGCGGGTCGTCACGCCGGTGCTGGACGCCTGGGCGAAGGACCTGGTCCCGCTGGAGGAGTACCCGGCCGGGTCGGACGGCCCGCCCCCGCGACGGTGAGGAGACCACGATGGCGGCCACGGCACTGCGCAGCCGGAATTGGTGGGACAACTCGGAGAATCCCGACATGACGGCGCTGTACCTGGAGCGCTACCTGAACTTCGGCCTGACCCGCGACGAGCTGCAGGGCAGCCGGCCGATCATCGGCATCGCGCAGACCGGCAGCGACCTCGTGCCGTGCAACCGGCACCACCTCGAGCTCGCCGACCGGGTGCGGGACGGGATCCGCGACGCCGGCGGCATTCCCATGGAGTTCCCGGTACACCCGCTGCAGGAGACCGGCAAGCGGCCCACCGCGGCCCTGGACCGTAACCTCGCCTACCTCGGCCTGGTCGAGGTCCTGTACGGCTACCCGCTCGACGGCGTCGTGCTGACCACCGGATGCGACAAGACGACCGGCGCGTGCCTGATGGCGGCCGCCACGGTCAACATCCCCGCGATCGTGCTCTCGGGCGGCCCGATGCTCAACGGGTACGTCGACGGCCGGCGGGCCGGCTCGGGCCTGATCATCTGGCAGTCGCGGCGCCTGCTCGCCGCCGGCGAGATCGACTACGCCGAGTTCATGGACCGTGTGGCGGGCTCGGCGCCCAGCGTCGGGCACTGCAACACGATGGGCACCGCGCTGACGATGAACAGCATCGCCGAGGCGCTGGGCATGACGCTGCCCGGCTGCGCGTCGATCCCCGCCCCGTACCGCGAACGCGGGCAGATCGCCTACGACACCGGCCGTCGCGCGGTGGAGCTGGTCCGCGCGGACGTCACCCCGCGCACGGTCATGACCCGGGACGCGTTCGAGAACGCCGTCGTCGTCACCGCGGCCATCGCCGGCTCCACCAACTGCCCGATCCACCTCAACGCGATCGCCCGCCACACGGGCGTGGAGCTGACCAACGACGACTGGGAGCGCATCGCGGGAGACGTGCCGATCCTGGCCAACTGCGCCCCGGCCGGCGCCTACCTCGGCGAGGACTTCCACCGCGCCGGCGGGGTGCCGGCCGTGATGCGCGCGCTGCTGGACGCCGGCCGCCTGCACGGCGACGCGATGACCGTGAACGGGCAGACGGTCGGTGACAACGTCCGCGCCGCGCACAGCACCGACCCGGACGTCATCGCCGCGTACGAGGACGCGTTCGCACCCCGCGGCGGATTCCTCGTGCTGCACGGCAACCTCTTCCGCTCCGGGATGATGAAGATGTCGGTGATCACCGAGGACCTGCGGTCCCGCTACCTCACCGCACCGGCGGTGACCTGGCGCGCCGTGGTCTTCGAGGGACCCGAGGACTACCACCGGCGCATCGACGACCCGGCCCTGGACATCGACGAGGGCTGCATCCTGGTCGTGCGCAACACCGGCCCGATCGGGTACCCGGGCTCCGCCGAGGTGGTGAACATGCAGCCGCCCACGGCCCTGATCGTCCGCGGCGTCGAGGCGATCCCGACCCTGGGCGACGGCCGGCAGAGCGGCACCGCCGACGCCCCGTCGATCCTCAACGCCAGCCCGGAGGCGGCCGTCGGCGGCAACCTCGCGATCCTGCGTACCGGCGACCGCATCACCCTCGACATCCCCGGGCACCGCATCGACGTCGAGCTCAGCGACGAGGAGATCGCCGAGCGCTGGCGCAACCACGTCCCGCCGGCGCTCGCCAACCAGACGCCCTGGCAGGAGCTGTTCCGGGCACACACGGGCCAGATGGACACCGGCAGCTGCCTGGACTTCGCCGTCACATACCAGGACATCGTGCACACGAAGGGAATGCCCCGTGACTCCCACTGACCGCGGCACCATCATGATCGCCGACTCGGACTTCGGCGACACGGACATCGAGCGGGCCATCGTCGAGGAGGCCGGTTTCGCGCTGCACTCCTACCAGTGCAAGTCCGAGGCGGAGGTGATCGAGCACGGCCGGGACGCCGACGGCATCCTGACCCAGTACGCCCGGATCGGCGCGACCGCCATGCAGCAGCTGCCGAACTGCCGGGTGATCGCCCGCTACGGCACCGGTGTCGACATCGTCGACGTCGACGCGGCCACCCGCCTCGGCATCCAGGTGACCAACGCCCCGAACGACTGGTGCGCCGACGAGGTCGCCGACCATGCGATCGCGCTGTGGCTGTGCGCCGCCCGGAAGATCAGCGACTACGACGCGGCCACCCGCGCCGGCGTCTGGAGCTGGCGGACCGGCGAGCCGATCCGGCGGCTGCACGGCCAGGTGTTCGGCATTCTCGGCTTCGGCGCGATCGCGAGGCTCATCGCCGAACGCGCCCGGCCGTTCGGGGTCGACCTGCGAAGCCACGACCCGTACGTCGACGACGCGCAGATCCGCGCCTACGGCGTGCACCCCGTCTCCTTCGACGAGCTCGTCGAGCAGTCCGACCATCTCGTCATCCAGGCGCCGCTGACCCAGGACACCCATCACCTGTTCGACCACGCGACGCTCGCCCGCATGAAGCCCAACGCGATCCTGGTCAACACGGCCCGCGGCCCGATCGTCGAGGACTCGGCCCTCGCCGAGGCCCTTTCCGACGGCACGATCGCGGGCGCGGCGCTGGACGACCTGGAGGAGGAGCCGGCCAAGCACCGCGACTGGCGGCCGGACAACCCGCTGCTGCACCTGCCGAACACCGTCATCACGCCACACGCCGCGTACTACTCCGAGGAGTCACTGCACTCGGTGCGCGCCATCGCCGCCGAGGAGGCCGTCCGGGTCCTCAGCGGCCTCAGCCCCCGCTCGCCGGTCAACACGATCCGGCAGTGACCCTCGCAGCCCGGGGGTCGGATCTCAGGCCCGCGCCGCGCTCGGGTGGAGCGCGGCGCGGTACCCGGCGCGCAACACCGCCACCGACGCCGGAGGTGTGAGCAGCTCGGCCCGGTCCGGCAGCGGCTGCGGCCGCCCGTACCCGGTGCCGGTCCACGGCAGGAACCGTCGCTGTGAGACGAGCCCGACGATGCCGTCGTGCCGGACCATCGTGCCGGTCGGCAGGTCGGCGCACCGGGCCGGCCGGGTGATCTGGCGGCGGGTCCGTGGCTCGACGCGTTCGTCGTGCAGCTGTGCGTCCATCTCCCGCGCCCACGGGCGCCGGGCGAGGTGCTGCGCGCTGCGCCATGCCTCCGCGTAGGCGAGGAAGCCGGCCCGCCGGCAGTATGCGCACGGCCGGTGCCCGGCGGCCAGCGCGGTCGCCTCGTCGAGGAAGAACAGCGCCGTCCAGCGGCCTGGCGGCATCGGGTCGCGGCGGACGTCCTTCCAGGTCAGCGTGCAGCAGATCCACAGCTTGGATCGCCACCGGGCCGCGCCGAGCTCGCGGCCGGTGCCGTGCAGGCAGCCCCGATTGCCCATGAGCGTCCCGCGGGCAGGATCGGCGACGATGTCGCCGGTGGGCAGGACGCGGTTCTGCAACGGACGGCGCTCCACCCGCCGAGCGTACGGCTTGCCCGGGCGGCGTTGGTCGGCGCGCTCTTCCGGTCGGCCGCGCTGCGGTCAGGTGGATTTGCGGCGGCGTGGGGGAGTGGGGGGCGTCGCCTCGGTCAGGTGGGCGAGGACCTTGTCGGCGATGCGGCCGAGGGCGGCGATGTCGTGCTCGTCGAGGATGTCGATGAAATGGCGGCGGACCGAGGCGACGTGGTGCACCGCCGCGGCCTGGACCGTGGCCCAGCCGGCGTCGGTGAGGGCGACCGTCGCGCCCCTGCCGTCGTCGGCGGAGCCGCCGCGGGCCACCAGGCCGCGCTGCTCCATGCGGCTGACCTGGTGGGACAGCCGGCTCACCGACCAGCGGATCGACGCGGCCAGCTCGCCCAGGCGCAGCTGCCTTCCGGGTGCCTCCGAGACCGAGGTCAGCACGTCGTAGTCGGCGTCGGACAGGCCGGAGTCGGCGCCGAGGTCGCGGGTGAGCTGCAGGTCGAGCAGGTTGCGCATGCGGCGGTATCCGCGCCAGGTGTGCATCTCGGCGTCGGTGAGCCAGCGCGGTTCGGTCATGGTGCCAAGCGTACGAGGTCTGTTTGACATGTCAAGCAGAGGCGACGTAGCGTGCTTGATATGTCAAGCAATAGGCTCGGGCGGCTGTACTGCGGGCTGGTGCTGTTCGGGGTCAGCCTGACGCTGATGCTGCGGGCCGACCTGGGGCTGGGGCCGTGGGACGTGCTGCACCAGGGCATCTCGGACCGCACCGGGGTCTCCATCGGCCTGATCGCGAACCTCGTGGCGGTCGCGGTCCTGCTGCTGTGGATTCCGCTGCGGCAGCGCCCCGGGCTGGGCACGATCAGCAACGTCATCGTGGTCGGGCTGGTCACCGACGCGACCCTCGCCCTCACCGGACCCGTTCACGGGCTCGCCGCCCGCATCGGGCTGCTGGTCGCGGGCATCGTCGCGAACGCGGTCGCGACCGGGCTGTACGTCGGCGCCGGTCTCGGGCCCGGGCCGCGGGACGGCCTCATGACCGGCCTCGCGGCCCGCGGTCACTCGCTGCGACTGGTCCGCACGCTGATCGAGATGACGGTCCTCGGCGCCGGCTGGCTGCTCGGCGGCACCGTCGGGCTCGGCACGCTCGCGTACGCACTCGCCATCGGGCCCCTCGTGGGCTGGTTCATGCCGCGTCTCAAACCCCCTGTTACCGTTCAAAAGGAGCGATCATGACCACCTTCGGGATCGACATCCCCGCCTCGACGGCCGTGGACCCGGTCGCCGCCGCCCGCGCCGCCGAGGACCTCGGCTATGACTTCGTGTCCACGTCGGATCACCCCAGCGGCACCGACCCGAGCAACGAGACCTGGACGATGCTCGCCTGGATGGCCGCGCACACCACGCGGATCGGCGTCATGCCGCGGGTGCTCGGCGTGCCGTACCGCAATCCCGCGATGGTCGCCAAGATGGCCGAGACCCTCGACCGGCTCGCGAACGGCCGGCTGATCCTCGGGCTGGGTGGCGGCGCGTCCGACGAGGAGTTCCGCGCCTTCGGCATCCCCGTGCCGTCGCCCAGGGACAAGGTCGACGGGCTCGCCGAGGCCATCGAGCTCGTCCGCGGGCTGTGGACGGAGCCGGCGCTCAGTTATACAGGGCGGCTCCACCGCACCGTGGCCGCGCCGCTGGAGCCCAAGCCCGCCCGGCGGATCCCGATCTGGGTCGGCACGTTCGGCCCGCGCGCCCTGGCCGTCACCGGTCGCCTGGCCGACGGGTGGATGCCGTCGCTCGGGTACGCGCCCCTGGAGGAGCTGCCGCGCATGCGGGACCGCATCGCCGCCGCGGCGGAGGGCGCCGGCCGCGACCCGGGCGACGTCACCTACGCCCTGAACGTCGAGGTGCGCGGCGACGAACAGTCAGAGCAGGCCGCCGAGCGGCTGCGAGGGCTCACCGGGATGGGCTTCACCGTGCTCAACCTGAAGCCGTCCGGCCCTGGCCGGGAAGAACAGGTCGAGCGCCTGGCCCTGGAGGTGCTGCCGCTGGTGCGGCACTGATTTTGACGGTTCTGTTACGCCCGTGCGTCCCCTGTGTTCTTGACACCCACCGCGCCCGTGGCCAAGATGTAGAAACCAAGCGCTTGTTAGGTTTATGCATGAGGCCACACGGCCGGGCGGCGTTAGCCGCGAACACTCCTCCTGAGGCTGACGATTCGTATAATTCCGTGACAGGGGTACAAATGGGCGTTTCATCGACGATTCGCATCGTCAGCTGTCTCGCGCTGGCGGCGCTGACCGTCGCCGGCTGCGGTAACAAGGCGGGGGAGGACAAGCCGAGCAACGGCACGGCCTCCGGTGCTCCGATCATCATCGGTCTCGACGAGGACAGCACCGGCTCCGGCGCCTCCTACAGCACCATCGCCGGCAAGACGATCCGCCTGGCGATCCAGGACGTCAACGACAAGGGCGGCGTGCTCGGCCGCCCGCTGCAGCTGGTCGTGGAGAACGACGAGTCCGACCCGACCAAGGTCCCCGCCGTGCTGCAGAAGCTCGCCAGCCAGGGCGCCAAGGCACTGTTCCTGCAGAGTGGCAGCGCCGCCATCCTCCAGGCGAAGTCGACGCTCACCCAGCTCGGCCTGCCCGCCATCGCGCCCACCGGCGTCACCGCCACGCTCGTCTCCCCGCCCGACAACGAGCTGATCTACATGCTCGCCAACACCACCACGGACTGGGCCTCCGTCTACTGCGGCGCCTTCAAGGCCGCCAACATCACCAAGATCGGCGTGCTCACCGACGACACGACCACCATCGCCGCGCTGGACAAGGCGCTGCTGCCGGCCCTGTCCTGCGTGCAGATCGTGGCCACCGAGAAGGGCGCGGCCAACGCCTCGGACCTGTCCGCACAGGTCGCCCGCCTCAAGAACGCCAACCCCGACGCGATCCTGGTGACCAGCGTCGGCGGTGCCTTCGAGGTCCTCGCCCAGAACACGCTCGGCAGCCAGATGAAGTCCACGAAGCGCTTCTCGCTCGCCTCCATCGGCAACCAGCCCTCGTCGTGGAAGCTGGCCGCGCCGGGCGCCCTGGAGGGCCTCATCTTCATGGGCTCCATCAACACGGCGAACCCGCGCACCCAGGCGCTCGTGACGCTGCTCAAGGACAAGTACGGCAAGGACTACGACATCACCGCATACGACGCTCAGGCGTGGGACTCGGTGCAGGTGCTCAAGCAGGCGATCGAGAAGGCCGGCGGGGTCGACGACTCCAAGAAGCTCAACGAGGCCATCCAGAGCATCAAGGGCTACCCCGCCACCTTCGGCCAGGCCAACTTCACCCTGTCCTTCGGCGCCGACAAGCACCTGGGCGCCGACGGGCCGTGCGGGCTGTCCCTGATCGAGTTCGGCGCCGACAACAAGCCCAAGGGCCCCTGGGCCACCTTCCAGCCGCCGTGCACGAAGTAAGCCACCGAAGCAAGCAAGCAACGGCAGTAGGGAGGTAACAGGTATGGGCCAGTTGCAGCTGTGGTTGTCCGCCCTCGAGATGGGGTGTTTCTTCGGCCTGCTCGCGCTGGCCTACTACCTGGTCCTGGTGGGCGCCGGGTTCTTCAACTTCGCGATCGGACCGTACGCGATGGTCGGCGGTCTGTGCACGTCGTACCTGGTGCTCTACGAGGACATGAACGTGTGGGTCGCGGCGGCGGTGGCGATCAGCGCCGCCGCGGCGCTCGCCGTGATCACCGAGCTGGCGGTGGTCCGTCCGGTGCAACGGCGCTCCGGCGGCGGCGAACTGCCCGCCCTGGTCGCCGTCGCGGCGGTGCTCTTCGCGATCCAGCAGCTCGGGGGGTACCTCTTCGGCTACACCACGCTGCCGGGGCAGAACCTGCTCACGTTCGACCCGGTGACCGTCGGCGAGACGGCGATCCAGCCCAGTGCGCTGGTGCTGGTCGCGTTCACCGTCGTGGCGTTCGCCGGCCTCGCCGTGTGGGTCCGCAGCACCCGCAGCGGCCGGCTGCTGCGGGCCGTCGGCGACAGCACCCACGCCGCCCGGCTGCTCGGCCTGCCGGTCAACCGGGTGCGGCTCATCGCGTTCGTGCTGTCGGGGCTGCTCGCCGGGATCACCGGCCTGCTGTTCGCCCCGAAGGCGGGCGTCAGCTCCCTGTCGGGGCTCAGCTGGGCCCTGTCGGGCTTCCTCGCGATGGTCGTCGGCGGCACCGGCTCGGTCTGGGCGCCGCTCGTCGGCGGGCTGCTGCTCGGCGCCGTCGAGGTCTTCGTCCCCTACTACTTCGGCGGGCAGTCCCACGTGTACGGGCTGCTGATCGTCGCCCTGGTGTTCTTCGCCCTCAAACCGAGCGGCCTGTTCGTGCGGAGGGTACGAGCATGAAACGCTTCCCCGGCTCCTTCGGCCTGCTGGGCGGTGTCGTGGGCGCGGTGCTGATCCTGGTCTGGGTCGGCGCCGACGGCTACAAGCAGACGCTGGTCACCACCACCGCCACCTACGCGCTGATCGCACTCGGCATGTACGTGCCGTACCTGATGGCCGGGTCGCTGTCGATGGCCTACGGCGCGTACGCCGGCATCGGCGGCTACGCCGTCGGGCTGATCTCCAACAAGAGCGGCCTGCCGCTGGTCGTGGCCTGGATCGTCGGGCCGATCGTCGCGGCGGCGGTGGCGGTGCTGCTCGGCCTGGCCACCCGCAGGCTGTCCGGCTTCTTCCTCGCCGCGGTGACCCTGCTGTTCGGCATGGCGTTCACCGCCTGGCTGGTGGACGCCGAAGGCATCTCCGGCGGCTCCGGCGGCCTCGGCAGCCTCCGCAAGCTCAACATCCTCGGCTGGCAGCCCAGCCACTACGAGGTCGTCGTCGGCTCCACCGTCGTGGTGTGCGTCATCGCGTTCCTGCTCGACCGGCTGCGGATGTCACCGTGGGGCGTGATCGTGCGGACCATGCGCGACGCGCCCCGCGCCGTGGAGGCCGCAGGGGTGCGGGTACCGATGATGAACCTGGTGTCCCTCGCCATCGGCGCCGCCATCGCGGCCGTCGGCGGCGGCCTGTTCACCTACTCCGCCGGCAGCGTCACCCCGGACACCTTCACCCTCAACCTGGTGTTCCTGGCCATCTTCATGCCGCTCATCGGCGGCTCGGCGACCCCGTGGGGCGCGGTCCTCGGCGCGGTCATCGCGGTCGAGCTGACCCTGAACTTCCCCGCCGTGGAGACCAGCGGCACGCTGATCCTCGCCCTCGGCGTCCTCGTCATCCTGCTCGTCGCGCCGCAGGGCGTGATCGGATACGCGGGCAGGCTCGCCAAGCTCGCCAGAATCACAGGAGGACGCCGTGGCTGAGACGCTCCTCGTCGGCACCGGCCTGACGAAACGCTACGGCGGGGTCACCGCACTGCAGGACGTGTCGTTCTCGCTGACCGCCGGCGAGGTCCTCGGCCTCGTCGGGCCCAACGGCGCGGGCAAGACGACCCTGGTCGACCTCATCTCCGGCGCGCAGCCGGCCACCGAGGGCGCCCTGACGCTGCGCGGGCAGCGCCTGACCGGGCCCGCGTCCCGGCGGGCCAAGGCCGGCCTCGCCCGGACGTTCCAGTATCCGCAGCTCGCCCTGGAGCTCACCGTCGGGGAGAACCTGCTGCTCGGCCGGGTCGCCCGCCGGCACGGCACGGTCTGGCAGATGATCGCCGGCTCGTTCAGCGGGGCGCTGCGCCCGTATCCGGCCGCCGACACCGCCGCCGTCGCCGCGATCGCCGAGGAGCTCGGCATCGACCGCCTGGACCGGCCCGCCGGGGACCTGTCCCTGGGCGAGCAGCGCCTCGTCGAGGTCGGCCGCGCCCTCGGCCAGGACCCCCTGGTCCTGCTGCTCGACGAGCCGTTCGCCGGCTCCGACGCGGCCGGCGTCACCGGCATCTCCGAGGTGGTGCGCACCGTGCAGCGCCGCGGCCACGCGGTGATCCTGGTCGACCACAACGTCGACCTCGTCGCCGGGCTGGTCGACCGGATCATGCTGCTGGACCGCGGGCGGTCGGTGTTCGACGGCTCGCCCCGCGAGTGCCTCGACAGCCCGCAGATGCAGCAGGTGTACTTCGGGGTCACCGAAGGAGCACCCGAAGACGCCGTTGAAGACGCCCCCGAGGAGGTCGACCGTGTCGGCTCATGAACTGCGGCTGGAAGGGCTGACCGTCCGGTACGGGCACGCCAGCGCCGTGGCCGGCGTCGACATCGTGGCGCCCGGCGGCGTGATCACCGCCCTGGTCGGCCCGAACGGCGCCGGCAAGAGCAGCGCGCTGCTCGCCGCGTACGGCTCCGTCGCCGCGACCGGCCGGGTGTTCCTCGACGGCGACGACGTCAGCAAGCTCAAGCCCGCCGCGCGGGCCCGCGCCGGGATCGCCGTCGTGCCCCAGGGCCGCCAGCTGTTCCCGAAGCTCAACGTCGTGGACAACCTGCAGGTCATGGCGGAGCTGCTGCGCCTGCCGCGCAGCGCCGTGCAGACCGCGATCGACCGGTTCCCGATCCTGCGGACCCGGATGAAGAGCCTCGTCGGCGTGCTGTCCGGCGGCGAGCAGCAGATGCTCGTCGTGTCACGGGCGCTGATGGGCTCCCCGCGGGTGCTGCTGCTCGACGAGATGATGACCGGGCTCGCCCCGCTCGTCGTGCAGGAGCTGCTGCGCACCGTCACCCAGCTCGCGGGCGAGGGCGTCGCGGTGCTCATGGCGGAGCCCGCCCTCGGCGCGGTCCGCGGCGCCGTCGACCGCGGCTACGTCCTGGTCCGCGGCGAGGTCGTCGCGACCCGCGAGGACGGCGGCGCGGCGCTGGACGACGAGTACCGCACCCGCATGGGCGTGCTGAAGACCGCCGCGCACTGAGCGCTCTGTACCGTCCGGCGGGTGGGCGCGGACGCGGACGTGCATGTCTTTGACCACGACCGCTACCGGCACACGGTGGCGCCCGGCCTGATCGAACTGATCGGCGGCGCCGGGCCCACCCCGTGGTTCAACGGCGTGTGCGACCGGCTCGGCGACGGCTTCGGACCCACCTGGCGGGACCTGGCCGCCGCGCTGCGGGCGCGGCCCACCGACCTGGCCAGGCACTGCACCTGGCTCGGCGAGGACCTGTGCCACCGGGCAGGTCGCAGGCCGCCCGCGACGGCTGGGAGGGTCACCCCGTCCGCCGGGACACCATGACGGTGCCCGGCCGCCTACGCTTCTGTGATGTCGTTCGCCTGGCGGATCGCCGCCACCCTCGCCGCCGCGGCGACGCTCGCCGCCCTCCTGACGAACAGGTTCGTGCTGCAACCCGTGTACTGGCGGATCGAGCCGTCGTCGCTCGGCCTGTGCCTGGGCCTCACCGGGTTCCTGCTCGCCTCGGCCGGGCCGGCGCTGGTCTACCTGTGGCTGACCCGCCGCGGCCCGCGCGCCACCGCGACGTTCCAGCGCGCCGCGGACGCCCAGGCGTTCGTGGTCCCCGACTCGCCGGTGTTCCCCGGCCTGGTGGCGTGCGCGCTCATGATGCAGGCCGGCAACATGATGCCGTACGAGCGCGTGCCCGACACCGACCAGGTCCGGCTGGCGGACGACACCGAGTTCCTGGTCCTGGCCGCGCTGCTCGCCGTCCTCGCGCTGGCGCTGATCTGGCTGCCCGGCCCGTCGGTGCGCCTGACACCGGCCGGCCTCGCCCTCCGGCAACCGTTCGGCTCGCGGGCGATCCGCTGGGAGGACCTGCTGCCCGGCGGCCCCCACCCGGGCGGCCCCTGGAGGATGCGGCTGCTGTACAACGGCGGCAAACCCCGCCCGGCGCGCTGCGACCTGCCGACGCACCGGCTCCGCATCGACGCCGTCTTCCTGGCCACCGTGGTGCGCCACTACGCGGAGCGCCCCGAACACCGCGCCGACATCGGCACCCAGGCCGAACTCGACCGCCTCGAGTCCGCCTACACCACGTGGCGCCCGGCCCCGAGCCCGTCGCCCCAACCGGCGTAGGGTCACACGACCCCGCCGAGCGGAAGCTCGACCGGAACCCGTTGACGAGGACGTCTGGAGCCGCGAGACGCGGCGCCTGCGGACCTCGCTCGGCCGGGCACTCACAGTGCAGTACGGCGGCAGGACCAGGCGGGAACAGCCCTTCACCCCGAACAACGTCGACTGGCTGGTCTCCTGGCACGCGGCCAAGGCGGCAAAGCGTTGGGACCGCACCCGGACGGTCGAGGTTGCCGCAGCTCTCGTGCCAGCGGTCCCGCAGGCGCTGACAGCCAGGTACTACGGCAGCGTCATGGTGATAGGCCTTGGCGTGATACTCGCTGTGCTTGCGTTGTCGGGCTGGGCGTTCGCGTTCGGCATCGTCGCTGCCGCCGGCATCGTCGCCGGGCTCAGCACTGCGGCGGTCAACGGTCCGGCCGTCCTGACACACCGCGCACGGAGAACGCACCGTGGAACGCGTGGCCAGGCGCGCTTCCGGCAGCGACCGAAAGCTGACTTCCGCACGCGCGCTGCACCTCACGATCAAGGACGGAAACTCCATCTATGCGCTGATCGAGAACTTCGACCAGGGATTTCTCGACCGCATCAAGGAGGACCCGTCGACGCTGGAGGAACTGACCCAGGACGCGGCCGGTGTCACGGGCGCGCTGCGCACGCTCGAGGCGATCGCGGCGGAAGGCGCGGCCTGGATCGAAGAGGAGCGGAAGCGCCGCAACCGCCGGCTCCGTGACTACAACAGGCGCCAGCGTCGGCGGGCACTCGGCGCCGCGCCGTCGCTCGACCTGGGCAACCTCCCTCGGCAGGCTCGAACGCAGGCCGGTGAGATCGCCCGCCGTCGGCGAGCTGGGCGACCGGTGGGGTGACGACGACTGAAGGCCACCGATCGGGTCCTGCGCGGCGGCTCCGGGCCGGGGGCTACAGGCCGGCGCGGGTGAGCAGGAGACGGCGCAAGGTCACGGGGTCGTCGGCGAGGAGGCGGTTCGTGGTGGCGCGTTTCAGGTAGCGGTGGGCGTCGTGCTCCCAGGTGAAGCCGATGCCGCCGAGGAGCTGGATCGACGCGCGGGTCACCGTCCAGGCGGCCTCGGTGGCGATGAGTTTCGCCAGGGGGGCGGCGGTCGGGAAGTCGGGGGTGCCGGCGGCGCGCAGGGCGTACCACACGGACGACACGGCCTGTTCGAGCTGGACGTGCAGGTCGGCGACGCGGTGCCGCAGCGCCTGGAAGGTGGCCAGGGGCACCCCGAACTGTGAACGGGTGCGCAGGTGCTCGGCGGTGAGCCGCAGGGAGGCGCGGGCGACGCCGACGGACTCGGCGGCCAGGGCCACGTGCAGCAGGTCCCGGGCGTGGGCGGGGTCGCGGGAGACGAGGCGGCCGGGTGTCTGCCACAGCACGAGGGTGCCCTGGCCGCGGGTCTGGTCCAGGGTCGGTTGCGGGCGGACGGCGGGGTCGGTGACGGCGTACAGCGCAGTGCCGTCGGACACCAGCACGACCCCGGCCGCGTCTGCGTCCAGGACGTGCGCGAACGAGCCGTCCAGGACGTAGCCGTCGCGGTCGGGGCGGGCGGTGCAGTCGCCGTCGAGGGCGAGGGTGCCGACGAGGTCGCCGGCGGCGAGGGCGGGCAGCAGCGCGGCGGCGTCGGGCAGGGCCGGGTCGAGGGCGAGGGCGGCGACGGTGGTGGACAGCAGCGGCAGGGTGAGCAGCGCGGCGCCGGCCTCCTCCAGGACGATGCCGAGCTCGACCAGGGAGGCGCCGAAGCCGCCGTGCTCCTCGCCGATCGCCAGGGCGGTCAGGCCCAGCTCGCCGGTGAGGCGGTCCCATTTCGCGCCGGTACCGAAGAACGCGGCGACGCTGTCACGCAGGGCGGCGTGCTCGGCGTCCATTGTGGACGGCTGGTCGGTCATCGGGTGCCTCGCTGGACTCGGCCGAGGATCTGGTCGGCGACGATGTTGCGCTGGATCTCGTCGGAGCCGCCGTAGATGGTGTCGGCGCGGGTGAACAGGAACAGCCGCTGGGCGTCGGTCAGCTCGTACGGTGCCGCCTCGGCGACGGTGGAGGCGGCGCCGCCGACGTCCATGGCGAGCTCGCCGAGGCGCTGGTGCCAGCCCGCCCAGAGCAGTTTGGCCACCGACGCGCCGGTCGGGTCCGGTGCGGTCGCCGACAGCGCCCGCAGCGCGTGGTGGCGCAGGCCCTGCAGCCCGGCCCACGCGTCGGCGATGCGGTCGGCGACGACCGGGTCGTCGAAGGATCCGTTGGCGCGGGCGGCGGCGACGACGGCGGCGAGCTCCCGGGCGAAGCCGAGCTGCTGGCCGAGGGTGGCGACGCCGCGCTCGTAGGACAGGGTGCTGGTGGCGACCCGCCAGCCGTCGCCGGGTGCGCCGACGACCAGGTCGGCGTCGGCGAGCGCACCGTCGAAGAAGACCTCGTTGAACTCCGACGTGCCCGTCAGCTGCATGATGGGCCGCACCGTGACGCCGGGCTGCCGCATCGGCACGAGCAGGTAGGACAGGCCGGCCTTGCGGGTCGCGGCCGGGTCGGTGCGGGCCAGGACGAAGCACCAGTCGGCGACGTGCGCCAGCGACGTCCACACCTTCTGCCCGGTGATCCGCCACCGCCCGTCCTCCAGGGTGGCGCGGGTGCGCACGCCGGCGAGGTCGGAGCCGGCGCCGGGCTCGGAGTAGCCCTGGCACCACAGCTCCTCGGCGCGGGCGATCGGCGGCAGGAACCGGTCGCGCTGCGCGTCGGTGCCGTGCGCGATCAGGGTCGGCGCGAGCAGGTACTCGCCGATGTGGCTGAGCCTGCCGGGGCCGCCGGCGCGGGCGTACTCCTCGAAGAACACCACCTGCTCGGCGATGCTCGCGCCGCGCCCGTATGGTGCGGGCCAGCCGAGGCCGATCCAGCCGGCGGCGCCCAGCACCCGCTCCCACCTGGCTCGCAGGTCGAGCTGCTCGTGCTCGCGGCCGGGGCCGCCGGCGCCGATCAGCGGGGCGAACTCGCCGGTCAGGTGCTCGCGCAGCCATGCGCGGATGTCGGCGGCGCGCAGGGCGATCTCAGGCGCCATAGACGGCCGCCGGGGCTGGGGCGCGCGACAGCAGGTCGCGCACGACGGGGCCGAGCTCGTCGGGGTGCCAGCGGCGGCCGGCGTCGCGGGTCTCGCCGTGCTGCCAGCCGTCGGCGACGCTGACGCGGCCGCCGGAGACCTCGAAGACGCGGCCGGTCACGTCGCCGCTGTCGGCGCCGGCGAGCCAGACGACCAGCGGGGACACGTTGCCGGGGGCCATCTCGTCGAAGCCGCTGTCGGGGGCGCGCATGGCGTCGGCGAAGACCTCCTCGGTCATGGCGGTGCGGGCGCTGGGGGCGATGGCGTTGACGGTGACGCCGTAGCGGGCCAGTTCCGCGGCGGCGACCTGGGTCAGTGCGGCGATCCCGGCCTTCGCGGCGCTGTAACTGGCCTGCCCGACGCTGCCCATGAGCCCGGCGCCGGACGTGGTGTTGACGACCCGCGCGGCGACGTCCTCGCCGGCCTTGGACCGGGCCCGCCAGTGCGCGGCGGCGTGCCGCAGCGGGGCCGCGGTGCCTTTGAGGTTGACCCGCATGACGGCGTCCCACTCGTCCTCGGCAAGGTTGACGACCATCCGGTCGCGGGCCAGGCCGGCGTTGTTGACGAGGGCGTCGAGGCGGCCGTGCTCGGCGACGGCCCTGCCGATGAGGGCGGCGGCGAAGTCCCAGTCGGCGATGTCGCCGGGGAACGCCACCGCGCCGGTGAGCGCCGCGACCTCGGCGAGCGCGCCGGCGTCGAGGTCGTTGACGACGAGACGGGCCCCGGTCTCGGCGAACGCGAGCGCGTGCGCCCGCCCGAGTCCCTGCGCGGCCCCCGTGATGACGACGGATCTCATACTCGCAGCACCTCTCGCTGGTACCGGCGGACCTTGTCCCGTACGCCGACGGGATCGTTCGGGTCGGCGCGGATGACGACCCGGGCGACGCCGAGGGAGCGCAGCGTCTCCAGGTCCCCGACGTTGCCGGGGGCCCGCATGGTGATCTCGACGTCGTCGATGGTGCGGCCGGCGGCGGCGCATTCGGCGGCCAGGGCGGCGCGCAGCTCGGCGAACCGGTCGCCGGTGACGCCGAGGGGGTACCAGCCGCTGCCGAAGCGGGCGGCGCGGCGCACGGCGGCCATGGAGTGCCCGCCGACGATGATCGGCACGCCGCCGGGGCGGGTGGGCCGGGGGCGGCTGTGCACGTCCTGGAACGACACGAACCGGCCGGTGTGCGAGGCCGGCGCCCGGGTCCACAGGGCCTGCATGGCGGCGAGGTAGTCGTCGGCGCGGGCGCCGCGCTCCTCGAACGGCACGCCGACGGCGTCGTACTCCTCGCGCAGCCAGCCGACGCCGATGCCGGCCAGGAGCCGCCCGCCGCTGAGGACGTCGACGGTGGCGAGGCGTTTCGCGAGCTCGACGGGGTGGTGCTCGGGCAGGATGAGCATGGCGGTGCCCAGCCGCAGCCTCGTCGTGTGCGCGGCGGCGAAGGTGAGCCAGTGCAGCGGGTCGGGGATGTCGTCGTCGGCGCCGAGGCTCATCCGGCCGCCCGGATCGTAGGGGTAGGCGGAGGTGTAGTCGTCGGGGACGATCACGTGCTCGACGGCCCAGACCGACTCGCAGCCGAGATCCTCGAGCAGCTGGACGAAGCGGGCGGTGGTGGCGGGATCGGCGGCGCCGGTGCCGCCGAGAACGGGCATGACCCCGAGTTTCAGCTCCACGACGGGTACTCTACCAAACGCTTGCTTGGTAGCGTAAGCGCATGGATTTCAGGTTCCGCAAGGGCGTCGCCGTCGTCACCGGTGCCACCGGCGGCATCGGCTCCGCCGTCGCCCGCCTCCTCGCCGCCCGGGGCAGCCGCGTGCTGCTGGCGTACCGTGGCAACACCGCGGCGGCACAGGCCCTCGCCGCCGAACTGCCGGACGCGACCGCCCACCGCGTCGATCTGGCCGATCCGGCGTCGTGCGCGGCGCTGATCGACGCCGCACCGGTCGTGCACACGCTCGTGCACGCCGCCGGTCCTCATGTACCGATGCTGCACCTGAGCCGGGTCGCGCCGGAGCGGTTCGCCGCGCAGCTCAACGACGACGTGGCCGGGTTCTTCAACATCCTCGCCGTAGCGCTGCCGCGACTGCGCGAGTCACGGGGCAGCCTGGTCGCGGTCACCACCGCCGCCACCCGCCGGTTTCCCGTCCGCGACGGGCTCTCCGCGGCCCCGAAGGCGGCGGTGGAGGCGTTGGTACGCGGCATCGCCGCCGAGGAGGGACGCTTCGGTGTCCGCGCGAACTGCGTGGGACCGGGCATGCTCACCGACGGCATGGCGGTCCGCCTGATGGCCGACGGCGACCTCGACGAGCGGGCCCTGGAGGTGACGCGGGCCAACATCCCGCTGCGGATGTTCGGCACGGCCACCGATGTCGCCGAGGCGGTGTGCTTCCTCGCCAGCGACCGGGCCAGGTTCATCACCGGCCAGAAGCTCGACGTCGACGGCGGCTACGCCGCCTGACCGGACCCGCGCGGGGTCTGGCGATGGACATCACCGAGCGGACCGGACGGCGGGAAGGTGCTCACCGACGGCGAGTCGCCGAGCGGGCCGATCGGTGCGGATCCCGCGTGGTTCCTGCCGTTCGCGATCGGGGATGTCGATCCGGAACGCGTGCGGGCGGCGCTACTCGCGTGCAAGGAGTACACCTTCGCCGAGGAGCACCATGACGCGATCCTGAACAGTCTCGGGCTGCCGTCGTGCAACTGATGCACGGACCCGGAGATCGATGAGGGCGAGGCTCCCGGGCGCAGACGCCCGATGGGGTAGGCGGCCGGGCACCGTCATGGTGTCCCGGCGGATGGGGTGACCCGTGCGCCGAGGTAGGCGTCCAGCGCGGCGGCGCCGGCGAGCATGGCGCGGCTCCTGGCCGACAGGCGGGCGTGCCAGTCGCCCAGCATCGACTCCAGCGGCGCGACGCCTCCGGCGGCATGGACCTGGGCGATCACCGCGGCGATCTGCTCCAGCAGGTAGCCGCCGCGCCTGAGCTGGTGGGCCAGCAGCGCGTCGCGGACGTCGGCCTCGCTGTAGACCCGGTAGCCGGTGCGCGGGTCGCGGCGCGGCCGGATCAGCCCGGCGCGTTCCCACTTGCGCAGCGTCGCCGGGCGGATGCCGAGCCGCCGCGACAGCGGGCCGACGAACGTGTCGCCGCGGCCCCGTGGCACCGGGTCGAGGTCGCGGAGCGCGGCCTCGACGGCCTGGAGGGTGCGGCGGTCGTCGAGCAGCTGGGCGTGGCTCTCGTCGATGAGCCGCAGCGCGTCCTCGGTCGCGTCGCGGTGGACGGCCTGCATGACGGCGGTGGCCGTCTGGTGGCCGTGCCCGGGCACCAGCGCGAGGAACGCGCGCAGGGCGAGGGCGTGCAGCGGCGTGTAGGTGCGGTATCCGTGCGGGGTGCGGCCCGCGCCGGGCAGGATGCCGGCCGCCTCGTAGTTCCGGATCGCCTGGGTGGACAGGCCGTGCCCGCGCGCCAGGTCGACCGGCCTGAGCCGTTCGCCGTCTTGAAGGTTTCGCCCCACAGCACCACTCACCACCGCGTCCAGGTTTCAACCGGAGGTTCAACGATACCGTTGATGGCATGACGATTGGTACCGAGGATGTCATGCGGCTGCTGCCCACCCGGCCGCGGCTGCTCGCGCTCGGCGAGCCCACCCACGGTGAGGAAAGCCTGCTCGGCGTGCGCAACGAACTGTTCCGGCAACTCGTCGAGCGGGAGGGCTACCGGACGATCGCGATCGAGAGCGACTGCCTCATGGGCCTGGTCGTGGACGACTACGTCACGTCCGGCGAGGGCACGCTGGACGAGGCCATGGAGCACGGCTTCAGCCACGAGTGGGGCGCCTTCCCCGGCAACCGCGAGCTGGTGCGCTGGATGCGCGCATACAACATGCGCGCGGACGAGGAGGGCCGGCCCGGGCCCGAGCGGTTGCGGTTCGCCGGGTTCGACGGCCCCCTGGAGATCACCGCCGCCGCGAGCCCACGGCAGGCCCTGATCGGGCTGCACGCCTACCTCTCGGCGCGGGCCGACGCCGACCTGCTCCCGTGCGACGCAGGCACCCTCGAGGGTCTGCTCGGCGCCGACGACCGCTGGACGAACCCAGCCGCGATGTGGGACCCGGCGCACTCGGTGGGCCGGACCCCGGAGGTCGTGCGGCTGCGGGTGCTCGCCGACGACCTCGTGTCGGTGCTCGAGGCGCAGAGGCCGCAGCTGATCGCGACGTCAACGCGGGAGGAGTGGGACCGGGCCCGGCTGTACGGGCGCACGGCCACCGGCCTGCTGCGGTACCACTTCCGGATGGCCGACACCACAGAGGGCCGGATGGCGTGGCTGCTGGCCCTGCGCGACTCGATGATGGCCGCCAACCTCCTCGCTGTCGCCGAGCGCGGCCCGGCCCTGGTGAGCGCCCACAACGGCCATCTGCAGCGGCACAAGAGCACGATGCGGATGGGTGGGGAGCCGGTGCAGTGGTGGAGCGCCGGCGCGATCGTCGACGCTCACCTCGGCGGCGATTACGGCTTCCTGGCCACCGCCGTCGGCACCATCCGGCACCGTGGCGTGGACGCCCCGCCGCCGGACACCGTCGAAGGCCTGCTGTACGCGCGGCCGGAGGACCGGTGCGTCATCGGCCCGGTCCTCGGCGGCGGCACGCCCGTGCCGCGCGTGTCCCCGTGGTTCGGCTACGCCCCGCTGGACCCGGCCATGCTGTCCGGCCTGGACGGGATCGTGTTCGTCAAGGACGCCGTGCGATAGGAGCCGTCGGACTCACGGATGCCGAAGCGGCGGAACACCCGCAGCAGCGGCCCCGGCAGCCACCAGTTCGCCCGGCCGAGCAGCCGCATCGTCGCCGGCACCAGCAGCGCCCGCACGATCGTCGCGTCGACGACCAGGGCGATGATCATGCCGATGCCGATCATCTTGATGAACGAGATGCCGCCGGTGGCGAAGCCGCCGACCACGACGATGAGCAGCAGGGCGGCCGAGGTGATGATGGCGCCGGTGCGCTGCGGGCCGGTCGCGACCGCGGTGGTGTTGTCGCCGGTGCGGTCCCACTCCTCGCGGACCCGGGACAGCAGGAACACCTCGTAGTCGGTCGACAGCCCGAACAGCACGGCGAGGATGAGCACTCGCTGGCTCGCCTCGAGGTCGCCGGTTGCGGTGACGCCCAGCGCGCCGCTGCCGGCAGCGCCCGCCGGGGGATTGACAGTCGTCGTAGCATATCAAATATCAAAAGAGGAGCTGCGATGGGGAGAAGCCGCTGGACCCGCCGGATCCTCGAGCTGGACCCGGTGCGCGACCACGCCGAGATCTACCGGATCTCCGCCGGCTACGAGTTCCCGTGGGACTACCAGCGGGCCTTGGAGCTGGCGCTGCTGCGCACGTACTGCGTGCCGAGCATCTCGGCGCTGCTGGACGCGACCGGCGAGTTCCGCGACCGGCCGCAGCGCCGCTACGACGACACCGCCCTGCTCATGACCGAGCTGGCCGCGCACGGCTACGACTCGGTGCGCGGCCGCGAGGCGCTGCGGGTGATCAACCGGGCGCACGGGCGGTACGCGATCGGCAACGACGACATGCTCTACGTGCTGTCGACGTTCATCTACGTCCCGATCGACTGGATCGAGCGGTACGGCTGGCGCCGGCTCACCGGGCACGAGCGCGTCGCCGCCTACGAGTTCTACCGGGCGGTCGGCCGGCGGATGGGCATCCGCGACATCCCGGACGGCTTCGCCGAGTTCCGCCGCTTCAAGCTCGACTACGAGGCCGCGACGTTCCGGTACAGCGAGTCGAACCACCGCATCGCCCGGTACACCATCGGCCTGTTCGCCGGCTGGTTCCCGGCCCCGCTGCGCCCGGCGGTCCGGCTCGGCCTGCGCACCATGCTGGACGCGCCGATGCTGGCGGCGTTCGGCCTGCAACCGGCGCCGCGATGGGTGTCCGGCGCGGCCCGGGCCGGCCTGCGCGCCTGGGCCCTGGTCGTGCGGCTGCTGCCGGCGCGGCGCCGATCCCGGCTCGGCGTCGACCCGCGCAACCGCACCTACCCGGGCTACCCGCAGGGGTACCGCCCGTCGGACCTCGGCGCGCCGCCCCCGCCCGCCGACCTCGACCCGTCGTGGCTGCGCCCGCCCGGCCCATGAGCGGGTCGGGCGGGATCCCGCCTCAGGCGTAGAGGCCGTCGATGACGCCGGCGTAGCGGTCGATGATCACCCGGCGGCGCAGCTTCAGCGTCGGCGTCACCTCGCCGGTCACCGGCGACCAGGCCGACGGCAGTACGCGGAACGTCTTGATCTGCTCCGGTCGTGACAGCTTCGCGTTGGCGGCGTCGACCGCCGCCTGGATCTCCGCCAGCAGCACCGGGTCGGCCGACAGCTCCGCCAGCTCCGGGGTGAGGCCGCGGGCGCGGGCCCACGCCGGCGCCATCTCCTCGTCGAGGACGACGAGCGCGGTCACGTACGGGCGGCGGTCGCCGATCGCCACCGCCTGGCCGATCAGCGGATGCGCCCGCAGCAGGTTCTCGATCTGCGCCGGCGCGATGTTCTTGCCGCTGGAGGTGATGATGAGTTCCTTCTTGCGGTCGGTGATGGTGAGGAACCCGTCGCCGTCGAGCACCCCGACGTCGCCCGTGGCGAGCCACCCGTCGGCGTCCGTCGCCGGCTCCACCCCGCCGTCGGGGCGCAGGTAGCCCAGGCAGACCAGCGGGCCGCGCACCAGGATCTCGCCGTCGTCGGCGAGCCGCAGCTCCATGCCGGGGTTGACCCGTCCGACGGTGCCGGTGCGAAACGCTTCGGGGGCGTTGATCGTGGCGGTGCCGGTGGTCTCCGTCATGCCCCAGACCTCCAGCACGTCCAGCCCGCAGCCGGCGAGGAACCGCAGCACCGCGACCGGGATCGGCGCCGAGCCGCTGCCGGTCCAGCCGGCCCGGTCCAGGCCCAGGCGTGCCCGCACCGGCCGGAGGACCTTGTCGTCGAGGGCGGCCACCCGGGCGGCGAGCTCCTCGGGCACCGGCCGGCCGGCCTCGCGTAGCTCGTAGGACTCCTGGGCGGCCGCGCTCGCCGCCTCGAACGCGCCACGGACGGCGGGGTCGGCCGCGGCGAGGAAGCCCTGGATGCCGGCGACCATCTTCTCCCACACCCGGGGCACGCCGAAGAACGACACCGGGCGCACGGCGAGCAGCCCGGCGGCGAGCTGCGTCGGGTCGGCGCAGATGGTGACGTGCCCGGCCCGGTACACCGCGTTGTAGATACCCAGCATCCGCTCGGCGATGTGCGCGAGCGGCAGGTACGCCAGCGCGGGGGAGTGGTCCGGCACCGGCACCGTCGCCTCCAGCACGACCGCCTGGTACACCACGTTGCGGTGGCTGAGCAGCACGCCCTTCGGGTCGCCGGTGGTGCCCGAGGTGTAGAGCAGCGTGACGGGCTGCTCCGGTCGCACCGCCCGCCAGAGCCGCTCGAATCCGGCCGGGTCGGCCGCCGCGCCCGCCGCTTCGAGGTCGTGCAGCGCGACGGTGGCGGCCTCGGGCGGGCCGTCGACCTGCACCACCGCGTGCAGCGCGGGCAGCTCGTCGAGGAACGGCCGGATCCGGTCGAGCTGGGCGGTGTTCTCGACCACGATCACGCGTGCCTGGCTGTGCTGGGCGAGGTAGCGCACCTGCTCGCCGCTGAGCGTGGCGTAGGCGGTGGCCGGCACCGCGCCGAGGTGCGCGGCGGCGAGGTCGACCAGCCAGTGCTCCGGCCGGCTGGACATGAGCATCAGCATGCGGTCGCCGGGGCGCAGGCCGGCGTCGTGCAGGCCCAGGGTGATGGCGGCGACCCGGTCGCGCACCTGCGCCCAGGTCAGGGTGCCGGTGCCGCCCAGCGTGCTGAGGGCGGGCAGGTCGCCGAACTCGGCGGCGTTGCGGTCGAGCAGCGAAGGGATGGTCAGGCCGGCGGCGGTCGCGGCGAACCGCTGCGCGAGGTCGTCCTGGGTGTCGGTGGCAGGGGTCATCGTGGTGCCTCCCTTACCCGGCGACCGTGAACGGGGTGTGGTCACCGGAGTGTCGTGGCGTCAGACGTCGCCGGAGCGAGGCACGGGCACACCGCCGTCGCTCCTGTGGGCACTGTAAACGACGGTTAACTTTCTGGGAAGGTGGCGGGCGTCAGGCGGCCAGCGCGGTGAGCGCCAGCCGGGCGACGAACGCGTCGGCGCCGCCGGCCTGCGTGAAGCGCAGCGCCCGGCCCAGGTCGGTGACCAGGTTGATGGCGGCGTGCACCAGCACCCGGGCGTCGGCCGCCGGTAGGCCGGGCCGGACCTGGGTGAGCAGCCGCACCCACTCCTCCACGTGCAGCCGCTGGACCTTGCGCAGCTCGTGCCGGTCCGGCTCGGGCAGGTTGTTGTTCTCGGCGAGATACACCAGGACGAGATCGCTCTCGCCGAACGCGAACCCGACGTAGGCCTCGACCAGCCGGCGCAGGGCGTCGTCGGGGTCGGCGGCGCCCCGCAGTGCCGCCGCCGTCGACGCGGCGAGCCGGTCGGACGCGCGGTAGTACGCGGCGGCGAGCAGGTCACCCTTGCTCGGGAAGTAGCGGTACACGCTGGAGGCGTTGATCCCGGCGGCGCCGCCGATGTCCTCCATGGCGACGGCGTGGTAGCCGAGCCGGTGGAACAGCCGGATCGCGGCGGCGAGCAGCAGCTCCCGGCGCGACTCGAGCCCGGGCGCCGGCTGCTCGACGGGGTGCCCGTCGGTGCCCTCCGCGGTCCGGCCGGTCGCGGCGCGCGCGGAGCGGATCGCCGACGCGGACGGCGGGTCGGCGCGCAGCATCGCCCAGCCGAGCCGCTGCAGCGTCGCCTCGGCGCGGGTCTTCGGCGCGGTGGCCCGGTGGGTGGTCAGGCTGCCGAAGGTGCTCAGCGAGGCGCGCACCAGGAACTCGGCGCCGCCCGCGGACAGCTCCGGGCGCAGCCGGCGCAGCGGCTCCGTGAGCCTGCCGTTGAGGGCGGCGAGGGCGGTGCGGAACTCGGTGCGGTGCTCGTCGGCGAGGTAGCGCCACTCCCACTGGTAGAGCGCGCCGACCTTGCGCCGCTCGACGGTGAACCGCGCCAGGGACGCCAGCTGGGCGTCCAGGACCGCCGCCGGGTCGTCGCCCGGCGCCTCCTGTGCCGCGTCCAGTGCCGCCGTGACCAGCTCGCGGGTGGCGTGGACCAGGATCGCGTACTTGTTGGGGAAGTGCCGGTAGACCGCGGGCCCGCTGATCCCGACCGCCGCCGCGATCTCGTCGATGCCGACCAGGTGATACCCGCGCTCGCAGAACAGCTCTGCCGCGACGAGCGAGATCTGGGCCTTGCGGTTCTTCGGCCGCTTCCTGGGGGCGAGGTCGGTGGCTGGCACAAACGCAGAGCCTAACGCCCCGGGCCGGCGGCAATGCCGCCCATGTCACAGCCGATTCGCGCCGGTGGCCTTGACGGGCACGGAAAACGTCGGAGAAAGTTAACGCAGATTCGCACGCCGGCGCGCTGACGCGGCGGCGTCGGCCCGGAGAGGTTGCGATGACACAAGAGGCTTACGTGTTCGACGCGGTGCGGACGCCGCGCGGACGCGGGAAACAGCACGGTTCCCTGCACGGGGTGAAGCCCGTGTCGCTGGTCGTGGGGCTGATCGACGAGCTGCGCTCCCGCCATCCCGGCCTGGACCCGGCCACGATCGACGACATCGTGCTCGGTGTCGTCTCGCCGATCGGCGATCAGGGCGCGGACATCGCCAAGACCGCGGCGATCGCGGCCGGGCTGCCGCACACCGTCGCCGGGGTACAGCTGAACCGGTTCTGCGCCTCCGGCCTGGAGGCGGTGAACATCGCCGCGCAGAAGGTCCGCGCGGGCTGGGAGGACCTGGTCCTGGCCGGCGGTGTCGAGTCCATGTCGCGGGTGCCGATGGGCTCCGACGGGGGCGCGTGGGCACTGGACCCGGAGACGAACTACACCACGCAGTTCATCCCGCAGGGCATCGGCGCCGACCTGATCGCGACCCTGGAGGGCTACACCCGCGAGGACGTCGACTCCTACGCGGTCGAGTCGCAGACCCGCGCGGCCAAGGCGTGGGCGGGCGGATACTTCGCCCGGTCGGTGGTGCCGGTCCGGGACCGCAACGGCCTGGTGGTGCTCGACCACGACGAGCACGTCCGCGCGTCCACCCCGGAGGGCCTCGCGGCGCTGCCGCCGTCGTTCGGGGCCATCGGCGAGCTGGGCGGCTTCGACGCCGTCGCGTTGCAGAAGTACCACTGGGTCGAACGCATCGAGCACGTGCACACGGCCGGCAACTCCTCCGGCATCGTCGACGGGGCGTCGCTCGTCCTGGTCGGCACCGAGCAGGCGGGCGCGGCGGCCGGGCTGACCCCACGGGCGAGGATCGTCGCGGCCGCCGTGTCCGGCGCCGACCCGACGATCATGCTGACGGGCCCGGCCCCGGCCAGCCGCAAGGCGCTCGCCAAGGCCGGCCTCACCGTCGAGGACATCGACCTGGTCGAGATGAACGAGGCGTTCGCCGCGGTCGTGCTGCGCTTCGCCAAGGACATGGGCTTCTCCCTGGACAAGGTCAACGTGAACGGCGGGGCGATCGCGATGGGTCACCCGCTGGGTGCGACGGGCGGGATGCTGCTCGGCACGATCGTCGACGAGCTGGAGCGCCGCGGCCAGCGGTACGGACTGGTCACCCTGTGCATCGGCGGCGGCATGGGCATCGCGACGATCGTGGAGCGGATCTGATGACCATTCGATACGACCGGGGTACCGACGGCGTCGTCGTGCTGACCCTCGACGACCCCAGCCGCGGCGCCAACACCATGAACGAGGCGTTCCTGGCCGCCCTGGACACCGTCCTGGACCGCCTCGAAGCGGAGCGCGCCGACATCACCGGTGTGATCATCACGTCGGCGAAGCAGACCTGGTTCGCCGGCGGCGACCTGGACATGCTCGGCAGCATCGGCGCGGACCAGGCCGCGCAGGCGTACGCGGCGGGGAAGCGCGTCAAGGACCAGCTGCGCCGCCTCGAGACGCTGGGCCGGCCCGTGGTCGCCGCGATCAACGGCACGGTGCTGGGCGGGGGGCTCGAACTGGCCCTCGCCTGCCACCACCGCGTCGTCGCCGACGACCGCAGGATCGAGATCGGGTTCCCCGAGGTCACGCTCGGCCTGCTGCCGGGCGGCGGCGGCGTGGTCCGCACGGTGCGGCTCCTCGGGATCACCGAGGCGCTGCTGCAGGTCCTGCTGAAGGGCCAGCGGCACAGGCCGGCGAAGGCCCTGGAGATCGGGCTGGTGCACGAGGTGGTGCCCGCCGGGCAGGTCATCGACGCGGCCCGGGCGTGGATCGCGGCGAACCCCGAGGCGGTGCAGCCCTGGGACGTGCGCGGCTACAAGATCCCCGGCGGCACGCCGAGCAGCCCGAAGCTCGCCGCGAACCTGCCGGCGTTCCCGGCGAACCTGCGCAAGGAGCTCAAGGGCGCCCCGTACCCGGCGCCGCGGAACATTCTCGCCGCGGCGGTCGAGGGCGCGCAGGTGGACCTGGCGACCGCGTTCGACATCGAGGCCCGCTACTTCACCGAACTGGCCACCGGCCAGATCGCGAAGAACATGATCCAGGCGTTCTTCTTCGACCTGCAGGCCGCCAACGCCCGCGGCTCCTCGACGCCGCCGTTCACGAAGGTCGCGGTGCTCGGCGCGGGCATGATGGGCGCGGGGATCGCCTACGTGTGCGCCCGCGCCGGCATGCAGGTGCTGCTCAAGGACGTCACCGTCGAGGCCGCCCAGCGGGGCAAGGCATACTCGGAGCGCCTGGTGGCCAAGGGCCGCGGCGGGCCCGACCTCCTGGACCGGATCACCCCGACCGCCGACCCCGCCGACCTCGCCGGCGCGGACCTGGTCATCGAGGCCGTGTTCGAGGACCCGGCGTTGAAGCACAAGGTGTTCGCCGAGATCGAGCACCTCGTCGCCGCGGACGCGCTGCTGTGCTCCAACACCTCCACCCTGCCCATCACCCTGCTCGCCGACGGCGTGCGCCGCCGGGAGGACTTCGTCGGCCTGCACTTCTTCTCGCCCGTGGACAAGATGCCCCTCGTCGAGGTCATCCGGAGCGGCACCACCACCGACGCCACCGTCGAGCGCGCCCTCGGCGTCGTGCGGCAGCTGCGCAAGACACCGATCGTCGTCAACGACAGCCGCGGCTTCTTCACCAGCCGCGTCATCGGCACCTTCACCAACGAGGGCGTCGCGATGCTCGCCGAGGGCATCGCCGCGCCATCGATCGAGCAGGCCAGCTCGCAGGCCGGCTACCCCGCGCCGGTGCTGCAACTCATGGACGAGCTGACCCTCACCCTGCCGCGCAAGATCCGTCGGGAGACCGCCGCCGCGGTCGCCGCCGCAGGCGACACGTGGACGCCGCACCCGGCCGACGCGGTCATCGACCGCATGATCGACGAGTTCGGGCGGCCCGGCCGGTCCGGCGGCGCCGGGTTCTACGAGTACGCCGACGGCAGGCGCACCCGCCTCTGGCCCGGCCTGCGGGAGCACTTCGCCAAGGACGACGTGCGGCCGCCGCTGGTCGACCTGCAGGAGCGGATGCTGTTCGCCGAGGCGCTCGAGTCCGTGCGGTGCCTCGACGAGGGCGTCCTCACCTCCGTCGCCGACGCCAACATCGGCTCCATCCTCGGCATCGGCTTCCCCGGCTGGACCGGCGGCGTCCTGCAGTACATCAACCAGTACGACGGCGGGCTGCCCGGCTTCATCGGCCGGGCCCGGGAACTCGCCGCCCGGTACGGATCCCGCTTCGACCCGCCCCAGCTCCTGCTCGACAAGGCCGCCCGCGGAGAACAGTTCCGCTGACCCGGCACCGGTCCGCCGCCGGGCCCGGAGCCGCAACGGCCCGGGTCCGGCGCGCGCGGCCGGCCGGCTACCCGGCCGGTGCGGCCGGATCGGGTGCCGGGACGTCCAGCATGGGCACCAGGAACCGGCGGGCGACGGCCCGCAGCTCCTCCTCGTCGTCGAGGTCGACGACGAGGCTCGGGGTGATGAGGAAGGACGCGGAGAGCCGGGTCCACAGCTCGGCCACCAGCTCCACGTCCACCTCGGCGGAGATGGTGCCGGCATGCTGCTCGCGGCGCAGCTGGCCGGCGACGAACCGCTGCACGGTGGCGTGGGTCCTGCCGCCGTCGCCGACGATCGACGGCACGACCAGGTCGGGCTCGGCGCTCATCAGGCCGCCGATCAGCGGGTTGTGCCGGATCGCCTGCAGGGCGCTGACGAAGCCCAGCACGACCCGGTCGGCGACCGTCTCAGCCTGCTCGATGTCCACGAGGAACCGGTCGAAGTAGCGGCGGAACTCGCGGCGCACGACCTGCTCGACCAGCGCGTCCTTGGCGGCGAAGCGCCGATAGGCGGTGATGCGCGAGACCCCGGCCCGCCGGGCGACGTCCTCCATGGTGGAGCGCCGCACACCCATCCGGCTGAACTGCTCGTAGGCCGCGTCGAGCAGGCGCGTGGTGATCTCGTCGTTGTCCCCGGTGCGCTCGACCGCCTCGGCGAACGCCCGCTCCAGCAGCGAGTCCGAGTCGGAGGTCGCGACCAGGGCCGACAACAACGGTTCCACAGCCCGCCTCTCCCCGACTCCCGGACGCGGTCATCATACCGACGACCGCCGCCGTCCCGGGTCGGCCCGGCGGGCGAGCGTCCCCGCCGACCGGACGTGGGCCAGCGACACGGTGGCCAGGCTCAGGTCGTCCGGCGCCGGGTCGTCGACCAGCACGATCCGGCGCAGGCCGGGC
This sequence comes from Dactylosporangium sp. NBC_01737, assembly GCF_035963215.1. Lineage (NCBI taxonomy): Bacteria > Bacillati > Actinomycetota > Actinomycetes > Micromonosporales > Micromonosporaceae > Dactylosporangium > Dactylosporangium sp. NBC_01737. The sequence continues at coordinate 8,676,078 of NZ_CP109153.1, forward strand.
AGGTCGGGCAGGATCGGCCGCCAGCGGGCGAGGTCGGCCGGGCCCGCCAGCACGAGCAGCTGGGCGGCGCTGTGCCGGGCCAGCAGCCGCAGCCCGTCGGTGCCGAGGGCGGGCCCGACCGGCACCGGCGTCGCGCCGGCGTGCACGGCGGCGGCGTCGATCAGCCACGACTCGGGCCGGCCGGCGAGCATGATCAGGACGCGGCCGCCGGGCCGCAGCCCGATCACGGTGAGCCCGCGGGCCAGCACGGCGACGTCCTCGGGCGGGTCGGTCTCGGCAGCGTCCACGACATGCTCCCTCAGGTCACTGAGCGGTCCAGCCGCCGTCCACGTGCAGGACGCTGCCGGTGACATAGCTGGCCGCGTCCGAGGCGAGGAACGCGACCGCGCCGACGACCTCCTGCGGGCGGCCGAACCGGCCCATCGGGATGCGCTCGCGGAGCCGCCGCGACCACACCTCGTGGTTGCGCAGGTCCTCGGTCATCTGCGTCTCCAGGTATCCGGGCGCCACCGCGTTGACCCGCACGCCGGCGTGCGCCCACTCCAGGGCCAGGGTCCGGGTCAGCTGCTCGATGCCGCCCTTGCTGGCGCTGTAGGCGGCCAGCCGGGGCAGCCCCACCTGGCCGTGCACCGACGACATGTTGATGATGCTGCCCGCGCCCCGCCGGAGCATGACGGCCCCGGCCGCGCGGGCGCAGATGAAGGCGCCGGACAGGTTGGTGTGCAGCACCCGCTGCCAGTCGGCCGTGGCGAGCAGCTCGCTGCGCTCCAGCGCGGGGCTGATCCCGGCGTTGTTGACCAGGATGTCCAGGCGGCCCCACCGCCGCTGGGCCAGGTCCACGACCGCGTCGGCGGTGGGCTCGTCGGTGACGTCGCCGACGACCACCTCCGCCGTGCCGCCGGCCGCGACGATCCGCTCGCACACGGCGCGCAGCGGGCCGGCGGACCGGGCCTGCAGGATCACGGTCGCGCCGTGCCCGGCCAGCCCTTCGGCGACCGCGGCGCCGAGACCCCGCCCGGCCCCGGTGACCCAGGCGACCCTGCCGAGCAGCGGTCCGGTCGTCGGTCCGGTCGTCGGTCCGGGCATCGGTCCGGGCGTCGGTCCGGGCATCGGTCCGGGCATCGGTCCGGTCATCCCAGGGCTCCGCGGGAGGCCTGATGCCGCCGCACGGCGCGGCGGGCGCCCGACCAGCGGTGCACCTCGGACGTGCTCATGCCGCCACCCGCGCCTGCACCATGGGCACGAGGAACTGCCGCGCCACCGCCGCGAGCTGCGCCTCGTCGTCGAGATCGACGATCTCGCCGGGGATCGCCAGGAAGGACGCCGAGACCCGGACCATCATCTCCGCGGCGAGGTCGGTGTCCAGCTCGCTCGACACGTTGCCGGCGCGCTGCTCGCGGCGCAGCTGCCCGGCCAGGAACTGCCGCACGGTCGCGAGGGTCTGCCCGCCGTCACTGATCATGGATGGCGCGACCAGGTCCGGCTCCGCCGCCATCAGGCCGCCGATCAACGGGTTGCGCCTCAGCGCGCGCAGGGAGCTCACGAACCCCACGACCACGCGGTCGGCCACCGTCTCGGCCCGGCCGATGTCGACGAGGAACTGGTCGAAGTATCGCCGGAACTCCCGCCGCACCACCTCCTCGACCAGCGCGCTCTTGTTGGCGAACCGCCGATAGACGGTGACGCGGGAGACCCGGGCGCGGCGCGCCACGTCCTCCATGGTGCAGCGCTGGATGCCCACCCGGCAGAACTGCTCGTAGGCCGCGTCGAGCAGGCGTGCCCTGGTCTCGTTCTCATCATCGATGCCTTTGACTGCGTCAATGTATGCGCGTTCGACGAGTGACGTCACGATCACCTCCTTGAACCGTCTTGTGATGGCCGACACGGTGTGGTCTTATACGTGAAACACCGAGGCAATCTGCGTTTCATCGTATCAGATCTGCGTTTGACCTCAAGAAGGAGAGACGGCATGGACCGGCTCAGCAGACGAAACGTGTTGGCGGCAGGTGGCGCGCTCGGCGCGCTCGGCGCCCTGGGGATGGCGACTCCGGCCTGGACCTGGGCGCCCGGCGGCTCGGTCGCCGGCGCCGGCGCGGGCCTGGACCCGCGGTACGTGTGGGACGAGGAGGCCGATCCGCTGGTCGCCTCGCTGATCGACCGCGGCGACGTGCCGCGGGTCAACGAGCTGCTGCGGACCTGGACCAGGAACGGCCAGGCGCTGCCGAGCGGGCTGCCGGCCGACCTGCGGGACTTCATGGAGCGGGCCCGGCAGCTGCCGGCCTGGACGGATCAGCGCAAGCTGGCCCTCGCCGTGGAGTTCAACAACAAGCGGGGGCTCTACCTGGGCGTGCTGTACGGGCTGGCCAGCGGCATGATGAGCACGGTCATCCCGAAGGAGGCGCGGGCGGTCTACCACTCGCAGGGCGGCGCCGACATGAAGGACCGCATCTCCAAGACCGCGAAGCTCGGCTACGACATCGGCGCGCGCAACGCGTACCAGCCCGACGGCGAGATGATCGTGACCGGCGTCAAGACGCGCCTGGTGCACGCCGCCGTGCGGCACCTGCTGCCGCAGTCGCCGTACTGGTCGGCCGTCGCCGACGAGGACATCCCGATCAGCCAGCGCGACATCATGGTCACCTGGCACAGCCTGCCGACGACGGTCATGCAGAAGCTGACCGCCTGGCGGGTGCCGATCCCGGCCGCGGAGTCCGAGGCGTTCCTGCACTCCTGGCAGGTCGGCGCGCACCTGCTCGGCGTCAAGGACGAGTACATCCCCGCCTCGTGGGCGGAGGCCGACGCGCAGGCCGCGCAGGTGCTCACGCCGGCGCTGGCCCCGACCCCCGAGGGCGTCAAGCTGGCCGACATCCTGCTCAACCTGGGATCGGTGATCGACGGCGGCCTGCTGACCAAGCCGATCCTCGGCGCGTTCACCCGCTTCATGCTGGGTGACCAGATCGCCCAGTGGCTGCACATCGACCGGGAGCCGGTCTGGGACACGCTGCTGCGCACCGCCTGGGGGCCGTTCATCGCCGTCCGGGAGGGGCTGCTGCCCTTCCCGCTGGCGCCCTCGGCCTACTGGCTCTTCGACGAGTTCCTGCGCAAGGCGGCGCTGCTGTTCCTGTCCGAGGCCCGGCCGATCAGCATCGAGATCCCGGTCACCAACCGCCCGACCTGATCTCGACGGTACCAAGAAACGCATGTCGTATCGACGTATCATTCGCGACCGCTTGAAAGGGTTTGAGACATGGCGGAGCTCAGCAGGAGAAAGATTCTGATCTCGGGCGGCGCGCTCGGCGCACTCGGCGCGCTGGCGGCGGTGTCCCCGGCGCACGCGGCGCCCTGGACCTGGCCGTCAAACGGTTCCATCGCCGGTGCGGGTGCCGGCGCGGCCGCCGACCCGCGCTGGGTGTGGGACGCCGAGGCCGACCCGCTGCTCGCCTCGCTGATCGACCGGGGCGACGTCCCGAGGGTCAACGAGCTGCTGTGGGACTGGGACCGCAACGACCAGCCGCTGCCCGCGGGGCTCCCGGCGGACCTGCGGGACTTCATGGAGCACGCCCGGCAGCTGCCGGCGTGGGCGGACCGGGCGAAGCTCGAACGCGCCGCGCAGTTCAACAAGTCCCGGGGGCTCTACCTCAACCTGCTCAACGGCGTGGGCGGCGGCATGCTCAGCACCGCCATCCCCAAGGAGGCCCGCGCGGTCTACTACTCCAAGGGCGGCGCGGACATGGAGGACCGCGTCGCCAAGACCAGCATCCTCGGCTTCGCCGTCGGCGACCTGAACGCCTACCGCCCCGACGGCGACTGCATCGTCCAGGCCGTCAAGACCCGCCTGGTCCACGCGGCGGTGCGGCACCTGCTGCAGCAGTCGCCGCACTGGGACGGCACCATCCCGATCAGCCAGGAGGACATGCTGGTCACCTGGCACACGCTGCCCACCTTCGCGATGCGCAGAATGCGCGAATGGCAGGTGCCGATGACCACCGCCGACGCCGACGCCTACCTGCACGTGTGGCAGGTGACCGCCCACCTGCTCGGCATCAAGGACGAGTACATCCCCGCCAGCTGGGCCGCCGCGAACACCCAGTCCGACCAGGTCCTGCCCCGCAACATGGGCCCGACGCCGGAGGGCGTCATCCTGACCGACATCCTGCTGGGCCAGCTCGCCGAGCAGACCAGCCCCGGCAGCATCAGCCGACCGCTGGTCAACGCGCTCGCCCGCTACCTCGTCGGCGACCAGGTCGCCGACTGGGACGCCATCCGCCGCGAGCCGGTGTGGGGGCCGCTCATCAGCACCGTCTGGCCGCTGCTGGTCAAGTTCCGCGAGGGGCTCATCCCGCTGCCGCTGGTGCCCGAGGTCGCCTGGATCATCGACGAGGCGGCCCGCAACTACATCCTGTTCTACCTGACCAAGGGCGAGGCGACGAAGCTCGAGATCCCCGTCATCAACCGCCCCGAGTGAGCCGGCGATGACCGAACCCTTCGGGCGGCGGCGGTTCCTCGGCTACGTGCTGGCCGGCCCGGTCCTGGTGACCGCGGCCGAGCTCGGCCTGGCCCCCGACCCCGCCGCCGCCCAGGCCCCCGAAGCCCAGGTGCCCTCACCCGAGATCACGGACCTGCTCGACCTCAACGACCTGATGACCGCGGCCGCGCTGCCGACGTCCGGCCTGATCTCGGTCGAGGTCAACCCGGACGGCACGGTGTCGTTCGCGCTGCCCCGCGCCGAGGTCGGGCAGGGCATCACCACCTCGACGGCCATGCTGATCGCCGAGGAGCTGTCGGTGCCGCTGCAGCGGGTGCGCGTCACCCTCGCCGACGCCCGGCCCGAGCTGCTGTTCAACCAGCTCACCGGCGGCTCCAACACCACGATCGCCACCTACACCCCGATCCGGGTCGCCGCCGCCGTCGCCCGCCACCGGCTGCTGCAGGCCGCGGCGACCGAACTCGGCGTGGCCGCCGCCGACCTCAGCCTGCGCGACGGGGTGATCCGCGACCGCGCCGGCCGGGGCATCGCCATCGGTGAGCTCGCCGCGAAGGCCGCGAGCGCGACGACCGTGCCCGTCGCGGTGGAGCTCACCCCCAGGGCGTCCTTCACCGTCATCGGCCGCCCGACCAGCCGCGTCGACGCCCTCGACGCGGTGACCGGGCGCAAGAAGTTCGCCATGGACCTCGACGTCGCGGGCGCGAAACCGGCGATGGTGTGCCGCCCGCCCACCGTCAACGGCAAGGTCGGCTCGGTCGCCAACCTCGCCGAGGTGCGTGGCATGCCGGGCGTGACCGACGTCGTCGTCATCTCCACCGGCGTGGCGGTGCGCGCGGAGACGTTCGGCCAGTGCATCGACGCCGTGCGGGCGCTGCGCGTGACCTGGCGGCCCGGCACCGCCGAGGGCAGCTCCGACCAGACCGTCCTGCGGTCCCTCGCCGCCGCCGAGATCCCGCTCGGGCTGCGCCCGCCGACCCCGGTCGTGGAGGGGAAGTTCACGTTCCACTTCCGCGGCAACAGCGCGTTGGAGCCGAACTGCGCGATCGCCGACGTACGCGCCGGCCGGGCCGAGATCTGGTCGGCGCTGAAGTCGCCGATCGTCGCCAAACAGGTCATCGCGGCCAGGCTCGGGCTGCCGGCCGCCAGCGTCACCGTGCACGTCACCGAGGGCGGCGGGTCGTTCGGGCGCAAACTGTTCTTCGACGCCGCGATCGAGGCGGCCGAGGTGTCCCAGAAGACCGGCAAGCCCGTCAAGCTCATGTGGCACCGGGCCGACGACTCCCGCCAGGGGCGCGTGCACCCGATGGCCACCTCGCGCGTGCGGGTGTCGTACCTCGGCGGGACGGTGCTGAGCTACACCCAGCGGCACACCAGCGTCGCCACCGATCTCAGCCACGGTCTCGGCGAGATCATTACCGCGTTCGCCGCCCGGCTGCCCGTCGGGGACATCGGCTTCTCGGAGACCTTCTTCCAGCTCAGCCAGCAGATGTCCTACAACTTCGGGGTCAGCAGCCGGCTGCTCAGTGAGACCGACACGAGCTTCAACACCGGCAGCATGCGCAACGTCTACTCACCCGACGTCACCTGCGCCCGCGAGCTGATCGTGGACCAGGTCGCGGCCCGGATGGGCAAGGATCCGTACCGGTTCCGGCGCGAGTTCCTGCGCGACGAGCGCTGCCGCGCGGCACTGGACGCCGTGGCCACCGCCGGCGGGTGGGGCCGGTCGATGCCGGCCGGCACCGCCCAGGGCATCGCGTTCCACGCCGAGTACAAGGCGGTCAGCGCCGCACTGGTGGAGATCGACTGCCGGCCGGGCACCGTCAACCGGCCGATCCGCGACGGCGTCACGGGGCCGCGGGTGACCAAGGTCGTGTTCGCGGTCGACGTGGGGCTCGCCGTCAACCCGCGCGGCCTGGAGGCGCAGATGATGGGCGGCGTCATGGACGGTATCGCCCTGGCGCTGACCTCCAGCCTGCACCTGCGCGACGGATACTTCCTCGAGGCGAGCTGGGACAACGCCTTCTACACCCGGCAGTGGAACACCCCGCCCGAGCTGCGGATCATCGTCCTGCCCAGCACCTCCGAGCAGCCCGGCGGCGCCGGCGAGCTGGGCGTCGCCGCGTCGATGGCCGCGGTCGCGTGCGCCTACGGCCGGGCCACCGGCACGATGCCGACCAGCTTCCCGGTCAACCACGGCACGCTGTCGTTCACGCCGAAGCCGACGATCCCGCCCGTCCCGCCGTCACCGACCGACGGCCTGTTGCAGCAATGGGAGCCCTGACATGCCCGAGCACACGTTCCGCGTCAACGGCGAGCAGGTCACCGTCGACGTCCCCGACGACGTGCGCCTGCTCTGGGTCCTGCGCGACGTCCTGGGCATCACGGGGCCGAAGTACGGCTGCGGCATCAGCGTATGCAAGGCCTGCACCAGCCACCTCAACGGCAACGGCATCACGCCCTGCGCGGTCCCCGTCGGTGAGCTCCGGCCGACCGACGAGGTGACGACGATCGAGGGGCTGGCGGCCACCGCCGGCCGGGACCTGCACCCGATGCAGCAGGCCTGGCTCGACCACGACGTGTCCCAGTGCGGATACTGCCAGCCCGGCCAGATCATGGCCGCGGTCGCGCTGGTCCGCCGCGTCGCCGCCGAGGGCCGGGCCATCACCGACGCCGACCTGGACAGCCTGCGCAACGTCTGCCGCTGCGGTACGTACCCGCGCATCCGCCAGGCGATCCGGGCGGGCGCGGCGAACATGTGAACCCCGTCCACGGGACCGCCGCCGGGGTGCCGCCGCCGGAGGTCCCGTGGATGAGGGGACGTTGGTCCCGTCGGTGTGGGTGGTTGTCCTCTGCGCTGCGGCGGTGCTGGTGATCGATGCTTCTGGCATCACAACGGAGCATTACCAGCGCCCTGGAGGGCATGCCATGAAGCGCAAGACGCTCGACATCCTCGTCGGTCTGGGCCTGGTCGTCCTGGCGGGTCTCCTGCTGGTCGCTGGTGTGGTGCTGACCAGTAACGCGAGCTTCGCCAACGACTATGTCAAGGATCAGTTGGGTCAGCAGCAGATCACGTTCAAGACCGCGGACACGATGACGGCGGAGGAGAAGCAGTCGGCGTGCCTGGTGAGGTACGCGGGTCAGCAGCTGACGAGCGGGAAGCAGGCGGAGTGCTACGCCAACGAGTTCATCGGCCTGCATCTGAAGTCGATCGCGGGTGGGAAGACCTACGCGCAGCTCGGTGATGTGCAGACGGATCTGCGGGCGCAGATCGCGAAGCTGGCCAAGGACGACCCGGCCGCCGCGGACCTGCAGAAGCAGCTGACGGATGCCACCGCGGCGCGGGAGACGGTGTTCAAGGGTGAGACGTTGCGTGGGCTGTTGTTGACTTCGTACGGGTTCAGCGAGTTCGGGGTGAAGGCCGGTCAGGCCGCGCTGGTGGCGTACGGCGCTGCCGGGCTGCTGCTCCTGCTGGGTGCCGCGGGCCTCATCCACGCCGCAGCGACCCCGGGCAGCAAGGGCTTCGCGGTCCCGGAGGCTGCCGGCAAGGGACTCGTCAACGCCTGAACCGCAGGCAACCTGACCCGGGCCTCCCACAGGGAGCCCGGGTCGCGTGCGTCCGGCCGGTGTTCAGCCCGTCCCGGGTCCGCCGGGGCGGGCGGTCTCGGCGTACCGGGGGAGCTGCCCGCCGCCGTCGACCAGCAGGCTCGCCCCGGTCATGTACGCCGCGAGCGGGGAGGCCAGCAGCAGCACCGCGTCGGCGATGTCGGCGGGGGTCGCCATGCGGCCCATCGGGACGGTCGCGGCGACCGCGGCCAGGGCGGCCTCGTCACCGTAGTGCGCGGCGTTGTCGTCGGTGCGCACCACGCCGGCGGTGACCGTGTTGACCCGGACCTTCGGCGCCCACTCCAGGGCCAGGGCGCGGGTGAGCGTCTCGAGGCCGGCCTTGGCCGCGGCGTATGCGGCGGTGCCCGGCGCCGGGCGGATCGCGGAGACGCTGCCGATGTTGACGATGAGCCCGCCGCCGTCCTGCGCCTGCATGACGGCGTTCGCGGCCTGCGAGACGAAGAACGGCGCGAGCAGGTTGAGCCGGACCACGGCGGTCACCAGGTTCGGCGACACGGTCGCGGCCGGCGCGGCGGGGGAGCCGCCGGCGTTGTTGACGAGCAGGTCGAGGCGCCCGAACGCGTCGGTCGCGGCCGCGACCAGCGCCGTGGCCTCGGCGGGCTCGCGCACGTCGGCGGCGGCGAAGTCCACCCCGGGCGGCAGGTCGGCGGGTTCGCGCCGGCCGCAGACCAGGACCCGGTAGCCGGCGGCGGCCAGGCGGGCGGCGAGCTCCCGGCCGATGCCGCGGGTGCCGCCGGTGACCAGCGCGGCGGGGTCAGAGCCGCTCGATGACGGTGACATTGGCCGTCCCACCGCCCTCGCACATGGTCTGCAGCCCGTACCGGCCGCCGGTGTCCTCCAGGGCGTGCAGCAGCGTCGTAATCAGCCGCGCCCCGGTCGCGCCGAGCGGGTGGCCGAGCGCGACGGCGCCGCCGCGCACGTTGACGCGCGACGGGTCGGCGCCGGTCTCCCGCTGCCAGGCGAGGACCACCGGCACGAACGCCTCGTTGATCTCGACCAGGTCGATGTCGTCGATGGTGAGGCCGCTGCGCCGCAGGGCGTGCGCGGTGGCCGGGATCGGGCCGGTGAGCATGTACACGGGGTCGTCGGCGCGGACGCTCAGGTGGTGGACGCGGGCGCGGGGGCGCAACCCGTGGGTGCGCACCGCCGCCTCGGAGGCGACCAGCAGCGCCGCGGCGCCGTCGGAGATCTGGCTGGCGAGGGCCGCGGTGACGATCCCGCCGGGGGTGAGCGTCGGCAGGCCCGCCATCCTCTCCAGCGAGGTGTCCGGGCGGGGCCCCTCGTCGGCGGTCACGTCGCCGAGCGGCACCGTCTCGCGGACGAAGCGGCCCTCGGCGCGGGCGGCGACGGCCTTGCGGTGGCTGTCCAGCGCGTACACCTCCATCTCCGAACGCCCCAGCGACCACTTCGCGGCGATCAGCTCCGCGGCCCTGAACTGGCTGATCTCCTGATCACCGTAGCGGCGCTGCCAGCCGGCGGAGCCGCGGAACGGGTCGTCGAAGCCGTACTCGCGGCCGGCGAGCATCGCGGCGGAGATGGGGATCGCGCTCATGTTCTGCACGCCGCCGGCGACCACGAGGTCGGCGGTGCCGGACATGACCGCCTGGGCGGCGAAGTGCAGCGCCTGCTGGGAGGAGCCGCACTGCCGGTCCACCGTGACGCCCGGGACCGCGTCGGGCAGGCCGGCGGCGAGCCAGGAGGTGCGGGCGATGTTGCCGGCCTGCGGGCCGATCGCGTCGACGCAGCCGAAGATGACGTCGTCGACGGCCGCCGGGTCGACGCCGCTGCGGTCCATGAGCGCGGTCAGCACGTGCGCGCCGAGGTCGGCGGGGTGCACGCCGGCGAGGCCGCCGCCCCGCCGCCCGACCGGGGTACGCACCGCTTCGACCAGGTAAGCCTCCGTCATACCCGACACCTTACCAAGCGAGCGCTTGGTTGGTAAGGTGCGTGACATGGAACCGTTGAGTGCCCGGACGCTGCCGGACCTGGTGCGCGCCGGCGCCGAGCACCATCGCGACCGCGAGGCGGTCGTCGACGGACCGGTCCGGCTCACCTACGCCGGGCTGGCCGAGGAGGTCGCACGGTTCGCCGGGGCCCTTGCCGCCAGGGGTGTCGGCAAGGGCGACCGGGTCGCGCTGTGGGCCCCGAACTCGTGGCGGTGGATCGTGGCCGCGCTCGGCGTCGTCACCGCCGGCGGCGTCCTCGTGCCGCTGAACACCCGCTTCAAGGGCCCGGAGGCCGGCTACATCCTGTCCCGCAGCGGCGCCCGGCTGCTGCTGGTCGACGACGGGTTCCTCGGCAACCGCTACGTCGACTCCCTCGCCGGCTCGAAGCTTCCGGACTTGTCGGACATCGTACCGTTCGACGAGTGGGACGCGTTCGTCGCGGGTACGGCCGACGTCACCGCCGACGTGGGGCCCGACGACCTGTCCGACCTGTTCTTCACCTCCGGCACCACCGGGCGGCCCAAGGGCGCCATGCTCACCCACCGGCAGAGCACCCAGGTCTACGTCGCCTGGAGCGAGCTCGCCGACCTGCGGGCCGGGGACCGGTACCTGCTGGTCAACCCGTGCTTCAACACGTTCGGCTACAAGGCCGGCGTGATCGCCTGCCTGCTGCGCGGCGCCACGATCGTGCCGCAGCCGGTCTTCGACGTCGCGGCTTCGCTGCGCCTGATCGAGCAGGAACGGATCACCGTGCTGCCCGGCCCGCCCACCCTGTACACCTCGATGCTGGACCATCCGGACCGGCCGTCGCGCGACCTGTCCAGCCTGCGGGTCGCGGTCACCGGCGCCACGACGGTCCCGGTGGTCATGATCGAGCGGCTCCGTGAGGAGCTGAAGCTCGCCACCGTCCTCACCGCCTACGGGCTCACCGAGTCCTGCGGCACCGCGACGATGTGCCGCCCCGACGACGACCCCGTCACCGTCGCGACCACCTGCGGCGCCGCGATCGACGGCGTCGAGGTCACCGTCGACCCGGTCAGCAGCGAGATCCTCGTCCGCGGGTACAACGTGATGCGCGGCTACTGGCAGGACCCGGCGGCGACCGCCGACGCGATCGACGCCGACGGCTGGCTGCACACCGGCGACATCGGCGCCCTCGACGAGCGCGGCTACCTGCGCATCACCGACCGGCTCAAGGACATGTTCATCGTCGGCGGCTTCAACGTCTACCCGGCCGAGATCGAGCAGGTCCTTGCCCGGCACGAGGCGGTCGGCGAGGTCGCGGTCATCGGCGTGCCGGACGAGCGGCTCGGCGAGGTCGCCCGCGCCTACGTCGTCCCGCGCCCCGGCTCCGCCGCTTCGGAGGAGGAACTCGCCGTGTTCTGCAAGGAACGGCTCGCCAACTACAAGCTGCCCCGCTCCTACGTGTTCCTGGACGCGTTGCCGCGCAACGCCAGCGGCAAGGTGCTCAAGACGGCCCTGCGCGGTGCGGCGTGACTTCCCCCCGCCCGACGGACACGGTCATCGTCACCGGGGGTGCCAGCGGGATCGGCGCCGCGATCGTCCGCCTCGCCGCGTCCCAGGGCCTGCGGCCGGTCGTGTGGGACCTGACCCCGACCGACGGCGGGTTCGTCGTCGACGTCCGCGACCCTGCGGCGGTCGCCGCGGCGCTCGAGGCGAGCGGACCGGCGCGGTACCTGGTCAACAACGCCGGCCCGGCCAGCGGCGGCGCGCCACTCGGCTTCGTCGAAGGCGTCACCGCGACCGTCGGCAGCGTCGAGGCGGTCACCGCCGCCTGGCTGGCGACCGGCCCGCCCGCGGATGCCGCGGTGGTCAATGTCGCCTCCGTCGCCGGAAACCTCGTCGGCACCGACTCGGCGTGGTACTCCGCCGGCAAGGCCGCGATCGCCGGCTACACCCGCCATCTCGCCACCCGCTTGGCTCCCGCGGTCCGCGCGAACGCCGTCGCGCCCGGGTTCATCGACACCCCGCGGATGGCCGGCTTCGCCGACACGCCGCTGGGCCGGGACCTCATCGCGCGCAACCCGATGCGCCGCGCCGGACGCCCCGAGGACGTCGCCGCCGCCGTGCTGTTCCTGCTCTCCCCGTCCGCCGCCTACATCAACGGCGTCCTGCTGCCCGTCGACGGTGGCTGGACCGTGTCCCAGTAGAGGAAGGGTCATGCCCGAAGCCGTCATCGTCTCGGCCGTGCGCTCGCCGATCGGCCGCGCCTACAAGGGAACCCTGTCCGGCGTGCGCGCCGACGACCTCGCCGCGCAGGTCGTGCGGCTCGCCCTGGACCGCGTCCCGGCCCTGGACCCGGCCACGCTGGACGACCTGATCCTCGGCTGCGCCCAGCCGGCCGGCGAGCAGGGGTACAACCTCGGCCGGCAGGTCGCGATGCACCTCGGCTACGACATGGTGCCGGGGACCACCGTCAACCGGTACTGCGCCTCGTCGCTGCAGGCGATCCGGATGGCGTTCCACGCCATCAAGGCGGGGGAGGGGCACGCGTTCGTCGCCGCCGGCGTCGAGGTCGTCTCGCACTATCCCGCCGGCAAGGCCGACGGCATGCCGGACACCCGCAACCCACGCTTCGACGGCATCGTCGGCGCCCGGCCCTGGTCGGACCCGCGTGCGCGCGGCGCGCTGCCCGACGTGTACATCGCCATGGGAGAGACCGCCGAGAACGTCGCCGAGCTGTGCGGGATCACCCGTGGCGAGCAGGACGAGTTCGCGGTGCGCAGCCAGAACAACGCCGAGAAGGCCCTCGCCGACGGCTTCTGGGACCGCGACATCACGCCGGTCACCCTGCCCGACGGCACGGTCCTGCGGTCCGACGACGGCCCGCGCGCCGGCGTGACGCTGGAGAAGGTCGCGGCCCTGCAACCGGCCTTCCGCCCCGACGGCACCGTCACCGCCGCCAACTGCTGCCCCCTCAACGACGGCGCCGCGGCCCTCGTCGTGATGAGCTCCACCCGCGCCCGGTCGCTGGGCCTCACGCCGCTGGCCCGCATCGTCAGCACCGGCGTCTCCGCGCTCAGCCCCGAGATCATGGGCCTCGGCCCGGTCGAGGCCTCCCGCCGCGCCCTCGCGCACGCGGGCCTCACGATCGGCGACATCGACCTGATCGAGATCAATGAGGCCTTCGCCGCTCAGGTGATCCCGGCGTACCGCCAGATGGGCGCCCCGCTCGACCGGGTGAACGTGCACGGCGGCGCCATCGCGGTCGGCCACCCGTTCGGCATGACCGGCGCCCGCATCGCCACCACCCTGCTCAACGGCCTCGTGCACCGCGACGCCCAGTTCGGCCTGGAAACCATGTGCACCGCCGGCGGCCAGGGCATGGCCATGGTGATCGAGCGGCTCTCATGACGGGCTTCCTCGACGGCAAGGCGGTCGTCGTCACGGGCGCGGGCCGGGGCCTGGGCGCCGCCTACGCGCGGCTCGCGGCTGCCGAGGGGGCCGCGGTACTGGTCAACGACGTCGACGCCGACCTGGCACATGCCGTCGCGGCATCGATCACGGCCGACGGCGGCCGCGCCGTCGCGGCGGCCGGCACCATCGGCACCTGGGACGGCGCCGGGGAGGTGATCGACCGGTGCGTCGCCGAGTTCGGCGCGATCGACGGCCTGGTCAACAACGCCGGGATCTTCCGCCTCGCCCACCCTGCCTCCCAGGACCCGGACGAGTTCCGCGCGGTCATCGAGGTGAACCTGCTCGGCACCGCGTACTGCGGCCTGCACGCGATCCGGGCGATGCTGTCGCAGGGCGGCGGGTCCGTGGTGAACGTGACGTCGGGCGCGCACGCGGGGTCGGCGGCGATGGGTGCCTACGGTGCCAGCAAGGGCGGCGTCGCGTCGCTGACCTACTGCTGGGCGGCGGACCTCATCGGCACCGGCGTGCGGGTCAACGCCGTCTCACCCAACGCGCACACCCGGATGGCCGACGCGTTCGAGGCGTACCTCGGCGCCGACGCCCAGGGCCAGAACGTGCACAAGCCACCGGCGCAGAACGCCCCGGCGGTCATCTACCTGCTCTCCGCCGCGGCAGCCGGGGTGCACGGCCAGGTCGTCCGCATCGACGGCGACGAACTGTCGATGATCGCCCACCCCGTCGTCCAGGGCACCGGCGCGCAGGACCCTTCGTGGACGGTGGAGAAGGTCGCGGCGGCATTCGAGGCCGGCGCCGTCGGCCCGATCAGCCCCGTCGGCCTGCACCGCGCCTGAACCACCGGCCGCGGCCGTGGTGGCGCAGGCGGCTGGCCGCGGCCGGGACCGCGGCCGCGCTCGTCCTCGCCGGGGGCGATCGTCTACGCGGTCACCCGCGGGGGCGGCGGCGGAGACGACATCGGGGGGCCGGACGTCCCCGTGGTGACCGGCTCCGCGGTGACCCCCTCCGCGGGCCGGACGGCCGACCAGGATGAGGAGCGGCTCAAGGGGATGATCAACGACGAGCGCATCGTCGCCCGTGTCGGCGACAGCAGCTCGAAGACCGCCGCCGACTGGCTCGACGACCACCGCACCGAGCTGCTGGCCTGAGCTTGGCCGCGGTGGCCGCGGCCGGGTCACCGCGTCTTCGACAGGCCGTCCAGGAACAGTGAGGTGCAGTCCTCGGCGAGGCGGGTGATCGGGTACGCCGCCGTGGGCTTGAACCAGCGCACCGACAGCCAGACGGCGTCACGCATCAGGCGGTAGAGGATCTTGGGGTCCAGGTCGTCGCGGATGACGCCCTCGGCGATGCCGGCCTCGATGACCGACAGCCAGGTCTGCTGGACCTCCTTGCCGGCGGTGCGCAGGTATCCGAACCGTTCGATCTGGGTGAGGTAGTTGACGTCGTTCTGGTAGATCTCGGTGGCGTGCGGGTGCGCCTCGACGACCTCGAGCGAGGCCACGATGAGGTCGTGCAGGCGGGTCCGTGGGTGGCTCTCGCCGTCCAGCACCCGCTTGTACCGGGTGCGCAGGTCTTCCAGGTAGGAGGTCACGATCTCGTCGACCATGGCTTCCTTGGACTCGAAGTGGTGATACAGGCTGCCGGACAGGATGCCGGCCTCGTCGGCGATCTCGCGCACCGTCGTGGCGGACACGCCCTTGCGGGCGAACAGCGCCGCGGCGCTGGCGAGAATCCGTTCGCGTCGATCCCCAGGCTCTCGCGCCATCCCGCTCTTCCTCACCGACGTCGTTGTGCAGCCTCGTCTATCCCGTTCGCACCAGGAGTCTACGTGGACCGCGGCCGTGAGATACGGCTCGGACGCGAGTGTAGCGTAATCAAGCAAGCGCTTGGTACGTTCACCGGGCAAGGTCCAGCCTGCGCGGTGAAGAAGGCGGCGATGGCGAACAAGCAGATGACCGAAGACGAGGTCGTGGCACAGCTGCGCTCGGGCATGACGATCGGGATCGGCGGCTGGGGATCCAGACGCAAACCGATGTCCCTGGTGCGCGCGATCCTGCGCTCCGACCTCACCGACCTGACCATCGTCAGCTACGGCGGGCCCGACGTCGGCCTGCTGCTGGCCGCGAAGAAGGTCCGCCACCTGGTGTACGGGTTCGTGTCGCTGGACACGATCCCGCTCGAGCCGCATTTCCGGGCGGCCCGGCAGTCCGGCGCGGTGGAGGTGACCGAGTACGACGAGGGGATGCTGCGCTGGGCGCTGTACGCCGCGGCCTGCCGGCTGCCGTTCATGCCCAGCCGGGCGGGCCTGGGCTCCGACGTGCTGAAGGTCAACCCCGGCCTGCGCACCGTCGCCTCGCCGTACGGCGACGAGGAGCTGGTCGCGATCCCGGCGGTGCGCCTCGACGCGGCCCTGGTGCACCTCAACCGGGCCGACGTGCACGGCAACGCCCAGTACCTGGGGCCCGACCCGTACTTCGACGACCTGTTCTGCACGGCGGCCGACAAGGCGTACGTGTCATGCGAGCAGATCGTGGACACCGCCGAGCTGACCCGGGACGCCCCGGTGCAGTCGCTGCTGCTGCAGCGGTGGATGGTGCACGGCGTGGTCGAGGCGCCCCGTGGCGCCCACTTCACCTCCTGCGCCCCCGACTACGAGCGGGACGAGGCGTTCCAGCGCGAATACGTGCAGGCCGCCGCCGACCCGCAGGCGTGGGCCGCCTTCTACGACCGCTACCTGGGGGTCCCAGCATGAGTGCCGTCACCCGCGCGGAGGTCTGCGTCGTCGCGTGCGCCGAGGTGTGGCGCGGCGACGGGGAGATCCTCGCCAGCCCGATCGGCCTCGTGCCGAGCATCGCCGCCCGGCTCGCCCGCGCCACCTTCTCGCCCGACCTGCTGCTGTCCGACGGCGAGGCGTACCTCGCCCAGGGCACCTGGGCGATCGGCGGCACCCCGCCCGTCATCGAGGGCTGGATCCCGTTCCGGGCCGTGTTCGACCTGCTGTACACCGGCCGCCGGCACGTGATGATGGGCCCCAGCCAGATCGACCGGTACGGCAACGCCAACATCTCCGCCATCGGCGACTTCGCCCGCCCCACCCGCGCGCTGCTCGGGGTCCGCGGCGCGCCCGGCAACACCGTCAACCATCCCACCAGCTACTGGGTGCCCCGGCACGGGCACCGCTCGTTCGTGGCCGCGGTCGACATGGTCAGCGGCGTCGGCTACGACCGCGCCGCGGCGAACCCGGCCGCGGGCCGGTACCACGAGATCCGCCGGGTGGTCAGCAACCTCGGCGTCTTCGACTTCGGCACCGACGACCACCGGATGCGCCTGGTCTCGGTGCACCCCGGCGTGAGCGTCGACGAGGTCCGCGCGGCCACGGGATTCGACCTGGCCGTGCCGGCGGACGTACCGCAGACGCGGATGCCGACACCGGAGGAGCTCGCCCTCATCCGTGAGGTCATCGACCCGGCGAACGTCCGCGCCAGGGAAGTCGACACGTGAGCGCGCTCAGGACGCCGATCTGCGAGCTGTTCGGCGTCCGGTACCCCATCGTGCAGACCGGCATGGGCTGGGTCTCCGACGCCAGGCTCACGGCCGCCACCGCCAACGCGGGCGGCCTCGGCATCCTCGCCAGCGCCACCCTCTCCTACGAGGAGCTGGTCACCGCGGTCGCCGACGTGCGGAAGCTGACCGACGCGCCGTTCGGGGTCAACCTTCGCGCCGACGCCCCGGACGCCGCAAAGCGCGCCGATCTGCTCATCCGGGAAGGTGTACGGGTTGCCTCGTTCGCCCTGGCGCCGAAGCCCGAACTGATCGAGCGGCTCAAGGCCGCCGGTGTGGTGGTGGTGCCGTCCGTCGGCGCGCGCCGCCACGCGGAGAAGGTCGCCGCCTGGGGCGTGGACGCCGTCGTCGTGCAGGGCGGCGAGGGCGGCGGGCACACCGGCCCGGTACCCACCAGCCTGCTGCTGCCCCAGGTGGTCGACGCCGTCGACATCCCGGTCATCGCCGCCGGCGGCTACTTCGACGGCCGCGGCCTGGTCGCCGCCCTCGCCTACGGCGCCGCCGGGATCGCGATGGGCACCCGGTTCCTGCTCACCAGCGACAGCCCCATCAGCAGGAACGTGCAGCAGCGGTACCTGGACGCCACCGTCACCGACACCGTCGTCACCGCCGCCCTCGACGGCGTCCCGCAGCGGGTCCTGCGCACCCCGTTCGTCGACGGGCTCGGCGAGACCGGCGCGCTGCGGCGGCTGCCGCGGGCGGTCCGCAACGCCCAGGCGCTGCGCAAGCTGTCCGGCCGGTCCTGGCTGAGCATGCTGCGCGAGGGCCGGGCCATGCGCGGCAGCCACGACCTGCGGCTCGGCCAGCTCGTCCTGGCGGCCAACACGCCGATGCTCATCCGCGCCGCCATGGTCGACGGCCGCGCCGACGCCGGCGTCATGGCCACCGGCCAGGTCGCCGGCCTCATCGACGACCTGCCCAGCTGCGCGGAGCTCATCGAGCGCATCATGGCCGAGGCCACGGACACGCTGAAACGGCTCGCCTGATGCCCGCCTACGCCATCGAGGACGTCATCCCGGTCGTGCATCCGACGGCGTACGTCCACCCGACCGCGGTGCTCATCGGCGACGTCCACGTGGGTGCCGGCTGCTACGTCGGCCCCCTGGCCAGCCTGCGCGGCGACTTCGGCCGGATCGTCCTTTCGGCCGGCTCGAACGTCCAGGACTCCTGCGTGCTGCACACGTTCCCCGGCACCGTGCTGAGGCTCGGCCCGGACGGGCACGTCGGGCACGGCGCGGTCCTGCACGGGTGCCGGGTCGGCGAGGGCGCCCTCATCGGCATCAACGCGGTCGTGCTGGACGGCGCCGAGATCGGCGAGTTCGCGTTCGTCGGGGCGCACTCGCTCGTCAGGGCCGAGTTCGTGGTGCCGCCGAGGACCCTGGCGGCCGGCGCGCCGGCCAAGGTCGTGCGGGACCTGACGGACGTGGAGTTGGCCTGGAAGGCGCACGGGACCGGGGTGTACCAGGCCCTCGCGGTGCGCAGCCGTGACTCGCTTCGCCCGGTCACGCCGCTGCCGCACGAGGAGCCGGACCGGCCGCGGCTGTCGACGTCCGCCGCGACCGCGGTCCCGCTGGATCAGGCCCGGCGCGCCTCTGGTGGACCAAGCAAGCGCTTGGTAGAGTCGTGATCATGCCGAACAGGACACAGGGGCACGGGCTGCTCGCCGGTCGCACCGTGCTGGTGACCGCCGCCGCGGGCACCGGCATCGGCTTCGCCACCGCCGAGCGGTGCGTCGAGGAGGGGGCCAGGGTCGTCGTCTCCGACCGGCACGAGCGCCGCCTCGCCGAGACCGCCGAGCGCCTCGGTGTGCCCGGCATCCCGTGCGACGTCACCGACCAGGCCCAGGTGGAGCACCTGTTCGCCGCCGCCGTCGAGCACTTCGGCGGCGGGCTCGACGTCCTGGTCAACAACGCCGGGCTCGGTGGCACCGCCGCCGTCGTGGACATGACGGACGAGCAGTGGAGCACCGTGCTGGACGTGACGCTCACCGGCACGTTCCGCTGCACCAGGGCGGCGCTGCGGCACATGATCCCGCGTGGCACCGGCGTGATCGTCAACAACGCCTCCGTCATCGGCTGGCGGGCGCAGGAGGGTCAGGCGCACTACGCCGCGGCGAAGGCCGGGGTCATGGCGCTCACCCGCTGCTCCGCCCTCGAGGCGGCGCACGCCGGGGTGCGCGTCAACGCGGTCGCGCCGAGCCTGGCGATGCACCCGCACCTGGCGAAGGTCACCACCGACGAGCTCCTCGCCGAGCTGTCGACCCGGGAGGCGTTCGGCCGGCCGGCGGAGCCGTGGGAGGTCGCCAACGTGATCGTGTTCCTGGCCAGCGAATACAGCTCGTACATGACCGGCGAGGTCGTCTCGGTCAGCAGCCAACACCCCTAGGAGCCAGCCATGGTCGACGACAGCGCCGTCGGGGTGACCGGCGAGCCGTTCACCCTCGACGTCGAACGCGGCAAGATCCGCGAGTTCGCCCGGGCCACCGGCTCGGCGAACCCCGCGTACCTCCAGGCGGAGCACCCCGTGATTCCGCCGACGTTCCTCACCACCGCGTTCTTCTGGCAGACCGGCGACGCCGACCCCTGGCAGGCGGTCGCGATGGACCAGCGCAAGGGCCTGCATGCCGAGCAGGAGTTCGTGTTCCACGGCCCTCCGCCACGCGCCGGCGACCGGCTCACCGGCAGGTCCAGAATCGAGTCGGTGACCCGCAAGGAGGGCCGCAGCGGCGTGCTCACCTTCGCGGTGATGGTCACCGAGTTCCACGACGAGACCGGCCGGCACGTCGCCACCGCCCGCCTCACGGGGGTCGAGACAGCATGAGCACCTTCGGCCCTCTGACCCGCACGGACCTGGTGCGGTACCAGGGAGCGTCCGGCGACTTCAACCCGATCCACCACGACGAGCCGTTCGCGCTGTCGGTGGGCATGCCCGCGCCGCTGTCGCTGGGCATGCTGCAGGCCGGGTTCCTGGCGACCTGGGCTACCGACCGGTTCGGCGCCGAGGCGATCCGGTCGTTCCGGGTCCGCTTCGCCGCCCAGGTCTTCCCCGGCGACACCGTCACCTGCGACGGCAGCGTCGTGCGGCGCGACGCGGACAGCTTCGACGTCGAGATGACGTGCACCACCCAGGACGGCACCGTCGCCGTGTACGGCTGGGCCACCTTCACCACGGAGGCATCGTGATCGAGTCCACAGTGGACGAACTCGGGGTGGCCGAGATCGTCATGGCCAACCCGCCGGTGAACGCGCTGCCGGTGGCGGGCTGGTTCGCCCTCGCCGCCGCCCTCGACGCGGCCGGCGCCGACCCGGCCGTGCGGGCCGTGGTGCTGCGCGCCGAGGGCCGCGGCTTCAACGCCGGCGTCGACATCAAGGAACTGCAGGCCGCGACGGGCTTCGGCGCGCTGGTCGGGGTGAACCGCGGCTGCGCCGCCGCGTTCAGCGCCGTCTACGACTGCCCCGTCCCGGTCATCGCGGCCGTGCACGGCTTCTGCCTCGGCGGCGGCATCGGCCTGGTCGGCAACGCCGACGTCATCGTCGCCTCCGACGACGCCACCTTCGGGCTGCCCGAGGTCGACCGGGGCGCGCTCGGCGCGGCCACCCACCTGTCGAGGCTGGTGCCGCAGCACAAGATGCGGGCCATGATGTACACGTCGGCGACCGCGACCGCCGCGGAGCTGCACGCGTTCGGCTCGGTCCTGAGCGTCGTGCCCCGCGCCGAGCTGCGCGCCGCCGCGTTCGCCGTCGCCCACGACATCGCCGGCAAGGACCCCGCGGTCATCCGCGCGGCGAAGGAGTCGCTCAACGGCATCGACCCGTGGGACCCGAAGCGCAGCTACCGCTACGAGCAGGGCTTCACCTTCGAGCTCAACCTCACCGGGGTGGCCGACAGGGTCCGGGAGGACTTCGGCCAATGATCTCCCTGACCGACACCGCCGAAGAGGCCGAGTTCCGGGCCGAGGCCCGCGACTGGCTGCGCGCCAACGTGCCCGGCCCGCTGCCGTCCGGCGACACCCGCGACGGCTTCGCCGCGCACCTGCACTGGGAACGCGCCCTGTTCGACGCCGGCTGGGCCGTGGTGTCGTGGCCGCGGCGGTACGGCGGGCGCGACGCCACCCTGTGGCAGTGGCTGATCTTCGAGGAGGAGTACTACGCCGCCGGCGCGCCGCAGCGCGTCACCCAGAACGGCATCTTCCTGCTCGCACCGACCCTGTTCGAGTTCGGCACCCCCCAGCAGCAGGACACGCTGCTGCCGCGGATGGCGGCGGCGCAGGACCTGTGGTGCCAGGGCTGGTCCGAGCCCGGCGCCGGCAGCGACCTGGCCGCCATCAGCAGCCGCGCCGTTCGTGAGCCCGGCGGCGGCTGGCGGCTCAACGGGCAGAAGACGTGGACCACCCGCGGCGCGTTCAGCACCCACCTGTTCGGCCTGTTCCGCACCGACCCGGAGGCCGCCCGCCACCGCGGCCTCACCTACTTCCTCGTCCCGCTGGACGCCGACGGGGTCACCGTCCGCGGCTTCGGCCGCCTCGACGGCGACGAGGGCTTCGCCGAGGTCTTCCTCGACGACGTGCACGTCGCCGATGACGCCGTCCTCGGGGAGCCCGGCAAGGGCTGGCAGGTCGCCATGTCCACCACCGGCTCCGAACGCGGCCTCACGCTGCGCTCCCCGGGCCGGTTCCTGCACACCGCCCAGCGGCTCGTCGCGCTCGCCGCCGCGCAGGGCGACCGGCTGCGCCCCGCCCTCCGGGAGCGGGTCACCCGCGCCTGGCTCGGCGCCCGCGCCTACCAGCTGTTCACCCTCAACCAGGTCACCGACCTCGTCGAGGGCCGCGCACCCGGCGCCAGGTCGAGCCTCAACAAGCTGTACTGGTCCCGGCTGGACATCGAACTGCACGAGATCGCCCTGGAACTGCTCGGCGGCGACGCGGCCCTCGACTCGCCGTGGACCCGCGGCTTCCAGTTCTCCCTCGCCGGGCCGATCTACGCCGGCACCAACGAGATCCAGCGCAACATCGTCGCCGAGCGGGTGCTCGGCCTGCCCCGAGCGTGAAGGAGCCACCGTGCGGTTCGCGTTGACCGAGGACCAGGTCGCCCTGCGCGACGCGGTGCGGGCGCCCCTCGCCACGGGCGACTGGTCAGCCGTGGCCGCGACGGGCGTGTTCGCGGCCATGACCGACCTGGGCCTGGACGAGACCGATCTCGTGCCGGTCCTCGAGGAGGTCGGGTACGCCGCCGTCGCGCTGCCGGTCACCGCGACCGCGTTCGTGGCGGCGCCGCTGCTGGCCGCGCTCGGCGACGACCGGGGCCCGCGGGTCGCGATTGCCGGGCCGGGCGGGCTGACGCCGTTCGGCGGCCACGCCGACCTGATCCTGCACCTCGACGGCGGTGCCGCCCGGATCGGCGGTGCCAGGACCGCCGCGTCCACGGTGGACACCAGCCTCGACGCGGTCGTGTCCGTCGCGGGTGAGGTCCTCACCGGCGACCCGGCGCTGGTCGGGGCGGCCGCCGCACGGGCCGCCCTCGGCCACGCCGCCGAGCTCGTCGGGCTCGGCCGGCGGATGCTGGAGCTGACCGTCGGCTACGTCAAGCAGCGGCAGCAGTTCGGCGCGCCCGTCGGCAGCTTCCAGGCCGTCAAGCACCAGCTCGCCGACGCGTACCTCGGCCTGGAGTTCGCCCGCCCCGCCGTCCTGGCCGCAGCCTGGGCGCTGCGCGAAGGCGTCGACGCGGGACCGGCCGTCGACGGCGCCGTGGTGCTCGCCGCGGACGCCGCGCACGCGATGAGCCGCGCCGCGATCCAGTGCCACGGCGCCATCGGCTACACCGTCGAGTACGAGCTGCACCACTACGCCAAACGCGCCTGGGCCCTCGCCGCCCTCGCCACCCCCGGCGACCGGCTCGACGCGCTCGCCACCACCATCGGCCTGCCGGACCCTGAGGAGCTCACATGACCGAGGAAGACGTCGTCCGGTACCGCACCGAAGGCCCGGTGGCGGTCGTGACGATGCACCGGCCGCAGTACCGCAACGCCCAGAACTCCGCGATGACCTACGCCCTCGACGACGCGCTGTACCGCGCCGCCGACGACGACGAGGTGAAGGTCATCGTGCTCACGGGGGAGGGAAAACACTTCTCCGCCGGGCACGACATCGGCACCCCCGGCCGGGACATCGACACCACGTTCCCGCGCCGCGCCGGGCTGTGGTGGGACCACGTCGGCAAACCCGGCGCGGAGAGCCGCTTCGCCCGCGAGTCCGAGGTGTACCTCGGCATGTGCCGGCGCTGGCGGGAGCTGCCGAAGCCGACCATCGCCGCCGTGCAGGGCGCCTGCATCGCCGGCGGGCTGATGCTCGCCTGGTGCTGCGACCTCATCGTCGCCGCCGACGACGCGTTCTTCGCCGACCCGGTCGTGCGGATGGGCATCCCCGGCGTCGAGTACTTCGCCCACCCGTGGGTGATGGGCCCCCGCCACGCCAAGGAGTTCCTGTTCCTCGGTGAGCGCGTGTACGCCGACCGCGCCCTGCAGCTCGGCATGATCAACCGGGTGGTGCCGCGCGCCGACCTGGAATCGTCCACGATGGACATCGCCCAGCGGATCGCGCAGATGCCCCGCCTCGGCCTTGCCCTGACGAAGAAGGCCGTCAACCAGGCCGAGGACCTGATGGGGCTGCGCGCCGGCATGGACTCCGTGTTCGGCCTGCACCACGTCGCGCACGCGCACAATGCCGAAGTGGGCCAGGACTCCCTCGCGGGGCACGACGCCAGGTCCATGCGCGACGGCGGTCGCTGATGCCGCACCGGTACGACGGCCGCGTCGCCCTGGTCACCGGCGCGGCCTCCGGCATCGGCCGGGCCACCGCCGCCCGCCTGCGCGACGAGGGCGCCCGCGTCGCCGGCCTCGACGTCGCGACCGTGGACCTCGACGGCGTGCACGGCATCCGCTGCGACCTGCGCGATGAGGACCAGGTCGACGCCGCCGTCGCCGAGGCCGCCGAGTGGGGCGGCCGGATCGACCTCCTGGCCAACGTCGCCGGGGTCGCCTCGTCCGCGCACACCACCGACGTGACCCTCGCCGAGTGGGACCGGATCCTCGCGGTGAACCTCACCGGCACGTTCCTCGCCTGCCGGGCCGCGCTGCCGCACCTGATCGCCGCGCAGGGCGCCGTGGTCAACGTCGCGTCGCTCGCCGGGGTCCGCGGCTGGCGGTACAGCGCCGCGTACTCCGCCGCGAAGGGCGGGGTCGTCGCGCTCACCCGGGCCCTCGCCGTCGAGTACGCGCCGGACGGGGTGCGGGTCGCGTGCGTCTGCCCCGGCTCCGTGGACACCCCGCTGAAACGCGACCTGGTGCCCGCGCCGGACCAGGACCCGCGGCTGGCCGGGCACGCCCGGGCGCTGCTCGACCCGCCGGTCGCCGACCCGGCCGAGGTCGCCGCCGCCATCGCGTACCTCGGCTCGGCCGAGGCCCGCTTCGCCACCGGCGCCGTGCTGCGTCTCGACGGGGGCGCCGGTGTCTGAGTACCCGCCGGACGTGATCGCCGCCCACCACGCCTCCGGCGCCTGGACCGCCGACACGATCGCCGCGCTCGTCGCCCGCAACGACCCGTCCCGGGTCGCGTTCGTCGCGCCCGAGGGCACCTTCACGTGGGGCGACTACGACGCGCTCTCGTCCCGCCTCGCCCGGTCCTATGTGGACGCCGGGTTCGCGCCGGGGGACCGGCTCGCCGTCCTGCTCACCGGCGGCGCGCTCACCCACGTCGCCTACCTCGCCGCGCAGAAGGCCGGCCTGGTCACCGTCGGCATCGGCCCGCGCGCCGGCGACGCCGAGATCACCCACCTGCTCGCCAAGACCGGTGCGGCCGGCCTCGCCACCGCCCCGTCGCACCGCGGCCGCCCCGGCGCTTCGATCGCGGCGCGCTGCGGCGCGATGAGGCACGTCGTGCTCGACCTGGACGCACTGCCCGCCGCCGGGTTTGCCGGCCCGGGGCTCGGCGCGGACGACCTGTTCTTCGTGAACTCGACCTCCGGCACCACCGGGCTGCCGAAGTGCGTCCGGCAGACGATGAACAACCGCAAGTACTTCGGGCCCCTCGCGCACGCCGCCGGCCGTTTCGGCGACCACGAGGTCTTCGCCAGCGTGCTGCCCGCACCGTACGGCTTCGGCCTGTGGAGCGCGCACGTCGTGCCCGCCATGTACGGCTACCCGACCGTGCTCACCGCCGAGTTCGACGCCGCCGAGACGCTGCGCCTCATCGAGGAGCACCGGGTCACCGTGCTGTGCGCCGTCACCGCCCAGTTCATCATGCTGCTGAACTCGCCCGCGTTCGCGAGCACCGACCTGTCGTCGCTGCGGGTCATGTTCACCGGCGGGGAGCGGGTACCGGTGGCGCGGGCCCGCGAGTTCGAGGAGCGGACCGGCTGCGCGGTGCTGCAGTTCTACGGCTCCAACGAGGCCGGCCCGCTGTCGGTGACCACCGTGGACGACCCGCAGACCGCCCGGCTGACCACCGCCGGGCGCCCGGTCCCCGGAGCCCGGCTGCGCCTGCTCGCCGACGACGCCGACGTCCCCGGCGGGCCGGGGCAGGTTGCCGCGAAGGGACCCGGCTGCACGCCCGGCTACCTCGACGACGACGCCGCCAACGCCGCCCTGTTCCGCCCCGACGGCTGGCTGCTCACCGGCGACGTGGCCACCGTCGACGCCGCCGGCTACCTGGCCATCACCGGCCGGATCGCGGACTTCATCATCCGCGGCGGCCACAACGTCAGCGCCCTCGTCGTGGAGGAGGCCGTCGGCGGCCACCCGGCGGTCGCTCAGACCGCCGTCGTCGCCGCGCCCGACCCCGTCCTCGGCGAACGTGTCTGCGCCTACGTCGTCACCCGCTCGCCCCTGACCCTCGACGCGCTGCGCGTCCACCTCGACGCGGCCGGGGTGTCCAAGCAGAACTGGCCCGAATACCTGGTCACCCTGCCCGCGCTGCCGCTGGGCACCGGCGGCAAGGTCGACAAGGCCGGCCTGCGCGCCGACGCGGCCGGTCGCTTCGGGGGCGAGCCGACCGGATAGCGTGACGGCATGGCAGATGCTGCGACGTACCGGGAGCTGGGGGAGGCGGCCTGGGCGTGGACCCTCGGCCAGGTGCACCACGACGAGGACGGGCCCTGGCTGGCCGAGCGGGTCGTCGACGGCGAGCCGAAGCCGGCGGGTGCGCGGGACTGCTTCTACGACGGCATCGCGGGTCTCGCGCCGGTCCTCGCCGAGCTGCGCCTGGCCCGGCCGCTGACCCGGGCCGAGACGGCGCTCGCCGACGGGATCGCCGAGCGGCTGGCGGCGCAGGCCGGGACGCGCGTCGAGCCCTCGCTCTACGACGGCCTGGCCGGTGACGTCACCGCGTTGCGGCTGCTCGCGCCGGGACGCGAGGGCGTCGCGCTGGAGCGTCTCGCGCGGCTGCGCACCCCCGCCGGATGGCCGACCACGATGCGGGCCGACTCCCGTGAGCCGTCCACCGACGTGGTCATGGGCAGCGCCGGGATCGTGCACGCCGCGGTCTGGGTCGGCGGCGACCGGGCCGAGGAGATCATGACGACCGGCGGCGAGGCGCTGCTGGCCGTCGCCGAGCCGACGGACGCGGGCCTGGACTGGCGGATGTGGCCCGGCTACCGCTCCAGCAGCCCGAACTTCTCGCACGGCACCGCCGGCGTGGCGGCCGCCCTCGCGGTGGCCGGGCGGGCGCTGGACCGCGCGGACTTCGTCGAGGCCGCGCGGCGCGGCGCCGATCATCTCCTCGCCGTGGCGGACCTGTCCGGCGGCGGGTTCGTCGTGCCGCACACGTCGCCGCCGTCGCAGCGGGAGGTCGAGCCGGTCACGTACAACTGGTGCCACGGACCGGCGGGGACCTCGCAGCTGTTTCCGGCCCTGGCCCTCGCCGGGGTCGAGGAGGTCGGCGGTCACCCGGTCGGCGAGCTGCGCCACCGCTGCCTGCACTCGGTCCTCACGTGCGGTCTCCCGGCCCGCCTGCGCCCGGGCTTCTGGGACAACGACGGCCGCTGCTGCGGCACCGCGGGCGTCGGCGACATCCTCCTGGACGCCGCCCAGGACAGCACCGGCCCCGCGCCGTACCTCGACGGCGCACGGACGATGGCCGACGCCCTCGCCGACCGCGCGATCCGCGACGGGACGGGCGCCTATTGGCGGTTCGTCGAGCACCGGCAGGACCCGCCGCTGCTGCCGCCGGGCACGGGCTGGATGCAGGGCTCCGCCGGCATCGCCGCCTTCCTGCTGCGCCTCGCCCGGGTGGAGGAGGAGGGCCTCACGGCCGCGGTCGTCGACCGGCCCGACCAGTGGTGGGCCGTGCCCGCCGCCCGCCGCGTCACCGGGAGCCGCGTCACCGGGAGCTGAGTCATCGACCGCCGCGTCATCGACCGCCGCGTCACTGGCCGCCGCGTCACCACCGGGCGGCGCGTCACCGGGTGGTGGTGACGCGGGCGGTGGTGAAGCGGGTGACCAGGTCCGGTTCGGCGAAGACGGTCACGGCCGCGAGCCCGCCGGCCGCCGGGGTGAGCACCGCGACGCCGAACGGTTCGCCGTGCCACCACGCCAGGGCCGCCGGCTGGCCGTTGGCGCCGGCCGGCTCCATCTGCCACGCGCCCGGGGCGTCCATCGACGGCGCCGCGAGCGCCACACAGGCGGCGTTGCCCTCGGCCCGGACCCCGGACGGCAGCAGCTCGAGAACCGCGTCGGTGCGCAGGACACGCTCGAACGCGGCCGGGTCCGCCTGCTCCCACGCCGCCATGTACCGGTCGAGCAGCGCACGGCTCTCCCGGTCGGCCGGCTCGGTGAGCCGGTCCGGCGACGGCGCCACCTCGGCCAGCCGGGCCCGGGCCCGCTGCAACGCGCTCTTGACCGCGGCCACGCTGATGTCCAGCATCCGCGCCACGTCGGCGGCCGGGAAGGCGAGGACCTCACGCAGCAGGAGCACCGCCCGCTGCCGGGCCGGCAGGTACTGCAGCCCGGCGACGAACGCGAGGCGTACCCCTTCCCGGGCCACCACCTCGGTCGCCGGGTCCGCGCCGACGAGCGCCGTCGGGATCGGCTGGATCCACAGTGCGGGCTCCTCCGGATCGGTCGCGAGCCCCGACGGCAGCGCCCGGCGGCTCCGGCCGGTCAGCGCGGTGAGGCAGACATTCGTGACGATCCGGTACAGCCACACCCGCACCGTGGACCGCTCCTCGAATGCGGGCCAGGCGCGGAACGCGCGCAGGTACGCCTCCTGGACCGCGTCCTCGGCCTCGTCCCACGACCCGAGCATGCGGTAGCCGTGCGCGAGCAGCCCGCGGCGCTCGTGCTCGAACCGTTCGGTCAGGGTGTCGGCGCGGTGGTCAGTCGTCATGTCGGTGCAGACCTCGTTCGACCGCGAAAGGAATCGGCGGCGCACCGATTCTTCCACCGGTCACGCCGGGTCTGTACCCGTACCGGCGGCGCAGCGGGCGACGCGGGTGAGAGGAGCGACGATGAGTGTGGACGACGATCCGGTCCGGCGGCACTGGGTCCGGTCGCGGCAGCGGTGGCAGGGCGAGACGGACGCGACCGAGCCGTGGGAGTCGCTGACGGCGGAGCCACCCGGCGTGGGGCACCGGGAGGCCGACGCGGGCGGCGTGCCGGCGCTGTGGGTGGAGCCGCACGAGGCGCCCGGCGGCGCGGTCATGCTGTACATCCATGGCGGCGGGTTCGTCAGCGGCAGCGTCTGGACGCACCGCAAGCTGGCCGGCCACCTGGCGTCGGCGACCGGCACCAGGGCGCTGCTGGTCAGCTACCCGTTCGCCCCCGAACAGGTGCACCCGGCGCAGCTGGACCAGGTCACCCGCGCGTACACCTGGCTGCTGGACCAGGGCACCGACCCGGCGCGGCTCGCGCTGGCCGGCGACTCCTGCGGCGCGTGGCTCGCGCTGTCGCTGGCCCTGCGTGCCCGCGACCGGGGGCTGCCGCTGCCGGCCGCGCTGCTGCTCATCTCGCCGTGGGTCGACCTGACCCAGAGCGGGACGAGCTACCGCACGAACGCCGCGACCGACCCGTTCTTCACCAAGGACCTCGTCGACGGCCTCGCGGCGGGGTTCCTCGGACCGGCGGACGCGGCGGACCCGCGCATCGACCTGCTGCAGGCCGACCTGACCGGGCTGCCGCCGATGAAGATCCAGGCGGGCGGGGACGAGGCGCTGCTCGACGACAGCCGCACGCTGCACGCCATCGCCGGAAAGGCGGGCGTGGAGGCCGACCTGGAGGTGTTCCCGGGGCAGCTGCACACGTTCCAGATGGCCGCCGGCACGACCGCGGTGGCCGACCGGGCCGTCAGGTCGCTGGCGAACTGGGTTCGGCCACGCCTGCGCGGCTGACGAGGGTCTGGGCGACCTGGCCGTCGCCGATGCGGCGGCCGTCGACGGTGGCCTGCACGTCGAAGAGGTAGCGGCGGCCGCGGACGTCGGCGATGACGGCGGTCACCACGAACTGCTCGCCGGTGCGGGCGGGGCCGGTGTGCCGCACCCCGATCCAGGTGCCCAGCGACGCGGTCGCCGGGGCGAAGTGCGGGCGCAGCGCGTCGGCGGCGGTGTCCTCCAGGCAGGCGATCAGCGCGGGCGTGCTGAGCACCGGCGCCGCGTCCGGGACGTGGTCGGTGGTCTGGCCGGCGGTGACCGTGAAGGTGCGGGTGCAGGAGACGCCGGGGGCGAGGTCGCTGCGCAGCAGCCGGTGCGGCGACTCGTCGCGGGTGCGCCGTGGCGCACGCGGAGGTCCGCGACGAGCCGCTCGCCGCGCAGCAGCCGCAGGGTCTGCACCCGGCCGCCGGTCCCGCCGCCGACCGTGGTGAGCCGCAGCGGGGCGTCGCCGGCGCCGGCCGGGTCGCCGTGCCAGATGAGCTGCTCCACGTGGGCGCCCGCCGGGATCGGCAGCATCGGCAGGACGCGGAGGTCCGCCGGGGTGCCGGCGGGTGCTGTCCAGAGGTCCGGCACGCGACGCTCCCTACCTTGACATGCTCGAAGGGCCGGGAACAGAATGACACAACCAAGCGCTTGTTTGGTAGAGGTCTTGGGGGTATTCGTGCACGACCTGTTCCCCGCCGGTGCCGCGCCGGCGCCCGGCAGCGTCCACGAGCGTTACGTCGCCGACCGCCTCGCCGGCGTGCGGGACGGCGAGACGCTGCCCGACACGGTCCGCCGGCACGCCGCCGCGCAACCGGACGGCATCGCCTTCGTCGCCGGCGAGGACCGGCTCACGTGGGCGCAGTTCGACGCCCGCTCCACCGCGTTCGCCCGGCGGCTCGCCGACGCCGGGCTGCCGCGCGGCGCCCGCGTCGGCGTCCTGCTGCCCGACGGCGTCGAGGTGCACGTCGTGTACCTCGCCGCGATGAAGGCCGGCATGATCGTCGTGGCGATCGGGCCGCGCGCCGCCCGCCTCGAGGTCCGGCACCTGCTGAGCGTCGGCGGCGCGACCGCGCTCGTCAGCCGGTCCGACCACCGCGGCGAGCCCGTCAGCGACCTCGTCGAGGGGCTCGGCATCGTCGTACACCTCGAAATCGACCGGCTCGAGGACGGCGTCGTCGCGCCGAGGTCGCCGCACGAGCTGCGCCGTGCAGAGATCCACCTGCTGAACTCGACGTCCGGCACGACCGGCATGCCGAAGTGCGTGGTGCACAACCAGGACCGGTGGTTCTACTACCACGAGCTCGCCGTCGAGTGCGGCGACCTGCGCACCGACGACGTGTTCCTGACCCTGATCCCCGCGCCCTACGGCTTCGCGCAGTGGACCGCCAACTTCACCCCGACGCTGCTGGGCGCGCCGACCGTCGTCATGCCCCGCTTCTCCGCCGACGAGGCGCTGCGCCTCATCGAGCGCGAGCGGGTCACCGTGGTCTGCTGCGTCAGCACCCAGTTCATCATGATGCTCAACTCGCCCGTCGCCGCCGAGGTGGACCTGTCGTCGCTGCGGGTCATGTTCACCGGCGGCGAGGCCGTGCCGTTCGAGCGGGCCGCCGAGTTCGAGCGCCGCACCGGCGCCAAGGTGCTGCAGTTCTTCGGCTCCAACGAGACCGGCGCGCTGTCGCGGACCTCCGTCACCGACACCGTCGACCAGCGGCTGCGCACCGCCGGGAAGGTCATCGACGCGATGCGGGTGCGGCTGTTCGCCGAGGACGGCACCGACGTCACCGCCGCCGGCGGCCCCGGCCAGGCCGCGTGCGCGGGCCCCGCGACGTGCCTGGGCTACTTCGCCGACCCGGCCGCGAACGAGGCACTGTTCACAGCGGACGGCTGGATGCTCACCGGCGACATCTGCACCGTCGACGCCGACGGCTACCTGCGGGTCGTGGACCGCAAGTCCGACTTCATCATCCGCGGCGGCAAGAACATCAGCGCCGCCGCCGTCGAGGACCACGTCGGCTCGCACCCCGCGGTCGCCATGGTCGCCGCCGTCGCGGCGCCGGACCCGACGTTCGGCGAGCGGGTCTGCGCGTTCGTGGTGCTGCGCGAGGACGCCAGCCTCGACCTCGACGACCTGCGCAAGCACCTCGACGCGCGCGGCGTCTCCCGGGACAACTGGCCCGAGCGCCTGGAGATCGTGCCCGACCTGCCCCGCGGCTCGGGCGGCAAGGTCGCCAAGGCCCAGCTCCGCCAGCGCCTGCGCGCCTGAGCCACGGCCGGGCGTCCGGTGGGAGCCGGGCGCCGGGCGCCGCCGGCTCCTTCGCCTGAGCCACGGTCGGGCTTCCGGCGGGAGCCGGACGCCGCCGGAGCATGCCGCGACGGGTTGCCCGGTGCGGGTTCGGAGCGCGTTGTCACGGCGGGCGCAACAGGGACACCGTCAGCTGTTCCGCGACGGCGCCGAGCCACTGCACGACCAGGTCGACGTGCCACACCTCGGGGTTGTGCGCCGTGCCCAACAGGCCGCCGAGCCCGGTGGGCGCGTCGCCGTGCCCGGCCGCGAGGTACCCCTCGACCTCCTGCGCCGTGGCAGGACCCGGGCTCATCCCGCCGGGAAGGTAGACCTGCGCGGGGTTTGCCCGGGCCCATGCCTCCGCCGCCGGGCCGAACCGGGCCAGCAGATACCGGCGATGCTGGTCGGGAGCCGTCATCATGAGCGGGGCGCCCCGGTAGCCGGGCGGGACGGGATCCCCGGGCATGCGCTGCCGGCGAGGATCGCCGCGCCGAGCGGACCCTCCACCGACCACAGCAGCAGGAACAGGAACACGTCGAGGGCCGGGTTGGCCTCCGGCGGCGTCTCGGCGGCCAGGAGCCGCTGGTCCTGGACCTCCTCGGTGCCGAGCGTGGCGCCGCTGTGGACGGCCTCAGTCGTCGTCGACGAGCGGTGCCGCGAACCTGACCGACGCCTTCCTGAGCCCGTCGGGGTCCAGGTCGCCGGCCTGCGCGGCGATCCGTTCGTCGAGCCGCCGCACGAAGTCGATCACTGCGGTGAACGGGTGGGGCGTCGCCGGTTCCCCCGGCTCGTGCGGTGTCCGTGACCGGTCGGGATGGGCGAAGCACGAGCCGTCGCCGATCCAGCCGTTCGCGGCCGCGATGACGGCGTGCCCGGCGTGGTCGCCGCCGTCGACGGGCTCGCCGCCGGGGCGGGAGAACAGCCGGTCCGGGTCGAGGTCGTGGCCGAACAGGCGCAGGACCGCAGACCGTGCCGGCTCGGCCCGCTGCGGGCCACGGGCGATCCGGAACCGCATGGTCTCACTCATTGCTCATCCGTTCGTCGGGTCGTCCGCCGGTGCGGAAAGCTTGGCCGCGTGTTCCGGGGGCCGCGTCTGGATGAAACCCGGCCCGCCGCGGCGATACCCCTGTGTCGCCCACCCGGCAGTCCCCACCGCCCTGCCGCTCCGGGGCCGGCGGGGCGGGAAGTCGATAAGGCGCGCTTATCGGAGCGTGCTGGATGGGTATTGGACCGGGGCGCGGGACTGCCGCACCCTGGCCACATCGATGACGGTCAGGGGTGGCGATGCACGAGTCGACACGCGCCGGGTTGGCGCGGGAACAGGCCGGGGACCTCGCCGCGGCGGAGCGGCTGTTCCGTGAGGCCGACGCGGACGGCGACGCCGACGCCGGGGCGCATCTCGGCGCGCTGCTGTTCGAGCGGGGCGACGTCGCCGGTGCCCGGGAATGCCTGCGCCGGTCGGATCAACGCGGCAGCGCGCTCGGCGCGTTCCGGCTCGGGTTCCTGCTGGCCAACCAGCGCGACTACGCGGCGGCCGAGGAGGCCTACCGGCGGGCGGTCGAGCGCGGCAACGAGTGGGCGGCGGGCAACCTTGCGACCCTCGGCCGGTACCGCGAGCGCCGCGACGCGTCCGACCCGGCCGCGCTGGTGCGCGCCGGGGTGACCTACGCCGAGGCCGGCGACACCGCCCGCGCCGAGCAGGCCTACGCCGCGGCCATCGACGCCGGGCACCCCGACCATACCGCCAACGCCTGGTTCAACCTGGGCACACTGCACCAGCACAACGGCAGCGTCGGGGCGGCGGTGCGGGCGTACCGGACGGCGATGGCGTTGCGGCACCCCGAGTTCTCCCCGAAGGCGGCGGTGAACCTGGGCTTCGTGCTGTTCAACGCCCTCGACGACGGGCCGGGCGCCAGGGCGGCGTTCGAGGCGGCCGTGGCGTCCGGCCATCCCGTCCAGGCGCCGCTCGCGGCCCGCAACCTGGCCGCCATGGACCGGGTGCTGGCCGGCCACGACGATCTGGAGCCGGTCGACGACGACGTGAACGTGGCCGTCGGTCGCGGGCCGGGCGGCTTCAAGATCCGGCGCTGGCGCCCTCGGGGGCGGTGAGCAGGTCGCGCAGCCGGCCGCGCTGGATCTGGCCCGTGGCCGGGGTCCGCGGGATCGACGTCGCCGTTGCGACCCGCCGCGGCAGCTTGAACCCGGCCAGGCGACCGTCCACATGGGAGCGCACCTGCGCCACCGTCGGCGGCGGGCAGCCGTCGGGCAGCACGAACACCGCGCAGACCACCTCGCCCCACCGGTCGTCCGGCAGGCCGACGACCGCGACGTCGAGCACGCCCGGCAGGTCGCGCAGCGCGTGCTCGACCTCGGCCGGACCGACGGACTCGCCGCCGGTGCGGATCACCTCGCGGGTGCGGCCGGTCAGGAACAGGTAGCCTTCCTCGTCGATGCGGCCGACGTCGCCGGAGCGGTACTCGCCGGTGAGCGGGGCCGCGCCGAGGTAGCCGTTCATGAGCGCCGGGCCGGCGACGCAGACCTCGCCGTCGTCGGCCAGCCACAGCGCGTTCGGCGTCGCGGCGCGCCCGACGCTGCCGGGCTTGCGGGCCAGGTCCCAGTCGTGCAGGGCCGCCATCCGGCCCGCCTCGGTGGAGCCGTACAGGATCGTCGTGGTCGTGCCGGGCAGCCTGGCCTTGATCCGTTCGACGAGGTCGGCGGCGACACTGGAGGTGCCGGTGTCGGCGTGCAGCAGCGACCGCAGGTCGGCGGTGCGGTGCTCGCGGTCCAGCAGCCGCTCCCAGACCGCCGGGATGCAGTACAGTGCCGACGGCCGCCGCCGCTGGACCACGTCGATCACCTCGACGGCGTCGGCGCGGCGCACCAGGTGCACGGCGGTGCGGTGCTGCCACGCCTCCATCACGTAGTGCCAGCCGCCGTAGTGGTACAGCGGGAACGTGCACACCACGCCGCCGTGGCCGCGCAGCCCGCTGGTGAACGTGCCGCCGCCCGGCGCGGCCCGCAGCCAGCTCGCCCGGTGGCTGACCAGGGCGCCCTTGGGGGTGCCGGTGCTGCCGCTGGTCAGGTAGACGATGTGCGGCGCGCGGTCGTCGACCGTCCTTGGATCGAAGCGGCCGGCCCCCATTTCCAGGGTTTCGTGGTGTACGACTCCCGCCTCGCCGAACGGCACGTCCGACAGCGCGAGCCTCGGGTCGAGGTACCGCCGGACCGCGTCGCGCTCGTGCACCGGGAGGGCGGGGTTGAGCGGGGCGAACACCGCGCCGAGCCGGGCGCAGGCGACGAACACGTCCAGGGATCGCAGCGTCGGCGTGGCGCACCACAGCACGACGTCGCCGGTCTGCACGCCGAGCCCGGCGAGGGCGTTGGCGGTCCGGTTGGCGGCGACGTCCAGTTCGGCGAACGTCACCGCGTCCGCGCCGAGGGTGGCCGCCGTCTGCCGGGGAGCGGTCAGCGCGGCCAGGGTCACGATGTCGCCGATGAGCAGGCTCATGCTCATGCTCATGCCGCCACCTTCCGCTGCGCTCCAGGCGTCGGCATGAGCCAAACCTGCGACATGATTCGCTCGCGGGGCTCGCTCATGGCGCCACCTTCCGCTGCGCTCCAGGCGTCGGCATGCGCCAAACCTGCGACATGATTCGCTCGCGGGGCTCGCTCATGGCGCCACCTTCCGCTGCGCTCCAGGCGTCGGCATGAGCCAAACCTGCGACATGATTCGCTCGCGGGGCTCGCTCATGGCGCCACCTTCCGCTGCGCTCCAGGCGTCGGCATGAGCCAAACCTGCGACATGATTCGCTCGCGGGGCTCGCTCATGCTGCCACCTTCCGCTGCGCTCCAGGCGTCGGCATGCGCCAAACCTGCGACATGATTCGCTCGCGGGGCTCGCTCATGCGGCATCCCAGGCGCCGACGGTGACCTGTGCCGGGCCGGCCGCGCCGTGGGCGGCCTTGTCGCGGGTGATGTCCAGGGCCTTCGGCAGCGCGTCGATGCCGTCGAGCCGGTGCGTCACCAGGCAGTCGACGTCGACGTCGCCGCGGCGCACCAGGCGCAGCGCCTGCTCGAACGCCCCGGCGCTGGGGGAGTAGCCGCCGGCCCCGGACCGCGGGTGCAGCAGTGCCACGGAACGCTCCCGCAGCAGTCCCAGCGGGGCGCTCGCGTGCCGGGGCAGGACCGCGACCATCACGATCCGCCCGCCCCGGCGTACACACCGGGCGGCGAGGTCCAACGTGGACGTTCCGGCGAGCCCGGCGCTCGGCATGCCGCCGGCCGTCTCGAACACGACGTCGGCGCCGATGCCGTCGGTGGCGTCCAGGACCGCGGCGAGCACGTCGCCGGCCGCGTCGACGACCAGGTCGGCGCCGGCCCGCAGCGCCAGCCGGCGTTTGGCGGGGCTGCGGCCGGTGACGATGATCTGCCCGGCGCCGCCGTGGCGGGCGACCTGCGTGTGCAGCACGCCCATCACCCCGGCGCCGAGGATCAGGACGGTGTCGCCGGGCCTGACCTCGGCGATCGCGTGGCCGTGCAGCGCGCCGCCGGCGGCGGCCTGCGACGCGGTGACCCCGTCCGGCACGGCGACGACCGACTTCGCCGGGACCGCGACCCGCTCGGCGAACGCGCCGGGGCGGGTGAAGCCGAGCACACCGGGGGAGCGGCACGCGTCGGGGCGGTCGCGCCGGCATGCGGCGCACGTGCCGCAGGCGGCCGTCTCCACCGCGGTCACCCGGGCGCCGACGGTGAGCCCGGACCCGGCCGCGCCTCCGGCAACGGTTGCGCCGGCGACTCCGGATCCGGTCGCGCTGATCGTCCCGGCGAACTCGTGGCCGCCGAAGCGGGTCGGGCCGGCGGCGAGCCTGGCGGTGAGGACGTCGTGCATGGCGACCGGGTCACCGGCGATGAGCATGCACTCCGTGACGCTG